>NZ_CP192020.1:0-4800000 GCF_050950185.1 Micromonospora sp. CA-249363
GTGGCCGGTACGACCGACCTTGCCGCGGTGTGGTTGGCGGCGACCGACGAGCTCGCCGACGAGATCATCTCCGCCCAGCAACGCGCCTACCTCCGGTTGACCCGGCTGCGGGCGATCGTCGAGGACACCGCGCTGCTCTCGGTACCGGACGCGTTCACCCGCGACGTGATCGAGTCGCGGCTCCGCCCGGCGATCACCGAGGCGCTGACCCGCCGACTCGGCCGGCCGATCCAGGTTGCCGTGACCGTACGCGTGGCGGAGGACGCCACCGGCCGCCCGGCCGGCACCGTCTACCGCAGCACCCCGGAGCCCGGGCCACTCGACGTCGACGAACCTCAGTCGGGCCCGTTCGGGGACGAGTACGCGGGACGAGCCATGGCCGACGACGCCCTCGGCGAGCAGCCGCGTCTGTCTGAGTCCGCCGTACCGCCGGCGCCGGCGGGTCCACCCCCCGCGCCGGCCCTGGACGGGCACCGGCCCGGGCTGATCCCGGCCAGCCGGGACGGGCAGGAGGCTCTGTTCAGCGCGGCCTTCGTCGAGCCGATGCGGTCGCCCCGACCGCCGACCGAGCGGCGCGGGTACGACGAGCAGGCGGCCCGCCTCGACCCGCCCGGCCCCGACACCCGGCCCTACGAGCCCCGCTACCGCGAGGACGCCTCGTCGCCCCGGGACCAGCACGTGATCCGTCCCCTGCCCCGCGACAGCGGAACGGACAGCGGCCCGGGTCGCAGCGGCATGGAGCACCGCCCCGGCGGGCGTGACGAGCGCCGACTGCCCGGCGCCGACACCGGTGGCAACCGGCTGAACCCGAAGTACATGTTCGAGACGTTCGTCATCGGCTCGTCCAACCGGTTCGCCCACGCGGCGAGCGTGGCGGTGGCCGAGTCGCCGGCGAAGGCGTACAACCCGCTGTTCATCTACGGCAGCTCCGGGCTGGGCAAGACGCACCTGCTGCACGCCATCGGGCACTACGCCACGACGCTCGGCAACGCCCGGTCGGTGCGGTACGTCTCGACCGAGGAGTTCACCAACGACTTCATCAACTCGCTCCGGGACGACAAGACCAGCGCGTTCCAGCGGCGCTACCGCGACGTCGACATCCTGCTGATCGACGACATCCAGTTCCTGGAGAACCGCGAGCGTACGCAGGAGGAGTTCTTCCACACCTTCAACACCCTGCACAACGCCAACAAGCAGATCGTGATCACGTCCGACCGGTCGCCGAAGCAGTTGGCGACGTTGGAGGACCGGCTGCGGACGCGCTTCGAGTGGGGTCTGCTGGCCGACATCCAGCCGCCGGACCTGGAGACGCGGATCGCGATCCTGCAGAAGAAGGCGGCGCAGGAGCGCCTCTACGCCCCGCCGGACGTGCTGGAGTTCATCGCCTCCCGGGTGTCGAACTCGATCCGCGAGCTGGAGGGCGCCCTGATCCGGGTGACCGCGTTCGCCAGCCTGACCCGTTCGACCGTGGAGTTGTCGCTCGCCGAGGAGGTGCTGCGGGACTTCATCCCGGACGGCGCCGGTCCGGAGATCACGGCGGACCAGATCATGGTGTCCACGGCCGACTACTTCGGGGTCAGCCTGGAGGATCTGCGCGGCCAGTCCCGCTCGCGCGTCCTGGTCAACGCCCGCCAGGTCGCCATGTACCTGTGCCGGGAGCTGACCGAGTTGTCGTTGCCGAGGATCGGGCAGGCCTTCGGTGGCCGGGACCACACCACCGTCATGCACGCGGACCGCAAGATCCGGCAGCAGATGGCCGAGCGGCGCTCGCTCTACAACCAGATCGCCGAGCTGACCAACCGGATCAAACAGAACACCTGAGGGGTACGACACCGCGCGACTCCCGGGACACGCCCGGCCGGATCTCCGGCCGGGCGTTCTTTGTGGACGCCACGACACCGCGACCTGACTCCGGACGGTGCTCGCTTCGACACGGAATGCACCGAACCCGCCGGCAACACAGGCTTCGGCTTGACCCTCGACATGGTGTAGGCCACAGGATCGGTGCCGTGTCCGGCTCGAAGCTCACTCGTTGTCCACAACTCGTTGTCCACCGGCGGTGGATAACTACGGTCGGTCCCGCGTCAGTTACCCACAGGCTGTGGAGAAACCCTGTGCATGACGCTGTGGACGCCTGGGGACGACGACGAAGTTTTCCACCGAAGATCGTCGGGCTGTGTACGACCTGTTGAAGGTTCTGGGGACAACGGCAATGGTGATCTTCTCGGTCGTCCACAACCCTGGGGAGAAAGTCGGTGGATTACCGGTGGACAACCAGTGGACAACGGTGGACAACTCGTCGTCGTCGCCGGGTTGTGGACAAGTGACGTGGTTTCACACCCGGTTCTCCACAGCCAACTCACCGGTGGATAACCTGTCTGAGCTGCGCAGACCCGAGTTCTCCACAGTTTGCACAGGTGCGATGAAGACGATGGGTTATCTCTTCTAAGAGAACAAAAACCAATCATCACCGTTGGGCTTTCTGTGGATCGGGCCGAACGCTGCCGGACAGGCCGGTCAGCATCGACACGATCCATGGGGTCGGGCGCACAGCCGATGTCCCCGCGCCCTAAGGTGCGATGGGTACCCGCACGGTCGGGCGGGACGGTAGGCAGCGGTCGGCATGAGAGAGTTGTCGCTGACGTCGACGCGGAGGCATTGATGAAGTTCCGAGTGGAGCGCGACGCGCTCGCCGAGGCCGTGGCGTGGACCGCGAAGAGCCTGCCCAACCGGCCGTCCGTACCGGTGCTCGCCGGGGTGATGCTCCGCGTCACCGACGGCAACCTGCGGGTCTCCGGTTTCGACTACGAGGTCTCCAGTCAGGTGACCGTCGAGGTGCAGGGTGACGCCGACGGCGCCGCGCTGGTCTCCGGCCGCCTGCTCGCCGAGATCACCAAGGCGCTGCCGGCCAAGCCGGTCGACATCGCCGCGGTCGGCGCCCACCTCGAGCTGGTCTGCGGCAGCGCGCGGTTCACCCTGCCCACCATGCCGGTGGAGGACTACCCCGCCCTGCCCGAGATGCCGCAGAGCGCCGGCACCGTCGACGCCGCGGCCTTCGCCACGGCGGTCGCCCAGGTGGCCATCGCCGCCGGCCGTGACGAGACGCTGCCGATGATGACCGGCGTCCGCGTCGAGCTCTCCGGCAGCACGCTGTCGATGCTCGCCACCGACCGGTACCGGCTGGCGCTGCGCGAGATCCAGTGGCGACCCGACGACCCCGAGGTCAGCATCAACGCCCTGGTCCCGGCCCGCACCCTGAACGACACCGCCAAGGCGCTCGGTCCGCTGGGCGGCGAGGTCACCCTCGCCCTCGCCCAGGGCGCGGCGGGCGAGGGCATGGTCGGCCTCGCCGGTGGAACCCGTCGCACCACGAGCCGGTTGCTCGACGGCGCCAACTACCCGCCGGTGCGCTCGCTCTTCCCGGCCACCCACAACGCCGAGGCGCGGGTGCCGGTAAGCACGCTGATCGAGGTGGTCAAGCGGGTCGCCCTGGTGGCCGAGCGCACCACGCCGGTGCTGCTCAGCTTCAGCGCCGACGGCCTGGTGGTCGAGGCCGGCGGCTCCGAGGAGGCACGGGCGAGCGAGGCGATGGAGGCCACCTTCACCGGTGACCCGCTCACCATCGGCTTCAACCCTCAGTACCTCATCGACGGTCTGGCAAACCTGGGCGCGCAGACCGCCCAACTCTCGTTCGTCGACGCTTTCAAGCCGGCGGTGATCTCACCCGCTGGCGAGGATGGTGAGGTCATTCCGGGGTATCGGTACCTCATCATGCCGATCCGCGTCTCTCGCTGATCGGCCCAGCAACACCAGATCCACGGAGGTAGGAACAAATGCAGCTCGGCCTGGTAGGACTCGGCCGGATGGGCGGCAACATGCGCGAGCGGTTGCGGGCTGCCGGCCACGAAGTGGTCGGATTCGATCACAACCCGCAGCTGAGCGACGCGGCTAACCTCGCCGAGCTGGCCCAGAAGCTCGAATCGCCGCGTGCCGTCTGGGTCATGGTGCCCGCCGGCGTCACCGATGCCACGATCGACGACCTCGCCGAGGTGCTCGGGGACGGCGACATCATCATCGACGGCGGGAACTCCCGCTTCAGCGACGACGCTCCCCGCGCCGAGCGGCTGAACAAGCGCGGTATCGGTTACGTGGACGTCGGCGTCTCCGGCGGCGTCTGGGGCCGACAGAACGGCTACGGGCTGATGGTCGGCGGCGCCCAGGAGCACGTCGACCGGCTCATGCCGATTTTCGAAGCGCTCAAGCCGGAGGGCGAGTTCGGCTTCGTGCACGCCGGCCCGGTGGGCGCGGGGCACTACTCGAAGATGGTGCACAACGGCATCGAGTACGGCCTGATGCACGCCTACGCCGAGGGCTACGAGCTGCTGACCGCGTCCGAGCTGGTGACCAACGTGCCCGGCGTGTTCAAGTCGTGGCGCGAGGGCACCGTCGTCCGCTCCTGGCTGCTCGACCTTCTGGACCGGGCTCTCGACGAGGACCCGGAGCTGGCCGACCTGAGCGGCTACACCGAGGACACCGGCGAGGGGCGCTGGACGGTCGACGAGGCGGTCCGGCTCGCCGTACCGCTGAACGTCATCACCGCCTCCCTGTTCGCCCGGTTCCAGTCGCGACAGGACGACTCGCCCGCCATGAAGGCCGTCGCCGCGCTGCGCCAGCAGTTCGGTGGCCACGCCGTCCACAAGCGCTGAGCGGTATCCACAACCTGTGTACGTCCGCCGGCTGGAACTGGTCGACTTCCGCTCGTACGAGCGGGTCGCCGTCGACCTCCAGCCGGGGGCGAACGTCCTGATCGGCGCCAACGGCGTCGGCAAGACCAACCTCGTCGAGGCGCTCGGTTACGTGGCGACCCTGGACTCGCACCGGGTCGCCACGGACGCGCCGCTGGTCCGGATGGGCGCCTCCTCGGCGGTGATCCGCTGCGCGGTCGTACACGACGGGCGGGAACTCCTCGTCGAGCTGGAGATCGTGCCGGGGCGGGCCAACCGCGCCCGACTCGGCAGATCTCCCGCGCGGCGGGCGCGCGACGTGCTCGGGGCGCTGCGGCTGGTGCTGTTCGCCCCGGAGGACCTGGAGCTGGTCCGGGGCGATCCGTCCGAGCGTCGCCGCTACCTCGACGATCTGCTGGTCAACCGGCAACCCCGTTACGCGGGCGTACGCGCCGACTACGACCGGGTGGTCAAGCAGCGCAACGCCCTGCTGCGCACCGCGTACCTCGCCCGCAAGACCGGCGGCTCCCGGGGCGGCGACCTCGGCACCCTCGCCGTGTGGGACACCCACCTGGCCCAGCACGGTGCGGAACTGCTCGCCGGCCGGCTGGAACTGGTCGCCGCGCTCACGCCGCACGTCGCCAAGGCGTACGACGCGGTGGCCGCCGGCCGGGGCGCGGCCGGCATCGCCTACCGGCCGTCGGTGGAACTGACCGAGCCGACCACCGACCGGGCCACGCTGGCCGAGGCGCTGACCACCGCGCTCGCCGCCTCGCGGGCCGCCGAGATCGAACGGGGCACCACGCTCGTCGGGCCACACCGTGACGAGCTGGCCCTGTCACTCGGCCCGCTGCCCGCCAAGGGGTACGCGAGCCACGGCGAATCCTGGTCGTTCGCGCTCGCGCTGCGACTCGCCGGCTACGACCTGCTGCGCGCCGACGGCATCGAACCGGTCCTGGTGCTCGACGACGTCTTCGCCGAGTTGGACGCCGGCCGTCGGGAGCGGCTGGCGGAGCTGGTGGGCGGGGCGAGCCAACTGCTGGTCACCTGTGCCGTGGACGACGACGTGCCGGCCGCGTTGCGGGGCACCCGCTACCAGGTCGGCGAGGGGACGGTAAGCCGTGTCGGATGAGCCAGAGGCCCGGCCGGAGCGCGCCGCGTCCACCGGCAGCGGCCGACAGGCCGGGGACGCCGTGCGTGGGCGTACCCCACAAGCTGGGGCGACCGACGGGCAGCCGGAGGGGCCCAGCGGCCCGGAGCTGGCGCGGGCGGTGCTCGACGCCGCGCTGTCCCGCCGGCAGGCGGCAGCGCGCACCCGGCGCACCTCGGGCGGTGGCGGTGGCAACGACGGCGGCTCGGGACGGCGGCTGCGTGGCTACTCCGGCCCCGGGCCCGACCCGCGCGACCCGCAGCCTCTGGGCGCGGTGCTGAACCGGCTGGTTAAGGCGCGGGGCTGGCAGCAGCCCGCGGCCGAGGCCACGGTGTTCGGCGCGTGGGAGCGGGTGGTCGGCGCGGAGGTCGCCCAGCACAGCCGGCCCGTCAAGCTGGAGAACGGCGAGTTGACCGTGGAGGCGCGCTCGACGGCCTGGGCCACCCAGTTACGTCTGCTGGCCGGCTCGTTGCTCAAGCAGATCGCCCAGGAGGTCGGCCACAACGTGGTGCGCAAGCTGCACATCCACGGCCCGGCCGCGCCGTCCTGGCAGAAGGGCCCACGCCGGGTACGCGGGCGGGGACCGCGCGACACGTACGGCTGAGCCGGCCCGCTCAGCGTCGCCGGCCGGCCTCCCGGGCCGCACGCTTGCGCTCGCGCTGTTCCTGCGTGTAGCGCTTGCGCTCGGCCAGGTCACGCTTCCACGCCTCGCGGGCGGCCGTCGAACCGCCCTGTACCGCGCCCTGCACACCGTCGGCCGGCCCCGCGAAGTGCCGGAAGGCCCAGCTCAGCAGTCGACCGCCCTCGCCCGGTGCCCTGGTGCTCGCGCCGTCCTCGCTCATCTGCCGTCCCTCCGCATGCTGTGACCCAGAGTTGCCACACCAATGGTTGGTGCACCAACCATCTGTACGATAGTTGCCGTGCGCGAGGAGATCAACCGATGAGCGACCAGCCGCAGGCCACCGATCCGCTGGCGCTGGAGCAACAGGTCTGCTTCGCCCTGTCGGTCGCGGCGCGCAGCGTGGTGGCCGTCTACCGGCCCCTCCTGGAGCCGATGGGCCTGACCCACCCGCAGTACCTGGTGATGCTGGCGCTCTGGCAGCACGCGCCGTTGTCCGGCCGCGACCTCAGCCGCCTGTTGCAGCTCGACCCGGGCACCCTGTCACCCCTGCTCAAGCGGCTCGAAGCGGCCGGCTACCTGCGCCGGGAACGGGACGCCGCCGACGAGCGCAGCCTCGCCGTCACCCTCACCGCCAGCGGCGTGGCCCTGCGCGCCCAGGCCGAGCGGATCCCGGCCGCGATCGTCGAGCGCCTCGGACTGCCCGTTGAGGACCTGCAACACCTGCACGCGGCGCTCACCCAGGTGATCGCCGCCGCCAACCGGCCCGCCGGCCCGGAGGTTCAGGCGTCCGCGTAGACGGCGAAACCGCGCTCGGCGCAGCGCCGGTAGAACGCCGCAAGGACGCCCAGCTCCGCACAGGTGAAGTTCCACTGCGGCGGATCACCGCTCTCGTCGCGCAACGCGTCGAGACGGGTGTCCAGCCAGCGCAACTGCTGCTCCGCCAGCCGCCCGTCGCCGAGCAGTGCCCGCAGCACCGTACTCACCGAGTCGAAGGTGACCGCCTCGCCGTACTCCCGGTGGCCGGCCACGAACCGTTCGATGCCGCCGGCGATCCAGGCGCAGCCGTCCGGGTCGATGACCGGATCCTCGTCCTCGGCCGCGGCGTCTGTGGCGTACAACACACCTTCGAGGCCGAGCAGGAGATCCACCAGCTCGGTGTACGCGGTTGCCCGGACGGTGCCGGTCTTCGCGATCAGCTCGGCCAGCGCCGCCGTCGGCGCGGAGATCCGGGGGATGTCGACGATCTCGCCGAAGTCGACGAACTCGGCCGGCGCCACCGGATCGTAGAAGCGGCCGGTCCGCGGCCAGTGCACCGCGACGTTGTCCAGCCCCATCTGTCACCTCTTAGAGAGCACGTGTCGGGTCGATCGGGTCGATCGTCCCGGTTACGGCCGGTAAAGATCAAGGCCGCTACCCGGGGCGCCGCAAACGTACGGCACGGACGATCCGACCGCGACCCCCGACCCGCCCGGGCGCGGGTCAACCCGTTCGAGGGCGGCGCGTCCGAACAGAGCCTGGCGTGTGGGGGGAGTCGAGGGTAACGGGGTTCTGCCGGCTATGGACATCTCAGCCGCCTCGTTGAGGGTGCCGAGTGGCGGTTCTGTCCCCCGCGCACAGTAGGATTGACAGCGAGACGAAGACCCGGTGCGGGCGAGGGAATGGGGCCGGTGGCCCCAGGTCATTATCCACTCCGGGTCGAGCCGATCGCGATCCGCGGGCGACCGCGGCGACCGGCGCGTTCGACCCGTCGTCCGGAGGTCTCCGGCACCGGTCCGCGCGCCGACGTCGCGTCCTGTCCCGCCGAACCCGCGCCCGACGCGCCCCACCGGCGCCGACGACGCGAGAAAGTGGCCGAGGGTGGCAGCGCAGGACAAGCAGGAGTACGGCGCAGAGTCGATCACCGTTCTCGAAGGTCTGGAGGCGGTCCGCAAGCGGCCCGGTATGTACATCGGGTCCACCGGCGAACGCGGTCTGCACCACCTCGTCTGGGAGGTTGTCGACAACGCGGTGGACGAGGCGCTCGCCGGGTACTGCGACACCATCGACGTGGTGCTGCTCGCCGACGGCGGCGTCCAGGTCACCGACAACGGCCGAGGGTTCCCCGTGGACCTGCACCCCAAGCTCAAGAAGCCGGGTGTCGAGGTCGCGTTGACCGTGCTGCACGCGGGCGGCAAGTTCGACGGCAAGGCGTACGCCGTCTCCGGTGGTCTGCACGGCGTCGGCGTCTCCGTGGTGAACGCGCTCTCCACCAAGATGGCCGTGGAGATCCACAAGTCCGGCTTCGTGTGGCGGCAGCAGTACCACAACTCCAAGCCCACTCCGTTGGAGAAGGGCGAGAGCACCGACCGCACCGGCTCGGCGGTCTCCTTCTGGCCGGACTCGGACGTCTTCGAGACCGTCGACTTCGACTTCCAGACCATCTACCGGCGGCTGCAGGAGATGGCCTTCCTCACCCGTGGCCTCACCATCCACCTGCTCGACGAGCGGGTCGCCGAGGGCGAGGACGGCAAGCCCCGCGAGGTCACCTTCCGGTACGACGGCGGCATCGCCGACTTCGTCCGGCACCTCAACGCCTCGAAGAACCCCATCCACAAGACGGTGGTGGAGTTCGGCGCCGAGGAGGAGGGCATGTCCCTCGAGATCGCCATGCAGTGGAACGAGTCGTACGGCGAGTCGGTCTACACCTTCGCCAACAACATCAACACGCACGAGGGCGGCACCCACGAGGAGGGCTTCCGCTCCGCGCTGACGAGCGTCGTCAACCGCTACGGCGCTGACAAGAAGCTGCTCAAGAGCGACGAGAAGCTCTCCGGTGAGGACATCCGCGAAGGGCTCGCGGCGATCATCTCGGTCAAGCTCACCAACCCGCAGTTCGAGGGCCAGACCAAGACGAAGCTCGGCAACACCCCGGTCAAGAGCTTCGTGCAGCGGGTCTGCAACGACCGGCTGGTCGACTGGTTCGACCGCAACCCGGCCGAGGCCAAGATGATCATCCAGAAGGCGTCCCAGGCGGCGCGTGCCCGCATCGCCGCGCAGCAGGCCCGCAAGCTGGCCCGGCGCAAGTCGCTGCTGGAGTCCGGCTCGATGCCCGGCAAGCTCGCCGACTGCCAGTCGACCGACCCGCGCGAGTCCGAGGTCTTCATCGTCGAGGGTGACTCGGCGGGCGGCTCGGCCAAGCAGGGTCGTGACCCGCGCGTCCAGGCGATCCTGCCCATCCGAGGCAAGATCCTCAACGTGGAGAAGGCCCGGATCGACCGGGTTCTGAAGAACAACGAGGTGCAGGCGCTGATCACCGCGCTCGGCACCGGCATCCACGACGACTTCGACATCGAGAAGCTGCGCTACCACAAGATCGTCTTGATGGCCGATGCCGACGTCGACGGCCAGCACATCCAGACGCTGCTGCTCACCCTGCTGTTCCGCTTCATGCGTCCGCTGGTCGAGCTGGGGCACGTCTACCTGGCTGCTCCGCCGCTCTACAAGATCAAGTGGAACAAGAAGGGCGACGACGCCCAGTACGCGTACTCGGACCGGGAACGCGACGGGCTGGTGGCACTGCGCCAGCAGAAGAAGGCGAACGCCAAGCCGGACGACATCCAGCGGTTCAAGGGCCTCGGCGAGATGAACTATCCCGAGCTGTGGGAGACCACGATGAACCCGGCCACCCGCACCCTGCGTCAGGTCACGCTCGACGACGCTGCAACCGCAGACGAGTTGTTCAGCGTCCTGATGGGTGAGGACGTCGAAGCCCGGCGGTCGTTCATCCAGCGCAACGCCAAGGATGTGCGGTTCCTGGACATCTGACGGACGTCGGCGGGCCAGCCCGGGTTCTGCCCCGGCCGGCCCGCCGGTCCACAGAGTTATCCACAGCTTGGCGGCTATCCACAGCCGTTATCCACAGCACGAAAACGACTCTGAGTCTGATAAGGGTATACAGTGACCGATTCCCCCGAGTCCACACCGAACGAGCCTGAGGTACCTGCCGAGGCCATCGCCGCGGTGGTCGCGCACGACCGGATCGAACCGGTCGGGCTCGAGGTGGAGATGCAGCGCTCCTACCTCGACTACGCGATGAGCGTCATCGTCGGTCGCGCGCTGCCGGACGTCCGGGACGGGCTCAAGCCGGTCCACCGCAAGATCCTCTACGCCATGTTCGACTCCGGCTACCGGCCGGACCGCGGCTACGTGAAGTGCTCGCGTGTCGTCGGCGACGTGATGGGTCAGTTCCACCCGCACGGCGACTCGCCGATCTACGACGCGCTGGTCCGGATGGCGCAGCCCTGGTCGCTGCGCTACCCGCTGGTCGACGGCAACGGCAACTTCGGCTCGCCGGGAAACGATCCGGCTGCCGCGATGCGCTACTGCGTATCCGGAGATGTCCGCATTCGTACCGCTGAGGGCAGCGTGCGGATCGCGGACGTGGTGGCGGACGCCGCGCCGTCCAGCGAGACC
Source organism: Micromonospora sp. CA-249363 (assembly GCF_050950185.1). Lineage (NCBI taxonomy): Bacteria > Bacillati > Actinomycetota > Actinomycetes > Micromonosporales > Micromonosporaceae > Micromonospora > Micromonospora sp. CA-249363. Next base: position 10,949 of record NZ_CP192020.1, read on the forward strand.
GACATCGACCTCAAGGTCCGCGACCGCAACGGCGACCTGGTCCGCGCCAGCAAGTTCTTCCACTCCGGCGAGCACCCGACGCTGCGGCTGCGCACCCGCGAGGGGTACGAGCTGACCGGCACCCACAACCACCCGGTGCTCTGCCTGGTGGACGTGGCCGGCGTGCCGACCCTGCTGTGGAAGCTGCTCGCCGAGATCGCCCCCGGCGACCGGGTGGTCCTGCAGCGCAGCGTGCCGGACGAGTTCGGCTACCCGATGCTGGAGCACATCGAGGCAGCCGTCCTCGCCGGCGCTTTCGTCAGCGAGGGGTGGGTCTCGCCGAACCGGGCCGGTTTCAACAACGTGGACCGGGAGTTCTTCGTCCGCGTCCTCGCTGCCTACGACCTTGCCGTCGGCGGGCCCCGCTACGTGAGCGAGCGGGTCATCGCCTCTGGCAGCACCCTGCACGAACTCGACGTGCAGGATCTCAGCGCGCTGCGCGCGAGCTTCCTCGCCGAGCTGGTGGGCGCTCGGAGCGCCGCGAAGTTCGTTCCCGAGTTCGTCTGGCAGGGGCCGGCCGCGGTCAAGCGGGCGTTCCTCCAAGCGCTGTTCGAGGGCGACGGCTCGTCGTCGCTGCTGCCGCGCAACACCATCCAGATCTCCTACTCGACGCGCAGCGAGCGCCTGGCGGCCGAGGTCCAGCAGTTGCTGCTGGAGTTCGGTGTGATCAGCCGGCAGACCCGCTACGACAAGGGCGAGACCAAGGTCGTGGTGACCAACCGCCGGGACGCCCGGATCTTCGCCGCGCACGTCGGTTTCCTCGGCCGTAAGCAGGCCAAGCTGGAGGCCGAGCTGGCGCAGGTGCCGGCGAGCAGCACCGCGCTCTCCAGCGACCACGTGCCGTTGGTCGGCGACTTCATCCGCGAGCACGGCGCGACGCGCTGGACCGAGCAGGACTGGCTGCGCCGGCACAACGTGGACCGCATCGAGCGGTGGGAGCGGGACCGGGCCGAGATCGCAGCCCGCATCACCAACTCCGAGGTGCTCGACGTGGTCGAGCCGTTGGTTGACGGGCGTTTCTACTACGCCGAGGTGACGCAGATCACGGACGCCGGCGTCCAGCCGGTCTACAGCGTCCGGGTGGACACCGACGACCACTCGTTTGTGTCGGACGGGTTCGTCAGCCACAACACCGAGTGCAAGCTCGACCCGCTGGCCATGGAGATGATGCGGGATATCGACGAGGACACCGTCGATATGCAGGACAACTACGACGGCCGGGCCAAGGAGCCCACGATCCTGCCGTCGCGGATTCCGAACCTGCTGGTCAACGGGTCCGAGGGCATCGCGGTCGGCATGGCCACCAAGATCCCGCCGCACAACCTGCGGGAGATCGGCGCAGCCGTGCAGTGGTGCCTGGAGCACCCGGAGGAGGACGAGGCGACCACCCTCGAAGCCCTGCTCGGCATCGTCAAGGGTCCGGACTTCCCGACGTACGGCCTGATCGTCGGCACGAGCGCGATCCAGGACGCGTACCGCACGGGTCGCGGTTCGATCCGGATGCGCGCCGTGGTGGAGGTCGAGGAGGACAAGCGGGGTCGTCCCTGCCTGGTCGTCAGCGAGCTGCCCTACCAGGTCAACCCGGACAACCTCGCCGAGCGGATCGCCGAGCTGATCAAGGAGGGCAAGCTCGCCGGGATCGCCGACATCCGCGACGAGTCCTCCGGTCGTACCGGTATGCGCCTCGTGCTGGTGCTCAAGCGCGACGCGGTCGCCAAGGTGGTGCTGAACAACCTCTACAAGCACACGCAGCTTCAGGAGACGTTCGGCGCCAACATGCTGGCGCTCGTCGACGGGGTGCCGCGCACGCTCAACCTGGCGCAGTTCATCCGGTACTACGTCGAGCACCAGATCGACGTGATCCGCCGGCGGACCGCGTACCGGCTGCGCAAGGCCGAGGAGCGGGCACACATCCTGCGGGGCCTCGGCAAGGCGCTGGACGCGCTGGACGAGGTGATCGCCCTGATCCGGCGCTCTCCGACGGTGGACGACGCCCGGCAGGGCCTGATCCGGCTGCTGGAGATCGACGAGATCCAGGCGACCGCGATCCTGGACATGCAGCTGCGCCGGCTCGCCGCCCTGGAGCGGCAGCGGATCATCGACGACCTGGCCAAGCTCGAGATCGAGATCGCCGACCTCAAGGACATCCTCGCCAAGCCCGAGCGGCAGCGGAAGATCGTCTCGGAGGAGCTGGGCGAGATCATCGCGAAGTGGGGTGACGATCGGCGCACGCAGATCGTCCCGTTCGACGGCGAGGTCTCGATGGAGGACCTCATCGCCCGGGAGGACGTGGTCGTCACGATCACCCGGACGGGGTACGCCAAGCGGACCAAGGTCGACCTGTACCGCTCGCAGCGGCGGGGCGGTAAGGGCGTCAGTGGCGCCACGCTGCGGCAGGACGACATCGTCAGCCACTTCTTCGTGTGCTCGACCCACGACTGGATCCTGTTCTTCACGAACAAGGGCCGGGTGTACCGGGCCAAGGCGTACGAGTTGCCGGAAGCCAGTAGGGTAGCCAAGGGCCAACACGTGGCCAATCTGCTCGCCTTCCAACCGGATGAGCAGATCGCGCAGATCATCGAAATCCCGGACTACCAGGTAGCCCCCTATCTGGTACTGGCCACGAAGAACGGCCTGGTGAAGAAGACGCGGCTCGAGGAGTTCGACTCCAACCGTTCCGGCGGCATCATCGCGATCAACCTGCGCGATGAGGACGAGCTGGTCGGTGCTGCTCTGGTGGCGCCGGAGAATGACCTGCTGCTGGTCTCCAAGAAGGCGCAGGCGATCCGGTTCAACGCCTCGGACGAGGCGCTGCGGCCGATGGGACGGGCCACCTCGGGTGTGATCGGCATGCGCTTCACGGACGACGACGTCCTGCTCGCCATGGAGGTCGTTCGGGAGGGTCTGGACGTCCTGGTGGCCACGAACGGGGGATACGCGAAACGTACCCCGATCGAGGAATACCCGGTGCAGGGCCGGGGAGGTAAGGGCGTGCTGACTGCGAAGATCACCGAACGGCGCGGTGGTCTGGTCGGTGCGGTGGTGATCGATCCGGACGACGAGCTGTTCGCGATCACCAGCAACGGTGGTGTCATCCGGACTCCGGTGAAGCCTGTACGCCGTACGCGTGACCGGAACACAATGGGGGTCAAGCTGATGGACCTCCCGGACGGCGTGACTATCGTGGCGATTGCTCGCAATGCCGACGAGCCTGACGAACAGGACTAGTTGAATGACGGAGACACAGGCGAAGTCGGGGAACACGGGGACCTCGGCCAACCCGGTCGACGAGGAGGCCGCCAAGGGCGGCACACCAGCGACCGGCCGCGCGGCCGTGGGCCGGGCCACGGTTCCCGCCGACGCGCCTGCCCCGAAATTCACCCGGGCTCCCGGCATGGCACCCCCGCCGGAGCAGCCCGGCGAGGACGCGGGATCGGGTGACGCCAAGGCCGAGAAGTCGGCCGGCGAGGCATCGACGTCGACCGGGGCGGCCCCCACTGCGGCCGCCCCGAGCCCGGCGCGTCCGACGACCACGCAGCCGATCAGCACCCGACCCGGTCAGGCGACATCGACCGGGGCCACCGGCACGCAGCCCCGGATCACGCCGGGCATGACTCCGCCGGATCCGGGGCGTACGTCCACCGGTGGTCGTCCCGCGAGCGGTGGCGGTCTGCCGCCGGGGATCGGCAACGCGTCCGCCGTCGGGGCCGCTCGTGTCGGCGAGGCCGTCCGCGCCGCCCGTAGCTCGGTCAGCTCGGCGGCGTCCCGCGGGCCGCGCCGGGCCCGGCTGAACCTCAAGCGGATCGACCCCTGGTCCGTGATGAAGTTCGCGTTCGCCGTCTCGGTGGTGCTGTTCATCGTCGTGGTGGTCGCCACGTCGGTGCTCTACCTGGCGCTGGACGCAATGGGCGTGTTCCAGAGCGTGAACGACAGCCTCAGCGACCTGGTCAACGCCGGCGGCGGGCAGAGCACCAGCGGGTTCCAGATCACCGCCAAGGGCGTCATCCTCAGCTCGGCGCTGATCGGCCTGGTCAACGTGGTGCTGTTCACCGCGCTGGCCACGCTGGGGGCGTTCGTCTACAACGTCTGCGCCGACCTGGTCGGCGGGATCGAGCTGACGCTCGCCGAGCGGGACTGAGTGTGCACGGGACGTCGGGGCGCCGCGGAATGCGGTCGCTCCGACGTCCCGTACTCGGGTAGGTTTTGCCGGCGGCGACCGCCCGGCTCGCACGGTCGGACCCCGATTTGGGGCCGACGCAGCGGATGGGTTAATCTTGCTCGTCGCTACGCGGGGCTATAGCTCAGTCGGTTAGAGCGCAGAGCTGATAACTCTGAGGTCGATGGTTCGATTCCATCTAGCCCCACCGCACATCGTCCGACGGTAGTCGAGCGCAAGGGGTTGCCCCATGTTCAAGAAGCTGCTGATCCTGGCCGGCGTCGTCGGCGTGGCTGCCGTCGTCTTCAACAAGGTCAAGGCCGCCAACGACGAGCGCGCCCTCTGGCACGAGGCGACCACCGCGCCCGACCTGCGCTGACCTCGGGCGGGCGGCGGAGCCGGCCGTCACGATTCACGGGGCCCTAGCTCAACTGGCAGAGCACTGCCTTTGCAAGGCAGGGGTTAGGGGTTCGAGTCCCCTGGGCTCCACCACCACTTCCCCGGTTGATCTCGCTTCCGAGTACAGCCAAGCGGTCACGCCGTCCCCTCCTTGCCCAGCACTCGATCGATGGCCGGGGCCGTGGAGCTACCCGGTCTGTCGCATCGCGCTGGCAAGAACATCACGGACGCGCGCGATGGCGCCCAGGGCGTCCGCGCGGCTGTGATCAGTCGTCCAACTCTGCTCCCAAGGACCACCCAGGGCGGTTGCTTCATCGATCGCGCGCAGTCCAAGGCTCAGCAGCTCTGCTGGCGGTGGCTTCGGAAGCCACTCCGTTACGTCCTGCTCCGCATCGAACGGATCATCGCCGGAGACGTTGACGGCCAAGACGGCTGCGGCCGCGATGACCTCGGTGTCCCAAAGATCGCGCGGCCACTCGGAGAGCGGGACGGCGGCGGATCGGAGAAGCCGGGACACCACGACGAGGCGGGCATCCGGCGTCAACTCCTCAAGCGACTCCAGGAAGTCCTCGGCCCCATCGCTGTCGAATGGACCCTCGCCCCACGTGCCCATACGCCTCCCTCAGACGGTGCCAGGCTAGGGGATCGGTACAGCCATCCGTACAGCCAAGCCAGGTGACAAATACCATTGGCGAGCGGCAGCAGCTGACAAGGTCGAGCAGGTCGACAGCGACAACCGACCCCGCCGACAGCAGTCTTGATCTTTGCATGGCACGGCAGGGGCTAGAGGTTCGAGTCCCCTGGGCTCCACCACCACTTCCCCTGGGCCGGCTAGGGTCTCGGCATGACGACGGTCGCCACCCAGGTCCAGATCAACCTCTTCTGTGCCGATCTGGATGCCTGTCTCGCCTTCTATCGACAGCTGGGGCTGGTTGAGGCGTTCCGGGCACCCGCCAGCGGTGCTGTCGAACATGTCGAGGTCGAGGCCGCTGGTATCCGGATCGGCCTGACCTCGGCGGACGTGGCCAACGGGTTGGTCGGCCTCGGTGTCGATCCTGGCGGCAGCCCGTCGACCGAGCTTGTGCTGTGGTGCGAGGACACCGACGCGTTCTACGACCGAGCCGTGGCGGCGGGTGCGACGAGTGTCGTGGCTCCAGTGGACTCGCCCGACGGGCGGCTCCACTATGCGTGGGTGCGCGATCCCGACGGTCACCAGGTCAAGTTCGTGCAGAAGCGCTGAGCCTCAGATCAGGCATCAGCGCTGGTCGCACCGTTCAAACAGATGCGCCCGGCCCGACGGGTGTCGGACCGGGCGCGTCAGGAAGAGCTACGCCACGAAGCGGGCGCGGCGCCGGCGTGCGATCACGAAGCTCGCGCCGCCGACGAGCAGAAGCGCACCGCCAATGCCGGCCACGGTCGCGGTGTCGGCACCGGTGACGGGGAGTCCACCGCCGCCGCCGGCAGCGACCGGGCTGGTGGAGGTGGCCGCGGTCGGCGCGACGGTCGACGAAGCGCTGGGGGTGGGGGTGGGCTGCCCCGTCGGCGACGCGGTCGGCGTCGGGGTGGGCTGCGACGCGCAGTCGAGCGCACGGGCGGCGTACAGGCCCTCGTTCAGGTAGGCCAGGTAAGGGTCGACGTCTGCGGCGTCGAGCGTCTTCTGTGCGGCCTCCGTCACCTTGGGGCCGGCGCCGGTCATCGTCTGCCCCACCTTGATCTGCAGATCGATCGTCCAGACGGCCTGTGCGTCGTTCTTGAGCCAGGCGCGCAGGTCATCCGAGGTGCCGTCCAGCCGCTTCTGGATGACGTCGGGCAGGGTGGGCAGGGCTTCGTTGTTTGCGGCAAACAGGATCCGGTTGGCCAGCAGCCGTAGCTGGCTGACGTTGGCGGTGTCCAGGTCGAAGGTGAACAGCTCGCGGATGTCCTTGAACGTCGTGCGCTCGACCGTCTGGCAGTTCTGGTCGAGCCCGGGCGACGCGCTCTGTGCCATCGCCGGCGCCGCCGGAACCATGAAGGCCAGCGCTATCGCGATGCCGGCCGGGATCTTTCCTCGCATGTGGATGGTCCTCCCCGTTCTAGATCAAAGCCTGGGGATAATACCGCCGACGGGTGTGGCGCATGGCCCCGCGTTTACCGGGACGGGAGGCGGGGATCCACGATGGTGCGCATCGAGGTGAACGAACCACATTCGGCCGAGAGATTCTGGGAAGGAATGCGGGAGGTGGCCGCTGCCGCTACGCGGCACCAGGACGACGACCTGCTCCGAGCGATCGTCAAGATTGGCAGATCCGCGCTGGCCCAGGGTGTGGAACTCGTGCCGTCCTGCGGATTCTTCCTCTCCTGCCCGGTGTGCAGCGCCGGCTCGGGGCAACGCTGCATCAATTCGCCCGGTCATCCGCTAGGTGACGACAGACTCCACCCGGAGCGCGTCGAGCTGGCCGAGAAGACGATACAGGGGGAGGTCCCGCTCCCCGGGCCACTTCGGTGAATGACGTGTCGGGGATGATGCTCGGGACCCGTTCCGTGCCGCCCCTTCAGAAACGGGACCGCCGCAAGCGGGTCAGCCGTTGAAGGCGCGGACCGGCCCAGAGCCACAGGAGTGACGCCGTCAGTCCGACGGCCCCCATGGCGACTATGACCGCACGGGGCAGTTCCGTGTTGACCGGCTTCGGCAGGCACCGGTCGGGGCTGTAGTCGATGATGAGCTGCTGGTGCAGCGGCGGTAGCCGCCGGTCGGGGAACGACCGTTCGTAGATGCCGCAGGTGGTGGGCCCGTCGACGGCGTCGACACGGAGCAGCACGTAGGGGCCGTCGGTGGTCCGGGCCGGTTCCACCGCGATCACCGTCGCCGGCGTCAGGGCGCCGAAGGGTGGGGGTGGCTCGCGATCGTCGGTGGCACCCATCAGGATCAGCAGGCCGCAGGGGAGCAGCAGCGCCAGCGGGAGGGATGGCCAGACCTTCGGACGAGTCCCGTTGGCCAACAACGACGGCATGGCGATGAGGTTAGTCAGCGGGATCAATGAGGACGGAAATCACGGGATGAGCCTCGCCGTCTCGCCGCGCGCGATGGTGCGTACCTGCTTGACCCAGCCCCGGCGACGGGCCTCGTCGACGAAGTGCGCCAGTGGTGAGCGGAATACCGGGTAGTCGTCGTAGTGGATCGGCACGGTCAGCTTCGGACGCACCATCTCCACCAGGTCGGCGCCCTGGCGGCCGTCCATGGTGAGCAGGATTCCGGCGACCTTCGTGCCGCCGAGGTGGATCAGCATCGCGTCGATGTCCGGGTAGCGTTCCGCGATGGGGGCGAGCAGTGGCCGGTTGAGTGTGTCGCCGGTGACGTACAGCCGGAACTCATGCCGTCCGGCGCGTTCCACGTCGATCATCGTGCCCATCACGTCGGGTAGCAGCCGGTCCAGGACGCCCGGGCCGTGCTTGCCGGGCATCGAGGTCAGACGCACCGTCGTACCGTCGCGGCGCAGCTCCCGGGACGACCAGGTCGGCAGGCCGTCGGCGGCCCGGAACCCCCAGCGACGCAGCTTGCGTTCGGCGGCGGGCGTGGTGACGATCGGCAGCTCGCGGTCGAGTTCCCGGCGGGCCACCCGGTCGAAGTGGTCGCCGTGCAGGTGGGACAGGACCACGGCGTCCAGGTGGGGAAGCTGGGCGATGGGCAGCGCCGGGTCCGTGCGGCGGCGGGACCACAGACCCTTGCCGAGGTACGCCCGCTGGCCGCGGTGCAGAAAGTTCGGGTCGGTGAGCAGGGTGAACCCGCCGATCCGTAGCAGCGTCGTCGCGGTGCCGATGAACGTCACCTGCGGATCGTCGACCATCATGCCCACCTCCTCTGACTCCCGTACCCCCGACGGCGGCGTCCACGCGGTCAGTCGTCGGTGGGCTGGGCGAGGTCGGGTCGGGCCGCCGGGAGGTGCGCCACCAGCCTGGTGAGCGCGCCGTTGGCGACGGTAGCGCCGAGCGCCGAGCCGGCGCCGATGGTCCAGCCGACCGGGCCGAGCGGTGTGCAACCGAAGAACTGACTCACTCCCGGCGTCTGCACCACGACGGCCAGCGCTCCCAGCGACGCCGCCGTGGACGCCAGCACGGCCGGGCTGGTGCCGCCGGCCAGGATGGTCTGGCCGAGCTGGGTACCGACCAGCGAGACGAGGGCGACGGTGCCGGCCCGACGCTGCCGGCCGGTGTACCGGGCCAACGTCCAGCCGACCGTCGCGCCCAGCGTGGTGGACGCCGCGCGAAGGGCGATCTCCCTGCTGAGGGTCTCGCCGAGCGATGCGTCCGGGCCCTCCCGGAGCAGGCCGTCGGTGCGGTCCGAGGCGGGTGGCCGGACCGCGATGGCCAGCGCCGGCGCCAGGTCGGTGAGCAGGTTGACCAGCAGCAGTTGCCGGCCGGTGAGGGCGGAGCGGCCGGTCGCCGCGGCGCTGAGCACACTGAACGCGATCTCGCCGAGGTTGCCGCCGACGAGGATGCTCAGCGCGTGCCGGACCGACGACCACATGGCGCGGCCCTCGACGAGGGTGGCGATGATGGTCTCCAACCGGTCGTCGGTGACCACCAGGTCGGCGGCCGCCCGAGCCGCCGGCGTGCCGCGTTGACCGAGGGCGATGCCGACGTCGGCGAGCCGGATCGCCGGGGCGTCGTTGGCGCCGTCGCCGGTCATCGCCACGGTTCGCCCGCACTTCTGCAACGCCTGGATGATCCGTACCTTGTGCGTCGGGGTGCAGCGGGCCACCACGTCGGTGGTGGCGAGTCGTTCGGCGAGCGCCTCGTCGTCCAGTTGGTCGAGTTCGGTGGCGGTGACCACCCGCTGCTCGTCGTGCTCGCTGATGGTGGCCGCGATCGCCTCGGCGGTGGCCGGATGGTCACCGGTGATCATGATGGTGTGCACGCCCGCCTGCCGGATGCGGCGGACCGCCGGGGCGGCGCTCTCCCGTACTCCGTCCGCGAGCGCCAGGAACCCCACGAAGGTCAGCCCCCGGACGTCGGAGTCGCTGATCTGTGCGGCGTCCGCCGGGCACTCGGCGACGGCGAGGATCCGGTGCCCGGCTCCCGCCCGGTCGGCCAGTACGCGCTGGAGTTCCGCGCGGCCGGCGTCGTCCAACGGCTCCCGTCGGCCGTCGGTACGGCGGTTCGCGCAGCGTGGCAGCACCGTCTCGGGGGCGCCCTTGACGCTCAACAGCAGGTGCCCGTCGGCTTCGCCGACGGTGGCGTGGTAACCCCGGGACGGCTCGAACGGGAGCCCGCCGACCGCGCGCCAGCCGGCCGCGCCGGTCTGCTCCGCCACCTCGGCCGTGTCGGCGCCCCGCCGAACCGCCCGGTCGGTCTGCAAGGCCAACTCCTCTGGGTCGGCCGCCGCCGGGGTGGCCCGCAGCGCGGTGGCGAGGGTCGACCGCAGACGGTCGTCGAGCCGGTCCACCGGCGCGTACCGGTCGCCGACTCCGTCGCCGACCCCCGCGAGGAGCAACTTGCCCTCGGTGAGGGTGCCGGTCTTGTCGAAGCAGAGCACGTCCACCCGACCCAGCGCCTCGATGGTGCGCGGATTGCGGACCAACGCGCCGTGCTCGGCGAGGCGCCGGGCCGCCGCCAGCTGCGCCGCGCTGACCAGGAACGGCAGCCCCTCCGGCACCGACGCGACGGCCAGGTTCGCGGCGGTCGCCGCCGTCTGCGCCAGGGGTACGCCCCGGAGCAGTCCCGCCCCGGCGACGGCGATGGCCGAGCCGGCGGCCAACGGGATGGCGGCGCTGGTCAACGAGCCGAGCCGAGCCTCCACCCCGCTGGTCGGGGGTGCCTGACGGACCAGCGCCAGACTGCGGCCGGACTCGGTGTCGGCCCCGGTCGCCACCACGACGGCGGTGCCGTGGCCGGCGGCGACGGTGGTGCCCTCGTACAGCATCGAGTGCCGGTCGGCGATTGCCGCGGCGACGACCGCCCGGTTGTTCTTGGCGACCGGCAGCGACTCGCCGGTCAGCGACGACTCGTCCGCCTCCAACCCCACCGATTCGAGCACCCGGCAGTCGGCCGGCACCGAGTCACCCGGTTCGAGGGCGATGACGTCGCCGAGCACCAGCTCCTCGGCGGCGACGACCCGTTCGGTCCCGTCCCGACGGACCCGGGCGGTCACCGCCGAACGCGACAGCAGCTCCGCCAGCGAACGTTCCGTGTTGCGCTCGTGCACGGCCCCGACGAGTGCCGACCCGCCGACGACGCTGCCGACCAGCGCGGCGTCGACGAGCGAGCCGAACGACGCGGACAGCACCGCCCCGGCCGCCAGTACGGGGGTGAGGGGGTTGGACAGCTCGTCCAGGAACGCCCGCAGCAGCCCGCCGCCGGCGGGTGTGCCGCCGCCCGTGCCGTGGCCGTCGTGCCGGCGGTCCGCCTCCGCGCTGGTCAACCCGTCGGGTGTGGTGTCCAGGCGCTCGAGCACGGTTCGTACCGGCATCAGGTGCCAGGCCGTCGCCACCGGCGCCGGTGTGTCCGCCCGGTCGGGTAGCCGGTGGGCCCGCCAGACCCCGTTCGCGAACGCCAGCGCGGCCGCGCCGTTGACCGCCACGAGCGCCCGGTGTGGCAGTTGGGTCGGCGGCGCGGTGAACGCGCCGAGCGCACCCAGTCCGGTGCCCGCCATGGCGAGCCGGATGTTCTGCTGGCTCATCCGCCGGGCTGCCCCGGTCGCCTCGATCAGCAGTGTCACCACCCGCAGGTCGGTGCCGACCAGCAGGTGCGCTCCCCACGGCGGCAGCTCGTCGGGGGCCGACATTCCCAGGCCGCAGTCGGACGCGCCGAGCGCCGCCCGGTCGCCGGACACCAGCATGACCACCGCGCCGTCGCGCTGGAGCGCGCGTATGGAGTCGGCCAGCCGGTCTCCACCGGGCAGTAGCGCGTCGGCGAAGTCGTACCGCTGCTCGTCACCCCCGGCCACCACCAGCCGCAGTCCGGCGTGACGCGCGGCGGCAGGTAGACCGTCGACCCCGGGTGCGGGCTCCGGTTCGACCCGCAGCAGCGCCGCCAGCCGTCCCCCGTTGGCTAGCCCGAGGACCTGCCCGCCCGCCGTACGCAGCCGTTCGCCGTCGGGTACGTCGCCGCGAGCGCCCTCGGGGAGCCGGTGCAGGGGTGCGAGCCGCCAACCGTCGGACTCCCGCGCGGCGGTCGGGTCGGCGGGGTCGAACAACTCGAACGCCCGCTCCGCCACCTCGTCCACGTCCGCGTCGGCCGCCGGAGCCAGATCGGCGAGTACGCCCCGCTCCGATCCGAGCACCGCGGCGTCCAGCACCAGCGTGTCGATCCGGTCCAGCTGCCGCAGCACACTGCGGTCCATCGCGATGACCCCGCGCCGGGCGAGGACCCGGCCGAGCTGCGCCGCGTACCCCTCTCGTCCGCTGCCCGGGGCCTTCGGTAGCGCGGACAGTCCCAGCGCGGCGGCCCGCTTGGGCCCGGCGAACGGCGTCGCCGCCGCTGCCGCCGCCGCGCCTGCGGCCAGCACGCGGTTGATGTAGCGCTCGACCGGGCCGTCCGGCTTGGGGCAGGGGCGTTCGACCGCCGGCCACCGGGCGGTGGCGCGTTCCGGGTCGCCGGTCAGCCGCGGCTCGGCCTCCTCCCAGGCGGCGAGCTGGGCCCGGGCCTCGCCCCACTGCACCATCCGTTGGGCGCCGTCGAGGACTATCCCCGTCCACCTGCCGGTCAGGCCCTGTACGACGGCCTCGGCCAGCGGGAAGATGACGTCGGCGCGGGGGTCGGAGCGCAGTCGTCTACCGACGAAGGCGTGCAGTTTCGGTTGCAGGTCGGCGGCGGCCAGCAGGCCTGCGACCTCACCGGGCAGCGGCGTGAACGGCAGGATGCGGGTGGCCGCCGAGATGGTCAGACCCAGCGCGTCCGAGGCGAGCGCGCCGAGGGTGCGTGGTGTACGAGGCCCCTCCTCCGGCGGATGCGGGGGCGGGATCTCCGGGTCCGGCTCGTGGTCACAGGTCCGCTCGATCCGGCTGATCGCGGCGATGAGGTCGCGCAGCCTCGGCTCGGGCGCCTGCACGGCCACCACGACCCGGCCCGACGGCGCGTTGACCCGGGCCCAGGCGACTCCGGGCAGCCGTTCCAGCGCGGCCTCGACCTGCCGGGCCAACCGGTCGCCGCCGTCCTGGCAGACGCCGTGTACCTCGATGTGGTGGCGGCCGGGGCGGGACCAGACCCGGCGTCGGCTCAGGCCGGCTGTCCGGGCCAACCGGGTCGCGGCCGACCCGACGGTCCGGGACGCCTCGCCGACCAGGTGCGGCACGCCAATGGACGGCAGGAGGCGGCCGGCGGCGCGACCCGCCGCCGTCATCGAGGCGTACGGCCGGACGGACGCCGACCCGACTCCCCGTTGCCGTTTCTCGTGCCGTCGGTCATCTCGTCCTCCCGCCGCCCTCACGTCCGGCGGCCTGGCTTCCCGACCTGACGTCCGTTATGCCCCTCCGAGCACCGGAACTTTGGGCGGCCGACCGCGCATGGACGGCGTGGGGGGTGGAATCCGACGACCAGCACCGGACACGGGGAGGCCGGAATGAGCACGTTGACACGACACCTCAACGGTTCACGCGAGAACGTCCAGATGTACAGCCGGCGAGTGGCGCTGCCCATGCTGGGCGAGGTGGCCGTACCGCCGCCGGACAAGATCGCCTACTACGCCGGCCTCGGGGTCCTGGCCGCGTTGCAGGTGATCGAGTGGCCGCTCGCTCTGGTGATCACCGCCGGGCATGTCCTGGCGGACCAGCACTTCTCGGGACTGGTACGCGGCGTCGGGGAGGCGATCCAGGAGGCGTGACGAGAGCCGGGTCACGCCCTGGTTGACATGAATCCGGGTTGAGGTCGCAGGCTCGGTGCATGTCGAGCCGAACCACCGCCACCCTCGCCCCCGCGTCCGAAGGTCTGTTCGCGCCCCGGCTGCGGGCGATGACGGTCGGCATTGTGGCGCTGGTGTCACTGCTCGCCTTCGAGGCGTTGGCGGTGGGCACGGCCATGCCGACGGTCGCGCGCAGTCTGGACGGCCTGGCGTTGTACGGCATCGCGTTCGGTGGTCCGTTCGCCGCCGGTGTGCTGGCCATGGTCGCCTCCGGCATCTGGTGCGACGCGCGGGGACCGCGAGGGCCGATGTGGCACGGCGTCGTGTGGTTCGTGGTGGGGCTGCTGATCGCCGGTACGGCGCAGGCGATGACGGCCCTGGTGGTCGGGCGCGTGGTGCAGGGTTTCGGCTCCGGGCTGCTCTCGGTCGCGCTCTACGTCATCGTCGGGCAGGCGTACCCGGAGGAACTGCACCGGCGGATCTTCGCCGCGTTCGCGGCGGCGTGGGTCGTACCCTCGCTGGTCGGGCCGGCGCTGGCCGGGCTGATCGTCGAGTACCTGGGCTGGCGGTGGGTCTTCCTGGTGGTGCCGGCGGTGGCCGTCCCGGCGGTGTTGCTGATCCAGCCGGGCCTGCGGTCGCTCGACGCGACCGTGCCGACGCGGCCGCCGCGCGGCGCGATCGCGCGCATCGGTTGGGCCTGTGGGGCGGGCGCGAGCGCCGCACTGCTGCACATCGGGGGACAGCAGCGTGGCGTGGCGGCACTGGCGGTGATCGCGCTCGCCCTGGCCGGTCTGGTGATCTGCGCTCCGCGCCTGCTACCGCCCGGGTTCCTCCGGGCGGCCCGGGGGCTGCCCACCGTCGTCGGTCTGCGGGGCCTGGCGTCGGCGGCGTTCGTCGGCGCCGAGGTGGTCATCCCGTTGCTGCTGTCGCGGGAGCGGGGACTGTCGCCGACCGCCGCCGGGCTGGTCCTCACCGTGGGCGCGTTGGCCTGGTCGGTGGGCTCCTGGGTACAGGGCCGAATTCCGGTGCCGGCGTCCCGGGCCAGCCTGCCCCGGGCGGGCCTCTGCGCGATCACGGCCGGTACGGCGACAGTGGCGCTGGCCGTCCGAGCCGAGGTGCCGGTGACCGTCGCCGTGCTCGGCTGGGCGGTCGCCGGGCTCGGCATGGGGTTGCTCTACCCGTCGTTGTCGGTGCTCACGTTGGAGTTGTCCGCACCGGGTGAGCAGGGCCGCAACAGCTCGTCGCTGCAACTGGGCGACTCTCTCTTCGCGGCGACCGTGCTGGCGCTGACGGGTGCCGTCCTGGCCGCGGGGAACGCGCCCGGCCCGTCGAGCTACCTGGTGACGCTGGCGGTGGCGGCCGGTCTGGCGTTGCTCGGCGCGTTGTTGGCCGGCCGGGTGGTGGTGCCGGGGAGCATCCGGCCGGGCGGGTGATCCGCCGACGATCCGGCGCATCGGTCCCGGTCGGGCGTCACGATGGCAGGCGATGAACTTCCTGACCGTCCTGCCGTTGGCCGTGGTGATGGTCGCCGGGACCCAACTGGTCGTGGCGATCTTCCTCGCCTCGTCCGACCGGCCCCGGGCCGCGTCGTCCGGGTTCCTCGCCGGGGCTGGACTGGTGGTGCTCGCCGGGGCGACGGTGAGCTGGTTGCTGACCCGGGTGCTGGGCGGGCTGGCGACCGACGCCAGCACGGCTGCCCGCAGGATCGACAGCGGTCCGACAATCGACCTGGTGGTGCTCGCCCTGCTGGTGATCCTGGCCGTGCTGATCTGGGTGCGCCGCGACCGTTCCGGGCCGCCACGCTGGCTGGGCAGCGTCAGCCACGCCGATCCCCGCTGGGCGGCGCGTACGGGCGCGTTGCTCTTCGTGGTGACGCCCACCGACGACATCATCATGGCGACGGTGGGCGCGACCGTGGCCCGGCACGACCTCCCGTGGTGGCATCTGGTGCCCTTCGTACTGCTCACCGTGCTGCTGCTCGCCCTGCCGCTGCTGGCGTTGGTGCTGCTCGGGGCGAAGGCCGCGCGGGTGCTCGCCCGGATGCGGAAGTGGGCGGAGGGGCACGCCTGGATCGTCAACGAGCTGGTGATCGCGTTCTTCGCGCTGCTCACCGTGCTGGACCTGCTCCGGTCGAGCTGAGACCCCCGTGCGTCCTGGACACGTACGAGGGAACCGCGCGGAGATGAGAGATGCGCCGGTTCACGTTCGTCTTACGGTGACGCCATGTTCGTTGTCGTCACCACGGTGATCCTCTACGTCTTCGGTTTCGTGTTCCTCTACGGCGTGATCCGGCTGGGCGTCCGGCACGCGCTGGAGGACCTGGAGCTTCAGCGAGCCCGGGCCCGCCGCGAAGAGGAACTTGCGGCCGACCGCGACCGCTCGTTCATGCGCGACAACGCGTTCCTCGCAGGCAGTTGAGCCGCGAGGTGGAGGTGACGGCACGGGACGCCGCCGGAGTCGGCGGGCGATCCAGCGGCACGGGTGCGAGGATCGCACCCGTGATGGGAACGTTGAAGACCGAACCGGCCCGTGCCCGCCTCGACCTGCTCGCCCCGCCGGTCGCGGAGGCCATCGCCCAGTGGCCCGCCGAAGCGCCGGTGGACGTCGACGACGTGCTGGTCGCGCCGATCGACGCCGATCTCGCCGACACGGCCGAGTTCTGCGCCGCGTACGAGGTGGGGCTGGACGTGTCGGCCAACTGCGTCGTGGTGGCCGGCAAGCGCGAGGGTGTGGTCCGCTACGCGGCCTGCATCGTGCTCGCGACAACGCGGGCCGACGTGAACGGGGTGGCCCGCAGGGTGCTGGACGTCCGCAAGGCGAGCTTCGCCCCGATGACCGACGCGGTCGAGTTGACCGGCATGGAGTACGGCGGGATCACCCCGATCGGGCTGCCGGCCCAGTGGCCGATCCTGGTGGACGCGCGGGTGATCGCCACCCCGCACGTGATCATCGGGTCCGGCGTACGGCACAGCAAGATCGCGCTGCCCGGGCCGGCGCTGGGCGCACTGCCCGGCGCGCAGGTGGTGGAAGGCCTGGCCAGGCCGGCCTGACCAGGCATCGATGTCGATATCGTTGCACGTGAAACATCACGCCTGTCGATGCGGCTAGCGGGCGGCGGCCTCCCGCTGCTCGACCTCGGCCAGCGCGGCGAGGAGCGTGGATGTCTCCTGGGCGCCGCTCACCGCGTACTTACCGGCCAGCACGAAGGTCGGCACGCTGGTGATGCCCAGGTCATGGGCGGCGGCCAGATCGGCGGCGAGTTCGGCGGTCCGCTCGTCGGAGTCGAGGAACCGGCGGACGTCGGCGGCGTCCAGGCCGATCGAGCCGGCGACCGTGGCCAGCACCTCCCGCGAGCCGAGGTCGAGGCCCTTCGTGAAGTGCGCCTGGTACAGGGCGTCCACCATCTCGGCCGCCCGGTCCCGCTCGGTGGCGTAGCCGACGAGCCGGTGCGCGTCGAAGGTGTTGGCGGCCACCGCGTGGTCGTAGTCCAGCCGGAGCCCGTCGGCCGCGGCGACCTGGACCACCCGCGCGACCATCTGCCGCGCCCGCTCGGGGCCGCCGAACTTGTCGGCCAGCGCGTCGACGACCGGAAGCGGCTCGGGCACCGGCGACGGGTCGAGCTGGAACGGCCGATAGCGGACGGTCACCTCGCCGTCGTAGCGGGCAAGGGCCTCGTCCAGGCGACGCTTGCCCAGGTAGCACCACGGGCAGACGAGGTCCGCGTAGATCTCGATCTCCATGATCGGTGGCAACTGCCCGCTCAGTCGAGTTGTTCCCGGACCTGCCGCTTCAGCCTGCCCAGGATCGCGGTGCCCCCGCGTACCCGTAGTGGGCTGATCGCCTGGGCCAGCCCCATCCGCTGGTAGAGATCGTCCGGAACCGCCAGCACCTCCTCGGCGCTCGCGCCGGCCAGCCCCTCGGCGAGGATCCCGGCGAACGCCCGGGTGGTCGGCGCCTCCGGCGGGCAGTCGAACAGCGACTCGACCACCCCGTCCGGCGTCACGGTGGCGCGCAGGAAGAACGCGGTCTGGCACTCGGGCACCTGCTCCATGCCCTCGCGCGCGGTGTCGTCCTCCGGCAGCACGGGAATGACGTCGGCGTACTCCAACAGCATCTCGAGCACCAGGTCGCGCGGCGCGGCGGCGAACTCGTCGACGATCTCGGCCAGTCGGGCCGGCATGTCAGCCATGAGTCGAGGCTACCGCCGGCCCCGGCCGCTCACGTGGTCGGCGACTGTTCGCTGATCTCACTCAACGCGCTGGTCGGGTCGAGCTGCATGGCCAGGTCACCGAGGGAGACGATGCCCACCAGCTTGCGGTCGGAGTCGCAGACCAGCACCCGCCGGATGCCCCGGTCACGCATGAGCGCCGCGGCCTCCCCGGCCGAGCAGTGCTGTTCGATCATCACCACCTCGCGGGTGACGATCGAGCCGATGGTGGTGGACGCCGGCGACAGGTTCTCGGCGACCGCCCGCACCACGATGTCCCGGTCCGTGAGCATGCCGGCGAGGGTGGCGCCGTCGGTGACGACCACGTCGCCGATGTCCGCCTCCTTCATCACCCTGGCCGCCTCGTCCAGGGTGGTCTCCGCCGACAGGTACACGACCTGCTTGGTCATCACGTCGCTGACCCGGTAACCGGTCATGAGATCCTCCGAAGACGTTCCACCCGATCCGACTGCTCTACCCCGTGACGCGGCGGCTACACCAGGTTCGCACGTTCCCGCCGGACCTCGTCGACGATCTGCTCCACCACGACGTCCACCGGCAGTTCCGTCCGCCGGTCACCGGTCCGCTCACGCAGCTCGACGTACCCGTCGGTCAGTCGTCGGCCGACCACGACGGCGCGCGGGATGCCGATCAGCTCGGCGTCGGTGAACTTCACCCCGGCCGAGACGTGCGTGCGGTCGTCGACCAGCACGCGCAGGCCGGCGGCGGCCAGTCGCCCGCCGAGGTCGAGCGCCGCGTCGAGCTGCGGGCCCTTGCCCGCCACCACCAGGTGTACGTCGCACGGCGCGACCGCTGCCGGCCAGCGGAGTCCCCGGTCGTCGTGGTGCTGTTCGGCGATGGCCGCGACCGCCCGGGAGATCCCGATGCCGTAGCAGCCCATCGTGGGCCGGACCGGCTTGCCGGCCGGCCCGAGCACGTCGACCGCGAACGCGTCGGTGTACCGGCGGCCGAGCTGGAAGATGTGCCCGATCTCGATGCCCCGCCGGATGGTCAGCTCGCCGTCGGCGCAGTCGGGGCAGGGGTCGCCGGCGCGCACCTCGGCCGCCTCGATCGTGCCGTCGGGCGTGAAGTCCCGTCCGCAGACCACGTCGGTCGCGTGCCGGCCCGGCTCGTTCGCCCCGGTCAACCAGGCGGAGCCGGTCACCACCCGGGGATCGACCAGGTAGCGGATGCCCAGCTTGGCGAGCACCTGCGGGCCGATGTAGCCGCGTACCAGCTCGGGATGCTCGGCCCACTCGTCGAAGACCGCCACCTGTGCCGGCTCCAACGCGGCGGCGAGCCGCTTCAGGTCGACCTCCCGGTCACCGGGCAGCCCGACCACCAGAGGCTCGGCGCGGTCGGCGCCGGGCTGGCGCACCGTCAGGACGACGTTCTTCAGGGTGTCGGCGGCGGTCCAGTCGTCGCGGTCACCGAGCCGGCGGGTGTTCGCCAGCTCGACGAGACTGGCGATCGTCGGGGTCTCGGGTGTGTCGTGCACCTGCGTCGCGGGCTGGGCGGCCGGGTCGTCGGCGGCGGGCGCCCGGGTGAGGACGGCCTCGGTGTTGGCCGCGTAGTCGCAGGCCGTGCAGCCGACGAAGGTGTCCTCGCCGACCGGCGTGGCGGCCAGGAACTCCTCCGACGCCGAACCGCCCATCGCGCCGGACATGGCGTGCACCACGGTGTGGTCCAGACTCAGCCGATCGAAGATCCGCTGGTACGCCGCCCGGTGCCGGGCGTACGCCTCCCGCAGGCCCGCCTCGTCCAGATCGAAGGAGTACGCGTCCTTCATCAGGAACTCCCGGCCGCGCAGCACACCGGCCCGGGGCCGCGCCTCGTCGCGGAACTTCGTCTGCACCTGGTACAGCGTCACCGGGAAATCCCGGTACGACGTGAACACGTCCTTGACCAGCAGCGCCGCCATCTCCTCGTGGGTGGGCGCCAACAGGTGCTCGGCGCCGCGCCGGTCGGCGAGGGTGAAGAGGAGATCGCCGTACTCCGTCCACCGGCCGCTGGTGCGGTACGGCTCGGCGGGCAGCAGCGCCGGGAAGTGCACCTCCTGGTCGCCGATCGCGTTCAGCTCGGCGCGCACCACCTCGGTGATCCGGTCCATCACCAGCTTGCCCAGCGGCAGCCACGTGTAGCCACCCGGCGCGGCGCGACGGATGTAACCGGCGCGCAGCAGCAGCCGGTGGCTCGGCACCTCCGCGTCGGCCGGATCCTCGCGCAGGGTTCGCAGCAACAGGGTCGACATGCGTAGCAGCATCCGCGCAGCCTAAGACCACGATCCGGGCACGGCGAGCCAATTCGGGCCGGGTCAGGGAGTGCCGGGGAGGCGGCCCTCGCAGCGGATGTCCGGATCGGCCACCGGCCGGCGAGGCATCATCCAGTCGAGGGCGGTCTCCTCCACCGGCCAACCTCCCACCGAGACGAGGCTGTACGGCACCGCCGCCGCCTGCGGGCAGAGAACCTGCGACTCGACCCAGTCGTTGGGCAGGAACCGTACGGTGGCGGTGCGGTCCAGCACGATCGTCGACGTGTCGGTGACCGTGATGAGCGCGCCCAGCACCACATCCCGGCCGTCCTGGGCCGTACCGTCGCGGGCCGCCGTGCCAGCGCTGTCCGCCGGGGACGTCGGGGCCGGGTTCGCGGACGTCGGGCTCGGGTTCGGGTTCGGGGCGGGGTCGGTTCCGGTGGTGTGCTTCGGAAGCACCTCGACCGCGGCGGTGGGCAGCAGTGGCACCCGGAGGAACACCGCGCCCATCACCACGGGGAGCACCGCCGCGACCATGAACGCCAGGCCGTGAGTCAGCGTCGGGGCGATCCACCCGGGAATCGGGCCGGTGAGCAGCAGGGTGGCGGCGGGTGGCACCGCCAGCAGGGCGGCGGTCGCCAACTCGCCCTGCCGGTACGCCGTCCAGATCGCCGGGCCGAGCACGCTGTAGGCCAGGACCGCCGCCGCCAGCGGCAGGGCCACGCTGACGAACAGGATGCGGGTCGGCTGGTCCGGGTGCAGGTAGCGGGTACGCAACGCCAGCAGCCAGAGGCCGAGCATCAGCAGTGACGGCAGGAAGCGGAGCTGCCAGGTGAGCGCCCCCAGCGCGACCGCCGCGCTGATCACCCATCCCGGGGTACGCGCCGTTCCCGAAGCCAGCAGTGAACGGTCCGGATCGAACCGGTCAGGAGCGCTGAGCCGAAGGAGTCGACCGAGGACGCCGAAGGTGAGCACGACGACGGGAAACGCCCACACCAGGGCGATCAGGAGGGCGCTGAGCAGGCCGAGCGGGCTGACGTACTGGACCAGCAGCAGCATCGTGGACATGTCCTGCTGGCTGAGCTGCCAGAGCCGCAGCACCAGCAGGAGGACGGGGAAGGCGGGTAGGAGGGTCAGCAGCCACTGTTGCGCCTGCCGCGCCCCCGCCATGCGGCGCGGGCGAACGGCCCAGTAGGAACCGGTGCCGATCCGGGGTGCGCCGGGGGCGGTAGCGCGATCCTCTCCCACGGCCACTGTCGCACCTCCACCTTCCTCGGATCGGGTTGCTGCTGTTCCGCGACCGGCTGCGGGAGGTTGTAGCCCTGCTGCCATCGGAGGTTGGCGTTGAACGCGTTCTCCCAGGCCGAGTTGTCCTCGTCCTTGGCCGACTCGTAGAGAGCAAGGTCGACGAGGTCGAGCAGGGCCTGGTTGGGGCCCGTGTTGACGCCCCACCGCTCCTGGGGCGACGAGCCGATGTCCCAGTGCCGCAGCGGCTTGACGTGTTCGAGGACCACCGGAAATCGTTGGCCGTCGTCGCCCGGCTGGTCGCCGGTGACGAAGCCGGCGAGGATCGCCGCGTCGGTGGTGACGGCCTGGACCCTGCCGTCGTACAGCTCCTGGATGCACTCGCTGATCCGGTTCCGGCCCACCGGCGTCGCGCCGGCCTCGCCGAGGCGCTGGATGGACGTCGAGGTGGTCAGCGAGCAGACCGTGAGCCCGCGCAGGTCCTCCAGGCTGCTCACCTGGCCCTTGAAGTCCTTCAACGTCACCACCGACTGCTCGGTGTGCAGGTACGCGGCCGAGAAGACAGCGCCCTCCTCCCGGCGCTTGTCGTTGATGCTGTACGAGGCGATGACCAGGTCGACGATGACGAAGCCCTCGCCGTCCTGGGCCTGTCGACGGGCCCGGTCCTCACTCTCGATCGGCACGAAACGCACCTGGGAATGATCGAACCCGAGGTAGCTCGCGATCATGTACGCGATGTCGACGTCGAAGCCCTTCCAGACGTTGTTCGGAAGGCGCTGCGAGATGCCCGGCTGATCGTCCTTCACCCCGATGATGAGCTGCTGCTTGCCCTTGAGCTGAGCGTCCTCCAGCAACTCGTCACGGGTCGGCGGGCCCATGGCGAGGACGATCGGGACCAGAGCGGCTGCCAGTACGGCCAGCAGGACAACGAGCCCCACCAGTCGGATCTGACGGGCCCGTGCGGAGCGCGACGGTGTTCCCAATTCCGGGGCCGGCCCGGCGGGGCTCGGCTCGCTTGCCTGACTCAACTAGGCCCTCCCCGCTACCCGGCCCGGTGACCGGCCCTCCATTGTGGGGCCTGCTGACGAGGGAGGGCACCCCGACATCCGCCGGATTGGCGACACCGTCCCGCTTGGTGCGTGTGATCCACTCCGCATCGCCGATGTCGGGGTGTCCCAGCGCTCGGAGACCGCGATATCGGGGAACTCGTGTCGATCAAGGCCCTCGATCGACGCGGCCGCATGACCTCCGCCACGTCGGCCGGTCGGGGCACCGGCCGACGCGCCTGCGGTGAAAGACTGGTCGCCGCAGGCAACGGGTGGCGTGAGGAGGCGCGGGGTGCGCTGGCGCAGTTATGTCGCGGTCGGGGACAGCTTCACCGAGGGTATGGACGACGCGTACCCGGATGGCACCTTCCGGGGTTGGGCCGACCTGGTGGCGACCCGGCTCGCCGCCGAGGCGGGCCCCGACTTCCGGTACGCGAACCTCGCCATCCGGGGCCGGCTCTTCCCCAGCGTGGTCGCCGAGCAGGTGCCCTCCGCGGTGGCGATGAAGCCGGACCTGATCAGTTTTGCGGCCGGCGGCAACGACGTGCTGCGCCGTACCTTCGACCCGGAGACGCTGGTCACCCGCTTCGACGAGGTGGTTCGGCAGCTTCGCTCGGGCGGCGCCGACGTGCTGCTCTTCCGCTTCGCGGACGTGATGGCCCGCCTGCCCGGTCAGCGTCTCGTCGCGCCCCGGGTGCAACTGCTCAACCAGGCGGTCGGCGAGACCGCCGCGCGGCACGGCGCGATCCTGGTCGACCTGTACGCCGACGACACGTTCCTCAACCCGATGCTGTGGAGCACCGACCGGCTGCACCTCTCCCCGGCCGGTCACCGACGGGTAGCCGGGCAGGTGTTGAACGCGCTCGGCGTGGGCTGCGACGAGGAGTGGTTGCTGGTTCCGCCGCACCCGGCGCCGTCGCCGTGGCTCGCCGCCCGCGCGGCCGACGTGCGCTGGGCCGGGCAGTACCTGGCCCCGTGGATCAAGCGGCGGCTCACCGGCCGGTCGTCCGGTGACACGGTGACCGCGAAGCGTCCGCTGCTCGGGCCGATCGTCGACTGAGCGTGCGTACGTTGCACACCGCGCCGCTGCTGCGCCGCGAACGGGACGGCGAGCCGGTGCCGGAGCACGGCGTGCTGGTCAGCGGCGACCGGGTCGAGGCGGTCGGTCCGCTCGCCGAGCTGACCGAGGCCCACGCGCAGGTGCGGGTCCGTCGCTGGCCCGGCACGCTGGGGCCCGGCCTGCTGCACGACGGTCCGCTGCCGGCGGCACCCACCCCGCGCGAGCGGGTGCACGCGCTACTGCGAGGCGGGGTCACGGCGGTGCTCGCCGACCATCTGGCCGACCCGGCACTCCGTGGGGCCGTCGACCGCAGCGACCTGTTGGTGCTGGTCGGACCAGTGCCACCGACCCTCGACGCCGGTGGCCGGGCGGACCTGTCGGTGCACGACATCGACGGAACCTGCCTCGCGACCGTGGTCGCCGGCCGGATCGTGCACCGACGCGCCTGAACGCGGTCGTCCCTCGGGCGGACCGGCGGCGTTAGCTGCGACACCCCTGACCCCCCGATCCCCGATGGCGGGCCGTCCAGCGGTGTCGCGGCGTACCTTGGGGATCATGTCTGTGCCGAACGATCCCGATCCCCGCCTCCAGTCGTACGCCGACCCGCGGCGGCTGGTCACCACCGACTGGTTGGCCGAGCACCTGGGCGACGAGGGCCTCGTCGTGGTCGAGTCCGACGAGGACGTCCTGCTCTACGAATCCGGTCACATCCCCGGCGCCGTCAAGGTCGACTGGCACCTCGATCTGAACGACCAGGTCACCCGCGACTACCTCGATGCCACGAGCTTCGCCGAGATGTGCGCCGCGAAGGGCATCGGCCGGGGCGACACCGTCGTCTTCTACGGCGACAACTTCAACTGGTGGGCCGCGTACGCCCTCTGGGTCTTCTCGCTCTTCGGCCACGTCGACGTGCGGCTGCTCGACGGCGGCCGGCAGAAGTGGGTCGCCGAGGGGCGCGAGCTGACCCGCGACAAGCCGTCCCGGCCCCGCGCCGACTACCCGGTGCCGCTGCGGGACGACGCGCCGCTTCGCGCGTTCCGCGAGCAGGTGATGGCCCACATCGCGGTGGGCCGGCCGCTTGTCGACGTGCGGTCCCCGGGCGAGTACACCGGCGAGATGCTGCACATGCCGGACTACCCGCAGGAGGGCGCGCTGCGTGGCGGGCACATCCCGGGCGCGGTCAACAAGCCGTGGAAGTCCGCCGCGAACGAGGACGGCACGTTCAAGTCTGCCGACGAGCTGAAGGCGATCTACGCCGACCAGCTCGGGCTCAGCCCGGACGACGACGTGATCGCGTACTGCCGGATCGGCGAGCGGTCCAGCCACACCTGGTTCGTGCTGCGGCACCTGCTCGGCTACCCGCAGGTGCGCAACTACGACGGTTCGTGGACGGAGTGGGGCAACCTGGTCCGGGCGCCTGTGGTGAAGGGCGACCAGCCCGGCGGCATCGCCGCCTGAGACGCGGGCTCGGCCGGCTGGGCCCCCGAGGCCCAGCCGGCCAGCTCTCGCGCACCGCGCCCGAGCCGGCCGGCACCAGCACATCGCGCCTCAGCCAGCCAGCGCCAGCACGCCGCGCAGGTTGTCGATGATCCCGGTGATCGTGCCGGTCTCCGGGTCCCAGCGCGCCAGACCGGCCGGTTCCAGGCGCAGCAGCACCGCGCCCTTGTTGTCCCAGCCGTACACCGGGCAGCAGCCCTTGGCGCGGTCCCGCCCGAGGTCGAGCAGGTGGGTGACCACGCCGGTGCGGGAGTCCAGCACGGCCACCCCCTCCGCGCCGTCGATCTGGCTGTTGACGATCCACGCGGCGCTGGCCAACCGGCCGCCGTGCAGCCAGCCCCGGCCGTAGAACTCGTTCACCTGATAGGGCGGTGGCAGCGCGCCCATGGTGATCCGCTGTTCGGAGCGGACCGCGCCGTCGAAGGCGGTCCGGCTCCGCAGCTTCAGGCCACCCCACTCGCCGACCAACTCGAGCACGGCCGCCCCGCGACCGGCCTCCGGATCGGGCGCGACCACGTTCCAGGCCGACACCTTGGTGGTGCTTGCCGCCTCGGTGTCCCGCTCCACCACGTACGCCCGGTTGTCGCCGCCGACCAGCACCCGGTCCTGCGCCCACACCACCAACTCCAGGTAGCCGTCGAGCGGGACGCGACGTACGCCGGCC
Organism: Micromonospora sp. CA-249363; assembly: GCF_050950185.1. NCBI lineage: Bacteria > Bacillati > Actinomycetota > Actinomycetes > Micromonosporales > Micromonosporaceae > Micromonospora > Micromonospora sp. CA-249363. The sequence continues at coordinate 36,328 of NZ_CP192020.1, forward strand.
GTGGTGAGGTCGACCATGATCAGCTCGTTGGTCTGCGCGAAGGCCGCCCACCGTCCGTCCGGCGACAAGACTCCCGGCTTGACCGCTGTCGCTTCGTTGCCGCTCTCGTCCCAGGTGGGTGCCGGCGTCACCACGTCGAGACTGCGGACCACGCCGTCGTCGCCGAGGATCCGGATCGGGCCGTCCGGTTGACCCTCCTCGTTCAGCGGCTGGAACAGCGCCAGCGCACGCTGGACCGGTCGCGCGGACAGCGCCACGGTCGGCGGGCCGCTGATCCGGCTCAGCGGATCGGGTGGGAAGGTCAGCTTGGCGGGCGGGCGCTGCACGGGGCCGGCGTGGGTGGGCTCGACGGTGGGCGCCACCGGATGCTCCAGGCGTGAATCAGCAGACGGTCGCAGGGCGACGGCCGCGCCACTGGCCAACGCCACGGCCACGACGACCGCGCCGATGGCCCGTCGGGTACGACGGGTGCGCCGCGCCCGCTCCCAGCCTGCCGCCGCCGGTGCGGTGGGCAGCACGTCCCGCACGCTGACGGTGAAAAGGTCGCGCAGGTCCTGCTCGTTCACTGGCTCACCTCCACACCGTTGGCGCCCCGACCCGGCCGATCGTCGCCGGTGAAATCGGGAGCCACCTCCCTGAGCCGCCGCAGCGCCAGGTGGCACTGGCTCTTCACGGTGCCCACGGTCACCCCGAGAGCCTCGGCCGTGGCGACCTCGGTCAGGTCCTCGTAGTACCGCAGCACCAGCACGGCCCGCTGCCGCGGCGGCAGCGTCCCCAGCGCGTCGTGCAGGGTCAGCCGCAGCGCGCCGTCCCGGTCCGGCGCGGCCCGTTCCGGTGGCGCGGCGCTGAGCCACTCCCGGCGACGACGCCGCCACCAGGACACCGCGTCCCGGTAGAGGATGGCCCGCACGTAGGCGGCGGGATCGCCGTCGCGGACCGAGGTCCAGCGCAGCGCCAGCTTCAGCAGGGCGTCCTGGAGAAGGTCCTCGGCCTGGTGCCGGTTGCCACAGATCAGGAAGGCCGCCCGCAGGAGCCGGTGCTGGTTGCTCTCCACGAAGGCGAGGTAGCCGTCGCGGCCGTCGTCCGCCGTCGATCCCATCCGCACCCCTTCCGGCCGCCCGCGGTGCGCGTCACCCCACAGACGCACGGGAAGGCGGAAAAGGTTGGGCCGATTTCCCGGCCGATCGCAGTGTCCGCCACGCCACCACCGTCACCAGCGCGAAGACGCCCGCCGCCGCGCCCATCACCGGGACCGTCCCGTGCGCGGCGGCGACCAGGCCGGCGAGTCCCGCGCCGACCGGGGCGGTGAGCAGACCGACCATCCGCTGGGCGGCGCCGACCCGACCGAGCAGCCTCGCTGGCACCTCCCGCTGACCGTACGACGCCCACAGGCTGTTCCACACCACTGTCCCGGCGGCGAAGACGGCCAGCGCGAAGCCGCCCGGCACCGGATGCCGGGCCAGCGCGAAACCGGTCAGCGCGAGGGTCTCCGCGACGAGAACCGCCCCCAGCGCGCGTACCGTGCCGAGCCGGGCGGCGAGCCGATGCGATCCCAGCGCCCCGGCCACCCCGCCGAGGATCACCGCAGCGGTGAACAGCCCGTACCCGGCCGGCGGTATCCGCAGCACGTCCAGCGCGTAGAGCACCAGCACCGCCATGATGCCGGAGATCGCCAGGTTGCTCGCCGCGGTGAGCAGGGTGATGCGCCACATGGTCCGGTGCGCCCGCAGCCACCGCACTCCCTCGACGATGTCGCCCCACACCGACCCGCGGACGGTGGCCGGCTCGGCGGGCACGGCGGCCGGAGGGGTGAGGGCGAGCACGAACAGGGCGGCCACCGCGAAGGTGACGGCGTCGAGTGCGAACGGCAGGGCGGGAGCGGCGGCGAACAGGACACCGGCGGCGGGCGCGCCGAGGAAACCACCCGCCACCGCCGAACCCGCCTGGAGGCGGCCGTTCGCCCGGGGCAGCGCGGCCGGCGGGACCAGGGCCGGTAGCAGCGCGAACGAGGCGGCGTCGAAGAGTGTTCCCAGTGCGGCGAGCAGGAACGCCGCCACCAGCAGGAGCCCGATGCCGGCCCGGTCGACGGCCACCGCCACGGCGACCGCCGCCACCACCGCGGCGCGTACCCCGTCGATGCCGGCCATCGTCCGGCGGCGGTCCCAGCGGTCCGCGTACACCCCGCCGAGCAGGCCGAAGAGCAACGGCGGCAGCTGCGCGGCCACGGTGACCGCGGCGACGACCCGGGGGTCGCGGGTCAGCGTGGCCGCCAGCAGCGCCAGCGCCGGTGTCCGCAGCGCGTCCCCGAAGCGGGACGCCACGACGGCGGACCAGAGCAGCCGGAAGTTCCGGCCCGGAACGGAGAAGGTCATGCCGCCGACCGTGCCGGTTCGACCGGGTCGAGGGTCAAGCCGCCGGGCGAAAGGGGGACGCGGGCCGCCGGTGATCTTGGGTACGGTGAGCGCCGACATCGCGACCAGGGAGAGCACAGGCGTGGACCACACCTTCCAGGTCGACCTGCGCGGCGTGGTCGACCTGCTCAGCCATCACCTCTACGGCAGCCCTCGGGTGTACGTCCGTGAGCTGCTCCAGAACGCCGTGGACGCGATCACCGCCCGGCGTACGACCGAGCCGGACGCGCCGGCGCTGGTCCGGATCGAGCCCCCGGAGATCACCGGGGACGGCACCCTCCGGGTGCACGACACCGGCGTCGGCCTGACCGAGGCGCAGGTACACGAGCTGCTGGCGACCATCGGCCGCAGTTCCAAGCGTGACGAGCTGGGCTTCTCCCGGCACGAGTTCCTCGGCCAGTTCGGCATCGGTCTGCTCTCCTGCTTCCTGGTGGCCGACGAGATCCAGGTGCTCACCCGCCACGGCGACAGCCCCACCGTCCGGTGGAGCGGGTACGCCGACGGCCGGTACGCGGTGACCGTCGCGCCGCCGGAGGAGGCCCGCGCCGAGCCGGGCACCACCGTGACGCTGGTGCCCCGCCGTGACGCCGACCAGTGGTTCAGCACCCCGACCGTCGTCGACCTGGCGCGGCTCTTCGGCGCGTTGCTGCCGGTCACCGTCCGGGTCGGCGACGTGGTCACCACCGTTGGCGAACCGCCCTGGCCGACGACTCCGGGAGCGCCGGTCGACCGGGCGGCCCTGGTCGCGTACGCCCGCGAGACGCTCGGTGTGGACCCGTTCGACGTACTGCCGCTGAGCGTTCCCGAGGCCGGGCTGACCGGTGTCGCCGTCATCCTGCCCACCCCGGTGAACCCGGCGGCCCGTGCCGGGCACCGCGTCTACCTCAAGCGGATGCTGCTCACCGAGAACGCCGACGGCCTGCTGCCGGACTGGGCGTTCTTCGCGCACTGCGTCGTCGACGCGACCGAACTGCGTCCGACGGCCAGCCGGGAGGCCCTCTACGAGGACACCCTGTTGACCGCGACCCGGGAGGCGCTCGGCGACCAGGTACGCGGCTGGCTGGTCCGGCTGGCGCGACACGACCCGCACCGGTTGGCCGAGTTCCTCCAGGTGCACCACCTCGGCGTGAAGGCGCTGGCCCTGCACGACGACGACATGCTCCGGCTGGTCGACAGGTGGTGGCCGATGGACACCAACGTCGGCACGCTCACCCTCGCCGAGTTCCGGGAACGCTACGGGGTGGTCCGCTACGCGGCCAGCCTCGACGAGTTCCGCCAGCTCGCCGCGGTGGCCGCCGCACAGGACCTGGCGGTCGTCAACGCCGGCTACACGTACGACACCGAGCTGATCGAGCGGCTGCCGGCGGTGGACCGCTCGGTGCTCATCGAACGGCTCGAGCCGAGCGACCTCACCACCCGGTTCGAGGCCCTCGACCCGTCCGTGGAACTGGCGCTGCGGCCGTTCCTCACCGCCGCCCAGCGGGCTGTCGAGCGGTCCGGCTGCGAGGTGGTCATCCGGGCGTACGACCCGGTCTCGCTGCCCGCGCTCTACCTGGTCAGCCGGTCGGCGGCGTTCAACGACCAGCTCGCCGCCAGCCGCGACCGGGCCGACGAGCTGTGGGGCGGGGTGCTGGACGCGCTCGCCGCCACCGCCCCACCGGACCGCCCGCAACTGGTGCTCAACCACCGCAACCCGCTGGTGCGGCGGGTCACCATGCTGGGCGATCCGGAGCTGGTCGGGCTCGCCGTCGAGGCGCTGTACGGGCAGGCGCTGCTGCTCGGGCACCATCCGATCCGCGCGGCCGACGCCGCGCTGCTGAACGATTCCTTCCTCGGCCTGCTCGGCCGGGCCGTGCCGGGACGGGAGCAGGAGTGAGTGACGAGGACCTGTGGCGGGTGCTGCGCGGCATCGCCGACATGCCGTACGGGGCGGGGCAGATCGCCGCGCTGGAGCAGTTGCTGCGCCGGGTGGACGCCGCCGACGACCGGCACCTCGCCTTCGTCACCCGCATGCAGGCGACGACCGGGTACGTCTACGGGGGCGAGCCGGCGAAGTCGTTCGTCACGTTCTCCTGGTGCCTGTCCGAGTTCGACCGCGACCCGCAGCCCTACCACCAGCGTCACCTGCACCAGTTGCTGTGGCACTTCAAGTACATGGTGTCGGGTCTGCTGAAGTTCCCCGAGGTGCCACTGGACCGCACGTACGCCGTGCTCGACGACATGGAGCGGCGCTACCGGGCCGGCGGGCACAGCCTCCAGACCGTGCACAAGCACCGGTTCCGGGTCGCCGACCACGTGGGCGACGCCGAGGCCGCCGCGCACTGGTACCGGCTGTGGCAGACGACGCCCCGCGACGACCTGTCCGACTGCGCGGGCTGTGACCCGACGAGCCAGGTGGGCTACCTGGCCGACACCGGTCGGGACGCCGAGGCGGTGGCCCTCGCCGAACCGGTGCTCGCCGGTCGGCTCACGTGCACCGAGCAGCCGCAGGCGATTCTCACGGCGCTTCTTCTGCCGTACCTGCGTACCGGTCGGGGTGAGTCGGCGCGGGACGCGCATCGGGAGGCGTACCGCAAGCTGCGCGGCAGCCTCGCCGACCTGTGGGACATCGGCGACCACATCGAGTTCTGCACGCTCACCGGCAACGAGGCGCGTGCGGTCGAGCTGGTCGAGCGGCACCTGGACTGGCTGGACCGCCCGCCGTCACCGGCCGCCGCCATGCACTTCGCGGCGACCGCCGCCGCCGCGCTGCGCCAGGCCGGTGCGGCGACCGTGTACCGCCGGGCCGCCGAGGGTCGGCCGGCCGCCGAGGTGCCGGCGTCGGCGCTGGCCGACGAGTTGGTGCGGACGGCGACCGATCTGGCCGCCCGCTTCGACGCCCGTAACGGGACCACCCACCAGTCGCAGTGGATCGCGCGCCGGCTCGCCGTCCAGCCCAGTGGCGAGCATCTGCCGCTCTCCGCGAGCGTCCGTCGCCGTCCGACGCGACCCGGTGGGGACGCGCCGGCGGGTGCGGCAGCGCCTGTGTCCGAACGGCCCGGCCGAGCGCCGGTCGAGGTGTCCACCGTGGCCCTGCCAGCCGACGCCGACGAGCTGCTGACCGTCGCCGAGGAGAGCTGGGGTCGGCACGACCGGGTCACGTTCCGGGCGGCGCTGGCCTCGTACGACGACCGGTTCGACTCCGCCGACCTCGCGCCGCGTACGGTCGCGCACCGGCTGGCGCTGCGGGCGGCCGAGCGCGGCGACGCGGACGACGTCGAGGGTGCGGTGGAGCTGAACCGGGCGGCGCTGGAGCTGTACCGCTCGGCGGGCGAGGAGTTGCCCGCCCAGGTGGTCGCGGGGCGACTGGGTGTTCTGCTGACCCGCGCCGACGAGCACGCCGAGGAGGGGCTGACGCTGGTCCGGGAGGCCGCCGAGACGCTGGACCGGCTCGGTGACGCCCGGCAGCGCGCCGCCGGGTACGACCGGCTGGCGTTGGCGCTGCTGCACCGGCAACGCTGGGCGGACGCGCTGACGGCCCTGGACCGGATACCTGCCGACGCGGGTGGCGACGAGCACCTGGCGGCCCGGATCGCGCTGCACCGGGCACATCTGCTGGAGCAGTCCGACCGCCTCGACGAGGCCTGCGCGGCCGCCGAGGAGGCCCGTCGGATCGCCCGCCAGCTGGGCATCGACGAGCTGGTCGTGGCGGCCTGCCTGACCTGCGCGCGGACGGTCGACGATCCGGCCGAGGCGGTGGCCGCCTGTGACGAGGCGCTGCGGGTGGCGCCGGCGGACGCGGAGCTGCCCGTACGGGTCGCCCGCGCGCGGGCGCTGCTCGCCGCCGGCCGGGCGGCCGACGCGGTGGACGACTTCGTCGAGGCGGTGACGCTCTGCGTGGAGCGTGGCGCCGAGGGGGACGCGTTCCTGCGCTGGGAGTTGGCGAATGCGTACCGGGTGGTGGGCCGGCTCGCCGAGGCGGCCGAGGTTGCCGAGGAGGCCGTTCTCGGCCTGGACCGCCTGGGCGCCCAGGCGGAGGCCGACCGCTGCCGACACCTGCTGGCCGGCGTGTACAGCGGGCTCGGCGAGATCGACCCCGCGCTGGCTCTGCTGGAGCAGTTGTCCGTCAACCTGGACGGCCCGGACAACCTGCCCAACCGGGCCCAGGTGCTGGAGGAGGCGGGCGGGATCCTGTACGACGCCGACCGGGACGCCGCAGCCGCCGAGCGGTTCGCCGCCGCCGCCACGGCGTACCGGCTCGCCGACCTGCCGCTGGACGAGCTGCGCGCCCGTCGGCGGGAGGCGTACTCCTGGTTCTGGTCCGACAACCTGACCGAGGCGGTACGTGTCGTCGAACTGGCGGACGGGCTGGCGGCGGTGGTGGCCGGGCAGCCGGAGCCGACGCCGCCGGTGACGTACGAGCTGGCCATGATGGCCGAGACCGGCGCGAGGGTGCTGACCGGGGAGGGCCGGGCGGACGAGGCGCTGGAACGGCTCGCCGGGGTGCCCGACCGACTGCGGTCGATCGAGGCGTTCGGTGAGGCGGCCCAGGTGGAAGTCCTCGTCGGTGAGCTGCTGCTCCGACTGGACCGGCCGGCCGAGGCGGAGCCGCTGCTGCGTCGCGTACTCGGTGGGTTGCCGGCCGGATCACGGCCGGTCCGCCAGACGGCGTGGTTGCTGGCCCGCGCGCTGGACCTGCTCGACCGGTCCGCCGAGGCGACCGCCCTGCGGCAGGAGCACGACCTCGACCCGGACGACTGACCGCTGGGACCGACCGGTAACCGTCGCCCCACCGTGTCCAGCTCGCGGTCTACGCTTGCCCCGTGACGGTGGAGCAGCAGGCACGGGGGGCGGCGGGTACGGGCCGGCGCCGGTCCCGCAAGGACGAGATCCTGGAGATCGCGGTCGGTCTGTTCGCCGCCCGTGGCTACCACGGCGTGTCGATGGACGACATCGGCGCCGCAGCCGGGGTGACCGGTCCGGCGCTCTATCACCACTTCGCCGGCAAGGAGGCGATGCTGGCCGCCGCGCTGATCCCGGTCAGTGAGGGACTGCTGGCGGGCGGGCGGGAACGCGCCGCCGGGCACCCGGACGACCCGCGCGGCGTGCTGGAGTCCCTGATCGACTTCCACGTCGAGTTCGCGCTGGCCAATCCGGCCGTGATCGCGCTGCACCTGCACGAGCTGGACCGCCTGCCGGAGGAGCCGCGGCGACGGATCCGCCGGCTGCAACGGCTCTACGTCGAGGAGTGGGTGACGGTGCTCACGGCGCTGCACCCGGGCATGCCCGACGGCGAGGCGCGGGTGCTCGCGCATGCCGCGTTCGGCCTGATGAACTCGACTCCGTTCCTCGGCGGCGAGGTGGACCGACGACGTCGTGCCGAGCTGTTGCGCGGAGCCACCCTGGCCGCGCTGCTCGCCTGATCCGACTCGTCAGAACTACGCCGGTCATGATTCCCTGACATCGTCCCAACATCCGGACGCCGGGAGGAAACATGATCGAGTCACTGCTGGTCGCCAATCGGGGCGAGATCGCCCGCCGGGTCATCCGGACCGCCAAGCGGCTCGGCATCCGCGCGATCGCGGTGTACTCGGAGGCGGACGCCGACCTGCCGTTCGTCACCGAGGCGGACGAGGCCGTCCTCATCGGCCCGCCGAACCCGGCGCAGAGCTACCGCAACGTCGAGGCGATCCTCGCCGCCGCCAAGTCGACCGGCGCACAGGCGATCCACCCCGGCTACGGCTTCCTGTCGGAGAACGCGGAGTTCGCTCGTACCGTCGAGGCCAGCGGGCTGATCTGGGTCGGACCCGGCGCGGACGCGATCAGCGCGATGGGCGACAAGATCAATGCTCGGAACCTGATGGCGGCGGCCGGCGTGCCGGTCGCGCCCGGCACCACCGATCCGGCCGCCGACCTGGATGCGGCCGTGACGGCCGCCGCCGAGATCGGCTACCCGGTGATGGTCAAGGCCGCCGCCGGTGGCGGCGGCATGGGCATGGGCGTGGCCGTCGACGAGGCCGCGTTGCGCACCGAGTACGACAAGGTGCGCGCCTTCGCCGAGCGGATGTTCGGTGACGGCTCGGTGCTGATCGAGAGGTACTTCCCTCGGGTACGGCACGTCGAGGTGCAGATCCTCGGCCTGGCCGACGGTCGGGTGGTGGCGCTCGGCGAGCGGGAGTGCTCGGTGCAGCGACGCAACCAGAAGCTGGTCGAGGAGTCCCCGTCGCCGGCGGTGTCGCCGGAACTGCGGGCGCGTCTCCTGGCGGCGGCGGTACGCGCGGGCGAGGCGGTCGGCTACCGCAACGCGGGGACCGTCGAGTGCCTGCTCGACCCCACTTCCGGTGACTTCTTCTTCCTCGAGATGAACACGCGGCTTCAGGTGGAGCACCCGGTGACCGAGTACGTCTACGGGATCGACCTGGTCGAGGAGCAGTTGCGGGTGGCGTCCGGGCTGGCGCCGACGTTCGACCCGGACGCGCTCGCGCCGAGCGGACACGCCATCGAGATGCGGATCAACGCCGAGGACCCGAAGCGGTTCCTGCCCGGCCCCGGCGTGATCCGGACGTGGGTGGAGCCGACCGGCGAGGGCGTCCGGGTGGACTCCGGCTACACCGGGGGCAACACCGTCACCCCGTTCTACGACAGCCTGTTGGCCAAGCTGATCGTCACCGGCGCGACTCGCGCAGAGGTGTTGGAGCGGGCGGAGGCGGCGGTCGCGGCGTTCCAGATCGAGGGCCCGAAGAACAACGTCCCGTTCTTCGCCGAGCTGCTGGGCAACGAGGAGTTCCGCTCCGGCGCCTACGACACGGGCATCGTCGCCCGGATGCGCTGACCTGTTCCGATCCGACGTCACAGCGAGGTGACCGATGAGCCAACTGCCAGATTTCGTCTCCATCCGTGAGGTTGGGCCGCGCGACGGGCTCCAGAACGAGGAGCCCGTCCCGACCGACGCCAAGGTGCGGCTGCTCGACGCGCTCTCCGCCACCGGCGTACGCCGGATCGAGGCCGTGTCGTTCGTGCACCCCAGGGCGATTCCGCAGATGGCCGACGCCGACGAGGTGTGGCGGCGGGCGGCGAAGGCCGACGGGGTGCGGTACTCGGCGCTGGTGCCGAACACCCGGGGCGCGCAGCGGGCACTGGCCGCCGGCTTCACCGAGATCGAGGTGGTGGTGTCGGCCAGCGACACGCACAACCGTCGCAACGTCAACCGCTCGACCGACGAGTCGCTCGACGACATCGCCGAGCTGATCGACCTGCTGCACGGTGCCTCCGCGCGGGTCGAGGTGATCGTCGCGACCAGCTTCGGATGCCCGTACGAGGGGGACGTCGACCCGGGTCGGGTGGCCGGCATCGTCGATCGGGTGGTCCGTGACGGCGCGGATCGGGTGGCCTTCGGCGACACGACCGGCATGGGCACGCCGCGCCGGGTCCGTGAGCTGCTGACCGAGGTACGCGACCGCAACGCACACGTGCCGGTGCTGCTGCACTTCCACAACACCCGGGGCACGGCGCTGGCCAACCTGCTGACCGCGCTGGAGCTCGGCGTGACCGAGTTCGACGCGAGCGTGGGCGGCCTGGGTGGCTGCCCGTACGCGCCGGGGGCCAGCGGCAACCTGGCCACCGAGGAGGCGGTGCACATGCTGCACGACATGGGCATCGACACCGGTATCGACCTGGACGCCCTGATCGAGGTGGCCGAGTTGGCGGAGGAACTGCTCGGCAAGAAATTGCCGTCGGGCGTGCTGCGGGCGGGCCCGCGTACGCGACTGACGCCGATGCCGAGCTGAGAACACGCGGGAGGGGCCGGCGAGTTGCCGGCCCCTCCGTGGTGCGCGGGTTCGGTCAGCCCACCGTGGTGAGCGCCGCCGGCCAGCTGTCGCGGAAGATGTCCGCGCTGCGGTCGGTGCTGCGCTCGGTGGCGCTGAACGTGCCGGCGAAGAGGCTGCTCACCCGGTTCGCCTCGGCGGTGCTCGGGTACGGGTTGGTGCAGCTGGTGCCGGCGCTGCCGCCCGACATCAACAGAGAGCAGTTGCCGTTGTAGTTGTCCGGCAGGCCGAGGATGTGACCGATCTCGTGGGTCATGATCCGCAGCGGGCTGTACTGGGCCGCCTGCTGCGTGTCGATGTAGACCCGGCCGTTGCCGAGACTGGTCCGCACGGCGTACGAGCCGCCGCCGGTGATCTGGTAGATCCGCAGGTTGGAGCCGCAGTTCGCGGAGAGCGTCAGGTTGACGGTGGCGTTGTTCCAGATCGAGGCTGCCTGGTTGGCGGTGCCCGCGTAGGCGCCTGCCTGGCTGGTGTTGTAGCAGATGGTCATGGCGGCTGACGCGGGCGCGGGGTTGGCGACCGTGACGCCGAGGGTGGCACCTGCCGTCGCGACCAACGCGACAGCGAGCCGACTGAGTCGTGAGGTCATCGCTGACTCCTATCCGGGAGGGGGTGTCAGGAGCCTATCCACAGAGATTAATAGATTTCAATGTTTCGTTCGAAGGAGCGTTGGCGCGGCGTGGGTCGCCGGAGGGTGCGCGGATGCGATAGCCTAACGATCGTTCAGGTCAACACGGGCGAGGGAGTCGGCGTGACGCTCGACGGTGAGGCGCTGGAACAACTGCGCAAGCGGGCCCGGTCCGGCGGCGCGGACAAGTACCACGCGGCCAACGAGGCCAAGGGGAAGCTCTTCGCCCGCGAACGTGTCGCGCTCCTCGTCGACGAGGGCTCCTTCGTCGAGGACGGCCTCTACGCCAACGCGCTCGCCGACGGCCTCCCGGCCGACGGCGTGGTCACCGGCACCGCCACGATCGACGGGCGGCAGGTCTGCCTGATGGCGAACGACTCCACGGTGAAGGCCGGCAGTTGGGGCGCCCGTACCGTCGAGAAGATCATTCGGATCATCGAGCGGGCGTACGGCGCCGGCGTCCCGATGGTCTACCTGGTCGACTCGGCCGGCGCCCGGATCACCGATCAGGTCGACCTCTTCCCCGGCCGCCGCGGGGCCGGCAAGATCTTCTGGAACCAGGTACGCGCGTCCGGCTCGATCCCGCAGGTCTGCGCGCTGTTCGGCCCGAGCGCCGCCGGTGGGGCGTACATCCCGGCGTTCTGCGACGTGGTGGCGATGGTCGACGGCAACGCCAGCATGTATCTCGGCTCCGACCGGATGGTCGAGATGGTCACCGGGGAGAAGACCACGCTGGAGGCCATGGGCGGGGCCAAGGTGCACACCGCCGAGTCCGGTGTCGGGCACTTCCTCTGCAAGACCGAGGCCGACGCGCTCGACGTGGTGAAGACCTACCTGTCGTACCTGCCGGCGAACTGGACCCAGGCGCCGCCGGCCGCGCCGGCGGTCGCCGCGCCCGCGAAGGCCGACCTGGCCGCGCTGGTGCCGGCCAGCGAGCGGCAGGCGTTCGACATGCGACGGTACGTCAAGGGCCTGCTCGACGAGGGTTCCTTCTTCGAGATCCAGGCACTGTGGGCCAAGGAGCTGACCATCGGCTTCGGCCGCCTCGACGGCCAGGTCGTCGGCGTGGTCGGCAACAACTCGATGTTCAAGGGCGGCGTGCTCTTCGTCGACTCGGCCGACAAGGCCACCCGCTTCGTGCAGCTCTGCGACGCGTTCAACGTGCCGCTGCTCTTCCTCAGTGACGTGCCCGGTTTCATGGTCGGCAGCGCCGTGGAGAAGCAGGGCATCATCCGGCACGGCGCCAAGATGATCACCGCGATCTCGGAGGCGACGGTGCCGAAGATCTGCGTCGTCGTCCGCAAGGCGTACGGCGCGGGCCTGTACGCGATGGCCGGCCCCGGCTTCGAGCCGGACGCGACGATCGCGCTGCCCACCGCCAAGATCGCGGTGATGGGCGCCGAAGCCGCCGTGAACGCCGTCTACGCCAACAAGATCGCGGCGATCGAGGACGCGGACGAGCGGGCCGCCTTCGTGGCCGCCAAGCGCGCCGAGTACGAGCAGGACATCGACGTCGTCCGGCTCGCCAGCGAGTTGGTGGTGGACGCCATCGTCGAGCCGCACGACCTGCGTACCGAGCTGATCCGCCGCTTCGCCGCGGCACGTACGAAGGACCGGCACTTCTCCCGACGCCGCCACGGCGTCACCCCGGTCTGACCCGCACAGCCAGCCGTCCCGGCGTCACGAGCGCCCGGCGGACCGTCCCCACCAGGAGGATGAGATGGACTTCCGGCTCACCGACGAGCAATCGGCGTTGCGGGAGAGCGTGCGGGACTTCGCCCGCGAGGTGGTCGCCCCGGTGATCGCCGAGCACTACGAGCGGCACACCTTCCCGTACGAGGTGATCCGGCAGATGGGCAAGATGGGCCTGTTCGGCCTGCCCTTCGACGAGGAGCACGGCGGGATGGGCGGCGACTACTTCGCGCTGTGCCTCGCGCTGGAGGAGTTGGCCCGGGTCGATTCCAGCGTGGCGATCACGCTGGAGGCGGCCGTCTCGCTCGGCGCGATGCCGATCTACCGCTTCGGCACCGAGGAACAGAAGGCCACCTGGCTGCCGCGGCTGCTCAGCGGTGAGGCGCTGGCCGGCTTCGGGCTCACCGAGCCGGGCACCGGTTCCGACGCCGGTGGCACCCAGACGCGCGCCGTGCTGGACGGCGACGAGTGGGTGATCAACGGTTCGAAGGCGTTCATCACCAACTCGGGCACCGACATCACCGCGATGGTGACCGTCACGGCGGTGACCGGCACCAACCCGGACGGCTCCAAGGAGCTGTCGACGATCATCGTGCCCACCGGCACGCCCGGATTCACGGTCGCGCCCGGCTACTCCAAGGTCGGGTGGACCGCCTCGGACACCCACGAGCTGACCTTCGACGACTGCCGGGTGCCGGCGGCCAACCTGCTCGGTGCGCGCGGCCGGGGCTTCGCGCAGTTCCTGCGCATCCTCGACGAGGGTCGGATCGCCATCGCCGCGCTGGCTGTCGGCCTCGCCCAGGGCTGCGTCGACGAGTCCATCAGGTACGCCAAGGAGCGGCACGCCTTCGGCCGGCCGATCGGCGACAACCAGGCCATCCAGTTCAAGATCGCGGACATGGAGCTGAAGGCGCACACCGCCCGCCTGGCCTACTACGACGCCGCCGCCCGGATGCTGGCCGGCGAGCCGTTCAAGCGGCAGGCCGCCATCGCGAAGCTGCACGCGAGCACGATCGCGGTGGACAACGCCCGGGAGGCCACCCAGATCCACGGTGGCTACGGATTCATGAACGAGTATCCGGTCGCCCGGTTCTGGCGGGACTCCAAGATCCTGGAGATCGGCGAGGGCACCAGCGAGGTGCAACGCATGATCATCGCCCGCGATCTGGGCCTCTGATCCCACCCCTCGCTCCATCCTGGGCGGGCCACCGACCGTTCCCCTCGACCAACCGATCGGCTGTCGGATTATCGGCGGGCGGACGTCGGCAGCACGACGTTCGACTGCCGATGGTCGGAGGCGAACCGTACTCTTCGTGCCCATGACTCCGGATCATGGACGGTCGCGGAGCCCGGCCGGTCGTACCGGGCTGCCGGAGCTGCTCCGTGCGCACCGGCGCGCCGCCGGTCTGACCCAGGCGGAACTGGCGTCCCGCGCCCGAGTCGGTGTACGGACGGTGCGGGACCTGGAGCGCGGCCGGTCGGTCCGGCCGCAGCGCACCACCGTCGATCTGCTCGCCACGGCGTTGGGGTTGACCGGTGCCGTCCGGGCGGCATTCCTGGCCACGGCCCGTGGCGCCGTCGGCGGAGAGCCGTCGTCGGATGTCGGCCCGGGCACGGTCGGGGTCGCGTCGGCGCAAGCCATCCACGCCGACGCGCCGGTCGCCCTCCCGCCCCCGGTCGCCCTGATCGGACGGGACCGCGATGTCACCGAGTTGGCGGCGATGCTGACCGCGGAGAACGGACCACGGCTGGTCAGCCTCGTCGGCCTGGCCGGTGTCGGCAAGACCGCGCTCGCGCTCGCCGTGGCCCACGCGGCGGCACGGGCGCATCCGGGCGGTGTGGCCGGCGTCCTGGTCGGCGAGGGCTCGGACGGGCCGGACGTCCTCGCGGCCTCGATGACCGTCCTCGGCGCCGCCCGGTTACCGGAACTGGTCGCCCGCCTCGCCGGCCGGCGGGCGTTGCTGGTCATGGACGCCGTCGAGCGGGCCCCCGGCCCGGTGGCCGAGACACTGCACCGGCTGGGCACCGTACTGCCGTCGCTGCGGGTGCTGGTCACCGGCCGGCACCCGGTCGGGCTGCCCGGTGAACGGGTCTGGCCGGTCGCCCCGCTCGAGGTGCCGCCGCCGGACGGCGAACACTCCGGCCCTGCCACGCTCGTCTCGTGGCCCGCGGTCGCGCTGTTCACCGCACGGCTCGCCCAGGTCCGACGGGAACCGCCCAGCCCCGAGGAACTACCGGCACTGGCCGCTCTGGTCCGCCGGCTGGGTGGCCTGCCCCTGGCCATCGAACTGATGGCCGCCCGGGGCCGGCTGCTCGACCTCACCGAACTGCTCGACCGGTACGGCGACCGCGTGCTCGACCTGACCACCTCGACCGACCCGGCCCGTGCCCGGTGGGACGGGCCGGAGACGCCAGCCCGCCGTCCGTACGCCACCGATGCCACCCGGGCTGCGGTGGCGGTGACCCTGCGGGACGCGGTGGCGACCAGCTACCGCCTGCTCGCGTCCCACGAGCGCGACGCGCTGCGGCGACTCGCCATGTTCGGCAACCGGTGGTCGGTGGAGATGGCCGAGGAGATGCTCGCCGACGAGGCCGACCGGGACGGCACCGTCGCCATCGATCCGGTGCCGCTGCTGGACCGCCTGGTCGAGCTGGGCCTGCTGAGCGTTCGCGGCACCGGCCCGTTCCGGTTCCGCCTGCTCGACGCGGTCCGTGACTTCGCCGTGGAGCAGGCGGTCGGCGGTGGTGAGCTGACCTGCGTACGACGTCGGCACGCGGAGGTGACCGCCCGCCTCGTGGCACGGACCGCCGCCGAACTGGCCGGCCCACGAATGCTCGACGCGGTGCACCGGCTGGACGAGGTGAGCAGCGACATCAGCTCCGCGCTCGGCCATGCGGCCACCGACGACCCGCTGACCGCGCTCCGGCTCGCCGCCTGTCTCCCCCGCTGGTGGCGCTTCCGGGGGCGGGACGTCGCCGGCCGGCAGTGGCTGCGACGTCTGCTGGCCGACCCGCGAACCGCCGACGCGGACCCGATCCTGCGCGGCTGGGCCAGCCTCGGGGTGGCCCGGCTCGCCGCCGAACATGGTGCCGAGGCCGAGGAGTTGCCCACCGCACGCGCCGCGTTGGAGATCTTCCGACAGGCCGGCGACGTGACCGGGGAGTTGGAGGCGCGCAGCGTGCTCGGCGCTCTGCTGACCGGGGTCGGCGGGCACGACGAGGCGCGGGAACAGGCGGATGCGGTGCTCCGGCTCGCCGCCCGCAACGGTCGTACGCGTGATCTCGCCGTGGCGCAGAACAGCCTCGCCTGGCACGAGATCCGTGTCGGCGACCTGGCGGCGGCACGCCGACGGCTGGCCGCCGTGGATCGGCTCGCGGCCGAGGGGGGCGAGCAGCGGTTGCGCGTGCTGGCCTGGGCCAACCGGGCCGAGGTGTCCCGCCTCGAGGGCCGGTACGCGGACGCCGTCGACCAGGGGCGGCGGGCGGTGGCGGCGCTCGTCGAGCTGGGCGACCCCGGACATCGCCGTAGGGTGCTGGGCACGGTCGGTCTGGCCCTCGCTCAGGACGGCCGTGCGACGGAGGCGACCGAGGTGCTCACCGAACTGCGCGCGGGCGGCGCCGAGGCGACCGTCGCCGTGCCGGGGCGACAGTGGATGGAGCGGGTCGGACTGCCGAGACCACGCTCGGACGACACGGTGTTGTCCTGGAGCGGACCGGAGGCCGGGATCTGCGCGCTGATCGAGGGGAACCTGGCGCTGCACCGGGGCGACCGGGAGTTGGCGGCCGAATGGTTCGCGGCCGCCGTCGCGGCCGGACACGATCGCCGGGACGTGGTGGAGGCGCTGGTGGGCCTCGCCGCGAGTACCGGAGATCCGACCGTCCTCGATCGTCTCGACCAGGTCTGCGAGGACACCGGGATCCGGTTGCTGCCGCAGGAGTCCGGACTGCTCTACGCGCTGATCGCCGCGCGGGGTGCAGCCACCGGGCGGTGAGCGGGGGCCGGTCGGCGTCGACGGGCCGCCGGGTGGAGAGTGGCGCGGGCGAAGAGCCCCCTTGGTGCTACCCCTCGCTGTTCGCCCGCGCCGTCACCCCCCGGTGATTCCCCGGTGGGCGAAAGCCTGCCACCGTTGCCGGGGAAGAAGGTGTTTTTCAAGAGGTTTGTCCGGTCCGTGGGGTGAGTTCTGCCGGTCTTTCTGCCGGTACCGCCCAGACGCCCTTTCCGACGCCTGACGTCAGGCCGGGCCGCAGTCGTCGGCCATCTCCTGCTCGGTGCTGCCGGCGGTCGCGCCGGGATGGACCGCGTCCCGCACCCGCCGCAGACCGTCGAGCAGTGCCGCCAGGGCCTCGGGGTCGAGTTGGCCGGTGAACCACTGTTCGATGATCCGCAGGTGCCCGGGCAGAGTCTCGTCGAGCCGCTGCATTCCGGACGCGGTGACCACCGCGTACGAGCTGCGGCGGTCGTTCGGGCATGCTCGACGGGTGAGCAGTCCGTCGCGCTCCATCCGGTCCACCACGCGGGTCACCCCACTGGTGGACAGCGAGGTCTGTGCGGCGAGGTCGGTCATCCGTAGCTGGTTGCCAGGCGAGCGGGCCAGTCGGGTGATCACCTCGAACTCGACCTGGGAGAGGCCGTGTTCCTCGAGTTGGGCGGCGAACCGGGCCGAGAGCCCGGCGTGGGCCTCGTACAGGAGGCCAACCGCGGTGATCCGGGGGTCGTCGAACACGTTGGTCACTCGTTAATCCTACCAGTCCTTGACACGGGGAATGTTGCTGCGCTTATATTTGTCAAAGCAGTCGTTGGACTACTAAACAATCCTCTGGAGGACACCAGCCATGACCAGCAGCATCGATGCGGTTACCCGCGACTGGGACGGTCTCACCATCCCGGCGGCCGGCACCTACGTGCTGGACGCGGCGCACAAGCGGGTCGGCTTCGTCGCCCGGCACATGATGGTGAGCAAGGTCCGCGGTGAGTTCAACGAGGCGACCGCCACCATCACCGTCACCGAGGACCCGCTGCAGTCGTCGGTCGTCGCGACCATCCAGGCCGCCAGCATCGACACCACCCAGGGCGACCGGGACGCGCACCTGCGCAGCCCCGAGTTCCTGGACGCGGAGCAGTACCCGACCCTGGAGTTCCGCAGCACCGGCGTCAAGTCCCGCAGCGGCAACGAGTTCGTGCTCGACGGTGAGCTGACCGTCAAGGGCGTCACCCGTCCGGTCGAGCTGGAGGTCGAGTTCGAGGGTGTTGGTCGCAGCCCGTTCGGCCAGGACATCTTCGGCTTCTCCGCGAGCACCGAGATCGACCGCGAGGAGTTCGGCCTGACCTGGAACGTCGCCCTGGAGACCGGTGGCGTGCTGGTCGGCAAGAAGATCAAGATCGAGATCGAGGGCGAGGCCGTCCGCCAGGCCTGATCCCCGGACCACCCGTATGCCGGGCCCGCGCCGCACGTCGGCGCGGGCCCGGCGTCGTCGGTGCCGAGCGCGTGTGAATTGTCACGACTTGTTCTTGGCCCCGTGGGGTCCGGCGTGCGGGCGACGGGGTAGAGATGGCGCCACGGGCGAATCGCTCGGCCGACGTCGGATCACCGTCGTCGGCCTCTGGCCCCGGCCAGGCGAACGCTCTTACCGTTGGTGGTTCACAATGCGCTTCCGGGACGGCAGAATCCCGACCGCGCCGGTTGTCGGGAGGACACATGGGCAGGGACGTCTCGCAGGGCGCCTTCACCCGGGAGGACCGCGTCCGCTACCGGCAGAAGGTCCGGCGGTGCCTCGACGTCTTCGCCCTGATGCTCGACGACTTCGGGTTCGACGCCGACCGGCCGATGACCGGTCTGGAGATCGAGTTGAACCTGGTCGACTCGGCGGCCGAGCCGGCGATGCGCAACGAGGAGATCCTCGCCGAGATCGCCGACCCGCTCTTCCAGACCGAGCTGGGGCAGTTCAACCTGGAGTTGAACGCCGAGCCCCGGCTGATCGAGGGCGCCGGTTTCGCCGACTACGAACACGACCTGCGCAGCAGCCTCTCCCGGGCCGACGAGCGCGCCGCCAAGTCCGACGCTAAGATCGTCCTGGTCGGCATCCTGCCCACCCTCACCGAGGGACACCTGGTGGAGGACAACCTCTCCACCAACGAGCGCTACCGGGTCCTCAACGACCAGATCGTCGGCGCCCGCGGCGAGGCCATCGAGCTCGACATCCGTGGCGTCGAGCAGTTGCGGACACACACCGACTCGATCGCCCCCGAGGCGGCCTGCACGAGTCTCCAGTTCCACCTCCAGGTCGCGCCGGACAGCTTCGCCGACTACTGGAACGCGTCCCAGGCCATCGCCGGAGTGCAGGTGGCGGTCGGCGCCAACTCGCCCTTCCTGTACGGCCGCCAACTCTGGGCCGAGACCCGGATCGCCCTGTTCAAGCAGGCCACCGACACCCGTCCGGAGGAACTCAAGGCTCAGGGCGTACGCCCTCGGGTCTGGTTCGGCGAGCGGTGGATCACCTCGATCTTCGATCTGTTCGAGGAGAACGTCCGGTACTTCCCGCCACTGCTGCCCATCTGCGAGGACGAGGACCCGGTGGAGGTGCTGCACGCCGGCGGAGTGCCCCAACTGAGCGAACTGCGGCTGCACAACGGCACGGTCTACCGCTGGAACCGCCCGGTCTACGACATCATGAACGGCCGTCCGCACCTGCGGGTGGAGAACCGCGTGCTGCCCGCCGGCCCCACCGTGGTGGACATGCTGGCCAACGCGGCCTTCTACTTCGGGCTGGTCCGTGGTCTGGCCGAGGCCGACCGACCGATCTGGAGTCAGCTCACCTTCTCCTCCGCGGAGGAGAACTTCCACTCGGCGGCGCGCCGTGGTCTGGACGCCGTGCTGCACTGGCCCCGGGTCGGTGACGTGCCGGTCTCCAAGCTCGTACTGGATCAGTTGCTGCCCGTCGCCGCGACCGGGCTGGACGGCTTCGGCGTCGCGCCGGCGCAGCGGGACCGGCTGCTCGGCATCATCGAGGCGCGCTGCCGTACCGGCCGCAATGGCTCCGTCTGGCAGACCGAGACGGTCTGGGCTGCGGAACGCCAGCACGGCATGGACCGTCCGGCAGCCCTGCACCACATGGTCAAGCGCTACGCGGAACTCCAGCGCACCAACGAACCAGTCCACACCTGGCCCGTCCAGTAACCCCAACCCACCCACCCACCCACCCACCCACCCATCCGGCCCTCTCGCCGGACCCTCCACCCTGTCGATCATGAAGTTATTGCCAGCCGCCTCGGCGAGTCGCGGCAATAACTTCATGATCGGCGCGGCGTGGTGGGGTCAGGTGGGGCGGCGCGGGGTGGGGATCAGGTGGTGGGGCGGCGGGGTGGGCGCGCGCGGTGGGAGGTCGGGGACTCGGTTGGGGATTCGGCGTCGGGGTCGGGGCGTTGGGTCGGGACGCGGGGTGGGGTCGTGGGCGTCTCGGCCGGTTGGGTCTCCGGGTTCGTCGGTGTGGCGGCGGTCCTGCCGCGTCGGGTTGCCGAGCCGGTTGCCGAGCCGGTCGCCGCGTCGGTCACCGAGCGGGCCCGACGCCCGGGCCGGGTGCCGTCCGCCGCGCCCGTCGGCGCGCGGGTCCCGCCCGACGTCGGGTCGAGCCCTTCGGTCCGGGTCGAATCCGCCGAATCGGTCGACGACGGGTCGGGTGAGCCTTCGCGTGGGGTCGACGCCGGTGCACGTCCCTCGGACGGGTCGCGCGACGCCGCGCCGCCCCGACCGGTCGACGTCAGCAGACGCCGGGCTGCCGGACCCGCCGAGGCCGCGTCCGGACCCGCCGAGGCCGCGTCCGCACCCGCCGGGGCCGGGTCCGGTTCGGGTTCGACGGCCGGGACGGTCCCTCGGCGGTCGTCGGCGCGTTGGCGGCTCGCCCTCTCGGCGAGCCGGGCGACCAGTATCGAACCGGCGACACCGGCGATCACCGCGTACGGGGCGATGAGCTGGGTCGAGAACTGTGCCGGGCCGGGGGCCGCCCACCGCGGCACGGTGGTCAGGTAGGCGAGCGCGACGAGCAGCGGGCCGGCCGCGCCGGAGGCCGCCGCGCCCACGCGGTGTCCGCCCGGCCGCACGGCGCCACGGGCGGCCAAGGCGCCGATCAGGAGCGCGGGTACGAGCGCCAGGAGCGCGCCGGGCCAGTAGATCTGGCCTCCGATCCAGTACCGCCCGTGATCCGGGTCGAGCTGCCAGGTGCCGAGTTGGGCGCCGGTCAGCCCGCGTCCGACGCGTACACCGTCGATGACCGAGACCACCGCGAGCAGCCACAGCCAGGCGGCCGTCGCGGTGATGTTCACCGCGACCGTGCGGGACCGCAGCGCCCAGAGCGCGACGATGACACCGATCAGGATCCCCAGCGCCGCGTGCAGGGCCGCGACCCGCTGCGGTGCGCCGGTGTCGGCGCCCGCGGCGACCCGGGCCGGTACGGCGACCAGCAGTACGGTGACCAGTCCACCGAGCCCGGCGCCGAGCGCCAGGGACAGCCGGCGGAGCAGGCCGCCGCGCTCGTCGGGCACCCGTTCCGCCCGCCCGATCCCTTGCCGGTCCTGCGCCGCGTCGGTGCCCTCGGCGCGGATCGCCGGGTCAGGCGTGAGAGCCGGCGACCGCGGCAGGTCCGCCTCGTCCGCCACCGCGCCGGCGGCCGGGGCTCCGGTCGTCGCCGTGGGGGCGGCACGCTGGTGCAGTCGCTGGGCGCAGACCGCTCCCAGCACAGTGGAGCTGGCGGCGAGCCAGGTCGCCCAGGCGAGCCCGTCGGCCCAGGCAGTGCCGTTCGCCCCGGCTTCGGTGGGCGTCCAGGTGATGACGCCGAGCCCGTAGCCGAAGCCCAGTTGCGCGGCGCCCGCGCCGGCAGCGACCCCGACCGCCGTCGCGATCGATACTCCCCAGCCCCGTCTGGCCATGCCGGGCAGCGTAACGTCCCGTCGTCGGTGCGGCGAGTCGCAGTGACCCGCCGGTACGGACCGTCGGCACAACGTGATGGGCGGCGAACGGTACGGTCGCCGGTGATGAGGCGGTGGACGGTATGACGGACGCGAACACGGGTCGGCAGGATTCCTCCGGCGGCCAGGACGGCGGCGGTGGAAGCCGGGCCGGTGTGGTGCTCGGTGGCGGACTGGTCGCGGTGCTCCTCGCCGTGGTCGGCGCGACCGGGGGTTGGCTGCTGGCCGGCGACGACGACGAAACGCCGGTGAATCCGCAGGCGGTCGCCACGACGGCCGGTACGCCGACCGACGAGGCCACCTCGTCTCGGCCGACCACCGGCCGGACCACCCCGTCCGCTCCCCGGACGACCGCTTCCGCGACGAAGGGGACCGGGTTGACCGTACCCCCGGTCGTCGGGAGCGACTTCGTGCAGGCGCGCGACATGCTGCGCAAAGAGCGGTTGGGGTGGCGTCTGGTCTTCGGCGCCGGCATCGGACGCACGGTGGAGAGCGCCTCGCCGGCCGTCGGCACGCCGGTGACCCGGGGCACCACGGTTCAACTGCAGATCGCCGGGCCACCGCCCGCCGCCGAGGTACCGGATGTGGTCGGCGACGACTGCGCCAAGGCAGCGGAGGAGTTGGTCGACGAGGGGCTCTACCCGAGTTACCGCAGCGGGCGCAGCGGAAAGGTCACTCGGCAGGAACCGGCCGAGGACGGCCCGGCCCGCTGGAACGACGAGGTCGGCATCTGGTGCGGCGCGGCGGCCCCACCGACCCAGCCGACCGCGAAGCCCACCCCCTGACCTGACCTGACCTGACCTGTCCCGACCCGCCGGCGGCGCGCGGTACGTGCCACCGATGCCGGCCGATGTCGACCGGGGCGGTTAGGTTGACGTCGAGGGCCAGGGCGCCCGCCCGGGTTCGGGAAAGGACGTGCGATGAGCGACGACCGCCAGGAGCCGCCCGCCGGGACACCCGACGACGACCGGACGCGCCCGCTGCCACCGGCCCGCAGCGACCGCCCACAGCCCTCGCCACCCACCCCCTCGCCGGACGAGACGATGCCGATCGACCGGGCCGCGGCGGGCGGTGGTGCCCCGCCGGACGAGACGATGCCGATCGACCGGGCCGCGGCGGCGTCTGCGGGTGACCGGACGGCTCGGATGCCCGCGGAGCGCTCGACGCCACCGTCGTGGTCGGGGCGGGCCGAGGTACGGGCACCTCGACCGGCCGAGCCCTCGGCGGACTGGTACGCGGAGGAGCAGGGCGGCCGCCCGTGGTGGCTGCCGATCCTCTGGGGCGTACTCGCGTTGTTGTTCGCCGCACTGCTCGGTGCGGCCCTGTGGGTGGTGTTGAGCGCGCGGGACGACGATCCCGACGAGCCGGCCACGCCGTCCGTTCCGCCGACCAGCGTCACCGCCGCGCCGAGCAGCAGCGCCCCGACGTCGGCGGCGCCCACGAGTGCGACGCCGAGCAGCCCGGCGCCCACCACCGAGGGGGCACAGATTCCGGTGCCGCCGCTGACCGGCCTCTCGCAGTCGACCGCCGAAGGTTTGCTGGACCGGCTGGGCCTGAGCTACCGGGTGGTGTACCGCCCGTCCGAGCTGCCACCGGGCACGGTGGTGCGGACCGATCCGGGGGCCGGCACTCTGGTGCCGACCGACCGGGAGGTACTGGTGGTGATCTCACAGGCCCGGCCGTCGCCGGGTGGCAGCTCGACCAGCCTGAGCCCGACGGCGACGGCCACGCCGTGACCGGTGCTCACCACATCCGGCGGCGGGTGCCGACGAGGCCGAGGCCGGCGAGCGAGATAGTGAGGCCGAAGATCCCGGACCAGAAGAGCGACCGGCGTACGTCGGTGGCGTCGTGGCCGCCCGACGTCGTCTCGGCGAGTTCCTGGTGGCCATCGGCCTGACCGCCGGCGCCGGAACCGGTGGCCGGGCCGGTCGTCTCGGCCGCCCCGGCGTACCCGTCGGGGGTGTCGACGCCGATCCAGCCGTACTCGTCCACGGGTGGGTCGGAGCCGGCCACGGTGATCTCCGGTGCTGGCACCGGAGCGGCCAGCCGGGTGGACGACGACGCCGGATCGTGGACCAGGACCACGACGGTGGTCAGGGCCCCGAGGAGGGCGAGCAGTCCGAGAGCGTAGGTGATACTCCAGCGGTGGTGCCGCCGCACGGCGGGCTGATTGACCATGACCATCCCAGGCTCAGGGCCCTGGACGTGCGGGTGGAACGGTGCCGGGGTGGGCGTACCGATTCTATGGCGACGGCACGCCTACCCGCGGCGGATCGCGCTGGTCAGCTGACTCTGACCGGCGTACGGGCAACCGGTCGCCGGGTCCGTACGGTGTGCGGGCGGGGCACCGGCGCGGCCTGCACCTGTTGCAGCCCTTCCCGCTGTACGAAGATCGACCGGCGGTTGACGGCGTCGCCGGCGGCGTTGAGCTCGTAGCCGTCGAGCCAGAGCCAACCGTCGTAGGTCGGCCAGTCGAGCACCCGGATCACCCGGAACATGATCGGCCTGAGGAACTGGACACTCGCCGCGCGAGTCACGTGCAGAACGTCACCGGAGCGGGGAAGCACATGGGCTCCTGGGGAGGGTAAGCCGGCGGGCGCCGGCGGGTGACTGGTCTGGGATGTCTCGGCCCGGTTGCGGGATCGCGCCTCGTGGACCGTCTGGTGCTGGTGGTGGTCGGGCCGTACCCGCTGGTGGCGTGCCGCCACCCGACCATCACCTGACTGCTGCCGGGAACCGCGCCCACCGCCGCAGTCAGCTGACTTGCAGCGGTGGGGTCATTACCCCGGCGCAGGTCCGGGTGTCGCTGGCCCGGTCCGCGGCCCGTCCGGCTGCCCGGGGTCGGTGGGTTCACCACTCCCGGGAAGCGGACCAGAACGCTGAGTGATCCGTGCCATACGGACAGAGTGCATCAGCGACGTGCTTCATGCAAGTTGCACGTCGACTTTTGCCGATACGTGAGTTCGCCACGCAAAGCGGCGCTTGAAGCGATCCGCGTGTGGGCGGCACACTGGGGGCCGGTTTCGCCCGTCGCGGCCGGCCGATGACCGGCAACACCCCTCGTCGCGAACGCTCGCCGGTCGTCGGTCGCGCCCCCGGCAAGCGGCAACCAGTGGGCGCGTCGACCGGAGGTAGCCCGAGAGTGGGGTCGAGCAACCAGCGGCGAGAGCCAGAAGTGCCGAGGCCGCGCGATGAGTGAACGGCGCAGCCCGACGATCAGACGGCGACGGCTCGGCGCCGAGCTGCGCCGGCAGCGGGAGTCGGCGGGGATCACCATCGAGGTGGTGGCCGAGCAGTTGGAGTGCTCGGCGTCCAAGGTCTCCCGAATCGAGACGGGGCACACCACGGCCACCCCGCGCGACGTGCGGGACATGCTGCGGATCTACGGCGTCGTGGGCGCCGAGAGCGACGAACTCGTGCAGATCGCCCGGGAGGCGCGGCAGAAGGGCTGGTGGCACCCGTACAGCACGGTGCTGGTCGGGGCGTACGTCGGACTGGAGGCGGCAGCCAGCTCCATCCGGGCGTACGAACAGCAGGTCGTCCCCGGCCTGTTGGAGACCGAGGAGTACGCCGGGGCGATGATCCGCGCCGCCCGTCCGGACTTCACCGCCGATCAGGTACATCAAAGGGTGCGTGTCCGTCTGGGCCGTCAGTCGTTGTTGACCCAGGACGATCCGGTCGATCTGTGGGTGGTGCTCGATGAGGCGGTGGTAAGTCGGCCGGTGGGCGGGGACGAGGTGATGCGCGGCCAACTCAGGCGGTTGGTCGAGGTGGCCGAGTTGCCGAACGTGACGCTCCAGATCCTCCCCTTCGAGGTGGGCGCGCACGCCGGCATGGACGGCACCTTCACGATCCTCAGCTTCCCTGAGCCCGGTGATCCGGATGTTGTGTACGCGGAGAACGCCACGGGTGGGCTCTTCCTCGAGAAGAGCGACGAACTGCAGAAGTACAGCTTCATCTTTGATCACATCCGCGCTGCGGCCATTCGTCCGGAGGAGTCCGTCGCACACATCGCAAAACTGGCAGAGGAGCCGAAATGGCGACCAAGAGGTTCCCCGTGGACCTGACGCAGGCGGCGTGGTTCAAGAGCTCGAAGAGCGGGCCCAACTGTGACAACTGCGTGGAGGTGGCGTACGTGACCGGTGCGGTCGGCGTGCGGGACTCGAAGGACAAGGCCGGTCCGGCCCTGGTCTTCGCCCCCGGCGACTGGCGTGCCTTCGTTGCCGGAGCCAGGGGTGGTGTGTTGGGCTCGGCCTGACCGAGTGGTCGATGAACGTCCCCGTCCGGTCCTCGACCGGGCGGGGACGTTCCGTGTCCCGTACCCCGGCGACCCGCCCGCGCTCCCAGGTTCCGCCGGGATTCCCGTCGCCACAGCGGGCCCGCGTCGTTGAACCCGTCGGTACGGCCTGGTCGACGACCCGCCGCACCGACCCGCAACCGAGCGAGGCAGGCGAGACGGATGACGACGATCGGTTCAGAGAACCTCACCAACGGTCCGGCCAAGCCGGAGCGCTTCGGTGGCAAGTACCGCGGGGCGCGTCGGGACACCGTACTGACCGAGGTGGTCTCGAGCGACCAGGAGTTGGACGGACGGGAGGTGTCGGACCAGGAGCCGATGGACCCGCCGCTCTCGCTGCCGTCACTGGATCCCAACCCGCTGGTCGAGCCGTCGTTTCCGCCGGACGGCTGGCCGATCGAGCCCACCAGTTCGTTGGCCGACCATCCGCTGCTGCGTGGCCTGCTGCTGGAGCTGCCGCCGAAGGGCAGCGTGCCACCGCCCGGCTGGCTGGACCGCTGGTTCGAGGCGACCCGGGCGATTCTGGAGCTCCTATACGTGCAGGGGGCCGGCCGCTCGCGTTGACCGCGCGGCGGCGGTGGGCTGCGCCCGCTCGATGAGCCGGTTGTGCCGCAGCGCGTGCCGGACGCCGATGGTCGCCACCACCAGTGCGCCGACGGTGATCGCCGGGCCGGCGATCCCCGGCTCGGCGCCGAGATCCGTGCCGGCCGCCGCGATCACCGCCGGCAGTGTCGCCAGGGCGGTGACCTGCAACGGCACGCCGACGAGGGGATGGGCCGCGGCGGCCCGCAGCCCGTGTGGGGCGGGCGTGCCGGGCGCGGTGTCGAACGCGCCCGCCCCGGCCCACAGCCGGCGGATTCGACGCACCGAGCACACGGCCACCACGAGGGCCGGGCCGGCGGCGAGGGTGATCCCGGCGGCGGCGCGGTCGATCGGCGCGTCGCCGGCGCTCGACAAGCCGCCGATGGCCACCGCCGCGATCAGCGCGACGCCGGCCAGCGCGAGCGCCAGCAGCCATCCGGTACGCCGACGAAGCGCACGCGCGTCGCGCAGCCGGGGCAGTCGGTCGGCCAGGACCCCGGCGGCCAGCCAGACGGCGGCGACCGGCAACAGGATGGTGAGCTGACTCTCCATGTCGGAGAGTCTTTCCCCTTCTGCGGTGCGGCGAATCCGGGCCGGACCCCCGTTGGCCCCGGAAGCCGGGCCCGTAGGGGGCATCCCATCCGGGTGATGGACGTTTCGGCATGTTTATCTGTCGGGCCGGCCGACCTACTCTCAGCGAGATCGGCAAGTGTCGATCAGTGGTACCGGTGGTCGCGCTTGGACGCCGGTCGGAGGGAGGTAGGGAGATGGGTCTTCCACGCAGGTCCGTACTGGTCGGGGTGGCCACCGCGACCGTGCTGGCCGTCGGTGCCCCGGCTCTGGCCGCCGAACCTGTGGGCGTCGTACGGGAGGCTGGCGGAGCGACCGCCGTGCCGGACAGCTACATCGTCGTCCTCAAGGACAGCACCGTGGCGCCCAACCGGGTCGGCGACACCGCGCAACGGCTGACCGGCCGGCACGGCGGAAAGGTCGCCCGCACCTACGGCACCGCGCTGCGGGGCTTCGAGGTCACCGTCAACGCGGCGGCAGCGGCACGGATCGCCGCCGACCCGGCCGTCGCGTACGTCGAGCAGAACCACACCGTGTCCATCTCCGGAACGCAGACCAACCCGCCGTCCTGGGGCCTCGACCGCATCGACCAGCGCAACCTGCCGCTGGACAGCTCCTACACCTACCCGAACACGGCGAGCAACGTGCACGCCTACATCATCGACACCGGCATCCGCTTCTCCCACAACGACTTCGGAGGCCGGGCGACCTCCGGCTACGACGCCGTCGACGGCGGATCGGCGGACGACTGCAACGGGCACGGCACGCACGTGGCCGGGACCGTCGGAGGGTCGACGTACGGGGTGGCCAAGGGCGTCCAGCTGGTCGGCGTACGGGTGCTGAACTGCTCCGGCAGTGGCACCAACGCCGGTGTGATCGCCGGCGTCGACTGGGTCACCCAGAACGCGATCAAGCCCGCCGTGGCGAACATGAGCCTCGGTGGTAGCGCCAACAGTTCGCTCGACACGGCCGTCAGCAACTCGATCAACTCCGGCGTCACGTATGCGGTTGCGGCCGGCAATGGCAACAGCCTCGGCGTCCGCCAGAACGCCTGCAACTACTCCCCGGCGCGGGTGGCCTCCGCGATCACGGTGGGTGCGACGCAGAACAACGACGCGGCAGCGAGCTTCTCCAACTACGGCACCTGCGTCGACATCCTGGCGCCGGGCGTCAACATCACTTCGGCCTGGTACAACAGCAACACCGCGACCAACACGATCAGCGGCACCTCGATGGCCTCGCCGCACGTCGCCGGCGCGGCGGCGCTGGCGCTGTCGGCGAACCCGTCCTGGACCCCGCAGCAGGTGCGGGACAACCTGGTCAGCAACTCCACCCCGAACGTGGTGACCAACGTCGGCACCGGCACCCCGAACCAGTTGCTCTACGTGGGCAGCGGCGGCACCACCCCGCCGCCCACCGGCTGCACCGGCACCAACGGCGCCGCCCTGACGATCCCGGACGCCGGCGCGGCGGTGACCAGCTCGATCACCATCTCCGGCTGTGGCCGCAACGCCTCGTCGGCCTCCACCGTCGCGGTGAACATCGTGCACACCTACCGCGGTGACCTGGTCATCGACCTGCTCGCCCCGGACGGCAGCTCGTACCGGCTGAAGAACAGCAGCAGCTCGGACAGCGCCGACAACGTGAACACCACGTACACGGTCAACCTGTCCGGCGAAGCCGCGGACGGCACCTGGCGGCTCCAGGTGCGTGACGTCTACTCGGCGGACACCGGCTACATCGCCAGCTGGACCCTGACCGTCTGACCTGTTCCCCAGGGACGAGGCCCCATCCGGACGATCCCGGTGGGGCCTCGTGTCGTACCCGATCGGTCTAGGGCGAGTGTCAAAGTCCCTTGCCGGCCTGCGGCGGGCCCAGACGACGGCCGGCGGCGTTGGAGATGGGTTCGGATACAACACCGGTATCCGAACCCATCTCCGCCTTGCCGGACCGCCGCCTGGACTCCGCCTCGACTCGACCGAGGACTTTGACACACGCCCTAGACCGCGAAGGTGGCCGGCCGCTCGGTGGCCGGGGCCGGCGGGCGGGCCTTCCACAGGCCGGTCTTCTGGCCGGCGAGCCGGGCCAGGTACGCGGGGTTGAGGATCACGTAGCGACGCCACAGCCGCTTCGGCTCCAGCCCGAGCCGCCAGAACCACTCCAGGCCGGCGCGCTGCATCCACGGCGGAGGCTGGCGCAGCAGCCCGGCGTGATAGTCGAACGCGGCGCCGACCGCCATCATCGGCATGTCCAGCAGTGGGCGCATGGCGTACGTGAAGACCTCCTGGCGCGGACAGCCGAGCCCGACCAGGACGAGCCGGGCGCCGCTGGACCGGATCCGGTCGGCGATCTCGGCGTCCTCGCCCGGCTGGACCGCGCGGAACTTCGACGGCTCCACGCCGGCGATCTTCAAGGCCGGGAACATCCGCTCCAACGCCGGGATCAGCTTCGCCAGCGTCTCCTCGGTCGAGCCGTACAGGTAGACGGGCAGCCCCTCGTCGGCGAACCGGGAGAGCACGTGCAGCGTCAGCGTCGGCCCGTAGACCCGGTCGGTGAGCCCGGCGTGGTGCAGCAGGTTGAGCGCCCAGCGCACCGGCTGGCCGTCCGGGGTGACCACGTCGAAGGAGTTCAACCGGGCGTTGTGCGCCGGATCGAGCACCCCGGTCATCACGCCGTGCACGGCCAGCGCCGTCAACGCGAGAGGCCGTCGCTCGTGCGCCGCGGTCACCACCGCGTCGGTCGCCGAGGCGTAGTCGGTGGCGTCGACGAGGACGCCGAGCACGTTGCGCTTGGTCTGGCGAGTCACGGCTGCGGCACCCACTTGTCCACGTTCGCCTCGTAGATCTCCCGCAGGATCATCGGCACGTCGTACGTGATCTTCCAGTCCGGGTACTGCGCCTCGAACCGGGCCATGCTGCTCACGTACCACTGGTGGTCGCCGGTGCGGTTCTGCTCGACGTAGTTGATCTGTGCCTCGCGTCCGGTGATCTCCTGAGCGATCGCGAACGCCTCGATGTGGGAGGTGTTGGAGTGCCGGCCGCCACCGAGGTTGTAGACCTCGGCCGAGCGGGGCGCCCGGAAGAACGCCTCGAACGCGGTCAGCACGTCGTGCGAGTGGATCGCGTCGCGGACCATCTTGCCCTTGTAGCCGAACAGGTTGTACGTCCGGCCCTCCATGACGCAACGCATCAGGTACGCCAGGAACCCGTGCAGCTCGGCGGCCGAGTGGGCCGGGCCGGTCAGGGTGCCGCCCCGGAAACAGGCGGTCTTCATGTCGAAGTAGCGGCCGTACTCCTGCACCATCACGTCCGCGGCCACCTTCGAGGCGCCGAAGACCGAGTGCAGCGAGTGGTCGATCGACATCTCCTCGGTGATGCCCTGGTACCAGCGGTGGTCCTCGGGCAGCTCGTACCGGGTCTCCAGCTCGATGAGCGGCAGGCTGTTGGGCCGGTCGCCGTAGACCTTGTTCGTCGAGCAGTGGATGAACGCCGCGTCGATCGCGTGCTGGCGGGTGTTCTCCAGCATGTTGAGAGTCCCGCCGGCGTTCACGTCGAAGTCCGTGTACGGCTCCTTGGCCGCCCAGTCGTGGCTGGGCTGCGCGGCGCTGTGGATCACCACGGCGATGTCCGAGCCGTACTTCTTGAACACCTGCTCCAGGCCGTCCCGGTCCCGGATGTCCACCGCGTAGTGGGTGTACGAGTTACCGAGGTCACGGCCGAGCCGCTCCAGGCTCCACGAGGTGGAGCCGTCCTCTCCGAAGAAGTACCGGCGCATGTCGTTGTCGATGCCGACGACGTCCAGACCGAGGCCGGCGAAGTGCCGGACCGCCTCGGAGCCGATCAGACCGCCCGACCCGGTCACCAACGCGACACTCACACGCCACTCCTGGTCCATCGGAGGCAGAAACCATCGGAGCATAGCGTGACGCCCGGCACGCCCCGATATGACGGAAGGGCCCCGCATCAAGCGGAGCCCTCGTCTTTTGGTGGGGATGGGGGGAGTTGAACCCCCACGCCCTTTCGGGCACACGGACCTGAACCGTGCGCGTCTGCCATTCCGCCACATCCCCGTGGCACGACCCGGGACACTGTAGCCGCCCCGGACCCGCTGTCTCCAACAGGCCTCGGGAATACTACGCTGTCCCGGACGCTCGCCACGAGCGGTTACCGTTCGTGGCGGACGAAAGATTAGCACGGCGGTCCCGGTCCTTCCGAACGGGCCGGGAGCAGGCGGCCGAGCGGCGTGTGAGCTGCGCGCGCGCCGGCCGGATACCATCATGTCCTCGGGACCCGAGGAGGAGCCGGTGAGCGTGCTGCAACGCTTCGAGAAGCGTCTGGAAGGCCTGGTCGAAGGGGCCTTCGCCAAGGTCTTCAAAGGGGTGGTCCACCCCGTGGAGATCCTCAACGCCATGCAGCGGGAGGCCGAGGCGCACAAGGCGATCCTGGCCGGTGGGCGCACGTTGGTGCCCAACCGCTACGTGATCGATCTCTCGCCGTTCGACCACAGTCGTCTGGCGCCGTACGCCGCCGCACTGGCCCAGGAGCTGGCCCAGTCGCAGGCGGAGTTCATCGGCGAGCAGGCCTGGACGGTCTACGGCGACGTGATCGTGGAGATCGAGCGGGGCGAGGGCCTGGACACGGGAATGTTCCGCGTCACCGCCGAGGTCTACACCGGTGGCGAGGTCGCCCCGGTGTCGGCGCCCGGCTACGACGCCGGTCCGCCCGCCTACCCCGCGTACGACCAGGGTGGCGGCTACGGCCCGCCGCCCGGGCACGGTGGCGGTCGCAACGTGCGACTGGTCTCCGGTGACGGACGCACCTACCCCCTCCAGATGGGGTCGACGGTGATCGGTCGCGGCGACCAGGCGAACCTGCGCCTGCCCGACGTCGGCATCTCCCGGCGACACGCCCGACTGGATTTCGACGGCGGCCAGGTTGTGCTGACCGATCTGGGTTCCACCAACGGCACCATGGTCAACGGGCAGCGGGTCTCCGCCGTCGCGCTGAACCCTGGTGACATGGTCCAGCTCGGCACCACGACGCTGACCTTCCGCGTGGACGGCTGAGCCGCCTTGCCGGCACTGGTCATCACCGTTGCCCGGTTCGGGTTCCTGATCCTGCTGTGGATCTTCGTGTTCACGGTGGTCGGCGTGATCCGCCGAGATCTCTTCGCGGGAGCCCGGTCCGGTCGCCTGGTGGCGGCACCACGCGCGGTTGGCGCCTCGACGGGGCAGGCGGCCAAACCGGCGAAGGTGAAGCGGGGCAGGGCGGCCCACCAGTTGGTGGTCACCGCCGGTCAGTTGGCCGGCACCCGCATCACCCTGGGCGAAGCGCAGATCACCATCGGTCGGGCCGAGGACTCCACCCTGGTCATCACCGACGACTACGCCTCCGCGCGGCACGCGAGACTCGTACCGCGCGAGGGCCAGTGGTTCGTCGAGGATCTCGGCTCGACTAACGGCACGTACCTCGATCGCGCTAAGGTCACCGGACCAACCCCCGTACCCCTCGGCGTGCCGATCCGGATCGGCCGCACTTCCCTCGAATTACGGCCATGACTCTGACCCTGCGCTATGCGGCCCACAGCGACCGCGGTCTGATCCGTGACGGCAATCAAGACTCCGTCTACGCCGGGCCGCGGCTACTCGCCGTTGCCGACGGCATGGGCGGCATGGCCGCCGGTGACGTCGCCAGCAACATCGTCATCGGTGCCATGGCGCCGCTCGACGAGGATGTCCCCGGGGACGCCCTCGTCGACGCGCTGCGTTCGGCCGTGGGCACCGCCAACCAACAGCTCCGCGACACGGTGGACGCCAACCCGCAGTTGGAGGGGATGGGCACCACACTGACGGCGACCCTCTTCTCCGGCAGCAAGCTGGGGATGGTCCACATCGGTGACTCGCGGGCCTATCTGCTGCGCAACGGTGAGTTCTCGCAGATCACCAAGGACGACACGTACGTCCAGATGCTCGTCGACGAGGGTCGGATCAGCGCCGAGGAGGCGAGCAGCCACCCGCAGCGGTCGCTGCTGACCCGCGCACTCGACGGCCGGGACATCGACCCGGAGTACTCGGTGCGCCAGGTGCTCTCCGGCGACCGCTACCTGATCTGTAGCGACGGCCTCTCGGGTGTGGTGAGCGCCGAGACCATCGGCGAGACCCTGCGCGAGTACACCGATCCGCAGCAGTGCGTCGAGCGGCTGGTGCAGCTTGCGCTGCGCGGCGGCGGCCCGGACAACATCACGGTGATCATCGCCGATGCCACCGACCACGACATCGTCGAGGCGACCCCGATCGTCGGCGGCGCCGCCGCCCGGGACCGGGGCATGGCCACCTCCGCCGACGACTCGACCCCGGCCGCCCGGGCCTCGGCGCTCTCCGCGCCACGTCCCGCCGCGCCGGAGGAGCCCGTCTCCGCCGACGACGAGCCGGAACGGCGCAAGCGTCGGCCGGTACGGGCCACCGCCATGGCTGTGGCCCTTCTGGTGATCATCGGCGGTGGACTCTTCGCCGGCTGGACGTACACCCAGCGCCAGTACTACGTGGGCGCCACCGAGGAGGGCCAGGTCGCCGTCTTCCGTGGCATCCAGGGGCAGATCGCCGGGGTGGACCTGTCCACCGTGCACCGCACCAGCGGTACCCGGTTGGACGACCTGACGGTCGCCGCCCAGGACACGGTCAAGGTGGGCATCCGGGCCAAGAGCGAGCCGGACGCCGAGCGTCAGCTCGCCGAGCTGACCAGCGACACGCCGACCAATCCGAACCTGAAGCCGCTCTGCACGCCCGACACGGGCGCGCTGACCGGCTCGCCCACGCCCACTCCTTCCCCGACCCCGCCCGTGACGTCCCCGACGCCGGCCACCAGCCCGAGCGCGTCGGTGAACGGGGTCCTCAGCGCGAGCCCCACCACGGCGGCCACCACGGGCGGGACCGATCCGACCACCGCACCCGACGCCACGCCCTCCGACTCGGCACCGCCGGCGCTCGACCCGGCCGGCTGCCGGTCTCCTGAGTGAGCGTCGACTGAGATCCCAAGGACTCCACCCGTGACCGTAGCGGCCACACCGGCATCCTCGCCCGCCACCACGGGCGGGGAGTCCGGCGTACGCCTGGCCCGGTCCCGGCGCAACGCCGAGCTGTCCCTGCTGCTGCTCGCCATGGTGCTGGTGGCCGCGTACATGGCGACCGTCGAGGCGAACCTCCTGGACACGGTCACTCCGGATTTCTGGCTGCCCGCCGCCGCGCTCGGCGCGGTCTTCCTCGGCCTGCACCTGGTCATCCGGTTCCTCGCCCCGTTCGCCGATCCGGCTCTGCTGCCGGCGGTGGCCCTGCTCAACGGCCTCGGTGTGGGCTTCCTGCGCCGGATCGACCTGGGCGAGGCCGCCCCGGTGGACCGGGAGGATCTGGCCACGTTCGCCGGTATCGGCGGCCGGCAGCTCGCGTGGACGCTCGCCTCGGTGATCCTCGCCGCGGGCCTGCTCGCGATCATGCGCGACCACCGTTCGGTGTCCCGGTACGCGTACACCCTGGGGCTCGCCGGCATCGTGCTGGTGATGCTCCCGGCGGTGCTGCCGCGCAGCATGTCCGAGATCAACGGCGCGAAGCTGTGGATCCGGGTGGGTGGTTTCTCGATCCAGCCGGGTGAGTTCGCCAAGCTGGCGCTGCTGGTCTTCTTCGCGTACTACCTGGTGCGCAAGCGTGAGGTGCTCTCGCTGGCCAGCCGGCGGTTCCTCGGTATCGACTTCCCGCGCGGTCGGGACCTCGGTCCGGTGGTCGTGGTCTGGCTCATCAGCCTCCTGGTGCTGGTGTTCGAGAAGGACCTCGGCACCTCGCTGCTGTACTTCGGCATGTTCGTGGTGACCCTCTACATCGCCACCGAACGGGTCAGTTGGCTGCTGATCGGTCTGCTCCTCTTCTTCGGTGGCGCCTACCTCGCGTACGTGCTGGGCTCGACGGTCGGTGGTCCGTTCGCCAACTTCTACGTGCGTGCCGAGATCTGGCTGGACCCGTTCGCCGACCCGACCGACAAGGGCTATCAGCTCGTCCAGGGCCTGCTCGCCCTCGGCACGGGCGGGCTCTTCGGCGCGGGCCCGGGCGGTGGCCAGCCGGACATCCTGCCCGAGGTGCAGAACGACTTCATCTTCGCCGGCATCGGCGAGGAGATCGGCCTCTTCGGTCTCTCCGCGCTGCTGGTGGTCTACCTGCTGATCGTGGAGCGTGGTCTGCGCGCCGCGCTCGCGGTCCGTGACTCGTTCGGCAAGCTGCTCGCCGGCGGTCTCGCCTTCACCCTGGGCCTCCAGGTCTTCGTGATCGTCGGCGGTATCAGCAAGCTGATCCCGCTGACCGGCCAGACCACGCCGTTCCTGTCCGCCGGTGGCTCGTCGCTGATGGCGAACTGGCTGCTCATCGCGGTCCTGCTGCGGGTCTCCGACGGGGCCCGGCGGCCGGTGACCGGTGGCGCCGGCAAGGCGGCCCGGCCGTCGGGCGGTCCGCCCGAGCAGTTGCACGGTGCTCCCACGGAGGTGATCAAGCCGTGAACGCACCCCTGCGTCGTGTCGGTGTCGTCGTCATGGTCCTGTTCGGTCTGCTCTTCGCGAACCTGAACTGGATCCAGGCGTACAAGGCGGACGAGTACCGCACCAGTGACTACAACGGTCGGGTCCAGGTCGCCGACTACAAGCGCAAGCGCGGCAACATCGAAGCCGGCGGCACCGCGTTGGCCACCAGCAAGGAGACCACCGGCAAGCTGAAGTTCCAGCGCACCTACCCGGGCGGCGCCAAGTACGCCCACGTGCTCGGCTACAAGCCGGTCAACCTGGCCGACACCGGCATCGAGCAGGTCGAGAACGACTTCCTGGCCGGCACCAGCGACCAGTTGATCGGCGACCGGTTCAAGGACCTGTTCACCGGTGACGAGACGGCCGGCGGCAACGTGCTGCTGACGCTCTCGAAGCGGGCGCAGGACGTGGCGTACGACCAGATGCGTAACAACCAGGTGGGTGCGAAGAGGGGCGCGGCGATCGCCATCGACCCGTCCACCGGCGCGGTGCAGGCCCTGGTGTCGATGCCCAGCTTCGACCCGAACCCGCTCGCCAGCCACGACACGGCCGAGGCGGCGGCGGAGATCAACAAGCTGGAGCAGAACCCGGACGGTCCGCTGAAGAACCGTGCCCTGTCCGAGACGCTGCCGCCGGGGTCCACCTTCAAGATCGTGGTCGCCGCGGCTGGGCTGGAGAACGGCGTCACCAAGTCGACCCCGATCCCGGCCGGGTCCAGCTACACGCCGCCCACCTCGGGCACCCCGATTCGTAACGCCGCCCCGTCGATCTGCCCCGAGCCGCAGGTCACCCTCCAGGAGGCGGTCACCGAGTCCTGCAACACGGGCTTCGCGCAGCTCGGAGTGCGGCTCGGCGCGGACAAGATCAAGGAGAAGGCCCGCCAGTTCGGCTTCGAGCAGGAGGACCTCACGGTCGGCCAGCTCGGCGAGGGCGGCCTGCGCACGGCCGCCAGCCGGACCGGCGACATGCTGAACCCGGACGGTGGCACCGACCCGGCCGCGCTGGCCCAGTCCTCGATCGGTCAGAACAACGTCCGGATGACCCCGTTGCAGGGCGCCATGATCGCCGGGGCGGTCGCCAACGGCGGCAGCCAGATGCGGCCGTACCTGGTCCGGCAGCTCCTCGCCCCGGACCGGACCACCAGCTACTACACGGCGAAGGCGCGGGAACTGCGCCAGCCCGTCGAGCCGCAGGTCGCCTCCGACCTGCGCGACATGATGGTCAGCGTCGTCCAGAAGGGCACCGGCCAGAAGGCGGCGATCAGCGGCTACACGGTCGGCGGCAAGACGGGTACGGCGCAGTCCGCGCCGGACCGCCCCGACCACGGCTGGTTCATCGGCTTCGCGCTGGACAAGAACGGCAACGCGGTCTCGGCCGTGTGTGTCGTCCTGGAACAGGCCGGCAGCGGTGGCAGCTCCGAAGCGGCCCGGATCGGTGGCCAGATCATGCGGGCCGCCATCGCCGACCCCGGGGGCCGCTGACATGCTCAGCCCCGGCGTTCAGCTCGGCAACCGCTACCGTCTCGACGAGCGGATCGCCAGCGGCGGCATGGGCGACGTCTGGCGCGGCACCGACCAGGTGCTCGGCCGGACGGTCGCGGTGAAGAGCCTGCTCCCCGCGCTGCTCGACGACCCGGACTTCGCCGAGCGGTTCCGGGGCGAGGCCCGGACGATGGCGACGATCAACCACCCCGGCGTCGTCGACGTCTACGACTTCGGCAACGACCAGCAGATCGCGTTTCTCGTCATGGAGTACGTCGAGGGCGACGCCCTGTCCTCCACGCTGAGCCGGGTCGGCCGGCTCACCCCAGCCCGGACGATGGCGCTCGTCGCGCAGGCCGCGGACGCGCTGCACGCCGCCCACGAGAAGGGCATCGTGCACCGCGACGTGAAGCCGGGCAACCTGCTGGTCCGGCCGAACGGCACGCTCGTCCTGACCGACTTCGGCATCGCCCGCTCGGACATCGTCGGCCAGCTCACCGCCGCCGGCTCGGTGCTCGGTACCGCCTCCTACATCTCGCCGGAGCAGGCCACCGGGCAGGTCGCCACCCCGGCGTCCGACGTGTACGCGCTCGGCGTGGTCGCCTACCAGTGCCTCGCCGGCCGGCGACCCTTCGAGGGGGACAACCCGCTCGACATCGCCATGCGGCACGTCCGGGAGACGCCCCGTCCGCTGCCCAACGACATCCCGCCGCAGGTCCGGGCGGTCGTCGAGCGGGCGTTGGCCAAGGACCCGGCTGCCCGCTGGCCCAGCGCCGCCGCCCTCGCCTCGGTGGCCCGGCAGCTCAAGGCCGCGCTGTCCCAGCAGGCCCGGGCCGGCGGTCACTCCGCGCCGATCTCCGGGGCGCCGTCCTCGCCCGCCGCACCCGGTCGGGCGCAGGTGCCGCAGGCCCAGCAGTTCCGCCCGCCGAATGCGCCACACCGGCAGCCGCCGGTCGGGCAGCGGCCCACCACGATCGCGCCGGCTCAACAACCCCGCCCCACCGCCGTCGCGCCGGCCGTACCGCACGCCCGGCCGCCGGTCGCCCAGGCCGGCTACCCGCGCGGCGCCGCGGCGGTGCCGCCGGCGCAGACCCGGCAGGAACACCCACCGGCGTACGCCCGGCAGGCCGGTCCGGCGTCCGAGCCCCGCCGGTCCCGGCCCGGGATGGTGCTCCTCGCCATCCTGCTGGCCTTACTGGTCCTGCTCTGCTCCGGCGTGATTTCCTACAACCTGCGAAAGGCGTCGCAGACGGGTGCGTCCGGGCCGACGAGTTCACAGACCGTGACGTCCGGCGCGCTGCGGCTCGACGGACGCGACGATGCGACCCGAACGTCGTACCGTCGTGAGGTACGAATCCGGCCGGGTGACGGCGGGACGACGACGAGCGAAGGACGACAGACGCGATGACAGCGCAGGCCCGCCTGCTCGGTGGCAGGTACCAGGTCGGCGAGCTGCTCGGCTACGGCGGCATGGCCGAGGTGCACCGCGGTCGCGACCTCCGGCTCGGTCGGGACGTCGCGATCAAGATGCTCCGCACCGACCTCGCCCGGGACGCGACGTTCCAGATGCGCTTCCGTCGGGAGGCGCAGAACGCCGCGTCGCTCAACCACCCGGCGATCGTCGCGGTCTACGACACCGGCGAGGAGACCGCCCCGACCGGTGAGACGCTGCCCTTCATCGTCATGGAGTTCGTCAACGGACGGACGTTGAAGGAGGTCCTCGGCGTCGAGGGCCGGTTGCAGCCCCGCCGTGCGCTGGAGATCTGCGCCGACATGTGCGCGGCGTTGGAGTTCAGCCACCGGCACGGGATCATCCACCGGGACATCAAGCCGGGCAACGTCATGCTCACCCAGACCGGCCAGGTCAAGGTGATGGACTTCGGTATCGCCCGGGCGCTGGCCAGCGGCGCGACCACCATGACGCAGACCAGCGCGGTCATCGGCACGGCCCAGTACCTGTCGCCGGAGCAGGCGCGCGGTGAGGCCGTGGACGCCCGCTCCGACGTGTACGCGGCCGGCTGCGTCCTCTTCGAACTGGTCTGTGGGCACCCGCCGTTCGTGGGCGACAGTCCGGTCAGCGTCGCGTACCAGCACGTCCGGGAGACTCCGCCGACCCCGAGCGACATCAACCCGGACGTCACCCCGGCGGTCGATGCGATCGTCCTCAAGGCGCTGTCGAAGAACCCGCTGAACCGCTACCAGAGTGCCGGCGAGATGCGCGCCGACCTGCTGCGTGCCGCCGCTGGCCGGCCGGTGCTGGCCACTCCGGTGATGCGCGAGGCGGAGACGGTGGCGATGGCCCCGGCCGGCGGTGCCGCTGGCTACCCGGCTGCCGCGACCGGGCAGCAGACCCGGCAGATCCCGGCCCGGGTCGGCGACCCGCGCCAGCGCAAGGCGTCCTCCTGGCTGATCGCCCTGTTCAGCGCGGTCGGCGTGCTGGCGGTGATCGCCCTGGTCGCCGCCCTGCTCTGGAGTCAGCAGCAGGACAAGGACCTGAAGGCGGTGCCGACGCTCGCCGGCAAGGCGCGCGACGCGGCGGTCACCGAGATCCGTAACGCGGGCTTCAACCCGGTCGTCGGCGATCCGGTCCTGGCAAACGACTGCACGAAGGGCACTGTCGCCAGGCAGGATCCCGCGGCGGGCGCCCGGGTGAAGCAGGCGAGCAACGTGACCGTCCAGATCTGCGACGGCAAGCCCGACGTCAAGATCCCCCCGGGCCTGGTCAACTCGCAGTTCGACAACGTCGCGCCCCAGCTCGAAGCGTTGGGGCTGACCGTGGAACAGAAACCGGTCGACAACCCCGCGCAGAAGGGCATCGTCGTCAAGGTCAGCCCGCCCTCGGGGTCCACCGTTGCCCAGGACAGCAAGGTGGTCGTCGAGGTCTCACGCGGCAACGTCAGCAAGGTGCCCAACGTCGTCAACTCCACGAAGGACGACGCTGCCGCCGAACTCCGCGCGGCGGGTTACGTGGTCAGCTTCCGCGACGGCGACGAGGTGCCGGCCGCCGAGGCCGGTCGGGTCCAGAAGCAGAACCCGAAGGGCGGCACCGACCTGGCCCAGGGCAAGACGGTGACCATCGAGATCGGCATCCCGGAGGAGGTCGAGGAGACGCCCAGCGGATCGCCGACGCCGACGCCGACGCCGAGCGGCACGCCGACGCCCGGCGGCGGTGGCGGCACCGGACAGCCGATCATCCCGCCGTTCCGGGTGAGCGGAGAGTAGCGTCCGCATCCGGGTGCCCGTCGACGACCGCCCAGCGGTAGGTCGGTGGCGGCGGTGGCTGCGACGCGTGGCGATCCTGGCCGTGGCCGTGGTGGCGCTGAGCAGCCTCCCATGGCTGTGGACGACGATCGGCGCGCGGGGCCACACCCACGACGCGGCCGAGGCGCCCACCGCCGACGTCGTGATCGTCCTCGGCACGGCGGTGGGCGCGGACGGACGGCAACCGAGCGACCGGCTCGCCGGCCGTCTGGAGACCGCCGCCGAGCTCGTGCGTACGGGACGGGCGCGGGCGGTGCTGGTGTCCGGCGACGGCGGCGGCACCTCCGGCGACGAGCCGACGGTGATGACCGCGTACCTGACCGAGCGGCTCGGCGTCGACCCGCGACGGGTGGTGGCGGACCCGTTCGGCCTGGACACGTACGACAGCTGTGTCCGCGCCCGCGACGTGTACGGCGTCGAGCGCGCGCTGATCGTGACGCAGTCCTACCACCTGTCCCGGGCGGTGACGCTCTGCCGGCACCTCGGCCTCGACGTCGACGGGGTGGCCGCCCGCTGCGACGGGTGCGGTTCCGTCATGCTCGCCGGGAAGGCGGTCCGCGACTACCTGGCCAGTGGCAAGGCGGCCTGGGATGCGTTCCGGGACCGGCCACCCGCGGTCCGGTCACCCGCGAACCCGGCCGTGCGGGACGCGCTCACGGGCTGACCGGACGCGGTCTAGGAGGTGGCGAAGGCGGCGAGTCGCCGGGCGTCCACCTCGGCGGCCAGCGCGGGCGCGCGCTCCAGCGCCTCGGTGTGCCCGCAGCTCGCCAGCCAGTTGGCGAGCATCAGGTGGCCGCCCTCGGTGAGCACCGACTCCGGGTGGAACTGCACGCCCTCGATGGGCAGCGTCCGGTGCCGCATAGCCATCACCACCCCGGAGCCGGTCCAGCCGGTGACCTCCAGCTCGTCGGGGAG
This sequence comes from Micromonospora sp. CA-249363, assembly GCF_050950185.1. Taxonomy (NCBI): domain Bacteria; kingdom Bacillati; phylum Actinomycetota; class Actinomycetes; order Micromonosporales; family Micromonosporaceae; genus Micromonospora; species Micromonospora sp. CA-249363. Next base: position 77,485 of record NZ_CP192020.1, read on the forward strand.
CGTCTCGGGGAGAACGGCCAGCGAGTGGTAGCGGGTGGCGGTGAACGGGTCGGGCAGGCCGGCGAGGACGCCGACGGAGTGGTGCCGTACCTCGGAGGTCTTGCCGTGCAGCAGCTCGGCGGCCCGCGTGACGGTCGCCCCGAACGCCTCCCCGATGGCCTGGTGGCCGAGGCAGACGCCGAAGATCGGCAGCTTGCCCGCGTACTCCCGGATGACGTCCAGACAGATGCCCGCACGGTCCGGGCTGCCCGGGCCGGGTGAGAGCAGGACGCCCGCCGCGCCCAGCCGGCCGACCTCGGCGACGTCGATCTCGTCGTTGCGACGAACGTCGCAGTCCACGCCGAGCTGGCCCAGGTACTGCACCAGGTTGAAGACGAACGAGTCGTAGTTGTCGATCACCAGGACGCGCATCGTCACCTGCTCGTGGAGGACGGCTCGGGATTGTTCCGTTCCGTGTCGTACGGCAGGTCGTGCTCGTCGCCGGCCGGCGTGTCGCCGGTCACCGCATCGCCGTCGCTCGGCTCGCCGGGAACACCGGAATCCTCCTGGGTGACCTGGACGTCGTCGAAGGGCAGCAGGGGCTCGGCCCACGGGAAGGCCACGTACCAGAGCAGGGCCACCGTGGCGGCGGCGAGCAGCACCGAACCGACGAGTTTGCCGGCCAGGCCGAACGGGAGCTTGCGCCAGATGAACGCGTACACCGCCTCAGCCTCCCAGCTCTGTCGGGCGACCCGCCGACTTGGGCTGGGTCCGGTCCAACTCCGCGTGGATGATCAGGCGTTGGTAGTTGTCCCACTTGGGGTTGCAGGTGGTCAGGGTGAGCATCCGCTTGGTCGGCTTCTTGTTCGGCTCGCCGGGCACGGGCGCCACCACCTCGACCTGCGTCGGCTTGACGATGCGGGTCTGCGCCACCCGGTAGACGTACCAGTCCGTCTTGCTCTCGACCACGATCGCGTCGCCGTCGTGCAACTCGTCCAGCCGCCAGAAGGTGGCCCGGTTCCGGTGGCCGGCGACGGAGAAGTTGCCGACCTGGCCGGGCTGCGCGCTGGTCGGGTAGTGGCCCGGCGCGTAGCGGATGTCGTCCTGGGTGACGCCCTCGACGACGACCCAGTTCTTGTCGAGCTTCGGGATGTAGAGGCCGGCGATCGGCTTGCCGCGCACCGGCGGGGACGGCTTGGCGCTCGGGGCCGTGGACGGCACGACCGTCGGGTCGTCGGTCGGGCCCCACTCCTGCGCGAGTTGGCTGCTGAGGTCGTTCTGGTGGGCGTCCACGACGGCGGACTTGCCCCACACCTCGTAGCCGGCGAAGAGCAGCACCACCAGGCCGAAGGTGATCAGTACTTCACCGGTGGCGCGGATGCCGGTCCGGAGTCGGGAGGCGACGGACGGACGGGTCAGCTCCGAATAGACGCTCTTGTAGCCCTCGCCGGTCTGGTGCGGCCGGAGTTGGACGACCCGCTCCCCCCGACGCGGTCGGGGTGGCTCGGTGGCGCTGTCGCCCTCGCCGGCCGGCCCCTCCGGAGCGGGCGTACGGGGAACCGCGCCCATCAGCGCCGTCATGTCGATGGACGGGGGCCGGGGTGTCGGCTTGCCGGTCACGGCGGGGATCACCGCGGTGGCGTTCGGGTCGGCGGCGGCCGGGGAGACGGGGGCGCCCGGGGCGCTGGTCGAACGCGTGGACCCGGGGGTGACCTTCGGAATGACCGCGGTGGCGTTCGGGTCGGCGCTCGGTGGCGTGGGCGTGCTCGGCGGTGTGGCGGCGCTCGGCGTCGTCGAGCCGGGGAAGGCCGAGGCCCAGATCGGCGTTGCGGCCGCCCCGGGCGTCGAGCGGCCGGCGTCGCCGGCAGCGGCCGAGGTGCCCGGAGCGTTGCCGGGCGCGGTCGGTGCCCCGGCCGGACCGACGGCCGGCGGACGGCTCGCGGCGCCGCCTCCGGCCGGTGAGCGGGTGGGGTCGGTGCTCGGGGCGGGCTGCCGGACCGGCCCCGGTGCGGAAGGCGCGGTCGGCCGGCTCGGAGTGGCGGGCAGAGGACCGGATTCGGCGCGCTGCGCCCCGCTGCCCGGCCAGCGCGGCGGCGCGGTCGAGGTCGCGTGGTCGGGGGAGCCCTGCGGACCGGGCCAGCCGGCGCTCGGTGCGTCGAAAGGGCTGGGCGGGCCCGTCGGCCGTGACCGACTGGGCAGCACAGGATCGGGCCAGTTGCCGGTCGGCGTCTGCCCTGGAGCCGGTGCGGGCCGGGATGGCGACGACTCGGGTCGACCTCCGGTGGACTCAGCCTGGCCCGGAGCGGATTCCACCCGGCTCGCGGGCGGCTCGGCGCGACCCGGCTCGGGCCGGCTGACCTTGGGCAGGAAGGCCGTCGGTTCGTCGGCCTGGTCCCGGTGTCGGCCGTCGCGGCGCTCGTCGGAGCCGCTCACCTGGGCACCGTCGCCGAGCGCAGGGCGGTCGAGTCCTCGAAGGCAGGGACGGTCACGGTGGAGACGGACTCCTTGTAGCCGAGTTGGTAGTCGTCGACTGCGTCCTTGAACAACCGGACTCCCTGAGAGCTGGCGAGGGCCTGCTGGAGGGCAGCGGGATCGCCGATTGCTACGATCTTGAACGGTGGGGAGTACACCCGGCCGTGCAGCAGCAGGGTGTTACCGACGCAGCGTACCGCGCTGGTTGCGAGCACGCGGACGTTCATGATTGACATGGCCTCCGCGCCACCGGCCCAGAGCGCGTTGACCACCGCCTGCACGTCACCCTGGTGCACGACCAGGTCGTCGTTGGTGGCGTCGGAGTGAGCCTCGTCGTTGTGCTGGGGCGCGTCGTTCAGCTCGACCGTGACGGCCGTGCCGGTCACGGGAGTGAACCCGGCCGCCGCGAGGCTGCGTTGGGCCCGGGTCTGCTGGGCCTTGATCGGGGCGTCCGAGTCGGCCAGCGTGTCGGTGCGTTGCTCGACCTCGTCCCGCAGTGTGGCGGCGCGCCGCTCGCTCGCCGTGACCTGCTGCTGCCGCTCCTCGATGAGCTGGTTGAGCTGGGGCCGCCGGTCCTCCCGGAGGGCGGTGCCGCCGGCCGTGGTCGCGGTGGTCGTGAAGAGCAGTCCCGCCGCGGCGGCGATCAGGGGCACCCCGATCGACCAGCCCGGTCGCCGTTGGCGTGGCCGCCGGGGCAGCAGCCCGGCGACGGCCCGTCGGAGGACCTTCTGCCAGGAGGCGGCACCGGATGTGTACTCCACCGAGCGTTCCTTCCGAGTGTCGGGGGCCGGTCCGTGACGACTGGGCCGCGATGCGAACAGTCCCGCACTTTTCGGTCACTCCATGTACCTGACTGACCCCATTCGTGGTCCAGGCGGCCGTTCGGGACTACGCTAGCTGTCGAACATTATTGGCCATGAACCGTCGCCTCCGCGTCCGGTTGTCAGGCCGGACGAGGTTGTCACCCCCTCTGGAGAGCGCCGTGCCCAAGTCTCAGGTCCGCAAGAAGAAGGTGTACACCCCGCCGACGGACGTCCGTCCGACGACGACGGCGGCGTCGCGCAAGCCTAGCCCGGTGTGGCTGCCGATCACCGCGGTCGCTCTGATCGTCGCGGGCATCGGCTGGCTTGTCGTCTACTACCTCTCCGAGCAGGAGTACCCGGTCGCCTCGTGGCAGTACTGGAACCTGGCGGTCGGCTTCGGCGCGATGGTCGCGTCGCTGGTACTGCTCTCCCGCTGGCGCTGAGCCCGGTCGGGCCGCCGCCGCACCGCAGGATCCACCACCGGACCGCAGGATCTCCGTCACCCGCCATCCCCCTGCCCGGCAGGACCGGGCCGGGCACCCTATGGTGTCCGCAGGCGGCGTGGCCTACTGCGAGATGACTCACGTTACTGCTGGGTAACCTTGCGCGTAGGCTGCACTGCATGACCGAGCGGAGCGAGGTCATCGACCGGTCCGGTCGCAGGTGCGGCAGCGGCGCGACGCTGCCCTGCCCCGGCCCCGGTTGCTGAACCGCTCGACGAGCAGCAGACCGGGGAGGCCAACTCGATGGGCAGCGTCCAGATCGTCACCACGATCCTCGCGGCTGGCATCACCGCCGTGGCGGTGTGGCTGGCGGTGCGCGCGGTCATGAAGATGACGGCCGTGATCCGGCTGGGGCAACCCGCTCCGGAGCGGTTCTCCGACAAGGGCGCCCGCACCAGGAAGATGCTGGTGGAGACCGCCGGCCACACCCGGATGCTCAAGTGGGGTGTGGTGGGCGCCGCCCACTGGTTCGTGATGGTCGGCTTCATCGTGCTGTCGCTGCTGGTGCTCGAGGCGTACTTCGAGGTGGTCACGCCGACCGGCGGCCTGCCGATCATCGGGCACTGGACCATCTTCGGGCTGGCCACCGAGGTCATCACCGTGCTGGGGCTGGTCGGCATCCTGGTGCTGATGGCGATCCGGGTGCGGAACCGGCCGAGCCGGCCCGGCGGTCGCTCCCGCTTCACCGGCTCGACCATGTGGCAGGGCTACTTCGTCGAGTGGATCGTGCTGCTGGTCCTGATCTTCGGCCTGGTGATCCGGGGCTTCAAGGTCGCCACCGACCACTTCGAGTACCCGGTCTGGGCCACCCCGGTCAGCCACGCGGTCGGCGCGATCGTGCCGGACTGGTCGGACGGCGCGAGCGTCGCCGCGCTCATCAAGATCGTCATCTCGATGACCTGGCTGATCGTCATCTCGCTGAACGTCACCATGGGCGTCGCGTGGCACCGCTTCCTGGCGTTCCCCAACATCTTCTTCAAGCGCGACCCGGAGAAGCCGGCCGGATCCGGCCTGGGCCCGCTGCGTCCGATGATGAGCGAGGGCAAGCCGCTCGACTTCGAGGAGGCCGACCCGGAGAAGGACCAGTTCGGCGTCGCCCAGGTCGAGCAGTTCACCTGGAAGGGCCTGCTGGACTTCAGCACCTGCACCGAGTGCGGTCGCTGCCAGTCGCAGTGCCCCGCCTGGAACACCGGCAAGCCGCTGTCGCCGAAGCTGCTCGTGCTCAGCCTGCGCGACCACGCGTACGCGAAGGCGCCCTACCTGCTGGCCGGCGGTGGCAAGGACCTCACCGGCGAGGAGAAGGCCACCCAGGCGCAGCTCGCGCACCTGGACGTGCTGTCGCTCGCCGAGGGCGACAAGCCGCTGATCGGCACGGCCGAGGAGGGCGGGGTCATCGACCCGGACGTCCTCTGGTCCTGCACCACCTGCGGCGCCTGCGTCGAGCAGTGCCCGGTGGACATCGAGCACGTGGACCACATCGTCGACATGCGGCGCTACCAGGTGCTGATCGAGTCGAGCTTCCCCTCCGAGGCCGGCGTGATGCTGCGCAACCTGGAGAACAAGGGCAACCCGTGGGGCGCGCCGCAGAACACCCGTGAGGACTGGACCAAGGGCCTCGACTTCGAGGTGCCACGGGTCGGCGAGGTGGACGACTTCGAGTACCTGTTCTGGGTCGGCTGCGCCGGCGCGTTCGAGGACCGGGCCAAGAAGACCACCCGGGCGGTGGCCACGCTGCTCAACGAGGCCGGTGTGAGCTTCGCGATCCTCGGCGAGGGTGAGACGTGCTCCGGCGACCCGGCCCGCCGGATCGGCAACGAGTTCGTCTTCCAGATGCTCGCCCAGCAGAACGTCGAGACGCTGAACGAGGCGTTCGAGGGTCGGGAGAAGGCCAAGCGCAAGATCGTCGCGACCTGCCCGCACTGCTTCAACACCCTCGGCAACGAGTACGGCCAGCTCGGCGGCGAGTTCGAGGTGGTCCACCACACCCAACTGCTGGCCCACCTGGTGTCCACCGGCAAGCTGACCCCGGTGCAGCCGGTCGACGGTGGCGTCACCTACCACGACCCCTGCTACCTGGGACGGCACAACCGGGTCTTCGCCGCTCCCCGCGAGGTCCTCGGCGACGCCATCCAGGGCGAGCTGACCGAGATGCCGCGCAACAGCGAGCGCTCCTTCTGCTGCGGCGCCGGCGGCGCCCGGATGTGGATGGAGGAGAAGATCGGCAAGCGGATCAACGTGGACCGGGTCGAGGAGGCCATGGCCACCGGGGCGAGGACGGTGGCCGTCGGCTGCCCGTTCTGCTCGACGATGCTCAACGACGGTGTCAACGGCAAGGGCGCCGGTGAGCAGGTCGAGGTGGTCGACGTGGCGAGCGTCCTGCTGCGGTCGGTCAAGCCCGAGCAGCCGCGGGGCGACAAGGAGGCCACGCCGGTCGCCGGCTGAGGCGTACACCTCGGTTCTGCGCATCGGCGGCGGCGGTCCCTGAGGGCCGCCGCCGCCGTGCAAGAATCTCGCCGAGGTGAGGAGACATCGACGGCCTGCTCTTGATGACGCTGCTGCCGCTGGTCGGGTTCGTTGCGCTGACCGCCGGCAACGCGTTCTTCGTCGCGGCCGAGTTCGCCCTGGTCACGGTCGACCGCGCGGAGATCGACCGGCGGGCCGCCGCCGGCGACGACGCCGCCCGGACGGTACGCGCCGCGCTGCGTGAGCTGTCCTTCCAGCTCTCCGGGGCGCAGCTCGGGATCACCATCACCGCGCTGCTCACCGGCTACCTGGCCGAACCGGCGCTGGCTCGGATCTTCGCCCCGCTGCTGCGTCCCGTGACCGGGGAGAGCACCGAACGGTTCACCCCGTTCCTGGCGCTGGCCCTGGCGACGCTGATCTCGATGCTCTTCGGCGAGCTGGTACCCAAGAACGCGGCGCTGGCCCGGCCGATGCCCGCCGCGCTGGCCACCGCCGGGCCGATGCACGCCTTCTCCCGGGCGTTCGGCTGGTTGATCCGGGGACTCAACGGCTCGGCGAACCGGTTGGTCCGGGCGCTCGGCGTGGAGCCGCAGGAGGAGTTGGCCAGCGCCCGGTCGCCGGAGGAACTGGGCCTGCTGGCCGCCATCTCGGCCCGCGCGGGCGCGCTGCCGCCGGACACGGCGATGCTGCTGCGCCGCACCATCCGGTTCGGCGACAAACGCGCGGCCGAGGCCATGACCCCCCGGGTCGACGTGGTCGCGCTGCGGGCCACCGCGACCGTGGCCGAGCTGCTGGAGGAGTCCCGGCGGACGGGACGGACCCGCTTCCCGGTGTACGAGGAGACCCTGGACCTCGTCACCGGCGTGGCGGGCGTGCCGGACGCGCTGGGTGTGCCGCTGGCCGCGCGGGCGTCGACAGTGGTGGCCGCGGTGGCCCGTGAGCCGGTGTACGTGCCGGAGAGCCTGGACCTGGACGGCGTGCTGGCGGCGTTGAAGGCGGCCGGCGCCGACCTGGCCATCGTCGTCGACGAGTACGGCGGCACCGACGGGGTGGTGACGATCGAGGACCTGGTCGAGGAGTTGGTGGGCGAGATCGCCGACGAGTTCGATCCGGCCAGCGTGGACGACGCCGAGCCCTTCGAGCTGACCGTTCCGGGCGGGGAGCGAACGGTGCTTGTCGACGGGGTGCTGCGCTTCGACGAGTTGGTCGAGCAGACGGGCTTCCGGCTGCCCGAGGGGCCGTACGAGACGTTGGCCGGCTTCCTGCTGGCGCGGCTCGGGCACATCCCGCTGCCCGGCGAGACGGTCGACGCCGACGGTTGGGAGTTCACCGTGGTGGAGGTCGAGCGGCACCGGATCGAGCAGGTCCGGGTGCTGCGCCCGGCGGAGCCGGACGCCGATGACTGAGCTGCTGGTGGCCGTGCTGCTGCTGCTCGGCAACGGCTTCTTCGTGGGTAGTGAGTTCGCGCTGATCGCGTCCCGCCGGACGGTGATCGAGCCGTTGGCGGCCGGTTCGAAGCGGGCCCGCTGGGCGTTGTCGGCGATGAACCAGATCCCGCTGATGATCGCCGGCGCGCAGCTCGGCATCACGGTCTGTTCGCTGGGCCTCGGCGCGATCGCCGAGCCCGCGCTGGCCCATCTGCTCGAGTCGCCGTTCCACGCCGCCGGTCTGCCCGAGCGTGCGGTGCACCCGGTGGCGTTCGTGCTCGCGCTCGGTGTCGTCGTCTTCCTGCACACGGTGGTCGGCGAGATGGTGCCGAAGAACATCACGCTGGCCGGCCCGGAGGTCTCCGCGCTCTGGCTGGGTCCGGCGATGCTGGCGTTCTGCGTGGCCACCAAGCCGCTGCTGCTGGCCATGAAGTGGGCGGCTCGCCGGGTGCTGGCCCTCTGGCGGATCGAGGCGACGGAGGCCGTGAAGACGGTGTTCACCGCCGAGGAGTTGGCCGGGCTGGTGTCGCAGGCGCGTACGGAGGGGCTGCTCGATGCCGAGGAGCACGCCCGCATCACCGGCGCTCTGGCCCTGCACACCCGCACGGCGGCGGACGCCCTGCAACCGTGGTCGACGGTGACGACGGTGGCCGAGGACGTCTCGCCGGCGTCGCTGGAGGTGTTGGCGACCCGTACCGGCCGGTCCCGGTTTCCGGTGGTGCAGCGGTCCACCCGGCGGGTGCTGGGTTTCGTGCACGTCAAGGACGTCCTGGGGTACGCCGGGCAGGGTCGCCGAGCGCCGGTGCCGGCGGCGGTGTACCGGCCGTTGGCGGTGGTGCCGCCGGACCGTACGCTCGCCGATCTGCTGCTGGCCATGCGTCGGGAACGGCGGCACATGGTGCTGGTCAGTGACGGTCGTCGTCCGCTCGGCGTGGTGACACTCGATGACGTATTGACAGCAATCGTTGGTTAATTGACCAACACACTTGGTGTGCAAGCGGTTGCGCGACAGTGACGGTGACTCGCCTCGCCTTGATTCCGGTCCGGCGCTTCCCTAATGTGGTGCACCGACCGCTGTGGGTCGTCTGCCTCGGCCCTTCCCTCACGCGAGGCGCCCGGCGGTCGGTTGCAAAGGAGTCGGTGCCGGTGGCAACCATGCCCCCTCATCGTCACGCACCAGGGTCGCGCGTTCGACTTCGCGGGGTCGCTCGTCGCCTGATCGTGCTGGTCGCCGCCGCTGCGGTCGGTGCCGGGATGATCGCCGTGCCGGCGCAGGCCGAGCCGACGGTCGACGAGATCGAGGCGCAGATCGACAAGAAGTGGGAGGAGTTGGAGCCCACTATCGAGAAGTACAACAAGGTGCGGGCGCAACTCAACGTCAACCGCAAGAAGTCGTCCGAACTGCAGAAGAAGATCGAGCCGCTGGCCCTGCAGAGCGAGCTGGCCCTCAACCGGGTCGGTGACCTCGCGTCCCGCTACTACATGTCGGGTCCCTCGCAGGAGATCGGCGCGCTTCTGGTCAGCGCCAAGCCGGACACGCTCACCGAGCAGCTCACCCTCCTCGACCGGCTCGCCGCCCAGGAGCGCAAGCAGGTCGAGGGTGTGCTCGCCGTCCGGGCCAAGTACGACGGCGAGAAGCAGAAGCTGGACGCGCTCATCGCCACCCAGACCAAGCAGCAGAGCGAGCTGGCGGCCAAGAAGAAGCAGATCGACGCCGAGATCAAGAAGCTCGAAGCGTCGATGCCGAAGACCACGGTCAAGACCGCCGGTTGCCCGACCATCAACGGTGTGGTCTCCGCGGCGGCGCAGAAGGCGATCAGGACCGCCTGCCAGCAGGTCGGCGATCCGTACGTGTGGGGCGCCACCGGCCCGAACGCGTTCGACTGCTCGGGCCTGACCCAGTACGCCTACAAGTCGGCCGGGATCTACCTCACCCACCACACGGGTGACCAGTGGAACGAGGGCAAGGCCGTCTCGCGCGCCGACGCCCGCGCCGGTGACCTGGTCTTCTTCTACTCCGGCCTGAGTCATGTCGGGCTGTATCTGGGTAACAACCAGATGGTGCACGCACCACGCGCCGGCAAACCGGTGCAGGTGTCCAGCATCAACACGATGCCGGTCGCCGGGTTCCGCCGACCTGGCTGACCCCCACCACGCACGACGACGGCCCCCGGTCACACCGACCGGGGGCCGTCGTGGTTCCTCAGCGGGGTGCGCCCACCGGTGACGGCAGGAGCTGCACGTCGGCGAGGTCGACGTACATGACGCGGTGGCCGAACTGGATCTGGGCGTACCGGTTCTGGCCCCGGATCACCGTCCAGTCGCCCGGCGAGGAGCCGTCGAACGTGCTGGCCCGGTAGTACTCACCGGGCAGCACCGCGCCGACGGCGTACCGCTGGCCGGCGGCGAGGGTGTACTGCAACGGTGAGATCGCCTGGTAGGGCACGCCGGCCGGGTAGGCGGCCTGCTCCGGGTACGCCCGCCCGTACACGGGGATCGTGGCCCGGCCGGGCTTCGGGGTGACCACCATCCCGACGGTCCAGGTGGCCGTCGGCGCGGACGCCGGGTTGTGGAACCACGCCCGCTGCCCGAGGTACCAGATGGCCGTCCAGTCGCCCTCCCGGCCGGCCAGCGCGTACGTCTGGCCGGCGGACGCGCGGGCGCCGTGGTCCGACACGTCCATCGTGTTCGGCGTGCCGTCGGGGCGTAGCGCGATGTCGTTGACCAGCGGCGCGTCCGCCGACGGCGCGCTGCGTAGCACCACCGACGAGGAGCCGCGTGGCGCGCACGGCGTCCCCGGGGTGACGCATCCGGTGAACGCCGGCTGGTTGGTCGCGTAGTCGGGGTCGATCCGGACCAGCCCGGTGGCCGGGGTGCCGGTGTCCAGCCGTGGGGCGTGCAGCAGGTCGAAGTAGTGCGTCCAGTCCCAGTACGGCCCCGGGTCCCAGTGCATCCCGCGGACCGTCGATGCGGTGGTGCCGGGCACGTTGTCGTGGCCGATGATGTGCTGGCGGTCCAGCGGGATGCCCAGGCGCAGGGCGAGATGCCGGACAAGCTTCGCCGAGGTCCGATACATCGCCTCCGTGTACCAGGTGCCCTGCGCGGCGAAGCCCTCGTGTTCGAGCCCGATCGCCTTGGCGTTGACGTACCAGTTGCCGGCGTGCCAGGCGACGTCCTTGGTGCGGACGTGCTGGGCGATGTGGCCGTCCACCGAGCGCAGCGAGTAGTGCCAGCTCACGTAGGTCGGGTCTCGGACGAGTTGCAGGGTGGTCGCCCAACTCGCCTCGGTGTCGTGGATGACGATGTACTCGATCTTCTGCCGCGCGGGCCGGTCGGACAGGTCGTGGTTGCCGTAGTCGCCGTCGCCGAACGCCGCGTAGGGGGCGGGGATCCACTCACAGGACACGGTGCGGGGGCACTCCAACCCGTCCGGGCGGGCGAGTCGCCGCAGTCCCAGCCGGTCGAGCCAGGACCGCTCGGGTCGTACCGCTCGGGCCGGGAGCGTGACCCGCTGGCCGTCGTCGGTCACCCGCGTCTCGCCGGCGCCGATCGTGGTGAAGACCTCGTCGGCGAAGGCCGCCGCGGCATCGGCGCTGTCCGCGCCGGCATAGCGGGCCACCGCGCCGTACCAGGTGGCCGGGTCGGTGCCGACTCCGACCGGGGCGCCGATCTCCCGTTGGTACGCGGCCAGCAGCGCGGCGCCGCCCCGGAGGTTCGTCGTCGGGTCGGTGCGCAGCGCCTCGACGGTGGCGCCGGTCAGCGCGGCGGCGGCGTCCACGGTCTGCAGCGCGGCGGTGGGTGGCGCGTTCTCGCTGGCGGGCGCGGGTGTCAGAGCACGACGGGAACCGTCGCCGCGCGGGTCCTCTCCCGGGGAGTCGTGGTGGCCGCGCCCGGGTAGGGCGGTCACGTGGCGGGCATCGGTCAGGTGCATCGGGCCGTAGCCACCGCTGGTGCTCGGCGTGCCGGCGTTGCTGTCCCAGCGCGACTCCAGGTAGGAGACGCCGAGCAGTACGTCGACCGGCACGCCGTACTCGGTGGCCGCGGCGGCGTACTGCTGCTGGCGGTCGGCGGCGGGGGCCGCGGAGGCCGGGCCGGAGGGCAACGGTACGGCCGCCACGGCGGTGACGAGCGCGATGGCGAGCAGGATCGGACGTTTCATCGAACCCCCTACATGTGAACGGGTATCGGTGCGGTCACCTTCGCGCTGCCTGGCGGCTTGCGTCAATACCTTTCCATGTTTCGAAACGTGCGGAAAGAATCCTTCACATCCGCTCGATGGCCCGCCCCAATCGGTACGGAGTGTCACGGCCGCACGGGTTGCGGATCGGTAACGGCCGTCTCTACTCTGGTCATTCGTCGGCCCGGTAGCAGGTCTGCCCACCCCGGGCGGTAACGGACCGACACCGCCGAGTCGCTCGCGAGCGAGCCGGGGACCCACGTTCCCGGGGTGAATCCGCAGTCCCTGCGGTAGGGCGCCCACTTCCCGCCCGAACCCGTCAGCTAACCCGGTAGGCGGTCAGGAAGAAGGAGTACGGAACCCGGTGGCCCTCCAAGCCCCGCGGCCGTCGTCCGGACGGTCGGCTCCGGCCGACCCGACCTCGACCGTGCCGCGTCCACGCTGGTCCCGCTTCACCACCGCCCTCGCCGCCCTGGTCGGCGTCGCCGTCGTCCTGACCGGCAGCGCCACGGTGGCCCACGCCGACCCGTCCGTCGCCGAGATCGAACGCCAGATCGACGACGACTGGAACAAGCTCGAACCGATCATCGAGCGGCACAACGCCACCCGCGCCGACCTGGCCCTCAAGCGCAAGCAGGCCGACGCGCTCGCCGCCCGCATCGCGCCGCTGGAGCGTCAGGTCGACGCCGCGATGGACAAGGTCAGCGCACTGGCCGTCCGCGCGTACATGGGTGAGAACCTGTCGACCGTCAACACGATGCTCGGCAGCCGGTCGCCCAGCGAGATGGTCGGTCAGCTCGAAATGCTCGACCGCTTCGCCCACAACCAGCAGGAGGACGTCCGTCAGGTCGCGGACCTGCGCAACGAGCTGGCCCGGCAGAAGGCCCCGCTGGACGAGATGGTGGCCCAGCTGACCCGCACCGAGGCCCAGTTGGCGGCGAAGAAGAAGCAGATCAACGAGGAGATCGACCGGCTGCAGAAGCTGCGCCTCAAGGTGTACGGCAACGGCGGCGGCGGTCCGCTGCGTCCGGCGCCCTGCCCGGCCAGCTACCCCGGAGGCGGCGCCGGCATCGCGGTCAAGTTCGCCTGTGCCCAGATCGGCAAGCCGTACGTGTGGGGCGCCGAGGGGCCGGAGTCGTACGACTGCTCCGGGCTGATGCTGGCCGCCTGGGCGAAGGCCGGTGTGTCACTGCCGCACAACGCCGCCGCGCAGAGCCGGGTGACCAGGAACGTCAGCAAGGGCGACCTGCGCCCGGGTGACCTGGTCTTTTACTACTCCGACATCCACCACGTCGGCATGTACGTCGGCAACGGCTGGGTGGTGCACGCCTCCCAGGCCGGTGTGCCCGTCAAGATGAAGAAGGTCGACGACGGGCCCATCCACAGTTACGGCCGTCCGGGCTGACCGGACGCATTCAGGGCCCGTCGCGATCGCTCGCGGCGGGCCCTCGTCGTCCCCTAGCGCGTCGGCCAGGCGCGCCAGTTCTGCCAGGAGCGACTCGGCGTCGGCCCCCGCTGACCCTGGTAACGCGACCCGTAGACCACCGAGCCGTACGGGTGCTCGGCCGGCGACGAGAGCCGGAAGATGCAGAGCTGACCGATCTTCATACCCGGCCAGAGGGTGATCGGCAGGTTCGCCACGTTGGACAGCTCCAGCGTGACGTGCCCCGAGAAGCCCGGGTCGATGAACCCGGCGGTGGAGTGGGTGAGCAGGCCGAGGCGGCCCAGTGAGCTCTTGCCCTCCAGTCGGCCGGCGAGCTGGTCGCCGAGCGAGATCACCTCCAGCGTCGAGGCGAGCACGAACTCCCCCGGGTGCAGCACGAACGGCTCGCCGTCGGGCACCTCGACCACCGAGGTCAGGTCGTCCTGCTGCATCGCCGGGTCGATGTGGGTGTAGAGATGGTTGTTGAAGACCCGGAACAGTCGGTCGAGTCGTACGTCGATGCTGGAGGGTTGGACCAGGGTGGGCTCGAACGGCTCCAGGCCCAGCGTGCCGGCCTTGATCTCGGAGACCAGGTCACGGTCGGAGAGCAGCATCGGACCACCATAGCGAGGTGGGCGGTGACCAGCGTGTCGAGGTCGCTCCTCGTACATTTGTTCGATAGAATGCCCGCATGGCTTCCTGGTCCGATTTCGCCGCCGACGAGCCCCGCCTCGCCGACGGGATCCGCGTTCTCCTGCAGCAGTACGGGCCGGGCTTCGGCTATCTGGCCACGGTCCGTGCCGACGGTGGGCCCCGGGTCCATCCGGTCTCCCCGGTCATCACCGACGAGGGTCTGTTCTGCTTCATCATCGACTCGCCGAAGCGCCGCGACCTCGAACGGGACGGCCGCTACGCGCTGCACTCGTTCCCCCCGGAGGAGAGCGACGACGAGGCGTACGTGGCGGGCCACGCCTGGCCGGTCACCGATCCGGTCCGGGTGGCCCGACTGGCGCAGAGCGCCCGAGCGGAGCCGCAGGTCGACTGGCGACTGTTCGAGTTCACCGTCGACGTGGCGATGCTGACCCGGCGCGAGCAGCACGGCCTGGGCATCGCGGTGGGTCATCCGGCCGTCCAGGTCTGGCTCGATCCGCAGACACCGCCCGCGGCGGCCGCGCCTGCCGCCGTACCGCAGAAGCGCCCGACCCGCCGCAACCGCGACGTCCAGTGCACGGCCGCCTGACCACGGTCCTGGGGATGAAAACGCCGGTGCCGGCTCCGTCGTGACGGAGCCGGCACCTGGTGTACGTGAGGAGAGCTAGGCCGCGCGGTACGCGTTCCACGCGGTCAGCATGCGGCTCGCCTGTCCGGTGGTGAACTGGTACATGCACGAGTCGTAGGTGTAGTCCATGAAGTTGGTGATCGGGTCCAGGCCGGTCGCCGAGCAGGTGTCGCGCCCGGTCGGGCACTGGTAGGCCGGTGAGGCCTCGGCCGGGGTGTCGCTGACACCGTCGCCGGAGCCGCCGCAGCCGCCCTGGAAGGTGTGGTAGAGGTTCAGCCAGTGGCCCACCTCGTGCGTGCCGGTGTCGCCCTGGTTGTAGTTGGTGGCGGTGCCGCCCGGCAGCGACTCGCCGAGAACGACCACGCCGTCGGTGCTGCTGAGCTTGCGCTGTGGGAAGGTCGCCCAGCCCAGCAGGTCGTCGCTCAACTCGCCGAGGTAGATGTTGAGCGTGTTCTTGCCGCCCACCCGCAGCGCCGACTTCATCGACCGCTCCGCCGACGAGCCGTAGACGATCGGGTACCACGACGGGTTCGTCACCCGGTTGATCGAGTCGAGTCGGAAGGCGAACGCCGTGGCCGCACCGCCGGTCCCACCCGCGTAGGCCTGGTTGAGCACGCTGATCTGCGAGGTGATCATCGAGTCGGGGATGTTGCCGCCGGCCCGGGTGCTGTTCTCCTGGATCACGTGCACCACCACCGGGATGGTGACGGTGGCGGTCAGCGTCGTGGCACCGGCGCCGGCCCGGTAGTTGGCCCGCTCGCGCAACGCCGCCGCAAGGTCGGCGTCACGATCGCGGACCTGCTTGGCGGTCAGCTCGTTGGGCTCGTGGAGGGCTGGGGCACCGGGCTTCGCCCGGGTGTTGGCATGGCTGTCGGCCGGCTCCGCGCAGGTGCCACCGGGTGCCGCGGAGAAGGCCGAAGCGGCCGGCACGACGCCCATCGCGGCGGTGCTGAGCAGCAGTGCGAGGGTCGTCGACGCGACACCGGCGACACGCCGGGTCAGCAGGTTGGGACGGAGTCCCATGGGCCCACCTCTTTCTGGCGGCGCGGCAGGGGGTGTGTCACGCCATGGCTGGCAAGGTGTGGCCGACGTTACAACCCATCGATGCATTTGAGAACGGCCATATGTTGCCGTCTGGAAACTTCTTCGGGCGCGAGCGGGGGTGGTCGGCACGTGGGGGTGGCTGGGTGCACGGCTGCGACGACTCGGGTACAGTGGTGCCGCTCGCGGGTGTAGTTCAATGGCAGAACATCAGCTTCCCAAGCTGACAGTGCGGGTTCGATTCCCGTCACCCGCTCCACGTGCGGAAGCCCTGGTCAGGACACACGTCCCGCCAGGGCTTCCGTGGTTCTAGGTCAAGTTGGACCGGGATGAACCACCAGCTCGCCTCAGTGCCGGTCTGTCGCCTTCGTCAAGCCTCCTGACAAGGAGGACAATCCACTGCGGGTGTCCCCGCCTGATCCGAGTTAGTATGCCAAACGGAAAAGAGGTGATGTGGTGCGTAAGAAAGTCTTTAAGGTCGGGTTGGTGCGCCACATTCTAATACTGCTGCTAAGTGCATTGTTCCTCGCGTCGGGAGCATCCTACCTGTTGTGGCTAGCTCTAGGATCACCCAAGTTGCCGAGAGGGGGCACCGCAACTCTCGGGGAGGTCTACAACGGCGTCAAATTGGCGTTGGCGGTAGTAGCCGGTGTCGGTGCTGTAGTCGCCCTAGCTGTCGCCTATCGCAAACAGCGGTTGCAGGAGGAAGACGATCGCAGAGCCGAGTTGAATTCTCGGCGTGACGACATAAAACTATACAACGAACGTTTCAAGGCTGCTGCTGAACAACTAGGTTCGGAAAAAGCGGCAGTCCGTCTATCCGGCGTATACGCATTCCAGGCCCTAGCTGACGACTGGGCGGAGGGGCGGCAGATGTGTGTGGAGGTGCTCGCCGCGTATCTCCGCATGCCTTTCTCAGGGCCCTTCGAGAAGCCGAAATCCGAAGTGCAAGTCAGCGACAAGGGGCAGGTTTTAATCGTCAGTTCCGCGGATTCGATCGAGCAGCGCAATGGATATGAAGAGCTTCAGGTGCGTCTAACGATCCAGGGCGTCTTTGCTTCACGTCTGCGTAGTCCTAAAGTTGTCAAGTCCTCAGAGAGTTGGACGAAGCGTCTATCCAGGCGGCGTGGACCTCAGCCGAACGAATACGGCGATCCTGCATGGACGGACGTTAGTGCGGTTCTGAGTGGTGCCACGCTGGTAGACGTAGACTTCCATAACTGCGCCTTCGTTGATCTCAATTGCGAGGGAGCCGTGTTCTATGGGGATGCATCCTTCAGTTGGTGCCATTTCAGGGGAGAAGCACGGTTTGACGGTGCCATCTTCGTGCAGTCGGCAATATTCAGTGGCGGAGTGTTCGACGCCTACGCGGGCTTCACCAATGTGAACTTCATAGGCGGGGTGTACTTCAACAGGATCACGAGGAACTTCGATATGGAATTTAATTCCAGTCGGTTCCAAGCAGTGGCACAGTTCAATCATATGACAGCCGGATCTAAGGGTGGTCTCTACTTTACTAAAGCCAAGTTTAACGGCTCTACGACCTTCTCGGGAACCCACTCCTTTCACGAAAGGTCGTTCGTCGACGTCAGTGCGAGCAGGAAAGCCTCATTTAAGCATCTGCCGCCTCCTTGGAAAAATCTTGGAGGCAAGCTAGCAAAAGCTGCTTCCAGTGACGGCCTTCACGACGCCTAGCCTCCAACAATCATTGTGTGCGAATCTGATTGGGCGTCTTGGGTCATTAGTGGCCGATAGTCGAAGTCAACAGGGGTCCCTCCGGACCGCTCGTGAAGTCGCCGAGCGGTGTACGACGGGCTTCAGCGGGGATCTCGTATGCTTCCTAAGCTGACGGTGCGGTTCGACTTCCGTCACCCGCTCCACTGGTCGGTGCGGCCAAGCGCTTGGTCAGGGGCTTCGCTAAGCCGTACCGACCCTGGACGAAGGCCGCGTCATCATTGGCAGCCCGCTTGGCAGTCAGGACCTTCGACATTTCAAGATCATTGTTGGGTATCGCGCCGATTCTTGCCCGGCGTTATGGCTTGGCGGTATAGGAGCTCCGGTGCTGCGCCCACTCGCCGGTCCACGCCGCGAGATCGTGCACCCAACCGTCTTTGCTCTGCTCGGCCTTTACCTCCCACTTCGCGGCGTTCATCGCGGCGAAGGCGTCGAGAGTGTCGTGACCGACCGAGGCCCAAGCGGGGAACTGCGCCAGCCACTCCTCGGCCTGCGCCGGGCTGTGACCACTACCTATCAGCCACTGCACGAGCAGAGCCAGCTCAACCCACGCAGCGGCCTCGGTCGTCCACGCCCAGTCAACGACGCGCATTCCCGTCGCCGTGCGGATGAGGTTGGTCGGGTTGATGTCGGAGTGAACGAGCGTCCGACCCTGCATCTCGGGCAGTGCGAACCCGAGTCGGCCCGACGGGGTGAACCACGTCCCTGGCGGGGCCGGCGTGCCCTGAAGTGATTTCAGGGTTACCAGCAGCAACTCCAGATCTGGACTTCCGGGAGACAGGTCGGGGTGAGGGCCGTCAAGCAGCTCGGCCCCCACCACCAACCAGCCATCCCGCTCGAAGTGCCAGAGGACGGCCGGCGGGAACCAGTCGACCGCCCTGGTTGCTGTCAGCTCGTAGCGCAGCGTTTGGACGCTCCGCCCCGTCGAGGCGGCCTTGACGAAGACCATGCCGGACGTGCCGACGACGGTCGACGCGATCTCGGCGTGGTTGCCGGTCGGAGCCGCGCGTACGCCGATGATTCCGCCGACGCGCTCGGCAATCTCCGTCACGACTGTCTTGGGCAGGGCGGCCCATTCGCGGCGCATGGCTACCTCTTGATCACTTACCGCCGGGCTGCGGCGGGTTGGGCGGGCAGCAGGATTCGGCCTCGCCGTACCAGAATTCCATGTCGACGCGGTAGCCGGTCCGGTGCAGCGCCGCGAGCGTGAAGGTCACGGCGGTCCCGTCCATCATCCCCTCGGTCAGGATGGGGATGTGGTGCACGAAGCCTCCGGCGACCTGCTCGCACGCGGCGTTATACGGCACGGTGTGCTGCAACACCGAGTGCCACACCGCGTCGACCGGGAGTGTCGGCACGACGCGACCGATCGACCCGTCCGGCAGAGGCATTCCGAAGTCCTCGTTCGTCACGTTGTCGGCGTGCGCCTTGAGGAAGATCAGGAATTGTTCGACGGCTCGCTCCGCGTAGGAACGGGTGACGTGGACGTCGGCGGCGAAGTAGGCGACCAGTTTGCCGAACGTCTCGGCGTCGACCAGTGTGCGGGGGTCGGCGGCGGTCTTCTCCGGCGTGCTTGTGGTGACGGTCATGTGCGATCCCTTCCGTTGCTCTCGCTGTGCGGAGATGCGTTCCCCGCGCCGGTTGTGCTCGGTGCGCCCGGGTGGCCGCCGTTGGCCAGGACGGCGGCGAGCGGGAATCTAGGCGCCGGTGTTCGACGTCGCGGGCTCGACAATCGGCTTGCGGAACGGTCCCCATCCCACGAACCGGTCGAACAGGGCTCGCGGGCTCGGCCCGTCGTGCGGGTTGAGGTGGTAGAGGTCGCGCATCGCCTCGTAGAACAGCCCGGCCAGGTAGATCGACAGGCTCGGCATCTTGTTCTCGTATTCCGCCTTGAGCATGAGTCGCGCGGTCGGACACGGCCACGGCTGACCGTCGGAGCGGCACGCCCAGTGTGGGCGTAACGGCGTGTGCGGCGGGGCTTGGCCGTGCTGGCGCGGGTGGTCCGCGACCGGTCCTCGCTCGGGGACAGAAATCTGCCCGGATATCATTCCTGGCCCCCGTTCGCCCGGAACTCCTGAGCCCGGGTCAGGCGACCCACCCGGCCGACCTCGTCCACCCGGAACGCCTCGGTGTGCGCAGTGACCCAGGCCGGAAGCGACGGGGCAGGACGAGGTGCAGGCATCTTCGGAACAGGTTGTTTGCTGCGCCGGAACGAGAAACGCACGCTGCCTCCTTCGCGCTGTCGTCTTGGAAGGGGCCGCCCCGTAAGTGCTCGCCGGACAGGGCGGCCCCGGTACGAACACGTCCGTCGGGTTCGGGTCCCTGCCGGTCGCGCCGTCTGGTTCCACCCTGCGATGACAGGACTACGCTGGGAAGTAGGTCGATGCTTTCAGCGGCTTTCAGCAGGGGGACCCGTGGAAGATCTAGGCGGGCAGTTGCGTCAAGCTCGCATCGAGGCCGGCGTTTCGCTCGCCTCGGTGGCGGCGCGGTCGTGCTACTCGGCTTCGCATCTGAGTAACGTCGAGGCAGGACGACGAACCGCTACCCCTGACATCGTGCTCGCCTACGCGCGGGCATTCGGGGAGGGTGACGTGAACCGTCGACAGGTGCTCGGGCTCGCGGCGGGTGCCGTCGGCCCCGTAGTAGCCGGTGAGCTGATCCGGGCCGGTTTCAGCGCAGCCCTTGATGGGCGAGGGGCCGAGGAGGACTGGCGCGAGCGAGTCGACCAATACGGGCGGGACTACATGGCCGTAGGCGCGGCGGTCCTTCAGGCGCGTCTCGCGAGCGACCTCGTGATCCTGCAACAGCACCTCGACACGCCGCGCATGTGGACACACGCAGCGCGAGCGCTCGTGACCTACGGCAAGACCACGCCCAACCCCGTCGAGGCAATCCGCTGGTACGACCTCGCGGCAACGGCCGCTGACCGGTCCGACGACCTCGGTGTGCGGGTGTGGGTACGCGGGAGGGCTGCTATCGCCCTCGGCTACGAAGGGGCGTCGCTGACCACCGCCAAGCGCTACGCCGAACAGGCCATTGCGCTATCCGACCGGCCGTCACTCGGGCGCGTACAGGCGCTCATGGCACAGGCGCACGTCGCAGCCGGGCGCGGCGACGAGGCCGGGGCGATCTTGCACGACACTGAGGCCCGACGGGTTTTCGATCACGTTGCGTCGCCCGACGGCGAAGTCTCGGACACCGCCGTACCGCCGTGGCGCATGGCGACCTTCCGCAGCATGTTGTATGCGCGCCTCGGCATGCTCGGACCGGGCAGCGAGGCGCAGCAAGAGGCCGACCGGACGCGGCCGGCGGGCCTACCCCGATTCGCCACGCACATCGAGCTGCACCGGGGCCTGACCATGGCGAAAGCTGGCGACCGGGCCGGCGGGGTCGCCTACGCACGCCAGGCGTGGGAAGCCCTCCCAGCCGAACGCCGATCGCAGAGCCTTGCCCTGATGCTGCGCGAGGTCGAGCGGACCGGTGGTTGATACCGGCGCAGGAACGAGAGCACCGTCGCCGCCAGTTGATCGACGATCGTCCGCTCGTCCAAGCGGCTGCGCTGCTGCGGAGTCTGCGGCTGATCGCGCCGACGGTTGCCGTAACCGGGCCGTCGGCCTTGTCCACCCGCGCCGAACCGGGCATATCGATGCATGCCCCGGCCCGGTCGGTCGATATTCCGCACAGAGCTGTGTCGTTAGCGTCCGAGCATGCCCCCGCCGCAGCCACCCCGCCAGCCCGCCGTCCTGCCTGACGGTTCCGCCCCTGTCTCCTACCGTGCGGTGTACGTACTCGCTGGCCTGGCCGTGCCCTTCTGGGCGTCCGCCGCATGGGGTGCCGAAACGATGGTCGAAGGCCGCGACCTGCCCGAAGGGCTGTTGAGCTTCGTCGCCTTTCTGTGGCTCGCCGGGTCCGAGATGTTCGCGCTTCTGTTCCACCTGACGGCGGCGTGGGAGCTTCGTCGGCGCAACGCGCCTCGCGCGGCCCTGGTCACCCTTCTTGTCGCGGTCGCCGGGGTCGTTGCGACGATCGTGTTCCTGGTCTGGGTCGCGACCTCCGGCGAGCCCTACGCCAGGTAGCGGGGCGGGCTGGTGTCTCCGCTGTGTCACCGCCTCCAGAACAGCAGGTGGGTGACGCCGCTGGGGCTGGGCACCGACTCCAGGTGGAAGCGGTCGAGCAGTTCGTCCGGGCTTTCCCACAGCCGCTCGCCCCGGTGCAGGTCGACGGGCGCGACGGCGATGTGCATCGTGTCGACCAGGTCGGCGTCGAGGAATGCGCGGATGGTGGCCACTCCGCCGCCGAGGCGTACGTCCCGACCGTCGGCCGCCTCCTTGGCCCGGGCCAGCGCCTCGGCCGGGGTGGCGTCGAGGAAGTGGAACGTGGTGTCGGCGAGGGTGAACGACGGCCGTACGTGGTGGGTGAGCACGAAGACCGGCGTGTGGAAGGGCGGGTTGTCGCCCCACCATCCCTGCCACTCGTGGTTCTCCCAGGGCCCACGCTGGGGGCCGAACTTGTTGCGCCCCATGATCTCCGCGCCGATGTTGTGCTCGGCGTCGCGGGTCAGGTAGTCGTCCAGGCCACGGGTTCCGCCGGGCTCGGTGCGGTAGATGAAGCTGGCGGTGGCGGAACGCCAGGAGAACAGCGCGGTGGGGTCGGCGTGGCCGAAGGGCCTTTCCAGGCTCTGCCCCTCCCCGGTGCCGAACCCGTCGCGCGAGACGTTGAAGCACTGCACCCGCAGTAGCTGTGGCATGAGAACTCCCCTTGTGACGTCAGTTGGTGGTCGTCGTCGGTCCGCCGCCCCGGCCCCGGTCGTCGAGCACGAGCGGGGCGCGACCGTCCACCACGTACCGGATGTGGGTGACCTGCGGGGTGTGGATGACCCGGCTCGGCGTCAACTCGATCGCCTCCTTGTCGCCGAGGTCGAGGTCGGCGTCGAGGAGCCGCAGGCCGGTGCCGAGCACGACCGGTACGACGTGCAGCTCCAACTCGTCGAGCAGGCCGGCCTTGAGTACCTGTCGCACGAGGCTGCCGCCTCCGGCCACGGCCACGTTCTTGCCACCGGCCACGGCGCGCGCCTGCTCGACCGCGCTGGCCACGCCGTCGGTGACGTAGGTGAAGCTCGTGCCACCGCCGCGCCGCAGGGTTTCGCGGGGCCGGTGTGTGACGACGAAGACCGGTGCGCGGAACGGTGGTTCTTCGCCCCACGGCACCTCGCCGCCGTCGGCCATCCGCCGTCCCATGACGTACGCGCCGGCTGCCTCGAACGTCTCGGCCATCACGTCGGAGTTGGCGTCGCGTTCGCCACCGGCGAAGCCCTGCCGCTCGCGCCAGGCTGCCGCCTCGGTGGCCCAGCGGGTGACCCGAAAGAAGCCGGCGGCTTCGGCCGAGTCGATCCAGTCCCCGTCGCCGTCGAACCGTGGGCCGGCATAGAACCCGTCCAGGGACACCGACAGCTGCGCGGTCACCTTCGTCATGTCGTCTCTCTCCTGCTCGGGCGGCACCCCTCGGGTGCCTGCTCGCAACGAGGTCGGAGCCGAGCAGGACGCCCCTACCGAAGCGATCTGTGACCTGGATCACACGCGAGTCCCGGTAGGCTGGCGATCATGCGGATTGGCATCGTGATCCTGCCGGACCAGCGCTGGTCGGAGGCGCAGCACCGCTGGCGGCAGGTCGACGAGTGGGGCTTCGACCACGCGTGGACGTACGACCACCTGGGTTGGCGTGATCTGGTCGACGGCCCGTGGTTCGACTCCATGAGCACCCTGACGGCGGCCGCCACCGTGACGTCCCGGATTCGACTGGGCACGCTCGTGGCGTCGCCGAACTTCCGCCAACCCGCCGCGTTCGTCCGCCAGATCACCACGGTGGACGACATGTCGGACGGTCGACTGCTGCTCGGTCTCGGTGCCGGCGGCATCGGCTTCGACTCGGCGGTGCTGGGTGGTGAGACGCTGCCGCCGCGCCAGCGGGTCGACCGCTTCGCCGAGTTCACCGAGTTGCTGGATCTGATCCTGCGCCAGGACGGCACGACCTGGCGGGGTGACTGGTTCGCCGCGGTGGACGCCCGCAACAACCCTGGCTGCGTGCAGCAGCCCCGGGTGCCGTTCGTGGTGGCCGCCAACGGGCCGCGCTCGATGCGGCTGGTGGCCCGCTTCGGGCAAGGGTGGGTGACCACCGGCACCGGCGACGACAATGACCTGGCGAGCTGGTGGGCCAGCGTGTCGACGCTGTCCGCGCGGATGGACCGGACGCTCGCCGAGGCCGACCGCGACCCGGCGACGCTGGACCGCTACCTCCTGCTGGACTCCGCGCCGGTGTTCTCGCTGACCAGCGCGCAGTTCTTCGCCGACCAGGTCGGCCGGGCCAGGGAGCTGGGCTTCACCGACGTCGTGACGCACTGGCCGCGCGCCAGCAGTTGGTACGCCGGCGACGAGGCCGTCCTGGTCGACGTGGCGACCCGACTGCTGCCCGAGCTGCGCGGCTGACGCAGGCTCAGGTGCCCAGGTCTCCGGTGGCCACGCCGCCCTCGCCGCCGGAGACCAGCCGCAGGCGCAGGCAGACGATCGGGGTGTCGTCGTCGACGGGTGTGCCGAGTCGCGCCCAGTAGGCCGCGTGCCCCGCCCGCCACTCCTCGATCGAGCGGTCGCCCTCGCCCTCGGCGCGGGCGAAATCCCAGGGCACGTCGCCGAAGCGGACCACCTCGACCCCGGTGATCTCGACGACACCGGCCAACGCGTCGGCGTCGTCGACGAGCGCCAGCCGTTCGCCGACCTGCTCCAGTTCCTCGCCCTCCTGCGCGTACTCCGCCAGCCGACCGGCGGTCGCGGTCTTGACCCCGGCCAGCACCAGCGTGTTCAGGGTCGTCCGTAGCTCGCCCGGCGTGCCGAGGGCGAGCGTGCGCAGGTCACCGATCCGAGGCCACATCCTGCCGAGGCTAGGCCAGCGAGGGCGGACGCGCCGTCGTAATTCGTCCGGCGCGGCTCAGATCAACTGCGCCGCGTAGCCGGCGGCGTCGAGCAGCCGCCGGTCACCGGTGGCCGCGTGGGCATCGAGGACCGCGTCGGCCAGCTTGACCACGTGCGCGTCACCGTGCCGGGCCGCCCGCGCGAAGACCTCCGCCGGGGTCCCGGTGGCGACCGACGGCGGCGCGACCGCGTCGCTCGGGGCGTACACCGAGGTCACGGCCGCCGCCGCGGCCCAGGCCGCGGCGAAGCTCGGCGCCCAGAGCGCCCGGTCGAGTGCCGGCAGGGTACGCAGCACGGCGGTCGGCGCCGTCACCGCGTGCACCAGCATGACCGGCTCCGCGTGCCCGAAGCGCAGGTAGTCGAGGCCGGCGCGGTGCACGAGCGTGCCGAGCCCGCGCTCCGCCTCGCTCGGCGTCCGCGCGGGGCGCAGCGCCGCGAGCGCCGGTTCCCATCGAGGTACGCTCACCAGCCTCCCCAACCGCTCCCGGATGCCCCCGGTCCGGTCGTCGATGCGGGGCAGTCCGGTCAGCGCGGCGACCACGTCCGGGCCCTCCTGGTCGACCTGCTCGGCGGTGGTGCCCGACGGAGCCGCAGCGAGCAGTCGATCGGCGCCGGGCACCGGCTGCCAACGGGCCGCCCAGTAGCCGAGGGCCTGGCCCAGTTCGGTGAGCCGGGGCGGGTTCGCCCCGTGCAGGTGCAGGGCGCGTACCGCGTGCCCGACCCGGATCACCCCGTGGGTGGCGCCCGCGGCGATGCCGGGCAGCAGTCGGGGCCACCAGGTGCCGAGCACGTCCCGCCACGGCGCCTCGCGCAGCTGCCGGTCGAAGTGGGCCAGCCAGTCGCCGGCCCGCTTCGCGTCGCCCAGCGCCGCCCGCCAGTCGTCGATCGGACGTAGCCCGCGGGGCAACTCGTCCAGCCGGGTCAGGTAGTCGTCCAGCCAGCGGTGTACCTGTCGCTCGTGCCCGTGCCGGGCCAGCGCCTCCACGGCCATCGGGCCGTGGTTGGAGAGCCAGCCCTCGTATTCGGGACCGGTGTGGTGCAGCCGTTCGTACGCCTCGTCGAGGATTCCGTCGCTCATGCGTCGATCGTCGAAGGTGAAGGGCGCTTCAGGTCAACCCGGCAGTTCCGCGCCGGTGATCAGGCCGGTGATCCGCAGCGCGGCGGCGGTCTCCGGCGGGCAGTCGACGGCCACCACGGCCGCGCCGAGCACCTGCGCGCCGCGCGCGGCGCAGATGTCGTAGAGGGCGCGGATCTGCGCGCCGGTGCGTACCCAGTCGTCCACCACGAGCACCCGGTCGTCGGGGCCGAGGTGTCGCTCCCGTACCGCCAGGTCGACCCGCCGACCCCGGTAGTCCGGCGGGCTCTGCGCCCAGGTGAGCGGGCCGGCCGGCAACCTGCCGTCACCGGGCTTGTTCGCGGCCACGAAGCCGACCCCGAGGGCGGTCGCGGCCAGCGGTCCGAGCAGCAGGCCGGTGACCGCCGGGGCGAGCACCACCGTCGGTCGGGCCTCCCGGTACGGGGCCACCAGGGCCGGACCCAGCTCGGCCAGCACCGTCGGGTCGCGCCACCAGCCGGAGATGTCGCTGACCAGGTGGCTGACGCCCGGGCCGGGATCGATCCAGCGGAACAGGGCGGCCAGACGTCCGGTCAGTTCGGTGGGCATCGGTCCATCGTGCGGCACGCGCGCTCGGCGCGTCCGCACCTGGGCCGCTCGACCTACCCCGGCTCGGATGATCGGCTATAGCTACCAGGGCAAATAAGGGCATACCACCATGATCACGTTGACTTCGGAAGTGCTTCTCTCGTTACGGTCCGACCCGGTTTGTTCAATCGACGAAAGGACCGGGCCGGTGGCAGGTAGGCACTCCCGTACCCGCATCTTCTCCTCCCCGGCGGGCATCGCGGCCACCGCGGCGGTCGGCGTCGCCCTGGCCGTCGGCGGCACGGTCGGCGCGGTCCAGCTGACCTCGGGCTCGGGCCAGTCGGGGCAGGCGGCGTTGGACTTCACCCCCACCACCGCCGGTAGCCCCACCCCCGGTTCCCCGAGCGCCTCCCCGAGCGCCAGCGCCACCGCGACGCCGAGCGTGACGGCCAGTCCGTCCGCCACCCGCTCGCCGCAGGCCGCCTCCCGGGCCAAGGCCCGCACCGCGTCGCCGAAGCCGACCCCCAAGCCCAAGAAGACCACGGCGGCGGCGAAGGTCCTCGACAGCGGATCGTGTGGCGCGTCCTTCTACTCGGACGGGCAGCTCACGGCCAACGGCGAGTCGTTCAACCCGAACGAGTTGACCGCGGCGCACAAGACCCTGCCGTTCAACACCAAGGTCCGGGTGACCAACCCGAGCAACGGCAAGTCGGTCGTCGTGCGGATCAACGACCGTGGCCCGTTCATCGACGGCCGCTGCCTCGACCTGTCCCGTGCCGCCTTCGCGACCATCGCCTCGGTCGACGTCGGCGCGCTCACCGTTCGCTACGAGGTACTCGGCTGAGCGTATTGGGGAACACCGATACGGTTGCAAGCGTGGGCCGGCCGGACAGAACATCCTCGGACGACGGGCCAGGTTCATTCACCGGTTCACGTCGATCAGGCATGCTGTCCCTCGTACCCACGCGACTCCTCCAGTCGGGCCGTAGCCCGCTGAGCCCCGGATCCCGCGCCGGCCTCGGCGCGGCCGTCGTCCTGCTCGCGATCGTCTCGCTGCTGGAACTGACCGACGGCCGCCGGGCCCACTACGTCGCGCTCCTGGCCGCCGCCCCGATCCTGGCCGCCGCGTTGGCGGCCTGGCGGGTGGTGCTGGCCGTGGGCGCGGCGGCGACCCTGATCGGGGTCGCCTTCGCGATGACCGACCCGAGGATGATGTTGGTGACCTCGGTCAACATGGTCGCCGTCGGGGTCGCGAGCGGACTGGCCGTGGCGGTGGCGTGGGTACGACAGCGGCAGGCGGAGCAGATCGCCGAGCTGACCAAGCTCGCGTCGGTGGCCCAGCAGGCGGTGCTGCGTCCGCTCGGACCGCAGATCGGCATGCTCTCGGTGGCTGGTCGCTACATCTCCTCCACCGCCACGGCCGAGATCGGCGGTGACCTGTACGAGGCGATCGACACCCCGTACGGCGTCCGCATGATCATCGGTGACGTACGCGGCAAGGGGCTGGACGCCGTCCGCCTGGCCAGCATCGTCCTGGGCTCCTACCGGCACGTGGCCTACGAGCGGGCCGATCTGCGTGCCGTCGTCGCCGACCTGGACCGCGCGGTGGCCCGCAACGTCGGCGACGAGGACTTCGTGACCGCCGCGCTGGTCGAGGAGCGGGGCGGAACGCTCACGATCGTGAACTGCGGCCATCCGTCGCCGCTGCTGCTGCGCCGGGGCGCGGTGATCCCGCTGGAGCCCCCGGCGCCGGCGCCGCCGCTCGGGTTCATGCCGGCGGTCCGTCCCCGCGTGGAACGCCTGGAACCGGGCGACCGGCTGTTGTTGTTCACCGACGGTCTCGGCGAGGCCCGGCGGGACGGCGAGTTCTTCCCCACCGCCGACCGGGCGTGGCGGCTGCTCGGACACGGAACGGTCGCCGACGGGCTCGCCTCGCTCGAAACCGCGCTCGTCGAGTGGGTGCACGGTCGCCTGGACGACGACATCGCGCTGGTCCTCATGGAGTACGTCGGTTCCCGCACGGGGGTGACGTCGGCCGTGCCGAGCTGGGAAGTCGGCGCCGCCGAGAGCTGAGCGCGGGAACTGTGTAATCGCCGTCACTCCGCTGATCGGGTTGTCGCTGCCTACCCGCGAGTAATACAGTCGTGGTTACTGATCGGTAACACCTGTCCGGAAGCGGGGGCCAGTGAGCATGACCCACTACAAGAGCAACCTTCGGGACCTCGAATTCAACCTGTTCGAGGTCTTCGGGGCGGACCGGGCATTCGGCCAGGAGCCGTACTCGGAACTGGACACCGACACGGCCCGGAGCTTCCTCGCCGAGGTGGACCGCCTGGCCCGCGAGGACCTGGCCGCCAGCTACACGGACAGCGACCGCAACCCACCCGCCTTCGACCCGGCCACGCACACCGCGCCGCTGCCGGAGTCGTTCAAGAAGTCGTACCAGGCGTTCATGGACTCGGAGTTCTGGCGGCTGGACCTCCCGCCGGCCCTGGGCGGCACCAACGCACCGCGGGCTCTCTGGTGGGCCCTCGCCGAGCTGGTGCTCGGCGCGAACGCGCCGGTCTGGATGTACTCCTCCGGCCCCTCCTTCGCGCACGTGCTGCACGTCGAGGGCACCGAGCGGCAGAAGGCCTGGGCCAAGCTCTTCATCGACAAGCAGTGGGGCTCCACGATGGTGCTCACCGAGCCGGACGCCGGCTCGGACGTGGGCGCCGGTCGTACGCGGGCTGTCCAGCAGCCCGACGGGTCCTGGCACATCGAGGGCGTGAAGCGCTTCATCACCTCGGGCGAGCACGACCTGAGCGACAACATCGTGCACTACGTGCTGGCCCGCCCGGTCGGTGTGGAGGGCGTGGGTGGCCCCGGCACCAAGGGCCTGTCCCTCTTCGTGGTGCCGAAGTTCCACTTCGACGAGACCACCGGTGAGCTGGGCGAGCGCAACGGCGTCTACGCCACGAACGTCGAGCACAAGATGGGCCTGAAGGTCTCCAACACCTGCGAGATGACGTTCGGCGAGCACGGCGTACCGGCCAAGGGTTGGCTGCTGGGCGACAAGCACGACGGCATCCGGCAGATGTTCATGATCATCGAGTACGCCCGCATGATGGTCGGCACCAAGGCGATCGCCACGCTGTCCACGGGTTACCTGAACGCCCTGGAGTACGCGAAGAACCGGGTGCAGGGCGCCGACCTGGTCCAGCAGGCCGACAAGACCGCCCCGCGGGTCACCATCACCCACCACCCGGACGTGCGGCGCTCGCTGCTGTTGCAGAAGTCGTACGCCGAGGGCCTGCGCGCCCTGGTCCTCTACACCGCCACCTGGCAGGACAAGGTCGCGCTCGCCGAGGCGGCCGGCGACGAGAAGGCCACGAAACTCGCCAAGCGGGTCAACGACCTGCTGCTGCCGCTGGTCAAGGGCGTCGGTTCGGAGCGGGCGTACGAGATGCTCGGCCACGAGGCCCTCCAGACCTTCGGCGGCTCCGGCTTCCTCCAGGACTACCCGCTGGAGCAGTACGTTCGGGACGCCAAGATCGACACCCTGTACGAGGGCACCACCGCTATCCAGAGCCTCGACCTGATCTTCCGCAAGATCGTTCGGGACAACGGCAAGGCGCTGCTGGCGGTGTCCGGCGAGATCCAGGAGTTCATCTCCACCGAGGCGGGCAACGGCCAGCTCAAGGAGGAGCGGCAGGCGCTCGGCAAGGCGCTGGCCGAGATCCAGAACATCCTCGGTGTGCTGACCGGCTGGCTCGGTGAGGCGCAGGCCGGTGACCCCCGCGCGCTCTACAAGGTCGGCCTGAGCAGCCGGCGGTTCCTGCTGGCGATCGGCGACCTGGTCGTCGGCTGGCTGCTGCAGAAGCAGGCCGACGTCGCGCTCAAGGCCCTCGCCGGCGAGGTGTCCGCCACCGACAAGGCGTTCTACACCGGCAAGGTGGCCGCCGCCCGGTTCTTCGCCCGTGAGGTGCTGCCGCGCATCGGCGCCGACCGGCGCATCATCGAGGGCACCGACCTCGACATCATGGACCTCCCGGAGGAGGCCTTCTGACCGTGCCACGGCACGCTTGAGCGGTTCCGGGTCGCACCACCCGGCACCCTCTCGACGGCCGGTGGGGCCTGCGCCCCGCCGGCCGTCGCCGTTCCCCGGGGCCACCAGCCGAGCGGCACGGCATGCGGCGCGTGTTGGCCGGGCACGGTCGGGTATGCCGCTGCCGTGGCGGGTAACCCGCCTCGACCACGGGAACGCCCAGAGCCACCGCACGGGGGAGTGCAGCGCACATGGGTGTAGGAAGCGGCATCTTTCTCATCGCGCTCGGCGCGATCATGACCTTCGCGATCCGGGCCAACGTCTGGTGGATCGACCTGCGCGCGGTCGGCTGGGTGTTCATCCTGGCCGGGCTCGCCGTGCTGCTGACCACCCTCTGGTTCTGGCAGGACCGGCGCAAGCGGGCCCGGACCCTCATCGTGGAGGAGAACCGGCTGTCCCATCCCACGGCGATGATGCCTCCGCCGCCGGACCCTCCGCCGCCGACCGCGCCGCCGTCCTGACCCCCTGAGCGCGTACGCCTGAGCCACCCGCCGGACCGCGGGTGGCTCAGCCGCGTGCCGTGTGCCGCTGGGCGATCGGCGCTGCGCCCCGGCCCCACTCGGTCCAGGTGGCCGCGCTGCGGTGCACCGCCAGCTCGGCGGTCCGCAGTCCCTCCTCGTCCGCCGTCTCCGGGTCGAGAAACGCGGACAGCAGCGAGACGCCCGGATTGTGGGCGATCAGCAGCACCACCCGGGCCGCCGGATCGGCCGTCCGGACCAGCGCCAACAACTCCTCGGGATGGGCGTCGTACGCGCCGGGCTCGTAACGCACGCTCGGGCGGGGACCGGTCGGCCCGCCCTCCGGGGGCGTACCCGTCATGCCCATCGCCACGCCGTGCCAGGTCTGCCGGGTCCGCAGGGCGGTCGAGCAGAGCACCACGTCGGGCAGCAGGTCGTGGTGGGCCAACCACGCGCCGGCCGCCGCCGCGTCGGCCTCTCCACGGGCGCTCAGCGGGCGCTGGGCGTCGTCCGTACCCTCGCTGCCCGGCTCGGCCTTCGCGTGCCGGAGCAACACCAGTGTCCGCGCCTCGGTGGGGCTGTCCGTCATGCCACCAGCTTGCCCGATTGGCGATCTACCTGCCGGGGTAAGTCCAGGGATGCCGCACCCCCTACCAACGGCCCACGGCGGGTCGTACGCCAGCTTAGAGCCGAGGAGCGAGACATGGGCATTGGTGGCAGCATCTTCCTGATCGCGCTGGGCGCGATCTTCGCATTCGCCGTGGAGGCCGACCTGGGCTGGTTGAACCTGTCCGTCGTCGGCTGGGTGTTGATGCTCGCCGGTGTCGCCGGCCTGCTCGTCACCCTCTACTTCTGGAGCAACCGCCGTCGTGCCGTCGTCGCCACGCCGGTCCGCGAGGACCCGGTGGTGGTCGACCGCGTGGTGCCGGTCCAGGACGACCAGGTCATGCGGGAGTACCGCGAGGTGCGTCGGCCGGGCCGCCCGGTCTGACCCCTACCGAACAAGAGCCGGGGTGCCGCACTGTGCGGTGTCCCGGCTCTCGCGTCTGAGCGCGACAGTGTCGCGGCATCTCTGGCAGCACAGGCGCGTCGAGCGCGTTGGGGCCGTTGGGCTCGTTGGGCGGCAGGGCCACACTGCCGCAGGCGTCCTTTGCTCTGCTTCAGTAGAGGAAACAGGCGGTGTCCGGTTATCGGACGCGGAGCGTTTCCTGGGTTGAAGCAGAGCAAAGGACGCGCACCACCACCTGCGCCCCCGGCCCTCGCCAGAGGAGGGCGCAGGTGGGTCTTCGCTGTCCGACGGCTCGCCGGAACGGATTGGCCTCAGGCGAACAGCGCGAAGTAGATCGCGACGTGGTGACACAGCGCGGCCACCAGCGTGCACGCGTGGAAGAACTCGTGGTGGCCGAAGACCGTCGGCCACGGGTTGGGCCGGCGCAGGGCGTAGAACACCGCGCCGACGCTGTAGATGGCGCCGCCGACGATCAGCAGCACCAACGCCGTGACACCGCCGCCGTGCAGAATGTCCGGCAGCATGGCGACCGCGACCCAGCCGAGCGCCAGGTAGAGCGGCGCGGAGACCCAGCGCGGCGCGTGCGGCCAGACGAGCTTCAGCGCCACACCGCCGAGAGCCCCACCCCAGACCAGGGCCAGCATGATGGTGGCCTGCCGGGTCGAGAGCAGCATGGTGCAGAGCGGGGTGTACGTGCCGGCGATGAACACGAAGATCATGCAGTGGTCCATCCGGCGCATCACCTGGTAGCCGCGCTCCGACCACACCCGACGGTGGTAGAGGGCGCTGGTGCCGAACAGCCCGCAGACCGTCAGGCTGTAGATGGCGCAGCTCACCAGGGGCGCCCAGCCCGGGCGGCTCGCGGCGATCGAGCAGAGCACGATGCCCGCGACCAGGGCGACGAAGAAGGCGTACGTGTGGAGCCAGCCGCGCATCCGGGGCTTGCCGATGTCGACCGGCTTCAGGCGAAGCGGGGCGGAGGTGGTCACGCCCTCAGGTTACGGCACCGTAGGTTACTTTCAAGTAGTCCGGCCGGTGACGCATGGCACGCGCCGATCTTGCAGTTTCGGTGGTGGAGATGAGTGGGATAGCTCTTTTTGTCGCCACAGAAAGTGCAAGATCGCGAGGGATGGAAGCGACTTTCGTCGGTGAAGATGGGGCGATGCGGATTCGGCCCGTTGGGGCGCACGCCCTTCTGATCGAGTGCGGTGGCTCCACCGGCCTGGGCGCGTCGGAACTCGTCGAGGCCTGGCGGGCCGAGTTGTGGCAGCGCCGCGAACGCGGAGACCTGACCGCGCTGGAGATCGTCCCAGCGGCCAACACCGTCCTGCTGGACGGCCTACCAAACCCCGCCGCCACCGCCACCCTGCTCTCCCACTGGGCACCCGCGGTCACCACCCCAACCCCAACCCCCACCCCAACCCCAACCCCGTCCCCGACCCCCTCCCACCCCGC
Source organism: Micromonospora sp. CA-249363 (assembly GCF_050950185.1). NCBI lineage: Bacteria > Bacillati > Actinomycetota > Actinomycetes > Micromonosporales > Micromonosporaceae > Micromonospora > Micromonospora sp. CA-249363. The sequence continues at coordinate 110,399 of NZ_CP192020.1, forward strand.
CGATCTTGCAGTTTCTGTTGCGACAAAATGTGCTGATCACGTCATATCGACAACAGAAACTGCAAGATCGACGCAGGGGGTGGGCGCGGAGGTTCTCGTGGAGGTTCTGTTCGACGGGCCGGATCTGGGGGTTGTGGCCGAGCGGTGGGGTGTTGACGTGCCGGAGGTGCGGCGTCGCCTTGTCGGCACTCCGTTCCGAGTCGCCTTCTGCGGTTTCGCCCCTGGTTTTCCCTACCTGACCGGGCTGCCCGCCGAGCTGGCGTTGCCCCGGCTGCCCACTCCACGCCCACGGGTACCGGCCGGCTCGGTCGCCCTCGCCGGCCCGTACGCCGGGATCTACCCCAGCGCGTCCCCCGGCGGTTGGCTGCTCGTCGGCCGGACCGACCTGCCCCTCTTCGACGTCGACAGCGACCCGCCCGCCCGGCTCGGCCCCGGTACCCGCGTGCGGATGGTGGCGGCGTGACGGCTCCCGCCGAGATCGAGGTGCTGCGCGCCGGGGCGCTCACCACCGTGCAGGACCTCGGCCGGCCCGGCTGGGCGCACCTCGGCGTGCCCCGATCCGGCGCTCTCGACCCGGCCGCCCTGCGGCTCGCCAACCGGCTGGTCGGCAACGCCGAGGAGGCCGCCGGCCTGGAGATCACTCTGACCGGCTGCGCGCTGCGGCTGACCCGGGCCACCACCGTGGCCGTCACCGGCGCTCAGGTGACCGTTCGGGCCGGGGACCGGGCGGGTGACACGGGACGTCCGCTCAGCGTGCCCGCCGGTACGGTGCTCCGCGTCGGTCCGGCCCGTGAGGGCGTCCGGAGCTGGCTGGCCGTGGCCGGGGGCATCGACGTGCCGCCGGTGCTGGGCAGCCGCTCCACCGACACCCTCGCCGGGCTCGGCCCGGCCCCACTGCGCGACGGCGACCGGCTGCCGCTCGGCGTGCCGACCGGTCACCCTGCACCGGTGGACGTGACCATCGGCGTGACCCCCGCGCCGGAACTGCGCCTGGGCGTACGCCTCGGTCCCCGTGACGACTGGTTCACCCCGATCGCGCTCGACCGGCTGTTCGGCAGCGCGTACACCGTGAGCCCGGTCAGCAACCGGGTCGGCGCGCGGCTCGCCGGCGCGCCCTTGCCCCGCGCGGTGGCCGGCGAACTGCCCAGCGAGGGCATCGTGCTCGGCGCGGTGCAGGTGCCGGCGGACGGCCAACCCCTGATCTTCCTCGCCGACCACCCGACCACCGGCGGTTACCCGGTCATCGGGGTGGTCACCGACGTGACCCCGCTCGCGCAGGCCCGACCAGGTACTACCGTCAGGTTTCATGGACCTCAACGCTGACCTGGGCGAAGGATTCGGCATCTGGCGGCTCGGCGACGACGACGCGCTGCTCGCCCTGGTGACCAGCGCCAACGTGGCCTGCGGCTTCCACGGCGGTGACCCGTCCACGATGCGGCGGGTCTGCGAGGGCGCGGTACGGCACGGGGTCGCGGTGGGCGCGCAGGTCGGCTACCGCGACCTGGCCGGCTTCGGCCGGCGGCGCATCGCGTACGACTTCGCCGAGCTGCGCGACGAGATCACCTACCAGTTGGGGGCCCTGGACGCGTTCTGCCGGATCTTTCGCACCCGGGTGCGCTACCTCAAGCCGCACGGCGCGCTGTACCACGCCGCGACCACCGACGAGTCCCAGGCGGCGGCCGTGGTCGCCGCCGTCAGCGATCACAACCCCGACCTGCCGGTGCTCTGTCTGCCCGGCTCCACGCTCGCCCAACTCGCCGTCGGCGCGGGCCTGCCGGTGGTCGCCGAAGCCTTCGCCGACCGCGGCTACCTGCCCAACGGTTCGCTGGTGCCGCGCGGCACGCCCGGCGCGCTGATCAGCGACCCGGAGGAGGTGGCCACCCGGGCGGTACGGATGGCCACCGAACGGACCGTCGTGGCCGTGGACGGCACCGTGATTCCCTGCCCGGTCGAGTCGATCTGCGTCCACGGCGACACTCCGGGAGCGGTGTCCGCCACCGAGCTGGTCCGCGCCAGCCTGATCGACGCCGGAGTCCGACTCACCCCGTTCGCGTGACTTGTTGCCGGATTCTGCACAACAAGGGGCCTCAGGCGTCGAGGCCGCGCAGCACCAGGGGCAGCCGGGTCGCGGCGCCGTCGACCACGCGTACCGGGACCCCCCAGTCCTGCCGGGTCAGATGGCAGGCCGCGTGCTCGACGTCGGCGTCGCAGGTCGCCGCCTGCGCGGTCACCTGGAGCACCCCGCCGGTCACGTCGCCGTTGAGCACCAGTCGGCGGGACAGCTCGGTGCCCGTACCGCCGCCGTCGATCAGCAGCTCCGGCGGGGACGCCGAGACGACCAGGCGGGTGGACGGTCCGTACGTCTCGTCCAGCTTCTGGCCCGGAGCCGGGGTGAAGACGATGTCCAGGGTGACCTCACCGGCCGCCACGTCGGTCGGCTTGCGCTCGGTGCGGTGCCGGGGGCCGTCCACCGTGCTCGCGCCCGCCGCCGACAGGGCGCCCGGAGCGAGCCGGGTCAGCCGGTGCGCGGCGGATTCCACCACCAGAACCTCCCCGGACGGGGTGAGCACCAGGTCGCTCGGCTCGGCCAGCCCGTCCGCCACGGTGGAGACCTGGTTGCTGGCCGGGTCGAAGCGGCGCACCGCGCCGTTGTAGGTGTCCGCGATCAGTACCGAGCCGTCCGGTAGCGCACACACGCCCAGCGGGTGTTGGAGCAGCGCCGACTCGGCCGGCCCGTCCACGTGCCCGAAGTCGAACAGACCCTGGCCGACGGCGGTGCCCAGCACGCCGTTCTCGACGAACCGGACCGCGCTGGTCTCGCTGTCGGCCACCCAGAGCCGGGTGCCGTCGGCCGACACGGACAGGCCCGACGGCTGCGCCATCCACGCCTCGGCCAGCGGCCCGTCGCGCAGCGCCTCGACGGTGGTGCCCGCGTACATGCCGGCGGTCCGCTTGATCGGGTCGAACCACCAGAGCTGGTGGATACCCGCCATGGCGACGATCAGCTTGTCGTCGTACCAGGCCAGGTCCCACGGTGAGGACAGGTCCACCGAGAGCGCGTCGTGCGCGTGGTCGTCGACGGAGGCACGCCACTGCCGCCCGCTGCCGGCGACGGTGACCACCTCGCCGGACTCCAGCCGTACGCCACGCAGGAGGTGGTTGACGGTGTCGGCGACCACCAAGTCGTAACCGGCCACCTCGGCGACGTGCGTGGGCAGCAGGCACAGGCCCTGCGGCTCCGAGAAGGTCGCCGAGCCGGCCGGCCCGTCCGCCCGGCCCCGCTCGCCCGAGCCGATCCGGCGTACCGGCGTCTCGCCGTCCGGGGCCACCTCGACCAGCGAGTGCCGCGCCGAGTCGGAGACCAGCAGGTTGCCGTCCGGCAGCAGCACCGCCTTGCCCGGGAAGCGCAGCGCCGTCTCCGGCGGCGGCGGCGGGACGTACGGCCCGTCGCCCCGGTGCAGGGTGCCCTTCGCCTCGTGGGTGGCGATCAGTTCGTCGATGAGCCGGGCCAGCCCTTCGGCGTGACCCTCGCCGGCCATGGTGGCCACCACGTACCCCTCGGGGTCGATCACCGACAGGGTCGGCCAGGCGCGGGCCGCGTACTGCTGCCACATGTCCAGCTCGGGATCGTCGAGTACGGGGTGATGCACCCCGTACCGCTCGACGGCGGCGACCAGCGCGTCGGCATCCTTCTCGTGCTCGAACTTCGGCGAGTGCACGCCGATCACGACGAGCACGTCGCCGTACTTCTCCTCCAGCGGGCGAAGCTCGTCGAGCACGTGCAGGCAGTTGATGCAGCAGAAGGTCCAGAAATCGGCAAGAACGATCTTGCCACGCAGATCCTGGAGGGTCAGGTCCCTGCCGCCGGTGTTGAGCCACTGCCGGCCCCGAAGCTCAGGTGCCCGTACGCGCGCTGTCGTTCCCATGCCTGCCAGCCTGCCACGCCCGGCAGCTCCGGCCGCCATGACCCGGACGACAGGCGGCCGACGAGACCGTGCGCCGGGCCCCGGACGTGCGACGGCGGGGCCACGGTGACCCGTGACCCCGCCGTCGTCGGTCCTACTTGGTGGCCGGCTTGAGGCAGAGCACCCGGTTGGTGCCCTCGCCGGGCAGCACCACGTGGGGCTGTGCCGGGTCGGCGCACTTGTCCTTCGCATCCACCTTGGAGACGATCGTGAACGCGCCCGCCTCGGTGCAGTCCACGGCCGAGGCGCCCTGGCCGACCTGCTTGACGCAGGTGCCGACCGCCGGGTCGAAGGCCGGCGTGTCGTTGCCGCCGCCGAACTTGCCGAGCAGCATCAGCAGACCGAGCGGCACCGCCAGGATGAGCACGGCGGCGATCAACACCGCGGCCAGGACCCGCCCGTTGCGTACCTTCGGCGTGGGCGGCTCCGCCTTGGGCTCGTCCGCGTCCGGCTTGAACGCGTCGAACCGGCCCTGGTCCGATTCGCTGGCCTCCTGCCCCCAGGACGGCGTGGGCTGCGGCGGCGGGAAGGCCGGGAACTGCGCACCCGGCGCCTGCTCGACGGCCGGTCCACCGAAGCCCGCAGCGCCGTTCACCGTGGCGGCGCCGGCGGCCGGCGCACCCGGTCCGAAGCGGTCGTCCGGACGCTCACCGCCGGACTGCGGCCGAACCCCGTTCATCGGCCGGTTGTTGCCCGGCGCGTCGACGAAGGAGGGCACACCCGGCGGGAACGCCGGTGGCGCGGCGGCCGCCGCGGGCGGCTCACCGAAACCGTTCGGCGCGGACGGCGGTTCCTCGCCCCACCCGGGGAAGGCCTGCCGCTCCGGCCCGTTCTGCCAGTCCGGCGGGCTCTGGCGCTCGGGCGCCTGCTGCCAGTCGGGCAGGGCGGGGCGGCCGGCGTCCTGCTGCCAGTCGGGCATCGCCGGGCGCTCGGGCGCCTGCTGCCAGTCGGGAGCGCCGGGACGGCCGGGGTCCTGCTGCCAGTCGGGCGCGCCGGGGTGCTCCGGGCTCGGCTGGAAGGCCTCCGGACCCGCCTGCTCCGGCTCGTTGTCCTCGGATCGGGCCGGACGGCCGTACACCCGCGGTTGGGGTGTGGCCGTGCTGGCCGGTCGCATCGCCTGGTCGGTCGGGGGCATCACCCGGCTGGCCAGCGGCACCGAGGCGCTCGCGGAGGCACGGCCCGCCGCGCCCGCGGCCGGTTCGGCGTCCGACGTCGGTACGACCGCGCGGCCCGCTCCGGACTCCGGCGAGGTACGGGGTGCGGGCACCACGGCGGCACCCGCCGAGGCCTCCTCGCCCCGGCCCCAGCCGGCCGGCTCGGCGTCGTGCTGCACGGCGGCGTCCGGGGTGTCCCGCTCGGGGTACGCCGGCTGCTCGGGGATCGCGGCGAACGGCGTCGAGGGCACGTAGTCGGCCGGTGGGGCGGCGGCGAGGCTGGCACCCGGTACGCGCTGCTCCTGCGGTGGCAGCGGCACGGCGTTGGCGGGTGAGATGCCGGGCGCGGGTGCGGGCTGGTAGACCGGCGGCTCGTCACCCCGGTCGGCGTCCCAGCCGCCGCGGGCCTGTGCGGATGCCTCCGCCTCGGCGCGGCCCCACACCTCGCCCGCTGCCCACGGCTCGGCCTGGGCGACACCGGGAGTGGCCTGCGCCTGGTTGTCCGGGCCGGCGGCGGCCCAGCCGGGCGTCGCGTCGCTGCCGGGCACGCTGACGCTGGCCCGGGCGGACGCGGGGCCGGCCTGCTCGGCCTGGGGCCATGCGGTCGGTTCCGGACGCTCGACGGGCTGGTCCTGGGACGGAAGCACCCAGTCCGGCTGCTGCGGACGGCTCTCCGCGCCACCCCAGGCCGCGGGCTGTGGGGCATCGTCCTGCGCGGGCCAGGCACCGGCCGGGACCTGGGCCGCGCCGCGTGCCCCGGCCGCTTCGGCGGGTGCCCAGCCGGGCGACGCCTGCTCGGCCGGTTGGCCCCAGGTCTGGGGCGGCTGCTCGGTCGGCGTCCACACGGGCTGGCCCTCGCGGGCGGCGGCGGCGCCGACGGGCCATCCGCCCGACCCCGAGGGGTCGTCCTGCTGGGCGGGTACGCCCGCGCGGCCGGCGGGCTGCGCCGGCTCGGCGTGCCAATCCGGGGCGGACGGGCTGACCGGGGCTGCCCCGCCCGCCCATCCGCCGGAGCGGGACGGGTCGTCCTGGGCGGGCCAGGCGGTGGTGGCCGGGGGCACCTGGGCGGCGCCTCGCGCGGCCGGTTGGGCCTGCGCCCAGTCGGGCTGCTGCTCGGCGGGCCAGGCGGGGGCCTGCTGCTCGGGCGGCGTCCACCCCTGCTGGGGCGGAGTCCACTGGGCGGTCGGGGTCGGTTCCGGAGCGCTTCCGGCGGCCCAGGCGGGCTGTGCGGGATCGCCGGGCTGCGGCGCGGCGGCAGCGCCCCACGCGGGGTTCGGCTGCTGCTCCACCTGGGTCGCCCAGGACGGGTTCGGTCGCGCGGGCGGCGGGGGTGGTGCCCAGCCCAGGTCGGGGCCGGCGGCGTTGTTGCCGTTGTCCGGCTGCGCCGGGCGGTCGCCGTACGGCGCCGGTCCGCCGGCGCCCGGTGACACCTCGTCCGGCTCCTGGCCGGGACGGTGCGGGCCCTCGGACGTCATGGGTGCGCCTCCTCCATCACATGTCGGCCGCCGGTGCCGATCGGTCTCCTCGGCATGGCTGCCGGCGTCACCGGCGTACCGCCGTGCCGGCTCCCCGCACCGTATCCGGTGGCCCCTTGGGGCGTCCAAAGGAGCACCGGTCGTCACTGCCCGTCGCCGGGTGGTGTCGAGCAGCTTCTATCGGCTCGGCGTCGGCCGTGCCGGCGGGCGGCGACCGAAGCCCACCGTACCGGGCGCTGCGGCAGGGCGGAATCCCGGTGTCACGTGCGGGCGTCCCGGCGTGACGCACGGGTGGAATGCCGATGGCCCACCCGGTGAGTCGGGTGGGCCATCGATCTGGAGGAGGTGAGGAATGTCGTGGAGCGTCAGCTCATGTGACGCTGGGCGATGACGAGAAGCTCCTCGCGAACGGCCGGCGAGTTCGCCGAGCGCAGCGCGTGCTCGATGGCACGGGCGCGGCGGTTGGCGTCGCGGTGGTTGCGGATTCGCTCGATCATGCTGCTCATTGGTGGGTCCCCCTGGCTATTCGGTTGTCAGCCCCTGATGCATCTATTCAACCGCAGAAGCCGGCGAACTTCCATCGATTATTAGGTGAGCTGAGACACCTGCCTAACAATCAAAGGTCAACAGGGCTTGTTGCCGATGGTTTCGTCGCCCAACGGACACGGCCGGTGTGCCGGGCGTTAACCCGTGGCACACCGGCCGTGGCTGGCGTTACGAACCGTCAGGTCCAGGCGAGCAGCGCCGCCTCGGGGTCGGCGAGGAAGTCACCGATGTCGCGCAGGAACTTCGAGCCCAGCTCACCGTCGATGATCCGGTGGTCGAAGCTCAGCCCCAGGGTGGTCACCTGGCGAACCTTGACCTTGCCCTTGTGCACCCACGGCATCTCCCGTACCGCGCCGAAGGCGAGGATCGCCGACTCGCCAGGCGGCAGGATCGGCGTTCCGGTGTCCACGCCGAACACCCCGACGTTGGTGATGGTCAGGGTGCCGCCGGACATGTCGGCGGGCGAGGTGCGGCCGGACTTCGCCGTCTGCACCAGGTCGTTCAGCGCGTCCGCCAACTCGCGCAGCGAGAGCCGGCCGGCGTCCTTGACGTTGGGCACGATCAGGCCGCGCTCGGTCGCCGCCGCGATACCGAGGTTGACGTACTCCTTGACCACGATCTCGTCACCCGCCCAGGTCGAGTTGACCATGGGGTGACGCTTGACGGCCAGCAGCACGGCCTTCGCCACCAGCAGCAACGGCGAGACCCGTACGTCGCGCCACTCGCGCCGGCCGCGCAGACGCTCCAGCGCCCTCATCGCCCGGGTCACGTCGACGGTCAGGAACTCCGTCACGTGCGGGGCGGTGAAGGCCGAACGGGACATGTTCTCGGCGGTGAGCTTGCGGACCCCCTTGACCGGGATGCGCTGCTCACGGTCCGCGCCGAAGCTCGCGGCGCTCGTCGCCGTCGAGGTGGTCGCGACCGGCTCGGCCACCGCGACGGTTCCGCTCGCCGCCTGCTGTACGTCCTCCCGGGTGATCGAGCCCAGCGGCCCCGACCCGGAGAGCGTCCGCAGGTCAACCCCAAGATCCTTGGCGAGCTTGCGCACCGGCGGCTTGGCCAGCACAACCCCGCCGCCACCCGCCCCATCGCGTCGATCATGGACCCGTGGTGCCTGGCTTGTCGGGGTAGCAACGGCTTTGTCGGCCACCACAACTCCGTGATCGACCGACGTGGGGGCCGGGGCCGGGGCTTGTGTCGGGACGCCGGCCTTGCGGGGGCGGCGCTTCGCGCTGGTCGTACGCGGCCCGTAGCCGACCAGGACGGCCGTGCGACCGCCCGGGGCGGCACCGCCGATGAGGCCCGGCTCGACCATGCCCTCGGCCGGGGCGACCTCCACCGCCGCCAGCGAGGCCGCCGACGGAGTGGGCAGGTCACCGGCGGGCGTGGCTGTGGTGGACGGGCCGTCCAGCGGGCCCGCGCCGGGGTCGGTGTCGATCGCGATGATCGGCGTGCCGACCTCGACCGTGGTGCCCTCCGGGTGGAAGATCGCCTGTACCTGCCCGGCCCACTTCGCCGGGATCTCCACCGCCGCCTTGGCCGTCTCGACCTCGACGATCGGCTGGTTGAGCTCGATGGTGTCGCCCACCTTCACGAGCCAGGCCAGGATCTCGCCCTCGGTCAGCCCCTCGCCCAGGTCGGGCAGGTTGAACTCCTTGATCCGGGACATTCCGCTCACCAGCCGAAGGTGCGGTCGACGGCGTCGAGCACCCGGTCGAGGTCGGGCAGGTACTCCTCCTCCACCCGGGCAGCCGGGTAGGGAGTGTCGAAGCCGGTCACCCGCAGCACGGGCGACTCCAGGGAGTAGAAGCACTCCTCGGTGATCCGGGCGGCCAGCTCGGCGCCCAGGCCGATGTTGGACGGCGCCTCGTGCACCACGACCGCGCGGCCGGTGCGCTTCACCGAGTCGTAGACCGCGCCCAGGTCCAGCGGGGAGAGGGTGCGCAGGTCGATGACCTCCAGCTCCCGGCCGTCCTCGGCGGCGGCCGTCGCGGCCTCCAGGCACGTGCGCACCATCGGGCCGTACGCCAGCAGGGTCGCGTCCGTGCCGGGCCGCACCACGCGGGCCGAGTGCAGGGGGTACGCGTCGGACAGCGACGCGTCCAGGTCGACCTGGCCCTTCTCCCAGTAGCGCCGCTTGGGCTCCAGGAAGACGATCGGGTCGTCCGAGGCGATGGCCTGCTGGATCATCACGTACGCGTCCTGCGGGTTGGCGCAGGTCACCACCTTCAGGCCGGCGGTGTGCGCGAAGTACGCCTCCGGCGACTCGGAATGGTGCTCGACCGCGCCGATGCCACCGCCGAACGGAATCCGGATCACCATCGGGATGCTGAGCTTGCCGCCCGAGCGGTAGTGCATCTTCGCCACCTGCGACACGATCTGGTCGTACGCGGGGTAGACGAAGCCGTCGAACTGGATCTCGCAGACCGGCCGGTAGCCGCGGATGGCCAGGCCGACGGCGGTGCCGATGATGCCGGACTCGGCCAACGGGGTGTCGATCACCCGCTGGTCACCGAAGTCCTTCTGGAGCCCGTCGGTGATCCGGAAGACGCCGCCGAGCTTGCCGACGTCCTCGCCCATGATGACGACCTTGGGGTCGCTCTCCAGGGCGCGGCGCAGGCCGGTGTTGAGGGCCTTGCCGAGGGTGAGCGTCTCCGTGGCCATCAGTGGGCGCTCCCCTCGAACGACTCCATGTAGCGGTTGAACTGCGCACGCTGCTCGTCGAGCAGTGGCGACCCGTTGGGGTAGACGTGGTCGAACATCGTCACCGGCTCCGGGTCGGGCATGGTGAGCACGCGCTCGCGCAGGTGCACCGCCTCGCGGCGGGCCTGCTCGTCGACCTCGGCGAAGAAGGCCGCGTCGGCGATCTGCTGCTTCTCCAGGAAGGTCTTGACCCGCAGGATCGGGTCCTTCGCCTGCCACGACTCCACCTCGCTGGCGATCCGGTACCGGGTCGGGTCGTCGGAGGTGGTGTGCGCGCCCATCCGGTAGGTGTACGCCTCGATGAGGCTCGGGCCCTGCCCGTGCCGGGCGTTGTCCAGCGCCGTGCGGGTGACCGCGTACGACGCCAGCACGTCGTTGCCGTCCACCCGTACGCCGGGGAAGCCGAAGCCGGCGGCCCGCTGGTAGAGCGGGACACGGGTCTGCCGCTCCAGCGGCTCGGAGATCGCGTACTGGTTGTTCTGGCAGAAGAAGACCAGCGGCGCGTTGAACACGCTGGCCCAGACGAACGCCTCGTTGACGTCGCCCTGGCTGGTCGCCCCGTCGCCGAAGTAGGCGATCGCGGCCTCGCCGTCGTCGGTGCCGACCTTGCCGTCCATGGTGATGCCCATGGCGTACCCGGTCGCGTGCAGGGTCTGCGCGCCGATGACGATCGTGTACATGTTGAACTTGAACTCGTTCGGGTCCCAGCCGCCCTGGTCGACGCCGCGGAACAGGCCGAGCGGCATGATCGGGTCGATGCCCCGGCAGTAGAGGACCCCGTGCTCCCGGTACGTCGGGAAGGCCATGTCCTGGGTCCGCAGCGCGCGCCCGGAGCCGACCTGCGCGGCCTCCTGGCCGAGCAGGCTGGCCCAGAGGCCCAGCTCGCCCTGCCGCTGAAGGGCGGTCGCTTCGGCGTCCAGCTTGCGGACCAGTACCAGGTCGCGGTAGAGCCCGCGGTACTCCTCGTCGGAGAAGTCGACGCGGTACTCGGTGCCGTCCGGCCCGGTGGCGCTGTCGATCCGCTCGCCTTCGGGGGTGAGCAGCTGCACCAGCTCGGGGTTGCCGGCCGCGCCCTTTCTGGAGCGGGGAGCTGCCCGCCTGCTGCGGGTGGTGCCCCCGGGGTCGCCCTTTGCCATCGGTCTCTCCCTGTCGTGTCTGCGTCGGCACCGGGGGGTCACCCGGCCACGCAACTCGTGCGCCTGTCCGGCTGCTGCCGGACCGGTTCCTGGCGGCCGCGCCTAGCCCGGGTGGGGGTTGCCGCGCGGCGTGAGCCGGGTTCTGGCCGAACCCGGATCGGGAGCGCCGGCGCCGGGCCGCGGCTGCCGCGGGGGTGCGCGGAGGTCGCGGCTGCGTTGCCGTCGTGTTCCATATTCGCAGAGCAGGTGAGCGCGCCCACAGTACGCCTGCCCCGCATTCCGACCGTCCACGGTTTACCGCTGTTTGTCGACATCGTGCCGTAACGCGTCCAGCGGGAGTTCCGGTACTGATTCGTCACCGTTCGGTCAGTGTCGCGTGTCGACACGCGGTGGATGTTGGCTGACGGACGGTAACTGGGCGAGGCTGATTCCCGCAGGATCGCACCGATCGGGTGATTGGCCGGATTGACGCCCGGCGCGATACCCACAGCGACCGCAGAGGCCGAGGACAAGGGGTGTGCGGTGGACGAGTCAGGTGACGGGCCCGGCACACCCGTGCTCGGCCGCCATCGTTCCCCGGGCGGCTACCGCCGGGTGATCGGAGCGCACCGGGCACCCGGCGGGGGTGGTCCCTCCCGGGGATACCTGCTCACCGTCGCGCTGCTGGCCGGCACCGCGTCGATGCCCGTGCTCGCGGCGATCAGTGCGGGCTCGGCGACCCCCGGCACGTCCGCGTTGCCGGACACCAGCACCCCGTTCATCCCGACCCCGTCGGTCGGGCCGGTGGTCATCCCGATGCCGGTGACCAGTCAGCCGCCGCCGCCCGCGCTCCCGCCCCCCGACGCGCCCAGCGCCGGCCCTACCGCGACCACCGACTGGCTGCCCGGCGCACCCCGGCGTGTCCCGGACGATTCGTGGTACGGCCCGAACGTCGAGGACCGGGTACCCACGCGCCGGGTGGTGTCCGCGCCGCCGCCAGCACCCCGGCCCACCCGCAGCACCCCACCGGTCGAGCCACCTTCCAGCCCTTCGCCGGTACCGTCGCCGACCGCGCCACCCGATCCGGACCCGACCGAGACGTCCGACCCGAGCCCGTCGCCGACCGACCCGACGACACCCACCGCAACCGACCCCGGCACCCCCACCACGACGAACCCGACCACCCCCACCACAACCGACCCGGCGACGCCCGTCCCCACTACCGACCCGGCAACGCCCGTCCCCACCAGCACCCTCTCCGCACCTGCCAGCACAGCCCCGCCGCCCCCCACCCCCCACCCGTCCCCCACCATCGCGCCGTCACCAACCCTCGCGCCGTCACCAACCCTCGCGCCCAGTCCCACCACGGCCCCCGCCCCCGCGAACCGCCGCGATCTTGCACTTTCTGTGGCGACATAAGCCTGAATACGTCCCATAACGACAACAGAAAACGCAAGATCGGCGCGATCGGGGAGGCTGCCACCCGGTGATCAAGAGCTTTGCGTCAAGGAGCGTGGTCGCGGTGACGCAAAGCTCTTGATCAGCGTGGGCGTGGGCGAGGCGGGGCGGGGGTCGGTGGGGGTGGGGGCTGGTGTTCGTCTGTCGGTGGGCGGAGCCGTGCATTCGAGGGCCTTCCCGGCGGTACGGTGACGGGCAGGCGTCGCCGAGACGGCGCTGGTCAGCGGTGGCGCACAGCAGGGGGGTGGCGTGGGCGGCGGTGCGGAACCCCGCACGGTCGCCGCCCGTCCCGGTCCGGGGCTACGGGTCGCCCGACTCGTCACCGAGCTGACGGCCCCGGCTGTGCTGGTGTCGCTGCTGATCGTCACGGTGAGCTGGCACAGCAGCCGGGGCAGTACGCGGGGTCTGGTGTGGGGCCTGCTCGCGACGGTCTTCGTCACCGGCATCCCGTTCGCCTACATCGTCGGTGGGGTGCGCCGGGGGCGGCTCACCGACCACCACATCGGCCGCCGGGAGCAGCGCCGCGTGCCTCTGCTGGTCGGTCTCGGCTCGGTCACCGCAGGGCTCGCCCTGCTCGTCATCCTCGGCGCGCCGCGGCCGTTGCTGGCGCTGGCGGTGGCGGGGCTGGTCGGACTGGTGGTCGCCGTGTCGGTGAGCCACTGGTGGAAGATGTCGATCCACTCGGCGGTCTCCGCCGGGACCCTGGTCATCCTGGCGCTGACCTTCGGACGCGGATTCCTGGTCGCCGCGCCGCTGCTGGGCGTGGTCGGCTGGTCCCGGGTACGCCTACGGGACCACACCGTCGCCCAGGTGCTCGCCGGCGGTCTGCTCGGCGCGCTGATCGCCGCGGTCGTCTTCGGCCTCCTGCGCTGAGCACACCCAACCCCACCCACCGAGCATCGTCCCGTCGAGCCCCACCTCGCTGTGCCGGCCCACGCGGGCCACGTCGAGCGGGCCACCTCGCCACGCCGGGCGGGCAGGCGGGCCACGTCGAGTGGGCCAGATCCCAGCGGCTCGCATCGGGCGGCCCGCACTGAGCGGCCCGCACCGAGCGGACTGCACCGGGCGGGCGGCTCCTGCCACCCGCCCGGATGCCGTCAGGCGCCGTCGTCGGCGAGTCGGTGCCGGTTCGCCTCGATCCAGGCGTCGAGCGCGGCCGGGTCGTCCGGGTCCACGCCGTCGGCCATGAGTTGCGCGACGGCCGCCGTGGCCGGGCTGCGCCGCTCGCCGGTCGAGTAGAGCCGGGCGAACTCCGGCACCATCTCCTCGATCGCCTCGTCGGTCCGTTCGGCGGCGGCCTCGGGCAGTCCGCGCTGCTGTGACGCGTACCGGGCCCACGCACGCAGCACTCTGGGCAGCATCGCAGCGTCGTCCATGTCCAGCACGGCACGGCGGTGCACCCAGTCGAGCAGGAAGAGACCGGACACCGCCGGGCTCCACCGCATCGGGTCGGAGTCGGGGAAGGACGCCGAGTGGTCCAGCAGCAGGCTCAGGCAGAAGTGCAGCGACGCCAGGCCGGGGCCGTCGACGGTGTCGAGCCCGAACCGGGCGGCTTCCGGTGAGGCCAGGAACCGCCGGACCAGGTCGGTGCGCTCGGCGGCGGACAGCGGCTCGACCTCGGCCGGACCGGTCGGCACTGCGGCGATCGGCAGTAGGGCCAGTCGGGCGCCGACCAGCGCGCGGTCGGTGGCGAGTGAGCCCTCGCCGGGCAACTCACTCAGGTCGTCGGTGACCGAGAGGTGACGGGCCACCTCGCCCCGCAGTCGGGACGGGTCCTCGGTGCGGAACCAGGTCAGCTCGTCGTCCGCGCACATCTGCCGGACCTGGTCCAGGATCCGTTCGGCGGGCCCGCCGACGAAGATGTCCTTGGTGATCCCGATGTTGTGGTCGACGAGGGCCACCAGCGCGTGCTCCGGGCCGCCGGCCGCGTCGTCGTAGGCGAAGGTGGCGAGGTAGGAGGTCTGGTCGCCGTAGACGTCGCCGTACGCCCAACTGCCGGTGAGGTGTACCCGGCCGAGCTGACCGGACCAGGCGGGGGCCTGGCTGCCGGGGCGTACCCGCTCGACGCCCTCGGCGGTCGGAACGAGCGCGGCGAAGACCTGGCGGATGGTGGTCGCCGCCGCGATCCGGCGGCGGGCGGTGGCGGCGAGGAACCCGGTGACGAATTCCCGTACGGCGGTGTCGCGGTCGGTCTCCGCGATTGCGTAGACACTGCCCAGCAGCGCGCTGCCGAGCATCTCGGCGTCGAGGGCGGACTCCAGCTTGGTCACGTCGCGTGCGGCGTGCAGCACCGCGTCGTAAGGGGTCTGAGGCGTGGCCATGCTTCGACCCTACGCCGGTCGGGGCGTACGCAGAGGCGTCAGCGGCGGGCAGCCTCGCGCAGCGCGTCGCGCGCCTGCGCGTACGAGGCGAGCACGGTCCGGACCGGGGTGAGCACGTACTCGTCGCCGACCTCGGAGACCCGGACCGTCAACCGCTGCCGGGCGCGGGCCCGCGCCCGCTTGGCGGCCCAGCGCACGACCGGTCGGGTCAGCGCCGCCGTCAGCAGCCCGGCCAGCAGGCCGCCGAGCAGCAGCACGGTCGGCAGCGGCACCTGCCCGACCATGGGGTTGTCCAGCGCGGGCAGGCCGAGCGCCCGTAGCGCGTAGCCGAGCGCCAGCCAGCCCAGACCGGCCACGGCGGCCAGGGTGACCAGCCACTGCACGCCACCGACGACCCGCCACCAGACCGGCTGGTGGTCGAGGCCGAGGTCGGTGCCGGCGATCGCGCGGTCCAGCGCGTCCGGCAGGTCGTCGAGGCGGGACCGGGCCGCGGAGGTGACCGCGGTCGGCCAGGCGGCGGGCAGGTCGCCGCCTGCCCGGTCGGCCACCGCACGGATCGCCAGACCGAGCGCCGACCGCTGGGCCGCCGTCGGATCGGGCACCGAGGTCGCCGCCACCAGGCTCTCGGCCGGGTCAGCGTCCGCGCCGGTCGGGCCGGGCAGGTGCAACCGGCGCAGCGGGTCGGGCCGCAGCCGCCGCCAGCCCCGCACCACCGGCCAGCCGGTGGCCGCGCCGGCCCGATGTCGGTACGCCCGCTCCACCGCCTCGCTCACCGCCGGCACTCCGGCGGCGCCGGCGAGCGCCCGGTTCAGCCCGGCGACGGTCGCGTCGTCCGGACCGCCACCCGGCCGGGTCGAGCCGATCATCTCGTCCAGCCCGGCGACCACGGTGTCAACGTCGCCGGCCAGTCGACGCAGGGCGGCCTGCCGTTCGGCGACCGTACGCTCCAGCGCCGTGCGCAGACCGACCATCCCGGCGGGGTCGATGGCGGTGGTGGCGAGCAGGGGTACGCCGGTCAGCCCGTCGGAGTCGAGCAGTCGGCGCAGGTCGTCCAGGACGCGGGGCAGTTCGGCCGCCGGTAGCCGGTCGGCCTGGTTGAGCACGACCAGGGTGACGTCCCGGTGCCGGTGGAACTCGCGCAGGTAGCTGTCGTGGATGACCCGGTCGGCGTACTTCTGCGGGTCGACCACCCAGACCACCTGGTCGACCAGGCCGAGCAGCCGGTCCACCTCGAGGCGGTGGGACCGCTGCACCGAGTCGAAGTCGGGCAGGTCGAGCAGGATCAGGCCGTGCAGGGGCGTCTCGTCGTCGCCGTCGAGCGCGCTCTCGCGGACGAAGCGGTGTCGGGGCAGCACGCCGATCCAGTCGAGGAGCCGGTTGGCGTCCTCCAGCGGCCCCCACACGCACGCGTGGGTCACGCCGGTGGTCGGTCGGCGGACGCCGACCGGCGAGAGTTCCAGTTGGGCCAGCGCGTTGAACAGGCTGGACTTGCCGCTCCCGGTCGCGCCGGCGAGGGCGACGACGGTGTGGTCACGCGACAGCGCGAGCCGGGTGCCGGCCCGTTCGACCAGGGTGTGTGCGGGCACCAGTTCGGCGTCGGGCAGCAGGCCGTCGACGGCGGTCAGCAGACGGCGTACGGCGTCCAGGCGGGCGATCAGCGCGTCGGGGTCGATCCGGTGGTCACCGCGGAAGACTTCGCGTACCCGGCCGGCGATGTTGCTCATCGCGAGCCCTCCTCGTCACCGGTCGGCAGGGTGCCGTCGTGGTCGGCGAGGCCGCTGCGGTGCCGGGCCAGCTCGACCTGTCCGGCAGCCTGGCGCAGCGCCGCGCCGGCCGCCTCGGCGGGCCGGGCGTCGGCGGTGCGGGTGAGGAAGCGGTCGGCCTCCGCGTCCAGCAGCGTCCGCACCCGCGCCAGGAGGTCGACCCGGGCCTTGGCGGCGAGGGTACGCACCGCCTGGTCGCCGAAGATCGCCTGGAGTACGGCCTGCGCCGCGACCGTCGTGCCGGCCCCGGTGGCCACCTCCAACCCGGTCGGGATGAACGCGGTCGAGGCGAACACGGCGATCATCACGGCCAGCCCGGTGGCGTTCACCGCGTACGCGGCCGTCCGGGCCACGAACCGCTTGTCGCCGCCCTCGACCTGGACCAGCTCCAGCACGCCGCGTTGCCAGTCCCGGACCATCCGCTCGGCGCGTTCGGGCAGGTCGCCGCTCGGGTAGGCGAGCGCCGGATCGAGGAGTTCCGCGCCGGCCGGGTGCGCCTTCCACCCGGTGTACGCGGATTCGGCGGCCTCGGAGGCGACGCCGCGCAGCAGGGTGACGAGCTGCGACTCGATGGCGTTGCGCAGCTCGGCGGAGGGCGCGGGCCGGCCCGTGACGGCGGCCACCATCCGGTCCCGCAGACGCCCGATGCGGGCCTCCAACGTGCGGAAGAACTCGCCGGTGCCGACGAACTCCTGCCAGCGGGCCAGCACCTCGCCGCGGAGCAGCCGGCCGTCCCGCAGGCCCTGGTCGACGGTCCGCTCGGCGGCGCGGTACGCCGCCCGTACCCTCTCGTCCAGCGCGTCGGCGGCGGTGACCTGCTCGTCGGCGGCGTCGGCCAGCTCCTCGACGGCGGGGTGCAGGGCGGCCAGCGCGCCGTCCAGCGTCTGCCGGACCACCGCGGCGCGGGCGTCGGCGTCGGCGGCCAGTCGGGCGAACCACTCGGCCAGCGGCGCTGTGACGCCCTCGGGCAGCAGCCCCTGACCGTCGACCCAGGTCTCCGGCAGGACGAACAGCGGCGCGCGGTCCAGGTCCTGGGCGGCGAGCATCTCGGCCAGGTGCGCGGCGATCTCGTCGCTGGCCTCGGCGGGTACGCGGTCGAGCACCATGGCGATCACGGCGCCACGGGCCCGTGCGCTGCGGAGCAGCTCCCACGGCACCGCGTCGGCGTACCGGGCGGCGGTGGTGACGAAGAGCCAGAGGTCGGCGGCGGCGAGCAGTTGGCTCGCGAGCGCGCGGTTGGCGTCGACCACCGAGTCGATGTCCGGAGCGTCGAGGAACGCGAGGCCTGCGGGGAGGGCCGGAGCGGTCACCAGGTGCAGGGAGCGTGGGTCGTCGCTCGGCTCGGTCGTACGCGTCAAACCGGGCAGCAGGTCGCCCTGCCGAAACCAGGTCGCGTCGGCCGGATTGCACACCAGCACCGGGGAGCGGGTGGTGGGTCGCAGCACCCCGGCGGCGCTGACCCGGGCCTTGACCAGGCTGTTGACCAGGGTCGACTTGCCCGCGCCGGTGGAGCCGCCGACGACCACGAGCAGCGGGGCGTCCAGCCGGGCCAGCCGGGGCAGCAGGTAGTCGTCGAGTTGGTCGGTGAGCGCGCTGGCGGCCTGCCGGGCCGAGCTGGCGGAGGGCAGGGCGAGCGGATAGCGGGTCGCGCCGATCGCGGCCCTCAGGCCCGACAGCGCGCCGGGGAGGCTGTCGTCCGCGCTGGTGACGGAGGGCTCCTCCGCGGCGTCCGGAGGGACGGTGCGGGCGGCGACGGCGGGCGCGCCGGAACGGGTGGCGGAATCGCCGTGCGTCGTCACCGCTAAAGCGTGCCCGACCGATGCAAGGGAAGACAACCGGACGGTAATAACGTCTGGGTTGCGTCGGGTCGGCTCAACCCGACTTGACGATTGGCTGACGCGTGGCACTATTGAGTCAAGTTCACTCAACTTGTGGTGGGGCCCGCTGCGGGCGGCGCCCGCCGAGCAGTCGCGGGCGGTGCCCGTCACCTGCACAACCTTACGAAGCGAGGAAGCGAAGATGGCACGTGCGGTCGGTATCGACCTCGGCACGACGAACTCCTGCGTCAGCGTTCTCGAGGGCGGTGAGCCCACCGTCATCGCCAACGCTGAGGGCTCGCGGACGACCCCGTCGATCGTCGCGTTCGCCCGTAACGGCGAGGTGCTCGTCGGTGAGGTCGCGAAGCGCCAGGCGGTGACCAACCCGGACCGGACGATCCGTTCGGTCAAGCGTGAGGTCGGCACGAACTGGTCCGTCGACATCGACGGCAAGAAGTACACCCCGCAGGAGATCTCGGCCCGGACCCTGATGAAGCTCAAGCGGGACGCCGAGGCGTACCTGGGCGAGCAGATCACCGACGCGGTGATCACCGTCCCGGCCTACTTCAACGACAGCCAGCGCCAGGCCACCAAGGAGGCCGGTGAGATCGCCGGCTTCAACGTGCTGCGGATCGTCAACGAGCCGACCGCGGCCGCCCTGGCGTACGGGCTGGACAAGGGCTCCAAGGAGCAGACCGTCCTGGTCTTCGACCTCGGTGGCGGCACCTTCGACGTGTCGCTGCTGGAGCTGGCCGAGGGTGTGATCGAGGTCAAGTCGACAAGCGGTGACAACCACCTCGGTGGCGACGACTGGGACCAGCGCATCATCGACCACCTGGTCAAGACGTTCCGTGGTGAGCACGGCATCGACCTCGGTCAGGACAAGATGGCCCTCCAGCGCCTCCGTGAGGCCGCCGAGAAGGCCAAGATCGAGCTGTCTGCCGCCACCACCACCAACATCAACCTGCCGTACATCACCGCCGGCTCCGCCGGCCCGCTGCACCTCGACGTGACGCTCAGCCGCGCCGAGTTCCAGCGGATGACGCAGGATCTGCTGGACCGCTGCAAGGGCCCGTTCGAGCAGGCCGTGAAGGACGCCGGGATCAAGATCTCCGACGTCGAGCACGTCATCCTCGTCGGTGGCTCGACGCGTATGCCCGCCGTGACCGACCTGGTCAAGCAGCTCACCGGCCGCGACCCCAACAAGGGCGTCAACCCGGACGAGGTCGTCGCCGTCGGCGCCGCCCTCCAGGCCGGTGTGCTCAAGGGCGAGGTCAAGGACGTCCTGCTGCTCGACGTGACCCCGCTGAGCCTGGGCATCGAGACCAAGGGCGGCATCTTCACCAAGCTCATCGAGCGCAACACCACCATCCCGACCAAGCGCTCCGAGGTGTTCACCACCGCCGACGACAACCAGCCGTCGGTGCTGATTCAGGTGTTCCAGGGCGAGCGGGAGATCGCGGCCTACAACAAGAAGCTCGGCACCTTCGAGCTGACCGGCCTCCCGCCGGCGCCGCGCGGCGTGCCGCAGATCGAGGTCGCCTTCGACATCGACGCCAACGGCATCGTGAACGTGCACGCCAAGGACCTGGGCACCGGCAAGGAACAGAAGATGACGATCACCGGCGGCTCCTCGCTGCCGAAGGACGACATCGAGCGCATGCGCCGGGACGCCGAGGAGCACGCGGAGGAGGACAAGCGTCGCCGCGACGACGCCGAGACCCGCAACGTGGCCGAGGCGCTGCAGTGGCAGACCGAGAAGTTCCTCGCCGAGAGCGGCGACAAGCTGCCCAGTGAGAACCGGGAGCAGCTCAACGAGGCGCTCGGCGAGCTGCGGGGTGCCCTGGGTGGCCAGGACATCGAGAAGATCAAGTCGGCGCACGAGAAGCTGGCGCAGGTCTCCCAGCAGGCGGGTTCGCTTCTCTACGCCCAGCAGGCCGAGCAGGGCCAGCCCGGCGGCGAGGCCGGCCCGGGTGCGACCGGCGCGACCGGCGCCACGGGCGGCACCCAGACCGGTGGGGCCGACGACGTGGTCGACGCGGAGATCGTGGACGAGGACGGCAAGAAGTGACTGCTCACCTCCGACACGTATCCACGGCGAAGGGATGAGGTAGCCGCATGACGCAGAAGCCACGAGCCGCCGACTCGGACGACACCGGGTCGACGCCGGGTGGCTCCGCGCCCACGGAGTCGAGCACCGACGCCGAGGAGCGGGTCGTCATCCGCAACAACCGCAAGCTCAGTGACGCGACGGAGCCGGAGGGCACCGCCGCCGACGCGGAGACCGGCGCACCGGCCGAGGGTCTGGTCGAGGACGCCGAGGTCGTGGTCGACGAGATCGAGGTCGAGGTCAACGCCACCGACGGGCCGGAATCCTCCGGTCCGCCGGTGGTGGACGCCCCGGCGCAGCCGGTCGACGGCGGCGGCACGGGCACCTCGCTCGGCGCCGAGCTGGAGGCGCTCCGGGCCGAGCTGGACGAGCGGACCAGGGATCTGCAGCGGGTGTCGGCGGAGTACGCCAACTACCGCAAGCGGGTCGACCGCGACCGTGCTTTGGTGCAGGAGCAGGCGACCGGTTCGGTGCTGGCCGCGCTGCTGCCGATCCTCGACGACCTGGACCGGGCACGGGAACACGGCGACCTGGTCGGACCGTTCGGAACGGTGGCGGACCAGCTCACCGGCGCGCTGGGCAAGTTCGGCCTGACCGCCTTCGGCGAGCAGGGCGACCCGTTCGACCCGACCCGGCACGAGGCCGTCGCGCACCAGACCTCGGCCGAGGTCAGCGAGCCGACCTGCGTGCAGGTCATGCGGCGCGGCTACCAGCTCGGTGAGCGGCTGCTGCGCCCCGCGCTGGTCGCGGTCGCGGATCCGGAATAGTGCGAGACGGTGACCGGGCCGTCCCGTCCACCGCGCGGCGGTGGGCGGGACGGCCGGGCCACGACGGTCGGAAGGGGGTGGAGCGGTGAGTTCGAAGGACTGGCTCGAGAAGGACTTCTACGCCGTGCTCGGCGTGGACAAGGCCGCCTCCGCCGATGACATCAAGAAGGCGTACCGCAAGCTGGCGCGGGAGTCGCACCCGGATCACAATCCGGGCGACCCGAAGGCCGAGGAGCGGTTCAAGGCCGTGTCCGAGGCGTACAACGTGCTGTCGGACACCGGCCGTCGCCGGGAGTACGACGAGATGCGGTCGCTGTTCGGTTCGGGCGCGTTCCGGCGCAACGCCCGGGCCGGCGGTCAGCCGGGCGGGATGCCGTTCGACGTCTCCGACCTGTTCGGCGGCGGCGCGGGCGGCGGAGAGCGCCGTTTCGGCGGCGGAGCCGGTTTCCAGGACCTGTTCAGCTCGATCTTCTCGGGCGGGCAGGCCGGTGGGCAGGCCGCTGCGCGGGGTCCGGCTCGTGGTCGGGACGTCGAGACCGAGGTGGCGCTCGACTTCGGCGACGCCGTGCGCGGGGTGACCCTGCCGCTGACGTTGCGAGCTCCCGGTGTCTGCGACACCTGTCACGGCAACGGCGCCAAGCCCGGCACGCAACCCCGCACCTGCCCGGTCTGCCACGGGGCCGGGGTCACGACCCGCAACCAGGGGTCGTTCAGCTTCTCCGAGCCGTGCGGCAACTGCCAGGGCGTGGGGACCGTGGTGGAGGAGAAGTGCCCGGAGTGCCACGGCAGCGGCGGGGTCACCAAGACCCGCACGATGAACGTGCGCTTCCCGGCCGGCGTGGCCGACGGCCAACGCATCCGGCTGGCCGGGCGCGGTGAGCCGGGCGAGCGTGGTGGCCCGGCCGGTGACCTGTTCGTGCACGTGAAGGTTCGCCCGGACGAGTTGTTCGGGCGTACCGGCGACGACCTGACGTTGACCGTGCCGGTGACCTTCCCGGAGGCCGTGCTCGGCACGGACCTGCGGGTGCCCACGCTCGACGGCGCGGTGACATTGCGGGTGCCGCCGGGCACGCCCAGCGGGCGGGTGCTGCGGGCCCGGGGCAAGGGCGTGGTCCGCCGCGACGGCCAGGCCGGCGATCTGCTGGTCACCCTGGACGTGGTGATACCCGCGCGGCTGACGGATGAGGCGCGGGCCGCGCTCGAGGCGTTCGCCGAGCAGAGTCCGCCGGCGGCGCGGGAACATCTCGACGCGCGTGTGCGTCGGGTCGGATAGTCCGGTGGGATGGACGCGGAGGTGAGCGGGATGTCGGGCGAGTTCCTCGGTTCGGGTGACCCTGCCTACGAGGCCAAGGTGCTCATGATCTCGGTGGCGGCACGGATGGCGGGGATGCACCCGCAGACCCTGCGCCAGTACGACCGGCTGGGGCTCGTGCAGCCCGGCCGGGCCGCCGGCGGTGGTCGTCGCTACAGCGTCCGGGACGTGGTGCTGCTACGCGAGGTGCAGCGGCTCAGTCAGGACGACGGGATCAACCTCGCCGGCGTCAAGCGGATCATCGGCTTGGAGCGGCTGCTGGAGCAGGCGCAGCAGCGGGTCGCGCGGTTGGAGGCGGAGCTGGACGCCGCGTACCGCCGGGTGGCCGAGCTGGAGTCGCTGGCCCGCTTTCCCGGTCGGGATCTGGTGCCGACCAACCGCACGTCCACCGCGTTGGTGGTCTGGCGTCCGCGCCGCAACACCGACCGCTGACCCACCTGTCGCTTCCTCGGCCCGGCCCGCGCTCCGATTTCCCGGCGCGGACCGGGCCGCTTCCGTTAACCTGTCGATACGGGGTCCAACCGGCTTAATTCGGGCCTACCGGCATGGCGAGGGGGAGCGATGGCGGAGCCGGCGAAGAAGGTCGCTCAGCGAACGGAGGAACGGCTGGAAGGTCTGGCCGACACCGTCCGCGAGAAGTTCGACAAGGTCACCGAGGGAACGTTCCGGGACCGGATCAAGGAGGGGCGCTTCGCCGAGCAGGGCGAGCCAACCCGACCAGAGACGGACCGCAAGCGCGACTGAAACCGGTGACCGACGTGCGGGCCGGGACCCACGGGGGGTCCCGGCCCGTTCGCCATGCAGGGCGCACCCGCCCCCGCGCCGATCTTGCACTTTGGTACGGTGAAATGCCCAGCTTGACCCAGTAAGTCGGGACAGAAAGTGCAAGATCGGCGCAATGAGGGGGCGCGAGCTCAGCCGAGGCGGCGGTTTTCGCGGACCAGGCCGCCTTCGCACCAGTCCCGGTAGACGAAGAGGTCCGGCCTCGCCAGCAGTACGCGGCCGTTGTGCGCCCAGATCCTCATCAGCTCGTCGCCGTCGCGCTCGGCCTGCTCCACGAGTTTGCGGAAGCGGCGCTTGGGATGAGCCCGGAAGTTCGTCCGGATGCCGTCGGCGGCGTAGATGTAGAGGCAGTGCAGCGCGAACCGCCGCGCCGGGCACGTCGGGTCCATGGCCAACTCGAACAGCGTCAACACCAGCCGGTCACCGGAGACCAGGAGGTCCCAGTCGGGCGGCATGGACGCCAATGGCACCGAATCCGGCTGGTACGCCCAAGCTCGCAACTCCGCCGGGCTCGGATCGACGGGGTTCGCGAAGCCGTGGAACGTCGACTCCTGCACGCTCACCGGCCAACCTTCCGCTATCGCCCGCGGGTGGCAACGCTGCCTGCGGACGCTGGCTGCTGGGGCGAAACGGTAACCCGCCGTTGGTTACTGCGGTAGTACCCGCAAGGCGCAATTCGGCATCCGTCGGCCGGCCCTGCCCGAACGCGCGTTCGGGTGTCCTGGCCAGCGCCGCTGTCCCACCTCGGCGGGCAGGACAGCGGCGGTGAACATCAGTCGTGAACGGGGATCGGTTCCCGCCGCTGGGCCAGCGCGCGGTTGCGCAACCACCGCTTGAACCACGGGAAGTCGGGCAGCCGGGCCAGGATCGGTCCGGTCACCACGGTGATGAGGACGTACGTCGCCGCGAGCGCCGCCAACCGCGGCTCGACACTGCCGGCCGCGACCGCGAGCCCGGCGATGACGATGGAGAACTCACCTCGGGGTACGAGCGCCAGACCGGCCCGCCAGCGACCGGGTTCGGCGATGCCGACCCGGCGGGCCGCCAGGTAGCCGGTGAGCGTCTTCGTGCCCATGGTGACCACGGCCAGCGCGAGCGCCGGCAGCAGCACCGGCGGGATGTCCTGCGGGCTGGTGGTCAGGCCGAAGAACACGAAGAACACAGCCGCGAACAGGTCCCGCAGGGGCGAGAGCAGCTCGGTGGCGTGGTGGGCCACCGGACCCGAGAGGGCGATGCCGACCAGGAACGCGCCGACCGCTGCCGACACCTGGAGCGACGCCGCGATGCCCGCGATCAGCAAGGTCAGGCCGAGTACGCCGAGCAGCAGCGCCTCCGGGTCCTTCGCCGACAGGGCGGACGAGATCAGGTGGCCGTACCGGATGGCGACCACCAGCACGATCAGCACCGTGCCCACCGCGATGGTGAGCGCGATTCCGCCGCCGAGCAGACCGGTGCCGGCCAGTACGGCGGTGACCAGGGGCAGGTAGAGCGCCATCGCCAGGTCCTCGATGACGAGCACCGAGAGGATCACGGGGGTCTCGCGGTTACCGAGCCGGCCCAGGTCGGCGAGGACCTTGGCGATCACACCGGACGAGGAGACCCAGGTGATGCCGCCGAGCACGAGGGCGGCCACCCAGTCCCAGCCGAGCAGCAGGGCGAACCCCGCCCCGGGCAGCGCGTTCAGCACCCCGTCGATCAGGCCGGCGGGTGCCGCCGAGCGCAGGTTGCCGACGAGCTCGTTGGCCGAGTACTCCAGGCCGAGCATCACCAGCAGGAGGATCACGCCGATCTCGGCGCCGACCGCGAAGAACTCCTCGCTGGCGTCCAGCGGCAACAGCCCGCCGTGCCCGAATGCGAGCCCGGCGAGCAGGTAGAGGGGGATGGGAGACAGGCCGAAGCGCCGGCTGAGCCGGCTCAGGAGCCCGAGGAGCAGGAGAAGCGCACCGACTTCGATGAGCAGCGTGGTGAAATCGTGCATCCGCCTCAGCCGTCCGGGTCACTGTCGGCGAGGATGGCGGACACACCGTCGAGACCTCTGCGGGTCCCGACGACGACCACCACGTCACCGGCGGCGAAGCGGAACGAGGGGAGCGGCGAGACGATCACCTCGCCGTCACGCAGCACCGCCACGATGGAGGCGCTGGTGCGGGTACGCGCCTTGGTGTCCGCGAGCGGACGGTTGACGTACCGCGACCCCGCCGGAATGGCGATCTGCTCGGTGAGCAGCCCAGCGGCCTGCTCGCGCAGTCCGGAGAGCTGACCGAGCATCAGCGACGCGCCGAGGATGTCGGCAAGCGCCTCCGCCTCGTCGTCCGTCAGCGGAATGTCCGCCTGGCAGGAGTCGGGATCGTCAGGGTCGTAGAGGACAAGATCACGGCGGCCATTGCGGTGGGAGACGACGCCCAGGCGGCGTCCGGACTCCGTCACCAGATCGTGGCGTACCCCGATCCCGGGTAGGGCGGTCTGCTCGACACGTACTCGCACCCGCCAAGGCTACCGCCAAGTTAACGGAGCGCAGATCTTGGACGCCGACCGGCGGCGCGGGCTTGATCCACACGACTTCGCCGATGTGGGGGTGTCCCGGTCGCTAGATGCCCCGACATCGGCGATCTCGTGTCGATCTAGAGCCGCTGACCGTCAGGAGATCGGTGGCTTCTCCGCTACGAATACACCGACGCCTTCCAGCGTCTCGGTTAGTCCGGTCGCGCGGAGGATCATCATGGCCTTGCCGACCACGGTGTCCGACACGCCGTATTCCTTGCAGAGCTGCGATCGGCTCGGCAGCTTCGTGCCGGGCGGCCACGTTCCTGATTCGATCTTCGTCCGTAGCTCGTCTGCGAGCACCTGGTACTGCTGCTTGGGCATACACACTCCCCGGATGGCACGCCCATTCGATCACGCGACCACCTACAACCTCAAGCAATCGGAGCCAGGTCGTTGACCTACAACCGCTACCGATTGTAGGTTCGGAGAGAACGCTTCCGGATGGCACTGGAGCGCTCACCGAGCCGGGGCGAGCTTCCCCCCGTTGTTCGTCCCGGCTCTGCCTTCCACCGCGAGGAGGACCGTCAGTCATGTCTCACCGATTGCGGCGGCGATGACCGGGCGCTTTGTCATTCACCTGCCGATCTCGGCGCCGGATCTGGCTCGCGCCAAGATGCTGGGCCGGACCGCCGGCCGGTCGTTGGCCTTCCTGGCCCGGATCGACCTGGGCGGAATCACCGTCTCGGCCGAGGACGATCAGGGCGTACGGCACTGGGTCTTCTGCGACCGGCGGCTGGACGGTGGCCGGCGCTGCGTGCTCCGCGCCGACCACGAGACGCCCTGCACGGCCCGCCTGCCCCGCCGAGCCTGATCGACTCGACATCACGGAAGTCGGGGTGTCCGGACTCCCAGGACACCCCGACTTTCGGGAAACCGAGTCGATCAAGCCGAGCCGAGCCGGTCAGAGCTGCGCGAAGAACTCGCGGATGTCGTCGACCAGGACGTCGGTCGCCTGGTGGGCGGCGTAGTGGCCGCCGACGTCGCCGCGCCCCTCGACGTCCGTGCCGTAGGCCGTCCAGCGGACGATGTTCGCGTGGTCCCGCTCGGCGAAGCGCCGGATGGACTGGAAGTCACCGGGGAACATGGCCACTGCGATCGGTGCCGTCGTCGGCTCGGCCGGCTGCTCCCCGGCGTGGGCGTCCTCCCAGTAGAGGCGGATCGCCGAGGCGGCGGTGCCGGTGAACCAGTACAGGGCCACGTTGGCCAGGACGAAGTCGGCGTCCAGGCTCTCGTCGAAGAGTTGCGCGTGCCAGGCCAGCAGGCCGACGGGCGAGTCGGCCAGCGCGTACGCCAGGGTCTGCGGCTGCTGGCTGTGCACCTGGTTGAAGGAGAACTTGTTCTCGTAGAACCACTGGAGGTGCGCCAGCGCCGCCTGGTCCGCCTCGGACAGGTCGGCGAACTCGGCCGGGTCGCCGGAGGGGAACGAGAAGATCTGGGTGACGTGCACGCCCAGCACGTGCTTGCGGTCGATCCGGCCCAGCTCGGGCGAGATCATCGAGCCGGCGTCGTTGCCGACGGCGCCGTAGCTGTCGTACCCGAGGCGGTTCATCAGCTCGGCCCAGGCGCGGGCCGTGCGGTGCCGGTTCCAGCCGGCGCTGCGGGTGGGGCCGGAGAACCCGAAGCCCGGCAGCGACGGGATGACCACGTGGAAGGCCGGCGCGGCCGGGTCGCTCGGCTCGGTGAGCGGGCCGATGACGTCCAGGTATTCGAGCACCGAGCCCGGCCAGCCGTGGGTGAGCACCAGGGCGGTGGCGTCCGGCCGGGACGACCGGACGTGCAGGAAGTGGATCTGCTCGCCGTCGATCTCGGTGACGAACTGCGGGTGGGCGTTGAGTCGGGTCTCAACGGCTCGCCAGTCGAACCCGTCGCGCCAGTGGTCGGCGAGCGCGCGGATCCGGTCGCCGCTCATCCCGTACGAGTCGCCGACGCCGGGCAGCTCGGCGGGCCAGATCGTGCGGCCCAGGCGGGCGGCCAGGTCGTCGAGGGCGGTCTGCGGGATCTCGACGCGGAACGGGCGGATCGCGGTGCCGGTCATCTCGGTGCTCCTTTGGAACGGAATGTTTCGTTCTGCACCACGGTAGCAGACCGGAACGATCCGTTCCAGTGCTAGGCTCAGGTCATGTCGACGAGACCTCTGGCCGGCCGCCGCGCCCAGGCCGCCCGCAACGACGAGGTGATCCTCGAAGCCGCCCGCGCCGTCTTCCTGGACGACCCGAAGGCACCGATCGCCGCCGTCGCGGATCGCGCCGGCGTGGGGATCAGCGCGCTCTATCGGCGGTACGCGGGCAAGGAGGCCCTGCTGCGTCAGCTCTGCCACGACGGGCTGCGCCGCTACATCGCCGTGGCCGAGGAGGCGCTCGCCGAGCCGGACGACTGGGCCGCGTTCGCCGGCTTCCTGTCCCGGGTGGTCGACGCCGACGTGCATTCGCTCACCGTCCACCTGGCCGGCACGTTCACGCCGACCGAGGAGATGGGCCGGGACGCGGTACGTGCCGGCGAGCTGGCCTCGACGCTCGTCGAGCGGGCGCACGCCAGCGGGCGGCTGCGCGCCGACGTGGTCGTACGGGATCTGGGGCTGGTGTTGGAGGGGTGCGCGGCGGTGCGCGTACCCGATGCGGAGCGGACCCGTCAGTTGCGCCGCAGGCAGCTCGCGGTACTGCTGGGTGGCCTGTCGACGACGCCGGACGCGGGCGCGCTCCCCGGCCCGGCGCCGGCCGCCGGCGAGTTCGACTGGCGGTGGCGACGCCGCGAGTGACGGGCGTCACACGGTAAGGTTGAGTGGAATACGCTCAACTCTGGTTGCGTCCAAGACAGTGGACAACGCCGATCCGGGGGAGCCCATGAACACCGAGAAACTCACCACCAAGAGCCGCGAGACCATCACGGGTGCCGTCTCCCTGGCCAACCAGCGTGGCCACGCGACCGTGGAGCCCTGGCACCTGCTGCTGTCCCTGCTCGACACCGAAGGCTCGACCGCCGCCGGTCTGCTGCGCGCCGTCGGGGCCGACCCCGCCGAGCTGCGCCGGGCCGCCGAGCGGGCGGTCGACGCCCTGCCGGCCGCGCGGGGCTCCAGCATCGCCGAGCCCACCCTGGCCCGCGAGTTCGTCAACGCCATCGGGGCCGCCGAGCAGATCGCCCGCCCGCTGGGTGACGAGTACACCTCCACCGAGCACCTGCTCGCCGGTCTGGCCCGCGTGGGCGGCGGGGTGTCGGCGGCACTCAAGTCGGCCGGCGCCACCGAGGAAGCCCTGATCGCGGCCTTCCCGACCGTCCGAGGCGGAGACCGGCGGGTCACCACCGCCGATCCCGAGCAGACCTACCAGGCGCTCAGCAAGTACGGCGTCGACCTCACCGCCAGCGCGCGGGACGGCAAGATCGACCCGGTCATCGGCCGGGATTCGGAGATCCGCCGGGTCATCCAGGTGCTCTCCCGGCGTACGAAGAACAACCCCGTGCTGATCGGTGAGCCCGGCGTCGGCAAGACGGCCATCGTCGAGGGTCTCGCCCAGCGGATCGTGGCCGGAGACGTGCCCGAGTCGCTGCGCGACAAGAAGCTGGTCTCGCTGGACCTCGGCGCGATGGTCGCCGGCGCCCAGTACCGGGGCCAGTTCGAGGAGCGGCTGAAGTCCGTCCTGGAGGAGATCAAGAACTCCAACGGGCAGGTCATCACCTTCCTCGACGAGCTGCACACCGTCGTCGGCGCCGGCAAGGGCGAGGGCTCGATGGACGCCGGCAACATGCTCAAGCCGATGCTGGCCCGCGGCGAGCTGCGGATGGTCGGTGCGACCACGCTCGACGAGTACCGCGAGCACATCGAGAAGGACCCGGCGTTGGAGCGCCGCTTCCAGCCGGTGCTGGTCGGCGAGCCGACGATCGAGGACACCATCGGCATCCTGCGGGGCCTCAAGGAGCGCTACGAGGTGCACCACGGCGTACGGATCACCGACGCCGCGCTGGTCGCCGCCGCCACGCTCTCCGACCGGTACATCACCGACCGGTTCCTGCCCGACAAGGCGATCGACCTGGTCGACGAGTCCGCGTCCCGGCTCCGGATGGAGATCGACTCCCGTCCGGTCGAGGTGGACGAGATCGAGCGGGCCGTGCGCCGGCTGGAGATCGAGGAGATGGCGCTGGCCAAGGAGCCCGACGCCGCCTCCGCCGAGCGGTTGGCACGGCTGCGTCAGGAACTGGCCGACAAGCGCGAACAGCTCACCGTGCTCTCCGAGCGCTGGCAGACCGAGAAGAGCCACATCACCAAGCTCTCCACCGCCAAGGAGGAGTTGGAGCGCCTGGGCGGCGAGGCCGAGCGGGCCGAGCGCGACGGCGAGCTGGAACGCGCCGCCGAGCTGCGGTACGGCCGTATCCCGGCCCTGAAGGTCGAGCTGACGCAGGCCGAGGAGGAGTTGGCGCAGCTCCAGGCCGACGGCGCGATGCTCAAGGAGGAGGTCGGCTCGGACGACATCGCCGCGGTCGTCGCCTCCTGGACGGGCATCCCGGCGGGTCGGCTGCTGGAGGGCGAGACGGCCAAGCTGCTGCGGATGGAGGAGTCGCTCGGCGGTCGGGTGGTCGGCCAGGCCGAGGCCGTGAGCGCGGTCTCCGACGCCGTACGGCGGGCCCGCGCCGGTGTCGCCGACCCGGACCGCCCGACGGGCAGCTTCCTCTTCCTCGGCCCGACGGGTGTGGGCAAGACCGAGCTGGCCAAGGCGCTCGCCGAGTTCCTGTTCGACGACGAGCGGGCGATGGTCCGCATCGACATGAGCGAGTACGGCGAGAAGCACTCCGTCGCCCGCCTCGTCGGCGCTCCGCCCGGCTACGTCGGCTACGAGGAGGGCGGCCAGCTCACCGAGGCCGTCCGCCGCCGGCCGTACTCGGTGATCCTGCTGGACGAGGTGGAGAAGGCGCACCCGGACGTCTTCGACGTGCTGCTCCAGGTGCTGGACGACGGTCGCCTCACCGATGGCCAGGGGCGGACGGTGGACTTCCGCAACGCCATCCTGATCCTCACCTCCAACCTCGGTTCGTCGGTGATCAGCGATCTGACGCTGGCCGAGGAGCAGCGTCGCGAGGGCGTCCTCGCCGTCGTCCGGTCGCACTTCAAGCCCGAGTTCCTCAACCGGCTCGACGACATCGTGGTGTTCGCGGCGTTGCGCGGGGACGATCTGCGCTCCATCGTGGACATCCAGCTCGACCGGATGCGACGCCGTCTGGCCGACCGGCGGCTCGGCCTGGAGATCACCGAGGCGGCGCGGGGCTGGCTGGCCGAGCACGGCTACGACCCGATCTACGGCGCCCGCCCGCTGCGCCGGCTGGTGCAGACGGCCATCGGAGACCAGTTGGCGAAGGCCCTGCTCTCCGGAACCATCCGGGACGGCAACACGGTCAAGGCCGACCTCAACTCCGACGGGAACGCCCTGACGGTCACGGCCGCCTGAGCCCCGCGATCAAGAGGTTTGCGTCATCGGGACGTCTTCCCATGACGCAAACCTCTTGATCAACAGGGTGAGAGGCGGGCCGACGGGGAAAGGAGTGGGGCATGTTCGGGATGAGTGGGTGGGAGCGGGACCTTCGTGCGGCGGCGGACGAGTTGATGACCGCCGACACGCTGGCCTTCGGCGGTGTGGGGTTCGCCGGTGAGGTGCTGCCGGTGACCGAGGCGTACCACCGCGTCGAGGCCGCACTCGACGAGCACCCCGAGGAGGTACGCCGGCAACTCGACCACCTGCTGGCCGAGGGCTCGCCCGCCGGCCGCGCGTACGCGGCGACGCTGCTGGAGCGGGTCGACCCGGCGGCCGCCCAGGCGATCTGGACGTCGCTGCGCGACGATCCCACCGAGTTCACCACCTTCGTCGGCTGCGTCATGGGCCGCTCCACCCTCGGCGACTACGCCACCCAACGACTCGCCGCAGCCTGACGATCGCCGCAGACCTCCACCATCGAGGGCCGTGTCCGGCGGCCCGTCGTGAGGAGCTGAGCTTTCGGTCACGACGCGACTCATTTCGGTGCGCCAGGTTGTTACCGTCTGCGCCGACGTACCTGGGGAGGTGGTCGGGTGGACGGGTCGCTGGCGTCCCTGGTGGGGGCCGTTGTCGTACTCATGACGGTCGTGCTCGTGGTCGTCCTGCGCGCCCGGCGGCGGGCCGCGGCCCGGCCCACCGGCCTCCCGCCGACCCGCCGCCTGGCGCCGGGTGATCGCGTGCGGATCCGCCAGACGGAGTACGTCGTGAGCGGCACCATCCGACTCGTCGAGGGCGACTGGACCTGGGTGCAGCACCTCCTCGACGACGCCTCCGGCACGCCGCACCGCCTCTCCGTGGAGGGCGACGGTGGCCCCGAACTGGAACTCGTCCTCTGGACCGCCGCGCCCGGCGCGACCGTCACCCCGGGCGCCCCGGAGATCGACCTCGGCGGGCGGCGGTACACCTGGGCCGAGACCGGGCAGGCGCGCTACACCGCCACCGGGGAGACCGGCCTGCCGGCGGCGGGGACGATGCGCTACCACGACTACGAGTCGGGTGGGCGTTCCCGGCTCTCCTTCGAGGCGTACGGCGAAGAGGGCTGGCGGGTCGCGCGCGGCGACCTGCTCGACCCGGCCGACCTGGCGATCCGACCGGCCGACGACGCGCGCTGAACGACCTCGCCGGGCGCGCCGCTTTCGTCACGGCATGCCGGAGTGGCCGGTTGCCGATACGGTGTGGGCCCGATCTAGGAAAGGAGAATCGTGGTCGACTCCCCGAGCACGCCGGCCCGCCAACGGCCCTCCACCGTGACGATTTCCAGCTACCTGCTCTACCTGTTCCTGGCGTGCCAGGTGATCAGTCTCATCATCACCCTCGCCACCATCGGCAAGACCCGGGACGTGCTCCGCGAGGCGTACGAGGGCAGCACCACCGAGGGCGCCGAGCAGGTCGCGAACTTCGTCTTCGCCTTCGGCCTCGGCGCCGCGATCCTCCTGCTCCTGCTGGCGGTCGTGCTGGGCGTGCTGGCCATCTTCAACAACCAGGGTCGTAACGGCGCCCGGATCACCACCTGGATCGTCGGCGGCATCATGGTCTGCTGCACGGGTGGCGGCCTGCTCAGCGGAGCGGGCGGCGGCTTCAACGCCGGTGGAAACAGCGGCGGCGACGCGCCGAGCCCCGACGAGATCCAGCGCCGCCTCGACGAGGCGCTGCCCTCCTGGATCACCCCGGTCAGCCTCCTGCTCGGTGTGATCAGCCTGCTCGCGCTGCTGGCGGCACTGATCCTGCTGGCCCTGCCGAAGTCCAACGAGTTCTTCCGCAAGCCCGCCGCCGCGTGGGAGCCGCCGACCCCGGGCGCCAGCTACCCGGCCTACCCGCAGGCGTCCGGCCAGCCGGGCTACCCGCAGGCTCCCGGCCAGCCCGGTTACCCGCCGGCCCCTGGACAGCCGTCGAGCGGGGAGCCGGCCTACCCGTCGACTCCCGGCCCGGCGTCCGAGCCGGAGCAGCCGACCACCCCACCGGCCAACCCGTCCACCTCGGACCGTCCGGACGACACCCCGCCGACGGACCGCCCCGGCACGACCCCGCCGTCGACGAGTTGATCCACGGATAAGCACGACGCCGAGGATCCCTCCGAGTAGGTTGCAACCCGACGCCTACCGGAGGGATCCGTCGTGTCGTACCCCGAACCGGCACCGCCCCGCCGGCCCGCCGTGGTCCTGGTGGCCACGGCCGTGCTGCTGCTGATGGCGGTCGGCGCACTCGCGTACGCCGCCGTCGACCTGGCGGTGCTGGGCCCGACGGTGGACGCTTTCCGCGCCGCGGCCCGGGACACCTCGGCCACCCCGCAGCAGATCGACGGCGTGGTGGCTCTGCTGCGTGCGTCGGCGGCGCTGACCGCGGTCGTCGCCGGACTGTCCGCGCCCGTGCTCGCCGGACTGGCCCTCGGACTGCTGACGGGTCGACGGGGCGTACGCGTGGCCACCTGGGTGGTCTGCGGGCTCGGCCTGCTCGCGGGCTGTTGCAGCGTGGCGGTGCTCGTGGGCGAACGCGCCGCGCCGCTGCGGCTGGGGGCCGACGAGCGGGCCACCGCCGAGTTGTTGGGTCTGCTCGCGGACGCGTACCCGTCCTGGTGGATTCCGCTCAATGCCGGGCTTTCCGTCGGACAGGCCCTCGGTTACCTTGTGGTAGCCGCGCTGCTGGTCCTGCCGGCGGCGAACGCCTGGTTCGGTCGACACCGCGTCGCGGCACCCACCGGACCGTCCGCGTTTCCGCCCGCGTCACACCAACCCCCGCAGGCGCCGGCCACGCCCCCGTACCCACCCAGGTAAAGGACCGCCCGTGACGCTCGAATCCACGACCACCGAGCGACGGGCCCTGGTCACCGGCGCCACGGCCGGCATCGGAGCGGCGTTCGCCCGGCGGCTGGCGGCCGACGGCTGGCACCTGGTGCTGGTCGCCCGGGACGCGGACCGACTGGCCGCGATGGCCACCGAGCTGCGCACCCGGCACGGTCACGACGTCCAGACGCTGCCGGCGGACCTGTCCACCGATGACGGCTGCGCCATCGTCGAACAGCGGCTGGCGTCCGACAGTCCCGTTCACCTCCTGGTCAACAACGCGGGCATCAGCCTGAACAAGCCCTTCCTGCGCTCCACAGCGGAGGACGAGGCGCGGCTGCTCCGCCTCAATGTGCACGCCGTCATGCGATTGACACTGGCGGCGCTACGTCCGATGACCGAACGACGCGACGGGGCAGTGATAAATGTCTCTTCGGTTGCTGGTTTTGGCGCGGTGATGCCCGGGTCGACCTACTCGGCCAGCAAGGCGTGGGTCACCAATTTCAGCGAGTCCGTGGGCCAGTCGGCGCGCCCTTTCGGCGTCCGGGTGATGGCTCTGTGCCCCGGCTATACCCGTACCGAATTCCACGAGCGGGCCGGCATCAACATGTCCAAGACGCCGGAGTGGATGTGGCTGCGGGCCGACGACGTCGTCGGAGAGGCCCTGCGTGACCTGCGCAAAGGCAAGTTGGTGAGTGTCCCGGCGTGGAAGTACAAGGTGGCCGTCGCCGGTCTGCGACACGCGCCGCGCCGGCTGCTGGAGGTGGTCTCCCGCGACACCCGCGGCCGGATCGGTCGCGAGGAACGCTGAGCCTCCGCGCGTTGTCGCGCCGGAGCCGCCGCCGTCGGTCGTTGGCGCACCGCGACCGAGCCGGTCGCTGAGCGTAGTCGAACATCGCCAGTCATCGGTGTCTCGCCGCTCCGAATCACCAGGCCCGTCCACACGGCGTTCAGAGTTGCGCAGTAACCTCTATCGCCATGGGGGACCACGACGACCTGCGTAAATTCATTACCGACCTGGCTGTGGTCCACGGACGGGTCGTGCTCTCGTCGGGGCGCGAGGCAGACTGGTACGTCGATCTGCGACGTGTCACGCTCCATCACCAGGCCGCTCCGTTGATCGGTCGGGCGCTGCTCGACCTCACCGCCGACTGGGAGTACGACGCGGTCGGTGGCCTCACCCTGGGCGCGGACCCTGTCGCGCTCTCGATGCTGCACGCCGCCGCTCCGACCGGCCGCGCCTTGGACGCCTTTGTGGTGCGCAAGGCGGGCAAGGCACACGGTCTACAGCGACGGATCGAGGGACCGGAGGTGGCCGGCCGCCGGGTGTTGGCGGTGGAGGACACGTCCACAACGGGCGGAAGTGTGTTGACCGCCGTCGAGGCTCTTCGCGAGGCCGGAGCCGAAGTCGTGGGCGTGGCGGTTATTGTTGATCGAGGCGCCGGCGACGCGGTGCGAGCCGCCGGATTGCCGTACCGGGCGGCCTATACGTTGGCTGACCTCGGCCTTGTGGCGTAAAAGTTTGCCGATTCGTATCTGCTGATATGCAGGCGGATCGATGCTGCTGGTGGAAGGATGGAATACGTGGGAACTGCGTTGGCCGAAATGACTATGCCTCAGATCTCGCCGCTTGCCGGCGAGCCGATCGAACGTGCCGATGCCGAGCGTCTCGCGGGGGTCCTCAAGGCCCTTGCGGATCCCGCTCGGCTGCGGCTGCTCAGCCTGATCCAGTCGGCCCCCGAGGGCGAGGCGTGCGTCTGTGACCTGACCGCGCCGCTCGGCCTCTCCCAGCCGACGGTCAGTCACCACCTGCGTATCCTCACCGAGGCCGGCTTGCTGGAGCGGGAGAAGCGCGGTGTCTGGGCGTACTACCGGCTGGTCCCGAGCGCGATCGCGACGATCGCCGACCTGCTGACCCCGCCGCGTAAGCGGGCCACCAAGAAGGCCCGCTGACAAAGGCGCTGCGCACCGTCCCGTATCCGGGGCGGTGTCCGGTGGCGAACCAGGGGTGGCGCCACCGGTAGCTGACACCTGCTCGTCCCCGGCCGCACCGCCGGAGGCCGGGTCCGACATGCCGACGGCCGACCCCCACACCAGGGGGCCGGCCGTCGTCGTACCTGACGTCAGCGCTCCTGGCCGTACCCGTGCCCCCGACGGTCGTGCGGGTGCTCGTCGTGGTCGAACTTCTCGCGTACCGCCTCGACCGCGCCCGCGGCGCTGGCCGCCGCGACCACCGCGACCGCCTCGCCACGCTTGCGCGCCCGGCGGTCGCGCAGGAACTCGAAGAAGATCGGCAGCACCGAGATCAGGATGATCAGTGCGACCACCGGCAGGATGTAGTGGTCGATCTTGTCGCCGATCGCCTTGTAGATCCGATCGGCCAGCAGATAGCCGATCAGCAGGATGCCGTCCACCCAGAGAATCCCGCCGACGATGTTCCACAGCAGGAACTGCCGCGCCGGCATGCCCAGCGCACCGGCGACCGGGTTGAGGAACGTCCGCACGATCGGGATGAAGCGCGCCAGCACCACGGCCTTGGCCGGGCCGAACTTCTGGAAGTAGTACTCGGCCTTCTCCACGTACTCCTTCTTGAAGAGCCGCGAATTGGGCCGCTCGAACATCCGTCGGCCGTACCGCGCGCCGAGCCAGTGCCCCAACTGCGCTCCGACGATCGCGCAGATCGGTCCTCCGATCAGCAGACCGGCCAGCGAAAGTCGGGTGCCGCCGCCGAAGATGGCGTCCGCCACCGGCGAAGCGGCCACACCGGCGAGGAACAGCAGCGAGTCGCCGGGAAAGAAGAAGCCCACCAGCAGGCCGGTCTCGGCGAAGAGGATCACCCAGACGCCGACCAGCCCGAAGGTCTGCAACAGGTCCTTGGGATCGAGCGGGTTCAGGGCGACGCTCTCCGTGAGAGCGCGGGTCTTCTCAGCTGTGTCCACGGCCACAAAGGGTACCGAAGCCCGGTGCCCGGCCCACGCCGGACCAGCCCCCACCACCCGGTGGCCGGATACGACGGTGCCCCGCCGACCAGGCTGGTCGACGGGGCACCGGTACTGCTGGGACGGGCGGTCAGGCGACGAAACGGGTCCGGCGGCGCTTCGCCACCAGGTAACCGCCAACGCCCGCGGCGAGCAGCAGCGCGCCGAGTCCGGCGAGCAGGCCGGTCGACGGACCGGTGATCGGCAGCGTGCCACCGTCACCGCCACCCTCGCCGCCACCGTTGCCGTCGGTCGCACCCTTGATGGTGAACGCCGCGGTGTCGTTCTTCGGGTCGAGGTCGGCGATGGTCGCCCCCTCGCCATCGAGGTTGAAGTGCAGCAGGTGCACAGAGCCCGGCGCGCCGGCCAGCTTGTCGATCCGCAGCCCGAACTCGAACACGGCGGTGTCGCCCTTGTGCAGGGTCTCGTACCACTCGCAGAGGTAGGCGCGAGCGCCCGGATCGCCGTACCAGCCGACGACCTCACCGTCCTTGAAGGGTGAGCACTCGTTCGGTGCCGTCACGACGGTCGCGCCAGCCGGAATGGTGATCTCGGCGGCGGTGGTCAGCTGGCCCGGCGAGTACGTGTTGATCGCCGCTGGCCCGTTGTTGACGAAGCCGACCTTGGTGTTGACGGTCTTGCCGACGGCACCGGCAACTTCGGCCCCGTTCGCGGCCACGTCGGCCCGCTGGTTGCCGGTCACGGTCGCCGTGATCCACGTGATGTTGTTGTACGGGTCCTTGTCGGTCTGCTTGAGCTGGCGAGCCTGCGACGTCGGCGCCGGAACCAGGGTCAGCGCCGGCCCGGTGCCCTTCTGCCACGCGCCGTCCGGGAACGGGGACTCCGCGAGGAAGGCGGCCCAGTCGCCATCGGCGAACCACTCGGCCGATCCGTTCTGCTCGCTCGGCGCCCAGGCGTCCGAAGCGATCTTGAGGGTGGACGTCGAGTCCAGCTGGACGACGGCCCCCGGCTCGATCTTCTGGTCCAGCGTGCACTGGGCGAAGTTCGTACCGAACGCGTAGAGGTAGGAGCAGTTCGAGTGCTGGGCCGCGCTGAGACCGCTGCCGATCAGCAGGAGGACCGCGCCGTTGGTGGTCTTGTCACCCACGTTCGCGACCCGCAGCGGCGCCTTCACCGCCGCTCCTGGCGCTCCCGAGATCTCGAGGGTGTCGTCCGCTTTGAGATCCACGCCCTCGCCCACCTCGATGGTCGACGTGGCGGTGACGTTCGCCTTGCCCTTGGTGGCCATCGTCAGGGTGATGTCACCCTTCTTGCCGACCGCCGCGGTGTCCTTGGCCTTGACCGTGAGGTCGAGGACGTAATCGATGGTGGTGGCACCCCGGAGATTGCAGGTGATGAGCGTTCCGCTCTCCGAGCAGCCCGGCACCGGGTTGCTCAGCGTGACGGCGGCGAAGTCGGCCACCGCGGCGCGGTCAACCGTGACGGTGAAGTAATCCGGCAGCGCCTCGGCGAACGCCTGAAGGATGACGGACTTGGCCTCGCCGCCGGCGGCGAGGAGGGCGTTGTTCGCGTACAGGAAGACCTCGTTCGAGGGCTCCTCGGCGGCGGCCGGGCTGGCGGAGGCGGCGACGAACGCGCCTGCGACGCCCAGTCCGGCGAGCCAGCGCCGGGTGGAGTGCGTGAGCATGAGGGGGATTCCTCCAGTAGGGGGATTCAGGTGGAGCCTGTGGATCTTAAGGAACCGCTAAGGTTCGGCGTCGTCCCTGATCACCGCCGGTGACCAGGACGAACCGAAAGGCTGACCCCCGCTACCGCAATGTTCCGCGCGTCCGCTCCCGTCATCTGAGGCAGGACCCCGGGAGGTGCAGTGACGTACGAGGAGTTCGCGGACACGCGACTTGCCCCGCTGCTGCGGTACGCGGTGATGCTCACCGGTGATCCGCACCAGGCACAGGATCTGGTGCAGGAGACGATGGTCCGGGTCCAGCTGAACTGGCGGCGGGTCGCCCGTGCGGACTCGCCCGAGCGGTACGTGCGCCGCATGCTCACCAACCAGTACGTCGACTGGAAGCGCGGCTCGTGGATGCGCCGGGTCCTGTTGCGCGGGGAACCCGACGAGTCCCTGCCGGCGCCCGTCGACCACGCCCAGTCCGCCGTGGACCGGGACCAGATCTGGACCTGGCTGTCCCGGCTCCCGCGCCGACAGCGCGCCACCCTCGTACTGCGCTACTACGAGGACCTGCCCGACGCCGAGATCGCCGACATCCTCGGCTGTGCCGTCGGGACCGTCCGTTCGTCCATCTCCCGGGCCCTCGCCACGCTCCGGGCCGAGTACGTGGAGGTTCCCTCGTGATCGAGGATGACCTGCGTGCCGCTTTCGCCCGGCACGAGCCGCTGACCCCGCCGACCGGCCCGCTGCGCGCGGCGATCGACCGCCTGACCATCCGCCGTCGCCGTCGGCGTCGCCGCTGGCAGGCCGGTGGCGTCGCGTTAGCGCTGCTCGGGGTGCTGGGGATCGGGGTGCCGCTGCTCACCCCGGAGCGCGGGGGGCCGCCGCCGGCCGCCGAGCTGCTCGGTGAATCCGCTCGGCCGGTACCGACCGGCGCTCTGAACATCCTGCTGCTCGGCCTCGACGGTGACGGGCCGGCGGCGACGCGGGCCGACGCCGTGCTGTTGGTGCACATCCCGGCCGACCGCAGCCGCCCCTACCTGGTGTCGTTGCCCCGCGACCTGGGCGTGGCGATCCCGGGCCACGGCACCGACAAGCTGAACGCCGCGTTCCCGGCCGGCGTCGGGTCGACGCGGCCGGAGATGGCCAAGGGGTACGAGTTGACCCGGCGCACGGTGGCCGAGCTGACCGGGGTCCGGGTGGATGCCGGTCTGGTGCTGACGTACCGAGCCGCGAGCGCGCTGACGGACGCCGTGGGCGGTGTGCCGATCTGCCTGAAGGACCGGGTGCGTTCCGTCCACACCCGCCGGGTCTTCCCGGCCGGCTGCCAGCGCCTCGACGGCGCCGCCTCGGTCGACCTGCTCCGCCAGCGCTACGGTCTGCCCGCGGGCAGCCAGGACCGGGACCGCAACGCCCGCCTCTTCGCCGCCGGTCTCGTCCGCCAGACCACCGACCAGGGCGTACTCACCGATCCCGTACGCCTCGCCAGACTGCTGGCCACCGTCGGCCCCGACCTCGTGGTGTCACCCGACCGGGCGGCCATCCTGGACCTGCTGCGGCTCGTGCCCACGCTGCGGTCGGTCGAACCGGTCGGGCTCGGACTGCCGGTCGCCCTGCCGAGCGCGAGGGACCGTTCCCTGCGTGCCGACCCGACGTTCGTGCCGGAGTTCCTGAAGGCGCTGCGGGAGGACCGCCTCGGCGAGTGGGCCGCCCGTCACCCGACGTTGGTCGACCAGGCCCGGTGACTCCCGTGGACTGCGACGGCACCCCACCGCCCAGGGAACGAACGGCGGCGGGGTGCCGGTCAGGCGGGGCAGCTCAGGCGACGAAGTGGCTGCTGCGACGTCGGGCGAGCAGGTAAGCGCCGAGGCCGGCGGCGAGCAGCAGGCCACCGAGGCCTGCGAGCAGGCTCGTGGGGGTGCCGGTGATGGGCAGCGAACCACCGCCGCCGCTGCCTCCACCCTCGTCACCGTCACCGCTGCCGCCGCCCTGGCCCGGGTTGACCAGGATCGTGGCCCGGTCGTTGGCCGGCTTGATGTCACCCCTGAAGCCGCCGCCGGCGGGACACTCGCAGGGCGCGTTGACCCACACCGTGCCCTTGGCGTTGGGGACGACCCGGTCGATACGCAGGCGGAACTCCACGGTGTAGGTCTTGCCCGCCACCAGGAGCATTTCCGAGGCGCACTGGTACGTACGGGTGCCCGGCCGCAGTTCGCAACTGTCGGGGACCTCGACGGCCGTGGTGCCGGGTGGCAGCTCGACGAGCGTGTGAGTGGCGGCCTCCCATTCCTCGCTCACGTTGTCGAGCGTCGCCGGGCCGTTGTTGCGGAAACCGACGGTGGCCGTGACGACAGCGCCCGCCCGGCCCCTGAGCGTGGCGCCGATCGCCGCGAGGTCGGTGCCGTTGCGGCCCGTGACCTTGATGATCCAGCCGGTGTAGTCGTAGCCCGGGCCGACGTCGGTCTGGTCGGCCAGCCGCATCCCGCTGGGTGCCGAGCTCAGGGTCAGCTTCGGGCCGCTGCCCCGCGCGCCCTCTCGGGCGCCGACGGCTTCGCGAACCCGGGTCAGGTCCTCGAAGTCGGCAACGGTCATGAACTGGGCGTAGCCGGACAGGTTGCTCGGGGCGTAGGTGTCCTTCGCGAGTTCGAGGTTCAACGTGCCGGTGAGCCCTTCGCCCGCCGGGATCTCCTGGTCGAACTGGCAGGAGACCAGGTGGTCGTCGGAGTAGAGGCAGTTGCTGAACCGATCCTTGGTCCGGATCGCGTACGGGAGGTCGAAGACCGCGACGAATCCGGTGACGGTCTTGTCGCCGACGTTGGACACGGCCAGCGGCACCGAAACCTTCCCGCCCGGCTTCGAGGAATGTTCGGTGAACGGCCCGCCGGCCAGGTCGACGCCCTCGCCGATGCGGACCCGTGAGGTGTAGCTGCCCTGCCGCCCGCCGGCCGCCTCGAAGCTGACCACGACGTCGCCGGAGTCGCCGAGCTGTGCGTTCTGGGTGGCGGTCAGGGCCACCCGTTTGGTGACGCCTCGGTAGATCCCGCTGCCGAGCGGCGGCAACTCGTTCAGGGTGACGCCGAAGGACTCCGGGCAGACGAGAACGCCCGGCTCCGGTGTGGTGCACGCCTGCTGGTCGAAGGGGGCAATGGTGATCTTGTTGGCCAGTGAGCGGTAGTCGTACCGCACGGAGACGTCACTGAGGCTCGTCTCTTCGTCGGCGTACAGAAACAGGCTTCTGACCTTCTCCGAACCGACGGCCAGAGTGGCGTCCTGGAAGTACGGCTCGATCGTGGCCGCGGCGACGGCGGGTGTGGCGGACGCGGCGACCAGGGCGCTCACGGCACCCAGCCCGACCAGCCAGCGGATCGGGTGCTTGAGCACGAGGGTCCTCCCGGAGAGTAGGCGACGTTCGTACAACCTAGGGAGAAACCGGCGCCCTGCGCACGCCCCGTTCCATCGATACGCGTCCAACGAGCCGATCGGCTGGGAACCTCTGCCGCAACGGGCAGCCCGCGCTCGCGGCAGGTCAGCGGTAGTCGTCCTCGTCCGCGGTGACCACCCGGGCCTGCTCCAGGGCATCCCAGTCGTCGACCTCCAGGCCGCGGGGCGGCTCGGCATCGACGTCGGCGGGGCTCACCGAGGTGGCCTACTCGACCGCGTCGGCCGGCTCCGCCTCCGGATCGCGCTCGTCCGCGGCGAGGTGGTCGCCGGGGGTGAAGTCCTCGTCGGGCTGACCCATCGTCCCTCCCGGGGTCTCGGGGCACGGCTCCCATCACCGTACGGGCTGCGTCCGCTCCGCGCCGGCAAGCCGAGTCGGCCGAATCACCCCGGGACGGCGGGAGCCGGTGCCAGGATGGTGCCGTGGGCTTCCTCATCCGACTGGCGATCACCGCGGTCGCGTTGTGGGTGACCACGCTGATCGTGCCCGGCGTCGACGTGCACGGCCGCTCGGGTGGCAACACCGTGCTCACGCTGATCGTGGTGGCGCTCATCTTCGGCGTGATCAACGCGGTGCTCAAGCCGGTGATCAGGGTGGTCGGCTGTGTGTTCTACCTGCTCACCCTCGGCCTGTTCGCCCTGGTGGTGAACGCGCTGCTCTTCCTGCTCACCGACCGGATCGCGCGCGGGCTCGACCTGCCGTTCCAGGTGGACGGCTTCTGGGCGGCATTCTGGGGAGCGATCGTCATGACCGTGGTCACCTGGCTGATCAGCGTCATCGTGCCGGACCGTCTGGACACCCGGTGAACGGCTGACACCCCCTCGGTTGGTCCCGCCTACCTCACCTGCGGGATACTGCCGGGCGGAGGACAGCGCGGTCCGGCGCACAGACGAACAACAGCGGCCAGCACGGCCGAGAGTGGTAAGTAAGGAGCGCATCACATGCCCATCGCTTCCCCCGAGGCCTACGCGGAGATGCTGGACCGCGCCAAGGCTGGCCGGTACGCGTACCCCGCGATCAACGTGACCTCCTCCCAGACGCTGAACGCGGCGCTCAAGGGCTTCGCCGACGCGGAGAGCGACGGCATCATCCAGGTCTCCACCGGTGGCGCGGAGTACCTGTCCGGTCCCTCGATCAAGGACATGGTCACCGGCGCGGTGGCGTTCGCCGCGTACGCGCACGAGGTGGCCAAGAAGTACTCGGTGAACATCGCCCTGCACACCGACCACTGCCCGAAGGACAAGCTGGACAAGTTCGTGCGTCCGCTGATGGGCATCTCGCAGGAGCGGGTCAAGCGCGGCGAGGAGCCGCTGTACCAGTCGCACATGTGGGACGGCTCGGCCGTGCCGGTCGCCGAGAACCTGCAGATCGCCGCCCAGCTCCTGGACGAGGCCGCCAAGGCCAAGATCGTCCTGGAGATCGAGGTCGGCGTCGTGGGCGGCGAGGAGGACGGCGTCGAGAACGCCATCAACGACAAGCTCTACACCACCACCGAGGACGGCCTGGCCATGGTCGAGGCGCTGGGCCTCGGCGAGAAGGGCCGCTACATGGCGGCGCTGACCTTCGGCAACGTGCACGGCGTCTACAAGCCGGGCAACGTCA
The DNA here is from genome assembly GCF_050950185.1 of Micromonospora sp. CA-249363. NCBI lineage: Bacteria > Bacillati > Actinomycetota > Actinomycetes > Micromonosporales > Micromonosporaceae > Micromonospora > Micromonospora sp. CA-249363. The sequence goes on from NZ_CP192020.1 coordinate 154,177, forward strand.
AGCTCCGCCCCGAGATCCTCAACCAGATCCAGGAGGCGGTCGGCGCCAAGTACGGCAAGGACAAGCCGCTGAGCCTGGTGTTCCACGGCGGCTCGGGCTCCCTGCTGAGCGAGATCCGTGAGGCGCTCGACTACGGCGTGGTGAAGATGAACATCGACACCGACACCCAGTACGCCTTCACCCGGCCCGTCGCCGACCACATGCTGCGCAACTACGACGGCGTGCTGAAGATCGACGGCGAGGTCGGCAACAAGAAGCAGTACGACCCGCGCGCCTGGGGCAAGGCCGCCGAGGCCGGCCTGGCCGCCCGCGTGGTCGAGGCGTGCGAGCACCTGCGCTCCACCGGCACCACGATGACCAAGTAACAAGCGTCCCGTCGACGGCCGGCTCCCCACGCGGGGGCCGGCCGTCGACGTTCAGGCCGTCAACAGGCGGACGGCCTCGCGGACGTCGTCGGTGAGGTGGATCGTCGGCGACAGGTCACCGAACGGTGAGGCGGCCAGCAGCGGACGCAGCAACGCCTCCACCGGCAGCTCCCGCGTCCAGTAGGAGCGGTCCAGGAAGATGTACGCGCCACTGGCCCCGTCGGTGCCGTAGTAGGTCTTGGTGGCCGCCTGGAAAACCTCCTGCACGGTGCCCGCCCGCCCGGGCGCGAACACGATGCCACCTCGGGCGAGGCGCAGGATGGTGTCTTCCCGGATCGCGTTCGAGAAGTACTTCGCGATCCGTCCCGCGAACAGGTTGGCCGGCTCGTGCCCGTACAGCCAGGTCGGGATGGCCAGCCCGCCCGCACGCGCCCAGCCCAGCTCGTCGCCCCGCTGCCGGGGTACGCCCGCGTACCGCTGCCGGACCGACAACGCCACCGCCGTGTACCGGTGGTGGTCGGTGAAGTCGGGCGCGGTGGCCAGCAGGTCGATCGCCGCCGTCAGATCCGTGGCCGGTCGGTCCGCCAGGCACGCGCCGAGGTTCGCGGCCTCCATCACCCCGGGACCGCCGCCGGTCACCACCAGGCGGTCGGCCCGCGCCAGCTCCCACCCCAGCACGGCGGCCATCCGGTACGCGGGACTGCCGCGTCGCACCGCGTGCCCGCCCATGATGCCCACCACCGACTGCGACCCGTGCGCCGCCAGCCAGGCGCGGGTGGCGTCACCCAGCGCGTTGTCCACGCCGTGGTCGTGCAGCCGCTGGCCGAGCGCCTCCTTCACGTCCGGCAGCGCGCCGCCGTGCGCCCGGTAGTGCTCGTACACCCGGGTGTCGTACATCCCGACGAACCCGCCCTCGACGAACCCGGCGGCGAGGTCGTCCGGGGTGTAGAGGTGCGCCGGCTGGGTCGGGTACGGCAGCCCGGAGAACGGCGGCACCACGTTCGCGCCGCGTCGGACGAGGTCGGCGCCGACCTCCCGGGAGGCGAACCGGCAGCCGACGAAGAGGGTGCCGGTGACCTCGACGCCGGTCAGGTCGGGTACCGGAGCGAGGTCGAGGCGTAGCCCCTGCACGGTCAGCCCGGTCAGGCGGCCGGTGATCAGCTGCCGGTCGAACTCGTCCCGGGTCTGGATCTCGTCGGCGTGCAGGTGCGGTTCGATGACGTCGGTGGGTGGTGGGGTCGGCACCGGGCCATCCTGCCCCTTCGGCGGGGTCGACCAAACCCCGGGCGGCCCGGGACGAGACAGGAGCCCGGCGGTCGTGGCCACCGGGCTCCTGCGTTACCGGTTCCTGGGGAGGCTCCGGACCAATAGTTGTAACGGAAAACACCTGGTGGCGGCATAGGCCGCAGGCGTGATGAACTCCTCAGCCGTTCAGCGGGACGCGTCCGCCGACCCGCTCGCATGTCGCCCTGTCCAGCGGGTTGAATGGGGCGATGCAGAACCTTTTGCCGGAGCCACCGGCCACCCTCCTGCCCGCGAACGACGAGGCCGACGCCGCCCTGGCCGCTGCCCAGGAGGCCGGCACCGACGAGGCGTACGCCGAGGTCGCGGCCCGCTTCCCGACCTTCAGCGCGGCGTGGGGCGCGCTCGCGGCCCGGGCGTTCGCGGCCGGCGCGGTGGTGACGGGGTACGCGTACGCCCGCACCGGCTACCACCGTGGCCTGGACCAGCTCCGCCGCAACGGCTGGAAGGGCCACGGGCCCGTGCCGTGGTCCCACGAGCCCAACCGGGGCTTCCTGCGCTGCCTGTACGTGCTCTCCCGGGCAGCCGACGAGATCGGCGAGGCCGACGAGGCGGCCCGCTGCGCCCAGTTCCTGCGCGACTGCGACCCGGCAGCGGCGGACGCGCTGGCCAGCAACTGACCCCGTTCCGACGGCCGGCCCGACACCGGGCCGGCCGTCGGCTGCTCAGAGCCCTTCGGCGACCGCTGCGGCGATCTTCAGCCAGGCGTCCCGGGTGGCCGAGGAGAGACCGCCGTACCGGATCGGCTCGCCACTGTCGATGAGCCGCTCGTACGGCGCCAGCAGCACCGCCCGCGTCCGGGCCGCGAAGTGCTCCTGGATGGCCGGCAGGTCGATCTCCTTGCGGGACGGCGGCATCGACACCACGGTCACCGCCTGCCGGACCAGCCGTTGCCGGCCGCTCTGCTCCAGGTGGTCGAGCATCCGGGCCGCGGTCTCCGCCGAGTCGTTACGGGCGGACATGGTGACCACGAGCTGGTCGGTGGCGTCCATCGACGCCTGCCAGTTCTGCGCCCGTACGTTGTTGCCCGTGTCCACGAAGATCAGCTTGTAGAACCGGCTGACCACCTCGCGGATCTCGGCGAACGCGGCAGCGGTCAGCATCTCGCCGCCGGTAGCCGACTCGTCCGAGGCGAGCACGTCGAACATGCCCTCGCCCTGCGAGCGTACGTACTGCGACAGGTCGCCGACCCGCCCGTGCGCGCCCTGGAACTGCCCGAGGTCACGCAACATGTCGCGCACCGTGCGGGCGTGGAAGTCCTGCTGGGCGCGCATCCCGAGGGTGCCCTGGGTCTCGTTGTTGTCCCAGGCCAGCACGTAGCCGCCGCGCTTCTGGCCGAACGTCATGGCGAGCAGCAGGATGGCCACCGTCTTACCGGCGCCACCCTTCGGGTTGACCACGGTCACCTGCCGCAGGCCACCGAAGTTGCGGCGCACCATCTCGATGTCCCGCTTGAGCTCCTGCTCGTGCCGCCCCGGAGAGAGCCGGAGCAGGCCCATCTTGTTGACGACCGCCCGTACGCCCATCGTGGCCACCGGGTCCGCGGGTCGTACCTGCCGACGGCGGGCGAAGTCCTCGGCCGTCGGCGCGGCAGTGGTCTCCGGCGTCCACGTGGCGTCCGGGTAACCCGTGGCCGGCACCCGCGCCACCGGGTCGGTCTCCTGGTACTGCTGCGGAGGCGTGGGTGGCGCCGCCGCCGTGCCCTGCTGCCAGGGAGGCGGGTACCAGCCCGGCGACGGAGGAAACGGCCCCGGCGGCGGGGTCGGCACGGCGTCCTGCTGCGGGGTCTCCACCGGCGCGGGGCCGGCCTGACCAGGGATCGCCGCCTGGCCGCCGTAGATTTGACCCGCGTACGTCTGCCCGGCCGCGCCCCCGTTGTCGACGGCAGTCGTCGGCGGCTGCGGAATGGGCGGGGCAGGGATCGGTGGCGGCGGGATGTTGACCTGCTCCTGCGCCGACGGGGGCGGGCTGGCCGGTCGCTGCGGTGGATAGGCCCAGGGCGATTCGGTCGCGGGCCGAGCCGTCCCGACGGCAGGCGCGGTCTCCCCGCCACCCTGCGGCGCCGGTTCCGCTGCGGTCGGCCCTGCTGCGGTCGGGCCTGCCGTGCCGGGGTCTGCGGTGCCGGGGCCTGCCGTGCTGGCTTCTGCCGTGCTGGGGTCTGTCGGGCCGGCACCCGCCGTGGCGGCGCCTGCTGTGGGCTGCCCTGGTACGGCCGGACCGGCTGCTCCGAGGCCAGCCGTGGCCGCTCGATCGGTGGGTGCGGCCGGCGGGCGGTCCAGGGAGAAGGGCAGATCCAGGTCGACGCCGCCTGGAACCGCCGACTGGCCGGCAACCGAACCCGCCCCGGGCGCGTCCGCCGCCGCTCCGGTCGTGGTGCCGGTCGCCCCGGTCACGGCGGCCGCCGCCCCGGTGCCTGTTGCGCCGTTCGCGCCACCCGACGACGCCGAGCTGGTGGCGGGGATCGGCGTTGCGCCGTCGGCGGTCGGAGTGCCGGTGGTCGACGGCGACGAGTCGTTTCCAGGCCCGACGAGCCCGCCCACCGCGGGCGGGAGCGGTGGCGTCGGCGCCACGGGCGGCGCGGCAGGAGCGGGCGACGTCGTCGAGGTGGGCGACGTGGCCGGCGGATCGGCCGGAGGCCAGCTCGGCTGCGCCGGCGCCCAGCCCGCGCCCGGCCCGCTCGGACCGCCCGGACCGTTGGCGCCCCAACCGGTCGGAGGCGGCACCGCCCCGGTCAGCGACGGGTAGTCCGACGGAGACGGTGGTGGCAGGGCCGCTGCGCCCGGCTGCCCGGGGACGCCGGGACGGCCGGCTGACGGTGCCGTGATCGGTGGTGCGGCGACCGGCGGCGAAACGGCCTGAGGCCCGGACTGCGACGGGGTGACCCGCTGCTCGGCGACCGCCGCCCACGGCGGTACCACCTCTGCGCCCTGCTCGGCCGGATCCGGCGGCCACAGTGGTTCGATGTCCCGCTCCGGCACCGGCTGCTGGCCGGGCACCTGAGCCCGGTCGGCGTTCTTGTCCATTACGGTTCCTCCCCAGTCCTCCTGCGAGGATAGGCCCACCGGCCGACCACGGCCGGTCGGCGAAACGGGGGTCAGACCACCCAGACCGCCCAGGCGCCCGGTTCGACCCACCACGAGCGCTTGCGGGTCAGTTCACCCTCGACGCCGTCGTCGAGGTAGGGCACCTTTCCCTCGCGGGGCAGCACCGACACCGCCCGTCCGCGAGCCCGCCGCACTTCGAGGCGTACCCGCTTGCGGCCCCACGCCGACCGGACGACCACCGGGACGGCCACCGCCACCTCGACCTGGCCGTCCGCCGGGTCCGGCGCGGCCAGCAACGTCACGTCGTCGAGCGACGCGTACCCGCCGGCGTTGCCGAGCGCGCAGGCCAGCAACGGTTCGTCACCGTTCGTGAGGACGGTGTTGTCGACCTCCACCCGGGCCCGCCAGTGCAGCGGTCGACCCGCGTCGTCGGCGGCCCCGAACAGCGCGCCGTCCAGGGTCACCGAGCCGCCGTCGTTGCGCAGCAGATCCAGCCGGCGCGGCGTGCCGTCGAGCACCGCGGCCGCCACGGCCGCCGGGTCGCGGGGCAACCCGAGCTGCGCGGCCAGGTCCCGCTGGGCGCCGCCGCGCGCCGGGTCGAGGGGGAGTACGGCGACCGGGGGCAGGTCGGGCAGGGTCCGGTTGTCGCGCAGGTCCGCCGGTCGGCGGCTGGGCGCCGGCGCGTACCGCCGAACGAGCCGGCGCAGCACGGCGCGCAACTGACCGTCGCTGGCCGTGGCGACGACCAGCCGGGTCTTGCCGTCCGCGTCCGGCCAGGTGAGGCCGTCCGGACGGGTCGGGCCGTCGAGCTGCGCGAGTACGGCGTCGATCTCCGCGTCCGAGCGGGCGGTGACCATCTGCACCCGGGCGCCCCGGGCGGTCAGCGCGTCGGCGCAGGCCAGCACCGGCACCCGGGGCCGGTCGCCGGCGCAACCGTCGGCGTCACCCGGGGTCGGTCCGGTGCCGGTTCTGTCGACGCCCGCGCCTGTCGCGTCCGCGCCGCCGCAGCAGGCCTCGCCGCTGCCACACCCGCCGGAGGCGTCCCGCTCCGCCGAGAGGGTGAGCAGCACCACGTCGTACACCGAAGGAGCCTCCTGCCTCTCGACGCGACCCCTGCCGGTCGCGCCGTCACTACTTGTTAACCTGACACCCCGGGCTCGCCAACCGGTCGCCACCTGGCACCCGAGCCTTCTGGAGGCGGAAAAGATGCCAGCGATCGTGCTCATCGGCGCTCAGTGGGGCGACGAGGGCAAGGGCAAGGTTACCGACCTGCTGGGTGAGCGGGTCGACTACGTCGTGCGCTACTCCGGCGGCAACAACGCCGGGCACACGGTGATCACCCCGGACGGCCAGAAGTACGCGCTGCACCTGATGCCCTCCGGGGCGCTCTCGCCGAACGCGATGATCGTCATCGGCAACGGCGTGGTCGTCGACCCGAAGGTGCTCCTCGCCGAGATCGACGGTCTCGCCGAGCGCGGCGTGGACGTGTCCCGGCTGCGGATCTCCGGTGACGCGCACCTCATCATGCCGCACCACCGGGCGCTGGACCGGGTCGTCGAGCGCTACCTCGGCTCCTCCCGGATCGGTACCACCGGTCGGGGCATCGGTCCCGCGTACGGCGACAAGGTCGCCCGCATGGGCATCCGGCTCCAGGACCTGCTCGACCCGGGCATCCTGCGCAAGAAGCTGGAACTCGCGCTGCGCGAGAAGAACCAGATGCTCTTCAAGGTCTACAACCGCAAGGCGATCGACGTCGAGGCCACGGTCGAGGAGTACCTGGAGTACGCCGAGCGGCTCAAGCCGTACATCACCGAGACCCGGGCGATGCTCTGGGACGCCCTGGACCGGGGCGAGACGGTGCTGCTGGAGGGCGCCCAGGCCACCATGCTGGACATGGACCACGGCACGTACCCCTTCGTGACCTCGTCCAACCCGACCGCCGGCGGGGCCTGCGTGGGCGCCGGCATCCCGCCGACCGCGATCAACCAGGTGATCGCGGTGAGCAAGGCGTACACCACGCGGGTCGGCTCCGGGCCGTTCCCGACCGAGCTGTTCGACGCCAACGGCGCGCACCTGCGCAAGATCGGCGCGGAGTACGGCACCACGACCGGCCGGGAGCGCCGGTGCGGGTGGTTCGACGCGGTGGTGGCCCGGTACGCCTGCCGCCTCAACGGTGTCACCGACCTGGTCATCACCAAGCTGGACGTGCTCACCGGCCTGCCGAAGGTGCCGATCTGCGTCGGCTACGAGATCAACGGCAAGCGTGTCGACGACATGCCGATGACCCAGACGGACTTCCACCACGCCACACCGGTGTACGAGGAGCTGGACGGGTGGTGGGAGGACATCACCAAGGCCCGCACCCCCGAGGACCTGCCGGAGAACGCCCGCCGCTACATCGCCCGCGTAGAGGAACTCTGCAACACGAGGGTGAGCGTCATAGGCGTAGGCCCAGGCCGAGACGAAAACGTAGTCCAACACCCCCTCCTCCCCTAACCCCACCCGTCCCCGGGCCCGTCCCCCGGGCCCCGGGCCCGCCGGCCCTGCCCCCGGTGATCATGAAGTTATTGCCCGGCACCTCGGCGTGTCGTGGCAATAACTTCATGATCGACGCGTGAGGGTGGGTCGGGTTATCCACAGGGTGGACGTGGTTGTCCACAGGGGGTTTCGGGCGGTTTGCTGGTCGGCCAGGGTGGCCGGGTGGATGCCTTGGCTGCGGTGCGGCGCGTCGCTTACGCGCGTGACGGGATAGTGACGCTCAGGCAGGCGCGCGCTGCCGGCTTCCCCACCTACGAGGTGCAGCGGCTCTGTCGCGCCGGTCGCTGGCGGGTCGTCGCGCGCGGCAGCTACCTGGTGGACGCCGATCTCTATGACGGGGTTCCCCGTCGGGCGCAGATCAGGGCAGCGCTGGAATCCTTCGGGCCGTCGGCCGCGGCAGTGCTTGGAACAGCGGTCGAGCTGCACGGGATGGATGGACTGCAGGCCACCGAAATGATTCATCTGTCGGTGCCTGGCCCGGTTGCCAAGCCGGCGCGGGTTGCCCATCCGGAGGTGGTGGTCCACCAACTGGTGATTTCGTCCGAGCAACTTGTTCGGGTGTGCGGAATGACCATGACCGGACCTCTCAGGACCCTTGCCGACGTGATTCTGCGGGTCGATCGCTTCTCGGCGGTGAGTGTGCTGGATTCGGCACTGAATCGGCGGCTGGTGGCAGCCGAAGACCTGCTCTCGCTGCCGCGCCTGATCAATGGGCGGCGCGGTGCGGTCGCGGCGCGTGCCTTCCTCGCCGAAGTGGATGGGCGCGCGCAGTCACCGCTTGAGACCCGCGCCCGGCTCCGATGCGTCGACGGCAGAGTCCCGCCGGATGTGCTGCAACTCGAGGTGCGCGACCACGACGGCTATCTACTGGGCATCGGCGACCTCGGGTGGCGTGGTTACCGGATCATCGCCGAGGCCGACGGCCGTTCGCCGCACGGCTTGCCAGAGGCCGTGTTCGCTGACCGGCGCCGCCAGAACCGCCTGGTGAACGCAGGCTGGACGGTGCTCCGTTTCACCTGGCAGGACACACTGCGTCCGGACTACATCCCGTGGACCGTCCGGCAGGCGATGACCACCGCGCGACATCAGTGGTCATGAAGTTATTGCTCCGACACGCCGAGGTGGCGGGCAACAACTTCATGATCACCGGGGAGGGTGCGGGCGGCGGCGGGGGTCGGGGAGGGGACGGGCGGCGGTGGGGAGGGTTGGTGGGGAGGGGTGGGCATTAGGATGAGGTGTTGTGCGGGTTCTCTTGGTGGGTGGTGGGGGGCGCGAGCATGCGCTTGCCCTCGGGTTGGTGCGTGATCCGGGCGTCTCCGAGTTGATTGCCGCTCCTGGCAATCCGGGGATCGCCGAGGTCGCCGAGCTGCGGGCCGTTACCTCGACCGATCCGGCCGCCGTCGCGGCGCTGGCGGTGGAGACCGCGGCCGACCTGGTCGTGATCGGGCCGGAGGCGCCGCTGGTCGCCGGTGTCGCCGACGCCGTACGCGCCAAGGGCATCGCCGTCTTCGGCCCGTCGGGCGAGGCCGCGCAGTTGGAGGGTTCCAAGGCGTTCGCCAAGGACGTGATGACCGCCGCCGGTGTACCGACCGCCCGGGCGCACGTCTGCACCGACGAGGAGAGCGCCGCGCGTGCGCTCGACGAGTTCGGCGCGCCGTACGTGGTGAAGGACGACGGTCTCGCCGCCGGCAAGGGCGTGGTGGTGACCGACGACCGGTCCGCCGCGCTGGCGCACGCCGCGGAGTGTGGCCGGGTCGTGGTCGAGGAGTTCCTCGACGGCCCGGAGGTCAGCCTGTTCGTGGTCACCGACGGTGAGGCCGCCCTGCCGCTGCTGCCCGCGCAGGACTTCAAGCGGATCGGCGACGGCGACACCGGCCCGAACACGGGTGGCATGGGAGCGTACGCGCCGCTGCCGTGGGCCCCGCCGGGTCTGGTCGACGACGTCATGCGCGACGTGGTCCACCCGACGCTGGCGGAGCTGCGTCGCCGGGGCACGCCGTTCGCGGGCCTGCTCTATGTCGGCCTCGCGATGACCGCTGCCGGCCCTCGGGTGATCGAGTTCAACGCGCGCTTCGGTGACCCGGAGACCCAGGTGGTGCTCGCGCTGCTGGAGACGCCGCTGGGTGGGTTGTTGCACGCGGCGGCCACCGGCACGCTGGCCGACCACCCGCCGCTGCGCTGGCGGGACGGCGCCGCCGTCACCGTGGTGCTCGCCGCGCAGGGCTATCCGGCCGCGCCGCGCACCGGCGACGTGATCACCGGTGCGGACCGGCCGGGCATCATCCACGCGGGCACCGCCCGCCGGGCCAGCGACGGCGCGTTGCTGTCCGCCGGCGGCCGGGTCCTCTGTGGTACGGCCACCGGCCCCGACCTTGCAACGGCGCGGGACGCGGCGTACGCGCTGGTGGACGGGGTGGAGCTGGCGGGCTCGCAGCACCGCACGGACATCGCCGCCGCCGCGATCGACGGCCGGATCACGATCCCCGGCTGAGGCCGCCACCCGCTCCGGCATCGGCCGGCCCAGCGCGGCCGGCACGAGGTCGACGAGCCGAAGCCGCCGATCCGCGTGGGTCAGGCCGGGTTCGGTGGCTCCGTGCCGTGATGCCGGATCGGCGGGCGTTGTCGCGTGGGTCAGGCTGGGGTCGGTGGCTCCGTGCGGCGATGCCGGATCGGCGTGCGTTGTCCCGTGGGGTCAGGCCGGGTTCGGCGGCTCCGTGCCGCGATGCCGATCGGCGCGCGTTGTCCCGTGGGGTCAGGCCGGGTTCGGTGGCTCCGTGCCGCGATGCCGGATCGGCGCGCGTTGCCGCGTGGGTCAGGCTGGGGTCGGTGGCTCCGTGCCGCGACGTCGGATCGGCGCGCGTCGTCGCGTGGGTCAGGCTGGGGTCGGCGACTCCGTGTCCCGACGTCGGATCGGCGCGCGTCGCCACCACGTCAGGCACCGCCACGCCCACTCGACCGGGCCGTACCGGAACGACCGTAGCCAGAGCACGCTCCACACGGCCTGGACGACGATGATGGCGACGGTGAGGCCCACGATCCGGGGCAGGTCGTCGGTGCTGTCGATGCCCAGCGGCGGTCCGGCGAGCAGGAACAGCACGGTGGCGCTCAGGTAGTTCGTGAGGGCCATGCGTCCCATCGGTGACAGGATCGCGGACAGCGCCGGCCCGACCGGCGTGCGGAGCAGAAGCAACAGCCCGCAGCAGTACGCGAGGCCGGTGGCGATGCCGGCGAGCGGGGGCAGCAGGCTCACTCCGCCGCCCGGTCCGCCGAGAACGTTGACGAACGGCAGGTCCGCCTCGCGAATGGTCAGCACGATCCAGGTCACCGCTAGCGCGGCGCAGACGACGAACGCGATCGCCACCCGACCGGCGCGACGCTCGAGTGCGGCCGGCACGCCCAGTGTCGCCAGCGCGTAGCCGAGGGCGAGCAGGCCCGGGATGGGCCCGTAACCGACGACGAGTTGCGCGCCGACGAGCAGCAACAGCACCGCGACGACGAGGGCCGTGCGCCCACCGAGGTAACTCAGCGGCAGTAGCACGACAAGACCGGCCAACGCGTACGCGGTCAGCGCCTCGCCGGGGTGGACGACGAAGTGCGCGGCACCGATCAGCAGGAGGACGACCAGTCGGCGGGCCAGCACCACCCGGGGACGGCTGGTCCGGGTCGCGGCGCGCCGGAGGAAGATGCCGAAGCCGACACCGAACAGGATCGAGAAGATCGGGTAGAACCGCTCGTAGAAGAGCAGTTGCACCGCCTCTGGCAGTTGTGACGAGGTGCCGGCCGCCGCACCCCGGAAGACGACCTGCTGGTAGATGTTGATGATCAGGATGCCGCAGAGCGCGAAGCCGCGCAGCGCGTCCAGCGCGCCGATACGCGGTCCGACGGTGGAGACGTCGGTCGATGCCGGTGGCCGGTCAGTCGTCCGTACCGATTCGGTCATGAGTCGATCCCACCGTGCTGCGGCCGAGCGTCGTCAGCGGAGAAAGTCGTGACCGCTACCTCCTTTCGTCGTATGCCGGTCGCGGTTCGTCGGGTCCTCGTACGCGCGGCAGGCCGTTTCCCGGGCGTCCGGTTACCCTGCTGCCATGGGCCGTAGCCGGGCGCTCCGGGTCGCCATGGACGTGCTGCTCGCGCTTGTGGCGACAGCGGCCGGCGGCGGGTTGGAACTGGCGGATCCGGACGTCGACACCAAGCTGATCCCCGCACCTACGTGGGCCTACGTGGCCGCGCAGGTGGCCGCCGCCGTCATGCTGCTTTTTCGTCGGCACCGTCCGTACACGGCCGCGCTGACCATCGCCGGGATCAGCCTCTTCGCGCCGGCCTGGGCCGCCGTCCTCGTTCCGTACGCGGTCACGGCGTACGGCCGGGGTCGGCGGTGGCGACAGTGGACGGTCATCGGGCTGCTGACGGTGGCGTTCCTGGTGGGGGCGAGCGCCTGGTCGATCGACGATCCGTTCACCGCGCCGACCGTCATCCTCGCCGCAGCGGTCCTGGGCATGTACGTCCGTGCCCGGCGGAGCCTGCTGGCGGAGTTGACGGACCGGGCGGAGCGGGCCGAGCGGGAGCGTCTGCTCCTGGCCGATCAGGCGCGCGCCGACGAGCGGGTGCGGCTCGCCGCGGAGATGCACGACGTGGTCACCCACCGGATCAACCTGATGGTGTTGCAGGCGGGCGCGCTTCGGGTCACCACCACGGATCCGACGGCCCGGGCGGCGGCCGAGGAACTGCGGGAAACCGGCTGCCAGGCCTTGACGGAGCTGCGCGAACTGGTCGGGGTGCTGCGTGGCGAGGACGGACGATCCGCAGTTGATCCGGTCCCGGACGACACGCCCGAGCTGGCCCGGTTGGTCGACGACTCGCGTGCGGTCGGTCTGCCGGTTCGGCTCTCCGAAGTGGGTGACCCGGAAGGGCTGGCGTCGACGGTACGCAGGACGCTGTTCCGGTTGATCCAGGAGTCGCTGACGAACGTGCACAAGCACGCTCCGGGCGCCGCCGCCACCGTCTCGATCGAGTACGGCAGGCAGACGGTGCTGGTCACGGTGTCGAACACCTCGGCGGGTCGGTCACCCGACGCTGTCCTGGCCGCCGCCGGTGGTGGCACCGGCCTGGCCGGGTTGCGGCACCGCGTCGAGGTGCTCGGCGGGACGTTCGCGGCCGGACCGACGGAGCTGGGTGGCTTCGCCGTTCACGCGACGCTGCCGGTGCGGGTGTCGACGGCGGTGCGGTCGTGATCCGGGTACTCGTCGTCGACGACGAGCGGATGGTCTGCGCCCACCTGTGCACGATCCTCGGGTCCGCACCGGACCTGACGGTCGTCGGCGAGGCGTACGACGGGGCGGACGCGGTGGAGGCCGCGGTGCGACTACGGCCCGACGTGGTGCTGATGGACCTGCGGATGCCGGGCGTCGACGGGATCAGGGCCACCGAGCGGATCATGACCCTGCCGTCACCGCCACGGGTCCTGGCGCTCACCACGTTCGACCTGGACGACTACGTGACCGGCGCGCTCCGGGCCGGCGCGGCCGGCTTCCTGCTCAAGTCGACGTCGCCCGACGACCTGCTGGCCCTGGTACGGGTGGCGGCCGCCGGGCACACGGTGCTCTCCGCGGTGGCGGCTGACCGCCTCGTTGCGCAGACGGTGCGCAGCCAGCATGCCCGTGACCTGCTCCGGTCGCTCACGGAGCGCGAGGTGGAGGTGCTGGAGAGCCTCGGGGCCGGGCGGTCGAACCAGCAGATCGCCCGCCGCCTGCACCTGTCCGAGGCCACCGTCAAGGGTTACGTCTCGCGGCTTCTGGTCAAGCTCGGTTGCGCCAACCGGACCCAGGCGGCACTGCTGGCGCAGGAGGCGGGTCTGGGCCCACGTCGATGAGGCCGTCGGCGCACCCGGATGATCAGCCGTAGTAGCGGCGCAGCTCGCGCGCGAGGACCTTGCCGGTGGCGTTGCGGGGCAGGTACTTCACGTAGACCACGTCCCGGGGTACGGAGAAGCGGGCCAGGTAGTGCCGGACGTACTCGCGGACCGCCTCGGGGTCGAGCGTCTCGCCGGGGTGCAGGGCGAGGAACGCGGCGAGTCGCTGGCCGTACTCGGGGTCGGGTACGCCGATCACGGCGGCCTCGCGTACCTGCGGCAGCTGGGCGAGCAGGTCCTCCACCTCGGACGGGAACACGTTCTCGCCGCCGGAGACGATCATGTCGTCGGCCCGGCCGTCCACGAAGAGCAGCCCGTCGGCGTTGAGCCGGCCGAGGTCGCCGGTGTCGAGCAACCCGTCGCGGGTCTCGCGGGTGGCACCCGAGGTGTATCCCTCGAAGAGCATCTCGTTGCCGACGAAGATGCGCCCGACCCGCCCCTGCGGCACCGGTTGGTCGGCGTCGTCGAGCAGTTCCAGTCGGGTGCCGTGCGGTGGCCGGCCAGCCGTGGTGGGCGCCTGGCGCAGGTCCGGCGGGCTGGCGATGGACGCCCAGGAGACCTCGGTGGACCCGTACAGGTTGTAGAGGACGTCTCCGTACGCGTCCATGAACTTCGGCGCGAGCCCACCGGGTAGGGCCGATCCGCTGACCGCGACGACCTTGAGCGATGGGCGCGGGTCCGGCGGGGGCACTTCCAGCAGCCGCTGGAGCATGACGGGTACGGCGAAGAGGGCGTCGCAGCGGTGTGCCACCAGGGCGGCGAGCGTGGCGGCCGGGTCGAAGCGGCGGTGCAGCACGATGGTGGCCCGCAGCGCGAAGCACACCTGGAGCGCGGCGAATCCCCAGGTGTGGAAGATCGGGGCGGCGATCAGCACCCGGTCCTTCGCGTGCAGGGGGATGCGGTCGATGATGGACACGAGCGGCCCGAAACCGCTGGGTGTGGGCCGGCGGGCGCCCTTGGGAGCGCCGGTGGTGCCCGAGGTCAGCACGATGATGCGTCCGTCGCGCTCCGGCGGGTGCAGCTCGCCGGGCAGCGCCCCGGCCACCAGCTCCTCGCGGGCGCGCTCGTCGAGGCGGGGCAGCTCGGCGGGGAGGCCGAGGACCCGGTCGGCGAACTCGTCGTCGTGCACCAACAGCCGCAGTCGCTGTTCCTCGGCGACAGTCGCCAGTTGGGCGGCGGAGAGGCCCGTGTTGACGAGCACCGCGTCGACGCCGAGCAGGGTCGCTGCGACGATCGTCTCGATCAGCCCGTGGTGGTTGCGGCAGAGGACGCCGATCCGGTCGCCAGGCTGTACGCCGATCCCGGATCGCATCGACCGGGCCATCCGCTCGGCCCGGTCGAGGAGCGCCTGGTAGGTCAGCTCGACGCCGTCCTCGTCGATGATCGCCGCTCGTCCGGGGTCGCGGGCGGCCGCCTGGCGTAGCTCGCCGGCGAGGCTCCATCCCCAGGTACGCAGCGCGTTGAGCTGTGAGGCGATCCGGATCGGGCGGCCCGGGGTGAGCAGACCGCGACGGGTCAGCGTGGTGACGACGAACGGCAGGTCCATGCCGCAGACCTCCTCGGGGTGGTACGCGGACGGGCAGTCGATCTCCCCGCCCGTCAGGGTGGCGTCCTTTGATCATGCACTGGGCGCGGCTGGAGGCCCAGTCGGCGTCGGCGTGAGGTGACGAAGACGGCACGGATCGTGGAATCCGCTGCACTGTGGCTGAACAATGCCAAGGGCGGACTGGTCGCCTCGATCGTGCCGGGCCGGAGGCGTTCAGTGGAAATAAACAGCTCTTACAGACTCGCCTCGTACGTTCATTAACGAAGACGTGCGATGGAAGGGCGAATCGTTCGACGTCGAGCGCCGTCGTGTTCGCTTCCATCGCCAGGTGGCAGTTCCGAAATTTGGAGATCAAGTGAGCTTGTTGAGAAAGCGTACCCTTGCCGCCGGGGCAGGAATCGTCGTAGCCATGACCGGCTCTCTCCTCGCAGTTTCTTCGCCTGCCTCGGCGGACTATTCGTGCCCGGCGAAGCAGGTGTGCTTCTTCCAGGACAAGGATGGCCATGGAAGCCCGGCCACGCTGGCCGGTCTGGTCCAGGGCGGTGGGGGAGTCGCCAACTTCTCCGATCACAAGTTCCACAACGGCGTGAACCTGAATGACCAGGCGTCCTCTGTGTTCAACAACACCAATCAGTACCTGGGAGTCTACGAACACACCACTTACGGTGGGCGCTGGCAGCGGGTCAAGCCGTACGGTTGGGCCAATTTCGGCGGTGATGTCAAGAATGACACTGCCTCGTCCGCCCGGTTCGTCGACGCGGGGTGCACGCCGCCGGAGTGGTGCGTTTAGGCCGATGGCGTCGGGCCTGGCTTAGGTCTTATCGGCGTGCCCAACGTCAGAGCGAGGGCCGGAATACGCGGCCCTCGCTCTGACAGTCGGACCAGGGGAGGGGCCGGTCAGCGGATCTGCATGCCGGAGATCGCCCGGGAGATGACCAGGCGCTGGATCTCGGACGTACCCTCGAAAATGGTGTAGATCTTGGCGTCGCGGTACCAGCGCTCGACCGGGTGGTCGCGCAGGAATCCGGCGCCGCCGAGCAGTTGCACCGCCTTCTCGGTGACGGACACCGCGACCTCGCCGGCCTTGAGCTTGGACATCGAGCCCTCGCCCGCGGTGAACGGGCGGTTGTTGCGGCCCATCCAGGAGGCCCGCCAGACCAGCAGTCGCGCGGCGTCGATCTCCATCCGCATGTCGGCCAGCGCGAAGGCGACCGCCTGGTTCTCGATGATCGGCCGTCCGAACTGGACCCGGTCCTTGGCGTAGTCCAGCGCGTATTCGTAGGCGGCCCGGGCCACGCCGAGTGCCTGCGCGCCCACGGTGGGTCGGGACAGTTCGAAGGTACGCATCGCCGCCTGCCCGGTGGCCCGTTGTCCGGACCGGGCCCGGGCCAGGCGTTCGTCCAGGGCGTCCTTGCCGCCGAGCAGGCAGCGGCCCGGCACGCGTACCTCGTCGAGGAAGACGTCGGCGGTGTGCGAGGCGCGGAGGCCGAGCTTGCGCAGCTTGCGGGTCGCGGCCAGACCGGGGGTGCCCGGCGGTACGACGAACGCCGCCTGGCCGCGCGAGCCGAGCGTCGGGTCCACGGAGGCGGTGACCACGTGCACTCCGGCGATGCCGCCGTTGGTGGCGTACGCCTTCTGGCCGTTGAGCACCCACTCGTCGCGGGCCTCGTCGTAGACGGCCCGGGTGCGCATCGCGCCGACGTCGGAGCCGGCCTCGGGTTCGCTGGTGCAGAACGCGGCGACGGCCGGCGAGTCGATATCGCCGAAGCACTGCGGCACCCACTCGACCATCTGGTCGGGCGTGCCGGCGCCGTAGATGGCGGCGACGGCGAGCGAGGTGCCGAAGATGCTCAGCCCGATGCCGGCGTCACCCCAGAAGAGTTCCTCGCTGGCGATGGGCAGGGACAGCCCGGTGGGATCGGCCCAGCAGGTGGCGAGGAACTCGAAGCCGTAGAGGCCGACCTTGGCGGCCTCCTGGATGACCGGCCACGGGGTGTCCTCGCGTTCGTCCCACTCGGCGGCGGCCGGGCGCACGACCTCGGCGGCGAAGCCGTGCACCCAGTCGCGTAGATCCCGCTGTTCCTCGTTCAGGTCGAGCGAGAACTCGGCCATGTCAGGCCTTGGGGATGTCGAACAGGTTGGCGATGTTGGCGGCGAGGCCCAGGTCGCCCTTCGCCTTCAGCTTGCCGGTCATGAACATCATCACCGGGTTGGCGCCACCGGAGACGATCTTCAGGAACTCGACCGGCCCCATGGTGAGGCTCAGCTTCGGGTCGTGCTGCGGGGTCTCGTTGACCTCGCACTTGCCGTCGGCGATGACCACCTCGTAGGTGTCGCTGCCGCCGTCCGGGCGGCCGGTGATGATCCAGTGGATGACCGCGTTGGTGGAGCCGGCCCGGTCCGCGCGGAACAGCGACGGCATCCGGCCGAACACCTCGCCGAGGACCTTGCCGCGCAGGTCACCGGACATCACCTGGGCGATCTTGTCGTCCGGGGTGGACTTGACCAGCTGGGCGAACTCCTTGGGCCCGACGTTGGCGAAGTTGGCCGGGTCGAAGTCAGTCATGAGACGCGCCTTCCGGAAGATTTGGCTACTCGCGCGTAACCCTACGCACGAGTAGGTATGCTCGCAAGGTGTCCACGCCTCCCGCGTTCAAGCGCCTACCGCGCGCCGTACGCGAGCAACAAATGCTCGACGCGGCCGTGAAGGTCTTCTCCCGGCGCGGCTTCCACGCCGCCAGCATGGACGAGATCGCGGAGGACGCCGGCATCTCCAAACCCATGGTGTACGCGTACCTCGGCACCAAGGAGGAGCTGTTCGTCGCCTGCCTGCACCGCGAGGGCACCCGGATGATGCAGGCCATCGCCGGCGCCGCCGCCCCCGACCTGCCGGCCGACGAGCGGCTGTGGCGAGGGCTGAAGGCGTTCTTCGGCTTCGTCGGCGCACACCGTGACGGTTGGGCGGTGCTCTACCGGCAGGCCCGCGGCGAACAGCCGTTCGCCGGTGAACTGGCCACCATGCGCGCCCGGCTGGTCGAGGTGGTCGCCGGGATGCTCGACCACGCGCTGCGCGTAAAGGGCCGCGAGATCGCGCCCACCGACCTGGAGGTCGTCGCGTACGCGCTGGTCGGCGCGACCGAGTCACTTGCCGACTGGCTCGCCGACCACCCGGAGGCCGACCCGGAGAAGACGGCCACCCGGATGATGAACGTGGCCTGGCTCGGCGCGGCCCAACTCCTGCACGGCGTCGTCTGGCGTCCACCGGCCGACTGACAGTCAGTGGCGGGAGGCGGCCCGCCGGTGCGCGTGGCGGCGCAGCCAGCGGATCCCCTCCAGGCCGAACGTGACGACGAGGGAGACCCCCACCCCGACCAGTACGCCCTTCACCGGGTCCCGTTCGAAGGCCAGGCCACCGAAGTAGCCGAGCAGGCCGCAGTACACCGCCCAGGTGAACGCCCCGATGGCGTCGTACAGCAGGAACGCGCGGCGGGAGTAGCCCACCGCGCCCATGGTGAGGGTGACGGCGGTCCGGCCACCCGGCACGTACCGGCTGGTGGTCAGGATCATCCCGCCCCGGCGGTCCACCGCCCGTCGGGCCCACTCCGAGCTGGCCCGCCGCCGGCTTCCGTCGGGCAGCCGGGCCAGCCGGCTCGCGCCGCCGCCGCGCCCGATGGCGTACGAGATGTGGTCGCCGACCAGCGCGCCCACTCCGGCGCTGGCGATCACCAGGGTCAGGCTGGGGTGACCGCCGCTGGCGGACAGCACCCCGGCGGTGATCACGGCGGCCTCGCCGGGCACCGCCGGGAAGAAGGCGTCGACCGCGGTGAGGCCGAAGATCAGCAGGTACACCCACGGCGAGGTGACCGTCCCACGGAGGAGGTCGAGCAGGGCGTCCATCCCCCCATGCTCGCCGGGTACGACCGGCGTGGTGGCCGAGTCGCCGGAAGACGCCTCAGCGCGTGCCGATCAGTGCCGGTGGGGTGAGCAGCGTCCCGTGCGGGCTCTTGTCGTCGGCCGTGGGCCCGTGCGAGGTCAGCACCACCGGAGTGGCCAACTCCGCGCTCACCCTCTCGGCCCAGTCGGCCGGCGGGTCGTCCAACACCGGGCGGGACCGCAGCAGGCGGTCGGTGAGCGCGGCCTGCCGGTCCAGGTCGCCGGGCGGCCCCGGGATGAGCCGGTCGCCCGTGTCGTAACGGCGGCAGATCCGCAGGTCGGGACCCGCGAGGTCGAGGTGGGTCAGCGCCAGGCCGTCGACCCCGCCGGCCGCCGCGAGGGCGTACCGGTGGGCGACGGCGTCGAAGTGGCCGAACCGGAACCGGCCCTGCCACGGGTTCGTCGGGTTGTGCCGGTCGACGAAGGGCAGCGCCGGGTCCTCGGTCACCAGCGGGCCGGGACCGTGCCGGGTGGTGACGGTCCGCAGCACGCCGATCCGGGTCACCTCGCCGGCCTGTCCCGCCTCGGCGAGCATGCGGTCGGCATTGGCGAACGTGGTGGTGCTCCACGTCGTGTACGGGTGGAAGCCGTGCCACTCGTCGAGCAGCACCCCCTGCGCGCCCTCGAAGACGCAGGTCCCCGAGCGCAGCGCGCCGGCGAGCCAGGTCCGGTCGACGATGGCGACCCGCCCGGCGAACCCGGTGAACGCGGGCAGGCAGTCGTCGACCGGCGGCGCGTCCAGCGGGCCGAGTTCGGCGGTCAGCCGGTCCCGCAGAACCGTCAACCGGCGGCGCAGCACCGCGGGATGCCGGCAGTCGGCGACCCGGGGAGCGTCGTCGGGGTGGGCGAGGCCGTACGCGACGGCCTCGCCCACCCCCAGCCCGCAGGAGCCGTGCCGGTCGGCCCCCCGGGCGATCTCCCGGGCCCGGTTGGCGGCCCGGTGGTACGGGGTGGCGAGCAGCGCCTCGGAGTCGACGGTCAGCCGGTCCAGCGCGTCGGGCACCCCGACCGTGGCGAGATGGTCGGCCTCGGCGGCCAGGGCCAGCGGGTCCACCACCACGTGCCGGGACAGGTGCGTCCCGACGCCGGGGTGGAACGTGCCGGCCCCGAACTGCGCGAACGTGTGGTGCCGCCCGTCGCGCAGCACGACGTTGTGTGCCGCCTGCGCACCCCCGTTGAAGCGGACCACCGTGTGCACCGGGCGGGTGGCGCAGAGCCAGTCCACGACCGTGCCCTTGCCCGCGTCGCCGTACCCGAGGTCGACCACCGCCACGTGTCTCACAGCCGCGTCACCCCGCCCGCGGTGTCGCGGAACGTCGGCAGGGTCGACACCTCGGCCCGCCGGCCCCGGCCGAGCCGGGCCAGCGCCTTCGACACGGTGCCGGTGGCGCGCGAGCCGGCGGTGTCCAGGTGGCGCAGGCCCTCGTCCAGGTCGATGGCCTGTTCACCGAGGCCGATGGTGACCGCGATGGTCTCGCAGACCGCGTCCAGGTCGTCGAGCACGACGGCGTTCTGCCCGAGCAGGTCCCGCCAGAAGTCGAGCACCTTCGTGTTGCCGGCGTAGCTGCTGCCGGCGGGGAGCAGGTAGTAGGTGTCCCACCGCCGGGTCACCTCGTCGACGATCTGGCGCAGCGCCACGTCCTCGCCCAGGTCGTCACCGATGAGGCCGGCCACCTCGCGCGCCTTGACCCGCTGGTACGCCAGCTCGTCGCCGATGACGAAGAGGTAGCCGCGCCGGCCGCGCTTCTCCCAGTTGTCGGTGACGGTGTGCCGGGCCATGAAGTACAGGGCCAACTCGTACGACTCGCTCATCTGCCCGCCGCCACCACCTTCGAGCACGATGCGGCCGAGGTCGTCGTCCATCCGGTTGTCCGACTCGAACTGGCCCACCTGCAACGGCACCCGGTCGCAGGTGGCGTCGCCGATCGCGCCGAACATGATCTGCGGGTCGCTCGCGTACCCCTGCCGTTGCAGCAGCCCGAGCAGTTGCGGCAGCTTCGTCTGCAGGACACGAGGCACCGTGCGCATCGAGCCGGTCACGTCGAAGAGCACCGCGACGGGCGTCGAGCGGGGGTGTTCGGCGGAGTCGCGGCTCTCCCGGGTCGCGTCGCGGGGGTCGAGCGCGGGGTGCACGGTCCGGGCCCCGCTGTCGCTGTAGGAGAACGCGCTCCGGCCGGTCGAGCGCCGGTAGCGGTCGGCGGCGTCGTACACGTCGGTGGACCAGGTTCCACTGCCCATGACAGCTCCTCTAGAGGGTGAAGGGTCGGAAGGTGCGGGGCCCGTAGAGCCGGTCCAGCACCTGGTCGAGTTCGCGCAGCAGGCCCCAGGCGTCGTCGGGTCGGGCGCTCAGGGCGTTCTGCCGGCAGCCCTGCGCGAAGGCGTCCAGCTCGCGGGGTGCGCGCGGCCCCATCAGCCAGCTCATGCATCGGCTGGCCATCGCGATGTCGGTGCCCGGACCGCAGGGCCGCCGGCGCGGCACCTCCGGCGAGTACCAGTCCTCACGGCCCGGCACGAGAGCTGGAACCGTGCTGCCGATCGGGGCCGAGAAGCACCAGTCGACGAGCACCACGCCGTGGGCGTGCGGCTCGATCAGCACGTGGCGCGGCAGGACCGCGCCGTGCACGATGCCCGCGCGGTGGGCCAGGCCGAGCGCCACCAGCAGCCGCCGCCAGATCCAGGCCGCGTCCCGGGCGTCCAACCCGTCGGGGTACGCGCGCCGCACCTCGTCGAGGTCGTGCAGGCCGGGCGCGCCGGCGAGCACGTTGATCCGGCGTTCCGCGCCGCTCGCCGAGTCGCGGTGCGCGAACTCGTCGACGAGCCGGGGCACGTACGGCAGGTAGCGCGGGTCGCCGCGCTCGGCGATGGTGTGCAGCGCGTGTGCCTCACGCGCCATCAGGTCGTTGTCGGTGGGCCGCCGGGGGAGCTTGAGCAGCCGGTCGTCGCCGACGTCGTACAGGTCGGCCAGGTCGCCCGAGTGGGCCGGCGCGCCGAGCCGGTAGTCGCCGAGGACGGTGGTCCGCCGGGCCTGCCAGCGGGTCGTGACGTGGACGTACGCGTCGAGGGCTTCGGCGCGTACCCCCGGGTCTGTCGGCAGCCGGTCAGGGTGCAGGGCCGCGACCAGCTCGCGGTAGCGGCGGGCCGGCTGGTCGACGCCGAACAGGTCGGCGTCGGTGCGGGCGGCCGTGACCAGGTCGATGGCCTCGGCGGTCCTCATCGCACCGTCTCCTCGCGGGCCGGCCGCAGCAGCGCTGGATGCAGCAGCCGTGCGTCGCCGGCCCGGTAGAGCCGGGCGCGGGGGCCACCTCGCGCGCCGCCGCGCTCGGTGCTCGCGCCGGTGCTCTCCACGAAGCCCGGCACCGAGAGCACCTTGCGGTGGAAGTTGCCGGCGTGCAGCGCGTGACCCCAGACCGTCTCGTAGACGGCCCGCAGCTCGCTGATCGTGAACTCGGCGGCGAGGAAGCGCGTGGCCAGCGGGGTGTACTCCAGCTTGGACCGGGCCCGCTCCAGCGCGTCGTCGATGATGCGGCCGTGGTCGAAGGCGAGCTGCCGGCTGCTCAGGGCCGTCACCGGCAGCCAGATCGCCTCGTCGGCGTCCGAGCCGGCGGCGGCGTCCGGCAGGTCGGGGGCGAACGCGAGGTGGGCGATCGAGACGACGCGCATCCGCGGGTCACGGTCGGGAGCGCCGTAACTGCCCAACTGCTCCAGGTGTACGCGTCGCAGCCCCTCACCGCCGAGCCCGGTCTCCTCGGCGAGCTCCCGTCGGGCGCCGGCGGTCAGGTCCTCCTCGGGGCGGACGAAGCCACCGGGCAGGGCCCAGTGCCCCGCGAAGGGCGCCTGACCGCGCCGGATGAGCAGCAGGTGCAGCTCGCCGTCGCGGATGGTCAGCGCCACCACGTCGACGGTCACGGCGACCGCCGGGTAGTCGCGGGGGTCGTACGCGGCCAGGAAGTCCTGCTCGTCAACCATGTCTCTCTCAATCTGAGAACATCTCGCTGTGAGAACAACTTAGCGTAGACGTGCGCCCCTGCCAACCCCTCAGATCGGATCGGCAGGGGCGCGTGTCAGCGCACGAGACCCACCAGGTGCGGCCGCCCACCCGAGTCGTGCAGGGCGAACCCGCCGTCCGGCAGGAGGGCGAAGTTCACCGTGCTCGGCAGCGGTACGGGCAGCTTGAAGGCCACCTCGACGGTGTACGCGTCCGGCAGCCGCGTCTCGAGCGCGGCCAGGCAGCGCGCCTTGCTCCACATGCCGTGCGCGATGGGCCGGCGGAAGCCGAATACCCGTGCGCCGAGCCGGGAGGTGTGGATCGGGTTGTGGTCCCCGGAGACGCGCGCGTACTCGGTACCCACCCGGGGCTCGACCCGCCACCGGGCCGTGGCCGTGGGCGGCGTGGGACGTTCGCCCCGCTCGCGCCCGCCCGGGGTGCGCTCGCGACCCAGGTACGTCGAGACGCCCCGCCAGACCTCCTCCCCGTCGACCGAGCCGACGAGCACCACGTCCACCTGCCGTCCCCGGTCGTGCGGACGCAGATTCTCGGCGTACGTCGTGAAGTCGAGGGTCTCGTCGGCGGTGATCGGGCGGTGCGTGGTGATCCGGTTGCCGACGTGCACCACGCCGGTCAGCGCGATGGGAAAGCCCGGCGCGGTCATCAGCCGCAGGGCCAGTGGAAAGCCCAGGACGTGCGGGTACGTCCCGGGCAGCCGGTCGGTGAGCCGGAACCCGCACACCCGGTCGTAGTCGGCCAGGTGGGCCCGGTCGACCTGCACGCCGCGTACGGCGAACTCGACCGCCGGCAGGTCGTTGCTCTTTCGCCCCCGGCTCAGGCCGGGCAGCGCGCCGAGCACGGCCCGCCGGTACAGCGCCCCGGCCGCCGGCACCCGGGTCAGCTCGACGCGCTCCCGGCCACCGGTGCCGGCCGTCCCGTGAGCGCTGAGGTCGGTGGTCACGTCGGCCGCCGAGCCGCTGAGATCGGTGGTGGCCTCGGTTGCCGACGCGCTCAGGTCGTGTGTCTGCTCGGTGCTCGGGTCGGCATCGGCGGCTGCCGGTCGGCGGATCGCGTTCAGGGTCTCCCGCGACAGGATCTCGGTCGGTCCCTCGATCAGATCGTGGACCGACAGGTCGTCCGGCTCCCGGGCGGGCTCTCTCTTCCTGGCCATCACGCCCCCAGCAGACTCTGGCCGCAGACCCGGACCACGTTGCCGCTGATCGCGCCGCTCGCCGGCCAGGCCAACCAGCCGATCGTCTCGGCCACGTCCACCGGCAGCCCGCCCTGGGCCAGGCTGTTCATCCGCCGGCCCGCCTCGCGGACGACGAGCGGGATGCGGGCGGTCATCCGGGTCTCGATGAAGCCGGGCGCCACCGCGTTGACGCTGATCCCCCGCTCGCGCAGGGTCGGGGCGAGCGAGTCGACCAGCCCGATCACGCCGGCCTTGCTGGTGGCGTAGTTGGTCTGGCCCCGGTTGCCGGCGATCCCCGCGATCGAGGACACCCCGATGATGCGACCGCCCTCCGGGATCAGCTTCCGTTCCAGCAGCACGTCGTTGATCCGCTCCTGACTGGACAGGTTGACGTCGATGACCTGGTCCCACCGGTCGGCGTCCATCCGGCCGAGCGTCTTGTCCCGGGTGATGCCGGCGTTGTGCACCACCGCGTCGACCCGTCCGTGTCGGCTGGCCAGGTAGTCGGCGAGCCGGGTCGGCGCGTCCGGGGCGGTCAGGTCGAGCTGCACCGCCGTACCGCCGATGTCGTTGGCCACGGCGGCGAGGGCGTCCCCGGCCGCCGGGACGTCCAGCGCGACCACCTGGGCGCCGTCGCGGGCGAGCACCTGGGCCAGCGCCGCGCCGATGCCCCGGGCCGCCCCGGTGACCAGCACGACCTGCCCGTCCAGCGGGCGGTTCCAGTCGGCCGGGGCGGTCGCCGCGCCGGTGCCGACCCGGACGACCTGCCCGGAGACGTACGCGGACCGCCCCGAGAGGAGGAACCGGAGGGTCGATTCGAGGCTCGTGCGGGTGCCGTCGGCGTCGCCGTTGCGGGTTACCTGGACGAGCTGTGCGGTGGTGCCCCGGCCGAACTCCTTGCCGATGCTGCGGACCAGCCCTTCCAGGGCCCGCTGGGCGGTCGCCTCGCGCGGGGTCGGGCACTCCTGCGGCGGAGTGCCGAGCACGATCACCCGGCCGCTGGGCAGCAGGGTGCGGGCGTGCGGGTGGAAGAAGTCGTAGAGCTGACGGAGCTGCGCCGAGTCGGTGATGCCGGTGGCGTCGTACACCAGGGCGCCGAAGCGTTCCTCGGCAGCGACCGTGCCGGTGTCGCGCAGCTCGACCCCGGCGGTGGTCAGGATCGTCCTGACCGCCTCGGTGAGCCGGCCGCCGTCGGCCGCGCCGAGCAGCGCCGGGCCGGGTAGCAGCGGATCTCCGGGCTGGTGTCGGCGCAGCCGCGGCGGATCGGGCAGCCCGAGACGCTTCACCAGCGTGCGGCCGGCGGCCGATTGGACGAAGCTCGCGTACCTGTCGGTCATGGGCGTAGCCTACTGGCGAGTAAGGTTCGAGCAACACTTGCGAGGAGGCGGATCGTGCAGAGCATCCGGAGGGTCGCGGTCATCGGGGGCAACCGCATCCCCTTCGCCCGTTCCAACTCCCGCTACGCCGACGCGTCCAACGCGGACCTGCTCGGCGCGGCGCTCGACGGTCTGATCGCCCGGTACGGGCTGGCCGGGCAGCGGGTCGGCGAGGTGGTCGCCGGGGCGGTGCTCAAGCACTCCCGCGACTTCAACCTGACCCGCGAGGTGGTCCTCGGGTCCCGGCTCGACCCGCACACCCCGGCGTACGACATCCAGCAGGCCTGCGGCACCGGCCTGGAAGCGGCGATCCTCGTCGCCAACAAGATCGCCCTCGGTCAGCTCGACGTGGGGATCGCCGGCGGTGTCGACACCACCTCCGACGCGCCGCTCGCGGTCAACGAGGACATGCGCCGTACGCTGCTCAAACTCAACTCCGCCCGCACGGTCGGCCAGCGGCTGAAGATCGCCGCGAAGCTGCGCCCGCTCCAGCCGTTCAAGCCGGACATCCCCCGCAACGCCGAACCGCGGACCGGCCTGTCCATGGGCGACCACGCCGCCCAGACCGCGCTGCGCTGGCAGATCGACCGGCGCTCCCAGGACGAGCTGGCGTTGCGCTCGCACCAGCGGTTGGCCGCCGCGTACGACAAGGGCTTCTTCGACGACCTGATGACCCCGTACCTGGGCCTGACCCGCGATCAGAACCTTCGCCCCGACACCAGCGTGGAGAAGCTCGGCGCGCTCAAGCCGGTCTTCGGCACCCGGGGCCCGGACGCGGAACAGGCCACCATGACCGCCGGCAACTCCTCGCCGCTCACCGACGGCGCGTCCACCGTGCTGCTGGCCAGCGAGGAGTGGGCGAACGCGCACAACCTGCCGGTGCTGGCCTGGTTCAGCTGGTCGGAGACGGCGGCCGTCGACTTCGTGCACGGCGACGAGGGCCTGCTGATGGCCCCCGCGTACGCGGTGCCCCGGATGCTGGCCCGGGCCGGGCTGACGTTGCAGGACTTCGACTACTACGAGATCCACGAGGCGTTCGCCTCGCAGGTGTTGGCCACCCTCGCCGCCTGGGAGTCCCCGGAGTTCTGCAAGGACCGGCTCGGCCTGGACGCCCCGCTGGGCGCCATCGACGCCGACCGGCTCAACGTCAACGGCTCGTCGCTGGCCGCCGGGCACCCGTTCGCCGCGACCGGCGGGCGAATCGTCGCCACGCTGGCCAAGCTGCTCGCGGAGAAGGGCAGCGGACGCGGGCTGATCTCCATCTGCGCGGCCGGCGGCCAGGGCGTGACCGCGATCCTGGAGCGCTGAGCCTGCCCACCTCAATGTCTTCTAGAAGGAGACATTGGGACATCGCGCCCCCGTCCGTGCTCGGTCACGATCGGCGGGGGCGTGTCCAGCCGAGGAATCGAGCGTGCAGCCTCTCGGCGGAGAGGTCAGGTAGGTCGACTGCCGCCTCGGCCAGGTGCAGACCCAGGTAGAACATCATCGACAACCGGTCGTGCGCGTACTCGACCAGCAGTCGGCATCGACGATTCGCGCACGGCCATTCCTGTCCGCAGCCGGCGCAGTTCCAGGTCGGCCGGACGGGCACGTGCGGCTTAGGAATCTCGGGCTGGGCCGCCCGCCTGGCGGGTCGTACCTGAAGGGCGGCCAGGCGCACCAGCACCCGGTGCTGACGCGGGCCGCCAGGCGCGCCCAACTCGATGCCGCGCAGGTGGAGCCAGATGCCGTCGCTGTGCCGTTCGCGTCGACCCACCTCTATCACCCGCAGGACCAGCCGACCCAGCCCGTAGCAGTAGTGCTGCTCGGCGACGGTGACGACATCACCCACCCGGACGGTGGGCGGCCGGCAGCGGGTCACGACGCGATCCGGTACGCCAGCGAAGCGGCAACCGACGCATCGAGCAGGCGATACCAGTCGAACGTCATCTCGCGCTCCTGTCGTCACGAATGGAACGCAGCAGGTACCTACGACCGCAGGAAAGTGCGGTCGTAGGACTGGTCGGCTGTGACGTAACCTTACTGCCATATGCGAAAGGCATCAAGGACTGAAGGTCGCATCGTTGGCATCTACTGTGGGTGCGAGTGAGATGGCTCGGACGAGGCGAAGGAGCGGATCTTGAGTGACCTCGAATGGATCAGCGTCTCCACTCCGTATGTGACCCCACGGCGGCCCGGCGAGGCCGAAGCCTGGGGTGCGGAGGCCGCGCAGAACGGCGGAGTGGGTACGCAGCGTCTGCTCGACGTCAGTGAGATCATTCCGGCGGCGGAGTTGGCCGCTGCGCTGCACCTGGACGCCGATGCGTCGGTGATCCAACGCCGTCGAATGATGTTGCTCGACGGGCAGCCGGTGGAGTTGACGACCTCCCTCTACCCGGCGACCATCGCTCGCGACACCGGCCTTGCGGAATTCCGCAAGATTCGAGGCGGGGCAGTCACTCTGCTGGCCGAGCTGGGATACCGGCCACGACGGGTGAGCGAGGACGTCTACACGCGGAGAGCGACCGAGGTGGAACGGTCGTTACTCCAACTACCTGAGGACGACTGGGTGCTCGGGCTGAGTCGCGTGCTCAGTACCGATGACGGCTTGCCAGTCGAGCTGAGCGTCATGGCCATGACCCCCGGAGGTCGTCGCCTTCGGTACGAATCGTCGATCGCATAGGGAGGCCGTCTTGGCTCGCAGGAGCGACGATCGGCCGCGGCATGAGCAGATCGCTGCCGACATCCGAGCGCGCATCATGTCCGGCGAGCTGCCGTCCGGGTCGCAGTTGCCGTCGACAGCTCAGTTGATCAATCAGTATTCGGTGGCGAACGCAACCGTGCAGCGGGCACTGACCTCGCTCAAGGCAGAGGGTTACCTCCACAGCCGGGTAGGCAAGGGGGTCTACGTACGGGATCGCGAACCGTTGGTCATAGCGGTCGACGCATACGTCCCGCCCGCACGTGGTGGGTACACCTACCATCTGCTCGACGTGGCCGAGGTGCGACCGCCCGCCGATGTGGCGCTTGCTCTCGGAATCGCGGACGACGAGCCCGCCATCCTCCGTCATCGCCTGCTCTCGCACGACGGCGAGCCGGTGGAGGTGTCGTGGTCGTACTATCCGGTCGCGATCGGCCGAGGCACCGCAATCTCATCGCGCAAGAAGCTCGTCGGCGGAATTCCCCGGGCACTCGCCGACCTGGGGCACGCACAGCGAGACCTCGTCGACCGGCTGTCCGTCCGCATGCCGACCACCCAAGAGGTGGAGATCCTGGCGCTGCCGCCACAGGTGCCGGTGATCCGTCAGTTCCGGGTGGTCCACTCCGTGCACGGGGATCCGGTCGAGGTGTCAGTCCTGATCAAGGGCGGTCACCTGCACGAGCTGGAATACCACCAGGAGATCCAGCCGGAGAGCGCATGACCCGCGCAGCGTGACTGCCATCTCGGACCTTGGACGCTCGATTGGTTCAGCGCGCCCGCGGCGGCGGACCTGGACCGGTGATCATCCACGAGCTGCCCTGACCTGGGGCGGGCGGACTCCCGCCCGAGCCGGCCCGGTCCCGGCTGGCTCGGGCGGGTGACGGACAATGAGGTACGTGACGACGATCCCGAACGTGCTCGCCAACCGGTACGCCTCGCCCGAGTTGGTCGCCCTCTGGTCGCCCGAGGAAAAGGTGCGGATGGAACGGCGGCTGTGGCTGGCCGTGCTCCGCGCGCAGCGTGACCTGGGCGTGGCGGTCCCGGACGGCGTGGTCGAGGCGTACGAGCGGGTGCTCGACCAGGTCGACCTGGCGTCGATCGCCGAGCGCGAGCGGGTCACCCGGCACGACGTGAAGGCCCGCATCGAGGAGTTCAGCGCGCTGGCCGGGCACGAGCACGTGCACAAGGGGATGACCTCGCGGGATCTCACCGAGAACGTCGAGCAGCTTCAGGTGCGCGCCTCGCTGGAGCTGATCCGGGATCGGGTGGTGGCGACCCTGGCCCGGCTGGCGTGGCTCGCGTACGAGCACTCCGAGCTGGTCATGACCGGCCGCTCGCACAACGTGGCGGCGCAGGCCACCACGCTGGGTAAGCGCTTCGCGTCGGCGGCGGAGGAGCTGCTCATCGCGTACGACCGGTTGGAGGAGCTGATCGCCCGCTACCCGCTGCGCGGCATCAAGGGCCCGGTCGGCACGGCCGCCGACCAGCTCGACCTCTTCGACGGCGACGCCGACAAGGTCGCCGAGCTGGAGCGCCGCGTCGCCGAGCACCTGGGCTTCTCGCGGGTGCTGGACAGCGTCGGGCAGGTCTACCCGCGTTCGCTGGACTTCGACGTGCTGGCCGCGTTGGCGCAGACCGCCGCCGCGCCGTCGTCGCTGGCCACCACGATCCGCCTGATGGTCGGCCAGGAGCTGGTCACCGAGGGCTTCAAGCCGGGCCAGGTCGGTTCCAGCGCGATGCCGCACAAGATGAACACCCGTTCCTCCGAGCGGGTGAACGGCTTCGCGGTGATCATCCGGGGTTACCTGTCGATGGTCGGCGAGCTGGCCGGCGACCAGTGGAACGAGGGGGACGTGTCCTGCTCGGTGGTCCGCCGGGTCGCCCTGCCGGACGCGTTCTTCGCCGCCGACGGGCTGTTCCAGACCTTCCTGACGGTCCTCGACGAGTTCGGCGCGTACCCGGCGGTGATCAACCGGGAGCTGGAGCGCTTCCTGCCCTTCCTGGCGACCACCAAGATCCTGGTGGCGGCGGTCCGGCGCGGTGTCGGCCGGGAGGTCGCCCACGAGGTGATCAAGGAGCACGCGGTCGCGGTGGCGCTGGCCATGCGCGAAAAGGGCGCCCCGGAGAACGACCTGTTCGACCGCCTGGCCGCCGACGGCCGCCTGGGCCTGTCGCGCGCCGACATCGACACCCTGGTAGCCGACCGCACCGCCTTCGTAGGAGCGGCAAGGTCCCAGGTGGAGTCGGTGACCCGCCGAATCACCAAGGTGGTGGAAACCCACCCCGACGCCGCCACCTACACCCCACCCCCCATCCTCTAACCCGGTCCGCTGGGCCCCGGTGATCATGAAGTTATTGCCGCGACACGCCGATGTGCGAGGCAATAACTTCATGATCAACCGGGTCTGGTGGGGGTCCTAATCAACCGGGTCTGGGCCTAGTCGCCGGTGGGGGTTTCTGCGGCTGTTCTCAGGGTTGGGGCGCTTGCCGGTTCGGCGATGCCGCCCAGGGACTCCGCGAAGGCCGGGTCGGTGGCGGTGTCCGCCGCCACCGCCGGCTGGTCGGCCGGCATGGTCTCGGGCATCGTCGGTACGGCGATGACCGCTGTGCCGTACGCGCAGATCTCCATCCACATCTCGCCGCAGTCCCGGCTGTCGAAGCGCATGCCGATCACGGCGTTCGCGCCGAGCCGGAGGGCCTCCTCGCCGAGGCGGGTGACCGAGTCGGTACGCCACCGGGTCAGGTTGTCCGGCGCCATCGGGTCGTACGCGCCACCGCGCAGGTTCTTGACCCCCTCGCGGTACGGGTTTCGCGTCCTGGCCATCGATGACACCACCTCACCGAGAATCTGGCGGATCTCGTAGCCGGGCAGTTGCTCTGTCGTCACGACCAGCACGTTTCCGATGCTGTCAGGAGTGGCGCGACCCGATCGGGTGCCATGTTCACCTGATCGGATGCTGCAAAACGGCGCGGCGCGGACGGTCGGCGCGGGGCCGACCATCCGCGCCGCAGGGGCGCTAACCGTCAGACACCGGCCACCGAGGTGATCCAGGCCCGGTTGTACGCGACGCTGCCGTAGTTCTGGATGTTGTAGCCGTCGGCCGTGGAGGCCACACCGACCTGCTGGCCGTTGTAGAACTGCGGGCCGCCCGAGTCGCCCCGCCAGGCGTTGCCGTTGATCCGGGTGCTGCGGATGGCCTGCCCGCCGTACGCGTCGGTGACGTTGGTGCTGGTCACCTGGACGGTGGCGGTCTTGAGCTGGCTGGACGCGGAGCAACCGCTGTAGCAGGTCATGCCCCAGCCGTAGATCGAGTTGGTCGAGCCGACCGGCGGGTTGCTGCTCGCCAGAGACACCGTCGAGGTGCTGACGGTGCTGGAGAGGCGCATGAGGGCCAGGTCGTAACGGGTGTAGGTGGCGCTGACCGTGCGGGTGACCCCACCCGAGGCGCGGTAGACGCTGCCGACCCGGACGGACATCGTGCCGCTGATGCAGTGCCGGGCGGTGAGTACCCACTGCGCGGCGATCACGCTGCCCGAGCAGGTGAACGAGCCGTTGCTCAGCACGGCGGCGGCCCAGGGGGCGGACGACACGGTGCCGCCGCCGATGATGGGTTGGGGGCCGGCCGGGGCGGCGGACGCGCCGGACGCGAAGGCGAGGGCGCCGACCAGCGCCGTGCTGATCAGGGTGAGCAGGGGGCGAACGCGCATCGGTGGACTCCTTGGGGCGGGGTGGGGCCCGGGGTTGCCGGGTGCCCGGGGGCGACGACGGGAGGTCCCCGCCATCGCTTGCATCGAGCTATGTCGATGTACTGTAGGGGTGGCGGGCATCGTTTTCAAGAAGCTGATCGAGATCAGCCAATGTAACGATTCGGCCACCCGCTGCGCCGTATATGCCCTGCTGAGGCGGCCTGCGCCGCGTTGCCGCACGCACTCGACGCCGGTTATGTGGATCACTGCCTGAACTGCGCCCGGCCGGTGCGTCCGCGACGGAATCTGCCAGGTACGCTGGCTGCGCTCGCCCGTTGTGGGTAGGCACCCAACTGCGTACACAGTCAGGAGTGCCCAGTGCCTCGCGTCGTCGTCGACGTCATGCTCAAGCCCGAGATCCTCGATCCGCAGGGCCAGGCCGTCGCAAACGCGCTGCCCCGGCTCGGCGTCAGCGACGTCGCCTCAGTCCGGATCGGCAGGCGGATCGAGATCGATTTCACCGGTGAACCGGACCTGGACCGTGCCCGGGAGATCGCCGACAAGTTGCTCGCCAACCCGGTCATCGAGGACTTCACCGTCCGCCTGGTCGAGACCGACGAGACCGCGGACGCCCGCTCGTGACCGCCCGGGTCGGTGTGGTCACGTTCCCCGGCTCGCTCGACGACGGGGACGCGGCCCGCGCCGTCCGGATCGCCGGCGCCGAGCCGGTCCGGCTCTGGCACGGCGATGAGAGCCTGCACGGTGTGGACGCCGTCGTCCTGCCCGGCGGGTTCTCCTACGGCGACTACCTGCGCTGCGGGGCCATCGCCCGGTTCGCCCCCGTGATGGAGACGATCGTGGACGCCGCCCGAGGCGGCCTGCCGGTCCTCGGCATCTGCAACGGCTTCCAGATCCTCTGCGAGGCGCACCTGCTGCCGGGCGCGCTCACCCGCAACCAGCACCTGCACTTCCGCAACCGGGACCAGGTGCTGCGCATCGAGTCGGCCGGCACCGCGTGGACCAACGCGTTCCAGGCGGGCCAGGAGGTGCTGATCCCGGTCAAGAACGGCGAGGGCTGCTACGTCGCCGACACCGCGACGCTGGACCAGCTCGAAGCCGAGGGCCGGGTCGTCGCCCGCTACGTCGGCGGCAACCCGAACGGGTCGCAGCGCGACATCGCCGCGATCACCAACGCCGCCGGCAACGTGGTCGGCATCATGCCGCACCCGGAGCACGCGGTGGAGGCGCTCACCGGCCCTTCGCTGGACGGTCTCGGGTTCTTCACCTCGGTCCTCAAGCACCTGGTGG
Organism: Micromonospora sp. CA-249363; assembly: GCF_050950185.1. Classification (NCBI taxonomy): domain Bacteria; kingdom Bacillati; phylum Actinomycetota; class Actinomycetes; order Micromonosporales; family Micromonosporaceae; genus Micromonospora; species Micromonospora sp. CA-249363. The sequence goes on from NZ_CP192020.1 coordinate 187,041, forward strand.
GGACCCCAGCGTGAGCATCGGTCAGCTCAACCGCCGGCCCGGCGGGCACGAGCGCAGCGAGGAGAGGTCATGACCACCCATCCGGACCCGGTACGGGACACTCCGGAGGCGTACTCCGCCCCGGCGCAGCCGACCGAGACGCCGGCGCAGCCCACCGCCCCGGCGGCCGCTCCCGCGCAGCCGGCGACGGCCGACTGGACCGACGGCGTGGACACCGTGCCGCGCGCCGGTGGCACCCCGGGCGAGCTGCAGCCGTACACCGAGCTGGGCCTGCGCGACGACGAGTACGACCGGATCCGGCAGATCCTCGGCCGTCGACCCACCCAGTCCGAGCTGGCCATGTACTCGATCATGTGGAGCGAGCACTGCTCCTACAAGTCGAGCAAGGTGCACCTGCGCCAGTTCGGTGAGAAGGCTCCGCAGAGCGACCGCCTGCTCGCCGGCATCGGTGAGAACGCCGGTGTCGTGCAGGTCTCCGACAAGCTGGCGGTGACCTTCAAGGTCGAGTCGCACAACCACCCGAGCTTCGTCGAGCCGTACCAGGGCGCCGCGACCGGCGTGGGCGGCATCGTCCGGGACATCCTCGCCATGGGCGCCCGCCCGATCGCGGTCATGGACCCGCTGCGCTTCGGCGCGGCGGACCACCCGGACACCGCCCGGGTGCTCACCGGCGTGGTTGCCGGCGTGGGCGGCTACGGCAACTGCCTCGGCCTGCCCAACATCGGTGGCGAGCTGGTCTTCGACCCGTCGTACCAGGGCAACCCGCTGCTCAACGCGCTGTGCCTGGGCGTGCTGCCGGTCGACCGCCTCCAGAACAAGGCCGCCGCCGGCCCCGGCAACGTGGTCGTGCTGATGGGCGCCAAGACCGGCCGGGACGGCATCGGCGGCGTGTCGGTGCTGGCCAGCGCCACCTTCGACGAGGGCAGCGAGGCTCGTCGCCCGGCCGTCCAGGTCGGCGACCCGTTCACCGAGAAGCTGCTGATCGAGGCATGCCTGGAGCTGTACGACGGCCAGCTCGTCGTCGGCATCCAGGACCTGGGCGGCGCCGGTCTGACCTGCGCGCTCACCGAGACCGCCGCGGCGGCCGGCACCGGCATGCGGGTCTGGCTGGAGCGGGTGCCGCTGCGCGAGCCCTCGATGGACCCGCACGAGATCCTGGCCAGCGAGTCTCAGGAGCGGATGCTGCTGGTCGTCGAGCCGGACAAGCTCGACGCGGTGCTCAAGACCTGCGAGAAGTGGGGCGTGCTCGCCACCGCTATCGGCGAGGTCACCGCGCCGGAGCCGGACGGCCGTCCGGGTCGCCTGCTGATCACCTGGCGGGACCACCTCGTCGTCGACGTGCCGCCGGGCTCGCTGGTGGACGACGGCCCGGTGTACGCCCGACCGATGCGGGAGCCGGCCGACCTGATCCTGCTCCAGGCGGACCGGGCCGAGACGCTGCCCCGCCCGGCCGACCCGGAGGCGCTGCGGGAGACTCTGCTGCGCATGATCGCGTCGCCGAACCTGGCCGACAAGACCTGGGTCACCGAGCAGTACGACCGCTACGTGCTGGGCAACACCGTGCTCGCCCAGCCGGAGGACGGCGGCGTGATCCGTCTCGACGAGCAGACCGGGCTCGGCGTGGCCCTGTCGGTGGACGGCAATGGCCGGTACGCCCGACTGGACCCGTACAACGGCGCCAAGCTGGCGCTGGCCGAGGCGTACCGGAACGTGGCCGTGACCGGCGCGAAGCCGATCGCCGTGACCGACTGCCTCAACTTCGGCTCGCCGGAGGACCCGGGCGTGATGTGGCAGTTCGCCGAGGCCGTGCGCGGCCTGGCGGACGGCTGCCTGGAGCTGGGCATCCCGGTGACCGGCGGCAACGTCAGCTTCTACAACCAGACCGGCGCCGCGGCCATCCACCCGACCCCGGTGGTCGGTGTGCTGGGCGTGCTGGACAACGTGGCCGACCGGGTGCCGATGGGCTTCGTCCCGCGTCCCGGCGGCGACCACGACCAGCTCTACCTGCTCGGCGAGACGAACGTGGAGCTGTCCGGCTCGGAGTGGGCCTGGGTGACGCACGAGCACCTCGGCGGCATCCCGCCGCAGGTCGACCTGCTCCGGGAGAAGGCGCTGGCCGACCTGCTGGCCGAGGCCGCCCGGGTGGGCCACCTCAGCTCGGCGCACGACCTGTCCGACGGTGGGCTCGCCCAGAGCCTGGTCGAGTCCTGCCTGCGGCGTGGCGTCGGCGCCCGGATCGCCGTGCCGGAGCAGTTCGCCGAGGGCTCGATGCCCTTCGTCTACCTGTTCAGCGAGTCCGCCACGCGGGCGCTGGTGTCGGTGCCGCGTGGCCACGACAAGGCGTTCGCGGCGCTCTGCGCCGAGCGGGGCGTGCCGTTCGAGCTGATCGGTGTCACCGACCCGTCCGGCGGGGCGCTCGAGGTGCACGGGCAGTTCCGGATCGGCCTGGACGAGCTGCGCGCCGCGCACACCGAGACGCTTCCGCGCCTCTTCGGCGGCACCGCCACCGCCGAGGCAGCACCGTCGGCCGTCGCCGAGGACAACGAGCCCGCCGTCGCCGAGGTGTCCGCCCCGGCCGCCGGCGTGGCGGGCGCGGTCGAGGCCGTGCCGCTGCCCGGCGAGCCGGCCGAGCCGGTGGACCCGTCGGAGGTGCTCTCCGAGCCGATCGCCTCGGCCGGCCCGTCCCCGCAGACCGGGGCTGTCGACCCGATCGGGTCGGAGCAGTCGTCCGAGTCTGGTTCCGGTGCCACCGAGCCGTCGCCTGACGAGCGCTGAGGCGTTGACGGCGGCCGTCTACGGCCAGCCCGGGTCAGGCGCCAGGTTCGACTGGGGCCTGACCGGGGCGGCCGAACTCGGCCGGGTCTGCGCGGCGCTGGTGGTGGTGGACGTGCTCTCGTTCACCACCGCCGTGGAGGTCGCGGTCGCCCGGGGCATGCGGGTGCACCCCTTCCCCTGGGGTGAGCAGGCCGCCGAGTACGCGCTGCGGGTCGGCGCGGTGGCGGCGGTCGGCCGTCGCCGGGTGACAGCCGACCACCCGTGGTCACTCTCACCCGCCGCGCTGAGCGCCGCGCCGGTCGTCGCGGACCTGGTGCTGCCCTCGCCGAACGGCTCGGCCATCAGCGCCGCCGCCAGCGCCACCGGGCTACCGGTGGTCGCGGCGTGTCTGCGCAACGCGCGCGCCGTCGGGCGTTGGCTGCGCCGCCAGGGGTACGGCACGACGGACGCCCCGATCGGCGTCATCGCCTCGGGAGAGCGCTGGCCGGACGGCTCGTTACGCCCCTCCGTCGAGGACCAACTCGGTGCGGCGAGCGTGCTCGACGCGCTGTCCGGGGTACCGGGCGGTCTCTCCGTGGAGGCGGCCATGGCGCTCGCCGCGCTGGCCAGCACTCCGGACGTGCCCGCCGCGGTACGCGGCAGCGTCTCCGGTCGGGAGCTGACCGAGGGCGGTTTCGAAGCCGACGTCGACGTTGCCGTCCAGGTCGGCGTGTCCGACGTCGTACCGGTCCTCCGCCAGGGCGTCTTCTCCGCCGCCTGAACCCGCCCGCCCGGCCCGCCCGCCCGCCCGGCCCGCCCGCCCGCCCGGCCCGCCCGCCCGCCCGGCCCGCCCGCCCGCCCGGCCCGCCCGCCCGCCCGGCCCGCCCGCCCGCCCGGCCCGCCCGCCCGCCCGGCCCGCTCGCCCGGCCCGCCCGTGGCGTTGCCGGCACCCCGCCCCGCCCCCGTGATCATGAAGTTATTGCCCAAGCGCGCGGCGTGTCGGGGCAATAACTTCATGATCACCGGGGTGAGGGCCGGGCCGGGGCGGGGCGGGTGGGGTTGGGTGGGGGGACAGGGGAACGGCCGCCCGGATCTCCGGGCGGCCGTTCGCCGTGCGCGCTGTGGGTGGTGTCGGTCAGTCGTCCAGCCAGTCGAGGCGGCGGCCGCCGCGCTCGGTGGGCGGGGGACTGTCCGGGCGGGCCCGGCCACCCTGCTGCTGCTGGCCGTAGCCGCCCTGCTCGTAGCCCCGGTCGTCGTAGCCGCCGCGTTGCTGCGGGGGCTCCTGGCCGTAGCCGCCCTGGTCGTACCCGCCACCGCCCTGGCTGTAGCCGCCCTGGTCGTAGCCCCGGTCGTCGTAGCCGCCGCGTTGCTGCGGGGGCTCCTGGCCGTAGCCGCCCTGGTCGTACCCGCCACCACCCTGGCTGTAGCCGCCCTGGTCGTACCCGCTGGTCTGCTGGCCGTAGCCACCCGTCGGCTCCGCCCCACGACCGCCGCCGTACGGCGTGGTCGGGTCGGGCTGGCCGCCGTAGCCCTGGCCCTGCTCCGGCTGGTACACGCCGGTGGCGTACGGGTCGGCCGGCGCCGGGTACTGCGTGCTGTCGCCGGTGTACCGGCCGGTCGGCTCGTCGAAGCGCTCGCCGTAACCGCCGGCCGCCCCACCGGCGGGAGCCGGCGGGTAACCGCCCGCGCCGCCCGGCGCGGTGTAGTCACGGCTGCCGTAGCCGCCACCCGAGGAGGGCGCGCCACCGTAGCCGCCGTCCGGGGCCGCAGCGCCGCCATAGCCACCATCCGGGGCCGCAGCGCCGCCGTACCCCGCGCCGGAGCCGGGTGCGGCGCCATAGCCGTCCGCGCCGCCGTAGCCGCCGTCCGGCGTCGCCGCCGTGCCGTAGCCGCCACCCGAGGCGGGGGCGTTGCCGTAGCCGCCGTAGCCGCCCTGGCCGGGCTGGTCGTCGTAGCCGGTCCCGCCCCAACCCTGCTGGTCCGCCGCGCCGTAGGGCTGCGCTGGCGCGCCGTACGGGTCCGGCGGGACGTCGTCGACGACCGGACGGTGCATCATCGTCGGTGCCTCGCTCAGCGCCGCGCCGCCGACCATGGTCGGATCGGCGCCGCCGCCGGGTCGGTTGACCACGCGGGTCTGGTCGTCGGCACCGCGGAACGCTCCACGAGCCGCCGGCACCGCTCCGCCGGCGCCGGCCGCCGCCGGCTCGTCGTCGTCGCCGCTCTCGCGACGCTTCATCCACAGCAGGACGATCGTGCCGACGCCGGCCGCGACGAGAAGGCCGCCGAGAAGAATGATCAGGTACGAGCCGAAGCCGCCACCGTCGTCGCTCTCGTTGCCGGCGTTCGCCGGGGCGCCCGGGCTCGCCTCCTCGGAGGGCTGCTCCTCGGCACCCTCCTCGGTCGCCTCCTCGCTGGGGGTGGCGTCGGCGGTGGGCGACGGGGTGGCGCTCGGCGTGACCTCGACCTTGATCTCAAGGCTGATCCGCTGGCCGGTGATCGACTGCCCGGCGCTCGCGTTGAAACTCTTGATCGCGTTGATGTTGTTGGCCGACGCGCCCACGTCGATCCGACCGGGGGTGATCGGGTTCTGGCTGCTGCCGCTGAAGCGGAAGTTGCCGCTGCCGTCGCTGATCGTGTCGTAGCGGTGACCGCCGGTGTCCTGAAGGATCACGATCGCGTTCGGCACCGCGTCGCCGCTCGCCTTCACGACCACCTTGCCGGAGACCGACTTCACCGTCTGGTTCTGCGGCGGAGGCGGCGGTGCGGCCTTGCCCTTGACGGTCAACGAGACGTTGGCGGTGTCCGGGCCCGAAGCGGCCTCGACCGCCACCGTGATGTTCGTGGTCGCGTCGCCCGCGTTGTCGTTGGCCGCGATCCGGACCAGCACCGACCCCTTCGGGCCGCCCAGGCCGCCGCCGGAGAGCTTGACGTCGCCGCAGCCACTGGCGCAGGTGACGCCGGACGGCAGTCCGGAGAGGCTGACCTTCGCCGACTCGTCATCGTCACCGCCGGTGATGCGGACGGTGATCGTGGCGTCGCTGCCGGCGTTCACGGTGACCGAGCCGGGGGAGACCTCGACCTCCGCGGCCATGGCCGGTGTGGCGGGGACGGCGAGCAGAGCGCCGGCAACCAGCGCTACGACCACACCGGCCCGCTGCTTCCAGGCACGTCGGTGTGTTGACACGTCCACCGCCTTCCGGGCTGACGTCCCTCGACCGGCGGCGGGCGCCGGGCCGGGGATCATCACGGTACGAATACGCCGTCGGCCACTATGCCTTGTCTCACTGGATCGGCGCGACCCAGGGCCAGCGTCAGGTGCTCCACCTGTGGGTCGTATCGTCCCGTCGTGTCCTCTCCGCACAGTAAGTCCGCCGCCGTCGTGGCGGCTCTGTCGGCGCTCGACGAGGGGCGTACGCCCGAACGGCCGGTGTTCCGGGAGGCGGTCCGGTCCTTGTTGGCCGTCCTCGCGGAGCGCGCCCCCGGCCGATCGGTGGAGGTGCGCGTCCCACCATACGGTGCGATCCAGTGCGTCCCCGGTCCTCGACACACCAGAGGAACCCCGCCGAACGTGGTGGAGATGTCGCCGCAGACCTGGGTGGAGCTCGCCACGGGACGGCTCGTCTGGGCGGATGCGGTCGCCGATGGCCGTGTCCAGGTGAGCGGCGTGCGGGCGGACATCTCGGCATATCTGCCCCTCTAGCTGCGCCGATGTCCGGGTGATCGTCACTCAGGGCAGGGAAATCGTGACTATATGTATTGACGTTGACTCGCGTACACTGTCAGGCGACGACAGTGGTCCCGGCCGAGAAGTGTGGATCCGCCCCGTGATCCCCGCCAGGCCGGTCCAGACCAGCATGAGGGAGCGGTAGTGCCCCGAGGCGACGGCCGGCTGAGCCACGACCTTGACCCCCAACGACCTGGCCCCCAGGATGCCTGCGGCGTCTTCGGCGTGTGGGCCCCCGGCGAAGAGGTCGCGAATCTGACCTACTTCGGCCTCTACGCCCTCCAGCACCGCGGCCAGGAGGCTGCGGGCATCGCGGTCAGCGACGGCTCGGGCGTGGTGGTCTACAAGGATCTCGGCCTGGTGGCCCAGGTCTTCGACGAGCCCACCCTGGCCAGCCTGCGCGGCCACCTGGCGATCGGGCACGCCCGGTACTCCACGACCGGCGCGTCCAACTGGGAGAACGCCCAGCCGACCATCCGGTCGACCGATTCCGGCACGACCATCGCGCTGGCCCACAACGGCAACCTGGTCAACACCGCCGAGCTGGAGAAGGAGGTCGCCGAACGCGGCCTGGTCGCGGACGGCTCGACCAACGACACCTCGCTGGTGACCATGCTGCTGGCCAGCCGCCCCGACCTGTCGGTCGAGGCCGCCGCGCTCGAGGTGCTGCCGCAGCTTCGCGGGGCGTTCAGCTTCGTCTTCATGGACGAGTCGACGCTGTACGCGGCCCGCGACGCGCACGGCGTACGCCCGCTGGTCCTCGGCCGGCTGGAGCGTGGCTGGGTGGTCGCGAGCGAGACCGCCGCGCTGGACATCGTCGGCGCGAGCGTGGTGCGCGAGATCGAGCCCGGCGAGCTGATCGCGATCGACGAGGAGGGGCTGCGGTCCACCCGCTTCGCTGCGCCGGAGCCGAAGGGCTGCCTCTTCGAGTACGTCTACATCGCCCGCCCCGACGCGACGATCGCCGGGCGCAACGTGCACGCGGCGCGGGTGCAGATCGGGCGGCAGTTGGCCAAGGAACACCCGGTCGAGGCCGACCTGGTCATCCCGGTGCCGGAGTCCGGCACCCCGGCCGCGATCGGTTACGCGGAGGCGTCCGGCATCACCTACGGCGCGGGCCTCATGAAGAACCCGTACGTGGGGCGTACCTTCATCCAGCCGTCGCAGACCCTGCGTCAGCTCGGCATCCGACTCAAGCTCAACCCCCTGCGGCAGAACGTGCGCGGCAAGCGGCTGGTGGTCGTGGACGACTCGATCGTGCGCGGCAACACGCAGCGGGCCATCGTCCGGATGTTGCGCGAGGCGGGGGCGCTCGAGGTGCACGTCCGGATCTCCTCTCCGCCGGTCAGTTGGCCGTGCTTCTACGGCATCGACTTCGCCACCCGGGCGGAGCTGCTGGCCAACGGGTTGGACAACGACGGCATCCGGCGATCCATCGGCGCCGACACGCTGGGTTACGTGTCGCTTCCCGGCCTGATCGCCGCGACCGAGCAGCCGAAGACCCGGCTGTGTCGGGCGTGTTTCGATGGGGAGTACCCGATCGAGCTGCCGGCTGGCAATCTGATCGGCAAGCACGTCCTCGAAGGGATGGGCCGCCGGGTCGCCACCGCGACGTCGGAGGCCCCGGAGAGCTTCGGCTCGCTCGTCGCCACTCCGGGTGGCGTGACCGCAAACCGCCCGTAGCACCAACCGGCGCGGCCCGGCCACCGCCGGCGCGGCACCGAGAACCACAAAAGGGGAGAACCGTGACGCACGTGTCCGAGCGCAGCGGCGCAGGAAGCAGCCCGAACGGCGCTGGCAGCGACCACCAGCCGTGGACGGGCGGTGCCGGCCGCCAGCGGGGCAAGCGCTCCGTCTCGTACGCCGACGCCGGGGTCTCCATCGACGCGGGCGACCGCGCGGTCGAGCTGCTCAAGTCGAAGGTGCGGGAGACCCGGCGCCCCGAGGTGCTGGGCGACCTCGGCGGCTTCGCCGGCCTGTTCCGGTTGGACACGAAGAAGTACAAGAACCCGATCCTGGCGTCCTCGACCGACGGTGTGGGCACCAAGCTGGTCATCGCGCAGCAGATGGACATCCACGACACGGTCGGCATCGACCTGGTCGCGATGGTCGTCGACGACCTGGTGGCGTGCGGCGCCGAGCCGCTGTTCCTGCTCGACTACATCGCCACCGGCGAGGTCGTCCCGGACAAGGTGGCCGAGATCGGCGCGGGCATCGCCGACGGCTGCCGGTACGCGGGCTGCGCGCTGCTGGGCGGGGAGACCGCCGAGCACCCCGGTGTGCTCCGCCCGGACGAGTACGACATCTCCGCGACCGGTGTCGGTGTGGTCGAGGAGGCCGACATCCTCAGCCCGGACCGCGTCGAGGTGGGTGACGTCGTCATCGCCATGCGGTCGTCCGGCCTGCACTCCAACGGGTACTCGCTGGTCCGGCACGTGCTGCTCGGTGCCGCCCGGATGCGGTTGGACATCGTGATCGACGACTTCGGCCGGCAGCGGACCCTCGGTGAGGAGCTGCTGACCCCCACCAAGATCTACGCCAAGGACTGCCTCAAGCTGATCGAGGAGGCCGAGGTGCGGGCGCTGTCGCACATCACCGGCGGCGGCATCCCGGGCAACCTGGTACGGGTGCTTCCCGAGCACGTCGACGCGGTGGTCAACCGGTCCACCTGGAAGCCGCAGCCCATCTTCGACCTGATCCAGTCGAAGGGCCGGATCGACGACCAGGACATGGAGTCGACGTTCAACATGGGCGTCGGCATGTTCGCGATCGTCTCGGCCGAGGACGCCGACCGTGCCCTGGCCACGCTGACCGGCCGTGGCGTCGAGGCCTGGCAGGCGGGCGAGATCATCGAGGGCACCGGCAACGTGCAGATGGTGGGCCAGCACACCCGCGGGTGATCACTCTCCGGTGACCGTACGGGTACCTGATCAGGGCTTCACCCGAGTGGCCGGCGCCGCCTAGCCTGAAAGGCTCGGGCTTGGCGGAGGAGGGTGATGGCTGCTGGAGAACCGACGTTCAGCGGGATGCGCGGCCTGGCCGTGGTCCCGTCGTACGTCGTCATGCAGCCCACCACCCTGTGCAACCTCGACTGCGCGTACTGCTACCTGCCGTTTCGGTCCGTCGACCGGCGCATGTCGGTGCCGGTGGCCGAGGCGGTGGCGGCGGCGGTCAATCCGTGGGCGGCCTCCGGACGCTTCTCCGTCGTGTGGCACGGCGGTGAGCCGTTGGCGGCAGGCCGGGAGCACCTGGCCGCTCTGATCGCACCCTTCGGGCCCGAGGTCGAACACCATGTGCAGACGAACGCCACGTTGATCGACGACGAGTGGTGCGAGTTCTTCGCCCGCCACGAGATGCGCGTGAGCGTGAGCGTGGACGGGCCACGCGAGCGCAACGGCGACCGGGTCAACCGTGGCGGTCAGCCGGCGTACGACCGGATCCTGCGCGGCGTGGCCGCGTTGCGCCGCCACGGCCTGCCCTTCTCGGCGCTGGCCGTGGTGTCCCGGCCGTCGCCGGGCCTCGCCGCGGAGCTGTACGACTACTTTCTCGATCTGGGCTGCGATGTGCTGGGCATCAACATCGAGGAGACCGAAGGGGTCAACACCCGCGACAACAGCCACGATCCGGCGGCCGTGACCACGTTCTGGGCCGAGCTGGTGGCGGCCTGGCGGCGGGCGCCCCGGATCCACCTGCGCGAGGTCGAGTGGTCGCTGCGGTACGCGGCGGCGGTCCTCGACGGCACGGCGGACGGTGTGCTGCCCCGCCGGCTGGATCCGATACCGACCGTCGGGCACGACGGCTCGGTGACGGTGCTCTCGCCGGAGTTGGCCGGCTTCACGGACCCGCGCTACGGCGACTTCAGCAGTGGGAACGTGCTGACCACCCCGCTGGCCCGGATCCTGGCCGGTGCCACGTCGACCGCGTGGGTCGGCGAGTTCCTGACGGGGGTGGAAGCGTGTCGGGTGTCGTGCCCCTACTTCGGCTTCTGTGGTGGCGGCCACGCCGCCAACCGTTACTTCGAGCTGGGGCGTTTTGACGGTACGGAGACCGAGCACTGCCGCAACAGCAAGATCCGCCTATTGGAGGGAGTGTTGCAACATGCCCGAGACCACCAGTCACCGGCGGCCTGAGCGCGAAGCGGACGATGCCCCGGACGATGTCACCGAACGCGTGCGGGAGGCCGCCCCCGGGCTTGTCGCCCTGTTGCAGGAGGCCGCGGACGCACGGCGACTGCGGGCGGAGGTGCCGGGCGGAGACGGCGTCAGCGCCGTCTGCGCCTGGAACCACTTCGAGAACATCCCGACCTTCTACAACTGGAACAACCGGCCGCGGTAGGGCGGCCGTGATCAGGGGCCTGTCGGCCGGTCGGAGTGGTCCCCGGCCAGGGGCAGGCCCCTGATGATCGGCACCGATCTCGCTCCCGAAGGACACATGCGTGAGCACGCGGGGGTTACCGCGTGCTCAGCTACGTCGAGAGGTCAGCGGGTCGGACGGACCCAGGGATCCGGGTCGTCGTCCGCGTGATTCTCATCATCGTCGTCGACGAACTCTTTTGAGTCGTCGTCGAAGTGGTGCTCAGACTTACCAGCACCCGCCAGTTCGCGCTGCAAGGCGGTGAGGTCGGTGTTCGGGGAGTGGTACTTCAACTCCCGGGCCACCTTCGTCTGCTTGGCCTTAGCACGGCCGCGCCCCATGGCTCGACCCCCTCGCACAGAATGCGGGGCAGCCCGAAGGCGGGCCCCGATGACGTCAGGCATCTCTCGTGGCTCTTACGGTACATGGGGATGCCATCGTTCGGCACCTCGGGTTACCGTCAGCCGGCTCTGCGCGTCGCGGCGATCCGGCCGTCACCCAGTGTACCGGGTAAGGAGCGGAACGGAGAGCACCCGTGACGCCGGGCAAAACACGCCAAACGTGACCCGGGGCTCAGCTTACCGAGTCGGGGCGGTACGGGAGGCCCGGAGGCGGATCCCGGTCGATCCGCCTCCGGGTGAGTTCAGCGCAGGTGGATCGTGCGCAGCCGACCGACCTCGGCCATCCGTCGCTCGGCCAGCCGATCCGCGGCGACCGCGGGCGGCACACCCTCGGCGTCCGCCAGGCCCAGGATCTCCCGGGTGGTGTCGTAGATCCGGGTGGCCCGCAGCTTCGCCCGGTCGAAGTTGAAGCCCTCGATCTCGTCGGCCACCTGGATCACGCCGCCGGCGTTGACCACGTAGTCCGGCGTGTAGAGGATGCCCCGGTCGGCCAGCAGCTTCTCGATCCCCGGGTGCGCGAGCTGGTTGTTCGCCGCGCCGGTCACCACCTTGGCGCGCAGCGCCGGAACGGTGTCGTCGTTCAGCGCGCCGCCCAGCGCGCAGGGGGCGTACACGTCGATGTCCGCCGCGACCAGCGCGCTGGAGTCATCCACCAGGGTGACCTGGGGGTGGTTGGCGCGTACCCAGGCCAAGGCCTTCGGGTTGACGTCCGTGGCGACCACCTCGGCGCCGTCGTCCAGCAGATGCCCGATCAGGTACTTGCCGACCTTGCCCAGGCCCGCCACGCCAACGCGGCGGCCCTTCAGGCTCGGCGTGCCCCAGACGTGCTCGGCGGCCGCCCGCATCCCCTGGAACACGCCCCAGGCGGTCAGGATCGACGAGTCGCCGGCACCGCCGTGCTCCACGCTGCGGCCGGTCACGTAGCGGGTCTCGCGGGCGATGACGTCCATGTCCGGCACGTAGGTGCCGACGTCGCAGGCGGTGTAGTAGCGGCCGGCCAGCGACTCCACGAAGCGGCCGTACGCGCGCAGCAGCGCCTCGCTCTTGATCTGCTCCGGGTCACCCCAGATGACGGCCTTGCCGCCGCCCAGGTCCAGCCCGGCGAGCGCGTTCTTGTACGCCATCCCACGGGACAGGTCGAGCACGTCGGCGAGGGCGTCGTCCTCGCTGGCGTACGGGTAGAAGCGGGTGCCGCCGAGCGCGGGCCCCAGCGCGGTGGAGTAGATCCCGATGATCGCCTTGAGGCCGCTCTGCTTGTCCTGGCAGAAGACGACCTGCTCGTGACCGGTCGATACCGGGTCGTCGGTGCTCGCGAATACGCCCATGACTGGCTCCTACGATGGTGTGCGTTCCTTGTGGGACGCGGACCTGGTGGACCCCGGCGGGGATGCTGCCGGTGTGATCGAGCCTAGTATCGGCCGCCGTACGAGCGCCGGACGCGCCGCCGCCGTCTCACGGTGCGGCGCGCGCGGTCCGGCCGCTGGCCGCGCGGGGGTGCGGTTCGTGGGAGGATCGCGCGGTGCCGTCGCTCTTCGCTTCATACCTGCGCGTGTACGAGCCGCTGACCGCCTTCGACCGGGACCGGCAGAGTTACTGGCGCCGCTACGTCTCGGAGGGACGGGCGGTCGCCCCGGTCGAGGGGCCCGGCCGTCAGCGGACGGCGGTGATCGAGGCGTTGGGCGCGGGCTGGACCCGCCTGCCCGACCTGCCCGAGGAGGCCTACGTCCTGGAGACGGACGACAGTCTGCTGGTCTGCCCCTGGAACCTGCGTATCCGGGTCGCTGAGGCGGCGCTCAACGCCCGGGACGGGGTGCCCCCGGTGCTTGCTGACGCCTTCGTGCCGCCGGTGCTCGCCGGGCAGGCCCGGGCGGTCGTCGACGACTGGCGCAGCGGCGCGCGGGTTCTGGAGCACGGGGTGCCCCGGGTGCACGAGCAGATCGCGACCTGGGGCGTACCCCTGCGGTGGTTCGTGCTCTTCGACCCGTCGGAGCGGGATCTCGTCACCCAGCCGGACCGGCGGGCGCTGCGCTACCGGACGGAGATCTCCAAGGCCCGCCGCCGTTCGTCCCGGGCGTTGTCGGTGCTGCGCAAGTCGGTGGGCGAGGCGCCGATCACCGAGGCGGTCCAGGAGGCGGCCCGCTGGCTGGAGGAGTTCCATCCGCGTTCGGTGGTGGAGCTGGACTACGGCGGCCTCGTGGACCTGCTCTCCGACGAGACTCTCGCCGCCGACGACTCGCCGGAGTTGGTCGCCGGCGGCCTCGCGGGCCTGTCCCGGGGAGAGGCGGACGAGGCGTCGGCCGCGTACGACAAGTTGGTGGCCCGCTGGCGTGCCGTGCAGCTCCTGGAGCGGTGCAACTGAGGCAAATCCCCCCTAGGAGCGCTCCCAAGGCGAGGGTGTCTCGTAGTTGACGCATCACGAACCGTGATCATGAGTCCGAATAAGGTACTTTCTGCCGTGTAAAAGTCGTAAAAATCGGGCATGGTTCATCCGTCCGTCTAGGGACCTTCATCCGTTCGGCCCATGTCGGACATCGGGGACTAGCCGGACCATGGGAGACGCGTCGGCCGGCGGGACCCCGGCCGATGTCTATACATGTGGAGGAGTGACCGATGGCATCGCGAACGCACGAACCAGAGCCGCTGCTCACACCGGCCGAGGTGGCGTCGATGTTCCGTGTCGACCCGAAGACGGTGACCCGGTGGGCGAAGGCTGGCAAGCTCAGCGCCATCCGCACCCTGGGTGGCCACCGTCGATACCGCGAGTCGGAGGTCAGGGCGCTGCTACAGGGCCAGATCCCGCAGCAGCGGCAGGGCGACTGACCCGATAGAGGTTTCCGAAAAAGGGCGGTGGATTTCGATCCTCCGCCCTTTTTGCTGTCCGTCTCCGCGCCATGCCGTCCTCCGCGTCGGCGCGTCAGTCCGCGTCGGGGCCGGTCAACGTCACCCGGATGCCGATCGTGCCGCCCTCACCGCGACGCAACCGGCTGCCCAGCAGGCTCAGCCGACCGATCAGGCGGTACTTGTGCTTGAGCAGGTCCCGGACCCGGCCCGTGTCGCGGCCACCGTAGAGGGTCGCGTGGGCGGGCACCTCCGCGCCGTGCGGCCGGCCCCGCACGTCGCACGGCGCCACGGTCACCTCGCCGTTGTGGCGGATCCGCTTGACCTTCCCCGAGTCGGCGCGGGTCCACACCGCCAACGCGTCCCCGTCGCGGACCGCCCAGACCGGAGTCGGCACCGCCCGGCCGTCCTTGCGGAAGGTCGTGAGCAGGATGTACTTCTCGGCCGACAGCCGGTCCAGCGTGGTCACGCCGCCAGGATAGGCCGCTGCGGGCCACTGAGCGGCCAGATAGCGTGAACGGCGTGACGGGGGAGCCTGCAATTGGTGACGTGGTCGGTGAACTGCTGCGGGACGCGCTCGCCGTGGCGACCGGGGTCGGCCCCCGGCCGATGGTCGGCGGTCGGCTGCCCCGGCCGGTCATCGAGATCATCGAACGGGACGACGGTCTGATCAACGGCGCTCCGGCGGCGCACTACCTCGACGGGCCGGCCGACTGGCAGCCGTACGACCACCGGGCCGTCGACCGGGCCCGGGGCGAGACGCTTGACGTCGGCACCGGGGCCGGTCGGATCGCACTGCTGCTCCAGGAGCGCGGCATACCCGTCACCGGCCTCGACACGTCGGCGGGCGCGCTCGACGTGAGCCGGCGTCGGGGCGTACGGCGGCTGGTGCACGGCACGGTGGACACGCACGTCGTCGACGGGCGGCGCTACGACACGTTCCTGCTGCTCGGCAACAACCTCGGGCTGTTCGAGGGCCGCGAGCGGGCCCCGGTGTTCCTCGCCGCGCTCGCCGCGCTGGCCCGGCCCGGGGCGCAGATCATCGCGCACGGCACCAACCCGTACGGCACCCGCGACCCGGTGCACACCGGCTATCACGAGCGCAACCGACGCCGGGGGCGGTTCGGTGGCCAACTCCGGCTCCGGCTGCGCTACCGGGAACTGGGCACCGAATGGTTCGACTACCTGGTCTGCTCGCCCGACGAGTTCGCCGAGCTCGTGCACGGAAGCGGGTGGCGGTTGACCGATGTGGACGACCGCGACGCCCCCTACTACCTGGCCACCCTGCGCCTCGCCGGCTGAGCGACGGCCCCTGCGCCGCGTCGGACGCAGGAGCCGTCGTACGGCTCAGACCTGAACGGTCGGGGGCAGCGGCTCGGGCGGGAGGCCGCCGTCGCCGTCGACGACCTCGTCGGGAGTGCCGTCCTCGTCGAGGTCGACCATGGTGATGTCCACCTTGCCGTCACCGTCGGTGTCGAACTGGAACAGGTCGGCCTTGCCGTCGCCGTCGGTGTCCACCACCCACACGTCGGTCTTGCCGTCGTTGTTGGTGTCGGCGCGCAGCAGGTCGACCCGATCATCGCCCCGGGTCTCCACGGTCTCGGAGTCGGTCGTGACGCTCTCCGGTGCCTGGCTCATCTCGATGCGGTCCTTCCCTTGAGTTGACGGGCCGTACGTACCCGATCCCGCGCTCCCCCACGCATGCGCGGGGTCCCGGGCTGTCTAGGGTCGCACCATGAGCGAGCGCAGCGGGCCGGGCACCCGGGCCGGCGTGGCGGAGACCCCGCGCGCCACCGGGACGGACAGGGAGGCGTGATGAACGATCGTTTCGTGGTCGTCGGTGCGGGCACGATGGGGCTCGGCATCGCGTACGTGGCGGCCGGCGCCGGCCACGCCGTCGAGCTGGTCGAGGTGGACGCGGAGCGGGGGGCGACCGCGCTGACCCGGCTCGCCGACCTGTGGGAGCGCGCGGTACAGCGCGGCAAGCTGAGCGCCGACGAGGCCGCCGCGCACCGGGAGCGGGTGATCCTGCGGCCGAGCCTCGCCGAGGTCGCCCCGGCTCCGGAGGTGGTCGTGGAGGCGGTGCCGGAGCGGCTGGACCTGAAGAGGGCGGTGCTGCGCGACGCGGCGGCCCTGAACCCGGCGCTGCTCGGCAGCAACACGTCCAGCATCGCCATCGGCGAGCTGGCCGCGGCTCTGGACGCCCCCGAGCACTTCCTCGGCCTGCACTTCTTCAACCCCGTCTGGGCGATGACGCTGCTGGAGATCGTGGTCGGCCCGGCCACCGCCGAGGAGACCACCAACGCGGCCGTCGCGCTCGCCGGCCGGTTGGGCAAGGACCCCGTCGTCGTACGCGACATGCCCGGCTTCGCCACCTCCCGCCTCGGGGTCACGCTGGGGCTGGAGGCGATCCGGATGGTCGCCGACCAGGTGGCCAGCCCGGCCGACATCGACAAGGCGATGGTGCTCGGCTACCGGCACCCCGTCGGGCCGCTGGAACTCACCGACCTGGTCGGCCTGGACGTGCGCCTCGACATCGCCCGTACCCTCCAGGCCGCGTACGGGGACCGCTTCGCGCCACCGGAGCTGCTGGTGGAGATGGTGGCCGCCGGACGGCTGGGCAAGAAGTCCGGGCACGGCTTCTACCGCTGGGAAGGCGGCGTCAAGCAATGACTGGCCTGCGGATCGAGGAGCGGTCGGACCGGCTCGTGGTGACGCTGGCCCGGCCGGAGAAGCGCAATGCCATCGACGCCGACCTGATCGCCGAGCTGCACGACGTCTGCGCCGAGTTGGAGGCCCGCCCCCGGCTGCTGCTCCTGACCGGCGGCGCGGAGGGCATCTTCGCCGGCGGCGCGGACATCGGCCAGCTTCGCGAGCGGGGCCGCACGGACGCCCTGGCCGCGATCAACTCGGCGGCCTTCGCGCGGATCAGGGCACTGCCCATGCCGAGCGTGGCCGCCGTGGACGGGCCGGCGCTGGGCGGCGGCGCGGAGCTGGCGTACGCCTGCGATCTTCGGGTGTGTACGGCCCGGGCGGTGTTCGGTCAGCCGGAGGTGCGGTTGGGCATCCTGGCCGGCGCTGGCGCGACCCACCGACTGCCCGCCCTCGTCGGCGAAGGTCGGGCCAAGGAACTGCTGTTCACCGGCCGTCGGGTGGACGCGGCGGAGGCCCTGCGGATCGGTCTGGTGAACCGGGTGGTGGACGAGCCCGGGGAGCTGCTGACGACGGCGCACGGGCTGCTGGACGAGATGGCCCAGGCCTCGCCCCTGGCGTTGCGGCTCACCAAACTGGCCGTCGACGCGCCCGCCGCCGCGCACCCGCAGCTCGACCTGGTCAGTCAGGCGGTGCTCTTCGAGGACGAGGAGAAGCACCGCCGCATGACCGAGTTCCTGGAACGCCGCCGCGCCCGCTGACGCGGCAACGAAACGGCCGCACCGGCTCTCGAGCCGGTGCGGCCGTCGTGGTCCGCGGGTGATGCTCAGTGCCGGATCTGCACCCCGGTGTCGGCGAGCGCCCGGATCACCTGGGCCGACTCGCCGAAGCCGATGATCAGGACGGCGTCCGCGCCGAACTCCTTGATCTCCTTCGCGCCGCCGGAGAAGTCCACCGGCGGGGCCTTGGCATCGGCGGGCGGGTCGTACGTGAGCAGCTTGAGTCGGTCACCGGCGATGCCGGCCTTCTCCAGCTCGTCACGGACGGTGGCCTGCAGACCCTCGCCGTAGGAGTCCTTGCGGGCGACGATGACGATCTTTTGCGACCCGTCGCGCAGGACCACGTCGGCGAGCGCCCGGCCCTGAAGGCTGTCCGGCGGGGCGGTACGGAAGTAGAGGCCCTTGTCCTCGACGTCGGTCAGGCTGGAGTCGGTGTTCGACGGCGAGAAGAGGATCTTCCCGGCCTTGACCACGTCCGGCAGCACCTCGCGGGAGATGCCCGACGCGCCCGCGCCGATGATGATGCTGACGCCGTCCGCCACGTGCTTGGCGACGGTCGCCTTGGCCACCGCCGGGCTGGTGCCGTCGTCGCCGTCCTTCCACGTCACCGGCTTGCCCAGCACGCCGCCAGCGGCGTTGATCTCCCGGATCGCCAGCGCGGCGCCGGCCGCCATCGGCGGGTACGCGATCGCCAGGTCACCGGTCTTCGGCAGCAGACCGCCCACGATCAACGGCTTCTGGTCGTCGCTGGCGTCACCGGGACGTGCCTTCTTGCCCTTCGGCGGGGTCTTGGTGCTCGCCGCCGACTCGGCACCCGCGCCGACGAACTCGGTCTTGCCGTCGTTGATCTGCTGGCCGTCGAAGGTCAGCGTCGCGTAACTCGCGGTGGCCGGCTCACCCTTGTCGGTGAAGCCAGCGCGGGTCAGCGAGACGCTGCGGTACTCGATGTCCTGCCCGGCCCGGGCCAGGGTGAGGCAACTGGCCGGGTCCTCGCAGCGCTGACCGTTGTTGGTCACGCCGACGATCTGCTTCGCGATGGCGGCCGGGTCGGTGCTGCCGGCCAGTTGGGCGGCGAGCACACCGATCACCACCGCGTCGTACGTCTCGGCGGCGTAGAGGTAGTCCGTCAGCGCCGGGTTGACGGACCGTAGCCGGCCCTTGAAGTCGTCAGGCAGTGGGGTGAGTGGCGTGGTCCCCTTCATTCCGTCGACGAGGTCGGCACGTTCCTTCAACTCCGCTGGGTAGGAGTTGAGCATGTTGCCGTCCGTGCCGTAGAGGCGCACCTGTTGGGCGCTCCCCTCCGGGGTCTTGTCATCCCCGCAAGCGCTTGTGGCGAGCAGGATCGTCGCGCAGGCAGCCAGTGTGGCCACCCGCGAGCGGCGTGATACGAGCATGGTCGTCCTTCCTCCGGCGAAGGTCCGCTGCGCACATTAGCGTGCCGAGGCCGGTCGCGGGACCGTGGAGGTGGCGCAATGCGTAGGTAGCTCACGTTGACCACGCAGAGTGACGAAATGGCGATGGCTTGACCCCCCGTCCTACTGTGCGCTGGGTGACGGACCTACCACAGCAGATGCTCGACGACGCGACCGCCGTGCTCCGTTCGGCGCTGGCCGGGGACGGGGACGCCGTGACAGGTACGTTCGACGCCGTCGTCGACCGGGCTGGCCTGTCCGGGGCGTACGGGGTCGCCTGGTGCCTGGCCGCGACGATGGTCGGTGACGCGCCGACGAGCACCGGATGCGCGCTGGAGTTCCCGGGCATCGAGCAGGCGGACTACGACACCCGCTGGGTGGCCCGCTTCGTGAGCGCCTACGCCAACCGGGACGTACCGACCGGAGAGGCCCTGTTCGGAGCGGCGGCGGCCGACGGGCAGCTCTCCGACTGCCTGCTCACGCTCGCCGGTTCGACGATCGCCACCCTGCGCAGTCGCGCCGGATGAGCGCGGCACCCGCCTCGGGTGCCGCGCCCGCCCGGGCCGTTCAGAAGGCGTGGTACGCGACCAGTGGCTCGTACTCGTAGCGCAGGTTCTCGAAGCGGACCCGGAAGTTGACCCCGTCCTTGACGTTCGTCGCGACGACGGTCCAGCCGGAGTTGGCCGGCAGGTAGGTCCAGTAGTTGCACTTGCTGGTCTTGTCGATGAAGATCACGCAGGCTTCGGTGGCGTACGCGCTGGCGTTGCGGACGTTGATGTCGCGGCACCGCGTTGTGGTGCGGTACGGACCGGCCTGGCCGCCGTAGCCGCCGGTCTGGAAGAACGAGCGGACCGCGCCGCCGTAGCAGGTGGCGAGCGGGGCGAAGAGGTTCGGCCCCGAGGTGAAATCGGTGGAGTCGTCGCCCGGGCTGGCCGTGGCGGCCCGGGCGGGTGCGCCGCTGGCGAGCAGCGCGGCGGCTGTGGCGACGGCGAGCAGGCGAGCGGTCGGGGATGACATGCAGGCGGCCTCCGGAAACAGTTAACTGACTGTCCGTATTGGACGGACGAGCTGACCGTGACGATGATACTGATCGATCAATAGCGGCGTGGGCCCGGATCGTCGGTCGGGTGTGATAGCTCTGGGGGCATGTCCGAGGCCATGCTCAGCAAGGTGCGCAAGCTGCTCGCCCAGGCCGAGGACCCGGCCTGCACGCCCGCCGAGTCGGCGGCGTTCACCGCCAAGGCGACCGAGCTGATCGCCCGCTACGGCGTCGACCGGGCGCTGCTCGCGGTCCGCGACCCGACCACCGACCCGGTCGGCGACCGCGTGCTCGACATCGTCGCCCCGTACGCGCGGGACAAGGTCGGCCTGCTCGCGGCGGTCGCCGAGCCGCTGCGCTGCCGCTGTGTCCGGCGCAAGCAGGGCAACGGGTTCGTCGCCCACCTGTTCGGCTTCGCCAGCGACCTCGAACGCGTGGATCTGCTCTTCACATCACTGCTCGTGCAGGCCGCGCACGGCCTGGCGGCCACGGCGGTGCCGGCGGACGACCATCCGGCCGCCTTTCGGCGGTCCTGGCTGGCCGGCTTCGCGGAGGTGATCGGGGGGCGACTCTGGGCGGCCGAGTCGGCAGCGGCCACCGAGTCCGGCGCCCCGTCGATGGCGCTGGTGCTGGCCGACCGCTCCGACCGGGTGCAACGGCGGCTCACCGAGGAGTACCCGCGACTGCGTACCGCTCCGGCGCGACGCCTCGGCGGCACCGGCTTCGGCTCCGGCGCCGAAGCGGGCAGCCGCGCGCACCTGGGCGGCCGCAACCTGGACACCGGCCGGGTGGGTCGACAACTCGACCGGTGACGCCGCTCAGGCGGTGTGCTGGCCGCGCGACACCGTGGCGAGATAGCGGGTGAGCAACTCGTGCCAGCCCGCCGTGAGCGCCTTGCGATAGCCCTCGGCCGCCTCGCCGTGCCGGTCGAAGTGCCGGTGCTCCAACTCGACCCGGGTCCGTTCGGGCCCGTCCGGCAGGAACAGCACCTCGACCTCGCTCGCCTTCGCCGGATCCGGCACCGGCACCCGGTCCGGACCGAGCTGCCAGGCGAAGACCAACCGACGAGGCGGATCCCACGTGAGCACGCGCCCCCAGTCGGCGCGAAAGCCGTACGGGCCGATCTCGTAGAGCATGCCGCCGGCCCGCGGCTCCATGCCCAGCTCGGCGAGAGCTTCCGGACCGGACCAGGTGTACTCCGTGACCCACCACTCGGTCAGCTCATCGGTGAACACGGCGAACGCCCGTTCGGCGGAACCGGGGACGAGGAGACTGCACCGTAAGGAGAAGCGCTCCAGGTCCTGCCGAATGTCGGCCGGATCAGCCATCCCCTGTCCCATAGGCCCGGACCATACCGGCTGATGCCCGGCTGTGCAGCTTCCGCGGTGCCCTTTTCCAGACAGTGGGTTGCCGAGTCGTCACGCACGGGATGGCCCGCCGGAAAGCGGGTAACCGCGCCGGACGGCCCGGACGACCGGGCCGGCGCACGGGCGGAGCGGGAGAGCATGAGCGAGAACGCGCAGCACCCACGGGCGGAGCGGGACGCCGACGCCGGAGACCCGGACGTCCTCCTCGACATCCCGAACGTCTCGGTCGACTCGATCCGGCTGGCCGTGGACGGACTGGACGCCGACATCTCGCTGCGCGCCCGGCTGGCCAACCTGCTCCAACTCGACGCGGGCGTACGGGTCCACCTGCACGGTGTCGAACTGGACATCGACGGGGTGCACGCCGAGGCGCAGCTACGGGTACGGCTGGAGCAGCTGGTGACCCTCCTGGGCCGCGCGCTCGACACCATCGACAACAACCCGCAGGTCATCGAGTCTCTCGCCCGTGCGGGCGGCGGTGCGCTCGACGACGTGAACCGCAGCAGCGAGCAGTTGGCGGCCGGCGCCGCCGAGATCACCGCCCGCGCGCAGCACGGCAACGTCCGCGACGAACTGGCCCGACAAGCGGGTGTACCCGGCGGGGCCGGCGAACCGGCACGCCCGGTCCGCCCGATGAGTCCGTCGGCCGGTCCGTCCGTCTCGACCCCCGCTCCGGGCCCGTCCGGTACTCCCGCCGGCGACCGAGGTGACAGGGGACAGCCCGAGGGTGGTCCGGGCGGTGGCGGTCCGTCCGGCGGCGGTCCGGCTGGGGGCGACCAAGGCGATGGTGGTCCGGCTGGCACTGGTCGGGCTGGTGGTGGCCCGGCGGGGCGCGGCGCGGACGGCCAGGGTGGTCGGGCTGAGGGCGGCCACGTCGGCGGCGGGCCCTCTGGTGGCGGGCCGACCGGTGGTGGTGCCCAGGGCGGCGGTCAGCAAGGTGGCGGCGGCCAGCAGGGTGCCGGCGGTCAGCAGGGTGCCGGCGGTCAGCAGGGTGCCGGCGGTCAGCAGGGCGGCGGACAGCGCGGCGGCGGACAGGGTGCCGGCCAGCGCGGCGGCGGACAGGGTGCCGGCCAGCAGGGCGGCGGCCAGCGGGGTGCGGGCCAGCACGGCGGTAACCAGCGCGGCGGGCCGGTTGGCGGTGGTGTCGCGGGCGGGGCGCAGGCGGCGGCCCAAAGCGCGGCGCAGCTCGCCGAGCAGGCGAGCGAGAGTATCCGTCAGGCCGGGCGCAGCGTGTGGGAGGCGATCCAGGGCGGGATTGCCCAGCACCGCCAACAGGGCCGCGGGGACCAGTGACCACCGCCCAGCGCGTCCGCCCCGGATGATCGACTCGACTTCGGCGATATCGCGGTATCCCGGTCGCTGCGATACCCCGACTTCGCCGAAAGCGAGTCGATCAAGGGGTAGGCAGGGCGCTCAGGGCACAAAAAAGCAAGATCCCCACCTGCGTATTCGCTGGTGGGGACCTCTGTAGCCCGGCGAAAGGCTATGTGGCCAGGGGCGGGGTCGAACCGCCGACCTTCCGATTTTCAGTCGGACGCTCGTACCAACTGAGCTACCTGGCCGTGTTGCTCGGCTCATGCTACCCGTCGGCAGATCGAACTGCTCTCAGGATCACACGCTCCGATACGCAGAACGCCGCGCGATGCGCGGCGTCAGCGCTGCGGTCCTGACGGGACTTGAACCCGCGACCTCCGCCTTGACAGGGCGGCGAGCACTCCAACTGCTCCACAGGACCTAGCTTGTGTTGCTCCGGCTTGCGCCGGTCGTGCCCCCAACGGGATTCGAACCCGTGCTACCGCCTTGAAAGGGCGGCGTCCTGGGCCGCTAGACGATGAGGGCGGCCCCGCCATCATTGCACATTCGCAACTTCAAGCGGACTTGCTCCCATCCGGCCCCGCCGGAGGCTTGGAAAGCATACGTGATGCCTGGCCGGTCGACAAAACCGGTATGGCCGGGGTCGTCATGGCTCGCATAACCGCAGGTCAGAGCCCATGTAGGGCGCGTGTCAAAGCACCTGGCCGGCCTGCGGCGGGCCCAGACGACGGCCGGCCGCGTTGGAGATGGGCCCGGATACAACACCGGTATCCGAGCCCATCTCCGCCTTGCCGGACCGCCGCCTGAACTCCGCCTCGGCTCGACCGAGGACTTCGACACACGCCCTACTTGAGCCGGGTGATGCCGTAGCGGTGCTTCAGGTCGGCGATCACGTGCGGGCAGGCGGCGAGCGTCGCGGCCCGGTCACCGCCCCCGTCGTGCAGCAGCACGATGGAGCCGGGACGGGCCGCGTTGTGGACCCGCTTCGCGATCGTGGCGGCGGTGGGCTTGTCCCAGTCCTGCGGATCGACGGCCCAGTGCAGGGGGCGCATGCCGAGCTCCTTGGCCACGGCGAGGACCTCCGTCGTCCACCGGCCGCCGGGTTGGCGGTAGAAGGGCACCGGCGTGCCCGGGGCGGCTGTCTGGATGGCCTTGTTGGTACGGGCCAGGTCGGCCTTGATGTCGGAGGCCGGTCGGCGGGCGAGGTCGAGGTCGTGACGCCAACTGTGGTTGCACAGTTGGTGGCCCTCCCGGACGATCCGCCGGATCAGCTCCGGGTGCCGCTGGGCTTCGCGGCCCACCACGCAGAAGGTGGCCGTGACGTGGGCCGCCTTCAGTTGGTCGAGCACCTTGGGCGTCCAGGCGGGGCTGGGCCCGTCGTCGAAGGTCAGCGCCACGGGCCGTACGCCGGTGTTGCGCCGCAGCCCGGTCGGGAGCTTCGCCGGCAGCGGTCGCAGCGGCGGCTTCGAGGGCTTGACGCGGGTGGCGCTCGGCGAGGGGGTGGGCTTCGGGGTGGGGCTGGTGGTCGACTCGACGGGCTGCGGTGGCCCGGCGACGTGGATGGCAGTGTCTGGTTGAGCGCAACCGGACAAGACCAGCACCACGGCGAGGACGGACGCCAGGGCGGCGCGGGCTTGCATCTGTTCGCTCCCGGAGGGTCGGGGTGGGCGGACCACTCGACGGTAGTGGAAGCGACCGGGGAGCCGACAGGTCGGTCAGGCCTCTCGCGACTGGTCCAGCGAGTCGCGGACCGCCATCGCCAGCGAGACCGCCTCGGCCAGGTCGACCGGCCGGACCACTCCGGCGGGCAGCCCGTCGGCCCGCCAGCCCGGGCCGGCGGCGAGGATCAGCAGCGGGCGGCGGGGCGCGGCGAGCAGCGCGCTGAGCTGGGCCGGGTCGGCGGTGGCCCGGGTGTGTGACCAGAGCACCACGGCGGCCGGTCCGGTCCGGTTGACCGCTTCGACGAGGGCGGCGACCGGCACCCGGGCGCCCAGCATCCGGTAGCCCACCCCGGCCTCGGCGAGCGCGGCGGCAAGTGCTTCCAGGGGCAGGGTGTGCTGCTCCTCGTCGGCGCAGGAGAGCAGGATCCGGGCGGGCCCGGCGGGTGGGTTGGCCCGACTGGCCGCGGCGAACGCCTCCGACACGCACCGGGAGACCAGGTGCTCCACCTCGATGAGGCCGGAGGTGGCGACATGCCGGTCACCGATGCCGGCGAGCACGGGCCGCAGCAGGGTCTCCCAGGTGGAGATGATCCCGCTGGTGGCGATCGTGTGCGCGATCGTCTCGTTGATCGCGGCCGCGTCCAGTCGCATGGCGGCGCGGGCGAGGCCCCGGGCCGCCGGGCCGGCGCGGCCCACCCCGATGGCGCCGCCGCCGTCGCGGCTCGCCGGTCGGATCCGGCCTCGGGCGGTGGTGTCCAGCGGTGACCGGTCCGGCGTCTGTCGCGCCCAGCGGGCCGCCTCGGCCGGGCTGACGCCCTCGGCGGTCAACCGGCGCATGGTCTCGAGGCGGGCCAGGTCGGCCGGTGTGTACCGACGGTGGTGGCCGGGCACGTGCTCACTGGGCCCGAGCCCGTAGCGCTGGTGCCAGGTGCGCAGCGTGGTGACCGCGACCCCCAGCCGGCGCGCGACGGCGCCCGCGCTCAACGCCTCATCGGCCACCCGACCGCTCCACCGCGTCGTCCGCCGTCGATCCGGGCGGGGTCGTGGTGGTGGAGCCGGGGGCGCCCGACGAGGACCCTGAGGGACGCAGCAGACGGTTCACCACCCCGCCCAGCCAGGGGGCGTACGAACGGGGATCCCGGTCGAGGTCGGCTTCCAGGGCGGCCGGGTCGGCCCAGCGCAGCTCGGCCACCTCGTCCGGGTCGGGGCTCAGGGGTGCGACGGGTCGGAACTCGCCGCGCAGCACGTGGTCGTACTCGAACTCGACCCGGCCGGTGCTGGGGTCCTCGGCGTAGTAGACGTAGACGCCCACCTCGGTCAGCTCGACCGGACCGGTGCCCAGTTCCTCGCGCAGGCGTCGGTTGGCCGCCTCGGTGAGCGACTCGCCCGGCTGGGGGTGGCCGCAGCAGGAGTTCGCCCAGCGCAGCGGGAAGCGGGTCTTGACCGCGGCCCGTCGTTGCAGCAGCACCTGGCCGTCCGGGTTGACGAGCATCACCGAGAACGCCCGGTGCAGCTGCCCCGGCGGTTGGTGGGCGGCGGCGACGGTGGTGTCGCCGTTGGCTCGCCCGGCGTCGTCGACCAGCTCGACGAGATGGTCCTCGCGGCTGCTCATCGTCCCTCTCCCGTGATCCGGCCGGCGGCCAGCTTGCCAGAGATCAACACCATCGGTACGCCCACGCCGGGCTGCGTGCCGGAGCCGACGAAGACGACGTTCGACAGGTGGCGGTGCAGGTTCGACGGGCGGAACGGCCCGGTCTGGAAGAGCGTGTGCGCGGCGGCGAACGGTGTGCCGGCCGCCATGCCCTGCTCGGCCCACTCGGCGGGGGTGATCGCGCGCAACACCTCGACCCCGGCGCCGAACCCGACGTAGCCACGCTCCTCGAGCGTCGCGATGAGCTGGTCGCCGTAGCGCTGGGTCAGGTCGCCGCGCCACTCGAAGGGCGCCCGGTCGAGGTTCGGCACGGGCGCGAGCACGTAGTAGGTGTGCCGATCCGGTGGCGCCACCGACGGGTCGGTCCGGCTGGGATTGGTGACCAGCAGCGACGGATCGGTCATCAGCTCGCCTCTGCGGATGACCTCATCGAAGGTGCCCTTCCACGCGCGTCCGAAGTGGATGTTGTGGTGGGCGATCTTCGCATAGCCCTGTCGCGAGCCGACGTGCAGGACGACGCAGGACGGCGAGTAGGTGAGGCGTCGGGCGGGTGCGTCGGGGAGCAGGTCCCGGTAGGCGACCGGCAGGTCCGGGTTGAGCACCACCACGTCGGCCGGCACCAGTTCGCCGTCGGCGGTCAGCACGCCGGTGGCCCGGCCGTTCGCGGTCTCCACCCGGGTCACCGTGGTGTCGTACCGGATCTGCACGCCGTGCTTCTCGGCCGCGCCGGCCATCGCGCGGGAGACCGCGTGGATGCCGCCTCGGGGGAAGTAGACCCCGGCCACCGAGTCGAGGTAGGCGATGACCGCGTAGATGGCCAGCGCGTCGTGCGGGGCGAGCCCGGCGTACATCGCCTGGAAGGAGAAGATCCGCTGGGTACGGGGGTCCCGGAAGAATTGGTTGATCTTGGTCTGGAGGCGGCGGAAGGCCCCGCCGGTGAGCAGCTTGAGCAGGTTGCCGGTGAGCAGGTCGGTCGGCGCGTCCAGGTTGCGCTCGATGAAGTCGGCCCGTTCCAGCCGCCACAGCTCGCGCGCGTAGTCGACGAAGCGCAGGTAGCCGTCGGCCTCGCGGGGACCGCAGACCCGGGAGATCTCGGCCGCCATCCGGGTGGTGTCGGTGCGCACGTCGAGGGTCGACCCGTCCGGGTAGTACGCCCGGTACGCAGGGTCCAACGGGGTCAGGTCGAGCCAGTCGCGCAGCTCCTCACCGACGGCCCCGAGCGCCTCGGCGATCAGGTCGGGCATGGTGAGCACGGTGGGGCCGGTGTCGAACTCGTAGCCGTCGACGGCGAGCCGCCCGGCTCGCCCGCCGGGGACCGACTCGCGTTCCAGCACCGTCACCTGCCGGCCGCTGCCGGCGAGGTGCAGCGCGCAGGCGAGCCCACCCAGCCCGGCACCCACGACCACCACCCGGTCCGTCCGTCCCGTCACCGTCCGCACGTGACCACCTCCTCGAGATACTCGGTCATCAGGCCCGCCGGCTCGTGGCGGCGGTGGCCAACCCGGTCAGCGCGGTACGCGCCGTCCGGTCCACCGGCGCGCTGTCGAGCGCGGCCAGGGCATCGCCCACCCGCTCGGCGATCATCCGCTCCACCCGGACCACCGCGCCCGTCGCGGCGACCACGTCGGCGAGCCGTTCGACAGGTGCGCCGTCGGTCTGCTCCAGCGCCCGGAGCTGGCTCGGCGTGGCCAGTTGACGGGCCAGCATGAGCAGCGTGGTGGGCTTGCCGACGCGCAGGTCGTCGCCGGCCGGCTTGCCGGTGGACGCCGGATCGCCGTAGACGCCGAGCAGGTCGTCGCGGAGCTGGAACGCCTCACCGACGGCCAGCCCGTAGCGGGTGTACGCGGTGACCAGCGCGGCGTCGGCCGGCACCCCGGCGAGGCGGGTGCCGAAGAGCAGCGGTCGCTGCACGGTGTAGCTGGCGGTCTTGTAGCGGGCCACGCGCAGCGCCCGGTCGACCGACCAGCTGTCCGGGTCGTTCTCGCCGAGCACGTCCAGGTACTGGCCGGCGACCGTCTCGACCCGCATCTGGTCGTAGCAGCGGCGGACCTCGAACAGTCGGGCCGGGCTGACGGTGGTGCGGGCGAGCAGCTTGTCGGCCCAGACCATGCAGAGGTCGCCGATCAGCACGGCGGCGGCCTCGCCGAACCGGTCCGGGTCGCCCCGGTGGCCGGCGGCGACGTGCTGGGCGGCGAGCGCGACGTGCGCGGTGGGCCGGCCGCGACGGGTGGTGGAGGCGTCCATCACGTCGTCGTGGACCAGCGCGAAGGTGTGCAGCAGTTCGAGCGCGGCCAGCGCGGGTAGGACTGCGGGGAGCGGTTCGTCGCCGCCGACCGCCCCACGCCAGCCCCAGTAGCCGAACGTGGACCGGATGCGCTTGCCCCCGGACAGCACCGCCGCGCGTGCGGCGGACGCGAATCCGCCCATGGCTGCGTCGATCTCGCTGAGTGCGTCGACCTCGGAGTCGAGGAAGGCGGAGAGGGTCTCGTCGACCGCAGTGATCAGGTCCTGGGTGTACGCGGCCAGGACAGCGCGGACCGGATCGTCCCCCTCGCCCGGCTCGGTCGGTGCCACACGTACCGCGTTGCCCGCAACTGCGTCGTTGGCCATGTGGGCGAGCGTACCCTAGGGTACGAGTTGCGTCGATTGGTGCGTCGATATTTGAGGAGGGCCGGTGGACACAGATCTCACCGCTGCCTATGACCGGTGCCGTGAGCTGCACAAACGTCACGGCCGCACCTACTATCTCGCCACCCGGCTGCTTCCCGCGTGGAAACGGCGACATGTCCATGCGCTCTACGGATTCACGCGGTACGCCGACGAGATCGTCGACAGCACCGAGGCCCTGCCACCGGCCGAGCGGGCCGCCCTGCTCGACGACTGGGCCAGCAGGTTCATGGCCGGCCTGCACGGCGCGTCGGTTGACGACCCGCTGCTGCCGGCCGTGCTGCACACGATCGCCATCTTCGATCTGGACCGGGACGACTTCGCGTCGTTTCTGAAGAGCATGGCGATGGACCTGACGGTCACCTCGTACCCGACGTACGACCACCTGCTCGACTACATGGAGGGTTCGGCGGCGGTGATCGGCACCATGATGTTGCCGATCCTGGGCAGCTCCGACCCGGCGGCGGCCCGCGAGCCGGCCCGACAGCTCGGCTTCGCCTTCCAGCTCACCAACTTCATCCGTGACGTCGCCGAGGACCTCGACCGGGGCCGCACCTACCTCCCCGACGAGGACCTGGCGAAGTTCGGCGTCACCCGCGAGGACCTGGTCGAGGCCCGCGACCGGGGACAGGGCACGGCCCGCACCCGCGAGTTGATCGAGTACGAGGTGACCCGCGCCCAGGCGCACTACGCCGCCGCCGCGCCGGGTATCACCATGCTCGCTCCCGCCTCGCAGGCGTGCATGCGCACGGCGTACGCGCTCTACGGCGGCATCCTCGACGAGGTGGCCGCACAGGACTACGACGTCTTCGCCCGCCGCGCCCTGGTGCCGCAGCGGCGACGGATGGCGGTGGCCGCGCGCGCTCTGCTGACGTCGACGGGTACCCCGGTCACCATCCCGGGCCCGACGGTCCAGCCGGCGGCCCGGTGACCGGGGGCACCGCGGTCGTGCTCTTCACCCGCGACCTGCGGGTGCACGACCACCCGGCGCTGGCCACCACCTGCGCGGCGTTCGACCGGGTGGTGCCGTTGTACGTGCTCGACCCGGCCCTGGCCGGGTTGTCGGCCAACCGCACCCGGTTCCTGCACCAGGCGCTCGCCGACCTGCGTGACGCGCTGCGCGAGCGCGGCGGCGACCTGGTGGTGCGGCGCGGCGACCCGGTGGCCGAGACGGTCCGGCTGGCCGGCAAGGTCGGTGCCACCGCTGTCGCGCTCTCCGCCGATGTCAGCCACTACGCCCGCCGCCGGGAGCGTCGACTGCGCGCCGAGTGTGAGCGGCACCGGCTGCACCTGCGGCTCTTTCCGGGGCTGACGGTCGTCGAGCCGGGCGCCCTGCGGCCCGGTGGAGGTGGCGACCACTACCGGGTGTTCAGCCCGTACCACCGGGCGTGGGCCGCTTCCCGGTGGCGCGAGGAGTTGGCCGCGCCCCGCCGGGTCGTGCTGCCCGAGGGGGTGAGCGTGGGTCGGTTGCCGGCGCCGCCGGCGGGGGAGTCGCCGGAGGCGGCCGTCGGCGGCGAGCGCGTCGCCCGGCAGCGGCTCACCGACTGGCTGCCCGAGTTGGGCCGGTACGACGACCAGCACGACGACATGGCCGGCGACGACACCTCCCGCCTCAGCCCGTACCTGCGCTTCGGTTGCGTGTCGCCGCTGTCGGTGGCCAACCGGGCCGGCGACCGGTCCGGACCGTTCGTGCGGCAGATCTGCTGGCGCGACTTCTACTACCAGGTCACCGCCGCGTTCCCGCAGATCTCGACGGCCGCGTACCGGCGGGGCGCCACCGAGGAGTGGCGCTACGACGACGACGCTCTCGCGGCCTGGGCCGAGGGCCGGACGGGAATGCCGATCGTGGACGCCGGGATGCGGCAGATGCGGGCACAGGGCTGGCAGCACAACCGGGCCCGGCTGATCACCGCCGGCTACCTGACCAAGCACCTGGGGCAGGACTGGCGGGCCGGCGTGCGGGTCTTCTTCCGCTGGCTCCTCGACGGCGACGTGGCCAACAACTCGGGCAACTGGCAGTGGGTCGCCGGCACCGGCAACGACACCAAGCCCTACCGGGGGTTCAACCCGGTCCGGCAGGCCGAGCGGTACGACCCGGACGGTGACTACGTACGCCGCTGGGTGCCGGAGTTGGCCAAGGTGTCGGGCAAGGCCATCCACCAGCCGTGGAAGCTGCCGGACGACCTTCGCCGCACGCTGGACTATCCGCCGCCGCTCACCGTGCCCGGCACCGATCCGGTCTGGTTGCGCTGACTCTAAAGGCAGGAGTGCAGCACCTCGGCCAGCTCGTCCACCCGGTCGTGCTCGGCGAGCTGTGCCGTGACGTACGCGAGCGTGTAGCCGCGCACCGGGTCGGCCCACGCGCTGCTGCCGCCGAGCCCGCCCATGCCCCAACTGAGGTCGGGCTCCCACTGCATGCCCAGCGTCCACCGGACCCGGCGGTCCAGCACCACGTCCGGGCCGTCGTACTGGACCCGGGTCGCCTCGTCGAGAAGGGCGGGGCTGAACAGCCGTACGCCGTCCAGGACGCCGCCGGCCAGCAGACCCGCGTAGAGCCGGCCCAGGCCGACGGAGGTGGCGTGCAGGTTGACCGCCGGCATCTGAGCCCCCCGCCACAGCGGGCTGTTCAGCACGGCGAGATCCAGGCCACCGGCCGGGTTGCCCAACGCCCTCGCCCGCAGTGTGTCCGGGTCGCCCAGCTTGCGGGTCGGCCACTCCGGGTCGCCGTAGCGCAGGTCCGCGCAGCGACGTTGGTCCGTCTCGGCCAGCCCGAACCCGAGGTCGAGCTGCCACGGGCCGGCGATCTCGTCGGCGAGGAAACGGCCCACGCTCCGGCCGTCCACCCGGCGGACCAGCTCGCCCACCAGGTGGCCGTACGTCCAGGCGTGCTCGCCGGCCAGCGTTCCCGGCGGCCATTCGGGGTCGGCGGCGGCCAGGTCGCCGACGAGCAGGTCCCAGTCCGCGATCGCGCTGGCCGGCCGGGGCACCGGGAACGCCGGCAGCCCGGCGGTGTGCGACAACACGTGTCGCACGGTGGCCGGGGTGCGGAACTCCGGCCAGTACCGCTGCACGGGCGCGTCCAGGTCGACGCGGTCCCGGTCGACGAGCAGCAGCAGGCACAGCGCGGCGACCGGCTTGCCGACCGAGTAGACGTTGACCAGTGTGTCCGGCCGCCACGGCTGCCCGGACGGCCCGTCACCGGTGCGGAATCCGCCCACCAGGTCGACCACCGGCTGGCCGTCGTACCAGATGGTCAGGCTGGCGCCGGTCTCCCGGCCGGAGGCCAGCAGGTCGCGGAAGCAGTCCCGGACGGGGGCGAAGCGTGGGTGCATTCGATCACCGTAGGCGCTCCGGCGCGGTGCTCCCGCCGACTTTTCCGGACCCCGGTGGTCGGGGCGGTGCCGCTGGGGGATGCTGTCGGGGTGGCAGAGCCGGAGCTGGTGGATGTTGTCGTGGTGGGGCTCGGCGTCGGCGGCGAGGAGGTGGCCGAGCGACTCGCCGATGCCGGCCTGAGCGTCGTCGGTGTCGAGCGGGACCTCGTCGGCGGCGAGTGCCCGTACTGGGGCTGCATCCCGAGCAAGATGATGATCAGGGCCGCGAACGCGCTGGCCGAGGCACGTCGCGTCGACGGGCTGGCGGGCACGGCGCAGGTCCGGCCGGACTGGGCGCCGGTGGCGAAGCGGATCCGCGAGGAGGCCACCGACACCTGGGACGACAAGGTCGCGGTCGACCGGTTCACCGGCAAGGGCGGCCGGTTCGTCCGGGGTAGTGGCCGGCTCGACGGTCCGGGTCGGGTCCGGGTCGGCGACCAGGTGTTCCAGGCCCGGCACGGCATCGTCCTGGGCACCGGTACCCGCCCCTCGGTGCCGCCGATCGACGGCCTGGCCGACACGCCGTACTGGACCAACCACCAGGCGATCGAGGTCGAGGAGCTGCCGGAGTCGCTGCTGGTGCTCGGTGGTGGCGCGATCGGGCTGGAACTGGCCCAGGTCTTCGCGCGCTTCGGCGTCCGCGTCACCGTGGTGGAGGCGTTGGACCGGGTGCTGGCCGTGGAGGAGCCGGAGGCCTCCGACGTGGCCGCCGCCGCGCTGCGCGCCGACGGCGTCGAGATTCACACCGGGGTACGCGCCGAACGGGTCGACCATGACGGCGACCGTTTCACGCTGCGCGGCGATGGTGGAGCGGAGTTCACCGCCGAGCGGCTGCTCGTGGTGACCGGCCGTCGGGCGCATCTGGAGGAGCTGGGGTTGGACACCGTCGGTGTGGACGCCCACCAGCGTTACCTGCCGGTGGACGACCGGATGCACGTCACCGACGGCATCTGGGCGGTGGGTGACCTGACCGGCGAGGGGGCGTTCACCCACATCGCCATGTACCAGGCGGCGATCGTGGTGTCCGACGTGCTCGCTCACTACCGGCAGGCGACGGCCGGCCCGGACGCCAGCGGGACCGCCAGCGTCGTAGGCGGCGCGATGGGCTCCTCCAGTGCGCTTGCCACGAGCGGATCGAGCGGTTCGGCCGGCACCGTCCCGCGCGCCGACTACCGCGCGCTGCCCCGGGTGACTTTCACCGACCCGGAGGTCGGCGCCGTGGGGTTGACCGAGCGGCAGGCCCGCGACCGGGGCATCAACGTGCAGGTCGGGTTCACCAAGCTGAGCAGCTCGACCCGGGGTTGGATCCACCGCGTCGGTGACGAGGGCTTCATCAAGCTCGTCGCGGACGCCGACCAGGGCGTGCTGATCGGGGCGACGTCGGTCGGCCCGTCCGGCGGTGAGGTGCTGTCGGCGCTCGTGGTGGCGGTGCACGCGGCCGTGCCGCTGAGCCAGCTGCGGCACATGATCTACGCGTACCCGACCTTCCACCGCGCCATCGAGGACGCGCTGCGCGACCTGTCCTGACGACGACGACCGAAGTCGGCCGGATGAATCGTGGCAAGATGCGACAGTTGCGCAGCAAAATCTGACCGTTTCACGGTTCATTTCTTTCATTTCCGTGACGTACGATTGCGGCCGTGACCAAGCGGTTGACTGAAGTTGCCAAGAAGGCAGGCGTCAGCGAGGCCACCGTCAGCCGGGTGCTCAACGGTCGGGACGGTGTTTCCGAGGCGACCCGGACGGCGGTGCTCACCGCGCTCGACGTGCTCGGCTACGAGCGGCCGACCAAGCTGCGCGGTGAGCGTGCCCGCCTGGTCGGGCTGGTGCTGCCCGAGTTGCAGAACCCGATCTTCCCGGCGCTCGCCGAGGTGGTGACCGGGACGCTCGCCCAGCGCGGCTACACGCCGGCCCTCTGTGCCCGCACCATCGGCGGCGTGTCCGAGATGGACTACGTCGAGATGCTCCTCGACCACCAGGTGTCCGGCGTGATCTTCGCCGGCGGCTCGTACGCGCTGGCCGATGCCCGGCACGACCACTACCGTCGGCTGACCGATCGGGGCCTGCCGGTGGTGCTGGTCAACGCCGGTGTGGACGAGCTGGGCTTTCCCCGGGTCTCGACCGACGACGCGGTGGCGGTGGAGCAGGCGTACGGGCATCTGCGCTCGCTCGGGCACGAGCGGATCGGGATGGTGCTCGGCCCGGAGGGGCACGTGCCGTCCCGCCGCAAGCTGGACGCGATGGTGCAGGCCGCGGACTGGGGTGTCGCCGAGCAGGAGTGCGTCGAGCGTTCCAGCTTCTCGATGGAGGGCGCTCGGGTCGCCGCGACGAAACTGGTCGAGCGCGGCGTCACCGGCATCATCTGCGCCAGTGACGTCCTGGCCCTGGGCACGATCCGGGCCGCCCGGCGTCTGGGTCGTGCGGTGCCGACGGACATCTCGGTGGTGGGCTTCGACGACTCCGCGTTCATGACCTGCACCGATCCGCCGTTGACGACGGTGCGGCAGCCGATCGAGACGATGGGTCAGGCTGCGGTGGATCTGCTGGTGACCCAGATCGAGGGTGCCGGCGTCCTCCAGGACGAGCTGCTGTTCGAGCCGGAGTTGGTGGTCCGCGGCTCCACCGCGCCCGCACCCGGCCGGTGATCGCGCTCCTGGCGTACTGAACGACCTTCTCGAAGGCCGTCGACCGCTCTCGCGGTCGGCGGCCTTCTTGATGCACAAGTAGCCGCATAACGGGTCTAATCCCGCATCCTGTCGCCCTCTGTCGTCCTGATGTCGAGTCTTTTCAAAACATCGTCGACACCTTGCTGAAATGAGTCGTGCTCGTTACAGTGACTCCACTCACACCTGGCTCCGGCGCAGCTACAGGGCGTCAGGCCGTATCACCGCAATCAGCGCACCTCACGGAGACACCCGTTCCCGAAGGGATGGACAGATGTCCGTACCGCAATACCGAAGGGCTGCGACCCTGGCGCTCGTGGCCGGCCTGGGCTTCAGCCTCACGGCATGCTCCACGAAGAGTGACGACAAGGACGCGACCGCCGGCGGCAAGGTCACCATCACCGTCGACTGCCAGCCGGTCGGCGCCCAGAAAGAGCTGTTGAAGAACTGGAACGACGACGTCGTCGAGTTCCAGAAGCAGAACCCGGACATCATCGTCAAGAGCGTGAGCGTCGGCGAGCAGTGCAACAACCCGCCGGACTTCACCGCCCGCCTGGCCGGCGGCACCGTCACCGACGTGTTCTACGGCTACATGACGGACCTGGCGCAGGTGCTCGACTCCGGTCAGGCGATGGACATCTCGCAGTACGTCAACAAGGACACGATCTCCACCTGGGACAGCGTCGACCCGGCGCTCAAGGAGGTCTTCAGCGACGGCGGCAAGCTCTACGCCGTGCCGGTGAAGAACTACTCGATGGGCCTGGTCTACAACAAGGCTCTGTTCCAGCAGGCCGGGTTGGACGTCAACAACCCGCCCAAGACCTGGGGCGAGGTCCGGACCGCCGCCAAGAAGATCTCGGGGCTCGGCAACGGCATCGCCGGCTACTCGGAGTACAGCGCCGGCAACACCGGCGGCTGGCACTTCACCTCGCTGCTCTACTCGCAGGGCGGCCAGGTGCTCACGGCCGACGGCAAGAAGGCCGACTTCAACAACGCGATGGGCAAGCAGGTCCTGCAGAACCTCAAGGACATGCGGTACGGCGACAACAGCATGGGCTCCCGCCAGCTTCTCCAGTGGGGCGATCTGCTGACGAACGCCGGCGCCAACAAGGTCGGCATGTTCATCGGCGCGCCGGACGCCACCCAGGCGATCGTCAGCCAGTTCCAGGGCAAGTTCCAGGACTGGGCGATGAGCCCGCTGCCCGGTCAGGACGGTCCGGCGAAGGGCACGCTCGGTGGTGGCGAGGGCTACTTCTTCAAGAAGGGCCTCTCTCCCGAGCAGGTCAAGGCCGGTCTGAAGTGGATCGCGTACCAGAAGCTGACCCCGGGCAAGGGCCAGTTCGACTACGTGCGCGCCAAGCCGCAGAACTACCCGGTGGGTCTGCCCCAGCCGCTGCTGTTTGCCAACGGCAGCGAGGTGCAGAAGCAGGAACTCGAACTGCGCAAGGCCAACGCCAACCTCGACACCACCAACTTCGCGCTCTTCGAGGCGACCCCGGTGCCGATCAAGGGGGAGCCGCGTAACGCCCAGGCGATCTACGCGGTGCTCGACGCCGCGATGTCCGGTGTGCTGACGAACCCGAACGCGAACATCGACGCGCTGCTCAAGACGGCCGAAGACAAGGTCAACCAACTGCTGGCCGCGCAGAGCTGATCCGCGGGTGTGGGGGTCGGCGTACCGGCCCCCACACCCCGCGCCGCACCACCGTCCGCCTCACCGACCTCCGCAGGAGAGTGCCGTGGCGATCACCGCCGCCCCCCAGGCCCCCGGGAAACCGGGCCGCCCGATGCCGTCGTACGCGGCAGGGCCGAAGCAGCGTACGAGCCTCGGCCGCAAGGTACGGGACAACCTCACCGGGCACGCGTTCCTGATCGGCGCCGTGCTCTGCTTCGTGGTCTTCTCCTGGTACCCGATGGTCCGTGGCGTCGTGATGAGCTTCCAGCGGACCAGGCGCGGCGAGACGACCTGGGTGGGCTGGGACAACTACAGCCGTCTCCTCGCCGACCCCAGCTTCTGGCCGGCGTGGAAGAACACGTTCTACTTCACGCTGCTCGCGCTCGTGCTCGGGTACGCGGTGCCGTTCTTCGTGGCGATCCTGCTCAACGAGTTCCGGCACGCCAAGGGTTACCTGCGGATCCTGGTCTACCTGCCGGTGATGCTCCCGCCGGCCTCGGCCCTGTACCTCTTCAAGTTCTACGCGTACGACCCGAGCGAGGCGGGCCTGTTCAACGCGATCCTCAAGGCGCTGCACCTGCCGACGTCGCAGTGGATGCAGTCGCCGGACATGACGATGCCGGCCATGGTGATCGCGTCCACCTGGATGAACATGGGTGGCGCTGTCCTGATCTACCTGGCATCGCTACAGAACATTCCCGGCGAGCTGTACGAGGCCGCCGAACTCGACGGCGCGGGGATCTGGAAGCGGATCCGCCACGTGACGATCCCGCAGACCCGGCTCATCCTGGCGCTCCTGGCGATGATCCAGATCGTCGCCACGATGCAGCTCTTCATCGAGCCGCTGATCCTCGCCAACGGCGCGGGCGCGGAGGATTCCGCGACCACCGTGGCGTACCTCATCTACCAGCACGGGTTCTTCCAGAACGACCTCAACGGCGCTGCCGCACTCGGCGTGCTCATGCTCGTGGTGCTGGCCGGCTTCTCCGCCGTGTACGTGCGGCTGACTGCGAAACAGGACTAGGACGGCGCGCAATGGCACAGGATTCCGGCACCCGGACCCTCATCTCCCATGCCCAGGTCAGCCGCGGGCGCGGGCGGGTCATCTACTGGACGCTGCTGGTCGTCGTCGTGACGGCGTTCACGCTCATCTTCCTCGGGCCGCTGTACTGGATGGTCACCGGCGCGCTCAAGTCCGGCCAGGAGATCGCCCAGACCCCACCCACGCTGTTTCCGAAGGACCCGCAGCCGCAGAACTACATCGACGCCTGGAACAATCTGGAACTCGCCAAGCTGCTGTTCAACACGTTCTACTACGCGATCGGCGCGGTGCTGTTCCAGCTCGTGTTCGACGCGGCCGCCGCGTACTCGTTGTCGAAACTGCGACCGATCTTCGGCAACGTGATCCTCGGGCTGATGCTCGCCACTCTGATGATCCCGGCGATGGTGCTCATCGTCCCCCAGTACGTGACCGTGATCGACCTGCCGATCCTGCACATCAATCTGCTCGACTCGCCGTTCGCCATCTGGCTGCCACTGGTGGCGAACGCATTCAACATCTTTCTGCTGAAGCGATTCTTCGACTCGATTCCCGAGGAGTTGATGGCGGCGGCTCTGGTGGACGGGGCGACGCCGCTGCGGACGCTCTGGTCGATCATCCTGCCGATGTCCCGCCCGATCCTCGGCGTCGTCGCGATCCTGGCCATGACGGCGGTCTGGAAGGACTTCCTCTGGCCGAAGCTGGTCATGCCCTCACCGGAGACCCGGACGGTCAGTGTCGGCATCTACTCCTTCGCGGGCGGTACGCCCATGAACGTCGTGATCGCCGCGTCGGTCATCGCCGCCATCCCGACCGTTATCGTCTTTTTGATCTTCCAGCGGAACATCATGTCTGGCCTGACCGCCGGCAGCATCAAGGGATAGCCACCACCGAAGACAGCGGAGCGAACAACGGCCGTTCGTCCGACACACAATCGCCACCGGCGTACCCGGCGACGTACTGACGCAGAAAGCAGGTGCTCGTGTCCACAGCAGACAGCAGTCCGTGGTGGCGTGGAGCCGTTATCTACCAGGTGTACCCACGCAGCTTCGCCGACGGCAACGGCGACGGCATCGGTGACATCGCAGGTATCCGCTCCCGCCTGAACCACCTGTCCGCGCTTGGCATCGACGCGATCTGGTTCAGTCCCTGGTATCCGTCGCCGATGGCCGACGCCGGGTACGACGTGTCCGACTACCGCGACATCGATCCGGTCTTCGGCACGCTCGCCGAGGTCGAGGCGCTGATCGCGGAGGCGCACGACCTGGGCATCCGGACGATCGTCGACGTGGTGCCCAACCACTGCTCCGACGCGCACCCGTGGTTCCAGGCCGCGCTGGCCGGCGGCCCGGGCGCGCCCGAGCGGGACCTGTTCTGGTTCCGTCCCGGCCGGGGCCCGAACGGCGACCAGCGACCCACCGACTGGGTCGGCGAGTTCGGTGGCGAGACGTGGACCCGCACCACCAACCCGGACGGCACACCCGGTGACTGGTACCTGCACCTCTTCGCCCCACAGCAGCCGGACTTCAACTGGGACCACCCCCGGGTACGGGCCGAGTTCGAGGACATCCTCCGGTTCTGGTTCGACCGGGGCGTCGACGGCATCCGCATCGACTCCGCCGGCCTGCTCGTGAAGGACGGCACGCTGCCGGAGGTCGAGCCGGACCGGCCGCACCCGTTCCACGACCTCGACGGGGTGCACGACATCTACCGGGGCTGGCGGCGGGTCGCCGACTCGTACGCGGACCGCGCGCTGATCGGCGAGGTGTGGTTGCCGGACCGGCAGCGGTTCGCCAACTACCTGCGCCCCGACGAGCTGCACGCCGCGTTCAACTTCGACTTCCTCGGCTGCGCCTGGGACGCGTCGGCGCTGCGGGAGAGCATCGACGGCACGCTCAGCGCCCACGCTCCGGTGGGCGCGCCGGCCACCTGGGTGCTCTCCAACCACGACGTGACCCGGCACGTCACCCGCTACGGCCGGGCGGACACCACGTTCAGCTTCGCCGCCAAGCGCGAGGGCATCCCCACCGACCTGGAGCTGGGCACCCGTCGGGCGCGGGCCGCCGCGCTGCTGTCGCTGTCGCTGCCCGGCGCCGTCTACGTCTACCAGGGCGAGGAGCTGGGGCTCTGGGAGGTCGAGGACATCCCGTACGCGCTGCGGCAGGACCCGATGTGGGAACGCTCCGGCCGCGTCGACCCCGGTCGGGACGGTTGCCGGGTACCGCTGCCCTGGGCCGGTGACGAGCCGCCGTTCGGGTTCAGCCCCGAAGGCTCGGCGGCGCCCTGGCTGCCCCAACCCGCCGACTGGAAGGACCGGACGGCGCTGGCGCAGACCGGCGACGCGGCCTCGATGCTCGAGCTGTACCGGGAGGCCATCCACGTCCGGCGGGGCGAGGCGGCGCTCGGCGACGGCGAGATGACCTGGCTGCCCGCCCCGGACGGCGTGCTGGCCTTCAGTCGTGGTGGCGGCTTCCGCTGCCTCGTCAACCTCACCGACGCGGCGGTGCCGATGCCCGTCGACGGGGAGGTGCTGCTGGCCAGCGGCCCACTCGACGACGGACTGCTGCCGTCGGACACCGCCGTCTGGCTGCGTATCCCCGAAGCGGTGGACGGACCGCGCGCGGACGTCGCCACCCTGACCTGATCCGACCCGACGTGGTGCCGGCGGTCCCGTCCCGGCCGCCGGCACCACACCACCCGCACACCGCGCAGCCCACGAGAGGAGTACGAGGGACCGCCACACCGCACCGACACGGGGGACCTGGCCTGCCTGACGAAAGGGAGAGCGCAGCTCATGGCCAACCACACCACCGGCACTCCGCACCACCTTCGACACCCGGCCCGGGCAGGGTTGGCCGCCATCGCCGCCACCCTGCTCGCGGCCACCACCCTGACCGCCCTCGCGGTCACCGGCAGTGCCACCCCGGCCGCGGCGGCCGGGTTGTCCCCCTTCGACATCTCCGGCCGAGGCGCCACCGTCCCCTTCATCGAGCAGGAGGCGGAGAAGGCCGCGCACAACGGTACGAAGATCGGTCCGGACCGGCGCTACGGCACGTTGCCGTCGGAGGCGTCCGGCCGGGAGGCGATCACCCTCGACGCCGTCGGTGAGTACGTCGAGTTCACGCTCACCGCCCCGGCCAACGCGGTCACCTTCCGGTACAGCCTGCCGGACAACTCGGCCGGCACGGGCCGGGACGCCACCATCGACCTGCGGGCCAACGGCAACCTGCTGAAGTCGGTCCCGGTCACGTCGAAGTACGGCTGGTACTACGGCGGCTACCCGTTCAACAACAACCCGGGCGACACCAACCCGCACCACTTCTACGACGAGACCCGGGCGTTGTTCGGCAGCACCCAGCCGGCCGGTACGAAGATCCGGTTGCAGGTCTCCTCGACCGCCCAGTCACCCACCTTCACGATCGACCTGGCCGACTTCGAGGTCGTCGCGCCGATCGCGAAGCCGTCCGGTGTCATCGACGTGGTCACCGACTTCGGCGCGGACCCGACCGGTGCGACCGACTCGACCGCGAAGTTCCAGGCGGCGGTCGACGCCGGAAAGGCCCAGGGCCGGGCGGTCTGGATCCCGACCGGCACCTTCACCCTCTGGGACCACGTGGTGGTCGACGGGGTGACCCTGCGCGGCGCCGGCCCCTGGTACTCGGTGCTCGGCGGCCGGCACCCCACCGACCGCAAGCGGGCGGCCGGCATCTACGGCAAGTACGTCCCCGGCGGCGGCTACACCGGTGAGATCCGGTCGCACGAGGCGAACGGACCGAGCCGCAACGTCACCCTGCGGGACTTCGCCATCATCGGCGACATCCGCGAGCGGATCGACGACGACCAGGTCAACGCGCTGGGCGGGGCGATGACCAACTCGGTGGTCGACAACCTCTGGTTGGAGAACACCAAGGTCGGCGCGTGGATGGACGGGCCGATGGACAACTTCACCATCCGCAACAGCCGGATCCTGGACCAGACCGCGGACGGGGTGAACTTCCACACCGGCGTCACCAACTCGACGGTGACCAACACGTTCGTCCGCAACACCGGTGACGACGCCCTGGCCATGTGGGCGCAGAGCGTGCCGAACGTCAACAACTCGTTCACGCACAACACCATCGGTGTAACGCTGCTGGCGAACCACCTGGTCAGCTACGGCGGTCGGAACATCACGATCAGCGACAACGTGACCGCCGACTCGCTGACCAACGGCGGCGGCATCCACGTCGCCAACCGCTACCCCGGCGTGCAGGGCGACACCGCGGTCCGGGGCACCTGGACGATCGCCCGGAACACGTTGATCCGCAACGGCAACTCGGACTACAACTGGAACTTCGGCGTCGGGGCGATCTGGTTCTCCGCTCTCAACGAGGCGTTCCAGCAGGCCACCATCAACATCACCGACACCGACATCCTGGACAGCTCGTACGCCGCGCTGCACTGGATCGAGGGCCAGACCAGCGGCATCAACCTCAACAACGTCCGCATCGACGGCGCCGGCACGTACGCGCTCCAGGTGCAGGCGCCCAGCCAGGTGTCGTTCACCAACGTGCGGGCCACCAACATCGCGCAGAGCAACCCGATGCACAACTGCGTGGGTGGCGGTTTCCAGATCACCCAGGGCTCCGGCAACTCGGGCTGGTACACCTCGACCCCGTACTGCGGCCCGTGGCCGGAGCCGCAGTGGGGTGGTGGGCCCAGCACCCCGCCGACCACCGGCCCCACCACCGCGCCTCCCACCACCGCGCCTCCCACCACCGCGCCTCCGACGACCGCGCCTCCGACGACCCCGCCGCCCACCGGTGGGAACCTGGCGCTGAACCGTTCGACGACCGCGACCAGCACCAACCAGAACTACACGGCGGGCAACGTGGTGGACGGCAACGCCTCGACCTACTGGGAGAGCGCCAACAACGCCTTCCCGCAGTCGGTCACCGTGGACCTGGGCGCGGTCCGCTCGGTCGACCGGGTGGTGCTCAAGCTGCCGGCCGGCTGGGAGCAGCGCACCCAGACGCTGTCGGTGCTCGGCTCCAGCGACGGCTCGTCGTACAGCACGCTGGCGTCGTCCGCCGGTCGGGTCTTCGCTCCCGGCTCGGGCAACACCGTCTCGATCGGGCTGCCCTCCGGTAGCCGTCGCTACATCCGGGTCACCGTGACCGGCAACACCGGCTGGCCGGCAGCCCAGCTCAGCGAGGTCGAGGTGTACGGCGGCACGCAGACCACGGCACCGCCCACCACCACGCCCCCGACGACCACCCCGCCCCCGACCACGCCTGCCCCCACCGGCAACCTGGCGGCCGGACGGTCGATCACCGAGACCAGCCACTCCGACGTGTACGGCGGGTCCAACGCGGTGGACGGCAACGCCAACACCTACTGGGAGAGCGCCAACAACGCCTTCCCGCAGTCGCTGACCGTCGACCTGGGCGCGACCCGAACGGTGTCCCGGGTCGTATTGAAGCTGCCGCCGTCGTCGGCCTGGCAGACACGTACGCAGACGCTGGCGCTGCTCGGCTCGACCGACGGCTCGTCGTTCAGCACCGTCAAGTCGTCCGCCGGTTACACCTTCAACCCGTCCAGCGGCAACACGGTCACCGTGACCTTCACGGCGACCAGCCAGCGCTACCTGCGCCTGACCGTCACCGGCAACACGGGCTGGCCCGCCGGTCAGCTCAGCGAGTTCGAGGTCTACTCCAGCTAGCCCGGCGGCCCCCGCCCGGCCAGGGCGGGGGCCGCAGCACCGTCCCCCACCTGTCGCGGCACGACGGGCGTACCCCTGCACCCGTCACCGGGCAACGCACCCCACACCACCCCCGAAAGAGGTGTAGCGACCGATGTCCAGAAACGGCCCCACCCGAGGCACCCCGCGAACCGGCTCGCCCGGTTCCGCCCCACGAGCCGACCGAGCGCCGGCCCGCCGCCGGCTCCTCGCCAGCACGCTCGCCGGACTGCTCCTCGCCGCCGTTCCCGCGGTCACCCCCGCGACCGCGGCCCCGGCGGCGACGCCCGCCTCCGCACCGGCGGGCTCCGCCCGCGCGGCCCTGCTCGCCGGGCTCTCGGCCACCATGAGCGCCAGCAGCTACAACCAGAACTACGTGGCGAGCAACGCCAACGACGGCAACGCCTCGACCTACTGGGAGAGCGCCAATAACGCGTTCCCCCAGTGGATCCAGGCCGACCTGGGCGCGACGATCGGCGTGGACCGGGTCGTGCTGAAGCTGCCGCCGTCGTCGGACTGGCAGACGCGTACGCAGACGCTGTCGGTGCTCGGCTCCACCAACGGCTCGACCTTCAGCACCCTGAAGTCGTCCGCCGACTACACCTTCAACCCGAGCACCGGCAACACCGCGACCGTCAGCTTCACCGCCGCCAGCACCCGCTACGTACGCGTGCAGGTCACCGGCAACACCGGCTGGCCGGCGGCGCAGCTCTCCGAGGTGGAGGTGTACGGCTCCAGCGGCAGCACCGACACCCAGGCCCCGAGCGCCCCGGGCAGCCTGGCGTACACCCAGCCGGCCAGCGGTCAGATCCGACTCACCTGGTCCGCGTCGAGCGACAACGTCGGGGTGACCGGGTACGACGTCTACGCCAACGGCGCGCTGCGCGGCAGCGTCAGCGGCTCGACGCTGACCTACACCGACAGCCAGGCGGACAGCGCCACCGTCTCGTACTACGTGCGGGCCAAGGACGCGGCCGGCAACCAGTCGTCGAACAGCAACACGGTGACCCGCACCGGCACCGGCAACCCGACCGGAAGCAACCTGGCGGTCGGTAAGCCGATCACCGCCTCCGGGTACGTGCACACGTTCGTGGCCACCAATGCCAACGACAACAACGTGGCCACCTACTGGGAGGGCAACGGCAACCCGAGCACGTTGACCGTGCAGCTCGGGGCGAACGCCAGCCTCAGCCAGATCGTGCTGAAGCTCAACCCG
Organism: Micromonospora sp. CA-249363; assembly: GCF_050950185.1. Taxonomy (NCBI): domain Bacteria; kingdom Bacillati; phylum Actinomycetota; class Actinomycetes; order Micromonosporales; family Micromonosporaceae; genus Micromonospora; species Micromonospora sp. CA-249363. The sequence goes on from NZ_CP192020.1 coordinate 231,336, forward strand.
GACTCGGCCTGGGGTACGCGTACCCAGAACATCACCGTCCTCGGCCGGGACCAGAACTCGTCGAGCTTCACCACCCTGGTCGGCGCGACGAACTACACGTTCAACCCGGGCAGCGGCAACACGGTGACCATCCCGGTCTCCGCGACCGCCGCCGACGTACGCCTCTCGATCGCCTCGAACACCGGTGCGCCGGCCGGTCAGGTGGCCGAGTTCCAGGTCTTCGGCACCCCCGCGCCGAACCCGGACCTGACCGTGACCGGCATGTCGTTCAGCCCGTCCGCGCCCGTGGAGACCAGCACCATCACGCTCTCCGCGACCGTCCGGAACGCCGGCTCGGCGGCCTCCGCCGCGACCAACGTCAACTTCTACCTGGGCTCCACCCGGGTCGGCACCGCGTCGGTCGGTGCTCTTGCGGCCGGCGCGTCGACCACGGTCAGCGCCAGCATCGGCACCCGCGACGCGGGCAGCTACCCGCTCAGCGCGAAGGTCGACGAGTCGAACACCGTCGTCGAGCAGGACGACACCAACAACAGCTACTCCAACCCCAGCCCGCTGGTGGTCAGCGCGGTCGCCACCAGTGACCTCGTCGCCTCCTCGGTCGCCTGGTCGCCGGGGAACCCGTCGGCCGGCAACACCGTCACGTTCTCCGTGTCGATCCGTAACGCCGGAAGCGTGGCGTCCGCGTCCGGCTCCCACGGCATCACGCTCACCGTGCTCAACGAGTCCGGCACCGTGGTCCGTACCCTGACCGGCTCGTACTCCGGTGTCATCAACGCCGGGGCCACCGTCGGCCCGGTCAACCTGGGCACCTGGACGGCCGCGAACGGCAAGTACACCGTCCGGGTCGTGCTCGCCGCCGACGGCAACGAGCTGCCGGTCAAGCAGACCAACAACACCAGCGACCGGCCGCTCTTCGTCGGGCGTGGCGCCAACATGCCGTACGACATGTACGAGGCCGAGGACGGCGTGGTCGGTGGCGGCGCGAACGTCGTGGGCCCGAACCGGACCGTCGGCGACCTGGCCGGTGAGGCGTCCGGTCGGCGTGCGGTCACCCTGAACTCGACCGGCGCCTACGTCGAGTTCACCACCCGGGCCAGCACCAACACGCTTGTCACCCGCTTCTCCATTCCGGACGCGTCGGGTGGCGGGGGCATCAACTCGACGCTCAACGTCTACGTCAACGGCACGTTCCACAAGGCCATCGACCTGACGTCCCGCTACGCCTGGCTGTACGGCAACGAGACCAGCCCGGGGAACTCGCCGAGCGCGGGCGGACCGCGGCACATCTACGACGAAGCCAACGTCATGCTCAACTCGACCGTGCCGGCCGGCAGCAAGATCCGCCTGCAGAAGGACGCGGCCAACACCACCACGTACGCGATCGACTTCATCAACACCGAGCAGGTCTCGCCGATCGCCAACCCGGACTCGGCGCGCTACGCCACGCCGACCGGCTTCACCCACCAGGACGTGCAGAACGCCCTGGACCGGGTCCGGATGGACACCACCGGCAACCTGATCGGTGTCTACCTGCCGGCTGGCAACTACTCCACCTCGTCGAAGTTCCAGGTGTACGGCAAGGCGGTCCAGGTGACCGGTGCCGGCCCCTGGTACACCCGGTTCAACGCGCCGTCCGGCCAGGAGAACACCGACATCGGCTTCCGGGCCGAGAACTCGGCGGCCGGCTCGTCGTTCAAGAACTTCGCGTACTTCGGCAACTACACCTCGCGGATCGACGGCCCGGGCAAGGTGTTCGACTTCTCCAACGTGTCGAACATCGTGATCGACAACATCTGGGCCGAGCACCAGGTCTGCCTCTACTGGGGCGCCAACACCGACTACATGACGATCAAGAACTCGCGGATCCGCAACCTGTTCGCCGACGGCGTCAACATGACCAACGGCAGCACCAACAACCTGGTCAGCAACAACGACGCCCGGGCCACCGGCGACGACAGCTTCGCGCTGTTCTCGGCGATCGACGCGGGCGGCGCCGACATGAAGGACAACATCTACGAGAACCTGACGTCGACGCTGACCTGGCGGGCCGCGGGCGTGGCCGTCTACGGCGGCTACGGCAACACGTTCCGCAACATCTACATCGCGGACACGCTCGTCTACTCCGGCATCACCATCAGCTCGCTCGACTTCGGATACCCGATGAACGGCTTCGGCGCGAGCCCGCCCACGAAGTTCGAGAACATCTCGATCGTCCGGGCCGGTGGGCACTTCTGGGGCGGGCAGACCTTCCCGGCGATCTGGGTGTTCTCCGCCTCGAAGGTGTTCCAGGGCATCCGCGTCAGCGACGTGGACATCGTCGACCCGACCTACAGCGGCATCATGTTCCAGACCAACTACGTCGGTGGCCAGCCGCAGAACCCGATCACCGACACGGTCTTCACCAACATCTCCATCAGCGGCGCCCGCAAGAGCGGTGACGCCTACGACGCCAAGTCCGGCTTCGGCATCTGGGCAAACCCCATGCCGGAAGCCGGGCAGGGTCCCGCCGTCGGGTCGGTCACCTTCACCAACCTGCGGCTGAGCAACAACGCCGTGGACATCCAGAACCCCACGACGACCTTCACCATCAACCGCAACTGATTCACCCGGTAGCCGACGCCGTCGGGAGGTCCCACCCTCCCGGCGGCGTCGTGCCGTGCCGGCCCTCGCCCGCGGCGAACCGGGCCGCGCCGTCCAGCGCGTCGGTGGCCAGTGAGTCCATCCCGTACGCCAGTTCGGTCGCCAGCGCCTCCGCCTCGGGCCGCCCGGCGCCGGCCAGCAGGGCCGCCCGGTCGTTGCGCAGGCAGGTCTGCGGATGCTGGGCGATCGCCGCCGCCAGTTCCTCGGCCGCCGCCCGCGCCCGGCCCGGCGGCACCACCCGGTTGACCAACCCCATGGCGTACGCCTCGTCGGCCGGCACCGCCCGCCCGGTGAGGATCAGGTCCATCGCCCGGCTCTCCCCGATCAGTCGGGGCAGCCGGACCGTGCCGCCGTCGATCAACGGCACTCCCCAGCGGCGGCAGAACACCCCGAGCGTGGCGTCGGATTCGGCGACCCGCAGGTCACACCAGAGCGCCAGCTCCAGGCCGCCGGCCACCGCGTACCCCGAGATGGCCGCGATCACCGGCTTGCTCAGCACCATGCGGGTGGGGCCCATCGGGCCGTCCCCCTCCGGCTCGACCCGGTTGCCCCTCGGCGTGCCGACGGCCTTCAGGTCGGCCCCGGCGCAGAACGTGCCGCCCGCACCCCAGAGCACGGCGACCGCCGCGCCCGGATCGGCCTCGAAGGCGCGAAACGCGTCGGCGAGCGCCCGAGCGGTAGCTCCGTCGACAGCGTTCCGTGCCGCCGGCCGATCCAGAATCACGGTAGTAACGACCCCGCTGTGCTCGACCCGCACACCCATCCCGCCAGCATGCCGCCTGCCCCGCGCCCCCACAATCCTCGTCGATCTTGCACTTTGGGTTGTCGATTTGTGCCTCGGAGACGGTTTTGTCGCAGCAGAAAGTGCAAGATCGGCGGGGGAGGGGGACGTGGCAGGTTTGTCGTCGGCCTCCGGTTTGGGAGGGGAATGGGCGGGAAGTCGGTACTCGTGCGAGCGCTATTGACGAAAGTTGAGCAGGACTCCCGGCTGGACCGCGCAGGTGACCGGTTGCAGAAGGTGGTCCTGGGGACGCTGCGACCGCGGCGACTGCGGGACCTGCTGCACGGCGTGACGCTGGGGCACCCGCTGCACCCGGCCATGGTGCAGGTACCGGTCGGGGCGTGGATCAGTGCCGCCGTGCTGGACCTGATGCCCGGGCAGCGCCGACCGGCGACCGTGCTGGTCGGCCTGGGGACGGTCAGCGCCCTGCCGGCGGCGGTCGCCGGGTTGAACGACTGGGCGGCGCTCTCCCGGGACCAGCGCCGGGTCGGCCTCGTGCACGCCGCCGCGAACACCGTCGGGGTCGGCCTCTACGCCGGCTCGTTGGCGGCGCGGCTCTCCGGGCGGAGCGGGGTGGGCAGGGCGCTCGGGTTCCTCGGCCTCTCCGCCGTCAGCCTCGGCGCCTACATCGGCGGGCACCTGGCGTACAAGCAGGGCGCCCAGGTCAACCAGAGCGTGTCCGAGCTGCACCGGATGAGCGACGGGTGGCACTCGCTGGCCGACATGGCCACCCTCCCGCAGCGCAAGCTGATCACCCGCGAGGTGGACGACAACATCTCGGTGATCCTCTACCGCCACGGCGACGAGGTCACGGTGATGCTGGAGCGGTGTCCGCACCAGAGCGGGCCGCTGGGCGAGGGCGAGGTCCAGGAGATCGACGGCCACGCGTGCGTGGTCTGCCCGTGGCACGGCAGCGCGTTCCGGCTCAACGGCGGCGAGGTCATGCAGGGGCCCTCCGGCAACGACCAGCAGATCCTGCCCACCCGCATCCAGGACGGCGTGCTGCAGACCCGCCTCCCCTGACGGCCTCCAGGCTCGGCCGCTCGAGATCCGGATCGGTCCGGAGCTGGCGGCGCGACCGGTCGCCCTCGACGTGCTGATGCCGCACAGTCATCAAGATGACTGTGCGGCATCAGTGTCTATAAGGTGTCCGCTCCCGGGCGTGGGGCCGTGCCGGCCTCGACTCCGGGCGTTTGCCGCGGGAGGGCTGCGGCGCTTCCGGGCGTTGGCCGCGCGGGGCTAAGGCGTTCGGGGGTCGGGCCTTGTGCGGGCCTCGGCTCCCGGGGCTCGTCTGCGCGAGGGCTGCGGCGCTTCCGGGCATTGGCCGCGCGGGGTCGAGGCGTTCGGGGGTCGGGCCTTGTGCGGGCCTCGGCTCCCGGGGCTCGTCTGCGCGAGGGCTGCGGCGCTTCCGGCGTTGGCCGCGCAGGGTTGCGGCGTTCGGGGGTCGGGATTTGTGCGGCCTCAGCTCTCGGGGATCGTCCGCCCGAGGGCTGCGGCGCTTCCGGTATTGGCCGCGCGGGGCTGAGGCGTTCGGGGGTCGGGCCTTGTGCGGCCTCAGCTCCCGGGGCTCGTCCGCGCGGATATGGACGCCTCGGCTGCGAGCTACGCGTGCCGGCTCAGCCGCGCCGGTGCCGACCGCCCTGGACGCCGTCGTCGTTGTCCCACTCGCCGACGGCTCCGGCACTGCGACTGGGCAGGGCCAGCGGCGTGCCGGTCGGCGGGGCGGGCGTCTCGGTGGCCGCCGCCGCACGACGGGCGGCCCAGGCGGCGCCACTGCCGGCTCGGCCTCCGTCACCGCTCCGACCCGGGCTGCCGGTCCGAGCGCTGCGGCTCTCGGTGGTGGAGCTGCCGCCGCCGGTCGCCCGGCGTCGCGGGGTACGGGCGGCCGCGGTCAACCGGGGTGCGGCACCGGCGGTGGCGGGCCGACGGCGGAGTCCGAGGACCGCGCCGATCTGGGCGCCGACGATGCTCGCCACGGCCAGCACGGCGGAGACGGCCAGGGGTCGGTTCACCCGGTCGGTGGTTCCGGCCCGGGCCGCGCCGACGGTCATCGTGGGGGCCTGACCCGTCGACTCCGTACCGCTGGGTGGTGCCTGCTCCGCGCGCTCCGGCACCGACCGCTCGGGCGCCGGTCGCGGCGCGGGCGGTTTGGGCGCGGCGGGCCGACCGACGAGTTTGCCGGTCGCGTGCGAGCGTGCGCCCTGGTCGGTGGCCTCCGCCGGTAGCCGGAGCAGTTGGCCGGGGCGAATCCGGTCCGGGTCGTCCAACCGGTTCAGCTTGGCGAGTTGCCGGTAGTCGTCGAACTCGTCGAGGTACCGCTCGGCCACCTCGCCGAGGTAGTCGCCCCGGGCGACGCGGTACAACGGCTCAGCCTTGTCGCCGGCGCTCGGCCCGCCGGGCGCGACGAGTCCGAGCGGTCCACTTCCCAGGGCGTCGCGGTGCCCGCTCGCGGCCAGGCCCAGGGGCGCGCTCTCCGTGAGTCGCGCGGTGGTGGCCGACGCGCTCGGCTGGGCGTACGCCGGGCCGGCGTAGACCGCGGCGGCGCTCGCGGCGGCCGGGCTGGCCGCGAGGATCAGGGCGACCGAACCGACCAGCGCGGCGGCGGCCTTCTGCTGGCGGCTCATCCCGGGCAGCTTCGGCGCCGGCCGGCGCAGGATCTGCGCGCCCAACTCGACGAGGACCGAGAAGGTGAACGTGGCCCAGCCGAACCAACCGGCCAGCGCCAGGGCCCGCAGGAAGAGTTGCCCGTCGTCCCGGCTGGTCAGGGTGGTGCCCATCTCGGCGAGGGTGGGCAGATGGTCGGGCAGGGGATTGCCGGCGAAGGCGAGCAGCGCGACCGGCGCGCCCGCCACCAGGGCAAAGAGCACGACGAGCGCGCCGAGGCCGGTGAGGACCCGTCCCGTCCGCCGTACGACGGACCGACCCGATGCGGACATGGCTGCCTACCTTCCTATGGGGCCGGGGCTGGGCCCGTGGTGATGGCCCGGGCGGTCGCCTCGCCGGTGATGGTGACCTGGTCGGCCAAGCCGAACAGGCCGAGCATCGAGCGGCGGTAGGTGATCGTGAGGCGTACCCGGACGACGGTCTCCCCGGCGATCCGGGGGAAGCTCACGGTGTGGCTGGTGGTGGAGCCGACGGCGGTGAGGTATTCGGCGACCGCGACCCGGGCCTGCGACTGGTCGATCCGCGTCGGTCCACCCTCGATCGCGGTGGCCCGGTCGATGGCCTGCCCGCCCGCGCGGGCCGCTTCAGCGGCCAGGTTGTCGGCGCGTTGCAGCGTGCGGAGCTGGCCCGCGCCGTCGAACGAGAGCCCCACGATGGCCAGCACGCCGACCATCGCCACGGCCAGGAAGATGCTGACGCGGCCGTGGTCGCCGGCGAGCGTACGGGCGGTCATGGACGGCTCCGGTAACGGTCCAGTGGGGAGGTGAAGCTGGCCTGGATGCGGTTTTCGCTGGGCATGCCGGGCACCGCGTTGAGTCGTAGATCGCGGAAGGACACCAGACACTCGACCGTGACGGTGACCGTCGCGTTCTGGCCGAGCGCGCTGTGGTAGGCGTTGTCGAACCCGGTGTCGTTGTTGCCGACCCTGCCGCTGAACCTCAGGATCGGAGCGCCGCTGCAACTCAGTCCACGCCAGTCCAACTGCTGCTGAGCCGCATTACGGGCCTGCTCGCGGGCGTCGGTCGGGTTGCGGGAGATCGAGGCGGCGCGGGCCGCGTCGTGCGCGGCGGCATCGATGGCCTCCGCCGCCACCGCGCTGCGGCCCGCCACGCCCGCCAGCACCATCAGCGCGATGAACGCGGGCGCGAGCACCGCCACCTCGATGGAGACCGAGCCGCGCTCGGTGGTCCGGCTCACGGCGCTGTCACCCGTTCCACCGGGCCGTGCGCGGTCTGTCGGATCGAGAAGCGCACGCCGGGTACGACCGACAGGGACCGGCCGGTCACCGTGCAGGTCACGTCGACCTCGCTCGTCACACAGCTCGGACCGCCGGCCCTGTTCCAGCCCAGCAGCCAGTCGCCGGTGGTGGACAGGAAGCGGGTGGCGCTGGCCACCCCGGCGCCGTCGGACGCGTTGTACCTCCGTTGGGCGTTGACGCCGTTCTGGGCGGCGTTCAGCGCCGTGGAACGGGCCAGGAAGACGGCCGCCATCTGGAGCGACGCGAACAGCAGCACCAGGATCAGCGGCATCACCACGGCCAGCTCCACCGGGTTCGCGCCCCGCTCCCGGCCGCCGGCCACGAGGCGGCGTCGGGCGGCGAGAGCCGTCCGACGCCACCCCGGGAATGCGGCTCGGCGCATGCCGGCTACTGCGGGTTCGCGGGTGCCTGGATGGCGTCCATCCAGCCTCTGGCCCGGGCGAGGGCCAGGCCCGTGACGACGGTCGCCACGAAGACGAGACCCATGATGATCACGGCGGTCGGGACCGGGCTGTCGCCGCGCTCGCCGTCCCGGCGCAGCTCGGCGAGGCGCGCCGCCACCACGACGTGCAGGTAGGTGAGGATGGGCATGGCGTACTCCTTCACTGGGGGTTCGATTCAGATGCGGACCACGAACGGGTAGACGACGAAACCGAGCAGCACGAAGACGAGTAGCGCGCCCGGGATGTCGAGCTTGCTGGTCACGCCCTCGGCGCGGGCCAGGTTGTCGGTGCGGATCTGGTCGCGCAGCGAGTCGGCCCGACTGCGCAAGGTCTCGTGCACCTGCGCGCCCTCGCTGCCGGAGGAGCGCATGATCGCGCCGACGTCGCCCAACTCCGGAATGCCGATCTTGTCGGCGAGGTCACGCAGCTCGTCCCAGGGAGCGTGCATCTGCATCTGGGCGATCCGCAGCGCCTCCTGGAGGCGGTCGAACACCCAGCCGTCGCAGACCGCCGCGGCCCGCTCCAACGACTGCACCGGGCCGTGCGCGGCGGAGAGCTGCAGGGCCACCAGATCCAGGTACGTGCAGACAGCCTGGCGGAACTCGTCGCGGGCGGCGTCCGCCTTGGTCAGCACCGACCGGTGCGCCAGCAGACCGGCGACGAACGCCATACCGAGGCCGCCGAGCACCGGTACGGCCACCGGCAGTGAGACGCCGAGCACGAACAGCGCCATCACGAGCAGGGTCGGCGCGGCCAGGCCGATCAACGCGGACAGCAGCACCGACAGCGCGTACTGCTCGGGGGTCTGCCCGATCAGGGCGAGCTGCCGGTGGGGCGGTCGCAGCCAGCGGGACAGCCCGGTCAAGGAGTCCAGCCGCCGGGAGGCGGGGGCGGCCACCCGCCCCGTTCCGGGAGGCTGGTGCAGGCGGCGCAGTGCCGGCCCGAGCGCGGGAGTGGCCGGCACCAGCTCGCGGATCACCAGGAAGACACCGAACCCGATCGCCGCTCCACCGGACACGGCGATGCCGAGGAGCCAGTTGACGATCACCGGGGACCCCCTGCGGACACGGTGGCGTTCGCGCTCACGCGACGACCTCCTGGGGGTCGGGCGCCGGCAGGAACCGGGCCGGTCGCTGCGGCTGACTCATCGAGCGGACCCAGGCCAGCAGGCCGATGAAGGCGGCGCCGAGCGCGGCCATCACGATCTGACCCGCCGGAGTGCCGTACGGCTTGATGTACTCGGAGTTGACCAGCCCGTACGCCAGGGTCACCAGCGTCATCCCGGTCAGGAAGCGGACCGCGAACCGCGGCTGGGTGCGCTTGGCCTCGATCTCCCGCCGGGTGGCCACCTCGGCGGCCGCCGCGCCGGCGATCGAGCCGAGCACGTCACCCAGCCGCTCACCCCGGTCGCTGAGGTGCAGGATCAGCGCCGCCACCACCTGGTCGCAGACCGGGTCGCCGATCTCGTCGGCGAACGCCAGCAGCGCGGAGCGGGCCAGCCAGCCGGCCTGCAACCGGGCGGCGAGCAGTCGTACCTCGTCCTCGATGCCCGGTGGGACGCTGCCGATCGTGGTGATGATCGACTGTTGGAGGCCCTGGCCCGTACCCGAGACGTCCTTGAGCCGGCGGGTCCACTCGCCGACGGCTTCGATCCGGGCGATCGCCCGCTGCTCGGCCTTACCGACCGCGAACAGCCACGGTGTGCCGGGCACCGCCACCGCCACGAGCAGACCCACCACCGGCAGCCCTGTCAGCAGGAACGCCAACGCCCCGACGACCACTGCGGCGAGCAGCAGCGCCTGGTGGGAACGTCGCTCGGCGGGCGTGGCGCCGGAGCCCCGCCACAGGCGACCCAGGCCGGGCCCCGCGCCCGGACCGGGGCCTGGCGGTCGACGGGTGCCCACCAGCGCGACCACCGCCAGCAGGAGCCCCGCGACACAGGCGGCCCCGGAGACCACCGCGATCAACTCCAGGCTGTTTCCCATCACGTCACCGCCGGGCCAGTCGGGACTGTCGGGCTCGTCGCCAGGCTCCCGTGCCGGCTTCGATCCACCGGGTCAGCAGACGGGCGTCGTACCCCACGCGCAGCAACTGGTCGCGGACCCGTTCGGGCAGGTGTCGGGGGACCGCGCGGCCGTCCGGGCCGGGGCCGAAGATGGTGGTGGTGGTGATCCGTCCGGCCTCGCCGGCCCCGATCACCTCCTCGACGTGCGAGACGAAGCGGTGCTTGCGCCCGCCGATCGCGCTCTCGTCCTCGACGGTGACGTAGACGATCAGGTCGAGAGCGTTGCCCGCCATCCGGCGCGCCTGGTCGACGGTCATCTCGCGGCCGTGCGCCAGCGCCAGCTCGACGATCCGCTCGCCGACGCCGGCAGCGGTACGAGCGTGGATGGTGCACATCGATCCCCGGCTGGTGGTCATCGCCTGGAGCATCGGCACGATCTCGCGAGACCGCACCTCGCCCACGATGATCCGCAGGACGCCCATCCGCAGCGACAGCGGGATCAGGTCGGCGATCGTCACCTCACCCGCCGGACGGCCGTCGAAACCGCGCTCGCCGTGCCCCTCCCGGGCCTCGAAGCTCATCACCGCCCGGTGCCGCTCGCGGCGGCGCGCCGGCAGCAACTCCCGGCTCTCTTCCAGCAGCACGTACGGCTCGTCGGGCGGGATCTCGTTCATCAGGGCCCGGATGATCGTGGTCTTTCCCGCGCCGGCCAACCCGGCGACCATGATGTTCAACCCGGCGCGCATCGCCGCCCGCAAGAAGTCGCGCAGCAGCGGATCGATCATCTCGTCCAGGTCGCCCCGGCCACCGGCCACGTCGTCGAGGCTCACGTCCAGGGTGTTGTGCTTGCGGATCACCGCGTACGGGCGGTGGCTGACCAGGAACACCGCCGCCAACCGGCTGCCGTCGGGCAGTTGCAGGTCGAGGGTGGGCTTCACCGTGGACAGGGACCGCTCGGTCGCGCCGGCCCGCCGCGCCGCCGCCTGGAGGATCTCCACCAGTTCGGCGTCGCTGTCGGCGATCGGCTCACCCCAGTCGACGCCGCCGCCGTGCCGGGTGATGCGCACCTGGTCGCAGCCGAGGATGTGCACCTCCTCGATGGTGTCGTCGACCAGCAGGGTCTGTAGCCGACCGAGTCCCACCAGTTCGGCGGTCACCTGGTCGAGCAGGAGGCGCTCCTCGCCGGCGGCCATCGGCGTGCCGGCCCGGCGGACCGCGTCGGCGTACTCGGCGACCACCTGGACGGCCAGCCGGGCCCGCTCGGTGTCCTCCTCGTCGACGGTGAACTCCCGGCCGCGCTGCCACAGCGTGAGTCGCTCGGTGAGCTCGCGCCGCAGCTCCCGGACCACCTGGAAGTCCATTCGCGGCCGGGGCTCGGACGGCGGCGTTGTGGTGGGGGTCGGCTGCGGCATCGCCATGACGTGGTGGTGCCGACCGTTCGCCGGGGCCAGCGGCGGCGCGGTGGACGTCGCGCCCGGCGGCTGCTGGCGCGGATCGGCCGAGACGGGCTCAAACCGCATCCGGCACCCCCTGCTGCACCGGCCAGGCCAACCGTGCCCGCCGGCGTTCCAGCAACGCCCCGACCGGCACCTCCAGCGCGGTCGCCGCGCGCAGCAGCGGTCGTCCGGCCCGCACGGTCCCACCGAGGGCGAGCACCCCTGCGGTACGAGGGTCGTGCGGCAGCCGGGCGATCACCGGCAGCTTCAGCCCGCGACTGATCTCGGCGCGCCCGTGCCCGTCGCCGACCAGCAGCAGCCGCAGGGTGCCCGGCGGTACCCGGTGCTCGGCGAAGTCCCGCTCGATCGCGGTGACCACCGCCCGTGTCCCGGACAGGTCGGGCAGGTTGGCCCGGGTCACGAGCAGCACCACCGACGCGGCCCGCAGCAGTGGCCACGGTGGGCCGTTGACGTGCAGCCGGCCACAGTCGACGAGCACGTCGTAGCCGGGGGTGCCCCGGTCCAGGGCGTTGAAGTAGTCGGCGAAGCGCTGCCAGAGCGGGGTGACACTGCCGGCCTGCGCCGGGTCGACCAGGCCGGGCAGCAGCAGGCGCTCCCGACGGGGAGCGTCCAGGTCGACCAGCTGGGACCAGAACGCGCTCTCCAGGTTGCCGTCGCGCAGTTCGCCGACGGCCAGCTCCCCGATGCCGCGCGGACCGTCAAGCTGGCCACCCAGATAGCCGGCGAGGATCGACCCGCCGGCCGGGTCGCACTCGGCGAGGACCAGCCGGCGGTGCCACGTCAGGGAGCAGGCCAGCGCCGAGGTGGTCACGCCGGGCGAACCCTTCGCGGACACCAGCGCGATGATCGCCATGCTCAGGCCGCCTCGGTCAGCACGACGGCGACCCGCTCCTGGGCGGCCAGCGCCACCACGGCGGGTACGTCCCGGACGAGGAGCGCCAGGTACAGCACCTTCTCGTTGTCCGTCGGGCTGACCATGTCGATGACGGTGGCCGTGAAGCGGGTGCCTGCCGAGGCGGCCGCCCCGGTGGCGTTGTCGTCCGGGGTGCTGACCAGCAGCACCTTGTCGCCGGGGTGCAGCTCGCGGGCCGGCACCTGGGCGGTCTTCAGGCCGAGCGCGATCTGCTGCTGCCCCGGGCCGAGCAGCGGGTCGTCGGTGACCTGCCCGAGGGTGAGCAGGGTGCCGGGCACCAGCGCCACGGCGGCCCTCTTGCCGACCACCTCGTCCAGCCGGCCCGCGGGCACCGGGTGCAGGCCCTGGCCGCCGGCGACCTGCACGGTGATCAGGTCGGCGGCGGTGACCTCCCGGCCCACCTCCACCGGCCGGGCGACCGCGAGGTAGCTGCCGGTGGCCCGGACCGAGGTGACCGCGAACGCGGCCCCCAGCCCACCGAGGGCGATCAGGAGTACGGCGAGACCCAGCAGGCCGGGGCGGACGCGGCGTTGCCGGACCACCTTGGGCGGGGTGACCGGCGCGTCCACCGGCCCGGTCGCGTTGCGCGTCGCCAGACTCACCGTTCGATCTCCATTCGTGACTGTCGGGCTCGTCGAACCGGGTCACTCACCTGGTCACCACCTGGAGCTCCCTGATCTGGACCGGCACGGTGCCGCTGGTCCGGGTCTGCGCGATCGGGTCGCCCTCGGTGCCGTTGTCGGTCCACCACCGGACCGTCCAGTACGTGGTGGCGCCCACCCGGTACGTGCCGGCCTTCGGGTAGCCGCCGTGGTAGCCGCAGTCCGGGGAGCGCTTACCGGCGTACTTGCCCTTCGCGTCGTACGGGGTGCCGGGGCCGAGGCAGGGGACCTTGTCGCCGTTGCCCATGTTCCAGACGATCCGTTCGACCTTGGCCTCGATCGAGACGGTCAACCCACGGTCGGACGCGGAGGCGTTCAGCGGCCCGAAGTAGTTGGCGCTGGGAGTGGCCCACATCCAGACCGGCAGGCCGACGAGGCCGGGGCCGATGTCCTTGCGGGGAGCGACCTTCAGCCGCGCCGGGAGCAGCTTGATCGACGCGAGGGCCCGGCGGGCCAGCTCCTCCGGGTCCGGCGGAGCGCCGAAGCCGGGCGGCGGTCCGTCCCGCAGCACGGTGTCCTGCGCGCCGAGATCGCCGCCGTTGCAGGTCTGGACGTACCACTGCTGGCCTTCGGGTGCCGGCGGCTGCGGCACGGCGAGCTTGTAGTAGCAGCCGTCGCCGTTGTTGAACCAGCCCAGCACGTCGTCGTAGCAGGGGATCGTCCGGCCGCCCCACTGGCAGACGCCGCCACCCCCACCGCCGCCGGAATCTCCGCCGCCGCCGTTGTCCCCGCCGCCTCCCGGGTCGCCGGGGTGGCCGGGCTCGTCGTCCCAGACGTTGCAGTCCGGTTGGCCGGGCGGGCACTCCACCCCCGGGTCCGCGCGGCGGGCGGCGGCCGGCAGGGTCGTACCGACCACCAGCAGCATCGCCACACCGACCCCGGCGAGGAGGCGGCGGGTCAGCACGGCTGGTCCGGGTGCGCGGCGCCGGAGCTGATCAACCACCGGCCGTCCGGATAGCGGGTAGCGGTGGCCGTGGCCAGGTGTCTGCCGCCACCGCTGCCCGGCACGGTCCGCTGGTCCTTGGTGTAGACGAGCCGGTAACCGGTCGCGTCCAGGCAGTCCTGGATCTCCACGGTGGCCGGGTCCGAGGCGAGGTCGACGGCGATCACGGTGGGATCGGATCTCAAAGTCCCGGTACGCATCGCGCCGTGCTCCTTAGCGTCGCGAATGGTCAATTGCACTCGGGTCAACAGTGGATCAGCGAGAAATCTGGACAGTTCCGGCGCGTGCGGATCGCCGCGCCGACTCGCCGTGCGCGAGGCCGTGAGATATCCGGAGTACGCCTCGAGCGCCGCCTTTTCGGCAGCTCCTCGTTCGACATCCGAATCCGCCCGTACGCCGTCGGCACCTTTCGACGTCGGACGGTCGACCGCCTCCTGCCCGCTGCCACAGGCGGTGATCGCCGCCGCCGCCACGATCGCCAGCAGGCATGTTGCCGCTCGCCTGAGCTGCCGTCCGCGCACTGCCGAACCCTCCTCGTGATGGCCCGACGTGGCGACGAAGCGCCGATGTCGGGCATGCGAGAGCGCGCCCGGATCGCTACATCCGGCCGTTCATTGCGCTTCTGCATTCACCGTTGCGGATCTTCTACAAATGCAAGGTCCCGTGTTGTCCGGTCGTCCATGTGAGGCTTGCGTCACACCCAAGGGGCGAGCATAAGCTCACGATCGCCGATGCAACAGAGGCAATTCAAGCGAACACTCTGCGTGATGATGGGTGGTGGTGGCAGGTGTCCGTGCCGCGCTCCGGATGGCTGTCGGTCGAGGGATCGCCGATGGCGCTGCCTCGCCGACGCGGGCCGATCCGTCCTGACCCCTACGCCCCTTACGGGAGTGGGACATCGCGCCCGTATCCCGGCATGTGGGCCGTGCCGCGGATCAGCGGCGAGCTGATGTCGTGCGGCCCGCTCCGCGGCGGAAGTCGCCGCTGGGGGACGTCGCTTTCCGCGCCATCCGCTACACCCGAGCGAACGTTCAGTCACGATCCGTGTTCACCTTTTGCGACGGTGGCCCGCCGATCGGTGGAGTCGACGTGGCGCTGACGGCCGAACCGACCGGCCAGCCGTCCGCCGCCGACCGTCCTGCGGCCACGGAGGCCGGGCCGGTCGCGGGTGCCGCCCGGCTCCGGCTCGCCGCGGTTGTGGCGTCCCTGCTCGTCGTGCCGCCGCTGCGGTTGGCCGTCGTGCGGCACGCCGTACCCTCGGGGAGTCCCCGCCGGACCGGGTGCGACGCCTGCGGGGCCGCGATCAGCCTGACCAGGCCGTGGCCCGCGCTCGGCCCGGCGGCCCGGTGCGGCCGGTGCCGCGCCCGGGTCGGGCCGCCGCCGGGCACGGTCGAGCTGGCCGCGCTCGCCGCCGTGGCGCTGCTCGTGCTCGTCGGCCCTCCGCTGGGCGCGTTGCCGGCCGTGGCCTGGTGGCTGGGCTGGACGCTACCGGCGGTCTTCGTCGACCTGGCCGTGCACCGGCTACCCGACCGCCTCACCCTGCCCGCCGCCGGCGGCACATGGCTGCTGCTCGGCGTGGCGGCGCTGGCCGACGCCGGGGCGGGGCCGTGGGTGCGGGCCGTCGTCGCCGGTGTGGGGTTGGCGCTGTTCTTCGCCGCCAGCACGGTGCTGCTCGGTCGCCGAGGCTTCGGGCTGGGCGACGCCAAGCTGGCGCTCAGCGTGGGCGCGCTGCTCGGCTGGTACGGCTGGCCCGTCCTCGTGCTCGGGCTGCTGCTCACGTTCGGGCTGTCCGCGCTGGTGAGCCTGGGGCTGCTGGTGGCCCGACGGGTCCGCTGGACCACCCACCTGCCGTTCGGCCCCTTCCTGCTCCTCGGCACGGCGGGTGCCCTCCTGGCCGCCTGACCGCCCGTTCCCGAGTGATCTACGGGCGGGGTCGGCCGGCCAGGTCGGGCACCGGCCGGCGGGCGTCGGTGCGGCGGCGCAGCGCCTCGGCGGTCGGGCGGGCCAGCAGCGGGGTCGCGACGAGCGCGACCAGGGCGCCGAGCAGCAGGCCCACCGCCACGTCGTGCGGGTAGTGCACGCCCACGAAGACCCGGGAGAACGCGGCCAGCGCCGCCAGCGGCAACGCGATCAGCCCGAGCCGTCGGGAGAGCAGCAGGGTGGTGACCGCCAGCGCGCCGGCGAGAGTCGCGTGGTTGCTCGGGAAGGAGTAGTCGCCGGGCGGTGGACAGGTCCCCGCGATGATCGCCCGACCCACCGTCCGGCACGGCCGGTCCTCGTCCACCACCGTCTTGAGCCATTCGCTGCTCGCGTACGCCAGCAGGGTCGGCAGCGGCGCGACCAGGGCGAGTGCCCGGTTGTGCGGGCCGCCGGCCAGGCGGCGAAGCGCGGCCGTCACCAGCAGGGCGCCGAGGAGCAGGATCACCCCCTCGGTGGCGTGCCCGACGAACCACTGCACCGGGTGTGGAGTGCCGGCGGCGGCGTCGACGATGTCGCGGTACCACTCGGCGCTGATCTCTGGGACGTCCGTGCTGCCGTTGTCGGCCATGAATCACCTCACCAGACGTTCATACCGCGTTCACCTTGGAGGCAACTTGGAAACGCGAAGGTGGGGCGGTTCAGAGCTGCGCCGGTCCCGGTCCGCCGTTCATCCGCTCCCGGACGGCCTCCAGCGCCTCGAAGGCGTACGCCCAGTTGTGGCACTTGAAGCTGCGCAGGCCCTCGATGGCGGTGTGGCAGTCGGCGCAGTACACCCCCGCGATGGCGTCCGGGACCTCGGTGTTGACGTACTTGTGGTCGCCGAGGATGACCTCGGCGATCATGCCCTTGTCGTGCAGTCCGGTTACCGCCGACGAGACGATGTCGTACCAGGTGATCCGGCGGCCGCACTTCGGGCAGTCCGGCTCGTCGCCGCTGACCCAGAGCGGGGCGCCGATGGTGCGCGGCGGCATGCCGAGCAGCTTCTCCAGACGCCGGACGTCCGACTCCGGCGTGGTCCAGCGGTGCCGGCCGGGCAGTGACGCGGGCGAGTCGTACACGGCGCGGAACAGGTCGTGCTCGACCCGTACGGTCTCCCGTTGACTGGTCATCGGCGTCCCTCCTCGTGAGTGGGTGCCCCCACCGTGGTCGGCGCTGAAGAGGGGTGCAGCCGGATCAACGACACGAGGGGGCGGCGGGTCGTCGGCTCAGTCGCACGGGTACGCCGGGGTCGGCGTCCGCCGCTGACCCGCTTTCGCCTTCGGCGACCGGCTCCGGGTGGTACGAACGGAGTCAGGGCGTGCCATCGGGAGGAGCGCCGATGGCGAGCCGGCCCGAACGGTTGCTGCGGGGAAGCGACACCCCGCTCAGCGCCTCGTTCCTGGAGCTGTTCTTCGACCTGGCGTTCGTCCTCGCCCTCAGCCAGTTGGTCGACCATCTGCTGCACGACCTGAACGTGGTCGGCGTGCTCCGGACCGGCCTGCTGCTGACGGCGGTCTGGTGGATCTGGGTGACCACCACTTGGTTGATCATCGCGCTCGGTGAGGTCGTCCTGGTCGCCGGTCTGGCGTACGCCGACACCGACCTGCACCTGCCGGCGACCGCCGCGTTCCTGCTGGTGTTCGCCACCGCCGTGCTGATCGGCCTGCTCTATCTGACGCCCGCCGGCCAGCTGTTGGCCCCGGCCATCGAGCACGCCAACCCCACTCGGCTCGCGGTCCGTACCGGCTACCTGCACCTCGTGATGATCGGCGGCCTGCTGGTCACCGCCGTCGGCGCCGAGCTGAGCATCGCCCATCCGACGGAAGAGGGCGACCTGATCGCGGTGGTGATCGTCCTGGGCGGGCCCACGCTGTTCCTCATCGGGAGGATCCTGTTCTCCCTGGCGATCCACCGGCGGCTCTCCTGGCCCCGGGTGGCCGCCCTGTTCGCGTTGTCCGGCGCGGCGGCAGCCCTACGGTTGCCGCTGCTGGCGGTCAGCGCGGTCGCCACCGGAGTGGTGCTCGTGGTGGTCGTCCTGGACCGCGCCGGCGTCTTCTCCTATCGCAGCGCCGGAAAACCTGACTAAAGTCAGAGGTATGGACACCGCGCTCATCGCCGCCGTGCGGCGGTTCAACCGGACGGTGACCCAGCGGGTGGGTGCGCTGGACGACGAGTACATGGCCCAGGGGCGCCCCCTCGGGCAGGCTCGGCTGCTCTGGGAGGTCGGCCCCACCGGCGCGGAGGTCGCGGCGCTGCGCGCACGGCTCGGCCTGGACTCGGGCTACCTCAGCCGCCTCCTGCGCGCCCTGGAGAACGACGGGCTCGTCGCCGTCGGGCCGACCGATCAGGCCGGTGGCGACGGCCGGGTCCGCACCGTCGCCCTCACCGAGGCCGGCCACAGCGAGTGGGCCGAACTCGACCGGCGGTCCGACGAACTGGCCGCCTCGATCCTCGAACCGCTCACCGCACACGGCCGGGACCGACTCGTCAGCGCCATGGCGGAGGTCGAACGGCTGCTCGTCGGGTCGATGGTGGTCGTCGAACCGTGCCCGCCCGCCGACCCGCGGGCCCGCGCCTGCCTGCGTGCCTACGCCCGGGAGATCGGACGACGATTCGACGACGGCTTCGACCCGGCATTGAGCAACCCGCTCGACGACGCGTCGCTCGTCCCGCCGGCCGGCGTACTGCTGCTCGCCACCCTCAACAGCGAGCCCGTCGGCTGCGGCGCGGTCAAACTGCACCGCGACGGGCCCGCCGAGATCAAGCGCGTCTGGGTGGCGGGCACGGTGCGCGGGCTGGGCGTCGGGCGGCGGCTGCTCGGCGAGCTGGAGCGGTATGCCGCCGAGCGCGGCGCGACCGCCGTGCGGCTGGACACCAACCGCAATCTCACCGAGGCGATCGCCCTGTACCGCTCGACCGGTTACCGGGAGATCCCGCCGTACAACACCGAGCGCTACGCCCACCACTGGTTCGAGAAACCGCTCGCGCGGTGAGCAGAGTTCGTCCGGACACGATCAGGGGACTCCGCCGCCACCGTTCCGCTGAGGTGTGAAAGTTTGTCCTAATCTCGGCACGTTCCGACCTGCCCGTCCGGACCCTGACCAGGGGCTTCGGGTCGGGCAGCGTCCTCGGACCGTCCCGGGTGGAGAGTGGCGATGAGCGGCAGCAGGCGGATCGATCAGATGGGCCGACGTCAGTTCGTCAAGCTGTCCGGGGCCGCCGGCGCGGGCGGGCTTCTCACCCTGGCCGGGGCGGACGGCGGAATGGCCGACGGTGGTGACGGCCCACCCCAACCCTCGCCACCGCCGAACCCGGGCGGCACCGCCTGCCCGACGCCGTCGGCGCTGTGCGGCTATCCCACCGACAGCGGCGGCCGGTTCGACCTTTGGGACCGGGTCCAGGTCTGCCTGGGTACGCGGACTTCACCGCCGACCAACTGCCTGCGCACCACGTCCACCTACGTGGTGCTCAACGGTGCGCCGCCGAACACCCACAACTATCTGCTCGTGCCGACCTGCCGCGTGCAGGGCATCGAGTGCCCGTTCATCGCCACCGCCGCCGCGCCGAACTACTGGTTGGACGCCTGGATCAACGCCCAACCGGGGCAACCGTCGCACGTGGTGTACCCGAACATCGGGCTCGGGATCAACTCCGCCGACGCCCGCCAGCAGGACCAACTGCACATCCACCTGGCCGGTATCCACAGTGGAATCCAGACACAGCTCAACTCCCACGACAACCTGATCAGCAACAACCCGGCGAACTGGCGGAACCAGATCGTCCCGATCTGGGGCCTGACGAGCGGAGGCGCCCCGGCCCCCCGCTCCTACCGCGTGCTGCACGTGTCGAATCTGAACGACAACCTGTTCACGCTGCTGCGCGACTTCGTCGTACGCCCGACCGGGGCGAACATGGCCCACCAGGCGATGGCGGTCACCCCTCGCCTGGTCGGCAACGGCGGGTTCTACGTCATCAACAGCGAGCCCGCACTCCAGACCCCGCAGGGCCAGCCCGGTGGTACGGGCACCGTCGACTTCCTGCTCGCGTACACCTGAATGTCGCCGCCGATCAGCCCTTCACCGCCCCGGCGGTGAGCCCCTCGGTCAGGAAGCGCTGCCCGAGCGCGTACATGATCACCACGGGGATGCTGACGAGCAGCGAGGCCGCGGCGAGCTGCCCCTGCGGTACGACGTCTCCGGCGATCATCGACTGCATCCCGACCGGCAGCGTCTTGTACTCGTCCTTCGTGATGAACACGAAGGCGAAGAGGAACTCGTTCCAGGCGTTGGTCAGGGTGAAGAGCGCGACGGCCAGCAGTCCGGGCTTGGCCAGCGGCAGCACCACCCGGCCGAACGCCTGTAGGCGGGTGCAGCCGTCGACGAGCGCAGCCTCCTCCAGCTCCACGGGGATCGAGGAGAAGTAACCCACCAGCAGCCAGGTGGCGAACGGAAGCGTGAAGGTCGGGTACGTGACCACCAGCGACCACAACGAGTCGGTGAGTCGTACGCCGATGAGCATCTGGTAGAGCGGGATGAACAGCAGCGCGCCCGGCATCACGTAGGTGAGCAGCACGGTGACGGTGAACCCCTGCGCGCCCCGGAACCGCAGCCGGGCCAGCGCGTAACCCGCGAGGGCGGCGCAGACCAGCGCCACCGCCGTGGACGCCGCGGACACCAGCAGGGTGTTGAGGTACCAGCGACCGAACGGCTGGTTGGCGAAGAGCGCGGTGAACTGCTCGGTGGTCCACGGCGTCGGCCACAGGTCGTCCGTACGCATGACGACCTGGCCCTCGGACTTGAAGGCCGTGACGCCGATCCAGTACAGCGGACCGAGCACGAAGAAGAGCAGCCCGGCGAGCGCGACCCAGGAGCCCAGGCTCGACACCGCCGACGAGGACCGGCGACCGCCGCGCGACTGGAGGGTCGACACCACCCGACCGACCGCCGCCGCGATCAGCAGGATCACCCCGAGGACGACCGCCGCCTTCCAGAAGATCTCCGGCGACGCCCAGAACAGCAGGCCGGTGACCACCGCAGTGATCACCCACGGCAGGGCCCTGCGCACCCGCGTACCGACCCGCAGCGCCGTGCGTCGTGCCCGGGGCAGCTTCGCCCCCGAATCCTGGCGCAACAGCCGGACCAGGAAGAACACCAGCCCGCCGATGACCGGCAGCATGACGAGCGTGACCGCCGCGCCCGCGCCGTACTGCAACTGCAGAATCGCCTTCGAGTACGCGACGAGCACGTACGGCGCGGTCACGTCGCCCGGACCACCCTGGGTCAGCAGCCAGACGAGGTCGAAGTTGTTGAACGTCCAGATCGACGACAGGGTCACCGTCACGGTGATCACGTGGCGCAGGCCGGGCAGTGTCACGTTGGCGAACCGCTGCCACGCCGAGGCCCCGTCGATGGTCGCCGCCTCGTACAGGTCGGCCGGGATGGCCTTCAACCCGGCGAGGAAGCACACGGTGAAGAAGGGCACCCCCTTCCAGACGTTCACCATGATCACCGACGGCATCGCCAGCGACGGGTCGGACAGCCAGCCCGCCGGCCAACTGTCGACCAGGTGCAGGTCGACCAGCAGTGGCCCGATCCCGCTGGCGGTGAGCAGGTTGTTGACGCTGCCGAAGATGGGGTCGAGCAGCGACCGCCAGCTGAAGGCCGTCACCACCGTCGGCACCACCCACGGCACCAGGAGCAACCCCGCCAGCACCGCCCGCCCGCGGCGTCGGTGGTGCAGCAGCAGGGCCGCGGCCAGCCCGAGCACGACCTTGAAGATCTCGGCGTACGCGGTGAAGACGAACGAGTTCACCACGCCCGTGTGGAACTGGTCGTCGCCGATGAGGTGCAGGTAGTTGTCCAGGCCGACGAACACGGACTCCTGCCCGTGTCGTTCGGTGGTGCTGGTGACGATCGACCGGGCGATCGGTACGAGAACGAGGCCGCCGACCAGCACGGCCATCGGCGTCAGGAACAGCGCCGCCATTCGCCAGTCACGACCCAGCCGGCGCTGGGTCGCCGTGAGGGAGCCGGATCCCGGCGGCGAGGACGCCCTCGCCGCCGGGACCCGTGCGGGACGGAGCGTCCTCACTGCGGCAGCCCCTGCTGGTTGAAGATCTGCACCATCTTCGTGTGGGCGGCCTTCACGGCCTGCGCGGGCGCGGTGCCCTGTACGACCTGCTGCATCATGTCGGTGAGGACGTAGGCCGACCCGACGGCCTGCTGGCCGGCGCTGGCCTTCTGCGGGAAGGTCAGGCCGTTCTTCGTGTTCAACGGCAGCTGCAACTGCGTGATCTTGCGCAGCATGGGGAACGCCGGGTCGCCGC
Organism: Micromonospora sp. CA-249363; assembly: GCF_050950185.1. NCBI lineage: Bacteria > Bacillati > Actinomycetota > Actinomycetes > Micromonosporales > Micromonosporaceae > Micromonospora > Micromonospora sp. CA-249363. The sequence goes on from NZ_CP192020.1 coordinate 253,386, forward strand.
TGGTGAAGAACGGATCCGCGTCCCAGACCTTCTCCCAGGCGGGCATCACCAGGCCGGGCGCCTCCTTCGCCACCCCGAGCAGTGCGGGCGCGCTGACCAGGTACTGCGCCAGAAGCTTGGCGAGCGCGGGGTTCTTGGCACCCTTGAAGACGACGAAGCCCTGCGACTGGCCGAGCAGCAGCGGATTGTTGGTGGCCGGTCCGATGCAGTCGGAGAACACGTGGGTGTTGGCGTGCACCGGGTTCTTCTTGGTCCGCGAGTCCGCGTAGACGCTGAACTGGTTGCGGGTGTAGCCGAGGATGCCGGCGAGCCAGTTCTCGTTGTTGCTGGTGTCGGTCCAGCTCGCGATCCCCGGCGGCAGCATCGGCTTGTACTTGGAATTGGTGTAGATGTCGCCCAGGAAGGTCACCGCCTGCACCGTCTCCGGTGACTCGAACGTGACCTTCCTGCCGTCGTTGGAGGCGATCGACCCGCCGTACGCGTTGATCAGCGCCTCGATCATGCCGTTGGCGTCACCGGACCGGTTGATCGTCATGCCCCAGCCGAATCGGCGCTTGCCGGGATCGGAGATCGCCAGGCAGACGTCCCGCAGTTCCTCCCAGCTGTAGATGTCCTTGGGCGTGATGCCCTTCTCCTGCATCCAGTCCTTGCGCAGGAACGACCCGATCCCGATGAAGTGGTAGGGGATCGCGAACCACTTGCCGTCGAAGACGCAGAAGTTCTTGGCCTCCGCGCACGGTTCGCCGTACTTGGCGGTGAGCGCCTGGACGACGTCGGTGACGTCCTCCAGGTCGCCCAGCGCCTGGAACTGCGCGACGAACCGGGAGTCGGTCATGAACGCCAGGTCACGTGCCACCCCGCCCTTGACCTCGGCGTCGATCTTGGCGACCACGTCACCCGCGTCGGCCTGGACCAGACTGTTCTCGATCTTGGTGCCGGTGGTGTCGGCGAACTTCTTGATCGAGCTGTCGAGGGCGTCGTTCGCCGCCGTCGAGTACAGCTTCTGCGACAACATCCCCATCGAGGAGCCCTTCATCGACGCGGCGGCGTCGATCAGCTCCTGCGGAACCTCGGCCTGCACCTTGGTCGGCGATTCGGAGGTGCCCCCACACGCGGCCAGACCTGCCGCGCCGAGCACTCCCACCCCCATCCCCAGTACGCCGCGTCGAGACCAACCCGATTTGTCCTCCATGGACACCCGCCTCCTTCATCTCGCCGCGTACGGCTGCACGCCGAAGGCGCACCCGGCGAACGCCGCGATCGTCGTGTTTCCAGTTGGGCTTCTGTGGTGGCGACCACGGAGGGTCGCCTGTCGAGATCAGTTCGTTCGTCGGTCGCCATGGCGGCGAGCGGGTCTGCCCGCCGATGTGGGACGTCCGCTCGCGCACGCTCCGTCCGAGCCACCCGAGATCTGTCGGGTGCCGCACCTCGGATGGCGCGACGTGGTCGAGGTGATCGGCGACAGGGCCGAGACAGTGGCGCTGATGTTCCGGTTCGGTCGTGCCACGGGACCACCGCCGTTCGAGATTTCGAACTAGGTTCGATATACCGCATCGAGTGGTGCGACGCTAGAGCAGCCCGGTCACCGATGTCAATGTTTCGATGGTGTTTCGAACCAAAAGCGGGAGGTTTGCTAGCGGGACTGGGCCCGGTAACCCATGCGTGCCGACAGCGCGGCCGCGCCCTCGCGGACCAGCCCGGTCCACTCCACCTGCACCTGCGGCGTCCAGCGGATGATCGGAGCGGACAGGCTCATCGCGGCGATGACGGCACCGGAGTGATCACGGATCGCCGCCGCGACGCACCGCATCGCGCTGTCCGACTCGCCGACGTCGACCGCGACGCCCTCCGCCCGGACCTGGTCGAGATGCTCCCGCAGGAGGCCCGGGTCGGTGATGCTGTCCGGCGTCATGCCCGGCAGGGGATCCTTCAACAGGACCGCGTCCAGGTCCTCCGGATCGAGGGCCGACAGCAGCACCTTGCCGACCGCCGTGCAGTGGGCCGGCAGCCGCAGCCCGACGCCGGACACCATCCGGACGGGGTGGATGCTGTCGAACTTGACGAGGTAGACGACGTCGGCGCCGTCCAGGACCGCCACGTGAACCGCCTCGTCGCACGCGGCGGCCACGTCCCGCGCGACACCCTGCGCCTCGCGTACCAGATCAAGCCGACCCGCGAATGCCGCGCCCAGCTGGAACAGCGGCATCCCCAGCCGGTACTGCACGGGTTGACCTGGCACGGAGATCAGGTACGAGCGAGCCTCGAGTGTCACGAGCAGCTCGTGGACGGTGGTACGCGGCAGGTCGAGCCGCTCCATCACCTGGCGGGCCGACAGTTGGGGGCAGTCCAGGAACAGTTCGAGGACGTCGAGTGCGCGGATAACTGCCGGTACCACACGGGGCATGTCGCTAGTCCCTTCGAAGTGCTGGACCCGTGTCAACGATCTCCACACGGACCAGCACCTGAAGAGGATAGCCACGTGAGCCGTCTGCGCCAGGTTCCGAGCGGCGTTGGCAACTCCCGTCGACGACCAATCGCCGATCCCGGGGGGCCGGCGCGGCACCGAAGGCATGACGTGGCCGCATCAGACCGACCCTGCACGTTCACATCCGTTCGGGGGTTCGGATGCCGAGCAGGTGCAGGCCCTGCCCGAGCACCCGGGCGGTCAGGTCGCAGAGCACCAGTCGACTGTCCCGGACCGGTCCGTCGGCCCGCAGCACCGGACACTGCTCGTAGAACGCGCTGAAGGCCGCGGCCAGCCGGTACAGGTAGCCGGCCAGGTGATGGAACTCCAGGTTCTCCGCCACCTCGCCGACCACCCGGCCGAAGCCGACAAGTTCGAAGGCGAGCGCCCGCTCCGCCGGCTCGGCCAGCGAGATCGCGGTGTCCAGCGGGGCGGCCGTCCCGATCCGCCGGAAGATGGACCGGATCCGCGAGTACGCGTACTGGAGGTAGGGCGCCGTGTTGCCGTCCAGCGACAGCATCCGCTCCCAGTCGAGCACGTAGTCCCGGTGTCGATCGCTCGACAGGTCGGCGTACTTGACCGCGCCGATGCCGACCGCCCGGCCCACCGCCGCCGCCTCGGCCTCGCCCAGCTCCGGGTTCCGTTCCCGGGTCAGCGCGGTGGCCCGGAGGATCGCCTCCTCCAGCAGGCCCACCAGCTTCACCGAGCCACCGGCCCGGCTGCGCAGCATCCGCCCGTCCGAGCCGAGGATCGACCCGAACCCGACATGCTCGGCGCGGGCCGGCGGGACCAGCCAGCCGGCCTGCGCGGCGACGGCGTACACCATCTCGAAATGCCGCCGCTGCGGCAGCCCGACCACGTAGAGCAGCCGGGTCGCGCCCAGCGTGCCGGTCCGTTGCCGGATCGCGGCGAGGTCGGTCGCCGCATAGCCGTACCCGCCGTCGGACTTGCGCACGATCAGCGGCAGCGGCTCGCCGTCCCGCCCGACCGAGCCGGGCGGGAACACGCAGGACGCACCCTCGCTCTCCCGCAGCAGGCCGAGCCGATCCAGGTCCTCCACCGCCGGGCCGAGCAGGTCGTTGTAGCTGCTCTCACCGTGGAAGTCCCGCTTGGTGAGGGTGACGTCGAGCAGGTCGTACACGGTCATGAAGTACCGCTCCGACTGCTCCACCAGCAGCCGCCACAGCCGCAGCGTCGCCGGATCACCGCCCTGGAGCGCGACCACCCGCCGCCGGGCCCGCTCCCGGAACGCCTCGTCGGCGTTGAAGGTGGTCCGCGCCGCCTTGTAGAACGCGTCCAGATCCCCCACGGAGAGCTCCTGCGCTGTTCCCATCTCGCCGAGGTCCACCAGGTGCTCGATCAGCATTCCGAACGGGGTCCCCCAGTCGCCCAGGTGGTTGGCCCGCAGCACCCGGTGCCCCAGCCACTCCAGCAGCCGGGCCGCCGCGTCGCCGATCACCGTCGAGCGCAGATGGCCGACGTGCATCTCCTTCGCCACGTTCGGCGCCGAGTAGTCGACCACCACCGTCTCCGGGTCGGCGGCCAGCGGCACACCCAGGCGCGGGTCGGCGGCGATCGCGTGGACCAGCCCGGCCAGGGCCTCGTCCGCGATGGTCAGGTTGAGAAACCCGGGGCCGGACACCTCCGCGACGCTGCACACGTCGGCCAGGTCGGCGTGTTCCAAGACCTCGGCGGCGACGGCACGCGGCGGCCGGCCGAGCCGCCGCGCCAGCGCGAGCGCCGCGTCGGACTGGAAGTCCGCGCGCGGAGACCGCCGCACGATCGGGTTCACCGGTACGCCGGCCACCGTCGCGAACGCCGGCGTCAGCCGGTCGGTCAGCAGCTGTTCCAGATCCATGGGTACGCCGATCTCGTTCGGATCCGCCGCTCGCGGATCAACGGAAGGGGGCGGACCGAGGACGATCGGTGTCGACCGGCGGCTCGATCCGCCGGTCGCAGGTGAGGGATGCTCAGCGCGGGCGGTCGTCGGACCGCCGGCGTCGCAGCGCGCCGAACAGGACGTCGGGAGACGCCGTCGGGAACGCGTACGAGCTGGACATGCCGCCAACCTAACCAGCCGACCCGAGGGGTGCGCAACGGCATTGGCGGCCGAGTGACCAGATGATAGTGACGACGGTCACAGTGGGGTGGAACCCGATCGCGAAGGTGCGGTCGTCTTACCTGTCGTGAGACGAAGCCTGGACGCGGCGGACGAGCAGGAACTCGTCCGCCGGGTGGCCCGCGGCGACCGGCGGGCCTTCGACGAGCTCTACCGGCGTACCGCGCCCTGGTTGGAGGTGCGCCTGCGACGCCGGTGCGCGGACCCGGACGTGGTCGCCGACGTCCTCCAGGAGACCTACCTCGCGGTCTGGCGCGCGGCCGGCAGCTTCACCGGCGACCAGGTAAGCGGCAGTGCCGTCGGCTGGCTGTGGACCATCGCCGCACACCGCCTGGTGGACGCGTTCCGTCGTCGTTCGCGGCAGGCCCGGGTGCCGCAGGTGCATCCTGTCGAGACGGTCGTACCCGCCGCCGAGGACGAGGCGCTCGCCGGTCGGGTCGGGCAGGAACTCGAACAGGCCCTCGCCGTGCTGCCGCCCGAGGTACGCGCGGTGCTGCGCGCCACCGTCCTGGACGGCTTCACCGTCCGCGAGACGTCCGTGCTGCTGGGCGTACCCGAGAACACCGTCAAGTCCCGGATCCGCCGCGCCCGGATCGTCCTGCGGGAGGCACTGTCATGACCACGCATCCCACCCTCAACGACATCGACCGCTACGCCGACGGCGATGCCGCCCTCGACGAGGCGACCGTCTGGTCGATCGAGGTGCACCTGGAGAGCTGCGCCGACTGTCGGGCGCGCCTCGCCGGCAGCACCACGGCCGAGTCGCGCGCCCTGGTCGCCGAGGTCGCGGCAGTCGTCGACCGCGCGATCGCCGCCGGTCCCGCCCCACGGTCCGGGGCTTTCCTCCGTACGCCGCTGCGGCAGCGCTGGTTCGTGGCAGCGCTGCTGCCCTGGGTCGCCATGACCGCCGGCGTGCTCGGCACGGCAGCCTTGCTCACGTACTTCCTGTCCGAGTTGCCGTCGATCGTGCTGCTGCTCGCACCCCTCGCGCCGCTGCCCGGGGTCGCGGCGGCCTGGAGCAGGCGCGGCGATCCGGCCTGGGAACTGGTCATCGGCACCCCGTCGGCCGGTCTGACGATGCTCCTGCGTCGTACGACGGCGGTGCTCGTCCTCGTCATCCCGGTGCTCGCCGTGCTCGCCGCGTACGGGGCCAGCCGGGTGAACCCCGCGCTGATGCTGCTGCCGTGCCTGGCCTTCACCGCCGCCACGCTGCTGCTCGGCTCCCTCGTCGGCGTCCGCCGCGCCGCGATCGGGCTGATGGCCGCCTGGGCCGCCGCCGTGGTCGCGCCCAGCCTCGCCACGGCCGAGTTGCCGGTGCTCCTGGAACCCCCGGCCATCGGTGGGTGGGCCATCGTCACGGTCGTGCTGGCCGCCCTGACCCTCCTGCGCGCCGACAGCTTCCGGCGCTTCACCTCGTTCTGAAGCCTCGTTCTGAAGGGAACAACCATGCGAGCGGTGAGCATGGCCGAAACGGCCACCACCATCCACCCCTGGGCCATCCACACGGAGGCACTGAAGGTGCGGGCCGGTCGGCACCTGGCCGTCGACGGGCTCGACCTGAGCCTGGGCGCCGGCGTCCACGGCCTGCTGGGGCGCAACGGCGCGGGCAAGACGACGTTGATGCGTGCGCTGGCCACCGTGCTCAAGCCGTCCGGAGGCCGGCTCACCCTGCTCGGCAGTTCGGTGGATGGTCGCGCCGACCTACGCCAGGCCCGGCGCGCGCTGGGCTACCTGCCGCAGCACTTCGGCTACTACCCGCGGTTCACCGTGCGCGAGTTCGTGTCCTACCTGGCCTGGCTGAAGGAGATGCCGAAGCCCGACATCCCGGCGGCCACGCAGCGCGCGATCGACCGCGTCGGGCTCAGCGCCAAGGCCGACGCCAAGCTCCGCACACTCTCCGGCGGGATGCTGCGCCGGGCCGGCGTCGCCCAGGCCATCGTCAACGACCCGCGGGTGCTGCTGCTGGACGAGCCGACCGTCGGCCTGGACCCCGAGCAGCGCCTGGACCTGCGCGAGCTGCTGCGCGACCTGGGCACGGACGCCTGCGTGCTGGTCTCCACCCACCTCGTCGAGGACGTGGTCGCCGCCTGTACCGAGGTGGTGCTGATCAACGAGGGTCGGTTGGTGTGGCAGGGCACGCCCGCAGCCCTCGCCGCCGAGGGCGACGAGCGCCACCCCGGCGACAGCCCCGCCGAACGCGGCTACTCGGCGCTGCTCCGCCGGCACGAGGAGGCCAACCGATGAGCGTCCTTCGGATCGAACTCCGGCGCTCCGCCGCGGCCGGCGCCGCACTGCTCGCCCTGGCGGTCGGCGTCGCCGCCCTCTACCTCGCCCCGGGCCGCTGGTCGGAGGGGTGGATGTCCCTCACGCTCACCGTCAAGGAGTACCTGCTCCTGCTCTGGCCGATCGCCCTCGCCGCCGGAGCGTGGCAGGGCCGCCGCGAGCACCGGGCCAAGGTCGGGGAACTGTTCGCCACCACACCCCGGTCCCGCGCCCGCCGGATGCTTCCGGTGCTCGTCGCGATGGGTGCCGCGCTGGGGCTCGCGTTCCTGCTGGTGGTCGGTGCGGGTGGCCTGCGGATCGCGTCCACCGCCGCGTACTTCCCGCCGGACGTCGTCGCCATCACGCTGGTCGGGGCGTTCACCCTGGTCGCGGCGGCCTGGCTCGGCCTGGGCATCGGGCGGCTGCTACCCGCGCTGGTAACCGCGCCCGTGCTCGCCGTGGCCGGTGTGCTGCTGGTTTTCTTCACCGCGATCATGCGGCCGGACTGGATGGGCGCGATCCTGTCGCCCGCGTACGGCAGCACCCCGTTCTATTCGTTCCAGACCATCGACCCGCGGGTCACCGCCGTGCTCGCCATCTTCATGGGTGGGCTCGCGCTGGCCGGCGTACTCCTGTTGGTCGCGCAAGGTCCGCGGGCCGCGACGGCCGCCGTCCTGCCGGTGCTGCTCGGCTTTGGCGTCGCGGCGGCGCTCGTCCCCCGCGACGACGCCAGCCTCATCGCACCGATCGACCCCGTGGCCCGCGAACTCGTCTGCACCGACGACGCGCCGAAGGTCTGCGTCACCCGGGTCAACGCGAACGTGCTGGACGCGCTGACCCCGCTCGCCCGCCAGGGCCTGGCCGCCCTCGCCAAGATGCCGAACGTCCCCACGCAGGCGCACGAGGACACCCGGGCCTTCATCATCGGGGACGTGCCCCGCCGCGACGCCGACGTCGTCATGATCGATGTCCGGATCGACGACCACGGCGGTCTGGCCCATCCCGCCGCCGTGGTCCCTGAGATGGTCTTCGGCCTGGGGGTCGGGTACGGCGACCCGGACTGCGAGCGCAACGCCGCGGTCGAACGGGCCGCCGCCTACCACCTGCTCGGCCGCGAGCCGGTCTCCAACGTCGGCGTCATCCCCGAGATGATCGAGGAGGACCCGCAGCTCAACGCCGAGGCGGTCACCCTGTGGCGGGATCTTCAGAAGCTGCCCGCGCCGGAGGCTGTCTCCCGCGTGACCGCAGTACGCGACGCGATCCGCGCCTGTCAGGACCCCACCGGACTGCTGTCGCGGTGATCCTGCACCTACGCGCACGACGCGTACCCCTGGCACTGGCCTCATCCGTCGGCGCCGCCGCCCTGATCTGGGCGCTGTGGCTGACCCTGTCCACCGAGCGTGACGTCATCCTCCTGCTCGTCGTACTGACGGTCACGCTGATGGTGGCGGCCCTGTCGACCACACTGGCCGCCCCGGACGAGGACCTGGAACGCACGGCCGCACTGCGCTGGCCGTGGCGGAGAGCCGTGCACCTGCTGGCCGCGCTGGCGGTCGTACTCGTCGTCCTGCTCGCCAGCCAACCCACCGGCGCACGCTTCGCCCCGACCGCGCTGGTGATCCGCGACTCCGCCGGCCTGCTGGGTCTGACCGCGCTCTGCGCGACGGTCGCGGGCGCGTCCCGCGCCTGGTTCCTCCCCGTGGGCTGGGCGATCGGCGCCGCGATGTTCCCCCAGCCGAGCACGTGGGGCGCGCTCGCCACCTGGCCGGGCCAACCCCACACCAGCCGGCCGGCGGCCGTGGTCGCGGCCGTCCTGGCGGTGACAGGCGTTATGGCGTACGCGATGCGCGGAGCCGCCCGACGCGAGTGACGGCGGGCGAGGCCATGGCGATCAGTGGTTGCAGGGTGACACTATGTGGTCATGAGGCGCGAATTCGGCTCGGACCGGCCGGTACGCGGGGCGTGGTACGGCTTCTCCGGGAATGATCTCGACCATTCCTCTTCGGACGAACCTGTGCGGGATGACAACGACGACGGCGGTGCCTCGGCGCAGGCGACGCTACTCGGGCTGACCCATGACCTTCGGAACGAGACGGTCGGTCTGGACCAGGCCCATGCGGCGGCCGTCGAGCTGAACGACCTCGTCGAGTCCTACCGGGAGGAGGGCAAGCCCGCCCCAGCCGTCCCGCTCCTTGCCGTGGCGCGCGTCTTCGTCGCCCTGCTGGACGACGCCGACATCCCGACCGAGTGGCTGTGCCGGCTCGAGCCGTTGATGGACTCACTCGCATCCGAGCTGGGAGCGAGGCTCGTCGCCCCCGACGCGAACGCTTCGCAACCCCCGATGTGGCTCCACGTCGTACCGCCCGCGCACGGTCACGTGAACGTCGCCGGAGTGCTCACCGCGTTCAGCAAGGGGCACGTGACGCTCGCCGACTCCGCCACCGTCGTCACGGCCAACGACTGCAAGCTTGAGGCCAAGGATCACTACCACGTACGGCGGGTGTCGCTCGACTGCAGCAGCCTCTACACGGACGCGAAGGCGATGGCAGCCTTCGTACGCGCGATGCACGACCCGTCGCCCGACAACACCACACGGCTGCTCAACGAGCTGAAGCGCATCATCGACCCGCACCGTCCCGTGGAGCCGCAGCACTATCGCCACCGTCTGCCCGCCCCCGTCTCCACGGACACGGCACGTGCCGGCGTCGTCGCGATGGGAGCCAGCTCGACCGTGCACACCACAACGGAGTACCACCTCCGCGAGACGGTGATCCCCCTCGCTGAACTGCTGTTGCTGCAACCGGGCCTCATCGCGGCCCTGGCGACGCGCCCCGACGGCGACACCATGGCAGAACCACTCCTGAAGGCGCTCGGCATGGTCGAGGACCTGAACCTGCTGCGCAACGCGAGGAACTTCCCCTCCGTCAGCACCTCGGTGTCACACTCCCTCGGCGGCACTCGTGTCCGCCTGGCAAGCGCCGTGATGGTCGGCTATGGCAACACGCTGACCGCCACCAGCACGGTGGAGCGCGGCCGGCAGAGGCTCACCAACCTCAGTCGCTTCAACCGGGCCGTGGCGGCGAGCAGCAATCGGCCGCCTGAGAAGTCGAAGCCGCCAGCGCCGCGGAACCATCCAACGCCACAGAGAGGTTCCTGCCTCGATCCCCTGCTGCGGCTGAGCCAGCCTCAGCAGCAGCGTCACCAGCCGCTCGATCCGAGTACCGACACGGGCCTGCGGCGCACCCGTCCGTCTGGGCCAGGTCCCGTCTCCCTGTGAGGAAGAGAGGTTCCGATGAAACTGCTGGTTGCGGTGGCCTTTGTGGTGGCGCTGGTCGCCGCGGGTATCTTCTTCGTGTCCCAAGGATTGAATCGTGCCGACCAGTTCGCGGGCATCGGAGCCTTCCTGCTCGCCCTGCTCGTCGCCGGCTTCACGGCGTTGAACGCGCTACGTCGGCAGCCCTCGAAGGACAGCGAGGCCGTCACGAAGGATGGCAACACGGTCACCAAGTCCGGTGTCGTGTCGATGGGGCCGAACGCCACCGTTCAGACCGTGATCAACAAGCCCCGGTGGCGCTGATGAAATTGGGCGCTGCCGTCAGGGGATGCTGGCCGCGTGCACATTCCTTGGCGGACAAGCCTTGACGAGTTCGGGCAGATCCTGACGGCGCGGCGCCGAGCCGAACGCTGTGGCCGATGTCGAGGCGGCCCTGGGCTGCCCTTGCCGAGTTCCTGCAACTGACCGTCGACGGCGTCGATCCGACTCCGGATTTCGATGCCGATGGCCTCATCGTCTAGTGGGGCCGACGGTCTTGGACCGACAAGCGCCTGATCCTGACGTTCACCCGACAATTGGCTATCGCTGATGTCGGTTGACCGCGACGACCCGCACTGGCAGCCCGAGCTGCGGCAACTGGACCTGGAGATGGTCTTCGAGAACGAGGCCGATCTGATCGACCGTGACCGGCTCGACGCCCACGACACGGGGTTCAGGTTCCCTCCCGTCGGGCCGCTGCGCTGGCGGACACCCGGACGCAGGCGCATCGCTACGCCCCCGTCCGGTCGGCCTGGATCGCGGTCCCGGCGAGCAGCGACCTGTCGTTCGAGTGCGTCTGCTGAGGGCCCAGCTTCCGCGCCGCTACCGGTCTCCGTAGTGGTACCGGCAGGCGATGATCTCGACGTCGTCCTTGCTGATCCGGTACACCAGTCGGTGTTCACGATCGATCCGGCGGGACCAGAAGCCGGACAGCTCGCCCCGCAGGGGTTCTGGCTTGCCGATGCCCTCGTATTCGTTGCGCATCACGTCCGCGATCAGGTCGTTGATGCGCTTAACCAGCTTGCGGTCGGTGTGGCTGAGGTACTGGCTCCACGCCGTCGCGGTGAAGACCAGCCTCACGCGACGTCCCGCACGGTGGCCGGGTCGATCAGATCCCGCTCGGCCGCGTCACCCTTCTCCAACTCCGCCATCGATCGGCGCAACGCGGCGGCGTTGCTCGGGTTGCGCAGGAGGTATTCGGTTTCCTTCATCGACTCGTACTCGGCCAGCGGCACGATCACCACGGGCTCGTGCCCGGACCGGGTCACCACCACTTCCTCCGCGTCGTTGATGACCCTGTCGAGTTCGGCGGCCAGGTTCTGCCGTAGCTGGGTGAAGTTGACGGTCCGCATGACCACCTCCGTAGCAAGTACAGAAAACTGTACCTCAGGTGAGTCTGAGCGGTAGGCGAGGTGACAGCTGCCAGGGCTTATTGACCTGCCGAAGAGTGGGCCGCCAGGGACTCGAACCCTGAACCCCTCCGGCGGTCTGTGGACCATGTCAGATTGGGCAGATCGGTGGCCTGACCTGGGTCAAGTCTTCCGTTGCCTTACAGCGGTTGACGGCACTTGCTGGCGTCAGTTGTGCCCGAGCTGTGCCCGATGATCTCGCTTACGCGGGCCGCCTCACATCCCTCGGCCCCGGCTCGAACCCGTGAGCAAGCACGGTGCGAGCTGTCGCCTACGGCTACCTTGAACTACATGTGTAGACTTTCGACATGACCAGAGAACCACGTATGACGCTCGCAACCCAGGCGGTGTTGCGCGTGTTCCTTGAAGAAGCTTCCCAGCGCCGCTATGGCCTGGAGGTCGCACGTGAGGCCGGCATCGCTACTGGCTCGCTGTACCCGATTCTGGCTCGGTTGGAGCAAATTGGGTGGCTTGAGTCAGCTTGGGAAGACTACGAGGCGGTTGAACCGGGACGCCCTCGCCGCCGCTACTACCAGTTGAGCGCGGATGGCGCGGCTTCTGCGCGGGCTGCTTTGGATCGCTCACTCCGGCGCATCACTCCCCGGTCATGGGGAACGGCGACGGGAGCAGCATGAACTCCGCGTTTTGGGCTGGCATTGCTCTCGGCGCGATCGCATCGTTGGTTGTCGCCGAACTCCTCGACCTGAGCGCTTGGGCTTCTCCCAAAGTTATTAGAGCCGCCGCCCGCCGCCTACCGGAGGGCGACGTGAGCCGCTACGAGGAAGAATGGATGGCGGAACTCCAACACTTCGACGGACTGAAGCTTGTCAAGCTAATGAAGGCTCTGTCGATCTGGCGAGGTAGTTTCGCGCTTGAGCGCTCCCTGCAAACAGATGCACTGCGTTTGCCGACCTACTTGGCAAACGTAGCAAGGTTCATTTCCGATAGCCTGACCATCGCCTGGGACAGCAGGTCAATCAATGTAGAGATCGAGCAGGACCACGGCGTAGTGCAGGCCACGGCATGCTCTCTTATCGAAATTGAATTCGCTCGACTGTTGCTCGGGCCAGACGCAGAGGTCACTTGTGCCGAGGTTCCAACCGGTAAAGCCCAACCAGTGCCTGGTCAGCCGGGCTTGTATCATGTTCCCTCGACCGTTAGTTTTCGGGTGAGCGGAGACGCAACGATCTCAGAGTCGGTGATCCTGGCAGCAAAGTTCGTGCAATGGATCGCATTTGCACTCGTGTTGCTGGCGCAAATTCGGAGCGGGATAAACCACGGTGGTTGGCGAAGGCTGCGTGGACCGTCTCGACTTACGTTTGATCGGCACTGACGCCTCCAAGCCATCCCGTCAGCCTTCGTCCGCACATCGTGGAGTGGGTGGGGCCTGCCTGGTCAAGGTGGAGCACCCCACTGTCTGAACGACCTTGACCAGGCAGGCCCCATCTACTCGGCTCTGCCCGGACGAAGGTTGTCGGGATGGCGCGCCAACCATCCTGGAGTGCCTGAGCGCCCCGCCGGAGGCACGCCCTGGTCGTCGCCTTCAGCATCGAAGCCCCGGATCTGCCAATCACTATGGCGGCCCGGGGCTTCTTCGTATCTCGCGCCGCCGGCGGGGCTGCAACCGTTCGGGGTGCGCCTCGTGCGCTTGCGCTAAGAGGCGCGGGGTCCCCGATCGGCGGCCCGGTTGGGTCGGCCCCTGGTCGGCGGCGCGAGCGGCCTGCGAAGCGGGCCGCCTTGATCCCGTACAGAAAGTTCTCACAGAGGTATCACTTGGGGCAGATCTCATCCCATCTGCGGCTACCCAGGCGCACCAACCCGTAATAGAATACGGGTGGCCGAAAAAGAGTACGGCTAGAGTTGCGTACACAAGTCGTGACTCTTGGTGGACCAGGAAGGTTGGCTACATGTTTGCACTAGTGGTGCGATTCGATCTCAGAGACGAGGAGAGCGCTCAAGCGTTTGACGCGCTTGTCGCCGAGACTGGGATTCAGATCCGTGCTCAAGAACCGGGGACGCTGATCTACGCCACGCATTCTGTCGAGGGCGCACCGCTCGCCCGAGTCTTCTATGAGTGCTACGCCGACCGAGAAGCATTCGAGGCGCACGAGGTGCAGCCTCACGTGATCCGCTTCCACAAGGAGCGCGAACCGTACACGCATGACGCGCGGGTTGAGTTCCTAATGCCCGGACCTAGCAAGGGCCTCGGTTCACTGAATGCCTGACAGCAACGAGCAAGGTCGACTTATTGCTACGCGGCGGCAGAAGCGTGGGCTTTCTCAGCGTGAGTTCGCCGAGATGATCGGCCGGTCTGAGGCTTGGCTTTCGCAGGTCGAGCGTGGGGTACGTTCGATCGATCGGGTCTCCATCTTGGAGCGGATTGCGGGTGCGCTCGGCATCCCAATGGCCGAACTAGCCCCGGGCACTGCGGACCCGGAGAGCGCCGAGGTTCCCTCGGCGGCTGCCGCCCTACGTTCGGTGCTAAGCACCAGCTACCTCATGGCCGCGATTCTGGGCAAGGACCGAGAGCTTCCCCTGCCGCAGACAGCCGAGCGGGCCGATCTGTGCTGGACATACGCGCATGCCGCCCGTTACGAGGACCTGGCCGAGCTGCTGCGGGGCCTCCTGCCGGATCTGGAAAGAGCAACACGATCCGCCAAAGGTGAGGCGCGGAAGACGTACCTCACCGAGCTAGCGTCGGTGTACCACGCCCTCTCAGCCGCACTGTCGAAGCTTGGTCAGCATGAAGCGGCCTGGGTCGCAACCGATCGGGCGTTGCTCGTTGCCGAGCAGGTCGGAGACCCGCTATTGGTCGCCGCTGGAACGTTCCGCCTCGCCCTGGTGTTTCAGGGCGGACGGCAATTCGAGCAGGTTATAAGCGCTGCATCGTCGTCTGCGGTAGCGCTTGAGTCCGAGGCATCGGCGGACAAGCCGGCGGCCGTGTCGCTGTTTGGCGCGCTGAATCTGCAACTGGCTGTGGCTTCTGCGCGGATGGGAGACGACCAGAGGGCTCACGAGTATCTTGGCGTTGCGCGAGAGGCAGCTCAGCTCCTAGGGGTCGACCGCAACGATTACGAGACCGAGTTCGGCCCCACCAATGTCCAGCTACACGAGGTCGCGGTGGCAGTCGAACTCGGCGACGCCGGGTCTGCGCTCCGGACGGCGGAGCGGATCGACCCGTCCGTCCTATCGTCTGAGCGGCAGGCTCGGCTTCTCATGTACGTGGCACAAGCCTGGACTCAGCGCCGCAGGGTCTCTGAGGCGGTCGATGCGCTTGAGCAGGCCGAGGCGCTGACCCCGGAGCAGGTCAAGGGACACCCGGTGGTCGAGACGATGGTTTCCGACCTTCTACGGATGGAGCCCACCCCTTCTGACCGACTCGCAGCCTTGGCGCACCGCGTAGGAGTGGCCTAGCTACCGTCACACGTTCCGAACTGCACCGAAGGGCGTCCCACAACGGGGCGCCCTTCTTCGTACCAAGATTCTGATGGATGACCCGTACTCAAGTACTAGACACGTACTTTTGTACGGGCTAGGCTGATCCCATCGAACACCGGCAATCGCTCAAGGTGAGCGAGCCCTAGTTGAAGGGAGTCAGTCATGGGACGTCTGCTGCTGGACACCTCGCGGGTGTCGTACGAGGTCGCGGTGAACCCGGTTCCGAAGCTGGACCAGACGGGTCAGCAGAAGTTCGACCGGGAGACGAAGCAGCCGATGTGGGCGGTGCAGCTTTACGCCCTGTCGGAGGGAAGCGCGGAGGTCATCAACGTGACGGTGGTCAGCCCGGTGATGCCGGCGGTGGCCGTTCGTCAGCCGGTGGTGCCGATGGACCTGGAGGCGCTGCCCTGGGTCAACGACCGGGACGGCAAGGTCCGCTCCGGTGTCGCGTTCCGGGCGTCGGCGCTGACTGCGATGGAGACCGCCGCCGTCTAGAGGCGATCCGATGATCGGTTCTAACCGATGCGAAAGAGGTGGACACGGGGTCGCCGTTGATTGGCGTCGTCTGCGACCCCGCGTCCTGTCCAACAAGGTCCCTACCTAGGGAGGACTTGTCGTGTCCAAGTCTAGCCAGAGGTCCCCGTTCGGCTGGTCGAACCGTGGGGGTCAAGTCACTGTCATAGAGGCGCCGATCGCCCGCTCGTACCGTCGTCGGGCCGTCATCGCGTTCTGGGTCACCCTCGGTGTGGTCGGCCTCCTGGCCGCCACGGTGGCCTCCTACTACCTGCACCCGATCCTGGGCGCGCTGCTCGGCGTCATCATCGGCGCGGTGTTCGGCGCGGTGGTGTTCGCGCTGATCGTGGCGTGGCCGGTCCTGCGGGTCTTCTGGCACTGGCTGCCGGAAATCGCGCTCGGCCTGGCCAGCGTCTACGGCTGGACGACGCTGATGCAGTCCGCCCCGTTGTGGGGTTCGCTGCTCATCGTCGCCCTGGTCGTCGGCGTTCCCGCCGCGATCGCACCGATACGCCGTCGGGTCATGGCCTGGGTCTGGTGCCTGATCGTGCGGCACCGGCTGCGGTTGTGCTTCGCGGCGTTCATCGCCACCAACCGGCACGGCTCGCTACCGCTGATCCTGCCCGCTAAGCCGACCCCGGCCGGCGAGCGGGTCTGGGTGTGGCTGCGTCCCGGTCTGTCCCTCCGGGATTTGGAGCAGGACGGCCAGGTGCAGAAGCTCGCCGTGGCGTGCTGGGCCAACGAGGTCCGCGTCATGCGCGCCTCCCGCAAGTATGCGGCGCTGATCCGCATCGACATCACCCGCCGCGAACCCCTGGCGCACACCATCGTGTCGCCGCTGCCGGACTACGTCCCCACCGACGTCCCGGCCAACGCTCCCACCTCCCCGGGCATGCCGCCTGTCGGCCTCGACCTGCCCGACGTGCCCGACCAGCCGGCCACCCCGCCGGCCGACACTCCCCGCCAGCGCAAGCCGCGCAACAACACCACCACAACGAGCCCGAACGGGTTCGACCCCTCCGACTACGCCTGAAAGGACTCACCGTCATGGGTCTGGCTATCGGCCGCTCCGGCGGCATCACCTCCGGAGACTCCCGCCTCTGGTGCCCTGCCTGCGGCAACGAGCACAACTGGCGCGACATCACCGACGACGGCCGCCGACTCACCGCGACCTGCGGAGACTGCGGCAACACCGTCTGCATCACTCACCGACGCTGACCAACCTGCCGATCGGAGCACCCGAACTCGGGTGACGCCACAAGCCTCCGAACGGCGCGACGACATCGAGGGACAGCGCGGGGACACGGACCCTCACGGACCACACCACCCGCGCTCTCCCCTCCCCACCCGCCTTTGACACGTAGGTGTCAACCGACCCCGGGAGCCCTGCCATGGACCTCACGGACACCATCGAACTGCCCCCGCCCTCGGACGCGCCGCAGACGGTGCCGGTCGGCGCGGGCCTGTCCATCTTCGACCCGGTCTTCCTCGGCATCGACGAGTTCGGTCACCCGGCCTACCTGCCGATGATCTACCGCAACATCCTCATCGGCGGTGAGCCCGGCGCGGGCAAGTCCTCGCTGTTGAACACGATCGTCGGTCACGCGGCCCTGTGCCCGGACGTGCGGCTGTGCTTGCTGGATGGCAAGCAGGTCGAGCTGGGCTTGTGGAAGGACGCCGCCGACGTGTTCGTCGGCCCGGACATGGACCACGCCATCCGGACTCTTCGCCGCGTGCAGGTGGTGATGGACAACCGGTACTCGTTCCTGCTGGCCCGACGTCGCCGGAAGATCGGCCCCAACGATCTGTTCGGTCAGATCCTGGTGGCCTGCGATGAGATCGCCTACTTCTCCGCCACCGCTGGCGACAAGAAGGACCAGGATCTGTTCGCCGCGCTGCTGCGCGACATCGTGGCCCGGGGTCGCGCCGTCGGCATCATCGTTGCCGCCGCGACGCAGCGCCCGTCGTCGGACATCATTCCGCCGTCGCTGCGGGACCTGTTCGCGTGGCGGTTCGCTGGCCGCTGCACCAACGACGTGTCCTCCGACATCGTGCTCGGGCACGGCTGGTACGCCCGCGGCTTCTCGTCCAACAGCATCGACCCGAACAACCAGGGCGAGGGCTACCTCATCGCCGAAGGCGGCATCCCCACCCGTGTCAAGGCCGCCTACATGACCGACGAAGACATCATCCGCGTCGCCGACTACGCCACCTGGACCCGCCGCCGCTCCGGCCTCGCCGCCGCCGCTGACCTGCGGACAGCGGCATGAGCACCACGACCGCTACCCCGACTCGGGTCCTGGACCTCGTGCTCGTCGGGACTGGCGAGGACATCGCCGCTCTGACCGTCATCGCCCGACACGCGGGCGTCCTGGTGTTCCGCTCCGCACCCGCTCTTGTCAGTGACGGCAGGCAGCGGGTGATCCTTCGGCTCCACCTGCACCACCGATAGAAGACGGCCGACAGACCGGCCAAGGCCCTAGGAAAGCTGCCCGGTCTGTCGACCCAACCACCGCCCACGAAAGGACGTGGCCGCCATGAACCCTACCCAAAAACAGCCCACCACCACCGCCGCGCTGGCCGACCTGACCCCGGCCGACATCCTGCGCTGCGCCGCCCGCTACCTCGAACTCCGAGGTTGGACCAAGAGCGTCCACTACGACCGCACCACCGAAACCGCGTTTCCGCCGGCCTGCATCACCGGCGCAATCGGAATGGCCGTCTACGGCGACCACACGCCGATCCTGAACGGGAATGACGGGGACTGCGATCCCGCCCTGCGGCACCTGGCCGACTACTACCTGTGGCGCGACGGTCACGTACCCGAGCACGACTACTACGGCGCGCTGTGCGCTTCCGACAGGGAGATCATCGCCGACTTCAACGACCACGCCGGCCACATCCTCGCCGATGTCCTCGACGTCCTGTGCGACGCCGCCGATGACTACGACTGGACCCACGCCACCGAGGACGACCTCGAAACCTACGCCGACGCCTGCGTGTGGGCTGAGAAGAACCCCACCCGCGCTGGCTTCCTGGCCTGGCGGGCCGCCCGATGAGCACCGTCACCGCTCTGCCGACCGGCAACGTTCACGCCGTCCTTGATCGCGCCGCCCTCTACCTGGGCCGCTACGGCTGGACCCCGACCGGCCTCTACGACACGCACGACGCCTGCCCCGCTAAGTGCGCCTGTCACCGCACCGGCACCTACCCGGCGTCGATCCTCGGCGCGATCCGCGCCGCCGTGTTCGGCCGCCCCCGCTGGTACCTGACCGGCATCACCGACGCCGACCAGCGCACCTACTCGGCTGCCGTCGAGTGGTTCAACACCTACCTCATCGCGGTCGGTCACGCCGGCCTGCACACCTCGGTCTTCGCCTGGGAGACCGCACCTGGCCGCAAACCGGCCGACGTCATCGAGGCGCTGTGCGCCGCCGCCATCGCCTACCGCAAGCACACCATCCGGAGGGCCGCCGCATGAGCACCGCCGCCCACACCCCCGACCTGACACGTACGTGTCAAAACCCCGTCTCCACCGCCGCACTCGTCGCCGCACTGGAAGCCGCCTGGTCGGCCATCCGCGACCAGCACTCCGAGGTCCCGGCCGCTGTTCTCGTGGTCGGCTCCGGCTCACCCACCAAGCCCAGTCAGGGCATGAAGTGGGGCCACTTCGCCGCCCTGCGCTGGCAGGCCGGCGAGCAGCAGTTGCCCGAAATCCTCATCTCCGGTGAAGGGCTCTCCCGCGAACCGGAAGCCGTGTTCACCACGCTCCTGCACGAAGCAACCCATGCCCTCGCTGACGTGCGAGGCATCCAAGACACGTCCCGGCAGGGCCGCTGGCACAACAAGAAGTTTGCCACCCTCGCCGCCGAACTCGGCCTGTCCACGAGCAAGGACGACAAGCTCGGCTACTCGCCCTGCACCCTGACCGACCTCACCCGCGCCCGCTACAAGGCCACCATCGCCGGCCTCACTGAGGCACTGCGGTTCTACCGCCACCCCGAACCGACCGGGGAAGGCAAAACCCGCACGAACAACAACAACGGCGTCTCGTGCGAGTGCGAGTGCCCCCGCAAGCTGCGGATCTCCACCACGGCCTTTGAAGAGGGGCCGATCGTCTGCGCGGTCTGCCAGGCGGCGTTCCTGCCCGAGGACATCGACCGCGACACCTACGAGCACCCCACCTTCACCACCGGCCACCCCGGCGGTGACGACGACCACGACCAGGACGACGCCGACGACTCGGAGGACCCGATGGTGTTCTACGACCCGACCGGCGAGCGCTACGGCCTGCCAACCTACCCCTTCAAGTTCGCCCCCGACGGGCTCCTGACCCGCCGGCAACTGCGTACCCGCAACCTGCGCCCCGGCGGCCAGGACCCCGCCGCGCAAATCATGTGGCGTCGCGGAAAGCGCGTCGCCTACCTGTTCCGCCTCGACCTGGCGATGCCCAAGCGCACCGCCACCGCCGCCCAACGCGCGGCCATCGACAAGGCGCTCACCGCCCGGCGCACCTGCCCTGACTGCGCGCAGGTCAAGCCCTACTACATCCCCCGCCGTACCGGCTCCTGCCTCGACTGCACCCCGGAGGTCACCCGATGAACCCCGCCCTCGTCTTCGCGGTCATCACCGCCGTCCTGATCCCGGCGCACCAACTCGCCGACCACATCGTGCAAACCGACGCTGACGCCTCGCACAAAGCCGAGCCCGGCTGGGCCGGCTGGCGTCACCTCCTGATCCACGTGAGCACCTACCACCTCACGGTCGCGGTCATGCTCGCCGTCACCGTCGCCCTGCTCGACCTGCCGGTGTCCGCTCTCGGACTCACCGCCGGCCTGGCCTTCTCGGCCATCACCCACGCGCTCCTGGACCGCCGCTGGACGGTCCGCCTGATCCTGCACGCCACCGGCTCCGCCGCCTTCGCCGACCGACAGACCCCGGTCTGCGGCATGTACCTCGCCGACCAATCCCTTCACTACGCCTGCCTCTGGGTCTCCGCCCTCCTCATCGCTTGCCTCTGAAAGGGGACACCCCATGCACCGCTACATGATCTCGTTCACCTACAAGGCCCCTCAGGGCATCGGCTTCATGTCCGTCGAATGGCCCTGCAACCGGCACATCCGCTCCATGGCCGACATCACCAAAATCACGAACGACCTGCGCAGCACCGGCTACGTCGAGGCAGTCGTCCTCAGCTTCTCCCTCTTCGCCGACCCTGCCCCCGCGCCCGCCCCACAGGCGGCGTCATGACCACCTCCAAGAACGGCCGCGTCTACGCCTACATCGGCGCACTGTCCGGCGGCACTGTCTCCGTCGCCGCGAACATCGCTCACTCGTTCATCGCCCCGACCGACGCCCCGGCCGATTGGTCGCCGGAGCCCGGCGCGGTCATCTCCGCGATCGTCTGGCCACTGTTCCTGTTCATCGCCATCGAGATCCTTGCCCGCACGCCCTGGCCCACGGGCTGGGGTTGGAACGTGCTGCGCTGGGTCGGGCTGCCGCCCGTCGCCCTGGTCGCCGCGTTCGTGTCCTACCGGCACCTGTCCGGACTGCTCGACCACTACAACGAGGAAACCCTCGTCGTCTGGTTCGGTCCCCTCGCCGTCGATGGCCTGATGCTCATGGCCACCGCCGCGCTACTCGCCACCGGAAACCGCAAAACCCGGCCCACCGAAACCGTCCCGGCACCTGCGCCGGCCACCCTCGCCGAGGCATCGTCACCCGACATCCCCGCCTCGCCGACGGTCCGCCCGGCCGCCGCGACCCCGGCCACCCACCCCGCACCCGAGATCACCGCACCTGTCCACGAACCCACAACCCTGCCCACCTCTGGCGAGGACACCACAACCCCGACGACGGTCGAGCCCACCCCGGACACCACCGACAAGGACCCGAACCCGGCACCCACCGCGCCTGCGGTAACTGCCGGCCCCGCGCCCGCGCTGCTCTCCGGAGCCCGGATCGTCGCCAGCGCCCACGAGAAGGCCCACGGTGAACCGATCACCCCCGGTCAACTCGCTGTGCGACTGCGCGTCCCCACCGCCACGGCCGCCGACATCCTGACGGCCCTCAACACCCAACCGAGCACCAACGACAAGGCAGACAACGGCACCGCTGTGGGAGCCACCGCGTGACGTCCTCGACGTTGCCTCTCGCGCCCGAAACCACCACGGTTTCGGGCACGGGAGCCTCCGCTGAGTCCGCCGGCTACTGGCCCTGGGCTACCCCCACCACCGGCCCCCGCAACCCCACCGCCGACGGGTGGGTACGCGGCCACGACCCCCGCACCGTCGCCTCCGGCCGCGCCCGCGCCCAAGACCCCAACTACCCCGAATGGCTGGGCCACGTCCGCGCCGCCTCAGCCTGCAAGCACCCGATCCGCCTCGCCGGGCAGATCCACGTCAACGACGCCGATGGCAACCGTATGGCCACCGTCGACACCGAGGACATGCCCGACGGCGCGATCTACACCCCCTGCGGCAACCGCCGCGCCGCCGTGTGCCCGTCCTGCGCCGAGCTGTACCGCCGCGACACCTACCACCTCATCAGAGCCGGCCTCCAGGGCGACCGATGGGGACTCCCGCCGCTCAACGAGCACATCGCGATTTTCCTGACCGCTACCGCGCCGTCGTTCGGGCCGGTGCATCACCGGGTCGTGAAGGTGCACTCCGCGGACTGCCGCAAGAAGGACGGCTGCACCTGCCGGGCCTCGGTCTGCCACCCCTTCGGCCGCACCTGCCCCCACGGTGTCGAGCTGCGCTGCGGGCAGCGCCATAAGGCCGCAGACACCCACCTCGGGCAACCGTTGTGCCTGAACTGCTACGACCACACCCGCCAAGTCGTCTGGAACCACGAAGCACCCGAGCTGTGGCGCCGCACCATCCAACAAGCCGACCGGGAGCTTCGCCGCCTCGGCCGGGCTCACGGCGTGGACCTGCGCCGCCGCTACATCAAGGTCTACGAATTCCAGGTACGCGGCGTCGTCCACTACCACGCCCTGATCCGCCTCGACGGCTACAACCCCGACTGCCCCGAAGCCATCGTTCCGCCGCCCCGCGTCATCACCCGGGACATGTTCGAGACCGCCGTCCGGGCTGCGTTCGTGAAGACCGCCTACACCTCCGCGCCGCACCCCGCCAACGGCAACCAGGGTTGGCGCATCGCGTGGGGTGACAAGGGTCTGGACCTCAAGCACGTCAACGCGCCCGGCACTGAGGTCAACCTCGCCCAGATCACCGGGTACATCGCCAAGTACGTCACCAAGAGCACCGAGGTAACCGGCCTGAGCCTGCGCCGCGTCGACGACCTGTCCGTCGAGATTCACGGTGACCCGGGCACGCACCTCGGGCGGCTCATCCGGGCGTGCTGGGACCTCGGGGAGCACCCCGACTACGCGCGGCTTCGGCGGTGGGCGCACCAGTTCGGCTACGGCGGCCACATAGCCACCAAGAGCCGCGCCTTCTCCGTCACCCTCGGCTTCCTCCGTCTCCAACGGACCATCTGGCGACGCACGGAAGGCCACCCGCACACCTGGGACGACGAGCAGACCGAACGGGTCATCTACGAACTCGGCTACCAAGCCACCGGCTGGATAACCACCGGAGACGCCCTACTCGCCAACACCGCCGCCGCCATGGCCCGCGCACAACACCTCGCCGGCATCGACGCCCTGGCCGACGAACTCACCGCCGCCCGCGCGGTCCAACCCCTGGCCGCTTGACACGTACGTGTCAACGCCAGTGAAGCCGTTCCTTGACAACTCCACAGCGCAAGCAACACCCCCACCCGCACGACCTGGAAGGAGCACCCGTGCCCACACGTCCCCGCCCCCTGGTCGCGGTCCGACTCATCGGCCCGACCGCCACCGTCACCACCCACGCCGCCACCATCGCGGCCCAGCTCACCGCCCACTACGGCCGCGACCGGGTCACCTGCCGCACCAGCACCCGACCCGCCGGCTACAGCGGCGAAAGCCGCACCTACATCACCATCACCCGAAAGGAGCCACGATGACCGCACCCACCCCTACCTCGTCGCCGGAACTGTGGTCGATCACAGAGACGGCCGCGTTCCTCCGCATTCCCGTCGGCACGCTCTACCAATGGCGGCACCGCCGGACCGGCCCACGTGCCTCCAAAGTTGGCCGTCACCTGCGCTACAACCCGGCCGACGTCCGGGCGTGGCTCGAAGATCGGGCGGCTTGACATGGCAATCGATGACCTGTGGTACCTGAAAGAACGCAACCCGGACACCAAGAAGTTCATCCCCTCGAAGCGGCACGGCCGAGGCAAGCGCTGGCGGGTTCGCTACACCGATGCCGACAACGAAGGCCGCGAGAAGCTGTTCCATCTCAAGCGCGACGCGGAGACCTTCGACCTGGAGTGCCGTTCAGGGGCAGCGCCCGAGGTTCAGGTGAAGCGGGAAGCAGCTCGACTGACCTTCGCCGAGTACGCGCAGCGGTGGAGGGAAGCCCGGGAATCCGGTTGGGCAACCGAGACGCGGCGGCGCATTCCGCAGAACCTGCGAAAGCATCTCCTGCCCGTCTTCGGCGAGAAGGCCATCCGCTCTGTCAACTTGACCGACGTGCTGGCGTGGCTGAGCCGGCTACTCGATGACGGCACGCCGAAGTCGTCGGTCAGTCTGTACTTCGGCTTGTTCAAGACCATCATGAACGCCGCTGTTGTCGACAAGGTGATCCCCGACAATCCCTGTAACGGCGTGAAACTGGCCCAGATCCTGCGTGGTCTTTCGCGGGCACCGAAGTGGGTTCCGACCAGTGATCAGGTGCTCAAGCTCGCTGAGGTGGTCCCGCGCCGCTACCGGGCCGCTATCTGGCTGGGGGCGGGGGAAGGGCTTCGACTTGGCGAGGTGCTGGGTATGGAAGACGGCCCGTGCTGCGCCGACTTCGACCGTGGAGAGCTGCACGTCGTCCAGCAGTTGCGGCACTCGCCGGAGCACTTCGGCGGCTTCTACCTCTCGACACCCAAGAGCGGTTCCATCGGCACCGTCGACCTGGACGCGGTGGTCGCCGAGGAACTGACGGCACACATTAACGAGGTCGGCCCTGTCGAGTTCGAGCTTCCCGACATCACCACGGGGGAGCGGCGGACTCGACCGGTGGCCGTCCTGTTCACCTCGTCCCGAGGGAAGCTGCTAACTGACACCTACTGGTCGGAGCTGTGGGCGGACTGGCGCGAAGCCGCCGGTTGGCCGAAGGAGGGAACATTCCATTCCCTGCGCCACTTTTTCGCCACCACGCTGATGAGCAACGGCGTCGAGCCCCAGGAGGTGCAGAAGGCGCTACGGCACGCCAACCTGCGGATCACGCTGGAAACCTACGTCCACTGGCTGCCGAAGAAGGACCGCCCGCGCGGCCTGGTGGGCAACCTCCTGCGGCAGGCAGACGGCCAGCGGCGGGAACCCTCCACCGGCCAAGATCGGAACTAGGTTGTGCCCTGGTTGTGCCCGATGATCTTTGGCTGGCGTTTTTGCAGCTCAGAAGGGGTGAAAGGTGGGCCGCCAGGGACTCGAACCCTGAACCTATGGATTAAAAGTCCACAGCTCTGCCATTGAGCTAGCGGCCCGCGCGCTCAGGTTACCTGACAGTCAACGATGCCGGCTCTCGGCTTCCGGCCGGCCGTCGATGCCTCGCCAGCGACGTGATCAACACCAGATCGGCGGTCTGGCGGTGTCCGGGGTAGGGGATGGCCCCAGGTCGGCGATGTGGAGTGGATCAAGCGGGCGAGCGGCGGAGTGGGTCAAGCGGCGGCCAACGCGCATGGCCGGGGCCCGGCTGCGTCGCTTCCCGCACGTGCGCTTCGACTACTCGGGCACCGACGTGCTCACCGAGGCGAATGCCGTGGGCTGGATCTGCCCCGCGCTGTTTGGCGGCCACCTCCGGCCGACGCGGTAAGAAGAAGCGCGGACTTCCCTCGCCCTTGATTGACTCGGCTTGCGGGAAGTCGGGGCATCCGGGTGGCCGGAACACCCCGGCATCCGCGAAACCGCATCGATCAAACCGCCCCGCGCCGGGTGGGACGGCGGTTGAGGGCCTGCTGGGCGGGTACGGGGTCGGACATGCGGATCGTGGTGGTGGGGGCGAGCGGCAACGTCGGTACGGCGGTGCTGCGGCGGCTGCGCCGGGAGCGTGGGGTGGAGCTGGCCGGGGTGGCCCGGCGGCTGCCTGGCCCGGATGCCGGCACGCCGTACGACCAGGTGGAGTGGCACTCCTGCGACATCGGCGCGCCGGCTGCTCCGGCCCAGTTGGCCGAGATCTTCGCGGGCGCGGACGCGGTGGTGCACCTGGCCTGGCAGATCCAACCCAGCCATGATCAGCGGATCCTGCGCCGGACCAACGTCGACGGCAGCCGGGCGGTGTTCGACGCGGTGGCGCGGGCCGGGGTGCCGGCGCTGGTGTACGCGTCGTCGGTCGGCACGTACGCGCCCGGGCCGAAGGACCATCCGATCAGCGAGCGGTGGCCGGCCACCGGAGTGTCCGGCTCGTCGTACAGCGAGCACAAGGCCGAGGTCGAGACGCTGCTGGACGGGTTGGAGCGGGAGCACCCGGCCCTGCGGGTGGTGAGGCTGCGACCCGGGCTGATCTTTCAGCGGGACGCCGGCGTGGAGATCACCCGCTATTTCCTCGGCCCGTTCGCGCCGGTACGGCTGCTGCGCTTCGGTCGGATTCCTCTCGTACCCACCAACCGGCGGCTACGCATGCAGGCGGTGCATGCCGACGACGTGGCTGACGCGTACGCCAGGGCGGTTCTGGGTGATGCGCGCGGCGCTTTCAACGTCGCCGCGGACCCGGTGCTGACCCCGGAGCTGGTGGCTCGGCACTTCCATGGTTGGACCGTGCCGGTCGCGGCGCCGGTGCTGCGGGTGGCGGCGGCGCTGACGTGGCGGGCGCGGCTGCAACCGGTCGACGCGGGCTGGGTCGAGCTGGGTCTGAACGCGCCGCTGATGTCCAGCGAGCGGGCGGAGACCGAGTTGGGCTGGACACCCAAGATCGACGCGTTGACCGCGCTGAAGGAGCTGTTCGCCGGTATGGCCGGTGGCGAACACACCCCCAGCCCGCCCCTCTCCGCCGCCCCGCACCAACCCGGCCGCCCCACCGGCCTCCTGGCCGGCAACCCGCCAGGCCAGGGCAACCCCTACTGACGGCCCCGGTGATCAAGAGGTTCGCGTCAGATTCCGCCCCTCTGGTGACGCAAACCTCTTGATCACCGCGCCGAGAGGTTGGCGCCCAGGAAGAAGATGCCGGGGTGGCCGGGGGTCTCGAACTTGCCGCTGGGGTTGCGGCGCAGGGTCGAGTTCTCGATCTTCATGGTGCCGGTGCGGTTGTTGCTCACGAAGAAGATCGCGCCCCCGCCCTCGTTGGCCCTGTTGTTCTCGATGATCGTGCCGGCGATGCGGACGGCGAACTCGTTGCCGTCGCAGTAGATCGCGCCGCCGCTGCCGCCGCCTGGCGTGCCCGACTTGGCCGGGTTGGCGCCGTTGCCGATGGCCTCGTTGTTCCTCAGCAGGCTGTTCAGCACCGTCCACGACACGCCGATGCTGCTCAGCGCCCCTCCGTTGGAGCAGGAACCGCCGTCGAAGGTGCTGCTCACGACGTACACCGGCTTGTTCTCGTACTGGCTCAACACCCGCACGGCCGCGCCGCCCAGGTCCGGGCCCGTACGGTCGCAGCGGTTCCGGACGAAGCGTGAGTTGACGATCTTGAGCCGTCCGCCGCGTACGAAGATCGCGCCTCCGCCGCCACCCTCGGCCCTGTCGCCCGTCGAGTTGCCGTCGGCGAAGGTCAGGTTCTGGACGGTGAGCTGCGGGTGGTCCTGGTTCTGGCAGTGCGAGGTGGTCCAGCCCTGAGCCTCGTCGCAGGTGTTCATGTAGAGGATGCGGCGCTGGCCTTGGCCGCTGAGCGTCACCCTGCCGCCGCCGTCCAGCACGACCTTCGGCCCGTTGGCGTTGCGGACCTTCGCGGTCGCGGCCATCTTGATCGTCACCGGGGCCGGTCCACAGTCGAACGTGATGATCCCGCCCGCGGCGACGGCCTTCACCACGGCTGCGGAGGTGCAGCTCGCCGGGGTGCCGGTGCCGACGGTCCGGGTCGGCTTCGAGGTGTCCACGGCCCGGGCCTCGGTCGGCACCGTGGCGTGGCCGTTCGGGTTGCCGGCCGCGACCACCTTGGCGGCCGAGGTGCTCGGCTTCGGGCTCGCGCTGGTACCGGGGCCACCGAGACCGTCCCGGCCCGCCGCTGCGACACCCTGGTCGCCGGTGGAGGGAGCGTCCGGCGTGGCCTCCGGGGTGGCCGACGCACCGGCCGGAGCCGGATCGGTGGACCCGCAGGCGGGCAGAGTCGCGGTGGCGACACCGAGGACGAGCAGGGCGGCAAGCGACGTGATGCGCACCCGATGATGCTAGGAGGCCCGGCCGCGTCGCGACGAATCAACCGTGGCGGCTTAATGAGCCGCTAAAACGACGCCGCGCCGGAATTCGCTGAGCGACGCCGCGCCGGGAGCCGCTGACCGACGCGGCGCGGTCAGGCGTGGGAGAGGGCGAACGCGGTCAGGAAGCCGGCGACCGTGATGAGACCGACCAGCAGGTGGGCGTCCTCGAACGCCTCCGGGACCATCGTGTCGGTGATCATGGCGAGGATCGCCCCGGCGGCCAGCGCCGTGATCGCGGCCAGCGCCTCCGGTGGCGCGCCACCCAGCAGCGTGTTGCCGACCAGCGCGGCGAGCCCGCTGATCAGCGCGATCCCGGTCCACAGCAGGAAGACGTACCGGCGGGTCCGGCCGGCCTGGCGCATGCCGGCCGCGCTGGACAGCCCCTCCGGGATGTTGCTGAGGAACACCGCCACGACCGTGACCAGGCTGACCGCACCGCCGGCCAGCAGGCTCGCGCCGATCACGACCGATTCGGGTACGCCGTCCAGCAGCGCCCCGACGGCGATCGCCGATCCGGAGCCGGGGTGCTCACCCTCGGAGGGCTGCTGACCGCCGGAGCGCTTGCGGTTCCGCGCGCCGCGCCGGGCGAGGCCCACGTTGGCGAGGGTGTACGCGCCCGCGCCGCCGGCCGCGCCGAGCACGGTGGGCAGCATGCCGCCCTGCTCGTGCGCGACCTCGATCAGCTCGTACGAGACGGCGGACAGCAGTACGCCCGCGCCGAACGCCATGACCGACGCGATGAGCCGCTGGGGCACCCGCGCGAACCAGCCGACCGCCGCCCCGATCAGCAGCGCCGACCCGGCCAACAGTCCCCATCCGCCCGCCTGCAACCACTCCGGCATTCCCGGGACCGTACCCCGTGTGGTGGGGGCGGCAAACGGTGCTCAGAAGTCGGCGAAGAGGTACGGCACCGCGCGCGGGAAGATGCCCCGCAGCTCGGCGGCGGCGTCGCCCGGCACCTCGCCCAGCCCTCGCAACGGCAGCTCCGACGGATCCAGCACCCCGTACGCCAGGGCGGAGAGTCCCGCCGCGGTGAGTGTCGCGGTCGGCGCCGGGCCGCTGTCGCCGGCGACGACCTCCAGAACGCCGGTCGTGCCGTCCAGCAGGTGGGTGCCGGTCAGCCACCGGTCCCCGGTCAGCTCGACGCGCACCCGACCCGGGCCGGCGGGCAGTCCACGCAGTGCGTCCAGCGACAGGAGCCGGGCCATCGGCGCGGACGACCCGGGCCGGCCGGCCCGCGCCTCGACATGCACGTCCAGG
Source organism: Micromonospora sp. CA-249363 (assembly GCF_050950185.1). Lineage (NCBI taxonomy): Bacteria > Bacillati > Actinomycetota > Actinomycetes > Micromonosporales > Micromonosporaceae > Micromonospora > Micromonospora sp. CA-249363. The sequence goes on from NZ_CP192020.1 coordinate 282,610, forward strand.
TCGGTGAGCCACAGCTCGGGCAGCTCGTCCGGCGGCACCTGGAGGCTGACCCGCTCGACCTGGTCGACGTGCCGGGCGAAGAACTGCAACAGCAGCGTCCGGGCGAGCGGGTCGGTGGCGAGCAGCTCGTTGCCGTGCAGCGTGCCGCCGTGCTCGTCGATCCGGTAGGTCACCGCGCCGGTGACCGCGCCGTCCACCCGGGCGGTGAGCAACCAGTGCTCGTCGCGGTCCCGCAGCCCGACCGCCCGGTAGTCCGGGAAGACCGAGAAGCCGTGCCGGTCCCGCAGGCAGCGCTCGGTGAACGCGCGCCACACCGGGTAGCCCGCCCCGATCCGCTCCCAGCCCACCTCGCCGGGCAGCTCGGCGCGCAGCAGCGGGCCGAGGTCGGCCGGGTTGAAGGTGACCGTGCGCGGCTTGGGCATCCCCACATAGCCGAACCGGGCGTAGAAGCTGGGCCGGAACGGGTAGAGCGCGCTGAGCGCGTGTCCCTCGTCGCGCATCTCGTCGAGCAGTTGGTGCAACAGCGTCCGTACGTGCCCCTGCCGGCGGGCCAGCGGATGGGTGGCCACCCCGGCGACGCCGGCCATCGGCAGGACCACCCCGCGCAGGTTCTGCCGCATCGGAATGGCCGAGGCGGCGGCCAGCGTGTCGCCGTCCTCCTCGACGGCGAGCGTCGTGTTGCCCTCGTTGTAGGGCAGGTAGTCACGGAACTGCTCGACCCGCGCGGCGCCCAGCGGTGACGACTCGAACGCGTACGCGGCCAGCGGGAAGCTGGTGGTGAGGCGGTCGTCGGCGGTCACCCGGCGGATGGTCATCCGCTCATCTCAACCCGCCCGACAGGCGACAGCAACCGGATTGGCCGGATCCGCTCAGCCGACGGGCAGGTGGCGCAGGTGCCGACGGCGGCGCAGCCGCACGCTGGCCACGGTGGCCACGCCCACGACCAGCAGGGCGGTGACGGTGAGGCCGTGCAGCACACCTCGGATCAGGTAACCGTCGTCGGTGTGGTCCACCGCCCAGGTGGCGATCTCCCGGCTCGACCAGAACGGCGTCAACCTCGCCCCCGACTCGGCCGGGTCGATGAGCATCTGCACGGTCACCACCGTGAGCAGCAGCAGCGTTCCCTCCATCTCGCGGGGCAGCAGAGTGCCGATCAGCATCCCGAACGGCGCCGCCACCGCGACGCAGCACAGCAGCGCCGCGACCAGGCCGCCGTAGCGCAGGGCCGCGCCGTCGAGCATCGGGAGGAGGAAGAAGGGTACGGAGATGACGAGTCCCACCGCCCACAGGCCGAGCATCCGACCCAGGTAGAGGTGGTGCGGACGGTAGCCGGCCAGCCGGAGCCTCGGCTCCAGCTCCCGCGCGGCGGTGGTCGCGAAGAGGGCCGCGGTGCTCACCGCCCAGCACACGCCGAGCAGCAACGACCGGACCGACTGCCCGAGGTACGCGTCCCGCCGGATCAGGTAGAAGGTCAACGGCATCAACAACAGCAGCAGGAGTACGCCCCGACGCCGCAGCAGCTCCCGCAGCGTCATCTCGGCGACGGTGACGAGCCTGTTCACGCGCGGCCTCCTCGAACACCGGACGTGACCCGTCCGGACTGGTGTGCCGGGGTCAGGTCGAGCACGGTGTCCACCCGGTCGAGTTGGTTGAGCAGGTGGGTCACCACGACGATCGCCGCTCCCTCGTCCCGCAACCGGCTGAGCTGATCCCAGAAGTTGATGTAGGTGCCCTGGTCGAACCCCTGGTACGGCTCGTCGAGCAGCAGGACGTCCGGCTCGCTGAGGGTGGAGATGGTCAGGTTGAGCTTCTGCCGTGTGCCGCCGGACAGGTGCCGGGCCTGCACGGCGCCGCCGGCTTCCCAGCCGAGCTGTCGGGCCGCCGCACGGCCGGCGCGGCGAGCCGGTCCACGGGCGATGCCCTGGCCGGCGCCGACCAGCACGAAGTGCTCGTCGGCGAGCAGGAAGTCGGAGGTGCCACCGGACTGCGGGCAGAAGCCGAGCCGCCCGCTGACGGTCACCTCACCGGCGTCGGGCGACATCAGCCCGGCGCAGATCCGTAGGAAGGTGCTCTTGCCGCAGCCGTTCGCGCCGACCACCGCCGCGATCTGTCCGGCGCGGACGGTCAGCGAGACGCCCCGCAGCACCGTCTGCCGGCCGTACCGCTTGGTGATGCCGGACGCGTGCAGCCGGACCGGTCCGGGGCGGGGCCCGGGCGCCGTGCCGATGCTGTCCACGATCGCGCCCGCGTACTGCTGGGGTGGGCCGAAGACGACCCAGGGGTCCCCGCCGGAGTCGCGCAGGTGTGTGGCGGCCTCGGCGACCACGTGCCGGGCGGCGTCGGCCGCGACCCGGCGCTGGTGCAGCTCGACGGCGAATGTCCGGAGCCAGTCGTCGGCGTTCACCCGGCAACCCCCTTCGTGACGATGTCGTTCACCGGCCGCACGAAGGTGAGCCAGGCGCTGCCGCCCTCGCGCAGCGCCACCTGCCCGTCGTCGGTGAGCCGGTAGTACTTGCGGGCCGGCCCGGCGGTGCCTTCCCGCCACTGGGCGGTCACCAGGCCGGTCTTCTGCAGGCGCAGCAGGACGGGGTAGAGCGTGCCGCCCTGGATCGGTCCGACGCCCGCCGCGTCGAGTGCCTGGGCGAGTTGGTAGCCGTAGGACTCGCGTTCGGCCAACAGGGCCAGGACGCAGATGTCGAGCACCCCCCGCAGCCACTGCCCGCGCCGGTCGGAATCCACAGCGGGGAACACTAGCGCCGCAACCTAGATGGCACAACCACCTAGTTGCGGCGACCGGACCCGGTCGGACGGCCCCCGTGGGACCGTCGGGCGGGCCGGAACAGGTCAGCGGGTGGTGACGTCCGAGACGACGACCGTCACATTGTCCGGAGCGCCGGCGTGGTGAGCGAGCTTCACCAACTGCTCGCCGCACTGCTGGCGGTCGGAGTACATGCCCAGCGCCGCCGCGATGGCGTCGTCCTCGACGTAGTCGGAGAGCCCGTCGCTGCACAGCAGCAGCCGGTCGCCGGGGACCACGGTGAGCACGCCGACCGCGGGCGGGGTGTCCGCGCCCTGCACGGCGCGGGTCACCAGGGAGCGCTGCGGGTGGTGCCGCGCCTGGTCGGGGGAGAGGGTGCCCTGGTCGACGAGCGCCTGCACGAACGTGTCGTCCCGGGTGAGCTGGGTCAGCTCCCCGTCGCGCAGCAGGTAGCAGCGGGAGTCGCCGACCTGGGCCAGCACCAACGTCTCGCCGGCCAGCAGCGCGGCGGTGAGCGTGGTGCCCATCCCCTCGCGCGCCGGGTCCACGGTGATCGCGGCGTGGATGCGCTGGTTGGCGGTGCTGACCACGGCACGCAGGGCGTCCGCGGCCGCGTCCGGCTCGGTGGGTGGGGTCAGCTCGTCCAGGATCCGGATCACGATCTCGCTCGCCACCTCACCCGCGGGCAGGCCACCCATGCCGTCGGCGACGGCGATCAGGCGGTCACCGGCGAGGGCCGAGTCCTCGTTGTTGGTGCGGACCAGGCCGATGTCGTTGAGGATGGCCGAGCGGAGGATCAGCGTCATGGTGCCAGCTTGCCAAGAACACCCCGCCTTCGTCTCTACGCACTACTGCGTAGGGTTGAGAAATGATGCCGGTGTCCATGGTCGGACGCGCCGGCGAGCTCGCCGAGCTCGACCGGGCGTGGTCCTCCGTGGCAGCCGCCGAGCGCCGCGCGCCGACCGTCGCGGTGCTCACCGGCGCGGCCGGCGTGGGCAAGAGTCTGCTGGTCGCCGCCGCGGTGGACGCCCTCACGCCGCGTCCGTCGGTGGTGCTCTCGGGCGCCGCCCGGGTGCACGGCCCGGCCCCGTACGACTGGCTGGCGGCGGTGCTCACCGGCCGCGACACCGGCTCGCTCGCCCTGCCGCCGGACGCGCTGGCGTGGCTCGCCCAGCAACCCACCGCGCCCCGCGAGCGGTACGCGCCGGGCACCCTGCTGCGCCTCGCCGTCCGTACCGTCCAGTTGCTGGTCGGCGCCGGCCCGGCGGTGCTGGTCGTGGACGACCTGCACGCGCTCGACCCGGCCAGCGTCAACCTGGTCGGTGAGCTGGCGACCGTGGCCGAGCTGCCGGCGCTGCTGATCGTCGCCAGCCGGCCGGCAGCCGACGCGGTGGCCCCGGACCTCACCCGCCGCGCGTTGGCCCGCCTCTGTGGCGTACGCGGAGTCGTCCGCCAACACCTGGGTCCGCTGCGCCCGGCCGAGGTCGCCGAGGTGCTGACCCAGGTGTACGCGGGCAGCCCGTCGGACCGGCTGGTCGCCTCGGTGTGGCGACACACCGGTGGCAACCCGTATGCGTTGACCGAGCTGCTGGCCGCGTACGCCGCGGAGGGGCCGGACGCGTTGCTGCGGCGGCTGCCCGGGCCGCGTACGCCCCTCGGCCCGGTGGAGACGATCGAGCCGGAGTTGACCGCCCGGGAGGTCGAGGTGCTGGGCTGCCTGGTCAGCGGCATGTCGAACAAGCAGGTCGCGAAGGCGCTCGGCATCTCGGTGCGCACGGTCACCGTGCACGTGTCGAACCTGCTGCGCAAGACCGGCTCGGCGTCGCGGACCGAGGTGGCGCTCTGGGCGGTACGCCGGCGGATGCCGGTGCCCGCCCCGGTGGACTGAGCCGGTTTCAGCGACGGGGGTAGCGCAGCAGCAGGCTCGCGGCGACCTCCTCGTCGCCCACCGCCGCGTACGTGTGCGGGACGTCGGAGACCCACCGGAGGTGACCGCCGGCCTCAGCGGTCAGTGGCGCGTCGGCCGGTCCGGCGCGGAGCACCCCGGCGAAGACGGTGATGTGTTCGGTGACGCCCGGCTGGTGGGCGGGGGAGGTCTGCACGACGCCCGGCGCGACACGCATCCGGTACAGCTCGTAGGTCGCGTCGGTGTCGGTGAACACCTCCAGCAGGGTGGCGGTGACGGCGGTTCCGTGCACCACGGGCCCGGGGGTCGGGTCGGCCAGTAGGGCGGTGAACGGTACGCCGAGCTGCGCCGTGACCGCCCAGAGCGTCTCCAGGGTCGGGTTGCGGGTGCCGTTCTCCAGGCCGGAGAGGGTCGCTTTCCCGATGCCGGCGAGCCGGGCCAGTGTGGACAGCGAGATCCCCCGCTCCTCGCGCAGCGCGCGTACGCGTCGACCGACGACGGCGGGGTCCACGTCGAGGCCCGGACGGCCCGCTGGTGGTGGCTGCGGCATCCGACTATGGTGCTACACGCTGTCGTTCCGTAAACGGAACACATGGGGGGTGGGGCATGGGCGGACGCACTCAACCGGTGCTGGCGGGCGTCGTGACCGCGCTGGTCGGCTTCGCCAGCTCGTTCACCGTCGTACTGGCCGGGCTCCGGGCGGTCGGCGCGTCGGACGGGCAGGCCGCCTCCGGCCTGCTAGCCCTCTGCGTGACGTGCGGGCTCGCCGCCGCCTGGCTGGGCTGGCGGCACCGGATCCCGATGAGCGTCGCCTGGTCGACGCCGGGCGCGGCGCTGCTGGTGGCGACCGGACCGCCGCCCGGAGGCTGGCCGGTCGCGGTGGGCGCCTTCCTCGTCTCCGGGGCGCTGATCGTCGCGGCCGGTCTCTTCCCGCCGCTCAGCCGGGCGGTGGCCGCCATCCCCAAGCCGGTGGCCGGCGCGATGCTCGCCGGAGTGCTGCTGCCGCTGTGCACCGCGCCGGTCCGGGCCCTCGTCGAGCTGCCCATGGTGGCCGGTCCGGTGGTGGCCGGCTGGCTGCTGCTGCACCGGTTCGCCCGCCGCTGGGCGGTGCCCGGGGCGCTGCTGGTGGCCGTGGTGGCGCTCGCGCTGACCGCGCCGCCGGCCGGGCTGCATGGCGCCGCGCTGATCCCGTCGGTCACCCTGACCGTGCCGGCCTGGAACGCGTCGGCGCTGGTCGGACTCGCCCTTCCGCTGTTCCTGGTCACGATGGCGGCGCAGAACGTACCCGGAATGGCGGTGCTGGTGGGCTACGGCTACCGGCCACCGTTCGGCGCCGCGCTTCGCGCCACCGGGCTCGCCAGCCTGCTGGCTGCCCCCGCCGGCGGACACGCCGTGAACCTCGCGGCGATCACCGCCGCGCTGGCGGCCGGCCCCGACGCGCATCCGGACCCGGAGCGTCGGTGGGTCGCCTCGGTCACCGCCGGAGTCGGGCTCGCCCTGCTCGGGCTGGGCGCGGGCGTCGCCACGGCCCTGGTCGCGGTCGCGCCGCCGATCCTCATCGAGGCCGTCGCCGGGCTGGCCCTGCTGGGCGCGCTCGCCACCGCGCTCGCCGCGGCGGTGACCGACCCCGAGGGTCGGGAGGCCGCCGTGGTCACCTTCGTGGTGACCGCCTCCGGTGTGACGCTGGTCGGCGTGGGGGGCGCGTTCTGGGGGCTGGTCGCCGGCTGCCTCATGCTGCTGCTCTTCCGCCGCCGCCCACCCGGGCCCGCCTCGCCTTCCCCGACCGAGCCAGCGCCGGGGTCACTCCTCGCGGGGGAGGTCGGCCATGCCCACAGCGAGGAGAACCCGGCCGTCGGCCACCGAGCCGATCCGGTCGGCCGGGACGTACACGGCGCCGTCGGCTGACTCGGTGGAGACCTTCAGGTAGCCGGTGTGCAGCAGACGTGCCGCCAGGTCGGCCGGCACGTCCGGCTCCTCGACCGCCGTCGCCTCGATCAGCTCGTCCAGGCTGCTGCCCGGGTCGGCGGTCGGTGTCTGCACGGTCACCGCGTTCGGGTCGCCCCGCTGGACGAGGTCCACGGTGCCGATCTCGGTGCCGGCGACGTCGATCACCGGCATGCCGGTGGTGATCCGCGAGATGGTCGGCTGCTGCTCGTCCTGCTGGTCCATCTCTCAGCGGTTCCCGAGGCGGCCGGCCGCTAAACGCCGCCGCCTCCGGAGCCGCGCGCTCAGCCGTTCGGGGGAGTCCAGCCGCCCGGTGGGCGCGGGGACAGCTCGCGCCAGGTGTCCGTGCCGTCGAGCAGTGCCCGGACCGTCTCCTCGGCCTCGTCCGCGCTGCCGTACTCGTAGAACCGGGAGATGCCCTCGGCGCCGCCGGCCCGCTGCTCGACGTGCCACCGATCGGCGTCCACCCGAAGGAAGACGTCCCGCCGGGCCAGTCGCCCCCACTTCCCGTTCCACCAGTGCTTCCGCTGCTCCATGGCCGGACTCTATCGAACACACGTACGAGAAGATGCGGCCCCTGCGGGAATCCCGCAGGGGCCGATGTGCATCCGTCTCGGTCAGCGCGGCGCCGGCGGCTCGGTGCGGCGACCCAGCACGTCGTCCAGCGCCCCACGCTGCTGGCCCGGGGTGGTGTGACCGGCGGAGACCAGGGCGTCCCGGATCTCGGTGAGCAGCTTGACCTCCTCGCTGGGCGCGGAGGGCGGCGGCTCCTCGCCCCGCTTGCGCCGCTCGGCCAGCCGGTTCATCGGGTAGACGACCAGGAAGTAGAGCGCCGCCGCGGTGAGCAGGAACGTGATCACCGCGTTGACGAAGGCGATCCAGTCGAACGGGATGCCACGAAACTCCGGGGCCGTGCCGGCGAGGCCCTTGTCGCTGCCGGTGATGAGCAGCACGAAGACCCGGATCAGCGGGTCGAGGAACGACTTGGTGAGCTGGGTGACCACGCCCGTGAACGCGGCGCCGATGACGACACCGACCGCCAGATCGACGACGTTGCCGCGCATGATGAAGTCTTTGAAGCCCTTGAGCATCCGTACTCCCGAGGTGTCCGGTTTTCCGTCGCGGACAACCTATGCCCCGTCGGCCGGCTCCAGAAAAGCACCGGCCTCGATCGCCGCCCGGCCGGCGTCGCCGGCCCGGATCGCCTCGACCAGGCGGGTGTGGTCGACGTAGCGCTCGGGCGTGAGCGCGTCACCCATCGCCTGGGCGACGGTGCTGCGCAGGGCCGCGCCGACCGAGGCGTACAGCTCGGCGAGCATCGTGTTGTGCGCGGCGGCGACCACCGCGACGTGCAGCGCCGCGTCGGCCTCCACGAACGCGTCGACCCGGCCTCCGCGCCAGGCCGCCTCGCGGTCGGCGAGCGCGCCGTCGAGCGCCGCCAGGTCCTCCGGTGTACGCCTCAGCGCGGCGAGTCGGGCCGCCTCCACCTCGAAGGCCCGGCGTACCTCGATGACCTCGGTCATCCGGTCGTCGCCCAGTCGACGGGCCACCACCGGGGCCAGTTCGTCGGTGGACACCACGTACGTGCCGGAGCCCTGGCGGCACTCCAGCACCCCGGCGTGGACGAGGGCGCGGACGGCCTCGCGGACCGTGTTGCGCCCGACGCCCAGGGCGGCGACCAACTGTGGCTCGGTGGGGATGCGGCCACCCACCGGCCACTCCCCGCCGAGGATCCGGGCCCGGAGCTGCTCGATGGTCTGCCGGACGCGATGCCCCCGGGGAGGCACGGCTGGCTGCGCGGCGGGGGAATCGACCGATGGTGGCACTGGTTACATCACCGGACCAAAATTCATCCCATGATTGTAGGTTAGAGGTCATGACCCCGCCAGCCGCCGCCGCTCCGGCCCTGCCCACACCCCTCGTCGACACCCAACCGACGCGGGAACCCGCCACCCGGCGGACGCACCCGGTGACCGGCGGCGCGCTGGTACTGGTCGGGATGCTGCTGGTCGCGCTGAACCTGCGCATGGCGGTCACCAGCCTCGGCGCCCTGCTCGACGAGATCCGCGTCGGGCTGGGGCTCTCCGGCGTCATGGCCGGGCTGGTCACCACCCTGCCGACCATCGCGTTCGCCGGCCTCGGCGCGCTCACCCCGTGGCTGGTCCGCCGCGTGGCCCCGGCCCGGGTGCTGGTGGTCGCCATGATCCTTCTGGCCGTGGGTCAGGTGCTCCGGGCCGCCACCGACTCGGCCTGGATCTTCGTGCTCACGAGCGCGTTGGCGCTGGCCGGCATCGCGGTCGCCAACATCCTGCTGCCGATGCTCGTCAAGCAGCACTTCGGCCACCGGACCGGCCTCGTCACCGGGGCGTACACCATGGCGTTGACCCTGGGCACGACGGTGGCCGCCGCCACCGCCGTGCCGATCGCACATGCCTTCGGGTCGTGGCGGGCCGGGCTGGGCGTGTGGGCCGGGCTGGCCGCGGTGGCCGTACTCCCGTGGGTGCCGCTGGCGCTGCGCACCCGCAGGGGCGCGCGGCGCGCACCCCAGACGGGCGCCGTCGCGCGGGTCCGGCCGGCGCGGACGCGGCTGGGTTGGGCCATGGCGATCTACTTCGGGGCGCAGTCGCTCAGCGGGTACGCGATCATGGGTTGGCTGGCCCAGCTGTTCCGCGACGCCGGCTACCGGCCCGAGTCGGCCGGGCTGCTGCTCGCCGGGGTGACCGCGCTCGGCGTGCCGATCGCGCTGCTGATGCCCACCCTCGCCGGCCGACTCGCCACCCTGCGCCCGCTGGTGTTCGGCCTGACCGGCGCGTCGGCGCTGGCCTACCTGGGGCTGGCGCTGGCGCCCCACGGCGGCGCGCTGCTCTGGGTGACCCTCCTGGCGCTCGGCCAGGGCGCGTTCCCGCTGATCCTCACCACGATCGGCCTGCGCGCGCGCACCGCTGACGGGACCGTCGCGCTCTCGGCCTTCGCGCAGAGCACCGGGTACGTGATCGCCGCTCTCGGCCCGCTGTCGGTCGGCATCCTCTACGAGATCACCGGTGGCTGGACGGCGCCGATCGGATTCCTGCTGGCCGCGCTCGCCGTGCAGACGGCGGCGGGCATGGCAATCGCCCGTCCCCGCTACGTCGAGGACGAGTAGGTCGAAACAGTGGTCAGGAGGACGCCGGGGTCGGTTCGCCGGCGACGGCCTCGTCCACCGTCGGGTAGGTGTGCAGCACCTCGACGAGCCCGCTCACCTCGAGGATGCGCAGCACGCCCCGCTGCGGAGCGGCCAACCGCACCACACCGCCGGCCTCGTCACAGCTGTTCTTGGCCCGAACGAACACCGACAGACCGGTCGAGTCGCAGAACGAGACGTCCGCCAGGTCGAACACCAGCCGGTTGCGGCCCTTGTCGAGCAGGTCGGTGATCTGGTCCTGCAACTGCGGTGCGGTTGCCATGTCCAGTTCGCCCGCGACCGACACGACTACCACGTCGCCGCGTTGTTCCGTGTGCACCGTCAGGGACATTCGCCAGACCTCCTGTTATCGGGGGAACGGTATCCCACGACCGGGGTCGTACGCAGAACGGGAGCCGGCATTCGGTGGGCATCGTCATTCCGTTGCTACGGAGCAAGTAGTTGTGCAGGCCCCGGTGATAGAGTCCGGCCGGTCCAGGTCGAGGGGGGTTTTCGCGATGGCGTTGAACGCCGAGGAAAGTGGTCGACTCGCCGCGCTGCTGGGCGGGCATTCCGACCAGGTCACGCAGCGGTGGACCGACATCGTCGCCGGCTCGCTGCGGGGCCGGCTGAGCCACGCCGAGCTGCGCCGGCAGGTCGAGGACCTGCACCGGGCCATCGTCGGCGTCGCCGAGCAGGGCAGCGTCGACCTGTCCGCCGAGAACGCGGGCGAGCTGCGCGCCACGCTCTCCGAGCTGTCCCGGGGCAGGGCCCGGCAGGGCTTCTCCGCCACCGAGACGTCGATCAGCGTCTTCGCGCTCAAGGACGTGCTGGCCGAGCTGCTCCAGGAGTCCGGTGCCGCCAACGCGCTGCACGACTTCGTCGCCTACTCCAGGCTGGTCGACGATCTGGGTCTGTTCACCTTCGAGAGCTTCGTGCGCACCCGCGAGAGTCTGATCGCCGACCAGGCCGAGCAGCTGCTCGAACTCTCCACCCCGGTGGTCAAGCTCTGGGAGGGCGTGGTCGCCGTCCCGCTGGTCGGCACCCTGGACTCCGCCCGGGCCCAGGTGGTCATGGAGCGGCTGCTGCAGACGCTTGTCGACACCGGCTCGCCGTACGCGATCATCGACATCACCGGCGTTCCCGCCGTGGACACCCAGGTCGCCCAGCACATCCTGAAGACCGTGGTGGCCGCCCGGCTGATGGGCGCCGACTGCATCATCTCCGGCATCCGGCCGCAGATCGCGCAGACCATCGTGGCGCTCGGCATCGAGTTCGGTGACATCGCCACCAAGGCCAGCCTCGCCGACGCGCTGCGCCACGTGCTGCGGCTCACCGGGGTCGAGGCCGCCCGCCGTCAGTCACGCAGGGACGCCTGATGGAGCGCGTACCGATCCTCAAGATCGGTGACATCCTGCTGGTCTCCATCCAGCTCGACATGTCCGACCAGACGGCGGTCCAGCTCCAGGAGGACCTCGCCGAGCGGATCGTGGCCACCGGCTGCCACGGCGTCATCATCGACATCACCGCGCTGGACATCGTCGACTCGTTCGTCGGCCGGATGCTCTCCACCATCGCGTCGATCTCCAAGGTCCTCGACGCGGAGACGGTGGTGGTCGGCATGCGGCCCGCCGTCGCCATCACACTTGTCGAACTGGGGCTGTCGCTGAACGGCATCCGTACCGCGCTGAACGTCGAGCGCGGCATGGAGCTGATCGCGGCGGCCAACGCCGACGAGCTCGACCACCAGCTCGACGACGATCCGGACGCCGAGACGGCCACGCCGTGACCACGGGCATCGACCTGGGCCACCCGCAGGCGCAGTCGGTCCGCAGCGACGAGGACGTGGTCCGCGTCCGGCAACTGGTCCGGTCGGTGGCGGTCGCCGTCAAGCTGTCGCTGGTCGACCAGACCAAGGTGGTCACGGCCGCGAGCGAACTGGCCCGCAACACCCTGGTGTACGGCGGCGGCGGCACCGTCGAGGTCGCGACCGTGGACAACGGCGTACGCAAGGGTATGCGGATCGTCTTCGTCGACTCCGGTCCGGGCATCGCCGACCTCGACCTGGCCCTGACCGACGGGTACACCACCGGCGGCGGCCTCGGCCTCGGCCTCAGCGGGTCCCGACGTCTGGTCGACGAGTTCGAGATCGAGACTTCGCCGGAGACCGGCACCCGGATCACGGTCACCAAGTGGGCCCGGTGAACGGAGACGCGGTCACCGACAGCGGCATCTGGTTCCGGGTGGAGGCCAGCAGCGCGGCCAGCGCCGTACGACGTGCGGCCGAACGTCTCGGCGAACAGGTGGAGATGGGTGCGGCCCGCATCGCGGACCTGGCCATCGTCGCCGCCGAACTGACCAGCAACCTCGTCAAGCACGCCGACAGCGGCGTCCTGCTGCTGCGGCCGGTCCGCCGCGCCGGGCGGGCCGGCGTGGAGATGGTCGCCATCGACTCCGGGCCCGGCATGGCCGACCTCACCGTCTCCTCCCGCGACGGGCACTCCACCACCGGCACGCTCGGCATCGGCCTCGGCGCCATCGTCCGGCAGGCGAGCTGGTTCGACGGGTACTCGCTGCCCGGCAAGGGGACGGTCTTCGCCGTCCAGGTCTGGCCGGCCGAACCGGCGCAACCGTCCTGGGCCGGCGGCCTCACCCGGCCCATCGCCGGCGAGACGGTCAGCGGTGACGGGTACGCCGTCCGGCTCGCCGACGGTCGGCACCAGGTGCTCGTCAGCGACGGTCTGGGGCACGGCCCACTGGCCGCCGCCGCCACCGAGGCCGCGCTCGCCGCCTTCCGGAACGCTCCGGCCGGCCCGCCGGCGGCGGTGGTCAGCCATCTGCACCGGAGCATGTCGCACACCCGTGGGGCCGCGCTCGCGGTCGCCGAACTGGCGTCCGGCGTCCTGCACTACGCCGGGCTCGGCAACATCACCGGCGTGATCGTCGACAGCGAGGGGCAGCGCCGCGGGCTCGTGTCGCTGCCCGGCATCGCCGGTCACCAGAAGCCGACGGTACGCGGCTACGACTACCCGTTCGGGCCGGGCGCCCGGCTCGTCATGCACAGCGACGGGGTCGTCGACCGCTGGCGGTTGGCCGACTACCCGGGCATCGTCGAACGGTCACCGCTGGTGCTGGCGGCCACCCTGCTGCGCGACGCCGGGGTGCGGCGCGACGACGCCTGCGTCCTGGTCGCGAGGTCCGGGGCATGAGCGACGACCCGGTCGTGCCGGCCACGGCGCCGCTGCTGCAGATGGCGCTCCGCGTCGAACAGGACATCTTCGTCATCCGCCAGCGCGGCCGCGAGGTGGCCGGCGTGGTGGGCCTCGAACACCAGGACCAGGTGCGGATCGCCACGGCGCTCAGTGAGGTCGCCCGGGACCTGCTGCGGATCACCGGCGGCGCGGACGTCGCCTTCCACGTCGACGGGGGCACCGACGGCCGCTTCCACCTGCGGGCCGACCTGGCGCCGGTGGCGGCCCTCCCCGACGGCCGGTACGAGCCGCAGTCCGGTGCGGTGTCCCGCCTGGTCGACACCTTGAGCGTCACGACCGCCGAGGGGGTTACGGTCGTAAGGATGTCCCGCAGAGTCCCGGCGAACGCGCCGACGCCGACCCCGGAGCGGCTGGCCGAGTTCCGTGCCGAACTCGGCCGCACCGCGCCGGCCAGCGCGCTGGACGAGCTGACCGTGCAGAACGGTCAGCTCATCGCGGCGCTCGACGAGGTCCGCAGTCAGCGCGACGAGCTGGCCGTGCTGAACGAGGAGCTGGCCGAGACCAACCGCGGTGTGCTGGCGCTCTACAACCAGCTCACCGAGGAGTTGGAGGCGACCAACCGGGGAGTCGTCGCCCTGTACGCCGAGCTCGACGAGAAGTCGGCCCAACTGCGCGCCGCGAGCGAGTCGAAGAGCCGGTTCCTGGCCAACGTGAGCCACGAGCTGCGCGCGCCGGTGACCGCGATCATCGGGCTGGGACGCCTGCTCGCGGACTCCTCGTCCGACCCCCTCACCACCGAACAGGTCCGTCAGGTCGGCCTCATCCGCTCGTCGGCGGAGGACCTGCTCGGGCTCGTCAACGAACTGCTGGACCTCGCCAAGGCCGAATCGGGCCGGATCGAGCCGGACTGGGCGGACGTCGACCTGCGGCCGGTCTTCGGTCAACTGCGCGGCACCATGCGGGCGCTGGCCACCCGCCCGGAGGTGGAGCTGACGGTGGAGGAGCCGACCGCGCCGGCCGTGCTGCGCACCGACGAGGTGCTGCTCGGCCAGGTGCTGCGCAACCTGCTGCACAACGGGTTGAAGTTTACCGAGCGCGGCGAGGTACGGCTGCGCGCCCGACGCCGCGACGACCGGTGGCACTTCGAGGTCAGTGACACCGGCCCGGGGATCGCCCCCGAGCTGCACGATCGGATCTTCGAGGAGTTCTACCAGGTGCCCGGCGCGACCCGGGTCGGCGGCACCGGCCTCGGCCTCCCGTACGCACGGCGGCTGGTGACTCTGCTCGGCGGCACGCTGGAACTGACCAGCGAACCCGGCCGAGGCAGCACCTTCACCGTCTCGCTGCCCACAGGCGGAGCGTGACGGTGGACGCCGTGCCGACGACCGTCCTGGTGGTCGATGACAGTCGTACCAAGCGTTACCTGCTGGTCAGTTGGCTCACCCGGGCCGGGTACACCGTGCTCGAGGCGGAGAGTGGCACCGAGGCGCTGGCCCGGGTCGAGACGGACCGGATCGACCTCGTGGTGCTCGACGTCCGGCTGCCCGACCTGAGCGGCTACGAGGTGTGCGAGCGGATCAAGGAGGCGCACCCGGCGATGCCGGTGATCCACGTCTCCGCGCACGCCGTGGACGTCGCCGACCGCGCCCAGGGGCTCACCCGTGGGGCGGACGCGTACCTGGCCGAGCCGATCGAGCCGGAGGAGCTGATCGCCACCTCACGGGCGGTCCTGCGCTACTACCAGGCCCGCCAACGGGCCGAGCTGCTCGCCGAACGGCTGCTGGGCCTCGCCGACACCACCGTCGCGGTGCACGCCGCGTCGACCTTCGCGCGCCTGCTCGAGGTCGCCGCGGAGGGCGCCGCGCAGATCTTCAAGAGCCCCGCCGCCGTGATCGCCGAGACGTTCGACGGTGACTGCATCGCCGGTGTCTGCGCCGGCCCCGGCGCCGAGCCCGCCGTCGTGCCGTGGGTCGTCGACGACACGGGGGTGCCCACCGGGGCGACCGTCCGGGTGGAGTCGCCGGCCAACTGGGGGCTGCTCACCTGGCCCACGGACGACACCGTGACGGTGGCCGCGGCCCGGCTGCGGGAGGACCGTGCGCCGCTGTACGTGGTCGTGCCCACCGCCACCCAGACCGCCCGGACGCCGGTGCTCGTACAGCTCGCCCAGGCCGTCGCGGCGGCCGTCGAGGCCCAGCGCTCCTTCGACGAGGAGCACCGGATCGCCGTCACCCTCCAGCGCAGTCTGCTCCCGCGCAGCCTGCCCACGGTCGCCGGTCTGGACCTCGCGGTGCGGTACGAGCCGGCCAGCGCCCAGACCGAGGTGGGCGGCGACTTCTACGAGCTGGTGATGCTCGACGGGCACCTCCTGCTGGCGATCGGGGACGTGGCCGGTCACTCGCTGCACGCGGCCACCGTGATGGCCGAGCTGCGGCACGCGGTGCGGGCGTACGCCGTGGAGGGGCACCAACCCGGCGAGATCCTGCACCGGGTCAACGAGTTGATGCGTACCCTCCTGCCGGACGAGCTGGCCACACTCTGCGTCCTGCTGCTGCACCCGCCGAGCGGCCACGTCCGGCTGGCCAGCGCCGGTCACCTGCCGCCGCTGCTGCACCGCGACGGCAAGGTCGAGTTCGTGCAGCACTCGGCGCCCCTGCTCGGCGTCCGCGCGCCCCGACCGGCCGACCTGGAGTTCGTCCTACCGACCGGCGCCACGCTGGTGTTCTACACCGACGGGTTGATCGAGCGCCGGGACGCCACCATCGACGAAGGTCTGTCCGCGCTGGCCGCGGTATCGGCCACCGTGGACGCGAACCTCGACGACTTCTGTGCCCGCCTCCTCGTCGAACTGGCCCCGGACAAGATCCAGGACGACGTGGCCGTGGTGGTCCTGCGCCGCCGGTGAATACGGCGACCACGGCAGGGCTGCCAGGTGGTTACTGCTCAGCGCACCGAGCGCGCGTACGCGGCGGGTGACACTCCGGCGACGGCGGTGAAGTCACGGACCAGGTGGGCCTGGTCGCTGTAGCCGAGGGTGGCGGCGAGACCCGCCCAGTCGAGCGGAGCCCGGGCGGCCCGCTCGACGGCCTCCTGGAGGCGGTAGCGGCGGATCACCCACTTCGGGCTGACGCCCACGCACTCGGTGAAGAGCCGTTGGAGCCGGCGGACCGGAACGCCGTGCCGCGCGGCGAACTCGTCGACGCGCAGCACCGTCCGATCGGCTCGGATGGACTCGACCAGGCGGACGGCCTCCTTCGCGGCCGGGTCGGGGTCGGGCGCCCACGCGGTGAGCGTCGCGTCGAGCGCGTTGCAGCTGTCGCTGTCGCTGCCTGCGCAGACCGGTTGGACGGCACGGGAGAGCCTGCCGGCGGGCAGCGGCAGTCGCAGTCCGGTCAACTCGGCCACCGAGCGACGCCAGAACGGGCGGAAGCCACCGGGACGAAACTGGACCCCGCAGACCCGGCCGGTGCCGGTGAGGGTGATCCGGAACGGGTCGCGGCCCACTCCGACCACCTCGGCCCCTTCCGCGTCGCTGTCACCGTCGCTGCGGAACACGACGTTCACGGCCGGGTGCGGCACGATGCGTTGCTCGAACGGCGTGCTCAACGTCCAATCGATCAACCAGTAGTGCTCGACCCATCCGCGCAGTGGTTCGGCCGGCAGGTGCCGCCGGAAGCGGACCTCGCGCAGCAGCCGCGCCGGGTCGAGAATGCCCCGACTGTCGTCGCGAGCTCGCTGTCGCATTTCTTCAAGACCACCTTCATACGCTGGCCATATGTCCACTCAGACTAGCGATCTACTGGCGGTTGCCGCGCCGCGAACCATCGACGTCGTACGCGGCATCGCCGACGACCAGCTCTACCTGCCCACTCCGTGCCGCGACTACGTGGTCCGTGATCTGCTCAACCATCTGTTCGAGGTGGTGCTGAACTTCCGGGAGCTGGCGGAGAAGAAGCCGGTGGCGTGGACCGCGAATCCAGACCACGTGGACGACGGCTGGCGGGACCGGTTTGCGGTGGAGACCGACCGGCTGGTCGCCGCCTGGTCGGATCCGTCCACGCTGGAGGGCGACTCGCCGGGCATGGGAGTGCCGCAGACCGTCGTCGGCGGCATGGCGCTGTTGGACCTGATCGTGCACGGTTGGGATCTCGCCGTGGCGACCGGGCAGCCCTACCGGCCCGCCCCTGCGGCGGTGGCCGAGCTGCACGCCCTGGTCGAGCAGCTGGGCCCGAACGCCCGCAGGGTAGGCATCTTCGCCGACCCCACCTCGACGCCACCCGCCTCCACGACACCCGACCTGGACCGCCTCTTGGCGCAGACCGGCCGAGCCCCCACCTGGCCCCAGCCTCTGCCTCACCCCACCCCCCGTTGATCAAGAGGTTTGCGTCATCACCGGGGCGAAATTTGACGCCATCCTCTTGATCAACGAGGGCCGGGCCGGAGGGGATGGGTGTGGGTGTGGGTGTTGACCTCGGGTATTCGCTGGGTGAATAGTGGGGCGGTGTCCACGCCGCATGTTCTGCTTGGGTTGCTGGCTGGGGGGAGTCGGCACGGGTACGAGCTCAAGCGTGCGCATGACCAGCGGCTGCCGCGGGCTCGGCCGTTGGCCTTCGGGCAGGTCTACGCGACCCTCGGTCGCCTCGAACGGGACGGGCTCGTCGCCAGCGCCGGTCAGGATCGCGCCTCCGGGCCGGACCGCACGGCGTACGCGCTGACCGACGAGGGCCGCTCCACGCTGGACCGTTGGCTGTCCACCGTGGAGCCGCCGATGCCGTACGTGGCCAGCACCCTCTTCGCCAAGGTCGTCGTGGCGCTGCTGGTCGCCGACGTCGACCGGGCGCGCTCGTACCTGGTCGCCCAGCGCGCCGCGCACACCGCCCGGCTGCGGGAGTTGACGACGGTCAAGACCGACCCGGCCGCCACCCTCAACGACGTGGTCGCGGCGGACTTCGCGATCGCCCACCTCGACGCCGACCTGCGGTGGCTGCACACCACGCTGGGCCGGGTCGCCGACTGGCACCGGGAGGTGCACGAGTGACGCAACTCCAGGCTCGCGGCGTGGTGAGGGCGTACGGCCCGACACCCGCCCTGCGCGGCGTGACGCTCGACGTGGCCGAGGGCGAGATCGTCGCGGTCACCGGGCCGAGCGGCTGCGGCAAGTCGACCCTGCTGCACTGCCTGGCCGGGATCCTCCGGCCGGACGCGGGCGAGGTCACCTGGCGCGGCCAGCGGATCGACACCTGGTCGGAGGCCGCCCGGTCCCGCCTACGGCGCACCGAGTTCGGTGTGCTCTTCCAGTTCGGCCAGTTGGTCGCCGAGTTGACGGCGGCCGAGAACGTGGCGCTGCCCCTGCTCCTCGCCGGCACGGGGCGGCGAGAGGCGCGGACGGCGGCCCTCACCTGGCTGGACCGGTTCGGGGTGGCCGACCTGGCCGACCTGCGGCCCGGCGAGATGTCCGGCGGTCAGCAGCAGCGGTGTGCGACGGCGCGGGCGTTGGTGACCGAGCCGTGGGTGCTCTTCGCCGACGAGCCGACCGGGGCGCTGGACACGCTCACCGGCGAGCAGGTGCTCACCCAGCTGGTCCGGCTCGCACGTGAGCAGCGGACCTCGGTCGTGTTGGTCACCCACGAGCCGCGGATCGCCGCGTACGCCGATCGGGAGATCGTGCTGCGCGACGGCCTGGTGGACCACACCGGCCTGGGGCTGGACGCGCCGTTGGCGGGTGGCGCACGGTGAGGCCGGCGACGCTGGTGCGGCTCGCGCTGGCCGGCAACCGGACCGACACGGCACGCGTCGTGTTGACCGCGCTCAGCGCTCTGCTGGCGACGCTGGCAGGGCTGACGGCGCTCACCGTGCTCGCGATCGAGAAACCGGCCGGCGACGCCTGGGCGCAGTCCGAGCAGTACCGCAACGCGCTGCTGCGTGAGCCGGGACTGCGCGGTGGGACCGCGTTCGCGCTGCTGATGCTGGCCGTCCCGGTGCTGGCCCTGGCCGGCCAGTGTGCCCGGCTCGGCGCTCCCGCCCGGGACCGGCGACTCGCCGCGCTCCGGCTGGCCGGCGCGACCCCCGGTCAGGTCACCCGACTGGCGGTGCTGGAGACCGGCCTGGCCAGCCTGCTCGGCACCGGTGCGGGGCTGGGCGTCTACCTGGTCGGCCGCGACCTCCTGCACCGGCCGGACGACCAGGGCCGGTTGGCGCTGCCCACCGACGTGCTGCCCCCGGTCGGCGCCCTCGCCGCGGTGGTACTGGGTCTGCCGGTGATCGCGGCGCTGGCCACCGCCCTCATGTTGCGTACGGTCACGACGAGCCCGCTCGGGGTCAGCCGCAAAGCCGCCCGCGAGCGGGGTCCCCGCCCCTGGGCCGGGCTGTTGATCGGTCTGGGTCTGGGGTCCTTCATCGCCGTCCGCCCGTTGCTCTACCGGGTCGAGGGCAACGCCGTGCTGCTGGGCTGGCTGGTGCCACTGTTGTTCCTGCTGAGCGGGCTCACCGCGATGATCGGGGTGGTGGTCGGCGCCGGCTGGATCTCGTACACCTGCGGGCGTCTGCTGCGTAAACACGCCCGGGGTGCGTCGGCGCTGCTCGCGGCGGGCCGCCTGATGGCCGACCCGTGGGCGGGCAGCCGGACGTTCGCCGCGCTGCTGGCCGCCTTGATCTTCGGTGCGGGAGCGGCGGCACAGCGCGCCTACTTCGTCGCCCAGGACGCGCTCGATCGGGAGCAGGACCGCCTCGCCGGGGTGGAGGACGGCGGTGCCAACCCGTTCTACCTGTCGACGATGGACCTGGTCGACGCCGCGGTGGCCGTCGCGGTGCTGATCGCGGCGGGCGGTCTGATCGTCGCGCTGGTCGAGGGGATCGTGGCCCGCCGACGCGCGTACGCCGCGCTGGTCGCGACCGGCGTGCCCCGCGCCACGCTCAGTGGGTCGGTGGCCTGGCAGGCGCTCACCCCGGCGGTGCCGGCGATCCTGCTGGCGCTCACCGTGGGAGTGCTGCTCGGCAGGGGACTCTTCCCCAGCGTCACCACCAGCGGGTCGTCGGCGCTGGTGTGCGACGCCACGGCGGCGCTCTGCGACGACCCGGCCACCCGCGACCAGTACACCCACCTCGTGCAGACCGCTGCGACAGAGCGGACTGTCGCCGTACCCCTGGAGCACCTGGCCTGGCTCGGCGCCGGCGCCCTGGCGGCGGTCCTGGTGACGGTCGGTGTCGGCCTGCTCTTCCTACGGGTGAGCACGGCGGTGGACGAGTTGCGGACGGCCTGAGCGAGGACGACACCGGACTGATCGCGCGGTTTCGCGGAGGTGGTGGCCTCGACGGCGCGTGCGGCCACCACCTCCGGGATCGAGCGTCAGGCGCGGCCCAGGCGGTCCAGGATCCAGGCGTTGATGAACGCCTCCTCACGCCAGGCGTCGTAGCGACCGCTCGGGCCGCCGTGCCCGGCGCCCATCTCGGTCTTGAGCAGGTAGTCGCCCTGCGGCGCGGTCGCCCGCAGCCGCGCGATCCACTTCGCCGGCTCGGAGTAGAGCACCCGCGTGTCGTTGAGGCTGGTCACCGCGAGGATCGCCGGGTAGTCCACCGCCGCGACGTTCTCGTACGGCGTGTACGACTTCATGTAGGCGTACACCTCGGGGTCTTCGAGGGGGTTGCCCCACTCCTCCCACTCCGTGACGGTCAGCGGCAGCGACGGGTCGAGGATCGAGGTGAGCGCGTCCACGAACGGCACCTGCGCCACGATCCCGGTGAAGGCGTCCGGAGCGAGGTTGGCGACCGCGCCCATCAGCAGGCCGCCGGCCGACGCGCCCCGGGCCACCAACCGGTCGCTCGCCGTCCAGCCGGCCTTGACCAGGTGCTGGGCGCAGGCCACGAAGTCGGTGAAGGTGTTCTTCTTGGCCAGCATCTTGCCCTGGTCGTACCAGCGCCGGCCCAGCTCACCGCCGCCCCGGGTGTGCGCCACGGCGAAGACCACGCCCCGGTCCAGCAGGGACAGTCGGGCCACCGAGAACCACGGGTCCATGCTGGCCTCGTACGAGCCGTAGCCGTACAGCTCGCAGGGTGCCGAGCCGTCCCGGGGCGTGCCGACCCGACAGACCAGCGAGATCGGCACCCGCGTGCCGTCGTCGGCCAGCGCCCAGTCGCGGTGCTGCTCGTACTCGGCCGGGTCGTACGGTCGGCCGTCCGGCCCGGGCAGCACCGGCTTCTGCTTGCGCAGCACCATCTGCCGGGTGACCAGGTCGTAGTCGTACACCGAGTCGGGCGTGACCAGCGACGAGTAGCGCAGCCGGACCTGCCCGGTGCGGTACTCCGGGTTGGCGTCCAGGCCCACGCTGTAGAGCGGCTCGGGGAAGTCGATGTCGTACCCGTCGTCACTGCCGATCGGCAGCACCCGCAGGCCGGTGAGGCCGTCCGTGCGCAGGGACACCACCAGGTGGTTCGCGAACGCGTCCACCGCCTCCAGACGGGTGCCCGGGGTGTGCTCGATCAGCGGCACCCAGTCGCCCGGGGCGTCCGCCGAGGTGAACGCCAGCGCGAAGTCCTCCGCGCCGTCGTTGTGCAGGATCAGGAAGCGGTGGCCGTGGTGCTCCACCGCGTACTCGACGCCCTGCCGGCGCGGCGCGATCACGGCCGGCGCGCCGGTGGGGTTGCCGGCCGGGATCACCAGCACCTCGCTGGTGATCTTGCTGTGGATGTCGACGAGGATGAACTTCTCCGACCGGGTCAGCTCGACGCCCACCCAGAACCGCTCGTCGTCCTCCTGGTGCACCACCACGTCCTCGGACGCGCCGGAGCCGATCGTGTGCCGCCAGACCCGGTTCGGTCGCCAGGCATCGTCGACCGTCACGTAGAACAGCACCGACGCGTCGGCCGACCAGGCGGTGCCGTAGAAGGTGTCCGGCACCTCGTCCGGCAGCAGCTCCCCGGTGCTCAGGTCCTTCACGCGCAGGGTGAAGCGCTCGTCACCGGAGAAGTCCGTCGAGTACGCCAGCCAACGCCCGTCCGGGCTGACGTCGAACGCGCCCAGCGAGAAGAAATCGTGCCCCTCGGCCAGCAGGTTGCCGTCGAGCAGCACCTCCTCGCCGTCGAGCGGGGCGCCGTCCGCGCTGACCGGCGGCTCGGACTCGCCGTCGCGGACCACGCGCCGGCAGTGCACCCCGTACTGCTGGCCCTCGACCGTCCGGGTGTAGTACCAGTAGCCGCCCTTGCGGGTGGGCACGGACAGGTCGGTCTCGCGGGTGCGCTGGCGGGTCTCCTCGAACAGCTCCGCGCGGAGGGCGGCCAGGTGCGCGGTGCGCTCCTCGGTGTACGCGTTCTCGGCGGTCAGGTAGGCGATCGTCTCCGGGTCGTCCTTGACGGCGAGCCAGGCGTACTCGTCGACGACGGTGTCGCCGTGGTGGGTGCGCTCGGTGGGCACCCGCTTCGCCGCGGGCGGGGCAGTCTCGGTGGTCACGGCGGCCACGTTACCGGCCGGCTCACCCTACGTGCCGGACCAGTGGCATCCCGAACACCATCACCTCGCCTTTCGAACACATGTACGATGGCCGGCATGGCGGCAGCAGCGAGTTCCCTCGGCCGGTCCGGAGCCCTCGAGATCACCCGACGATTGACCGCGATCTGCGGTCCGCCGTTCGCCCGACTCGCCGGCCCGGCCGACGAGGTGGCCGGGCGTCCAGCCCGCTGGGTGGCCGTGCCCGGTGGTCCGCACGCCGCGGCCGAGGTGCTGCGGCTGGCCGCCGCCCACGATCTGACGGTGGTACCCCGAGGTGCCGGCACGAAGATCGACTGGGGTGCCACCCCGACGCAGGTCGACATCCTGCTCGACACGGGTCGGCTGGCCGGCATCGGCCACGAGCCGGTCGGCGCGTCGGTGGTCGAGGTGGGCGCGGGCACTCCGGTGCGGGCCGTACAGGCCACTCTGGAACGCACCGGGCAGCGGCTCGCGATGGACGCTCCCTCCCCCGGCGCGACCCTCGGCGGGGTGCTCGCTGCCGGGGAGGCCGGTCCACTGCGGCACCGCCACGGCAGCCCGTGCGACCAGCTCGTCGGCGTCCGCTATCTGGCCGCCGACGGTGAGCTGGTCAGCGCCGGTGGCGGCGCGCCGGGGCTCGACCTGGCCCGGCTGCTCTGTGGTTCCCAGGGCGCGCTCGGCGTGCTGGTCTCGGCGAGCCTGCGGGTGCAGCCGGTGCCGGCCAGCCGGCTGTGGGTGTCCCGGCCGGTGTGGACCCCGCTGGAGGTCCACGAGCTGATCCGGTCGATCCTCGCGGCCCGCCTGGAGCCGGCGGCCATCGAGCTGGACCTGCCCGGTGGCCTGCCCCGGCCCCGCACCGTGTACCCGCCGGGTCATCCGTCCGCCACCGCCCGGGAGCGCCACCCGTCGATGTCCGGCCGGTCCGGGGCCCCGTCCCGGGCGGGCAGCCTCGTGGTGCTGCTCGAAGGCGGCCCGGCCGAGGTGAACGAACGCGCCGAACGGCTGGTCGGCCTGCTGCACGGCGAGGCGACCGTCGCCCACTCGGCGCCGCCCTGGTGGCGTCGTTACCCCTTCGCGCCCGGCGACACGGCACTACGCCTGGAGGTGCCGATCAGCGATCTGCACGCCGCCGTGTACGCGTTGCGCGACGCGGCCGGCGCTCCCGTGCCGGTGCGCGGCTCGGCCGGCCTGGGCGTGGTGCACGCGGCCCTGTCCGGCGCGGTGGCACCCGACCGGGTGGCGTCCATCCTGGCCGCCGTCCGCGGTGTGCTGCTGGCCCGGCAGGGGCGCTGCGTGGTCGTCTCCGCCCCGGCGGCGGTCCGGCAGGCCGTCGACCTGTGGGGCGAGCTGGCCGGCCTGGCCCGGTTGGAGGCGGCCAAGGAACACCTCGACCCGGATCGTCGCCTGGCCCCCGGCCGTCTGCCCGGCGGCCTGTGAAGCCGTCGAACCGCCCGTGACGCTGCGTCGGCCCGTGACGTTGCGTCGGCCCGTGACGTTGCGTCGGTGTGTGACGCTGCCCCGGCTTCGTGAGCCTGCGACGGTCAGACCGCGTCGTTGCGGAGCACCAGGACGGCGATGTCGTCCCGGGGTGGCTCGACCGAGAAGTTGATGGCGGCGGCGCGCAGACGCGCGGCGACCACGTCGGCGGAGTAGCCGGCCAGCGGCGCGGCCGCGTCGCGCAGCCGGTCGGTGCCGAACAGCTCCCGACCGTGCCGCCGCTCGGTGACCCCGTCGGTGTAGAAGATCAGCGAGTCGCCGGGGGCGAGCGTGATCTCCGTCGTCGGTGAGGTGATGGTGTCCAGCAGGCCCAGCGCCGTGCCGCCGACACCGACGAACCGGGCGCCGCCCGCGCCGGCCAGCAGCACCGGCCGGTCGTGCCCGGCCAGGTGCAGGGACACGTCGAGGTGGTCGCCGTCGCCCGGCCCGACGGCGGCCAGCGCCAGCGTGCAGTACCGGCCGCCGCCGCGTTCGACAAGCGTCTCGTTGAGCCGGGCCAGCGCCTCCGGTAACGGCTTGCCGTCACCTACCAGCACCCGGATCACGTCCCGTACGAGCCCGGTGACCGCCGCCGCCTGGACGCCCTTGCCCGACACGTCGCCGATCACCACGAGCCAGCGTCCGTCGGGCAGCGGCACCACGTCGTAGAAGTCGCCACCCACCTCGGCGTCGTCGCCGGTGGGCACGTACTCGGCGGCGAAGCCGATGCCCTCCACCACCGGCAGCACGGGCGGCAGCAGCGACTGTTGGAGCGTCTGCGCGACCCGTCTGCGCTCGGCGTGGATCCGGGCGTTCTCGATCGCCAGTGCGGCCCGCCGGGCCACGTCCTCCAGGACGGCCACCTCGTCCGGGTCGTGCCGGTGACGTTGGTGCCGGCCCACCGCGAGAGTGCCGAGCCGCTGGCCGCGGGCGATCAGCGGGACCGCGAAGCCCTCCATCGGGCCGCCGAGCGGGATCTGCGCCGCGCTGCGGGACGCCTCCCGCAGCCGGGCCTGGATGGAGTCCGGGCCGGTCTCCGCCAGGACCCGGTGCAGTTGGGGCAGCACCGACTCGTCGGCGTGGCTGGTCGCGGCCAACCGCAGCCGGCCCCACTCGTCGGTGGTGTGCACGGCGCACCACTGGCCGAGGCGGGGCACCACCAACTGCGGGATCAACGCCATGGTCAGCTCGACGTCCAGCGACTGGGCCAGCAGCTCGCTGGCCTCGGCGAGGAACGTCAGCCACGCCTGCCGGCGGACGTCCGCTCGGCGCAGCCGGTCGTTCTCCAGGTGCAGCGACAGCCGCTCCGCGGTGAGCACCGCCAACGGGCGGGCGTACGCGGACGGCGCGGCGTCCAGCTCCAACTCCCCGGCGTACGGGCGGTGCACGGTCAGCGGCACCCGCAGCAGTTCACTGTCGCGGCGGGGCTGCCGGCCGAAGCGGGCCAACAACTGTCGGCCCTGCCCGTCGCCCCGGTCCAGGCGGACCGCCCCGCCGGCCGCGCCGACCATCTCGGCGACCCGGCTGAGCAGGCTGGCGGCGAAGTCGGGCAGCGGGTCGTCCGCGTACATGTCGGGAGCGGTCTGCATGAGTTCGCTCATCGCGCCCGCGCTCGGCGCCGAGCCGTCGCCGGCTCCGGGGTCGCCGGCCAGTGAGGTGCCGCCGGCGCTGCTGCCGGCGCCCGGCTCGGTGCCGGGGCGGTCCAGGCGGAACCAGACGCCCTTGCCGGTCGGCAGGTACGTGGTGCCCCAGCGGCTGGCGAAGTGGTCGACGAGCAGCAGCCCGCGACCTCGCTCGGAGACCTCGTCGAGATCGGTCGTGTCGTTGCGCACGCCGACGGTCAGCTCGTCGTTGCCGGAGCTGGGCGCGAAGTCGGAGACGGTCACGGAGAGCCCGACACCGTCCGCCACGACCTCGATGTCCAGTTCCGTGCCGGCGTGCTCGACGGCGTTGGTGGTCAGCTCGGTGGTGAGCAGCAGGGCCTCGTTGACCAGGTCGTCGAGGTGCGCCTCGGTGAGGACGGAGCGGACGACCGCGCGGGCGGCGGCGGGCGTACGGCGGTCGGCGGGCAGACGGACACGCCGGACGGCCCCGTTACGGGCCCCGGCCGTCGCGGCCCCCGCCTCGGCTGACACCCCCGTATCCTCTACCGTCCCCGGGCCAGGTGCCAAGCCGATCCGTGATCGGCGCGAGGCGCTGCGGCCTCTCCGACGTGACGAGCGCCACTCGGCGACTTCTGTGTCGGGTTGGGTGCCGGCGCGAGGGTCCCGCGGGCCGCCGGGGGCGATCGGCGGGTCGTGGCCCCTGGCACCACGGCCGACGCGGGCACAATATGGGGTGCCGGTGTGTCTGTACGGGCACGGACCCCCCCAGGTGAGCGAGGCATCATGACCACGGCGAAGCAGTCGTACGCGGATCCCTCCGCAGCGGACCAGGAGGCGCTTCTCGGCGAGCTGACCGAGGCGCTGCGACGCATCGGTCGCGGCGATCTGAAGGTCCGGCTGCCCCGCCGCGCCGGCAAGGCGGGCGAGGTGGCGGACGCCTTCAACGAGGTGGTCTCGCTCCAGGAGCGGCAGTACCTGGACCTGCGGCGGATCAGTCGGATCGTCGGTCGGGACGGTCGGCTCACCGAGCGGCTGGACGACGAGGGGCTGGACGGCTCGTGGGCGGAGGGGCAGCGGGCGATCAACTCGCTGATCGACGACCTGGGCCGGCCGACGACCGAGATCGCCCGGGTCATCGTGGCGGTCGCCGACGGCGACCTGTCCCAGCACATGGCGTTGGAGATCGACGGTCGGCCGCTGCGCGGTGAGTACCTGCGCATCGGGCGCACCGTGAACACGATGGTCGACCAGTTGTCCTCGTTCTCCAACGAGGTGACCCGGGTGGCCCGTGAGGTGGGTACCGAGGGCAAGCTGGGCGGCCAGGCCGACGTGCGGGGTGTCGCCGGCACGTGGAAGGACCTCACCGACTCGGTGAACACCATGGCGTCGAACCTGACCGGCCAGGTGCGGTCGATCTCGCAGGTGGCGACGGCGGTGGCCAAGGGCGACCTGTCGCAGAAGATCACGGTCAGCGCGCGCGGTGAGGTGGCCGAGCTGGCCGCCACGATGAACTACCTGACGGACACGCTGCGGCTCTTCGCCGAGCAGGTGACCCGGGTGGCCCGTGAGGTGGGCACCGAGGGCAAGCTGGGCGGGCAGGCCGAGGTGCCGAACGTGGCGGGCACCTGGAAGGACCTCACCGACAGCGTCAACTCGATGGCGTCGAACCTGACCGCCCAGGTCCGTAACATCGCGCAGGTCTCCACGGCGGTGGCGCGGGGTGACCTGTCGCAGAAGATCACCGTGGCGGCGCAGGGCGAGATCCTGGAGCTCAAGGACACCGTCAACACGATGGTGGACCAGTTGTCGTCGTTCGCCGACGAGGTCACGCGGGTGGCCCGCGAGGTGGGCATCGAGGGCAAGTTGGGTGGTCAGGCGCAGGTACGCGGCGTCTCGGGCACCTGGCGTGACCTGACCGAGAACGTCAACCAGTTGGCCGGCAACCTGACCAGCCAGGTCCGCAACATCTCCCAGGTCTCCACGGCGGTGGCGAAGGGCGACCTGAGCCAGAAGATCACCGTGGACGCGCAGGGCGAGATCCTGGAGCTGAAGAACACCGTCAACACGATGGTCGACCAGCTCTCGTCGTTCGCCGACGAGGTGACCCGGGTGGCCCGCGAGGTTGGCACCGAGGGCAACCTGGGTGGTCAGGCGCAGGTCAAGGGCGTCAGCGGTACGTGGCGGGACCTGACCGACAACGTGAACTCGATGGCGTCCAACCTGACCAGTCAGGTCCGCAACATCGCCTCGGTGACCACGGCGGTGGCGAAGGGCGACCTGTCGCAGAAGATCACGGTGGACGCGCGGGGCGAGATCCTGGAGCTGAAGTCGACCGTCAACACGATGGTGGACCAGTTGTCGTCGTTCGCGGACGAGGTCACCCGGGTGGCCCGCGAGGTGGGCACCGAGGGCAAGCTCGGTGGTCAGGCCCAGGTGCGCGGGGTCGCGGGCACCTGGCGCGATCTGACCGACAACGTGAACTCGATGGCGTCGAACCTGACCGCCCAGGTGCGGAACATCGCCCAGGTCTCGACGGCCGTGGCGAAGGGTGACCTGTCGCAGAAGATCACGGTGGACGCGCGGGGCGAGATCCTGGAGCTGAAGTCGACCGTGAACACGATGGTGGACCAGCTCTCGTCGTTCGCGGACGAGGTCACCCGGGTCGCGCGCGAGGTGGGCACCGAGGGCAAGCTCGGCGGTCAGGCGCAGGTCAAGGGCGTCTCGGGTACGTGGCGGGACCTGACCGACAACGTGAACTCGATGGCGTCCAACCTGACCAGCCAGGTCCGCAACATCGCCTCGGTGACCACGGCCGTGGCGAAGGGCGACCTGAGCCAGAAGATCACCGTGGACGCCCAGGGCGAGATCCTGGAGCTGAAGTCGACAGTCAACACGATGGTGGACCAGCTCTCGTCGTTCGCCGACGAGGTCACCCGGGTCGCCCGCGAGGTCGGCATCGAGGGCAAGCTGGGCGGTCAGGCGCAGGTCAAGGGCGTCTCCGGCACCTGGCGGGACCTGACCGAGAACGTCAACCAGCTCGCCTCGACGTTGACCACCCAGCTACGGGCCATCGCCCAGGTGTCCACGTCGGTGACCCGGGGCGACCTGACCCAGCGGATCGCCGTCAAGGCGCAGGGCGAGGTCGCCGAGCTGAAGGACAACATCAACCAGATGATCGTCACCCTTCGGGAGACGACCAAGAAGAACGCCGAGCAGGGCTGGCTGGACTCCAACCTGGCCCGCATCGGCGGCCTGTTGCAGGGCCAGCGCGACCTGGGCGAGGTCTGCCGCATGATCATGACCGAGGTGACGCCGCTGGTCGACGCGCAACTCGGCGCGTTCTTCCTCGCCGACGACACCGACGGGAGCATGCGGCTGCGGTTGACCTCGTCGTACGGCTACGTGGCGCGGGGGCACGACGTGACCTTCGGGCCGGGTGAGGGGCTGGTCGGGCAGACCGCCCTGTCTCGCCGGACGATCCGGGTCAGCGCCCCACCGAACAGCCGCCTCACGCTGCGCTCCGGTCTGGCCGAGACACCTCCGACCGACCTGGTGGTGCTCCCCGTGCTGTTCGAGGGGGAGCTGCTCGGGGTGATCGAGTTCGCCAGCGTGTCCGCCTTCTCCGAGCTGCACCTGTCGTTCCTGGAGCGGCTGGTGCTCACCATCGGCATCGCGGTCAACACCATCCAGGCCAACCGGCGTACGGAGGAGCTGCTGGCCCAGTCGCAGCGGCTGGCGCACGAGATGCAGGAACAGTCGGCGGAGTTGCAGCGCACCAACGCCGAGCTGGAGGAGAAGGCCACCCTGCTCTCCGAGCAGAAGGGCAACATCGAGACCAAGAACCGGGAGATCGAGCTGGCCCGCCTCGGTCTGGAGGAGAAGGCGCAGCAGCTCACCCGGGCGTCGGCGTACAAGTCGGAGTTCCTGGCCAACATGAGCCACGAGCTGCGTACGCCACTGAACTCGTTGCTGCTGCTGGCCCGCCTGCTCGCGGAGAACTCGGAGCAGAACCTCAGCCCGAAGCAGATCGAGTTCGCCCGGACCATCCACGGCTCCGGTTCCGACCTGCTGCGCCTGATCGACGACATCCTCGACCTGTCCAAGATCGAGGCGGGCCGCATGGACGTCGAGCCCACCGAGATCCGCTTCACCGAGCTGCGCAGTTTCGTCGAGCAGGCGTTCGCGCCGCAGGCCGAGGAGAAGAATCTCGACTTCCAGGTACGCGTCAGCAAGGATCTGCCGCCGGCCCTGGTGACCGACGCGCAGCGGTTGCAGCAGATCCTGCGCAACCTGCTGTCCAACGCGGTGAAGTTCACCGACAACGGCGCGGTGACGTTGCGGATCGCCCCGGCCGCGCCGAACGCGGTGTTCGACGTGCCCGCGTTGACGAACGCCCAGCAGGTGATCGCCTTCACGGTGATCGACACCGGCATCGGCATCTCGGACGACAAGCTGTCGATCATCTTCGAGGCGTTCCAGCAGGCGGACGGCACGACCAGCCGCCGCTACGGCGGCACCGGTCTGGGTCTGTCGATCAGTCGGGACCTGGCGCGACTGATCGGTGGCACGATCACCGTCTCGTCGGCGCCCGGGCAGGGCTCGACGTTCACGCTGTTCGTACCCCAGGTCCTCGCGCCGGACGCGGTCGTCGCGCCGCAACCGCCGTCGCCGCAGCGTGCCGGCCTGCCGTCGTCGCTGCTCATGCCGCCGCTGGAGCTGTTGCCGGAGCGGCCGGAGGCGCCGGCCACCCGGCAGTTGGACGGGGCCACGGTGCTGATCGTGGACGACGACGTGCGCAACGTCTTCGCTCTGACCAGCGCGTTGGAGCTGCACGGCATGACCGTGCTGTACTCGGACAACGGGGCGGACGGCGTCCGCCTGCTGGCCGAGCATCCGGAGGTGGACATCGTGCTGATGGACGCCATGATGCCCGACCAGGACGGGTACGAGACGACCCGGCAGATCCGGCGCAACCACCGGTTCGCCGACCTTCCCGTCGTCTTCCTCACCGCGAAGGCGATGCCGGGCGACCGCGAGTCGGCGCTCGCGGCCGGGGGAAGCGACTACATCACCAAGCCGGTCGACCTCGACGACCTGATCGAGCTGATGTCGTCGTGGATCAGTGGCAGCCGTACCGAGGAGACTTCGTGACCCAGATGGCCAAGGCGCTGCTCGTGGACGACCGCCGGGAGAACCTGATGGCCCTGGAGGCGATCCTCCAGGGCCTGCCGGTCCAGTCGGTGGCCGTGGAGAGCGGCGAGGCGGCACTCAAGCAGTTGCTGGTGGACGACTTCGCGGTGATCCTGTTGGACGCCCAGATGCCGGACATGGACGGCTTCGAGACGGCCAGCCACATCAAGCGCCGGGAGCGTACCCGGCACGTGCCGATCATCTTCCTCACCGCCGCCGACCGGGACGCCCAGCTCGCCCTGCGGGGCTACCAGGTGGGTGCCGTGGACTACCTGACCAAGCCGTTCGACCCGTGGGTGCTGCGGGCCAAGGTGTCGGTCTTCGTCGAGCTGTGGGTCAAGAGCCGGCAGTTGGCCGCCCAGTCGGACCTGGTGCGGGAGCGCGACGCGCAGTGGCGGCGACTCACCGACGCGGTGGACGAGGCCACCACGCTGCTTCGCTCGGACGGCCCCGAGGCTCGGGATCGTGCGATGGAGCTGCTGGAGCAGGCCCGTTGGGGCAGCTCAGCCTGACGGGACGGTCGAACCTTCGCCGGGGCGTAGGTGACCGGTCTGCGCCCGGCGGACGCGCCAGCGTTCGCCCAGCGAGTCGATCTCTTCCTGCACGAAGAGGAAGAAGTCCCGCATCTCGGCCACCCGCTCACCGGCCGGCGTCTCCGATCCCAGTGCTCCGATGCCGCCTTCGGCCACGTCGATGAACGTCTTGTAGATCGCGGTCTTCGTGATGGTCCCCTCGTACCAGGGGTTCTCCGGCATCCGGTAGCGATCACGGCGGGAGCGGGGGACCGGCTCGCGGATCAGCATGCCGAACTGGGTGAGGTAGCGAACCGCGCCGCTGACCGCCGCCGCGCTGACTCCGAGCCGTTCGCCGATCTCGGCGGCCGTCAGCGGGTCGTCCGCGCTCATGACGGTGAACAGCACCCGGGCGGCCATCCGTGGGAAGCCGACCTCGGCGAACGTGAGGGCCATCCGTTCGACGAAGAGGTGCACCGGGTCATGGGCGTCGGCGTCCGCCATCTCTGGTCCCCCTCCTGCGCGTGTCGTGGGCACCGATGGTGCCCGGCTCACACTGTCTTCACAACTTTGTGAAACGAGTGTAGCTTCCGATACATGGAAACCCCGATTGATGTGTCCGGCCTGGTCAAGACCTTCGGCCGGGTACGGGCGCTCGACGGTCTGGACCTGACCGTCCGCGCCGGCGAGGTGCACGGCTTCCTCGGCCCGAACGGCGCCGGCAAGTCGACGGCCATTCGGGCGCTGCTCGGCCTGCTGCGGACGGACGCGGGGGTCGTCCGCCTGCTGGGCGGCGATCCGTGGCGCGACGCGGTGGCCCTGCACCGCCGGTTGGCGTACGTGCCGGGCGACGTGACGCTCTGGCCCAACCTCTCCGGCGGCGAGGTCATCGACCTGCTCGGCCGGATGCGCGGCGGCCTCGATCCGGCCCGCCGGGCCGAACTGCTCGACTCCTTCGAGCTGGATCCCCGCAAGAAGGGCCGGACGTACTCCAAGGGCAACCGGCAGAAGGTGGGCCTGGTGGCCGCCCTGGCGTCGGACGCCGAACTGCTCATCCTGGACGAGCCGACTTCCGGCCTGGACCCCCTCATGGAGGAGGTCTTCCAGCAGTGGGTACGCCGGGCGAAGGCCGACGGTCGTACCGTGCTGCTGTCCAGCCACATCCTGGCCGAGGTGGAGGCGCTCTGCGACCGGGTGACGATCATCCGCAACGGGCGGAACGTGGAGACCGGCACCCTGAGCGAGTTGCGACACCTGCGACGCACCTCCATCGAGGCCGAGCTGACCGGTCCGGTGGACGGGCTGGGTCAGCTCACCGGCGTGCACGACCTACGGGTGAACGGGCAGCGGGTGCGCTTCGACGTGGAGGCCGCCGCGCTGGACGTCGCGCTGCGTCGGCTCACCGAGATCGGCGTACGCAGCCTGGTCAGCCAACCGCCGACTCTGGAGGAGCTGTTCCTGCGGCACTACCAGGGCGAAGAGGCGCGGTCATGACCGCGTTCACCGGCACCCGGCACCTGGTGCGCCTGATCCTGCGGCGGGACCGGGTCGTGCTGCCCATCTGGATCCTTCCGCTGGCCGTGCTGCCGGCCAGCTACGCCGGCGCGTACGCCGGTCTCTATCCGAGCGCCGCCGAGCGGGCCGCCTACCTGGCCAGCACGGCGAGCAACCCGTCGATCGTCGCGCTGCTCGGTCCGGTCTACGGCGACAGCATCGGGGCGCTCACCGTTCAGCGGGCCGGGCTGTTCGCGTTGGTCGCCGCCCTGGCGAGCGTGCTGACGGTGGTGCGGCACACCCGCACCGAGGAGGAGGCCGGCCGGCGGGAGTTGCTGGGCGCGTCGGTCCTCGGCCGGTACGCCGGGCTGACCGCGGCGCTGCTCGTCACGTACGCCGCGAACCTGCTGCTCGGCCTGCTCATCGCCGGCGGTCTGGTCGCCGCGGGTCTGCCCGGTGCCGGGTCGCTCCTGTTCGGCGCCGGCGTGGCCCTGACCGGCATCGCGTTCGCCACGGTCGGCGGCCTTGCCGCGCAGCTCACCCAGAGCACCGGCGGGGCGCGCGGCATCGGCCTGGGCGTGCTCGGGTTGGCGTTCGCGCTGCGGCTCGGCGGCGACGCCGGAGGTTCCGGTGGCAGCGGCGGGAGTGCCGAATGGTTGAGCTGGATCTCCCCGCTCGGCTGGGCGGCCCGGGGGCGGGCCTTCGCGGATGAGCGCTGGTGGGTGCTGCTGCTACCGGTGCTGTTCAGCGTGGCGGTGGCGCTCGTCGCGTACCCCGTCTCGGTACGCCGGGACGTGGGTGCCGGCGTGCTGCCGCCCCGGCTCGGCCCGGCCACGGCGGGCCGCGCGCTGGCCGGGCCGTTCGGCCTGGCCTGGCGGCTGCACCGTGGCCAGTTGCTCGGCTGGACCGTCGGCTTCGGGCTGCTCGGTCTGGTGCTGGGCGGCGCGGCGGACGCGGCCGGCGACGCGGTGCAGGGCAACGAGCAGGTCGCCGAGCTGCTGGCCCGGCTGGGTGGGTCGTCGACGTTGGCCGAGGCGTACCTCGGCAGCACGTTGAGCCTGACCGCGCTGGCCGCCGCCGGGTACGGCATCCAGTCTGCGCTGCGGGCGCGGGCGGAGGAGACCGCCGGGCGGGCCGAACCGCTGCTGGCCACGGCGGTGAGCAGGTCCCGCTGGCTGGCGGCGCACCTGGTCTTCGCGCTGCTCGGCCCGGTCGTGGTGCTGGCCGTGACGGGAGCGGCGACGGGACTGTCGTACGGCCTCAGCGTCGGTGACGTCGGCCGCGAGATGCCCCGGCTGCTGGGCGTGGGGCTGGCCCAGGTGCCGGCGGCGTGGGTCCTCGCGGGGCTGGCTGCGCTGCTGGTGGGCTGGCTGCCGAGGTTCTCGTGGGCGGCGTGGGCGGTGCTCGCCGGCTGCCTGCTGCTGGGTCAGATCGGCGCGGTGCTGAAGCTGAGCCAGTGGGTCCTGGACATCTCCCCGTTCACCCACACCCCCCAGGTCCTGGGCGGCAACTGGACCGTAACCCCCCTGCTGGCCCTGACCGCAGCAGCAGCCACCCTCCTGATCCTGGCCCTACGCGCCTTCAGTTCCCGAGACATCCCCACCCCCTGAACACGGTGATCAAGAGGTTTGCGTCACCGAAAGCACGATTTCTGACGCAAATCTCTTGATCAACAGGGTGATCGGGGGTCAGCCCGTGGGTTGGTCGTTGCGGATCATCAGGGCGCTGCGCAGGCCGGTGATGTCCAGGACGCGGATCAGGAAATCACCCACGTGGGTCAGCATCAGCAGGCTCTGGGCATGGCTGGCCTTGCGGCTGAGCACCACGAGCGTGCCCAGGCCCTGCGAGTCGCAGAAGGTTACGCCGCCGAGGTCGAGCACGATCCGCGGAGGCGGATCGGTCAGCACCTCGTTGACCACGGTGCTGAGCTGGGCGGCCGTGAGCATGTCGATCTCACCGGCCAGGCGAAGCACTGCTTCGTCACCCGTCCGGTGTAGCGTGATGGACAGTTCGGCACGATCCACTCGGTCAGCCTAGCGCGATCCGGCCGACCCGGCCTGTCGAGGCGACGAGCCGTGCTGTCAGCCGCCCCGATTGAGCGCCGGAGCTGGGTGAGCCCGGTAACCCTCGCCCGGGGTGGCTGCTGGTGGACCGTTCGGCGCTGACACAATGGCGGCATCGTGACCGACATCGTTTCCGCCGGATCTGGCCGCTACCCGGCCGACGCGCCGGCTTCCGAGGCCCTGTTCGACCGCGCCCGCGCCATCGTGCCCGGCGGGGTCAACTCCCCCGTGCGCGCCTTCCAGGCGGTCGGCGGCACCCCGCGCTTCATGGTCCGTGGTGAGGGCCCGTGGCTGTACGACGCCGACGGTCGCCGCTACGTCGACCTGGTGTGCTCGTGGGGTCCGTTGATCCTCGGGCACGCGCACCCGGAGGTGGTGGACGCCGTGCAGGCCGCCGCCGCCCGGGGCACCAGCTTCGGCACGCCCACGCCGGGCGAGGTGGAGTTGGCCGCCGAGATCGTCGACCGGACGCCGGTGGAGCAGGTCCGCCTGGTCAACTCCGGCACCGAGGCGACCATGTCGGCGATCCGGCTGGCCCGCGGTTTCACCGGCCGTTCCAAGGTCGTCAAGTTCGCGGGTTGCTACCACGGTCACGTCGACGCGCTGCTCGCCTCCGCCGGCTCCGGCGTGGCGACCCTCGGCCTTCCCGATTCGCCGGGCGTCACGGGCGCGGCGGCCAGCGAGACGATCGTGCTGCCGTACAACGACATCCGGGCCGTCGAGGAGGCGTTCGCCGCCGAGGGCCCGCACATCGCGGCCGTGATCACCGAGGCCGCCGCCGGCAACATGGGCGTGGTGGCTCCCCGCGACGGCTTCAACCAGCAGCTCGCCCGGATCGCCCACGCGCACGGCGCGCTGCTCGTCGTCGACGAGGTGATGACCGGGTTCCGGGTCTCCCGCGCCGGGTGGCACGGCCTCGACGCGTCCGACGCGGACCTGTGGACGTACGGCAAGGTCATGGGTGGTGGCCTGCCCGCCGCGGCGTTCGGCGGGCGCGCGGACATCATGGCGCGTCTCGCGCCGGCCGGCCCGGTCTACCAGGCCGGGACGCTCTCCGGTAACCCGCTGGCGTGCGCCGCCGGTCTGGCGACCCTGCGGCTCGCCGACGACGCGCTGTACCGCAAGCTCGACGACACGGCCGCCGTCGTGGGCAAGCTGGCCTCCGACGCGCTGGCCGCCGCCGGGGTCCCGCATCGCCTGTCGTACGCGGGCAGCATGTTCTCCATCTTCTTCACGGACGCCGACGTGGTCGACTACGACAGCGCGCGCACCCAGCAGGTGCCGGCGTTCAAGGCGTTCTTCCACTCGATGCTCGCCTCCGGCGTCTACCTGCCGCCGAGCGCGTTCGAGTCGTGGTTCGTCTCGGCGGCGATCGACGACGCCGCTCTGGAGCACATCGCCGCCGCGCTGCCGACGGCGGCGAATGCGGCGGCAGCGGCCGGTCACGGGGGGTAACAAGCAGTGGCGAAGACGGTGGTTCACGTGCTCCGGCACGGTGAGGTGCACAACCCCGACCAGATCCTGTACGGGCGGCTGCCCGGTTTCCGCCTCTCCGAGCTGGGCGTGCAGATGGCCAAGGCCGCCGCACAGGGGCTCGCCGAGCGGGAGATCGTGCACGTGGTGGCCAGCCCGTTGGAGCGCGCCCAGCAGACCGCCGAGCCGATCGCCGCCCAGTTCGGGCTGCCGGTCGGGGTGGACGAGCGGCTGATCGAGAGCGCCAACTGGTTCGAGGGCAAGAAGGTCTCGCCGGGCGACGGGTCGTTCCGCGACCCGCGCAACTGGTGGGTGCTGCGCGACCCGGTGACGCCGTCCTGGGGTGAGGCGTACCGGGTGATCGCCGAGCGCATGTTCGCGGCCGTGCACGCCGCCCGGGTCGCCGCCGAGGGACGCGAGGCCGTGCTGGTGTCGCACCAGCTGCCGATCTGGACCCTGCGACGCTACGTCGAGCGCAAGCGGCTCTGGCACGACCCGCGCAAGCGCCAGTGCGGGCTGGCGAGCCTCACGTCGTTCCACTTCGACGACGCGAAGGTGGTGGGCATCGGCTACAGCGAGCCGGCCGCGCACCTCGTCGCTCTCTCCGCGACAGCCCGGACGGCCAAGGGGGCCTGATGAACGCCCGGAGGTGGACCGCCGGTCTGCTCGCCGCCGTCGCCGCGGTGGCGCTGGTCGGCTGTACGTCGGCGAAGGGGCAGGAGAAGACCTGCTCGACCACCTCCGACGGCATCATCGAGTGTGCTCCGGACCAGCGCTCGGCTCCTCCGAAGCTCGCCGGGGAGCTGCTTCTCGGCGGCACCTATGACGTCACCCAGGCCCGGGGTCAGGTCGTGGTGGTCAACTTCTGGGGCTCCTGGTGCGCGCCCTGCCGGGCCGAGGCGGACGACCTGGAAGCCGTCCACCAGGCCACCAAGGGCTCCGGGGTGACGTTCCTCGGCATCAACGTGCAGGATTCGCGGGACAAGGCCAAGGCGTTCGAGCAGGGGCGGGTCACCTATCCGAGCCTGTTCGACCCGGCCAGCCGACTGGCGCTCGACCTCGACATCCCGCCGAACACGGTCCCCGCGACGGTGGTGCTCGACCGACAGGGGCGGGTCGCCTCGGTGATCCGGGCCGCCGTCAAGCAGGAGGGCCTGCAACCCATCGTCGAGCGGATCGCGGCCGAGAAGCCGGCGTCGAACTGATGGGCGAGACGTTCAAGGAGCTGGCCCAGAGCGGGCCGCTGGTGCTCGCCATCGGCGCGGCGGCGCTCGCCGGCCTGGTCAGCTTCCTGTCTCCGTGCGTCCTGCCGCTGGTGCCGGGCTACCTGTCGTACGTCACCGGGTTGGCCGGCGCGGACCTCGAAGGCCGGCGGCCGGCGACGGCCCCGACGCCCGACGGCGCTGCGGCGGGCGGCGGGGTCGCGGTCCGGGAGCGGACCGCACCTGCACCGGCGGCGGTCAAGGGCCGGGTGCTGGCCGGGACGCTGCTCTTCATCGCCGGCTTCACCGTGGTCTTCGTGGCCACCGCGATCCTGTTCGCCGGCATCGGTCGGGTCTTCTTCGACTACGAGCGGCAGTTGGAGGTCGTCGTCGGCGTTTTGATCATCGTGCTCGGCCTGGGCTACCTGGGGATGATCCCGGCGCTGCAACGCGAGTTCCGGATCTCCCGGCTGCCGTCGGCCGGCCTGCTCGGCGCACCGGTCTTCGGCGCGGTGTTCGCGCTCAGTTGGGTGCCGTGCACCGGCCCGACGCTCGGCGCGGTGATGGGCATGGCGGCCACCAGCGGCCAGAGCGACCGGGCCGTCGTGCTCGCCGTGGCGTACTGCCTCGGGTTGGGGATACCGTTCGTCGTCTTCGGGCTGGGCTTCCAACGCCTGCTCGGGGTCTTCCGCGCCATCCGGCGCAACAGCCGCTGGGTCACCCGGGTCGGCGGCGCACTGCTCATCCTGATCGGTCTGGCGCTGGTCACCGGCGGATGGCAGAGCTTCGTGATCTGGTTGCAGACCACCGTCGGGGTGGGCGAGGTGAGCATATGACGGTCGTCGACGAGCGCCCGGAGGCCGAGGCCCCGGCACCGCGCCGCCGGCCCAGCCGGCTGCTGGCCCTGCTGCGCAACTCGTGGCGGCAGCTCACGAGCATGCGTACGGCCCTGATCCTGCTCTTCCTGCTGGCGATCGCCGCGATCCCCGGGTCGGTGCTGCCGCAGCGCGGGATCAGCCCCGAGAAGGTCAACCAGTACTTCGTCGACCACCCCGACTGGGCACCTCGGCTGGACCGGATCGGCGCGTTCGCGGTCTTCGGCTCGGTCTGGTTCTCCGCCATCTACCTGCTGCTGTTCACGTCGCTGATCGGCTGCATCACGCCCCGGTTGCGCGACCATGTCCGGGCGCTTCGGTCCCGGCCGCCGGTCGCGCCCAAGCGGATGGCCCGGCTGCCGCAGCACACCACGCTGCCCACCCCGGCCGGCGGCGTGGACGCCGTCGCCGAGGTGCTGCGCAAGCGCCGTTGGCGGGTCGAGGTACGAGGGAACGAGGTCTCCGCCGAGAAGGGCTACCTCAAGGAGACCGGCAACCTGCTGTTCCACACCTCGCTCATCGCGGTGCTGATCGGCGTCGCGCTCGGCTCCTGGTACGGGTGGAGCGGCAACCGTCTGCTGGTGGCGGGCGCGGACAACGCGTTCTGCAACACCCGCCAGCAGTACGCCGAGGCGAAGCTCGGACCCCGCGTCGACAGCGCCGACCTGCCCCGCTTCTGCCTGCGGCTGGACGACTTCCAGGCCCGGTTCCTGCCGTCCGGTCAACCGGAGTTCTTCAACGCCCGGGTCACCGTCGACGGCCCGGACGAGCCGACCCGCAGCGCGGACTTCTCGGTCAACTCGCCGCTGCGCCTCGCCGACGCCAGCGTCTACCTGCTCGGCCACGGGTACGCCCCGGTCATCCGCTACACCGACCGGTACGGCAACAGCCAGGTCAGTGACGAGCCGTTCCTGACCACCGGTGACATGGGCCTGACCAGCGAAGGGCTGGCCGCCTTCCCGGACGCGAACGTCGACCCGGCCACCGGCAAGCGGGTACCCGGCGAGCAGATGGCCTTCACCGGCATCTACCTGCCCACCGCGCCGCAGCAGGCGCCGTTCGTCCGCTCCGAGTACCCCACCGAGCGCAACCCGGCGCTGAACCTGGTCGCCTATCGGGGCAACCTCGGCTTGGACGCCGGTATCCCGGGTTCGGTCTACCAGCTCGACCAGCGGCAGGTACGCGCCGGCAAGGTCAAGGAGGTCGGCAGCAAGCTGCTCCGCAAGGGCGAGAAGTGGACGCTCGACGACGGCACGACCGTCGAGTTCCTGGGCACCGAGCGGTACGTGACGATCTCCGTTCGGCACGATCCCGGCTCCACGCCGCTGCTGGTGAGCTGCGGTGTGCTGCTGGTCGGGCTGATGGGCTCGCTGTTCGGGCGGCGTCGCCGGGTGTGGTTCCGGGCGCTGCCGGCCGACCCCGGGAATGGATCTCCGACGGACGGTAGTAGCTTGATGGAGGCCGGTGGGTTGCCGCGCACCGACTATCCAGGGTTCGCCGACGAGTTCGCCCAGTTGGTCGCCGCCGTGAACGGTGACGAACGGGCGGCCGAGCGGGCCGGTGCCGACACCGAATCCGGTGGCCCGGCCGGTGTGCGAGAAGGGACCGAGTGATGTCCGCGCTCTCCGACAATCTGGTGACCTTCGCGATCCTGACGTACCTGATCGCGATGATCAGCCACGCCGTGGAGTACGCGCTGGGCAACGCCCGTACCCGGGCTGCCGTGGCGTCGCCCGCTCGCGAGCTGGTGGGTGCCGGGGTCGGCGGTGCCGGCGGCGTGACCGCCGAGCCGCCCGGGCCGGTGCCGCCGTCCGTCGACGGCTCGGCCAACCGGGCGCGGATCGCCGGGCTGGTCGCCGTGGCGGCCACCGCGCTGGCCGCCGTACTGCACCTCGCGGCGCTGGTCACCCGCGGTCTCGCGGCGGACCGCATGCCGTGGGGCAACATGTACGAGTTCGTGCTCACGGTGACGTTCATCGGCGTCGCGGCCTGGCTGGTGGTGCTCTGGAAGCGGCCGTCGCTGCGCAAGCTCGGGCTGTTCCTCACCCTGGTCATGGTGCTGCTGGTGGCCACCGCCGAGCTGGTCCTCTACGTGCCGATCGTGCCGCTGGTGCCGGCGCTGAACTCGTACTGGTTCGTCATCCACGTCTCGACCATCGTCTTCGCGTCCGGCATCTTCCTGCTCGGCGCGGTGCCGGCCGTCGGCTTCCTCATGCGCAACGGGTACGAGCAGGGCAAGCGCAGCTTCCCGTACACCCTCGCGAAGCGGCTGCCCGCCGCGACCAGCCTGGAGCGGCTGACGTTCGCGCTGCACGCGTTCGCCTTCCCGATCTTCACGTTCGCGGTGATCGCGGGTGCGATCTGGGCCGAGGCGGCCTGGGGTCGGCCGTGGGGCTGGGACCCGAAGGAGACCTGGGCGTTCATCTCCTGGGTGGTCTACGCCGGCTACCTGCACGCGCGGGCCACGCCCAGCGTGAAGCGCAACGTGGCCACCTGGATCGCGGTGCTCGGCTTCCTCACCATGCTGATGAACCTGTTCGGCGTGAACATCTTTTTCACCGGCCTGCACTCGTACGGCGGGCTGAACTGACCTCGGTCGACGCTCGGGCCGGCCACGGATTGCTCCGTGACCGGCCCGTCGTCTTTCGGTGCCCTGGTCAGCTCACGGTGACCGGGGCGATGTCGTTGGCCGGGTTGTCGTCCACCCGCGGGTAGCGGCCGTGCGGCTGGACCTCGCCGGGCGTCCCGGAGAGGCTGTCGATGCGCAGGTCGAAGGTGACCGTGTTGCTGGTCCCGGCGGTGAACACGGCCCTCTGTCCGTCGCAGTACCAGGTCTTCGGGGTGTCGTCGCCGTTCTCCTCCTCCTCACTGCCGACCTGTGAGCAGCGCGGGCTGCCCACCACGGAGACGCCGGCGGGCGGGGTGAAGTAGAACGCGCCGACCGTGTCGCCGGAGATCGTGCCGTCCGGCACGCCCGGCCCCTCGTTACGGATGCCCACGGTGACCTGGACGGTGTCGCCGACCGCACCGGTGACGGTGGCACCCTGGGCGACGATGTCGAAGGCGCCGTGCACCCCAGGCAGGTAGGTCTGCCCGCCGGCACCGTCCACCTCGACCGGGATCACGCCGAGCGGCTTTCCGACCGGCCGGAGCCGCAGTGCCTGATCCCCCTGGCGGTGCGTGAGCCGCACACCGCTCGGAAGGGGCCCGGCGGTCGCCAGCGGCTCCACGATCTGGAAGATCCGCTTGTCGCCGAGGGTGGCCGGGCCGACCGTGGTGGCGAGCCCGCCGCGCAGCTCGTGCCGCTGGCCGGGCGCGAACGTGCCCCGCACGGTGCAGACGACCACGGTGGCGAGCACCTGGTCGGTGCCGTACCGGCAGTTGCGGTAGCTGGCCGGGACGAGGCCCACCGGGAAGCGCATGGTGAGCCGCAGGTCGACGGCCGGCTGGTCGCCGCCATTGACCACGGCCACCGGGAGGGCGTACGTGTCACCCACGTCGACGCCGTTGACCTGCTCGTCGACCATGTCGAGCAGGTCGGGCCCGGAACGAACGGTGATCGACGCCTGCTGGGTGGACGGCTCGGTCTGCTCGCCGAGCGCCGTGTAGGTCAGGGTGCCGGTCGCCCCTTCGGCCGCCCCGGGCGCGGCCCGGAGCACGACCGGCACGGTGCCGGTGACCGTGCCGTACAGCTCGAGGGCGTCGGCCGGCATCGGGCAGGTGACCGAGGTGCTCTCGGTGATGCAGGAGGCGGGGAAGGTGGCGGTGGCGACGCCGGCCAGGCCGCTCAGGTCGACTGTCACCCGGGGTTGGGCCGCGCCGGTGCTGCTCAGGGTCAGCGGAACCGTCCGATCGGGAGCGCCCGTGCCGCCGACGGTGGTGTCGTAGAGCTGGGCCTCGACCCAGCCGGGATCGTCCTGCGCCAGGCCCGGCGTGGCGGCCACACCGACCGTCGCGGCGCCCACGACCAGCGCGGTGAGAACGCGTAGGAGCCTGCCCCGTGAAACACGCACAGATCTCATCGATCTCCTTGGTGAGGGGTACCGGTCGGCGTCACGTCAGCCCGACCGGTACCCCTGATTCTAGAGATCACCTGTGACAGGTTTCGATCCGTCGATCGGCGCGGATGATCTACTCCAGATCGGCGATGTGGGGCCTTCTCAGGCGCGGGATGCCGCCGCATCGTCGATGTGGTGGCTTCCTCGGTCAGCCGCCGAACCAGCCCGGCATGTCGAGGCGGAACCAGTTGGTGGCGGCCATCGTGCGCAGGTCGTCCTCGATCGCGGCCACGCGCTCCTCGCCCAGGGTCGCGGCCCACCGTTGCCGTAGCCGATCGAAGATCTCAGCCGAGCGACGGAGCCCGTCGACGCCGCGCGGTGTCATCCGGACCAGCCGACGACGGGCGTCGGCGGGATCGTCGACCCGTTCGAGGTAGCCGACGGCGACCAGCCGGTCGACGGTCTTGCCGGCGGCCTGCTTGGAGATGCCCAGTCGTTGCCCCAGCTCGCTGGCGGTGGTGCCGTCGACGCCCACGGCCTGGAGCACGAATCCGTGCAGCGGGCGGAGGTCGGGATGCCCCTCGCGGGCCAACTCGGCGTGCAGGTCGTCGATCAGGGTGCGGAAGCCGGCCAGCAGAAGGAGCGGGAGCTGGAAGCCGGGCCGGGGCGGCTCAGGGGTTGTCACGTTCGACAACCACGTTTACTATTTCGTCAACCACGTTGACTATCTTAGGGCAGGCACCCATGTCCGTCTTCACCGCCCACACCGCCGAGACCGCACCCGCCGCCGCCCGGCGGGCCATCGAGGGAGTGCGCGGCCGCTTCGGCTGGCTGCCCGCCCCGGTGGCGCTGATGGCCGATTCGCCCCAACTGCTCAGTGGTTTCCTCGCCGCCAGTGCCGGCTTCGAGCAGACCGCCCTCACGCCTGTGCAGCAGGAGGTGGTCGTCCTGACCGTCGCCACCAGCTACGAGTGCCACGTCTGCGTGGCCCTGCACACCGGCAAGCTCAACCAGCTCGGCGCGAGTGCCGACCTGATCACCGCGCTGCGCGCCGGCACGGCGCTGCCCGAGCCGGGGTTGGAAGCGCTGCGCCGGTTCACGCTGGCCGTCCTCGATTATCGGGGCGCGGTGCCCGACGACGATCTCGACGCCTTCCTGGCCGCCGGTCACGAGCCACGACACGCGCTGGACGTGGTGTTCGGGGTCGGTGCGTACACGATCTCGACCTTCGCCAACCGGCTCACCCGCGCGCCGCTCGACCCGCCACTGGCCGCCCACGCCTGGACCCCCGCCGCCTGACCAGACCGCGTTACCGCAACATGCCGGTAGAGGGCTGACTCAGGGTCGCGGTTTCGCTACCTTGCGCCAGAAGGGCCGATGTGACCCCTCTCGACGGCGGAAGGCGAGGCGCGGTGACCGCGACACTGTCCACAGCAGAAATGATCAGAGACCAGCTCCGGCGGTCGCGGCTCGCGGCCGGGCTCAGCCAGGAGGAGTACGGCAAACGGGCGCACTACTCACCGTCCATGGTGTCGTCGGTCGAGGTGGGCCAGACGGTGCCCAACCTGGCGTACCTGACCCGGGCCGACGAGGTGCTCGACACCGGCGGCCTGCTGGTCTCGCTCCGCGAGCTGGGTCGCCGGCACGCCGAGCCGGTGTGGTTCCGCCCCTGGTTGGAGGTCGAGCGGGTGGCCACCCAGTTGCGGTGCTTCGGGGCGACGATGATTCCCGGGCTGTTGCAGACCGCCGACTACGCCCGGGCGGTGTTCCGGCTCGACCTGGGTCTCACCGTCGAGCGGGTGGAGGAGCTGGTGGCCGCCCGGCTGGAACGGCAGACGATCCTCGACCGGGAGCACCCGCCGCAGCTCACCGCCGTGATCGACGAGGCGGCCCTGCAACGCTTCGCCGAAAGCTGTGCCGGCGTATTGGCCGGCCAGCTCCGGCACCTGGTGGCGTGTGCCCGTCGCCCCCACATCCGGGTGCACGTGCTGCCACAGGCGGTCGGGCTGCACGCCGGCCTGTTCGGGCCGTTCATCCTCGGCCGCACCGCCGACGGCAGTTGGCTCGGCTTCCTCGACAACCAGACCGGCGGCACCGCCGTCGACGAGAACAACGAGGTGGCGACCCTGCTCGGAAGGTGGGAGAGTCTGCGCAGCGACGCGCTGCCCCGGCAGCAGTCCATCGACCTGCTCGAGGAGATCGTGAAGCCATGGATCTGACCGGAGCTCAGTGGCGCAAGTCCACCCGCAGCGGCAACGACGCTGGCGCCTGCGTCGAGGTCGCCGACAACCTGCCCGGCCGGGTGCACGTCCGCGACTCGAAGGACCGCGACGGCGGTGTGCTGACCTTCAGCCCGGCCGCGTGGCGCTTCTTCGTCGACCTGGCCCGCACCGCCTGACCTCCGGGGCGGCTGTTCAGACCGCCCCGAGGAAGTCGCGCAGCAGGGCGAGCATCACGTCCGGGCGCTCCTCGTACAGCCAGTGCCCGCAGTCGTCGATCACCTCGCCGCGCACGGTGTCGGCGTACCGGCGTGCCTGCTCGGCGACCTGACCGCCGAGGCTGGCCGACGCGCCGACGGCCAGCACCGGCATGGTGAGCTTCGTGGTCCGGTACGTCGC
This sequence comes from Micromonospora sp. CA-249363, assembly GCF_050950185.1. Lineage (NCBI taxonomy): Bacteria > Bacillati > Actinomycetota > Actinomycetes > Micromonosporales > Micromonosporaceae > Micromonospora > Micromonospora sp. CA-249363. Next base: position 327,555 of record NZ_CP192020.1, read on the forward strand.
GTTGTCGGCGATGTCCCGATCGAACGCCCGGAAGTGGGCGAAGCTCGCCCGCAGGTGCGCCGGATCGCGCAGGTGGCTGGCGAACTCCTCGATGTCCGGAGCGGCGATGCTGCCCTTGTGCACCATCAGGGCGTCGGTGAACCGGTCCACCCAGAGCGACTCCCGCCCACGGACCAGCTCCTCGGGCAGCCCGTTGTCGAGCGTGAAGAAGCCGAAGTTCCACACCGCCGGCCCGGCCGCGGTGAGCGCGGGGAACGTGTAGATGCTCTCGTCAGGGATCGGCGCCTCGGTGAGCGCCAGCCGGCTCACCCGCTCAGGATGGGCAGCCGCGTACGCGTACGCCACCATCGTCCCTAGGTCGTGCCCGACCACTCGCAGGTCACCGGTCAGGCCGAGTTGATCGAGCAGGGCGTGCAGGTCGGCGGCGACGGTCTTCTTGTCGTACCCGTCGGCCGGAGCGTCGCTGCTGCCGAAACCGCGCAGGTCGGGCGCGACCACCTCGAAGGATCGCCCCAACTCGGGCAGCAGGTGCCGCCACATGTACCAACTCTGCGGGTACCCGTGCAGCAGCACCAGCGGTGGGCCCTCGCCGCCACGGACGTAGTTCATGGTGATCCGACCGACCCGTGCCCGTTGCTCGGTGAACCCCGCCGGAACCCGATCGCCACCCATTCGCCGCCTCCGACCGCCGTCCCGCCCGCTGCCGCCTGCCCGGCTACCCGCTCGACCGACGGCCATGCCTGCGCACGAGCGTTGATCGACTCGACATCCAGGAAGTCGGGCCGTCCCAGGCCGCCGGACACCCCGACTTCCGGGAGCCCGAGTGGATCAAGGCCGGGCTCGCCGGGCGGGCGGGCTCGCCGGGCTCGCCGGGCTGGCCGGGCTGGCCGGGCTCGCCGGGCTGGCCGGGCTGGCCGGGCTCGCCGGGCTGGCCGGGCTCGCCGGGCTCGCCGGGCTGGCCGGGCTGGCCGGGCTGGCCGGGCTGGCCGGGCTCGCCGGGCGGGGCGGCGCCGTCGCGGGTGTCACAGCACCCGGCGTGGGCCGCGCCGCACCCCGTGCGGGAGACTGGGCGACATGGCTCGTGGCTTCCCGTACACCGATCTCAAGGACTTCCTCGCGGCGCTGGAGCGCGCGGGGGAACTGCGTCGGGTCGACGTCCCCGTCGACCCGACCCTGGAGATCAGCGAGGTGGTCACCCGTACGGTGCGCGCCGGCGGTCCGGCGCTGCTGTTCGAGCACCCCACCCGGGGTGAGATGCCGGTGGCGATCAACCTGTTCGGCACCGAGAAGCGGATGGCGATGGCCCTCGGCGTCGACTCGCTGGACGAGGTCGGCGCCCGGATCGGCGCCTTGATCAAGCCGGAGCTGCCGGTCGGCTGGTCCGGCATCCGCGAGGGCCTGGGCAAGGTCATGCAGCTCAAGTCGGTGCCGCCGCGCAAGGTCAAGACCGCGCCCTGCCAGGAGGTCGTCTACCGGGGCGACGACGTCGACCTGGGCCGGCTGCCGGGGTTGCAGGTGTGGCCCGGCGACGGTGGGATCTTCCACAACTACGGGCTGACCCACACCAAGCACCCGGAGACCGGCAAGCGCAACCTGGGCCTCTACCGGCTTCAGCAGCACGGCCGCAACACGCTGGGCATGCACTGGCAGATCCACAAGGACTCGACCGCCCACCACGCGGTGGCCGAACGGCTCGGGCAGCGCCTGCCGGTCGCGGTCGCGATCGGCTGCGACCCCGTCGTCTCGTACGCGGCCAGCGCGCCGCTGCCCAGCGACATCGACGAGTACCTGTTCGCGGGGTTCCTGCGCGGCGAGCGGGTGGAGATGGTCGACTGCCTCACCGTGCCGTTGCAGGTGCCCGCGCACGCGCAGATCGTGCTGGAGGGCTACCTGGAGCCCGGTGAGCGGCTGCCCGAGGGCCCGTTCGGCGACCACACCGGCTTCTACACGCCGGTCGAGCCGTTCCCGGTGCTGCACATCGAGGCCATGACCATGCAGCGGAACCCGGTCTACCACTCGATCGTCACCTCCAAGCCGCCGCAGGAGGACCACGGCCTCGGCAAGGCGACCGAGCGGATCTTCCAGCCGCTGCTCAAGCTGCTGATCCCGGACATCGTCGACTACGACCTGCCGGCCGCCGGGGTCTTCCACAACTGCGCGATCGTGTCGATCCGCAAGCGCTACCCGAAGCACGCGCAGAAGGTCATGAACGCGATCTGGGGCGCCCACCTCATGTCGCTCACCAAGCTGATCGTGATCGTCGACGAGGACTGCGACGTGCACGACTACAACGAGGTCGCCTTCCGCGCGTTCGGCAACGTCGACTACGCGCGGGACCTGCTGCTCACCGAGGGTCCGGTGGACCACCTCGACCACTCGTCGTACCAGCAGTTCTGGGGCGGCAAGGTGGGCGTGGACGCGACCCGCAAACTCCCGGCCGAGGGCTACACCCGCGGCTGGCCGGAGGAGATGACCATGGCCCCCGAGGTCGCCGCCCTGGTCGACAAGCGCTGGAAGGAGTACGGGATCTGATGACGACCCCCGACAACCCCCGCGATCTTGCGCTTTCTGTCGACGATTCGCGCTCTTCCTCCCCAGATGTCCCAGCAGAAAGTGCAAGATCGCGGGGGAGGGTGCGTGCCTTCCTGGATCTCGTCACCATCGAGCACTCCGTCTTCGCGCTTCCTTTCGCCTTTCTGTCGGCGTTGAGCGCCATGCAGGTCTCCGGGGGTCGGGTTCGCTGGATTGACCTGCTGCTGATCACCGTGGCGATGGTCGGGGCACGGACGTTCGCCATGGCCGCCAACCGCATCCTCGACCGGCGGATCGACGCGCGGAATCCCCGTACCGCCGGGCGGGAACTGGTCACCGGGGCAGTGAGCGTGCGGACGGCCTGGACCGGCGCGGCCGTCGCGCTCGTGGTGTTCCTCGCCGCCGCCGCCCTGCTCAACCCGCTCTGCCTGGTGCTCGCGCCGCTCGCCGTGGTGCCGCTGGTCGTCTACCCGTACGGCAAGCGGTTCACCAACTGGCCGCACGCCATCCTCGCCATCGCCCAGGCGGTCGGCCCGGTCGGCGCCTGGCTCGCGGTCACCGGCACCCTGGACGGCTCCGGCCCGGCCTGGGTGCTCGGCGCGGCCGTCGGCCTGTGGATCGGCGGCTTCGACCTGATCTACGCCTGCCAGGACTCCGAGATCGACCGGGAGATCGGCGTGCACAGCGTCCCCGCCCGGTACGGCCGCCGCTTCGCGCTGCACGTCTCGACCGTGGCGCACGTGGTGACCTTCGGGCTGTTCGTGTGGTTCGGGGCGCTGGTCGGGTTCGGCTGGCTGTGGTGGGTCGGCCTGGCGCTGACCGCCGTCGCGTTCGCCTACCAGCACCTGGTGGTCAGCCCGACCGACCTCAGCAAGGTCAACCGGGCGTTCTTCACCGCCAACGGGTTCGTGGGCATCGCGCTGTTCGTATTCGCCCTGCTCGACCTGGTGATCCGCCTCGACCTGCGACCCTAGGGCCTGACGACCCCGACCCTAGGGGCTCACGACCCTGACCCTAGGGTCGGGCGGTCGTCGGGTAGCGGGCGCTCTCCAGGGTCCAGTCGATGGTGCCGCGCACGGCGTACGCGACCCCGTCGAGATGGTCGGTGACGGCCTCGTCCAACGCCGGCCCGAACGACGGCACGGCGGCGCGGAGCACCATGAACTGTCGCATCGCCGCACGCCAGCGCTCGGCCACCCGCCGCGCCGCCTCCTCCGACGAGACGCCCCACTCGGCCTGCGTCGCCAGGACCAGATTGTGCCCGCCCGAGGTGGACCGGTCCTTCTCCAGCGAGGCCAGGTCGTTGTACCAGGAGAGCAGGTCGTTGCCGGTACGGGCGATCTGGCGCAGCAGCGGGTGGTGGTAGACGGGATCGGGCAACGGTCGGCCGGTGACGAACTCCACCAGCGGATACGACACCTCGGCCGCCGAGGTCGATCGCCGCAACTCGACGTACTCGTCGAGGCCGGGCCGGAGCCCGCCCTCCTTGTTGACCGCCTCGCGCCAGGTGCCGTCGAGGTGCCGGCCCACCGCGTCGGCGAAGCGCAGCCTCCACCGGAATGGCATCCGGCGTCGCGGCTCCCGCCAGGTGAGCACCAGCAGCCGCCGCAGCGGACCGGTCAGGCCGGCGTGACGGAGGCGGGGACCGTCGCGCAGGAGCGCCAACGTCCCGTCGCGTAGCGCCCGGATCTGCGCGGAGCTGAGCCGGTGTGGGCCGTCGCAGGCGTCGTCGACGAGGAAGAACCAGGTGAAGAGGGCCGTCAGCACCCGCAGGTCGGCCTCGTCGGCGTCCGGGTAGAGCCGCCCCGCGTACCGGGCGAAGCCGCCCCGGGCCAGCCGGTGCAGCGCGGCGTCGTCCAGCGGCATGCCCAGCTCGGGCAGAATGCCGACGAGCCACTGCTGAACCCGGTCGGCGTGCGGCGAGAGCCGGGGCGGAATGGGGCACTCATCGCGCAGCGCCCAGAGGATCTCGCCGGTCGTCACCGATGCCTCCCGCGCGAACTGCTCCCGGTGCGAATCGCCACCGGCAGCATCGCAGGTCGGCGGGACAACCACCTACCCGGCCGGACAACTCGGCCCGGGGAGCGGCGGATCGTGGGGTGCCCAGCGGCGCGCGGCACGGACCAGGCAGGCTGGGGGCATGCGGGAACCATGGGTGGTCGGCGTGTCCGGGGCCTCCGGTACGCCGTACGCGGCAGCCGTCGTCGGCGGGCTGCTCGACGCGGGCGAGCCGGTGGACCTCATCGTGTCCCGGGCGGCACGGCTCACCCTGCTCGACGAGACCGGCCGGTCGTTCCGCGACGCGCACTGGGCCGACGACCTCGCGGCCTGGCTGGGCCGGGATCTGACCGGAGCGGACGTACGCCACTGGCCGGCTGGTGACCTGGCTGCCGGACCGAGCAGCGGCTCCTACCGGGTACGCGGGATGGCCGTCGTGCCCGCCAGCACCGCGGCCTGCGCCGGCATCGCGATCGGGCTCTCCAAGGACCTGCTGCAACGTGCCGCCGAGGTCAACCTGAAGGAGCGCCGACCGGTGGTGGTGGTGCCCCGGGAGACGCCGGTGACCCGCAGCCACCTGGAGCATCTGATCGCGTTGCACGACGCCGGTGCGGTGGTGCTGCCGGCCAGCCCCGGCTTCTACGGCGCCGGCGCGGCGGCCAGCGCCCAGCAACTTGTCGACTTCGTGGCCGGCAAGGTGCTGGACGCGCTCGGCGTGCCACACACCCTGTTCCGTCGGTGGTCCGGCCAGCTCGGCGCTGCCCGGAGCTGAACGGTCATCCCGACTGTTCCAGTGGTGCGCGGACCGGACTGGTGTCCGGTCCGCCTGACGTTGTCCGCACCTGTTCAGTACATGCCGGCGTTGGCCGGACCCGGCCCCGTGGAGGCGGCCGGACCCACGTTGCGTGGCTTTCCGACCTCATCCACCTCGTCCAGCATGCCCTCCCCCTCAAGCAGGGCTCGCACCTCGGATTCCCGAAACCGGCGATGCCCGCCTGGAGTCCGGATGCTTCCTATCCGGCCGGCCGCCGCCCATCTCGTCACAGTCTTCGGGTCCACCCGAAACAGCGCGGCGACCTCGCCCGGTGTCAGCAGGCGATCTCCAGTGTCCACAGCCCCCTCCTCGCGTCGACGAAGCCCCTGGCTGAACACACTGCCCCCGGCTGGTGCGAGCCCAGAGCCGTCATGAGGGACGTATGGCAATTACAGCACCAGGGACCTGGCCTGTCCGCCAAACGCGAAAAATGCACTGACTGGGAAGTTAGTAAATGGTACTGGTGCGACCCCTACCTAGACCGTCAGTTTATGAACAGTTACTCACTGTCCTGACCAACGGATGCCGAAGGCCTCGCGTTACGCCCAACGCGTTAAGGTCACTCCCCGTGGACGCCATCGACCTGAGCCTCGTCGACCTGCTGCGAGGCAACGCCCGCCTGTCGTACGCCGAGCTGGCCCGGCAGGTGGGCCTCTCCGCCCCGGCCGTGCACGAACGCGTCGGCAAGCTGGAGAGCAGCGGCGTGGTGTTGGGGTACCGCGCGGACGTGGCGCCCGAGGCGATCGGGCTGGGCGTCACCGCGCTCATCGGCATCGTCGAGGACTCCGGGGCGGACTCCGACGACATGCTGGAGTCGCTGCGGGTGCTGCCCGAGATCGAGTCCTGCTACTTCATGGCGGGCGTCGAGTCGTTCCTGCTCAAGGCCCGGGTCGGCACGATCGCCGAGCTGGAGCAACTCATCGTGCGGCTCAACCGGACGCCCGGCGTCGCCTCCACGCGCACCGCCATCGCCCTCTCCACCAAGTGGGAGAACCGCCCCCAGCCGGTCGGCCCGCAGCCCACCTGACCGGCGTACCCCTGGTGTCGCCCTCGGCGCGGCGGTAGCGTGCGCCGATGACCTTGCCGGGACGCGGCGTGGCCGTGGTGACCGGGGCCGCCGGCGGCCTGGGCCGTGCCGTCGCCGCCGCGCTGCACGCCGACGGCTGGTCGGTGCTTCTCACGGACCTCGACCTGGACGCGGCAGCTGCTGCGGCCGCGCCGTCCGGTGGCTGGTCGGCCGCCCTGGACGTCCGCGACGAGGCCGCCTGCGCCGCGATCGCCCAGCTCGCGGCGAGCCGCGGCGGCCTCGGCCTCTGGGTCAACAACGCCGGCATCCTGGTGACCGGTCCGTCGTGGGAGCACGACGAGCCGACCCGTCGCCGGGTGTTCGACGTCAACGCGCTGGGCGCCATCAACGGCACGCTCGCCGCGCTCGCGGTGATGCGCCGCCAGGGTCACGGCCACGTCCTCAACGTCGTCTCGCTGGCCGGGCTCGTCGCCGCGCCCGGCGAGACGATGTACGCGGCCAGCAAGCACGCCCTGCTGGCGTTCAGCCTCGGCACCCTGTCCGACCTGCGGATGGCCGGCCACCGACGGGTGCACGTCTCCTGCCTCTGCCCGGACGGTATCTGGACGCCGATGCTGCACGACCGGCTGGACGACCCGGGCGCGCTGGCGTCGTTCACCGGGTCGATGCTGACCCCGCAGCGGGTTGCCGCCCGCGTCGTCCGGCTGGCCCGCAGGCCCCGCCCGGTGGTCAGTCTGCCTCGCTGGCGGGGTGCCCAGGTCCGGCTGCTGGACGCCCTGCCCCGACTGACCGCCGCACTGATCCCGTTCCTCACGGCCGTCGGCCGGGCCGGTCAGCGCCGGCAGTCCCGCCGGTCGAGGTCCACGGACCGGAGCTGAAGGCCGCTGACCTGCTTGCTAGGTTTCCGGCGTGACTCATCTCGACCGGTGCGACGAGGCCAGCCGTAGCTGGGTGACCGAGGCGATCGCCGCCGTGGAGGCGGACGCGAACCGCTCGGCCGACACCCACCTGCTGCCGTTCCCGCTGCCCCGGGCGTGGGGAATCGACCTCTATCTCAAGGACGAGTCGTCCCACCCGACCGGCTCGCTGAAGCACCGGCTGGCCCGCTCGCTGTTCCTCTACGGTCTCTGCAACGGCTGGATCGGTCCGCACACCACGATCGTCGAGGCGTCCTCGGGCTCCACGGCGGTCTCCGAGGCGTACTTCGCACGGATGCTCGGCCTGCCGTTCATCGCCGTGATGCCCGCCTCCACCTCGCCGGAGAAGATCGCGCAGATCGAGTTCCAGGGCGGCCGGTGCCACCTGGTGGACGACCCGGCGGGCGTCGTGGTCGAGGCCCGCTGGCTGGCCGAGGACTCCGGTGGCCACTTCATGGACCAGTTCACGTACGCCGAGCGGGCCACCGACTGGCGAGGTAACAACAACATCGCCGAGTCGATCTACGCGCAGTTGGAACTGGAACGGCACCCCATCCCGGCCTGGATCGTGGTCGGCGCCGGCACCGGTGGCACCAGCGCCACCATCGGCCGGTACGCCCGCTACCGCCGCCTGGCCACCAAGCTCTGCGTCGTGGACCCGGAGAACTCCGCCTTCTACCCCGCCTGGGTGGCCGCCGACTGGTCCGTACGCACCGGCAAGGGTTCCCGCATCGAGGGGATCGGCCGGCCCACCGTCGAGGCGTCCTTCCTGCCCTCGGTCGTGGACCGGATGGTCCAGGTGCCGGACGCGGCCTCGCTGGCCGCGATGCGCGCCGGCTCGGCGGTTCTCGGTCGCCGGGTGGGCGGCTCCACCGGCACCAACCTGTGGGGCGCGTTCGGTCTCATCGCCGGCATGCTGGCGGCAGGGCGGACCGGCTCGGTGGTCAGCCTGATCTGTGACGCCGGTGACCGGTACGCCGACACGTACTACTCCGACGACTGGGTCGCCGCCCAGGGCCTCGACCTGACGCCGCACGGCGCGACGGTCGAGCGCTTCCTGAGCAGCGGGGAGTGGCCCGCCTGAGCTGGGTGTGCCTTCAGCGGGGGTCGATCCGTTCGGCCAGGCCCGGATAGCGCACCACGTAACCGTCGGCGTCCAGGTCGATCTCCGCCGTGAAGGTGCCGCTGGCGAACCGCACCCGGCCCGGACCGAGCCCGGTGTAGACCTGCTCGGCCGGCACCACCTCCAGCCCCGGCAGCAGCACCCACGCGACGGTGATCCGGCGCGGCATGTCGGCCGGCCCGCCGGTCAACCCGAGCCGGCGTACCGGGAGGGCATTGAACAGCGGCGAGCCACTCAGGTCGACGTCGAGCGCGTCGGCGAGGCGATCCGGGTCGTCGGTGCCGGGCAGACCGGCCCGCGGGTGTCCGGCACCGACCAGCGCGGCGTCCAGGTCGCCCTGCTCGGCGGTGGTCACCCGCCAGCGGGACATACCCCGCTCCAGGGTCACGCGCCGAAGCCAACCCGACCCCTCGGCCTCGACCTCGACCCGGGCGGTGCTCCCGTCGGGCGCGGTCGTCAGCCGATAGCGGGCGGTGAACGGAATCGGGTCGACGGCGAGCATCGTGCCGCGCGCCGACAACGCGTCACCGTCGTCGAGCAGAGCCTGTTCGCTGCCGGCGGTGTCCGTCCGGGACCAGAAGATCGACTTGGTCATGGTCGCCATGAGCCGGACGTTACGCGACCCGGACGCCATCGGCAGCGCATGCGCGAACGCCGCCGCGGAGCACAAGCTCCGCGACGGCGTCCCGGTAAATCAGAAGATCAGTGGGTACGCGCCGGAGGCCGCCCGCCGAAGCCCCGCCGATCGTCGCGCGGCCGGTCGTCCCGACCGCGACCCTCGGAGCGGTAGCCGCCCCGGCTGTCGCGCTCCGCGAAGCGCCGGTCACCCCGGTCGGCCTGCGGCCGGTCGGCGTAGCGGCGTTCGCCCTGAGGACGGTCGCCGTACTGCCGGTCGCCCTGCGGACGGTCGCCGTAGCGGCGCTCACCGGTCGGTCGGTCGCCGTAGCGGCGCTCACCGGTCGGCCGGTCGCTGTAGCGGTGCTCGCCCTGCGGACGGTCGCCGTACTGCCGGTCGCCCTGCGGCCGGTCACCGTAGCGCCGCTCGCCGGCCGGCCGGTCACCCCGGTCGGTCTGCGGACGGTCGCCGTAACCCCGACTGTCCCGGTCGGCGTAGCGGCGCTCGCCCTGGGGGCGGTCGCCGTACTGCCGGTCGCCCTGCGGACGGTCGCCGAAGCGCCGCTCCCCGGTGGGCCGGTCGCTGTAGCGGCGCTCGCCCTGGGGACGGTCGCCGTACTGCCGGTCGCCCTGCGGACGGTCGCCGAAGCGCCGCTCCCCGGTGGGCCGGTCGCCGTAGCGGCGCTCGCCTTGCGGACGGTCGCCGTACCGACGCTCGCCGGTGGGCCGGTCGCCGAACCGGCGCGGGCCGCCGGAACGGTCGTCGAACCGTCGCCCACCGCCGGAGCGGTCCCCGAAGCCGCGCGGCTCCGCCTCGACGCGAACCGGAACGCCGCTGGGCTCGCGGGCACCGATCAGCTCCGCCAACACCGGGTCGCCGACCCGGACGCGGGTCTCGGCCGGCGCGACGCCGGCCTTCTCCATCATCGCGAGGGTGGTACGGCGCTGCTTGGGCAGCACCAGCGTGGCGACCGCGCCGGACTCGCCCGCACGGGCGGTACGACCCGCGCGGTGCAGGTAGTCCTTCGGGTCCTTCGGCGGGTCGACGTGCAGCACCAGCGTGACCCCGTCGACGTGGATGCCCCGGGCCGCCACGTCGGTGGCGACCAGGACGTTCATCCGGCCCTCGCGGAACTCGGCGAGGGTCTTGGTCCGCATCCGCTGGGTCTTGCCGCCGTGCAGGCCACCGGCCCGTACGCCGACCGCGGCCAACTGCTCGACGAGCCGGTCGACGCCCATCTGGGTACGCGCGAACACCATCGTCCGCCCGTCCCGTGCCGCGATCGAGGCGGCCACCGGGAACTTGTCGTGCGGCGGGATCAACAGCATGTGGTGGTCCATGGTGGACACCGAGGCGGTGGACGGCGCGGTGGAGTGGGTCACCGGGTCGTTCATGAACCGCTTGACCAGCGCGTCGACGTCACCGTCCAGAGTGGCGGAGAAGAGCAGGCGCTGGCCGCCGGCCGGCGTCTTCGCCAGCAGTTCGGTCACCTCGGGAAGGAAGCCCATGTCGGCCATCTGGTCGGCCTCGTCGAGCACCGTCACCTCGACGTCGTCGAGCTGGCAGACACCGCGCTCGATCAGGTCGCCGAGCCGGCCCGGGGTCGCCACGATGATCTCCACGCCGCGCCGGAGCGCGTCGATCTGGCGGTCGTACGGGACACCGCCGACGGCGGTCTTCAGGAACACGTTGAGCGACTTACCCAACGGCAGGAGCGCGTCGTTGACCTGCATGGCCAGTTCGCGGGTCGGCACCAGGACCAGGGCGCGTGGCCGCATGGGACGGGCCGGGCGCCCAGCGGCGACGCGGGCCAGCAGCGGCAGGCCGAAGGCCAGGGTCTTGCCCGACCCGGTCTGCCCACGACCGAGCACGTCCCGGCCGGCGAGGGCGTCGGGGACGGTGGCCCGCTGGATCGGGAAGGGGGCGGTGATGCCCTGTCGGGCCAGAGCGCGAACCAGCGGCTCGGGCAGGCCCAGACCGGCGAAGTCGATCGACTCGGCGGTCTCGGCCGGAACAGCGGCGGACGTCTCGGGGGCGTCGGACGTCTCGGGGGCATCGATGGCCGCCGGGACGGAATCGAAAACGGACGGAACGGTGCTGGGGTCAGCAGAGGTGGTCAACAAATGCCTTTCGAGCGGGGCGCATCTTCGCGATGGCCTGCCGCGGCTGTGCCGCCGGATCGCCCGCAAGATCGCCCATGGGCGCGCATGGGGCGCGCCAGGTCAGTGATCCTGACCAGTGTACGGCGGTTCGGCCGAGCCGCCAGCCGGTTGACCGACCGTAGTGGGCGGACTCACCATCGCATCCGTGGCGTGGATCAGCCGCCGAGGGCGCCGCCGATCAGACCGTCCAGGGCGTTGTTGGCGAGCAGGACGACCAGCACGCTGATCCCGATCAGGAGCCCCAGCGCGGCGATCAGGACGATCACCACACGGGTGTTCCGGGAGCGCTCGGCCGAGGTGTCCGCCCAGCCCTGGGCGAGGATGTGTCCGGTCAGCGAGCCGGAATTCTCCACCGCCGGGTTGGCCGGCAGGGCGATCGTGGTGAAACCCGGCCCGTCACCGCTGGCATAGACGGTGCCCGCCTGGTCGGCACCACCGGCACGGGCCCCGCTACGACCGCCGGACGTCGTGTTTCGCCGCTCGGGCCCGCCATGCGGGGCGGTCGTCCGGTGGTCCGTACCGCCGGTCAGGGGGGTGGTGGTCGACGGGGGCCAGGTCGGCAGCGCGGGCGCGGGAACGACCGGCGGGGTGGACACGGGCGTACCGGCCCAGGCGTTGCCCGGGGCGTCCGGCCCGGCGGTCCATCCAGCGGCCGGCGGCGCGGAGACCGATGCGGTGGCCTGTGCGCCCGGCGTACCGATCATCGCCGGCGGGGGCGGGAACGGCGGTGCCGGCATCGGGCCGGGCGGCGGCGGTGGCGCGGGCACCGGCGGGCCGGGCGGCGGCATCGGCGGCCCGGGTACGGGTGGCGTGGGCGGCCCGGGGAAAGGCGGCAGCGGCGAGGGTGGTGGCACGGGCGGTCCCGGGACCGGCGGAACCGGGTCCGGGCGCGGCGTGGGGGAGGGACCCGGCGTCGGCGTCGGACCGGGCGGGTACGGCCCCGGGCTCGGCGCGGGCTCCGGCTCGCCCGGCCCCGGCGGCGTCGGTTCCGGAGTCGGCGGCGCGGGTGGCTGGGCCGGCTCCGGGGGCTGCGCCGGCTCCGGCGGTTCGGGATTCACCGGCCCCGACCGGTAGACGGCGGACGTGCTCGCCCGGGACTCCGGCGCGGTCTCGCCGCCGGCCTCGACCCGGCTGCTGCCGGGCACCGTGGCGCTGGCCCGCGCCGGGGTGGAGCCCGTGGCGGTGGCGCTGGTCGGCGTGGTGGCGCTGGCGGTCGCCGAGGCCGTGGCGCTGGTCGGTGCCGTGACAGCGCGGGGCTCCGGGGCGGTGGCGCTGGTCGGCGCGGTGGCGCTGGCGGTCACCGACGCCGAGGCACGGGCGCGCGCCGGGGCGGCCGAGCCGTCGGCCGATGGCGGTGTGGTGGAGCTCTCCCGTTGGGCGGGCAAGGTGCTGGCCGAGCCCCGGTAGGTGGTCGCGGTGGCCGGGGCGCTCACCGGAAGATCACCGGGGCGTGCCTGCGCTGTCGCGACGCTGGCCCGCGCCCGCACCGGGGCGGCGGTCGGATCAGCGGCGACGTCCTCCGACGGCCCGACGTCCGTTCCGTCGCCGTGCGTGGCGGCGTCGTCGAAGAGGTCGCCCGCGGTGCCGTCACCGGCGGCATCGTGGCCCCGCACGGCGTCGCCGAGCAGCGCGGCGTTGTCGTCCCGTGCGGCGTCGCCGAGCAGCGCGGCGTTGTCGTCCCGTGCGGCGTCGCCGAGCAGCGCGGCGTTGCCGTCCCGCGCAGCGTTGTCGTTCCGCGCAGCGTTGTCGTTCCGCGCGGCGTTGCCGTCCCGCGCAGCGTTGTCGTTCCGCGCGGCGTCGTCGTTCCGCGCGGCGTTGTCGTTCCGTGCGGCGTCGCCGAGCAGCGCGGCGTCCTCGTCCCGCGCGGCGTCGTCGTTCTGGGCGGCGGGGGAGTCGTCCGCTGCGGTGGCCTTGGTGGGCGCGGTGTCCGGGTCGGCGCTGGTCGTGACGGTGGAAGCTCCGGCCGCCGAGGCGGTGTCGGCGTCGGTCGCCGGATCTGCGGTCGTCAGCTCCGGTGGGTCGGCCCGGTCGACGTCGACACTCTCCGCCGGATCTTTCTGCTCGGCCATCTCCGCCCTCCGCGCCACGCTCGCACCCGGCCCGTGACATCGGACCGGGTGTGCCTGGTTGTCACCGTGCCACAGATCGTCCCAGGCGGACAGCCGGAGCCCCGGTGGCGGATCAGCGTCCTGCGCTCGGGCTGTCGCTGGTCGTCCCGCTCCGGCTGGTGGACGGCGTGGTGGTGGCGGAGGCCGACGAGCTGGCCGGTGCCGTGGTGGGTGGCGTCGGCAGCGTCGTCGGCGTGTTGGTCGGGCTGCCGGTCGGGGTCGGCGAGGTGCCGCCGGTCGGCTTCGGCGTGGCGGTCGGAGAGCCGGTGGGCGTCGGCGTACCCGTGCCGGGCGGCGGGGTCGTCGGCTTCGTGGTCGGCTTGCCGGTGGGCGTCGGCTTGGGGGTCGGCGTCGGCTTGGCGGTCGGCGTCGGCTTGGTCGTGGTGGGCGGCGGCACGGGCGGGAGGGGCACGTTCGGCGTCGGCACCGCCCCGATCACCCGGGTGACGGCGTAGAGGCGGTTCCAGCCGACCGTCGAGATCTTGACCACGTCACCGGTCGTGGGCGCCTGCACCATCTTGCCGTTGCCGATGTACATGGCGACGTGGTGGATCGTGGTCCAGCTGCTGCCGGAGGCGAAGAACAGCAGGTCGCCGGGGAGCGCCTCGGTGGCCCGTACGGTGCGGGACCGGGTGGCAGCGTACTGGTCGCGGGAGACCCGGGGCAGGTCGAAGTAGTCGGCGCCCGGGGAGCGGTACGCGGCCCACATCAGGCCCGAGCAGTCGAACTCGTTCGGCCCCTCCTCGGACCACTTGTACGGGTCACCGAGCTGCGCGAGCGCGTACCGGACGGCGGCCAGGGCCCGCGGGTGCGCGGACATGCCGCTGGTGTTCTGCCCGGCGACGTAGCCCGACCCGAACTGCTGGTCGGCGGCCTCCTGCTGCCGTTCGAGCAGGATCAGCTGCGCGGCGTTGTCCTTGCGGAGCTTGAGCAGGCCGGTCTCGGCGGTGCGCAGCGCCTTCTCGCCGGTGGTGAACTCCACCTCGGCGGCGTCGACGGCGGCCTTGGCGGTGGCGTGTGCCTGGTAGGCGGCCTGCTCGTTGGCGCGGGCCCGGGCCAGCTCGCCGGTCACGGCGGTGGTGGCGCCCTCGACCTTTTCGCCGCGGTTGATGCGCTGGAGCCGGCTCAGCCCCTGGATGTCGTCGACGAAGTCACCCGGTGGCAGGGCGGCGGCCGCCTTGACCGCGTCCGAGGCGGCGGAGTCGGCGGCCTGCTGGGCGCGGAGGAGGGCGTCCTGCGTGGTCGCCAGCACCTTGCCGGCCGCGACGAGCTGCGCCTGCGCGTCGGTGCGTTTCTGCCGGGTCAGCAGTAGTTGGTCACCGAGCAGACCGACCTGGCTCTCGGCGGCGGCGATCTGGGCGGCCAGCGGGCCGTTGCCGAGGTTGACCACCGGGGGCGCCGGGACGCCGGCGACCGGCGGGTTGCCGGGCACCTGCGGGGCGCCGATGGCCGGCGGACGCGCACCGGCGTCCGGCACGGTCGAGGGCACGGTGGGCTCGGCGTACGCGGGAGTGGCCAGCACGGCGGCGGCGATCGCGCCGAGCAGGGCGGCCCAGAGCTTCGGCCGCAGCACCGGCGAGATCACCGGGCTCCGTCGTCGCTGCCGTCGCCCGCGCCCGCTGTCGACCATTCCGCTCCCCGTCCGGTGCTCGTCGCCGCGCTCGGTGGGCGCGGCCGTCGGGACGGTACCAGTGTGTGAGTTCCGCCCCATCTTGTCTTACCGCACAGCGCCAACTATGTCGATGCGTCGGCAGGTTACGGGAGGCTGAGAGTCCGGTGAAGCGGATCGCTGTCGCCGACCGTGCCGCCGTGCCCACCGGGGCGCCGACGTACCCTCGGGAAAGACCGCAGGTGGAAGGGACGTGCCATGGACGCCGGACTCAAGCGTGAGCTCGAAGCGAAGGTGTACGCCGGTGAGCGGCTGACCCGGGAGGACGGCGTAGCCCTCTACGAGAGCGACGACCTGACCTGGTTGGGGCGGCTGGCGCACCACCGGCGCACCGAGTTGAACGGTGAGCGGGTGATGTTCAACGTCAACCGGCACCTCAACCTGACGAACGTCTGCTCGGCGTCGTGCGCGTACTGCTCGTTCCAGCGCAAGCCGGGCGAGAAGGACGCGTACACGATGCGCATCGACGAGGCGGTCCGCAAGGCCAAGGAGATGGAGGGTGAGCAGCTCACCGAGCTGCACATCGTCAACGGCCTGCACCCCACGCTGCCGTGGCGCTACTACCCGAAGGTGCTGCGCGAGCTGAAGGCCGCGCTGCCGAACGTCAAGCTCAAGTGCTTCACCGCGACCGAGGTGCAGTGGTTCGAGAAGATCAGCGGCCTCAGCGCCGACGAGATCCTCGACGAGCTGATGGACGCCGGCCTGGAGTCGCTGACCGGCGGTGGCGCGGAGATCTTCGACTGGGAGGTCCGGCAGCACATCGTCGACCACGAGTGCCACTGGGAGGACTGGTCGCGGATCCACGCCCTGGCGCACTCGAAGGGCATGAAGACCCCGGCGACCATGCTCTACGGCCACATCGAGGAGCCCCGGCACCGCGTCGACCACGTGCTGCGCCTGCGGGAGTTGCAGGACGAGACCGGCGGTTTCGCGGTCTTCATCCCGCTGCGCTACCAGCACGACTTCGTGGACTCGGCGGACGGCAAGGTCCGTAACCGGATCCAGGCGCGGACCACGATGGCCTCGCCGGCCGAGTCGCTGAAGACGTTCGCGGTGTCCCGGCTGCTGTTCGACAACGTGCCGCACGTGAAGAACTTCTGGGTGATGCACGGCCTCTCGGTGGCCCAGCTCTCGCTGAACTTCGGCGTGGACGACCTGGACGGCTCGGTGGTCGAATACAAGATCACTCACGACGCCGACTCGTACGGCACCCCGAACACCATGCACCGCGAGGACCTGCTGCACCTGATCTGGGACGCCGGCTTCCAGCCGGTCGAGCGGGACACCCGTTACAACGTGGTCCGGGAGTACGACAGGGCGCCGTCGCTGGCCGAGCGCCGCGCCGAGCCGCAGCAGGTCTGGGCCTGAGACACCACGTACCCTCGCAGTCGATGACCGAGCAGCGCAGCGCAGAGCAGCAGGGCGGCTTTCCCCGACGGGACGCCGAGGGACGCGTGCGTACGCTGGGCGACCTGCTCGGGGTGTGTCTGGCCGGCCTGGTCATCGGCGTGCTGGCGCTCGTGCTGTTCGAGTGGGCGTTCGCGTCGTTCGGCGCCGGCGACTTCGGGCACACCAACGGTTGGCTGGCGGTGATCCTGCCGGCCTGGCTCTTCTGGGACGACTTCCGGGCCTGGTCGTTCGGTGCCGCCCGGGTGGTGGCGGCGCTCGTCGCGGCGGCGGTCGCGGTGTTCGTGGGTCTGCTGATCGCCGGGCTGGGCGCGGGGTTGCCGCCGCTGCTGTCCGGCGCGTTGGCGGCGGCGGCGTTCACCGTGGCGTACGCGACGATCTGGTTCCCCGGCGTCCGTTGGCTGGCCCGCCGGACCGGCTGAATGACGCGCCCACCGGGCGCGGAGAACGGAGTGCATGAGGTGAGCGCGGCGCTCAAGTACACGCTGGGCCGGATCGGGCTGTTCGTCGCGGTGCTGGCGGCCCTCTGGCTGGTCGACGTGGACATCTTCCTGAAGCTGATCCTGGCGCTGGCGTTCTCCGCCGCGCTCTCCTTCTTCCTGCTGCGCGGCTGGCGCGACGAGATGGCCCACGAGATGGCGGAGGCCACGGCGCGGCGTAAGGCGGAGAAGGAGCGCCTCCGCTCCGCCCTGGCCGGCGAGGACGAGCAGCCTAGCGAGGACGAGCAGTCCGACGAGGGCGAGCGGCGGCAGCCGTAGGGCAAGAACCCCCAGAAAAGGCCCGGCGATCATGAAGTTATTGCCTCGACACGCCGCGCGGTCGGGCAATAACTTCATGATCAACGGCGCTGGGCGGGCCGGTCGGTCTACCAGTTGGTGGAGCCGGGGACCTTGGGCCAGGGCTTTGACTCGGGCTTGATCAGGTAGGCGATGCCGCCGGAGCCGCCGGACACTCCGCCGCTGGCGTTGGTGCGCTTGGTACGCAGCCAGATCTGCTCGAACTGCGCGCGCTTGTAGACGTTGCGGACGACGTCGTTGCTCGACGAGGCGGGGTCGTTGACGATGACGTCGCCGTCGGCGGTGAAGCCGACCACCACGAAGAGGTGCCCGGAGGTGCCGTAGTTCGCCCCGTCCAGCTCACTGGCGAGGAAGGACTGGCTGGTCACCACGGGGATGCCGGCGGCGATGAAGCGCTCCAGCTCGTCCAGTGAGTGCAGCCGGGTGACCCGCCCCTCCAGACCGGGGAAGCTGGCCGCGTACGCGGTGTTGAACGGCCAGTTGCCCGCGCCGTCGTACGCGTAGTCGAAGGTCATCCGGGCGGCGTGGTTGACGGTCGGGTCGGGGTAGGTCGGGTCCACCCAGGACGTGTCGGCCGCCGACGGCCGGCGCCCCCAGTACTCGACGACCATCTCGGTCGAGGTGGGCGAGCACCAGGCCTCGCCTCCGCCGTCGTACTCGGGGTAGTGCCCCTTGTGGATGTTCTGCGAGTAGCGCGGCACCGGCAGCTCGACGCCCCAGGCGATGTGCCCGGCGCTCGGCGGGACGGTGAACCGGTCCGGAACGGTGGAGCTCATCGCGCCGAGCATCCGCACCACCGGGGCGGCGGTCTGCCCGGGCGTCCGGTAGAGGGTCAGCCGCAGCTGGTACGACCGCAGCAGCACCCCGGCGTCGGCGTCGTCGATGCTGAAGGTGTCGGTCCAGACGGTCGACCAGGGATCGCCCTGCCCGTCGACGCTGGTCCGCTTGATGTCGGTGTCGCCGGAGGCCCAGCGGCCCAGGACGTACCAGGGCGTCTGGTCGCCGTTGGTGTAGCCGCCCTGCATCTCCACCTGGATCCAGGTGCCGGCGGGGGTCTCCGCGTTCCAGGAGGCGATCAGTTCGGTCGCGTCGAACCCGATCCGGGTGACGGGTGAGGTCCAGGTGCCGTACTCCCAGGTGCGGGTGGCGCCGGTGTGCGGGTCCGCGTACTCGGTGGTGCCGGTCGGGCGGGCCAGGGTGACGCCCGCGCGCGGGCCGGGCACGACGCGGGTGCCGGCCTGGCTGCCGCGGTGCCAGTCGGCGGGTCCGGACCAGTCCTGGAAGGTGATCTGCTCGTCGTGGGCGGGTGCGGGTGGCCGGGCCGCCGCGGCGGGGGCCGCGGTGGCGAGCAGGGTGAGCGCGCTGACGCCGGCGAGGGCGGCCGCGTGCAGGCGGGAGGGGGCCATGGGTGCTCCGCGGGTGTCGAGTGGGGGCATCGTCGCTGGTCAGTTTTCCGCTTGGAGGGAAGTTTCGCCAGATGTTGAGCGGAAGAAAATCATTGCCGCAGCGATGGTCAACCTGGGATGGATTTCCCAGCGATCGATATTGATATGACCATGTGACTGGTGGTGAAGTGTGCATCACCGAGCGGGATCTTCCGCCCTTCGAGGAGGTAGTCCATGGCCCTCCGCCCACCTCACTCTCTCCGCCGCGTCCTGGTGCTCGCCGTCGTCACCGGACTGGGAATCGTCACCGTCGCCGCCGGACCGGTCGCCGCCGAGCCGGCGCCGGACCGCGCCGCCGAGTCGGCCGCCGCCGGCTACCGGGTGCTCGGCCCCCGGACCTTCACCGACCGCAACGCGGTGGCCCGCACCGGGGCCGCCATCGACTACTCCGAGCACGGCGTCCTGCACGTCTCGGCCACCGCCGCGGAGGCCGCCGCGATCAGCAAGCTCGGTTTCCGGCTGGAACCGCTCGCCCCGCCACCGAGCGCCGAGCGCGGAGCGGGCGAGGTGGGCACGCTGGCCTTCCCGCCCGCCGACTCCAACTACCACGACTACGCGGAACTGACCGCCGTCGTGAACCAGGCCGTCGCCGACCATCCGGCCATCGCCCGCAAGATCAGCATTGGTACGTCGTACGAGGGCCGCGACCTGATGGCCGTGAAGATCTCCGACAACGTCGGCACCGACGAGAACGAGCCGGAGATCCTGTTCAACGCCCAGCAGCACGCCCGCGAGCACCTGACCGTCGAGATGGCGATCTATCTGCTCAACCTCTTCACCGACAGCTACGGCAGTGACTCCCGGATCACCAGCATCGTCAACAGCCGGGAGATCTGGATCGTGCCGACGGTCAACCCGGACGGCAGCGAGTACGACATCGCCACCGGGTCGTACCGGTCCTGGCGCAAGAACCGCCAGCCGAACAGCGGCTCGTCGAACGTCGGCACCGACCTGAACCGCAACTGGTCCTACCAGTGGGGCTGCTGCGGTGGGTCGTCCGGCACCACCTCGTCGGAGACCTACCGCGGGCCGTCGGCGTTCTCCGCCCCGGAGACGCAGGCGCTGCGCAACTTCGTCAACAGTCGCGTCGTCGGTGGCGCCCAGCAGATCAAGGCGAACATCGACTTCCACACGTACTCGCAGCTGGTGCTCTGGCCCTTCGGCTACACGACCGCGAACAACCCGTCCGGGATGAGCGCGGACCAGTACAACACCTTCGCCACCATCGGCCAGCAGATGGCGGCCACCAACAGCTACACGCCGGAGCAGTCCAGCGACCTCTACATCGCCGACGGCACCAGCATCGACTGGATGTGGGCCACCCACGGCATCTGGGCGTACACCTTCGAGATGTACCCGGGTTCGTCCAGCGGCGGCGGTTTCTACCCGCCCGACGAGGTGATCCCCGCGCAGACCACCCGTAACCGCGAGGCCGTCCTGATGCTCAGCGAGTACGCCGACTGCCCGTACCGGGCCATCGGCAAGCAGCCGCAGTACTGCGGCGGCGGTGGGGGCACCACGGTCTGGTCGGACACCTTCGAGACCGCCACCGGCTGGACGATCAACCCGTCCGGCACCGACACCGCGACGCTCGGGGCGTGGGAGCGGGGCGCCGCGCAGGCGACCACCTCCTCCGGAGCGAAGCAGCTCACCCCGTACGCCGGCTCGAACGACCTGGTCACCGGCCGGCTCGCCGGGTCGGCGGCCGGTGACTACGACGTCGACGGCGGCGTGACCAGCGCCCGGTCCCCGGCGGTGACCCTGCCGTCGTCCGGCACGCTGACCCTCTCGCTGGCCTGGTACCTGGCGCACGGCTCGAACGCCTCGTCGGCCGACTACCTCCGGGTGAGCGTGGTGCACAACGGCGGCACCACCGCCCTGCTCACCCAGGCCGGCGCGGCCAGCAACCGTAACGGGAGCTGGGCGGTGGCGAACCTCAACCTGAGCCCGTACGCCGGGCAGTCCGTCCGCATCCTCGTCGAGGCGGCGGACGCGTCCGGCGCCAGCCTGGTGGAGGCGGCTGTGGACAACGTCACCATCACCGCCTCCTGAGCGGGTGGGGCCCCGTACCGCCCCTGCGGGGCCCCACCACCTGCTCCCGGGCCTGCGCTACCGTCTTAGCGACCACTCCGCAGCGAAGCCGGTGTGAAACCGGCGCTGTCCCGCAACTGTGATGCCCCGCCCGACGGCGGGGACGAGCCAGGTCGCCTGCGGCGGGGTCGCGACACGCGCTCTCGAGGAAGGGCGCCTCGTGGGCGGGCGTACCGAAGTCCTGTCGGCGAAGCACCACACTCCTCGACCGACAGGAGGCCCCATGTTCAGACGTACCCCTCGGCTCTTCGCCGCGACCCTCGCGGTCGCCGCGCTCGCCCTCGGCGCCTGCGCGGAGAAGACCGACGACAAGCCGGCCGCCGGCACCGCGGCCGCCAGCTACCCGGTGACGGTCGGCTCGCTCACCCTCGACAAGCGGCCCGAGAAGATCGTTTCGTTGTCGCCCAGCGCCACCGAGATGCTCTTCGCGATCGGCGCCGGCTCGCAGGTGAGCGCCGTCGACGACCAGTCCAACTACCCGGCTGACGCGCCCAAGAGCGACCTGTCCGGCTTCCAGCCGAACGCCGAGGCGATCGCCGGCAAGAACCCGGACCTGGTGGTGCTCTCCAACGACACCAACAAGATCGTCGACCAGCTCGGCAAGCTGAAGATCCCGGTGTACCTGACCCCGGCGGCGACCACGCTCGACGACTCGTACCAGCAAATTACCGACCTGGGCACCCTCACCGGGCACGCCGACCAGGCCGCCGACGTCGCCAAGCGGATGAAGGACGACATCGCCAAGCTGGTCAAGGACCTGCCCCAGCGCACCGAGAAGCTCACCTACTACCACGAGTTGGGCCCGGAGCTGTACAGCGCGACCAGCAGGACCTTCATCGGCTCGATCTACAGCCTCGTCGGCCTGACCAACATCGCCGACCCGGCCGACGCCGACGGCAAGAACGGCGGCTATCCCCAGCTGTCGCAGGAGGTCATCGTCAAGGCCGACCCTGACTTCGTCTTCCTGGCCGACTCCAAGTGCTGCCAGCAGAACGCCGACTCGGTGAAGGCTCGCAGCGGCTGGGCCGGGCTCACCGCGGTCAAGAACAACCAGGTCGTCACGTTGGACGACGACATCGCCTCCCGCTGGGGCCCGCGAATCGTCGACCTGCTCCGGACGATCATCGACGCGGTCGCCAAGGTGCCCGCGTGACCGTCGTCCGTCGGTGACCGGAACGCCGCCGGTGACCACCCCGACACCCGAGACCCCGCCGGCCGGGACGCGATCCGCGCCCCGGCCCGGCGGGCCGGTCCCGGCTGCTCGTCAACCCGGTGAACTGACTGCGGCGGCGTCCCGGCCCGCCGGGCTGCGGACGCGCTGGCTGGTCATCGGGGTCCTCGCGGTGCTCGTCGCGCTCGTCGCCGGGGTGTCGCTCGGGCCGGTCAGCCTGCCACCGGGCAGCGTCGCCGCCGAGCTGCTCAACCTGATCCCCGGCGTGCACCTCGACAGCGGACTGACCGAGCGGGAAATCGCCATCGTCACCGAACTGCGGCTGCCCCGCGTCGTGCTGGGCCTGCTCGTCGGCGGTCTGCTCGCCCTCGCCGGCGGCTGCTACCAGGGCGTCTTCCGCAACCCGTTGGCCGACCCGTACCTGCTCGGCGTGGCCGCCGGCGCGGGCCTCGCGGTCACCGCGGTGATCGCCCTCGGCGGCGTCGGTCGGCAGGGCGCGATCTCCGGACTTCCGTTGACCATTCCGCTGGCGGCGTTCGTCGGCTCGCTGCTCGCCGTGACGATGACCTACCTGCTCGGCGCGGCCGGCGGACGAAGCCGGTCCCCGGCCATGCTGATCCTGGCCGGGGTCGCGGTCTCGGCGTTCCTCTCCGCCGGGCAGACGTACCTCCTCCAGCGCCACGCGGACAGCATCCAGCCGGTCTACTCCTGGCTGCTCGGACGGCTGGCCACGGCGGGCTGGCACGACGTGCTGCTCGTGCTGCCGTACGCCGCGGTCACCACGGTCGTGGTGCTGCTGCACCGCCGCGAGCTGGACGTCCTCGCGCTCGGCGACGACGAGGCGACGAGCCTCGGCCTGCACCCGCAGCGTTCCCGCTACCTGCTGATCGCCGCCGCGTCCCTGGGCACCGCCGCGGCGGTCTCCGCGACCGGCCTGATCGGCTTCGTCGGCATCATCGTGCCGCACACCGTCCGGCTGCTCGCCGGATCGAGCTACCGGGTGATCCTGCCGCTGTCGCTGCTGTTCGGCGGCGCGTTCCTGGCGCTGACCGACGTGGCCGCCCGTACCGTCGCCGCCCCGGCGGAGGTGCCCATCGGCGTGGTCACCGCCCTGCTCGGCGGCCCGTTCTTCGTCCTCGTGCTGCGGACCGCCCGCCGGGTGCTCACGTGACTCCGGGTGCGCCGGCCGTCGAGGTCCGCGAGCTGCACGTCAGCCTGGACGGCACGCCGATCCTCACCGGCGTCGACCTCACCGTCGCCGTCGGCGAGTGGGTCACCGTGATCGGCCCGAACGGCGCGGGCAAGTCGACCCTGTTGCGCGCCGTCGGCGGCCTGCTGCCCGCGCCGGACGCCATCTCCCTCTTCGGTACGCCGAGCGGCGCCCTGCACCGTCGCGAACGCGCCCGGGTGGTGGCGACGGTGACGCAGTCCCCGGTGGTGCCGCCCGGCATGTCGGTTCTGGACTACGTGCTGCTCGGCCGCACCCCGTACATCCCGCCGCTCGGCCGGGAGTCGGCCGCCGACGTGGCCGCCGTCCACGACGTGCTGGACCGCCTCGACCTCAGCGGCTTCCACCGTCGCGAGCTGGCCACCCTGTCCGGGGGAGAGCGACAGCGCGTCTTTTTGGCTCGGGCGCTCGCCCAGGGCGCGACGCTGCTGCTGCTCGACGAGCCGACCAGCGCGTTGGACATCGGCCATCAGCAGGAGGTCCTGGAACTGGTCGATCAGTTGCGCCGGGCACATGGCCTCACGGTGCTCGCCACCATGCACGACCTCTCCCTCGCGGGCGAGTACGCCGACCGGATGGTCATGCTCGCCGAGGGCCGGGTGGTGGCGACCGGCACGCCACACGAGGTGTTGACCGAACACCTCCTCGCCACCCACTACCGGGCGAGCGTCCGGGTGCTCCCCGGCACCAACGGCCCCCTGGTGGTCCCCGTCCGTCCTCGCCCGTGACCCGCCCCCCTCCCCCCGCGATCTTGCACTTTCTGTCGTGACACAAGGGGCATTCCCGCTCATGTCAACAACCGAAAGTGCAAGATCGGCGCGTCGCGGGTCAGGGTCCCAGGTCGATGACCGAGAAGAGCGCGCCCTGGGGGTCGCGCAGGGCGGCGAACCGCCCGGTCGGGATGTCGCGGGGCGGCACCAGGATCGTCCCGCCCAGTTCGGCCGCGCGCGCGGCGGCGGCGTCCGCGTCGGTCACCGCGAAGTACACCGTCCAGTACGCCGGCAGGTCGGCCGGGTAGCCGTCGCCCAGCGGCGGCATCATCCCGGCGACGATCCGCGCCCCGAGCCGCCACCCCGTGTACGTCATGCCGCCGACCGGTTGTTCGTCCGGCTGCCAGCCGAACACCAGCTCGTAGAAGACCTTCGCGCCCTCCGGATCGGGCGTCACCAGCTCGTTCCAGCTCATCGCGCCGGGCACGTTGAACACCTCGGCCCCGGGCATCGCCAGCGGCTGCCACACGCTGAACGTCGCGCCCGCCGGGTCGGCGAACACGGCCATCCAGCCCCGGTCGAAGACCTCGAACGGCGGTACGACGACCTGCCCGCCGGCCCGTTCGACCCGGCCGGCGGCCAGTGCCGCGTCGTCGGTGGCGATGTACGTGGACCAGATCGGCACCTGGTCCTCGATGGCGGGCGGGCCGACGCCGGCCACCGGCCTGCCGTCGAGCAGGAAGACGGTGTAGCCACCCGCCTCGGGCTCCGGTGTCACACGTCCGGTCCAGCCGAACAGTTCGGGGTAGAAGCGCCGCGCGTCGGTCAGGTCCGGGGTGGCCAGATCGGCCCAGCACGGCGTACCCGGCGGGACGGTGCTCACGTCAAGACCCCTCTCGGCCGGCGGCCACGGGCGGGCCCCCTGCGGGAATCCTGGCACCGTCCCGCTGTGGCACGGGGCGAAAACGGACGAATCGTCAGCTGAACCGGCGACCTTCGTCCCGCCGGTACGCCCAACCGGCGAGCGCGGCGAGGAGCACCACCCAGACCCCGAGCATGACCAACGCCAGCGGTTCGACCCGGTAGCCGCCGACCGCCCACCACATCAGTTCGGCCGCGCCCCGGGTGGGCAGGAACGGCGCGATCGTCTCGATGAACCCGGGCGCGTCGCCCGGCGCCGAGAGCAGGCCGCCGCCGAACGCGAGCGGCAGGAAGACGACCTGCGCCACCACGATCGCCGCCTTGCTGGGCAGCGAGTAGCCGATGGCGAGGCCCATCAGCGTGAACGGCACCGAGATGACCGCGACGATGACGGCGGTCAGCAGGAACGCCGTCGCGGTGACCCGGGCCGGGGTGAGCGTCGCGCCGATCACCACGACCGGGATCAGCGACAGGTACGTCAACGCGAGGCCGGCCAGCACCCGGCCCGCGAACCGGGGCGCCGGGCCGGCCGGCAGGGTCCGCGTGTACGGGTTCCACGGCTGGTCGCGGTCCTCGGCGACGCCGACGCCGTACTGGAAGATGTTGGCGCTCATCACCGAGAAGGTGATCATCGAGGCGGTGGCGAAGGTGGCGCCGACCGAATCGTCACCGGTGAACGGCACCACGAAGAAGATCATGGCGGCGGCGGGGAAGAAGGCGCTGCCGAAGACGGCCACCGGAATCCGGATGATCTCCAGAAGTTGGTAGCGGGCGTGGACCAGGGCGAGCTGCACGGTGCGCCTCCTCAGACGGCGGTGGGTTGGCCGCTGGTGGCGGCGGAGTGGGCCGGTGCCGGCGTGTCCGCCTCGCCGGTGAGGGCGAGGAACGCCTCCTCCAGCGAGGTGGGTCGGACCTCCAGGTCGGTGAAGGTGGCCCCGGAGCGGACCAGCGCGCGGACCAGCTCGTCGGCGTCGGTGGTGAGCAGTTGCAGGCGTCCGTCGACCCGTTCGGTGCGAACGACACCGGGTAGTTCGGGCAGCTCGTCGGTGACCAGGCTGACCCGCCGTACGCCGACGATGCCGCGTACGGCGTCCACGGTGTCGTCGGCGAGCACCCGACCCTGCCCGATCACCACCACGCGGCGGGCGAGCGCCTCCACCTCCTCCAGGTAGTGGCTGCTCAACAGCACTGTCCCGCCGTCGTCGTGGAAGGCGCGGATCGCGTCCCACAGGGTGTGCCGGGCGGTGACGTCCAGGCCGGTGGTCGGCTCGTCGAGCAGGACGAGCCGGGGTCGGCCGACGAAGGCCAGCGCCACGGCCAGCCGGCGACGCTGGCCGCCGGACAGTCCACCGGTCTGCCGCCGGGCGAGGTCGCCCAGGCCGAAACGGTCGAGCAGTTCGCCTCGGGGCACCGGGTCGGGGTAGTGGGCGGAGACGAAGTCGACCACCTCGCCGATCCGCAGCGTGCCCGGGAGACCGGTCTCCTGCGGGGTGACGCCGATCTGCCGCCGGGCCTCCGGGTCGCGCGGGTCGCGGCCGTTCAACTCGACCCGTCCGGAGGTGGGTCGGCGCAGTCCGACCAGCAGGTTCATCAGGGTGCT
This sequence comes from Micromonospora sp. CA-249363, assembly GCF_050950185.1. Classification (NCBI taxonomy): domain Bacteria; kingdom Bacillati; phylum Actinomycetota; class Actinomycetes; order Micromonosporales; family Micromonosporaceae; genus Micromonospora; species Micromonospora sp. CA-249363. The sequence goes on from NZ_CP192020.1 coordinate 353,891, forward strand.
CTTGCCGGCGCCGTTCGGGCCGAGCAGGCCGACCAGTTCGCCGGCCCGGACCTCCAGGTCGACGCGGTCGAGGGCCAGGACGTCGCCGTACCGGCGGCTGACCTGGTCGGCGCGGATGAGGGTCATGACTGCTCCTTCGACGCGGTGGAGTCCAGAGGGGAGGGATCGAGCAGGGTGCGGATCGCTTCGGTGTACTCCTCGAACGCCAGCCGACCGCGCCGGCTGAGCCGGATCAGGGTGGCCGGCGTACGTCCACGGTGGGTCTTGCTGATCTCGACGTACCCGGCGTCCTCCAGCTTGCGCAGGTGGACCGAGAGGTTGCCGGCGGTCATCGCGAGCAGTTCCTGAAGCCTGGGGAAGGCGATGCGATCGCCGTCGCCGAGCGCGGAGAGCGCCGCGACCACCCGCAGCCGTGCCTGGGCGTGGATGACCGGATCGAGATCGGTCATGAACGCCGTCGCTGGCGCAGTCGGGCGACAGCCCCGGCGACCAGGATCCCGACACCGCCGGCCACCGAGATGACCAGCGCGTGCCAACCCGGTCCGGCGATCGCGCCGACCACATTGATGACGCTGATCCAGACCCCCAGCCGGAACAGGTCCCGGTCGAGCCAGATCGCGCCGCCGGCCATGTGCAGCGCGCCGGTGAGCCCCACCGCGGCGGCCGACCAGAGCAGACCCGCCAGGTCGTGCGGCAGGTGTTCGGACACCCGGCCGACCGCCGCGTACACGCTCACCGAGCCCAGCGCCCAGGCGCACCCGTACCAGCGGCCACGCACCGCCGAGTCGCCGGACACCTGCCCGTACGCCCTGCTCATCGCCACCGCCTGAATTGCTCCGGCAGCGATGAGCAGGGCGAAGAGCACGGTCAACGGCAGCCAGTCGGGGAGCGCGACCAGCACCCGACCACCCGGGGAGAAGCGCAGGAAGAACAGCCCGAAGCCGACCAGCCAGGCCACGCCCCACGGCCAGTAGAGCAGCCGCGCGTCGGGTTGCAGCCGGCGTACGGTGTCCGCGCGCTGGTCGTCGATCAGCCGGAGCGCGGTGGCGGCGTCGGAGGGCGGCAGGTCGTCTTCAGGGGCCATGCAAACTACTTTACGGCGCAAAGTCGAGTCGGTGTGCCCCGCCCAACTGCCCGGTTGCCGACAGCACTGCCACGCGCTGGCCTACCGTCCCCGGGACCTGTTCGACGCCCGGCATCTGCGACAGGCGTCGACCGTGCCCCAGGACGCGTCCGACGCAGGGGCATCTGCGAGTGGCGTCGGCTGTTCCCAGGACGCGTTCGACGTCGGGGCGTCTGCGAGTGGCGTCGGCTGTTCGCAGGACGCGTTCGACGTCGGGGCGTCTGCCGAGAGGCGACCTACAGCGGCACCGGTGCCAGCGGCGTGGCCTGCGGCGCGGTCAGCAGCGGCGCGGGCAGCGGTTCGGTGTGCAGCACCGACAACCGGGACACCGCGCGGGTGAGCACCACGTACAGCCGGTGCAGCCCGCGCGGCTCGGCCGCGACGATCGCGGCCGGCTCGACCACCACCACGTGGTCGTACTCCAAGCCCTTGACCAGCGTCGCGGGCACCACCGTGACCCGCTCGGCGGCCGTGACGTCGTCGGCGGTCGCGCTGGCGACGCCGGCGGCGGCCAGCGCCGCGCGCAGCCCGTCGACCGCGTCGTCCGCGGCGATCACGCCGACCGACCCGTCGTGCACGAGCGCCGCGCGCACCTCGGCCACCGTCGCGGCGGTCAGGTCGGCCACGGTGCGCACGTCCAGGCCGCCGTCGTGACGGAGCGACTCCGCCAGGGGTACGTTCACCGCGAGCGCCGGCAGCAGCAGGTTCGCGAAGGCCACCACCGCCGCGGGCACCCGGAAGCCGACGGTCAGCGGTACCACCGCGGCGTCCGGCTTGCCCAGGTGCGTCAGGGACTCCCGCCAGTCGGTCGCCGCCCACGGCGCGGTGCCCTGCGCGAGGTCACCGAGCAGCGTGATGGAACCGTGCTCGCTGCGCCGGGCGATGGCCCGACACTGCATGGGGGACAGGTCCTGCGCCTCGTCCACCACCACGTGCCCGAACCCGGAAGGCCGCTCCAACAGCCCGGCCGCCTCGTCGACGAGCACGGCGTCCGCGGCGGTCCAGCGGGTGGCCTTCGGGGTACGCGCCGGCGTCGCCCAGACCAGCAGCTCCTGCTCGGCGTCGTTGAGCAGCCCGTCCGCGGCGGCGGCCAGGCGGGCCGGGTCGGCGAGCAGGCCGTGCACCAGCCCTTCCGGGGTGAGCGCCGGCCACACCGCGTCCAGGAAATCCACCACCGGTCGGCACCGGCCCATCCGGCGTAGCCACGCGTCGCTGGGCGACTCGGCCCGCCGCGCCTCGGCCTGCCGTTGCAGCAGACTCACCACCCGCGCCCGGACCCGCTCCCGACCGGTGCCGTACGGCAGCCCCTCCCGGCGGGTCTCCTCGACGATCCGGTGCAGCGGCTCCAGCCCGATCCGCCACCGGAACGAGCCGTCGGAAACGGTGATCGAGTCGGTCGGCGTACCAATGTGGGCCTGCACCGCCCTGTGCAGCACGGTCGCCATCCGCGCGTCATGCTTCAGCGCGGCGACGTCCGTCGTCTCCGCTGCCCGCACCGGGACCCGCGAGATCAGTTCCTCCACGGTGGCCTGCTCGACCTCAACCTCGCCGAGGGCCGGCAGCACCGCCGCGATGTACGACAGGAACGCCCGGTTCGGCCCCACGATCAGCACACCCGCCCGCCGCAACCGCTCCCGGTGCAGGTAGAGCAGGTACGCGGCCCGGTGCAGGCCGACCGCCGTCTTCCCCGTGCCCGGCGCCCCCTGCACACAGATCGAGTCGGCCAGGTCGGCCCGGACCAGCTCGTCCTGCTCCGGCTGGATGGTGGCGACGATGTCGCGCATCGGCCCCACGCGCGGTCGCTCGATCTCGGCCGTGAGGATCCGGCTGGCCGTACCCAGCTCCTCGCCCCGGTCCAGCCGCTCGTCCTCGAAACTGGTCAACACCCCGTTGCTGAAGCCGAACCGCCGCCGCACCGCGACACCCTGCGGGTCACGAGCGCTGGCCCGGTAGAACGAACGGGAGACCGGCGCCCTCCAGTCCAGCACCAGCGGCTCACCAAGCTCATCGGTGACATGCCGCCGCCCCACGTGGTACCGCCGACCAGCATGCTCACTGCCGCTGCCTGCGTTGCTGCTGCCTGCGTTGCCGCTGGCTGCGTTGCCGCTGCCTGCGCTGTCGGGGCCTGCGCTGCCGCTGCCGGGGCTGTTGCTGCCTGCGCTACTGCTGCCATTTGCTGGGCTGGCGCTGCCTGGGGTGCCGCTGCCGCTTGTTGGGCCGCTGCCGCTGCCGCTGGCTGGGCTGTTGCTGCCTGCGTTGCCGCTGGCTGGGCTGTCGGGGCCTGGCCTGCCGCTGCCTGCGTTGCCGCTGCCTGCGTTGCCGCTGGCTGGGCTGCCGCTGCCTGCGCTGCCGTTGCCGCTGCCGTTGCCGCTGGCTGGGCTGTTGCTGCCTGCGTTGCCGCTGTCGGCGCTGTTGGGGTTCCTGCTTGCGGCGCTGCCGGCGCTGCTGCCCGGGGTGCTGGTGTTCGGGCTGGTCGCCTGCGTCAGGCCGTTTGCCGTGTCCTCGTCTGACGCTTGTCCGCCGAATTCGAGGCGGCCGAAGAACAGCGGAGTGGTGGGGTCGTCGGCCAGTTCGGCGACCCGGCGGGCGAGTGTGCGACCGAGCGTCTCTGCCGCGTAGGAGTCGCCGGCGACCTGGTCACCGGTGGAGAAGAGGGCTTCGGCCCGCTCCCGCATCCGGCGCAGGGCCGCGCGCGAGGTGGCCAGGTGGGCTCGTTCGGCGGCGAGATCGGTGTCGAGAGCCGTGTCGAGATCAGGTGCGGGCATGCTGACGTCCCATCGTTCACATCTGCTGCTCGCTCGCGTTTCCGGGGGCGGATGGCCGACCTCCCGGCGCGACGACGTCCGTTCCGGTGCAGCTCACCTCGGCCGTCAAGCGGGCTGCAACCCTACGCCTTCCGGGCCGCCCCTTCCACCGAATTACCGAAGCAACCACCCGGAGGAGTCGGCGCGTCGTCAAGCCCGACCTCGTCGGGGCTGCGCACAACGGGCCGCCATCTCCGGCATGGGCAACGACGGCGCCGCAGCGGAGAGCGGTTGAGCCAGCCGCGGCCGCAGTAGCGATCATGAGCGCGCCGTAGCTGCTGTGGGCGCTAGGCGGTCCTTCGGCGCGGGTTGCGTCGCCTCCGTGACGGGTGGCGGGATGAACTCGCCTCTGCTCAGCAGCGCCGGTGGTAGAGGTTGCGGCGTGGGGCGCGCAGCGGGTCCAGCCAGGCGGGCGGGAGGAATTCGGGCTGGCCGTCCGATGCGATGCGGACGACCCAGTCGCCCTGGTGCAGGAGTCGGTGATGATGCCCGCAGAGCAGGACCGCGTTGCCCAGTGCGGTGGTGCCGCCGTCGGCCCAGTGGCGCACATGGTGGCCGTCGCACCAACGGGGTGGCCGGTCGCAGCCGGGGAAGGCGCAGCCACCGTCGCGTAGCACCAGCGCGCGCCGCAGCGGACCGGTGAAGAGCCGGCGTTGACGCCCGACGTCCAGAATCTGGCTGTTGCCGTTCAAGACTGCCGGCAGCACGGCGGCGTCGCAGGCCAGGCGGCGGACCGCGCTGGGCGTGAGACGCACTCCGGTGTCCAGAGTGCCCGGGCCGACCCCGTTCACCAGCGCGTCGAGCGACATGGTGACGACCAGTTGCGGACGGTCTCCGCCGTTGTCCGGCAGGTGGCCGGTGCGCAGTGCAAGCCGGCAGATATCGCCCAGTGCGTCGGCTCGGCGTTGGCCGGGACTGCGGTCGTCGTGCTCGCCTGCCGGAGCGCAGAGCGGATCGATGGCCTCCCGCAGCAGGCTCGCGGTCTCGGTGTCGAGGTTGCCGGTGAGGCGTACCTGCCCGTCCTTCGGCTCCGAGAGGGTGACGTGCCGGCGAGCCTCGGCCCGTTCGGCGGCCCGGTCGAGGGCCGCCAGCTCGGCCTCGTCGGCCAGGTCGGGCGCGACGTGCGCGAGGACGCGTTCGCCGAGGCGGCTCAGGATGGTCGGATCGAAGCGGTCGGCCCACGAGATCAGCAACTCGGTGGCCTTGTCCGCCACCTCCGGGCCGGCCTCGGCGGGAAGGGCCGCGATCGTCTCCGCCACCACCTTGCCCTGCTCCACGGTGAGGCTGCCGTCGAGCAGAGCGGTGCGGACCGTCGGCGGGGCCGCGTCGATGGTGGCGGCGAGCTGGACCAACTGGCGGGCCGACCGCCCGGACAGCCGCAGCCGCTCCCGTAACCAGACGGCGGTCGACGATGCGCCCTGCGCGACCGCGAGACCACGGCCGTCGAGCTCGCGCACGAGAGCGAGTTGGATGGTTGCCAGGCGCTGCGCCAGGGCGTGCGACGCGTCCAACGCCGCGAGCAGTTCGTGGTCGGAGAGGGCCCACGGCGCGGTGTCGGCGCAGGCGTCGACACCGCCACCCGCCTGCGCCAACGCCCTCAACATGGACCAACAATAGAACAGGTGTACGACAATTTTCGTCCCGAAGGACCGCCCTGTGGTCAACCTTTGCGGCGGCACCGCATCTCCGCCGCGCGGTCCTGCGCCGCGCGACCATGACGCCCTATCTGCCCCGTGACGAGTGGCGGCACGGCCCCACCCCGTGCGGCGGACGCGGCGGTGCGGCGTGCCGGTCGTCGTGCGGGTGGCACGTCGGCCCGGCGGTGAGGTGGCTGGCCGAAACCCGCAGGGCGGGTGAACGCGCAGCCCACCGAACGTGGGTGGCCAGCGGTGACGTCGTCGGAGCGCCCGCGATCGGGTGGGTCGGCTGCGTGGTTGGCCACTCCGGACCCGCCCGCCGAGCCGGAGCCTGAGGCCGGGGATACGGTCGGGTCATGGTTGAGCGCGTCGCACGCCCGCGGGTCGGGCACATCCAGTTCCTGAACTGCCTGCCGATCTACTGGGGCCTGATGCGCTCGGGCAGCCTGCTCGACGTCGACCTGCACAAGGACTCGCCGGATCGGCTGAGCGCGGCGCTGGTGTCCGGCGACCTGGACATCGGTCCGATCACGCTGATGGAGTACCTGAAGCACACCGACGAGCTGCTCCTCCTGTCCGACCTGGCGGTCGGCAGCGACGGTCCGGTGCTCTCGGTCAACATGGTCTCCACGCGGTCCCTCGCCGAGCTGGACGGCGCTCGGGTGGCGCTCGGCTCGACCTCGCGGACCGGGGTGATGCTGGCGCAGTTGCTGCTCACCGAGCGGTACGGCGTGCGGCCCGAGTACTTCCGGTGCCCTCCCGACCTGACCCAGATGCTGTTGGAGGCCGACGCCGGGGTCCTGATCGGGGACGTGGCGCTGCGGGCGTACTACGAGGCGCCGTTGCGGGGCCTCACCGTGACGGACCTCGGGCAGGCGTGGCGGGACTGGAGCGGGCTGCCGATGGTCTTCGCCGTCTGGGCGGTACGCCGCGACTTCGCAGCCGCGCACCCGGGCCTCGTCAAGGAGGTGCACGAAGCGTTCCTCCGCTCGCGGGACCTCTGCCTCTCCGAGCTTGACCAGGTCGCGGAGGCGGCGGCGCGTTGGGAGGCGTTCGACGCCGCGACGCTGGCCACGTACTTCCGGGCCCTGGACTTCTCGCTGGGCGAGCGGCAGGTCGCCGGGCTGCGGGAGTTCGCCCGGCGGATCGCCGCGCTCGGCGAGGTCCCGCCGCTACCGGACGGCGGCCCGGAGTTCTTCGCCGGCTGACCAGCCAGCTCTTCGCCGGCTGACTGCCAGCGCGCCGCGAAGGCCGCCGCCGCGCTGCGAAGGCCGCCGCTGTGCTGCGAAGGCCGCCGCTGTGCTGCGAAGGCCGCCGCCGCGCTGCGAAGGCGGCTACCGCGCCGCGCTGCGACGGACCGCTACGAACCGCGAACGGACCGAGCGCCGCTCTGCTGGACAGAGCGGCGCTCGCGAAGGCGGAAGGACAGCCGGGGTCAGGTGCCGGGCCGCAGCAGCGCCTCGGTGATCTTCTGGCAGTTCTTCATGCCGTACTCGTAGCCCATGCCGATCGGGTAGCGGACCATCACACCCATCGTCCAGGTGTCGCCGATGGCCAGGCAGTTGATGTGCATCTCCTGCTCGGCGGTCCGGTCGATCCACCCGTTCTTGATCGCGATCTGCTTCTGCTGCGCGGGCGGGAACGCCTTGCGGATGCCGAAGTCGCCCGCGCCCCGGACCAGCTTCATCTCGTTGAGCAGCCACTTGGTCCACTTCGGGCCGGCGGCGGTGCCGGTGGCGATGCAGTTGCCCAGTCGCGCGGTGTCGCGGGGGGAGAGCGCGGTACGGGACCAACCCTTGTCCGGGGCAACGCTGCTGTCGGTCAGCTTGCACATGGAGAGCAACCGTCGGATCGAGGCGTCCCGGCCGACCGAGTTGTAGAACTGCTCGGCCCGCGTGTTGTCGCTGTCCCGGATGATGCGGGTGGCGTCGGCGAGCTTCGCGTCGCTCGGTGTCTGGCCGGCCTCGGCGGCGCGGCGCAGGTAGTCGGCGACGATCCAGGACTTGATCAACGAGGCGGTGGTGCTGGTCTCGCCCATGTTCTTCGAACCGATGATCTGGCCGGTCCGGCGGTCGAGGACACTCCAGGAGTACCAGCCCTCGATGTCGAGGTCGAGGTTCTTGGCCTGGAACGGCAGCGGCGCCAGCGAAGGGCTGGGGCTCGGCGGGGCCGGCTGGCGGGCGCTGCGGTCGGTGGCCGCGTCGGTGGACCGGTCGGTGGTCGTGGCCTCCGAGTCACCCCACTTGGCGGCGGCGGCCGACTCGAACGGCGATCCGGGCAGCAGGCGGAGCGAGACGAGCACCAGCCCGATGAGGATGACCGCGACGGCGATCAGGCGCAGCGGCGAGGCCTCGCCTCCACCGCGGCGATCGGCCCGCCGGTTCCCGGCCATCAGAGCTTTCCGACCGGCTGCTGCGGCACCTTGAGCGCGGCGCCGGGCTGCGGGGTGACCAGTTGGGTGGCGACGCTGGCGCAGACCTGCGCCCCGTAGTTCAGCCCTTGCCTGATCGGGTAGCGCAGCATGACCGCGAGACTCCACTTTCCGTTGACCGCGAGGCAGTTGACGTGCCAGTTTCCGTCGTAGGCGATCGGTGTCCAGCCATTCTTCATGCTGACCGGACCCTGTGCGGTGATCGACTTGGGTAGGCCGTCGATGATCCCCCAGCGGCCGCCACCGGAGCTGGCCTTCTGGTCCTTGTTCGCCGTGGTGCCGCGGACCTGGCTCATCTCGCTGAGCACCCACTTGGTCCATTTGGGGCCGGCGGCCTTGCCGTCGGCGATGCAGTCACCGAGCCGGGCCGCGTCGCGGGGGGACATCCGGGTGAAGCTCCACCAGCCCTCGAACTTGGGCACGTTGCCGCGCTTGGTGTCGGTCAGGCCGCAGATGCTGATCGCGCGTTTGATTACGGGTCCCGGCTGCCCGCCGGGCGGAGTGGCGTACGAGCCGCCGGCGGCCTTGTAGACCAGGTTGGCGGCGTCGTCGTTGCTGTCCCGGATGGCGGTGCTGGCCGCCTTCTTCAGCGTGGCCGGCGGCTCCCTGTCCTTGAGCTGGCGCAGGTAGTCGGAAACGATCCACGCCTTGATCATCGATTCGGTGGAGCTGGTCGCGCTCATGTTCGACGATCCGGAGATCTTGCCGGTCTTCCGGTCGAGCAGCGACCACGAGAAGAATTCGCCCTTGAAGGCCACCGACACGCGGCCGGCGGCCAGCGTGGGAGGTGGCGGCGGAGCCGGCGTCGGCGCGGCGACGCTTGTGGTGGCGCCGCCACCGCCGCCTTCGCCGCCTCTGCCGGCGTCGCTGGACAGTCGGGCGTACGCGGTGGGAACCAGTAGGACGCCACCGAGGATCACCGCCACGACGGCGAGCACCATGGTCACGCGAGATCGCATGAGTTGGGTGAGCTCCACATGTCAGGGCCGGGGGGACCGGCTTCGTTGTCCGGGGCGACCGGTGCGTGCGCCGTGGCCGGGGGAGGTGGCCTGTGTGGAGCCGGCGTGGGGGCAGCCGATCGTGTGACCGGCAGAAGTCTACGTCCGGACGGGCCGATCGCCAGGGGTCGACACCAGGCAACGTGCGAAATCGGGAGAAAATCGCAGCGTTATGCGGCTTTTGGCAGTTTTACCCATCTTCCCGTGAGCCACCTCATAAACGCCGATGTCACGGTGGGTGGCGGCGATCCGCCCATCGGTGACGGAACGTCGCTCGGGTTTCCTGTTACACCCCCTAGTGCATCCGGGCGCAAGCTGTAACACTTGTCCTCATGTATGGCAACGACTTCTCCGCACCCGGCGACGCACCGGACGACGCGCCCGGCGCGGGCCTGCTCGGTGAGGTCGAGGCGGCCGAGGCTGAGCTGCGTGCCGCCGCCGCCCGTGAGCGCCGCGGCGGCCCGGCGCCGGACGAGGACCTGGCGGCCTACTTCACCGAAGTGGTCGACGCGGAGCAGAAGATCGAGCCGCGCGACTGGATGCCCGAGGCGTACCGCCGGACGCTGATCCGGCAGATCGCCCAGCACGCCCACTCCGAGATCATCGGCATGCAGCCCGAGGGCAACTGGATCAGTCGGGCGCCCTCGCTCAAGCGCAAGGCGATCCTGCTGGCCAAGGTGCAGGACGAGGCGGGCCACGGCCTCTACCTCTACGCCGCCGCCGAGACGCTCGGCATCAGCCGCGACGAACTGGTCCGGCTGCTGCTGGACGGCCGGCAGAAGTACAGTTCGATCTTCAACTACCCCACCCTGACCTGGGCCGACGTGGGCGCGATCGGCTGGCTGGTGGACGGCGCCGCGATCGTGAACCAGGTGCCGCTGTGCCGGTGCTCCTACGGGCCGTACGCCCGGGCGATGATCCGGGTCTGCAAGGAGGAGTCGTTCCACCAGCGCCAGGGGTACGAGATCCTGCACACCCTCGCGCACGGCACCCCGGCGCAGAAGGCGATGGCCCAGGACGCGGTCGACCGGTGGTGGTATCCGTCGCTGGCCATGTTCGGCCCGCCGGACGGCGACTCCACCCACTCCGCCCAGTCGATGGCCTGGAAGATCAAGCGCTTCTCGAACGACGACCTGCGCCAGCGCTTCGTCGACATGTGCGTCGGGCAGGCCGAGGTCCTCGGGCTGCGCATTCCCGACGACGACCTGCGCTGGAACGAGGAGCGACAGGCGTACGACTACAGCCAGCCGGACTACGACGAGCTGATGCGGGTGATCTCCGGCGACGGGCCGTGCAACCGGGAGCGGATGGCGCACCGCCGGGCCGCCCAAGCCGACGGCGCGTGGGTACGCGAGGCCGCCGCGGCGTACGCCGCCAAGCGAGCCGACACGAGGGAGAAGGTGGCCGCGTGAGCAACGAACACTCGCCTCTGTGGGAGGTCTTCGTCCGGGCTCGGCGGGGCCTGTCGCACACCCACGTCGGCAGCCTGCACGCCCCGGACGCCGAGCTGGCCCTGCGCAACGCCCGTGACCTCTACACCCGCCGCCAGGAGGGCGTGTCGATCTGGGTGGTGCCGGCGGGCGCGATCACCGCGTCCAGCCCGGACGAGAAGGACGCCTTCTTCGACCCGGCCGCCGACAAGGTCTACCGCCACCCCACGTTCTACGAGGTGCCGGACGGGGTGGCACACCTGTGAGCGAGCGGAGCGAGCGAACCAGCCAGCTCAGCAACGGGGCACACCTGTGAACGGGCCCTTCGCGTTCACTCTCGGCCTGGGTGACGACGCGCTGGTCGCCGCGCAGCGGCTGGCCGAGTGGACGACCCACGCGCCCGAGATGGAAGAGGACATCGCGCTCGCCAACATCGCCCTGGACCAGCTCGGCGCGGCCCGCCTGCTGCTGTCGTACGCGGGTGAGCTGGAAGCGGCGGGTCGGGACGAGGACGCGCTCGCGTACCTGCGCGACGACCGCGAGTTCCGCAACGTGCTCCTGGTCGAGCTGCCCAACGGCGACTTCGCGGTGACCATGGCGAAGCTGTTCTTCCTGGCGGCGTACCAGGCACCGCTCTACACCGCGCTCGCCGGCTGCGCCGACGAGCGGTTGGCCGCGATCGGCGCGAAGGCGCGCAAGGAGTCCGCGTACCACCTGGACCACGGCGCGCTGTGGGTGAAGCGGCTCGGTGACGGCACCGAGGAGTCGCACCGCCGGATGCAGGACGCCGTGGACCATGTCTGGCCGTACACCCATGAACTCTTCGCGGCGGACCCGGCGGCGCCGGTCGACCCGGCGGGCCTGCGGCCGGCGTTCGACGAGGTCGTCGGTCCGGTGCTGGCCGAGGCGACGCTCACCCGCCCCGAGCGCGGCTGGGCGCCGACCGGCGGGCGGGCCGGCGTGCACACCGAGCACCTGTCCTACCTGCTGGCCGAGATGCAGGTGCTGCACCGCGCTCATCCAGGGGCGCAGTGGTGAGCGCGGGAGCCACCGCACAGCGGACCGGGACCGACGCGTGGACGGCGGCGGCGAGCGTGGTGGACCCGGAGATCCGGGTGATCACGATTGACGAGCTGGGGATCCTGCGCGCGGTCGAGGACGACCCGGTCACCGGTCGGGTCGTCGTCACCATCACCCCGACGTACACCGGCTGTCCAGCGATGGACGTGATCCGGGCCGACGTGCGCCGTGCCCTGGCGGTGGCCGGCTATCCGGACGCCGAGGTGCGGACGGTCTACAGCCCACCGTGGAGCACCGACTGGATCTCCGACACCGGGCGGGCCAAGCTCGCCGCCGCCGGGATCGCCCCGCCCGCCCCGGCGTCCGGCCCGGGAGTGGTGGCGCTGACCCTCGCGGTCCGCTGCCCGCTCTGCGGCTCGCCGGAGACCGAGCAGGTCAGCCGGTTCGGCTCGACCGCGTGCAAGGCGTTGTGGCGGTGTCGCTCGTGCTCCGAACCCTTCGACCACCTGAAGGCGCTGTGACAGTCACCATCACCCGGCCGGTCCGTCGTCGGCCGGCCTTCCACCCGCTGCCGGTCGCGGCCGTCGACCGGCTCACCGACGACTCCGTGGCGGTCACCTTCGCCGTACCCGAGGAGTTGCGGGAGACCTTCGCGTTCCGCGCGGGCCAGCACCTGACGGTGCGGCGGGTGACCGACGACGGCGAGGACGTGCGCCGCTCGTACTCGATCTGCTCCACCCCGGACGACCTGGCCCGGCGTGGCCGGCTGCGGATCGGGGTGCGGGAGGTCCCCGGCGGCGCCTTCTCGGCCTTCGCGTGCGGCGCGCTGCGCGGCGGCGACACGGTCGAGGTGCTGCCCCCGCTGGGCGCCTTCACCACGGCGTTCGCGCCGGACCGGGTCCGCCACTACGGCGCGGTCGTCGCCGGCTCCGGCATCACCCCGGTGCTCGGGCTGGTCGCGACGGCCCTGGCCGTCGAGCCGGCCAGCACCTTCACCCTGGTGTACGGCAACCGCACGGCGAACACCGTGATGTTCGCCGAGGAGTTGGCCGACCTGAAGGATCGTTTCCCGTCCCGGCTGCACCTGGTGCACGTGCTGTCCCGCGAGCAGGGCGAGTCGCCGTTGCTGTCCGGACGGATCGACGCCGAACGGTTGGAACGCCTGCTCGGCACCATCGTCCCCGGCGAGCTGATCGAGGAATGGTTCCTCTGCGGCCCGTACGGCATGGTGGTCGACGCCCGGGAGGTGCTGGCCGCGCGGGGTCTGCCGGAGTCGGCCGTGCACACCGAGCTGTTCCACGTCGACGCGCCGCCGGAACCGGTGGCGCGCCCCACCGAGCAGCCGGGCGCCGGAACGGACGTCACCATCGTGCTCGACGGTCGATCGTCGAACTTCACGATGGGCCGCGAGGAACGGGTGCTGGACGCGGCGCTGAAGGTGCGCGGCGAACTGCCGTACGCCTGCAAGGGCGGTGTCTGCTCGACCTGCAAGGCGAAGGTCGTCGACGGGTCGGTCACGATGGCCCGCAACTACGCCCTGGAGCCCGACGAGGTGGCCGCCGGCTACGTCCTCACCTGTCAGTCCAGCCCGACCACCGACAAGCTCAGGGTCGACTACGACGCATGACCGACGGCTGTACAGCCCGGCAACGGTGGCGGGCTATATCCTTGCCCGTGAGGTACGAGCAGAGATATTCTGCGATTGCCAGGGGCACTAGCCCTTGGAAGTGGACCCGGCAGCCTTCCGGACGGTGGGTGAGCCGGGTTTCGCGCTTCCTGGCACTCGTCAAACCTCGCGCGACTCCTTGACGACACGCTGCACGGACGTCTTCCATCGCCCACCCTTTGCCCAGCACCAGGCCAGCGCGTCAGGTATCGCCAGCAGGCACTCCTCGTGGGCCCTCAGATGGTCGTAACGAAGCGTCCCCGACACCCCCGTTCGCCTCACCTGTTCGAAGAGCAGGCGTTGGTCGGCCTGGAATGTCGAGTCGTCCCGTTCCAAAATCAGACGAGCCGCGTTGATCTTTGCTGCGTGCTCCACGAGCTCGACGAGGCAGGCCTCGCGGGCTGCCCTGGCGTTGCGGTGACTCCTCGCGTCGAAGATCACGGCATGGGCGGGCAGGGCGGCGACAGCCGCGATGATCTGCCGACGCCTGTCGTCCTTCTCCTTGTGGAAGTGAATGCGGCGCTGCCCGGGAAGGATCAGGTCGCGAATGGATCGGCGGGCCGTGCCCACGTCCGCCGGGAGCACGACGGCGGCCGCGACGAGAAGCCCTCGCTCCTTTGTCTCGTCGACGAAGACGTGCGCACTCATGGAGCGTGGACCTTCCTGTGCATCAGAGGAGCCCGGTCACGCCGTGACGATGTCCCGGATCCGATCGAGTCTCTGCTGGGGTGTCAATGCGGCCAGACTTTCGGTGCTCAGGGCGCTCAACTCCGCGCGAACGTCGCAGCCGTCGGGTTGGAGTACGGCGTCTATCACCCGAGCCCGCGGCCCACCGTCCCGGACATAGATCCACACCGTCTGCCACTGGCGCGGCTCAGTGTTGTGCTCAGCGTCGAGCCGCTCTGGAGGAAAAAAGCCCAGGCCCGTCGCCCTGAGTGTCTCGGCGATCTCCGCCAACACCCATCGGCCGAGCTTTCGGTAGCCCAATTCGTCCCGTAACTCGCCGAGGGTTGCTTCCGTTAGCCCGCCGTCGGCCCTGCAACGGGCCGCAATACCCGGAGCGGTGTCGGCTTCGCTCACAACCAGCCCCCTCTCAAACCGCAGACCGAAACAAAATCTTCGCTCCCATGACTTAAGTTGTCAATGCCGCATGAATATCTTATTTTGATCTTGCTAATGTGTTGCGTGCTCGGTCAGGTCACATCGCCATCCCCGGTCCGGCAGGACCTACTTCTCGCGACGTAGGCTCGGGGGCGTGACGGTGAGCCGGGAGATCGACGACATCCTGCAGCGTGGCGCGGACGGCGGGCGGATCACGCCCGACGAGGCCCTGCTGCTCTACACCGAGGCGCCCTTCCACGCGTTGGGCGAGGCGGCGGACGCGGTGCGCCGGCGGCGCTATCCGGACAACGTCGTCACCTACCTGATCGATCGCAACATCAACTACACGAACGTCTGTGTGACGGCGTGCAAGTTCTGCGCGTTCTACCGCGCGCCCAAGCACTCCGAGGGGTGGACGCACCCGACCGAGGAGATCCTGCGTCGCTGCGGCGAGGCGGTCGAGCTGGGCGCGACCCAGGTGATGCTCCAGGGTGGGCACCACCCGGACTACGGCGTCGAGTACTACGAGGAGCTGTTCTCCTCGGTCAAGCAGGCGTACCCGCAGCTGGCCATCCACTCGATCGGGCCGAGCGAGATCCTGCACATGGCCAAGGTCTCCGGCGTCAGCCTGGACGAGGCCATCGCCCGCATCAAGGCCGCCGGCCTCGACTCGATCGCCGGCGCCGGCGCGGAGATGCTGCCCGAGCGTCCGCGCCGGGCCATCGCCCCGCTCAAGGAGTCGGGTGAGCGCTGGCTGGAGGTCATGGAGTTGGCCCACCGGCAGGGTGTCGAGTCGACCGCGACCATGATGATGGGCACCGGCGAGACGCACGCCGAGCGGATCGAGCACCTGCGGATGATCCGTGACGTGCAGGACCGTACGGGCGGGTTCCGCTCGTTCATCCCGTGGACGTACCAGCCGGAGAACAACCACCTCAAGGGTCGTACGCAGGCGACCACGCTGGAGTACCTGCGACTGGTCGCGGTGGCCCGGCTCTTCTTCGAGACCGTGCCGCACCTCCAGGCGTCCTGGCTGACCACCGGCAAGGACGTCGGGCAGCTCGCCCTGCACATGGGCGTGGACGACCTCGGCTCGATCATGCTGGAGGAGAACGTGATCTCCTCCGCCGGCGCCCGGCACCGCTCCAACCTGCACGAGCTGATCGGCATGATCCGCTCCGCCGACCGGATCCCCGCCCAGCGCGACACCCTCTACAACCGGCTGGCGGTGCACCACACGCCGGCCGACGACCCGACCGACGATCGGGTGGTCTCGCACTTCTCCTCGATCGCGCTGCCCGGTGGCGGCGCGGGCCGGTCGCTGCCGCTGGTCGAGGTCAACTGAGGTCCGTCGCGGTCCGGCCGTTCGGCTGACCTGGGGGTCCTGCTTCCGCGCTCCCTGGTCGGCGGTACGGGTGTTCCCGGTGGCTGAGGCGGCATGCCGCCCTCTGTGGGGCTGGTGGAGATGATCGCCGACGGATAGCGTGCGGCCGTCCGTCTGAGGCGCGTCCTCCATCGGCCCATGAGGGTCGTTCACATAACGCACGGCGGTATCGGGCGGGATGGGTGACCATCCCGCCCGATCCGTGTGTCGGGTCCAGGCCGGACGGTTGAAAACCGGCCGCCACGCTGGCGTGGGAGATCGACCTCGGATAACGTCCGCTCGTTCCGCGAACCATTCCTTCTTCCCTACCCCCCGGGGGACTGATGACAGCGTTCCACCGCTCGGCCCTGGTGCGTGCCGGCGTCGTGGCCCTGCTCGCGGCCGGTGGCGTGGCCACCGTCGCCGCCCCGGCGCAGGCCGCCGACCAGGCCGACCTGGCCCTGGTGCCGCTCAGCTACGAGGTGGCTCAGGGCGTCAAGGCGGCCAAGGCGAAGCCGTTCAAGTTCCAGGTCGACAACACCCGGAGCACGGTCGACGCCAAGGACGTCCGGGTCACCGTGGACACGAAGGGCCTGAAGAACCGCAAGGTCGGCGTCATCGCGCCGGACGGCTGTGACCTCAAGGGCACGACCTTCACCTGCCTGCTCGGCGATCTGCCCGCCGGCACCACGGAGGACTTCGGCATTCCGATCTTCTCGACCGGCGGTCGCGGCGACGCCGGCACGCTGGTGGTCAGCATCAGCGCGGCCAACGCCAAGGCCGTCACCGTCGACCACGACATCACCGTCGCCAAGCCGGGCTACGACCTGACCACCTGGGTGCAGGACGTCTACGCCGACGTGACGGTGGACGGCGACGACGCCGACGAGTCCGGCCTCAAGCCGGTCAAGCGGGGCGACACCGCGCCGCTGGACTGGGCGGTCTACAACGACGGCAGCAAGAAGGCGACCGGCGTGGCGTACGGGATCACGCTGCCGGCGGGCGTCACCTTCGCCAAGCTGCCGGAGGGCTGCGTGGAGCAGCCGCTGGGCGGGTTCGCGAACGCGTACTGCGAGGACAGCGGCGTCGTGCTGAAGCCCGGGCAGTTCTACACGGGCGACGTCCGGGTGAAGATCGGCGAGGACGTCACCGAGTCGGTGCTCCGGCCCGGATTCGTCTGGGCCGCCGGTCTCCAGGCGGCCCAGGGCAGCCCCGAGGAGGCGCCGCGGGACGCCTCCGGCACGCAGCGCCGGGCGTTCACCGAGACCGACGAGGTGGACAACACCGCGCAGTTCGACGTGTTCGTCGACCTCAGCGCGCAGCCGACCCCGACCCCGACCGTCACGCCTACTCCGACCGCCACTCCGACTCCGGGCGGCACGACGACGCCGGGCACGAGCACGTCGCCGACCGCGGGCGGCGGTGGCTCCGGTGGCGGCGGGTTGCCGGTCACCGGTGTGCAGGCCGGCCTGATCGGTGGCATCGGTGGTCTGATCCTGCTCGCCGGCGGGGCGCTGCTGGTGCTCTCCCGCCGTCGCAAGGTCGTCGTGGTCGCTCCCGGCGACGAGACGTCGACCGACTGACACGCAGGCACGACGCGAGGGCGGGGTGGGCGACCACCCCGCCCTTTCGTTTGTCGCAGGACACCGGGCGCTCGGGGGTACGCGGACCCAGCGGCCGACGGCTCGCGTCGGGCTGGCAGAGTGGGCGGGGTGAGCCGTACCCCGCAGGGCCAGCGCGCCAGTCTCGACAAGCAACCGCACGAGGTCGCCGCGATGTTCGACGGCGTGGCCGAGCGTTACGACCTGACCAACACCGTGCTCGCCTTCGGGCAGGACCGCTCCTGGCGGCGGGCCACCCGCGCGGCCCTCGGGCTCCGGCCGGGTGAGCGGGTGCTGGACGTGGGAGCGGGCACCGGTGTGTCAACCCGCGAGCTGGCCCAGTCCGGGGCGTACGCGGTCGGGGCGGACCTGTCGCTGGGCATGCTCCAGGTCGGCAAGCGGGTGCGTCCCGAGGTGCCGTTGCTGGCCGGTGACGCGCTGCGGCTGCCGTTCGCCGACGCGAGCTTCGACGCGGTGACCATCTCCTTCGCCCTGCGGAACGTGAACGACACCGACGCCGCGCTGCGTGAGCTGGCCCGGGTCACCCGGCCCGGCGGCCGGCTGGTGGTGTGTGAGTTCAGCACCCCGGTCAATCCGGTCTTCCGGACGGTCTACCTGTCGTACCTGATGCGGTCGTTGCCGGTGGTCGCCCGCGCGGTGTCGAGCAACCCCGACGCGTACGTCTATCTGGCCGAGTCGGTCCGGGCCTGGCCGGACCAGGCCGCGTTGGCCGGGCGGGTGGCCGCGGCGGGGTGGGGCCGGGTGGCGTGGCGCAACCTGACCGGCGGCGTCGTCGCGCTGCACCGGGCCGTCCGCGAATAGGACGCGTACCTAGCACGCGAGACGCTCACGCGTTTCAGGAATATCCGACTTTAGTCCACTTTGCGCCGTACGCTCGTCCGCATGACCGGAGCAGACCCGGCGAGCCCGGTGGCCGCCACCGACGACGACGCGACCGAACTCATCGCGCAGTTGCGCGCGCTTGCCGGCGCGGACCCGGCGGACGTCCGACAGGTGGTCGCCGAGGTGCTGGGCGCCCTGGATCGTGCGGCGGGCGGCGCGCTGCGGGAGCATCTGCCGGAGACGATCCGGGTCGACGCCGGCCTGGACGCGCCCAGCCCGGCCTGACAGTTGCCCGCTGTGGACGGTCGGCGGCTGTCACATCGGCGAGTTAGGTACCCCTGATCCTGCGCAGGTATGACGCCGGTCATACACTCGTCCCGTCTGGCTTGTGAAGCATTTCACGAGCGTGCGGGAGGAGGCGCGAATGACCGCGGTGGAACACGACGCCGATGTCATCGTCGTTGGCGCCGGTCCCGGTGGATCGGCAACTGCGTACCACCTGGCCCGGCACGGCGTACGGGTCCTGATGTTGGAGAAGACCGAGTTCCCCCGGGAGAAGGTCTGCGGTGACGGGCTGACCCCGCGTGCGGTGCGCCAGCTCATCCGGATGGGCGTGGACACCTCGCCCGAGGCCGGCTGGCTGCACAACAAGGGCCTGCGGGTGATCGGCGGCGGCGTACGCCTGGAGCTGGACTGGCCGGAGCTGGCCAGCTTCCCGAACTACGGGCTGGTGCGTACCCGGCTGGACTTCGACGACCTGCTCGCCCAGCGGGCGGTGGCGGCCGGCGCCAAGCTGCGGACCCAGGTCAACGTGCTGGGCCCGGTGCTCGACGACGACGGCCGGGTGACCGGCGTGCAGGCGGAGGTGGGTCCCGGCAAGGAGCCCACCACCTTCCACGCCCCGCTGGTCGTGGCTGCCGACGGTGTCTCCGGCCGGTTCCCGCTCGCGCTCGGCCTGGCCAAGCGGGAGGACCGGCCGATCGGCGTGGCCGTCCGCCGCTACTACCACTCGCCGGCCAAGCACGACGACGACTACCTGGAGTCGTGGCTGGAGCTGCGCAGCAAGGACAGCGGCGACAACCTGCTGCCCGGGTACGGCTGGATCTTCGGGCTGGGCGACGGGCGGGTCAACGTCGGCCTCGGCGTGCTCAACTCGTCGTCCGCGTTCGGCAAGACCAACTACCGCCGGCTGCTCACCGACTGGCTGGCCAACACCCCCGCCGAGTGGGGCATGGCCGACGAGGCCAACGCGGACGGCCCGATCCTCGGCGCCGCCCTGCCGATGGGCTTCAACCGGGTGCCGCACTACACCCGCGGCGTCCTGCTGGTCGGCGACTCCGGCGGCATGGTCAACCCGTTCAACGGCGAGGGCATCGCGTACGCCATGGAGTCCGGCGAGCTGGCCGCGGAGGTGGCGGTGCAGGCGCTCGCGCGTCCGGCCGGGCCGGAGCGGGAACGGGCGCTGATGGCGTACCCGAACGAGCTGAAGGCCCGCCTCGGCGGTTACTACCGCCTCGGTGGCATCTTCGTGAAACTGATCGGCCGTCCGGAGATCATGCGGATCGCCACCAAGCACGGCATGCCTCATCCGACGCTGATGCGATTCGTCCTCAAGTTGCTGGCCAACCTGACCGACCCCCGTGGTGGGGACGCGATGGACCGGGTCATCAATGCGATGACGAAGGCGGCCCCAGCCGTCTAGTTGGGACGGCATCGGTGCTGGTCACAGCCTCGACGCCGACAAAGATCGACCCCCGCCGGCAGCCACCGCGAGGGACGTGAATAGTGTGATTTTCGTCAAGCACTGACGGCAGGGAAGGACGAGCAGGAGAAAACGATGTCGCTCTCGCCTTACGCACCGATCATCGGGCTGTTCGCCCTCGCCGCGGCGTTCTCGCTGTTCTCCGTCGGCGCCGCCCGCTTCGCCGGTCCCCGTCGTTACAACAAGGCCAAACTCGAGGCGTACGAGTGCGGCATCGAGCCCAGCCCGCAGCCGGTCGGCGGCGGGCGGTTCCCGATCAAGTTCTACCTGACGGCGATGCTCTTCATCGTCTTCGACATCGAGATCATCTTCCTCTACCCCTGGGCGGTCTCGTTCGACGCTCTGCCGATCTTCGGCTTCGTGGAGATGGTCCTGTTCATCGTCGCGGTCTTCGTCGCTTACGCCTACGTGTGGCGGCGCGGCGGCCTGGACTGGGACTGAGGAAGGAACGTCAGATGGGCATCGAGGAGAAGCTCCCCGCCGGCGTCCTGCTCACCTCGGTGGAGAAGCTGGTCAACTGGTCCCGGAAGTCGTCCGTGTGGGGCGCCACCTTCGGCCTGGCCTGCTGCGCCATCGAGATGATGGCCGCCGGTGGTCCGCACTACGACATGGGCCGCTGGGGCATGGAGGTCTTCCGGGCCTCGCCCCGACAGGCCGACCTCATGATCGTGGCCGGTCGGGTCAGCCAGAAGATGGCGCCGGTGCTGCGCCAGATCTACGACCAGATGGCCGAGCCCCGCTGGGTGCTCTCGATGGGCGTGTGCGCCAGCAGCGGCGGCATGTTCAACAACTACGCCATCGTGCAGGGTGTCGACCACGTCGTACCCGTCGACATGTACCTGCCCGGCTGCCCGCCCCGGCCGGAGATGCTCATCGACGCGATCCTCAAGCTCCGCGAGAAGATCATGTACGAGCCGCTGGGCGCGAACGGCCGCAAGATGCTGGCGGCCCGCCAGGAGCGCGGCGACGTCCCGGTCGTGCCGTACGGCTCGATGCCGTCCTCCTACCGCAACGACAAGGCCCGGCGTGCCGAGTGGACCCAGGCGGTCCGCGAGGGGCGCGAGGAGCAGTTGCGGATCGAGAACTGGATGAACGCCCAGAACCATCTCCACCCGCAGGCAGGCCCGAAATGACGTCTCCCACGGACAAGACCAACGACGGCGGGGTGCCGGTGCCGGTGACGCCGCCCGGCGCCAGCGCGACCGCCCCGGCCGAGTACCCGCCGGTCAGCCCGGCGGGTCGCGGGATGTTCGGCAACCAGGGCACGGGTGACGTGTCCGGCTACGGCGGCCTGGTCCGCCCGCGCCAGCCCATCGAGGAGGCCTCCCGGCCGTACGGCGGGTACTTCGACGAGGTCCGTGACGCGCTGGAAGAGGCGTACCCGGCCTTCGGCGACGCGATCGAGAAGGTGGTCGTCGACCGGGGTGAGCTGACCCTGCACGTCCGCCCCGAGCGGATCGCCGAGGTCTGCCAGGTGCTGCGCGACGACATGGCGCTGCGGTTCGAGCTGTGCTCCTCGGTGTCCGGGGTGGACTACCTCGGCGCGGACGAGCGCCGACTGCACGTGGTCTACCTGCTCACCTCGATGACCTACCGGCGTCGGATCCGGCTGGAGGCCGCCGTCTCCGCCGAGTCTCCGCACCTGCCCAGCGTCACCGCCGTCTACCCGACGGCCGACTGGCAGGAGCGGGAGGCGTACGACATGTTCGGCATCGTCTTCGACGGCCACCCCAACCTGACCCGGATCCTCATGCCGGACGACTGGGAGGGCCACCCGCAGCGCAAGGACTACCCGCTCGGTGGCGTGCCCGTCGAGTACAAGGGTGCGGAAATTCCACCGCCGGACCGTAGGAGGTCCTACCAGTGACCACGTCGAACTACGCGACCGAACGCGAGACCACCGAGGGCCGGGTCTTCACCGTCACGGGTGGGGACTGGGACACGGTCGTGTCGGGCACCGACCCGATCAACGACGAGCGCATCGTGGTCAACATGGGTCCGCAGCACCCGTCCACCCACGGGGTGCTCCGCCTGATCCTCGAACTGGAGGGTGAGACGGTCCGCGAGGCCCGCTCGGTCGTCGGCTACCTGCACACGGGCATCGAGAAGAACCTCGAGTACCGCAACTGGGTCCAGGGTTCGACGTTCGTGACGCGGATGGACTACCTGTCCCCGATCTTCAACGAGACGGCGTACGCGCTGGCCGTGGAGAAGCTGCTCGGCATCACCGACGACGTCACCGAGCGGGCCACCACCATCCGCGTGCTGATGATGGAGCTCAACCGGATCTCGTCGCACCTGGTCTGGCTGGCCACCACCGGCATGGAGCTGGGCGCCATCTCGATCATGCTGTACGGCTTCCGCGAGCGGGAGTACATCCTCGACATCTTCGAGACCATCACCGGCCTGCGGATGAACCACGCGTACGTCCGGCCGGGCGGTGTGGCGCAGGACGTGCCGGACGACGCGATCCGCAAGATCCGCGAGTTCCTGAAGATGATGCCGAAGAAGCTCAAGGAGTACGAGGACCTGCTCTCCGGCCAGCCCATCTGGACCGAGCGGACCAAGGGCGTGGCGGTGCTGGACGTCACCGGCTGCGTGGCGCTGGGCATCACCGGTCCGGTGCTGCGCTCGGCCGGGCTCGGCTGGGACCTGCGCAAGACCATGCCGTACTGCGGTTACGAGACGTACGAGTTCGACGTGCCCACCCACCCCGACGGTGACGTGTGGGGCCGCTACCAGGTCCGGCTCGCCGAGATCCGCGAGTCGATGAAGCTGGTCGAGCAGGCGTTGGACCGGCTGCGTCCGGGCCCGGTGATGGTCGCCGACCGCAAGATCGCGTGGCCCGCGCAGCTCGCCATCGGCGTCGACGGCATGGGCAACTCGCTGGAGCACGTCGCGAAGATCATGGGTCAGTCGATGGAATCGCTGATCCACCACTTCAAGCTGGTCACCGAGGGCTTCCGGGTCCCGCCCGGCCAGGTGTACGTCGGCATCGAGTCGCCGCGCGGCGAGCTGGGCGTGCACGCCGTCTCCGACGGTGGCACCCGGCCCTACCGGGTGCACTACCGGGAGCCGAGCTTCGTCAACCTCCAGGCCCTCCCGGCGATGGCCGAGGGTGGCCTGATCGCCGACGTGATCGCCGGCGGCGCCTCGCTGGACCCCGTGATGGGTGGTTGTGACCGATGAGCGTTGTTTTCACTGAGCAGACCCGCGAGCGGGCACGCGAGATCATCGCCCGCTACCCGGCGGACCGGTCCCGCTCGGCCCTGCTGCCGCTGCTGCACCTGGTCCAGGCCGAGGAGGGGTACGTCTCTCCGGCCGGCGTGACGTTCTGCGCCGAGGTGCTCGGGCTGAACAAGGCCCAGGTCGGCGCGGTCGCCACCTTCTACACCATGTACAAGCGCAAGCCCACCGGCGACTTCCTGGTCAGCGTCTGCACCAACACCATGTGCAACGTGCTGGGCGGTCAGGAGGTCTACGACACCCTCTCCGAGCACCTGGGTGTCGGGCACGACGAGACGACCGCCGACGGCACCATCACGCTGGAGCACGCCGAGTGCCTGGCGGCCTGTGACTACGGGCCGGTGATGACCGTCAACTACGACTTCTTCGACGGCGTGGATCCGTCCACGGCGGTCGGTGTGGTCGACGAGCTGCGCGCGGGCGGGCGGCCGACGCCGACGCGCGGCGCGCGGCTGTGCACGCTCAAGGAGATGGCGGTGCAACTCGCCGGCTTCGCCGACGAGCGGGACGGCGCGGTCGCCGACGGCGGACCGGGCGAGCCGACCCTGCGGGGCCTGCGGTTGGCGCAGGAGCACGGCGTCTCGGTGCCGGGCTTCGACCCGAACACCCCGATCCGCAGCAAGGCCGAGGCCGACAAGGCCGCCGCCGAGGCGAAGGCGAAGGCGGAGGCCGCCAAGCCGGCCCCCGTCGAGGCCACCACCGCGCCGGTCAAGGGCAGCGACGGTGCGGCCACCCCGGCTGCGGCTCCCGCCACTGACGTCACCAGCGGCGACGGTGCGGCCACCCCCACGGGTACGCCCGGCAACGCCGAGCCGGTCGAGCCGGCGGCGGCCACCGGCAGCACCGCACCGGACGTGAAGGCGCCGGACGACAAGTCGCCGCAGGTGCGTACCGCCGAGACCCGGCAGCCCGACGCGGAGACGGCCGTGCCGGACGCGCCCGGCACGAAGGTGCCGGCGGAGACGTCGCCGCCGGCCCCGCGCGACGCGCAGGCGGCCCAGGCTGCCGGCGCGGCGGCCAACACCCCGGCCGGCGACGGCAAGCCCGCCGGCGACTCGACCGGCGCGCAGGAGCGCAACCTCACCGAAGCGTCGGCGGACGCGGATGGCACGGACCCCGCCGCCGCGAGCGAAACGGGGGCCCACAAGTGACCACTCCCCGCCCGGAGACGCTGGCCAAGCTGACGCCGGTGCTGACCAAGCGCTGGTTGTCGCCGGACGCCTGGCGGATCGGCACCTACGAGCAGCTCGACGGCTACGCCGCCCTGCGCAAGGCCCTCAAGGCCCACCCGGACGACCTGATCCAGCTCATCAAGGACTCCGGGCTGCGCGGTCGTGGCGGCGCCGGCTTCCCCACCGGTCTCAAGTGGGGCTTCATTCCGCAGGGTGACGGTAAGCCGCACTACCTGGTGGTCAACGCCGACGAGGGCGAGCCGGGCACCTGCAAGGACCTGCCGCTGATGACCCACGACCCGCACGCGCTGGTCGAGGGCGTGATCATCGCGTCGTACGCGATCCGGGCCAGCCGCGCCTACATCTACATCCGGGGCGAGGCCGTGCACGCCGCCCGGCGGCTGCGCAACGCCGTCCAGGAGGCGTACGACAAGGGTTACCTGGGCCGGAACATCCTGCGCAGCGGCTTCGACCTGGAGCTGGTGGTGCACTCCGGCGCCGGGGCGTACATCTGCGGCGAGGAGACGGCGCTGCTCGACTCGCTGGAGGGGTTCCGGGGGCAGCCTCGGCTGCGCCCGCCGTTCCCGGCCACCCACGGCCTGTACGCGAGCCCGACGGTGGTCAACAACGTCGGCACCATCGCCAGCGTGCCGCCGATCGTGCTCGGTGGGGCCGACTGGTGGAAGAGCATGGGCACCGAGAAGTCCTCCGGCCCGATGATCTACTCGCTCTCCGGGCGGGTCGCCAACCCCGGCCAGTACGAGTGCTCGATGGGCGTCACGCTGCGGGAGCTGCTGGAACTGGCCGGCGGCATGCAGCCCGGTCACAACCTGCGGTTCTGGACCCCGGGTGGATCGTCGACCCCGCTGCTCGCGGCCGAGCACCTGGACGTGCCGCTGGACTTCGAGGGTGTGGCGGCGGCCGGCTCGATCCTGGGCACCACGGCCACGCAGATCTTCTCCGACCAGGACTGCCCGGTATACGCGACGTACCGCTGGCTGGAGTTCTACCACCACGAGTCGTGCGGCAAGTGCACCCCGTGCCGGGAGGGCAACTACTGGATGGTCCGGGTCTACCGGCGGATCCTCTCCGGCCAGGGCACCCACGAGGATCTGGACACCCTTCTGGACACCTGCGACAACATCCTCGGCCGCTCGTTCTGCGGTCTGGGTGACGGCGCGACCAGCTCGGTGACCTCGTCCCTGAAGTACTTCAAGCAGGACTACCTCGACTACATCGAGGGTCGGACCGCACCCAAGCTGTCGGAGAAGACCCTGGTAGGGGCGCACTGATGACCGACGTAGCCAAGCAGACCGAGACCGTCACCCTCACCATCGACGGCGTCGAGGTCACCGCCCCGAAGGGGGCGCTGCTGATCCGGGTCGCCGAGCAGATGGGCACCGAGATCCCCCGGTTCTGCGACCACCCGCTGCTGGCCCCGGCCGGCGCGTGCCGGCAGTGCCTGGTCGAGGTGGAGGGCCAGCGCAAGCCGGTCGCCTCCTGCACCCAGACCGTCGCCGACGGCATGGTCGTGCGGACCCAGCTCACCTCCCCGGTGGCGCAGAAGGCGCAGGAGGGGGTGATGGAGCTGCTGCTCCTCAACCACCCGCTGGACTGCCCGATGTGCGACAAGGGCGGTGAGTGCCCGCTCCAGAACCAGGCGATGTCCACCGGCCGCACCGACTCGCGCTTCCACGAGCACAAGCGCGAGTACGAGAAGCCGATGGCGATCAGCAGCCAGGTCCTGCTGGACCGCGAGCGCTGCGTGCTCTGCCAGCGCTGCACCCGGTTCTCCGAGGAGATCGCCGGCGACAAGTTCATCGACCTGATGGGCCGGTCGTCCGCCGAGGAGATCAACATCTACCGGGACGACGCGTACGGCGAGCAGGGCGACGACGGCGATGTGCCGTTCAACTCCTACTTCTCCGGCAACACCGTGCAGATCTGCCCGGTGGGCGCGCTGACCGGCGCGCAGTACCGGTTCCGGGCCCGCCCGTTCGACCTGGTGTCCAGCCCGAGCGTCTGCGAGCACTGCTCGGCCGGCTGCGGGCAGCGCACCGACTGGCGGCGCGGCAAGGTTCTGCGCCGGCTCGCCGGTGACGAGCCCGCCGTGAACGAGGAGTGGAACTGCGACAAGGGTCGGTGGGGCTTCCAGTACACCCGGGCCGCCGACCGCCTGACCAACCCGCTGGTCCGTGACGAGCAGACCGGTGAGCTGCGGGAGGCGTCCTGGAGCGAGGCGCTCACCCGGGCTGCCGAAGGGCTGCACGCGGCCCGCGAGGGCGGCCAGGGCACGGCGGTGCTCACCGGCGGTCGACTGACCGTCGAGGACGCCTACGCGTACGCCAAGTTCGCCCGGGTCGCGCTGAACACCAACGACATCGACTTCCGGGCCCGGCCGGTCTCCCGTGAGGAGGCCGACTTCCTGGCCAGCTCGGTCGCCGGGGTCACCGACGTCACGTACACCGACGTGGAGAACGCGCCGGCCGTGGTGCTGGTGGGCCTGGAGCCGGAGGAGGAGTGCCCGATCCTCTTCCTGCGGCTGCGCAAGGCGTACCTCAAGAAGACCCTGACGGTGTACGCGCTGGCGCCGTTCGCCACGCGCGGCCTGGAGAAGCTCGGCGCCAAGCTGGCCCGGGTCGTGCCCGGCGAGGAGGCGAGCGTGCTCGCCGAGCACGCCACGGTCAGCGAGGCGCTCAGCGCGCCCGGCGCGATCCTCATCGTCGGCGAGCGGCTGGCCACCGTGCCGGGCGGGCTCTCCGCCGCGGCGGACGTGGCCCGGCGTACCGGCGCGAAGTTGGCCTGGGTGCCGCGGCGCGCGGGTGACCGCGGCGCGGTCGACGCGGGCTGCCTGCCCAACCTGCTCCCCGGGGGCCGGCTGGTCACCGAGCCGGCCGCGCGGGCCGAGCTGGGCGAGGCGTGGGACATTCCGGCCGGGGTGATCCCCAGCCAGGCCGGTCGGGACACCGACGGCATCCTGGCGGCGGCGGCCAACGGGCAGCTCGGCGCGCTGGTGGTGGGCGGTGTCGACCCGGCCGACCTGGCCGACCCGCGGCTGGCCGAGGCCGCGCTGGACGCGGTGCCGTTCCTGGTCAGCCTGGAACTGCGCGCCAGCGCGGTGACCCGGCGGGCCGACGTGGTCCTGCCGGTCGCGCCGGTGGTCGAGAAGGCCGGCAGCTTCCTCGACTGGGAGGGCCGGCTGCGTCCGTTCGAGGCGGTGCTGAACACGGCCGCGATGACCGACGGACGGGTGCTCGACGCGCTGGCCGCGCTCCTCGACGTCCGCCTCGGCACCGCCGACGTGCCGAGTGTCCGCCGCGAGCTGGGCTCGTTGCCGGCCACGCGGACGACCCGGCCGTCCGCGCCGTCCGTGTCACCGGGCACGGTCCCGCACCCGGGCGCCGGGGAGGCCGTGCTGGCGACCTGGCACCAGCTCGTCGACAACGGCACCCTGACCGAGGGCGACGAGAACCTCGCCGGGACCGCCCGTCCGCCGGTGGTCCGGCTGGGCAAGGACACCGCCGAGACGCTCGGTGTCGCCGACGGCGACGCGGTCACGGTCGGCACCGACCGGGGCGCGCTGACCCTGCCGGCGGAGATCACCGAGATGCCGGACGGCGTGGTCTGGCTGCCCACGAACTCACCCGGTTCGACCGTGCGACGCAGCCTCGGGGCGACGTCCGGCACGGTCGTCCGGATCTCCGTCCCCGCATCGGGTACGGCCATCCCGGCCGGACGCGTGGCGGCCGACGAGACCATCCTCAGTTCTGGGGGTAACCAGTGAACTCGATCGTCCTGGCTCAGGACCCGACGCTCGCCGACTTCGGTCACGATCCGTGGTGGCTGGTTCTCGGCAAGATTGTCTTCGCCTTCGCGTTCGGTCTGCTGGCCACCCTGCTCGGTGTCTGGTTCGAACGGCGCGTGGTCGGTTACATGCAGGTGCGGCCCGGCCCGAACCAGGTCGGCCCGCTCGGTCTGCTGCAGACCCTCGCCGACGGCCTGAAGATGGCCTTCAAGGAGGACATCCTCCCGAAGGCGGCCGACAAGGTCGTCTACTTCTTCGCGCCGACGATCTCGGTGATCTGCGCGGTCACCGCGCTGTCGGTGGTGCCGTTCGGCCCGATGGTGAGCATCTTCGGCCACCACACGCCGTTGCAGGTCACCGACGTGCCGGTGGCCGTGCTCCTGCTGCTGGCCTGCTCCTCCATGGGCGTCTACGGCATCGTGCTGGGCGGTTGGGCCTCCGGCTCGACGTACCCGCTGCTCGGCGGTCTCCGGTCGAGCGCCCAGATGATCTCGTACGAGGTCGCGATGGGCCTGAGCATCGTGGCGGTCTTCATGACCGCCGGCACGATGAGCACCAGCGGGATCGTCGCCGCACAGGGTGACGCCACCCGGCTGACCATCTTCGGCACCGAGATCCCGGCCCCGGGCTGGTACGCGATCCTGCTGCTGCCCAGCTTCATCATCTTCTTCATCGCCACCGTCGGTGAGACCAACCGGGCGCCGTTCGACCTGCCCGAGGCCGAGTCCGAGCTGGTCGCCGGCTTCATGACCGAGTACAGCTCGCTGAAGTTCGCGCTCTTCATGCTCAGCGAGTACGTCGCCATGGTGACGATGTCCGCGGTCACCACCACGCTGTTCCTCGGCGGTTGGCGGGCACCGTGGCCGATCACGCTGTGGGAGGGCGCCAACTCCGGTTGGTGGCCGATGCTCTGGTTCTTCGGCAAGGTCATCGCGCTGGTCTTCGTCTTCGTGTGGCTGCGCGGCACGCTGCCCCGGCTGCGCTACGACCAGTTCATGCGCTTCGGCTGGAAGGTCCTGCTGCCGATCAACCTGGTCTGGATCCTGGTCCTGTCGGGCCTGCGGTCCATCGAGGGTTGGAGCTGGGAGGGCAAGGCGACCGCGGTCGGCATCCCGGCCGGCATCCTGCTGATCGCCACGCTCTTCTGGCCGAGCCGGAAGCCGCAACCGAAGCCGACGACGCAGGAACAGGTCGACAGCCGGCCGTACGGGAGCTTCCCGCTGCCGCCGATGGATCTACAGGTACCACCGAGCCCGCGTATCACGCGCGTGGTCGCCGAGCGGGAGCCGGCCAACATCGTCGCCGGCTCGGACTCCAGGGAGGTGTGACGTGGGCGCGATCACCGGAACGTTCAAGGGCTTCGGTGTCACCTTCTCGCACATGTTCAGGAAGGTCGTCACCACCGACTATCCGTTCAAGCCGCCGGTGTCGGCGCCGCGCTACCACGGGCGGCACATCCTCAACCGGCACCCGGACGGCCTGGAGAAGTGCATCGGCTGCGAGCTGTGCGCCTGGGCCTGCCCGGCGGACGCCATCTACGTCGAGGGCGGCGACAACACCGACGAGCAGCGCTTCTCGCCGGGTGAGCGGTACGCCAGCACCTACCAGATCAACTACGCGCGGTGCATCTTCTGTGGGCTGTGCATCGAGGCCTGCCCGACCCGTTCGCTCACCATGAGCAACGAGTACGAGCTGGCCCGGGACAACCGGCAGGACCTGATCTTCACCAAGGAGCAGTTGCTCGCCCCGCTGTTGGAGGGCATGGAGCAGCCGCCGCACCCGATGCGGCTGGGTGACAGCGAGAAGGACTACTACGTCGGCGCGCTCGACAACCCGGGCACGTCCGCCGGTGCGGAGACGTCGCCGATGGGCCCCGGCCGCTACCAGGTCGAGGAGCACCCCGGCGTGACGTTCCCGGGCGCCGAGCAGGCCGCCCAGCGTGCGGCGGCCGGCAAGGGAGAAAACGCATGACCACGTCTACGGTGCTCGCCGCGGCGAACTCCGTCTCCAACGGCGAGGCGATCACCTTCTGGATCCTCGCGCCGCTCGCGCTGATCGGCGGGATCGGGATGGTGGCGGCCCGCAATGCCGTGCACTCGGCGCTGTGGCTGGTGCTGACCATGCTCTGCCTGGGCGTGTTCTACGTGCTCCAGTCCGGTCCGTTCATCGGCATGGTGCAGATCATCGTCTACACCGGCGCGATCATGATGCTGTTCCTGTTCGTGCTGATGCTCGTCGGCCGGGACGCGTCCGATTCGCTGATCGAGACGCTGCGCGGCCAACGGGTCGCCGCGATCGTGCTCGGTGTGGGCTTCGCCGCGCTGGTCGGCACCGGCGTCTACCGGGCGCTCGACAAGACCACGGCGGTCGGCCTCGACCAGGTCAACGCCGAGGGCAACGTGCAGGGCATCGCCCGGCTGCTGTTCACCAAGTACGTCTTCGCGTTCGAGTTGACCTCGGCGCTGCTGATCACCGCGGCGGTCGGCGCCATGGTGCTGGCCCACGTGGAGCGGCGTAAGCAGGACAAGGTCGACCAGGTGTCGACCATGCGGGCGCGCTTCGCCCCGGGCAACTACCCCGGTCCGAAGCCCGGCCCCGGTGTCTTCGCGACCTCCTCCTCGGTGGCCACGCCGGCCCGGCTGCCCGACGGCCGCCTGACCGACCGCAGCACCCCGGCGATCCTTCCGCAGCGCGAGCTGACCGCCGAGGAGACCTCGCTGAAGGGGACGGACAAATAATGGGATCGTTCTTCTCGGTCGAGCCGAACTACTACCTCTTCCTCGCCGCGGTGCTGTTCACCATCGGCGCTGCCGGGGTGCTGATCCGGCGCAACGCGATCGTGCTGTTCATGTGCGTGGAGCTGATGCTCAACGCGGCCAACCTGACACTGGTCACCTTCAGCCGGATCAACGGTGACCTCAACGGCCAGATCATGGCGTTCTTCGTGATGGTGGTGGCGGCGGCCGAGGTCGTGGTCGGCCTCGCGATCATCATGGCCATCTTCCGGACGCGACGCTCGGCGAGCGTCGACGACGCCAACCTGCTGAAGTACTAAAGGGGTCCACCGGTGGAAGAGACTGTGGAATACGCCCAGGCCACGGGGCTGCTCGGGGGCGTCTGGCTGCTGGTGGCGATCCCGCTGCTCAGCGCGGCCATCCTGCTGCTGCTCGGCCGGCGGGCCGACCGCTGGGGGCACTGGTTGGGTGTGGCGGCCATCGGCGCCGCGTTCGTGCTCGGCCTCTCCTCCTTCTTCCAGCTTCGTGGCCTGGAGAACAAGTCGGTCGAGCTGAGCCTGTGGGACTTCATCACGGTCGGTGACCTGCGCGTCGACTTCGGCCTGCTGTTCGATCCGCTGGCCGCCGTCTTCGTGCTCCTGATCACCGGCGTCGGCTTCCTGATCCACCTGTACGCCGTCGAGTACATGGCGCACGACGCGGGTCGTCGCCGGTTCTTCGCGTACTTCAACCTGTTCGTCGCCGCCATGCTGCTGCTGGTGCTCGGCAACAACTACGTGATGCTCTACTTCGGCTGGGAGGGCGTCGGTCTGGCGTCGTACCTGCTGATCTCCTTCTGGTACGGGCGGCCGAGCGCTGCCACGGCCGGCAAGAAGGCGTTCCTGATGAACCGGGTCGGTGACACCGGCCTCGCCATCGGCATCTTCATCATGTTCGCGACCCTGGGCACCACCCAGTACGACGAGGTGTTCAACGGCGTCGGCTCGCTGACCGGCGCCACCGTTCTGGTCCTCGGCCTGTTGCTGCTGCTCGGCGCGGCCGGTAAGTCCGGCCAGTTCCCGTTGCAGGCATGGCTTCCGGACGCGATGGAGGGCCCGACCCCGGTGTCGGCGCTCATCCACGCCGCCACCATGGTCACCGCCGGTGTCTACCTGATCGCCCGGTCCAACCCGATCTTCTCCGCGAACTCGACGCTCCAGCTCGTGGTGGTCAGCGTCGGCGCGCTCACCCTGCTGATGGGCTGCATCATCGGCGCGGCCAAGGACGACATCAAGCGGGTGCTCGCCTGGTCGACGGTGAGCCAGATCGGCTACATGTTCCTCGGCGTCGGCCTCGGCGGCGGGGCGTACGCGCTGGCCATCGTGCACCTGCTGGCGCACGGCTTCTTCAAGGCCAACATGTTCCTGGGCGCCGGCTCGGTCATGCACGGGATGAAGGACCAGGTGGACATCCGCCGCTTCGGTGGGCTGTCGTCGTACATGAAGGTCACCTGGTTGACGTTCATGATGGGCTGGCTGGCCATCATCGGCATGTTCCCGTTCTCCGGCTTCTTCTCCAAGGAGCCGATCATCGTGGCCGCCTTCGAGCGGGAGGACTGGACCGCCTGGCTCTACGGCGGCGCCGCGCTGCTCGGCGCCGGGCTGACCGCCTTCTACATGACGCGGCTGTTCGTACTCACCTTCCACGGCCCGAAGCGGTGGACCGAGGACATCGAGCACCCGCACGAGTCGCCGAAGCTGATGACCATCCCGCTGATCCTGCTGGCGGTCGGTTCGGTCGGGGCCGGTTTCCTGCTCTCCACCTCCGTGCCGGACTGGCTGACGTCCACCGCCGGGCTGGGCGGTGAGCACGCGGAGCACGAGCCGGTCCTCTCGCACCTCGTGATCACCACGCTGTCGCTGCTGGTCACCGTGCTCGGCGCCGGCCTGGCCTGGTTCCTCTTCCGGGCCGGTACGGCCACCGCGCCGCAGCCGGCCGGCATCCTGGTCACCGCCGCCCGACGCAACCTCTACACCGACGCCGTCAACGAGGCGGTCTTCGAGAAGCCGGGCATCTTCCTCACCCGGGCGCTGGTCTTCCTCGACAACCGGGGTATCGACGGTCTCGTCAACGGGCTGGCCGCCGCCGTCGGCGGTGGTTCGGGTCGACTCCGGCGGATGCAGACCGGCTTCGTCCGCTCGTACGCCACCTCGATCCTGGCCGGCGCGCTGCTGGTGATGGCGGCGTTCCTGGCGGTGCAGGCGGGGTGGTTGGCGTGACCGACCTGAAGACGCCCGCCCCCGCCGGCGGACCACGCATCCACGACGGAGGTAAGGCCGCATAATGTCCAACTTCCCGTTCCTCTCGGTGCTCACCGTGGCGCCACTGGTGGGCGCTCTGGTGGTGGCCTTCCTGCCGCGCCGCCGGCCGGAGCTCGCCAAGCAGGTGGCCTTCGCCTGGTCACTGCTGGTACTGGTGCTCTCGGTGGTGATGTGGGTCAGCTTCAACGCCGGCGGTGACCGGTTCCAGTTCCGGGAGTCGTACACCTGGATCCCGAACTGGGGCGTCAGCTTCACCTTCGCCGCCGACGGCATCGCGCTGGTGATGCTGATGCTCATCGCGGTGCTGGTGCCGTTGGTGATCCTGGCGTCCTGGCACGACGCCGAGTCGTCGAAGCGGTCCATCCCGGTCTACTTCGCCCTGCTGCTGATCCTCGAGAGCACGATGATCGGCGTCTTCGCGGCCGCCGACGTCTTCCTGTTCTACGTGTTCTTCGAGGTCATGCTCGTGCCGATGTACTTCCTCATCGGCAGCTACGGCGGCCACCAGCGGCAGTACGCGGCGGTGAAGTTCTTCCTCTACTCGCTGGTCGGCGGCCTGTTCATGCTGGCCGCGGTGATCGGCCTGTGGGTGGTCGGTGGCAAGACGTTCGACTGGCAGGCGCTCTCGCAGGTCGACATCAGCACCGGCACCGAGCGGTGGCTGTTCCTCGGCTTCTTCCTCGCGTTCGCCATCAAGGCCCCGTTCTTCCCGTTCCACACCTGGCTTCCGGACGCCGGTGGCGCCGCCCCGGCGGGCGCTGCCGCGCTGCTGGTCGGTGTGCTGGACAAGGTCGGCACGTTCGGCATCCTGCGCTACTGCCTGCCGCTGTTCCCCGAGGCGTCGAAGTGGTTCGCGCCCTGGGCGCTGGCGTTGGGCGTGATCGGCATCATCTACGCGGCGCTGCTGGCGGTCGGTCAGAACGATCTCAAGCGGCTGGTGTCGTACACCTCGATCGCGCACTTCGGCTTCATCGGGGTGGGCATCTTCGCGTTCACCTCCCAGGCCGGCACCGGCGCGGTCCTCTACATGCTCAACCACGGTCTGGCCACCGGTCTGCTCTTCCTCGTGGTGGGCATGCTGGTCGCCCGGCGTGGCTCGGCGTTGATCAGCGACTTCGGTGGGGCCGGCAAGATGGTCCCGGTGCTCGCCGGTGTGCTGTTCTTCGCCGGTCTGGCCTCGCTCGCGCTGCCGGGGACCGCGCCGTTCATCTCCGAGTTCCTGGTGCTGATCGGCACGTTCACGGTGAACAAGCCGGTGGCGGTCATCGCCACGCTCGGCATCATCCTGGCGGCCGCGTACGTGCTGTGGATGGTGCAGCGCACCACGCAGGGCACGCTCAACCCGGCGCTGACCGAGGTCGACGGGATGCGCCGGGACCTCAACCTGCGTGAGAAGGTCGTGGTCGCCCCGCTGATCGCGCTGATCGTGCTGCTCGGCTTCTACCCGAAGCCGGTCACCGACGTGATCAACCCGGCCGTCCAGGCGACCATGGACGACATCGGCAGGACCGACCCCGCCCCATCGGTGGGCACCGTCCAGGAGGCGGCAAAGTGACCGAGTTGAAACTGCCGTCGCTCGACTACGCGGCGCTCGCCCCGATCATGATCATGCTGAGCACCGCGTTGCTCGGCGTGCTGGTCGAGGCCTTCGTGCCCCGGCGTTCGCGACACCTGGTGCAGCTGACGCTGGCACTGCTGGCGGTGCTCGCCGCGCTGACCATGGTGGTCCTCAACGCCGACGATCGGCTCGTGACGGCCGGTCAGGCCATCGCGGTGGACGGGCCGACGCTGTTCCTCCAGGGCGCGATCCTGGTGCTGGCGGCCATGGCGCTGCTCCTGATCGGCGACCGCTCCGTCGAGCGGGGCGGTGCGTTCGTCGCCCAGGCCGCCGTGACGGCGGAGTCGGCCGACGACCGGAAGCAGGCCGAGGGCCGCAACGGCCTCACCGAGGTGTACCCGCTCATCACGTTCGCCATCGGCGGCATGCTGATCTTCGTGGCGGCGAACGACCTGCTGACCATGTTCATCGCGTTGGAGGTCTTCTCCCTCCCGCTGTACCTGCTCTGCGCACTGGCTCGCCGCCGGCGGCTGCTGAGCCAGGAGGCGGCGATGAAGTACTTCCTGCTCGGCGCCTACGCCTCGGCGTTCTTCCTGTTCGGTGTGGCCCTGATCTACGGCTTCACCGCCGGTGTTCCGGGCCGCTCCGCGGGTGTCGACTTCGCGACCGTCCACGCGGCGGTGATCGAGTCTCCGGCCAGTCCGGTGCTGCTCTTCGCCGGCATGGCGCTGCTCGCCATCGGTCTGCTCTTCAAGGCCGCCGCGGCGCCGTTCCACGTCTGGACCCCGGACGTCTACCAGGGCGCGCCGACCCCGATCACCGGCTTCATGGCGGCCTGCACCAAGGTCGCCGCGTTCGGCGCCCTGCTGCGTGTCTTCCACGTCGCGTTCGAGGGCGGGGACTGGAACTTCACCCCGGTCCTCGGCGCGGTGGCGGTGCTGACCATGCTGGTCGGCGCGGTGCTCGCGGTCACCCAGACCGACATCAAGCGGCTGCTCGCGTACTCGTCGATCGCCAACGCCGGTTACCTGCTGGTCGGCGTGCTGGCACCGAGCCGGGACGGGCTGTCCGGCACGATGTTCTACCTGGTCGCGTACGGCTTCTCGGTGCTCGCCGCGTTCGCCGTGGTGACCCTGGTCCGGGACGCCGACGGCGAGGCCACCCACCTGTCCCGGTGGGCCGGGTTGGGCCGGCGCTCGCCGTTCTTCGCCGCGCTGTTCACGTTCATCCTGCTGGCCTTCGCCGGTATCCCGCTCACCAGCGGATTCACCAGCAAGTTCGCGATCTTCGGGCCGGCCCTGGAGGAGGGCCAGGCGTGGCTGGTGATCGCCGGTGTGCTGACCAGCATGGTGCTCGCGTTCCCGTACCTGCGGGTCGTGGTGATGATGTGGCTGTCCGAGCCGGGCGAGTCCACGCCGACCGTGACCGTGCCGGGCGGGCTCACCTCCGCCGCCCTGATGATCGGCGTGCTGGCCACCCTGGCACTGGGTGTCGCCCCGGCGCCGCTGCTCGACCTGGCTACCGGAGCCGCCGAATTCGTGCGGTGACACGTAGCTCGACCACCGGGGGCCGGCGCGCGACAGCGTGTCGGCCCCCGGTGCGTATCCCCGACCCGGAGCAGGTAGAACGGGTGTGGCATGGTTGATGGTGTGGTGATTCCGGCTGGCGAGCGTTCAGGTGCCACCGGTTCCGGCGGTCGCCGGGGTCGGGCGAGCATGAGTCAGTTCGGCGCGCTCGGCCTTCATCTCGCCGATCCCCGCGTCGAGGCATCCGTGCTGGGCCTGCTGGAAGCGGTCGAGGTCGAGCTGGGTGCCAGTGTGGCCAGCGCCGACCCGTTCGTCTCCGAGGCGGCCCGGCACCTTCTCGACGCCGGAGGTAAGCGGTTCCGGCCGCTGCTGGTGGCGCTCGGCGCTCAGTTCGGCGATCCCACGGGCGCGCAGGTGGTCCCGGCGGCCGTGGTGATGGAGCTCACGCACCTGGCCACCCTCTACCACGACGACGTCATGGACGAGGCGGACGTGCGGCGGGGCGCGCCGAGCGCCAACTCGCGTTGGACCAACTCGGTCGCCATCCTGGTCGGCGACTACCTCTTCGCCCGGGCCGCGGACATCGCGGCGGAACTGGGGCCGGAGGCGGTCCGGTTGCAGGCGCGCACCTTCGCCCGGCTGGTACACGGCCAGATCGCCGAGACGGTGGGGCCACGTGCCGGCGACGACCCGGTCGCGCACTACCTGAACGTGATCGCCGAGAAGACCGGCTCCCTGATCGCCACGTCGGCCCGCTTCGGCGGCATGTTCAGCGGCGCTCCGGCGGAGCACGTCGAGGCACTCGCCGGGTACGGCGAGACGATCGGCGTCGCCTTCCAGCTCTCCGACGACCTGCTCGACATCGCGTCCGAGTCGGTGCAGTCGGGCAAGACGCCCGGCACGGACCTGCGCGAGGGCGTCCCGACGCTGCCGGTGCTCTACGCCCGTGCGGCCGACGACTCCGACGCCTCCTCGGTGCGGCTGCGCGAGATCCTGGCGACCGGCCCGCTGACCGACGACGCGCTGCACGCCGAGGCCCTGGGGCTGCTGCGGGAGAGCCCGGCGCTCAAGCGTGCCCGGGAGACCGTGCGCAGCTACGCCGAGGACGCCCGCGCGTGTCTGGCCCCGCTCCCCGCGAGCTCGTCACGCCAGGCCCTCGAATCGCTCTGCGACTACATCGCCGACCGCACCAGCTGACCGTCACCAAGCCCACCGGTCCGCGTCAGCACCCCCTCCACCTTGGTCCGCGCCCCCCGCAGGGTCGCGCCCCCTCCAGCTCGGTCGCGCCCCCTTCCAGCTCGGTTACGCCCCTTCCAGCTCGGTTGCGCCCCCTTCCAGCTCGGTTGATCATGAAGTTATCGCCTCGACACGCCGAGTGGTCGAGCAATAACTTCATGATCACCGGGCGAGGCGAGGCGAGGCGAGGCGGGGCGGGGCGCGGCGGCGCGGGGCGGTGGCCGGGCGGGGCGGCGGCCGGGTGGGGCGGCGGGGCGGGCGGGTCAGGGGTGGGCTGGGTTTGGGGTGTTGGTGGTTGTCAGGAGGCGGCTGCCGGTCAGCATCAGGGCGGCGGCCAGGAGCATCGACACCGACGCGGTGGCCCACATCGCCGGGTAGCCCAGGTGGGCGGCGAGCGGGCCGAGGCTCAACGGACCGAGGCAGCCGCCCGCGTACACCCCGGTCTGCGTGATCGAGGTGGCGGCGGCCGGAGCCTGCGGATGCAGGCGGACCACCGCGAAGTTCATGAGGCCGGGCCACGCCCAGCCCAGACCGAACCCGAGCACCACGCCCGCCACCAGCGGAACCGGGCCGGCCACCGCGAGGAGACCCAGCCCCAGCGCCCCGATCACCAGCATCGCGGCGATGAGCGCGACGTGACCGTTGGCCCGCCGGTCGGCCAGTCCGCCGGCACCCACCCGGGCGACGACGCAGACCGCGCTGCCGAGGGTCAGGGTGAGGCCGGCGAGGCCGGGCGAGAGGCCCCGGGCAGCGGCCGAGTCGACCAGGAAGGTGCCGAGCGCGTTCGCCGCGGCCGCCGCCAACGTCGCCGCCGCCCCGACCACCACCAGGGCCGTC
The DNA here is from genome assembly GCF_050950185.1 of Micromonospora sp. CA-249363. NCBI lineage: Bacteria > Bacillati > Actinomycetota > Actinomycetes > Micromonosporales > Micromonosporaceae > Micromonospora > Micromonospora sp. CA-249363. The sequence goes on from NZ_CP192020.1 coordinate 392,085, forward strand.
GTGGCCCGGCCCTCGCGCGTCGCATCGGCCCGACGGGCGCGGCCCGACACCTGCCGGGGTACGGCCGGCAGCGTCGTCAGCGCCGCGACGGCCGCGACCACGAACGCCCAGCGCCAGCCGGCGGTGAGCGCGATCGTGGGCACCGCCGCGCCGGCCAGCAGGGTGGAGACCGGGATCGCCGCCTGCTTCACGCCGAACGACAGCCCCTGCCTCCTCGGCGGGACGTGCTCGGCCAGCGCCGCGTTGCTCGCCAGTTGTCCGAGGGCGTTCGCGGCGGCGCTGAGCGCCAGCAGGACGAGCAGCACCCCGTACGAGCGGGCGACCGCTGCCACGGCCAGCATCGAGCCGGAGGCCAGCACGATGCCGCAGCGAGCCACCAGGGTCGGCCCGTACCGCTCGACGAGGCGTCCGGAGGGCACCGAGGCCAGCGCGCTCACGCCGAAGTAGACGGAGACCGCCAGACCCAGCCCGGCGGGGGAGAAGTGGAGATCCGTACCCATCTGGACGGCGAGGCCGCCGAGCAGGAAGACGGGTAGGACGCAGGCCACGGTGGTGGCCACGGCGCCCGCGCTGGCCCGGATCGGGCGGGTGCGGGCGCGGGCGGGGGTGAGGGCGGTGTCGGTCATCGTGCGGCAAACCTACGCGAGTCGTGCTCAGGCAACTCCTGGTGACCGCTGCGGTACGAAGAGTGGATGGGGATCTGGCATCCTCGACCCGAACAGGCATTTCGCACGCGGCCTGTTTTTCATATGGTGTAAGTCCCCGGCGGCGGAGGTGGTTGTGCGCGACCCCTTGGCAGAACCTTCGGACCTGATCCGCAGCGTGTCCCGAGCACTACGGGTGCTCGAGTCGGTCGGTCGCGCCCCGAAGGGGCTGACCGTGAAGCAGATCGCCCGACGGTGTGAGCTGACCGTGGCCACCACCTACCACCTCGTCCGCACCCTCGCGTACGAGGGCTACGTGATCCGTCGCGAGGACGGCACGTACATCGTGGGCCTCGAGGTGGCCGACCGTTACCGCGAGCTGGTGACCGCCTTCCGTGGGCCGCCGGTGGTCGGCGAGACGTTGCGCCGCGCCGCCGTCGACACCGGTTACAGCCACTTCCTGGGTCGGTTCGTCGGCGGTCAGGTCGCCATCACGGCGGTGGCCGAGGGGCACCGATCGCCCTACCTGGAGGACCTCGTCCCCGGCTTCGACGAGGGAGCCCACGCGACCGCTCTCGGCAAGTCCCTGCTCGCCACCCTGACCGCCGAGCAGCGCTTCCGCTATCTCCGCGAGTACGGCATGCGCCCCTTCACCAGCGGCACGCTGACCACCAGCGAGGCGTTCGAGGCCGACCTGGCCGCCGGTGACCGCCGGGGGATGCAGTTGGAGTTGGGACAGTTCCGTCAGGGGGTGGCCTGCGCGGCGGTGCTCGTCGCCCCCGACAAGGACATGGAGCGCCGGGTCGTGCTGGCCTGCGCCCTGCCCGCGAGCGAGATGATGACCTCCGCCCGAGTCGTACGCGCGAAGCTGCTCACCGTCGCCCGTACGGTCGCCGACGGCATCGCCGCCGACCACTGACCTCAGGACGCGCCAGAGGCCCCCTCCCGGGCTGGGAGAGGGCCTCTGGCGGGCGGTCCGGCGCCGAACCGCCCGAGCAACGTCAGCGGCGCATCGTCAGCTGCCCACCGGGCCGCCGTCGAGGCGCCAGGTGACCACCACGCCCGGCTTGGCGTAGTCGCCGTCGGGCCAGTTGGAGGCCGGGTTCTCCACCGACGCGCCGGTGATCTCGCCGGGGTGCTGCACCGCGACGAACACCGAGCGGTTGTCGCCGGTGATGAACGGGCCGCAGGTCTCCGCGCCGATCGGCACGGTCAGGAACTGCTTGAGGTGGCCCTTCTCCGGCCCCTCGACGGCGGTGGCGAAGAGGCCGTCGTTGCTGCCCAGCGCGTTGCCGTCGGTGGAGATCCACAGGTTGCCGGTGGCGTCGAAGGCGACGTTGTCCGGGCACGAGATCGGGGAGACCTTGGTCTTGTCGTACCCCGAGAAGAAGGTCGAGGGGTCGGTCGGGTCGCCGCAGACGATGGGCAGCGACCAGGCGAACGTCTCCGCCGTGTTGTCGTTGCGGTCCTCGACCAGCTCCAGGATCTGCCCGTGCTTGTTGGCGTTGCGCGGGTTGGCCTCGTCCGCCGGCGCCTTGCCGGCCTTGCCGCGGTCGGTGTTGTTGGTCAGCGCCACGTACACCTTGCCGGTCAGCAGGCTCGGCTCGACGTCCTCGGGACGGTCCATCTTGGTCGCGCCGACCTTGTCACCGGCGAGCCGCGTGAAGGTGAGCACGTCCGCCGCGGTCATCCCGTCGACGTACGACCTGTTGCCGCTGACCAGCTTGATCCAGCGGCCCCGACCGTCGAACGCGCCGTCGCTGGGCAGGTTGCCGGAGCCGTCGATCTCGGCGGCGCTGGTCTGGTCGAGCTTCGCCACGTAGAGCGTGCCGGACTCCAGCAGGGTGAGGTTGTGCTTGCGGGCGGCCCACGAGTTGCCCGTGAGGAACTTCTTGTCCGAGACGAACTTGTACAGGTAGTCGAACCGCTCGTCGTCGCCCATGTACGCGACCACGTGGCCATCCTTGGCGACGATGACGTTCGCGCCCTCGTGCTTGAAGCGGCCCATCGCGGTGTGCTTGCGCGGACGGCTCTCCGGGTCGAACGGGTCGATCTCGACGACCCACCCGAACCGGTGCGCCTCGTTGGGGTGCTTGGCCAGGTCGAAACGCTCGTCGGCGCGTTCCCACTTGCGGCTGCCGCTGGGGTAGCGGCTGGCGGTGCTGATGCCGTACCGGTCCAGCTTCGGCTTCAGGTCGGCCGGCGCGGCGTCCGCGCCCACGAAGTACTGGTTGAAGTTCTCCTCACCGGAGAGCACGGTCCCCCACGGGGTGACGCCACCGGAGCAGTTGTTCAGCGTGCCGACGACCGTACGGCCCTTGGGGTCGGCGGCGGTCTTCAGCCACGCCGAGCCGGCCGCCGGGCCGGTCAGGTCGAACTTGGTGCTCAGCGCGGTGACCCGCCGGTTGTACGGCCGGCGGCCGTTGCCCACGGGCTTCCACTGCCCGGTGCCACCGACCCGCTCCAGCTCGACCACGGACATGCCGTGTGCGGCCATCGCGGTGCGCAACTGCTCCACGGAGAGCCCGTCCAGGCCGGGGAAGCCCGGGAACATGAGGTCCTCGTTGGTGTACTCGTGGTTGACCACGAGCAGCGCCCGCTTGCCCTGCTTGTCCAGCTGCAGCACGCCCACGAAGTCGTTGTTGTAACCGAACTGCTTCGACTGCGCGGCGGCGCTCTGGTGGTGCAGGTCGAACGCCGGCGCGCCCGGCAGCACCGGGTCACCCCACTTGATCACCACGGCGTGGTCGTAGCCGTTGGGTACGACCAGGGTGTCCAGCCTGTTCGGCGGAATCGGCTTGAAGGTCAGCGCGCCGCTGCCGACGCCCGTGTTGGGACGGCCGAAGCCGAAGTTCTCCGGCACCTCGGGAGCATTGGGTGCGGCGACGGCGGGGCCCGCGCCGGCCGCCGCGCCGCCGAAGCCGAGCACCAGGGCGCCGACCGCGCCGGCCCGGACCACGCCGCGCCGCGAGACCTCCGCGTCCACCACGTCACCGAAGTACGCGTTGTCGGACATGTTCGGGACAGGGTGGTCACAGGCGTTGCCGCAGCGGTACAGGCAGGTCATGGCGTCACGGGTGCCGTGGCGCTTGCCGGTCAACAGCGGGAGCAGCCGGGGACGGTCGCTCATTGAAGAGGCCTCCAGGTAAGTGGGTGGCACGACAGGCGGCGTACCAGCCGGACGCTAGGAGGACGCGGTGAGCGGTCGTCGGCCGCGATGTGAACCAGGCGTGAACACCTGCCTGGCCACCAGTGGTCTGACCTCGGGCTGAACCGTTCGGCGTCACCGCACGTATTCCCGGGCGGACGCACCGCCGGACACGCGCCGGAAGTGAGGAGACCGCCATCAGCGACCATGACGCCCAACTGCTGCGGGCGCTGCACGACGAGCACGCGGAGGCGCTGTACGCACACGCCCTGCGACTCGTCAACGGCGACCGGCAGCGGGCCGAGGACCTGGTGCAGGAGACGCTGCTGCGGGCCTGGCGGCACCCCGAGTCCCTCGACCCGCGGCGGGGCTCCGTGCGGGCCTGGCTGTTCACGACCGCCCGCAACCTGGCCATCGACGCCTGGCGTCGACGCTCCACCCGGGTCGGTGAGGTGTTCACCGACGAGATTCCCGAGCCGCCGGAGGTCGTCGACGAAGCCGAGCGCGCCGTGGAGGCGTGGACCGTCGCCGAGGCGTTGAACCGCCTCAGCCCGACCCATCGTGAAGTCCTGGTGGAGTGCTTCTACCAGGGGCGGTCGGTGGCGGAGGCGGCGGCGCGACTGGGGGTGCCGCCGGGCACCGTCAAGTCACGCACCCACTACGCGCTGCGCTCACTACGGTTGGTCCTGGCCGAGATGGGGGTGACGGGATGACCCGGTGCGAGTTCGCGCACGACGACGGCGCGTACGTGCTGGGTGCCCTGGCCCCCGCCGAGCGGGCGGCCTACGAGCGGCACCTCGCCGGCTGCGCCTCCTGCCGGGACGCTGTCGCGGAGATCGCCGTCCTACCGGGACTGCTCGGCCGCCTCGACCCGGCGGGCCTGGAACAGTTCCTGCCACCGCCGACCGCACCCCGGGCGCCCGCGCTGCTCGAGGAGGCCCGGGCGCGCCGGCGCCGCGAACGCGCCAGGACCCGTCGTCGGTACGCTTTGACGGCGCTGGCCGCCGCCGCCCTGGCACTGGTGGTCGGCGTCGGAACGGCCGCCGTGCTGCCCCGACCGGTCGAGCCGCCGGCTGACCCGGGAGCGCGTGGCACGTCCCGCCCCGCTCCGCAGGTGTCGATGGTCGCCATGCGGCCGGTGGCGCTCGCCGGTCCGGTGCACGCCGAGATCGGGCTGGCCGGCAGCAAGTGGGGCACCGAGATCACCATGCACTGCGGCTACGACGCGCGGACGAGCTACGGCAAGGCGTACCCGTTCCGTCTGGTGGCGAGGGGCCCGAGCGGCGCCAGCGAGCAGATCGGTTCCTGGCTGGCGGCCCCCGGCGACGACCTGGTGTTCACCGGCATGACCCGCTTCACCGACGCAGAACTGGTAAGCGTGGAACTCCAGAGAGCCGACGGCACCCCCCTCCTCACCTACGCAGTCCCCTAACCCCACCCCACCCCACCCCGCCCCGCCCCACCCCTCAGTGCCGCGATCTTGCACTTTCTGTGGCGCCATATCGGGTGCAGATCGACAAATCGACAACAGAAACTGCAAGATCGCCGGGGGCGGGGCGGGGCGGGGCGGGGCGGGGCGGGGTTACGGGGTTGGGACTGGGGTGGGGACTCGGGGGGTGTTGCGGGACTGGCGGGAGTTGTTGATGGCGTCGGCGGTGAAGACCATCAGGGCGAGCCAGACCAGCGCGAAGCCGGCGAGGCGGGCCGGCGGCATCGGCTCGTGGAAGATCAGCACACCGCAGGCGAGCTGGAGGATCGGCGCCAGGTACTGGATCATCCCGAGGCCGGTCAGCGGCAGCCGGTTGGCGGCCCCGGCGAAGAGCAGCAGCGGGATCGCGGTGGCCGCGCCGGCCAGCACCAGCAGCGCGGTGTGCCCGGCCGAGACGTGCCCGAAGGTCAGTCCGCCGTGCCGGGACAGCCAGGCCAGGTAACCCAGCGCGGGCAGCGCCAGCACCGCAGACTCGACGAAGAGCCCTTCGGCGGCGGGCAGCCCGAGCCGCTTCTTGATCAGGCCGTAGCCGGCGAAGCTGAACGCCAGGGTCAGCGCCAGCCAGGGCGGTCGGCCGTAGTCGACGGCGAGCACCGCCACGGCCGACCCGCCGATGCCCAGGGCCACCCACTGCGCGGCCCGGAGCCGCTCCCGCAGCACGGTCACCCCGAGCAGCACCACCACCAGGGGGTTGATGAAGTAGCCGAGCGCGGTCTCCACCACCCGGTCGGAGCTGACGCCGTAGATGTAGGCGCCCCAGTTGACGGCGATGAGCGCCGCCGCGGCGACGATCCCGGCGAGTGCCCCGCGTCGGCGCAGCAGCGCCCGTAGGAAGCCGACGTTGCGCAGCGCGCCGAGCAGCAGGGCCACGAAGAGCACCGACCACACGATCCGGTGGGCCAGGATCTCCAACGGGCCGGTGGGTCGCAGCAGCTTGAAGTACAGCGGAAAAAAGCCCCAGAGCAGGTACGCGCCGATGCCGTAGAGGTATCCCAGGCGGAGTGGCGTCACGCCTCCACCGTAAGGGGCGAACCTCCGTTTTGTTCCTTTCCGGTGACGGGGCTCACCGGCGGTCGCCGGTCGAGGTTCATCCACCGCTCGGGAACGTCCAACGGAGTGAAGCCGACCCGCGCGTACACCTCGTGCGCGTCGTTGGTGGCCAGCAGGATCCGGCGTACGCCCAGGTCGGCCAGGTGGTCGCGGACCGCGCCAGCCAGCCACGTGCCCAGCCCGGAGCCCCGCGCGGACCGGTCGACGTACACGTCGCAGAGCCACGCGAAGGTCGCACGGTCGGTGACCACACGGGCCACCGCCACCTGACGGCCGTCCTGCGGCCGGTAGACGCCGAACGGCAGTGACCCTTCGAACGCGCGCACGACGGTTTCCCGGTCGCGTCCCAGTGCCCAGTACGCGTCGGTGGACAGCCAGTGGTGCACGCGGTCCAGATCGAGCCGGGCGGGATCGGTGCTGAGCAGGTGGCCGTCGGCCCGCGTCAGGGTGAACACGTCGGCGACGCTAACCCACCCGCGCGGTCCGCCGGCCGACCAATTCCCGGACTCTGGTCACCGGACCGCCCCGCCGGTCGGGGCTGGGCGGTCCGGGACGGTGGTGGTCGGTCAGTCGCGGTCGAGGACGGCTCCGAGGATCCAGGTCACGATGCTCACGAACAGGGCGCCGAGGACGGCGGCCGGCCAGAACCCGTCCACCGAGAACGGCAGCCCGGCCTGGTCGGCGATCCAACTGGTGAGCAGGAAGAGCAGCCCGTTCACCACCAGCGCGATGAGGCCGAGCGTGAGCAGGTAGAAGCCGCAGCCGACGGTCTTGATGACCGGCTGGAGCACCGCGTTGACGATGCCGAAGATCGCCGCCACCAGGACCAGCGTGGTGACCGTCTGGACGGCGGAGGTCGACTCCAGGTCGATGCCCGGAATGAGCAGCGTGGCCAGCCAGAAGGCCAGTGCCGTGGTGGCCAGCCGAATCAGCAACCCTTTCAGAAAACCCATGGCGGGGATCGTGCCACGGACCATCCACGGGCGTAACCCGGCAGTTGACCACCAAGGACGACCGTGGCGGCCGACTCAGGCCCGTGCCGGCCGGCCGATCAGCTGGGCCTCGATCGGAGTCGGAGAGAGCAGCGCCCACCGCAGCGCGCGACGATTCACCACCGCCACCATGTCGTCGCGGATGCGGGTGAGCCAGTCGGCCGAGGGACCCAGGCCCAGCGCCGCGCCGGCCAGCGACGCCTCCGCCGGATGCAGCCGTTGCAGCACCGCCAGGTCGGCGCGGCTCAACGCGTCCACGTCGGCCGTTGTCAGCTCGTCCCGCACCACGAGGGTTGCCCGCCACGCCGGACCGGGTTCGGCCGCGGCCGGCACCGGTCCGGTGTCGACGATCAGCAGCAACGGCCGAAGCGCGGCGCCGGCCGAGTCGGCGACCGGCCGACCCGGCGGGATCAGCGGAATCGTGCCACCCGGCGCGCCCACCCCCCGTACGAACGGCTCCCACGCGCGCGGCCGCGACGTCTGGACCACCACCAGCGCTCCCAGCGCCATCGCGCGCAACGCGACGAGTTGCGCGACCCGCACCCCGCCCAGCAACAGCACCCGCGTACCCTCCGGCCGGAACAGCCGCACGGTCACCGCGCCACCGTGCCGGTTGGTGCCGACCAGCATCCCCGCCTCGCCCAGGGTCAGCTCCCAGTCGTCGAGCGCCGCCTCGGGCCGCCCGGCTGAGAGGAGCGCCAGCGGCAGCGTGCCGGCCAGACCGTCCAGGTGTGCGCCGTCGAGCCGCCGCAGTTCCCCGCCCGCGCCGTCGACGAGACGGCCCAGCGCGTCGACGGCCACGGTGAGTTCGGCCGTCGACGTGGCGGCCAGGCGTACGGTCAGCTCGGTGACCGCGGCGTCCGCGCCAGCGGCCGGTCCCACGCAGAGCGACACCGTCGTCGCGGTCGCCGGCAGCGTCAGCAGCCGGGGTACCAGCCGCCGCGCGCCCGCCCCACCGGCCTGCGGCCAGCGGACCAACCGGAACGTGGTCTGGACCAGAGTGCCGGTGCGCAGCGACGGCCAGGCCTCAAGCAGTCGCTCGCCGTCGTGATGGGCCAGCTCGCCCAGGACACGCAGGGCCGCGGGTACGCCCAGCGGCCGGGCGGTCACCGGGCCCAGCCGCCGGACGATCCGGCGGGTCGTGCCGGCGAGCGCCCGCCGCAGCGCCTCCGGCGTCCAGCCGTCCGCCCGGAGCACCCGGACCGCCAGGACCGCCCGCTCGCGCCCGACGAGGCGGCCGTCGGTGAGTTGCCGGTACGACGTCCCGACCGTGCCACCCGCCGCCGGGACGGGCGCCGGTGTACCGGTGAGAAGCAGTTGGATCCGTACCGGTGGCACGTCCGGTCCCGGCGTCGGCAGCAGCGCGGACGGCGTGGGAATCGCCCTGGACGCGTCACCGAGGAGGTCACCGGGGTCTCCGAGCTCCAGGACCACCACCATGCCGCCGGTGTCCTCCAGCACCGCCGCCGGCCCGCTGGACAACTCGGTCGAGCCGACCACGGCCCCGGGAGCGACCAGGTCGAGCAGTTCGGCCGGGCCGGCCCGCTCGCCCAACTCGCGACGGCGGGTCACGTGCCCGGCGGCGGTGCCCAACCACTCGAAGAGCCACCGGCCCCGGACCCGGACGCAGACGGCGGCCACCAGAAGAGCAGCCACCGGCAGCGCGGCGATCATGATCGGGGCGCCCTGACCGAGGGCGGCGAGAACGACCGCGACGGCGACCTGCCCGGTGACCAGTTGGCCCGCACGCACCCCCGCACCGAGCCGACCGATCGCGGCCCACCGCCCGGCAGATCGTCGAGACAGCACGTCGCCGCCGGATGCGACGACACCGAGAGGGCTCGGCGCGCTGCCGCCGATCGTGGTCGACCCGATGGCCGGTGCGGTGTCGACCGACGAGGCGGCGTGGATGTCCGTCCCGGCTGTCGGGGGAGCGGCGACCGGGCCCCACCCGGAGTGGCTCGCCGGCTGCGCGCCTGAAGTGGTGATCGGCGGCATCGCGCCTCCTCGACCAGTCTGGACGTGCCCGGCGGCCGAGCGCCCCCGGACGCCCGTCACGCGCCGCGACCGGGCTGCCGCACATCGTAGGCGACCGATGGCTGCCATGGTTGTCCACAGGGGAGAGCCAGGGGGTAGCAGAACCGCTACCGGGCCGCTACCGTCAGCCACGAAGTTCATCGCTGACCCGTGTCCGACCACGCTCGTCGAGCGGGCCACGCGAGCGGTGCGCTCCCACCGCGGGCGCATTGACAGCCAGGCACGACCGAGGAGACGAGGTGACGTCCGGGTGTCCCAGACCCAGGCAGAAGCAGCGGTGATGAAGCAGACCGCCGCGAAGTTCGAGCAGGTGGACCAGTCGTTGCAGTCCATGCTGACCGGCCTGCTGGCCGAGTTGGAGGTGCTGCAGCAGGCCTGGCGCGGCGCCGGGGGGCGGTCGTTCGAGCAGGTCAAGCGACAGTGGGCAGAGGATCAGGCGGCGTTGCACCGCGCGCTGCGGGAGACCGCCGGTGCCATTCGCACCGCCGGCCGACAGTACGACGTCTCGGACGACGAGGCGGCCAGCCGGGTGGCCGGCACCAACCGCGGCGGCATCCAGCTGCCGCTCTGACCTGCCGGGAGGGTTTTCCGATGGACAACGGTGTGCTGGTCGTCAACTTCGCCGCGCTGCAACAGGCCGGCGCGGACATTCAGCGGGCGCTGAACACGCTCGACTCGCAACTCGGCCAGCTGGAACGTGACGCTGGGCCGTTGGTGTCGGCCTGGTCCGGTGACGCCCGCCAGGCGTACGAGCAGCGCCAGGCGCGGTGGCGCTCCGCCTCGCAGGACCTGCAGGCGATGCTGCGGGCGATCAAGTTGGCGGTGGACGACTCCGCTGCCGACTACCTCGACACCGAGAAGAAGAACACCGGGCTGTTCCAGTGACGTCGGTGGGCCGGGAGCGCTGACGATGGCCGCGTCGGCGTCCCGGTCACCCTCGGGCGAGGGCCACGGTGGCGACCGGGTCGGGTCAGGCCGGCTCGGCCGGTCGCCAGCGTCGGCGCGCGCCCCGGGGCAGCACGAGGGCCATCACCACCACGGCGACCGCCGTCACACCGATCACCGCGCCGGTGAGCAGTGCCCGATCCCGGGCGGTCGCGCGACGCGCCTGGCGGGCCAGCGCGGCCTGATCGGCCCGGTCGTCGGCGAGCGCTGCGGCCGATCGGGGGCCGCCCGGCCGGCCGCCGGTCTCGGTGACCGCCCGGTACGGGTTCAACACGCCGGCCCCGTACCCGCCGCCGTGTCCCGGGCCGGGCGCCGGATCGGCCGTGGCGACGATCCGCTCCGCCACTTCGGCGGCGGTCAGTTCGGGTCGGTACGCGCGCAGCAGCGCCGCGGTGGCGGCGACGAACGGCGTGGCGTAACTGGTGCCATCCACCCGCTGGTGGCCCTGGGCGGGCGCGGCGACCAGCACCTCGCTGCCGGGGGCGACCAGATCGACGTACGCGCCGATCTGCGAGAACGTCGCCCGCGCCCCGTCCGCCCCGATCGCGCCCACCCCGAGCACCCCGTCGTACGCGGCCGGGAACGGGCGCGGGTCACCGTTGTCGTGCAGGTTGCCCACGGCGGCGACCAGCACCACGTCCCGCTCGACGGCGTACCGGACGGCGGAACGGACCTGCGGGTCGTCGGCGTACAGCACCACGGAGAGGTTCACCACGTCGGCGTCGTGGTCGACGGCCCAGCGGATGGCGCGGGCGAACTCGGCGGCGCTGACCGTTCGCCCCGACTCCCGGCCCTGCACCACCTGCTGCTCACTCACGCGTACCGGCAGGATCCGGGCGGCCGGCGCCAGGCCGTGGAAGGCGACGTCGGGCCGCGGTGCCGCCGCGATGATGCTCGCCACACCGGTGCCGTGCCCGGCGCAGTCCCGACCGCCGTCCCCACCCGGTTCGAGCAGGTCGGTGCCGGCCAGCACCCGTCCGGCCAGTTGGGGGTGTGCCCGGTCCACCCCGGAGTCGACCACCGCGACCGTCACCCCCGCGCCGGTGGTCAGCGGCGCGAGCCGCACGGGGTCGTACCGCTGCTGTGGCCACGGTGTGGCCTCGACCGGTCGAACGGGCGTCAGCGGGGTCGCGCAGACCGGGGCCGATCGGAGCGGTGCGCCGGCGACGGCCGGATCTGTCGCGCCGGTCAGCAGCGCGACCGCCAGACCGGCCAGGACCGGGCGCGCAATCGACCGGGACATCGACAGCCTCCGTATCGTGTCGGCTCCGGAACGGGATGTTATCGCTTCCCCCTCGCCCGGGCGGACCGCCGCCAGCCAGCCATTGTGATCTTGATGCCACCTTGTAGGTTGTACGCGATACCTGTGGCCTGTTCTCGGGAGGAGAGGTGGCCGTGACCGAATGGGAGCCGGCCACGGAGGCCGAGGTGGCGATGCGGGAAGCGCTGCGCGCCAACGACCAGGAGCTCTACTTCCGCCTCCTGTCCCGCACCGATCTGCTGTTGCCCGTCTCCGCTCCGGCGTCGTCCGGTCAGGCCGCCGGCTGGGGGACCTGGACGACCGGTGGCCGGACGCACGTACTGGCCTTCACCTCCGCCGCGGCGCTGCGGGCCTGCCTGGGCGAGCACGCGGGCACCCACCGGCGTGTGCCGTTCGCCGACCTCGCTCTCGGCTGGCCGAACCACGAGTGGTGGCTCGCGGTCAACCCCGGCCTGCCCGTCGAGGGGTACCTGCCGTCCTGGTTCGTGTCGCAGCTCTCCCGTGGTGACGTCCGGCTGCCGGGTCGCGCCATGGGCGCCCGGGCCCGGCTGGAGCGGGCCGAGACCCTTTCCCGGTTCCGGGCGGGTACGACCGGTCGGGACGCCTCGCCCGCCGCCGGGTTCGTACCACCCGCGCCGCCGGTCCCGGAGGCGACGTCGTCCGGACGACCCGGGCCGAGGGGTGCGACGCCTCCGGCGTCTCCGCCCTCCGCCGCCGGCATTCCCACCCGCCCGTCCGCCCCGGGTGACAGGCCGCGCCGGTCCGGCGCGGAGGACCTGCCCGCCGCCGGGCAACCGCAGCCGAGCGAACCGCCCCGCAGCACCCTGCCGGGCGCCGGCGTGGGGCCGGGAACGAGCCGCACCGCCGCCTCGCGTTATGTGCCCCTGGCCGCCGACCGCACCCGCACCGCCCCGGTCGACCAGCCGATCCCACGCCTCGGCCGGCCGGCCGCGACCCGTCCGACCAGCGAGGGCGGCGGTCCGGCCGCCGGTGACGGCACCAACCAGGACGGCCGGCGTTCCTTCTTCGAACCGACGTCCGGCCGTAAGTCGGGCCTGCCTCCGGGGGACGGTCGGCCGGGCGACCGGGCTGTGCCGCCGTCGCGGTTCGGGCGCGGCAGTCAGCCCTTTCCGCGCCGCCGCCCCGCCGACGCGCCGGGCGGCGACAGCACGACCCAGGCCTTCGCGATGCCCGCGCCGGATGCCAGCCGGGGATCGTGGCCGCCCGCCGCCGACCTGGGCACGTCCCGGGTGGTACGAGCGCCGCTGACCGACGACGAGGCCACGCAGCCGTTGCCGCCACGACGGCCCGACCCGTTGGCCGAGGAGCCCACCCGCGCGTTCCGGGTGCCGGGTCCGGTCAATGGCGGGCCGCCACCGGCCCGCACCGCAGGGCCGACGCCCTCGGCGGACGAGACCCAGGCGATCCCGCGTGACCGTCCCTCGGAGCGGCGGCGCTTCGACCCGGTGGAGGAGCTGCCACCGACGGTCGCCGAACCGGTCTCCGGCCCGCCCGCCCCCCGTCGCGGCTTCACGCCCATCGTCATCGAGGGCACCATCATCGAGTCGCGGGATCTCCTCGATCCGCCCGAGGTGGGCCCCTTCTTCGACACCGCACGGCGACCCGGCCCGACCACCCCTGCCCCGCCACCGTTCACCCCGTCCGCGCCCGACCCGTCCGCGCTTAACCGGGGCGTGTTCGACCGAGGTGTGCCGGACCCAGCTGCCTGGGCCGCGTCGGGCAGTGAAGCGGGCCTGCTCGATCCACCCGGCGTCACCCCGGCCAGCGACGCCGGCCTGGGCGGTCCCGGCCCGGCCAGCGACGCCGGCCTGGGCGGTCCCGGCCCGGCCAGCGACGCCGGCCTGGGCGGTCCCGGCCCGACCAGCGACGCCGGCCTGGGCGGTCCCGGCCCGACCAGCGACGGTGGCTACCGGGCCGGCGACGACACCGGCCGTTCGCCCCGATCCCCGTTGGGCTACGAACCCGAGCCGACCCGCCCCGACTCGGACGCGGAGGCCACGATCGCGGACGCCGTCGAGCCTCCGCCGATCGACGAACCGGCGTCGCCGCAGTTCCAGCCGGCGAACACGGTCGAGGAGGACCTGCTCGGCGCCGCCGGGGCCGGGAGCACGGACACGTTCCTGTCCACTCTGCTGCTGGCCCGCGTGCTGCTGCCGGCGGCGGCGGACTCGAAGCGGGGCAGCCGTCCCGGCGATCCGGGCTTCGTCTGGCGCACCGCCCGCCTCGACGGCGAGACGTACGTGGTGGTCTACACGTCCCCGGAGCGCCTCGCCGACCACGTCGAGGGTGCCGTCGACACGGTCCGGGTCAAGTTTGCCCAGCTGATCCGGCGTTGGCCCGACGAGGACTGGTCGTTCGCCGTCAACCCGGGCACTCCGGTCGGCGCGAAGTTGCCCGGTGACCAGATCGTCGCCTTGGCCAACTGGGCCGCCGAGGTGGGCCTCGGCGACGACCTGGAGGTCGACCCGGTGGAGCCGGCGGCCGAGGCGGAACCCGCCACCCGACCCCGGTACGCCCCGGCGGCGGTCGACCCGGCCCGCCCCACCGTCATGCAGAAGGCGATCGCGCCCAGCCAGCTCGCGTACTACCTGGAGCGGGGGTACGACCGGGTCTCGGGTTTCGTGCACCGGGCCGGCGAGCTGGCCCACCTGACCACGCCGGCCGAGCTGCACGACGCACTGGGCCTGAACTACCCCGGTTCGCCGTTCGAGCGGGACGCCGAGGAGATCTACGTGCTGCGTTGGCCGGCGCACCGGCCCAGCCTCTACCGGATCCCGTACGGCGGGCAGAACGAGGCGGCGATGCGTGCCATGGAGGGCTGGGTCATCGAGCGCCCACCGTTCCGGGGCAACGGTTTCGCCCCGGGCGAGAGCAGTGACGTGGTGGCGGAGTTCAAGGTGGACAGCGCCCGTCTCCCGCACGGCGCGAAGCTCTGGCGGATCGGCGACGACGGCACCGAGCGGGTGGTCGCGGTGCTCGACACGGACGCGGTCACCTGGCGACGGGTTCCGGAGGAGTGATGCGCGACGGTTACGTGGCCCGCTGGCAGGGCCGGGAGTACCAGGCCAGCCCGGACGGCGACGACATCCGCCTCTACCAGCCCGAGCCGGGCGAGGGCTTCGAGGAGGTCCGCGCGGGCCGCTACGTGCGGGTGCTGCCGGCGAGCGAGATCGAGGATCTGGCGTACGTGCGGACCACCTGCACCTGGCAGGGCCAGCCGTTCATCGTGCTCGGCGAGCACGACGCCTGGCTGCGCGTCGAGTACACGGGTGGTCGTTGGCCGGTGGCCGAGGCGATGCGGTTGGAGGTCTTCGACTTCGGCGTCTACCAGGGTTGGGCGCCGGCCGCCGAGGTCACCGACCTACGCGAGCAGCGGGTCTGACGCTCACGACTTGGCCCACCGCAGGATCTCGCCGAGCACCAGCTCGGGGGCTTCCAGGTGTGGGAAGTGCCCCACCCCGTCCAGCAGACGCCACTCGTACGGTGCGACGACGTACCGGCCGGAGCCGAGGGCGGTCCGGGGCAGGGCGGCGATGTCGGCCGCGCCGTGCAGTTGCAGGGTCGGGGTGATCAGCGGCTTCTGCATGAGGCGCACGAACCGGTAGCCGTGCAGCCGCAGTACCGAACGGAAGGCCCAGCGATAGCCTTCCAGCGCGCAGAAAGCGGCCTGCGGGATGCGCATCGCCTCCCGGCACCGCTCGGCGTACGCCTTGAACTCGGCGCTGGCGGCCCAGCGCGGGCCGGCCCAGCGGCGCAGGATCTCCTCGACGCCCGCCGCGCCGTCCCTGGTGAGCACGTGTTCGTAGCGGGGGAGCTGGAACTTCAAGGCCGGGGTGGAGGCGGCGAACTGTCCGCGCGGGTCGGCGAAGATGGCGGCGCGCAGCCGCAGCGGGTGAGGTGCGCCCAGAACCACCAGCCGGCGGACCAGGGTCGGGTGGAACGACGCCACCGTCCAGGCGACCATGCCGCCGACACCGCTGCCGACGAGGGTCGCCGAGCGCTCGCCGAGGGCCCGGATGAGGCCGGCGATGTCGGCGGCGAGGGTGTAGCCGTCGTACCCCCGGGGTGGTTTGTCGCTCGCGCCGTAGCCGCGCAGGTCCACGGCGACCGCGCGGAAGCCGGCGTCGGCGACGGCGGGGAGCATCTGGTGCCAGGCCCACCAGTGCTCGGGGAAGCCGTGCAGGAAGAGCACCATCGGGCCGGTGCCGGCCTCGACCACGTGGAAACGGCTGCCGTTGGCGCCGACGAACCGGTGTGTCCACGGCCCCTCGGTGAGGACGCAGGACTCGTCGACGGTCTCGCCGCGCTGGTCGGTCATGGTTGACAGCCTAGGACCCCTGCGGGAGGGGACCGCTTCGCCGGCCGGTGTGAGCCGGCGGGGATCAGACGACCGGGCTGATGTCGACGATGGTGGCCGGGATGCCCGGGCCGCAGTCGGCGGCCGGGTCGGCCGGGCCGATGGTCACGCGGACGGTCGTCCCGACGGCGAAGGTGCCCTTGCCGGTGCCGTGCAGCGCGTACTGCCGTCCGTCGTCGGTGACGAGGCCGTAGCAGGGTCCGTCGCCGCCCCGGTTGATCCGCCCGGCCAGGGCGTTGGCCCGGCGGGCGTCGGTCGGTTTGCGCGGCGGTCCGGTGGGCGGGCGCAGGGTGGGCAGCGGGACGCGTGAGCGCGACGGGCGGCCGGCGGGGGACGACGGCGTCGACTCGGTGGGCGTCGTCGGTGCGGCGGAGGACGGTGGCGCGCCGGGCGCGGGAGTGCCGGACGGGGTCGGCTCGGCGGACACGGTGCCTCCTTCGTTCCGTGTTCCGGCGCAACCGGTCAGCGCCAGCAGGGTGGCCAGACCTGCGCCGGTAAGGGTGGTGCGGGTTCGCGGCTGCACGGTGGTCGGACGTGCGCCGTCCGGTCGAGGTTCCCTGGAACGGGCGATGCCCGGGCAGGTGACCTGCCCGGGCATCGCCGTGGTGCGGGTGGTGCCTGATCGAGGGATCAGTTGAAGCGGACGGTGGTGTTGATCCCGTCCTGCGACACGACCCGGATCTTGGTGCCGGTCGCCGGAACCTTGACGCCGTGGTTCGGCAGCTCCGGGTACCAGTACTGCTTGGTGTCGTCGAACAGCGGCTGCGCCGCCTGGCCACGGACGTAGTTGGCCTGGCTGTTGATGTGCAGCGTGAACGAGTCCGCCTTCTTCAGGCTGAACGGAGCGTCGTAGACCTGGACGCGGGCCCGCCAGGGGGCGCCGGTCAGGTTGTAGGACGGCTCCGGGTGGGAGTCGATGATCATGTTCCGACCCTCACCCGGGTGCGCGAACGTGTCGTTGTCCGACCACCGCAGGTTCCAGTACGAAATCAGCAGACCCTCCTGGTACGCGTAGTGGTCCACGTAGTCCGGGCGGGTGTTCTGGTAGCCGAAGTAGTACGGGCCGGTCTTGAGGTACTTGTCGTACGAGGTGTACGACCGGGTGCCGGCGATGTAGAAGTTCTCGAACGCCTTGGTGTAGGTGGCCGAGGCGATCTCGAACTTCCCGGCGAAGGTCCAGCCGTTGGCGCCGTTCTCGCCGCCGTCGGTGAACACGGTCTGGCCGTCGGCGGTCACGGTGATCGCGTCACCGTAGAAGCCGCCCCGGGACAGGCCGCCGTCGGTCTGGTAGCGCAGCCGGAACTGCACGACCTTGCCCGCCACGGAGTTCATCGGGATGTTGACGTCGACCCACTTGCCGGCGCTGGAGCCGTCCAGGGCGAAGCGCCCGGGGGAGATCTCCTTCAGCGGGTTGCCGTTGGCGGTGCCGGGCAGGGTCGCCCAGGTCTTGCCGCCGTCCGTCGAGGCCTCGAAGAACAGGTAGTCGAAGTTGGCCTCGATGTTGTAGCGGCCCTTCATGGACAGGGCCGCCGACGACTTCCCGGTGAGATCCAGCGTCCGGGTCATCGTGCTGTTGAGGTTGTCCTCGTTGCCGGTGAAGAACTGCTTGCTGCCCTCGAACGGCGCGCCGTTCGAGAAGGTGTAGTCCCGCTTCGGAAGTACGACGACCGCGGCCTGCGCCTCGGGCGAGTTGTACTCCTGCGGGCCGAGGACCAGCGTCTTCTTCTGCCCCGCGACGACGGTCTCGTAGTCGAGCCAGCCGAGCTGGAACTTGTTCCACGCGCCGAGGTCGCCACCGCGCTCGCCGATGCCGCCGTCGTTCTTGGCGCCGAGCCGGCTCTGGGCCATCAGGGTCCAGTGCTCGTTGTTGTTGTCGCCACCGTTGATGACGTTGTAGTCGTCCGGCAGACCGAGGTCGTGGCCGTACTCGTGGTAGAAGACGCTCCGGCCACCGTTCTCCGGCTGGATGGTGTAGTCACCGATCCAGACGCCGGTGTTGCCGATCTGGGTGCCGCCGGCCGGGAAGTCCTCCGGGCCGGTGCTGCCCTGGTCCGAGGCGTACGCGTACCAGCGGTGGCTCCAGATGGCGTCCTCACCCTGGATCGGGTCACCGTCGGCCTGGTCGCCGCCGGAGTGGACGATCTGGAAGTGGTCGATGTAGCCGTCCGGCTCGTTGAAGTTGCCGTCACCGTCGTAGTCGTACCGGTCGTACTGGTCCATCGACTTGACGTCGGCGGCGATCTGCGCGTCGGTGCGGCCGGCGGCCTTCTGGTCGGCGACCCACTGGTTGGCCGCGTCGCGGACCAGGTCCCAGGTGTTGTCGCAGACGTTGCTGTCGCAGACCGCCGGGTCGTTGGCCGGGTTGGCAACGTCGTCGTCGGCGATCGGGTCGTCCGAGCGGCCGTACCGCGCCTCGTTGTACTTGACCTTGACCCAGTCGGTGACCTCGCCCTCGACGCTGTAGCGACCCGAGGACTGGGCCTCGTAGTACTGCTTCAGCGACTCGTCACCGGGGTTGGTGCCGAAGTAGAGCTGCCGGTAGTGGTCGGCGTTGTAGTCCGGCTGCCAGACGGTGGAGTTGTCCACCGCCCGGTTGGGCGCCGGGATCTCATTGTGCAGCGGCCCGTCGAACTTGGTCGGCCCCGCGGTGTTGGGGTCGATGTTCTTGTCCGGGAAGTCCGGGTGCCGCTCGTTGCCGAACTCGGCAAGGATCACGAAGATCTTGTCGGTCCGTTCACGGGAGAGTTCGACGTACTGGTCCTCGGTCTGTGCCGTGCCCGCCCCGGTGGTGCGGGCGGCGGCCCCGTCGGCCTGGGTCTTACCGACCTTGACGACGGTGCTGCCGTTGACCTTCTGTGCCTTGGCCTTGCCGGTGAGGACCTTGCTGAGGCCCTCCTGGCGCAGCGCTCGCCGCTTGTCCTCCAGCGGGTTCGGCAGGTCGTGGTCGGCAAGGGCGGGCTCGGCGACCGACGGAGCGGCCGTCGGCAGTTTCGGCTGCGGCGCGGCACTGGCGGACGGTCCGAACGCCAGCCCCGTCGCCGTCAGTGAAAGCCCGAGCAGACCCACTGCGACTTTGCGCACGTGGTACCTCCGGTGTGAGGGAACCGACCCAACGGGGGTACGGGCCGGTGATACATCGATCCCACTAGTGGGACCAATGGTGAACATAGACACTGCCGGGACGGGTGGGAAGATGCGCGCGTCGATTTGTTGCAAGATTTTGTTGGGAACGCTTTTCACCGTCACACCCCCGCGCTTCATCTGCGCTCGAGAAGGGGTGGACTGGCCGACAACGCCCGCAACGATGCTTTTCGATCAATAAGATCAGGTGCAACGACAGTGGGGCCGGTGGCGTTCCCGCCACCGGCCCCACCATCAGTTGCCGAACCCGTTAAACCGTCACTTCTTCGCCGGGGTGACGTAGATCGTGGCGGACGAGTTGTCCTTCGCGGCCTTACGGATCGTCAACGAGACGCCGTTCGCCACGCCCGCGTCGGCCGGGTTGCCCGTACCGAGCACGATCGCGCCGCCGCCCAGCGTGACGCCGTAGTAGTCCGGCGCCGGGCTGCCGTCCGGGTTGGTCACCCGGGTGGTGTACGGCGAGTTGCCACGCGACGGGACCACCACGGAGGCGTCGTTGTCCCGGGCGTACGCGGCACCGTCGCGGATCTCGATGCCCGGGTACCAGCCCTTGGCGTCGGTGAAGCTCTTCACCGGCGCCTGCGCCTTGAACTTGGTGCAGTAGGCGCTGTACGGCTCGTCCGCCGCCTCCAGGCACTCCGTGAAGGGGTACGTCTTCTGGAGCGTGAAGGCCGCGTTCGACGACTGCGGACGGCTGGGCAGGTTGTCCGTCACCGACGGGTCCTTCTCGGCCGCCGTGCCGGTACGCCGGTACGGCTCGTAGTGCGAGTCGACGATGAGCAGCCCGCCCTTGGCGCCGTAGCTCGGCAGGGAGGTCATCTGACCGGTGACGTGGTTGACGTCGCCCAGCGCGCTGTCCCGGTACCACACCAGCATGCCCGGGGCGTTGTAGGAGATCCGGTCGACCTTCCACGCCTCGTGCGAGTAGATGGTGTCGTAGGCGTACTTCAGGCCCTTGTCGAAGCCGTCGAAGTTGCGCCACTCGGCCAGGTAGTACTGGGCGTGCACCTCGGTGCCACCGGCGACCTTCCAGCCGGCGCCGGTGGTGTCGACGAAGGTGCCGCCGGTGGTCTCCCACCCGTTGGCGCCGCCCTCGACGTCGTCGCTCCAGGTGGTGGCGCCGCCGCCGGTCACCGAGAAGTCGTCGACGAACCAGTTGCGCTCCTCGAACGCCTCATCGGTGGCCAGGCGCAGTCGCACCTGGACGGTCTTGCCCGCGTACGCCGACAGGTCGACGTAGTCGTGACGCCAGCCGTCGGTGCTGCCGGTCAGACCGTACTTCTTGCCACCGAAGTCGTTCATCCGGCCGTTCGGGTCACCGTAGTTGTCCGGCGTCGTGACGACCGTGCCGTCCTCGGCGTACACCTTCTGCTCGGACCAGGTCGTCCCACCGTCGGTCGACAGCTCCAGGAAGCCGAAGTCCCAGTCCTCTTCGATGATGTAGTTGTTCCACATCCAGAACTTCGCGTCCGAGGCGTTCGGCACGTCGACCGAGCGGCTCAGCTTGACGTCGGCCCAGCTCTGGTCGTTGTTGCTGTGCCACATCTTGGTGCCGCTGTGCGGGGTGGCCAGGACGGTCACCTTGTCCGGCAGGTCGACCTTGATGCCGTCCTCGGCGTCGATCGGCGTACGCGAGGTCTGCCCGAGCTTGACCTCACGCGGGTTGGACCCCGGACGGATGGTCAGCGGGTCCGCCCAGCCGAGCACCCACTTGTCCCAGATGCCCATGTGCGTCGGCAGCGCCTGGAAGATCTCACCCGAGTGCGAACCGGAGGCCATGAGGTCCCAGAAGTCCACGTCGGAGTCGGCGTTGCCGGAGGTGTCGTAGAGGTCCGGCAGACCGAGGTCGTGGCCGAACTCGTGCGCGAAGACGCCGACGCCGGCGTCCTCCGGCTGCACGATGTAGTTCGACACCTTCAGGCTGGTGCCCGGGATCGTGTAGCCACCCGGGACCGAGGAGGAGTGCGCCCAGACGGCGTACACGCCCTGGTCGCCGCCGCCGCGGGACTTGCCCTGGCCGGCGTGCACCAGCACCAGGTGGTCGATCACGCCGTCCGGCTCGAAGAGGTTGCCGTCACCGTCGCGGTCGGCCTGGTCTTCCTTGTCGTAGTCGGCCCACGGGAAGTTCGGGTCCTTGGCGGCGAGCGCCTCGATCGCGTCGGTCGCCAGTCGGCCCGCGCCGGCCGGGTTGTCCGGGTGGCCGTTCATCGACTGCTCCCGGCCGGGAACCCAGTTGCCGTTCTCGTCCTGGGTGCAGCGGTTGGCCGCGTACCAGCCCTCCGAGTGCGGCACGGTGATCCACGGGCTGGCCTGCCCGTCGACGGTGTACGCGTTCTTGGACATCTCCAGGTACATGTTGTGCATCGTGCGACCGGAGATGTCGATGCCCTTCTTGCCGTCCGGGCCCTTGAGGTCCGTACGGACCCGCTCGGTGATGCCCTTCTTGCTGTACAGCATCTTGTCGTAGTGCGACGGCGAGAAGTTCGGCACCCAGAACGAGTTGTTGTCCTCGTGCGGCAGCCGCGACGGGTCCGGGATCTTGTTGTGCTTCGGCCCGTTCTGCACCGTGCCGGGGACGCAGGTGCGGTCCTCGAACACCGTCTTCGGGACCATCACGTTGGTGAAGTCGTCGTTCGCCTGGTCGTTGAACTCGACCAGCAGCGTCAGCAGCTTCGCCGTCTGCGTGGTGGGCGACTGCTTGATCTGTCGCGGGCTCTTGCCCGTCTTGATCGACTTGGCCTCGATCTGCGCGAGCTGGCGCGCGGTCACCGGGTTGCCCCGCGCGTGCTTCTGGTCGAACGCGCGAGCCGAGTCGACGGCGGGCGTGTAGACGCCGTTCTTGCCCTTGACCTCACGGCCGGTGGTGTCCGTCTGGACCTCGGGCTCGGCGTAGTTGATGTAGTACTCGTCAGCCCCGATCACCGCCCGGGGGGTGGTGGACGGCTGTGCCGCCGCACTGCCACTCACGGTCAGTGACGTGGCCGCGAGGGCGATGACGGGCAGCGCGACGAGTAGTCGTCGGCGCGACCCCGGATGGGAATTTCTGTTCATGCCGCTCCGTTTCTCGGGCATGGGCGAGGGAAGCCGGCAGTCTCCAGGCACGCAGCGTCGCGTCGAGGCCAACCGACCTTCGTGAAACTAAATGAGAATCCAGCCGAACAACAGGAACGTGATGCAGGCGTTATCCGTCCCGCCCGCGGCCAGCGGCAGGCGGGGTGGTCGCAAGTCCACAAAAGAAGACGGTGGGTGACGGTCCGTACGGACCGTCACCCACCGATGGGTACGCCTGTCGTCAGTCCTCGTCGGACTTCGTGCCACTCATGCCGGAGGAGATCAGCTCCATCACCGAGGAGTCCTGCAGGGTGGTGACGTCACCGAGGGAGCGGTTCTCGGCGACGTCCCGCAGCAGCCGGCGCATGATCTTGCCGGAGCGGGTCTTCGGCAGCTCCGGCACCAGCATGATCTGCCGCGGCTTGGCGATCGGCCCGAGCGTCTTCGCCACGTGGTTGCGCAGGTCGGCGATGAGCTGCTCACCGGCCTCGCCGGCGATGTCCGTGCTGCCGCGCGGGATGGCGAACGCCACGATCGCCTGACCGGTGGTCGGGTCGGTCGCGCCCACCACCGCCGCCTCGGCCACCGAGGGGTGCGACACCAGCGCCGACTCGACCTCGGTCGTCGAGATGTTGTGCCCGGACACCAGCATCACGTCGTCCACCCGGCCGAGCAGCCAGATGTGCCCGTCGTCGTCCTTCTTCGCCCCGTCGCCCGCGAAGTACATCCCCTCGAACCGCGACCAGTACGTCTCGATGAACCGGTTGTCGTCGCCCCAGATGGTGCGCAGCATCGACGGCCACGGCTCCCGGAGCACCAGGTAGCCGCCACCACCGTTCGGCACCGACTGGCCCTGGTCGTCCACCACGTCGGCGACGATGCCCGGCAGCGGGGTCATCGCCGAACCCGGCTTCGTCGCCGTCACGCCCGGCAGCGGCGAGATCATGATCGCGCCCGTCTCGGTCTGCCACCAGGTGTCCACGATGGGCAGCTCACCTCGGCCGACGTGCTGCCTGTACCACATCCACGCCTCGGGGTTGATCGGCTCGCCGACGCTGCCCAGCAGCCGCAGCGACGACAGGTCGAAGCCCGCCGGGATGTCCTCGCCCCACTTCATCATGGTGCGGATCAACGTGGGCGCCGTGTAGAGGATGCTGACCTGGTACCGGTCGACGATCTCCCAGAACCGGCCCTTGTGCGGCGTGTCCGGGGTGCCCTCGTACATGACCTGGGTGGCGCCGTTGGAGAGCGGGCCGTACACGATGTAGGAGTGGCCGGTGACCCAGCCGATGTCGGCGGTGCACCAGTAGACGTCCGTCTCCGGCTTCAGGTCGAACACCGCGTGCGTCGTGTACGACGCCTGCGTCAGGTAGCCGCCCGTGGTGTGCAGGATGCCCTTGGGGCGGGCCGTGGTGCCGCTGGTGTAGAGGATGAACAGCGGGTGCTCGGCGTCGAACGGCTGCGCGGTGTGCTCGGCCGACGCCGTCTCCACCGTCTCGTGCCACCAGTGGTCCTTCTCCGACCACGCCACGTCCTCGCCGGTGCGGCGGACCACGAGCACGTGCTCCACCGACGGGCAGCTCGCCACCGCCTCGTCCACGGTCGGCTTCAACGCCGACGGCTTGCCCCGTCGGTAACCACCGTCGGCGGTGATCACCACCTTGGCGCTGGCGTCCTGGATGCGGTTGCTCAACGAGTCGGCCGAGAACCCGCCGAACACCACGCTGTGCGCCGCGCCGATCCGGGCGCAGGCCAGCATGGCCACCGCCGCCTCCGGGATCATCGGCAGGTAGATCGCCACCCGGTCGCCGGCGGTCACGCCCAGCTCGGTGAGCGCGTTCGCCGCGCGGCAGGTCAGCGCGTGCAGCTCGGCGTACGTGATGGTGCGGGTGTCGCCCGGCTCGCCCTCCCAGTGGATCGCCACCTTGTCGCCGCGGCCCGCCTCGACGTGCCGGTCCAGACAGTTGTACGCGACGTTGAGCTGCCCACCGACGAACCACTTCGCGAACGGCGGGTTCGACCAGTCGAGCACCTCGTCCCACTTCTTCGACCAGGCCAGCCGGTCGGCCTGCTTCGCCCAGAAGGCGAGCCGGTCGGCCTGCGCCTCGGCGTACGCGTCGACGGTGACGTTGGCGTGCGCGGCGAGCTCGGCCGGCGGGGGGAACTGGCGCGTCTCGTTCAGCAGATTGGCCAATGCCTCGCTCATGCCGTGACTCCTCGTCCTCGGGGTGACCTGCGTCTCGATGGGCACGAGGGTAGTCGCGGGCCCCCCGGCCGGCGACCGCTGCCCACCTCATCGCGCCGAGCGGCCCCCGCCACGCGCCCGACGGCCCGTCCGACCCCTCGCGCCCCGCAGCTTCGCGCTGGACCGGGTGGTCCGGGTCGCGTTGCGGGCGGGTGTGGGCCGATCGGCCCGGTGGGGATCGCTAGCGTGGCGGGGTGACCACCGATCCGCTCGCCCCGCTGCTCGCGCTCGCCGACATCGCGCCCGCCGTCGACCGGGCCCGCGAACGCTTCGACCAGGCGCTCGGGCACCGCGCCCTGCGCCGCAACGGCGGCCAGGTCGCGGCCGAGGTCAGCCTTCGCTCGGCGGTGGCCAGCGCCGCGCTCGAAGGGGCCGCCCACGAGCGCGAGGAGGTACGCGCCGGCACCGTCACCGAGCCGGTGCTCCAGGGGGCGCTCCGGGTCGCCGGTGCCCTGCCCGGTCTGAGCGAACTCTGGCCGAAGGCGCCCCGGCAGGCCCTCGCCCGGCTGCACGTCCTCGCCGCCCGGGACATCGTGCCGGAGGCCGAGCTGGGTCGTCCGGTCGCCGATCCGGTGGTCGCCGCCCGCCTCGACGGGCTGGCCGGTCTGGTGGCCGGCGGGACGACGGTCTCCCCGCTGGTGCTGGCCGCCGTCGTACACGGAGAACTGCTCAACCTGCGCCCGTTCGCCGGGCCGTCGGGCGTGGTGGCGCGCGGCGCCGCCCGCCTGGTGCTGCTCGCCAGCGGCCTCGACCCGCGTGGCCTGCTCGCCGTGGACGTCGGTCACGCCGAACGCGAGCCCGAGTACGTCGGCGCGGCCGGCGCCTTCGCCACCGGCACCCCGGACGGGCTGCGTTCCTGGCTGCGCCACTACATGGTGGCCGTCGAGGTCGGCGCCGACCAACTCACCGCCATCGGCGACGACATCCTCGCCGCCGCGTGAGCGGTGGTTCAGTCCCGCCGCGTCGCCCGGTTGACCTTGGCCTGTAGCGCGCGGCGGGCGATCGGCCCGAGGTCGTCGACGATCTCCATGAGGAGCGCGAGCTGGTCGAGCGCGGCCATCGCCCGGTCCGCGCCCGCCGGGTCCACCCCGTCGTAGAGCTCCAGCCCGATGAACGCCGCCGAGACCGCACGGGCCAGGCCGGGCACGTCGGCCACCTCGGCGAACGGTGACCCGGCGAGCAGCCGCCGCAGGACCTGCTCGATCTCGTTCACCCAGAGCTGGAGCGCTCCGGCGGTGGAGGCGGCCATGCGCTGGTCCGCCTGTGCGCCCGCCAACATCTGGGCCAGGAAGTTGACGTTGCCGAGTTGGCGCTCCTCCTCGTGCAGCGCCCGTCCGACCGCGAGCAGTTCGCGCAGCGAACCGGTCGAGGCCAGCCGGGCCGACCAGTGCTCGACCCGCTCGGCCGTGCTGACCCGGCAGGCCGCCGCGAGCAGGTCGTTCACCGTGCCGAAGTGGTAGAAGACCAGCGCCTGGTTCACGCCTGCGGCGGCGGCGATGGTACGGGCCGAGACGCCGGCGATGCCGTGCTCCCGGATGGCGGCGATGGCGCCATCGAGGAGACGCTGCCTGGTGTCGGACATGGCTCTCCTCTCGGACCCGCCGGGCGCGGCGGTGCGATCACCGCATCGGTGACCAGTTGAGCCAGCCAGGTGGCCCCGGGCAGCGCGGCGTCGTGCACTGTCGTCAGTCATGCGAATCTCGCCCGTCTTGAGCGGTCGCTCAAGCGGAGGGTACGTTCTTTTGAGCGGTCGCTCAATACGGCGTGGGACCGGGGGCGATGAACTGTGTCGGATAGACGACTGTCGACGACGCCGATGACGCCCTCCGGGGTGAGCGCCGAGAGAGCCGACGACTACCGAGGGTGGCGTCGTCGGCGAGCGCGAAGGTCTTTCGTTGCCCGGACGGGCCTCGGTCAGGCCGGGGTGGCGGCGGCGCGGGTGCGGCGGTGCCGGCCGTACCAGGCGATGCCGATGGCCACGCCCACACCGACCCCCAGCGCGGCCGCGGCCACCGGAACGGCCGGCCGCTCCCGCCAACGGCGACCCAGCGGAATCGGGTGCCGGAACTCCAGCACCGGCCAGGCGTTTTCCGAGGCCAGCTTGCGTAGCTGCCGGTCCGGGTTGACCACGCTCGGGTGGCCCACGCACTCCAGCAGGGGGCGATCGCTGTACGAGTCGGAGTAGGCGTACGAGTCGGCCAGGTCGTAGTCCCGCGCGGCAGCCAGCTCGGTGACCGCCTCGACCTTGCTCGGGCCGGCCGCGTAGAACTCGACCTCACCGCTGTAACGGCCGTCCCGCACCGTCATCCGGGTGGCGATCACGTCGGTCACCCCGAGCAACTCACCGATCGGCCGGACCATCTCCTCGCCGGACGCCGACACCAGCACCACGTCCCGCCCGGCCGCCTGGTGCTCCTCGATGAGGGCGGCGGCCTCGGCGTACACATAGGGGTTGATCAGCTCGTGAAGTGTTTCCGCGACGATCTGGCGGACCTGCTCCACCTGCCAGCCCTTGCAGAGCGCGGCCAGGTAGTCCCGTGTTCGGGCCATGGTCTGCTCGTCGGTGCCGCCCAGCCGGAACATCAGCTGCGCGTACGCCGACTTGACCACGTCACGCCGAGTGATCAGCCCGTCCCGGTAGAACGGCCGACCGAACGCCAGGGCGCTCGACTTGGCGATGACGGTCTTGTCCAGATCGAAGAAAGCGGCACTTCGGCCCACGGCGCGAAAGTCTAGCCGGATGGTCTATCGTCGGCGGGTGCCCGGGGTCAGGCCACCCCGTGGACCTGCGGACGGGCACCCCCACCACCGCTTAGCGTGACCGTGCTCACATTCAGCGAGGAGATTTTCGCGCTGAGTGGAGTGAACACCACTCGACGTGACGGGCCCGCTCAGGCAGACTTGTCCGCACGACGTGCTTTCACATCCCCGAAACAGACAGACCCTCGGCGGTTGCACCCCCCGTGACCGCTGAGTGGTTCGGCTCGACCCCCCCGGAGCCGAACCGTTGACGACCCCCGTCTCCCCCCGACGGGGGTCGTCCCTTTGCCGGGGAGCGCTCCCGGGCTGGTGACGGTGTGTCCTCCCGGGTCGGCCGGGCGGGCCGACGGGCGGAAAGTCAGCGAGTCGTCAGCGAAGGTCAGCCGGACCCGGTCGGCGTAGTCCTCGGGCGTGTGCGTGTACCGGTCCAGCGTCGTCGATGCCTTCTCGTGCCCGACCACCCGCCGCACCACGTTGACCGGCACCCCGTCCGTCACCAGCCACGTGATGTACGAGTGCCGCAGATCGTGGAACCGCAACCCGCCGACCGCAGCCGCCGCCGCGTGCGCCACCGCCGCCGCTTCCGTCGGAAACTCCGCCCGCTGCTCCCGGCCGTCCCGGTCCGGCCACACCGCCAACCACCGACCCCGCGCCAATTCGTTGACCCGACCGAGCAGCCCGGCCCGCACCAACGACGGCAGCCACACCCGCCGACGGAAGTTCGACCGCCGCTGCGGCCCGCCGTCCCGGTCGGCGAAGACCAACCTCCGCCCGTCCGGCGAGGTCTGGCCGCGTCGCTGGCGCAGCTCGGCGACGAGGAACGGCGGCATCGGCACCGCCCGCACGCCGGCCCGACTTTTCGGGTACGCCCGCAGCACGACCCCGCCGTGGGTCTCCACCGCTACCTGGGCGACGTGCAGCAGCCCGCCGTCAAGGTCGACCGCTTCCCACGGCAGGCCCGCACACTCACCCCACCGCAGCCCCGCCCCGGCGGCAGCGCAGACGATCCCCCGATGTTCAGCCGGAACGGCGGGCAGCAGCCGGCCGACGAACGTCTCCCGGCTGATCGTGCCTGCGCGCGCCTCACCCGCCCGGTTGCGAGGCACCCGGACCCCCTCACAGGGGTTGACCGCGAGAAGCCGCGCCCGGATCGCCGTCTGCATGATCATCAAGCGCGCTCCGCGCGGCGCGGGCCGGGCGCGGTAACCGGCTCCTGACGGAGGCGCCGCCCCGCCCGCCTTCGGCGGCGGGGCGGAAAGTCAGCCGGCCCGAAAAGCCACGGCCGCCCCGCGCGTCACCCGTGGTTCCGTAAAGGGAACCGGTGACGAGTCCCCGAGGTCAACCGGGACCAGGACTACAACGTCCTACCTCACGTCACGCATTCAGCCTCACCACAGGAACCGTGGACCGGTCAACGGCCAGGCCGGACAAGTTGCCGAACGGAATCACGTCGACCGCTCACGGGTCCGAGGTGGGGAAGAGGTGAAGGTAAGGAAGGGGGCGGAGGATGAGGGCGGGTTGGGGTTAGAGCTTGTGCCTCCGGCGGGGGCCAGACGACTCCAGGATGGAGTTGCCGAACGGTTGCGGTCGCGGGTGGTAGTGGTTAGGGGGTGCCATCCCGTCTACCGCCGACCCAGGCAAGCCGAGCGGGCCAGGGCCAGGGTGCCAAGGTCGTTCGTCCGGTAGGGCGCTCCACCTTGTCACCCTGGCCCTGGCCCGCTCCACGGTGTGTGGGTCGGCGGCAGACGGGATGGCAGGTTGGCTACTCGCAGCGTAGGTTCTTGACGATGTCCATAGGGTTGGATTTGTGGATTGGGATCTTCTCGTCAAAGTGGCCCTTGCAGTGCTGGCAGTAGCCGCAGCAGCTTTCCGGGTCCCGTTTCGACCCAAGAGCAAAAGGGATCAGATCAGGGCAGATATTGAGATTCTCAAAGAGTTGCCTTCTTCTAGTAAGTCCAAGGATCGCCTGACGCAATACATTGACCAACGAGTAGAAAAGCTTATCGAAGATGAGACTGAACGTCGCAGGAACCCCGGACTAATATTCAACGGATTGTTTGTTGGTGGATTTGGGCTGTTCACGCTCATCTCCTTTCTCGAGAAGGAAGACCTGTCATCTGTTGTTCAGTTCGGGGGCGCTCTTTTCGCAGGATTCATGGTGTTTACTGCTGCGCGGATGCTCAGGGACGGAATTCAAGTCAAGAAGCGAAACAGTAGAGGGTTTGTCATCGAGTAGGGGTCCAGACGAGCCGATACGAGGCTTTGATCTTGATCTGCTGTTCGGAACGGGCTCAGAGGCAGCCAAGAGGCAGCGAGACAGCCAGTTGCTGTTGACAGCATCTACCCCGGGTCAGCGTAGCGGTCATGCTCAGCAGTGCAGGACGACAGCGGACGGCAGTCGTTGGCACGCCGTACTGGCGTTCGGGGCGAAGCGGCCGGCAAACGCCAGCTCGCTCTACCGGGCCTGCGTCGAGGACGGGCAGGGCTAGCAGGAAGCGCAGCAACGGATTGAGCCGCCACGAGATGCCGACGGTTGGGCGAGGCCAATAGAGATCGCATTCACCCGACGCTGCGGATCAGACGGTAGGTGCGGCGTTGTGTCTCGGATGGAGTAGCCACTCGGTGGAGAGTCGTGGGCACAGTACGTCATACGGTGCTGCCACTCTGTGATGATGACGACTGCTCCCCAGCCTCGCGCCGACGGCGCTGGCGTCCGTAAGAAGCTTCCTCCTGCGACGGTGGCTGCCCTCTGGGCCGTCAGCAACGGCAAGTGCTACGCGCCGGGTTGTCCTATGCCGGTCGTGCTCGAAGTTCGGCCCGGCGTCTACCAGAAGAACGCTCAGGCCGCCCACATCTACGGGGTGAGGCCGGGTGCCGCCCGGTACCGCGAGGACCTACCCGCCGAGGAGCGCGACTCCTTCGCGAACCTTGTCCTGCTCTGCCTTGGTCACCATGAAGAGGTTGACGGGGATGCTCGGCTGTACCCACCGGAGTTGCTGAAGCAGTGGAAGGTTGAGCACGAGGGAGCAGATACCTCCGTGCTTAACCGGCTGAAGGTCGCCGACGTGGACACCTTGATGAGGGCGCTGACCGAGCTTGCGGCTCCACCATTAGAGCGGTTGGAGATCATCACAAAGCAGTTGGAGGAGACGGGAACCGTCACGGCTGAGACGGTGGCCGAGTTGAAGCAGATTATCCGTACGATGGCGTCGTCCGAAAGTGGCGTCGACGCCCGGACGGTGCGGGCGCTGGCCTACTCGGCTGAGGTGTTTGGTGCGGACAGCTTCGATAGGAGCGCCAGAGCTCTCGCCCACGCCGCTGAGGTGCTTCCCGGAATCGTTCGTCAAATGGAGCAGTCGACTAGGCGGCTGTCCCAGTTCCACTGACGAGGCTGTACCCGGTCGCAAACTGCGTAACGCTGGCAGCAAAACAAGACCGAGGACGATTGCTGCGGTGGCTTGGCTGTACAGCCATCCGTACAGCCAAGCTGACCGACCGGCTCAGCGTGTGGTCGACGAGAGACGACGCGGCGAGCAGGCCAACGACTGTCACCGACGCTGGGCGACAGCAGTCTTGATCTTGCGAGGCAGGGGTTCGGAACGCGGCCCGCTTGCGGCCTGCCCTGCGGGCGGCCTCCGGCCGTCCTCGGGCACCCGCAGCGCCTCATTCGAGAGTCAGCAGATCGTCAGTAAGTGCCGTACCGCGCGGCAGCTCTCGATCATGCTCAACGACATGACCGGTACGTCTGACCACGCGGTACGGCACTTGATCACACTCGCTGCTACGTCAGGTCACTTTCCCCCCGACGGGGGTCGTCCCTTTCGGGGGAGCGCTCCCGCCCTTCCTGCCGGGCCGCGAGTCGTCGGGCGTGGATCAGCTCGAAGAGCCTGGGCGGTCGCCTCCGCCACTCGTCTTCGTCGGTGAGGTCCCAACGCTCGTCGGCAGGCCGCTTTGACGCAGCGGCAGCCGCACGGACGTCCCAGGTGTCGGCCTGGTCCGCCACCTCGCCGAGCACCTGGTCGAAGGCCACGATCTGCGGCAACCCCGCGCTGGGCGGGCCGATGCCGCGGTCTCTTCGGACGATGATCAGCGACGCCGCCTGGACCGATCGCGTCGGCTGACCGGCGATTTTCTGGGGCCGCTCTCTCGGGAGCGGCCCTGCTGTGTTTTTGCGGCAGCGCCGCCAGCTGCGCGAACGCCAGCGCGCATAGCAGATCAAGAGTCTTGGCGGGCGTTGTCCACAGGCCCCGAAGTTGTCCACAGGCGACCCGCTCCGGGGCGCGGCGTGGGTTCGTGGCGAGCAGGGTCGGCGGTGCATCCGATCCCGACCGCTGGAGGCCGCGATGGCACCCCGTACCTCCGTTCCGCCGATCCGACGGCTCCCTCTGGTCGTCACGGGGGACGGCGACCTGCTCGACGACCTGCTCCGACTCGCCGCTGCCGGCGGTGCCGAGGTGGAGCTCGCCGCCGACCCGGCCGCGGCGCGCACCCGCTGGGTCTCCGCGCCGCTGGTGCTGCTCGGTGTCGACCAGGCGCAGGCGTGTCTGCGGGCCCGACTACCGAAACGGTCCCGGTTGGTGCTCGTCGGCAGGGCCGGCCAGATCGACCCCGGCTGGCAGATCGCCGAGCTGATCGGCGCCGAACACGTCGCCGCGCTGCCCGCCGCCGAGCCTTGGCTCGTGGACCGCCTGGCCGAGCACGGCCCCGACCAGCCGGACGGCCCGGGGGCGCGGGTCGTCGCGCTGTTCGGTGGCCGAGGTGGCGCCGGGGCGAGCGTGCTCGCCGGCGGGCTCGCCGTGACCGCCGCGCGGGCCCGACTGCGCACCCTGCTCATCGACGCCGATCCGCTCGGCGGCGGCCTCGATCTCGTCCTCGGCTGGGAGCAGTTGGAGGGGCTGCGCTGGCCGTCGCTCACCAGCGCGGACGGACGGGTGGACGCCCCCGCGCTGGTACAGGCCCTGCCCAGTCGGGGCGACCTGGTGGTGCTCTCCTGGGACCGCGGCGAGATGCTGGCGCTGCCCGCCGCAGCCATGGCGGCGACCGTCGACGCCGCCCACCGGGGCCGGGACTTCGTGGTGATCGATCTTCCCCGGCAGCTCGACGACGCCGCCGTGGTCGCGTTGCAGGCGGCCGACCAGGCGTTCGTCGTCGTACCGGCGGAGTTGCGGGCCACCGCGGCCGCCGCCCGGGTGGTGGCCGTGGCCGCACCACACTGCGACGCGCTCTCGGTGGTGGTGCGCGGGCCCGCCCCCGGCCGGTTACGCGCCACCGAGGTGGCACGGGCGCTCGGGCTGCCCCTGGCCGGCACGCTGCGTCCCGAGCCCGGGCTCTGCCGGGGCCTCGAACGCGGCGAGGCCCCGGCGGCGGCGGGCAAGGGCCCGCTCGCCGCCCTGTGCCAGCGGATCGTCGCGGACCTCACCGGCGCCGCGACCGGTGCGGCATGAGCGGCCAGCCGGAGGACTCCTCCTTCGCGGCCCGGGTGCGGCAGCGGATCGTCGCCGCCACCGACCCGGTCACCCCGGCGGCGATCGTGTCCGCCGTACGCGCCGAGCCCACCGCCGCGGTGCTGGGCGACACCGCCGTCCTGCGGATCGCCGACCGGGTGCACGACGACCTCGTCGGCGCCGGACCGCTCGCCCCGCTGCTGGCCGATCCAGACGTGACGGACGTCCTGGTCAACGGCGTACGCGTCTGGGTCGACCGGGGCACAGGGCTGCATCAGGTGGCGATCCCGGTGGGCTCGGTCGACGACGTCCGCCGGTTGGCGCAGCGGCTCATCGCCAGCGCTGGTCGGCGGCTCGACGACGGCTCCCCGTACGCGGACGCCCGACTGCCCGACGGCACCCGCCTGCACGCCGTCCTTCCGCCGGTCGCGACCGAGGGCCCGTACCTGTCCCTGCGGACGTTCCGGCACCACCCGTACACGCTCGACGAGCTGGTCAGCCAGGGGACGGTGCCACGACCGGTGGCACCGCTGCTCACCGCCGTCGTCGCAGCCCGGTTGGCGTACCTGGTCACCGGCGGCACGGGCTCGGGCAAGACGACCCTGCTCAACACTCTGCTCGGGTTGGTGCCGGCCACCGAACGGATCGTCCTCGTGGAGGACGCGGCGGAGCTCCAGCCGGGGCATCCGCACGTGGTGGGGCTCCAGGCCCGCACCGCCAACGTCGAGGGGACGGGCGTCGTCAGCCTCGGTGACCTGGTCCGGCAGGCGCTGCGGATGCGCCCGGACCGCCTGGTCGTCGGGGAGTGCCGGGGCGCAGAGGTGGTCGACCTGTTGGCCGCGTTGAACACGGGTCACGACGGCGGCGCGGGGACGCTGCACGCCAACACCCCGTACGACGTGCCGGCCCGGCTGGAGGCGCTCGGCATGCTCGGCGGGCTGCCCCGCGCCGCGCTGCACGCCCAGGTGGTCGCCGCGCTACAGGTCCTGCTTCAGGTACGTCGCGGCGATCAGGGCCGCGTCCTCGAATCGATCTGTCTGTTGCTCCCCGAAGGGCCGGAGCGCCTGGCCACCGTGGTGCCCGCCTGGATACGTGGACGAGGGCTGGGCTTGGCCGCCCGTACGTTCGGCGCGCTGCTGCGGGACCGGGGCGTCGCGGTTCCGCCGATCCTCAGCGAGCCGTGGCCCGGATCGGCAGGTCCGGCATGAACGCCACGATGGCGCTGGTCGCGGCGCTGCTGTTGTCCACCGCGATCCTGTTGATCTGGCGGGCGAAAAGCATCAGGGACCGCCGGCGTCGGGTGCTGGCGCCCACACGGCGTTCCGGTGTCGACCCGGACGACGCCCTGGTCGAGTGGATCAGGGATCTCGCTCGCGGGCAGGACCGTCCGATCGAGGCGCTGGATGGTGTGGCGGCCTCGGCTCAACCGGGCGTACTCGCGCAGCCGACGCCCAGCGGTGGGCGGACGGCGGTCGCCTGGTTCAGCTGGGACCTGGACGACGGCCCGGCCCGATCGAGAGCGACCGGTGGACCGGCGGGACCCACCCGACCGGCCGGCCCGGGACGTCCGCCGGCCCGCCGGGACTCGCGCCGCCCGTCCGCCATCGCCGGGCCGGAGGCCGGGATCCTCAAGGCCGTCGACTCCCCGCATCGCGCAGCCGGCGGGCAGTTCGCGGACCAGGCGGGCAACGCGGCCGGCGGGCTGTTCGCGGACTCGGCGGGCCACGCGGCCGGCGGGCTGTTCGCGGACTCGGCGGGCCACGCGGCCGGCGGGCTGTTCGAGGAGCCGGCGGGTCCGGGAGGCGGCAGGCTGGTCGCAGAGCCGGCGGGTCCGGAAGGCGGTGGGCAGCTCGCGACCCGTCCGGTACGCGTCCGACGGTCACCGCGTCGTGTGCTGCTCCTGGTCGGTCTTGCGGGAGCGGGTGTCGGCGGCGTGGCCGGCGGCCCGGTGGCCGCGGTGGCGATGGCCGGCTACGGCGCGCTCGCCACCCGCGCCCTGCTGCGCTGGAGGACGAATCGGCAGGCCGAGCTGATTCGACGACACGCCCTGGACCTGCTGTGTGGTCTGGCGGCGGACCTCCGGGCGGGTCTGCCCGTGCCGCCGGCCTTCGGGATCGCCCCGATGGCCGGAGCATCGGTGGGCGGCGCCGATCGGCTTCGCGACCTGACCTCGGCCGCCGTGCGACTTGCGGATCGGACCGGCGCGCCGCTGGCGGAGCTGGTCGAGCGGATCGAGGCGGATGCCCGTGCGACCGACCGTGGGCTGGCCGCCGCAGCGGCACAGGCGGCCGGCGCACGCGCGACAGCCTGGTTGCTGGCGGCTCTGCCGATCGGTGGGATCGGACTGGGGTACGGGATCGGGGTCGACCCGTTGGCGGTGCTCCTGCACGACACGGTCGGTGGGGTGTGCGCGGTCCTCGCCGTCGCCCTGCAGATCGTCGGCCTGTTCTGGGCCGAGCGGCTGGGCGCCGGACCGGGGCGGACCACCTGATGTCCCCGCCGGTGCGCATTCGCCGGACTGCGGGCATACGCCGCCGCCCGGATGCGATCCGACTCGCGGCAGGCATGGCCGGGCTTGCCGTGGCAGTGCTGGTCGAGGGCTGGTTCGGGATGCTTGGCGCGGTTCCGGTCGCCGTTCTGCTGGATGTGTCGCTGCGGCGGATCGAGCCTCCCGCCGTACGTGACAAGCGGCTTCGGGAGGCCGCCGACCTGCCGCTCGCCGCCGACCTCCTGGCGGCGGCGATGCGGGCCGGCGCACCGGTGGACCGCTCGGTCCTGGCGGTGGCCGAGGCCTTGGACGGCCCGCTGGCCACCCGACTCGCCCGGGTGGGCCGCACGCTGCTCCTCGGTGGCGGCCCAGTGGAGGCGTGGTCGGCGTTGGACGGTGTGCCAGGGGCGGATCGGATGGCTGCGGCGGCGTTCCGCTCGGCCAACAGCGGCGCGGCGCTGGCGGGTGCGCTGACCCGCCTCGCCGACGACCTGCGGGCCGACCGGGCCACCGCCGCCGAGGCGTCGGCCCGTCGGGCGGGCGTCCTCATCGTGCTGCCACTGGGGCTCTGCTTTCTGCCCGCGTTCATTCTCGCCGGCCTGGTGCCGGTGATCGTCGCCGTTCTCGGCGACGTGCTCTGACCCATCGAGGAAGGGAACATCCATGCGCAAACTCATCGCCCGACTGCGCGGCGACGACGGGATGAACACCGCCGAGTACGCCGTCGGCACGCTCGCCGCGGTGGCCTTCGCCGGGATCCTGTTGAAGGTGCTGACCTCCGGCAACGTCCAGTCCGCGCTGACCGCCGTCATCGACCGGGCGCTCAAGTGATCGGGCGCCGGCAGGTCGACCGTACGCGGAACCCGGACGCTCCCGGGCGCGCGTCCGACGGTGGCCGGTGGGCCCACATCGTCGGCGGCGAGCGGGGAACCTTCACCGCCGAACTGGCGGCCGGCCTGCCGGCGCTTCTCCTGCTCCTGCTCGCCGGCCTGACGGCGGTGAACGCCGTCAGCACGCAGGCGAGTTGTCTGCACACCGCGCGCGAAGCCGCGCTCGCCGCCGCCCGGGGTGCCGGCGACGCGGGCGGTGCGCAGGTCGCGCCACCGGGGGCCGAGGTGTCGGTGTCGTTCGACGGCGACCGGGTGCAGGCGACCGTCCGGGCGCCCGTTCGTGCGCTGGGCGGCCGGTTACCACGGATCACCGTGGTGGCCACCGCCGTCGCAGCGGTGGAACCCGGCGCTCAAGAGATGAGCCGGTGATGCCCCGGCCGAGGGTACGGTCGGGCGGTAACGGCGGCAGCCATGGCACCGGCCCAGTCCGTGGTCAGTTCCGTAGCCGCAGCCCCGACATCGGGCGAGACCTTGACGGCCGAGCAGACACGGAGCGGGGTGGGGCGACCATCCTGCTGCTCGCGCTGGGGCTGGTGTTCGTGCTGGTCGGGACATTCGGCGCCGCCGTCGCCGCGACCGGTGTGGCAGCCCAGCGGGCCGCGGTGGCCGCTGATCTCGGCGCGCTGGCCGGGGCCACCCGAGCGCTCGACGGTGATGTGGTGGCGTGCGCGTCCGCTGCGGACATCGCCCAGCGCAACGCCGGCCGGATGGTCGACTGCGTCGTCGACGGCCTGGACGTGCTGGTGACCGTCGAGGTGGCGTTCACGCCGGTTCCGGGTCTGACACGGGTCGCCACGTCGACGGCCCGCGCCGGGCCGGTGCGCGGCTGAACGGCAGACCCGGCCGGATCGGAGTGGGTAGAGCCTGGGTCGGGTTGGACTGGCAGCGTCGGCGGCGGGGCGCAGCTGTGAGCCCCGCCCCGCCGGCCGAGCTTGAGGGGGTAGCTCCGCCGATCTTGCACTTTGTGTCGACGAGATGTGGCTTTCGTGGCCTATGCCGGCGCACAAAGTGCAAGATCGCGGGCGGGGTGGCTAGAACGCCAGCCGGTGCGTCAGCGGGACTGGAGAGCGTCGAGGGCGACGGCCATGGCGATGACGAGGCGGCGGTCGATCTGCGGGTTCTGCACGTCGACGACGTACTTGTCGCGAAGGCCCCACTTCTTGACCACCGAGAAGACGGGCTGACCGCCGGCGAGGAAGTCGAAGTGGTACGGCAGCCAGGACAGCGAGTCGACGAACCGGCGCAGCAGCGCCACCGGCAGGCTGCGCTCCTGACCCGTCACCTGCGGCAGGCCGGCCTGCTCGACGTGCCAGGTGGAGCGGAGCAGAGACTGGGCGAAGTCCTTGCGGAACAGGCCGATCGGGTTACCGGTCGCGTCGGTGACGTCGTACGTGGCGCCGAGGTCGATGCGCTGGCGGGCCTTGAAACCGAGCAGGGGCTGCTGCTTGGAGTCGTCGGTGTAGATCGTCACCTGCTCCTTGAAGGCGAGCCGCTTCTGCTGCGCGAAGGCGAGCAGCTCGCCCTCGCTGCCGTCCGGCGCGACCGCCCGGACCTCGTACTGGTTGACCATCATCCGCAGCCGCTGGCGGATGTGGAACTGCTGCAGGGTCTGCAAGTTGTCGAGCTGCATCTGGTCTCCTCAGGGGGTGTCGCGCCGGAGTCTCGCACAGCCGGTCAACCCTCGTCGGCCCGTGCCCGACCGGCCACCCTGACCGGCCCGCCCTGACCGGCCCGCCCTGACCGGCCCGCCCTGACCGGCCCGCCCTGACCGGCCCGCTCCGCCGGCCGCGTTCGGCGGCCCGCCTGACCCGATCGCCAGGCTGTCCCACCTGACCGGTCCGCCCGGCCGGACCGGTCACGCCGTGATTCAGCGACTGTCCACCGTCGACCGCAGCGACCAGGTGTTGAGCACCTGGTGGATGCCGCGCAGCCTCTCGTTGATCTGCTCCAGCCGTTCGGCCTGAGCCAGCGCGGCCAGCGCGGCCCCGAGCGCGATCTGCTGGTCGAGGGTGAGGTGTTCCTGGTCGATGGTGTAGAGCAGGTCGACGGTCTCAGCGATCGTGTCGGCCACAACTTCTCCTCGGGCGCGGGGGCGAACTACAACACAAGCATCGATGGAAGCGCTCCCACACCATTGTGCCCAGTGCCACCGGGATTCATGCAAGGTGACTCAGGAGGGCAGATTCCCCAGCACCACGTCGAGGACCCGGATCGCGTCCGGCTTCGAGAGAGGGTTGTTGCCGTTGCCGCACTTCGGTGACTGCACGCAGGACGGGCAGCCGGTCTCGCAGCCGCACTCCGCGATCGCGTCGCGGGTGGCCCGCAGCCACGCCGACGCCGTCCCGTAGGCGCGCTCCGCGAAGCCCGCGCCGCCCGGGTGCCCGTCATAGACGAAGACCGTCGGTGCCTCGGTGTCCGGGTGCAGGGCGGTCGAGAGGCCACCGATGTCCCACCGGTCGCACGTCGCCATCAGCGGAAGCAGGCCGATCGCGGCGTGCTCGGCGGCGTGCAGCGCACCCGGCACGTCGGCCGGCTGCACCCCGGCGGACGTCAGCGACCGCTCGGACAGCGTGAACCACACCGCCACGGTGCGCAGCTCCCGGGTGGGCAGGTCCAGCGGTCGGGTGTCGATCACCTCGCCGGTGGCGATCCTGCGCCGCTGGTACGACACCACCTGGCTGGTGACGTCCACCTCGCCGAGGAACATCCCGACCGGCCCGGCGTCGACGTAGGAGCGCACCGACACCACCGACAGGTCCGTGACGTCCCGGGCGTGGGTGGACCAGTCCGGCTCCTCGGCGTGCACCAGCGCGCAGCCGTCGGCCAGGTCGAGCTGGTCGACCACGTACGAGACGCCCTGGTGCAGGTAGACCGCGCCGGGGTGAAGCAGGAAGTGGGACGAGCTGCCGTCGACCGTGCCGAGCAGGCGGCCGGTGGCCGACTCCACCACGCAGACCGGTGCGCCGCCCTCGCCGCGCAGATCCACTTCGGGGCGCTCGCGGTGCCGCCAGTACCAGCCGGTGGGCCGCTGTCGCAGCGCCCCGGCGGCCACCAGCTCGTCCACGGCCTCCTTCGCCCCGTCGCCGAAGAGCGCCAGGTCGGCCGGGGTGAGTGGTGCCTCGGCGGCGGCGCAGGCCAACTGCGGGGCCAGCACGTACGGGTTGGCCGGGTCGAGGACCGTCGCCTCCACCGGCGCACCGAAGATCGCCTCCGGGTGGTGCACCAGGTAGGTGTCCAGTGGGTCGTCCCGGGCCACCAGCACCGCGAGGGCCTCCTGGCCGGAACGTCCGGCGCGGCCCGCCTGTTGCCACAGCGACGCCCGGGTGCCCGGATAGCCGCAGATCAGCACCGCGTCCAGCCCCACCAGGTCCACGCCCAGCTCCAGCGCATTGGTGGAGGCCAGGCCGAGCAGGTCACCGTGCAGCAGCGCCCGTTCCAGCTCACGCCGCTCCTCGCGCAGGTAGCCGCCCCGGTAGGCGGCCACCCGGTCACCGAGCCCGGGCACGGCGTCGTCGAGCGCCCGGCGCGCGTTGGCCGCCACCACCTCGGCGCCCTTGCGGGAACGGACGAACGCGAGGGTGCGTACCCCCTCGGCGACCGTGTCGGCGAGCAGGTCCGCGGTCTCGCGCAGCGCCGACCGGCGGACCTGGTGGAGGTCGTCGTGGTCGCCCGTCGCCTGCGGCGGGACCGGCGAAGAGGAGCCCGAGTCGGGTGGTAGCAGTGGCGGTTCCCAGAGTGCGAAGGTCACCCCGCCGCGCGGCGAGGTGTCCTCGGTGACAGCGGTCACCGGCAGGCCGGTGAGTCGCGTGGCGGCGGTCGCCGGGTCGCCGGAGGTGGCCGAGGCGAGGACGAACACCGGGCTGGCCCCGAAGCGGGCGCACTGCCGGCGCAACCGGCGCAGCACGTGCGCCACGTGCGAGCCGAACACGCCCCGGTAGGTGTGGCACTCGTCGATCACGACGTACGCCAGTCGGCGCAGGAACCCGGACCACTGGGCGTGGCCGGGCAGGATGCCGTGGTGCAGCATGTCCGGGTTGGTCAGCACGAAGCGGGAGTGTCGGCGGATCCACTCCCGTTCCGCGCGTGGCGTGTCCCCGTCGTAGCAGGCGGGGCGTACCCCCTCCAGCTCCAGGTCGGCGACGGCCCGCAGCTGGTCGGCGGCGAGGGCCTTGGTCGGCGCGAGGTAGAGCACGGTGGCCCGGGGGTCGGCGAGCAGCGTGGCCAGCGCCGGGAGCTGGTACGCCAGCGACTTGCCGGACGCGGTGCCGGTGGCGACGATCACGTGGCGGCCCTCGTACGCCAGGGTGGCCGCCTCGGCCTGGTGCTGCCAGGGCGCGACCACGCCGCGGCGGGCGAACGCCGCCGGAAGCTCCGGTGGCGCCCACGCCGGCCACGGTGCCGGCACCCCGACGCGGGCGGGCACCCGCTCGACGTGGGTGACCGGGTCGCCCGCGCCCCGTGCGCGCAGCCGGCGCAGCAGGTCGACCGGCGGGGAGGTAGTCACGTCCTGCACTCTCGCACTGGTGTTCGGAGATGAAAAGCCGGGCCCGGGGGTAAGGGGATAGCCGCCGCCGGTGACCGCAGGGTGTCCCGGCGGTAGTGGTTAGATGCCCAGGAGAGTTTACGGCTCTGGCGAGGAGGACCGATGGAGCTGTCGCTGGCGACGCGTACCGTGGGCGAGCACACGGTGCTCGAGGTCGGCGGTGAGGTGGACGTCTACACCGCGCCCCGGCTCCGCGAACGTCTCCTCGAACTGATCGACGGTGGCGCGCGGCACGTGATCGTGGACCTCGGGCGGGTGGACTTCCTCGACTCCACGGGGTTGGGCGTGCTGGTGGGCGCGCACAAGCGGCTGCGGACGGCCGGCGGCTCGTTCGCCCTGGTCTGTGACAAGGAGCCGCTGCTCAAGATCTTCCGGATCACGGCGCTGGACCAGGTGTTCCCGCTGCACGCCACGGTCGAGGCGGCGGCCGGCGCGGGCCCGAGCGGCGCCAACGCGTGATGGCGACGGTCCGGCTCTCCTTCTCTCCGGCCCCGGTGCACGTGCGTACCGCCCGACTGGTCGGCGTGGCCGTCGCCCGGCGGGCCGGTGTCCGCGAGGACCTGCTGGACGAGGTGCGCCTGGCCATCGGTGAGGCGTGCACCCGGGCGGTCGCGCTGCACCGCCAGTACGGCCTGGCCGATCCGGTGCTGGTGGAGATGTCCGACGGCGGCACGTACGCGGTGCGGGTCGTGGACCGGGCGCCGATCGAGGCCGGCATCGGGCTGGCGGCGCTGCCGCCGGACGAGTTGGCGAACGAGTCGCTGACCGACGAGGCGCTGACGACCGGCGTCGGGTTCGCCCTGCTCGCGGGCTTCGTCGAGGACCTTCAGGTGCGCCCGGTCGACGAGGGCATCGGCACCGAGGTGCGAATGGTGTGGCCCGTCGGGCGCTGATTTCCGAACGACAACTCACAAGGCCGTGTCCCCGCTGGGGATGCGGCCTTGTCGTCATGGATCGGGCCCTATATCAGATTTCGTTTCATAACACAGCGACGAAGATCATCGAGACACGGTGCCCCCTGCCTGTGACCTCGAACACTGTGGAGGGCTACAGTACCCGGGTTGTCAGCAAGTGATCCAACCCGCAGCCAGCGGGTATGGGTGGTCATCGCTGGTCCGCTGGGGTGGGTTGGCGCGCGCTTGCGAGTCCGCATCCAGGCGTCGACCGGTGCGTCTCCACCCGTCGACGCGAGTGTTCGGTAACAGGAGGACACAGATGTCCGAGACCTTGGCCGCCGATGGCGGCGGGCTTTCCCTTACCGGAAGCAATGTCACGTACGTCGTCATCGCCGCGGTCATCGCGCTGGTGGCGCTCGTCTTCGCCGCCGCTTTGACGAAGGCCGTGCTGGCAGCCGGCAAGGGCACCACCAACATGCAGGAGATCTCGGGGGCGGTCCAGGAGGGCGCCTCGGCCTACCTGCTCCGCCAGTTCCGCACCTTGGCGATCTTCGTCGTCGTCGCCGTGGTGCTGCTCTTCCTGCTGCCGGTGCACGACACCGACGGCAGCGAGACGGCCGTGAAGCTCGGCCGCTCGCTCTTCTTCGTGGTGGGCGCGGTGTTCAGCGCGTCCATCGGTGGTGCCGGCATGTGGCTGGCGACCCGCGCGAACCTGCGCGTTGCCGCCGCCGCCCGGGAGCGACAGGGTGGCCGCGAGGCGGCCATGAAGATCGCCTTCCGCACCGGCGGCGTGGTCGGCTTCCTCACCGTCGGCCTCGGCCTCTTCGGTGCCGCGCTGGTCGTCCTGGTCTACCGGGGTGACGCGCCGACGGTGCTGGAGGGCTTCGGCTTCGGCGCCGCCCTGCTGGCGATGTTCATGCGGGTGGGTGGCGGCATCTTCACCAAGGCCGCCGACGTCGGCGCCGACCTGGTCGGCAAGGTCGAGCAGGGCATCCCCGAGGACGACCCGCGCAACGCCGCCACCATCGCCGACAACGTGGGCGACAACGTCGGCGACTGCGCCGGCATGGCCGCCGACCTGTTCGAGTCGTACGCGGTGACGCTGGTGGCCGCGCTGATCCTCGGCCGGGCCGCGTTCGGCGAGGACGGTCTGGTCTTCCCGCTGATCATCTCCACGATCGGCGTGCTGGTCGCCATCGTCGGCGTCTTCATCACCCGGTTGCGCGCCTCCGACCGCAACGGCCTCACCGCGATCAACCGGGCCTTCTACATCTCCGCCGTGATCTCGGCGGTGCTGGTGGCGATCGCCGCGTACGCGTACCTGCCGGCGACCTTCGCCGACCTGGAGGGTGGCCTCACCGACGTCGACCGCAACCCGCGACTGGTGGCCATCGGCGCGGTGGTGATCGGCATCGTGCTGGCCGCCGCGATCCAGGCGCTGACCGGCTACTTCACCGAGACCAACAAGCGTCCCGTGCAGGACATCGGCAAGAGCTCCCAGACCGGCGCCGCCACCGTCATCCTCGCCGGCATCAGCGTCGGCCTGGAGTCGGCGGTCTACTCGGCGCTGCTGATCGGCGCCGGCGTCTTCGGGGCGTTCCTGCTCGGCGGCAGCTCCATCACGCTGTCGCTGTTCGCGGTGGCGCTGGCCGGCACCGGCCTGCTCACCACCGTCGGCGTCATCGTCGCCATGGACACCTTCGGGCCGATCTCCGACAACGCCCAGGGCGTGGCGGAGATGTCCGGTGACATCGACGAGCACGGCGCGCGGACGCTCACCGAGCTGGACGCGGTCGGCAACACCACCAAGGCGATCACCAAGGGCATCGCGATCGCCACGGCGGTCCTCGCCGCGACCGCGCTGTTCGGCTCGTACACGGACACCCTGCGCACCGCGTACGCGGACGCCGGCGTGGGCGACGTCGGTACCGAGATCCTCAACTCGCTGAACGTGGCCAACCCGCGCAACCTGGTCGGGCTGATCATCGGTGCGGCGGTCGTCTTCCTCTTCTCCGGGCTGGCCATCAACGCGGTGTCCCGCTCGGCGGGCGCGGTCGTGATGGAGGTACGCCGGCAGTTCCGTGAGCTGCCCGGCATCATGGACCGCACCCAGCGCCCGGAGTACGGCAAGGTCGTCGACATCTGCACCCGGGACGCGCAGCGCGAGCTGATGACCCCCGGCCTGCTCGCCATCCTGGCGCCGATCGCGGTCGGCTTCGGGCTCGGCCCGGGCGCGCTGGCCTCCTATCTGGCCGGCGCGATCGGGGCCGGCACCCTGATGGCGGTGTTCCTGGCCAACTCCGGCGGCGCGTGGGACAACGCCAAGAAGCTCGTCGAGGACGGCGCGTACGGCGGCAAGGGCTCCGAGTCGCATTCCGCGACGGTCATCGGCGACACCGTCGGTGACCCGTTCAAGGACACCGCCGGCCCGGCCATCAACCCGCTGATCAAGGTGATGAACCTGGTCTCGCTGCTGATCGCGCCCGCCGTGGTGGCGTACAGCGTCGGCGACGACCGCAACGTCGGCCTGCGGGTGGGCATCGCGCTGGTCGCCACGCTGATCATCGTGGCGTCGGTGGTCTTCAGCAAGCGCAAGGGCATCGCCATGGACGACTCCGACACCGGCGCG
Source organism: Micromonospora sp. CA-249363 (assembly GCF_050950185.1). Classification (NCBI taxonomy): domain Bacteria; kingdom Bacillati; phylum Actinomycetota; class Actinomycetes; order Micromonosporales; family Micromonosporaceae; genus Micromonospora; species Micromonospora sp. CA-249363. Next base: position 436,116 of record NZ_CP192020.1, read on the forward strand.
GGCAGCGCCGACCACCGTCCGGAGACCGTCAACGCCTGACACCGGCGGTACCGGGGTCCCCGCTCGACGCACCCGTCGGGCGGGGACCCCGGCCATCCGGACCGGTGCCACACCTGGCCGAAGGTCGTACGCTGCAACGCATGCGTACGTGCCAGGCGTCTGCCGCCGGAAAGCTCACGGTGGTCCTGGCCACGCTCGTCGTCGTCCTCGCCGGCTGCGGTGGCGGACCGAGCCCACGGGCCTGGGCCGCCTCGGTCTGCGGCGCGCTCACCCCGTGGCGCTCCGAGATCAGCAAGTTGACCAGCAGCACCGATCAGCAGATGACGGCGCAGACCACTCCGGCGCAGGCCAAGGAGAACCTGGTGCGGCTCTTCGGTGGCGCGGAACAGGCCAGCGAGACCGCGCGCCGCAAGGTCGAGCAGGCCGGGGTCCCGGAGACCGACAACGGCGAGGCCATCTCCGCGGGCTTCCGCGGGTCGCTGGAGAAGATGCGGGACGCCTACGGCCGGGCCCGGGACGCCATCGAGGGCCTGGGCACCGACGAACCGGCCGCCTTCTACGACGGCGTCCGGGCCGCCGTGAACACCTTGAACAAGGAGTACGACGCCAGCGCGCTGGACACCAGCAAGCTCAACTCCGAGGAGCTGAAACAGGCCTTCGACGAGGTGCCCGAGTGTCGCTGAACGGGCTCGGTGACACGCCGGCCGCGCAGTCGCTGCCGGCGCTGTTCCCCGTACCCGAGCCCGAGCCGGCGCGCGCCGACCCGTCGGCCACCGACCCGGCTGTCCCGGGCGCGAGTCGGCGGCGTGGCGGCTCGGACCGGTCCGACCCGAACCAGCCCAGGCCACCCCGGGCCGACGACGCGGGACGCCAACTCGTCTTCTTCGGCGCGGACGCCGCCGATCCATCGGTCGCCGATCTGGCCGGGCTGCTCGCCGGGCCCGGCGAGGTCGTCCGGATGGGTGGCACCGCCCGACTCGCGGTACGGGTGGACGCCGCCTGGCGGGTGCACGTGCTCGTCGCCGAACTGGCCCTGCGCGGGTTGGCCGCGAGTTGGGAGCCGACCGAGGACCAGCGGCACGCCGTGCGGACGTCGTACACCCGGTTGTTGAAGCCGCTCGCGGTCGCCTGGCTGGACGGCCCGACGAAGCGTCCTCCGGCGGCCTTCCACCTGACCGGCCGGCGGCTGCGGCTGTGGCTCGCCGCCGCCGGGACGCCGGAGCCGCCCACCGGCTTCCTGCTCCGCCTCGGCGCCGACGACCAGCGGTCCTGGGACGCGGTCGGCGCGGCCCTCGCCGCCGCCGGCCTGGCCGGCACGCTGCTCGGCCCCGAGGAGGGCGGCCCGGCGTACCGGATCACCGGCCGCCGCCGCCTGGCCCGCCTCGCCGAGCTGGTCGGCCCCCCACCCCCCGCCACGCCGCCCGACGCCTGGCCCTGACCCGTCGCTCGGCGCTGACGGGCGTCGATCATGAAGTTGTGGTGGTGGACATATCCCCCCTTCGGGGCCTGAACGCCCACCACAACCCCATGATCGACGCGAGCGGGGGTGGCGTGGGGCGGGGTGTCTGGTGTTGGACAGCTGGGCTTGGACGGGCTGGTTGGGGGTCCGCCATCGTCACAGTGACCCGCTTCGAGCCCTACCCACGGTGTACGGTGGCGCCGTCCGGCAGTGTCGAGCACGGCGGGCGGGAGTCGACCGCCGCGCCGCAGCGGTTTGCCGCCCGCGAAACCCGAAACGCGGACGGCGCGTTACGTTGGACATCCGGACCGCCGGTGCCACGGCGGGGTCGAGAGCGGTCGCTGTCGTAAGGCGCCGGCGGACCACGAGCAGGAGTGAGGTCGGGGAGAGACGTGCCGAGCAACGCTGGAACCACCCGTCTGGTCATCGTCGAGTCACCGGCGAAGGCCAAGACGATCTCGGGCTACCTCGGCCCGGGGTACGTCGTGGAGGCCAGCTTCGGTCACGTCCGCGACCTGCCGCGCAACGCCGCCGACGTGCCGGCCAAGTACAAGGGCGAGTCCTGGGCCCGCCTCGGGGTGGACGTGGACAACGGCTTCCACGCCCTCTACGTCGTCTCGGCCGACCGCAAGCAGCAGATCAGCAAACTGGTGAAGCTGGCCAAGGAGGTCGACGAGATCTTCCTGGCGACGGATGAGGACCGCGAGGGCGAGGCGATCGCCTGGCACCTGGTCGAGACCCTCAAGCCCAAGGTGCCGGTCAAGCGGATGGTCTTCCACGAGATCACCAAGCCGGCGATCCAGGCCGCCGTGGCCAACCCCCGCGAGATCGACCGCGACCTGGTCGACGCCCAGGAGGCCCGGCGCATCCTCGACCGTCTCTACGGCTACGAGGTCTCCCCGGTGCTGTGGAAGAAGGTCATGCCGAAGCTCTCGGCCGGCCGGGTGCAGTCCGTGGCGACCCGGATCGTGGTCGAGCGGGAGCGGCAGCGGATGGCGTTCCGCACCGCCGAGTACTGGGACATCCTGGCCACCCTCGCGGTGGCGAACGCCGGTGAGGGGCCGCGTACCTTCAACGCCACCCTGATCGCGCTCAACGGCGACCGGATCGCCACCGGTAAGGACTTCGAGCCGACCACCGGCAAGGTCCGGGCCGGCGCGGGCGTCGTCCACCTCGACGAGGGTGGTGCCCGGGGTCTGGCGGCCCGGCTCGACGGGCGGCCGTTCACGGTCACCCGGGTCGAGGAGAAGCCCTACCGTCGCCGCCCGTACGCGCCGTTCATCACCTCCACGCTCCAGCAGGAGGCGGCCCGCAAGCTGCGCCTGTCCTCGCAGCAGACGATGCGCACTGCGCAGCGCCTCTACGAGAACGGCTACATCACCTATATGCGTACCGACTCGGTGAACCTGTCGGAGACCGCCATCTCGGCGGCCCGCCGGCAGATCGTCGAGCTGTACGGCGAGCGTAGCGTCCCGCCGGAGCCCCGCCGCTACACCGGCAAGGTCAAGAACGCCCAGGAGGCGCACGAGGCGATCCGCCCGGCGGGGGACAACTTCCGTACCCCGGGCGAGGTGGCCAAGGAGCTGTCCGCCGAGGAGTTCAAGCTCTACGAGCTGATCTGGCGGCGCACCATCGCCTCCCAGATGACCGACGCGGTCGGCTCCAGCGTGTCGGTGCGCATCCGCGCGGTCTCCACCTCCCAGGAGGAGGCCGACTTCGGCGCGACCGGCAAGACGATCACCGACCCGGGCTTCCTGCGGGCGTACGTCGAGTCCAGCGACGACGAGAACGCCGAGGCCGAGGACGCCGAGCGCCGGCTGCCGACCCTGGTCAAGGACCAGCCGCTGACCGCCGAGCAGCTGGCCGCGCAGGGCCACCACACCCAGCCGCCGTCGCGTTACACGGAGGCGTCGCTGGTCAAGGCCCTGGAGGAGCTGGGCATCGGGCGCCCGTCGACGTACGCGTCGATCATGCAGACGATCCAGGACCGGGGGTACGTCACCAAGCGCGGCCAGGCGATGATCCCCACGTTCCTGGCCTTCGCGGTGATCGGCCTGATGGAGCGGCACTACCCCCGCCTCATCGACTACGACTTCACCGCCAGCATGGAGAACGAGCTGGACGAGATCGCCGGCGGTGACCACGCCGCGGTCGACTTCCTCACCGCGTTCTACTTCGGCAGCGCCAACGGCGCCGGTGACCAGGACATCGCCCGCTCCGGTGGGCTCAAGAAGCTCGTCACCGAGAACCTGAGCGAGATCGACGCGCGCAGCGTGAACTCGATCCCGCTCTTCACCGACGAGGACGGCCGCGAGGTCGTCGTCCGGGTCGGCCGGTACGGGCCGTACCTCCAGCGGGCGGTCCCCGGCGAGACGCCTGCCGCTCCGGCCGAGGGCGAGGAGGCCGGCCCTCAGGGCGACCGGGCGCCGATCCCCGAGGGCCTGGCTCCGGACGAGTTGACCCCGGAGAAGGTGCACGAGCTGTTCCTCGGCGGCAGCGGCGAGCGCAAGCTCGGCGACGACCCGGCCACCGGCGAGCCGATCGTGCTCAAGTCCGGCCGCTTCGGCCCGTACGTCTCCAGCGGCGAGCGCAAGTCTTCGCTGCTGCGCTCGCAGACGCCGGAATCGCTCTCCCTCGACGAGGCGCTGCGGCTGCTCAGCCTGCCCCGGCTGGTGGGCACCGCGCCCGATGGCGTCGAGGTGTTCGCCAACAACGGTCGCTACGGTCCGTACGTGAAGCGGGGCGAGGAGTTCCGTTCGCTCGAATCCGAAGAGCAGATGTTCACGGTCACCCTGGACGAGGCGCTGGCCCTGCTGGCCGCCCCGAAGACCCGGGGCCGCCGGGCCGCCGCCCCGCCGCTGCGCGAGATGGGCGTCGACCCGCTGACCGAGAAGCCGCTGGTGATCAAGGACGGGCGCTTTGGTCCGTACGTCACCGACGGCGAGGTCAACGCGTCCCTGCGGCGTGGGCAGACGCCGGAGGCGCTGAGCATCGAGGAAGCGTCCGAGATGCTGGCCGACAAGCGGGCCAAGGGTCCGGCGCCGCGCAAGAAGGCCGCGAAGAAGGCCCCGGCGAAGAAGGCGACGGCCACCAAGAAGACGGCCGCCGCCAGCAAGTCCACGGCAGCGAAGAAGACCACCACCGCCAAGGCGACGGCGGCCAGGAAGGCGGCCCCGGCGAAGAAGGCGGCCCCGAAGAAGGCCACCGCCGCAAGGCCCGCCGAGGAGTGATGGTCACGCACCCCTGTCCCTAATGGCTGAAATGTCCTATTTGGGATCGGGGGTTGGTGGAGGTTCCCTAACGTGAGGGGATGTTCGCCAATGCCGCCAAGCGTCGCCGGGTTCTCGTCGGCGCCTCGGCCGGAGCGTTGCTGCTTGCCGTGGCCACGGTCGGCTTCTGGGCGATGGATGCCGAGAGTTCCGGGCCGGCCGGGGCCACCGCGTCGCACGCTCTCCCGCAGACCGTCGCCTCAGGGTCGCCCACCGGGCCGACCCCCCGGGATCCCGCCAGTCGGCGGACCGTGCGACTCGTCGCCGCCGGCGATGTTCTGATCCATCCAGCGGTGACCGACCAGGCGCGCCGGGACGGTGCCCGTGCCGGCGGCATGGACTTCGCCCCGATGTTCGCCGGGGTCGCCCCGGCGGTCCGCGACGCCGACCTGGCGCTGTGCCACCTCGAGACGCCACTGGCCGACCCCGCCGGCCCGTTCGCCGGCTATCCGTCGTTCAACGCGCCCCCGCAGGTGCTCGACGGGCTGCGCACCACCGGATTCGACGGCTGCTCGACCGCCTCCAACCACACCCTCGACCAGGGGGCCGACGGAGTGGCCCGGACACTCCGCGCACTCGACGCCGCCGGGCTGGGACACACCGGCAGCGCCCGCAGCGCCGCCGAGGCGGCCCGGCCCCGGATCTACCAGGTCGGCGACGTCCGCGTCGCCCACCTGGCGTACAGCCTGAACTTCAACGGGCTGAGTCGCCCTCAGGGCAAGCCGTGGCTGGCCAACCTGATCGATCCGCCCAAGATCCTCGCCGCCGCCCACGAGGCGCGCGCCGCCGGCGCCGACATCGTCGTGCTCAGCCTGCACTGGGGTACGGAGTATCAGCACCTGCCGGACGCCGACCAGCGGGCCTGGGCCCGACAGTTGATCTCATCGCCCGACGTGGACCTCATCCTGGGTCATCACGCCCACGCGGTGCAGCCGTTCCAACGCTTCGGCGACAAGTGGGTGGTCTTCGGCATGGGCAACGAGTTGGCCCGGCACGCGGAGCCGATCGACGACAACCGCGAGGGTGTGATGGCCCGGGCGACCTTCACCGAGACCACCCCGGGGCACTGGACGGTGACCCGGATGGAGGCCCTGCCGACCTGGACCGACCTGGCGCCGGCCCTTCGGCTGGTGGACCTGACCGCGGCGCTTGCCGACCCGGGCACGCCGCCAGGTCGGCGGGGCGACTACCGGGCGGCGTACCAGCGGGTGCTCGGCTACGTCCGGGCCCTCGGCGCCGGCCCGGACCAGGTGGTGGCGTCGGGCGGCTGAGCGCCACCGCCGCCCGACCGGCGATGGTGCGTGACTTCCAGGCCGACCGTGCCGGCCGGGTTGGCGAGTGGGTCTGGGTCGTCCTGGACGTCTGACGCCTCAGGCGCCGAGGATGTGGGTCAGGTGCGCGCTCGCGAAGACGCGGTGGGGGTCCAGGCGGTCGCGGACGGTCTGGAAGTCGGCGAAGCGGGGGTACGCCTCGGCGAGGGACGCCGCGTCGCGGTAGTGCAGCTTTCCCCAGTGCGGGCGGCCGCCCAGCGCGGCGGTGACCTTCTCGAACGCCTGGAAGTACGGCTCGTACGGCATGCCGACGTACTGGTGTACGGCGATGTACGCGTTGTCCCGGCCGTAGCCGTGGGACAGCCAGATGTCGTCGGCGGCGGTGAAGCGCACCTCGACCGGAAAGAGGATCTTGAACGGGAGCCCGTCGACGATCCGTCGCAGCGCGGTGAGCGCCTCGGGCAGCGCCGCGCGGGGGAGGCCGTACTCCATCTCGACGAAGCGGACCCGGCGCGGGGTGCAGAACACCCGGTCGGAGCGTCCGGTGTACCGCCGTTCGGTGAGCGCCCGGGCGGAGACGGCGCTGATGCCGGGTGCCAGGGCGGGCACGGCCCGGCCGAGGCGGCAGGCGCCGGCGAAGACCCTGTTGGACAGGAAGTCGTCGTCCAGCCAACCGCGCCAGCGGGACAGCGGCCGGTCGTTGGCGGGCACCCGGTCGTTGGCCTTGACCTGGACCCGTGACGTGTAGGGGAACCAGTAGAACTCGACGTGGTCGTGGCGGCCGATCAATGTGGGCAGGTCACCGAGCACCTCGTCGAGGGCGGCGGGGCGTTCGTGGGCGTGCAGGACGAAGGCGTCCACGCACCGCAGGGTCACGTCGACCAGGACGCCGAGCGCGCCGAGCGAGACCCGGGCGGCGGCGAAGACGTCGGGGTGCTCGTCGGCGGAGCAGCGCAGCACCTCGCCCGTGCCGGTGACCAGGGTGAGCGCCTCGACGAAGGTGGAGAGGCAGCCGTAGCCGGCGCCGGTGCCGTGGGTGCCGGTGGAGATGGCCCCGGCGATGGTCTGCGCGTCGATGTCGCCCAGGTTGGGCAGCGCGAGGCCGTGCCGTGCGAGCAGTCCGTTGAGCGTGCGCAGGGGCATTCCCGCCGGTACGGTGACCAGCCGGCGCGCGACGTCGACGCTGACGCCGGTCTCCAGCTCGGACAGCTCCATCCGCCGGTCGTCGGCGAGGGCGACGGCGGTGAACGAGTGGCCGCTGCCCGCGACACGGATACGGCTTCCGGTGGCGGCGGCGTCCCGGACGGCTTCCGCTACCTCGTCCGGCGAGCCGGGCCGCAGGATGGCGGTGGCGCTGCCACGCTGGTTGCCGGCCCAGTTGGACCAGGGGGCCGTGAGCGGTGCGGTGCCGACCATGCGCACTCCTCATTCATGAATATGAACTGACTTCATATCAGGAACGTTGTCCCTGGTAAATACCGCAATTGCGGTCCGCTCGTTGTACCGGTAGTCACGGACTCGTGACGTGGAGATATGTTCATCCGTCGAAGGGGGGTGGCGCCGAGTGTCCACACCAGCCGCCACGACCGGGCCGCTGCGCCGCGTACCGGTGCAGGGTCGAAGTGTCGCGCGGGTACAGCGCATGTTGGACGCCTGCGCCGAACTCGTCGACGAGGTGGGGTACGAGGGGCTGACCACGACCCTGCTCGCGGAGCGCGCCGAAGTGGCGATCGGGTCGGTCTACCAGTTCTTCCCGGACAAGCGGGCGATCGTGCAGGCGTTGACCCTGCGCACGATGGAGTCCTACCTGCAACGGCTCGACGAGCGCTTCGCCTCCGACGAGATGACGCACTGGTGGGACGGCGTCGACGCGGGGATCGACGAGTACATCACGATGCACCGCACCGTCCCCGGGTTCCGTACCCTGCACTTCGGCGACGTGGTCGACCTGCACCTGCTCGACGAGCAGCGCGACAACAACGGCGTCATCGCCGACCAGTTGGCGCGGGTGCTCACCGAGCGCTTCGGTCTGACCGACGTGCCGAAGCTGCGCTTCGTCCTGGAGATCGCCGTGGAAGCCGCCGACGCGCTGATCAAGCTCGCGTTCCGGCGGAAGTCCGACGGCGACGAGCGGGTCCTGCTCGAGGCGAAGGCGCTGATCCGGGAGTACCTGCACCGCCAGGTCGACGGGTGTGAGAGCGAGCAGCACGCCGAGGCCGCCCAGTCCGCCTGACCTGGCGGTGCGCGCACCTAGAGGAAGGCGTGGCCCTCGCCCCGGTAGGTGGGCACGGTCGCCACGACCGTATCCCCCTCGACGAGGTGCAGCTCGTTGACCCGTTCGCACAGCTCACCTGCCTTGGCGTGTCGGAACCACACCCGGTCGCCGACGCGCAGGGCGGCCGCCGCCGCGCCGGAGAGAGGGGTCTGCACCTCGCCGGCGCCCTCGGTGCCCACGAGCTTCAGGCCGGCCGGCAGCCACGGTCGGGGCAGTCGGCTGTCGGCGGCCTGGCCGGAGGCGATCCAACCGCCTCCGAGAACGGTCGCCAACTCCGGCGTCGGCCGGCGGACCACCGCGCAGGCGAAGAACGCCGCCGGGGTGGGCCGCCAGGCGCGGTACGCGTCGAACAGCGTGGGCCCGTACAGGCCCGATCCCGCGGTGACCTCGGTGACCGCGGGATCGGCGCTGGTCGCGGCCACGCTGCCGGTGCCGCCGCCGTTGACGAACTCCAGGTCGGCGTGTTCGCGTACCGCTGCCACCGCGGCACCACGGCGGGCCAGCAGCTCGCGGTAGGAGCCGCGCTGGGCCAGCCTGATCGCGCCCGCCAGCAGCGTCCGCCCCGGCGGCGCGTCGCCCAGCCCGGCGATCTGCGCCTCGTACGACATGAGCCCCACCAGCCGGAAGCCGGCGCGGTCGGCGACGGTGGCGGCGAGCGCGCCGGCCGCCCGGGCGCTGTGCACCGGCGAGCGGCGGACGCCGACGTGCACACCACGCAGCGGTCGCCAGGAGGCGTCCAGGTCCAGGCAGAGTCGCAGCTCGGCGCGTTGCCCCGGGGCGCGGACGGCGTCGACGAAGTCGAGCTGGCCGGTACCGTCGATCATGAGAGTGATCGCGGCGGCGAGCGTCGGGTCGACCGCCAGTTCGGTGAGCGCCGCCCGGTCGGCGGTCGGGTACGCCACCAGCACGTCGTCGCTCAGGCCGGCCCGGACCAGCCAGATCGCCTCGGGCAGGGTGAACGCCATGACGCCCTGCCAGCCGGCTCGGCGAAGCGCTCGGGCGATCAGGTCCCGGCTGCGTACCGACTTGCTGGCCAGCCGGATCGGCTTGCCGGCGGCGCGGTCGGCCAGAGCCGCCGCGTTGGCGTCGAAGGCGGTGAGATCCACCACGGCGTACGGGGGGTCGAGATGGGCGGTCGCCCGGTCCAGGCGCTCGCGCAGTTTGTCGCTTTCGATGGCCACGTGTGCACGCTAACTGTCCGACGATGAATGCGAAATACCCTCGCATACGTCCCGGGCTGCGGTCGATGCCGTCGGCGGCCTAGGCTCAGCGAGCAGGAGAATGTCGCCGGTGGGGCGGCCCCCACCGGGTTTAGAGTGTTCCACCGGGGGTGCCCAGCGATGGGCCGGCACGTGGAGGTACGGCCATCGAAAGCCAGAACAGCGGCGAGTCGCCCGGCGTGTCGCGCGCGGGTGACCAGTCGGGCAGCGCCGCCAACCAGTCCAGCGGTGGTCAGGTCGATGCGTCCGGCTACGCCGCGATTCGCTCGGTACTGCGCATCAGGCCGTTCCGCCGGCTCTGGATCGTACTTGGCGCGGCCTCCTTCGGCGACTGGCTCGGCCTGCTCGCCACCGCCCTCTTCGCCGCGTCGCAGGTGCAGGGCAGCACCGCCCAGGGCGCCGCGTTCGGCGGGGTCACCGCGATCCGGCTGCTTCCCGCTCTGGTGCTCGGCCCGGTGGCCGGCGTCTTCGCCGACCGGTTCGACAGGCGCTGGACGATGGTCATCTGCGACCTGCTGCGCTTCGTGCTCTTCGCCTCCATCCCGCTCTACGCCCTCAGCGGCGCCGCCGGCGGCCTGGTGGTCGGCTGGGCGCTGATCGCCACCTTCCTGATCGAGTCGCTCACCCTGCTCTGGATCCCGGCCAAGGAGGCCGCGGTCCCCAACCTGATCCCACGGGCCCGCCTGGAGGCGGCCAACCAGCTCACGTTGATCACCACGTACGGCCTCACCCCGGTGGCCGCGGCCATCGGCCTCGCGGTGCTCGACCGTGGTGTCAGAGGCGCTGTCGGAGGCGACCTGCCCTCCTGGGCCGAGCCGGCTCAACTCGCACTCTGGTTCAACGCCTTCTCCCGGCTCGCCACCGCGTTGGTGGTGGCGTTCGGGATCAAGGAGATCAGCGACGCGCAGCGCGGCGAGGCGGGGCGTTCCGAGCAGAGCATGTTCCGGCAGTTCTCCGAGGGCTGGAAATTCATCGGCCAGACCCCGCTCGTCCGCGGCCTGGTGCTGGGCATCTTCGGCGCGTTCGCTGGCGGCGGCATCGTGGTCGGCACGGCCAAGTTCTTCGCCAACTCACTGGGCGCCGGCGATGCCGCGTTCTCGCTGCTCTTCGGCGCGATCTTCGTCGGTCTGGCGCTCGGCATCGGGCTCGGCCCGATGGTCGTCAAGGAGATGTCCCGGCGTCGCTGGTTCGGCATGAGCATCGTGCTGGCCAGCGCCGCCGTGATGACCCTCGCCTTCGCCATCCACCTGTCCATGGCGATCGTCGGCGCGGTGCTGGTCGGCGCCGGCGCCGGCATGGCCTTCCTGGCCGGCACCACGCTGCTGGGCGGGGAGGTGGCCGACGAGGTTCGCGGCCGGGTGTTCGCGGTGGTGCAGATCGGCACCCGACTGGTGCTGATCCTGGCCATCGGGCTGAGCAGCGTGCTGGTCGGCGTCGGCGGCTCGCGCAAGCTGGAGATCGCCGACCTCGGCATCTCCGTGTCCTCCACCCGACTGTTGCTGCTCGCGGCCGGCGCCGCCGGCATCTTCGCCGGGATCAGCGCCTTCGGCCAGATGGACGACAAGAAGGGCGTCCCGGTCCTCGCCGACCTCTGGGGCTCGATCCGGGGCCGTCCGCTGACGCCGGCCGAGCCGTTCGTCTCCGCCGGGCTGTTCGTGGTGTTCGAGGGCGGCGAGGGCGCCGGCAAGTCCACCCAACTCGCCGCGCTCGCCGAGCGGCTGCGCACCGACGGGCGCGACGTGCTGGTCACCCGCGAGCCCGGGGCGACGGCCGTCGGCCGGCGGATCCGGTCGCTGGTGCTGGACACCTCCGACGACGAGGCGCCGTCCCCCCGCGCCGAGGCGCTGCTGTACGCCGCCGACCGGGCGCACCACGTGGCCTCCGTGGTCCGGCCCGCGCTGGTCCGCGGCGACGTGGTGATCAGCGACCGGTACGTCGACTCGTCGCTCGCGTACCAGGGTGCCGGGCGCACGCTCCCGGTCGACGAGGTGTCCTGGCTCTCCTCCTGGGCCACCGGCGGCCTCAAGCCCGACCTGGTGGTGCTGCTCGACGTCGAGCCGCGCACCGGCCTGTCCCGGGTCTCCGCGCGCAGCGGGCAGGCCGACCGGCTCGAAGCCGAGTCGATCGCCTTCCACGAGCGCGTCCGCTACGCCTTCCTCGACCTCGCCGCCGCCGACCCGAAGCGCTACCTGGTGCTCGACGCGTCCCGGCCGGCCGACGAGATCACTGCGCTGGTGGTCCGGCGCGTCGAGGAGATGCTGGGCAAGCCCGGCGGCGTCGTGCACCCCCGACCGGCGCAGGGCCCGGACACCTCGGTACAGCCCGAGTTATCCGACGCGGAGCTGGTGACGATGGAGCACAAGACCTGATGCCGGACGTCTTCGCCGATCTGGTCGGTCAGGACGAGGCGGTGACCGAACTGCGCCGGGCCGCCGCCGCGGCGGCCGCCGTGCTGCGGGCCGGGGCGACCGACCGGACGCCCGCGCTCGTCGCACCTGGCGAGGCCGCTCCCGCGCCCGCCGCCGGCGCCCCCGACCCGGCCGCCGGCATGACCCACGCCTGGATCTTCACCGGGCCACCCGGGTCCGGTCGCTCGGTCGCCGCGCGCGCCTTCGCCGCGGCTCTGCAGTGTGCGTACGGCACCGGTTGCGGCGAATGCCCCGGCTGCCACACCACGATGGGCGGGACCAACGCCGACGTCCGGATGGTGGTGCCGGAGGGGCTCTCCATCGGCGTCGGCGAGATGCGCGCGCTGGTGCTCCGCGCGGCCAGCACCCCGTCCGGCGGGCGCTGGCAGGTGGTGGTCATCGAGGACGCCGACCGGCTCACCGAGGCAGCCGGTAACGCCCTGCTCAAGGCCATCGAGGAGCCGCCACCGCGGACGGTCTTCCTGCTCTGCGCCCCGTCCACCCACCCGGACGACATCTCGGTGACCATCCGGTCGCGCTGTCGGGTCGTACCCCTGCGGCAGCCGCCGGCCACCGCGGTGGCCGAGGTGCTGGTCCGTCGGGACGGCATCGCGCCCGACGTGGCGCAGTGGGCGGCGGCGGCCGCGCAGGGGCACGTGGGTCGTGCCCGCCGGCTGGCTCGCGACCCGGAGGCCCGCAAGCGGCGTGAGGCGGTACTCGCCGTGCCGCGCCGCCTGACCGGTGTGGGTGCGGCGTTCGACGCGGCTTCCGCGCTGATCGAGGCCGCCGAGGCGGAGGCCGAGGCGTCGGTCGCCGAGGCCGACGCGGCCGAACGGGCGGCGTTGGAGACGGCGCTCGGCGCGGGAGGCACCGGCCGGGGTGCTGCCGGCGCGATCCGGGGTGCTGCCGGTCAGCTCAAGGATCTGGAGAAGCGGCAGAAGTCGCGGGCCACCCGCGCTCAGCGCGACGCGCTGGACCGGGCGCTCGTCGATCTGGCCGGCTTCTACCGTGACGCGCTCACCATGGCGCTGCGGGCACCTGTCGACCCGGTGCACACCGACACCGCCGCGCTCGCCGGTGCCGGCGCCCAGAAGTGGGACGCCGAGGGGTCGCTGCGCCGGCTGGAGGCCGTGCTCGCCTGCCGTGCGGCCATCGACGCGAACGTCAAGCCGCGCATCGCCGTCGAGGCGATGATGCTCGCCCTCTGGAAGGGCTGACGCGCAGCTCCCACCGGTTGTCCACAGCCATCGACACGTGCGATTGCTGTGCGGTACGGTCCGGTGTGCCGTGGTGACGGTGGCGGCACGCTCAGTGAGGACCCATCCGGGAGGAGTCGCCGATGCCGCGGGGGGAGATCGACGAGGCCTGGATCGAGGAGGCGGTGCGGCGCTACCGCCGTATCGAGTCGCTGCAGGCCGAGTTCGACCAGGCCGTGTCGACGGTCGAGGTCACCGTCCGTTCGCCGGACGGGTTGGTCGAGGTGGTGGTCACCGCCGCCGGGCGCATCACCGACGTCCGGTTCCTGGGGCCACTGCACGCCCGCAGCCCGCGCGACGTGGCCGGCTCGGTGCAGGCCGCGGTCACCGCCGCGGCGGACGCGGCCGAGTGGGCCCGGGAGAAGCTGCACAACGAGACGTTCACCGCCTACCGACCGCTCGCGGGGGCCTGACATGGACACGCTGCGGGCGCTCTCCGCCCGGTTGGACGAGGCGAGCGCCACGCTCACCACCCTGTCCCACACCGTTACCGCGAGCGATCCGGCGCAGGCCGCGTTCGGCGCGGACGCCCCGGGCCGCCCCGGCGAGATCGGTCGCGCCCTGCACCGGCAGTGGGCCGCCGCCACCGACGACCGCGCCCGCGAGGCACGAGCTGCCGCCGGCCGCCTGGCCGCCGCCGCCTCGGCGGTCCGCGAGGCCGCCGACCGGTACGCCGAGGTCGACCGGGCCGCCCGCCGCCGCATCACCGGAGAGCCGTGATGGACCCACTGGACCGGCTCGCCGAACCCGGCCTCGACCTGCTGCGCCGGGTGGACGCGTTGCTCGCGGCCGGTGTGCCCGAGGGCCACCGGGTGTGGCCCCTGCTCCGCCGGATGCAGGTGCTGCCCGGCGACGCCGTCCGGGGCTTCCTCGATCTGCACCCAGCACCGCTCGTCAGCGCCGGGCACGCCGTGCGCCGGCTCGTCCGGGGGTACGACGACGTCGGCGCCGCGCTCACCGACCCCGTGCTCTGGTCCGGCCCGGCCGCCTCGGCGTACGGGCAGGAGCGTGCCGCGCTGCTGCGCCACCTGGACGAGGGGCCGGAGAGCCTGGTCGGGCGGATGGAGTCCACCGCCGGGTACGCGGACGCGCTGGCCGACTGGGTGGAGGGCAGCCGTCTCGCCCTCGCCCGCACGTTGGCCGACCTGCTGCGCTCGGCCGAGGCGGTGGCAGTGGTCGCCGCTACCGCCGCCGGCCCACCGAACCGCCTGACACCGGTCGGGCCGGGCGTCGCCGACGCCGCCGAGATCGCCGCGCGGGTGCTCGCGGTCCTCTGCGTCGCGTACGACGGCGCCGAGACGCTGCTGCGCCAGTGGGCGCCGAGCCTGGCCGAGTCCGCCTGGCGGTCGCCGACCCAGGAGCGCGCCCGTTACGACCAGCACACCCGGGTCGGCTGGTAGCCGTATCCGGCGTCCGGTCAGCGGGCCGGTCGTGGTGTTTGGTTCGGGGCCGGGCGTGGTTTTGGTGCGCGGACAGGCCACGGCGTCGCTCGCGGGCGCCAGAGCAGAGCCGGCGCCCACGGCGACGCCGTGGTCTTCCCCCTGCACCCCCCGCAGGTCTGTCTCCACTCAACGCTGCCCGGCAGCGTTTGTCCCCTTCCCGGGCATGGATTCAACCGTCCGGGCGAGGATCATCGGCACGACGGGTGGCCCGGCAATCGGTCAAGTCGACGGTCATGAATGGCACTGGAGGTATCGCCCCCGACGTCCTTCGCGGTGATCCGTCGTAGGGTGGGGGGATGGGCATGCTCTGCGCGGTCAGCTTCAACCGGTACGGGCGCCTCTACTACCTCGACCCAGGCGACCTGCGTCCCCAGGTGGGCGACCGGGTGCTCGTGCCGACCGACGACGGGCCCGAGGTTGCCGAGTGCGTCTGGGCCGCCCAGTGGGTGAGCGAGGAGACCGACGGCTTCCCCCGGCTGGTGGGGTTGGCCGGCGACGACGACCTGCGCCGTGACGAGGCGCTGCGCCGCCGTAAGGCCGAGGCGAAGGTGGCGGCCAAGCGGCTGATCCGCGCGCACGGCCTGCCGATGAAGGTGGTGGCCGTCGACCATGTGCTCGGCTCCGCCGACGGCGGTGGCGAGCGCAGCACGGTCTACTTCACCGCCCCGCACCGGGTGGACTTCCGGTCACTTGTCCGCGACCTGGGCGCCACCCTGCACTGCCGGGTCGAGCTGCGCCAACTCTCGGCGCGCGACTCGGCTCGGGTCCAGGGCGGCATCGGCTCGTGTGGTCGTGACCTGTGTTGCGCGACGTTCCTCACCGACTTCGAGCCGGTGACCATCCGGATGGCCAAGGACCAGGACCTGCCCCTCAACCCGCTGCGCATCTCGGGGGCGTGCGGTCGGCTGATGTGCTGCCTCAAGTACGAACACCCGCTGTACCAGCGCTTCCAGGAGACCGCGCCCGCTGTCGGCAGTCGGGTGACGACGCCCGAGGGCAGCGGTCGGGTGGTCGGCCACAGCGTGCCCCGCGACGCGGTCACCGTACGCCTCGACGCGGACGGCTCCCGCTGCTCCTGCTCCCGAGCCTCCGTCTGCGCCCCCCGCCAGGCCCACGACCAGCACTACACCTCCTAACCCCGTCCGCCCGGCCCCGCCCGGCCCCGCCGGCCCCGCCGGCCCCGCCCGGCCCCGTTGATCATGAAGTTATTGCCACCGCTGTCGGCGTGTCGGAGCAATAACTTCATGATCAACGGGGCTGTGGGCAGTCCGTCAGGACAGGACTACCGGGGGTTCTGTCAGGTGAGGGGTTAGGGGAGTCTTGGGGAGCAGCCAGCTTGCGGTGGGGGTCTGGTCGGGGTTGACCTGCCAGTCTCGGGACACCCGGTCGACGCCGATCGCGTACACGGTCAGCGTGCCGTCGGGGTCGATGCGCAGCCGCAGGAACGACTTGGAGTCCTCGATGCCCTGGCCGGCGAACAGTTCGTTGACGTTGACCCCGAAGGCACCCGCCACCAGCAGATACGCCGCGACCAGCTGGCTCGCCACCAGGCCGATGACCGGGCCGTACACCACCACTGCGGCGACGGCCGGCAGCGGCCACGGCCAGTCGTAGAACGGCAGTGCCAACCAGATCCAGGTGCCGCCGGCCGCCAACGCCACATGGGCCACACCGTGGCCGACGCCGAGGAGCCAGTGCCGCGCGTGTCGCTTGCCGCTGGCGCTGGGCGGCTTGGCGAACAGGATCGCCGCGATCACCGTCACCAGCACCATCAACACCAGCGGGACGCTGAACAGCCGCTGATCGCTCTTGTCGGCCCAGTTCGCCGTCGCACCCGCCATGGCCAGCATCAGCAGGGTGTGCAGGATGCCGAGCAGGGTGGCGAAGCCCGGGTTGCGGAACGGTAGGCGTCCGAAGATGCCCCAGCCGTAGCGGCGCGAGCGGGCCGCATCCGGGTAGCGGGCCACCAGGTCGTACGGCTGAGTGCGGCTGGCCCGCCGGGCCAGCGTGTCGCGCGGTGGCACCTCGATGCGCTCGGGCAGCTTGTGCGTGGGGTACAGGTACGCCCCACCGCCGCCGCAGGTGATCAACTCCCGGTCGGGGCCGGCGTAGCGGGCGTAGTGGTGCAGGTCCCCGGAGAGCAGCAGTCGCACCCGTGCCCCGGACGGGTCGATGATCGTACGCACGAAGTAGTCGATCGAGTCGTACGCCGTGGGGTCGTCGGCGGCCTTGACCCACGTCGGCGACGGCGTCGCGATGATCACCTTCGACTCCGGGGTGAGCCGCCGGGCCACCTCGTCGAAGTAGGCCAACTGCGGGTCGTCCAGGTACGAGCCGGACTGGTCGTCCACGCCCAGCAGCCACCAACCGGCCGGCAACTCCACGGCGAAGTACGACCGCGACTGCCCGGTACGCCAGCCGGCGAAGTTACGGTCCCGGGAGCGGACGAACAGGCGTAGGAAAGCGGTCAGGCCGTCGTACCAGTCATGGTTGCCCGGCACCGCGAACAGCGTGGGACGGTCGGGCGGCGTCGCCGGCAACGCGGCCTGGTAGGGGCCCTTGCAGCGGTTCTCGTACTCGGCGTAGGCCGCCGACGGGTAGACCTGGTCGCCACCCATCACGAGAGTCTGCGCGCGGGGCAGCCGGTGCCCGTCCACGGTCAGCTCCGACTGAGCCAGCAGGTACGCGACGGAGTAGGTGGCGTGGAAGCCGTCGCCGAGGTCGGCCACGTAGTCGAGCCAGAGCCCACCGTCCGGCCCGGCCTGGCGGAAGATGTCGTCACCGAAGGCGTTCTGCAACTCGCGCTTGTCGAGGTACGCGCCGAAGAGGATCGCCAGCAGCGTCCGGATGCCGGTGCTGATCAAAAGGAACGGCGCGAGCCACGGCACCGGCTTGCGAGGGGTGAAGCCCAGTTCCAGTGGGTCGGTGGAGCGTGGGCGGCGAGGAGCCGGCTCTCCGTCGGGTTGCTCGTCCGCCGGTGCCTGGTGATCGTCGCGTTCGTCAGTCACCCGCCGCAGCGTAGTACCGGTCTGCGTCCAGCGCTGTCCGGTAATTGGCCGGATGGCGGCGCTTGTCCGTTTGGTGATGACGGGAGCGTCGGGGGTATCCCGCTCGGCCCTGGGCGGAGGGGTGCCGTACACTTGCTGATCGTTGCCGCCTTAGCTCAGTCGGCTAGAGCGACGCACTCGTAATGCGTAGGTCGACGGTTCGATTCCGTCAGGCGGCTCCAGGGGTGAGGCCCTGGTCAGCAGGAATGCTGGCCAGGGCCTCATGTTTATCCATGTAGTCCTGAGCTGCCCTTAGAAACCGCAGCCCGGTCGCGGTCCGCGCCGGCTGCGTCACGGTGCTCGCCGGTCGATCGCTGGCCCGCAGACTCGGGCCCGTCGAACTCGTCGATGCGATCTGCGGCCCTGTCGGGGGCGTTCGCGGCGCGTTCGCAGGCTTGCGCGACCAGTTCCGCCGAGTCACGGGCCCGATCGGCGTTGACCCGGCGGTCGCCGCCTGCCCACTGGTCAGACCGCGGGCGTCGATGAGCTGTTGATCGAGCTCGTCACGCCGGTCCGCGCGCTCCGTGACTCGTTCACCGGCCTCATCGGCACGCCGACTCGTCCGCCCGCCGTGGGCTTCGCGATCGCCGTCCTGGGCTGCTGCTCTGCCGCCCGGGGGGTTCAGGCCCTACTTGACATCATCGAATATCGAAGTACTTAGGGATGCGCGATGCGGGGTCCTCGGGTACGCGTTCGGGCGAAAGAGCGGGGAAGTTCTGTGCGCTTCGAAGTTCTTGGGCCACTGCGGGTGACCGTCGGCGATAGTACTGAGGTTTCCGTCGGCGGACGACAGCATCAGCTCCTCCTGGCTGCGCTTGTCGCGTCGAGGGGCCGCAGCGTCAGCGACGATGTGCTGGCCGAAGCTGTGTGGGGTCGGCGGACCGAGGCATCCAGCCAGGTCGGGCTGCGGGTGCTGGTGCACGGGCTGCGGCGGGCGTTGGGGGCGACGGCGATCGGGCGTACCAACCGCCTCTACAGGTTGATCGGCGAGGTGGACGCTGACGAGTTCGAGTCGCTCGCCCAGCGGGCTGAAGCCCTCGCCCACGCCGGGGCGGCGGCGGAGGCCCGCGATGTCTTCCGGGCCGCGCTCGCGCTGTGGCGGGGGCCCGCGTTCGCCGGCACGGCGGCTGGCGACGTCGTGCGCGCCGAGGCCGACCGGCTCGACGACCTTCGATTGACCGTTCACGAGCGGGTCCTGGAAGTCGACCTCGACTTGGGCGCGGTCCCCGACGTCGCCGGCGGGCTGGCCGCCCTCGCCGCCGCGCACCCGCTACGCGAACGGCTGCAGGCGTCACTGATGCGGTCACTGGCCCTTGCCGGTCGCCGCGCCGAGGCGCTGGCGGTCTACGAACGCACTCGCCGGCAGTTGGCCGACGAGCTCGGCGTCGATCCAGGCGACCTGCTCCGCAAGGTCTACACCGACCTGATCCGCGGAGGCGCGACACCGACTGCGGTGATCGAGAGACCCTCGCAACTCCCACCCGCCCCGAGCCATTTCCACGCTCGCGCGGCAGAGTTGGCCGCACTCGACGCGGTCTGCGACGACACCCTTCACGGGAACCGACCCACTGCGGTTGTGGTCGTCAGCGGCGCCGGCGGCATGGGCAAGACCGCCCTGGTCGCCCACTGGTCGCACCTGCGCGCGGCCCGGTTCAGCGATGGCCGGCTGTATCTGGACTTCGACGCGCATCCGGAGCCCGACACCGCCCTCGGCCGGGCGCTGCTCGATCTTGGCGTGCCGCCGGAGGACGTGCCCGGCACCGCCGCCGACCGGTCGGCCCGACTCCGCTCGATCATGGCGACCCGCAGTCTCCTGATCGTGCTCGACAACGTCGTCAGCGCCACGCAGGCCCGCCCGTTCCTGCCCGGCTCCTATACCAGTGCGCTCGTGGTCGGCAGCCGCGAGCGTCTCGACGGGCTGGTCGCCCGCGATGGCGCCGCCCTTGTCTCGATCGGCCCGCTGCGGCCGGAGGACTCGCTTGCCCTCCTACGCGCGGTCGGCGGACTGCCACCGGCGCACTCAGACTCCGGCGATCTGCGAGACCTCGCTCAGCTGTGCGGCGGTCTCCCGCTCGCCCTGCGGATCGTCGGCGCCCACCTGCGGCTCGGTGCGTCCACAGCCGGTCTGCTCGCCGAACTGCGCGACGAGACGACCCGCCTGGAACGCCTGCGCACGGCCGACGGGGACGCCGCCGTCCACCCGATGATGGCCGTCTCGTACCGCCGGCTCGACGAACCCGCGCGGCGCCTGCTGCGCTGGCTGGGCCGCGTGACCGGCGGACCGATCCCGGTGGCCGCCCTGGCCGCCCTCGCCGGCGTCGACCTCACGACGGCCAGCGGCGCCGTCGAGACGCTGGCCCGGGCCAACCTGGTCGGATCGACCGACGACGGCCGGGTCACCGTCCATCAGCTGATCCGCATGTTCGCCAGCGGCCAGGGCCAACGTGAGGACGACGCCGCGACCCACCGGGCCGGCGAACGGCGCCTGCTGACCTGGTACGCCCACGCCGTCGTCCGCGCCGACCGGCGGATCCGTCCGACCGTGCGACGGTCCGACGACCCGGACGCCGCACTCGACGGCCCGCGTCGCCCGGACGGTGTGCCTCGGATCGAGGGTCTCCCGACCCTGCCCGACGTGGCCTCCGCCGTCGAGTTCCTCGACGTCGAGGCCGACACGCTCACCGCCCTCCTCGGCCGGACCGGCGCGGACCACCCCGACCTCGCCTGGCGGATCAGCGCCGACCTACGTGGCTGGCTGCAACGGCGCGCTTCCCGCAGCACCTGGCTCGCGATCGCCGAGCAGGGCGCTGCCGCAGCCGCGGCCGTGGGGGCGATCGCCGGCGAGGCAAGCCTGCGGGTCAGCGTCGGCGTCGCCCATAGTCTCCTTCTCGACCGGGTGTCCGCGCAGGCCGCGTACGAACGCGCGATCGACCTCTACTCGAGGGCGGACGACATCGCCGGGACGGTGGACACTTATGCCAGCCTCGGCGCGTTACTCACCGAGAGCGGCGCGCTCGACGAGGCTCTGGAACCACTCGAACTCGCCCAGGTGATGGCCTCCCGCCTGGACGACCCGGACCTCACGTTCAAGGTCGAGCTGAACCTGGGGTTCCTGCATCGGCGTGCCGGCCGTCTGCACCTCGCCTTGCAGGCGTACGAAACTGCGCTGGCCGAGGCCGAGCGCTCCGCCGACCGGGACTGGCTCGCCGCCATCGCGCACATCAACCTCGGCCGGCTCCGCTTCGTCCGCGGCGAGCACGACCGGGCCGCTGAGCACTACCTGCTCGCCGTCGACCTGGCCCGCACCACGGGTGACCGGATGCGCGAGGGGATGGCGCTGCACGGCGTCTCCGATGTGCTGGCCGCCACCGGCGACCGCCCCGGCGCGGTCGCCGCCATGCGGGAGGCGATCAGCCTGCTCGAACCGCTCGGCAACCCACGCCTGCCCGAGATGCGAGCCATCCTCGTCGAGCTGGAGCGCGCAATCTAACGAGAATCCAACATCGGTCCCACACACTCGCCTCTGTCAGGTGCGGCCGCCGCAGCGGTGGCGGCACGAAGACGCGGCCGTAGCACTGGTGCCGCGAAACGCGAGAGGACCGAACCATGTCACTGCCGAAGAAGGCCGCCGCCGTCGGCGCGGCCCTGGGGATGGCCGCCACGCTGGTCGTCTCCGCCCCGGCCGCCGCCGCGTCCAACTACATCTACAACGCCAGCAACCTCGGCTTGGGCGTCATCCACGTCCAGGACGGCAACTACACGCACGGCAACTACGACGTAGTGCTGCCCAAGGGGCAGAAGACCACCATCTACTGGGCGAACGCCGCCGGTTACTACATCGGGCCCGGCTACTGCGCGTACGTCTGGGAACTCAGCGGTGGCAGCTGGCTCCTGATCAACGACAACGTGCTACCAGGCCAGCACTACATCTCCACCACCCGGACGATCAAGGTCGACGTCGAACGCACCTGCGGCTCCTGACGGGGATCGCCGGGCCGCCTCGCCGGACCAGATGACTCCATCGCATTCCCCCATTTGTTGATCGACAACAGAGCGACAAGCTTTCGCCCTGCAAAAGGGTCCGAGCATGACAAGACAGTGATGTTCTTCAAGGAGGTCTCATGAAGCGATCCGTGAGGGTTCTCGGCTCATTGATCCTCGCCGTCGTCGCGGTGGTCACCGTCGCGGCGACACCAGCGGCCGCTGCGCCGTCGGCCAAGTCCGCCGCAGCCCAAGGCGTGGTTTACTACGTCACCAACCTCCACTACCCGGTGCTGGACTACTGCCTCGACGGCAGCACGACCAACGGTGTCCGGCTGCGCACCTGCGACGGAACGACGTTCCAGCAGTGGTATCTGACCAGCAACAATGAGCTGAGGCTCAACCGTTACAGCGGCACGATGTGCCTCGACGCAAGCACGTCCAACGGTGTCCGGCTGCGCACCTGCGACGGCAGCACCTTCCAGCAGTGGGGCGGCAGCGGATACGAGATGCGCCTCATCAACCGCTACTCCGGAACGACGTGCTTGGACGGCAGCGTGTCCAACGGTGTCCGGCTGCGCACGTGCGACGGCACGACGTTCCAACAGTGGGGGTTCGTCTAACCGTAAGTGCTCGCGTAATGCCTGGACGGCGCGCTGCCCACCGCGGGCGGCGCGCCGGCTACACATGCTGGTGGATCGAGAGAAACGCCGCCTCTGGTCGGCTTGGTCTCGGCCCGAACAGGAAGCCGGTCTGCCGAGTCGCTTGGCTGGGTCGATCGGGATGCCAACTGACTCACGACGGAGGTTGGTGGTGCGGTTCTCGCGCTCGTGGGAAGCGACAGGGCAGGGGCCGTACGGGCTCGGTGAGGTCTACGACGACGAGGCGTACGGCAAGCTACCGCCGCTGCCCGAAAGGTTGTTCACCGGGACGTTCGACTGGCTGACTCCCGAGGCGGCGGGACCGGGGCCGTACTACATGGCACCCAATCCGGTACGCGTGGACGGTCCTGACGCGTTCAACCGACGTCTCGCGCGGCACGGCCTTGCTCTGCCGGCGGCGTTCGCGCTGTTCATGGCGAGCAGTTGTCTGCAGAAGTCCGTGCCGTCGAGCACGGCTGGCGAGTGGGAGATCTCGCCTCGGCTGGTGGCCAGCCCCATCGGGGATCACGCGTTCTTCGTGCGGTTCATGAAGGATCAGCAGGGTTGCGGCTACTGGTATCTGTACCTGGGCTTAGACGGCTCCAGCCCGGTGGTGGCTAGCGCTTCCAGCTACGAGCCAGCGGACGATGACGAAGCGCCCAGGATCGCCTCGGCGAGCTTTTTGGCGGACGTCCAGCGGTTGGCACCGAGTTTCGAGCACTTCGTCTACCGGTACTGGATAGAGAATGTCGCCTGGTTCGATCTGGTCTCGTAGAAACGAGATCTGCCGGACCTCAGTCCTGTCGTTCGTCGGTACGTCGACCACCTCAGGGTGCCCGCAGTCTCACCGCTTGACTGTTGGCCGGCGCCGCTTCCCACCGAGCACGGTGCCGCCAACGGGCAGGGTCAACTTTGGTAGCAGGCCCGTGGTAGCTGCCTCCGGAATCCCTGCCCCCTGACTGTCACGGTTCCGCGCGTGCGACTACAGCCACTCCAGGTCGATGTTGCCGGAGTAGACGCGCGCGACCCGATAGTCGGGACGGCGGAACAGATCCGCCTCGCCGTCGTAGATCGCAACGAGCCAGTCCGCCCCGTGCCACCAGGTGTCGACCCCGCCGGCGGTGGCGAGCCCTGGCAGTCAGGCTGGACGGTGCGTCACGGAGGTACCGCCTCACGACGGCAGCCTCCGGCGGTGGCCACACAAGGATTTCCGGTCAGGCTGTCACCGTCTTCTTTCCGCCTCCGCCGTTTTACGCGAGATCCACTCAGGATGATGTGGCGTGGATCTCGTAGCATTGATGGCGGACGTTCGGTTGAGGAGCGGGGAGTGGTGGCATGAAGTTCGACATGGGGGCGCAGACGCTCGGCAGTCTGACCAAGCAGACGCAGGGTTCCTCCGATGATCTCGGTTCTCTCATCAAGCAGTTGATCGCGGCAGCCGAGCCGTTGCAGGGGAACTTCAACGGGGCCGGGCGGGTGGCATTCGACTCGTTCAAGGCCAATGCCGATTCGATCACCGCCGAACTGAACTCCTCCCTGGGCGCGATTCTGGGCGGCCAGGGTGGGATGGACTCCGCATTCGGCCAGGGCGACACCGAGATGTCGGACAATGCCAGGTCGTCCGAGGGCACCGCGAACTTCGACGCCGCCAGGTTCTCCAGCAGCCGCTGACACGGGGAGTGACAGTCATGACAGACCGACGTAGTTTCGACACCGGCACCTCCCAGCAGGTACAGGGCGATCTTGCCGGCATCGTCGCCCGACTCGAGGCGGTGATCTCGCAGCGCAGTTCCGACGTCGCGGCGGCGATGGCCGACTTCCAGGCCGACGGTGTGTCCGAGGATTACCGGACCGTCGAGGACCGGTGGAACCGGGCAGCGGGCGAGGTCCGCACGATCATCGACCTGGTCAAGACCACCATGACGAAGAACGACGAGACGGCGAACACCACGCTGTCCCGGGCCCGTTCTGCGGTGCAGTCGATCGGTTGAGTCGTTATCCGACGAGTTGTTGACGAGGGAGCACGAGCGTGAGCGCGTGGAATATCTCCCCCGGTGGAGTGCGCGACGTCCTGACTCGTACACATGCCGCGGCCACCCCTTTCGAGGGGCAGATGAAGAGCTTGAACTCGGGGTTGGAGGGATCTGCCACCGAGTCCAGTTCGGAGATCGTGGGCCAGGCGCTTCAGGGCTTCGTGGAGTCGATTCGGACGGATCTCGAGTTCGTGTTCACTCGCACGGGGGCGTGCATGCAGGCGGCGGCGCAGGCGACGAACGCCTACGTCGAAGGTGATCTGGAAATGGCGGCGAATGCGCAGCGCAGCGCCGCGGCGGCACCCGACCCGTCGGCCACGATGCCGGGGCCGGGTCGTGGGGCGGTGCCCCGATGATCAACCCGGGGGAGATTCCGCAGATCCCCGGCAACATGGACATGCTGGCTACCCACGCCCAGACGGTCCGGACCGCCGGTGTGGACTTCGCCAACACGGGCCAGGCGGTCGACAGCACGTGGCAGGGGTTGGCGGCGGTGTACGAGGCGCCGGAGGCGGCACAGCTGTTCGCCGCCACCGGCCCGGTGCGTACGGTGTCGGCCTCGGTGGGCGAGGACATCCAGGCCGTCGGGGCCGCTCTGGCGACGTACGCCACCGAGGTCAAGGAGATCAAGGCTCAACTCGCCGCGCTGAAGAGCCAGGCGGAGGAGTTCGTCGGCTC
Organism: Micromonospora sp. CA-249363; assembly: GCF_050950185.1. Taxonomy (NCBI): domain Bacteria; kingdom Bacillati; phylum Actinomycetota; class Actinomycetes; order Micromonosporales; family Micromonosporaceae; genus Micromonospora; species Micromonospora sp. CA-249363. The sequence continues at coordinate 461,096 of NZ_CP192020.1, forward strand.
GATCAAGGACGACGAGGACTGGCGGGAGGACCAGGGCAAGGTCGACAAGCACAACGGCCTGATCACCGCCGTGAACACGCAGGTGGCCGCGTTCTTCGAGGCGCAGCGCAAGTGCGCCAACACCATCAACGCCCTGTACGGCGGCCGTCAGTATCGGGCCGACAACGCCGACGGCCAGGCCGAGGACGGCGAGTACGGCTTCACCGCAGACACGCTGAATGCCGCAGCCGGTGAGGACGACGCTCTGCCGTGGGGCAGCAACGAGGAGCACGACCGCGGCTTCCTCGGCGACGTGGGGGCGTTCTTCGTCGGCGTCGGCGAAAGCTTCGTCACCATGCTCGGGGATCTGGGTTCGTTGATCGGCCGGGATCCCACCACCGGTGAGTGGAGCTGGGGCACCGCCGGCCAGTCATGGCTTGGGCTCGGCAAGTTCGTCTGGGCGGTCTCGATCTACATCAACCCGGTGACGATCGTCATCGACCAGACGGTCGGCATGCCGTTCATGGAGAAACGCGAGGCCGGAAACCTACTGCTCAACGCGGGTAAGACCATCATCGCGTACGACACCTGGGGCGAGGACAAGTCGAAGGCGGCCGGCATGGCCACCTTCAACATCGTCTCGGCGGTCGTGGGCACCAAGGGTGCCGCCTCCGGGCTGCGCGGTGCGGGCGCGGCCGTCAACACCATCCGAGGCAGCGCGACCGCCGCCCGGGTCAGCGCCGCGCTCGTGCGTACCGGAAACTGGCTCGACAAGCTGCCCACCGTCGGTGAGGTGGCGATCAACTTCGCCAAGAAGTTCGACATCAAGATTCCGCAGTTGGGGTTGGTGCCGGCGATCGCCGGCGACGTGCCGATCGGGCGTGGCTTCGACGTCGAGATGCCGACCGTTCGCGGTGGCGACGCGATGCACATGGACGGCGGCAACGGCCCGGGCGGCCACGTGCCTGGCGGGAACACGCCGGGCGGTCACGTCCCAGGCGACCTGACGCCCGGTGGGCATATCCCGGATGGCAACGCCCCCGGTGGGCACATCCCGGATGGCAACACCCCGGGCGGGAACCTCCCGGAGGGCAACACTCCCGGCGGCAACCTCCCCGAGGGCAACGGGCCTGGTAGCAATCTGCCTGATGGCAACGGGCCTGATGGCAACCTCCCGGACGGCAACACCCCCGACGGGAACCCGCCGGCCGGGGGAATCCCCGATCGCGGGCGGGATCTCACGCCGGATGAGCAGCAGCGCTTCGTTGATCAGGCCGAGCGGCTCAATCCGGCAGCGAGGGCCCAGGCTTTGGAGTTGCTCGCCCGAAGCGACCTGCCAGACGGTGTGGCCAACCGCGCCGTCCGGGACTTCGTCGACCTACAGGATTCCGGGCGATTGGCAGGCAGCGCAGATCGGCAGGCCCAGGTCCTGCGCGACATGATGGAACAGTTGGGTGGAGACCGTTCCGCCGCAGCGGGAGCGGCCGCTGAATTGCGTGCCGCGAATGACGTTCTCAACAGCCCCGACCTGATGCCTGGCTCGAAGATCGGTATCAGCGTCAAGAATGAGTCTGTCGATCTTGGCACCGGCACGGTCGTCGACACCGGACGCGTCCCCGAAAGTGATCTCGTTTATCAGACCAGGGACGGCAAGGTGCATTTGGACGAGGTCAAGGCGACCGCGCAGACGGTGGCGAATAAGATCAATGAGAAGCCCGAGCAGTTGAGCCGGATGCTTGAATGGCGGGCGGCAGATCCCGCAGGGCGGGCAGTGAGCTATCGGGTCGGGACCGACGAGGGGTTGAAGGGCCTTTTCAGCATGACCAACCCTAAGCCGAAGCAGTATGCGCTCGACCGGATCGCCGATGCAGACGTGCCGGTCCAGATTGGCGGGCGTACGTTGACTCCGGATCAGCTGCGCCAACTGCGTGAGGCGGCGCTGGAGGCCTCAGTGAATCCAGCGCACCCCATGAAGCCGGGCCAGGCGGGGGCCTGGTTCGACGAGCACATGCCGAACCTCGCTGCGGCACGCGACTTCCTCAGACCTTTTGGAGTTGAGTTCCTGTGAGCGACCTTCTGGTAGAGCCCGACCTGTTGGCGAGCCTGCCGCCCTCGTGGCAGGCGGCGGAGTCAGGTCGACGTCATCCCGCGATCAGGGACTTGCCGGCCGATCCTGAGCAGCGGGCGCTTGCGCTCTCGGCTCTGGAAGCGTGTCTGGCTTTTCAGGTGAACTCGGCCGCTCGTTATGGCGAGGACCCGACGTGGGGGCTGCCTGAAACGTTCTTCGACGACGACTGGTTCCTGCTGCAGGTGAGGCTCAAGCGGCGGCTGCCGACGCTCGCCGACGTGACGCGGACGAACGTGCGTGACTGGCTGCAGGGGGACGATGTGGCGGAGATCCTCGACGCCACGTGGACCGAGCCCTCGGATGAGCTCGTCGAGGCGGTCGGGCAGATGTGGGCGACCTTCATTGTCAATGGTCTGACGGTGGATCTGCTCCGTTGGCTGGGGTGGGTCGCACGAGATCATTTGGATGTCGAAGAGCGCGCGAGGGCGCTCGACCTCCTCAAGGCGGCCACCCGGCGCCTGCCGTGGCGTCACACGATCGAGACCATTCCGGTGATTCTGAGTCTCGGGGGCTCGAATGAGCGTGCCTATTTCGACCAGTTGGCGAATGATCCGGATCTGCACGAGAAGACCCGAGCCGAGGCGGAGAGTGTGAGCTCATTCATCGACCGGCAACACGAACCGATCTAGCAAGGGGGGCGAGCCATGGACCTCGTCAGAGGACCTCAGGAGATCCTCGAGTCCCTCGACTGAGTCGCGTTAGGAACGACGTGAGCATCTCGAGCTATCTGGTGTGTCCGTCCCGCAAGGTGATAATCGGGCTCGGTAAGCGGCTTAGAGACGAGAGTGGCGCGGTCACCGGGTTCTCCATCGGTAGTCTGGCGAACGATCCGGGCCTTCACGAGAGGACTCGCGCCGAGGCGGAGAGCGTGAGCTCGTTCATCGACCGTCAACCGGAGCCGATCTAGCGGGGGACGTTCAGGCCGTAGCGGCGAACCACCGCCCCCAGCGCCTCGTACGGCGCACCCGGACCGCCGTCCAGTCGGTACCACCACGCCCGTCGGGCGCCCCGCCCGAAGGCGCGACCCACGACGACCTCGTGCTCGGACTCGACGGGGTTCTCGTGGTGGCCGACGAGGATGCCCCACGGCAGCGCCGGCATGCTCGGCGTGCTCGACCGCAGTCCGCCGGACCGGCCCGGATGGACGGTCACGATCATGCTGCGGACGGTACCCGCCAGCTTCTCGGCGAGCCCTTCGAGCGTCGCCGCGTCGACGACCGACAGGGGCGGGCCGGCCAACCGGAGTTGTTCGCGGACGCCGAGGTCGACCCGCTCGACTGTCAGGACCCCGAGCGTCGCCGACTCGTCTTCGCCGCCGACGATGGTGAGGCTGGTGGGTGCGGGCGCGCGCGTTCGACAGAGTGCCGTGAGTTCGTGGCGTGACCACGGCTCGGTGGCCGGCTCCGCGACGCCCCATCCGGTCGGCTCGCCACCGGTGAGGGCGCGGACGGCGGCTTCGGTGCTGGCACCCAGCCGTAGGGCCTCGGTGGCGGGGTGAACGGTGACGATCTGGATCTCCAGTCCGCCGGTCCACGGCGTGTCGGTGGGCAGGGATCCGGAGGTCCGCGTGGCGTCGGAGGTGGCGAAGCGCTGACCGTCCCAGCGCAGCGGCAACCCGGTGAGCCCGTCGCGGTACTCCTCGCCCGCCCGGACCACCCACTGGCCCTGCGCCTGGGCGAGCATCGTCTCGAACGGGTACGTGATGACGCCGTCGGCCGGCGTGACGACCTGGAGCAGCAGATTGTCGCGTACCGCGTCGACGGCGGCCTGCGCGAGCCACGGTGCCAGGCCGACCACCGCGCGGTCCTGGTGCAGGACGACGGCCCGGTCGGTGATCGTGTCGGTCGCGCCGTTCATCGGCTTTCCCATGTCAGCCCTCCGGTGATCTCGACGAGCGCGGCGGTGAAGCGGCGGGCCACGTCCGCGGCCTGCGGGTCCGCGCCCGGTGCCCGGCTCTCCACCCACCACACCGGCTCGGGTACGTCGTCGGTGAGGCCCAGCAGCCGCTGCGCCTCACCGGGTACGCGGACCAGGCGTGCGGCCTCGACGCTCAGCAGGAGTCGTCCGTCGCCGGGGTCGAACAACTGCACCAGTCCGGCCGCCTCGACGGTGTCCATCTTCAGCTCGGAGCCGGCCGCGAGCAGGGCGCCGAGCATCGCGGCGGCATCGGGCTCGGCGCGGCACAACGCCACCGTGTCGAACGTCATCAGTGCTCCTTCGTCTCACCGGTGAACGCGGTCTGCACCATCCGGGGACCGTCGCCGGGGCGGATCAGTTGCGCCCGGCCGGTCGGCAGGACCATGGGCCGCACGCCCGAGAAGAGTTGGCCCTCCGTCCGGTCACCGGACATGAGCAGGCTGAGGCAGCCGGCCTCCCGTACGGCCAGCGGGAACGGCTCGAACAGGCCGCGTGAGGCACCGGCCACTCGCCGCGCCATCACGACGTGCAGCCCGGTGTCGCGGCCGGCCGCGACGTGCGGCACCAGCGCGCCGAGGGGCTGTGTGGCCGACGCGGCCAGGATGTCGTAGTCGTCGATGAGCAGCACGATCCGGGTACGCGCCGCCTCGGGCGACTGCCGTTTCGCCAACTCGTCGGTGACGGCCCTGGACAGTTGCTGGGCGAGGGCGGGGTTCGGGGCGTACCCGCCGCAGTAGGAGTCGGGTACCACGTCGGCGAGGGCGCGGCGCGGGTCGAACACCGCGAAGACCAGTTCCTCGGAGTCGTACTGGCTCATCAGCTCCTCGGCGACCAGCCGTAGCAGGTTCGTCTTGCCCGTCCGGGGATCCCCGAGAACGAGGAGGTGCTGGTCGCGGCCGAAGAGGTCGAGAACGGCGGGGGAGAAGTCGTGCTCGTAGCGGCCGAGGGGAACGACCCCGTGACCGGAGGGGGTGCCGGCCAGGTCGGCCACGGGAAGCACGGCGGGCAGGACCCGCACCGGCGGCGGCAGCGCGCCACTCCAGGCTACCCGCACCGATCGGGCGGCCGCGACCAGACCGCCGACCGCCGCGTCGGCGACCCCGTCCAGGCGGGGAAGCGCCACCTGGGCGAACAGCTTCTCACTGGTCAGCGCCCGACCAGGCTGGTCCGCCGGTACGGCCCGGGCCTGCCTGCCGTCGATGCTGGATTCGGCGGGCTCGGTCAGCCGCAGCTCGACGCGGTTGGCGAAGGCGACCTGCTGCGCGGCGCGGACCTCGTTCCAGCGCCGTGCCGTGCCGATCACGTGGATGCCGTAGCGACCACCCCTGGCGAGCAGGCCGTGCACCTTGGCTTCGAGACCTTCGAACTCCGCGTTGAGCTGGCCGTACCCGTCGATCAGCAACACCACGTCGACGCAGCCGACCTCGGCGCGTACGTCCTCGTCGGCATTGCGCAGGTCGTCGACCGCGTCGAACTGGTGCCGGCTGAAGAGGCGCTGCCGCCGGGTGAGCATCGCGTGGACCTCGTCGACGACGCGGCGGACGCGCTCACGGTCCTCACGGCCGGCGACGCCGCCGACGTGGGGCAACTCGGCGAGCCCCGACAGGCCGTTCCCGAGCAGGTCGATGCCGTAGATCCCGACGTCGGTGGGACGGTAGGTGGTGGCCAGGCCGAGCGCGAGGGTGCGCAGCGCCGTCGTCTTGCCGCTGCCGGGCCCGCCCAGGACGAGCAGGTTGCCGCCGCTCCCCGCGAGGTTGAGCACCCAGGGGCCCTGCCACTGGCGGGCCGGGTCGTCGAGTCGGCCCAGCGGAACCGGTAAGCCACCGGCGGGCAGCGGGCTCATCCCCAGACGTACGCCTTCCGGTGTGGTGTTCACCCCGCCGCCCACCTCGTCGAGGGTGAGCAGGGACGGCAAGGGTGGCAGCCAGATCGCCGGGACGCGTTCGCCGCCCGCCGCCAACTGACCGACCACGGTGGACAGCAGCGTCGGCCCGGTGGTGCGCCGGGTCGCCCTCGGCTCGTCCGTCACGATCGGGTCGGCGTCGGTTCGCGCGGTGCCGAACACCGGCATCGGCTTCGCCAGCGGCCCGACGATCGGGGCGAGTTCGGCGTCCGCGCCGTCGTCGAGCGGGCCGGACACGTAGGCCGCCTTGAACCGCTGGTAGATCGACACGTCCACCTTCAGGTACCCGTTCCCCGGCAGCGGTGGCAGGTGGAACGCGTCGACCGTGTCGAGCACCGTGCGCGACTCGATCTCGGTGAGCGTACGGAGGCCGATCCGGTAGGCGAGATAGTTCTCCAGGCCGCGCATCTTGCCCTGCTCGATGCGCTGGCTGGACAGCAGCAGGTGCACGCCGATGGACCGGCCGATCCGACCGATCCGCAGGAACAGGTCGATGAACTCCGCCTTGGCGGCGAGCAGCTCACCGAACTCGTCGATGAGCACGAGGAGGTGGGGCAGCGGGGGCAGGTCGCTGTGCTCGCCCTGAGCGCGGAGCATGTGGTACTCGGTGATGTCGGTGAGTTTGCCGGCGTCGGCGAGCACCTGTTGACGGCGCTGCACCTCGCCGTCCAGGCTCGTGTACATCCGCTCCACCAGCGCCGCGTCGGCGGCCAGGTTGGTGATCAGCCCGGCCACGTGCGGCAACTCGCCGAACGGCGCGAAGGTCGCCCCGCCCTTGTAGTCCACGAGGACCATCGCCATCCGCTCCGGCGGGTGACTCGCCGCCAGGGCGAGCACCAGCGTGCGCAGCAGTTCGCTCTTGCCCGAACCGGTTGCGCCGACGCACAGGCCGTGTGGCCCCATGCCGAGCTGCGCGGGTTCCTTGAGGTCGAGCAGCACCGGACGCCCTGCGGGGTCGACCCCGATGGGCACGCGGAGGAAGTCCCGCTCTCCGCGTGGCCGCCAGAGGCCGGCCAGATCCAGGTCGGCGGGGTCGGACAGGCCCAACAGCTCCCGGAAGTCGGCCGGTGGGGTGCCGGTGCCGTCGTCGTAGGAGTCGGCGGACAGCCGCAGTGGCGCGATGCTGCGGGCCAGGCCCTCCACGAGCGGGCCCGGCGCCTCGTCGAGCGTGCCTCGTACGGTCACCACCGGGGACGCGGTGAGGTCGTCCAGGGTGACGGAGTCGCCGTCGATGGTGATCCGGCGCGAGACGTCGCCGGGCTCGTGCAGCCGGTCGGCGAGCAGGTGCACCACGGTGACACCGAGGCTGGCCAGACCGACCGTCGGGTCAGGGCTGGTCAGTACGCGGGCCAGTTCGCCGTGCGCGTCGTCGATGACCAGCAGGCGCTTGCGGGCCTTCGCCTCGGAGCGCCCGACACCGTGCCGCAACGATTTGAGCGCACCGGTGGTCCGCTCCTCGAGGTCGTCGCGGAGCAGCTCGACGAGCGCCTGTGCCGTGGTGACCAGCAGCGGGGTCGGGCCCGACGGACCGATCGAGGCCCGGTCGAGCAGGTGTGGCAGCCACCGCGCCCAGCGCCAGTCCCGGGCTCGCTCCGCGGTGGTGATGATCGCCAGCGCCACGTCGTCCGGCGCGTGGAACGTCGCGACCTGAACGAGAATCGCCCTGGCGACGGCCACCGCCTCCGCGTGGTTCGGCGCGATCACGCTGACGTCGCCGGCGCAGTCGAGGTTCGCCCGCAGCGGTAGCCCCGGTGTCAGCGCGAAGCGGCGGATCAGAGAGCGCGCCTCATGACGCATGAACGGATCGAGTGGGTTGGTGGGCGTGCTCTGCTCGCGTAGCTCGATGGGCCGCACCGGCAGCGCGCCCACACCCAGTCGTACGTGCAGGAAGTCGATGTCGGCGCGTCGGCGCTCCCACAACCGGGCCGGGCTGCGGATGACGTCGAGCAGCCGGCTCACCGGCGGGTCGAGGAGGTTCGCCTCCTCGCGCAGGCGCTGCTCGGTCTCGCGCAACTGGTCGCGCAGTTCCTCCAGATAGTCCTGGTAGCGCTCGCGCTGCGCGCGGCGTTGTCGGCCGGCCTTACCCAACTGGGTCAGATACATCGCCCCGGCGGCACCCAGCGCCGCCACCATCACCACCGCGCCGAGGGCCGCGAATCCGGAGCCACGCAGGAACATCATCATGCTCATGGCCACCCCCGCGCCGGCCATCGGCAGCAGCGCCTGAAGCCCCATCGCGGACCTGCCGTCGGGCAGTTGCGGTGGCGGGTCCAGCACGAGGGGGTCCATCGCGGACATCGGGCGGGCCATCCGGGCGGGGCGGTGCACCATGCGCGTCGACATACGGTCCTCCGGTCACGTCTGCCGGGCGCGGGTCAGGGCCAACGCGGCGGCGCGGGTCACCTCCACGAGCGTCGCCTCGCCGATCCGCGACGGCGTGATGAGCGCGCCGGCGGCCAGGTGACGGTCGTAGGGCAGCGCCACCACCGGTACGCCGGTCTGCCCGATCAGCTCCCGTGCCGCGCGCTGGTCCAGCGTCGAGCGGCCGTGCGGGTTGCCCGCGCTCAGCACGACGACCACCCGTTCCAGCCACGCCCCGTACCCGTCGTCGACGATCCGGCGTAGTGCCTGGTAGGTGCCGCGTACCCCATCGGGTGTGGCCGCCGCGACGAGCACCACCGCGTGCGCGTCGGCCATCACCCCCGCCGGGGTACGGGCCTCCAGGCCGGGTGGGCAGTCGGTGACCGTCACGGCGAAGAGGCGCGACAGCGCGCGGGTGACCGCGGTGCACAGGTTCGGGTTGGTGGTGCCGCCCGGCAGCACCCAGAGGCCCGTACCGGTGCGCGGAAGGAGTGGTCCCAGCTCGCGAAGGTCGCCGCCTCGTGCCGCGAGCAGGCCGGGTGCCAGCTTGTGCAGCGACGGGTCGCCCGGCACTCCGAGCCGCCAGGTCAGCGATCCCTCGTACGGGTCGGCGTCCGCGGCGAGCACCGGATCGGCGCGACGGGCCGCGAACACCGACGCCAGCAGCGCGGCGACGATGGACTTTCCCGCGCCACCCTGCACGGAGGCCACCGCGATGCGCCGACCGGTGTGTACGGGCGCCTGCACCTCGGCGGCGAGGTCGGCGAGTTCGCGGTTCTGCCGGCCGCTGGCGAACATCTGGCTGGCGCTGCGCCACGTACGCCGTAGCGCGGAGTCGCCGGAGGGGGGACGGCGCGCGATCGGTGGGGCGTTCGCTTCCGTCACCGAGGCAGCTTCCGACGGCGCGGTGCGCGGCACCGGTGGAGCGCTCATGCCACCGCCTCCGTCAGAAGGTGTCGAGTAGTCGTGAGTAGAGCCCGAACACCCCTACGGCGACGGGCACCAGCGCCATCACGGTCAGGGCCTCGACGCGGTCGGCGAGCTGCCGCCCTCGCGCCAGGATGTGTGGCGGCGGCCGGTACGCCAGGATCGCCAGGGCCACCGCGCTGACACCGAGGGCCGCCACGGCGGTGGCCCACCACGTGTCGGGTCGTTGGCGAATCCAGCACAGCAGCAGGCCCCCCACAACGGTCAGCGTGCCGGCCACCAACGCCACCACTTGGGCGGCCAGCGGAAAGGCGCGCATCCGCAGCAGCAGGGCGGCGGCCACCAGGACCGCCAGCGTCAGCGGCCACGGGCCGGGCGTCGCCGCCAGGACGAGCCCGGCGAGGGTCGCCGATGTCGCAGCCGCGATCGCCGCGACCGCCAGCCCTCGATGCGCGGAGTCGACGGCGGCCTGTACGGATACGCGGCTCACCGGCTCGTCGTTGCTGCGTCGGTCGTCGAGACGGGTGAGGCCCGAGGCGATCAACGCGAAGCGGGGTAGCAGACCCAGTACGCCCACCGACGCGATCGCCATCACCGCCGCGGTCCGCGTGTCGGAGACGCCGAACAGCAGTTGGATGCCCCAACCCGTGACCAGGACAAGTGCCGTCCCGCCGCCGAGGAGGCCGGCGCGGCCGTTGCCCGTCGCCGCGCCCACGGCCAGGACGGTGCAGCCGATCACCACGGCCCACAGCGCCAGCTGTGCGGTGCCGGCGTCGGTCCAACCGGGCACGGTGGTCATCACGATCGCGGCGCCGCTCAGCAACACCGCCACCCCGACGGCCCGTCTGCCCGCGATCGCGAGGAGGAGGCCGGTCAGGGCGACCGCGCCGCCGACGACGCTGATCAGGGCGGGACCGAGCCGTGGGCCGGAGAACAGTGCCGCCGTGGTGGCGGCGACCAGGCAGGCGGTGGTGGCGGTCCACGTCCGAGGGACGTCACCCCATCGGCCACGTCGGCGCGTGAGATCGTCGCCGACCTCGTCGGAGACGTCGTGGACGATCGCCGCCGGTGGTGCCTCCGAGATCGGGTCGATCCGTAGCAGGGCGCCGTCGGGAACGGCGGCCTGGCGCAGACTGCCGGCGGGGTCGAGCACCGTGCCGTCGAGGGTGCTGATCTGGTAGCCCCGCGAGTCGTCCGTCGCCGCGTGACCCACGAGGGCGACGACCTCGGGCAGCAACAGGCCGAGCGGCTCGTCGGCGGGCAACACGAGGTCGATGCGGCGGTGTGGCCCGGCGAGGGTCACCCGACTGAGGTGACCGGCGGACGCGAGGGTCTGCGGACCGGTCATCGCTGGCCCGTCGGCTGGACCGCTGCCGGGTTGCGTGCCCGCTGCTGCTCGGCGACGACGTTCTGGAGGAAGGACCAGCCCACACACACGGCGCAGCCCACCGCCGCCAGCACGAGGCCCAGGCGCAGCCACCGGAACCCGTCACCGGTGGCGCGGACCCGACGCTGGCGGCCCCAGAGCAGCAGCTCACGCATGCGGGCGCGGCGAACCGCGACCGACTCGATGAGCTGAGTGTCGAATTCCCGCGCCACGGTTCGATTCTATCCACGATGGCTAATTCGAACGGGGCAGGCGATCACGCGGTGCCGGGTTGGCTGACCATGGCGACGCGTCGGTGGCGATCAACCCCTACGAATGGCTGATCGCTGCGAGAGCGGCCGCCACTCGGGCCGCCTCGCGTCGACCCTGGTCCCGTCCGGCGGCCACGAGGGCGGGTACGACGGAACGGTCCATCACGCTCGTCCCCTGCGCGCGCTTGGACGCCGTGTCGCGCAGCAACAGCTCGACCGGGCGGCCCGCGTCCAGGCTGGCCCGCTGCTTCTCGATGCGGGCCCACGGACCGATGGCGGCGGTGCTGGGCGCGAGGGCGATCACCGGGCCGCTTCCGGGCGCGAGGTCCAGGTTGAGGCTGGACCGCATGCCGCCGTCCATGTACCGGCGACCGGCGATCGTCACCGGAACGGCGGACTGCGGCATGGCACAGCTCGCGGCGACCGCGTCCACGAGGGACACGCCGTCGTGCCGCGTGAAGAGGCGCAGGTCGCCGGACTCGACGTCGACGGCGACGATGCGGAGGTCGAGGTCCTTCCAGTCGTGGTCCGGAAGGCGGGCCTCCGCGATCCGGCGCTGCCGCGACGGGTCGTCGACGCGCGCCGAGAGCGCGAGCTTGCCGAGGCGACGGGCGGCCTGCTCGGGGCTGCGGGCGAACATCTGTGCCCGGGCGAGCCGTAGGAGGCTGAGCAGGCCCAGCGCGGGCGCGGTCTCGTGGGGTACGCCCTGACGCTGGCGCTCGTACAGCTCGGGCAGGGGTGTGCCGCTGGCGATCTGGGCGCCCACCACGGCGCCGGCGCTCGTGCCGATGAGCACCGCGTCCGGAGACACGGACAGCCCTTCCTCGGCGAGACCGGCGAGGACGCCCACCTCCCAGGCGATGCCGGCGACTCCACCGCCACCGAGGACCCAGACCGGTCGCGTGTCGTCCGCCATCGCCCCTCCACCCTCCGCCGCGATACTGCTAACGCCGTTCGCAGTTCGACGGTAGCAGGCACCGCGCAGCGCTGACAACGGGTGGGGCGGCTCAGGGCTCCCGTCGGCCGAAGATGATCCCGCCGAGCTTGCTCTCCGGTGAGGTGACCGTCATCTCCGCCTCGACCGCGAAGCCGTTGTCGCGGAGCCAGGCCGCCACCTGGGCCGGTCGGCGACGGTGCACGTGGACCCGCATCGGGTGGCCGCCGTACCCCTCGGTCTTGAGCGTCGTCTCGTCACCCACGTGGAAGCCGACCAGCAGTGGGCCGCCGGGCCGTACCACCCGGTGGAAGTGCGCGAGGACCTGACCGAGTTGCCGGTCCGGGATGTGGATGAGCGAATACCAGGCGATCAGGCCGGCCACCGAGCCGTCGGCCAGGTCGAGGTCGGTCATCGAGCCGACCTCGAACCGCAGGCCGGGGTAGTCGCGACGGGCCACCGCCAGCATTCCGGGGGAGAGGTCGATGCCGAACACGTCAAGACCCAGCTCGTGCAGGTGGGCGGCGATGCGGCCCGTGCCGCAGCCCACGTCCGCGACCGGACCGCCGCCCGCGGCGCGGACGAGCTCGGCGAACAGCGCCAGCACCGCCCGCTCGTAGGGTGCGCTCGCCAGGAAGTCGCGGACGAGGTCCGCGTAACTGACCGCTACCGTGTCGTACGAGGTGCGTGTGTCAGCCAGCCAGTCGTCCGCGTCCACCAGGGAAGGCTAGACGCACGTCGTGTCGTCACCACACCCCACGGAGGCCTTCGCCCATGCCCGCCGCGCCACTGACCCTCAGCCTGCCCATCGCCGACCGCTCGGTGTCGTACCGCTTCTACCGCGACGGCCTCGGCCTCGACGCGGTGGGCGAGCTGGCCGACGACGGCCTGCCCGAGCCGCTGCAGTTCGTGGTGAACGACGGGCTGCGCCTGATGCTCATCCCGACCGGCGGCTTCGGTTGGGTGATCGGCCCGCGCGAGGTCGCCCCGCGGGGGCAGAGCGAGTGCCTGCTCAGCCTCAGGGCCGACAGCACGGAGGAGGCGGACGCGATCATCGGGCGGGCGCGCGCCGCCGGTGGTGAGGTGGTCACCGAGCCGGAAACACAACCCTGGGGGTACGCCGGCGTCTTCGCCGATCCGGACGGTCATCTGTGGATGGTGTCGACCGCTCCGCGTTGAGCGGGAGTGTCGGTCGTGCGGAGTACGGTCCGGCCGTGACTGTGACCACCGATACCACCGGGACGTTGCCGACCTCCGCCGACGAGGCCCGACTGTGGGCGCTCATCGAGTCGGCCTGGGCGGAGCTGGGCGCGGAGCCGCAGGCGCTGCGGCGAGCCCTCGTCGAGCGCGATCCGGCCGACGATGACGACGAGTCCGACGAGCATGAGGCGTCGTCCGCGATCGACCGGTGGCTGTCCCCCTTCCTGGACCGCCTCGTGCACCTATCGGCCGGACTGTCCACGCAGGAGTTGACCGACCTCGACCGGGTGGTGGAGCGCAAGCTGCACGACATCGACCGGGAGGACATCCACGAGGTGACCGACGGCTCGGACGACGGTTTCCTCTACTGCCGGGGCTTCATCGTCGCTCTCGGCCGCGACTACTACGAGGCTGTCCGGGCCACGCCCGCCCTCGCCGTGCTCGACGCCGAGTGCGAGAGCATGTGCTACTTCTTCGCCCACCTGCACAACGACCGGTTCGGGTCGTGGCCGGAGACCGGCTCCGGCATCTCCCGCGAGTCGTTCGGCAATCCGGCGGGCTGGTCGAGCTGACCGGTCAGACGTAGATCTTCTTGGCGTACTCCGGGCCGTAGTGCCTCTCCAGTTCCTCCAGGCTCTCGACGGGCGCCTCGACCTCCTTGATCAGGCGGGCGCGGGACGGCAGCACGTCGGGCTCCCAGGTCTCCGGCTGCCACAGCGCGGACCGCAGGAACGCCTTCGCGCAGTGGTAGAAGATCTGCTCGATCTCCACGACCACGGCCAGTACCGGTCGGTGCCCCTTGACCACCATGTCGTCGAACCAGGGCGCGTCGCGCACCAGGCGGGCCCGCCCGTTGATGCGCAGCGTGTCGGTGCGGCCCGGGATCAGGAAGAGCAGCCCGACGTGCGGGTTGTCCAGGATGTTCTGGTAGCCGTCCGCGCGCTTGTTGCCCGGCCGTTCCGGCAACGCGATGGTCGTGTCGTCGAGCACCAGCGCGAACCCGGCCGGGTCGCCCTTGGGCGAGACGTCGCAGGTGCCGTCCGCACCGGCGGTCGCCACCAGGCAGAACGGCGCGGCGGCGAGCCACTGCCGGTCCCGCTCGTGCAGGCGCGGGCGATCCTTGTTGGCGGCCCGGGGGTGCGGTGTCCCGAGCAGCTCGCGTAGCTCCTCGTGCGTGGTGATCTCCACCGTCACGTGATCCTCCCTGAGCCGTTGACCAGGGTGGCGAGTGCGCCACCGTCGCCAGCCTAGGCCCGCGTGGCCATCGAGGTTTGCCCCCGACCGCCGGGGGTACGGCCTCACCCGACACGCCCGCCGCACGTACCGTCCGCAGGAGCGCCGACCAGTGGAGGCCGGGAGATGGAGAGCCGACTCAAGGTGCTGGGTCACCCGGTCCACCCGATGCTGGTCATGTTCCCGGTCGCGCTGCTGGTCACCGCGGTGCTGTTCGACATCATCGACACGGTCGGCGGCCCCGACTTCCTCGGCGAGGTCGCGTACTGGAACATCACCGTCGGTCTGATCGGCGGCCTGCTGGCCGCGGCGGCCGGCTCGTTCGACCTGCTGGCCATCCCGACCGGTACCCGCGCCAAGCGGGTGGGTCTGCTGCACGCGGGCGCGAACCTCGCGGTGATCCTGCTCTTCGCCGCCGTGTGGGCGGTCCGGCTCAACGCCGAGTCGCGGGCCGCCGGTGGCGCGCTGATCGCGATCGAGGTGGTCGCGGTGGCGATCCTCGGCATCAGCGCCTGGCTCGGTGGCGAGCTTGTCGACCGGCTCGGTGTGGGCGTCGACCGCGACGCCGACCTGAACGCGCCCAGCTCACTGCGACCCACCGCCCAGCGGATCGGAGACGCGCGATGAGCGAGCAGCAGTCCGGCGGTTTCGGCCGGGGATGGCGTGGCCGGCAGCAGGGCTGGGACCCGATGGGCGAGTTGCAGTCGTTGCGCGCCGAGCTGAGCCGGCTGGTCGGCGGTCGGGCCGGGGCGTCCGACGTCGAGTTGACCGAGACCGCGGACGGCTGGCAGGTCGTCGTGCGGCTGCCCGGCGTCGCGCCGGAGGAGGTCGCCGTCGAGCTCGACGACCGCGAGTTGTGCGTACGGGCCCGCTCCGAGGCGGAGGTCAACGCCGACCAGGGCATTCCCGGTGGCTTCGAGACACGGGGTTTCGAGTACCGCGTCGACCTGCCGTCGCGGGTCGACCCGGAGGGCATCGACGCGGTGATGGACCACGGGCTGCTGCGGGTCCACCTTCCCCGGGCGGCACGGCCCGCGCCGCGCACCATCACCGTCGGCCGCACCGGGCCGCGCTCCGGCGGCCTGTCCGGGGGTACGCCGGTTCCGGCCGACCCCGCGGCGGACCGGGAGCTGCACCACCCGGACGCCGCCGGCGAGATCGACCGGCCGTAGCGGCCCAGGTGGTCACCCCGTCCCTGCTCGGCCCGACGGCCGGGCGAGTCGAAGACGTGCGGCGGATCGCGGTGCTGCGCGCCAACGCCCTCGGCGACTTCATCTTCGTCCTACCGGCGTTGGAGGCGCTGCGCGCCGCGTACCCCTCGGCGGAGATCGTGCTGCTCGGAGCGCCGTGGCACGCGAAGCTCTGGCGCGACCGGCCCGGCCCGGTGGACCGGGTGCTGGTGGTGCCGCCGGGCCCGGGCATCCGCGAGCCGGAGGCCGACGAGTCGGCGTCGACGATCGACGACTTCGTGGCGGCGGCCCGGAACGAGGGCTTCGACCTGGCGGTGCAGGTACACGGCGGCGGCGCCAACTCCAATCCGTTCATCAGTCGCCTGGGTGCGCGGGTGACCGTCGGGCTGCGCGCCGAGGACGCGCCGCCGCTGGACCGGTGGGTCCGCTACGTGTACTACCAGCACGAGGTGATCCGCTACCTGGAGACAGTGGCCCTGGTGGGGGCTCCGGCCACCACGATCGTGCCGACGTTGGCGGTCACCGACGCGGACCGGGCCGAGGCGGAGCGGGTGCTCGGCCCGCCGGACCGACCCCGGGTGGCGTTGCATCCCGGTGCCAGCGACACCCGACGTCGCTGGCCGGCCGAGCGGTTCGCCGAGGTGGCGGACGCCTTGCACGACGACGGCTACGAGGTGCTGGTGACCGGTACGCCGGCTGAGCGGGAGGTGGTGGACCGGGTGGTCGAGGCGGCCGGGGCCCCGGTCCGGCCGCAGGTCGGCACGCTCAGCCTCGGCGGGTTGGCCGGCTGCTACGCCGGATGTGCGCTCGTCGTCTCGAACGACACCGGCCCGTTGCACCTGGCCGCCGCGGTGGGTACGCCGACGGTGGGCATCTTCTGGGTCGGCAACCTGATCAACACGGCGACCCCGCTGCGGGGCCGGCACCGCCCGATCACCTCGTGGATGGTGCACTGCCCGGTCTGCGGGGTGGACTGCACGCCCGGCATCTACCCGCACCGGCCGGGCGACGGCGAGTGCCCGCACCGCGACTCGTTCGTCACCGACGTGCCGGTGGCCGAGGTGCGCGAGGCCGCCCGCGAACTGCTCAACCCGTAGGGGCGCTCTCGTCGGCGAGGACGACCTCCCACGCCTCCACGTCCCGCTCGGTGACCGTGGTGGGCGTCTCCAGGTGGTAGGCGCCGCTGGGCAGGATGCCCGCCCCGCCGTGGCGGGCCAGCACCGCGAGCTGGGCGGCCACGTCCTCACCCTGGTGTCTCTCCTGCACCCGACGCCAGAAGTCGAACCCGCCGGAGTCGAGGAGCTTGGCCCGGTCGTAGAGCACGCAGCCGCCGATCCAGGACACCTTGTACGCCCGCCACGCGCCCGGCGGCAGGTCCACCCGGGCGGTGACGTGCAGCAGGTTGGCCGCCGAGTGGATCCGCGCGCGATCCCACTCGCCGGTCCCCGGGCGGATCCGCTCCGGCACGGGCGGTCCCGCCCACTCCTCGTAGTGCCCGTGCGTGTCCGGACGGACGTCGTCGACGTACGACAGGCCGTGCACGCCGTTGCCCACGAACCCGCAGCCCAGCTCCTCGATCGCGGTGACCAGCCGGCGCAGCGCCCCCGGCTCCAGCCAGACGTCGTCGTCGAGGTTGAGCACGTACCGGGCGGCCGACGCGGCGAGCAGGTACGCGCGGTGCTCGGCCAGACCCCGGCGCGGCAGCCGGCGGGTCAGCAGCACCGGGTGGCCGGCGTGCCGTAGCGCCCGGACCATGGTGGCCGCGGCCGGGTGGGCGTACGCCGGCTCGGAGTCGGACTGGTCGCTGACCACCACGCCGAAGCCGGGCACCCCCTCCTGCGCGGCGAGCCCGGCCAGCGTGACGGCCAGCTCGGTGGGCCGGTTACGGGTCGGGATCAGCACGTCGACGAGCCGGTCGACGCGGAACTCCGCCGGTGCGCCGAGGGCGAGGGGCCGGTTCACGACGACTGGGTACGGGTGCTCAACGACGGGTCGGAGACGTACGACGACGGGTCCTGACCGTGTGACCGGATCCGTTCGATGATCGCGGAGGTGGACCGGTCCGGCACGTACCCGAGGGTCCGTACCTGACCGCCGAGCCGCCGCACCAGCGGCGCCTCCGGCACCAGCTCGGGCGGGTAGTCCCCGCCCTTGACGTAGACGTCCGGCCGGACCGCCTCGATCAGCGCGGCGGGCGAGTCCTCCTCGAAGACCACCACGTGGTCCACGCAGGACAGCGCGGCCAGCAGGGCGCCACGGTCCTCGACGGGGTTGACCGGCCGGTCCGGGCCCTTGAGCCGCCGTACGCTGCCGTCCGAGTTGACCGCCACGATGAGCAGGTCGCCCAGGGCGCGGGCCTGCTCCAGGTAGCGCACGTGCCCGGGGTGCAGCACATCGAAGCAGCCGTTGGTGAACACCACCGACCGTCCCGCCTCGCGGTGTTCGGCGACGATCGCGTCCAACTCGTCGGTGCCGACCACCGCCGGGTGTCCGGTGGCCTCCGGCGGCATGTCGAGCGCGGCGAGCAGGTCGTCGCGCAGGCACACGCAGGTGCCGGTGTCGGAGACCGTGATGGTGGCCGCGAGCTGGGCGAGTTGCGCGGCGGTGGGCAGTGGCGCGGCGGCGGCCAGGGCGAGGGTCATGGCGGCCAGGTACGCGTCGCCCGCTCCCACGGCGTGGCTCGCCGGGACCGGGGTGCTGTGGCTGCGCCGCCGCTCGCCGTCCGCGCCGCCGACGACCGCGCCGTCGGTGTCCAGGGTCACCGCGACCACGTCCGCCCCCGTGTGCGCGTGCAGCTCGGGGAGGCGCGACTCGGCCAGCACGGCGCGGTCCACACCCGCTCCGGCCTCGGTGTTCACCGTGACGCCCGTCCCGGTGACGCTGAGACCGTCGCCGGTGAGGGCTACCCGACTCTCGCCCGGCGTGGGCTCGCCGACCGGGCCGGGGCGGTCGTCGGCACGGGCCCCGCCGGGTGCGGCCCCGACGCTCAGCTCGGACGGCCCGTCGGCCGGATCGTTCTCGGGGTGCTCCAGGTGCAGATCGGCGCCGGCCGTCGTACGGGTCGCGCCACCGGCGCGGGCCAGCAGCCGGGTCGCCTCGGCGAAGCTCGGGGTGACCACGGTCGGCGCGAGCCCCCGCCAGTCGGCGAGGTCGTGGGCGTCCAGCGCGACCGTGGCGTACCGCTCGCGGTTCTCGACCAACCATGCGCGGACCGGTGCGGGCAGCGCCCCCAGGCCGTAGTCGCAGACCACCAGGGTCGGCGCCTCGCCGTCGGCGGCGGCGCGCAGTTCCTCGGTGGCGCAGTCCAGCGCCGTGAGCAGCCGGGTCACCCCGTCCGGGTCGAGCGCGTCGTCCGGGTCGCCGGAATCCTCCCGGAGCAGGATCTGGTTGCCGGCCAGCATCCGCCGCTTCACGGGCGTGGGTCGGCCGGGTTGATTCACGGTACGGTCCCAGACGCCGGCCCGGTCCAGACAGTCGTGCAGTTCGTCGCCCGCGACGTCGGCCCCGACCGGCGCCACCAGCACGGCACGACCGCCGAGGGTGGCGACGTTGACGGCGGTGTTCGCGGCCCCACCGGCGGCGGAGATCCGCCGACGCAGGGTCAGGACCGGGGCGGGCGCCTCCCGGCAGAGCCGGTCGGACTCGGCGAACCGCCACTCGTCCAGCATGGCGTCACCGATGATCAGGACCGGACGCCCGAGCCAGCTCTCCACGACGGTGGCGAGCCTGCGCTGTTCCGCTGCTGCTCCTGCCATGCCTCCCCGGGTCCCCAGCGGCCCCCCGGCCAAACCTGGGCCGGATGTGACGCCCTCCGTGGGGTGTTTCGGGCGGTAGGTCGCGGGAAGGGAATTGAGGTACCCCGGAGAGGAGATGTACCGAGATGGCAGCGACATTGCAGGGTAAGAGTATCGCCTTCCTGGCCGCCGACGGTGTCGAGGAGGTCGAGTACGTCCAACCGCGCGAGGCGGTCGAGAACGCCGGCGCGACCGCGGAGCTGGTCTCGCTCAAGCCCGGTTCCATTCAGTCCTTCAACCACCTCGACCAGTCCAAGACGTACGACGTGGACGTCACCGCGGCCAAGGCGGACGCCGCCGGGTACGACGCGCTGGTGCTGCCCGGTGGGGTGGCGAACCCGGACTTCCTGCGGTCCGACCCGGACGCCGTGCGGTTCGTGAAGGCGTTCTTCGAGGCCGGCAAGCCGGTCGGGGTGATCTGCCACGGCCCGTGGACGCTGATCGAGGCGGACGTGGTGCGCGGCCGGAAGATCACCTCCTGGCCCAGCCTGCGCACCGACCTGACCAACGCCGGCGCAACCTGGGTGAACGAGGAGTGCGTAACCGACGGCAACCTGACCAGCAGCAGAAACCCCGACGACCTCCCCGCCTTCTGCGCCCAAATCACCAAGTCCTTCGCCGCCTCCTAACCCCCCACCCACCCCGTTGATCATGAAGTTATTGCCGCCGGGTTCGGCGTGTCATGGCAATAACTTCATGATCAACGGCGATATGGGTGCGGGCTGCGCGCATGTTCTGAGGTGGGGTGGATAGAAGGGCGTATGACTGCCGACGCCTCCGCTGCCCCGGTGTTGAACCGCCAGCAGATCAGACTTCTCATGCTGGGCCTGATGACCGGCATGCTGCTGGCCGCCCTCGACCAGACCATCGTCGGTACGGCCCTGCCGACGATCGTCGGTGAGCTGGGCGGGATCAACCACTACTCGTGGGTGGTCACGGCGTACCTGCTCGCCTCGACCGCGTCGACGCCCCTGTACGGCAAGATGGCCGACCTGTACGGGCGTCGCCCGGTCTTCCTCTTCTCGATCGGCACGTTCCTGCTCGGGTCGCTGCTGGCCGGGCTGTCCCAGAACATGACCCAGCTGATCATCACGCGGGGCATCCAGGGGCTCGGCGCCGGTGGTCTGCTGACGCTGGCGTTCACGATCATCTCGGACGTGGTCTCACCCCGGGAGAGGGGCCGCTACCAGGGGCTCTTCGGCGCGGTGTTCGGCATCGCCTCGGTGGCCGGCCCGCTCGTCGGTGGCTATTTCGCCGAGACCGACTGGCGGTGGATCTTCTACATCAACGTGCCGCTGGCGATCCTGGCCATCGTGGTCTGCTACCACGTGATGCGGCTGATCCCGTTCGAGCGGCGGAACCACGCGATCGACTGGCTCGGGGCGGGTCTGCTGGTCGCCGGGGTGAGCAGCCTGCTGCTCGCGCTGAGCTGGGGTGGCAACGAGTACGCCTGGGGCTCCGGCGTGATCATCGGTCTCTTCGTCGCCGGCGCCGTGCTCGCGGTGCTGTTCGTGCTCCAGGAGGCACGGGTCGCCGAGCCGATCCTGCCCCTGCGGCTGTTCCGCAGCGCCACGTTCGCGCTGGCCAACTCGGCCGGCTTCGTGCTCGGTCTGGTGATGTTCGGGTCGATCATCTTCATCCCGCTGTACCTGCAGATCGTCAAGGGCGCCTCGCCGACCCGCAGCGGTCTGCTGATGCTGCCGATGATGACGGGCATCATCGCCACCTCCATCATCACCGGGCGCGCGATGAGCCGGATCGGCCGCTACAAGTGGTTCCCCGTCGCCGGGTCGGTGACCCTGCTGGTCGGCATGTTGCTGTTCACCCAGCTCAAGGTGGACACCTCGCTCTGGGTCGCGTTCGCCTTCATGGTCGTGATCGGCGTCGGCCTGGGCCTGTGCATGCAGTCGCTGGTCCTCGCGGTGCAGAACGCCGTCTCCGTGCGCGACCTGGGCGCGGGCACCTCGTCGGCGACCTTCTTCCGGTCGCTGGGCGGGTCCTTCGGCGTGGCGATCCTCGGCGCGGTGCTCTCCTCGCGGCTCGCCGGGGGCCTGTCCGACCGGCTGCCGGGCGCGATCGCCCAGCTTCCGCCGGAGCAGCGGTCCGCGGTCGCGGCGAGCGGTGGCACGAACATCTCCATCAACGACCCAGCGACGATCATGGCGTTGCCCGGACCGGTGCGGACGGCGATCCAGAACGCCTTCGTCGACGCGTTGGACATGGTCTTCCTGACCGCCGGGCTGGTGGCCATCCTGGCGGTGCTGGTGACCCTGGCGATGCCGAACAACGAGCTGCGGGGCACCGGCCCGCAGGGTGCGAAGGGTGGGGCCGACCCGCTCGGCGGTGAGGCTCCCGCGCCGGGCGGCAAGCCGCTGACGCGTGAGTCCAAGGACGAGGCCGCCGCCGACATGGAGGCCAAGTCCCAGACGATGATCTGACCGCCTCCGGCCGCTTGCCCGGAGCTGTCCGCGACGGCGAGCATCCGAACAAGCGTGATGACTGTGCGTCATCAATATGCCTCACAGTCATCACGCTCGTTGGCACATCCGCGACCCGCCGCGCTCCGGGCCCGGGCGGCGTCCGCACCCCAGCCGCCGCGCTACTTGAGAATGAGCCGGTTCGTCTGCTCGAAGACGTCCAGGTCGGCCAGGGTCTCCATGACCGAGGCGGAGAGTGGGGCGGGGAAGCGGTCCCGGGCGAAGAAGCCCGCGTCGGTGGTCTCGTCGGTGAGTCGGGTCAGTTGCCCGTCCCACTCCTCCACCTTGAAGGCCGTCGTGAAGACCTGGTACGTGTGCCCGTACATGTTGGTGCTGGTCCGGTCCGGGCCGGTGTAGAGGGCGAACGCGCAGACCCGTAGCGCCCGCAGCCCGGTCTCCTCGCGCACCTCGCGTACCGCGCAGTCGGCGATCGACTCGCCCAGCTCCATGGCCCCGGCCGGCATGGCCCACTGGCCGTTGTCGGAGCGTTGGATCAGCAGGATGCGCCCCGCGTTGTCGCTGACCACGGCACGGGCGCCGACGAACATCAGCGTCCGGTCCCCGGCGAGCGCGCGCAACTGCCCCACGTACGAGTCGGCCCAGGAGATGCTCACCTGCGACAATTTACGGGGGTTCCCAACGTGTGACCGCCGACACTAGCTTGTTACCCATGCGTAGCACGATGATGGACGCTCCCCTGCAGGTCTCCCGGATCCTCGACCACGGCGCGGGGGTGCACGGCACGGCCGAGGTGGTCACCTGGACGGGTGCCGAACCCCGCCGGATGACGTACGCCGAGGTGGGCCGCACGGCGGCCCGGCTGGCCCACGCGCTGCGCGACGAGTGCGGGGTGACCGGCGACGAGCGGGTCGCCACCTTCATGTGGAACAACAACGAGCATCTGGTCGCCTATTTCGCGGTGCCCAGCATGGGCGCGGTGCTGCACACGCTCAACATCCGGCTCTTTCCCGACCAGGTCGTCTACATCGCCAACCACGCGCAGGACCGGGTGGTGCTGGTCGACACCACGCTCATCCCGCTGCTGGCCCGGGTGATCGGCGAGCTGGAAACGGTGCGGCACGTGGTGGTGGTCGGCGGTGGCGACCCGACCCCCATCACCGCGGCGGCCGGTGACCGGATCACCGTGCATCACTGGGACGCGCTGCTCGCCGACCGTCCGGACGTGTACGACTGGCCGGAGGTGGACGAGCGCGACGCGGCGGCGCTCTGCTACACGTCCGGCACCACCGGCAATCCGAAGGGCGTCGCGTACTCGCACCGGTCCATCTACCTGCACTCGTTGCAGGTCTGCATGCCGGAGGGCTTCGGTCTGGGGCCGACCGACCGGGAGCTGGCCATCGTGCCGATGTTCCACGCCATGTCGTGGGGTCTGCCGTACGCGGCGTTCCTCTCCGGCGCGTCGCTGATCATGCCGGACCGCTTCCTCCAGGCCGCGCCGATCGCCGAGATGATCGCCGCCGAGCACCCCACCCTGGCCGGCGCGGTGCCGACCATCTGGACCGACCTGCTGGCCTACCTGGACGACCACGACGTGGACACTTCCTCGCTGACCGAGGTGATCGTCGGCGGTTCGGCCTGCCCGCCGGCGCTGATGCACGCGTTCGACGAGCGGCACGGGATCGACGTCATCCACGCCTGGGGGATGACCGAGATGTCGCCGCTGGGGTCGGTCTCGCGTCCGCCCGCCGGGGTGTCGGGCGACGAGGCCTGGCGCTACCGCTACACCCAGGGCCGTGTGCCGGCGGGCGTGCAGGCGCGGATCGTCGGCCCGTCGGGCGAGCCGCTGCCCGCCGACGGCGCGGCCGTGGGCGAGCTGGAGGTCCGGGGGCCGTGGGTGACCGCACAGTACGTCGGTGAGGACGCCCCTGATCCGGAGAAGTTCCGCGACGGCTGGCTGCGGACGGGTGACGTCGGCACGCTCTCCACCGACGGGTACATCACGCTGACCGACCGGGCGAAGGACGTGATCAAGTCCGGCGGCGAGTGGATCTCGTCGGTCGAGCTGGAGAACGCGCTGATGGCCCACCCCGCCGTGCTGGAGGCGTGCGTGGTGGGTGTCCCGGACGAGCGGTGGGACGAGCGGCCACTGGCGACCGTGGTGGTTCGCGAGGGCGCTTCGGTGACCGCCGAGGAGCTGCGGGACTTCCTGGCCGGTTCGGTGGCCCGCTGGCAGTTGCCCGAGCGGTGGGCGTTCATCGACACGGTGCCGAAGACCAGCGTGGGCAAGTTCGACAAGAAAGTCGTCCGTTCGCGGTACGCCGAAGGCGACCTTACTGTCCGGCAGCTGACAGCACCGTAACGTTTGACCGGGCACCGTCGCCTATGGGCAGAGGAGTACTCCTGACATTCCTCCCCAGAGGGCGGCCCCGGCGTTCGCACCGCGCCGGGGCCGCCCGCTCCACGCGGGTGACCCCGCACCGTCATTCTTGCGAAAATTGTTCGCCTCTGTCCCGGTGACGGAGAAATCGGGTGCTTCGACGACTTGTTCAGGCGTCGCTGGTGGTGATGAGCACCTTGCCGATCGCCGAGTCCTCGACCGCCTGGTGCGCCGCGGCCGTGTCGGCGAGCGGGTAGCGGTGCAGCGGCAGGCCGGCGTCCGCGCCCACCCGGATGCCGCCCTGGTTGGCGGCCGCCGCCACGTCGACCACGCCCTGCGCCTTGGCCGCCTTCGGCTCCGTGTAGACGAGCACGAACTGCCACCGGGCGTTCACCACGTACAGCGGTCGGACCGGGAGCGTCACCTCGGCGCCGCCGTTGTCGGCGTACACGCAGACCGCGCCACCGTTGTGGATCATCTGTGCGTCCATGGCCGCGTTCGTCGCCGGGGCGACCTCCACGATCGTGTGGACCCCGTCGGGGGCGATCTTGCCGACCTCCTCGACCACGTCCTGTTCGCGATAGTTGATCACGTACGACGCGCCGGCCGACGCGGCGAGCTGCGCCTTCTCGGCACTGCTCACCGTGGCGATCACCGTGGCGTCGGCCCAGCGGGCGAGCTGGATCGCCGCGTTGCCCACCGCGCCCGCGCCGCCCTGCACCAGCACGGTGTGGTCGGCCAGCGCACCGGCGCGCAGCGCGTCCGGCATGAACTCGCCGGCCGTCAGGCAGCGGTGCGCGGTGAGGAACGGAATGCCGAGGCTGGCCCCCAGCTCGAACGACGCGTCGCCCAGGGGCACCGCCTGCCGGACCGGCACCAGCGTGTACTCCGCGCTGGTGCCCCACGGCCGCTGCCAGGCCGCCTCCCAGATCCAGACCCGCTCGCCGATCAGTTCGCCGCCGACCCCCTCACCGACCGCCTCGACGACACCCGCGCCGTCCTGCCCCGGGATCTGCCACCCGTCCGGCGCGAACGCCCGCCGCGACTTCCAGTCCGTCGGGTTGACGCCGGAGACGGCCATCCGGACCAGCACCTCGCCCGGGCCCGGCTCGGGCACCGGCCGGTCCACCAGTTCCAGCACCGACGGGTCGCCGGTGCGCTCGTACACGATGGCCTTCATCAGTGGTCTCCTCGCTGCCCGGCGGGGCACGCGGGCGACGTGCCGCCTGCTGCGGTACCCCGCACCGATCCCGTCATGCCAAACCGTCGACCAGCTCCGGGGTCAACTCGCCGATCGACCCCAACGTCACGGCCGCGAGCCCGGCGGCGTCCGGATCGAGGGGGTACGACGCGTGGGGCACCGCCACCACCCGCATCCCCGCCGCAGCGGCCGACCGTACGCCGTTCGACGAATCCTCCACGGCCGCGCAGCGGACCGGGTCGACGCCCAGGCGCTGCGCGACGTTCAGGTACACGTCCGGCGCCGGCTTGCCCCGCTCGGTCTCCTCGGTGGAGAGGGTGGCGCCGAAGGCGTCGGTCAGGCCTGTGGCCTCCAGCGCCGCCGCGATCAGCCGGGTCGGCGACGAGCTGGCCAATCCGAGCGGCCAGCGGGCGGCCAACCGGCGTACCACGTCGTCCGCGCCGTCGATCAACGGCACGTGCTCCCGGTAGCGCTGCGCCATCTCCCGGACCACCTCGTCGGCCACCTGCGCGGCGGTGCGCCGCACCCCCAGCTCGCCGCTGAGGTAGTGGGCCCACTCGCCCGTGCTCATGCCCATCAGCCGGCGCTGGGTGTCGGGCTGCCAGACGCCGCCGTGTGTCGCCACGTACGCCCGCCGGACCTCCTCCCACACCGGTTCGGAATCCACGATCACGCCGTCCAGGTCGAAGACCACCGCATCCACCACGGGCCCATCCTGCCCGACGGAGGGACCCGTGGTCAGGCGGGCAGCGCGGGCAGCCCGATCGGGCTGTCCGGCGGGATCACCGTGTGGCAGGCCCGGGCCATCGGTTCCAGCAGCTCACGAAGACGATCGGTGTCGCCCGGGCCGAGCGCCTGCCACGGGTGCCCGGCGGCCCGGTCGGTGGCGTCCTCGATCGCCTGGAAATCGGCGTGGCCGACGTCGGTGGGGGTGCCGTCCCCGGCCAACCAGCCGCGCCGGGTCAGCCGCTCGCGGGCGGCCCGCCACTGCTCCTCGGACCAGCCCCGGCCGAGCAGGTTCTGAGCCGACATGTCCACCGCGACGCGCCAGGCCAACGCCTCCACCGGGTCCAGGCCGGCAGCCACCAGGGCGGCGATGTGTCCGTCGCCGCGCAGCTCCCGCAGCGTGGTGGCGGCCTGCCAGAGCCGGGCCAGGGGGTACTCCCCGACCGGCAGCGCCGCATTGGCCGCGCCGAGCACCCGACCGGCGGTCTGCGCCGCCGCGGCGGCCCGCTCCAACAGGTCGGCGGCCTCGGACAGGTGCCCCTCGGGCAGCTCGTAGGTCAGCTCGGCCAGTGCCTGCACCGCGCCGGTCAACCGGGCGCGCAGCGCCTCCGAGGGGTTGGCGAGTCGCCACACCGCCGGCAGGGCCCGGCTCACCATCGGCGGCGCGAAGCTGAAGAAGGCGGCGACCACCGGAGGGGCCTCGGCGGCGCCCAGCGGCGCGGCCCGGCCGGCGAAGTAGCCACGCCAGTAGCCGCGCAGCCCGACCGCCTCGTACGCGGCGCGGGCCCGAGGGTGGAAGTAGGTGACCGCGTGCAGCGGCTCGAAGTACGTCCACATCACCCGGGTGGTACGTCCGAGCTCGTCCAGCGCCGTCACGTGCACCTCCGCCGTCCCGCGTCCGCATGGTCACCCCGGACGGCGGGCCGCCCGGGGTGACGCCGAACCTACTGCCGGAGGGTGACGGGCAGGAAGCCCCATGTGAACAAGTCCATCGCGCCGGGGCGACAACCGGGGCGATCCGGACGGGTCACTGAGCGGCGAGGACGTCCACCACGAACCGCAGCGGACCGGTCGGACGGCCGCCGGCCTGGGCCTCGTCGTTGCCGTACGCCAGCTCGCCCGGGATGTCGAGCTGCACCCGGCTGCCCACGGTCACGCCGACCAGGCCCTGGTCCCAGCCGGGGATGACCTGGCCGACGCCGATCGGGAAGGTGGCCGGCTGACCGGCGTTCCAGGACGAGTCGAACTCCTTGCCGTCCTTGTAGAAGACGCCCACGTAGTTGGTGGTGATGTTCTGGCCCTTCTTCACCGCCGGGCCGGTGCCCTTGATCATCGGGGTGACCGTGAGCTTCTTCAGCTCGCCCGTGCCCGCCTTCACCGTCGGCTTGCTGCCCAACGCCGGATCGGCGCCCTCGGGGAGCTGCGGCGCGGGCGGCGCGGTGGGGGCGTCCTGTGCCGGGGCGTCCGGCGCCGCGGCGGAGGCGGACGGGCTGGCGCCGGAGGCGGTGCTGGACTTGTCGTCCCGGTTGCTGTCGATCCAGACGAAACCGCCGATCAGCAGCACCACCACGGCGACACCGGCGAGCCCGCCGGCCCATGCCTGGCGGCGGCGCTTCGCCTCGGCCGCCTTCTGCGCCGCCAACTGGGCGGCCAGCCGCCGACCCGCCTTCGTCGCCGGGCTCTGGCCCTCCGACCGGTTCTCCTGCGTGCGCTCGCTCACGTCGTCGACTCCCTGCTGCGAAGGTGTGGCCGGCACCCGGTGCCGGGGGGAAAGCCGACGCACACGGTACCCGCCCGGCGGCCCGCTGTGCCCGCCCCGGACGCCTCGAATCGTCCAGAAACGCCGTCCGCAGGACGTTACTCCGGGACCACCATGAAGTCGCTCACGAACGAGGTGACCCTCCCGTCGGCGGTCCGCCCGATCCAGGTGCCGTAGCAGCCGTCCCCCCAACCCGTGCAGACCGTGACGATGTTCGCGCCGGTGGCCTCGTCCAGAACGGCCGCGATCAGCCCCGGAACCGGCGACGAGGGCAGCTCGGCCGGGATGAAGACGTCCTCGATCCGTTCCTCGTCCCAGCTCTCCATGGCGGCGAGCGCCGTCGGGTCGGCGAGCGTGCCGGCGCCGGCGTCCACGCCGTACCCGAAGTAGTCGTCGTCGCCGAGCGCGGCGACGTCCTGGTCGCCCACGACGGCCTGCTCCCAGCGGGTCGTCGGCTCGGCGCAGATCACCAGCTCCAGCGCGGCCACCCGCCGGTCCACCTCGGCGTCCTCCCGCAACACCACGGCCACCCAGGCGCGGGCGGGATACCGCCCCGGCGCGACGGCCACCGTGTACGGCTCGGCCTCCGACACGACCAGCGGATCGCACCCGACGACCCGGCCCGTCGGCAGTACGACGTCGCCCAGCGGGTGGGCCTCGACGACGTACGCGCCGTGTTCGTCGGTGAAACGCGCCCCGGGCGTCAACAACCGGTCCAGGTCAGGGGTGTACGGCATGAGGGCTCCTCCGGTGGCCGACGGCCGGCGGAGCGTACCCGGTCCGGCGGACACCGGCGGTGCCGCGTACCTCAGGCGCTCTTGCGGGGTGCGGTCTTGCGCACGGCGGTCTTCTTCGCGGGCTCGGCCTTCTTCGCGGGGGTCTTCTTGGCGGCGGTCTTCTTCGCCGGCTCGGCCGCCTTCTTCTCGGCGGTCTTCTTCGCCGCGGTCTTCTTCGCGGGCGCCTTGGCGGCCTTCTTCTCGGCCGCCTTCTGCGCCGAGCGGGCCGACGAGATGGGCGTCGGCTCGCCGCCGCCACCTCGGGACGGCTGTTCGCCGCGCGCCGCCCGGGCCCGGTCCACCGAGGCCTTCAGCGCGGCCATCAGGTCCACCGCCGCGGCCGGGGCCTCCTCGACCTCCTCCGGCTGGACGACCTCGCGACCCTCCACCTTGGCGTCGATGACCTCCTGCAACGCGGCCCGGTAGTCGTCGGTGAAGACGTCCGGCTCGAACTCGCCGGTCATCGAGTCGATCAGCGAGCTGGCCATCGCCAGCTCCGGCGGACGCACCTTCAGGTCCTCGTCGAGGAAGCCGAAGTCGGGGGTACGGATCTCGTCCGGCCAGAGCATGGTGTTGAGCAGCAGCACACCCTCGCGCACTCGCAACGTGGCGAGCTGCTCACGTTGGCGCAGCGCCACCTTGACGATGGCCACCCGCTCCGAGTCGAGGAGCGCGTCCCGCAGCAGCACGTACGGCTTGGTGGCCGTGCCCTCGGGCTCCAGGTAGTAGGCCTTGTTGTAGAGGATGGGGTCGACCTGTTCGGCGGGGACGAACTCCAGCACGTCGATCGCCCGGGAGCTGGTCAGCGGCAGATCGGCGAAGTCCTCGTCGGTGAGGATCACCATCTCGCCGCCGCCGATGTCGTAGCCCTTGGCGATGTCGTCGTAGGTGACCTCCTCGCCGCAGACCGAGCAGGTGCGCTTGTAGCGGATGCGGCCGCCGTCCTCGCGGTGCACCTGGTGGAACCGGATGTCCTTCTCCTCGGTCGCCGAGTAGAGCTTCACCCCGATCGAGACGAGCCCGAACGACACGGCTCCCTTCCAGATGGCACGCATCCTGCGCTCCCTTCCCCGGTATCGACCATGCTCGCATCCGCAGGAACTCCACGCGAGGTGTTCGGCCTGCTACTACAGTCGGGTCGTGCCCGGCGCGCCGCTCAAGCCGATGCTCGCGATGACCGGGCCGCTCCCGGCGGGTGACGGCTGGGCGTACGAGTTCAAGTGGGACGGGGTCCGGGCGCTAGCCGACATCTCCGGCGGCGCGCAACACCTGTACGCCCGCTCCGGCGTGGAGATCACCGCCGCCTACCCCGAACTGGCCACCCTGTGCGAGCAGGTCGACGATGCGCTGCTCGACGGCGAGGTGGTGCTGCTGGGCGAGGGTGGGCAGCCGTCGTTCACCGCCCTCGCTGAGCGGATGCACGTCCGGGACCGCACCAAGGCCGCCCGGCTGGCGGCGGTCATGCCGGTGACGTACATGATCTTCGACCTGCTGCGCCTGAACGGCGACGATCTGACCGGCTGGTCGTACGAGCGCCGCCGGGAGGCCCTGGACTCCCTCGCGCTCGGCGGCGCGCGGTGGGCGGTGCCGCCGGTGTTCGCCGACGGCCCGGCCACGTACGAGGCCGCGGGGGAGCACGGCCTGGAGGGCGTGATGGCCAAGCGGGTCGGCGCCGTCTACCGCCCCGGCGTGCGCTCGCCGGACTGGGTGAAGGTCAAGCTGGAGGTGACCGGCGACTTCGTCGTCGGGGGCTGGAGGCCGGGCGCGCGCCGCATCGGTGGGCTGCTGGTCGGGGTGCCCGGCCCGGACGGCCGGCTGACCTACCGGGGTCGGGTCGGTGGCGGGATCGGGGCGGCCATCGAACGGCAGCTCCTCGCCGAGCTGGAGCCGCTGCGTACCGGCGCGTCACCGTTCGCGGCGGGCGTGCCGCGCGAGGATGCCCGGGGGGCCATCTGGGTAGAACCCCGGGTGGTGGTAGAGGTGAAGTACGGCCAGCGCACCCCCGACGGCCGGCTGCGCTTCCCCCGGGTGCTGCGGTTGCGCCCGGACAAGCCGCCGGAGGAGGTCGACGATGCCGGCTGAGAAGCTGCGGGTGGACGTCGAGGGCCGCGCGTTGGAGCTGTCCAACCTGGACAATGTCCTCTATCCGGCCGTCGGCTTCACCAAGGGCGAGGTGATCGACTACTACACCCGGATCTCGCCGGTGCTGCTGCCGCACCTGGCCGACCGGCCGGTCACCCGGATCCGCTTCCCGAACGGGGTGGACGACAAGTCCTTCTTCGAGAAGAACAAACCGGCCGCGACCCCGGACTGGGTACGCGTCGAGACGTTGCCCGCCCCCGGTTCGACGAAGGGCCGGGAGACCATCGACTATGTGGTCGCCGACGACCTGCCCACCCTGGTCTGGCTGGCCAACCTCGCCGCGCTGGAACTGCACACGCCGCAGTGGAAGGTCGGCGAACATCCCGACATGATGGTGGTCGACCTGGACCCGGGACCGCCGGCCGGGCTCGCCGAGTGCTGCCCGGTGGCGGTGCTGATGCGCGACCGGCTCGCCGACGACGGCATCGACTCGTACCCGAAGACGTCCGGCAAGAAGGGCATGCAGCTCTGCTGCCCGATCGCGGGCACCCAGCCCGCCGACGACGTCTCCGCCTACGCGCGCCGGATCGCGCAGGAGTTGGAGAAGGCGCACCCGAAGCTGATCGTCTCGAAGATGGCCAAGAACCTGCGCCCGGGCAAGGTCTTCATCGACTGGAGTCAGAACAACGCGGCGAAAACCACCGTCGCGCCGTACTCGCTGCGCGCCCAGCGGACGCCCTCGGTATCGACGCCGCTGACCTGGGACGAGGTCGAGGCCGGCGCGCGCGGCCGGAAGCCGGCCGTGCGCCAGTTCACCGCCGCCGAGGTCCTCGACCGGGTCGAGGAGTACGGCGACCTGCTGGCCGCGCTCCTCGACGGCGGCCCGGAACTGCCCGGCGGACGCTAGCCCAGTTCGGTCATCGGGTCGCCCACGGAACAGTGGGTGCGTGGCCGGTGCCGTCGCCACCTGTAGCTCAGTGTGACCGCCTCCGCTGCCCCCAGCTACCCCCGCCCACCCTGCTCGACCCCTTTGCTCTGCTTCAGCCGAGGAAACACCGGCGTCTACCTGCTGTTCTGCATCTTTGGGGAGAACGAGTGGTCAGGTGTGGCCCGCACTGAGCGTGTGTGTTTCCTCGGCTGAAGCAGAGCAAAGGGCGCGAAGGTAGGGCGGGCGCGCGACCAGTTCTGAGCACCGTCCGGCCTGCGAAGGGTGGCCCGCCGTGACAACCTTCGGCGGTGCTGCCGCGTGGTAGGGGCGTGACCGACCAACAGAAACCCCTGTCCGCGACGGACCGGTCCTACGTCGCGTTCGTCGAGGTGGCGTGGGAGCGACATATCCGGCTGGCCATGCTGCTCTGCGGCGACCGGTGGCGGGCCGAGGAGTTGCTCCAGGACAGCCTGGTCCGGGTCTACGAGCGGTGGCGGCGGCTGTCCCGGCTCGACGATCCGCACGCCTACCTGCGCCGGGCGCTGGTCAACAACCACACCTCGATCTGGCGGCGACGCCGGCGCGAGAGCCTCGTCGCGAACGTCCCCGACCGGGCTGCCCCGGGTGGCGGCAGCGACCCCGACGCCGACGTCCTACGCCGGGCGCTGCTGGCGCTGCCGGCGAAGCAACGCGCGGTCGTGGTGCTGCGCCACTACGAGGACCTGAGCGAGCGCGAGGTCGCCCAGGTGCTGGGCTGCTCGCTGGGCACCGTCAAGAGCCAGAACGCCCGGGCGCTGGGCGCACTGCGCCACGTCCTTCAGGATTCCTTCGACTCGGTAAGCAGGTGAACGTCATGAACAGCATCGATGACCGTCTCGCTCGACGGCTGCACGACATCGTTGACGGCGAAACGGGCTCCGAACCCCCGGTGGGTGCGTTGATCGAGCGCGGTCGGCGGGGCCGCCGACGCCGGACCACCGCACTGGTCGGCTCGACGTGCGCGTTGCTGGCGTTGGGCGTCGGCACCGCCGTCACGGTGACGACGAACGCCCCACCCGAGCGTCCCGGCGTTACCGCCCGGGCCGAACAGCCGGAGCAGGTCTCGCCGGCGCTGCGCCTGGTCTCGGCTGCCGCCGCCAGCGAGAACATCAGCTACCGGATGCGACTGACCAACTCGGGTCCGGGCGGGCTGACGTACGAGGGCGCGTTCGACCCGAGGACCGCGACCGGCTACGTCCGCTCCCCGCAGGACGACTCGGTGATGACCGAGCTGCTGATCAACGGCACCCGGTACCAGGGGGGCGAGCGCCCCCTGAGCCCGCTGCCGGCCGACAAGGGGCCGGGCGAGACGTACGGCCGTTACGGGCAGTACCCGGGGACGTACAACCGGCTCTTCCTCTACGGCGACGGGAACGAGGTGCTGGGTGCCGCCGAACCCGACCCGGCTGCCCTGTTCGCTGCATTGAAGCGCGTGAACGCGATGGTCACCGAGAACCCGGACGGCACCCTGCACTTCACGTACACCACCACGGACAGGGACGGGTCGAGCAGCACGACCGGCGACGTCACGCTGAACGGCGACGGTCGGATCGCGAAGGTGGCGCTCACGGTCAGCTGGCAGTCGACCGTGAAGGGTCGGCTCGACACCGGGACAATCAACTCGACCCTCGAACTGTTCGACTACGGCGTCGACGTGACGGTCACGCGCCCGACCGACGTTGTGATGATCAAGAAGTAGACCCGCGAGGCCCGGTGTCCACGCTGGTGGACGCCGGGCCGGACGTGGCAGGGCGCAGCCGCCACCACGCGCCGCAGACCAGGGCCAGGGTGACGACGGTGACCGCGACGTCGCCGGCCAGGGCCGCCGCCGGGCTCGCCGGGGAGTACGGCGGCACGAGGTACGCGAACGCGGCGGCGCTGACCACGTTCGCCGAGGCGGCGGCGAGCACGTGCCGCTGCCCCCAGCCTGCGCCGCCCGACCAGTAGGCGACCAGTGCTCCCACGGTGGCGGTGAGCACCAGTGCGACGGCCACCCCCGCCCAGCCGGGCGCCGGGTCGGTGAAGAGGTGCGCGAGGACGACAAGCAGGCCGAGCCAGAGCGGGTGCGGCACCCGCCGTACGCGGCGGGGGTGGGTACGACGCCAGCGGGGCAGCAGGGCCACCGCGACGAGCGCGAGGACGACCGCCGTTGCGAAGACCAGTTGCAGCGGGCTGGCCAGGAAGTTCTTGCGGCCCTCGGGCGAGGTGAAGACCAGCAGGCTGCCGAGGAGGTAGAGCACCCCGACCACGGCCAGCCCGGGTCGCCCGAGCCACGGCCGATGCCGCCGCTTCACGCCGAGGAACGACTCGACGAACACGATCGGCGCGCAGATCGTCAGGAGAATGTGGTTGCCGACGTAGTCGTACGCCTGCCGGAGGCTGAACCCGAGCCCGGGCACCAACGACGCCTCGGCGGCGGCGCGGGTGTCGGCGTACTGGGTGTCGTCGAGGTAGCCGGGGTTGAACAGCGACTGGTCCACCAAACCGGCCTGGAGGACGCCGAACGCGGCGGCGAGCAGCACGATCGTCGGCCAACCCGCGCCGAGGCGTCGGGCGGTCTCCCGGATCAGGATCGCGGCCCCGCCGTACATCGGGCCCAGGCCGATGATCACCGGGAGGAAGTCGTCGATGGCGAAGCCGCCCCACGAGCACTCGGCCGCCCACGGCGCGAGCAGCAGCAACGCCACCACGGGCACGAGCCGGCGACGCAGCGGCGGACGTCCGGCTCGGTCGGCGAGATCAGGGTCAGCCTGCGGCCCGTCGGCGGGATCGTGGGCTTCCTGCGGCGCGGCGACGCGGTCGGCCTGGGCGGCGTTGACAGCCTGCGGCGCGGCGGGACGGTCGGCGGGGTCGGGTTCGGGCGGCACGGGTGCTCCTCGGCGGCTGGGGCGGTCGGCGTCGGTCACGGTGCGCGAGCCATCCGGCCAGCGGCTACGGCCATCGGCCGATGGAGACGGTGACCAAAGTCGTTGCGTAGGGTGGTGCGGACGTCGTCACCACCGGGAGCACGCGGATGCAGCCACACGCCACGGCCGACCTGACGGTCCCGCCCACGGTCACCGAGAGCCCGCTGCTCAGCTACCGCGACGAGGCGACCGGTGAGCGCGTCGACCTCACCGCCCAGCAGGTCGGCGCGTGGTCCGCGCGCAGCGCGAGCCTGCTGCGGGACGGCTGCGGGCTCGGCCCCGGCAGCCGCGTAGCGGTGCTACTGCCGCCGCACTGGCGTACGGCAGCGGTGTTGTTGGGCGCGTGGGCGTGCGGCCTGGCGGTGTCGTTCCGGCCGCGCGCCACGGCGGGCCTGCCGGTGCTGGAGCCCGGCGGCGACCGGCCGTTCGACGCGGTCTTCGTGACTCCGGAACGCCAGGACGACTGGTTGGAGGAGGTGCCGGACGCGCCGCACCGCTACCTCGTCGGCACCGGGCCGGGCCGGCTCGCCGACGTGCCGCTGGGCTGGTTGGACTGGTCCGTCGAGGTGCTCCGCCACCCGGACGTCACGCCCGACCACACCGCCATCCGCCCGACGGACCCGGCGAGCGCGGACGGCACGACCTACGGGCAGTGGGGCGCGCTCGCCCGGGAGGTCGCCGGGATGCTCGACCTGCGGGCCGGCGATCGACTGCTGGTCGACGCGGCCGAGCACGAGCAGCCGTTGAAGTGGTTGCTCGCACCGCTGTCGGCGGGCGCGTCAGTGGTCATCAGCGCCAACCTCGACCCGGCCCGCCGGGACGCGGTCGTCGCCGCCGAACGGGTGACCCGAATCCTCTGAAAACCGCTCGGCCGGGCCAAACAGCGCTGGCCGATCCGGTTCCGTTACATCGACATCTGCCCTGCTCAGAGGGTCTTTTGTGGATGTCGTCGACGTGTTCTCATACCGAAGCGACGGCATCGTCGACATCGCACCGCTCCCTCACCGAAAGGTGCACCGATGCAGAGCAGATCCCCCTTCCGGCTGGCGGTCCTCACCGCCACCGCCGCCACGTTCCTGGCGTCCGGCGGCGCGTCCGGGGCGCTGGCCACCGCCGCCCCCGTGACCGCCTCCCCGGGTGTCACGGCCTGCGCCGGCGAGCAGAGTGCCGCCCGGGCCACCGCGGGCGCGACCGCCCAGGAGCCGGCGCTGTACTCGAAGAACGAGGCCAACGCCTACGGCGTGATCAAGGACGCGCCGCGCCTGGCCAACGGCAGCGTCACCATCCCGACGGTCTTCCACATGGTCTCCGACCACCCCCTCACCGCCGCCGAGACGACCAGGTGGAACACCCTGATCGCGGCGCAGATGAAGGTCCTCAACGACTCGTTCGCGGGCAGCACCGCCGCGGACGCCTCCGACACGCCGTTCCGGTTCTCGCTGGTCGACACGACGTGGACGGTGAACAGCGCCTGGTACACGGTCGAGCCGGGCAAGAACGAGCGCGACATGAAGAAGGCGCTCTACACGGGCGACTCCCGCACCCTGAACGTGTACGCGGCCAACATCGGCGGCGGGCTCCTCGGCTGGGCGTACTTCCCGAAGGGTTACAACAACGGCCGCGACTACATCGACGGCGTGGTGATGCTCGACGAGTCGATGCCCGGCGGCACGGCCGGCAAGTACGCCCTCGGTGACACGCTTACGCACGAGGTCGGGCACTGGCTGATGCTGGAGCACACCTTCGCGCACGGCTGCTCCGCGTCCGGCGACTTCGTGGCGGACACGCCGCGCGAGGCGGCCCCGCAGTTCGACTGCCCGGTGGGCGCGGACTCCTGCACCGCACCCGGGCTGGACCCGATCCACAACTTCATGGACTACACGCAGGACTCCTGCATGGACATGTTCACCGCCGGCCAGGCCGACCGCATGAGCGACGCCTGGGTGGCGTTCCGCGCAGGCTGACGCTGTCCCCTGGCAGCTGAGCGCGTTGATCAAGAGGTTTGCGTCACCGAAATGCTGATCGGTGACGCAAACCTCTTGATCATTTCCGGGAGGGCGCGCAGCGCCGGGGCGCGCGCCGCGAGCAGGGCGCGGTGTGGTCGGGCGGCAGGGCGCAACGGCCGCCGCCGGGTAGTCGCTGATCACAGAAAACCCAGTGGCGTACGCACTGCTGGTCCTCAGCCGACACGGTCACCCCGCCCGGCTCGATGCGGGCGGTGAGCCGGGCCAGCACACGGGCGGCGGTCCGGGCGAGGATTCGGGCCCGAAGCAGGTCGGGTGCGGTAACCGGCAGGTGGATCACCCAGCGCTCGGTCATCGGTGAGGCAGGTTCTTCTGGCTGGCTGCTGCCATTGGTGGTCTCTTTACGCGTCGGCCCAGTAGCCGACGGATCAGGTCGCGCATGGGGACTGCCCTTCGTTGGGTCGCGTCGAAGTGGAGGGGGCGCTCTCCGCCGGTTGCGGGCGGCGGAGACCGCCCCACCCTGCGACCGCAGCCTTGATCGGCGGTACGGGAGCAGGGCCGCGCCGGGGGAGCGCGGAGGGTGGGGTCTCGGCGGCGATGCGAGACCGGTACGAGAGGCGCCAACCGACCGCAGCAGCACCGCATCACCGACAGTGACGCTATTGCCACCGAGTCACCTATGTCAAGCATGTCTGCGAGTCACTTACCCACTTATGTCACTCGTGCTACGTGTGTTGCCTGCGTCGAAACGGCTGATCAATACTGGGTGGGCCAACCGACTGCAAGGGGCCCTGACGTGCCTATTCCGCCCACGATGGACGAACTGCTCGACGCTCTGATGGGAAAGATCGAGGACGGGACGTACCCGCCTGGATCGCAGCTTCCCTCTGGGCGGGCGCTGGCGGATGCGTACGACGTTTCGCAGTCGACGATCAGTCGGGCGGTGGCGAGGTTGCGGAAGCAGGGTGTGCTGGTCGGTCGCCCGGGCCGAGGCGTCTTCGTCTCGGAGTCGACCGGGCGGAGATGAGACCAGTTGGCTTCCGGTGGCGCTGACCGGCGTGCCGACGGCCATGGTTTGCGCAAATCCAAGAAGCGGACCTGGCGTATGTGTCCCCCTAGTGTCATCAGCCGCGTGCTGGTCTGATCTGCGGTGCGGCCGCTGTCCTATGCTCGTTGGGTGAAGGCGGTAGCAGCGGAGATGCGACAACATATGCTCGGCGAGGCGCTGTCGTCGCTGACCGCCATCCCGGCAGAGTCCGTCGAGCATGGCGAGGTCTTCACCCGCCGCTGGGTGGTCGACCTGATCCTCGACCTAGCTGGCTACACGGCTGACCGTGATCTTGCCGCGCTCGTAGCGGTCGAACCTGCCTGTGGCGGCGGTGCCTTCCTGGCCGCGATGGCTGCCCGAGTCAGCGCCTCCTGCCGGAAGCACGACCGGCCGTTGCTCGACGCCAAGCGGGCAATTCGTGCCTTCGACCTGTTGGCCTCAAACGTGACGGCCAGTAGGCGGCTGGTGCGGGAGGTGCTGGTCGATGAGGGTTGGTCGCTTCCGGAAGCACGCGAGCTGGCGACGGCGTGGCTGCGGCAGGGGGACTACTTGCTCGATCCGTATGTCCAGGAGGACGTCGACTTCGTCGTAGGTAACCCTCCGTACGTTCGGCTGGAAGATGTGCCCGCGGATCGTATGCTCGCCTACCGCGCTGCTTGCCCGACCATGACCGGCCGCGCTGACCTATACGTCGGTTTCTATGAACGGGCTCTGCGTTCTCTCGGGCCGGGCGGAGTCCTCGCGTTCATCTGTGCAGACCGCTGGATGCGCAACCAGTACGGCCGGCAGTTGCGGGAGCTCATCAGCGCCGGCTACAGCGTTGACGTCACGGTGACGATGCACGATGTCGACGCGTTCGAGGAACAGGTGTCGGCCTATCCAGCCGTCACAGTGGTCCGCCGTGCTCGACAGGGCGGCGCTGTAGTGGTGGACACTCGGCGGGGCTTCGGACCCCAGGACGCCCCAGAGTTGGTGGAGTCGATCTCGGCCACGGAGTTGGCGCCCCGGGCAAGCGGTCGGTACGAGGTCGCGCGACTACCCCACTGGTTTACCGGGGGCGACTCCTGGCCAGCCGGGTCTCCATCTCGTCTGGCCTTGATCGACGCGCTGAATGACCGCTTTCCTCCGCTCGAGGACGTGAACACCGGGACCCGGGTCGGTATCGGCGTTGCCACGGGTGCTGACAGCGTTTTCATCACCACGGACGCTGATGTCGAACCGGGGCGGCTACTGCCGCTGTCGATGGTCAAGGACACGACCTCGGGGAGTCATTCCTGGTCCCGCCAATATCTCGTCAACCCATGGGACGCGGACGGTCAGCTCGTGGACCTGACCGCGCATCCGCGCCTCCGGGCGTATTACCAGCGGCACGCAGCGGCTCTCAAGCGCCGGCACGTTGCCAGCAAGCGCCCTGCACACTGGTACAGGACCATCGACAAGGTAGATCATTCCCTGATCCGACGCCCAAAACTCTTGCTTCCGGACATGAAGACCACCATCCACCCTGTCCTGGACGAGGGTGGTTTCTATCCGCATCACAACCTTTACTACATCGTCTCCGACACGTGGGACCTCAGAATCCTAGGTGGACTTCTGTTGTCGGGTGTCGCGCAGGCGTTTGTAGAGGCGTACGCCGTTAGGATGCGGGGAGGCACCCTTCGATTCCAAGCCCAGTACCTGCGTCGGATTCGCGTCCCACGGCCCGAGACGATCTCGGCCGCCGACCGTGCTGCGCTCGCCGCTGCCTTTGATGAGCGGGACACGCGTGCGGCGACGGAGGTTGCGCTGCGTGTGTACGGGATTGAGGCTCTGGAGATGTGATCGGTGGATCAGCGCGCGTTCGAAGAAGCGGTTCGTAGCTCATGGGCGGTGCGAGAGTCGCAGGCTGCCAAGAAGCTTCTGTCTGGCAGGGCTGATACCGGAGGGCGAGGCGCAGTCACCGGCGGAGCACATCTCGACGCAATGACAGAGTTCCTCGCGAACGTGTTCCGGGACGCCGGCTTCCCGCCCGGCGCCGTGCGCTGCAAGTCCGGGGTCGAACTGCCGGGCTACTTTCGGCCCGCCAAGAAGTGGGACCTCGTCGTGATTCACGAGGGCCAACTGGTGGCGGCGATCGAGCTCAAGTCGCATGTCGGTCCGTCGTTCGGCAACAACTTCAACAACCGGAACGAAGAGGCAATCGGCAGCGCTGCCGACTTGCGGCAGGCATACGACCACGGCCTATTGGGTCGGCTGAGCCCATGGCTTGGCTACCTGCTGTTGGTAGAGGAGGCGCCGGGTTCGATCCGCAAGGGGGCACCTCGGAGCGGCACGTTTCCGATCGATCCGGCTTTTGCTGAGACGTCATACCTCGACCGCTACGTGATCCTCTGTAAGCGCTTACGAAGTGCCGGCTTCTATGACGCCACCTGCCTAGTCGCCTCATCGCGGGAGGTCGACGCGCCCGTTCGACAGCCGGATCTGGAGATCGGTTTCGCCGCCTTCGTCGGGGCCATCATGGCCCGTATCGAGGAGATTGGATTCCTTCCACGCAGGAGCAACTGAGCGTAGTCGCAGGCTGGACGTTGGTCATGAAGACGTACGGCCGCACGTCTCGTGGCGCGCCCCGGAGAGCGCAGTTGATCAACTAACTGTTTACCCTCGCTGCGCCCGATCCTCATCGGGTCTGCGCGGCGAGTTCGCCAACGGCCGGCAGGGTCACTGAACGGCCGCGCCCACCGGCGTGCCACAGCACCTGTAGACCGGAGCGCTGGCATGCCCGCAACCGCTCGGTGGCCCCGCCGTGTCGTGATCTCGGCGGCGTTCACCCTCACCCTGCTCGCCACGGCGGTCCCCGCCGACGCCCACCCGTACGGCTATCCGCAGACGGTGACCGTCGCGCCGGACGCGGCTCGCCCCGACGTGGTGCACCTGACGTGGAAGGCGGGGAGCGTCGACGAGCTGACCCTCCTCGGCGTCCACCTTGGCCTGTTACCGCAGGACCGCGTCCTGCTCGACGGGGCTGTCGACACCCGGGACAAGGACGCGGCCGTCCTCGCGAACTCCGCGCCGTTCGCGAACTACCTGCTCAAGCAGATGACGGTCAATGGCGACGGTCACGCGTGCGCCGGCACCGTCAAGAAGGCGAGCGACCTCGCCGCCGACGGTGTGGACGTCGACTACACCTGCCCAGGCCCGCTCGGCGTCGCCCGCATCGACATCCGGATGCTGACCGACCTCGACCCCGCGTACCGCACGGTCGCGACCGGACCCAAGGGCAAACGCCAGGTGTACGGCACCGACGAGTACTCCCACGAC
This sequence comes from Micromonospora sp. CA-249363, assembly GCF_050950185.1. NCBI lineage: Bacteria > Bacillati > Actinomycetota > Actinomycetes > Micromonosporales > Micromonosporaceae > Micromonospora > Micromonospora sp. CA-249363. Next base: position 501,841 of record NZ_CP192020.1, read on the forward strand.
TGGCTTCTCGGCGACGCGCCACCGCAAGCGGCTGCCGACAGCGGGACGGGCCACGGCCAAAACACCCTCCGGCGGGTTGCGATGGCCGTCGGGCCCCTGCTGCTCGTCGCGGCTGTCGGGTCGTTGCTGCGACGCCAGGTACGTCGCCGACGGATCACCCGCGTTCGACCGTCGTCCTGAGACCGGCCGCCATCAGGGCGGCCCCCTCTGCCCGCCGCAGTCGGCATCACGGCGTCGGCGGTTCTTCGCACCCCAACAAAGGAGATGCCCCGCCATGACGCACGACAAACGTGCGCGCCGGAAGCGAACACGCGGACTGCTGTCCGCGATGGCGCTCGTCCTCATCGCCGGACCGGCGACGACCCTGCATCCGGCGCTGGCCGGAGCGGAGGCCGTGCCGGCCAGCGCCACCACGCCGCTGATCAACCTGAGCGCCGGGCAGAACGTCGAGGGCACGCTCCCCGTCGTCGTCGAGCCGGTCACCGAGAACGACTCCGTGACCACGCTCGCGGTCGACGGCGACAAGATCAGCGCCGACAAGACGGCCGGCACCGCCCACTTCGCCTTCGAGATGGGCGGCAACGGCACCGAGGCCCGCTACCGCAACTACCTCACCGTCAACGGGCACACGGCCGAGGCCGACCGGGTCTACTTCCCGGACGTCCCGGGCGGTCGCGTCGGCACCCTCGACTTTCCGGGTGACTGGCTGAAGCCCGGCCCGAACACCGTCTCGGTGCACGCCGGCGCGAACTGGGTCGACACCACCACCAAGACCGCCGTCGGCTACCAGGAGCTGCCGAACGGTGAGGGCGGCCGCTGCCCCAACTACGACGACTACGCGCTGAGTAGCATCAGCCTCAGCCTCCTCGGCGTGGTCGCCGACGGCGAGCAGAACCTGTTCAGCTACAACTTCGGCGACGGCACCTGCGGCAGCTCGGCGAAGCTGCTCAACCAGGATCTGACCTTCGTCATCTCCGGCACGCCGGGCAGCACGTCCGGCCTGCGTACCGACCTCGACACCACGAAGCTCACCAACGGTACGCACACCGTCAGCGCGACGGCCCTGTCGGGCGCGAAGACGAGCGTGACTGTCGACGTCAACAACTCCCCGGCCGGCGCGGCGGTCGTTACCCCCGGTGACGGCGCCCGCGTACGCGGAACCCAGCCGGTCATCGCCGCGCTCGCGACCGCCGGCAAGGACAGCGTCGAGTCGCTCGCCATCGACGACAAGCCGGCCGAGAACGCGGAGACCCTCGCTGCCGGCACCGCCACCCTCGGCCTCGCGGTCGAGGCCGGCAACTCGATCGAGGCCCGCTACCAGAACTACGCGCTGGTCAACGGCCACCGGGTCGACCTCGGCGGCGACTACGGCGCGCTCGGCGCGGAGGCCGTCAAGCTGGCGTTCCCGAACCGGTTCCTGCACCTCGGCGACAACGTCGTACAGGTAAAGACGGGCGACTACAACGGCACGCTCAACAGTGCTACCTGCGCCAACCACGACGACTTCAAGCTCACCCGGGAGGCCACCAGCCTTACCCTGAGCACGGCGGGCACGGTGACGCCCGGCACCACGTACCTGGTCACCACCAGCGGCACGACCGTGACGAAGGCGGAGACGACCGCCGCGTCGCTGGCGCTGGGCGACGGCACCTGCGGGCCGAACAAGGACGCCGAGTTCCACTTCACCATCGCGGACGCGCCGACGACGCGCACCGTCGACACCCTCGCCGCCGCCGGCGACGCGCACCTGAAGATGTTCGTCGGTGGCAACGGCAGCGACAACGGGTACGACAACAAGGTGCTCATCAACGGCATCCCGCTGGAGATCGGGATGTGGGAGAAGGAGGTCGCCGACCTCGGCTTCCCGAACGAGTGGCTGGTGCCGGGCGTCAACGCCCTGGAGTTCGTCGCGGGCAGCGACCACGGCAGCGCCAAGCCGGGTGGCTGCGACAACTACGACGACTTCACGCTGCGGGACTTCGAGCTGCTGCCCAGCGGCGCGAAGGCGACGCGGTTGACCCGCTCGGTCGCGCAGACGACCGTCACCATCGGCTCGGCCACCTACCCGGCCGGCTCGCCCGTCACCACGTACGTCGGTGACGGCACCTGCGGCAGCAGCTTCAACGGCGTCCTCACCACGATGGTCCTGTTCGACGTCACCGCCCAGGACGGCTCGGCCCTGCCGGCGCTGGGCAAGCGCGCCGACGTGGACACCACGACGATCGCGGACGGCGCCCACACCATCAAGGCGGTCGTCGGCGACAAGACCTCCACCCGGCGTTTCACCACCGACAACACCGCCCCGGAGATCGCCAGCAGCGTCCCGGCGGCCGGCCAGCGGCTGACGTCGACCGTGGCGCTCGACCTCACGGTCAAGGACGCCAGCGGCGTGGTCGGCACGCCGGTCATCACGCTCGACGGCGCGGCCGTGAAGCAGGGCGACCAGATCGGTCACGGCCTGCCGGCCGGCGAGCACACCATCGCGATGACGGCGACCGACGCACTCGGCAACACCGCCACCCGCGAGGTCCGGTTCAGCAGCGCGAGCATCCCGGACGTCCCGACCGAGCTGAACGCCACGGTCCGGAACACCGACCCGCTCTCGGCGGAGTTGTCCGCCCGGATCCCCGGCACCGCGGGTGTCGGGCTGACCGCGACCTTCACCAAGGCCGACGTCGTCCTGCCCACCAAGGGTTACCAGGGCGAGGCGGCCGACGTGCCGACCACGCTCGACGTCCAGCACGACAAGAGCGTGGACGTCACCTCCCTGCGTCCGCTCGACGGCGCGACCATCGACAGCCCGTCCAGCCGCGGGGTGATCTTCCAGCGGTACGACCTGGCACTGGGCACCACCAAGCAGGAGCCGACGCTGCGCTGGTCGGGCAGCATCGACCCGGCGCGGATCGTGGCGCTGCGGGCCTGGAACCCGGCCACCGGAAAGTGGGTCGTGCTCACCAGTTCCCGGGGGAAGGCCGGGCAGGACACGGTCCTGACCGCGCCGGTCGAGGCCGGCTACCGCGACGGCGGTGTCGTGCACGTGCTGGTCACCGGTGAGGACCCGTTCGCCGACGACCTGTCGCCGCGCGACTCGACGGCGCAGAACGACAAGGACCGCTTCGAGGACCCCGCGTCGTACGACTTCTCGTTGGCGCACTTCACCGACACCCAGTACATCACCGAGGGAGCGGCCGGCGGCACGTACGACGACTTCGACGGCAACGCCGAGCCCTCGGACGTCGAGACCGCCGAGGAGCAGGCGATCTGGTCGGCCGCGTACCGCGACCAGATGCAGTGGATCGCCGACAACGCGGACAGCCGCAAGATCGCGTACGCCGCGCACACCGGTGACGTCATCGAGAACGACTACTACGACCCGCTGGCGAAGAACCCGGACGGCTCGCTGAAGCGGCCCGGCCTGCACGAGCAGGTGGAGAAGGAACTCGCCACCGCCTCGGGCTTCCAGAAGATCCTCGACGACAACGGCGTCGTGAACCAGGTCATCGCGGGCAACCACGACGACCAGTTGGGTGCCGAGACCGGCCCCGACTCCCGGTTCAGTCGCACCTTCAGCGCCGACCGGTACTACGGCACGGCGAAGGCCTGGCCGAAGGGCACCGAGTACCACGCCTGGGACGAGAGGACGAACGCCGACGGCTCGGTCACGCCGGGCAGGGACAACCAGAACAACTACCTGCTGTTCTCCGCCGGTGGCCTGGACTTCGTGGCGGTCGGCCTGTCGTACGGCGTCACGCCGGCCGAGGCCAAGTGGGCCGACTCGATCTTCAAGCGGTACAAGGACCGCAACGGGATCCTGCTCTCCCACGACTACCTGAAGCCGTCGGCCAACCCCGACGGACGTGGCGCGGACTTCTCCGCTCCGGACGGCTCGCCGCTGTTCAAGCAGGTCGTCGAGACCAACCCGAACGTCTTCCTGGTCCTCGCCGGTCACGAGCACGGCGTCGGCACCAACCTGAAGTCGAAGATCGGCGTGACGGTCAGCCACGACGTCGTCGAGCTGCTGGCGGACTACCAGTTCTACACGGTCGCCGCCGCGGAGCTGTGGCCGAACCAGGTCGCCGCCGACGGCACCATCGACGTCAACGGGGACGGTACGCCGGACCACAAGGCCACCGACCGGTTGCAGTTCGGGGCGAGCTTCCTGCGTCTGCTCCAGTTCGACGTGGACCGGGCCGAGATGCACATCGACACGTACTCGCCGTTCCTGAAGAACTTCGGGGCGACCGAGTACGACATCCGCCAGGACGGCAGCCAGCCCAAGCCGCGCTACAACGGCGCGGAGGACAACCTGACCCTGCCGGTGGACCTCACCACCCGCAAGACGTCGTTCACCACCGACTCGCTCGCCGCGTACGTGCCGGCCGGCACGATCGGCACCGACGAGGTGACCTCGAACGACGTGGCCACCACGACGTGGGGCAACCTCCAGCCGGGCACCTCGTACGGCTGGATCGTGTCGGCGAAGAGCGCCGACGGCGGCGAGGCGGTGGCCCAGCCGGCGGTGTTCACGACCGCCAAGAGGGTCCCCACGATGACCGTCACCACCACCCCGACCGCCTGGGGTACGGCGGCGACGGTGACCGTCAAGGTCGCGGCCGGCAGCACGCCGGTCACCGGCGCGGTGGAGTTGCGCGAGGGTACGACCGTTCTTGGCTCGGCCACGCTGACCAACGGCACGGCGACGTTCACCCTGCCGGTGGGCCTGGCCGGCGGCCAGCACCCGCTGACCGCGTCGTACCCGGGTGACGACCACCTCACCGCGGTCGAGGCCACCGCGACCCTGACGGTGAACCTGCCGGCGGAGTGGAGTTCGTCGACCGTCTACAACGACGGTGACCGGGTGACCTACCAGGGCCGGGTGTTCCGGGCCTCCTGGTACACGAAGAACCAGAAGCCGGGCGCGGACGCCAACGGCGCGTGGCAGGAAGTCGCCATGACCGAGGACGGTACGGCGATCTGGACCGCGTCGCGGATCTTCAACTCGGGCGACTTCGCGATGTACGACGGCAGGAAGTGGCGGGCCCAGTGGTACACCCGCAACCAGAAGCCGGGTGACCGCAACGGCCCCTGGGAGGAGATCGCCCCGACCCCGCCGGACAACAGTCCGGCCGTCTGGACGCTGACGAAGGTGTACGTCGCCGGCGACCGGGTGTCGTTCAAGGGGCACGTCTACGAGGCGAAGTGGTGGACGCGCGGCCAGGAGCCGGGCGACACGAACGGCCCGTGGAAGCTGATCAAGTAGGCAGCTTCGCGTGAACGCCGGCCCGGGACCGATGCTGGTCCCGGGCCGGCTTGTTCGTTGATCGACTCGGGTTCCTGGAAGCCGGGGTGTCCCGAGCGCCCCGACACCCCGCCCTCCTGTGGCGCGAGGTGACCAAGGCCCGAAGCGGCCCCGCTCATCGGAGAAGCCCTCCGCCAACGCCGCGATCAGGGCCGTGCGACTGCGTCACCCGTCCGGTGGAGGGCATCCGTTCCACCCGTTCTCACGTTTGCCCTGCTCCTACGCTTCGCCGGAGGCGGGCGCGGCCTGGGCGTCGGCCACTTTCGACACTGGCGGAGGGTCGATGGCTTTGAGGCGTACACCTCGGGTTGTGGTTGCGGCGGTAGCCGGCGGGCTGTTCGCCCTCGGGGTGGTCGCGCCCGGCCCGGCTGCCGCGCCGCTGCCTCGCGCGGCCCAGGCGGACGGCGACGTGGTCCCCGTGCCGCGCGAGCCGCGCCCACCGCTGCTGCCCGCCGACTTTCGGGGCACCGGCCGGTACATCGTGCGCGACCTCGGCATCGACGTGCCGTTCACCTGGCAGGGCCGGGACGGCAACAGCCAGATGATCGCCGGCGGCCCCGAGCACCCGATCTGGTTCACGAACCTGATCTACGAGAACACGCTCTACACGCTCACCTACAAGTGGCCGAACATCCCGCTGTTCCCGCCGCGCCCGTGCAGCAAGGTGCCGGGGTTCTTCAACCGGCAGATCTTCAACGACAAGCTGAAGACGTCCCGCTACGTCGGCCCGGAGATCCTCCAGGGCAAGACGGACCGGCACGTGGACCACTGGCGGGTGGGCGTGGTCGGCGGCTCGACCGTGCCGGGGGAGTTCTTCCGGTTCCCGCTCGCGCTCGGCGACATCTACGTCGACCAGCGCGACTCGAGCCGGTGGGTGCAGGTGCTCCAGTTCGGCCTGCAGAACCTCTTCGACCCCGAGCTGGACGAGTGGTTCACGTTGGACACCTTCGACCACCACCCCGGCGAGGTCACCCTCCCCGACCGCTGCCCACCCCCCACGCCGTAACCGCGCCCCCGGCCCGGCCCCCGGCCCCCGGCCCGGGCCCTCCGCCCCCGCCCGCGCCCCGGCCCCCGGCCCGGCCCCCGGCCCGGGTCCCCGGCCCGGGCCGCGGTGATCAAGAGGTTTGCGTCACCGATCGCGCGAAATTTGACGCGAACCTCTTGATCACCGGGGCGGGGGCAGCGTGAGGACGTGGGGCCGGGCAGCGTGGGGCCGGGGGGCGTGGGGCCGGGGGCGTGGGGCCATGGGGGCTTTACATGGCGAACAGGAGGGCGGCGTTCAGGAGGACGACCAGGGCTGTCGCGAAGTGGATGCCGAACGCTACGGCCTTCGTGCCGCCGTTGCGCAGCACGATGAGGGTGTCGCCCAGCGGGACGAGCGCGACGACCAGCATGAACCACGCCACCGCGTCGGCGTTGGTGAAGGCGATCAGGGCGAGGCCGAGCAGCCCGAACGTGAGGTCCTTGAGCCCTTTGACCGTCAGGTAGGCGGTGTCGCCCGGCCGGGCCGGTACGCCGTACCCGGCGGCTGCGGCCTGCGGCACCAGCAGGAACCGCGCACCAATGAAGGCGACGAAGAGGCTGAGGACGACGGCGAGCCCGTAGGCGAGGGGGGTCAACATGGTTCACTCCAATTTCTAGCGCCGCTAGGTATATGAGCGACGCTAGCAGAACGTCGGCAGGATCGCTAGCGGTGCTAGCATCGCTGTCATGTCGACACAGGCGCGCCGGGAGCGTGAGCGGGCGGAACGGGAACGCGCCATCGTCGCCGCTGCCCGAGAGTTGGCCCTCGCGGAAGGGTGGGACGCGGTGACCACCCGGCGGCTCGCCGCCGAGATCGAGTACAGCCAGCCTGTGCTCTACAGCCACTTCAAGGGTAAGGACGCCATCATGGCGGCGGTCGCCGTCGAGGGTTTCGCCGAGCTGGCGACTGCGCTGGTGTCCGCCCGCGCCTCGGCAGCCGACCCGCGGCAGGCGGTCGCCGACGTCGCGGCGGCGTACGTCACGTTCGCCGAGCAGCGGCCCGCGCTCTACGACGCGATGTTCACCCTCGCCGTGGACCTGCCGTTCGCCAGCGCGGACGTACCGACCGACCTGGCACGGGGGTTCGCCGAGCTGGCCGAGACGGTACGCCCGTTCGTCGGGGACGGTGACCTGGAGGTCGTCACCGAGACGTTCTGGAGCGGCCTGCATGGTCTGGTCACGTTGATGCGCAGCGGCCGGCTTCGTCGGGAAGGCCACGACCAGCGGCTCGCGGCGCTGGTCGACCGCTTCTCCCGGTGAGGGATCACGCCGCTTGACCGACTCCGTTTCGGCGATGTGGGGGCATCAACCTGCGGGGACGCCCCCACATCGGCGATGTCGAGTCGATCAAGGCGCAAGCGCCGAGGCGCAAGCGCCGAGGCGCAAGCGCCGAGCGGGCGTCAGTCGACCGTCGGGAGCTTCGGGCCGAGGACGTCGTCGGCGTCGACGATCGTGTACGCGTACCCCTGCTCGGCGAGGAAGCGTTGCCGGTGCGCCGCGTACTCGGTGTCGATCGTGTCCCGGGAGACCACCGTGTAGAAGTGCGCCTGCCGGCCGTCGGCCTTGGGGCGCAGCACGCGGCCCAGCCGCTGGGCCTCCTCCTGGCGTGACCCGAAGGTGCCGGACACCTGGATCGCCACCGCCGCCTCGGGCAGGTCGATGGAGAAGTTGCCCACCTTGGAGATGACCAACGTGCGCAGCTCGCCGGTGCGGAACGCGTCGAACAGCCGCTCGCGCTCCTTGTTCGTGGTGGAGCCCTGCACGATCGGCGCGTCCAGGTACTCGCCGATCTGGTGCAACTGGTCGATGTACGCGCCGATCACCAGCACCTGGTCGTTCGGGTGCCGGTCGACCAGGGCCTTGACCACGGGCAGCTTGGTGCGCGCGGTCGCCGCCATCCGGTAGCGCTCCTCGGCCTCCGCCGTCGCGTACGACATGCGCTCCGCGTCGGTGAGCGTCACCCGGACCTCGACACACTCGGCCGGGGCGATCCAGCCCTGCGACTCGATGTCCTTCCACGGCGCGTCGTACCGCTTCGGCCCGATCAGGCTGAACACGTCGCCCTCGCGGCCGTCCTCGCGTACCAGAGTGGCCGTCAGGCCCAGCCGGCGGCGGGCCTGGAGGTCCGCCGTGAAGCGGAAGATCGGCGCGGGCAGCAGGTGCACCTCGTCGTAGACGACCAGGCCCCAGTCGCGGGCGCCGAACAGGTCCAGGTGGGTGAACGCGCCACCCTTTCGGGAGGTGAGCACCTGGTACGTGGCGATGGTGACCGGGCGGATCTCCTTGCGCTCGCCCGAGTACTCGCCGATCTCCTCCTCGGTCAGCGACGTGCGGGCGATCAACTCGCGCTTCCACTGCCGGCCGGCCACCGTGTTGGTGACCAGGATCAGCGTCGTCGCCTTCGCCTCGGCCATCGCCGCCGCGCCGACCAGGGTCTTGCCGGCCCCGCAGGGCAGCACCACGACACCCGACCCGCCGGCCCAGAACGCCTCGACGGCCTCCCGCTGGTACGACCGCAGCGTCCACGGCTTGCGTCCGTCCTTGCCGGCCTCGGCCAGCTCGATCGGGTGCGCCTCGCCGTCCACGTAGCCGGCCAGGTCCTCCGCCGGCCAACCCAGCTTGAGCAGCGCCTGCTTGAGCCGGCCCCGCTCGGACGGGTGCACCCGGATCGTGTCGTCGTCGATCTTGTCGCCGAGCATGCCGGCGAGCTTCTTGCTCTTGGCCACCTCGATCAGCACCAGGCGATCGAGCGCCCGCAGCACCAGGCCATGCGCAGGATCGTTGGCGAGCTGGAGCCGACCGTACCGGTCCATCGTCTCGGCCACGTCCACCAGCAGCGCGTGCGGCACCGGGTAGCGCGAGTACTTGATCAGGGAGTCGACCACGCCCTCGGCGTCGTGCCCCGCCGCGCGGGCGTTCCACAGACCCAGCGGGGTCAGCCGGTACGTGTGCACGTGCTCCGGGGACCGCTCCAACTCGGCGAAGGGCGCGATCGCCATCCGGCAGGCCTGCGCGTCGGGGTGGTCGATCTCCAGCAGCAGCGTCTTGTCCGACTGCACGATCAGGGGTCCACCACTCACGCCAGCGTCCTCTCCTCGGTTGGCCGTCGGGCTGCGGCTCGGTGACCCGCCGCAGGCCGACCATCCAGTGTTGCACGGCGGAGAACGTCCCAAGAAAGATGCTCACCGGATGCAACCAGGACGGCACTTACGAACGTCTAGGAAAGGGACGACTGTCCAGGGGAGGTGCCATGCGGCGTGTCCGGCACACTTTCCGGCTGTTTGCCCTGGTGGTGGTCGTGCTGGTCGGTACCGGCGCGTGCACGTTCGATCCGCGGTCCGGCGGGAGTGGTGGCGGGGGAGCCGCCCCGGTCGGCGCGGCGGAGCAGGCATCGGGGGCGAGCGGCACGTCCGGGCCGGCCCAGCACGGCCGGCCCACACCGGCGTCGCCCGCCCCACGCTCGACCACCGCAGCGCCGAAGAAGACCACGCCGAAGCCGAAGCCGAAGCCGACCGCCTCGACGTCGGCGCCGACGTCGCCGACCGCCAGCGGCTGCCCGCAGGGCCAGCACCAGCGCGCGGTGGAGACGTACCTCGCCCGCCTCGGCGGGTTCGGGGCCGTCACGGTCGACGGGCGGCAGTCCGCCGCCGACTGCGCCGCCATCAAGAAGTTCCAGAAGAGGTACGGCATTCGCCCCGTCGAGGGTCGCGCCGGACCGACCACCCTCGACGTGGCCCAGCGCCTCGCCACCACCGACACGACCCGCTGCAAGGCCGGCGCCGGCACCACGTTCTGCGTGGACCTGACCCGGCAGACCGTCTGGGCGATGCGCGGCGGCAAGGTGGTCATGGCGCCGACCGTGACCCGTACGGGGATGTCCGGGTACCGCACCCCCTCCGGCACGTACACCGTCAACTTCCGCAACCCGAAGGAGTGGTCCGACCCGTACGAGGTGTGGCTGCCCTACTGGCAGCACTTCACCCAGGGCATGGGCTTCCACGAGACCACCACCTACCTGCACGACAAGTCGATCGGCTCGCACGGCTGCGTCAACCTCCTGCACGCCGACGCCGTCCGGATGTGGGAGCTGGGGAAGGTCGGCACCCGGGTCGTGCTCGTCGGCCGCCGCCCCGGCACCTGAGCGACACGCCCCCATTTCCGGGTTTTATCCCCTGTCACACCGGTCACCGGAGTGTCACGCTGGGAGTCCAGGGCCGGACCGGGCGGGGAGGCTGGGTATGACGGTCGACCGTGAAGTGGCCGCGCAGTACGAGCAGGCGCCGCCCGACGAGGTGTCCCGCGCGACCGTGTTCGCGTACGCCTTCGCGGCGGCGCTGCTCTTCGGGTGGTTCCTCTTCGGGTGGTTGGTGCTCCAACAGGGCTTCGTCGACTCGGTCGGCGAGTCGGCCGGGGCCGGCTTCGCCCTCCTGCTGCTCGTCTCGGTGGTCGGCACCGTACGGCGCAGCCGCCGCTGAGCCGACCGCCGTCTCAGTCCGCCAGCACCGCCGCGGTGATCCGGTGCAGCGCGAAGGTGTGCAGCATCTCCGTCCGCTCGTCCTCGGCACGCAGGTAGCCCGCCCCGATCGAGACCGGCTTCACCAGCCGCGACGCGGTCGCCCCGTGGGCGTCCACGTACCCGACCCAGACCAGCGCCCGGTCCCGGACGGCCTGTTGGAGCACGGCGAGCGCCTCGCTGTGCGTGTGTGCGGGCACCGGGCCACCGCCCAGCCCCGCAGCCCCACCCCGTACCACCGCCGGGGCGCGACGGGCGGCCCTCGCCGCCGCCTCACCCCGTCGGATGTGCTCCACCACCCCGAGCAGCCGGGGCATCGGCAGCTTCGGGGCGGCCAGCGGGTCCAGCGTCCTGGTGGTCACCGTTACCCGCGCCGGAGCGCGCCGGACTCGTGGCCGGATCAGCATCGTGCTGCCCGTGCCGTCCTCCTGCACCGGCGCGTACCCGGCCTCCCGCAGCGCGACGAGCATCCGGCTGACCTGGTACGGGGTGGTCAACACCGTCGGCGCCAGCCGCCGCAGCGTCAACGACTCCAGCCGCCGGTCGGCCAGCACCTCGGTGAGCAGCGCCTCGTCGTCGCTGCGCAGGTACGCACCGGCCGAGCCGGCCCGCAGCCCGCCGTGCTTACGGGCCACGTCGTCCACCAGGTAGCTGAGCCCCTGCGGCACGGGCGTACGCGACCGTCGACGGAACAACTCGTGCAGGTCGTCGGCCGTGTAACCGGCGTCCAACGCCCGTCGGACGCTCGCCGTGGTCAACCGGTGCACACTCGCCCCGCCGGCCGACTCGAGTTCGGTCGTCGCCTCCAACTCGGCGGCGAGCGCCGGTTCCGGCGGCCCGGGCACCACCACGGTCAGGTCGGCCTGCACCAGGAAGTGGTCGACCGGGGCGGGCAGCAACGCGTCCAACGCCCGCGCCGCACCGGACGGATCGCCGCTCTCGGTGTCCGCGTGCAAGCCCAGCGGGTCGCCACCGGAGTCGTCGGTCGACGTCAGCTCGCCCAGCAACAACCGGCCGTACGAGGTGAGCGCCCCCAGCCCGGTCATGCCGAGCTGCGCCGCCTCGGCCAGCACCTCCCGGTGGGCGGCCTCCCGACCCCGGCTGCGCCGTGGCGTCCGCCAGTCGAGCAGGGCCTGCAACTCCTCCGGGGTGGGTGCGGTCGCCGGTTCCAGGTCGGCGAGCACCCCGAGCACCGCCCGGCGGGTTGCCGGCGCGCCGGCCCGCTCAGCCTCCGCCGAGAGTGCGGTGATCGGCCGGTCCCGGTCGTCACGCCGCCCGACCAACCCGACCTGCCGGGTCATGGTCATCCAGGCGCGGGCCAGGTGCTCCCACCGCTGGGCCAGGGATCCGGCCCGCCACACCTCGTACCCGCCGGTCGGCAGCACCTGCTGATCCGCCCCGTACCGACCGGTGGTCGAACCGGGCAACTCCATCTCGCCAGCGAGCCCCGCCGCGTACGCCACCTCCAGCAGCAGCGCGGCGGTCGACTCGTCCAGGCCGGCGGTGCGGGCCAGCCGGCGCAGGTCGCGGACGCCGATGCCACCCGAGCGCAGCACCGGGGCGGGTTCGTCGGCGAGCTGTTCCAGCAGCCCTTCGGTGTGCCGGACCACCTCCATGGTCTGCCCGGCGCCGGCCGAGTCGACCATCTTGGGCTCGCGGGGAGCGGCGGCCACCGACGGCGGGCTGGTCTGCAACGGCCCTAGCGGGCCGCTGTCGCGCCGCAGCAGGAGGCCGACCTCGCGGGGCAGCTCGACGGTGCCGCCGGCCGTCGCCGAGCCGGCCGAGACGGTCACCAGCAGCCGGTTGTCGACCAGCCAGCGCACCGGTGAGCCGGTGGGCGCGCCACCGTTCGTCGGGTCGGCGAGGACGGCGTCCTGCGCGCCGATCGCCGGCGCCTGCAACGCGCCCGGGGGCACGCTGCCGACCGGCGGCCCGGCCGCCAGCCGGTCCAGGATCGCCCGGGCCGACGGGGGTGCCGCGAGCAGCGTCCGGCGCAGCTTCGCCGGGTCCGCGCAGAGGGCGGCCGCGCGAACGTCCAGGTCCGCGGCGGGTCGACCAAGTCCAGCGGGGTACGGGGAAACCTCGTCGACGGCGGCAGCCACGTGCATGGCGTGCTCGGGGCCGTACAGCAGGAAAAGCGCCCTCAGCCGGTCCACGGCGGCCCGGACCGCGGTCGGCGCCGGCGGGTGCGGCCCGGCGGTCGCCATGGCGAGAATCGCGTCGGTGGTGGTCGTGCCCTCGTCCGGGTGCCGCGTGAGCCGGCCGGCGTCCAGGATGAGCAGCGTGAACTGGTCCAGCCCGTCCAGGGCGCGGGCCACCGAGACCCGGGACTGGGCGCGGATGGCCAGGGCGGAGATGTCGGCCGGCACGGGCACGACGAGGTCCGGCCGCAGTTGCAGGAGTGCGGCCAGTGACTCGTCGGGCAGCGACCGCAGATGGTCGGCGAGTGAGGTGGTCATCGTCTTTCCACGCTAGCCCGGGGTGGGCCGGTCGCGCCCCTCGGACGTACGGCCGGTCCGTGGTCGCCGGGTACGTTTCTCGACATGCCCGCACTGACCGTCGGATTCGACCTCGACATGACCCTGGTGGACTCCCGCCCCGGCATCGCCGCGGCCTACCGGGCGCTGACCGCGCGGACGGGCGTTCCGGTGGACGCCGACCTGGCGGTGTCCCGCCTCGGCCCGCCACTGCGCACCGAGATCGCCCACTGGTTCCCGCCGGAGCAGGTCGAATCGGCCGTCCTGATTTACCGCGAGCTGTACCCGGCGTACGCGATCACCCCGACGGTCCCGATGCCCGGCGCCCGGGAGGCCATCGACGCGATCCGGGCCCGGGGCGGGAGGGTGTTGGTCGTCACCTCCAAGATCGCCCGGTTGGCCCGGTTGCACCTGGACCATCTCGGCCTGGTGGTGGACGAGCTGGCCGGTGATCTGTTCGCCGAGCAGAAGGCGACCGCCCTGCGGGAGCACGGCGCGACCCACTACATCGGTGATCATGTGGCGGACATGGTGGCGGCGGGGGTCGCCGGGGTGCCCGGAATCGCCGTGGCGACCGGCCCGTGCTCCCCGGATGAGCTGCGCGCGGCGGGGGCGAGCGTCGTGCTGGACGATCTCACCGGATTCCCAGCGGCGCTGGACGGCATGATCCAGCTAGCCTTGGAGCAGTAGCGGCTCAAGTGAAGCAGGGGTTTTCAGGTGCCTACGGGTCGAGTGAAGTGGTACGACACGGCCAAGGGATACGGCTTCGTCACCAGCGACGAGGGCGGTGACGTGTTCCTGCCCAAGGGCGCGTTGCCGGCGGGCGTCACCGACCTCAAGGGTGGTCAGCGGGTCGACTTCAGCGTGGTGGACAGCCGTCGAGGCGCGCAGGCCATGGGCGTCAAGCTGCTGGACGCGCCGCCGTCGATGGCCGAGCTGCGTCGCCGGCCGGCCGAGGAGTTGCACGGCCTCGTCGAAGACATGATCAAGGTGCTGGAGGCGAAGGTCCAGCCGGACCTGCGCCGGGGCCGGTACCCGGACAAGAAGACCGCGCAGAAGATCGCTCAGCTGGTCCACGCGGTCGCGCGCGAGCTGGAGGTCTGAGGTACCAGCCCGGCGGTGGCGGCGCGGTCGAGGAGCGCCGTCACCGCGGCGAAGCCGGCCTCGCCCAGGTCGGCCGTGAAATCGTTGACGTAGAGACCGATGTGCCGGTCCACCACGTCGAGCTCCATCTCCTGCGCGTGTGCGAGGACGTACTCCCGGCTGACCGTCGGGTCCGCCCAGGCCTGCCGGACCGACTCGCGGATCCAGCCGGCCGCGGCCTCCGGGTCGACGGCGCCGCGACGGGCCAGGATCGCGCCGAGGGGAATGGGCAGGCCCGTGTCGGCCTCCCACCACTCGCCGAGGTCGACGAGCGCGGTCAGGCCGTGCCGGTGGTACGTGAACCGGGCCTCGTGGATGACCAGCCCGGCGTCGTAGCGGCCGGCCGCGACGCCCGGCATGATTTCGTGGAACGGCACCACCTCGATCCGGGCCGGCGGCCGTCCGGCCGACCAGAGCCGGAACAGCAGGTACGCCGTGGTCCGGTCGCCCGGCACCGCCACCGTGGCGCCGGTCAGGTCGGCGCGGTCCGGGTCGCCGTCGTGGTCGCCCCGGGTGAGCACCAGCGGCCCGCACCCGCGACCGAGCGCGCCACCGCAGGGCAGCAGGTGGTAGTCGTCGAGCAGCCAGGGCAGCGCCGCGTAGCTCACCTTCACCAGGTCGAACGCACCCCGCTCGGCCGCCGTGTTGGTGACGTCCACGTCGGCGTACGTCACCTCGACCGGCGGCGCGCCGGGCACCCGCCCGTGCACCAGAGCGTCGAACACGAACGTGTCGTTGGGGCAGGGCGAGATAGCCAGGGAGAGCGCCACGCCCCTCACGTTAGCCCCGTCTCCACCCCGTGGCCTGTGCCCACCCCGCCCACTGTGATCCGCGACGTCCCGGGCCGAAGTCCCGGACCGACGTGCAGGGCCGACGTCCCGGGCCGGGTCCGCGCGGTCCTCGTTGGGGGCCGATGTCCACTTCGGCGGCGGCCGGGGAGGCCGGCGGGCCGACCGGGCACCTACTCCGGACATCCTTTGGAGCTGATGTCGTGAACGAATCGCCTGAGTTGACCTCGCAACCGGACCCGGGGTGGGTGGCTGGCTGGGTGGGGTCGCTGGCGGGCTGGGTTGGCTGGCTGGGGTCGCTGGCGGGGGTGGGTGGCTGGCTGGGTGGGGTCGCTGGCGGGGCTGGGTTGGCTGGCTGGGGTCGCTGGCGGGGGTGGGTGGCTGGCTGGGTGGGGTCGCTGGCGGGGCTGGGTTGGCTGGGTGGGGTCGCTGGCTGGCTGGGGTCGCTGGTTGGCCGGGCGGCCGAGTGGGTGGCTGATTCAGCGTCGATGTCGCAGACGATTCAGCTCCAAAGGACTCGCGCACAGCTCGTCGTCCACCGCCCGAGGGGGTTTTCCACAGGGTTGTCCACAGCCGCCGGCAGGGTGTTGATAGCTCGCCACGCACTCGGGACTATCGGCTGGTGACCGATGCAAGTGACCCTGCCGGAGCCGCGGTCGACGTCGACGGCATCGACGGAGCGGCGAATCTGGGCCGCGCCCTTCGTGCCCTGCGGCGTCGGGCCGACCTGAGTCAGCGGCAGCTCGCCGAGAGGTCGGGAGTACCCCAGCCGACGCTGGCGCGGATCGAGTCCGGGCGGGCGCTCGACCCCCGGTTCCGGACGGTGGAGCGCCTCGTTCGAGCGGCGGGCGGAGAGGTGGCCCTCGGCATACCCGGGGCGGAGCTCATCGAGCCGGCGTCGGTGCCACACGACGACATGCGGGACGAGGCGGGACGTCGGTACCCGGCGCATCTGGACGTGTGGCCGGTCCACGAGCCCCGAGACTGGCCCGGCGCGTGGTGGGCGGAGTGGTATCGGTTGCCGCCCAAACGGTGTCCACTGCCGCTGCCGCCGGCCGCGTACGAGCTGAACCGTCGTTACCGCGACAACCGTCGGCGGGGCGCCGAGGTTCAACGGACGGTCCAGGTTCGGCGGATCGTCGGCGGCGATGTGCCAGCCACCTGCTGGCGCTACGTGGCAGAGCTTCCCGATCACACCCTGGTCGGCGAGCTGCGCGCGCACGAACGGAGCCCGCAGCTTGAGTACGGAGAGCGGCACTCCGGCATGCCGGAGCGGGAGGTGGTGCTCGACGGCGTTCTCGTCGAGGCGCGACATCGGCGGTTGGGGCTCGGGCGTCGCCTGGTTACCACGCTGCTGGCCGATATGCGGGCGGTGGGGATCGACGACGCTGTCGCGGTGGCCGAGGGCTTCGGCATCGATCTGCTGCTGGCGTGCGGTTTCGAGATCGAGGCCCGCCGGCCGTTCGCACTCCGTCTGAGTCCCCCGCAGCGGCCTGCCCGCTGACCTTGCCCGGAGGAGCGCAGCGTCGCAGCCCGGAAGGCCGGTCAGCCCAGCGCCGGAGCGGCCTTCGTCAGGGCGGTGAGGGCCTCGCGCAGCCGCCAGGCGTCGCGGTCGCGCGGGCCGATCGGGTTGGAGATGGTGCGCAGCTCGGCGAAGGGCACTCCGGCCTGTGCGGCGGCGACGGCTACCCCGTACCCCTCCATGGCCTCGGCCACCGCCTCCGGATGCCGCCGGCGTAGCTCCTCGGTGCCGGCGGCGGTGCCCGTGACGGTGCTCACCGTGAGCACCGGCCCGATCGTGGCCGTGGGCAGGGCGGCCCGCAGCGTGGCCAGCAAGGTTGGGTCCGCTGGGACGACACTGCCTCCGCCGAGCAGCGCGGGCGGCATGCCCAACTCCTCGATGCCGAGAAAGCCGTCCGGTGAGTCGGCGCCCAGGTCGGCGGCGATGCTCGCGGTGGCGAGCACGGTGTCGCCCACGGCTGCGCGCCCGGTGAAGCCGCCGGCCACGCCGGCGCTGACCACCGCACGGTACGGGCGACCGGCCGCCTCGGCCAGGGCCAGCAGGCGTGCGGTGGCGGCCCCTGCGACGGCCGGGCCCACCCCGACCGGGGCGATCGCGACAGCCTCGGCGGTCAGTCCGGCGCGGACCGCGTCCGCCTCGGCCGGAACCGCGGTCACCACCAGCAGACCGGTCACGAGAGCGAGCCGGGGGACTCGCGGCGGGTGTCGTCGTCCGCGCCCCCGCCCGGGCCGCCGACCGACGACGAGGGCCGGTAGATGTGGTAGCCCGGCGGGGCCAGCCCCGCCTCGTCGTGCCGCCGCGAGGTGGCCTGAGGTGGCGCCGGCGAGGTGGGCGCGACGTTCTCGGGCTCGACGTTCGCGGGCTCGACCGTCGGTTCGTCCTCGGTCAGCTCGTCGTCACCCAGCGGCCGGCCGACCAGCTTCTCGGCGCGTAGCCGAGCGGCAACCAGCACTCCCCGGACGGCCGCCACGATGCCCACCCCGGCGGCGACCGCGATGCCGGTCCGGCCGGCGAACGGCACCAGCCCGAGCCCGCCGCCGGCGACGAAGGCGAGCATGAGCACCGTCTCTGAGTGGGCGAAGGAGCTGGCACGCAGCCGCTCCGGGATGCGCTCCTGGATCGAGGCGTCCACGGCGAGTTTGGCCACCCCGCTCACCAACGCGGTGACCAGGCAGAGCAGGGCCACCATCAGCAGCGAGAACTGGATGACGGCGAGCACCGCCACCCCCGCCACGATGATCATGCTGCTGGACTGGATGGCGGTCGGCCGATGGATGCGCAACCGGGTGCCGACGGCGGTCGCCAGGAAGCTGCCCACGGCCAGGGCGCCGCCGACCAACCCCAGCGCCCACTCCGCGCCCAGGTCACGCCCGAACACGTCGGTGGTCAGATCGCCCTTCTTGATGGCGAAGGCGAGGAAGAGCAGCAGGAAGCCGTACACGGCACGCAGCGTCGCGGCGCCGATCAGGGTGGCGATCACCAGCCGCCCGGCGGGCCGGCCCCGGCCCAGCGGCCGGTCCTTCCGGCGGCTCAGGGCGCGCAGCGCGCGGGGGACGCGCTCGGGTGGCTCCGAGTCCGCCTTCGGGGGCAGCCGCAGCGAGATCACCATGCCGATCAGGAAGATCACCGACGCGACGCGCAGCGGCCACTGCGGCCCGAACCAGAAGGCGGCCAGCCCGATCGGGGCCACGAGCGCGCCCGCCACCGTGCCGTACACGCTGGCCCGGGCACCGACCTGGGAGAGGCCCAGCCCTTCCGGCAACAGGCGCGGTACCGCCGCCGAGCGGGCCACGCCGTAGGCGCGCGACAGGGCGAGCACACCGAACGCGGCCGGATAGAGCCCGAAGCCGTGGATGTAGTCGGAGATCAGCCAGGCCAGGAACGCCCGCCCGAGCATGGTGGCGGCCAGCGCGTACCGCCGGCCGTGCCGGAAGTGGTCCAGCAGCGGCCCCACCACGGGTGCGAGCATCGCGAACGGGACCATGGTCACCAGCAGGTAGAGCGCGACCTTGCTGCGGGCCTCGCCCAGCGGCACGTTGAAGAAGATCGTCCCGGCCAGGCCGATGGCGATCAGGGTGTCGCCGGCACAGGAGACGGCGTGCAGATCGAACAGCCGGACCATGCCGACCTCGCCGCCGGCGCCCCGCGCCCGGGCGTGACCGGCCCGGCGGGTCACCCAGCGGCCGCTGCCCACCGAACCACGCAGGAGCAGACGGATGGCCCGAATGCCGGTGCCGACGGTCCGCCCGAGGAGGGATCGCCCGGAGTGGGAGTACGGCGGCATGTGCACCATCCTCGCCCATCCGACCCAGGTGTGCCGCATCAGTCGCGGCGAAAGGTTCCCCGGGAGTCCCTGTCACCCCTGCGGGGAGCATGGGGAACAATGGTCAGGTGACCAGGCCCGCCTCCGCCCGTGCCGCCCGTCTCGACCAGGTCTGCGCCGCCGCCGTCGAGGTGGCCCGCGCCGGCATCACCGAGGTGGACGCCGACGACGTCGGCGACCACCTGCAGGTCGTGTCCGAGGGTGAACGCCTCGTCACCCACTACTTCGAGTGCCGCCTCGCCGGCTACCGCGGTTGGCGGTGGGCGGTCACCGTCACCCGCGTTCCGCGCAGCCGTACGGTGACCATCTGCGAGACGGTGCTGCTGCCCGGCCCGGACGCGCTGCTCGCGCCCGGCTGGCTGCCCTGGCAGGAACGGCTCAAGCCCGGTGACCTCGGCCCGGGTGACCTGCTGCCGACCGCTCCGGAGGACGAGCGGCTGGCCCCCGGCTACCTGCTCTCCGACGACCCGGCGGTCGAGGAGACGGCCTGGGAGCTGGGTCTCGGCCGGGCCCGGGTGCTCTCCCGGGAGGGTCGGACCGACGCGGCGCAGCGCTGGTACGACGGTGACCACGGCCCGGACGCGGCCATCTCCACCGCTGCCCCGGCCGCCGCCCGCTGCGGCACGTGCGGCTTCTACCTGCCGTTGGCCGGGGCGATGCGGCAGGCGTTCGGCGCGTGCGGCAACTTCTACGCACCCGACGACGGCCGGGTGGTCAGCGCCGACCATGGCTGCGGCGCGCACTCCGAGACGCTGATCGAGGCCGCCGAGACCGCGGTCGAGGATCTTCCGACCGTGTACGACGACAGCGCGGTGGAGGCCATGTCGGTCAGCCGTGCGCCGGGTTCGGTCGAGGCGGGGGAGCCGGCGGAGCCGTACGGGCACCCCTGAGCCGGGCTCCGGCGTGGGCCGGTGCGCTCAGCTCGCCCGGCGACGACGTCGGTTGGCGTCGTGACGCAGCATGACGGCGAGGCCGGGAAAGCCCCACAGGAAACCGGCCAGGCAGGTCCAGAGCCAGTTCTCGTGGTGGTGCTCGGTCAGCCAGCCGCGAAAGAACACCAGTAGCACCAGTCCGACGACCGCCCACGCGATCAGGCCGGCGACGGCGAACGGCACCATCGGCGGGTCCAGCGGCGCGGGCCGCGGTGGCTGGTCGTTCGGCATCGGGCAAGCGTACGCGATCCACCTTCCCTGGCCGCCAACGATCTGGGACGATGCGCGCGTCAACCGGAAGATCACCTGTGAGGTCCTCATGGCAGTAGCGCCGCCCGAGAACGACACACCTCCCAACCCCGCTCAACCGCGTAACGGCTTCGACCGGTTCTTCGAGATCTCCGCCCGCG
This sequence comes from Micromonospora sp. CA-249363, assembly GCF_050950185.1. Lineage (NCBI taxonomy): Bacteria > Bacillati > Actinomycetota > Actinomycetes > Micromonosporales > Micromonosporaceae > Micromonospora > Micromonospora sp. CA-249363. The sequence goes on from NZ_CP192020.1 coordinate 522,271, forward strand.
GCTCAACGTTGAGCCGTGAGGTACGCGGCGGTCTTGCGACCTTCTTCACGATGGCGTACATCGTCGTTCTCAACCCGCTGATCCTCGGCGGCGCGGTCGACGGTGACAACAAGACTCTCCCGATTCCGGCACTGGCCGCCGCGACCGCGCTGGTCGCGGGCCTGATGACCATCCTGATGGGCGTCGTCGGCCGGTTCCCGCTGGCGCTCGCCGCCGGTCTGGGCGTCAACGCCCTGGTGGCGTACGAGATCGCTCCAGAGATGACCTGGGCCGACGCGATGGGCCTCGTGGTGATCGAAGGTGTGATCATCGCGGTACTGGTGCTGACCGGTCTGCGTACCGCGGTGTTCCGGTCGGTGCCCACGCAGATGAAGACGGCCATCGGCGTCGGCATCGGCCTGTTCCTGACCATCATCGGCCTGGTGGACGCCGGCTTCGTCCGGCGGCTCCCGGACGCCGCCAACACCACCGTCCCGGTCGGCCTGGGTGTCGGTGGCAAGCTGGTGAGCTGGCCGCTGCTGGTCTTCGTGGTGGGCCTGCTGCTCACGCTGGTGCTGGTGGTGCGCCGGGTCCGGGGCGCGATCCTGATCGGCATCCTCGCGTCCACCGTGTTGGCGGTGATCGTGGAGGCGATCGGCAACATCGGCCCGTCGTTCGTCGACGGCAAGCCCAACCCGAAGGGCTGGGCGCTGAACGTGCCGGAGCTGCCGAAGACGGTGGTCGACGTGCCGGACCTGTCGCTGCTCGGCAAGTTCAACGTGCTCGACTCGTGGGGTCGGGCCGGCTGGGTCGTCGTCCTGATGTTCATCTTCACGCTGCTCATCACGGACTTCTTCGACACGATGGGCACGATGGTCGCGGTCGGCCAGGAGGGTGGCCTTCTCGACGAGAAGGGGACCCCGCCGAGGGCCAAGGAGATCCTGCTGGTCGACTCGATCGCCGCGGCGGCCGGCGGTGCGGCCAGCACGTCGAGCAACACGTCGTACATCGAGAGCGCCGCAGGTGTCGCGGAGGGTGCCCGGACCGGCGTGGCCAACCTGGTCACCGGCGCCCTCTTCCTGCTGGCGATGTTCCTCGCGCCGCTGGTGGTGATCGTGCCGTTCGAGGCGGCCTCCACGGCGCTGGTGGTGGTCGGTTTCCTGATGATGACCGCGGTACGGACGATCGACTGGTCGGACTACGAAATCGCCATTCCCGCGTTCCTCACCATCGTGCTGATGCCGTTCACCTACTCGATCTCGAACGGCATCGGCGCCGGTCTGATCACCTTCGTGGTGGTCAAACTGGCCCGGGGCAAGGCCCGGGAGGTCCACCCGCTGCTGTACGGGGTGGCCGCCCTCTTCGTGCTGTACTTCCTGCGTGGGCCCATCGAGTCGTTGGTGCTCTGATCGGCGTCGTCCGGGCGGGGGTCGAGCGTGATTCCCCGCCCGGAACAGCCCAAACATCCCCGTGAGCCTGGTCATAACGGATGTCGTTAGCCAGGCTCATTAGTTAAGCTAACTAACGTGACGGAGCGGACGGTGACGGCGGAACGCGTGCCACCGGCGCAGCTGGCTCCCCAGTTGCGAGATGCGATCACCCGACTCAACCGGCGGGTCCGACAGGCCCGGCCGGTCGGCGACCTCACGGTCACCCAGGTCTCCGCGCTCACCAGCCTGCGGCTGGCGGGCGCGATGACACCCCGGGAACTGGCCGAGATCGAACGGGTGCAGCCGCCGACGATGACCAAGATCGTCGCGAAGTTGGAGGACCGTGGCCTCGTGCGGCGGACCCCCCACCCGACCGACGGCCGGCAGGTCATCCTCGCGGCGACCGAAGGAGGGCAGGCCGTGCTCGACCAGTTCGAGCGGGCCCGCGACGAATGGCTGGCCCACCGGCTGGCCGCGCTCGACGAGGACGAACGGGCGACCCTGCACAGGGCCGCCGAGATTCTCCAGCAGCTCGCTCGCGCCTGAGCTCGTGCCCGCGCCACCGGGCCCGTGCCGTCACCTGACGATGACGCGTACGTCCTTGAGGAGGCGCACCGAGAGTGCAGGCCAAGCTGAGCACGATGTTCCAGTCCCTACAGGTCCGTAACTACCGCCTTTTCGCATCCGGGCAGCTGATCAAACTGATCGGCGTCTGGATGATGTTCATCGCCCAGGACTGGCTCGTCCTCGAGCTCTCCGACAACTCGGCCACCGCGCTCGGCGTGGTCACCGCCTGTCAGTTCACGCCGGTGCTGCTGCTCACCCTGTTCTCCGGCCGGCTCGCCGACCGGTACGACAAGCGGATCCTGCTGTTCGCCGCCAACGCCTTCTGGACCGTGCTGGCGCTCGGCATGTCGCTGCTGGTCCTCACCGACCTGGTGCGACTCTGGCACGTCTTCGCGTTCGCGGCGCTGCTCGGTGTGGCCAACGCCGTGGAGACCCCGGTCCGCCAGGCGTTCGTCTCCGAACTGGTCGGCACACCGCTGCTGCCCAACGCGCTGTCGCTGAACGCCGCCGTGTTCAACTCCGCCCGGATCGTCGGCCCGGCGGTCGCCGGTCTGGCGATCGCCGCCTTCGACGTGGGCCCGGTCTTCCTGTTCACCGCCGTCAGCTCGATCGCGCCCCTGGTGAACGTCGTCCGGATGCGGACCGCCGACCTGCACCGCGACGCGCTCCCACCGCGCGACGAGCGGGCGTCCGCCAAGGTCGTCGACGGGCTGCGGTACGTGTGGCGGCGGCCGGACCTGCTGCTGCCGATGGCGGTGATGTCGGTGATCGGCATGTCGCTGTTCAACTTCCAGCTCACCCTGGCCGCGCTGGCCAAGACGGTGTTCAACACCGGTGCCGCCTCGTTCGGCCTGTTCAGCACCGCCCTCGCCGTGGGCGCGCTGGGCGGCGCGCTCAGCGGCACCGGCCGGCGTAGCCGCCCGTCGGTGTGGCTGGTGCTCGGCGCCGCGATCGGCTGTGCGAGCTTCGGCACCCTGGTCGGCTTCGCGTCGACGTACTGGCTGGTCGTGGCGCTGCTGGTGCCCACCGGCTTCTTCATGGTCTTCTTCGCGCAGGCCGCCAACCAGCGTGTCCAGCTCGGCGTGGACGCCGCGTTCCGGGGACGGGTGATGGCCCTGTGGGTGTTGGTGTTCCTGGGTACCAACCCGGTCGGCGCACCGCTGATCGGCTGGGTGGCCGAGCACTTCGGCGCCGGCGCGAGCATCTGGATGGGCGGGCTGATCTCGCTGGCCACCGCGCTGATCGCGCTCACCTGGCAACTGCGCCGCTCCGGTGCGCGACTGCGCTTCCGGGTGCTGCCCATGCCCCGCTTCTACGTCACCTCCACCGACTGCTGACCCGCGCGCTCGGGCCCCCGCCGATCCGGGTCGGGGGCCGGGCGCGAGTCCCGATCGACGGATAGCGCGGATGCGGCCAAATCGCTGGCGAGGTGGCACGACGGGGCTTAGCGTCGATATGTGGGAGTCGGACGCGCGCTGATGCTGGCCCTGGCGTTCCTCGCCGTGGCCAGCATCCCGGCGGTGTTCGCCCTGCTCTTCTGCTACGACGAGATTGTCGACCGGGTGGTCTGCGGCTGGTCCGAGTGGCGTGAGCGCCGGCGGGAGCAACGCACGATCGCCCGCCTCGACCGAGCCATCGAAGCCGACGCGCTGACCCGGGACATCGACCTCAGCGAGTTCGACCGCACCGACCGTCGTCCCCTGGAACAGCTCGCGGCCGACCTGCGCCGACTCGGCGGTCAGCGGCTCGGCGGCACCGGCCGGCCGATGGTCTGGCACGGTGCGGTGGTGCAGGCGTACGACGACCGGCTCCGGCTGGCCTGTCGCGCTCTCGGGATCACCGAGCACCTGGCCGAGCTGGCCGGCGTCGACCAGGAGATCGAGCGGGTACGTGTCGAGGGCGTGCTGCACGCCGCGGGCCTGGCCCTGCCGGCCGCCCGAGCCGGGCACCGGCAACGGCACCGCTGAACGGCCCTGAATGCGGCTCTTCGTCGCGGTCTGTCCGTCCGCCGAGGCGGTCAGCCATCTCGGCGCGCAGATCGTGCGGCTGCGCGTCGGCGCGGCGGCGGCCGCTGGTGCCCAGGTGCGGCTCGCCGACCCGGCGGACCTGCACCTCACCCTGGCGTTCCTCGGTGACGTCGAGGCCGGCCGGCTGGTCGACGTGGAGAGTGCGCTCGGGCTCGCCGCTGAACATTTCCGAGACGGTCGGTCCGCCGCGCCCCGGCTGAGCCTCGGCGGTGGTGGTCTGTTCGGCCAGGGACGGCGCACGGTGCTCTGGGTGGACGTGCGCGGCGACGTCGAGGCGCTGCACGAGTTGGGCCGGCTCGTCCGGGAGCGGCTACACGAGGCCGGACTGCCGTACGACGAGAAGCCGTTCCGTCCGCACCTGACCGTCGCCCGCCCCGGCGACCGGATGGAGCTGGCTGATGTCGAGGCCGACGTGGTGACCCTGGACGACTACGCGGGCCCGGAGTGGCCGGCGACCGAGCTGCTGCTGGTGCGTAGCCACCTCGGGGCCGGACGCCCGCGTTACGAGCGGCTTGCCGCCTGGCCGCTCTGATTCGTCGAGCCGCCTCCAGCCGGAGGCGTGATCCACTCCGGATCGCCGATGTCGGGGTATCAAGCGCAGGGGATAGCGCGACATCGGCGATCTCGGGACTGGACCGCGGTGGACGCGGAGCGTCAGGAGGACTCGCGGGCGGCCGGGCCGCTGCCGAAGAGCACATCGTCCCAGCTCGGCAGGCGCTTGCGCGGCTTGCCGCCGGCCTCGGCGGTCTCGCCGCCGGCTGCCGCCGCGGCCGTACCGGTCCGCCGGGGCCGCAGCACCGCCAGCGACGGCACGGCCGGGACCTCCTTGGGCGCGTCCGAGTCGTCGTCGAAGGCCGACCCCTGGCCGCCGCCGAGCAGGGCGGCAGCGCCGCCACCGACCGGCCGCTGCCGGGGCGCGTCCGATCCGCCAAGAGCAGCGGGGGTACGCGGTTCGAGCCCACGCCCCGACGAGGCCCCGAGTGGACGGTCCAGCGAGGCGAGCAGGGCGTCCCGGCCGGCCCGGATCGGATCGCGGCCCGGGCGCGGGTGCTCGGACGCCGCCGGCAGCCCGTGCCCACCCCGACTCGGCTCACCACGCGACGGACCGGGCAGGCCGTGCCCGCTCCGCTCCGGCGCCGGCTCCTGGCCGAGGATCGGCGTGGGCCGCTCGGCGCACAAATATTGCGCCATGTCGTCGTGCGGGGTGACCGCCTGCCGGGTCTTGTCGAGATCCCAGATGGCCTGGGCGGTGGCCTTGCCCGACGGCCAGGTGGCGATGATCCGCCAGGTGCCGTCGTCGCGCCGGTACGCGTCCCAGGAGATCTTTTCGGTGTCGATGCCGTGCTGGCTCAGTCGACCGTTGACCACCTCGGCGAGCGGGGTGGGCTTCTCCGCGCCCTTGAGCCGGGTGCGACGGGCGTGCTGGGCGAGCATGGCCCGCTCCTGGAGCACCGGCCCGGCGTAGCGCAGAACCCGGTCGACCGGCACCCCGGCGATCCGGGCGACGTCCTCGGCCGACTCACCGGAACGGATGCGGGCCTGGATGTCCCGAGGGGACAGGGAGGGAACGGGGTCGACGGCGGCCGGTGCCACCGCGAGCGGCGGCGCGCCGGGCTCCGCGTGCAGCGCACCCGCGATCCGCTCGTCGATGGGCAGGGCGAGCAGCCGCCCGACCTCGTCGGCGAGAACCAGAGCATGGCCGTCCTCGGAGAGGGCGACGAAGCGTACTGGGCGCATAACGTTGCCTCCGTCCCGCTTCGCTGGCCGCACGCCACGAGTCGGCCACCCAGGCGTCTCGGACCACCGTACGCGCATCTGTCTCAGGGTGGGGGAAGCGACACCCCGCATGTCGTGACTGAGCTGCGGCAATGATCACGGTGGGTGTCCATCGAGGCGTCGACGGACACCCACCGTGACGAAGCTCAGAGGCGCTCGACCACGTAGTCGATGGACGCGGTCAGCGCCTCGACATCGGCCGGCTCGACGGCCGGGAACAGCGCCACCCGCAACTGGTTGCGGCCGAGCTTGCGGTACGGCTCGGTGTCGACGATGCCGTTGGCGCGCAGCGCCTTGGCGATCGCGGTGGCGTCCACACCGTCGGCGAAGTCGATGGTCGCGACCACGTTGGACCGCAGGGACGGGTCGGTGACGAACGGAGTGGCCACCGTGGACCGCTCGGCCCAGCCGTACACCGTGGCGGCGCTCTCCGCCGTCCGCTTCGCCGCCCAGGCCAGGCCGCCCTGCGCGTTCATCCAGTCGGTCTGCTCGGCGGCCAGGAAGATGGTGGCCAGCGCCGGGGTGTTGTACGTCTGCTCGAGCCGCGAGTTGTCGATCGCGGTCACCAGGTCCAGGAAGGCCGGGATGTACCGGCCGGACGCCTTGATCTCGGCAGCCCGGTCCAGCGCGGCCGGCGACATCAGGGCCAGCCAGAGGCCTCCGTCGGAGCCGAAGCACTTCTGCGGCGCGAAGTAGTAGACGTCGGTCTCGCCGACGTTGACCTCCAGGCCCCCCGCGCCGGAGGTGGCGTCGACCAGCAGCAGCGACCCCTCGTCGGCGTCGGCCACCCGGCTGATCGGCACGGCCACGCCGGTCGAGGTCTCGTTCTGCGGCGTCGCGTACACGTCCACGCCGGCCTCGGCGACCAGGCTCGGCGCGCTGCCGGCGGCGGCCTTGCGGACGGTGGGCTCGCCCAGGAACGGCGCGTCGGCGACCGACTTGGCGAACTTAGCGCCGAACTCGCCGAAGCTGGCGAACTGGGCCCGGTCGCGCACGAGGCCGAAGGTGGCGACCTCCCAGAATGCCGTGGTGCCGCCGTTGCCGATCACGACCTCGTAGCCCTCAGGCAGGGAGAAGAACTCGGCGATGCCGGAGCGCAGCCGGGCCACCTGGTCGCGGACCGTCTTCTGCCGGTGCGACGTACCCAGGTAGCTGGTCGCCACCTCGGCCAGCGCGGACACGGCCGCCGGACGGACCTTGGACGGGCCGCAGCCGAAACGGCCGTCGGCGGGCTTGATCTCGTCGGGAATCCGGATGATCGGTGCGTCAGCCACGGTTCTGAAGATCCTTCCGCAAGGGCGAGGGCGGGCCCGGCGACACTGCCGGCCCTCATCCTCGCACCCTGGGTCGGCGGCGACGGCCGGGGTCCCGACGGGCGGTCTGAGTCCTTCGCCACACCGCCGCGCCGGGGAGGGCTACCACGCACAAGGGCCCCGGTCCGACGTCGTACGTCGGACCGGGGCCCCGGTGAGCAGCTCAGACGCCGTGCGGGACGGCGCCCCAGCCCTCGACGTCGGACGGCTTGCGGGTCTCCGGACCCACGTAACGGGCGGACGGCCGGACCAGCCGTTGGAGGCGCTTCTGCTCCAGGATGTGCGCGCTCCAGCCGCCCATCCGCGCGCAGGTGAACATCGACGTGAACATGTGCGCCGGCACCTCGGCGAAGTCCAGCACCACGGCCGACCAGAACTCGACGTTCGTGGCGAGCACCCGGTCCGGACGGCGGGCCTGAAGCTCGGCGAGCGCCGCCTTCTCCAGCGCCTCGGCGATCTCGAACCGAGGCGCGCCCAGCTCCTTGGCCGTGCGCCGGAGCACCCGGGCGCGCGGGTCCTCGGCACGGTAGACGCGGTGGCCGAAGCCCATCAGCCGCTCGCCGCGGTCGAGGACGCCCTTGACATACCCCTCGGCGTCGCCGCTGCGCTCCACCGCCTCCAGCATGGTGAGCACGCGTGACGGCGCGCCGCCGTGCAGCGGGCCGGAGAGGGCGCCGATGCCCGACGAGATGCAGGCCGCCGCGTCGGCGCCGGTGGAGGCGACGATGCGCGCGGTGAAGGTCGAGGCGTTCAGGCCGTGCTCGGCGGCCGAGATGAAGTACGCGTCGACGGCCTTGACGTGCCGCGGGTCCGGCTCGCCCCGCCAGCGCTTCATGAACCGCTCGACGATGGTCTGCGCCTTGTCGATCTCCTTCTGCGGCACCGCCGGCAGGCCGAGACCGCGAGCGGACTGGGCGACGAAGGAGAGCGCGGTGACCGACACGCGGGCCAGGTCCTCGCGGGCCTGCTCGTCGGAGATGTCCAGCAGTTGGCTGAGACCCCAGTACGGAGCCAGCATGGCGACCGCCGACTGCACGTCGACCCGGATGTCGCCGGAGTGCACCGGCACCGGGAACGGCTCCGCCGGCGGCAGGCCCGGCCCGAACCGACCGTCGACCAGGAGCGCCCAGACGTTGCCGAACGAGACCTGGCCGATCAGATCCTCGATGTCGACCCCGCGATAGCGCAGCGCGCCACCCTCGCGGTCTGGTTCGGCGATCTCGGTCTCGAAGGCGACGACGCCCTCCAGACCGGGTTTGAAGTCGGCCATGTCGCTCTCCTGGATCTGGTCGGTACGCCCGATCAGCTGATCCGGCCCGGTCGGCCGAGCGCCTTAGGCGACCCTCAGGGATGTGTTCGGAACATCTTGCCTGCTGTGTAACCGGATACGCGACCCAGTGCGACTGTGCTGCACGCGACATCTCAGGGCGCGCATTCTCCGCGCCGGTCGGTGAGACTGGGCGAAGCGGTCTGGCCAGCGCGGGAGGGCGCCGGTCGGCGCGCCGAGAAGGAGTGGGGACGTGACGGGCGACACACCGACCCCGGCCGCGATGCGTAACGAGTACGCCGCGGACCTGGGCCTGACCGAGGCTGACCTGGCCGCCGACTGGTACACCCAGTTCGACAGGTGGTTCGCCGACGCGGTGGCTCACGGGCTGCCCGAACCCAACGCCATGGTGGTGGGCACGGCCGACGCCGCCGGCCGGCCGAGTGGGCGGACGGTGCTGCTCAAGGGGTACGACCCGGACGGCTTCGTCTTCTTCACCAACCACCTGTCCCGCAAGGGCGTCGAGGCGGCGGGCAACCCGTACGCCAGCCTGGTCTTTCCGTGGTTTCCGATGCAGCGGCAGGTGGTGGTCTCCGGGTCGATCGCCCCGGTCGAGCCGGCGGTGACCGAGTCGTACTTCGCCAGCCGGCCGCGCGGTTCGCAGGTGGGCGCGTGGGCCAGCCCGCAGTCGTCCGTGGTGCCGGACCGGGCCACGCTCGAGGAGCGCTACCGGGAGGTGGCCGAGCGGTACGCCGACGACAGCGACATCCCACCGCCGCCGCACTGGGGCGGGCTGCGCGTCCGGCCGGACTCGGTGGAGTTCTGGCAGGGCCGGGCCGGCCGGCTGCACGACCGCCTGCGCTTCCGTCGCGTCGACGAGAGCGACTGGATCGTCGAGCGGCTGGCGCCGTGACCGGTGTGCAGGAGGCCCGGCCGCGCGGAGCGCGCCGCTGGGCGATCGACGTCCGCCCGCTGCGCGTTCCGGCGTACCGGCGGTTGTGGCTCGGCAACACCGTCGCGATGTTCGGCTTCCAGTTCACCGCCGTCGCGGTGCCGGTGGAGATGTACGCCCTCACCCGGGACTCGTTCTGGGTCGGCCTGCTGGGCGTGGCCGCCTTCGTACCCCTGCTGATCTTCGGGCTCTGGGGTGGCGCGGTCGCCGACGCTCGCGACCGCCGTGCCGTGCTGCTCGGCGGCTCATTGTTGCTCTGGGCATCCACCCTCGGCCTGCTGGTGCAGGCGCTGCTGAACGTGGGCAGCCCGGTGCTGCTGCTGGTGTTGATGGCCGTGCAGTCGGTGGCGTTCGCGATCACCTCGCCGGCCCGCAGCGCAATGCTGCCCCGGCTGGTCCCCGACGACCTCGTCCCGGCCGCCACCACCCTGAACTACACGACCTTCACGGCCGCGTCGGTCGCCGGCCCGCTCGCCGCCGGCCTCATCCTCTCCACCTCGTCGGACACCCGGGTGGCGCTGCCCATCGCGTACGGGCTGGACGCGGTGCTGTTCACGGCGATGCTCTGGGCGGCGCTGCGCCTGCCGTCGCTGCCGCCCGAGCCGAGCGCCGACGGTCAGGTCCGCCGTGCCGGCCTGGCCAGCGTGATCGACGGCTTCCGCTACCTGGCCACCACACCCGTCCTGCTGCTCTCCTTCGGCGTGGACCTGATCGCGATGATCCTGGCCATGCCGAGGGCCCTGTTCCCGGAGATCGCCAACGAGCGGTTCGGTGGGGGCGGCTCGGTCGGCCTGCTCTACAGCGCCATCGCGATCGGTTCGATGATCGGCGGGCTGACCTCCGGCTGGATCGGTCGGCTGCGCCGGCAGGGCGTCGGCCTGGTCGTCGCGGTGGTCGGCTGGGGCCTCGCGATCGCCGCGGCCGGGTTGGCGCACCAGCTCTGGCTGATGGTCCTGCTGCTCGCCGTGGCCGGCGCCGCCGACCTGGTCAGTGCCGTGCTCCGCCAGTCCATGCTGCTGGTGTACGCGCCGGACCGCATGCGCGGCCGACTCCAGGGCGTCAACACGGTGGTGGTGGCCGGTGGGCCGCGCCTCGGTGACCTGCGGGCCGGCACCATGGCGGCCGGGTTCGGCGGCGGAGTGGCCTGGGTCGCCGGCGGACTCGCCTCGGCCGTGCTCGTGGTGGTGCTCGCGGTCGCCTTCCCGGCGCTGCTGCGCTACCGGGCCACGACGGCGTCGAGCGGCGACCGGCCGTGACCGGTTAGGGTCGCCGGCATGGAAAGCCCCGACCAGCGCCCCTTCTCCGGCGCACAGTGGACCATCGCCGCCGCGGGCCACGAGGCCGTCATCGTCGAGGTGGGCGGCGGGCTGCGGACGTACCGGCACGACGGCGTCGACCTGGTCGACGGGTACGGCGTCGACGAGGTCTGCCCGGGCTGCGCCGGCCAGGTGCTCGCTCCCTGGCCGAACCGGATCCGGGACGGGCGCTACGCGTACGGCGACCGGACGCACCAGCTCGCGCTGACCGAGCCGGGGCGGCACGTCGCCATCCACGGGCTGGTCAACTGGGTGCCGTGGCGGCTGTTGGAGCAGTCCACGGACGCGGTGACCCTCGGCTACGACCTGCCGCCGCAGCCCGGCTACGAGTGGCCGCTGCGGCTGGTCAGCCGGTGGAGCGTGAGCGCGGAGGGCCTGCGGGCCGAGCACGAGGTGACAAACGTCGGCACCGAGGTGGCTCCGTTCGGTTTCTCGGTGCACCCGTACCTGCAACTGCCGGGCGTCGCCGTGGACGACCTGGTCATGCGGCTGCCGGCGCGTACCCGGATCATGGTGGACGGCCGGTTGCTCCCGGTCGGCGCGACGCCGGTCGCCGGCACCGAGTACGACTGGACCAGCCCGCGCCGGATCGGCGACGCCGAGCTGGACCTGTGCTTCGGCGAGGTCGTCCGCGACGCCGACGGCGGCTCTTCGGTGAGCCTGGCGGCCCCGGACTCCTCGTCCGGGGTGAGCATCTGGGCGGACGCGGAGTTCGGCTGGTGGCAGGTCTTCACCGGCGACGCGCTCACCGGCGAGCGACACCGTCGGTCGGTGGCGATCGAGCCGATGACCTGCCCGCCGGACGCGTTCCGGTCGGGCAGGGACGTGCTCGCGCTCAAGCCCGGCACGACCTGGCGGGGTGCCTGGGGCATCCGTCCCGGGGCCTGATGGAGTTCGCCGAGGTCGTCCGCCGCCGACGGATGGTCCGCAACTACGACCCGGACCGTCCGGTCCCGCCCGACGTGGTGGACCGGCTGCTCGACCACGCCGTACGCGCCCCGTCGGCCGGCTTCGCCCAGGGCTGGGGCTTCCTGGTGCTCGAGGAGGAGGCCGACCGGGAGCGGTTCTGGGCGGCCACCACGCCGGAGGGCGGGGGCCGGGAGCGCTGGCTCGCGGGGATGCGCCGCGCGCCGCTCATCGTGGTGCCGCACGCCAACGAGTCGGCGTACCTGACGCGGTACGCGGAGCCCGACAAGGGCTGGACCGACCGGTCGAAGGACCGCTGGCCGGTGCCCTACTGGTACGTCGACACCGGCTTCGCCGCGCTGCTCATGCTGCTGACCGCCGTGGACGAGGGGCTGGGCGCGTGTTTCTTCGGAATCCCGCCCCAGCGGCTCGCCGCGTACCGGGAGAGCTTCGGCGTGCCGGAGGAGTACCAGCCCATCGGTGCCGTCACAATCGGTTACCGAGCAGCGGACCATCGGTCACCATCGTTGCGTCGTGGTCGTCGCGGGATGGATGAAGTTGTGCGGCGCGGCCGGTGGAGCTGAGTGCGGCGTCCCGTTCGTCGGGTTGAGGATCGGACGAGCGATGGCGAAACTGACATCAGGGAGCAGAACGCCGCGTGCACGGGGCCGCTAGGCTGGCACGGTCATCGGTGCCGCGCCGCGCGGTGTCCGCCGCGGCCCGGCTCGGCGCCGTCGGTCCGTCCGGTCTCGGGGAGGGGAGCGTGCCGTCGTGATCTTCAGAGCGGTCCGGGACGGGCGTCCCTACCCGGAGCACAACCTGACGCTCAAGCAGTGGGCGGAGATTCCGCCCCGTCCGCTGCGTCTGGATCAGTTGATCACCACCAAGCGCGAGTTGGCGCTCGACAAGCTCCTCGCCGAGGACTCGACCTTCTACGGCGACCTCTTCCCGCACGTCGTGCAGTGGAGCGGTGGCCTCTACCTGGAGGACGGGTTGCACCGCGCGCTGCGCGCCGCCCTGCAACAGCGCAACCAGATCCACGCCCGGGTGCTGGTGCTCTCCGAGCCCATCGACTGAGCATCGAGTGAGCGGCGCGGCCTGAGGCTGTGGCGCGGCCTGAGACTGGGGCGTGGCCTGAGACTGGGGCGTGGCCTGAGACTGGGGCGCGGCCTGAGGCTTCATTAAGGTGACGGCATGACTGCCCTCGATCTGCTCGACCTGGACCCGTCGCTCACCGAGGAGGAGCGGCAGATCCGCGATGTCGTCCGCCGACTCGTCGACGACCGGGTCCGCCCGCACGTCGCCGACTGGTACGAGGAGGGCCGCGTGCCGGCCCGCGAGCTGGCCCGGGAATTCGGCAAGCTCGGGCTGCTCGGCATGCACCTGAGCGGGTACGGCTGCGCGGGCGCGTCCGCCGTCGCGTACGGGCTGGCCTGCCAGGAGCTGGAGGCCGCCGACTCCGGCGTCCGCTCGCTGGTCTCGGTGCAGGGCTCGCTGGCGATGTACGCCATCTGGCGCTTCGGCAGCGAGGAGCAGAAGCAGCGCTGGCTGCCCCCGATGGCGACCGGCGAGGCGATCGGCTGCTTCGGCCTCACCGAGCCCGACCACGGCTCCGACCCGGCGTCCATGGCCACCCGGGCCCGCCGCGACGGCGACGACTGGGTGCTCACCGGCGGCAAGATGTGGATCACCAACGCGCCGATCGCCGACGTGGCCGTGATCTGGGCGCGTACCGACGACGGGGTGCGCGGTTTCGCCGTACCCATGGACACGCCCGGAGTCACGGCGCGCGAGATCCGCCGCAAGATGTCGCTGCGCGCATCGCTGACCGGCGAGATCGTGCTCGACGACGTCCGGCTTCCCGCCGACGCCCAACTGCCCGAGGCCGTCGGGCTCAAGGCGCCGCTGAGCTGCCTGACCGAGGCCCGCCACGGCATCGTCTGGGGTGCCGTCGGCGCGGCGCGCGACTGCCTGGAAACCACCCTGGCGTACGCCACGACGCGCACCCAGTTCGGTCGACCGCTCGCCGGGTTCCAGCTCACCCAGGCCAAGCTCGCCGACATGGCCGTCGAGCTGGTGAAGGCGCAACTGCTCGCGCTGCACCTCGGCCGGCTGGCCGACGCGGGCCGGCTCCGCCCCGAGCAGGTGAGCGTGGGCAAGCTGAACAACGTGCGGGAGGCCCTGGCCATCGCCCGGCAGTGCCGCACCATCCTCGGCGCCAACGGTGTCTCCGGCGAGTACCCGGTGCTGCGGCACGCGAACAACCTGGAGAGCGTGCTGACGTACGAGGGCACGTCGGAGATCCACCAACTGATCATCGGTCAGCGGCTCACCGGGCTCTCCGCCTTCGCCTGACCTGCCCGTTTACGCATTCCGGCCGCTCGCCGCGCGGCTGTCGTACGGGGGCCGTACCGTCATTGACAGACGACGTGTCTGACGAGGACGGTGAGTGTGATGGCTCGCGACGCTGACATCAACGAGCCCACGAGGGAGTTCCCCGGTTACCCGACCGGCGACGACCTCAGGGAGCGCTCGGCCGCGACACCCGACGCGACTCCGGACGGGTCGGGTGGCACCGATGGTCCTGGAGTTGGCGGAGGCGCGGGTGGGGGTGCGGCCCGCGGGCTGCTCCTGCTGCTCGGCGCCGCCGCCCTGGCCGTGGTGGTGCTGCTCGGCGTGCAGGCGACCGGCTTCCTGCCGGACTTCCGTAACCCGTTCGCCAAGGAGCAGACCGACCGCAGCCAGCCGCCGCTGCTGAAGTCGATCCAGGATCTGAGCCGCTACGTGGCGGCCGAGGGCAACTTCCAGGTCGTGGTCGACACCCAGAACGACCGGCGCAACGTCCCGGACTTCCTGCTCAACGAGCGCACGCTGTTCGTCGGGGCCGGCAGCGTCGAGGCGTACGTCGACTTCACCAAGATCGGTGAGGGCGCCATCGTGCAGTCCGCCGACGGCAAGTCCGTCGAGATCAAGTTGCCCGCCCCGCAGCTCGGCGAGACCAACCTCGACATGGAGAAGAGTTACGTCTTCGCCGAGCAGCGTGGCCTGCTCAACCGACTCGGTGACCTGGTCGGCAACGACCCCAACCGGCAGCAGCAGATCTACCAGCTGGCCGAGGAGCGGATCACCGCCGCCGCCCGGGACAGCGGTCTCTCCGCCCGTGCCGAGGCGAACACCCGCAAGATGCTGGAGGGGCTGCTGCGCTCGCTGGGCTACCAGCAGGTCACCGTCACCTACACGGCCCCCTGACCCCGGCGCCTCGGCGCTCTGACCGTGCGACAGCGCCCGCCCCGACCATCGTCGGGACGGGCGCTGCCCCGTAGGCCGACGGCCCTGTCTGCCGGCGTTGCCGACGGCCCTGTCTGCCGCGCCTGACCGGCTGCCGGGCTGCCGTGTCTGCCGGCGCTGCCCCGTCTGCCTGGGCTGCCCTGTCTGCCTGGGCTGCGTCTGCCTGGGCTGCCCCGTCTGCCTACGCTGCCTTGTGTGCAGCACTGCCGCGTCCACTGGCCTGCCGCGTGGCTGAACGGGATGATCCACTCCACATCGGCGATGTCGGGGTATCACCGCGTCCGGAAAGCGCCGCATCGGCGATGTGGAGTGGATCAACGGCAGGGGTGGGCGATGCCGGACGAGTTGACTGCCAAGATCTGCACAACTTCGGGGATCCTGCTGCCTCCGGCGCTCGGGAGGCAGCAGTATCCCCGATGTTGTGACCGGCTGCGGCCGGCCTGCGCCGGGGCCGGCGGGGGTGGGGTCAGTGGCCGGTGGAGGCCAGGTAGCGGTCCTCGTTGGGCATCAGGATCCAGAGGATCAGGTAGACGACCACCTGGGTGCCGGGCAGCAGCAGGGACAGCAGGAACAGCAGCCGGACCATCCCGGCGGACATGCCGAACCGCTGACCGAGGCCGGCGCAGACACCGGCGAGCATGCGCCCCTGGCGGGGTCGAACCAGTTTGCGACTCATCGTCGTACTCCCACTCTGCGGCGGTACGCCGCGTCTGCAATCCACGGTAGAAAGGGGCGGCCGCCCTGCCCTCGGTCCCGAGGAGGATCGGCGACCCGTGGACCCGTAGGTGCATTACCCGGGCCAACCCTCCCCAACTCCTCCCACACCGCCCACCACGCTCCGCGATCTTGCACTTTCTGTGGTCACATAAGGTGCATCCCACTCATCTCGTCAACAGAAACTGCAAGATCGGCGCGAGCCTCGGGGCGCGCGGGCCTGGGCGGGGCTCGGGGCGCGCGGGCCTGGGCGGGGCTCGGGTAAGGGGTGAGCAGGGCGGGTAGGCTCGCGGGTCGGGCACCCACACCCCGGGTGACCGGCGGCCATCCGACCGGGCGGCCACGAGCGGGGCCGCCGACCGGTGGCCACGACCGGGCGACACCCCGTACCGCGGGAGACGCCGAGGAAGCGCAGCCATGATCAGTGTTTTCGACCTCTTCAGCGTCGGCATCGGGCCGTCCAGCTCGCACACGGTGGGGCCGATGCGGGCGGCGCGTACGTTCGTCGCCGGGCTCAAGGCCGACGGGCTGCTCGCCGACACCGCGCGGGTGCAGGCGGAGCTGTTCGGGTCGCTGGGCGCCACCGGGCACGGGCACGGCAGCGGGCCGGCGGTGCTGCTGGGGCTGGCCGGCGAGTCCCCGGAGACGGTCGACACCGATACCGTCGGTCCTCGCGTCGAGCGCATCCGTGCCGAGCGGCGGATCAGCCTGCTCGGCGCGCACGAGGTCGACTTCGACCCCGATCGGGACCTGACGCTGCACCGCCGCCGGTCGTTGCCGTACCACCCGAACGGGATGACGTTCGCGGCCTTCGACGCCGCCGGGGAGCAGGTCAGGGCGCGCACCTACTACTCGGTGGGCGGCGGTTTCGTGGTGGACGAGGCGGCGGCGGGCGCGGACCGGATCAAGCCGGACAGCACCCGCGTGCGGTACCCGTTCCTGACCGGTGCGCAGCTTCTCGACGTCACCACCGCCACCGGACTGTCGATCAGCGAGGTGATGCTGGCCAACGAGCGCTCGTGGCGCAGCGAGGCGGAGATCCGGGCGGGCCTGCTGGAGATCTGGCGGGTGATGCGGGAGTGCGTGCAGCGGGGTTGCGAGCGGGACGGCGTACTCCCGGGGGGTTTGAAGGTCCGGCGGCGCGCGGCGGAGCTGCGGCGCGGCCTGGAGGCGGACGCGGGGACGACCGACCCGTTGCACGCCATGGACTGGGTGACGCTGTTCGCCCTGGCGGTGAACGAGGAGAACGCGGCCGGGGGTCGGGTGGTGACCGCGCCGACGAACGGCGCGGCGGGGATCATCCCGGCGGTGCTGCACTACTACAGCCGGTTCGTCGAGGGCGCCGACGACGACGGCGTGGTGCGGTTCCTGCTGGCAGCGGGCGCGATCGGGGTGCTGTTCAAGGAGAACGCGTCGATCTCCGGCGCGGAGGTCGGCTGCCAGGGTGAGGTCGGCTCGGCGTGTTCGATGGCGGCGGCGGGGCTGGCCGAGGCGCTCGGCGGCACCCCGGAGCAGGTGGAGAACGCGGCCGAGATCGGAATGGAGCACAACCTCGGGTTGACCTGTGACCCGGTGGGTGGCCTGGTGCAGATCCCCTGCATCGAGCGCAACGCCGTGGCTAGCATCAAGGCGATCACGGCCGCCCGGCTGGCGCTGCGCGGCGACGGTGTGCACAAGGTGTCGCTGGACAAGGTCATCAAGACCATGCGGGAGACGGGCGCCGACATGAAGGTCAAGTACAAGGAGACGGCGCGTGGCGGTCTGGCCGTCAACGTGATCGAGTGCTGAAGCCGGTCGATTCGGGGCATTCGTTCACCGACTGCTAACCTGGCGTCCGTTTGCAGGAGGCGGGAGGCGGCGGTGACCTCTGGCGTCGCGGCCCTGTGGTCGCACCGCAACTCGCTGCGCATCCTGGTCCGGCGGGACCTGGCGGTGAAGTACCAGCAGTCGGTGCTGGGCTACTTCTGGTCGCTGATCGAGCCGCTCGGCATGGGCGCGATCTACTGGTTCGTCTTCGGGGTGCTCTACTCCCGCGACACCGGTCGGCACCTCGGCGAGGCGGCCGGGTCGTACCCGCTGTTCCTGATCACCGGCATCTTCGCCTGGATGTGGACCAGCTCGGCGCTGAGCGAGGCGACCAACGCGTTGACCGGCCAGTCCCGGCTGATCACCACGATGAACGTGCCCCGGCAGGTCTTCCCGATCGGCCGGGTCAGCGGGCGGTTCGCCGAGTACGCGGCCGGCCTGCCGATCCTGGCCGCCATTGCGGTGATCTACGCGGCGCACGGGCGGATCCACCCCGGCTGGTCGCTGCTCGCCCTGCCGCTGGCGGTGGCCGTGCAGGCCGTGCTGTTGATCGGGTTGGCCCTGTTGCTGTCGGCCTGGAACGTGCTGATGCGCGACGTGGAACGGCTGATGCGGCTGATCATCCGGGTGCTCTTCTACGCCACGCCGATCATCTATCCGCTCAGCCTGGTCCGGGAGTCCGGCCTGCCGCACTGGTTGAAGGTGGTGTACGAGCTGAACCCGCTGGTCGGGATCTTCCAGCTCCACCACGCGATCTGGTACCCGGACGAGTTCCCGGACGCCCGGCTGCTCGCCACGACGATCGTCGGCAGCCTGCTGGTGCTGGCCGCCGGCTGGTGGTCGTTCCGCCGGTTGGAGCCCGCCGTGCTCAAGGAGCTGTGACGTGGCCGCGCCGATCATCGAGGCGGACGGTCTGGGCATCCGGTTCGTCCGCAACCGTCGCCGCCAGCTACGCCTACGGGAGCTGTTCATCCACCGAGGTGGGCGCGGCGCCCTGCCCGGCCAGTTCTGGCCGCTGCGCGACGTGTCGTTCACCGTCGAGCCGGGCGAGACCGTCGGCGTGATCGGCCGTAACGGCACCGGCAAGAGCACCCTGCTGCGCCTGATCGCCGGGGTGCTCATCCCGGACGAGGGCGACATCCGGGTGCGTGGCGCGGTGGCGCCGCTGCTGGAGCTGTCGGCCGGTTTCTCCAACGACCTGACCGGCCGGGAGAACCTGCACCTGGTCGGTGGGCTGCACGGACTGTCGACGAGCTACCTGAAGCGGCACTTCGACGAGATCGTCGAGTTCGCCGGCGAGCAGGTGGACCGGGCCATCGACACGTCGGTGCGGCACTACTCGTCGGGGATGAAGGTGCGGCTGGGCTTCGCGATCATCTCGCACCTGCCCCACCCGATCCTGCTGATGGACGAGGTGACCGCGGTCGGGGACGCGGAGTTCCGCAAGAAGTGTTACGCGACGATTGACCGTCTGCTCGGGGAGGGGCGCACGCTCGTGCTGGTGTCACACAACGAAAAGGACCTGACCCGGTTCTGCCGTCGGGGGTTGTACCTCGACGCGGGCCGGTTGACGCTCGACGGCACCATCGCCGAGGCGCTCGACGCGTACCACGCCGCGGTTCCGCGGTGACGCTCGCGATCGTGCTCGCCGCCGGTACGTCCGCGGCGGGCCTCACCACCTCCACCGGCGAGCCGCTGGCCGACCGGCTCGCCGACCAGCTCCGTCGGGCCGGAGCGGCCGAGGTGCGCTTCGCCGCCACCCTGGACGAGCTGGCCACGCTGGCCGACGCCGCCGACGGTCCGCTGCTCGTCACCGGTACCGACCTGGTGGCGCACACCGCCGTGCTGCGGCACCTCGCCACCAGCCCGGTGGGACCGACCGTGGCGCTGGTGCTGGGCGACCCGCCGCTGCCGGGCCGGACGGCCGTGCGCGAGGAGCGCGGCCAGGTCGTCGACGCCGGCCCGCTGGACGCTCTCGACGGCGACGCCACCGGCGTGTTCGGTGGCGCGCTCCGGGTCGGCGTGGACGACCTGCCGACCCTCGCCGCCGCCGCCCGGGCCGCCGCCGTCGGCGCGCGTCCGGTCACCGCCCCGGTCGGCCCGGTCGGCGACGTGTCGCCGCTGCCGGCGACCGCGGGCGTCGGCCACGACGACCCCGGGTCCGCCGTGGACCGGGTCGTCGCGGGTCTCGCGGCCCTCGGCACCCTGATCTTCGCCCAGCGGGTACGTCTGCTCGTGGCGCACCGGGTCGAGGACGAGGCCGGCCTCATCGCCGCCGAGGCGGCGGTGACCTCGGTCGACGAGGACCGGGCCGAGTTGCGGCTGTCGGTGAAGGAGAGGGACGACTTCTTCTCGACGTACTTCGTCAGCACCTGGTCGCCGTACGTGGTGCGGTTGGCGGCCCGGCTGCGGCTCACCCCGACCGGGGTGACGGTGATCTCGGTGCTCTTCGCGCTGGCCGCCGCGGTGCTGTTCGGGGTCGGTGGGCGGCTCGCGCTCGTCAGCGGCGCGGTGCTGCTCTACCTCGGCTTCGTGTTGGACTGCGTGGACGGCCAGTTGGCCCGCTACACCCGGCACTTCAGCGCGTGGGGCGGCTGGCTGGACACGATGGCCGACCGGGCGAAGGAGTACCTGGTCTACGCCGGGCTGGGCTTCGGGGTGAGCCACGCGGGGCTCGGCAACGGCTGGGCCCTCGCCATCGCCGCGATGACGTTGCAGACCGTCCGGCACATGACCGACACCTGGTACGGGGTGCTGCACGACGAGGCGGCCCGCCGACCGCGGACGACGACGGGCGTCAGCGGCGGGATCGGTGACCGGCTGAACGCCGCGTCCACCCGGGTGCAGGCGGACACCGGGTCGGTGTCGTACTGGCTGAAGCGGACCGTCGTCTTCCCGATCGGGGAGCGGTGGGCGCTGATCGCGCTGACCGTGGCGCTGTTCAACCCGCTGGTCAGCCTGATCGCGGTGCTGGTGTGGGGTGGGCTGGCGTTCGCGTACACCGGCGCCCTGCGGACGCTGCGCGCCCGTTGGATGTGGGTGCCGGTGCTGGACACGGTCGACGCCACGCTGCACCGCGACGACGGTCCGTTGGCCCGTCGGCTGCCGGTGGTCCGCCCGATGGGGCCGCTGACCCTGGCGGTGATCGCCGCGCTCGGCCCGGCGGCGCTGCTGGTCGCCGCCGGACTGGGCGATGCGCCGGACGGGCTGCGCTGGGCGGTGCCGGTGGCGTTGCTGGTGCTGCTGGCCGGCGGTCTCGGTGCCGGGGCCGCGCACAACGGGCCGCTGGACTGGCTGGTACCGGCCGCGTTGCGGGCCGCCGAGTACCTGTTCGCGATCGCGGTCGGTGTGGTCGGTGGCGCGCCGGGATGGCTGATCTTCGGGTACGTCTTCGTGCTCACCGTGCACCACTACGACCTGACCGCCCGGCTGGAGAAGCGGCAGGCGGCGCCTCCGCTGCACGCCGCCACGCTGGGCTGGGACGGACGATCGGTGCTGCTCGCCCTCCTGGCGATTGCCGGCGTCGTGAGTATCGGCATGGCTACACTCGGTGCGTACCTTCTCGTGGTTTTCGTGGTGAGCGTCGTCCTGGCCTGGTTCGTCCGGCCGGCCCGTGGGGCGCGGGCGTCGGCCGCGCCGGTGGGCGCGGGAGGTGTCGCGCCGCGCTGACGAAAGGGACGGCCGGATGACCCTGATCAGTTTCGTGGTGCCGGCCTTCCGAGTGCAGGGTTATCTGCGCGAGTGCCTGGACTCGATCCTGGGCCAGCCGGAGACCGACATCGAGCTGATCGCGGTCGACGACTGCTCGCCCGACGCGAGCGGCGAGATCATCGACGAGTACGCGGCCCGTGATCACCGGGTCCGTGCGGTTCGACTGTCGGAGAACGTCGGTCTCGGTCCAGCCCGCAACCTCGGGCTGGACCGGGCCGTCGGCGAGTACGTGTGGTTCCTCGACGGGGACGACTGGCTGGCGCCGGACTGCCTGTCGGAGGTGGCCGAACGCCTGCGGGCGACCCGACCGGACGTGCTGCTGGTGGACCACGTCCGGACACACTGGAACAACACCGCCACCCGCAGCGCGATGGCCGAGGTGTTCCCGGAGTCGCCCGGCCCCGAGACGTTCGGGCTGCGGGAACGGCCCGAGGCCATGCGGCTGCTGCACACCGCCTGGAACCGGCTGGTCCGCCGGGAGTTCCTGGTCAACCTGGGTCTGCGCTTCGCGGCCGGTTGGTACGAGGACGTCTCGTTCAGCTACCCGGTGCTGATGGCGGCGCATCGGATCGGCGTACTCGATCGGGTGTGCGTGAACTACCGGCAGCGCCGCGCCGGCGCGATCACCAAGACCCGGGGGGACCGGCACTTCGAGGTCTTCGCCCAGTGGCACCGGGTCTTCCTCCTGATGGATGCCTGGTCACCGACCGTCGACGCGCTGCGGCCGGCGGTCTTCGAGCGGATGATCTGGCACTACCTCACCGTGCTCGGCAACGGTCAGCGCATCGCGCCCGAGCTGCGGCCGGTGTTCTTCGCGCAGATCACCTCGGACTACGCGCGGTGGCTGCCGGTCGGGGGGTATCCCGTGCCGGAGGGCGTCGAAGGGCTGAAGCACCGGCTGGTCGCGAGTGGCCGGTGGCGGACGTTCAGCGCCCTGCGGGCCGCCAGCCGGGCCCGCGACACGGCCCGCCGGCAGGCGCGTACCGCGCGGCGTCGGGTCGTGCCCGTGGCCCGGCGGGGTGCCCGGCTGACCCGCGACGGCCTGCTCCGCGAGTACTACCGCGCGGAGCTGCGCCGACCGGTGGACCCGACGCTCGCGGTGTACGCCGCCTACTGGTTCCGGGGATACTCCTGCAACCCGGCGGCGATCTACGAGGCCGCCCGCCGGCTGGCCCCCGAGGTGCGCGGAGTGTGGATCGTGCGCCGCGACCGGGTGGACACCGTGCCGGACGGGGTGGAGTACGTGGTCGCCGGCACGCCGGCCTACCACCGGGTGCTGGCCCGTGCCCGCTGGCTGGTCAACAACGTGAACTACCCGGACTTCGTCCGTAAGCGGCCGGAGCAGGTGCACGTGCAGACGCATCACGGCACGCCGGTCAAGGTGATGGGGTTGGACCAGCAGCGCTATCCGATCGGCGCGGGTCGGATGGACTTCGCCGGCCTGCTGCGCCGGGTGGACCGCTGGGACTACAGCATCAGCTCCAACAGCTTCTCCACGCAGATGTGGGATCGGGCCTACCCGGCCACGTACACCACGCTGGAGGTGGGTTACCCACGCAACGATCGGCTGGTCACCGCCGGTCCCGACGAGGTGCGCCGGCTGCGCGCCGAGTTCGGCCTCGCCCCCGACGAGCAGGTGGTGCTGTACGCCCCGACGCACCGCGAACACCTGCCCGGTTACCGGCCGCCGTTCGACCCGGACCGGTTCGTCGACGCGCTGGGTGACTCGGGTCGGCTGCTGATGCGCAGCCACTACTTCCACGACCGGGAGCGCCGGCCCGGTCGTCCGGCGGAGTTCCACCGGGTACGCGACGTCAGTGGCCACCAGCGGGTGGAGGACCTCTACCTGGTCGCCGACGTGTTGGTCACCGACTACTCCTCGGCGATGTTCGACTATGCGGTGCTGGACCGGCCCATCGTGCTCTACACACCGGACTGGGAGGCGTACCGCCTGGCCCGGGGTGTCTACTTCGATGTCACGGCGGAGCCGCCGGGCGCGGTGGCCGCCACCTTCGCCGACCTGCTCGACCTTTTCCGCACCGACGCGGTGCGTTCGGACGCTGCCGCCAAGGCCCGCGAACGCTTCCGCAGCCGGTTCTGCGCGCTCGACGACGGGCGGGCGGCCGAGCGGGTGGTGCGCCACGTTTTCCTCGGCGAGCCGCCTGACCAGCCGACGCGCTGCTGACAGCTCCGCCTCCTGTACGCCGCGTAATGGTGGCGTCATAAGCTGAACATGAGACGTTTACCCGATGTGCTCGACGAATGATCCTGGTCACAGTCATCAGGGGTTCGGCCGAGAGACGTGGGGGACAGACGGTGAGCACCGTCGCACTCAAAGATGTGACAAAGGTTTTCAAAGACGGCACACTCGCCGTCGACAGCATAAATCTCGATGTGAACGACGGCGAGTTCATGGTGTTGCTCGGGCCGTCGGGCTGCGGCAAGTCCACAGTGCTGCGCATGATCGCCGGCCTGGAGGACCCGACGCAGGGGGCGGTGCTGCTCGACGGGGAGCTCGCGAACGACCTGCCGCCACGCGACCGCAAGATCGCCATGGTATTCCAGGATTTCGCGCTTTATCCACACATGACCGTCGGCGACAACATCGCCTTTCCGTTGCGGCTGGCGGGGGTGGAGCCGGAGCCGCGCGGCGAGCGGGTCACCGACGTGGCGAGCGCGCTCGGCATCAGCGACGTGCTGGGCCGCAAGCCCGGCCAGCTCTCCGGCGGCCAACGCCAGCGGGTCGCCATGGGCCGCGCGATCGTCCGGCGGCCCGGACTGTTCCTGATGGACGAGCCGCTGTCGAACCTGGACAGCGGCCTCCGCGCCGAGCTGCGGGCGGAGATCTCCGGGCTGACCCGGGAGCTGGGCGTCACCACGGTCTACGTGACCCACGACCAGGCCGAGGCGCTGACCATGGCCGACCGGGTGGCCATCATGCGTCGCGGCGTGCTCCAGGACGTGGGCACGCCGACCCAGGTGTACGGCCGGCCGGCGACGCTCTACGTGGCCGCCTTCCTGGGCAGCCCCCGGATGAACCTGCTGGAGGCGTCGGTCTACGTCCACCTCGACCGGTACATCGCGCTCAACCTCGGCGAGCAGTCGCTCTACCTGCCGTGGAACGACATCCGCAGCCGGGCCGTGGCGCACTACCACGGCGAGCGGATCGTGGTCGGCATGCGGGCCGAGGCGCTCACCCCGGTCGCCCCGGACAGCCCTGGCGACGTACTGCGCGGCCGGATCCGTTACCTGGAGCACCACGGTCACGAGTCGCTGGCGTTCCTCGACATCGGGGCGACCGCGATCATGGTCGACGAGATGGGCGCGCCGCTCGACCCGCCGCCGGTGGGCCAGCGTGGCCTGCGCCGGTTCGGCGCCGTGATGCAGCGGCTCACCGGCAAGCCGGTGGAGCCCGAGGAGACGCCGAACGGCACGTCGCGGACGACGAGCGTCCTGCCCGACCCGGGGCGGCACCACCGTCGCCCGGCGGAGCTGGCGGTACGACTCGCGCCGTACCCGGCCGTCACGGCCGGGCACCCGCTCGCCGTGTCGGTCCGGATGGACGCGCTGCACTTCTTCGACGAGCGTGGCGCACGTATCGACGTCGGGTGGCGCTGACGCCACGCCGGAGCGGGGTGGCGGGCCGTCCGTCCGGTGCCCTACCGTCTGCCCACCTAGTCCTTTTCGTGCCTGACCGAGAGGGGTGCGCCCGTGTCGGGTGACCGTCCCAGTCCGCTCGTCATCGAGCGCATCCTGCGGGACCGCCAGGGCATCTGGCAGCAGATCGTGGCCGAGGGTGACCTCAACGCCCTGACCGGGCGGATGCTGGCCAGCTCCGCCATCGCCCTGGCCTGTTACGGAGCGGTGCTCGGCGCCTTCCACAGCCCGTTGATGGCGTTGACGTCCGCGCTGAAGCTGCCCCTGCTGTTCCTGGTGACGCTGGCCATCTGCCTGCCCACGCTCTACCTGTTCAACCTGGTGTTCGGCGCCCGGCTCTCGGTGCGTCAGTCGTTGGCGCTGGTGATGGTGGCGATCACCGTCACCTCGATGCTCGCGGTGGCGTTCGCGCCGATCAGTCTCTTCTTCCTGATCACCGCGCCCGACTACGGCTTCTTCAAGCTGCTGAACGTCGCGATCCTGACGCTGTCGGCGCTGGTCGGGCTACGTTTCCTGACCGGCGGTATGCAGGTGCTCAACGACCACGGCCTGCTCGCACCGGCGACGGCCCCGGCCAACGCCCCGGCCCAGGTCACCACCCCGGCGGCAGCCGCCGCTCCGGCTCAGGTCAACGCTCCGGTCGCCGTGCCCGCCGGCGGCACTACGACCACTGCGGCGGCGGGTGCTGCCGAGCCGGTCGCGGTTCCGGCCGGCGCGGCTGTCGCATCGGCGGCGAACGGTGCCGCGCCCGACGGCGCGGCCGCCACGACCACCGCGCCGACCCCGGCGGCGGTTCCGGCTCAGTGGGGTGGGCAGCAGCCCGGCGTCGCGTTGCCGCCCGGCATGTTGCCGCCGGGTTACCCCGCGCAGCAGCGCCCGTGGGCCACCCCACCGGTGCGGCGCGGCGAGCCCACGCAGCGCCCGGCCAGCATGACGCTGCTCTACATCTGGATCCTGCTCTTCGGCTTCGTCGGCACCCAGTTGGCGTGGACGCTGCGCCCGTTCTTCGGCGACCCGGGTCAGGATTTCTCCCTGTTCCGCAGCATCGACGGAAACTTCTACGCGGAGATCCTGCGCACGATCGCCAACCTCTGACCCTGTCGTAGTCCGGGAAAACCCTGGTTGCCGGCTTGGTTACCGAGAAGTAACGTCGGTTCATGACCATCGACTCCCGCCAGGTGGCGGCCGGCATCCTGCAAGCGGTGCCGTTCGCCCGCACGCTCGGCATCGAATTCGTCGAGGTGGCGCCCGAGGCGGACGGCGGGGTGCGGGCCGTCGTCCGGCTCCCCGACACGCCGGCCACCCACAACCACGTCGGGGGCCCGCACGCCGGGGCGATGTTCACGCTCGGCGAGACGGCCTCCGGCGCGGTCGTGTTCGCCGCGTTCGGGCAGCTGCTCGACCGGGCCGTGCCGCTCGCCGTCCGAGCCGAGATCGCCTACCGCAAGCTGGCCCTGGGATCGGTGCTGGCGACCGCGCGGCTCGGGCGTCCGGCGTCGGAGGTGATCGCGGAGCTGGAGTCCGGTCAGCGGCCCGAGTTCGGAGTCGAGGTGGAGATCGCCACGGAGGACGGCACGCCCACGTCGGCCATGACGGTGATCTGGACCCTGCGGTCGAACTGAGCCGGCCCGGCGGCGGTTCAAAACGGGTTTGCGTACCCGGCCGGGTGGTTAGATTCGTACCGTGCTGGGCCTACCTGCTCATGTGACCGCCTGTCTCTTCGACCTGGACGGTGTGCTGACGCAGACCGCCCGGGTGCACAACGCCGCCTGGACCGAGACGTTCGACGAGTTCCTGCGTCAGCGCGCCACGGCGACCGGGCAACCCTTCCAACCGTTCGACCCCGGCCCCGACTACAACCGCTACGTCGACGGCCGGCCCCGTGCCGACGGCGTCCGGTCGTTCCTCGCGTCCCGGGGCATCGTGCTCCCCGAGGGCACCCCGGACGACCCGCCGGACGCCGACACGGTCAACGGCGTCGGCAACCGCAAGAACGTCCTCCTGCTGGACCGTCTGCGCACCGCCGGCGTCGAGGTGTATCCGGGCTCGGTGCGGTATCTGCGGGCGGCGACCGACGCCGGGCTGCGCCGGGCGGTGGTCACCGCGAGCGCCAACGGGCGCGAGGTGGTCGCCGCCGCCGGGCTGGAAGAACTGCTGGAAGCGCGGGTGGACGGGCTCGTGGCCCGGGAACAGAAGCTGCGTGGCAAACCCCACCCGGACACCTTCCTGGCCGGCGCCAGGATCCTGGGCGTGGATCCGGCGCGGGCCGCCGTCTTCGAGGACGCGCTCTCCGGGGTGGCCGCCGGCCGGGCCGGCGGCTTCGGGTACGTGATCGGTGTCGACCGGGTGGGGCAGGCCGACGAACTGCTGGCGCACGGCGCCGACATCGTGGTGAAGGACCTCGCGGACCTGCTCGACGCGGGCGACGCCGCCCCGCCGCCACCACGTGCCACCGGCGAGCGGGGTCTCACATGATCCGGGAGCGGGCCTACCCCGTCGAGCCGTGGCACATCCGGGAGACCCGCCTGGACATGGACGTGCTGGCCCAGTCGGAATCGGTCTTCGCGCTCTCCAACGGGCACGTCGGCCTGCGCGGCAACCTCGACGAGGGCGAGCCGCACGGGCTGCCCGGCACCTACCTCAACTCGTTTTACGAGCTGCGCCCGCTGCCGTACGCGGAGGCGGGCTACGGCTTTCCCGAGTCCGGGCAGACCATCGTCAACGTCACCAACGGCAAGCTGATCCGCCTGCTCGTCGACGACGAACCGCTCGACGTGCGCTACGGCGAGCTGCTGTCCCACGAGCGGATCCTCGACCTGCGGGCCGGCACCCTGCACCGGGAGCTGCACTGGCGCTCACCGGCCGGCCGCGAGGTCAAGGTCCGCAGCACCCGGCTCGTGTCGTTCACCCAGCGGTCGGTCGCCGCGATCAGCTACGAGGTGGAGGCCGTCGACGGTCCGCTGCGGTTGATCGTGCAGTCCGAGCTGGTGGCCAACGAGTCGCTGCCCGCGCAGAGCAAGGACCCCCGGGTCGCGGCGGTGCTGGAATCGCCGTTGCTGGCCGAGGAGGAGCTGACCACCCCGGACGGCGGCCAGCTCATTCACCGTACGAAGGTGTCCGGGCTGCGGGTCGCCGCCGCCATGGAGCACGAGGTGCACGGCCCGGACCACACCACCATCGAGTCCGAGGGGTACGAGGACTGGGTGCGCACCACCATCGGTTGTGTGCTGCGGCCGGGCGAGAAGCTGCGGGTGATCAAGTATCTGACGTACGGCTGGTCGAGTCGGCGCTCGTTGCCGGCGCTGCGCGACCAGGTCGGCGCGGCGCTGGCCGGTGCCCGCCTGGACGGCTGGGACGGGCTGCACCGGGAGCAGCGCGCGTACCTGGACGAGTTCTGGGACGCGGCCGACGTGCTGGTCGAGGGTGATCCGGAGATCCAGCAGGCCGTGCGCTTCGGACTGTTCCACGTGCTCCAGGCCGGTGCCCGTGCCGAGCAGCGGCCGATCTCGGCGAAGGGGCTGACCGGTCCCGGCTACGACGGGCACGCCTTCTGGGACACCGAGATGTTCGTCCTGCCGGTGCTCACGTACACCCAGCCCAGCGCGGTGCGCAGCGCCCTGCAGTGGCGGCACAGCACCCTGGACCAGGCCCGGGAACGGGCGGCGACGCTCAACTTCAAGGGCGCCGCCTTCCCGTGGCGGACCATCGAGGGGCCGGAGTCGTCCGGGTACTGGCCGGCGGGTACGGCGGCGTTCCACATCGCCGCCGACATCGCCGACGCGGTACGACGCTACGTGCTGGTCACCGGGGACACCGCCACCGAGCGGGAGATCGGGCTGGAGCTGCTGGTGGAGACCGCCCGGCTGTGGCGCTCGATCGGGCACCACGACCGGCACGGCCGTTTCCACATCGACGGGGTGACCGGCCCCGACGAGTACACGGCGGTGAAGAACGACAACATCTACACCAACCTGATGGCCCAGCGGAACCTGCTCACCGCCGCCGACGCCGTCATGCGCTACCGGGACGAGGCGTTCCACCTCGGGGTCACCGACGAGGAGGCGGCGAGCTGGCGGGACGCCGCCACGTCGATGCACGTGCCGTACGACGACGAGCTGGACGTGCACCAGCAGGTGGAGGGATTCACCCGGTTGCAGGAGTGGGACTTCGCGCACACGCCCGCCGAGAAGTACCCGCTGCTGCTGCACTACCCGTACTTCGACCTGTACCGCAAACAGGTCGTCAAGCAGGCCGACCTGGTCCTGGCGATGCACTGGCGGGGGGACGCGTTCACCCCCGAGCAGAAGGTCCGCAACTTCCTCTACTACGAGCGTCGGACGGTGCGGGACTCGTCGCTGTCGGCCTGCACCCAGTCGGTGCTCGCCGCCGAGGTGGGCCATCCCGACCTGGCGCACATCTATCTGCGCGAGGCCGCGCTGATGGACCTGCACGACCTCAACGAGAACACCCGCGACGGCGTACACATGGCCTCGCTGGCCGGCGCGTGGCTCGCCCTGGTGAGCGGGCTGGGTGGGCTGCGCGACCACGACGGCGAACTGTCGTTCGCGCCCCGCCTCTCCAGCCGGCTCAACCGCCTGGAGTTCTCCCTCCAGTGGCGTGGGTTGGCGCTGCGGGTCGACGTCCGTCCGCACCAGACGACGTACTCGCTGCGCCACGGTGGTCCGGACGACGTCATCGAGCTGCGCCATCACGACCAGATGCTGCGGGTCACCTGCGACGAACCGGTGACGGTGCCGGTGCCGCCGGCCGAGCCCTCGGGACCGCCGCCGGAGCAGCCGCCGGGCCGGTCGCCCCTGCTCCGGCTACCCGAGGACAAGCAGCAGTGACGGCCGGGGCGGGGATGTCCCCGCCCCGGCCGTCGCGCGCGTACCTCAGACCGGCTCACCGGTCGACGGGCGTCCGATCGCGTCCCGCGGCGCAGCCGCCTTGGGATCGTCGGGGAGGCGGGCCGAAGCGGCCTGGTCACCGAAGTCCTGGTCACCGAAGTCCTGGTCCCCGAAGTCCTGGTTGCGCTCGGCGTCCTGTTCACGCTGGGCGCGTTCGGTCATCCGCTGCTGCTGGGAAATCTGCTGCTTGGCCATCGTGATCCTCGCGATCCGTCGGGGCGCGGTTGCGCCTACGCGGTCTGCGGTCTCCGCGCCGCGTACCCGACGGCTCACCCGGCAAACGCCGCCCACCGGCCGCGTGCGGCGCGCCGGGCGGGGTAACCGGACCCCAGGCGAGCACGGAGGTGGGGCATGGACGAGCAGCGCGACACGGTGACCATCGCGGTTCGGGACGCCCAGCTCCCCGCCGACCTGCTGCTACCCGCACAGCCGGTGGGCGTGGTGCTGTTCGCGCACGGCAGTGGCAGCTCGCGGCACAGTCCGCGCAACGTCGCGGTGGCTCGGACGCTGAACTCTCGCGGCCTCGCGTGCGTCCTGGTCGACCTGCTCACTCCGGGCGAGGAGGCGCTGGACACGCGGACGGCCGAGCTCCGGTTCGACATCGGGATGCTGGCCAGCCGGCTGGCCGGGATCGTCGACTGGTTGGCGACCGAACGACCGGCGGGTGACGTGCCGATCGGTCTCTTCGGTGCCAGCACGGGTGCCGCCGCCGCGCTGGTGGCAGCCGCGTCCCGCGCCGAACGGGTGAGCGCGGTGGTCTCCCGGGGTGGCCGGCCCGACCTGGCGGGCACCGCGCTGGGCCACGTGCGGTCTCCCACGTTGCTGCTGGTCGGTGGTCTGGACGAGGAGGTGCTCACGCTCAACGAGCGGGCGCTCGCCGAGCTGGGGGACGTGGGCGAGCTGTGGGTGGTGCCGGGCGCCACCCACCTCTTCGAGGAGCCGGGCACGCTCGACCAGGTCGCCGAGCACGCCGGTGCCTGGTTCACCACCCACCTGGTCCGGACGGCGAGCGCGCCTCGCCGCACGTGAGCGTGCCGGCCCGGTCGCGGCTCTACCGCGCCGCCGGGGCGTCCGAGGCGTCCGAGGCGGCGCGGCGGCGTTGGACGGTGTCGACGACGCGCCACAGGACGGCGGTGATCGGGACGCTGACGAACGCGCCGGCGATTCCGGCGAGCAGGGTGCCGGCGGTGACCGCCACCAGGATCACGGCGGGGTGCAGGCGTACCTGGCGCTTCATGACCAGCGGTTCCAGCAGGTTGCCCTCGATCTGCTGCACCGCGACCACGGCCGCCAGGGTGAGCAGAGCGGTCGTCGGCCCGTTGGCTGCCAGGGCCACCAGCACCGCGACCGCGCCCGCGACCGTCGCCCCGATGATCGGCACGAAGCCGCCGAGGAACGTGATCAGCGCCAGGGGCAGTGCCAGCGGGACCCGCAGCACCACCAGGGCCAGGCCGATGCCGATCGCGTCGATGGCTGCGATGATCATGGTCCCCCGGCTGTACGCGCCGAGGGTCTGC
Organism: Micromonospora sp. CA-249363; assembly: GCF_050950185.1. Taxonomy (NCBI): domain Bacteria; kingdom Bacillati; phylum Actinomycetota; class Actinomycetes; order Micromonosporales; family Micromonosporaceae; genus Micromonospora; species Micromonospora sp. CA-249363. Next base: position 553,404 of record NZ_CP192020.1, read on the forward strand.
CAGCCGTTCCGGCCGGCCTCGGCCACCACGGGCCGGTTCGGGCCGGCCATCCGGGACAGCGTCCACTGCCACATCGACCGGCCGTCCTTGAGCAGGAAGAAGAGCAGCACCAGGGCGAGCAGCGCGGAACCGACGACCTCGCTGGCCGTGCGGGCGCCGGAAACCGGGTCGGGGGAGCTGCCGCTGAGCCCTTCCCGGGCCTGGTCGATCAGTTTGTCGAGTTGGGCCTCGCTGACCGGCAGGGTGGACGTGACGAAGTCCCGGCTTCGGTCGAGCCCCTGGGTGAGTTGCTGACTGAGCTGGTCGAACTGGCTGGCGGTCAGGTTCCACACCAGCGCTCCGACGCCCACGAGGATGCCGAGCAGCAGAAGGACGGTGAGCAGCGCGGCCAGCGCCGCGGGTAGGCGCAGGCGACGTAGCCGGATCAGCACCGGGTCCAACAGCGCGGTGAGGAAGATGGTGGCGGCCAGGGCGATGGCCAGCGGGGCGAGCAGGACGGCGATCCGGCCCAGCAGGTAGAGCCCGGCGACGATCACCACCAGGCAGGCGCTCCACAGCACCGCGGTCCGTACCAGCCAGGGCAGCGCGGCCCACGCGTGCCGCGGCCCGGTGTCACCGCCCGTCGCCGTGCTGCCGCCAGCCGCCGTGCTGCCGCTTTCCCGCGTACCGCCGGTTGTCGGCGCTGCGTCCGTGCCGGGCTCGTCTGCCGTCATGTCGGCCCTCCTCGATCTCGGCGAGGTCGGTACCCGGCCGGCGGTGCGCCGACACCCGGTCGACCGCGCGGATCGTACGCCGCCACGGGGCCGCTGGTCGGGCCTTCGCGGTCCACACCCGAACGGCAGGCGTTTGCGCTGTCGGGACCAGGGAACGCGAAGGGGGAACTACCCGAGGAGGAGGAGCGCCGTGGGTGACTTCATGGACAAGGCCAAGGACTTCGCCGACAAGCACGACAAGCAGGTCGATCAGGGCATGGAGAAGGCCGGTGACATGGCCGACAAGCGCACCGGCGGCAGGTACGACGACCAGATCGACAAGGGCGTCGACCAGGCCCAGGCGCGTACCGGTGAGGGTGACCAGGTCCGCTGACCTGCCGGACGAGACCCGGGCCGCCGAAACCGGGCGGCCCGGGACCGTCGTGTCCGGACCGTACGTCGATCAGCGTTGCTGCCGCTCGCGTAGCTCGTCCATCGAGGTCGGTCGGTCACTGAGCGCGTCACGCATCCGGTCGATCATTCCCGTGCCGGGAGCGAGCAGCTTGTTCGCCGGCGGGTGGTCCGGCGCGCTCGGGTGCGGGCGGGTCGGCGCGATCTTCTTGAACGCTGTCACCTTGCCGGCCAGCTCGACCATCTCCTCGCGGGCGGTGGCGGCGCGCAGCCGGGGGAAGAGGTCGCTCTCCTCGTCCTGCACGTGGTGGCGGATGGTGCTGGTCAGGTGGGCCAGCAACTCGTCGAAGCGGGGGTCGGACGGGTCGACCGCCTCCAGGTCCTTCATCGTGCGCTCGGCGTCGGCGTGCTCGGTGATCTCGTGGTCGGCGATCTGGTCGCCGTCCGGCAGCGCCTTGCGGGCCGTCGGATAGACGTACGCCTCCTCGGCGACGGCGTGCCGGACCAGCTCGGCGATCACGACGTCGGCGAGCTGGCGACGGTACTCGGGCGTACCCTGCCGCGTCTCCAACTCGACGAAGAGGGTTTCGACCTCACGGTGGTCGGTGACGAGGATGTCGATGACATCCTGCTCCCCGGTGCTCTGTGGACTGCTCATCTGGGCCCCTTACCGGTTGCGGATCGGTGGGTGTGCGGCCCCTGGTACCCCGCAGCGGTCGGGCAAACCTACGAACGTGGATGGATTCGTGCTCCGGTGACGGCTGGTGCCGCCGGTGCCCCTGAGAAGCGTGGGGCGGGGCGGCACGAATGACCGCGCCTCCCGGGGGTAACCGCCGCCATGCCCGACGACCGTCCAGCAGCCGGCCGCGACCAGTCGCGGCTCGACGAGGCCGCCGAGCGCAGCGGTCAGGCGGTCGAACGGGTACGGCACCGCAGCGGCCAGGCCGGCCGGGTCCGCGCCCGGCAGTGGGAGGTCACCCTGGTGATCGCCGCCCAGGCCGGGCTGGCGGCGGCGCTCGCGGCCCTGATCGCGAAGCACTTCCTCGGGCCAGGGTCGCACGTCTTCGCTCCCGCCGCCGCCGTCGGTACGATCGCCACCGCCATCGGGCAGCGCGCGCGGCGCACCTTCGAGCTGCTGTTCGGCGTCGGGCTGGGCATCGTCATCGGCGACACGCTGCGCTTCTTCCTCGGTTCGGGACCGTGGCAGACGGGGGTGGTCGTCGGCCTGGCCATCGCCAGTGCCCTGCTGGTGGCCGGGAAGGGTGGCCCGCTGGTCGGTCAGGCCGGCGGTACCGCCGTACTGATCGCCACGCTCGCCCCGATGGACCGGGGCCTGGAGGTGCCCCGGATCTTCGACGCGCTCGTCGGTGGGGTCGTCGGTCTGGTGGTGGTCGCGCTGTTGCTGCCGGTCAACCCCATGCGGGTGCTGGACCGGGCCGCCACGCCGATCTTCAAGATTCTGTCTGAACAACTCGACCAGCTGGGGCAGGCGCTCCGGCAGCGCGACAGCGATGGGACGAGACACGTCCTGGATACGCTGCGCGGCACCGAGGGGGACGTGAGCCGACTGCACGACGCGCTGAGCGGCGCGGAGGAGGTGGTGACGATCGCGCCGGTCCGCTGGCATCGCCGCCAGCAGTTCCACAGGTACGCGCGCAGCGCGGAGCACCTCGAACGGTTACTGCTGGACAGCCACGCCCTCGCCCGCTGGTCGACGACCGCCCTCCAGTACGACGAGCCGATCCCGGCGGAGCTGCCGGATGCCATCGACCGGCTGGGGCAGGCGGTGACGAAGATGCGGGTGGAGTGCCGGACCGGCGACGATCCGCGATGCACCCGGAAGCTGGTCGAGGAGTGCGCCGAGTTGGCCGGCCGGGCCGCGGCGAGTGGAGTCAGGTCGTTCGGCGACGCGATCATCACCGGCCTGCGTACCGCGTCGAGCGACCTGCTCCGGGCCGCCGGCTACGAACCGGACGACGCCAACCGGATCGTGCGCCGGGCGGCCGGCGCCGGCGAGTCGGCCATCGCTCCGCCGGTCCGGCGCGAGCTGCACCGCGCCCGGCCGACACGGGCCGTCCGCGCGCGTCGCCGGGCGCTTCTGGCCAACCGCAGACGCGACAGCAGAGCCGGCCCCTCCGCGTGGGAGAGGCCGGCCCGGTGAGCTGTCGGATCAGGAGGAGTAGCCGCGCTCGGCGATCCAGTTGGCGACCTTCGGCAGGCTCATCCAGTACTCGCCCAACGCCGGGTCGGCCGGGTCGGCGACCCGGATGAGGTCCCCACCGTCGCGGTAGCCCACCAGCGTCAGGTAGTGGCCACCCTCGTACGAGTGCGGGTTGCCGTCGGTGTCCACGGTGGTGCCCTTGATGTTGGCCACCACCGGTCGGCCGGCGTCGATCGCCGCCAACACGTCCCGGCGCAGCTGCTCCACCTGGTCGGGCCGGGCAACCGAGTCCCGGATCTCGGTGGTGCGGTAGCGACCGCCGGTCAGCTCGTTGAGCACGCGGGTGGTGTCCAGGGCCGATGGCGTACCCGCCTCGGTGGTGCCGAGCCGCTTGGCCACCTCGTCCTGGGAGAGGGCCTTGCCCTGGGCCGACAGCGCGATGCGGGTCGCGGCCGGGCCGCAGTAGAAGAAGTTCGGCTGCGCCTGGTAGTCGACGTCGAGGATCCGCTCGGCGCTGCGGCCGGTCTGGTTCGACGAGGACGGGGCCGCCGGGGCGGGAGCCGCCTGCGCGGCGACGGCGGGGCCGAGCGCGCAACCGCCGGCGACCAGCAGGCCGACGACGGACAGGCCGCTCTTCTGCACGATCGGGTTCATGGTCGAGTCTCCGTTCGGGGGTACAGCCGCCTCCGTGGCGGTCTCGGCCGTGGTTACCGGGGACGTAACGGCCCTGTTCCGGGCGGCATTCCGCCGCCGGCTGCCGTTGCGGGCGGCGTGACCTGGCGTAACGACCGCCGACGGTGGGAGATTCCGCGTGCAGCCTGCGCCCCGCTCAACCAGACATAAGCGACTTAACGGACGTCAGAGACTGCCGAGCAGTCCCGTCACGGTGATCTCGATGACCACCCGCTCCGGATTCGGGCGCGGGGTTCGATAGCGCTCGGCGTACCGGCGCTCCGCCTCCGCCACGGCGGCCCGGTCCGATCGGAGCACCGCCCGGCCCTCGATCGTCAACCAGCGCCGGCCGTCCACATGGCAGACGGCCACCGGAGTGCCTTCCGCGCCGGCGGCGGCCACCCGTCGAGCCTTGCGGGACGTGCCGGAGGTGATCACGCGGGCCAGCCCGGCCGCCGGGTCGAGGGTGACTCCGACGGGCACCACGTGCGGGGTGCCGTCGGCGCGCAGGGTGGTCAGCGTCGCGAGGTGCCGCTCGGCGCAGAAGGCAGCCACCCGGTCGTCGTGGATGTCCAGTCGATGATCACCGGCCACGTGCGTCCCCGTCCTAAGTGCCAAACCTGATCATCGTACGGAGCGGGTGCGGTCCGAGGTGGGCGGACCATCCGGCTGCCCGGGCAGGCGACCGGCCGCCGCCCGGCGCTTGTGCACGAGCCGCGTGAGGTAGATCAACGCGCCGGCCAGGACGCCCATGTCGTCCAGATAGATCGGGTCCGGAAGGATGTCCACCGGGAAGATCGTGTAGATCAACGCCCCGTAGAAGGCCACCTTGCCGCCCGCGCCGAGCCCGCTGAGCAGCCGCCTCGTCCGCACCACACGCACCGCCAGCACCACCGCGCCGACCAGGGTGGCGAGCGCCAGGATGCCGGCGACCACCACGAGGACCCACGACTGTCGGGACATGCCGTCACGCTAACCCACCGACGCCGAACCGGCCCGGAACGCCCGTCCCGGGTGAACAGCGCGAGCCGCGCTGCCGGGTCAGAACGCCGGGACCGCCGCCCGACCGCGGGCGACCACCGCGTTCTCCCGGGTCTGCTCGACGGCAGGGCGGAGAACCTCGCTGAGCGGCAGCACCGAGGCCGACTCCGCCAGGCGCCGTCCGGTGGCCGCGTGGACCTCCGTACGCAGACTGCGCGCCGCCGCCACGGCCAGCTCCGCGGCCCGCCAGGCGGCCTGCTCGATCTCCACGGCGGCGGCGTGCCTGGCCGCCAGGTTGTCGCGAACGGCCCGTTGCAGCACGAGCTCCTGCTCGACGGGGTGCAGCCGCGGATCCCAGCCGTCCCGGTGCGCGAACACGTCACTGAGCTGCTCCACGGACAGTTCCCGCCGCCAGTACGCGTCCAGCGCGGCCCGATGCAGGTAGCGCTCGCGGTCGGCGTACTCGGCGGGAGTCCGGGCGGTCTGCGGCAACGGCATCGAGGCTGCCGCGCCGAGCCGTCGTACGCCCGCCTCGGCCGCCTCCAACGCCTGCCAGGCGGCCTCGACGGTCTCCTGCGCGGCCACCCACTCGGCCCGTCGGCGCTGGGCGGTGGCGGCGGCCCGTTCGGCGGCCACCGCGATCTCCTGCGCGTAGCGGCTCTGCTCCCGCTGCTCCTGCACCTGTTCGAGGTGGCTGGGCATGGCCGCGTCGCGGATGCGGGCGGTCGGGTCGAGGCGGAGGCGGCCGGGCCGTACCAGGAGCGCGGCGACGGCGAACACGACCACCCCGAGCAGGCTCAGCCAGATGGCGGCGGCCCGGGGTACGTCGGGCAGGACGGCGGAGAGGACGGTCTGCATGATCAGTACCTCGCGGTCTGAAGACGATGTCGAGGGATGGGTCCCGACCGGGCCCGGCCGGCGCTTCGACGCGTCGGGCTGCGTGGTCGGGGTGAGCTCTGTTCCGATGGCGGGCCGCGGCGCAGAACCGTCGCTGGGCTGACGCCGAGCGGGTGGGCTGCGCGTCGGTCACCCGGATGACGACCCGGAGGCGGGTCGGACGAAGCGGTGGGTGACCCGGCGGGCCGGGGTCAGCGGGCGGGCGGGCCGCGTCGGGGCGGCGTGCCGTGGACGGGCACGCCGGCCGGCGCCTGCTCCGCAACCACGAGGATCGGGCCGGCCGGTGCGACGGCGTCCCGGTCGGCCGGTGGGGCGGGGACCGGCCGGCTCGTACGCTCGACGGTCGGTGCGGCTTCGGGCCGGACGGTGTCCACCCGGCTGCTCACGGCGGTCGGGCGCAGGTGCGCCTCCGCAGGCGGCGGGGTGGCGGCGAGAGCGCCGCCGAGACCGACCGCGAGCACCAGCGCGGTGACCGCCAGCCGGGTCAGCTCCCGTAGCGACCGCAGCACGGCCCAGCGGGCCGGGCGGATCAGAGCTACGGACGACACCCGACCAACCTATCGCCCGGCGGGGCGCGGCGCAGCACGACGGTGGGCACAACGGGAGTGACCACGACCACCGCCGACACAGTGGACGGTGTCGAGCCGTACGGGGCACGACCGCCGAAACGCGGTGACCCCCGCCAGAGTGGTTCCGGCGGGGGTCACCCGGGGATCGTGTGCGGTGGCCGGCGGTCAGCCGCCGGTGCCGAGCACCGGTGGCGCGGCATCCCCGCCGTCCCGCCACACCATCTCGTCCTCGGTCAGCCAGGTCAGCCGGTCGTCGGACTCGTCGTCCTCGGGGCGGCCCTGACCGCCGAGCACGCCGGGACGGCCGGCGGCCCGGCCGTTGCCCGTCAGGCCCTGCCGGCCGGCTGCGGCGGCCCGAGCGGGCTCACCGCGCCGGCCGTCGATGCTCCGCCCGACGCCGCTGGCCGAACGGCTCTCGGCCCCGGCGGCGCCGCCGGTCGGCCGGGCCGACGTGGTGGGTGTGCTGCTGGAGCCGGCGAGCGCGGAGGTGCGCAGCACCCCGCCGGCCGGTGCGCCGCCCGGTGCCCCGAAGAGCAGGCTCGGGCCACCACCGGCGCTCGCCGGCATGGTGGTCGGCCCGGACAGGCCGGCCAGCCCGGCCGCCCCGCCGGCGAGCAGAGCACCGCTGACCAGCGGGTCCGCGCCGGCGAGGGACGTGGTGCCCTCCTCGTCGCCGGCGGGGCCCTCCGCCCCGATGACGACGACCGACGTGCCGCCGTCGTGGCCGGGAACAGAGTCGCCCCCGGCGGTCGGCGGAGGAGCCACGCCGTCGGGCGTCCCGATGGTCGCGTCGCCCCGGTGCGCGTCGAGACCGGTGGCGGTCGGAGCGGCCGACGGCGTCGTGCTGGCCGGACCGCTGCGCGGCGTCGGCCGGTCGTCGTTGACCGTGCGCGGCGTCTCCACATCCGGCGGAGGCGGGTCCACCACCCGCTCGTAGGCGGAGAGGTCGTAACCGGCGGAGAGCTCGGCCACGAGGTTCACCATCCGCTGGTGCGCCTTCTCCTGCTCCTCCTTGTCCTGCTGGTGGCCCATGATGCCGCCGACCACCGCTCCGGGCAGGCCGAAGGCCGCGCCCTTGAGCGCGCCCGAGATGGCCTGGTCGTTGTCGTCGGTCTCCTCGGGGCTCTCCGCCTTCTTGTGCGCGGCGCGCAGTTGGCCGGCCATCATGGTGAGCCCCTGCTTGACGCCGGACATGCCCTCGCCCAGGGCGTCGGAGTGGTCGACGATCAGCGCCAGCCGCCGCTGGAACTCCCGCCCCGCCGGGCCCGTCCAGGTGTTGCCGAGCTTGTCGAGGTCGCCGCTCAGCTCACGCCCGAGACCGTCCAGGATGCCCTTGAGGGCGGCCCACTGGGCGGCGATCCCTTCGATCTGCTCCGGCTTGCCGGCCATCACCGCGTCGTACAGCTCCTGGTGGCTCCGACCCTGGTAACGCTGGGTGTACTCAGACACGCCCGTCCCCCTTCGGCTGCAACGCCCGGTCGACCCCGGTCAGCGCCGCGGTGATGTCGGTGGCGTTGGCCGCGTTCCGCGCCTCGGCGGTGCGGTAGTTGGCGAGGATGGTGCCGGTCGCCTGCTGCGCCGCCTGCACCGCCTGCCGGAGCCGCTCGGCCTGCTCCACGTACGACTGGTGGACCTCGCTGTAGCGGCGTGAATTCTGTGTCGCGTCGTCGAACGAGCCCAGGGCCGGCGGACTGCACTGCATCTCGGTGTTGAGCTTGCGCAGCACCGACTCGGCCTGACTGAGCCGCAAGGCGAGGTGCTGGTGGAAGTCCTCAAGGGACAGCAGGTCGACTTCCGTACGCCCGGTCATGGCAACATCCCCGTCGTTCTGGTTGACAACCGTCAGCGGACCCAGGTTAGTCCACCTCCGCGAGCCGGGGCGACCCGTCCGAACGGCTCAGTCGTCGGCGCCGGTCGATCCCTCGAGGGCTCCGCCACCAGTGCCGTCACTCGCCGGGGCGCTCGTGCCGGGTGTCGGCGAGGTCGACTGCGGAGTCGACTGCGAGGACGGCGTGACCGCCTCCGCGTCACCGGGCGCGAACTGCGCGAGCGCGGACTCCTGGTCCAGGGTCGGCCCGGTCGGGATCAACGCGAGCAGCGAGCCGGGCACCGCCAGCGGGGTGACCCCGTCGTAGCCGAGGGCGGACCGCGCCTCGGGCGAACCGATGGGATACCGGACGCCCTGCGGGCTGATCAGGTAGACCGTCGCGCCGGCGGCGCCGGATCCGCTGCTGCCGGCGCCCGGTGCCGCCTGGGCCAGCACGCCCTTGCCGCCGGGCAGCAACACCGACTCGGCCGTACGCACCGCGTCCCGGGCGCCCTGGCGTACCGGTACCGACCCCGGCTCGGTGCCCGCCAGCTCTGCCGGCACCCGGTCGAAGACCTCCAACGTGGTGGTCGGCGGGCCACCGGCGTTGCCCTCCCGGTACGTCGCGCAGAGCAGCGTCTGTCCGGCCCGGGCCGGATACAGGGACGGCAGTGTCCGCGGCATCCCGTCCGCGTCCAGCCGCTGCTCGGTCAGGAGACGCCCGGCCTGATCGGGTGTGATGTCGGTGATCCGACCGCCGCCACTGAGGAGCAGCAGCGCGGTGATCTCACTGATCGAGACGAGACCCTCGCGCGCCAGCACGTAGTGTTGCCCGGCCGCCTGGAAGACCTGGCCGATGGTGGCGGGCCGGCCGGCCACGCTCAACCCGCTGCGCTCACCCATGTCGGGCAGCGACGGCTTGCGCAGCGGCGGCCCGGCCGGTACGGCGTTGAGGAGTTGCTGCCCGACCGGCAACGGAGCCGTACCCGTCATCCGCAGCGCCGCGACGGCCTGGTCGCCGCCGCGCACCTCGAGCCGGGAGTCGCCGGCGAGCAGATGCCGCTGACCGTCCACCGTGACCAGCACCGCGCGGTCGCCGAGCGGTGTGCCGCCCGGCAGCGCCCGATCGATCACGACCCGCGTGGTGGAGTGACGCGGGTCGACCGGGTCGGGCACGTCGCAGACCGACCACGGCAGGCCCGTCAACGACTTGCGGTCCGGCAGCGCGTCGGGTGCGCCGACGATGCCGACGGTACGGCCCCGTGGCCGGTCCCGCAGCGACGCCTGCGACATGGTGCGCACCGTGGGGTCCGGCTCGTTCAGGATCAGCCGGGCGGAGGCGTAGTTGAGGGTCGGGTGCAGTTGCCCCTGGGCGAACACGTAGGTGGCGCCGGTCTCGCGCTCGATGACCAGCGTGTTCTCGTCCAGCGGGGCGGTGTTCCCGGTCAACTGGCCGTACGCGCCCACGCCACCGAGGACCACGGCGGCGGCGATCACGCTGCCGAAGACCGCCATGCCCAGCCGTCGCATCGGCAGGTTGGTGGTCTCCGGGTCACCCGACAGCAGCGCGGAGACGATCCGGCGGGTGACGAAGCGGTACGCCTGCACCTGATCGCGGCGGGTCCGCATGACTTACCTCCGGCGGGGTGGATCCGCGACGATGTCCTCGGGGTGCCGTCGCGGGCTTCCCTACGATAAGGGGCCGACGGCCGGTCCTCGGGGCCACCGCCGGACCACCTCGGCACAGGGCCGTATCGTCCAGGAGGGACAGTCAGCGATGACGCAGGTTCAGGCGCCACCCGCGGATGCCGTCACCACGCCGTCCGGTGCTCCGGCGCGGGTCACTCCTGCGGCCGACCGGCCGGGTCGAGGTCGCATCGGTCCGGTGCTGGTCGGCCAGCTCGTCGTACTCGAGGTCTGCGCCCTCGCCGTCTGGGCCGCGACGGCCGGTCCGGGCTGGCTGCTCGCGGCGGTGGCCGTCGTGGCGGCGGTGGTCGTGCTGTCCGCGTTCGCCCGGCGGGGTGGTCGCTGGTGGTTCGAGGACGTGTTGCTGCGCCGCCGGATGCGTCGGCGCGGCGAACGGGCCGCCACGGCCCTGGCCGGCGGTACGGCTCCGGACCCGCGGCTGGCCGCGCTGGCGCCCGAGCTGGGCGTGATCGAGCTGACCGACCGGGGCACCCGGCTCGGCATCGGGCAGGACGACCAGGGTTGGTTCGCGGCGGTCGCGTTGCAGCCGGCCGGCGGCGCCGCGGTCGGCTCGGTGGAGGCGTCGACCGTCGACCGCGCGCTGCGGGTGCTCGCCGACTTCTCGGCGCCGGTCTCCCGAGCCCAGGTGGTCGCGCACACCCTGGTCTGGTACCCGGCTGCGGGCGCGCCACCGGCGGCACACCGTAGCGTCTGGGTGGCGCTGCGGCTCACGGTCCGCGACGCACGGGTCGAGACGGTGAGCCGGGGCGGCGGCCTGCCGGGTGTCCACCGCACGCTGGCCGCCGGGATCGGCCGGTTGGGCAAGGCGTTGACGGCGGCCGGCCTGTCCCACCGGCCGCTGGGCCGCGACGAGCTGCGTGCCGCGGTGGTCTCGGCCGCCGGACTGGACCTGGTGCCGGAGCCACCGACGGAGACCTGGTCGGGGTTGCGCGGCGGCGGCTGGACGCACCGCTGCCTGACCCTGCGGGGTCGACCGGGCGCGCCCCTCGGCCCGCTGGTGGACGCGATCACCGCCACGTCCGCGCCCTCGCACACGGTGGCGGCGGCGGTGTCGCCCGACGGACGCGTGGCGCCCCCGCTGCTGCGGGTCGCGGCCATGGACAACCACGTCGAGGCGCTGGTCAAGGTCGTCCGGGACATGGCGCAACGGGCCGGCACGCCGGCCCGGCCGATGGACGGCGAGCACGGGCCGGGTGTCTACGCGAGTGCGCCGGTCGCCTCGGCGCTCGGCGGGGTCGGCCGCCGGCAGCCCCGCTGACGGTCCCGTCAGGGACGCAGGTTGACGATCCAGTCGTACATGCCGCAGACCCAGACGGCGAGCGGCACCAACGCGATGATCAGCAGGATCTCGACGATGTCGAGCAGTCGACCCCACACCGGGGAGATCCGCTTGCCGGCGACGGACAGGCCGTAGATCAGGCTGACCACGGCCGCCAGCAGCAGCCCGCCGAGGATCAGGCCGAGCCGGGTCGCCAGCGCGCCGCCCGCGAACGTCGCGGCGGCCGCCAGGCCCAGCCCGACGGTGCCGGTGAGCAGCACCGGGACACGCTGCGCCCGGCCCAGCAGCGGCCGCGCCCGCAGCAGCGACAACAGGGCCAGCACCAGGCACAGCAGCACGGCTGCCAGCCTGCCGTCCAGGGCCAGCACCAGCTCCGCGCCGAGTACGAGCAGCGACACCGTCCACAGCAGAGCCGCGAGGAACGCGTCGGCGCGGTCGCTGCGTTCGAGCACCCGCCGCCCGTCCACCGTCTCGCTGTCGGTCTTCAGATCTTCCGGACCGGTGGGGATCGACGGCACCGGCAGGCGGGCCAGCCGGTAGGCCACCATCGGCAGCGCCGGCACCATGCCGAAGGCGACGGCTGCCACCACCGCGGCACCGGCCGCGGCGTCGATGCCGAGGAGCAGGCAGAGCAGCGCGCCCACGCCGGTCGCCGCGCCCAGGCCGATCGCGGCGAAGAAGAGTGGGTACCGGTCGTCACCGACGGCCAGCACGGCCACCGCCCCGGCAACCACCACGGCGGTGGCCGCGAGCAGGACGTGCGGGCTGGCCAACTCGGTCAGCTTCCGGTCACCGGCGAGCAGCAGCAGGCCGCCCGTACCGGCGTAGAGCAGCCCGGCCATCGCCAGCACCGAGCCCGTCCGGCTGTCGCCCACGGCCCGGGCGAGCACCGCCGCGCCGACCAGCAGCGCCACCGCGACCAGGAGGGCGGCCATCGCGGCGGGCAGGTGCGGAGGGCCGGTGAAGAGAGCCGCCACCGCGCCCGCGCCGAAGGCCGCCGCCGCGAACAGCACGGAGAACGACCGGGTCGCGTCGACCTGCCAGGACCCGGGCCGCTGCGTGGTGGCGGTGGCGACCGCGTCCACCACGTCGTCGAAGACGATCTCCGGGGCGGCCGCCGATCGCGGGTTGAAGTACAGCACCTCGCCGTCGCGGACACCGAGCTGCGCGGCGGTACGACCACCGTCCAGAGGTGCCGCGCCCAGGCGGGACAGCGCCCAGCCGCCGTGTCGTACCCCGTCGTCGGCCAGGTCCTCCCCGGCGTAGCGCAACAGGGTGGGCAGCAGGTCGGCCATCGGTACGTCCGACGGCAGCGCCAGGTCCATCCGGGTACGGGGGGCCACAATGGTGATCCGGCTCAGACCGCCGGTCGCCGACTTCGTAGCCACAGTGGCCTCCTGGTGTCCATCTACGATCAGCGGGCCGCGGCGCATCGGTGCGGGTGCACCGCGCCCACGGGAGATTACCTACGATGACGGGCACGTACAGTGCCCACCCGCGAGCTTCGCGCCGCGCCGGCACGACGGCAGGGCCGCTTCTGGGGAGGAGACAGCCGTGAGCACGGTGGTGTTCCGCCGACCTCCGCGCCAACCGGGGCCGGCCTTGCCGCGCGGCGAGGTGGTGCTGGAATCCCCGCCCGAGCTGCCCGAGCCGACACCGCGTGGGATGGGGCAGCTGCTCATGATCCTGCCGATGGTCTGTGGCGTCGGCGCGATGGCGTTCCTCTACGCCGGTCGGGGCGGCGGCATGATGACGTACGTCGCCGGCGGCCTTTTCGGTGTGTCGATGCTCGGCATGGCCATCGGCTCGCTCAGCAACGGCGGCAACGACAAGGCCGAGCTGAACGCCGACCGCCGCGACTACATGCGTTACCTCGCGCAGATGCGCAAGCGCACCCGGCGTGCGGCGGCCCAGCAGCGGGACGCGATGGACTGGCGGCACCCCGAGCCCGACGCGCTCTGGTCGATCGCGGCGTCCCGCCGGTTGTGGGAACGCCGGATCACCGAGCCCGACTTCGGCGAGACGCGGATCGCGCTGGGCCCGCAGCGGCTCGCCGTGGAGATCGTCCCGCCGGAGACCAAGCCCGTCGAGGACCTGGAACCGATGAGCGCGATCGCGCTGCGCCGGTTCGTCCGCGCGCACACCACCGTGCCCGACCTGCCGACCGCGCTGTCGATCCGCGCGTTCAGCCGGGTGGTGCTGCGCGGTGACCGGGAGCCGGTGCTCGACCTGACGCGGGCCGCCCTGGGCCAGCTCGTGACCTTCCACGCCCCGGACGACCTGGTGATCGCCGTGGTCGCCGCGCCCGACCGGCAGCCGGCCTGGGAGTGGGTGAAGTGGCTGCCGCACGCCCACCACAGTGGTCGGACGGACGCCGCCGGAGCGCGTCGCCTGGTCTTCGCCAGCCTGGCCGAGGCCGAGAGCTCCCTCGCCGCCGAGCTGGCCGGACGACCTCGGTTCGCGGCCGAGGCGAAGCCGCTGACCACCGCGCCGCACCTCGTCGTGGTGGTCGACGGTGGCGAGATCTCCCCGACCTGCCAACTGGTGGGTCAGGGTCTGCTCGGCGTCACCCTGGTCGACCTGTCCGGGACGGTTCCGCGCGACGCCGGCCGATGGTTGCTCTGCCTGGACGCGGGCGACGGCAGTGCGCTCGATCTGATCCGGGGCAACTCGACCTCGCGTCTGGGCCGCCCCGACCGACTCTCCGCCGAGGCGGCCGAGGGGTTGGCCCGGCAGATCGCGCCGTACCGGCTGTCGCAGCAGCAGACCAGCAGCGAGGAGCCGCTGGCTCGCAGTATGGAGCTTCCGGACCTGCTCGGCGTCGGCGACGCCGCCGCGGTGGACGTGCACCAGACGTGGCGGCCGCGCGGTCACCGCGACCGGCTGCGCATCCCGCTGGGTGTCGGCCCGGACGGCAACGTGGTCGAGCTGGACTTCAAGGAGTCCGCGCACGAGGGCATGGGCCCGCACGGCCTGGTCATCGGCGCGACCGGTTCCGGCAAGAGCGAGCTGCTCCGTACGGTGGTGGCCGCGCTGGCGGTGACCCATTCGTCGGAGGAGTTGAACTTCGTCCTGGTGGACTTCAAGGGTGGCGCGACGTTCGCGTCGTTGGAGGCGTTGCCGCACACGAGCGCGGTGATCACGAACCTGGCCGACGAGTTGCCGTTGGTGGACCGGATGCGTGACGCGCTCGCCGGTGAGATGGTGCGTCGGCAGGAGTTGTTGCGGGCGGCGGGTAACTACGTCTCGCGGTTCGAGTACGAGAAGGCGCGGGCGGCGGGGGAGCCGTTGGCGCCGATGCCGAGCTTGTTGATCATTTGTGACGAGTTCAGTGAGTTGTTGGCCGCGAAGCCGGACTTCATCGATCTGTTCGTGATGATCGGTCGGTTGGGCCGGTCGTTGGGTGTGCACCTGTTGCTGGCCTCGCAGCGGCTGGAGGAGGGCAAGCTGCGGGGTCTGGACACGCACCTGTCGTACCGGATCGGGTTGCGGACCTTCTCGGCGGTGGAGAGCCGGATCGTGCTCGGCGTACCTGACGCGTACGAGCTGCCGAGCGCCCCCGGCCACGGTTACCTCAAGACGGACACCAACACCATGCTGCGGTTCCGGGCCGCGTACGTCTCGGGGCCGTACCGGGCGCCGGGCCAGCAGGCCTCCGCGTCGCAGGCCCTCGTGCAGCGTCGGATCGTGCCGTACGGCGTCACCTTCGTCCCCGCGCAGGTCCCGCAGGTGTCGGTGAACACCGCGCCGGAGCCGGAGCAGCCGGCCGACGGCAAGGCCGTGGCCATGCTGGACGTGCTGATCGACCAGCTCAAGGGGCGGGGCCGGCCGGCCCACCAGGTGTGGCTGCCGCCGCTGGCCGACCCGCCGGGCCTGGGCGAGCTGCTCGGCCCGCTGGCCGTCGACCCGACCTACGGGTTGTGCACGGCGTCCTGGCCGGGCCGGGGACGCCTGACGGTGCCGGTCGGCGTGGTGGACCGCCCGTACGAGCAGCGCCGCGATCCGATGATGGTCGAGCTGGCCGGCGCGGGCGGCAACGTGGTCATCGTCGGCGGTTCGCTCAGCGGCAAGAGCACCATGCTGCGGTCGTTGCTGGCCTCCCTGGCGCTCACCCACACGCCCCGTGAGGTGCAGTTCTTCTGCCTGGACTTCGGCGGCGGCGCGCTGCGCAGCCTGGAACGGCTGCCGCACATGGCCGGGGTGGCCGGTCGACGGGACGTCGAGGCGGTGCGCCGCACGGTGGCCGAGGTGGTCGCGGTGCTGGACGAACGGGAGACGCGCTTCGCCCAGCACGGCATCGACTCGGTGGCGAGCTACCGACGACGCAGGGCGGCCGGCGAGTTCGCCGACGACCCGTTCGGCGACGTGTTCCTGGTGGTGGACGGCTGGAACACGCTGCGCCAGGACTACGAGGAGCTGGAGCAGACCATCACGACGCTCGCCAACCGGGGTCTCGGCTTCGGGGTGCACGTCGTGCTCACGGCGGTGCGGTGGGCGGAGATCCGGATCAACATGCGGGATCTGCTCGGCACCAAGCTGGAGCTGCGTCTGGGCGACGCCGCAGAGTCCGAGATCGACCGGCGTTCGGCGATGAACGTGCCGGAGAAGTCGCCCGGTCGCGGCCTGACCCGGGACAAGCTGCACTTCCTCACGGCCATCTCGCGGATCGACGGTCGACGCGACATCGAGGACCTGAGCGAGGCGTCGGTGGCGCTGGCCGGGCACGTGGCGGCGAACTGGCCGGGACGTCCCGCGCCCAAGGTACGGCTGTTGCCGCGCCGCCTGCCGGTGTCCGAGCTGGCCCGCGTCATCGACCGGTCGGCGCCCGGCCTGCCGATCGGTGTCAACGAGTCGGCGCTCGCGCCCGTCTACCTGGACCTGGCGAACGAGCCGCACCTGACGGTCTTCGGGGACGCCGAGTGCGGCAAGACCAACCTGTTGCGGCTCGTCGCCCGGGGTATCACCGAGCGGTACACGCCCGCCCAGGCCCGGCTGGTGATCGCCGACTACCGGCGTGGGCTGCTGGGCGCGGTGGAGGGCGATCACCTGCTCGACTACGCGCCGTCCAACCAGGCGTTCGCGCAGGGGCTCGCCTCGATCCGTAGCGCGCTGTCCAACCGCCTGCCGGGCCCGGACGTGACCACCGCCCAGCTGCGGGACCGTAGCTGGTGGAAGGGCCCGGACCTGTACATCCTGGTCGACGACTACGACCTGGTGGCCTCGGGCGGCAGCAATCCGCTGAGCGCGCTGCACGAGCTGCTGCCGCAGGCGCGCGACATCGGCCTGCACCTGATCATCACCCGTCGGGTCGGCGGAGTGGCCCGGGCACTCTACGAGCCCGTGCTGCAACGTCTGCGTGAGCTGGATTCACCCGGCCTGCTGATGTCCGGCAACCGGGAGGAGGGCGCGGTGTTCGGCACTCTGCGTCCGAGCCCGCAGCCGCCGGGTCGGGGCACGCTCGTCCGGCGGCGCGACGGTCAGCAGCTCATTCAGACCGCCTGGTCCGAGCCGGCCTGATCGAGCCATTCGGGTGCCCGTGCCGACCGGTACGGGTCACCCGACCGGGCCCGATCCACCATCATCCATCGAACGGCCCCGGTCAGGGCTGCGGTGGCTGGACCGATTCCGCTACCGTCTCTGGTGGAGTGTCCGTCGGTGGGGTGTTGCTGCCTTGCCGCGGGGGAGGGGCGCGGCAGAGCCGCCGCCACACAACATGACGGAAGGGTGTGAAGCATGGCGTTCGAGGTCGAAGCTGCGACTCTGCATACCGCCGCGAGTGACGTGCGGTCCACGCGCAGCGAGGTCGACGGCGAGCTGAAGAAGCTGTGGAACGTGGTCGACGACCTGGCCATGGCGTGGAAGGGTCAGGCGTCCACGGGGTTCCAGTCGCTCATGACTCGCTGGAACGAGGACACCGTGAGTCTGCTGACCGCGATGGACAACATCGCGGACCTGCTCGACAAGTCGGGTACGACGCACCAGGTCAACGACGAGGAGCAGCAGCAGATGCTGGACAAGTTCCACTCTGCTCTCAACCCGTGATCCGTAGCCAGCAGAGGAGGAAGTCGTGACGATCAAGGTTGACTA
Organism: Micromonospora sp. CA-249363; assembly: GCF_050950185.1. Classification (NCBI taxonomy): domain Bacteria; kingdom Bacillati; phylum Actinomycetota; class Actinomycetes; order Micromonosporales; family Micromonosporaceae; genus Micromonospora; species Micromonospora sp. CA-249363. The sequence goes on from NZ_CP192020.1 coordinate 570,667, forward strand.
CGCGGTCCTCGAGAGCAGCAACCAGCAGATGCAGGCCATCTCGAAGACCATCGACGAGAAGCTCGACACGCTGCGGTCGATGCTGTCCAAGCTCCAGTGGGAGGGCGAGGACCGCACCGCCTACGAGCAGCACCAGGCGAAGTGGGACTCGTCGGTCCGGGACATCAACCGGATCCTGAACGAGATCGGTGGTGCCGTCGGCATCGCCCGCGAGAACTACGTCTCCACCGAGATGAGCAACTCCAAGGTGTGGGGCTGACACAATCACCGATGCGGCTCCGGTCCGGCTCGACCGGTCCGGAGCCGCATTGCGTTGGTGTCGGCGAGATACGGGAGAGCGATGCGTACGGGGAAGCCTTTCCGATCGACACGGGCCGTGGGCGCGGCCGCGCTGGCGCTCTGCGCCGCGCTGGCCCCCGCGGTGACCGTCGCGCCGGCGTCGGCCCGGGCCGCTGACACGGTCCGTGGCCTCCAGTGGTACCTGGACTACCTCAAGATCCCGGCCGCACACCAGATCACCAAGGGCGCGGGTGTCACGGTCGCCGTCGTCGACAGCGGAGTCGAGGCCAGTCATCCCGACCTGCGTGGCCAGGTGCTCGCGGGGCACGGCACCAACGCCACGGCCGCCCGGGATGGCCGGCGGGACGACGACAAGGAGAAGGGGCACGGCACCTCGATGGCCGGCATCATCGCCGGGCGTGGCGGTGGCACGACGCATGAGCTGGGTATCGCCCCGGCCGCGAAGATCCTCCCGGTCTCGACCGGCGCCGACACCGACGGCCAGGACGTGGTGCTGGGCGTCCGGTGGGCCGCGGACAACGGCGCCGACGTCATCAACCTCTCGCTCGGCGACGAGGGGACGGCTCCGCCGGAGTTGGCGGACGCCATCAACTACGCGCTGAGCAAGGACGCCGTGGTGGTCGCCTCCGCCGGCAACGTCGAGCAGGGTGACCGAGAGGTCACGGCACCGGCCAACATTCCGGGCGTCATCGCCGTCTCCGGCTTCGACAAGCGCGGCGGTTTCTTCGCGGGCTCGGTGCAGGGCCCGGAGGTCGTGATCGCGAGTCCGATGGAGAGCATCATCGCGCCGGCGCCCAAGGCGGTTTCGCCGAACGGCTACACGCTGAGCAGCGGCACCAGTTCGGCGGCGGCCATCATCTCCGGGGTGGTGGCACTGATTCGCGCGAAGTACCCGAAGCTCGACGCGCCCAACGTGATCAGCCGCCTGATCGAGACCGCCCGCGACGCCGGGCCGGCCGGCCGGGACCCGCAGTTCGGCTTCGGCCGGGTCGACCCGGTCGCCGCGCTGACCCGCTCGGTGCCGGCCGTGACGGCGAATCCACTGCTCAAGGGCGAGGCCGCCGGGCCGACCCGGGCCGGCGGCGCGACCCGGCCGGGCGACGACGACGGTCCGGCGGTCGAGTTCGGCGTCTCGAACAAGACCGGCGCGATCGTCCAGGCGGGACTCTGCCTGGGTGTGCCGATCATCGGGCTGATCGTGCTGTTCGTGGTGCTGCGACGCCGCAAGCGGCGCGTACCACCGGCCGCCGTCGGCCCGTACCCGGGCGCACCCGGCATGCCGCCACCCGGCTGGCCCGCCAACCAGCCGCCACCGGCGGGCTACGGCCCGCCGCAGCAACCCGTGCCCGGGTACGGTCCGCCGCCGGGCCAGCCGGGACCGGGGTATCCGCCGCCCGGCCATCCCACGCAGGGTTATTCGCCGGCACCGACCGCTCCGGCGACACCGCCGGGCCAGTCCGGCTGGCCGGGCGCGGCCCCGCCGCCGCCCGGCCCGCATCAGCAGCCGTGAGCGCACACCACCAGTCAGGGTTTCGGGGAGGGGACCGATGACGGACGACAGGACCACCCAGCCGGAACGGTACGTGAACGACGATCTCTACATTCCGGTCCCGGTGGGCGGGATACCGACGTCGGGTCTGGCCGTGACCGGCCTGGAAATCGACAACGTCAACCACGCCGCAACGCCGGAGGGCCTGATTGCCGCGCCCGGTGAGGCCGGCGTCAAGACCGAGTGGGACGCGACCAGCCTGGACTCGGCCATCACCTGGCTGGAAACCCATGCCGCGTACCTGAACAAGCTCTCCTACGACATGGTCGACATCCAGGACCTGATGGGTGGCGCGACCAGCGGCGTGGCGGGTGGGGCCGGCGGTCAACCCAGCCCGCTCGGGGGGTTCGACTGGGCGGCCCGGTTGGCCGCCAAGCACCAGGGGCTCTACCAGGGCACCGAGTCCGGTGTCCGGAAGCTCTCGCAGAGCCTGTACGACGCGGCGGAGGCGCTGCGCCAGGTCAAGCAGAACTACGAGACGGCGGAGGAGCAGAACAGGATGTCCGCCGCCGACATGCAGCGTGTCTTCGGCGACGTGGCCGGCAATGGCGACGGGCGCTAGGACGGGGGAGGACGGCAGATGGGCCTGAGCTGGGAAGAGATGTGCCAGAAGGTCGTCATCGACGGCCGGCCGGGCGACGTGGAGAGCGCCGCCCTCGGTTGGGAACAACTGATCAAGAATCTCAACAACGTCAAGCAGAGCCTCGACACCAACATCAAGGATCTGGGCACGACCTGGAAGGGCCCGGCGTACGAGGCGTTCAAGGGCCACGTCGAGCAGATCTCGAAGGACACCGGGCAGATCGTGGCGGACGCCGAGAAGGGCACCGGCATCGTCCAGTCGCTCAAGTCCGCCGCTGACAAGCTCACCGCCGCCCAGCGGGATTTCCCGGTTCCGGCGACCTGCGTCAACGACGTGCTGGAGGCGCGCAACGCCAAGCTGACCCTCGGCGTCGGCTTCTTCGAGGCCAAGGTCTCGCCGGACTTCCTCGGCTGGTTCGACCCGGTGACGGCGATCGCCGACTGGATCAACGACCAGTCGGAGGACGCGGCCCGGGTCTACGAGCAGGTGAGCGGCGACTACCAGGCCATCGCCCCCGGCACGCCGGGGGAGGCCAACCCGTTTGGCCGGCAGACCCCGACAACCGAGGTTCCCAACCTGGACACCGGTGGCGGCGGTGGCGGTGGCGGCGGCGGTGTGCCGAAGATCGGCGGCGGTGGCGGCGGTGGTGGCCTGGGCGCAACGCCCTCGATCGGCACCGGCGACATGCCGGGTACCGGCAACCTGCCCAGCGGGTCCGGCACCCACCCCGACCTCTCCGGCGGGTACGACAGCGGCACGGGTGACTATCCGGGCACCGGTGGTGTTCCGGGCGTCGGCGGCGTGGACGACGAGTTCAGCAGCGGCCTCGCGGGCGCGGGCGGCGGCGGTGCACCCGGGCTGGGCTCCGGCCTCGGCTCCGGCGGCCTGGGTTCTTCCCCCGGGCTCGGCGGCGGCGGTGGCGGCCTGGGCAGCGCCGGGGGAGGCGTCGGCGCTCTGGCGGGTGGCGGCGCGCTGGGTCGGGCGGTCTCCCCGGGTATGGGCCCCATGATGGGTGGCGGCGCGGCTGGTGCCGGTCGCGGTGGCGGCCGGGGCGCCGGTGGTCGGCTCGGCGCGGGCGGCAAGCTGGCCGGTGGCATGGCACCCGGTATGGGCGGCGTCGCCGGTGGTGGCGGCGCCGGCCGGGGTGGTGCCGGTCGTGGCGCGGCGGCCCCGGGAGGGCGTGGTGCGGGTGCGCGTGGCGCCGGTGGCGTGGCGGGCGCGGGCAGCGGTGCCGGCTACGGCGAGGAGGACACCGTCCGCAACACCTGGCTGGAAGAGGACGAGGACGTGTGGGGCGCGGACGGCGGCGGCACCGCCGGCATCCTGCGCTGAGCGTTGCGGGATGGCGCTGGCGCGGTCGACCGCGCCAGCGCCGGGACCGGGCTCAGCCGGTGACCGGCTCGTCCGTGCGCCGGCTGGCCCGCCAGCCGCGTCGGCGGCCGCGCGCCACGATCGGCCGGGTGATCAGCAGCAGGACGGTGAGCAGGGCGCCCACCACGGCCGCCCAGATCGCCGCGGTGCGCTGCCAGCTCAGCGGGTCGGTTTCGGGGGCGGGCGCGGCGAGCGCGCCGACCGGCGGGTTGGCGCGGGTGCCCAGCAGACTCGACACCGCCCGGTACGGATTGACCACCCCGTAGCCGACCTCGGCGTTGCGTCCCTGCGGCGGGTTGTCCGCCGTACGCTCCAGCCGGTCGGCGACCTGCTCCGGGGTGAGGTCCGGGTAGGCGGCCCGGACCAGCGCGGCCGCGCCCGAGACGTACGCGGCGGCGAAGCTGGTGCCACCCGTCGGTTCGGCACGGTAGCCGGACCCACCGGGCGCGGGACCGACGATGTTCAGGCCCGGCGCGGCGACGTCGACGTAGCTGCCGCTGACCGAGGTGCCGACGTGCCCGCCCTGCTCGTCCACGCCGGCGACGGCGATGACGCCCGGGTAGGCGGCCGGGTACGCCGGCTTGTCCTCCTGCGTCTCCTGCCGGTTGCCGGCGGCGGCGACCAGGATCACCCGCTTGGCGAGGGCACGTTCGACGGCCCGGGCCAGCTCGGGTCGGGGCAGGGTCACCAGCGACAGGTTGATCACGTCGGCGTCGTTGTCGACCGCCCAGTCGATGGCGGCGGCGATCTGCCCGGGCAGTGCCTCGTCGTTGGTGCCCTTGGCGTTCGGCAGCACCCGGATGGGCAGGATGCGGGCCGCCGGTGCGATACCGCTGAACGGAGCCCCGGTGCCGTCCTGGCCGGCGATGATGCCGGCGACCATCGTGCCGTGGCCCGCCAGGTCGCACTGGCCTCGGTAGTCGGTCAGGTTGTTGAAGTCGCGCCCGGGGAGCACCTGGTTCTTGAGGGCGGGGTGAATGGCCGAGACTCCGGAGTCGATGACCGCCACCGTCACCCCGGCGCCTCGCGAGATCGGCCAGGCCGAGACCGGATCCAGCCGCTGCAGCGCCCACGGCATCTCCGCCAGGGCGTCCTCGCCGGGCGGGCCGCAGACGGGGGCCGCCGCTGCCGCCGGCACGCCGGGGGTCACCGCCAGGGTGACCCCGAGCAGGGCCGCGAACGTTCCACTGAGGACAGCGCGCACGGTACGGCGGGGCGGTTGGGTCGCGCTCGGCGGCAGGCATTCGCGCACCCGCAGAGATTACCGCTGTGGCGCGTCGGGCAGCGGCCCGAGGACGCCGACCGACGTCCGGGCGCCGGGGGTCGTCAGGGAGTGTCGTCGACGGGGGTGGGGGTGAACAGCGCGAGGAGGTCGCCGACCTGCACCTCGGCCTCGGCGGGGTGCCGGAACCGGCCGGCGGGGTTCAGGGTGTACTCGTTGCGACGCCCCACCCGGGTACGACTCAGGTAACCCTCGGCCTCCAGGTCGGCGACGATCGCCTGGGCGGCCCGCTCGGTGACGCCCACCTCTGCCGCCACGTCGCGTAGCCGGGCGGTGGGGTCGCGAGCGATGGCGAGCAGCACGTGCCCGTGGTTGGTGAGAAATGTCCAGTTCCGGCCGGCGCCGGCCGCCGTGCTCGCCATCGTGGGGCTGCCTTTCCGGGTCAACGTATGAAATCTAAATCACGCATATCTTGACGCATCTTGCGGTGCGTGTGACCGTTGAGCGCGAGCCAGCGCCCACCGCCGGCCCGGCTGAAAAGGCCGTTGAGCAGGTCAAACGCGTGGAGACGAGGTGCGGGGATGAGCCGTTCCGGTACGCCCGGCGGGCAGCCGGGCACGCAGCGGGCCGCCGATCGAGCGTCGATCACGACGGAGCCGGCCCGAGCGTACGCCGAGCTTCTCTCCGGCAACCGTCGCTTCGTCGCCGGAGAGCCGCGCCACCCCAACCAGGATGCTGGGCACCGGGCCGCCGTGGCGGACGGGCAGCACCCCTTCGCAGTGATCGTCGGCTGCTCCGACTCCCGCCTGGCCGCCGAGATCATCTTCGACCGCGGGCTGGGCGACCTCTTCGTCGTCCGCACGGCGGGGCACACCATCGGGCCCGAGGTGCTGGGCAGCGTCGAGTACGCGGTGGCCGTCCTCGGCACTCCGCTGGTGGTGGTGCTCGGCCACGACTCCTGCGGCGCGGTGCAGGCGGCCCGCGAATCGGCCGCCACCGGCGTCGCGCCCCCGGGACATCTTCCGGCGGTGGTCGACGCGGTGCTGCCCAGCCTCCGACGAGCCACCGCCGAGGGCGTGGACGACATCGACGGCATCGTCGACATCCACATCGCACAGACCGTCGAGACGCTGCTCGGGCAGTCGCCCGTGCTGGCCGACGAGGTGGCGCGGGGGCGGTGCGCGGTGGTGGGCATGTCGTACCGGCTCGCCGCCGGGGTGGTGCGACCCGTGACCCCCGTACCCGCCGGCGCCGCCACGGGCGACGAGCCCTCGGGCGACCCGGCCGCGACCGCCGCCGTCTGACCCGCCGAGGGCCGCCCCGCCGGACGGCGGGACGGCCCTCGCACTGCTGGGCGTCGGATCAGAGCAGCGACATGTGCACGTGGTCGGTGTGGTTCGACGGCCCGCTGTACGACTTCCAGCCGGTCGCCGGGAACCAGATCTGCCTGTTCCAGATCACGTAGTAGATGCCGAGCCGGTCGGCGTTACGGATGAGGAACGCGGCCACGTTGTTGCCGTACATCCGGGTGTCGTTGTTGTGCCACGGGCTGAAGCCGCTCTTCTGCAACGACCAGTCACAGGCGCGGCCCTTCGGGTGCTCGTACGGTCCACCGTTGCGGTGGCAGCCCACGAACCGGTTGAACCCGGCCCGCTTGACCTCCTTGTACGCGTGCAGCGTGCGCGGCGTGACGCAGCCGGAGGTGGTCGGGTCCTTCTCGCTGCACGACTGGGGCTTCCAGTCACCGTCGGCGGTGCGACCCGGGCCGATCCGGGCGACCGGCGAGGTGGCGTCGACCAGACCGCCGGTGAAGCCCTTACCGCCGACCAGCGCGAGCGCCTTGTCCGCGTCCCGCTTGTCCTTCGCCATCAGCGCGGTCTGCTTCTGCTGCTCGCGTACCTCCGCGTCGAGCGCCAGCTTCGCCTGCTCGGCGCGGGCCTTCACCGCGTTGACCTCGGCGAGCTTCTTCTCGTTGACCATGTTCATCTCGTCGAGCGCCGCGGCCCGCTGGACGAACGAGTCGGGGGCGTCGCTCTCCAGCAGCATCGCTATCGCGCCGACCCGTCCGGTCCGGTACGACTGAGCGGCGATCTGCGCGACCTGCGGGGCCAGCGCGGCCAGGTCCGCCTTGGCCCGGTCGACCTCCACCGCCAGTTCGAGCTGCCGCTTCTTCGACTTGTCCAGTTTGGACTTGGCCGCCACGTAGTCCCGGTTGGTCTGCTCGATGACGTCGGTGAGCAGCTTGGGCTCGTCGCCGTCCTCCTCGTGCCCGGAGGGTGTGGGGGGCGTCGGGGCGGCGTGGGCCGGGAGGGGCCCGGCGAGCACGGTCAGCGCAGCAAGCACGGCCACCACGGGTGTCAACCAGCGGCGTAGGGGTGCCGTCACAATCTTCCCTTCCGTCGACCGCCGACCGGGTTAGCTGACGGGTTCGGGGCGGAAGTGGCCCCTACCGCTGTCGCGGATTCACCCCACGTACCTGGGTCCCCGGCTCGCCGGTTGGCGATTGGGCGGTGGCACCGCAGGCGCCGCTGCGCGCCTTCGTCGGTGACCGGCAGCGAGGTTACCCGAGAGTCCACCGCCTGAGCTACGTCCTGATGCCGACTAAAAGCGTCATTTCGCCATGGCGTTGAGTGACCAGTGACGCGGTTCTCAGGGCGGGTGCCCGATCCGGTCACGCTGAGGAGTGTCACCATGCCGTATCCGTGCTCCTGTTCGGCTCTGGCCACCCGGTGGTGGCGGTGGATGGGGGTGCGTCCCGCTGCGGGTCGGGCCCGTCGGCCCGACCCGTTGGCGGGGAACTGAGAGCGGCCAACGCCTCCGTGCGGTCCGCGCGGGGGCGCGGTGGCGAGGCGTCCGCGTCGGGCATGGCCGTCGATCCCGCCGCGGTCACCACTGCGGCCAACCCGGTGGTCAGGGGTACGGCGGCGATCAGGCCGAGCGTGGCGACCGCGCTGCGGACGATCTCCTGTGCGAGGAACTCGCTGGTCAGGATCTGCCCGATGGGGCGCGAGTCGGCGGTGAGCAGGAGCAGCAGCGGCAGTGACGCGCCCGCGTACGCCAGCACGATGGTGTTGACCGTGGAGGCGATGTGCGCCCGGCCGACCCGGGTGGCCGCCCGGTAGAGCTGCCGTCGACTCAGCCCGGGATTGGCGTTGGCCAGCTCGGTGACGGTGGCGGCCTGGGTGACGGTCACGTCGTCGAGTACCCCGAGTGAGCCGATGATGATCCCGGCGAGCAGCAGGCCACGCAGGTCCACATTGGTCTGGAACATCGAGAGAGTGGTGGCGTCCTCGCTGCCGAAGCCGGTGAGCTGGGTGGTGGCCGTGGCGATGGTCGCCAGCACGCCGGTGAGCACCAGGCTGCCCAGGGTGCCGAGGACCGCGACGGAGGTCTGCGCGGTAACTCCGTGTGTCAGGTAGAGCACCACGAACATGATCAGGGCCGCGCCGACCACCGCCACCAGCAGTGGGGACCGGCCCGCGCCGATGGCCGGTAGCACGAAGGTGAGCAGGATGGCGAAACTGGCGGCCAGGCCCGCGAGCGCGGCCAGGCCCCGCCACCGGCCGAACGCGATGATGGCGGCGGCGAAGACGACCACGAGCCACACCAGCGGCGTCCCGCGTTGGTGCTCCGCGATGTTCCAGGTGCTGGTGGCGGGATCGGTCGGGTCGGCCAGCTCGACCAGGACGACGTCGTCGCCCACCTCGACCCGCGGCGCACCCGGCCCGGCGGGGACGGGCGTGCTCACCCGCTGGTCGGCGCGCGGCCCGTCGTCGAGGAGTACGTCCACGGTGCCGCACGGCCCGCTGGTCGGCGAGCCCTCCGGGCTTGCCGAGGGCGGGCACGGTTCGGTCACCACCCGGGTCACCGTGCCGTGGTAGCGGGGCACGTCCGCGCCACCGCCGCTCTGCGGTGCGCCGTCCCGTGGCCACAGCACCACGGCGGCGACGACGGTGGCCACGAAGAGCGGCACCACCGTCGCGACGAGGATCCGTCGGACCCGAGGCGGTGCGGGTCGAGCGGAATGGCTGTGGTCGGAACCCAATGCGAGACTCCCAACGATCCGGTGCGGGGTACGTGCCGGCGGGCTGTGCGGTTCAGCTCCGCCGGACGAACGCGGTTATGAGCGCGTCGGCTCGCCGACTGGCGAGGCGGCAATCACGGAGAGTGATGAAGCGGCCCGGCCGGCGCGGTACGGGGCCGCGCCGTGGCGGCATCGTCGCCCGGCTCGGCGGCGGGATCCGGTGGGTCATCGCTGGACGATGCTAACCAGTGCGACGGGGGGCCGCAGGTCGTGCGGATGTGTCGGGGGAGTCGAACCGCTGACACTGCCCCGGTCGGAGCGCGATGGTGGAGTCATGCCCGAGCACCCCACCGATCACCGACCTCGCGACGAGCACGCCATGCACGACGAGCACGCGGGCCACGACAAGCACGGCGGCCACGACAAGCACGCGGGGCACGACCCGGCCATGTTCCGTCGCCGGTTCTGGGTCTGCCTGGTTCTCACCGTGCCGGTGGTGCTGACCAGTGACCTGGTGATGGACCGGCTCGGGCTCCGGCTGGACGTGCCGGGTCGCTCCTGGGCGGGGCCGGTACTCGGTTCGGTGGTGTTCCTCTGGGGTGGCTGGCCGTTCCTGGTCGGCGCGGTACGGGAGATCCGGGACCGCGCGCCGGGCATGATGCTGCTGGTCGCGATGGCGATCACCGTGGCGTACACCGCGTCGCTGGCGACCAGCCTGGGCGCCTTCGACCTGGACTTCTGGTGGGAGCTGGCCGCGCTGGTCACCATCATGCTGCTCGGCCACTGGCAGGAGATGAAGGCCATCGGGCAGGCCCGGGGTGCGCTGGCGGCGCTGGCCGCGCTGCTGCCCGACGAGGCCGAGCGTGTGGCGGCGGACGGCGAGGTCGAGCGCGTACCGGTCGACGAGCTGCGGGTCGACGACGTGGTGCTGGTCCGACCCGGGGGTCGGGTGCCGGCCGACGGCCGGGTTGTCGACGGCGACGCGGAGTTGGACGAATCGATGATCACGGGCGAGTCGCGTCCGGTCGCCCGGTCCACGGGCGATCGGGTGGTGGCCGGCACGGTCGCGACCGATTCGGCCATCCGGGTCCGGGTCGAGGCGCTGGGCGACGAGACCGCGCTCGCGGGTATCCAGCGCATGGTCGCGCAGGCGCAGCGCTCGGGTGGGCAGGCCCAACTGCTCGCCGACCGGTTCGCCGCCGCGCTGTTCTACGTGGCCACCGGTACCGCCGTGCTCACCCTGCTGGTCTGGATCGCGCTCGGTGAGCCCGACCAGGCGGTGGTGCGTACCGTCACCGTTCTGGTGATCGCCTGCCCGCACGCGCTCGGCCTGGCCATCCCGCTCGTCGTCGCGCTCTCCACGGCGCTGGCGGCCCGAAGCGGGATCCTGGTCAAGGACCGGCTGGCGTTGGAGCGCATGCGCACCGTCGACGCGGTGCTGTTCGACAAGACCGGGACGCTGACCCGTGGCGAGCACGCGGTCACCGATCTGGTGACGGCCCCCGGCGTGGGGCGCGACGAGGCGTTGCGGATCGCCGCCGGCGTCGAGTCCGACAGCGAACATCCGCTGGCCCGCGCGATCGTGGCGGCGGCCGGCCCGGATGGGCCGGCCCGTGCCGCCGGCTTCCGCTCGCAGCCGGGCCGCGGGGTGCGGGCCACCGTCGACGGTACGGAGTACGCGGTCGGCGGGCCGGCCCTGCTGCGCGAGCGGGGTGGACCACTGCCGGACGAGCTGCGGAAGGCGACCGGGCGCTGGTCGTCGCGCGGCGCCGTGGTGCTGTATCTCCTGCGGTTGCCGGACACGGTGCTCGCGGCGTTCGCGCTGACCGACGAGGTGCGGCCGGAGGCCCGCCAGGCGATAGCGCAGCTGCGGGCCGACGGGGTCCGCACCATCGCCATGATCACCGGGGACGCGCGGCCGGTGGCCGAGTCGGTCGCCGCCGAACTCGGCTTCCGGGAAGGTGCGGACGAGGTCTTCGCCGAGGTGCTGCCGGCCGACAAGGACAGCCGGGTGGCGGAACTCCAGCGGCGCGGCCTGACCGTGGCGATGGTCGGCGACGGGGTGAACGACGCGCCGGCGCTGGCCCGCGCCGATGTGGGCATCGCGATCGGGGCGGGCACCGATGTGGCGATCGAGTCCGCCGGAGTGGTGCTGGCGTCGTCCGATCCGCGCGGCGTCGACGCCGTGGTCCGGCTGTCCCGGGCGTCGTACCGCAAGATGCGGCAGAACCTGGCCTGGGCCGCGAGCTACAACGTGGTGGCGCTGCCCCTGGCCGCCGGGGTGCTCGCCGGGGCCGGGGTGGCGCTGAGCCCGGCGGTGGCGGCGGTGCTGATGTCCGCGTCCACCATCGTGGTGGCGCTCAACGCGCAGTTGCTGCGCCGGGTTCGGCTCGACCCGGACCGGGAGCCGTGACTCAGCCGCGCTTCATGAGCCGGCCGACGGCCGCCATCATCTCGCTGGCCATCTCGTCGGCCCGGCCCTCGGCCGCTCCCTCGTGCATGCAGTGCCGGGCGTGCCCGTCGAGCAGGCCCAGGGCCACCTTGTCGAGCGCGGCCTGGATCGCGGAGATCTGGGTGAGCACGTCGATGCAGTAGCGGTCGTCGTCGACCATCTTCTCGATGCCCCGGACCTGCCCCTCCACACGGCGGAGCCGCGCGAGCAGTTGGTCCTTGCTGGCGGTGTACCCGCGGATCGGGGTGGGTGCGGTCATGACGACGAGGATAGCGTACCCCTGGGGGGTATGGTAATGTCCGTTCCTGCCGGGATACCCCCACCGGGTACCGGTACTACGAGAGGAGACATCCGATGGTCGAGACGACGTACCAGGTCCAGGGCATGACCTGCGGGCACTGCGTCAGCGCGGTCAGCGCCGAGGTGGGCGCGATCGAGGGCGTGCGCGACGTGCGGGTCGACCTCGCCACCGGCCAGGTCACCGTCAGCAGCGAGCAGCCGGTGGACACCGGCGCCGTGCGGGCCGCGGTCGACGAGGCCGGCTACGACCTCGTCGAGGCGTGAGGCGGAGATCCGAGATGACCACGGTGACCAGGCTGGGGGCGTTCACCCTCGGTCTCGCGGCGCTCTTCGGCGCGGCGTACGGGGTCGGCCGGGTGGTCGACCCGGTCGACCCGGTCGCGCAGACCCGGCCCGACGTGGCTCGCACCTCGGCCCCCACCACGAGTGGCGAGGCCGCCGACCTCGTTCCGGGCGGACTGCTCGTCTCCGACCGGGGCTACACGCTCCAGCCGGTCACCGCGCCCGCCGGCGAGTTCGCCTTTCGGATCGACGGGCCGGACGGTCGGCCGGTGACCAGGTACGACGTCGCGCACGACAAGCGGATGCACCTGATCGTCGCCCGGCGGGACCTGTCCGGCTTCCGGCACGTCCACCCCGAACTCGCCCCGGACGGCACCTGGCGGGTCGCCAACCCGCTGGCCGGTGCCGGGCAGTGGCGGGCGTTCGCCGACTTCACCCCGACCGGGGGCGAGCCGTTGACCCTCGGCGTGGACGTCACCGTTCCCGGCGAGCTGACCGAGCGGACGCTGCCCGCCCCGGCGACCAGCACCACGGTCGACGGTTACACCGTCACCCTGACCGGCACGCCGCAGCCGGGCCGCACCTCGGCGCTCACCCTGACGGTGAGCCGCGCCGGACAGCCGGTCACCGACCTGGAGCCCTACCTGGGTGCGTACGGGCACCTGGTGGCGCTGCGTCGGGGTGATCTGGCGTACCTGCACGTACACCCGGACGGGACGCCCGGCGACGGGCGCACACCGCCCGGCCCCGCCGTCACCTTCCACGCCGAGGTGCCCTCGACCGGCGTCTACCGGCTCTACCTCGACTTCCAGCACGGCGGGCGCGTGCACACCGCCGAGTTCACCGTCGTGGCCGGCGCTGCTCCGGCCGCGACGGGTGCGCCGACACCGACCGGCGGGGCCGACCACGGCACCCCCGGGCATGGGCACAACTGACGGGATCGGACGATGACCACCACCAGCAGACCGCTGCCCGAGGCGCCGAACCGGATCGAACTGGCGATCGGGGGGATGACCTGCGCCGCGTGCGCCGCGCGGGTCGAGAAGAAGCTCAACCGGATGGACGGGGTGAGCGCCACCGTCAACTACGCCACCGAGAAGGCGACCGTCCGGTACGCCGACGACGTCACCCCGGACGATCTGATCGAGACCGTCCAGAAGACCGGCTACACGGCGGCCCTGCCCGCCCCGCCGACCGCCGAGGCGCCGGTGGAGGACCCGCTGCGCGGGCCGCGTACCCGGCTGTGGGTCTCGGCGGTCCTGAGCGTGCCGGTGGTCCTGCTGGCCATGGTGCCGCCCTGGCAGTTCGACTACTGGCAGTGGCTGTCGCTGACCCTGGCCGCCCCGGTGGTCGTCTGGGGTGGGCTGCCGTTCCACCGCGCGGCCTGGACCAATCTGCGGCACGGGGCGGCCACCATGGACACCCTGGTCTCGCTCGGCACCCTCGCCGCCTTCGGGTGGTCGCTCTGGGCTTTGTTCCTCGGTGACGCCGGCATGCCCGGGATGACGCACCCGTTCCGCCTCGCGATCACCCGCAGTGACGGCGCCGGCAACATTTACCTGGAGGCCGCCGCCGGGGTCACGGTGTTCATCCTGGCCGGTCGCTACTTCGAGGCCCGGTCCAAGCGGACCGCCGGCGCGGCCCTGCGAGCCCTTCTCGAACTCGGCGCGAAGGAGGTGGCGGTACTGCGGAACGGCGTGGAGACCCTGGTGCCGGTGGACCGGCTCGCGGTGGGCGACCGGTTCGTGGTCCGTCCCGGCGAGAAGATCGCCACCGACGGCGTCGTCGACGAGGGCACCTCCGCCGTGGACGCGAGCATGTTGACCGGTGAGTCGGTGCCGGTCGAGGTCGGTCCGGGCGACCCCGTGGTCGGCGCGACGATCAACGCGGGCGGCCGGCTGGTCGTCACCGCGACCCGGGTCGGCGCGGACACCCAACTGGCCCGGATGGCCGACCTGGTCGAGCAGGCGCAGAGCGGCAAGGCGGCCGTGCAGCGGCTGGCCGACCGGATCTCCGGGGTGTTCGTACCGATCGTCATCGCCCTGGCCGTGGGCACCCTCGGCTGGTGGCTCGGCACCGGCGCGGGCCCGACCGCCGCGTTCACCGCCGCCGTGGCCGTGCTGATCATCGCGTGCCCGTGCGCCCTGGGGCTGGCCACGCCGACCGCGCTGCTGGTCGGCACCGGTCGCGGCGCCCAGCTCGGCGTGTTGATCAAGGGGCCGGAGGTGCTGGAGTCGACCCGCCGGGTCGACACCGTCGTGCTGGACAAGACGGGCACCGTGACGACCGGCCGGATGACCCTGGTGGGCGTGGTGCCGGCCAGTGGCGAGGACCGCGCGGAGCTGCTCCGGCTCGCCGGCGCGGTGGAGGCCGCCTCCGAGCACCCGATCGCCCGGGCCGTCGCCGTGGGCGCCGCCGAGGCGGGTGACCTGCCCCCGGTGACCGGCTTCGCCAACCTCGAAGGGCTGGGCGTGACCGGCGCGGTCGAGGAGCGGGTCGTTCTGCTCGGCCGGGTCCGGCTGCTGCGCGAACGCGGTGTCGACGTGCCGCCGGAGGTCGAGTGGGCCGTGCGGGACGCGGAGGCCGCCGGTCGTACGGCGATAGTCGTGGGCTGGGACGGGCGGGCCCGGGGCGTGCTCGCGGTCGCCGACGTGGTCCGGCCGACGAGCCGGGCGGCCGTGGCGCGGCTGCGCGCCCTGGGGCTCACGCCGGTCCTGTTGACCGGCGACAACATCACCGTGGCCCGGGCGGTCGCCGCCGAGGTGGGTGTGGACGAGGTGATCGCCGAGGTGTTGCCGGCCGGGAAGGTCGACGTGGTCAAGCGGCTCCAGGCGCAGGGGCGCTCGGTGGCGATGGTCGGTGACGGCGTCAACGACGCGCCGGCGCTGGCCCAGGCCGACCTGGGGCTCGCCATGGGCACCGGCACCGACGTGGCGATCGAGGCGTCCGACCTGACCCTCGTCCGGGGCGACCTGGACGCCGCGGTGGATGCCATCCGGCTGTCCCGGCGCACGCTCGGGATCATCCGGGGCAACCTGTTCTGGGCGTTCGGCTACAACGTGGCGGCCCTGCCGCTGGCCGCGGCCGGGCTGCTCAACCCGATGATCGCCGGCGCCACCATGGCGTTCTCGTCGGTCTTCGTCGTGGCCAACAGCCTGCGGCTGCGCCGCTTCCGGTCGGCCGTCGCAGACAAGTGACGGCCGACATGGTTGGAGCAGCGAAGACGGGGGTACCTCTGACCTCGTAGCGACGCTTGCGATGGAGGTTGGCAATGGGATTCGACGACAAGGTCAATAACGCCACCGAGGACGCGGCCGGCAAGCTGAAGGAAGGCGCCGGTCGGGCCACCGACAACGAGCAGCTCGAGGCCGAGGGTCGTGCCGACCAGTCGACGGCCAAGCTCAAGCAGGCCGGCGAGAAGATCAAGGACGCCTTCAAGAGCTGACGTACGACGTAACCCGCACGCCGGGCCGGTGACCATCACCGGCCCGGCGTGCTGTCGTGTCCGGACTTCTCCGGCGACCCTGAGATCCCCCTGATTCCGCCTTCACGTTGCGCCGCAGTCTCGCGACACCTGCTAACTTCTGTTGGCATGTGCAAGGGCTGGTTATGAGCGCGGCGTCGCCGCCGACCGGCGACGACCTGGTCCGGGTGCTGGCCACCCTGGCCAACCCGCACCGGCTGCGGGTCGTCGCCGCGTTGGCCCGCGAGCGCGCGTACGTCAGCGGGCTGGCCCGGCAACTGGGCATCAGCCGCGCGCTGTTGCAGGTCCACCTACGGAAGCTGGCGGCGGCCGGGCTGGTCACCGCCCGCATGGAGTTGTCGGAGGACGGGAAGGCCATGAACTACTACGAGGTGGAGCCCTTCGTGCTCACACTCACCCCCCAGGTCATCGCGGCGGCGATCGAGACGCTGACCGTGCCCGAGTCGGGCGAGCAGCCGGAGGCGCGGTCATGAGCGAGCACGACTGGACCGAGGTCGTCGGAGCGTTTGGCGTGTTCGCGCTGCTGATCAGCGTGTTCACCGTGACCGTCGTACAACTCGCCAAGACCCGGCGGGCCCGGTACGAGGCGAACCGCGCGGACGACTACCGCAAGCTCGCCGAAACCGCCGCGCAGGCACAGGCGGAGAACGCCCGACTGCTCGCCGCGATGGACGGTCGGCTGAGCGGGATGGAGACCCGGATGACCACGCTCGAACGCGTCCTGCGTGAGGTCGACTGACCCGCGTGAAGGCCCCGGGCCGTCGAGCGGCCACTCGACGGCCCGGGTGGAAGCAGCATCACCTCGCCAGCAGGCGAGTTTCACCGGTAACGCTCCTTCGAGGAGAGGACAGCACTCCATGCTGCGCGTACGCAAATCCGGAGTCGGCTGGGCGGTGGCTCTGGCCCTCACGGCCGCCGGCCTGACCCCGGCGAGCCCGGCCGCCGCCCGACCCGTCATCGACTGGCACCCCTGCGCCGAGGACGCCCCCGACGAGGAGCCGCCCGTCGCGGAGGCCCCGCCCGAGTGCGGCAGCCTGTCGCTGCCGGTCGACTGGAGCCGACCACGGGGCGAACGCTTCGAGCTGGCGTTGGCCCGCCGCGTCGCCACCGACCCGACCGCACGGCAGGGCACCCTGTTCTTCGGCCCCGGCGGGCCGGGCGACAGCGGCGTCGACCGGGTGGTGAACGGGAGCTCGCGGTTCAGCGCCGACCTGCGCCGCCGGTTCGACATCGTCAGTTTCGACCCGCGCGGCACCGGCGGCAGCCATCCGGTGCGCTGCTCCCGCGACCTGCTCGGCCGGCAACCCCAGGTGATCGCCGACCAGGCACAGTTCGACGCCACGCTGGCCACGAACGCGCTGCTACGCGCCGACTGCCGGGCCCGTACGGGCGCGCTCTACGACCACGTGGACACCACGAGCGCCGCCCGGGACCTGGACGCGGTCCGCGCCGCGCTCGGCGAGCGGCAGCTCACCTTCCACGGCAGCTCGTACGGCACCCTGCTGGGCGAGCGGTACGCCGAGCTGTTCCCCGACCGGGTGCGGGCCATGGTGCTGGAGGCCGCGATGGACCACAGCCTCGACACCCGTGCCTTCCTCGACACCCAGGCCGTCACCGCCGAGGACGCGTTCGACGAGTTCCTCGACTGGTGTGCCCGGTCCGCCGACTGCGTGCTGCACGGTCGGGACGTACGGGCGATCTGGGCCGGGCTGCACGCCCGGGCCGAGCGCGGAACGCTGACCGACCCGGACCGGGCCGGCGCCCCGCTCGTCCCCTTCGAGCTGAGCCGCCTCGCCCACAAGAAGCTCTACGACACGTGGCGGTGGCCCGGGCTCGCGGAGTGGATCGGCAAGCTGGAGGGCGGCGCGGCGACGCCGGGCATCACCACGCTGGCAGAGGACGCGGTGGCCCCGTACCCCTTCGGGGTCTTCTGCCAGGACTGGAGCCTGCCGGTCCGCGACTACCGCGAGTACGACGCGCATCTGCGTCGCAGCGCCCGGCTCGCGCCCGACCTGCGCTACCCGCCGGCGCTGTTCGCCCTGGTCACCTGCCTGGGCACCCCCACCGTCGCCAACCCGCAGCACCGGCTGCGGGTACGCACCGACGTGCCGCTGCTGATCGCCGCCACCGTGCACGACCCGGCGAGCGGCTACGTCTGGGCCCGTGCGGTGGCCCGACAGTTGGGTCGGCACGGGGTGCTGCTGACCTATCGGGGCTGGGGGCACGGCAGCTACACCACGAGCCCGTGCGTCGGGCGGATCGTCGACTCGTACCTGCTCGACGGGGTCGTGCCGGCGCGGGGCACGAGCTGTCCGGCGGTCGACGTCTGACCTGGCCGGCGGCGCGGCGCTCAGTGCCGCGCCGCCAGCCGGGCGGCGCGCAGCTCCAGGTACCGCTGCTCGGGCAGGCTCGTCGTGCCGCGCGCCGCCACCAGGTACGCCTCCCGCGCGGCGGCCGGCTGATCATCCAGCTCCAGCAGGTGCGCCCGGACGGCCGCCAGCCGGTGGTGCCCGGCCGTACGCTCGTCGGCGTCCAACGGGGTGAGCAGGGCGAGCCCGGCGCGGGGCCCGTCCACCATGGCCACTGCGACCGCCTGGTTGAGCGTGACCAGCGGATTCGGTGCGATCCGCCCCAGCAGCCGGTAGAGCGCGACGATCTGCCGCCAGTCCGTCTCCGCCGCCGTCGTCGCCTCCGCGTGCACGGCGGCGATGGCGGCCTGGAGCTGGTACGGGCCGGGAGGCGACCAGGTCAACGCCTCGGTGATCAGCACGATCCCCTCGGCGATGGCGGCGGCGTCCCAGCGGGAACGGTCCTGCTCCGCCAGCGGCACCAGCTCACCGTCCGGGCCCACCCGGGCCGCCCGGTGCGCGTCGGTGAGCAGCATCAGCGCCAGCAGCCCGGTGACCTCGCCGTCGTCGGGCAGCAGCCCGTGCAGGACGCGGCCGAGTCGGATCGCCTCGGCGGTCAGCTCGGCCCGGTGCAGATCCGGCCCGCTCGACGCCGTGTACCCCTCATTGAAGATCAGGTAGAGCACCCGCAGCACCGTCCGCAGCCGCTCCTCCCGCTCGGCCGGTCCGGGCATGGCGAACCGCGCGCCGGCCGCCTCGATCCGCTGCTTGGCCCGCCGGATGCGCTGGCTCATGGTCGCCTCCGGCACCAGGTGCGCCCGGGCGATCTGAGCGGTGCTGAGACCGCCCACCGCGCGCAGCGTGAGCGCCACCTGCGCCGACCCGGCCAGCGCCGGATGACAGCAGAGGAACAGCAGGGTCAGGGTGTCGTCCGCGTCCGGCACCGCCGGCTCGGCGTCGGCCGGAGGCGCCGTCTGGGCGTACGCCGGCTCGCGCAGCGCCACCGCGACCTCGCGCTGGCGGCGGGCGCTCTCGCTGCGCCACTCGTCGGTGAGTCGGCGGGTCGCCACGGTGAGCAGCCAGGCACGAGGGTTGTCCGGTACGCCCTGCCCGGGCCACTGCGTCGCGGCGGCGAGCAGCGCCTCCTGGACCGCGTCCTCGCACCTGTCGAACTGGCCGTGCCGGCGGACCAGCAGGCCGAGGACCTGCGGCGCGAGCGTGCGCAGCAGGTCCTCGACCGTCCGGTCGTCGGTCACATCTCCGTCCCGGCCTCGTCCATGATCGGGCGGACCTCCATCGCGCCGCCGAAGCGCACGTCCGGCCAGCGGGCGGCGATCTCGGCGGCCCGCTGCGAACTGTCGCAGTCCACGGCCAGGTAGCCGGCGAACTGCTCCTTGCTCTCCATGAACGGCCCGTCGACGATCTCCGGGTGACCACCCGCGAGCCGGACCGTCTGCGTCTGCGACGGGTCGGCCAACGCCTGGCCGCCGATCAGCTCGCCGCTCTCAGTCAGCTCCTTCATGATCTCGTCGACCTCGCCGAACAGGGCGGTACGGTCCTCCTCGGTCAGCTCCTCGGTGAAGCCGGGCCGGTTCCAGATCAGCAACATGTACTTCACAGGGATGCTCCTCGGTTCCTGGTCGCGCCCCGGCTGGGGTGCGGCTCACCGGAGGGTCGGAGCCGCCGGCCCGTTCCCTACCGCCTACCGAAGAAAATCGCAGAAACTTCTGACGGTGGCGTTCCCACGCCGGGCGGATCAGGGGCGGCCCGGCACCTGACGGGGTCGCCGGGCGTCGCCGACGTCCAGGGACGCCCGGTCGGCGGCCGAGGTGCCGGACGACCAGCCCTCGGCGTCGCGCACGCTGAGCCGGTGCCGGGTCACGCCGGGGAACAGCGTCTCCAGCCGCTCGCGGACCGCCTCACCCCGCTGGGCGAGCACCGGCAGCAGCCGATCCGCCCCGGCCTCCGTCTGACCCGCCGCCTCCGTCGCCGCGTCGGTGGCCGCGCGCAGACGCTCACCGATTCGCAGCGCGAACGCGTTGAGGAAGGACTCGTCCCACACCTTCGTCCGGCGGCCCGAACCCGGTCGACGCTCGGCGCGCCCGCGCAGCATCGCGGCCGTCGCCTGCACCAGCAGCGACGTGTAGAGCAGCTCCACCGCGACGAGATCCGCCGGCCACCCCAGCACGGTGGTGAAACCCAGGTCGTCGGACCAGACCGCCTCGCACCGGTTCGCCGCCGCCACCTCCTGCACCAGCAGCGCCTTCGCCCCCGCGTACGGATTCTCGACACCCAGGCGCACCCCGCTCGGCTGGTCGCCGCCCCGCTCCGCGCCGGCGGCCAGCAGCGCCTCGTCGATGCTGTGCCGGGCGATCAGCTCCTGCGCCTTGGCGGTCAACGCCTCCGCCTCGGCCGGGAAGGTGGTCGACTCCGCCTTGGCCAGCAGCGCGCGTACCCGGTCCAGCATGGGCGAGCCAGTGCGGGTCGTACCGGCGACGCGGGGAAGCGCAGTCCCGGTCGAACCCGGCGGCGGGCGCAGCACCGCGATCGGGGGCAGGCTCTCCACCAGCGCGAGGACGTCGACCGCCGCGCGTAGCGCGTCGATCCGGTCCAGCCCCTCCGCGGCGGTCCAGGCCGCCAGCACCTCCGGCCCAGCGTCCCGGTCCTGGGCGGCGAGCGCGCGGAGCTGGTCGTCCCACCAGTCGGGGACCGGTTCGGCCTGCTCGCGTCGCTGCGCGGCCAGCGCCGCGCGGGCCAGCCGGGCCGCGCCGGCATCGAGCCGACGCCTGACGATCCGGTGTACGTCGACCGGCTGCCAACCGCGCGGCCAGAGCCGTGCGAGGCCGCGAACCAGCCGCCGTGCCAGGGCGGCGTCCACCGCCGTCGCGCCGTCCGCCGTCCCGGTGCCGACCATCAGCCGGTCGAGCTGCCGTTCGGCCTGTCGTACGTCGCTGCCGCGCACCGCCGCCAGCGCGTCGGCGACAAGTTCGTCCGCGTCCGGCACCGGCACCCCCTCGGCTCGGGCGGCCCACGATGGCCCACCTCCACCATGATCATGCCGCCCCCCACCGAAGACACCCCAAACGGGGATGTCCGGCCCGCCCGTCCGGCGGTGATCAAGAGGTTCGCGTCACGGCGCGGCCGTTTTCTGACGCGAACCTCTTGATCAACTCTGGGAAGGGCTGGTGGCCAGCGCGGTCGACAGCCGGCGGAAGAAGGCGCGGATGTCGTCCTCGCTGTGATGCGTCTCGGCCTGGTCGTTCAACGGGCCTGCGTAGAGGAGCGCCTGGTCGAGCGCGTCCCGCGTCTCGGCCCGGTCGCCCGGGTAGAGCCCGGCGGCCACCCCGTCGGCGACCCGGGTCACCACCGCGTCGTCGAGCGACCTGTCGAACTGGACCCCGTACAGGATCCCGTTGACGTGGCCCTTCCAACTGTCCGTACCCATGCTCGCTGACTCCCTAGAAGATCCGGCTGCCGTCCCAGCCCAGGATCGGAACCCCGCCCACGCCGTTGCGCTTGAACTCGGCGTCGAGATTGGCCATGTGGCCCACGTCGGGCTGGTAGTGACCACTGCGCGCCGTCGCGTACTGGACCCTACCGTCCTTCACGACCAGCTCGCCCGCCGCGGCGACCGGGTTGCCGTTGCCCAGTGTGGAGTGGTGGAAGTCGCCGACCTTCTGGTAGTTGGACGCGTAGAGGTTGCCGTTGCGGTCCATCACGAAGATCGCCTGGCCGTTGCCACTGAACACGGTCTGCGCGCTCGACGTGTCGAACGGCTCGCCGTTTCGCGCGCTGCGCAGCACACCGTTGCTGTCGAAGAACACCCGGTGCTGTTCGAGTTCTTCCGGGCTGAGCCGGCGTACGGCGGTGGGGAAGTGCCCGCCGGGCAGGTGCTCGTTGCGGTACTTGTCGAGCATCGGCTTGGTGTTGGGGTAGCGCTCGGTGGTGTGCGGGCCGGGTACGCCCCGGCGGCCGGGGCCACCCCGCTTCGCGCCCTTGCGGGTGAAGCGGCGCAGCAGCGTCTTCGCGCGCTTCAACAGCTGCGGAATGATCTCCTTGACGACCTTCTCGATGACCTCTTTGATGACCCGCTGGATCGCCATCCGGGCCACGCCGATCGAGACGGGAATCTGGGCCAGCGAGGCGCCGAAGCTGGCTGCCGCCGCCGCCAACGCGATCGCCACCTGGATCACCAGGATCGTCAACTGGACGATAACGATGATCTTCTGCGTCAGCGTGATGATGGCCATCACCAGCAACGCCATGCCGATCAGCTCGGCCGCCTGGACGCCGTCCTCGATGCGGCGCGGCGCACCCTCCTCGGCCTGCCACGCCTGCTCGAACGCCCGGACGTCGTCGCCGCTGTTGGTCATCCCGACCTGCGCCGCGCCCGCCTGCGCCTCGCCGGCCGCCGTCCGCAGCCGGCCGGCGAACGCGAACCAGAGCTGGGACGCCTCGAACAGCAACTCCTCGTCGGCGGTCGGCCAGGTGAAGCCGACCCAGCCCAGCGCCTCGGCCAGCTCAGGAGGAAGCTGCATACCCACCGGGCAGCTCCATCCTCGTGAAGAGTTCCGCGTTGGCGACGTCGGTCGCCTCGTGCGCGTCGGCGCTGAGGTCCAGGTTCTCCGCGGCCTCGGTCAACTGGTCGGCCATCGACCGGTAGACGTCCAGCGCGTGCATCAGGACCTCGACGTACACGGCCCCGAAGAGCGAACCCGCCTCGTCGGCGCCCCACGGATTACCCGACCCGTTCACCGTCGATTCGAGGCCGCTGACCGCCTCGCCGAGTTGCTGGCCGGTCGCCGCGAGCGACGCCGCTGCGGCGTGCAGGGCGTCGACGTCGACCTCGATCCCATCGGACATGGCTCAGCGACGATCCATCCGACGGGTGGCCGCGTCCAGGTCGCCGATCATCTGCTGGAAGCCACGAAACGCCTCCTCCGAGACGCGTTCGAGCTGCTGGGCCAGGGCGGTGCCGTCGACCTGCGCCCCGGCCGTCACGTCGGCCCGACGCGCACGCTCGTCGGCCTGCGCCGCCTGCACCGCCTCCAGCACGTACTCGGCGATCACGGTCGTGCCGGCCCGGGACAGGCTCGGATCGATCACCAGGCTCCGTAGGGCGCCGAAGGCGGCGACCTCCGCCTCGACGAGACCGTCCCCGCCGGTGCCCCGACCGGTCATCTGCTCGGCCGAGGGCGCGGACCCGTCGGCGTCGTCGGACTGTGCCGCCACAGCGCCCGAGGCCTGGCCGAGCAGGCGCATCGCGTCCTCGAGTGACCGGCTCAGGCCGGACGGATCGATACCACTCGCCATGCTCGTACCCCTCCGGTCGGTGATCCACCGTCGGTGCTCGACCGTACCAACGCGACAGCCGTACGGCTGCCCCGCAGGTCCGCTGTGGATCTACCGCCAGGAGGTCAGGATCTCCTCGACCGGCGACACGTCCCGCTCCGGCACGGGCGGGCCCGTCGGCGTACGGTCGAAGCGCGGCGCCGGTGCCGGTTGCACCTCGCCCCCCACCTCGACGAACGTCCCCCGGGCCGCGTTGTGCGGGTGCCGGTGCGCGTCGCCGGGGGCGAGCACCGGGGCCACACAGGCGTCCCGATCGGCGAAGACCGCCGTCCACTCGTCCCGCGTCCGCTCGGCGAACCGTTCGGTGAACCGCCGCCGCAGCTCGTCCCAGCCGCTCGGGTCGTACTGCTGGGGCAGGTCCGCGTCGGCGAGGCCGAGCCCCGTCAGCAGCTCGCCGTAGAAGGCCGGTTCCAGCGCCCCGACGGCCATGAAGCCACCGTCTGCGGTGGCGTACGTGTCGTAGAAGGGTGCGCCTCCGTCGAGCAGGTTCCGCCCACGCGGGGCCGCCCACAGACCGGTGCCGAGCAACCCGTGCAGGAACGACGTGAGCAGCGCCGAACCGTCCACCATGGCCGCGTCGACGACCTGACCGAGGCCGGAGCGCTCCCGTTCGAGCAGCGCGGCCAGCACGCCGACGGCCAGGAGCATGCCGCCACCGGCGAAGTCACCGATCAGATTCAGCGGCGCGTGTGGGCGCTCACCCGCTCGGCCCAGCGGTTCCAGCGCCCCGGCGACCGCGATGTAGTCGATGTCGTGGCCGGCCCGGGCGGCCAGCGGGCCGTCCTGACCCCAGCCGGTCATCCGCGCGTACACCAGGCGCGGGTTGCGGTCCCGGCAGACGTCCGGGCCGAAGCCGAGCCGCTCGGCGACCCCCGGCCGGTACGCCTCGACCAGCACGTCCGCCCGCTCGACGAGGCGCAGCAGGTCGGCAACACCGGCCGGGGACTTCAGGTCCAGCGCGGTGACCCGCCGGCCGCGCTGCAACGGCCCGCCGCTCGGCGCGGCCAGTCGACCGGCGCCCGGGCCGCCCGGTCGGTCGACGCGCACCACGTCCGCCCCGAGGTCGGCGAGCACCATGCAGCCGAAGGGCGCCGGAGCGAGACTGGCCAGCTCGACCACCCGCACCCCGGCCAGCGGGCCGCCTGCCCCGCTCACGCGACGCCGACCGGTGCGGCGAGACGGTCGACCAGGTCACCGGGGGGCGTGAACCGGTCGCCGTACCGTCCGGCCAACTCGGTGGCCCGCGCCGCGAAGCCGGCGGGCCCGCCCGTGTACTGGCGGACGTATCGGATCACGCCACCCGTCCAGGCGGGGAAGCCGATGCCGAAGATCGAGCCGATGTTGGCGTCGGTCTCGGTACGCAGCACCCCCTCGTCGAGACAGCGCAGCGCGTCCAACGCCTCGGCGAAGAGCATCCGCTCCTGAAGGTCGGTGAACGGCACCGCCCGGCCCGCGTCGGTGGTCAGGTCGGCCAGGCCGGTCCACAACCGACCCCGGTGGCCGTTCTCGTAGGCGTAGAAACCGCGCCCGCCGGCCCGGCCGGGCCGGTCGTACGCGTCGACCAGCTCGTCGACGAGGCGGTGCGCCGGCAGCGGTCGGTACTCCGCGCTGGCGGCCTCGAACTGGCGGCGGATCCGCTGGATCAGGGTGAGGCTCACCTCGTCGGCCAGCGCCAGCGGCCCGGTCGGATACCCGGCCTGAAGGGCGGCCTGCTCCACCGACGCGGCGGGGACACCCTCGGCGACCATGCCGACCGCCTCGTCGATGAACCGGCCGATGACCCGGCTGGTGAAGAAGCCGCGGCCGTCGTTGACGACGATCGGGGTCTTTCCGATCCGCCGGCCCAGGTCGAACGCCCGCGCCAACGCCACGTCCCCGGTCTGCTCGCCGACGACGATCTCCAGCAGCGGCATGCGGTCCACCGGCGAGAAGAAGTGCATGCCGATGAAGTCGGCCGGCCGGTCCACTCCCTGCGCCAAGCCGGTGATCGGCAGCGTGGAGGTGTTGGTGGCCAGCAGCGCGTCCGGCGCGAGCACCGGCAGCACCTCGGCGAACACCTTTCTCTTCAGGGCCGGGTCCTCGAAGACCGCCTCGATGACGGCGTCGCAGCCGGCCAGCGCGTCCACCTGGTCCGTGGTCGTGATGCGGTCGAGCACCGCGCGGGCGTCCGCCTCGGTGGCGCGACCCTTGCGGACCCGGCGGGCCAGCAGCCGTTCGACGTGCTCCCGGGCCCGGCCGGCGGCCTCCGGCGAGACGTCCCGCACGACCACGTCCAGCCCTGCGTCGGCGCAGGCGTACGCGATGCCCGCGCCCATCATCCCGGCGCCGAGCACCGCCACCCGTCGCACCGGCGGAACGTCCACGGACGGCCGCGCCGCGCCGCCGTTGACGGCCTTCAGGTCGAAGAAGAACGCACCGATCATGTTCTTGGCGACCTGGCCGGTGAGCAGGCCGATGAGGTGCCGGGTCTCCACGGTCAGCGCGGTGTCCAGGTCGACCTGCGCGCCCTCGACGGCGGTGGCCAGGATCGCCTCCGGCGCGGGCAGCCGTGCGCCCTTGAGTTGCTTGCGCAGCGTGGCCGGAAACGCGGGTAGCTGCGCGGCGAGGGAGCGACTGGCCGGGGTGCCACCCGGCATCCGGTAGTCCGGCCGGTCCCACGGCTGTGTCGGGTGCGGGTTCCCGGCGATCCAGGCGCGGGCCCGATCCAGCATCTCCGCCTCGGTGGCGACCACCTCGTCGACGATTCCGGCGGTCAGGGCGTCGGCCGGGCGCATCCGCCGGCCGGTGAGCAGCACCGTGGTCAACGCCGTGGCCAGGCCGAGCATCCGTACCGTCCGGGTGACCCCGCCGGCCCCGGGCAGCAGGCCCAGGGTCACCTCGGGCAGCCCGAGCCGGCTGCCGGGTGTGTCCAGCGCGATCCGGTGGTGGCAGGCGAGCGCGATCTCCAGACCGCCGCCGAGCGCGGAGCCGTTGACCGCCGCGACGACCGGCCGGCCCAGCGTCTCCAACCGTCGCAGGTCCCGCTTGATGGTGCCGAGCAGTTCGGCCAGCGCGGGCGCGTCCTCGCGGGTCGCCCGGACCATCTCGGGCAGGTCGCCACCGGCGAAGAACGTCGACTTCGCGCTGGTCACGATGACCCCGACAAGGTCGGGCTCGGCCTCCAACCGATCGAGCGCCGCGCTCATCGAGGACGCGTACGCCCGATTCATGGTGTTGGCGGACTGGTCGGGGTCGTCAAGTGTGAGCGTGACGATGCCGTCGGCGGCGCGGTCGTACCGGATGGTGTCGGTCATGGTCGTCCTCCCGGTCAGCAGCGCTCGATCACGGTGGCGACGCCCATGCCGCCGCCGATGCACAGGGTCACCACGGCGCGGCGCAGGTCGCGGCGTTCCAACTCGTCCAACGCCGTACCGAGCAGCATCGCCCCGGTCGCGCCGAGTGGGTGGCCGAGGGCGATCGCGCCACCGTTGACGTTCACCCGGTCCGGGTCGAGTCCCAGGTCGCGGACGTACTTGAGGACCACCGCCGCGAACGCCTCGTTGATCTCGAACAGGTCGATGTCGTCGAGGGTCAGCCCGGCGGCGGCGAGCGCCTTGTGGGTGGCCGGGATCGGACCGGTCAACATCAACGTCGGGTCGGCCCCGCTGACCGCCGCGCCGGCGATCCGGGCACGCGGGGTGAGGCCGAGGTCGCGGCCGACCCGCTCGGAGCCGACGAGTACCAGCGCCGCGCCGTCCACGATGCCGGACGAGTTGCCCGCGTGGTGGACGTGCTCGATGGCCTCCAACCAGTGGAACTTCTGCAAGGCGACCGCGTCGAAGCCGGCAGCCTCCCCGATGGTGGCGAACGACGGGGTGAGCCGGGCCAGCGCCTCCCGCGTGGTGTCCGGGCGAGGGTGCTCGTCGACGGTGAGGATGTCCAGCCCGTTGCCGTCGCGGACCGGCACCACCGAACGCGCGAAGTGCCCTCCCGCCCACGCCTTGGCGGCCCGCTCCTGCGACCGCACCGCGTAACCGTCCACGTCGTCACGGGTGAAGCCCTCGATCGTGGCGATCAGGTCGGCGCTGACGCCCTGCGGCACGAACGACGTGGCCAGCGCGGTCTGCGGATCGGTCGCCCAGGCCGCGCCGTCGGAACCCATCGGCACCCGGGACATCGACTCCACCCCGCCGGCCAGCAACAGGTGCTCCCACCCGGAGCGGACCCGTGCGGCGGCCGAGTTGACCGCCTCCAACCCGGAGGCGCAGAACCGGTTGAGCTGCACCCCGCCCACGTGGTCGGGCAGCCCGGCCAGCAGAGCGGCGGCCCGCGCCAGGTCGCCGCCCTGCTCGCCGATCGGCGTGACGATGCCCAGCAGCAGGTCCTCCAACCGGGCGACGTCCAGGCCGGGATTGCGCTCGCGCAACGCCTCGATCAGGTCGACGACCAGCGAGATCGGCTTGACCCCGTGCAGCGCGCCGGTGTCCCGGCCGCGTCCGCGCGGGGTGCGGACCGCGTCATAGACGTACGCCTCAGAGGGCACGGGCGATCAGCTCCTTCATGATCTCGTTGGTGCCGCCGTAGATCTTTTGCACCCGGGCGTCGGCGTACATGCGGGCGATCGGATACTCGGTCGTGTAGCCGTAGCCGCCGAAGATCTGGAGGCACCGGTCCACGACCTCGCACTGCCCGTCGGTGAGCCACGACTTCGCCATCGCCGCCGTCGCCACGTCCAGGTCGCCACGGGTGTGCCGGACGACGCAGTCGTCCAGGAAGACCCGACTGACCCGGGTACGGGTGGCGCACTCCGCGAGCACCATCCGGGTGTTCTGGTGACCCATCAGCGGCTTGCCGAAGGCGGTGCGCTCCTTGGCGTACGCGACGGTCAGCGCGACCGCCCGTTCCATGGCCGCCACCGCGCCGACTCCGATGACCAGGCGCTCCTGCGGAAGCTGCTGCATCATCTGGACGAAGCCCAGCCCTTCGACGCCACCGAGCAGGTTGGCCGCCGGCACCCGGAACTCGTCGAAGAACAGTTCGGCCGTGTCGTTGGCGTGTAGCCCGATCTTGGAGAGCAGCCGGCCGCGCCGGAAGCCCTCGGGATCGCCGCCCACCTCGCAGACGAGCAGCGAGATGCCGGCCGCCCGCTGCTCCGGGTCCGTCTTGACCGCCACGATGACCAGGTCCGCCAGACCACCGTTGGTGATGAACGTCTTCGCACCGCTGACCAGGTAATCGTCGGCGTCGCGGACCGCCCGCGTGCGCATCGCCTGAAGGTCCGAGCCGCCGTCCGGCTCGGTCATCGCGATCGCACCCACCAGCTCACCGCTGCACAGGCCGGGCAGCCACCGTCGCTTCTGCTCCTCGCTGCCGTACGCCACGAGGTAGCCGGTGACGATCCCACTGTGTACGGCGAGCCCGAGGCTGCCCTCCCCGGCGTACGCCTGCTCGTGCAGCACGACGGCCTCGTGGGTGAAGTCGCCGCCCCCGCCGCCGTACTCCTGCGGGACGGACAGGCCGAGCAGCCCCAGCTCACCGGCCCGCCGGTAGTGCTCGCGGTCCGGGTGCCCCTGTGTCGACAGGCGTTCGGTGTGCGGCAGCACCTCCTTGATGAAGAAGGTGCGGGCCAGTTCGGCGAGGTCGTCGTGTTCCGGTTGGCGCCAGGGCGAGGGGGAGCCGTCGGGCGTGGACATGTGCATCACCCTCGCGCGCTGTTGGCGGCATGTCAATAAGCCCGCGACGCCTTGATCGACTCCTGTTCCGTGAAGTCTGGCCATCCGCCCGAGCGGGACACCCCGCCTTGCAGGAAATCGAGTCGATCAAATAGGCCGACTGGGTGACGATCGTGCCGTGAGAGCAACGCCGCCGGCCCTACTCGACGGAGCCCGGGTCACGCTGTTCGCCAGCCTCGCGCCGGGGCAGTTGCCTACCGGCGCGACGCGGCACTCCGTCAGCAACTTCGCGGAGGTCGTCGCCCATCTCGCGATCGCCCGCTACGACAAGGCCGACGCGGAGTTCTACCTCTTCTGCTGCGCGGACGACTGGCAGGTCGTGGCAGACACCTGTCATCCCACGGAGGCGGAAGCTGTCGCTCAAGCGGTGTTCGAGTTCGGAGACGTGACGTTCACCCGGCTGGTGGCGGAGGGCTGCTGAGCCCGCCCGCGGACGTCCGCAGAGCGTGATCCACTCCGGATCGGCGCTGTGGCGGTATTCAGGCGATCGGATACGCCCAGCTCGGCGATCTCGTGTGGATCACGCCGGACCGGTGCTACTCGGCCTCGTCGCCCTCGGTGGGGCGCGGCGGGCGGTGCTCGGCGATCCACGCCTCGACATCAGCCCGCAGCCAGACCTTCATGCCGCGAAGCTCCTGGTAGGGCTTCGGGAAGCTCGGCCGCATGGCGATCTGCTGAAACCTGCTCCGGGACACGTTGAGCCGCTGACCGATCTCATACGGCCCCATCAGCTCGCCCGGCCCCTTGTCGCCCACACCTGGACACTAGGCACGTTCGCGTATCCCCGATCAGCCCTCCCCGAAAGGGGGTCTCCATATTGACAGGGGCATTCGATCGGGCGAGAGTGGTCGTCAGAGGTGGCCTGCGGCGGATGGGCCGCGTGGGTGCGGTGCAGTGAGAGGTGGGCTTGATGGATCAGGCGACGGAGTTGGCGTGGTTGCGGGAGCGGGTCGGGGGACTGGAGACGGCGTTGCACCGCGCGCGGCGGGAGCTGTTCGACCTGCGGTGTCGGCTGGCGTTGATCGGCCGGGTGGTGCAGGACGTCGACCGGGTGCAGCGCGCCCCGGGAGTCGCCGTCGGGGCGATCAACGCGGCGCTCTACTCCCAGACGTCCAACCTGCGGCACCTCGGCCGACGCCTGGTCCGCCGCCGGCTCCGGTGATCACTTGATGCTGACCAGTGGCCGGGAACGCCCGCCGAACTGGTGAGCATCAAGTGATCAGTGCCCTGAAGGTGCGCACGCCCCACCGCCTCCGCCGGGCGTCGGGGGAGACGGAATCGAGACGGAGACGGTGGGGCGCGGGTCTCCTAGCGCGGGTGCTTCGGCGGGGCCGGGAACTGCCGCAGCAGCACCGCCACCTCCTGGCGGAGCGCGCCGAGGTAGGGGTGGAAGGCGTCGCCGGGGCACTCGGTCGGGTCGGCCCCGATGGTGGCCCAGTCGCGGTGGCCGGAGATGACGTCGACCTTGCCACTCGCCCCGCTGACCGGGTTGACGTAGTCGGTCCGGCCGCCGGGGGCGAGCCTTCCCGCAGCGGCGAGGCCCGCCAGGACGAACACCAACGAGCGGTGCGCGGCGGCGCTGGGCTGCTGGGACGTGAACCGGCCCAGCAGGCAGATGCCGATGTTGCCCGCGTTGTAGCCACCGACGTGTGCCGCGTTGACCATGAGCGGCCGACCGTCGCTGCCGAGGCCGGGACCGTACACCGGCAGGGGACCCGGGTCGGAGTAGCGGCCCTCGTAGACCCGTCCCGCCTCGTCGATCAGCAGGTGGTAGCCGATGTCGCCGAACTCCTGAAGGACGCACTGGTCGTAGTAGATGGCCCGGACCGTCGCGGCCGGGTCCGGGTCCTCGTTGTGCTCGTACACGCCGCTGTGGTGGACCGTCAGAGTCTGTACCGGAAAGAACTCGGCGGGCCACAGTTCGCTGCCGTCCTCGGCGAAGCGCAGCGACTCGTCGGCGCCCCACCGGGACCGGGACAGGTACGTCGGCTGGCGGCCACCCCGTGCAGCGGGAAGGCCGTTCGTCTGCGGGTTGACGACCGTCCGTCGGGGCCCGTCGACCATGTTCAGCTCGGAGACGGTGGCGTCAGAGCCGTCGGCGGTCTGCACCTCGTACGCGGTCGCGCCGTTGGCGACCACGACGTTGGAGCGTGCCGCTGCCGTACCGCCGTCGCGGCCGTTCTGGCACGCGTTCAGTTCGAGCCAGTCGCTCCAGCCCTTGCCGGTGCGCAGGCGCACCGCTGCCGAGGGGCCGCCGTGCCGGATGGACAGGTGGGTCAGCGGGATGGCCGGCGAGGTCACCACCGTCCTGCTCATCAGGCGACCGCGCGGGGCGGCCAGCGGCGACGTCACCTCGGTAGAGGTGGACGGCGCTGCTGTCGCGGACCCGGCGAACGTGCCGGCGGCCGACAGGCCCACCGCCGCGCCGGCCGCGCCGTAGAGGACTCGACGTCGAGAAACCACGGTTGTGCTCCCTTGCGTGATGCGCCAGGTGTCAGCCGGCATGCCGGCCGTCCGCCCGCGCCGTGGTGCCCTGGCCGGCCCTCGGGGCACACCGCCAGGATGGGGCCCGAAAGATGCTAAAGCGGCACTCTGGACGATTGGTTTATTACCAGTGAATAGCCGCGCCAGCTGATTACTCCTGGTAATCAGCGGCGGTCGACCTGGCGGGTGCCGCTAGGGTCGGGCAGATGAGTGTCGAGACCGCTCCTCGCCGCCGCCGGTTGGAGCCGGACGCCCGGCGCGGCCAGATCCTGGCCTGTGCGGTCCGGCTGTTCGGCGAGCGGCCGTACGGGGACGTGTCGACCACCGACGTGGCCCGGGAGGCGGGCGTCGCGCGGGGGCTGGTCAACCACTACTTCGGTACGAAGAAGGACCTCTACCTGGAGGTCGTCCGGGTCATGGTGACGATTCCGGAGGTCGCCCTCGAACGGCTGCCCAAGGGTGATCTGCGGACCCGGGTCGACGCCAGCGTGTCGTGGTTCCTCGACGTGGTGTCCCGGCACAGCACGTCCTGGTTGGCGGCGGTCACCGCGCGGGGGATGGGCGGCGACGCCGACGTGGAGCGTGTGCTCGCCGAGGCCGAGGAGGTCGCCGCGGACCGCATGCTCGTCGCCGTCGGCCTGGCCGGCGAGGCGGAGCACCGCGAGGAGCTGCGCGGGATGGTCCGGGCGTACGGGGGACTGGCCACGTCGACGGCCCGGGAGTGGCTCCAGCGCGGCGCGTTGACCCGCACCCAGGTCCACCTGCTGCTCACCACCACGCTGCTGACCATCGTGGAGCAGGTCATCCCGCAGGTCATCGCCGCCGAGGCGCCGGCGCGCCCGGTCGAACCCCGCGCCTAGTCACCCGCCCCGCAGCGGGCCCCGGGCGACGCCCGATAGCGGAGCATGCCTCCCGGGCGACGCCGACAGCGGAGCACGCCTTCCGGGTGACGCCCGACAGCGGAGCACGCCCCCGGGCGGACAGCCGGCAGCGGAGCGGGCGGCCCGGCCCGGCTCAGGCGGCCCGGCGGTCGCCGGCCCGATCGGCACGCGTGGCCCGACCGGTCCGCGCTGCCGGCGCGGTGTGCCGGTCGGCGGCCTGCGCGGGATAAGCCCCCGCGTTGACCACACGCAGCGGCCGCTCGCCCTCGTCGGTGCCGAAACGCCAGCGCGACGGCGTCGGCTGCCGTTGCGGTGCCGGCCCGCCGGGACGCAGCCCGGGGCGGGACAGCAGCACGGTGATCAGGTAACCGACCACCAGGAAGCCGTGGCTGACCAGTCGTTCCCCGCTCACCGAACCGGTGGCCAGGTCGTTGACCGAGAGCAGCAGCAGCGTGCCGACGAAGGCGCTGAGCATCGGCAGCAGGCCCGACGGAGGGCTCCGGCGTACCGCCACGAAGAGGAAGCCGGCCCCGACCGCCACGTTCCAGGCGGCCGACTCGTGCCACAGGTGCTGGCCGGAGGCGTGCAGGTGCTCCGCAGTCGCTCCCCGCCCCACCTGGGCCAGGCCGAGCACCAGTTGGACCGCGCCGAGCAGCCCGAGCGCCGCGCGCAGCCCGACGACCAGTGCGCCACGTCCGGGCAGGTGAGGCCGCCACCGCGACCGGCGGGCCGGCGCCCCGGCGTCGGCAGCCGCCCCGGCGTCGGCAGCCGCCCCGGCAGCGGCAGCCGCCCCGGCAGCGGCAGCGCCGCCGATGGCGGCCAGGATCGCGTCGGTCCGGTCGGGGACATCGGTGACCAATCGGGTACGAACGCGCCGCGTCACCGCCGCCGCGGTCACGAACCAGGCTCGGCACGTGGCGCACTCGTCCAGGTGCCCCTGCGCCGCCGCCCGTTCGGCGGCGGTCTCCTCCCCGTCCAGCTGCGCGGACAGGATCTCCCGCCACTGCTCACACCCCATGTGTGGGTAGTCGGTCCGTGCGTCGCTCCGGTTCCCGGCGGTCGTCACCCGTTGTGAAATACTCGCCCGATCATGACGCGCTACGGCCTGCTGATCCTGCCCGCCACCAACCGGGTGTACGCCCGATCCGCCATCGACCTCACCCGGGCCGAGCTGGAGATCTTCGGCCGGTCGGCGCTCGACGGCCGGATCGGCGAGCTGGACACCGAGGTCGTCGGCGGCGCGACGTACGTCACGTTCGCGGGGGACGGGCTGACCGAGCGGGACCTGGCCGTCCTGGGCAATCTCTCCGCCGGGTACGCATTGTTCGAGATCGTCGGTGACCTGCTGCGCCCGGTCGAGTGGAGCCGGCTGGACCGCTACGACGACGACCTGCTCACCATCCAGAAGTACGCGGGCAAGACCAACGAGCAGTTCACCAAGTTGCTGCTCAACGTCACCCTGCTCGCGTCGGACCGGGCCGGCGAGCTGACCGACCGCCGGTTCCGGGTGCTCGATCCGCTCTGCGGTCGGGGCACCACCCTCAACCAGGCGCTGATGTACGGCTTCGACGCGGCGGGTATCGAGCGCGACCAGAAGGACGTCGAGGCGTACCGGGCGTTCGTCACCACCTGGCTGAAGCAGAAGCGCGTGAAGCACCGGGTGCTGGAATCGGGCCCGGTGCGGCGCGAGCGCAAGGTGGTCGGCCGGCGGGTACGCATCGAGCTGGCCCCGACCCGCGAGGAGCACAAGGCCGGCCGCACGCAGTTGCTGGACGTGGTCAATGCCGACACCACCCGCGCGGGCGAGTTCTTCCGGCCGGAGACGATCGATCTGGTGGTGGCCGACGCCCCGTACGGCGTACAGCACGGCAGTCGTACCGCCGATCAGGGTTTGTCGCGCGACCCGCTGGCGCTGCTCGCGGACGCCGCGCCGGTCTGGGCGCGGTTGCTGCGGCCCGGCGGCGCGCTCGGGATCTCGTGGAACACCCACGTCGCGAGCCGCGACGACGCGGCGGCGGCGCTGGCCGACGCCGGCCTGACCGTGGTCGACGACGAGCCCTACCGCGCGTTGCGGCACCGGGTCGACCAGTCGATCATGCGCGACGTGCTGGTGGCCCGCCGCCCGGCCTGACCGGCCCCTCCGGCCCTGGCTGGGTCACCCCCACCACCCCCTTCGGCTCCTTTGCTCTGCCTCAACCGAGGCAACAGTGTCGGTGCCTCACTGTCGCCTCGGTTGAAGCAGAGCAAAGGACGGACACTGCCTGCCCGCCCCCCCGGCCGCCGCGCCGCTGTGCCGCATTTCACCTGATCAGGTGCGGCTGTGAAAACCGCGTCAAGAAATGGTTCGCCGCCGTCATGGTCGCGTTATGGGCCCTGCCGTCTGACGCGCACCTGGGCTTTGCTTGCCCGGCGCGACCGGAAGGCGGTCGCGACGAACCTTTCCGGTAAGAGGAGTCAGCGTGTCTGACGTGGTGTTCGTGGTCCTCACGGTGGCGCTGTTCGCAGTGCTCGCCCTGGTGGTCCGGGCGGTGGAGAAGCTGTGAACGCGGTCAACGCCGTCGGTCTGGTGCTCGCGATCGTCCTGGGCGCGTTCCTGGTGTTCGCCCTGCTGTTCCCGGAGCGCTTCTGATGACCATGACAACAGCGGGCGTCATCTTCGTGCTGACGCTGGTGGCGGCCCTGGTGGCCGTCTACAAGCCGTTCGGCGACTACATGTTCCGGGCCGTCTCCGGGACGAAGCAGTCGCGGATCGAGCGGGGGATCTACCGCCTGGTCGGGGTCAACCCGGCCGCCGAGCAGACCTGGGGCGTGTACGCCCGCAGCGTGCTCGCGTTCTCGGCCGTTTCGATCCTGTTTTTGTACCTGTTCCAGCGGGTGCAGAACCACCTGTGGCTGTCGCTGGGCTTCGATCCGGTGACGCCGCACGGCGCGTGGAACACAGCCGTGTCGTTCGTGACGAACACGAACTGGCAGTCGTACTCGGGTGAGTCGACCATGGGCCACCTCGTGCAGATGGCCGGTCTGGCCGTGCAGAACTTCGTCTCGGCGGCGGTCGGCATCGCGGTGGCGGTCGCGCTGGTGCGCGGCTTCGCCCGCAGCCGCACCGGGCAGCTCGGCAACTTCTGGGTCGACCTGACCCGCATCGTGCTGCGGATCCTGGTGCCCATCGCGGTGCTCGGGGCCATCGTGCTGATGATCGGCGGGGTGGTGCAGAACCTCTCCGCGGGCACCGACGTGAGCACGCTGACCGGCGGCAGCCAGACGATCACCGGTGGCCCGGTCGCCAGCCAGGAAGTGATCAAGGAGCTGGGCACCAACGGTGGCGGCTTCTACAACGTCAACAGCGCCCACCCGTTCGAGAACCCCACCACGTGGACGAACTGGCTGGAGATCTTCCTGCTCCTGCTGATCCCGTTCAGCCTGCCCCGGGTCTTCGGCCGGATGGTCGGGCAGAACCGGCAGGGCTACGCCATCGCCGCGGTGATGGGCATCCTCGCCTTCCTCAGCGTCGCCATCACCAACGTCTTCGAACTGGCCGGCCACGGCACGGTGCCGCAGGCGGTCGGCGCGGCGTTGGAGGGCAAGGAGGTGCGGTTCGACGTCTCGAACTCGGCCACCTTCGCCGCCGCGACCACGCTCACCTCGACCGGTGCGGTGAACTCGTTCCACGACTCGTTCACCTCGCTCGGCGGCATGATGACGATGGTCAACATGATGCTCGGCGAGGTCGCGCCGGGCGGCGTCGGCTCGGGTCTCTACGGCCTGCTGATCCTCGCGGTGATCACGGTCTTCGTGGCCGGTCTGATGGTGGGCCGCACCCCCGAGTACCTGGGCAAGAAGATCGGGTCGCGGGAGATCAAGTTCGCCTCGCTCTACTTCCTGATCACGCCGATCCTGGTGCTCGTCGGTACGGCCGCGGCGTTCGCCACCGGCAACAACTCGACAGCGCTCAACGTCGGCCCGCACGGCCTCTCCGAGGTGCTGTACGCGTTCACCTCGGCCAGCAACAACAACGGCTCCGCCTTCGGCGGCATCACGGTCAACACCACCTGGTGGGACACCGCGCTCGCGTTGTGCATGCTGCTGGGCCGGTTCCTGCCGCTGATCTTCGTGCTCGCGCTGGCCGGCTCGCTGGCCCGCCAGGCACCCACCCCCGCGTCCGAGGGCACCCTGCCGACCCACCGACCCCTGTTCATCGGGATGGTCGTCGGCGTCACGGTGGTCCTGGTCGCGCTGACCTTCCTGCCCGCGCTCGCGCTCGGTCCGCTGGCAGAGGGGCTCTGACCATCATGAGGAACGAGGACATGTCCATCACGTCCGCCCCGACAGAGCAGCTTCCCGGCAGCCCGGCAACACAGGGCAACCGGATCGGCGGGGGACTGCTCGACCCCAAGCAGCTCGTCCGGTCCCTGCCGGACGCCGTCCGCAAGCTCAACCCGGCGACCCTGTGGCGCAACCCGGTGATGCTGATCGTGGAGGTCGGCGCGGCCTTCACCACCGTCCTGGCGGTGGCCGACCCGTCGGTGTTCGCCTGGGCGATCACCGCCTGGCTGTGGTTGACCGTGGTCTTCGCCAACCTGGCCGAGGCGGTCGCCGAGGGCCGCGGCAAGGCCCAGGCCGCGACCCTGCGGCAGGCCAAGAAGGACACCATCGCCACCCGGCTGGTCGACTGGAAGCCCGGCGCGCGGGCCAACACCTACCGCGACGAGGCGGTGCCCGCGCCGGAGCTGCGCCAGGGCGACATCGTCCTGGTCGAGGCCGGCGGGATCATCCCGGGCGACGGCGACATCGTCGAGGGCATCGCCAGCGTCGACGAGTCGGCCATCACCGGTGAGTCGGCCCCGGTCATCCGCGAGTCCGGCGGCGACCGCAGCGCGGTCACCGGAGGCACCAAGGTGCTCTCCGACCGGATCATCGTGAAGATCACCCAGAAGCCGGGGGAGAGCTTCATCGACCGCATGATCGCCCTGGTCGAGGGTGCCAACCGGCAGAAGACGCCGAACGAGATCGCGCTGAACATCCTGCTCGCCGCGCTCACGGTCATCTTCCTGCTGGCCGTGGTCACGCTTCAGCCCCTCGCGATCTTCTCCAAGGCGTACCAGGCCGCCGCGCCGGACAGCGGGGCGATCAACGGTTCCGGCGTGACCGGCGTCGTGCTGGTCTCGCTGCTGGTCTGCCTCATCCCCACCACCATCGGCGCGCTGCTGTCGGCCATCGGCATCGCCGGCATGGACCGGCTCGTCCAGCGCAACGTGCTGGCCATGAGCGGTCGGGCCGTCGAGGCGGCCGGCGACGTCAACACCCTGCTGCTGGACAAGACCGGCACCATCACGCTGGGCAACCGGCAGGCCGCCGAGTTCGTCCCGGTCGAGGGGGTCGACGCCGCGACCGTGGCCGACGCCGCGCAGCTCTCCAGCCTGGCCGACGAGACCCCGGAGGGGCGCTCGGTGGTCGTGCTGGCGAAGAACGAGTTCGGGCTGCGTGAGCGTGAGCCCGGCGTCATGCCGCACGCCACCTTCGTACCGTTCACCGCGCAGACCCGGATGAGCGGCGTCGACCTGACCCCGGACGCCAGCGTCGACGGCGGCGCGTCGGGCACCGGCCGTCGGGTCCGCAAGGGTGCCGCCGCAGCGGTGATGAAGTGGGTACGGGAGAACGGCGGTCACCCGACCGAGCAGGTCGGCGAGATCGTGGACGCCATCAGCGGCACCGGCGGCACCCCGCTCGTCGTCGCCGAGCACGTCGACGGTGAGCCGGCCCGCGCACTCGGCGTCATCCACCTCAAGGACGTGGTCAAGTCCGGCATGCGCGAGCGGTTCGACGAGATGCGTCGGATGGGCATCCGGACCGTGATGATCACCGGCGACAACCCGCGTACCGCGAAGGCGATCGCCGACGAGGCCGGGGTGGACGACTTCCTGGCCGAGGCGACGCCGGAGGACAAGCTCGCGCTGATCAAGCGGGAGCAGGAGGGTGGCCGGCTGGTCGCGATGACCGGTGACGGCACCAACGACGCGCCGGCGCTCGCCCAGGCCGACGTCGGGGTGGCGATGAACACCGGCACGTCGGCCGCCAAGGAGGCCGGCAACATGGTCGACCTCGACTCCGACCCGACCAAGCTGATCGAGATCGTGGAGATCGGCAAGCAGTTGCTGATCACCCGAGGGGCATTGACCACGTTCAGCATCGCCAACGACATCGCGAAGTACTTCGCGATCATCCCGGCCATGTTCGCCGGCCTCTACCCGAGCCTGGACGCGCTGAACATCATGCGGCTGGCCAGCCCGGAGTCGGCGATCCTGTCCGCCGTCATCTTCAACGCCCTGGTGATCATCGCGCTGATCCCGCTCGCCCTGCGCGGCGTGCGGTACCGGCCGGCCGCCGCGTCGAAGCTGCTCAGCCGCAACCTTCTGCTGTACGGCCTGGGCGGCATCATCGTGCCGTTCATCGGGATCAAGCTCATCGACCTGCTCATCCAGTTCGTCCCGGGGATTTCGTGATGCGTCTACCCACCTGGATCGCCCAACACCTCGCCGCGCTGCGCGCCCTGCTCGTCTTCACGGTGCTGCTCGGCCTGGTCTACCCGCTGGCCCTGGTCGCCCTCGGTCAGCTACCCGGCCTCCACCACAAGGCCGACGGCTCGCTGGTCACCGTGGGCGGCGCGACCGTCGGCAGCTCCCTGATCGGCCAGTCGTTCACCGATGCGGACGGCAACCCCGTCGCCCGCTACTTCCAGTCCCGCCCGTCGGCCGCCGGCGACGGCTACGACCCGACCTCAACCTCGGCCAGCAACCTCGGCCCGGAGAGCGTCGTCGACACCATCGCCACCGACCCGGAGGAGTCCAGCGAGAGCCTGCTCACCCAGGTCTGCGCGCGCAGCAAGGCCGTCGGGGAGCTGAACGGCGTCGACGGCCGGCGGCCCTACTGCACCGACGACGGCGTGGGCGCCGTGCTCGCCGTCTTCCGCGCCGACGGGCTGACCGGCAAGGTCACCCGGGTGGTAAGCGTCAACCAGGTCGCCCCGGCGACGCCGTTCGTTGCCGCGTACCAGGGGGTGCCGGTGGAGCTGGCCAAGCCCGGCGAGGACTACGTCGCGGCCGGCGGGGTGGTCACCCCGATCCGCGGCGACGCGCCGGCCGACCCGGCCGTGCCCGCCGACGCGGTCACCGCCAGCGCCAGCGGCCTCGACCCGCAGATCAGCCCGGCGTACGCCGAGTTGCAGGTCAACCGGGTCGCGCGGGAGCGTGGCGCGGACCCGGCGGCGGTCCGCGAGCTCATCGAGGAGCACACCGACGGGCGTGGGCTCGGGTTCATGGGTGAGCCCGGCGTCAACGTGCTGGAACTCAACCTCGCCCTCGACAAGCGGTTCGCCGCGCGCTGAGCACATCGCGGGCGGGGCCGTGCCGACCGGGCGCGGCCCCGCCCGCCACTTTGACCAGGGAGGATGGTTCCCGTGCCACGCGGAGAACTACGCATCTACCTCGGGGCCGCTCCCGGCGTCGGCAAGACGTACGCCATGTTGGAGGAGGCCCAGCGGCGTGCCGCGCGCGGCACCGACGTGGTCATCGGCTTCGTGGAGACGCACGGCCGGCAGCACACCGCCGCGATGATCGGCGACCTGGAGCAGGTGCCCCGCCGCACGATGACCTACCGGGGCGTCGAGTTCACCGAGATGGACGTGGACGCGGTGCTGGCCCGCCGGCCGGAGATCGCGGTCGTCGACGAGCTGGCCCACAGCAACGTGCCCGGCTCGCGGCACGACAAGCGCTGGCAGGACGTCCAGGAGCTGCTGGACGCGGGGATCGACGTGCTGTCCACGGTCAACGTGCAGCACCTGGAGTCGGTCAACGACGTCGTCGCGCAGATCACCGGCACCACCCAGCGGGAGACCGTGCCGGACGAGATCGTCCGCGCCGCCGAGCAGGTCGAGCTGGTCGACATGACCCCCGAGGCGCTGCGGCGGCGGATGGCGCACGGCAACATCTACCGTCCCGACAAGATCGACGCCGCGCTGGGCAACTACTTCCGGGTCGGCAACCTCACCGCGCTGCGCGAACTGGCGCTGCTCTGGCTGGCCGACAAGGTCGACGAGCAGCTCGACAGGTACCGCAGCCAGCAGGGCATCGACGCCACCTGGGAGGCCCGCGAACGGGTCGTGGTGGCGCTGACCGGCGGCCCGGAGGGCGAGACGTTGATCCGCCGGGCCGCCCGGGTCGCGGCCCGCAGCAAGGGCGCCGATCTGCTCGCCGTGCACGTGGCCCGCAGCGACGGTCTGGCCGGCGCCGACCCGGCCCAGCTGGCCCGCCAGCGGGTGCTGGTGGAGAGTCTGGGCGGCACGTACCACCAGGTGCTCGGCAGCGACGTGCCGGCCGCGCTGCTCGACTTCGCCCAGGGCGTGAACGCCACCCAACTGGTGCTCGGGGCCAGCCGGCGGGGCCGCTTCGCGCAGATCTTCGCCCGGGGCGTCGGGGTGACCACCACCGCGTTGTCCGGCTCGATCGACGTCCACCTGGTCACCCACAAGCAGGCCGGCAAGGGCCGCCGGGCGGCAGCGGTGCCGGCGGCGCTGTCGCGACGTCGCCGGCTGCTCGGCTTCGGCCTGGCGGTGCTCGGCATGCCGCTGCTGACCCTGCTGCTGAAGACCCTGCCCGATCTGACCCTGACCAACGACATCCTGCTGTTCCTCGCCGGGGTGGTCGGGGTCGCGCTGGTCGGCGGGGTGTGGCCGGCGCTGGTCGCCGCGCTCGGCGGGTCGCTGCTGCTCAACTGGTTCTTCACCCCGCCGTACCGGACGCTGACCATCGCCGAGGCCGACAACCTGCTCGCCCTCGCCGTCTTCGTCGCGGTGGCGCTCGCGGTGAGCTGGATCGTCGACGTGGCCGCCCGGCGGACCCGCGAGGCCGCGCGGGCCGCCGCCGACGCGCATACCCTCGCTGCCGTCGCTGGTGGGGTGCTGCGCGGCGAACGCCCGCTGCCCGCCCTGCTCGACCAACTCCGCGAGACCTTCGGGCTGCGCGCGGTGAGCCTGCTGGAGCTGGCCGAGGAGGCGAGCGGCCGCCCCCAGCGGGCCCGCGAGGAGCACGCCTGGTGCGTCGTGGCCAGCGTCGGTGAGCAGCCGGCCTGCACGCCCGACGACGGCGAGACGGCGGTACCCGTCGACGAGCGGATCACCGTCGTGCTCAGCGGGCGGCGGTTGGAGGCCGCCGACCGGCGGATCGTCGAGGCGTTCGCCGCCCAGGCCGCCGTCGCGCTCCGCCAGGAACGGCTCGCCGAGGAGGCCGCCACCGCGCGGCCCCTCGCCGAGGCCGACCGGATGCGCACCGCGCTGCTCGCGGCGGTCAGCCACGACCTGCGTACGCCCCTGGCGTCGGCGAAGGCGGCGGTGACCAGCCTGCGCAGCCACGACATCGAGTTCGACGAGGCCGACCGCGAGGAGCTGCTGGAGACCGCCGAGGAATCGCTGGACCGTCTCGCCCGGCTGGTCGCCAACCTGCTGGACATGAGCCGCCTCCAGGCCGGCGCCCTGGGCATCACGGCGACCACGATCGGCCTGGAGGACGCCGTACCCCTGGCCCTGGACGAACTTGGCCCGGTGGCCGCGACCGTCGCCACGGACATCCCGGCCGACCTGCCGGCGGCCACCGCCGACCCGGGCCTGCTGGAACGGGTGCTGGTCAACGTCATCGCCAACGCGCTGCGCTACAGCCCACCGGACCAGCCGCCCACGATCACCGCCAGCGCGCACGCCGGTCAGGTGGAGCTGCGGGTCATCGATCGTGGGCCCGGCATCCCGGAAGACAAGTGGGAGCACGTCTTCCTGCCGTTCCAGCGTCTCGGTGACCGGGACAACCAGACCGGCGTCGGCCTCGGGCTCGCCCTGTCCCGGGGACTGGCCGAGGCCATGGGTGGCAGCATCACCCCGGAGACCACCCCCGGCGGTGGGCTCACCATGGTGCTGCGGTTGCCCGCCGCCGCCCAGACCAGCCCGGAGGAGCCGCAGGAATGACGCGCATCCTGGTCGTCGACGACGAACCGCAGATCCTGCGGGCCCTGCGGATCAACCTGCGCGCCCGCCGGTACGAAGTGGACGTCGCCGCGACCGGGACCGCCGCGTTGAAGGCCGCCGCCAGTCACCCGCCCGACCTGGTGGTCCTCGACCTCGGCCTGCCCGACATCGACGGCGTGGAGGTGATC
Organism: Micromonospora sp. CA-249363; assembly: GCF_050950185.1. NCBI lineage: Bacteria > Bacillati > Actinomycetota > Actinomycetes > Micromonosporales > Micromonosporaceae > Micromonospora > Micromonospora sp. CA-249363. Next base: position 613,204 of record NZ_CP192020.1, read on the forward strand.
CGCGGTCTGCGCGGCTGGACCGCCGTGCCGATCATCGTGCTCTCCGGCCGGGCCGGCAGCGAGGACAAGGTCGCCGCCCTCGACGCGGGCGCGGACGACTACGTCACGAAGCCGTTCGGGGTGGAGGAGTTGCTGGCCCGCATCCGCGCGGTGACCCGGCGGCTCGGCGCGCCCAGCGAGGCCGTGCCCGCGCTGCGGATCGGCCGGCACACCGTCGACCTGGCCGACCACCGCGTGTGGCGCGACGACGACACCGAGGTCAAGCTGACCCCCACGCAGTGGAGCGTGCTGGAGAAGCTGCTGCGCCACCCGGGCAAGCTGGTCAGCCAACGCCAGCTCCTGCAGGAGGTGTGGGGGCCGGAGTACCAGAACGAGACCAACTACCTGCGGCAGTACCTGGCCCAGCTCCGGCGCAAGTTGGAGGACGACCCGGCCCGTCCCCGCCACCTCATCACCGAGCCGGGCATGGGCTACCGCTACCGCCCCTGACCGTTGACACCCAGCGGTAGAGATTGAAGAATTTCGTACCGCAGCGGCAGCGGCGTGCTTCTGTAACCGTCCCCTCCGGTTACCCCGATGGAGTTCGCCGTGTCCATGCCCCTGTCCCGTCGCCGGCTGTTGACCGCCGGCGGCGCCGGTCTCGTCCTGGCCGGTCTCACCGACCCCTTCCGTGCCGGCCCCGCCCGAGCCGCCGTCACCACCGCCGACCTGGTCGTCTACGGCGCCACGTCCGGCGGGCTGGCCGCCGCGATCACCATGCGCCGACTCGGCCGCACCGCCGTCGTGGTCGAGCCCACCAGCCACGTCGGCGGGCTGAGCACCGCCGGGCTCGGGGCCACCGACACCGGCGTCCAGGCGTCCATCGGCGGGCTGGCCGCCGAGTTCTACCGCCGGGTGTACGTCAAGTACCACGGCGGGACGCTCACCCCCACGTCCCCACTGCGGATGACCTTCGAACCGCACGTCGCCGCGCAGGTCTTCGCCGAGATGCTGGCCGAGGCGGGCGTCCCGGTGGTCGTCGGGGCCCGCCTGTCCAGCCTCGGCCGTACCGGCAACCGGATCACCGAGCTGCGCACCGAGGACGGGTCGGTCTACGTCGGTGGCGTGTTCGTCGACGCCACCTACGAGGGTGACCTGCTGGCCATGGCGGGGGTGGGGTTCACCGTCGGGCGGGAGTCCAACGACACGTACGGCGAGACGATCAACGGGGTGCAGTCCCGCAACACCCACCAGTTCGTCTACCCCGTCGATCCGTACGTGACGGCCGGCTCGCCGGCCAGCGGTCTGCTACCGGGCATCTCCGCCACTCCGCTCGCCCCGCAGGGCAGCGGCGACGACCGCATCCAGGCGTACTGCTTCCGGATGTGCCTGACCCAGGCCGCGAACCGCATCCCGTTCGGCAAGCCGTCCGGTTACGACCCGATCCGGTACGAACTGCTGCTGCGCCACATCCAGGCCGGTTACACCGGGCCGTACTTCACCACCCACTCGATCGGCGGCGGCAAGACCGACTCCAACAACAACGGCGCGGTCTCCACCGACCACATCGGCCTCAACCACGCCTACCCGACGGCGAGCTGGGCCGCCCGGGAGAGCATCATCGCCGACCACCGCACGTACCAGCAGGGCCTGATGTGGTTCCTGGCCAACGATCCCCGGCTGCCGGCGACCGTGCGCGACTCGACCGCCCGGTGGGGGCTGCCGGTGGACGAGTTCACCACCACCGGTGGCTGGCCGCCACTGCTCTACATCCGCGAGGCCCGCCGGATGGTCTCCGCGTACGTGATGACCGAGGCCGACTGTCGGGGCCGGACGCGGGCCACCGACTCGGTGGGCCTCGCCAGTTACACGATGGACTCGCACAACTGCCAACGCGTCGTGGTCGACGGGCGGGTCCGCAACGAGGGGGACGTGCAGATCAGCGTCCCGCAGCCGTACCCGGTGAGCTACCGTGCGATCGTCCCGCACCAGAACCAGTGCGCCAACCTGCTCGTACCCGTCTGCCTGTCGGCCAGCCACATCGCGTACGGCTCGATCCGGATGGAGCCGGTGTTCATGATCCTCGGGCAGGCGGCGGCCACCGCGGCGTCGCTGGCGCTCACCGGCAACCTCGCCGTGCAGGCCGTCTCCGTACCCGCGCTCCAGGCCCGGCTGCGTCAGGACGGCGCGGTGCTGGACTGGGGAACGCCCGGCGAGGTGATCCTGGACAACGCGGCGACCAGCGGGATCACCCGGGCCGGTACGTGGGTGCGCAGCGTCGACGTCAGCGGCTACCACGGCGTGGACTACGAGCACGACGGCAACACCGCCAAGGGCGTCAACCGGCTGCGGTTCCGCCCGACGCTGCCCACGTCCGGATCGTGGACCGTGCACCTGCGTTGGACCGCGCACCCGAACCGGGCGACGAACGTGCCGGTGGACATCGCGTACTCCGGCGGGGTGACCACCCGGACCGTCGACCAGCGGCAGTCCGGCGGCCAGTGGGTGCCGCTGGGCACCTATCCGTTCACCGCCGGCAGCGACGGCAGCGTGTTGATCCGCACCGAGGACACCGACGGCTACGTGGTCGCCGACGCGGTGCGCTTCGTGCCGGCCTGAACGGGGGCGGTCGGCGCGGCCCGGTCGACGACGCTCGGGCCGAGCGGTGGCGCCACCAGCAGGGGGTCGACCTGGATCCGGTCGATGCCGAGCGGACGCAGCATGCCGCGCAGCGCCGACTCGCACAGCTCCTCCCACGGCTGGTCCGAGCCCATCGCGGTGACCAACAGGTCGGCTCGGGTGAAGGCGATACCCACCCGCTCACCCTGCGGCGTCCGCCCGGTCCGCACCGTTCCCACCGGCCGTCCGGGCAGCTCACGCACCGGTACGGCGTAGATTCTCGGGCCGTCGTCCATGGTCGGGGTGGTCCTTTCCCGTCGCGCCGGGCCATCGGCGGTCATCGGCTGAGCCGTTCGAGGTCGCGGGCGAATTGGCGGATCGTCGCGGCCCGAGCCCAGGACGGGGCGGGCACCGCGACGACCGGCACGGCGGCGCGGCGTACGCAGTACCGGGTCACCTGCCCGCGCGACCGGCCGAACCGGCCACGGCCGGGACTGCCGACGACGAGCAGATCGGATTCCCGGTCCGCGTGGTCCACGAGCACCTGCCCGGCGTACCCCTGGGTCGTCACCAGCCGGACCGCGACATCCCGGGGCACGCCGCCCATCGTGGCGTCGAAGACTCCGCGCAGGTAGACCAGGGCGGCCCGGTCACACTCGTCCTGCCAGCGCCAATTCAGCGTGCCGGGCCGCCAGGTCGGTGCGAAGACCCACGCGCGTACGGCGTCCACCTGCGCGCCCTCGCGGCGGGCGAGCTGCACCGCGCGGCGCAGCGCCTGCATGCCGGCGAACGAACGGTCGACGCCGACGACGATCCGGTGGGCAGCGGCGGGGCGGCTCATGCGGCGGACACCTCCCACGCCGGGACGTCACGGCGACGCTCGGGCACGGACAGGTCGAGCGCGCGGAGGATGTAGTTGGCCTCGGCCACCTCCACCCCGGCCCGCAGACGCAGGTCGGCCACGGCCCGGTGCAGCATGGTCACGCTCGGCGCGGAGAGCCGCACCACGGCGTCGACGTCGGCGGCGATCCACCACGCCTCGACGGCGCACGGCTCGTGCCGCAGGTACTCGACCAGGTGGCTGCCGGGCGCGGCCGGGCCGAGTCGGACGCTGACCAGCGCCTCGTGTCGGCGTTCGGGCCCGTCCGCGCCGGGAGCCGGCTCGATCGGGTCGGTCTCGGGCGGTAGGTTCCCGCGCTCCCAGCGTGTCATCCGCCAAGGACTCATGGATCCATCGTCACCGCCCGGCGGCGGCGGGGAGACCGCCGATACGCCGTTTCGACGGGCCCACGCCGATTCTTGACGCGCCGTTCACGCGCGCGCGGTCCCGCTCAGTACTCGACGCCCACCAGCTGCTCGGAGACCGCCCAGAGGCGGGCCGCGTCGTCGGTGCTGCGGGCCGAACGGTAGACGGCCAGCTCGGTCGGTGCGCCGGTGAACTGCCCCAGACCGTCCGGCCCGTAGAACCGGCCGCCCTGCGCCCGTTCGCTGGTGGCCGCGTAGAGGGCGGGTCGCAGGCCGGCGTCCACCGACTGCACCAGGACGCCCCAGCGGGCCAGCCGGCTCATCACGGCGTGGTGCGCCGAGGGCCGGCTGCGGCCCAGGTTGGGCCCGGACGCGTACAGGTTGGTCATCGTGGTGCCGGGGTGCGCCACGTTGCTGGTGACGCCCCAACCGCCGGCCCGACTGCGCCTGTCGAGTTCCAGCCCGAAGTGCAGCGTGGCCAGCTTGGACGCGTTGTACGCGCGGACCGCCCCGTACCGTCGGGTGCTCTGCAGGTCGTCCCAGTCCAGCCTGCCGGAGCGGGCGGCGCTGCTCGACATGGTGGTGACCCGGGCCCGTCCGGCCCGCAGCAGCGGCAGCAACCGTCCGGCCAGCGCGAAGTGGCCGAGGTGGTTGGTGCCGAACTGGAGCTCGAAGCCGTCGACAGTGGTGTGTCGGGTGGGTGGTGCCATCACACCGGCGTTGTTGATCAGGAGGTGGATCGGTCGCCCCTCGCCGAGCAGTGTGTCGGCGAGAGCGGCCACCGAGTCCAGCGAGGCGAGGTCCACCTGCCGGGTCGACACGGTGGCACCCGGCGCGGCGGCCCGGACGGCGTCCAACGCGGCGTCGCCCTTGGCCGGGTTGCGGACCGGCAGCACCACCTCCGCGCCGGCGCGGGCCAGGCGGGTGGCCAGGCCGAGCCCCAGGCCGTCACTGCCGCCGGTCACCACGGCGAGCTTTCCGGTCAGGTCCCCAACGGTCTCATCGAGCACGACAACCTCCACGTCGCGGCGTCCTTCATTCGGTCACCGACAACACTGGGCCGGTCGCCGCCCGGTATGCAGGGTGACCTTGTCCAGGGATCGCCGGTCCCTGTCTGCCACCGGCGTCGGGCACCGAGGCGGGCGGGTAACGTTCCGAACGGACCAAGATCGGCTTACGAGGAGGCTCGGTGCAGACGACGACGGTGGACATCCCGACCAGCGACGGAACGGCGGACGCGAGCCTGACCCGGCCCGACGGCGACGGCCCGTTCCCGGCCGTGCTCCTCTTCATGGACGCCTTCGGTCCCCGGCCCCGCCTGGTGGAGATGGCCGAGCGGATCGCCGAACGCGGTTACCTGGTGCTCACGCCCCACCTCTTCTACCGGGCTGGCCGGGCGCCGCTGTTCGACCTGTCCCGGCTCGGCGAGGCCGACCAGCGCGGCGCCCTCTTCGAGAAGATCGTGCCGCTGATCGGGGCGCTGACCCCCGACGTCATCGGCCGGGACACCGCCGCGTACCTGGACTTCCTGGCCGCTCGCGACGACGTCCGGCCGGGCCCGGTCGTGATCACCGGCTACTGCATGGGTGGTACGAACGCGCTGCGGGCCATCGAGGCGTACCCGGACCGCATCGCGGCCGTCGCCAGCTTCCATGCCGGGCGGGTCGTCACCGACGCGCCGGACAGCCCGCACCTGGCCGTCGGGTCGATCACCGGCGAGCTGTACCTCGGGCACGCCGACGCGGACCAGTCCATGACGCCCGAGCAGATCGCCACCCTGGAGGAGGCGCTCGACGCCGCCGGGGTGCGCTACCGCTCCGAGGTGTACGAGGGCGCGCACCACGGCTTCACGATGGCCGACACCCCGATGTACCACGAGCAGGGCACCGAGCGGCACTGGGTGGCCCTGTTCGACCTGCTGGACCGCACCCTCCCGGTGAGCTGAGGCGGGACGTGCCGGGCGGCGGTCAGCCGAGGCCGCCCCGCACGTCGCGCGGTCGGCCCGGCGTACGCGTGGTGACGCTGAACCGCCCGTCGGACTCCATCCGCACCTCGCGGACCTGGTCGAGGTCGACGACGCCCTGCTGGCGCAGCAGGGTGTGCAGCTCCTCGTCGGTGATCAGCTCCCGGCGCATGTTCTCCCGCACGACCTGCCCGTCCCGGACCAGCACCAGCGAGCCCGGCCGGATCAGCCGGGCGGCGGCCTGCCAGCGGTACGCGACGGCGTTCAGCAGGTACGACCACCCGATGATCACCCCGACCAGCAGGACCCCGTCGGTGACCGAGCTGTAGCCGCCGGACAGGCCGTTCTGGGCGGCGTCGGCGAGGAGCACGATGACCAGCAGGTCGGTGACGCCGGTGGTGCCGCTCTCCCGCTTCAGGATGACCCGCAGGAGGGTGAACAGCGCGAGGTACATGACGCTGCCCCGAACCACGATCTCCAACAGCGGGGTGTCCGGGACGAACACCTCATGCCAGTCGGCCACCCGAGGGGCTACCCGCCGGCCGACCGCCCATGCCTCCCGCTCAGGGGCGCAGCAGCACCGGGCCGGCGTCGATCCGCACGCGGAACAGCGCGTACGGCTTGCGTCGCAGGTCCTGGCCCCGCTGGTACTGCGGCTGCCGGTGCAACTGGTTGGCGGTCACGTAGAGGTGCCCGTCGGTGGCCACCGACATGGTGTCCGGCCACAACAGTCGCGGGTCGTGCACCAGGGTCTCGATCTCGCCGTCCGGCAGCCGCCGCAGCACGGCGTTGTGGTCGTACGAGGTGAAGTAGAGCCGTCCCTTGTCGTCGGACTCCAATCCGTCCGACCCGGTGCCCTTGTCGCCCTCGTCGACGACCGTGGCTGCGACCGCCTCCTGGGTCACCGACGGGTCGGCCAGCGCCTCCGCCGAGACGCTGTGCAGGCGGCGAGAGATCAGCGGGGAGTAGTACAGCCGGGTGCCGTCGGCCGAGATGGCGATGCCGTCGGAGCCCATCGCCAACGGCTTCGGCGGGCCGTCCGGCGGCCGGTTCATCAGCGGACGACCCTCGACGAAGGGGCGGAAGGTGGTCACCGGGTCTGCCTTCGTGGACGGGTGATCGTGCAGCCGACGCCAGGACGCACCGCTGGCCAGGTCCACCACGATGATCCCGTTCGGCCCGGAGTCCGTCGAGTCGGTGATGTACGCGACCCCGGCCTCGCCCCGACGCAGGTCGAAGCGGACGTCGTTGAGGTACGTCGTGGGCGGCGCCACGTCCTGCGGGAAGGTGATCACCTGGGCCACGGTGTTCGTGTCCAGGTCGATCCGGACCAGCTTCGGGCCGCCCGGCTTCGTGGGCTGGAACTTCGGGCTGCCGGTGTCCACCACCCAGAGCCGGTCCGCCGGGTCCACCACGATGCTCTGCACCGACACGAACGCGCCCGCGTCGTCGATGCCCGACGGGCTGTTCCACGCCTGATCGGGGAAGGGCACCTCCTTGCCGTCGCGCAGTTCGACCACGGTGGCGGGCGGGTCGTCGCCCCACTGCGGGAAGTTGACGAAGATGCGGCCCTGGTGCGAGACGCTCACCCCGGTCGGCATCGGGCCGGTGAACGTGTGCACCAACTCCAGCTCGCCGACCGGCTCGTCGCCGACCGGCCCGTTCATGACGCACGCTCCACGGTGCTCATCGCCCAGCCCCCTGTCGGTCGACCCACTGCCGCTTCCGGAGGGGCTATTCCCGCCCCGACGTCCGATATGCCTCAGCCGGGCCCCGGTCGGGCGAGCGTCCTCGACACGGCCGAGCGGCGTCGTGTCAGGCGGCGTGGGCGTGGGAGATCGGCAGGCCCGGAACGGGGACGTCGACCGCGAGCAGCGCGCCGTCCGCCGGGCCGGCCGACGTGAGGCCGACCGAGGCGGTGCCGATGAAGAGCCGCCGCAGGTCGGCGCCGCCGAGGCAGATGCCGGCCGGCTGTGCCGCCGGTAGCTGGATCTCCCGATCCAGGGTGCCGTCCGGACGGTAGCGGCGGACCGCCGAGCCGCCCCACAGCGCGACCCAGAGGTGACCCGCAGCGTCGAGCGTCATGCCGTCCGGGCTGCCCTCGCCCGGGGAGAGCCGCACGAACGGCTCCCGCCCGTGCAGGTCACCGGTGGCCGGGTCGACGGTGAACCGGTCGATCTCGCCACGGGGCGTGTCCGCCAGGTACATGGTGGTGCCCTCGGCGTCGAACGCCGGCCCGTTCGGGATGGACATGCCCGTCACCACGGACACCGGCGCAGCGCCGGGCGTCAATCGGAACAGCGTGCCCCCGCCGGGCGTCTGCGCGTACGCCATGCTGCCGGCCCAGAAGCGGCCCTGCGGGTCGGCGACGGCGTCGTTCATCCGGGTCGGCTCCGGTGCGTCGGCGACCAGCTCGGCGACCGGTCGAGGGTCGCCGGTGGCGGGCAGCACGGCGATGCCGGTGCCGGCGGCGGCCAGCCACTCGCCGGGCTGGTCGGCCACCGGGGCGACCGCGCCGAGCGGGACGTCGAGCCGGCGCAGTCCCCGTAGCGGAGCGGGCCGGTCGCCGTCGGTCTCCAGCAGCCGCCCGGCCAGCAGGTCGACGAGGACCAGGCGGTCGTCGACCCAGCGCAACCCCTCGCCGAGCTCCAACCGCTCCGCGTCCCAGACGGTCGGTTCGGTCAGCTCCATCTCGCTCCTCCTGCGGTTCGTGGGCGGTGGCAGGGGTCCGTGCCGCTGCGCGGACCGTACCCCGCACACACCATCCACGCTCCCGCAGCCGGGGCGAGGCTTCACTGTCGGCGGATCAGGCCCGGCCCCGCGGTGATGTCGATCTCGCCCTCCTCGACGTCGTGGCCGGCGGCGCAGCGGAGCACCGCGCGGACCGGCTCGCCGCAGTCGTGGTGGGTGGCGCGGATGCCGGGGCCGGCTTCGTCGGCGCTCCAGGTGTCGCCCCAGTTGCGCAGCGCCGTGATGACGGGCAGCAGGTCGTGGCCCTTGCGGGTGAGTTGGTACTCGTGGCGGGTGCGCTGGCCCGGCTCCCGGTAGGGAATCCGTTCGAGGAGGCCGGCGGCGACCATCTCCTTGAGTCGGGCGGCCATGGCGGGCTCGCCGACTCCGACGCGGCGGACGAAGTCGTCGAACCGCCGCGTCCCGAGCAGCGCTTCGCGCATGATCAGGATCGTCGAACGGCTGCCCACGATGTCCATCGCTCGTGCGACGGAGCAGTTCTCCATCGACCAGGATTCGCGGTCGTCCCGTAGGTCCTCCATGCCATCCAGCCTACCTGGCTTGCGTTGACGGCAGCCAGGTGCTTCACTGGAACGCTGCTGGCTTGTGTTAGCAACAGTCAGCCTCACCCAACCCGAGGACACCCAGTGACCAGCAGCAGCACAGCCTCAGCCGCGCCCGGGCCGGCCGTCGCCATCCGCCCGTCCGTCCGCGGTTCCCGTCCCGTGACCCTGATCGCCATGTGTCTGGGCGCGATGATCACGTTCCTGCAGATCACGGCCACGGTCTCCGCCCTGACCACCATCCAGGCCGACCTCCGGGTCGACCCCACCACCGTGATCTGGATCCCCAGCGCCTACACCCTGGTCGTGGCGAGCCTGGTGCTGTCCGCCGCCACCCTGGGCAACCGCTACGGGCGCCGACGCATGTTCGGCGCCGGCATCCTCGCGATGATCGCGGGCGGCGTCGCCGTGGCGAGCGCGCCCACCGTGGGCTGGGTGATCGTCGGCCAGTTGGTCGCCGGCCTCGGCGGTGCCCTGATCCTGCCGAACAGTCTGGCGATCCTCGGCGCGACGTTCACCGACCCGCACCGCCGTACCGAGGTCATCACCGCCTGGTCGGCCGCCTCCGGCATCGGTCTGGCGATCGGCCCGCTCATCGCCGGCGCGCTGCTGCGCCAGCACTCCTGGCACAGCGTCTACGTGTCGACGATCGTGCTGGGCGTGGTCACCCTCGTCGTCACCGCGATCGGGGTGGCCGAGTCGCGGCCCAGCGCGGGACGACTCGACCTGCCCGGTCTACTGCTCGGCACCGTCGCCATCGCCGCCGCGGTCTACGCCATGATCCAGGGCGGACGCGACGGCTACACCAGCGGAGTCGTGACGACGGCCTGGATCGTTGCGGCCGTCGCGCTTGTCGCCTTCGTGCTGGTCGAGCTGCGGGCCAGCGCGCCGATGCTCGACGTACGGCTGTTCCGCTCGGCGTCGTTCAGCGCCGTCATGGTCGTCGCCGCCGTGTCGCTGTTCGGCTTCACCGGCGTGGCGATCCTGCTCGTCCTCTTCCATGAACGTGCCCAGGCGCTCAGCCCGCTGGACACCGGTTGGCGGATGCTGGTGCTCTTCGGCGCGTACGTCCTCGTAGCCTTCGCCGCCGGGCGGACCATCCGGCGTACCGGATTCAAGGCGCCCCTCACCGTCGGCCTGGTGCTCGGTGCGGTGGCCAGCTTCGGGCTGGCAGCGCAGGGGCCGACCACGACGTTCGACCACCGCTGGGCGCTGTTCGCGCTGTTCGGCGCGGCCAGCGGTCTGGTGGTCGCTCCGGCGACGGCCGCGGCGCTGGCCAGCGTGGCCCCCGCCCAGGCCGGCATGGCCTCCGGCGCGGTCAACGCCTCCCGACAGGTCGGCTCGGTGCTCGGCTCGTCCCTGCTGGGCACGCTGCTCACCACCACGATGGCGGCCGACCTGCCGGACCGCCTCGCCGCCCACCAGGTGGGCGAACCCACCCGCAGCGCCGTGCAGGCGGCGGTGGCCGCCGGCGCGACCGGGGACCAGCCGCTGCCCGAACCGGTCCGGTCGGCGCTCGCCGAGGCCATGACCTCCGGGGTCCAGGCCGGTCTGCGGGTCAGCGGCGTCGTCTTCCTCGTCACCGCCGCCCTCGCGCTCACCCTCATCCGCAACCGCCCCCACCAGCACTAGCGCGGCCCGACCCGACGCGGCCGCGACCACGCCGGGCCGCCATGTCCGCGCCGGGACGGGTCCGCCGCCACGCCAGCACCAGGCCGGGGCCGCCGGGGACCACCCGCGCCGGGCCGCCCCGCCAGCGCCGGCCCGGCCGGGTCGGCACGAGCCGGGGTACGCGCCGGCCCGTTCGGCCCCGCGATCAGCTGCCGATCGTGTCGAGGTCCTCGATCGCGTCGGCTGGCAGCGTCAGGTCGGCCGCGGCGAGGTTCTCCCGAAGGTGTGCCAGCGTCGAGGTGCCGGGGATCAGCGCCATGGTGGGGGAGCGTTGCAGCAGCCAGGCCAGGGCGACCTGCTGCGCCGAGGCGCCCACCCGGGCGGCCACGGCGTTGAGGGTGTCGGACTGCAAGGGCGTGAACCCGCCCAGCGGGAAGAACGCGGCGAAGGCGATGTTCTCCGCCGCGCACCGGTCGACGAGCGGGTCGTCCTGCCGGTTCGCGAGGTTGTAGAGGTTCTGCACGGTGACCACCGGGGCGATGGCCTGCGCCTCGTCGAGTTGGGCGAGCGTGACGTTGCTGAGCCCGAGGTGTCGGATCAGACCCTCCTGCTGTAGCTCCGCGAGGGCGCCGAACTGCTCGGAGAGGGGGTCGTCGCCGGTGCCCTCGGCCACGCCGACGCGCAGGTTGACCACGTCGAGGACGTCCAGGCCGAGGTGTTGGAGGTTGTCGTGGACCTGGGCCTTCAGCTCGTCCGGCCGCAGCGCGGGGAGCCAGGAGGCGTCGTCGCCGCGGCGCGCGCCGACCTTGGTGACCAGGTGCAGATCCTCGGGGTACGGATGCAGCGCCTCGCGGATCAGCTCGTTGACCACCACGGGGCCGTAGAAGTCACTGGTGTCGATGTGGCGTACGCCCCGGTCGACCGCCTCGCGGAGCACGGCGATTGCCTGCTCGCGGTCGCGCGGAGGCCCGAAGACGTGCGGGCCGGCGAGCTGCATCGCGCCGTAGCCCATCCGGCTCAGGGTGAGGCCGTCGGCGGGGGTCAGTGCGCCGCCGGGAATGTTGTCGCTCATGTCGTTCCTCTATCCGTTGTCGCCGCAGATATGCGCACGACGACTCTCCGTCGGTCTCTGCCCGTCCGGCAGGGCGAGGTGTTCCTGGGAGTGACACAGCCAGTCACCGGGTCGCCGGGCGATCTACCGTCAACGGCATGGACGCCACCAACCAGCTCGGCGAGTTCCTGCGTGCCCGCCGGGAGCAGATCCGACCGCAGGACGTGGGTCTCGGCCCGGGAGTCGGGCTGCGCCGGGTGCCCGGGCTGCGGCGCGAGGAGGTGGCGATGCTGGCCGGCATCAGCGCCGACTACTACCTGCGGTTGGAGCAGGGCCGGGAGAGGCATCCCTCGGTACAGGTCCTCGACGCGCTCGCCGGGGTGCTTCGGCTGGACCCGGAGGCGACCGCGTACATGATCGGGCTGACCCGCCCGCGGTCGCGCCGGGCGGTCCGGCCGGCCGTCGAGCGTGTGCCGGCCAGCGTTCTTCACCTGGTGGGGCAGCTCCCGATGCCCGCGTTCGTGCAGAACCGTTACCTCGACATCCTGGCGTCGAACCGGATGGCGAGGGTGCTATCGCCGAATCTCGCTCCGGGCGCGAACCGGCTCCGGGCGGTGTTCCTGGACGCGGCGGAGCGAGAGCTGTTCCGGGACTGGCGGCAGGCGATGCAGAGCGTGGTGGGTCAGATGCGCGCCGACTCGGCCGCAGACGCGGACGATCCCCGGCTGGCGGCTCTGGTGGGGGAGTTGTCGCTCAAGAGCGACTGCTTCCGCCAGTTGTGGGCCCGGCACGAGGTACGCAGGCGGGAGGGCGTGGTGAGCCGGTTGCGCCACCCCGAGGTGGGTGATCTCGACCTGTACTGCGACAAGCTCGCGGTCGCCGGTGCCGAGGGGCAGCTCCTGGTCATCTACCACGCCGAGCCCGGTACGGAGTCCGAGCGCTCCCTGGCGCTGCTCGGCTCGATCGCGGCCAGCACCCCCGACGACGGCGTGGACAGCGTTCGGCCCGGCGACCCGGCTCGTCTCTATCCGTCGGAGTGAGCTTGACGCGGCTTTGTTTGTGAGTGCACACTTACAAACATGCGATCCACCGCCGAGGCCCGACGGGCCGTCGTTCTGAACGCCGCCGTGTCGGCGTTCGCGCGCACCGGCTTCCACGCCACCCCGGTCACCGCCGTCGCGGCCGCCGCCGGCATCTCCGAGGCGTACGTCTTCCGGCTCTTCGCCGGCAAGCTCGGGTTGTTCGTGGCGGCAGCCGAGGCGTGCTTCGAGCGGATCGTCGCGGCGCTCGAGATGGGCGCGGAGCGCGTGGGTGACGCCGGTCCGGACGAGATCCTGGACGCGATGGGTGGCGCCTACGCCGAGTTGATCGCCGACCGGGATCTCCTGCTGCTCCAGGTGCAGGCGCAGGCCGTCACGGACGTACCCGAGATCGCCGCGGCGGTGCGGGCCGGCTACAAGCGCGTCGCCACCTTCGTGCAGAACCGGTCCGGCGCGAGCGATGCCCAGGTGCAGCAGTTCTTCGCGTACGGGCAGCTCTGCCACCTGATCGTGACGGCCGGCCTGGAGCAGGTGCCCGAGCCGTGGGCGAGAGCGCTGACGGCCGGCATTCGACACCCCTGATCCACGTCCGACCACGGGCCGCTCCGGGCGGCCCACTTTTTCCACACGACAAGTGAGTGAGTGCACACTCACAAACAGGGGGAGGCAAGTGATGACCAGCAGCGAGATGATCACCGAAGTGGTGCTGCCCGGCGTGGTGGAGCCGGACGGCCTTCAGATCAACCGAGGGCCGATGCCCGTCCCGGCCGCCGGACAGGCGCTCGTCGAGGTCGAGGCCACCGGCATCTCGTACGCCGAGCAGAGCATGCGCCGCGACCTCTACCCGGGTCAGCCGGCGTTCCCGTTCGTGCCCGGCTACGACCTCGTCGGCACCGTCCGCGCGGTGGGACCGGGAGGTGACGGCTCGCTGATCGGTACGCGCGTCGCGGCGGTCACCAAGACCGGCGCCTGGACCACGCACGCGGTCGTGGACGTCGACGACCTCACGATCGTGCCGCCCGGCCTGGACCCGGCTGCGGTCGAGACCGTCGTCGTGAACGGGGTGACCGCCTGGCAGATGCTGGACCGGGCCCGGCTGCGGGCCGGGCAGACGATCCTCGTGCACGGCGCGAACGGCGGTGTGGGGACGGTCCTCGTCCAACTCGGACGCCATCTCGGGCTGCGGGTCATCGGCACCGCGGCCCCGCGACACCACGAGGCGCTGCGGGCGCTCGGTGTCGAACCGCTCGACTATCGTGCCCCGGACCTGGCCGCGCGGGTCCGGGAGTTGTCTCCCGACGGTGTCGACGCCGTCTTCGATCCGGTGGCCGGCCCGGGCGTACGCACCTCGTACCGGCTGCTCGCCCCCGGTGGCACGCTCGTCGTGTACGGCACCGCGTCGGCCAACGGCGCCGCGCGGTCGATCGCCTGGGTCTTCGTGAAGCTGCTGGCCCGCCTCTACACCTGGAACGCCCTGCCGAACGGCCACCGGGTCGGCTTCTACAACTTCTGGGCCGGTCGCCGTACGCGCGGCGCGGCGTTCCGGCGTCGGCTGCGTGCCGACCTCGGCATCGTGCTCGACCTGCTCCGCCAGGGCGTGCTCGTGCCGCAGATCGCCGCCCGCTACCCCCTGACCGAGGCCTCCGCCGCGCTGGCCTTCGCCGAGGCCCGCACCCGGCCCGGCAAGGTGGTGCTGGAACCCTGAACCGGCTCAGCCGGCCTCCTCGCCGAGATGCTTGCGCAGTGTGGCCAGCGACCTGGTGAGCAGCCGGGAGACGTGCATCTGGGAGACGCCGATCCGTTCGGCGATCTGGGCCTGGGTCAGGTTGCCGTGGAACCGCAGGCTGAGGATCTGGCGTTCGCGGTCGGGCAGCGTGGCGAGCGCCGGGCCCAGGGCCACGCGCAGGTCGACGAGGTCCAGCCCGTGGTCCTGGACCCCGAGGGTGTCGCCGAGTTCCAGGGTTCCGTCGACGCCCACGGGGGTGGACAGCGAGGTCGTGCGGTACGCCCGCGCGCCCTCCAGCCCTTCCAGCACGGCCTCCTCGGAGACGTCGAGGTAGGTGGCGATGTCGGCGACCGTCGGCGAGCGGCCCAGGGTGTGGGTCAACGTGCTGTTGGCGGCGCTGATCGACAGCCGGAGTTCCTGGAGGCGGCGAGGAACCCGTACGGCCCAGGTGCGGTCCCGGAAGTACCGCTTGATCTCGCCGGCGATGGTCGGGATGGCGTACCCGCTGAAATCGACGCCGCGCCCGGCGTCGAAGTGGTCGACGGCCTTGACGAGGCCGACCATGGCGGTCTGCGTCAGGTCCTCGTCGGGCACGCCGCGCCCGGAGTAGCGGCGGGCCAGATGGCGGGCGAGTGGCATCCAGGCCTCGATGGCGCGGTCGCGCAGGGCCGGCCGGCGCGGGTCGTCGGCCGGGGTGGTGACCAGCTCGACGATCAGTTCCTCAGTGCTGGCGGTGCTCCGACGGGTGGTGCCGGCTGTGTGCTCCACAGTGGTGACCATGGGATCGGTCCTCTCCACGGGGTGCCCATCAGCGAGGTCGACCGGAGAGAGATCCGAACCGGCTGTCGCCGGAGCGCATGGACGGACGGGATGCGCAGTCGAGGAGGGTCCACAACCCGGGCCTCGCCACCGCGTCATGTCGTTCACGTGCCAGCGCCGACGCTACCCGAAAGTGCGATCTATTACTAGCCGAAAGTATGAATGGGTGAAGGTAGGGGGAGGTCAGGCGCACATTGGCAGTTCGCTCCCGGGCTCCTAGGGTGGTCAGGACACGGGGAGGTGGGAGCGTGGTCGACGCTGGCGACGCGGCGCGTTGGCTGCAGCTCAACGCACCCCGGGGCGGGCCCGACGAGCTGTCGCTCCTCGTCACCCGGGCAGCGCCGTCGGTCGGCGCCACCGAGATCGTGATCTATCTGGCCGACTACACGCAGTCCTGCCTCGTGCCCATGCTGGGCGCCGGTCTGACCCGGGACGAGTTGACGATCGAGACGACCCTGGCCGGTCGGGCGTTCACGACCCTCGACGTGCAGCGAGCCGCCGAAGCCCCGGACCGGCTCTGGGTGCCTCTGCTGCTCGGCTGTGAGCGGCTCGGTGTTCTGGAGGTCGTGTCGCCGGCCGCGGGTGACCCGGCGTTGGACGGGCCCGCCTGGGAGTTGGCCGTCAACGTCGCCCAGGTTCTGGTGAACCGCCGGCTCTACGGCGATGTCGTCGAGCGGATGCGCCGCCGCCTGCCGATGCAGGTCGCCGCCGAGATCGTGTGGGGGCTGCTGCCGCCGCTGACCTTCGCGACCGACGATCTGGTGATCACCGCGATCCTCGAACCGTGCTACGACGTGGGCGGGGACATCTTCGACTACGCGCTGAACGGCGACGTTCTCAGCGTCGGACTCTTCGACACCTGTGGCCACGGCATCAGGGCGAGCAGCCTGGCCTCGCTGGTGGTCAGCGCGTACCGCAACGCCCGCCGATCCGGCCTCGACCTCGTCGACACGGCCATCAGCATCGACCGCTGGGTGCGCTCGGAGCACCCGAACTATTTCGCGACCGCGCTGCTCGCCGAGCTGGACCGGCGGACCGGCCGGCTCAGGCTGATCAACGCGGGGCACCCCGGCGCCATGCTGCTGCGCGACGGCAAGGCCATCCGGGAGCTGCCGGGGCCGACCGCGCTGCCGCTCGGCCTCGGTCACCTGTCGGAGAGAAGGCCCCGGGTGTACGAGGAGGAGCTGCACCCGGGTGACCGCCTCCTCGCCTACACCGACGGCATCACCGATGCGCGCAGTGCCGACGGGGAGCGGTTCGGGCTGGACCGGCTCGTCGACTTCGTCGACCGTGCCCTCAACGACAGCCTGCCCAGCCCGGAGACGATGCGGCGGCTGGTACGCGCCGTCCTCGCGTACCAGGACGAGCAGCTCGACGACGACGCGACGGCCCTGATCCTGGAGTGGCAGCCGCGGCACCTGCCGCTGGGGCACCTGCGCCACGTCACCGCGCCGCACCCCTGACCGTCGAGTGGGATTTTGCACTCCCAGTGCACTTGTCTGTGACTGTGAGGCTGTCTAGCGTCACACCATGGCTGACTCGTGGACCTTCGCCGTGGCCCGTGACGACCTCTCCCGGACCACCCTCGCCGACGACGAACTGCCCGGGTTGCCCGACGGTGCGGCGCTGCTGCGGGTCGACCGCGTCGGCCTCACCGCCAACAACGTGACCTACGCGGTGCTCGGCGAGGCGATGCGCTACTGGGAGTTCTTCCCGCCCGACCCGCGCGGGCTCGATCCACAGTGGGGGCTCGTGCCGCTGTGGGGGTTCGCCGAGGTGGTCGCGTCGACGGTCGACGGCGTCGAGGTGGGCCAACGGATTTACGGCTACCTACCGTCCGCCGGCCACCTGGTGGTCCGGCCGGACCGGGTGGACGCGTCCGGGTTCCGTGACGCGAGCCCGCACCGCGCCGGCCTGCCCTCGCCGTACAACGCGTACCGGGCGACCGACGGCGACCCGGCCTACCAGGCCGAGCAGGAGGACCTGCTGGTCCTGTTCCGGCCGCTCTTCTTCACCTCCTTCATGCTGGCCGACCAGGTCGTCGACAACGACTTCTACGGCGCGCGGTCGCTGGCGCTGTCGTCGGCGTCGAGCAAGACGGCGTACGCCGCCGCCTGCGAACTGCACGGCCGCGGCGCGCGCCTGATCGGTCTCACCTCGCCCGGCAACGTGGCGTTCACGCGGTCACTGGGCTGCTACGACGACGTCGTCCCGTACGACGAGATCGACACCCTCGACGTGGTCGACACCGCGTACCTCGACCTGTCCGGCGCGCCCGCGACCCGAGCAGCGCTCCGCGAACACCTCGGCGACCGGCTCGTCCGGGACATCGCCGTCGGGCTCACCACCCAGACGCCAAACGCCGAGGCCGCGGGCGAGGTCTTCTTCGCGCCGGTGCAGATGCGCAAGCGCAGCCAGGACTGGGGACGCGACGGCCTCGACGCGCGGTTCACCGACGCCTGGCAGCGGTTCGTCCCGATGGTGAGCGGGTGGCTCGACGTGCGGGTCAGCCACGGTCCGGAGGCGCTGCGGGACGCCTGGCTCGACGTCCTCGCCGGTCGTACGCCCCCACGGATGGGCCACGTCGTCCAGTTCTGAGCACCCGGCCGCCGTTACGGCACGATGGCGTCGACATAGCCGCCGTCGACCCGGACCGCCGCGCCCGTCGTCGCCGAGGCGAGCGGGGAGGCGAGGTACGTGACCATGTTGGCGATCTCCTCGGGCTCGATGAGCCGCTGGAGCAGCGACTGCGGCCGGTGCAGCCGCATGAACTCCCGCTGGGCCTCGTCCCAGGGGAGGCTGTCGCCCACGAGATCGGCGACGAGGTCCTCCACGCCGCCGGTGTGGGTCGGCCCGGCGAGCACCGAGTTCACGGTCACGCCGGTGCCGGCCGCGGCCTTCGCGAACCCGCGCGAGACGCCGAGCAGGGCGGTCTTCGAGACGCCGTAGTGGATCATTTCGGTGGGGATGACGACGGCCGAGTCACTGGCGATGTACTGCACCCGTCCCCATCCGCGGTCCATCATCGCCGGCAGGTAGGCGCGGGTCAGCCGGACACCGGCCAGCACGTTCACCTCGAAGTAGCGACGCCACTCGTCGTCCGAGATCTCCAGCGGCTCGGTGGGTCCGAAGATTCCGAGGTTGTTGACCAGGATGTCGACGCTCGGGAGCAGGTCGAGCGCGCGCGCCGTGCCCTCGTCGGTCGACACGTCCGCGTCCACCTCGACGACCTCCGCGCCGGGGACCTCGTCGCGCAGCGCCTTCGCCGCGCGCTCCACGCCGGCGGCGGTACGGCCGTTCACCGCCACCCGTGCCCCCGCCCGGGCGAGCCCGACCGTGATGGCCGCGCCGATGCCCTGGGTCGAGCCGGTGACCAGCGCGGTCCTACCGGTCAGGTCGATCTGAACCGTCATGTCCCGTCCCCGTTCCTGCGCACCGCACCCGTTCGCCGCAGCCTCGACCGTAACGGTGTCGGCCGGGCCCGGCAGGGTGAGTCGGACAGATCACGCCCGACGCACGCAGCCGGTGTCCGGTCCGAGCAGAAAACCGTAATGTGACCTGCCACCGCTCGTCTCCGATCAGGAGGCGGTCAGCGCGCACAGGCGCTGTTCGGACCGAGCGCACAAGGAGTGGAACCCATGTCGTCAGCCGGTCGGGCAGTTGCCGATCCCGGGTTGGTCGTAGCGGCGCGACAGGGCGACCGGCGCGCTCTCGACGACGTCGTGGCGGCCTCGCTTCCGCTGGTCTACAACATCGTCGGGCGTGCGCTGCGCGGCCACGCCGACGTCGACGACGTCGTCCAGGAGACTCTGGTACGGGTGATCCGGCACCTGCCCACCCTCAACGACCCGACGGCGTACCGGTCCTGGCTGGTGGCGATCACCATCCGGCAGGTGCGCGACTGGGACCAGCGTCGACGGCTCGCCCTCAACCGGGACGCCGGGCTGGACGCGATCCACAACGTGCCCGACCCCGCCTCCGACTTCGCCGGGATGACGATCCTCCGGCTCGGTCTCACCGACCAGCGACGTGAGGTCGCCGAGGCCACCCGGTGGCTCGATCCGGACGACCAGGAACTGCTCTCGCTGTGGTGGTTGGAGGAGACCGGCGAGCTGACGCGTACCGAGATCGCCGAGGCGGCGAATCTGTCGCCGGGGCACGTCGCGGTACGCATCCACCGGATGAAGGAGCAGATCCAGAGCGCCCGCGGTGTCGTCCGCGCACTGCACGAACGACCCGGGTGCCCGGACCTGCACGCCCTGACGGCCGAGTGGGACGGCAACCCCAGCCCGCTGTGGCGCAAGCGATTGGCGCGGCACGTCCGCGACTGCGCGTTCTGCGGACGCCTCGGCGCCGCCTTCCTGCCGATCGATCGGCTGCTCGCGGGGATGTCGCTGCTGCCGCTGCCGGCCGGCCTCAGCGCCCACATCCCGCAGGCGACCGTGCCCGCTGCCGTCGTACCGGCCGTGGGGCCGTCGTCGAGCGCCGCCGGCCTGGCGGCGCAGGCGCCCGGTGGCCTCCTGCCGTCCCTCGCCGCTTCGGTGGCGGTGGCGGTCACCGCGGTCACCGCGTTGGTGGTGCTCCTGCCGGCCGATCCGGCTGCCGCGCCACAGGCGGCGCCCTCCTGGGCCGCCGCGCCGCCCGCCTCGCCCACCGTCGTCGCTTCCCCCAGCAGGGCGCCGTCACCGAGCGTGCGTCCATCGCCCTCGAAGGCGCCGGTGGTGCCGGCGGTCAGCTCCGCGCGCAAGGGCGTCGGGGTGTGGAACTTCGCGGGCGCGAGTCAGGCGTTGGCCAACTCGAAGGCCGGTTGGTACTACACCTGGGGCACCCAGCATCCCGGCATCACCACTCCGCGGGGCGCGACGTTCGTCCCCATGATCCGTAGCGCGGAGAACGTCAACGCCACGGACCTTGCCCGGGCCCGGGCGGCCGGCCCCTACCTGCTCGGCTTCAACGAGCCGGACCTGTCCGAACAGGCGAACATGACCGTCGAGCAGGCGCTGGACCTGTGGCCGCAACTGATGGCGACGGGCAGCAAACTGAGCAGCCCGGCGGTCGCCTGGGGCGGTGCGGATCCGCAGGGTTGGCTGGGCCGGTTCATGGCCGGTGCCGAGGCCCGGGGTCACCGCGTCGACTTCATCGCCCTGCACTGGTACGGCGGCGACTTCACGACGGCCGCGGCGGTGAGCCAGCTCCGGCAGTACCTGCAAGCCGTGTACCAGCGCTACAAGAAACCGATCTGGCTGACCGAGTTCGCGCTGATCCGCTACGACGGCGGGGGTCAGAACTTCCCGAGCCAGGAGCAGCAGGCCGCCTTCCTCACCGCGGCCACCAGCATGCTCGGCCAGCTCTCCTACGTGCAGCGGTACGCCTGGTTCGGCCTGCCCGCGACCGACAAGGACAAGTCCGGGCTGTTCAGCGACGGCAACAAGGCGACGGCGATCGGCCGCGCGTTCCAGGCCGCGCGCTGATGACCGGTTCCGCGTCGAAGGCCCCCGCCTGGCGGATCGCCGGCGTCGCCGTGACCCTGGTCGCGACGACGCTGGCCGTCGGTCTGACCCGGAACGCGAGCCGCACCGAGCAACCCGCCGCGCCCGCGTCATCGGCTCCCGCGCCCGCCGCGTCGGTGCTGCTCAACGGCACCGACGACGCCTTCATCCAACTGCTGCTCCCGATGGACGAGGGCGCCCTCGCGCTGATCGACCACCTCGACACCCGTCCGTCGGCCACCGACCCCGCGCTGCGTGCCGTCCTCGGCGACATCCGGACGGCGCACCGGGCCGAGGCGTCGGAGCTGCGGCGTCTGCTGGCCGCCGGCAACGTCCCGGAACAGAACATCCACGAGGGGCACCAGATGCCCGGCATGGTGACGGACGACCGTCTCGCCGAGTTGCGCACCGCCCCCGACAGCGAGGTGCCGTCCCGGGCCGTCGGTCTGCTCCGGGCGCACCTCGAGCAGACGGTCGTGCTGTGTCGAGGGGAGCAGAACGCCGGGGGCAGTCCGGAGGTGAGAGCGCTCGCCGGCCGGATCCAGGCGACGCGGGCCGCCGAGTTGAGCGCTCTCGCGGGCCGCTCCGGCGCGGCCGACGATGCGGACCACTGACCTGTACGACACCGTCGACGGTCGGGCGCGGGTGCCGCGGGCTGCCCATCGCGCCGCGACGACCGGGTACGCGGGAAGCGCCCGGCGAGGTCGTACCGGTGGGGCGGTGCCGCCCGGCCGCGTTGCCCCGACCGCACCGACGGCGGGTTGGCGTGGTGGTCACCGGCGTGCCACGGGCCACTCCACCCTGGTCGGAGCGACCGCGCTGGTGGGCCTCGGGTGGTTGCTCGCGATCCTCGCCGCGCCGCACGTCACCCTCTCGCCGGGCGGGCGGATGCTCGCCCTCTTCTGCCACCTGACCTGCCTGGTGGTGGGCTTCGGCGCGGTGCTGACGGTGGACTGGTTCAGCCTGCGCTGGCTGCTGCGCCGCGAACCGCTCGACGCTGTGCTGAACGCGGCACGGGCCGCTCACCCGCTCATCTGGCTGGGCCTGGTCGGTCTCGTCGTCAGCGGCGTCGCGTTGGGACCGGACACCTCCTCCGCGCTGGTCTGGGTCAAGCTCGTCGCGGTGCTCGTGGTCGGCGTCAACGGGCTCTTCCTGGGCCGGCTACGGGATCGACTCGTCGCGGTCCAGGGCGACCCGCGCTGGTCCGCTCTGCTGCCCGGCGTCGCCGCCGCTCTCACCTCCCAGCTCGGCTGGTGGGCCGCGACACTGATCGGCTTCCTCAGCGCGAATCGCTGATCCGGTGGTCAGGCGGCCGGGTGGTCGGCCTCGAAGCGGGACCGGGTGAGGAACGCGAGCTGGGCGCGCTTGTCCGGCATGTCGATCTCGGCGTCGAAGGTGAAGCCCTCGATCTCCAGGCGGCGCAGCGCGAGGTGGTTGCGGACGTCCGGCTCGACGACGATCCGCTGCGCGGCCGGGTCGCGGAACAGGAACCGGGCCAGGGCCGGGCCGACCGCGTCGGTCAGGCCACGGGCGAGGTGGCGGGCCGGGCTGAGCAGCAGGTGCATCCCGATGTCCCCGGCCTGTACGACGTACCGCTCGCCGACCGGGTCCGCCTCGGGCTGGTAGGTCTGGAACAGGCCGACCGGCTCCCCGTCGACGCGGATCAGGTACGCGTGGTGGGTGGGCAGGCCGTCGACGAAGGTGTAGATCTCGCGGACCTCGTCGAGGGTGTGCGAGCCCATTCCCCAGAACGAGTTGCGGGGCAGCGTGACCCAGCGGTGCAGGAGCGCCGCGTCCCGGTCGGGCACCACGGCTGTCAACGTGAACTCGCCGAGGCCGGTGATCTTCTCCTGGTATGTCATGTCGTGCTCCTTTGTTGGCTGCGGGCCGAGGTGTCGCGAGGGGGACACGCGTTCCGCCGGCGGCGGAGGTAGGTTAGCCTGCCCTAACAAAGGTTCGCCTTACCTGGAGGGGTGCGTGAAGCGGAACTGGGAAGCCCTGGTCCTCAAGGCCATGGGAGGCCGGGACTTTCAGTTGACGGTGCGGGCCACCGAGTCGGTGGACGGGCACTACCAGCGGCTGCTCCTGGACGACGGCGGCCTTTTGGCGGAGTGCGGCGTCCACCCCACGATGTGGGTCCGACTGTGGTTCGACAACGACGGGCGGACGCACCAGCGGGCGTACACGCTTGTCGACCCCGACCCGGCCACCGGCCGCTTCAGTCTCGAGTTCGCCATCCACGACGGCTGCGCCGCACGCTGGGCGACCTCGGCGCAGGTGGGCGCCACGATCGTCGCCACCGTGCAGGGCAGCGCCTTCGAGTTGCCCGACCCCGCGCCGGAGCACCTCTACCTGGTCGGTGATGCGGCCTCCCTGCCGGCCGTCAACAGCCTGCTCGACGCCGGCGCCGACATCCCGGCGACGATCTGGCTCGAGTACGCCCACGAGGGCGAGAAGGCCCTCACGCCGCGCGCCCGCGCACATCACGACGTCACCTGGGTGCCCCGGGACGCCGACGGCCAGCACCTCGTCGACACCGTCCGCTCCGATCTGCCGGCGAACGACGCGGCCCACTACTGGGTCGCCTGCGAGGCGGCCACCACCCGGGGCATCACCCGACACATCCGCCGGACGTTGGGCGTGGACAAGAACCGGCTGACCTCACTCGGCTACTGGAGAGCCCCGTGAGAGGCCGGCTCGGCACCCTCACCGCGCTCTACGTCACCCAGTACCTCGGCATCGGCTTCATCACCGTCGGCCTCACCGCCATCCTGCGCGACGGCGGCACGTCGCTCGACACGCTGGCGCTCCTCCAGGTCGTCGGCGTGATCTGGCCCGTCAAGTTCCTGTGGGCGCCGATCCTGGACCGGTACGGCTCCCATCGCCGTGGCCACTACCGGTCCTGGCTGCTCGTCCTCCAGAGCGCTCTGGTGCTCGCCCTGCTGGCCCTGCTGCCGTTTCCCCGTCCCGCCGACGCGCTCGGTCCGGTCATTGCCATCTGCGCCGCGTACGTCTTCTTCTCCGCCACCCAGGACATCGCCGTGGACGCCGTCGCCGTCCGGATGCTCCACGAGGCGGACCGGGGGACCGGCAACGGCATTCAGGTGGCGGCGAGCTACCTCGGCAACCTGCTCGGCGGTGGCGCCTGCGTGCTGGTCTACGACCGGTTCGGCTGGGTGCCGGCGGTCGGCCTGCTGGCCGCGTTGACCGCGGTCGGGCTGCTGGTGGTGTGGCGGTTCTCCGAGCCACCCCGTACCGACCGGGTCGAGCGCGTCGGTGTCGCCTACCGGGCGCTGCTGTCGGTGTTCGGTCAGCCCGGCTGCCGACGGTGGACCTTCGGCGTCGTGCCGCTTGTCTACGTCGGCGCGGGCATGGCGTACGCCCTGGTCACGCCCGCCCTGGTGGACGCGGGATGGTCGCTGGGCCGGATCGGGGTGGTGACCGGTGTGGTGACCAGCGCGCCGGCCATCGTGGCCGGGCTCGTCGCCGGGGTCGGCGTCGGGCGGTTCGGCCGCGGCACGATGCTCGTGGCCGGCGGGGTGGCCCTCGTGGTGTCCACGACGATGCTGCTGCCGTTGCTGAACGGTCGTGCCCCACTGGGCGGGACCGTCACCGCGCTCTGCTGCTTCATGGTGGCCTACACGATCGCCAACGTCGTGCTCTACACGGTGAACATGGACTACTCGCGGCCGGGAACCGGTGGCACGGACTTCACCGTTCTGTCGTCGTTCGGCCTGGTGTGCTCGTTCGTGGCCTCCTCGGTGGGCCTGGCGGCCGCTGACCGGCTCGGTTACCCGCCGGTGGCGATCGCCGCCGTCGTGCTGGTGGCCGCCGGGGTCGCCCTCGGTCTGGCGCACCAGCGTCGGTTCCCCCGTACACCCCACGCCGCCTCCGAGCCGCCGACCGAGCGCAGTTCGACCGAGCGCGCTCCGGCGGACGACGTACGGGCGGCGGTGTGACGCTCACCCAGCCGGTCGCCGTCCCCACGACGGCGGTCCGGCCACCACACCGTTGGCTCATCCTGGCCGTGCTCTGCGTCGCCCAACTCGTCGTGGTGCTGGACAACACGGTGCTGACCGTGGCGGTGCCGGTGCTCACCAGCGAACTGGGCGCCAGCACGGCCGACGCGCAGTGGATGATCAACGCGTACGCCCTGGCCCTGTCCGGACTGCTGTTGACGGCGGGTGTCGCCGCCGACCGGTACGGCCGTCGCCGGATGCTGCTCGCCGGACTCGTCCTGTTCGGACTCGGCTCACTGGCGGCGGGCCTCGCGAGCAGCAGCGGCCAGTTGATCGCCGCGCGAGCGGGGATGGGCGTCGGCGGCGCGCTGCTGGTCACGTCGACGCTCGCGGTGGCGATGCAGGTCTTCGACGGCCCCGAACGCTCCCGGGCCATCGGCATCTGGGCCGCCACCAGCGCGTTCGGCTTCGCGGTCGGGCCGCCGATCGGTGGCACCATCCTGGCCCATCTGCCGTGGGGCGCGATCTTCCTGCTGAACGTTCCGATCGTGCTGGTCTGCCTGCTCGTCGGGCGGGCACTCGTGCCCGAGTCCCGTGGTACGGCCGCAGGCCGCCTCGACGTGTGGGGCGCGACGCTCTCCACCGCCGGGCTGACCGCGGTCGTCTTCGCGATCATCGCCGGGCCGGAGCGGGGCTGGGCCTCGCCCGAGGTGGTCGGCACGGCCGGTGTCGGCGTACTCCTGCTCGGCTGGTTCGTCCGCTGGGAGCGGCGGATCGCCCACCCGATGCTGGACATGCACTTCTTCCGGAACCGGCGGTTCGTCGGCGCGGTGTCCGGGGTCGTCCTGGTCACCTTCGGGGCGACCGGCGCGCTCTTCCTGCTGACCCAGCATCTCCAGTTCGTTCGTGGCTATCCGGCCTGGGAGGCGGGCCTGCGCATGGCCCCCTTCGCCCTGTCCATCGTGCTGCTCAACATCAGTGGGGTCGCGGCCGCCGTGATCCGCCGTATCGGGCTGGCCGCCGCCATCGCCGTCGGTATGACCCTGCTCGCGGCCGGCCTCGCGGTGGTGACCCTCCGGTCCGACAGCGGGTACGGGGTGCTGCTCGGCGGCCTGCTCGTCATGGGCGTCGGTTGCGCCCTGGCCAACCCGGCGATCGTGGAGGCCGTGATGAGCGCGATCCCGGCCGACAAGGCCGGTGCCGGCGCCGGCGTGGACGGGACCATGACCGAGGTCGGCAGCAGCCTCGGCATCGCCGTACTCGGTGCCGTCCTGAACGCGCGGTTCGCGGCGCTGCTGCCCGCCGCGCTGGCCGGCGCGGACTCGTTTCCGGCGGCGCTCGCCGCCGCACAGGAGGGACCGCAGCGGGCGGCGGTGACCAGCGCTTTCGCCTCCGCGCTGGAGACCGGGCAACTGGTCGGCGCCGCCGCTGTCCTGGCCGGTGGCCTGCTCGCCGCCGCGCTGCTGCGCCGCGCGGACACCGTCCGGACCTAGGCCGGCGGCTCGACCGCCTCGGCCAACACCTCCAGCACGTGCCGGTACGGCTGCCCGGTGGCCCGACTCATGCCCATCTCGCAGGTGCGGTTGCAGGAGGCGTACGCGTCGTGCGGGCGCTCGTTGACCTCGGCGGCCTGGGCGGCGGTGGCGCTGGCGGTGACCTCGGGGTGCAGCAGCCCCCGGTCGCCCGCGAAGGCGCAGCAGCCCCAAGTGTCCGGCACGGTCACCGTGTCGGCGACCGCCCGGGCCACCGTGTGCAGGTCGTCGACGCCGTCGAGGTGCACGGTCGAGCAGGTGGGGTGCAGCGCGAGCGAACCGAGCCGCCGGGGCTCGGGCAGCGCCGGCAGCAGGTGCTGCGCGGTGAAGGTGACGCTGTCGACGAAGCGCAGCCCGGCGTACTCTGCCCGGTCGTCCTCGGCGAGCGCGGTGGTCAACTGCGCGAGGCCGTGGGTGCAGGACGACGCGTCGGACACGACGGGCAGCCGGCCCTGGTCGCTCGCGGCCCAGAGCGCGGCCAGGGTGCGCTCGGCCATCTCGCGGTGCCCGGCCGGGTAGCCCTTGGACTGCCAGGGCGTCCCGCAGCACAGCCCCGCCGTGCCGGCCGGTACGACCACCGGCACCCCGGCCAGCTCGCACAGGCGCAGGAACGCCGCAGCCGAGCCGCCGGACCCGCCGTCCTGGGCCGCGAAGACGCTCCCGATGCACGCCGCGAAGAACACCGCCCGGGCGTCGGGCGCGCTGCGTGGCGTGGGACGGGGCGCGCCGGCCCGCGGGATGTCGTCGCTCCACTGCGGTACGAGTTCGGTGCCGCCGAGGGAACGGAGCACGCCGGTGGCGGCGCGAACGACCGGCGTCGGGGTGACGTGCGCGGTGTTCAGGCCGACCCGGACTCCGGTCACGGCGGCCTTCCAGTGCCGGGCGACACCGGCGGCGGTGCGCTGGGCGCGCGGGCTGTGCCGCTCGGCGCGCAGCCGCTTCATCGCCGCGCCGGTGTCGATGCCGACCGGGCAGGCGGTGACGCAGAGGCTGTCGGCGGCGCAGGTGTCCACCGCCGCGTACGCGTAGTCGTCGGTCAACTCGCGGCGGCGCTCCTCGTCACCGGCGGCGGTGGCGAGGGCGATCTGCCGTTGCAGCACGATGCGCTGCCGGGGCGTGGTGGTGACGTCGGCGGTGGGGCAGACCGGCTCGCAGTAGCCGCACTCCACGCACGCGTCCAGCTCCTCGTCGACCGTCGGCACGGACTTGAGCTGCCGCAGGTGCACGCTCGGGTCGTCGTTGAGGAGCACGCCCGGGTTGAGCAGGCCGGTCGGGTCGCACAGCCGCTTCAGCTCACGCATCACGTCGTACAGTTCGTCGCCGTACTGCCGGCGGACGAAGGGCGCCATGGCCCGGCCGGTGCCGTGCTCGGCCTTGAGGGTGCCGCCCTCGGCGAGCACGAGGTCGACCATGTCGTCGGTGAACCGCGCGTAGCGGTCGATCTCGGCCGGCGTGTCGAAGGACTGGGTGAGCATGAAGTGCAGGTTGCCGTCGCGGGCGTGTCCGAAGATCACCGCGTCGGGGTAGCCGTGCCGCTCGAACAGGTCGATCAGCCCGTCGCAGGTGCCGGTCAGTCGGGGCATCGGCACCGCGATGTCCTCCAGCAGGGCCGTGGTGCCGGGCGGGCGGGCCCCGGCGACTGCCGTGTAGAGGCCCTTGCGCAGGTGCCAGAGCTTGGCCCGTTCGCGCGGGTCCCGGGTCAGCTCGGTGCCGGTGACGGCGGGCAGCCGTTCGAGCACTACCCGGGCGTCGGCGAGCGTCGCGGCCAGGTGCTCCGCGCTGTCCTCGGCGAACTCCACCAGCAGCGCCGCGTGACCGGTGACGGTCAGCCCGCGCAGGGCCGGGCCCGCGCCGGGGTCGCGCTGGCTGACTCGCAGCGCGGCCGCGTCCAGCAGTTCGGCGGTACGCGCGCCGGCGGCGAGCAGGGCGGGCAGCGCGTCGGTGGCGTCGGTGAGACCGGGCAGGATGAGCAGCCCGGTCGCGGCATGCGGGCGGATCTCGACGGTACGGAAGACCGCCTCGGCGACGAAGCCGAGTGTGCCCTCGCTGCCGATCATCAGGTGGGCGAGCATGTCGACCGGGCTGCTGTGGTCGAGCAGCGAGTTCAGCCCGTACCCCATGGTGTTCTTCATGGCGAACAGCCGCTCGACGGTGGCGCGCGAGCCGGGGTCGGACCGCACCCGGTCGCGCAGCCGCAGCAGCCCGGCGTGCAGCTCGGGTTCGGCGGAGCGCAGCCGGTCGTCGGCGTCGCGGGCGGCGGAGTCGACGACGGTGCCGGACGGCAGCACGAAACGCAGCGACTCCATCGTGCGGTACGCGTTGTCGGTGGTGCCGCAGGTCATTCCGCTGGAGTTGTTGGCCACCATGCCGCCCACCGTGCAGGCGGCCTCGCTGGCCGGGTCGGGGCCGAGTCGTCGGCCGTAGCGGGCCAGCCGGGCGTTGGCCTGCCGGATCGTCAGCCCCGGTTGGAGCCGGATGCGCCGCCCGTCGTCGAGCACCTCGGCGTCGCGCCAGTCGGTGCGCACGTCGACAAGTACCCCCGCGCCGCCGGCCTGCCCGGCGAGGCTGGTGCCGCCGCCGCGCAGGGTCAGCGGCACCCCGGCCTCCCGGGCGCCGGCCATCAGTGCGCCCACCTCGACCGCCGAGGCGGCGCGGACCACCGCCTGCGGCTCGAACAGGTACGGCGAGGCGTCGTGCGCCGCCGCGAGCCGCCGGGGCAGCTCGGCGCTGGCCCGGCTCGGGTCGTCGAGACGAGAGCGCAGCAGGTCGGCGACCTCGCGGGCGCGGACGCCGGCGGCGGTCGGCGCGGGTACGACGGTGCTCATGGGCGGATCCTCCCGTGCGGGGCGGTCAGTCGGACGCGACGATCAGCAGCCGGGTCGGGGCGGTGCCGGCGGGCGCGGGCAGCCGCAGCGGCTCGCGACCGGGGGTGATGCTGCCGAGCACCGAGGCGTGCCGTGCGCCGGTGCCCGAGGGCAGGGTGCCCGGCAGCCCGTGCACGGTCAGGTAGCCCAGCAGCGCGAACGCCAACGCCTCCTTGGCGTCCGACGCGACACCCACCTCGTCGCTGGACGTCAGGTCGACGCCCGGCAGTTCGTCGACGAGCATGCCCATCAGGGTCGGGTTGTGCGCCCCACCGCCGGAGACCACGAGCCGGGTGACGCCGTGCGCGCGGCAGGCGTCGGCCACCGTGACCGCCGTCAGCCGGGTGAGCGTGGCCAGCACGTCCCGCGGGTCCGGGGTGGGCACGTCGGCCAGGGCGGAGAGCAGGTACGGGAGGTGGAACAGCTCCTTGCCGGTGCTCTTCGGGCCGGGCAGCCGGTAGTACGGCTCGTCGAGCAGCCGCCGCAGCAGCGCCGGGCTCACCTGCCCGGCGGCTGCCCCGCGTCCGTCCCGGTCGTACTCCTCGACGCCGTCGCTGAAGTGGCGTACGGCGGCGTCGAGGAGCGCGTTGGCCGGCCCGGTGTCGAACGCGAGCGGGTCGGCGTCCGGCGCGACGACCGTGATGTTGGCGATCCCGCCCAGGTTGAGGGCGGCCGGGACGCCCGGCAGACCGCGCAGCAGCAGCGTGTCGAAGAGGGCGACGAGCGGTGCGCCCTGGCCACCGGCGGCGACGTCCCGGCTGCGCAGGTCGGCCACCACCGGAAGACCGGTGGCCTCGGCGATCCAGGCCGGTTGACCCAGTTGCAGGGTGCCCCGGACCACGCCGCCCTCGACCCAGTGGTGCATGGTCTGGCCGTGCGAGACGACCAGGTCGGCTCGACCCTCGCACAGCTCGGCGAGGGCCCGCGTGCCGGCCTCGGCGAACGCCTGGCCGATGCCGGTGTCCAGCACGCAGATCGCCTCGGTGGTGGTCGGCGCGGGTGGCAGGGCGGCGGCGATCCGGGCACGCAGCTCGTCCGGGTACGGGTGGCTGAGCCGCCCCAGCGGGCGCATCCGCAGGGCGTCGCCGCTCAGCTCGAACTCGGCGGCGGCGGCTTCGATGCCGTCGTAGGAGGTGCCGGACATCAGGCCGATCACGCGCATTGGGGCCTCCTTCATGCCCGGCCCACGGGTGCCGCCGCGGTCTCGTCGTCATCGTCGACGCGGCTGTGGTCGTACGGCTCCGGGGCCGGGTGGAACCAGCTCGACACCGCGCCGACGGCCAGCGTGATCAGGACGCCGATCGGCACCAGCCACTGCGCGGCGATGGCGGTCGCGGTGGTGGTACCGGCCGTCGTCACATCGATCTTGACGTAGCGGACGATGTAGGTCATCACCGCGATCGTGACGAGGAAGGCGATCACCGCGTCGATCTGGTTGGCCCGCTTCACGAGGCGGCCGAGCAGGAACGCCCCGAGCAGCGCGCCGTAGGTGTAGCCGGCGATGGTCAGACCGGTCAGGTAGACGTTCCCGGTGCTGGAGCTGAACGCGCAGGCGAAGATCGCCATCAGCACCGCCCAGACCAGGGTCATCACCCGGGCGAGCCGGAGCATGGTGTCGTCCGACGGGACCTTCTTGAAGAAGCTGTGGATGAAGTCGGCGACGGTGGAGTTCGACATCGAGTTCAGCGCCGACGACAGCGACCCCATCGCCGCGCCGAGGATGCCGGCGACCAGCAGACCCGAGATGCCCACCGGCAGGGCGTGCAGGATGAAGTTCGGGTACAGGTTGTCGGTGCTGTTCAGGCCCAGCTCCTTGAAGGTCTGGCCCTTGTTGTACGACCACAGCAGCGCGCCGACCAGCGAGAACGCCGCGAACTGGATGACCACGAAGATGCCCGAGGAGACCATCGCCAACTGACCCTCGCGCAGCGTTCGGGTCGACAGGATGCGCTGGACGATGAGCTGGTCCGACCCGTGGCTGGCCATCGCGAAGATGGCGCCACCGATGATCGCGGTCGGCAGGGCGAACGGGCTGGTGAGCACGTGCGCGAGGTCGAAGTTGGTGTCGAAGAGCTGGAACTTGCCGGCGTCCAGCGCCTGCGAGTAGCCGTCGAAGCCGATGGCGTGGCTGAGCACCGCGATGGCCAGGATCGCCCCGCCCAGGTAGAGGCCCATCTGGATGGCGTCGGTCCAGATGACCGCCTTGATGCCACCGAGGTAGGTGTAGACCACCGTGATCAGCGTCAACACGATGATGATCGCCTGGTAGCCGACGTTCAGCCCGAACTCGTCGAGGAGCAGCTTGATCGGGATGGCCGAGGCGAACAGTCGTACGCCCTCGGCGAGCAGGCGGGTGAAGACGAAGGTGACCGACGCCAGGCCCTGGAGTTTCAGGCCGAACCGCTCACCCAGGTACTGGTAGGCGCTGACGAAGCCACCCCGCTTGTAGAGCGGGATGAGCACCGCGGCCACGATCACCCGGCCGATCACGTAACCGAGGGCCAGCTCGACGTTGCCGAAGCCCTGACTGCTGTAGGCGCCGCCGGGGACGCTGATCACGGTCAGGACGCTGGTCTCGGTGGCGACCACGGAGAACGAGACGGTCCACCAGGGCAGCTTGCCCTCGCCCACGAAGTAGTCCTTGGACGACTTCTGCTTACCGGACAGGCGTAGTCCGACAGCGGCGATCACCACGAGGTACAGCACGATCACGACAAGGTCGAGTTGACGCACGGTTCACTCCCAACCAGCGGGGTTGTCAATAAGTGACGTTGGCCCACACTATCGCGAAACTTTTTGCCAGCGCCCGTCCAGTCTGGTTACGCTGTGGTCTCAGCCTGCTGATACGGGGCGGACGCGAGGCCCAAACGGTGCGTTGCCGGCGGATTCTCAACGATCTGGCACGCGTCGCCGAACTGGTCAGGGAGCACTCGCCCGGTCGGCGACTGAGTCACCAGCGGAAGGAACGAGCACCCCGTGGACCTCAGCACCCTCGGCACCGAGACCCGCAACGACAAGACCACCGACCTCGACCGCATGTCGCCCACCGAGATGCTCCTCGCCATGAACGACGAGGACCGCACAGTCGCGGACGCCGTCCGCCGGGCCGTGCCGGATATCGCGGCCGCCGTCGACGTCATCGTGGCATCGCTGCGCCGAGGCGGTCGGTTGATCTACCTGGGCGCCGGCACCAGCGGCCGGATCGGCATGCTCGACGCCGTCGAGTGCCCACCGACCTTCGGTACGCCGCCCGAGCGGGTCATCGGTCTGCTCGCCGGCGGGGCGGGCGCGTTCGGCGTCGCGGTCGAGGGCGCGGAGGACGATCCGGACCGCGCCGTCGCCGATCTCGACGCGATCGGCGTCAGCGACCGCGACACCGTCGTGGGGCTCGCGGCCAGCGGTCGTACTCCCTATGTGGTGGGTGGGCTGGCGCACGCCCGCGCGCGCGGGGCGACCACCGTCTCCGTCGCCTGCAACACCGACGCTGTGGTCAGCCAGCACGCCGACGTCGCCATCGAGGTGCCCACCGGCCCCGAGGTGCTGACCGGCTCCACCCGCCTCAAGGCGGGCACCGCCGAGAAGCTCGTGTGCAACATGCTCTCGACAGCCACGATGGCCCGGCTCGGCAAGGTCTACCGCAACCTCATGGTGGACATGAACGCCACCAACGCCAAGCTCGTCGACCGGGCGCGCCGGATCGTCGCCGAGGCCGCCGACACCGATCTCGACACGGCCGCGCGGGCGCTGGCCGCGGCGCACGGCCACGCCAAGACGGCCATCGTGCTCCTGCTCGCGCACTGCACCGCCGAGGAGGCCGCGACACGGCTGCGCGACGCCAACGACGACGTCCGGGCGGCCGTCGCGGCCTGACCGGCCGTCGCGGTCTCACCGGCCGTCGCGGTCGGGGCGGTCAGCGGTTGACGTACGCGGCGAGGCCGCCGAGCTCCTCGTTGGCGATGAACACCGACCGCACGTTGAGGATGGCTTCCTCCACGTGCGTGTCGCAGCCCCAGGCGGAGTCGCCCCACGAGTCGGCAATCTTGATCCTGGCGGCTGCGGAGCAGCCCTGGACACCGCCGAGCTGGCAGTGCTCCGGATGCGGTCGGGCGGCCTGTACGGCGGCGGCGGTACGCATCCGCTCGGTGAGCTCCGCGGCGGCGGCGGCGCGCTGCTCCGCCTCGGCGCGTAACTGCCGCTCCGCGCGTACCGCCCGGGCCAGCTCCTCGTGGGCCGCCCTGGCGCGTGCCTCGGCAGCCGTCTTGGCCTGCTCGACCCGGTGCCGCTCGATGGCCAGGGCCGCGGTGTCGGCGAAGACCCGGGCCAGGGCGAGATCGGTGTCCTGCGGGACGCGAGGCGTGCGGTGGTACATGGCGAAGGTGCCCAACAGCTCGCCGTCGCGGGCCAGAATCGGCATCGACCAGCAGGCGGCGAGACCGGCCCGCCCGGCCAGATCCCGAAAGTCCGCCCAGAAGGGGTCGGTGTCGATGTCGGTGACGATGACCGGCTCCCGCCGGTGGGCGGCGGTGCCGCACGAGCCGACACCCTCGCCGGTGGCGATCCCGTCGATGGCCTCGTTGTAGAACTGGGGCAGGCTCGGCGCGGCGCCGTGGCGCAGGTGCCGGCCGTCCGCGTCGGCGAGCAGCACCGAGACGAGCACCTGCTCGGGCGTGAGACCCTCGATGCAGCGGGCCATCCCGTCCAGCACCTCGGTCAGGGGCGCCTGGCGCGCGATCTGCTCCAGCAGGGCGCGGTGCTCGGCCATCAACCGCTGGGCGTGCTTGACCTGGGTTATCTCCACGCCGATGACGCGGATCCCGGTCACCGTGCCGTCGGCGTCGCGGCGCGGCTCGTAGGTGAAGTCGAAGAACGCCTCCCGTGCGTGCGGTCCGACGCCCAGCACGATCCGGGCGTCCCGACCGGTGTACGCCTCACCCGTCCGGTAGACCTCGTCGAGCAGGTCGAGGAAGCCCTGACCGGCCAACTCGGGCAGCAGCTCGGCAACCGTGATGCCGGTGCGCGCGCGTTCGGAACCGATGGCGGCGAAGAACGCCGGGTTCGCCGCCTCCACCACGTGCGTGGGCCCGACCAGGGACGCGAACACCGCGATGGACTGCCCGAACAGCACGCGCAGATCCTCCTGCGCCGCCTGCCCGGCGTCCGAGGACGCTTCGGCGGTCGCCCGCTGGTCCGGTACCGCCGTCATGCTGTGGTCACCCCTCCCGGTAAGGCGTGGTCGGATGACCGCCCGCGTCGCGGCCCGCCCACGGGTGCCAGGATACGAAAAGGGCCGCCGGACCGCCGGGGAGGGCGCGGGTCAGGCGCTCTCGTCCACGAACTTGTAGTAGCTCATCCGGAACCGTTGCAGCAGGGCGCGCATGAACTCCGCGCCGGCCTCCGGCGACACCCGCTGGGCGCCGACGGGCACACCGTTGTCGTAGAAGTCCTGTGCGAGCGCCCCCCACTCCGGGTCGAGGACGGTCAGCGACACCGGTTGGCCGGGCTGCCAACGGAACTCGGCCACCCGACGATTGGTGTGCTGGGCGAACGTGTACAGCGCCACCCTGGTCGCCGCCTGCTCGGTCATGCCTGCCTCCTGATTCACCACGGCCCTCTCACCACGGGCTCGGCGGGCGGAAGGCGTTCCACGCCTCGCCCGTGATCGTGCCTCGGGCACGGATCTCGTTGAAGCGGTCCATCGCACCGGACAACGCCTGCTCACTCAGGCCGGTGCCGCGCAGCCGGTCGGCCAGCACCGCCGGGTCGGTGTCCTGGAGCCGGGCCATCGTCTCCGGGCTCAGCGGCCGGTTCATCTGCTGCGTGACGAAGTCCGAACGCAACGGTTCGGCGTTCGACTCGGGGAACGAGTAGCCGTGATCGATGGCGACCAGGCGACCGTCGGGCCCGGTCAGGTAGTTACCCATGTGGCGATCGGTGTTGCCGCTGATGTAGTCGAGCACCGCCATCCGTTCGCTCTCGGCGGCCGGATAAGCGTTGGCGGGGCGGCCCGGGCTCGCGTTCTCCACGAACTCCTGCATCGACCCGGCCCCGTGTGGCCCGTCCCAGCGCGCCGTCGTCGGCACCAGGCCGAAGCCCAGATCCTCGTCCAGGCGCGAGGCGGCGACCTCACGCGCGGCCAACTGGTTCTCCGGGATGGTGGAACGCACCTGCACGAACTCGTTCTCCGGCACGTTCGGCTTGTAGACGCCGTGCGTGCCGTCGGTGAACGTGACGTCGTACGCGTCGTTGACGTGTCCGCCGGGGTCGAGTTCGGTCATGCTGTGCACCTCCCTGCCGAGCAGCCGCAACTCGGCCTCGCTCGCATGATCGGGCACCAGCGGATCGGCCCCGGATCCGGGCTCCGGCGCGCCCGTGCCGTCCAGGTCCGTGGGCTCGTCACCACCGTGCGACGTGCCGCCATCGTGCGACGTGCCGCCCCCGCCCGGCCCGCCCCCGCCCGGCCCGCCCCCGCCTGGTCCGCCGCCGCCGGGCCCGCCGCCGCCTGGCCCCGGCTCGCGATCGATGTCGGGTGGCCAGTCGTCCTGCCGGGCCCGCGGCGGTGTCTGCCCGCCGCCGGCCGGATCCGTGTAACCGCGCGCCCCCGGACCGGGGGCCGGCATGTCGGTGGAGCGCGACCCACCCGGGGTACGCCGGAGGCCCCGCAACGCTGTGCGGAGAGCGTCGAGCAGTTCGCCGAGCTTGGACAGGATCGGCCGCAGGCGGCTGACGCTGCGGGCCAGCGCCGTGAGGAGCCCGGCGACCTTGGCGGCCCACTTGGCGACCAGCGACGAGACCTGCGCCGCGACCAGGGGAGTGGCCGCGCCCAGGGTGAGACCGGCCTCGGCGAGCCAGACCCACAGCCGGACGGCGAGGACGGAGACGAAGTCCGCGATGAGGTCCCGGACCAGTGCCACCAGCAGCCCCGCGCCCTCGACCACGGTGCCGATCAGGTCGGTGGCGTCCGCCAGGCCGGCGAGGTGACGCAGGTGCTGGTCGCTGTAGCGGCGGTACGCCTCGGACGCGGGGCCCGTCCAGGTGGCGATCTCGGTGCGGACCGCCTCGGACAGGGCGGTGGCCTGCTCGCTGACCTGCCGTGAGACGTTGTGCCACGTCTGTGCGTACGCGGTGATCTGGTCCGGGTCGCCGGCCAGCCAGTCGAGGGCGTCGGAGAGCGGCTTGACGTGCTCGATGAGCCAGGCCACCCCCCACGAGACGATCGACCCGATCGGGTCGACGCAGGTCGCCAGCACCTCCATCGACGTACCGAAGCCGCCGATGGTCAGGTCGACCCAGGAGCCGCTCTCGATGCCGTTGCGCAGGTCGACCAGGCTCTCGACGAGACCGAGGCCGCTGTACGAGGTGGTGGTGTCCTGCCGGGCGGCGATCAGCGGATTCGCCACGTCGGTGCTCACCGGTGCATCCGCCCGAGGGAGGCGGAGATCGTCGCGTCGGTGTCGTCGTAGGCGTCCACCGTCTCGTCGAGGGTCCCGGCCGCGCTGTGCAACGCCTCCTGCGCCGCCGCGAGCGCCTCGGCGGCCGGGCCCTGGAGGAAGTCCAGCAGGAAGGGGAGCGCCTGGCAGACGGGCAGGTGCCCGTACGCGCCGGCGCCCATCCGCACGTACGCCGCCGCGTCGTGTGCGACGCCGATCCCGGTGGAGATCCGGTCGACGGAGCGGGCGTGGGTGGTCACCGCCGCTGTGGTGACCTCGAACCCGGCTGCCTCAGCGCCCACGGTCACCCCACCGGCCGTACCCCTGCTCGTCCTCCTCGGGCACCTCCGGGAAGCGCGTCTCGTAGCTGCCCACGACGGCGCGGGCGGTCTCCGAGTCGGCGCCCACGGTCTCCGCGGCGGCGTCGGCCACCTGCGGCGCCAACCGCCCCTGCGCCCGGCGCATCACGGCCAGCACCTCAGCGGCGATCTCGTCCGCCCGCCAGCGCAGCACCCGGTCGTCGAGCCGCAGGTCGGTCATGGCGCCGGACGCGGCGACGGTGACCTGGACCGCACCGTCCGCGCCCTCGGCGGTCGCCGACATGGCCGCGACACGCTCGGACAACTCGTGCGCACGGGCGGCCCGCTCGGAGATGCCCGCGGCCCAGGAGGCGACGAAGTTCTCGGTCGCCGCGCCGAAGTCGGCGTTCGGGAACTGCGCCATCAGACCTCCCCGTATGCGGCTGCCGGCCGCCACACGATACGCCCCCACCCTCCGACATGGAGGCCGCGCCGGCCGCCGGAACGGCGACTCCCGGCCGCTCAGGTGAGCGGCCGGGAGCCATCGATCAGGGGTACGGGTCTCGCCCGGACCCGCTACCCGCTCAGCCGCGGATCCACTGCTGGTTGCTGCCGCCGGTGCACGTCCAGATCTGCACGGCGGTGCCGTTGGCGGTGCCCGCGCCGTTGACGTCCAGGCAGAGCCCGGAGGCGACGCCGGTGATCGTGCCGTCGCCGTTGACGCGCCACTGCTGGCCGCCGCCACCGTTGCAGGTCATGATCCGCGCGCGGCTCCCCGTCGAGCTGCTGGCCACGTCGAGGCACTTGTTGCCGTAGACGGTGAGCTGGTTGCTGCTGGTGAGCGTCCACTGCTGGTTGGCCCCGCTGTTGCAGTCCCAGATCTGCACGACCGAGCCGTCGGCCTGGCTCTGGCCGTTGACGTCCAGGCACCGGTTGGAGCCCGCCCCGCGGATCGTCCCGGTCGGACCCGGCTCACCGGAGTTGCCGACCGGTGTGATGGAGAGGTTGTCGAACTGGGCGGTGACTCCCTGACCCGTGCCGTAACCGATCTGGCCGGCGACCCAGGTCGAGTCGGAGGCCGTGCCGACCGTGGTGCCGTCGATGCTCGCGGTGAGGGTGCTGCCGTTGAGCGTCAACGCCAGCGTGTGCCAGCGTCCGGTGCCCAGCGCCGAGGTGTTGCCGCTGGCCAGCGTGCGCCAGTTGCCGCTGGTGTTGTTGCTCCGGATCGACCAGGCGCCACCATCGGTCACCCGGAAGTAGTAGCCGTTGAGGTTCTGCGGCCCCTGGTGGTTGTACGTGTTCGCCCGCCCGATGAGCTGCGCGTAACCGGACTTCTCCAGCATGACGTCGGAGGAGACCGCGTAGTTGCGCCAGCTCAGGTCACCCAACAGCGTGTACGGCTCGGCCTGGCCGGACGTCCAGAAGATCGGCGTCTGCTCCGACATCTGGCGTACGCACCGGCCCGAGTGGCCGCCCCCGCAGGTGGC
This sequence comes from Micromonospora sp. CA-249363, assembly GCF_050950185.1. Classification (NCBI taxonomy): domain Bacteria; kingdom Bacillati; phylum Actinomycetota; class Actinomycetes; order Micromonosporales; family Micromonosporaceae; genus Micromonospora; species Micromonospora sp. CA-249363. The sequence goes on from NZ_CP192020.1 coordinate 651,607, forward strand.
GATCTCGAACGAGCCCTGCTGGTCCATCAGGTACCTGGCCTCACGCCCGACGTCGTAGCTGTCGAAGGTGTCGCTGTACGGCAGCTTCAGGGTGCCCTGCGCCGGGCTGGTCGCCGTGCCCTTGCCCTGCCCGCTGGTGGTCGTGATGCTGTAGACGTAGCCGGGCTGGACGGTGAGCGAGAAGCGGCCGCCGCTCGGGGTGAGGTCGCTGCCCCGGACGAAGTGGTCGGCGGTGTTGCTCGACCTGACGTTGGTCGACCAGACCCGGACGGTGCCGGTGGACAGACCGCCGGTGACGGTGAAGTCGAGGGTCTGCGCAGACCCGGCGTCCATCGTCTCGATGATGGTGCTGTAGTCGCTGTTGTTGGTCGACTTGAGCGACACGTAACTGCCGTTGTTGCGGTTGCCGCCGAGGTAGCCGCTCGATCCGTCGAGGTAACGCCAGCCCGGTGCGGTGAACTGTGTGGTCTGCGCCATCACCCACGTGCTCTTGCCGATCGAGTACGCGCCGGACCAGGGCTGCTGGGCCACCGCCACGCCCGTGGTCGCCCACGGGATGTTGGGCGTGATGGCGGCGATGGCGGGCCAGTTGATGTAGCCGGTCATCTTGCCGTCGATGTAGCCACGGTTGATGCCCCGGGCGAGCGCCTGCGCTCCGGCGTTGTAGTCGTCGGAGCCGTTCTCGCTGGCCCAGAGCGCCTTACCGGTGGAGATCGCGTTGTTGGAGCTGGGACAGCTGGACTGGGCGCTGCGGTAGCCGCAGACGTAGTGGCTGCCGAAGACCTGTACGGCGTTGGCGAACGCCGGATCGCGCAGCGACTCGTCGGCGGCGCCCCAGCCGAAGTCGTCCGAGGCCACGATCTTGACGTTGCTGTAGCCACGGGAGTTGAGGGTCGAGCGGAGGTTCTTGTACCAGGTCGCGTTGTAGCCCTTCTCGTTCCACCCACCGAGGTAGTTGATGGTCAACCCGTGGGTGGCCGCGCAGTCCAGCCAGGCGACCAGGTACTCGATGGAGTCGTTGGACCAGAAGTTGCCGTTGCCGATCCAGCCCGGCGCTCCCCAGGCGAGGCCCGCCAGGGCGATGTTGGCGTTGCGCGCCCGCGCCTGCTCCATGAGCCACCACTCGTAGCCCCGGTTGCAGTTGATGCTGCCCCGGGTGTGTTCGTGGCTGGGCTCGGCGCCGGAGGTGGAGTTGGTGTCGCCGCCGATCTCGGTCTTCAACAGCTGCATCGCCGCGCCACGGCCCGGCTTGAACAGGTAGTCCAGGATGTCGCTGCGCTGCGGTTCCGGGTAGTCGATCAGGAGCCTGCTGTTGCCGCCGCCGCCGCTGACCGCGCCGATCCCGTCGAGCGCCCGTCCACCGGACCCGCCGTTGATCGTGATGGCCGTCGCCGCCTGCGCCGGGGTGGCGACGGCGGTCAGCACGGCTGCCGCCCCCACGAGCGCCCCCACCAGCGCGGCCGTTAACCGACGTGGACGCCGCGTGTGTCGCCATGACCGGCGTCGTGCCGCCCCGCCAGCACTGTCTCTACCGAACATCTGGTTCGCCTCCCGGACCGTTCCCGACACCCGGAGCCGTACGGCAGGTTGTCGAGCTGTCGCATGGCGCAGGGGCCGGTGATCGAAGATCGTTGATAAGCAGACGTCATATGTTAAGCACTGCATGAATCGACGGTCAATGCCGCTTCCTGGCTCATTTACCGCCATTTGCATCGACGGGCGTCGAGTAGAGATTGCTAAAGATTTGATGAATGTAGCTCTGTTGGCAGCGTGGCTCGGCGGCGGAGCCGGACGGCTCCGCCGCCGAGCGCGATCCCTACCGTTGCGCGGTCATCGGGGTCAACTTCGGCTCCACCGCTGGTTGGCGGCGCCGTTGCAGTCCCGGATCTCGGCGCGCGTGCCGTTGGCGGTCCCGTTGTTGACCAGGGCGAGGCACCGACCGGACCCGACGCCGGTGATCGAGCCGTCGGAGTTGAACCGCCACTTCTGGTTGGACTGGCCGTTGCAGTCCCAGATGATCACCGAGCTGCCGTTCGCCGTGGCGGCGCCGTTGACGTCGAGGCACTTGCCGCCGAACACCCGCAGCTCCTGGGCGGCCGTCGAGGTCCAGCTCTGGTTGCTCTGGCCGTGGCAGTCCCAGATGATCGCCGCCGCGCCGTTGGTCTGTGCGGCGCCGTTGACGTCCAGGCAGCGGCCGGAGGCCGTGTTGCGCACCGCCGACGTGCTGCTCGGGGGCGGGGTGGTCGGATTGCCGGTGGGCGACACGGTCGGGCTCGGCGTGGGGTCGGTGCTGCCGAACTGCGTGAAGAATCGCCACACCTCGCCCTTGGTCCAGGTCCGCGCGCCGCTGTCGCCGCCGCCGTCCACCGGGCCGGGGGTGTGGCCGCCGTCGAAGGCGGCCCAGACGACGGGATAGCCGGAGCGGCAGCCGGAGTACGTGGTGGTGATGTGGGTCAGGCTGCCCGCCCTCGGCTCGGGAGGGCTCTGGGCGGTGCACCCGTTGTTCCGTACGAACGTGTCGCGAAGGGACCGCCCGGCGCTGACATTGAGCACCGAGTCCCCGATGCCGTGGATACCCATGTACGCGATCGGCTGGGTGCCGCCACTGCAGCCGCTCAGCTGACCACCGGAGTAGACCGCGACGGCGCGGAAGACGTTGGCGCGGGAGCACGCCAGCGAGTAGCTCATGCCTCCGCCGTAGCTGAAGCCGAGCGCGAAGAGCTGCGTGGTGTCGACGCAGAGGTCGGCTTCGATCAGATTGATCATGTTGTCGACGAAGGTGACGTCCTGGCCGCCGGGGTTGGCCCAGCCGTTCCCGTTGCCCTGGGGGGCGACGAAGATCGTGCTGTTGTTGGCCTGCTGGCGCAGTCCGTAGTAGGACCATGCCGCACCGTCCGACCCGCCGCCGTCGACGTCGTTCATGGTGCCGCCGTTCCAGTGGAATCCGAAGATCAGCCGGTACGGGTGGTTCCGGTCGTAGTTGTCGGGGATCCGCAGGATGAAACTACGGTTCTGGCCGCTGCTCTGGATGGACCGTTGACCGCTGGTCAGGGTGGGCGCCTTGCCGCACCCGGCGGTTCCTGCGGCCGCTGCGACGTTCGCGGCCGACGCGGTGGTGCTCACGCCACCGGTCACTATCGCCGCACCCACGGTGGCGACGACGAGGGCCGCCGTCGCAAGAGAACCGAGGATGGGTCTACGTCCTGTCATGATGGGCTCCCGCCAATCGGCACGAAGGAATAGGTGAGGGGATCCACGGCGGCCACGACACGCCACCGCTCACCGCTGCCGACGCCGCTCGGCGCGGACGAAACCCCGACGCGGTGTGCCCACGGCGACCGATCGGCTCGTCGCTCACGGGTCTGCACCGCTGGTCTCGCCGCCCATGCGGGACCAGAGGGTCGTCGAATCGTCGGTGGCCCGCCGTACGCCCGAACGCCACGCGACCGGCCGTCGAACGGAGCACCCGGTCGACTGCCGAATCGATTCGGCCCCGACGCTAGAACTGGCAGTGAAATATGTCAATGCTGTGTCGAGCGGGTTGCGGCCGGCCGCGCGGGGCCGGCGCTACGGCGCTGCTCGAACCTCGCTGAGGTGTTTGGTGACGCGCAGCAGGACCTGGCCCGGTGGTCCGTCGACGAAGGTGGCCGCGTCGGAGAGCGCGGCGATCAGCGGTAGTCCGCGGCCGCCGATGGTCAGTGGCGCGGGAAGGTCGGCGTCGAGCTTGGCGGCGTCCGGGGCGCGGCCCTGGTTGCCGACCTCGATCACGCACTCGTCGTCGTCGATACTGATGGTGACGTCGACCGGGCTGCCGGGATCGGCGTGGATCACCGCGTTCGAGCACGCCTCGCTGATCACCACGGCCAGATTGGCGCGGACGTCGTCGCCGACGTCGGTCAGACTCAGCAGGGTGGCGAGGATGTGCCGGGCGCGGGCCACCGTCGACGGCTGGCGGGGGAGTGACAGTGTCATGCCCACCCGCATCGCGCAGCTCCCTTCCAGACCCGTGCGTCGCCAGCCCGGACCACCCTGTCATACCCAGAGCCGGGTGCCCCGATACCCATGCCGCCATGGTGGTTCGGGCACCGTCGTAAGGCGGTCGGTCTCGGGTTCTGGCACGGTAGGAGGCGAGCAGGCGCCGCACAGCGGGGCGGCGGAGCGGCACGTGAGGGGGAGTGGTGGATTTCGCGTTGGCAACCCGGCGAGGGCGCGTCGGCACGGTGGTGGAGGTCGCCGGCGACCTGGACATGAGCACCACACCGCAGCTGCGGGACGGGCTGCTCGAGGTGGTGGAGAGCGGCGCACGGGTGGTGGTCGTCGACCTAGCCGCAGTCGGGTTCATGGACTCCAGCGGCCTGGGCGCGCTCGTGGTCGCCTACAAGGCGATGCGGGCGCGGGACGGCTGGCTCGGCCTGGCCGGAGTTCAGCCGCCGGTACGCAAGGTGCTCTCGATCACGTCGGTGGATCGGGTCATCGCATCCTTCGACAGTGTCGAGGCCGCCGAGGAGGCGTCTCCGGCGGTGTCCTGAGCGTCGTTCAGTGGGTGCTGGCGCGGGCGATGTCAGCGCCGGCAGCGCTGCTGCGTGGCCCGTGGCCGTCGTACCAGTCGATGATGAGCAGGGTTGCATCGTCGGCCAGCACCGGACCGGCGGTCGCCAGCACCTTGTCCGAGAGCGCCCGGACCGCCTCGCGCGGGTGCAGGTGGGCGATCTCGAGCAGCGCAGCGCTCAGATCCAGGTCGGCGGCGTTGCGTTCGCGCATCCCGTCGGTGACGATCACCAGCCGGTCGCCGGGCAGCAGGGAGACCTGCCCGCTGCGGTAGCGCTCCTCGGGAAACATGCCCAGCGGGAAGTTGCTGGGCAGCTCCACCGGTACGACCCGGTCGCCACGGACCAGTATCGGCGGGACGTGCCCGGCGTTGAGCAGCTCGCAGCGACCCGTGCGCAGGTCCATCCGGCCGAGCACGGCGGTCACGTACGCGCCGGGCACGTTGGCGTGCTCGGCGACGGCCCGGCTGGCCTGGTCGGCCTGCGTCACGAGGCTGTCGCCACGACGGCGGGTGTTGCGCAGGCTGCCCACCCCGAGGGTCGCGGTCAGCGCGCTGGCCACGCCGTGCCCCATGGCGTCGGTGACGCTGACGTGCAGCAGGTCCCGGGCCAGGCTGTAGTCGAAGGTGTCCCCACCGACACTGGCCGCCGGTTCCAGCCAGCCGGACAGCGCGAAGGCGCCCGCCTCGCAGGTGAACGCGGCGGGCAGCAGCCGGCGTTGGATCTCCGCCGAGAGGGTGAACGGGGTGCTGCGCTGCCCCCACTCGAACAGATCGGTGTGCCGGCGGTTGGCGATGACCACGAACGCCAGCGCGTGCGCGGTGCGGGCGATCTCCGCGATCACCGACTCGTCCGGCTCGTGCGGAAGGTCGATCTCCAGCAGGCCGATCGCCTCACCGCGTTCGGTGACCGGCGCCAGCACCGTCCAGCCGCCGTCGCCCCGGATCACCTGGGTGCGCTGCTGGCGGAGCACCTGCTCGTGGGGGCCGCCGTCGAACGGCAGAACCTCGGCGGCCTCCTCGTCCTGGCGACGGCCGGGACCATCCGAGGTCGGCTGGTGGGTCAGCCGGACCAGCGCGCGGCCGCTGAGGTCGGCGATCAGCAGGGAGACGCTGGAGGCGTGCAGCGCTGTGGCGATGGTGCCCGTGACGGCCTCGACCGCCTCCACGGGGGCGGCGTCCTCGGCCGCCTGCAACACCCCGGTCAGCACCGCCTGCCCGCTGTCGTCCACCCGTCGAGCATAAGCACTCGTCTGCGGACCGGCCTCTGGAGCGGGGGCGTTCACGCCCACCGCACCACCTCGTCGTGCCCCAGTCGGGGCAGTCGGTCGTACCAGGGGTCCTTGCCGGGGTGTCCGATGTTGACCACCAGGATCGAATGGAAGCGGCCGTCCGGAAAGAAGTCGGCGTCGATGCCGGCGGCGTCGAAGCCCCCCATCGGACCGGCGGCCAGCCCCTGCGCGCGGACGGCGAGGATGAAGTAGCCCGCCTGGAGGGTCGCGTTGAACAAGGCGGTACCCGTGCGCAGGGCGTCGTTCCCGGCGAAGACGTCCCTCAGCTCCGGCTTGTACGGCAGGACGGTTGGAATGTGCTCGTGGAACCGGTCGTCCATGGCCAGTACGGCGACCGCGGGCGCCGAGGCCGTCTTTGCCCGGTTGCCGTCGTTCATGTGCGTGACGAGTCGATCGCGCCCCGCGCCTCCGCGTACGTACAGCACCCGGAGCGGCTGGGTGTTGGCCGAGGTCGGTGCCCATCTGGCCAGCTCCCAGATCGCGGCCAGCTCCGCGTCCGAGACGGGAGTGTCGGCGAAGGTGTTGGCGGTGCGGGCGTCCGAGAAGAGCAGGCGCTTCGCGGTCTCGTCCAGCGCGCCGAGCGAGTGGGTGTCCGGGTTATCGGAAGTCATGGCTGCCTCACTTTAGTTAACGTGTAAACCAAAGCCTAGGCAGAGATCGTTAATGCATCAACCAATCCGGGCGGGTGGAGGTATGAGCTGTGCTACACGGCTTCGCCGCGGGCAAGGGAAAGCCGGCCCTGGATGGACCAGGACCGGCGGTGGGACGTCGGCGTCAGTCGCCGCTGGCGGCACCCAGGGCGGCGAGCCGGCGACGCACCTTGTCGGTGATCGCGATGAGCGTCCGCAGCTCGGCCTGGGTGAGCTGGTCCACGACGGCGTCCCGGGCATCCGCGACGTGTTGCCGGGCCGCGGTGGTGATCAGCTCCTGGCCCGTGGTGGTGATGGTGATGACCGCGCCCCGCTGGTCGGCCTGCGAGCGTTCACGCGTCACCAGGCCGCGACTCTGCATGCGCGACAGGTGCTGGGACAGTCGGCTCTTCTCCCAGTGCAGGCGGTCGCCCAGCTCGAACGATCGCAGCCGACCCTCCGGGGACTCGGACAGGTGGGCCAGTACCTGGTAGTCGGCGTGCGAGAGGCCACAACGGGTACGGAGCTGGCGGTCGATGAAGGCCGCCAGGCTCTCCTGCGTCGCCATGAGCCCACGCCACGCCCGCTGCTCCTGCTCGTCCAACCAGCGCGGCTCCGTCACGACCGCGAATCTACCAGTGGTTGATCCGTGAACCATCTCGTCGTTCCGGGCCCGGTCTCATCACCGGGTAGTCGCACAACTACTTGTCGAGCCGGTGCAACTTTCCGGTACGGCGGTTCCGTTCTACCTCCGGCACAAGGAGGCAGTCGACGTGAAAGCCGAAGACGAGCAGGCATTCCGTGAGTTTGTGACGTCAGAGATGGCGTCGTTGCGCAAGCTGGCGTACGTGACCTGCGGCGACTGGCACACGGCAGAGGACGCCGTCGCCAACGCGCTGGTCAAGCTCTACCCGCGGTGGCGGAAGCTGGATCGACCCGATCTGTACGTCAAGACGATGGTGTACCGGGCCGCGATCGACGAGACCCGGCGGCCCTGGCGGCGCGAGCGACCGGCCGGCGATGCCATGCCGGACGTGGTGGTGCGCGACCCGGCCGTCGCGACCGACGAGCGGATGCGCCTGCGCGTGGCGCTCGACGCCGTGCCGGCCCGGCAGCGGGCCGCGGTGGTGCTCCGGCACTACCTCGGTCTGAGCCTGGAGGAAACGGCCGGCGTTCTCGACTGCACGGTCGGCGCGGCCAAGAGCCAGGCCTCGCGTGGCCTGGCAAAGCTGCGCGAGTCGCTCGCCGGCGAACGGATCAATCTCAGCGGGAAGTCGATGGAGGAGTGGACCAGTGCAGTTGCGTGACCTCGTGGACACGGTGACGGGCGACGAGCCGCCGATGGCCCGTACCGTCGATGACATCGTCGCCCTGGGGCGGCGGGCCGAGCGGCGTCGCCGCGCCGGGTTCGCGTCGGCCGGCGCGGCCGGTCTGGTCGCCGTCGCGGTCGCCGGTGTGCTCGTGCTGCCCGCCCTGAGCGCCGAGCAGAACACCACGCCGGCCCCGGCCGGCGCGATGTCCAGGCCCGGCCAGGCCGCGTGGTCCGACGCCGAGCCGTTCACCTTCACCTTCCAGGGGTACGACGCCGGCCCGCTGCACGTGCAGGACCCGATCGTGGCGTCCACCGCGTACCAGATCGCCTCCGTCTACTCCGACGCTCACGAGGCGAACGACAGGCCGGTGACCGAGGGGGAGGCCACGGCCCCGCACCCGCGCCTCAGCATCGAGCAACAGAAAGAGGCAGCCGACGGCAAGCCGAGCCTGTGGGCCTACCTGACCGTCTACCGGCCGGGTGCTTTCGACCCCGCCGGGATCAAGGGCGGCAGCGACGTCACCGTCTCCGGGCGCAAGGCCGTGCGGGCGACCCTGCCGGTCGGCCTCGACCCGAAGAACCAGCCGACCGCGGGCAACAAGCTCTTCGCCTGGGAGTACGCCGACAACGCCTGGGCGGCCGTCACGTCGATCTCCTCCGACCCGGCGACGCCGAGCTTCGAGGACCTGGGCGGCCTCGTCGACGGTCTGAAGCCGAGCCCTCCGGCGCCGGCCCTGGTGCCGTTCACGGTGGGCTACGTGCCGGCCGGCTACACGCCGCTCCAGATCGGCACGCACGCCATGCCGGGCCTCAACGGCATCGCGACGGCGCGGGCCGGTGACTACGGGGGCGCGACGTACACCAGGCCGGCCGCGCCCGCCTCGGGCCTGACCGCGCCCTACGACTCGACCGAGGACGGCATCGAGGACGGGTTCCACATCTTCGTCACCCCGGACACCGGCTCGAACCAGTCGCCCGAGCCCGGCGTCACGAGGTGCTACCCGGTGTCCGGCGGGGGCGGCCGGAACGCCGGCGGTGGCTTCTGCAACATCTGGAACGCCGACGGCACGGTCGTCCTCCAGGTCAGCTCCGCGGGTCTCGGCGGCCACCTGCCCCAGGCCGAGCTGGAAAAGATCGCCAAGGGAATCACGGTGGCCGATGTTGGGAACGAGTCGACCTGGACCCCCGCCGCGACGGCCCTTCGCCCGTAGCCGTCGTTCCGCTGCGCAACGGCGGTGACCGCACGCTCGGGTGCGGTCACCGTCGTGGCCGGCTACAGGAACTCGCTGCGGTAGGTCGCTGCCAGGTCCACGGCGCGACGGCGACGCTCCGCGATCTGGTCCTGGGACAGGTGCGGCGGTGGCGCGTCCCAGCCGTCGACCACGTCGCCGATCCGCGTGAAGTACTCGTCCTGGCCGGCGGGCGTGCACATGCACAGCATTCGGGCCGGCGCCCCGGAGACGTTGCGGAAGTTGTGCGGGGCATTGGCCGGGATGTTGACGGTCGACCCCGCCCGCACGACGTGCTTCTCGCCGCGGAAGGTGAACTCGATCTCGCCCTCCAGGACCGTGAACATCTCCTCGAAGTCGTGCCGGTGCGGCGGCGGGCCACCACCGTCCGGCACGCGCATCTCGATCAGGCAGTACGCCCCGTTGGTCTGCGCGCCGCTGATCAGCATGGCGTACGTGTTGCCCACCAGCGAGATGTACGTGGTGCCGGGATCGTCGGGGCTCGCCACGGTCAGCGAGCGCGACGGGTCGTCGTCGGGAATCATCGCGGTCTCCTCGGTCGATGGTGGGATCAGGCGTCGAGTACGTCGACGACGACCTTGCCGCTGGGCAGCGTGCCGGCCGCCGCGTCGGCGTGCAGGGCCGGCAGTTCGGCCAGCGGCACCCGCCGGGCGATGTCGACGTGCAGCTCACCGGAGTCGACGAGGCTCACCAGGTGCGCCAGTTGGCCGGCGTCGCTGCGCACGAAGAGGTCGATGCCGCGTACGTCCCGGGCTTCGTCGCTCGGTGCGGGCATCCAGACGGTGGTGTTGACCAGCACCCCGGACGGACGGATCAGGGTGAGCAGCCCGGCCAGCCGCTCCGGGTCGATGGGCGCGAGGTTGAGCACCACGTCGACCGGTTCGGTGACCGCGGCGGCCACGTCGGTGGTGGTGTGGTCGACGACCTCGTCGGCACCCGCCGCGGCGACCGCCCTGCTGCTGCCCGGACCGGCGGTGGCGATGACGTGGGCGCCGGCGTGGTGGGCGAGTTGGACGGCGTACCTGCCGACCGCGCCACCCGCGCCGTTGACCAGGACGCGCTGCCCTGTGGTCAGCTTCGCGTGGTCGAAGAGCGCCTGCCAGGCCGTGAGGCCGACGGCCGGCAGGGCGGCGGCGTCGGCCAGGGGGATGCTCGCCGGTGCCGGCGTCAGGACCTGGGCCGGGGCGATGACGTACTCGGCGGCCGCGCCGGCCTCCGTCATCGGTAGGAACCCGACCACCTGGTCGCCGACCTGGAGTCCGGTGACACCCTCGCCGAGGGCGTCGACCGTGCCGGCCACGTCGAAACCGGGGGTGTGCGGCAGCGTCACCGGGATCGGTCCCTGCATGAAGCCGGCACGGATGTTGCCGTCCACCGGGTTGAACGAGGTCGCGGCGACCCGGACCCGGACCTGTCCGGCGCCGGGGACCGGCCGCTCCGCGTCCTCGTAGCGCAGGACGGACGGCTCGCCGTACTCGTGGAAACGCACTGCCTTCATCGCGGGGCCCTCATCTTCTTTTCGTCGTTGTGCTTCGTATTCGAAGCACTTCATGACCATAGCATGCTTCGGGTTTGAAGCAAGTGTGTTCGTTGTGAGCCGGCCGACAGGGCTCTCAGCGCTTGGAGCGGCCCGAGCGGGGCTTGGCGGATCGCGGCGGGTTGGCACGCATGTGGGTTCGGACGCGGCCGAGAACGGCGCTGATCGCAGCGAGATCCTGCCTGCCGATCGGCTCGAACAGCAACTGCCGGACGCGGTCGACATGGCCGGGCAGCACGTGCGCGACCAGCTGCCGGCCGGCGTCGGTGACGGTCACCATGACGCTGCGTTCGTCGTCCGGCGACGGCGAGCGGGTGATCAGGCCCCGCTTGTCGAGCAGGCCTGCCTGGTAGGTCAGCCCGCTACGGCTGTAGACGACACCGTCGGCCAGATCCGTCATCCGCAACCGCCCCTCGGGTGCGTCGACCAGTCGGGCCAGGATCTGGAACTGCACGTAGCTGAGGTCGCCGTCGGCGCGTAGGTGCTCGTCCACCGCGTACTGAAGGAGGCTGCTGACCTCCATCAGGGCGAAGTACGCACCGAGTTGTTCCGCGTCGAGGCCGGGTGCCGAGTCGTTCATCCTGCGACGATACGTGCTTCGGATTCGAAGTGTGCCGTCGACCGACGTTTGGCCTCGCGGTCTACCGGTGCTCGAGAAGGAACGCGCCGTCGCTGGTCGCGGCGCGTGCGTCGAGGTCCTTCCACGCGGTGTCGTCGAGCCCGAAGACATCCAGGAGGTACGCGGAGACGGCGTCGGCGACGAGTGCCACGCGGGCCGGGTCCTCGTCGGTGGTCTCGGCGACACTCTCGCCGGCGATGCCACCGAGGGTGTGCTGGCCCTCGGTGATGGTCAGCATGCTCTTCGGCGCGGGGCTGAGGTGATAGGCGTCGGTGAACCAGTCCGGCCCGCGGGTGGACATCGCCGACCGATCCTCGCCGCCGGTGACGACGAGGGCCTGCGTGGTCATGGTGGAGTAGTCGGGTCGCATGAACGGCAGGTGCTCGGCCGCGAACGGGGTGAGGGTGTCGCCGGTGCCGGTCGCCGCGATGAGGACCCCGGCCCTGACCGCAGGGTGGGCGAAGTCCTCGCCCGGCGTGCCGTCGGCGTCCAGCACGCGAGCGCCCAGGAGGGTGCCGACCGTCTGGCCGCCCCAGGAGTGCCCGACGGCCGCCACCCGCCCCTCGTCGACGCGGCCGCGCAGGCCCGCCTCGTCGAGGATGTCTCCGAGGTTGTCGAGGACCGCGTGCAGGTCGGCGATCCGTACGCGCCAGATCGTGCCGAACCGCGGGTCGTCGAATCCGATGCCGTTGCGCCGGGAGTCGAGGTGGGTCGGCTGGACGACGACGAACCCGGCCGCCGCCCAGCGGTCGACGAGGGGCTCGTAGCCGTCCATCGACCAGGCGTTGCCGTGCGAGAAGACGATCACCGGGAGGTCCCGGCCGGACGCCGGCGCGGTGACCTTGACCTGCAGGTCGATGCCGCGTCCCTCGGTGGGCACTCCGATGGGCTTGATCGCGACGATCCGTTGGGCTGCCTGTTGTCCGTTCATAGGTGCGCTGCTTCCTCTACGTCGGGGACCGGATCTGCCATACTTTGGCGGAACCATGTTCCGTCAACAGTAGCGGAACAATGTTCCGCCAACAAGGAGGGGCTGTGACCGACCCGCTCGGCGCACGTCAGGCAGGCGCGCGGCGTACCCGTGAAGCGCTTCTCACCGCTGCTGCTGCCGTCTTCGTGGAGCAGGGAGTGCAGGCGCCCATCCGGGACATCGCCGGGCGCGCGGGTGTCGGCCTCGGTACGGTCTACCGCCATTTCCCGAGCCGGGCGGAGTTAGTCGTCGCGGTCTACCGCCACCAGATCGACGAGTGCGTCGCGCTCGCCGCCAGGTTGCGAGACGAGCCCATCCCCGCCGGTGAGGCGCTGACGCGGTGGATCGGCGTCTTCGTGGAGTTTCTGGTGACGAAGCACGGTCTGGGCGTTGCCCTGCAATCCGAGGACCCGAGCCTGCTCACCCTGCACACCCTGATGCTCGAAAGGCTCGTTCCCGCCTGCGCGTCGCTGATCGACGCGGGCGTGGCGGAGGGCGACATCGATCCGGCGGTGACCGCGCACACCCTCATGCGCGCCGTGGGGAACCTCTGCATCCTCGGTCCCGGGTACGAACGTGCCGATGCGCAGGCCATGGTGGCCCGCCTGCTCGTCGGCTGCCGCCGCCGGTCCTAGAGGCCGGCCTCACAAGAGTGGTCGAGCCGAGGCTCGGGCTGCTCCTGGTCCACCTCCCGGGGTCGGGCACCGAAAGTTTCGCGCATCTTGGCAGCGGCGCGCGCCTCCGCTACCTTCATGGGAACGCTCCCATGAACTTAGATACATCAATGTGATCAGGAGGAAACACGACGTGGCTATCCTCTCCCTCCGGCGACGCAGATCCACGGCTCTCAGCGTGGCTGCGATCGCGGGCGCCACCGCCGCCGGCGTATGCCTCGCCGTCGGCAGCGCGTCCGCCGGCACGATCTCCGGGCCGCTCTACCGCGACCCGAGTTCGGCGGTCGTACGCTGGGTCGCCGCCAACCCCGGCGACTCGCGCGCCGCCGTCATCCGCGACAAGATCGCAAGCCAGCCTCAGGCCCGCTGGTTCGCCAACTTCAACATCTCGACCGCGCAGTCCGAGGCCGCCGCGTACGTCGGCGCCGCCAACTCGGCCCAGCAGATCCCGGTGATCGCGGTGTACCAGATCACCAACCGGGACTGTGGCGGGGCCAGCGCCGGTGGGGCGCCGGACCTCAACCAGTACCAGACCTGGGTGTCCAACTTCTCCCGGGGACTGGGCAACCAGACGGTCATCATCATTCTGGAGACCGACTCGCTCGCCCTGCTGACCTGCCTGAACAGCAGTGAGATCAACGCGCGCAACCAGGCGATCTCGACGGCCACTCGCACCATCAAGTCGGCCAACCCCAACGCCAAGGTCTACCTCGACGCCGGCCACTCCACCTGGAACAGCGCGGGTGAGACCGCCAACCGGCTGCGGGCAGCCGGCGTGCAGTACGCCGACGGTTTCTTCAGCAACGTGTCGAACTACAACTCGACCTCCAGCGAGGCCAACTTCGGTCGAGCGGTCATCTCCTCCCTGAACGGCATGGGCATCTCGGGCAAGCGCCAGGTGATCGACACCAGCCGCAACGGTGGTGCCAGCGGAGACTGGTGCGGCGACGACAACACCGACCGGCGCATCGGGATGTACCCGACGACCAACACCGGCGACAGCAACATCGACGCGTACCTGTGGGTGAAGCCTCCGGGCGAGGCGGACGGCTGCCGCTACACGGCCGGTTCGTTCCAGCCCGACCTGGCCTACAGCCTGGCCAACGGCGTGGCCAACCCGCCCACGACGGCCCCGCCGACGACCCCGCCGCCGACGTCCGCCCCGCCGACCACTCCGCCCCCGACCACGCCTCCGCCGACCACCCCGCCGCCCACCACGCCCCCGCCCACCACGCCGCCGCCCACCGGTAACGGCTGCTCCGCGTCGGTGGCGCTCAACCAGTGGTCCGGTGGCTTCACCGCGAGCGTGACGGTCACCGCCGGTTCCGCGGACATCAACGGCTGGACCGTGACCGTCACGCTGCCCAGCGGCACCGCGGTCACCGGTGTCTGGAACGCGCAGGCCAGCGGCACGAGCGGAACCGTCCGGTACACCAACGTGGGCTACAACGGACGCGTCGGTGCCGGCCAGTCGACCAACTTCGGCTTCCAGGGCACTGGCACCGGCCCGGGCGCGACGGCCAGCTGCGCGGCCGCCTGACCCCGACCGACGTCACGGCCCGGCGCGGAGAGTCACCTCCGCGCCGGGCCGCTCTCGTTCGATGGGGTACGGGCCGGATCGGCGCGTCCTCGTACGGCGGGTCGCTCCCGGCCGGCTCAGGCGTGCGACGCGGCTTGTCCGATCGGTTGCTCGTCGGGATCACGACGAGCGATTCGGGTTCCGCTCCTTCTCCCGCGGGACATCTCGTGGCCGGCGAGCAGCGTCAGTGCCGCGGCCGTGAGCAGCCCGCCGAACAACGGAACGACCCCGACCCCGACCGTCGCGAGCAGGCCCGCCCCGATGAGCGAGCCGGCCGCGAGCCCGACGTTGAAAGCGACGCTGAGGCTGGCCGACGCCATGTCGGTGGTCGACGGGGCGACCTGCATGATGCGGTGCTGGATCCCGGCGATCAGCGAACTGAACGACATCCCCGCCACGGCGAGCAACGGGATCGCCGACACCTGGCTCGTGCCGGTTCCGTAGAGGCCGAGCATCGCGGCGGTGAGGAGCCCGAGCAGGCCCAGCACGACACCGAGCGGAAACCGGTCCAGGACGCGGCCGACCGCCCAGGTGCCCACCACGCCGAACGAGCCTTGCACGAAGAGCAACATGCCGAGAGACGCCGTGGCGAACCCGCTCACGTCGAGGAGAAAGACGGTCATGTACGTGAACGCGCCCATGGCGCCGGTGACCGCGAGAACGGTGGCGACGAGGAGAATGATGAAGCGGCGTCGATCCGGCATCGACCCGATGTCTCCCGCACTCTGCCGCGGTGTGACAGTCGGCAGGAGCAGGGCGACCGCAAGGCAGATGGCGAAGCCGAGGACGGCCATCGCGACGAAGGCGGCCCGCCACCCGAACTCCCCGCCCAACCAGGTGCCCAGCGGTACGCCGAGGACCGGCCCGAGGGCGTTACCGATCGAGAGTCGAGCCACGGTGCGGCCTCGAACGTTCGCGGGGAACATCGAGATCGCCACGGGAAACACCACTGCCCAGAAGACGCCGTTGGTGGTGGCGGACACCAACCGTGCGGCGAGCAGCACCTCGTAGGAGTCGGCGATGGCCGACACCGCCGTCGCCACGGCGAAGACGCCCAGCGTGCCGACGAGTAGCGGGCGCCGTGGCACTCGCCGAGTGACCCGGGTCAGTGGGAGGGCCACGATCATGACCACCACGGCGTACGCGGTCACCAGCAGGCCCGCCTCGGACCTGGAGCGTCCCAGGTCTGGCGCGATCAGCGTGAGCAACCCGATCGGCAGCACCTCGGTCGTGACATAACAGAACGTGGCGGCGGACAACGCGACGAGGGCGTAGACCTCGCGTCGAGGGTGTGCCATCGGCTACCTCCCGCAGTCGTTGTGTGATTCCACCTAACCATGTTTTGGCGGTAGCGTGAAGCCATGGATGGCTGCTGTTGTAGCAGCGAACACGATCGGAATCGGGCATATGACAACCGTTTTTGACGGTATAGGTGGTAGCATCGCCGGTATGCCCCTCGATGTGTCCGAGCTGCCGTTGGTCGGCCGGCACCCGGCGCTCGATCTGGTCAACACTCTTGAGCGAGGGGGCAGCTCGCCCGCCCACGACTTCCTGTCCGACAGTTCCGCCCTGCTGCGCTGGTCAGTCCGGGCGGGAGTGATCAGCAACGCGGAGGCCGACCAGGTCGACCGGGCGTGGCACGACGAGCCGGCGGCGGCGCACGCGGGGCTCCTCGCCGTGCGGGACATCCGCGAAGGGCTCCACCTCGTGATGCTCGCGGTCAGCACCGACCCGGACGGTGGCACGGCGGGTGACCCGATCGCGGCCGGCGCCGCGCTGGTCGGCCTGCACGAGCGCTGGTCGGGGGCGGCCGCTCGCGCGAGACTGGTGCTCGGCTCGTCGCAGGTGCGGCTGGCCTACGGCACGGTGCCAGCCATGGTGGTGCCCGATCGGCTCGCCGAGGCCGCCTTCGACATCATGCTGACGGCCGATCTGACCCGGGTGCGCCGCTGCCCGGTGGGTGAAGGTGGCTGTGGCTGGCTGTTCCTCGATCAGAGCCGCAGCGGTTCCCGTCGCTGGTGCCGCATGGCTGACTGCGGCAACGCGGTGAAGGCGCGACGGCTCACCGAGCGCCGCCGCGCAGCCCGACCCTCGCGCCCGTAGGCATCCGGTCGCACTGCCGCGTCCGCGCTCCGAGCGTCGACCCGAACCGGGCGCTGGCCACCCTGTCGGGCCGTTGATCCGTCCCGGTCGAGCACTCAGGTCGCCCGCCGCCGTTGTTCCGTGGCCGGAAGGGTTGCGCGAGTCCGTCATCGACCGGATGGCGTTGCTGGGCTGAGGCTGGGCCGACCCCTCGAACGCCGGATCAGACCGCGCCGCGGTCGACCAGGCTGAACGTGGTGTCGAGCTCGGCGTCGCCGAGGTGTTCGACGTAGATCGCTTTCTTCGTCGGGCTCCACTGGACCACCCCGTACTCGTCACTGATGATCGCGTAGGACGGGCGCCCCTTGTCGTCCTTGCTCTCGCGGGATATCGCGAACACGGTTGCGGCGGTCGCGTAACACTCGGCTCCCACCAGCGACGCGTACCCCTTTGAATCGATCTTGACCCCGAGGCACGGTCGGTGGGCGATGTCCGGGTTCACCGATTTGATCATGAAGTCGACGCCGACCGGCTCGAGCACGAAGAGCGCATCCTTGCCGGTGCCGTCCCCGGTCTCGAGCTCGCCGTGGAACGGCAGCTTCAGATCACGGTCGATCTCCACCAGGTGCAGCAGGATTCGCCGCTGACCGGTCAGTATCGCCCGGGTAGGGTCCGTGCTCCTCGACGGTGACGCGCTGGGCGTACCCGATGGGGTCGTGGACACGGTGGCCGCCGGTGCGCTCGCTGCCGGGCTGCCGGTCGGGGTCGAGCCCACGTGATCTGGTTTTGACCCACGGTTGAGCAGTTGCGGGCCGAACAGGTAGGCGGACACCACCACCGCGATCACCGCTACGGCCGCACCGCCTGCGGTGAGCCATCCACGCCTGCGCGAGCCCTGGCTACCGGCAGCGGTGAGACCGGGTGGCCTGGACCGCCCGTCCTGGTCACCACCGCCTGCGGCCGGCAGCACACTCGCCGCCGGTGTCCCTTCGAGGATCTGAGCGGACGCCCCGGCACCTCCCGCATAGCCTGCCGTCAACAGCCCATCGAGCAGGTCGCGGGCGGTGGGACGGGCAGCGGGATCCTTCTCCAACGCCCGGGAGACCAACTCCCGCAACGGCCCACCGAGCCCGGTCAGGTCCGGCGGTTGGGTCAGAATCCGCATCGCGGTGGCGGTAGCGGAGTCGCCTCCGAAGGGGTTGCGGCCGGTCGCCGCATGGGCGACCAGGGTGCCCCAGGCGAAGACGTCCGCAGCCGGGCCCACCGGATGGCCGGACGCGGTGTCCAACCGCTCGGGCGCCATGTACGAGACGGTTCCGACCATCTGGTTGGTCCGGGTGTGCTGGCTCGTCGCCTCGAACGCCCGCGCGATGCCGAAGTCGATGACCTTGATCCCACCCGGCGCCACCAGAACGTTCGCCGGCTTCAGGTCCCGGTGGATGACCCCGGCGCTGTGGATGGCGGTGAGCGCGGTAGCCACCCCGACCGCGATGCTGTGCAGCTGGGCCGCCCCCAGCGGCCCCTGCTCCCGGAGCAGCTGGGCCAGGCTGGGACCCTCGACGTACTCCACCACCAGGTACGGCGGGTCGTGGTCCGGGTCGGCGTCCAGGACCTCGGCCGTGCAGAACGGCGGAACCTGGCGGGCGCGGTTCACCTCACTACGGAACCGGCCCCGGAACTCCTCGTCATGCGAGAGCTCCGGACGAATGACCTTGATCGCCACCCGCCGTCCCTGCGGCGAGCGGGCCAGGAAGACAGTGCCCATGCCGCCGTCGCCGAGCCGGTCCAGCACGTCGTACCCGCCGAGGCGGGCCGGGTCGCAGGGACGCAGGCCGTCGTTCACGCCGGATGCCCGCAGACTGTTCCGCCCATCACCCGGTCCCCTTAGGTCAGTCGGACGCCGCCCGCAGCCTATCGTCCGCCAACCAAGCGCCGTCGATGCCGTCGACCTCGGTTGAGGACCTGCGCGGCGGCGTGGTCGAACAGGTCAGCCGATGCCGTCGACCGCGGCCCTGAGCGCATTGATCGACGGGTCCCAGCTGAAGTTCAGGACGGGGATGCCGGAAGCGGCGGCGTTGCTGTCGCCGCCAAGTACCACCGCCCGCGGCTTGCTGGTGCCCTGGGGAACCACCAGGTACCAGTTGCCCTTAACGTTCGCGATGAACACTTCGTCTACCTCCTGGTCGGGCGGGTTCGGGGCGGTGACGTCCCCGACGTGGTTCTCGAAATCGACAGTCGCGCCGAAATTCGTCGGACTTCCGGTGTTCAGCCAGAGGCTCGTGTGCACATGCGGTCCGACGCCGGAGTCACTGCCGTTCGCCGAGGAACCGGTGTACGCGATGGTCTGGCCGCGTGACACACGCTGACCGGTGGAGACGATGATCCTCGACAGGTGCAGGTGCCGGGTGTAATTGCCGTCGTCGTGGGCCATCCCCACGACGCGTCCGGTCGCGGTAGAGGTGTCGGTCTTCACGAAACGGATCGTGCCGTTCGCCGCGGCCATGACGGGAGTGCCGACCCCGACCGCATAGTCGGTGCCCGGCTCACCCGAGGGCGGCGTCCGGTTCCGGTGGTCCTGCCAGGAGCTTGAGATCCGTACGTTTCCGCACGGCCGCTGGTAACTGCCGGCAGCGCGGGCGGGGTCGGGCAGCAGGCCGAAAGCTGCCGACAACCCGGACGCCGCCAGCGCGGCGCTCGTGAGGAACCCGCGCCTCGACAGTCCACGCAGGTACGCGATGCCGTCAAGATCCTCGCGCCGCGGACCGTCGTGGCTCACATCCGGGGTGGGGTCAGGTCGAGGCTCCTCGTTGAGGATCATCGATGCAACCTACGACCTGAACGCGTTGCAGGGCAAGGAACTGCTTGCGATCACCGCTTGGGCCGCGCTTGTTGCGGGGCGCCTCGTGGTCGCCGTGGCTGCCCCGGGCCGGAACGGCTACCCGGGCCCGGCGTCGACCTGAACAGGTGTGCTGTGAGTGTGGGCCTGGGCTGGGTCGACATGCGCGCGGGGGAGGTGGGTGGGCGCGGGCCACTCCCTGCCACCCCGGGCGGAGCCCTGGTCGCTAGACTGTGCCCTCGCGCCCTCGTAGCTCAGGGGATAGAGCATCGGTTTCCTAAACCGTGTGTCGCAGGTTCGAATCCTGCCGGGGGCACCAACCAATGATGGGCTCGACCGACCTCGTCGGCAGCTGCGTCGATCGTTTACGCCGGGACCGTCACAGCGGGTCGAGGCGGCGCTTGAGCAGGCAGAACTCGTTGCCTTCCGGGTCGGCGAGGACATGCCAGGAGGCGTCCGCAGGCTGGCCGATGTCGATCGGCCTGGCTCCGGCGGCCAGGAGACGTTCGAGTTCGGCGGCCTGGTCGCGGTCGGTGGGGTTGACGTCGATGTGCAGCCGAGCAGGCCCGTTCCTCGGTTCGTCGTCACGGATGAGGAAGATCGTCGGCTGCGGGCCGCCGAACCCCTCGCGGGGGCCTATCTCGATGTAGACGCCCTCCTCGCGATCGAGTTCCACGAAGTCCAGGACCTCGCACCAGAACCGTGCCAGCACCTCGAGGTCGCGGCATTTGAGCACGAGCTCACCGATACGGCATGCCATTGACGGAACCTACTTCCAGTGAAGGGTGGGCGTCTCGACGGTCACCAGTGGTAGGCCAGGTTCACGATCAGCGTGGCCAGCACGGTGACGAAGAAGACGGCCCATCCCACGAGCTTGCGTGAACCCACGCGCAGGTGCGCGATCAGCGCCCCGACGAAGTACAGCACCAGTCCCGCGGCGGCGAGCGTCCCCACCAGCGGTACGAAGAATCCGGCCAGCAGTCCCAGCGAGCCGGCGGCCAGCAGCGTGCCCAGCACGGGCAGCCAGGAGTGTGGCACCCGCTTCATGTCCGCCTGGGCCTTGGGGTACTCGTGGCCGATCAGGTAGGTGACCGCGGCGATGGCGGTGAACACCGAGGCGATGATGGTGACTGTCACGTACGCGGCGAACATGGACCCTCCCCGTGGTCGTCGCCTTCAGGACGGAACAGTTCCGCGAGATGTCGAGCGCGTAGGTGCCCTCCGGTCGTCCGGAGGGCACCTACGTCATCGCGGGGTCAGAGGAACTTGTACATCTCGGCGGAGGCGGCCTCGGTGTCGGCGGCCGGCGGGGCGGTCACGGTGACCTTCTCGCCGAAGCCGCTCATCTTCATGTCGGTGACGAGGTCGCCGAGGCTCTTCGTGGCGACCGTGTAGGACAGGCCGGTGAGCCGGCCGTCGGCGTCGACGGTCGCCTCGAAGGGGATGGCCTTGGGGTCCTTCGCCAGCTTGGCGGTCGACTCGAGGCCCTCGCGCATGCCGCCGTCGTTGGTGGCGGCCTCGGCGGCCTTGTTCAGGTCGGCGGTGCCGCTGTAGCGGCCGGGGCTGACCTCCTGGGCGGTCACGATGCCGCCGATCAGGCCGGTCTGCGACTTCAGGTCGAACGACTGGCGCAGCGAGCTGGTCGGCCGGAGCTTGTTGAGGTCGATCTTCATCCAGGGCTTCTCGCCGTCGAGCGAGTCCGACTTGATGTAGGCGGCGTCGCCGATCAGCCGGGCCTCGATCGGCTCCGGGGCGGTGCCGGTGACGTGGATGGCCTTGGCGGCGGGGTCGACCTTGCCGCTGAGGCTGATCGACTGGCCGCCGGCCTTGACGGAGGCGTCCATGGTGAGCGTGCCGGCGAGGCTGCGGTCCATGGCCTGCCGGACGGCGGCGACCGGTTCGAGCTTGGGCGTGGTGGGGGCCGCGGACGGGCCGGACCCTCCGGTGTCGCCGGAAGTGGTGCCGCAGCCGGCCACGAGGGCGGCGGCGAGGGCAATCGAGAGGACAGGGATCAGTCGACGCATAGACGCGACCCTAACCAACATGGTCCACTTCGGGGGGCCCGGCCAGCACGGTGGGTCAGTCCGCCGGCAGTTGTTCGGCGTGGGTGAGCACCCGGTCGACGATGCCGTACTCCCGGGCCTGCTCGGCGGTGAACCAACGGTCCCGGTCCCAGTCGCGCTGGATCTCGTCGAGGGTGTGTCCGGTGTGCTGGGCGATCAACTCCTGCATGGTGCGCTTGACGTGCAGCATGTTCTCCGCCTGGATGGTGATGTCCGAGGCGGTGCCGCCCATCCCGCCGGACGGCTGGTGCATCATGACCCGTGAGTGCGGCAGCGCGTACCGCTTGCCGGCCGCGCCGGCGCAGAGCAGGAACTGTCCCATCGAGCCGGCGAGGCCGAGCGCCAGCGTGGCAACGTCGTTGCGGACGTAGCGCATCGTGTCGTAGACCGCCATTCCCGCGGTCACCGAGCCGCCCGGCGAGTTGATGTAGAGGTAGATGTCCCGGTCGGCGTCCTCGGCCGCGAGCAGCAGGATCTGCGCGCAGATCTGGTTGGCCGACTCGTCGGTCACCTCGGTGCCGAGGAAGACGATCCGCTCCCGCAGCAGCCGCTCGAACACCTGGTCGCCGAAGGCCGGCTGACCGCCGTCCAACATCCGCACGCCGTTCTCGATCATGTCTCGCCGCCTTCCACCGTGCCGGCGGGCGACTGGATCGCCCGGGGAGCCGGCTCCTCCAGCGTGCGCGCGGCGGCGGTCGCGGCCCAGGGATTCTGCCGGCGGCAGATCGGCCCAGGGCAGAACCCCGGCCGGCCTACACCCGGGCCAGCCGCCGCCGGCCCGCCCGGGCCCGGCGGCAGGCCAGCATCTTGGAGGTACGCGGACCGGGGCGCCCGGCCGGTGCGGAGGCGATCAGTCGCACTCGCAGCCCCGCTCCTCCGACGGTCGACCCGGCGGGCGAGGCTGGACCGCCGACGTGCAGGATCGGCCCGCCCAGCCGCAGCACCGGCCCGGCGGGCTGCCGGACGGGAGCCGGGGCGGCGGCCACGGGTGGCGTTGCCCCGTCCGGCTGGAAGCCGAGCCGGAATCCGGGGCGGGTCTCGGTACGCGCCGAGGGCGCCCGTTCCAGCCGGGCCAGAGCCGCCCGGGGCGCGGCGGGGATGCGACGCTCAACCCGGCGCAGGTCGTCGCGGGCCGCTTCGAGCAGGTCGGAGAGTTGGATGCCGAGCGCCCGGCAGATCGCCGCCAGGACCTCCGACGAGGCCTCCTTGCGCCCGCGCTCGACCTCCGACAGGTAGGGCACCGAGACCCCGGCCGCTTCGGCCACCTCGCGCAGTGTGCGGCCCTGGCTCTGGCGCAGCCGGCGCAGCACCCCGCCGATCACTCGTCGTAGCAACGACATGCGGACCTCACTCTCGCGGTGGTCGTCGGGAAGACCCCCTTCATCATGCCGGTTGCCGGCGGTCGAGGCCGACCCGCGCATGCCGCGTCGACCGTCGTCGTGACCCGGGCGTGCGAAGCGCCGCGTACCCGCTATGTTGTGGGCGTGCAGGCGACGGCGGCGGAGCAGGTTCGACGGTGATCCATTTTCCCGCGCAGCGCCGAGGCCCGCTGAGCGCGCTGAGCCTGCGGCTCGCGGCCGCCCTTGGGCTGGTCTTCGCCGTGGTGGCGGCGGTCTACCTGGACCGGGACGGCTACCGCGACGTCAACGAGGACGGCCTCACCCTGCTGGACTGCTTCTACTACGCGGTGGTCTCGCTCTCCACCACCGGCTACGGGGACATCACCCCGGCCGCGCCGTCGGCCCGGCTGGTCAACGTCCTGTTCGTCACGCCGGCCCGGGTGCTCTTCCTGATCATCCTGGTCGGTACCACCCTGGAAGTCCTGACTGAGCAGTACCGGACCGGCCGTCGCCTGTCGCGGTGGAGGAGAGTCGTGAAGGACCACGTCATCATCTGCGGCTACGGCACCAAGGGTCGCAGCGCGGTCAACGCCCTTCTCGAGAACGGCCTGGACCGGTCGAGGATCGTGGTCGTGGAGCGCAGCGGCGTCGCACTGCGGCAGGCCACGTCGGCGGGGCTGGTGGCGATCGAGGGGTCGGCGACCCGCTCGTCGGTGCTGAACGAGGCGCACGTCCGGAGCGCGAAGGCAGTGATCATCGCGACCGACAGCGACGACGCCTCGGTGCTGGTGGCGTTGACCGTCCGGCAGCTCACCGCCGGGCAGGTCCGGATCATCGCGGCGGCCCGCGAGGCGGAGAACGCCCCGCTGCTCAAGCAGAGCGGCGCGCACCATGTGATCGTCTCCTCGGCGACCGCCGGTCGCCTGCTCGGCCTCTCGACCTCGGCGCCTCCGCTGATCGACGTCGTGGAGGATCTGCTCACGCCGGGGCAGGGGATGGCGTTGGCGATGCGCTCGGCGGAGCGGGACGAGGTGGGTCGTTCACCGCGCGAGCTGGAGTCACTGGTGATCGCCCTGGTGCGGCGGGGCAAGGTGGTCACCCTGGCCGACAAGGCCGGTGCGGTGATCGAGACCGGTGACATGCTGGTGCACGTCCGCGACGACCGCCCGCAGTCCACGACCACGGTCTGACACTCGCGCGTCAGCAGGCGTCCGCGTCCACCTCGCTGAGGACCTCGGTGCAGGTGATCGGTGTCGTGGTGGCCGCTCGCCGCAGCAGGTTGTAGAGCGTTTCCCGCTCGGCCGGCTGCAACGCTCCCAGCACCTCGTCCTCGGCGCCCGCGAGGGCGCATTCGGCCTCATTGAGGCGCTTTGCCCCGTCTTCGGTGAGTTCGACGACGTGTCGTCGACGGTCCTTGGGTGAGCGCCGACGCTCGACGAGGTCCTTCGCCTCAAGGTCGTTGAGCAGTCCCACGATGTTGGTGCTGTCCATCTCCAGGGTGCTCGCGAGCGCCTGCTGACTGATGCCGCCGCCGGCCCGCAGCACCGTGAGCGCGACCAGGTGTCGCGGCCGTAGGCCCAGTGGCGCGAGCACCGACTCCGCCCGCAGGCGCATCCGGCGCGCCAGATGGTCCAGCAGGGCACCCGAGCGGTGCTCCGACGGATCCAGCGGCAGGGCGGACATGTGACCCAGTCTACCGACGCCCCGGAACATCTGCCTGCTATAAATAGTTGGTGCAACACAGACGATCCTTGGAGGAGGAATCATGAACCTGCTGCATATCGATTCGAGCATCCGGGGCGACTGGTCGGTCAGCCGGCAGCTCACCGCCCGGGCCGCCGCAGCCTGGCGCGCCGCGCACCCCGACGGCACCGTGACCTACCGCGATCTGGGCGCCGAGCCGCTGCCGCACCTGGACTCCGACGGCGGGCTGGCGCGAATGACACCGCCGGACCAGCACACCCCCGCCCAGCGCGCCTCGTGGGAGCTCAGCCTGAGCCTCGTCGACGAGGTGAAGCAGGCCGACGTGGTCCTGCTCGGGCTGCCGCTCTACAACTACGGCGCGCCGAGCAGCGTCAAGTCCTGGGTCGACCACCTGATCGTCGCCGGCCTCACCTACGACCCGGAGACGCAGGAGGGCCTGCTCAGCGGTCGTGAGTTCGTGGTGGTGGCCACCCGGGGCGGCGGCTACGGCGAGGGCACCCCGCGGCACGGCTGGGACCATGCGGAGCAGTGGCTCCCACACGGTCTGTCGATGACCGGCCTGGAGCCGCGCTTCATCAGCACGGAACTGACCCTGGCGCCCACGGTGCCGGCGATGTCCGAGCTGATCCCTCTGCACGAGGCCAGCCGCACGGCGGCCGAGAAGGAGATCGACAACCTGTGGACGCCGGCCTCGGCGCAGCGCTGAGAAGGCACCTGACGCAACGACAGCGGCCGCCCCGGAATGGGGGCGGCCGCTCTCGTTCAGGTCGGTTGGATCAGAGGATCGTCCAGGTGTCGCCACTGCCCAGCAGGCCCGCGAGCTGCTGCTCGGGGGTCTCGGTGACCTTCGCCTTCGCCGCGGCCAACTGCTCCTGCACCACGCTGTCGTAGGACGGCCGGTCCACCGAACGGAACACACCGATCGGCGTGTTGCGCAGGTCCAGGCCGGGCAGCCGGGACAGCGCGAACGCGTACGCCGGGTCGGCCACCGTCGCATCGTGCACGACGATCTCCTCGGGGCGTACGGAGCTGGTCTCCCGGACCTCCAGGCCGAACGCGCCCGGCGGGTGCACCACGCAGAACCGACCGTCCGCCCCGAAGGTGATCGGCTGGCCGTGCTCCAGGCGGATCAGGTAGTCGTCCCGGGTGGACGGGTCCTTGAGCTGGTCGAACGCGCCATCGTTGAAGATGTTGCAGTTCTGGTAGATCTCGACGAACGCCGAGCCCTGGTGCTCGGCGGCGGCCCGCAGCACCGACTGGAGGTGCTTGCGGTCGGAGTCGATGGTCCGGCCGACGAAGCTGGCCTCCGCGCCGAGAGCGAGCGAGAGCGGGTTGAACGGCGCGTCGGCCGAGCCGGACGGCGTCGACTTGGTGATCTTGCCGACCTCGGAGGTGGGCGAGTACTGCCCCTTGGTCAACCCGTAGATCCGGTTGTTGAACAGCAGGATCTTGAGGTTGACGTTGCGTCGCAGCGCGTGGATCAGGTGGTTGCCGCCGATCGACAGGGCGTCACCGTCGCCGGTGACCACCCAGACCGACAGGTCCGGACGGGACACCGACAGTCCGGTCGCGATCGCCGGCGCGCGGCCGTGGATCGAGTGCATGCCGTACGTGTTCATGTAGTACGGGAAGCGCGACGAGCAGCCGATCCCGGAGACGAACACGGTGCGCTCGCGGGGGATGTTCAGCTCCGGCATGAACTGCTGGATGGCCGCCAGGATGGCGTAGTCACCGCAGCCGGGGCACCAGCGCACCTCCTGGTCGGACTTGAAGTCCTTGGCGGTGAGCTTGAGGGCGACGGGCTCAGACATTCTTCAGGACCTCTTCCAGCGTCGTCTCCAGCTCGGCGGCCGTGAACGGCAGGCCACGGACCTGGTTGTAGCTGATCGCGTCGACCAGGTAGCGGGACCGGATGACGTGGGCGAGCTGGCCCAGGTTCATCTCCGGGATGACCACCTTGTCGTAGGAGCGCAGCACCTCGCCGAGGTTCGCCGGCATCGGGGCCAGGTGCCGCAGGTGCGCCTGGGCGATGGACAGACCACGCTGGCGGACGCCACGGCAGGCGGCGCCGATCGGCCCGTACGTCGAGCCCCAGCCGAGCACCAGCACGCGGGCGTCGCCGTCCGGATCCTCCACCTCGATGTCCGGCACCGGGATCGTCTCGATGCGGGCGGCCCGGGTGCGGACCATGAAGTCGTGGTTCGCCGGGTCGTACGAGATGTCGCCGGTCTTGTCGGCCTTCTCCAGACCGCCGATCCGGTGCTCCAGCCCCGGCGTGCCGGGGATGGCCCACGGGCGGGCCAGGGTCTCCGGATCGCGCAGGTAGGGCAGGAAGGTGGTGCCGTCCTCGCCGTTGGGCGCGGTGGCGAAGTCGACGCGCAGGTCGGGCAGCGACTCCACGTCGGGGAGCAGCCACGGCTCGGAGCCGTTGGCCACGTAGTTGTCCGACAGGAGGATCACCGGCGTGCGGTACGTCAGGGCGATCCGGGCCGCCTCCAGCGCGGCGAAGAAGCAGTCCGACGGCGACCGGGGCGCGATCACCGCGACGGGCGCCTCGCCGTGCCGGCCGTACAGCGCCATGTTCAGGTCGGCCTGCTCGGTCTTGGTCGGCATTCCGGTCGACGGGCCGGCCCGCTGCACGTCCACGATCACCAGCGGCAGCTCCAGCGCCACCGCGAGGGAGATCGTCTCGCTCTTGAGCGCCACACCCGGGCCGCTCGTGGTGGTCACGCCGAGCGACCCGCCGTAGGAGGCGCCCAACGCCGCGCCGACCGCGGCGATCTCGTCCTCGGCCTGCATGGTCAGCACGCCGAAGCGCTTGTGCTTGCTCAGCTCGTGCAGGATGTCCGACGCCGGCGTGATCGGGTACGCGCCGAGGAAGACCGGCAGCCCCGAACGGACCCCGGCGGCGACCAGCCCCAGCGACAGGGCCGCGTTGCCGGTG
This sequence comes from Micromonospora sp. CA-249363, assembly GCF_050950185.1. Lineage (NCBI taxonomy): Bacteria > Bacillati > Actinomycetota > Actinomycetes > Micromonosporales > Micromonosporaceae > Micromonospora > Micromonospora sp. CA-249363. Next base: position 678,984 of record NZ_CP192020.1, read on the forward strand.
ATGTTGCGGTAGGTGCCCGGCTGCATCTTCGCCGGCTTGACCTCGTAACGCACCCCGAAGTCCTCGGTGGTCTCGCCGAAGTTCCAGCCGGCCTTGAAGGCGGCGACGTTCGCGGCGACCAGTTCCGGGCGCTTGGCGAACTTGGCCTCCAGGAAGCGCAGGGTCGACTCGTACGGCCGGGAGTACATCCAGGAGAGCAGGCCGAGGGCGAACATGTTCTTGGACCGCTCGGCGTCCTTCTTGGACACCTGGTGTTCGGCCAACGCGCCGACCGTCATCGACGTCAGAGCCACCGGGTGCACGACGTAGCCGGCCAGCGAGTCGTCGTCGAGCGGGCTGCTCTGGTAGCCGACCTTGGCCAGGTTGCGCTTGGTGAACTCGTCGGTGTTGACGATGATGTCCGCGCCGCGCGGCAGGTCGGTCAGGTTGGCCTTGAGGGCCGCCGGGTTCATCGCCACCAGCACGTTGGGCGCGTCGCCCGGGGTGAGGATGTCGTAGTCGGCGAAGTGCACCTGGAAGCTCGACACGCCCGGCAACGTGCCGGCGGGGGCCCGGATCTCGGCGGGGAAGTTCGGCAGCGTGGAGATGTCGTTGCCGAGCTGCGCCGTCTCGGAGGTGAACCGGTCGCCGGTCAACTGCATGCCGTCGCCGGAGTCGCCGGCGAACCGGATGACCACCCGGTCGAGTTGACGGATCTGCTTGGTCACTGTGCCACCTTCGTTCGCGACTGCGGGCTCGCAAGCGCTGTCGTTCCCCACCCAGAGCCTACGTCGAACGGAGGCCCGGCCCTCCCCGGAGGTCCGCCGACTGAGAAGGGTTCACCATGAGAATTGCTGTGAAATGCGGGGTTTTGCCCCGCCCGCCGTAATTCAGATCACCGTACGCCGGGCGGGGACGACCCCGGCCGGTGGCGGCCAGGGTCGTCGATCGATCAGTCGGTGGGCGGGGCCGAGGTGTCGCTCACCGTTCCGCCGATCCGGCGACGCAGCGAGGTGGTCGCCAGCGTGAGGGCCAGCACCACCAGCAGCGCGGAGACCGCTACCAGGATGATCGCGGTGCGCTGGACCGAGGTCATGCCGTCGTCGGTGGTGGCGCCCGCCGGCAGTACGCCCTGGGAGCCGGTCGGCGCGGGCGGCGAGACGACCGGCGTGGCCAGCGCTGCCGCCGCGGTGATCCGGAAACTCATCTGCAACCGCCGCGTCGCGCCGTTGCGTGGGTCGAGTTGACCGACCACCGCCCCGGACAGCGGAGCCTCCCGCTGGGCCTGTGGAGTCGCCTCCACCGGCAGCCGCAGCTCACGGGTCTCGCCTGCGGCCAGCAGACCCGCGTCGCACCGGGTACGGGCCGCGTCGACGGCCACGCAGCCCGCCGGTGGGGCGGGCACGCTCACCCCGGTCGGCAGGACCACCTCCACCAGGCCGGCGGCGTCCACCGTGCCGGTGTTGCCCAGCCGCACCGCGAGGGTGCTCTGTGCGCCACTGATGTCGAACCCGACCTCGTCGGCGGCCAGCGAGATCCCGGGCACCGGCGGGCCGGGCGGGAACAGCACCGCGAAGCCCTGGTCGTCGGCCACCTCGCCGGGCATCCCCGGCACGTCCGCGACGACCCGTACGGAGCCGCTGAGGGGCATCCGCTCCCAGGCGGCACCGGTGATCCGCAGCCGGATCAGGCTGCTGAACCGGGTGCCCGCCTCGGTCGTCCACGCCCCGCAGCGGTACGCGCCGCCACCCTCGCCGACGCACCCGTTCGTGCCGGCGTCGCTCACGCCGGCCGGCAGGGTGTACGACAGCCGGACCCGCTGCGCGGAGGTGCCGGTGTTCGTCACGGTGACCCGCAGCATGGTGGTCGTGCTGGGGGCGTTCCAGTACGTCGCCGACAGGGTGACGTCCTCGGTGGTCACCTGCACGCCGAGTGGGCTCGGCGGCGGCGCCTGCGAGCCGCCCGGTGCGGGCGGGTTGACCGGTGGGACCGGGGGTGGAGGCGGCCCGGCTGTCGGCGGACGGGTGGCGCCGCCCGGGGCGGGAGCGGTGGTGACCGGCGGCGCAGGAGCGGTGGTCGGCGGGGGTGCCGGCGCTGTGGTCTCCGGCGGTGGTGCGGTGGTCGGCGGGGGCGGGTCGGTCGGTGCGGGACCGCCGCCCGGCTCTTCGGTCGGGGTGGGCTCCTGCGGCGGAGTGGTCTCCGGGTCCGGATCTGGGTCGGGTGCCGACTCCGTCACGGCGGTGACCGGGTGGGCGTGCGGCGCCGCGGCGCTGGCGAGGGCCGGCGCGACGGCCAACGCCGCGAGCAGCCCGAGCGCGAGCGACGTCGCCAGCAGGTGCGTCGGACGCCGCCCTGCGGCCCAGCGATCGGGCGAAACCTTCACGCGGGCCATCTGTCCTCCGGTGACGTGGGTGGGAGTCCAATATTGTTAATAGTTGCCCTGGTGCACTAGTCCCACCCGGAAACAAATGCGTAACGTGTTGGGGGTGGTCCAACCCGGGTGGGCGGTAGGCTCCCGATGTGACCGGTTACCTGGGCTCGTACGCGACGCTCGGGCTCTTGCTGCTCGTCAGTGTCCTGTTCTTTGTGACGGCGTTCTCGGCCAACCGGGTGTTACGTCCCGCCCGTCCGGCTGACCCGTTCGGCAAGCGGGCAAGCTACGAGTGCGGGCTCGACCCGGTCGGCGCGGACTGGGCGCAGATGCAGATCCGCTACTACGTCTACGCATATCTCTACGTGCTGTTCGCGGTCGAGGCGGTGTTCCTCTTCCCGTGGGCGGTGGTCTTCGACCGGCCCGGCTTCGGCCTGGTCACGGTCGTGGAGATGGCGATCTTCGTGGCGGTGCTCGCCCTCGGCATCCTCTACGCCTGGCGCCGAAACATCCTCCGCTGGACCTGAGCCCCCGCTCAGGTCCAGCCCTCCACCTCCGGCGCCCCCCACCCCACCTACGGCGCGCCCGCCGCCCCCGTCGATGATCATGAAGTTGTTGTCCGAACACGCCGTGCGGCGGGGCAACAACTTCATGATCATCGGGGCCGGGCCGGGCCGGGCCGGGCCGGGCCGGGCCGGGCCGGGCGGGGCAGGGTTAGGCCAGGCCTCTTCTGGTGGCTCTGGGTGGGCGGTCGCCGCGGATCGAGGCCACCATGTCCAGCACCCGGCGGGTGGGCCCGACCTGGTGGGCCCGGAACACCCGGGCACCCAGCCACGCGGAGACCGCCGTCGCGGCGAGCGTGCCCTCCAGGCGCTCGCCCACCGGAAGGTCGAGCGTCTCGCCCACGAAGTCCTTGTTGGAGAGCGCCACGAGCACCGGCCAGCCGGTTGCGCTCAGCTCGCCCAGCCGCCGGGTGATCTCCAGCGAGTGGCGGGTGTTCTTGCCGAAGTCGTGCGCCGGGTCGATGAGGATCCCGTCGGGGCGTACCCCCGCCGCCACCGCTCGCTCGGCGAGCCCGGTCACCGTCGCGACCACGTCGGCGACCACGTCGTCGAAGGCGGCGCGGTGCGGCCTGGTCCGGGGGGACAGGCCGCCGGCGTGCGAGCAGACCAGCCCGGCGCCCGTGCGCGCCGCGACCCGGGCGAGCGCCGGGTCGACGCCCGACCAGGTGTCGTTGAGCAGGTCCGCGCCGGCGGCCACGGCCTCCGTCGCCACCTCCGCGCGCCAGGTGTCGATGGAGATCACCACCTCCGGGAACGCGGCCCGTACGGCGGCGATCGTGTCCACCGTGCGTCGGATCTCCTCGCTGACGTCCACCTCGGTGCCCGGACCGGCCTTGACCCCGCCGATGTCGATGATCTCGGCGCCCTCGTCGACCGCCCGCTCGACGGCCCGGAGCGCGCTGTCCGCGGCGAAGGTGGCGCCCCGGTCGAAGAACGAGTCCGGTGTGCGGTTGACGATGGCCATCACCACCAGCTCACCCGGCGCGAACGTCCGCGAACCGAGCCGAAGTGCCCCGGCCATGCCGCCTCCCGCCTCGTGCGCGCCGTCGCCGCTGCTCCGGCCGCCACCGACGCTAGCCGGTCGGTGGGGGCACGCGCGGGGCGGGCGTGGGCGTCGATGGGTGATCGGGGTGGTGGGGTCGCTACCGGCCGGCTGTCGTGCCACGATCAGTGCATGGGTCAGCTTCTGCTCCTCCTGGTCGTGGCGTTGACCGTCGCGGCGGTGGTTTTCGGCGTGACGGTGCTGGTCGGCGGGCGCGATCCCGGTCTCGCCCCGACGGAACCGGATTCGCAGGCGGTACCGCTGCCGGGCACCCGGCCGCTGCGCGAATCCGACGTGGGCGCGGTCCGCTTCGACACCGGTCTGCGCGGCTACCGGATGGCCCAGGTCGACCAGGCGATGCGCCGCGCCGCCTACGACATCGGCTACAAGTCCGAACTGATCGGTGTGTTGGAGGCGGAGGTCATCGCGCTGCGCGAGGGCCGGACCGACGACGCGGACGTGCTGCGCCAGGCGCGGGAGCAGTCCGTGAGCGCGGTGCCCGACGACGCGGCGGCGGAGCCTGCCGACGACCGGGCGGCCTCGGTCGGTTCGGGCACGCCGCCGGCCGCCACCTCCTCGCCGGCAGACGCCGACGGCGTGGCACCCGCCACCTCTTCGGCCGTGGACGCGGACGGCGTCGCGCCGGCCACCCCTTCGGCCGTGGACGCGGACGGCGTCGCGCCGGCCACCTCTTCGGCTGCGGATGCCGATGGCGTCGCGCCGGCCAACGATGACGTGAGCGTCGGCGCCTCCTCCGACGACACGTCGGCCGAGGCGGCCCGGCGTGCCGGACAGCAGGGCGCGGCGGTCCGGTCGGAGTCCGCGTGACCGGCCCGGAGGGCGCCGATGCTCTCCGGGAGGCGGCCCAACCGGGCGCCGGTGAGGTGACCGCCACGGTCATCGTCAACGCGCCGGCGTCCCGTGTCTTCGCCGCGCTGCTCGCCTGGGAACGGCAGTCCGACTGGATCCCGTTCACCAGGGTCCGGGTCGTCGAGGGCGACGGGCGCGAGGGCAGCCGGATCGAGGCGGTGACCGCGCTCGGCCGGGCGACGTTGCGCGACGAGATGCTTGTGGTCCGGGTGGACGAGCCGTACGAGATCGGCGTGGTCCACCACGGCCAGGTCCTGCGCGGCCCGGGTGTGCTGCGCTGCACCGAGCTCGGCCAGGCCCGTACCCAGGTCGTCTGGCACGAGTGGTTCCACCTGCCCGGCGGCGCGGCCGGCCGGCTCGCCTGGCCGGTGCTGTGGCCGGGCTCCAAGCTGGGCCTCACCCAGGCGCTCAAGAGGTTCGGGCGGCTGGTCGAGCAGGGCCGCCTGCCCTGACGGCGCTGCCGCCCGGATGAGCCCGGCTGTCGGTGCGATGCCCTAGCGTGTGCGACGTGAGTGACCTGGTGATCGGCGCGGACGGGCTGGCCCGCTGCGCCTGGGGGGCGAGCACCCCCGACTACGCCGTCTACCACGACACCGAGTGGGGGCGGCCGTTGCACGGCGACGACGCGCTCTACGAGCGGATGAGCCTGGAGGCGTTCCAGTCCGGCCTGTCGTGGCTGACCATCCTGCGCAAGCGGCCGGCGTTCCGGCTGGCCTTCGACGAGTTCCACATCCCCACCGTCGCCGGCTACGACGACACGGACGTGACCCGGCTGCTCGCCGATGCCGGCATCGTCCGCAACCGAGCCAAGATCGAGGCGACGATCGCCAACGCCCGCGCCGCGCTGGAACTGCCCGACGGGCTGTCCGCGCTGCTCTGGTCGTTCGCGCCGGAGCGCCGGCCGGCCCGTCCCGCCTCGTTCGCCGAGCTGGCGCCGATCACCGCAGAGTCGACGGCGATGGCCAAGGCACTCAAGAAGCGCGGCTTCCGGTTCGTCGGCCCCACCACGGCGTACGCCCTCATGCAGGCCACCGGGATGGTCGACGATCACATCGTCGGCTGTCACGTCACCCGCTGAGTGCCGGCGTGATGGGATGGCAGGCATGACGACCGAGACCGCGTACCGGGCCGACGGGGCCGGCCACGCCGACGGGCCGGGCACCTGGGCGGTGCTGCTGCCTGCCGAGCGTTACGAGGCCGAGCGGCTGGTGCACCACGACTCGCTGAAACTGACCGGCCTGACCGACGCTGGACGGCCGGGCCCCGGCGACCGGGTGGCGGTGCTGGCCGACGCCCCACCGCGCCTGGTGGCCCTGGGCCGGGTCACCGCGCCGACGCAACGGCACCGTGAAGACCCGGACGACCCGCAGTCCCCGGTCGAGCCGGAGACGCTCGTCGTGACGTACACCCGGCGGGCCTTCGACGAGCCGGTGCCGGCCGACCTGCTGACCCTCGACGGGCCGGTCACCGCACTGGAACCGGCGACCTTCCGGGCGCTGGCCGATCAGCTCGGTCCGCCCCCGGCGCGGCGCACCTGGCTGGTCAGCCTGGACCTGCCGATCGAGGCCGGCACGCCCGCCGAGGCGGTACGCCTGTTCTGGTCGTACGTGCAGGAGCTGGGGCCGCGTGAGCTGCCCGCCTTCGTCGCACCGTCCGGCGACGAGCTGGCCATGCAGGCGTTCGTGCTCGGCGCGGAGGCCAACCAGGACCCGGAAGAGGACGACTAGAACAACCTGTCGAGGCGTCCGCGCCAGTCGGCGAGCACCGGGCCCGGGTCGGTGTCCAGCACCCGTTCCAGGAGTGTGGCGTAGACGTCCCGGAAGTCGGTGGTGTACTTCAGGTCCCCGTCGTCGAGGTCGGTGAGGCTGGGCGCGTCCCCGTGCCAGCCGCCGCGCACGCCCGCGCCGAGCAGCAGCATGTCCGACGCCGTGCCGTGGTCGGTGCCGTCGGAGGCGTTGGCCCGGACCCGGCGACCGAACTCGGAGTAGACAGCCACCACCACCTTCTGGCCCGCCTCGGTGCGGCTCATCCGGTCGGCGAACCTGGTCAACGCCCGGTCGAGCTGGCCCAGCAGCACGGCCTGCAACTGCTTCTCGTCGGCGTGCGTGTCGAAGCCGCCGAGCGAGACCGAGAAGACCCGGGTGGACACCCCGGCCTCCACGCACTGGGCGACCAGGTCCAGCTGCGCGTCCAGTGGCGTACGAGCCCCGCCGGTGGCGGTCGCGGGCGCCTGGTCGCCGTCCGGGTCCGTCGTGTCCGGTTCGGTGGAGTCGCGGACCTCGCGGATCATCTCGTCCACCGAGCGCATGTCGGCGAAGCAGGCGGCGGCCCGGGCGCGGGCCGGCGACTCGCCCGCCTCGGCGGCGGAGAACGCCTTCAGCGTCTCCGCGGACAGTCCCTTGGCGGCCTTGCGGTCGGTGACCGGCACGGCTGCGCCCGCGCTGCGCTCACCGGCCAGCAGTGGCGGCAACGCCGGCTCGAACGAGACCGCCAGGCGGGGATCGCCGCCCGCCCGGTCGAGCCAGCGGCCGAGCCAGCCGGTGGTGCCCGGTCGGTCCGGTTGCGCGGTGTGCCAGATGTCCATCGACCGGAAGTGGCTCCGGTCCGGCTTCGGATAGCCGATCCCGCGCACGATCGCGAGTCCGCCGGTGGACCAGCGCTTGTGCAGGCCCTCCAGCGCCGGGTTGAGGGCGAAGTCGTCGTCGAGGCGACGTACCTCGCTGTCGGGGTACGCCAGCTCGGGGCGGGCCGCCCGGTAGGCCGGGTCGCCGTACGGGATGACGGTGTTCAGGCCGTCGTTACCGCCGTAGAGGGTCACCAGCACCAGGGTCTGCGACTGTGGGTCGCGGTCTCCGGCGGTGTCCAGCAGGTCCCGCAGGTTGTACGCGCCCACGCCGGCGGCCAGCGCGCCCGCGCCGACCACCCCGCTGGTGAGCAGGAACCTGCGTCGGGTCAGGGTGTCCATCTTCTCGACTCCTCCGCTCAGCTGACGGTGTACTCGGGGCTGACCAGGCCGGCTGCCAACAGCTTTCGGGGGTCGTCGGCCAGCGGGGTGAGGGCGGCCCGGGTACGGGCGCCCCAACCGTCGACGACCAGCAGCCGGGCCAGGGCGTCCGGCCGGCCGGCGACCGGTGCGGCCTTCAGCCGGTCCAGGACCGTCGGGCTGGCCGCCGCGGCGAGCATCCCGGCCAGCCGGAGTCGGCCCTGCAACGACGACGTGGTCAGCCAGGCGGGGCCGGCCGGCCACCCGCCCACGCTGGGCGGTCGCAGCGGCACCTGGTCCAGGGCGTTCAGCCCGCCCAGCAGTTGCTTGCGTTGCTGTTCGGGCAGAGCTGTCGAGCGGATGCCGAGCTGTCGCAGCGCGCCCACCATCCACTCCACCGGCTGCTTGACCAGGGTGCCCCGGGTCTGGGCGAAAGCCGGCGACGAGAACAGCGCCCGCAGGGTGGCGACGGTGTCCGCGCCCGCCAGGCCGTCCGGCGCCGGGACGTCGGCGCCGGCGTAGCGGAACCAGAGCCGGCGGGCCACGAAGGTCGCCGCCGCCGGCTGGCCGGCGAGCAGTCCGGCGTACGCCTCGGCGTCGAAGCGGCCGGTCTGCCCGAGGATCGTCTTCTCGCCGGGGTCGTGTCGTTTGGCCTCGAAGCGGGCCACCCCGGTCCGTCGGTCGACCGTCCAGCCCGTCAGCGCACGCGCGCCGGCCTTCACGTCGGCCTCGGTGTAGCCGCCGATGCCGAGGGTGAAGAGTTCCATCAGCTCGCGCGCCAGGTTCTCGTTCGGCGCCTTACGGGTGTTCTTCTGCCCGTCCAGCCAGATGATCAGCGCCGGGTCGCGCACCATCGCGGCGACCAGCGGGGCCAGGGGCCCGCGCCCGTGCCGGCGCAGCGTCTCCAACTGGCCCAGCATCATCCGCGCCGACCTGACCTTCTGTGCGCTGGTCGCCCAGTGCCCGTGCCAGAAGAAGAGCAGCTTCTCGGTCAGCCCGTCCTCGGCGGCGACCATCCGGTCCAGCCACCACAGGGTGACCTGTTGAAGCTGCTCCCGGCGCTGGGCGTTGGCCTTCTGCCGCTGCTCGCGCGTGGACTCCTTGGTCAGCGCGGCGTACGGGTCGGCGGGCAGGGCCGGTAGTGGGGTGGCCGCCGCACCCCGGTCGGCCCGTCCCGGGGTGAGCAGCTTGTCCAGGGTCGCCGCCGCGCCGGCCCGTTCGGCCGCGTCCACCTCGTCGGCGGTCGGCCCGAAGGTGGCCCGGCGCAGCAGGTGCGCCACGGCTTCACGTTCGCTCATGGAGCCCGACGCTAGGCGGCCCGCGTACGAGGACGGTAAAGACGGGGTGCGAATCGCGTTCAGTGTCCCTCGAAGACCGGTTTCTGCTTGGCGACGAACGCGAGGGTGGCCGCCTTGTGGTCGGCGGTGGCGCCACAGATCGCCTGGGCCTGCGCCTCGGCCGAGAGCGCGTCGGCGAGCGTGCCGGCATCGGCGATGGAGAGCTGCCGCTTGATCGCCCCGTACGCGACGGTGGGGCCGCCGGCGAGTCGGGCGGCCAGGTCCTGCGCGGCCGGCAGCACCTGCTCGTCGTCGTCCGTCAGTCGGGTGAGCAGCCCGAGACGGCAGGCCTCCTCGGCGCGGACCGGCTCGGCCAGCATCAGCAGTTCGACCGCCTTGGCGTGGCCGACCAGCCGGGGCAGCGTCCAGGACGCGCCGGTGTCGGCGGCCAGACCGACCTTGGCGAATGCCATCAGGAAGCTCGTGCTCGGCCCGCCGATGCGGATGTCGGCCAGGAAGGCCAGCGACGCGCCCGCCCCGGCGGCCATCCCGCGCACGGCGGCCACCACCGGCTTGGGCAGGTTGGCCAGCCGGGCGGCGATCGGGTTGTAGTGCACCCGGACGGTGCCCAGCGGGTCGGTCGAGCCGGTCTCGAGCGTCGATACGTGCTCGCGCAGGTCCTGCCCGGCGCTGAACGACCCGCCCGCTCCGGCCAGCACGACCGCCCGGCAGGACCGGTCGGTCTCCAGCTCCGCCAGGGTGTCCCGCAGCGCCTCCTTCAGCGCGACGTCGAGCGCGTTCATCGCCTGCGGCCGGTTCAGCGTGAGAGTGACGACGGCGTCGGTCCGGTCGACGAGCAACGGCTCGGTCACGTGTCTAACGACCCTTCTGTCGAACGATGCGGTTACCGGCGTCGAGGCACTGCTCGACGTACCGGTCGGCGGCCGGACGCAGGCGGGCCGCGTGCCGGTCGAAGAAACTGGCCGCGGCGGTGCCGGGCCAGCGCTCGGGCAGCAGCGCCGGGGGCAGCTGTGGGTCCCGGAACAGGAAGGTACGCCACGCGTGCACGAGCCGGAACCGGGCCGCGTACGCCTCCTCGTCGCTGCTGCGCACGGTGACCGCGCTCAGGAGCGGGCGCTGGTCGGCGACGAACCGTTCGTACGCGCGGCCGATCTCGGCCAGGTCCCACGCGCGACGGACGACGCCCATCGCGCCCGGGGTGCCGGAGAAGTGCGATGCGGTGAAGCGCTCGAACCGGATGCCGGCCTCGGCCAGCAGCAGGTCGACGTCTTCGGCGGGCCGGGTGGCGACCCACGTCTGCTCGTCGAGGGTGCCGTAGCCGAGGAAGCTGAGGGTGGCGGCGAGCCGCTGCCGGTCCCGCCGGGCGCCCGGCGCGTCGAGTACGAGCAGATCGAACCGGCCGTCCCAGGTGACCCGGCCGGTTCGGTAGATCCGGGCCGCCGCCTCGTCGAGTCGTCGGGCGGCTTTTGGTGTGATCGAATATCCCGGTCCGGAGGCCAATCGGAGCGGGTCGAGCCAGCCTTGACGCACCATCCGGGACACGGCGGTGCGAACGGCGGGCGGCGCGATTCCCAACGGCGCCAATAGCTTGACCAGGGCGGCGACCGGTGCGCGGCCACCCCTCGGCCGGAGGTGGTCGCCGTACAGGTCGAAGAGTGCCGACCGTGCCTGCATGACCGCACATTGTGACAGGCCTTCTCAAGATATGCTAGATGCTGTTACATCAATGCTGCTCCGGTTTGGGTCCGGCGGTGTTCATCAGGGAAAATCGTCTGTCGACACCCCCGCGAGCGTTGCGGGTGGTCGTGACGAAGTGGCTGTGGGGCAACCCACCGACCCTGGTGTAGGTCTGAGGGGAGACAACATGGCGGCGATGAAGCCGCGGACGGGCGACGGTCCGCTGGAAGTCACCAAGGAGGGTCGGGGCATCGTCATGCGGGTCCCGCTGGAGGGCGGTGGCCGGCTCGTCGTCGAGATGACTCCCGACGAGGCCAACGCGCTCGGTGACGCGTTGAAGGCAGCCGCCGGCTGAGTGAGGGACGATCCGGACGGCGTACGCCGGTCGGAGCGTTTCTTGGACCCTGAGCCACCGGGACCGCCGGTGGCTCAGGGTCTTCATATCTGTGCGCGGGCATGGCCCGATCCACTTTGTGAAACTTCCTGGAGGTGCGGTTCCGCGTGCTCGCCATCCGTCCGCTCGCCGAGCCCGAACGGCTCGATGTCCTCGTCCTGCCCGTACGCCCCACTGAGCCGGTGGCGGGAGATGACGCGTCGGCGGAGCCGGCGCCGACCGCAGTGACGCCGCCGGACGGCACCGCCGAGGAGGCGGCCGCGCTGGCGCCGGCCGCCCGACTGTGCGGACGGGCCGGCGAGATCAGCACCCAGCTACGTCCCGGGCGTGACCCCGGCCGGCTGGTGCTGCTCGGTATCGGCGACGGCGGAGAATCCGACTGGCGGACGGCCGGCGCGGCCCTGGCCCGCTCCGCGTCAGGTGAGACGCACATCACTATCGCGCTGCCGGCCGGGGTGACCCCGGCCGCGGTGCGCGGGCTGACCGAGGGGCTGCTGCTCGCCTCGTACCGGTTCCGGCTCACCGACGCCGACGCGCCGCCCGCGCTCGACGGCGTCGACCTGCTGCTGACCGACCCGGCGGCCTACGCGGACACCCTCGCCACCGCCCGGACCACCGCCGCGATGACCCGTTTCGCGCGCGACCTGACCAACACCCCCTCCTCGGTGAAGACCCCGCAGTGGTTCGCCGAGCAGGTGGCCTCCGCCGCCGACGACCTGCCGGACCTGCGCCTGACGGTCCGGGGCCCGGCCGAGCTGGCCGCCGAGGGCTTCGGCGGGATCCTCGCCGTGGGCGGCGGCTCGGCCAGCGAGCCACGCCTGCTCGAGATGGACTGGCACCCCGCGAACGCGCGTACCCACGTGGTGCTGGTCGGCAAGGGCATCACCTTCGACACCGGCGGCATCTCGATCAAGCCGGTGCCCGCGATGAAGCTGATGCGCAAGGACATGGCCGGCGCGGCCGCGGTCGTCGCCGCCACCCTCGGCGCGGCGACGCTGCGCCTGCCGGTGCGCGTCACCACCCTGGCCCCGCTCGCCGAGAACATGGTCAGCGGCTCGGCGTTCCGTCCGGGCGACGTCATCCGGCACTACGGCGGGACGACCAGCGAGACGACCAACTCCGACGCCGAGGGCCGCCTGGTCCTCGCCGACGCGCTCGCCTACGCGGTGCAGCGGCTCAAGCCCGACCTGCTCGTCGACCTCGCCACCCTCACCGGCGCCAACGCGGTGGCACTGGGCAAGCGGACCGCTGCCCTGTACAGCGAGAACGACGACCTGGCCGCTGACGTGCTGAATGCCATTGAGGCGGCCGGCGAGGCAGCCTGGCGGATGCCGCTGCACGGCGACTACGTCGAGTACCTGGGCAGCGAGATCGCCGACCTGTACAGCGCGCCCGCCCAGGGCGCCGGGTCGGTGACGGCCGCGCTCTACCTGCGCGAGTTCACCGGCGACCTGCGGGACCGCTGGCTGCACCTGGACATGTCCGCACCGTCCTGGGCGGACGGCGACCAGGCGGAGTTGAGCCGGGGCGCGACGGGCTGGGGTGTGCGCTCGCTGCTGCGCTGGCTGACCGCCGTCGACTGACCCGTCAGCGGTGAGCGCCCGCCGGTGGCGTACGGCGGCGAGCGCCCGTCAGCACTTCACGGCGGCGAGCACCCCGTCGCCGACCGGGAGCAGCGCGGGAATCCAGTGTTCCGACTCCCGCAACGCCTTGATGGTCTCGCGGACGGTCACCGTCGCCGCGTCCCGGGCGGCCGGGTCACCGATCCGGCCGCCGGCCAGCATGCCGTTGAGCGCCAGCACCCCGCCCGGACGCAGCAGCCGCAGCGCCGCCTCCACGAAGGCGTGGAACCCGGTCGCCTCGGCGTCGACGAAGACGAGGTCGTACGCCCCGTCGGCCAGCCGGGGCAGCACGTCCGACGCCCGGCCGGTGATGATGCGGGTACGGCCGGCGGCGAAGCCCGCCTCGGTGAAGATCCGGCGTGCGATCCGTTGGTGCTCCACCTCCACGTCGATGGTGGTGAGCACACCGTCGGCCCGCATACCGCGCAGCAGCCAGACGCCGCTCACGCCCGTACCGGTGCCGATCTCCACGACGGCGCGGGCGTTGCCGGCCGCGGCGAGCAGCCGTAACGCCGCCCCCGCTCCGGGCGTGACCGCGTCGAGGCCCACCTCGTGGGCCAGGCTGCGGGCGGTACGCAGCACGAGATCCTCGGTCACGTACGACTCGGCGAACTGCTGAGCCTGGGTCGTCGAACTGCCGGAACCGGCGACCGTGGCGATGGGGCACCTCCGGGCGGCGCGTGGTGCGAGGGGCGGGTTGGCACTGTGAGCGTAGAGGCGACCGGCGCGAGGCGCAGCCGCGCGTCCGTCCCTCCGCGATCGCCGGAGGCAACCGCTGACTCCACCGCGCGCATCCGTGCAATCCTGGAAGCGGTATTCCGTCAGCCTCGACCGCGCTCAACCGTGGCCGGGTGACGTCGTACGGGATCCGGGGGACGGACTGGGAGGCACCGACGTGACCGACGGCTGGGAATGGCGCCGGGACGGTGAGACTCCGGCTCCGGCGCGCCCGACGGGGGCCGAAGCCCCGCCGGTGGGGCCGCCGGCCGCGCCGGGGAGCGGCAGCGTGCCCGAGCCGTCGGCAGGCGACGCCGCGCCCGTGGCGGGCCCTTCGGTGGCGTACGCCGGCCCGCCTCCCGCCCCCGCGCCCGGTCCGTCGCCGTGGTGGTCCGACGCCCTTGGCGATCCGTGGCGTGACCCGGCGGCTCCCGCCGCGGTCGTGGTGCCCGGGGTGGTGGCCGCCGGCACCGAGCCCGAGCCGGTCATCGACCCGGACGCGCCAGGTCGACCGACGTTGCGGAACCTGCTGCTCATCCCGGTGATCACCGCTCTGCTGGCGGGCACCCTCGGCGGCGCGCTGGGCTACGCGTTCGCGGTGCGCGGTGGCGCGGCCGGCACTGTGCTCGGTGCGGAGGCCGCGGATCCACCGGCGTTGGCCCAGCGCAAGCCGGAGTCGCTGGCCGGGGTCGCCGAGCGCGTCCTGCCCAGCGTGGTCACCATCCGCGTGAGCAGCCTCGGCGGGACCAGCGAGGGCTCGGGGTTCATCGCCAGCGCCGACGGGCACGTCATCACCAACGACCACGTGGTGGCCGGCAGCAGCGGCAAGGCCTCGGTGGTCTTCAACGACGGCAGTTCGGCGGCGGCGACCGTGGTTGGTCAGGACCCGGAGTCCGACATCGCGGTGATCAAAGTTAACCGGACGGGTCTGCGGCCGGTGGAGTTCGGGGACTCCGAGGCGCTGGCCGTCGGTGATCCGGTCCTCGCGATGGGCTCACCCCTGTCGTTGGCCAACACGGTCACCGCTGGCATCGTGAGCGCGCTGGACCGGACGATGCAGGCCGGTGAGCCGGGCGGCCCGACGCGCTACTACGCGGCCATCCAGACCGACGCCGCCGTCAACCACGGCAACTCGGGCGGCCCGCTCGTCGACGGCGCCGGGCGCGTTGTCGGCGTGAACTCCACCATCAAGTCGCTGGTGGCCGACGGGCAGGAGGCCGGCAACATCGGCCTCGCCTTCGCGATCCCGATCAACCAGGCCAAGCGGGTCACCCAGGAGATCATCGGCACCGGCAAGGCCCGGCGTACGGTGATCGGCGCCCAGGTCGGTGGACCGGGCGCCGGCGCGGGCGGCGGCGTACGGCTGGCCGCCGTGGAGCCCTCCGGCCCGGCGGCCGGGGCGGGGCTCAAGGTCGGCGACGTGATCCTGAAGCTCGACGGCCGGCCGATGACCGAGCCGACCGACCTCATCGCGCTGGTCCGCAAGTTCGCCCCGGGGTCGGTGGTGACCGTCGAGTTCCGGCGCGGGACCGCGCGACGGAACACGTCGGTGACCCTCGCCGCGGATGCGAAGTGAACAGCGGGTCACCCCCTGCCGGAAAGCCGCCCGACGTGCGTAGTCTTGCTGCTGACGCCGAGAGGAGGCCCGCGGGATGCTCGACAACCTGAACTGGTGGGAGATCGGTGCGCTGCTGCTCCTGGCGCTGCTGATCTTCGGTGACCGGCTGCCCGCTGTGATCAACGACGGCCTGCGCATGGTCCGCAACCTGCGGAACATGGCCCGCAACGCCACCGGCGACCTCAGTCGTGAGCTGGGCACCGACATCCAGCTCGAAGATCTGCACCCGAAGGCCTTCATCCGCAAGCACCTCCTCAGCGAGGAGGACGAGGCGGCGATCCGCAAGCCGCTGCAGGGCGTCTATGACAACCTGCGCGCGGACGTCAACGGCGTGCACAACGATCTGAAGGACGTGGCCAACGCCGCCGACCTGCGATCGAACGGAACGCGGCCAGGCACCACCACCGGTACGCCCTCCGCGCCGGCTCCCCGCGTCAGCTACGACGACGCCACCTGACCCGCACCGTCCCGACCCGCCGCCGTCCGGCATTGGCCTGCTGTGCGCCCGCAGCCCCTAGGCCTGCACTGCATGCGCCCTTTGGAGCTGAATCGTCTGCGTCATCAGCTAGGCCGGGGCAAGGGTGTCGGTCAGCAGATTCGTTTGCGGCATCAGCTCCAAAGCGTGGTCATGAGGTGGCAGGCACCGGTTTGAGGCTGTACAGGGCAACGCAGCGCCGTCGTCAGACCTGTGGCGTAGTCGTGCGGCGGGGTCGCCGAGGCGACCAGGGCGACCGTCCGATCGCACCCTGGTCGTCCGCAAAGCAGGTTGCGTGTCCCGGGCGCATGAGCACCATGTCGTGCGCCCGGTCGAACAGCGTCAGCGCCCGGCGGGCTTGAGGCCGAGCGGCTTGCCGAGCAGCGACTCACGGCGCAGCGCGAGCCGGTCGGCGACGCCGCCGAGCGCCTGCGCGGCCGGGGACTCCGGCTCGGCCAGCACGATCGGGTTACCGGCGTCGCCGGCCTCACGGACCCGGGTGTCCAGCGGGATCTGTCCCAGGAGCGGCACCTGCGCGCCGATCGTCCGGCTCAGCGACTCGGCAACCGCCGCGCCACCACCGGCCCCGAAGATCTCCATGCGGGAACCGTCCGGCAGTTCCAGCCACGACATGTTCTCGATGACGCCGACCACCCGCTGGTGGGTCTGCAGGGCGATCGCGCCCGCGCGCTCCGCCACCTCGGCCGCGGCGGCCTGCGGGGTGGTGACCACCAGGATCTCCGAGTTGGGCAGGAGCTGGGCCAGCGAGATGGCCACGTCTCCGGTGCCCGGCGGCAGGTCGAGCAGGAGCACGTCCAGGTCGCCCCAGTAGACGTCGGCGAGGAACTGCTGCAACGCCCGGTGCAGCATCGGGCCGCGCCACACCACGGCCGCGTTGCCGGCGGTGAACATGCCGATCGAGATCACCTTCACGCCGTGTGACTGCGGCGGCATGATCATGTCTTCGACGCGGGTGGGTCGGCCGTCCGCGCCGAGCATGCGGGGCACCGAGTGACCGTAGATGTCCGCGTCGACCACGCCCACGGAGAGCCCTCGGGCGGCGAGGGCCGCCGCCAGGTTGACCGTCACGCTGGACTTGCCGACACCACCCTTGCCGCTGGCCACGGCGTACACGCGGGTGCGCGAGCCGGGCTGGGCGAACGGGATGACCGGCTCCTCGCTCGCACCGCCGCCGCGCAACTGCGCCTGTAGCGACTGCCGCTGCTCGGGGCTCATCACGCCAAAGTCGATCTCCACGCCGGCCACGCCCGGCACCGCCCCCACCGCGGCGGTGATGTCCGTACGCAGCTTGTCCTTGAGCGGGCAGCCGGCGACGGTGAGCAGCAGCTCGACCCGGACGACGCCGTCCGCGCCGATGGTGGCGGAGCGGACCATGCCCAGCTCGGTGATGGGCCGGCGGATCTCCGGGTCGTTGACGGTGGCCAGGGCGGCCTGGATCGCGTCCTCGACGGTGCTCACGGGTGCTGACATGCCCGCAATGCTACGTCGCGGGGCATCCCGACCGACCGCTGGCCGCAGGTGGTGTGAGCCAAACGATGAGCCGTCGTCAGCGCTCTGGGTGGGCGTCGCGGGCGTAGTCGCCGTCCAGCTCGTCGCGCGGCTCGTCCAGCCCCGGGGCGTCGGTCGACCGCTGGCTGCCCTTCTCCTGCTGCCGGCGTTCCAGGCGCTGTCGGCGCTGCCCCGCCTCGTCCAACTCCTCGGCCAGGCGGGCCAGTTCGGAGCGGAGGAAGTCGCGGGTGGCCACCTCGCCGAGCGCGATCCGCAGCGCGGCGATCTCCCGTGCCAGGTACTCGGTGTCCGCCTTCTGGGCCGTGGCCCGTCGCCGGTCCTCCTCCAGGGCCAGCCGGTCCCGGTCCGCCTGCCGGTTCTGCGCCAGCAGGATCAGCGGCGCGGCGTAGCTGGCCTGCAACGACAGCACCAGGGTCAGGAACGTGAAGGTGTACGGGTCGAAGCGCAGCTCGGCCGGGGCCAGGGTGTTCCAGCCGAACCAGATCGCGATCACCACCGTCATGACGACGATGAAGTTGGCCGTGCCCATGCCCCGCGCGATGCCCTCCGACCAGCGGCCGAAGGCCTCCGCGTCGAACCGGGGGAGGGTGATGCCCCGGGGTTCGCGGGGCTGGTCGAGCCGCTCGGTCCGCCGCTGCTCAGCCACCGTCGCCGTCCAGTACCGCGTCGGGCGTGCCCGGGGCGTTCACGGCGTCCCGGTCGCGCCAGTCCCGGGGCAGCGAGTGGTCCAGGACGTCGTCGACCGTGACGGCGCCGACCAGCCGGCTGTTCCGGTCGATCACCGGCATGGCGACCAGGTCGTAGGTGGCCATCCGGCGGGTGATCTCCGGCAGCGGGGTGGTGGGACGCAACGGGTCGATGTCGTTGACCACCACCTTGCCCAGCAGGTCGGCCGGCGGTTCGCGCAGCAACGCCTGGAAGTGCACCATGCCCAGGTAGCGGCCGGTCGGGGTGTTCTGCGGGGCCCGGGTCACGAAGACCTGCGCGGCGACGGCGGGGGAGAGCTGCGGCTCCCTGATCCGGGCCAGCGCCTCGGCGACGGTGGCGTCCGGCGGCAGGATGACCGGCTCCGAGGTCATGACGCTGCCCGCCGTGCCCGGCGTGTACTTCAACAGTTGGCGGACCGGGTCCGCCTCGTCCGGCTCCATCAGGTCCAGCAGGACGTCCTGCTCCGGTGGGGGCAGCTCGTTGAGCAGATCGGCGGCGTCGTCCGGGTCCATCTCCTCCAGCACGTCGGCGGCCCGTTCCCGGTCCAGCGCGGCGAGGATCTCCACCTGGTCGTGCTCCGGCAGTTCGCTGAGCACGTCGGCCAACCGCTCGTCGTTCAGCGCGGCGGCCACCTCGTTGCGCCGGGCGTCGGGCAGGTCCTGTAGCGCGTTGGCGAGGTCGGCGGGGCGCATGTCCTCCAGGACGGCGAGCAGGTTCGCCGTACCCCGGTTGTCGGCGATGCCGCTGAGGCCGCGCACCCGGTCCCACTCGACCTGGTGCAGGTGGCCGCGGCGGCTGAGCCGGCCGGTCTGCTCGCGGACCGCCACCCGGGTCAGCGACCACTCGCCGCCCCTGGTGCACTCCATGGCGACGTCCACCACCGCTCCGGGCTGGCCGCCCGGGTCGAGCTGTACGCGTCGGTCCAGCAGTTCCTGGAGCACCAGCAGCTCGTTCGGGCGCTTCTCGAAGCGCCGCAGGTTGAGCGTGCCGGAGCCGAGGACCACGGCGTCCGCGTCGATCGACGTGATGCGGTTGATGGACAGGAAGATGCGCCGACGCATCGGCATCTCGGCGACCAGACCCACCACCTCGGGCGGTTTGCCGGTCGCGCGCAGCCGTGCCACGGCGTCACGGACCCGACCCACCTGGTCGCCGTTCGGATCGAAGACGGCGACTCCGGCGAGTCGGGCGATGTAGACCCGGGTCGGCGTGCTCACGGGCACCAGCCTAAGCGCCTAGTGTTTATCAACATGTCGACCTTGGCCTACGAGATCGTGGACGTCTTCACCGACCGCCCGTTCGCCGGCAATCCGCTGGCCGTGGTGTTCGGCGCGGAGGCGCTGGCCACCGAGCAGATGCAGGCGCTCGCGCTGGAGTTCAACCTCTCCGAGACGGTGTTCGTGCTGCCTCCGACGCAGGTCGGCGCCACCTACCGGGCCCGTATCTTCACGCCGGTCGAGGAGCTGCCGTTCGCCGGGCACCCCAGCGTCGGCGCGGCGGTCACCGCGAGTCGGCGCGGGATGTTCGATGTGGGGCAGGTCACCCAGGAGTGCGGGGCCGGCGTGCTGCCGATCGACGTGACGGTCTCCGGTGCGACCCTCACCGGAGGCGTTCCCACCCTCGGCCCCGAGTTGGACCCGGAGCCGCTGCTGGAGATCGCCGGGCTCGGCGCGGACGACCTCGTCGCTGCCGGGCCGGCTCCCCGGGTGGCCGGCTGCGGGCTGGAGTTTCCCTACCTGCCGGTCCACCCGGACGCGGTGGCCCGGGCACGGGTGAACCCGGCGGCAGCGGAACGGTTGGGGGTGGCGCACGTCAGCGTCTTCTCCTGGGACGCCGCCACGCAAACCGCGCACGCTCGGGTCTTCGTGCCAGGGATCGGGGTCCCGGAGGACCCGGCGACCGGTTCGGCGGCGCTCGGGCTGGGCGTCTGGCTGGTGGCCAGCGGGCTGCTGCCGGCGGAGGGGCTGTCGCACTATTCGGTGCGCCAGGGCATGGAGATGGGCCGTCCGTCAGCGCTGGCCTGCACGGTGACCGCGGCGAACGGCGTGGCGGTCGGCGCGACCGTCGCCGGCCAGGTGATGCCGGTGGCCCGGGGCGAGATCGCCGTGCCGCCGTTCGTGGGTTGAGCGACGGCGTCGATGCGGGAGGATGCGGGTGTGACGGACGAGGACACCGCCGGTGGCACGCCGCTGGTCGACGAGGCGATGAAGAAGGCCGCTGTGGCCTGGGTCAGCGTGTCCGGTGGGCCCGCGCTCGCGCTCTGGTGCGCCCCGCTGGAGGGCGCGCTCCTGGTGGTGAGCGGGCCGGGCGAGCAGGCGGCCCCGGGTCTCGCCGACGCGACCGAGGCGCAGGTCACGCTGCGCGGCGACCACGGGGGGCGGATCGTCACCTGGTCGGCCCGGGTGACCCGGCTGGCACCGGGCACCGAGGCGTGGGACACCGCCGCGCCGCTGGTGGCGGGCAAGCGGCTGAACGCGCCCGGTCCGACGGCCGACCTCGTGGCCCGTTGGGTCGCCGATGGTTGCGCCCTGAACCGCCTCGCCCCGGCCGGCACGCCCCTGGCCGGCACGGAACTGCCGTCCGACGCGCAGGCCGAGCAGCCTCGCGAGACTCCGGCGGTCCGCGCCACCCGCAAGCCGTTCCGCCTGCACCGGGTCCGTCGCCGCTGACCGGGTCAGCTCGTCCCGACAGCGGCGGCAGTGAGCCCGGCGTCCACGAGGTCGAGCACCTCACGCAGGGTGCCGAGCGTGGTGCCGCGCCACTGGTCGGCGTTGAAGACCATGTGCTCGGCCAGATCGGGCGCGGCCAGTCGGACCGCGGTCATGCCGGCCTGTTCGGCGCCGGTCAGTTCCTGGCTGCCGCCGTCACCCACGTACAGGCAGTCGTCGGGCGCCAGCCCGAGTCGACGGCAGGCGGTCAGGTAGAGCGCGGCATCCGGTTTGCAGCGTCCGACCTGCACGGAGAAGACCCGCACGTCGAGCAGGGGCGCGACGGGTAGTTGCGGCAGGAAGGCCGGCAGTTCGTGCGTACAGTCGCTGATCACGCCGGTGCGGACGCCGCGCCCCCGCAGCGCCGCCAGCACGGGCACCGCATCGGCGCGCAGCCGGGTGTCCGCGCGGATCGCGCGATGCCGGGACACCACCGCCGCCCGCAGGGCAGGGTCGCTCGGGTGTACGCCCGCCTGGGCGCAGACCCAGCGCATGGTCGTCTCCGCGTCACCGATCCGGCCGGTGGCGCGCTCGTAGTAGGTGCGGTTCAGCACCTCGCTCAGCGTCTCGCTGGGACAGCCGAGCAGTTCGGCGGTGCCGAGGTGCGCCGCGCCGCGCTGCACCGAGCACGTCAGCGTGCCGAAGAAATCGAACAGCACCGCCTGGTAGTTGGGCATGGGCGAGCGCCTCCGGGCGGTCGTGTTCGCCGGCATGACCGCGTGATGGTAACGGAGCAATGACCCTCCGTGTCGTCCGTCATACGTGTGAGGATTGCTCCTCGTGTCGTCACCTTCCGACCGTCCATCCCTGGACCCGCTGACCACCGGGGCGGTCGGCCTGGCCGTCGTCGCCGTCTCGTCGTCCGCCCCGTTGATCGCGTACGCCGCCGCTCCCGCGCTGGCCATCGCGTTCTGGCGCAACCTGCTCGCGGTGGCGGTGCTGAGCCCGTTCGCGCTGACCCGACGACGCGCCGAGTTCCGTGCGCTCGTGGCGCCCGCCGGCCGGCGGGAAGGGCTGTTCTGCGTACTCTCCGGGGTTGCGCTCGCCGGGCACTTCGCGACCTGGGTGCCGAGCGCCCAGCTCACCTCGGTCGCCGCGGCCACCGCCCTGGGTGCCACCCAGCCGGTCTGGCAGGGGCTGATCGCGCGTGCCCAGGGGCGGCGGCTGCCCACGGTGGTCTGGGTCGGCGTCGCGGTGGCCGTCGGCGGCGCGGTGGTCGCCACCGGGGCCGACGTGGGCATCTCCGGCCGAGCCGTCGTCGGTGACCTGCTGGCGGTGACCGGCGGCATGTTCGCAGCCGTCTACACCGCCTTCGGCGAACGGGCCCGTGCCAGCATCAGCACCACCACCTACACGACCATCTGCTACGGCATCTGCGCGGCGGTCCTGCTGGTGATCTGCCTGTTGGGCGGGGTCCGTACGGTCGGCTTCGACGAGCGCACCTGGCTCGCGATCCTGGCCCTGGTGGCGGGCGCCCAACTGCTCGGGCACTCGATGTTCAACTACGCCCTGCACAAGATCTCGGCGACGACGGTGAGCGTGCTCGTCCTGCTGGAGGCCCCCGGCGCGGCGCTGCTCGGCTGGGCCTGGTTGCACCAGGTGCCCCGCCCGTACGCGCTGCTGGGCATGGGACTGCTACTGGTCGGGGTCGCGGTGGTGGTGCTGGGCGGTGCCCGCGCGGGCCGCCGCGCCGCCCCGCCCACCCCGTTGCCCGCCGACGCCACCCCGCTGGAGCCGTGAGCGAACGGACCGTCAGACCTCGGTCACCTCGATGACGCGGGTGGTCGGGGCGGCGTCGCCGAGATCGGCGCGCAGCGCGGCACGCTCCGGGTCGACGAGGAACGACTCGTAGCCGGCGCGGGCCGCGAAGGTGATCTCGTGTACCTCGCTGCGCCCGTCGGTGCCGCGCAGCCGCCGTTCCAGGCGGCCGCCGTGCCGGCCGAGCAGGGCCAGCACGGTGTCCTCGTAGCGTTGCCCGGCGGCCTCGGCCCCGGCGGCGTACTCGACGATCGCGACAAGCGTCAGCATGGTGGCGACGCTACCCATCGATGCCGACGGCCGTGGCGCTGGCTTCCCAGAGCCGGGCCGCGAGCTGTGGGTCCGCCGCCTTGCGGTACGGCCGACGTGGCCGGCGGTTGTAGTAGTAGCCGCCGTCGTTGAGCCGGGCCCGGTCCTGGTTCGCCAGCCAGAGCAGTGTCTCGGCACCCTTCTCCGGGCTGCGGAAGGGCATGAACCGCATGCCGAAGGCGACCAGCCGACTGTCGTTGGCGAACCGGGTCCGCACCACTCCCGGGTGGAAGCTGTACGCCGACATGCCCGGCCAACGCCGGGCCGCCTCGGCCGCGAACAGGATGTTCGCCTGCTTGCTGGTGCCGTACGCGCCCATCGGTCGGTAGCCGCGCAGCGGCCGGTTGAGGTCGTCCGGATCGAGTCCGCCGAAGCGGTGCGCCCCCGAGGCGGTCACCACCGTCCGGCCCACCCGGTCGGCCAGCAGGTTGGTGAGCAGGAACGGGGCCAGGTGGTTGGCCTGAATCGACAGCTCGAAGCCGTCGACCGTGGTCAGCGGCTGGAGCGCGATGGCGCCGGCGTTGTTGGCCAACACGTCGATGCGGTCGTACGCGTCGCGCAGCCGCTCGGCCAGCCCGCGTACGTCGTCGAGCACCGCGAAGTCGGCCCGGAACAGCTCCGGGCGCTCGCCGGCCGTCTCCCGTACGCGCTCCGCCGCGGCCTGCAACCGGGCCGGGTCCCGTCCGACGAGCACCACCTTGTCGCCGCGGCAGGCGAAGGCCACCGAGGCGGCCAACCCGATGCCGGAGCTGGCGCCCGTCACCACCACCAGCCGACGCCCAGTGAGATCTTCCACAGGTCCATTCACCGCGGTCATGGCGCGAGGTTACCGTGGCGTCACCACGCCCTTTGGGATCGTTAAGTTTTCCTCGGATTCAGGTGGCGTCGGCGTGCCCGCCGGTCGCTGGAAGGAGCACATCCATGGCCGCAGTCGGTCGTCCCCGCCGGTCGTGCCTGGCCGTACCGGGCTCCAGCGTCAAGATGCTCGGCAAGGCGCAGGGGCTCCCCGCCGACCAGGTCTTCCTCGATCTGGAGGACGCGGTGGCGCCGCTGGCCAAGCCGGATGCGCGCAAGAACATCGTGGCCGCCCTCAACGACGGCGACTGGGCCGGCAAGACCCGGGTGGTACGCGTCAACGACCTCACCACCCCGTGGACGTACCGGGACGTCATCGAGGTGGTCGAGGGCGCCGGCGCGAATCTCGACTGCCTCATGCTGCCGAAGGTGCAGGACGCCGGCCAGGTGCAGTGGCTGGACCTGACGCTCACCCAGATCGAGAAGACGCTCGGCCTCGAGGTCGGCCGGATCGGTATCGAGGCGCAGATCGAGAACGCGGCCGGTCTGGTCAACGTGGACGCCATCGCGGCCGCCTCGCCCCGGGTCGAGACCATCATCTTCGGCCCGGCCGACTTCATGGCCTCGATCAACATGAGGTCCCTGGTGGTCGGTGGGCTGATCCCGGACTATCCGGGCGACCCGTACCACTACATCCTGATGCGCATCCTGATGGCCGCCCGCATGCACGACAAGCAGGCCATCGACGGCCCGTTCCTGCAGATCCGGGACGTCGACGCGTTCCGCGAGGTGGCGAAGCGGTCGGCGGCGTTGGGCTTCGACGGCAAGTGGGTGCTGCACCCGGGCCAGATCGACGCGGCCAACGAGGTCTACCAGCCGGCGCAGGCCGACTATGACCACGCCGAGCTGATCCTCGACGCGTACGAGCACTACACCTCGGAGGCCGGCGGCAAGCTGGGCGCGGTCATGCTCGGCGACGAGATGATCGACGAGGCGTCCCGCAAGATGGCGCTGGTGATCGCCGCCAAGGGCCGCGCCGCCGGCATGAGCCGCACCTCGTCGTTCACCCCACCGGCCGAGTGAGCGGCCGGGCCGGGCCGACCGCCGCCGGCTGTCGACCCGGTCCAGCGTTCGGCGGTACGCCCACCGGCCCGCTGCCTCAGTAGCTGCTGCTGCTGTCGCTGCCGTTCGCGACCGCGAAGATGATGATGGCGACGTAGGCGGCGATCCCCAGCACCATCAGGGCGGTGACGATCCAGCCGACGATGATGCCGGCCTTCGCCATCCCCTCGCCGTCCTCACCGCTGGCCCGGATCTGCTTCTGCGCGACGTGCCCGAGGATCGCTCCGATCGGCGCGGTGACGCCGCACGACGTGAGGCCGACCAGGGCCAGCACCAGCGACGCGATGGCCAGCCCGTTGGTCTTGCGCGGAGCCGGGTAGCCGTAGCCGGGGTACTGCGGCGGGTAACCCGCCGGGGCGTACCCGGGCGCGGGGTAACCGGGCGGCGCGTAACCGGGCACCGGCGCGCCGGGTGGCAGGTTCGCGCCCGCGTACGGGTCGACCGGCGCGTACGGGTCCACCGGGCCGGGCTGGGCCGGCACCGGCTGACCGGTCACCAGCGTGGGGTCCGGCGGCGTGCTCGACGGCTGAGCCGACCAGGTCGGGTCGTTCCAGTCGCCGGGGGGCGGGGGATTGGTCATGCGTGATCTCCGTCGGCTCGGGTGCGCCGCCAGAGTAGCCAGGAGTGACCAAACCCGACGCCCCCGCTCCCGGGTGCCGCGTTGCCCGGGCCGGTCGTAACGGGCAGGATCCCTGGCATGGCAACTGACGCGCGTGCCGCGGACCGTTCCGGCAGTCGACCGCGACGGGACGTGAGCCGTCCGGGTGCGACCCGGCGCGGTCGGGTGGCCACGCCGGCCGGCGCGACCGGCGCCGACGAGCCGGTCGCGCTGCCGGATCCGGTGACGATGCGGCTTGACGGCCGGGTCGCCCTGGTGACGGGCGCGGGCAGCGCGGACGGCATCGGGTACGCCACCGCCCGCCGGCTCGTCGACCTGGGCGCGCGGGTCGCCATCGTGTCGACCACGCGCCGCATCCACGAGCGGGCCGGTGAGCTGGGCGTCACCGGGTTCGTCGCGGACCTGACCGACGAGTCCGAGGTCGGCGCGCTGGCCGACGCGGTGGCCGAGCAGTTGGGCGACGTCGAGGTGCTGGTCAACAATGCCGGCCTGGCGAGCCGGGCCAGCCAGGGAGTGCTGCGCCCGGTCGCGCAGTTGACCTACGACGAGTGGCGCGGCGAGATCGACCGCAACCTGTCGACCGCCTTCCTGTGCAGCCGAGCGTTCATCGGCGGGATGGCCGAGCGGGGTTGGGGGCGGATCGTCAACCTGGCCGCCACCGCCGGGCCGGTCAACGCCCTGCCCACCGAGGCCGCGTACGCCGCGGCGAAGGCCGGGGTCGTCGGGCTGACCCGCGCGCTGGCCATGGAGATGATCGCCGACGGGGTGACCGTGAACGCCGTGGCGCCGGGCACCATCTACACGGCGGCGTCCACCATGGCCGAGATCAAGCAGGGCCTGGGCACCCCGGTCGGCCGACCGGGCACCCCCGACGAGGTGGCCGCCGCCATCAGCTTCCTCTGCTCGCCGGCCGCGTCGTACATCACCGGTCAGATGCTCGTGGTGGACGGCGGCAACAGCGTCCGGGAGGCCCGGTTCCGCTGACGTCGCGGTGGCTCAGTAGGTGCCGCCGTTGTCGCTGTTGCTGAAAATGACGAGCGCCAGCCAGCCGCAGCAGGCGAGCAGGGTCAGCGCGGTGAACACGTACCCGAGGATCAGGCCCCAGGTGGCGAGTTGGTCACCCTCCTCGCCGCTGGTGCGGATCTGCCTCTTGGCCAGGTGACCGAGGACGGCGCCGGCCGGGGGGAACACGAAGGCGAACACCAGCGACAGGATCGCCAGCACGTTGGTGCCTCGCCCCGGGCCGCCGGAAGGCGGGCCGTACTGGCCGTAGGGGCCCTGTGGGGGGTACGGCGGCTGCTGGCTCCAGTGTGCCGGCTGGTGCGGCCCCTGCCGCTCGTACGGGGACGGCTCGTCGGCGGGTGGCCCGTACGGGGAGCGTTCCGGCGGCCCGAAGGACGACTGGTCCGGCGGCGGCGCGTACGGCGACTGGCCGGCCGGCGGTGGCGCGTACGGCGACTGGTCCCGGGGTGGCTCGTACGGCGACGGCGGCGGCTCGTCTCCGGGCGGGCCCGACGGCGGCGGGTGGCTCACGGCTGTCCTCCTCCTGCCGTGCCGGAAAAGTCCCTCTTGCCGGACGCTACCCGTAGCGGTGAACCTTTTCACAGCGGTTGTGTGGACTGGTCACCTTGGCCTGTTCGGCCGGGAGACCGATACTGACCGAGCGTTCAGTTACCCACGAGTAGTGCGCTGATCCCCGGAGGCTGAGATGGCCCGACTCGCCCAGACGCCCGGCCTCACCGACGTGCAGCAGTCGATCCTGGAGACCGTCCGGGAGTTCGCCGACAAGGAGATCATCCCGCACGCCCAACGGCTCGAACACGCCGACGAGTACCCCGCCGACATCCTCGACGGGATGCGCGAGATGGGCCTGTTCGGTCTCACCATCGACGAGGAGTACGGCGGGCTCGGCGAGTCGCTGCTCACCTACGCCCTCGTGGTGGAGCAGCTCTCCCGGGGCTGGATGTCGATCTCCGGCATCGTCAACACCCACTTCATCGTGGCGTACCTGATCTCTCAGCACGGCTCCGCCGAGCAGAAGACCCGCCTGCTGCCGAAGATGGCGACGGGCGAGGTGCGCGGCGCGTTCTCGATGTCCGAGCCCGAGACCGGCTCCGACGTCTCGGCGATCAAGTCCAGGGCCGTCCGGGAGGGCGACAACTACGTCCTCAACGGGCAGAAGATGTGGCTGACCAACGGGGCGTACTCCTCCGTGGTCGCCACCCTGGTCAAGACCGACACCGGCGCCGACTCGGTGTACGGCAACATGAGCACCTTCCTGCTGGAGAAGGAGCCGGGCTTCGGCGAGACCGCGCCTGGCCTGACCATCCCCGGGAAGATCGAGAAGATGGGCTACAAGGGCGTCGAGACCACCGAGATGGTGCTCGACGGCGTGACCGTGCCCGACTACGCGATCCTCGGCGGCGCCGACCAGGTCGGCCGCGGCTTCTACCAGATGATGGACGGCATCGAGGTCGGCCGGGTCAACGTGGCCGCCCGCGCCTGCGGCATCTCCCTGCGCGCCTTCGAGTTGGCCGTCAGCTATGCCCAGCAGCGCAGGACGTTCGGGCAGCCGCTCGCCCGGCACCAGGCGATCGCCTTCAAGCTCGCCGAGATGGGCACGAAGATCGAGGCCGCACACGCTCTCATGGTCAACGCGGCCCGACTCAAGGACGCCGGCCAGCGCAACGACGTTGAGGCGGGCATGGCCAAGCTGCTCGCCTCCGAGTACTGCGCAGAGGTCGTCCAGGAGGCTTTCCGCATCCACGGCGGCTACGGCTACTCCAAGGAGTACGAGATCGAGCGGCTGATGCGCGAGGCCCCGTTCCTGCTGATCGGCGAAGGCACCTCAGAGATCCAGAAGACCATCATCAGCCGAGGCCTGCTGAAGGAATACAAGCTCTAACCTCGCCCCTGAATCCCGCGATCTTGCAGTTTCTGTGGCGACAAATGGTGCAGAGCGGGGCACAACGTCGACCGAAAGTGCAAGATCGCGGGGGAGGGAGCGCGGGGTCAGGGGCGGCGGGTCAGGGGCGGCGGGTCAGGTTCCCCGCGGCGCGTTCGACGATGAGGCAACGGTCCTCGACGTAGTCCATGCCGGACTCCTCGGCGATCTCGCGCGCCTCGGCCGACACGATGCCCAGTTGCAGCCAGACCGCCGGCGCGCCGATCGCCGCCGCGTCCCGAACCACCTGCACGGCGTCCGCGGCCGGCCGGAACACGTCCACCAGGTCGACCGGGTGCGGGATGTCCGCCAGCGTCGCGTACGCCCGCTCGCCGAAGAGCTCGTCGACGCTCGGGTTGACCGGGATGATCCGCCAGCCGTACCGCTGCATCTGCAACGGGACGCTGTGCGCGGCCTTCAACGGGTCGCGGGACGCCCCCACGACGGCGATCACGGCGGAGTCGGCGAGGATCTGCTGAGCGGTACGCACCCGCCGACTGTAACGCCGCAACCCGCCTAGAGCAGGGCGAGCTGCTCGGCGACCGGTGGCGGTGGCGGCTCGGGCAGCCGGCGGTTGTCGCCCACCTCGCCCCGGAGCAGCCCGTGGCGACGGGAGGCGATCCGCACCCGGGCGGTCAGCTCGCGCTGGTACGCCTGCGGCGCGTACGCGCCCGAGCGGTACAGCTCCCGGTAGCGGGGGACGAGGTGTGGGTGCTCCCGGGCGAGCCACTGCGCGTACCACTCGCGGGCGCCCGGGCGCAGGTGCAGTGGCAGCGGGGTCACGCTCGTCGCTCCGGCGGCGGCGATCGCCGAGACCGTGGCGTCGATCGACTCCTCGCCGTCGCTGAGGCCGGGCAGGATCGGCGCCATCAGCACCCCGACGGAGAAGCCGGCGTCGGTGAGCCGGCGGACCGCGTCGAGCCGGCGACTCGGGTGTGGCGTGCCCGGCTCGACGCCGCGCCAGAGCTGGTCGTCGACGAAGCCCACCGAGAAGGAGATGCCGACGCTCGTCACCTCGGCCGCCTGACGCAGCAAGGGAAGGTCGCGCAGGATCAGCGTGCCCTTGGTGAGGATCGAGAACGGGTTGGCGAAGTCCCGCAGGGCCGCGATGATCTGCGGCATCAGCCGGTAACGACCCTCCGCCCGCTGGTAGCAGTCCACATTGGTGCCCATGGCCACGTGCGCGCCCCGCCACTTCGGCGCGGCCAGCTCGCGCCGTACCAACTCACCGGCGTTGACCTTGACGATCACCTGCCGGTCGAAGTCCGCACCCGCATCGAGGTCGAGGTAGGTGTGAGTGTTTCTCGCGAAGCAGTTGTGACTCACCACGCCGTCGGCAATGAAGTCGCCGGTGCCGGTGGTGATGTCCCAGAGCGGCAGCTCCAGCCCGAGAGCCTGGATGTCGACAACCCTGAGGTTCGCGTTGCACTTCAGCGCGGCGCCTTCGATCGAGCGCTTCCTGGTGATGGCCGGGTCGGTGAGGTGGAAGAACCGAAGCCGAGTGGGGAGACCTCCGGTCACTCTGATCTGCCGCACCCGGTTGGGTTTGCCGGGGTCTTCGAGCACGCCGGTGAAGTCGAACCGGCTCAGCGCTGCCATCGTCTGGTCGAGGATCGCGTCGTCGCTGTTGCAGATGCGCAGGATGCCTCTACTGCAGCTGCCCTCGGCGTCGAAGATGCCGGCCAGGAAGCCGAGACGCCATTCGTCGGTGGGGGTAGCCGGCCACTGGATCAGCTCGGTGATCTTCTCGATGTCCCGCTGCTTGGAGGTGCGGATGGCCGACAGGGCTTGCCGGGTGGCGCTGGCCGGTGCGAACGAGAAGCGTTGTGTCTCGACGCCCTCCTGGGCGAGGTAGCGCTCGCTCCGACTCAGCGCCTCATCATCGATCAGCGCCAGACGGAACCTATGCACGACCCCGTTCGGGTACGAGTATGTGCCGAGGTGGGCGTCGCCTCGGATCATCCCGCACAGGTAGCCGTGACGATAGTCGGTTGACTCCTTGGGTCCGGATGCGAAGCGGCCGGTGCCGATGAGGCGATTGTTGGTGGTCAGGTAGGGGCGCTGGCCGACGCCCTGCATGGCCCCGGTGACGTACTTCCAGCCACGATCGGAGAGGAACCGGTGGTCTCCGCTGGCGATGAGCGTGGTGCCGTCCGTCAGGGTGACTCGGTACGCGGGCTTCACGGTGGACCACTTGTCGAGGACGGTGGTGACCACGTACCGCCGGTAGGCGCCGCGTCGCTCGGTCCCGTAAATGCGGTCGCCGGGCTCGAGCTCGCTGATCGGCTTGGTGCGTCCGTCCGCCATCAGGATCGGAGTGTCACCGGCCAGGCAGTAGACACACGCATGAGTGCATCCTCGGTACGGGTTGATGGTCCATTCGAAGGGGACGCGGGACTGGCCCGGCACCCGGTTGAGGATGGACTTGGCCTGCACCTCGTGGAAGGTCATCCCGGCGAACTCGGGGGTGTCGAAGGTGCGGACGACGGCGCCGGGCAGCGCCAGCGGCAGGGGTGGCGTCGCTGGCGCTGCCCTCTCGGGGTCTCCCTCGACCGGGGGAGCGGTCAGGTTCTCCCAGCGCATGGGCATTATTCGAACACGTGTACGACCTCAGCGCAAGTGACCCGCCGGACACCCGTGCGTGGTCGGCGCTCGGACGGGGGAGGATGGACGGCATGGACACGTCGACCTTCGTCTACGACGGTGACTGCGCGTTCTGCACGACCTGTGCGGAGTTCATCGAACGTCGGATCCCCACCAGGGCGCGGGTGGTGCCCTGGCAGTTCGCCGACCTCGACGCGCTCGGCCTCACCGTGGCCGAGTGCGAGGAGGCCGTGCAGTGGGTCGGCGCGGACGGCGTACGCGCTGCCGGTCCGGACGCCATCGCGAGGCTGCTCGCGGGCAGTGGCCCGGTGTGGCGGGTGGCCGGCGCGGGTCTACGGTTCCCGCCGGTGCGGGCCGTGGCCTGGCCGGTGTACCGCTGGGTGGCCCGCAACCGGCACCGCCTCCCGGGCGGCACGGCGGCCTGCTCGCTACCCCAGGAGGCGCGGGAACGCCTCTACGGGCCGACCGGTCGTCCGACCGCCGGCACCTGATCGCCGAGCGCTGACGGTTCGTCGCCGACGCCGGGGCCGGCCTGATCGGGCGGCGCGGGCGGTGTGTCGACGTCGACCGGGCCGCGCCCGGCGAGCCGGCGTGCCCACACCAGCGGGCGTACCCGTTCCAGGGGTAGGAAGCTGGTCATCGCGGCCAGGTGGGGCGCGAACGAGATCGTGATCGTCGCGATGGTCACCACGTGGAACGAGTAGAAGAAGCCGACCATGGCCAGTCGCCAGCGGGCCGGCAGCAGGAACACCACGGGGCTGAGCAGTTCGAAGGCCACGATGCCGAACTGGGCGACGATCAGCAGGTACGGCACCTGGGCGATGAGGTCGGCCAGGTCGGTGCCGCGTCGGATGATGGCCCGGGCCAGCACCGAGCCGGTCAGCCAGTCCAGGCCGCCGAAACGCAGCTTGGCGAAGGCGGCCAGGAAGTACGTGCAGATGACCGCGATCTGGGTGACGCGCAGGGCCCAGCCGCCGGCCTCCGTGCGGGTGGTGTCGCCGTGGCGGGCCCGTCCGGCGGTGGGCAGCACGGCCAGCGCGATGAGCAGGCCGAACCGGTCGTGGTCCACCTTGCCGTAGCTCATCGCGATGATCATCCACTCGAGGTACAGCGCGCAGACCGTCCAGCCGAGCAGGCGGGGTGCCCGGCCGGTCGCGGCGAGCAGGGCGGCGAGCAGGAGCGCCCAGAAGATCACCTCGACGACCGGCGGCGTCGGTGTCGGCAGCGGGAGCAGGCGGCCGATCAGCAGCGGCTGGTACAGCTCGCCGGGCACGCTGGCCCTGGTGCGTACCCAGGGGGTGAAGACCACCAGGTCGGCGGCGACGAAGAGGTAGATCAGGGTCCGGAACGCGGCGATCCGTCCGCGGGGCACCGCCTCGGTCAGCCAGCGGGTCATCGGGTGACCTGCCAGCTGACGACGGTCTCGTCGGTGTGCTGACCGGTGGGCCGGCCGGCGCGGATGCCGTGCCAACGGATGACGATGCGGACCTCGACCAGCGCGGCGGCATCCGGGTGACGTTCGGCGTACGCGTCGGCGACCTCGGCGAGCAGCGCGGGGTCGGCGGCGTACCGGTCCTGCTGGCCCTCGATCTCGGCCCGGCGGATGCCGGTCGCGTCCTGGCCGAGGTCGACGACCGCTCCGGTGCTGTTCACGCCCTCCACCCGGGTGTCCGGTGCGGGGGCGTTCGGCGGGTTCGAGGTGGCGTACATCCGGAACGGGCCGAACGGGAAGTCGTCGTCGCTACCCCAGAACGTGCCCGACAGCAGCAGGACGAGACCGAGTGCGGTCACGCCCAGCCGGGTCATGCGCCCACGGGTGGTCAGGGTCTCCATCGGGTGGTGACGATACGGGATGTACCGGCCGTCTCGGGTCCCCCGATGGTCAGTTCCGCCTGCCCAGGTCGGTGATCATGGGCGGGCCTGGGGGTACGTACGACGAAAGGCCGGACCCGAACCGGGCCCGGCCTTCGCGTGCCGTCGCGGGGACGGCTCAGTGCTTGTGCTCGGCCAGCTGCTTGCGGACGTCGTCCATGTCCAGAGCCTCGACCTGCTCGATCAGGTTCTCCAGCGCGGACTCGGGAAGGGCGCCCGGCTGGGCGAAGACGATGACGCCGTCACGGATCGCCATGATCGTCGGGATCGACCGGATGTCGAACTTCGCGCCCAACTCCTGCTGGGCCTCGGTGTCGACCTTGCCGAAGACGATGTTCTGGTGCTTCTCCGAGGAGCGCTCGTAGACCGGGGCGAACCGCTTGCACGGACCACACCAGTCGGCCCAGAAGTCGACCAGGACGATGCCGTCGCTGCCGGTCACCTCGTCGAAGTTCGCCGAGGTCAGCTCAACGGTTGCCATTGCACTCTCCGATCACCGCGGGTTGTCTGCGTCCCGTAGAACCAGGGCTGACCGTATCGAATTCCCGGGTCGCTGCACGCGAAACGTGCGCGGGGCTGCGCGGGGACCCGGACGAGCATCGAGCGCCGTGAGTTCATCTTGTCCTGCGGAACGCAAGTGCATGACGCACTTGCGTGACCTGCGGTGATGGGAGCGTTTCCAGGGAGATCCACCCGATCGAGCGCTACGAATCGGTAACTTGAGCCCTGACGAGGAGGTATCCGGCCTGCGGAGATCGCTGATCAACCTTGCTGTCGTCACCGAGAGTAGTGTTGCGAAAAGATAAATGTGACCGCGATCTCTGTTGAAGCTACGGCACCGTAGGGCAGAATTCTTCACATCAGAGCGTGGGCGGCGGGTGCCGGGGAGGGCCCCGCCGCTCATTGCGTCTCCCCCCGGGTGAGTGACCGGTGTGACATTTCCGCCGAGGCTCCGCCCCCACCGTCGCCTTAACCACCGGTAAGGCATGCTGTGCCGAACTCCATCGCCGCCCGTCGAAGGGGACCAGGATGCAGTTCGGCCGCTACTACGAGGAGTTCGAGGTCGGCGCGGTCTACCGGCACTGGCCGGGCAAGACCGTCACCGAGTACGACGACCACCTCTTCTGCCTGCTCACCATGAACCACCACCCGCTGCACATGGACGCGCACTACGCCGCGACGTCCAGCCAGTTCAAGCGCAACGTCGTGGTCGGCAACTACATCTACTCGCTGCTGCTCGGCATGTCGGTGCCCGATGTCAGCGGTAAGGCCATCGCCAACCTCGAGGTGGAGTCACTGCGCCACGTGGCACCCACCTTCCACGGCGACACCATCTACGGCGAGACGACCGTGCTCGACAAGCGGGAGTCCGGCTCCAAGCCCGACCGGGGCGTGGTCTCGGTGGAGACCCGGGGCTACAACCAGGACGGCACCATGGTCTGCGTCTTCCGCCGTCGGGTCATGGTCCCGAAGAAGGAGTACGCGACCAGCGCGGTGGCGGACGGGGTGGACCCGGAGCGGCCCAGCTTCCCCACCCCGCGCTGACGGCGCGCGGCGGGCGGACACCGCCGGAACAGGGCTTCCCGGGCAGCACGTTCTGCCGGTGGCGGCCCTGTTCCCGTTTTGCGGGCTTATGCTGACGCCGGAGGTTCCGATGAGCCACTCCGTCGCCGGAGAGCCGCCCTCTGCCGGCCGCCGCGCCGCGCCCTTGACCACCGCCGTCTACTCCGCCGCCGAGTGGGATCTGCTCACCAGCCTGCCCGCTCGGGTCCTCGTGGCCGCCGCCGCGCCCGGCGTGGGCCGCCCGGAGCGCGGGGTGGAGGCGGGCCTGGCCGGCCTGGACGCGGTGGCGGCCGGTCGTGGGTTCGACAGCGACCTGGTCCGAGCCGTGGTCACCGCGATCTACGCCCGCCACGACGGCGCGCCGGCTCCCGCCGAGCGACTCGCCGATCTGGTGGACCTGCTGGCCGCGTGTCGGGCGGCGGTCCGGGTGCTGCGTCGGCACGCCGACCCGGCCGACTCGGCGGCGTACCGCCAGTGGGTGCAGTCGGTCGCGGCCCGCGTCTGCCGGTCGGTGCCCGGCCTCGACGGGCAGCCGGCCAGCCCGGCGGACCGGCGCTTCCTGGACCGGCTCGGTGACGCGCTCGGCCTGGGCTGAGATCGCGGGGCGCCGGGGTGGCCGTACTCTCTGATGACCGTGACCGACGACCAGCCTGAGGTGGGTGTGGGCCCCTGGCCGGGGGACCTGCCCGAGGATCCGCGCTACGACCCGCAACTGCTGGCCGAGGGCGACCGGCGCAACGTTGTCGACCGCTACCGCTACTGGCGGCACGAGGCGATCGTCGCCGACCTGGACCGACGGCGGCACGGCTTCCACGTCGCCATCGAGAACTGGCAGCACGACTTCAACATCGGCACCGTGGTCCGCAACGCCAACGCGTTCAACGCCGCCGAGGTGCACATCGTCGGCCGGCGTCGGTGGAATCGGCGCGGCGCGATGGTGACCGATCGCTACCAGCACGTCCGGCACCACGAGACGATCGAGGAGTTCGTCGCCTGGGCGGCGGGGCGGCGGCTGCCCGTGCTCGGCATCGACAACCTGCCCGGCTCCCGGCCGATCGAGACCGCCGTCCTGCCGCGTGACTGCGTGCTGCTGTTCGGCCAGGAGGGCCCGGGCCTGTCCGCGCCCGCCCGGGCCGCCTGCGCCCGCCTCCACTCCATCGCCCAGTACGGCTCCACGAGGTCCATCAACGCGGGAGTGGCCAGCGGCATCGCGATGCACGCGTGGATCCGGACGCACGCCGGCCCACCGCCGGACTGACCGTCGCCCGTCGACGCGATCGGCGTTCCGGCTTGACGTGCCGGCGATGCGGGGTGACGGTGGGGATGTGAGTGTCGCGGTGAGTTGTCCGAGATGCGGGGGCCCGGTACGGGCGCCGGATCTGATGCACACCGAGTCGAGGTGCGTGCGCTGCGGACCCGTGCCGCCGCTGCACGTGCCCGAACACATCGGGGCGGAGATCGTCGCGAGCGTGGTGGAACGGATCACCGCTGCTCCCGGTCCATCCGGGACACCACTGTGGTGCCCGTGGCCGCTGCCGCTCGGCTGGACCCTCACCGGCGTGGCGTACGCCGGGGACGACCGCACCGGCGTACGGGCGACCGCGGTGGCCTGCGCGGGGCCCGCGCCGCTCGGCGACGGTCCGGCGGATCTGGTCTTCGTCGCCGAGGAGCCGGGCGTGGGCCTGGGTACGCGACTCGCCGGCCTGGCCGGCCCCGATCCCGGACCGGAGCTCGCCGACGCGCTGACCGACCCCGGCCCCGGGCATCCCGAGCACGTCGGGCAGGCCAGGATCAGGGTCGGTGGACACCCGACTCCACTGTGGTTGGTGAATTCTCCGACGGATCGAAGCGCGTACGCCGGCGAGGCTCGGGGAATGTGGCTGCATGCGATAGCCTGGCCGGCGAGTGCGGGTCATCTGCTCGCGGAGGATGTCGTGTTGCA
This sequence comes from Micromonospora sp. CA-249363, assembly GCF_050950185.1. NCBI lineage: Bacteria > Bacillati > Actinomycetota > Actinomycetes > Micromonosporales > Micromonosporaceae > Micromonospora > Micromonospora sp. CA-249363. The sequence goes on from NZ_CP192020.1 coordinate 715,067, forward strand.
CGACCTGACCGAGTGGACTCCGCCCGAACTCGTGTACGGCGCACCGTCCCCGTACCTGTCCGGGAGAGCTTGACAACTCTTCCGGGTTGACGGAGAACGGACGCAGATATTCACTGTACGACACCACACTGATACTCTGGGTGCCGCTGCGGTAATGGGACCCGGCGCCGCGCGAGAGGATGGCCCGCCATGGTCAAGAAGGTCCTCACCTGGGCCGGAATCGCATTCTTGATCTTCTTCGTCGCCTATCGGCCAAACTCTGCGGCTGATGTGTTCAAGTCGCTGGGCGGCGGGATCATGGACATCGCCCAGGGGTTTGGCGACTTCTTCACCAGTCTCGTCGCCTAGCCGCCGATGGGCAGCCCCTCCGGTCCACCCTTCGACCCGGACGACCCCGACCGGGAACGCCGCGAACGCGACACCGAGCCGATTCCGCGGATCGGGCCCGATGACGGCCCGGGCTACGGCCGTGGTCCCGGTCTGTCCGACGGGCCATCCCTTTCGGACGACGTCGGCTACGGCGACGGGCCCGGCTATGCCGGCGAAGGGCGGTCCGGTCGGGCCTGGATCCGCGATCCCGACGCCGCCAACCAGCCGCCCCAGATCTCCGAGGAGGAGTTGGCGGGGCTGCGCGCCGACGCCATGGGGTCGACACCTCGGCGGGTCCTTCCTCTCGAGGATGAGCCCAGCTCGCTGGTCGCCCGCTACCTCTTCCCGACCGAGCGTTACCGGGGTGAGTGGAAGCGGCACTGGATCCACCTCACCAACCCGCTCCTGATCGGCATCGCGGCGACCTTCGTGCTCGGCTACCTGTCCGGTTTCCTCGCGGGGCAGAACGTCGGCGCGTTGACGACCATCGCGGTGCTGCTCTGGTTCGCCGTCATGGGCTGGGTGGCGTGGAAGGTCGCCGACTGGTGGTATGACCGGTTCATCCTGACCAACAAGAGGGTCATGGTGGTCAACGGCATCGTCACCCGCAAGGTCGCCATGATGCCGCTGGTCCGGGTGACCGACATGAAGTACGAGCAGACCCCGACCGGCCGGGCGCTCAACTACGGCACCTTCGTGCTGGAGTCCGCCGGTCAGGAGCAGGCGCTGCGGGAGATCAAGAATCTGCCCAACCCGAACGAACTCTATCTACGCGTCGTCGAAGAGATGTACGAGCCGCAGGCCGTCGAGGCGCGGTTGGGCAAGGAGGCCGACGAGGCCAAGGCCGACGACGGGGCGTGAAAGTTTTCGTCCGAACATCGGAGCAAGTGCGCACCTTTCGTCATGGACCGCAGCGCCGCTGACGTGGCACTCTTCCAGAACGGTTTGGGTGCGGAGGTGTGTGGTGGCGAGCAGGGACCCCCTGGAGGAGGAGTTTCGCGAGTTCGTCGCGGCTCGCTCCGCCGCCCTGCTCCGTACCGCCTATCTTCTCTCCGGGGACTGGGCGACGGCCGAGGACCTGCTCCAGACGGCGCTGACGAAGACCTACCTCGCGTGGAAGCGGCTCGGCGGGATCGAGGCGGTCGAGCCGTACGCCCGGCGTGTCATGGTCAACACGTCGACGAGCTGGTGGCGGCGGCGCTGGCACGGTGAGCGTCCCACCGAGGTGCTGCCCGAGCGCCCCGGCCTCGACGAGATCGAACAGCAGCTCGACCGCGACCTGCTCTGGCGGCACCTCAAGGAGCTGCCCGGCCGGCAGCGTGCGGTGCTCGTCCTGCGCTACTACGAGGACCTGTCGGAAGCGCAGACGGCGGCACTGCTGGATATCTCGCCCGGAACGGTGAAGAGCCAGGCATCCAGGGCGTTGGCCACGTTGCGCCGTCGCATGGGCGCCGACACTCCGGATCTGGCCGCCGAACCGGCCGGGACCGGCGCCGCCTCGCGGCGCGGCCGTGACGCGACTGCCGCCCGTTCCCGAGCGGCGGTCCGACCCGGCGGGCCTGTCGAGGCGGTCCGGCCTGGCGGGCCTGTCGAGGCGGTGCGGTCCGGTCCGGTCGGAGGCAGGTCGGGAGCTTCCTCTCCGGTCACGCCGCGTCCCGGCCTCGGTCGGGGCGAGTCCCGGCCGGTGGCGCTGCGCCCGCCCGCGCCCCATCCGATCGCCCCGGCGGTCGACCTGTCCACCGCTCCGGTGGCCGTGCCCGTCGGCACCGGCCCCGGAGAGCAGCAGTGAGCGCGTTTCCGCGGCTGCCCGACAACCTGACGGGCGGCCTGCGGCGTCCTAATCAGGTGCGACGTGACCAGCTCGAAGGTGCGGTGCGGGAGTCTCTCTCGCGCCAGGTCGCCGTGACCCGTCCGCTGAGCGCCGACCCGGCCGGTCAGGCCATCCGGCGTGCCAACCGGATCCGACGGCGGCGGGCCGGAGCCGGCGTCGCGCTCGGGGTGGTCACGACCGTGCTGATCGGCGCCGGCATGACACACCTCTCCGGCAGCTCCGACCAGCAGGGGCCACCCATCGTCGTGATCGGCGACCCGGACCTGTCGGGCCGACCGCTCCCCACGGTCAGCGTCGCCCCACCTTCGTACTCGCCGAAGACGCCGACCGACGTGCTCGTCGCCGGCGCCGTGATCGACGCCGACGGTAGGCGCCTGGCGCTGCCCGGTGTCGGCCCTGCCGAACTCGCGCATCGGCTGCCCAACGGCGCGGGTCTGCTGGTGGTCGGAGCGCCCACCGCCGCCGGGCGCTCGCTCTGGGTCGCCCAGGACGACGGCCTGGTGCAGGTCCTGCTGGCCGGCGCGGGCCAGATCGTCCTCGCGCCCGACGCGACCCAGGTCGCCTGGCGGGACGGCGGGGACCTGCTCGTGGCGGGAGTCGTCGGCACCCAGCTCATCGGCACGGTGCGGATCGCCGTCCCGGACAGGGCCGAGCCCGTCCGGTTCGTCGGCAGCAGCCTGCTGGTCCGGCTCGATCCGAACCGGCCGGGTCACGCCCTGTGGCGGCCCGGCGCGGACGAGCTGGCCGCGGTGCCCGAGCAGGACATCCTGAACGTCTACGGTTCGCTGCCCGACGGGCGACTGGTCAGCCAGGTGTCGGCGAACCCCTCGAACGGCACCTGCCTGGCGTTCGTCGATCCGAAGCGGGCCACCAAAGCGGCACGTACCGCCTGCGGCACCCAGGTGAGCCCGGACGGCGTCGGCGGGATGTCCGACGACGGACGGTGGCTCCTGGTGAACGGCAAGGTCGGGTCGACCGACCGCTCCCTGCTGGTCGACCTGAAGCGGCTGGATACGAAGCTGGACGTCGTACCGGTCGGCCCGGCGGTGAGCGGCACGATCGCCTGGAGAGGCGACTCGGACGTCTCCTACGTCGACAGCTCCGGCCGGCTCGTCCGGGTCGACGTCAAGCGGGTCCGTGCCGGCGAACAGGCCGAGCCGGTGCCCGTGCCCGGCATCGAGCCGGGCGACCGACCGGTCCTGGTCAGCGGCTCCTGACCCGGGCGAGTCCGGGTGGGCGCCGGAGTCGCCTCGACCTACGCGAGTCTGCTTCGGGTCCGCTCGGTAGCGTCGGGAGGTGACCTCGCGTACCGGCTCCGCGCCCCGGATCGACCTGCACGCCCACTCGACCGCCAGCGACGGCACGCTGACGCCGGCCGAACTCGTCCGCGCCGGCGCGGACGCCGGACTGGACGTGCTGGCCATCACCGACCACGACACCACCGCAGGTTGGGCGCCGGCCGTACGGGCGTTGCCACCCGGCCTGCTCCTGATCCGGGGCGCCGAACTGTCCTGCCGCTGGGAGGGCACCGAGCCGGCGGTCCCACTGCACCTGCTGGCCTACCTGTTCGACCCGGAACACCCGGAGCTGGTCGCCGAGATGGCCCGGGTGCGGGCCGCTCGCGAGGAGCGTGGTGAGCGGATCGTGGCTCTGCTCCGCGCCGACGGCATCGACGTGAGTTGGCCGGAGATCCTCGCGGGCGCGGCCGGCGGGACGGTGGGACGCCCGCACATCGCGCAGGCGCTGATCCGCGCCGGCCTGGTCGCCGACACCCGCGCGGCGTTCGGCCCGGACTGGCTGGGCGAGCGGTACCGGCTGCCGAAGGAGGACATCGACGTCTTCCGCGCGGTCCGGCTGGTCCGGGCCGCCGGGGGCGTACCGGTGTTCGCCCATCCCCGGGCCACCCGACGAGGCCGGGTGGTGCCCGACAAGTTGATCGCCGAGCTGGCCGCCGCCGGGCTGGCCGGCCTGGAAGCCGACCACGAGGACCACAGCCCCGCCGAGCGGGCGCACGTCCGGGCGCTCGCCGCTGAGCTGGACCTTCTGGTCACCGGCTCCTCCGACTTCCACGGCACTCACAAGACCGTACGGCTCGGCGCGTTCAGCACCGGCGTCGAGGCGTACGAGCGGATCGTCGCCGCCGGGGTGACCGAGGTCGCTTCGGGCTGATCCGCGTATTTCGCCCATCGTGGCGCGGCTAGGTTGCTCACGTGGATCTGAAGCTGTTCGGCGAGGTTTTCGTGACCCTGCTGGTGATCACCGACCCCCCGGGCATGATGCCGATCTTCCTGGCGCTGACCGGCCCGCTGCCGGCCCGCGACCGTAACCGGGCGGCGTGGCAGGCCGTCGCGTTGGCTCTCGGCGTAATCGTGATCTTCGCGGTGGCCGGGCAGACGCTGCTCGACTACCTGCACGTGGACCTGCCCGCGTTGCAGGCCGCCGGCGGGCTCCTGCTCGTCCTGGTCGCGCTGGAGCTGCTGACCGGCAAGGCCGACGACCCCAGCCAGCAGGTCACCTCGAACATCGCGCTGGTGCCGCTGGGGACCCCGCTGCTGGCCGGACCGGGCGCCATCGTGGCGACCATGCTCTTCGTCCAGCAGGCCGACGGGCTGGGCGACTTCACCGCCATCGCCGCGGCGATCCTCGCCGTCATGGTCGCGGTGTGGATCGTGCTGCGCTTCTCCGGCGGCATCGTCAAGATCCTGCGGCCCGGAGGCATCGAGGTGCTGACCCGGATCGCCGGCCTGCTCCTTGCCGCGATCGCCGTTCAGCTCATCGCCGACGCGGTCGCCGCCTTCGTCACGCACTACGTGAACATGACCTGACCGGCGTACCCGGGATGTCGGGGGTGGATGGCAGGATCGCAGGCGTGCGACGAGCCTCTTCCTCCGGACGATCCGCCGCGGGCGGTCGGGCCCCTCAACAGCGCCCCGGCGGCGCCGAGCAGCTCGGCTTCGAGGGGATGCCGGAACGACTGTTCGTCTGCACCCCGAGCAAACTCGGGACGTACGCCGACTGCCCTCGCCGCTACCGCTACTCCTACGTCGACCGGCCCGCACCGCAGAAGGGCCCGCCCTGGGCCCACAACTCGCTCGGCGCCAGCGTGCACACCGCCCTGAAGAACTGGTACGCGTTGCCCGCCGACCGACGCCGTCCCGAGGCGCTGGCCACCCTGCTCAAGGGCACCTGGGTTCGGGAGGGCTACCGCGACGACGAGCAGGAGCGGGCCGCCTACCGACGGGCGCTGAGCTGGCTCGAGGCGTACGTCGAGACGTTGGAGCCGGACGCCGACCCGCTCGGTGTCGAGCGGGTGGTGGCGGTCAAGACCGCCGTGCTGGCCTTCAACGGCCGCGCCGACCGCATCGACTCCCGCCCCGGACCGGAGGGCCCCGAGCTGGTCATCGTCGACTACAAGACGGGCCGCACCGGGCTGGACGCCGACGACGCCCGAGGCTCCCAGGCGCTGGCCCTCTACGCGTACGCGGCCGAGCGGGTGTTCCGCAAACCGTGCCGCCGAGTCGAGCTGCACCACCTGCCGACCGGCACGGTCGCCGGTCACGACCACACCGTCGAGTCGCTGGCCCGTCAGTTGACCCGCGCCGAGGCCACGGCCCGCGACATCATGGCCGCCGAGCGGGTCGTCGCCGACGGCGGGAACGCCGACGAGGCGTTCCCGGTGGCACCCGGGCCGCGCTGCGGTTGGTGCGACTACCGACGGCACTGCCCCACCGGGGCGCAGACCCCGGGCAAGGAGCCGTGGGCGGCCGTGGAACGGTCCGCCGAGGGCTGATCGCGCGTCCGCCGGCCAGCTCAACGCGGCCGCGTTCGGTGACGCTGCGGAAGGTGACAGCCGTCCTGCCCGCCTGCGGTCGACCCCAGCATCAAGGCCGAGGGCAACAGCAACCAGGCCTGTCAGCCTGCCAACGCCGCTCGGCCGGCCGCCCGTTGCTTGGCGGCCTGGATCAACGGCCCCTCCAGGTAGCGGCGGGGCACCGCGGCGAGTGCCAGTCGCAGCGCGCGAACGGTGAGATCGGCGGACAACTCGGTGGTGGGCAGCCCCAACCCGCCGTACATCCGCCGGGCCCACGGGGGTAGCAGCGCGAGCGCGGTGCCCGCGATCCCGAGGTACGCCCACCGTGGCGGCCCGAGGTTGAGGCCCAGTCGGGCCGGCAGACTGAGCTTCCACGGCAGCGGTGGGGCGGTGAGGAAGAACGCTGTCTCGGCGGCTTCCCGGGTCATCCGCAGCTCCGGGCGAACGGCACGGTAGTACCGCTGCACCTCGGCGGCGGTGCCCGGCACCGTGGCCGGGTCCAGCCCGACGAGGGCGGCCGACCGGCGTTGCTCGGTGTAGTAGCCGTCCACCTCGTCATCGGTGAGCGGCAGGCCGGCCCGCCGGGCCGTACTGAGGAACGACTCGACCTCGGTGACGTGCACCCAGCGCAGCAGATCCGGGTCGTCGATCCGGAATTCCTCGCCGGTGGCGGGGTCGGTGGCCCGCAGCCGGGCGTGCAGTCGACGCAGCCGCGCCCCGGCCTGCTCCGCGTCCCCGGTGGTGCCGTAGACGGTGGTCGCCACGTAGGTGGCGGTGCGGACCAGCCGTCCCCACGCGTCCGTGCGGTAGTTGCTGTTCTGCGCGACACCGGCCATGGCGCGGGGGTGCAACGCCTGGAGGTAGAGCGAGCGCAGGCCGGCGACGATCAGGATCGGCTCCTCGTGCACCTTCCACGTGACCGAACCCGGACCGAAGAGGCCGAGGTCATCGGAGTCCACCGACCAAGCGTGCCACGGCCGGCGCGTCGGTGCCGGTCAGCACCGGCCGGCCCGGCACGGCGGTGGCGAAGAGGTCAGCCGTCGGCGGCGCGACGCGACTGACAGTTCGGGCAGAGACCCCAGAAGGTCACCTCCGCCTCGTCCACCTCGAAGCCGTGCGCGCCGCCGGGATCCAGGCAGGGTGCGCTGCCGACCGCGCAGTCGATGTCGGCGATCTCGCCGCAGCCCCGGCAGACCACGTGATGGTGGTTGTCGCCGACGCGCGCCTCGTACCGGGCGGGGCTGCCGGCCGGCTCGATCCGGCGGGACAACCCGGCCCTGCTCAACGCCCCCAGCACGTCGTAGACCGCCTGGGTGGAGACGGAGTCGAGGCGCTCACGGACCCGCCGGGTGATCTCGTCGACCTCCAGGTGGCCACCGTCGGCGAGGACGTCCAGCACCGCGAGGCGCGGTCGGGTGACGCGCAGGCCCCTCGATCGCAGCAGTTCCTCACCTCTGGACACGCGCCAATGACAGCACGTACGACCAGCGACGACAACCGTCGGCGGGCAGCGGTGGTCACGACCACAGCTCACGAAGATCGATCCGGGTGCTGAACCTCAGCAGCGCCTCGTGCGTGTCTTCGGGGGAGAGCCCGGGACGACCGGCGGTTCGTACGTACGCTGGCGCTCCCGTGACCGTGATCCGCCTGGAGGGGTGTCGATGTTCGAGGAGATCCTGGGTCTGCCGACACACGTCTTCGTCGTACACGCGATGGTGGTCCTCGTCCCCCTGCTGGCGGTGCTGGCCATCGCCTACGTGGTGCTGCCGCGCTGGCGGCACCGACTGGACTGGGCGCTGGGCATCCTCGCCGTGGTGACGCCGGTGACCGCCTTCGTGGCCGTCGAGTCCGGTGAGGCGTTCACCGACGCCCTGGTCGCCCGTGGCTACCAGGGGCAGATCCTCGACCAGATCTTCGAGCACTCGCGGTACGGCGACATCCTCTTCCGGATCGTGGTGCCGCTGGGGATCGTCGCCATCGCGCTCCTCGTGGCGACCAGCGGCCACCCCCGGGTGCCACGGCTGCCGGCCCTGGTGACGCCGGTGCTCGCGGTGGCGGTCGTCGCGCTGTCCATCGCCGCCCTGGTCTATGTCGCCCTGACCGGTCACTCCGGCGCGGAAGCCGTCTGGGGCACCACTCTCTGACGCTGCCGGCCGGTCGGAGGAGGCCGGTCGCGTGGCGGTCAGAAGACGATCCGCGAGCAGAGCAGGCAGACCAGTGCCACCGCCACCACGGCGGCAGCGGCCCCGAAGCCGTACGTGACCCGCTGCGACCGTTGCTCCGAGGCGTCCAGCGCGGCCATGTCCTGAGGTGGCAGACGTCGTGGCGGCGCCGGCTCCAGGTGTACGGGGGGACGCCAGCCCGCCGGAGGCGGCACGCTCGGAGGTGGCCCCGCGTACCCGCCGGCGGGTGGTGCGGCGGGCGGCGGTTGATCCGCCGCCGGGCCGTCACCGGTCCCCGGCCGACGCCAGTAGTCGTCCGGGGTGCTGCCACCGCTGGGGGTCGTCACGCCGTCCGACGCTACCAACGGAGCCGGCGACCTGCGCTACCCTTGCCGCTCGTGAGCACCGAGGACCCTGGCGCCGCGCGCGGCGACGACGACCGCACCGTCGACCTGAGCGACGACTTCGTGGTGCTGCCCGAGCAGACCTCCGACGACACCGACCACGGCTGGGGCGAGCCCAGCGGCGGCGGCAACGACGACTGGCTCCTCGCCCAACGCCCTCCGCACTGGGACTGAGCCCCGCGCGGCGTCAGGAGGCCGAGCTGGCCGCCGCTGCCTTGCCGCCGCCGCTCGACCCGCCGGACGACGAGGACGACCCGGACGACGAGGACCCGGACGACGTCGATGACGACGAGGACGACCCCGACGACGAGCCGGAGTCCCCACCCGAGGACGACTCGGACTTGGCCGGCTTGCTCGCGGTGCCGCCGGCCGACGTCTCCGAGCCGGACGCGCGGGAGTCGGTGCGGTAGAAGCCCGAGCCCTTGAAGACGATGCCGACGGAGTTGAAGACCTTGCGCAGCCGCCCCTGGCACGCCGGGCACTCGGTCAGCGGCTCGTCAGAGAAGGACTGCACCGCCTCGAGCTGGTGACCGCACGCGGTGCAGGCGTACTGGTACGTAGGCACGTTCTCCTCCGGTGTCTGGACTCGGCCAATTGGCACTCGACGTATTCGAGTGCCAATGGTGCGTCATGCGGGCCGGGTTCGTCCAGCGGACGTGTGGGGCGCGACACCCCCCGCCGTACCCAGGCCGTCATCAAGCGTACGCATTCCGCCGGAGGGGGTGACCACCGCGCGGACCGGACGGTCGTGCGGCTCGGTGGGCAGGGCCTCGACCAGCTCGCCGTCGTGCAACGGCACCACGGTCAGGCTCGCCGTGGACACCCGTGCCAGCGCCCGGTCGTAGGAGCCTCCGCCGCGGCCCAGCCGTCGACCGTGGTGATCGACGGCGAGCGCCGGCACGACCACCAGTTCCGCGCCGGAGATCGCGTCCACGCCGAGGCGGGGGCCGGCCGGTTCCCGGATGCCCCGGCCGGCGGCGGCCAGCGCGTGCGGACCGGCGTACGCCGCCCAGTCCAGGTCGAGATCCGCGCGAAGCACCGGGAGCAGCAACTCACCCTCGGCCGGTAACGCCCCGCGCAACACCTCCGCGAGGTCGGCCCCGCCCGGCTCGGAGCCGACCGGCACGTACGCCGTCATCCGGCGCGGGCGCAGCCGGCGTACCAGGGCGACCAGCTCGACCTGGACGCGCCGCGCGGCTTCGGCCCGCGTCGCGTCGTCCAGGGCCCGACGGTGGGCGAGCAGCCGAATCCGGGTGTCCCGCTTCGTCACACGGGTCACTTCCGCTTCATCAGAAAAATCTGACACGCAACACTCCTGACGCAACGCCACTCCCACGGTTGCTCTGTGTCAGCATCGCAAGCAACGGAGGCGGAACTTCCGGGGGGACCGAGTGACGCTACGCGGGCGGTTGACGGCAGCCTTCCTCGTGGTGGTGCTCGGCCCGGTCCTGCTCGGTGCGTTCTTCGTCGCCTCCACCGTCACGGCCGTCGACCGCACCCGGTCCACCGAACGTCTCGCCGTGGCGGCGTCCGCGGTGCGTACCTCGGTCGACGCGCTCTGCCAGCAGCTCCGTGCCGCCGCCGACGCGGTCGCCCTCACCGGTGATCCGGCCGTCGTCGCCGGCCAGCTCGTCGGGCGCGGGTTGGCCGCGGCGGTGCTGGTCAGCGACGTGAGCGGACGGGCCACGTACGTCTCTCCGGGCGCGCCGTCGACCCCCTGGCGGGACTGCTCGGAGCCGGTCGCCGCGACGTCCGGCCCGGTCCGCGCGCTGGCGGCCCGCGTCGACCGCCGGGACGCGGCCGGCGCCCTGCTGGGAAGTGTGGCCGCCGCACAACTCGTCGACCCGGCCTTCGTGGCCCGGTTGGCGGCGGTGAGCGGAGTCGCGGTCACGCTGCTCGACGGCGGCGCGAGCGCCGCCCGGTTCACCCACACCACGGAGTCCCGCGAGGTACGCGACGGCGTGCTGGCCGCCGCCGGCCACAGCACCGGCGAGCGGGTCACCGAAACCACCAAGGGCCGGTACGTGCGGCGGATCGGACCGTCCGTGGGCCAGCCGCTGCCGCTGGTGCTGTCGGTGCCGAGCACCAGGCCGCCGGGGCTGCACGTCACGCTGGCCGGCGTGGTCGTCCTGGCCGGGCTGCTCGCCGTGCTGACCGCGTGGCGTCTGGCCCGGGTCACCACCCGGCCCCTGGTGGAGCTGGCCGGCGCGGTCGACCGGGTGGCGTACGGCGACCTGACCGCCCGGGTGCCGGTGCGCGGCCGGGACGAGCTGGGCCGGCTCGCGGAGGCGTTCAACCGGATGACCCGCGAGACCGGTTCGTACGTCGCGGCGCTCACCAGCAGCCGCGACCAGCTCCGCGGGCACCTGGCGGTGCTCGGCGACACCCTGGCCAGCACCCACGATCTGCAACGCATCCTGCGGGTGATCCTGCACAGCGCCATCGCCGCCACCGGCGCTCGGGCCGGCGCGGTACTGCTGGTGGAGACCGGTGGGGTGCTGGTCGCACAGTGCAGCGAGGGTCTGGACGGGCGCTGGCCGGCCTCCGACCCGGACGGGCCGCAGACCCTGCGCGTGCCCGTGGGCGTCGGCGTGGTCGGCGCGGTGGCCGCGACCGGCGAGCCGCAGCGGGGACGCGTCGAACCGACCGAGACGCCGACCGGCGAGCCGCGCTGCCGCACCTACGTCGCGGTCCCCTTCGCCACCCCGGGCACGACGAGCACGCCGGGTACGTCAGGCACCCCGCCCGGCATGACGAGTACGCCGGGGACCCCGGGCGGCACGACGTACACCCTCGGCGGCGAGAGGCCGGCCGACGAGGCGGGCGCTGCGGCGGCGGCCCTCGGCGTGCTGGCGCTCTACGATCGGGTGGGCGCTGCCGAGTTCGACGACGACGACCTGGTCACCCTGCGCACCTTCGCCGGGCACGCGGCCGTGGCGGTGGAGAACGTACGGGTCCACGAGGAGGCCCAGCGGCTGTCCCTCACCGACCCGCTCACCGGACTGTGGAACTACCGCTACCTGCGCGAGTCGATCCGCCGGGAGGTCGAGCGGGCCAGCCGGTTCGGCCGGATGCTCAGCGTCCTCGCCCTCGACCTGGACCGCTTCAAGGACGTCAACGACACGTACGGGCACGCGGCAGGCGACACCGTGCTGGCGGAGTTCGCCCGGCGGGTACGCGGGGAGATCCGCGAGGTGGACCTGGCGTTCCGGCAGGGCGGGGAGGAGTTCGTGCTGCTCCTGCCGGAGACCGACGCCCGGGGCGCGGCGATCGTCGCGGAGCGACTGGGCGCGGCGGTACGCGAGACGCCGATCGCCGTCGAGGCGTACGCGGGGCCGATCGTGGTGACCGTGTCGGTCGGCATCGCCGTCTACCCCGACCACGGCAGCACCGGGCGAGAGGTGCTGGAGGCCGCCGACGACGCCCTCTACGTCGCCAAGGCCGCCGGCCGGGACACCTACCGCGTCGCGGAGGTCCGCCCCGATGTGCCGACGCGGGAGATACCGGTGCCGGCCGGCGCGGTCAGCCCGACCGACGGGCTGCCGAGAGCCGGCCGGTCCGTGCAGGTCCCGCGGGAGCCGGGCGGCCACGCCCGGTCGGAGTCGGCTGCGGGCGTACCCGAATCGAACCGTTCGGGACCCGCGCACGCGCGGCCGGAACCGGCGGACGGCACGGCGGACGCGGCGCGAGCCGGCCCGGACGCGGCGCGGCCGGGGCCGGGCGGCGGCGCGTCTTCTGGGCCACACCCGCCGCGGCAGAGCCGTGGCCGATAGTCTCGCGGCATGTCGGAGCACTCAGCGAACTCCTCAGCGACGGTCGCCGCAACCGGCCGTCCCCTGGCGGTCAAGGCCGTCATCCCGGCCGCCGGACTGGCCACCCGCTTCCTGCCGGCCACCAAGGCGGTTCCCAAGGAGCTGCTGCCGGTCGTCGATCGGCCGGTGCTGCAGTACATCGTCGAGGAGGCCGCCCAGGCCGGCATCGGCGACGTGTTGCTGATCACCGGTCGGGGTAAGACGTCGATGGTGGACCACTTCGACCGTCGCCCCGACCTGGAGACCAGGCTGGAGGAGAAGGGCGACGCCGAGCGCCTGGCGGCCGTGCGTCGGCCCGGTGAGCTGGCCGAGATCTACACCGTCCGGCAGCCGGAGCAGCTCGGGCTCGGGCACGCGATCGGGTACGCCGAGGCCCACGTGGGCGACCAGCCCTTCGCGGTGCTGCTCGGTGACGAGTTCGTGAAGCCGTCCGAGCCGCTGCTGCCGGCGATGCTGGAGTTGCAGGCGCGCACCGGCGGCGTGGTGCTCGCGTTCTTCGAGGTCGACCCGGCCGACACCAAGCGGTACGGCATCGCCTCGGTCGAGCCCGCCGAGGACGACCTGACCGACATCGGCGAAGTCGTCAAGGTGACCGGCATGGTGGAGAAGCCGCAGCCGGAGGACGCGCCGAGCAACCTGGCCGTGCTGGGCCGGTACGTGCTGCCCGGCACGATCTTCGACGCGATCCGGCGGACCAAGCCGGGCAGCGGGGGCGAGATCCAACTGACCGACGCGATGGAGCTGCTGCGCACCGAGGGCACGCCGGTGCACGCCATCGTCTACCGGGGTACCCGCTACGACACCGGCATGCCGCTGGGCTACCTCCAGACGGTCGTGCAGATCGCCGCCGAACGCGAGGACGTCGGCACCGAGTTCCGCGCCTGGCTGGCCGACTTCGTCAAGGCCGACGCGGCAGGCGGATCTGGTACATGACCGCGACGGCCGACGCCGAGGCGGCCGCGAACGAGTTGACGCCGCTCGCCGACTACCTGGGCAGCGTGCTGCGCAGGTTACGAGCGCTGCCGCCACTCGACCTCGACCTCACCCAGGCGCACGGCAACGTCCTCGCCGAGGATGTCGTCGCGCCGCACGCCTTCCCGGCCTTCGACCAGGCGGCCGTGGACGGGTACGCGGCACGTTGGGAGGACATTTCCGGAGGGGGGCGGGGCCCGAGCTACGTCCCGGCCCCCTCCGGCACGCCCGGCGGGCGGAGCATCCGGCTCAACGTGGTCGGCGACCTGGGCGCGGCGAGCTGGCGCCCGGTGCGGCTTACCCCGGGCTCGTGCTTCTCGGTGGCCGCCGGGGCGCCGCTACCGGTCGCCGCGGACGTGGTGGTCCCGGTGGAGTGGACCGACCAGGGCATGGCCGCCGTCGAGATCTTCCGCACCCCCAAGCGGGGGTACGGCGTCCGCCGGGCCGGTGAGGAGCTGCCCGCCGGCACGCTGCTCGCCCGTGCCGGCACGTACGTGTCCCCGGCGCTCGTCGCCGTGTTCGCGGCCACCGGCATCGGCCACGTGGTGGTCCGGCCGAGTCCGCGGGTGGTCATCGTGGCCACCGGGGACGAGTTGGTCGACGTGGGCCGGGGCAGCCAGCCCGGCCAGGTGGTGGACGCCAACTCGCACGCGCTGACCGCCGCCGCTGCCGAGGTGGGCGCGCTGGCGTACCGGGTCGGCATCTGCGACGACGACCCGGAGGGGCTGCGCGGCCTGCTGGAGGACCAGACCCTGCGGGCCGATCTGATCATCACCACCGGCGGGACCGGCACCGGCCCCGGGGACATGGTCCGACGGATCCTGTCCCGCCGCGAGGGCGGCCGAGCCGGGCCGGTGGCCTTCACCGATGTGGCGCTCTATCCCGGCACGGCACTCGGGTTCGGCACGGTCGGCGCCGAGGAGGTGCCGGTGGTCTGCCTGCCCGGCGACCCGGGTGCCGCGCTGATCGGCTTCGAGGTGCTGGCCCGACCGGCGATCCAACTGCTCGCCGGCGCGGAGCCGGTGTTCCGTCCCAGCGTCCGGGCGCACCTGCTGGAGACCGTGTCGTCACCGGGCGGGCTGCGCGAGTTCCGGCCCGCGCACGTCGCCGAGCGACGCGGCGGCGGCTACACCGTGCAACCGCTGCGGGGCGGCCCGTTCACCCTCTCCGGCCTGGCCGAGGCGAACGGGCTCCTGGTGCTCGGCGAGCGGGTCACCACCGCCGCGGCCGGCTCCACCGTGGACGTCCTGCTGCTGGACCGTCGTCGGTGAGATCCCCCGGAGGTCCACTTGCGCGCGAACCGGTCCCGCGCGGGAGACTGTGCGGGTGAGTCTCTTCGGACCGGTCCGTGCACCCGGCTGGCCGGCGGTGCTGGTCGACGGTCCGGTGCTGTTGCGTCCGTACCGGCGCTCCGACGCGGCGGCGTGGTCGGAGGTACGCCGGGCCAACCAGGCCTGGCTGGCACCCTGGGAGTCGTCGTTGCCGGGCAGTTGGGACGAGCTGAACTCCCCGGCCGCGTTCCGGTGGGTGCACCGCGACCAGCGGCGCTCGGCCCGCGAGGGCGAGGGGATGCCCTTCGCGGTCTGCCTGCGTGAGGCCGACCGGGACCGGCTGGTCGGGCACCTCAACGTCGGCAGCATCGTGCGCCGGGCCTTCTGCTCCGGTTACGTCGGCTACTGGGTGGACGCCCGGGTCGCCGGGCAGGGTGTGATCCCGACCGCGCTCGCGCTCGCCGTCGACCACGCGTTCGGCCCGGGTGGACTCCACCGGATCGAGGTCAACATCCGGCCGGAGAACCGCCCGTCGCGGCGCGTGGTGGAGAAGCTGGGCTTCCGCGAGGAGTCGTACCACGTGCGCTACATGCACATCGACGGCGCATGGCGTGACCACATCGGATACGCGATGACGAGCGAGGAGATCGCCGCCGAGGGCGGTCTGCTGGCCCGCTGGCACCGGATCCGCGCGACCGCGCGGTAGCGGCTGTCCCACGCACGGGATCGGCGCGGCGTAGCGGTATCCCGACCGGTGCACCGTAACCTCAAGTAACTGCAAGCTGCGGCAAGCGCTCACCGCCCGGATGATCCACGCGCTCAGGCGCGATTGATGGAAGATCCTGCGGCCGGGGAGCGGTTGCTCCGAATTCGGTGACGGGAGGGGTGAGGGTGCCGACCTCGGTGCTCCTCGCCGTCCTCGCCGCCGCCGGCCTGCTCGCCCTGGCTCCGGCGCTGGTTCGCCGGTACGACGCCACCGAGCGGCTGGTGGCGGAGCGGGCGCAGTCGACGGCGCGGGTGCTCCAGCGCCGTCGGCGGCGTCGTACTGTGCCGGGACGGCAGCCCCTCCACCCGCCCCGCTCTCTTGTCGTCACACTCAGTGAAGATGCGACTACGGGAAAGTTGGCCGTACCGGTCTCCGCGCCTCCGGCGGCCCGCCGCTCCGGCCGCCTGCGCGCCGTACCGCCGACCTTGACGCGTCCCCGCCGCCGTCCACCGCGTCGGCAGCACACCCCCGCCGTGTACCGGCGACGCCGCGTGCTCGCCGCGCTGCTGCTGCTCAACGTCGTCGAGCTGGTCGGCGTGCTGTTCGTCAGCCCCGGCTTCTGGATCGGCTTCTCGGTCACCTTCATGCTGCTGGCCCTGTACGTCGTACACCTGCGCAGGCGGGCCCTCGCCGCCCGCCGCCGGCGTCGCGCCCGGGCCCGGGAGGCCGCGTGGTTGGCGGCCCGTCAGGCCGAGGTCCGCCGGGAGCAGGCCCGTCGCGCTGCGGCCCGTCGGGAGGCGCAGCGTCGTCTGGCAGCCCAACGCGAGGGGGTACGCCGAGCCGCCATGGGCCTCGACCGGCCCGCGGACCTGCCGGCGGCGGTCAACGGCGGCTCGGTCTCGTACCGCCGCTCGGGTGGCCTGCGCGGCCGCCCCTACGAGGCCGGTCGCGGCGCCTGACCCCGCCCGCCCGGTCCTCGCCGGGCTTGCGTGGGCCCTGCCGGGTCTGCGTGGCCCTGCCGCGGGTCTGCGGCGGCCCACGTCGCGCTTTCGGTGGGCCTTCGTCGGGCTTGCCGCGCTTGCCGCGCTTGCCGGCGCTTGCCGGGGCTTGCCGGGCTTGAGGGCGCTTGATCGACTCCAGGTCGCCGATGCGGGGGTGTCGCCGCGAGTTGATGCCCCCACGTCGGCGATGTCGAGTCGATCAAGGTGGGCGCGGTGGTCTGCGGCGCTTGATCGACTCGCCTTCCGGGAAGGCGTGGTGTCTGGGCGTCCGGGATGCCCCGGTTTCCGGGATGCCGAGTGGATCTCGGGCCCGGAGGGCACGGCGCACCGGGGGTGGATTCGCGGTGGAGGCGGGCGACCTGTTAGCCTTGCTGCCGGCCCGCCCGGTGTAAGCCGGGTGGGACCGAAGCCGGTTCGCCGGTGGGGGGCTGTGGCGCAGACTGGTAGCGCACCTCGTTCGCATCGAGGGGGTCAGGGGTTCAAATCCCCTCAGCTCCACACTTGTAAGGCCCTGATCAGCGGAAACGCCGGTCGGGGCCTTACGTTTGTCTCGGTGACTGTGAATCACCCTCCACAAACGCCGGGCGCGGCCACGTTCGCGCTGTTCGAGGATGCGGCAGCTGCCTGGGACCGATCCGACCGAACTGCGACAGCCTGACAATTATTCAACATCTGTTTCGGCGCCGGGTGCCCAAATGCTGGGAACGGCGGAGGGATTGCGGACGCCTACCTGTCCACACCGGTGTGGAATACTATGTCGGTGATCGATCTGTCGCTTTACCAGGCATTCGTGTTGGCGGCCGTGATTCTGGTGATCGTGCCGGGACCCGACATGGCGTTCATCATCACCATGGGCGTCGGCGGCGGCCCGCTGGCCGGATTCGCCGCCGCGCTGGGCGTGGCGGCCGGCCTCGCCGTGCACGCGCTGGCGGCCATCCTCGGCTTCGCCGCGATCTTCGCCGTGGCACCGTTTCTCTACGACGTGATCCGCTGGGCCGGCGCGGCCTACCTGGTCTACCTGGCCGTCAAGACGTACCTCGAACGCAACGACACGGCCCTGGCCGCGCCGGCCGGCGAGCCGGACGGCGTGAACCGTTGGGTGGCGTTCCGCAAGGCGGCGGTGGTCAACCTGCTCAACCCGAAGGTGATCCTGTTCAACGCCGCGTTCCTGCCCCAGTTCGTCAACCCGGACCTCGGCAACGTCGCCGGCCAGTTCCTCATTCTCGGCCTGACCCTGGTGGTCATCGACCTCCTGATCGACGGCGTGATCGGTCTCGCCGCCGGGCACGCGGGTCAGTTGCTGCGCCGTAGCCGGCGGATCATCAAGGCGCTCAACGTGGCCACCTCGGCGGTGTTCGTCGGCCTGGCCCTACGGCTGATGCTGGTCCGGGACTGACCTGTGGCACGGCGTGACTGTCTGATCACCGGGGACGCCGGTATGGTGTCCTGGTGAAATTCTTCGTTGTCTCGCCACCACCGGCGAACCGGTAACGACACCTGTTCCGACCCGGCTCTTTCATTTCTGAGCCCGGGTGCGTTTGTGGTGCCCGGGTGGCGATGACTTCGGAGAATTGTGTGAATACTGATATGCGCCCGCCCGTCGGGCGTGGAATCTTCTACATCTTTGTCGCGGCTGTCGCCTGGGGGACCGGCGGCGCCGCGGCGGCCGTCCTCTACGACAACAGCGGCATGGGACCCGTGGCGGTGTCCTTCTGGCGGTTCGCCAGTGGAGTCCTGCTCCTCGCCGCCGGTTACCTGCTGCTGCGCCGCCGTACCGGCACCCCCGCCCGGCCGCGCTGGCAGCAGGTGGTGACGACCGGGTTGGGGTTGGCGATCTACCAGACCGCCTACTTCGCCGCCGTCGACTACGCCGGGCTGGCCGTGGCGACGGTGGTGACCCTCGGATCCGGACCGGTCCTGATCGCCATCGGATCCCACGTCCTGATGGGTGAACGGCTCGGCCGGGCTGGGGCCGCCACCGTGGCGATGGCCCTGGTCGGGCTGCTTCTGCTGGTCGGCGGCGGGAGCGCCAGCACCGCCTCGGCGCCAGCGCTGGGGCTCGCCTGCGCGCTGCTGTCCGCCGCCGGGTACGCCGGGGTCACACTGCTCAATCGCAAGTTGGGCCGGGACAGCGGCGGCAGCCCGCAGGTGATGGCACTGGGCGGGTTCACCGTCGGAATGGTGTTCCTGCTCCCGCTGGCCCTGCTCGAAGGGCTGCTGCCCACCTCGGGGGACGTCGGTCAGACGCTGGGCCTGGTCTTCTACCTGGGGTTCGCGCCGACGGCGCTGGCGTACAGCTTGTTCTTCGTCGGGCTGGCCACGGTCCGGGCGACGACGGCGTCGGTGATCGCGTTGATCGAGCCGGTCACCGCCGCCGTGATCGCCGTGCTCTGGTTCGACGAACGGCTCACCGTGGCCGCCACCGCCGGCTCGGTGGTGCTGCTCGGTGCCGTGGTCGCGCTGACGCTCGGCGAGCGGCGGGCCAACGGGGCAGAGCCGGCGAACGCGACCGACGCCGACCGGCGGCCGTCGCCGGCCCGGACCGGCTGAGCCGGACGCGGGGCCCGTCCGGCTGGACATCCGACCGGGCGGACCCCGCGTCCGCGGCGCCGACCGGTGTCAGCCGGGTCCCACCTCCTCCGGCAGCACACCCGTGACGCCCTCGGCCAGCACCGTCGCCACCCGGTCCAGCGCCGCCGAGACGTACCCCGGATCGAGCGAGTGGATCACCCGGAAGTGCCCCTCCCAGCCGAAGTGGGCGCCGGCCCCGACCAGCACCCCACCCCGCACCCGCAGCGCGTTCGCCACCTCCAGGCTGGTCATCGGCGCGCGGTACCGGACGAAACCGAGCGCGGTCGCGGTCGGCGGGACGATCGACACCAGCTCCGGGTGCGCCTCCACCCAGTCGACCAGCAGGGACCGGCCGGCGCGCATCAGCCGCCGGTTGCGGTCCAGCAGCCGGTCCCGGGTCGCAGGGGCGAGGGCCAACTCGCCGACCTGCATGGCGAGCATTCCGGTGCTGACCGTCAGATACTCGTGCCGGCGCCACACCCGGGTGAGGAACTCCGCCGGCGCGACGATCCAGCCCACCCGCAGCCCCGGCAGGGCGAAGGCCTTCGACAGGCTGCCGACACAGATCAGCCGGTCGTACCCGCCCCACAGGGTCGGGGTGACCGTGTCGACGTCGAGTTCGGTACCCCGGTGCACCTCGTCCACGACCAGCCAGGCGCCGTTGCGCGCGGCGACCGCGACCAGGGCCGCCCGTTCCGGTGCGGACAGCACCGAGCCGGTCGGGTTGTTCGGGTTGGTGACGACGATCGCCCTGGTGTCCGGCCGGACAAGGCTCTCCAGCGCGGCCAGGTCGATCCGCCATGCGCGTTCCTCGTCCAGCGCGCAGGTGTCGATCTTCGCGCCGCTGTTGCGGGCCAGCCCCCACACCTGGCGGTAACCGGGTTCCATCAGCACCACGTGGTCGTCCAGCCCGACCAGCGCGTCCATGATCAGGGTGTTCGCCTCGGCCGCGCCGACGGTGACCAGTACCTCCTCCGGCCGGCAGCCCTGCCAGTCGGCGATCAGCTCGCGTAGCGCCGGGGTACCACGCACGGACGGGTAGTGCTGGCGGCCGTCGAGCAGCCGGTCGGCGTCCGCCTCGGCCAGGAACTCCCGCAGCCGTACCGGCTGGCAGCTGCTGTCCGCCAGCGTGTACTCGACCGTGGGCTCGTACCGGGACTGCCACTCGACCAGCGCGAACGGTTCGAAACTCATGTGGCCTCGATTCTCCTCGGCGGCCGGTCAGGCGGCGCTCTCCGTCCTGCCGGGATCACGCTCGACCACGTCGCCGAGGGTCTCGTCGATCCGCCGGAGCAGCTCCGGGTCGAGCCGTACCCCGACCGCCGCGACGTTCTCCCGGATCTGCTCCGGCCGGGACGCCCCGATCACCGCCGCCGCCACGTTCGGATTGTTCAACGTCCACGCGACCGCGAGCTGGGCCGTGGTCAGCCCGGCCTCGGCGGCCAGCGGACGTAGCGCCGCCACCCGCTCCAGCACCTCCGGCCGCAGGTACGGGCCGACCCAGTCGGCGCCGTTGGCGTCCAGCGCGCGGGAGCCCTCCGGCGGCGGCCCGTCGGACCGGTACTTGCCGCTGAGCACGCCCTGAGCCAGCGGCGAGAAGACGACCTGGCTCATGCCGGCCTTCTCGCAGGCCGGTACCACCTCGCCCTCGATCACCCGCCACAGCATGTTGTACTGCGGCTGGTTCGCGACGAACGCGGTCAGGCCCAGGTCCTCGGCGAGCCGCCGGGCGGTGACGATCTGCTCCGCGGTCCACTCGGACACCCCGAGGTAGAGCACCTTGCCCTGGCGGACCAGATCGTCGAATGCGCGCAGCGTCTCGACGAGTGGGGTGGCGTGGTCGAACCGGTGTGCGTAGTAGACGTCCACGTAGTCGGTACGCAGCCGGCGCAGCGAGGCGTGCAGCGACTCGACGATGTGCTTGCGGGACAGTCCCTGGTCGTTGGGGCCTGGGCCGGTCGGGAAGTACACCTTGGTGCACAGCACCAGCGACTCCCGGCGTACGCCGGTCAGCGCCTCACCGAGCACCGCCTCGGCCCGGGTACCCGCGTACACGTCGGCCGTGTCGAAGGTGGTGATCCCCTCGCCGAGCGCCGTCTCCACGCACGTTCGCGCGGTGTCGACGTCGATCTGCGAGCCGTGGGTCAGCCAGTTGCCGTACGCGATCTCGCTGACCCGAAGGCCGCTGCGACCGAGTGGGCGGAACTCCATGGACGGTCTCCTGTTCTCTGGTCACGATGGTTCGACGTCCCCGGGTACGACGGGTTCGATCTGCACCCGGTTGTCGTGGAAGACGGCGCCGCCGCCCATGTCCGACTCACGCTCGTCCACCGTGGCGTTCACCCCGGCGCCGCCGGTGAGCTTGAGCCAGTAGCCCTTTGTCGTCGCCGCCACCCCGGGCCGGACGTGGTCCGCGTCCACGCTCACCCTCGCGGTGAATGCGCCCCGGTCGTTGAAGATCCGCGCCTGGCCGCCGTCGACGAGCCCGCGCGGCCCGGCGTCGTCCGGGTGCAGGACGATCCGGGGCTCGCCGGCCCGCCGGACGAGTTCCGGCTTGTTGCCGAAGACCGTGTTGATGAAGAAGTGTCCGGCACCGGCGATCAGGGTCAGCGGGAAGCGGCGGGACAGGTCCGGGTCGTTCGGCTCCTTCGGCGGGACGTACCCGACCAGCGGGTCGAGCCCGTCCGCGGCGGCGCGCTCGGAGTAGAACTCCAGCCGGCCGGACGGGGTGGGAAAGCCGTCCGCGAACGGCAGGAACGCCGGCTCGTAGTTCAGCCGGGCCCAGCCCTCGGTACGCAGCCGTTCCATGCTGATCCCGGCCAGTGACGGATCGTCGCTGGCCAGCAGTTGCCCGGCCAGCTCCTCGTCGGAGTCGTACAGGCTGGGTTCGGTCAGCCCGAGGTGCCGGGCCAGCCGGCGGAACGTCTCGGTGGTGGACAGGCACTCCCCGGGCGGCGGCACCGCCGGCTCGTTCCAGGTGATGTACATGTGCCCGTACCCGTCGAGCACGTCCAGGTGTTCGGTCTGCATGGTGGCCGGCAGCACGATGTCGGCGTAGTCGACGGTGTCGGTCGGGAAGTGGTCGACGACCACCGTGAACAGGTCCGGCCGGGTCAGCGCCCGGCGGATCCGGTTCTGGTCGGGTGCGCTGGCGACCGGGTTGGAGCCGTACACGACGAGCGCCCGCACCGGTGGGTCGTCCACGTCGAGCAGGGTTTCCGCGAGCCGGGTCATGGACAGGCTGCGGACCGGCCGGGTGAGCAGGTCCGGGCGGGCCAGGGCGTCCCGGTCGCCGCCGAAGTAGCCGTCGGTCGAGAACGCCAGCCCGCCGCCCGGGTACCGCCAGTCGCCGGTGACGCCGACCAGGCAGGCCAGCATCCGCAGCACCTCGCCGCCACCGGCGTGCCGCTGCACCCCGATGCCGGCCCGGATCGCGGTGGGTCGGGTGTGAGCCAGCCGCCGGCCGAGGGTGACGATCTGTTCCTCGGTGAGGCCGGTGATCCCGGCGACCCGGTCCGGCGGGTACTCCAGGATCCGGTCCCGGAACGCCGGCCAGCCGAGGGTGTGGCGCTCCAGGTAGTCGTGGTCCTCGGCGCCCTCGGCGAGCACCACGTGCAGCAGGCCCAGAGCGAGAGCCGCGTCGGTGCCGGGCAGCGGGGCGATGTGCTCGTCGGCCTGCCGTGCGGTCCGGGTCCGCACCGGGTCGATGACCACCACGTGCGCACCGGCGCGGCGGGCCTGGTCGATGAAGCGCCACAGGTGATGGCTGGTGGTGAGGGTGTTGGCGCCCCAGAGCAGGATCAGCCGGGCGTGCGCCATCGACTCCGGATCGATGCCCCGGCTGGTTCCGGTGGCGTACGTGGTGCCGTGCAGCCCGGCGATCGAACAGATGGTCATGTTGTGCCGGGACGCGCCGAGCACATGCCACAGTCGAGCACCGGCCCGGCCCTGCAAACCCTGGAGGAAGCCCAGGTTGCCGGTGCCCTGGTAGGGCCAGATGGCTTCGCCGCCGCTCTCCCGCACGATCCGGTTGAGCTGGTCGGCGATCTCGCTCAACGCCTCGTCCCAACCGATCCGGGTGAACCGGCCGGAGCCCTTGGGACCGGTCCGGCGCATCGGGTACAGCAGCCGGTTCGGGGAGGCGACGTGGTCGAGGTACTGGTTGACCTTCACGCAGAGCGTGCCCCGCGTGTACGGATGGTCCGGGTTGCCGCGCAGCCGGACAGCCTTCCCGTCGGTCACGGTGACCTTCCAGCTACATCCGTCCGGACAGTCCAGCGGGCATCCCCCGACGACCTCACGCGTGTCCGTCATCCGATCCGCTCCGTTTCCCGTTCCTCGGCGGTGACCCGGGCGATCAGGTCGCCACTCAGCTCACCGGTGAACACCTCGCGGACCGGTCCGGTGAGGGTGACCGTGCCGTCGGCGTCGATGCCGACCTCGACCGTGCCGCCCGGCATGTGTACGACAACCTGGTCGTCGACCAGGCCGAGCGCGTGGGCCGCACCGGCGGCGGCGCAGGCGCCGCTGCCCGACGCGGTGGTGTAACCGGCCCCGCGCTCCCAGATCTCGATCTCGATGGTGGAGCGGTCCAGGACCCGCAGGAACTCCACGTTGGTCCGGCCGGGAAACTCCGGGTGGCCGGCGATCGGCTCGCCGAGCGCCCCGGCGATCGCCCGGTCCACCGCCGGCAGCGGCACCACCAGGTGCGGGTTGCCGTCGTCGAGGGCGACCACGGACAGGGTGCGGTGACCGACGACAAGTGGGCGGAGCAGCCGGGCGGCGGGGTCCGTCGCGCTCGGGTCGGCCACGGTGAAGGTCGGCGCGCCGGTGGCGATCCGGACCGTGCCGGTACCCGGATCGCGGATCTCCACCCGGGACGTGCCGCCGCCGGTGCGGACGGTGACCTGGTTGCCGGCCGGGCCGCGACCGAGTTGTGGTTCCCGGTCGAGCAGGTGACTGGCGAAGATCCGGATGCCGTTGCCGCTGCGGCCGCACGGGCTGCCGTCCGCGTTGAAGATCAGCAGGTCGACGGGTTCACCCGGGACGACCGGGCCGACCGGGCCGACGAGCAGGCCGTCGGCGCCGACCCCGTACCGGCGGTCGCACAGCAGGCGGGCGGTGTCGCCGGTCCGGGCGATGTCCAGCCGTCGGGGGTCGACGACCAGGTAGTCGTTGCCGAGCGCGTGGTACTTGACGAAGTCGCTCATCCTCGCTCCCGTCTGTCCGGCGGCGAGCCGGTGGTTCGCCTGCCCGCCGGCGGGTTAGTGCGGTGGGCACGCCGCGTGGTTGATTCGCCTGCCCGGCGGGCCGCCGTGGCCCGGTGCGTGACCGGACCACGGCGGACGGTCTCACCCGGCGGACGCGCTCACATCGCCGAGACGACCGGCTCGCCGTCGGCCAGCACGGCGGCGTCGTGCTCCTCGCCGTACCACTTCTCCCGCCAGCGGGAGAAGGCGACGATCAGGATGTCCCGGTGGCCGGGCTGGCCGTTCTCGGGCTCGATGTCGGTGACGTCGTGCAGGATCGCCCGGTCGTCGAGCAGCAGGGCCTGACCGGGATCGAGGGTGCCGGTCCAGAACGGCTCGGTGGCGTCCGGCCGCCACAGCCGCGTCTCGCCCCCGACGACATTGTGCCGGCGCAGGATGGCGATCATGACGTACTCGTGGCCGTCCTGGTGGATGCCCTCCGGGGTGAGCTGGCCCGGCTTCTCCAGCGTCGCCCGGCTGCGGTTCTGGTGCACGTTGAGCTGCCAGTCCTCGGAGGGGTCGAGCGGGATCGACTCCACGCCGAACCTGGCCCACGGGGTCAGGTCAACCTCCAGCGGCTCGTACGGCCGCCGCATTCCGCCGCCGATCGAGTTGAACTTCTTGAACGCGGTGTACGCGCGGTGCGGCAGCTTCTCGAAGTGCCACCCGTCGTCGCCCCTGTGCGACACGCGGTACTGGGAGAACCGCTTGTAGCGGGTCAGGTTGCCCATGTACGGGTCGGGCGGGCAGCGGTCGTAGCTGGCCAGGACATCCTCGGTGACCGGAGGAATCTCGACGAGCTTGAACCCTTCGTCGGTGATTGGCATGTCGTTCCCCTTCGCTTCGGGTACGGGTGTCGCCGCAGGTGCTGGTGGCGGGGGCGCGGTCGGCGCCCCGATCACCAGGTCAGGCCGCGCGGGCCAGCCGCTCGTCGAGGTGCCGGGCGGACGAGTTCATCCGCCAGAGCGAACCCCGGGCGATCCCCCGGCGCATCTGCGGTGACTCGCTCGCCGGGACGACGATGTTGTGGAACCAGCCGGCGGCGTGCTTGGAATCGATCGTGATGTGCAGGCGGTGGTAGGTGATGCCGACCTCGGGCAGGCCCAGGCGCTCCCAGGCCCGGACGACGTTCTGGAACCGGTCCGGCACCAGCCACTCGGTCATGCCGAGGAAGCCGACCGCCTCCGGGTAGAACTGCCGGTACCGGCAGAGCAGCACCGCGAGGTTTCCGGCCAGCAGGTCGTTGGCGGTCATCGCGCTCTCCAACTCCTCGTCGGAGATGTCGAACACGTCGTAGATCTTGTTGAACAGGTGGGTGTGGACCTCGGCCGGGTTGCCGTTGCCCATCTCGTCCCAGAAGTTCTCCGCGATCTCCATCTTGGCCGCGCCGCTCGTGCCGACCTGCATCATCGCGAGCAGGTCGTCGAACCGTCCGTCGACCAGGGACTCCTGGATGACGTACGTGCGCAGGTCGGCGGAGCTGGCCCGGTGGTTGATGAAGTCGACGTAGTACGGGTGCTTGAACACCGGGTGCTGCCGCGCGACCCCCTTCAACCAGGACAGGAACGGCTGGCCCGGGCCGGGCATGGCGTCGTAGACAGCCGGTTCGATCCAGCTGTCCTCGGCCTCGATGGTGGCCTGCTCCAGCAGGCGGGTCACCTCGTGGATGATCACCGAACCCTCGGCCGTCGCGCCGTCGGGCAGCGCGGTGATCAGGGCGTAGATCCGGGCGAGCAGCAGTTGCTGGTGGTACAGAGCGTCGGGCTCGTTGGCCGCGGCGCGGTCGTTGATCGTACGAACGGCCGACAGGATGCGCTCCCGGTCGTGCCGTAGGTCCTCGTCGACCTTGTCCGCGGGAACCGCGAACCACGAACTGATCTGTTCCACCACATCGGCTGCCGATGTCGGCCCGGCGGCGAACCGGAGCCGGTCACTGACGATGGGCACTGAACCTCCCCCTGGTGCTGGTCAGGCCACGTAAACGGTGTTCGCGACCTTGCGTGTGCGTGGGACGACGGGTCCCGCCGCGCTGCCGCGCCCGCATCCCGACCCGCCGTACGCCGGCACGCATCCCGGACCGACGCGCCAGGTCACCCCGCGCACCGGGGGTGGCGGCGGACCGGCGAGTGGTGAGGACGGCGCATCCGACAAGGCGGCACGGCGTACCGGCCACCGGGCGGTCCGGTGGCGTGGCCGCGGCTTCGGGATGGTCTGGACCGGCAGTCGCAGAACGCGAGAGGACGGCCCCGTTGACGACACTCCCCGCGCATGCGTCGAGGAGTGGTCCCCCGATCACAAGGAGTCACCCTACTGAGGACATAGACCGCTGTCGAGGTGAGTTTCGGGAAAATATTGTCGAGAGGGTGGCCTGGGGGCCGTCTGAGGAGCGGGTAATTCGTGCTCAGCGGGTGTTGTGGGGGTGGAAATGGTGTCTCAGAATCTGGTACCCGGCGTCCACTCCGGGGGGAACGTCTGGGCCCCGGCCAGCGCCTCGACGCCGGAAATTCCCAGGGAGTTCGCAGCTGAGCAACGTCGGCGATGAATACGCTGTTGCAATTCTTGCATTCATGTTTACATCCGCATCCGACCCGGACTGCCGCGCGGGCCGGGCCGTTGGGACGCCGGCGCCCGTCAACCCCCGAAGACCGCAAAGGCGGTTCCCGGGTCACCGGGAACCGCCTTTGCCGCCTGCCGTGGCTGCCGAGTCCTGCCGTCAGCTGACGGTGATGTCGCTGCACCACATGTACGTCTGGTCCATGTGCGACGCCTTCCACAGCACGAACAGGATGTGGTTCCCGCTACGCGAGGACGGGATCGAGACGTTGAACGAGATGTTCTGCGCCGGCGCGTAGCGGCCGGTCGTCGCGATCAGGTCCAGGTTGCCCCACCCGAGTTTCTGGGTGGCCGGGTTGAACCCCTGCTTCGAGACGTACACCTGGAAGTAGTCAGCGCCGTGGCTGGCCTGGTCGTACATCTGGACCGTCAGGTTGCGGCTGACGGGCGTCGACTTCCACGCTCCCGGCTGGTTGAGCGAGTCGTTCCGGGAGAGGGCGTTGCTGCACAGCTGCCCGTCCGGGGTGCGGGCCTGGAACTGGCCGCCGAGACCGTCGCGCAGCTGGCTCATCCAGTTCCACATGGTGTCGGGGTTGGCCTGGAACGCCCGGTAGCACATCGGGTCCTGCTGCTGCATGGCCGGGTTCGTGTGCTGATTGCCCCAGGTCTTCCAACACTGGTACGCGCGAGTCGCCGGGTTGATGACGGTGCCGTGGGCCTGGGCCGCGCCGACCGAGGGCAGTGCGCCGGCCACCATGGCGAACACCAGGACCAGCGCCTGGAGCGACCGACGGACGGTTGACCGGGGTCGTCCGCCGGATTGATCGGACTTGGGTGAACGCACGGTTCATCCTCCGTTCTTCGGGATCATCGGGGTGGGAACGCTCCCAAACCCACTGTTACATCCATGTGTCCAAATATCAATGCTGATCTATCTAAAGGGGGATATGAGGTGGCCAGGATGGTTGCCACCGACCGGGGGTACGTGATCAGAGGCCGGCTGCGGCGTCGTACCGGCGACGCTGGTCGGCCATCTCCGACTGGGTCAACGCCTCCTTGAGCGCCAACTCCTCGTACTTGTCCGGGAACATCTGCCGGAGCCGGTCGACGAACATGACGTCGGCGGTCGCCTCGACCACCTGGATGCCGGGAGGGTTGGTCGACATGTCCATGATCAACGGGCCGCCCAGCTTGACCGCCACGTCCCAGGGACGCTTCTTCTCGGCGACTCCGCACAGGTGGAAGCCGTAGACCGTCCGCACGTCGGCCAGCGCGGCGGCGTCGGTCGGCTCGTACCCGTAGACACGGACCCCGCAGATCACCGGCGGCTTACCCTCGGTGGCCACCTGCTGGGCGCCGTGGCCGGCATGGTTGTGCTGCCCCGGGTCCGCCTGTTCGAGCGTCGTCCGCATCCGAGCGGTGATCTGGGCCTGCAGGTCCGCCGGCTTCGCGTCCTCGTCCGCCTGCCGGAGCAGTACGACCGCGCCGGCCGACACCGCCAGCAGGATCGCCGCCACCCACGCCAGGCGGTTCCGGTACCACCGGGCGGCATTCTCTGGGGAAGTCATCGTTGCCTCTCACCTCGTCGCCGGTTCCGGAGTCCTGGTGGACCGGACCGGACCGGACGCCCCGGCGGGTGCGACGTCGAACGCGTCGGGCCGTCGGGGGCACGTGTCGGGGATGCGTGCGACGGGCGCGGTCGCCAAGCGGCGAGCTGTCCGTCGTCACGGAGATGGCCCGGCTGTGCGACAGGCGAGCGTCTGCCCAAGCGGCGCGCTGCCGGCACTGCGCTGCTCCCGCGCTGGCCGTTCCCAGCGCGGTTGCCCCCGCGCTGCGGCGATACGAGCCATTCCAACACGTCTGGCACCACTCTGGCAACATCGACGTACATCATTGCAAAATCGGCACCGTCGCTAGGCGAACCGTTCGGTCGTCACGGTGACCAGGCCGTGCTGGCGCAGCAGATTCGTGAGGTCGGTCAGGGTCGCGGACACCGCCTCCGCCCCGCCGCTTCGCATCAGGACCGTCACGTCGAGGCACCAGGCGAGGGTGTGGCCGACCCGTCGCAGGTCCCAGGTGAACCGGGCGCCCCCGCTCTCGCGACGACCGTCGGCGACCGACCCGGCGGCGCCGCCACCCGTCGTGCGCCAGCGGCTCCGCAGGGCTGCCACCTGGTCGGCCCGCAGGTCCTTCGCGAACAGGACGCGGTACACCCGGCGCTCGTGAAAGCCCTCCGGCGGCCGGCTCGGGCCGAGTCGCAGTGGCGCGGCCGTCGGGATCGGTTGATGGTCGCGGAAGTACGTCCGCAGCACGACCTCGGACGGCAACTCGCCACCGCCGAGGCGGCGGTAGGCGTGCGCCGCCTCGGCGTGCCCGGTCGGGACGACCCGGGCGAGTACGGCGGGGTCGACCCGCAGGCCGCGGCTCAGCGAGGCGGAACTGCACCAGCCGCCGCCCGGCGTCCAACTCGCGCTGTGCAGGCCGGTGGCACAGAAGTCGTCCCGGCGGGTGAACTCCTCGACGAGGATGCCCTCCCCGTCGTGACCGCCCGGCGCGGGCAGGACCAGGTGGTAGTCCAGCGTGCGGCCCGAACGTGGTTCGATGATCACCCGTCCGATCCTGGGGCCACGGCCGACTCCGGGCAAGAGCCGTCCACCCGCGCCGGGCAGCGGCCGTCCATAGCAGACGGCAGGCCGCGTGGATCGATCACGTCGCTCATCGGACAGGCCGCAACCCCGAGACGGCTTCAGGTGTGCATCTGGCATCAGTCGACGCCCGGGATCGCCGGGCTCCACACGGGGAGAAGAGATGACGTACACCGCTCGACGCAGGATGCTCGCCGGCACCGCCGCCGGACTGCTGACCGCCTCTCTCGGCGTCGCCCTGTCCTCGACGGCGACGGCCGCGCCCGCGAGGACCACCGCCAGCGCCTGCACGATCAGCACGTTGCCCTACCCGACGGACACCTACCGTGCCGACGCGAGCGCGATCGACCCGTCGGGTCGCTTCGTCGCCGGCACGGCCCTGCGGGTCGGTGCGAGCGACAACCAGTACCTGCTGCTGGTCTGGGACGGGCAGCAGCTCACCGAGACCGTGACGCCGCGGAACGGACTAGACCCGGTCGACGTCAACGAGAGCGGCACCGTGATCGCCAACGGCTGGGCGGAGAACGGCATCGCCCGGCCGTGGACGTACCGCAACGGGAAGCTCGAGCAGTTGCCGGTGCTGCCGTCGACCGGCATCGTCGTCACCGGCATCAACTCCGCCGGTGACATCGTCGGCTACGGCTCGGACATCGTCCCCGGCGAGTACAGCGCCCTGCGCTGGCCGGCCGCCCGGCCGGGCACGGTCGAGGTGCTCGACGCCCCGGCCAACGCCCAGCCGACCGGCATCACGGCGAACGGGACCATCGTCGGTCAGGCGGGACCCTTCGGCGACTGGACCGGATGGGTCCGCCGTCCGAACGGCAAGGTCAAGCCGCTCGCGGTTTCCGGTGGTGGGTCGACGGTGGTCAACGCCGCCGCGGGCCATTGGGCGATCGGCCAGGTCTGGCTCGGCGGTGACAACCCGGCGAAGGTCCGGTGGGACCTCCGCAACGGATCGCACACGATCCTCGACCCGGAGGCGGGGCTCGACGACGTCAACGCCAAGGGCGTCGTGGTGGGCGGTGCCCTGGTCACCCGGGGCGCCACCTCCCGGGTCCTGCCGGGCGGCAGCAACGTCGGCGCGAAGGCCATCGCCGACACGGGCGCCATCGTCGGCTTCCGTAACGCCGACCGGGTGACCCCGGTCCGGTGGACGGGCTGCTGATCTGTCGCACGCGACGGGGCCGGTCCGATCATCGGGCCGGCCCCACAGCCGCGTCAGGGCTTCCAGTAGCCGGCGGTCGCGAACCGGTGCTGGTACTCCAGTACTCCTGACGTGTCGTGCACGTCGAACACCACGCTGCCGGTACGCCGGCTGCCCGCGGTCAGGTCGTTGCCGGTCGGGATCGGCTTGCCGCAGCCGGAGAAGGCGCCCGTGACCGCGTTGGTCTCGGTGCCGTCGGCGGCGACCCACTGGAAGAAGAGCGGGTTGGCCGAGCCGGTGCCCTTGGTCACCGTCACCGTCACGTCCGCGATCACGAACATGCCCTCGTCGGGCTTCAGGCCGTACGTCTTGCAGGGCTTGGTGGCGGTGTGGAACTTCGTCACGGTGATCTCGACGGTGCCGCCGTTGTCGTCGATGACGAGGGTGTCCCCGACGGACATGTTCCGGGCCTTGCCGTCGACGGACGGTACGGGCGAGGGCATCGCCCCGGCGGCCGGCTGCCGGACGTCGCCGGTGACGCCGGGGGTGGGCAGCGCCTCGGTCACCTGGTTGGCGGCGTGCTTCGCGCCGATGACGACGGCCACGATGCCGCCGGCGCAGAACAGCAGGGCGAGCACGGCCGTCGTCACCGCGACGGCGACCACGGTGCGCTGTGACGTCGTCGGCTTCCCGGGCGGCGGCATCGTGAGCGGCTGCCCCGGCCCGGCGGCCTGCGGGTACGCGGCACCGGAGTACGGCGGCGGGACCGGCCCGTTGCCCGCAGCCGACCAGGGGCTGGGCGTCGCCGGAGGAACCGTCGGATCTGCGGTGGACTGCCGCGGTGTCGCCGGGAGCGGCGGCTCCGGACTCGGCTGCTGAAGGTCCTGCGGTCCGACGGAGGGCTGGGGGTGGGTCACCGTACTCCTTGACGCCTCGTGCGTGCGGTTCGGGAACCCGCCGACGCTACCTCGCGGCGTCCGGCGGCCGGTCGGCGCTCCGGCCTGCTTCCCAGGACCCCGGGAGCCGCGCCGCGGTGGCCAGCATGGACGGTGGTCGTCAGCGGGGTGCGAGGACGGCAGCGGTGCGTACCAGGCCGTCGGCGACCACGAATCGGCCGTGGATCGTGCGCGGCGGGTCGGCGACCTGCGCCGCGTCCACCCGCTTCGGTGCGATCCGAGCGGTGAACGTGCCGGCGTCCGGGTCGATCTCCAGCCGGGCGTCGTGGAAGTCCAGCCAGGACCCGACCACCGGGTGCCAGACCTTGTAGACGGTCTCCTTGGCACTGAACAGCAGGATCGGCCACAGGATGCCGGAGGGCAGTCGCGCGCAGCTCTCCTCCTCCTCGGGCAGCAGCACGAGTCGGCGTACCCCCGCATTGACTTCGCGGTGCTGCTCGGCGTCCATACCGACGGACCGCACGTCGGTGGTGCGCGCCGCCGCGGCGGCGCAGTAGCCGGCGGTGTGGGTGATGGCGCCCACCACGCCCGCCGGCCACACCGGCGCGCGGTTGGCGGCGCTGGGCACGGCCACCGCCGGCAGGCCGAGGCCGGCCATGGCCCGGCGGGCACACACCCGGCCGGCGGTGAAGTCCCGTCGACGGGTCTGTACCGCCTGGTCGCTGAGACACGCCTGCTCCGCGTCGAGGAGGTCGCCGGTCCAGTCGTCGGGCGCGGCGACGGCCACGGCGACGGTCGGCGGCAAGAGGTCACGCACAGCGGAGCCCTACCGACGGGTACTGAGCAGGCGTTCGATCGACCGTC
The DNA here is from genome assembly GCF_050950185.1 of Micromonospora sp. CA-249363. Taxonomy (NCBI): domain Bacteria; kingdom Bacillati; phylum Actinomycetota; class Actinomycetes; order Micromonosporales; family Micromonosporaceae; genus Micromonospora; species Micromonospora sp. CA-249363. The sequence goes on from NZ_CP192020.1 coordinate 747,328, forward strand.
AAATTTCCGACTCCCACGACCGGAGAACGTACCGCAAAGATGTAACACCGGAGGGACGCGTCGCGCTCTCCATGATGGCTCCGGGGGGACCACCATCAACAGCTGCAAGTCCCGTGAGCATCTGAAGGAGTTGCGATGAGCGATGGCGCCGAACGGCCAGGGGGTCGGGCCGACGACCACGCACCGACGACCCCGGGCTGGAGTTGCGGCTCCTGCGGCGACGAGTGGCCGTGCGCGACGAAACGCGGTCGGCTGTTGGCGGAGTACGGGGGTGATCGGGCGATGCTCAGCGTCTACCTGGGCTCCTGTCTCGCCGCCGCCGCCGAGGATCTGCGCGCCGCGCCGGTGATGTCGTTGCAGGACCGGTTCATCGGCTGGCTACCGCGCGGGACGCGACGAAGCTGAACCGCCGGTGGCCCCGCCCCCATCGGGCGGGGCCACCGGCGGACACGACCGGCTCAGGGCCGCCGGGGGCGCCGGGTCAGAGCGAAGCCGACCACCCCGGCCACCGCGGCGAGCACGCCGCCGATGCCGGTCCAGATCCAGCGCGAGCCGAGATCCGGCAGCCAGCCCGTCAGCGAGCCACCCTCGTCGTCGGCCTCCGGCTCCGGCGTCGGTACGGCGTTGAGCACCGTGCCCGCCTTCGTGTTCGGCACCAGCGGCGCGGCCAGCTCACCGTCATCGGCCGAGGCGCCCCGGTCGGTGACGACGCCGACCAGCAGGTCCACGTCGATGGGCGCGCCCAGGTCCGGCTCGGGCAGGTCGGTGACCGAGAGCCGGACGATGTAGGTGCCGGGCAGCGGGTCGGCCGACCACGGTTCCGCCCAGGGGCGGACCTCGCGAAGGGTGCAGCCCAACGCCACACTTGACGCCTTGCCGTCCACCGTCGGCGTCTGCGCCCCGGCGGTGCACGCCTGCCGTCGGCGCAGACCGTCGAACACGTCGATCGTCCACGTGGAGGCGCCGCTGCGGGCCTTCGGGAAGGTGACGGTCGCGCTGATCTCGTGGACCTGCCCGGCCGTCGCGGTGAACGACCAGTACAGGTGATCCCCGACGGAGGCGTCCACGCGTACCGGCTGACCGGCGGTGATCGGCGTGGCGGTGAGGAACGAGGTGCCGGCCCGGGTCACCGGAGTGGCGCCCGGCGACGGGCTGGGGGCGGCCACGGCCGCCGCGGGCAGTAACGCGACCCCGCCGGCGGCGAGCAGCGCCGCCAACGACCGGAACAGTGCGGTACGCATCAGTTCTCCCTCCAGGTGGCGACCCACCAGCGGGTGAGCAGGCCGGCGATCAGGCCGGTGAGCAGGCCCGCCACGGTGAGCAGGGCGAGCAGTACCCAGCCACGGCCGAGATCGGGGCCGTCCGGGGCACCGGCGGCGGCGACCACGTAGATGGTCAGCTCCACCGGCATGCCGGGCGTCGCCGCGGTGCCCGGGCGTGCGGCGAACGAGTTGCTGACCACCAGGCAGACGGTGGTGGGCTCGACGGCCGGCGTCGGGCTCGTCCCGGTGGTGTCCTCGTCGTCGGTGGTGTCCTCGTCGTCGGCGGTGGCCGACCAGCGCAGACCGGCCGAGAGCACGTCGGCACGGCCGCTGCCGGCGTCCGCGCCCCGGACCAGTTCCCGTCCGTCCGCCGCGGTGGCCCGCAGCAGCACCCCGTAGTCCCGGTTCACCGGCCGGTCCAGCGCCATGCTCACCGACGCGCGCAGCTCCTGTCCGGGGCGTACGGGCACCCGGTAGTAGCGGTGCTCGGAGAACGACTCCCGGTCGGCGTACACCCCGGGGGCGAGCAGCGGTGCGGAGTCGCAGGCGTCCGTGCCGCCGACCACGGTCGGCGCCCGGGTGTGGGTGTCGCCGGCCCGCTCGACGAGCTGCTTGATCCGGCCCGTCAGCTCGTCGGCGCTCTGCGCCGCGGTGTACGTGCCGCCGGTCGCCCCGGCGATGCACAGCAACTGCCGGCGTACCTTCTCGTCGGGTGCGAGGCCGAGCGTGTCGACGACCAGGCTGGTGCCCTGCGCGGCCAGTTCCCGGGCCACCTGGCACGGGTCCGGCGGGGCGCAGGTGTCCTCCCCGTCGGTGATCAGAACGATCCGACGGGTGGTGGTCCCGGCGCCCAGGTCCTGTGCGGCGGAGCGCAACGCCAGCCCGACCGGCGTGAAGCCGGTCGGCCGCAGTGTCGCCACCGCTGCCTTGGCCGCGCTCCGGTCGACCGGCCCGACCGGCACGATCTGTTGGGTGTCCTGGCAGCCGACCTTCTTGTCCTTGCCCTTGTAGGTCGCGCCGAGCACCCGGATGCCGAGCTGGGTCTCCTCCGGCAGCGCGTCCACCACGTCGTTGAACGCCTGTTGGGCCACGGAGATCCGGCTGCGTCCGTCGATGTCCGCCGCCCGCATCGAGCCGCTGACGTCGAGCACCAGCTCGACCCGGGGTGGCTCGGCCACCTGCTCCTCGTCGGCCGCCGCCGGGACCGGCCCGGTCAGCGCGGTGGTCGCCAGCAGTCCGAGTAGGACGGCCGCCGATCGTCTGAAGTTGATCACGGCCCGCAGTGTAGTGAGATCCACTTTGGATGGCCGCCGGGGTGGTTGGTCGTCCCGGCCGGCCGGAGCGTCCCCTTTGTGGTGCTCTGGGTCCACGTCAGGTCACCCTCGGTCAACGGCCGGAGGATAGTCCTCGGCCCGGCCGGAATCGGTCGGAAATCCGACCCAAGTTGACCCGTTGTGCCGGTGGCGCGCGGTGGTTAAGCTCTTCATGCGCGCCCCAATCGCCCGCTTCCCCCGTGGCAGGCGATCGGGGCGCGCGTCTTTGTGTACAGCTTGGGACGCAAAGATCGGGCCCGTACGCATCACGCGTACGGGCCCGATCTCCTTCGCGCTGTGCGGCGCGTCGCCTGCCGGTGCTTATATCCAGCGACCGTCGAGCCACATCCGGGCCAGCCAGTCCGAGTACGGGATCAGTTTGCCCACGAAGATCGGATAGAAGTAGGCGAAGCACAGCCCCACCAGCAGCACGTACGCCCCGGCCGCGATGCTGCCCACCAACCGCCGTTCGTAGCCGGCGTCGCCGGGCACCAGGGCCTTCGTCTCGCCCACGTCACCCTCGGCCGGGGCGATCAGCGCACCCAGCACGTACACCACGGCGAGCACCAGGAAGGGCAGCGCCGGGGCCGCGTAGAACGAGAACATCGTCCGACCGTCGAGGGCGAACCAGAACCAGGGCAGCAGACCCGCGGCCACGGTGAGCAGGATCGCGCCGGCCCGCCAGTCCCGGCGGGCGACGCCCAGCCAGACGAGCGCCACCAGAGCGGGCAGGAACGACCACCACAGCAGCGGGGTGCCCAGCAGCAGGATCTCCGAGGCGCAGGTCGGCGCGCCGCAGGCGCCGTCCCCCGACCAGTGGAAGGCGACCGGGCGGCCGAGCAGCAGCCACTGCCACGGCCACGACTGGTACTTGTGCGGGTCGTCGAGCTGGGCGTGGAAACCGTACGCGGCGCGGTGGTACTCGAAGAGGTTGACCAGCGCGCCGATCACCGGCGTGTCGCTGAGCGACCCGGTCGGGTACGCCGTCGACGACGCCAGCCGGTAGTAGCCGTCGTCGCTGAGCAGCCACCCCGACCAGGTCGCCAGGTAGGTGCCGACCATCAGCACCCCCGCCAGCACCAGCCAGGGCACCTCGTCGAGGAGAGTGTCCCGCCACGGCCGGCGCACGCCCGCCGACCGGCGGAGCCCGACCTCCCAGAGGACCACGAAGAGGGCGAACACCGGTACGAAGTACAGCGCGCTCCACTTGACCGCGCAGGCGCAGCCGATCAGCACGCCGGCGGCCAGCCGCCACCACGGCCACGTCCGCCAGCCGGTCGACGGCCGGCCCGCGCGCCCGGGCAGGCTGGGATCGAGGCCGTCGTCGAGCGCGCGTGCCCAGCGCCGACGCCGGGCGTCCCGGTCCAGCACGAGCGCGCCGAAGGCCGCCAGCACGAAGAACAGCAGGAAGATGTCGAGCAGCGCGGCACGGGACAGCACCAGGTGGAACCCGTCCAGCGCGAGCAGCAGGCCGGCCGCGCAGCCGAGCACCGTCGAGCGGAACAGCCGCCGACCGATGCGGACCAGCAGCAGCACCGACAGCGTGCCGATCAGGGCCGCCGAGAACCGCCAGCCGAACTCCGGCGCGGTGGTGAACAGGTGCCCGCCGACGGAGACCTTCGACTCTGCGTCCTGGTAGCCGAAGGCCCACTCGCCGATGCCGATGAGCCACTTGCCCAGCGGCGGGTGCACCACGTACGACGGGACGTTGTCCTTGTAGTTCCACTCGACGCCACGGCTGATCAGCCCGTACGCGTCCTTCGCGTAGTACGTCTCGTCGAAGATCTTGCCCTTGGGGCTGGACAGACCGACGAAGCGTAGGATCGCCGCGATCGCCACGACCACGGCGGTGGCGAGCCACGAATACCGGTCCACCCGGGTGTCGACGGTGGCGAACCGGCGACGGACCACGGCGGACACACCTGCGCCGTCGGCAGGCGGCGTCGCCGCTTCCTGATGGGGGCTGGGCTCGCCGGACACCTCGACCGTTCCTGCCGGCTCGACGCTCGGGCTCTGCGCTGTCGACGCACTCGTCACCCGGCGATCGTAGGCTGCCAGGGTGTCCTGTGGCGCCCGTCGTCCCTGATACCGGTATCCGCTGTCGATGAAGGAGACGATGTCGTGGGTGAAATGTCCGAAGCTGGGCGCCTGATCCTGCTCGGTGCCCCGCTCGGCAACCCCGCCGACGCCTCGGTCCGGTTCCGCGAGGTGCTGGCGAGCGCCGACGTGGTGGCCGCCGAGGACACCCGCCGCCTCACCCGGCTGGCCCGCGACCTCGACATCACCGTCGGAGGCCGCATCGTCTCCTACTTCGAGGGCAACGAGGAACGGCGGACGCCCGAACTGGTCGAGGTCATCCTCGGCGGGTACGCGGTGGCACTGGTGACCGACGGGGGCATGCCGAGCGTCTCCGACCCCGGATACCGGCTGGTCCGTGCCGCGCTGGACGCCGGTGCGCCGGTCACCGTCGCCCCCGGGCCCAGCGCGGTGACCACCGCCCTCGCCGTCTCCGGGCTGCCCTGCGACCGGTTCTGCTTCGAGGGATTCCTACCCCGGGCCGGAGGCGCCCGCCGGTCCCGGCTGCGCGCGCTCGCCGCCGAGGAGCGCACCCTCGTCTTCTTCGAGGCGCCGCACCGGATCGGGGCGGCGCTCACCGACCTGGCCGAGACGTTCGGCGCGGACCGGCCGGCCGCGCTCTGCCGGGAGCTGACCAAGACGTACGAGGAGGTCCTCCGCCGTCCCCTCGGTGAGCTGGCCCGATGGGCCTCGGAGACCGAGCCGCGCGGGGAGATCACCCTGGTGGTGGCCGGCGCGCCGGTGACCGCCGCGGAACGCCCCGACGACGAGACCCTGCGCGCCGCCGTCGCCGAGCGCGAGGCCGCCGGACGGTCCCGGCGGGACGCCGTCACCGATGTCGCCACCGAATACGCCCTGCGCCGCCGCGAGGTCTACACGATCGTGCACAGCTGACCCGCTCACCAGGCGGCGACCAGGAAGCCGAGGGTGATCAGCGTCGGGCCGGCGAGCGCGGCGGCCACCGCCCATCTGCGCTGTCGCCGGCCGGGCAGCCGGGCCGACCCGGTCCACCGGACGATGCCGGCGGCGCAGCCGAGCACCACCACCAACCCGGGCAGCCAGCGCAGATGCCGGCTCGCGCCGGTGTCGGCGTACGCGGTGCCGCCGTCCGGTCCGGTCATCCGGGCGCGGTGCACGGTCCCCGGGGCGCCACCTCCGGCGGGCACGCCGCTGACGCGTACGCCGTGTGCCAGGAACCGTCCCTCGTCCGCGGTGAAGATCCCCCGGCACCGCTGGGTGAGTCCACCGCCGGTGCAGGAGTCGATCACCACGCTGCCGTCGCGCGCGTGCCCGACGGCGAGCCAGAACGGCCCCGCGCTGACCCAGGCGAAGAAGGCGGTGACCAGGCTCAACAGCACCAGCACGGTCAGTCCGGCGAGAGGGTCGGGCAGTGCGGTCGTCCGCGCGGTGGCGCGGCGAGCCGTCGCCGGGGCGCGGAGCCGGGGGGCGGGGTCCTTCCGGATCGGGGTGCCGTCCCAGTGCACCTCCTCGATCGGCGCCCAGAAGACACCGTCGTCATCCGGCGGTTGCGTCCCGTCGGGTCGGGACGCGTCCCGGCTGCGGCTCTGCTGACGGACCGGCACCCGACGCGGCACCGCGTCCACCGGCGCCCCGGTGGTCGGCTCCACCTCGACCGTCGCCGCTCCGCCCGGCTCGCCACCCGCGCGCAGCGTGCTCCCGGCCGCCGCCGTCCCGACGGACGAGCCGGTCGCCGGCGTCCCTGCTGGCGGCGTCCCGGCGGACGACCCGGTCGGCGGCGTCTCGGCGGACGAACCGACCGGCGGCGTCTCGGCGGACGAGCCGGTCGGCGGCCTCCCGGCGGACTGGCCCGGCGGGTGCGGTCGGGCCGGGCTGGGCGTGGGCGCCGTCGGGCTGGGGCGCGCAGGCGTCGGCGGCCGCGGGGTGGGGCTCGGCCGCGAGCCGGCACCGGCGCGTGACGCGGGGGTGGGCGCGGCAACCGGCTGTGGTGCCGCGCTCGGCGCGGGGTCCGGGCGGGGAGCGGTAGCCGGGTCGACGGCGGGTTCCGGCCGGGGCTGGGGCGCCACCGAGCCGCCCCGGGGCGCCTCGGACACCCTGCCGGGCTCGTCGTCGACCGCCGGCCCGGTGGGACGCTCGTCATGGTCCCGAGCCGCTCGTCTGCCAGTCACGAGGTTCATTGCACACCGGCAGCGGGGGCCGAACGGGCAGCTCGACCGCGTGTCGGCGACAAATCGGACCAAAGGCCGAGGGGGACGCCCCGGTCCGTCGACCTGTCACCCCCTATTGGTTCGCGGGCCCGCCGGACGGGTCACTAGGCTTGCTGCTCATGAGTCACGTTCTCGCGGCAGTGGCCTGGCCGTACGCCAACGGCCCCCGCCACATCGGCCACGTCTCCGGTTTCGGCGTTCCCTCCGACGTCTTCGCCCGGTACATGCGGATGGCCGGCCACGACGTGCTCATGGTCTCCGGCACCGACGAGCACGGCACCCCCATCCAGGTGCAGGCCGACGCCGACGGGGTCACCCCGCGCGAGCTGGCCGACCGGTATAACAGGGTGATCGTGGAGGACCTGCACGGCCTCGGCCTCTCCTACGACCTGTTCACCCGTACCACCACCCGCAACCACTACGCCGTGGTGCAGGAGCTGTTCGAGGGGATGTACCGCAACGGCTACATCGTGCCCAAGACCACCATGGGCGCGATCTCTCCGTCGACCGGGCGCACCCTGCCCGACCGGTACATCGAGGGCACCTGCCCGATCTGTGGGTACGACAGCGCCCGCGGCGACCAGTGCGACAACTGCGGCAACCAGCTCGATCCGATCGACCTGATCGACCCGAAGTCGCGGATCAACGGCGAGACCCCGAAGTTCGTCGAGACCGAGCACTTCTTCCTGGACCTGCCCGCCCTGGCCGACGTGCTGCGCCAATGGCTGGACACCCGCCAGGGGTGGCGGCCCAACGTGCTGCGGTTCTCCCGCAACCTGCTCGACGACCTCCAGCCCCGGGCGATCACCCGCGACCTGGAGTGGGGCGTGCCGATCCCGCTCGACGACTGGCGCGACCGCCCCGACAAGCGGATCTACGTCTGGTTCGACGCCGTGATCGGCTACCTGTCCGCCTCGATCGAGTGGGCCCGCCGCTCCGGCGACCCGGAGGCATGGCGCAGGTGGTGGTCCGCCGACGGCCAAGGCAAGGATTCCCAGTCCTACTACTTCATGGGCAAGGACAACATCGTCTTCCACTCGGTGATCTGGCCGGCGCTGCTCTCCGGCTACTCGGGAGAGGGCTCGCGCGACGGTGAGCCGGGCGAGCTGGGCCGGCTCAACCTGCCCACCGAGGTGGTCTCCAGCGAGTACCTGACCATGGAGGGGCGGAAGTTCTCCTCGTCCCGCAAGGTGGTCATCTACGTCCGGGACTTCCTGGAGCGGTACGACGCCGACGCGCTGCGCTACTTCATCGCCGCCGCCGGCCCGGAGAGCAACGACACCGACTTCACCTGGGCCGAGTTCCTGCGCCGCAACAACGACGAGCTGGTCGCCGGCTGGGGCAACCTGGTCAACCGGTGCGTCTCGATGGCCGCGAAGAACTTCGGGGCCGTCCCGCCGGTCGACCCGGCCGGGCTCACCGAGGCCGACGAGGCGCTGCTCGCCGTCGCCCGCGCCGGCTTCGAGACGGTCGGTGACCTGATCGGTCGGCACCGGCAGAAGCAGGCCATCGGCGAGGCCATGCGGGTGGTCGCCGAGGCGAACAAGTACCTCTCCGAGCAGGCCCCGTGGAAGCTCAAGGCCGAGGCCGACAAGCCCCGCCAGGGCACCATCCTGCACGTCGCCCTCCAGGTGGTCAGCGACGCCAACACGCTGCTCACCCCGTTCCTGCCGCACTCCGCCCAGAAGGTGTACGAGCTGCTCGGCGGCACCGGCGTGCACGCGCCGATGCCCGTCATCGAGCAGGTCGACGACCTGGACGGCGGTCCCTCGTACCCGGTGCTCACCGGGGACTACACGGTGGGCGCGCGCTGGGAGTCGGTGCCGATCGAGACCGGCCGGCCGCTGGCCGCGCCGACGCCGGTGTTCCGCAAGCTCGACCCGTCGATCGTCGACGAGGAGCTGGCCCGCCTGGCCGGCTGAGCGCCGGACGGCGCGCGGCGGTGCACGTCCCGCCGCCGCGTGCCGTCAGAGCGCGTACCGGGTGTCCATGATCCGGTCTTCGGTGACCTCGGCGCCCGGCGCCCAGGTCTCGTAGACGCCCCGGTCGTGGCACTGCGCGCCGGTGTCGACCACCGCCTCCGGGTCGGGGTGGCGCAGCCGTAACCGCAGCCAGCCGGCCTCCTCGCGCAACACCAGGCACGGCACGCCCCGCCAGGTGGCGAACCGGAGCCGGCGGGCCACCGCCTCCACCGGGTAGCGGGCCGCCCGGGTCATCGCCAGTACCCGGAAACCACCGGGCAGGTCGGCCACCGCCTCGTACTCCGTGTCGCTGTAGAGGCCGACGAGCTGGGTGGATCGCGGGGCGTCGCCGGTCGGCACGAACTCCTGATCGGGGGAGAGGCCGGGCACCGCGGCCAGCAGGTGCCGCCACTGCGGTCCCACCATCCGCAGCCACGCGCGCTGCTCGGCCTGGTAGCTGTAGAGCACCACCTCCACCCCCTCGGCCGTGTACGCGAGCAGCGTCGCGTTCGCCGGCATCGGCAGGTCGGCGAAGTCCCGGGTCACGAACTCCGGGATGAGCTGCCCGTTGCTCGGCAGGAAACCGGTGCCCAGCACCGAGGAGCCCACGCGGTCCCGGGGGCTGAGCGCGGTCAGGCCCCGGTGCGCCTCGCCCACCGGCACGTCGTAGTCGCCCGGGTCGGCCGCCCGCCAGCGCAGCGCGTACGCCACGTCCGACCCGTCCCGCCCGACGTCCCCGTCGGTGCGCAGCACGGTGGTCGCTGCCGGCGTGCGCAGGTGCGCCACGTCGTGCTCCCGGTAGCAGAAGCCGTGCGGCAGCCAGCCCCGCACATACCCGCCGAGCTGCCGCGCGGAGAGCATCTTGACCATCCGCGTCCCGCGCCGCACCACCGCCGATGCGCGCACCGCGGCCAACACCGGGTCACCCGCTGCCGACGGCTGCTGGCTGAGCTGGTGTACGTGGGACCAGCCGTGCTCCCGGTGCGCCGGCAGCATCAGCGGCGTCTCGGGCTCCTCGGCCGCCTCGACGGCCCCGTGCACCGCGTCCACCTCGGTGACGTGCACGAACCGATGCCACGGAAGGGCGCTGCCCGGGCGGGGCGCCCGTTCGAAGCCGGCGACCTCCTCGGCGCTGAACAACTCGTACGCGGCGCCCCGGGCGATCTCCTCGGCGGGGTACACGTCCCCGCCGAACGCCACACGCAGCCCGATCCGTTCGCCGGCCGCGTCGCTCGCGTGGGGTGTGACCGTCATTGCCGCGACGGTAGAGTCGCGCGGCGTAGTCGAGGTGAACGCCGGGTGGCGGGCGGATGGACGACGTCGGTGTGTGATGCTGTCGCTGATGAGCGAGCCGACTGAAACCCGCCGCGAGCGTGCCGCCCGGCGGGCCGGAGAGTTCCCGCCCGCCCCCGAGCCGCTGCCCCGGCCGGTGCTGGACAGCCACACCCACCTGGACATCACGGTCAGTGAGGCCGGCGTACCGGGTGGTGGGCCGGCGGACGATCCGGTCGCCGTGGCGGTCGACCTGGCCGTCACCGTCGGGGTGGACCGGTTGGTCCAGGTGGGGGTGGACGTCGCCTCCTCCCGCTGGGGTGCGGACACCGCGGACGCGTACCAGGCGGTGCTGGCCACCGTGGCGCTGCACCCCAACGAGGCGCCCCGACTGCCGGACCTCGACGAGGCGCTGCGGGAGATCGAGTCGTTGGCCGCCCGCGACCGGGTCCGTGGGATCGGCGAGACCGGGATGGACTTCTTCCGTACCGGCGACGAGGGGCGCGCCGCGCAGGAGACCAGCTTCCGGGCCCACATCGCCATCGCCAAGCGGTACGGCAAGGCGCTGGTCATCCACGACCGGGACGCCCACGCGGACGTGCTGCGGATCCTCGACGACGAGGGCGCGCCGGAGACGGTGGTGCTGCACTGCTTCTCCGGCGACGCCGAGTTCGCCCGTGAGTGCGTGCGCCGTGGCTACCTGCTCAGCTTCGCCGGCACCGTCACCTTCGGCAGCGCCGCCGCGCTGCGCGAGGCCGCCGCGCTCACCCCGCTGGACCAGATCCTGGTGGAGACCGACGCCCCCTACCTCACCCCGACGCCGCATCGGGGACGGCCGAACGCGTCGTACCTGATCCCGCTGACCGTCCGCGCCCTCGCCGCGACCACCGGCAGCGAGCTGGACGATTTGTGCGCGGCCATCTCCGCCAACGGCGACCGGGCCTTCGGTCCGTGGTGAGTCTCCTCGGCCCGGCGGAGATCCGGGAACTCGCCACCCGGCTGGGCGTCGCGCCCACCAAGAAGCTGGGCCAGAATTTCGTGCACGACCCGAACACCGTCCGGCGGATCGTCACCGCCGCGGGCCTGACGCCCGACGACGTGGCCCTGGAGGTCGGCCCCGGCCTCGGCTCGCTCACCCTGGGGCTGCTGCCGGCCGCCGGGCACGTACACGCCGTGGAGATCGACCCCACACTCGCGGGCGCGCTCCCGGAGACCGCCGCGCGGCACGCCGAGGCGGACGCCGACCGGCTCACCGTGCACCGCGCCGACGCGCTGCGCGTCACCGCCGCCGAGCTGGGCGGCCCGCCGCCGACCGCGTTGGTCGCGAACCTGCCGTACAACGTCGCCGTGCCCGTGGTGCTGCACCTGCTCGCCGAGCTGCCCAGTCTGCGGCACGGCCTGGTCATGGTGCAGAAGGAGGTCGCCGACCGGCTCGTCGCCGGTCCCGGCTCCAAGGTGTACGGCATCCCGTCGGTCAAGCTCGCCTGGTACGCCGCCGCACGCAGCGCCGGCCGGGTGCCGCCGAACGTGTTCTGGCCGGTCCCCAACGTCGACTCCGGTCTGGTCGCCTTCACCTGTCACGAGCCGCCCCGACCCGACGTACCCCGGGAGCGGGTCTTCGCCGTGGTGGACGCGGCGTTCGCGCAACGCCGCAAGACCCTGCGCGCGGCGCTCGCCGGCTGGGCCGGCGGCCCGGACCGGGCCGAGGCCGCCCTCACCGCCGCCGGCGTCGACCCCGGCGCCCGCGGCGAGTCGCTGACCGTGGAGCAGTTCGCGGCCATCGCCGCGTCGGCTCCGGTCGGTACGCCGGCCGCGAAGTAGGCTGGCGCCGTGCCCGCCAAGGACGCCGAGGAGCCGATTGTGGTCAAGCCGTTCGACATCCGCCTGCGCGTACGGGACATGACCCCGTGACCGAGGCCTGGCGACCGGACGACGAGGACGAGCGGCGGGGGGCCATCGGCCCGGTACGGGTGCGGGTGCCCGCGAAGGTCAACCTGCACCTCGGGGTCGGTCCGCTGCGCCGCGACGGCTACCACGAGCTGAACACCGTCTACCACGCGATCTCCATCTACGACGAGCTGACCGCCCGCCGGGGCGACACCCTCGCCCTGACGATGGAGGGCGAGGGCACCGGCGAGCTGGCGCTGGACGACTCCAACCTGGTGATCCGGGCGGCACACGCCCTGGCCGGGTACACGGGTGTCCTGCCGCACGCCCGTCTGCACCTGCGCAAGCAGATCCCCCTGGCCGGTGGGCTGGCCGGCGGCAGCGCCGACGCGGCTGCCGCGCTGGTGGCCTGCGACGCGCTCTGGGGTACCGGGTTGTCCCGCGACGAGTTGGCCGGGATAGCCGCCGATCTCGGCTCGGACGTGCCGTTCCTCATCTACGGCGGCACCGCGCTGGGCACCGGACGCGGCGAGGCGGTCAGCCCGGTGCTGGCCCGACCCACCTCGTGGCACTGGGTGGTGGCCATCGCCGACGGGGGCCTTTCCACCCCGGCCGCGTACCGCGAACTGGACCGGCTCCGCGACTCCGGCACGGCCGGTACGCCGCTGGGCAGCACGGACGCGTTGCTGGGCGCGCTGCGCCAGCGCGACCCGCGGGTCCTCGCCCGTACGCTCGGCAACGACCTCCAGGACGCGGCGCTGGCGATGCGCCCCGCGTTGGCCGACACCCTCAAGGCCGGCGAGGCCGCCGGCGCGCTCACCGGCATCATCTCCGGCTCCGGCCCCACCTGCGTCTTCCTCGCCACCGACGCGGCGGACGCCGAACGGATCGCCGCCGAGCTGACCAGCGCCGGCGTGTGCCGGGAGGCGCGGGTCGCGCACGGCCCGGTGGCGGGCGCGCGGATCGGCTGACGGCACGCTCCCCGGTCGGCCCGCGCGGCGCGGGCGGCCGGAACGTCCGCGTACCCTTGGGTCAGGCGTCCCGAGGTGCCCGCCGGCACCCGGACGCCTTGATCTTGAAGGGTGGAACGTGGCCAACATCGTCAACCTGGACCGGGTGTCCAAGGGGTACGGCGCCGCCGGGCGGCTCCTCACGGACGTCTCACTCGGCCTGGACGACGCCGACCGGATCGGTGTGGTCGGCCTCAACGGCGCCGGCAAGTCCACCCTGCTGCGGCTGCTCACCAAGCAGGAGGAGCCCGACGACGGCCGGGTCACCCACCGCCGGGACCTGCGCGTGCTCTGGCTGCCGCAGCAGCTCACCCTCGCCCCCGACGCCACCGTCCGGGACGTCGTGCTCGGCACCGCCTGGCTGGTCGAGGGCATGGGCGCCGAGCACGAGTGGGCCGGCGACGCCGGCGTCCGCAACATCCTCGACGGCCTCGGCATGCCGCACCTCGGCCTCGACCAGCCGGTCGGCCCGATGTCCGGTGGTGAACGGCGACGGGTGGCGCTCGCCGCGCTGCTCGTCCGCGACTCGGACCTGCTGATCCTCGACGAGCCCACCAACCACCTCGACGTCGGTGGTGTCGACTGGCTGGCCCGGCACCTCGTCGGCCGCAAGGGCGCCCTCGTCGTGGTCACCCACGACCGGTGGTTCCTGGACGCCGTCTGCACCACCACCTGGGAGGTCGCCGACCAGACCGTCCGGGCGTACGAGGGTGGCTTCGCCGCCTGGATCCTCGCCCGCGCGGAGCGGGAACGCGTGGCCGCCGCCGTGGAGGCCCGCCGGCAGAATCTGCTCCGCAAGGAGATCGCCTGGCTGCGTCGTGGTCCGCCCGCCCGCACCTCCAAGCCGCAGTTCCGCATCGACGCCGCCAACGCGCTGATCGCCGACGTGCCGCCGGCCCGCGACACCATGTCGTTGCAGCGCATGGCCGTCTCCCGCCTCGGCAAGCAGGTGTACGAGCTCACGGACGTCGAGCTGCACGCCGGGCCGAAGGAGATCCTGCGGGACGTCACCTGGCTGGTCGGCCCCGGTGACCGGATCGCCATCCTGGGCGCCAACGGCGCCGGCAAGACCACCCTGCTGCGGATGCTCGCCGGCATCACCCGCCCCGACGGGGGCAACCTCGCCACCGGCTCCACGGTCCGACCGGCGTTCCTGTCCCAGGAACTCGCCGAGCTGCCCGGGCACCTGCGGGTCCTCGAAGCCGTCGAGGAGGTCGCCCGTCGGGTGCAGCTCGGCGACCGGGAGGTCTCCGCCGCGCAGCTCGCCGAGGTCTTCGGCTTCGACGACCGCCGGCTCTGGACGCCCGTCAGCGACCTCTCCGGCGGTGAGCGACGCCGTCTGCAGATGCTGCGGCTGCTCGCCGGCGAGCCCAACGTGCTGCTCTTCGACGAGCCCACGAACGACCTGGACACCGACACCCTGGCCGCGCTCGAAGACCTGCTCGACTCGTGGCCGGGCACGATCATCGTGGCCAGCCACGACCGTTACCTCATCGAACGCGTCACCGACACCGCGTACGGGATGTTCGGCGACGGCCGGCTGGTGCACCTGCCCGGCGGAGTCGACGAGTACCTGGCCCGGGCCGCCGAGCGGGCCGGGCCGAGTCGCGCCGGTGGCACCTCGACCGTCGCGACCAGCGGACCGGCCACGAGCGGCATGTCCGCCGCCGAGGTGCGCCAGGCCCGCAAGGAACTGACCCGCCTCGAACGGCAGCTCGGCAAGCTCGACCAGCGCGAGGCGACCCTGCTCGGCCAACTCGCCGCGGACGCCACCGACTACGCGCGGGTCGCCGAGCTGGACACCCAGCTCAAGGATCTGCGCGCCGAACGGGAACGGATCGAGGAGAGCTGGATGACCCTGGCCGAGGAGCTGCCCGAGGGCTGACCCGCCCGGGCACGTCGGCGCGGGGGCCGTGTGCGGCGTCACACCGGCACATGCGGGACAATCATCGGCGACACCTCACCCCACGGCGTTGGAGACCCAGACATGGCCCACACCCCCATCAACCACCCCGCGCGGCCGATCTACCGGGCGATCGGCGGGCTGACCGGTCTGTACCTGGTGGTCTTCGGTGTGCTCGGCATCATCGCGAGCGCCGGCAACGAGGTCCTCGCGCAGGACGACACGAAGGTCCTCGGCCAGGGCACCAACCTCGGCTTCTCGCTGCTCTGCGTCCTGCTCGGGCTCGTCGTGCTGGTCGGCACCGCGCTCGGCCGCAACATCGACGTGGCGATCAACCAGTGGCTGGCGTACGCGCTGATGGTGATCGGCCTCGGCGCTCTCGCGTTCATCCGCACCGACGCCAACATCTTCAACGTCAACGTCGTCACGGTGATCGTGGTGCTGTCGGCCTCCCTGGTGCTGCTCATGGCCGGGATGTACGGCAAGGTCGGCACCGACGAGGAGGCGGAGGCGTTCCAGAAGGCTCGGCTCGTTCTCTGAGCTTTTCCTGGTTGCGGCCGTGGGTTTTCGCCGGAGCCCGAGCTGCTCCGGGCGGTCAGGCTTGATCCCTGCGCAGCTCGGGCTCCGGCGAAAACCTGACCTGGTCCAGCCATTCGGCGGACCCTGCCGGCATTGTGGTTTTTCGGACAGTCGGGTCTGCTTTGGGCGACAATTCCCCTGAACAGTTGCGTCAGGGGGGTTTCGGGTATGCCGCACTTTCCGGTGAACCATCCGGCACGGCCGCTCTACCGCGTCCTCTCCGGACTGATCGGCGTCTACATCCTGGTCTTCGGCGTCTGGGGTGTCGCCGAGACGATCGGTGACCCGCTCTTCGCCCGTAGCAGCACCTGGGCCCTCGGCCTACGGACCAACCTGGCCTTCTCGCTCGCCTCCGTGGTCTTCGGAGTCGTCCTGATCATCGGGGCGTCCCGGCGCACCAACCTCGGCCACTACATGAACCTCACCGCCGGCGCGGTGTTCCTGGTGACCAGCATCCTCATGATGTCCGTGCTGCAGACCGACGCGAACTTCCTCAACTTCTCGATGTCGACCGTGATCGTGTCGATGCTGTTCGGCCTGGTCCTGCTCGGCACCGGCCTCTACGACAAGGTCGGCCCGTCGGAGCACGCCGAGGCGGAGCTGGAACGCCGCAAACACCCGGTGGCCGACGCGCACCGCCGCTGACCGGTCAGCGGCGGCGGGCGGTGATCAGCGTGGGCTTCGCCTCCAGGTGCGACAACCCGTTCCAGGCCATGTTGACCAGGTGCGCCGCCACCGTCTCCTTGCGCGGCTTGCGCACCTCGAGCCACCAGCGGCCGGTCAACGCGACCATGCCGACGAGCGCCTGCGAGTAGAGCTCGGCCAGCTTCGGGTCGTACCCCCGGCTCTTGAACTCGGCGCCCAGGATGTGCTCGACCTGGTGCGCGACGTCGTTCATCACGCTGCTGAAAGTGGCCGTGCCGGACATCAGCGGCGACTCGCGGACCAGCACCCGGAACCCGCTCGTCTCCTCCTCGATGTAGCCCAGCAGGGCCATCGCCGCCTGCTCCAACAACTCCCGCGGGTGCCCGGCCGTCAGCGCCGTGGTGATCCGGTCCAGCAGGGCGCGAACCTCCCGGTCGACCACGACGGCGTAGAGCCCCTCCTTGCCACCGAAGTGCTCGTACACGACCGGCTTGGAGACCTTGGCCCGGGCCGCCACCTCCTCGATCGAGGTGGCGTCGAAACCGCGCTCCGCGAACAGTTGCCGGCCGATCGCGATCAACTGCTCCCGACGCTGCGCGGCCGACATGCGTACCCGGGAGGTGGCCTTGGGTTTCGCCGCGGCGGCCGGCGCCGGCCGCCGGGCGCCCGGCTCGTCACTCACCTCGGGCATGTCGCCGCCTCGCTGGCGCTCGGTCACGCCCTGCCGTGGAATGGTGTCCCCGCTGTGCCCGTTCACGTCGTCGCCTCACTGGCGGGCGGCCCGACCGCCCTGCCGTGCCGTGCGACCAAACCCGGATCGGGCCCGGCCCTCGTCCGCCGAGCCGTCCGGTCCCCCCGCGTCGCTCGGTCATCCGGCCATCCTGCCAGGCGACCCGCCGTGGCACCGCCCGGTTTACCGGGGTGCGACCGGCTTCACGAGCTTGGCCGCGAGGCGTTCGGGCTTCGGCCAGCGGACCTGCGACGCCGCGCCGAGCTTCTCGAACAACCAGATCACCCGCGCCGAGATGTCCACCTGGCCCCGCAGCACACCGTGCCGCGCGCTGGTCGGGTCGGCGTGGTGCAGGTTGTGCCAGCTCTCACCGAACGACAGGATCGCCAGCGGCCAGAAGTTCGACGCGCGGTCGCCCTGACGCATCGCGAACGGACGCTCGCCGTACACGTGGCAGACCGAGTTGATGGCCCAGGTGACGTGGTGCAGAAGGCCGACCCGGACCAGTCCGGCCCAGAAGAACGCGGTGAGCGCACCCTGCCACGACCAGGTCAGCAGACCGCCCATCAGCGCCGGGCCGAGCAACGAGATGGCCACCAGCGCGGGGAAGAGCCGGTCCACCCGGCTGATGTCCCGGTCGGCGATCAGATCCGGAGCGAAACGCTCCCGGTTGGACAACTCGCGGCGGAACAGCCAGCCGACGTGGGCGTGGAACAGGCCACGGGTCAGCGCCCAGACGCTCGTGCCGAAACGCCACGGCGAGTGCGGGTCACCCTCCAGATCGGAGAACGCGTGGTGTCGCCGGTGGTCGGCCACCCACTGGATGATCTCGCCCTGCACCGCCAGCGAACCCGCGACCGCCAGGGTCACCCGCAGCCACCGCTTGGCCTTGAACGAGCCGTGCGTGAAGTAGCGGTGGAAACCCACCGTGATGCCGAGCCCGGAGACCACGTACCAGACCAGACCGATGATCACGTCCGTCCAGCCCAGCCAACCGCCCCAGGCGACGGGCACGGCGACCAGCAGCGCGACGAAGGGGATCACGACGAACGCCCACAGGGCTGCCAGGATCCCGGGGGACTGGGTGCCGTCGGTGAGCGGTTTCGGGCCGGGGCCGGTGGTCTTGGGTTCGAGCACGGTGGTGGACATGACACCTCGCAGAGGGGACGGGGGAAGATCACAAACCTACGCCTACGTCACCGTAACTTACGGCTCGGTAGATCGCACGAGGAACTTTCGAAGAGTCGTCGTACGAAGGTGCTGATCCGCTGGTCATGACCTGTATTGCTGGCCGCCGGAGTGCGCCGTCTGCGCACCGTCGAATAGTTCTCCGTGGCGCGGAGCCAGGCCCGCCGGGCATCGGGCGCGACCGTCTCCGACGCCCGCCGCCGGGGGATCATGACGGATATGAGTACTGGCGCCGACGGGGTCGGGCGTTAAGGTGTAGCGGCGGGATGCGCATCCTGCCGCGTCGCCCTGCGTGACGATGCGATCGGCCGTGGTGTAATTGGCAACACCCGGGTCTTTGGTACCCGTATTTCAGGTTCGAACCCTGGCGGCCGAGCTGTCCCTAGAAGTCCGCTTTGGGTTCTCCTGGGGGTAAGAGGGAACCGTGCCGGGCCCCGTGGTTAGCATGGCCGCGAGAGTGTCCGCCGTCCCGACGGGAGCCACATCGTGCCCCAGCCCCACCTTCGTACCGTCGTCGTGCTCGCCGCCGGTGAGGGCAAGCGGATGAAGTCGACACTGCCCAAGGTGCTGCACCCCCTGCTCGGTCGTACCCTGCTGGGCCACGTGCTGAGCGCGGCAGCGCCACTGGCCGCCGACCGGACCGTCGTCGTGGTGGGTCACGGCGCCGACCAGGTTCGTGCGCACCTCACCGAGATCGCCCCCGACGCCACGCCCGTGCTCCAGGCCGAGCAGCTCGGCACCGGACACGCCGTGCGGATCGCGTTGGACGCCGTGCCGGAGGGCGCCGGCACGGTCGTGGTGATCAACGGAGACGTGCCGTTGCTGCGCCCGGAGACGGTGGGCGCGCTGGTGACCGCGCACGAGGAGGCCGCCGCGGCGGCCACCGTGCTGGCCGCCGAGGTGCCCGACCCGACCGGGCTGGGGCGGATCGTCCGGGACGCCGACGGTCGGCTGGAGCAGATCGTCGAGGAGCGGGACGCCGACGCGGCGCAGCGCGCGATCCGCGAGATCAACGCGGGCATCTACGCCTTCGACGCGGTCCGGCTGCGCGACGCGCTGGGCAAGCTGTCCACGGACAACGACCAGGGCGAGGAGTACCTGACCGACGTGTTCGGCCTGCTCCGCTCGGCCGGCGAGCCGGTAGCGGTACACGTGGCCGCCGACCATGTCGAGACGCTGGGCTGCAACGACCGGGTCGAGTTGGCGTCGCTGCGCCGGCTGCTGCGCGACCGGGTCAACGAGGCGTGGATGCGTACCGGGGTGAGTCTGCTCGACCCGGTGACCACCTGGATCGACGTGACGGTGGCTCTGGACCGTGACGCGGTGGTCGACCAGAACACCCAGCTGCGCGGCGCCACCGTGGTCGGCGCGGGCGCGCTGGTCGGGCCGGACGTCACGCTGATCGACACGATCGTCGGGCCGGGCGCGTCGGTGGTGCGCAGCCACGCGGTCGGCGCCGAGGTCGGCGCGGGCGCGAGCGTGGGGCCGTACGCGTACCTGCGGCCCGCCGCGCGTCTCGCCGACAAGGCGAAGGTCGGCACGTTCGTCGAGGTGAAGAACTCCGAGATCGGGGCGGGCTCGAAGGTGCCGCACCTGACCTACGTGGGCGACGCGACGATCGGCGAGCAGAGCAACATCGGCGCCGCGTCGGTCTTCGTGAACTACGACGGGGTCAACAAGCACCGCACGGTGATCGGCAGCCACGCCCGGACGGGCGCGGACAACATGTTCGTGGCGCCGGTCGAGGTGGGCGACGGCGCGTACACGGCGGCCGGTTCGGTGATCGTCGACAACGTGCCGCCGGGCGCGATGGGTGTCGCCCGGGCGCGGCAGCGCAACATCGAGGGCTGGGTGGTGCTGCGGCGGGCCGGTACGGCGGCGGCCGAGGCCGCACAGCGTGCCCGCGACGCGAAGGGTGTGCAGGGATCCGGCGACGCGAAGGGTGCGTCGGAGTCGGGCGGCACCGCAAGTGACAGTGAGGCAATCCACGGGCGGGCCGAGACGGTGGGCGGTGCGTCCGGCGCGGGAGATACTGCAACCGAATAGTCCCCGACCCACCACCACCGGGCCGGGTACCGCCGACAAACGGGAGCAGACGGGCCCATGGGCAGCATCGTCGCCGAAAACCGCAAGAGCCTGATGCTCTTCTCCGGACGGGGTTTCCCGGAGTTGGCCAAGGAGATCGGCGAGGTGCTCGGCGTGGCACCGACGCCGGCCGACGCGTACGAGTTCGCCAACGGTGAGATCTTCGTACGGTTCAAGGATTCGGTGCGTGGTTCGGACGCCTTCGTGGTGCAGTCCGTGACGCACGGGGTGAACACCTGGGTCATGGAGACCCTCATCATGGTGGACGCGTTGAAGCGGGGATCGGCGAAGCGGATCACCGTGGTGCTGCCGTTCTACCCGTACGCGCGGCAGGACAAGAAGCACCGTGGTCGGGAGCCGATCTCGGCCCGCCTGGTGGCGGATCTGCTGAAGACCGCCGGTGCGAACCGGATCCTCACGGTCGACCTGCACACCGCGCAGATCCAGGGCTTCTTCGACGGGCCGGTGGATCACCTCTTCGCGATGGACGTGCTCGCCGAGTACGTGGAGCACAAGTACGCGGGCCGGCCGATGACCGTGGTGGCGCCGGATTCGGGCCGGGTGCGGGTGGCCGAGCGGTGGACCGACCGGCTGGGCGGTTGCCCGTTGGCGTTCATCCACAAGACCCGTGACCCGATGAAGCCGAACCAGGTGGTGGCGAACCGGGTGGTCGGTGAGGTGGAGGGTCGGGTCTGCCTGATCGTCGACGACATGATCGACACGGGTGGGACGATCACCAAGGCGGCGGACATCCTCAAGGAGTCGGGCGCGGCGGAGATCGTGGTGGCCTCCACCCACGCGCTGTTGTCCGACCCGGCCACGGAGCGGTTGAAGAACAGCCCGATCAGCGAGGTCGTGGTGACGAACACGCTGCCGTTGCCGCCGGAGAAGCAGCTCGACAAGTTGACCGTGCTGTCGATCGCGCCGCTGCTGGCGCGGGCGATCCGGGAGGTGTTCGACGACGGCTCCGTGACCACCCTGTTCGGTGGCCTGAGCTGAGAGTGGCCGCGTTCGGCGGCCAAGTCTGACAAGCTGGTCGAAACGGGCTGATCCGCTGGCGGGAAACACCGCCGGCGGATCAGCCTGGAGCCGTGATCGGGGACTGCCGGAAACCTGGGAATTGGCTCGGGTAGACTGGTGCGGTTGCCACGGCGAGGGTGCCCGGCGGGCCGCTGAAAAGCGCCGCACGGAGGCACCGTCATCGACGCGGTGCTCCGGGCAGTCGTTCATGACGCATGAGCCCCAGCGAGCCCCTCGCCCCAGCACCGCCAGACGACAAGCCGCCGCAGCGAAGCATCAGGAGTTTCCCCGTGTCCGAGGTAAAGATCAGCGCCGAGCCCCGCACCGAGTTCGGCAAGGGTGGTGCCCGTCGTACCCGCCGGGCCGGCAAGGTGCCTGCCGTGCTGTACGGCCACGGCGAGAAGCCCAAGCACATCGCGCTGCCGTCGCGGGAGTTCGCTGCCGCGATCCGCAAGGGTGGCGCCAACCAGCTCTTCGCGATCGACATCACCGACGGCACCCAGGTGCTGGCGCTGCCGAAGGCGATCCAGCGTGACCCGATCAAGGACACCTTCGAGCACGTGGACCTGCTGCTGGTCCGCCGGGGCGAGAAGGTCACCGTCGAGGTCCCGGTCCAGCTGACCGGTGAGGCCGCGAAGGACACCCTGATCGTCCACGACCACGACACCCTCTCGGTGACCGCCGACGCCACCAAGGTGCCGGACCACCTGGAGGCGTCGATCGAGGGCGCCGAGGCGGGCACCACGATCACCGCCGCCGACGTCGAGCTGCCCTCCGGTGTGGAGCTGGCCGCCGACTCGGAGCTGCCGGTCGCCTCGGTGACCGCCGCGCCGACCGCAGAGCAGCTCGAGGCCACGCTGCCCGAGGTCGAGACGGCCACCGACGAGGCCGAGGCCGAGGTCGGCGAGACCACCGAGGGCTCCGAGGGCGCGGACGCCGCCCCGGCCGCCGAGGGCGACGAGTCCACCGAGGCGCGCACCGAGGCCTGATCGGTTCGTACCGTGCGACAGGCGCTCCCGAGCTTCGGGGGCGCCTGTCGGCGTATCGGGAGTCGGCAGAGACGTTGAGGGGCGGGTCGTGACGGACGAGGCAGGACCGTGGCTGGTGGTCGGCCTGGGTAACCCGGGTCGGGAGTACGCCGGGAACCGGCACAATGTCGGTTTCATGGTGGCCGAGCTGCTGGCGGAACGTGTCGGCGCGCGGTTCGGTCGGCACAAGCGGGCGGTGGCCGAGGTCGCGGAGGGGCGGCTCGGGTTCGGTGGCCCGAAGCTGGTGCTGGCGAAGCCACTGACGTACATGAACCTCTCCGGTGGGCCGGTGGCGGCGCTGTCGCAGTTCTACAAGGTGCCCCCGGCGCAGGTGATCGCGGTGCACGACGAGCTGGACATCGAGTTCGGCCAGGTGCGGGTCAAGTTCGGCGGCGGCGAGGGTGGGCACAACGGCCTGCGATCGATGTCGAAGTCGTTGGGCACGAAGGACTACGTCCGGGTGCGGTTCGGGGTGGGTCGCCCGCCCGGACGGCAGGACCCGGCGGATTTCGTGCTGTCGGATTTCGGCGCGGCGGAGCGCAAGGAGCTGGATTTCCTGGTGGACCGGGCCGCCGACGTGGTGGAGTCGGTGATCGTCAAGGGCGTGGAGCCGACCCAGAACCTGTATCACGGGAGTTGAGTCGGGCGGTGCGTACCGGATCGGAAACGCCGGGCCGGTAGTCTGCGCCTTTCGGCGTGCCGTGACCGGCGACGCGGGTCGCGGCCGATCGGTGCGTGCGGGCACGGGCCGCGGCGAGGCGACGGGAGCGGGCAGATGGGCAGTCCTCCGATGATCGACGGGGCGTTCGCCCGGTGGTTGGCCTCCCGGGCCGGTCAGGCGCTGCTGGACCTGCGTACGGAGCTGGGCTTCTCGGACACCGGGGCGTTGAAGTCGGCTGGCGACAAGGTGTCGCACGACCTGATCCGCACGGAGTTGGCGCGGTGGCGGCCGGGGGACGCGGTGCTCTCCGAGGAGGACGAGGGCTCCCGGCTCGCCTGGGCGGCGGAGGTGAACGCGGGGGCGGTGTCCCGGCTCACCGCGGACCGCGTCTGGATCATCGATCCGTTGGACGGCACCCGGGAGTTCGCCGAGGAGGGCCGCTCGGACTGGGCGGTGCACGTGGCGCTCTGGGCGCGCAACGCGCCGAGCCCGCACGGGCTGGTCGCCGGGGCGGTTGGGTTGCCGGCGCAGCACCGGGTGCTGGGCACCGACTATCCGCCGGCGTACCCGCCGATGACGGTCGAGGCGGCGACGGCCGGTGAGCGCAAGATCCGCCTGGCGGCGAGTCGGAGTCGGCCGCCGGTGTTCCTCACCGATCTGGCCGAGGACGTGGGCGCGCACCTGGTGCCGATGGGTTCGGCCGGGGCGAAGATCGCTGCGGTGGTGACCGGCGAGGTGGACGCGTACATCCATGCCGGCGGGCAGTACGAGTGGGACTCGGCGGCGCCGGTGGCTGTGGCGACGGCCACCGGACTGCACGCTTCCCGGATCGACGGTTCTGCGCTTCGATACAACGAGGCGGATCCGCGCCTGCCGGACCTGCTGGTCTGTCGCAAGGATCTCGCCAGCCGGTTGCTTGCAGCGCTGCAGAGGCATTCCGGGTAGCCTGAGCGCACTTCTTGACATGTCCGACCGGAAAGGTCTGGAAATCGGATGAGCGAGCGAGTGTCATGACCTCCCCCGCGGCCTACCGGGTCTCCCACCTGGACGCTCTCGAGGCGGAGAGCATCTTCGTGATGCGCGAGGTTGTCGCCGAGATGGAACGTCCGGTGCTGCTCTTCTCCGGCGGCAAGGACTCGATCGTCATGCTGCGGTTGGCGCAGAAGGCGTTCGCCCCGGCCAACATCCCCTTCCCCGTGATGCACGTCGACACCGGGCACAACTTTCCCGAGGTGCTGGAATACCGCGACCAGCGGGTCACCGAACTGGGGTTGCAGCTCGTGGTGGCGAGCGTGCCGGAGGCCCTGGCCAGCGGCATGGTCCGGGAGTCCGGCGACGGCATGCGCAACCGGATCCAGACGCCCGTGCTGCTGGACGCGGTGGAGAAGCACCGTTTCGACGCGCTGTTCGGTGGCGCCCGCCGGGACGAGGAGAAGGCGCGGGCCAAGGAGCGGGTGTTCAGCTTCCGCGACGAGTTCGGCCAGTGGGATCCGAAGAACCAGCGTCCGGAGCTGTGGTCGCTCTACAACGGCCGGCACCACCCGGGCGAGTCGATCCGGGTCTTCCCGCTGTCCAACTGGACCGAGCTGGACGTCTGGCACTACATCGCCCGCGAGCGCATCCCGCTGCCGTCGATCTACTACGCCCACGAGCGCGAGGTGATCGAGCGCGAGGGCATGCTCTACGCGGTCAACGAGTTCTTCCGCCCGCGCGCCGGCGAGGAGCGGTTCAAGGCCCAGGTGCGTTACCGCACCGTCGGCGACGCCTCCTGCACCGCGGCGGTCCGCTCGGACGCGGACACCGTGGAGAAGGTCATCGAGGAGGTGGCGGCCACCCGGATCACCGAGCGGGGCGCGACCCGTGGTGACGACCGGGTCAGCGAGGCCGCCATGGAGGACCGTAAGCGGGAGGGCTACTTCTGATGAGCACCGAGACCCTGGCCCCGGCCGCCGGCGCGGAGACCGCGCCCGAGGCGCGGCCGATGGACCTGCTGCGGTTCGCGACCGCCGGCAGCGTGGACGACGGCAAGTCGACCCTGATCGGCCGACTGTTGTACGACACCAAGTCGCTCTTCACCGACCAGTTGGCCGCGGTGGAGGCGGTCAGCGCGGCCCGGGGCGACGAGTACACCAACCTCGCGCTGCTCACCGACGGCCTGCGCGCCGAGCGGGAGCAGGGCATCACGATCGATGTGGCGTATCGCTACTTCGCCACGCCCCGGCGCAAGTTCATCATCGCGGACACCCCCGGGCACATCCAGTACACCCGGAACATGGTCACCGGCGCGTCCACCGCCGACCTGGCGTTGATCCTGGTGGACGCCCGCAAGGGCCTGGTCGAGCAGTCCCGCCGGCACGCGTTCCTGTGCTCGCTGCTGCGGGTGCCGCACCTGGTCCTGTGCGTCAACAAGATGGACCTGGTCGACTGGTCGCAGGAGGTCTACGAGCGGATCGCCGACGAGTTCACGGCGTTCGCCGCGAAGCTCGACGTACCGGACCTGACCGTGGTGCCGGTCTCCGCGTTGCAGGGCGACAACATCGTCTCCCGGTCGGAGAACATGCCGTGGTACGAGGGCCCGTCGCTGCTGCACCACCTGGAGCGGGTGCACATCGCCAGTGACCGCAACCTGGTCGACGTCCGGTTCCCCGTGCAGTACGTGATCCGTCCGCAGTCCACCACTGTCACCGACTACCGCGGCTACGCCGGTCAGGTCGCCTCGGGTGTGCTCAAGCCGGGCGACGAGGTGATGGTGCTGCCGTCCGGCTTCACCAGCCGGATCGCCGCCGTGGAGACCGCCGACGGGCCGGTCGCGGAGGCGTTCCCGCCCATGTCGGTGACGGTACGGCTGGCCGACGAGATCGACATCTCCCGGGGCGACATGATCTGCCGCCCGAACAACGCGCCTGCCGTCGCCCAGGACATCGAGGCGATGGTCTGCTGGATGGACGAGACGGCCCCGCTGCGGGTCGGCGGCCGGTACGCGATCAAGCACACCACCCGCTCGGCTCGGGCGATCGTGCGCGGTCTGCACTACCGGTTGGACATCAACTCGCTGCACCGTGACGAGTCGGCGGACGAGCTGCGGCTCAACGAGATCGGTCGGGTACGGCTGCGCACCACGGTGCCGCTGCTGGCCGACGAGTACCGGCGCAACCGCACCACCGGCGGCTTCGTCATCATCGACGAGACCACCAACCGCACGGTGGGCGCCGCCATGATCGTCGAAGCCGCCTAACCGCCCGCGCCCGCGCGCCGGGCTGCCGCGCGCTGCCATGATCGCGCTCGATCCATGAAGTAGTGGCCTCCCCGAACGGGAAGGCCACTACTTCCATGAACAAGCACGAAAATCCCGTCCCCCACCCCCGACCTCGCCGGTGATCAAGAGGTTCGCGTCAGGAATCGCGCGAATTCTGACGCGAACCTCTTGATCACCGCGTCAATCGGTCGGGGTGGACGGCTGGGGGTCAGCGCAGGCGGGTTGCGCCGGGGGAGGGGAGGACCGGGGTGGTGGTGGGGGCGGTGTAGGCGTGCTCGGCGTAGGCGGCCCGGACGGCGTCGGCTACCGCCTCGACGCGGTCGGTCTTGACCAGGGCGAGGACGCAGCCACCGAATCCGCCGCCGGTCATCCGCGCACCCAACGCGCCGGCCGACAGTGCCGCCTCGACCGCCGTATCGATCTCCGGCACGGTGATCTCGAAGTCGTCGCGCATCGAGACGTGCGAGGCGGTCAGCAGCGGGCCGATGTCCCGGACCCGGCCGGCACGCAGCAGCGCGACGGTGTCGAGCACGCGCTGGTCCTCGGTGACCACGTGCCGGACCCGGCGGCGGGTCTCGGGGTCGTCGAGCCGGGCCAGGGCGGTGTCGAGCTCGTCGACCGTCACGTCGCGCAGCGCGGGGACGCCGAGCGCCTTGGCGGCGGCCTCGCAGGAACGGCGGCGGGCGGCGTACTCGCCGTCGGCGTGCCGGTGTGGCGCGTGGCTGTCGATGACCAGCACGGTCAGCCCGGCGGCGTCCAGGTCGAACGGGATCTGCTCGACGGACTCGTCGCGGCAGTCGAGGAAGAGCGCTCGCCCGGCGCGGCAGCGGATCGCCGCGGACTGGTCCATGATGCCGGTCGGCGCGCCCACGTAGACGTTCTCCGCCCGCTGCGCCAGCCGGGGCTGCCGTTCGGCGGGCAGTTCCAGCCCCGCGAGGTCGAGCAGGGCGGCGAGCACGGCGGACTCGAGCGCGGCCGACGAGGAGAGCCCGGCGCCGAGCGGCACGTCGGAGGCG
Organism: Micromonospora sp. CA-249363; assembly: GCF_050950185.1. Lineage (NCBI taxonomy): Bacteria > Bacillati > Actinomycetota > Actinomycetes > Micromonosporales > Micromonosporaceae > Micromonospora > Micromonospora sp. CA-249363. Next base: position 774,406 of record NZ_CP192020.1, read on the forward strand.
ATGGCCAGCCGGGCGCCGGGCACCGCGTGGCCCGCGTCGCGCAACGCCCAGACCACCCCGGCCACGTACGCGCCCCAGCCGGTCACCCGGCCGGGCTCGGCCACGTCGTCCGCGTCGAAGGTGATCGTCTCGCCGGAGAGCTCGGACCAGACCGTCCAGCGTTCGTCGTCACGCCGGTCGGCGGCGACCACGGTACGCATCGGCAGCGCGAACGGCAGCACGAACCCGTCGTTGTAGTCGGTGTGCTCGCCGATCAGGTTGACCCGACCGGGTGCGGCCCACAGGCCGGCGGCGGAGGCGTCGTACTGGTCGATGAAGCCGGCGTTGGCCCGCTCGGCGACGTCACCGGTGGGGCTGGTCATGGTGCCTCCCTGTTCGCGACTGCGGGGCTCGTGAACCCGGCTCGCTCCTCGCGCTCACGGCTGCTCCAGGACGTGTGCCCGGTAGAAGGTCCAGGCGTCGCCGACCATGTCGTGCAGGGTTGGCTTGCGCGGTATCCACCCCAGTTCGTCACGGGCCAGCGCGGAGGAAGCGACCAGCTCGGCCGGGTCGCCTTCCCGGCGCGGCGCCACCTCGACCGGGAGTTGGTGACCGGTGACCTCGCGGACCACGTCGACCACCTGGCGGTTGGTGAAGCCGTTTCCGTTGCCGAGGTTGTAGATGCGGTGCTGACCTCCGGTGGCGGCGTCCATCGCGAGCAGGTGCGCGCGGGCGAGGTCGGCGACGTGGATGTAGTCGCGCACGCAGGTGCCGTCCACGGTCGGGTAGTCGTCGCCGAAGAGTTGGAGCTTCTCCCGCCGGCCGGCGGCGACCTCCAGGGCGATCGGGATGAGGTGCGTCTCCGGGTCGTGCCGCTCGCCGAGCGCGACGTCGCCGGCGAGGTGTGCTCCGGCCACGTTGAAGTAGCGCAGGGACACGGCGGCCAGCCCGTGCGCGACGGCCTCGGAGGTGAGCGCCATGTCGACCGCGAGCTTGGTGGCGCCGTACGTGTTGGTGGGCGCCTTGACCGCGGTCTCGGGAATCGGCAGCTCGGTGGGGTTGCCGTAGACGGCGGCGGTGGAGGAGAAGACCATCCGGGGCACCCGGGCGGCGCGGACCGCGTTGATCAGGGCGAGCGTGCCGATGGTGTTGTTCTCCCAGTACAGCTCCGGTTTCACCATCGACTCGCCGGCGGCGATGAGGGCGGCGAAGTGCAGCACTCCGTCGAAGCCGGCGTCGGGGGTGAGGACCTGGGCGGCGTCGTGGATGGAGGCCTCGACGTGCGTCGCGTCCGGAGCGAGCGCCTCGCGGTGACCGGTGCGCAGGTCGTCCAGGACGACGACCTGGTGGCCGGCGTCGAGCAGCATCCGGGTCACCACGCTGCCGATGAAGCCGGCGCCCCCGGTGACGAGCAGTTTCACGTCGTTGCCTCCTGCCTGGCCCGCCGCGACGTGGCCCTTGGTGATCACCCTACGGCGGCGCTCTGGGAGCGGTGTGGATCGCGCCGCACGCCATTCCATCATAAGCTCTCACGTTTAAACAGAGCCGCACATCTCCGGTGGGGTGGGCACCCGGTGTCTACCATCTCTGTCATGCGGGAAGCAGCCCGTTCCGGGCTCCGGCGGCGCGTGCGGAAACGGTCCCACCGTGACCCCGGGCCGCTCGCCCGGGCCGTCGCCCGGGTGCTGGTGCGCACCGCCGACGGCGCGACCCGCATCGTCACGGATCTGCTCGGTACCGGCCCGGCGGCCGGACGGGAACGCATCTCCGAGGCCGAGCTGCGGGACCTCGTGGCGGTCAACACGGTCCTCGACCCGGACGAGCGGCGGATCATCGACGAGGTGCTGGTGGCCGGCGCGAGCCTCGTCCGCGAGGTGATGATGCCCCGCACCGAGGTGGTCTTCCTGCCGGCCCGGCTGACCATCGCCGAGGCCGCCCGGCTGGTACGGGCCGAGACGCACTCCCGCTACCCGGTCACCGACGGCACCTATGACGACGTGGTCGGGTTCGTGCACCTGCGGGACGTGCTGCTTCGCCCGGACGCCGACTGCTGCCGCACGGTGGGCGAGCTGACCCGCGAGGTCAAGCAGGTGCCGGGGAGCAAGCGGGTCCTGGCCGCGCTGACCGAGATGCGCCGGGAGGGGCACCACCTGGCGGTGGTGGTCGACGAGTACGGCGGAACCGCCGGCATCGTCACGCTGGAGGACCTGATCGAGGAACTCGTCGGAGAGATCCACGACGGGTACGACAGGACGCCCGACCCGATCCACGCCGGCCTGCCGGCCGTGGTCGACGGCCGGCTCAACCTCGCCGACTTCGCCGAGCGGACCGGGGTGGCGCTGCCTGCCGGCCCGTACGAGACCGTCGGCGGGTACGTGATGGCCGTGCTGGGCCGCCTACCGCTGACCGGCGACGAGGTGCCGGTGCCCGCCGAGCCGACCGACGGCGGCGGAGATCCGGCGGGCCCGGCGGACGGTTGGCTGCTGCGCGTGCTGGCCCTGGACGGACGCCGGGTCGCCCGGCTCGCGGTGACGGCGGCCCGGGCGGCGGAGCAGCGGCGTGATCAGGCCGTCGGCCATCAGCGCGAGGCGGACCGGAGCGCGGCGGGACAGCGGCGGGGCAGTTCGGTCGGGCCGGCCCGACGGGTGGGGACGAGCGGGGCACGCGAGGTCAGCGCCCCGGCACCGGCAGGCCGGGGCCGACGCGCCGGCCCGTCATGACGGCCCCGCATGCTTGCTGACAGAATTATCGTCATGCCCGACGTTCCCGAGCGACCCCGCGTCTTCTCCGGCATCCAGCCGACGGCCGACTCGTTCCACCTCGGCAACTACCTGGGAGCCGTGCGGCACTGGGTGGCGCTGCAGGACACCCACGACGCGTTCTACTGCGTGGTGGACCTGCACGCGATCACCGCCGGTCACGATCCGGCGGTGCTGCGCCAGCGGACCAGGGTGGCGGCCGCCCAGCTCTTCGCGGTCGGCATCGACCCGGAGCGCAGCACGCTGTTCGTGCAGTCGCAGGTGCCTGAGCACCCGCAGTTGGCGTGGGTGCTCGGTTGCATCACCGGCTTCGGCGAGGCCAGCCGGATGACCCAGTTCAAGGACAAGTCGCAGAAGCAGGGCAACGAGCGGGCCAGCGTCGGGCTGTTCACCTACCCGGTCCTGCAGGCCGCCGACATCCTGCTGTACCAGGCCAACGCGGTGCCGGTCGGCGAGGACCAGCGCCAGCACCTGGAGCTCTCCCGCGACCTGGCCCAGCGGTTCAACTCGCTGTTCGGCGCGACGTTCACGGTGCCCGCGCCGCACATCGTCAAGGACACCGCGAAGATCACCGACCTGCAGGACCCGACGGCGAAGATGTCGAAGTCGTCGTCCTCGCCGGCCGGCATCATCGACCTGTTGGACGACCCGGCCCGCTCGGCGAAGAAGATCCGCTCCGCGGTGACCGACACCGGTCGGGAGATCGTCTTCGACGCCGAGACCAAGCCGGGCGTGTCCAACCTGCTGACCATCTACTCGGCGCTCAGCGGGCGCGGCATCGACGACCTGGTGTCCGCGTTCGCCGGTCGCGGCTACGGCGACCTCAAGAAGGAGCTGGCCGAGGTGGTGGCGGAGTTCGTCCGTCCGATCCAGGAGCGCACGCGCACGTACCTCGACGACCCGGCCCAACTCGACAAGCTGCTCGCCGCCGGCGCGGAGAAGGCCCGGTCGGTGGCCGGCGCGACCCTGCGGTCCGCGTACGAGCGGGTCGGTTTCTTCCCGCCGGTGCGCGGCGAATAGCGCTGCGGGGACGGGTGGGCGAGTCGGTGGCCGAAGTGGCGGCACGGGGCGTGGATCGCACTGGCGGGGTGCCGTCGTCGGGCGACACCGTGCAGATCGGCATCGCGGTGGACATCCCGGAGCCGTGGGGCGCGCAGCTCACCCGGCGACGAGTCGAGGCGGGTGATCCGCTCGCGGTGCCCGCGCACGTGACGCTGCTCGGTCCCACCGAGATCCCCACCGACGTGCTGCCGGGCGTCGAGCGGCACCTGGCCGCCGTGGCCGCCGCACATCTGCCGTTCACCCTGCACCTGCGGGGGACCGGCACGTTCCGGCCGGTGACGCAGGTGGTGTTCGTCGCGGTGGCCGCCGGCATCAGCGAGTGCGAGTTGCTGGCCGCTGCCATCGCGGCGGCGCCGGGCCTGCACCGTCAGACCCGCTTCCCGTACCATCCGCACGTCACCGTCGCGCAGGACGTCGCTCCGGAGGCGTTGGACAAGGTGTACGAGGATCTGGCCGACTTCTCCGCGATGTTCGAGGTCGACGGGTTCACCCTGTTCTCGCACAGTGGGCAGGCCCGGTGGCAACCTCGCCGGGACTTCCGCCTCGGCGACTGACGTTCGGCGACGCGCCGGATGGCGAGCGGTCTTGTGCTGGTTGCCGGGACGGCGGCCGGAGATCGGCGAGGATGATCGCGTGAACGTGATCGGCCAGATCGAGGCGGGCATCGACCGCTGGGTGAGTGCCGCGCGTGCCCGGTCCGGTCTGTTCGACCACGTGTGGCGTGCCGGAACGCTCTACGCCGACGTGTTGGCAGGAAGGCTCGCCGCGGCGATCGCGTACTACGGCTTCTTCGCCGTCTTCGCTCTCGCCCTGGTCGCGTACTCCATCTTCGGCGCGATCCTGGAGGACAACGACGAGGTCAGCGAGGCGGCGGCCGGGTTCCTGAAGGAGAACCTCCCGTTCCTGGACGCGCAGCAGATCGCGAACTCCAGCGGCACGGTCGGTGTGGTCGGCCTGGTCATCCTCGTGTTCACCGGCATCGGCTGGGTGGAGGCGATCCGCTCCTCCCAGCGGCTCATGTACGCGCTCAACCAGCAGCCCGGCAACCTCGTGGTCCGGCGGCTGGTCGACCTCGGGGTGATGATCGGCGTCTTCGTGCTGCTCGGCCTCTCCGTGGCGGCGGTGGACGCGTTGGAATCACTGTTGCGCTTCCTGCTGCGCAGCACTGGATCGGTCGGCCTGACCACCGTCAGCGCTGTGCTCAGCGTGCTGGTCAACGCCGTCCTCGCCACCGCGCTGCTGCTCGCGGTGCCCCGGCTGCGGATGAGCCGGTCCCGGTTGCGTCCGGTGGTGCTGCTGGTGGCGGTCGGCATCACGCTGCTCAACACGGTCGGGCGGTACTACGTGGTGCGTACCGAGCGGAACCCGGCGTACACCGTGGTGGCCGGCGCGGTCGGTCTGCTGCTCTACCTCTATCTGCTGAACCAACTGGTGCTGTTCGGGGCTGCGCTGCTCGCGACCAGCCGCAACGGACGTGTGGTGGACCTGGCGGAGGGCGCCCCGGTGGTGGACATCGACGAGGACACCGATCCCGGCGCTCCGGGCGGTGCGGGGTGAGGGCGGACATGTCCGACGTGCTGATCACCGTCGACCAGGACTCGCCGGTGCCGCCGTACGAGCAGGTGCGTGTGCAGCTCGCCGAGCTGATCGGCGACGGCCGGTTGCCGGTGGGCAGCCGCCTGCCCACCGTCCGGCAGCTCGCGGCCGACCTGCGGCTGGCCGCGAACACGGTGGCGCGGGCCTACCGGGAGCTGGAGGCGGCCGGACTGCTGCAGACCCGGGGACGCAACGGCACCTTCGTCGCCCCCGGGCGGGACGACGCCGTCGACCGGCTGCACCGGGTCGCCGTCGACTACGCCGCCGAGGCGCGGAGGCTCGGTGTGTCCGCGGACCGCGCTGTCGCGCTCGTGCGGGCCGCACTCGACGCCACCCGACACGACTGAGCCGACCGGTCCCTCGTCGACCGCCGGACGGGCGGTAACTGAACAGAACGGCACCGGCGCTCACGTTCGCGGACCATGATGAGCCGGTGGGCGCACTCATGACACTGGACCTGCCGGCCGACTCGCCGATGCTCGGCCTGCCGTGGATCATCACCTTCGGGCCGCTCGGTGACCTGGACGAGTGGGAGCCGGTGGTCTGCGGGCCATACGAGCGGCCGCACGCGTTGGCTCTGGCCGAGGCGGTGGTGGCCGAGGAGCAGTTGATGGCCGTGGTGGAACCGCTGCTGCCCGCGCTGTCGGCCGACGAGATCCGCAGCGAGATCGCCGCCGCGCAGGTGGCCGCCGAGGACGAGGCCCGGCAGGTCGAGGGGGCCGACCTGTACGGAGACTTCGAGGACGTGATCGACGAGGAGTTGGACGCCGCAGCCGACGAGGCGGGTCACGGCGAGCCCGCCGAGCCGCCGGACGAGGCCGAGGTGCGCGCCGGCTTCACCCGCATCGCGGCGCTGCTCACCGCGAAGTGACGCGGCGGAGTCGGCTCACCGCCACGTGACGCGGCGGGTCAGCGCCTCGGCGGGCCGTCCAGCACGCAGAACTCGTTGCCTTCGGGATCGGCGAGCACGGTGAACCGCTCGTCGCCGGTCTGGCCGACGTCGACGGGCCGCGCGCCGAGGCCGACCAGCCGCCGAACCTCGGCCTGCGGGTCGACGTCCGCGACCAGGTCGAGGTGTACGCGGTTCTTGCCCCGCTTGGCGGTGCCGGACCCCTGCAACCAGATGCTGGGCGCGGCGGCGGAGGGCCCTCCCGGGGGCCAGAGCTTCGCGCTGCCGTCATCGCCCTGCTCGACCTCGTAGCCGAGCGCCGCCGACCAGAACGCGACCATGGCGTCCAGGTCCTCGACGTCGATCGTGTACTGGGCCATTCGTACCGTCATGGGTCACCTCCGGTCTTCTGGCGGTACCCAGGGCGACGGAGGAACACACACGAACACCGGCGCCGCGCGGAATCCGTTCCGCGTGGCGCCGGTGCACCTCACCCCCCACCACAAGGGGTCGGCAGCCCAGTCGCCCGTTGGCGCGGGGCACGACGGACGACCAGGTCGAGATTGGCTTACCCGCTCAGCGCCGTTCCAACCAGGCGGCCGCGTCGACGGGCAGCAGATGGTCGGTCAGCGGGGCGCTCGCGACGACGGGCGTGCCGTACCCGTCGAGCGCCACGGGAGCTGAGCCGAGGTTGACGACGCAGGTCAGCACGGTGTCACCCGCGCTGCGGGAGAACGCCAGGACGCCCGGCTCGGTCTGCAACCAGGTGACGTCGCCGGCGTCCGCGGCCAGCGCCGGATGCTCGCGGCGGATACGCAGGGCCGTCCGGTACAGCTCCAGCGTCGAGCCGGGGGTGCCGGCCTGCGTGGTGACCGAGAGGGCGCGCCAGGTCGCCGGGGCGGGCAGCCAGCTCAGCTCGCTGCCGGCCGGCCCGAAGCCGTACGGTGCCAGCTCTCCACTCCACGGAATCGGCACCCGGCAGCCGTCGCGGCTCTCACCGGTCCGCAGGAACGCCGGGTCCTGCCGTAGCTCGTCGGGGAGGTCGAGGACCTCGGGCAGACCCAACTCCTCACCCTGGTAGAGGTAGGCGGAGCCGGGGAGGGCGAGCATCAGCAGGCTGGCGGCGCGGGCCCGGCGCAGCCCTTCGGGGCCGTCGCCGTAGCGGGTGACGTGCCGCTGCTTGTCGTGGTTGGACAGCACCCACGTGGTGGGCGCGCCGACCACCATCGCTTCGGCGAGCGCGGTGTCGATCACCTTGCGGAACGAGTCGGCCGACCAGGTGGCGTCGAGGAAGTCGAAGCTGAACGCCTGGTGCAGTTCGTCCGGGCCGATGTAGCGGGCCAGTCGCTGCGGCGTCTCGGCCCACGCCTCGGCGACCGCCATCCGGCCGCCCGGGTAGCTGTCCAGGATGGGCCGCCACGTGCGGTAGATCTCGTGGACCTCGTCCTGGTCGAAGTAGGGCAGGCGGCCCTTGCCGAGCAGTTCGACCTGGCGTTGCCCGGTCGTCGCCGTGCTGAAGCCGACGTCCGGCAGCCCTTCGGCCTTGATCATGCCGTGGGCCACGTCGACGCGGAAGCCGTCCACGCCCCGGTCCAGCCAGAACCGCAGCACGTCCTCGAACTCGGCGCGGACCTCCGGGTGACGCCAGTTCAGGTCCGGCTGGGCCGGGTCGAACAGGTGCAGGTACCACTGGCCGTCGGCGACCCGGGTCCAGGCGGGACCACCGAAGATGCTCTCCCAGTCGTTGGGGGCCAGTTCGCCGTGCGCGCCCCGCCCGTCGGCGAAGAGGTAGCGGGCCCGCTCGGGCGAGCCGGGGCCGGCGGCGAGGGCGTCGACGAACCAGCGGTGCGCGCTGGACGTGTGGTTGGGCACCAGGTCGACGATGATCCGCAGGCCGAGGGTGTGCGCGTCGGTGATCATCGCGTCGAAGTCGGCGAGTGTGCCGAACATCGGGTCGACGTCCCGGTAGTCGGCGACGTCGTACCCGCCGTCGACCATGGGCGAGGTGTAGAAGGGGGTCAGCCAGAGCGCGTCCACCCCGAGGTCGCGCAGGTACGGCAGGCGCTCCCGGATGCCTTCCAGGTCACCGACGCCGTCACCGTTGCTGTCGGCGAAGCTGCGTACGTAGACCTGGTAGACGACCGCGGAGCGCCACCAGTCGTCGTCGGTGCGGGGTGAAGCGGTGGTGCTGACGGTCATGGGTGGAATTTCCCCGTCTGTCGCAGGCTCGGGCGTGGCTGTGCGAGCAATATGCCGCCCGTCCCTGCAAGAGTCAAGCAGATCTTGCGTAAGGAAACCGCACGGCGGCCGGGGCCACCGCGGTGGAGCCGCGGACGACCAGCTCGGGGCGGAACAGGTACTCGGAGTGCGGGGCGCCGTGCCCGTTGATCTCGTCCACCAGAGCCCGGACCGCGGCTACCGCCATCGCGGTCACCGGCTGCCGCACGGTGGTCAGCGGTGGGTCGGTGAAGGCCATCAGCGGCGAGTCGTCGTAGCCGACCACCGAGAGGTCACCCGGGACGGACAGGCCGCGCTGCCGGGCCGCCCGCACCGCGCCGAGCGCCATGAGGTCGGAGCCGCAGACCAGTCCCGTGACACCGCGGTCGAGCAGCCGGCCGGCCGCCGCCTCGCCACCCTCCACACCGAACAGTGTCAGCTCCGCGAGGGGGCCGAGATCGGCCTCGGCGACGCCGGCCAGCCGGGTCATCGCCGCGCGCCAGCCGGCCACTCTGCGTTGCACCGGCACGAACCGGTCCGGACCGGTGATCAGGCCGATCCGCCGGTGTCCCAGGGCGACGAGGTGGGCCACCGCCAGGTCGGCGGCCTCCCGGTCGTCAGAGGAGACGAAGGGCGCGGCGACCTCGGGGACGTACCCATTGATCATCACGACCGGCAGCGGCCGGGCGATCAGCGCCCGGTAGCGGTCGTGGTTGGCGGCGGTGTCGGCGTGCAGGCCGGAGACGAAGACGATCCCGGAGACCTGGCGGTCCAGCAGCATCTCGACGTATTCGTCCTCGGTCACGCCACCGGCGGTCTGCGTGCAGAGCACCGGAGTGAACCCACTCTGTGCCAGTGTCGACTCGATGACCTGCGCGAACGCCGGGAAGATCGGATTGTCCAGCTCGGGCACCACCAGGCCGACCAGGCCGGCGCTGCGTTTGCGCAGTCGCGCCGGTCGCTCGTAGCCGAGCACGTCGAGGGCGGTGAGAACGGCCTGCCGGGTCTCCGGTGCCACGCCGGGGCGGTCGTTCAGCACCCGCGACACCGTGGCCTCGCTGACTTCGGCCTGTTGGGCGATGTCGGACAGTCGAGCGCGCATTGCGGCACTGTAGCCCACTGGCAAGTTCTTGCGAGGCTGTCTGCAAGCCCTTCCATTACTTGCAACGCCTTGCTAACGTCCCCGCAACATACGAAGGCGGCAGCGCAGATCGCTGCGCCAATCAGCAAGAACTTTCAGCTTTCCACTGGCGGGGCGACCTTCCCCCGGCGGACCCGCCATGACGACAGGAGTACCGATGCGCATCCGTACCGCGGGTGTGGTCGCCGTTCTCGGCCTGGCGCTCGCCGCCTCGGGCTGCGGCGGCGACAGCGACGAGCCGGCCACGAAGGAAACCCCCACGGCCGCCGGCGGCAAACTGGTGATCTGGGCCGACGACAAGCGGACCGCGGCGCTCAAGCCGTTCGCCGAGAAGTTCGGTCAGGAGAACGGCGTCACCGTCGAGGTGCAGGCCGTCCCGAACGAGGACCTGCAGAACAACTTCGTGACCGTGTCGAGCCAGGGCGGCGGTCCGGACGTGGTGATCGGCGCGCACGACTGGATCGGCAACCTGGTCCAGAACGGCGCCATCGATCCGGTGCAGCTGCCCGCGGAGCAGAAGGCCGCCTTCAGCGAGAGCGCCGTCAAGGCCGTCACGTTCAACGGGCAGCTCTACGGCGTGCCGTACGCGCAGGAGAACCTGGCGCTGATCCGCAACACCGAACTGGCCCCCGAGGCGCCGAAGACGATCGAGGACCTGGTCGCCACCGGGAAGCAGCTCAAGGCGCAGAAGAAGGTCACCGAGACGCTCTGCCTCCAGGTCGGACAGAAGGGCGACGCGTACCACATCTACCCGCTGTACTCCTCTGCCGGCGGTTACCTCTTCGGCACCACGGCGAACGGGGACTACGACCCGAAGGACCTCGGCGTCGGCAAGCCGGAGTCGATCGCCGCGTTCAAGAAGATCGCCGCGCTCGGCGAGAAGGGCGAGGGCGTGCTGAAGCGTTCCATCGCCGACACCAACGCGACGGCCACCTTCACCAGCAGGAAGTGCGCCTTCCTGGTCTCCGGACCGTGGGCCACCGCCGACGTGAAGAAGGCCGGCATCGCGTACGACGTCTCCGCCGTTCCCGGCTTCGCCGGCGGCAAGGCGGCCGCTCCGTTCATCGGCGTCCAGTCCTTCTACGTGGCCGCCAAGGGCAAGAACAAGGCGCTCGCCCAGGAGTTCGTCGTCAACCACGTCGCCAAGCCGGAACTGGCCGTGGCGCTCTACCAGGCCGACCCGCGCCCGCCGGCGTTGACCGCCGCGCTGGACCAGGTCAAGGGCAGCGACCCGGACCTGGCCAAGTTCATCGAGGCCGGCAGGAACGGCCAGGTGCTCCCGGCCATCCCGGCCATGGCCGCGATCTGGGACCCGTTCGGCAAGGCGGAGGCCGCCGTCATCGGCGGCGCCGACCCGACCAGCACGGTCACCGCGGCCGGCCGGACGATCGCCGGTTCGATCAAGTAATGAGTACGCCGCTGTCCGGCCCGGGGACTGGTCAGCAGACCCCGGGCCGGGGGCCCGTGGACACCGGGTCCCCCCGCACGTCCCGTACCGCGCGGAACCACGCGCCGATCACCGCGGCCGGCCTCGCCGCGAAGGTGATCCTGCTCGGTCTGGTGGCCGGCATCCCGATCTGGGCGGCATTCCCGCTCGTGGAGGCCGAGCAGTGGACCGGGCTGGCGGTGCTGGCGCTGACCACCGCCGGGCTGTTCTACCTGTACGCGGGCCGTCGGCACGTTCCGGCCAAGTACCTCGTCCCGGGCACGCTCTTCCTCATCGCCTTCCAGGTCGTGCCGGTCCTCTACACCGCGAGCACGGCCTTCACCAACTTCGGTGACGGCCATCGGGGCAGCAAGGACGACGCGATCGTCGCGATCCAGAGCAGCTCGGTGCGACAGGTCGCGGGTTCCGCCCAGTACCCGCTGTCCGTCGCCACCACTGGCGATCCCGCCACCGGCGCACTGGTCTTCCTGATCACCGACCCGGCGACCGCCACCGTCTCCGTCGGCGACCGGGGCGGCCTGCGTCCGCTCGACCCCGGCACGGTCACCGTCGCCCCCGGCGGGAGGGTCACCGCGGCCGACGGCTACACCGTGCTCAACGTCGGTCAGGCCAGCGCCCGCAGCAGGGACATCACCGATCTGGTGGTGCCGACCGCCGTCGGCGCGCTGCGCTCGTCCGGCCTGTCGCGGGCGTACGAGGGCAGGGCCGTGCGGGCGTACGACGCGGGTTGCGACTGCGTCCGGGACAGCGACAGCGGCCGGACCTGGACGGCGGACGGCGAGGCCGGCGCGTTCGTCGCCGCCGACGGCGAGCGCCTGGCCCAGGGGTGGAAGGTGAACGTGGGGCTGGCCAACTTCACCCGGATACTCACCGACGAGCGGATCTCCGGGCCGTTCCTCGGCACGCTGGTCTGGAACGTCGCCTTCGCGATCGGCTCCACCGGCGGCACGTTCATCCTCGGTCTGCTGATCGCCCTGGCACTGCACTCGCCCCGGATGCGGGGCACCAACCTCTACCGGATGTTGCTGATCCTGCCGTACGCCATGCCGTCGTTCGCGATGCTGCTGGTCTGGCGGGACATGTTCAACACCGACTTCGGGCTGATCAACAACCTGTTCGGGCTCGGCGTCGACTGGTTCGGCCAGGACTGGACGGCCCGCGCCGCGGTGATCCTGGTGCAACTCTGGCTCGGCTATCCGTACATGTTCCTCGTGGCCACCGGCGCGCTCCAGGCCATCCCGCGAGAGTTGACCGAGGCCACCTCGGTCGACGGGGCCTCGCCCTGGCAGTCCTTCCGCGCGGTCACCCTGCCGCTGCTGCTGGTCGCGCTGTCGCCGCTGCTGATCTCGTCGTTCGCGTTCAACTTCAACAACTTCAACGCGATCTACCTGACCACCGAGGGTGCGCCGTTCCCGGCGGACAACCCCGGCAACGGCGCCACCGACCTGCTGATCACCTACACCTATCGGCTGGCGTTCGGTGGGCAGGCGGCACAGTTCGGCTTCGCCGCGGCGATCTCGCTGTTCATCTTCGCGATCGTGGCGGTGGTGTCGGCGGTCAGCTTCCGGCGGACCCGTCAACAGGAGGAGGTGTACGCGTGACCACGCTCATCGACCCGAACCGCCCGACCGCGGTCGACCGCCCGGCGAGAGGGCGGAGGAACCGCTGGCTCGCCCAGGTCGGTTGGCGGCACCTGGTCGGCCTGCTCGGCGTGCTGTTCAGCCTCTTCCCGCTCGTGTTCGTCGTCTCGGCGGCGCTCAACCCGCTCGGCACCCTCTCGTCCACCGGGTTGGTGCCGACCGGCGGGGTGTCGTTCGAGAACTTCGGGGACCTGTTCGCGCGTACCGGATTCGGGCACTGGTTCCTGAACTCGCTGCTCATCGCCGGAGGCGCCTCGTTCGCCTCGGTGTTCCTCTCGGCGCTCGCGGCGTACGCCTTCTCGCGGATGCGGTTCCAGGGTCGACGGGTGGGGTTGCTGTCGTTGCTGTTGATCCAGATGTTTCCGCAGTTCCTGGCGATCGTGGCGATCTTCCTGATCTTCGGCACGATCACCGACCTGTGGCCGGCCGTCGGCTTCAACACCCCGTGGGGTCTGCTGCTGCTCTACCTGGGCGGTGCGCTGGGCGTGAACACCTGGCTGATGAAGGGCTTCTTCGACACCCTGCCCCGGGAGTTGGACGAGTCCGCGACCATGGACGGCGCCTCACACGCCCAGGTCTTCTTCCGGATCATGCTGCCGTTGGTGGCGCCGATCCTCGCGGTGACCGGACTGCTCGCCTTCATCAACACCATCAACGAGTTCCTGATGGCGAGCGTCTTCCTCACCGACACGGACGCCAAGACCCTCGCGGTCGGCATGCGGGGCATGTTGCAGGGCGGCGAGCGGAACACCAACTTCGGAATCTTCGCGGCCGGCACCCTGCTCACCGCGATCCCCACCGTGCTGGTGTTCCAGTTCCTTCAGCGCTTCATCGTCTCGGGCCTCACCTCCGGAGCGGTCAAGGGGTGAGCCCTTCGGCGCGCCGATCGACGGGCCCACTACTACGAACGGTCGTTGATGGGGGAGGATGGGCGGCGTGGAAGCGCTGCGACTCATCCTCCTCTATGTCCATCTGATCGGCTTCGCCCTGCTGCTCGGCGGTTCGATCGCCCAGTACGTCAGCGGGAAGCTGCGGATCAACTCCGCCATGCTCTGGGGCGCCGTGATCCAGTTGCTGACCGGCCTCGGACTCTCCGCGCCCCTGCGCGGCGGCGGTGACGACGAGCCGAACCCGGCAAAACTTGTGACGAAGTTGGTGATCGCCCTGCTGATCTTCGTCATGGTCTTCTTCTCCCGGAAGCGGGACGTGGTCAACCGGGGCCACTTCCTCGCGATCGTCGGCCTGACCCTGGTCAACGCGGCGGTGGCGGTCTTTTGGCGGTAGCGTCCGAGGGGGAGATGCTCCTCGGAAACCGGACTTCGACGACACCTCGGCGCTCGATTAGCAGCACGAAGAGTGATGTGCCCCACGCAAGGGTTACACCCGGGTAACAGGCACTCAACAGTCGTGCACGATTGTCGGCCGGTGGGTGGGCGCGGGCGTACGCTCCCGTCCGTAACGTGGGACAGCCGGCGGCACACCCGCAGGTCGGCTGATGGGCTGCCACCGCACTATGCGCGGTGTGCAATGGGAAGGAGACGTCTTGCGCTCGGTGCGTGGGATGCGGATCGCTTCGATCGTCGCGGTGGGTGGGCTCGCGCTCAGCGCCGCCGCGTGTGGCGAGGCCCCCGATGATGACAACAACGCCGGCAGCGGTGCCAAGAAGTTCAGCGCCTGCATGGTGACCGACGTCGGCGGCATCGACGACAAGTCGTTCAACACCTCGGCCTGGAAGGGCCTCCAGGAGGCCAAGGCCGCCAACGACAACATCGACATCAAGTACGTCGCGTCGAAGGCCGAGGCTGACTACGAGCCCAACCTGACGCAGTACGTCAACCAGAAGTGCGACTTCATCCTGGCCGTCGGCGGTCTGATGGCCAACGCCACCTCCAAGATCGCCAAGGCGAACCCGAACCAGCAGTTCGGCATCGTCGACGCCAACCCGGGTGACGCCAACATCTACCCGATGCAGTTCGACACCGCCCAGGCTGCCTTCCAGGCCGGCTACCTCGCCGCCGGGATGAGCAAGTCCGGCAAGGTGGGCACCTACGGTGGTCTGCCGATCCCGCCGGTGACGATCTTCATGGACGGCTTCGTCGACGGCGTGGCGTACTACAACAAGACCAAGAGCAAGAACGTCCAGGCGCTCGGCTGGAACAAGGAGACCCAGAAGGGCTCCTTCACCAACGACTTCGCCAAGCAGGACGAGGGCAAGAAGGTCTCCGACGCGCTGGTCGCCCAGGGCGCGGACATCATCATGCCGGTCGCCGGCGGCTCCGGCCTCGGCACCACCGCGGCGGCCAAGGCCTCGGGCGGCAAGTACAACACCATCTGGGTGGACGTCGACGGCTGCGAGAGCACCCCGGACTGCTCCGCGATCATCACGACCGTGGTCAAGAACATCCCGGAGGCCGTCAAGGAGGCCGTGGTCAAGGCTGCCGGTGGCGAGAAGCTGCAGGCCAGCCCGGGCTTCGTCGGCACCCTGGCCAACACCGGTGTCTCGATCGCCCCGTACCACGACTTCGACGGCAAGGTTCCGGCCGAGCTGAAGACCGAGGTCGACAAGATCAAGGCGGACATCGCCGCCGGCACCATCACCGTCACCTCGAAGGCCCAGCCGACCAAGTGACGACCGCTCGGCTCCTCCGATGAGATCATCGGAAGGGTCGACGGGGCACAGGTACGACCGATCGGCCGCTTCGGCCCCGCGGGTGACCGTGGGGGTCGGAGCGGCCGATCGCGCACCGCGTCGGCCAGGCCGCTCCGGCCCGCT
This sequence comes from Micromonospora sp. CA-249363, assembly GCF_050950185.1. Lineage (NCBI taxonomy): Bacteria > Bacillati > Actinomycetota > Actinomycetes > Micromonosporales > Micromonosporaceae > Micromonospora > Micromonospora sp. CA-249363. Next base: position 789,909 of record NZ_CP192020.1, read on the forward strand.
CGACGGCAGCTAGGCTGCACCATCGCTCACACTCCAGGAGGTTGCGCTGAGACTCGAACTGCGCGGCATCACCAAGCGGTTCGGTGATCTGGTCGCCAACGACCACATCGACCTGACGGTGGAGCCTGGAGAGATTCACGCCCTGCTCGGCGAGAACGGCGCGGGCAAGTCGACCCTGATGAACGTGCTCTACGGGCTCTACCAGCCCGACGAGGGCGAGATCCTGGTGGACGGCACGCCGCTGCGCCTGAAGGGGCCGTCGGACGCCATCGCGGCCGGGATCGGCATGGTGCACCAGCACTTCATGCTGGTGCCGGTGTTCACCGTCGCCGAGAACATCATGCTCGGCGCCGAGCAGGTACGGGGCGGCATCGCCGGCTTCCTGGACCGGCGGCGGGCCCGACGCGAGGTCACGGAGGTGTCCGAGCGCTACAACCTGCGGGTCGACCCGGACGCGGTGATCGAGGACCTGCCGGTCGGCATCCAGCAGCGTGTGGAGATCGTCAAGGCCCTCACCCGGGACGTCGACCTGCTCATCCTGGACGAGCCGACCGCGGTGCTCACCCCGCAGGAGACCGACGAGCTGTTGACGGTCATGCGGTCGCTCAAGGCGGCCGGTAAGTCGATCGTCTTCATCACCCACAAGCTGGGCGAGGTCAAGGCGATCGCCGACCGGATCACGGTGATCCGGCGCGGAAAGACGGTCGGCACCGCCGCGCCGGAGACCACCCGCGACGAGTTGGCCGCGCTGATGGTCGGCCGCAGTGTGCGGCTCACGGTCGACAAGTCGCCGGCCACGCCGGGCGAGCCGGTACTCGAGGTGGCCGGCCTGGTCGTCGACGACGACCGGCAGATCCGGGCGGTCGACGGCGTGGACCTGACCGTACGGGCGGGCGAGGTGCTCGGCGTGGCGGGCGTGCAGGGCAACGGCCAGACGGAGCTGATCGAGGCGATCATGGGTCTGCGCCCGGTGCTCGCCGGCACGGTCAGCCTCGGCGGCGACCGGATCGACGGCTGGACGACCAAGCGGGTCCTGCGCGCAGGGGTCGGCTACGTGCCCGAGGACCGCAGCGTCGACGGCCTGGTCAAGGAGTTCAGCGTCGCCGAGAACCTGGTGCTGGACATCTACGACCGGCCACCGTTCGGCAGCGGCCTCGCCCTGAAGCCCGACGCCATCGCGTCGTCGGCCCGGGAGCGGATCGAGCAGTTCGACGTCCGTACCTCATCGGCGGATGCGGCGGTGGGCACCCTCTCCGGCGGCAACCAGCAAAAGGTGATCGTGGCGCGGGAGCTGTCCCGGCCGCTGAAGCTCTTCATCGCCGCCCAACCGACCCGTGGCGTGGACGTCGGGTCGATCGAGTTCATCCACAGCCAGATCATCCACGAGCGGGACGTCGGCACCGCCGTCATGGTGGTGTCCAGCGAGCTTGACGAGGTGGTCGGGCTGGCCGATCGGATCGCGGTGATGTACCGCGGACGGATCATCGGCATCGTCGGCCCGGACACCCCGCGTGAGGAGATCGGCCTGCTGATGGCCGGCATCCACCCGGACGCGGCCTCGGCCGGCACGCCGGCCGAGCCCGATGCGACCACCGCCGGCACCGCAGCCCAGCCCGGCCCGGCCACCTCCGGTGGCGTGGCCGACGGGGGTCCGGCGCGCGCCGAAGGCCCCGCGAGCGAGGACGAGGCATGACCAACCCCAATCCGCAGTCGGGCTCTCCGGACAAGGAGCCGGCGAGCGAGGCGCAGGCGGCGCAGAACGCCCTCGGCAACACCGAGCGGGCCGGCACGACCACGACGGAGAAGACGCCGGAGCCGAAGCCGTCCCTGGGCCGGCTCTTCCTGGACAACCTCTGGGCCGCCAACACCTTCACGGTGACCCTGTTGTCGCTGGTGCTGGCGATCGTCGTCGGCGCGGTGCTGATGATCGTCTCTGACCCGGACGTGCTGCACACCTACACCTACATCACCGCCCGCCCCTCGGACGCGTTCAGTTCGAGCTGGACGCTGGTCAGCGAGGCGTACGCCAACCTGTTCAAGGGCTCGATCTTCGACCCCGAGGCGTTCTCCGGCTGGCTGAACGGCAGCAACGGCTGGCAGGCGGTGCTCGCGCCGATCTCCGAGACCCTGACGTACGCCGCGCCGCTGGTCTTCACCGGCCTGGCGGTGGCGCTGGCCTTCCGTGGTGGCCTGTTCAACATCGGCGCGCAGGGTCAGGCGACCATCGGCGTGATCCTGGCGGCGCTGGCCGGCTTCCTGCTGCCGCTGCCGCCCGGTCTGCACCTGCTGGTGGCGGTGCTCGCCGGCGCGCTGGGCGGGGCGATCTGGGGCTTCATCCCGGGCATCCTCAAGGCCCGCGCGGGCGCCCACGAGGTCATCAACACGATCATGCTCAACTACGTCGCCACGTACTTCCTGACCTGGCTGATCGTGCAGAACGGCGTGCAGGACCCGACCCGGACCGACGCGATCAGCAAGGCGGTGGACACCTCCGCGCAGCTGCCCCGCCTGCTCGGTGACAACCTGCGGGTGCACGCCGGCATCCTGATCGCCGTCCTGGCCACCTGGGCGGTCGCCTGGCTGCTCAACCGGTCCACGCTCGGCTTCGAGCTGCGCGCGGTCGGCGCCAACCCGGACGCCGCGCGTACGGCCGGCATCAGCGTCACCCGGACGTACATCCTGATCATGGTCTTCTCCGGAATCCTGGCCGGCCTCGGCGGCTCGAACATGGTGCTCGGCTCGACCGCGAGCGCGCTGACGCCGCTGGTGGTGGCGCAGATCGGCTTCGACGGCATCCTGGTGGCGCTGCTGGGCCGGGTGAAGCCCTGGGGTGTGCTGCTCGCCGCGCTGCTGTTCGGCGCGCTCCAGGCCGGCGGCAACCGCATGCAGTCGTACTCCGGCATCTCGCTGGAGCTGGTGACCGTGCTCCAGGCGCTGATCGTCATCTTCATCGCCGCTCCCGCACTGGTGAAGGCGATCTTCCAGCTCCGGGCCGCACGGGCCGCCCGGTTGCAGACGAGCCTGGCGAAGGGCTGGTAACGCATGTCCACCATGGCTGTCCCCGACGTCGCGGTCGGCGTCGACGAGGGTTTCTGGACCCGGACCCGCAAGGTCGGCCTCACGCTGACGGCGCTCGGCCTGCTGGCGGCGGTGCTGTTCGGGGCGCTCGCCACCGATCAGGAGGCCCGGTTCACGCTCAGCGACGACGCGGCGGGCGCCGCCCTGGAGATCAACGGCACGATCGGCGCGATCCTGTTCGGGATCATCGCGATCGCCGCCGGCGCGGCGCTCCTCGCCGGGGTGCCGAAGCGCTGGTTCCTGCCCGTGCTCGGAGTGGGGCTGGTCGCCTTCGTGCTGTCCTTCCTCTGCTGGCAGGTCTCCGCCGCGCCGGCCGGGCAGAACTTCATGCCGCTGGTCAACATCATCCGGGGCACGTTCATCCTGGCTCTGCCGCTGATCTTCGGTGCGCTCGCCGGTGTGCTCTGCGAGCGGTCCGGTGTGGTCAACGTGGCCATCGAGGGGCAGTTGCTGATGGGCGCGTTCAGCGGCGCCCTGTTCGGCAGCATCTCCGGCAGCGTCTGGGTGGGTCTGGTCGCCGCCGCCATCGGTGGCGCGTTCATCTCGCTGCTGCTGGCCGTCTTCGCCATCCGCTACCTGGTGGACCAGGTCGTCATGGGCATCGTGCTGAACCTGCTGGCGGTCGGCGTCACCGGCTTCCTCTACGAGCGGCTGATGCAGACCGACGCGGAGAAGTACAACAGCGCGCCGCGCTTCAGCAACTGGGAGATCCCGCTGCTCAAGGACATCCCGGTGCTCGGGCCGGCGTTGTTCCGAGGCAACATCTTCCTCTACCTCGGCCTGCTGCTGGTGCTGGTGATCCACATCGGTCTGTTCCGTACCCGGTGGGGGCTGCGGACCCGGTCGGTGGGCGAGCACCCGATCGCCGCCGACACGCTGGGCGTCAAGGTGCTGCGGGTGCGCTACCGCAACGTGCTGCTGGCCGGTGTGGTCGCCGGTATCGGTGGCGCGTCGTACACGCTGGCGCTCTACTCGTTCACCAAGAACATGATCGGCGGCAAGGGCTTCATCGCGCTGGCCGCGCTGATCTTCGGCCGCTGGAACCCGACCGGGGCGCTGCTCGCCGCGCTCTTCTTCGGCTTCGCCGACCAGCTCGCCACCTACCTGAGCGCGATCAACAGCTCGATCCCCAGTCAGTTCCTGGCCATGCTGCCGTACCTGGCGACGATCCTGGCGGTCGCCGGCCTGGTCGGCCGGGTCCGGGCGCCCGCCGCCGACGGCAAGCCGTACATCAAGGGCTGACACCAGCAGGCGTGCCCGGCAGGACTCACCTGCCGGGCACGACGCGGTGCTCGCCGTCCGCGCCCACCAACACCCTCCCTGGGTACGTCGTCGAAGTGGTGCGCAGCCACGACGGTCCACCGTTCGTCTTGTGCAGGACGACCGAGTACGAAGATGGCCCCTCAGCATCCCGACCTCGATCAGGTGCGTGGTGGTGGGTAACAAGATCGCGGAGCAGGGGCAGTGTGATCACCGTGCACCCCTCCTGGCCGTGGGTAGCCGAGGTCGCGAACCCCGCCCTGCCCGCGCCTGACCTGGGCCGCTTGGGCAGAATGACGGCATGACCGACATTGACTGGGCGCGGTTGCGCGCCGCCGCCACCGAGGCGATGCGGCACGCGTACGCGCCCTACTCGACGTTTCCCGTCGGCGCGGCCGCGCTCGTCGACGACGGTCGTGTGGTGGTCGGCTGCAACGTGGAGAACGCCGCGTACGGGGTGACGCTCTGCGCCGAGTGCGGGGTGGTGTCCAGCCTGCACGCCACCGGTGGCGGTCGACTCGTCGCGCTCTCCTGCGTCGACGCCACCGGTGAGCCGCTGATGCCGTGCGGCCGGTGTCGGCAACTGCTCTGGGAGAACGGTGGCCCGGACTGTCTGATCGAGACGAAGACCCGCCCACTGCGGATGGCCGAGCTGCTGCCGCACGCCTTCGGTGTGGAGGACCTGGAGGCGGTGACCGGTGAGACGCCGGTGCCGGTCGTCCCGGAGCGGTTGGCCGCCTGGCGGGGTCGCGGCACCGTCTTCGTGCACCCGGACATGTCCGCCGGACAGCAGGTCTGGACGGCGTACTGGGAGCGGTCGGCCGGAGACGACTCGGGCGCCGAGACCGGTGTGCTGGAGGAGGCGCCGACCTGGGACGATCCCGCCGAGGCGATCACCTGGGGAATGGCCCGGACGCCACGGGTCGTCGTGGTGGACGAGACCGGCACGATCTTCTGGGCGGGCGAGGGGGAGCCGCCTTTGGAGATCCCGGTTCGGTGGTCTGCTTCTTGAGGTTGGGGGGCGGGGGCCGACCGTGCCCGGCTCCGGGCGGTCAGGCTTGATCCCTCCGCCGGGCACGGTCGGCCCCCGCCCCCGACCTGGTTACTGGCCGTCGGGCGGGATCTGCAACGGACTAGGAAAGATCTTTTGATGAGTGGGTTTGCTGCTGTTGATGTTATTCGGGTCAAGCGGGACGGGGGTGTGCTGTCGGACGCGCAGATCGACTGGGTGATGGACGCGTACACCCGGGGCGTCGTCGCCGACGAGCAGATGTCGGCGCTGGCCATGGCCATCCTCCTCAACGGTATGACCGGCCCGGAGATCGCCCGGTGGACCGCCGCGATGATCGCCAGCGGTGAGCGGCTCGACCTGTCGGCGGTACGGCGTCCGACCGTCGACAAGCACTCGACCGGCGGCGTCGGCGACAAGATCACCCTGCCGCTCACCCCGTTGGTCGCCGCCTGCGGGGCCGCCGTACCGCAGCTGAGCGGACGCGGCCTCGGGCACACCGGCGGCACGCTGGACAAGTTGGAGTCCATCCCGGGCTGGCGGGCGGCGCTGACCAACGACGAGTTCATCAGCCAGCTCGATGACGTCGGCGCGGTGGTCTGCGCGGCGGGCGCCGGGCTCGCCCCCGCCGACCGGAAGCTGTACGCGCTGCGCGACGTGACCGGCACCGTCGAGGCGATCCCGCTGATCGCCAGCTCGATCATGAGCAAGAAGATCGCCGAGGGCACCGGCGCGCTGGTCCTCGACGTCAAGGTCGGCTCGGGCGCCTTCATGAAGTCCGTCGACCAGGCACGCGAACTGGCCCGCACGATGGTGGAGCTGGGTGGCGCGCACGGCGTACGGACGGTCGCCCTGCTCACCGACATGTCGACCCCGCTCGGCCTGGCCATCGGCAACGCGGTCGAGGTGACCGAGTCGGTCGAGGTGCTGGCCGGGGGTGGGCCCGCCGACGTGGTGGAGCTGACCCTCGCGCTGGCCCGGGAGATGCTCGACGCCGCCGGCCTGCCGGACGCCGACCCGGAGGCCGCGCTGCGCGACGGGCGGGCGATGGACTCCTGGCGGGCGATGATCCGGGCGCAGGGTGGCGACCCGGACGCGCCGATGCCGGCTGCGCCGGAGGTCGAGGTGGTCCGGGCCGAGCAGGACGGATACGTGGCGGCCGTCGACGCGTACGCCATGGGGGTTGCGGCCTGGCGGCTCGGCGCGGGCCGGGCCCGCAAGGAGGACCCCGTCAGCGTCCCGGCGGGTGTGGTGTTGCACCGGCGGCCGGGTGACGCGGTGCGGGTTGGTGACCCTCTCTACGAGCTGCGCGCGGAGGATTCGACCCGAATTCCGGCGGCTCTGGCGGAGGCAAGTCGCGCGGTGCACATTGCGCCGACCGCAGCGACCACGGCACCCCTGGTCATCGAGCGGATCGGCTGACCGCACCGGGGTCGGGGCGGCATGGTGTCGGTCCCCTGGGAGCGCTATTGTCGCAGGCCAAAGGCGTGGCGCGCAGACAGGAAGTTGCCCCGTGACCGTACCTGCCCCCGACCCCCGCGAGGTGCGTGAGGCGAGCCTGGACGAGTTGTCCCGGCTCGGTCTGCCGCTGCCGCCGGTCCAGTTTCCGCTCGTGTGGGAGCCGGGTGACGCGATCGAGCTGCGTCCCCGGGCCGAGATCGAGGCGCGCATCGCCGTGCTGCACCTCATCCTGGCCCGCTGCTTCGGGATGCCCCCGCAGGCGGCGATGAGCTGGCTGCTCGGCTCGCACCTGGTCGAGATGGTCACCCCACCCGAGTGGCAGTTCGTGATGGGCGGAAAGGGTGACCACCGTTCGTTCGTGCTGCACCACGACGCGCTCTTCGCGCTGGCCTGGGTGCTGGGGTTGAGCAAGCAGCTCGACCCCACCCTGGCGGTGGACGAGCGGCTGGTCGAGCGGCTGCCGCACATCGCCGAGGGGGAGACGTTCGGGCGCTGGCAGTCCAGGATCCTCGCCGCGCCGCAGCATCCGGCCGACGCGGCGGCCCTGCTCGACCTGCACTACTGCCTGGACTGGGCGTACCTGGAGACCGAGCGCAACGGCCGCCCCCTGCCGGGTCTCGTCGACGCCAACGCGATCGGGCAGCGACGCTGGGCGCTGGAGTGGGCGGTGATCCTGCGCGGGCCCTACCACGACGAGCCGCCCGGCTGGGAAGAGGTCGACCTCTCGACCTGAGGTCAGCGGGGCTGGTAGGCGTCCAGCCGGACCGCCACGGAAACCCGGACGGGCTCGGGCAGCGCGGCCAGCCGTTCGGCGAGCGCGGCCGGGTCGGTGTGCCAGGCGCTCGGACCCATCCCGACCAGCGTGGCGACCTCCGGTCGGGTCAGGGCCAACTCCGCGCGGTGCACCGTCGAGCCGGTGGGCGTGAAGTGCCCTCCCAGCGTGGCGGTCACCCGGTCCGCCTTGTCCGGGTCCACCCGGAGCAGGCGCAGGGCGTCCACCAGTTCGGTGAGGTGGTCGTCGGCGGGCGTCACCACCAGCAGCGTGCCCGCGCGGTCGAGCACGCGGTGGAACTCCGGGCCGTTGCGCGGGGCGAACACGTTCAGCAGCACGGCCGCCGCGCCGTCGGCCAGGGGCAACCGCTGCCAGGTGTCGGCGAGCGCCGCGGCCGCCCGGGGGTGCGCCCGCGCCGCGCGACGCAGCGCCGGCTTGGAGACGTCCAGGGCCAGACCCACGGCGTCCGGCAGCGCCGCCAGCACCGCGGCGAGGTAGCGGCCCGTGCCCGCGCCGACATCCACCACCAAGGGGTACGCGTCAGAGTCCGTGGTCGGCGCTCCGACCCGTACCCCTGCCGTTGCGTCCTTTGCTCTGCTTCCCTCTACGCGACAGTGCGGTGCGGAAAGTGTTGCGTCGGTGGAAGCAGAGCAAAGGGCGGAAGTGGTGCGGGCGGCGGGCGACGCGGGCGTGGCGCGCAGCCGCGCGACTGCCTCCGTCGCGGCGGCGGCGAGCGCCGTCGAGATGATGTCGTAGTGGCCGGCGGCCTGGAACTCGGCACGCGCGGCGACCATCTCGGCGCTGTCGCCGACGTGCGGCGACCGACCGGTGAGCAGGTTCACGTAGCCCTGGCGGGCGACGTCGAAGGTGTGCCGGCGCGGACAGCGCAGTGCACGGGCGGTGCCGGCGGTCGTCTCGGCCAGCGGTTCGCCGCAGACCGGACAGCGGAGCCGGTCGAGGATGCGCGGATCCACGTCAGGCCGCCAACGTGTCTGATGCGCGCATACCGGGCAGCCTAACCAGCCGCCCCGCTCCGGCCGTCCACGGCCGCTGACTAGGGTCTGGGGATGGTCGCAACTATCCGGTACGAGGACATCGTCAAGGTCCCGAAGGCGCTGCTGCACGATCATCTCGACGGCGGGCTCCGTCCGGCGACGATCGTCGAGTTGGCGGCGGAGGTGGGGCACGAGCTGCCCACCACCGACCCCGAGGCGCTCGGACGCTGGTTCTCCGAGGCCGCCGACTCGGGGTCGCTGGAGCGCTACCTGGAGACGTTCGCGCACACCGTGGCGGTCATGCAGACCGGACCGGCCCTGCGCCGGGTGGCGCGGGAGTGCGCGCTGGACCTGGCCGCCGACGGCGTCGTCTACGCCGAGGTCCGCTTCGCTCCCGAGCAGCACCTGGAGCAGGACCTGACCCTGGACGAGGTCGTCGAGGCCGTGCTGGCCGGGTTCGCCGAGGGAACCGCCCAGGCCGTCGAGGCAGGTCTGACCATCCGGGTCGGCACGCTGCTCACCGCCATGCGGCACGCGGCCCGCTCCCAGGAGATCGCCGAGCTGGCCGTGCGGCACCGGGACGCCGGGGTGGTCGGATTCGACATCGCCGGCGCGGAGGCGGGCTTCCCGCCCACCCGCCACCTGGACGCCTTCGAGTACCTCCAGCGGGAGAACTTCCACTTCACCATCCACGCCGGTGAGGCGTTCGGGCTGCCGTCGATCTGGCAGGCGATCCAGTGGTGCGGCGCGGACCGGCTCGGTCACGGCGTACGGATCGTGGACGACATCGCGCCGGACGGCACGCTCGGTCGGCTGGCTGCGTACGTCCGGGACAAGCGGATTCCCCTGGAGCTGTGCCCGTCGTCGAACGTGCAGACCGGTGCCGTGGCCTCGATCGCCGAGCACCCGATCGGTCTGTTGCGGGACCTGCGGTTCCGGGCCACCGTCAACACCGACAACCGGCTGATGAGCGGGACGTCCATGTCACGGGAGATGTCGCTGCTGGTGGAGACGTTCGGCTACGGCTGGCGTGAGCTGCAGTGGTTCACCATCAACGCGATGAAGAGCGCCTTCATCCCGTTCGACGAGCGGCTGCGGATCATCGACGAGGTGATCAAGCCGGCGTACGCCAAGCTGCTGCCCTGACCCCCTCGTCAGCCCTGCCGGTGGTGGCTGTGGTGGCCGGCGAGGAGGCCGGCCACGCGGCGCAGCACCTCCCGGGCCCGGGCCGCCTCGGCGCCCAGCCCCGTCTGGCGGCGCAACACCTCGGGTTCGGCGCGCAGCAGGGCCACGCCGCGCCGGACCAGCACCCGGGGCGCCTTGCGCTGCTCGGACAGGTCGCGGGCCAGCCGGCGCAGGAACGTCGCTCCGCGCGGGCGGCGCAGCGCGTACGCCCCGGCGAGCAGCCCGCGACGGCGGCACTCCTCGACGATCTCGGCGGCGAAAATCCCTTCGGCCACGAAAAGTGGCGATCCGTCGACATCAAATGGCCGGGTGGCTACCCGTCGATCCGCGCCGATCGCATAAACCGGCACATCGGCCCGGCCCTCGCGGGCCAGTCGCGCAATCGTTTCGACGGCCGTCGAGGCGTCCCAGGACTGCGGCGATTCCCAATCGACCTGGCCGTTTCGTCGCGGCAACGTAGGGTCATCGCCGTTCTTGTAGAAGTCGTCAAGACACAGCACCGGCAGGCCAGTTTGCTGCGCTATGTACGACTTTCCGGAGCCTGAGGGGCCGGCGAGCAGGACGACGCGGTGGGGATGATCCATTACCTTCAGTTACTCCGGCCAGACGGACTGCTATCAAATCGCATCAACATCTCATCACACCTTCGGCCGGTGACAACCTGGGCTTTCTTCTTGCCGAGCGGCGTGATGGAATCTCGGGGGTCCGACCCGCCGGGTCGGTCGCTGGGCGTTGCCCGGGGCAACGCGTTCAAGCTGTAATCGCGAGGGCGGTGACGTGAGCAAACGGCCAAAGACGGCGGGCTCCTTCCTGTCGCGACTGCGCCGGCCGGCCAGTCGACTCCGGGACATGCCGATCTGGTCCAAGCTCGGTCTCATCATGATCGTGCCGACCATCGCCACGGTCGTTGTGGGCACCAGTGGTCTCGTCGACCACCTGGAGACGCTCAACAATGCCAACCGGGCCGGCGACCTGGCGAATCTGTCGAGCTATTCGGGTGAACTGGTCGACAAGCTCCAGGACGAGCGGACCTCCGCCGTGCTGCTGCTGCAGGCGACCGGGACGCAGCCGAAGGCGCAGTACCAGGAGGCCTACAACCGGGCGAACACCCGGGTCGACCAGTCGATGACCCCCTACCGGCAGCAGCGGGGCGACGTGGAGGACCTGCCGAGCAGCCTCGAGGGCCTGCTCGGCGGCATCGACCAGAGTCTCAAGGACCTGCCGGGTGTCCGCAGCCAGGTGTTCAACGGCAAGCTGAAGCTCGCCGAGGCCGTCCAGGCGTACGAGGGTCTGATCAACGACCTGCTCGCCATCCGGGACTCGGCCACCCAGCTCGCCGGCGACAACGAGCTGAGCGACCGGATGCGGGCCGCGGCTGCGGTCGCCCGGGAGAAGGAGTTCCTCTCGCTCCGGCGGGTCGTCGTGCACCGCGCGCTCGGCGTGCAGGGTGGTCAGCGGATGACCCCGGCGCTGCGCACCGACTACATCGCCAGCGGCACCGGCCAGCAGCAGGCGCTGCAGAGCTTCAAGGCGGTGGCCAGCTCCGACGAGGCGAAGTTCCACGACCAGACGGTCGCCGGCGGTGACCGGCGCGAGGCGCAGAACTACATCGGCTGGATCGACGGCAACACCACCGGCGACATGCGCGGTGCTCCGTTCGGCCCCGACCAGTGGGAATCGGCCATGACGGCCAACGCCAAGCTGATCCGCGCCGTGGAGACGAAGCTCGACGGTGACGTGGTCGCCGAGGCCGACAACCTCCGGTCGGACGTCCAGCGCCAGGTGTTCCTGGAGACCGGCCTGCTGCTGAGCATGCTGCTGCTGGCCATCCTCTTCGCGTACCTGGTCGCCCGCTCGATGGCCCGGTCGCTGCGCGAGCTGCGCCAGGGCGCCCTCTCCGTCGCCCAGTACGGCCTGCCGCAGGCGGTGGCCCGACTGCGCGACCCGCAGGTCGTCGGGCAGCTCTCCCCGGTGCAGCTGGCGAACCAGATCGCCGAGCCGCTGCCGGTCCGCAGCAAGGACGAGTTCGGTCAGGTGACCGAGGCGTTCAACGCCGTCCACCTGGAAGCCGTCCGGACGGCCGCGGAGCAGGCGGCGCTGCGCGCCTCCGTCGCGACCATGTTCGTCAACCTGGCCCGTCGTTCGCAGATCCTGGTCGACCGCCTCATCGGGCACCTCGACCGACTGGAGCGCGGCGAGGAGGACCCGGACCGGCTGGCCGAGCTGTTCCAGCTCGACCACCTGGCCACCCGGATGCGGCGCAACGACGAGAACCTGCTCGTTCTCGCCGGCGCCGACTCCACCCGCGTGCAGCGCGAGCCGGCGGCGCTCATCGACGTGCTGCGTGCCGCGCAGTCCGAGGTCGAGCACTACACCCGCATCGAGTTCGGTGTCATCGACCGGGACATCGAGGTCGCCGCGCACGCGGTCAACGACCTCGTGCACCTCGTCGCCGAGCTGTTCGACAACGCCACCGCGTTCTCCCCGCCGGATTCGCAGGTCATGGTGGAGGCCCGTCGGGTCGGTGACCGTGCCTCGCTCTACGTGGAGGACCGCGGCATCGGCATCAGCCGCGAGCAGCTGCACGAGCTCAACGACAAGCTCGCGACGCCGCCCCAGGTGGACGTGGCCGTCTCCCGCATGATGGGCCTGGTCGTGGTCGCCCGCCTGGCCTCGCGGCACGGCGTGCGCGTCGAGCTGCGTCCCGGGGCTGACCGTGGCACGGTCGCCGACGTGACCATGCCCACCTCGGTGCTGGTGCCCCGGGCGCTCTCCGGCCGGGTCCAGCAGCCGCCGGCTCTGCCCGCCGCCGGCCCGCAGACCACCCCGCCGTCGCCGGTCCTCGGCGCGCTGCCCGCGCTGGGCAACGGGTCACGTCCCGGCGAGTCCGGCAACCAGGTCACCCTCGGCGGTCGGCCGTTCGACCCGGCGTCGCGCAACGGTTCCGGGACGCCCGCCAACACCGGCGGGTACCGCTCGATGCCCGCCTGGTCGGACCTGACCGGCGCGAGCGCGACGAACGGCGTCAACGGCGGCGACGGGTTCACCCCCCGGACGTCCAACGGGCAGTCCATCGACCCGCTGCCGCAGCGCCGGGCCGGTGACGAGCCGAACGGCGGCCAGCAGCCGAACATCCCCCGGCAGCTGCCCAGCAGCCCGGAGGCGCAGCCGTACTCCGCTCCGCCGGTCTCCGCCCAGCCGTACTCCGGCGCGCCGGTCTCTGCCTCGCCGGCCTCCGGCCAGCCGTACTCCGGTCAGCCCTACTCGGGTGCGCCGTACGGCGGCCCGCCGGTCTCCGCCGCGCCCGCCTCCGGTCAGCCGTACGCCGGTCCGCCGGTGTCCGCCTCGCCCGTCTCGGCGTCGCCCGCCTCCGGGCAGCCGTACTCGGCGCCGCCGGTCTCCGGCCAGTCGTTCAGCGGCTTCACCCCCCGGTCCGCCCCGCCCGCACCGGCGCCCAGCACCCCGGCGCCGCCGGCCTGGCCGCCGGTACCCGGTGGCGAGCGGGACACGCAGACCCCGCCGGTGCCCGAGCGGCTCGCCGCCGCCCTGGACATGACGACGGAGCTGCCCCGGGTGCCGCGCCCCGGCGACCAGCCGACCACCGCGGCCCAGTCGCCGGCGCCCGCGCCGCAGGCGCCGCCGGTCGCCGCCCCGCAGGCGTCGGCACCGTCGAGGCCGGCCCCGCAGGCTCCGGCATCGTCGGCCCGCCCCGCGCCCCAGCAGCCGCAGGCCCAGAACCGCCAGCGGTACGCGGACGAGACCATGGAGCTGCCGATCTTCCGGGAGCTCGAGTCCGCCTGGTTCCGTACCCGCCGTCCGGGTTCGGAGGAGGCCGCCGCCACCCCGTCGACGAACGGCGGCGACGCGACCCAGCAGTTCGCCACGGTCGATGCCACCGGTCGGGCAGCCAAGACACCACCCGGAACGACAGGTAACACACCGATGGCAGACACTCCGACGGCCGGAGGAGCGCCGCGGGACAACGGGTCGACAGCGAACGGCGGCGCACGCGCCGACCTCGCCGAGGGCCTACCGAACCGCCGGCCCCAACCGCAGAGCAACGGCTGGCAGACCGCCGCCGACGACGGCTGGCGTGCCGCCTCGGCAGCGGCCAGCGCGGCGCCGGTGAACGAGACCACCACTACCGGCCTGCCCAAGCGCAAGCCGATGGCGCAGCTGGTGCCGGGCGCGGTGGAGAAGCCCACCACCTCGGTCCAGCGGCGCTCCCCGGAGGCGGTCCGTGGCCTGCTCTCCGCCTACCATCGAGGCGTGCAGCGTGGGCGTAGCACCTCGGACAACCCGACCAGCCCGGAGGAGACTCCGGGAGGGCAGCAATCCTCGCAGTCTGGCTCAGGCTCAGCGGCCGGGAGCGGGCAGAAGGAGCAAGAAGGATGACAACTACGCAGGATCTTGGTTGGCTGCTGGCCAACTTCGCCGATCGGGTTCCGGGTGTCGCACACGCGGTCGCCGTCTCGGCGGACGGCCTGCTCCTCGCGTCGTCACGGGACCTGCCGCGGGACCGGGCAGACCAGCTCGCCGCGATCGCCTCGGGACTGGTCAGCCTGACCCAGGGAGCGGCCCGCTGCTTCGAGGGAGGCGCGGTGCTGCAGACCGTCGTGGAGATGGACAATGGCTTCCTGTTCCTGATGTCCATCTCGGATGGTTCGTCCTTCGCCGTGCTGGCGGCCCGCAGCTCCGACGTCGGGCAGGTCGGCTACGAGATGGCGCTACTGGTCGACCGGGTGGGCGACGCCCTGACCCCGCAGCCGCGCGCGGCCGCGGGCATGCTGGGCTGACGTCTCGCCGATCGTGCGGTCGGCGCAACTGATACGACAAGAACGACGAGTTCCACCGGTGGGAGCCGGTACGGGGTGCGAAGGAGGTGAGCGGCGACATGGCCGATCGTGACGAACCGACCGGAGCGTTGGTCCGTCCATACGCCGTGACCCGTGGTCGAACCCGTCCCCGGCTCGACATCGCGCTGGAGGCGCTCGTCGAGACGACGGTGCGCGGCCGCGCCACTGCCAACGGCAGTGGCGGCCAGGGCCGCGAACACCAGTACATTGCCGCGCTGTGTGACGGACGCGTGCAATCGCTCGCCGAGATCGCGGCGCGGATGCAGCTGCCGCTCGGTGTGGCCCGGGTGCTCATCGCCGACATGGCGACGGACGGCCTGGTCGCGGTCCACGAGCCGACCATCCTGGACGACTCCGACGACGCGGTGGGCACTGAACTGCTGGAGAGGGTGCTGAGTGGACTTCGCAGGCTCTGACATGTCGCACCGCCCACCGACCCCGAGTGGGCGCGTGACGTCGGCGAAGATCGTTATCGCCGGTGGATTCGGCGTCGGTAAGACGACGCTGGTCGGCTCGGTCTCGGAGATCACGCCGCTGACCACCGAGGCCATCATGACCTCGGCCGGCGTGGGCGTCGACGACACCCGGCAGGTGCCGGGCAAGACGACGACCACGGTGGCCATGGACTTCGGCCGGATCTCGATCGACCGTGACCTGATCCTGTACCTGTTCGGTACGCCGGGTCAGACCCGATTCTGGTTCATGTGGGACGAACTGGTGCGGGGCGCGATCGGTGCGGTCGTGCTGGTGGACACCCGCCGGCTGGCCGACTGCTTCGCGGCGATCGACTTCTTCGAGCACCGGCGGCTGCCGTACCTGGTGGCCATCAACTGCTTCGACGGGATGCAGTACCACGACCCGCAGGACGTCCGGGACGCCTTGGCGATCTCGAGCGACGTGCCGGTGGTGGCCTGCGACGCCCGTAACCGGGAGTCGACGAAGCACGTGCTGATCTCGCTTGTCGAGTACGTGCTGACCATGCGTCGTACCCGCGCCGTCGCCCCGGCCTGACCGGTAGGCTCCCGCGCCCGGTGGTGGTTCCGGCCACCACCGGGCGGGAGATGCTGCCCACCATACGAATCACAAAATCCTGGAACGGCTTCCGAAGCCCTTCCAGGATTTTTGGTGTCGACGACGTACGCGCTCCTGCGGCCCGCTGAGTTCGCCCCTGAAAGCACTCCCGCCCTCAGCCACGTGGCGTGAGGGCGGGAGGAGGAACGGGCGCTACAGAGGCGCTCAGGACTGGTAGCCGGCGGAACGGTACTCGTACTCGCGGTCGTCGTCGCGGTCCCCGTGGTCGCGGCTGAAGTCCCAACCACCGGCGGCCTCGCGGCCCGGGCGGCCGCCCACCGCGAACCCGCCGATCTCCTGGCCGCGACGCCAGCCACGGAAGTAGCCCGTGGTGTTCTCCGCGAGGCTCGCCGCGTCACGCACGATCCGGAGTGGACGCTCCTCGCGCAGTGGCGAACCCGGCACCAGGTTGGCCTGCGGAACGCGCTTCGGCAGACCGGCGTTGGTCTCGGCGCCGACCGCGGGACGGGCGGCCTGCTCGGCAGCCTGCCAACCGGTGTCGGCAGTGGTCGACCAGTCCAGGTCGGACTCGTCGTCGCCGTGGCCCACGAACCAGGCGGACTTGGCCTGCGCGAAGATCAGCAGGTCGCCGTCACCCTCGTCGGCGACCGGCGGCGGCCGGTGCTCGACCGGGGGCGGCGGCCGGTGCTCGGCGGCCCGCTCGACGAGCGGTGCGGGACGACCGTTGCGGTTGGCCTGCTCGCGGTCGACCAGCCGAAGCGGCGGAGCGTCCAGGCGGGACTCGCCCGAGGGCGGGTTCAGCCCTTCCCGCAGAGCCCGGTCGGCCAGCGGCGGCGGCTCGACCAGCCGCAGCATGGGAGGCTCCTGGGGCAGGTCGTCGGCCAGCCAGGGCGGCGTGACCCGCCCGTCGGCGCGACCCGGTTCCGTCGGGGCTTCGACGCCACGGTTGCCGCCGTACGGGTAGGCGACGGGGTTGTTCGGCGAGCTGTCGGCCGGGTCCTCCGGGTTGTTGACCAGAGGCCAGTTCGCCCGGGAGCCCGGCGGCGCGGACAACTCCTGCTCCGGCCGGGGAGCGGGCACCGGGATGCTGAGGTCGGTGACGCTGAACCCACCGGTGGGAGGGTCCTGGACCGACGGTCGTTGCGGCTGGCCCTGCCGCTCGCCATTGGTCTTCGGGCGGGGCGGGATGACCGTACGCTGCCGCTCGGCCCGAGCGCTGTTGATGGCGGCGGTGGTCAGCGTCGGCCGGAACGGCTCGCCCGCTTCGGCCGGCGGCACCGCGCCCCGCTGGGCCGGCGCGATCGGGGTGATCCCCGGGGGCGGGGGCGGGGGCGACGAGACCGGTCGGTTGGTCGGGCCGTCGATCCGGCTCGGGAGCGGCTCGGCGCGACCGGGTGGCGCGGACACCGGCGGACCGGCCGCGGCGGCCGGTGCGACCGGCGCGGGCGCGACCGGTGGCGGGGTGACCGGCGCGGGTGCGACCGGCGGCGGGCCGAGTGGACGTGGCGACGCCAGGGGGGCGCTGCCCGGCGCGGGCTCCGGCCTGCTGCGTCGGCCGCCGACGGGCGTGGGCTCGGCGGGGGTCGGGGTCGGGGTCGGGCGGACGGAGCGCAGGCCACTGCCGGTGCCGGCGAGGCCGGTCAACTCGCCGACCGCTTCGCCGCGTCGGGCGGCGGCCCGGCGGCCGGGAGTCGGCGCGGGGGTGCTGACGCGGGCGCTGAGCGCGCTGACCAGCGCCTCGCAGCCCGCGTCGCAGGCCCGTACGGAGGCGACGGCCTGCCGGACCGTCTCGGCCACGGCGGAGGTGAGCGCCCGGTTGACGGCGGCGCGACGTGGCGTCTCCGAGATGGCGACCCGCAGCGCCGTGACCGCTTCGTTGATCTCTTCGGCGTCGGCGACCCCGTCCGCCGCGAGGTGTGCGGCGATGGCGTCCGCGGCGACCGAGACCTCGCGGCCGCGGGCGATGGTGCCGCCGAGCATGCCCGGCTCGGGCAGCGCGTCCAGCACGGCCAGCGACACCGGTTCGGCCGGGTCCGGATACGCGCGCAGCGCCGCCGGGTACAGCTCCCGCAGCACCTCGCGCAGCGCCACGGCGGCGGAGTGCCGGCCGCTGGCCAGGGCGGCGTGGGCGGCGAGCACCTGCTTGTAGCCGGCCAGGTCCCGAGGTGCCGGCAGGGTGACGGCGGAGAGGGCGCCGGCCTGCAACGCGCGGGCCAGGCCGACGGCACGGCGCTCGGCGGGGGGTGACTGCATCTCCTCCAGCGAGTCGTCGTCGGCGAAACGCTCGGCGAAGTCGTCGACCGAGTCGTCGTCGGCGATCGCCAGGGGCCGACCCGCCGCGCTCAACAGCGAGGTGACCGTGTGGTCGTCGCTGTCGGCGGCGATGGCCGCACCGCTCGGCCCGCCCGACCGCTCCACGAGCAGCGCGACGAGCTGGGCGTAGCCAGCCGCGTCGTCGCCGATCTCGCAGACATGCAGCAGACGGCCTGCGTCGTCGACCACAGCGGACGTCAGCGTCGAACCGGCCGAGGCCGGTCGGTCAGCCGGATCCGCCGAGGCCAGACCGCAGTACACGCGCACGAGCGCCACGGCGTCGTCCTCCTCCCGGGACAGGTCTTCCTACTGCCAGCAACTGATGCTCCCCGGTACGGGTCAGTCGCGCCAGTCCACCACCGCAGAGATCTTGCCGACAATGGTGCGCCAACCCAAACTTGCGGTTTGTGCCCCGATTTTCTTCAGACGTCGCCGGCCCATGAAAGCGCCGATGCCGCCGTTGGCCGTGGCGCGGAGCGCCTCGTCCAGGTTGTCGAGGCTGGAGCCGGCGGAGAGCATGTCCAGGACCGCAGGCAGGCGCAACGCGTACGACACGTCGCGGGCGACCTCGCCGGCCTCGATCAGCAGGGTCGAATCCCAGCTGTCGTGGCCGCCCCGCAGGTTCTCCACGACGAGGTCGAGTTCGTAGGTGTCCTCGTCGAGCGGCACGATGTCGGCCGGCTCCACCCGTTCGGACAATTCATTCCAGCTGTCCAGTTGGGACAGGTCGTTGGGCGCGCCGGAACGGACGAAACTGACCAGCGACTCGGGGGTCTTGAACAGCAGCAGCTTGCCACGGTGGCTGAGGAAGACGGGCACCTCTTCGTCGTCCGCCTCGTCGGTGGCGTCCTCGTCCTCGTCCTCGTCGGCGGTCGCGTCGGCGTCGGCGTCGGCGTCACGGCGACGGCGCGAGGACTTCTCCTCCTCGTCGGCGTCGGCGAACTCCTCGGCCAACTCCTCGTCGAGGATGACGACCGTCTCGTCGTCCTCCTCCTCGACGACCTGACGGCGCGCGAGGAACGGGTCGTCCTGGTCGCGCTCGCTCACGTCGGTCGGGGTCAGCGAGCCGGCCGGCCGGTACGCGCGCAGGGTGAAGCCGGTGCCCGCGGGCAGGGCGATCTCCACCGGGTCGATCCGCAGCTCTTCCCAGAGCGACCTGTCGATCGCCGCGCGGGGGGTGTCGTCGGCCTCATCGGCCTCGTCTGGCTCGGCCGGGCCGGTGGTGTCGTCGAGCTCTGGCTCGTCGGCGTCGGGCCGTTGGGGCGACTGGCGGGCCACGCTGACCTCCGTGTGCTTCGGGTTGCCCACCCACCGGGGTCTCCGACCGGCGAGTGACTCTGGGCACATACCCTAGTCGGCGACTCGGGAAGCTCGGAGCCCGCACCCCGGTGGCCGGCCGAGGAACGTCCCGCACCTGCGGGTGCGCGACGGTGGCGGACCGGCCGTCCGACAAGTAGCGTAGCTACACATGAAGGCCCAGTCGCTGCACGGTCACCTCGACGCCCTTCTGCTCGCCGTCCTCGAACAGGGCGCGCTGCACGGCTACGCCATCATCGAGTCCCTGCGGACACGCAGCGACGGCAGCCTCGACCTGCCCACCGGCACGATCTATCCCGCCCTGCGCAGGCTGGAGCGTGCCGGGCACGTGGCGAGCACGTGGAGCACCGTCAACGGTCGGGAGCGGCGGACGTACCAGCTCACCGACTCCGGCCGCCGCGCGCTGGCCGGGGAGCGGGCCGGGTGGCAGGAGTTCCGGGCGACGGTCGGGCGGTTCCTCGACCCCGGCAGCCCACCGGTCACCCCCGCCTGAGCGGCGACAGGTCAGCGGGCGGTGGCCCGTACCCAACCGCGCGCCGCGCGCGTCAGCGAGAAGTACGCGGCACCGGCCACCACCATGCCGACGACCATCGGCGGCCACGTCAGCGCCGCGTCCCACATGTCGATCGACCACGCGAAGAGAGCGGCACTGGCCACCATGCCGAGCACGAGGTTGCCGGTCAGGGCGACGCCCACCGCCCGCTGTGCCATCGCGAGATGGGGTCGTGCCGACCGCGCGCCCGCCCAGATCACGAGCAGTCCGGTCACCGCGAGCAGCAGCCCACCAGACCAGAGCCAGTCGACCGAGGTGGACAGCAACCGGTAGGTGGCGGGCGGCGGCGGACCCGCACTCCAACTCGATCCCCGCCAGGTGAGGTCGCCGGCCACCACCGCCACCCCGGCGACGGCCAGCATCCGCAGGGAGAGGCCGCGCAGGGCGGCCACCGCCAGCTCCGCCTGCCAGGAGGGCAACACCTGCGCCGGCACGCCGAACTCGGCCACCGCGCGGCGCTGCGCCTCCGTGGACGGCACACCCCTGTCGCGGTACGCCTCGACGGCGTCCAGCAGGTCGTGACGCGCCTCGGTCAACAGCTCGGACTTCAACCGCGCCGGGCCCTGCAACCGGGACTCCAGGTCCCGCAGGTGCTCCTCGACCAGGAAGTCGTCCGCATGTCGCATGGCACCACCCTGCCACGGCGCGTGGACGTCCACGTCGGGGAGAACCCTGGTCCGTCCCCGAGACAGCTCAGGGCGCGAGCGCCAGGTACCCGCGCTCCGCCGCTTCCTGGAGAAGCCACTGGTCCCGATACCAGCCGGGGGCGGCGACCAACTCGACGTGCCGGCCGCGCTGGATCACCCGACCGCCGTCGAGGACCACGATCTCGTCCAGGCCGGCCAGTCCGCTGAGCCGGTGACTGATCAGCAGGACCGAGTGCCCGGCGGGGGTGGCGGCGAGAGTGGAGGCGAGCACCGCGTCCGCGGCGGCCGGGTCCAGCCCTTCGGTGGGCTCGTCGAGCACCAGCACCGGCGGCGCGGCGAGCAGGGCCCGGGCGAGCGCGAGCCGCTGCCGCTGACCGCCGGAGAGTTGGCCGCCCTCCTCGCCGACCAGGGTGTCCCAGCCGGCCGGCTGGGCGTGGACCCAGTCCAGCAGGCCGGCGGCCGTCATCGCCCCGGTCAGCTCGGCCTCGCTCGCGCCGGCCCGGCCGAGCAGCAGGTTCTCCCGGACGGTGGCGTGGAAGACGTACGCCTCGGCGAGCAGTCCACCCACGAGGCGCGGCAACTCCTCCTCCCCGTACGCGGACAGGTCTCGCTCGGCCAGGGTGACGTGGCCGGCGGTGGGGCGGACCGCACCCGTCAGCACCGCGGCCAGGGTGCTCTTGCCGGCGCCGCTCGGGCCGACGACAGCGATGCGCCGGCCGGCGGGCAGGTCCAGGCTCACCCGGTCCAGCGCCGGCGCGGCGCCGGCCCGGTACCGCACGCTCACCTCGGCGAAGCGCAGGTCGTGCGGGCCGGACGGCTCGACCCCGGCGGCGGGGGGCGTGTGGGCGGGCGGGGCGGCGTCGAGCAGGGCCGCGACCCGGCTCAGGCCGGGCCGCAACTGGGTCCACTGCCGGGCGGCCGAGACCAGGGCCAGCGCCACCTCCACGGCGGCCAGGGTGCCGACGGCCAGCACCCCGACGAGTACACCCCGTACGTCGGAGGCCAACGCGACCAGCACCACGGCGGCGGCGGTCAGCCCGGCGACCAGCACCCCGGCCGCGTCCACCGCGAAGCCGGTGGCCGCCAACCGGCGTTCCAGGCGAGCCAGCCGGCCGGCCCGCTGCTCGGCGGCGCGCAGCGCGGCGTCGGTCGCACCGAACGCGGCCAGGTCGGCGGCGCCGTGGGTGAGGTCGACGGCGTCGGTGGCCAACGCACCACGAAGAGGCGCCACCTCCGCCGCGCTGCGTCGGGTGACCACGGTGGCCAGCGCCGGCAGCGCCACCCCGGCGACGACCAGGCCGACGGCGAGCACACCGGCGGCCGGCGGGGAGATCAGTACCGCCCCGATCACTGCCAGCACCCCGACCAGGGCCGCCGCCGCGCCGGGCACCAGGACCCGCAGCAGCAGATCCTGGACCGCCTCGACGTCGGAGACCAGCCGGCTCAGGACGTCCCCCGAGCGGTGCCGGGTGTGACGACGGGCCGCGAGGGTGGCGAAGACCCGGGCGCGTACGTCGGTGATCATGCGGAGGACCGCGTCGTGCCCGGCGAGCCGCTCGGCGTACCGGAAGACACCCCGGCTGATGGCCAGGGCCCGGACCGCGACGATCGCCACCGTGAGGCGGTCCAGTGGAGGCCGGCCGGCGGCGCTCATCAGCAGCCACGTCGCGGTGGCCATCAGGGCGAGACCCGCGAGCTCGGTGGCCGCGGCGAGCAGCCCGGCGCCGGCCAGGCGACCCAGGTACGGGCGGGCCAGCCGCAGGACGGCACGCTCGGCGGCGACCCGCCCGGTCGGTGCCGCGTCGGCGCTCGGTGCGGCGTCCACCGGCTCTGGCACGGTGTTCATCGGGCCACCTTCGGGGTCGGCTCGGGCGTCAGCTCGGTGACCCGCCCGTCCTCGACGCGCAGGATGCGGTCGGCGTCGGCCAGCAGCGCCGGTCGGTGCGCGACCAGCAGCGCGGTCCGGCCCGCGACCAGCCGGCGGGTGGCGTCGAGCACCACCGCCTCACTGGCCGTGTCGAGCTGCGCGGTGGGCTCGTCGAGCAGCACCACCGGCGCGTCCCGCAGGAACGCCCGCGCCAGCGCCACCCGCTGCCGCTGCCCACTGGACAGCCCGTGGCCGCGCTCGCCGAGCCGGGTCGCCAAGCCTTCGGGCAGGCCGGCGACCACGTCGTCCAGGGCCGCGTCCCGCACCGCGGCGGCGACCGCCTCTTCCCGGGTGTCCGGGGCGCCGAGCCGGATGTTGTCGGTCAGTGAGGCGGCGAACAGGTGGGCGCGCTGCGGCACCCAGGCGAGTTGTCGACGCCAGGCGTCGAGGTCGGCGGTGGTGAGGTCGACGCCGTCCACGGTGACCCGGCCGCTGGTCGGCGTCACGAAGCCGAGCAGCAGACCGAGCAGCGTGCTCTTGCCGGCGCCGCTGGGCCCGATGACGGCGATCCGTTCGCCGGGCCGGATGGTCAGGGTCACGTCGCGCAGCGCGGTGGTCCGTTCGTACGCCACGGTCACCGCCTCGAGGCGGATCTCACCGCGCCCGTCGGGAACGGCCGCGCCCTCGGCGGCGCGGGGGGTGGGCGGCGCGGCCGAGACGGTGAGCGCCTCGTCCAGCGCGGTCAGCCCTTCCATGCTGGCGTGGAAGCGGCTGCCGGCCGCCCGCAGCGGCAGGTACGCCTCCGGGGTCAGCAGCAGCACGAGCAGCGCGGTGTGCAGGGCCAGCCCGCCACCGAGCAGCCGGATGCCGACCGGCACCGCGACCAGCGCCACCGAGAGGGTGGCGACCAGTTCCAGCACCAGCGCGGAGAGGAACGCGATCCGCAGCGTCTTCATGGTGGCGACCCGGTGCCCGTCGGCCATCCGGCGTACCACCTCGGTCTGTGCCCGGGCCCGCCCGAAGGCCCGCAGGGTCGGCAGCCCGGCGACCATGTCCAGGAAGTGCCCGCCCAGCAGGGAGAGCCGCCGCCACTGCCGCTCGGTGGCGGCCTGCGCCTGCCAGCCCAGCAGCGCGCCGAAGACCGGGATCAGCGGCAGCGTCAACGCGATGATCAGCGCCGAGCTCCAGTCGGCGAGGACGATCCGCGCCAGCACCGCCACCGGCACCGTCACGCTGAGCACCAACTGCGGCAGGTACCCGGTGAAGTAGGCGTCCAGCGCGTCCAACCCGCGCCCGGTGAGGGTGGCCAGCTCGCCGGCCCGCTGCCCCGCCACCCAGGCCGGCCCGTGCCGACCCACCGCGCCGAGCAGGTCGGCCCGCAGGGTGGCCTTGACCGTGGCGGCGACCCGCGCGGACACCGTGCCCTGTGCCCAGACCAGCGCGGAACGGGCGGCGACGGCGAGCACGAAGCCCGTCAGCGCCGGCCGGTTCAGGTGCCCGTCGAAGGCGGTGGCCAGCACCGCCGTCAGGGCGGTGGCCTGCGCGACGATCAGCGCGGCGGCGACCACGCCGAGGAGCGCGAGCACGGCGAGATCGCGCCGGGCCGCAGGGACCCGACGCAGCAGACGCGGGTCGAACGGACGGCGGTTCACCAGTACACCGGTGCCCTACCGTCGGTCCGTCCCCGGAAAACCCACCAGCACATCGCCTGGAAGCCTAGTAGGGCCGGCAGGAGCGGCAGCGCCACCCAGCCGAGCAGACGCAACGTCGGCGCGCTGGCGGCGGCGTCGGCCACTGTCAGCGAGGCGCCCGGGTCCGCCGTGGACACCAGCACGTAGGGCCAGAGGGCCGCGCCGACCAGCGCCACCGGCAGCGCCAGGGCCGCGCCGGTGGCGACCAGGGCCCACCCCGGCCGCCGCCGAGCCAGGGCCGCGCGGGCCGCCAGCAGCGCCGCCACCAGCAACACCGGCAGGAGTACGGCCACCGCCGGTCGCTGGACGGCGTCGCGTACCCGCGAGGAGAGCAGGCCCGCGACGGTGGCCAGGCCGACCGCGCAGAGCGCCACCGGCACCAGTCGGCGGGCCGTGCGCCCGGCCACGGCGGCGGCATCGGATGGCAGGCGCAGCGTGAGGAACGTCGCACCGTGCACCGCGACCAGGGCGAGCATCGCCAGCCCGGCCGCGGCGGCGAACGGGGTGGCCAGGTGCGACACCCCGGCGACGTGGCCGTCCATCCCGCGCGGCACGCCCTGGAGCAGAGCGGCCAGCAAGGCACCCCAACCCAGCGCGGCGAGCGCGCTGCCGACCACGATCACGCGGTCCCAGCGGGCGCGGACCCGCTCGTCGCCCGGCCGGCTGCGCAGTTGGACCCCGGCGGTGACCAGGACGACTCCGGCCAGTGCCCCGGCGACCGCCGGATAACAGCCGGCGAGCAGCTCGCCCTCCAACACCGGGAACGCGCCGAACAGGATGCCCACGGCCGCGACCAGCCAGACCTCGTTGCCGAGGAAGAACGGCCCGAGGGCGGTGAGCGTGGCCCGCCGTCCGGCCGGGGTGCCGCCCCGAGCGAGCAGCAGTCCGACGCCGTAGTCGTAGCCGGCGAGCACGAGGTAGCTGGCGAAGAAGAGGCCGAGCAGGGCGTACCAGGCGAGGTCCACGGGTGATCTCCTCAGGCGAGCACGGGTTCCGGCTGAGCCGGTTCGGTGGGTGGCGCCGGCGGGCGACCGAGAGCCGGGTCGACCGCACCGCGGCCCGCGTGCCGGGCGAGCAGCACCCAGTTGGTGACGGCGAGGGTGCCCAGCAGCAGGCTGAAGCCGATCAGCGAGGTGAGCATCACCGGCGCGCCCACGCCGGAGACGGCCTGGTCGGTGGGGAGCAGCCCGTACGCCACCCAGGGCTGGCGGCCGACCTCCCGGGCGATCCAGCCGAGGATCACCGCGACGAACGGCAGCGGCGCGCCGAGCAGGATCAGCCAGAGCGGGAAGCGCAGCCGAATGATCCAGTCCCGGAAGAGCAGCGGCAGCAGGAACCAGACGCAGCCGAGCGTGAAGCCGATCAGGATCATGAAGCCGAGCCCGACGTTGGCCAGTACCGGCGGGGTGTAGTCGCCCGGGCCGAACCGGGCCGTCCAGTCGGCGATCAGCGCCTGTGCCTCAGGAGTGTCCCCGGCGAACTTGGTCGGCTGTGCCGCGCCGACCGGCCCGAACTGGGCGAACCCGAAGCCCTGCACCAGCGTGATCGCCAGCGCCGCGGTGACCAGGCCGATCCGCAGCGAGGTACGGAAGAGCAGGAAGTCCGGCGTACGGCGGATCAGGTGCCACGCGCTGACGGCCGCCATCAGCATCCCGCCGACCAGCAGCGCGGCGGACACCACGTGCCCGAATGCCATGCCGAGGCTGGGATTGGTGAGTAGCGCGCCGAAGTCGGTGAGGTGGGCGATGCCGTCGCGGACCTCGTACCCGACCGGGTTCTGCAGCCAGGAGTTCGCCACCATGATCCAGAAGGCCGAGGCGTACGCGGTGAGCGCCACGCCCCAGAGCAGAGCGAGGTGGACGCCCTTGCGGAGCCGGTGCCAACCGAAGATCCACATCCCGAGGAACGTGGACTCCAGGAAGAACGCCACGAGCGTCTCGATCGCCAGCGGCGCGCCGAAGACGTTGCCGACGTAGCGCGACAGGCCACTCCAGTTCAGCCCGAACTGGAACTCCATCACGATGCCGGTGGCGATGCCGAGCACGTAGTTGATCACGTAGAGCTGGCCCCAGAACCGGGTCAGCCGCTCCCACTTCGGGTTGCCGGTGAGTGTCCAGGCGGTCTGCATGCCGACCAGCAGGGTGACGAGCCCGAGCGTGACGACCACGAACAGGAAGTGGATCGACGTGGTGGTGGCGAACTGGAGGCGTGCGAGGAGCAGCGTGTCCATGGCCGACTCTTTCGTAGCGTTGTCTCCCTTGCCATAGCAACCCTACACGTAGCTTGCCTACACATCGAGCCAGACAAGAGCGGTGATCAAGAGGTTCGCGTCAGAAATCGAGCGGATCCTGACGCGAACCTCTTGATCACCGCGCCCGAAGCCGGGGTGGGTGGGGTGGGTGGGGGTGGGGGGTTAGGTCAGGAAGAGGGTTATCGGGAGGGCTACCAGGGTGGTGGCTACTGCCAGGGCCGTGGCGCCGAGAGCGCGGGGAGGTCGGTCGGCGACCAGCAGGCGCTGGACGCGTACGTCGAGATCGCGATCGCCCAGGCCCAGCGCGCCCGCCGGAGTGACCCGGTGCCCGGCGGCGGCGAAGCGGCGCAGCGCGCCCGCCAACGGCGCCTCGGCGTGCAGCTCGCGGGCCTTGTCGTCGGCCCGCATCTCGACCAGCAGGGCGACCCGCTCGTGCGCGTCACGCACCCAGCCGAACCACGGCAGCGCCCGGCAGAGCGCGGTGAACGGCAGCAGCACCAGGTCGTGCCGCTCGTGGGCGTGGGCGCGCTCGTGGGAGAGCACGGCGGCCAATTCGGCCCGGTCCAGCAGGCTCAGTGTGCCCGCGCTGACCACCACCTGTGGCTTCACCCCGGGCAGGCAGTACGCGGCGGCGCTCGGATGGTCCAGGACGAGCGCCCCGGGGGCGGCCGGATCGTCCCGGGCCACCAGGGTGAGCAGGTCCCGGTGCCGGCGCTGAGCGCGGATGGTGCCGTGGATGCTGCGGACGGTCGTGGTGACGAGCACCGCGCCGATGCCGAAGCCCACTCCGACGCCGGCGAGGTGCAGCGCCGTCACGCCGATCGGCAGCGTGCCGTGGGCGAGATCGCTGGCCAGGGCGAGCAGGGCGCTCCCGGTGGGCCGGTCGTACGCGGCCAGCCCCAGCGCCATCGGCAGCCCCATCGCGGAGAGGCCCACCGCCAGGCCCACGGCCTGCCAGCAGACGATCGCCACCCGTGGACTGCGCCACGTCCAGGTGGAACGGGCCAGCACCTGCGCGGTCAGATAGCAGGCCAGCATGGTGGCGGCGAAGTGCACGGCGTAGGCCATGGCGCGCCTACCGCTCCGCTGCCTCGTCGGCCGGCCGTCGGCCCGCCGGCGGATCCACGCGGTCGGTCAGCCCGGCCTCGCTGCCGGTCGTACCCGGCCCGCTCAGGCCGGCCTCGCTGCCGGTCGTACCCGGCCCGCTCAGGCCGGCCTCGCTGCCCAGGGCCGCCCGCAGCACCTCGGCCTCGGTGCCCGTCACCGAGCGGGCGAAGCGCACCAGCGCGGCGTCCCGGCTGCCGCCCAGGTCGAGGGCGTCGAGCATGAGCTGGGCGATGTGCGCCTCGCGGCTGGCCGCCGGCCGGTACCGCCAGGCGCGGCCCTCGCGCTCGCGCTGCACCATGCCCTTGCCGGCGAGCCGGTCGAGGACAGTCATCACCGTCGTGTACGCCAGTTCGCGACCATCGAGCGCGTCGGCGACCTCGCGCACGGTCACACCGTCCGACGTGCCCGGGACCACGTCCCACAGCACGTCCATCACCGCACGCTCAAGATCGCCCAGCCGAGTCACCACCCAATCCTACCCCCGGTAGTAGACCCTGCCCCAGGGTGGCCCGGACGCTGGTCACTGCCGCCGCCCTGCCGCCGCCCACCGTGCAAGATCCGCACAAGAACAGGGATGTTGCTGCCTCCAACGCCTCGGAGGCAGCAACATCCCTGTAGTTGCGCAGATCATGACCGCAAATCCGGCCGCACCCGTCGCCCGTCGGCTTCGCCCGATCGCCCGCCGACCGGCGACTCTGCGTCGGGCGGAACCCGCTGACCGGCAACTCAACGTCGGGCGGGACCCGCAAGCTGACCCACCCGACGGACCCGGCCCACGTCAGGTTTTCCGGGGGGAGCCCGCCCACGCAGGGATCAAGCCTGACCGCCCGCAGTGGGCGGGCTCCCCCCGGAAAACCCCCAAGGCAGAGGAACGAGATCACACCCCCTTGGGATGCCACACCGTCTTCGTCTCCAACAGCGTCGTCATCCGGGTCACACCCGGGTCGGCGGTCCAGTCGTGGTCGGCCGGGGCCGGCCGGAGCACCCGCTTGAGGTTCTCGGCCGCCTTGACCTCCAGCTCGGTGGCGAACGACGCGTCGGTCACCCCGCTCAGGTCGATCGCGTTGACGTCCAGGTGCGAGGCCAACGTGGGCGCGGTCTCGGTGATCGCGCCGGTCAGGATGTTGACCACGCCGCCGGGCAGGTCGGACGTCGCCAGCACCTCGGCCAGCGTCACCGCCGCCAGCGGCTCGGACGGCGACGCCGCAACCACCACCGTGTTGCCGGTGACGATCGCCGGTGCGATCACACTGACCAGGCCGAGCAGCGCCGGCCGCTCCGGGGCGACCACCGCGACCACGCCGGTCGGCTCGGGCGCGGAGAGGTTGAAGTAGGGGCCGGCGACCGGGTTCGCGCCGCCGTACACCTGGGCGAGTTTGTCGGCCCAGCCGGCGTACCAGACCCAGCGGTCCACGGCCGCGTCGACCTCGTCGCCGGGGATGCCCAGGGCGACGAACTGCTCGCGGCGGCCCTCCAGCATCTCGGCGGCCCGGTAGAGGATCTGACCCCGGTTGTACGCGGTCGCGCCGGCCCAGCCCTTCACGGCGGCGCGGGCGGCGACCACCGCGTCCCGGGCGTCCTTGCGGGAGGCCAGTGACACATTCGAGGACTGCACGAGATACGACCGTCCCGACTCGCTGCGCGGGAACTTCCCGCCGATGAAGAGCTTGTACGTCTTGCGTACGGCGACCCGCTCAGACATTGAGGTACCCCTCCAGCCCGTGCCGGCCGCCTTCGCGACCGTAGCCCGACTCCTTGTAGCCGCCGAACGGCGAGGTGGGGTCGAACTTGTTGAACGTGTTGGCCCAGACCACTCCGGCGCGCAGCCGGTCGGCCATCCACAGGATGCGGGAGCCCTTGTCGGTCCAGATTCCGGCCGACAGCCCGTACGGCGTGTTGTTGGCCTTCTCGACGGCCTCGGCGGGTGTGCGGAAGGTGAGCACCGACAGCACCGGCCCGAAGATCTCCTCGCGGGCGATGCGGTGCGCCTGGGTGACGCCCGTGAAGATGGTGGGCGCGAACCAGAAGCCCTGGTCGGGCAGCTCGCACGGTGCCGACCAGCGCTCGGCGCCCTCGGCGGAGCCGGCGTCGGACAGCTCGCGGATCCGCTCCAGTTGGGCGGCGGAGTTGATGGCCCCGACGTCGGTGTTCTTGTCCAGCGGGTCCCCGACGCGGAGCTGGGCCATCCGCCGCTTCAGCGACTCCAGCACGCGGTCGGCGACGTTCTCCTGGACGAGGAGGCGGGAACCGGCGCAGCAGACGTGCCCCTGGTTGAAGAAGATGCCGTTGACGATGCCCTCGACGGCCTGGTCGATGGGCGCGTCGTCGAAGACGATGTTGGCGGCCTTGCCGCCCAACTCCAGCGTGAGCTTCTTGCGGGTGCCGGCGACCGACCGGGCGATGGCCCGGCCGACCTCGGTGGAGCCGGTGAAGGCGACCTTGTCCACGCCGGGGTGCTCGACCAGCGCCCGACCGGTGTCGCCGGCGCCGGTGACGATGTTGACCACGCCGGCCGGCAGGTCGGCCTGCTGGCAGATCTCGGCGAAGAGCAGCGCGGTCAGCGGGGTGGTCTCGGCGGGCTTGAGCACCACCGTGTTGCCCGCGGCGAGGGCCGGGGCGATCTTCCAGGCCAGCATGAGCAGCGGGAAGTTCCACGGGATGACCTGCGCGGCCACCCCGATCGGCCGCGGGTTCGCGCCGAAACCGGCGTGCTCCAGCTTGTCGGCCCAGCCCGCGTAGTAGAAGAAGTGCGCGGCGACCAGCGGCAGG
Organism: Micromonospora sp. CA-249363; assembly: GCF_050950185.1. Taxonomy (NCBI): domain Bacteria; kingdom Bacillati; phylum Actinomycetota; class Actinomycetes; order Micromonosporales; family Micromonosporaceae; genus Micromonospora; species Micromonospora sp. CA-249363. The sequence goes on from NZ_CP192020.1 coordinate 820,072, forward strand.
TCGACGTCGCGGGATTCCTTGATCGGCTTGCCGTTGTCCAGCGACTCCAGCACGGCCAGCTCGCGGGAGCGCTCCTGGATGAGCCGGGCGATCCGGAACAGGTACTTCGCCCGGTCGCGGCCGGACATCGGACCCCAGACCTTGTCGTACGCCTTACGGGCGGCCTTGACCGCACGCTCCACGTCCTCGGCGTCGGCCTCGGCGACCTCGGCCAGCACCTCCTCGGAGGCGGGGTTGATCGACTTGAAGCTGCCGCCGCTGGTCGGGTCGACGAACGCGCCGTCGATGAACAGCCCGTACGAGGGCTTGAGATCCACCACCGAGCGGGACTCGGGGGCGGGGGCGTATTCGAACATCGGCTATCAGTCCAGGGTGAAGTAGTCGGGACCGGAGTAGGTACCGGTCGTCAGCTTGGTGCGCTGCATCAGCAGGTCGTTGAGCAGGCTGGATGCGCCGAAGCGGAACCAGTCCGGGTCGAGCCAGTCCGCGCCCACGGTCTCGTTGACCATCACCAGGTACTTGATCGCGTCCTTGGTGGTCTTGATGCCGCCGGCCGGCTTCACGCCCACCTGCCGGCCGGTCGCCGCCCGGAAGTCGCGGACGGCCTCCAGCATGACCAGGGTCACCGGCAGCGTCGCCGCGACCGGGACCTTGCCGGTGGACGTCTTGATGAAGTCGCCGCCGGCCAGCATGGCCAACCAGGAGGCCCGGCGGACGTTGTCGTACGTGGCCAGCTCGCCGGTCTCCAGGATGACCTTGAGGTGGGCGTCCCCGCAGGCGTCCTTGGTGGCCACGATCTCGTCGTAGACCTCCTTGTACCGCCCGGCCAGGAACGCGCCCCGGTTGATCACCATGTCGATCTCGTCGGCGCCGGCCGCCACGGCAGCCCGGGTGTCGGCGAGCTTGATCTCCAACGGCGCCTGGCCGGACGGGAAGGCCGTCGCCACGCTGGCCAGGTGCACCTTGCTACCGCGCAGCACCTCGGCCACGTACGGGACCATCGCGGGGTAGACGCAGACCGCGCCGACGTGTGGGCACGACGGGTCGGCCGGGTCCGGGCGCAGCGCCTTGGCGGCCAGCGCGCGTACCTTGCCGGGGGTGTCGGCCCCTTCGAGGGTGGTCAGGTCGACCATCCGGATCGCCAGGTCGATCGCCTGGGCCTTGGCGGTGGTCTTGATGGAGCGGGTGCCGAGCTGTGCTGCCCGCTGCTCCGCGCCGACCTGGTCCACGCCGGGCAGGCCGTGCAGGAAGGTCCGCAGAGCGGTCTCGGATCGTCCCAGCTCGGAGAGGTCCGACCGGGCCGACGTCGTTGTCGCCGTCATGCCGAGAAGTCTACGCACGGAACGGCCGAGTGATCTTGGTCACTGCAGGCGTCGGCGTGAGCGAGGTCGCCGGTCCGCCCGCACCCCCACCGGCACGGCGACGGGACCGGTAGGTTGAGCGATCGTGGACGTACACGTCATTGACCACCCGCTGGCCCAGTCCCGGCTGACCGCCATGCGGGACGCGCGCACCGATTCCTCGACGTTCCGGGCGGCGCTGCACGAACTGACCACCATGCTGGTGTACGAGGCGGCGCGCACCTTCCCCGTCGAGCGGTACCCGGTGCAGACGCCGGTCACCGGCACCGAGGGCACCCGGCTGGCGAACCCGCCGTTGCTGGTGCCGGTGCTGCGGGCCGGCCTGGGCATGGCGGACGCCGCGCTCGGCCTGCTGCCCGAGTCCTCGATGGGCTTCGTCGGCCTGGCCCGCGACGAGGAGACCTACGAGCCGCGCGCCTACATGGAGTCGCTGCCCCGGGACCTGGCCGGCCTGCCGGTGCTGGTGCTCGACCCGATGCTCGCCACCGGCGGCTCGCTGGAGCACTCCTGTCGGCTGCTGGCCGATCGGGGCTGCACCGACATCACCGTGCTCTGCGTACTCGCCGCGCCGGTCGGCATCGAGCGGCTGGAGCGCAGCGGCCTGCCGCTGCGACTGGTCACCGCCTCGATCGACGAGGGCCTCAACGACAAGATGTTCATCGTCCCCGGGCTCGGCGACGCCGGCGACCGCCAGTTCGGTGGCATGCCCCGGTTCTGAGCGTGACACCCGGTCGGTGCCGGGTCCGGCGGGTCCGCGCGCGGTGGTGCGCGGACCCGCTACCGTCTCCGGCCATGACTGGTGTTGCGCTCGCCGAGGAACTGCTGCTCCTCGCCTACGACGACTCGACCGGCAAGGCGACCATGCCGCGGATCAGCCTGGACCTGGGCATGGCCGCCGCGGTGCTGGTCGAGCTGGCGCTGGCCGGCCGGATCGCGTACGGCGACGGGTCGTTGACCGTGATCGACGCGACGCCCACCGGTGAGCCGGTCACCGACGAGGTGCTCGCCCGGATCGCCGCCGACACGCCGCACACCCCGGCGTCGTGGGTGCAGCGCCTGCGGCACGGCCTGCGCGACAAGATCCTCGGTGACCTGTGCGCCCAGGGTGTCGTCCGCGATGTCGACGAGACCGAACTGGGCTTCATCCACGTACATCGTTATCCGGTGGTGGACGCCTCCGTCGAGGCGGACACCCGCCGCCGGCTCGCCGAGGCGCTGGCCGGCGCGGCCGCCCCGGACGAGCGGACCGCCGCCCTGGCCACGCTGGTCGCGGTGCTGCGGATGGAGTCCGCGCTGGGCGTGAGCGGTGAGGAGGCCGCCAATGCCCGCCGGCGGTTGGAGGAGATCGCCACCGGCGCGGGCTTCTCCGGTCAGGTGAGCACCGACGACTCGGTCGTCCGCCCGTCGGTCGGCCTGGTCGTCGCCGCCCTGGGCATCGCCGTCGACCAGGCACTCGGCAAGCGCGCCTGACCGTCGGGGCCCCAACCCCACCCTGAGAGTCCTTTGCTCTGCTTCAACCGGCGCAACACTGGCGGCCGTCAAGTGTCGCCTCCGCTGAAGCAGAGCAAAGGACCCGTGACAGGCGGGTGGGGGTGGTCGCGGTCAGATGCCGAGGGCGGCGGCGACGTCGGCCCGCAGCCGCGCGACCGCCGCGCCCGCCCGGCTCCGGGCGGCGGCGACATCGCCGTCGGGCACCGGCTCCACCACCTCGAGGTACGCCTTGAGCTTGGGCTCGGTCCCGGAGGGACGAATGACCACCCGGGCCGTCGCGGTACGCAGGATCACCACGTCCGACTCGGGCAGCAGGTCCCGGACACTGTCGACCGGCTGGTCCAGCAGCGTGCTCGGGGTGGCCGTGCGGATCCGGGCCATCGCGTCGGTGATCTCCCGCAGGTCGTCCACCCGGACGGAGAGCTGGTCGGTCTGGTGCACGCCGAACTCGGCGGCCAGCTCGTCCAGCCGGTCGGTCAGCGTACGACCCTGCGCCTTGAGACCGGCGGCCAGCTCGGCCACCGTCAGCGCGGCCGTGATGCCGTCCTTGTCCCGGACGTGCTCCGGGGCGACGCAGTAACCGAGCGCCTCCTCGTAGCCGAACACCAGCGGCGCGCTTCCGCCGCCCGCCCGCACGATCCACTTGAAGCCCGTCAGCGTCTCGTCGTAGGGCAGACCCCGGGCCGCGCACATCGCCCGTAGCAGCGACGACGAGACGATGGTGGTGGCGTAGAGCCCGGTCACGCCGCGCCGCATCAGGTGGTCGGCGAGCAGCACGCCCACCTCATCGCCGCGCAGCATCCGCCAACCGTTGTCCCGGACGACCACCGCACAGCGGTCGGCGTCCGGGTCGTTGGCGATGGCGAGGTCCGCGCCGGTGGCGTCGGCCAGCGCGATCAGCCGGTCCACGGCCCCCGGCTCCTCCGGGTTGGGGAACGAGACGGTCGGGAACGCCGGGTCCGGCTCCGCCTGGTCGGGCACCACGCCCGGGATCGGGAAACCGGCCCGCGCGAACGCCGCGGTGAGCACCGCCGCGCCCACCCCGTGCAGAGGGGTGTACGCCACGGACAGGTCCCGTGGCCCGTCCGGGTCGATCACGGCGGCGGCCCGCTCGACGTACGCGGCGACGAGGTCGTCACCGAGCACCTCGCCGGCCCGCCCCAACGGCACCTGGGTCAGCGGACCGACCGCCCGGATGGCGGCCTCGATGCCGGCGTCGGCCGGTGGCACGATCTGCGCGCCGGCGCCCAGCTCACCGCCCAGCTCCGCGCCGAGGTAGACCTTGTAGCCGTTGTCCTGCGGTGGATTGTGGCTGGCGGTGACCATCACACCGGCCACCGCGCCCAGCTGACGCACCGCGTACGCGAGGACCGGGGTGGGCAGCGGACGGGGGAGCAGCAGCGCCGCCCGGCCGGCGCCGGTGGCCACCTGGGCGGTGCGTTCGGCGAACTGCTTCGAGCCGCGCCGGGCGTCGTACCCGATCACGAGCGGACCGTTGCCGCCCTGGGCCGCGAGCCACGTGACCAGGCCGGCGGCGGCCTGGGTGACCACGGCGAGGTTCATGCCGTTCGGGCCGGCGCGCAGCGGACCGCGCAGGCCCGCGGTGCCGAAGGTCAGCGGGCCGGCGAACCGGTCGGCCAGCTCCGGAGCGCTCGCCGGCAGCCCGTCGAGCACCGCCGTCAACTCGTCCCGGCTGGCCGGGTCGGGGTCGTCGGCCAGCCAACGCCGAGCTTGCTCGCGAATGTCGTCGATGTCAGTGGTGTCCGCCGCCATGCCCCTTGATAGCACGACGGCGGATCACCGCTGCCGGTTCCCTCGGCTCAGCCGTCGCCGGTGAGCTGGAACGTGCGCACCATCTCGTCGAAGATCGGCTTGCTCTCGGCGAACTTGGCGTCGTTCGCGGTCAGGTAGAACGAGTACGCCTTGCCGTCCTGCGCCACACCGCGCCAGATGCCGTGCCGCATCGTGTCGCCCTGGCCACAGGTGTACTCGAACTCGGCGGCCGGCTTGTCGGCCAGCTCGGTCTCGGTGGAGGCGACCTGTTCGTACGGCTTGACGCAGGAGGTGGTCCTGGTCTTGAGGCCGTTCTCGGCCGTCTCGGCCCACCGGGTGGAGCTGCTGGACCACTTCTCGGTGATGATGCGCACCTTGCGGCCGCTGTCCTCCGGGTCGATGTAGTCGGTGTACGAGCCACCGGTGGACTTCTTCCACCCCTTGGGCACCATGACCTGGATGCCGCGGGCCGCGTGCTCCTGCATCTCGATGCCGGGGCCCGCCGCGGCGGACGGGCTGGGCTGCGCCTGCGGGGTGCTCGGCGCTTGATCGTCCCCGCCCGACAGCGCCACGATGCTGATCAGCAGCAGCACGGCCAGGCCACCGGCCGCGGCGAGCTGCACCTTGCGCGGCCAGCCCTTCACCGTGCTGACGAGTTGGCCTCCGGTCGCGCGGACCTTGTCCAGGGCGCTGCCGCCGCCAGCGGCCGGGGGCGGCGTCGTCGTCCAGGGCTGGCCGGTGCCCGGAACCGACCACTGGTTGCCGCCGCCGTACGTGCCGCCGATGCGCTGGGTGGCCTCGGGCGCGCCGTAGCCGACCGGCTGCGCCGCGTCGGGCCGGTTGCCGTAGGTGACCCGCTGGGTGGCGTCGGGGTGGGCGCCGGCGTCGACCCGCTGGGTGGCGTCCGCGCTGCCACCGTAGGTACGCCCCGTGGTGGGGCGGCCCGAGGCCGGCATCGCGCCCGTGGGGGTGTGCAGCGGACCCGCGAGCGCGTCGGCGCTGGTCTCGTCGAGGGCTGCGGCGGCGGCCGCGCCGGCCGGCTGTGGGCGTTCACCCCGGCGCTGCGCGGCCAACCGGTCGGTCAACGACTCGCCGGGGGCGAGCATGGCCCGACCGCCGATCTGGTCCTCCGGCTTCGACTCCGGCTGGGCCGGCGCGTGGACGGGGGCCGGACGCTGCTGCACCGGCACCACGGCGTACGGGTCGGTGACCGAGTGCACGGCGGTGGCGGTGCTGCCCAACGGGCCGGCGAGCAGCTCACGCAACATGCCCCGGGAGGTGTGCACGTCCAGCCGGCGGGCCGGGTCCTTCTCGAGCAGGCCCATCAGCACCCGGGTCAGCGGACCGCTGCGCTGCGGCGGGGCCGGCGGGTCCTCGACGACGGCGTGCATGGTCTCGATGGGGTCGCCCTTGTCGAACGGTGGGCGCCCCTCGACGGCCGTGTAGAGCGTCACACCCAGCGAGAAGAGGTCGCTGGGCGGACCGAACTCCTGGCCCATGGCCCGCTCGGGCGAGATGAAGTGCGGGGAGCCGAGCACCATGCCGGGCGTGGTGAGCTGCACGTCGGTGGGCATCCGCGCCACCCCGAAGTCGGTCAGCACGCAGCGGCCGTCGGAGCAGATCAGCACGTTCGCCGGTTTGACGTCGCGGTGCAGGACGCCGATGGCGTGCGCGACCTCCAGCGCGCCGAGCAGCGCGATGCCGATCTTGGCGACCGCCCGGGGCGCGACCGGACCGTCCTCGATGACCATGTCGGCGAGGCTGCGAGCGTCCAGCAGCTCCATGACGATCCACGGCCGACCGGCCTCGGTGACCACGTCGTACACCTGCACGACGGCAGGGTGCTGGATGGCGGCGGCGGCGCGGGCCTCGCGCAGCGTCCGCTCGTACATGGCATCGCGGTCACTGGGGGCCAGCCCGGGCGGAAGGACGACCTCCTTCACCGCCACGTCGCGGCGCAGCAGGGTGTCTGTGGCGCGCCACACCGTGCCCATGCCGCCGTTGCCCACGGCGGACCGCAGCGAGTACCGGTCACCGATGGTGGTGCCGGGCGCTGCTCGTCCGCTGGCGGGACTTACCTGTCCGCCGCTCCACGTCGGGATCTGAGTCACAGAAAAGCCACCGGAAGAAATCGAGGGGGCTGGGACACAACCCCCCTATCTTGCTGGTTCCGACGCCCGATGCGAAAGCCGACGCGGCGGACGTTTCCCGAAGTCGACAGATCGTGCCCGGGCGTTCACCTCCCGTCGACCGGTCGAGACGCACTGTGCGGTATCCCTCACCCGACCCCGGGCCAGGGCGTCCTACCATCCGGGGATGAGTGAACGGCGGTCAAGCGAGTCCGGTTTCCCGATCAAGGGCGTCTACACGGCGGCCGACCTTCCGGAGGACCTGGACTCCCGGCTGGGCGGCCCCGGCGAGTTCCCGTACACCCGGGGGGTCTACCCCACGATGTACACCTCCCGTCCGTGGACCATGCGCCAGTACGCCGGCTTCGGCACCGCCACCGAGTCCAACGCGCGGTACCACCAACTGTTGCGGGCCGGCACGACCGGACTCTCGGTCGCCTTCGACCTGCCGACCCAGATGGGGTACGACTCCGACGACCCGATCGCGCACGGCGAGGTCGGCAAGGTCGGCGTGGCCATCGACTCCATCGAGGACATGCGGCGGCTCTTCGCCGACATCCCGATGGACAAGGTCTCCACCTCGATGACCATCAACGCTCCCGGTTCGGTGCTGCTGCTGCTCTACCAGCTCGTCGCCGAGGAGAACGGGGTCGCCGGCTCGGCGCTCAACGGCACCATCCAGAACGACATCCTCAAGGAGTACATCGCCCGGGGGACGTACATCTTCCCGCCGAAGCCGTCGCTGCGCCTGGTGGCCGACACGTTCGCGTACTGCCGCAAGGAGGTGCCGAAGTGGAACACCATCTCCATCTCCGGCTACCACATGGCCGAGGCCGGCGCGACGCCCGCGCAGGAGATCGCGTTCACCCTGGCCAACGGCGTGGAGTACGTGCGGGCGGCGTTGGCCGCGGGTCTCGCGGTGGACGACTTCGCGCCCCGGCTCTCGTTCTTCTTCGTGGCCCGGACCACGCTGCTGGAGGAGGTGGCGAAGTTCCGCGCCGCCCGGCGGATCTGGGCCCGGCTCATGCGTGACGACTTCGGCGCGAAGGATCCGAAGTCGATGATGCTGCGCTTCCACACCCAGACCGCCGGTGTGCAGCTCACCGCCCAGCAGCCGGAGGTGAACCTGGTCCGGGTCGCGGTGCAGGGCCTGGCCGCGGTCCTCGGCGGCACGCAGTCGCTGCACACCAACAGCTTCGACGAGGCGATCGCGCTGCCCACCGAGAAGGCCGCCCGGCTCGCGTTGCGCACCCAGCAGGTGCTGGCGTACGAGACGGACCTGACCGCCACCGTCGACCCGTTCGCGGGCTCGTACGTGGTGGAGGCGATGACCGCCGAGATCGAGGCCGCCGCCGTGGAGTTGATGGAGCGGGTGGCCGATCACGGCTCGGCGGTCGACGCCATCGAGGCCGGGTTCCAGAAGCGGGAGATCGAGCAGTCCGCGTACCGGATCGCCCAGGAGATCGACTCCGGTGAGCGGGTCGTGGTGGGGCTCAACCGGTTCACGGTCGACGAGGAGGAGCCGTACGAGCCGCTGCGGGTCGACCCGGCGATCGAGGCGGCGCAGGCCGAGCGGTTGGCCCGGCTGCGCGCCGGGCGGGACGCCGACGCGGTGACGCGGGCTCTGGCCGACCTGCGGGCCGCCGCCGAGGGCTCGGACAACGTGCTGTACCCGATGCGCGAGGCCCTGCGGGCCCGGGCCACGGTGGGCGAGGTCTGCGGGACGCTGCGCGAGGTGTGGGGGCAGTACCGGCCGACCGACCGGTTCTGACGCGACCGGCCGCCGGGTGTGTCCGCCCGGCTCCGGGGGTACGCCGACAGGTGGACGCCGAACGCACACGGTGTGCGGTCGGCGTCGGCGAGATTATGTGAGCGTCCTTGTCCGGCCCGTTGCGGAGCGTGGTCGTCTTATTGTCGGAGTGTCAGTTCATCACCCCGACTAATGCGACAATTCGCAGCGTGGGTCCATGGGCGGCGTCGCAGCTCGTGGCCACTCGATCTGGTTACGCGTTGTAGGAGGTGAGGGGGCAGATGGCGGCGTTCGAACGCGATCTACCTGCGGTCCCGCACCTCGACGAGCGCGCTCAGCAGGGCATACGTGACGCTACGCGGTCTGATCATCACCGTAACGAGGTTGCGCAGCGTCACCGTCGGAGGTCTAGGCTGTCTGCTGTCCCCGATGATCCATCCATCTCTAGTGATCGAGAATTCGACGTGACGAGTGCGTTGACGCTGCCCACCGGCGGCCAGCTGGCGTCGTCCTGGCTGGAGACTCCGCCCGGGTCCCAGCCCCTGCCCCGCGACCTGGACCACCTGCTCGCTCTTCGGGTACCCGGACTCATCGCCACGCGCCGTCACCTCCACTCGCACCCCGAGTTGTCCGGTACGGAGTTCGAGACGGCGGCCCTGATCGCCCGGGAACTCTCCCTGGCGGGTCTGAACCCTCGACTGCTGCCCAAGGGCAACGGTGTGATCTGTGACGTCAACGGACGCCCGGACGGCCCCGTCGTCGCGTTGCGCGCCGACATCGACGCCCTGCCGCTCGACGACCCCAAGGACGTGCCGTACCGCTCGACCGTCGAGGGCGTCTGCCACGCCTGCGGCCACGACGTGCACACCTCGATCCTGCTCGGCGTCGGCATGCTGCTGGCCCAGCTCGCCGACCTCGGCGAGTTGGACGGGCGGGTTCGGCTGATCTTCCAGCCGGCCGAGGAGATCCTGCCCTGCGGCTCGTTGGAGGTCATCGAGGCCGGCGGCCTGGACGACGTCGTGCAGATCTTCGCGCTGCACTGCGACCCGAACCTGCCGGTGGGCCAGGTGGGCCTGCGCGTCGGCCCGATCACGGCGGCGGCCGACAACGTCACCGTCCGGCTCTCCGGGCCCGGCGGGCACACCGCCCGTCCGCACCTGACCGTCGACCTGGTCGACGCTCTCGGCCGCCTGATCACCGAGGTTCCGGCCCTGGTCAGTCGTCGGGTGCCGGCCAACAGCGGGCTGCTGCTCGTGTTCGGCCACGCCTCGGCCGGCACCCGTTACAACGTCATTCCCTCCGAGGCGTGCGCCTCGGGCACCCTGCGGGTGATGGACCGCGACACCTGGGAGCAGGCTCCCAAGATCGTGGCTCAGGTGGTGCGGGACGTGATCGCCCCCACCGGCGCGACGGTGGACCTGGAGTACCTGCGCGGCCGACCGCCGGTGAGCAACGACTCGCGGGCCATCCAGGTGCTGACCGCCGCCACCAGCGCGGCGCTCGGCCCGGACGGCGTCGCCGAGACGCCGCAGAGCATGGGCGGCGAGGATTTCTCCTGGTACCTGGAGTACGTCCCCGGCGCGCTCGCCCGCCTCGGCGTGGGCCGTATCGGACCCAACGTCGACCTGCACCGCGCGTCCTTCGACGTGGACGAGCGGGCCATCCCGGCCGGCGTACGCGTCATGGTGCAGACCGCGCTGCGGGCACTGGCGGCGGCGCGCTGACCTCGGCGACCAGCGCCGGCGACCTGCGTCGCCGGCGCAGCGCCAGCAGCAGGACCGCCAGGGGTACGCCGAACGCCACCAGCCAGGGCAGCAGCGCGCCCAGGACGGTGAGCAGGATGGTCATCGAGGTGACGAACGCCTCCCAGCCGCCCTTGAGCCCGACCAGGAAGCCGGTCTCGGCCTTCTCCTCGCTGGTCTTGGCGGCCGGCCCGGCCAGTGACACCGTGATCGTGGACAGCGCCGTCAGGTCGGCCAGCCGTCGCTTCTTGGCCTCCAGCGAGGCCAGGTCCGCCTCCCGGCGACCCAACTCGTTCTCCAGTGAGACGAGGTCGGTGATCGAGTTGGCCCGGGCCAGCAGCCGTCGCGCGCTGTCCACGCGTGCCCGCTGCGTGACGATCCGGGCCTCCAGATCGACGGTCTCCTCCGTGACGTCCTGGGTGTTGATCTCGCGGCTCTGCTGCCGACCGAGCTTCGCGACCTCCTCCACCACCGCGGCGAACTTCGCCGCCGGCACCCGCAACTCCAGCTCGGCGACCGCGTCGGCCTCGGCGCTGCGCCGCTGGTCTCCGCCGATGAAACCACCCGCCCGGGTGACCACCGCGCTGACCTCGCGGGCCGCGGCGTCCACATCGGCCACCTGCACCCGCATCGATCCGGTGTAGATGATCGCCCGCTGGTCGACCCGTAGATCCGGAGCGCCGGCCCCGGCCGTTCCCGCCGCCTCCGCGCCGCTGCCCTTGTCGAGCGCGCCCTGCGCGCCCGGTGGGGCCTCGGCCGCCGTACCAGCCGAATCCGATCCGCTGTCGCCGGCGCCGCACCCCGCGAGGGCCAGCGCCGCCACAAGTGTTCCCGCCGCCAGGAGTGCGCCCCGGCGTCGTCCTCTCCGTTCGTCCATCCCCGCTCCCATCGTCGTCAGCTTCGGTGGCGATAGTTCGGACGCGACGCGTCCACCGGCTGGTTCCGGCAGACTGCGCTGAGGACATCACGATTCGATAGTCGAGGAGTCACGATGCGGCTCACCAAGTACGCCCACTCCTGTGTCCGGGTGGAACACGACGGCGGAGTGCTCGTGGTCGATCCCGGAGTGTTCAGCGATCCCGCGACGGCGCTGGACGGTGCGGACGCGGTGCTCGTCACCCACGAGCATCCGGACCACCTCGATCCGGCTGCGGTCCGCCTCCAGCTCGACCGGCGGCCGTTCCCGATCTACGGCCCCGCCTCGCTCGCCGACGCCCTGGGCGACGCGGCCGAGGCGCTGTGCCCCGTCGAGCCCGGCGAGTCGTTCACCGCCGCCGGAGTCGCGGTCCGCGCGTACGGGGGGCGACACGCCGTCATCCACCCGGACATCCCGGTGATCGACAACATCGGTTACCTCATCAACGACGTGGTCTACCACCCGGGCGACTCGCTCGTCGTACCGCAGGAGACGCCTGTCGACACGCTCCTCGCGCCGATCCACGCACCCTGGTCGAAGTTCTCCGAGGTGCTCGACTTCATCCGGGCGGTCGCCCCGCGCCGCGCGTACGCCCTGCACGACGCCCTGCTCAACCACAACGGGTTGGGTGTGCTCAACCGGCAGTACGCGGCCATGTCCGGCACCGAGTACCAGCGTCTGGAGCCCGGTACCCGGGTGGACGTCTGACGCGATGCCCGGCCCCTCCGCGGAACTGGTGCGGCAGCTCTACCGCACCCCACCGGACCGGTTCGTGGCCGCCCGGGACGCCGCGGTGGCCGAGGCCCGGCGAGCCGGGGACGCGGCCACCGCCCGGCAACTGGCCCGGTTGCGCCGCCCGACCGTCGCCGCCTGGCTGGTCAACCTGCTCGCCATCGAACGCCCGGAGCTGGTCGCCGACCTGGTCGGTCTCGCCGACGCGCTACGGACGGCCCAGCGGGAGCTGCGTGGCCCTCGACTGCGGGAGTTGTCGGCCCAACGCCGCGCGGTGGTGGCGGCCCTGGTGGCCGAGGTCCGTACGCTCGCCGCGGGGGAGCCCGAGGCGCCGCCGGCCGGTCGGCTGCCGCTCGCCGAGGTGGAGGCGACCCTGAACGCGGCGCTCTCCGACGCCGACGTCGCCGAGCAGGTGCGGGCGGGACGTCTGCTCCGCTCGGCCACCTACGCCGGCTTCGGTGAGGTGCCCCGACCGCAGTTGCGGCTGGTCACCGGCGACGAGGAGGAGCCACCGCCCCGACGCCCCGGCGTCCAGCGGGAGAGCCCGGAGCCGACCAGCCGTACCGACCGGGCCGGGGAGCGTGCCGCGCAGGCCGAGCGGGCGGCGCAGCGGGCGGCCCGGGCCGAGCGGGCCCGCCGCCGTCGGGCCCTGGACCGCGAGTTGGACCGCGCCCGCGCCGACCAGCAGCGGGTCGAGGACGAGTTGGCCGAGGCTGCCGGGCAGGAGCGCGACGGTGTCGCCGTACTCGATGGGATCGAGACCGAGCTGGCCGAGTTGGAACGCCGTCGCGCGGTGGCGGAACAGGACCTGAGCCGGGCCAAGCTGGCCCGGCGTGCGGCCGAACGGGCGGTGACCGTGGCCCGCCGTCGAGCGGGCGAGGTCGAGGCGGCCGTCGAGGCGTTGGTGGCCGAAGAGGGGGATGCGGACGCGGGCGGTGGGGCGGCAGACTGACATTGATGGACGACGACGAGTGGGTGGACCGTCGGTGGCCGGCCGCCCCCGAGCGGCGCGCGCGGGGGGCGTCCGGATGACGCCGGAGCAGCTCGCCGCTGCCAGCAAACCCGCCGTCCTCGACCTCGGCGACGGGTTCAGCAGGTGTCCGAGCACGCTGCGTCGGGCTCGGCTGCTCGGCATCTCCGGCTGGGCCTTCTACATCAGCGGTCGGGCCGGCGCGCTCGGCGACGTACGCGCGGAGACAGCCGCCGCGGCGATCGGCTTCGTCGCGCCGGACGCCGTCGCCGACGGCTGGGACGCCGCCGCCCGGGTCCTGCCGCCGGTCGAGGTGGCCGCCGCGAGCCTCGCCGAGTGCTGCCGGTGGGGGACGGAGATGCTGGGCGCGCTGCCGGGGACCGAGCGCCTGGCCGACCTCGTCGAACGGGCGGTCGCCGCCGCCGACACCAGCGGTATGCCGCTCTTCGCCGCGTGGCGGGCCATGCCGCTGCCGGATCGCTCTCCCGGCGCTCGGAGCGCCGCCGGGCTGCGACTGCTGCGGGAACACTTCACGGGCGCCTACCTGCTGGCGGTACGGGCTGCCGGCATGACGCCGCTGGAGGCGGTGCTGGCCGGGCCGGAGGGTGAGGCCGGCGCGGTGGCGTGCGGCTGGCCGCCGCCGTACCCCGCGGTCGGGCCGTTGGTGCGTCGGCGGCTGTGGGCGGAGGCGGTGACCAACCGGTTGGCCGCGCCGGCGTTCGCGGCGCTCGGTCCCGCCGACGGCGCCGAGCTGGTGGAGTTGCTGCACCACACCCGCACCGGCCTCGCCTGAACGGTTCCGCGCCGGCGGAAAATGGGCGGCGCTCCCGGCCGTCGGCTGCCAGGATCTCCTGCCGTGACCCTTCCCGCCGGCTGGACCGCGCGCCGGCCCACCCTCGACGACGTACCGGCGATCCTCGCGGTGGTGCACGCCGCCGACACCTTCGCCATCGGCCACCCCGACTTCGACGCCGAGGACGTCGAGGAGGCCCTGACCGCCCCCTACTTCGACCCGAGCCGGGACTCCTGGCTGGCGGTCGACCCGGACGGCGCCGTCGTCGCCTGGGCGACGGTGGACAATCCGACCGGGGTCGGCCGGGAGTTCGTGGAGGTCTACGTCGACCCCGAGCGGGGCGCCACCCTCCGTGCGCCGCTGCTGGCCCGCCAGCTCGACCGGGTCGCCGAGCGCGCCGCGGAGCGGCGACTGCCGGCGCTCACCGTCCGCTGCGCGGTGTTCGCCCCGGAACGCGACTGGGACCGGGACCTGCGGGCCGCCGGGTTCGCCCTGGCCAAGCGGTACGTGCGGATGCGCCGCCCGTTGGCCGACCTGCCCGCCGAGCCCGCCACTCCGACCGGTGTCACGGTGCGGCCGGTCCGCTCCGACGACGAGGCCGAGCTGCGGGAGTTCCACCGGATCCACGACGCCGCCTTCGGCGACACCCCGGACCACGAGCCGCTGTCGTACGGCAGGTGGCGGGCCCGCATCGGTGACGTGACCGCCTGGGACGAGTGGTTCGTCGCCGAGGTGGACGGGGTGCTCGCCGGCGCGTTGCAGTCCTCGGACCAGGCGCTCGACCGGCAGGAGGGCTGGGTGAAGAGTCTGTCGGTGCTGCCCGCGTACCGTCGCAGGGGTGTCGGTGCGGCGTTGCTGCGCCGCGCGTTCGCCCGCTACGCCGACAAGGGCCGGCAGTTCGCCGGCCTCGGCGTGGACCTCACCAATCCGACCGCACCGCTGTCGCTCTACGGCTCGGTGGGCCTGCGGGAGACCGGGTGGACCGACATGTACGAGCGGGTCGTTCCCGCCGCCGGTGTGTGATTGACGACCCCGACCGGGCCCGGCGGGCGTCCGGGGCGGCGACGGTTGCAGACTGGGGGCGTGGGATACGCGCTAGGGAGACGCGGTGCCGGTGGGACGGGACCGCAGCTCGCTGACGTAGTCGTCGGGCGCGCCCGCCTTCTCGGCGGCGTTCGCGATCTCGGACAGGTACCACGACGTCGGCAGGCCGCCCTCGTACCCGTCGAACACGTAGATCCACGCCGTGACGTCGCCGTCGAGGGTGGAGACCCGTACGTGCAGTTTGCGGTAGGTGCCGGCGGTCACGCCCTCGATCTCGTCGAGCTGGGCCGCGTCGTACGGGTGGATGTCGTAGATCGCCACGAACACCCGGTCGCCGGGGGACTCGACGACGGTGCTCACCGCGCCCTCCCAGCCGATCACGTCCTCCCCGGCGAAGGTCAGCCGCCACCCTTCCAGCCAGCCGGTGCCGACCATCGGCGAGTGCGGGCAGTAGGCCCGCATCCGGGACGGATCGAGGTTTGAGCCGTAGGCGGCGTGATGACCCACGGCGATGACGATAGCCCGGCGGGTGGGTGGGGGAGAATACGACTGTGCGTGTCGGATGCGCTCGGGAGAAGAAAGTCACTGTGAGCATCAAAGAAGGGCGAACGTGGTGAGCGCGAGGAGTGCAGCGCAGCGGAGCCCCGCAGTCGCGAGCGAAAGGATGGCTCTGTGAGCCGGATCGTGATCATCGGCGGTGGGCCGGCCGGGTACGAGGCGGCACTGGTCGCCGCCCAACTGGACGCCGATGTCACCGTGGTCGAGGCCGACGGCGCGGGCGGGGCCTGCGTGCTCTCCGACTGCGTGCCGTCGAAGACCTTCATCGCCAGCTCCCAGGTGGTCACCGGCTATCGGGACACCGAGGAGTTCGGGGTGCACTCGGACGGCCTGGAAGCGGTGACCGTCGACGCGCAGGCCGTGCACGCGCGGGTGAAGCGGCTCGCGCTGGCGCAGTCCGCCGACATCCACGCCAAGCTGCTCAAGGCGGGTGTCACCTTCGTGGCCGGCACCGCCCGCCTCGGCGAGGACGCGCTCGGGCACACCCACCGGGTCATCGTCACGCCCGCCGACGGTGGCGAGGAGTATCCGATCGACGCGTCCACCGTGCTGGTGGCCACCGGCTCGACGCCCCGGCAGCTGCCCACCGCCGTACCCGACGGCGAGCGCATCCTGACCTGGCGTCAGGTGTACGACCTGTCGGAGCTGCCGGAGCACCTGATCGTGGTCGGCTCGGGCGTGACCGGCGCCGAGTTCGCCAGCGCGTACCTCGCGATGGGGGTGGAGGTCACCCTCGTCTCCAGCCGCGACCGGGTGATGCCCCACGAGGACGCGGACGCGGCGTCGGCAATCGAGCGGGTGTTCCGCAACCGGGGCATGAACATCCTCAACAACTCCCGGGCCGACGCGGTGCGGCGTACCGCCGACGGGGTCGAGGTGGAGCTGTCCGACGGGCGCAGGGTCACCGGCTCGCACGCCCTCATCGCGGTCGGTTCGATCCCGAACACCGCCGACCTGGGCCTGGCCGAGTACGGCGTGGAGCTGGGCCGGGGCGGTTACGTCACGGTCGACCGGGTCTCCCGCACGAACGTGCCCGGCATCTACGCCGCCGGCGACTGCACCGGCGTGCTGCTGCTGGCGAGCGTCGCCGCCATGCAGGGTCGGATCGCCATGTGGCACGCCCTCGGTGAGGCCGTCCGCCCGCTGCGGCTGCGGACCGTCGCCGCGAACGTCTTCACCGACCCGGAGCTGGCCACCGTCGGCGTCTCGCAGGACGAGGTCGACGCGGGCAAGGTGCCGGCCCGGCAGGTGATGCTGCCGCTGTCCGGCAACGCTCGCGCCAAGATGGACGACCTCTCCGACGGTTTCGTGAAGTTGTTCTGCCGGCCGGCCAGCGGCCAGGTGATCGGCGGCGTGGTGGTCGCCCCGAAGGCCAGCGAGCTCATCCTGCCCATCACGATGGCCGTGGAGAACAATCTAACGGTCAACGAGCTGGCCCAGACGATCACCATCTACCCGAGCCTGTCCGGATCCATCACCGAGTCGGCCCGCCAGCTCATGCTTCACGAGCTGGAGTGAGCACCCGACCTCGTGCGCGCCGGGCCTGGGTCACCGCGACCGTCGCCAGGACCGCTACCTCGGTGAGGATCAGCAGCCGTTCGGCCAGGCCGATCAGCAGGCGGTCGCCGGGGTAGGCGGACCAGACCATCCCCGCCGCCAGACCCAGGCTCAGCACGACGAGCAGGCGCAGCGTCCGGGCAACGGGCGTCAGGTCGGGGCGTCGCGCGAGCAGCCAACCGCCGATCGGGAGGGCCAGGAAGGCCACCACCGACGCGTACCGGTGCACGTAGGCGGACGTGTGCATGGCGGTGCCGGGCTCGTTCGTCGGCACCACGGCGGCCAGCAGCAGTCCCACCACCCAGGCGCCGAGCAGCAGGTCCACCGCCCGTCCGAGCGGCGTGCCGGGTCGGCGTAGCCCGTACATCAGTGCCGCGGTGGCGAGCGCCAGCACCACCATGGCGACGTCGATCACGCCGCCCCGGTCGGAGACGGCGAAGTCGCTGATGGTCAGCGCCCACGGGTTGAGGTCGTCGTTGACTTCCAGGTGGCCGATCACGGTGAGAATCGCCGCCACGGCGATCCCGCCGAGGGCCAGCAGGCCGGTGCTCCGGGTTCCAGGCATGCCTCAGCCTGTCGCCGTGGACACCCCAGCCAGATCCGGGAAGCCCACCGACCCGGCCCCCAAAACCCACCCCTAGAGGCCGGTCCGCCCTCGCCCCCGCCCTCGCCCTCGCCCTCGCCCCCGCCCTCGCCCTCGCCCTCGCCCCCGCGATCTTGCACTTTCGGTTGCCGTTATGAGGCCATTCACCACAGTTGTCGCCACCGAAAGTGCAAGATCGCGGAGAGCTCCACTCTCAGTCCACGGGCACTTCGGCGGCCGTACGGGCGTGGCGGGCGCTGACCAGGGTCATCGCCCATCCGGCCGCGGCGAAACCGGCCGCCGCGGCGGCGGCGATGATGGCGAGCCGCCAGGCCGACTCGGTGAGCGCGGTGCCGCCCAGGTGCCCGATCAGTGCGCCGTAGGTTGCCCAGCCCAGCGCGGCGATCATCTCGTAGAGCGCGAACAGCCGGTACGGGTAGCGGCTGCGGCCGGCCGAGAAGCAGGCCGCCATCCGTCCGCCGGGCACGAACCGGCAGAGCAGGATGACCAGCGGGCCGGGTTGTCGAAGGCCCTGGGTGACACGGCTGGCGACGCGGCGGGCGCGGCTGAGCTCGGCGTGCCGGGGTGCCCGCCGGTCCGGGGCGAGGCGGCCGAGCAGGTAGCAGGCGAGGTCGCCGGCGAACACGCCGAGCGCGCCCACGGCGATGGTGACCGGCAGGCTGAGGCCGCCGTACACGGTCAACGCGCCACTGGTGATCATGACGATCTGGGTGGGGATGACCGGTACGAAGGCGTCCGCGATGAGGAGCCCGAGCAGCACCAGGTAAGCCCACGTCGGCGATGCGACGTCAGTCAGTAGTTCGGGCACGCCTGCCACCTCGCCGGATGCGGCCGATTGGGTGTCTTGAGCCTGACGGCATGGCCGGCGTCACCGTGGACGGGCCCGGGGCGTCGTGACGGCCGACACCACAGGGCCACCCTGTCCCAACGAGGCAGGCCCTCGCTGGTGACGGTCCCAGCCCGGCCCGAGGCGGTCGCCGGATGGGCGTCCGTCGGCGTACCGTGGTCGGCGCGGCCCAGCACGTCGGGTCCCCCGTTCCTGACGACGCGGGCCGCCCAGGGCCGCCGGCGGGTCCCGCGCCGGCGGCCCGCCTCTCTTCCCGCCGCCGCAAATCCGGGTGCGTCCCCGACCGCCCGACGGGTAGCGTCGCGGCATGCGCAGCGCGGTGGTGATGACGACGACGCCGGGAATCCCCGGCGTGCCGCGCTGACGTAACCACCGTCGACCAGGCCCCGGGGCGATCCGCCCCCGAGGGCCGCTCGGCGTTCGGTGTCCAGGTCGCCTCCGGGTCGTACCCGATCCAGGAGCCCGACATGATCGACCACCGTAGGCTCGGCCGCGAGCTGGACCTGTTCGTCTCCGATCCGCTGGCCGGCGCCGGCCTGCCCATCTGGTTGCCGGCGGGCGCCGCCGCCCGGCACGCCGTCGAGGAGTACGTCCGGGAGTTGGAGCGCCGCTCCGGCCACCAGCACGTCTACTCGCCGCCGCTGGGCAAGCGGGAACTCTTCGAACTCTCCGGCCATCTCGGCTACTTCGCCGACGACATGTTCCCGCCGCTGCGGCTCAGCGCGGACGACGAGTTCGTGCTCCGGCCGGCGCTCTGCCCGCACCACGCGTTGGTGTTCCGCGCCCGGGGTCGCTCCTACCGGGAGCTGCCGCTGCGCGTCGCGGAGCTGGGTGGGATGTACCGCGCGGAGCGCTCGGGGGTGCTCGGCGGGCTGTCCCGGGTACGGGCCATCTCCCTCAACGACGCGCACACCTTCTGCGCTCCCGAGCAGGTCGGCGCGGAGGTCGCCGAGATCCTCGGGCTGATCCGGGAGGCGCACGCCGCGCTCGGCGTCCGCCCGGCCGGGTTCCGGCTGTCGCTGCGCGGGCCGGGCGAGAGGTACGTCGGCGACGACGCGCAGTGGGCCCGCGCCGAGGACCTGCTGCGCGGCGCGCTGGCCGGGGCGGAGTACGTGGAGGCTCCGGGCGAGGCCGCGTTCTACGGCCCGAAGATCGACATCCAGATCGTCGACGCGGCGGGCCGGGAGTCGACCATCTCCACCATCCAGGTGGACTTCGACAAGCCGGAGCGGTTCGACCTGTCGTACACCGACTCGGACGGCAGCCGGCGTCGGCCGGTGATGCTGCACCGCAGCCTGGTGGGCAGCATGGAACGGCTGTTCGCGTACCTCATCGAGGCGCACGAGGGCGCGTTCCCGGCCTGGTACGCGCCCGTCCAGTTGGTGCTGCTGCCGGTCGACGACGGGCAGGTCGACGCGGCGGCCGACCTGGCCCGTCGGGCCGTTGACGCCGGGCTGCGGGTCGAGGTCGACGCCGCCGGTTCGCTGGGTGCCCGGGTCCGGGACGCGGCCCGCCGCCGCGTCCCGTACCTCGGGGTGCTGGGTGCCCGGGAGGCCGCCGACGGCGGGCTCGCCCTCCGGCTGCGCGACGGTCGTGCCCTGGCCCCGATGCCGGCCGCCGCCGCGCTCGCCCTGATCGGCGGGCAGGTCGCCGCCCGCTCGGCGGATCTGCTCCCGGGCTGACACGCTAGACCGACGCCGGTTGAGCGGCGGTGGCCGGCTCCTCGTCGACCACCGCGCCGGTGAACTGGGAGCGGTACAGCCGGTGGTACGCGCCGTGGGCGGCGAGCAACTGCTCGTGGGTGCCCTGCTCGACGATGCGGCCGTCCTCCATCATCAGGATCAGGTCGGCGTCCCGGATGGTGGAGAGCCGGTGCGCGATGACGAAGCTCGTCCGATCCGAACGCAGCGCCGCCATGGCCCGCTGGAGCAGCACCTCGGTACGGGTGTCCACCGAGCTGGTGGCCTCGTCGAGGATGAGCAGGGACGGTTCGGCGAGGAACGCCCGAGCGATGGTGATCAGCTGCTTCTCGCCCGCGCTGACGTTGCTGCCCTCCTCGTCGATGACGGTGTCGTAGCCGTCCGGCAGGCTGCGCACGAACCGGTCCACGAAGGTGGCCCGGGCCGCCGCCACGATCTCCTCCTCGGTGGCGTCGGGCCGGCCGTACGCGATGTTGTCCCGGATGGTGCCGCCGAACAGCCAGGTGTCCTGGAGCACCATGCCGATCCGTCCACGCAGGTCGTCGCGGCGCATCGTGGTGATGTCCACCCCGTCGAGCGTGATCCGGCCGGCGTCCAGCTCGTAGAAGCGCATGATCAGGTTGACCAGGGTGGTCTTGCCCGCGCCGGTCGGGCCGACGATCGCGACCGTGTGCCCCGGCTCGGCGACCAGCGACAGGTCGTCGATCAGGGGCTTGTCCGGCGCGTACCGGAAGGAGACGTGCGCGAACTCGACGCGGCCGTGCGGATCGGCGATCCGGGCCGGCTGGGCCGGGTCGGGGCTCTGCTCGTCGGCGTCGAGCACGGCGAAGACCCGTTCGGCCGAGGCCACCCCGGACTGGAGCAGGTTGGCCATCGAGGCGAGCTGGGTGAGCGGCTGGGTGAACTGGCGGGAGTACTGGATGAACGCCTGCACGTCACCGAGGCTCATCGCCCCGGAGGCCACCCGCAGGCCGCCGACCACGGCGATCGCCACGTAGCTCAGGTTCCCGATGAACATCATCGACGGCATGATGATCCCGGAGATGAACTGCGCGCCGAAGCTCGCCCGGAACAGTTCCTCGTTCTTGGCGTGGAAGGCGGCCTCCACCTCACGCTGCCGGCCGAACACCTTCACCAGCTCGTGCCCGGTGTACGCCTCCTCGATCTGACCGTTCAACGCGCCGGTGTGCGTCCACTGCGCGATGAACTGCTTCTGCGAGCGCTTGGCGATGCGCTGGGTGACCAGCACCGACAGCGGCACCGCGACGAGTGCCACCAGGGCCAGCAGCGGCGAGATCCAGAACATCACGCCGAGTACGCCGACCACGGTCAGCAGCGAGGTGAGCAGCTGACTGAGGGTCTGCTGGAGGCTGGTGGAGATGTTGTCGATGTCGTTGGTGACCCGGCTGAGCAGCTCACCGCGGGGCTGCCGGTCGAAGTAGGGCAGTGGCAGCCGGTTGAGCTTCTCCTCCACCTCGGCGCGCAGCCGCAGCACCGTGCGCTGGACCACCCCGTTGAGCAGCCAGCCCTGCCACCACGACAGCACGCTCGACGCCAGGTAGAGCCCGAGCGCCAACAGCAGCACCCGGGCCAGCGCGTCGAAGTCGATGCCCACCCCGGGCACGACGTCCATCCGGGCCAGCATGTCGGCGAAGCTCTCGTTGCCGCCGGCCCGCGCCCCGGCGACGGCCTGGTCGACGGTGGTGCCCGGCTCCAGCTGCCGACCGATCACGCCGCTGAAGATGATGTCGGTGGCGTGGCCCAGGATCTTCGGGCCGGCGACGCTGAAACCGACGCTCACCACGGCGAGCGTGATGATCGCGCTCAGGTGCAGGCGGTGCGGGCGCAGCCGGCCGAGCAACCGCCGGGCCGACGGCCCGAAGTTCATCGACTTCTCGGCGGGCATCCCCGCGCTCATCCAGGGCGGGCCGCCGCCCGGCCGGCCCGCCGGCAGCCGCTTCGGCGTCTGCCCGTCCCCGCCGGGCTGCTGCGCGGCGCCGCCGGGCTGGCCCGCCTCGTCGGCCGGCGTCCGCGGGTCGCCGGCCGGCTTCTGACTGGGTACGGCCGCGGTCCGCGACTCGTCACGCTCGCTCATGCCGCCACCTCCGCCGTCTGCTGGGAAGCCACGATCTCGGCGTACGTCGGGCAGGTCTCCAACAGCTCCTCGTGTCGTCCCACTCCGACGACCCCTCCGTTCTCGAGCACGATGATCTGGTCGGCGTCGACGATCGTGGACACCCGCTGGGCGACGATCACCACCGCCGACTGCGCGGTGACCGGCCGCAGCGCCGCCCGGAGCCGGGCGTCGGTGCCGAGGTCCAGCGCGGAGAACGAGTCGTCGAACAGGTAGATCTCCGGCTGCCGGACCAGCGCCCGGGCGATGGCCAGGCGTTGCCGCTGCCCGCCGGACACGGTGCTGCCGCCCTGGGCGATCGGCGCGTCCAGCCCTCCGGGCATCTGGGCCACGAAGTCCCGGGCCTGGGCGATCTCCAACGCCGCCCACAGCTCCTCGTCCGTGGCGTCCGGGTTGCCGTAGCGCAGGTTGCTGGCGACCGTGCCGGTGAACAGGTACGGCCGCTGCGGCACCAACCCGATGCGTCGCCACAGCTCGTCGGGTTCCAGCTCCCGTACGTCGACGCCGTCGACCAGCACCGCGCCGTCAGTGACGTCGACCAGCCGGGGGATGAGCGACAGCAGGGTCGTCTTGCCGGCGCCGGTGCTGCCGATGATCGCCGTCGTGGTGCCGGGGGTGGCGCGGAAGGAGATGTCCCGCAGCACCGGCTCGACGGCGCCCGGATACTGGAACCGGACTCCGCGCAGCTCCAACTCGGCCCGGCTGGGCAGCTCGGTGACCGGCGTGGCGGCGGGGACCACCGAGGAGTCGGTGTCCAGCACCTCGACGATGCGTTCGGCGCAGACGGCAGCCCGGGGCACCATCATCAGCATGAAGGTGGCCATCATGACGGCCATCAGGATCTGCATCAGGTACGCCAGGAACGCGGTGAGCGCGCCGATCTGGATCGCGCCGGAGTCGACCCGCTGCGCGCCGAACCAGAGCACCGCCACGCTGGACACGTTGAGCACCAGCATGACCACCGGGAAGATCAACGCCAACAACCGTCCGGTACGCAGGGCGGTGGCGGTCAGGTCGGCGTTGGCGACGCCGAAGCGCTCCGTCTCGTACGGCTCACGGACGAACGCGCGGACCACCCGGATGCCGGTGATCTGCTCGCGCAGCACCCGGTTGACCGTGTCGATCCGGGTCTGCATCAGCCGGAAGCCCGGCACCATCCGGCGGATGATCGCGCTCAGCGCGACGGCCAGCACCGGCACGCTGACCAGCATCAACCAGGAGAGCCCGATGTCCTCGCGAAGCGCCATGACCACTCCACCGACGCTCATGATCGGTGCGGCGACCAGCATGGTGCAGCTCATCAGCACGAGCATCTGTACCTGTTGGACGTCGTTGGTGTTGCGGGTGATCAGCGACGGTGCCCCGAATCGGGCGACCTCGCGGGCCGAAAAGCGGTTGACGTGCGAGAACAGTCGGGCGCGGACGTCCCGGCCGAAGCCCATGGCGACCTGCGCGCCCAGGTAGACGGCCGCGATCGAGCAGATGATCTGGATCAGGCTGACCAGCAGCATCCAGCCGCCGGTGTGCACGATGTAGCCGGTGTCGCCCCGGGCCACGCCCTTGTCGATGATGTCGGCGTTGAGGCTGGGCAGGTAGAGCGAGGCCATGGTGCCCACGAACTGGAGCAGCACCACCGCCAGCAACGGTCTGGAGTACGGGCTCAGCTGGCCGCGCAACAGTCGGATCAGCACGACGGGTCCTCCGCGTCGGTGGGTCGTCCGGTCATCCGCGGGTCGTGGCCGCTGCCGATGACTTCGAGTAGGAACTCCCGGATCACCTGGGCCTTGGCCGGGTCGGCGTCGACCGAGGTGAGCGGGCGTCCGGAGTGCATGAGAGCGCCGAGAGCGGCCACCCGCTCCCGACCGGCGGGGGTGATGGCAAGTCGGATGCTGCGCCGGTCGCTGTCGTCGCGCTGGCGCTCGACCAGGCCGTCGCGTTCGAGCGTGTCGACGATGCCGGTCAGGGTTGCCGGGCGGACGAAGCCCTTCTCGGCGACCTGGCGGTGGGGCAGCTCGCCGTGCCGGGCGAGCGTCATCAGGGTGATCATGCCGGCCTGGGTGAGGCCGTGCTCCTCGGCGAGGTAGCGGTTCCACCGCTGCCCGACGAGGTGCCCGGCCACGACCAGCAGCCGGCCGAGCGGCACATCCTGGAGGGTGACGAGTTCCACGAGAGCACATTAGCTCCCTGATAGTCAGGGGCCAAACGAAATTGCCGCAGCGGTGGCGACGAACACGAGTTGCAGGATCGTGCGCTGACCCAGTGGGGTGACCGGGCGTCCGGCGAGGAGCAGCCCTCGGCGTGCGGCCGAGACGTTCGCCGGGAACATCGCGAGCATGAGCAGGCCGAGGCCGGCTGCGGCGAGGCGGGCGGTGGCCGGAATCAGCAACCCGACCGCGCCGGTCAGCTCCAGTACGCCGGTGAGCGTCACCAGCAGATCCGGCCGGGGTAGTCGGGGCGGAACCATCGCGATCAGGTCGGCTCGACGTTGGCCGACGAAGTGCGCGATGCCGGTCAGCACGAACATCAGGGCCAGGCCCACCCGCAGGGCGGGATGCCAGCCGTCGAGTGCGGACACGCCGGCCAGGCCGGCCAGTCGGGCCAGCGCGCTGCCGACGATCAGGGCGATCAGGGGTGCCATCGGAATCCTCCTCGCGGGAACTTGTCGCTGACAAGATTGCGGCCGCCGATGGCATCTTGTCAATGGCAAGATTAGGATTCGGGCATGACCGAGACGCGTGCGTACCACCACGGCGACCTCCGCCGCGCCCTCCTCGACGCGGCGCTGGAGGCGATCGAGGAGGTCGGACCCACCGCGCTAAGTCTGCGTGACCTGGCTCGCCGGGCCGGTGTCTCGCACGCCGCGCCCGCGCACCACTTCGGCGACAAGGCGGGCCTGCTCACCGCCCTCGCCACCCAGGGCTTCGACCGGTTGGCTCAGGCGCTGGTCGCCGCCGGCGACGACCTGCTGGAGGCCGGCGTCGCGTACGTGGACTTCGCCGTGGCCCATCGCGCGTACTTCGAGGTGATGTTCCGGCCCGAGCTGCACCGGGCCGACGACCCCGAGCTGGCTGCCGCACGCGAGCGCGCCGGAGCGGCGCTCCGCTCCGGGGTGGCCGCCCGTGGCGCCGCCGCGGACACCGGCCGGGACTCGCTCGCCGCCTGGTCGATCGCCCACGGCTTCGCCACCCTCTGGCTGGCCGGCGCCCTCCCGGACCGGGTAGGCGAAGACCCCCGCAAGGCAGCCCGAAAAGTCCTGAGCCGCCTAACCGCCTAACCCCCGCCCGCCCCGCCCCGCCCAGGCCGGGCCGGGCCCCGCCCTGCCCCGCGCCTTCCATCCAGGCCGGGCCCCACCCGCCCCTGCCCCGGTTGATCATGAAGTTATTGCCATGACGCGCCGATGCAGGCGGCAATAACTTCATGATCAACGCGGGCGGGAGCGCGGGAGGCGGGAGGCGGGAGTGCGGGCCGGTGGGGGTGGGTGGGGCGTCACCAGCTGGTGGGGAGGGGCATTCCTTCGGTGTAGCCGGCTGCGCTCTGGACTCCGACGATCGCCCGCTCGTGGAACTGCGTCAGGTTGCGGGCGCCGGCGTAGGTGAAGGCGCTGCGTACCCCGGCGATGATCTCGTCGATCAGGTCCTCGACGCCGGGCCGGGCCGGGTCCAGGTACATGCGGGCCGAGGAGATGCCCTCCTCGAACACCGCCTTGCGAGCCCGGTCGTACGGGCTGTCGTCGGCGGTGCGGGCGCTGACCGCGCGGGCCGAGGCCATTCCGAAACTCTCCTTGTACCGCCGTCCGTCCGGCTCGGTGTAGAGGTCGCCGGGGGATTCGTAGGTGCCGGCGAACCAGGAGCCGACCATCACGTTCGACGCGCCGGCGGCGAGCGCGAGCGCCACGTCCCGGGGGTGGCGTACGCCGCCGTCGGCCCAGACGTGCCGGCCCAGCTCACGGGCGGCCGTCGAGCAGTCGAGGACGGCGGAGAACTGCGGCCGGCCCACGCCGGTCATCATCCGGGTGGTGCACATCGCGCCCGGGCCGACGCCGACCTTGATGATGTCCGCGCCGGCCTCGACCAGGTCGCGTACGCCCTCGGCGGTGACCACGTTGCCGGCGGCCACCGGTACGCCCGGGTCCAGCTTGCGGACGGCCTGCAACGCCGAGATCATGCGTGCCTGGTGGCCGTGCGCGGTGTCCACGACGAGGGTGTCCACCCCGGCTTCGAGCAGCGCGGCGGCCTTGCCGGTGACGTCGCCGTTGATGCCGACCGCCGCCGCGATGCGCAACCGACCCCGGTCGTCCACAGCGGGCGTGTAGAGGGTGGCCCGCAGCGCGCCCTGCCGGGTGAGGACCCCGACCAGCCGACCGTCGGCGTCCACCACCGGGGCGAGCCGACGCCGCCCGGCGGAGAGCCGGTCGAACCCCGTACGCGGATCCGCGTCCGCCGGCACCGTGTGCAGCTCGGTCGACATGACGTGGCGCAGTTGGGCGAAGCGGTCCACGCCCATGGTGTCCGCCTCGGTGACGACGCCCATCGGTCGGCCGGCCTCGTCGACCACGATCACCGCGCCGTGCGACCGCTTCGGCAGCAGGTGGATCGCGTCGCCGACGGTCTCGGTCGGGCCCAGGGTGATGGGCGTGTCGTAGACGAGGTGCCGCTGCTTGACCCAGGCGACGACGTTCGCCACGACCTCGATCGGGATGTCCTGCGGGATCACGGCGATGGCCCCCCGCCGGGCCACCGTCTCGGCCATCCGCCGGCCGGCCACTGCCGTCATGTTCGACACCACCAGCGGGATGGTGGTGCCCGTGCCGTCGCCGGTCGACAGGTCCACGTCGAGGCGGGAGCCGAGGTCGGAGCGGGCCGGCGCCATGAAGACGTCGGTGTAGGTCAGGTCGTGCGCGGGGGCCGCGCCGGAGAGAAACCGCACCCGGCCATCATTCCCGCCCGCGGCCAGCCGCGCCCAACTCGGTGCGGCAAACCACCCTCACCGAGGCCGCCCGCGCGGACGAAACCGCCCTGTCGGTGTACGGGTCAGGAGATGGTGCAGATGGGTGCGCCGGCCGTGATCACGGCACCGACCTTTGCGGCGAGCCCGCTGACCGTACCCGCCTTGTGGGCGTGCAGCGGCTGCTCCATCTTCATCGCCTCGAGCACCACCACCAGGTCGCCCTCGGCCACCGTGTCGCCGTCGGCGACCGCGATCTTGACGATGGTGCCCTGCATCGGGGAGGTGAGCGCGTCGCCGCCGACCGGTACGCCGGCCTTGGCACCGCCCCCGCGCCGGGTCGGCTTGCGGGAGGCCTGTGAGGCTGTGGTCGTACTCCCGCCGAAGCCGGCGGGGAGGCTGACCTCGATGCGCTTGCCGCCGACCTCGACCACGACGGTGTCGCGTTCGGCCGGTGCCTCGGCGGCGCCGGCGGCGGCGACGAACGGCGGCACGGTGTTGTGGAACTCGGTCTCGATCCACCGGGTGTGCACGGTGAAGGGCTCGGCGGTGAACGCCTCGTCCCGCACGACGAGCCGGTGGAACGGCAGCGCGGTGGCCATGCCGTCGACGACCATCTCGTCGAGGGCGCGGCGGGCCCGCTCCAGTGCCTCGGTACGCGTCTCGCCCACGATGATCACCTTGGCGAGCAGCGAGTCGAAGTTGCCGCCGATCACGTCGCCGGCCGAGATGCCGGTGTCGACCCGCACGCCCGGGCCGCTGGGCAGGCGCAGCGCCGTGACCGTGCCGGGGGCGGGGAGGAAGTTGCGGCCCGGGTCCTCGCCGTTGATCCGGAACTCGATGGCGTGCCCGCGCGGCGTCGGGTCCTCGGTGATCCGCAGCTTCTCGCCGTCGGCGATCCGGAACTGCTCGCGGACCAGGTCGATGCCGGCGGTCTCCTCGGTGACCGGGTGCTCGACCTGGAGTCGCGTGTTGACCTCCAGGAAGGAGATCGTGCCGTCCCTGCCCACCAGGTACTCGACGGTGCCGGCACCGTGGTAGCCGGCCTCGCGGCAGATCGCCTTGGCGCTGTCGTGGATCTGTGCGCGCTGGGCGTCGGTGAGGAACGGCGCGGGGGCCTCCTCGACGAGCTTCTGGTGTCGGCGCTGCAACGAGCAGTCCCGGGTGCCCACCACGATCACGTTGCCGTGCTGGTCGGCGAGGACCTGCGCCTCGACGTGGCGGGGCTGGTCCAGGTAGCGCTCGACGAAGCACTCGCCGCGACCGAACGCCGCCACGGCCTCGCGGGTGGCCGACTCGAAGAGCTGGGGGATCTCCTCCATGGTGCGGGCGACCTTGAGGCCGCGACCGCCACCACCGAAGGCGGCCTTGATGGCGACCGGCAGGCCGTGGTCGACGGCGAACGCCATCACCTCGTCCGGGCTGCCCACCGGGTCCGGGGTGCCGGGGACGAGCGGCGCGCCGGCGCGCTGGGCGATGTGCCGGGCGGTCACCTTGTCGCCCAGGTCGCGGATCGCCTGGGGGGTGGGACCGATCCAGGTCAGCCCGGCGTCGAGAACGGCCTGGGCGAAGTCGGCGTTCTCGGACAGGAAGCCGTAGCCCGGGTGCACCGCGTCGGCGCCCGCCCGGGCGGCGACGTCGAGCAGCTTGTCGATGCGCAGGTACGTGTCGGTCGCGCTGTCCCCGCCGAGCGCGTACGCCTCGTCCGCGAGCGTGGCGTGCAGGGCGTCGCGGTCGGAGTCCGCGTACACGGCGACGCTGCCCAGGCCGGCGTCACGACAGGCGCGGATGACCCGGACGGCGATCTCGCCGCGGTTGGCGATCAGTACCTTGCGCACCTTCGTGGCTCCTCCCGGCAGGTTACTGACGGGGAGTGTATCGGCCACCCCGGGCCGCCCCTAACGATCGCTCAGTGTGGGATGGGGCACTGGTTTAGTCAAACTTGGCTATTACGCTTGTCTGGTGTCTGCGACTCGGATGATGATCCTTGGCCTGGTGCGGTGGATGCAGCCCGTGCACGGCTACGACGTGCGCCGTGAGCTGCTGAGCTGGGGCGCCGACAAGTGGGCGAACGTGCAGCCCGGCTCGATCTACCACGCCCTGCGCAAGCTCACCGAGGAGGGCCTGATCAGGGCCGTCGCCACCGAGCAGGTCGGTGCCCGTCCGGCGCGGACGACGTACGAGGTGACCCCGGTGGGCGAGGACGAGTTCCAGACGTTGCTGCGCGGCTTCTGGTGGGGCCTGTCCGAGCCGCTGGACCCGTTCTCCGCCGCGTTCGGCTTCCTGCCGGCGCTGCCCCGCTCCGAGGCGGCGGCGGCGCTGCGGAACCGGGCCAACCTGCTCCGCGCCAGCGTCGCCTCGATGCGTGCCTCGTTGGAATCCGACTGGATCCGTAACAGCAAGCCGGTGCACGTCGGTTGGATGTTCGAACTGTGGGTCGTGCGGGCGGAGGCCGAACTGGGCTGGTGCGAGCAGATCGCGGAACGGATCGAGTCCGGTGTGTCGTACCTGCCTGCTGAGCTGGAGAAGACCGCGGGCTGGGCGGCCTACCGGGAGGGTGGGGAGCCGTCCGACTCGGACGCGAAATAATCAACGTTGACTAGAAACGTTATATCGCGTTAGCCTGCTGTCGGCACAGCGGGGGAGTGCGCCGTCCGGCGTCGTCCCACTCGACGGCCGGCCCCGTCCGGCCCGACCGACACTCGACGGCCGGCGCGGCCGGCCCGACCGACCAGGAGCAGAAATGATCGAGACCAGGGGGCTGCGGAAGTCGTTCCGCTCCCGCGCGGGTCGAGAGACGAAGACGGTGGACGCCGTGCGTGGCGTCAACCTCGAGGTCGCCGAGGGCGAGATCTTCGGCTTCCTCGGCCCGAACGGCGCCGGCAAGACCACCACGCTGCGGATGCTCGCCACGCTGATCGAGCCCGACGGCGGCGAGGCCACCATCGCCGGGGCCGACCTGCGCAAGGACCCGGCGGAGGTCCGCCGCCGGATCGGGTACGTGCCGCAGGGCGGCAGCACCTGGGACGAGTCGACCGCCCGCGAGGAACTGGTCCTGCACGCCCGGATGTACGGCATCGGCAAGGCCGACGCGCAGCAGCGCGCCGTCCGCGCACTGGAGGCCTTCCAGCTCACCGAGTACGCCGACCGCAAGTGCAAGACGTACTCCGGCGGTCAGCGCCGGCGGGTCGAGATAGCACTCGGCATCATCCACGAGCCGAAGATCGTCTTCCTGGACGAGCCGACCACCGGCCTCGACCCGCAGAGCCGCGCCCACATGTGGGACGAGATCCGGCGGCTGCGCAGCGACGGGATGACCGTCTTCATCACCACGCACTACCTCGACGAGGCCGACGCCCTCTGCGACCGCATCGCGATCATGGACAATGGCGAGGTCGTCGCCGAGGGCACGCCGGCCGAGCTCAAGCGGGAGATCTCCGGCGACGTGGTGCTCGTCGGCCTCGACGTGGCCGCCACCCCGCAGGCCGCGAAGGCGCTGGACGGCGAGCCGTACGTCAACAAGCTGGAGACCGCCGACGAGGGCGGCCTGCGCCTCTACGTCGACGAGGGCGCCACCGCCATTCCCCAGGTGCTGCGCCGACTCGACCACGCCGGGCTCGAGCTGCGCTCGATCGAGCTGCACCGGCCCAGCCTGGACGACGTCTTCCTGACCAAGACCGGCCGCTCGCTGCGCGAGTCCTGACCCCCGGAGAGACGACTCATGAAATTCGCCCGCGACACGTGGCTGATCTTCCAGCGGCAGATCCTGCTCCTGCTGCGCAACCCGGTCTGGGTCTTCGTCGGCGTCTTCCAGCCGGTGATGTACCTGCTGCTCTTCGCCCCCCTGCTCAAGCCAGCCCTGAACGCGCCCACCCAGGCCGCCGCCTACAAGATCTTCGTACCCGGCCTGCTGGTGCTGCTGGCCATCTTCGGTGGCCTCTTCCAGGGCTTCGGCCTGATCGCCGAACTGCGCGCCGGCGTCATCGAACGCTCCCGGGTCACCCCGATCAGCCGGCTCGCCCTGCTGCTCGGCCGCTCCCTGCGCGACGTGGTCTCGCTCATCGTGCAGGCCGTCATCATCACCCTGCTGGCGCTCCTGTTCGACCTGCGCGTCTACATCGGTGACCTGCTGCTGGCGTACCTGATGCTCGCCCTCATCGCGCTCATGACCTCAGCCGTCTCCTACGGAGTCGCGCTGAAGGTCAAGAGCGAGGACGCGCTGGCCCCCCTGATGAACACCGTGGCGCAGCCGGTGCTGCTGCTCTCCGGCATCCTGCTGCCGCTGACCTTCGCACCGGGCTGGTTGCAGGGCATCGCCGACTGGAACCCGTTCTCCTGGGCGGTCGACGGCACCCGGGCGCTGTTCGCCGGTGACCTGGGCAGCGACAAGGTCTGGCAGGGTCTGACCATCACCGCGGTACTCGCCGCGCTGGGCGTCTTCTGGGCCGCCCGCCAGTTCGCCCGCAGCGTCCGCTGACGTTCGCCCTTGACCGTCGATCGGGGTGCCCCTTTTTGGTGGGCACCCCGATCCTTCGGGGTTCTCGGCAGTGCTCTGTCGGTTGTCGGCGGTGCTCTGTCGGTTGTCGGCGGTGCTCTGTTGACTGTCGCCGGTCAGCGCACCCGGGCCAGGGTGAGTCCATCGGCGATGGGCAACATCACCGGGTCGACCCGTACGTCGGCCAGTACCTCGTCATTGAACGCGGCGATGGCCCGGTCGTTGACGTCCTGCGGCGCGATCACCCGTCCACCGCGCAGCACATTGTCGACCGCGATCACGCCGCCCGGCCGCATCCGCGGCACCAGCTCGGCCCAGTAGACCGGGTAGCCGGTCTTGTCGGCGTCGATGAACGCGAAGTCCAGGTGGCGCTCCTGCGGCAACTCGCGCAACGTGTCCCCGGCCGGGCCGATCCGCAGCTCGATGCGGTCCTGCACCCCGGCGCGGGCCCAGTAACGCCGGGCGATCCCGGTGTACTCCTCAGAGATGTCGAAGCAGGTCAGCCGCCCGCCCTCGGGCAGTCCCCGGGCGATGGCCAGCGCCGACAGGCCGGTGAACGTGCCGACCTCGACGGCCTGCCGTACGTCGAGCAGCCGCGTCAGGAACGTCAGGAACGCCGCCTGCTCCGGCGCCACCTGCATGCTGGCGTGCTCCGGCAGCACCGACCGGGTCTCCTCGGCCAGATCCCGAATGATCTCGTCCGGTGGCGCGCCGTGCGCGACCAGGTAGGCGTGCAACTCGTCGGTGAGCGGAATCGACTTCGTGGTCATGAACGGACGTTACCGAGCGGCTCGACCGTTTGGCCGCCCGGCGCGACCTTCGTCCACAGGTCGGTGATCTGGAGACCCAGTTCGGCGAGGAGCCGACGCAGCAGGGGCATCGACAACCCGACCACGGTGCCCGGGTCACCCTCGATGCGCTCCACGAACGGCCCACCCAACCCGTCGATGGTGAACGCGCCCGCCACCGCCAGCGGCTCACCCGTGGCGACGTAGGCGGCGATCTCGTCGTCACTGATGTCGGCGAAGTGGACGACCGTCGAGGCGACCGCCTCCGCCCGCCGCCCGGCGACACCGTCGATCAGGCAGTGTCCGCTGTGCAGGACCCCGCTGCGCCCCCGCATCCGCAACCAACGACGGGTGGCGTCCGCCGGATCGGCTGGCTTACCAAGAATCTCCCCGTCGAACTCGAGCACCGAGTCACACCCGATGACCAGCGTCCGCTGGTTGGTGTTGGTGTTGGTGTTGGTGTTGGTGCTGGTGCCTGCGGTGCTGGTGCTGGTGCTGGTGCCTGCGGTGCTGGTGTTGGTGTTGGTGCCTGCGGTGCTCGGGCTGGTGGTCGGGCTGTCCGGCGTGGTGGCGAGATTCAGCCGGGCGAGCACCGCTTCGGCCTTGAGCCGAGCCAACTCCAGGCAGAGATCCTCGGCCCGATCGGTCACCACCAGGGATTCGTCCACCCCGCTGACCAGCACGTCCGGCTCGATGCCGGCGGCCCGGAGCGACTTTCGACGAGCGGGACTGGCAGAGGCCAGCACAAGGCGAAGCGGCAGAGTGTCAGACACCAACCCGACGTTACCGGCCCACCCGCCTGACACCCATCCCCAGCCCGCAGCGCCGCGCCGCGTCCTTGATCCACTCCACATCGCCGATATCGCGCGATCAACCCACCGGAACACCCCCACATCGCCGATATGAAGTCGATCGAGGCCACCCGCTGCCGTGATCCACTCGGCTTCCCGCAAACCGGGCCATCCCAAGCCCCGAGACCCCCCGATTTCAAGGAACCCGAGTCGATCGAGGCGAATAGTCCGCCTAGCGACTGATTCTGGGCGGCGGATCATCACCGCGCCGCCGACGACGCGCCACGAACGCCCACCCGACGCCGATGGCAACGATCGCCCCAAGGGTGGCAAGGCCCCGAACGGACGAATTGTCGTTCTCGCCCGAGCGACCATCGGCCGCCGTGGTCGGGCCGCCGCCGGCCGGTGCGCTCACTGATTCAAACCCCAACGGGGGTACGTCTGCCGTCAGTGCCGCCACAAGATCGATCACGCCGTACCCGTACTCGTCGTCCCGACCGGGTGGACCCTTGTCGACGGCCGTTGCCGTAAGCCGGTGGGCCACCTCCTGCGCCGGCAGGTAGGGGTACTTCGACCTGATCAACGCCGCCGCCCCGGCCACAATCGCCGTGGCGCTCGAAGTTCCCGTGCCCTTCGAGTACTTCCCGCCATAACTGGTGCTGTAGATATCTACCGCAGGTGCGACTACATCGACTTCCGGACCGGTCACCGAGACAGCTGCGTGCTGCCCAGCACGGTCGATGCCGCCAACAGCAATCACTCCCTCTTCAGTCGCTGGGTAACGGACGCCGGCGTCTGGCGGCCAGTTTCCTGCTGCGGCCACGACTACGATGTTGGCATCCAAAGCGGCTTCTAATGCTTGCTGAAGTCTTACACTCGCTCCGGCAACAGCAGAGATACTGATAATGTCCGCGCCGTTGGCGACAGCGAACTCGATTCCGATCGCCAACGCGTCTGCTTCGCCGATGCCACCGCTTGGGGTGTCGAAGATTGGCAGGATTTTGGCCTTTGGGGCGATTCCTAGCGCGCCGCGGCCTCCTGGTGCTCCATGGCAGGCAATTAATCCTGCCATGGATGTTCCATGGCTATCCTGATCCTTTCGTCCATCGCCGCCTCCTCCGGGAACTACGTCCGTCCCTGCGAGCAGGTTTCCGCGCAGGTCAGGATGGGGGTCGACTCCCGTGTCCGGAACTGCCACGATCACACCAGAGCCTTGGCTCACCAAGTGAGCCTCGGAGATGTGCAGGAAGGACAGATGCCATTGGTCGCCTCGTACAAGGTCGGCATCTTGCGGTATTCGCGTGGGCCCACCCGGAAATAGCGCCAGACTTAAGGTGATGCCAAGAGCGCCGAATCGAAGCGGCCAGATCACCGGCCAAACCCAATGGCGGGACCAGGGTCAATGGGCCCCTCCTCCTCGGGAGGAAGAACCACTGGTGGCACGCCTTTATCCGTTTCCCAGGGGTGATCGGGATCCCACCGGCGAGGATCCTGTCTCATCCCTGGCCGGCCATGCGATAGGTCGGAGTGGTTCTGTAGAGGCGCTCCGCCAATTGGACTGCTAATGCTCCCGTGCAAGCCGCGTCCACCGCTGGGACGGGTGCCCGCTGCGCCAGTCGGGGAAGTTCCGGCGGCACCGCCACCAATGACTCCTCCGACTGGATTAACCCGCCGGGGTGCGGTGGGTGAAGCGGGTGCCATGCCTGGGGCTCCTCCGATAATGCCGCCAGCCGAGGGTGCAGGGCGGCCAGGGCCCCCGCCGGGGCGCGAATGATTCACACTGGGCTCTCCGCCGCGTAGTCGATCTACCGCGCGGGTCGGTCCTTGATCGAGTCCTGGTGGTGACACTATTCGCCCTGGTGGCGGAGGAGGTATGGGTATTCCCCCTGGTCCGATCGAAGCCGTCGATCCGGCGGTTCCTGGCAGTTGACTCATGGGCAAATTTGAGCTCGATGGTGGAAAGTTCCCGGCGGTGACGCCACCTAGTACAGGGCCTATCGAGGGTGTCGGCGAAGATGTTGCAGGGGGCATCTTCAACAAAGCTTCGCTTGAGGGTACGCCCGTTGTTGTACGTAGAGGAACTGAAATGATTGGAGGAATAGCAGGAGGTATTTGGTCACCGTATGCGTCGGAGTTATCCGGCTGCCTAGAAATTCGCGCTGTCGCTGGGGGTTTTTGGAGGGTGGCTTGGGCTTGTTGTAGTTCGCCGCTGAGGTTGAACATCATCGCCCGTGCCTGCACGTTCAGCCGTTCCAGATCGCTGTCCGTCACCGGAGCGTCCACGACCCGATTGCCCATTACCGCTTTGGGGTCGGCGGCCGTGGCCTCGTACGCCCGCTTCTGTTGGAGCTTTGTCGCGTACTCCTCGTGGAGCTTGCGAAGCTCGGCGCGGGTGGCGCCGATGGCCTGGGTGGCGGCGGACAGCGCGGTGTAGTTGGCGGCGGCGGCGTCGTGGGTGTGTCGGACCTTGGCGATGAGGTCGTCGAGTTGGGCGAGGTACGTGCCGGAGGCGGCGCTGGTCTCGGGGGGCCATGCCTCGGCGAGGCCTCGTCGGTACTCCTGAAGTCGGCCGAGGTGGATCTGGGCCAGGTCACAGACCTTGCGCCAGCCGGCGACCTGTTTCCAGTGGTTGGTGGTGTCGTGGTCCTGGAGGCACGCCCACATGCTGTTGAGGTCCATCAGGTGCCAGTCGGTCTGGCCGGAGGTGCGGCCACCGCCACGCTCGATCACGGTAGGACCACCGGCCTTTCGCTGTTGGGGCCGGTGGGGTCGCTCAGTGTGGGCGTCCGGCTGCCGGGCAGGACGGTTCCCGGGTCGGCGAGGGCGCGTTGGACGTCGACGGCCCGGGCGGACGAGAAGGCGTCGCTGTCGGCGTACTGGGTGGCGACCCGGTCGGCGACGGCGGCCAGGTGGCCGGTGGCGCCGCGGAGGGCGTACACCATGTCGGTCGTGGCCTGCTGCGTCTCGTGGTGGGCGTGCAGGAAGGTGACCAGCTCGACGAATGCGTCGCAGGGGTTCGGCACCTTCGCGGACATGTCTTCGGCGATGTACGACAGGTGGGGCGCGTAGTTGCTCTCGACCTCGGCGGCGAGCCGGTCGGCGAACTCGCGGAGTTGGCGGATGTCGGCTTCGATGCCGCCGTAGCCGTGCAGCCAGGGCGCCGGCTGGTCCTCTTCGGGGATCATCGGTCCTCCCTGTCCGTCACCGCACCGTTTCCCTCAGTGAGATTAACGGCTGCACGCCGTCCTGGCAGCCCCCCACATGGGGCGACCCGGGTTCAGCGGGGAGGACGGGGGAGGCCGGAAGAGCGCCAGGTGTTGGCGCCGGCGGGCCGCCCGCTGCGCGCCCAGGCGGACGCGGTCGCCGGCGCGGGTGCGGCGGCCGGGCGGGACCGCACGATGACCGCCCCGACCAGGGCGGCCAACTCCTCGGCGGTGGGCACGCCGCGTACGACCCGGAACAGCGGCTCTTCGGCAGACATGCCGCCAGCGTACGCGGCCCGAAGTCACGTCAAGAGCACAGTGGCGTGCCGGCGGTGTGACCGTCGGCGGGTCCGGGTACCGTCTCAGCGATGTCGAACGCGCTTCCCCAACTCGTCGCTGACCGATACCGGCTTCTGTCGCCGCTCGGCCAGGGCGGCATGGGTCGGGTGTGGAAGGCGCGCGACGAGGTGTTGCACCGGGACGTCGCCATCAAGGAGTTGGTGCCGCCGCCCGGCCTCACCGACGAGGAACGCCGCGAGATGCGGGAACGGTCGCTGCGCGAGGCGCGGGCCATCGCCCGGCTCAACCACGTCAACGTGGTACGCATCTTCGACGTCCTGCGGACCGACGGCGACCCGTGGATCGTCATGGAGTACGTGGCGTCGAGGTCGTTGCAGGACACCCTCGCCGAGGACGGGCCGGTGTCGCCGGCCCGGGCGGTCGAGATCGGCCTGGGCGTGCTCGGCGCGTTGAACGCGGCGCACAAGGCGGGCGTCATGCACCGCGACGTCAAGCCGGGCAACGTGCTGCTGGGCGAGGACGGTCGGGTGGTGTTGACCGATTTCGGCCTCGCCACGATCCCCGGTGACCCGAATGTCACCCGTACCGGCATGGTGCTCGGCTCGCCCGCGTACATCTCGCCGGAGCGGGCCCGGGAGGGCACCGCCGGTCCGGAGGCCGACCTGTGGTCGCTGGGCGCGACGCTGTACGCGGCGGTGGAGGGCAAGTCGCCGTACGCGCGGCCGTCCGCCATCGCCACGCTGGCCGCGTTGGCCACCGAGCCGATGCCGCCGCCGAAGAATGCCGGCCCGCTCAAGCCGGTGCTCACCGGGCTGCTTCAGAAGGACCCGAAGGAACGGATCACCGCCGAGGTGGCGGAACGGCTGCTGCGCCGCGCGGGTGGCAAGCGGACGCGGGGCATCTCGCTTCTCGACGGCGTACGCCGGCCGGGGCCGAACGGGCCGCGTGAGCCGCGCCCGCCGCTCGTGCCGGCACCCCGCCCGGCGGAGGAGACCGTCGACCGCCCGGTGTCGCCGCCGGCGCCGCGTACCCCGCCGCCGGTCGCTGCCGCTGCGGCCGGGCCGGCAGCCGTCGACGCCTCGCCGACGGAGGTCGTCCCCGCCGGCGGGGACGCCGAGCCGACGGCCACGGTCCCGGCCGAGCCGACCGCGAAGATCGACCGCCCGGCCACGCCGGCGGCCGACCCGACCGCCGTGGTGTCCGCCGGGGGCGAGGCCGGCAGCGACGGTACGCCTGCGGGCGACGACGAGCCGACGGCCGTCGACGGCCCGCCGCCGGTGGCGCCGGAGCAGCGCAAACCCTCGACGCCCACGTCGGTCATGCCGCCGGTGGGTCCGGCGGGGCGCGCGGCGGTCCCGCAGTTCGAGGGTACGAAGCCGAACAACACCCGCCGGAACGTGCTGATCGGCGCGCTGGTGGCCCTGCTGCTGGTCGGCCTCATCGTGATCGTGCCGATGCTGACCAAGGGCGACGACAAGGAGACCCCGCAGGCCGACCCGACGA
Source organism: Micromonospora sp. CA-249363 (assembly GCF_050950185.1). Classification (NCBI taxonomy): domain Bacteria; kingdom Bacillati; phylum Actinomycetota; class Actinomycetes; order Micromonosporales; family Micromonosporaceae; genus Micromonospora; species Micromonospora sp. CA-249363. The sequence goes on from NZ_CP192020.1 coordinate 858,197, forward strand.
CCGGGGCGGCCGCGACGTCGGCGCCAGCGCAGTCCTCCGCTCCGGCGGCGCCTCCGCCCACCACGGGCGCACCGAGTGCGACGCCCTCGGCCACCCCGTCGGCGGATCCGAACGCGCTGCCGGCGGGCTGGACGCTACACAAGGGGCCGACCTTCTCCATCCCGCTCCCACCCGGCTGGAGCGGCCGTCAGACCGGCTCGGACACGTCCGTCTTCAACCAGTCCGGCGGGCCCGGCAAGTTGCTGGTCCAGTGGACCCCCACCCCGCTGAAGGACGCGGTCGCCGACTGGAAGGAAAAGGAACCGTACCGTCGGAATCTGGTCAGCAACTACCAGTTGGTGGGAAGCATCAGGGCCTGCGACTGGTATCGGACCTGCGCCGACTGGGAGTGGTTGGAGACCCGGGACAACACCCGCATCCACGTGCGCAACCGGGGCTTCGTGACCGCCAGTAACCGCGGCTACGCCATCCGGTGGGAGATCGCGGAGAAGGACTGGCAGGCCAACCTCGCCAACTTCGACCAGATCGTCAAGGGCTTCAAGCCCGACCGGGTCAACTGACCCGCGTTCCGCACACCTGCGCGAACCTCTCTCGCATGTTCTTGCGTCGTTCGGGGTATCTGATCTCCAACGACGGAGGGAGGTGCGACATGAGTTACCGATACAGGAACGCCCGGCCTCGGCTGGCACTGTGGATGCTCGTCGCACTCGGCGATGTGGCACTGCTGCTGATCAGCGTTGGGCTTCCGGTACTCGTCGCGCTGCTCGGCATCGTTGCCATCGCCGTTGGTGCTGTGGGTGTCCGGCGGCTCAGCCGCCGCGACGCGATCGTCCGCGAGGACGCTCCGGCGATGGTGCCGGCGATGAGCCGACGGCGGGCCTGACCCGTAACCAGGTGGTGTGGCGGCAGCCGGACCGATTGTGCACCGTGAGGTGATAGTCGATCCCGCTGCCGCCAACGGCCCGATCAGGTGTTGTTCGCGAGGGCGACGAGTCGGCTGCGGTCACCGTTCCAGTAGTTGCGGTCCACGTTGCCGCTGATCCCGGAGACGGAACCCGTGCTGGTGTACTGCCAGAAGCTCCACACCGACGCGCCGGCCGGCAGGGCGCCCGGGGTGCTCGACCAGCGGGCCAGCCAGAGCGGGTGGTTGGCCCACGGGCCGGTCCAGCTGCCGGTGCACTGGTTCCACCAGCTCGTGGTGGTGTAGATGACCGCGTATCGGCCGGTGCGCGAGCGGTACGTGTTCAGGAAGTCCTGCACCCAGTTGCGCATCCCGGTGGTGCTGAGGCCGTAGCAGTAGCCGCCGCTGTACGGGTTCGCCTCGATGTCCAGCGCGGCCGGCAGGGTTCGGCTGTCCGCCGACCAGGCGCCGCCGTTGGAGGCCAGGTAGGCGGCCTGGGTCGAGCCGGCGGAGATGTTGGGGCGGGCGAAGTGGTACGCCCCGCGGATCACCCCGGCGTTGTAGGCGTTGACGTAGTTCGTGTTGAAGTTGGGGTCCTTGTAGCTGGTGCCCTCGGTCGCCTTGATGAAGGCGAACTCGATGCCGGAGTTCCGGACGCTGGTCCAGTTGATGCTGCCCTGGTAGCGGGACACGTCGATGCCGGCGGTGGTGGCCGCCGCCGCCGGGCCGGCGGTAGCGACCAGGGTCGCCGCCGCGGTGGCGAGGACGGTGAGGCCGGCCGCGAACGCGCGGCGCAGCGATGATCGGGTACGGGCCATGAGTGCCTCCAGAAACGGCCGTCTATTGACGCCCATCTTTGGAGGTAAGTGCCCTTGATCGCAAGAGTTGTAGAGGAAACTTTCATCGACGGGCTGCGATCGCCCGGTGGCGGGAGTCGAGCGGATCAGCGCAGCGTGGCCGGGTCGAACTGCCAACGGAAGGGCTCGACCACGCTCAACGTCTCCCCGGCCTTGGCGACCTGGTCCTCGACGTAGTGCTCGCCGTCGAGCCGGTACAGGCGCAGCGAGTGACCGTCACCGTCCTGCTCGACCAGCAGGTACCAGGGGATTCGCGCGATGGCGTAGAGCTGCATCTTGAGTAGGCGATCGGCCGCTGCATTGCCCGGCGAAACGACCTCACCGACCAAGGACACCCGGCTAGCGTCGAGAAAGGTGCCTTCGTCGTCGACGTCAGTGACCACGAGATCCGGGATGACGACTCGATCGATGCCGAGTCGGACATTGATTGCGTCGTAGACCAGCAAGCCGTGCGGTTCTGCTGCCGCCTCGATACTGTTCGCCAGCCGACGTGACACGCGTTGGTGCCGTCGGCTCGGGGCAGGGCTCACCAGCAGGCTCCCGTCGAGCAGCTCGATCCGGTCAGGCGTCTCGCCCAGGGCGAAATAGTCGGCCTCGGTCCAGAGGCCGATGTGCGGCTCCAGGGGCGCTGCGCTCACCTGCGTCCACCTCCCGCATCCCTCGCCACCCGATCAGTCTCACAGGATACGAGCCGGTGCCTCGGCAGCGACACGGAACGCCGCCGGTAGGCTCGCGCCCCATGATGTCGATCGACGGACTGGGCGAGATGTGGGACACGCTGTTCGGCGCGCAGCCGGACCCGCCCCCGCTGCTGGTGTTGATCACCGCGGTCGTCGCGCTGGTGGTGGTCTCCACCCGGCTGCCGTGGCGGATCGCCCGCAACGCCATCACCATCGCCCACGAGGGCGGGCACGCGCTCGTCGCCCTGCTCACCGGTCGCAAGCTGCGCGGCATCCGGCTGCACTCGGACACCTCGGGACTGACGCTCTCGGCCGGTCGACCCACCGGACCCGGCATGATCCTGACCCTGCTCGCCGGGTACGTCGCCCCGCCGCTGATCGGGTTGGCCGGTGCCTGGCTGCTCGGCGGCAACCGGATCACCCTGTTGCTCTGGGTCGCGGTGGTGCTGCTGCTCGCCATGCTGATCATGATCCGCAACGCGTTCGGTGTGGTGTCGCTGCTGGTCACCGGGGCGCTGGTGTTCGCCGTCTCGTGGTACGCGACGCCGCAGGTGCAGGCCGCTTTCGCGTACACCGGGGTGTGGTTCCTGTTGCTCGGCGGCGTGCGGCCGGTGGTGGAGCTGCAACGCCTGCGCGCGCGTGGCCGGATGCCCGCCTCCGACGCCGACCAGCTCGCCGGGCTGACCCCCTTCCCGGCGTTCTTCTGGGTCACGGTCTTCGCCCTGGTCAACCTGGTCGCCCTGGTAGCCGGTGCCCTGCTGCTGGCCGGCCCGATCCTCACCGACGCCGGCCTGACGCTCTGATCCCCTCGGGGCAGAATGAACCCATGCGGTACGTGATCATTGGGGCGGGCGCGGTCGGCGGGACCATCGGCGTACGGCTGGCGCAGGCCGGCCGGGACGTGACACTGGTGGCCCGCGGCGCGCACCTGGACGCGATCCGGGAGCGCGGCCTTTCGCTACGGCAGCCCGACGGCGAGGTGACCGCCCGGCTCGCCGCTGTCGACGGCCCGGGTGACCAGCCGCTGCCGGCCGACACGGTGCTGGTGCTCACCGTCAAGTCGCAGGACACCGAGGCCGCGCTGGCGACCTGGGTGGACGCCCCGGTCACCGGCGGTGGTACGGCCGGTGAACGGCTGCCGCTGGTCACCGCGCAGAACGGGGTGGCGAACGAGCGGGCCGCCCTGCGGCTCTTCGCCGACGTGCACCCGGTCTGCGTCTGGCTGCCGGCCACCCATCTGGACCCGGGCGTGGTGGTGGCGAACGGGCATCCGCACCCCGGGATGCTCCACATCGGCCGCTATCCGGGCGGCGCCGACGACACCGACCGGGCGATCGCCGCCGACCTGACCGCCGCCGGTTTCGTCGCGCCGGTCCGCGAGGACGTGCTGCGCTGGAAGTACGGCAAGCTGCTCAGCAACCTCGGCAACGGCCTTCAGGCGCTGCTGGGGGAGAAGATCCCGGACGCCCTCGTCGAGCGGGTACGCGCCGAGGGCGTCGCCGCGCTCGCCGCCGCCCGAATCCCGCACACCTCCCCGGAGGAGGAGCGGGCCGAACGAGGAGACCTGGTCCAGCAGCGCCCGGTCGATGGGGCGGACCGGTCCGGCGGCTCCACCTGGCAGAGCCTCGCCCGAGCCACCGGCTCGACCGAGGTCGACCACCTCAACGGGGAGATCGCGCTGCTGGGCCGGCTGCACGGCGTACCGACGCCGGCCAACGTGGCCGTGCAGCGGGCGGTACGGCAGGCCGCCCGGCAACGGCTCGCGGCCGGCGCGTTCCCGCTCGCCGAGCTGGAGAAGATGATCGCCTGAACGTGGCAACCGGCGGCCCCGCCCGGCGCGTGTTCCCTGCGACCGACACGGGGAGGTAACGGGTGCCGGACGTCGACGGGTTCGACGAGTTCTACCGGGGGAGCCGACAACGGCTGCTCGGTTTCGTCTACGCCCTCACCGGCGACCGGGCCGAGGCCCAGGACGCCGTGCAGGAGGCGTACATCCGGGCCTGGCAGCGGTGGTCGACGATCAGCGCGTACGACGATCCGGAGGCGTGGGTACGGGTGGTGGCGAGCCGCATCGCCGTCAGCCGGTGGCGCAGCCTGCGCAGTCGCGCCCGTGCGTACCTGCGGCACGGGGCGACCGAGACCGTCCCCGGGCCGGGCACCGACACCGTCGAGGTGGTTGCCGCGCTGCGTCTACTGCCCGAGGAGCAGCGCACCGCCATCGCCCTGTACTACCTGGTGGGCATGCCGGTCGCCGAGGTGGCGCGGGAGACCGCCGCCCCCGTCGGCACGGTCAAGGCCCGACTCTCCCGGGGGCGTACCGCGCTCGCCGCCCTGCTCGCCGTCTCTGACCGCAAGGAGGCCACCGATGCGTGACGACTTGACGATCGTGGAACAGATCCAGCGGGAATTGAGTGACGTGCGCTGGCCGGAGCCGGCGGAGATCCGCGCCCGGGCCCGCCGCCGCAGCCGGCGTCGGATCGTGGCGGCCGGCGTGATTCTGGCGGTCGCAGGGGCGTCCGCCGTGGCGGTCACCTCGCACCGGGCATCCCCGCCGGCGATGCAGGCGGCCGCACCGGCCCTGCCGATCCGACACGAGATCCCCTTGGACGCCCTGCTACAGCCGGCCGACCTGTCACCGCCGGTCTACGTGCAGCTCAGCCAGTCCGGGCTGGAAGAGCCGGTGCAGCTGGACGACATCCTCGGCTACTGCCGGACGAGTCAGGGGCATTCCGACGGCTGGCAGGTGTCGATCCTGTCCCGCTCACAGACCCTCCTGCGCAAGCATCCACCGGAGGACCGCGTGGAGAGCGACCCGCTGGTCATGCAGGATCTCTACCGGCTGGCACCCGAGAAGGCCCGACAGGTCCTCGCCGGTCTGGACGACGTGATCGCCCCGTGCACCGAATGGCGGCGCGTCGAGGAGTGGCAGTCGCCGGAGAGCACGTACACGACGGAGGCGGTCCAGCGGTGGGCGGTGGCACAGCGGGGCTTCGCCGGGGATGACGCCGCGATACTGGAGCACACGTCCACAGTCTCCCGGGATGTGCAGAGCGGCCAGGCGTTCGGCAAGAGACCGCCGCCCATCCTCGTGGCCGTCGTCCGGGTCGGCGACACCGTCTCGGTGCTCCGGCTCGGGTACGACGGCACCGAATCGGATCTCGTCCAGCTCGCGGAGAAGGCGGCGACCCGCATGTGTGCCGCAGCGAATCCGGCCTGCTGACTCTTCTTGATCCGCGCAACTTCACCGAAACTGCTGCTTCCTGACGCCGGGAAGCAGCAGTTTCCCCGAAGTTGCGCGGATCAAGCCGGCGTGGCGGTCACGCCGGCGCGCGGTCACGCCTGCGTCGCGGTCACGCCGGCGCGCGGTCACGTCGGCGGTCAGAGCGGGATGTTGCCGTGCTTCTTCGGCGGTAGGCTCTCGCGCTTCGTCCGTAGGACGCGCAGTGCCCGGACGATCTGGGTACGCGTCTCGTGTGGCGCGATGACCGAGTCGACGTACCCGCGCTCGGCCGCCACGTACGGGTTGGCCAGCGTGTCCTCGTACTCGGCGATCTTCTCGGCCCGGACCGCCGCCGGATCGTCGGCGCCGGCCAGCTCGGAGCGGTAGAGGATGTTCACCGCGCCCTGCGCGCCCATCACGGCGATCTGCGCGGTCGGCCACGCGAAGTTCAGGTCCGCGCCGAGGTGCTTCGAGCCCATCACGTCGTACGCCCCGCCGTACGCCTTGCGGGTGATCACGGTGACCTTCGGGACGGTCGCCTCGGCGTACGCGTAGATGAGCTTGGCGCCCCGGCGGATGATGCCGTCCCACTCCTGGCCGGTGCCGGGCAGGAACCCGGGCACGTCGACGAAGGTCAGCACCGGGATGTTGAACGCGTCGCAGGTGCGCACGAACCGGGCGGCCTTCTCGGAGGCGGCGATGTCCAGGGTGCCGGCGAAGTGCATCGGCTGGTTGGCGACCACACCGACCGGTCGACCCTCCACCCGGCCGTAGCCGATCACGATGTTCTGCGCGTAGAGCGGCTGGACCTCGAGGAACTCCCCGTCGTCGAGGACGTGCTCGATGACGGTGTGGATGTCGTACGGCTGGTTGGCCGAGTCCGGGATGAGCGTGTCCAGCTCACGGTCCTCGTCGGTGATCTCCAGCTCGGCCGGGGCCTCGAAGGCGACCGGCTCGTCGAGGTTGTTCGACGGCAGGTACGACAGCAGCGCCTTGACGTAGTCGACCGCGTCCTCCTCGTCGCTGGCGAGGTAGTGCGCGTTGCCGCTGCGCGTGTTGTGCGTACGGGCCCCGCCCAACTCCTCCATGCCGACGTCCTCGCCGGTCACCGTTTTGATCACGTCGGGGCCGGTGATGAACATGTGGGAGGTCTGGTCGACCATCACGGTGAAGTCGGTGACCGCCGGGGAGTAGACCGCGCCGCCCGCGCAGGGCCCCATCACCAGCGAGATCTGCGGGATGACCCCGGACGCCCGGACGTTCCGGAAGAAGATCTCCCCGTACCGGCCGAGCGACACCACGCCCTCCTGGATGCGGGCACCGCCGGAGTCGTTGATGCCGATCACCGGGCACCCGATCTTCATGGCGAGGTCCATCACCTTGACGATCTTCTCGCCGAAGACCTCGCCGAGCGAGCCGCCGAAGACGGTGAAGTCCTGGGCGAAGACGCACACCTGCCGGCCGTCGACCGTGCCGTAGCCGGTCACCACGCCGTCGCCGTACGGGCGGTTGCGCTCCAGCCCGAAGGCCGTGGACCGGTGCCGGGCCAGCTCGTCCAGCTCGACGAAGGAGCCCTCGTCGAGCAGCATCTCGATCCGCTCGCGGGCGGTCTTCTTGCCTCGGGCGTGCTGCTTCTCGACCGCGCGCGCCGACCCGGCGTGCACCGCCTCGTCGACCCGGCGCTCCAGGTCCGCCAGCTTGCCGGCAGTGCTGTGGATGTTGGTCCCGGTCTCGGTAGTCACCCAGGGAATATAACGATGGTTCAGGTCAGCGCGGCTGTGCAGTACGCCTCAACGCCGGTGCCGGTCCCGGCCGTAGGCTGACGGGATGCCGGGATCCCCGTACACCGATCTGGACCGACCGCCGCTGTCGGCGGCCCGGCTGCGGCGCGCGCTGGTCGCGCCGAACGGACCGTGGACCCGACTGGAGCTGTACACCGAGACCGGCTCCACCAACGCGGACGTGTCCGAGGCCGCCGCCGCGGGCGAGCTGGAGGGCCTGGTCGTGGTCGCGGAGCGGCAGACCGCCGGGCGCGGCCGGCGCGGTCGGGTCTGGCAGTCACCGCCGCGTGCGGGGATCGCCACCAGCGTCCTGCTGCGGCCCGGCGAGGCCGCGCCGGATCGTGGGTGGGCGGCCGTTCCACCCACGGGGTACGGCTGGCTGCCGCTGCTCGCGGGCGTCGCGCTGGTCGAGGCGGTGGCCCGGCTGGCCGAGCTGGACGCGGCCCTGAAGTGGCCCAACGATCTGCTCATCGGCGACGCGAAGTGCGCCGGTGTGCTGGCCGAGGCGGTACCGGGGCGCTCGCCGGCCCAACCGCCCGCCATCGTCCTCGGCATCGGCCTCAACGTGACCCTGCGCGCCGACGAGCTGCCGGTGAACCCGACCGGGCTGCCGGCCACGTCACTGCAACTGGCCGGCGCGGCGGCCACCGACCGTGATCCGCTGCTGCGGGCGCTCCTGCGGGCGCTCGCCGACTGGTACGACCGCTGGCGCACCGCCGGCGGCGACGCCGAGGCGAGCGGCCTGCGCGACGCCTACCTGGCCTCCTGCGCGACGATCGGCCGCGAGGTACGAGTCCTGCTGCCCAACGGCGAGACCCAAACCGGCACCGCAACCGGCATAGACAACGACGGCCAACTCCAACTCACTACCCCCACGGGCACCCGAACCCTCACCGCCGGAGACGTCCTCCACCTCCGCTAGCCCCTGCCGCCAGCCCCTGCCGCGCGGCGATCTTGCACTTTCTGTCGTGGTGTATCGGGCTCAAAGCCGTGTAACGGCAACCGAAAGTGCAAGATCGCGGAAGGTGGGGTGGGGCCGCGTGGCGGATGTTGTTGGGGGGCCCTTGGGGATTACCGTCGGCGCGTCAAAGTAAAGGCGTTGGAGGTTGTCGTGGCGTTCCCCGAAGACGTGCTCACGAAGGACGAGCACGTCGTGCTGCACCTACACCCGCACTGGAAGGCGCTGGTCCGGCCGATCCTGGTGCTGGTCCTCGCCATCGCCGCGGTGGTGGTCGGCGTGCTCCTGCTGCCCGAGAGTTCCGGCGGCTCGATCGCGTTGGCCGTGATCGGCGCGATCGGCCTGGTCGCGGTTCTCTGGCTCGGTCTGTGGCCGTTCCTGGTCTGGCGTACCACCCATTACCTGTTCACCAACGAGCGCGTGCTGTTGCAGCAGGGTGTCTTCTCCCGGGACCGGCGGGACCTCCCGCTCACCCGGATCAACGACCACTCGATGAACCAGCACTTCTTCGAGCGGCTGCTCGGCTGCGGCACCCTCACCATCGAGTCCGCCGGCGAACGCGGCCAGTCGGTGCTCAAGGACGTGCCGGGGGTCGGTCGGGTGCAGACCACCCTCTACGAGCTGGTCGAGGCGCAGCACGACAAGCACTCGCTGGGCGACGGGGAGATGCGTGACATCCTCGCCGACATGCGCGAGGGCAAGCCGCTGCGCGACACCACGAGCTGATCCGATCGGCGCTGATCGCCCCGGCCCGCGAGCAGGGCGGGGGCGATCAGGCGTGCTGTTCGGCCCCGGCCGCCGCCGAGGGCCCAGCCTCGGACGGTCGCGCCTGCGTCGGCCCGTTCTGTGCTGGCCTGGCCTGCGTCGGCCCGTTCTGCGCCGGGCCGGCCTGCGTCGGCCCGTTCTGCGCCGGGCCGGCCTGCGTCGGCCCGTTCTGCGCTGGCCTGGCCTGCGTCGGCCCGTTCTGTGCCGGGCCGGCCTGCGTCGGGCCGTTCTGCGTCGGGCCGGACCGTGCCGGTCCTGCGGAGGGCTGCTCGGCGACCCCGGGCCCTGCCGGAGCTGGTTCGGTCGAGGGCGGCCCGGACTCCGGATCTGGCTCGACCGGTCGTAGGGCGAACCAGCCGCGGAAGCGTGTCCGCAGCACCTCCTGCTCGGGCCGGTTGTCCGGGCCGAGGCGGAGCATGGTGCCGGTGAGGATGACGGTGCCGAGCCCTGGCCGGGCGTCCGAGGGGCGGGCGCCGATCACGTCGACCCGGACGGCGAGGCGATCACCGGCACGGACCGGAGCGAGCCACCGCAACTCCTCCAGACCGGGGGAGGCGTCCGCGGCCGCGCGGGACAGCAGGTGGTCGACGTACGCCCGCATGAACAGACTGACCGTGTAGAAGCCGCTGGCGATGACACCACCGTGCCGGCTGGCCTCGGCCAGCTCCGTGTCGACGTGGTACCACTGCGGGTCGAAGCGTCGGGCGAAGGCGCGCATCTCGTCGCCGTCCACGGTCACCGTCCCGAGATCGACGGTGAGCCCCGGCACGAGGTCCTCGAAGAACAGCTCGGCGGGCGCTCCGGTGCCGGAGCGGAGGGCGGGAGCCGTCACCGGCGGGGTGCGCGACGAGTGCCGGCGTGCAGCTCCGCGGCGAGTTCCGCGTCCAGGTCGGCGGGGAGGCCGGCGGTCAGCGGTCGTCCCTGCGCGGGAGCGGTGCCGGTCGGGCCGGGCCGGTCGGCGGACTGCGCCTCTTCGAGCTCGGAGACCGACTCGGCCAGCTCGGCCACCGGGTCCATCTCGGCCATGGTGTCCCACTCGTCGCGGGGGATGTCGTGCCAGGTGGGCTCGGTCTTCGTGGCGTCCTCGGCCGGCGTCACGGGCTGGAAGACGAAGGTCCGGTACGACCAGAAGCGGAACAGCGTGGCCAGCAGGACGCCGGCGGTCTTCGCCACGTTCAACGCCAGCAGGCCGTGTACGCCGAGCCCGTACTTGGCCGCGGCCACCGCGCCCAGCTCGATGAGCAGGCCAGCACCGTTGAACAGGAAGAACAGGACGTACTCCCGGCGAAGCGCCGATTTCGGGCGATCCCGGTACGTCCAGTGACGATTCATCAGATACGACGTGATCGTGGCGACGATCGTCGCGATCACGGTCGCCTTCAACTGACCGTTGACGAAAACGGTAAGTGCAAGGACATTGAACACCGCGTAATTGATGACGGTGTTGATGCCGCCGACGATGCCGAATTTGAGCGCCTCGTGGATGAACTTCTGCCAGCGCTCAGGCAGCAGACGGACAAGACGCATGCGAAACACCTTAGGGCAGTCGGTAAAGCCGGCGATCACCGGCCGGACGAGGTGGGCGGCAGGTCACGCCCCGTGATCCCGGTCGTGCTCCACCTGCGGAGCGACCGGAGTTCCCGCTTCGACGAAGACGAACCGCCGGTAGGACCAGAATCGGAACAGCGTCCCGAGGCCGGTGCCCACGACGAAGCTGGCGATGTTGTCGGCGAGCTGCGTCTGGAACACGCCCGGCCAGATGCTGCCGAGCCCGTAGCGGCTGATCGCGAGGCAGGCCACCGCGATCCCGAGGCCGACAGCGTTGAAGAAGAAGAACAGCGCGTACTCCCGCGCCGGGTTGCTGCGTTGGCGGTGCCGCCAGGTCCAGAAGCGGTTGCCCAGGAAGGCGAAGGTCGCGGCGATCACGGTCGAGATGGTCTTGGCCGTCACCTGCTCCATGCCGCGCACGGTCGTCAGGTAGTTGAAGAGCGCGAAGTCGACGAGGAAGGCGATCCCGCCCACGGTGGCGAACTTGCTCAGCTCGCGCACGAGGTGACCGAAGCGGTCGAGCAGTGCGCGGACCAGACCCGGTCGGGTCTGCCGGGGGCCCGGTTGATCCCCGGTCATCGTGGCGGCCACGGGGCGAGCCTACCGGCTGTGGAGGTGTCGGCGGGGGAGCAACGGCGAGGGGGACATCGTCGCCCATGGCGGCCCTCTCAGCCGGTGTGCCGCCGTTGAACGCAGCGTAACCAGTCGGGAGGACTGATGCGCCTCGGAACGGGAATCCGCCAACCGGTCGGCAGGTGGGTTGACGGACCGACCGGAACGCGCGTCGACCGGGGGTGCACAACAAGATTTGCGTGAAACTGCGCAGGAAAGCGGGTATCAGATCGTGATGCCGCAGCGTGGCCGTACCTTGTGCAGTTCTTCACAACCAGTCCCACTGACTCGGAAGGCTGCCCGGTTTACGCTGAGCCCAATCCCAGGTTTCCACGAAGGCGGCGCATCGCGTCGCTGAGACTCGTGCATCCCATAGATCGGTCAGCGTCGACCACAAGGAGATGTGTCATGGTTGCTCCGGCTGTAGTGCGGGGTATCGATCAGGCCCCGACGTCCCATCCGAAACTGCTTGCCTGGGTCCGTGAGGTCGCGGAACTGACCACCCCCGACCGGGTCGTGTGGGTGGACGGGTCCGACGAGGAGTGGCGTCGCCTCACCGATGAGCTGGTCGAGGCCGGCACCCTCATCCGGTTGAACCCCGAGAAGAAGCCGAACTCGTTCTACGCGCGCACCGACCCCTCCGACGTGGCGCGGGTCGAGGAGCGCACCTACATCTGCTCCGTCGACGAGGCGGACGCCGGCCCCACCAACAACTGGATGGCGCCGGCCGAGATGAAGCGGACGATGACGGAGCTGTACCGCGGATCCATGCGCGGTCGCACCATGTACGTCATCCCGTTCGTGATGGGTCCCGTCGAGGCCGAGAGCCCGATGTTCGGTGTCGAGATCACCGACAGCCCGTACGTGGTGGCGTCGATGCGCATCATGACCCGCATGGGCGCGGCGATTCTCGAGGCGATGGGCGACGACGCGGACTTCGTGCACGCGCTGCACTCGATCGGCGCCCCGCTCGCTCCGGGCCAGCAGGACGTGTCGTGGCCCTGCAACGAGACCAAGTACATCTCGCACTTCCCGGAGACCCGGGAGATCTGGTCGTACGGCTCGGGTTACGGCGGTAACTCGCTGCTCGGCAAGAAGTGCTACTCGCTGCGTATCGCCAGCGTGATGGGCCGGGACGAGGGTTGGCTCGCCGAGCACATGCTCATCCTCAAAATCACCTCGCCGGAGGGCCGGGTTCACCACATCGCGGGGGCCTTCCCGTCGGCCTGTGGCAAGACCAACCTGGCCATGGTGGAGCCGACCATTCCGGGCTGGAAGGTCGAGACCATCGGCGACGACATCGCCTGGATGCGGTTCGGCCCGGACGGCCGGCTCTACGCGGTCAACCCGGAGTACGGCCTCTTCGGCGTCGCGCCCGGCACCGACTGGAAGACCAACGCCAACGCCATGCGCACGCTGGACCGGGGCAACTCGATCTTCACGAACGTGGGCCTCACCGACGACGGCGACATCTGGTGGGAGGGCATGGGTGAGCCTCCGGCGCACCTCATCGACTGGAAGGGCAACGACTGGACGCCGGAGAGCGACAGCCTCTCCTCGCACGCGAACAGCCGGTTCTGCACCCCGATCACGCAGTGCCCGATCCTCGCCGACGAGTACTTCGACCCGAACGGCGTACCGATCGACGCGATCCTCTTCGGCGGTCGCCGCAAGGACACCATCCCGCTGGTGACCGAGGCCCGCGACTGGGTGCACGGCGTCTACATGGGCGCGACGCTCTCGTCCGAGACGACGGCCGCCGCGTCCGGCGCGGTGGGCGTGGTCCGGCGCGACCCGATGGCCATGCTGCCGTTCATCGGCTACCACGCGGGCGACTACTTCCGGCACTGGATCGAGATGGGCAAGGGCGCCGACGGCGACGAGGCCAAGCTGCCGAAGATCTACTACGTCAACTGGTTCCGCAAGGACCCGGACGGCTCGTTCCTCTGGCCGGGCTTCGGCGAGAACTCCCGGGTGCTCAAGTGGATCGTCGAGCGGATCGAGGGCACGGCCGACGCCGTCGAGACCCCGGTGGGCATGGTCCCGGCGCAGGACGCGCTCGACGTCGAGGGGTTGGACATGACCCCGGAGGACGTCCGGATCGCGCTGAAGGTCGACCCGGACGAGTGGCGCAACGAGCTGCCGATGATCACCGAGTGGTTCGAGAAGTTCGGTGACAAGCTGCCCGGCGTGCTCTGGGCCGAGTTGGACGCGCTGCGCGCCCGACTGGACGCGGCGCAACCGCAGCGCCAGGTGTGAACATCGCCCACCGCGGGCAACAACGGATTCCATGAGGACGGCCGCCGAGACCGAGGTCCGGCGGCCGTCCGCCGTCCGGGCGCTCACCCTTCTGCTCGCGACCACGGCGGCGGCCACCGTCGTGGTCGAGCTGCTCAATTGGTGGTACGCCCCGGAGCAGGGCTTCGGTCTGGCCGTACGCACCGGCTGGGCCATGCTGCGCTCGTTCGGCTTTCTGCTGCTGATCGGGCACGTGCGCCGGGGGAGGACGGTGGCCCGCCCGTTCGGGCTGATCCTCGCGGTCACCACGATCTTCGCCGTCGGCCGGCTGATCGTGCCCCGGCAGGGAGTGCCGCCGCTGCCGGGACTGCTCGGCTTCGCCGTCCTCACCGCGCTGTGTGTGGCGGTGGTCTGGCTGCTCTACCGCTCGTCGGCGCTCGCCGAGCATCTGGTTCGGCACCGGCCCCGCCTGGTCATCGACAGGGCGGGCATCTCGTGGCGGGAGACGCCGCCACGCCGTCCACAGGCGAGCGCCTGGCTGCTGACCAGCCGGGTGGCGGCCTTCACCTACAGCCCGCTGATGCTGGTGCCGGCGCTGGTGGCCGGGGGCGCCATCCTGGACGATCGTCTCTCCGCCGTGCCGGCCGTGCTGTTCTGGTTCGGCGCCGGCATCGCGGCCAGCTACGCCGTGCTGTTCTGTACCGCGTTTCTCATGCGCGGCAAGGACTGGGCTCGTGGCCTGCTGGTCGTCGTCACGTTCGGCGTACTCGCGGTGGACCTGCCGCTGTGCTGGTGGCTGCTGGGTCTGGACGGCCTGGTCCGCGACGGCGCCCCGCTGGTGGCCGCCGCAGGCCTGGCCCTCTACGGCCTGCGTCGGGCGGCGCGTGCGTCGGACGCCGCCATCCCCGTCTGAAAGCCCTCGCGAGGCATTGGGGCTGGCGGGGCGTCGACCGACGGGCGGCAGACGGCGGCCTCCGGGCGGGCGGCAGCGCGGCAGCCGTGTGGGCGGGCGACAGATCACCCGGTCGCGTCCGGGGATGCGGGTGGTGGGTGCGCACCCTTTGCTCTGCTTCAACGGACGCAACACCTGGCGTCCGGTAATCGGACGCAAGGTGTTGCGTGGGGGGAAGCAGAGCAAAGGACTAGGGGGAGGCCAGCGGGGGGCAGCGCGGCAGCCGTGTGGGCGGGCGGCAGCCAGGCGGCAGTGCGGCAGCCGTGCGGGCGGGCGGCCAGGGGGCAGGATGGCGGGTGACGTCGGTCACCGTGGCCGGTGTCGATGGCCCAGGTGATCGCTGGGCGGGACGGATACCAGCCGTGTCGCCCCGGTCGGAGGGAGGCGCACGTGAGCGACGAGTTCGACGTGGTGGTGGTGGGGGCCGGGCCGGCCGGGGCGGCCGCCGCGCTGACGGCCTGCCGGGCGGGCGTCAGCGTGCTGCTGCTGGACCGTGCCGACTTTCCCCGGGACAAGGCGTGTGGGGACGGCATCGCGGCCCATTCGGTGGACGTCCTCACCGAGCTGGGCGTGACCGAGGCGGTGGCCGGCTACGCCCCGCTGCCCGCGCTGCGGATGGTCGCGCCGGGCGGTCAGGCGGTGGCTCGGGCGCTGCCCCGGCCGGCGTACACCGTGCCTCGGGAGGTCTTCGACGCGCGGCTCGTGGCCGCCGCGGTGGCTGCCGGCGCGCAGCTGCGTCGGCACAGCGTCCGCCGCGTGCAGCCGCGCGGCGACCGGGTCGTGCTCGACGGGGAGCTGTCCGGCCGGGTGGTGGTGGGCGCGGACGGCGCCGGGTCGGTGGTGCGCCGGGCCCTCGGCCATCCCGTCAACCCCGACCGGCACCTCGCGTTGGCCATTCGTGGGTACGCGCCCGCGCTGCCCGGCCCGCCCGAGCAGCTCATCGTCACCTCCAAGGCGCGCTGGCCGGCGTACGCCTGGTCGTTTCCGATCGGCGACGGACGGGCGAACGTCGGGTACGGCGAGGTGCTGCGCGGCGAGCCGTTGAGCCGGGCGTACCTGCTGGATCGGTTGGTCGCGCTGCTGCCCGGCACCGACCTGTCGACGGTGACCGCGTTGCGGGCCCACCACCTGCCGCTGTCCACGCACCGGCCGACGCCGGGTCGGGACCGCACCCTGCTGGCCGGTGACGCCCTCTCGTTGATCAATCCGTTCACCGGGGAGGGCATCTTCTACGCGCTGCTCTCCGGGGCACTGGCCGGGGCCGCTGCGGCTCGCGAGCCGGACGCGGCGGCCCACCGCTACACCGCGGGCCTGCGTCGCCGCCTCGGCACACATCTGCGTCACAGCTCGGTGGCCGCCTGGCTGGCGCGGCGGCGGCGGGTGGTCGACGCCGCGGTCCGGGCGGCCCGTCGGGACGACCGGGTGTTCGACGACGTGGTCGAGTTGGGGCTTGGCGACGGGCGGCTCACGGCCCGTACGCTGGGCATGATCGGCATGGAACTGTCCGGCGGGGATCGCCCTCCGAAGGGGTGATCCGGCGGGCGGGTCGCTACGCTGCTAGGTGATGACGCTGCGGAACCTTATCTACTCCGTGTACGAGCGCCGGCTCACGGCGAAGCTCGCGGGCAAGCCGGTGCCCCGGCACGTCGGGGTGATGTGCGACGGCAACCGCCGGTGGGCCCGCGAGATGGGCTACGTCGACCCGAACGACGGGCACCGGGTCGGCGCGGCGAAGATCAAGCACGTCCTCGGGTGGTGTGACCAGGCCGGTATCGGGCACGTCACGCTCTACCTGCTCGCCACCGACAACCTGCGCCGCCCGGCCAGCGAGCTGGACCCACTGCTCCAGATCATCGAGGACCTGGTGGTGGAGCTGTCGGAGGAGGGCAACCCCTGGCGGCTGCGCATCGTCGGCGCGCTGGACCTGCTGCCCGCCCAGACCGCCGCCGCGCTCAAGGGCGCCGAGGAACGTACCCGGGACCGCAGCGGCGGCGCGGAGGTCAACATCGCGGTCGGCTACGGCGGCCGGCGGGAGATCACCGACGCCGTCCGTTCGCTGCTGTTGGAGCACGCCGCGTCCGGCGGCACCATCGAGGAACTCGCCGAGGTGCTGGACGTCGAGCACATCGCCGAACACCTCTACACCCGTGGCCAGCCCGATCCCGATCTGGTCATCCGCACGAGTGGCGAGCAGCGCCTGTCCGGGTTCATGCTCTGGCAGTCGGCGCACTCGGAGTTCTACTTCTGCGAGCTGAACTGGCCGGATTTCCGGCACATCGACTTCCTGCGGGCGCTGCGCTCGTACGCCACCCGCCAGCGCCGCTACGGCGCCTGACGGCGTCAGGGCAGCTGGCCCAGGGCCCGGGTCAGGAAGTCGCCGAGAGCGGCCGGTGACTCGATGGTCAGGTCGGCCGCGTCGGCCACCTCCTGGCCGGTCTCCGGGTTGGCGACGGCCACACAGACACCGAAGAAGTCCGGGTCCGCCTCGGCGCGGGCGCGCAGCGCCGCGAACGCCTTGATGTCGGAGACGTCGTCGCCGAAGTACCAGGCGCCGGTGGCGCCCTGGACCACCTCGCCGATCACCATCCCCTTGTCCCGGTCGACCGGTGGCTTGAGCTCCAGCACCATCCGACCGGCCTGCACCCGCAGCCCCAGGCGGTCGGCCTGCGCCTGACCCCACTGCTGCACCGTCGCGCCGAGCTGAGGCGCCGTACGCCAGTGCAGCGCCACCGAGAGCCGCTTGTACTCGACGAGCGCGCCGGGGGGCAGCTCCTCCCGGGCCAGGTCGGCCAGCTCGGCCATGGTGGGCACCCAGGGCAGGGCGGTGGGCTCGGTGACGGTGTCGCCGCCGGAGTGGCTGTGCTCCAGGCCGTAGAGGCCGTAGAGGTCCACGCCGCTCAGCTCGCCGAGGCGGTCGCGGAGGAACTCGACGGGCCGCGCGGAGACGATCGCGATCCGCTGCACCACCGGGGCCAGCGCCTCGATCGCGGCGAGCGCGTTCGGCGCGGGACGGACCGCCGTCGGGTCGTCGTCGACGGGCGCGAGTGTGCCGTCGAAGTCGAAGAAGAGCACGGTCCCGCCGGCCCGGCCGGCGGTTATCTGCCATGCCTGGTCGGCGTTCAACGGGGTCCTCGGCTGGTGGTTGCCCAGATTCAACGGCGGCACGCGCGTCAGCGTACCCCGGCTTTGCGGGCTCATTCCTGGCCGAGCGGACCCACCCGGCGGCGCTCGGTCAGCGTTCGGCGGCCCCTCGTCCGCGGCGTCCGAACGGCACCACCGCCGCCTCCTGACCGTGACTCAGCAGGTAGCCCTCCACGAACCCGGTGTTGCGATCCCCGGTGTGGGTCTCGATCTCGTTGAGTCGTGCCACCAGGAACTCGGTGAGTGCGCTGATCCGGTCGTTGAGCCGTTCGTGCAGCTCCGCGACGACGGCCAGGATGACCGCCGTGCCGGCGCTGGTGAGCGCGAAAAGGTTGACGAGCAGCGGCAGCTGCCCACCGTTGACCGCGAGGGTCACCACGTTGCCGGTCGCCCACAGTGTCATCGACACCGTGGCGACCACGACTCCCCACCACTTCAGGGTCATGGACAGACCCCTCCTTCTGTCCCGCAGGGCTAGGTTCGGCCTTGTCCCGTCCCCCCGCCGATGACGAGCCCAAGCAGTACGAATAGGGACGCTAGCGTGCCCGTTCCTGCCCCGGAGCGAAACGAATGAACCTGACCAGGCGTTCTTTCGCCATCTGAGGAACTACCCGGCCTGATTGCCCCTTTTTCGGACATCGACCGGCAGCGTTGGGCGGTATGCGAGGTATCTAATGGTTTCGCGGATGTGGAACTTCTCCGCGTCCGACACGTTCGGATCGACCAGGCGGCGCAGCAGGGCCTCCACGTCGGGGTCCATCGGCGGGGCCGGCTGGCCGGCGCGTGGGCCGCTCGCGGTGCGGTCCCAGCCGAGCGCGGCGAAGGCGGCGGCCGGGTTGAGGCCCAGGCCCTCGCAGAAGGCGACCACGCGTTCGGCCTCGGGGTCGCTGGCCCAGTCGCCGCGGACCCACCGGTTGATGGTCTGTCGGGAGACGCCGGTACGCCGGGACACCTCGGTGCCGCTCCAGGCGCGCGTGGCCCGCGCCTCGTCGAGGGCGCGCCGAACGAAGGTGGCGAAGGCGATTTTTCGCGCGTTGGCCGTCTCGGTCACCCCGTGACGGTACGACCAGCCGTCTGCGGGTGTTTGCCCAGGCACGCTGCTGTCACGCGGACGTGACGGCACTCTCGGATTCGTGCCAAACGATCCAGCGCCGCTTTCGAGGGGTGTCACCCGGGCAGAATAGATGCCCGTCGTGGCGAATGTAAGGGGACGAAAAGCTGATACTGTCACGCTCATGGGACAATCTACGGTGTGTCACGTGCATGAGACGACTGGTGCTCACATGCGTCACGCTCCCGACGCCGAGGGGGTGTGGTGACCGAGCTCGCCACCCGAGCCCAGGCCTTCGGGCTGATCGCCGAGGGAGTGGCAGCGGGGCTGAGTGCCCCGTGGCGCCTCTACCTCGCCCGAGGCTGCCGATACCTGTCGCTGAGCGTCGGCGACCGCACCGAGTGGAACGCCTGGCGTACCCACCTCGGCTGCCCCGAGTTGAGCGTCCGGGTCTACGACGCCGGTGGGGAGATCCGTCGATCCTCGGTCGCCGAGGTCCTGCTGGACGGCTGCCGGATCACCGTCGAGCTGGTCGAGGAGGTCAGCACCGACGACCTGGACCGGCTGCTGGTCGCGGACCCCACCGCCGATCCCACCACGGTCGAGCCGGAGGAGCGATGAGCCGGCGTCCGGGCCGGGCGGGGGCCGCCCGATGAGCCCGTTCCTCGTGGTCTTCCTCGTCCTTGTGCTCGGTGCCACCAGCTACGCCGCCGGTCGCCTGCACGGGCAGCTCAGCTACCGCATCGGCTATCGCTTCGGCTACCGCCAGGGCTACTTCGACGGTGACCGGGGCGCCTGGAACCGCCGCCGTCGCGATGCCCAGGCGGCGATCGCGTCCGCGCTGTCGGTCTCCTCGCCCGCGGCCGTCCGCTCCGCCGGCACGGTCGTCCGCGCCGACGCGGCGGCACGCCCCGGCACCACCTACACCGGCTCGTCGTTCGCCGCGCCGGCCGCCCCGATCACCGGGCGGCACCCGACCGGCACGCTCGTTCGACGAACCGGCTGAGCCGGCCGGCGGGTCGCCCCGGGCGTCCCGCCGACCGGCCCGCGGAGAACGCGGTGCGTCGTCCGCGGCGGACACGCACCGACGGGGCCACGTCAGACCGGTGACGGTGGCCCCGCCGGCCGGGATGCGCGCAGGGGGCATGCATCCCGGCCGGCTCTCCGCACCGCTGTTCACACGGCCGTCCCCAGAGATCCACGATCGCCCCTAGCCGGGACGGTCCGCCGCCGCTAGCGTCTAGGCATGGCGCGGGGTTCTCCCGGGCCAGCCGGTCCACCCGGATCTGCGACCTCGCGCACGGGGTTCCGCATCCGACCCCTCCGGGCACCGGACGAGGCGGAAAACGGGTGGCCGGGTGCCCATCCGTCGGAGCAGGCCTGTGACGACTCGCCGTACCACCGCCGGTGCCGACCAGACCCCGGCCGCGACTGCCACGACCCGCCGTGCCACCCGGAGCCGCCGTGCGGCGGACGCCGCGCCGGCCGAGAACAAGGAGCCCCGACCAGCGGGGCAGGCCTTCGTTCTGGACACCTCGGTGCTGCTGTCCGACCCCGCGGCGTTCCACCGCTTCGCCGAGCACGAGGTGGTGCTGCCACTGGTGGTCATCACCGAGTTGGAGGGCAAGCGGCACCATCCGGAGCTGGGCTGGTTCGCCCGGCAGTCGTTGCGGATGCTCGACGAACTGCGCATCCGGCACGGCCGCCTCGACCGACCGGTACCCGCCAACGATGCGGGCGGGACGCTGCGGGTGGAGCTCAACCACACCGACGACGGCGTGCTGCCCCCCGGGTTCCGTACCGAGAGCAACGACGCCCGGATCCTGTCGGTGGCACTCAATCTCGCCGCGGAGGGGCGCGACGTCACGCTGGTCAGCAAGGACATGCCGCTGCGGGTCAAGGCCGCCTCGGTGGGTCTGCGCGCCGACGAGTACCGCCACGGTCAGGCCGGCGACCCGACCTGGACGGGCATGTCGGAGATGGAGTTGAGTGAGGAGCAGATCGGCCAGTTGTACGGCGGCGAGACGCTCGACCTCGACGAGGCGGCGGGTCTGACCTGCCACACCGGCCTGGTGCTGCACTCGACGCGCGGTTCCGCGCTGGGCCGGGTGCTGCCGGACAAGTCCGTCCGGTTGGTCCGGGGGGATCGTGAGGCGTTCGGGCTGCACGGCCGCTCGGCCGAGCAGCGGATCGCCCTCGACCTGTTGCTCGACGAGACGATCGGGATCGTCTCGCTGGGTGGCCGGGCCGGCACCGGCAAGTCGGCGCTGGCGCTCTGCGCCGGCCTGGAGGCGGTGATGGAGCGTCGCCGCCACAAGAAGGTGATCGTCTTCCGCCCGCTCTACGCCGTCGGTGGTCAGGAGCTGGGCTATCTGCCCGGCTCGGAGTCGGAGAAGATGTCGCCCTGGGCCCAGGCGGTCTTCGACACGCTCGGCGCGGTGGTGCACGAGAACGTGCTGGAGGAGGTCACCTCGCGGGGCATCCTGGAGGTGCTGCCGCTGACCCACATCCGGGGGCGCAGCCTGCACGACGCCTTCGTGATCGTGGACGAGGCCCAGTCGTTGGAGCGCGGGGTGCTGCTCACCGTGCTGTCCCGGATCGGGCAGGGGTCGCGGGTGGTGCTCACCCACGACGTGGCCCAGCGGGACAATCTGCGGGTCGGCCGGCACGATGGTGTGACCGCGGTGATCGAGGCGTTGAAGGGTCATCCCCTCTTCGCCCACGTCACGCTCAGCCGTTCGGAGCGGTCGCCGATCGCCGCGATGGTGACGGATCTCCTGGAAGACATCCCGCAGTGATGGGGGTTTCGTATACTTCGTCCCTATTTTAAGTGTGGCGCAGGTCACAAACGGCCCGGTCGGTTTCCCATGTGCCTCACTGTGCGCGATGGTGTCCCACGAGCGCCCACGCACCACAGGTATCGTCGGTGATCGTTCGCCCGAGGTCAGGGCGGCAGCAGTGACGGTCGGTGCGTCGGCGCGACCGGCTCACCGGTCGGGGCGCTCACGGCACGGCTGAGGGCTGACGTGGCCCGGTGCCGCGCCGTGTCCTTGCCCCCGACGAAGGGACCACTTCGTGAGTCGGCTGTGGAGCCGGTTGGGTGCCCGTACGGCCGCTGTGGCATTGCTCTCCGTGGGCGTCGCCGGTGGCTTCTACCTGGGCGAAGACCGGGAAACCCAGCAGCAGGGCCTGACCGCGCAGGTCGGCGTCGAGGTCGACCGGACCGACTTCGCCTACCAGCGCGAGCGCCAGGCCAACCACCAGGTCGCGTTCGCCCGGCAGCGGGCCGCCGAGTACCAGGCCAAGCTGCGGGCGGCCCAGGCGGCCAAGGAGGCCGCCGAGCGGGCCCGTAAGGCCGAGGCCGCCGCCGCGTCGCGCAAGCGCGAGCGCGAGGCCGCGGAGCAGGCCGTCAAGCCGTACGACGGGCCGATCCCGGCGTCCTGCGCGGAGTACAGCGGCAACCGCAAGATCGGTTGTGCGCTGATGCTCGAGAAGGGCTTCGGCATCGCCGAGTTCCCCTGCCTCGAGAAGCTCTGGACCAAGGAGAGCGGCTGGAACCACAAGGCCAGCAACGGCTCCTCCGGGGCGTACGGCATTCCGCAGTCGCTGCCGGGCAGCAAGATGGGCTCGGTCGCGGACGACTGGCGGACCAACCCGGCCACCCAGATCATCTGGGGGCTGGGCTACATCAAGGGCAAGTACAAGTCGCCCTGTGGCGCCTGGACCTACTTCCAGAACAACGGCCACTACTGACGACGTACGACGGCGGGGCGGGTGGACGACCACCCGCCCCGCCGTCGCGCGTACCCCGCTCGGGACGTGAGTGGCGGTCGGCCCCTTTTGCTGATAGCAGTTGGGGGGTGAGCCTGCACCCGCCAAGCGGCGACCCGTTCCGGTTCGGCACCGAGGCGTTCTACGCCGCCCTCGGCCGGGCCTTCGTCGCCATGTGCGCGGTGGTCCCGTTCCTCTTCCTCATCGAGGCGATCGACCAGGGGCTCGCGTTCGGCCTGGACGCGACCGCCGGCATCATCCCGCACCGCATCGACGGCCTCGACGGCGTGTTCTTCTCGCCGTTCCTGCACCACGGCTTCGACCACCTCTACAGCAACAGCATCCCGCTGATCCTGCTGGGCACCTTCGTGCTCGCCGCCGGCGCCCGCCGGTTCCTGTGGTCGACCCTGATCATCATCCTGGTCTCCGGCCTCGGGGTCTGGTTCACCGGCTCGCCCAACTCGGTGGTGGTCGGCGCGAGCGGGGTGATCTTCGGCTACCTGGGCATCCTGCTCACCCGTGGCATCGTCGAGCGGAGTTGGTGGAACTTCGCCGTCTTCCTGCTCGTCGGCCTGCTGTACGGCTGGCAACTCGTCGGCATCCTCCCCACCGACGAGCGCATCTCCTGGCAGGGGCACCTGTTCGGGCTGCTCGGCGGCGTGGTGGCCGCGATCCTGTTCCGCCGTCGCCGGCCCACCGTGGACGGTCCGGACTACTCGGGATCCACCCTCAGCCTGGGCTGACCGGCTCGTCGGCGCGCCCCTGGGACATGCTTGCCCGACCGCTGCGCCCCGCCTACCGTCGAGATCAGCACGCGTTGATCCGCGAGCGGAAAGCGACGGTACGCCATGCGCGAGGTCGATGTCGCCGTGATCGGAGCCGGCCCCGCCGGCCTCTTCGCCGCGTACTACGCCGGGTTCCGTGGCCTGTCCGTGGCGGTGATCGATGCGCTTCCCGAGCCGGGCGGCCAGGTCACCGCCATGTACCCGGAGAAGCTGATCCTCGACGTGGCCGGCTTTCCCGCCGTCAAGGGTCGCGACCTGGTCGCCAACCTGGTCGCCCAGGCGGCGCCCTTCGCTCCGCGGTACCTCCTCGGCACGAGAGCCGAGAAGCTGTCGTACACCGATGACCGGCCGGTGCTCGGCCTGGCCGGCGGCGAGCAGCTCGGCTGCGGCGCGGTCGTGGTCACCGGCGGGCTCGGCAGCTTCAGCCCACGGCCGTTGCCCTGCGCCGACGGCGCTCCCGGTGCCGGCATCGTCTACTTCGTGACCGACCCGGCCGAGTTGACCGACCGGGACGTGCTCATCGTCGGCGGCGGCGACTCCGCCTTCGACTGGGCGCTGACCCTGCAACCGCTGGCCCGCTCGGTGACCCTCGTGCACCGGCGGGAGAAGTTCCGGGCGCACGCCTCGACGGTCGCCCGGGTGCTGTCCCTGCCGGTGCGGGTGGTCGTCAACGCCGAGGTCACCCGCCTGATCGGGGACGCCACCGTGACCGGCGCCGAGGTGACCGTTCGCGGCGGTGCGGCCGAGACCCTTCCGGTGGACACGGTGGTCGCCGCGCTCGGCTTCACCGCCGACCTGGGCCCCCTCGCCGAATGGGGGCTCCGGCTCGACCGCCGGCACATCGTGGTCGACAGCGCGATGGCGACGAACCTGCCGAGGGTCTTCGCGGCCGGCGACATCACCGAGTACCCGGGCAAGGTGCGCCTGATCGCCACCGGCTTCGGCGAGGCCGCCACGGCGGTCAACAACGCAGCGGTGGCCATCGACCCGAGCGCCCACCTGTTCCCCAGGCACTCCTCCGACGCGGGCTGACCGTCGGTATCGGACACTGACCGGTCCGTGTCCGGATCGAGACGGGTCGGTCGGACCCTGAGGGGATGACGGGGACCCGGAGAGCACGTGACGGCGCGCCCACGACCCTGGCGTGGCTCTGCCACCCGGTCACGGTGGTGGGCCTGGTGGTGCTGGTCGTCAACGACCACGTGCTGAAGGCGGCGTATCCGGGCCTGGTGACCGGCAAGCTGAGCGACGTCGCGGGCCTGGTGCTCGCTCCGCCGCTGGTCGCGGTGCTGCTCACGTTGCTGGTGCCGCGGATGCCGGCCCGCGGGGCCGCGCTGGGCGGCCTGGTCGCCGTGGGTGCCGGGTTCGCGGTCGTCAAATCGAGTGGGTACGCCGCTGAGCTGGCCTCCTCGGCATGGACCGTACTGGCCGGGCCCTCACTGGTTCGGGCCGACCGGACCGACCTGTTCACGCTGCCGGCGCTCGGCCTGGCGTGGTGGAGCTGGACCCGTTCCCGCCGCCGGCCGGTACGGCACCGGACGGCTCGGCTGGTCCGGCTGCTGGTCGTGCTGCCACCGGCGGTGTTGGCGGTGGCCGCCACCAGCGCGGTCCGCTACCCGTACGCGCTGGGCGTCACGACGTTCGACGGTGCCCCGGCGATCAGGTCCGGCACAGGCATCGAGCGAGACTGGCCCGAAGGACCGGCCGACGGCTGGTGGTCGGTCAGTGACGACGGGGCGACCACCTGGCGAATGGCCACCGACGCCGAGAGCTACCTGCTGCGGGCCCAGGATTCCCCGCGCCAGCAGGCGTGCGCGCCAGACGAGCCCAAGCGCTGTTACCGGGTGGTCCCCGGGCACCTGCGGGTGGAACAGAGTGACGACGCCGGGGTCACCTGGCAGATCGCCTGGGAGGTGTCGGACGCGCGGCGCGAGGCGCTGGCCCGCCGATACCCGAGCCCGGGCGACGTACGCCGACACTTCTCCTCCCGCGAGCTGGCCGTCTATCCACATGCCGGCGGTGGCCACGAGGTGCTGGTGGCCAACGGCCGGGACGGATTCCTGCGCCGTCTGTCGGACGGCGGGTGGCGGCGCGACGGCCACCTCGGTCCGTCCGACCACAGGGACCACCAGAGCGATCTGCCGGCGCTCGACGACGACGGGCCGGTGCAGCGCGAGACGGATCTGCTGCTCGCCGTCACGCTCGCGTTGCTGCTCGGCTGCGCGGTCACCGTGGTGGCCGGTCACCTGGCGATCCGACGTGGCGGAGGGAGCCGCTGGTGGGGGATCACCGGTAGTCTGCCGATCCTGCTGGCCGCGGTTGTGCTGGAGTCCGCCTGGCACCGCGGCGACGACACCGGCGTGGTGGTCGTGACCCTGTTCGTCATCCTGCCGTTGGGCGCGCTGGCGGTGACGGGCCTGCTCCTGGTCCCGTGGCTCGGCAGCGCGCCGGGTCGTTGGGTCGGATTGGCCGTGGGCAACCTCCTGCTCACCGCGAGCCTCGCCGGACTGCCCCTCGCCGGCTGGCTGAACGGCGGTCTCGCGCCCGCCCGGGTGGCTGTCGTACTGGCCCTGCTGGCCACCGTGCCGGGCCTGCTGCTGGCCGTCCGGCTCGCGAGCCTGGCCGACCCGACCCGCGAGGAGAACCGGCGCGACTCGCCGCCCTACCCGCCGTACCAACCCCTGCCGCCGCGAGCGCCGCTGCGCTGACGCCGGGGCCCTCTCCCGCGTGTTGATCTTGCCGGTGTCACTTGATCGACTCGGCTTCCGGGAAACCGGGGCATCGGAGGCGGTAGGACAGCGCAGTTTCCATGAACCCGAGTGGATCAGTCGGCTCTCGGGGCGGCGGGTGGGGCCAGGGCGGCGATCAGCACGGCCACCAACGTCAGCGCGGCCCCCAGCAGGCTGTTCACGCTGGGGTGCGAGGCCGCGGTGGGCAGCACCAGGTCCAGCAGCACGGCCCCCACGATCTGACCGGCGATGGTGGCCAGGCCGAGCAGCAGCACACCGGTGAAGCGCACGATCGCGGCGGCGATCGCGATGAACACGATGCCGATCGGGCCGCCCAGGTAGAGCCACGGCTCGCTCGGCGCGTGACCGGTCGGCCAGCCGCGTACGGCGATGTCGACCGCGAACGCGACCAGCAGGGTCGCCGTGCCCACGGCGAAGTTGACCAGCGTGGCGGTCAACGCGCTGTCGGCCGCCGCCCGGACCTGCCCGTTGACCGCCTGCTGCCAGGCGATGCCCACCCCGGCCAGCAGGGGCAGCAGCGCCAGCGCAAGCCCGCCCGGGTCGCCGAGCCGGTCACCGACCGCCAGGACGACCGCGAGCACCGTGAGCACCGCGCCGGCCAGGCGCTGCCGGGTGACCGGCTGCCGCCCCGTCGGGCCGATGCCGGCGCGGTCGACCGCGAGGCTGCTGCCGGACTGGCCGGCGACCACCGCCACGGTGAAGACCGCCACCCCCAGCGAGCCGATGGTGAGCCCCTGCGTGGCCACCAGCAGCGCGCCGCACATCCCCCCGAGGCACTGCCACGGGCGCAGCGTGCCGGCCGTGAGGGCCCGCCGTACGGCGAGCAGCCCACGCCGCCCGCCGGGGGTGGCCGGCACCAGCACCAGCAGCACCACCAGGCCCAGCCCGAACGAGACCACCGCTGCGGCGAAACCGTCGGCCAGGCGTACACCCAGCTCGCCGTTGATCCGAGACTGCGCCGCCACCGCGACCCCGGCGACCGACGCCAGCGCGACACCGATGATCCGGCGGGTGGCTGGCAGGGTCGACGGAGCCGCGGTGCCGGTGCCGCTCACTCCTGTTCGGCGAGCGGGCGACCGTCGAAGTCGACCGCGGAGTAGAGCGCCAGCTTCTCCAGGCGGTGGTACGAGTCGATGACCCGGATGGTGCCGCTCTTCGAACGCATGACGATCGACTGTGTGTACGCGCCGCCGGACCGGTACCGCACCCCGCGCAGCAGGTCACCGGAGGTGACGCCGGTGGCCACGAAGAAGCAGTTGTCCCCGGTTACCAGGTCGTCGGTGCCGAGCACCCGGTCCAGGTCGTGCCCGGCGGCGAGCGCCTTCTCCCGCTCCTCGGCGTCGCGCGGCCAGAGCTTGGCCTGCATGGCGCCACCCATGCACTTGAGCGCGCAGGCCGAGATGATGCCCTCCGGGGTGCCGCCGATGCCCATGAGCACGTCGACGTCCGACTCTCCGCGGGCCGCCAGGATGGAACCGGCGATGTCGCCGTCGGAGATGAACCTGATGCCCGCGCCGGCCCGGCGGATCTGGGTGACCAGGTCGTCGTGGCGGCTGCGGTCCAGCACGCAGACCGTCACCTCGGAGACGTCGGTGCCCTTGATCTTGGCGATCCGCCGCAGGTTCTCGGCGACCCCGGCGTTGATGTCGATCACGTCGACGTACGCGGGGCCGACCGCGAGCTTCTCCATGTAGAAGACCGCGCTGGGGTCGAACATCGCCCCTCGCTCCGAGACGGCGAGCACCGCGAGGGCGTTCGGCATGCCCTTGCTCATCAGGGTGGTGCCGTCGACCGGGTCGACCGCGACGTCCACCTCCGGGCCGGTGCCGTCGCCGACGTGTTCGCCGTTGAAGAGCATCGGGGCGTTGTCCTTCTCGCCCTCGCCGATCACCACGACGCCGCGCATCTGGATCGAGTTGATCAGTTTGCGCATGGCGTCGACAGCGGCGCCGTCTCCGCCCTCCTTGTCACCCCGGCCGACCCAGCGGCCGGCGGCCATCGCCGCGGCCTCGGTGACCCGGACCAGGTCGAGGGCCAGGTTACGGTCGAGATCCTGTGGGATCCGCGTCCTGGTGTTCGTCATGACGGCTGCTCCTCCTCGCGACGGTGCGGGGACTGCCGGCGGCGGAGCGGCACCGCTGCCGGCTTTGTCGCTGATCCTCACACGATGGCCGACCGAGCGCCGGTGCGGGGCGGTGATGGGCCGGATACCGCCGGTCGGGCGGCTGCGAAGATGGCAGGGTGGAACCCGCACAGCCTGCTGACCGCGTACCCGCCGACCAGACGCCGCCCGACGGCCAGACGCCGGCCGACCTCCCGGACGCCCCTGGCGCCGGGCCCGCCGCGACGGACGCGGCGGATCCGACGGCACCGACCACCGGCGAACCGGCCCTTGTCGCCGGCGCGGCGACCCCCGTGGCCGAGCCGGGCCGCGTCGAGGAGGGGCCGGCGGCCCGGCCGTCACCGCCCCGGGCGGCAGCGACGGCCAGGTCCGAGCGGTCGCCCAAGGACATGGCGATCTCGCTGCTGGTGCTGCTCATCCCGATCGCGCTGCTGCTGGCGTTCTACCGGGGCTTCCTGGGCGGGGACCAGGCCAGCACCGTCGACCCCGCCCCGGCGATCGAACAGGCGCGGTCCGCGAACACGTTCCCGGTGAGCGAGCCGCAGGGGCTCGGCTCCGGCTGGCGTACGGTCAGCGCCCGCTACCAGAGCGTCGAGGGCGGCGCGACCCTGCGGATCGGCTACCTGACGCCGGAGGGCAGGGGCGTGCAGCTCGTGCAGAGCAGCGTGCCGGCCGAGCGGCTGCTTCCGGCCGAGCTGACCGACCAGGGGCAGCCGCAGGGCCCGACCGAGTTGAGTGGCCGCGCCTGGCAGCGGTACACGGCCCGGGGGAACCAGCAGGCGCTGGCCCTGCTGGAGCCGACCCGCACGGTGCTCGTGATCGGTGACGCGCGGGACAACGAGCTGCGGGAGCTGGCCGGCGCGCTGCGCTGAGGGGTCCACTGTCGATGAGGCGCACGCCGAGGAGGCCGGTCCGGTACGCTCCCTCGGCTCGGTCCGGCCCGCACCCTGTGGCCGGGCCATGTCCACCTCTGTGAAGTGAGAACTCAGTGAACATTCGACGGTGGAGCTTCGGCTTCCTCGCCGCCACCCTGCTCGTCCCCGGCTTGGCCGCGTGCAAGTCCGACGCTGCCGAGCCGGCCGCCGCCCCCAGCGCGTCCGCTCCGGCCGTACCGGCCGACCCGAAGGAGGCGCTGCTCGCCTCCACGAAGGAGATCGCCAAGGGCGACTTCACCTTCACCCTGGCGGGTGCCGACCTGACCGGCGGTGGCCTGGTGCACAAGCCCAGCAACAGCGCGCAGTTGACCATGAAGATGGGCGACGACTCGCAGGACGTGTCGATGGAGATGGACCTCATCTACATCGACTCGGAGAGCTGGGTGAAGATGGAGATCGGCGGCGCCATGGCGGCCATGGTCCCCGAGCTGGCGAAGAACAAGGGCAAGTACCAGCACCTCGACAAGACCAAGGCCAAGGAGATCAAGGACCTCCAGCTCGACCCGGAGACGCTCGACCCGGTGGACAGCGAGACCCTGGTCAAGGGCGTGACCGAGGTGCAGAAGACCGGCGAGGGCACCTACGCCGGCAAGATCGACATCAGCGCCTCGGCCGAGTCGGTCGCCCTCGACGAGGACGTGGTCAAGGCGCTGGGCGCCCAGGCCAAGGCGCTGCCGTTCACCGCCAAGCTGGACCCGCAGGGCCGCCTCACCGAGCTGGTCATCTCGGTGCCGGCCGCCGGCGAGACCGCCGCGCACGACATCAAGATCGGGTACGCGGGCTACGGCGCCGGCACCGGTGCGCAGAAGCCGCCGGCGGACAAGGTGGTCGAGGCCTCGGCCGAGACGTACGAGATGTTCAAGTAGGTCGCACGACGGGCCGGGGTGACCACGGCTTACCCCGGCCCGGTCCGTTTCGGCGCCGGTTGTTCGCGGACAACCGGACAACAAGGGTGATTGTCCGACGCGTCGACAGGGAACAAGAAGAGAGCGATCCGGGCGCGCCGCTCGGTCCGGATCGTGCGACGTGGCCGAAGGGCTGCCGCGTCGCCCGGTTTCCGGCGCCGACCAGGTCGTCGGGTGACCCCCTTGGGAGACACGTATGACTGTTCGACGACTGGGAGCCGGCCTGGTAGCCGCCGCCCTGTTCACGCCCGCACTGGCCGCCTGCGCCGGTGGCACGACCGGCACGGCCGGGTCAACCGCGTCCCCGACGGTGAGCGCGTCCGGGGCGCCGAGCCAGTCCGGCGGTGCGCCGGTGTCCGGCGACGCCAAGCAGGCACTGCTCGACTCCACCAAGGCGATCAGCGACGGCAACTTCCGGTTCACCCTCTCCGGCGCCGGGTCCACGGCCGAGGGGCAGGTGCACCAGCCGAGTCAGAGCGCCGCGCTGAAGTTCGCCATCGGCGGCCCCTCCTCCGACCTGGCCATGAAGCTGGACGTCATTCACGCCAAGCCGGACAGCTGGGTGAAGCTGGAACTGACCGGCCCCACCGCCAACAGCCTGCCCGCCATCAAGCAGCTCAACCTCGGCAAGTACCAGCACCTCGACCAGGCCCGTATCAAGGGCAACAAGAACCTCGGCTTCGACTTCGACAAGGTCGACCCGGCCGGCAGCGCGGTGCTGACCCAGGGCATCACCGAGGTCCGCAGCACCGGCACCGGCACGTACGCCGGCACCATCGACATCACCAAGGCCGCCGAGGCGGGCTCGCTGAACGCCGCCACGATCGCCGCGCTGGGCACCCAGGCGAAGACGGTTCCGTTCACCGCGAAGGTCGACCCGCAGGGCCGGCTGAACGAGCTCGTCCTGCAACTCCCGGCCTCCGGGCAGACCACCGCCCAGGAGATCAAGATGACGTACTCCGACTACGGCACCGCCAGCCCGGCCCAGAAGCCGCCGGCGGACCAGGTCGTCGAGGCGCCCGCCGAGCTGTACAGCCTGTTCAACTGACCGTTCGTCGGGTGGGGTGGCTCCGGCCGTCCCACCCGACGATCAGGCGGAGGGGTCCTGGCGGGCGGCGTCGATCCGCGCCCGGGCACCGTCCAGCCAGCGCTGGCAGATCACCGCCAGCGCCTCGCCGCGCTCCCACAGCGCCAGCGACTCCTCCAGGGACGTGCCGCCGGCCTCCAGCCGCTCGACCACCGAGGCCAGTTCGGCGCGGGCCTGCTCGTAGCTGAGCCGCTCGTCCGGCCCGGCCTTCGTGTCGTCAGTCATCGCGTCCATCTCAGCACACCCCGGTCGGTGTCACCGCGTCGCCACGTCTGCGTCGACAGTCGCGGCCAGCTCGCCCTCGGCGAGGCGTACCCGGAGCGGGTCTCCCTTGCCGACCTCGGTCGCCGCCCGGACGACGTGCCCGTCGGCGCGCTGCACGATCGCGTACCCCCGGTCGAGCGTCGCGGCGGGGGAGAGGGCGCGCAGCCGGGCCAGGGTGTGCCGCAGGTCGTCGTCGGCGGCCGCCAGCCGGTGGTCCAGGCAACGCCCGGCGCGCTGTCGCAGCGCGGTCAGCTCGGTGGCGCGGTGCTCCACCATCACCTGAGGTCGGGCCAGCACCGGCCGGGACCGCAGGCTGTCGAGGCGGTGCGACTCCCGGTCGACCAGGTTGCGCACCGCCCGCTGGAGCCGGTGCCGGGCCTGACCGATGAGGCGTACCTCCTCGGCGAGGTCGGGGACGACCCGCTTGGCGGCATCGGTCGGGGTGGAGGCCCGCAGGTCGGCGACGTAGTCGATCAGCGGCGCGTCCGTCTCGTGGCCGATCGCGCTGACCACCGGCGTACGACAGCCGAAGACGGCCCGGCACAGCGCCTCGTCGGAGAAGGGCAGCAGGTCCTCGATGCCGCCACCGCCCCGAGCGATGATGATCACATCGATGCTCGGGTCGGCGTCCAGGACCTTGAGCGCGTCCACGATCTGCGGCACGGCGGACGGGCCCTGCACGGCCACGTTCACCGTCCGGAACTCCACGGCCGGCCAGCGCCGCCGCGCGTTGGTCAACACGTCCCGTTCGGCGGCGGACGCACGGCCGGTGATGAGACCGATCCGGCCGGGGAGGAACGGCAGCCGGCGCTTGCGGGCCCGGTCGAACAGCCCCTCGGCGGCGAGCAGCTTCTTGAGCTTCTCCAACCGGGCCAGCAGCTCACCGAGACCCACCTGGCGGATCTCGTCGGCCCGCAGACTCAACGTGCCCCGGGCGGCGTAGAACTCCGGCTTGGCGTGCAGGACCACCCGGGCGCCCTCGCGCAGCTCCGGTGCGCCGGCGTCGAGCACGTCGCGGTTGGTGGTGACGGTCAGGCTCAGGTCGGCGGACGGGTCACGCAGGGTCAGGAAGACGGTGGTGGCCCCGGGACGACGGCTGATCTGCGCCACCTGCCCGTCCACCCACACCCAGCCCAGCTTGGCGATCCACGCCCCGACCTTCTGCGAGACAACTCGAACAGGCCAAGGCTCCTCAGCACTGCTCCGGCCCTCACTGCCCCCACCACCCACACTCACGCACCCACCCTACGGATGCCCCCGGTGATCAAGAAGTTCGCGTCAGATCCGGGCGCGTTTCTGACGCGAACCTCTTGATCACCGAGATTCGGGCCCGGGTGCGGGGGGACGGCGGGCACGTAGGATGGGGGGGTGACTGATCTCCGGACCGGCAAGCGCGTGCTCCTGGCCAAGCCTCGTGGCTACTGCGCGGGCGTGGATCGCGCCGTGCAGACCGTCGAGGAGGCGCTGAAGCTCTACGGCGCCCCGATCTACGTCCGCAAGCAGATCGTGCACAACAAGCACGTCGTGCAGACCCTGGAGGCCCAGGGCGCGATCTTCGTGGAGGAGAACGAGGAGGTGCCGGAGGGCTCGACCGTCATCTTCTCCGCGCACGGCGTGGCGCCCGAGGTCTACGAGCAGGCGCGCGAGCGTTCGCTGAAGGCCATCGACGCGACCTGCCCACTGGTCACCAAGGTGCACCAGGAGGCGAAGCGGTTCGCCGCCGACGACTACGACATCCTGCTGATCGGCCACGAGGGGCACGAGGAGGTCATCGGCACCGCCGGTGAGGCGCCCGCGCACATCCAGCTCGTGGACGGCCCGGACGGCGTCGACAAGGTCACCGTGCGCGACCCGGAGAAGGTGGTCTGGCTCTCCCAGACCACGCTCTCGGTGGACGAGACCCTGGAGACGGTCGCCCGGCTCAAGCAGCGGCTGCCGCTGTTGCAGTCCCCGCCGAGCGACGACATCTGCTACGCCACCTCCAACCGGCAGCACGTGGTCAAGGAGATCGCCCCGGAGTGCGACGTCGTGATCGTCGTCGGGTCGACGAACTCCTCCAACTCGGTGCGGCTGGTCGAGGTCGCCCTGGACGCCGGCGCCCGCGCCGGTCACCTCATCGACTTCGCCCACGAGATCGACGACGCCTGGCTGGTCGACGCCCGCACGGTGGGCGTGTCCTCCGGCGCGAGCGTCCCCGAGGACCTGGTCCGCGATGTGCTGGCGCATCTGGCCGAGCGCGGCTTCGCCGACGTCGAGGAGATCACCACCGCCAACGAGCGGCTCACCTTCTCGCTTCCGCAGGAGCTCAAGCGGGACATGAAGGCCGCCGCGGCCCGCGGCTGACAAGCCGGGCTCCGGCAGCGGCGCCGCACGTCGAGCACGCCGCGGACCGCAAGCGTCGCGCGCCGGTGAGGTCGCGCGCGTCGCGGTGGAACGCCACGCCCGTCCCGTACGTCGAAGGCGGCATGAGGACTCTTCGGCTCGTCGTCCCCGCCCTGGTCGTCTGCGCGGCGCTGAGCGCCTGCGGTGCAACCGACGGTCCCGCCACCCCCGGCGGCCCGGCGGCGACGACCGGGCAGCCCGCCTCCGCGTCGCCGAGCACACCTGAGTCGCCAATCACTCCCGCCCCGCCGATCAAGTCGCCGGGCGGCCCCACCGTCCCGCCGCCGGTCGGCGCCACCGAACTCACCGGCACCATCACCGCCGGGGTGGAGCCGAACTGCGTGCTCCTCGACGGGTACCTGCTGGTGGGTGGCCCTCGGGACGTGCTGACCGCCGGCGCCCGGGTGACCGTCACCGGCCGGGTGGAGAAGGGGACGATGACCACCTGCCAGCAGGGCATCCCGTTCGTCGTCGAGAGCGCCAACCGCGGCTAGCGTCAGCGGCCGGCGTCGTCCAGCAGCTCCGGCGCCTGCGGCTGGCGCGGAGTCAGCTCCACCTGGGCGGGCGCCGCCAGCTCCTCGTCCGAGACGCCCAGCTCGGCGAGTTTGCGGGCGCTGACCAGCACCCGTGCCTCCAGCGAGCCGACCGCCCGGTTGTACGCGGTCACCGCGCCGGACAGCGACGAGCCGAGCTTGCCCACGTGGTCGCCCAGGGTGGAGAGGCGGCCGTACAGCTCCCGGGCGAGGGTGTGCACCGCCACCGCGTTGCGGGCCAGCGCCTCCTGCCGCCACGAGTAGGCCACCGTGCGCAGCAGCGCGACGAGGGTGGCCGGCGTGGCCAGCACGACGTTCCGGGCGAACGCGTGCTCCAGCAGCGTCGGGTCGCGTTGGAGCGCGACGTCCAGGAACGGGTCGGCCGGTACGAACAGCACCACGAACTCGGGCGAGCTGTCGAACGCGGCCCAGTACGACTTGGCGGCCAGGGCGTCGACGTGCCCTCGCAGGTGCCGGGCGTGCGCGTCGAGGTAGGTGTCCCGGCCACGCTCGTCGCGGGCCTCCATGGCGGTCAGGTACGCGTCGAAGGGCGCCTTCGCGTCCACCACCACCGACCGGCCGCCGTGCAGTCGTACCACCAGATCCGGGCGGACGACCTGGTCGTCGGTGGCGGCGGTCACCTGCTCGGAGAAGTCGCAGTGCTCCAGCATCCCGGCCGCCTCGACGATCCGGCGCAGTTGGTGCTCGCCCCAGCGGCCCCGCACCTGTGGCGCGCGCAGCGCGGCCACCAGCTGCTTGGTCTCGGTGCGCAGCTCTCCGGAGACCGCGTTCATCGAGCGGACCTGCTCGCGCAGCTCGGCGTACGCGTCGACCCGGTCGTGTTCCAGCTCGGCGACCCGCTGCTCGTAGCGGCGCAGGCTGTCGTGCAGCGGTGCCACGGCCCGGGCCACCGCCTCCTGCGACTGCGCCGTGGCCTCGTAGCTCAACGCCCGCATGGACTGCTCCAGCCGGCCCTCGCCCTCGCGGGTGGCCGTCAGGGTGGCGTCCAGCCGGGCGATGTCGGCCGCCGATCGGGACCGGGCCGCGAGCCAACCCACCGCGCCGCCGGCACCGAGGCACACGACCACCACCAGCAACGTCGAGACGTCCATCACCGGAGCTTGCCAGACGGGTACGACGTGACACCCGGGGGTACGTTCGTTGACATGGAAGCTCTGCTGTGCCTTGCGGTCATCCTCGCCGGCGTGGTGGGTGCCGGCCTGCTCGCCTACTCCCGGGTCAACGCCCAGCGGCGCGCCGCGCTCGGCGACGCCCGCGCGGACGCGCAACGGTGGTACGAGCGCCTCGGTGGCCAGTTGATGACCCTGCACGGCGACGAGCCCGCCGTCCGGCAGGCGCTGGCCGACGCCGGGGAGCGCTACAACGCGGCCGGTTCCCAGTTGGAGCAGGCGCGGACGCCGCACCAGTTCGCGCTCGCCCGGGAGACCGCGCTGGAGGGGCTGGCGTACATCCGGGCGGCGCGGACGGCGCTGGGCATCGATCCCGGGCCGGAGGTGCCGGCGCTGGCCGCCGCGCGGGGCGTCGGGCAGCTCACCAAGGAGCGCGAGGTCGACGTGCAGGGGCAGACCTTCCGGGCTGGCCCGCAGCCCGGTCGGGACACGCCCTACTACTACCCCGGTGGGCGGTACCAGGGCCGGCCGGTGCCGGCCGGTTGGTATTCGACGCCGTGGTGGAAGACCGCGCTGGGCGCGGGCGCCGGCGTGCTCGGCGGCATGCTGATCGCGGACGCGCTGTTCTCGCCGGCCTTCGCCGACCCGGGGTACGGCTACGACCAGGGCTACCAGGAGGGCTTCGGCGACGGCGCCGACTACGCCGGCGACCAGGGCGGTGACTACGGCGACCAGGGCGGTGACTTCGGCGGCGGGGACCAGGCGGGCGACTTCGGCGGAGGCGGCGACTACGCCGGCGGCGACTTCGGTGGGGACTTCGGCGGTGGTGGCGACTTCGGTGGCGGCGATTTCGGTGGCGGCGACTGGTGACGGCACGACGGTCGCGCGGAGGCCCGTGACGGGCACCCGCCGCTGAGCGACAGCACACAACAACGGGCCCCGGTCGACTCGACCGGGGCCCGTTGCTGTCGTACCTGGTCAGCCGGTGTTGCGCATGCCGGCGGCGATGCCGTTCACGGTGGTGAGCAGCGCCCGTTCCAGGGCGGTGCCGTCGCTGGGAGCACGTCGACCGCCCGGCGCGGTGGCGACCGCCCGACCCGCCGCGCCGGACTCCCGGTACTGGCGCAGCAGCGCCACCTGGAGGTGGTGCAGCGGCTCCAGGTAGGTGTCGCGGACGGCCAGGGTGCGCTGGAGCACCGGCGAGTTCTCCAGCAGGGCCGGCGAGGCGGTCACCGCCAGCACCTCGCGCTTGGTCAGCTCGTACTCCTGCTCGATCTGCTCGAAGATCGGGTGCAGTTTCTTCGGCACGAGGGTCTCGACGTACCGGCGGGCGATGCTGAGGTCGGTCTTGGTCAGCATCATCTCGACGTTCGACAGGAACGTGCGGAAGAAGTGCCAGTTGCGGTGCATCTCGGCCAGCACGTCCGCCAACCCGGCCTCGCGGGCGGCGGCCAGGCCGGAGCCGACGCCGAACCAGCCCGGCACGATCTGCCGGGTCTGCGTCCAGCCGAACACCCACGGGATGGCCCGCAGCCCGGACAGTCCGGCGCCGGTGTTGGGACGCTTCGCCGGCCGGGAGCCGATGTTCAGCGCGCCGAGCAGCTCGGTGGGGGTGGACGCCCAGAAGTACGCCGGCAGATCCGGGTCCTCGACGAGCGACCGGTACGACCGGAACGCCGACTCGGACACCACGTCCATGGTCGCGTCCCAGCGTTCCAGCATCTCGGCCGGCTGCCGGGGCGCGGTGTGCAGCAGTGTCGCCTGGAGGACCGCGGCGAGCGTCAGCTCCAGGTTCTCCCGGGCCAGCGAGGGCAGGGTGTACTTGTCGGAGATGACCTCGCCCTGCTCGGTCACCTTGATCGCGCCGTCCAGGGTGCCGTACGGCTGGGCCAGGATCGCCTCGTGCGTCGGGCCACCGCCGCGCCCGACCGTACCGCCGCGGCCGTGGAAGAGCCGCAGATGTACGCCGTGCCGGGCGGCCACGTCACGCAGCGCGCGCTGGGCCCGGTGGATCGACCACTGGCTGGTGGTGATCCCCGCCTCCTTGTTGGAGTCGGAGTAGCCGAGCATGACCTCCTGCACGTCGCCACGGGCCGCGACGAGCGCCCGGTACGCGGGCAGCGACAGCAGCTCGTCGAGGATCTCGCCGCCGGCGTTCAGCTCGGCCGGGGTCTCCAACAGCGGCACGAAGCCGATGCGGGCCCGGCCGCTGTGCACGTCGACCAGCCCGGCCTCGCGGGCGAGCACCACGGCGGCGAGCACGTCGTCGACGCCCAGGGTCATCGAGATGATGTACGACTCGATGACCTCGCTGCCGAAGCGGTCCTGCGCCTCCCGGATGGTGCTGAACACGTCGAAGGTCTTGCGGGACAGTTCGGAGAGGGGCGTGTCCGCGGTGGAGAGCGGCCGGCGGCCGGTCAGCTCGTCGGCGAGCAGCTTGGTGCGTTCCAGCCGGCTCAACGACGGGTAGTCGGACACCTCGCCCACGGCCTCGTAGAGCTGGGCGAGCACCGCGTGGTGCGCCTCGGCGTGCTCCCGGACGTCCAGGGTCGCCAGGTGCAGGCCGAACGCGGACACCGTACGGATGGTGGAGGCCAGCCGGCCGACGGCCGTGAGCTGCCCCGAGTTGCGGGCCAGCGACGCGCGCAGCAGGTCCAGGTCGGCGATCAGCTCGGCCGAGCCGCGGTAGTCCCGACCCGGCACGTGGGCGGTGCCCTGA
Organism: Micromonospora sp. CA-249363; assembly: GCF_050950185.1. Classification (NCBI taxonomy): domain Bacteria; kingdom Bacillati; phylum Actinomycetota; class Actinomycetes; order Micromonosporales; family Micromonosporaceae; genus Micromonospora; species Micromonospora sp. CA-249363. The sequence continues at coordinate 896,284 of NZ_CP192020.1, forward strand.
CGCAGCCGCTGCCGGGTGTTGGCCAGCTTGGCCTTCACGCAGCGCGCCTTGAGCCGGTAGGGCTCCTCGGCGTTGACCCGGCGGAACCGGGCCGCCACCTCGGGCAGCGCGTCGAGGTCGGCGGCGAGGCTGGCGGACAGGTCCAGCGACACCCCGCGCAGCCGACGCGAGACCGAGACCTCGTTGATCAGGTGGTCCATCGCCTTCTCGGTGGCGGCGATGCCGTGCTCGTGCTGGATGGTCAGCACCTCGCGGGTGACCGCCGGGGTGACGAACGGGTTGCCGTCGCGGTCGCCGCCGATCCAGGTGCCGAAGCTCAGCGGGCGGGCCGTCGGCGACGTCTCCACACCGAGGGTGCGCAGCGTGTCGGCCAGGTCGTCGAGCACCTGCGGCGCGGCCTCGGCGTACAGGTCCCGCAGGTAGTAGATGGCGTTACGGGCCTCGTCGGTCGGATCCGGCCGGTCCAGCCGCAGCTCGTCGGTCTGCCACATGAGGTCCAGCAGCTCGGCCAGCCGACGGTTGGCCGGGCCCTCGTCGCTCGCGCCGTAGAGGATCGCGTTGGCGGTCTCGGTGTCCAGCTCGTCGGCGATGGCCCGCAGCTTCGACAGGATCGATCGGCGGGCCGCCTCGGTCGGGTGGGCGGTGAAGACCGGCCGGACCGCCAGTCGGCGGGCGACGGCGGCGATCTCCTCGGCCGGCACCCCCCGTTCGGCGATCATCTTGGCCGCCTGGTCGAGCCAGCCGCCCTGCACGGCGCGGCGGCGGCGCAGGTCCCGGGCGCGGTGCACCTGCTCGGTGATGTTGGCCAGGTGGAAGTAGGTGGAGAAGGCGCGGGCCAGCTTGGTGCCGGTGGTCACGTCGAGCCCGCCGAGCCGCTGGGCGGCGGCCGGGACGTCGGACCGTACCTGGGCGCGGATCTCCTCGACGAGGTCGAGCAGCGGGCGGCCCTCCTGACGGGCCAGGGTCTGGCCGAGGAGGGTGCCGAGCCGGCGGATGTCGGCGCGCAGCGCGGCGTCCGGGCCGTCGTGGTCGTGCTGGTCGGTCACGATGCGCTCCTTACGTGAGTACGAAGGACAGCGCTGTCCGACTCCCTGGATGGTATCCGCGTCGGCCCCTAAGACAGGAGGGGCTCCGGGCGTGCCGCGTCGTGAGACGGAACACCCAGGAGATCACCTCAGGCTCTTGCGCGGGCGCGCGCCCGGCCTCCCCGCACCACGGTCGCGGCGAGCAGGGCCGCCAGGGCGACCACCGCCCACAGCGCCAGCCCGATCAGTGGCCAGCCGATCGACCGCCGGTCGAAGTACACCGCCGACTTGACCAGGTCGGTGGCCAGCCCGGGCACGTTCCACCGGTGCATGCCGCGCAGCCAGGTGGGCAGGAACTCCGGGGCGTAGATGCCGCCGGAGCCCGGATTGCCGAGCACCACCAGCAGCAGGATGACCAGCCCGGTGCCGAGCACGCCCAACCAGCCCTGCACGGCGGCGGCCACCATCGCGGCGGCGAAGGCGGCCAGCATGCCGGCGCCGGCGACGGCCGGCAGGTCGTGGTGCCAGACGTCCAGCACCGGGCCGACGATCACCGCGCCGGCGATGCCGAGCACGACGCTGTAGACGGCGAGCGCCCCGATCCGTACGCCTGCGCGGCGTAGAGTGCGTGGAGTCGTGCCGACGGAGATGCCGAGCGCGGTCGAGGCCAGGTAACCGCCGAGGACGCACCCGATCGCCAGGTAGAACGGCACCAGACCGCGGGGGTCGGTGTCGGCGACCGGCACCTCGTCGGCCACCCGCAGGGGCAGGCGGGCCTGCTCGGCGGCGGCGCTGAGCACCTGCACGACCACCTCGGTGGCGGCCGGCGCGCCGGCGCTGGCGGTGGTCAGGACGAGCCCGCCGTCGGGGGTGGAGCCGAGTACCCCGTACACCTCGCGGCTGGTCAGACCGTCGTCGGCGGCGCCCGGATCGGCGTACTCGATGGCCTTGATCGTGTCGGTCCGGTCGCGGACGGCGGTCAGGACCGATCGTGCGACCTGGTCGCCCCTCGCCACGCCGACCGGGACGTCGCGGGGGTGGGGTTCGTGCAGGGCGCCGACGTACGCGGCGATGAACCCGACGGCCAGCGCCAGGGTGCCGAGCAGCAGGCCGGCGGTACGGGGGATCTGGTCGCGTAGCCGGACCTCCTGCGACTCGTCCACCAGGTCAGCCTATGGTGCCGTTTGCCCTGCTTCCGGTGTTTCTGCCGGCATGCGTTCGATCCCTGACCGCCGTGCGGTGGAGACGAGCAATTTTCTTCAAGACCTGTTCAAGCTTTCGCGGCGACGATGGTTCTCGTCGGTCCGGAGGTCGCCCCGCCGGGTGGCCGAACCGGAGCACGCGGGCCTGTTCGGGGAGGCCCGAAGCCCGGCCGGACCCGCGCCCGGGGAGGTGCCGTACGCCCGCAGGTACGGCACCTCCATCCCGCGTCCGAGGTCAGGCGGCGACGGCCGGATCCGTCCCGCCGGTGGCGAGAAGGCGACGCAGGCGCGCGGGAGGGTGACCCACCTGCTCGCGAACCACCCGGGTCAGGTGAGCCTGGTCGGCGAAGCCGTACTCGGTGGCGAGCGCGCCCAGCGGACGGCCGTCGGGCTCGGCGAGGGTGTCCAGGACGGCGCGCACCCGCAGGCGGTTGCGGTAGGCGGTCAGGCTGCTGCCGGTCACCCGCTGGAACACCCGGCTGAGGTGGTGCGGTGAGCTGCCCACCTCCCGGGCCACGTCGCTCAGGCCGAGCGTGAAATCGGAGTGGGCCAGCACCTCGCGCGCCCGGTCGGCGAGCCGCCGGTGCGCGGCCAGCGTCGCCGGCCGTCGACGGACGGCCCGCTCGACCTCGGCGTCCACCTCGTCGTCAGCGAGGTCGCTGTGGTGCAGCAGACGGGCCAGGAACCGCTGGAGTCGTTCGGCCATCTCGAACCGGTCGAGCCCGCGCCGGAACTCGGCCACCAGCAGACGGTGCGCCAGGTCCAGCGTGGCATCCGAGGTGCCCGCCCACCCGCTCCGGTCCATCCAGCGCTGGGCGTCCGGCCGTTCCGCCAGCACCGCCGAATCGATCTCCAGGCAGGTGTACGAGTCGCCGCAGCCGAACGGATGCGCCACGGCCATGTCGTCGCCGGGCCGGGTGAGCAGCACCGACGTGGCGTCGGAGAGCTCGACGCGCCCGTTGAGCCGACGCCGGTACGCCCCGGACCGACCCAGCATGATCTTGTGGCGGTCCTGGGTGACGGTCTCCGTCCACCCGTGCTGCTCGACGATGCAGCGCACCTGGTAGATCAGCATCCCGTCCGGATGCCCGAGCACCCGCCAACGGGCGGGCGTGGTGTGGCGACGCGGATCACTACCGACCTGCTCAGCGGGCATCGCTCTCCCCGACCTCCGACCTTCCCGTGACCCCACGGGGCTTCCTGACCGCCACCGCCTCAGCTCTCGACCACGGCGAAGGCACGGACCGGGAAGGTGCCCATCCCGGCCACCATCGGTGGGGCCGCGGTGAACCGGAACCCGGTCGGCGGCAGCGCGTCCAGGCCGGTCAGGTGCTCCACGACCGGGATGCCGGCGGCGAGCAGGATGCTGTGCGCGGGGCGTACGCCGTTCGCCGCCGGGCTCATGTCGTCGATGTTGATCGAGTCGATGCCGACCAGGGCCGCGCCCGCGTCGGCCAGTGCGCGCGCGCCGTCCTCGCTCAGGTGCGGCGCCTCCGGCGCTCCGTACCGCTCGGTGCCGAAGTGCGCGTCCCACCCGGTGTGCAGCAGCACCGCACGCCCGGCCACCTCGTACGGGGCCAGCATCAGCCGATCCACGGCGCGGGTGTCGGCCGGTACCCGGACCACCAACCCGGGCAGGTCGGCGAGGCGGTCCAGCGACACCCCCGTCAGATCCTCGCGACCGGCCCAGCGGTGTGCGGGAGTGTCCACGTACGTGCCGGTGTTGGCGATCATGTCGATCCGGGCCACGTGGAACTCGGTGCCCGGCGCGTACCGCTTCCGGGACTCCGCGTACGTCAGCCAGTCGGTGATCCGCGGGCCCGGCCACCCGGGCAGGGTGGTCATCCCGTCGCTGAGTACGTGGCTCAGCTCGACCAGCCGGCGACCGCTCCCGCCGGTGGCGACGGCGCGACCGCCCTTGTGCGGTTCGTTGATGATCGTCTTCGCGCTGATCCGGACTTCGGCGACCATCAGCAACCCGAGATGCCGGACGAAGAGCGCGGCGAGATCGTCATCGCTGATCTCCTGACCGGGAATGTCCAGCCGGAACCCCTCGGTACGCAGCCCTCCGCCGTTGGCGAAGCTCACCTCCGCGTCGAACTGCGCCCGCCACTGCTCACCCATCCCCGCACTCGACCACGGCTCCCCGCCCCGGTCAAGATCCGCGCAAGGCTCCCATGATCGCGCTGCATCCAGGATCTAGTGGCCTCGCGCGCCGGTGAGGCCCCTACATCCTGGATCGAGCGCGATCTTGGCCGGGCGAGCGCGGGGTGACCGGCAAGATCCACGCAACTTCACCGAAGTTGCTGTCTCCGGCGCGTCTGAGGCAGCAACATCGGGGATGTTGTGAGGATCTTGGGCGCGGGGCGCGGGGCGCGGGGCGCGGGGCGCGGGGCGCGGGGCGCGGGGCGCGGGGCGCGGGGCGCGGGGCGCGGGGCGCGGGGGGCGGGGCGCGGGGCGCGGGGCGCGGGGCGCGGGGCGCGGGGCGCGGGGCGCGGGGCGCGGGGCGCGGGGCGCGGGGCGCGGGGCGCGGGGCGCGGGGCGCGGGGCGCGGGGCGCGGGGCGCGGGGCGCCGCGCGGGGGCGTGGGACCTGGGCGGAACGGGGTGGGTGTCGGTGGGCGGGGATAGGCTTGAGGACGTGCACCCCCCGTCCGGCTGGACGCGGGGCTCCCGTCGTGTGCGCCGACTCCCCTGGAAGGACTCCCTTGCTCACCGGTCTGTTCTCCGCCGCCCTGGCCGACCCCGGGCTGGCCCGGGCGCGTGACCTGGCGCGCTCCGGTGCCGCCCAGGTCGACGGGCTCGACATCACCGCTCCCGCCGCGCTGCGCCCGTTCGCCGTCGCGGCCGTCGCCGCGGACCCCTCCGACGCCCGCCCCGGCAGCACCGACGCCCACCCCGGCAGCACCGCCACCGCCGCGGGCAGCGGTGGCGGTGCCGGGCGACCCGTGCTGGCCGTGACCGCCACCACCCGCGAGGCCGACGACCTGGCCGCCGCGCTCGGCGGGCTGCTGCCGCCGGAGCAGGTGGTGGTCTTCCCCTCCTGGGAGACGCTGCCGCACGAACGGCTCTCTCCCCGCTCGGACACGGTGGGCCGTCGGCTGGCCGTGCTGCGCCGCCTCGCGCATCCCGAGTCGGCCGACGCGCACGGCCGGACCGGCCCCCTGCGGGTGGTGGTCGCCCCGGTCCGGTCCCTGCTGCAACCGCAGCTCAAGGGCCTCGGCGACCTGGAACCGGTGCAGCTCGCCGCCGGCGAGGAAGCGGACCTGGAGGAGGTCGCCCGCCGTCTCATCGACATGGCGTACGCGCGGGTCGACCTGGTCACCAAGCGCGGCGAGTTCGCCGTGCGCGGCGGCATCCTGGACGTCTTCCCGCCCACCGACGAGCACCCGTCCCGGGTCGAGTTCTGGGGCGACGAGGTGGAGGAGATCCGTACCTTCGCGGTCGCCGACCAGCGCACCATCGAGCAGGTGCCGCTGCTGTGGGCGCCGCCGTGCCGTGAGCTGCTGCTGACCCCGGCGGTGCGCGAGCGGGCCGCCGCGCTCGCCGAGCAGCACCCCGAGCTGGCCGAGATCCTGGACAAGCTGGCCGAGGGCATCCCGGTGGAGGGGATGGAATCGCTGGCCCCGGTGCTGGTCGGCCCCGACTCGCTGGAGCTGCTGCTGGACGCGATGCCGGCCGGCACCCATGTCCTGCTGTGCGACCCGGAGCGCATCCGCACGAGGGCGCACGATCTGGTGCGTACCTCTGAGGAGTTCCTGCAGGCCTCCTGGGCCGCCGCCGCGGTCGGCGGCCAGGCCCCGGTGGACGTCGGCGCCGCCGCCTTCCGCACCCTGGCCGAGGTACGCGCCACCGCCGGCACGCTCGGTCAGCCCTGGTGGACGCTGTCCCCGTTCGGCCTGGTGGAGGCGGAGACGGCCGAGGCGCGGCAGCCCTGGGAGGACGCGCCCGAGCAGGCCAGCGTCACCCCGGACGACGCCATCGCGGTGACCCTCGCCGCCCAGCCCGCCCCGCTGTACCACGGCGAGACCGCCCGGGTCGTCGACGACCTCAAGCGCTGGGCCGGCGAGGGCTGGTCGATCGCCCTGGTCTTCGAGGGGCACGGCCCCGCCCAGCGTGCGGTGGAGGTGCTGCGCGACGCCGGCCTGGGCGCCCGGCTCACCGAGGAGGTGCCCGCCGCCCCCGCGCCCGGTGACCTGGTGGTCACCTGCGGCGCGCTGACGAGCGGATTCGTCGACGAGGCGTCCCGTTTCGTGCTGCTGACCGGCAACGACGTCACCGGTGGCCGGGGCACCTCGACGCGGGACATGCGCAAGATGCCGAGCCGCCGGCGCAACACGATCGACCCGCTGGAGCTCAAGGCCGGCGACTACGTGGTGCACGAGCAGCACGGCATCGGTCGGTACGTCGAGCTGGTGCAGCGCACCGTCAACGGCGCCAGCCGGGAGTACCTGGTCATCGAGTACGCGGCCAGCAAGCGCGGCCAGCCCGGCGACCGGCTGTTCGTCCCCACCGACCAGCTCGACCAGCTCTCCCGCTACGTGGGTGGCGAGCAGCCGGCCCTGCACAAGATGGGCGGCTCGGACTGGCAGAAGTCCAAGGCCCGGGCCCGCAAGGCGGTCCGCGAGATCGCCGCGCAGCTCATCCAGCTCTACGCCGCCCGCAAGGCGTCCAAGGGCCACTCGTTCGGCCCGGACACCCCCTGGCAGCGGGAGCTGGAGGACGCGTTCCCCTGGCAGGAGACGCCGGACCAGCTCGCCGCGATCGACGAGGTCAAGCGGGACATGGAGCAGACCGTCCCGATGGACCGGCTGATCTGTGGCGACGTCGGCTACGGCAAGACCGAGATCGCGGTGCGGGCGGCGTTCAAGGCCGTGCAGGACGGCAAGCAGGTGGCGGTGCTGGTGCCGACGACCCTGCTGGTGCAGCAGCACTACAACACGTTCGCCGAGCGGATGAGCCAGTTCCCGGTGCAGATCCGGCAGCTGTCCCGGTTCCAGACCCCGAAGGAGACCGAGCGGACGTTGGAGATGGTCGCGGACGGCACCGTGGACATCGTCATCGGCACGCACCGGCTGTTGCAGACCGCGACCCGGTTCAAGCAGCTCGGTCTGGTGATCGTCGACGAGGAGCAGCGGTTCGGCGTCGAGCACAAGGAACACCTGAAGACGCTGCGCGCCTCGGTGGACGTGCTGAGCATGTCGGCCACCCCGATCCCGCGCACCCTGGAGATGGCGATCACCGGCATCCGGGAGATGTCCACCATCGCCACCCCGCCGGAGGAGCGGCACCCGGTGCTCACCTTCGTGGGCGCGCAGGACGACCGGCAGGTCGCCGCCTCCATCCACCGGGAGCTGCTGCGCGACGGTCAGGTCTTCTACCTGCACAACCGGGTCGAGTCGATCGACCGGGCGGCGCGGCGGCTGCGCGAGCTGGTGCCCGAGGCGCGGGTCGCCGTCGCCCACGGGCAGATGAGCGAGGAGGCGCTGGAGAAGGTCATGGTCGGCTTCTGGGAGAAGGAGTTCGACGTCCTGGTCTGCACGACCATCGTGGAGTCCGGCATCGACATCCCGAACGCCAACACCCTGATCGTGGAGCGGGCCGACCTGCTCGGCCTGGCCCAGCTGCACCAGATCCGTGGCCGGGTCGGCCGGGGCCGGGAGCGGGCGTACGCGTACTTCCTCTACCCGCCGGAGAAGCCGCTCACCGAGCACGCCCACGAGCGGCTGGCGACCATCGCCCAGCACACCGAGCTGGGCGCCGGTATGTACGTGGCCATGAAGGACCTGGAGATCCGGGGCGCCGGCAACCTGCTCGGCGGCGAGCAGTCCGGCCACATCGAGGGCGTCGGCTTCGACCTGTACGTGCGGATGGTCGGCGAGGCGGTCTCCGCGTTCAAGGGTGAGCGCCAGGAGGAGGAGACCGACGTCAAGATCGACCTGCCGGTTGACGCGCACCTGCCGCACGACTACGTGGGCGTGGAGCGGCTGCGTCTGGAGATGTACCGCAAGCTCGCCGAGTCGCGCGACGAGGACCGTCTGGGGGAGGTCGTCGCCGAGATGACCGACCGGTACGGCGAGCCGCCGGCCCCGGTGCAGAATCTGGTGGCGGTCGCGCGCTTCCGCCTGCTGGCCCGCCGGTACGGCCTGACCGACGTGTCCGTGCAGGGCAAGCACGTACGGTTCGGGCCGCTGCCGCTGCCCGACTCGAAGCAGCTGCGGCTCAAGCGCTACCACCCGGACGCGGTCTACAAGCAGGCCACCGACCAGGTCAGCGTGCCCCGGCCGAGCACCCGTCGGATCGGTGGCGAACCGCTGCGCGACCAGGCGTTGCTCGAATGGTGCGCGCAACTGCTCTCCGACGTCCTGGGCGCTCCCGCCCCGCTCGCCGCCGCAACCGCGTGATCGGTCGCGGGCGTCTGAGGACGCCCGCGACCGCGTCGAGCCGGCGTGGTGTGGTGGGGGCCGTCACCGCATGGGAGAGGGCATGAGAGAGTGACGGGCATGCGTGCTCGCCGTGTGATCGTCGCCGCCAGCGTCGCGGCCCTGGCTGCCCTGTCCCTCGCTGCGTGCGGCAGATCCGCGCCGAGCGTCGCCGCCTATGTCGGTGACACCACCTACTCGGTGGACCGGGTCGACACGATCTTCGCCGAGGCGCAGGCGTCGTACGAGAAGAACGCCCGAGTGGCGTTCGAGCAGCAGAACGGCCCGTCCGCAAGTCCCTCGCCGGATGAGCTGCGTTTCAAGGGGACCCGGCAGGACATGCTCAACCTGCTCGTCGCCCTCGACCTCGCCAAGCGGGTCGTCGCGGAGAAGAAGATCCCGGTGCAGGAGCGGTTCAAGGCCGCGGAGTTGGGTCAGAACCTCCAGGTCCCCGGCTCCGAGTACGCGAAGCTCGCCGCCGACTGGTTCAACCACTTCGCCGCCCTGCAGGCCGGTCTGCCGCCTGCCGAGTTGACCGACGACGAGCGTGCGGCGATCTACGACGCCCTGGTGAAGGCCGGGATCGCCTCCGCCGGTTGGCCCGTCGAGCAGCAGCGCCAGCAGTTCGCGGCACCGGAGATCGCTCCGCAGGTGAGCGCGGTGGTGGCGCTCAGCTCGGCCTTCAAGGAAGAGGTCAAGCGGGAGGACGTCACCGTCAATCCGCGCTACTCGTCGCTGGAGATTCCGGCTCTCTTCCAGGTGCCGAACCAGGGCACTGCGGTGTACGACCTGCCCTACCTGGACCTGGCCAGCAGCACGGTCACCGAGGTCTCCACCCCGGAGGCGTCGCCGTCCAGCCCCAACCCGGACGCCGAGGGCACGGCCAGCTGAACATGACGGCACGGATCGTCCTGCTGGTCACCTCACCCCGGCTGCCGGCCGGCCTGCTGACCTCGGCCGCCTGGGACGTCGTACGCCAGCATCCGGTGCTGGCCGGCGCGGAGAGCGAGTTGACCACGGCCGTGCGGCAGGCGGGCGCCGACGTGACCGTCGTGGACGGCCCGGCCACGCAGGCGCTGCTGGACACGGTCGCGGCGCACGGTACGGCGGTCTGGCTGGCCGGCCCGGCCGGGGACGAGTCGCTGGCCCGGGAGTTGGGTCTGCGGCTGGCCCGGGAGCCGGGGCTCGCCGAGATGGAGCTGATGTACGGCTCGTGGGATCCGCCGGGGGCTCGCCTGCTCGACGCGGTGGCCGTGCTGGACCGGCTGGCCTCGCCGGGCGGCGACCCGTGGAAGCGGGCGCAGACGCACCGTAGCCTCGCGGGTTACCTGCTGGAGGAGAGCTACGAGGCGTACGACGCGATCAGCGCCGACGACACCGACGCGCTTCGCGAGGAGTTGGGCGACGTGCTGCTCCAGGTGGTGTTGCACGCGCGGCTCGCCGAGGAGTTGCCCGAGGGTGAACGGTGGAGCATCGACGACGTGGCCGGTGGCCTGGTCGACAAGATGATCCGGCGTAACCCGCACGTCTTCGCCGGCGCGGAGGCGGGCACGCTGGAGGAGATCACCGCCAACTGGGAGCGGATCAAGCGGGCCGAGAAGGCACGCGACTCGGTCCTGGACGGCGTGGCGCTCAGCCAACCCGCCCTGTCCCTGGCCGCGCAGATCCTCGACCGCGCCGCCCGCGCCAACCTGACCATCCCCCTCCCACCCCCCGGCGACCAGGCCGACGAGGAGGAGCGCCTAGGCGCGACCCTCCTGACCCTGGTGGCCGAAGCCCGCAAGGCCGCCCTGGACCCCGAGGCAGCCCTCCGCCGCGCAACCCTGGCCCACGCCGAAACCATCCGAGCCGCCGAACGAGGTTGATCAAGAGGTTCGCGTCAAAATCCGGCCTGGATTTGACGCAAAGCTCTTGATCAACCAGGGAAGCGCGGGGTGGTCGGTAGGGTTGGCGGGTGGAAGCGTTTGGGGTGCTGGCCGAGCGGGTTGTCGAGGCGCTGTTGGAGGCGCGGCCGGGGGTCGCCACCTCGGCCGGGGATCACCGGTTCGACGACCGTCTTCCTGATCTGTCCGCCGAGGCGTTGGCCGCCGACCGGGTGATGCTCACCGACGCGGCGAACGCGCTGTCCGAACTGGACCCCGACGCGCTTGACGTCGACGAGCAGGTCGACCACGCGCTGCTCACCTCCTTCGTCGACCGGGAGCTGTTCGAGCTGACCGAGATCCGGTCGCACGAGTGGGACCCGCTGCACCACAACCCCGGCCCGTTGCTGCACCCCCTGCTGGCCCGCCCGTACGCCCCGGCCGAGGTGCGCCTGACGCAGCTCGCGGGTCGGCTCGCCGCCGTACCGGATGCTCTCGCCACCGCGCGCGCGACGCTGCGGGACATGCCGCGGATCCATGCGGAGACGGCGGTCGGGCAGTTCACCGGCACGGCCGCGCTCATCCGTGACGAGCTGCCGGGGCTGCTCGCCCAGGCGCCGGGCGGCTTCGCCAAGGTCGAGCCGGCGGCGACCGCCGCGATCGCCGCGTTGGACGAGTTCGTCGCCTGGCTGCGGATCCGGTTGGACGCCGACGCCGGGCCCGGCCGCGATCCGCGCCTGGGCCGCCGCCGCTGGGAGGCGCGGCTCTGGCACACCCTCGACACGGAGCTGGGGGCCGCCGAGATCCAGCGCCGGGCGTGGGCCAACCTGGACCGGGTCACCGAGGAGATCCGCGCGGCGGCCGTCGAGCTGGTCGGTGGTCCGGCCGACGACGAGACGGTACGCCGAGCGCTGGACATGCTGGCCGCCGAGCACCCGGACGACTCGACCATCGTTGAGCTGGCCGGTGTGACGCTGGACGAGGCGACCGACTTCGTCCGGCTGCACGACCTGGTCACCCTGGTCGACGACCGGTGCGTCATCCAGGAGATGCCGGAGTTCGCGCGGGGCGTCGCGGTGGCATACTGCGATTCGCCCGGCCCGTTGGAGACCGCGGCGGTGCCGACGTTCTACTGCATCGCACCCACCCCGGCGGACTGGTCGGCGCAGCGCGTCGACTCCTTCTACCGTGAGTACAACGACCACATGGTCCGCAACCTGACCGTGCACGAGGCGATGCCCGGCCACTTCCTCCAGCTCGCCCACGCCCGGCGTCACGTCGGCGGCATGCGCGTGCGGGCGCTGGCCCGCTCCGGCCCGTTCGTCGAGGGCTGGGCCGTGTACGCAGAGGAGCTGATGGCCGGTCTCGGCTTCGGCGGTCTGCCGGTGCGGATGCAGCAGCTCAAGATGCAGCTCCGCATGACCATCAACGCGCTGCTCGACCAGTTGGTGCACGCCGAGGAGCTGCCCGAGGCCGAGGCCATGGCGTTGATGACCGGTCGCGGTTTCCAGGAGGAGGGCGAGGCCGCCGGCAAGTGGCGGCGGTCCCTGCTCACCTCGACGCAGCTCTCCACGTACTTCGTCGGGTACAGCGAGGTGGCCGAGATCGCCGCCGCCCGCCCGGAGGACGTGTCGGCGCGCGACTGGCACGACGCGATGCTCGCCCACGACTGCCCGCCCCCGCGCCACCTGCGCGCCCTGCTCGGCCTCTGAGGGACCGCCGGGCCGCCCGACGGTCACCCGTCGCGTCGGCACAGCTCACCGGGGCCGGGGTACGCGGTCAGGAGCCGCCGGGGCGGTTGTCCACCACGCCTGCTCCGGCGGGCGGGTCGAACGCGTCCTTCTCGACCGACTCGGAGTAGTCGCTCAACGCCAGCTCCATCGGTTTGCCGTCGATCGAGCCGAGGAAGCTGCCGAGCACGCCCTCGGTGGTCACGCAGGCGCTGAAGTCGCCGTCCGAGCGCTGTACCTCGACGCAGGCGGCGTGGTGCCCGGCGACGGTGGTGTCGCTCTGCCTGATCACCGCCTGCGGGTCGAGGGCGGCGGCGGTCAGCAGGCCGACCACCACCGGCGGGGTGACGAGGCCCCGCTGGTTCGCCTCGTCGAACAGGGCCACGGTGGGCTTGCTGCCGGGTGTGGGCGGCGGCACGAGTGTGCACGCCATCCGGCCGTCGGTCCCGGTGCAGCGGGTGACGGCGTCGGGGGTGACGGTGAGCCGCCCACCGGGGTAGGTGTAGGCGGAGCGGGCCGGGTCCTGCGCCTGCACGATGGCGGCGGTCTGGCCGCCGGGCAGTTGGTAGTCGGCCGTGTAGGTCAACTCCAGCGCCCGGTCGAGGCGCGCGGCGAGGTCGTTGACGAGATCCGAGCGTTCCATGGCGCGGCCGGCGTCCTCGAATGTCTGACAGCCGGTGACCGTGAGCGACGCGATGACCGACACGGCGAGCATGCGGAAAGTGGTCGTTGCGGCGGGCATGGCGCCAAGCCTGGTGGATCTAGTCGGCGCAGCGCAAACCCGTTGCCGGTTGACGCCCGGAAATACGGGAATGTCCGTCACCGCAGGGCGACTCGGGTGCGCGGGCGACGCCGTGCCCGATCTCGCCGCCCGATACGCTGCGTTCAACACCTGCCTCAGCCGCACCGTCGCGGCCCACCCACGGACCGGATCACAACAACGAGGAGCGACTCAGTGGCAACCATCGAGGGAATCGTCGCGCGGGAGATTCTCGACTCGCGGGGCAACCCGACGGTCGAGGTCGAGATCGGCCTGGACGACGGCACGGTGGCCCGCGCCGCGGTGCCCTCCGGCGCCTCCACCGGCGCGTTCGAGGCGATCGAGCTGCGCGACGGTGACGCCGACCGTTACCAGGGCAAGGGCGTGGAGAAGGCGGTCTCCAACGTCGAAGACAAGATCGTCGACCAGCTCATCGGCTACGAGGCCAGCGAGCAGCGGCTCATCGACCAGAAGATGCTCGACATCGACGGCACCGACAGCAAGTCGGAGCTGGGCGCGAACGCCATCCTCGGGGTCTCCTTGGCGGTGGCGAAGGCCGCCGCCAGCAGCGCCGAGCTGAGCCTCTTCCGCTACCTGGGCGGCCCGAACGCGCACCTGCTGCCGGTGCCGATGATGAACATCCTCAACGGTGGCGCGCACGCCGACTCCAACGTCGACGTCCAGGAGTTCATGATCGCGCCGATCGGCGCGCCCACCTTCCGCGAGGCGCTGCGCTCCGGCGCGGAGGTCTACCACGCGCTGAAGTCGGTGCTCAAGAAGAAGGGCCTGTCGACCGGGCTCGGTGACGAGGGTGGCTTCGCGCCGAACCTGCCCACCAACGCGGCTGCCCTGGACCTGATCGCCGAGGCGGTCGAGAAGGCCGGCTACCGGCTCGGCACCGACATCGTCTTCGCGCTCGACGTGGCGGCCACCGAGTTCTTCGAGAACGGCACCTACACCTTCGAGGGCGCCGCGAAGTCCGCCGAGGACATGAGCACCTACTACACCAAGCTCGCCGACGAGTACCCGATCGTGTCGATCGAGGACCCGCTGGCCGAGGACGACTGGTCCGGCTGGCAGACGCTGACCGCGTCGATCGGCGACCGGGTGCAGATCGTCGGTGACGACCTGTTCGTGACCAACCCGCAGCGCATCGCCCGTGGCATCGCGGAGAAGGCGGCCAACGCCGTCCTCGTGAAGGTCAACCAGATCGGCTCGCTGACCGAGACCCTGGACGCGGTGGACCTGGCCCACCGGGCCGGCTTCAAGTGCATGATGAGCCACCGCTCCGGCGAGACCGAGGACACCACCATCGCCGACCTGGCGGTCGCCACCGGCTGTGGTCAGATCAAGACCGGCGCCCCGGCCCGCTCGGACCGGGTCGCCAAGTACAACCAGCTGCTCCGGATCGAGGAGGAGCTCGCCGACGCGGCGCGCTACGCCGGCGCGGGTGCGTTCCCGCGTTACCGTTCGGCCTGAGTGTGGTTGCCGGGAGGCCCCACTTGCCGTGGGGCTTCCCGGCGCACGTACGCGACAGACGTAGCCTCGGGGGAGGGGTGTGACGATGCAGCGCCGCACACCGGGTGGTCAACGGCCCGCCCGCCGACCGGGTCAGGCCGGTCGGCCGGGCACCGGGCGGGCCACCCGCGGGTCGCTCCGGGACGCCGGCGTACGCGCCGAACCACGCGGCGCGGCCGGTCGCGCCCCGGGCACCGTCCGGGGCGCCGAGGGTGGGCGCTCCGCCAGTCGTCCGGCAGCCGCCCGGCGTACCGCCGCCGGTGGCGGTGCCGTCAAGCGGCTCGCCGCACCCCATCCCCGTCGCTTCACCGGTCGGGCCACCGTGCTGTTCGCGGTGCTGATCGCGCTCGCGCTGGCGTACACCTACCCGGTGCGGGTCTACCTGGACCAGCAGGCCGACATCGAACGGATGGAGGCCGCGCAGGCGGCGCAGGAGAAGGAGATCGCCGAGCTCGCCGCCGCGGCCGCCAAGTGGCAGGACAAGGAGTACATCGCGACCCAGGCCCGGGAGCGGTTCTTCATGGGCAAGCCGGGCGAGAAGATGCTGGTGGTCCTGAACGACGCCGAGGGCGCGGCGCGGGACGCCGGTAAGCCGTCCGGTTCGGGTGCCCCAGCCGGGCCGGTGACCTGGTACGACACGCTCTGGGGCAGCGTGCGCGCGGCGGACAGCCAGCAGCCGGGCAAGTGACCCACCGACCAGCACATCCAGGAGAGACGAGCACCGTGACTGTCGTACCACCGTCGGAGCCGGCGGCGGATTCCGTACCCCTGCCGCAGCGGGAACCGGCGACCGAGGCCGACCTGGCCGCGGTGGCCGCGCAGCTCGGCCGTCCGCCCCGGGGGACCCGGGCGGTGGCCCACCGCTGCCCGTGCGGCCTGCCCGACGTGGTGGAGACGACGCCGCGCCTCGCCGACGGCACCCCGTTCCCGACGCTGTTCTACCTGACCTGCCCCCGGGCCACCGCGGCGTGCAGCCGGTTGGAGTCCGCCGGGCTGATGCGGGAGATGGCCGACCGGTTGGCGACCGATCCGGAGCTGGCCGCCCACTACCGGGCGGCGCACGAGGACTACCTCGCCCGCCGGGACGCGATCGGTGAGGTGCCGGAGATCGCCGGCATCTCGGCCGGTGGGATGCCGGGCCGGGTGAAGTGCCTGCACGTGCACCTCGGACACGCCCTGGGCGCCGGCCCCGGCGTGAACCCGTTCGGCGACGAGACGTTGGCGCTCGTCGAGCCCTGGTGGACGGCGGGGCCGTGCGTGGACGTGCCCGACAGCGAATGACCGCGCAGACCGAGGGCCAGATCCTGGTGCGGCGCGCCCGGACCCGGGACGTGCGGGGCATCCGCCGGCTGGTCGACACGTACACCGACGACCGGCGGCTGCTCAGCAAGGCCACCGTCACCCTGTACGAGGACGTGCAGGAGTTCCGGGTGGCGGTCCGGGCCGACGACGGCGTCGTGGTGGGCTGCGGCGCGCTGCACGTGATGTGGGAGGACCTGGCCGAGATCCGTACGGTGGCCGTGGATCCGTCCTGCCGGGGTCAGCGGATCGGGCACCGGCTGGTCGGCGAGCTGATCGACGCGGCCCGGGAGCTGGGAGTGGCGCGGATCTTCGTGCTGACCTTCGAGACCGGGTTCTTCGGCTCGTTCGGCTTCCGGGAGATCGACGGCGCTCCGGTGCCGCAGCCGGTGTACGAGCAGCTGCTGCGCTCGTACGACGAGGGCGTGGCGGAGTTCCTGGACCTGGAACGGGTCAAGCCGAACACGCTCGGCAACACCCGGATGCTGCTGCGGCTCTGAACCGGGGCCGGCCGCTCGGTGGAGCGTGATGCCGGTGAGTCATCAAGATGACCCAGAGGCATCACGCTCATCGGAGACTGGCGCGCTGGCGTCGGTGCCGGGCTGTCGTAGGGTTGCCGGGTGACGACGCGTGTGGCGGCCATCGACTGCGGGACCAACTCGATCCGACTGCTGGTCGCCGACCTGCCCGAGGAGTCGGCCGGGCCGCAGGCCCCGCTCGTCGACGTGACCCGGCGGATGGAGATCGTTCGGCTCGGACAGGGCGTGGACCGGACGGGCCGGCTCGCGCCGGAGGCGATCGAGCGGACGCGGGTGGCGCTGGCGTCGTACGCCGCCGACATCGAGAAGCTGGGTGCCGAACGGGTACGGATGTGCGCCACCTCGGCCTCGCGGGACGCCGCCAACGCCGCCGACTTCACCGAGATGGTGCGGCAGACCCTCGGCGTCGCGCCCGAGGTGGTGAGCGGTGACGAGGAGGCCCGGCTGTCGTTCACGGGTGCGGTACGCGGGCTGCCGGCCGACGCGAAGGAGCCGTTCCTCGTCGTCGACATCGGCGGCGGCTCGACCGAGTTCGTGGTCGGTGACCGGGCCGGCGTACGGTCGGCGATCTCGGTCGACATCGGCTGCGTCCGGATGACCGAACGGCACCTGGCGGGCGATCCGCCGACGCCGGAGCAGGTCGCGGCGGCGGAGGCCGACATCGCGGCCGTCGTGGACCGGGCACTCGCGGCGGTGCCCGGCCGCGAGGCGGCCACCCTGATCGGCCTCGCCGGTTCGGTGACCACCGTGGTCGCCATCGCCGAGGGCCTGCGGGGGTACGAGCCGGAGCGCATCCACCACGCCCGGGTGTCGTACGAGGCCGTGGCCCGGGTGACGGCCGACCTGCTGGAACGGACCAGCGCGCAGCGGCTGGAGATCCCGGTGATGCACCCGGGGCGGGCCGACGTGATCGGCGCGGGGGCGCTCGTGCTGCGCGTGATCATGGAGCGGGCCGGCATGCCGTCGGTGGTGGCGTCGGAGCACGACATCCTCGACGGCATCGCGTGGAGCATCCAACCCGTCTGACGCTGATCGGCGCCCGCACATCGGCGAGTCGTTGACGCTATTTCGCATTGCACACTAGTGTGCAATGCGTGGACACCACACAGTTGTTGAAGGGCGTGCTCGATCTGGCCGTCCTGGCCGTCCTGCGGGAGGAGGACGGCTACGGCTACGACATCCTGCGCCGCCTCCGCGAGGCCGGCCTGGAGGAGATCGGCGACGCCTCGGTCTACGGCACGCTGCGTCGCCTCTTCGCCGCCGGCCTGCTCACCACCTACGTCGTGCCGAGCGAGACCGGCCCGCACCGCAAGTACTACTCCCTCAACGCCGCCGGGCGTGACCAGTTGACCCGCTCCGGCAAGCTCTGGCGCTCGTTCGCCACCACCATGGACACGCTGCTCGACGATCGGGGGCTGGCGGCATGACCGTCACGGAGCAGGAGATCACCGACTACGTGGCGCGGGTCCGGGCCGCTCTGGCCGACCTGCCGCCCGACCGGCGCACCGAGCTGACCGAGGACCTCGCCGACCACCTCACCGAGGTCGCCGCCGAGGCCGAGGGCACCCTCGTCGAGCGGCTGGGCGAGCCGGAGACGTACGCCGCCGAGCTGCGCGCCGCGGCCGGCGTCGGCGAGGGCGGTGGACGCAACCTCGACCAGCGGGTCGCCACCGCCGTGGTCCGGGTCCGCAGCCGGCTGCGCGCGCTCGACTCCCGGCTCGGCCCACCCCTGGGGTACGCCACGGCGAGCGAATTCCTCCGTCTGCTGCGCCCCGCCTGGTGGGTGCTGCGCGGCTACCTGGCGGCGATGCTGCTCACCGTGATCACCACCGGCGGCAGCTTCGGGGTGCTGCCCCGCTTCGGTGGGGAGTTGCTCGCCGGCCTGATCATGCTGGTCGGCTTCGTGCTCGCCTCCATCTGGCTCGGCCGCCGTTCGGCGCAGCTCACCCGCTGGCCGCGATCGGCGGTGCAGATCGGCAGCGCGGTGCTCGTCGTCTTCGCGCTCTCCGCTCTCATACAGGCGGAGGACCGGATGCGGTACGGCGACTACGGCATCGATCCGACGTCGGTCAGCGACCCGTACGGCCAGGTCCGGGACGTCTTCGTCTACGACAGCGAGGGTCGGCTGGTGGAGAACGCCCGGCTCTTCGACCAGAACGGCAATCCGATTCGTCTGGGCTACCCGGACTGTGAAGGCAGCTTCGACGAGTACGGCAACCGGCTGCTGCGGCCGTATCCGTACTGTCCGGACCGGCCGCCGTTCGGGCCTCAGGGTCCGCGGATGCCCGAGGCGCCGACCAGCACGCCGTCGGCCAGCGAGTCACCGACCGGTACGCCCACGCCGACTGTGACGCCCGCCAGCCCGAGCGCGACGCCGAGTGACGAGCCGACCTCGACCGCGACGAGTTGAGGGGCCGATGTGAACCAGATCATGCACACGATCCTGGGAAATAGCTGAACGGACGAGGTGAGCGGGACGGCACCGGAAATCAATGATCGTTACGGTGTCGTCTGCTCATTCATCCCTCGGAAGGAACCCCCGTGTCAGAGCAGGTCGCACCGCCCCCCGCGTCCGACGCAGCACCGGCCCAGCCGGCCGGCGAGACGTCGGCCCAGCCGGCCGTCGAGACGCCGCCGCCGGCCGAGCCGGAGGGTAAGTCCGGCGGCAAGAAGGCGCTCGGCATCATCGGCGCGATCGTCATCTTCCTCGTCATCGCCGGCCTGAAGTTCGGCCTCGGCACGGCCATCGGCAACTTCGTGAACAAGGACGAGACCGCCGACGCGAAGGCCGGCGACTGCATCGCCGAGCTGCCCGAGATCAAGGGCGACAAGGAGGAGGAGGTCGACGGCGCCAAGGTCGTCGAGTGCACCTCCACCGACGCCGCGTACAACGTGGTCGGTCGGCTCGACGGGCAGACCGAGGCGCAGGCCAAGTCCGAGACCACCTGCAACGAGTTCTTCAAGGAAGGCGAGGAGGGGTACGTCTTCTACAGCATCGAGTCGGGCAAGAAGGGCTACGTGCTCTGCCTGACCAAGAAGGCCTGATAACACGCCTGTAGCACCGACGACGGCGGCGGGGAACATTCCCCGCCGCCGTCGGCGTACCCGCAGTCACCATGCGGCGAACAGGAGGTGAATGCCACTGTTCCGACGTCTTCCCGGCCGGGGTCACGGCGTGGCAGGCTACCGACACGTAGGACCACTGGGCGACCAGCCAACGATGACTGACCGCTAGGAGGACGGCCGATGGGCGACATGGTGAGTTACCGCAGCAACGGGGGCACGAGCGAGGGGTATCTCGCGATACCCGCGAGCGGCACGGCCAGCCCCGCCGTCATCGTCCTACAGGAGTCATGGGGCCTGGTCCCGCACATCCGGTCGGTCGCGGACCGGTTCGCCGAGGCCGGCTTCGTCGCCCTCGTCCCGAACTTCCGGCACGACACCGGGACCAGCCCGGCAGCCGATGCGCAGCACCAGTTGGCGATGCGGGTGGCCGAGGCGGCGAAGGATGTCGCCGACGCCGCCGACTACCTCGCCGGGCGTCCCGAGGTCACCGGCAAGGTGGGCGCGGTCGGGTTCGGCGCCGGTGGCAGCCTGGCCCTCAAGTCGGCGACCCGATCCGAGCGGATCGTGGCCACCGCGGGCTTCTATCCCGCCCTGTCGTGGGAGTCGATGCGTTCCGACTGGGTCGACTACGCCGGCAAGGCGGCCATCGTCCACTGCTCCGATGAGGACGGCACCTCCACCGACGAGGGTGTGCAGGCCGTACGCCGGGCCGTCGAGGAGGCCGGCGGCACCTGCCAGCTCTACGACTACCCGGGCACCTCGCACGGGTTCTTCGACGACGACCGGCCCGAGGCGTTCGACCAGCGCGCCGCCGCCAGCGCGTGGGCGCGCACGCTCGAACTCTTCCGGGCCAAGCTTGGCTGAGTCCCGTACCCCCGACCAGGTCGTCGCCCGTGCCGCGCGGGCGGCGGACCTGGCCGATCTCGACGCAGCGGTCAGCGACTGTTTCGCCTGCCCCCGGCTGGTCGAATGGCGGGAGGAGGTGGCCCGCACCCGGCGGGCCGCCTTCCGCGACCAGGAGTACTGGGGTCGGCCGGTGCCCGGGTTCGGGCCCGGCGACGCGCGCATCGCCATCCTGGGCCTCGCGCCCGCCGCGCACGGCGGCAACCGCACGGGCCGGATCTTCACCGGAGACCGCTCGGGCGACGTGCTCTTCGCGGCCCTGCACCGGGCTGGACTGGCCAACCAGCCGACAAGCGTCGCCGCCGACGACGGGCTCACGCTGCGGGACACCCGGATCTTCTCGGCCGTCCGCTGTGCGCCGCCGGACAACAAGCCCACCCCGGACGAACGGGACACCTGCGCGCCCTGGCTGCACCGCGAGGTCACGCTGATCCGACCCACCCTGCGCGTCGTGGTCGCGCTGGGCGCGTTCGCCTGGGCCGCGTGGTGGCCGGTGCTACGCCACGTGTACGGGCAGCGCCCGCCCAGCCCGCGACCCGCGTTCGGCCATGGGGCACACTGGTCCGGCGCGACCGTGCCGGAGTTGCTCGGTTGCTACCACGTCAGCCAGCAGAACACCTTCACCGGACGGCTGACACCGGGGATGTTGGACGACGTCTTCGGCCGGGCCAAACAGCTGGCCGAAGTGGACTGAGGACGCGTGGGGTGGTGGCGATGACGACCGGAACACGCCCGCCCGCGCCGTCGCCACCCGCCGCGCCCGGTGTGGTCCGCCCGGTGCTCGGCCTGCTGCGCCGCTGGTGGCCGGTGGGCGCGGTGGCGGTCCTGCTTGCGACGGCCGCGCTCGCGTCCGCCCACTCGTCGATCGGCGCCAGCCGGATCCCGCCGGCCGCCAAGGACGTGCCGTGGGTGCCGGAATATCCGACGGACGTGCCGTCCCCGTCGATCCCCGTCGAACCCAGGGACGCGGGCGAGGCCACCCAGGCGCACATCCCGCAGTGGATCGCCACCGTGGCGATGGTCCTGCTCGGGCTGGCCATCCTCGCGGTGTTCGGCTACCTCACCTGGATCCTGCTCCGTGGCGCGCTGCGCCGTACCTCGCGGGCCCTACCGGCGCAGCGGGCCCGGCGTACGGCCGAGGGCACGGCCCGCGAAGTGGTCGCCGCTCTGGACGCCGGCCTGGTGGAGCTGGACGACCAGTCCACCGACCCCCGTGTCGCGGTCATCGCCTGCTGGGTACGTCTGGAGGAGGCCGCCTCCGCCGCCGGCGTGCCCCGGCACCTCGGCGACACACCGACCGACCTGGTCACCCGGTTGCTGCGGGGCGACGAGTCGACGGGCGTCCCGGCGATCGTCAGCGCCGACGTGCTGGCCGAGTTCGCGCACGTCTACCGCGAGGCCCGGTACGCCACGCGTGAGGTCCGCGAGGGCACCCGCGACCAGGCGCGCGCCGCGCTGCGGCGATTGCGTGGCGAGCTGACGATCGTGACGACGGGCCCTCCCGAGGTGCCGGCATGAGCGGTAGCGCCAGCATCGACGACCTGCTCACCTTCGAGGAGGAGGGGCCGAGGCACGACGACCGGGAGTCCGGTGGCCGGGCGGGGCGGGTGTTCCGGGCCCTTCTCGGCAACGCCGCCCTGGTCGCCGTACTCGTCGTCGGTCTCCGGGCGGTCGGCCTGCAGATCTCACTGGCCATCCTGGTCGCCGGGGTGTTCGCCGTGTACGCGGTACGCCGGGTCGCCGCCGCGCTCGCACCGCCACCCGCGGCGCGGTCCCGCGCTCGGCTCGCCCAGGGCGACGACGGCACCTGGAACTGGGGTGCCCGGGACGCGCTACGCGCCGCGATCAACGGCTGGGAACTGCCGCTGGACTGGTCCACGACGCGACCCGAACGCTTCACCGGGGTGATCCTGCCCCGGCTCGCGGAACTGGCCGACGAGCGGCTTCGCCTGAAGCATGCCGTCACCCGTGAGTCGGATCCGGCCCGCGCCCGTGCCCTGCTGGGCGACCGGCTGTGGACGTTCCTGGAAACCCCACCCCGACGCCCCCCGTCGCCGCGCGACCTCGCGGTGATCGTCGCCGAACTGGAGAAGATCTGATGAAGGACGTGGACCGGAGCATGCCCGCCGCCGAGGTCGGTCGCCTGGCGCGGGCCGTCCTGGACGCGGTCGGCACCGTCGTGGTCGGCAAGCGGGACGCGTTGGAACTGGTCCTCGCCGGGATCCTGGCCGGTGGCCACGTGCTCCTGGAGGATCTGCCCGGCCTGGGCAAGACGCTCACCGCGCGTTCCTTCGCGCAGGCGCTCGGGCTGGACTTCCGCCGCCTCCAGTTCACCCCCGACCTGCTCCCCGCCGACGTCACCGGCTCCTTCCTCTACGACCAGCGCAACGGCGACTTCACGTTCCGGGCGGGGCCCGTCTTCACCAACCTGCTCCTCGCCGACGAGATCAACCGGACGCCGCCGAAGACCCAGTCCGCGCTGCTCGAGGCCATGCAGGAGAAGCAGGTATCGGTCGAGGGCGTCACGTACAAGCTGGACGAGCCGTTCCACGTGCTGGCGACCGCCAACCCCATCGAGTACGAGGGCACCTACCCGCTGCCCGAGGCGCAGCTCGACCGGTTCCTGCTGCGGGTGTCCTTCGGTTACCCGCAGCACGAGGAGGAGTGGGAGGTACTGCGCCGCCGGATGGGCCGCCGACGCGAGGAGGCGGACATCAAACCGGTGGTGGACGCCGCCACCCTGCGGGCCATGCAGGCCGCCCTGGAGGACGTGGTGGTGGAGGACTCCATCGGCCGGTACATCGTGGCGCTGACCGCGGCCACCCGGGAACACCCGTCGGTGCTGGTCGGGGCCTCGCCGCGAGGCTCGTTGGCGCTGCTGCTGCTGTCCCGGGTGCGCGCCGTGTTCGACGGCCGGGACTACGTGGTGCCGGAGGACGTCAAGGCCGTCGCCGCGCCCGCGCTGGCCCACCGGATCACCCTGCGCCCCGAGATGTGGCTGCGCCGCGTCGACCCGGCGTTCGTGGTCGGTGAGGTGTTGGAGGGGACGCCGGCTCCGGCCAGCGGCGCCCTGCCCAGCTACGCCGCCGGCGGGCCCCGGCACTGATGACCGGTCCGACCGTGTCCGCGCCGCGATCCACCGAGCCGGAGTCGAGCGCCGGCTGGACGCCCACCCCCGCGCTCGGTCGCGCCGTGCTGCTCGCCGGCCTGTTGCTGGTGGCGGGGGTGCTGCTGGGGCGGGTCGACCTCGTCGTGCTGGCGGCGCCGTTCGCGCTCGGCACCGCGTACGCCCTGCGTCGCCGGCCCACCGCACTGCCGCAGGTCTGGATCACCTGCGCCGAGGACGGACCGCTGGTCGAGGGCGGTGAGGTGTCGGCTGCGGTCGCTGTCGGCAATCCGGACACTGTCGACTACGACCTCGTGGTGGTGCGGTCCCGGGTCTCGCCGTGGTTGCGGATCACCCGTGCCGGCTTCGCCGGCGTCGAACCCGTCGACGCTCCGCCGGCCGCTCCCACCCCGCCGGCCTCCGGCCGGGGACGTTCGGCCGCCGATCGGCCGTTCGTGACGTCGGCGCCCAGCGGGGCAGCGGTGGACCTGGAACTGGCCGGGCGGGCGCTGCGCTGGGGCCGGCACCCCGTCGGCCCGGCCGGAGCACGGGTCGCCGCCGCCGGTGGCCTGCTGGTGTCCCGGGCGGTGATCACCGAACCGGTTCCGGTGCGGGTCTATCCGCGCACCGAGCCGTTCGAGGCGGTGGAGGCGATGCCCCGCGCCGCCGGTCTGGTGGGCGCGCACCACTCCCGCCGTCCGGGAGAGGGCGGTGAACTGGCCGGAGTGCGGATCTTCGCCCCGGGCGACCGGCTCCGCCGCGTCGACTGGCGGGTGTCGCTGCGTGCCCGGCAGTTGCACGTGGCGGCGACGCTGTCCGACCGCGACGCCGAGGTGGTGGTGCTGCTCGACGTGCTCGCCGAGGCGGGCCGCTCGGGCGGTGTGGACGGCGCCGCGTCCGTACTGGACACCACCGTGCGGGCCACCGCCGCGATCGCCGAGCACTACCTGCACCGGGGCGACCGGGTGTCGCTGCTGGAGTACGGGCCGGGCGCCCGCCGACTGCGCCCCGCCGCCGGCCGGCGGCAGTACCTCACGGTGCTGGAATGGCTGCTCGACGTACGCGCCGAGGCGGCCCAGCACGAGCCGTACGACCAGGTCTTCGGCCCGCAGTTGCTCTCCTCGGACGCGTTGGTGGTGGTCCTGACCCCGCTGCTGGACGAGCGGTCGGCGCAGATGCTGGCGCGGCTGGCCCGCGCCGGCCGGTTCGTGGTGGCGGTCGACACGTTGCCGGCCGACCTGAGCCCGCCGAAGGACCGGGGCTGGGCCGAGGTGGCGTACCGCCTGTGGCGACTGGACCGGGAGACGATGATCGGGCAACTCCGGGAGCACGGGGTACCCGTGGTGCGCTGGGCCGGCGCGGGCAGCCTGGACCAGGTGCTGCGGGACGTGGCGCGGTTGGCGACGGCCCCGAGGGTGGGGGCCCGATGAATGCCATCGTGGAGCGGGTTCGGGCTGCTCAGGACGCCGTGACCCGGATCAGCGCCATACCGCTGCTGGTGCGGGCCGCGATCTTCGTCACGGCACTCGTCGGCTTCGCGGTGGCGTTTCCCGCCGAGGTGTTGATCGGTCGGCCGCTGCTGTTCCTGGCGGTGGCCGCGCTGTTGCCGGCCGTGGGTCCGCGCCGGGTGTGGCCGACGTTCGCGGCGCTGGTGATGGTGGGTGGCTGGCTGCTGGCCACCGACGGGTACGGCCGGCCGGTGGCGTTGTGGCGGCTGCTCGCGGTCGCCGCGCTGCTGTACCTGGGGCACTCCCTGTGCGCGCTGGCGGCGCTGTTGCCGTACGACGGGGTGGTGGACGCGGGACTGATCAGCCGGTGGTTGTTGCGGGTGGCCGCGGTGCTGCTGGGTACGGCCGTGCTGGGTGTGCTGCTGTTGCGGGTGGCGGGCCTGGGTGGCGAGGCGGGTCACCAGTGGGTCACCGTGCTGGGGTTGCTGGTGGCGGTGGGCGTCGCCGCGTTGCTGGGTTGGCTGCTGCGGCGCAGGTGAACCCGTGGTGCGACAGGGTTACGCAGGTCACAGGGGTTGTGTTCCGTCACAGATGGGGGGCGCGAGCGGGATTACCTGAGCCGGGCGGGGAAAGATAGACGACGTGAATCCGAAGCGGATCCTTGTGGTGGGTGCCGGGCACGTCGGTCTCTACGCCGCCCTGCGCCTGTCGAAGAAGCTCAGCTCCCGTGAGGCTGAGGTCATCGTCGTGGACCCCCAGCCCCACATGACCTATCAGCCGTTCCTCCCCGAGGCCGCGGCGGGGAACATCTCCCCCCGGCACTCCGTGGTGCCGCTGCGCCGGGAGCTGCGCCGGTGCACGGTGGTGGCGGGAACTGTCACGCGCGTCGAGCACGACCGCAAGGTGGCGACCGTGCAGCCGATCGTCGGCCCGGCCCGAGAGATCGCGTACGACCACGTGATCGTGGCCCCGGGGTCGGTTTCCCGGACGCTGCCGATTCCCGGCCTGCACGAGCAGGGCATCGGGTTCAAGACCATCGGCGAGGCGATCTACCTCCGCAACCACGTGCTGGACCGGCTGGACATCGCGGCCGCGACCCCGGACGCGGAGGTCCGCCGTTCGGCGTTGACCTTCACGTTCGTCGGCGGTGGGTACGCCGGCATCGAGGCGCTCGCCGAGATGGAGGACATGGCCCGTGACGCCCTGCGCTACTACCCGGAGTTGAAGCCGGAGGAGATGCGCTGGGTGCTGGTCGAGGCGACCCAGCGGGTGCTGCCCGAGGTCGACCGGGACATGGGCGCCTACACGGTGCAGCAGCTCACGAAGCGCAACATGGACATCCGGCTGGACACCCGCCTGGAGTCCTGTGTCGACGGGGTGGTGAAGCTCTCCGACGGGGACAGCTTCCGGTCCGACACGATCGTGTGGACGGCGGGTGTGAAGCCGTCGCCGATGCTGGACGCGACGGACTTCCCGCGCGACGACCGCCGACGGGTCACCTGCATCCCCACCCTCCAGGTGGTCGACGGTGACCGGGTCGTCGAGGGCGCGTGGAGCGCGGGGGACTGCGCCGCCGTACCGGACCTGACCAAGGAGCCGGGCAACTTCTGCTCGCCGAGCGCGCAGCACGCGGTGCGTCAGGCGGCGCGGATGGCCGACAACATCGTCGCGGTGATCCGGGGACGTGAGCCGGTCGACTACAAGCACAAGCACGCCGGCAGCGTGGCCAGCCTCGGCCTGCACAAGGGCGTCGCCCAGGTGTACGGCATCAAGATGACCGGTTGGCCGGCGTGGTTCATGCACCGGACGTACCACATGAGCCGGATCCCCTCGTTCAACCGCAAGGTCCGGGTCGTGGTGGACTGGTCGCTGGCGTTCTTCCTCAAGCGTGAGGTGGTCGCGTTGGGCCAGTTGCACGATCCGCGCGAGGAGTTCGCCGAGGCGTCCCAGCCGGTCGGCGCTCCGCGCGTCTGACACCGCGCCGCAGCCCCGCGTTCCCCGCTCCACCCCGCCGATCTTGCACTTTCTGCGGCGACAAATGTCCCTGAAGAGGGCATTGGGCCATCCGAAAGTGCAAGATCGGCGTCGTTGTGGGGCGGGGTGGGGCGGGGTTGGGGTTGGGTCAGACCTTCCAGGTCCACGCGTCGGCGATCCTGGTCGCCGGGCCGTAGAGCTGCTCCAGGGTGGTCTTCAGGCTCGCCGCGTGCGGGGCGTCGTCGGTCACCGCCACGCAGGACGCGCCCCAGAAGTCCGCATCCTTCGCGGCCTGCCGGCGTTGCTCGTCACCGATGGCCGGTTGGTCGCCGCGGCGGGCGACGTCGGCCAGCAGCGCCGAGGTGGGCTGCTTGAAGGTGCCCATGGCGGCGGTGCCACCCCGCCCGTAGGGGCCGATGAAGAACCCCTCGGGCAGGCCGAACCCGGCGTCGGCGGCGGCCGCCCAGCGCATCGGCCACGGCTCCTTGGGCGTGGGTAGCGGCACCGGCACCAGCACACCGCCGGGGTCGACGCACTGCCGCCAGTGCCCGCCGGTGATGAACGTCGGCAGGGCCGGCCGCCCGGCTGTCGGCAGCGGGGTCGGGAAGATCGGCAGAAGCGCCGCGACGACGGCGAGCGGCACCAGCCGACGCGCCCGCCCGAGGCTGCCCAGCGCCCGGTCGACGGCGAGGGCGAGCACCGTCGCGACGATCGGCAGCAGCGCCAGGCCGAAGCGCATCGGCAGCGCGCCGTCCACGACCGGCAGTCCGGCCAGCAGGGCGTACGGGCCGGGCAGCGCGGTGCGGGTGCCGCCGAGCACCACCTCCGGGCCCAGCGAGAGAGCGCCCATCACGAGTGCCGCCGCCACACACGCCAGGACCAGCCGGCGTCGCCCGGCCCAGACCGCGCAGGCGGCGGTGACCAGCAGCAGGGGCCAGCCGAGGAAGGTGTTGTACTCGGCCGGGCCGGTGGTGAGCCGGGACGCCTCGTCGCTGCCGGCCACCGACAGCGGGGATACCGCCCACCAGCTGCTCAGGTCGGCCGAGAAGTAGGCCGGGCTGAACATCCCGTCGGCGACGCCCTGCGGTCCGGCGAACTGGAACCACAGCGGGTAGCCGAGCACCAGCATCGCCAGGCCGGTGGCGATCGCCAGTCCGCCGGCGAATCCGGGCAGCGTCCTCCGGGCGAGGTCCCGGTCCGCGAAGGCGTAGGCGATGGCCATCACCAGCAGCGTGACGGCGCTGAGGAACAGCACCTCCTCGCCGACGAAGACCTGTGCGGTGACGGCGGCCGCCAGCCCGGCTGCGGAGCTGATCATCCGCCGCCGGTCCGGGCCGGTGGTCCGGCCGCGACCGTCGCCCGGGTCGGACGCCCGCAGCAGTCGTACCACCAGCCAGACGATCACCGGCACCAGCCACTGTGCCGTCATGTGCAGATGGCTGTTGGTCTGCGAGACCATGCCGGGACCGAAGCCGCACAGACCACCGCCGAGCGCGGCGGCGAGCCGGCGGACGCGCAGCGTCCGGTGGAACAGCAGGTACCAGGCGAGGGCGGTGCCGGCCAGGTTGGCGGCGGCGAGCAGCGCGAAGGAGGTCGGCGCACCGAAGAGCAGCGTGATCGGGGCGCAGAGCACACCGAGCGCGATGACCGTGGTGTTGGCCATCAGGTTGACGCCGTCCGGGGCGTTGAGCCGGTCGGTGAGCAGGTGGAAGTCACCGAGCAGCGCCCGTGCGTCGACCGCCAGGAACCATTCGTAGAGCGTCTGGTCCTCGGGATTGAGCGCCAACGTGCGTCCGCCCGGGTCGGGCCACAGCCCGTGGGTCAGCCAGCCGGCCAGCGCCACCCACGCGACGGCGACCAGAAGATCCGTCCGGTGGCGGCGGACGGCGGTGCGCAGCCGTACCGCCCGGGTCGCGCGCGCGACCGGATCGGCGAGGCGGACCGCCTGCTCAGGGGCGGCGTCGGGGGCCGTTGGGGCTGCGCTGCTCACGGCATCGACCCTAATGTGGCCAAGCCGGCGGGGTACGCCGGGTCGCCGCGGACCCGCTACGGTGACACTGCACCGTGCGTGTCGACGCGCGGGTGCCACCCGCCCGGGTGGTGGAACGGCAGACACGGCCGCCTTAAAAGCGGCTGCCGAAAGGCGTGCGGGTTCGACCCCCGCCCCGGGCACCATCCGCCACGGCCGCAGGTTCTCCGTCGTGATCACCAGGAATGGGCTGGGCAGTTTACTCTTGTGGGGCACGTTCACGTGCAAACGACCCCCTGAGGGAGGCCAGACAGTGAAGACCTCGAACCCGGTGCTCGCCCGGCTCGGCCAGGCGGCCGAGCGGGAGCGCTCCGCCGGGTACGCACCGACCGGGCCGTACGGACAGCCCGGCATTCCGCAGCAGTACCCGTCCCAGGCCGGCTACCCGGCCGCACCGCCCACCGTGGCGCCCATGACCGTCGACGACGTGGTCGTCAAGACGGTCGCCCTGCTCGGCATCCTCGGTATCACCGCCGCGGCCGCCTGGGTGCTCGTGCCCGACTCGCTCCTCGGTCTCGCGTGGGGCGGCGCGCTGGTCGTCGGCCTGGTCCTGGGCTTGATCATCTCGTTCTCCCGGATGGCCAACCCGGCGCTGGTCATCGCGTACGCGGTGGTCGAGGGTGTCTTCGTCGGCATGGTCAGCAAGGCGTTCGAGACCTTCTACGACGGCATCGTCCTGCAGGCCGCAGTGGCGAGCTTCGGCATCTTCTTCGTGATGACGATGATCTACAAGGCGAAGATCATCCGGGCCACCCCGATGTTCGTGAAGGTCGTCTCGACGGCCATCGTCGGCCTCGCCGCGGTGATGCTGATCAACCTGGTGCTGGCGCTGTTCGGCGTCAACACGGGCCTGCGGGACGGCAGCCCGCTGGCGATCGGCTTCAGCCTCGTCTGCATCGTGATCGCGTCGCTGAGCTTCGTGCTCAGCTTCAAGGAGATCGAGGACGGCGTCCGGATGGGCCTGCCGCAGCGCTACTCCTGGGTGGCCGCGTTCGGCATCCTGGTCAGCCTGGTCTGGCTCTACATCGAGATCCTGCGCCTGCTGAGCTACTTCCAGGGCGACGACTGACCTCGTCCGCACCCGCTGACCGGCGCCCGCTCCCGCTTCCCGCGGGGGCGGGCGCCGTCGTCCGCGCCGTTTCGCCGCCACCGCCGGGCCGTCCGGGGCAGAGTGAATCTCCTGGGGTACGGGCGAAGGAGGCGACGGTGCGCAGCAACAACCCGGTGCTCAATCGGCTGGACGAGACCGGCCGGTTGGAGTCCCGGGTGGTCAGCTCCCGCGACGTGGAGCCGATGACGGTCGACGACGTCGTGGTGCGTACCGTCGGGTTGCTCCTGCTCACCGGCGCGACCGCCGCGGTGTCCTGGGTGCTGGTGCCCGACGCGGTGTGGTTGGGCGCGGCCCTGACCGGCACCGCTCTGGCCTCGATCGTGCTGGTCCTGGTCATCTCGCTACGGGGGATCACCAACCCGGTGCCGATCGTCGGCTACGCGCTGCTCCAGGGGCTGCTGCTGGGGGTGGCCAGTCGGACCTTCGAGCAGGTCTACCCGGGGATCGTCGTGCAGGCGGTGGCCGGCACGTTCGGCGTCTTCCTCGGCATGGCCGCGCTGTACCGGGCCCGGGTGATCCGCGCGACGCCCCGGCTGGCCCGCCTGGTGATCGGCACGCTCCTCGGCATCGCCGTGCTGAGCGTGGTCAACCTCGTTTCCTACCTGATCTCCGGCCGGCCGGGGCTGGCCGTCTACAGCGTCAGTGGGGAGGTCGGCTGGTTGCCGTACGCCTTCTCGGTGGTGGCGATCATCGCGGGCGCGTTCAGCTTCATCCTCGACTTCGACCTGGTCGAGCGGTCGGTGCGCGACGGCCGACCCCGCCGGTACGCGTGGCTGAGCGCGTTCGGCCTGGTGACCGGCCTGGTGTTCCTCTACTGGCAGTTGCTGCGGTTGATCAGCTACCTGCGCCGCTGACCGGCGCCGATCGGGCGGCGCGGGTCGGCCGTAGACTCGGCGCGGTGAGCGTAGCGGAGTTGGAGCAGGCCGTGCGGTTGCTGGTCGGCCAGGTCGGGCACTGGGAACAACCGCGCTGGGCCGCCACCGCGACCACCGGCAACGTGCCCCGCGCCGACCTGGTGCACCGTCTGGTGCAGGAGGTCGCCAACCTCGCGGCCGACGCCGAGGGGCAACCACGTCGTACCGTGCCCCGGCTCGACAACGACCTGGCCCTGCCCGACCAACTGCGGGTGGTGACCGCCGACCTGCTCGCCGCCGGGCCCGACGCCAAGGTGCTGGCGCGGGCCGCCGCCGAGGTGACGGCGACCCGCAACGCGCTCTGAACCGCCGGGGCGCCCGGCGGCGCAGCCGCGCACCACCGGCACGCTCGGACCGTCAGTTCAGCCGTTCGAGGACCATCGCCATGCCCTGGCCGCCCCCGACGCACATGGTCTCCAGACCGATCGTCTTGTCGTGCCACTCGAGAGCGTTCAGCAGGGTGCCGGTGATCCGGGCGCCGGTCATGCCGAACGGGTGCCCGACCGCGATCGCGCCGCCCATCACGTTCAGCTTCTCCTCCGGGATGCCCAACTGGCGGTAGGAGGGGATGACCTGGGCGGCGAAGGCCTCGTTGATCTCGACGAGGTCGACATCGTCGATGGTCATGCCGGCCCGGCGCAGCGCCTGCCGGGACGCCTCCACCGGTCCGAGGCCCATGATCTCCGGCGACAGCGCGGTCACGCCGGTGGAGACGATCCGGGCCAGCGGGGTCACGCCCAACTCCTCGGCCCGCTGGGCGCTCATCACCACGACAGCGGCGGCCCCGTCGTTCAGGGGACAGCAGTTGCCCGCGGTGATCCGGCCGTCCGGACGGAACACCGGCTTCAGCCCGGCGACCGCGTCGAGGGTGACACCGGCGCGAGGGCCGTCATCGGTGCTCACCACGGTGCCGTCCGGCGTGGTGACCGGGGTGATCTCCCGAGCCCAGAAGCCGTCGGCGATGG
This sequence comes from Micromonospora sp. CA-249363, assembly GCF_050950185.1. NCBI lineage: Bacteria > Bacillati > Actinomycetota > Actinomycetes > Micromonosporales > Micromonosporaceae > Micromonospora > Micromonospora sp. CA-249363. The sequence continues at coordinate 928,155 of NZ_CP192020.1, forward strand.
CCTTCTCGGCGAGGTTCTGGCTGCGAACGCCGAACTCGTCCATGTCGGCGCGGGTCACGTCGTACACCTGGGCCAGGTTCTCCGCGGTCTGCCCCATGGTCAGGTAGATGTCCGGCAGGTCACCGCTGTCGCGCGGGTCGGTCCACACCTCGGCGTCGCCCTGTGCGCGGCGCTTCGAGCGCTCGGCGGCGGACGCGAAGCGCGGATTCTCCCAGCCGCCGCCGACCAGCGCCTGCGCCTCCGGCGGAAGGCCGTCGGAGCTGCCGCGGGCGTACCGGGAGACCATCTCGACCCCGGCGGAGACGAACACGTCGCCCTCCCCGGCGCGGATCGCGTGCAGGGCCATCCGCGTGGTCTGCAACGAGGAGGCGCAGTAGCGGGTAAGCGTGGCGCCGGGGACGGTGTCCAGCCCGAGCAGGGTGGCCACCACGCGGGCCATGTTGAAGCCCTGCTCACCGCCCGGCAGACCGCACCCGAGGTGGATGTCGTCGATGGTGCTCGGGTCGAGCTGGGGGATCTTGTCCAGGGCGGCCTGGACGATGGTCGCGGCGAGGTCGTCGGAGCGCACATCGCGCAGGGACCCCTTGTGGGCCCGGCCGATGGGGGAGCGGGCGGTAGCGACGATGACGGCGTCGCGGGACGACTCAATCGGCATGGGCCAACGTTAACCCGCCGGTAACTTGGCGCGGAAGAAGCGGGAGCGGCGGGAAATGTCACCCTCGCCGGGCGTGCGTCACCGCCGCGAGGCGACCGCCGCGGCGGCCACCACGGCCGGCAGCAGGGCGTGCGCCCACACCCGGTAGCCGTCGGCCGACGGGTGGAAACCGTCGTGGCAGAGCGTGCCCGCGTCGGCCCGGAACACCGGCCCGGTCTCGGTGGCCAGGTCGACCACCGACCCGCCCGCCTCCAACACCGCGGTGGTCTGCGCGCGGGCCATCCGCCGGCCGGACCAGCCGACGAGTTGCCGCAGCGGAGGGGCGATGGCGCGTACGGCCCCGAGGTCGGGGCACGTGCCCACCACCACCTCGACGCGTGCCTCCCGGAGGCGGTGCACCGCCGCGCCGAGGTAGGCGGACGCGTCGCCGGGCCGGCGCAGCCCGGTCGCGTCGTTCGCGCCGATCAGGATCAGCGCGACGTCGGGCCGCTCGCCGAGCAGGGCCCGGGCGACCTGGGTGGCCAGGTCCGTCGAGCGGGAGCCGGAGACGCCGACGCTGGACAGGTGCACCCGACGGCCGGACGGCCCCTCGGCGAGCAGATTGGCCAACTGCCCGCCGATGGTGTCGTCGAGACGGTCGACGCCGACACCCAGCGCCGACGAGTCACCGAGCAGCACCAGGCGCAGCGGCGCGGCGTCGGCCCGGCCGATCGTGGCGCGCAGCGCCAGCCCCAGTTCCGGCTCGGCGTAGCGCCGGTGCCGCGCGACGAACGCCTCACCGGCCAGGACGGCGGCGCCGCCCACCGTGCCGGCGAGCAGCGAGAGCGCCGCCGCCCGACCCAGCCGGCCGGGGAAGCCGGCGGTCACGTCCCGCTCGCTGCGCTCGTTCATGCCAGTCCCTCCACTGTCGAGGTGTCCGCGCTGCTGGGCTGCGGCACCGCGTGCACACCGAAGAACGCCCGGCGGCGCAGTTGTGCCCACCGGCCGGCCGGTCCTCGGTCGCGGCCCCGGACCTGGGCGCCGCTGACCTCGGTGCCGGCGTGCCGGGCCGCCTCCTGCGCGGCCTCTGGCAGCGACCGTACGCCCTCGCCCCGCGCCGGTGTGACCCGTCGTTCCTGCCCCGCGCCGAGCGCCGACAGCATCGTCGGCAGCAGGGCGGCGGCGGCCATGGCGTACCCCTCGGCGGAGGGGTGGAACCGGTCCCAGGCGAACATCCGGAGCGGCTCGGCGGCGAACCGCGGGCCGAGCAGGTCGCCGAGGGACACCGTCCAGCCGCCCGCCTCGACCACGGCCACCGTCTGCGCGGCGGCGAGCTGACGGCTCCACCGGTGCGCCAGCCAGCGCAGCGGCGGCTGGATCGGCCGGATCGCGCCGAGGTCGGGACAGGTGCCGACGACCACCTCGCAGCCGGCGTCGCGCAGCGAGCGGACCGCCTCGACGAGGTAGCGCACGGCCAGCCCACGCGGCGTGCGGTTGGTGATGTCGTTGCCGCCGATGAGGATCACCGCGATGTCCGGGGAGCACTCGAGCGCCGCCTCCACCTGGTGACGCAGGGCCGCGGAGATGGCCCCGACCACCGCGAAGCGGCGCAGCTGCACCGGCCGGTGCAGCCGCCGGGAGAGGCCGGTGGCGAGCAGCGCTCCGGGTGTCTCCCGGCGGCGGTGCACCCCGTAGCCGGCCGCCGACGAGTCACCGAGGACGACCATGGTGAGAGCAGGGCCGGGAAACTTCGCGCCGTACATCCCGTCGCAGCGCGGTGGAGGGGCCTCGGCCATCGGAATCGTGCGCCGGGCCTGGCGGGCCTGGCCGAGCAGCACCCCGCCGGTCGCCATCGCGGCCGCTGCCGTGGCGCCCGTGCCGATCGCCGCGAGTCGGGCGATCCGCCAGGCCTGCCGCCAGCGCGGACCAACGGGTACGACAGAACCAGCCACCCCCATACGCCGACATTATCGCGCCGGCCCGACACACCGCTGTCGTCGTGACGGCTCACGGGTGCCTGGAAACCGACGCGACGGGGTACCTGTCCGGTGGAGGCCGGCGGACTTGCGCCGACCCGCCACGCTGATCCGGCGGAGAGGAGCGAGACGATGGGGAAGACACTGAAGCGCAGCGCGGCGTTCGCGGCCCTGGCTCGGGCACTGGCGGCAGGGGCGCGTGGCGGGCCCTCGCTGGGCGCCCGGCTGGCGGCGCTGCCCCGGATGATCCGGGCCACGACCCGGGGAGAGTACGACGGCGGTTTCCGGCTGGCGATGATGACAGCCGCCACGGCGTACATCGTCTCGCCCATCGACTTCCTGCCGGAGATCCCGTTGGCGATCTTCGGGCTGGCCGACGACGCCGTCATGGTCACCTGGCTGGCGGGCAGCGTGCTCTCCGAGACCGACCGATTCCTGGAGTGGGAGGCCAAGCGCAGCTCGGTCATCCCCGGGGGTCTGGTGCACTGACGGCACGTACGCTGGGCGGCGAGGATACGTCTGCCCGGCCGCCGTCGCCGGCGCCGCAACGAAGGGCACACCGTGCAGTACTACGACAACGTCGTCGACATGATCGGCAACACCCCGCTGGTCCGCCTGCGCAACGTCACCGAGGGCATCCGGGCCACCGTGCTCGCCAAGGTCGAGTACGTCAATCCGGGCGGCTCGGTGAAGGACCGGATCGCCCTGCGGATGGTGGAGGACGCCGAGGCGGCCGGCCTGCTCAAGCCGGGCGGCACCATCGTCGAGCCGACCAGCGGCAACACGGGCGTCGGGCTGGCCCTGGTCGCCCAGCTCAAGGGCTACCGGTGCGTCTTCGTCTGCCCGGACAAGGTCAGCCAGGACAAGCAGGACGTGCTGCGGGCGTACGGCGCCGAGGTGGTGGTCTGCCCCACGGCGGTCGCACCGGAGGACCCGCGCTCGTACTACAACGTCTCGGACCGGCTGACCCGCGAGATCCCCGGCGCGTGGAAGCCCGACCAGTACAGCAACCCGGCGAACCCGCGCTCGCACTACGAGACCACCGGTCCGGAGCTGTGGAAGCAGACCGAGGGTGGGCTCACCCACTTCGTGGCGGGCGTCGGCACGGGCGGCACGATCTCCGGCATCGGCCGGTACCTCAAGGAGGCCTCCGACGGCCGGGTGCGGATCGTCGGCGCCGACCCGGAGGGTTCGGTCTACTCCGGCGGCACCGGCCGGCCGTACCTGGTGGAGGGCGTCGGCGAGGACTTCTGGCCCGAGACGTACGACCGGGGCGTCGCCGACGAGATCGTCGAGGTGTCCGACAAGGCGTCGTTCGAGATGACCCGGCGGCTGGCCCGCGAGGAGGGGCTGCTGGTCGGCGGCTCCTGCGGGATGGCCGTGGTCGCCGCGTTGGAGGTGGCGCGCAAGGCCGGCCCGGACGACGTCGTGGTCGTGCTGCTGCCCGACGGCGGGCGCGGCTACCTGTCGAAGATCTTCAACGACTCGTGGATGGCCCGGTACGGCTTCCTCGACAACTCCGGCGCCGAGCCCACGGTGGCCGACGCGCTGGCCAGCAAGCCGGGGGGCCTGCCCGAGCTGGTGCACGTGCACCCGACCGAGACGGTCCGCGACGCGATCGACTACATGCGCGAGTACGGCGTCTCGCAGTTGCCGGTGCTCAAGGCCGAGCCGCCGGTCGTGACCGGCGAGGTCGCCGGTTCGATCGCCGAGCGGGACCTGCTCGACGCGCTGTTCACCGGGCAGGCTCACCTGCACGACACCATCGAGCGGCACATGGGTGACCCGCTGCCGATGATCGGTGGTGGCCAGCCGGTCAGCGAGGCCGTGGGCCTGCTGGAGAAGTCGGACGCCGCTCTGGTCCTGGTCGACGGCAAGCCCAAGGGCGTACTGACCCGCCAGGACCTCCTGTCCCACCTCGGGGCCCACTAGCTGCTTCTGCGCCATGCGGTGCCCACCCGCGGGTGGGCACCGCACCACCCCGTTCCGATCCTTTGCTCTGCTTCAACCCAGGCAACAGAGATGCCCGCTCACTGTTTCCTCGGTTGAAGCAGAGCAAAGGATCCGGGTGGGGTGGGTGGGGCTGCCGCCGCGTCGTGCTCACGGTGGTCGGTTCTGCTACCGCAGCCCTGTTCAGATCGGGCGGGCGTAGCGGAGTTGGATCGTCGGGGCGGTGCCCATGTGCTCCTCGCGTTCCGCTCCCGTCGGGGTCCAGCCGCCGCGCTCGTAGAACGCGCGGGCGTGGGCGTTCTCCCGCAGCACCCAGAGCACCGCGCGACTCCAGCCGCGGTCGCGCATGGCGTCGAGCGCGTCCACCATCAACGCGCGACCGACGCCCCGCCCCTGCTCGGCCGGGTCCAGATGGATCGCGTTGAGCAGACCGGTCTTCGGGTCGTCCTCGTCGTCCGGGCCCACATAGCTGAACCCGACCAGCGCGTCGACACGTTCCGCCACGATCAGCCGGTGGGTGTCGCGCTCCCAGGCCCACCGCTCGACCCAGTACCGTCCCATCGCCTCCCCGGTCGGTTCGGCCAGCGCCTCGGCCGGCAGGAACGAGGAGTAGGTGGCGACCCGGGACCGTTGGTGCAGGGCACCCACCGCCATCAGGTCGTGATCGGTGGCGGGGCGGAGCGTGACAGTCACCGGGCCGAGGCTACCCGGCGCGGTGGGACCTGCACGGTGGTCAGATCCTCGGCGACGACCAGATCACCGTCGAAGTGCGCGCGCGCCTCGTCATGGAAACGGCGTGCGTCGGAGTACCGCTGGGAGAAATGCGTCAGCACCAGTGTGCGTACCCCCGACTCGGTCGCCACCCGCGCGGCCTGCGCCGCCGTCAGGTGGCCGACCTCGGCGGCCAACGCGGCCTCCGACTCCAGGAAGGTCGACTCGATGACCAGCAGGTCGGCGTGCTCGGCCAGGGCGTACACGCCGTCGCAGAGGCCGGTGTCCATGACGAAGGCGAACCGCTGCCCCGGTCGGGGCACACTCACCTCGTCCCGGGTGACGCGACGCCCGTCGAGGTCCAGGTGGCCGACGCGGATCAGCTCGCCGACGGCCGGGCCGGCGATGCCGTACGCGGCCAGCCGCTCCGGCAGCATCCGGCAGCCGTCCGGCTCGACGAGCCGATAGCCGTACGTCTCGATGGGGTGCCGCAGCCGGCGGGCCTCCAGCGTCCCGCAGCGCAGGGCGATCCGCTGACCGTCGGTCTCGATCGGGGTGACCGCCAGCTCGGCGCTCTCGTAGAAGGAGGTGGCGTGCCGCAGCCGGGCGAAGTACTCGGCGCCGCCGGCCGGGAAGTGCACGGCGACCGGATGCGGCACCCGGTCCAGCGAGAGCCGCTGGATCGTGCCGGGCAGACCGAGGCAGTGGTCGCCGTGGAAGTGCGTCACGCAGATCCGGGTCAGGTCGGTGGCGGTGACAGTGGTGTGCAGGAGTTGGCGCTGACTGCCCTCGCCCGGGTCGAAGAGGATCACCTCGTCGTCCCAGCGCAGCACGTAACCGTTGTGGTTGCGCTGCCGGGTGGGGGTCTGGCTGGCCGTCCCGAGAATCACCAGCTCGCGCATCGACACGCTGATCTCCCACCGATATGAAGCGACCCCCGGGGCGCTCCACGCTGTCGCGTGGGCCGGCTGGACTATGCCGGCACCCCGGGGGTCGGGTGGCTGTCGTGGTTTCGCCGCACCGCTGCCACACGGTCTCGACGGTCGTACTGGTTGCCCGCCTCGCGGCGGACGATCACTGTCGAGGACAGCGGCTAGCGGACAGCCACCTCACGAGTCCGATTGCTATACAAGTCTGGACCACCTCCTTTCACGTGTACCGCCACGCTATCGAGTCCCCGAGGGCCTCGGCAACGGATTTCGATCACACGCCCGGACGGGAATGCCCGGCCGCCGTGTCGGCGGCCGGGCATCAGGTGGGATGACGGTCAGCCGGCGGTACGGGCCACGCCGACCGGGCAGCTCAGCCCGTTCGGGCCGTGGTTGCAGTAGCCGTTCGGGTTCTTGGTCGGGGCCAGGTACTGCTGGTGGTAGTCCTCGGCGAAGAAGTAGCTGCCGAGCGGGGCGATCTCGGTGGTGATCTCGCCCTTGCCGGCCCGGGTCACGATCGGCTGGAAGGCGTCCCGGGACGACTCCGCGATGGCCCGCTGCTCGTCGGTGGTCGTGTAGATCGCCGACCGGTACTGGGTGCCCACGTCGTTGCCCTGGCGCATGCCCTGGGTCGGGTCGTGGTTCTCCCAGAAGACCTTCAGCAGGTCCTCGTACGTGATCTTGCTGGGGTCGTACACCACCTGGACGACCTCGGCGTGCCCGGTGCGGCCGGAACACGTCTCCTCGTACGTCGGGTTGGTGGTGAAGCCACCCGCGTAGCCGGCGGAGGTCGTGTACACGCCGGGCAACGTCCAGAACAGCCGCTCGGCGCCCCAGAAGCAGCCCATGCCGAAGACGGCCACCTGAAGGCCCTCCGGGAACGGACCCTTCAACGGGGTGCCCAGCACCTCGTGGCGGTCGGCGACCGGCATCGAGATCGGGCGGCCCGGCAGGGCCTGCTCGGGCGAAATCATCTCGGCGTTCATACGGCGCAGGAACACGGTGGGACTCCTCTCATGCGTCTCCCAGCGTGTAACACCGGTGGGTGCTGCTTCCTTACCCGCGCCACTGTGACTCAGGCCCCGCCGCCGAGGGCGGTGGCGATCCGGTCGGCGTAGGCCTGTGCCTCGGCGTCGTCGCCGTACCGGGTGCGCGGCCAGAAGAAGCCGCGCAGCCCGTCACCCTTGGTGCGCGGGACCACGTGGGTGTGCAGATGGGGCACGGACTGGGACACCCGGTTGTTCATCGCCACGAACGTCCCACCGGCGCCCAGACCGGCCTCCACCGCCACGGCCAACCGCTGGACCAGCGCGAAGTAGCCCGGGAGCAGGTCGGCCGGCAACTCGGCCAGGGTCACCAGGTGCGTCCGGGGCACCACCAGCACGTGTCCCGCGAAGACCGGTCGGGTGTCCAGGAAAGCCACCCCGTCCGGCTCGTCGGCGACCCGGAACGCCGGCACGTCACCCGACACGATCCCGCAGAACACGCACCCGCTCATCGCGCCAGGCTATAGCGCCGACCTCCCGTGACGTGCCCCCCACGTACGCATCGACTATGGTACTCATTTACGCGTCTGGATCAATACATGGGGGAGACGCACGTGCACATCAAGAGAGGCAAGACCCTGGCGCTGGCCGTACTGGCCGCCGGGTTGGTCACCGCCGGACTTCCGGGGCCCGCCCAGGCCGCCCCCGCGCCGACGGCCACCCCGTTGTCGTTGCCGGCGGTGGCCGACGTGGTCTCGGCCGGTGACCGGGTCTTCGTCAGCGGCGGTCCCTCCTCGACCGACGTCGTGGTGGCCAGCGCGACGGGTGCGGTCGTAGGCACCCTGTCCGGCCTGCCCGGCCCGTCCGACCTGTTGCTCAGCGCCGACCGGCAGACCCTCTACGTGGCGCTGCCGACCGCCAACGCCGTCGCCGCCTTCGACACCGGCACGCTCGTCGAGTCGGCCCGCTACGACACCGGCGCGGGCGAGTGCCCGTCGTCGCTGGCGCTGACCGGGCGGTACCTGTGGTTCGGGTACGGCTGCGGCGGTTGGGACGGCAACATCGGCCGGATCGACCTGGGGCGCCAGCCGGCTCGCGTGACCACGGGTCTGGACACCGGTAGCGGCTTCTACGGCGCTCCGCTGCTGACCGCCGCCAGCCAGAACCGTTCGGTGCTGTTGGCCGGGCAGCCCGGCCTGAGCCCCGCGTCGGCGTACACGTACACGATCGGCGCGGGGGGCGTGCTCAGCGCGCCGGGCACCAACGAGTTCATGGCGATCGGCAGCAACCTGCGCGACATCGCCCTCGATCCGACCGGCGCCACCGTGTTCACCGCGTCCGGCGCGCCGTACGAGGTGCAGGCGTTCCCGTTCGCCGACATCACCACCCCGTCCGCGACCTACCGCACCGGCGCGTACCCCAATGCTGTCGAGGTCTCGCGCGACGGCACCCGGATCGCCGGCGGCGCGGACGCGTCCTACGAGCCGGACGTGTTCGTCTTCTCCCCGGGCGGCACCGAGCTGGCTCACTTCGAGTTGGACGACGAGCTCAGCCCGGGCGCGCTGGCCTGGGCGCCGAACGGCGCCCGGCTCTACGCGGTCTCCGACGACTGGACCGGAGCCCGCCCGGTCACCCTGCACGTCCTGCCCGTTCCGGCCGCCTGAGGGCCGATCCCGGCGCTCAGCCGGAGAGCGGGGGTCGGGCCGGATGGTCCGGCCCCCGCCCGGAGCGCGGGTTCCGTGCCAGGTCGCCACGGCGGGGCACTAGCCTCACCAGAATGAGTCACGGCTTCGAGACGCTCGCCATTCACGCCGGTCAGGACCCTGAGGCCCGCACCGGCGCGGTGATCCCGCCGATCTACCAGACCAGCACGTACGCCCAGGACGCCGTCGGCGCGCCCCGGCTCGGCTACGAGTACAGCCGCTCCGGCAACCCGACGCGCGACGCCCTCCAGGAGTGCCTGGCCGCGTTGGAGGGCGGGCCGGTGGGCCTCGCCTTCGCCAGTGGCCTGGCCGCGGAGGACACCCTCCTGCGGGCGGTCTGCCAGCCGGGCGACCACGTGATCATCCCGGACGACGCGTACGGCGGCACCTATCGTCTCTTCGCCCGGGTGGCCCGGCGCTGGGGGCTGGAGTTCACGCCGGCCAAGGTCTCCGACGCGGCTGCGGTCCGGGCCGCCGTGCAGCCCGGCCGGACGAAGATCATCTGGGTGGAGACGCCGACGAACCCGCTGCTCGGCATCGCCGACATCGCCGTCCTGGCCGGCGTGGCACACGACGCCGGCGCCCTGCTGGTCGTCGACAACACCTTCGCCTCGCCGTACCTTCAGCAGCCGATCGCGTACGGCGCCGACGTCGTGGTGCACTCCACCACCAAGTACATCGGCGGGCACTCGGACGTGGTGGGCGGCGCGCTCGTCGTGGCCGACGCCGCGCTCGGCGAGGAGCTGCGCTACCACCAGAACGCCATGGGCGCGATCAACGGTCCGTTCGACGCGTGGCTCACCCTGCGGGGCATCAAGACCCTCGGAGTACGCATGGACCGGCACTGCGACAACGCCGAGCGCCTCGCGGCGTACCTCGACGGGCACGCCAAGGTGTCCGAGGTGATCTATCCCGGGCTGCCCTCGCACCCGGGTCACGAGGTGGCGGCCAAGCAGATGCGCCGGTTCGGCGGCATGATCTCGTTCCGGGCCGCCGGCGGCGAGGACCACGCCGTGGAGATCTGCAACCGGGCCAAGCTCTTCGTGCTCGCCGAGTCGCTCGGTGGCGTGGAATCCCTGATCGAACACCCGGGCCGGATGACACACGCAAGTGCTGCCGGCTCGCCGCTTGAAGTTCCCGGCGATCTCGTGCGACTGTCTGTCGGCATCGAGACGGTCGACGACCTGCTCGCCGATCTGGAGCAGGCGCTGGGCTGACCGCTGGGGAGGACGGCCGTGCAGGACATCATGGCGACCTGGGTCGGGGCGACCGCCAAGCAGATCGCCCGGGGCGTACGCCGGGGTGACGTCTCGGCCACCCAGGTCGTCGCCGACCACCTCGAGTACATCGCCTCCGCCGACCGCGAACTGGCCGCGTTCCGCGCCGTTCGCGGCGGCGAGGCGATCACCGAGGCGGAGAAGGTCGACGAGCAGGAGGACCTGGCCAACCTGCCCCTGGCCGGGGTGCCGGTGGCGGTCAAGGAGAACACCCCGGTCGCCGGCCTGCCCACCTGGAACGGGTCGGCCGCCGTACGGACCGACGTCGCGGAGGCCGACCACGAGGTCGTCCGGCGACTGCGCGGGGCCGGCGCGGTGATCCTCGGGGTCACCCGGATGCCCGAGCTGGGGCTGTGGGCGCTCACCGACGACGACAGCGCGGTGACGCGCAACCCGTGGGACAACACCCGTACCCCCGGGGGTTCGTCGGGCGGCGCGGCGGCCGCGGTCGCCGCCGGCCTGGTGCCGATCGCGCACGGCAACGACGGCCTCGGGTCGATCCGCATCCCGGCGGCCTGCTGCGGACTGGTCGGCCTCAAGCCCGGTCGCGGTGTGGTGCCCTGCCAGCTCGGGGCGGACGACTGGTTCGGCCTCACCGAGCACGGGATGCTCGCCAGCACGGTCGCCGACGCCGCCGTCGGCTTCTCGGTGCTCGCCGGCCGCCGCCCGGAGAAACTGGTCCCGCCGCAGCGGCTACGCGTCGGTGTCTCGCTGCGCTCGCCCGTGCGCGGAGTCTCGCCGGACGCGCCCAACCGGGACGCGGTGGCCGCCGCCGGTCGGCTGCTCGCCGCCGCCGGGCACGACACCGTACCGGCCGATCCGGTCTACCCCACGGCCCTGGGCCTTCAGGGCCTCGCCACCTGGTTCGCCGCGGCAGCCGCCGACGTCCGGGCCGCCGGGCTGGACCGGCGCGGTCTGCAACGCCGTACCCGGCGGCACGTCGCGCTGGGCGAGTGGGCACAGCGCCGCGGCTACGTCCGGGAGGCCGACCGGGTCGCCTGGCGGCAGCGGTCGATCGACTTCTTCACCGACCACTCCGTCGACCTGCTGCTCACGCCCGCCCTGGCGAGCGCGCCGCCGGAGGCCGGCCGCTGGTCGGAGCGGTCCTGGCGCGCGAACCTGTCGGCCAACATCAGGTACGCCCCGTACGCGGCGCCGTGGAACGTCGCCGGCCTGCCGGCGATCGTCGTACCGGTGGGGCGTCGCCCGGACGGCCTGCCGGTGGCCGTGCAGCTCGTCGGTCCGCCCGGCTCGGAGCTGCTGCTGCTGGGCGTGGCCGGTCAGTTCGAGATGACCGCCCCGTGGTCGCGGCACGCCCCCGGCTATCCCCTCGTCGGAACGGGGTCGCCGGCCAGCGCATGATCGTCTAGCGTGTGCGCGCACCACCGCGCGAACCACGGGGGACACCAGTGCGCTGCCAGACCTGCGGAGACGCCACGTCCTCCGAGCACAACGAATGCCCGCGCTGCTACACGCCGCTCGGCCAGCCGGCGGTCACGCCGGGGTTGGCGACCTACCGGGTACGGGGGATCGGCCTGGCGGCCGGCGTCGCCGTCGGCGCGACGGCCGTGCTCTACCTGATGGTGGCGCTGTCCCCGTTGATCGGGATGATGCTGGCCCGGCGGGCCATGGCCGACGACGACCCGGACCTGCTCCTCGGTGCGGTGATCATCAACGTCGTGCTGGCGCTGATCATGGCTGTGGTCTACCTCACCGCCGCCGTACTGGTGATCATCTGGACGTGGCGGGCGCGCAAGAACACCGACGCCTTCCCGGGCGCGCTGCCCACCCTCGGCGCGGGCTGGGCGATCGCCGGCTGGCTGGTGCCGTTCGCGAACTTCGTGGTGCCGGCCCGGGTCGTGGCGAGCGTGGCCCGGGACAGCCTCTGGCGGCGGTTCACGCCCACCCTGGTGAGCGTCTGGTGGTGCTCCTGGCTGGTGTTCAGCATCGGTGAGCGGCTGAGCAGCCGCCTCGATGACAAGGCGTACGCGAAGTTGCCGGAGACCCCGTTCAACGACGCCGGCTACCAGGCGTACGTCGACCACTACCGGGACTCGCTGCTCCGCAACACCCTCCCGGCGCTGGGCTGCGCCGTCGCGGCGGTGACGCTGATCCTGCTGATCCACCGGATCTCCGCCGCCCAGGAGGCCCGGATCGCCCGCGCCGCCCCGGCGTGGCCGACCGCCCCGGTCTGGCCGACACAAGCCTGGCCGCCCGCCCCGCCGGTGATGCCGGCGCAGTCCTCGTCGCCGACCCCGGTGTCGCCGACGGACCAGCCAAGGTCAAGTGGCACGATCGGGGCATGACGGAACTGGTCGGCCTCGACGACGTACGGGCTGCGCGGAAACTGCTCGCTGACGTCGTCCGGACCACCCCGCTGGAGCCCTCCCGGCCGCTGAGCGCGGCGCTGGGCGGGCCGACGTGGCTCAAGTGCGAGAACGTGCAGCGCGCCGGCTCGTACAAGGTGCGCGGCGCGTACGTGCGGATCTCCCGACTGTCGGCGGCAGAGCGCGAGCGTGGGGTGGTCGCGGCGAGCGCCGGTAACCACGCCCAGGGCGTGGCGCTCGCCGCCGGGCTGGTCGGCACGCACGCGACGGTCTTCATGCCGGTCAACGCGCCGCTGCCGAAGGTCGCGGCCACCAAGGGGTACGGCGCGCAGGTCGAGCTGGCCGGCAACACCGTCGACGAGTCGCTGGTGGCCGCGCAGACGTACGCCGAGCGGACCGGCGCGGTGCTCATCCACCCGTTCGACCACCGGGACGTGATCGCCGGGCAGGGCACGGTCGCCCTGGAGATCCTCGACCAGTGCCCGGACGTGCGGACGATCATCACGGGCGTGGGCGGCGGCGGCCTGATCTCGGGCATGGCCGTGGCCGCCAAGGCGCTCCGCCCGGACGTACGCATCATCGGGGTGCAGGCAGCGGGCGCGGCGGCCTTCCCGCCCTCCCTGGTGGCCGGGGAGCCGGTCCGGCTGCCGGCATTCGCCACCATCGCGGACGGTATCGCGGTCGGACGGCCCGGGGAGATCACCTTCAACCATGTCCGCAAGCTCGTCGACGAGATCGTCACGGTCTCCGAGGAGGACATCTCGCGGGCCCTGCTGATGCTGCTGGAACGCGGCAAGCAGGTCGTCGAACCGGCCGGGGCGGTCGGCGTGGCCGCGCTCCTGGCCGGCGTGGTGGAGGTGGAGACGCCCGTGGTCGCGGTGCTCTCCGGCGGCAACATCGATCCCCTGCTGATGCTGCGGGTGATCGAGCACGGTCTCGCCGCCGCCGGCCGCTACCTGCGGGTGACCGTCCGCTGCTCGGATCGGCCCGGGCAGCTCGCGTCCCTGTTGAGTCAGATCGCCGAGCATCGGGCCAACGTGGTGGACGTGGAACACCAGCGGGCCAACCCACACCTCAGCCTCGGCGAGGTGGAGGTGGCGCTGTCGGTGGAAACCCGTGGAGTGGAGCACTCCGACACGTTGATCAGCGCGCTGCGGGCCAGCGGTTACCAGGTGGTGTTCGCCGCCGAGGCGTGACAGGTGGTGTCACGCCCCGGCGGCGGCACGCCGTGAGCGGTACGCGGCGCTCAGCCGGAGAACGGCTCGAAGCTGACCACGGTCACCTTGATGTCGGCGCCGCTCGGTGCCGTGTAGGTGCAGGTCTGGCCGGCGCGACCACCCAGGATCGCCTTGCCCAGGGCGGACTCGGGGCTGTAGACCGTCAGGTCGGTGGTGGCGGCGATCTCCCGCGAGCCGAGCAGGAAGGTCTCGGTGTCGTCGGTGTCGTCGTCGAAGTAGATCGTCACCACCATGCCGGGTGACACCGCGTCGGCCGTCGGCGCCGCGCCGACCTTGGCGGTGCGCAGCAGCTCCTGCAGGTAGCGGATGCGACCCTCGGCCTTGCCCTGCTCCTCACGGGCGGCGTGGTAGCCGCCGTTCTCCCGCAGGTCGCCCTCTTCGCGGCGGGCGTTGATCTCGGCCGCGATGGCCGGACGGTTGGCGATGTGCTCGTCGAGCTCGGCCTGGAGGCGGTCGTACGCGTCCTGGGACAGCCAGGTGGCGGGCGCCTCGTTTCCAGCGGACACAGGCGTTCTCCTCGGTTGTGCGTGGCTGGCTGACAGGTGAACTACCAAGTTACCAGTGCGGTACGACACAGCGTGTCGGCGATCACCGCCGGTGTCCGTATCCGACACCGGCGGTCGCGGCACCGGCGACGGCCGTCCGGCCGCCGTTACCGGGTGACGTCCGGGCAGGTCAGGACGGCGCTCGGCAGCGCAGCACCTCGCCGATGAACGGTCGTGCGCTGGTGCTCAGCCGGTGCCGGGCGCTGACGTGCCGCTCACCCGGTGCGGCGGTCACCGTGACCTCGTCGCGGGCCACCTCGACTCCGGCGCGGTCCCGGGCGCGCAGGACGCAGACGGCCGAGCCGCCCTCCGGCACGCGTACCCGGAAGTCGACGACCACCTGGTTGTCCGTGATGTCGGTGTACGTGATCACCTGGGCGTCGTAGACCGGGTCGCCGTACTGCCGGTAGAGCCGCAGCGAGATCAGGCTCAGCCCCACCACCAGCACCAGGAGCGCCAGGGCGGCCAGCAGCGTACGACGCCGACCTCCGCCGGGCGCCCGGCGTCGGCCGTAGCGCCCGGCCGGGAAGACCGGCGCGCCCGGTGAAATTGTGGCGTGCGTCTCGGTCACCGGCGGGTATCTCCTGGCGTCGTTGTCGGTGGCATCGGCAAGAATGGCAGGAGTCCATCCTCCCAGCCCGGCCGAATGCCAGGAACGGCAGGTCGGGTCCCGCAGGTGCCGACCGGCGGCGGGGCGAGGGAGGTTCCTGGCAGGTCAGCCGGTCGAGCCCGGTCGGGTCCACCGACCGGCACAGACGAGGAGCGCCGAAAGTTGGCAGAGCAGCTGCGTCTCATGGCCGTCCACGCGCATCCGGACGACGAGTCGAGCAAGGGTGCGGCGACCATGGCGAAGTACGTCGCCCAGGGGGTCGACGTGCTGGTGGTGACGTGCACCGGCGGTGAGCGCGGCAGTGTGCTCAACCCCAAGCTCGACCGGCCCGACGTCTGGGCCAACATCGCGGACATCCGCCGCGCCGAGATGGACGCCGCACGGGCGATCCTCGGCGTCGACCAGGCCTGGCTCGGGTTCGTCGACTCCGGCCTGCCCGAGGGCGACCCGCTGCCGCCGCTCCCCGAGGGCTGCTTCGCCCTCCAGGACGTCGAGGTGGCCGCCGGCCCCCTGGTCCGGCTGATGCGGGAGTTCCGTCCGCACGTGGTGACCACGTACGACGAGGAGGGTGGCTACCCCCACCCGGACCACATCATGTGCCACAAGGTCAGCGTGGCCGCCTTCGAGGCCGCCGGCGATCCCGAGCGCTACCCCGAGCTGGGCGCCCCCTGGCAGCCGCTGAAGCTGTACTACGACATCGGCTTCTCCAAGGCCAAGATCATGGCCCTGCACGAGGCGATGCTCGCCACCGGCGCCGAGTCGCCGTACGAGGATTGGCTCAAGCGCTGGGACGAGCGTCCGGACAAGGGCCCACGGATCACCACCCGGGTCGACTGCGCGGAATACTTCCCCGTGCGGGACGACGCGCTGCGCGCCCACGCCACCCAGGTCGACCCGGACGGCTTCTGGTTCCACGTGCCCATGGAGATGCAGCAGCGGGCCTGGCCGACCGAGGATTTCGAGCTGGTACGCACCATGGTGGAGAGCCCGCTGCCCGAGTCGGACCTCTTCGCCGGAGTGCGGGAGACGGCGCACGCGCGCTGATTCCGGCCGGGGCTACCCTGGTAGGCAATCGCACATCGGAGGACGACCATGCTGACCGCTGCCCAGGTGCTCGCGGAGAACAACTTCGGGGACACCCGCACGGGTGGTCTGGCCGGCCCGATGGGTCTCCTCCTCATCCTGCTGCTCGCCACCGCCACCATCCTGCTGATCCGCAACATGAACGCCCGACTGCGGCGTCTGCCCGACCGGTTCCCGCAGCCGGGGCAGGCGGTCGATCCGACCAGGGCCGACGCTTCAGTCGTCGATCCGACAGACGGGACCGGGGCGCATGATTCATCCGCGCACGCTCCCAATGGGCACCAGCAGCAGCGGAACGGGTAGTCCGCGCGTGATTCACGCCGAACCGGGTGGTCGACCCCTGTTGCGACCACCCGGTTTGGCTTAGCCTTCCGCCGGGGGACCAAAAGTCCCCGAGACGTGCGCGGGAGGGGGCGCCGATGACCAGCACAGCACCGGCTGCCCGTCGTACCGTCGGTCGGTCGGCTGACGGGGGAGGTCGATGACCTCCGGCCCGGCCGGCGACCCGTTCGACCGGCTCGGGGTGCACGGCATGCCGGTCCGGCTGCGGGTGCTGACGGCCGCGGTGACGGTGACCGCGTTGGTCGCCGCCGTGGTCGGGCTGACGCTCCCCTCCGGACTGCCGGCCGACGACCCGCTGGGTGGTCCGGCCCGCTTCGGCATCGCGGTCGGCGTCCTCGCCCTGGCCCAACTCGCCCGGCTCCGGTTCCGCAGCGCCGCCGGCATGGTCAGCATCACCTGGGGTGAGGCGGCCCTGATCGTCTGCCTCTATCTCGCTCCGGCCGGCTGGCTGCCGTCCGCCACGCTGATCGGCGCCGGGCTGGCCTGGACGGGCCTGTCCCTGCACAACGATCGTCGTCCGGCCCTGGAGATCGTCCGGATCGCCGCGTCGCTGGCCGCCGCGTCGGCGCTGGCCGTGTCCGTGACCACCGCGCTGGGGCACCCCCTGCTCACCGCTCCCAACCCGATGCTGGCGCTCGCCGTGATCGCCGGGTCGGTGACGTACCTGATGGTGACGGGTTGGCTCGGGGCGGTGAGCCTGAGCCTGCGGCACGGGCTTCCGATCGGGCCGCCGCTGCTGGCCGCGCTGCGCGGCAAGCTGCTGATGTTCGTGGGCAACGTGGCGGTCGGCCTGGTCGTGATCGCGCTGCTGGAGCTGGACCCGCGCTGGTTGCTGCTGCTCCCACCGCTGCTCTGGCTCCTGCAACAGACCTACCGTTACCGCCTGCGGGCGGACCAGGAACGTCGGACGTGGCGTGCCTTCGCCGAAGCCACCGCCGCGCTCAACCAGCTCGACGAGCGGGGCGTTGCCAGCGCGGCGGTGACCGGCGCGCTGGCGCTGTTCAACGCCGAGTTGGTCGACGTCGAGGTGGCCCGGCCCGACGGCAGGTGGCGTCGCTACCGGGGGGACGCCGGGGGCCAGCTGCTCGACCGGGAGGTCGGCCCGCCCGACAAGTCCGAGCCCGACGAGGACGAGCTGGTCCGTCCCCTGTCGGTGGGTGCCGCGCCGGTCGGTCGGCTACGGGTCCGGTTCCCCCGCTCCGCGCCGCCCACGACCCGGGAACGGGACGCGGTGGCCGCGTTCGGCGACGCGCTCGCCGCCGCCCTGCACGACGCCGCGACCCACCGCGAGCTGCGGCTGGTCACCGCCCGATCGTCGTATGAGGCGGTGCACGACCCGCTCACCGGGCTGGCGAACCGCACGGCCATGCTCGGCAAGGGCGACCAGTCGTTGCGGCAGCTCGCCCACGATCATCCGGTGGCCCTGCTGCTGTTGGACATCAACCAGTTCAAAGAGGTCAACGACACCCTCGGGCACGCGGCCGGCGACCAGTTGCTGCGGCTGACCGCCAACCGGCTCAGCGCGTTGGCCCGCCCGGGTGACCTGCTCGGCCGGCTCGGAGGCGACGAGTTCGCGCTGCTGCTCACGTCGGTTCCCGTGCTCGGTGACCGGGCCGCGCCCATGGCGCACGCGCTGCGTCAGGCCCGTGAGATCGCCGAGCGGCTCGCCGCACCGACCGAGGTGGCCGGGGTGCGCATGTCCATCGAGGTGTCCGTGGGCGTGGTCGTCGCCGACGCCGGCACCGCCGACCTGACCGAGCTGCTGCGCCGCGCGGACATCGCCATGTACCAGGCCAAGGAGGGCGGCGGCAGTGTCGCCGCGTACGACAGCACCCGGGACGCGGCCAGCACGGACCAGCTCGCCCTGCTCGCCGAACTGCGCGAGGCGCTGAAGGTCGACGACCAGCTGGTGCTGGCGTTGCAGCCGGCGGTTGACCTGGCCACCGGCGCGCCCACCGGGGTGGAGGCGCTGATCCGCTGGCAGCACCCCCGGCGGGGCTGGCTGGGCCCGGCCGACTTCATCCGTCCGGTGGAGAACAGCGAACAGCTCGGCACGTTCACCCGGTACGTGCTCGACAAGGCGCTCGGCGTGGCCGCCGGCTGGGCCCGTGAAGGGCTGGACGTTCCGATCTCGGTCAACCTGTCCGCGCGCAGCCTGCTCGACCCCCGCCTCCCGGCGGAGATCGCCGACGCGCTGCGCCGACACCAGGTGCCACCCCACCGGCTGGTCCTGGAGATCACCGAGACGGTGGTGATGAGCGAGCTGGAGATCATCGACGAGGTGCTCGCCAACCTCCGGTCGATGGGCGTGCAGCTCGCGGTGGACGACTTCGGCACCGGCTTCTCCTCGTTGACCTTCCTGACCCGGATCGCGGTGGACGAGCTGAAGGTGGACCGCTCCTTCGTGATCCGGATGGCCGACTCGCCCGAGGCCGCCGCGATCGTCCGGACCACCGTCGGGCTCGCCCACGAGTTGGGGCTGCGGGTGGTCGCCGAGGGCGTGGAGACGGCCGAACAGCGGCTGGCCCTGGCCGAGCTGGGCTGCACGTCCGCGCAGGGCTACCACTTCTTCAAGCCCATGCCGGCCGACAAGATCGGCGCGGTGCTGGGCACGCTGCGCGACTCGGCCGAATCGAACGTCTTCCGCCTGCGCGCCGACGGCGCCTCCTGACCGCCCGGCACGCCCCGGCGCGGGTGGTTATGGTCGTCGGGTGAATCGACTCGCCGACGCGACCTCCCCGTACCTGCTCCAGCACGCCGACAACCCGGTCGACTGGTGGCCCTGGTGCGACGAGGCGTTCGCCGAGGCGAAACGACGCGACGTGCCGGTGCTCATCTCGGTGGGCTACGCGGCCTGCCACTGGTGCCACGTCATGGCGCACGAGTCGTTCGAGAACGAGCAGGTCGCCGCCCTGCTGAACGACAACTTCGTGTCGATCAAGGTGGACCGCGAGGAGCGCCCCGACGTCGACGCCGTCTACATGACCGCCACCCAGGCGATGACCGGTCAGGGCGGCTGGCCGATGACGGTCTTCGCCACCCCGGACGGCACCCCGTTCTTCTGCGGCACCTACTTCCCGCGCGCCAACTTCACCCGCCTGCTCCAGTCGGTCACCACCGCCTGGCGGGACCAGCGGGACGAGGTGCTGCGCCAGGGCGCCGCCGTGGTCGAGGCAATCGGTGGCGCACAGGCCGTGGGTGGCCCCACCGCGCCGCTGGACGCCGCACTGCTCGACGCCGCGGCCGGCAACCTGGCCGGTGAGTACGACGAGACGAACGGCGGGTTCGGGGGCGCACCGAAGTTCCCGCCGCACATGAACCTGCTCTTCCTGCTGCGCCACCACCAGCGCACCGGCGACCCGCGCAGCCTGGAGATCGTGCGGCACACCGCCGAGGCGATGGCCCGGGGCGGCATCTACGACCAGCTCGCCGGCGGTTTCGCCAGGTACTCGGTGGACGCGCACTGGACGGTGCCGCACTTCGAGAAGATGCTCTACGACAACGCGCTGCTGCTGCGCGTCTACACGCAGCTCTGGCGACTGACCGGCGACCCGCTGGCTCGCCGGGTCGCGCGGGACACCGCCCGGTTCCTCGCCGACGAGCTGCACCGGCCGGGGGAGGGGTTCGCGTCCGCGCTGGACGCCGACACCGAGGGCGTCGAGGGGCTCACCTACGCCTGGACACCCGCGCAGCTCGTCGAGGCGCTCGGCGAGGACGACGGCCGCTTCGCCGCTGACCTGTTCACGGTCACCGAGTCCGGGACCTTCGAGCACGGCATGAGCGTCCTGAAGCTCGCCCGGGACGTGGACGACGCCGCGCCCGAGGTCCGTACCCGCTGGCAGGGGGTGGTCGGGCAACTGCTCGCGGCCCGCGACACGCGGCCCCAGCCGGCCCGCGACGACAAGGTGGTGGCGGCCTGGAACGGCCTGGCGATCACCGCGATCGTCGAATTCCTCCAGGTCGCCGCGCTGTCCCTGGAGAAGCGGGACGAGGGCGCCAACCTGATGGAGGGCGTCACCATCGTCGTCGACGGCGCGATGCGGGACGCCGCCGAGCACCTGGCCAGCGTGCACGTCGTCGACGGCCGGCTGCGTCGGGTCTCGCGTGACGGCAGGGTCGGCGAACCGGCCGGGGTGCTGGAGGACTACGGCTGCGTGGCCGAGGCGTTCTGCGCCCTGCACCAGCTCACCGGCGAGGGACGCTGGCTGACTCTGGCCGGTCAGCTGCTGGACACCGCCCTGGAACACTTCGCCGCGCCCGGCGGCGCCTACTACGACACGGCCGACGACGCGGAGCAGCTGGTCGCCCGGCCGGCCGATCCGACCGACAACGCCACCCCGTCGGGGCGGTCGGCGCTGGTCGCCGGGCTGGTCGCGTACTCCGCGCTGACCGGGGAGACCCGCTACCGCGAGGCCGCCGAGGCCGCGCTCGCCACCGTGGCGCCGATCGTCGGGCGGCACGCCCGCTTCACCGGGTACGCGGCCACGGTCGGCGAGGCGCTGCTGTCCGGGCCGTACGAGATCGCGGTGGCGACCCACGACCCGGCCGGCGATCCGCTGGTGGCCGCCGCCCGGCGGTACGCCCCGCCCGGAGCGGTGGTGGTCGCCGGCCTTCCGGACCAGCCCGGTGTGCCGTTGCTCGCGGACCGTCCGTTGGTCGACGGGCGGTCCGCCGCGTACGTGTGCCGGGGCTTCGTGTGCCAACGGCCGGTCACCTCCGTCGATGAGTTGATCGCCGAGCTGGGCTGAGTCGGGGCACCCGGTAGGCTGGCCGCGCTATGGATTCCCGTACCGGTCTGCCTGTTGTCGGCATGGTGGGTGGCGGCCAGTTGGCCCGGATGACCCACCAGGCCGCGATCGCCCTCGGCCAGTCACTACGTGTGCTCGCGAGCGCCCCCGACGACGGCGCGGCGCTGGTCGCCGCCGACGTCCAGTACGGGGACCACACCGACCTGGCCGCTCTGCGCACCTTCGCCAAGGGCTGTGACGTGGTCACCTTCGACCACGAGCATGTGCCCTCCGAACACATCCGCACGCTGGCGGCCGAAGGGGTGACCCTGTACCCGCCGGCGGACGCCCTGCTGCACGCCCAGGACAAGCAGGTCATGCGGGAACGCCTCACCGAGCTGGGCGCGCCCAATCCGGCGTGGCAGCCGGTCGGCGATCCCGCCGACCTGGTCGGCTTCGGTGAGCAGGTCGGTTGGCCGGTCGTGCTCAAGGCGGCCCGGGGCGGTTACGACGGTCGGGGCGTCTGGATGGTGGACGACGCCACCCAGGCCGGCGAGCTGGCCACGACGCTGCTCGCCGGCGGTACCCGGCTGATCGTCGAGGAGCGGGTGCCGCTGCGCCGCGAACTCGCCGTGCAGGTGGCCCGCTCGCCGTTCGGCCAGGTGGCCGCGTACCCGGTGGTCGAGACGGTCCAGCGCGACGGCATCAACGTCGAGGTGCTGGCCCCGGCGCCCGGCCTCGACGAGGAGCTGGCGGTCGCCGCGCAGCAGCTCGCCATCGACCTGGCCACCGCGCTCGGTGTGGTCGGGCTGCTCGCCGTGGAGCTCTTCGAGGTGCGCGACGACGCCGGTCGGCCGGCGATCGTGGTCAACGAGCTGGCGATGCGTCCGCACAACTCGGGGCACTGGACCATCGAGGGTGCCCGCACCTCCCAGTTCGAGCAGCACGTGCGGGCGGTGCTGGACTACCCGATGGGCGACACCGCGCTGACCGCGCCGGTCGTCGTGTCGGCGAACGTGCTGGGTGGCGAGCCGGGCGGGATGTCGATCGACGAGCGGCTGCACCACCTCTTCGCTGCCGAGCCCGGGGCCAAGGTGCACCTCTACGGCAAGCAGGTACGCCCCGGCCGCAAGATCGGGCACGTCACGGTGCTCGGCGACGACCTGGACGACGTACGGGCGCGGGCGGCGCGGGCCGCACGCTGGCTTCAGGCGGGGCACGAGTGACCCCGGTGGCCGCGAACCAAGGAGGACTCCGGTGACCACGGTCGGGCTGATCATGGGCAGCGACTCGGACTGGCCGACCATGCGGGCCGCCGCCGAGGTGCTCGACGACTTCGAGGTGTCGTACGAGGTGCGGGTCATCTCGGCACACCGGACCCCGGTCGCGATGATCGACTACGGCCGCGACGCCGTCGACCGTGGGCTCAAGGTGATCATCGCCGGTGCCGGTGGCGCCGCCGCGCTGCCGGGCATGGTCGCCTCGGTGACCCCGTTGCCGGTGATCGGCGTGCCGGTGCCGCTGAAGCACCTCGACGGTATGGACTCGCTGCTGTCGATCGTGCAGATGCCGGCGGGGATTCCGGTGGCCACCGTGTCGATCGGCAACGCCCGCAACGCCGGCCTGCTGGCCGTACGGATCCTCGGGGCGTCCGACGAGAAGCTGCGCACCCGCATGGCCACCTACCAGCAGGACCTGGAGAAGCTCATCAAGACCAAGGACGCGGCTCTCCAGGCCACCCTGCCCTGAGGCGTTCCGGAGGCGGTCATGGCGTCTCCGGGCCGGGGAAGCACTCAGGCTGCCCCGGCCGGTGGTCAATCAGACGGGTTCGATCGCCAGGTTGGTGACCTGGTCGTCCCTGATGTCGAACGCGAAGGCGAACGACAAGGGGCCGCCGGGGAAATCACCGTCCCCGGAGGCCACCAGCCGGTCGTCCGCGAACGACGTGGGAGTGAGCACGACCTTGGGGTCGATCAGGTGCCCCTGGATCCACTCGCGGATCTCGGCCTCGCCGGCCCAGGTCTTCCCGTCATCGCTCACGGTGGCTCCGTCGCCGAACACCGCTGCCATTGTGTTCAGGTCGTGGGCGTTGGTGGCCGCGATGAAGTTGTCGATGGCCTTGGGGAGGGTGATGTCGTTCATGTCTGCTCTCCGATTTCTCGAGTACCCGGACCCGGGCGCTTGCCCGTCACGGGCCATACGGCGTGGTGGCTGACCGGCTCAGAAGTCCGCACTGCGGGATAGCTTCTCGTTCCCGCGCAGTTCCGCGAGTGCGTTCTCGTGCATCGCGACAACGGCGTCATAACCGGAGTTGCCGAGGACGATTCGTTTCGGTGGAACGGGTGCGTTCATCGCGCTGATCACGGCCTGCACTCCACGAACAGGGTCACCTGCCTGGTTGCCGTCATGCTCCACGAACGCCGCCTTGACGCCCTCGACCATCGGCACGTAGGCGTCGACGGTCTCGGTGACGGGCTCGTCCTGGAAGTAGGCGAAGGCCTTGGTGCGGAACGCTCCCGGCTCGACGACGAGCACGCGTACACCGAACGGCTCGACTTCCTGGCGCAGGGTCTCCGACAGTCCTTCGATCGCGAACTTCGCCGCCGCGTAGTAGCCGAACCCCTTCGCGCCGACGAGGCCTGCCACCGATGACATGTTCACGATCCAGCCGTCGCCGCGTGCCCGCATGCCCGGCAGGACCGCGCGCATCACCTCGACCACGGCGAACAGATTGAGGTCGAACGTGCGGCGGACCATCTCGTCCGGGGCGCCCTCGACCGAGCCGTACCAGCCTCGGCCCGCGTTGTTGACGAGCACGTCGATCCCGCCGAACCGCGACTCCGCCGTCCTGACCGCCGTACGCACCTGGTCGGCATCGGTGACGTCGAGCGGGAGAACCAGCACGCGGTCTCCGTACGGTTCAGCCCATTCATGCAGTTCAGAGGGTCGACGGGCGGTTACCACCACCTGATCGCCCTCCTTCAGCGCGGCCTCCGCGTAGACCAGGCCGAACCCTCCGGGCGTCCCACCCGTGATGAACCAAGTCCTCATGGACTTCTCCCCTCGCTATAGAACGCAATGTAGCGCTACGTAGGCTACTATAGCAACCATGCAGAACGCACGGGATCGACTCCTGCTCGCCGCGGCGGAGTTGCTGCAGGCCGGCGGCACCATGTCCACGAGGGCGGTGTGTGAGCGCGCCGGGGTGCAGGCCCCGACGCTGTACCACCACTTCGGCAACAAGCAGGGCCTGATCGACGCCGTGGTGAACCACGGTTTCACCCAGTACACGGCGGTCGAGAGCTCCGGCGATCCGCTGGAGGACCTGCGCGAGGGCTGGGACAAGCACGTGCGGTTCGGGCTTGAGCACCCGTCGTTCTACGGGCTGCTCTACGGGCGCGTCGAGCCGGGAAAGCCCTGCGCCGTCACCGCTCCCGCGCATGCCGCGTTGCGCCAGCGGTTCACCGACACTGCGGCCCGGGGTCTGCTCAAGGTGCCGGTGGACGATGCCGCCGAGCAGGTGCTCGCCGCCAACGTCGGCATCACGCTCACGTTGATCAGCCAGCCGGAGCCGGATTTCGGGCTGTCCCGACGCGTCCGCGAGGCCGCGCTGGCCGGCGTCCTGGGCGCGCCCTCCACCGAGGCCCCCGCGACCCGTACGAGCGCCGCCCTGACGCTGCGTGCGCTGGTCGACGACGACCCGGGCGACCTCACCCCCGGCGAGCGCGCGCTGCTGGACGAGCTACTGGACCGCCTGGCCCGCTAAGGTCCGTGGCCACGCCGGCCCCCGCGATCTTGCACTTTCGGTGGTCGTTACGCGTTATTTGTCCAGCAATGTGACGACAGAAAGTGCAAGATCGCCGAGACCTGCGGCGAACCCGGCACGCTCACCGTCACCACCCACCCACGCCGCAGGGACCCTCCGGTTTATCTCATGCCGCGTAGGGCGGTCTGGAGGCGTTCCTGGGCGCGACGACGGCGTTCGTTGCTGGCCCCGAGGACGAGCAGCAGGATGCCAACAGGGATCAGCGCCAGCCACGGGCCGAGGCTGAACAGCGCGTGGATCGCGGCGATCGCGGTCACCGACGCGCCGACGATCACCGGCGCCTGTTGCCGGCTGGACGATCCGAAGATCAGCACCGCCACCGCGCCGAGCAGCAGCAGCATCTGCCGCAGCGTGCTGGTCTCGGTGGCCAGCACGATCGCCAGGGTGGGCAGGAACGCGGCGACCAGCGCCGGCCCGTACGCCACCCAGCTGCTCAGATCCGGCCGGTGGCGCAGTTCCAGAACGCCGACCAGCAGGGCCAGCGCGGCGAACGGCAGGGTGTACGCCTCGGGCAGCGCCACGTCCGCGACGCGCATCAGGATCCACCAGGCGGTGATCTCGCAGAACACCACCGCCCAGAAGAGGATCCGGCGCTCGACGGGCCGTCGACCGGGTCGGGTCGCCGCCACACCGAGGACGGCGCCCCACGCGGCCAGCAGGGCGGCGATGTGCCGTGGTGAGTCGAAGGCGAGCGCCAGCGCGATCAGGGCCGCCGCGTACCCGCTCCACTGGACGGTGGACGCCTCGCGCTGCGCCTCGGGGCGGCGCAGTTGGGGCAGGGTCGCCGCGAGCACCTGGAGGATCGCGCCGACGGCGAGTACCCCGAACGCGGACCAGACCGCTGCCAGCCCGGCGATCAGGCCGGCGGTGAGCACGAAGAGCTGGGCCATGATCGAGGCGAACAGCCAGCCGAGGATGCGGGCCCTCTGGGTGGTGCCGAACAGGGCCGCCACCGCCCCGACGCCGACCGCACCGCCGAGGGTGAACAGGGTCAGCTGCCGGTCCGCAAGGCTGCCGGCCAGGCCGGCGCCACCGGCCGCCAGACCGATGACGAACACCAGCACCCGGGCCAGCCGCAACGAACGGGCCGGCTCCACGAGGGGTGGTGGCGGGGTCAGGGCGAGACCGAGCATGGAGATGGTGAACACGGACAGCGCGGCGAGGGTGCTCGCCGGCCACCCGCTGCCCAGCGCGATGGGCGCGATCAGCAGCGTGACGGCCGCCCCGGGGAGCACCACCGGTACGGCGCGGGACCGCCGTCCGCCGCTGAATCCGGTGGCGGCCAGTGCGGCCGTCGCCGTGAGCAGCAGCGCGGTCAGCACGTGCGTCGGGTTGACCACGTCCGGCGGAGGGGTGAGCAGCTCCGGCGGCGGACCCTGCCAGATCCGGTCCAACGTGCGCTGCGGCTCCACGAGGGCGAAGAACAGCGTGGGTGCGATCGTGACGACGGCCAGGGCGGTCGGCAGCGCGGCGGCCGCGAGCGCGCCGGCCGAGGGGCTGACCCGCCACCGTCGCCGATCCGGGTCGTCCGGCAGCCGGCGCAGCGCGCCGTCGAGCAGCACCGCCCAGCGGCGGACCGGCTGGGCGGCGGCGGTGGGCGGCACGGTCGCCGCGCGGACCAGTTCGGCGAGGACGCCGAGCAGCGCGGCGGCGGCCGCGTAGACGCCGACGGGAAGCCCGGTGGGGATGGCCGCGATCGCGCTGATGCTCGCACCGCCGACCACGGCCACACTGACCCAGGGCAGGTACTGCGGTACGTGCCGGCGCACCGCGGCCACACCGGCCAGGCCGAGGCTCGACGCGGCCAGTGCGGCGGTCAGCACCACCTGAGCCGAGTGTTGGAACTCGACGGCCAGCGCCGCCACCGCGCCGGGCAGCGCCAGCAGGGCCGCGCCGGCCGCCGCGCCGCCGATCTGCGCCAGGTGCGGCGGCATGCCCTCGGTCTCCAGATCGGTCACCTGGGGCCGGGCGAGGACGCGTGCCAGCGTGGCCACGACGACACCGATCAGCGCGATGCTGCCCAGCGCCAGCGCGGTGGTCCACGGGCGGACCAGGCCGGCGCCGGCGCCGTGCAGCGCGACCACCCCGGCCACGGTGGCCCGGGACAGCCCGGCCCGGGGCTCCTCGGTGGCCACCGCCGCTATTCCGAAGACGGTGGCGACCATGGCTCCGACCAGCACCGGCGACCACCAGGGCAGGTCGAACGCGGCCGGCGCGCCGATGGTGGCGAGCACCACGGCCACCCCGGACGCGTCCCAGCGCCACGGCGGTGGCAGCAGGACGCCGGCGGCGACGGCCAGCAGCAGCAGCGCGATCGGCGCCTGCCAGGTCGAGCCGCCGGTCGGGGCCGCCGGCCAGTTGCTCAGGTCGCCGTTCCAGATCGGCCCGGGAGTGGCCAGCACGCCCACGCCACCGCGCAGCGCCGTCCAACCGGCGAGCACCCCGATGATCACCCCGCCCACGGCGAGGCCGAGGATCGGGCCGCGTCGCCACTCCTCGGGCATGGCGCGGGCGGCCACGGCGACGATCAGGACCAGGCCGGCGGCGACCGCCAGTTGCCCACCGGGGGCGAGTACCGCGGCGATCCGCACCATCGTGGCGATCAGTGCGGTGGTCACCGCTGCGGCGGCCAGGTCGGAGCCGTCCAGGGTGAGGTCGGAGCGGCGGCCGGCGTCGATCGAGGGGGCGAGGAAGAGCAGTACCGCGGCGATCAGCAGGAGCGCCCCGACCCAGGCGTCGGCGACGGTGGCACCGGGCGCGCCGAAGGCGGCGGCGGTGACGACGAGTGCGCCCATTCCGGTGCCGACCGACAGGGGCACCGGGATGCGCCGCTGAGAGACCTGCACCATCGCGGCGTACCCGAGGGTCACGCAGACGGCCAGGAAGCTCGCCGCGAGCACCGGGACGGTCGCCTCGCGGAGGCTGGCCGGGGTGGGGGTCTCGTCGACGGGCACGGTGGCGGCCACGAACGCGGCCACCGCGCCCGGCAGCGCGAACGCCGCGCCTCCGGCGGCCCAGTCCGTGACCGTCTCGGCGGCGGCCGAGGCGATCCGGACCCGGGGCGCCAGCGCGACCAGCGCGCCGGCCGCGAAGAGGGCGAGCAGGACCGCAGCCGTGAGCGCGGGCCGGGAGAGGCCGGCGCCCGCGCCGAAGAGGCCCACCACGGCAGCGCCGACTCCGTGGGCCAGAGCGGCCCGCGGGGTACGCGCCGAGAGGCCGATGACTCCGATGCCGATCGCGGTGACCACCATCGGCCAGGGTGCGGCCGCCCAGCCGAGGCCGAACGACGCCGGTACGGCGAGCGCGGTCAGCGCGGCCCCGGCGACCGCGAACTCGCGGCGGATCTCCGGTGGCAGCGCCAGCACGGCGGCGATGGTGAGCAGGAACGCGGCGGCGGCGAGTTGCCACGTGGTCGGGCCGACGGAGGCGGCCAGCTCGGCGGCGTGCCGGCCGAGGTCGGCGTCCCAGGCGGGCAGCGCCGCCCGGACGGTGGCGACGCCGGCCCGCAGGGCTCCGCCGGCGACCACCAGGCCGCTGACGGTGAGCGCTACCGCCGAGGCGATCTGTGGGCCGCGGCGGGCGGCCTCGGGGATCGCGCGCACCGCGAGGCCGGTCGCCGTGATCACCGCCGCGATCAGCAGCAACGCCTGGCCGGGCAGTGCCACCGAGGCGACCCGGCCGAACGCGCCGATCACGGCCAGGGTGACGATGCCGGCCGCCACGTCGGGCAGCGGTGGGCGGCGCAGCACCAGCGCGCCGGCCAACCCGACGACGGCGGCCAGCAGGAGCACCAGCCCGGCGGCGGCTGCCGTCGGCACGGCCTGTGCCCGCAGCAGTGCGGTGACCGCGTACGCCAGGGCGACCGCGACGGCCACCGCGTGCAGCGACCAGGTCAGCTCGCGCAGCCCGGGAACCGGGCGGGCGGACGGGGTGTCCGCGGGGCCCACGCCGGCGTCGACGACCTCGCCGGCCTCCTCCGGGTCGCCCTCCGGTCGGGCCTCGGCGTCGCGCTGCCGGGGCGTCGTCGACGGCGTGGCCGGCTGCGGCAGGTCCTGCCGGGCGGGGCGCTCCACCACGATCGGCGAGCGGGCCAACCAGAGGTCGAACAGGGCCACCAGGGTCAGCACCAGCGCCCAGCCGGCCGGCCCGGTGATCCGGTCGTACGCGAGCAGCGGCAGGACCGGCTGCGCGGCCACCACGGTCGCGAAGCGGGGTGCGCGCAGACCTGTCCAGGCGGCGTACCCGACGGACACGGCGGCGGTGGCCGCGAAGATCAACCCGGCGAAGACGGACCCCGAGGTGCCGTTGCCGATCCGGTCCACGGCCCAGAGCGCGTAGCCGGCCAGCGGCACGAGCAGCAGACCCACCGCCGAGATCGTCTCCGCGGTGGAGGTGAGCCCGCGTCGGGCCAGCGCCGGCGGGGCCAGCAGCATCAGCGCCGTGGCGAGCAGCAGGACGCCGAGGCGGGCCAGCGCGTCCATCGAGCTGGTCGCCACCGCGGCGAACACCACCGCGGCCACGGCGAGCAGCAGCGCGCCCAGCCCGAGCGGGATGTTCTGTACCTCCCGGCTGGACGCCTCCGGCGGGTGTTCGGGGTCGTCGGCGTCCAACCGGGACGCCCGGGGCGGGGGCGGCGGAGGATCTTCCGGGACGGGCGGCGTGCCCTGGCGCGGGACCCGGGGCGGAGGCGCGCCGGTGGTGGCCGTGGGCGGGCGGCGACCAGGGCGGCGACGCAGTACCCGGCGGGGCCGGGTGGCCTGCTTGACCCGCTCCTCACCGGCGTGGGCGAGGATGTCCCGCTGGAAGAGCGCGGCCTGCATCTTGGCGGCGATCTGCCGTTGCTCGCGGGCGATGGCGGCGTCGCGCGCCTTCATCTCCGCGATCGAGCGCTCGATGTCCGCCAGGTGTTCCACCCACTGGGGCTGGTCGGCCCCGCAGTGCGGGCAGTGTACGGCCGGCTTGATCTCCCGGCCGCACGAGGAGCATTGAAAGGTCGCCACGACACCCCTCCACCCGCCGCACTGTGGACTCCCACTGTCGCAGCATGCCCAAAGCTGGCGCGGATTTCGACACTTGTCGGCGGGTCCGGGGCAAACAACATCATCGGCCGGCCGCGGAGAGCGCTGCGCGGCCGGCCGATGAGTGGTGGATCGTCAGGGGCGACCCATGCCCCGGTACTCCCAGCCGGCCTGGGTCCACAGTGCCGAGTCGAGACAGTTGCGCCCGTCGACGACCTTGCGACCGCCGACCAGTTCGCCCAGGGCCACCGGATCGGCGTTGCGGAAGTCCGCCCACTCGGTGAGGACGCAGACCAGGTCGGCGCCGGCGACCGCCTCGTTGATGCCGGGCTCGTACGTCAGCTCGGGCACCGCGCGGCGGGCGTTCTCGGTGCCCTGCGGGTCGTACACGTGCACGTCGGCCCCGGCCTTCTGCAACAGCGCGGCGACGGCGAGCGCCGGGGCGTCGCGGACGTCGTCGGTGTTGGGCTTGAACGTCGCGCCCAGCACGGCGATCCGGGTGCCGGAGAAGTCCGGACCGGCCGGCCCGGAGCGGCGGCCGAGCAGATCGGCCGCGAGCTGGAGCACGCGGGTCCGGCGGCGCAGGTTGATCAGGTCGACCTCGTGCAGGAAGCGCAGCGCCTCGCCCGCGCCCAGCTCCTGCGCACGGGCCTGGAAGGCGCGGATGTCCTTGGGCAGGCAGGCGCCGCCGAAGCCGAGGCCGGCCTGGAGGAACCGGTTGCCGATGCGGGGGTCGTACCCGATGGCCCGGGCGAGCTGCGTGACGTCGCCGCCGCTGGCCTCGCAGACCTCGGCCATCGCGTTGATGAAGGAGATCTTGGTGGCCAGGAAGGCGTTCGCCGCGACCTTGACCAGCTCGGCCGTGGCGAAGTCGGTGACCACCAGGGGCACCTCCCGGTCCTCGGTCGCGGCCAGGTCGAAGACGCCCTTGTGCGCCGCGTAGAGCATGCCGTTGGCCCACTCGCTCTTGACGCCGACCACGATCCGGTTGGGCCGCAGCACGTCGTCGACGGCGAAGCCCTCCTGGAGGAACTCGGGGCTCCACGCCACCTCGACGCCCAGGTCGTCGGGGGTGTGCTTGCCGACGAGCTGCTCGACCCACTCGGCCGTGCCCACCGGCACGGTCGACTTGCCGACGATGAGCGCCTTGCGGGTCAGGTGCTGGGCGAGGCTGGTGACCGACGCCTCGACGTACGACAGGTCGGCGCCCATCCCGTCGGCCCGCTGCGGGGTGCCGACGCAGATGAAGTGCACGTCACCGAATTCGGCCGTTTCCGCGATATCGGTCGAGAACCGCAGCCGACCGGCGGCCAGGTTGCGCTTGAGCAGCTCATCCAGGCCGGGCTCGTGGATCGGCACCTCGCCGGCGTTCAGCATCGCGATCTTGTCCGCGTCGACGTCGAACCCGAGCACCTCGTAGCCCAGCTCGGCGTAGCAGATGGCGTACGTCGCACCGAGGTAACCGGTCCCCAGGAACGTCACCCGCGGCCGAGGCGCGCCCGAAGGCGGGGTCACCGCGGCGATGGCGGGGGTCGGCTGGATGGTGGGGTAGGGGATCGTCACGCCTGTCTTCTCCGCTCGCACTGGCGGCGCGTCGTCGCGTCGCATTCTGCTGCGGCGCCTGGCCGGGCACCGGAGGGGTGGCTCACTGTCTGCCTTCCATCATCGCCCAGCTGCGCGGGTGCTCCGTCATGCCCGTACCTACGCGCCGGTAACATCACCTGAACTGCAGTCGCTATCCTTCAGTCTGCGCGGTCGGCGGTCAGGGGAGGCCACAGACTGCGCATGATAGCGGTGAAGGGGAGGGGCCGACATGGCCGCAGGGGAGTCGTTCGACGTCTACCGGTTGCCGGAGGAGCACGAGGCGATCCGGGAGGCGGTCCGGGACGTCTGTACCGCCAAGGTGGCACCGCACGCCGCTGAGGCCGACGAGACCGGCGAGTTTCCCAAGGCGTCCTACGACGCGCTGCGGGCCGCCGACTTCCACGCGCCGCACATCCCCGAGGAGTACGGCGGCGCGGGCGCGGATGCCCTGGCCACCGCCATCGTGATCGAGGAGGTGGCGCGCGCCTGCGCATCCTCGTCACTGATCCCGGCGGTGAACAAGCTCGGCACGATGCCGCTGCTGCTGGCCGGCTCCGATGAGATCAAGCGCCGCTACCTGACGCCGGTCGCGGCGGGCGACGCGATGTTCTCGTACTGCCTCTCCGAGCCGGAGGCCGGCAGCGACGCGGCGTCGATGACCACCCGCGCGGTGCGTGACGGGGATCACTGGGTTCTCAACGGAGTGAAGCGCTGGATCACCAACGCCGGCGTCTCCGAGTTCTACACCGTCTTCGCCGTCACCGACCCCGCCGCACGCTCGCGGGGCATCTCCGCCTTCGTGGTCGAGAAGTCCGATGCCGGGGTGAGCTTCGGCGCGCCGGAGAAGAAGCTCGGCATCAAGGGCTCGCCGACCCGCGAGGTCTACCTGGACAACGTGCGGATCCCCGCCGACCGGATGATCGGCGCGGAGGGCACCGGCTTCGCCACCGCCATGAAGACCCTGGACCACACCCGGGTCACCATCGCCGCCCAGGCCGTCGGGATCGCGCAGGGCGCGCTCGACTACGCCAAGGGGTACGTCGCCGAGCGCAAGCAGTTCGGCAAGGCGGTCGCCGAGTTCCAGGGCATCCAGTTCATGCTCGCCGACATGGGCATGAAGCTGGAGGCGGCCCGGCAGCTCACGTACGCCGCGGCCGGCAAGTCCGAGCGGGGCGACGCCGACCTGACCTACTTCGGCGCGGCGGCCAAGTGCTTCGCCTCCGACGCCGCGATGGAGATCACCACGGATGCGGTGCAGTTGCTGGGCGGCTACGGCTACACCCGCGACTACCCGGTCGAGCGGATGATGCGGGACGCCAAGATCACCCAGATCTACGAGGGCACCAACCAGGTGCAGCGGATCGTCATGGCGCGGCAGCTCCTGAAGGGCTGACAGCGGCCTGCTTCCGCAGCGCGACCCGTCTGGCTCGGTTCGGCGACGCAGTACGGGGTTGTTCGGCGTTGTGCGGGATTGATTGTTCGGCGCCACCACCAGCGGCGATCAACTTCGCTCTTCCGTAGAAGTGGACGGCGGGACGGCTCTCAACCAACCCCGTCCCTCAAGGAGTGGAAGTCATGATGCTGCGCAAGGTGTTCGGAGCGCTGGTCGCGCTGCTGACCTTCGGCACGGTGCTGGTCGTCACGGCGGCCCCGTCGCAGGCGGCGGTGGCCTGCTCGGGCACGGTCACCTACAGCTACGCGTACCCGCCGAGCAAGCCCGTTGCCGAGCTGGTCATCTACTACAACAGCACCAACGGCGGCACGAACAGCGCCTGCATGTACCACCGCGGCGCGGCGTACGGCTCCTCGGCGCGGACCTCCGTGCAGATCGCCCGGTGCGCGGAGACCTCCGGCACCGGCTCGTGCACCCCCACCGCGGTCTCCACCACGGACAACGCGGACTACCTGTACTACGCCGGGCCGCGCGGAGTGACCGGCACGGCGAACAACTGCGTCGACGCGTACGGCGAGATGGACTGGGCCGGCACCACCTACTGGATCCACTCCGGTCGCCAGGGCTGCTGAGTTCGGTGACGCCTGACCGGTGGCCCGGTGGGATCCGTCCCGCCGAGCCACCGGTGGTGGCCGTCCGCGTACCCCCCTCAGGGGTAGAGGCAGGCGGTACGGCGGGCGGCGAGCCTCTGGTCGGCGGCGAGCGGCAGGGCCTCGGCGGAGCTGGAGCCGTCGGGGCGGGCGACCCGTACGTCGAGTACGTCGGTCGGCGCGCCACCGCCGAGACAGGCGACCGCGGCCACCGGGATCTCGGCAGTCGATCCGGGTCGCACGGACAGGCGGTCGAGCTTCCAGACGAGGTCGAACGGCGGGGCGGCCAGACCGGTCAATCCGATCTGGTGCCAGCGGCGCTCCGCCGGCAGCGCGGGATCGTCCGCGTAGAAGGCGGCAAAGCCGACGATCTCCACGTGCGTGCCGGTCGCGCTCAGCCGCCACCCACCCGGGCCGGTCACATCGGGGGCGATCGCGAGGGCGATCGAGGCCGGCCCGGGTCGGTCGCCCTGGCAGCGGGACGGCTCCAGGCCCGTGGGCGGGTTGCCGTGCACCACCCCGGAGGCGATCAGCCCACCGTCGGCCAGGGTGAACCAGCGGATGTCGGGCGTCTGGGAGGTGGAGTCGGTGATCCGCTCACCCAGGCAGTAGCCGGTGAGCCCGACCACGCAGCCGGGCGGAATGGTGTAGAGGATGGCCTGGTCGCGGCGGGGCTCGCTCCGGACATGCACGCCACTGCCGTACGTGACGGCGGTGAAGGCGGCGTCCGTGGTGGTCGCCGGGCAGGCCGTGGTGTTCGTCGTGCCGGCGGCCGCCGTCGCCCCGCTGGCCGGCCACCTCAGCTGGGTCATCGGCACCACGGCGGCCGTACCGGCGAGACCGGCGACCGCCACCGCCGCCAGCGCCAGTCGCCGTCGGAGTTTCCGGTGCCGCGGAGGGCTGGCGGGCCGGTCGTGGGCCGGTCCGGTTGCGCCGCTGGTGCCGGTTGGCTCACCCGTGGCCGGGTCGGGTGGATCCCCGGCAGTGGCAGTGGCTGGAGACTCTGCGAGGGGCGTGACGGGCCGCAGTTCCTCGTCCAGTTCGAGCCAACGCTGCCTCCATCGGGCGGTGTCCCCGCCGCAGGCCCCGACGTACGCGAGCAGCACGTCGAGGCTGGGTTGCCGGATTCCGCTGGCAGCGGCGGAGAGGGTCGAGGCGCTGTAACCGGCGACCTCGGCCAATCGCCGGTAGGTGGGGTTGCCGGCTTCGACACGTAACTTTCGTAGCTCATGGGCGAAGGACGACAACGGTCCAGCCGTCGGATCCACGGGCCGCTCGTGCCGAGCCATGCCGCTCCCTTGTCTCGGTAGCGCCCTGGAGCGGGGGTGCCCGCAGCGCAGGGCTCATGTTTCCTGGTAAGTCATCCAAAGTGGAGGATTATATTGAAATCCTCGACCGGCGGACGACGGCTACCAGTGGGCGGCGGTGGCGTGTGACCGGCGGCCCGCTTCCCGGGGATGTGGGCCGAGGAGTGAGCCGCGCGCGGGAATCTTGATCCACGGCTGCGGCGTTGTAGCCCGGGAGAGTAGCCCGCCCCGGCCTCGTCGATCTCTCGATGACGGCGCTTCAACACCCGGAGAGAGATCAGGATGCACAAGACCGCCCCCGAGCAGGACGCGCTGCCCGGCGACCTGATGACCAACCGCCAGCGTATGCAACTCGTCCTCGTGCTCGGCGCGTTGATCGCCATCGGCCCCCTGACCATCGACATGTACCTGCCGGCGCTGCCGGCCATCACCGCCGGCCTGCAGACCACCGAGACGGCCGTGCAGTTGACGCTGACCGGCACGCTGCTGGGTCTCGCGCTGGGCCAGTTGCTCATCGGGCCGGTCTCCGACGTGGTCGGCCGGCGCCTGCCGCTGCTCGCGGGTCTCGCCGCGCACATCGTGGCGTCCGTGCTGTGCGTCTTCGCCCCCAACATCGCCGTGCTCGGCGTACTGCGCGTCCTCCAGGGCCTCGGCGTCGCCGCCGCCACCGTGGTCGCCACCGCCGTCGTCCGCGACCTGTTCAGCGGCGCGTCGTTCGCGCGGATCTTCTCCCGGTTGATGCTGGTCATGGGGCTCGCGCCGGTGCTCGCGCCGACGCTGGGCAGCGGACTGCTGCGCTGGACCGAGTGGCGGGGCGTGTTCGCGGCGTTGGCCGTGCTGGGCGCGTCGCTGATCGTCGTCGCGGCGGTGAAGCTGCCGGAGACCCTCGACGTGTCGCGCCGCCGGCACGGCGGGGTGGCGGCGACCCTGCGGGACTACCGGGGGCTGGTCAACGACCGGGCGTTCGTCGGTCTGGTGCTGGTCGCAGGACTGGCCATGGCGTCGCTGTTCGCGTACGTCTCCGGGTCGTCCTTCGTCCTCCAGCAGGAGTACGGCCTCGACGAGCAGCAGTTCGGTCTGGCCTTCGGCGCCGGCGCGGTGGGCCTGATCGGGGCCACCCAGTTCAACGTCCGGCTGCTGCGGCGCTACACGCCACAGCAGATCCTCGTCATTGCCCTGGTCGGGGGAACGGCGGCCGGGCTGCTGCTGGTGCTGTTCGCCGCCACCGGCATCGGGGGCCTGGGCACCCTGCTCGCGTCGCTGTGGCTGGTGCTGGCCGCTGCCGGTCTGGCCCTGCCGAACGCGCCGGCGCTGGCCATGAGCCGGCACAGCGAGGCGGCCGGTACGGCAGCGGCACTGCTCGGCGCCGTCCAGTTCGGCGTCGGCGCGCTGTCGGCGCCTCTCGCCGGCCTGTTCGGGACGGGGAGCGTACCGATGGCGATCGTCATCGCGGGCGGCATGGCCGCGGCGCTGGCGGTCATGGTCCTGGTCGTGCCCCGCGCCACCCTCGGCGCGGTCGACGCGGACCTGGCCGTCGCCGTGCACTGACGCCGGATCTGGTCGGGCGGGCCGGGACACCGGCCCGCCCGACGGTCAGCGGATTTCGGTGGTGGTGTCCTCCTCGGGCCGCGACTGACCGCGCGGCGGTGCGGACCACGGCGATTCGCCGCCCACCCGGCGGGGCAGCGGCTCGGTCGGCGTCGGGTCGGCCGGGTAACCCAGGGTCAGCGGTGCGGTGTCGCGCTCCGCGGATTCGGACGACGACCAGTCGGTCAGGGTGAAGTCGTCGCCGCGCGGTGCGTCCGTCGGCGCCGGGGTGGCGGCCGGCACGGTCACCGGCTGCGGCCACCGCCGCCAGCGTTGACTGCTGAACGTCGCCATCAGCAGCAGCAGACCGATCAGGAACAGCGTGCCGTTCTCGACCGGCAGCCGCAGCGGCAGCGGATCGCCGAACACCTTCCACTCGTGCGGGATGGCGTCGCGCACCTCGAACGGCGCCACGAACATCCCGATGTACGGGGTGACCAGCAGCAGCCCGGCCACCAGTGGGCCGGCCGGCGAGAAACGCAGTGTGCCGAGCAGCCCGAGCAGGACACCGCCGACGCCGAGGTACACCGCGGGCTCGATCAGGTTGGCGGTGTTGAAGGTGCCGATCTCCACCCAGCGGTCGACCGTCCGGCTCGACCCGTCCTGCCCGAGTGTGACAAGCACCCACGTGATGGGTGCCACCACCAACCCGGCGAGGAAGCTCCAGAGATGTCGCATCCGCGCACCGTACCGTTTCCGGCATGACCGAGCACCTCTCCGCCGCTCCGACCGGCAAACCGACGTCGTACTCCCGCGTCACCCTCAGCAAGATCATGACCGCGGTGGACGTCAACCTCTACGGAACCGTTCACGGCGGGGTCCTGATGAAGTTCGTCGACGACGTGGCGGGCGCCGCTGCCGCCCGGCACAGCGGCGGGACGGCGGTCACCGCGGCGATCGACGAGATCGTCTTCTCCGAGGCAGTCCGGGTCGGCGATCTGGTTCACGCGCACGCCCAGGTCAACTGGACGGGGCAGACCTCGATGGAGGTGGGCGTGCGGGTGGTCGCCGAGCGGTGGGACTCGGCCGAGGACGCGCCCGTGCGGGTCGCCACGGCGTACCTGGTCTTCGTCGGCGTGGACGTCGGCGGCGCGCCGCGCACGGTCCGCCCCGTGCTGCCGGAGACGCCGGAGGACGAACGCCGGTACCGGGAGGCGGAGATCCGCCGGGAGCACCGCCTGGCCCGCCGCCGGGCGATCCAGGCGCACCGGGCCGGCTGACCCACACTGTTTGGCGCGGTGGAGTGTGGGCCGGGCACGCGTCGATCGGCCCACCCGGTGCGCAGAATGGCGCTTCGAGGTAGGGCAAGATGGCGCCACGGCCCACACACCGTCGTGCGGGCCAGGGGAGGGTGGAGCAGTGGGTGACGTGCTGTGGACGCCGCCGGCGGACGTGCTCGAGCGGTCCCGGATCGGCGACTACCTGCGCTGGCTGCGGGAGCACCGTGGGCTGGACTTCGCCGACTACGACGCGCTGTGGCGCTGGTCGGTCACCGACCTGGACGGTTTCTGGCGCTCGATCTGGGACCACTTCGACGTGATCGCGCACACCCCGCCGACCGCCACCCTGGCCGAGCGAACCATGCCCGGCGCCCGGTGGTTCCCCGACGCCACCCTCAACTACGCCGAGAACGTGCTGCGCATGCCGGGCCGCGATGACGACGACCCCGTCGTCGTCGCGCACAGCCAGACCCGACCGCCGGTCACCCTCACCGCCGCCGAGCTGCGGGAGCAGGTCCGCCGGGTGTCGGCCGGTCTGCGCCGGCTCGGCGTCACCGCCGGGGACCGGGTGGCGGCGTACGCGCCGAACATCTCCGAGACGTACGTCCTGCTGCTCGCCACCGCCAGCCTGGGCGCGATCTTCTCGTCCTGCGCGCCCGAGTTCGGCACCCGCAGCGTCACCGACCGATGGCAGCAGATCGAGCCGACGGTGCTCGTCGCCGTGGACGGCTACCGGTACGGCGACAAGCCCGTCGACCGGCGAGCCGAGGTCGTGGCCATCCGTGCCGCCCTGCCGTCGCTGCGGCACACGGTCAGCATCCCGTACCTCGGCTCGCTGGGCGTGGCCGGCGACGGCCCGGCCTCCCGGCCGACGGACGGCGCGTCAGACGGCATCCTCGACTGGGCCCAGCTGGCCGCACCCACCGACGAGCCGTTGACGTTCACGCCGGTGCCGTTCGACCACCCGCTGTACGTGCTCTACTCCTCCGGCACCACCGGGCTGCCCAAGCCGATCGTCCACGGCCACGGCGGCATCCTGCTGGAACACCTGAAGATGCTGGCCCTGCACCACGACCTCGGCCCGTCCGACCGGTTCTTCTGGTTCACCACCACCGGCTGGATGATGTGGAACTTCCTGGTCTCCGGGCCGGCGGTGGGCGCGGCCATCGTGCTCTTCGACGGCAACCCCGGCCACCCCGACCTCGGCGGGTTGTGGCGGCTGGCCGCCGAGACCGGCACCACCTACTTCGGCACCTCGGCGCCGTTCCTGCTGGCCTGCCGCAAGGCCGGTGTGGTGCCCCGCGAGATCGCCGACCTGTCCGCGCTGCGCGGCGTCGGTTCCACCGGCGCGCCGCTGCCCGCCGAGGGCTTCCACTGGGTGTACGACACGGTCGGCGACCAGGTCCAACTCCAGTCGCTGTCCGGCGGCACCGACGTGTGCACCGGCTTCGTCGGCGGGGTGCCGCTGCTGCCCGTGTACGCCGGTGAGATCGCCTGCCGTGCCCTGGGCGCGAAGGTGGAGGCCCGCTCGGCCGACGGCACCCCGGTGATCGGTGAGCTGGGCGAGCTGGTGATCACCGAGCCGATGCCGAGCATGCCGGTGGGCTTCTGGAACGACCCCGACGGCGTCCGTTACGCCGAGGCGTACTTCTCGGTCTACCCGGGCGTGTGGCGGCACGGTGACTGGA
Organism: Micromonospora sp. CA-249363; assembly: GCF_050950185.1. Taxonomy (NCBI): domain Bacteria; kingdom Bacillati; phylum Actinomycetota; class Actinomycetes; order Micromonosporales; family Micromonosporaceae; genus Micromonospora; species Micromonospora sp. CA-249363. The sequence continues at coordinate 967,466 of NZ_CP192020.1, forward strand.
TCACCATCAACGCCCGCGGCGGCTGCGTGATCACCGGACGCTCCGACGCCACCCTCAACCGCGGCGGCGTACGCCTCGGCACCGCCGAGTTCTACTCGGTGGTCGAAGGGCTCGACGAGGTCGTCGACTCGGTCGTGGTGCACCTGGAGGACGACGAGGGCGGCGCGGGCGAGCTGCTGCTCTTCGTCGTGCTGTCGGACGGCCTGACCCTGGACGACGCGCTACGGGCGACGATCAGCCGTGAGCTACGTACGGCGCTCTCCCCACGACACATCCCCGACGAGATCCACCAGGTGCGCGCGGTTCCCCGGACCCTCTCGGCTAAGAAGCTGGAGGTGCCGGTCAAGAAGATCCTCACCGGCACCCCGGTCGACGACGCAGCAGCGAAGGGCGCCCTGGCCAACCCCGAGTCGCTGACGGCGTTCGCAACCTTCGCCCAGTCCCGCCCCCACGCCTAAGTCCCACGCCTCCGCCCTGCCCCCGCCCCGGTTCCCGCACGCCCACGGCGCCGCCCTCCCACGCCCTTGCGCCGCCCCCGCCCCCGCGCCGCCCCCACGCCGCCACTCTGCACGCCGCACCTGCCCGCCGCCCCGCGCCCTCGCTCCTGTCGGTGTCGATCATGAAGTTGTGGTGACCCGCAAAAGGCGCACACCGCCAGGATCCGCCCACCGCAACCCCATGATCGACCCCCGTCCAGTCCTGGAGTCCCGCGATCTTGCACTTTCTGTGGCGACATAAGGGGCATCCCACGCGTGTCGACAACACAAACTGCAAGATCGCTGGGGCTGGGGCTGGGGCTGGGGCTGGGGCTGGGGCTGGGGCTGGGGCTGGGGCTGGGGCCAGGGCCAGGGCCAGGGCCAGGGCTGGGCCAGACCGGGCTAGGCCGGACTGGGCAGGGCTGGACCGGGCAGGGCTGGACCGGGCAGGGCTGGACCGGGCAGGGCTGGACCGGGCAGGGCTGGACCGGGCAGGGCTGGACCGGGCAGGGCTGGACCGGGCAGGGCTGGACCGGGCAGGGCTGGACCGGGCAGGGCTGGGCTGGGCTGAGCAGGGCCGGGTCGGGGTGGGGGTTACGGGAGGGTGTGGGTGACTTTTTCGGTGGTTTGGCGGGTGGTCAGGCGGGCGGGGTCCTGGTTGGCGCAGAGGACCACCGTGGCGGCGCGCGTGAGCGGTGCGAGGAGCCAGTCGACCGGGTCGGGGTAGCGGGCGGCGTCGACGAGGACGCGAGCACCATGCTCGATGCCCAACTCGTCGGCGCGGGCCTCGGCTCGGGCCAGCAGGTGCGCGTCGGTGGGGCCCGGGCCGGGCTGCGGGGTGAAGTGGTCGCCGTGTCCGCGTACCTCGACCACGTAGTCGGCGAAGCCGGGCGGCACCTGTCGCAGTGGGGCGGCGAGCGGGGCGAGGCCCAGGGCGTACCGCTCGTCGGCCGACCAGGACTGCGCCTCGTCGAACCTGTCGGCGGCGGCGAAGAGGACGTCCACGTTCCCTGGCGTGTCCAGGACGCTCAACTTGGCCGACCAGCAGCCCAGCAGCACCGCGGCGGTCTGCCAGTGCGGAGGGAGTAGGACGCCGGCCGGTGTGCCCGGCGCGAGGCCGACCTCGTCGACGAGGAGATTGGCGGTCTTGGACACCCAGTTCGCCAGGGTGACGCCGGAGAGTTCGGTGCGGTCTCCGGTGGAGTCGTCGTACCAGGTCAGCAGCGGTTGGGTCGGGTCGGTCGCGATCGCGTCGGCGAAGACCCGGGCAATGTTGTCGGCCATCGGCGCGAACGATACGCCTCCGCGCCCCGTACTCGTTGACGATGACAAGTCGGCGTACGGTCGGGTCGCAGTCAGCGTCGGCCCCGTACTCCGGCGTAGGCTTTACCCCCGGAGTGTTGTTCCCCACAGACCCACCCTCAAGGAGTCGCCCCGTGACCGCCGGTCGCCCGCCCCGCGTGCTCATCGACGCCACGAGTGTCCCCGCCGACCGTGGTGGTGTCGGTCGATACGTCGACGGTCTGCTCGGTGCCCTCGGCAAGGTGTGCGGGTCGGGGGTGGAGTTGGCCGTGGTGAGCCTCCGCACCGACCAGGAGCGCTACAGCCGCATGCTGCCCGGCGCGGAGATCATTCCCGCTCCGGCCGCCGTGGCGCACCGCCCGGCCCGCCTCGCCTGGGAGCAGACCGGCCTGCCGCTGCTCGCCCAGCAGGTCGGCGCGCACGTGCTGCACTCACCCTTCTACACCTGCCCGCTGCGGGCCGGGTGTCCGGTGACCGTCACCGTGCACGACGCGACGTTCTTCACCGAGCCGGAGCACTACGACAAGTCGCGCCGGACGTTCTTCCGAAGCGCCATCAAGACGTCCCTGCGACGCGCCGACCGGGTGATCGTGCCCAGCAAGGCCACCCGTGACGAGCTGATCCGACTGCTCGACGCCGACCCGACCCGCATCGACGTGGCCTACCACGGCGTCGACCACGCCGCCTTCCACGCGCCGGGCGAGGAGGAGAAGGCCCGCGTACGCGCCCGGCTGGGGCTGGGCAACAGCAGCTACGTCGCCTTCCTCGGCGCCAAGGAGCCGCGCAAGAACGTACCCAATCTGATTCGGGGTTGGGCTCGTGCGGTGGCCGACCGGACCGACCCGCCGGCGCTGGTGATCGCCGGCGGCCAGGGGCACGACGACGACATCGACCGCGCGGTGGCGGAGGTTCCCTCGCACCTGCGGCTGCTGCGTCCCGGCTACCTCCGGTACGCCGACCTGCCCGGCTTCCTCGGCGGCGCGCTGGTCGCGGCCTACCCGTCGTACGGCGAGGGGTTCGGCCTGCCGATCCTGGAGGCGATGGCGTGCGCCGCCCCGGTGCTGACCACGCCCCGCCTGTCCCTGCCCGAGGTGGGTGGCGACGCGGTGGCGTACACCTCGGAGGACCCGGACCAGATCGCGACCGACCTGGCCGCCCTGCTCGACGACGAGCAGCGCCGGTTGTCGCTGGCGAAGGCCGGCTTCGACCGGGCCAAGGAGTTCACCTGGGAGTCCAGCGCCGAGGTGCACATCGCCGCGTGGAGTCGCGCCCGTTCGTGACCGTTCGGGCGCCCTCGTGGTGACCCGTGCCACTGCGGGGCGATGCGTCGGGCATGATGTGCGGATGCTCTATGCGGTCATCCCGGCAGGTGGCAGCGGCACAAGGTTGTGGCCGTTGTCCCGCGCCGGCCACCCCAAGTTCCTCCACCCGCTGACCGGCACCAGTTCCTCGCTGTTGCAGGCGACCGTGGAGCGGCTCGCGCCGCTGACCACGCCGGATCGGACCCTTGTGGTCACCGGCGCCGCGCACGTGGCGGCCGTCGCCCGGCAGCTCACCGGGCTGCCGGAGGAGAACATCCTGGTCGAGCCGTCCCCGCGCGACTCCTGCGCGGCCATCGCGCTGGCTGCGGCGGTGATCGCGGTCCGCGATCCGGAGGCGGTGATGGGGAGCTTCGCGGCCGATCACCTGATCCGTGACCCGGACAGCTGGGTGCGTACGGTCCAGGAGGCGGTCCGGGGCGCCGAGCAGGGCATGCTGATGACGGTCGGGATCACGCCGACCCGCCCGGAGACCGGCTACGGCTATCTGGAGACCGGCGACGCCAACGACGGCACCCCGTGGCGTCAGGTGGCCGAGTTCAAGGAGAAGCCGGCGGCCGAGGTCGCCGAGGCGTACGTCCGCTCGGGTCGGCACCTCTGGAACGCCAGCATGTTCGTGTGGCGGGTGGACGTGTTCCTCGCCGAGCTGGCCCGTCAGCAGCCGGCGCTGCACGCCGGGGTCACCGCGATCGCCGCCGCCTGGGGCACGCCGGAGCAGGACGACGTCCTCGGTACGGTGTGGCCGACGCTGCCGAAGATCTCCGTGGACTACGCGGTGATGGAGGGCGCGGCCACTGCGGGCCGGGTGGCCACGGTGCCGGGTGACTTCGGTTGGAACGACGTCGGCGACTTCCACACTCTCGGCGACGTGCTGCCCGCCGACGACGCGGGCAACGTGGTACTGGGCACGGACGCCAAGCCGGGTGTGCTGCTGCGGGACACCGGCGACCTGGTCGTGGTGCCGCAGTCGGGGCGGCTGGTGGCCGTCATCGGTGTGCGTGACCTGATCGTGGTGGACACTCCGGACGCGGTGCTGGTCTGTCCGCGCGATCGGGCCCAGGACGTCAAGCTGCTGGTCGACGAGCTCAAGGAGCGCGGCGAAGAGGGCTACGTCTGACGTGTGGTGTCGTAGCGCTGGCGGCGGCGTCGCCAGCGCTGTGTCACCACCGTCGTAGGGCCGCGAGGGCCGGCTCGACGAGTTGTGCGGTTCCGCCGGCCAGCGGCTCGGGCAGCTGGTCGGGCGGGAACCATCCCAGCGCCTCGGCCTCGTCGCTGACCTGCTCGACCGCGTCGGCCGGGGCGACCACGGCGAACCGGACGTCGTAGTGGCGCGAGCCGCCCTGGCACTGCACCTCGTGTACGTCGATGTCGATCGGCACCGGGTCGATGCGCAGGCCGGCGATGCCGGATTCCTCGGTGGCTTCGCGCAGCGCGGCCTGGACAAGCGTCCGGTCGACCGGCTCGCAGTGCCCGCCGAGCTGTACCCAGCGGCTGAACTTGGCGTGCAGACAGAGCAGCACCCGTGCGCCGGTCGGGTCCAACACCAGCGCGCTCGCGGTGACGTGGCCGGGACGGTGTTGGCGGCTCATCGCGATCGGCCCGGCGGCGAGCAGCGCGAGGGTGCGTTCGCGTGCCTCGGCGGCTGCCGGGCTGGTCGGCTGCCAGCCCTCGAGCAGCGCGACGGCGTCGGCGTGCAGTGCCGCGAACGTGGCGGGATCGGTGGGATCGACGGCGGGTTCGGTCATCGCGGTGTCGGGCATCCCGTCACTCTACGATCGGGCGGCGCGCTGCCTGGCCGACGAGGCCTATCACGGAGGTGGGTGACCGGACGACACCTCTGCGGAGCAAGGGCCGCAGACCCTCGTGGTGCCGCCCGATCACCGGTCCTCCCCAGTCCCGGTGCCCCGGCCTCGACCGCGTCAAGGACGCGTCGGTGCCGTGCTCGGGCACTGGAAGCATGCCCAACCGTCCCCGGGGGCGTCGAGGTTTTTCAGCCCAGGCTTAAAGATGGAGATAACTGCCGGCCAGGTAGAGTCGAAATGGCCGCCCGGCATCCCTCTGCCGGCGGCTCGGGAGTGCTCCATGCTGAAGATCCATTTTTCCGGCGAGGACATCCTCCGGACCCGGGTGGCACCGGCGGCCGACCCGGTCTGGGAGTTGGTCCTCAGCCTGCACGCGTTGCAGGGCCGCAACCGCGACCCGCTGACGTCCGCCTGGCGGCACACCGTGACCCGCGGGCTGCGCCGGGACATCGCCTCCGAACAGCTACGACTGCTCTTCGCCCTCAATCCGCCGCGCGGCTACTTCCCCGACTTCCTCACCCCGTACGCGAGTGTGGAGGGTTTCGAGGCGGGCTTGGAAGCGGTGCGCAGCACGCCGATCGAGGTGCTCCAACGGGACCTGACCCTGGTGGCCGCCGAGAACCAGTTGCCCGCCTCGGCCGGCGCGCTGGCCCGTGGCGACGTGGCGACGTTGCGGCACCTCGCGGATTCGATGGAGCAGTACCGGGCGCTGGCGATCAGCCCGTACTGGAGCCGGATCCAGGCTGCCGTGGCGGCGGACCGTAACCGCCGTGCCCGCGCCCTCCTCGACGGCGGCGTCGAGGGCCTCCTGACCAGCCTGCGCCCGACCATGCGCTGGGCGAGTGGAGTGCTGGAGGTGCGCGACTACCCGCACAGCCGGGAGTTGCACCTGGACGGGCGAGGGCTGCTGCTGGTGCCGTCGTTCTTCTGCGCACCCACACCGGTCGCCCTGCTCGACCCGGCGCTGCCGCCCGTCCTGGTCTATCCCGTGGACCGGCTCGGCGGCCTCGCCGTCACCGACGGCGAGGCGTCGGCGGCGACCGCCGCCGGCCGCGAGTCGCTGGCCGCGCTGCTCGGCCGGACCAGGGCCGCGGTGCTTCAGGCCAGCCATGACGGCTGTACGACGGGCGAGATGGCCCGTCGGCTCGACATCTCCCCGGCGGCGGCGAGCCAGCACGCCACCGTTCTCCGCAACGCCGGCCTGCTCGTCAGCCACCGCGACCGCAATACCGTGCTCCACACGCTGACCCCGCTGGGCCGAGCAGTCCTAGAGGCCTAACCCCCGACCCCGCCCCCGCCCTGCCCCCGCCCCCGCCCGGCGATCATGAAGTTGTTGCCATGACACGCCGGGGCGACCGGCAACAACTTCATGATCGACGCCGGGTCGGCCGGGAGCCGCACGCCGAAGGGGAGACCTACAGGGCCAGGGCGGCGCTGGCCGGGCTGCCGGCGGGTGGGGGCAGCAGCGTGGACGGGACACCCTCGGCGGCCAGGGCGATACGCAGCCGATGCAGGTCGGCGCCGAAGCGGACCAGGTCCATCGGGTCGACCGGCGCCGGGGCGGTCCCGAGCACCAGCGCGGTGGCGTCGGCGGGCCAGCCCGGCACCTCGGCGACCAGCCCGGCGCGTACCTCCGCCTCGTCGACAAGCGTGAAGACGGTGCCCGGCGTGACCACCTCGGCGACCGCGTCGAGCGCCCGCCGGACCGCGGCGGGGTCGATGGGCTCGGGGCCGACGGCCTCGGCGAGGGTCGCGGCGTCGGCCAGCCCGGCGGCGCGGGCCTCGGCGGTGCCCAGCGAGAAGAGGTCCTGCGCGGCGTCGCGGACCAGCGCACGCGCGCCGCCGGAGTCGTCCGCGCCGGTGGCGGTGAGGTATCCCCGCACCACGGCCACCGGGACCTGGTCACACTTACCCTTGATCAACTCACCGGCGCCCGCCAGCTCGTCCACCACGGCCATCTGGGTGAGCTGGAGTTCGTTGCCGTACGGGTCGACCTCGCCCCGGTGGTCGCGGATGGCCGGCATCCCGGCGACCCCGAGCGCGACGTCGGTGAGTCCGTTGCGCCAGGGCCGGCCCATCGTGTCGCTGACGATCACTGCGACGTCGAGGTCGTACCGGTCCCGGAGCGCGGTGCGCAGCTCCCGGGCCGACGCGTCCGGATCCGCCGGCAACAGTACCAACCGGGTCTTGTCGACGTTCGACGCGTCGATCCCGGCGGACGCCATCACGAACCCGTGGTGGGTCTGCACGATCCGGGTCGCGCCCCGGGTGGCCACGACCCGCGCGGTCTCGCCGGCCAGCACCTCGTCGCGCGCGGCGAGCCGCTCCGGTCCGTCCGCCGGGACGTCGACCAGACGCCCCTCCGCCTTGGAGACGATCTTGCTGGTCACCACCAGCACGTCGCCGTCGCGCAGCCACGGCGCGGCGGTGGCGATCAACGCCGCCAGGTCGTCGCCCTCGGTCACATGGCCGATGCCCAGCACCGGCAGGATCTCCAGCCTCACGTCAACTCCACCGCGGCGCGGACCATCGCCGCCGTCGCCGCCTCGTCGGTCATCCGCAGCGGCACCGCGCGGACCGTCACCTCCGGCACCAGCGTGTCGGCGTCCTCCTCGGCGACCAGCCAGCCGTCCAGCAGGCCGCCGGCCGGCCGGCCGCCGTACAGCCGGCCCACTCCCGCCGCGCTGCACTCGACCCCGAGTACCTCGAGACACCGGTCGGCCATGCCGCGTACCGGCGCGCCGCCGATGATCGGCGAGACACCCACCACCGCCGCCGGGCCGTCCACCACGGCCTCCCGCATCCCGGGTACGGCGAGCACGGGCGCGACGCTCACCACGGGGTTGCTCGGGGCGATCAGCACCAGGTCGGCAGCCCCGATGGCGTCCAGCACACCGGGGGCCGGCTTCGCCGTCTCCGCGCCCACGAACACGAATCGGTGGGTCGGGATGTTCGCCCGGTACCGCACCCACCACTCCTGGAAGTGGATGGCCCGCTGAATCTGGTCGTCCTCGGCGGCGTCGGCGCCGTTCGCGGGCTCACCGCCGCCGCTCACGATGGCGTGGGTTTCCAGCCGGTCGTCGGTCGCCGGCAGCAGGCGGATGCCCGGCTGCCAGCGGGTCGCCAGCGCCTCGGTGACCGCGCTGAGCGGGTAGCCCCCGTTGAGCATGGTGCTGCGGACCAGGTGGGTGGCGATGTCCTTGTCGCCGAGGCCGAACCAGGTGGGCTCGACGCCGTACGCGGCCAGCTCCTCCTTGACCGTCCAGCTCTCGCCGACCCGGCCCCAGCCCCGCTCCGGGTCGGCGCCGCCGCCGAGGGTGTACATGACGCTGTCCAGGTCGGGGCAGATCTTCAACCCGTGCAGCCACAGGTCGTCGCCGACGTTGACCACGGCGGTCACCTCGGCGCCGACCTCGCGGGCGTACGCCCGGACGCCGAGCAGGAACCGGGCGCCCCCGATGCCGCCGGCCAGAACCACGATGCGCATGTCGACCATCCTCGCGTACGTGACGCCTCCGGTCCGCCGGTGCCCGGGGAGACTAGGCTCACGTGCGCCCTGTCCGTCAACGCCCCGAGGGGGAGCTCGTGACCAGCCCCGCCGAGCCCGCGTCCGCCGACGCGACGCAGGCCCGCCAGCTGACCAAGCCACTGCGCGAACTGGGTGCGCTCGCCCTGCTCGGCGCCAACGCCGTCTTCCTCTTCGTGGGACTGCTCCGGCTGATCAGTCCCGCCGAGTACACCGACTTCACCGGGCGGGCGGGTAGCTCCTTCTTCTCGTTCATCGGGGTGGAGGCGGTGGTCCTGCCGTTGTTGGCGGTGCTGTTGGCCACCCACGTCGCGCCGGTGCTGCCGAAGGCGAAGCTCATCACGCAGGTGGCGCTCGGCGAGTACGCGTTCAGCGCGCTGCTCGGCACGCTCACCATGCTGATCTGGACGGTGGGCCGGCTCGCCCAGGCGGAGATCTTCGACGCGCTGCTCGGTGTGCTCACCCGCTTCGCCTGGCTGGTGATCTTCGCGGTGGCGGCCTGGGTGGTCTTCACGATCTGGCGGGCGTTCTACTACGTGCCCAAGCCCAAGCCGCAGCCGGGCGTCTACGGGCAGCCGCCGCAGGGCTGGCCGCAGCAGCCCGGTGGTTGGCCGGCCCCGGGTCAGCCCGGTCAGCCGCAGGGCGGGTGGCCGGCCCCCGGCCAGCCGGGCGGCTACCCGCAGTCGGGCCAGCCGGGTGGCTACCCGCAGGCGCAGTTCCCGGGCCAGTACGGCCAGCCGTCCCCGCCGTTCCAGCCCCCGCAGTCCGCGCCGCCGTTCCAGGCGACCCCGCAGTCCGCGCCCCCGTTCCCGCAGTCCGCCCCGCCGGCGAACCCGGGTCCGCAGTCCGCGCCGGCGGCCCCGCAGTCCGCGCCGCCGTTCCCGCAGTCCGCCCCGCCGGCGAACCCGGGCCCGCAGTTCGCGCCCGCGCCGCCGTTCGGGCAGCCGCCGTCGGCCGACCCGACCCAGACCATCCCTCGCCAGTCCGCCGAGCCGGCCGCCGCCGACCCGACCCAGGCCATCCCGCGCCCGGCCAACGAGGACAACGACCGCACCCAGCACATCAACCCCGACAAACCGCGCTGACCCGCACCCCGCCAACCTCGCGCCGATCTTGCACTTTCGGTTGTCGGTTCGCGTGAAACACCCCTTGTGTCACCGCAGCAAGTGCAAGATCGACGAGCGCTCGCCGATCTTGCACTTGCTGTTGTCGTTATGAGTGGCCTGCCCCCTTGTGTCGCCACAGAAACTGCAAGATCGGCGCGGGCTGGGGGGCGGGGTGAGGCGCGGGGTGAGGGCGGGGTGGGGGCGGGCTGGGGGCGCGGGGAGCGGGACTGGTTGGGTGGGGAGTTGCTGCGCATAGGGTTAGCGGATGGTTGATCGGATGTACCCCGGGCCTGGCGAGGCGAGCGTGCGGCGGGCCCTTGGTCGGGCCGCTGCCGGCCGGGCGCTGGACCTTGACGAGGCGACCGCGTTGCTCTCCGCTCGCGGTGCGGCTCTGGACGAGCTGCTCCGGGTGGCCGGTCAGATCCGCGACGCCGGGCTGCGGGAGGCTGGGCGGCCGGGCGTCGTCACGTACTCGAAGAAGGTTTTCATCCCGCTGACCCGGCTCTGCCGGGACCGCTGCCACTACTGCACCTTCGCCACCGTGCCGCACCGATTGCCGGCGCCGTTCCTGGACCGCGACGAGGTGCTGGCCATCGCCCGTGCGGGCGCCGCCCAGGGCTGCAAGGAGGCCCTGTTCACCCTCGGTGACCGGCCGGAGGAGCGGTGGCCGGCGGCCCGCACCTGGCTGGACGAGCGCGGCTACGACTCCACCCTGGACTACCTGCGCGCCTGCGCGGTGGCCGTGCTGGAGGAGACGGGCCTGTTGCCGCACCTCAACCCGGGGGTGCTGTCCTGGTCGGAGCTGCAACGGCTCAAGCCGGTGGCGCCCAGCATGGGCATGATGTTGGAGACCACGGCCACGCGCCTGTGGTCCGAGCCGGGCGGCCCGCACTACGGCTCACCGGACAAGGAGCCGGCGGTACGGCTGCGGGTGCTCGACGACGCCGGCCGGGTCGGGGTGCCGTTCACGACGGGCATCCTGATCGGCATCGGGGAGACGCCGGCCGAGCGGGTGGACGCGCTGTTCGCGATCCGTCGCGCCAACCGGGAGTACGGCCACCTCCAGGAGGTGATCGTGCAGAACTTCCGCGCCAAGCCGGACACGGCGATGCGTGGCATGCCCGACGCGGAGCTGCACGACCTGGCCGCCACGGTCGCCGTGGCCCGGTTGCTGCTCGGCCCGAAGGCCCGTGTCCAGGCCCCGCCGAACCTCATCGCCGGCGAGTACGACCTGCTGCTGCGGGCCGGCATCGACGACTGGGGAGGCGTCTCGCCGCTGACCCCGGACCACGTCAACCCGGAGCGCCCGTGGCCGCAGATCGAGGAGCTGGCCCGGCACACCGAGCTGGCCGGGTTCACGCTGCGGGAGCGGTTGACCATCTACCCGGAGTACGTGCGGGCGGGCGACCCGTGGCTCGACCCGCGCCTGTTGCCGCACGTCACCGCGCTGGCCGACCCGCAGACCGGGCTCGCCATCCAGGAGGCCCGGCCGGTGGGTCGACCATGGCAGGAGCCGGAGGAGGTGTTCGGCGGGCGGACCGACCTGCACGCCACCATCGACACGACCGGCCGGACCGACGACCGGCGCGGTGATTTCGACAGCGTCTACGGCGACTGGGCCGAGGTCGCCGGCAAGGTCACCCCCGAGGCGGCGGCGCGCCGGACGGACGTACCCCCGGTGACGGCCGGCAGCGGCGCGGACCGTGACCTGGCGGCCGGGCTGCGGCTCGCGGCCGACGACCCGGCGGCGCTGCTCGACCCCGCCCACACGGATGCGGCGCTGGCGCTGTTCGCGGCGGACGGGCCGGCGCTGGACGAGTTGTGCCGGCTCGCCGACGACGTGCGCCGGGACGCGGTCGGGGACGACGTGACCTACGTGGTCAACCGCAACATCAACTTCAGCAACGTCTGCTACGTGGGCTGCCGGTTCTGCGCCTTCGCGCAGCGTGAGCGGGACGCCGACGCCTACCGGCTCTCCGTCGACCAGGTCGCCGACCGCGCCGAGGAGGCCTGGGCGGCCGGTGCCAGCGAGGTGTGCCTCCAGGGCGGGATCGACCCGAAGATGCCGGTGACCGGGTACGCCGACATCGTCCGCGCGATCAAGGCCCGGGTGCCCGAGATGCACGTGCACGCGTTCTCCCCGATGGAGATCGTCACCGCCGCCGCGAAGGCCGGCGTGCCGGTCCGCGAGTGGCTGACCCAGCTCCGCGAGGCCGGCCTGGACACCATCCCGGGCACCGCCGCCGAGATCCTCGACGACGACGTGCGCTGGGTGCTGACCAAGGGCAAACTGCCGGCCGCCGCCTGGGTCGAGGTGGTCAGCACGGCCCATGAGCTGGGCATCCGGTCCAGCTCCACCATGATGTACGGCCATGTCGACCACCCTGGACAATGGCTCGCGCACTTCCGGGTGCTGGCCGGTGTGCAGGACCGTACGGGTGGGTTCACCGAGTTCGTGGCGCTGCCGTTCGTGCACACCAACGCGCCGATCTACCTGGCCGGCATCGCCCGTCCCGGGCCGACCTGGCGGGAGAACCGGGTGGTGCACGCCATGTCCCGGCTGCTGCTGCACGGCCGGATCGACAACATCCAGTGCTCCTGGGTGAAGCTCGGCGACGAGGGCACGGTGGCGATGCTCCAGGGCGGCTGCAACGACCTGGGCGGCACGCTGATGGAGGAGACCATCTCCCGGATGGCGGGGTCCGGCAACGGTTCGGCGCGTACCGAGGAGCAGTTGCGGGCCATCGCGACGGCGGCCGGACGTCCGGCGCGCAAGCGGACGACCGCATACGGTCACATCCGTTCCTGAAGTCGAACCTTTTCCCGCCGCCGGCCGTACCAAGCGATGCCGGCGGCGGTCGCGGCGAGGGCCGCCGCCGGTGTTCCCCCAGGGGCCCGGCGGCGTCGGTCGGCGGCACCGGACCCGTCACCGCGGGCGCGTGCGCGCCGCCGCCGGAAAGGCTCTCCATGACCACTGATCAGCGGAAGCGGCCCTGGCCGCGACTGACCCGCCGGCAGACGTTGACCGCCGCGGCCAGCGCCACCCTCGGCGCCGCCGCGCTCACCGTGCCGGGCCTGTCGGCCGCCCAGAACGCGCCGGGCGCGGCGGGTCGGGCCGACGAGCCGATCGTCGTGCACCTGCGCGACGCCGCGTCCGGAACGATGGACGTCTTCGTCGGTGAGTCCCGGATCGAGGTACGCGACCGCGGCCTCGCGGACCGGCTGCGCCGCGCCGCCAAGCGCTGACCAGCGCCTTCGCCCGGCGCAGACCAGCGCCCTCCGCCCGCCATCAGTCCCCGCCCAGTGAGGTTGGTCCGCCATGTCTTCCCACCGCGAGGCCCCGGAGATAGCCAAGGATCCGGTCGCCGACAGCTCCGACCTTTACGCGTTCGTCAGCCCCGACAAGCCGGACACGGTCACGCTGATCGCCAACTACGTGCCGTTGCAGCTTCCGTCCGGAGGGCCGAACTTCTTCGAGTTCGGCGACGACGTGCGCTACGAGATCCACATCGACAACAACGGTGACGGTCATCCGGAGGTCACCTATCGGTTCGAGTTCACCACCGAGATCACCAACCCGAACAGCTTCCTCTACAACACCGGGCCCATCGAGTCGCTCGACAGCAAGAACTGGAACCGCCGGCAGTTCTACAGCCTGACCCGGATCACCGACGGGCGGGAGCACCGGCTGGCGCACAAGCTGCCGTGCCCGCCGTGCAACGTCGGTCCGCTGTCCACGCCGAAGTACGCCGACCTCGTACGGCAGGCCACCTACACCCTGTCGACGGGGGAGCGGGTCTTCGCGGGGCAGCGCGCGGACGGATTCTTCGTCGACCTGGGAGCGATCTTCGACCTCGGCACGCTGCGGCCGTTCCAGCAGTTGCACGTGGCCGGCAAGAAGATCTTCAAGGCCGAGGGGGAGCCGGTCAACGCCACCGACCGGATGAACGTGCACAGCATCGCCCTGCAGGTGCCGCTGAAGCAGGTGCGTCGCCGCGCCAACCGCTACAGCCCCGCCGACGCCGCGTCGGTGCTGGGGGTGTGGACGTCGGCGTCGCGCCGGCAGGTCCGGGTGCTCGGCGACCGGGGCGGGTCGGACACGTCGACCGGCCCGTTCACCCAGGTCTCCCGACTGGGCAATCCGCTGTTCAACGAGGTCATCGTGCCGATGTCCAAGAAGGACCTGTGGAACTCGCTGCCGCCGTCGGAGGACAAGCGGTTCGCGCGGTTCGTCGAGCAGCCGGAGTTGGCCGCGCTGCTGCCGGCGCTCTACCCGGACGTCTTCCCGAACCTGGACAAGCTCAACAAGTCCAAGAAGGCGCGGGCCGACCTGGTGGCGATCCTGCTCACGGGCGTACCGGCCGGTCTGATCGACGGCTTCACGAACGCCACCGGCGACGTGCAGGCCGACATGCTGCGGTTGAACACGGCGATCGCGCCAAACCGGAGGCCGGACCGGTTCGGGGTCCTCGGCGGCGATCTGGCCGGCTTCCCGAACGGGCGGCGGGTCGGTGACGACGTGGTCAGCATCGCGCTACGGGCGATCGCCGGGGTGACCGTCCCGCTGGTGGACAAGACGTTCCGCCCGGACGCGGCCGCCGGCGCGGTCACTCCGGGCCTCAGCGCCGCCGACGTGACGGCGCCGTTCCTCGCGAACTTCCCCTACCTGGGTACGCCGTACGACGGGTTCAACAACCCGCCGGCGTCGTCCTGACGTCGGGCGGGTGAAGCGGTGATGCACGAACACACGTACGGACCGTCGGAGACGGGGAGTGTCGTCCTCGATCTGGGCGGTGACACCGGAGCCCTGATCATCTACACGGGTCGGGATCTGCACGGCCGGGAGATCGAGATCAGTCGCGGCGACGACCGGCGGGTCCACTCGGCGGTGCGGGAACGTCGGGTCCGGGACGGCTCGTTCCACAGTGCGGTCTATCCGGACCTGCCCGCCGGGATCTATACCGTCTGGTGGGACGAGAACACGTCCGCCGGGACGGTATCTGTCCATGGTGGAGGTATCGCCGAGTTCGCCTGGCCGAGCAGGGGTTTCGGAGCCGCCGGCTGACCTCGACGCGCCCACTGTCCGCTCGCACCCCGTCCACATCGTGGGCGGGGTGCGTGTGCTGTCCACAACTGGACGGGCGGTCTGCGCCGCACCGCGTTAACCTGTCCCCCACCAAGATCAGCTTTGCGAGGGAGGTGTCGGTGCTCCTCGGTCGGCGGGCCGCCCGGGGGAGCGCCACGGCAGAAAAGTCGGGCAACTCGCCGGAGAGGGCGTTACTCGGCCGGGGTCTGAATCGATAGGGCAGGTTGCGAGGCTGGACGGTCCTGGTGGCCGGCCAGGGTTGTCGGGAGGGCGACTCCATTATCAAGTTTGGCTTGACGGCGCACGCATTACACGCGTGTAATTTGAATGGGGTTGTTCGCACGGAACGCAACAAAACGGGACCGGACGGACAAGCACGCCTTTCGCGTGGGGGGTTGCAGCGGCGATGACGCCGGTGCGCGACAAGGAGGCATTTGATGGACGGCCAGCTTGAGGTGGCCGACCTGCTCGGAAACGCGCCGGAGTGGCAGGAGCGGGCCTTGTGCTCGCAGACCGACCCCGAGGCGTTCTTTCCCGAGAAGGGCGGCTCGACCCGTGAGGCGAAGCGAATCTGCTCGCGTTGCGAGGTCAAGACCGAATGCCTCGAATACGCTCTCGGCCACGACGAGCGGTTCGGTATCTGGGGTGGGCTCTCGGAGCGGGAACGGCGCAAGTTGAAGCGGCGCGCCGCCTGAGCGGTACGGCGTCGGGGGTGGTGCGAGTCGAGGCGGTGGGGGCCGCCCGGCTCAGGCCAGTTCGTCGGGGTCGACCCCGAGCAGGTTCGCCACCTGCTCGATGATCACGTCATGGACGAGGTCGGCGAGATCTTCGCGGTCCATCGCCCGGAACTCCAGGGGTCGGCGGTACAGCACGATCCGGGGCGGCACCTCCTGGCGGCCGGGGCGACCCGGCAGCAGCCGGGCCAGCGGCACCTCGCCGTCCTCCAGCACATCCGAGTCGTAGACGTTCAGGTCCGGCGGAACGTCCTCGACCGCGAACTCGACGCCGGCCAGCTCCTTGGCGAACCGTCGCTCCAGCGTCTCGACGGTGTCCAACACCAGGTCGTCGAAGACCTCCGCCTTGGTCCGCGCCAACGGCACGGTAGCCGGCACCAGGCGCCCGCGCAGGCCACGCCCGTGCCGGTCGCGGTGCGCGCGCCGGCCGGGGCCGGGGCGGCGGTGTTCCGGGCTCGTCATGAGGCAAAGGGTAGCCCCCGTGTCGGGTCGGCCAGCGGCACCGTCACCAGCGTGGCGCGGCGCGACCCCGGCCGAGAATTGTGATCACCACGACGGGCGTGTCGCAACGCGAAGCGATGCGCCGGACCCGGTAATGGAGATACCCTGCCGCCGTGAGGTCACCACGGCGCTGCTCCCGTAACGGCTGCCCCCGGCAAGCGGTCGCCACATTGACCTATGTCTACAACGAGTCCACCGCCGTGGTCGGCCCGTTGGCGGCGTTCGCTGAGCCACACACCTACGACCTGTGTGAGCAGCACGCCCGTAGTCTCACGGCGCCGCGCGGCTGGGACGTGGTCCGGCACGAGGGCGAGTTCGAGCCGCCCCCGCCCACCACGGACGACCTGGTGGCGTTGGCCGAAGCGGTCCGCGAGGCGGCCCGCCCGGCCCCCCGCCCGCCAGAACCGGACCAGCCCCACCCGGAAAACCCCCACCAGACCGGCCGCCGAGGCCACCTCCGGGTAATCCCCCCCAACCACTGACCGCCCCCGCCCCCGCCCCCGCCGGCCCCGCCCGGTGATCATGAAGTTATTGCCGCGACACGCCGATGCGGAGCGCAACAACTTCATGATCAACGCGTGCGGGCGGCGGTTACTGGCCCACGAGGCGGGAGAAGGTCTTGGCGCTTCTGGCGGGGCGGCCGGTTCGGTTCTCCTTCGCGTCGGCGCTGGTCATGACGCGTAGGGCCGTGTTCATCGCCAGCCAGCGCAGGGGTTCCGGCTCCCACCTGGGGGAGCGGTGGTCGACCCAGGGCAGCCTTGTCAGCTCGCTCTGCTCCCCGCGGATCAGGTCGGCCAGGGTCCGGCCAGCGAGGTTGCTGGCACCGACCCCGTCCCCGACGTAGCCGCCCGCCCAGGCCAGCCCGCTGGCCCGGTCGAACCCGACCGAGGCGGCCCAGTCCCGGGTCACTCCGAGCGGGCCACCCCAGGTGTACGCGACCGGGACGTCCGGCCCGAGGACCGGGAACAGTTCGCCCAGGGTTCGCCGCAGCGCCGCGAAGACCCGTGGCTCCCGGTCCTGGCCGGGAGAGATCCGGGACCCGAAATGGTACGGAGCACCGCGCCCGCCGAAGGCCAACCGCCCGTCGGCCGTCCGCTGGCCGTAGATGATCACGTGGCGGTGGTCGGAGAACGTCTCCCGATCCGCCAGTCCGATCCGTTCCCAGGCGTGCTCCGGCAGCGGCTCGGTCGCCACCATCAGCGAGTACACCGGCGCGACCGTGCGCCGCAGCCCGGGGAGCGTCGGTGTGTACCCCTCGGTGGCCCGCACCACCACCGACGCCCGCACGGTCCCCGCAGACGTGACCGCCGCGCCGGCCCGGATCGCGGTCACCGGGGTGTGTTCGTGGATGGTCACCCCGAGGCGTTCCACCGCCCGCGCGAGACCACGCACCAGCTTCGCGGGGTGCACGGTCGCGCAGTGCGGGGTGTACGTCCCACCGCGTACCCCCTCGGCGGCGCAACGGGCCGCGGCCTCGTCGGCGTCGAGGAGCGCCAGGTGGTCGACGCCGAAGCCGAACGCGCGGGCCTCGTCCACGGTGGCACGAGCGCGGGCGAGCTGCGGACCGGTCCGGGCGAGCGTGACGGTGCCGCCGTCCGCCCAGTCGCAGTCGATGCCCTCCGCCACGACCACCCGGCCCACCGCGGGGACGGTGTCGTGCAGCGCCCGCTGCATGGCGACCGCCGCGTCGCGGCCGTGGCGGCGGGCCAGCCCGGTCAGCGACGTGGGAAAGAGCGCGGAGCACCAGCCGCCGTTGCGCCCCGACGCCCCGTACCCCGCGATCTCCTTCTCCAGGACGACGACCCGCAGCGTCGGGTCGGCCTGGGCCAGGTGGTACGCCGTCCACAGCCCGGTGTAGCCGGCGCCCACGATCACCACGTCGGCGTCCGTGTCGCCGGGCAACGCGGGCCGAGGGGTCAATGGCTCGTCCACGCTGGACAGCCAGTACGACAGGTCCTGGTAGCGCACGGTCAGAGCCGCGACCAGGCCTCGGTCAGGACCGTACGGAGGATCTGCTCGATCTCGTCGAAGTGCCGCTGCTCGGCGATCAGCGGCGGGGCGAGCTGGATGACCGGGTCACCCCGGTCGTCGGCCCGGCAGTAGAGGCCGGCCTGGAACAGGGCGGTGGACAGGAAGCCGCGTAGCAGCCGCTCCGACTCGGCCTCGTCGAAGGTCTCCCGGGTGGTCTTGTCCTTGACCAGCTCGATGCCGTAGAAGTAGCCGTCGCCCCGGACGTCGCCGACGATCGGCAGGTCGTGCAGCTTCTTCAGGGTGGCGCGGAACGCGTCCTCGTTGGCGCGTACGTGCCCGACGAGGTCCTCGCGGGCGAACACCTCGAGGTTGGCCAGCGCCACCGCGCAGGACACCGGGTGCCCGCCGAAGGTCACCCCGTGGGCGAACATGCCGGTCTCGGTCAGGAACGGCTCCATCAGTCGGTCGCTGGCGATCATCGCGCCGAGCGGGGCGTACCCGGAGGTGATGCCCTTGGCGGTGGTGATGATGTCCGGCTGGTAGCCGTAGCGGACGGCCCCGAAGTACTCGCCGAGCCGACCCCACGAGCAGATCACCTCGTCGGAGACGAGCAGCACGTCGTACGCGTCGCAGATCTCCCGGACCCGCTCGAAGTAGCCGGGTGGTGGTGGGAAGCAGCCGCCGGAGTTCTGCACCGGCTCCAGGAAGACCGCCGCGACGGTGTCCGGCCCCTCGCGCTCGATGGCCCGGCCGATCTCGTCGGCGGCCCAGCGGCCGAACGCCTCGGGGTCGTCGCCGTGCTCGGGCGCCCGGTAGAAGTTGGTGTTCGGCACCTTGATTCCGCCGGGCACCAGCGGCTCGAAGTCGCTCTTGATGCCGGGCAGGCCGGTGATCGACAGCGCGCCCATCGAGGTGCCGTGGTAGGCGATGTAGCGGCTGACCACCTTGTACTTGTTGGGCTGGCCGGTGCGCTTGAAGTAGGCCCGGGCCAGCTTCCACGCCGCCTCCACTGCCTCGGAGCCGCCGGTGGTGAAGAAGACCCGGTTCAGGTCGCCGGGGGTGAGCGAGGCGATCTTCTCGGCCAGCTCGACGGCCGTCGGGTGGGCGTACGACCAGAGCGGGAAGTACGCCAGCTCGCCGGCCTGCTTGGCAGCGGCCTCGGCCAGCTCGGTGCGGCCGTGACCGGCGTTGACGACGAACAGCCCGGCGAGCCCGTCGAGGTAGCGGCGGCCCTGCGCGTCCCAGATGTACGCGCCCTCGCCGCGCACGATGGTCGGCACCTCGCCGGCGGAGTAGCTCGCCATCCGGGTGAAGTGCATCCAGAGGTGGTCGGTGGCGTCGGCCATGTCAGCCCCATCGATCGTCGGGCCGGTCAAGGGGTGAAGCCGGCCGCTCTGCCCACGGTTATCGCACAGTCCGGTGTCCTTCGGCAAGTGGTATCAGTTGCCTAGATGGCTGGGTGCGACGGAATCAGCGAGTAGTGGCAGCCTGGGCAACGGATTTCGCATCGGTGTGTGGGGGTGGGCGGTATGAGGTGGGACGCTGTCGAGCTGCCCCAGATGTGGGGCGGCCCGCTTGGCCCCGGGCCTCCTGCTTGATCCACTCCGGTTCGCCGAAGTCGCGGTATCAGGGCGCGGTTGATACCGCGACATCGGCGAAGTCGAGTGGATCAACGGCAGGGTTGGCCCGTGTCTGCATCGGGGACCCGGGTGGGACGCCTCGGGGGCGGTTCGAGGGCATCCCGGGTGCACGCCAACACGTCCGACCGCAACACGCCGGTAGGCCGCAGACATCGACACTCAGCGTGGCTAACGTGCGGCGCAGCGTGCACCGAGCGGGCCGCGCTCTGCACCGATCGAGGCGGCACGGCGTGCTCCCCGCGGGGTAGCAGGGCGTGTTGCGCGTGGCCGGCAGGCAGGAGGAGTCCGATGGCGAACGAGGCGTTGCGGGTGGCGATGGCCGAGGCGGGGGAGACGGTCGAGTCGTTGGCCGAGAAGGTCCGCGTCGACCCGAAGACGGCGGGGCGGTGGCTGGCGTCCGGGCGTATCCCGCATCCGCGTACCCGGATCGCGGTCGCCGAGATCCTGCGCCGGGACGCGGCGGATCTCTGGCCGGAGGCGTTCCGCCGCCGGGACCTGCCGTGGTTCCGGCCGTGGGCCGAGCTGGAGCAGGACGCCATCTCGCTGCGGTCGTATGAGCCGCTGCTCGTGCCGGGCCTGCTCCAGACCGAGGGGTACGCCCGGGCGATCCTGAACACCGGTGGCCTGGTGCCACCCTCCGAAGTGGACCAGATCGTGGCGAGCCGAATCGACCGGCAGGCGGTCCTTCGCCGCGACGCGCCACCCCAGCTCGTCGTGGTGCTCGACGAGGTGGTGCTCCGCCGGCCGGCCGGCGACGGGTCGGTGATGGCCGGTCAACTGCGGCACCTGGCCTCGGCCGCTGAGTGGGAGCACGTGCAGGTCCGGATCATCCCCGCCGAGAGCCCGTGGCACACCGGCCTCGCCGGCCCCTTCGTGCTGGGCCGGCTGCCCGACGGGACCGAATTGGCGTATCTCGACAACCAGCTCCGCGGTCAGATCGTGACCGATGCTCTCGACGTGGCTAACCTGGGACGCAGGTGGGAGAGCGTCACCGGTGAGGCGTTGCCCCGACGCCAGTCGATCGAGCTGATCAGGGAAGTGGCCACGACATGGACATGACCGACGCGCGCTGGCGCACCGCGACCCGCAGCAGCAACAACGGCGGAAACTGCGTCGAGGTGGCCGACAATCTGCCCGGCCGGGTGCTGGTGCGCGACAGCAAGGACCGCGAGGGCGGCACCCTGACCTTCGAACCCACCAGTTGGCGTTCCTTCGTCGAGCAGTTGCGGCAGGTGTGAGATGACCGACGCGCGCTGGCGCACCGCGACCCGCAGCAGCAACAACGGCGGTGACTGCGTCGAGGTGGCCGACAACCTGCCCGGCCGGGTGCTGGTCCGGGACAGCAAGGATCGCGACGGCGCCACCCTGACCTTCGCGCCGACCGCCTGGGCGTCGTTCGTCGACGCGGTCCGCGCGACGGTTCGCTGATCCACTCGGGATCCCGAAAACCGGGGCATCCGAGCGCTCCGGACACCCCGACTTCCTGCAAACCGAGTCGATCAAGCGCCGCCGAGCGCCAGAGCGGGAGCCGTCAGGCCGTACCCCAGGTGTAGGTCTGTTTGCGGAGCTTGAGGTAGACGAACGCCTCGGTGGAGAGCACCCCCGGCACCGCGCGTAGCCGTTGCAGGATCTCCAGCAGGTGGTCGTCGTTGCGGCAGACCACCTCGGTGAGCAGGTCGAACGACCCGGCGGTGATGACGACGTAGTCGACCTCGTCCAGCTCGGCGAGCCGGTCGGCGACTGCCTCCAGGTCGCCGTCGGTACGCAGCCCGATCATCGCCTGGCGGGGGAAGCCGAGCTGGAGGGGATCGGTCACGGCGACGATCTGCATGACGCCGGAGTCGAGCAGTCGCTGTACCCGCTGGCGGACCGCCGCCTCGGAGAGGCCGACCGCTTTGCCGATGGTGGCGTACGGCCGGCGGCCGTCCTCCTGGAGCTGCTCGATGATCTGCTTGGCCACGTCGTCCAGCAGAGCGTGGTTGGCCCCTTCACGCACAGCGACGCGGCGACCGCCGCCGCCGCTCTCGTGCTGCCGGTTCGTCATCGTGCGCTCCCCATGTCCCGAATCGTGATGTCGCGCGTGTATCCCCGCGCAGTCTGGCGTATTTCGTCGTCAACTGCTAATCCCGCAACGGAATCCCTTGTAAGGGAGGTTTCCTCATGTCAGGATCAGTGCTCCCTGGCACCTGACCCTCCCGACATTCCCGCCGGCGCGCCTCCCCCGTCCCGCCGCCGACGATGACCCCCTAGGAGTCGTCATGCGTACTCCCCTCCGGCCCCTCTCCCGGCGTGGACTGCTCACCGGCACCCTCGGTTCGGCCGCCCTTCTCGCCGCGGGCGGCAGCCTCGCCGGCTGTGGCACCAAGGGCGCCCAGCAGACCGAGGCCGGCTGCGTCAGCGAGGACCTGTCCGGCACCGAGAAGAAGCTGGCCTTTTCCAACTGGCCGCAGTACATGGACGTCGACGAGAAGGACGAGTCCAAGCGACCGAGCCTGGACGAGTTCATCACGAAGACCGGCATCCAGGTGACCTACACCGAGGACATCAACGACAACAACGAGTTCTTCGGCAAGGTGCAGAACCAACTGGCCGCCTGCCAGAGCACCGACCGGGACATCATCGTGCTGACCGACTGGATGGCGGCGCGGATGATCCGGCTCGGCTGGATCCAGAAGCTCGACCCGGCGAAGATCCCGAACGTGCAGGCGAACCTGCTGCCGTCGCTGCTCAAGCGCCCCTTCGACACGGAGAACCGGATCTCGATCCCGTGGCAGTCCGGCCTGGCCGGGTTGGCGTACAACGGCAGCGTCACCAAGGAGCTGCGGACCGTCGACGAGCTGCTGACCCGCCCCGACCTCAAGGGCAAGGTGACGGCGCTGAGCGAGATGCGCGACACCATGGGTCTGCTGCTCGGCTCCAACGGGCACGACCCGTCCAACTTCACGGCGGCCCAGTTCGACGACGCGCTCAACAAGCTCAAGAAGGCCGTCGACTCCGGACAGATCCGCAAGTTCACCGGCAACGACTACGCACCCGACCTGGCCAAGGGCGACATCGCCGCGTGCATCGGCTGGTCCGGGGACGTCATCCAGCTCTCCGGTGAGAACGAGAAGGTGCAGTTCGTCGCGCCCGACTCCGGCGTGATGCTCTACAGCGACAACATGTTGGTCCCGAACAAGGCCGCCCACAAGGGCAACGCCGAGGCGCTGATCAACTACTACTACGAGCCGGCCGTCGCCGCGAAGCTCGCCGCGTACGTCAACTACATCTGCCCGGTCAAGGGCGCCCAGGCCGAGATGGAGAAGATCGACCCGGATCTGGCCGCCAACCCGCTGATCTTCCCCGACGACGCGCTGCTGGCGAAGTCCAAGGTCTTCATGGCCCTGGACGAGAAGCAGGAGAAGGAGTACGAGGGCAAGTTCCAGCAGGTCATCGGGGCGTGACGAGGATGGCGCGCGAGACACCCGCCGGCGACCTGCGCCTGGCCAACCTCACCAAGCGGTTCGGCATCTTCACCGCCGTCGACGACCTCGGTCTGACGATCCCGCAGGGCTCGTTCTTCGCGCTGCTCGGCGCGTCCGGCTGCGGCAAGACCACCACCCTGCGGATGATCGCCGGGCTGGAGGAGCCGACGAGCGGTCAGGTGCTGCTCGGCGACACCGACATCGCCCGGCTGCGGCCGTACAAGCGGCCGGTGAACACGGTCTTCCAGAGCTACGCCCTCTTTCCGCACCTCACCATCTTCGAGAACGTGGCCTTCGGGCTGCGTCGACGCGGCATCCGCTCGGTCGACGACGAGGTCCGGCGGATGCTGTCGCTGGTGCAGCTCGACGGCTTCGGCCCGCGCCGCCCGGCTCAGCTCTCCGGCGGCCAGCAGCAGCGGGTCGCGCTGGCCCGCGCGCTGATCAACAAGCCGCAGGTGCTGCTGCTCGACGAGCCGCTGGGCGCGCTCGACCTGAAGTTGCGCCGGCAGATGCAGATCGAGCTGAAGCGCATCCAGACCGAGGTCGGCATCACCTTCGTGCACGTCACCCACGACCAGGAGGAGGCCATGACCATGGCCGACACCGTCGCGGTGATGAACGCCGGCCGCATCGAGCAGCAGGGTGCTCCGGTCGACCTCTACGAGTTCCCGGCCACCGCGTTCGTGGCGAACTTCCTCGGCCAGTCCAACCTCCTCGCCGGCGAGGCCGCCGGCACGAGCGGCGGCGAGGTCGCGGTGACGGCGCACGGTTCGCGCTTCTCGGTGCCCGCCGGCCGCTCGCGCGCCGACCGGGGTCCGGTTCACCTGGGGGTACGCCCGGAGAAGCTGCAACTGGTCGGCTCCGCCGACCAGGTCCCCCAAGGACACCAACACGTCACCGGTGTGGTCACCGACGCCTCCTACGTGGGCGTCAGCACCCAGTACCTGCTGCGCACCGCCTGGGGCACCGAACTGTCCGTCTTCGCCGCCAACAGCGGTACCGCGACGCCGGTGCCGGTCGGCGGCGAGGCCGTGGCGCACTGGGATCCACGGCACGCGTTCCTGCTGCCCCGTGACGCCGCCGACGTCGACCGGACGTCCCCGGTGCTCGACGAGCCGGTGGGTGCGTCGTCGTGACCCTCCTGACGCCCACCAAGACGGGCGAGCCGCCGCCCGCGGCACCGGCGGACCGGTCCGGGCGGTACCGCCTCCTGCCGTACCTGCTGCTGTTGCCCGGCGCGGCCTGGCTGCTCGTCTTCTTCGGTGTGCCGCTGCTGCAGCTCGCCGCCGCGAGCCTGTACGACCCCAGCGGCTCGCTCTCCACCGGGTACGCGATGACCTGGGCGTTCGGCAACTACCCGGACGTGGTGCAGGCGTACTGGCCGCAGCTTCTGCGCTCGTTCGGCTACGCCGGGCTGGCCCTGGTGGTGGCGCTGCTGCTGGGCTACCCGTTGGCGTACGCCATCGCGCAGAAGGCCGGCCGGTGGAAGAACCTGCTGCTGGTGTGCGTGGTCGCGCCGATGTTCACCAGCTTCCTCGTCCGTACGCTGGCCTGGAAGACGATCCTGTCGGACAACGGCGCGCTCGTCGGCCTGCTGCGCGACGTGCACCTGCTCGCGCCCGACGGTCGGCTGTTGGCGACACCGTTCGCGGTGGTGCTCGGCCTCACGTACAACTTCCTGCCGTTCCTCGTGCTGCCGCTGTACGCGAGCCTGGAGCGGCTCGACGGCCGGCTGCTGGAGGCGGCCACCGACCTGTACGCGAGCCCGGTCCAGGCGTTCCGGCGGGTGACCCTGCCGCTGTCGATGCCCGGCCTGGTCGCCGGCACGCTGCTGTTCTTCATCCCGGCCAGCGGCGACTACATCAACGCCGAACTGCTCGGCACCCCCAACGAGTACATGGTCGGCAACGTCATCGACTCGGCGTTCCTGGTCCGGCTGGACTACCCGCAGGGAGCGGCGCTGTCGTTCCTGCTGATGGCGGCGATCCTCGCGGTGGTCTTCGGCTACCTGCGCAGGGCTGGAACCGAGGAGGTCCTGTGAGGGTTTCCCGCTGGCTGGCCGACCGCTGGGTGATGATCGTGGCGCTGCTGGTCCTCGGCTACCTGTCGCTGCCGATCCTGGTGGTGGCCGGGCTGTCGTTCAACCGCCCGTCGAGCCGACTGTCGTACGACTTCAACGAGTTCACCCTCGACAACTGGCGGCAGCCCTGCGCCACCTCGGACATGTGCGAAGCGGTCGTCCGCAGCGTGCAGATCGGCTTTCTCGCCACGGTCGTCGCCACCGTGCTCGGCACGCTGATGGCGTTCGCGCTGGTCCGACACCGCTTCCGGGGCCGAGCCGGGATCAACGTGCTGATCTTCCTGCCGATGGCGACACCGGAGCTGGTGATGGGCACGTCACTGCTGGCCCTGTTCGTGTCGGCCGGGGTGCCGCAGGGCTTCTGGACCATCGTGATCGCGCACGTCATGTTCTGCGTGTCGTTCGTGGTGGTCACCGTGAAGGCACGCCTCGCCGGGATGGACCGGCGGCTGGAGGAGGCCGCCATGGACCTGTACGCCAGCGAGTGGCAGACGTTCCGGCGGATCACCCTGCCGCTGGTGCTGCCCGGCATCGTGGCCGCCGCCCTGTTGGCCTTCTCGTTGAGCTTCGACGACTTCATCATCACGAACTTCAACGCCGGTACGACGGTCACGTTCCCCATGTACGTGTGGGGCGCCGCCCAGCGGGGCATCCCGCCGCAGGTCAACGTCATCGGCACCGCGATGTTCGCGATCGCGCTGCTGCTGGTCGGGCTCAGCTCGCTGCGCTGGCGGCGGGAACGCCGCGCCAACCTGCTGGCCGGGACGACACCGCAGGCGCGGCGGCCGTCGTGACCCCGGGCCGGCGTGCTGCTCGGGGCGTCTGTCCCGCCGGGGTCCGGCGCGCTGATCGGTGCGTCTGTTCCGCCGTGGGCCGGCGCGCGGATCGGCGTGGCGGTTTCGCGGCGAGCCGGCGCGCTGGCCGGGGTGGCTGTCCCGCCGCAGGCCGGCGCGCCAGTCGGGGTGGCTGTCCCGCCGGCAGTCGCTCGTCCTGGGCGCGGGGACGGCCGTCATGACGTCCGCGCATATCGGCCGGGCGCTGGCCGACGCGGCGCCCGTGCCGTACTGGCTCGACCGCAAGGAGCGGCCCGACCCGTTGCCGCCGCTCGCCGGCGTGCAGACCGCCGACCTGCTGGTGATCGGCGGCGGGTACGGCGGGCTCTGGGCCGCGCTGGAGGCCAAGCGTGCCGACCCGGACCGGGACGTGCTCCTCGTCGACGCGGGCACCTGCGGGTGGGCCGCTTCCGGGCGCAACGGCGGGTTCTGCGCCGCCTCGCTCACCCACGGCCTCGCCAACGGCGTCGACCGGTTCCCGGACGAGATCGGCGAGCTGGAACGCCTGGGCCGGGAGAACCTGGACGCCATCGCCGACACCGTCGCCGAGTACGGCATCGACTGCGACTTCGAGCGCACCGGCGAGTTGGCCGTCGCCGTCGAGCCGTACCAGCTCGACGGGCTGGTCGCCGACGCGGAGCTGGCCCGCCGGTACGGCCACCGGGTGCGGCTGCTCGATGCCGACGAGGTACGCGCCGAGGTCAACTCACCCACCTACCTGGGCGGGATGGTCGACGCCGACCGGGTCGCCATGGTGGACCCGGCGAAACTGGCCTGGGGGCTGCGCCGCGCCTGCCTCGACGCGGGCGTACGCGTGCACGAGCACACCCGGGTCACCGGCCTGCGCGCCGACGGAGTCGCGCTCCGGGCGGACACCCTCGGCACCGACCCGGCCGGCGCGCGCCACCCGGCCGATGCACGCCACCCGGCCGGCGCGCGCTACCCCGTCGGCCACGCGCCGGGCCGCCCCGGCGTCGTCCGCGCCCGCCGGATCGTGCTGGCCACCAACGCGTTTCCGCCGCTGCTGCGGCGGCTGCGCGCGTACGTGGTGCCCGTCTACGACCACGTCCTGATGACCGAGCCGCTCAGCCCGGCGCAGCGCGACGCGATCGGCTGGCACAACCGGCAGGGGCTCGCCGACACCGGCAACCAGTTCCACTACTACCGGATCACCGGCGACGGGCGGATCCTCTTCGGCGGCTACGACGCCGTCTACCACTACGGCAACCGGGTCGCCCCGGAGCTGGAGCAGCGTCCGGCCACCTTCACCACCCTCGCGCAGCACTTCTTCACCACGTTCCCGCAGCTCGCGGACGTGCGCTTCACTCACCGCTGGGGCGGTGTCATCGACACCTGCACCCGGTTCTGCCCGTTCTACGGCACCGCCTTCGGCGGCCGACTGGCGTACGCGGCCGGGTACACCGGCCTCGGCGTCGGCGCGACCCGCTTCTCCGCGCGGGTGCTCCTCGACCTGCTGGCCGGCGAGGACACCCCGCTGACCCGGCTCGACCTCGTCCGTCGCAAGCCCCTGCCGTTTCCGCCGGAACCCGTCCGAGCGGTAGGCATCAATCTAACCCGCCGGTCGATGGCCCGTGCCGATGCGCGTGGGGGCCGGCGGGACCTGTGGCTCCGTACTCTCGATCGTCTTGGTTTGGGGTTTGATTCCTGATGCGTGTCCTGCTCGTCGGCGCCGGTGGCGTCGGCTCCGCCGCCGTAGCCATCGCCGCCCGACGGTCCTTCTTCGAGACGATGGTCGTGGCCGACCACGACCCGCAGCGCGCGGCCCGCGCGGTGGCCGGGCACGGCGACCGCTTCGTCGCCGCCCAGGTCGACGCCTCCTCGGCCGACGCGATCACCGCGCTCTGCCGCGAACACCGGATAACCCACGTCCTCAACGCCGTCGACCCGCGCTTCGTCATGCCCATCTTCGACGGCGCGTTCGCGGCCGGCGCGGACTACCTGGACATGGCGATGTCGCTGTCCCGCCCACACCCGTCGCAGCCGCACGCCGAGACCGGCGTGAAACTCGGCGACGAACAGTTCGCCCGCGCCGACGCCTGGTCCGCGGCCGGGCGGCTGGCGCTCGGCGGCATCGGGGTGGAACCGGGACTGTCCGATGTGTTCGCCCGGTACGCCGCCGACGAGCTGTTCAGCGAGATCGACGAAGTCGGCGTGCGGGACGGGGCGAACCTGACCGTCGACGGGTACGACTTCGCGCCCTCGTTCTCCATCTGGACCACGATCGAGGAGTGCCTCAACCCGCCGGTGATCTGGGAGGCCGACCGTGGCTGGTACACCACCGAGCCGTTCAGCGAGCCGGAGGTCTTCGACTTCCCGGAGGGCATCGGGCCGGTCGAGTGCGTCAACGTGGAGCATGAGGAGGTGCTGCTCATCCCGCGCTGGGTCAAGGCCCGCCGGGTCACCTTCAAGTACGGGCTCGGGGAGGAGTTCATCGACGTCCTGAAGACGCTGCACAAGCTCGGCCTGGACGGCGTCTCCCCGGTACGGATACGCGGCGTCGACGTGTCCCCGCGCGACGTGGTGGCGGCCTGCCTGCCCGACCCGGCCACCCTCGGCGAGCGGATGCGCGGCAAGACCTGCGCCGGCACCTGGGTACGCGGGCTGGGCCCGGACGGGCAGCCCCGGGAGGTCTACCTCTACCACGTGGTCGACAACGAGTGGTCGATGAGCGAGTACGGCCACCAGGCGGTCGTCTGGCAGACCGCCGTCAACCCGGTGGTGGCGCTCGAACTGCTGGCCACCGGCGCGTGGACCGGCGTCGGCGTCCTCGGCCCGGAAGCCCTACCGCCAAAACCCTTCCTGGACCTGCTGACAAACTACGGCTCCCCCTGGCGTCTACGCGAAACCCCCACCCCCTAACCGCCCCGCGCCCCCCGTCCCCGTTTGCGCCCCGCCCCCGCTCGCGTCGATCTTGCACTTTCTGTGGCGGCATTATTCGCCTATCGGGCATAACTTCGACAGAAAGTGCAAGATCGACGGGGTGGGGTGGGGTGGTGACGGTTTGCTGACAGGGGTTCTTGGGGGGTGGGTTGGGTTGTTGGGGGGCGGATTGGAGTTTGCGGGATTTGGGCGGTTGGCGGGTATTTGGTAGCGGGGCTGGTCGCACTATTGGTCACGGCTTGACGGGCTCAACGGCCAGTCGACCTGTCGACTTGTCACCCGGCCGGCTCGGTCGGCGATGGAGATCGCGCCCACCGATTGATCGACGCCAGGCAAACGGCGCAGGCAATCAGCGCGACGGTGGATATTGCGGACAGTGATTGCGACGACACTTCTCCGCGTGACGATGCAACCACCACCCGGGCCTGGGCATCCACCGCCGTACGGCCCCGGACCACAGTCATCCGCCGTCCGAAACTGGTTCCGCCGCGCCAGCCCAGGCCAGCGCGCTGCAGTGATCCTCGGTTCGGTGCTGCTCTCCGTCCTGCTGCTCTGCTGTGCCGGCACCGCCATCGTCGGCGCGCTGGTCGGCGAGCCGGAGCCGAAGAGCACGGGCACCGCCGCCGACGAGCCGCCACGACCCGTCGCCGCGGCACCCGCCGAACCGACACAGGACGCGCTGGCCCAAGCCCAGTCCCCGGAGGTGGCGCCCAGCAGCGCCGCGCCCTCCAGTGCCGCACCCCCCAGTGCCGCGCCCTCGCCGGTGGTGCGGGTGACGACCGTGACCGAGCGAACCGCGATCAGGCACAGTGAGCGCACCGTCAAGGACGCGTCGCTGGCCGAGGGCAAGCGGGTGGTCCGCACCAAGGGCGTGGACGGCGTGCGGACACTGACTTACGAGGTGACCACCACCGATGGCGTGCAGACCGGCAAGAAGCTGGTCAAGTCCACCGTGACGAAGCAGCCCGTCACCGAGGTCGTCGCCATCGGCACGAAGAAGAAGTCCAACTGCGACCCGAACTACAGCCCCTGCGTCCCGATAGCGAGCGACGTCGACTGCGCCGGCGGCAGCGGCAACGGCCCCGCCTACGTCAACGGAGTAGTCAAAGTCATCGGCGAAGACATCTACGACCTGGACCGCGACAACGACGGCTACGGCTGCGACTAACCCACCCCCCCCCCGGCGCGCCCGCGGGCCCCGCCCTGCCCCGCCCCGTCGATCTTGCACTTTCTGCGGTCACATTCCCGTTCGAAGAGGGCGTATCGACAACAGAAACTGCAAGATCGGCGCGCGGGGTGGGGCGCGGGGGTGGGGCGCGGGATTAGGGCGCGGGGGGAGGGCCTTAGCACGTGTGGGTCTGGGGTGGGGGTTTTCCACAGAGGGCTTCGTTGTCCACAGGGTGTGGGGGCGGGGCAGCATTTGTGGTGGCTGGGCGGTCAGCCTTCCGGCATGGCTACTCAGTTGTGGCGGACGGATGCTCTGATGCGGGAGCTCACCGTGGCGCGAATTCGGACCCGGCTCGACCGCGAGGAACTTCGGCGGGTCCGCAGGGGCGTGTACGCCGCTGAGTCCTGCGATGACGAAGACCTGCTGCGGGCGCTGCTACTCCGCCTGCCCGACGGGGCGATGTTGGCCCGGCAGAGCGCCGCCCGCCGCCACGGTTTCGGCGTCCTGCGGGAGGATCTGGTGCACGTCCAGTTGCCTGCCAAGGTGCCGAAGCCGCGCCTGCCCGGGGTCGTCGTCCACCGGACGGTTCTACCTGTCGAACCGGTCCTGGTAGGAGGTCTGCCCTGCGTGCCGGCGGCCCGGTGTGCGGTGGACCTGGCACGTGCCGTTCGTCGGCTCGACGCGCTGCCGGTGCTCGACGCGGCGCTCCGGTCAGGCGCGGTGAGCCAGGATGACCTGCTGGCCGAGGTGTCTGCTCACGACGCGTTGCGCGGGGTACGGCAGGCCCGCCAGCTCATACCGCTGGCAGATGGCCGGGCGGAATGTCGGCAGGAGAGTCAATTGCGGCTGATCCTGGTTGACGGAGGGCTGCCCGCGCCCGAGCCGCAGCTGTGGGTCACCGACGGATTCGGCATTCCGCTCTATCGGCTCGACCTCGGATATCGGGAGCGACGAGTTGGTGTCGAGTACGACGGCCTGTCGCACCTGGACCGCGATCGCCTTCGCCACGACCGGGAGCGAGTCAACTGGCTGGATGCGACCGGCTGGCGGATGCGCTACTTCACCGACCGTGACCTCTACCGCCGCCCCGACTACATCAAAGCCACAGTCCGTCGAGCCCTCTCGTAGCCCTCAGCGCGGCTCCAGTTCGCCGATCTTGCACTTCCTGTGGCGACTAAAGCCCACAACAGTGACATTTGGACAACACAAAGTGCAAGATCGCCGGGGCCGGGGCCGGGGCCGGGGCCGGGGCCGGGGCCGGGGCCGGGGCCGGGGCCAGGGGCGAGGGTGGGACTGAACGGTTGGGGGGTGGTTTCCGTATCAAGGGCTGACGGATATCGGCTAGGGCGGGAGTGACGGCGATGAGGGTGCAGCGGAAGCATGTGCTGGCGGCTACCGTGGCGGTGGTTGCCGCCACGGGGGTGGCGGTGGGGACCGGGTTCGGGTTCGCCGACACCGCTCCGGCACGGTCGTCCGTCTGCTCCGGCTCGGTGACGTTCTCCGCGGAAGCCGGGACGCCCGCGGCGACCAGCGACCGGTTTCCGGTGGGTACGCGGCTGCGGGTGACGAATCTGGACAACAACCGCGCGGCCACGGTGACGGTGACCGGACCGTCGGGGAGTTGTGTGCTGCTCAACGCCGCCGCCATGGAGCTGGTGCGGGAGCCGGGCAAGAATGTCATCCGCCGCAACGTGGTGGAGAAGCTGGACGGCGCGGTCGCCCAGCCCGCCCCCGGTGGGGTACGCCCCGGTGCCGCCTCGCCCGCCGCGCCGCGTCCGGTGCCCGGCTCGGCCTGCTCGGGTGCGATCACCTTCTTCGCCGAGAACGCCGCCCCGGCGGCGACCAGCGGGCAGTTCCCCGTCGGCACGCGGCTGCGGGTGACGAATCTGGACAACAACCGGGCGACCACGGTGACGGTGACCGGCCCGTCGGGGAGTTGTGTGCTGCTCAACACCGCGGCGATGGACCAGATCCGCGAGCCGGGCAAGAACCTCGTCCGCAACAACACGGTCGAGGTGCTGCGCTGACGCGGGCCGAGGGGTCCGACGCGGGTCCCTCGGCCCGCGTCAGCGCCGCCTGACGTTGCTGTGGAGGGGCCCCACAACACGGGGCCCCTCCACCGGCGGTCAGTCGAACGCCGCGTCGAGGATGTCGGCGCCCCGGGTGAGGTGCGCGTCGGAGATGACCAGCGGCGGTAGGAAGCGCAGCACGTTGCCGTACGTGCCGCAGGTCAGGGTGAGCAGGCCGGCGGCGTGGCAGGCCGCCGAGATGGCCGCCGTGGCGGTCGGGTCGGGGACGAGGGTGCCGGGCTGGACCAGTTCGACGGCGAGCATCGCGCCCCGGCCGCGTACCTCGGCGATCCGGGGGTCTCGCTCGGTGATGGCCCGGAGGCGGGGTGCGAGCACCGACTCGATCCGGCGGGCCGCGCCGGTCAGGTCCAGTTCGTGCATGGTCTCGATGGTGGCCAGCGCGGCGGCGCAGGCGATCGGGTTGCCGCCGTACGTGCCGCCGAGTCCGCCGACGTGCACCGCGTCCATCAGCTCCGCCCGACCGGTGACCGCCGCGAGGGGCAGGCCACCGGCGATGCCCTTGGCGAGGGTGATCAGGTCGGGTTCGACGTCCTCGTGCTGGCAGGCGAACCAGTCGCCGGTCCGGCAGAAGCCGGTCTGGATCTCGTCGGCGACGAAGACCACTCCGGCCGCCGTCGCCCACGCGCGCAGCGCGGGCAGGAAGCCCGCCGCGGGTACGACGAAACCGCCCTCACCCTGGATCGGCTCGATGAGCAGCGCGGCGACGTTCTCCGCGCCGACCTGCTTCTCGACCATCTCGATGGCCCGTGCCGCCGCCTCCGCCCCGGAGAGCCCGCCGTCGCGCAGCGGGTACGACATCGGCACCCGGTAGATCTCGCCGGCGAACGGCCCGAACCGGTGCTTGTACGGCATGTTCTTCGCGGTCAACGCCATGGTCAGGTTGGTGCGGCCGTGGTACGCGTGGTCGAAGACCACCACCGCCGGTCGTCCGGTGGCGTGCCGGGCGATCTTGACGGCGTTCTCCACCGCCTCGGCGCCGGAGTTGAACAGCGCCGACCGCTTCTCGAACCCGCCCGGCGTCAACTCGTTGAGCTGCTCGCACACCGCCACGTACGACTGGTACGGCGCGACCATGAAACAGGTGTGCGTGAACCGCTCGACCTGCGCGCGGACGGCCTCGACCACCTTCGGCGCGGAGTTACCGACACTTGTCACCGCGATGCCGGCGGCGAAGTCGATCCACTCCCGCCCGTCGACGTCGGTGATCGTCCCGCCCGCGGCGGAGTCCACGTAGGACGTGACGACGCTGCCAACGCCGCGGGCCACGGCACCGGCACGCCGCTTGTGCAACTCCTCGGACGTCGCCACCGCGCCGCTCTTCGTTCGCGACTGCGGGGCTCGCAAATCCGGCTCACTCCTCGCGCTCACCGGTCAGCCCTCGATGTTGTGCATGACGTGCTTGATCCGGGTGTAGTCCTCCAGGCTGTAGACCGACAGGTCCTTGCCGTGCCCGGAGTGCTTGAAGCCGCCGTGCGGCATCTCGGAGACGAACGGGATGTGCGTGTTGACCCAGACGCAGCCGAAGTCGAGCCGTCGCGTCATCCGCATGGCCCGGCCGTGGTCGCGGGTCCAGACCGACGCCGACAGGCCGTAGTCGACGCCGTTGGCCCAGCGCACCGCCTCGTCCTCGTCGGAGAAGCGCTGCACGGTGATGACCGGACCGAACACCTCGTCCTGGATGATCTCGTCGGCCTGCCGCAGCCCCGACACGACGGTCGGCGTGTAGAAGTAGCCGCGCTCGCCCTGCCGGGCGCCGCCGGTCTGGAGCGCCGCGTGGTCGGGCAACCGGTCGACGAAGCCGCTGACCCGGGCGAGCTGGTTGGCGTTGTTCAGCGGACCGTAGAGCACGTCGGCGTCGTCCGGCGCGCCGGTCTTCGTGGCGCGGGCCTGCTCGGTGAGCGCCGCCACGAAGTCGTCGTGGACGCCGGGTCCGGCCAGCACCCGGGTCGCCGCCGTGCAGTCCTGCCCCGCGTTGAAGTAGCCGCCGACCGCGATGGCCTCGGCCGCCGCGGCCACGTCCGCGTCGTCGAAGACCACCACCGGGGCCTTGCCACCCAGCTCCAGGTGGGTGCGCTTCAGGTCCGGGGCCGCCGCGGCGGCCACCTCCATGCCCGCGCGGGTCGAGCCGGTGATCGACACGAGCTGTGGGGTCGGGTGTGACACGAGGGTACGACCGGTGTCGCGGTCGCCGCAGACCACGTTGAACACCCCCGGCGGGAAGAACTCGGCGGCGATCTCGGCGAGCAGCAGCGTCGACACCGGCGTGGTGTCCGACGGCTTCAGGACGACCGTGTTGCCGGCGGCGAGCGCGGGGGCGATCTTCCAGATCGCCATCATCAGCGGGTAGTTCCACGGGGTCACCTGGGCGCAGACCCCGATCGGCTCGCGCCGCACGTACGAGGTGTGCCCGGCCAGGTACTCCCCGGCCGAGCGCCCCTCCAGCAGGCGGGCGGCCCCGGCGAAGAACCGGAACTCGTCCACCGCCGGCGGCAGCTCCTCCTCGGCGGTGAGCTGGCGGGGCTTACCGGTGTTGCGTACCTCGGCGTCGACCAGCTCGGCGGCCCGTGCCTCCACGGCGTCGGCGAGCTTGAGCAGCGCCCTCTGCCGCTCGGCGGGGGTGACCTCCCGCCAACTCTCGAAGGCGGTGGCGGCGGCGCTCATCGCCGCGTCGACGTCGGCGGGGCCGGAGATCGGCGCCTGCGCGAACACCTCCCCGGTGCAGGGGTCGACCAGATCGGCGTAGCCGCCGTCGGCCGGGTCGACGTAGGAGCCGTTGACGAAGTTGCGCAGCTGCTGCTGGTCACTCATGACGGGATCACTCCGAGGGGGGCCGGGGATGCGGTCTGCGGCGGTTATCGCAATCTGCCTGCCATCTTCGCTACTGAATCCGCAGCAGACAAGGGATGCGGCGACTGTTTCCGTCGGCTGCGGTCTCGTCTACGCTGCACGGCGTGGAGCCCGCACCCTTCTTCGTCGCCTCCCGTCCCGTCTCCGGCACGGGCGAGCTGACCGTGCACCACCCGTACGACGGTCGCGCGGTGGGGCGTACCACCTTTGCCACCAGCGACCAGGTCGAGGCCGCTGTCGCGGCAGCGGCCGGGGTGGCCGCGCAGGCCGCGGCCCTGCCCGCGCACGTCCGTGCGGCGGCCCTGGACCACGTCTCCCGGCGGCTCGCCGAGCGAGCCGACGAGGTCGCGGCGCTGATCACCGCCGAGAACGGCAAGCCCGTGAAGTGGGCGCGCGCCGAGGTCGGGCGGGCGGTGTCCACCTTCCGGTGGGCAGCCGAGGAGGCCCGACGCTTCTCGGGGGAGCTGCAACGGCTCGACACCGACCCGGCCGCCACCGGTCGGATCGCCCTGGTCCGACGGGTACCGAAGGGGCCCGTGCTCGGCATCGCGCCGTTCAACTTCCCGCTCAACCTGGTCGCGCACAAGGTCGCCCCGGCCATCGCGGTCGGCGCGCCGATCATCGTCAAGCCGGCCCCGGCGACACCGCTGTCCGCGCTGCTGCTCGGCGAACTGCTGGCCGAGACGGACCTCCCGACCGGCATGTTCTCGGTGCTGCCGCTGCCCAACGACCGCGCCGCCGAACTGGTCGCCGACCCGCGACTGCCGGTCGTGTCGTTCACCGGGTCCGGGCCCGTCGGGGCCGCGATCCGGCGGCAGGTACCGGACAAGCACGTGACGCTGGAACTGGGCGGCAACGCGGCGGCGGTGCTCTGCGCGGACTGGACGTCCGCCGACGACCTGGACTTCGCGGCGCAGCGCATCGCCACCTTCGCCAACTACCAGGCCGGCCAGTCGTGCATCGCCGTGCAGCGGGTGTACGTGCACCACGCGCGGTACGCCGACTTCCTGCCCCGGCTGGTGGCGGCGGTGCGCGCGCTACGCACCGGCGACCCCGCCTCGGAGTCGACCGACGTCGGCCCGATGGTCTCCGAGGACGCGGCCCGCCGGGTCGAGGAGTGGGTGTCCGAGGCGGTGGTGGCCGGCGCGACGGTCGAGGTGGGCGGCGTGCGCGACGGCGCGTCGTACCCCCCGACCGTCCTCACCGGCGTGCCGGCGGACGCCAAGGTCGTCGCCGAGGAGGTGTTCGGGCCCGTGCTGGTGGTCACCCCGGTCGCCGACGACCAGGCCGCGTTCGCCGCGGTCAACGATTCGGCGTACGGGTTGCAGGCCGGCGTGTTCACCCGGCGGCTGGACGTGGCCTTCGCCGCCGCGCGAGTCCTCGAGGTGGGCGGCGTGATCGTCGGCGACGTGCCGTCGTACCGGGCGGACCAGATGCCGTACGGCGGGGTGAAGGGCAGCGGCGTCGGCCGGGAAGGGCTGCGCAGCGCGATGGACGACTACACCGAACCACGCGTCATGGTGCTGACCGGGATTCCGCTCTAGGCCCAGGTGCCGTCGTCGCGCACCCGGGCGGGGGCGCGGCCGAGCAGCAACGTGGTGAGCGCGGCGTCGATGCTCTCGCCGAGGAACCAGTCGCCGGCCTGGTCGAGGGCGAAGATCCGGCCCCGCTCGTCGACGGCGAGGATGCTGTCCTGCTGCTCGGTGCCGATCGGAAAGAGCCGTACGCCGAGCACCGCGCCGAAGTCGGCGAGCGTGTCGGCGGTGTGCGCGATCATGTGCGGACGGATGTCGAAACGGGAGATCCACACCTGCTCGCCCGGGCCGCGTCGGGCGCCCACCAGGCTGGGGAACGCGGTCAACGCCTCCACGGCGGCGGGGAAGACCTCGTGTCGGTGGGTCCTCCCGGGTACGGCGGTGACGTCCCGTACCCCGGCCGCCGCCATGATCTGGTCGCCGATGTGCGGTCGCCATCCCGCCGCCACCAGCGCGTTCGCCACCTCGGGCGGGAAGCGCCCCGGGTCGGGGTCGGTCGCGGCCGGTGCGCGCCACGTCTCGGTATAGGCGCGTGCCGCCTCCGGTAGGACGTTGGCGCGTACCAGGAACGCGATGCACGAGTCGCAGGGCAGCTCCGCGGCGCCGCCGGCCGGATCGCCCGGCTCACGGATCCGGAAGATCTCGAAGCGGGCGGCGTCCAGCAGTGCGGCGGCCTCGGCCCGTCCCATCGGCTCGATGCCCTCGGCGGCCCGACGGTGGTCGTACTCGTGCAGCACGTCGGAGATCACCATCAGCTCGGCGTGACACTCGACGCCGCGTACCAGCTCGCCCGGAGGCCTCTCGTCCAGGTAGGCGCGCACGAGCGGGTGGTGGTTCAGGTTGGCGGGGCCTCTCGTGCCCTGGGCCGTCCAGATGCGACCGTCGAGGGTCAGATGCGCCACGGTGTTCGGCGTCGGACCCCGGTGGATCTCCCGGATCAGCAGGCTCGACGCGTCGACCGTGCGCGGCGCGGTCGGCCCACTGGGCTGACTGCGCCGGTAGAGGTCCGCCACCACCGTGGCCGGTACGCGGGGCCAGGTGGTGACCTTTCCGGTGCGCTTGTCGATGACGGTCGTCGGCAGGTCGCCGGGGATCGCCCGCGCCCCGCTCGACACCATCGAGGTGACGACGAAGCCGAGGTCGAACTCGTCGACGACCGGGATGCACTCGTGGCCGAGGCGCTGTGAGTCGCGCCGAGCCCAGGCGGACGCGAGCTGCTCGGCCTGCTGACGGTCGATCACACATCGAAACTACCGGACTACACGGATCGATGGCGGCCGGTATGGTCTTGGATACCGACGGTGACGGGAGGAGCGGCGGTGAGCGAACGGGTGGATCGGGACGTCAATCGCGAGCTACGAGCCCGATTCGACGACGTGTACGGCCAGTACCAGCAGCTCAGGTCTGGTTTGGACACTCTTACGGCGCGGCTCGCCGAGCTACGGGTGACCCGCAGCTCACCGGATGGTCACGTCACGGCCACCGTCGGCGCGCAGGGCCAGGTCATCGAGGTCGTCCTGGCTCCGGCCGTCTACCGGGTCCGCGACGCCGAGGCTCTGGGCCGGAAGATCACCGAAACGATCCGGGCTGCCGTGACGGCCGCCACCCAGGCCACCCAGGACCTGGTCGCCGAGACCATGCCGGCCGGCGTCGGCTCAGCGGAATTCCTGCGTACCGGCGACTTCGGCGCGTTGCTCGGCCGTGCCGACGCCGTGCTCGGCCGCCGCGAGGCGTCGGCATGACCGACGGGCAGCTCTGGCTCGACGCGTCCCGTGCGCGGCGCGGCGGCGCGGACCTGGCCCTGTCCGGCGAGGCGGTGACGGCCCGTCGCGCGGCGGATGGAGGTGGGATCGAGGCCGCCAGCGGCGCTCACCCGTGGGGGCGCGACGACATCGGCGCCGCGTTCGAGCGGAGCTACCGCGGCATCGAGCAGACCGTGCTGCGTGCCTGGGCGGGCGTCGGTCAGCGGCTGACCGAGATGGGCGCCGACGTGGTCAGCGCGGTCGACGCGAGCGTGCAGACCGACCAGAGCAGCGCCGCCCGGTTCGACCGGGCCGCCGACCAGCGCTGACGGCAGGGCGACCCGGATGAGCGTGCTGCCCAGCCCGATCCCACACCCGCTGGACTACGCGCCCTGGGACGTACCCGGCTGGATCTACGAGGCCCTCGACTGGGCCATCGGCGTGCAGTGGCCCGAGGGCAACGAACGGGCCGTCTGGGACCTCGCGGACCGGTGGTACGCGGTCGCCGGTGTCCTCGCCGGCCCGCACGCCGACGCCGCCGCGGCCGCCACCGAGGTACGCAGCGGGTACGGCGGTGTCGGCGCGGTCGACGCCGCCTTCGAGGCGGCCTGGCGGGCCATCGCCGAGGGCGACGACGCGCCCCTGCCGGTGCTGCTCGCGGTCACCGCCGACCTGGGCCGCCTGGTCGAGGAGTGCGGCTGCGACATTGAGGGCGCCAAGATCGAAGTCTGGATCGAGCTGGGAATCCTGGTCGTCGAACTGCTCGCGGTGGCCGTGGCGGCGCTGCTCACCGCCGGCGCGGCGTCCCCGGCGGCCGGCGCAGCCGTCACCGCGACCCGGCTGCTCATCCAACAGATCTTCAGGCGGCTCATGGGGCAGCTGGCCAGCAAGGCCCTGCGGCGCGGGCTGAAGGAGGCCGGCGAGCGCGCGGCCAAGGAGGTCGCCAAGGGCGGCGTACGTGGGCTCGCGAAGCGGGCCACCCGGGAAGGGTTGGAGGAGGCGGCCGAGGAATCCGGGATCAGCCTCGCCACCCAGGCGTACCAGAACTCGACGGGCCGGGCCCACGGCGTCGACCTGACCGACCTCGGCGCGTCGGCCGTCGGCGGGCTCGCCGGCGGTGCGGTCGCGCCGCTGGCCGGCCTGGGCCGTCACGCGACCGGCCGGGCGGCACGTATCGGCGAGCACCTGGGTCGGGAGATGACCGGCGAGATGCTGGCCGAGAGCGCCGCCAGCGTCGCCACCGGCCAGGGCATGGCCTCGGTCGACGACGTGGTCCGCGCCGCCGCGTCCGGTGTCACCGGCTCGACGACCGCACAGGCCGACCACGCCCTTCAGGCGCGGCTCCGCGCACAGGCCGACGCGCTGGCCGGAGCGTCCCTCGCCGGCCCGTCGCTGCCGATCCCGCCGCCACCACCGGAACTCGCGGCCTCTGGACCGGCGGCGTCCGCGCCGGTGTCATCTGCGCCGGTGGCATCTTCATCGATGCCTGCTCCGGTGACGGCTGTGTCGACGCCGACGGGGAATGGTGCCGAAGCGGTGGGCGCGGACGCCGCCGGCGCGTCGCTGTCGGCAGGAGCCGGCACCCCCGGGCTGCCAGCGGGCGGGCACGGCGCGAGTCCAGTGGTGTCGGCGGTCGGTGGTGATGTCGCGCTCTCGGCCGTTGCTGAGCCGGGACATCCCGCCGTCGCGGCGGCGCCCACGCTCTCCGGGATCGCCGCGCCCATCGCCGGTGTTGTCGATACGGCCGCCGGGCCGGGTGTCGGCGTCACTCCGGCGGTCGCGACGGCGGCGATCGACCCGGCGGGCGCCACCGGCTCCGTACCCTCGTCGACCGGTCTGTCCGGGGCCGCCTCGGCCGTGTCGTCGTCGGTTTCGGCGGCCTCCCCGCCCACAGCGCTCGGGCCGTCGTCGGGCGCTCTGCCGTCGGCGGTCGGATCCTCGTCGGCGTCCGTGACCTCGTCGACCGGGCCGGTGTCGGCGTCCCTGCCAACGGCCGTGGGGGCGGTGCCTCCGGTCGGAGGGGCGACGGCGAGCACCGGCGGGCTGTCGACGCCGGCCGCGTCCGCCGGCCCGGCCCCGACCATCGCGCCCTCGGTGGCGTCCCCGCTCCCGTCCGCCGGGCCGACGGCCGGCGGATCCGACGTCGTCGGCAGGCACGGCGCAGCCGTGACCACGGCGGACGGCAGCGCGGTGCCGGCGCCGACGGGCCGACACTCGGCACCCGAGTGGACCGCGACGCGGGAGGCGGTCGCTCCGGCCCGCGTACCCCGGCAACGGACGCGCAGTCACGCGTCGGTGCCCGTCGACGTGGTGGCGTTCGGCGACCCGGTGGAGTCCACGACCGGCGTCGACGACTGGTACGCGGCCCAGTGGCTGGCCGAGGCGGAAGCCGCCGAGCGGCGGCGCTACCAGGGCCACTTCGAGGCACAGCGGGTCGGCTTCGAGAACAACCGCCGGCAGGCCGAGGCCGCCCGCCTGCGGGCGCGGGCGGCGGAGCACGACCGCAGGGCTGTCGAGTACGCCAACTACGCCCGACAGTTGCACCAGAGCGGTCATCGGCAGTGGGCCGACGGCTGGCAGCGGGCGGCGAACGACGAGACCCGCGCGTACGCCCACTGGCGTGACCTGGCCAACGACGTGCTGGCGGGCATCACGGCGCCGCCCGTCATCGACCTGGCCGACGGAGCATTCGCGCACGCCAACAGCGATGTCGGCGCTCTCGCACTCGGCGCGGTGGAGACCGGCGGCCCGTCCCGACTCACCGGCGACGACGTCCCCCCGCCGATCGACGACTCCCGTCCGTACGGGCAGCCCGGCGGGCTCAGGCCACCACTCGCGCTGCACCAGGTCGACGTCGAACGACAGATGCCGCGCGAGCGCGACGGCACCGTCAGACGTACCGCCGACCCGCGCCAGGGCGGCTGGTTCCGCCTCTTGAACGACGGCGGCCCCCAGGCCGACGCCACCCGTGGCATCAACTGCCTGGACTGCACCCTGTCGCTCTTCGAGACCTGGGTGCACGGGCGACCACGGGTGTCCGCGCCACGCACCTTCGACGGTTACCTGGACGGCGACATCCGACGCCCGATCCGTGGTGAGGCGGGTGGTCCGGGCCGGGTGGAGGACGTCACCGGCGGCCGCTTCCAACGCGTACTCGCGCCCGGCCAGTCGCCCGATCCGGCGCACGCCCGGCAGGGGTACGCCAATCTGCACGACCAACTGCTCCTGGGCGGCCACGGCAGTTACGCGTTCCTGATCACCGAGTGGGCCGGTGGCGGCTCACACGCCTGGGTGGCACTCAACCAGAACGGCACGGTCCTGTACGTCGACCCGCAGACCGGCCTCGTCCGCGACCACCCGCTGTACCCCGACGTGGTCGGCATCGACGCGCTCGTACTGGGCGGAGACGGCCGGCCGATGCCGCTGGGCGGGTTACCCCGGGGCCGGTTCAGTGAACGCCCCGACCTGCCGACCCACCCACCCGGGTACGACGATGGCGGCCACGGCGACCCGTACATCAACCGCATGTACCTGTTGCTGGACGGCCCCGGCTCGGTACCGGACGGCCTGCCGTCCCGGTCGGACGGTGGCGGGCCGGAATCCCTGGCAGCCGATCTGAAACAGCTCACGACGGCGGAGTGGACGGGATTGACGGAACTTCGCGAACGTGCACGCGCCGCAGCCGACCGAGTCGAGCACGCGTTGAATCAGGCCGGGCGAGATGTGTCCGAGGCCATGCGTCTGAGTGAGCCGGTGCAATTGCGTGACCGCGAGTTCCGCGTCAAGAGTTTGGAATCGCTGGCCCGGAAGTATCTGGACGAGGCCCGAGGATTGTCCGTCGGGGTCGAGGAGTTCACGGGGACCGTCAATGATGTTCTGAGGTTCTTGTTCGAGGTACCATCCGGCTCTGGCTATGGGCGAACTATCCGGCTGATACTCTCTGCTCTCGCGGAGGCCGGCTTCTCCGTGTCCAGCGCTGCCCTGAAGAACTTTTGGCGAGCAGGTAACAGGTTCTACGGATTCAACAGCACCCTCCGAACGCCCGACGGGATCCTCATGGAACTGCAGTTTCACACCGCCGATTCGCGAGAGGCGTGGCTGCGGACCCATGACGACTACGAAATTCTCCGGCGGCCTCCGAGGCGACCGGAGTCGCATCCTCGAGCGTTCCTGCGGATGCTCGCACTCAACCGTGAGCAGCGGCTGCCCGAGCACATCCCACCCGGTCTGGAAGAAGATTTCCCGCCCAAAGATACCAGTTTTGCGAAGTGGGTGAGTCGTAACAGGGCGCGTGGCTCAACTATCGAGCGTGGTTGGAAGGTCAGGGCATCAGCTTCGCCCAGGCGGTGCAGGAGTTGGGCCTGAAGCGTGGCGACTTCCCTGTCGACGATGGCCTTGCCGCTAACTTGGAGAGAGATTTTGTTGACCTATTACGTAATCTACCGGAATGACGAGCGCGCCGGGGGGCCGGCTGGCCTGTTCGTGATGGATTCGGGTGCCGGGAAAGCGATCCTTTGGGATCATCGTGCTCGCGAATGGGCCGTCGATACCGGGCTCGTGGCACGTTTCGTCGACGATTACCGGAACATCGACCGATACGAGACTGTTGAGCGAGCGGAGGCAGAAGCGGTGGCCGAAGTGGTCACTGGCGGCGGGCGTCTGCCCGATGAGCACCGCATCCACGCCCTCTTAGCCGCAGCTCCCGCTGACGGTCGTTGATCACCGTCCGGCCGTATCGTGACGGAGCCCTCAGCCCGCTTGCCTCACCCATCACCGCGAACATGGCGGCCCCACAGTCCGGGTCATGACTCCGCACGGAGCGAGTCGAAGGCGCTGTTCAGGCTGAGGCGCCTGCCGTGCTCCCGGTTGCCGACCTCAGCAGGCATCGACAAGAGTCGCCGTATGGCTGATTCACGCGCCGAGGCGGCGACCTCCGAAGGCGAACCCACCCGGACCTTCGGTTGGTCGTACCTGTTCGTCCATCCTGACGACGACCCACGCTCGGACGGCAACTTCGCCGACGAGCGGGACGTTCTCGTCGAGTACCTGCGCGACCAGCGTCTCACCTTCGAGTTGAAGTGCGACGGCCTGAACGCCGAGCAGTTGGCCCGGCGGTCGGTGCCACCGTCGCCGATGTCGCTGCTCGGGCTGATCCGCCACCTGGCCGAGGTGGAGCGCGGCTGGTTCCGCAGGACGATGGCCGGCCAGGCGGCGCCGCCCATCTACTGCTCCGACGACGATCCGGACGGCGACTTCGACGGCGCGGTCGCCGATCCAACGGTGGTCGACGAGGCGTATCGGGCCTGGCGTGCGGAGGTGGCGTTCTCCGAACAGTTCATCAGCGAGGCCGTGGACCTCGACGTGCAGGGCCGGCAGCGCGACGGCAACGTCATCGTGCTGCGCCGGCTTCTGGTGCACATGATCGAGGAGTACGCGCGGCACAATGGCCACGCCGATCTCCTGCGCGAGCGTATCGACGGAAGGGTGGGTCAGTGATGGCCGAAGGGTTCGATGTCCGGTTGACGCGGGCGCAGGAGCGCTACGAGCAGGCGGTCTTCGGTGGTGACGCGACGTCGTTGGACGAGGCCGAGCGGGATCTCGCCGCGTTGGAGGCGGACACGGCGTTGGCCCGTGGACGGCTGTTGCACGCCCGCTTCCTGGAGACCGGCGTGGAGGATGCGGCCGAACTGTCGCTCTTCGAGCGGGCGGCGCGGCTCTACCGCGAGGTGGGTGACGCCCGTGGCGAGGGTGAGGCGCTGTTCTGGGTGGGCACGGTCCACCAGGTGATCCGGCAGGACCAGGCCACGGCCGATCCGGCCTTCGCCCGGGCGCGCGAGCTGGCGACGGAGGCGGGGGATGAGCTGACCCTTTCGTACGTCCTGCGCCACCTCTGCTTCGGCGAGCAGGCCGCCGGTCGCCTTGACGCGGCGCGGGAGTTGCTGGAGGAGTCGACGCGGTTGCGCCGGAAGGTGTCCTTCACGCCGGGGGTCGCGGCGAACCTGATCGGGCTGGCGGACCTGGCGGCGAGCGACGGTGACCGGGACGGCGCCCGTGGACTGCTCGACGAGGCTGACGCCCTTGCTGCCGACAGCGGCGCGCACGGCATCGCCCGCTGGATCTCCGAGGCCCGCGACGAGCTGAAACTCGCTTGATCATGGCTCGGGCGGCGAGTTCCGGAGTCGGTCCGAAGGTCCCCGGCGGCGGCTCAGCGCTCAGCCGCGGGCGCCCCCTGCGTTTGGCCGTGTCTATTAGCATCGCTCCATGGCGGAATCCACTACCGGCAGCAGCAGGTCCGGTTTCTGGGCGTGGGCGGTTGGCCTCCTGTTCGGCCTGGCGATCGGTATCCCTTCCTTCGGCCCGAAGGGAGGGGTGGCGTTCGGTGTCGCCACGGCCGTCGTCGTCGGGCTCACCTTCGGTGCTACCCGGAGGCGGGTCGACGACAGTGCCGATGGGCAGCCGGCCGGGGCGTCGACTCCGGCCCAGGACGTGTGATCGACTCGACATCGCCGATATCGGGGTGTCCGAGGGCGCGGGATACCGCGACTTCGCCGAAGTCGAGTGGATCTAGGCCGGCGCTGGCGCGGACTCCGCGCTCCGTCGCG
Source organism: Micromonospora sp. CA-249363 (assembly GCF_050950185.1). NCBI lineage: Bacteria > Bacillati > Actinomycetota > Actinomycetes > Micromonosporales > Micromonosporaceae > Micromonospora > Micromonospora sp. CA-249363. The sequence goes on from NZ_CP192020.1 coordinate 1,012,191, forward strand.
GAGGCGGTGGCCGTACAGGAGGAGTTGCGGCCGCCGCTGGTCGGCGAGTGGGATGCTCCGGCCGCCCAGCGGGGTGCCTGGTCGCCGCTGCGCGACGGGGGTGAGGTGGTCGGCCGGGTGGTGCGTACCCGGGACGGGGTCAAGCCGGTCTTCGTGAGCGTCGGCCACCGGATGAGTCTGGAGAACGCCACCGCCCGCGTGTTCGCCCGGACGCCGCGCTGTCGCCTTCCCGAGACGACGCGTACCGCCGACCGGCTCTGCCGCGACGCTCTAGCCCCGGGCCGGACGCGAGCCCGGGCCGGACGCGAGCCCGGGCCGGACGCGAGCCCGGGCCGGACGCGAGCCCGGGCCGGACGCGAGCCCGGGCCGGACGCGAGCCCGGGCCGGACGCGAGCCCGGGCCGGACGCGGCGGCGGGGGCGGGTCGTAAACCGTAACGCCGCGCACATACCGACCGCTCTATGACCGGTGGCGGGAGTGGCCCGGTAGTAGCCTGGCCGGCGGACCCCACCCGGGGAGGAACGGTGAGGTGATCATGACGCTGCGTCGACGTGCCGCACGGCTCGCGACGGTCTGCGGTCTGTTGGTCGGCCTGGTGATGCTCGGCGCGTCACCCGCGTTGGCCGACGACGACTCGGTCCGTGTGGGTGCGGCCAGCAGCTTCGCCGCCGGGGGTTCTCCCCAGGGAGTGAACGTCGCGGTGCGCAAGCGCACCGAGGGATGCGTCCTGCTGCGTACCGCTCTGTCGCTGCGCCTCGAGGGTCTTCAGCCGGATCAGGTCGCGGTGCAGGTCAACGCGGGCGGGCGCTGGTTCCCGGTGAGCGTCTCCGGTGGTGGCGGAAGCGTCGCGACCGGGCAGACCTCACCGGCCAAGCCGACGTTGTGCAAGGGCAAGGGCATCACCGTGCGGTACCGGGTGGCGTTCGCCGCCGGTGCGCCGGGCGGTCGCCTCGCGGTGACCGGGGTCGGTGTCAGCGCCGTCGGTCAGGAACTGGGTCGGGGGACCGACACGGCCCGGGTGACGGGTGGGCGGACGTCCGCGTCGCCCAGCCCGACGCCGTCGAAGAAGCCCAGCCCGACACCGACGCCGACCGAGGTCGCGGCGGCGGGAGAGGTGGTGGATCCGGCCGCGCTCGGCGCGACCGCCGCAGCACCCTCCACGACGCCCGTGGCCGCCAAGTCCGGTGGTGGTGGTTCGCTGATCATGTTCTTCGGCATCGCGATGGTGGCGGTGGGCGTGCTGTTGATCGTGCTGCTGTTCCGCCGCTCCCGGCAGGACCGCACGCCGACCGACGAGCCCGGCCCGCTGCCGGGCAACTCCGGTGGGACCACCTACCGCGCCGGCGGTGGGTCGCCGGCCGCGCCCGGTCACCCCGGTCCGGTGTACGGCCAGCAGCCGCCGGCCGTGCCCGTGCCCCGGCCCGCTCCCGGGAACGTCTACGGGGCACGACCTGCCACGCCGCCGCCGGACGCGACTCAGGTCATGCCGGGCGCCCCCGGCGATCCGGGCGCTCGGCCCCGGCCCGACGACCCGGACGGCGGCGACCACACCGTGTTCATGCCCCGGCTCCCCGGCTGAGCGGGGCGCGGCCCGGCCGCTCCGATACGCTCAGGTTCGTTGGAAACCTGCGGCCAAGGAGCGGAACTAGTGTCTGATCTGTCCCAGATCGTGAAGGCGTACGACGTCCGAGGGACGGTGCCGGACCAGTGGGACGAACGGGTCGCCGAGGCGCTCGGGGCCGCCTTCACCCAGCTGCTCAACACGACTGACGAGCCCGGTGACGCCGTTGTCGTCGGGTACGACATGCGGGCCAGCTCGCCCGGCCTGGCGTCCGCCTTCGCCGCCGGCGTACGGGCCGAGGGGCGCTCGGTGATCGAGATCGGGCTCGCCTCCACCGACCTGCTCTACTTCGCCTCCGGCTCGCTCGGCCTGCCCGGGGCGATGTTCACGGCCAGTCACAACCCGGCGCAGTACAACGGCATCAAGATGTGCCGCTCCGGCGCCCGGCCCATCGGGCAGGACAGCGGTCTGGCGGAGATCCGCGATCGGGCGCAGGCGTTGCTGGACTCGGGAGCGTCCCGCCCGGCGGGCGAGCCGAGCCGGCCGGCCGAGCGGCGCGATCTGCTCCCCGACTACGCCGCGTACCTGCGCAAGCTCGTCGACCTTTCCGGCATCCGGCCGCTGAAGGTGGTGGTCGACGCCGGCAACGGGATGGGTGGTTACACCGTCCCCACCGTGCTCGGCGAGGCCGCCCTGTCGGCCCTGCCGCTGGAGATCGTGCCGCTCTACTTCGAGTTGGACGGCAGTTTCCCCAACCACGAGGCGAACCCGCTGGACCCGGCGAACCTGGTCGACCTCCAGCGGGCGGTGGTCGAGCACGGCGCCGACATCGGCCTGGCCTTCGACGGCGACGCCGACCGGTGTTTCGTGGTCGACGAGCGCGGCGAGCCGGTCTCGCCGTCGGCGATCACCGCGCTGGTCGCGGCGCGCGAGCTGGCCAAGCACCCGGGCTCCACGGTGATCCACGGTCTGATCACCTCCAGCGCGGTCGCGGAGATCATCCGTGAGCACGGTGGCGAGCCGGTGGTGGCCCGGGTCGGGCACTCCTTCATCAAGGCCGAGATGGCCCGGACCAACGCGGTCTTCGGCGGGGAGCACTCCGCCCACTACTACTTCCGGGACTTCTGGTTCGCCGACACCGGCATGCTCGCCGCGATGCACACGCTGGCCGCCCTCGGTGAGCAGTCGCTGCCGCTGTCCGTACTGGCCGGCGAGTACGAGCGCTACGTCGCCTCCGGCGAGATCAACTCGACGGTCGCCGACCAGGCCGCGGCGGTGGCCGACGTACGGGCCGCGTACCCGGACGCGACGGCCGACGAGATGGACGGGCTCACGCTGCGCTTCGCCGACGGCGCCTGGTTCAACCTGCGTGCCTCCAACACCGAGCCGCTGCTGCGGCTCAACGTCGAGGCGCCTACCCGCGAGCGGATGGTCTCGCTCCGGGACGAGGTGCTCGACCGCGTTCGCCGATAAGATCGCCTGCGCCGGTCGGCACCGCCGCCGGTGACCCGCACTCGTGGAAGGAGCCGTGCCATGGCCCTGGATCCGCAGTTGCTCGAGATCCTCGCCTGCCCGGACACGCACCACGCCCCGCTCACGTACGACGCGGAGGCGCAGACGTTGACCTGCACGGAGTGCGGCCGGATCTTCGAGGTCCGCGACGACGTGCCGGTGCTGCTGCTCGACGAGGCGCGCGGCGGCCCCGGGCAGCAGTCATGATCGACGGTACGGCCGGGGTCAGCGGGCGTCGCGACGCCGACGAGGCCCTGCTCGACAACCCGACGGCGCTGGCCGAGCACGACCCGGGCGACATGCTGCGGCACACCGCCTCGGCCGGCGCCCAGGTACGCGAGAGCGCGGCGCTGGCCGCCGAGGCGAACCTCGCGGTGCTCTCCGACGACGGGCGGCCCCGCGCCGTGGTGATCGCCGGTATCGGCACCGCGGGGCGCACCGGGGACGTGCTCGCCACGGTCGCCGGACCGCGCTGCCCGGTGCCGATCATCGGGCACCGCAGCGCGGGCGTACCCGGTTGGGTGGGCGCCGCCGACGTGGTCATCGCGGTGAGCGCGTCCGGTCGCAGCCCGGAGGCGCTCGGCGCCGCCGAGGCCGCGCACCGGCGCGGCGCTCGGCTGGTCGCGGTGGGCGCACCGGACTCGCAGTTGCAGTCGGTGGCCGAGCGCGCCCGCGCGCCGTTCATCCCGGTGCCCCGACGGGCGCCGGCCCGGGCCAGCCTCTGGGCGCTCACCGTGCCGGTCCTGTTGGCGGCGCGTTCGCTCGGCCTGGTGAAGGTCAACGAGGCGGACCTGGCGGAGACGGCGGCCCGGCTCGACGCGGACGCCGACCGGTGCCGGTCCACCGCCGAGTCGTTCGTCAACCCGGCGAAGTCGCTGGCGCTGGGGCTGGCCGGCTCGATCCCGATCGTGTGGGGTTCGTCGCCGCTGGCCACCGTGGCGGCCCGCCGGTTCGGCGACACCCTGTCCGCCAACGCCCGCTATCCGGTGGTCAGCGGTGCGCTGGGCGAGGCCGGGCGGGGACGGGTCGGGCTGCTCGACGGCGTCTTCGGCGGCCTGGCCGAGGGCGAGCGGGACATCTTCGCCGACCCGTCGGACGACGACGGCGAGGGTACGCGGCTGCGGTTGGTGCTGCTGCGCGACGGCGGGCTCAACGCCGAGGACGACACGGACGAGCCGCTCGCGGTCGAGGAGCGCCGTGCGGACGCGGTACAGACGCTCGCCGAGCGCCGCGGCGTCCGATGCGACGTGGTGACCGCCGAAGGCGGGTCGGCTCTGGAGCGGCTGGCTTCGCTGATCGCCGTACCGGACTTCGCCTCGATCTATCTTGCTCTGGCACACGGGTTGGACCCGATGGCCGTACCGGCCATCACCGAGATGAAGGAGCTGTCGAACCAGTGAACGAAAGCAGGGGGCGGCGCGGCACGAACGTCACCACGACGCGAAGCGGAGTGGCGGCGTGAGCGCGAACGGCGGGACGAAGGCGATCGTCGCCGCCCTGCTGGCCAACGTCGGTATCGCCGTCACCAAGTTCATCGCGTTCCTGCTCTCCGGGTCGTCATCGATGCTGGCCGAAGCGGTCCACTCGGTCGCCGACTCCGGCAACCAGGGTCTGCTGCTGCTCGGCGGCAAGCGGGCGAAGCGCGCGGCCACGCCGGAGCACCCGTTCGGGTACGGCCGGGAGCGGTACATCTACGCGTTCATCGTGTCGATCGTGCTGTTCAGCATCGGTGGACTGTTCGCCCTCTACGAGGCGTACCACAAGTGGTCGCACGCGGAGGGCATCACCGAGTGGCAGTGGCTGCCGGTGGCGGTGCTGGTGGCGGCGATCATCATGGAGTCGTTCTCCTTCCGGACGGCGATCAAGGAGTCCAACCACATCCGGGGCAAGCAGTCCTGGGTGCGGTTCATCCGCCGGGCCAAGGCCCCGGAGCTGCCGGTGGTTCTCCTGGAGGACTTCGGCGCACTTGTCGGCCTGGTGTTCGCGCTGTTCGGCGTGGGCATGACGTTGGCCACCGGGAACGGTCGGTGGGACGCCGCCGGTACCGCGATGATCGGCATCCTGCTGGTGGTCATCGCCGTCGTGCTGGCCATCGAGACCAAGAGTCTGCTCCTCGGTGAGGGTGCCGAGCAGCAGGACCTGACCGCCATCGAGCGGGCCATCACCGAGGGCCCCGAGGTGGAGCGGATCATCCACATGAAGACGCTCTACCTGGGTCCGGAAGAGTTGATGGTGGCGGCGAAGATCGGCGTACCGGCCTGCGAGAGCGCCGAGGCCCTGGCTCGCGGCATCAACACCGTGGAGGCGCGCATCCGCACCGCCGTGCCGATCGCCCGGGTGATCTACCTGGAGCCGGACATCTACAGCGCCGCCGCCGCCGAGGCGGGCACCGGCGCCGCCGCCGACACCGCCGTACCGCAGCCGGAGGAGCCGGCGGGCGAGGCGGTCGGGCGGCCCGGGGTCTGAGACGTGGAACCGCTGTACGGACCGATCCGCGACTACGCCTGGGGGTCCCGCTCCGCCATCGCGCTGTTGCAGGGGCGTCCGGTGCCCAGCCCCGGCCCGGAGGCGGAGCTGTGGTTGGGCGCCCACCCGGGCGCCCCGGCCCGCGTGGAGCGCGCCGGGGCCCGGGTGAGCCTCTGCGACCTGGTACGCGACGAGCCGGGGCAGTGGCTGGGCCAACGGGTGGCCGACCGTTTCGGCAGTCGGCTCCCGTTCCTGCTCAAGGTCCTCGCCGCCGACTCGCCGCTGAGCCTGCAGGCCCACCCGGACGCCGAGCAGGCCCGGGCGGGCTTCGCTGCGGAGGCGGACCTCCCGGCGGCCGAGCGCAACTACTCCGACCCGCACCACAAGCCGGAGTTGTTGGTCGCGCTCACCCCGTTCGAGGCGCTGTGCGGCTTCCGCGATCCGGTGGAGTCGGCCGAGGCGCTGGCCGCGTTCGGCGTACCCGAGCTGGTGCCGGTGGTGGACGCGCTCCGGACCGGACCGGCGGGCCTGCGCACGGCGGTGGCGACGCTGCTCGGCTGGCCGGCCGCGGAGCGTGACGGGCTGCTGCGGGCCGTCCTCTCGTCGGCGGCCGACGGCCCGGACGCCGAGTTGGCCCGCCGGCTGGCGAAGGCCTATCCGGGCGACCCGGGCGTGCTGGTGGCCCTGCTGCTGCACCACGTGCGGCTGGTGCCGGGCGAGGGGATCTGGATGCCCGCGGGCAACCTGCACGCGTACCTCAGCGGCTGCGGCGTCGAGATCATGGCGGCCAGCGACAACGTGCTGCGCGGTGGCCTCACGCCGAAGCGGGTCGACGTGGACGAGTTGTTGCGGGTGCTGCGCTTCGAGGTGCTCGACGATCCGGTGCGCGCCGCCCGGCCGGTCGCACCGGGGGTGGACTGCTGGGCGGTGCCGGTGGACGACTTCGCGCTGCACCGGGTGCGGGTCGGCGCGGACGTGCCGGAGGCCACGCTGGCGTTGCCCGGTCCCCGGGTCGTGCTCTGCGGCGCGGGCTCGGTGACGGTCGACGACGGGGCGGGTGCCCTGACGCTGGTGTCCGGCGAGGCGGCGATCGGCACGGCGGCGGGCGAGCCGCTGCGGATCAGCGGCGACGGTGAGGCGTACGTGGCGACGTCGGGCCTTCGCTGACTCGACACAAGTCCGACTTTCCCGGAATAGCTTGACTCGCTCCTGGCCGAGTGTGACTCTATGGGTACGCAGCGTTATCGCGACGACGGTCCGACAACGTGCGGGGAACCAAACCGGGGGGATGCGCGGGGCGGGCGGAGGCGGGCAGCGGGTCTGTCCACCACCGACCGCCCCGTGCGCTGTCCGCCGCCCGTCCCCCGGCGGCCGTCGTCGGCGCGCGTAAGGTGGAAGGTCGGCGCAGACATCGTTCGACAGGAGCTTTCATGACCAGCACCCTCCCGGCGGCCGCCAGCGGTACGCCGTCCGAGGCCCGGCCGAGCACGCTCGCCGAGGGCGACTTCAAGGTGGCGGATCTGTCGCTCGCCGAGTTCGGGCGCAAGGAGATCCAGCTCGCCGAGCACGAGATGCCCGGCCTGATGGCCATCCGGCGGGAGTTCGCCGAGGCGCAGCCGCTCGCCGGCGCGCGGATCACCGGCTCGCTGCACATGACCATCCAGACCGCCGTCCTCATCGAGACGCTTGTCGCCCTCGGCGCGCAGGTGCGCTGGGCGTCCTGCAACATCTTCTCCACCCAGGACCACGCCGCCGCCGCGATCGTCGTCGGCCCGGACGGCACGCCCGACGCCCCTTCGGGCGTTCCGGTGTACGCCTGGAAGGGCGAGACGCTGCCCGAGTACTGGTGGTGCACCGAGCAGGTGCTCCTCTGGCCGGACGGGCAGGGCCCGAACATGATCCTCGACGACGGCGGTGACGCCACCCTGCTGGTGCACAAGGGTGCCGAGTTCGAGAAGGCCGGCGTCGTGCCGCCGGTCGAGTCCGCCGACTCCGAGGAGTACGCGGTCATCCTCGAGCTGCTGCACCGCTCGCTGGGTGAGGACGGCCAGCGCTGGACCGGCATCGCGGCTGGCATCAAGGGCGTGACCGAGGAGACCACCACCGGCGTGCACCGCCTCTACGAGATGCACCGCGCCGGCACGCTGCTCTTCCCGGCCATCAACGTCAACGACTCGGTGACCAAGAGCAAGTTCGACAACAAGTACGGCTGCCGGCACTCCCTCATCGACGGCATCAACCGGGCCACCGACGTGCTGATCGGCGGCAAGATGGCCGTGGTCATGGGCTACGGCGACGTGGGCAAGGGCTGCGCCGAGTCGCTGCGCGGTCAGGGTGCCCGGGTCGTGGTGACCGAGGTCGACCCGATCTGCGCCCTCCAGGCCGCGATGGACGGTTACCAGGTCGCGACCCTGGACGACGTGGTCGAGCAGGCGGACATCTTCATCACCGCCACCGGCTGCTTCGACGTCATCACCAACGAGCACATGGCCCGGATGAAGCACCAGGCCATCGTCGGCAACATCGGTCACTTCGACAACGAGATCGACATGGCCGGCCTGGCCAAGCGGTCCGACGTCGAGCGGGTCAACATCAAGCCGCAGGTCGACCTGTGGCGCTTCGCCGACGGACACGCCGTCATCGTGCTGTCCGAGGGGCGTCTCCTGAACCTGGGCAATGCCACCGGGCACCCGAGCTTCGTCATGTCGAACTCGTTCGCCAACCAGACCATCGCCCAGATCGAGCTGTTCACCAAGACCGAGGACTACCCGATCGGCGTCTACGTGCTGCCCAAGCACCTGGACGAGAAGGTGGCCCGCCTGCACCTCGGCGCCCTGGGCGCGAAGTTGAGCACCCTCACCAAGGAGCAGGCCGCGTACCTGGGCGTCTCCCCGGAGGGCCCGTTCAAGCCGGACCACTACCGCTACTGATCAACTCTCTTTTCGAACCGGGCCGGCTGCGCACAGCCGGCCCGGTTCGTCGTCTCGCGCAGCCCCTGTTTTCCGCGATCTTGCAGTTCCTGTTGCCGATTCGCGGCTCTGATCCCGATTTGTCGCCACAGAAAGTGCAAGATCGCCGGGCTGGGCTGGGCTGGGCCGGGCCGGGCTGGGCTGGGCTGGGCTGGGCCGGGCCGGGCTGGCCCCGGGGCGGGCCCGGGGCGCGGGGCGGGGTGCGGGGGCGCGGGGCGGGGGTTCAGCGGCGGGGGGTGGGGCGGAGCCAGGTCCAGGCGCACCAGGCCAGCCAGCCCAGCGACACGACGGTGGCCAGAGCGCGTTGGCGTAGCGCGCTGAGGAGCAGCACCACGGCCAACACCGCGAGCCACGGCAGGAAGGCTTTCACGACGGGGATCCTCGCACGGCCGAGCGGTGAACGGTGCGCGGCCGGGCGTCGAAGACCAGGTCACGGGGAGAGTGAGCTTGCCATGAACAACTTGACGAGGCCTGTGAACAGGAGGAAGGTATGGCTGCCCTAAGTTAGTGAAGGCGTGCCTAATGAACACGGAGCGGGGATGTTCGCCACCTACCTGATCGGCCTGCGGGAAGGCCTGGAAGCGACCCTGGTGGTCAGCATCCTCGTCGCCTTCCTGGTGAAGTCGCAGCGCCGGGACCGGTTGCCCCAGGTGTGGGCGGGCGTCGGCCTGGCCGTGGCGCTCTCCGTGCTGTTCGGTTGGCTCATCGAGTACACCTCGACCTCGCTGCTGGCCCGTTCCGAGGATCGCGAACTGTTCGAGGCGATCACCTCCGTCGCCGCCGTGGTGTTCGTCACCTGGATGATTTTCTGGATGCGCAAGGCGGCCCGCACGATCGCGGGTGAGCTGCGCGGCAAGCTGACCGAGGCCCTCGCCGTCGGGTCGCTCGCCGTCGCCGGAATGGCCTTCCTCGCGGTGATCCGTGAGGGCCTGGAGACCGCGCTGATCTTCTACTCCGCGGCGCAGGGCGCGGCCGGGGACAGCGGACCGCTGCTCGCGCTCATCGGCGGCATCGTGACCGCCGTGGTCCTCGGCGTGCTGCTCTACGCCAGCGCCCTCAAGATCAACCTCAGCAAGTTCTTCACCTGGACCGGCGCGCTGCTGATCCTGGTGGCTGCCGGCATCCTCAAGTACGGCGTGCACGACTTCCAGGAGGCCGGTGTCCTGCCCGGCCTCGGCGACCTGGCGTTCGACATCACCGCCACGCTCGACCCGAGCACCTGGTACGCGGCGCTGCTGGCCGGCATGTTCAACGTGACCCCCGCGCCCACCGTGCTCGAGACCATCGCCTGGATCGGGTACGCCGTACCCGTCCTGGTGCTCTTCCTGCGCCCGACCCGGCGTACCCCGGCGTCGGGAATGGCCACGACGGCCCCGGCAGCGCCCTCCACGCCGGCGCGGGCCGCGGCCTCGGCGCCCGGCGTCGAGGAGTCCGAGCGGACGTCGCCGCCCACCACCACCGTCACCGAACGCGGGGCCGACACCGGCGCCGAGGCAGAGGCGGCATCCGCGCCGCAGCGTGCCTGACCCCACGAGGAGAGACAGCACAGATGCGTACCACCCGATTCTTCGCGCTGGCCGCTGCCGGCGTGTTGGCGACGGCCGGCGTCGCCGCCTGCTCCAAGGCCGACTCCGACAAGTCGGACGCGGCGGGCGGGCCGATCGTGGTCAAGGCCACCGACACGGCCTGCGACGTCGCCACGACCGACCTCGGCGCCGGGACGGCCACCTTCAAGATCACCAACTCGGGCGCGAAGGTCACCGAGTTCTACGTGTACGCCTCCGGCGACCGGGTGATGGGCGAGGTGGAGAACATCGCCCCCGGACTGAGCCGCGAGCTGCACGTCGAGCTGCCCGCCGGCACGTACGAGACGGCCTGCAAGCCGGGCATGAGCGGCAAGGGCATCCGGGGCGCGCTCAAGGTCAGCGGGTCCGCGCAGCCGCTGACCGCTGACGCGGCCCTGGCCGGTGCTACGGACAACTACCAGCGCTACGTCAAGAGCCAGACCACCGCGCTGCTGGAGAAGACCGAGGAGTTCGTCGGCGCGGTGAAGGCCGGCGACGTGGCGAAGGCCAAGACGCTGTACCCGGTGGCGCGCACCTACTGGGAGCGGATCGAGCCGGTGGCCGAGATCTTCGGTGACCTCGACCCCAAGATCGACGGCCGCGAGGAGGTCATCGAGGAGGGGATGGAGTTCACCGGCTTCCACCGGATCGAGAAGGATCTCTGGCAGTCCGGCGACATCAGCAAGGACGGCCCGATCGCCGACCGGCTGCTGGTCGACGTCAAGGAGATCGTGGCGAAGGCCAACGCCGAGAAGCTCTCGCCGCTGCAACTCGCCAACGGCGCGAAGGAACTGCTGGACGAGGTCGCCAGCGGCAAGATCACCGGCGAGGAGGACCGCTACTCGCACACCGACCTGTGGGACTTCGCCGCCAACCTGGAGGGGTCCAAGGCGGCCCTGTCCGCCCTGCGGCCGGCGCTGGAGCAGCGTTCGCCGGAGCTGGTCAAGCAGCTCGACACCGAGTTCGCGAACGTCGAGGCGCAGCTCGGCAAGCACCGCGACGGCGACGGGTGGAAGCTGCACACCGCCCTGAGCAAGGCCGAGCTCAAGGAGCTCTCGGACGGCATCAACGCGCTCGCCGAGCCGATCAGCAAGGTCGCCGCAGTCGTCGCCAAGTGACCGGGACGCAGGGGGAGTCGAGTCGATGAGCGTACGCAGGTTGACCCGCCGGCGGGCTATCACGCTCGCCGGCGCCGGGGTGGCCGGAGTCGCGGGGGTGGCCGCCGGCGCGGGCGCGCTGGTCGGCGACTCGCGTGGCCCGGCCTCGGCCAGCGACCACCCGGCGGGTGCGGTGCCGTTCTTCGGCGAGCACCAGGCCGGCATCGTCACCCCGGCCCAGGACCGGCTGCACTTCGTCGCCTTCGACGTCATCACGAAGGACCGGGCCCGCCTGGTCGGGATGCTCGAGGAGTGGTCGGCCGCCGCCGCCCGGATGACGGCCGGCCGTGACGCCGGTGTCCTCGGCGCCGTCGGTGGGATGCCGGAGGCCCCGCCGGACGACACGGGCGAGGCGCTCGGTCTCCCGCCGTCACAGCTCACCCTGACCATCGGCTTCGGGCCCACGCTGTTCCGCGACGCCGACGGGCGGGACCGGTTCGGCATCGCCGACCGCCGCCCGGCTGCTCTGGCGGAGCTTCCGAAGTTCCCCGGTGACGCGTTGCAGGCCCCGATCTCCGGCGGCGATCTGTGCGTGCAGGCGTGCGCCAACGATCCCCAGGTGGCGGTGCACGCGATCCGCAACCTGGCGCGGATCGGCATGGGGGTGGTCAGCGTCCGCTGGTCGCAGCTCGGTTTCGGCCGTACGTCCTCGACCTCCCGCGACCAGGCGACCGCCCGCAACCTGTTCGGCTTCAAGGACGGCACGGCCAACCTCAAGGCCGAGGAGACCGACCTGCTGCGCGACCAGTTGTGGGTGCAGCCCGGCGACGGGCCGGACTGGATGACGGGCGGCTCGTACCTGGTCACCCGCAAGATCCGGATGCTCGTGGAGACCTGGGACCGCACCTCGCTGGCCGAGCAGGAGGAGATCGTCGGCCGGACCAAGGGCAGCGGCGCCCCGCTCGGGCGCAGCAAGGAGTTCGACGAGCCGGACTTCGCGGCACGCGGTGACGACGGCAAGCCGTTGATCGCCGAGCACGCCCACGTCGCCCTCGCCCACCCGAGCCGCAACAACGGCGCACACCTGCTGCGCCGGGGCTACAACTTTGTCGACGGCTCGGACGGTCTCGGCCGGCTCGACGCCGGCCTGTTCTTCATCGCCTACCAGCGGGACCCGCGCCGGCAGTTCGTGCCGATCCAGACCCAGTTGGCCCGCCACGACGTGATGAACGAGTACCTGCGGCACGTCTCCAGCGGCCTGTTCGCCTGCCCGCCCGGCGTACGCGACGGTGGCGACCACTGGGGGCGGGCACTCTTCGGCTGAGCCGCCGCGACCGGCCGGCCGCGGTGGTGGTGGCGCCGGACGCCGTCGAGGGGGGATCATGGGGGCAGCCCGCCCGGGGACGATCCCGGTGCGGGCCCTCGCACCACGCGGCGCCGCCGCCGCGGGTCGCGGTTCAGGATTGCCGGCGGCGCTGTCGTGCCGGCTGACGCCGGTCCCACCGAACTGAACGGGGATGCAATATTAATCCCATGAGAGCCCGGGTACTGGTGGTCGACGACGACCCCGCACTCGCCGAGATGCTCGGCATCGTGCTGCGCAGTGAGGGTTTCCTGCCCTCGTTCGTGGCCGACGGCGAGCGGGCGTTGGCCGCGTTTCGTGACAGTCGACCGGACATCGTCCTGCTCGACCTCATGTTGCCCGGAATGAGCGGTATCGACGTGGCACGGTCGATTCGTGCCGAATCGGGCGTGCCGATCGTCATGCTGACCGCCAAGAGCGACACCGTGGACGTCGTCCTCGGGCTCGAATCCGGCGCCGACGACTACGTGGTCAAGCCGTTCAAGCCGAAGGAGTTGGTGGCCCGGATGCGGGCCCGGCTGCGCCGTGGCGAGGACGTCGCGCCGGAGATGCTGACCATCGGGCCGCCCGGCAACCAGATCAGCATCGACGTGCCCGCTCACACGGTCAGCCGCAACGACGAGGAGGTGAAGCTGACGCCGCTGGAGTTCGACCTGCTGGTCGCGCTCGCCCGCAAGCCGCGTCAGGTCTTCACCCGCGAGGTGCTGCTGGAGCAGGTCTGGGGCTACCGGCACGCGGCCGACACCCGACTGGTCAACGTGCACGTACAGCGGCTCCGCGCCAAGATCGAGCCAGATCCGGAGCGACCGGAAATCATCCTCACCGTGCGGGGCGTGGGCTACAAGGCGGGCACCGGATAGCCTGGTCGCACTGTGTCGACCTCGCCGCCCCCGCAGAACACCACAGCCCGCCGGCTCGCTGCCGGTCGGGAGGTCTGGCGTGTGCTGAGCGGCCGGGCCGCGCGGCTGCTGGCCCGGGCGCACCAGACCTGGCGGCGCTCGCTCCAGGTCCGCGTCGTCACCATCACGTTGGTCGCCTCCAGCCTGCTGGTGGGCGGTTTCGCGTACCTGATCGCTGACAAGATCACGACGATCCTGCTCGACAACGCGCGCACCGACGTCCAACTGCGCCTCAAGGGCGGCGCCGGGTACGCGGCCAAGCAGGTCTCCCTCTACGGCCAGCCCCAGGAGGCGCAGCTCCAGGAGACCATCGAGGGCACGGTCAACTACCTGGCCGGGGGCGACCCCCAGCAGACCAGCGGCGTGGTGGTGGCGATCACCGCCGCCGACTACCCGACGATGATCCAGACCCGTACCGCGCCGGCGGCCAACGTCCAGCCCCTGATCAGCAAGGAGTTGCGGGCCGCGGTCGCCAGCGGCAAGGTGGCCAGCCAGATCCAGACCGGCCGCCTCACCGGCGAACAGACGAAGTACCTGGTCTACGGCTCGCCGGTGCCGACCCGGTTCGGGCAGATCGAGCTCTACTACCTGGTGCCGCTGACCCGTCAGGACACCACCGCCGCGGACGCCCGCGCCACCGTCGTCGGCACCGGCATCGCCCTGGTGATTCTGCTGGGGCTGCTCGCCGCCCTGGTCACCCGGCTGGTGGTCAACCCGGTCCGGGTCGCCGCGCGGACCGCCCAGCGGCTCTCCGCCGGCCTCCTCGACCAGCGGATGGTGGTCAACGGCGAGGACGACCTCGCGCTGCTGGCCGCCTCGTTCAACCAGATGGCGACCAACCTGCAACGGCAGATCCTGCGCCTGGAGGAGATGTCCCGGTTGCAGCGGCGGTTCACCTCCGACGTGTCGCACGAGCTGCGGACCCCGTTGACCACGGTCCGGATGGCCGCCGACCTGATCTTCGCGGAGCGCGACGAGTTCGATCCCGCGGTGGCGCGCAGCGCCGAGCTGCTCCAGGCCGAGCTGGACCGTTTCGAGGAACTGCTCACCGACCTCTTGGAGATCAGCCGGTTCGATGCGGGCTTCGCCATGCTGGACGCCGAGCCGACCGACCTGGTGCCGGTGGTGCACCGGGTCGTCGACAGGTTGGCCGGGCTGGCCGAGCGGGTGGGCGTGGAGATCGAGTTGGACCTGCCCAGCACCCCGGTGATCGCCGAGGTCGACCCTCGCCGGGTGGAGCGGGTGCTGCGCAACCTGGTCGGCAACGCCGTCGAGCACGGCGAGGCCCGGCCGGTGCTGATCACCCTCGGCATCGACGAGACCGCCGTGGCGCTCACCGTCCGTGACCACGGGGTGGGGCTGAAGGTGGGCGAGGAGAAGCTGGTGTTCAACAGGTTCTGGCGGGCCGACCCGTCGCGGGCCCGCCAGACCGGCGGCACCGGGCTGGGCCTGTCGATCAGCCTGGAGGACGCCCGTCTGCACGGTGGTTGGCTGGAGGCCTGGGGAGCGCCGGGTCAGGGCGCCCAGTTCCGGCTCACCCTGCCCGCCCGCGCCGGTGACCGGCTCACCACGTCGCCGCTGCGGCTGGTGCCCGCCGACGCGGCGTTGCCGTTCGGCGGGCCGCGCGACGGTGGCCCGCTCGCCATCGGGCCGGGCAGCGGTGGAGCGTTGGCGATCGGCCCGGCCCCGGCCGACGGTGGCGAGCGGCAGGAGGTGCGCTCGTGAGGGCCCGACCACTGCTCGGCGCGTTCGGCGCGGCGCTGCTCCTCAGCGCCGGGTGCGGCATTCCGGCCTCGTCCGACGTGCGGGTCGACGGCAAGGCCGGCACCGCGACCGAGGCCGGATCGAGCAACGGCCGCAGCAGCGAGCCGCCGTCGCGGACCGCCAGCGGCAGCGACAACGCGGCCTTCGTGCGCAACTTCCTGTCCGCCGCCGCCGGCGAGCCGGACCGGGCGTACGAGCGGGTGAAGGCCTTCATCGCCCCCGAGCACCGGCCCCGTCTGCAGGACAGGAAGGGCAGCGAGGTCGCGCTGACCGTGGTGCGGCTGCGCGAGACCGTCTTCACCTTCAACAGCGACTCCACCACCACCGTCAAGATCACGGTGCAGCAGATCGGCGTGCTGCGGACCAACGGCACCCTGGCGCCGCCGGTGGCGACCGAGACGCAGTACGAGTTCCGGCTGCGCAGCGCGGCCCTGGGCGGCGCCGGCAGCGACGAGCGCGCCGGCCAGTACCTGCTCGACCCGCCGAACGTGCTGCTGCTCAGTGACGTCGCCCTTCAGCAGTACTACCAGGACGAGTCGATCTACTTCTGGAGTTCCGACCGTACGCGGCTCGTGCCCGATCAGCGCTACCTGCCGTACGCGGTGCCGGACGAGCGCCGCGTCAACGAGGTCGTGCGGTGGCTGGTGGGCGGCCCGTCCGACTGGCTCCGGCCGGGCGTCGTCGGCCTGCCGGACGGCACCGAGCTGATCAACAACGCCACCGGCGCGAACAACCGGTGGGAGGTCAACCTGGACATGTCCGGCGACGACCAGAGCCGCGTCGACCAGGTGATGACGCAGCTCGCCTGGTCGCTGGGCGACCTGCCCGGCGAGCTGGAGCTGAAGATCCGGAACAACTCGCAGCCCGTGCAGGACCTCGACGAGCGTCGGACGGCCCAGCCGCTCTACCCCGTCCGGGAGGACCCGCAGCGGTACGGCGTCTACGAGGGTGCGATCCGCCCGCTCGACTTCGCGGGTGAGCCCAGCGGCGCGGTACCCCTCACACCGGAGGCCAACCGCGCCATCGTGTCCGCCGGTCTCGCGCGGGGAGTCAACCGGGTGCTCGCCGCGCTGGTGGTGACCAGCGGCAAGGACCGGCAGCGACTCGCGGTCGGCTCGGGTGCGGACACCGTGGCCACGCTTGGCCGCAGCGCCGGGGAGTACACCTCGATCGGTCGCCCGGTCTGGCTGCGTACCGCCGACACGCGTCCCGCCCAGGGGTTGGTGGTGGCCGACGGTCGCCTCTACCGCTTCGACGAGGCCGCCCGGATGTCGCAGGTGCCGCTCAACCTGCCCTCGCCGGAGGTCACCGCGGTCGCCTCCGCGCTGGACGGTCAGCGGATCGCGTTCATCGCCGGTGGGCAGCTCTACGTCGCGGCGCTCAACCTCGACGGCTCCGGCAACGGGTTGTCCATCGGCCCGCCCCGGCCACTGGTCACCTCCCTGACCAACCTGACTGCGGTGGACTGGATCGGGGAGGACCGGCTGGTGGTGGCCGGCTCGGCGGGCCAGCCGGCGATCTACGAGATCAGCGTGGACGGCGCCCTGGAGACGCCGCTGCGCACCGACGTGGGCGCCAAGGTCAACCACCTGACGGCGTACCCCACCAACCGCAGCGTGCGCGTGCCCACCGGGGCGTACATGTACGAGGCGAACAAGGTGGCCTACCGCAGCAGCCCGTTCGAACGGATCGAGCCCGAGAGCGTGCGGGACGTCCCCCCGCCACCGGCCGGAGTCCGCCCGAGCAACCCGTCGGCCCCGTTCTTCCTCTACTGACGTCGTGCGCGGGCTCTGGGCGGACCTCGCCGACCTGGTCCTCCCCGCGGACTGCGCCGGCTGCCGGGAGCGTCACCAGCGGATGCGACAGGGGGTCTGCCCCTCCTGCGTGACGGCGCTGAGCGCGCTGCGTCCCCGGGTGACCCGCCCCACGCCCGCCCCGCCCGGCCTGCCGCGCTGCGTCGCCCTCGGCCCGTACGCCGGTCCGCTGCGTGAGGCGCTGCTGGCGTACAAGGAACACGGCCGACACGGTCTGGCCCGTCCGCTCGGCGCCCTGCTGGCCGAGGTGGTCGCGGCGGCGGTCGGCGAGGTGCGTCCGGTGGCGCTGGTGCCGGTGCCGGACACCGCGGCTGCGGCGCGCGCCCGGTACGGCGACCACCTGGACCGGCTGGCCCGGCACTGCGCGGCCCGGCTGGGCCGGTGCGGCTGGCAGGTACGGGTGCACCGGCCGCTGCGTGCCCTGCCCCGGCCCGACTCCCTGACACTGGACAGCGCGGGTCGCGCGGCGGCCGCCGAGGCGGCCTTCCGTCCCCGTTCCGGCGCGTCGGACGGGCTCGGCCCCTCCGGAAGCGGACCCGTCGTGGTGCTGCTCGACGACATCGTGACCACCGGGGTGACGCTGGCCGCGGCGGCCCGGGTGCTGACCGCCACCGGATGGCGACCGGGTGTCGCCGCGGTGCTCGCCGCAACCGAGAAACGACTCCAGTTGTAACCGACCGTGTTTCCGTTTCACCCGTTGGTGTATGAGGTGCGAAAAATACCGGGCGGTCTTGGCGACAAGGGGTGACTGCCGAGCGAACAGGAGTTAGCGTTTCGCTGTCGGGGGTAGGAGGTCGTTCCATCCCGCCCCTGGCGGTGAGAGGAGGCGTAGCCGCACTGACCGGTCGACGCCAGGGGGTCTTCCTACGGCGCTCGATCGGGAAACCGGATCGAAGACGTCCGAACAAGGGAGGTCACGTGGACATCGTGGTCAAGGGCCGCAACGTCGAAGTGCCGGACCATTACCGGGTACACGTAGCCGAGAAACTCGCAAAGGTCGAACGTTACGACCACAAGATTATTCGCATCGATGTCGAGCTGTTTCACGAGCGCAATCCGCGCCAGGCCGACCACTGCCAGCGGGTGGAGATCACCTGCGTTTCCCGTGGTCCGGTGATCCGGGCCGAGGCCTGCACGAACGACTTCTACAGCGCGCTCGACGCCGCCATCGCGAAACTCGACACCCGGCTACGCCGCGCGGCGGACCGCCGGCGCGTACACCGTGGCCGGCACGCGCCGATCTCCGTGGCCGCCGCCACCGCCGACCTGCCGGTCACCGACCTGGTCGCCGCCCCGCTGTCCGCGTCGAGCGCCCGCGCCGGCACCGCCGTGGCGGAGCGCGCCGAGGAGGAGTACGACCAGCCGTGGCACATCGCCCGGGAGAAGGTGCACCCGGCCGAGCCCATGACGATCGACGACGCGCTCTTCCAGATGGAGCTGGTCGGTCACGACTTCTACCTCTTCCAGGACAAGGAGACCGGCCGTCCCAGCGTCGTCTACCGACGTCACGCCTACGACTACGGCATCATCTCCCTCGACGCCTGAGGCGGGTCCGACCCGTCGAGCATGGGGCCGTGGCGGTCGTCCGTCACGGCCCTCGTGCTCGGTCAGCGCAGGTCGGCGGGGAGCAGGGCGAAGGTCAGGTCGTCGAGGCGAGCTCCCGCCAGGCCGGGCAGCCGACCCCGTTGCAGGCCCTCGCGCTGGAAGCCGACCCGCTCCAGCACGCGGTGCGAGGCGGTGTTCCCGGGCACCGTACCGGCCGTGAGCCGGGCAAGACCGGCCGGTCCGAACGCCCAGGCCGCGAGCAGCCGGACCGCCCGGGTGGCGTACCCGTGTCCCCGCCACTGCGGGAGCAGCGCGTAGCCGATCGAACCCTCCCCGCTGGCCACCTCGGTGTACGACAGGCCGCAACTGCCCGCCGGCTCGCCGGTTGCCACGTCGACGATCAGAAGCCGGGCGATGTCACCGGTCAGCCACCCGCTCTCGGCCAGCCGGCAGCGCCGCTCGATCGACTCCCGCGTCGGAGGCACCGGAGGAGCCTGGTTGGCCACCACCTCCGGCCGGCTGTGCAGCCCGTACATCATCTCCGCGTCCTGCGGCGCGAGCCGGCGCAGCGCCACCACCTGGTCGGTGAGCATCCCGTCGGGCAGGTCCGGCAGCAGCCGGGCGATCGGGCCGGGCGGATCTCCGGCGAGGCGTACCCAGGTCAACAGGTCGTGCCGGCCGCCGTCCCGACGCTGGCCGGCCGACCGGCGCAGGCCCTCGTAGCGGAAGCCGGCCGCCAGCGCGACGCGCTGGCTGGCCGCGTTCTCCGGCTCGGTCGGCAACTCCAGCCGGACCGTCCCGGCGTTGAAGGCGTGCTCGCTCAGCGCCCGGGTCGCGGCCGTGGCCAGCCCGCGTCCCCGCGCCGCCGGCCGCAGCCAGTACCCGATGTCCGCCTGGCGTCGGGCGGGCACCGGGTTGCTCAACCCGGTGCCGCCGAGCAGGCGGTCGGTGGCCGGGTCCGCGATGGCGTACGCGGCGCCGCCGCCGCCCCAGACCGCCGGCGCGCCGGCCTCGACCCACCAGCGGGCGTCGACCTCGGTGTACGGGGACGGCATGGTGGACACGAACCGCTGGCTGAGCGGGTCCGCGCAACCGTCGATGAGGTCCGCGATGTCGTCGAGGCGGAACGCCCGCAGCCGTACCCCGTGCGCCTCGACGACCGGTGGCGCGCCCGTCACGTCAGGTCCTCGGCGAGCAGCGCGGCCACCCAGGCGTCGACCCGTTCACCTCGGTGCGGCACGCCGCCCCGGGCTGTCCCCTCGAACGTGAAGCCCGCCTTCTCGG
Source organism: Micromonospora sp. CA-249363 (assembly GCF_050950185.1). Taxonomy (NCBI): domain Bacteria; kingdom Bacillati; phylum Actinomycetota; class Actinomycetes; order Micromonosporales; family Micromonosporaceae; genus Micromonospora; species Micromonospora sp. CA-249363. Next base: position 1,032,029 of record NZ_CP192020.1, read on the forward strand.
CGGCCCGGCGGGACGAGGTGTTGCCCACGTTCGCCTTCCACTCGATGCGTGCCAGGCCAAGGGTGGTGAAACCCCAGGCGCTGAGCGCGAGCAGCGCGGCCGGCAGGTAGCCCCGGCCGCGGACGGCCGGGGCGACCATGAAGCCCACGTCCGCCAGCAGCGGATCGGCGGGGGAGAGCCGCAGGTCCAGCGAACCGGCGTACCGGTCGTCCGGGTCGGCGATCACGAAGCAGGCGGCGTCGCCCCGGGCCCAGGCGTCCTGGCCGAAGCTCCGGTACCCCTGCGCGTCGGAGCGGTCGTACGGGTCGGGGACCGTGGTCCAGCGGATCGACTCCGGGTCCCGGCAGGTCTGCACGACGGCGTCCAGGTCCCGCTCCTCCATCGGTCGGAGCCGCAGCTCACCGTGCGCCGAGGTGGCGAAGAGAACCGGCTTGGGGCGGCCGAAGACAGCGGCCCGGCGAGCCGCCAGGGTGCCTCGGGCGGCCGGACCGGTCGACCCTGCTTCGGGCACCTCGCCCGGCAGCAGCGAGCCGATCCAGCCGTCCGCGCCGCCGTCCGGCGTCGGGTTCGCCTGCCGGACCCGGCCGTCGATCCGGAAGCCGGCCCGGAGCGCGACCAGCCGGGAGACGTGGTTACCCACCTCCGCCTGCCACAGCAGCCGGCGCAGCCCCAGCTTCTCGAACGACCAGCGGGACACCGCCCGGGTGGCCCGGACGGCCACACCCCGACCGCGCGCCCACGGGGCCGTCCAGTAGCCGATCTCACCGGTGCCGGCGCTGTCGATGGAGATCAGCCCGCACGAGCCGAGCAGGTCACCGCTGGCCGCGTCGCAGACGGCGAACGGTGCCCCGGTGCCGTCCGCCCACGCTCGCGCGCTCACCCGCGAGACGAAGTCGCGGGCGTGTTCGGGCAGGTACGGGCGCGGTACGGTGGTCCAACGCTGAATGTCCCGGTCCTGGCAGGCTCGGTGTACGCCCTCGGCGTCCGCCTCCCGCCAGGGTCGCAGCAGCACCCCGTCCTCGATGATCTCCACTGGCTCCACCCGTGCATCGTGCCGGAACGTTCGCCCTGGGCGTAACCGGATAACGTCCCGGGCGCGACCCGTGCGCGTGTTATGTCGGGTTCGGCGGAGCGGACCGCCGCCACCAGTGACCATCGCGCCGATGTTGCGCCTACGATGGTTCGAGACTGTCTAGGGGAGCGTTGATCCGTGTCGATTCTGGAAAAGGTCCTTAACGCGGGCGAAGGCCGCATGGTGCGCCGGCTCAAGGCCATCGCCGCCGCCGTCAGCTCGATCGAGGACGACTACGTCAACCTCACCGACGAGGAGCTGCGCGGCATGACCGAGCAGTTCCGCGAGCGGCTCGCCGACGGTGAGACCCTCGACGACCTGCTGCCGGAGGCGTTCGCGGTGGCCCGCGAGGCGGCTGCCCGCGTGCTCGGCCAGCGGCCGTACGACGTCCAGGTGATGGGCGGCGCGGCGCTGCACTTCGGCAACATCGCCGAGATGAAGACCGGTGAGGGCAAGACGCTGACCTCGGTCATGGCCGTCTACCTCAACGCGCTCTCCGGCGACGGCGTACACGTGGTCACCGTCAACGACTACCTCGCCCAGCGCGACGCGGCCTGGATGGGCCGCGTTCACGAGTTCCTCGGGCTGACCGTCGGCGTCGTGCTGCCCAACCGGCCGGCCGCCGAGCACAAGGCCGCCTACGAGTGCGACATCACCTACGGCACCAACAACGAGTTCGGCTTCGACTACCTGCGCGACAACATGGCCTGGTCGAAGGACGAGCTGGTCCAGCGGGGCCACAACTTCGCCGTCGTCGACGAGGTCGACTCGATCCTGATCGACGAGGCGCGTACCCCGCTGATCATCTCCGGCCCGGCCGAGCACTCGGCCCGCTGGTACGGCGAGTTCGCGGGCGTGGTCGCCCGGCTCCAGCCCGGCACCGACGGCGAGGGCGACTACGAGGTCGACCACTCCAAGCGGACCGTCGCGGTCACCGAACGCGGTGTCGCCAAGGTCGAGGACCGGCTCGGCATCGACAACCTGTACGAGTCGGTGAACACCCCGCTCGTCGGCTACCTCAACAACGCCATCAAGGCCAAGGAGCTCTACAAGCGCGACAAGGACTACATCGTCAGCGACGGTGAGGTCCTGATCGTCGACGAGTTCACCGGTCGCATCCTGCACGGCCGTCGCTACAACGAGGGCATGCACCAGGCGATCGAGGCGAAGGAGGGGGTGGAGATCAAGCAGGAGAACCAGACCCTGGCCACGATCACCCTCCAGAACTACTTCCGCCTCTACAACAAGCTGTCCGGCATGACCGGTACGGCGCAGACCGAGGCGAGCGAGTTCAACAAGGTCTACAAGGTCGGTGTCGTGACCATCCCGACCCACCGCCCGATGGTCCGCGAGGACCGGCCGGACGTCATCTACAAGACGGAGAAGGCCAAGTTCAACGCGGTCATCGAGGACATCGCGGAGCGGCACCAGATGGGCCAGCCGGTGCTCGTCGGCACCGTCTCGGTGGAGAATTCCGAGATCCTGTCCCAGCTGCTGCGCCGCCGGGGCATCCCGCACAACGTGTTGAACGCCAAGTTCCACGCCCGGGAGGCGGAGATCGTCGCCCAGGCCGGGCGCAAGGGTGCGGTCACCGTCGCCACCAACATGGCCGGCCGTGGCACGGACATCCTGCTCGGCGGCAACCCCGAGTTCCTGGCGGCCAACGAGCTGCGCCAGCGCGGTCTCGACCCGCTGGAGAACGAGGAGGACTACGCCAAGGCGATGGAGGAGGTCCTGCCCACCTGGAAGCAGGCCTGCGACGCCGAGGCGGACGAGGTCGCCGCCGCCGGTGGTCTCTACGTGCTGGGCACCGAGCGGCACGAGTCCCGGCGGATCGACAACCAGCTGCGCGGTCGTGCCGGCCGGCAGGGCGACCCGGGTGAGTCCCGGTTCTACCTGTCCCTCCAGGACGAGCTGATGCGCCGCTTCCGGGCCGGCGCGGTCGAGGCCGTGATGGAGCGCTTCAACATCCCGGAGGACGTGCCCATCGAGTCGAAGATGGTCACCCGCCAGATCAAGAGCGCCCAGGCCCAGATCGAGGGCCAGAACGCCGAGATCCGCAAGAACGTTCTGAAGTACGACGAGGTGCTCAACAAGCAGCGCCAGGTCGTCTACGCCGAGCGGCTGCGGGTGCTCAACGGCGAAGACCTGTCCGACCAGGTCCGCAACATGATCGACGACACCGTCGAGGCGTACGTGCGGGGCGCCACCTCCGAGGGGTACGGCGAGGACTGGGACCTCGAGCAGCTCTGGTCCAGCCTCAAGCAGCTCTACCCGGTCGGCGTGACGATCGAGGAGCTGGAGGAGGAGGCCGGCGGGTCACGGGCCGGCATGGACGCCGACTTCCTCGTCGCACGCCTCAAGGAGGACGCGAACGCCGCGTACGACCGCCGCGAGGAGCAGCTCGGCACCGAAGGCGTGCGCCAGCTCGAGCGGATGGTGCTGCTCCAGGTGATCGACCGCAAGTGGCGCGAGCACCTCTACGAGATGGACTACCTCCAGGAGGGCATCAACCTCCGGGCGTACGCCCAGCGCGACCCCGTCGTGGAGTACCAGCGCGAGGGCTTCGACATGTTCGCCACCATGATGGACGGCATCAAGGAGGAGACCGTCGGTTTCCTCTACAACGTCGACGTCCAGGTCACCGAGCCGGAGCCCGAAGCCGACTCGGAAGAGGTGAAGCTGCTCGACAAGCCGGTGGAGATCCGGGCCAAGGGTCTGAACCGTGCGCCGCAGCGGCAGGGTCTGCAGTATTCCGCTCCGACCATCGACGGCGAGGCCAGCCCCGGCGCCGTCGCCTTCGAACAGGAGCAGCAGCAGGCGCCGGCGCTCGGCGTGGGCCGCCCGGCGCCTGGCGCTCCGGCTGCGCCCGGGCGGAGTGCTCCGTCCGCCCCGCAGCGGCCGGCCTCGGGCCTGCGTGGCCCGGTGCTCCCGACGGCCGGTTCCCGGCGCCCGGCCCCCAACCAGGCCGACGGCGGCAACGGCCCGTCCCGCAACGCGCCGTGCCCGTGCGGCTCGGGTCGCAAGTACAAGCGCTGCCACGGCGCACCCAACGGCGGTAACTGACCGACACCGCGTCCCGATGGGCCCCGGCCGACAAGGCCGGGGCCCATCGGCGTCCCCGTCCCCGTTTCCGGTCGGTCGGCCTGGCCTCGGTCGGCCCGGCCTGGCCTCGGTCGGCCCGGCCTGGCCTCGGTCGGCCCGGCCTGGCCTCGGTCGGCCCGGCCTGGCCTCGGTCGGCCCGGCCTGGCCTCGGTCGGCCCGGCCTGGCCTCGGTCGGCCCGGCCTGGCCTCGGTCGGCCCGGCCTGGCCTCGGTCGGCCCGGCCTGGCCTCGGTCGGCCCGGCCTGGCCTCGGTCGGCCCGGCCTGGCCTCGGTCGGCCCGGCCTGGCCTCGGTCGGCCCGGCCTGGCCTCGGTCGGCCCGGCCTGGCCTCGGTCGGCCCGGCCTGGCCTCGGTCGGCCCGGCCCGGCCTCGGTCGGCCCGGTCCCGGCCGGTCGCCCCGGCCTCGGTCGGCCTGGCGTCTTCGTCCGGCCGGCGTCTGGGCCCGGGGACGAGATCGACTCCGCTTCGGGGAAGTCGGTGTGTCAGCGGCCGGCTGATGCCCCGATTTCGGGGATGTCGAGTCGATCAGCGCACGGCGAGCGGATCAGAGGACGTGCAGGGCTGTGCACAGCCAGCGGCCACGCCGGTGCTCCAGGCGTACCGCCATGGCCCAGCTGCGACCACCCGGGCCGCTCACCACGGCGGCTGCCTCCACCGCTGCCTCGCGAGGTTCGCAGACCCGCAGCCGGCTGAGCCGCAGTGCCGGCCGGGTCGCCCGACGCCGCGCCGGACCGGCCCGCCCGGTGGCCCGAGCGAGTTCGGTGAGCAGGTCGGTCGCCCGGCCCGGGTCGAGCAGAGGGCGTACCTGAGCCGGTAAGCGGTAGCCGTTGACCACCTCAAGGCAGGTGCCGACGAAGCGATGCGCGGCCCGGGTGGCCTCGGGCGCCGTCGACGGAGGCAGGGGAGCGCCCGGATGGTTGGCCGGATGCGCGGGCGTACGGCGTGGAGTCGTGGGCCGGACCGGGTCCGGTCGTGTCGAGGCGAAGAGGTCGAGGGCGAGCTGACCGGCCGTCGGCCCCGGCCAGTACGTCTCGTCCTGGTACGGCGGGTCGATGGGCGGGACGGGACGCAGGCGCACGGATGGTCGGGAGACTCCGGGTCGCCGCTCGCTCATCGCTGCCTCCCAATGATCTTGCGTTTGCCTTAGTTTGCCTTCGACTCACTAGATTCTCGGCGACAAAGCGGTCCCGGTCAATGGCCACTGCGGCGAATGGGCCGCGCCCGGGTGATCCACTCGACTTCGCGGATTCGGCGGTGTCGCGGCGGTTCGGACAGCCCGACATCGGTGATCTGGAGTGGATCACCGCGCGCGGAGGGCCGAGCGTCGCTACTCGGGCTCGCGGTCGACGAGGGGATTCTCGCGCACCCAGTCGGCGGTCTCGGCGTACTTCTGCGCGATGTACTCCTCCAGCCGGGCCCGCTCGACCCGCCACTGGCCGCGCCCGCCGACCTTGATCGCCGGCAGCTCCCCGCTGCGGACCATGTGGTAGACCTGCGAGTCCGACACGTTCAGCTCGGCGGCCACGTCGGAGAGCAGCAGGAACCTCGGCTCCACAGGAACTCCCGGGGTTGACGTCGTTTGCCTCAGTTTGCCACCGGCAGCGCTCACCGCCCAACATTGCCGTGGCCGTCGGCGTCGGACACACCGGCGGAAAACTTCCACCGGCCGGAGGCGAGGTGTATGACGGTCACGGCGTGCGGCATGATCTGCGCCCGTGCCGGCCACCGCCGGTACGGAACCGAGCGGGGAGACGACCGGTGACCGACGAGCTTGTCCGGGTGTACGTGCCGGCGACCGTACCCATGCTGGCCCGCCTGCGCGAGCAGGGGCTGACCGCCGACGCCGCGCACGCGGTGACGCCCTCGCTGCGCGAGTGGTACGCCGAGGGCGACGAGGAGGAGTTGGAGTACGTCGCGTTCACGCGGGCCGCCCAGGACGCCCTGCACCTGCTCCGGGCCGACCCGGCCGCGCCCCGCCGCCGCGTGGTCGTCTCGGTCGACCTGCCGCCCGCCGCTCTCGGTCGTGGCGACGGTGAGCTGGGCTCCAGCCTGGTGACCTTGACCGACACCGTGCCGGTGCGAGCTGTCGCGGCGATCCACGTGGACGGTACGGACGCCGTCGAGGAGGTCGCCGCCGCGGCCGACGTGGTGGCCGAGGCCGCCGCCGGTGACCCGGACGCGCAGTTCACCGTCGACGGCGCCGAGGATCACGAGTTGGAGTGGTACGACGTGTCGGAGCTGGACGTCCTGCTGCGCACCGCCGACTGACAGCGCTCAGCGAGCCGGGTCGGCGTCCGCCGTGTCCGGCTCGTCCTCCTCGACATCGCTGGCCGCGCCGGCGGTTGTCGCCGGCCCGGAGACAGGCCGGCCGGTCGGCGCCGGTGCGTCGTCGGATGGCGTCGGTTCGTCGTCGGTGTGCGCCGGGCCGAGCGTCCGGCCGAACGCGACGAGTGCCGTCAGCGCCCCCACGAACAGCACCCAGATGCCGTTGTCCACCCGCGAGGTGCCCAGCGACGTCTGCGCCACCGCGTCGGCCTCGCTGAGCGCGCTGGCCAGGTCCAGCAGCGAGCGGCCGCCGATCCGGATGATCACTTCGGCGAGCAGCAGGAGCAGGCCCGGTCCGGCGCCCGCGAGCAGGTACGCCGGCCAGCGCAGTGCCGGCGTCTGCGGATCGCGCCGCAGGGCCCGACGTCGCGCCCAGGTGAGGTAGCCGAAGGCGAGTAGTCCGGCGAGCAGGCCGCCGAGGAGCGACTCGGTGCGGGAGACCCACTTGGCCGCGTCGACGAGCGACTGCTGGGTGTCGCCCGCGCCGAAGAGGTCGAACAGCGGGTCCCGGGCACGGCTGAACGCCACCACGAAGATCAGCGTGCCCAACGCGGCGGTCACCACCGCGCCGACCGCCGGGGCGGTCCGGGCGCCCGCGATCGCCCCACCGATGATCGCGGCGGCCGCGGTGGTGCCGGCGATCACGTTGGTGGTCGAGGTGTCGAAGTAGGTGAGGTTGACAGCCACCGCGGCGAGCAACCCGACCACCATCCCGGCCCCGATCGCGCCGACGAAGCGCAGGGTCGTCCCGTCGCCGTACCGGCGGGACAGCAGGTTGCCGAAGGCCAGCGCGGTGGCCGCGCCCGCCACGAGCGCGGCCGAGATCACGCCGGGCAGGGCGAACGCGGACAGGCTGATCGCGGTGATGCCGGCCGCCGCCGAGGTGATGGCCTCCCGGGTCGACCAGAGCATGGCGGCCAGCCAGCCGAGCGCCAGCAGCGCGAGGACCGCCGCTCCGGGAGCCGGGAGGGGCCGGCCGGTCGGGGTCGTCGCGTCGACCGCCGGCTGGTCCGACTCCGCGGCTGAGTCGCGGCCGGGCTGCTTGGTCATCGTCTCCCCTTCGAGGCGCCAGGTCACCGACCATTCAGGGTACGCGGGCCGCCGCGCCCCCCACCGAACGAGCCACACCCCCCGGGTACGCCCCAGCCGAGCCATCGGACAAGTCGAGTGGAGTCAACCGGCCCAGGGCGGGACACGGTTGCAACGCCACAGGTCGGGCGACGGGTCGAGGCGTACCCCGGAAGGAACAGCAACGGGCGCGCGGACCGCGACCAACGTCGGGGCTGGGGCGACCGTCCCCGGCGGAGGGATCAAGCCTGACCGCCCGGAGCCGGGGACGGTCGCCCCAGCCCCACCAGAGTGAGGTAAGGAGAGAAAGGGCAGGGCGGTCCTTCGTTATGCACAGACGGCGGCGGCAGGGCCAGCACGTTCGCGTGAAACAATCGCGGGAGGTCCCGCCGCTGCTCGGCTACCCCGCGCGGCGTCCGGTGTCCGGCTATCCGGTCGGTGCCCGCGGGTCCGGTTTCGCCACCGCTGTCGAGATCGCCAGGAGCCTTGATGGATGCCGTGTTCTCCGTTCCCGAGCCGCGCAACGAGCCGGTTCGCAACTACGAGCCGGGCAGCGCAGACCGGGAGCGGCTGCAGCGGCGGCTGACCGAGTTGGCTGCCGAGCGCATCGACCTGCCGATGACCATCGGTGGGGAGCAGCGGATGGCGGCGGGTGACCCGATCAACGTGGTGCAACCGCACAAGCACGCCCATGTGCTGGGCGTGACCGCGCACGCCTCCCACGACGACGCCCGCGCCGCGATCAAGGCGGCCAAGGACGCCGCTCCGATGTGGCGGGCGTTGCCGTTCGAGGAGCGCGCCGCGATCTTCCTGCGGGCCGCCGAGCTGCTCGCCGGCCCCTGGCGGGACACCCTCAACGCCGCCACCATGCTCGGCCAGTCGAAGACCGCGATCCAGGCGGAGATCGACGCGGCCTGCGAGTTCATCGACTTCCTGCGCTTCAACGTGCACTTCGCGCGGCGTCTGCTCGAGGAGCAGCCGGCGTCGTCGCCCGGCGTGTGGAACCGCTTCGACCACCGGCCCCTGGAGGGCTTCGTCTACGCGGTCACCCCGTTCAACTTCACCGCCATCGCCGGCAACCTGCCGTCCGCGCCGGCGCTGCTGGGCAACACCGTGATCTGGAAGCCGGGCCCGACCCAGCAGTTCGCCGCGCACTTCACCATGCGGCTCTTCGAGGCCGCCGGCCTGCCGCCCGGCGTGATCAACATGGTGACCGGCCGGGGCGAGGAGGTCTCCGACGTCGTGCTCGCCGACCCGGACCTGGCGGGTATCCACTTCACCGGTTCGACAAAGGTCTTCCAGCACCTGTGGAAGACGGTCGGCGACAACATCGCGCGCTACCGGGGCTACCCGCGGCTGGTCGGCGAGACCGGTGGCAAGGACTTCGTGGTCGCGCACACCAGCGCCGACGTGGACGCGCTGCACACCGCGCTGATCCGCGGCGCGTACGAGTACCAGGGTCAGAAGTGCTCGGCCGCCTCCCGGGCGTACGTGCCGCGCTCGATCTGGGAGGGTGGCCTGCGCGATCGTCTGGCCGCGACCGCCGACTCGCTGACCTACGGCGACGTGGCCGACTTCGGCAACTTCGGTGGCGCGGTGATCGACGACAAGGCGTTCGCCCGGCACACCGCCGCGCTGGAGCTGATCAACGGTGACGGCAGCTGCCGCGTGCTGGCCGGTGGCACGGCGGACGACTCGGTCGGCTACTTCGTCCGGCCGACGCTCTTCGAGTGCTCCGACGCCGCGCACGAGACGTTCACCACCGAGTACTTCGGGCCGATCCTCGGCGTGCACGTCTTCGACGACGCCCGCTTCGACGAGGTGGTCGCCCAGGCCGAGTCGATCGCCCCGTACGCGTTGACCGGGTCGGTGTTCGCCACCGACCGCCGGGTCGTCGACGCGGTCGGCGAGCGCATGCGGTACGCGGCCGGCAACTTCTACATCAACGACAAGCCGACGGGGGCGGTCGTCGGGCAGCAGCCCTTCGGTGGCGCCCGCGCCAGCGGTACCAACGACAAGGCGGGCTCCTGGCTCAACCTGGTCCGCTGGGTGTCGCCGCGCACGATCAAGGAGACGTTCGTGCCGCCGACCGACCACACGTACCCCCACATGGGCTGACCTGCGGTGATCCGCCGGCGGCGTGCGCAGCGCCGCCGGCGGTCGACCGATGGCGGCAATCCATCGATAGTCCTCAACGGACAGTCTGCCGCCGACAGTGCACTTAGGAAGTCCTTCTTGGGTGGCAAACCGCCAAATCCTGGACGCCGGCAGCGCAAAGTGGCAGCGTAACGGGCATGGCGGAATCCGGAGTCAACCCCACTGCGGCGGCCCTTCTCGGGCTGCTCCACGAGGGTCCCATGACAGGCGGTCAGCTGATGGCCGCCGCAGAGCGCCGGCTGGCGCCCTACTGGTCGATGACCCGCAGTCAGGTCTACCGCGAGTTGCCGGTCCTGGCCGAGCGGGGTTACGTACGGCTCGGCAAGCCGGGCCCCCGAATGAGCCAGCCGTACGCGCTCACCGCCAGCGGAAAACGGACATTTTCCCGCTGGCTGGCGGAGAACCCGGGGCGGGACACGATCCGCAACCCGATCGCGCTCCGGATGGCCTTCGGCAACCTCCACTCGTCCAGCCAGCTCAAGAGCCTGTACGCCTCGGCCAACGAGTACCACACCGAGGCCCTCGCCCAGGTGCGGGAGCAGGTCAAGAACGCCAAACGGGACGGGGAGACGTACGACGCCAGCGCGCTGGAGTTCGCGGTCGCCTACCACCGGGCGGCCCTGTCGTGGCTGAAGTCCGCCCCCGCCGGGTGACGACCGGCGGGTTCGCGGACACGGAGCGAGCTGCGGCTTCCGCGACGCAGTAGGCTTGTCTGTCGTGACCGCTGCCGATTACGCCGAACAGCTCAAGGAACTCGACGCGACCCTGCGCAACATCGAGGCCGTCCTCAACCTGGACCGGCTGCACGAGGACAAGGCCCGTCTGGAGCAGGAGGCGTCCGCCCCCGACCTGTGGGACGACCAGGCCAAGGCTCAGCAGGTGACCTCGCAGCTGTCGTACGTCAACGGCGAGATCAGCAAGCTGGGCAGCCTGCGCGGCCGGCTCGACGACGCCCAGGTGCTGCTGGAGCTGGCCGAGGCCGAGTCCGACCCGGGTGTGTTGACCGAGGTCGAGGCGGAGATCACCGGGCTGACCAAGGCCATCCAGGAGATGGAGGTCCGCACTCTGCTCTCCGGCGAGTACGACTCCCGGGAGGCGCTGGTCGCCATCCGGGCCGGCGCGGGTGGTGTGGACGCGGCGGACTTCGCCGAGATGCTGCTGCGGATGTACCTGCGCTGGGCCGAGCGGCACGGCTACCCGACGGAGGTCTACGACACCTCGTACGCCGAGGAGGCGGGCCTCAAGTCGGCCACCTTCGCCGTCAAGGTCCCGTACGCGTACGGCACGCTCAGCGTCGAGTCGGGCACCCACCGGCTGGTCCGGATCAGCCCGTTCGACAACCAGGGCCGGCGGCAGACGAGCTTCGCGGGCGTCGAGGTGCTGCCGGTGACCGAGCAGACCGACCACATCGACATCCCGGAGAACGAGGTACGGACCGACGTCTACCGCTCGTCGGGCCCCGGTGGGCAGAGCGTCAACACCACCGACTCGGCGGTCCGGCTCACCCACATCCCCACCGGCATCGTGGTGACCTGCCAGAACGAGAAGTCCCAGCTACAGAACAAGGCCTCCGCGCTGCGGGTGCTCCAGGCCCGACTGCTGGAGCGCAAGCGCCAGGAGGAGCAGGCCAAGTTGGAGGGCCTGAAGGAGAACGCGGCCGGCTCGTGGGGCGACCAGATGCGCTCGTACGTCCTGCACCCGTATCAGATGGTGAAGGATCTCCGAACCGAGCAGGAGACCGGCAATCCGAGCGCCGTCTTCGATGGCGAGCTGGACGGTTTCATCGAGGCCGGTATCCGTTGGCGCAAGCAGCGGCAGCTCGCCAACGACACTGCGTAACGACTCGCGGGCGGAGCGCGTCGTCGATCTCCAGGTGAGAGCCGGATTCGACGACGCGCGCCCCATCTGCGGGGCGTGGGGCTTGGCTCAGTTGTTACACCGCGTAGACTCACCACCCGTGATTCAGCTTGAGCAAGTGACGAAGACGTACCCGAAGGCGTCCCGGCCTTCGCTCGACAACGTGTCCGTCTCGATCGAGAAGGGCGAGTTCGTCTTCTTCATCGGTCCATCCGGCTCCGGCAAGTCCACGATCATCAAGATGCTGCTGCACGAGGTGACCCCCAACAAGGGACGTGTCATCGTCAACAGCAAGGACGTCACGTCGATGCGCTCCTGGAAGCGACCCCACTTCCGGCGCTCTATCGGCTGTGTCTTCCAGGACTTCCGGCTGCTGCCGAACCGCACCGCCTACGAGAACGTGGCGTTCGCTCTCGAGGTGATCGGCAAGACCAAGGCGGTCGCCCGCCGGGTCGTGCCGGAGGTGCTGGAGCTGGTGGGGCTCGGTGGCAAGGAGCACCGCTATCCGCACGAGCTCTCCGGTGGTGAGCAGCAGCGGGTCGCCGTCGCCCGGGCGTTCGTGAACCGTCCGCTGATCCTGCTGGCGGACGAGCCGACCGGAAACCTGGACCCGGACACCTCGATCGAGATCATGCGTCTGCTGGACCGGATCAACCGCACCGGCACGACCGTCGTGATGGTCACCCACGACTCCAACATCGTGAACCAGATGCGCCGCCGCGTCATCGAGATCGAGAGCGGCCGCATCGTGCGTGACCAGGCCCGCGGCGTCTACGGGTGAACCGGCGCTTCACCCCTTTCGCAGCCTGACGACGAACACCTCATGCCGGAGACCCGGAGGAAATCCCGATGCGCGTGAAATACGTCCTGTCCGAGGTACTGGTCGGACTGTGGCGCAACGTGACCATGACTGTCGCGATGATCATCACGATGGCGGTCTCGCTGACCATGCTCGGCGCCAGCGGTCTCATGTACCGCCAGGTTGACGACATGAAGGACCTCTACTACAAGAACATCGAGGTCTCGATCTTCCTGAGCCAGGAGGTGAGCGAGCAGCAGCGCACTGATCTGAACGACAAGCTGAAGAACGACCCCCTGGTCAAGGAAGTCATCTACGTCAACAAGGACGAGGCGTACAAGAAGTTCCAGGAGATGTACCAGGACGCGCCGGACCTGGTGAACGCGGTCAAGCCGGACCAGCTTCCGGAGTCGTTCCGGCTCAAGCTGAAGAACCCGGAGCAGTACAAGAACATCTACGACCAGTACAAGGAGACCGAGGGGGTCGACGAGATCGTCGACCAGAGCCGGCTCCTGGACAAGATCTTCGACGTACTCACCGCGATCCAGAACATCGCCCTGGCCGCCGCGGTCGTGATGGCCATCGCCGCACTGCTCCTGGTTGCCAACACCATCCAGGTCGCCGCGTACAGCAAGCGGCGCGAGGTGGCGGTCATGAAGCTGGTCGGCGCCTCCAACTGGTTCATCCAGGCGCCGTTCGTGCTGGAGGCCGTGGTGGCCGGTCTGATCGGCGCACTACTCGGCCTGGTGGCCCTGGTGGCAGCGAAATATCTGCTCTTCGACGGGTCGCTCAAGGCGTTGCAGGGCCTTCTGTCGCCGATCAGCTGGGGCGACATCCTGGTCATCTTCCCGCTGATGGCCTTCGTTGGTGGTCTGGTCAGCGCCGCCACCGCCTGGATCACCCTGCGCTTCTACCTGCGGGTCTAGTCGGGTTCGTCTGCTGACAGGGACCCTCCCGCGCCCCGGAAATAAACGGCGCGGGAGGGTCCTTGTTACTCCGGTAGCATGATCGGTTGTCCGGCCGGGGTGACCCCGCAGTCGGATCAACCAGGGGAAAGGGGGTGGCGCCGATGCCACGGGAAAAGGGGCGCAAGGTGGTCGCCTCCAACAAGAAGGCACGCCACGACTACTCGATCCTCGACACGTACGAGGCGGGCATGGCGTTGACCGGCACCGAGGTCAAGTCGCTGCGGGCCGGGCGGGCGTCGCTTGTCGACGCGTTCGCCCAGGAGCGCGACGGCGAGCTGTACCTGCACGCGATGCACATCCCGGAGTACACCCAGGGCACCTGGACCAACCACGAGCCCCGGCGTACCCGCAAGCTGCTGCTGAACCGTGGTGAGATCGACAAGCTGGTCGGCAAGACCCGCGAGGGCGGTCTGACCATCGTCCCGTTGCAGGTCTACTTCTCCGACGGCTGGGCCAAGGTGGAGATCGCCCTGGCCAAGGGCAAGAAGTCGTACGACAAGCGCCAGGACCTCGCCAAGCGCGACGCGGACCGGGAGATCGCCCGGGTGTCCGGTCGACGCGGTAAGGGAATGGACGACTAATTCGTCCCGTTTGTCCGGGTCGGCGCGCCGACTCGGGGCTCGGGATGAAAGCCGTTGCGGCAGGCGTTAGTCTTGTCAGTGCCGCCACAAGGCGGCCTGTCGAGGGGGTGACTGGTTTCGACTTCGTACGCAGCGACAGGGGAAGCGAGCCGAGGAAGCCGACGTCGTCTCGAGAATCGGTCGTCGGAAACCAATAAGCGCCAAGAACAATCGCGCTGACTTCGCTCTCGCCGCCTGAGGCGAGTAGTGAGTCTGTCGGCCTGGGAACGCCTTCGTCCCAGTTAGCCGGCATCAGCTAGAAGGCTGGCCAATCGGACCCGGTCGCGGGGTCCGTGCGGCGAGATCAATCAGCGACTGGGCCCGTCACACCAACTTGCTCGCGTGAGCGGTGGGGCCGAGTAGAGGCATAGCGAGCTGCGCTCGGAGAAGCCCTGACAAACCGGCGAAGGACCCGGGTTCGATTCCCGGCACCTCCACCACCTCGAAACGATGCGCCCCGGCCCACCGGCCGGGGCGCATCGTCGTATCCGGCCTGGACGCAGGGCTCGATCCACTCCACCTCGCCGATGTGGGGGCATCCCGCCGTCCGCACACCCCCACATCGCCGATCTGGAGTCGATCACCGCCCGCCCGCGCCGACGCCGGGCACCGGGTGGGGGCGTCGCCGCCTACGCTGCGGCTGTGGCAAACCAGGGACTGCGTCTGTCGGTCGGCGCGTCAGCCGGTCAACGCACGCTCGCGGTGGTGACGGGGGTGCTCGTCGCGGCGGTCGGTGCGGCATTCGTGCTGGGGCCCGTGATCGCCGGCGGGCTGCTGCGTCGCCTCACCGGCCCCGGGGACGGGTTCGCCACCTACGAGGAGGCCCGCGATCTGCCGCCCGGCATGCTGCCGCCCGCGCTGCGGGAGTCCGAAGGCGGGTCGGGACGGGGACTGTTCCTCGGGCTGTGTGGGCTCCCGTTCGTGCTGCTCGGTGTCTACCTGGTGCTTCGGGTGCTGCGGACGGCCGCGTGGTTGGACGGCAGCCGGGTGCACGTGCGAGGCGCGCTGCGCAGCCGAACCGTCGATCTCGCCACCGCCCGCGTCGACCCCGGGTCGTACGGCGGAACGGAGGGCCGTGGTGGTCCGCCGGCCATCATCGTCATCGATCGGGTCAGTGGGCAACGGGCCACCATCCCGCTTCGGGGCATGGGTCTGCCGGTCCTGCCGCCGTCCGAGCTGCGCGCGCTGGCCGACGCGTTCGACGCGGGTGGGCCCGAGGCTGCCCCCGACGCTCGCGCGGTCGCCGCCCACCTGCGCCGGCTGGCGGACGCCTGAGCCGTCGCGACCGAGGTCGGCGCGGCGACATCCGTGACGCTGGGGCGGTGGGTCGCTGTGGCTGATGAGGTGGGTGGGCGAGCACCGCGGCGTGGCGCGAACCTGCTCTGCGGGCGTATCAGACGGATCTGGGTGGCGAGACCTGAGTCGAGACCGGAACCCACGCCGCGCCGGCACCGTCGAACCGGGCATGCGTCGACCGGTCCTGCTGCTCGTCCTGCCCCTGCTGTCCATGGTGGCCTGCGCCGCACCCGCCGCCGATTCCGCCGGCGGCCCCACGGCGACGACCAACCGTGCGTTCGACGACCGGGCCGCCGCGGTCGCCGCGGCCTGGCGGCCCGGTCCCGCCTGGCGCGACGGGTACGTCCCCCTCCAGGGGCCGACCGTGCTCACCGGCGATCCGCGTTTCACCCCGGACACCGAGACGGCCTTCCGAGCCGGCTGGTACCGCGCACAGGTCGCCATCCCGTCGACAGCCGTCAGTGGCGAGATCCGTTTCCCGGATGGTCGGTTGACGCTGCCGCTCATCACGGCCGAGGAGGCGTTCCGGCAGCTCGACCAGGGGGACCCGCTGCCCTGCCCGGGACGGCCGAAGCGTCCCGGACTGCCGACTCCCGGCGGTCCCACGGTCGAGCCGCGACCGGACGGCTGGGCCACCAGCACGACGCAGACGGCGTGCCTGCCGCTGACCGTCACCCGGGTGACCCTCGGCGACGTACCGGTCCGTACGAGTCGAGGCGAGGCGCAGGTCCCGGCCTGGTTGTTCACGGTCGAGGAACTGGCCACGCCGGTGGCGCAGCTCGCCGTCGCGCCCACGGCGGTCACGCCGGTCCCCTCGGTGGCCCCGCCGACGCAGCCGCCACCGGACGGCGTGGTCGCCGCGCAGGACCTCGCGGCGGTGGACGGCGCGCGGTTGACCGTCCGCCTGGGTGTCGGCTCCTGTGACACCGGCATCACCCCGTTGGTGGCGGAACGGCCGGACGTGGTGGTGGTCGGTGGCACGGTCACCCGGTCCACCGGCGTCTGCAACGCCATGCTCAAGCTGGAACCGGTCGTTGTCACCCTGGACGCGCCGCTGGGGACGCGGCCCGTGCTGGACGTCTTCAGCGGCGCGCCCCTGTCGCTCGCCCCGCGCTGACCGCCCGTACGGCGATCAGAGGATGGTGGGCACGTCGGTGCTGATCGGCACCGGCAGCACGGTGGGACCCGTGGCGCGCAGTCCGGCTGCGAGCGCCGCGCCGAACTCGTCGGGAGTCCGCGCCACCTCGGTCGCGCAGCCGTAGCCGGCCGCGATCGCCGTGACGTCCAGTCCGGGCAGGTCCAGGCCGGGCACCCCGGGAGTGTCCTTCAGCTCGGCGAAGGCCTTGAGGATCGCGTACTGCTGGTTGATCGGGACGACGACCACGACGGGCAGTGACAGGCGCGCGGCGGTCCAGAGGGCCTGCACCGAGTAGTGGAACGAGCCGTCGCCGATCACCGCGACGACCGGTCGGCCGCGCCCGGTGTCCCGCTCGGCCAGCGCCACACCGACCGCGGCCGGCAGGCCGTAGCCGAGGCCGCCGCTGGCCATCGTGAAGTACGACGCGGGTCGGGTGATGCGCAGGTTGCGGCGTAGCGCGGCCAGGTTGGACGGTGACTCCTGGACCAGCACGCCGTCGGCCGGCCAGTGCGCGGCCAGCGCGGCGAACATCGCGTCGGCGCTCAGCGGCACGGTGACCTCCGGCCGCGGCGGCGCTGCCCGGGGTGTGGGTGGCTGCCGACCGGTGGCCGGCAGCAGGTCGAGCAGGGCGGTGAGGGTCAGTCCGGGGTCGCTGAGCAGGCTGTCCCCGACCGGGGCTCGGGCGGCCTCGTCCGGGTCGTCCGTGACGTGCAGCAGCCGGGCGCCCTCCGGCAGGTGGTCGCCCGGCACGTGGGGGTAGTAGCGGAACACCGGGGCGCCGACGACCAGGACGGTGTCGTGCCCGTGCAGCGCCTCGGCCAGTGGCCCGATGGCGAACGGTAGGACCCCCCGGAACTGGGGGTGGTCCTCCGGGAAGACGGCCCGCTCCGGTGCCGGGGCCGACCAGACCGGTGCGGCCAGTCGCTCGGCCAGCGCGACGGCCGCCGACCAACTTCCGGATCGGTCCACACCGGGTCCGAACACCAGGACCGGATCGCGGCTGTCGGCCAGCACCCGGGCGAACATCTCCAACCGCTGCGGGTCCGGCCCGAAGCGGGTCGCCACGGAACGTGGCGCGGGCGGCGTCTCGGCGGGCTTGGCCCAGTCGTCCATCGGCAGGGAGAGGAACACCGGCCCGACCGGGGGCTGCACGGCGGTCGCGTACGCCCGCAGCAGCGCCGCCGGGATGTCCTGCGCGCGGACCGGCTCGTAGCTCCACTTGACGTACGGCTCGGGCAGCTCGACGGCACGGCGGTTGGTCAGTCGGGGCTCCAGCAGGAGCATCTCCCGGGTCTGCTGACCGGCGGTGACGATCAGCGGCGTCTTGTTGTGCCAGGCGGTCACCAGGTTGCCCATGCCGTTGCCCATGCCCGGCGCCGTGTGCAGGTTGACGTGCGCGGGCCTGCCGGCGGCCTGCGCGTACCCGTCGGCCATCGCCACGGCCGTGGCCTCGTGCAGCGCGTGGACGTAGTGGAAATCGGCCGGGAAGTCCCGCAGGAACGGCTCCTCGGTGGAGCCGGGGTTGCCGAAGACGGTGGTCATGCCCAGGGTGCGGAGCACGTCGTACGTCGCATCCCGGACCGTTGCCATCGTCGCCTGCCTCCGCTCGCGCGCAGGGGCGACCGTGGGCCGCCCTCCCGATCAGCCGAATCTATCGGGATGTGACAGACCTTTCGGGCTTTTCCGGCGTCCGGGGAGTCCGTCCGGAAGTGCTCAGGGGAGCGCGAAGGGCAGTTTGATGCCGTCCAACGCCCGAGCGCAGGCGCAGTCCTGCTCGGCGGGGAGCGCGGCCAACGCGTCCAGCAGCACGTCCCGCAGCCGGTCGGTGTTGGCCGCGAACACTCGGAACACCTCGTCCTGGGTCACCGACTCGCCCGCCTGCACCCCGGCGTCCAGGTCCGTGATCAGCGCGATGGAGGAGTAGCAGAGCGCCATCTCCCGGGCGAGCACCGCCTCCGGGTGGCCAGTCATGTTCACGACAGTGCCGCCGATCGACGCGTACCAGCGGGACTCGGCACGGGTGGAGAACCGTGGGCCCTCGACCACCACCACCGTCCCGCCGTCCACCGCCGTGACGTCCCGCCCGGCCGCCGCGGCGAGCAGGGCGTGCCGGCCCCTCGGGCAGTACGGATCGGCGAACGGCACGTGCACCGCACCCTCGTCGTAGTAGGTCTGGACCCGCCCGCTGGTGCGGTCGACGAGCTGGTCCGGCACCACGAACGTGCCGGGGCCCAGCTCCGGACGCAGCCCACCGACCGCGCACGGCGCCAACACCTGGCGTACGCCGAGCGAGCGCAGCGCCCACATGTTGGCCCGGTACGGAATCCGGTGCGGCGGATACCGGTGGTCGGATCCGTGCCGGGGCAGGAATGCGACCCGCCGCCCGGCCACCTCCGCGATGGTCACCGCGTCCGATGGTGGACCGTAAGGGGTGCCCAGCTCATGGGGGGTGCCGTCGAGGAGCGCGTACAGCCCCGAACCGCCGATCACCGCGAGGTCCGCCGTCGGTGCCATGGAACCTCCGTCGCAACTGTCCGATCACCCGCCGCTCAGACCTTAGCCAGCGCCCGGGACGCAGGCTATGGTGCCAGGCATGGCGTTGACAGCGCGGCTGACACCGATGCACCGTGCGGAGGCGGCGGATGACGGATCCCGGGCGCGGGCTCACGGCTGACGGGTAGGTGGGATGCAGGGAGAGGGCCAGGCGATCGGCGGACGAGCGATGGAGTCGATGACCGGGCGGCTGCTGGTCGCGACTCCGGCGCTCAAGGACCCGAACTTCGACCGTACGGTGGTGCTGTTGGTCGCCCACGAGCCGGGCGGCGCGCTCGGCGTCGTCCTGAACCGGGCGACCGAGGTGCCGGTGGCCGAGGTGCTGGGCGACTGGAGCGACCTGGCTCGCCACCCGGCGGTGCTCTTCGAGGGTGGCCCGGTGCAACCCGACTCGGCGATCTGCCTGGCCCGGATGCGGCAACCGCTACGGCGGCTCAAGGGCTTCCACCAGGTGTCCGGGGCGGTCGGCACGATCGACCTCTCCGTCGACCCGGAGAAGCTGCGGGAGAGCATCGGAGGCATCCGGGTGTTCGCCGGCTACTCCGGCTGGGGCAGCGGTCAGCTGGAGCAGGAGATCGCCGACGGGTCGTGGTTCGTGCTGGACGCCCTGCCCGGCGACGCCTTCGTCGACCGCCCCGACGACCTGTGGCCGATGGTGCTGCGCCGGCAGGGCGGGATGATGGCCGCCGTCGCCCACTTCCCGCCGGACGTGGCGCTGAACTGACTCGGCCGGGTGGGGACCCCGCGAGATGACCATGCCGGCGGGTCTGTGTATAGTTTCCGAGTGCCCGGGCGACCGGGACGACAGCAAGGGGCCGTGGCGCAGCTGGTAGCGCACCACACTGGCAGTGTGGGGGTCAGGGGTTCGAGTCCCCTCGGCTCCACCCTTGTTTGTGCAGGTCAGCGGCTTGGTCGGGAATACCGGTCAGGTCGCTGACCTGTTTCTCGTCGCAGCTCTCTCCCGGCCGAGGCGGTCAGGGCGGCCCGAGGCGGAACTGTCGGTAGACGGACGACGAAGGTCGCCCCGGCGCCGGGCCGACTGTCGGTGGAGATCGTCCCGCCGTGGCTGGTGACCACCTCCTTCAGCAGAGCCAGGCCCAGACCGAAGCGGCGGTCCGCGGCCCCGGCGCCGCGGTGGAAACGGTCGAAGAGGTGTGGCGCGTCGGCAGGGTCGAAGCCGGCGCCGCTGTCCATGACCACCAGGTCCGCGCTCCGGCGGGAGGTGTGCAGCGCGACGTCGATGCGACCGCCACTCGGGGTGTGGGTGAGGGCGTTGGCGAGCAGTTCGCCGACCACGCGGCGCAGGGCCGAGGCGATGCCGCACACGAGAACCGGGGCGTCCGGGACGGCCATGTGCAGCTGGACGCCCTGCTCCGCCGCGCGGTCGGCCTCGCAGTCGACGGCCTGGGCGGTGAGCAGGGCCAGGTCGACGGGCTCGGCGGGGTGTCGGTCGACCGGGGTGGCGGCGAGGCGGGCAGACAGCAGGAGCTCGTCGACGATCTCCCCGAGCCGTCCGGTGGTCTCGATCAGGCGGTCGTAGTCGGCGCGGTCGGTACCGGCGCGGCGGGCCAGGATCTGCGCGCGGGTGTGGACCTGGGCGATGGGGGTGCGCAACTCGTGGCTGGCGTCGGCGACGAACCGGCGTTGCCGGCCGAGCGCCTCGGCGAGCGGTGCCACGGCTCGGCGGCCCACGGCGATGCCCGTGAGCGCTGCCGCGGCGAGGCCGACGATCGCGGCGAGGAGGAAGGCGGCGAGCAGGTGACGCCGGTCGGAGAGCTGGAAGCGCGCGTCGAACACCGCTTGCACGACCCCCGTGCCGCGGGGCTGGGTGCGGACGTAGTAGGTCGTGCCGTTGCGGTCGACCTTGTCGCTGTGGACCTGACCGTCGAGGGCCGCCGCGTCGATGGCGGACCGCAGGGGGAAGCCCGGCGGGGGCGGGTTCCGACCCAGGTCGATGCGACCGCCGTCGTACAGGATGATCCAGCTGCAGGCCGGCGGCCCGTTGATGGTGCCGTGGGCCACGCCGTAGCTGAGCTCGCGCTCGATCTGTTCGTGCTGGTTGTGCAGCAGAGCGACGTAGGAGATGGCGGCGCCCAGGGCGAGCAGCGCCGTCATCGTGAGTCCGACGAGCAGGCTGACCCGCGCCCTGGCCCGGCGCAGCATGGTGTCCTCGGAACTCACAGGGTTCCCAGCTTGTAGCCGAGACCGTGGACGGTCCGGATCACCGAGCGGCCGAGCTTGCGGCGCAGGTAGTAGACGTACGTGTCGACCAGGGACGCCGCGGCAGCCTCGTCGAAGACCCGGCTGCGCAGCTCGGAGCGGGAGTGGACGGTGAGCGGTCGGGCCGCGAGCACCCGGAGCAGCTCGAACTCGCGCGCGGAGAGGGCGATCCGGGTGCCGTCGGGCAGGACGGCGTCGCGCGCGGAGAGGTCGAGCTGGCCCGACCCGAACCGCAGCACCTCGGTGGAGTCTGTGATCCGGCGGCAGAGCGCCCGGATGCGGGCGCTCAGCTCGTCCAGGTCGAAGGGCTTCGTCAGGTAGTCGTCGGCGCCTGCGTCGAGGCCGGCGACCCGGTCCTCGACGGTGCCGAGCGCGGTCAGCAGCAGCGCTCGGGCGGCCACCGCTCGGGAGCGCAGCCGGACGACCAGGTCCAGCCCGTCGAGGGCGGGTAGGCGTCGGTCGATCACCATCACGTCGTACGGCCGGGTGAGCCCCAGGTGCAGACCGCGCTGGCCGTCGGGGGCCTGGTCGACGACGTATCCCTCGCCGATCAGCGTCTCGGCCACCATCCCGCGCAGCTCCGAGTCGTCCTCGACGAGCAGGAGTCGAGTCATGGGTAGATAGTGACACTGACACATCGACATGTCTCTATGTTCCGGAAAACTTGTCGCCGCAAACAAACAATTTACGGGGTTCCGGCGGTCACGAGCGAGGGCGCAGCGGCACGAGTTCGCGCCTCGCGCCGCTCGATCCAGCTCAGCAGCGGGGTCGTCATCAGCGTCGTGATGAGCGCGACCAGCACCAACACCGTGAAGAGCGACGGGTTGACGATGCCCGCCTCCAGACCCACGTTGAGCGCGATCAGTTGCATCAGGCCACGGGCGTTCATGAGGGCGCCGACGCGCAGGGCGACCCCGTTCGGCTCACCGCGCATCCGGGCCGCGGCCCAGCAGGCGCCGTACTTGCCGGCGATCGCCACGGTCACACACGCGGCGGCGAATCCCAGTACGGCGGGATCGCCCAGCAGCGCGAACTCGGTGCGCAGACCGGAGTAGGTGAAGAACAGCGGCAGGAACACCGTCGCGGCGATCGGCGAGAGCGTGTCGACCACCTTGTCGGTCTGCTCGGAGCGCGGCATCACCACGCCGACCGCGAAGGCGCCGAAGACCGCGTAGAGCCCGATCTCGTCGGTGTACCAGGCGACCAGGAAGAGCAGCGCCACCGTGCCGAGCAGCCGCGCCCGGTCGCCCGGGAACCCCATCACGTAGCTGGTCACCCGCCGCCCACCCAGCCACAGGGCGACCCCGAACAGCACCGCGCCACCCGCGGTGACCAGAGCCGGGCCGGCCTCGCCCGAGGCGAACGCCAGCACCACCGCCAGCATGATCCACGCGACCATGTCGTCGATCGCGCCGCTGGCCAGGGCGACCATCCCGTGCCGGGTGCCGGTCTGGCCGCGTTCGGTGATGATCCGGGCAAGCATCGGGAAGGCCGTGATCGCCAGTGCCACGCCGACGAACGCCGCGGACACACCGAGCGACACGTCGTCCGCTCGGATCGGTACGAAGCCCGCCACACCGAGGACCAGCAGGATGCCCAGCGCCAGCGGCGCGGCGACACCCGCGAGCGACACCGCTCCCGCCGTGCCCGCGAGATTGGTCAGCCGGTGGGAGGTGAAGGCGTACCCGGCCTGGAACATGAACAGCACCAGGCCCACCTGGCCGACCACGTACAGGATCGGCAGCAGCGGCGCGGGAAAGAGCGTGGCCTGCGCACCCGGCCAGAGCAGGCCGAGCAGCGACGGGCCGAGCAGCACCCCGGCCAGCATCTCGCTCACGACGGCGGGCTGCCCCACCTTGCCGAGGAGCCAGGCGACCAGCTTGCAGAACAGCAGGATGACCGCGACCGCGATGAAGAACCGCGGGGCGAGTTCAGTGGGTGTCATGAGCCGGCCTCCTCGAAGAATCTGGTGCACAACTTCTGTCGTCGGGCGTCGACGACCATCCACGTCCCGCACACCAGCTGCTTGACCGAGCGGCCGACGTCGAAGAGCCGGTCGCGCTGCCGCATGAGGGCGAGCCGGTTTCGGCCGGGGCCGGGGAGGCCCCGGGGCGTCAGGTACGCGGGGCCACGACTCGGCAGCGAGCGGGTGTGCGCCGCCGACGAACTGATCGAGAAGCGCCGCAGCACCTCCCGGGTCGCCGCGCGGAGCTGGACGGGCGCCGATCCGCGTGCGGGGCAGGCTCGGTTGGCGCTCACGCCGTACGGGATGAAGTGGGCGTCCTGCCGACGCAACGACAACCAGCGGTCCGGGTTGAACTCGTCGTCGTCGGCGGGTCCGGTGCGCTGGTAGGCCCCATAGTTGAAGAGCAGCACCGATCCGGTGGGAAGGACGTGATCTCCCACGGTGATCGGTCCCGAGGTGATCCGGTGCGCGATGCCGAACAGCGGGTACACGCGGAGCGTCTCGTCGATGATCCGGTCGAGGGAGTCGTCCGACGTGTCCTCGACGGACCGGGCGCACAGCAGGATGTGTGTCATGGCCTCCGACATCTGCACCACCGCCGTGTTGAAGAACGCGCCCTGGAGGTACCAGGCGGTC
The DNA here is from genome assembly GCF_050950185.1 of Micromonospora sp. CA-249363. Taxonomy (NCBI): domain Bacteria; kingdom Bacillati; phylum Actinomycetota; class Actinomycetes; order Micromonosporales; family Micromonosporaceae; genus Micromonospora; species Micromonospora sp. CA-249363. The sequence goes on from NZ_CP192020.1 coordinate 1,055,807, forward strand.
TCCAGGGCGGTGAAGGGCGGCGGCAGCACGACCGGGCACGTCCCCGCGTCGATCCGGTCCAGCAGGTAGCGCGTCAGGCGATCCCGCCGGGACATGTGCCGCAGACTCATGCCCTTCAGCGCGGTGACCACGTCGTCCGCGTTCGCCACGACGAGGTCCCGCACCTCGCGCGGGCAGGGCGCTCCGAAGACCAGCTCGTACGAGACCTCGGCCCAGATCGGCATCATCAGGTCCCGTAGCCGCACGTGACTGGTCCGGTCGGTCGGGAGCGCGTCGAGGATCCGCCGGGTCGCGGCCGTCGCCAGCTCGTCGGCGCGCGGGTGGGGGACGGCCAGCACCTGACGTGTCGTCCGCGCGACCGTCCGGTACCGCTCGCCGGGCTCAAGGTGCTCCTGGTGCATCTGCGGACCGGGCGCGAGCCAGTACCAGAAGAGGTCCGACAGGCCCGCCCCGCGGCTGCGCCCGTCGGCGGCCGGGTCGCTGTAGACCCGCTCGAAGTCCTCCGGCCCCACCAGTGGCCCGGGGACGGGAACGCCCTCGGTCCCGTTGACCCGTTCGAAGATCCACTCTCGCAGGTCGACGACGGCCTTCACCGGGTCGCCACCACGTCGGGCGTCAGGTCGGCCGGTCGCCGCGCGCCGACCAGGGCGAGGACCTGATCCAGTTCGCCGGTGAGTCGTTCGAGAACCTCCCGTACGCCCGCGGATCCGCCCGCCGCGAGCCCTCGGATCACCGGACGCCCCACCAGCACCGCCCGCGCCCCGAGCGCCATCGCGATCAGCACGTCGGTGCCGCCGCGCACACCCCCGTCGAGCAGCACCGGGAGTTGCCCCTGCACGGCTTCCACCACCGCGGGCAGCGCGTCGAGCGTGGGGACCGCCCCGTCGAGCTGTCGTCCGCCGTGGTTGGACACGATCACACCGGCGGCGCCGTGCTGGACCGCGAGGCGGGCATCCGCGGGATGCAGGATGCCCTTGAGCAGGATCGGTAGTCCCGTGACACCGCGAAGCCACGCGATCCGGTCCCACCCCGCCGTCGCGTCCATCTCGATCGGGCGGACCCGGCCCGTCGCGTCGCGCATGTTCTCGCAGGCGTAGCCGGGCGGCAGGTCCGTGAAGCCGTTGCGCAGGTCACGCTCGCGCCTCCCGAACACCGGTGAGTCCACGGTCACCACCAATGCCTGGCAGCCCGCCGACTCGGCACGCTTGACCACGTACTCGGTGAAGTCGAGATCGGGTTGCGGGTAAAGCTGGAACCACAGCGTTCCGCCCGCCGCCGCGATCTCCTCGACCGGCTGGGTGGCGGCCATGCTCACCACCATCGCCGTACCGGCCGCCGCGGCGCCCCGCGCGGTGGCCGCCTCGCCGTCGGGATGCGCCAGCCGATGAAAGGCCGTCGGAGCGACCAGCACCGGCGTGGCCAGCGACGTGCCGGCCACCGTGGTCCGTAGGTCCCGCTCGCCGGTCGCCCGCAACACCCGGGGTACGAGCCACCGTCGCGCGAAGGCCCGTTCGTTGCCGGCCAGGGTGCGCTCCCGGCCGGCGCCGCCCTCGAAGAAGTCCCGGTGGACGGGGTCCATGTCAGCCCTCGACGCCGGACAGGCAACGGTGGAGGAACTCCTTCAGCGGTCGTACGTGGACGTCGGGCCGATCCCACCGGTTCTCCAGGTTCTCGGCCAGGTGATGTGTGCTGATCACCTGGCCCGCGCGGTGGTAACGGACCACCGGGTGCAGGTACGCCGCGTCGTGCGCCTGCCCCACGGCATCCTGGGCGATGCGGGACACGGTGATGTCGAACGGGTCCACCTGGTCGTGGTCGGGCCCGTACTCCAGCCTGACGACGAATGCCTGGTCGTACTCGTGGTCGGGGGTGCGCAGGCCGGTCGACACGAGGTAGTCCACCGGCACCTCCTCGTGGTAGCGGGCCTCGTCTGCGGCGACGGTGAGCACGTCGGCGAGGAACCCGAACTGCTGCCACAGGGCCGAGCTGCGGTTGACTCTCTCGATGACGGCCGCGGTCATGGCCGCCGGCTCGGCGGCGAGTCCGGTGGACGGCCACTGGACGGCGTCGTACCGACGGGAGAGGATCCGGTGCAACGCGCGTACGGCGTAGCGGAAGCCGTGCACGAAACCGCTCGTGGACTTCTTGAAGTCGCGTTCCTGCGAGATCGTTCCGGCGAAGAACAGCCCCGGCACGTTCACCGACTCCCACGCTTCGGTCTGCGCCGGGAACCGGTCCCGGATGGCGAGCTGCGGTCGGGCCGAGGAATCGAAGATCGAGTCGTCGAATCGGAATCCCGTACATGCCAGCACCCGGTCGTAGTGCAGTTCCTTCACGACCTCGTTCGCTCGCGAGAAGCTGAACGTGACCTTGTAGCCCGTACCGTCGCGCTCGATGCTCATGATCGTGCCGTCGAGGATCGCGTTCGCCGACTTGAGCTGATAGGTGTCCAGGAAGTTGTTGTTCACCGCGCGCAGGTGCCCGACGTAGTGGGTACGCCACGCCATCCGGACCGAGCTGGGCCCGGCGACGTGGATCAGCGTCGTGGTCTCCATGAGGTTGTCGGCGGTCTCGAAGGCGGAGTTGCCCTTGCCGATGATCAGCACCTTCTGGTCGAGATAGTCACGCGGCTCGACGCTCATCACGTCGTACCCCTCGGCCAGCTCGAATCCGTCGATGTCCGGCTCGTAGGTCTTCGAGACGCCGGTGGCGACGATCACCGCGCGGGCCTCCCAGCGCTGGTCGCCGGCCTCGACCGTGAAGACGTCGTCGTGCTTGGACACGCGGGTCACCCGGACCCCGTACCTGACCTTGACGCCCGTCTTCGCGGCGAAGTCCGCGAGGTACCGCACCATCACGTCGGCGTCCGGGAAGTACCGCTCGGTGTACTGCGTGAACAGCAGCGCGGGATCGTCGGTGAGCAGGGAGTTCCAGTCGAGCCGCAGGTTCAGTTCGGGGTCGTCCGTGCCGGTGTGTGGCTTGTTGATCGAGATGAGTGTGCGGTGTCGCGGATAGGTGGCGAAGAAGGCACCCGGCCCGTCGGCACCCTCCAGCACCACATAGTCGCGCTTGCCGTCGGCCTCGAACAGGGCGGCGAGCTGAAGGCCGGCCGGCCCTGCTCCGATGATCAGGTAATCAAGCATCACGGCGCTCACCGTACGAGTGGGAATTCAGAGATTTTTCAAGCTCTTCCAGAATCGCGACCGCCGTTCGCACGTCACCGTCGAGTGGTCGGTCCGGATCGATCGGGGCGATTGCTTCCTCCAGGGCCTGGAGAGCACGGCCGCTGCCCACCGCCGTGGGACGGCGCGCTCCGACATGCACCGCCTGGCGCAGCCCCAGCGCGAGTGAACCGGTGATCAGGCGCAGGAGCTCCGCCTGGTCCAGGGCGCGGAGCGCGGCCTGGGTGCCGAGCGGGATGACATCCTGGTTGTGCAGGTTGGTGGGGAGGCTCTGCGCGCTCGCGGGCACGGTGTCCCGCCTGATCTCGGTGATCAGGGCGGTGGACGCGAGCTGGACGCCCTGTAGCCCGTGCTGTTGACCCGGCCCCGCCGCGAGCATCGGTGGCAGCCCGCCGTTGCGGCCCGGATCCACCAGCAGGTCGAGCTGGCGCTCGGCGAGGTTGCCGACCTGGGCGATCACCATGGACAGGACGTCGGCGGCGAAGGCGGCGGGCTGACCGAAGAAGTTGCCGCCGTGTACGACCTTGTCGTCGTCCGGAAAGAACAGCGGATTGTCGCTCACCGCGCCGAGGTCGGCCGCCACGACGCCGTCGGCGTAGCGCAGGGCGTCCTCGGCCGCTCCGAGCAGCTGCGGCGCGCAGCGGATGCTGTAGGGCTCCTGCAGGGGTCTGCCGCCGGACGGCCGGAGGCCGGCGCAGGTCGCCCGCATCGCGGCACCGACCTCGATGGCGCCCTGGTGACCGTAGGCGGCCAGCAGGGCGGGGTCGAGGAACTGCGGGTCGCAGCCGAGCAGGTCGGCGAGGAGGCAGCTCAGCGTCCGCACCACTCGGTGCGAGGTGCGGACCCGGTCCAGGGCGAGGGTCAGCGCGGCGGTGGTCAGCGAGGTGCCGTTGACGAGCGCGAGCGCGTCCCGGCCGTCGAGCGGCAGCGGCTCCAGCCCGGCCCTGGTCAGCGCGTCCCCGGCGGGCATCCGGACACCGTCCACGTAGGCGTGTCCACGACCACGCAGCGCCTGGGCGGCGGCGCCGAGCGGGATCAGGTCACCGCTGGCCCCGACCGAGCCGAGACGGGGCATCGCCGGCGTGAACGTCGTGCCGAGCATGGCCGCGAGCGCGTCGATCACGTGTGGCGAGACCCCGGACGCGCCCTGGGCCAGGGACCAGGCACGGACCAGCAGCGTCGCGCGTACGACATCGGGGGAGAGGTCGGGTCCCTGCCCCGCGCCGAGGTGGGCGAGGGTGTTGTCGGCCTGGTCGCGTTGGTCGGCTCGGCCCGCGTACCCGACGAGCGCCCCGAAGCCGGTGGTGGCACCGTAGATGGCCCGGTCGTCGCCGAGTGCCTTGCCGAGGAACGTGCGCCCGGTCGCCACCCGGTCGCGTACCTCGTCGCCGATCACGACAGTGACCGGCCCGGCTGCCGCGCGCAGGTCGGCGGGGTGCAGCGGTGCTGCCAGATCCACCTGAATCGTCATGCAAGCGGATGCTAGAGACGGTTTCTCAGAGCGCTCTGAAATCGCCTCAGTACATTGCGCCACATGACGCACGATTGCCTGATCATCGGAGCCGGTCCGGCGGGTCTGCAGCTCGCGGCCCTGCTGGAGCGCGACGGTCACGACTATGTGGTGCTGGAGGGCGGCCCGCGGCCGGGCATGTTCTTCGAGACCTATCCCCGGCACCGCCAATTGATCTCGATCAACAAGGTGTGGACCGGCTCAGAGGACCCGGAGTTCAATCTACGGTCGGACTGGAACTCGCTGCTGTCCGACGATCCGGCGCTTCTCTTCAAGAACTACAGCACGCGCTACTTTCCCGCCGCCGACGATCTGCTGCGTTATCTCGCCGACTTCGCACGGGGTCTGCGCGTCCGTTACGACACCCGGGTGACAGCGGTGTCGAAGACCGGTGACGTGTTCACCGTGCAGGCCGGTGAGCACCGTTGGACCGCGCGCAGGGTCATCGTCGCCACCGGCGTCTCCCAGCTCCACGTGCCGTCGATCGAGGGCGCGGAGCTGGCCGAGCGTTACGACACCGTGAGCGTCGACCCCGCCGACTTCGTCAACCAGCGGGTGCTGATCATCGGTAAGGGCAACTCCGCCTTCGAGACCGCTGACGCACTGGTCGAGACCGCCGCCACGATTCACGTCGCCGGGCCGCACTCCATCAAGCTGGCCTGGCAGACCCATTACGTCGGGCACCTGCGTGCGGTGAACAACAACTTCCTGGACACCTATCAGTTGAAGTCGCAGAACGCCGTCCTGGACGGCACGGTGGAGCAGATCAGTCAGCGCGAAGGTGGCGGTTTCCGGGTGCTCTTCCGGTACGCCCGGACCGTCGAGAATCTGCGCGAACTCGAGTACGACCGGGTCATTCTCTGCACGGGGTTCCGCTTCGACGCGTCCATCTTCGCCGAGTCGGCCCGGCCGGAGCTGGCCATCAACGATCGGTTTCCGGCGCAGACGTCGGCCTTCGAATCGGTGAACGTTCCCGGCCTCTACTTCGCCGGCACCCTCAGTCAGCAGCGTGACTTCAAGAAGTCCACGAACGGCTTCATCCACGGCTTCCGCTACGCCACCCGCGCGCTGCACCACATCCTCCGCGAGCGGCACCACGGTGCGCCCTGGCCGTCCCGGCAGATCCCCCTGACCCCGGAGGCGATCGCCGACTCGATCATCGCCCGGATCAACGTGACCTCGGCGCTGTGGCAGCAGTTCTCGGTGCTCGGTGACGTCATCAGCGTGGAGGGCGAGGCCGCCCGCTACCGCGAGGAGGTGCCGGTCGCCTATCTGCGGGACGCGGAGCCGGACGTGTTCGCGTTCGTGGTCACCCTCGAGTACGGCCCCGACCACGACCACGTCGACCCGTTCGACATCACCGTGCCGCGCCCCGCCGAGAACGACGCGACCGCCGCCCACGACGCCAGCTATCTGCACCCCGTGGTGCGGGTGCGGCGCGACGGGCAGGTCGTCGCCGAGCACCACCTGGCGGAGAACCTGGAGAACACATGGAACCTGCCGGCGGTGCACCAGCAGCCCCTCGAGGTCTTCGTCAAGGGCGTCCTCGCCGATGCCCGCTGACGTCTGGCCGCAGCCCGTCCTCGACCTTCTGAGCGCCGGCGGGGACCGGCCGGCCTTCGAGGACGGGCCGGTCGTCACGACCGCGTCGGAGATGGCGGGTCTGATCCGGCGCATCGCGGCCGGGCTGCGTTCGTCCGGGGCGGGGCCGGGCGTGGGTGTCACGCTCGACCTGCCGGTCACGGCCCCGGCCTTCGCCGCCACCATGGCCGCCTTCGCCGTCGGGGCGCGGGTGTCCGGGTGGCGTGCCGACCTGAGCTCGGCACAGCTGTCCGGCTCCCTCGTGGTCGACTCGACCCGGCTGGCCTCGCTCGCCGTGCGGCCTGACGACGGGCTGCCTCTTGTCGCGGCGGGACGGGCCGAGGACCCGGCACGGATCATCTGGACCAGTGGGAGTACGGGAACTCCGAAGGGCGTGGTGCAGACCTACGCGGCCATGTCGGCGTCCTGGGCCCCGTACCCGGACCGGTGGCCCCCGGCCATCGCCGAGCTGGCCACCCGGATGCAGCGCTACCTGGTCTTCGGATCGCTGGCCAGTCAGGTGATGCTGGAGTACGGCATCCTCGCCCTCGTGGCGGGCGGCACCCTCGTCGTGGCGCCCCGGCCGGTCTTCCCGGATGCCCTGGTCGAGCACCGCGCAACGGCGAGCGTGATCACGGTCGGCAAGCTGCACCAGCTGATCCGGGACCAGCGCTCCCAGCCGGTGGACCTGCGTCACCTGCGGGCGTTGATGGTCTCCGGGTCGCCGCTCGCGCCGGGCCGACTGGCGGAGGCGCTCGACGTGCTGGGCCCGGTGCTCTTCCACGGCTACGGTCAGACCGAGACGTCGATGATCGCCATGGTGCCCCCCACCGAGATGATGACCGACCCCGCCACCCTCGCGACGGTCGGTCGTCCCGCCGTCGAGGTCTCCCTTCGCGACGGGGAGATCTACGTCCGTACACCCGCGCAGGCAGCGTCGTACTGGCAGGACCCGGCCGAGTCGGCCGAGGTGTTCGTGGACGGCTGGGTGCGGACCCGTGACCTGGGCGAGCTCGATGCCGACGGTTACCTGCGGCTGCTCGGGCGCAGCCGGGACGTGATCATCGTCAACGCGCAGTTGATTCACGCCGGAGTGGTGGAGCGGGCGCTCGTCTCCGATGCCGCGATCGCCGAGGCGTACGTCGTCGGGGAATCGGACGAGATGACCGGCGAGGCCGTGCACGCCTTCGTGGTGCCGGCGTCCGGGAGGACGCCCGATCCGGACCTGCTGCGCAAGCTCGTGGCCGTACAGGTGGGCGACCTCGCGGTGCCCCGTACCGTCACGGTCATCGACCGGGTGCCGCTCGCCGCCAGCGGCAAACCCGACAAGAGTCAACTCCGACAGCTCCGGTAGACGCCCGGACCGGCGAACCGGTCCGGGCGTCTCGTTGTCTGCGCGCCGCTACTGGCTGAAGCGCGCCCGGATGTCGTACTCGTAGGACGCCTTCTGCCAGATCACCGAGAAGCGGCCCGTCGGGCTGGACGCTGGCTGCGCGTAGCGACCGTCGGGAGCGATGGTCTCGTCCGCCCCGACCGTGCCGTCCGGACCGATCGTCCGGGCGTGCACCTGAGTGGTCGAGAAGTCCGGGCTGGGCGCCTGCCACGTGACGAGGCCGTCGCCGTCATCGTCCAGCGTGATCTTCGGCCAGTCACCGTCGCCGAGCCGGGTGACCGTGCCGAGCACCCCCGTGGAGGAGATCGAGCGCGCGAAGACCTGCCGACCCTCGGGAGTCCAGCGACCCCAGGTCAGCACCGCGTCGCCGTCCAGGTCACCGGCGAGCTCGTCGAAGAGGCTCAGCTCGTGGGCGGCCGGCGAGACACTGAGGACGCTGCCCAGCGTGTCGGTCTGGCTGAGGTGCCGCACGCGCAGGCGGGGCGGGTCGCCCGCCTTCGACCACCGGTAGCTGATCACCGCGTCCCCGTCCCGGTCCACGGCGAGCGAGACGCTGGCGTACCGCACGTCGGTGGCCCGCCCGGCGATGACGCGCAGCGGCGCGACCCCCTCGGGGCGCACGCGGCGCGCGACCACCCGCTCGTAGCTCTCCGTCCAGGCGACGACGGCGGTCCCGGTGCGGTCGACGCCCACGACCGGCTGGTCCGCACCGACACCGAGGGTCAGCTCCGGGCCGAGGGAGCTGTCCGCGCCGAAGTAACGGGCCTTCGTCGTGTACGTGCCGTCGCGGATCTCGGTCCAGGTGACCAGCGCCAGTCCCGACGGGTCGACTGCGACGGCCGGACTGACCCCGTGCCACGTCGTGATCATCTGGAGCGGACCCAGTTCGCCGGTGGCGGACACCCGGCGGCCCGCCACGAGGCCGTCCTGCGTCCACACCACGGCCGAGTCGCCGTCGTCGTCGGACGCGACCTTGGGCCAGAAGGCGGACGGGCCGACCGGCGAGAGCGTCTGGACCGGGCCGGCCGCGCCGTCGACCGAGACGAGCTGCGCCTTCACCTGGTCGTTGCAGCCACTCGTGTTGTTGTCGCAGCCCGCCCAGGCGAGCAGCGAGTCGCCCTGCCGGTCGACCGCGACGAAGGGCTGGTCCAGCCCGCTCCAGCCGGGCTCCGACACCACCTGGATCGGCGACCAGGTGGCCGCCCACGCCGGCGCCGGAACGCTTGCCAGCACGGCCAACGCGCCGACCACACCGGCGGCGAACTGTCGCGTACGCCGTCGGGCTGTTGATCTGTCTGTTCCGTGCACCGTCGCCCCCTCGATCGATGAACATGCTTGATCAAGGGGCATGATGCCACCGACTCAGGCGTGCCGCTCGCCGAGAACCGGAACGCGAAACGCCCCGACCGGATGGTCCCGGTCGGGGCGTTGTCGACGGTATGTCCGGTAAGGGCCTTGTCAGCCCTGGCGGCTCTTCCACTGCGGGTTCGCGCGGTTCACCACGACCACCCGGCCGCGACGACGGACCACCACCGAACCGGGCTTCTGCTTGAGCGCACGCAACGAGCTACGTACCTTCATGTCTGCCTCCTCGGCCTGGGGGTCTGGCCTGTATCGGTACCGGTTATCGGAACGCCGGGGACCGCCGCGCGATTCCCGGCGCCCGGGCGTCGAACCTTTGACCTCCCGCGCCCGTACCAGTGGCGGGAGGTTCAAGCCATGAGCGTGCGTCGGATGCTCGTCGTGGTGTTCGTCGTCGTGGCGGCGGCACCGCTGGGCGGCACGCCCGGCTGGGCGCACGGCGCCCCCACCGACCCGGTCAGCCGGGCGGCGGCCTGCGGGCCCGAGGGCCGGTACGCGTCCACCAGCGCCTGCCGGGCGGCCGTGGCGGCGGGCGCGGCGGTGCGGGAATGGGACAACGTACGCGTCGCGGCCATCAACGGTCGGGACCGGGAACGGATCCCGGACGGCGAACTGTGCAGCGGGGGACTCTCCGCGTACCGAGGGCTGGACCTGCCCCGGACCGACTGGCCGAGCACCCGGTTGACGACCGGCGCGACGTTCACCTTCCGGTACCGGACCACCATTGAGCACCGGGGCACCTTCCGGCTCTACGTCACCACGCCCGACTACGACCCCCGTAAGCCGCTGACCTGGGCGGATCTGGAGTCGCGTCCGTTCCTGACCCGGACCGATCCGCCGGTGCGGGCGGGGGCGTACCAACTGGCCGGTCGGCTGCCCACGGGGCGTACCGGCCGTCACCTGATCTACACGATCTGGCAGAACTCCAACACGCCGGACACCTACTACTCCTGCTCCGACGTGGTCTTCGCGGCCCCGGGCGGTACCGGGACCCGCGCGTCGGCGAAGGCGTCGGCGCGTACCCCCGCGAGCCGGCCGGTCGCCACCGAGTCGGCGGTGGCGGCGGCGGCCGACCCGGGCGTGCCGGTGGCGTCGGTGCGCGCCCTCGACGGCCGGTGGCCGGTGCTGGCCGGCGTGGCCGTCGTGCTGGTCGTGGCGGTGCTGGTCGGGGTGGGTCGGCGTCGGCGCGACACCGTCGCGCCGACGGGACCGCGGTGCGAGGTGCGCAACCACCGGGCCGGGCGGCGCCGGATCTGGTGACCCGGCCCGCCCGTGATCCGGCGGGTCAGCCCAGCAGGCGGTCGATCTCGGCCAGGTCGTCGGCGTCGAGGTCGAGGTTGTGTACGGCGGCGATGTTGGTCTCCAACTGCTCGACGCTGCTCGCCCCGATGATGAGGCTGGTCATCCGCGGGTCGCGCAGCGCCCAGGCCAGCGCCAGTTGGGCCAGGGACTGACCGCGCCGCTCGGCGACCGCGCCGAGCCCCCGGATGGTGGCCATCTTCTCGTCGCCGAGGTCGCTCTCGTTGAGGAAGACGCTGGTCCGTACCCGCGAGTCGGCCGGGATGCCGCCCAGGTAACGGTCGGTCAGCAGACCCTGCGCGAGCGGGCTGTACGCGATGCAACCCGCGCCGACCTGCTCCAGCGTGTCGAGCAGGCCGTCGTCCTCGGTCCAGCGGTTGAGCATCGAGTACGACGGCTGGTTGATCAGCAGCGGCGTACCCAGGTCGCGCAGGATCGCCGCGGCCCTCGCGGTCTGCTCCGAGTTGTAGTTGGAGATGCCCACGTAGAGGGCCTTGCCGGAGCGGACGACGGCGTCCAGCGCGCCCATCGTCTCCTCCAGCGGGGTGTCCGGGTCGAACCGGTGCGAGTAGAAGATGTCGACGTAGTCGAGGCCCATCCGGCGCAGCGACTGGTCCAACGACGAGATCAGGTTCTTGCGCGAGCCCCACTCGCCGTACGGGCCGGGCCACATCAGGTACCCGGCCTTGCTGGAGATGATCAGCTCGTCCCGGTACGGCATCAGGTCGGTGGCGAGCATCCGGCCGAAGTTCTCCTCGGCCGAGCCGGGCGGCGGGCCGTAGTTGTTGGCCAGGTCGAAGTGGGTGACGCCGAGGTCGAACGCGCGCCGGACGATGTCGCGCTGGCGCTCGTACGGGCGGTCCGGGCCGAAGTTGTGCCAGAGCCCGAGGGAGACGGCGGGTAGCCGCAGGCCACTGCGTCCGCTGCGCCGGTAGGTCATGGTGTCGTAGCGGTCTTCCGCGGCGAGGTAGGTCACGATCATGAGCCTAGCCCCGGTCCGGTGTGCCCGAGATCGGGCGTGGGAAGCCGGACATCGGGGTAGTTTCGACCCGACGACCGGCCCAGCACCGCGGAAAGCGAGCGACGTGGACGACATCACCGCACTGATCCTGGACGACCACGCCGCCTTCCGGCGCGGCTTCGCCCGCCTCGACGACGCCCGCGACGAGCAGGAACTGCTGGCCATCTGGGACGCCCTCGCCCTGCACCTGGACATCCACGCCGAGGCGGAGGAGGCGATCCTCTACCCGCACCTGGTCAAGCACGGCGACGACGGCGAGGACGAGACCGCCGACGCGATCGGCGACCACAACAAGATCCGGGACGCCGTCGCCGAGTCCAAACTGCACCCGGTCGGCTCCAAGCCCTGGTGGGAAGCGGTCGGCACGGCCCGGCGGGAGAACAGCGAGCACCTGGCCGAGGAGGAGGACGAGGCGCTGCCCGACTTCCGCCGGCACGCCAGCTTCGAACTCCGCGCCGAGCTGGGCCAGCGCTGGCTGACCTTCTACGGCGAACACAAGAACGGGCGCAACCTGCCCTTCCGCGACAAGGACCCGCAGGGGTACGTGGCCGATCACCGCTGAGATCTCCCCGCTGCGGGGGAGTCGCGCACCGCGCCCACGCCAGCAGAATGACCGCATGACCCTCCGCGCGGCGCTGGCCCCGCTGGTCGCCGGCAGCACCTGGCGACGCGGCGTGTTCCTGCTGCTGGGCGGTGTGCTGGCGTTGCCGTACGGGGTCCTCGCGGTGACGTTCGCGCAGATGCTCACCGACTCGGAGATCCCCCGCCCGCTGGTGTACGTCCTGCTGGTGGTCGCGGCGCTGATCGCCGTGGTGCCGCTGCTGCTGGACGGCAGCCGGGCGTTGGAGATCGCCGCCGTACGGGCCCTGCTCGGCGTCGACCTGCCCGACCCGGCACCGGGACACCGGGGCGACCGGGAGAGCCGCCTGCGCAGCGCGCTCTGGATCGCGACACACCTCATCGTCGGCGCGGTGGTGATGATCGCGCTGTTCAGCGCCCTGCCGATGGCGCTGGCGTTCATCGCCCAGCAGTTCGGTGTGGGCGACGAGCTGACCAGCCGGGAACGGTTCGGGCCGCTGGACGGGCGGGACAGCGGCTGGCTCACGCTGGCCGGGGTCGCCCTGCTGGTGGGCCTCGGGTACGCCGTCGCCGGGCTCGGCGCGCTCGCCGTCTCGATGGCCCCGGTGCTGCTCGGCCCCGCCCAGGCCGAGCGGATCGCCGCCCTGGAGGCGCGCGCCACCCGGCTCGCCGAACGCAACCGGCTGGCCCGCGAGCTGCACGACTCGGTCGGTCACGCGTTGACCGTGGCGACCCTGCAGGCAGGAGCGGCCCGCGAGGTGCTCGACAGCGACCCGGAGTTCGTCCGGCGTGCGCTGGCCGCCATCGAGGACGCCGGCCGGACCGCCATGGACGAGCTGGACCACGTGCTGGGGCTGCTCCGCGAGACCGGATCAGGCCGGTCGTCGGTGGCGCCGCAGCGTACGCTCGCCGACCTGGACCGGTTGGTCACCGACGCCCGCGCGGCGGGCCTGACCGTGTACGACCGCCGCGACGGCGACCCGGCGGCGGTGCCCGCCGTGGTCTCCCGCGAGGGTTACCGCATCGTCCAGGAGGGACTGACGAACGCCGCCCGCCACGGGCACGGGCCGGTGACGCTGCGGCTGGACCTGCACCCGGACGCCCTGGAGTTGGAGATGGAGAACGCCCTGAGCCACCCGCGCCGCTCCGGTCTGAGCCATCCTTCGTCCGCGACTGCGGGGCTCGCAAAACCGGCTCACTCCTCGCGCGCACCGGGGCGGGGCGGACGGGGCCTGGACGGCATCCGGGAACGGGTGCTGCTGCTGGGCGGCCGGCTCACCGTCGGCCCGGACGGCGACCGGTGGCTCGTCAAGGCCCGCCTGCCGTACGAGGACGCGCGATGACCACCGGCGTGCTGATCGTCGACGACGACGAGCTGATCCGGGTCGGGCTGCGGGCCATCATCGACGCACAACCCGACCTGCGGGTGCTCGCCGAGGCCGCCGACGGCGCCGAGGTGCCGCCCCTGGTCGCCCGGCACCGCCCCGACGTGGTGCTGATGGACGTGCGGATGCCCGGCATCGACGGCATCCAGGCCACCCGGCACCTGCTGGCCACCTCGGCCGACCCGCCCCGGGTTCTGGTGGTCACCACGTTCGCCAACGACGAGTACGTCTACGAGGCGCTGCGCGCCGGCGCGTCCGGCTTCCTGCTCAAGCGGGCCCGGCCGGCGGAGGTCGTCGAGGCCGTACGGGTCGTCGCGGCCGGGGAGTCGCTGCTGTTCCCGGCCGCGATCCGCCAACTCGTCGGGGCGTACGGACCGGTGGGTGGGGACCGCCTGGCCGCCGCACGCCTCACCGAGCGCGAGGCCGAGGTGCTGCGGCTGATGGCGACCGGCCGGTCCAACCCGGAGATCGCCGCGCACCTGGTCGTCGGCGTGGAGACGGTCAAGACGCACGTCGGCAACGTGCTGGCCAAGTTGGGCGTCCGCGACCGTACCCAGGCCGTCATCGCCGCCTACGAGTCCGGCTTCGTCACCCCGTCCGGCTGACCGGCCGTTCCCTCGGCGGGGGGAGCGGGTTCACCACCGCCCGGGAGGGAACCGGCCGCCAATCGGCCGAGGCTGTAGGCATGACGACGATCAATGAATCTCGAGCCCGTACCGACTCCCGCTGGCCCGACCGGCTCGCCCCGCTGGCCGCCGCCTGGCTCGGCCTGTGGGGCGTACTCGCCCTGCTCGGCACGCTCACCGGCGCCGGCTACCCGTTCGGTCCGAACGACCCTCACGGCGGTGACGTCAGCCTGCTGCGCCTGGTGCCGGTGGAGGTGGCCACCCCGCTCTTCGCCGGTGTCCTGCTGACCGCCGCCGTGGCCGCCCTGGCCATGAGCCGCCCGGCGATCCGTCCACCCGGCCCACTGCGGGCGCTGCTCGCCGGCTACGGCTGGGCGGTCGCGTTCGTCCTCGCCGTGGTCGTGCCGGACGTCCGCGTGCTGGTCATCCTCGGCTACCTGCCGATCCTGATCGTCGGCGCGCCGTTCGGCTGGCCGCCGGTCGACTACTCCGACATCTTCAACTGGGCCCTGTTCGGCCGGTTCGCCGCGCTGCTCGGCGGGCTGCTGCTGGCCGGTGCGGTGCTCGCCTGGCAACGCCGCACCGCCGGGAGTTGCGTCTCCTGCGGGCGGGACGACACCGACCGTGGCTGGACCACCCCGGCCGCCGCCGCCCGCTGGGGTCGGTGGGCCGCCGGCATCGCGGCGATCATCCCGTTGACGTACGCGGTGATCCGGTTCGCCTGGGCGGCGGGCATACCCCTGGGCATCTCCCGGGAGTTCCTGACCGAGATGCAGGACAGCGGGCTGGTCTGGGCCGGGTTCGGGCTGGCCGCGTTCGCCACCGCCGGCGCGATCCTCACCCTCGGTCTGGTGCAGCGCTGGGGGGAGCGGTTCCCCCGCTGGATGGTCGGCCTCGCCGGTCGGCGGGTGCCGGTGCCGCTGGCCGTGGTGCCGGCCACCCTGGTCGCCATCTCCGTCACCGCGGCGAGCCTCGGCCTGCTCAGCAACCCCAAGTTCTGGGAGCTCACCGGCGGGACCAGCCTGACCGGGGCGCCGATGCTGCTCTGGCCGCTGTGGGGCGTTGCGCTCGGCGCGGCCGCGTACGCGTACCACCTGCGCCGTCGGGGCGCCTGCCGGCGCTGCGGCCGGGGCTGAGGGTGGCCGTGGGGGTGCCACCCGAAGCCGGAGGCGCCCCCGGAAATGTGAGCTAGCGTTACTCGGGTGACTGCGCCTACCCCGGTAATCCCGGTTCCACCGGCCGACCTGCCCGGCACGCTCGGCGCGCTTCGGGCGGCCGGTCACCAGTACCGCACCGTCAAGCAGGAACTCCGCGACAACCTCCTCGCCCGGATGCGTTCCGGCGAAACCCGTTTCCCCGGCATCGTCGGCTACGACGACACCGTCCTGCCCGAGGTCGAGCGCGCTCTGCTCGCCGGGCACGACATGGTGCTGCTCGGCGAGCGCGGCCAGGGCAAGACCCGGCTGATCCGCGCCCTGGGCTCGCTGCTCGACGAGTGGACCCCCGTCATCGCGGGTTCGGTCCTCAACGAGCACCCGATGCGCCCGCTCACCCCCGCGTCGGTCGCCCAGGTCGCCGAGGCCGGCGACGACCTGCCGATCGGCTGGCTGCACCGCTCGATGCGCTACGGCGAGAAGCTCGCCACCCCGGACACCAGCGTCGGCGACCTGATCGGTGACGTCGACCCGATCCGCATCGCCCAGGGCCGCACCCTCGGTGACCCGGAGACCATCCACTTCGGGCTGGTGCCGCGTACCAACCGGGGGATCTTCGCCGTCAACGAACTGCCCGACCTGGCCGAGCGCATCCAGGTGGCGCTGCTCAACGTGTTGGAGGAGCGGGACATCCAGGTCCGGGGCTACCAGCTCCGGCTTCCCCTGGACCTGCTCCTGGTGGCCAGCGCCAACCCGGAGGACTACACCAACCGGGGCCGGATCATCACCCCGCTCAAGGACCGGTTCGGCGCGGAGATCCGTACCCACTACCCGGTCGACCTGGAGTTGGAGCTGGCGCTGATCCGCCAGGAGGCGGACCTGGTCGCCGCCGTCCCGGAGCACGTGCTGGAGGTGCTGGCCCGCTTCGCCCGCGCCGTACGGGAATCCCCGTCGGTGGACCCGCGCTCCGGCGTCTCCGCCCGGTTCGCGATCGCCGCCGCCGAGACGGTGGCCGGTGCCGCGCTGCGTCGCGCCGGGCTCCTCGCCGCCTCCGTCGACCCGGACGGTCGGCCCGAGAGCCCGGTGGCCCGGGTCGGTGACGCGGTGTCGGTGACCAGCACGCTGCGCGGCAAGGTGGAGTTCGAGAGCGGCGAGGAGGGGCGGGAGATCGAGATCCTGGCCCACCTGCTGCGGACCGCGACCGCCGAGACGTTCCGCGCCCACCTGGCCGGCCTGGACCTGTCCGGGTTCACCGCCCTCGTCGAGGACGGGACGGCGATCGAGACCGGCGAACTGGTCGGCTCCGCCGAGCTGCTGCGGCAGGTGGGCACGGTGCCCGGTCTGGCCAAGGTGCTCGACCGGCTCGGCCTGGGCGACGCGCCCACCCCGGAGGAGGCCGCCGCGGCCGTCGAGTTCGTGCTGGAGGGGCTGCACCTGACCCGCCGGCTCGGCAAGGACGTCACCGAGTCCGGGCGCACCGTCTACGGCGGCCGGGGCTGACCGTGGCCGGCAACCGGTTCCGGTACGGCCAGTGGAACGGCGGGCCCGACCCGCTGGCACCCCCGTACGACGTGCGCGAGGCGGTGGACGCGGTCGGCGCCGAGGTGCTGGCCGGCGGCAGCCTGCGGCAGGCGCTGCGCGACCTGCTGCGCCGTGGCCCACAGGGGCGGGGCGGGCTGGACGACCTGGCCGCCCGGGCGCGACGGCTGCGCCGCGAGGCGCTTCGTCGCGGCAACCTCGACGGCGCGGTGACCCGCGCACAGGCGCTGCTGGACCAGGCGCTCGCCGCCGAACGTGACGAGCTGCGGGGACGCGACGACGACAACGCGCGGTTCGCCGAGGCGGTGCTGGACAGTCTGCCCCGCTCCACGGCCCGGGCGGTCCAGGAGCTGTCCGGCTACCAGTGGGCCAGCGACGACGCCCGCCGTTCGTACCAGCAGATCCTCGACCAGCTCCGGGACGACGTGCTCGGTCAGCGGTTCGCGGGGCTGCGGGACGCCGTCCGCGCGTCCGCCGATCCGGCCGCGCAGCAGCGGCTCGCCGAGATGATGCGGGACCTGAACGACCTGCTGGCCCGGCACGGCCGCGCGGAGGACACCACCGACGCGTTCGCCGAGTTCATGCGTCGGCACGGCGACTTCTTCCCGGAGAAGCCGGAGACGGTCGACGAGCTGATCGATGTGCTGGCCCGCCGCTCGGCGGCCGGTGAGCGGCTGATGAACTCCCTGTCCGAGCGGCAGCGCGCCGAGCTGGCCGGCCTGATGCAGCAGTCCCTCGGCGACCGGCTCGCCGGTGAGCTGTCGGCGCTCGACGCGAACCTGCGGGCGCTGCGGCCGGATCTGCGCTGGGGACGCGGCGAGCGGGTCCGGGGCGACCAGCCGTTGGACTACGCCGACGCGGCCGGCGCGCTCGGCGAGATCGGCGAGCTGGACGACCTCCTGGACCAGCTCGACCAGGAGCACCCGGGGGCCACGCTCGACGACGTGGACGTCGACGCGGTGGCCCGCACGCTGGGCCGGGACGCGGCCGACGACGTCCGCCGGCTACGCGAGCTGGAACGCGAGCTGCGCCGGCAGGGCTGGGTGGGCCGGGACGCGGACGGGCTCACGCTCAGCCCGAAGGCCCTGCGCCGGCTCGGCGGCACGGCGCTTCGGCGGGTCTTCGCCGACCTGACGGCCGGGCCACGCGGCCAGCACGACCTGCGCTCGGCGGGCGCGGCCGGCGAGGTCAGCGGCGCGTCCCGCCCCTGGGAGTACGGCGACGAGCAACCGCTGGACGTGGTCCGCACGCTCACCCGGGCGGTACGCCGGGCCGGGCCGACGGTCCCGGTGCAGCTCGCCGTCGACGACTTCGAGGTGGTGGAGACCGAGAAGCGGGTCTCGGCGGCGGTGGTGCTCTGCGTCGACCTGTCGTACTCGATGATCTCGCAGGGTCGTTGGGGGCCGATGAAGCAGACGGCGCTGGCGTTGGCGCACCTGATGGAGACCCGTTTTCCGCAGGACGCTCTGCAGATCGTGGGCTTCGGTCGGGAGGCGACGACGCTCACCCAGCAGGAGTTGGCGGCTGTCGAGCCGGACCTGCAACAGGGGACGAACCTGCAACACGCGCTGCGGTTGGCCGCTCGGCACCTGCGCCGCCACCCGGACGCCGAGCCGGTGGTCCTGGTGGTCACCGACGGGGAGCCGACCGCCCACCTCGATCCGGACGACGGGGAGGCGCTGTTCCACTGGCCGCCGCTGCCGGAGACGATCGAGGCGACGGTCCGCGAGGTGGACCGGCTCAGCCGCTACGGCGCCACCCTCAACCTGTTCATGCTCGGTGACGACGAGGGCCTGCGCCGCTTCATCGACGCGGTGGCGAGACGCAGCCGTGGCCGCATGTTCACCCCCGACACCGACGACCTGGGCGAGTACGTCGTCTCGGACTACCTCCGGTCCCGCCAGTCCCGCCGCTGATTTTCCCCGTCGATCATGGAGTTGTGGTGGGTGGCAAATGCCGCTCGTCCGGGTGAACCGGGCACCACAACCCCATGATCGACGGGGTGGGGCGGGTGGGGTGGGGGTGTGGCGGACAGTGGTGGGTTGCGGCGGGCCTATGACCTGGTGTTTGCCGAGATCGACGGGGCGTCGTTCGGGCCTGCCCCTCGGGGGCAGTTGAGTGCCGAGCAGATCGTGGCGCACCTGGTTGCCAACGACGAGCTGATGATCCAGGCCAGCGAGGCGTTGATCGCGGGGTCGCCGTTCGCCTACTACGAGCTGGAGGAGGACATCCACCGTCCGCAGCTCGACGCGTTGGCCGCCGAGCAGGGCGGTCTGCGTGGCCTGGCGGCGCTGCTGCACGGCACCAGCGATCGCCTGTGCGGACTGGTCGACCAGCTGGGCCTGGCGGCGGAGGTCCCGGTGGAGACCCACCTGCGCGAGGGCTTCGACCTGATCGTCGACGAGCCGCTGCCCTGGTCCCGCACGCTGGACCTGCACGCGAGGGTCCACCTCCCCAAACACCAGGCCCAACTACACCTGCTGCGGACCTGAGTCGTCCCGGCCCAACCTCGTCGATCTTGCACTTTCTGTGGTGACAAAAGTGCACACAAGCGGGCATCTCGACAACAGAAAGTGCAAGATCGCGGGGGGTCAGGCCCGGGTCAGCTCTTCGCGGGGGTGGAAGGTGCGGCGGTAGGTGGACGGGGCCACGCCGATGCGTTGGTGGAGTTGTTGGCGTAGGGCGGCCGTCGTGCCGAAGCCACAGCGGCGGGCGATCTGGTCGACGGTGAGGTCGGTCGTCTCCAGCAGCAGCCGGGCGTGGTCGGTGCGCTGCCGCAGCAGCCACTGCGCCGGGCTCAGCCCCGTCTCCAGCCGGAAACGTCGGGTGAAGGTGCGGACGCTCATCCGGGCCTGCTCGGCGAGGTCACGCAGGGCGATCGGCTCGTGCAGGCGCTGCCGGGCCCACTCGCGCGCGGTGGCGGTGCTCGCATCGGTCGCCCGGGGTACCGGCTGTTCGATGTACTGCGCCTGCCCACCGTCGCGCCACGGCGGCATGACGCAGCGTCGGGCCGCCCGGTTGGCGATCTCGCTGCCGTGGTCGAGCCGGATGACGTGCAGGCACAGGTCGATACCGGCGGCCACTCCGGCCGAGGTGAGCACCCGGTCGTCGACGATGAAGAGCACGTCCGGGTCGA
This sequence comes from Micromonospora sp. CA-249363, assembly GCF_050950185.1. Lineage (NCBI taxonomy): Bacteria > Bacillati > Actinomycetota > Actinomycetes > Micromonosporales > Micromonosporaceae > Micromonospora > Micromonospora sp. CA-249363. The sequence continues at coordinate 1,075,574 of NZ_CP192020.1, forward strand.
GGTCCACCCGGGGGTGCAGGCGGCGGAAACGCTCGGCGTACGCCCAGTGGGTCGTCGCCCGGCGTCCGTCCAGCAGGCCGGCGGCGGCCAGCACGAACGCGCCGGTGCAGATCGACATGATCCGGGCGCCCCGCTCGTACGCCGACCGCAGCGCCTCGGCCACCTCCGGCTCGATGGTGCCCGAGGTGAGCGCCGCGCCGTCGTGGATGCCCGGGACGATCACCGTGTCGGCGGTGTCGAGCAGCTCCAATCCGTGGTCCGGGAGCACCTGGAAGCCGGCGGTGCTGCGGACCGGCCTGCCGCCGGGGGTGCACACCCGGACGTCGTAGCGGTACGCGTCGTCCGCGCCCCGGGCGGTGCTGAAGACCTGGGACGGGGTGCCGAGGTCGAGGCCGACGACCTGGTCGAGGGCGAGGACGGCGATCCGGTGCGGGCCACTGCTCATGGCCCGATTATTGCGCACGATGGCTTTCCGGCCACTCGTCGCCGCCGGGGGCGCGACCCAGACTGGTCGCGTGAGCAAGAATCGTCGCCTGCACCCCGCCTGGCTCGTGGCCGGTGTCGCCTTCGTGGCGCTCGTCGGCGCGGCCGGGTTCCGCGCCACCCCGTCGGTGCTGCTGCACCCGCTGCACGCCGAGTTCGGCTGGCCGCTCGCCACGATCTCGGCGGCCGTCTCGATCAACCTGCTCCTCTACGGGCTGACCGCGCCGTTCGCCGCCGCGCTGATGGACCGGTTCGGCATCCGCCGGGTCGTCTCGGTGGCGCTGCTCCTGGTCGCCGCCGGCAGTGGCCTGACGGTCCTCATGAACGCGAGCTGGCAGTTGCTGCTGTGCTGGGGCGTCCTCGTCGGCCTGGGCACCGGCTCGATGGCGCTCGCCTTCGTGGCGACCGTCACCGGGCGCTGGTTCGTGCACCGACGCGGCCTGGTCACCGGCGTGCTGACCGCGGGCGGGGCCGCCGGGCAACTGATCTTCCTGCCGCTGATCGCCGTCCTGGTACGCGACCACGGCTGGCGCACGGCGGCACTCGTCGTGGCCGGCGCCGCCCTGGCCGTCGTACCCCTGGTGGTGTGGCTGCTGCGCGAGCACCCGGCGGATCTCGGCCTGCCCGCCTACGGCGCGACCGAGGTCGTCGCGGCGCCGCCGCCGACCGGCGGCGCGGCGACGCGGGCGCTGGGCGCGCTGGCCGCCGCGGCCCGGACCCGGCCGTTCTGGTTGCTGGCCGGCGGGTTCGCGATCTGCGGCGCGACCACCAACGGTCTCGTGGGTACGCACTTCGTGCCGGCCGCGCACGACCACGGCATGGCCGAGACCACGGCGGCGGGACTGCTCGCGCTGGTGGGGCTCTTCGACATCGTCGGCACGATCGCCTCCGGCTGGCTCACCGACCGGGTGGACAGCCGGCTGCTGCTCGGCGCCTACTACGCGCTGCGCGGGCTGTCGCTGCTGGTGCTGCCCAGCCTGTTCGCGGGTACCGCCGAGCCGAGCATGCTGGTGTTCATCGTCTTCTACGGCCTGGACTGGGTGGCCACGGTGCCGCCGACCGTGGCGCTGTGCCGGGAGTACTTCGGCGGCGCGGGCGCGGTGGTGTTCGGCTGGGTGTTCGCCGCGCACCAGTTCGGTGCGGCGCTCGCGGCCACCGGCGCGGGGCTGGTCCGCGACCAGCTCGGCGACTACGCGGTGGCCTGGTACGCGGCCGGTGCGCTCTCGATCGGGGCGGCCGGGCTGTCGCTGCTGCTGCGTCGACGGCCGGGTCGACCGGTGCCGGAGGCCGTCCTGATCGCCGCGACGGCACCCCGCGCGTGGAGCTTCCGGGGTTAGCCCACGGTCCACTGCTGGGCGGGCCGGCCGTCGCAGGGCCGCTGCCGGATGCCGTCCCCGGCCTCGGCGCCGTCGTCCTCGGCCTGCGCGCACTTACCGCTGTGCACCGCGACCAGCAGGATGGGACCGGCGCCGGTGGGGGTCAGCCGCCACTGCTGGTTGGCCTGACCGTGGCAGGGGAACTGCATCACCCGCGCGCCGTCGTCGGCGGTGCCGCCCTCGACGTCGAGGCACTGCCCGTGCGCGGCATTGGTCACCGTCACCGCGCCCGTCGCCACCGGGTTGACCACCCACTGCTGCTCCGGGCCGCCGGTGCAGGCGGCCAGCTCGGCCTCGGCCTTCTCGTCGTCACCGTCGAGCCCGAGGCAGAGCCCGGCGGGCGACCGCAGCACGTGCGAGCCGCTGGTGGGAACGGCCGGGGTGGCCGACGGGGTCGGCGACGGCTCGACCGAGGGCGTCGGGCTCGGCTCGGACGCCGGGGTCGGCTCGGCCGCGCCGGAGGGCGTGGCGACGGCCGCCGGCACCGCCGGCTCGTCGTCACCGTCGAGCAGGCCGGTGGCGAAGACCACACCGAGGAGTACGCCCACCAGCCCGACCGCCAACGCCACCCGCAGCAGCGGGTCGGCCAGCAGGCCCGAGCCGGCTCGGCGTCGGCCGCCGTAGACGGTGCCGACGGGATCGGGGCGTTCCTCGGGCGTGGGCATAGCCGCCATCCTCACCCACGACGGCGCGCCGGAGCCAACCGGACGACGGCGACGGCGGCGTTCAGCGTGTCGGCTGCGGATCGGTGACGTCGGCCACAGTGGCGTCGAGGGCGGCGATCGCGGCATCGGCGTCGACCGCGACGGCGAGACCCCGCTCGCCCGCGCCCAGGGTGATCTGCCGGCCCCGCAGCCGCTCGTCGGCGATCACCGGCCAGGCCGTGCTCGCGCCGAACGGGGTGATGGTGCCGCGCTCGTAACCGGTGGCGGCCAGCGCGCCCGCCGCGTCCGGCATGGAGATCCGCTGCACGCCGAGCAGGGCGCGCAGCTTGGGCCAGCTGATGACCCGGTCCCCGGGGGTGAGCACGAACAGGTGGTCGTCCGCGCCACGTCGGACGACGATCGTCTTGACCACGTCCGGTATGGCCACACCACGGGCGGCGGCGGCCTCCGCGAGGCTGCCGACCGCGCCGTGACTGACCAATCGGTACGGCAGTCCGGCGGAGTCCAGGGCGGCGATCGCGGGCGACGGCATGACCGCCACGGTAACCGTCGGACCTGCTGTCGGACGGGAAACAGCAGGCGAGGACATCCCACGATTTCCCGGGTGCAGGCGTAAGGTGATCACATGCGCGCTGAGCGTGTGGATCACCCCATTGACCATGATCAAGCGGTGGACACGCTGCGGCGGTCGTACGCCGCGGTGCCCACGGGCGAGCCTGTCCGGCTGGCCAAACGCACCTCCAACCTCTTCCGCCCCCGATCCGCTCCCCGCACCCCGGGCCTCGACGTGAGTGGCCTGAACGGGGTGCTCTCGGTCGATCCGACCGGGCGTACGGCCGACGTGCAGGGCATGTGCACGTACGAGGACCTGGTCGACGCCACCCTGCCACACGGGCTGATGCCGCTGGTGGTGCCGCAACTGCGCACCATCACCCTGGGCGGCGCGGTGACCGGCCTCGGTATCGAGTCGACGTCCTTCCGCAACGGCCTGCCCCACGAGTCGGTGCGCGAGATGGACATCCTCACCGGCTCCGGCGCGATCGTCACCGCCCGCCCGGACAACGAGCACGCCGACCTGTTCCGCGCGTTCCCCAACTCGCTGGGCAGCCTCGGCTATGCGACGAGGCTGCGCATCGAGGTGCAGCCGATCGGGCGGTACGTGGCGTTGCGCAACATCCGGTTCACCCAGCTGGAGGCGCTGACCGACGCGATCGCCGAGATCAGCGCCACCCGGTCGTGGGCCGGCGAGCCGGTCGACGTGCTGGACGGCGTGATGTTCAGCCCCGGCGAGGCGTACCTGGTGCTGGGGCGCTTCACCGACACGGCCGACCCGCCCAGCGACTACACCGGTCAGGCGATCTACTACCGGTCGCTGCGTCGGCGCACCCGTGACGTGCTGACCGCGTACGACTACCTGTGGCGCTGGGACACCGACTGGTTCTGGTGCTCGGCGGCGTTCGGCGCGCAGCACCCGGTCGTACGCCGGCTCTGGCCGGCGCGCTACCGACGCAGCGACGTCTACCACCGACTGGTCCGCCTCGAACACCGGCACCAGGTGGCGGCCCGGATCGACCGGCTGCGCGGCCAGCCGGCCCGGGAGCGGGTCGTGCAGGACGTGGAGATCCCGCTGGCCCGCATGGCCGACTTCCTGCGTTGGTTCGCGGCCAACGTGGGGATGACCCCGGTGTGGCTCTGTCCGCTGCGTTTGCGCGAGCCGGAGGGTCCGGGTTCCGCGCGGTCGTGGCCGCTGTATCCGCTTCACGCGGGGCAGGACTACGTCAACATCGGGTTCTGGGGGAGCGTGCCGATCGCGTCCGGCGCCGCCGACGGCGACGTCAACCGCACGATCGAACGCAGGGTGTCGGAGCTGGGCGGGCACAAGTCGCTCTACTCCGACGCGTACTACGACCGGGACGCCTTCGATCGCCTCTACGGCGGCGAGACCTGGCGGGCGGTGAAAGACCGCTACGACCCGGACCACCGGCTGACGGGACTGTACGAAAAGGCGGTAGCACGAGCATGAGCCTGACCGACCGAGACCAGGGGGCGGCGAGCGTCCCCGCCACCCCGCCGGCGGGGGGCCGGCGCACCGGTCCGACCGTCGCGGACGTCATCCGCGCGGTAACCGCCGGGCCGTTGCCGATCCGCATCACCGGGTACGACGGCAGCGCCGTCGGCCCCGCCGATGCCGGCATCACCCTGGCGATCCGTACCGAGCGGGGATTGTCCTACCTGCTCACCGCCCCCGGCGACCTGGGCATGGCCCGGGCGTACGTCAGCGGCGACCTGGCGTTGCAGGGGGTGCACCCGGGTGACCCGTACGAAGCGCTGCGGGTGCTCAAGGACGAGTTGCGGCTGCGCCCGCCGTCGGTGGCCGACGGCGTCGCGCTGGTGCGGGGGCTGGGTTGGGAGCGGCTGCTGCCGCCGCCGGCGCCCCCGCAGGAGGCCCAGCCGCGCTGGAAGCGGGTGATGAACGGGCTGCGCCACTCCCGGGTCCGCGACAGCACGGCGATCTCGCACCACTACGACGTCTCGAACGCCTTCTACGAGAAGGTGCTCGGCCCGTCCATGACGTACACCTGCGCGGTCTTCCGTTCCCCGAACGACACCCTGGAGCAGGCCCAGGCCGCGAAGTACGACCTGGTCGCCGGCAAGCTGGCGCTCAAGAAGGGCATGCGGCTTCTCGACGTGGGCTGCGGGTGGGGCGGCATGGTCCGGCACGCCGCGCGCGAGTACGGCGTCAAGGCGCTCGGAGTGACCCTGTCGAAGGCGCAGGCGCAGTGGGCGCAGGCCGCCATCGAGCGGGAGGGGCTGACCGAGCTGGCCGAGGTACGACACCTCGACTACCGGGACGCGCCCGCGGAGCAGTTCGACGCCATCTCCTCGATCGGGCTGACCGAGCACATCGGCGTGCGCAACTATCCGTCGTACTTCGGTGCGCTGCGGTCGCGTCTGCGTACGGGCGGGCGGCTGCTCAACCACACCATCACGCGGGCCGACAACCGGGCGCCGCACCGCTCGGGCGCGTTCATCGACAGGTACGTCTTCCCGGACGGCGAGCTGGCCGGTCCGGGTCGGCTGATCAGCGAGGTGCACGACGCGGGGCTGGAGGTGCACCACGAGGAGAACCTGCGCCAGCACTACGCGCTGACCCTCGCGGCCTGGTGTCGCAACCTGGTGGAGCACTGGGACTTCTGCGTCTCGGAGGTGGGCGCGGGCACCGCCCGGGTGTGGGGCCTCTACATGGCCGGTTCGCGGATGGCCTTCGAGCGCAACGGCATCCAGCTGCACCAGGTGCTGGCCACCCACAACGGCCCGGACGGCGTGAACGGCTACCCGCTGCGACCCGACTGGTTGCCCTGATCATCAGCTGAGCGTCGCCTGAAGCCGCGTCGAGAAAGTCGGCGCGGCTTCTCGCGAAGCGATTGACAAACAAGTTTTGTACGTACAAACTGATTTTGCCATGAGAGACGTCCTGTACCTGGAGCAGATCGAGCAGGCCGAGGTCCTGCTCAAGCCGCAGCGCGTGGAGGTGCTGCGGCAACTGGCCGAACCGCGCACCTGCACCGAGGTCGCGGCCCGACTCGACCAGACGCCACAGCGCGTCTACTACCACGTCAAGCAGCTCGTCGCGGCCGGCCTGGTCGAGCTGGTCAACGAGCGCAAGGTCCGCGGCATCACCGAGGGCATCTACCAGGCCGCCGCGCGGTCCTACTGGCTCTCGCCCCGGCTGGTCGGCCGCATCGGGCTGCGCCGCGCCCGCGACGAGCTGAGCCTGGGCTACCTGCTCGACCTGATGGAGGAGGTCCAGGCCGACATCGCCGCCCTGGACCGGGCGGCGCCCGAGCTGCCCTCGATCGGGGTCTCCGGCGAGATCCGGGTGCCCGCCGAGCAGCGCCAGGAGTTCCTGCACGACCTGCAAACCGCACTTCAGGACCTGTTCACCCGCTACGGCGGCAGCGAGGGAGATGCCTTCAAGCTGGCCGTCGCCTGCTATCCGAAAGGGAACGACAATGAGTGAACCGTTGAAGGTGCAGGCCCGCCTCGCCGCGCCCGTGGCGCGCGTCCGCCAGGCCCTCACCGACCCGGCCGAGCTGCGCGTCTGGCTGGCCGAGCACGCCGAGGTCGAGCTGCCCCAGCGGTACGAGTTCTGGGGCCGCTACACGCCCGAGGGTGATGCCCCGCACCAGCGGCTCCTGCACGCCGACGACGACTCGCTGCGCTTCGCGTGGCTGCTCGACGGAGTCGAGACCACCACCGAGTTCCAGCTCGCCGCCGACGGCCCGGACGCCACGGTGCTCACGCTGACGCAGACCCACTTCGACTTCGCCGAGGCGATGAGCGGCGCCAGCATCCGGGGCGTGCTCCAGACCTACTGGGCGCTGTCCATCGCCAACCTGGCCTCCCACCTGGAGGGCAAGCCGCTGCTGCCGCGCACCGACTTCACCTCCGCAGACCTGCGCGGCGAGTTGGTCATCGCCGCCCCCGCCGACAAGGTGTGGGAGTCCCTGACCGACTCCGAGCAGGCCAGCGCCTGGTTCGGCTACCCCATCGGGATCGAGCCGTGGGTCGGCGGCCGGTACGCCATGGGCGGCTTCGAGCAGGGGTACGCCGCCAAGATCGTTGACCTGGAGCCGGGTCGGCGGATGTCCGTCGACTGGGGACCGACCGGCGTCACCAGCTGGGAGCTGGCCGAATCCGGTGGGCGCACCACGCTGACCTTCGTGCAGAGCGGCTTCGACGAGACCAACCCGCCGTACGGCGCCTGGAGCGGGACGGTGGCCGGGCTGTTCGAGCTGCGCCGCTTCCACGAGATGACGGCCTGGCAGCCGATCTGGCTCGCCGAGGAGGTCCCCGGCCTGGATCCCCAGCCCACCCTCTGACCGTTCCCCCGTGATCGTGCTCGATCCGGGATGTGGTGGCCTCGTGTGCGCCGGAAGCCACTGCATCCTGGGTCGAGCACGATCTTGTGTGTCGGGAGTAGGGCTGCCGGCAGGGTGGCTCACGCGATGGCGGCGATGTCACCGTCGTCGAAGTAGATGGCCTGGTGGAGTCGACCGCCGAGGGCGACGGCGTACCGGGCCACCACCTCCTGGCCGGAGATCCGGCCCTGCTCGATCTGGGAGACCCGCCCCTTGGTCACCCCCATCCGCTCGGCCACCTGCTGCTGAGTGAGGCCGCGTGCCCGTCGTACCTCGGCAAGGCGGTGCCCCACGACCTGCGCGAGCAGTTCCTGCTTTCCCGCTTCGACGGCCTCCTCGCCGCCGGCTCGCTGTACGTACTCGGACCGAATGTCCGACCACCGCACATGTCCACTCATCGCCGGCCCCCCTCCTGCTGCGCGCGTTCCTTCAAGTAGATCTCGTAGCGTTGTTCGGCGAGCGGAATGGCCTGCTGATACCAGCTCTGCCACTGGCCCGCCTTGTCGCCCGCGACCAGCAGAATGCTGGCGCGCCACGGGTCGAAGACGAAGAGGATACGGACGGTGCCGGGTCGCAGCTCCTTGAGGTTCGCCAGCGTCGACCCGCTGATCGTGTCGACCAGAGGGCGGCCCAGGCCGGGGCCCGCGTCGGCGAGCGCGTCGATCGCCTGGACGACCCGGAGGAACGTCGCCTCGTCCAGGCTGTCGATCCAGGCGCGGACCTCGTCGACGACGAAGACCTCCCACTCATCCTGCTGCACGTGGAAAGTATACCAATCGCTATACCGCGCTGCTGCGGCTGTCGTACCGATCAGTGGGGCGGGTTCGGTGACTTTTCGGGGTGGAGTGGGTACTGCCGGGCGATGTTCTTCATCTTTGGTCTACGTACCAAGGTCGACAGGTCCGGTGTCGTGCAGGAGGTCTGCCGCCACTGCGGTAACCACGCCGCGCAGGTGATCACCCGCCGGTCGACGAAATTCACCCTCTTCTTCATTCCACTCATCCCGATCCGCACCCGGTACGCGCAGCAGTGCACGTTCTGCGGCGCGGAGTACGAGATCTCCCGGTCCGACGCCGAGCGTCTCCCGGTCGGCTGATGGCCCGCTTCCTGTGCTGGCTCATCGGCCGCCCGTCGTCGGTCGGACCCGTCGTGCACACCGCCGCACGCCCCCCGTGCACGCCCGGCCGGCGTCGGCGTCGACCCGTGCGCCGCCCGCTGGCCGGCACCGCACTGCCCCGCTCACCCTGGAACCGCTCCGCCGGCCGTTGACCTGATCCGTCGGGCGGCGCGGGACACGGGCCGTCATGACAGCCCGGGCAGAGGCATCGACCTGGATGTTCGGCCCTGGCGGCGTTTCCGGGCGCTGGCTAGGCTTTCGGGGTTTGCCGTGGACCGGTCCGCCGATTGTGTACACACGACCAGGAGCCGGAGCGACCGTGTCGCGACAGGACGTGAAGCAGGCCGCGGGGCAGCTCAGGCCCATCGGTCCGATCGTCGCGAGTGCGGTTCTGGTCGTGGAGGCCGGCTGGTTGGCCGCCGCGCTGCCCGGCGCCGCGCTGGTCAGCGACGTGGGCGCGTTGCTGGTTGCCGCCTGGGCGACGGTGGCCTGTGCGAAAGTGGCCCGGCGACATCCGTCCCCGCTGCGCAGGTTCTGGATGCTGCTCGCCGTCACCATGGCGCTCGCCGCGCTGGGTCGGGGAATCTGGACGGCGCAGCGGCTCGTCGGGGACGACCTGCCGCACAACGCGCTGATCGGGGTGGTCTTCAGCGCCGGCATCCTCACCGGCACCGCCGCGCTGCTCAGCTCCCCGTCCGGGCCGCGGACGGCGGTCGGACGGGCCCGGACGCTGCTGGACGGCGTGATCGTCGCGCTGGCGCTGGTGCCGGTCGCGTGGGTGCTGGTGTTCCGCGGGGTCGCCTCCGCCGAGCTGGCCGATCCGGCGCGCACGTTGGGCCTGCTCTTTCCGATGTTCGACCTGATGCAGCTCACCATCCTGGTGGCGGTGGCCGGTCCGGCGCGGCCCCTGTGGCGGCCGATGCGCCTGCTCGCGGCGAGCCTGACCATCCGGGTGGTGGCCGACGTGGTCTACGTCTCGCTGGTCGCCCGGGGCGAGTACGCCGCCGGTCACCCCATCGACCTGTGCTGGCCGCTGAGCTACCTGCTGATCGGCCTGGCCACCGGTAGCCGTCCGCCGCCGGACTGCGACGGCACCGACGAGGGCGCCGAGTCTCCGTTACCGCCGTGGTGGCGGGTGGCGCTGCCGTACCTGCCGGTCGGCGGGGCGATCATCGCGGTGCTGCTGGCCCGCCGGCCCACCGGGCAGACCCCGTCACTGATCTTCGTGGCCATGATGGCGCTGCTCGCCGCCCTCGCCGTACGCCAGGGGCTGGCCGCCAACGAGAACCTGCGCCTGGTGGCGCGACTGCGCCGGCTCGCGTACGGCGACCAGCTCACCGGGCTGCCGAACCGGCTGCTGTTCAACCGGCTGCTGCGGGTGGCCCTGCGGGACGGTCGACCGGTGGCCGTCCTGCTGCTCGACCTCGACGGGTTCAAGCAGGTCAACGACCGGTTCGGGCACGCCACGGGCGACGCCCTGCTGACCGGGTTGGCGGCCCGGATGCGGGCCGCCGTGGAAGGCGACGGCACGATAGCCCGCCTCGGTGGCGACGAGTTCGCGGTGCTGGTCGAGGGGGACCGGCCGGTGTCACCGGAGCACCTGGCCGAACGGCTGCTGGACGCCCTGCGCCCGTCCGAGGGGGAGGAGGACGTGGGTGTGCACCCGTCGGCGAGCATCGGCATCGCCGAGTACGGGCCGCAGCACGCCTCCCACACCGACCTGCTGCGCGACGCCGACATCGCCATGTACGCGGCGAAGGCGTCCGGCAAGTCCGCGTACCGGACGTGCACCCCGGCGCTGCGCGAGTCGGCCGTGTCCCGGGCGGAGCTGATCGCCGACCTTCGCCGAGCCGTCGACGAGGAGCAGCTGCACCTGGAGTTCCAGCCGATCGTCGACCTCGCCACCGGCGCGGTACGAAGCGCCGAGGCGCTCGTGCGCTGGCGGCACCCCCGACTGGGGATGTTGCCTCCGGCGAGGTTCCTGCCACTGGCCGAGGAGACCGGCCTGATCCTCCCGATCGACCGTTGGGTGATCCACGAGGCGTGCCGGGCGGCGGCGACCTGGCGGGCCCGCGCGCCGGAGGCGACGGTCGCGGTGAACATCGCCGCGGCCCACCTGCGCCGGCCCGACCTCATCGCCACGGTCACGGCGGCCACCGCCAGCGCCGGGCTGGCGCCGCGGGCGTTGACGCTGGAGTTGACCGAGTCGGCGTTGATCGAGGGGACCGACGCCGTGCTGGAACGGCTGCACCAGCTCCGCGAACTGGGCATCCAGATCGCCATCGACGACTTCGGCACGGGCTACTCGTCGCTGAGCTACCTGCACCGCATCCCGGCCACCGAATTGAAGATCGACCGCTCGTTCGTGGCCCGCCTCGGTTCGGACGAGCGGGCGTACGCCACGGTGGAGATGGTCACCCGGCTCGCCGGCGCGTACGACCTGGCGGTGATCGCCGAGGGGGTGGAGACCGAGCGTCAGCACGAGGCGGTCACCGCCATCGGCTGCCCACGCGGCCAGGGCTATCTCTACGGGCGCCCGGACAGTCCCGCCACGGTGGGTCAGAATCGGGCTTGACCCTGACGTAGCGGCAGGTAGGAGCCTGGTTTCCGGAAGGGAGGGGAACCATGGCGTACACGGTGGGTCAGGTGGCGAAGATCGCCGGCGTGACGGTACGGACGCTGCACCACTACGACGAGATCGGCCTGCTCTCGCCGAGCGGCCGGACGTCGACCGGTTACCGCCGCTACGACGACACGGACCTGCAACGGTTGCAACTCGTCCTGTACTACCGCGAGCTGGGTTTCCCGCTTGAGGAGATCACCGCGATCATCGACGACCCGGCGGCCGATCCGGCCGCCCACCTGCGCCGCCAGCATGAACTGCTGACGGTACGGATCAAGCGGTTGCAGGAGATGGTCACGGCGATCGAGTTCGCGATGGAGGCGAGCAAGTTGAACATCCAGTTGACACCCGAGGAGCGGTTCGAGGTCTTCGGCGACTTCACGCCGGAGGAGTACGAGGCCGAGGCGGAGCAGCGTTGGGGCGACACCGACGCGTACCGGGAGTCGAACCGACGGGTCGCGCGGTACACGAAGGAGGACTGGCTCCGGAACAAGGCGGAGAACGAGGACTGGGGTCGGCGCATCGTCGCCCTGCTCACCTCGGGCGTACCGGCGGACAGCCCGGAGGCGATGGACCTGGCCGAGGAGCACCGACAGCTCATCAGCCGCTGGTTCTACGAGTGCTCGTACGAGATCCACACCGGGCTGGCCGACATGTACCTGGCCGACGAGCGGTTCACCGCGTACTTCGAGAACATCGCTCCCGGCCTGGCCGCCTACGTGAGCGAGGCGATCCACGCCAACGCGGTCAGCCGGGCCTGACCACCGCTCACTCCTCGACCGCTCCGTCGGATGGGGTGACCAGGAAGTCGTAGACGGTCCTGGCCATCCGGCGGACGGTCTCGTCCCCGGTCGCCATCGGCCCGGCGGTGAGGAACGCGACGGCGGTCTCCGTGCCGGGGATCAGGTAGTAGCCGACGTCGTGGGAGGCGTCCGGCAGGTCACCGGTCTTGTGGGCCACCGGGACGCCGGGTGGCAGCGCCGCCGGGATCTTGGTGTTGAGGGTCTGCTCGCGCATGAAGCCGATCATCAGGTCCCGGGAGGCCGGGGTGAGGATCTCGCCGTCCCAGACCGCGCCGAGCAGCGACACCACGTCGTCCGGGCTGGTGTAGTTCTCCTCGCCGCGCTGGGCCGCCGCGCTGTCGAGCATCCGCCGGGCCAGGATGGTGGAGCGCTGGTTCATCGAGTCGATCAGCGCGTTGACCGGGGCGAAGCCACCCAGGTACGTGATCAGCACGTTGGCCGCGACGTTGTCGCTGTACTTGATCAGGTACCGGGCGAGCCGGTACAGCGTGACCACCTGCGGAAACGTCTCGAACTGGAGCTGGCCGGTGCCGCCCACCACGTCGGCCGGGGTGACCAGCACGCCGTCGTCGAGAGAGACCTGTCCACAGTCGACGCGCCGGAGGAGTTCGACCAGGATCCACAGCTTGATGACGCTCGCGGCCTTGGGGCGCAGCGACCCGTTGACCGAGATCTGCTGGTCGCCGTACCGGCCGGAGAGGTCACGGACGGTGGCCCCGGCCGGGTTGAGGCTGGCGTCGGCGACCACCCGGGCGAGCTGCCCGCTGAGCGGGAACAGCCGGGCGCCCGCGACCGGGTCGGTGGGCGGCTGCGGGCTGGTGACCACGACGCCGGGCAGCCGCACCGGCTGGGCCTGCGGCCCGGACACCACGAGGGTGCCCGTGCTGCGCCCGACCAGCGGAACCCGGTAGTTGAAGCTCCTGCCGTCGACGGTGACCTCGCCGCTGGCCACGCCGACGGCGACCCGCATGTCCGGGTCGGCGACCCGGCCGGTGTCGCCGTCGCAGGCCCGGTACCGCACGGTGTGCCCGAGCGAGTCCACCGCGAACGCCCCGCCGGGGAACGACAGCCAGGACACCTCGCTGGTCGGTGCCCGCTCCGGGGTCGGCTCCACGCCCGGCTCGTCGCTCCGACCGCCCTCGTCGCTCGGCCCGTCCGTGTCGCTCGGTCCGTCGTCGTCGCTCGGCCCGCCCTCGTCGCTCGGTCCGTCGTCGGCGGCGAGCCCGTCTGACGCGTACCCCTGGATTGTCTGGTGGTCCGGGCCGGGACCGTCGGCGGTGGCCGGGCCGGTCGTCGCCGCGACGACCAGCGCGACCGCCGCCGCGAGCAGGGAAGATGAGCGCTTCTTGTCGCTTTTCCTCACGTTTGTACGATAAGAAGCGTCGGCGGGGGATGGGGCTGCCGGGGCTTGAGTCACCCGTCCGGGAGGCTGCGCCCGTCGCGGCGTGATGCCTCAGCGGCATCAAGATGACGGACAGGCATCACGCCCAACGCCGAACGGCCACCCCGCGCCGAGCCGGCCGACGACCGAGCCGGCCGACAACCGAGCCGGCCGACTACGTCATCGGTCCCGGGGTCGGTGGCTCGGCGGGCAGGCTGGGCGCCAGGCGGCGCATCGACGTGAAGGTCGGCACCAGCGCCTCGTACAGTTCGGCGAAGAGCGGCAGCAGCGCCGCGTAGGTGGCGGCGGCGGCCGGGTCGGGACGGATGGTCTCCTCCATCTGGACCAGGTCGGCGGCGAGGTCGATGCTGGGGATCAGGCCCAGCGCCTGCATGCCGAGCAGCGCCGCGCCGAAGCTCGACCCCTCGCGGCCGGCGGGGAAGCTCACCGGCATGCCGAGCACGTCGGCGAGCATCTGCCGCCACAGGCCACTGCGGGCGAAGCCGCCACCGGCCCGGATCTCCAACACCTCGTTGCCGGCGGCGCGTACCGAGCTGAGCACGAGTGCGAGCTGTTGGCAGACCCCCTCCATGGCGGCCCGGACGAGGTGTTCACGGCGGTGCCCGTGGGTCAGCCCGACGTACGCGCCGCGCGGCAGGGCGCTCCAGTGTGGAGCGCGCTCGCTGTGCAGGTACGGCAGCATGATGAGCCCGCCCGAGCCGGCGGGCGCCCGGGCGGCCAGGGCGACCAGTTCCTCCTCGGGGTGCTCGCCCAACTCCGGCGCGAGCGCCGCGGCCGCCCAGTGCAGGACGATGCCGCCGTTGTTGATCGCGCCGCCGACCGCCCAACGATTCTCCGTCAGCGCGTAGCAGAACACCCCGCCCAGCGGATCGACGCCGGGGCGTTCGACCATGACCCGCATCGCGCCACTGGTCCCGATCGAGCAGGCCACCATGCCGGGATGCACCGCGCCCAGACCCAGGTTGGCCAGCGGCCCGTCGCCCGCCCCGACCACCACGGGCGTGCGCTGCGGCACGCCGACGGTGGCGGCAGCCTGGGCGGTGAGGCCGGGCAGGACGGCGGTGGTGGCGACCAGTCGGGGCAACCGTTCCTCGGTGATGCCGGCGATGGTCAGCGCCTCGGCGTCCCACTCGAGGGTGTGGATGTCCATCAGGCCGGTGGCCGAGGCTATCGAGTGGTCGGTGACCAGCTCCCCGCAGAGTCGCAGCAGCACCCAGTCCTTGATGCCGACCCAGTGCGCGACGCGCTCGAAGAGCTTGGGCTCCTGCTCGGCGAACCAGAGCAGCTTGGGCAGCGGCGACATCGGGTGCATGGGCGTACCGGTGCGCCGGTGCAACGCCAGCCCGGACGGCACCGCCCGCAGCCGCTCGGCCTGCCGGGTGGCCCGGGAGTCGGCCCAGGTCACCGACGGAGTGAGCGGGTTGCCGTCCGCGTCGAGGCCGATGAGGCTGTGCATGGCGGAGCAGAACGCGAGGCCGGAGATCGGCGCGGCCACCTCCGCCACGACGGTCCGGAGTGACTCGACGACGGCGGCGAGGATCACCTCCGGGTTCTGCTCGGCGTACCCGGGGTGCGGGCCGTCGAGGGGATAGCCGGCGGCGTGGCTGGCGAGGAGCCGCCCGTCGGTGTCGTACGCCGTGGTCTTGGTGCTCGTGGTGCCGATGTCGATCCCGATCACCACACCGGGCGGGGTGTCTGGCGGCATGAACGTCAGTATCGCCCTATCGTCCGGGTTGATCCGCCGTTCGGGTAGTTCGCCCGTCCTGGCGTGTCCCGGTCGCCCGTCACAACTGTTAATCCGAGTGCACCCCAGATTGGTGGCCTACGCGGCGAAGGAGTCGGCGTGGCAAAGACTGATTCGACGGGTTCCACATGGCGGTACCGCTGGGCGCAGCGGCAGAACGTGCGGCGCATCAGCACGTACCGCGGCGCGGAGACGGCCTGGCGGCGGCGCGACGACGAGTTACGGCGGCTGCGCGCCCTGGCCGCCGACTTCCACGGTTCCGCCGCGGCCGGCGTGGGCCTTCCACTCGAACTCCTCGACGACGAGGTGGTGCTGTGGGCGCTGCCCGCCGCGCAGCTGGTCGAGGTGCGACACACGGCCGTGCTGCCCGCGCCGGACCTGACCGTCGCCGTGCCGGCCGCGCCGCTGCGTCCGCGCCGACCCGACGGCGTACGCGTCACCGACGCCGGCATGGCCGTCATCACCAGTCGCCGGCTGGTGCTGCTGGGCGGGCGCGGCCGGCGCGACTGGGCGTACGGCCGGATGACCGGGCTGGCCCACGACCCGGCGGCCCCGGTGACCCTGATCCAGGTGCTGGACCGGCGGCGTACCTCCGGACTGCTGCTGCCCACCGACGCGGCGGCGGACTTCCGGTTCAAGCTGACGCTTGCCTTCGCCGACTCGATCGAGCAGCGGGCCGCGGTGCTCGACCAGCTCGACGAGTTGATCGCCGAGCACGACCAGCTCAAGCCGTTCCGACCGGCGGTGGCCACGCCGGCGCAGGCCCGACTCTCGTCGCTCGTGCCCGGTGGTCGACGGTCGATCGCGGTGGCAGCGGCCGTCGCGCTGCTCGTGCCGGCGGCGCTCTTCGACTCGAACCCGTCCCACCCGACGGGTCGCGCGGAGGTCGCCGTGGCGGCCACGCCGGCCCCGACCAGCAGCGCGTTCCCCGCGCTGCTGCGGCCGGCGATCCCGCCGCCCACGCCGAGCGCCAAGCCCACGCGGAAGCCGTCGCCCCGCCCGTCGTCCAGCGCGACGTCCGGGCCGCGCTGCGGGGCGCCGGAAAATCCCCTGGGGTACGACTTCTGCGGCGGGACGAGGATCCGCCGGCCCGCCGCCGAGGTGTGCGACTGGTTCGACTGCGTGCCCCAGTTCTGGGCGGGCCGGGGCTACCTCGTGCAGTGCCGGGACGGTTCGGTCAGCCTTGCCGGTGGCCGGGCGGGCGCGTGCGCCGAGCATCGGGGCGTCCGGCGGACCATCACGAAGTAGCGCGTTTCCACCATAACGCTCGTTCAGGTCGGCGAGAATGATTGAGTGGAGATCCGATCCGACGACGGTGCCCGGGTGCGGATCCGCCCGGTCGGCTACCAGCCCGGCATCGACCCGCCCGACGACCCCGACCTGGCCGCGCCGGGTTGGCAGGACTGGCTGCTCATCGAGGTGGACGCCCGCACCGCCGACGGTCAGCTCTGGTCGCACCACTACCCGAGTCTCCTCGTCGAGGAGGCCCGCGCGCTGGGCAGTTGGCTGCACGGCCAGGCGGCGGCGGCCGGTGGACCGAACCCGCCACCGGCGACGGTCCGCTTCACCGAACCGAACCTGGCCCTGCGCACCCGGGCGATCCGCCGGCGTCGGCTCGAACTGATCGTCGAGTTCTCCGCCGAGTCGCTGCCTCCGTGGATGCGCCGACCGCCCACCGCCGTCTACCCGCTGGTCCTCACCGTCTCCGCCGACGCCCTCGCCGTCGCCGCCGACCAGTGGGCCGGGCACTGCGAGGCGTACCCGCCGCGTTCGCGATCCCGCTTCCCGGCCGATCATCCGCTGCTCGGGCCCTCGGCGCGCCGGCGACGCGTGGGTTGACCGCTATTTACATCAAATCAGTTTGATGTAATCTGCGGGTGTGACGTCATCCGGCGCCAGCGCGCCACCGGGGTTCGTGACCGCCGTCGGGCATCCTGTGCGGTGGGGGCTCGTCAGCGAACTGGCCCGTGGCGACCTCGCCGTGCGAGAGCTGACCGCGCGTCTCGGCCAGCCGCAGAACCTCGTCTCGTACCACCTCGGGAAACTCCGTAAGGCGGCCCTCGTGACTGCCCGGCGCAGCAGCGCCGACGGCCGCGACACCTACTACTCGCTCGACCTGACCATGTGCGCGGGCCTGCTCGCGGGCGCTGGCGCGGCCCTGCATCCCGGACTGCGGCTCGCTGCACCGCCGCCGGCCACCCCGGTGACCGGGCGGGTGTTGTTCCTCTGTACCGGCAACAGCTCCCGCTCCCAGATAGCCGAGGCGTTGCTGCGACACCGCAGCAACGGCGCCGTGCAGGCCTACAGCGCCGGGAGCCGACCGAAGCCGCTTCACCCGCACGCGACGGCCGTCATGTCGGCGCGCGGCGTCGACCTGGGCGCGGCCCGGCCCAAGCACCTCGACGAGTTCACCGGTCAGCCGTTCGACGCCGTGATCACCCTGTGCGACCGGGTCAAGGAGGTCTGCCCCGACTTCCCCGGGAGCCAGCGCAGTGCGCACTGGAGCATCCTGGACCCCGCCGCGGACCCCGCCGGGCTACCCGCGTTCGAACGGGTCGCCGACGACCTCGCCGAGCGGATCGACTTCCTGCTGCACACGCTCGTCACCCCGGAGGAGAGGGCATCATGACCAGCCCCATCGATGACAGCACGGTCAGCGTTCGGTACCTCGTCGACGACGTGGCCGCCGCGGTCGACTTCTACACCGTCCACCTCGGCTTCACCTCGGCCAGCGCCTTCCTGCCCGCCATTGCCGACGTGCGGCGCGGAAACCTGAGGCTGCTGCTCTCCGGTCCGGCCAGCTCGGCGGGCCGGGCCCTGCCCGACGGCCGCCGTCCGCAGCCGGGCGGCTGGAACCGCATCCACCTGATCGTCGCCGACCTCGACGCGGAGGTTGCCCGGCTGCGGGCGGCCGGCGTCGCCTTGCGCAGCGACGTGGTCAGCGGACCGGGCGGTCGGCAGATCCTCCTGGACGACCCTTCCGGCAACCCGGTCGAGCTGTTCGAGCCCGCCCCGGCCTGACCAGCGCGTAAATTCTCTCCTTTCGGGCGCAACGGGATGCATCGATCCTGGTCGCGTTGCCTGTCACGTACGTGAGCGGTTGTACCGCGTGTGACCGTGACCGCACTGGCACCTCCCTCCTGGCGGCTCGCCTGGGCCGAGCGCGAGAACGAGCGCCGGCAGCTCGCGTACCGCGACGCCACCGCCGCCTGGCGTCGACGTCAGGACCACCTGGTCCGGCTGCGAATCGAAGCCGCCAGCTTCCTCGGGTGTACGCAGCCCCGCGCCGGCCTCCCCGTCGACCTCGACGCCGACGAACTCGTCTTCCGGGTCGTACCCGTCGCCACGCTTGTCGAGGCCGAGGCGCGACACGTCCCCGGGCTGCCCACGCCGGGCCGGTGTTCCTTCGCTGAGCCGTCTTCCGAGGCGCTGCCGCCGGGCCTGCGGGCCGTTGACACCGGCATGGCACTGGTGACCAGCCACCGGGTGGCCTTCGCCGGCGTCGAGCACCGGCGCGAATGGCGGTACGCGGACCTGCACGGAATCGCCCACCACCCGGACGTGCCCATCACCCTGCTGCACGACGACGGCCGGCTGTCCGGGCTGCGGGTCCCGGCGAACGCCGCCGTCAACGTCAGCTTCTACCTCACCCTCGCGGCCGCTTCGGCTGCCGGGGATCGTGGCGGTTTCCTCGGACAGCTCGATGCCCTGCTGGCCACGCACCAGGCATCCCCGCCCGTGCCGCTGCCGGCGGTCGGGCCGTCCGACGCGCCACTGACGGCGGTACGCCCCGACCGCCGGGCACTCGCCGTCGCCGCTATCGCGACGGTGGTGTTCGCGACGCTGGGCCCCGGCGCGGTGGGACCGTCGCCGACCGGGCCGATGCGACGGGCCGAGGCGGCGACCATGCGGGATGCCGGATGGAGCGCTCCGCTGCCGACACGTGCCGCCTTGACAGGCCCGTCCGCCTTGGTGGTCGAGTCGGGCTCGGTGGTCGAGTCGGGCCGATTGGGTGGGCCGGCGCTTGTGGTCGAGCCGGGCTCGGTGGCCGGGCCGGCGCTTGTGGTCGAGCCGGGCTCGGTGGCCGGGCCGGCGCTTGTGGTCGAGCCGGTGCGACCTCCCGCGGCCGGTCCACCGCGCCACGCTGCGGCCTCCTCCGTGGTCGCGGTGCCTTCGACGTCGCCGGCCGCCGCTGCCGTCCGCTCGACGCCGCCGACTGCTGTCGCCGTACCGTCGCCGGCCGCCGCTGTCACACCGTCGGCCTCGCCGACTGTCGAGGCGACGCCGGCGCCTTCGGGCGGTCCCACCCCGTCGTCTGAGCCTGTGCCGACGATCCTGCCCACCGTCTCAACGCCTCCGACGCCCACCACGACGTCTGATCCCGCCCTGCTCACGGCGTGTCTGGATCCGCTGTTGCCGCTGGTGGAACGGCTGCTCTGCCCGCCGGCCGGCCCTTGACCTCTCAGTACCCGTTCCCGGGCATGATCGCCGTCCTTCTCGAAACGTGATTGCCGTGCGGCTGCGGTGCGGTTGCGGGGGCGATCGCCGTGCGGTTGCGGGTGTGGCTGCCGTGCGGTTCGGGGGGTGATCGCCGTGCGGTCTGGGGTTGTGGCCGCCGATGGTTCCGGGCTGATCGCCGTGGGGTCCCGCGCGCGTGGCTCGGGCGGCCGTGGTCCGATCAGGTTGCGCCACTCGGTGCGGGATCGCGGCGAGATCTTGGACAGTTTCCGTCAGCTCGGCGGGTTCAACCGGTGGTTGCAACAGCGAGGAGTTGGGTCATCTTTTCGCCGGGGGTGGCCCAGCCCAGGGTCATGCGGGGGCGGTCGTTGAGTTCGTCGGCGACGTGGTCGAGGTCGGCTTGGTCGATGGTGGTGAAGTCGAATTGGCCTTTGGGGAAGTACTGGCGCAGTAGCCCGTTGGTGTTCTCGTTGCTGCCGCGTTGCCAGGGGCTGTGCGGGTCGCAGAAGTAGACCGGGCAGTCGGTGGCGATGGTGAAGTCCCGGTGTCGGGCCATCTCGACGCCCTGGTCCCAGGTCAGTGAGGCCCGTAACCGTTGCGGGAGCCAGGTCATCGCGGCGGCCAGTTGGGACACGACGTGTTCGGACACCTTGCCCTCGGGCAGGGCGACCAGGATGACGAACCGGGTAGCGCGTTCGACCAACGTGGCGATCGCGGAACCGCCGCGTCCACCGCGACGGACCCCTTCGAGGAGGTCACCCTCCCAGTGCCCGGGCACCGCCCGGTCAGCGACCTGCGCTGGCCGGTCCGCGATACGCAGATCAACCCAGGGCCGGGCGGAACGCACCGCCCCGGCTGACGCCGCCCGGGCACGGCGAGCGGCCCGACCCGAGCGCAACGCCACCTGCCGCGTCAACTCCGCGCGCAGATTACCCCGCGCCTGCAGATAGATCGCCTGGTAAATCGTCTCGTGCGACACCCACATCTCCGGCGTGTCCGGGAACTGCACCCGCAGCCGGGCACTGATCTGCTGCGGCGAACGACGTCGCCGCAGCATATCCAGCACCACCTCCCGCAACGGCCCGTCACCGGCCAACCGCGGCACCCGACCAGGGCGGTTATGCCGCAGAAACGACGCCCACTGCGCCATCGACGGCTGATACCGCTGCCCGTAACGCTCGAACCGACCCACCTCCCGCGAAATCGTCGACGCCGCCCGACCCAACCTGCGCGCGATCGACCGCACCGACTCACCCGCCGCCCGACCCAACCCGATCTGCTCCCGCTCCAACGCACTCAACCTCGACGCCATAACCACCCCAACGACCACCACAAACAAGGGGTGTTGCAACCACCGGTTGAGCCCAAGCTCCGGACGGGAACTGTCCAAGATCTCCCGGGAATCAGTTCGCGGCGTCGAAGTCGGGGAGGGTGAGGGTGCCGTCCGCCCCCAACGTGAAGCCGGGATTCCAGGCGATCTCCCAGACATGGCCGTCCGGGTCGCTGAAGTAGCCCGCGTAGCCGCCATAGAACGTCTCCCGCGCCGGCTGGGTCACCTCGGCACCGGCCTCGGCGGCGGTCGCGATCACCTTGTCGACCTCGGCGCGTGAGCGCACGTTCTGGGCCAGGGAGATCCCGCCGAAGCCGCCGGTGTCCGGGTTGGGCACGCCCGCGTCGGAGGCCAGCTTGTCGCGGCTCCACAGGACGAGGGCCAGGCCGCCGGCCTGGAAGAAGACCGTTCCCTCGACCTCCTGGCCGCGCCAGCCCAGGTGCTCGTAGAAGGCCTTGGCGCGCGCCAGGTTGGAGACGCCGAGAGTGATCAGACTGATCCGATGCTCCATCTCCGTAACCTAACGCGCTCGCAGCCGCTAGGCCGCGATCGCGCGGGCCGTGGCGTAGACGTCGGCGGGTA
Organism: Micromonospora sp. CA-249363; assembly: GCF_050950185.1. Classification (NCBI taxonomy): domain Bacteria; kingdom Bacillati; phylum Actinomycetota; class Actinomycetes; order Micromonosporales; family Micromonosporaceae; genus Micromonospora; species Micromonospora sp. CA-249363. The sequence continues at coordinate 1,097,079 of NZ_CP192020.1, forward strand.
GGGCGTGGTGGAGTCGCCAGAGAATTCGCATGGGTCGGTCGCCGGTGTGCGACTCGTACGTCATCGTGCCCGCGTAGAGGTACGGCGGTGCGCCCAGGTCGCGGTCGGCGACCCGGGTTTCCCGTACGAAGAGGTGCACGGCGGAGGTGCCCGACGTGTAGCGCTGGCCCGTCGCCGACGCCGCCGAGGTGGTGCTCTGCGACTCCCACTGGAACAGCGTGTCGGTGATGGCCCGGTCGGCGTACACGGTGGTGGGGGAGTAGTGGGCCTCGGACTTGACGAGCGTGACGAAGAACAGGTCGGACCGGGCGTCGGGTAGCCACTTCACCCCCTCGCGTAGCGAGCCCGGATTGGGCATTCCGAATGCGGCGCACGCCTCGTTGCGGCTGTACCGGGCGTGCACCCGCAGCGGCAGGGCGCCAGGTGCGGCAGCCGATGTGACGCGGTGGATGCCTCAGCTGCCTTCAGAAATGCCGAGCCGAGCGAACCGCCTCGATGACCGCGTCCCAACGGCTCGGCCCGTACACCGGGTCGAGCGCCCTTCCATCGGCGACGGCAACCCCGGCACCCTGCAGCACCGCCACGTGACTCGCGTACGCCGGATGAGCGGCCAGTTCTGCCTTCACGTGCGGGAAGGCGAGGATCGGCAGGCCCGCGCCCAGTGACTCGTTGAGGACGCCGAGCACCAGCGTGTCGTTGATGCCCAGCGCCCACTTCGTCACCGTGTTGAAGGTGACCGGCGCGGCCACCACCACATCGGCCGGCGGGTGCGGCTCGGGGTCGCCGGGCATGCGCCATTCGACGCGTACGAAATGATCAGTCTTGTCCTGCAACGCCGCTCGGTCGAGCCACGTCGCGGCCGTGGGGCTGACGATCAGGCACACCCGCCATCCGTCCGCGATCAGCAGGTCGACCAGCTCGTCGATGTGCTCCGCGGGGCCGGCGGCGCAGACGACCAGATACAGCACCTGACGTTCCGTCATGCCCGCAGTCTGCCCGAGTCGGACGACCTTCGATCGAGTGGATACGAGCCGGTCCTCGCGGCGTCTCTCAGAATCTGACGCGCACGTCGTCGGTGCTGATGAGCTGCCCGGCTCCGATGAACCGGCGGGCAACCAGCAGGCCCGCCTCGTGTGCGGGTTGTCCGCCGTGGCTGGCGGACGCGTCCGTCACTAACCACGTGTCAGGTCACGTTCGAAGGCATCGACCGCTGACTTCAACACGCAACTCTCCGTCGCTACACCACAGAACAGCAGGTCGGTCCATCCCTCCTGTTTCGTCAGGCCAGCGCCCTCAGCTGAGAAGTACGAGTAGATCCTCTTGTCGATAACGGCTCTGGCACGGCTCGCATGTTCTGCCAGCTCGGGGACGATCTCCGTCTCGGGAGGATGCTGCACCGAGGACCAATGGATCAGTCGTTCGAATGGGCTACCGGGGTAGTTGTGGTAGCGAGTGAACACCACCGGCCGCCCGGTCGCCTCCCAATGCTCGACCAGCTCGACGACCTTCGGAATGGCACCCCGGCTTCGGCCATTGATGAAGCCGTTTTGCATGTCGATGACGATCAGCGCGGCGCATCTCTCACTCATCCGTCGACTCTGCCACTGAACGCCACAGTCTCGCGAAGGGTGGCCTGCGCCTGCATCAGGCGTGCCGGTAGGCCGCTCGTTGAGAGAGTCGCCTCGCGCATCATGCAGTGCTGCGCTGTCTCGCGGGCCCTGGCGGTCGTCAATCGGGAGTGGGCAGCGCGCAGGAAACGCCAGCCGAACTCAGGCGGCATGACCGGGTCTCGTCCGTCTTCGACCTGGTGCACTCTGGAGGACCGACTTCCCGGGCTGCTGCCGCAGCGCGAGGCGTCGCTGTTCTTCGCCGCGTCGGGCCGTCTCGTGGCGGGTGGTGGCGACCGGGCGGGGCGGGCTGTGCTGCTCACGGTGCTCGTCCGCGCGTACCGCCATTACGACCTGCTCCCGCACGCCACCGCCGTGGGCGACGCGCTGCTCGCCGCCCTGACCCGGCACGCGCCGCACGCCCTGTGGGCGGTGGCGGTGCAGCGCGCCATGCAGGCCGTGCGCCGCGCTGCCGGTCGCGTCGGTGACGGCCCGGCCTGGTGGCCCGCCGAGGTGATCGGCCACGATCGGCCGTCGCCGGGCGTCGCCATCCTCACGGTACGTTCCTGGCGGCGGCTGCCTCACCTTCCCGGCCAGGCCGTCCCGGTCTGGGCACCACGCCTGCCCGGCCGCTGGCGTTGGCTCTCGCCGGCGAAGGTCGCACGCGCCGACGGCACCATCGAGCTGCACGTCCGTGCCGTGCCCGCCGCTGCCGTCTCGCACGAGCTGGTCCATCGGGTACGCCCCGGAGAGCTGATCTGGCTCGGTCCACCCCGCGACACCGGCCTGCGCCTTGATCCGACCCGTACCGCCGATCTGCTGCTCGTCGCCGGTGGCACCGGCCTCGCGCCGCTGCGTGCCCTGGTCGAACAGGTCGCCGCCGCGCCCGCCGGTCGGCGGGTGACCCTGGTCGTCGGCGCCCGCGCCTTCATCGACCTGTACGACGCGATCGCCCTCGACAAGCTGCAATGCGCGCACGAGTGGCTGACGATCGTGCCGGCGTTCTCCGACGACCCCTCTGCCGAGCCGACCGAGCGGGGTGACGCCCTCACCGTCGCCCTCGCTCATCACCGACCCGACCAGGACATCTACCTCTGCGGGCCGCCGGGGATGCTGGCCGGTGCCCGGGCGCGGCTGCTGGCCCTGGGCATCCCCGCCACTCTCATCCACACGCCGGTCACCTTCACCCGCTGACGGCCGTCCCAGGGCAGCCGAAAGACCCTGTGCGGCGTCAATCGTGGCAGACGAACATGTCTGGACACTGGGAAGCGGACCGCACTGCACGCTTCTTGCGCAGGCTCGGCAAGTCAGCCGCAGAGCTGGGCGAGAGCGGGAACGATGACCTGTCCCGACGTCTGGAGGCTCTCGAACGGCGATGTCGCTGTCATTGGGCGCAATCTCACCGATGTGCTTGCCACCCGGCTACCCGACGGTGTGAGCGTTGGTGCAGACGAAAGGGTCGTCGTCATTCCGCGAAGCATGCTCGTCGCCGCCAAGCCGGACATCCCCGATGCGTGACCTGTCGGATGCGGTCGTGCGGCAGCGGCTGAGCCTTCCCGAGTACGAGACGCCGACTTTCTACGCGACCGTTCAGTCGACCGACGGACCCATTCCGGCCAGGGCGCTTGGCCACCAGGTACGGGGGCCGAGGTGCAGCGCCAGGGCCGGTACGAGCAAGCTGCCGACGAGGAACGTGTCGAGCAGCACGCCGACGCCGATGGTGACGGCCGACTGCACGGACGGCACCAGCAGCAGCACGCTGAGCGCGCCGAATCTGGCGGCCAGCACCACGCCCGCGAGGTTCCTGCAGTGGTAGCGCTTCGTAGTTGATCAGGAGGTCCTACTACTCGTCCGCTGGTAAACGTGCTCGTGGTGCCAGTCGAGGTATCGGACGGCAGGTGGTATTGCACCATCCGGTAGCAGTAGATGCTGCGAGAGCGGTGGGTGCCCGAACGATGACCGCACTGCTGAGTCGGACTCTGCCGCTTGCTGCACCTCTGGACGCACATGGATGCGGAGGTCATGGCCGACGGTCAGAAGGCCCGTGTCGAAGGCAACGTCGTGGGTCGGGCAGGCGGCGATACCGTTTCGCGGGTCGAGCCGCTCGGTCGGGTTGCTCACCCGCCAAGGCTTGATGTGGCTCGCGACGAGCATCCGCTGGGCCCTGAGCCCGCCGGCCCTCACTCCCAGCCCACAGAAGGTGCAGCGGTAACCGTTGTTCCGCAGCACGTCGCGCGCGAATCGATGCTGCCCGACCCGGATGGCGGCGGTGAGGAGGCGCTCCGTCACTGGCTCGGCGATGTCCGGGTACTTCTGCGCCCACTTGGCGACCTGGTTCTGAACGGCCGCCTCAAGGTCAGACTGCACCAGCTCCTCCTGGCCCAGGAGCACGAGTTCGTCGTTGTCCTCGAGGCCGAGGAAGTCGGGCAATTCGTCCGGCCCGATCCCGACCCGGCGTGCGGTGTCGAAGATCAGGCGGCAGGTCGCCTGAAGCTTGGTGGGGGAGGAGAGCAGCTGCGCAGCGACATGGACTTCGTGCTTGGCACCATGGGCGAGGGTCCCGTCTAGGTTGGACATCTTCGCGATCAGGCTGCCGTTGGGGCGTTTGAAGAGCCGGGCGAGCGTGGGAACCGGCTCGACAGCGAGGTGGCTAGTGGAGCCCCCATACTTTCGGCGGTCGAAGACGAGGCTAGCGGCGAGACACAGCAGCGTCTCCACCGGCACAAAAGGCACCTGCCTGGTCCCCGGCCTTGGCTCTCGACTCAGGATTGCCCGCCACTGGTTTGCGGCCTGGGCTCCGGTCAGATCCAGGTAGTCCCGCTCCGACGGCATGTCGCCTCCACCCTTACGCAGTATCTTCGGCGGACCCAGTGTCCCGACGTGACCGTCGGCCTAGTTCCTGCCACTACTCAGCCCCCGGCAGAGACAAGATCGACCAAGCGGGGATGTCGGAAGGCCACCCTATACATGGAGCATCTTCGCTTTAAGGCTTGGTCGGCTGAGTGGAGTGCGTCAGCCATCGTCACTGTCGTGTCCCTGACAGGAATGCATCTTCGTTGATGTAGGACTCGTCGAGGACGAGGCTGCGGCTTCGACTCAGCTGACCGAACCCCATGCGCTTCGTGATCACGGCCTTCTCCAGCACGAACGGCCCTGATTAAGGCAAGTAGTTGCCTCGGGGCAATATCCACATCTGGGGTAGTTGACAGCGCAGATAGGCCAGGTCAAAGCGGCCGATCGGATGAAATCCGAGGGGTCCCGCTCGCAGGACTACTGACGTAGGGTCCTGGCACACCATGTGGGGAGGTGGTGTCATTGCATGCTGGACTGGAAGTACCACCCGCGGTCAAAGCGGAGCGCGCACTTACCGCCGTTCTAGCCGACCTGGGTTCGGGAGCCCACCCTGGCGTTGTGGTCGACTCAGCTCCTGGGGTACAGCACGTCGGCCCTGGTAGTCGGTGGGGCCGTCGAGCTAGCCGCCGCAGGCGAGCCGCTGATCATCACCGCCCAGGCCAACGAGCTAGTCGACGACTTTCATCGACCGCTTCGTTCCGCACGAAGGGATCTAGGATGGCTCGCTGGGAAGCGTACGACATGTGGAACGAAGCGATCGCAGAGGTCTTCTTCTGTGAAGAACTCGGAGGTCAGCCGGTATACATTGACCTAGACAACGACACAGTCCCGTTGCTGAGCCAGAAGACTGGGACGCCAGTTGATGAGGTCGAAAACGCCCTGGCCGCAGCCGTACGGCAGGTCTTGCGTCTCGGTGCAGGTCGCCAGGGGGCCTTCGACGAGGTTTTTACGAATCTCAAGACGTGGCTCGGAACGTGGCGTCGAACTGTTCGCACGTCCCGTCTGGACCTAAGTCCGCCCCCCGTGTTAGCCGTACTGGCGGTCTTCAGCATGGCGGCAGAGCGGATGGGAGGTGACGCCACCATGGCCCCCAGCAATTACTTCGGGCGTCTAGCTCAGGTGCTTGCCGTACCCGATGGGGAGCAGCGGGAACGGCTAGCGAAGGACTACCGACGGCATGTCGAATTCTTTTGGCATGTGTTGTCCTTGTGGCTGACGGGCCTCGACGGAATGCGCGGTCTCCCGTCCGCAGTCGCCCTTACTCACCGCTACATCGGGCTGTCCGTCTCGCAGGCTCTGGTTCGCGAGCACGATCGCCAAAAGTTGCCGCGTTTCTTCATGGCATACGGACTTATGCCTGGCCAGGAGGTTAGTCCACGAGAGATGGAGGCACTGCTCGACGAGTGGTTGAAGAAGGATCCTCCGCCCATCAGTCGGAGCCTGGCGAAGCTTTGGAGGAGGCAGCCGGCGGCGCGCGAGCGGATCGCTGCAGTCGTTTCCCTCGAGCTTCAGAGTTGGGACGGCATCTCGGCCGGCGACGCTCAATCGTCGGTTCCGGCCATTCAGCCGCGAGGCGAGGTCCGGCTAGTGGCCATGACGCGATCGGGGCCGTTTGGCAGCAGCGTCGAATTCAACATTGTGTCGCGGCTGCCCGGCGTCGATCGTCCGCAGTGCATGGCGGTTTCGAGTGCCGTCGGAGACAATAAACCGCTCCTCGACTTCATCCCAGGCCCTGGCGGTTGGCATCGATTGCACCGGCCCGCAAATCTGGAGAAGGCGTCTGTTCTCGATGGCATCCTGTCGCTGACGAGTGACACCGGCAGCTTCACGGTCCAGCGTCGCCCTCGGCGAGTGGTCCCTATGCGGAGAGATGAGTCGCTCGGACTTTATCTCGAGGTTGAGCGATTGCCGCTGGCGGAGGATGGCCTGGTTTTCACTGCCGAGGAGCTGGCTGACGAGGTGGAGCGCGCGCTCGATAAGGCTGCGCGCCCCGGCTTCCGGCGCGTCAACGGAGGGCAGGAGGGGGTGCCGGCGAACTGGGTCCTCTTCTCACACGTGCAATTGCTCGCGCTGCTGGCAAACGAGCATCGATCCAACAAGCACCAGGATCTAAATGTCCTTCTCCCAACGGTCGCGTCCCAGCTTACCCTAGCTGATGGGCTGAAGTTGCCTGGCCAGATGCGAAAGTACTCGTCGCTGTCGCCGCCTGAGATTCGGTCTGTCGCCGTGACAGCGGAGTACCTCCGACTTGAGGTGCTAAGGAAGCACACGGACGACCTGGGGCTGCTCGACGATCCAGCAGGAGTGACGATCGACCAGGCCTTCTGTAAAGCCGAGACGAACGGCAGCGCATTGGTCCTCCCGCTCGCCACTGAAGAACTTGAGGACGGCGACTACGAGGCGCTGCTTTATATCGACGACTCGAAAACCCCCGCGCAGCGGCTTCCCTTCTCGCTCAGGTCCGGCAGCGCCGTCGACCTGGCAATGTGGAGCCGTAGCCCTCGCCTCGTTCACGACATCGGAGGGCGAGATGGCTGGGCGGTGATTTCGGCAGAACAGCTGGATGCTCAGGATTCGACGTCGTTGGTCGACGGTGCTTCTGCCGATGGCACCGAGGCGGAGGTAGCCCAAGTAAAGGCCCCAAGCGCGCCATGGTGGACCGGTGATCGTCCCTCCGACTACGTTGGCACGACCACCACCGTGCTTACCACTCCTGACCCGACCTCCTGTCTGGTAACCGGTGCCCACCACTGGGATCTGCCCCTCTCCAGCAGCATCACCGTGCACGGGACCTGCCGCAAGTGCGGACTAGTCAAGCGATTCCCCAACAAGGCATGGGCCGCCGAAGCGAAGCGTAGGGTTCAGAACACGACCGCCGCCACGCATCACGTCGACGTTCGAGAGATCGAGCCCGTACGGACAGGATCGATTACTTGGGACGTGGCCGTCGATGCCCTGATGCATGCCGGAGGCGGCCCCTTCTCCGCTCTTGAACGGATCAGCCTCCAAGTGGAAGGCTCATCTCGTTTCGTCGATGAGTTCGCCCGCACGCTCGAGGTCCTAGGGCATCTGCAGGTCAAGCGGGACAACTACCTGCTTCGTCCGGTGGAGTGGGAAATTAGTCCATCCACCCTCGCCGAGCTGACGGACGGGTCATTCCTGCTGGTCGGTTACTGGCCGGCCGCAATGAGAGACACGCTGGACAACGAGGCCGCAGCGCTTGGTGGCAGGGTTGTGGCGGAAGCGAGCAACGCGGGACCGACCCGCTGGGTTCTTCAGGGACTCACGGCAACGGAGGTCGAAACTGTGTCCGCGCTGTTTGACGCGGTTGCAGTCGCTCGCGATGCCGCGCGGTCGATCCTGCGAGTGACTCCGAATCTGAGCGCGGTTGAGACGGCGCTTCCGCAGGTCACCATGCCAGGCGCCCGGCGCGTCCAAAGGTTCCACGTCGCTTCCGCCTCGTGGTTTGCACAACAACATGCCGAGTCTCCGGGCGCGTACCGACTCGAGTCGTTTGGCGTCACCGACGTCATCCGTCGTCAAGTTGACATTGCGCGGGGAACAGCACGGATAGGCACGGTGCAGCTAGTCAAACACCTCGATGCGCTCGCAACCGGCCGCCCACTCATCGCGTACGAGGCCAAGCAGAAATGCCTCCAAGTGCCGCTCGGCGCTGACCTCCCCGGGCTCTACGGCCGGGCCGCCGTCCTATGCAGTGGCCGTCCACCGGAGAAGGCGGACAGGCTCCTGCTCTACCGCAATGTGCCCGCCGATTTTGCCGACACGCTCGCTGCACGTCTCGCCAGCTGAAGGAAGTGCCCGATGACCACGGCAAGCAAGTCATTTGACCCGTCCTCGCGGCTTGGCTTCCCCACACCCAAGCGGGTCTATCAGGAGCTCCGGGACGCTTACCTACGCTACTTCGACACTGCGTATTGGCTGCGGGACGAGCCGTTGCGGCGGGAGCGGCGGCAGCTCCTGAACGAGTCCGGGTTGCTGTTCACGGACGTGCTTCTCGAGCCTGTCGTTCCGTACGACGCCGACGTCCCCCTGAAGGAGGTTGCCGCGGAAGTAGGGCTCGATCCGCTAGCTGCTGACATCGTCGGGAAAGCCCTCTTCGGCGATTTCGTCGCTCCTGGTGAGAACATCATGCTGCGCCGCCACCAGGCCGAGGCGTTGAGGCACTCCCTCAGCAACGATCCCGGCAAGCCGCGCAACGTCGTGGTCACCTCTGGCACTGGCTCGGGCAAGACCGAGTCGTTCCTGCTGCCCGTGCTCGCCCGGCTGGTGCAGGAGGCGCTGGCTTGGGGCCAAGACCGGGCACCGGACCGGTGGTGGGAGGCACCGGAAAGCCAGATGCGGTGGCGGCCGATGCGGGCATCGGAGGCGCGGTCTGCCGCCCTCCGCACAGTCGTGCTGTATCCCACGAACGCTCTCGTTGAGGATCAGATCAGCCGACTGCGCAAGGCGCTGCGGCGTATCGCGGCAAGTCAGTTGGCACCGCTGTGGTTTGGCCGGTACACAGGCGGAACGCTGGGGTCGAGTGATCTTCCGGCCGGCTCCGCAGACCGAGAGCGGGTCATCGACGCGGCCAACGAGATCAAGAGCGCAGCCAGCGATTTTCGGACCCTCGTTGAGGCGTACCAGGGCGAAGCTGACCGGCGGCGGGTTGAGGAGATGCTGTCGCAGTTCCCTGATCCCCAGATGGGGGAGATGCTGACCCGGTGGGACATGGTGGCCTCGCCGCCCGACATTCTCGTGACCAACTACTCGATGCTGAACGCGATGCTCATGCGGGATATCGAGCAGCCCTTGTTCGAGAGCACAGCGAAATGGCTGAGAACGGACCAAAGCAACACGCTCACGATCGTCGTCGACGAGATGCACCTGTATCGAGGGACGCAGGGCAGCGAGGTGGCGATGGTCGTGCGCAACCTCCTAGCGAGGCTGGGGCTAGAGGCGGACTCGCCGCAGCTACGCTGCCTTGCTACCAGCGCCTCGCTCTCTGACGACGAGGAGGGCAAGGAGTACCTTGAGCAGTTCTTTGGTGTCGACCGCGCCACATTCCACGTCACGGCGGGCGTTCCGCGCTCCGTCGCCGGCCGTGAGCCGCTGCCACGCAGTGAGCTAGAGCAGCTGGCCCGCGAACTCCCAGGAGACCCCGAGGGCCGAGCTGCGGCGCTGGCCAACATCGCTGAGAAGTACCTCGTTTCGGAGGCGATCGCTTCGGCTTGCCGAGAGACGACCGCAGGGCAGTTGCGTGCCACGCGCGTCGGCGTCATCGAGCAGCGGTTGTTCGACGAGGAGGCCGACCAGGGACGAGCCCTTGAGCTTGTCCTGTCAGCCGCTGCTTTTGCGGGCGACCAAGGAGCGATTCCGCTTCGTGCGCACATGTTCGTCCGTACTGTCGGCGGCTTGTGGGCCTGTGCAAAGCCCGACTGTGAGGCCGTCGATCCCACATACCGGTGGGAGAGGCGGCGAATCGGCCGGCTCTTCAGCCGTCCCGGATCGACCTGTCCTTGCGGAGGCCGCATCCTCGAGGTCCTGTACTGCTTCGACTGCGGAGACGTAAGCCTCGGAGGCTACGTCATCGAGAGGAACGACGAGTTCGATCCGCCGATCCGGGCACTCGGAGCAACAGCGGTTGACATTCCATCAGGGCAGAGCAGGCCGGTGAATCGCCGCCTGCTTAGCCAGTACGTGTGGTACTGGCCGGGGGATGTCACGGCGGTGCAGGAGTGGGGACACCAGACGCCACAGAAGCGGTCCGCGAGGTTCCAGTTCGAGCCGGTCCGTCTGGATCCCACTTCCGGCGTGATCCAGCGCGATGACAACCACACCGGGTATGCGTTGCGCGTCGCGGGGCTCGGCACAGACTCGGACGCGAAGGCACCGGCTCTTCCGGAATGCTGCCCCCGCTGCGGGTCCCACAATCGCAACACCGATCTGCAGAGGTTCTGGCGAGGCATTGTCCGCTCGCCGATACGTGGCCACACCCACGGTCAGGCACAGGCAATTCAGCTCTACCTGTCCCAGCTCTTCCGGAGCATGGGTTCCACGGCAGCCGACTCCCGCACGATCCTATTCACCGACAGCCGTGATGACGCTGCGCGTACGGCTGCCGGGGTGGCAAAAAACCACCACCGGGACTTGGTGCGCCAGCTCATCCGCCGGGAGCTCGATGCGGAGCACCCCGACGGCGCGCAACTGGCCGCCAAGCTGCTTTCCGGAACGCCGCTGTCCGCCGACGAGCAGCTCGCCTTCACCAGCTTTCAGACTCAGCACCCGGACGTGTTCCAAGCGGTGATGCGGCAGGTCACGGGCATTGCCTCAACCGAGGACAAAAGCCTAATTTCGCGGTACCGGGAGGAGAGCCGCTCAAGCACGCGGCTCTCGTGGGCTGTGGTGACGAGCAGGTTGCAGGAGAGCATGCTGAAGAAAGGCCTGCACCCGGCAGGCCCCGCGCAGTCCATGCAGCAGACGCCCCACGGGGAGCCGTGGTACCGGGCGTACGAGCCGCCCATCACGGGACATTGGATTCCGCTCGACCCGCAGGCGCGTGTCGAGAGTCAACAGCTGTACCGGCAAGCACTTGCCACGGCGATGGCCGAGGCAGTCTTCGACCGCGCGGGCCGAGATCTCGAGTCCACCGGCCTTGTCGTGGTCGAGCCTCGGGCGCCGCAGCTCACCGACGCGCCGACAGACCCGGAGACAGCGCTGCAAGTCTTGCGCTCTGTCATCCGGATCCTAGGTATAGCAGGGCGGTTCACGGGTGCCCAATGGTTCAAACCGTCGTTCAAGGTGCCGCCCGCTGTCCGGCAATACCTGAAAGCGGTTTCGGGCCGACTTGGATGCGACACGGATGGGCTGGAGACCTGGGTTACGCGCGAGATTCGCGACCGTGGCATCGCGCCGGACTGGGGGCTGCGGGTTGACAACCCGGATGTGCCCCTCGTCATTGTGCGGGCCGGCGACTCGAGCTGGGCCTGCCGCAAGTGCAACTACCGCCACCTGCACCCGTCGGCCGGTGTCTGTGCCGCCAGGGGCTGTTACCACTACGCGCTCGAACAGCACATCGGTGATCGCGTGGACGAGGACTACTACGCCTGGCTTTCCAGCCTTGAGCCCCGGCGCATGACGGTCGCCGAGTTGACCGGACAGACGAAGCCTCTGGCGTTGCAGCGGCAGCGCCAACGCTGGTTCCGTGGAGCGTTGCTCAAGCCGCCGTTGGAAAACGAGCTGACGAGCCCGCTCGACGTACTAAGCGTCACCACGACAATGGAGGTCGGCGTGGACATCGGCTCCCTACGCTCGACCATCATGGCCAACGTTCCGCCGCAACGTTTCAACTACCAGCAGCGGGTTGGCCGCGCCGGCCGTCAAGGACAGCCGTTCTCGTACGCGTTGACCGTCGCCCGGTCTCGCACTCACGATGACTACTACTTCAACGCGACGGAGCGAATGACGGGTGACATTCCGCCGCAGCCGTTCCTGGACCTGCGTCGCACCCGTATCGCACGGCGGGTCGTTGCCGCGGAACTCCTGCGCCGGGCCTTCCTGGCGGCGGATCCGAGGCCGGCTCGTTCACGCGAGAGCATCCATGGCATCTTCGGCACGCGGGACGCGTGGCCCGGGATCTATCGGCAGCAGGTGGCTGCCTGGCTCAGGCACTCTGCCGATGTGCCTCGGGTCATCAGGGCCCTTACCGTCCGTTCCGGGATCGATCTGGCCGGCGTGGCCGGCCTGGAGCGGTGGGCGCGGACGGACCTTGTCAGCGACATCGACACGGCGTTGGCCAACCCGTTCTACCAGCAAAACGAGCTGAGCGAGCTGCTCGCCAACGCCGGCGTCCTGCCGATGTTCGGGTTCCCCACCCGGGTCCGAAACCTGTACATGGGCGTGCCGAAGGAGAAGCGTCAGCTCAATGACCTTGTTGTGTCCGATAGGGCTCTCGACATGGCGGTGGGAAGCTTCGCCCCAGGCGCAGAGGTCGTCCGGGACGGACGGATCCACACGGTCGTCGGCTTCGCTGCCTACGAAGTTCGAGGCAGGACGGCGTTGCCGATCGATCCGTTGGGGGTTTCGATCCGGGTCAGCAGGTGCAGCGAGTGCGGTTGGACCGCTCTCGTAGAGATGGCGGAGGTCTGCCCCGTCTGTAGTGGCACTGTCAACTCATTCGACATGTACCAGCCGTTGGGGTTCCGCACCGACTATCACGGTAGGGACTACGACATCGACGGCGACACCGTAGCAGTGGTCGGCGCTCCCGAACTTGCCGTGGCGTCAGACCCGGACCAGACGTCACAGATTCACGGGGTGCTCGTCGACGTCTACGAGATGGCCGACATTCTCCGGATAAACGACAATCTCGGGCGCTTGTTCCCAATGGAGGCCGGACCCGGGAAGTCGGTGATCGTGACAGATTCGTCGTTGTACAGCAATGAGGTGAACCTGCCGCGGTCCTACGGGTTGCGGTGCGACGCGGCGATCGGAGAAGTGCGAAAGACCGACGTGCTGGTCGTTACGCCGAACGCACTGGACCTGCCCGGTGGTGTCCTACCGACTCGTCGGGGAACGCATCCGGCCGGCCTCCCGGCTCTGTGGTCCTTCGCTGAGGTGCTGCGCCGAGGGCTCCAGGCCGAGCTTGACGTCGATCCGGCTGAGCTGACCGTAGGCCTTAACTCCGTCAATGTCTGCGGAGAGCAGACGCACCGCGTCTTCGTAGCGGACAGCCTCGAGAACGGGGCCGGGTACGCTACCGAGCTCGGTAAGCCTCAGGTCTTTGAGCGTGTGTTGCGCCGCGTCGTGGAGGACCTGCGCGCGCGGTGGGAGGACGTCCGCCACTCGATGGACTGCACCATGTCTTGCCCGGACTGTCTCCGCTCCTACGACAACCGGCGCCTTCATGGCGCGCTCGACTGGAGGCTGGCTCTGGACATGGCGGAGCTGGCCCTGCAGGAAGACGTCGACTGGAAACGCTGGCTGGGCCGCGCGAGCGTGCTGACCCGCGGGTTCCTCGCCTCCTTCGGACAGCACGGAATCAAGGCGCAGGAGATGGAGGGGCTAGCGGTCCTATACCAGACCGATAAGCGACGAGCGGTGATCTTGGGCCACCCGTTGTGGCGCCAAGAACGTCACCTCCTCCGAGAAGAGCAGGAGGCGGCGCTCCGTTGGGTCGAGTCGAACGGGTTCGAAGTTCAATCGGGCGACCTGTTCGAACTCGATCGCACACCCATGAGGATCGCTCTAAGGTTGCTGTCGTAGCCACCGTAAACTGCAACCGGCACGCTTGGCGGGCCGATGGCTGCGATCCAGTCATTCACGCTAGCGGGGCGGCAACCAGTCGCAACGTCAGTACGAAAAGGCATGACCACTGTAACCTGCTTCCATTCCCCATGGACCGGTTCACTGCAATATGCCCCGCCGGTTAGGGCTGAGCGCATGGGTGAAACGGAGTATCAGCATGGCGGTAGTCGGAGAGTTTCCCGGACAGGCCGAACGTTCGACGTCATCCAACGGTAGTTGAATGCGGCTGGCAGATCGTCAAGGATGGCGATGAGACGCTATTGCAGTTGAGCAGATATGGATCCGACCAGCAGGCGGCCGGCAAGAAGGTCAGTCAAACACTCGAGTTCGACCGAGAAGGGCTTCACGCGCTCACTCAGATCGCGAGGCAGCCCTTTCCGGGGCTTGAAGAATTGCAAGGCAGCTTCCTGGTTGCCCAACAGGATTGTGGGAGCCGTCAACCACGTGATGGTGGCGGGTTGCCCTCTCGCCAAGCTGCCTCAACAAGGCCGATGGCATCGTCGAGGCTTTCGTGCTCCCATAGGCGAAGGACGCGCCAACCGTCCTCTTCGAGGGCGGCCCTGACGGCGACATCCCGATCGACGTTGCGCTGAAGCTTGACGGACCAATATCCGGTTGGATCGCTCGGGGCCCTGCCGTGTTCCGGACAACGATGCCAGAAGCAGCCATCGACGAAGACGGCGAGCTTGCGCTTGGGATAGACAAGATCGGGACGCACCCGTTTTCCACGAGCGACGATGGGCAGTGCCACCCGGTAGCGGTGTCCCCGAGCGTGAAGGGCCCTACGAAGCCGGAGCTCAGGTCCGGTGTCTCGATGGCGGTTCGAGCGCATTGACGCGGTAGCCGTGGATGGGGGCGGGGATGGCGGAAGCGCTAGATCCGATGGCACGGCACCTCCTGCTCGGATTGCTTGCTCCCGCAGACGCTGTTTCGTCTGACGACTCTTGACGTTATGCGCTTTGCGGCATTCCTCACATCTACATCCGACGTCGTATCGATAGGACGTTCCGTGGGCTGAGGCCGTCCCGGCGAGCGTCTTTGTTGTCCGCACCCTTTGCATGTAACGGCTGTGGGTCTGCCGGTGAGCCTCCCGGCAGAGGACGCATCGGCACCCAAGGTTGCCGTAACCGTTCGGCGTCCCGTGACGCGGGTCCTCTGGAGCAAGCTCCACGCGGGCTCGTGGCATGCGATGATAGTACGGCGCCCGCAGGCGAGAAGCGTTGATTGATGTTGGGCTTGCTGCGTCCTCGCGGTCAGCAGGCTCCATCGACCTCATAATGCGCTGCTCTGCTGGCCCAGCTCCTCGCGAATCTGCCTGCGTCCGGGCCTGGATCGCCGGGTCGGCGGGTTGCAAACTTGTGGGGCGCCGGCCGAGGCCCATTACGCGGCTTGCAGCACCTTCTGGGGTCGGAGTACGGGCAGCAGGTAGTGCTGGCCGATCCAACTGATGACGTCCACTACCACTGCGTCCCCAAAGCCGAACAGCGCCTGGTTCGGTGTTCCAGCGGTGACGGTGTAGGACCCTGCGCCCATCATTCGCGCGTATTCTAAGGGGGTCATCCAGCGAACCCGCACCTCACCCTTGCCTAGCTCGACTAGGGCCTGCTTGCTGGAGCCGCCTCCGGTCGTGCGAAGGCAGCCCCCGATCGCGTCTCGCCGAAGCTCCCACATTGAGGCCCCATTTCTCCTCCTGCGGTAGGCGGTGCGCCATGAAGTGTCTTCGGTGTCACGCAGAGCTTCCATTCGAGCTTTCTGAATGGGGCTCATGGACTCTATGAACGCGGCTTGCCGATCCTTGCCCCACCATCGAGGGTCCTCGCTGTCCATCGTCTCGACGACGCTGGAAAGGTCCTGTGGTCCATTAGGAAGCCTAGGAAGCGTTAGGTGATGCATGTCGAGGTGCTGGTGCAGAGCATGCACGCGCTGAACCCACCTGGGCCGGACACCTGAGATCGGCGGAATGCCGCTCTGTGCCCCAGACGGGACTGCGCCCTGGACTCCGACTATAAACATGCGCCGTCGTGACTGCGGTACAAAATGCCGCGCGTCGACGGCGATGACGTCGCATGAGTATCCAAGCTCATGCATCTGCCTAAGAGCGTCAGAAAGGTCTTTGCCGCCGTGGCTTGTAGCGAAGCCATGAACGTTTTCAAGGAGAACGACGCGAGGTCGCTGTTCCTGCATCTCTTCGATGACCCTGGCGAACTCCCAGAACATCCCTGACTCGGAACCGATAAGGCCGCGGCGGTTGCCCGCAAGAGATAGGTCAACGCATGGGAAGCTGCTAGTCGCTAACTCGATGTCTGACGGCAAATCCTTAGCGGTCACATTGCGGATGTCGTCTAGCTGGAAGTGGCTAGCGTCATGATTGGCGGCATAGACGTCCCGCTTGGCCTTCTTGATGTCGTTGGCCCACACGACTTGAATGCCAAGAGGCTGCAGAGCCTCTCGTACCAGCCCGATGCCGGCGAAGAACTCGGCAGCCCGGATGGTGTCCGGGGCAGCGTCGACAGGCTCGTCAGTCACGGCAAACACCCTACAGGCGCCATAGCCTCACGGTAACCGGCCCACGGCTGCACCGAGGGTGCGAGGGCTAGGTGCTAACGAGGAGTTGCCGCCTGCTCGCCCAGCCCCAGCACTGGTTCGTACCGGACGAGCAGGTGCAGGGCTTGGCCTCTAACGTCCGGCCAACGGACGATTCGATGCCGCCCGCGGTAGCTCGCCATCCACCCCTTCGGAACGCTGTGCTCAGGACGGTCGCCGGTGCGTCCTGCAGTGATCACGGCTGCGGACCGTTGGGATGGCTACGGTCCGTCCTGTCAATCTCGGGACGAGACCATGTAGGCGAGGAGGCGAGGGCGCTCTGTTCGCCTGGTTGTCAGCTACAGGCCTCAGCCGCCGCTGCCGGCTGCAGAACGATCATGATTCCGGCCGCTACCTCCCATCGGCCCCGGCCTGGTGCCGGCTCGGCGCGCAGGTTCAGGCTAAAGCGCGCTAGACCGGAAGGTGCTTTCGCGCCGAGAAGTGGCCAGGTTTCGAAGCCAAGGATTGACGCGCCGTTCAAGCTCTTCGACTGCTGTATTCAGTTGGATCCGGTCATTCTTCATTATCGTTAGAGCTCCTCTACTGGCTGCTGCAAGGGCTCTGAGGGCTTCCTCCACACGAACTGCATTGATGGGGTCTATGCCTTGCCTTGCAATTTCGGGTATTAGCATATCCAGGCTCCGAGTTCTATGGGGAACAAGCCGGTCTAGTTCCCGTAGGGCGCGAAGAATCGCACCGGCCACTGCCTGGGAAGGATGTGTCGGATCTGCCAGGAGAGCGTCGACAGCGGCGGCGACGGAGGCCGGCGTAAATGCCGATTCCACGATTCGTAGAATATCTCTCGCAGTGATATCGCGCTTGTCCATGCACTCGACGACTCTGGCCAGCTGCTCTACGGTCCAGCAACTAATTCTCAGCGCTTCAGCCCGCTTAGAGGCGGCAGAGTCGTCTTCACGACTTGAGCCCGGATAATCCGGAGCTACCAGAAGGCATCCATCGGCCTTTTCGTCATTGACGTGCTGATGCAGCCCTCCGAAATCGATCGCCCCGAGACTTGGTACATGTACGGAAGATTTAGCCTCGAGGATGATCTTTCGGTCGCCTACTGCGTGGTCTCGGAAGCGTGCCACGCCGTCAGGCCTTTCGGATCCACTGAGGTGCTTCGCAACGAAGCCTAGTGCGCGCGCCGCGATGATGACTGCTACCTCGAGGTCTCGCTCGGACGACACTGCATCACGAAGTGAAGCGGCAATTGCGGCCGGTGAGTTGATTTGCTCGCGAGCTAAACTTCGCATCAACAAATCTCTGCGCTCGAGAATTTCGCCGATTAAATGAGGAGACACGTTCGCGCCCCGCAGGTAGATCTCAAGTAGTGCCTCTGCGGTTGCGAAGTCCTTTAACAGATCAAGAGCTCGAGGATCGTCGCCGAAGGAGATGAAGAGTATGTGGTCCTCGTTGAGTACGAAGCGACGAACATCGGGGTGGAACTGCACCAGCCGGCCGCCTGGGCCCAGGCTCTCAATCGAATACTCGTAAGGATTCCGGGTCTCCGTTTCGTATAGCTTGGTAATTAAATCAAGAACGCTCGTGTCGGTGGGTGGGCGTAGATAGAACCAGCCCTCATCTGCATCCGTCCCAGGATCTGCACCGTTCTCTTGATTGGTCGCGAGCACGTCGGCAACGGGCATTTCGACGTGTCGTGGAGGTACGTAGTTCCGGTCTGGTTCGTTCTTGTTTGCTTGTTTCTGGTGTCGGTCGTTGACCACCTTTTCATAGCGGGTACGGGCTTCGTTAAGAACTTCTGTCAAAACACTGGTAAGGGCCGTGCGGCGAGGGCTAAGGCCGACAGCCTCTCGCGCTGCTGTTATTTCGCTGTCTAGATCATCGGCGTTCACGTCTGCTCGAAAACGGTAAAAGACTTCGTAAGCCCGAGGTGCTACGCCTGCAAGGGCATTGTCTTCATCTATCAGTCTGCCTCGGACGCGGACGAAAAACCCATGCGAACGGGTAAGGTCTGCGCTCTTTCCTTCATATAGGCTCTTTTTCGTGACCACTACTTGGCCCGAAATTTTGTTGGGGAAGAGTGATGATCTAAGCCCATCGCTTGTCGCGCTCCACTCGATTCCTGTTTTCTCTTCCAGTTGTTTAAGGCGCTCGGGTGGTAGGTCGGAGATATTGAACTCGGCGATCGTCTCGTAATCGAGTTTGGAAGAGGTGACTTCTTCGCCGTTTAGGAATAGACGGAATTCTTGTGTGATCGGCATCGCGGTTCGTAAAACCCACCGAAGGCGACCAGGAGAAATGGACCGGCCTTGCGCCTTAAGGCCCTCGAGTAGAACTATCGTCCAGGTTTTATTTGGCTTAAGTGCGACTTGTGCCTCCAGCCCGGCCTCGCTGGCCGCTCGCCGTAGGTTGGGCAGGGCTAATGTCTCTGCCTCGGTCAGCTGTCGTACTGTGAGCTCCGTGGGGCGGTCGGGCAAGCCTGGCTCCGAGCGGAAGTCCGAATACAAAAGCGAAAGTGCGAGAATCTCGCCATCGCCCGAACTCGTGACGTATGTGATTCGATTTGCAAGCGCGTACGTCGCGAGTTTCCCGATGCCGAATTTTCCTATTTGGCGTCGCTTGCGGATCCTCGTTATTCGTTCTTCGCGCTTTGTTGAAGACCCGATCCGCCATAAGTCGACCAACCCGGACATATCCATGCCGATGCCGTTGTCGAAGACCAGCATCAAGGGGATTGCTGCCGCGGCTGTTCCGGCTGCAACTATGGGAACGAAGATGCGGCATTCGGCAGCCTCGGCGTCGAAGGAATTTACTACAAGTTCTTCGATGGCCTTGAGTGGCGACTGGTAAAGTTGCTCGGATAGTAGTGTTATTAATTCTTTAGAAAGTCGGACGGGAATGCTTTCTCGCTGGATTCCCACATGATCAAGCTGAATGCCAACCGTGTTTTCTGGTACGCGCATAAGTGTCCCTCCCCGTCTCCCCTGGTGCGGTCACCGTACCCGGGACGGGTGTTCCATGTCACTAGTTGACTTGCAGTTCGTGGTGAAGCTATAGGTGGGTACATCTAGTCGACTCGGCAGGTCGAGGAGGGTTGACAGTCCCGGCTGGGCCGGGCCTTGATAGGGGCGTTCCGGGCATTTCTGCCTTGGGATCTCGAATCCTGCTCCTGGGTCGCTGCTCTGCTGGGCATGGCCGACCCCTTAGGCCATACCGTGGTGCTGTCTTTGACTATTCACCACTCGGGATGATTGACACCGAAGCTGTAATGACTGACGCGCCAGTTGGCGCGCCTACACGGACTGGGCCGCGGGTCTTGTCCTCCACCCTTCTGCTTGTGGTTACCCATAGACCGTGCGTATCGGTCACCCGGCGGCCCGTCACGAGCCACCCGGCGAACGTCAGCCGTTGGGTGTCCGCGAGGTGGGCAGGAGCGGGGTCGATTGTGGCAGTCGCTCGCGTCGCTCCAACGGGAGCCATTCACCCTTGGGGTCGAGCAGTTCGGTGAGCCCGACGAGCTCGTTCTGCGGGCGTACGAGCCGCTCATTTTCGCGGAGGTCCTGGGCTCCCACGTCGTCGACCTCTGCGAGGAGGCGGGTGAACCATAATGCGAACCTCGGCTCGGTTTCGAGGCGGTCGCAGAAGGCGGCGTATCCCAGCACCTCTGTCACCGCGCCCTCAGGCGACTCCACTCGGTGCAGCATGACTTCACCGATGGCCCGCTGGTGCCCCCGGAACACGGAACGGGCCGGGCAGTGAGTCGGTCGCCAAGGGATGATGAATCCGCTGGATCGCTGCGAAGAGCTCCTTGTGCTCTTCACCGACTCGATGTTGAGGAAGCGCTGTTCCCGCCGCAGGACCTTCAGCCAGGCCAGGTGTTCGGCGAGGACGTACACGATGTTGTGGCGGACGTACTGCTGCTCCTCGCTGTTGCCGGAGTGCAGGTACGTACGCAGGAAGTTTCGGCTGAGCACGTTGTGCGGCCGAGACTGTAGCGACTCGGCTGACGCCAACAGGGGCACCCGGGAACGCCGGAACAACTCCTCGGCGAGTTCCACCTTGTCGCGGTTGCGCGCCTTGTCCTGTAGGCGGTGAGTGACGACAGTGGTCCGGGAACTGACCGCGACGCTGATCAGCGACATGGCGGCGGACGCCACTGCGATGACGATTTCTGGCCCCATGCCGAACGGACTGCCTTTCCCCATCGCCGGGCGATGCGTCCGGCGCGCCGACCTGACCGGGCTGGAGATCGCGTAGGGCAGGCAGGCGCCCGATACCGCGATATGGCGTCAGCGGACGGCGTGCCCGAGTGCCCGACCGTAGCGTCCGAACGGCGCAGGTCCTCAAGCGCGCGACCTGAGGGAGGTAGCCATGCAGAGGCCGTTACCGGGGGAGCAGGCCCCGACCACCGTGAAGCCGGACCGGTGGCGGGCGGGGTTGCCGCCGGACGCCTGGCCCGACACCTTGCCGGTGAGCGGCGAGGTCTGGCGGCGCGATGTCTTCGCGGTGGCCGACGCGTACCGGGCCGGCTCGGCCACCGCCCGCCAGTTGCTGACCGCCGTGCTGGTCTGGGGTTACGGACCCATCGGGTACGGGCCGTGGCGCACCGCCAGGTCGCTGGGCGCCGACCCCGATGGTAAACGCCTGGCGTACGCGCTTGAGGAGGTGTCCGCGCCCGCGCCCGACCCGGAGGCGCTCCGCACGGCTTATCGCCGCTTCCGCGACCCCGCTCGCCTGCCGTGGTTGGGGCCGGGACTGTTCACGAAGGTCCTCTACTTCGTCGGTTACCGGCGCGGGGTGGGCGGCGTCCAGCCGCTGATCCTGGATCGTGTGGTGGCCAGCCGCCTCCCCGCCGAGGCCGGTGTCACCCGGCGCAACGGTTGGTCGTCGGACGAGTGGCTGGCTTATCTTCGTTGGGCCGCCGAGCAGGCCCAGGCCAGAGGCATTGAGCCGGATGCGGTCGAGATGGCGATCGTGCACGACCCGGATGCGGCTAGGAGATAGCGCGCAGTCGTTCGTCGAGGGCGTCGAGGTCGGGCACGAACCAGATCTGCTCGCCCCGGTTCGACTCGTGTACGAGAGCGCGCAGCGCCGAACTTTCCGCGAGCTGCGGCGAGATGTCGCCGACCACGGCGAGCCGCAGCCGGTAGTTGACGAACTTTTGCATCACGTCGCCGGCGAAGCGGGTGCCGAGCGAGAAGAAGCGGTCGTCGAGCCGGTTGGCGGGTACGGCCACCACCTGGGCGCCGAGGAAGGCCGCGCCGATCAGGTCCAGCGCGTCCTGCTCGGTGGCGATCGGCGGGCCGGCCGGGTCGCAGACCAGCACCGGCACTCCGGCGCGTTGCTGCATCTCGTCAGGCATCGTGGACCTCCCGGTCAAGCAGGCCGTTGTCGGCGGTGAGGACGGCGTCGAGCAGGTGGAGCAACTCGGCGGTGCCGGCCGGGTCGCCGATGATGATGATCTTCAAGCGGTGACGGTGGTCGTCGTGCACGGTCTGCACGCGCAGCGGCCGGGTCGGGTCGTGCCCGGTGTTGGCGCTGGCGAGCACCAGCGTGCCGAGCCGGTCGGCGGCCGCCCGGTCGACGCCGTCGACCTGCACGATGCTCGACACCTCGGCCGGCCCGACGATGCCCGCGACGGGCGTCCCGGGCGGCCGTGCGGTGAGCGCATCGAGGTCGCTGGCGGCGATCCGGTACTGCTTGCCGATCCGCACGGCCCGCAGGCGACCGGAGCGGATGTAGCCGCGCACGGTGCGCACGTGCAGCCCGAGCCGGTCGGCAACCTGCTCCACCGAAAACATTTCTTCCCTCATCGCTCCCTATCATATCTTGATAGGGAAGGTTGAGGAGCGGTGGGCCGCATGGCTCGTGTCATATTCGACGCTGAGCGTCGGAGGGTTCCAGTACCGTCTGGAAACCATGGACGCGCGGGTCGGCGACGCCATCATCGGGCGGGATCATCCCGCGGGTCTGCTGCGCGCCGAGCTGGACCGGGCGGCCACCAGTCACGGCGGTCTCGTCCTGGTCACCGGTGAGCCCGGCATCGGCAAGACCACCCTCGTCACGTCGGCGGCACGGGAAGCCCGCCGACGCGGGGCTCTCGTACTCGGCGCGGCCTGCTGGGACTCCGACAGCGCCCCCGGCTACTGGCCGTGGGTGCAGGTGCTGCGTGCCCTGCGGCGATCCGCCGACGACTGGGCGCTCGCCCGCCCGGCTGCCGAACCAGCCCTCTCGGCCCTGCTCGGCGAGAGCGGCACCGGTGACGTTCCCGGGCTCACGGCCGCCTGGTCGGCCCGCGACGGCCAGGACGTCGCAGACCAGGAGGCGTTCGCCCTGTACGACGCGGTGACCGCCGCGCTGGTCGCCGTCTCCGCGCACCGGCCGGTGGTGGTCGTCCTCGACGACCTGCACTGGGCCGACCCGGCCTCGCTGCGGCTGCTGGGGTTCGCCGCCCAGCACACCTGGTTCGAACGCCTGTTGCTGGTCGGCACGTACCGCGACGCGGAGGTCGAGGCCGACGACCATCCGTTGCGCCCGCTGCTGCTGCCCCTGGTCGCCAAGGCCACCACGATCACCCTCGCCGGCCTGGCCCGCGACGAGGTGGCCGCGCTGATGGCGCGTACCGCCGGTCGGGAGCCCGCCCCCGACCTGGCGGACGAGGTGCACCGCCGCACCGGCGGCAACCCGTTCTTCGTCGAGGAGACCGCGCGGCTGTGGCACGCCGACGGCGTGACCGGCGCGATCCCGCCCGGCGTACGGGAAGCGGTGCGGCAGCGGCTCGCCCGGTTACCCGCCCCGGTGGTCGAGGCGTTGACCGTCGCCGCCGTACTGGGGCGTGAGTTCCACCGACAGGTCCTGGCGGCCAGCGCGGCGCAACCGGTGGCGCATGTCGATCGGCTGCTCGACGACGCGGTGACCGCCCGGCTCGTGGCCGCTCGGGGTGGCGGACGGTTCACCTTCGCCCACGACCTGGTCCGCGAGACCCTGTACGACGGGCTCACCACCGACGACCGGCAGGCTCGGCACGCCGCGGTGGTCCGTGCGGTGGACCCGCCGACGGCGCTCACCGACCGGCTCATCCCGGCCGACCTGGCCCGCCACGCCTACCTGGCCGGCGCCGCGCTGGACCGGACCCGCGCCGTCGAGCTGCTGACCGCCGCCGGGCGCGACGCGTTCGCCCGGCTCGCCGCCGACGAGGCGGCGGTGCACTTCCGCCGGGCGTTGGAGATCGTCGAGGACCCCGCGCAGCGGATCCGGCTGCTCGTGGACTTCGGCGAGGTGCAGTACCACCACGCCGGCCGATCCGAGGCCGTACGCCTGCTGGCCGAAGCCGCGACGCTCGCCCGTACGCTCGACGACCCGGTGCCGCTGGCGCGTGTCGCGCTCACCGTGCACCGCTCCCGTCAGGTGGACACCACCCACGCGGTCGACACGACGGACCTGGTCCGCGAGGCGTACCAGCGGTTGATCGGCGAGCCCGCCCCCACCGCGTCGGCGGGCGCGCTGGTGGCGGATCTCATCACCGCGACGGAGACCATCGCCCGTCGTGGGCGCGACGACGAGGCGCTCACCTTCAGCCTGTGGGCCCGCCACGACACCACCTGGGGGCTGGGCACCGCCGCGGCGAGGGCGGCCCTCACCGCCGAGATCCGCGACGTGGCCCGCCGGACGGGCGACCGGGAGACCGAGCTGTGGGCCACGTCGCTGCGCTGGGTGGCGCTGCTGGAACTGGGCGACCCGCGCTTCATGGAGGAGTTCGCCGCCTTCGTCACCGGGGGTCAGCAGCGCGAGTTGGCTCGTTCCCGGATGGCGGCGGCCGTCGACGGTGGGATCATCGCGGGATTCCGGGGTGACTTCGCCGAGGCGGACGAGCGGTTCGCCGTCATCGCCGATCTGTCCGACCCGGGGCACGCCGAGTTCGCCTTCATGGGCCACCACCTGCGGTGGGCCCGGCTGCTGTTGCAGGGGCGCTTCGACGAGGTCGACGCGCTGCTGCACGAGTGGGCGCCGGCCGACTATCCGTACCGGGAACTGCTGTCGGCCATCACGGCGGCCGAGCGTGGCGACGACGAGCAGGCGGTGCGGTTGACCGCCGGCATCGAGGCGGCCGGGATCCACTATCCGCGTCCGGTGTCGCCGCTGTGGCTGCGCCTGCGCGCCCAGGCCGCCGCCGCGTCCCGCGATCCGCGGCGCTGTGACGACGCGCGGGCCGCGCTGCTTCCGCACCGTGGACAGTGGACGGTCGGGCTGTTCGGCTGCGACATCAGCGGGCCCATCGACCACTGGCTCGCCGTGGTCGACGCCGCTCAGGAGCGGTGGGACGACGCGATCGCCGGGTTCACGGCGGCCCGTGAGGCCGCCGACCGGATGGGCTCCCGACCCTGGTCGCTCATCGCCCGCGCGGGCCTGGTCGACGCCCTCGCCGGCCGCGACCAGCCGGGCGACGCCGCGGCGGCGGCCCAGGTGCGCGCCACCACCGTCCGGGACGCCACCGCACTCGGCATGAGGCAGGTGCTCCTCCGGCTCGCCGACCCGAAACCAACCCACGCCGAGCCGGGCCACGCCCCCGAGGCGGATCACGCCGTGGACCGGGGGACAGGTCGCGGGCCGGGTCGTGCCGCCGGGCAGAGCGCCCCTGGTGGGCCCGGCGATGTCGCGGGCACGGTCGCCGAGAACCTTCAGGTCGCGGGTGCTGACCAGGTCGTCGGGGGCGGCCAGGCCGTGGGTCGGCGTCCGGTGACGCCGTCCGACCCGACGAGCGAGGGGTACGCGTTTCGGCGCGACGGGCCGGTCTGGCAACTCGCGTACGCGGGAGTGGTGGCGCACCTGCCCGACGCCAAGGGCCTGCACGATCTGCACCTGCTGTTGAGCCGCCCCGGGGGTGACGTCCCGGCGGTGGAACTGCTCGACCCCGCCGCCGGTCCGGTGCTGGTGGCCGCCCGACGGATGGGCGGCGACCCGGTCCTCGACGACGAGGCGAAGGCCCGCTACCGGCGGCACCTGACACGCCTCGACGCCGAGATCGACCGGGCCGCCGCACGTGGCGACACGGCGAAGGTGGGCGCGCTGGACGCCGAGCGCGGCGCGCTGCTCGAGGAGTTGCGTGCCGCGGCGGGGCTGGCCGGCCGGAGTCGACGGCTGGGCGACGAAGCCGAACGGGCCCGCAAGACGGTCACCGCGCGCATCCGCGACACGCTCCGCAAGCTCGACGATCGCCATCCCGCGCTCGCCAACCACCTGCGCGATTCGGTCTCCACCGGCACGACCTGCCGCTACCTCCCGCAAACCCGCCTCCCCTGGCACCTCTAACCCCGCGCCCTCGCGCCCCGCGCCCTCGCGCCCGCGCCCCCCCGCCCCGCGCCCTCGCGCCCCGCGGCCCGGCGCCCACGCGCGCCCCCCGCCCCGCCGATCTTGCACTTGCTGTTGTGGATTTGGGTGCTCTCGTGGCCTATGTCGCCACAGAAAGTGCAAGATCGCGGGAGCGCGGGAGCGCGGGAGCGCGGGAGCGCGGGAGCGCGGGAGCGGGAGGCGGGAGGCGGGAGCGGGGAGCGGGGAGCGGGGAGCGGGGAGCGGGGAGCGCGGGGACCGGGTTAGCGGCGGTTGTAGCGGTACATGGTCAGGGTGCCGAAGACGATGACGAAGCCGGCGCTCCACACCAGGAGCCACATCGTGGCGGGCGCGTCCGAGTTGCCGGACATGACGGCGCGTACGGCGGCCACCAGTTGCGTCACCGGGTTGACCTTCACGAACGCCTGAAGCCAGCCGGGCATGGTGCTCGGCTCGACGAAGACGTTGCTGAGGAACGTCAGCGGGAACAGCACCATCATGCTGACCCCCATCACCGACTTCTCGCTGCGCAGGATCAGCCCGAAGAACGTCCACACCCAGGAGAACGCGAACGAGAAGACCACCAGCAGCCCGATCCCGGCGGCCACCCCGGCGACGCCACCGGCGGGCCGGAAGCCGAGCGCCAGCCCGACACCGAGGATGACCAGGGCGGCGAGGATGTAGCGCAGCACGTCACCGAAGATCATGCCGACCAGCGCGGCGGGCCGCCAGACCGGCAGCGTCCGGAAGCGGTCGAAGATGCCCTTCTCGATGTCGGTGTTGAGGCCGATCCCGGTGTACATGGTGATCATCACGACGCTCGTCACCATGATGCCGGGCAGGAAGAACTGCAGGTAGTCACGTGGGCTGTCGGCGAGGGCGCCACCGAACAGGTACGTGAACATCAGCACCATGATGATCGGGAACGCGGTCACGTCGAAGAGCTGTTCCGGCACGTGCTTGATCTTCAGCAGGGCCCGCCAGCCGAAGGTGAGGGACGCGCCCAACGCGCTCGGGCGGGGCGGTCGGGCGCCCGGCGCGAGGACGGTCGCCAATGCCTCGGCGGACGGTACGTAGACCGACGGCGCCCGCTCGGCCGTGCTGGCGGTCGTGGTGGTGTCGCTCATCGGGCTGCCTCCAGCTCGTCGTCGCGCTCGTCGGCCGGTACGGCCGGGTGGTCGGTCAGGGCCAGGAAGACCTCGTCCAGGCTGGGCTGACCGAGGGAGAAGTTGTCGACGGCGATGCCGGCGCGGGCCAGGTCACCGAGCGCGCGAGCGGCCTGCGCGCTGGCGTCCAGGTCGGTGCCGGCCTCGCCGACGCGGGCCGTCAACGCCACCGGATCGGCGGCGAGCTGCACGGGCACGTTCAGCGCCTCCCGGAGCACCTTCTCGGCCTCGGGCCGCTGGCCCGGATCGCGGAGTCGCAGGTGGACGGTGCCGGAGCCGACGGACGACTTCAGCTCGCCCGGGGTGCCCTCGGCGATGACCCGGCCGTGGTCGACGACCGCGATCCGACCGGCGAGCTGGTCGGCCTCGTCGAGGTACTGCGTGGTCAGCAGCACGGTGGTGCCGTGCGACACCACGGCCCGGACGATTTCCCACACCTGGTTGCGGCTGCGCGGGTCGAGGCCCGTCGTCGGCTCGTCGAGAAAGAGCAGGTCCGGAGTGTTCAGGATGCTCGCGGCGATGTCGATGCGTCGTCGCATGCCGCCCGAGTACTTCTTCACCTGGCGGTCGCTCGCCTCGGTCAGACCGAACGCGGCCAGCAGCGCCGCCGCGCGGTCGCGGGCCTCCGGCTTGCGCAGGCCCAGTAGG
Source organism: Micromonospora sp. CA-249363 (assembly GCF_050950185.1). Classification (NCBI taxonomy): domain Bacteria; kingdom Bacillati; phylum Actinomycetota; class Actinomycetes; order Micromonosporales; family Micromonosporaceae; genus Micromonospora; species Micromonospora sp. CA-249363. The sequence continues at coordinate 1,124,533 of NZ_CP192020.1, forward strand.
CGGGCCAGCAGCACCAGGTTCTCCGTGCCGGTCAGGTCCTCGTCGACCGAGGCGTACTGGCCGGTGAGGCTGACCCGGCTGCGGACCTTGTCGGCCTCGGTGACCACGTCGTGCCCGAAGACCCGCGCGGTGCCGCCGTCCGGGCGCAGTAGCGTCGCCAACACCCGGACCGCGGTGGTCTTGCCCGCCCCGTTCGGCCCGAGCAGGCCGTAGACGGTGCCGGCGGGCACCCGTAGGTCCATGCCGGCCAGCGCCCGGGTCTCCCCGAAGGTGCGGGTGAGCCCTTCGGCCTCGATGGCCAGGCCGGTGGCGCGTCTACTCATCAGTCGTACCTCTCCTCGGACGTCGTCGGCAGGCGCGGTGGTCGCCGGTCGGTGAGACCAACGACCCCGCCCACTCTTCAGGCGCGAGGCGACGGCGGCCGTCCGCTAGATCGGAACTAGCGGGCGCTGTTCCGGGGCGGAATGTCGGTGGGATCGGCTTGACTGGGGTCGACGAAGGGGACGGAATGACGCAGGTACGCATCGAATCGTGGCGCGAGGATGATCTCGATCTGCTGCGCCGGCTCAACTCGCCGGACACGCGCCGACACACCGGCGGCCCGGAGACGGACGAGCAGGTGCTCGCCCGGCACGACCGGTACGTGCGCTCCGCCGAGGGCGGGCCGGGGTGCATGTTCACCGTGGTGCTGCCGGACGGCACGCGGGTGGGCAGCGTCGGCTACTGGCCCCGCGAGTGGCGCGACCAGCCGGTGTACGAGCTGGGCTGGGCGGTGCTGCCCGCGTACCGGGGGCAAGGGCTGGCCACCGCCGCGGTGCGCGCGGCTCTCGACGCGGCGCGCGCCCGACGGGACCGACGTCACGCCCACGCGTACCCGTCCGTCGACAACCCGGCCTCGAACGCGGTCTGCCGCAAGGCGGGCTTCACACTGCTGGAGGAGACGAATTTCGAGTACCCGCCCGGGCACCTGATGCGGGTGAACGACTGGCAGGTCGACCTGACCGCCCCGCCGACCTCCGACTGAGATCGGCGGGGCTGCTTCGCTGGCGGGCGCCCGAGGACCACCCTGGCGAGCGCGGATCACCAGGGGAGTACGCCGTACCCGCCACCGGCGTCCATCTGGAAGCCCCAGAGCAGCCCGCTCGGCCCGTCCGCCGGCAGGGTCGCCAGGTGCACGCTCACCTCGGCGCCCTGTTCGGGCGTACGGAAGCCGCTGTTGCCGTTGAAGTCGGTGGCGCAGTAGCCGGGGTTCGCGGCGTTCACCTTGATCGGGGTGTCCCGCAGTTCCTTGGCGTACATGGCGGTGAGCATGTTCAGCGCCGCCTTCGACGACGGGTACGGCACGGAGGTCAGCGCGAACAGCGCCCCGTCCGGGTCGGTCATCACGGCGATCGAGCCGACCTCGCTGGAGACGTTCACGATCCGCGCCGCCGGTGCCTGCCGCAGCAGTGGCAGCAGCGCGTTGGTGACCGCCACCGGGCCGAAGACGTTCGTCTCGTATAGCCGGCGCATCGTCGCCACGGTCGTCTCGCTGGGCAGCCCCCGCGTACCGTCGGCCAGCACGATGCCGGCGTTGTTGACCAGCACGTCCAACCGGCCGTACTCGTCCTCGACGAGTTTCGCGGCGGCGGCCACCGAGGCGGCGTCGGTGACGTCCAGCGGCACGAACCGAGCGTCCGCGCCGCCGTCGCGCAGCTCCCGTTCCGCGGCGCGGCCCCGCTCGACGTCCCGCGCTCCCAGCAGCACGGTCATGCCGAGGGCGCCGAGCTGCCGGGCGGTGGCGAGGCCGATTCCCTTGTTGGCCCCGGTGATCAGGGCGATCGTGTTCGTCATGCCACCGAGCCTGTGCCCGCCGACGGCCGGCGGGGAGAGACGCCGCGAGGCTGGGACCGGCGGTACCACCATGAGCGACGTGGCACGAGGCATGCTGGGGGCATGACGAGCAGCGGCCTGCGACGGAACGAACTGGCGTCGTTTCTGCGCGCTCGCCGCGCCCGCCTGCGGCCCGCCGAGGTCGGTCTGCCCGACGGGGTACGGCGGCGTACGCCCGGGCTGCGTCGGCAGGAGGTCGCCCAGCTCGCCGGCATGTCGATCGACTACTACATCCGGTTGGAGCAGGGCCGGGGGCCGCACCCGTCCCGGCAGGTGCTCGCCGCGTTGGCCCGGGCGCTGCTGCTGAACCGCGACGAGCGGGAGTACCTGTTCCGGATCGCCGGGGAAAATCCGCCATCGGCCGTCGGCCCGAGCCGCGAGGTGCCGCCCGGACTGCGGCACCTGCTCGACGCCATGACGGAGACCCCGGCGTACCTCGTCGACGCCGCCTACCACGTGCTGGCCTGGAACCGGCTGGCCACGCACTTCGTGGGGGATCTCGCGGCCGTACCGCACGCCGAGCGCAACATGATCCGCTGGACCTTCCGGCAGCCGATCACCGACGCGCACTGGTCCGATGCCGACGCGCGCAGGTTCGTGCACACCACGGTCGCGGACCTGCGGGCCGCCTACGGCCGCTACCCGGCCGACCCGGCGATCCGCGAGCTGGTCACCGAACTGCTCGGCACCTCGCCGCGCTTCGCCCAACTGTGGGCCGAGCACGAGGTCGGGGAGCGCCGTCCCGTCGTGAAACGGGTGCCGCATCCCGAGTTGGGACCGCTGGAGTTCGAGTGCCGCGTGCTGCTGGTGCCGGAGACCGAGCAGCGGTTGATCGTCTACGTCGCCACGCCCGACACACCGACCCAGGCGGTGTTCCGCCGGCTCGCCGAGCGCGTCGACGGCTGACCCGACCGCGTACCGCGCGCTGCCCCGGAGTCAGCACTCCGGGGCAGCACGTAGTCGCAGGTCAGCGCGGCACGTAGGCGAACGTGTCCGGGTCCGGACCCTGCCGCCCGGCGCTGCCCTTGTTCAGCCCGGTGATCCGCTCCATCGCGGTGTCGTCCAGCTCGAAGTCGAAGATCCCGGTGTTCTCCTCGATCCGCTTCGGCGTGGTCGACTTCGGGAAGATGATGTCGCCGCGCTGCACGTGCCACCGCAGGACCACCTGCGCCGGCGTACGGCCGACCTGCTCGGCGATGTCGACCACCGTCGGGTCGTCCAGCACCTTGCCCTGCGCGATCGGCGACCACGCCTCGGTGAGGATGTTGTGCTCGCTGCCGTACGCGCGGACCTCGTCGTTGGTGAAGTACGGGTGCGCCTCGATCTGGTTGACCGCCGGCACCACGCTCGCCTCGTCGGCCAGCCGCTGCAGGTGCGACACCTGGAAGTTCGACACGCCGATCGACCGGGCGCGGCCGTCGCGCTGGAACTCCTCCAGCACCTTCCAGGTCGAGACGTAGTCGCCGTCGTACAGGGTCGGCAGCGGCCAGTGGATCAGGAAGAGGTCGATGTAGTCCATCTTCAACGCCGACAGCGTCGAGTCGAACGCCTTGCGGGCGTCGTCCGGGCGGTGGAAGGCGTTGCTCAGCTTGCTCGTCACGTACACCGAGCCGCGGTCGAGGCCGGACGTGCGGACGGCCTCGCCGACCTCGGCCTCGTTGCCGTACATCTCGGCGGTGTCGATGTGCCGGTAGCCCACCTCGAGCGCCGTGGTCACCGCCGCGACGGTGTCCTTCGGCTCGATCTGGAACACCCCGAAGCCGAGCTGCGGAATGGTCGTGCCGTCGTTCAGGCTGATGTCAGGAATCGTGAGTGCCACTGCGGCTCCTTCGCGTCTTCGGTACCCGTTATCCATACCCGGGCGGGTGGACGATTCACCGCCCAAAGCGAGGTGACGAGCGCAACGGCGATCCGGTTCACCCGGTCGTGTCGAACAACACCGGCCAGGGCCGTGCCGCCGGCAGCGAGGGTGACGTGGATGGCGCCGGCTCGGCGGCGGCCAGCACCTCGGCGGCGAGCTGCCCGACCATCGCCGCCGCCGGGTGCGCCGACCGCTGCGGCCAGGCCGCCGAAGTGCGCTTCGCCAGCGACGTGTCGGCGATCGGTCGCCAGGCGATCCGTGGCTCCCGGCGGGCCAGGGTCGCGGGCTCCACGGCGACCCCGCCGCCGGCGAGGACCAACCCGAACAGGAACTCCGGATTGCGCGCCGGACGCACCCGCGCCGGCCGCCACCCGTGCCGCCGGCACACCGCCAGCAGGTGGTCGTGCCAGCCCGGCGCGGTGGCCCGGGGCGCGGCCACCAGGTCCAGGCCCGCGAGCGCGGCGAGCGGCACCGCCCGGTCGCGCGCCAGTGGCGAGGTCCGCGGGAGCAACACCCCCAGCGGTACGTCGACGGGGGCGCCGAAGCGCAGCGCGTCCGCGTCGATCGGATGGTGCAGGAGCCCCACGTCCAGGCTCCGCTCGCCGAGCATCCGCACCTGCTCGGCGGTGGTCAGCTCGTGCAGCTCCACGTCCAGGCCGGGCGCACGGGTGGCGAGCTGGTCCAGCAGCGCCCGCAGCGTCACCGCCGGGGTCTCCGGCGGCACACCGGCGCGCAGGACGCCCAGTTCGCCCGCGCGGACCTGGACCATGAGGTTGCGCAGCCGGCCCTCGCCGGCGAGCAGTTCCTCGGCCTCGGCGAGCAGCAGACCGCCGGCGGTGGTGAGTCGTACCTGGCGGCGGGACCGGTCGAACAGCTCGACGGCCAGCTCCCGCTCCAGCCGCTGGATCGATTGACTCAACGGCGGCTGGGCCATGCCGAGACGGTCGGCCGCCCGTCCGAAGTGCAGCTCGTGGGCGACCACCACGAAGTGCCGCAGATGTCGGAGCAGGTCCACGGCCGGACCCTACGCCAGCGTCGGCACCCCGCCAGTGGATACCGTGCCGGGGTGAACGTGGGGGAACGGATCGAGGCCATCTTCGCGGACGCCGGGGTGACCGGCAGTCTGCACGTCGTGGACCTGGACGCGGCGGGCCGGGAGGTCGGGTTGCGGGCCGACGAGCAGGTGGTGATCGCGTCGATCTTCAAGATCCTGCTGGTGCTGGAGTTCGCCCGGCAGGTCGACGCGGGTCAACTCGACCCGACCGAACGGGTCCTGGTCACCGCCGCCGACCGGCTCGGCGGGTGGGGGCTGGCCGGCTGCGCCGACGACGCCGAGGTGTCGTTGCGGGACCTCGCCTACTTCGCCATGTCGGTCAGCGACAACACCGCCGCCGACCTGCTGCTGCGCCGGGTTGGCCCGGACCTGCTGCCAATGCTCGCCGCCGAGCTGGGCCTCGCCCGTACCCGCGTCCTCGGCGGCCCACGGGAGTTGGTCGAGATGATGCTCGCCGACGTGGGGGCGCGTACCGAGGCGGAGTTCGCGCGGATCTTCCCGACCCTGCCGGCGGGCGAGGTACGGGCCATGCGGGTCTTCGACCCGCTGCGCACCACGTCCAGTACGGCGCGGGACATCACCCGGCTGCTCACCATGATCTGGCGGGACGAGGCCGGGCCTGCGTCGGCGTGCGCAATGGTCCGCGCCTGGATGGCCCGGCAGCTCTTCTGGACCCGCCTGGCCGCCGGTTTCCCGCCCGCCGTGCGGGTGTCGGGCAAGACCGGCAGCCTGCCCGGACTGCACCTGGAGGCCGGAGTCGCCGAGTACCCCGACGGCGGCCGATACGGGATAGCCGTCTTCGCCCGCGCGGACGACCTCGCCCCGCGCCGGATCGACGTGGACCTGGCCGTCGGCCGGGCCGCCCGCGCCGCCGTGGAGGCGCTGCGCGGTAACTGATTTCCCGGCGTGTCCGGCGCTGAGGCACCCCGTGTTGAGCAGGCGCGATATGTGGTGGCGTATCGGAGGCGAACGCCTTCGATCTTGGACCGGAGCGTGCTGGCGCTGGTTGGCTCGTTGCCGACCGATCACCCGAACACGGGGAGCAGATCCACATGCCCAACCTCGACCGTCGTCGCTTCCTGCGTGACGCCGCAGCCACCACCGCGCTGGTCTCCGCCGGCGGACTCGCCGCCACCTCGACCACCCCGGCCCAGGCCGCGCCCCCGGCCGCCGCACCCGCACCGTCCACCCGTGGCAAGGGGGTGGTCAGCTTCCGCTGGTGGGGTACGGCCGGCTGGCGCATCGACATCGGCGACCGGACCGTTCTGGTCGACCCGTTCCTCAGCCGGATCGACACCGGCCTGTTCCGGGGCCCGTTCAACACGGCCACCCCGTTGTCCGTGCGGACCGACGTGATCGACCCGCGCGTCGAGAAGGCCACCACCGTCCTGGTCACGCACACGCACTGGGACCACTTCATGGACGTGCCGTACATCGCCGGACGCACCGGCGCGCGGGTCTTCGGCACGCTCACCGCGTACCACCTGGGGCTCGCGTACGGGGTGCCGTCGACGCAGCTCAGCGCCGTGAAGGGCGGGGAGGTGCTGGACTTCGGCGACCACACGATCGAGGTGGTCGGCTCGCTGCACAGCCGCAACCCGTCGTACTCGGTGGCCTTTCCGGGGGTGCGGGTCAGCCAGCCGGCGCGGCCGGCGACCATCGCGGACCTGCCGGAGGGCGACACGCTCGGCTATCTCCTGCGGGTAGACGGCGGCCCGTCGGTCTACTTCACCGGCGCGAGCGACGTCGCCGAGCGCAACCTCACCGGCCTCGCGCCGGACGTGGCGATGGTGGCCATGCAGAACGCGACCACCACCGGCGACTACCTGCCCCGACTGCTGGCCGGGCTGGACTACCCGAAGGTCGTGGTGCCGGTGCACTGGGACAACTTCGAGACGGAGTTGCGCAACCCGCCGGTCGTCGCCCCTGCCGACCGTGACCGGCTCGACGACATGATCGCGGCGGTGCGTCGGATCTCGCCGCGCAGCCGGGTGCTGGTCCCCGAGTACGAGACGGCGTACCACTTCTGACCGGCGCTGGGCGGGCGTCCGCGCCCGCCCGGTCAGCCGGTGGCCAGCTCCGCCAGGGCGCGCACCGACTTCCAGTTCCGGGTCGTGCCCACCACGCCGAGCTGCTTCTCCAGGTACGCGTTGGTGAACTTCGTCCGCCCGTAGCCGCCGTCCGGGAAGTGCAGGAAGACCTCGCGGCCGGTCACCGTGAACGCCACGTTCTCGCCACCGGGGACGGTGAGCGCGTCGACCGCCGACTTCTTCGGAGCGGTCGCGAGGAACGCGACCAGCAGCTTCTTCGGGTCGTCGTCGATCTCGGCGTACGGGTTTCCGCCCGCCACCGCCGCCAGCTCCCGGCCGCTGCGCACCAGCACCGGCACGGTGAGCCCCAGCTCGTCGGTGAGCGCCCGCTCGATGCCGGCGGCGAGCTTCTCCGCGTCCCGGACGGTGCTGCCGAAGGCCACGTTGCCGCTCTGCAGGTACGTCGTGACGTCGTCGTGGCCGAGGTCGGTGACGATCCGGCGCAGGTCGGCCATCGCGAGGCGGGTGCTGCCGACGTTGACCCCGCGCAGCAGGGCGACGTACCGGGTCATGGCTCCTCCTGGGTGTACGGCGGACCGGCTCAGCGTAGGCCGCCCGGCCCGACCAGGCCCGTCTCGTACGCGACGATGACCAGTTGCGCGCGGTCGCGCGCCGCCAGCTTCGTCAACAACCGCCCCACGTGGGTCTTGACCGTGGCGGGGCTGAGGTTGAGGTGTCCGGCCAGCTCCGCGTTCGACAGGCCCCGGCCGATCAGCGTGAGCACCTCCCGTTCCCGCTCGGTCACCCCGTCGAGCTGTCGGGGCAGCGGTCGGGCCGGCTCTGGCCGTCGGGCGAACTCGTCGATCAGTCGGCGGGTCACCGTCGGCGCGAGCAGCCCCTCACCGGCGGCGACCACCCGGATGCCGGTCAACAGGTCCGCCGGAGGGGTGTCCTTGAGCAGGAACCCGCTCGCCCCGGCGCGCAGCGCCCCGTAGACGTACTCGTCCAGGTCGAACGTGGTCAGGATGACGACCCGGGTGTCGGCCGTGGCCGGGTCGGCGCAGATCCGTCGGGTCGCCTCGATGCCGTCCATCTCCGGCATCCGGACGTCCATCAGCACCACGTCCGGCCGGTGCTGGCCGGTCAGCGCGACGGCCTCGACGCCGTTGCCCGCCTCGGCCACGGTCGTGCAGTCCCCGCTGAGGTCCACCAGCAACCGGAAGCTGCCGCGCAGCAGCGCCTGGTCGTCGGCGATCAGCACGCGGATCACGCCGCCACCCGGTAGGGGAGGCGGGCCGCCACCGCGAAGCCACCGTCGGAGCGTGGACCGGCCCGGAACTCGCCGCCGTGCAGCGCCACCCGCTCCCGCATGCCGATCAGTCCATGCCCGTGGCCGTCGGTCGACACCGGCCGTCGGCCGTCGTCGGTCACTTCCACGCGTACCTCGGTGGAAAGGACGGTCACCGTCGCCCGGCAGGCGGCCGGCGCGGCGTGCTTGACCACGTTCGTCACCGCCTCCTGCACGATCCGGTAGACGGCGAGGCCCACCGACTCCGGCACCGCGCCGACCGGCTCCTCCCGCCGTACGTCGAGCCGCACGTCGACCCCGCCGATCGCCGCCTGCTCGGCGAGCACCGGCAGCTCGTCCAACCCCGGCGTCGGGGCGTACGGGGCGCTCTCGCGCAGGACGCCGAGGACCCGACGTACGTCGGTCAGGGCGGCACGGCCGGTCTCCTCGATGACCCGCAGGGCGGCGCCCGCCTCCCTCGGGTCGGCCTCGGCGACGTGGTTGGCGACGGCGGCCTTCACCACGATGAGGCTGAGCGTGTGGGCCACCACGTCGTGCAGCTCCCGGGCCACCCGCAGGCGCTCCTCGGTGGCCGCCTGACGGACCAGGTGATCGCTCTGCCGGGCGGCCAGGGCACGTCGCTCCCGGACCAGCCAGCCGATCAGCCAGGCCGGCGCGATCATGACGAGGGCGTAGGCGACCGCCCCGGTGCGGGACCAGAGGTCACCGGCGGTCAGCACCAGCGCGACGCTGACCAGGGCGAGGCAACAACCGGCGGCGAGCATCGACCGGCGCGTGGTCGCCGACACGGCCACCGTGTAGAAGGACAGGCCGATGGCGAGGGCGGGCGCGGCAGCGGCGAAGTTGGGGATCACGCCGGTGATCAGGGCGACGGTGGCGACCGAGCTGATCACGGCGGCGACGGTGACCGGCCAGCGCCGCCGGACGGCCAACGGCAGTCCGAGGGCCATCCCGACGAGCACGGACACCCAGAGCGGTTCGCGTACGCCGCCGTGCAGCGGCGGTTCGAGCGCCGCGTACGGGCAGAGCAACCCGCCGACCGCCAGGGCCAGGGCGGCGTCCAGGACGTACAGATCCCTCGGTCGCAGTCGCCGGGACACCAGGTGCGCGATCACCCTTGGCACGCTATCGGCCGCCGGCGGCGGGCGCGTCCACCCGTGGGCCGTCATCCTCGGGTACGACATCCGGCTGCCGGACGAGCCCCGGCTCCCCCCACGGGCGGGCCGAGAATTGTCGGCGCTGGCACGACGCGCGACGCCTGCCGGAGGCGGCACCGTGGCGGTCATGACCACAGACACGGTGACCCTGACGGGGTTACGCGCGGTGTACGGCGCTGCGGGCCGGCCGGTGACGGCGCTGGACGGCGTGACGACCAGCTTCGCCAGCGGCACGTTCACGGCGGTGATGGGCCCCTCCGGCTCGGGAAAGTCCACGCTGTTGCACTGCGCGGCGGGGCTGGACAGTCCGACCGAGGGTGTCGTCACGATCGCCGGCGTACGCCTGAACGACCTGGGCGAGGACGAGCTGACCCGGCTGCGGCGGGATCGGATCGGCTTCGTGTTCCAGGCGTTCAACCTGGTGTCCACGCTGACCGCCGCGCAGAACGTCGAGTTGCCGTCGCGTCTCGCCGGCCGCCGCCCACCGGCCCGGGACGTCGCCGCCGCGCTCGACGCCGTCGGCCTCGCCGACCGGGCCGGGCACCGGCCCAGTGAGCTGTCGGGCGGCGAGCAGCAGCGCGTCGCCGTGGCCCGAGCCTTGCTCACCCGCCCCGCGGTGCTCTTCGCCGACGAGCCCACCGGAGCGCTGGACAGCGCGGCGTCCCGGCAGGTGCTGCGACTGCTGCGCGCGCTGGTGGACGACCACGGGCAGACCGTGGTGATGGTGACCCACGATCCGGCCGCCGCCGCGTACGCCGACCGGGTCCTCCTGCTCGCCGACGGGCGTGTCGTCGACGAGATGACCGACGGAATCACCGCCGCAGCCGTCGCCGCCCGGATCGCCGAGCGGGAGACCGCCGGGGAGCCCTCGTGTTGAGCATCCGGCGTTCGGCCAGCGCGTTCGTGGCCGTCGCCATCGGGGTCATGCTGGTCGCGGCGGCCACCCTGCTGCTCGCCTCCGGGCGTCCCCGGGTGCCGGACCGACTGGCGCGGGCGGCCGTGGTGGTGCAGAGCCCGGAGGCGGGCGCCGCCGCCGACTCGTTCGTGCCCACCCGCCCCTGGTCCGCGACCGTGGCGGCGACCCTCGCCGCCCGGCTGGCCGACCTGCCGGGTGTGACGGCGGCGGTACCGGACCGGACCTTCTACGCCCAGCCGCTCGTCGACGGCCGTCCCCCGGCGGTCGAAACTGGGCGCGAGGACGCCCACCAGGGGCACGGCTGGTCCAGCGCCCATCTCGGTGGACTGCGTCCCACGGCCGGCGAGCCGCCCCGGAACGCCGACGAGGTGGTCCTCGACCGTGCGCTCGGGCTGCGGACCGGCGCGTCGGTCACCGTGCTCACCGCGTCGGGGCCGCAGCCGTACACCGTGAGCGGTCTGGTCGACGCTCCCGGCGTCCACGTCGCGGACGAGGTCGCGGCCGCGCTCGCCCCCGGCGTCCGGGCGATCGGTCTGCTGCTCTCGCCCGACGCCGATCCGGAGGAGGTCGCCGTGGCGGCCCGGGGGATCGTCGGCGGCGACGGCCGGGTGTTGACCGGCGACCAGCGCGGGGCGCTGGAGCCTCGCGGGGACGCCCGCAGCCGGTGGATCGGCATGCAGGTGCTCACCGCCACGGCGGCCCTCGCCGGTTTCGTCACCGTCTTCGTGGTGGCCTCCACGTTCGCGTTCACCATCGCGCAGCGCCGCCGCGAGCTGGGCCTGCTGCGCGCGGTGGGCGCCACCGGACGCCAGGTCCGTCGCATGGTGTACGTCGAGGCGCTCGCCGTCGGGACCGTCGGTGGGGTCGCCGGTCTGCTGGCCGGGGCAGCGCTCGCCCCGGCACTGGGTGCCCTGCTGGTCGACGCCGGTCTGGAGCCGGCGACCTACACGGTCCACTACCACCTCTGGCCGGTTGCGGTCTCGCTCGTCGCCGGGCCGGCGATCGCGTTGCTGGCCGTCTGGTCGGCGTCCCGCCGGGCGGCCCGGGTCCGTCCGCTGGAGGCGTTGCGCGAGGCCGCGGGGGAGCAGCGGCCGATCGGGCGGGCGCGGGTCGTCACCGGGGCGCTGCTCGTCACGGCGGGGATCGCGCTCAGCGTGGGGACGGCGACCGCCGACGAGGCCCGGATCGCCGCGCAGTACGCCCTGTACGCCGTGATGGCCCTGGTGGCCGGCGCCACCGTGCTCGCGCCGGCGGTGGTCGGGCCGGTCGTACGGCTCCTACGCCTCCCGATACGACGGCGCGGGGGCGCGATCGGGATGCTGGTCCGGGGTAGCGCGTTGACCGCCACCCGACGGACCGCCGCCATCGCCGCGCCGGTGCTGCTGACGGTCGCGTTCGCGGTGCTGGTGTCCGGAATGGTGCGCACCACCAGCGCCGCGTACGCGGCAGGTCGGGCGGACAACGTCAACGCCGGCTGGATCGTCGTGCCCGATTCCGGGCCCGGTCTGTCGGACGCGGCGGTCACCGGGACCGGCGGCACCGCCCTCCTGCCGACCACGGTCTACCGCACCGACCCCGGAACGTCGCCGGCGGACCGTCCACTCACCGCGCTCGGCGTGGACCCGGTGGGCTTCGCCGCCGCGAACCGGGTACTCACCGTCGTCGCCGGCACGCTCGACGATCTGCGGGGCGACGACACGGTGGTGGTCACCGCCGCGACGAACCTGCGCCCGTCCGCGTCGTACGAGGTGGTCTTCGCCGACGGGACGGCGGTGTCGCTGCGCGTCGTGGCCGTGGTCACCGACGACTCGCTCCCCGGTGACCTGCTGCTGCCCCGGGCGGTGGTGCGGACGCACGACCCCTCGGCCCTGACGTCCACGGTGTACGTCCGGGACCGGATCGACCCGCCCGTCGGCGCACGGGTCGTCGACGTGGCCACCTGGGCGGCCGAGGCGGACGCGGCCGAGGACCGCCTGGTCTGGCTGTTCACGGTGCTGCTGATCGGGGTGTCCGCGGGCTACGGCGCGATCGCGGTCGCCAACACGTTGGTGCTGGCCGCCGCCGGCCGGGCTGCCGACCTGCGGTTGATCCGGCTGGCCGGGGCCACCCGACGGCAGGTCGTCTGGCTCGTCACGGCGGAATCCGCCCTGGTGGTGCTGATCGGCGCGCTGCTCGGAGGCGCGGTCGCGTTCGTCGGCCTGCTCAGCATCCGCGCCGGCCTCGCCGAGCAGGTCGGCGCCCCGGTCGACCTGGTGGTGCCGTGGACGGTCGTCGGCGCGGTGGTGGGTCTGTGCCTGCTGCTGGCCGTGCTCGCCAGCGTCCTGCCGACGTGGCGCTCGCTGCGGCACGGTCCCGCGCGGGCGCCGCTCGGCGTGGTCGCATGACCGGGCGCAGGATCGGCCTCGCGCCCGGTCAGTCCACGACCGGCAGCACGACCTCGTTGCGGCGCAGGAACCACGGTTTCCACGGCGGGTCGAAGCGCGCGTACCGGATGGCTCCGGTGGGTTGCAGCCCGGCGGCGGTCACCGCGCGGCCGAGCATGGTGGCCCGCTGGCTGAAGGCGTGCTCCGTCCACCGGCCGGAGAACCGCATCGCCGCCGCCAGCTGTGCCGGGACCTCGTGGATCCGCACCCGGGCGTCCACCGGCTCGGGCACCGTCGCGGCGGTGACGGTGGCCGGCAGGACGAACTGGATCAGGTACGCGCCCGGCCGCTCACCCTCGATCTGGACGACCGGCAGCGTCATCGGGATCTTGGCCGAGCCGCTGGCCACCGACGTCGTCGACACGGCCGACCCGACCGGCTGTCGGGCCCGGTTGGCGCCCCCGACGTACGCGGCCAGCGGCCGGAACGCCTCCATCGGCGCCCGGGTGAACGACGCCTGGACCCGCATCTCGGCCACCAGGTGGGCCGGATAGCGGCGCAGCTCGAAGCCGGGGTGTCGGGACACCATCCGGTACGGCTGCTGCTCGGTCATCGCGCGCTCCCAGGATCTCCTGGCCTGACGCTACCGCCCCTCCGGCTGCCGCTCGGCCGAAGTCGGTTGTCCCGTCCCCGGGGCGACGGTCCGCCAGTACTGGCGTCCGCCCTCGTCGCGCAGCACCACGCCGAGCCGGCCGAGTTCCCGGCGCAGCTCCCGTACGTCGTCGCGGCGCTCTCGTCCGAGAGCCCGGTCGCGGGCACGCAGCAGCGCGTCCGCGCCGGCCGGCAGGCCGGGCAGGTCGGGGACCCAGAGCCGGTACGCCGACCGGTGCGGGTCGTCGTCCGTCCAGGCCCAGCCGTGCGCGCGGAACGCCGCGGCCAGTTGGGACGCCGGCAGGTCCGTCGACTCCCGGACGAGTTCCGCGCCGTCGCCGTCGAGCAGCACCAGGTGTTTGTCGGCCAGGAAGGCGACCCGGGTGTCGGCCCGCGCGACGGTGCGGACCTGGTCGGCGCGGCGCAGCCGGACCTGCGTGGAGTCCACGGTGACGATCAGCCGTTCGGCGGTGCCGACCCCGGCGACCACCAGGCCGCCCAGGACGCCCACGGCCATCGCGCCGAGGGTCGCCTGCGGCTCCGGCAACCGGTCCAACCACCTGACGAGGTCGCCGAACGGCACCCAGGACAACCGGGACAACCACCCCGTCGACGCGGCGAGGAGCCAGCCCGCCCCCGCGCCGAGCAGCGGGAAGCCACCCCAGAGGACCGCCAGCTCCAGCGGGCCGCCGCTGACGATGGTGCGGGGACGGTAGCCGGCCGTGTCCATGGTCAGGACACCTCGCGGCGCAGCGTACGGACGAGGCCGGCGGCCAGCGGAAGGGCCATCCAGACCAGCAGGGAAACCGCCAGCCGCCCCCACTGTTCGCCGGTGAGGGCATCGCTGCTGAACAGCGGTTCCATGGTCCGGCTGGTGTCCAGCCAACCGGCCGGACCGCGCAGCGGCCGGACCATCTCGCCGAGCACCGACCAGAGGGTCGGCAGCAGCAGGTAGCCGACGATCGCCAGCGGCGGGTTGAGCAGCAGCAGACCGAAGGCGGCGCCCATCAGCACCCCGGCCACCTGGACGATCGCCCCGTTCAGGATCAGCGTCGCGTCGACCTGCCAGGTGCCCGCACCGCCCGTGGCCGACGCGACGAGCGTCCCGACGGCCGCGACGGCCACGGTGACCAGCAGAGAGGCGAGCGCGGCCAGCACCACCGCGAGCAGTTTCGCGGTTACCACCCGCTCCCGCCGGGGGACCAGCGCGTACGTGGTGAGGGCGGTGCGCTGTGACCACTCGCTGGTGATCGACAGGATGCCCAGCACCGGCAGGAGCACGTTGACGGGCAGCAGCGAGGTCACGAAGTAGGTGGAGAAGGTCTGTTCGGCGTCCTCCGCGTAGATCAGCAGGAGGGTGACGACCGCGACGACGATCAGACCGATGGTGATCAGCATCCAGCGGCCGGCCCGGGTGTCGACGAGCTTGCGCAGTTCGACAGCGGTGAGTCGGAGCAGCGACGGGGGGCGTACCGGGGAATGGCGCCGGGACGCGACGGCGTCGGCGGCGGGCGCGGTGGTGGTGGTCATCGGACGGCCTCCCTGGTGGATTCGCCGGCGGTCAGGGTGAGGAAGAGCTGTTCGAGGCCGCCGCTGCCGGCGGGCCGCAGCTCGGCCAACGCGACGCCGGCGTCGGCCGCGGCCTGACCGACGGTCTCGGCGTCGGCCTGCACGAGCAGGCCGTCGGCGCTGTCGGCGGCGGTCAGGTCGGCCGCCTCCAGCGCCCGGCGCAGCGCCGCGCCGTCGCGGGCCCGCACCACCGTGCCGCCACCGGCCAGCAACTCGTCCTTGCCGCCCTGGGCCACGATCCGGCCGCCCCCGATCACCACCAGCCGGTCCGCGACCGCCTCCACCTCGCGCAGCAGGTGGGAGGAGAGCAGCACCGTGCCGCCCCGGTCGGCGAAGTCCCGCAGCAGACCTCGCATCCAGAAGATCCCCTCCGGGTCCAGGCCGTTCGCCGGCTCGTCGAGGATCAACACCCGGGGGTCACCGAGCAGCGCCTGCGCCAGGCCGAGCCGCTGGCGCATGCCCAGCGAGTACGCCCGTACCCGACGCTTCGCGGCCACCGCGTTCAACCCGACCAGGTCGAGCTTCGCGGCGACCTCGCGCTTGTCCAAACCCATGGTGTACGCGGACAGCGTCAACGCCTCGCGGCCCGTGCGGCCCGCGTGCTGGGCGGAGGCGTCCAGCAGCACGCCGACCTCCCGCCCCGGGTTGGGCAGCTCCCGGTAGGGGTGCCCGGCGACGGTGGCGTGGCCGGCGGTCGGTGTGGTCAGCCCACAGATCATGCGCATGGTGGTCGACTTGCCGGCGCCGTTGGGCCCGAGAAAGCCGGTGACGGTGCCGGGCTCGCACTGGAACGACACGTCGTCCACCGCCGGGTGCGGCCCGTACCGCTTGGTGAGGTTCTCCACGGTGATCATGCGGTCGAGCCTGCCGCCGCCGCCCGGCTGTCCGCTGCGGCCGCTCGTCGATGTCGCACCGACCTTGGTCGACGCTCCGGTCGAGACTTTGGTAGCTGGTTGTCGGGGCCGGTAGCTGCCTAGCATGGGCGCGTGACCAGCATCGCCGTTCCCGAGCATCCCTGGCTGCTGCCGGGGGAGCTGGTGGTGCCGGCGGAGCCCGCGCGGGCCCGTCCGCGTCGTACCACCCGCGACTGGGTGGTGGACAGCCTGGCCTTCCTCATCAGCCTGCTCTGGGTGCTGTTCGCCACCGTGGACGGGCTGTCGCCCAGCCCGGAGTCGGCGGTCCCGTTGCCGTACGACTGGATGGTCGGCGCGGACGCTCTGATCGGGCTGGTCTCCTGCGCGCTGCTCTGGGTACGTCGGCGGTGGCCGCTCGGGCTGGCGGTGGCCACCCTGCCGTTGAGCATGTTCTCGATGGCCGCCGCGATCCCGCTGTTGATCGTGTTCTTCACCGTGGTGGTGCACCGCCGGACGGCCGTCGCGGTGGCGGTCACCGGTGTCGGCCTCCTCACCAACCTGGTCTTCAGCTGGGCGCGTCCCGACCCGGCCATGCCGTACTTGCTCACCGTGTCCTGGGGCGTGGTGATCACGCTCGCGGTGCTGGCCTGGGGGATGTTCGTGCGGGCCCGGCGGCAGTTGATCGTCTCGCTGCGCGAACGCGCCGAGCGTGCCGAGGCAGAGCAGCAGTTGCGGGTGGCCCAGGCCCGTCACCTCGAACGCACCCGCATCGCCCGGGAGATGCACGACGTGCTGGCCCACCGGATCTCCCTGCTCAGCCTGCACGCGGGCGCGCTGGAGTTCCGCCCGGACGCGCCCGCCGACGAGGTGGCCCGCGCCGCCGGAGTGATCCGGGGCAGCGCCCACGCCGCCCTGCAGGACCTGCGGGAGGTCATCGGGGTGCTCCGGGCCGAGGGCGACGGCGGCGCCGGCGACGCGCCCGAGCCGCCCCAGCCCACCCTCGCCGACCTTCCGGCCCTGATCGACGAGTCGCGGACGGCCGGTGTGCGGGTCAACGTCAGCGACAGTGTGGCCCGGTCGGAGGAGGTGCCGGCGGCGCTGGGACGGGCGGCCTACCGGATCGTGCAGGAGGGTCTGACCAACGCCCGCAAGCACGCGGCCGGCGCGGCCGTCACCGTGGACGTGACCGGTGGCCCGGGCAGCGGGCTGACCGTGGCGATCGCCAACCGGTGGCCGGTGGGCGCTCCGGCCGGCGGCACGCTCCCGGGCGCGGGCACCGGCCTGGTCGGCATCAGCGAACGGGTCACCCTGGCCGGCGGCCGACTCGCCTACGGGCGGGACGACACCGGCGACTTCCGGCTGGCAGCCTGGCTGCCGTGGCCGGCGTGACCGCCCCGGCCGGCGGGCCTGGCTCTCCTGACGTTCCCGGCGCCCGTGCCGAATCCGGTCCGGCCGGCGGGTCGGAGCCGGTGCGGGTGCTGATCGTGGACGACGACGCGCTGGTCCGGGCGGGGCTCTCGATGATCCTCGGCGGTCTGCCGGACCTGCGGGTGGTGGGCGAGGCGGCCGACGGCGGCGAGGTTCCCGCGGCGGTCGCCGCGTACGCCCCGGACGTCGTGCTGATGGACATCCGGATGCCTCGGGTGGACGGGCTGGCCGCCACCGAGGCGCTGCGTGGGCAACCGAACCCGCCCGAGGTGCTGGTGCTGACCACCTTCGACGCCGACGAGCAGGTGCTGCGGGCCTTGCGCGCCGGCGCGGCGGGCTTCCTGCTCAAGGACACCCCGCCGGTGGACATCGTGCACGCGGTACGCCGGGTCGCCGCGGGCGAGGCGATGCTCTCCCCGTCGGTGACCCGCACGCTGATCAACCACGTGACCGCCGCCAACCCGGGCCTGCCCGGCCCCGATCCGCGACGCGAGCGGGCGCTGCGCCTGCTCGCCGCGCTCAGTGAGCGGGAACGGCAGGTCGCGATCGCCCTGGGGCGGGGGCACACCAACGCGGAGATCGCGGGGGAGCTGTTCATGAGCGTGGCGACGGTGAAGGCGTACGTCTCCCGGCTGCTGACCCGACTCGACCTCAACAACCGGGTCCAGGTGGCCCTGCTCGTGCACGACGCCGACCTCGTCTGAGTGTCGACCTCGTTGGCGTAGCACTCCTTGATACCCTCATTTATGAGGGTTCCAAAAATGACAGCATCAAGGGTGGTTGCATGGACGGCTTCGTGGGGCGGGAGCGTGAGCTGGCCCTGCTCGACGGGATGCTCGCGCGGGTAGCTCGCGGTGGCCGGGCCGGCCGGCCGGGTCGCGCCCTCCTCATGCGTGGTCGCCGACGGGTGGGCAAGTCGCGGCTCGTGGAGGAGTTCGTCGAGCGCGCTGAGGTCCCGCACCTCTTCTTCACCGCCTCAGCGCAGCCGACCGCCGCCGCCGATCTGGCCCTCTTCGTAGAAACGGCGGCCACATCTACGTTGCCCGCAGCGCAACTGCTGACCGAGCAGCAACCACGGACCTGGGACGCAGCACTCACCCTGCTCGCCGCCGCGCTGCCGACCGATCGGCCGAGCGTCGTCGTCCTGGACGAGATGCCGTACCTCATCGCGAGCGACCCGGGCTTCGAGGGCACACTGCAGAAGGTGTTCGATCGAGAGCTGTCCCGGCGGCCGGTCCTGCTGATCTGCGTCGGTTCGGACCTGGCCATGATGGAAGCCCTGAACGACTACGGTCGGCCGTTCCACCAGCGGGCCACCGAGATGGTCATCCCTCCGCTGAGCCCGGCCGATGTCCGCGACATGCTCGACCTGTCCGCCGCCGACGCTTTCGACGCCTATCTGGTGTCCGGCGGTCTGCCCCTGATCCTCGACGAGTGGCCAACCGGTGCATCGGTGCACGAGTATCTGGCCGACGCGGTACGCGATCCGACCTCGGCCCTGCTGGTCAGCGGCGAACGCGCGCTTGCGGCGGAGTTTCCACCCCAGTCCCAGGCGGGTCTGGTGCTGCGGGCCATCGGCTCCGGTGAGCGGACCTTCACGCTGATCTCTCGTGCGGCAGGGGATCTACCGCAGGCGTCCCTGAACCGCGCCCTGGGTCTGCTGACCCAGAAGCGGGCCGTGGAGGTCGCCGTCCCCCTGTCGACCAAGCCGTCGAGGGAGACGAGGTATGCGGTGGCTGACCCGTACCTCCGTTTCTGGCTGTCGTTCCTGGGGCCCCACCTGGCAGAGATCGAGCGTGGGCGAGGCGATCTGACCCTGCAGCGGATCCTGCGATCGTGGACGTCCTGGCGGGGCCGGGCGATCGAACCTGTCGTCCGCGAGACGATGCGCCGGCTGCCCGGAGATGCGTTGCCAGCCGAAGCGTCGGTGATCGGCGGCTACTGGACGCGTACGAACGACCCGGAGATCGACATCGTCGGCGCTGATCGGGGGCCGGTTGCTGAACGCATCTGCTTCGTCGGCTCCGTGAAGTGGCAGGAAAATCGTCCCTTCGATGCCCATGACCTGGGCCGACTGCTTCTGCACCGGTCCCGGCTGCCCGGAGCGGATGAATCGGTACCGATCGTTGCCGTGTCGCGCAGCGGTGCCGCCGTCGACGGGATCCGCGTGCTGTCGCCGGAGGATCTGCTTATCGCGTACCGCGATTGAACCTTCGCCCGATGCCGGCCGTACCACTGCCCGAGGATGTCGGTGCGGTGGGTCCGCCGTACCGCTGCCGAGCTGCGGGAGGCCTGCCGTGCGTGTTGGTGAGCAGTCGACGGATCCCATCGACCAGGTGCTGGGCGAGGTGCCAGTGCCGGCACCACTGACCCCCGAGGATGTCCGGCTCGCGGTCCGGGCGGTGGTCGTACACACCGCCGAGGAGTGGCCGACCGGACCGCTGTGCCGTAACGACGGCGCGTCCTACCCGTGCCGCCTGCACCGCTGGGGGCGTCGCGTCCTGGAGGCGCACGGGCTCAACGAGCGGCAGATCGAGGCGCTGATCCGGCACGGCAACCCGTTCGTGCACGTGCCCTTCCCGTTCACCGCGACCGGGCCGTCGTCCGCGCGTCCCGCCGCCCGGCCGGCCACGCCCGCCGGCTATCCGGCGCCGCCGCCCGGCCGGGCCGGACTACCCGCGCGACACCAGGCCGCGCGTGCCACCCCCACCGGGGTACGACCCGCGCCTGCCGGCCGCCCGGTGAGTCCCGGTGTCGCCGCCCCGCGCTGGCCCCGGGCGAGCTGAGCGGCGTCACCCCACGGCCCGCTCTGCCCGGGGCGACAGGGCGTCGGCCCGACGCGGAGGTGCTCCCACCGCGTCGGGCCGACGTTCCGCCGATCGGTTGGTTCAGTCGTTGCCGGCGCCGATCCCGCAGTCCGGCGCGGACCAGTTCGTCGTGTTCGAGCTGCTGTCGCTGTTGTTCTCGCGCCGCGAGTCGACGTGCACGTGGTCGTCGTGATCGGGGTAGCCGGGCCCGTAGATCCCGCTGAAGCCGTGGTTACGGGCGTCCCGCGCGACCGTGCACAGGGACGACGTCCGTGAGGTGACGTCGGCCGCGTGGCCGTACAGGTGCTGGCTGTCCGACGCGCCGCCGACCTGGTTGTTGCAGGCACGGCTGCGGAAACCGCTCGTCACGTTGAGCGGCTTGTCGCCGAGACTCTTCCGCAACGCCTCCAACTTCCACATGGTGCGCAGCGCGTTCTGCTTGGTCTGGGTCGCCGACAGCGGGCCGCCGCTCCATCCGCTGCCGCCGCACCCGTTGTCCAGCTCGCTGTAGCTGAAGTGCGCGGGCGTGCAGTCGTTGTCCTGGAGTTGGTACAGCTTGGCGTACGTCTGCGGGCCGGCGACGCCGTCGGCGCGCAACCCGTACGCCTGCTGGAACCGCTTCACGGCGGCGGCGGTCTTCGGTCCGTAACGGCCGTCGTTCTCGACGATGTCCCGGTAGCCGGCCCAGCCGGCGACCCGGATCTGCAACTGACGGACGTCGTCGCCCGAGCGCCCCTGGTACAGGTTGCGGTTCCAGGTGTAGCAGCCGTCCGCGTACGCTGCCGGCGCGGCGACCACCGAGGCGATCGCTGCCCCGGGCAACGCCAGGGCGAAAGCGACAGCAACTCGCTTCAAGGTGTTTACGCGCACAGAAGTCCTCCCGATAGGAGAGCGAATGGGGTGGGCTCTGGGACATCGACCGGGACGTCCCGCGATTTCCACCCTCGCACTGATCAGTGCGCTTGGCGGCAATAACGAGAATTGTCCTCATGATTCGCCCGTTCCTGGGCCCCGGCTGTGAATTCGGCTGATTTGCGAAACAGCCATTTCCCCCGTTCGGCCCGCTAGCGCGGGAACGGCACCGAACGTCGCATTCGGTGGCACCCAGGGTGATGTTCCTTCCCGCTGGGAGGCCGGTAACGTCAGGCCCGGGCGACGGACTGGCGGAGGTGCACGTGGCACGCGGTGGCGTCTTCTGTGTCGAGGGTCAGTGGCACCGTGACCTCAACGAACGCGGCTCCGTGCTGCCCACCCTCGAACTGCTGGAGCGGCTCGGCAAGATCCGCTTCATCCACAAGGACGCGGCCACCCGCGACGAGTTGTTCTACTTCCTGGACCGCTGGCTGCTCAAGCAGTACGCCGACCACCGTGTGGGGTTCTTCGCCATGCACGGTGAGCCGAGCCGGCTCTGCCTCACCGACTGGCAGTCGGTGGAGCTGAACGAGGTGGCCGAGTTGATGGCCGGCCGCTGCGAGGGGCGGCGGCTCTATTTCGGCAGCTGCTCGGTGCTGCGCGCGTCGGACGCGGTGCTGCGCGAGTTCCTGGAGGTCACCGGAGCCGCCCTGATCTGTGGTTTCACTCGGGACGTCGACTGGGTCGAGTCGGCTGCCTTCGAAACCGTCCTGCTCGACGTGCTGGCCAACGGGCAGCGGCACAACGCCGCCGAACTGCGGATGGGCTCGGCGCACTGGGCGCCACTCGCCTCGTACCTCGGCTTTCGGGTGATCTACGCCAACGGCCGGGCGTGGCGCCCCGCCGGCCGGCCCCGCGTGCCCGCCCAGGCGGTGCACCGCGCGGCCGCCGACCCCCGCTGACCCCCACCGCCCGCGCACCCGCCGCCGGCCTGGTAGGAACGAGTGATGGCACGCAGCATCGCGAAGAACACCCGGGTCGACCGGGACACCCTGCTCGACTTCCTCCGGCCGCGACACCGTGTCGTGCTGATGACCACCCGGGCCGACGGCCGGCCGCAGTCCTCCCCGGTCTCCGCCGGGATCGACGGCGAGGGTCGGCTGGTGGTGTCCACGTACCCCGAGAGGGCAAAGGTGACGAACATTCGCCGCGACCCTCGGGTCTCGGCGTGCGTCCTCTCGGACGACTGGAACGGCCCCTGGGTGCAGATCGACGGCACGGCCGAGGTGCTGGACCTGCCCGAGGCGCTGGAGCCGTTGGTCGAGTACTTCCGCAGCATCTCCGGCGAGCACCCGGACTGGGACGACTACCGGGCGGCGATGGTGCGCCAGGGCAAGTCACTGATCCGGGTGACCATCGACGCCTGGGGCCCGATCGCGACCGGCGGCTTCCCGGCCCGCCTCGCCGACTGATCCCGCGCGTCGCTCCGCCTCGCCCGCACCCGCCAGGTGGGTGCACTGTCGGGCTGAAGGGTAGGTTGGCTCGACCGCTGCTCGGCCCGGCTGGTCAGTAGCTGCCGCTCGTCAGTAGGCGGCGGTGAAGCGCGTGTTCACGTACCGGGGCTGCTCGATCTCGTCGACGATCGCGACCGCGAGATCCTCGTAGGTCAGCACCGACCGGCCCTGGTCGTCGGTGACCGGCTCGTCCGTGCCCGTGCGGTAGTGCCCGGTGCGGTCGCCGGGGTGGAACTCCAACGGCGGCGGCGAGACGTAGGTCCAGCGCACCCCGTCGGCGGAGCTGCGGTAGTAGTCCAGAGCGTCGGCCTGGCCCATCGCCGAGTCCCGGTACTGCTCGGGGAAGTCCGGCTCGTCGAGGAAGCGCGTGCCGCGCGGGGTGAGCAGTGTCGACCCGCCACCCAGATGGATGATCCGCGGCGCGGCCGGCATGGACCGCAGGACGGTCACCAGGGTCTCGGCGGCCGTGCGCCAGAGCTCGCGCTCACCGCCGCCGATGGCCACCACCAGCGCGTCCGCGTCCGGTGCCAACTCCCGGACGCTGCGCTCGCTGGTGGCGTCGCCGGTGACCGTGCGCACCCCGTCCGGCAGGTACGAGGTCGCCTCCGGCCGACGGACCGCGGCGATCACCCGGTGCCCCCGGTCGGCGGCCTCGGCGACGACTCGCGACCCGGCGGTGCCGCCCGCGCCAAACACGACGATGGTGCTCACCAGCCCAGGCTAGGGACCGGGTCGTTCCGCCGCCCGCGAAACGGCGATCCCGATCAGTCGGCCAGGGCGGCGTAGACGAGCTGGCGCAGCTGGGAGCGGAGGGGGTAGGTGCTCGACGGCAGGAGCTGGGTGAACAGCAGCGTGGTGATCTCCTCGGTCGGGTCCACCCAGAAGGCGGTGCTGGCGACCCCGCCCCAGTAGTACTCGCCGACGCTGCTCGGCACCCGGCTCGGAATCGGGTCCTCCACGACCGCGAAGCCGAGGCCGAAGCCGATCCCGTCCAGGGTGCTCTCGGCGAAGCCGCCGGTGGACAGGGTGCCCAGGTCCTGCCCGCCCGGGAGGTGGTTGCGGGTCATGAAACGCACCGTTCGTGGCCCCAGCAGACGTACGCCCTCCAACTCGCCGCCGCGCAGCAGCATCTGGGTGAAACGGTGGTAGTCGGCGGCGCTGGAGATCAGGCCGCCACCACCGGAGAGCAGGCCGGGCTTGTGGTGCGCGAGAGCGCCGAGCCGGTCGTAGCGGAACGCCTGCCCGCTGCGCGGATCCGGTGCGTAGAGCGCGGCCAGCCGTTCGGCCTCGTCGCCCTCGACCCACCAGCGGGTGTCCGTCATGCCCAGCGGGCCGAAGATCCGGTCGGCGAAGAAGGCGTCGAGGCTCTGCCCGGAGACCACCTCGACCAGCCGACCGAGCACGTCCGTCGCGACCGAGTAACCCCAGGCCGTACCGGGCTCGAAGAGCAGGGGGAACTCGCCGAAGGCCGCGCAGGCGGCGGCCAGGTCGACGTCCGCGGGCGGGTACAGGTCGTAGCCGGCGGCCCGGTAGAGCCCGTCGACCACCGAGGTCTGCATGAAGCCGTACGTCAGGCCGGCCGTGTGGGTGAGCAGGTGCCAGACCCGGATCGGCTCGGTCGCCGGCACCGTGTACGGCTTGAGCGTCGAACCCTTCGAGTAGACCCGCAGGTCGGCGAACTCGGGCAGCCAGCGGCTGATCTCGTCGGTCAGCTCGAACCGACCCTCCTCCCACAGCATCATCGCCGCGACGGAGGTGACCGGCTTGGTCATCGAGTAGATGCGCCAGAGCGTGTCCGACTCGACCGGCGCGCCCGACTCCCGGTCCCGCAGGCCGTACGTCGAGGAGTGCGCCACCTCGCCGCGGCGGGTGACCACCACCTGCCAGCCGGCAAGCCGGCCGTCGTCGACGTACCTCCCGAAGTGTCTGTCGATCCGGGCCAGCCGCGCCGGGTCGAAGCCGATCTCGTCCGGGTCCTTGCTCCGCGCCACACTCACGTCGCCGAAACTACTCGCCGGTACGCCGCTACCGGAAGGGGCGGCTCCCCGGTGGCGTCGGTCGGCGGCACTAGCCTGGCCGGATGCCGACGTTGACCGAGGACGTGACCTTCCGCCACGAGGACTGGTACGGCGAGGAGTTGGCCGACCGCCAGTTCGTGGCCTGCGAGTTCTTCGACGTGGACCTGACCGAGGCGGTCACCCGCGGTGCGGTCTTCACCGGCTGCACGTTCGGCAACGTGCGGTTCAACGCGTCCCGGCACCTCGACTCGGCGTTCACCCGCTGTGTCTTCAAGCGCTGCAACTTCTTCGAGGCCGAGTTCACCGGCTGCAAGCTGGTGGGCAGCACCTTCGTCGAGTGCGAGCTGCGCCCGTTGCGCGTCGACGGCGGCGACTGGTCGTTCGTCGCGCTGCCCGGAGCGGACCTGCGCGCCGTCCGGCTCAGCGACGTGCGGATGCGCGAGGCCGACCTGACCGGCGCCAACCTCACCGGGGCCACCGTGACCGGCGTCGACCTCTCCGGGGCGCAACTTCAGCGCTGCCGCCTCGGTGGCGCCGACCTGCGGCGCAGTGATCTCACCGCGCTCGACCCGACGTCGGTCGAGAGGGCCGGCGCCCTCGTGGACGCCGAGCAGGCGCTCGTCATCGCGCAGGCGCTCGGCTTCCGCATCGGCTGAGGCCGGGCGACCACCGGTTGATGAGCCGGCTGTCCCATACCGTCCCGATCCGGACTGGACACGTCATGCTGTCCCGATTTAGCGTGTCGACCACGCCGGTGCAATCGTGAACGACCCACAGTGGACGGTCGATCCGTCACGTGCGGTGGCGGTCGGGCGGCAACGTGGAGGAGTCGGTGGCGGACGAGGACCGTACGCGGGATGGTTCGCGGGCCGGGGACGAGCCGGCCGCTCGACCGGCGTCGCACCGGCCGCGATCCGCCGCGGCAGGCCTGAGCCACCGAGCGCTGCGCCGGCTCGCCCGCGCCCGTAAGCGGCGGCGTTGGGCACTGGAAGGGGTCGGCGCGGTCGTCTGCCTCGTGGTGCTCGTGGCGTACCTCGGCACGAGGTCCGGCCCCGATTCGGGCGACGGGACGGGTGGCGGCCCGGGCGGCGTGCCCGCCGGCGCCGCCCGTCCGACGGGCCTGCCGGGCGCGGACGGACGTACCGGTGAGGCCGGCCCGGCGCTGCCGGGTCTGCGACCGCGGCAGCGGCCACCCTCACCCGAACCGACCCCGTCGACCAGCCCACCCGCCTCGGAGTCGGCGAAGCCGGCCGCGCCGCTGCTGTCGGTGACCCGCGCCGAGGTGCCCGCCGAGGTCGACCTGACCGCCGTGGGCACCCGGGACTGGATGCACTGGGGGCTGCGCGGCGGCAACTCGACGGTCCGCAAGCGCTCCGGCTCCGGGGAGATCGTCGACGGGGGTGGAAAGGGCCGCCGGATCGGTTGGGACGGCAACCAGGAGATCGTCCGCTGGTCCGACGGCGCGCCCGACCGCTGGGACCGGGGGAGCTCCGACGGCGTCTACACCTGCGGCGTGGGCAACGGTTTCAGCCTGGCGGTCGCCGGCAGCGGCGCGCCGCGCACCGTCCAGGTGTACGCCGGGATCTGGATGGCACGCGGTCGGCTCGACGTGCGGTTGTCCACCGGCGGGCCGGTCAGCACCCTGCGTCTGGAGGACCCGTACACCAGCCAGAGCGCCCAGTTCGTCATCCGGTTCGCGGCGCCGAAGGACGCCCAGCTGGTGGTGAGCTGGACGGTCGAGAAGGTCTACACCGAGCACTGCGGCAACGTCGGCCTCCAGGCTGTCGCGCTCCGCTGAGCGGGACAGTTTGTCCGTCGCCCTCCGTCGGTGGCGACGTAACTTTCTGCTGTCCCCGTTCACCTTCCACTGTGGAGGCTGCGCAGATGAGCAGCAGTACCGCCCACCGCGTCCGTCCTGCCGCTCGCCCCGGCGTCGACGAGCCGGAGGTGCTCAGCGACATCCCCTTGCCGCCGTACGTGACGGTTGAGGATGCCCAGTTCGCGGTGCGCGCGGTGGTCGTACACGCGCCTCGGCGCTGGTCCGGTGGGGTCGTCTGTCGCAACGACGCCAGCCCTCACCCGTGCCGGCTGCACCGATGGGGTACCCGGGTGTTGACGCTCCGCGGCCTGCACGCCGCCGAGATCGCCGCGCTCATCGAGCGCGGCGACCCCGGGGCGGTGCCCCCCACACCGAAGCGCCCCGCCTGACCCGCGTCCGGGCTCAGCAGGTGATCGGCTTGACCCAGGAGCACTCCACGCCCTCCGGCGTACGCGGAGTGTCCGGCACCTCGGGCGCGGCGACCCGGGCCGCGCTCGCACCATCCTCGCGGTGACCGGCCAGCGTCACGGCGATCTGGTCCTCCAGCGCCTTGACGGACGCCGTCAGGTAGTTGTTGAGCAGGATGGAGAACGCGAGCAGGTGGCCGTCCGCGCTGGTGACGTAGCCGGACAGCCCCGACACGCCGGTCAGACTGCCGGTCTTGGCGTGGACGTTCCCCGCCGCCGGCGTACCGGCCATGCGGCTGCGGAGCGTGCCGCCGACGAACCGCTCCGGCTGCCCCGCGATGGGCAGCGCCGCGTACCAGGTGGTGAACCAGGGCTGGGCCCGTACGGCGCTCAGCAGGTCGACGAACTCCGCAGCCGGCACCAGGTTGCGGCGGGACAGGCCCGAACCGTCGCGTTGACGCAGGGTTCCGGTGTCCATTCCCGTGTCGGCGACGTACTCGCTGATGGCCGTCAGACCGGCGGACCAGGTGCCGGTGCCGGAGAGCACGCGGCCGATCTCCTTGGTCAGGACCTCGGCGTGCCCGTTGTTGGAGAGCTTGAGGAACGGCGTCATCAGCTCGCCCAGGCTCATCGAGTCGTGTCCGGCGACCGGTTGAGCGGTCTCCGGAGTGGGCTCACCGAGTACCGTCCGGCCGAGCACCCGTACGCCGTGCCGGCGCAGCGCCGCCCGGAAGACCTCGGCCGCGAGCCCGGTGGGCTCCCAGACGGTCACCCAGTCGCTGGCGGGCTCGTCGCCGACGGCGATCTGCCCGGTCACCACGATCGTGTTGCCGCCGTGCTCGCGCTCGATGGAGATCGAGGTCTCGCCCTCGCTGACCGTCTCGGCCCGGTTGTTGATGCGTACGTAGCTGGTGGGCGGCGTGGTGGTGACCACCGGCCGCGCGCCGGCCCGGTTGGCCGGCGCGGCGTGCACGATCACGGTGCCCGCGTCGTAGTCGGTGTCGGGTGCCACGGTCAGCGCGGAGACCTGGGCGGCGTAGTAGTAGGGCTCGTCGTCCCACGTCCAGTCCGGGCCCAACCGGGTGCGGTCGTAGCGGGTGTCGTCGGCGACCAGGTTTCCGGTGACGATCCGGACACCGGAGGCGGCGACCTGGGCGGCGAGCGCGTCGTAGTCGGCCGCGAGCATGGTCGGATCGCCGCCGCCGCGCAGATAGAGGTTGCCGGAGAGCAGCCCGGCGCGGCGCGGGCCGGTGGTCTGCACGTCGGTACGGAAGTGGTGGCCGGGACCGAGCAACCCCAGGGCGGCGGTCGAGGTCAGCAGCTTGGTGTTGGAGGCCGGGACCAGCCGCCGGTCGCCGTTGCGGTCGTAGAGGGTCTTCCCGGTGCTGGTGTCGACGACGACCACCGACGTCTGTGCGCCGGCCAGCCGGCTGTCGGCGAGGATCGCGTCGATGGTGGCGCGCAGTCGGGTCGTCGCGGGGGTGGGCGACTCGGCGGTGGCGCCGGACGCGCCGACGGTGGCCACGGTGGCGACCAGCGCGAGCAGCGCGACGGCGCGCGGAAAGAGACGACGGTGCATGCGCCGATGCTGCCATGAAGATTATCGCCAGAAAAGAGCCCCGGACGAAGCTTATTGCCCTTCGCGGTGTCCCGGTCGGCCGAGCTTTCGTTCGTGCCCGCCCCAGTAGTGGCGTTGCCCGCCCATCACCAGCGGTGCCACCAACGCCGCGAGCGCCCCGCCGAGCAGCGGAAAGACGATGAACACCCAGAGTTGGCGGAGCGCCGCCCCGCCCTCGAAGACGGCCGGACCGAAGGCGCGGGCCGGGTTGACCGCCGCGCCGGTCAGCGTCACGCCGACGAGCTGGGTGGCGGCCAGGGCCAGGCCGATGGCCACGCCCGCGATGCCGGGGTTCTCGCTGCGACTGGTCACGACGAGCACGACCAGGACGAAGAGGAACGTCAGCACGATCTCCAGCACGGCCGCGCCGCCGCGGTTGATGTGCGCGCCGTACCCGTTCGAGCCCAGCGCCCCGGTCTGGTCCGCGACGTCACCCCAGCGGGTCAGTGCCCAGAGCAGGAAACCGGCCACGGTCGCCCCGGCGAACTGCGCGATCCAGTAGGCGACAGCGCCGATCACCGAGATCTTTCCGGAGAGCAGGACGCCGAGCGTCACCGCCGGGTTGACGTGACTCCCGGAGAGCGGGCCGATCGTGTAGACGAGGGCCAGCATGACGAATCCGAAGGCCAGCGCGACGACCACCACGCCACCCTGAACCCGCGCGGCGACGGCGGCGCCCACGCCGAAGAAGACCAGCAGCAGGGTGCCCAGAAATTCCGCGGCGGCACGTCTGGCGTCATCCATCATTTACTCAGCGTAAGGATAGTTCCGCTCGCTGGCGGGCAAATCAGCGCCGTGACCAGCGCGGAAGCGAAGGTCGGACTGATCCGGCTCTATTTGACGTATCGCTCGGTAGCGGGCACCGTGGGCTGGGAAGGGGCCTGTCAGCCGCCCCGATTCGACGCGACGGCGATGACCGTCCGTCTCTCCCGTCGCCTCCCACGCGTGCTCGTACGCGGGTCGATCGTCCGCCTCTGCGTGACAACCGACCGCGAGCCGAGAAACCACGAGGAGTTCCACACATGCTCACCATGACCGACAACGCCGTGCTCGTCATCCGTGACCTCGCCAACCAGCAGGACGTCGCCCAGGACGGCGGCGTGCGGATCGCCGCCGACACCGACGCCGGATCGCTCACCGTTGAGCTGGTGCCCGAGCCGGAGCAGGGTGACCAGGTCGTCGACAACCAGGGCGCACGGATCTTCCTCGACCCGGACGCCGCCGAACTGCTCGGCGATGCCTCGGTGGACGCCACCGTCGACGACGAGGGCATCATCCAGTTCGGCTTCACCGAGAAGCAGTAGGGGCTCTCACCGGGGCGAACGCCCCCGCTGCGGCGGCCCCGGCCGGGAGTCCCAGCCCGACTGGCCGGGGTCCTCGGGTCGCAGCAGCGCGGCGAGCACGTGCGCCAGATGGTGCGACGTGCTCCACGCCGTCCAGTTGGCGGCGGACCCCGCTCCGGCCCCTCGGCGTGCGCGGCGCAGCAGCTCGTGGTCACCCCAGGAGAACGCCGCGCCCACGCTCGACCAGTGCGGTGCCGCCACCAGCGTCCGGCACAGGTCGGCGAAGCGGTCGTCGCCCCGGCCGCCCCGGCGCGACCAGCGGTAGACCCACCAGCCGTCGTCGGCGGTGTACCGCACGCTGGGTAGCCGGTCGCCGGGGTCTCCCGAGTCGGGCAGCGCCGAACCGACGCCGTAGTCGCCGTAGTCGACTCCGACGTCGGCCAGCCGCTGCCAGAGCTGCCAGTCCCAGCGTTCCAGCCGTACCGGCTCGTCGGTGGGCAGCCGGGACAGCGTCGGCGGCATGCCGCCCGCCGCCACCGTCGCCGAGCGCCACGCGTGGCGACGGGCCCAGTCCAGCAGCCGCCGTACCCGGGGCTCCGCCACCCGCACGTCCGCCGGGCAGCAGACGTCACCCGCGTCCACCAGCAGGTCGCACTCCTCCGGCGCGAGGCCGGTGTACCGCCAGATCCGTTCGACGGCGGTCGTGTCCGCGTCCGGGCCCGCCCGGTCGTGCGCGGCCCGTACCCGGACCAGCGCCCGCCGGGCGTACGCCCCGGCCGCCGCGCCGTGCGCGACGAGCCGCCGCTCACTCTCCGCGAGCCCGATGACGGGCATCAGCGGTACGCCCCACCGGACCAGCTCGGTGTCGATCGAGTCGGGCTGGGCGGTCACGTCGATGGCCGGCAGCAGGCCGACCGGGAGCCGGCGCAGACCGTCCCTCGTGGCGCGGTCGACGGCGCTGACCTCCAGGATCGGCGCGACGAGCGCGGCAGTCGCGGGATCGAGGTGGGTCAGGGCTTCCAGCTCGCCGCGTCGGCGGCTGGCGAGAATGGGGCGGTAGACCGGCGCCACTGCCCGGCCCCCGTGGGCGGGCACCATACTTCAATCTAGTCAGGCATTCGCATGCCTCCACACTTTCTGGTACCGAAAATCCGCTGTCTGGCTGTCGGTTCGGCGACTACGCTCGCCCGATGTCCGCGTCGCCGTACCGTTACCGCTCCAGCGACGAGGACAGCGCCCGCTGGGTCGGCTTCAGTTTCCGCGACGGCGACATCGTGATCAGCACCCGCTCCAAGAGCGGCACCACGTGGATGCAGATGATCTGCGCGCTCCTGGTGCTGGGCACTCCCGAGCTGCCGGCGCCGCTGTCCGAGTTGTCGCCCTGGCTGGACTGGTTGGGCGAGCCACGGGACGTGGTGTACGAGCGGTTGGCCGCGCAGCCGCACCGGAGGTTCATCAAGACACACAGCCCGCTGGACGGGGTACCGCTCGATCCCCGTGCGCACTACGTGGTGGTGGCGCGGCATCCACTGGACATGGCCGTCTCCCTCTACCACCAGGCGGGAAACCTGGACCGGGCCCGTGTCGCGGAGCTGACCGGCCAACCCGCTCCGACGGGAGCGGCGCGTGCCCGTCCGTCGCTCGGGCAGTGGCTGCCGAGCTGGGTCGACCACGAGGTCGACCCACGTGTCGAGCTGGACTCGCTGCCCGGGGTGTTCTGGCACCTGCGCGACGCCTGGGCCCGCCGGCACGAGCCGAACATCACGCTGGTGCACTACGACGACCTCCGCGCCGACCTGGGCGCACAGATGCGGATGCTGGCCGACCGCTGGGGTGTCGAGGTGCCCGCCGGGCGGTGGCCCGCGTTGGTCGAGGCGGCCACGTTCGACCGGATGCGGGAGCGCGCCGACCAGCTCGCCCCGGACACGCTCGGCGTGTTGCGGGACCGTCAGGCGTTCTTCCGTCGGGGCGGCTCGGGGCAGGGGCGTGGCCTGCTCGACACGGCCGCGCTGGCCCGCTACGAGAGGCGGGCGCGGGCGCTCGCCCCGCCCGACCTGCTCGCCTGGCTGCATCGCGACGCCTGAGACGTACGGGAGAACGAGCGCGCGGCGCCGCTCCGACCGTGGTCGTAACGTCGCCGCGCTCTGGCCGTCTCCCACCACCGCAGCCGTTCGGCGGTACGCCAGCGGGGACCTGGCTCGACCGGCCGTTCGCCGGTCAGCGTTGTCGATCCCCGGTCGGCGCGGATCCAAACCTGCCGACCGTGGGGAATTCCACCATCTGCCAGTCCCGGCGTGACGCGGGACCGAACGGGGTATGAGCGGGCCATGGAGCATTTCACGATCGCGACCGTCGCCGAGAAGAGCCCGGACTTCCGGCGGGTGCTGTGGACCGGTGAGCACACCCAGTTGGTGATCATGACGATTCCGCCGGGCGGGGAGATCGGCGAGGAGGTACACGAGGGCATCGACCAGATCCTGACGTTCGTCAGCGGGACGGGCGAGGCCCGGGTCGCCGGTGAGAAGCGGGAGGTCGTCGCGGGGGACCTGGTCGTCGTGCCGTCCGGCACGAAGCACAACTTCGTCAACACCGGCCCGAACCCGCTGGTTCTCTACACCGTCTACGGGCCTCCGGAGCACGCCGACCAGGCGGTGCACCACACCAAGGAGGAGGCCGACAGGGCCGAGGAGGCCGGCGAGGACGAGCCGCCGACCGCATGACGGCGGCGGCCTGAATCGGGCCGATCCGGGTACGCGCGCCTGGTGACGCAGCCGCCGATCTCCGACTACGGGTTCCTCTCGGACTCCCGTTCCGGAGCTCTGGTCGGGGTCGACGGCTCGATCGACTGGTGGTGCCCGCACCGGTTCGACGGCGCCTCCGTCTTCGGCCGGCTGCTCGACCCGGACGGTGGGCACTTCCGGTTGGCGCCGGTCGGCGCCGGCGGCCCTGGTCACCGGGTCGAGCGCGCCTACCGTCCGGAAACGCTCATCCTCCGGACGGTGCACCACACGCCGCACGGCAGCGTGTCGGTGACGGACGCGCTCGCCGCCGAGCCCGGCGCCCGCGCGCACGAGTTGGGCATGAACTCGCCCGCCGTGCTCGTCCGCGTGGTCGAGGGCCTGTCCGGGCGGGTACGGATGGCGCTTGACTTCGCCCCCCGGCCGGAGTACGGCCTGCTCACGCCGTACCTGCACGAGCAGCCCGGCGGCGCGGTGGTGGCCGATGCCGGCCCGGTGGTGCTGGTGCTGCGGGCCGGGGGCATGCCGCTGCGGGCGAGCCGGGACCGGGTGACCCACGAGTTCGAGGTCTCCTCCGGTCAGGTGGTGGGGATCGACGTGGCGTTCGGCCAGGCGTACGGCACACCACCGGTCCAGGTGGACCCGCTGGCCGCCCTCGCCGACACGACCCGGGCCTGGGAGGCGTTCCGGGATACGCACACGTACTCGGGTCGGTACCCGGAGTTGGTCCGGCACAGCGCGACGGTGCTGACCGGTCTGACATACGCCCGCAGTGGCGCGGTGGCGGCGGCGTTGACCAGTTCCCTGCCGGAGCAGATCGGCGGCGACCGCAACTACGACTACCGGTACTCCTGGTTGCGGGACTTCTCGCTGACGATGCGGGCGCTCTGGGTGGCCGCCTGTCCGGAGGAGACGTCGAGGTTGTTCGCCTGGGCGGCCCGGTCGATCGGTCAGTTCGGCGACGAGCCGGTGCCGGTGCTCTTCGGGTTGGAGGGCGAGCGTGACCTCTCCGAGCACCACTGCACTCACCTGCGCGGATATCACGACAGTCGCCCGGTGCGCGTCGGCAACGACGCCTGGAAGCAGCGGCAGCTCGATGTGCCGGGTGAGGTGCTGTCGGCGGTGTGGCGGCTGCGCGACTACCTCGGCGGGACATTCGACCGGGAGTTGCGGGAGATGGTCCTCGGCCTGACCGAGCAGGTGGCCGCGACCTGGCACCTGCCGGACCGGGGCATCTGGGAGACCCGGGACGAGGAACGGCACTACCTCTCCTCGAAGGTCTCCTGCTGGTTGGCCATGGATCGGGCGGTGGGGCTCGCCGACCGGCTCGGTGAGCGGGCCGATCCGCGCCGCTGGACCGGCATCCGCGACGAGATCCGCGAGACGGTGCTGCGCGAAGGCTGGAACGACCGGATCGGCGCGTTCACCAGCTCGTTCGGCTCGGCCGAGTTGGACGCGTCGGTGCTCGCTCTGCCGGTGGCGCATTTCCTTCCGGCGACCGACCCCCGGATGCGCTCGACCATCGCCATGGTGGAGCGTGAGTTGGGCACGGAGGACGGCCTCGTCCGGCGTTGGACGAGCGACCCTGCCGGGTTCCTGCTGTGCTCGTTCTGGCTGGTGGAGTGTCTGGTGATGGCGGGTGAGCCGAAGCGGGCCGAGGAGCTGTTCGAGCGCGTGGTGGGTCGCGCCAACGACGTGGGCCTCTTCAGCGAGCAGATCGACCTGACCAACGGGGCGCAACTCGGCAACATGCCGCAGGCGCTGTCCCACATCGGGCTGATCAACGCGGCCTGGCGGCTGACCGAGCCGAACAGCTTCTGACCGTGCCGGCTCAGGCCAGCACGGGTACGCCGGAGACGTCGACCGTCTCCGGATACTTCAGCCCCGCGCCGGTGTTGAGCACCACCACCCGTTCGCCGGCCCGGATCCACCCGCCGGCGCGTAGCTGGCGTGCCGCCGTCAGGCAGGCCGCGCCCTCCGGGCAGAGCAGCAGTCCCTCCCGGGCCGCGAAGTCCCGCAGGTCGGTCAGGATCTCGGCGTCGTCAACGGCGACGGCGGTGCCGGCGGACGCCCGCAGGGCCGCCAGGATCAGCTCGTCACCCAGCGGCGTCGGCACGGTGATGCCGAACGCCACCGTGTGCGCGTCGTCCCACGGGCGGGCCCGGGACTCACCGGCGGCGAAGGCCCGCACGATGGGCGCGCAGCCGGTCGACTGCACCGCCACCAGCCGGGGCAGCTTGTCACCGACCCAGCCCAGCTCGCGCATCTCGTGCAGCGCCTTGTGGATGCCGATCAGGCCGACCCCGCCACCCGTCGGATAGATGATCACGTCGGGCGCCTGCCAGCCGAGCTGCTCGACGATCTCGTACCCCATGGTCTTCTTGCCCTCGAGCCGGTAGGGCTCGCGCAGCGTGCCGGCGTCGAAGATCGCCCCGTCCGACTCGGCGATCAGCTCGGCCACCCGCCGGCCGGCGTCGCTGATCAGCCCGTCCACCAGGCGCAGGTCGGCGCCGGCGGCCACGCACTCGCGCCGGCAGATGGTCGGTGCGGCCAACGGCATGACGATCGTGGCGCCCATTCCGGCGCGCGCCGCATAGGTCGCCCAGGCCGACCCGGCGTTGCCGTTGGTGGGCATCGCGATCCGCTTGACACCCAGCTCGCGGGCCCGGCTCACGCCGACCGCCGCGCCACGCGCCTTGAACGAACCGGTCGGGATCAGCCCCTCGTCCTTGACCATCAGGTCCGCGATGCCGATCTCGGCCCCGTACGCCGGAGCGCGCAGCAGCGGCGTCCAGCCCTCACCGAGCGTGGTGACGTGCCGGGGATCGGCGACGGGCAGCAGCTCCCGGTAGCGCCACAGGTCGGCCGGGCGCAGCGGGAAACGCTCCGGGGTGACCGCCTTGGCGACCGCCGGCAGGTCGTACCGGGCCAGCAGCGGCGAACCGCAGTCGCAGAGGTTCTGCAGCTCGTCGGCGGCGTACTCCAGGCCGCAGCGCGGGCAGTCCAGGTGGGTCAGGTACACGTCGCTCCTCGCCGTCAGGCCGCGTCGATGCTCCACCAGCGCCGACTGCGCGCGCCCGGCTCGTAGACCGAGTCGAGCCGCTTGGCCACCACACCGGGCAGCCCCTGCTCACGCCCGGTGCGTAGGGCCTCGTCGCCGGCACCGGAGAACCACGGCGGAGTCTGCCAGTGCGTACCGGCCAATGCCAGCCCATCGAGCAGTTCCCGGCGTTGCGCGTACGGGACGTCGATGCTGCTCACGCCCTCCAACCACAGCAGGTCGACGAGCAGGAACTGCGCGCCCGCCGGCACTCGGCCTCCGCTGGCCGGGCGTGCCGGACGCACCCGTCCCGATCCGTCGATGCGGACGAGCACGCCGTCGAGCACCGCCTCGGTCGGTGCCAGGGCCTCGGCCATGGCGCGCAGCCACGGATACCCGCCGGTGATCTCCTCGTCGGTCTCGGAGAGCAGCCGCAACCGTCCGCCGGAGACGTACGCCATCGCGCGGACCCCGTCCCAGCGCAGCTCGTACCCCCATTCGCCGGCGTCGCGCGGCAGCCCGGCGGCGGGCGTGGCGTGCATCGGCCGGACCAGCTCCGGCATCGGCGTCCACCCCGGCGGCGCGGGATCGGTGCGGCGGATCATCCAGTCCCGG
This sequence comes from Micromonospora sp. CA-249363, assembly GCF_050950185.1. Lineage (NCBI taxonomy): Bacteria > Bacillati > Actinomycetota > Actinomycetes > Micromonosporales > Micromonosporaceae > Micromonospora > Micromonospora sp. CA-249363. The sequence goes on from NZ_CP192020.1 coordinate 1,160,308, forward strand.
CCGCCGGTGGCGAACAGCGCGTACCGGCCCTCGGTGCGCTCGCCGGAGAGCGTCACGATGACCTCGTCGTCGCGCCACTTCTCGCAGCGGTACGTGCCCCGGTCGTGGATGACCATCCGGCCGCCCCCGTACTCGCCGGCCGGGATCTCGCCGGCGAAGTCGAGGTACTCCATCGGATGATCTTCGGTGTGGACGGCGAGGTGGTTGCGACCCGGGTCGCGGGGCAGGCCGCGCGGCACCGCCCAGGACGCGAGCACCCCGTCGTGCTCCAACCGCAGGTCCCAGTGCAGGCTGCGGGCGTGGTGCTGCTGGATGACGAAGCGTGCGGTGTCGCCGTCGCCGCCGGCCGGTCGGGGCGTGGCCGTTGGCACGGGCTCCGGTGTGCGGGCCGCGTCGCGCCGGCGTCGGTACTCGTCCAGCCGGTCCGTCACACCCGCATTCTCCGGCAGAACGGGCCCTCGTGCTGGCCTCCGGAGTGTCCGGTTCGCTCGGCGGCCGGGCGCGCGGCGGGGTAGAACGGACCTCATGGACCTCAGCGACCAGCCCACCGCACTGCTCCCGGGCGACGTGCGGATGCCCCTGCTCGGCTTCGGCACCTGGCAGGCGACCGGCCAGGCGGGCTACGACGCGGTGCTGGCCGCGCTCGACACCGGTTACCGCCACCTCGACACCGCCACCGTGTACGGCAACGAGCGGGAGGTGGGCCGAGCGGTTCGGGAGAGTGGGCTGCGTCGGGAGGACATCTTCCTCACCACGAAGCTGCCGCCGGACCGGATGGGCCGGGAGCGCGAGACCCTGGAGGCCAGCCTGGAGGCGCTCGGCGTCGACCAGGTGGACCTCTGGTTGATCCACTGGCCGCCGTCGTCGTCGGCGGACAGCATCCCGCTGTGGCGTGAGCTGCTGGCCGCGCGGGACGAGAACCTGACCCGGGCCGTCGGGGTCAGCAACTACAGCACTGGCGAGATCGACGAGCTCATCCAGTCGACCGAGGAGAACCCGGCGGTCAACCAGATCCGGTGGAGTCCCGCGCTGTACGACCGGCAGCGGCACGCCGAGCACCGGGACCGGGGCGTGGTGCTGGAGGGGTACAGCCCGTTCAAGACCAGCGATCTCAGCGATCCGGTGCTGACCAGGATCGCCGCGGCGCACGGTGTCTCCCCGGCGCAGGTGGTGCTGCGCTGGCACATCGACCACGAGATCGTGGTGATCCCGAAGTCGGTGACGCCGGAGCGGATCACCGCCAACTTCGACGTCTTCCACTTCTCGCTGACGGCGGAGGAGATGCGCGACATCGACGCGCTCGGCGACGCCTGAGGCGGCGAATTCCTTCAGGTCGCGGCCGGCATGTGAAGGGTATCGACATAGACGCTCGTGACGGTATAGCGTGCCGTCATCACGTCCGTCGATCCGTCTCACACCCGCCTTCGCTGGAGGATCGCCATGGCCCGACCACCGTCCATTCGTCTGCGTCGCCGGGGGGTGCTCGGCATCCCCGCCCTGGTGGCCGCCGCCCTGACCGTCGTGGTCCGGCCCGCTCCGGCGAGTGCCGCGCCGAAAGCCCCCGAGTGCCTCGCCGACCTGCTCGGAGAATCCTGATGGCCACCATTGGATGGCTCGTGGACGTGCTGCGCGCCGCCGGGGTCCAGGTCGTCGTCGAGGGCGACTGGCTCAACCGGATGCGGCCCGGCTCCTTCGACCCGATCGGGGTGCTCTGGCACCACACGGCCTCGACCTCCAGCGCCAGCAACCCCCACCCGGCGCTGGGCATCTGCATCAACGGCCGCTCCGACCTGGCCGGCCCGCTCTGCCAGGCCCTCGTCGACTACAACGGCGTCTTCCACGTCATCTCCGCCGGCCGCTGCAACCACGCCGGGGTCAGCGGCGGCAGCGGGCCCATCCCCGCCGGCGACGGCAACACCCTGATGATCGGGTGGGAGATCGACTACAACGGCGTCGACCAGCGGATGACGACCGCGCAGTACAACGCCTCGATAGCCGCCACGGCCGCCGTGCTCACCCGGCTCGGTCGGGACAGCAGCTACGCGCGCGGACACCGGGAGACCAGCACCACCGGCAAGATCGACCCGTCCTTCATCGACCTGAACGTTATGCGCGCCGACGTCGCCGCGAAGATGGCCGGCGGCGGTACGGCCTGGTCGTCAATCGTCGACAACACGACCTCCGGTCGCTTCACCGCCAGCGCCAACTGGGGCGTGTCGACGTTCTCCACCCAGCGGTACGGCGCCGACTACCGCTACGCCGATCCCGTCGCGGCCAGCGACCCGGCCTGGTACCGGTTCAACGTCCCGGCGACCGGCAGCTACCGGGTGGACGCGTGGTGGCCGACGAACAGCGGCTACAACAGCGCCACCCCGTACATCGTGGCCACCACCACCGGCAACACCACGGTGTACGTCGACCAGCGGGCGACCGGCGGGCAGTGGCGCGTACTCGGCACGTTCACCCTGCCCGCCGGGGACGCCAACCGGGTGGCGGTGAGCCGCTGGAGCAACGCGACGGGTCTGGTCATCGCCGACGCCGTACGCCTCACCCGCGTCTGACCCTGCGTGGAGTCGGGGTGTCCCAGGCGTGCGGATGCCCCGACTTCACGGAGTCCCGAGGGGTCACGCAGACGGTGGTTCGTTTGCCGGTGCCGAGCCCGTCGGTGCCCGCACGATGGAGCCAAGAGCCGTGCACCTCGCTGACCCGGACGCTGCCACCTGACCGCGTGTAGGACGCCTGCCAGTCGCGGATCGTCTCGTAGGCGCCGTGGTCCAGATAGTCCAGGTGCAGCTCGAGTGCGACGTGCTGCCCCGGTGGCAGGGCGGCGAGTCGGCGGGTGAGCCGTCCGCAGGCGACGAAGGCGAGTGTTCCGGTGATCGACACGAGCCAGGCGCCGGGGTTCGGCTCGCTGACGTGGATGTCGCAGCGGGCCAGCCGCCACAACATGAACAGCGCCGCCGTCGCCATGCCCAGCCCGACCCCGATCAGCAGGTCCGTCGCGGCCACGCCGACCGCGGTGACCACGTAGATGGGCAGCTCCCGGTGCCGGGCGTACGTGCGGATCTGGGCGAGGCTCACCAACCGCAGACCGACCACCACGAGGACGGCGGCGAGCGCGGCCATCGGGATCATCTCCAGCAGTACCGCGCCGGCCATCACGAACCCGGCGATCCAGACTCCGTGCAGGACGGCCGAGGCCCGGGTGCGTGCGCCCGCCGCGACGTTCGCCGAACTGCGCACGATGACGCCGGTGACCGGCAGGCCGCCGAGCGTCCCGGAAACGGTGTTCGCGGCACCCTGGGCGATGAGTTCCCGATCGAGGTTCGCGCGCGGGCCGTGGTGCATGCGGTCGACGGCCACCGCCGAGAGGAGAGATTCCACGCTCGCCACCAGGGCGATGGTGACGACTGCCGGGAGGACTTCCCAGGGCGGCGAATCGGGCCAGCGGGGAAAGGCGAGCGCGCTCAAGGGATCGGCGGGCAGATCCACCCGGTCCACGTCGGCGTCGAGGGCCGTCGCGACCACGGTGGCGACCACCACCGCCACCAGGGTCGCCGGCAGCATGGTGGTCTTGACCAGGCGTGACCAGACCAGCAGCAGCGTGATGGTCAGCGCGCCGAGCAGCACGGACAGGCTGTGGTAGTCGGCGACCTGGCCGGGTAGGTCACGCAGGTTCGCCCAGGCGGAACTCTGGGGCTCGCCGCCGAGCGCGACGTGCACCTGGCTCAGTGCGATGACCAGGCCGATGCCGGCCAGCATCCCGTGTACGACGGTCGGCGACAGCGCGAGCGCGGCCCGTCCGAGACGGGTGACGCCCAGCACGATCTGCAGCAGCCCCGCGACGGTCACGATCGCGGCGGTGCCCGCGAAGCCGAACTCGGCGATGGTGCCCGCGACGATCACGGTGAGCCCAGCCGCCGGTCCGCTGACCTGGAGCGGCGCGCCGCTGAGCGCGCCGGCGACCATCCCGCCCACGACGGCGGCGATCAGCCCGGCCATCAGCGGTGCTCCGGAGGCGGCGGCGATGCCCAGAGACAACGGGATGGCGATCAGGAAGACCACGATGGACGAGGGGATATCGTGCCGAAATGACGCTAAAGCCGACATCTCCAGAAAGGTACTGAGATAATATTAATGCATAGTTAAGCGTGATTGTTTCACCCTCGACACGGACGGGGCGCGACCGCTTGGGTCGCGCCCCGCCGTCGTGCCGTCGACTCAGTTGCGCGAGCAGGCCGTCCCGTTGAGCGAGAAGCTGGTCGGGGACGAGTACGACCCGCTCAGCGTTCCCTGGTAGCCGAAGCTGGCCGTGCCGCCGGGGGCGATCGACCCGTTGTGGCTCACGTTCCGGGCGGTCACCGCGGATCCGCTCTGGCTCACCGTGGCGTTCCAGGCGTTGGTGACCGTCTGCCCACCGGGCAGGTTGTAGTTCAGCGTCCAGCCGTTGATCGCGCTGGAGCCGGTGTTGGTGATCTGCACGTCGGCGGTGAAGCCGTTGTTCCACGAGTTGGCCGTGTACTTGACCGCGCAGGCCGAGCTGCCGCCCGGGGGCGGGGTCGTCGGCGGCGGGTTGGTGGGGTTGCCGCCACCGTTGACGTTGGCCGAGAACGAGGTCACCGCGAGGCCGACGCCGCCCTGCCACGGCTCGAAGCCGGCCTGGATGCTGGTCAGGTACCAGGAGTTCGTGATCGCGCCCCGGTTGCGGGTGTCGTTGATGAAGTCCAGGACGCTGAAGTTCAGGCTGGAGATCGCGGACTGCGCGACGTACGAGATGACGTTGTTGGAGCCGTTGCTGCCCCGCCAGACCTCCCAGGTCCGGCCGGCCAGGTTCGTCGTGCCGACCACCGAGCCGATGGGCTGGATCGGGCCCTGGCGGTTGAGCCAGATCATGATCTCCATCTGGTTGACGCCGTCCCGCTTGGGCGACGGGTCCAGCCAGATGTCGTACGACGCGTTGTAGGTCGCGCCGCTCACGTACCGGTAGCTGATGCTGCTGGTGGCGCTGCTGATCTGCGACACCTGGATCGGCAGGTTCGTGCCGGGGGAGCAGTTGGTGTAGTGACAACCGAAGAAGATCGAGGGGTACGCCGTGGGCGCGCCGTTGGTGGGGCTGCTGCCGTTCAGCGTGGTGATCTCGAAGCCGTTGCTGGTGGCGTTGATGCACTGCTGGGCGGTCGTGCCCCAGCGGTTGTTCTGCACCACGTAACGGCCCTGGATGACGGTGGAGCCGTACTGCTCGCAGATCAGCGTGTCGGCCGAGGCGCTGCCGCCGAGAGCCACGGCGACGAGTGAGCTGGTGAGCAGCAGCCCGGCGGCGGCCAGGGCTCGAAGGTGACGTTTCATGACGCTCCTTGACTCGGCGCAAGCTGGGCGCCGGCGGTGGTGGGGTGGTGCGGGAGCGCTCCCACGCTCAACGACACATTTACATGTCTGAAACTACGGCGCAACCGCGTGCGTCAAACTGGCGAATTGTGAGGATTGCCACGCCCCCTCCGGTCGGCTGTCAGCCCGCGTCCCGGTCAGCGGCAGCGGCCGACGGCGAGCGGTTCGTGCCGGGCCGATCGGCTCTGGTGTGCACCCATCGCTCCGAGTAGCGTGTTGCCTCCAACGCGTGCCGTTCCCCTCCGGAGGCGTACACCACCATGCGTAGCTCCCCCCTGCGCATCCTCATCGTCGGCGCGGGCATCGCCGGCCTGGCCGTGGCCCGGGCCCTGCGCCTGGCGGGCTTCCGGCCGGACGTGACCGACAAGCTGCCGGCGGGAGAGTCGACCGATGTCGGTCTCTACCTGCCCGGCAACGCCGCCCGCGCGCTGCACCGGCTGGACCTGCACGATCCCGTCCGTCCTCTCGGGCAGGTGATCCACCGGCAGCTCTTCTTCGACGCCGCCGGGGCCCCGCTCTGCCAGGTCGACCTGGACGCGCTCTGGGACGGCGTCGGGGAGTGCCGGGCGCTGCCCCGGAGCGACCTGCACCGGGTCCTGCTCAGCGGCGCCGGCGGCGCCGTCCGCCACGGCGCCGAGGTCCGTACCCTCGAACTGCTGCCCGGCGCCGTCGGCGTCACCTTCACCGACGGCACCCGCACCGAGTACGACCTGGTCATCGGCGCCGACGGACCTCGTTCGTCGGTCCGGACCCTGGCCGCGCTCGGCGGGCCGCCCCGTCCGGCCGGGCACGTCGTCTACCGGGCCGTCCTGCGCGACGGTCCGGCCGTCACCGACTGGACCGCCCTGCTCGGGCAGCGCTGCGGCCTGCTGCTCGTGCCGATCGGGGAGGGCCGGCTGCACTGCTACGCCGACGAGGCGGGCACCGTGCCGCCCGCCGATCCGCTGGCCCGCCTGCGGGAGCTCTTCGCGAACTACCGGGGGCCGGTGCCCGAGGTGCTCGACACGCTCGACCGGGTGGACGTCGGGATCACCGACGAGGTCGACCTGGGTCGCTGGCACCGGGGGAGGGTCCTGCTGGTCGGCGACGCCGCACACGCCACCGCGCCGACCCTGTCGCAGGGCGCGGCCATGGCGCTGGAGGACGCCGTGGTGCTGGCCGAATCGCTGCGCGCGGCCGGCAGCGTCGAGGCGGCGCTGGTGGCGTACGAGAGTCGTCGTCGCCCGCGTACCCGATGGGTGGCCGACCGGACCCGGGACCGCAACCGGACCAGGGACGTGCCGCCGGCGCTGCGCGACCCGCTGCTGCGCGGACGCGGCGGACGTATCTTCGGGGAGCACTACCGCCTACTGGTCGGCCCGCTGTAGCCCCGTTGTAGATCGTGTCACGCCACCCCACGCGGCGCTGCGACCTGCCGGGGACTATCCTCCTTGCGGATGACGGCCCGCCGATAACCAGCGTGTGCCGAGCGGGACAACCGAGAACCGGAGGCCACTCGTGACCACCGTCGCACCCAAGCCGGTCGTGACCCGGCCCTGGCCGGTCCGGGAGCCGGTCAAGGGGTCGGCCATCGCGCGGCTGCTGCGAACCACGGACGCGAAGCAGATCGGGATCATGTACATGGTCACCGCGTTCGTGTTCTTCCTGATCGGTGGCCTGATGGCCCTGGTCATGCGGGCTGAGCTGGCCCGACCCGGGCTGCAGTTCCTGTCGCCCGAGCAGTACAACCAGCTCTTCACGATGCACGGCACGATCATGCTGCTGTTCTTCGCGACGCCGATCGTGTTCGCCTTCGCGAACTACATCGTGCCGATCCAGATCGGCGCGCCCGACGTCTCCTTCCCCCGCCTGAACAGCTTCGCCTACTGGCTGTACCTGTTCGGCGGCACGATGGCGACCGCCGGTTTCATCACCCCGGGCGGCGCCGCCGACTTCGGCTGGTTCGCGTACGCGCCGCTGAGCAGCGTCGAGCACTCGCCCGGCGTCGGCGCGAACATGTGGATCATGGGTCTGGCCATCTCCGGTCTGGGCACGATCCTCGGCGCGGTGAACATGATCACCACGGTGCTCACCCTGCGCGCGCCCGGCATGACGATGTTCCGGATGCCGATCTTCACCTGGAACATCCTGGTCACCAGCCTCCTGGTGATCCTGGTCTTCCCGCTGCTGGCCGCCGCGCTGTTCGCGCTCGCCGCGGACCGCATCCTCGGCGCCCACGTGTACGACCCGGCGACCGGTGGACCGATGCTCTGGCAGCACCTGTTCTGGTTCTTCGGGCACCCCGAGGTGTACATCGTCGCGCTGCCGTTCTTCGGCATCATCAGCGAGATCATCCCGGTGTTCTCCCGCAAGCCGATCTTCGGCTACAAGGGCCTGGTCGCCGCGACCGTCGCGATCGCCGCGCTGTCGATGAGCGTGTGGGCGCACCACATGTTCGCCACCGGCCAGGTGCTGCTGCCGTTCTTCAGCTTCCTGAGCTACCTGATCGCGGTGCCCACCGGTATGAAGTTCTTCAACTGGATCGGCACCATGTGGCGGGGCCAGATCAGCTTCGAGACGCCCATGCTCTGGGCGGTCGGCTTCCTGGTCACCTTCCTCTTCGGTGGTCTCACCGGTGTGCTGCTGGCCAGCCCGCCGCTCGACTTCCACGTGTCGGACTCGTACTTCGTGGTGGCCCACTTCCACTACGTGCTCTTCGGCACCATCGTGTTCGCGGTCTTCGCCGGCATCTACTTCTGGTTCCCGAAGATGTTCGGCCGGATGCTCGACGAGCGCCTGGGCAAGGTGCACTTCTGGCTCACCATGATCGGTTTCCACACCACCTTCCTGGTGCAGCACTGGCTCGGCGCCGAGGGCATGCCCCGCCGGTACGCCGACTACCTGCCCGGCGACGGTTTCACCACGCTGAACACGATCTCCACGATCGGCGCGTTCATCACCGGTATCTCCACGCTGCCGTTCATCTACAACTGCTGGAAGTCGTACAAGACCGGCCCCGTGGTCGAGGTGAACGACCCCTGGGGTCACGGCAACTCGCTGGAGTGGGCGACCAGCAGCCCGCCGCCGCTGCGCAACTTCGACCGGATGCCGCGCATCCGCTCCGAGCGGCCGGCGTTCGACGCGAAGTTCCCGGAGCTGGCCGCGGGCCAGAGCGTGGCCGGTCCGCCGGAGGGTGGCGCCAAGCCGCTCACCAGCGAGTCGGACGGCGGCGCCACCTACACCGAGGACACCGCCAGCAACATCGACCGCAACTGACGCTCAACCAAGCCTGTACGACGGGCGCCGCCCCCGGTACCCCCGGGAGCGGCGCCCGCCCCGTTACCCACCCCCCCCCGCGCCCCGGTCCCGCGCGCCGGTCCCGCGCCCGGGCGCACCTCGCGCCACCCGTTCCCCGCGCCGATCTTGCACTTTCTGTCGTCATAAATCAGGCGGAAGCTGACAAAGCGGCAACAGTTTGTGCAAGATCGGCGCGGAGAGACGTCGGGTTCTCTCGCTCGCGAGTGCCGCCGAGCGGCAAGATCCGCGCAACATCAGGGATATTGCTGCCTCCCGCGCTTTCGAAGCAGCAACATCAGGGATGTTGCGTGGATCTTGGTGCCCCGAGTGCCCCCAGGTGCCAATTTTGCCTGCACGCCCAAGATGCGCCAGGGTGCCCGAGGTGCTGTGGGGTGCCCGGGAAGCCGGGGCACCTGGTGCCAGGGTGTTGGGTGCCCAGGGTGTCGGGCTGCCCGGGTGCCGAGGCGTCCGGAGGTGCCGGGGTGGCCGGGAATGCGGGGTACCCGGAAATCCCGGGGGTGCCGGGTGCTGGGGCTAGCGGGTTGCGGCGGCTAGTTCCTGTTCGGTGGGCGTCGTCGGGGGGAGGACGTCGGTGTTGCGGCGGCGACGCAGCTCCAGGGGGAGCACGGCCAGGACGATCAGGGCGCCGAGCGCCCCCGTCACCACGAAGCCCCACAGTGGCGCGCTGGCGTCGATGACGGCACCGGCGAGCGGTGCGCCGACCGCGATGCCGACGGTGACGGCCGAGCCGTGCAGGCCCATCGCCTCACCGCGTACCTCGGCCGGGGCGAGCCGGCTGACGGCGTCGGCGGAGGCCGCGATGGTCGGCGCGCACAGCGCGCCGGCCGGGATCAGCGCCAGGCACAGCAGCCACCAGTGCGCGCCGCCCAGCCCGACCGGGATGGTGCAGAGCGCGAGCGCGGCGGTGAGGGTGAGCGGGGAGAGCGAGCGGCGCACCGCCCCGTAGGCGAAGCCGCCGATCAGGGAGGCGATCGCCCAGCCGGCCAGCACGGCCCCGGTCCAGCCGGCCTCTCCGCTGGCCCGCAGGACGGCGACCACCGCCACGTCGGTACCTCCGAGGACCAGGGTTGCGGCGGTGCTGAGCGCCAGCACGGCGAGCAGCCGGGGCGTCAGCCATTCGCGGCGGGACACCTGGCGTCGTGGGCCGACGGGCTCGGCGGCGCTGCGGATCGGCGGGTTCAGGAGCCACAGCGCGGCCCCGGCGGCGACGATGCCGCCACCGACGAGGTACATGGTGGTCTGCGCCGAGATCGCGGTGACCAGGGCCACCGCCAGCGCGGGGCCGATCATGAAGGACAGTTCGACGGACATGGAGTCCAGCGCGTACGCCGGACGCCGTTGATCTTCCGGGACCAGCGCGGCGATCGACTGGCGGACCACCGAGAAGATGGGCAGGGCCAGCGAGCCGGCCACGAACGCGGCCGGCAGGAGCAGTGGGTACGCCAACGAGGGCGCCGTGGTCCAGAAGATCGCCTCGGCGATCCCGGTGAGTACCAGCACCGGACGCAGGCCGCGCCGGTCGACCAGGCGGCCGAGCAAGGGGCCGCCGATCGCCGCGCCCACCGTGATGGCGGCGCCCACCAGACCCGCCGCGCCGTAACCTCGATCGAGGTCGAGCACCACGTGGAAGGTCAGGGTGACCCCGGTGGCCGTGAGCGGGATACGCGCGAGGACGGCGACCAGCAGCAGCGACCGCAGGCCGGGCAGGGCGAGCGCTGTCCGGTAAGGCTTGATGTTCATGTTGGTCCGTACCTCCGGCGACATCCTCGACGGGACGCGGACCGTTGGCCAACCAATTACCGCCTCATGCGGCCGTGATCACAGGCTCACCGTGCAGGATCACCCCGGCGCCGTCCATCGCCCGCAGCGCCACGTCGGTGGTCTCCGGGGCGACCGCGGCGGTCAGTTCCAGCAGAACCGTGGTGGCGAAGCCCTCCCGGGCGGCGTCGAGCGCGGTGGCGCGGACGCAGTGATCGGTCGCGATGCCGACCACGTCGACCGTGTCCACGTCGTGCCGGCGCAGCCAGTCGGCCAGGCACTCACCGTCGTCGGCGTGCCCCTCGAATCCGGAGTACGCGGCGGCGTGCTCGCCCTTGTGGAAGATCGCCTCGACCCGTCCGGTCTCCAGCTCCGGGTGGAACTCCGAGCCGCTGGTGCCGACCACGCAGTGCCGGGGCCAGGACTCCACGAAGTCCGGCGGATCGCCGAAGTGCGCCCCCGGATCGATGTGGTAGTCCTTCGTGGCGACCACGTGCCGCCATCGGTCCGGCTCGCCGGCGAGCAGCCGGGAGATCCCGGCGGCCACCCCGGCCCCACCCGGGACGGCCAGGGAGCCGCCCTCACAGAAGTCGTTCTGCACATCCACGATGATCAGCGCGTTGGCCATCGGGGGTCCCTTCGAGGTCGGATCAGCGGGCTCAGCCGGCGGGTACGACGGTGACCGGCACGGCGGGGTCGCCGGCAGAGAGCTTCAGCCCCTCCCAGGGGATGGAGATGAGGCATTCCCGCAGGTGCTCCCGGGACTCGTCGAGGGTGGGCAGGGCCACGGGCTCACCGTCGACCACGTACGAGCGTTGGAGCGTCCGGTCGTTGGCCTGCCGGTCGGGCACGCCCTGCGGGACGATGATCTCTTCCGTGGCGGTGCCGGTGGGCTTGTGCCGGCGGACCGCCACCTTGCGTCCCCCGATGGTGGCCTTGTGCTCGGAGCGCTTCACCACCGGCCGGCCGTCGACCTCGACGAGCTTGTAGACCAGCCCCGCAGTGGGCGCCCCGGAGCCGGTGACCACGGCCGTGCCCGCGCCGTACATGTCGACGGGCTCGGCGGCCAGCGCGGCGATGGAGTACTCGTCGAGGTCGCCCGAAACGATGATCTTGGTTTCGGTCGCGCCCAGGGAATCGAGCAGTTCCCGGGACTGCTGTGCGATCACCGCCAGGTCGCCCGAGTCGATCCGGACCGCCCGCAGCTCCGGCCCCGCCACCGCGATGGCGTTGCGGATGCCCTGCGAGATGTCGTACGTGTCGACCAGCAGCGTGGTGTCCCTGCCCAGCGTGGCGACCTGCGAGGCGAACGCCGCCCGCTCGTCGTCGTGCAGCAGCGTGAACGCGTGCGCCGCCGTGCCCGCCGTGGGGATGCCGTAGCGCTCGCCGGCGGCGAGGTTGGAGGTGAACCGGAAACCGGCCAGGTACGCGGCCCGCGCCGCCGCCACGGCCGCCTCCTCGTGTGCCCGACGCGACCCCATCTCGATCAGGGCGCGGCCCCGGGCGGCGGTGACCATCCGCGCCGCGGCGGCCGCCACCGCGCAGTCGTGGTTGAGCACGGAGAGCGCCACCGTCTCCAGCACCACGCACTCGGCGAAGCCGCCGGAGACGGTCAGGATCGGCGAACCCGGGAAGAACAGCTCGCCCTCGGCGTACCCGTCGATGTCGCCGCTGAAGCGGTAGTCGGTGAGCCAGGCCGCCGCCGTGTCGTCGACCACGCCGGTGCGGCGCAGGAAGTCGACCTCGGCCGGGTCGAACCGGAAGTCGCGGATCAGCTCGATCAGCCGCGCGGTGCCGGCGACCACTCCGTACCGCCGGCCGCTGGGCAGCCGGCGGCTGAACACCTCGAAGACGCAGCGGCGGTCGGCGGTGCCGTCCTTGAGTGCCGCGCTGACCATGGTCAGCTCGTAGTGGTCGGTCAGCAGCGCGGGGCGGTGGGTGCTCACCGTGCCAGCCTAAGGTTCAGCCCGAGTCGCCGCCCTCGTGGCCCGGGATCGACCGCAGCGCCGCCCACAACTCCGTCCGGCCGGTCACGCCGAGCTTGGTGTAGATCCGCTGTAGGTGGTTCTCCACCGTGCGCGCGGAGAGGTACAGCCGTTCGGCGATGGCCTTGCTGGTCGCGCCATGCGCCGCGAGACGGGCCACCTGCCACTCGCGTTCGGTCAGCACCGGCGCTCCGGCCCGTAGCGCCGGCGTCCGGATCAGGTCGCACCGCCCGAGCAACCCCGCGAGTCGTTCGCGTGCCTCGCCGGCCGTCGTGGACTGCTGCTGGCGCAGCCGGTGCAGGGCCTGGGCGGTGGCCTCGGCGGCGTACACGGTCAACTCCAGCGCGGTGTAGTCGTCGGCGACCGCCAGCAGATCCTTGGCCGAGTCGGTCACCGACGCCCGGGCGTGCCGGGCCAGCAGTGGCGGCAACACCCCGTCCACCTGCTCGGACAGTTCGGCGAGGCGCTGCGCCACGGTGCGGCGTCCGCCGTCCGAGCAGGTGGGACCGATCGGCGTACCGGCCTGGTCGAGCCGGACCAGATCGTGCAGGACGTGCACCTCGTGCCCGGCGAAGCCGTCCGCGCGCAGCCGGTCGGCCAGGTCGCTGAGGTGCTTCACCGCCCCCGGCAGGTCATCGGATGCGGCCAGCACCGCGCCCCGGGCCTGCTCCAACCACGGGTAGAGCACCGCCATGCCCGGCGCGTGGGTGCGGTCGGCCTCGGCCATCGCCTCGGTGGCCTGCGCCGCGTCGCCGCGCAGCGCCGCCGCCTGGGCCCGTTCGGCCTGGGCCAGGCCCGCGTAGACCCGGCTGGTGGCGAGCACCGCGCAAGCGCCCAACGAGGTACGCATGGCCGCGTCGCTCTGCCCCCGCAGCCGTGCGGCGTACGCCGCGAGGATCGCCAGGTAGCCCGTGCCGAGCCGGAAGTCACCGGCGCCCGCGAGGTCGGCGAACTCGTCGGCCACGATCGCGTCGATCCCGGCGAGATCGCCGGTGAGCATGAGTCGGGTGCCGCGCGCCAGTTCCAGGGCCAGTTGCAGGTACGGCATGTCGGTGCGCCAACTCGCCGCGGCCGAGTGCACCTGAGCGATGGCCGCGCCGCTGCGGGTCAGCTGACCCTCGGCGGCCTGGACGTACGCGATGGTGCTGCGGGCCAGCTCGCGGGCGGCGATGCTGGCCGCGGGCCGGTCGAGCACGGTCTGGCTGAGCCGTACGGCGGTCGCCGTGTCGAGTCGGTGCAGCCGCATGATCGCCTCGAAGGCGTGCACCCGGGCCCGGTCGGCGGAGTCGCCGAGCTGCTCGACGCGGCTCGCGATCTCCTCCACCGTGGACTCCCGACTGAGCCCCCAGTAGCTGACCATGCCGCGGACGGTCAGCCACCGGCAGAGGCGGCGCTCGTCGTCGGGCTCGAGGGTCACCGCGTCGAGAACGCTGAGCGCCTCGTCCGGTCGGTCGGCGAACATCAGGATGGTGGCCAGCAGCTCCGCCGCGTCCGAGCCGCCGTCGGCGTGCAGCGCCGCCCGGGCCAGGCGGGTCGCCAACGGTACGTCATACCGGGTGAACGCCTGCATCGCGGCGTCCACCAGCAGGGCGGCGTCCTGCGCGGTACCGGAGTCGAGGCGCCAGACCGCCACCCGCAGCAGGTCGTCGCGGCGACGCTTGCCGACCTGCTCCAGCAGCTCGGCGAGGTGCGCCTGGAGGCGTCGGGTGCGACTGACCGGGCAGCGGCGACGCATGACCTCGCCGTAGAGCGGGTGCGCCAGGCGTACGTCGGTCCGCCGATCGTGCTGGACGACGGTGATCAACCCACGTTCCTCGGCGAACTCCACATCGGACTGCTCGGCAGCCTGGTTGAGCAGGTGCAGCCCGAGAGGCTCACCGAAGGCGACCAGCTCGACGACCGTACGGACGCCGTCGGTGAGCTGCCCGACGCGGGTGTCGATCAGGTCGGTGAGGCTGGGCGCCAGCTCCAGCCGCCCGGTCCACTTCCAGAGGCCGTACGCGCGCTTCAACTCCTCGCTGCCGCTGGCGGCGTGCACCAGCTCGCGCAGCAGCAGCGGGTTGCCGGCCGACAGCCGGCCGAGCCGGTCGGCGGAGTTGGTGTCGACGGGGCCGCCCAGGATCGCGGCCAGCAGACCGGCGGTCTCCGACGGTGGCATCGGGGTCAGCTCGACCTGCTCGACCAGATCGTCGGTCCAGAGCGCGCGGATCGGCAGCGGAATCTGCTCGCCGTCGCGCAGGGTACCCACCACGGTGGCGTTGTCCGCGCGGGCGACCAGGTGCACGAGCGCGGCGGACGGCGGGTCGAGCAGGTGCGCGTCGTCGATGGCGAGCACGATCCGCCGACCGGCGGCCTGCTGTTGCAGGACGCCCAGCGCCCAGCGCAGAATGCCGGCGGGGGAGAGGCCCTGTGGCTGCTCCGCCGGGAGGACCTGGACCAGCCCGCCGAACGGCAGCGCCGCGGTGGTGGCGCTCGCGGCGATGGACCAGATGGCGTACCGGTCGGTGGGCAGGGTGTTGACGCCCTCGCGCAACAGCCGGCTCTTGCCGATGCCGGCGCTGCCGCTGAAGAAGAGCCCTCGGCCGGCCTCGCCGGTAACCGCCGCCAGCAGGCGGTTGAGTTCATCGGTCCGGCCGACGAACTTCCATCGACTCATCCGCGCAGCATATCCATCGAATTCCGTCCGCGCCCGTACCGTCACGCACCGAAGTTGAGTAGTCGCACAATTACTGCTGAGTATCTGCGGTATTTCGCCTGGTTGGCCGGCCGCACGTACTCTTCGGGCATCCGGGTAGCGTGACCGGAATTTCCACCCGACCGGCGTGCCGGTCGCCAGCCCCGGGAGGCCACCCGATGCAGCAGGGCCCTCTCCCCTCGCTCGACTCGCCCGGCGACATGGCCAGCTCAGCCGACCTGCCGAGCTGCGGCCCGCTGCCCACCGAGCTCGACGTGCCCGGCCCCCGGGCGGACGAGCCGCTGGGCGTGGTCGCCGTCGGTCCCGCCGGTGCCGACCGGCGTGCCGTGCTCGCCACCCTCGTCGGTCTGGACCCGGTGATGCTCACCGTGCCGGCCGGCAGCTGGCTGGTGGTCCGGCACGCCAAGGTGCCGACGCGAGCGGCGTTCGTCCCGGGCTACCGCCAGCCGCACTCGTACGGCGCGGACCGGGACGCGGCCGGCCCGGCCCTGGCCCGCCCGCCCCGGCGGGTCGAGCTGAGCGTGCCCGAGCCGCTGCTGCGCCACTTCACCCTCATCGACACACCGGACACCGCGGCACTCGGTGTGGCCGGCGTCCGGGTGCTGCGGGAAGCCGTCGGCCGGGCCGGCGCGCTGCTCTTCGTGATCGCGGCCGACCAGGCGTTCACCGCCCAGGAGCTGAACCTGCTCGCCGAGGTGGCCGCGGCCCCGGTGGAGGTCGTCTTCGCGGTGACGCCCGGCACTGCCGGTTGGGCGCCACTGGCCGACGGCACGGCGACGACGGAGGACGCGGGGGCGTCCGTCCCGCCGGCGGTTGGTCGTTCGGGGGAGGTGGACCCGGTCGCGGTGACCGTCGCGGCGCACCGGGCGGCGTTGCTGGCCGCCGTGCCCGCCCTGGCCGCCGCGCGCTGGTTCCCGGTCGACGGCGTGGACGCCGCCGCCGACCTGCGCCGGGCGCTGGTGGGGTGGTCGGCGACCGAGGGGTTGCAGCGGGCCAGCGCCGAACCGCCGGTGTTGCCGGGGCAGCACGGCCGGGTGGCGGTGGCCGCCGAGCCGGGAGACTGGTCCGAGCGGCTCGACCGGCAGGCCCGCTCCTGCGCCCAGCGGATCCGCCAGCATCTGGCGCTGGAACTGGCGAACATCCATCTGCGGGCCGTTCAGGAGATCGTGTTCGGGGTGGGCTGCGCCGGCCTTCCCGATCTGCTCGACCGGGAGATGGCGGCACTGTCGCTGCTGGCCACCGCGCAGTGCGACCACGCGGTGCGGGGCATCGTGGCCGACACCACCGCTCAGGTGCTCGGCGCGCCGCCGACGGAGGGTGTGCGTCGTCGGATCGCCACCGCCGTGCAGTACGGCTTGGCCGACCACCGCGCGGGACGCGACCTGGACCGCGTACTGCTGGTCACCAGTACGGCGGGTGTGGCCGGTCTGACCGGCGCCGAGGCGATCGACGCGCTCGCCGGTTATCCGACGGCGACCCGTGACGAGGTGCTTCCGCCGATCGCGGTGGCGCTCTCCGGCGGATGCTGGCAGCAGTGGCGTACCCCGGGAAACAACGACCACAGCGCAGCGCGGGCCTGGTCCCAGCGAGCGCTGCGCGAGGTCGAGTTGGAGCTTTCCCGCGAGATCTCCCGGCGCTTCGAGGTGATCCGTCTCTCGCTGGGCGTGGTGCTGTCCGATGCGATCGACCACGGCATCCTGCTCGCCTGACCGGGTGCCCGCCGTGCGGCTCGACCTCGCTCCGCGCCTCGCCCCCGCGCAGGTGCGAGGCGGCTCGGCGACGGTCGCGACGGGCGATCCGCATTCGTCCGGCGTTCCGGTTCCTCGGTTCAGGGAAACCGGTGGCACGATGGGGGGCATGGCGGCTCCACAGGTTGCACCGGTCGAGACGCCGGCCACTGACGACGTGCCGGCGCCCGACCGGCAATGGGTGACGATCGTGTGGGACGACCCGGTCAACCTGATGACGTACGTGACCTGGGTCTTCCAGAAGCTGTTCGGCTACAGCCGGGAGAGGGCGGAGCAGCTCATGCTGGACGTGCACCACAAGGGCCGCGCCGTGGTCTCGACGGGCGCCCGGGAGCGCATGGAGCACGACGCGTCGCAGTTGCACGCGTACGGCCTCTGGGCAACGGTGGACCGCTCGTGAGCGCGAGGAGTGAGCCGGGGTTGCGAGCCCCGCAGTCGCGAACCAGGCAGGCATCGTGAGCATGTTCCGGCGGCAGGCGGGCCGTTACGTCGCCACCTTCGCCGTCGACGAGGTGCGGGTGCTGCGCAAGGTCGCCACCGAGGTGGTCGGTCTCCTCACCGACGGCTTCGACCACACCGATCCGGTCGTCGGCCGGCTGTTTCCGGCGGCGTACCCCGAGGACGCGGCCAGCACCGCGGAGTTCCGCCGCTACACCGAGGGTGACCTGAAGACCGCGAAGATCGACCAGGCCGGGGCGATCCTGGCCGCGCTGCCCGACGATGCCGGCGGCGAGGTGCGGTTGGACGCGGAGGCGGCCGAGGCGTGGCTGCGGGCGCTCAACGACGCACGACTGGCGATGGGTGTCCGGCTGGAGATCAAGGACGGCACGGACCTGGGCGAGGAGTTGGACGACGCGGTGACCGAGGATCCGGGGTCGAGCCGGGTGTTCCAGCTGTCGGTCTACGCGTATCTCGGATATCTCCAGGAGTCGCTGCTCAACGCCTTGATCGACTAGGGGTGACCCGCACCACTTCAGGGCCCGCGTGCCAGGCGTTAGGCTGGAGCACGTGCTGAGCATCGACCGGTCGATCATCGACGCGATCGTCGCCCACGCGCGCCGGGACCACCCCGACGAGGCGTGCGGCGTCGTCGCCGGTGCCGTCGGCAGCGACACCCCGACCCGGCACATCCTGATGGACAATGCCGCGCGGTCGATGACCTTCTACGAGTTCGACTCGATGGAGCATCTGCGCGTCTGGCGGGAGATGGACGACCGCGACGAGGAACCCGTGGTCATCTACCACTCGCACACCGCGACCGAGGCGTACCCGTCGCGTACCGACGTGTCCTTCGCCGGCGAGCCGAACGCGCACTACCTGCTCGTCTCGACCCGCGAGCCCGACTCGGAGGAGATCCGCTCGTTCCGGATCGTCGACGGCGTGGTGACCGAGGAGCCGGTCCAGATCGTGGAGGCCGGGGTCGACCCGCACGCCGTGCAGTCCTACATGTTCGGGCAGAGCCCGGCGACGGTCGACTACGAGTGTTCCGGCCGCTGACCCGTCAGCGTCCGCACCCGTTTCTTCCCGTCACCGTTGGTACACCCGATCAAGGAGCACGACATCATGGCCATCGAAGTTCGTATCCCCACCATCCTGCGTAGCTACACCGGCGGCGCCAAGGTTGTCGAGGGCGCCGGCGACACGCTGGGCGACCTGCTCACCGACCTGGACTCCCGGCACGCCGGCCTGCGCGGCCGGCTGGTCACCGACGCCGGCGCGCTGCACCGCTTCGTCAACGTCTACATCAACGACGAGGACGTGCGCTTCCTCGGCGCGCTCGACGCCAAGCTCTCCGACGGCGACAGCGTCACCATCCTGCCGGCCGTGGCCGGCGGCGCGTTCGGCTTCGCGGCGGCAGCCGCGATCAGCTCGCACAGCGCCGCGGCAGCGGCGATCAGCTCGCACAGCGCCGCGGCAGCGGCGATCAGCTCGCACAGCATCAGCCGGGACAGCGCGGCGGCGGCTCGCGACGCCGTCGCCGCTCGCTGAGGGCGGCCGTCGTGGCGCGGTACGACAGCCTGCTCGACGCGTGCGGGGGTACGCCGCTCGTCGGGCTGCCCCGACTCTCCCCGACGGTGCCCGACGGCGCCCCGCCGGTGCGGCTCTGGGCCAAGCTGGAGGACCGCAACCCGACGGGCAGCATCAAGGACCGCGCGGCGTTGTTCATGGTCCGCGCGGCGGAGGAGGCCGGCCGGCTCCGGGCTGGGGACACCATCCTGGAGCCGACCAGCGGCAATACCGGTATCTCGTTGGCCATGGTGGCGAAGCTGCGCGGGTACCGGCTGGTCTGCGTGATGCCCGAGAACGTCTCGACCGAGCGGGTCCAGCTGCTCCGCATGTACGGGGCGGAAATCATCTTCTCGGAGGCGGCGGGCGGCTCGAACCAGGCCGTCGCGACGGCCAAGCAGATCGCCGCCGAGCACCCGGACTGGGTGATGCTCTACCAGTACGGCAACGAGGCCAACGCGCGGGCGCACTACGAGACGACCGGCCCGGAGCTGCTGCACGACCTGCCCACCATCACGCACTTCGTGGCGGGCCTGGGCACCACCGGCACCCTGATGGGCACCGGGCGCTACCTGCGCGAGAAGGTCGAGGGCATCCAGGTCGTGGCGGCCGAGCCGCGCTACGGCGAACTGGTCTACGGGCTGCGCAACATCGACGAGGGGTACGTGCCGGAGCTGTACGACGCCTCGGTGCTGTCCCGGCGTTTCTCGGTCGGCACGAGGGACGCGGTGCTGCGCACCCGACAGCTCGTGGAGGTGGAGGGCATCTTCGCCGGGTTCTCCACGGGCGCGATCCTGCACGCCGCGCTGGCGGTGGCCCATGAGGCGGTCCGCGCCGGCCGACGTGCCGACGTCGCCTTCGTGGTGTGCGACGGAGGCTGGAAGTACCTGTCCACCGGCGCGTACGGCGGCACTCTCAGCGACGCCGAGGACGCGTTGGAGGGCCAGCTCTGGGCCTGAGGGCCGGGTTCTGCGCGAACGGGCCGTCGGCGTACGCGTCGACGGCCCGTTCCGCGTCCCGGCTCGCCGTGAGCAGGTGTCACGTTCGTGACAACTTCCAACGGATGATTCTTGTCCTCGGGTACCCCGGCGTAGGCTGCGCAGCGTGGCGTACGCGTCGGTAGAGATCATGGCCGGTACGACCGCCGGCAGAGATACTACTGACAGTGACAGTGAGAAAACCCGATGCGACTGACTGTCCTTGGGTGTGCCGGCAGCTTCCCGGGCCCCGAGTCACCGTGCTCCGCCTACCTCGTCGAGGCGGACGGCTTCCGTCTCCTGGTCGACTTCGGCTCGGGGTCGTTGTCCAGCCTCCAGCGGTACGCGGGGCTGCACGCTCCGGACGCGATCCTGCTGACCCACCTGCACTGTGACCACGTCCTCGATGCCGTGACGTACGTGGTGGTCCGCCGGTACGCCCCCGAAGGCCCCTACCCGGCGCTGCCGGTGTACGCCCCGGCCGGCGCCCCGGACCGGCTCAGCGCCGCCTACGGCGACGACGGCACGGTGGACGACGTCTACCAGTTCTACGCCCTCCAGCCGGGCACGTTCCCGATCGGGCCGTTCACGGTCACCGTCGACCGGGTGAACCATCCCGTCGAGACGTACGGCGTGCGGTTGGAGCACGGTGGCCGGTCGCTGTGCTACTCGTCGGACACCGCCGAGTGCGACGCGTTGCTGCGGCTGGCCCAGAGCGCCGACGTGTTCCTGTGCGAGGCCAGCTACCTGGACGGCGTGGACAACCCCCCGGATCTGCACCTGACCGGCCGGGAGGCGGGTGAGATCGCGACCAAGGCGGCGGTGGGTCGTCTGCTGCTGACCCACCTGGTCGCGGCCTGGGGCAGCGAGGCGCACACGTTGGAATCGGCCGCCGCCGCGTACAGCGGGCCGCTCGAGGTGGTCCGGGCGGGCGCCAGCTACGACATCTGACCGCGTCGCGGCCAACCCGGCGCTTCGTCGGCGTCGTCGGCGGTCCGGTGTTGTGCCGTACTGTTCGCCGACCGGTCAGCGGCTGGTCGCCTGGCGCACCCGTGGCACCCGCACGGTGTGGACATGCGGATCGCCATCGTGACCGAGTCGTTCCCGCCGGACGTCAACGGCGTCGCGCACTCCGTGGTGCGCACGGCCGAACATCTGCTGGCCCGTGGCCACGAACCGGTCGTCATCGCACCCGCGCCCTCCGGTGCGGACCGGCGGGGCGCCGACCGTCTCGCGTACCCGGTGGTGCGTATCCCCAGCGTGCCGTTGCCCCGCTACCAGGGCTTCCGGCTGGGCGTGCCGACGACCACCCGGCTGGCGGGGGCTCTGCTGTCGGCGGCCCCGGACGTGGTGCACCTGGCGAGCCCGTTCGTCCTCGGCGCGCGGGCGGCCACCCTCGCCGACCGGTACGGGCTGCCGATGGTGGCGGTCTACCAGACCGACGTGGCGGCCTACGCCAGGGCGTACCGGGTGAGCTGGGGTGAGGCGGCGGCGTGGCGACGACTCCGGGAGATCCACAATCTGGCTCAGCGGACGCTCGCGCCGTCGACCCAGGCAGCCGCCGACCTGATCGCCAACGGGGTGCAGCGGATCTGGTTGTGGGGCCGGGGCGTCGACGCCGTCCGGTTCGACCCGGCCAAGCGCTGCGCCGACCTGCGACGTCGGCTGGCCCCGGGCGGGGAGCTGCTGGTCGGCTACGTGGGCCGGTTGGCCCCGGAGAAGCGGGTGGAGCTGTTGGCGGCGACGTCCCGGCTGCCGGGCGTACGGGTGGTGGTGGTCGGCGACGGCCCGGCCCGTCGTCAGCTCGAGCGGGCGTTGCCGGGGGTGACGTTCCTGGGCGTGCGGCACGGCGAGGACCTGGCACGGCTCTACGCCAGCCTGGACGTGTTCGCGCACACCGGCCCGCACGAGACGTTCGGCCAGACCGTGCAGGAGGCGTTGGCGTCCGGGGTGCCGGTGGTCGCCCCGGCCAGCGGCGGGCCGGTCGACCTGGTCGACCCGGGCCGGACCGGGCTGCTGGTCCCACCCGGCGACGGGGACGCGCTGGCCGTCGCCGTGGCCGAGCTGGCCGGGGACGCCGACCGGCGGCGGGCGTACGGGGTGGCGGCCCGCGCCGCGGTGCGCCGGCGTAGCTGGGCGGCCGTCGGCGACGAGCTGGTCGGGCACTATTCCGCGGTACGCGCCGGCGCCGCCACCGTCGGTCTGCCGGCCGCGTCGTGACGGCGACGGCCGGCGGGTTGCGGATCGTCCGGCTCGCGAACTTCGTGACCGAGCGCTCCGGTGGCCTGCGGACGGCGTTGCGGCACCTCGGCGAGGGCTACCGCGCGGCGGGACACGATCCGGTGCTGGTGGTGCCCGGCCGGCGGCACACCCACGAGTGGCACCCGTGGGGTCGGGTGTTCACCCTGCCGGGCCCGGAGCTGCCGGGCACGGGTGGTTACCGGCTGCTGGCCGGCCGGCAGCGGCTGGCCCGGGTGCTCACCGAGCTCGCGCCGGACCGGCTGGAGGTGTCCGACCGGTCGTCGCTGCGCTGGACGGGGGCCTGGGCGAAGGCGCACGGGGTGCCGTCGGTGATGGTCTCGCACGAGTCGCTGACCGGCCTGCTCGGCCAGTGGGGAGTGCCGGAGGTGCTGCGCCGGCCGACCGCCGACCGACTCAACCGGGCCACCAGCCGGGCGTACGACCGGATCGTGTGCACGACCCGGTGGGCGGCCGAGGAGTTCGCGCGCATCGGGGCCGACAACGTCCACCTGGTGCCGCTCGGCGTGGACCTGGACACGTTCCGCCCGGACCGGGCCGACCCCCGGCTGCGGGAACGCTACGCCGACCCGACCGAGCTGCTGCTCGTACACTGCGCGCGGTTGTCTCCGGAGAAGCGGCCGGAACTGGCGGTCGAAGCCCTCGCCGAGCTGCGCCGGGCCGGCGTGCCGGCGGTGCTCGTGCTGGTCGGCGACGGGCCGCTGCGCGCGTCGCTGGCCCGCCGGGCGACCGGCCTGCCGGTCACGTTCACCGGCTTCCTGCCCGACCGTGCTTCGCTGGCCGCGCTGCTCGCCAGCGCGGACGTGGTGCTGGCGCCCGGCCCGGTGGAGACCTTCGGTCTGGCCGGGCTGGAGGCGCTGGCCTGCGGCACTCCCGTGGTGGTGAACGCCGCGAGCGCGCTGCCCGAGGTGGTCGGCTCGGCGGGGCTGGCCGCGTACGGCTCCGGGGCGTCGCTGGCCGAGGCCGTGCGCCGCCTCGTGGCCCGTCCGGAGGCGCAGCGGCGGCGGGCCGCCCGGGCGCGGGCCGAGGAGTTCGGCTGGCCCGAGGCGGTCGCCGGGTTCCTTCGGGCCCACGACGCGGACGTGCCGCAGGGCACCCGGGGCGAGGTGGATCGCCGCACCGCATAGGGTGCAGGCATGGCGCGACCTGACGGGCGAGGGCCCTCTCAACTCCGACCGGTGACCCTGACCCGAGGTTGGAGCACCCACCCGGAGGGGTCGGTGCTCGTCGAGTTCGGCGGCACGCGGGTGCTCTGTACGGCGAGCGTCACCGAGGGCGTGCCCCGCTGGCGCAAGGGCTCCGGGCTCGGCTGGGTGACCGCCGAGTACGCGATGCTGCCCCGCGCCACGAACACCCGCTCCGACCGGGAGAGCGTCAAGGGCCGCGTCGGTGGCCGTACCCACGAGATCTCTCGCCTGATCGGTCGCAGCCTGCGCGCCTGCATCGACCTCAAGGCGCTCGGCGAGAACTCGATCGTGCTCGACTGCGACGTGCTCCAGGCCGATGGCGGTACGCGGACCGCCGCGATCACCGGCGCGTACGTGGCGCTGCACGACGCGGTGGGTTGGCTGGCGGCCCGCAAGTCCCTCGCCGGCAAGCCGGAGAAGGTCATGCACCGCTCGGTGGCCGCCGTCAGCGTCGGGATCATCGCCGGCGAGGCGCGCCTGGACCTCTGCTACGAGGAGGACGTGGCCGCCGAGGTGGACATGAACGTGGTGTGCACCGGCACGGGCGACTTCGTCGAGGTGCAGGGCACCGGTGAGGCGGGCGTGTTCGCCAGGGACCAGCTCGACAGCCTGCTCGACCTGGCCGTGGCCGGCTGCGCCGAGTTGGCCGAAGCCCAGCGGAAGGTACTGGCATGAACAAGGTCCTGTTGGCCACGCGGAACCGCAAGAAGCTGGTGGAGCTTCAGCGGATCCTGGACGGGGCGCTCGGCGCCCACCGGATCGCGCTGCTCGGCCTCGACGACGTCGAGGAGTACCCGGAGCTTCCGGAGACCGGCCTCACCTTCGGCGAGAACGCGCTGATCAAGGCGCGGGAGGGCTGCCGACGTACCGGACTGCCGACGATCGCCGACGACTCGGGGATCGCGGTGGACGCGCTGAACGGGATGCCGGGGGTGTTCAGCGCCCGGTGGGCCGGTAAGCACGGTGACGACCAGGCCAACCTCCAGCTCGTACTGGACCAGATCGCCGACGTGCCGGACGAGCATCGGGCGGCGTCCTTCGTCTGCACGGTGGCGCTGGTGCTGCCCGGCGGCAAGGAGCACCTGGTCGACGGCCGGCAGACCGGTCGGGTGCTGCGTGCGCCGCGCGGCGACGGCGGGTTCGGGTACGACCCCATCTTCCTGGGCGACGGCCAGGACCGGACCAACGCCGAGCTGACGCCGGCCGAGAAGGACGCGGTCAGCCACCGGGGCAAGGCGCTGCGGGAACTGGCCAAGCTGGTCGCCAAGGTACTGCCGCCCGCCGCCTGACCGGCGCGAGGTGCAGCCGCCCGCCGCCTGACCCGCGGCGGACGACAGCGACCCGTGGAGGTCAGCCCAGCGGGCCGATCTCCCGCTCGATGGCGGCGCGCAGCTCGGGGCCGGCGACGACGGCACGGGCCGCTTCCATCACCGGGGCGAGGAACACGTCCGGACCGGGGTCGCCGGCCGCCGCGCCGAGGGCGGCGACGGCGGCCCGGCCGGCCGGCGAGGGCACCAGCGGTTCGCGCAGTTGCAGACCACGTACGCCGGCCAGCAACTCGACCGCGAGCAGGCTGGTCAGGTTGTCCAGCACGGTGCGCAGCTTCTTGGCCGCCGCCCAGCCCATCGAGACGTGGTCCTCCTGCATGCCGCTGGTGGGCAGCGAGTCCACCGACGCGGGCGCGGCCAGCCGCCGGTTCTCCGCGACGATCCCGGCGGCCGTGTACTGGGCGATCATGAGGCCCGAGTTGACCCCGGCGTCGGGGGAGAGGAACGCCGGCAGTTCCCGGGAGCGGGTCACGTCGAGCAGCCGGTCGACCCGTCGCTCGGCGATCGCGCCGACCTCGCCGGCGGCGATGGCGAGAAAGTCGGCGGCGAAGCCCAGCGGCGCACCGTGGAAGTTTCCCGTCGACTCGACCCGTCCGTCCGGCAGCACCACCGGGTTGTCCACGACGGACACCAGCTCCCGGCCCGCGACCGTACGGACGAAGTCGAGGGTGTCGCGGGCCGCGCCGGCCACCTGCGGCGCGCAGCGCATCGAGTACGCGTCCTGCACGGCGTGGGCCAGGTCGTCGCGGTGCGAGTCCATGACCCGCGAGTCCTGCAACAGCCGGTGGATGTTCGCCGCCGACGCCGCCTGGCCGGGGTGCGGTCGGATGGCGTGCAGCTCGGGCAGGAACGGCCGCTCCGAGCCGAGCATCGCCTCGATGGCCAGCGCGGCGGTCACGTCCGCCATCGCGAAGAGGTGCGCCGCGTCGTGGATGGCCAGCAGCAGCATGCCCAGCATGCCGTCGGTGCCGTTGATCAGCGCCAGCCCCTCCTTGGCGGCCAGCTCGATCGGCTTGAGCCCGTTGGCGGCCAGCACGTCGGCCGCGTCCTGCCGCTCGCCGGCCGGGCCGAGCACCCAGCCCTCACCGAGCAGCACCAGCGCGCAGTGCGCCAGCGGCGCCAGGTCGCCGGACGCGCCCAGCGAGCCGTGCTCCGGTACCCACGGGGTGATGTCGTGGTTGAGCAGGTCGACGAGGGCCTCGGCGACCAGCGGCCGGACCCCGGAGCGGCCCAGGGCGAGCGAGCGTACGCGCAGCAGCATCATGGCGCGTACCACCTCGCGCGGCATCGGGGCGCCCACCCCGGCGGCGTGCGAGCGGATCAGCGCGTGTTGCAGCTCGGCCCGCCGCTCGGGGGCGACGAACGTGTTCGCCAGGGCCCCGAACCCGGTCGAGACGCCGTACACCGGTCGTCCGGCCGCCTCGATTCCGTCCACGATCGCGCGGCTGGTCGCCATCGCGTCCCGGGCGGCCGGGTCGAGGACCACCGTGGCGGTGCCGCGGGCCACCGCGCGCACGTCGTCGGGACAGATCCCGGTGGGCTGGATGGTCACGTGCGTCATTGCGGTACTCCGTTGCGAATTACCTGGCGGATCAGGGGGACACCGGGCCGGTAGGCCAGGTGCAGGTAGGAGGGTGCGTCCAGGACGATCAGGTCGGCCCGCGCGCCGGGCGTGAGCACCCCGATGTCGTCGCGGCGCAGCGCCCGCGCGCCGCCGGCGGTGGCGGCCCAGACCGCCTCCGCCGGGGTCATCCGCATCTCGCGGACCGCGAGGGCGATGCAGAAGGGCATCGACGAGGTGTACGACGAACCGGGATTGCAGTCCGTCGCCAGCGCCACGGTCACACCGGCGTCGAGCAGCCGGCGCGCGTCCGGATAGGGCGAACGGGTGGAGAATTCGGCACCGGGGAGCAGGGTGGCGACGGTGCGGGTCCCGAACCCGTCGCTGTGGGCCGTGCCGGCCAGCGCGTCGACGTCGGCGTCGCTGAGGTGGGTGCAGTGGTCGACGCTGGCCGCGCCCAACTCCACCCCGAGGCGCACGCCCGGTCCGGGGCCGAGCTGGTTGGCGTGCAGCCGTACGCCCAGCCCGACGGCCTGCCCGCAGGCGAGGATGGCGCGGGCGTGGTCGACGTCGAAGGCGCCGCGCTCGCAGAACACGTCGATCCACTTCGCGTACGGCGCGGCGGCGGCAAGCATCGGCCCGCAGACCAGCCCGACGTAGTCGTCCGGCCGGTCGGCGTACTCGGTGGGGACCACGTGCGCGCCCAGGAAGGTGGTCTCGGAGCTGGTCTCGGCGGCGATCCGCAGCGAGCGGGCCTCGTCGGCGACGCTCAGGCCGTACCCACTCTTGATCTCCATGGTCGTGGTGCCCTGGCGCAGCGCCTCCCCGCGCAGCCGGCGCACGGTGGCCCGCAGCGCGTCGTCGCTGGCGGCCCGGGTCGCGCCCACGGTGGTCCGGATGCCGCCGCCGGTGTACGGCTCGCCGGCCATCCGAGCGCCGAACTCGGCGGCCCGGTCCCCGGCGAAGACCAGGTGGGCGTGGCTGTCCACGAAGCCGGGCAGCACGGCGGCCCCGCCGACGTCGATCCGGTGGTCGGCGGCCGGCGCGTACGCGGCCGGCCCGATCCAGGCCACCCGATCCTCCTCGACGAGCACGGCCACCTTGCGGCGGACGCCCAGCGGGTCCGCGCCGATGCCGTTGGTGACCAACTCCCCGATGTTGTCGATCAGCAGGCTGCTCATGAAGGCGTCACCGCCTCGATCGACGCCGACAGCTCGGCCGGCACGTCGACGTTCAGATGCCGGCCCTCGGCCACCACGATCCGGCCGTCCACCACCACCTGGTCGACGTCCGCCGCACCGGCCGCGAAGAACGCCCCCAGCGGCGGCACGCCGGCGGTGCGGGCGCTGTCGAGCTTTACCGTCACCAGGTCGGCGCGGGCACCGGCGGCGATGCGACCGGCGTCGGTCCACCCCAGCGCGGCGTGCCCGGCAGCGGTGGCCATGGCGAACAGGTCGACCGGGGCGAAGTGGCCGCGGCGACGGGTACGCAGCCGCTCGTCCAGCTCGACGGCGCGGGCCTCCTCGAACAGGTCGACCACGGCGTGACTGTCGCTGCCCAGGCTCAGCCGGATCCCCGCGTCGGCCATCCGGCGGGCCGGGCCGATGCCGTCGGCGAGGTCCCGCTCGGTGGTGGGGCAGAGGCACACGCCGGTCCGGCTGTCCGCGAGCAGGGTCAGGTCCGCGCTGGTCGGATGGGTGGCGTGGACGGCGGTGGTGTCCGGCCCGAGCACGCCGTGGTCCGCGAGCAGAGCGGTCGGTGTACGCCCGTGCACGGCCCGGCACTCGTCGTTCTCGGCGGGCTGTTCGGAGAGGTGCACGTGCAGCGGGGCCTGCCGGTCGCGGGCCCAGTCGGCGACCGTGCGGAGCTGGCCGGCGGGCACGGCACGGACCGAGTGCACGGCCGCGCCGACCCGCACGTGCGGGTCCGTCGGTCCGAACGCCCCCGCCCGTCGCGCCCAGCCGTCCGCGTCGCCGTCGCCGAAGCGCCGCTGCGGCCCGGCGAGCGGCTGACCGTCCACCGTGGAGGAGAGGTAGCAGGTGTCCAGCAGGGTGAGCCGGACCCCGGCGTGCGCGGCCGCCTCGACCAGCGCCGCGCCCATCGCGTTCGGGTCGTCGTACGCGCCGCCGTCGGGCCGGTGGTGCAGGTAGTGGAACTCGCCCACGCAGGTGATGCCGGCGAGGGCCATCTCGGCGTACACCGCCCGGGCCAGCGCCAGGTAGGTGTCCGGGTCCAGCCGGTCCGCGACCGCGTACATGCGGTCCCGCCAGGAGAAGAAGTCACCCCGCCCGTCGTGGGTGCGCCCGCGCAGGGCCCGGTGGAAGGCGTGCGAGTGGGCGTTCGCCAGGCCCGGCAGCGTCAGGCCGGGCAGTGGCACGGCGTCGGCGTACACGTCGACCCCGGCCGGTGGCCGACTCCCGGGCGTCAGCGGCGTCACCGCGCTGATCCGGCCGTCCTCGACCTCGATCAGCACGTCGGGCGTGGGCTCGGCGTGCGCGGGCAACCAGGCGTACTCGGCGAGCCAGCGGGTGGCGGTCATACTCCACGCTCCCTTTGGAGCTGAATCGTCTGTGACATCAGCGGCCGGGGCGCTGCCGACGGCCCGGCCGGTCGGGGTGCTGCCGACGGTCCGGCCGGTCGGGGTGCTGCCGACGGTCCGGCCGGTCGGGGTGGCCGCGGCGCTCCGACTGATCCGTCTGCGGCATCAGCTCCAAAGGACGTCCGCAACAGGTGCCAACCAGCGCCACGCGGCAGACCAGCCCCGCGCGGCCCAGCCCCGCGCGGCCCAGCCCCGCGCGGCCCAGCCCCGCGCGGCCCAGCCCCGCGCGGCCCAGCCCGGCGCGCGCGCACCACGTCCGTCAGCGGCATGTCAGCTCCTCGAGCACGCGGGCCAGCGCGCGCACCCCGGCGGCGCAGTCGTCGTCGCTCGCGGCCTCGGCGGGGGAGTGCGACACCCCGGTCGGGTTCCGCACGAACAGCATCGCCGTGGGCAGGTGCGCCGCCAGCACCCCGGCGTCGTGGCCCGCGCCGGTGGGCAGGACCGGCGCGTCGAGCAGGCTCGCCAGTCGGGCGGCCAGGTCGTCGTCGAAGGCGACCAGCGGGGTCACCGACTCCTCGGCGACGGTCACCTCCGTGCCGTCGCGGCGGGCCCGCTCGGCCAGCTTGGCCCGGACCGCGTCGACCAGCCCGGTCAGGGTCTCCGGGTCGGCGGCACGGGCGTCCAGCCAGCCGGTCACCCTGGACGGGATGGCGTTCGTGGCGTTGGGCTCCACGGCGACCCGGCCCACGGTGGCGTGCGCGCCGCGCAACCGCGCCTCCTTGTTGGCGGCCAGCACCCCGAACGCGTAGGTGAGCATCGGGTCGCGGCGGTCGGCCATCCGCGTCGTACCCGCGTGGTTGCCCTCGCCGACCACGTCGAACCGCCAGCGGCCGTGCGGCCAGATCGCGCTCGCCACCCCGATCGGCGCGTCCGCGTCGACCAGCGCGCGGCCCTGCTCGACGTGCAACTCCACGAACGCGCCGAACCGGCCCAGCAACTCCGGCCGGGCGCCCGCCGGCCGGCCGCCGAGCGCGTCGGCGAATCTGACCCCGGCCGCGTCGCGCAGGCCGGCCGCGCGGTCGGCCGCCAGCACGCCGGTGAGCAGCCGCGAGCCCAGGCAGGGTACGCCGAAGCGCGCGCCCTCCTCCTCCACGAACGCGGCCACCACCAGCGGCCGGACCGGGGTGACACCGGCGGCGCGCAGCTCGTCCACGGCGAGGAAAGCGCTGACGATGCCGAGCGGCCCGTCGTACGCCCCGCCGTGCGGCACCGAGTCGAAGTGGCTGCCGGTCAGCACGGCGTCCGTGCCCTCGGGGTCACCCCAGTGGGCGAACAGGTTGCCGTTGCCGTCCTCGGTGACCGGCAGGCCGCGACCGTCGGCCTGCGCCCGGAACCAGGCCCGCAGCTCGAGTTCCGGCTCGGTCAACGCGTACCGCAGGTAGCCGCCGCTGTCGGCGTCCCGCCCGACCGGCGCGATCTCGTCCCACAGCGCCCGGAAGCGGCCGGGCAGGTCGTCGCTCACGCGGTCTGGCCTTCGGTCATCGGCACCCGCACGCCGGTGCGCTCGGCCACCTCGCGGGCACTGTCGTAGCCGGCGTCGACGTGCCGGATCACGCCCATCGCCGGGTCGTTGGTGAGCACCCGCTCGATCTTCTGTCCCGCCAGGGCGGTGCCGTCGGCCACGCAGACCTGTCCGGCGTGGATGGACCGGCCGATGCCGACCCCGCCGCCGTGGTGGATGGACACCCAGGACGCCCCACTGGCCGTGTTGACGAGCGCGTTCAGCAGCGGCCAGTCCGCGATCGCGTCCGAGCCGTCGGCCATCCCCTCGGTCTCCCGGTAGGGGCTCGCCACGCTGCCGGTGTCCAGGTGGTCCCGGCCGATCACCACCGGGGCGGAGAGCTCACCGGAGGCCACCATGTCGTTGAAGCGCACGCCCGCCCGGTCCCGCTCGCCCTGGCCGAGCCAGCAGATCCGGGCCGGCAGGCCCTGGAACGCGACCCGCTCGCCGGCCAGCTTGATCCAGCGGGCCAGGGACTCGTTCTCCGGGAACAGGTCCAGGATGGCCCGGTCGGTGGCGGCGATGTCGGCCGGGTCGCCGGAGAGTGCCGCCCACCGGAACGGGCCCCTGCCCTCGCAGAACAGCGGCCGGATGTACGCGGGCACGAAGCCCGGGAAGTCGAACGCCCGCTGGTAGCCGCCGAGCTGCGCCTCGCCCCGGATCGAGTTGCCGTAGTCGAACACCTCGGCACCGGCGTCGAGGAACCCGACCATCGCCTCGACGTGCTTCGCCATCGATGCGCGGGCACGGTCGGTGAACTCGGCCGGCTTCGCCGCGGCGTAGTCCCGGGCGTCGGCCAGCTCGACACCCACCGGCAGGTACGCCAGAGGGTCGTGCGCGCTGGTCTGGTCGGTCACGATGTCGATCTCGACGCCCCGGCCCAGCAACTCGGGAAAGACCTCGGCGGCGTTGCCGACCACCCCGACGCTCAGCGCGCGCCGGTCCCGCTTCGCCGCGCGGACCCGCGCGACCGCGTCGTCCAGGGAGTCGGCCACCTCGTCCAGGTAGCGGTCGTGCACCCGGCGGTCCAGCCGCGTGCGGTCCACGTCGACGATCAGGCAGACGCCGTCGTTCATGGTGACCGCGAGAGGCTGCGCCCCACCCATTCCGCCGCACCCGGCGGTGAGCGTCAGCGTTCCGGCGAGACTTCCACCGAACCGTTTGGCGGCCACGGCGGCGAACGTCTCGTAGGTGCCCTGGAGGATGCCCTGCGTACCGATGTAGATCCACGAGCCGGCCGTCATCTGCCCGTACATGGTCAGGCCGAGCTGTTCGAGGCGACGGAACTCGGGCCAGGTCGCCCAGTCACCGACCAGGTTGGAGTTCGCCAGCAGCACCCGGGGCGCCCACTCGTGCGTCCGCATGACGCCGACCGGCCGCCCGGACTGCACCAGCATCGTCTCGTCCGCGCGCAGGTCGGTCAGCGTACGCACCAACGCGTGGTACGACGGCCAGTCCCGCGCCGCCTTCCCGGTTCCGCCGTAGACCACCAGATCGTCGGGGCGTTCGGCCACCTCCGGATCGAGGTTGTTCATCAGCATCCGCAGGGCGGCCTCCTGCTGCCAGCCACGGGCGGTGAGCTGGCTGCCCCGTGCGGCACGGACGGGCTGGGTCATCTCCGGTCTCCTCCTCATCCGAGGAACAACTGTCGGCGGGCCGCAGAGGCTTCGAACGCCTCCAGGCGGCGCTGGGTGTCGGCCGGCGCGGCGTCGCAGATCGCCTGCAACAGGACCATCGCCAGGGTCATCGGGGCGGTGTGCAGATCGAAGACGAGTTGCGCGCCGACGGCGGCCGGCAACACCACGTCGGCATGTTCGGTGGCCGGGCTGACCGGCGAGTCGGTGATCGCCACGACGGTGAGCCCGGCGGCACGAGCGTCGCGCAGGGTGTCCAGGGTCTCCCGGGGGTAGCGGGGCAGCACGAAGGCGAGCACGGCCGACGCCCCGGCCTCGGCGGCCTGCTCCAGGCGGTCGGTGAGCAGGCTGCCGCCGTCGTTGAGCACCCGCACGTCCGGGTGGACCTTCGCGGCGAAGTAGGCGAAGTACGCGGCCAGCGGCGCGGCGGCCCGCAGGCCCAGCACCGGCAGCGGCCGGCTGGACGCGAGCAGTCGCCCGGTCTCGGCGATCCGGTCGGTGTCGGCGAGCTGTCCGGCCAACCGGTCCAGGTTGCCCATCTCGGCGCGTACCGCCTGCTGGAGCTCGTTGGCGTTGTCCGCCGGCCTGCCCGTCGTGCTGGCGGTGAGGTCCCGCAGTCGGCGGCGCAGCGCCGGATACCCGTCGTGGCCGAGCGCGACGGCGAACCGGGTGACCGAGGGTTGGCTGACACCGGCCAACTCGGCGACCTCCGCGGCGGAGAGGTACGCGACGGTCGGCGCGTGCTGCACGAGACAGTGCGCGATCCGGCGCTGGGTCGGGGTGAGCCGCACCCCGTCGAACAGGTCGAGGACCTGCTCGGCCGTCGCCTCGGCAGCTCTGTCATTCACGCTGCGACTCTATGCATGAAAACTTTCAGAGGGCAACCACTCCGTGTGGCTTCGCCCTCGAACCGAGGTGAGCCGGCTGGCGCGCTCTCGGTAGTATCCGCACGGCGGTCGAGCGGAGGAGTGCGGATGCAGCCGGATGGCCCCTACAGGTTCACCCACGTCCTGGGCACAAGCCAGGTGGGGAAGGCGTGGGCGGCCATCGACGGGCAGGGCCGGCTGGTGACGGTGGCTGTCCTGGACGGGAACGTGGCGGCCACCCCGGCCTGGCGGGAGGCGTTCTCCGCCACCGCCAACGCCCTCGCGCAGACGCAGGGCGGCCAGACCTTCGTCTACGCCGACTTCGGCGCTGCCGAGCCATGGGTCGCCTATCCGGCCGAGGCGGGGCCGGGCGCGGAGAAGCTCTTCCGCGCGCTGGGCGTGGAGTACCAGCCGGTTCCGGACGAAGCCGGACCACCTGTCTCCGCGCCGCCACAGCCCGTCTCCGGCATCCCCCAGCAGGCCGGGCCGTCGGTCTCCGGGGTGCCGCAGCCCGTCTCGGGCGCACCGCAGGTCTCCGGGGTGCCGCAGCCCGTCTCGGGCGCACCGCAGGTCTCCGGGCCGCCGCACTCCGTCTCGGGTGTGCCGCAGGCGTCCGCTCCGCCGTACGCGCCGTGGGCGATGCACGGTGGGCCCGTTCCCGTGCAACCGGTCTCCGCCTCGCCGCATCCGGTGTCCGGCGCCGGCGCCGAGGCGTCCACGGTGGACCCCGTGCTCCCGGACGCGGACCGGTCGTCGCCCGACCCGTTCACCGCCCCGGTCCGGCGGATCAAGCCGTCAGCGCCCCCGCCGCGCCGCACGGGCCTCTGGGTCGGTGTTGCCGCCGCAGCCCTGGCGGTGGCTGTGGCCGTCGGCGCCATCGTCTGGGCGGTCACCGGCGACGAGGATCCGACCGTCCCGCAGACCCTGCCCACGGCGTCCGGCGCGTTCCCGAGCGCGCCGGCGATCAACCCCGGGCTGAAGCCGTGGGCGCAGGCGGCACCGTACAGTCCCGAGGAGCGCGCCCTCGCCATTGCCGGGCCGTCCCTGGTGTTCGTCGAGGCCGTCTTCACCGGCACCCTGCGAGAGGCGAAGTCCAACGTGCCGCTGAGCGTGACACCGGTCACCTTCAAGCGGCGGTGCAGCGGCTTCGTGGTCAATCCGGACGGCCACATCGTCACCAACGGTCAGTGCGTACGGCCGGCGGTCGACGCGGCCCGCGAGCGCGCCCTCTACACGCTCGGCCGGATCCTGATCGAGCAGAAGAAACTGACCACACCCCAGCTGGACGCCTACGTCCGGAGCAAGCTGAACAGCACCGTGTTCACCGGCGCCGAACCGGGCACGGAACCCACCAGCCAGGTGTTCGGCCAGTTCAACGTCGCCCGGGGCGACCTCACCGCCAGCCCGGCCATCCCGGGCCAGGTCGTCCGGGTGCTGGAGCCCGATGCCGGCAACCTCGCCCTGGTCAAGCTGACACAGGCCGGCCTTCCGGCGGTGGAGTTGGCCGACGGTGGCGTACCCGCGCCGGGCGCCGCGCTGCTCGTGCTGGGCTACCGCACCACGGACGCGGACTTCCGGGCCGCGACCTACACCGTGGAGAGCAAGCCCGCGCAGATCGCCGGCACGGCCAACCAGGGCTCGATCAGCGTCTCGCGCCTCAATGACGACGTCGGCATCTACTCCGCCGGCGGGGTCGCCCTGGACACCGCCGGTCGGGTGGTCGGCGTACTGGACACCGACCGGGCCGCCAGCGGTGGCGCCAACCGCGCGCTGGTGCCGGTGTCGGCGGTCACCGGACTGCTCGGCGCGGGCGGCACCACCAGCAGCCGTGCGGACACCGACCGGGTGTACCGGGAAGGGCTCGACGCGTTCTTCGCGGGCCGGAACGACGACGCCATCGCCAGCTTCGACCGCGTCGCCCAGGCGTCGCCGGTCAACCTCCTGGCCCAGGCGTACCGGCAGAACGCCGTCGACCGCGCCCGGCTCGCCGGCGAGTCGGACGGCGCACCCCGGCTGCTGTGGGCCTCGCTCGCCGGGCTCGGCGGTCTGCTCCTGGTCGGGCTGGTCGTGCTGGTGGTGGTCCTCCGCCGCCGTCCCCGGTACTGACCGGTCCGGACCACGAGCGCTCAGCGCGTCGAGTCGTCCCGCCCCCACGCGTCGCGCGGGTGTCGACGGGCCCGCAGCGCGGCCGCGACGGTGATCGCCACGTAGACCGTGGCCGCGGGGGCGAGCCACGGTCGGGGCAGCACGACGTCGCGCAGCCAGGAGGACGGGACCGACGGCCGGACCCCATCGTGGGTGGCTCGCAGCATCGTGTTGCCGGCGCGCACCCGCGCCAGGGTGCGCAGCAGATCCCGGGTACGGCGGGGCGCCTGTACATAGGAGGTGGCGTCGCCGACCTCCTGCTTCTCGTTCGACGAGAACTGCGAATCCAGGAAAAGATCGTCGGCGATCTGCTCCGGGAATTGACTGAAGCGTCGGCGGCCGGCCTCCGAGATGCCGACGGCGCCACGGCCGAACAACGCGTCCGCGAAGATCGGCAGTCTCGTGTTGATGGCGTAGTACGCGTGCACCGCCACCGGACGGCCAGTGGTCACCATCTGCCGACGGGGCATGACCGCCATCGGTGGATTGTCGCCCTCGGTCAGCACCGCAGCCATCCGGCGCAGCGCCCCGGGGCTCAGCACGACGTCGGCGTCGAGGTAGATCCGGGGGAAGCCGCGTGCGGCCGCGTCACCCACGTTGAGCGCGTTGGCCTTTCCCGGCTCGGCGACCTCGATGACCCGTACGCCCGGGCGCTGGGCGGCGACCTGGGCCGTCTCGTCCGTGCAGCCGTTGGCCACCACCACGATCTCCAGGTCGTCCGGGCCGCCGTCGGCGAGCAGCGCGTCGAGGCTGCCGCCGATGACCCGCGCCTCGTTGTGGGCGGCCATCACCACGGAGATCATCGAAGTGTCACACCGTTCACAGTCATGGGTAGAGGTCGGATCGTGCCGGCAGCCGCTCACGACGTACGTCGTGCCACGACCACCCGTCGGCGCACGGCCGTCAAGCTTGCCGGAGACGGTGTCCCCCGTGCAAGACGGGCGAAATAAGGGGTCGAACAAGTGAATCGGAAATGTCCGTCCAACCTGGCGTGACGCGGGTTCCACAGAGCTGTCCGGCCGGCGACCGGGGCCCCGAAATGACGCACCGCGCTGGTATTGTCCACCTGATTCTGAGGCCGGGCGGCGGTTGAGCACAGTGGATGTCCTTTCCCGACATCCGGCTCAGTCTCCGCCTATCGGCAGTTGCCGCCGGCCCCTGATTCACGGTCGGGCGGTACGGCCGCAGCGGCGGCGCGCCCACGACGCCGGCCGCCGCCCACGGCGGACCCTGATAGAGGAGAGACACCCGCGATGGGAATCTTGACCACTCCGGCCCCGGGACCACGGCCGGAGGTGGGGCACCGGGACGGGCCGACGCCCCGCCACGAGCAGATCGCCGGCTACCTGGCCATCGGCGCCCTGGCTCTCGTCGCGGTGAAGCCACTGTTCGACATCGGCGAGGAGAAGGGCAGCAGTGGGCTCGACCTGGGCGTGGTGCTCACCGCCATCGGCGCCGCCCTGATGATCGCCGCGTACGGGCTCGTCGCCCTCGGCGCTCGGCGACTGCCGCCCCGACCGCTGCTGCTGGTGGCGGGTGCGGTGGTGCTGCTCCTGGTCAGCTCGGCGGTCAGCTTCCTCCTCGTCGGCAGCCGCGGAGATCTGCTGAGCCTCTTCGATGTGCGGCGCTACCCGATCTACGGCGCGCACCTCGAGCCCCGCTCGGCAATCCCCGCCGAAGCGCTGCGCCTGATCGTGGGCTTCGCCCCGATCGCGCTGCTCGGCCTGATGGTGATGCGGCGGTCTCTCCTCACCTCGCGGCGGCTCGTCCTCGTCACCGGTGTGATCCTGCTCGGCGCGATCGTCCACTGTGTCCTGGCGTGGCTTCAGGTCGCCGGCGTCATCCCCTACTCGTTCTACTTCGAGCTGGCCAACTGGGAGAAGATCGGGCGTGCCTCGGGGGGCTACTACCACCCGATGTCGCTCGGCCGGCTGCTCATCTTCTCGGTCTTCCTGATCTACGTCCTGGGGGACCGCCTCCGCCTCTCGGCGGCCGTACGGTACGCGCTCATCGGGCTCTTCGTCGCCACCGGCGCGGTGTCCCTGCACCGCTTCACGATCCTCTGCCTGATCGTCATCGTGGCCGCCTTCGAGGCGCGGCGGGTCCGTGGCCTGGTCGCGGGCCGTCGCGCCGGTGGTCGGGTCGACCGCCGCTCGGCGCTCCTGGGGGGCGGGGCCGTGGTGGCCGTCGCCGCCGTCGCCGGCGGGCTGTGGGGCGGCGCCATCTGGGAGCGGGTGCGGGTGGCCCTCACCGAGGTGGGGTCCCTGGACGTCCGCTCCGACACCTTCATGCACGGGCGGGGCGCGATCTGGAACGACGTCGCCGACATCCTGGGTCGCTCGTCGGCCGACGTGTGGCTGTTCGGCTTCGGCTACGAGCCGTGGGACATGCACAACGACCTGATCCGCATCATGGTCATCTGGGGGATCACCGGTCTCGTCCTGATCGGCGCGATCCTCGTCGGGGTGTACCGGCTCGCCCGCGTGCAGGTGGGCCCGTCCGGTCGCCTGCCCCTGCTGGTGCTCTTCGCCACGCTCCTCATCTTCGGGCTCACCCAGAAACCCCTGGGCTACCCGTACTTCCTCTGGCTGTTCTTCCTCGGCATGCTGGCGGTACTCGCCGTGGACTCCGAGACCGACGACGCCGCGACCGACGACGGGTCGCGGGCGGAGCTGCCGGTGCGGGCCGACGACAGCGATCCGGTGGCGGCGGGCGGGCCGACGTGACCAATCCCTCGCCTCCCGCGCCCGTTCGCGGGGACCACCCCCACCCGCCCCGACAGGGTGGTCCGGTCGTCGAACCCACCGACCGGGTCGAGACGGACACGCCCACCACACCTGTCGTCCGGCCCACCTTCACCGTCTGCATCGTCGTACGGGACCGGGCCACCCTGCTGGTCAACGCCGTCCGTAGCGTGCTGGCCAACACCTACCAGGATTTCGAACTCGTCATCGTCGACGACGGTTCGCAGATCCCGGTCGGGCGGGTGATCGCCGAGGCCGGGCTCGCCACGGACCGCCGCGTCCGGGTGGTGAGTCAGCCTCCCACCGGCATCGCCGAAGCCCGTAACCGTGGGCTGCGCGCCGCCGTCGGCCGGTACCTGACCGTGCTCGACTCCGACGACGAGCTCACCGAGGACGCGTTGGCCCGGCTGCACCAGTTGCTCACCGCGACCGGGCGGCGCTGGGCGTACGCGGACTACACCGAGATCAACCAGGGCACGCAGCGTCCCATCCGGCTGCCCGAGTACGCCTCGGCGGAACGCATGTTGCTCGGGGTGCTGACCCGTCCGCGTCTTCCCTTCAAACACTCCGGCACCACGATCGACCGACAGGTGCTGCACACCATCGGCGGGTACGATGAGACCTTCCGGCTCTTCGAGGACATCGAGCTGGTCCTGCGGGCACTGCGTGCCGGCGTGCAGCCCTGCCATCTGGGCCATCCGATCGTGCGGTTCCAGCGGCACGACGGCAACGTCACGCGAGGCCGCCTCGGTGGCCTGGTCTTCTGGTTCCGCCTGATCGACATGTACCGACCATGGCGGTTTCCCGGGGTCGGGCTGAGCATGAAGGCGCTACGGACACTGAGCGAGACGGGCAAGTGGGTTGTCACCCGCATCCGTTGACCTCGACAACCCGGTGCGCCCCGCGCCGTCGCGCGGGCGGGTGACGCGGGTCCTGATCCACCTGGGCATGCTGGGCCTGAGTCAGATCGGTGTCACCGTCGCGGCCTTCGCCACCCAGATCCTGCTGGCCCGCAGCCTCCCGCAGGCCGCCTTCGGAACGATGACCGCCGCCCTCGCGGTGGTGTCGCTGACCGCGCCGTTGGCGGTCTTCGGCGTCTCCGAACTGTGGTTGCAGCGGTTCGGGCAGGAGGGGGAGCGGGCCTACCGCTGGGTGGGTCCGTCGCTGCGCCTGGTGCTGGTCACCTGTGTGCTGATCGTCGCCGCCACGCTGGCGTGGGCCGCCGCCGAGATGCGTGATCCGGCCGAGGGAGGAGTGCGCGCCCTGCTGGCCTGTGTGGTCGTCGCGCAGGCCGGTCTCGCGCTCGTCGCATCGGTGCAGCAACTGCGCGGCGCGTACGCCGGGCTGTCGGTGTTGCAGGCGGCACCGCACCTGGGCCGCGTCCTGGTGGTGCTCGCCGTGTGGCTGTTCGGGCTGTCGGTGCTGGCGGCCGCGGCGGGGTACGCGGTGGTCGCGGTGCTGACCGTCGTGGCCTGTGCCGTCGTCATGCGGCCCTTCGTCCGGGGCGAGATGCCTCTGGAAGGGCACACGTCCAGCGGTGCGCCACCCGGCCCGGTGGTGCCGGTGGCCGGGGTCGCCCGGGCCGCCACTCCGTTCGTGCTGGGCAACGTGTTCTATCTGCTCGGCATGTACCTGGGCACGGTGACCGTGGCCGAGGTGCGCGGTCCCGAGGCGGCGGCGGTGCTGTCCGTGCCGATGTCCGTACTGGCCGCCGTGTACCTCGTGCCCCGGGTGGCGTTCCAGCAGTACTTCCTGGCCAAGCTGCACCGTTGGTCGCAGACCGACCGGGACGCGATCCTGATGGCCTACCGCTACGGCGGCAGCGGGATGCTGGCGCTGGGCGCGGTCATCGCGGTGCTGGTGGCGGTCTGCGGGCTGCCGGGTCTGCCGTTCCTGCTCGGCCCCGAGTACCGGGAGTCCGCGACGGTCCTGGCCGTGCTCGCCCTCGCGATCCCGTTCCGGTTCGCCGGCGCGGCGGTGGCCTCGCTTCTCACCAGCGGTGGCTTGCTCCGCCGCAAAGTCGTCTATCAGGGGGTGGGCGCTCTGGTGTTCGTGGTGGCACTGGCCGTCGCCACACCACTCTGGGGCATCATGGGTGC
Source organism: Micromonospora sp. CA-249363 (assembly GCF_050950185.1). Lineage (NCBI taxonomy): Bacteria > Bacillati > Actinomycetota > Actinomycetes > Micromonosporales > Micromonosporaceae > Micromonospora > Micromonospora sp. CA-249363. Next base: position 1,200,083 of record NZ_CP192020.1, read on the forward strand.
GGCGGCGGCAACCGTCGTGGCGGAGATCGTCCTCTGTGCTCTGTTCTGGATCGCGGTCCGCCGTCGGGTCGTCGGCGACGCCGATCTGCCGTCGTGGCACGATCTGCGCCAGCGTCTGACAAGGGGGGCCTCGCGTGCGTCCTGAACCGAGTGCGGCCGCTCGGCGTCCCCTCGTGGTCGGGTACTACGGCATGGAGAACGTCGGGGACAACGCCTTCTGTGTCGTCCTGGACTGGGCGACCCGCACCTACTGGGGGGCCACCCATCCGGTCTTCGCCGCACCGCCGATGGTCGACCTGCCCGAGGCGAGCGCGGGCCTGAGCCCTCGGTGGTACCGCGGCCACGGGGCTACGAACCGGGCGGGGGCCCTGCTGAGCAAGGCAGCTCTGCTGAGCCGCTCCTCGATGCTGCTCTTCGGCGGCGGCTCGGTCTTTCGGGACATGGGCCCGCTGAGCGAGAAGAAGATGTTCGCCCTCTTCAGCCGGTTCTCCGGGCATCCGATGGCGGCGGTGGGTGTCTCGATCGGCCCGTTCCTGTCCGCCGCCGCGGAGCGTCGCCTGGTCGAGGTGCTGAAGCGCATCGACGTCATCGGGGTCCGCGACGCGGCGTCCGCGGAGGTCCTGCGTCGCGCGGGCTACCCGGGCCTGCTCATCCCGGCGGGCGACCTCGCCGGCCTCCTGCCCGAGGCGCTCGGCGAGCCGATCCCACCGCGCCGGCCCCGGCCGACTCCGGGCGCCCGGGCCCGCCTCGGGGTGACCCTGCTCGGCGTGGACTACGAGGCTGCCGCGCCGGACGTACGGCGGCGTGAGGACGCCCTGATCGAGGGCGTACGGGCGCTGGTGCTCAAGGAACCGGTGGACGTCACCGTCTTCGTCTTCAACACCCACGACGAGCACGGCGACGAGCAGGTCAGCGAGCGGCTCCGCGCGGCGGTGTCCGGTGCCTGCGACGTGCGCGTGGTGACGGCGCGTGACGGCGTTCGGGCATGCTGGGACGAGATGAAGCAGTGTGACCTGGGGTTGCACATGCGATTGCACGGTGCGGTCTTCGCCTATCTGGCCGGCGTGCCCTTCGCGCTGGTGCCGTACCAGCAGAAGTGCGACGACTTCCTCGACGACATCGACCAGCCCACGTCGCTGCGACTCGCCCGGGTCCCCGAGGACCCTGCCGAGGTCACGCGCGTGCTGGCCGGCATGCTCATCGACGACGCGGTGCCCGGCCTCACGCGGGCGGAATTCGCCGAGCGGGCGCGTCGGAACTTCACCGAGGCGCCGTGGGCGCTTCGTGCGGTAGCGGATACCTCCGCAGGGTGACCGAGCGGGTGTTCATGCGGGAGCGCGAGCCGGTCGTACCGGCCGCGCCCCGGTCGCCTGCCGTCGTGCCGGTGACCCCCGCGCCGGTGCGACCGCGCCGGGCGGTGCTGGCCGTGGCGCTCGCGCTGGTGGTCGTCGCGCTGCTGACCACCGGTATCGCGGTGGCGTACGGCATCGAGCGCAAGCCGCGGGACGCCGCCGTCCCCGCCGTCCCGACCGTGCCGGTGCCCACGGTGTCCCGGGCGCCGGCCCTGCGCGACCTGATGCCGTCGACGGTCCGGGTCGGTTCGGCCGCGGACGGCCGCTGGATGAGTCTGGACGCCGAGTACAGCGAGCTGCTCGGCTCGGAGTTCGACGCGATCACGCCCGAGAACGCGATGAAGTGGGGAAACCTCGAGCCGTCGCCTGACGTGTACGTCTGGGCCGGCGCGGACCAGCTGGTCGACTTCGCCGAACAACGCGGCCAGGCGGTCTACGGCCACACCCTCCTCGGGCGGACCGATGTGCCGAAGTGGGTGGATGGGCGGTGGTCGGCGGAGCAGCTCCGGACGGCGCTACGGGATCACGTGACCGCCGTGGTGTCCCGTTATCGCGGACGGGTGTGGGCGTGGGACGTGGTCAACGAGGCGCTCGACGAGGACGGCTCGCTGCGCGACTCGCTGTGGCTGCGCAAGCTGGGCCCCGGCTACGTGGCCGAGGTGTTCCGGTGGGCACACGCGGCCGACCCGGGCGCGCGCCTGTTCATCAACGACTACGGCGTCGAGGGTCGGACGCGTAAGGCCGATGCGCTCCTCGACCTGGTGCGCGAGCTGCGCCGCGCCGGCGTACCGGTGGACGGGGTCGGGTTCCAGAGCCACCTGCGCTGGGACGAGCAGCCCCGGGACATGGTGGGCAACCTGCGGCGGTTCGCGCAGCTGGGCGTGTCGGTGGCGATCACCGAACTCGACGTACGCGTCGCTCTGCCCGAGACCGCCGCCAAGCGGGAACGTCAGGCGGCGCTCTACCGGCAGGTGCTCCGGGCCTGCCTCGCGGTCCCCGCCTGCGTCTCGTTCACCGTCTGGGGCTTCACCGACGCCCGGAGCTGGATCCCGAGCTACCACGCGGGTTACGGTGCGGCTTGCATCTTCGACGCGGCCCTGGTTCCCAAACCGGCCCACGCCGCCCTCATCGACGAACTTCGCCGGATTCCATCCCCCACCGGAGCCGGCCCCGGCCCGGGCTGAGCCCACCTGTTCGCTGCCGCCGTAAGACGCAGTGCCGCCCTCCGGATGTCGACGACATGCGTCGGTGAAAGGAAAACCGTGTCCGCGCAGACTGAGTTCCTGACGGCTGTCACCTCTCAGCAGGCACCGAGGTTCGACCCCGACCTGGGGGTGATCACGCCGCCCTCCAACGGCATGGCCCGGTCCGTGTTCGCGCGCCCCGCACCGCGGGCCAACTGGCGTCGGCGGTACGTGGCCTGGCTGGTGCTGCTGGACGCGCTCGCCGCGCTGGCCGCCAGCCGGACGGTGGTAGCCCTGCTGGACGAGGCCGACGCCGGATTCTGGGACCAGCGGGTCCTGGGCGACATCAGCTCCTTCACCCTGGTGGCGAACGTCGGGGTGCCGCTCGGGTGGCTGGTCCTGCTCGTCGCGGCCGGGGCGTACGACCGGCGTGTGCTCGGGCTGGGCACCGAGGAACCGAAGCGGGTCGCCCGGGCCAACCTCGCGATGGCCGCCATGGTGTCGTTCCTGGCGCTCGGATTCAAGAAGGATCTGTCCCGGGCGACGGTCGCCGCCATCATCATCTGCCTGCTGCTGTACACGCTTGTGGCGCGGTTCCTCGCGCGGGTGGTGCTGCGCCGGATCCGCCGTACCGGGCGGGCGGCGCACAAGGTACTGCTTGTCGGTCGCCTCTCCGACGCGCTCGCCCTGCACGAAGTGGTGACCCGCAACTACGGCGCCGGACTGCACCCGGTCGCCATCCACCTACCCCGTCACCCGAGTCCGGGCGCGCGGGTGACGGCCCCGGTGCCCGTCTACGTGGGCTGGGACCTGGTGCCGCTGGTCCAGCAGCTCGGCGCGGACACCATCGCGGTCTGCGGCCCCGCCAGCCTCGAGTCGTACGAGCTGCGCAAACTGGCCTGGCAGCTGGAGGGCACGGGCCTGAACCTGGTGGTGGTCCCGCAGGTCACCGACGTCACCGGTCCCCGCATCCACGTCCGGCCGATCGAGGGTCTTCCGCTGCTCAACGTGGACGAGCCGACCATCTCCGGCCTGTCGCTGCTGACCAAGAACGTGCTCGACCGGGTCACCGCCCTGATCGGTCTGGTCGTCCTGAGCCCGGTGCTGCTCGCCATCGCCGTGGCCATCAGGGCCAGTGGCCCGGGGCCGGTGATGTTCCGTCAGACCCGGATCGGCCACGAGGGCCGGGCGTTCAAGGTCTGGAAGTTCCGGACCATGTACATCGACGCGGAGGAGCGGCTCGCGGCCCTGCGGGACCGGAACGAGAGCGACGGACTGCTCTTCAAGATGAAGGACGATCCGCGGGTCACCCCGATCGGCCGGCACCTGCGGGCGCTCTCACTTGACGAACTGCCTCAGCTGATCAACGTGCTGCGGGGGCAGATGTCCCTGGTCGGTCCACGCCCACTACCCACCGAGGACGACGACTACCGAGGTGACGTACGCCGGCGGCTGCTGGTGCGGCCGGGCATCACCGGTCTCTGGCAGATCTCCGGCCGCTCGGACCTCACCTGGGACGACGCGGTCCGCCTCGACCTGCACTACGTGGACAACTGGTCGCTCGTGTACGACCTCGCGATCCTCTGGAAGACGGTCAGCGTCGTGCTGGCCCGCAGGGGCGCGTACTGACGACCGTCCCACCTGCCCTACGACGACGGGCGGCGGCCTCGCGGCCGCCGCCCGTCGTTTCCTTCCGTCCGGCCGCCCGCTACTTCCTGGTGCCGAGGCTGACGATCTCGCCGACGGAGTCCCGCCGGACCGCGTCGTAGAACGTCTTCACCCGTGCCTTGTCGGCGAACACCACGCTCTCCGACCCGACCTGCCCGGTGCCCTTGGTGGGACTGGTCAGGAACGTCATGTTGCCGCCTCGGACCCCACGCAGCTGCGTCGCCATGTCCAGCAGGGACAGGTCCTTGTCCACCGAGACGGAGCTCGAGGTGGCCTTGAGGAAGTCGTTGAGCTTCACGGGGTTGGTGATGATGCCACCGGACGACGCCTTGTCGATGATGGCGCGGATCACCTGCTGCTGGTGGCGGATCCGGGCGAAGTCGCCGTCCGCGAACTGCTTGCGCTGACGTGAGTAGTCCAACGCGGTCTCACCGTCCATCCGCTGCACGCCCTGCTTGAAGGTGCGGAACGGTTCGTGGATCGAGGTGAAGCTCTTCTCCGAGTCGATCTCGATGCCGCCCAGCGCGTCGATGATCTCCTTGAAACCGGCGAAGTCGATCACCGCCACGTGGTCGACCCGGACGCCGGTGAACGACTCCACGGTCTGCACCATGAGCGGAATCCCACCCCACGCGTAGGCCGCGTTGACCTTCGCGTCCCGGCCGCCGTGCTCGCCGTCCTTCGACTTGGGCACCGGCACCCAGGTGTCCCGCGGAATCGAGATCAGTTGTGCGCTCGACCGGTCCTTCGGCAGGTGGGCGATGATGATCGTGTCGGTGCGCGACCCGCTCGTCCGCTCCGGGTCACGCGAGTCACTGCCCAGGATCATGATGTTCGTGGCGCCCGTGACGACCGGCTGGGGACGCGACTCCTCCGGCACGCCGTCGAAGGCGTCGACCCGTTCGATGTCCGACTCGACCGACCGCAGGTAGAGCCCGCCGGCCACCACACCGCCAGCACCCAGCACCACAAGCACCAGCAGACTGATCAGCAGGACCCGCCGCCACCGGCGACGCCGCCGCGGAACCTCCGGCGTTGTCTGCTCGGTGGGTTCAGCGGAACCGGCGGCGTCGATCGTCGGTTCCGTCCCGGGCTCCGAGGCCCGTTCGCGATGTGGCATGGGCGCGATGCTACTGAAGCCGATTCGTCGCCGCGTACCCTCGTGCGTCTGGTATCACCCGGTGCGAAACGCGCCCGCCCCCATCGGTCCGATCGACCGACCGGTCGGGTACCCCGGCGACGGTGTCGGCGTGTCATGGTGATCGGGTGCGGCTGACCTCGATTCACACGTACCCCGTCAAGGGTTGTCACCGGCTCGACCACGACGGCGCGTTCGTGCAGCCGTGGGGCCTGGCCGGCGACCGGCGCTGGATGGTGGTGGACGCCGACGGCGTCGGCGTCACCCAGCGGGAGACGACCCGCCTGGTCGGCCTGCGTGCCACCGTGCGCCCGGGCGGCCTGGTGCTGCGGGCCGACGGGCGGCCCGACCTCGACGTGCCGGAGCCGGCCGGCGGCGACCCGGTCCAGGTGCGGACCTTCCGCAGTCGGAAGACCCCGGTCCCCGCGCTACACGCCGGTCCGGCCGCCGACGCCTGGCTCGGCGCGCTCCTCGGCCGGCCCGTCCGGCTCGTCTGGTTGGCCAGTCCGACGCGACACGTGCCCGCCGCCGAGCGCGAGTACGACACCGGCGACCAGGTCAGCTTCGCCGACGCCTACCCGCTGCTGCTGACCAGCACCAGCTCCCTCGACGCCCTCAACGGCTGGCTCGCCGACGCGGGCGAGGAACCGGTGCCGATGACACGGTTCCGGCCGAACCTGGTCGTCGACGGCGCGCCGGCCTGGGCCGAGGACGAGTGGGCGGGCCGGTCGCTGCGCATCGGCGACGTGCGGATGCGCGCCGCCGGGCCGTGCGACCGCTGCGTGGTCACCACCACGGACCAGGAGACCGGGGTACGCGCCAAGGAGCCCCTGCGCACCCTCGGCCGCTACCGCAACGTCCGCCAGAAACTCCTGTTCGGACTGAACCTGGTGCCCGTCGACAGTGGAGAGATACGAATCGGCGACGGGGTCATCGTCGAACCCTGACCGACCAGCGGTGGAACCGTCACCCTCCGTCGATGCTCCCTTAGCTTTCGCTTAGCGGCCTTGTCCGGCCGTACGCCGTTCCGGCAGCATCGCGACGTGACCGACGGAAGCGCTCCCGGCGACGTCGAGGGTCCCGCCGTCGTCGTCAAGGACGTCGACATCGAACTCGACCTCGACCGTGCTCCGGACGACCGGCCCGCGTCCTCGTCCGGCCCGTTGCCCTGGCTGGTCGCCACCGGCGTCACCGTCCTCGCGGCGGCCCTCGGACTCACCCTGACCCTGCGGTCGGGCTCCACCCCGGCCTGCGCCGCCGGACGGACGCTCGCCGCCGCGCCACCCACCGGCACCGCCACCCACAGCGGCAAAGCCACCTTCTACGACTCCAAGGGCACCGGCGGCAACTGCTCGAACCCGGCCGCCCCGGCCAACCGGCTCTACGTCGCCCTCGGCCCCACCGAGTACGCCGCCGGTGCCGCCTGCGGCGGATTCCTCGACGTCACCGGCCCGAAGGGCACCGTCCGCGTCCTGATCATGGACCAGTGTCCGGAGTGCGAGCCGGGACACCTCGACCTCTCCCGGGAGGCGTTCGCCCGGATCGCCGACCCCGTCCAGGGCCTCGTCCAGGTCACCTACCGCGCCGTGGTCAACCCGCCGCTGCCCGGCCCGCTGACCTTCCGCATCAAGGAGGGCGCGTCGCAGTTCTGGTTCGCCGTCCGGATCGGCAACCACGGCAACCCCCTGCGCGCCGTCGAGGTGCGCCAGGGCACCAGCGGCCCGTGGCGCGCAACCGCCCGCCAGGACTACAACTACTGGCTCCTGGCCTCCGGCGCGGGTCCCGGCCCGTACAGCGTGCGGGTCAGCGACGTGTACGGCCACCGGGTCACCGTGTCCGGCATCCGCATGACACCGGGCCAGGTGCAGACGAGCGTGGTGCGGATGTACGAGCGCGGCGTCGTCGCCACGACCACGCGTCCGCCCACGACGGCCCGCCCACCGGTCGCCCGACCCAACGGCACCCCGACACCGGCCCGGCGCGCCGACAAGGTGGCCGTGGCGAGCGCGCCCGCCACCCCGGCCGCCGACGGACCCTCCACCCGACCGGCCGGAGCAACCGCCCGCTGGTGCGGCTGAACCGCTCCCGGTGCCGTCACTCAGTCGGTCGGCGTCAGGTCCAGCCACATCAGGATCTCGTCGCGGTCGTCGCCCGGCGCCACCCGCAGCGCGCCCGGCAGACGACCGATCTCCCGGTACCCGAGGCGGCGGTAGAACCCGTCCAACCCCAGCCCGTCGCGCACCGTCACGTGCAGCGCCTCGTGACCCATCTCGCGGCCCAGCCGGGCGGCCTCGCGCATCAGCGCCGACCCGTAGCCCGTGCCCTGGGTGTCCGGGTGGACCATCACCCGCTTCAGCACACACCAGTGCGCCTTGAGCCCGAACCGGTTGTCGCAGAAGATCAGCACCGCGACGGGCCGGTTACCGTCGTACCCGACGAGAAGCCGGTCCGGCCCGTCGGCGATGCCCGCGAACGTCGGGTCGGCGATCGTACGGACGTCGGTCGCGGTGACGGGCGGGACGAATCCCACCGCGCCGCCGGCGTTGCTGACGTCCACCCAGAGGGCGACGATCTCGGCGCGCAGCCGCGGGGTCAGCTCGGGATCCAGGACGAAGCGCAGACTCACGCGCCCATCCTGGCCGGTCGACCGGGCTGGCGGCCCACGACCGTGACGCGTTCGACAGCCGATCTGTTGTGGGGCCGACGGGATTCGAACCCGCACTGGTGCGGACCTAAACCGCATGCCTCCTGCCGTTGGGCTACGGCCCCTTAAAACTGAACTCCACCAGCTTCCACGGCCATTCCGGCCGACCAGGCAGCCGTCGGCCGATCCGGAAACCCGTTGGAGTAACCGCCTCAGGATCGTAGACCACCTCGGGCGCGGCGGGTGCAGTCCGTCGCTGGCCGGCGTAAGTGGAGGTCTGACTGTGGCAGTTCGGGCACAGCAGCCGCAGGTTGCAGGGCCGGTTGTCGAGGAAGTCACCGTTGATGTGGTCGACGTGCAGCGTCAGTGGTCGTCCCTGCCACGATGATCCTGTCCCGCACACCTCGCAGCTTTCGGGAAGACCGATTGTCGCCAGGGCGCGCTTGAGCCGGAATCCCGGGATCCGGCGAGAGCCCTCGGGTCGTACGACCATCAGCTCGATGGGGGACAGCCGGCGCCACCGTACGCCCCGGTTGTGTGCCTGGCCGGTGAAGTGGGACGTGTCGATGCCGAACTTCTTGAGCTGGCGGCTGACGTGCGCGTGCGAGCCGCCGCTGACGCGTACGCCGAGCATCCGCATCACCTCGGTGATGTTGCGGGCGGTGGCGGCCGCCTCGGCGAGCAGCTCCGGTGTGTATTTGTATCGGACCATTGACGGACGGTAGCGGCCCGGTGCGACAGTCTCAGTCGAGTCCGAGGTCGCGGCGGAGCTTGGCGACGTGTCCGGTGGCCTTGACGTTGTAGAGCGCCCGCTCGATCTTGCCGTCGCCGTCGATGACGAACGTGGAGCGGATCACGCCGGTGACGGTCTTGCCGTACAGCTGCTTCTCGCCGTACGCCCCGTAGGCGGTGAGCACCGACTTGTCCACGTCCGACACGAGCGGGAACGTGATGGCGTCGCGGTCGCGGAACTTGGCCAGCTTCTCCGGCTTGTCGGGGGAGATGCCGACCACCTCGTAGCCGGCCGCCTGGAGCGAGGCGAGGGAGTCGCGGAAGTCGCAGGCCTGCTTGGTGCAGCCGGGGGTCATCGCGGCCGGGTAGGCGTACAGCACCACCTTGCGGCCGTGCAGGTCGGCGAGGGAGAGCTGGTCGCCGGTGTCGGTGGGCAGGGTCCATTCGGGGGCGGGGTCACCGGGGGAGAGGCGATCGGGCGCGGTCATGGCCCGACCCTACCGCCGGGCGTGCCGGTGTCGGCGTCGGCGGCGCGCCGGCCCGTGTTCCTCGCAAGCGGGGTCCGCCAGCCCTCGACATCAGGGAGAGCACCCCGGCGAAGTGATCAAGACCATGCGTTGTTGCCAGAGTCTGGCAACAACAAGTCGCAGGAAATAGGCTGACCCCGCCGGGTCCGGTCGGGTCCGCTGACGCGTGGGAGGTCGCGTGGAAACACTGGCGATGCACATCTCGAACGGGATCATCGACGGTCCCGTGGCAGCGGTCTTCGCTGCGCTCGCTCTCGTCGCGCTCACCTACTGCGTCCTGCGCGGCCGGCGGGACCTGGACGATCGGCTCGCCCCGATGGCCGGCCTGGTGGCGGCGTTCATCTTCGCCGTCCAGATGCTCAACTTCCCGATCTTCACGGCGGGTGTGAGCGGTCACCTGCTCGGTGGCGCGCTCGCCGCGATGCTGGTCGGGCCCTGGGTCGGCGCGCTCTGCGTGGCCGTGGTCCTCGTCGTACAGGCCCTGATCTTCGGCGACGGTGGGGTGGCGATGCTCGGCCTCAACATCACCAACATGGCGCTGCTCGGCACCGCCGCCGCGTACCTGTTGATCGCGGTGCTGCTGCGGGTGCTGCCCCGGACGCGGGCGGGCCTGGCGGTGACGGCGTTCGTCGCGGCCCTGGTCAGCGTGGTGGTCGCGTCCCAGGGCTTCGTCGTGCAGTACTGGCTGGGTGGCACCACCGACCTGGGCAACAACCTGGCCGGCCTGGCCGGCACGATGGCCGGCGTCCACGTGCTGATCGGCATCGGCGAGGGCCTGATCACCGCGACCACCGTGCTCACGGTCGCGAAGGTCCGCCCCGACCTGGTGTACGCGCTGCGGTCCCTGCGTACCCCGACCACCACCACCCCCGCCGTCCCGGTCTCCGGAGGTGTCCGATGAAGAACCGTTCCTGGGTTTTCCTGGCCGGCGGCCTGCTGGTCGCCCTGCTGCTCGCGGGCGTGGTGAGCAACTACGCCTCGTCGCACCCGGACGGTCTCGATTCCTCCCTGCTCAAGGGGTGCACCGTCGACGCCGACGACAACATCGTCGGTGGTAGTTGCCCGGCCCAGCAGGCCAAGGACCACGAGTTGGGCGACAGCCCGCTGGCCGACTACGGCGTGCGGGGTGTGGAGAACAGCTTCCTCTCGACCGGCCTCTCCGGTGTGCTCGGCGTGTTGGTGACCTTCGCCATCGGCCTCGGCGGCTTCTGGCTGCTGCGCCGCCGGGACACCGGGTCGGGCACGGCCGACGGCGGCACGTCCGCCGAGGGCGCGGCGGTCGGCGCCGGTGGCGGCCGTACCGGCACGAGCGACTGAGCAGGGGGTACGCGATGGGCGCCGGTCACGGGCACGTGCTGTACCGCGAGTCGGCCTCGCCGGTGCACCGGCTCCCGCCCGAGGTCAAGATCGTGGCGATGGTGGTCTTCACGGTCGCCGTGGTGGCCACTCCGCGCGAGGCGTTCTGGGCCTTCGGGGCGTACGCCCTGCTGGTGGCGATGGTGGCGGCGCTGGCCCGGGTGGGGCCGCGCTGGCTGCTCAGCCGCGCGTTGATCGAGGTGCCGTTCGTGCTGTTCGCGGTCGCGCTGCCGTTCCTCGGCGCGGGCGAGCGGGTCGAGGTGCTGGGTCTGCGGTTGTCCGAGGACGGTCTGCACGGCGCGTGGAACATCCTGGCCAAGGGCACTCTCGGCGTCCTCGCGTCGCTGCTGCTGGCGGCGACCACCACCACCCGGGATCTGATCGTCGGGCTGGACCGGCTGCGCTGCCCGCAGATCCTCACGCAGATCGCCACGTTCATGCTGCGCTACCTCGACGTGTTGGTGGGCGAGGCGCGGCGGATGCGGGTGGCGCGTATCTCCCGGGGCGACGACCCGCGTTTCCTGTGGCAGCTCCGTGGCTTCGCCGCCGGTATCGGGGCGCTGTTCCTGCGCGCCTTCGAGCGCGGTGAGCGGGTCTATCTGGCGATGCTGTCGCGGGGCTACACCGGGCGGATGCCCGCCGTGTGGCAGGGCGACGGCGCTGCGACCGCCGGTCAGTGGCTGGTCGCGGCGACCGTGCCGGTGGTGGCGGCCTCCATCGCCGCGACCGCTGTCGTGCTGAGATGATCGGAGTCGTGCAGACCGCCCTCTCGCTGGACGTTCGTGGCCTCCGGTACGCGTACCCGGACGGGCACGTGGCCCTGCACGGCGTGGACCTGGCGGTGCCGCGCGGCGACCGGGTGGCGCTGCTGGGCCCGAACGGGGCCGGCAAGACCACCCTGGTGCTGCACCTCAACGGCATCCTCACCCCGGCCGAGGGCAGCGTGAGCGTCGGTGGCCTGACGGTCAGTTCGGACCGGGCGACGCTGGCCGAGGTGCGTCGCCGGGTGGGCATCGTCTTTCAGGACCCGGACGACCAGCTCTTCCTGCCCACGGTGGCGGAGGATGTGGCGTTCGGGCCGGCCAACCTGGGGTTGCGCGGGGCGGAGTTGGCGGCCCGGGTCGACGAGGCGCTGGCGGCCGTGGGGATGAGCGAGCACCGGGACCGGGCCCCGCAGCACCTGTCGTTCGGGCAGCGCCGCCGGGTGGCGGTGGCGACCGTGCTGGCCATGCACCCGGAGATCCTGGTGCTGGACGAGCCGTCGTCGAACCTGGACCCGGCGGCGCGCCGTGAGCTGGCCGAGATCCTGCGGGACCTGCCGGTGACCCTGTTGATGGTCACCCACGATCTGCCGTACGCGGCGGAGCTGTGCGAGCGCTCGGTGATCCTGGACGGCGGCCGGATCGCAGCGGACGCACCGACCCGCACGCTGCTCGGCGACGCCCCGCTGCTGGCGAAGCACCGCCTGGAGCTCCCCTACGGCTTCACCCCGCACCTCTGACCAGCCCCGGAGATCCCCGCGATCTTGCACTTTCTGTCCTGGCAAATCACGCAAAGCCCCGCACTTCGACAACACAAAGTGCAAGATCGCGGGAGGTCAGGGGGCGGGGGCTCGGGCTGCTGTCCGGGAGGCCGCGTGCAGACGCAGGACGCCGGCGGCCGTCGCGCCGACGCCGGTGATCAGGACCGCCGCCACCATGACCCGGGCGATCGCGGGCGACCAGGGCACCGGGGCGACGGACCGGGCGAACACGGCGGCGTTCGCCACACCGGCGAAAAGCGCCAGGCACGCCCCGGCCAGCGCCACCGCGAAGTCGGCGGCCGGGCGGCGGGTCAGCGCGTACCAGCCGGCGGCGATCGCGCCGAGGCCGGTGAGCAGCGACCAGATCTGCCCGGACAGCAGCCCGGACAGCACCCCGCCGATCCCGTGGGCGCCCGCGTCGATCTCCCGTCCCACCGGGTAGACGACCGCGACCGCGCCGCCGACGACGAGCAACGCGCCGAGCGCCGCCAGGGCTCGCGCGCCGGCGGGCGCGGCGGCGGCGAACAGGCCGAGCGCGCCGACCGCGAGGAGGCCGACGATGCTCACCGCCCACCAGGTGTACGCGTCCGGCGGCGGCACCCAGTCCAGGGTGCCGCCGATCGTCAGCGGGTCGGTGCCGTCGCGCAGCGGTACCGTCCAGTCCCGGACGCGGTGCTCGCGCTCCGGCGCGGCGCGGACCTGCGCCGGTGGCGTCGACTCCGGCCACAGTGCGCGTTGGTCGTGCCAGCGGGCCGTGGACCCGTCGTCGATGCGCCGCCAGGACGGTGGCGCGGCCGGGTCGGCCTCGGCCGGGAGCGCGGTGTCACCGGCGAAGGTGCGGTTCAGGTAGGTGGCGGGGGAGCGGCTGTTCTCGTAGACGCCGTCGGGACCGATCCGCAGGTACGGCTCGCCGGAGTAGCCGATCACCTCGACCGCCCGGCCGGTGTCGTTGGTCAGTTCCAGGCGGGCGCCCGCCTCGATGACCCGTACCGTGAGGCCGGGCCGGGCCGGTGTCACCCCGGTGACGCGGGCGCGGTAGTCGGTGCCGTCCGGGGCGTCCGCGCCGTGTGCGGCGGCGGGCGCCGCGGTGAGCAGCGTCGCCGCGCACGCGGCGGCGGCGATGAGGCCGGCGCGCGCCAGGACGGTACGGATCACTTGCCGGCCGCCGCCACGGCTGCCGTGAGGCCCTGCGGGGTGCGGTCGGCGAGCGGCTGACCGTTGACCAGGATGGTGGGCGTGCCGGTGACGTCGCTGCGGCTGGCCTCCTCGGTGACGTGCTCGGTCCACGTCTTGTACGTGCCCTCCTTCACGCAGCCGCCGAACGAGCCCCGGTCCAGTCCCACGCCGACGCCGATGTCGACGAGTTCGTCGTCGCTGAGCCCGGCGCTGCCCTCGGGGGGCTGCTTGGCGAAGAGCGCCTTGGCGTACTCGCGGAACCTGCCGCCGGCCGCCGCGCAGCCGGACGCGGCCGACGAGCGGGTGGAGTACTCGGTGGTGGAGAAGCGGTTGAGGTACGCGACCGGGTGGTACACCACCTTCGCCTTGTTCTCGGACGCCAACTGCTCCAGCGTCGCGCCGCTGCTCTGCTCGAACTGGTTGCAGACCGGGCAGAGGAAGTCCTCGTAGACGTCGACGGTGACCGGCCCGCCGCCGGTGACGATGCCGGTGCCGGGCTCGTTGGCGCCGGGCGGCGTGGTGAAGGTGTCCGAGCGCTGGCTGGACCAGACACCCCAGCCGATCAGGCCGGCGATGACCAGTACGGCGACGGCGGCGGCGGACACCCAGATCGTGCGGCGGCGGCGTCGTTCGCGGGCCAGTTGCTCGCGGACCACCCGGGCCGCGTCCCGCTGACCCTTGCGACTACTCATCCTCGTCCTCCACGACGGGCTCGGCGGACAGCCAGCCATCCACCGAGACGGGCGTACGGGGCCAGAACATCAGAAATCCGGCCAGTACCAAGAATCCCAGGTCCCGCAGGATCTCCGGGAGGTAACTCGGTGCCTGCCCCTCGGCGAGCTGGCCGCCGCTGCCGAAGCAGCCGCAGTCGATGGCCAGGCCACGCGCCCAGGCCGAGGAGATTCCAGCGATGAAGACCAGCAGCAGGGCCGTCGAGATCGCCGCGGTGAGCCGGGTGGCCAGGCCGAGCAGCAGGAGCACGCCCAGGGCCAGCTCGACGAAGGGCAGCGCCGCGCCGATCACCGTGGCGGCGTCGTACGGCAGCACCTGGTACGCGTTCACGGCCCGACCCGAGGCGGCCAGGTCACCGACCTTCGACGCCCCGGCGACGAGCCAGACGGCGGCGAGGCCGAGGCGGGCCGCCGTGCCGAGCCAGGGCCGGACGGCCGCCCAACGGCCGACCCGCGCGGGGGGTGCAGTCACGCTCATTTGTCGTCCCGTCCTCGCCGGAAGTTCCCGGCTCAGCCGGTGCGGGCGTCGTCGACCGCCTCGACCAGCTCGTCGCGGGCGCGGGCGACCCGGGACCGGATGGTGCCCACGGGCACTCCCTCGACGGCGGCGGCCTCGGCGTACGAGAGACCGAGCAGTTGGGTGAGGACGAACGCCGCACGTCGCTCGGGGCTCAGCCGCCGTACGAGGTCGTCGGCGCCGAGCTGTCCGGCGTGGTCGGGGTGCGGACGGTCGGTGTACGCGTTCGCGGCCAGCCGCTCGTCGAGGCGACGTCGGCGGATCACCGTGCGCAGGTGGTCGGCGCAGGCACGCCGGGCGATGCCGAGCAGCCACGTACGGGCGCTGGACCGGCCCTCGAACGCCGGCAGTGCCTTGAACGCCCGCAGGTACGTCTCCTGGGCGAGGTCGTCGGCGCTGTCCGGGCCCACCAGGGCGGCGGTGAAGCGCCAGACCTCGGCCTGGGTCAACCGCACAAACATCGCCTGGGCGGTGGGGTCGCCGTCGCGCGCGGTCAGGGCGGACTCGGTCGCCGGGTCCGGGGCGGCGTCACCGGACGGACCGCTGGGGCCGGCGGGGCCGGTGTCACGCGGGACGGGGATCACGACAAACCAGGTTACGCGGTGTCAGGTGTGGCGTCAGGGTCCTTCGGCCCGGGATGGTCTGCGACACGTCGGGAACTTTTCGTCGTCGTCAGCCGACTACCTGCTCATGACACGCGACCTCTCCCGCGCGGCGCTGGCGGCTGAGCGGAATTGAGCTGTTCGCCCGACTCGGCTCGCCGAGATCCACTGGGGTCGGCGACCATGGCAGGCATGACTGTCGCCCCCCGCCGCTGGGCCGGCCGGTTGGCTGCCGCCGCCGGCCTCCTGGTCACCGTCGTCGCCCTGTTGATCGCGCCAGCCACCCCGGCCAGCGCCCACGCGGTGCTGTCGAGCAGCAGCCCGGCCGCCTCCTCGGTGGTGCCGAACGGCCCGTCCGAGGTGGTGCTCACCTTCAGCGAGTCGGTCCGCAAGGTCCCCGACAAGGTCCGGGTGATCGCTCCGGACGGCTCCCGGGCCGACCGGGGTGAGCCGTCGTTCGCGGGCGCGGTGGTGACCATCCCGGTGGATCCGGCCGCCGGGCGCGGCACCTACCTGGTGAGCTTCCGGGTGATCTCCGCCGACAGCCACCCGGTCTCCGGCGCGTTCACCTACTCGGTCGGCGCGCCCTCGACGCCGCCGGTTGACTCCGGCAACGACAGCCGCGCCAACCCGGTGGTGGGCACGGCCGTGAAGGTGGCCCGGTTCCTCGGGTACGCCGGTCTGGTGCTGCTGGTCGGGCCGGTCCTGGTGCTCGCCGCGCTCTGGCCGCAGCGGCTCTCCCGGCGGGGACCCTCCCGGCTGGCCTGGGCCGGTCTCGGCCTGACGGCGCTGGCCACTCTCGCCGACCTGTGGTTGCAGGTGCCCTACACCGCCGGCGGTGGCCTCTTCGACGTGTCCGGCGCGGGGTTCGGCAGCGTCTTCGGCAGTACCTTCGGCGCGGCCCACCTCGTCCGGCTCGGGCTGCTGGCCGCGGCGGCGTTCCTGCTGCGGCCGCTGCTGGAACGTCCGGCCGGCCGTACCGACGCGATCATCCTGGCGGTACTCGGCGGGGCGGCCCTGCTGACCTGGCCGCTGGCCGGGCACCCGGCGGCCTCCCCGGCGCCGGCGGTGTCCGTCGTGGTCGACGCGGTCCACCTGGGCAGCATGGCCGTCTGGCTGGGCGGCCTGCTCATGCTCGCCGTCTTCCTGCTGCGCCAGGCCGACGAGCGGGAGTTGAGCGCGATCCTGCCCATCTGGTCGCGCTGGGCGGCGCTCGCCGTCTCGGCGCTGCTGCTGGCCGGCACCGTGCAGGCGTTGATCGAGGTGGCGACCCCGGACGCGCTGTTCAGCACCACCTACGGGCGGCTGCTGCTCGCCAAGATCGGACTCTTCGCGATCGTGATCGCCGTGGCCGCGTACTCCCGGCAGTTGGTCCGTCGGCGGGTGGCCGCGCAGCGACCGGTGCCGGTGCGCCGGGCGGTCCTGGTGGAGCTGGCCGTCACCGCCGTGGTGCTGGCCGTGTCCGCGACCCTGGTGCAGACCACGCCCGCCCGTACGGCGGCGGCCGAGTCGTCCGGCGTCTCGGCCGGACTCTTCACCACCACCCTGAACAGCCCGCTCTTCTCGATGCAGGTCGAGCTGAGCCCGGCCGAGCGGGGCAACAACTCGGTGCACCTGTACGCCTACAGCAAGGACAACCTGCCGCTGCCGGTGGTGGAGTGGCGGGCGACCGCCGCGCTGCCGTCGGCCGGTATCGAGCCGATCGACGTGCCGTTGCTGCCGTTGACCGACAACCACGCGTACGGCGACATCAGCCTGCCGGCCGCCGGCGAGTGGCAGCTGAAGATCACCGCTCGCACGACCGACATCGACCAGGCCACGGTGACCGCCACCGTGCCCATCCGTTAGAGAGGCCCACGACACCCATGACCCGACTCCGGCGTACCGCATCCGCCGCTGCCGCCCTGGCGTTCACCGCCGTCGCCACCGCCGTGCTCGGCTTCGCCGGGCCGGCCTCCGCCCACGTCACGGTGAACCCGAAGGAGGCGACCCAGGGCGGCTACGCCCGGGTGGCGTTCCGGGTGCCCAACGAGAGCGACACCGCCTCGACCACCAAGCTCGAAGTGGTGCTGCCGGAGAACGCCCCGGTCGGCTCGGTGTCGACCATTCCGGTGCCCGGCTGGACGGTGGCGGTGGAGAAGCGCAAGGTGGAGCCGCCGATCGAGGTCCACGGCAGCCAGATCACCGAGGCGGTCTCCAAGCTCACCTGGACGGCCACCGGTGACGCGGCCGTCAAGCCGGGGCAGTTCCAGGAGTTCGGCGTCTCGATGGGGCCGCTGCCGAAGGTCGACAAGATGGTCTTCAAGACCCTCCAGACGTACTCCGACGGCAACGTCTCGCGCTGGATCGACGAGCCGCAGCCGGGCGGCGAGGAGCCGGAGAAGCCGGCCCCGGTGCTCACCCTCACCGCTGCCGCGCCGTCGGCGTCGGCCGCCGCCCCGGCCGCCGCGGCCGTCGCCGACAAGGACGATGACGACGACGAGAGCGACGGCGCCGCGATCGGCCTCGGCGTCGCGGGTCTCGTCGCCGGCCTGGCGGGCCTCGTACTGGGCGGGTTGGCGTTCGCCCGGACCCGCCGGGAGCCGGCCGCCAAGGCCTGATCCCCTCGCCCACCCGCTGGCCCGCCGGAAAATCCGGCGGGCCAGCGTGCCTTCCGGGACCGAAGACGTCCGTGCCGTGGATATCCCCTGATCAGCGGGCGTACGTCGGTAAGGTCGGCCGGGTATCTGGCTACGGAGGGGGACGGTGCGAATGCGGTTCGTGCGGGTGATCGCCGGAATGCTGCTGTTGGTCATCGGAATTCCGGCGCTGCTCGCCGGTGGCGGGCTGTGGCTGGTCGCCCGGCACGCCGATCCCGGTGGGGCCTTCGCCGCCCGGTTCGAAACCGTCCGCACACCCGGTCACGCGGTCGTGGTCACCGACCTCGACCGGCTGCTGCGGCGGGAGGCGCCCTTCGCCCGTGGCACGCAGACCCGTCTGCGGCTCGACGCCCGGACGCCCGACGGCCCCGCCTTCGTGGGGCTCGCGCCGACCGCCGAGGTGCGCCGCTGGCTGGAACCCGTGCCGTACGCCTCGGTCCGCCGGGTGGCGCTGTCCCGGGGTCCACTACCGGTCCGCACGGACGCGGCGGTCCCACCCGCGGCCCCGGCCGCCGACGCGGTCCGCCCGCCGCTGGGCCTTCCGTTCTGGGTACGCGAGGGCGTCGGCACTCTCGAGTGGAGCGCCGACGACCTCACGGGCGAGCCGATGAGCCTCGTGGTGATGCGCCCGGACGGCCGTGCCGACGTGACGCTGGATCTGCGCGCCGAACTGCGCGCGGGCTGGGTCGGCCCGGTCGCCTGGGGACTGCTGGTGGCGGGTGTGCTGCTGGTGGCGTGCGCGGTGCTGCTCCTGCTGCGCCCACCGCGTCCGCGTGAAGTGGTCTTCGTGGTCGAGCCGGACCAGGTGCCGGTCCTGGCGGGCCGGCTCGGGGTCACCTCGCTCAGCGGCCTGGGCGCCCGCGATCCCCGTCCCGCCAGGTCGGTACCGGCCGTGCGGCAACTCGCCCCGGTCGGCTCGGGCGTGTCCGAGTGGTCCCGGTCGGCGATCGGCGCGGAGCCGTCCCGGCCGGTCACCCTCGCCGACCTGGAGGCCCCCGGCGCGGTGCCCCGGCCGGCGGACGCCGCCCCGCTCGCCCCGCCGCCGGAGGTGGCGTTGAGCCTGGCATGGCCGCCGACCGACGCCGAGCCCACGGGACGGCCGGTGTCGGGGAGCTGAGCGGGACGGCCGGTGTCGGGGAGCTGAGCGGGACGGCCGGTGTCGGGGAGCTGATGCGGCGAGTGGCCCTCCGCGCTGCCGACGAGGAGGGCCACTCTCACCGGGGGAGCGGTGCTACCAGAGCGACGCTTGAGGTAAGTGGGTCCAGATTAGCGGCGATGGTCGCTACTGGGGAGTTCTGTCCATTTGGTGCGACTTCTCCAGGGTGCGGGTCGGCTGGGTGACCCGGATCGGCAGGACCACCAGCAGCAGCAGGCTGAGCAGCACGTAGCCGTTGCGCAGCACGAAGTCGACCGGATCGTCGGTGCGGACCGGGGCCACACCCCAGTCGTGGAACGACACCACGCCGTAGATGATCAGCGCGGCGGTGCCGATGGCGAGCCCGGCGAGCCACCGCCGTCGGCGGAACTCGGCCGGCTGGTTCGCGCTCAACGCCGCGTCCGTCAGCAGCACGACCGCCGGCACGAACCAGTAGATGTGGTGTGTCCACGTGATCGGGCTGACCAACGCGCCGACCAGGCCGGTCAGGGTCAGGCCGGTCAGCGCGTCACCGGCGCGCGCCGCCCGCACCGCCCGCCAGAGGCCGTAGCCGGCCACCACCGCGACCACCAGCAGCCACAGCAGCCGGTCCGGCTTCTCCGGCGCGGTGAACCGGCTGAGCAGCCCGAACAGCGACTGGTTGCCGGTGTAGTCGGTGCGCCCCACCCGATCGTTGTCCCACAGTTCCTGCGTCCAGAACCGCCACGAGTCGTCGGGCGCGACCGCTGCCGCCAGCAGGGTCGCCGCCGCCGCGGTCGCGCTCGCCACCGCGGCCGCCCGCCACCGGCGCGTCGCCAGCAGGTACACGATGAAGATGCCCGGAAAGAGCTTCAGCGCCGTCGCGAGTCCCACGCCGACCCCGGCCCAGCGCCGCGCCTGCGGTACGGCGAACAGCAGGTCGGCCAGGATCAGCACGACCAGCAGCATGTTGATCTGCCCGAACGTGATCGTCTCGCGGGTGCTCTCCACCGCGAGCACCAGCAGTACGGCGACGGTCAGGGTGAACGTCCGGGGCAGGTCGTGGCGGGCGATCACCGGCGTCACCAGCCACCGGGTGGTCAGCACCACGGCCGCGACCGTGAGCACCGTGAAGATCGCCACGGTGACGCCGAGCCGGAGCAGGCCGAACGGCCACAGCAGCAGCGCGCTGAACGGCGGGTACGTGAAGTACAACTCACCCTGCACCCGGTCCGGCTGGACGTAGTCGTAGAGCGGATGCCCGGCCGTCCACCAGTCCATCGCCGACATGTAGATCTTCAGGTCGAAGAAGTTGTGCACCAGACCGGGCAGGTAGAGCGCCGGCAGCACGGCGAGCAGCGCCACGATCGCGACCAGCCGACGGACCGTACGGCCGCCGGGATCGTCGTCGCTGACGGCGGGCGGTGCGATGGGTTCGGCTGGCACTTGAGAAACCCTAGCGGTCCACCCGCTCCGGAGCGCGCAGCCGCCGGGCGTGGGCTGCGCGTAGGCTGTCCCGGTGGCTGACCTCCTCGTCTGGATCGACTGTGAGATGACCGGGTTGGACCTCGGCAGTGACAAGCTGATCGAGGTCGCGGCACTGGTCACCGACCCCGACCTCAACGTGCTCGGTGATGGCGTCGACGTGGTGATCCACGCCGACGAGGCGGCGTTGGAGGCGATGCCGGAGATCGTCCAGACGATGCACGCCAAGTCCGGCCTCACCGAGGAGGTCCGTCGGTCGGCGGTCACCCTGGCCGAGGCCGAGGACCGGGTGCTGGAGTACGTGAGCACCTTCGTCAAGGACCCGCGCACCGCGCCGCTGTGCGGCAACTCGATCGCCACCGACCGTGGCTTCATCGCCCGGGACATGCCCCGCCTCGACGCGCACCTGCACTACCGCATGATCGACGTGTCGTCGATCAAGGAACTGTGCCGCCGCTGGTACCCCCGCGTGTACTTCGGTCAGCCGCAGAAGGGCCTGGCGCACCGGGCGCTCGCCGACATCCGCGAGAGCGTCCGCGAGCTGGAGTACTACCGGCGCACCATCTTCGTGCCGCTGCCCGGCCCGGACGTCGAGACCGCCAAGGGCATCGCCGCCGAGCTCTGACCGGGGGTTGCCCGGCCGGCGGGGAACCCGCTGGACGCCGTGCGCGGTGGTGGGGCTATTATTGGTCCGCACGACGCCCGGGGCGACAGACCGGGTGTCGGAGGCATGGTGGCTGTAGCTCAGTTGGCAGAGCACCGGGTTGTGGTCCCGGTTGTCGTGGGTTCAATTCCCATCAGTCACCCCAATACTCAGGCCCCCTCCTCGGAGGGGGCCTGAGTCGTCGCAGGGGTCGATCCACCCCCGTTTCCAGGAATCCGGGGTGTCCCCGCTGACGGGACACCCGGATTCGTGAAAGCTGGATCAGGCGGTCGGCGTGGGCGTCGGGGTGGCCGCGTCGTCCGGGCTCGCCGGGGCGTCCGGGTCGTACGGGAGGGCGCTGCCCTTGACGTACTCGTCCCAGCTCATGTTCCAGTCGGTCCAGCCGTTGCCGTTCTGGAGCTTGCGCTCGGTGCCCTTGACGGTGATCGGGTCGCCGACCTCGGTGTTCTTGAACAGCCAGTCGCCGTTCGCCATCGACACGTTGACGCAGCCGTGTGAGACGTTGACGCTGCCCTGCTGGCCCTCGGACCAGGGTGCCGCGTGGATGAACTCGCCGCCCCAGGTGAGGCGCTGCGCGAAGTCAATCTTGGTGCGGTAGCCCTCCTCGGGGCCCAGCTCCTCGAACGTGTCGAAGACGGTCTTGCGCAGCTTCTCGATCACGACCATCGTGCCGCTGGACGAGGGGGTGCTCTTCTTGCCCAGGCTGACCGGGATCGTCTTGATCACCTTGCCGTCGCGGGTCACCGTCATCCGCTTGGTCTTGTTGTCGACCGTCATGATCAGCTTCGGGCCGATCTTGATGTCCACCGACAGGTCCGCGCGGCCGTAGTAGCCGTCGCCCATCGGCAGACCACCCGCCTGCACCCGGTACGAGACCTTGCTGTTCGCCTTCCAGAACTCCTTCGGCCGGTACCGGATCTCGGTGGGGCTGACCCAGTGCCAGATGCCCTCCTGGGCGGGCGTCGAGGTCACCGTCATCCGGCGCTGCACGTCGTCGCGGTAGTCCTCCGGGACTTCCCGGCTGAACTTCACGATCAGCGGCATCCCGACGCCGACCTGCTGGTTGTCGCCGAGGAAGCTGCTGACCCGGATCTGCTTGTCGGGCTTGGCCATCGTGGTGAAGGTGCTGGTCGCGGTGGCCGGCCGACCGTCGTCGCCGGTGGCCGTGACCGTGGCGGTGTAGCTGGTGC
This sequence comes from Micromonospora sp. CA-249363, assembly GCF_050950185.1. Classification (NCBI taxonomy): domain Bacteria; kingdom Bacillati; phylum Actinomycetota; class Actinomycetes; order Micromonosporales; family Micromonosporaceae; genus Micromonospora; species Micromonospora sp. CA-249363. Next base: position 1,222,324 of record NZ_CP192020.1, read on the forward strand.
CGTACGCCAGGGCCCCACTCGGCTGCCAGGACCTGCCGTCCGCCGCGAGGGTCCCCTCGACCGCCTTGCCGGCCGCGTCCTTGAGCTCGACGGTGGTCTCCTCGGCGTCCTTCGCGGCGAAGGTGATGCCGGTGGAGGCGGGGACGTCCTTGGCGTCGGCCGCCGGTTCGCTGATGGTCGCCGACGCCTTGGGCGCGGGGGTCTCGGCGCCGCCCTGCCACGAGGACGGCTTGCCGCCGTCGCTGTCGGTGCAGGCGGAGGTGAGGGCCAGTGCCACGGCGAGGAGCCCCGCCGCGAGCGCGCGGCGTCGACCGCGGGGCCGGATCAGCTGGTCCTGGCTAGCTCGCATGATGTCCTCACAGTCGTGGTCGCTGACCCATCGTCTCCTAAAGACGTGTCAGAACCGGTCCTGGTTGCCGAGGGTGGGCAGGAACACGCCGATCGCGATGTCAGATTTTTGTTACTATCCGGCGTTTCGTGATGGGGGTTCGTCTTCCTGTGGGAGCCGAGGGGGTCGCGGCCACCGTCGTCACGTCCCGGGCAGTGCAAGGGTACGCGCCGGCCCGTGCCATCGGCAGGGCCGGCGCGACGACCTCGGACGCTCAGAGCGCCGGGCCGGATCCACCCTTGGGTACCGGCAGCGCGCTGCCCTTGATGAACTCCGACCAGCTCAGACTCCACGCCGTCCAGCCGTTGCCGGCGGCGATCTTGCGCTCGGTGCCCTTGATCGTGATCGGGTCACCGACCCGGGTCTTCTCGAACAACCACTTGGCGTTGGTCATCGACACGTTCACGCAGCCGTGCGAGACGTTCTGCCGTCCCTGCACGTGCTCCGACCAGGGCGCGGCGTGGATGTACTCGCCGCCCCAGGTGAGTCGCTGGGCGAACTGGATGTCGGTGACGTAGCGGTTGGCCGGGTCCGGATCGTCACGGGTGTCGAAGACGGTGGCTTCCTTCTTCTCCATCACGACCATCGTGCCGCTGGACGACGGGGTGCTCTTCTTGCCCAGGCTCACCGGGATCGTGCGCGTCAGCGCGCCGTTCTCGTACACCGACATCTTCTTCGTGGCGTTGTCGACCTTCATCACCAACGACCGGCCGATCTTGACGGTGGCCTTGCGGTCCATGTCGCCGTACTTGCCGTTGCTCAGGGGCACCCCGGCCAGCGCGATCCGTACGCTGATGGTGGTGCCCGGCTTCCAGTACTCCGGCGCCCGGTAGTACGCCTGCGTCCCGTTGTCGACCCAGTGCCAGGCGCCCGGCTGCGGCGGGTCGGTCTTGACGAACATCCGCTTCTGCACCGCCGCCCGGTCCTTCTTGGGGATGCCCGGGTGGAACTCGGTGACCACCGGCATGGCGACGCCGTAGCTCTTGTCGTCGAAGAGGTACAGGCCGGACCCGATGGTCGACTTCGGCTTGGCCATCGTGGTGAAGGAACTGGTGCCCTGGCTGCTCGTGCCGTCCGGCCCGCTGGCCGTCACCGTGGCCGTGTACTTCGTACCCCACTTCAGGGGTGCGGACGGCACCCAGGCCGAGCCGTCGGCGCGGAGCTTGCCCTCGACGGTCCCACCGCTGGCCGTGGTCAGGGTGACCGCGGACACCTTCCCGCCGCTCGGCAGCTTGGCGCTGATCTCCGTACTCACGGGCTTGTTCTTCGTGCCGTCGGCCGGGCTCAGCGTCAGCGCCGGCCCGCTGGGCGCGCTGGGCTCGCCGCTCGTCGACGGCGCGCCCGGGTCGGGTGCGGTACTCGCATCCGCCGACGTTCCGCCGACGAATTCCGGCTTCTTCTGCTCGTCGCCGCACCCGGTCAGTGCCAGCGACGCCGCCAGGGTCAGAGCGCCCACCACCGCCCCGGCTCGCGTGAACCGTGCCATCCCCACCTCTGTTCTCGCGTACCTGGCGGACATCGTGCCGTATCAGTGCCCGGACCCATGCCCCCGTCCCAGGCGTGACGGCTGATTTGTGGCTGTATGCCCGTTAAGCTCGACCGAAGGGGGGAGTCCGGTAACCGGATTGGAGCCCCGGTTGGCGGGGTGCTAATGTTCTCTCCGTTGCCGACGAGCGCCGCTAGCTCAACTGGCAGAGCAGCGGACTCTTAATCCGCGGGTTCGGGGTTCGAGTCCCTGGCGGCGCACCAACGAGCAAGGCCCTGATCTGGTGATCACTACCAGGCCGGGGCCTTTTTCGCGTACGCGGGCGATGGGTGCGACTCGGCAGCCGATGAACCGGGGTGACCGTCTTCCTTCGAGCATTCTCGCGAGGCCGGGTGTCGGCGATACCTGGACGGCCTCATGTTTGGTGGATCTGGCGCTGGTCCACCGGCGGGATGCCCGCGACCTGCCGCAACCGTTTCGTGGACGAAAGAAACGAAGGTGGTTACGATGATTTCGACTAGGAGGCGTCATGACTGCAGCTGCTCTGAAGGAAGAGACGTACCTGCCAGAGGCTGATGGGCAGGTCGCCCAGGTCCACGACTTCATCCAGGCCCATGAGCGGACGGGGCGAGGGCCGGTGGCACCACGCTACTTCCTGGCCGGAGCCACCCCAGGTGACCGTGTCGAGCTTCCAGCCGAGGTCTACGGGGTGCTTCGCCAGGTTGTCGAGGCGCTTCAGCAGGGGTTTGCGGTGACCGTGGCTCCGCGGACGTTGAAGCTGACAACCCAGCAAGCCGCCGACCTGCTCGGAGTCAGTCGACCCACGGTCGTCAAGTTGCTCGACGAGGGCAAAATTCCGTTTGAGCGACTGGGGACTCACCGACGTATTCTTCTGCCGGACCTGCTTGCGTACCGGGCGCAGCGCAGGGCTGACCAGTACGCCGCGCTTGAAGCAACCTCAGTGGACATTGATGATGAGGAAGACCTCGACGCGTTGATGCGGCGACTGCGCGAAACGCGTCGTGCAGTCGCACGACGCCGCAAAGGCCTGACAGAATAGGCCAGTGTTCACGGCCCTTCTCGACACCTGTGTTCTCTGGCCAGACCTGCAACGCGACTTCCTTCTGTCCCTTGCGATCGAGGGCGTGTATCGGCCTGTGTGGAGTTCGGTCGTGCTCGAGGAGTTGGAATACGAGCAGAGAGCAAAGTTGATCGAGCGAGGCCAGGAGGCTGACGAGGCTGCCAAGCGAGCACAGCACCTGGTCGAGCAGATCAGACAGCATTTTGACGATGCGGAGGTCGGCGGGTGGGAGGGCTTGGAAGGTACGTACGGCCTGCCCGACCCCGACGATGAGCATCTCGTCGCTGCTGCGGTTGTCGCCAACGCCGGCGCTATCATCACGCTGAACACGCGAGACCTGCCTCCGGACAGGTTGCCTCGCGGGTTGCAAGTGCTCTCGCCCAAAGAGTTCGCAGCCAATACCGTCTCCCTTGATCCGGTTAGGGCTTGTGCTGCCGTGGCTGCCATAGCCAAACGCTCCGGCAGACTGGGTCGGGTTCAGACCGAAGAGGACATCTTGGAAATCCTCGACCGCCGCTACGGAATGGCGTCTGCGGTCGAGATGATGCGACAGGCGGCGGTTGATTTGCTGGTGCCTCCTCCGCAACCTCGGGTCGGTGAGTCGGCGACGCACTCTGATGCCCACGGATCCGCTGTGAAGTGACGGAGTTCCGCGCAAGGCGCGAGTGTTGTCCGCAGCAGTGACCTCCGTCAGACGGGGTCGGCGGCTCGTAGCCGTGGCCATCGCTGCTCGGTCCAGGCCCGCAACAGCCACTCCACCGGCCCGTATCGGAACCGTGCCATCCACACTGCGCTGGCCGCGAGCTGCATGCCGTAGATGGCGACCGCGATGAGGAGCACGACCGTGGGCGCGACGCTGCCGGCGAGGCCCAGGCCGACTCCGGTGAAGACCAGGACGCAGAGCAGCGACTGCCCGAGGTAGTTGGACAGGGACATCCGTCCGGCCGGCGCGAGCACGGCGACGACCCGCCGCCCCCGGTCGGTCTCGAAGAACTCAAGAAGCGTGGCGGCGTACGCGGCCGCGAGCAGCGGCGCGGTGAGCAGACCGATCGTCAGCCCGGTCAGGTTGGCGGTGCCTCCACCGAAGGCGAAGACCACCGCGCCGGCCAGGCCGACCGGATAGCCCACCCGCTGCGCCCGGCGCAGGAGCTGGCGGTTCCCCACGACGTCGGTGAGGAGCCGGCGACGCCCCGCCGCGTACCCGAAGAGGAAGGCCGAGAGCGCGAGCGGCCCCTGTACGAGGAGCGTGCCGACCATCGCCGGCAGTTGGCGTACGTGCTCGGCGATCAACGATCCGAGCCCACCCTGTAGCGCCTCGGTGGACCGTTGCCCCGCCGCGAGCGCCGCCAGCGGGTCGGTGACCAGTTGGGTCCCGCTCGTGGCGGCGAGCGCGAGGACGAAGCCGATCGCACCGGTCAGCAGGACGGCGACGCGGACGGCGGTCCCGACGCGGACTCTCCGCATGGCGAGCAGGACCAGGCCGAGCAGTGCGTACGTGGTCAGGATGTCGCCTTGGAACAGCAGCACCGCGTGCAGGACGCCGAGGACGAAGAGCCCGGCCAGCCGTCGCCGGAACCGGGGGACGATGTCGACGCCGCGCCGGGCGGCGGAGTCGAGCTGAAGGGTGAAGCTGTAGCCGAACAGGAAGGCGAAGAGCAGGTACGCCTTCATTGCGAAGAGCAGCTCGACCGTCCAACCGACCGCCTGGTCACCCCACGAGTCATGTGCGGGATCGGCAACCAGGTGGAAGGGATAGCCGGAGGCGAAGAAGGCGATGTTGACGACCAGGATGAGGAGCAGTGCCACGGCGCGCAGGGCGTCGACGTCGGCGATCCGGGAGGACGTCCCGGGCAGCTCTTCGATCACGACGGGCGGATCTTTGCTGGAGAACTTCACGACTACCCCCGTAAGCGACAGAAAACCGTATTCGCAGGCTATGAAGCGGCCCGTCCAGGTGACAGCCGGTGAGCGGGACAGTCGGAGGTGGGGCAGGCACTACCGTCGGAGCGACCGGTCCCCGACAGAGCACGGGAATCCCGTCCGCGCGCCCCTACAGTCCCCACCATGATGTGGACGCTGCGATCGGTCACCGGACTCGCCGTACTCGTGACGGCCCTGGTGGCCGGGGCGGCGAGCGCCGCCGCGGCGCCCGACGACGGCGGCCTCGGCCTGGCCCTGCGGCCCGGGCAGGCGGACTACCGCGCCGGTGACCAGGTCCGCCTGGACCTCACCGTCACGAACTCCACGGGGTCGGCCTGCGCGCTGCCCACCACGGCCGTCGGCACCGTCCAGATAACCGGGGTACGCCGGGACGGGCGCGACCTCACGCCCACGCTCGCCCGCAGCTTCCACGACGACGGGATCGCCGCAGCGGCAACCGCCGGTCTGACCACTGTCGAGCCCGGCGCGACCGCGACCGTGGCGCTCACCGGGATCCGGCTGGGTGACGCACCCGGCGACGTCGTCCTCCGTTCGGTGGCCGCCACCGGCGACGGCGGTGGTCTCGACTCGCTCTGGTCGGTCGGCGCTCCCGGCCGGTACGAGGTGACGGCCGGCTACGTGCCACTGCCGGTCGCCGGCGCGCTGGACCCCTGCCCGGGCGCCACGGCCCTGCGGACCGCCACGTTCACGGTCGGCGACGGCGGCGCGTCCGGCCGCCGCTGGCTCTGGCCGGTCGCCGGCGCGTTGCTGCTGGTGCTGCTTGTGGCCGCGGTGGTGATCCTGCTGCGGGTACGCCGTCGCCGGCCGACGGCCGCGACCGTCGCCCTGCTGCTGGTGGCCGTCGGCGCGCTGGTCGGCGGCGGTGCCCGCCCGGCCCGGGCCGACTACGCGGTCGACCCGACCTCCGGCGTGCCGATCCCGGGCGTCGACTTCCAGGCTGTCGTGGACGGCTGCCTGAGCGGGTTCGCCGCGCCGGGCGGGGACCCGTCCGGCATCCTGCCCCGGCTCAAGGACAAGAAGAGCCCGAAGGTGCGGATCATCCCCACCCCGGGTGGCTCCGGCGCGTTCGAGACGCCGGACAGCCCCGACGGCAAGGGCTCGTCCACCGTCACCTGGAACCCGACCTCCACCGACCCGTACGAGGACGGGGTGGCCCGGGACCCCTGCGCCGCGCTGTACCACGAGCTGAACCACGCCGACGACATCTCCCGCGACGCGGTGCCACCGGGTGAGTGCGGGAGCACGGGCATTCCCACCGCCGAGGTGCGGGCGACATTGGCGGAGAACCGTTACCGGGCGGCGAAGGGGCTGCCGCCGCGTAAGGAGTACAAGGGCAAGAAGCTGCCCAAGAACCTCGACGAGTGCAAGAAGCCGCCGAAGAAGACGCCCCCGCCGAAGGGGCCGGTGAAGATGTGCGAGGACGGCGCCGACTGCGGCGGCAGCAACGGCGACCCGCACCTGGTCACGTTCGACCGGGTCGCCTACGACTTCCAGGCCGTCGGCGAGTTCACCCTGGTCGCCGCGACCGGCGGTGACCCGCTGGAGATCCAGGTCCGGCAGTCGCCGATGACCGGCTCCCGCTCCGCCTCGGTCAACTCGGCGGTCGCGTTCCGGGTCGGCGTCCACCGGGTCGCGCTCACCCTCACCGACGGCGCCACCCGGGTGCACGTCGACGGCACGCCCGTCGCCGCGCCGCCGGAGCGGACCGCCCTGGCCGGCGGCAACCTCACCCGCCGTCCGTCCGACACCGGAGAGACCGACGGGTACGACGTGACGTGGCCGGACGGCTCGGCGGCGGCGGTGGACCAGATCGGCCGCTACGGCTACCGGGTGCTCGTCCGGCTCGCCGATGGCCGGGCCGGGAAGGTACGCGGCCTGCTCGGCGACTTCGACGGCGACCCGGCCGACGACATCGCGCCCGCCGGAGGCGCGGCCCTCGCCCAGCCCGTGCCGTTCGCCACGCTCTATCCGTCCTACGCGGACAGTTGGCGGATCACCCCGGACCGCTCGCTGTTCGCGTACGGCGACGGGGAGAACACCGGCACGTTCACCGACCGGACCTTCCCCGAACGGGAGGTGACCGTCGCCGACCTCGACCCGGCCCGGCGTGCCGCCGCCGAGCGGATCTGCCGATGGGCCGGCGTCACCGCCGCAGGTCCGCTCGCCGACTGCATCTTCGACGTCGCCGTCAGCGGGCGCGGTGAGTTCGCCGTCGCCGGGGCCACCACCGAACGGATCGCTCCGCCGACCGGCGCGTCGATCACCGCCGTACCGTTGGCGACAGCCAGCCTCACGCCCGGCGGCGAGCCGCTGACGTTCGCCGGTCGCGCCGGAGACGCCGTCTTCGTCGACGTCACCGCGCCGGGCATGGCCGACCGCTGCTCGCCGTACGTGCTCACCGACCCGACCGACCGGCTGGTCGGAGCCGGCTGCGCCATCGACGGCGTCGGGTACATCGACCGCGTCGACCTCACCACCACCGGCACGTACGCCGTGCGAGTCACCGCCGCCCCCGGCGACACCGGACGAGCCGCCGTCCGGGTGTACGCGGCCGGGAACGTCGACGGCACGCTGCAGGCGAACGGCCCGGAGGTCACCGCGACCCTGGAGCAGCCCGGCGCGCGGGCCCGGTACCGGTTCGCCGGACAGCAGGGTGAGCGCGTCTTCGTCGAGGTGCCCACGAGCACACTTCCCAACCAGTGCACGCCGCTCGAACTGCGCGACACCGAAGACCGCCTGTTGAGCAGCGGCTGCGTGATCAACGGCGTCGGTGAGATCGACGGCACGCTGTTGCCCGCCGACGGGACGTACACAGTGGTGGTCGATCCGACCGGACGCACCACCGGCACGACCACACTGCGTCTGGTCAGCAGCCGCGACCGGGCGGGGACGATCGCCGTCGGCGGTCCGCCGGTCGTCGCCACCGTCGACCGGCCCGGGGCAGTGACGAGCTACCGGTTCACCGCCGGCGCCGGCACGTCGGTGACGCTGACCGCGACCGCCTCCGACCTGCCCGACCAGTGCGGTGTGCTGGAGCTGCGCGCCCCCGACGGCAGCCCGATCACCAGCGGATGCGTGATCAACGGGGCTGGTGACATCGGGCCGACGACGCTGCCGGCCGCCGGGGCGTACACCGTGGTGGTGGACCCGTCCGGGGTCGCGACCGGCCAGGTCACGTTGACGCTGCGGTGAGGTGGACCCGGTCCGTTCGGGGTGACGGGCCGACGAGCCTCGACGATTGCGCAACCGTCGCCGGGACCCACGCGCTACGGCTCAGCGCTCGGCGAGATGCCGCGTCGACTCCGCGCCATGAGGGTCAGATGGTGAAGCCGCCGTCGACGTTGACCGTCGCCCCGGTGATGTAGCGCCCGTCCGGGCTGGCGAGGAACGCCACCGCCGCCGCCACGTCGCCCGGGGCCGCGTAGTGGCCGAGGGCGGTGAACCCGTTGATAGTGTGCGCGTTCGGGCCGTCGGCTGGGTTCAGCTCGGTGTCGGTGGCTCCTGGGTTCACCAGGTTCACGGTGATCGCCCGACCGCCGAGTTCGCGTCCGAGAGCTTTGGTCATGCCGATCAGCGCGGTCTTGCTCATGGCGTACAGCGAGAAGCCCGGGAAGACCGTCCGCTCGGCCACGTTGCTGCCGATGTTGATGATTCGCCCACCGGCCGCCATGTGCTGCACCGCGGCCTGCGAGGCGACGAATGGCGCGCGAACGTTGACCGCGACCGTCTGTTCGAACTCTTTCAGACCCAGGTCCTCGATCGGTCCGAGCAGGAACGCGCCGGCGTTGTTGACCAGGATGTCCAAGCGGCCCAATTCGTCGGCGGCCCGATCGACCGCGGCGACAACTGCCGCGGGATCAACGCTGTCCGCCTGCACCGCGATCGCCCGCCGTCCGGCGGACCTGATCTGGTCCACCACCTCGCCGGCGCGTTGCTGGTTGTGCTGGTACGTCAGCGCCACATCGGCGCCCTCCTCGGCCAGGCGCAGAGCCACGGCGGCGCCGATGCCACGACCGCCGCCGGTCACCAGAGCCACCTTGTCACGAAGTGCTTTGTTCATGCCGGGAAGCCTGGCCGAGATCAGCCAGCGTGTCTGGCGGTGATCGGACGCCGCGTTCCCCACCTGCTCCGGGCGACCAGGCGTCGACGCCGCCGGCCGGATGGCGTGATCCGGCCGGCGACGGCCCGTCGACGATCAGCAGCAGCCGGTGGTGTAGCTGACGTAGGACGCATTGCAGTCCCGGGACGTGTTGGCGTAGCAGCGGACCTGCCCCGCGACCACCTTGTTGTAGTAGTAGTAACAGAAGGGGCCGCCACACCCCGTGTAGGCGAGGGAGCAGACGTTGCACGCCGACGCCGTGGCCTTCGGCAGCAACGCGGCCAGCAGTTTGTCGCTCAGTCGATTGATAATCATCGGACCTCTCTCCTTCTCCGCCCGTGCGGCGGTTCATCGACGGGGTCCAGAATTTCATCGACGACTTACGATGCACTAACGGCGCGCTAATGCGTGTGCGGCCCGGTAGTGCCTGTTCCTGCGCGCAATACGACGGCAGTCGGGTAGGCGGCTGCCGGTACGCAATAGTGGGCTGTCAGTGCTGGCTCGGCGTACGAATTATGTCGATCAATCGGCTGATTCGTCGACCGGGCTGGACGCCGAGGTCCGTGGCCAGGATCTGGCAAAGGTGATCATGGGTGGCCAGGGCGGATGCGACGTCGCCGCGCCTCATGTGCGCCTCGATCAGGTGCTCCCAGGCCCGTTCCCGATACGGCCACTGCCGCACCAGAGGTTCCATCGCGTCGATGACCGAGTTGTGGTCACCGATGACGAGCTGCGCCTCGGCCAGGTCCTCCATCGCCCGCCATCGGCGCTCGTCCAGTGGCGCGGCCAGGGCCGCCACCCCGGCGGTCCGAGCGTCGACGCAGGCGTCGCCACGCCAGAGGCGCAGTGCCGAGGTGAGAGCCGTGACCCGGTCGATGGCTCGGGCGGGGAGGCGCGCGGCGGCGGCACGCTGCGTCAGGTCGTCGAAGCGAGCGAGGTCGGTCGAGGTGAGGCGAGCGCAGAGAAGGTAGCCCGGCGGACGGGTCTGCAAGATGTTCACGGCCTCCGCGCCGCCGAGCCGGACGAGGCTTCGCCGCAGGGCGGAGACGTGCCCCTGGAGCTTCGTCGTCGCCGTCATCGGCGGTTGCTCGTCCCAGATGACCTCGACGAGACGATTTACTCCGACGACGGCGCCCAGGTTGAAGGCGAGGGCCGCCAGCATCGCGCGTCGTCCCGGGCTGCCGATGGGCATCGGCTGGTTGCCGACGGTCGTCTCGATGGGGCCCAGCAACGACACGCGGAGCAGGGTGTGAGCGTTCACATCGAGGTCCGCGTGGTGACCGTGTCGTGGTAGCCCGACGCTTGGAGGTGGAACAGGTCCGCGTAGCGGCCTCCCGATGCCATCAGCTCGTCGTGGCTGCCCTGTTCGAGGATGCGCCCGCCGGACAGGACCGCGATGCTGTCCGCCTCGCGGACGGTGTTGAGGCGGTGCGAGATGAGCAGGCTGGTGTGGGTGCGGCGCAGCGCCATCAGCCGCCGGTTGATCTCGTGTTCGGTCGCCACGTCGAGTCCTGACGACGGTTCGTCGAGGATCAGCATGTCAGCGCCCTCCCTGAGCGCGGCTCGGGCCAGAGCCAATCTCTGCCACTGTCCCCCCGAGAGCACGACCCCCACACCGGGCACGTCGCCGTCGCTGTAGGCCCGGGTCAGCATGGTGTCGTACCCGTTGGGCAGGGCATCCAGTGTGGAGTCGAGGTCTGCGGTCGAGGCCGCCGCCCGTACCCGCGCCCGGTCGTCGAGCGCGCTGAGGTCGCCGACCGCGATGTTGTCGTGGGCCGAGAACTCGTACGTCATGAAGTCCTGGAAGGTCGCCCCGAGGCGGGCGCGCAACGATGCGGGGTCGATGGTGCTGATGTCGACGCCGTCCCAGCGGATGACACCTCGAACCGGCACGTAGAAGCCGCACAGCAGCTTGACCACCGTGGATTTGCCGGCTCCGTTGTCGCCGACCAGCGCGAGGGACGAGCCGCGGGGGATCCGCATCGTGAGGCCGCGCAGGACCCAGTCGTGGTCGGGGGCGTACCGGAACCAGACGTCGTCGAATTCCACGCCCTGCCTCAGCGGCGGCACGGTGGGCAGCGCGACGGCGCGCCGGGCCTCGCCGATGACCGCGGTGATGTCGACGTAGTGGCCGAAGACGATCATGGTCTCGCCGAGCATGGCGATCTGCCGGACCAGGCTCGACGCCGATGTCTGCAACGCGGCCAGCGCCGCGATCACGACCACCAGGTCACCGACGGAACCGTGTCCGTCGGCGACCCGGGCGACGAAGACAGCAAGCGCGACCAGGGACACGATGCCGGTCAGTGCCGCGAGAGCGCTGTCGACCCACAGGGCCAGCCGGTCCTGATGGCGCTCCTGTGCCTGGGCCGCCCGGAGTTCACGCAGGAGGCGCCCCTGGAAGAACGCGCCGAGCCCGAACAGTCGGATCTCCTTCGCGGCGCGCATGTCCAGCAGGAGCGACGCGTAGAACGTCTGCCGGCGGAACATCGGGACGGTGCGTTCCAGCATCGCGCCCCGCATCCGGGCCAACCGGATCTGGGCCACCAACGTGGGCAGTACGGCCAGCATGACCAGCGCGCTCACCATCGGGGACCAGCGCACCAGCGTCACGCCGAAGGCCGCGATGGTGATCAATGCCTGCCCGATGCCCAGGATCATGCTGTTGAGCTGGGTCGGTGCGAAGCGGCTCGCCTCGTGGGCGAGCCGGAGTCGGTCGTGGAACCGGCTGTCCTCCAGTTCGGTCAGGCGCGGGTGCGCCGACACCGCGCTGAACAGTTCCTGCTGAGTTCGTATCGTGACGCGACGTTCCGCGTCCCGCTGCGCGTACTCGGAGACGTGCAGGACGACGGGTGTCACGATGGCCAGCGCGCCGAACCCGACGACGCCGAGCCAGATCGTCTGCCGCTCGCCGGCCGAGAGCCCGTCGATGACCGCTCGGGTGAACCAGGCGGTGGCGACCGCCGTGAGGCCGCCGACCACCATGATCACGACCCCCACCGCCGCGGCCCAGGGCGCCGCGCCGAAGTAGATCCCGAAGGCGCGCCGCAACAACGTCGCCGAGCGCCTCATCGGCTGCTCAACACCTCGCCCAGGTCATGACTGCGCGCGGCGAGCCGACCGTCCGCGCCGAACATCACGAACGTCGGGGTGCCCTGTACCTGGAAGGCGGCCATCACCGCGCTGGGAGTGTCGTCCATGACGAGGAGACCGGCCTTGCGCAGCGTCGGGCCGAGGTCCTCGGTCGACTCCTCGGGCGCGGTGAGGAAGCTGACCACCCGTACGCCGCCGCTGGCGATCTCCTCTGCCCGGTCGGCCAGCTTCGCGGCCTGGCCGGGGCAGTGCCGGCAGCCGGCGGAGAAGAAGCCGATCAAGGTCGGGCTGCCCGCGAGGTCGGCACGGGAGATCTGGCCGCTGGGTGCCGTGAACTCGGGAATGGCCGCGCCGAGCGGCAGCCCCGAAGCGGGCGGTGAGTTCATGTCGATCAGTTTCATCTCCGTCTCCCGCAGCCGCCGGACAACTGCGGCGGTCAGCGCGAGATCGGCGAGGACGAGTGCCGCGAGAATGGCGACAGCGGTGGACAGAAATACCACAAGGGCTCCTTTAATCGGCGCACCGGAAGCCCGGTGGGCGTTGGTGCGCATGCGATTGTGAGAGTGTCAGCGAGTATGTGGCACTCCATTTATGAGCCAGGCCAGGTCGTCGAGTCTGACCAGGGTCGTGGTGACGAAAGCCGCAATCGTGAATGCCACCAGGAATTGCGCTGGCGTCAGCATGCCGAGTGACACGGTGGGCAGGGTCGTGGCCCCCCAGAGGGCGCCTGCCGCGGCGGCGGCGAGGAGGCCGGTGCGAACGACGTGCCGCCACGCGACGGGCGCGCTCGTCGGGCCGAAACAGTGGCATCCGGACGTGGACCCCTGCCGGACGGCATGCGTGAGCGCGACGGCGAAAGCACCGAAGAGCAGCACCGCTGCTGCCAGACCGATGGTCGCCGTCTCCGGCCACAGGACGAGAGCGAGGACGCCGGCCTCGGCCGCGATCGAGGCAGCGGCGACCGGGCGGGACCGGCGGGTGGAGGTGACCCGCAGTTCGCTGACGGCATGGGCGAAGGTCTCGAAGCTCGCCCGGTTGCGGACCTTGCCGACGATGGATATCGCAAGAGCCCCGGCCAGCGTCAAAATTGCCGCGACAACAGCGACACTCACGATTTCCCCCGTTTCCCGTAGCGCTCGTTGATCGAGGGGGCGCGACTCGCGCGGGCCCCACAAACCTCCGCTGGGAATCCCGAGGATATCGGCGTGTGACGATGTTGTCAACGACTTGCTTCGGCGGCGTAAAGATGAGAGCAATACAGCGGGAGGGTGTGCATGACCGACGAATCACAATTCCTGCTCGCCGTCTCGGGCGTCCTCGTGGCGCTTCTGGCGCTCGTCGGCGCGGCCCTTGTGGCGCGGCGACGCTTCCTTGTCGTCAGCGTCGCGGGCGACAGCATGGTCCCGAGTCTCGCCCACGGTGACCGCCTGCTGGTACGTCGAACGCGCCGGTTCCGGGCCGGCGACATCGTCGTCGCACACCACCAGGAGGGCGGGCGCCGGGAGGCCGTCGCGGGGTCGGAGGCGTCCGCCTGGCTCGTCAAGCGGGTCGCCGCGCTGCCCGGCGATCGGGTTCCGCCAGCCGTCGTTGCGGCGGTCGGCGGTCGGGCGGGCCAGGTCCCGGCCGGCATGGCCGTGCTACTCGGTGATCACGCGGAGAGCGTCGACTCGCGCCGGTTCGGCTTCGTTCCGCTGCGCGACATCGAGGGCGTGATGGTCCGGCGGCTGGGGGCGACCGGCACCTGAGGTGTGCCGACGGTGTTGCGACGACATAGGCGCACCTCTATAGTCTGGCCGATCACCACATTCATGGCCGTGGTTGCGCGGCCAGGTCGTCGAAGCGCTTCGACGATTCGTCGTTCAGGCCCGTCAGCCGGGTGTCGAGCCTGGCCACGCCGGTCTTGGCGCTGAATCGCGCCTGTCGTACGACATGAGGAGAACCGCATGCGGAAGTGGCGCCTTCGGCGCGGAATCACCGCGCTCGCGCTCGCCCTGCTCGCCCTGCCGACCGTCCCCGGCACGGCACACGCCGACCCCACCTACCCGTTCCGTGATCCCCGCCTGCCCGTGCAGGTCCGGGTCGACGACCTGCTCGGTCGGCTCACCCTGGACGAGAAGATCTCCTGGCTGCACCAGTACCAACCGGCCGTTCCCCGGTTGGGCATCGGCCTGTTCAAGACCGGCACCGAGGCGTTGCACGGGGTCGCCTGGTCGACGGACATCGACAACAGCGGCGCGGTGGTCAAGGCCCGTGGCACGTCCTTTCCGCAGCCGGTGGGCATGGCGAGCACCTGGAACCCCGACCTGATCCAGCGGGTCGGATCGGCCGTGGGTGACGAGGCGCGCGGCTACCACGCGCAGAACCCGCGGGTCTGGGGTCTCAACCTGTGGGCGCCGGTGGTCAACCTGCTCCGGGACCCGCGATGGGGACGCAACGAGGAGGGTTACTCGGAGGACCCGCTGCTCACCGCGAAGATCTCCACCGCGTACGGCTCGGGGATGACCGGCGGCGACCCGGACCACCTCAAGAGCGCGCCGACCCTCAAGCACTACCTGGCCTACAACAACGAGGTCCGACGTGACGTCACCTCGTCGAACGTCCCGCCGAGGGTGCTCAACGAGTACGACCGGGCCGCCTTCGAGCCGGCCATCGCCGCCGACGCGGCGACCGGCGTGATGGCCTCGTACAACCTGGTCAACGGCCGTCCCGCGACCGTGGATCCGGACCTGGCGACGGTGGTACGGAGCTGGACCGACCAGCCGTTGATGAACGTCACGGACGCCTGGGCGCCGAACAACCTCGTCGCCTCCCAGGGGTACTACCCGACGCAGGCCGAGGGGAACGCCGCGATCATCAAGGCCGGCCTGAACAGCTTCATCACCGACGACACCAACGCCCAGCCGACCGTCACCGCCATCAGGCAGGCCCTCGCCGGCGGTCTGCTCACCGAGGCGGACATCGACGCCCGGATCGCCGAGATCCTGAACCTGCGTTTCCGCCTCGGCGAGTTCGATCCGGGCGGCGGCCGGTACGGGGGCGTCACCCCGGACGTCATCAACAGCCCGGAACACCAACGGCTGGCGCGTCAGGCCGCCGGCGAGGCGATGGTGCTGCTCAAGAACTCGCGGCAGGCCCTTCCGCTCAACCCGGCCCGGACTCGCAAGGTGGCCGTGCTCGGCCCACTCGCCGACACCCTGTACACCGACTGGTACGGCGCCGACCTGCCGTACCGGGTGACCGCGCTGGACGGCATCCGCGAGCGGCTGGGCGGCTCGGCCAGCGTCGACGGCCTCGACGGGGCCGACCGGATCGCCCTGAAGGACCCGTCCACCGGCCGGTACGTGACGGCCACCGGCACCACCGACGCGGACCCGGTCGCCGTGACGGGCACCGACGCCTCGCTCGCGGCCCAGTTCGACAGCGTCGACTGGGGACAGAACGTGGTGACGCTGCGCAACGCCGCCAACGGCCGCTACCTCGGATACAACTGGGGGCCGTTCGTCACCCGCGACGAGCAGCCGAACGGTTGGTACGTCCAGCAGCAGTTCACGCTGGAGCCGCAGGCCGACGGGACGGTCGCGTTGCGCTACGCCGGCTACGAGACGAAGGAGAGCTGGTTCGGCGTCAACACCTACGTGACGGTCGGCGACGACGGCGCGCTGAAGCTTGGCGCGTCCACGGCCGCGGACGCGACCCACTTCCAGCGTGAGGTGATCAGCAGCGGGGTCGATCGTGCCGTCGCGGCGGCCAGGGCGGCCGACACCGCCGTCCTGGTCGTCGGCAGCAACCCGTTCATCAACGGGCGCGAGGCGCACGACCGCACCTCGATGGCGTTGAGCGCCGGCCAGGAGGCGCTGGTCAAGGCCGTGACCAAGGCCAACCCGCGAACGGTGCTGGTGCTGCAGACCAGCTACCCGGTCACGATCGGGTGGGAGCAGGAGCACGTGCCGGCGATCGTGTGGACCACCCACGCGGGCGCGGAGACGGGCCACGCCGTCGCCGACGTCCTGTTCGGCGACCGCAACCCGTCCGGCAAGCTCACCCAGACCTGGTACCGCTCGGACCGGCAACTCCCGCCGGACCTGCTGGAGTACGACATCATCTCGTCCGGGCAGACCTACCTGTACAGCACCACGAAGCCGCTCTACCCGTTCGGCCACGGGCTGTCGTACACCGGGTTCCGGTACGGCCAGCTCCGCGCCGACGCCCGGTCGGTCGCGGCGGACGGCACCATCACGGCCCGCGTCGACGTGACCAACACCGGCAGCCGGGCCGGCTCCGAGGTCGTCCAGCTCTACAGCCACCAACGCTCGTCGCGGGTGAAGACGCCGATCCGGGCGCTCAAATCGTTCCAGCGGGTGGAACTCGCTCCCGGTCAGACCCGCACCGTGACGCTGCGGGTGCGGGCCGCCGACCTCGCGAACTGGGACGTCACCCGGAGCCGGTGGGTGGTCGAGTCGTCCGTGTACGACCTGATGGTCGGCGCGAGCGCCACGGACGTCCGGGCCCGCACGGCGGTCACGGTGCGCGGTGAGACGATCCCGGCCCGGGACCTGTCCCGGACGACCCGCGCCGAGAACTTCGACGGGTACGCGGGGGTCCGGCTCGTGGATGAGACGAAGGTACGAGGTACGGCCGTGGGCGCGACCGCCTCCGGCCAGTGGATCTCGTTCACGAAGTCCGCCCTGCGGCCGGGCAGCCACACCTTCACGGCGCGGGTCGCCAGGGCCACGGCGGGCACCGGCACGATCCAGGTTCGGCTGGGCTCGCCCACCGGCCGGCTGCTCGGTACGGCCACCGTGCCGAGCACCGGCGACGACTACCGGTACGTCAGCGTCAGTGCCGAGCTGGCTCGCGCCGCCGGTACCCACGATGTCTACCTGGTGTTCGACTCTCCGCTGCGGCTGGTGGACTTCTCGCTGCGGTGATCCGGACGGCTCGGGCCGGACGCAGGTGCGTCCCGGCCCGAGCCTGTTCCAGATTCATCCGATGATCGACGATCAAGCCAGTTGTCACTCGTCTGTTTCGCGGCTTTGATAGGCATTTAGACATAGATGGGACCCAATCTCGTATTGCATTCGTCACACGTCTGACATACGCTCCGCCCAAGACTTCGTAGCGATTGGCAAAAGAGTGCGGTCGGGCGGCACCACGCGCCCCCCGCCGAACCTTGGTGGCGTCGCTGTTCCCTGCTTGTCGCTCGATGCACGTCCCAGGCACCACGTCGACGACAAGTGAGAAAGGACAGCACGTGAGATCAGCCGTAACCACCACCCGAACGGCACTGCTCGCGGCGGCGCTCGTCGCCGCCACGCTGCCGGCCGTGGTGATCAGTCAATCGCCGGCCTCGGCCGCGGTCCAGGCGACGTACTACGTCGCCCCCGACGGTAACGACTCCAACGCGGGCACGCTCGCGGCCCCGTTCAGGACGGTGCAACGCGCGCGGGACGTCGTCCGTACTGTTAACGCGAACATGTCCGGCGACATCGACGTCTACCTCCGCGGCGGCAGATATCCGGTCACCAGCACCGTCGAGTTCGGCGCCAGCGACTCCGGCACCAACGGGTACCGGATCAGCTACGCCGCCTACCCCGGCGAAACCCCCGTCCTCGACGGTGGCGTTCCGGTCACCGGGTGGACCCAGCACAGCGGCAACATCTGGAAGGCCCCGCTGGATCGCAGCACCAAGCTGCGCACGCTCTACGTCAACGACAAGCGGGCGCAGATGGCGACCAAGACCATCAGCTCGGCGGGGTGCTACGGGACGTACAACGTCACCGCCGGTCAGGCGTCCTGGGCGTGGGAGTCGGGCTCCCAGTGCGACGGCGCGAAGTACAGCCAGAACGACTTCCCCGCCATCCCCCGCAACCAGGACGACATCGAGATCGAGACGGGCACGACCTGGACCACGGCCATCGTGGGGGTCCGTCAGGTGACCACCGACGGCACGAGCCGGGTCGCCCTGTTCCAGCAGCCGGGCGCGGCCATCGCGCAGGGTGCGTTCAACGGCAACGCCCAGATCAACGGCAGCCACAAACTCATGAACGCGTACGAGTTCCTGGACGCGCCCGGCGAGTTCTACTTCGACAAGGGCAGCAAGACCGTCTACTACTACAAGGCCAGCTCCGAGGACATGACGAGCGCGTCGGTCTACGCGCCGAACAACGTCACCACCGTGCTGCGGGTCGCCGGCACCTCGACCAGCAGCCACGCCCGCAACATCACGTTCTCCGGCCTGACCGTGCAGCACTCCGACTGGAACCTCTTCAACGTCGCCGGCTCGTCGTTCAAGCAGGCGCAGCAGGGCAACCTCGGCGCGCAGGCGTACGCGAAGGGCAACTTCCACGTCTACTACTACCGCAACGTCGACGTCACGCCCGGCATCGTCCAGGTGCAGAACGCCGACGGAATCCTCCTGCAACGCAACCGGGTCCAGCACACCGGCGCCGACGGCATCAGCATGGTCAACGACGTGCAGAATTCGCAGTTGATCGGGAACTACACCAACGACATCGCCGGGTCCGCCATCGATGTCGGCCATCCCCAGCACGTCTACATCGGAGACGGCACGTCGAGCAACCGGGAGAAGTACCTCCCGCAGGTCGAGGGGCTGCCGAAGAACATCGAGATCAAGAACAACTATCTGTACGACAGCGCGGTCCTGTTCAACGGGCACAGCCCCATCTCGGCGTACTTCGTCGACACCCTGACGATCCAGCGCAACCGGATCGAGAAGGCCCCCTGGTCGGGCATCACGATGGGCTGGGGCTGGTGGAACTTCGACGGGTCATCGGGCTCGATCGTGCCCAACCGGCCGACCACGACGGCGCGGAACAACACCATCAGCTACAACCACATCATCGACACGGTCCAGCGCCTCAGCGACACCGCGCCCATCTACACACTGGGCAGCCAGCCGGGGACCACGATCACCAACAACTACCTCCAGGGCGTGCCCTCGGGTCACAAGTACGGCCTGCACCCCGACGAGGGCTCGGCGTACATCACCTTCCGGGACAACGTCCTGAGCATCGACAAGAACGTCACCTGGATGATCAACTCCGACGACTTCGGTCGGAAGCACGACCTGAGCATCACGCAGATCTACGGCCCGATCAACAAGGTGTCGAACAAGAACCTGCCGAACAGCACGGTCGCCGACATCCTCGTCTCCTCCGACTACGTGTGGCCGGCGGCGGCGTACGGCATCGCGGCGAACTCCGGCCTGGAGGACGCCTACCGGGACATCATCCCGGCCAGCAGGTTCTCCGCGCCGAACTACGTGCTGCCGGCCAGCACGTACGTCACCAGCGCCACGGCGACGATCCCGATCCGGAGCACCGGCGACGCCACCAAGTCGGTCTGGCTGGCACCGTACGGCACGACCACCTTCACCACCGGGGCGACGATGACCAGGGCGGCCGGTAACGCCACGTCCATCGCCGTGCCGGCGACCCAGGGCGAGTACCGGCTCTACGTCGTCGACGCCCAGGGCAACCGGTCGGCCGAGTCGACCTCCATCGTCCGGCAGCAGAGCGGCGGTGGCAGTCAGCAGGGCGGGCAGCTCGTGGGCGGCCAGTCCGGCCGCTGCGTCGAGGTCCCCAACTCCTCCACCACCAACGGCACCCAGGCGCAGCTCTGGGACTGCGGCAGCGGTACCAACCAGCGGTGGACCTCCACCTCCAGCAAGCAACTGATGGTGTACGGCAACAAGTGCCTGGACGCCTCCGGGGCGGGCACGGCAAACGGCACCCAGGTCATCATCTGGGACTGCCACGGCGCCGCCAACCAGCAGTGGAACATCAACGCCAACGGCACCATCACGAACGGCCAGTCCGGGCTCTGTCTCGATGCCAACGGCGCGGCCAGCGCCAACGGCACGAAGATCATCCTCTGGTCGTGCAACGGTGGCGCCAACCAGCAGTGGACGCTGCGTAGCTAGGCGGCCGTCAGCCGGGGCCGGGCCGTTTTGCGGTCCGGTCCCGGCTACTTCTGATAGCCGTAGTTGTCGCAGGTCCGGCGTCCCTGGACACAGTTCTTGGTGCGCTTGTTCATGGTGTTGACGTCCCACATCACGAACGCGTCGCCGTGCATCGACGAGGCGCTCTTGCCCGCCTTGTCGGAGGAGAGGTAGTAGCCCGCCGGGGTGCCCTTGGCCGGGTACTGGATGTCGAAGGTGATCGCCGGGATCCGAACCGGGTGGCCGGGCGGGCAGGTACCTCCGCTGCCGTACGCCACATGGTCCTTGTGGTTGGGACTGTCCAGGTGCTTGCCGTCCCAGCAGTCGGGGAACTGCAGCATGAAATGCAGCGTGGCGGTCCCGCCGCAGATCGGCCAGTTGCCGTTGGTGCTGCGGGCGATGCCGTCGAGGTCGCCGGGACCGTAGAAGGCGCAGTAGAACTGGCCGGTCGCGCCGCGCGGTGTCGGTTGCTTCTTCTTGGCGTCCCCGGAGATCATGCGCAGGCCGTTGGGCATGGGCATCTGGCCGGTCGAGTTCTTCGCGAGCGAGCGGTAGTAGACCCGGAAGCCCGTGGTCTCGACCGGCTTACCGGTCGCGTTGTCATAGAGCGTGGGCACCCAGTACGCGGAGTGATCCTGGATCGGTTTGCAGGACGTTGCCGTGAACTTCGTCAGATCTCCGGCGACGGTGTTCGCGTCCACGGCCTTGTTGCCCACGAAGGAGTGCATGTGTGACGCGCCCGGGAGGCCGGGAGCGACAATCGGGTCGTCCGGCAGTCGGTGGCTGTACTGGCAGTCCGCCCGGAACTCCGGGAGATCGCCGACACCGGCCGGGACGGGGTCGATCTTCAGCGCCTTGTACGCGTCGGCCTGCGCCTTCCAGGCCGCACGGTCCACGGGGATCCAGCCGGTGGTGGGGACCTTCGGTGCGGCAGCGGTCGACGGCGTCGCGCCGGCCGACGAGGATGCGGAGGCCGAAGGTGTCGCGGGGACCGACGCCGCCGGCCCGGTCGACTCCGCCTGCCCAGCCGACGGCGACGGGTAGTCGAGGGCGTTGGCCGCGTTGGACGGCTCGGGCCGTGCTGCGCCGTTGCCCAGATACACGGCCCCGGCCGCGACGACGAGCACGACGGCCGCGCCCGCGGCGACGCTCAGTCTCTTGTGGGTGGCCCACCCCGGGGGACGATGACGCGACGGCGGCGGGCCTTCGTACGACACGGGTCACTCCCAACGAACAGACGACAGGCTGACCCAAACGGTCACGGGCCGCCGTATGGTAGGCATTCGCCGCGCGTGCCGGACAGGGTCTTTAAACACTCTTAATCAAGCCGGTCCGGGGCGTACGTCTGGACGAAAAATGGGTAATGGTGGGCGATGAAGTCGACCTGGAAGCCCCACGAGAAGCACGGCGGCCTGACCGACAAGGACAAGCGCGAGCTGCCGGAGACCGTCTTTGCCTTCCCCGGCAAGCGCAAGGAGCCGATGACCGACGCGAGTCACGTCCGCAACGCCATCGCCCGCTTCGACCAGGTGCAGGGCGTCACCGACGCGGACCGCGACCTGGCCTTCCAGAACATCCTCGCCGCCGCCAAGCACTACGGCGTGGACGTCGCGGAGACGAACTGGCAGCAACTCGGCAAGCTGCCGCACACGCCGAACCCCGCGCACTGAGCGCGGCCCGGGGACGGGTTCCGAGGCGCGTTCGCGGGCGTGTTAGCGTGCTCGTCGTTGTCAGCGAGCGCCGCTAGCTCAACTGGCAGAGCAGCGGACTCTTAATCCGCGGGTTCGGGGTTCGAGTCCCTGGCGGCGCACCAACGATCGAGGCCCTGACCTGGTGGTTCACGCCGGGTCGGGGCCTTCTCGCGTACGGCGGTGGTGGGTGGTCACTCGGTGGGTGCTCGAGAGCCGTTGGACCGACCCGGCGTCGGTGGGACGCGGTGGGACGCCCGTGAAAGACTGCGATGGAAGCGGAGCCTACTCCTTGCGAGGTTCATCAAGCATCGGGAACGCTCCGGGCGCCTGTTGAAGGGCTATCGTCAACCCTTCAGGCATCCGCTAGCCGGTCCCGCAACTGAGCCGCCTGAGGCGCGTCCAGCGCCTCGAAGATTTCGAGTGCGGTCGACCAGTGTCCGCGCGCGCCGCGCACGTCCCCTGTCAACGCCGTGATGTTTCCCAGGCGTTGGTGCGCCTGACCGCGCTCATACTCGGTGCCGGCTGGCGTTGCCCGGTCGACGGCCTGCAGCAGCGCGTCCCGCGCTTCGGCGAGCCGACCGGCCGCCTGGAAGGCCTCGCCGAGGCAGTTGAGGGTCATCACCTCGTCTAGACGTAGGCCGAGCCGCGCGAAGGTGGCGCGCGCCGCGATCAGGTGGGCGATTGCCTCCACCGACTCGCCCAGCCGGACCTGTGCCAGTGCGATGCCGCGTTCGGTGATGGCAGCGTTGCGGTCAGCGCCGACGGCGCGGTAGAAGGCCAGCGCCGTCAGGCTGGCCGACAGGAACTCGGCGTAGTCGCCTTCGTAGAAACTCAGCCAAGCCCGATTGGCCAGCGCCGTGTGTACGCCGTGCTCGTCGCCGACTGTGCGGAACAGCGTCAGCGCTTCCTCGTAGTGCCTCGTCGCCGCCTCGACGTTGCCCTGTTCGAGTTCGGCGAGGCCTAGGTTGTTGACGATCATGGCAGCTGCCCGCACGTTGCCCGACCGCCGTGCCGCATCGAGGGCGGTCCGGTGGGTTGACTCCCACGGTGCCCAACGTTTGGTGATGAAGAAATAGCCGCGAAGGGTATACGCCAGCTGCCAGCACGTGGCGTCGTGGCCGGCAGCGAAACTTACTGTGCAGAGCCGTACCAGCCTTGACTCCATCTCGGACAGCCAGGCCAGTGCACTCTCGTACGCGGAGAAATCGGGCAGTTCCGCTGGTGGATGGGCCAGCTTGAGCGGCTCACGGTGGCGGTGCGGGGTGATCGTCCGGTCTGCGCTGTCCGCGCTCGCGAGGTGATAGTCGAGCAGCCGGCGCACCAGAACGCCGCGCTGCGGTGCGGTGATCTCGCGCGCTGCGGACCGTTGGCAGTAGGCCACCACGAGGTCGTGCATCCGGTACTTGCCACGGCCCACCCGGCTGAGCAGATGCCGGGTGGTGAGCCGGTCGAGCGTCGCACGCGTCTCGGCCAGCGAACGGCCGACCATGGCGGCAACTGCGTAGACGTCGATCTCGGCCTGAGGATCCACGCCCAACACGGTGAACAGGCTACGATCGTCGTCGGTTAGCGCCTCATGCGACATAGCCAACGCCGCAGCGATGCTGCGCTCCCCGTCGTCGAACTCGTCGACACCGGCTGGCCAGGCCGAGAGTCGAGCGGCCAACTCATCGGGCGTGAACGTGTCATCCGCCCGCCAACGTGCGGCCAGGATGCGCAGCGCCAGTGGCAGGCCGCCGCATGCATCTGCGATTCGGTTGACAGCCTCGTCGGTGCCGGGCGCACGTTGTCCGATGACCGACCGGAACAGCCGTCGCGCGTCGACCTGGCCCAGCACGTCCAGCCGTACCAGCCGGGCCTCGTCCAGCGCGACCAACCGGTGCCGGCTGGTGACCAGCATCGCGCACCGGGCGTTTGCCGGAATCAGTGGCCGGACCTGCGCCGCATCTCGCGCATTGTCGAGGATCAGCAGCAGCCGACGGGCTGCCATCTGGTCGCGGTAGAGCGCCACACGGTCGTCGGTGGAGTGTGGGATCTGGTCCCCGGGTACGCCGAGCCGGCGCAGCAGCCGGTCGAGCACCTCGCCGACGTCGAGCGGGTTGGTGCCTGGCGTGAACCCGTGGAGATCAAGGAACATGCACCCGTCGTTATATCGGTCGGCGACGATTCGTGCCGCCCGGACCGCCAGTGCGGTCTTGCCGATCCCGGCCATCCCGTGCAGTGCGCAGACCACGGGGACGTTGTCCGCGAGAACGACGGAGAGCGCGGCCACGATGTCGGCGAGCTCCCCCGAGCGGCCCTCCAGGTGGGCGATCTCCGGCGGCAACCCGAGGATCGCGGGTGGGTGGGGCATCCGGGGCTGGTTCTGCATTGGCGTCGACCGGACCGCAGCCGGCCCGACGTCCGCCTGGTTGACGCGGTCCAGGATCAGCTCCGTCACATGGTTCACGATCATGTGTTCGTGACTCTTGCGGAAGCGGTCGACGGTGACGCCGTACGCTTCGGCCGCCCGGCGGCGGCGGTCCTGGCCGGGCCAGTCCCGGGTGCCGGGGATGAGCCCGAATGTGTAGCGCGCGGCCGTGCCCAGGCGGCCCTCCTCGATCTCGGCCAGCACGGCGGTCAACAGCGCCACGACCGGTGCCGACGATCGTGTGTCCTCGCCGAAGCCGCACCTGGCGGCACAGTGCCGTAGGCCGGTCAACTCCATGCCACGGAGGTTCACCAGCCCGGCCTGCCGCACCAGGCGGAGCTCTTCGGCCAGTTCATCGTCGCTGGGCTGACGTTCACCCACCTGGGACATGTTCAACGGCTCCCTTCGTTCGGGGTGGAGGGGTCTGCGTCCCCCGAAGCGGTTTCAGTATCCGAGCCCCAGCTACCCGCGGCGGCGGCCTCGGCGAGTGCGAGCGCGGCCGGGAAGGCGGTGGTGGCTGCGTGCCACCGACGCCCGAGGTCGTGCTGGAGTTGGGGCGGCAGCATGGTGGTACGCCCGGCGAGCAGGCGCAGCGGCCCCACGACGTAGTTGTCGGCCAGCGTCGGGAGGCCAGCGAAACGCGACGATCCGGTGGCGAGCATGGCTCGCAGCGAGGCGGACGGCCAGCCGCGAGCGGCCCGCTCCGCGATCCCGCCCGGCAGGCGACCGACCCGCTCGACCAGGCCGGCGCGGAGCATCGCGGTCAGCTCGGCCTCGCAGCGCGCGGCGCACTCGGCCGCCGCGAGGATCTCGACCGCCATCGCGTAACTCTCCGCCGCCAGCAGGCCGACACCGCACTCGATCGGGTTCGGGGCGGCCAGTAGGTGGTCCAGGTGGGCCCCCTCATGAATGCCCGTACGCACGATCGCGGCCCGGTCGACGGGCCGCCGGGTCAGGTGGAGGGCGGCGGCCCCCTGCGGCAGCCGCATCCACATCCGGCCGGGCAGACCTGGATCGAGATCGCAGTCAATTACCCGGATCGCGTCCGCCGGGGACGGCCGGTAGCGGCTGGCGTGGCGGATGAGTTCGCCGGTCGTGGCCGGCCCGGGCGCGTAACTGCATGGCCCTTCGACGGCCGCGAGCGCATCGCAGAAGTCCGCGAGGATTCGGCTGGCCCGCACCGTCTTGCACCGGTCGACACCGTCGGCCTCGACCGGAGCCGACCCGCATTCCGGATACCACCTGGGCACCGGTCCCCACTGTTCGCGAAGCAGTCGCAACCGCTGGGCGAAGCGCCATCCATACGAGACGTCCGTCTCCCGTACGACGTCATCCAGGCCTACCACGGTCACTGCGGATCCCGCGACCGCACACCCGACGGCTACGTCAACCCAGCCCCGCACGATCCAGAGTTCCGCCTCGGCGCCGAACGTCGGCACGTCGGCGGCGGCCCGCGCGGCAGCGACCGCCCAGCGGTAGTCGCGATCGAGGTCCGGCGGCGTGGTGGCGAGCGGTGCGGCCCGGGTCAGCACGCCGCACGCACCCGTACGCGGTAGAGCAGCCGCCGCGGGTCGGTGAACGCGGTACGGCCATGCAGCATGCGCCGGTTGTCGAAGATCACTGCGTCGCCCGCAGCGAGCCGTAGCTGGACGATCTCCTCGGAGGCCGCGATCGCCGCCGCGAACCGCTCGGCGACCTCGTGCTCCCGCCGGTCGCACGCGACGAGGTTGTCCCGCCGCCAGCGGATAGTGCCGTCACCCGGCAGGACCGGCGCGCGGAAGGGCGGCTGGGCGGCGAACTGGGCGGGCACCGACCAGCTCCACCGCGCTGCCCGCAGCGCCCGCAGGTCGCTGGCCCGCGCCACAGCGGCTTCGGCGTCCGTCGCGGCCAGGAGCAGGGTGTCGCCCCCGTCCCGGGCCGGCCGTACGACGAAGAGCAGGACCAGATCCTCGGGGTCAGGCCGGTACTGGGCATCGGTGTGCAGGGCAGCCGCCCCGGCCCGCACGGAGAATGTCGATTCCGGATCGCCGGCTCGGGGCGTCACCGGCCACAGCGCCCGTCCTCCGTCACGGGCTGACGGGGAGCCGACGGCAAGGGCGAGACGCAAGATGCCGTCGGCGTCGACCTCGCCCCTCTCGGTCAGCAGCGGAAGGTCCCGCAGGACCAAGTAGCCGGCGGCCGGCAGCTGCGCGGCACGGACCAGTTCGAGACCGGACATCAGCAGCCCCCGATCTGGTCGTCGAACAGGCCGGTCAGTACCCGCAGCAGGAACCGGACAGCCGAACCTGCCTGCTCCGCCTGCCACCACCGGTTGCGGTGGTCGTCAGTGGCCGGCGGCCGCTGCAGCCGCAGGCCGGTGCGCTGGAGGCCGGAGAGCCGGCCGGGGGGAAAGAGCATCGGAATCTCCTTGAGGTCGCCCGTGTCTCCAGCCAATCGGCCCGGCCGGGTGACATCTGGGTCGTCGAGCGGCGTAGCCCGGGTACCTTCTGGGCATGTCCTGCCGCAGAGCCGGACCACTGCGCGAAAGCGAGGTCAGATGGGCGGCTACGACGTCTTCCTCTCGCTGGCCGGGCCCGATCGGGACGACGCCTTCCGGCTTGCCGCAGCCCTTGAACGCGAGAGCCTGCGGGTGTTCGTCGACGACAAGGAAATCCCGCTGTTCGAGTCGATCACAGCGGAGATCGAGGACGCCCTCAACGCGTCGAAGGTGCTCGTGGCCTACTTCTCGCGTAGCTTTCCCGGCCGGCCGGCCTGCGAGGTCGAGCTGACCGCGGCGTTCCTGTCCGGGCAACGCGAGGGCGATCCGAACCGGCGGGTGGTGGTGGTCAACCCGGAGCCGACTGTGGATCACCTGCACCCGGTGGAACTCGCCGACGCGCGCTTCGCCCTGATGACCGGGGACACCGACGAGCGGTCACTGCGATCGCTCGCCAAACGGATCAAGAAACGGGTCGACGCCACCACGGGCACCGTCGGCGGAGCCGTTCTCGCCGATCAGCTGGTCTGGTTCGGCAGCGCGGGTCTGGGAACCGCCAACTTCGTCGGACGCTATGCCGAGACCTGGGAGCTGCACTCCAAGCTGCACCGCGGCGACTTCACGCTCACGCAGGACATCCCCACCGGCGGTCTGGTCACCGTCGACGGCCTGCCCGGCAGCGGAAAGACGAGTCTTGTCGCCGGCTACGCCCGCCGGTTCGGTGCGCGATTCCCCGGCGGGGTCTACTGGATCAGCCTCTCCGGCGCCAGCCCCGACGACGTTTTCGGTGCGTACGGCGATGCGTTGCGGACGTTGGCCGGCCGGACCGATTTGAGGATCACGTCGGACAGCACAGTCGACCAACTGTGCGGCGCGTTCGCCAACCGGATCGCGGTAGGCAAGCTGCCCGCGCTGTGGGTAGTTGACGATGTGCCCGCGGCTTTGGATCCGACATTGGCCCAGCGGTTGGCACCAAAGGTCGGCCCGCTGTTGCGGACGGTCTTGATCGGTCACGAGCGTCCTGCGGACGAGCGTCTTCCGCACGTCTCCATCGCTGCGATGACGCCCGGTGATGCTGGCCAGCTCCTGCGGGCGTACCGCATGCCGGTCCTCGATCCGGTCGACAGACGCGCGTTCGACGAGCTTGTCGCCCGGCTCGGCGGTCACGCCCTGGCGCTGACGGTGGTCGGACGACACCTGAAGGATCGGCAGGGAATCGAGTCCTATGCGGACTTCGTACGTCGGTTGGATGCCGGGCCGACCCCGCTGGACGCCGTCACCGCCGCCCTCGCGGAGGTCATGACCGGGCTCGGTACCGCCGCCCGTCAGATTCTCGACGTCTCGACGGTCTGCGCCGCCGCGCCTGTGCCGGTGACCCTGCTGCGCCAGGTGCTTGAGCGGACTGGAGTCGCTCATCGTGATCCGTCCGCCGCCATCGGTGACGGCCTGGTCGAGCTGCGGCAGCGCCGGCTAGCGACCCCCGACGGTGCGAGCTGGCAGGTGCATTCCCTCGTTCGGGAGACCGTCAGCAGCCATCTCACCGCGGTCGTCGACCGGTCTGCGCTGTCGAGCCACGCGGCGTCGGCCGTGCTGGACCTCGCGAGACAGATGCCGGCGGACGCCCGTGGGCAGTTGATGGCCCACGCCGTCCGGCTGCGTGCCGACCCACGCGTCGGTCCCGCAGACCAGGAAGCGTTGCTGCGGTTGCTCGCGGCGCATTACTCGACTTGGGGTCAGCCGCATGTCGCGGTGACCTACCTGGAGGAGATCGTCGGCCGCGGGTGGGCGACCGTCCCCGACCTCGTGGACACGGCCCGGGCCTGCCTCGACGCCGGCCAGGCCGAGCGGGCCCTGCACCACCTGGCGAAGGTGCCGGCGGTGTCGTCCGCGCCACGGGTCGAGCTCATCACCGCTCAGGCCCGCGACGCGCTCGGCGAGTTCGCCGCCGCAGACGATGTCTGGGCCGCTCTCGACGCCGCCCTGCACGTCACGCCGCATAGCGCGGAGAGCGCCGCCGCACGGATCGCGTACGTCCGGAGCCGGGTGATCCGGGGCGAGATGGCTGCGGCTGCGGCTCGGATCCGTACGCTTGTTACGAATCTCGCCGCGGACAGCGGTTCATTGGCACTCGAACGCCTTCAGGAGGCACGAATCGAGCTGGCCCGCATCCAGTTGACCACCAACGAGCAGCAGGATGCCCGGGACACCGCACGACTCGTCGTCGACCACTATGCCGCCCATGGTCTCGCCGACCACGTCCACGCCCGCCAGGCGCGACTGGTGCTCGACGGGGCGCACCTGGCGCTCGGCCTCTGGGAGCTCAACCCGGACCCGGCGCACTGGCGGCGGGCGTGCCGGTCCGTCGGTGAGCTGTTGCGAAGCCAGCGCGATGAGATCGGGCCGCTCAACCTGACCACACTCGCCACCGAGGTCGAGTACGCGCACGCGCTGCTGTGCAACGGCCTGGCCCGGCACGCCACCGCGCTGCTCGCCGGCACCCGCGCACGCGTGGCACAACTGCTCGGCCCCGAACATCCGCTGCACCTGCACGCGCTGCTGCTCGCCGGCCGGGCTGCGGCGCAGCGCGCCGACCATGCCGCTGCGCTCGAGTTGCACGAGCGGGCCCACCGTGGGATGGAGCGGGTCCTGGGGCCCCGGCACCCGCAGACCGTGCATGCCCACTACGGGCTGGGTGTTGCGCTTGCGCTCACCGGGCAGCGGGGGAGGGCCCGCCGGATCTTCGCCGACGTCCGCCGTCTCGCGCCGCAGATCGTCGGTCGAAAGACCGACCTCTACGCGCAGGGCTGGGTGGCGATGTCGCTGGTCGTGCTGCCGAGCGCGTTGTGGCGCACGGTGGCGACGACGTCCCGCCGACCGCCTGAGCAGTCCGTGGCCGCGCCGCACGACTGGGTCCTTGCCGAGGCGGCTGGTCACCCGTCGAGTTGATCGTTCACCCAGTCCCGCAGCCGGTCGGCCAAGCGGGCCTGCGGATGATTGGCGCCGCGGGCCTCGCGCAGACCGGCGGCCGCATCGGTGAGGATGTCCAGCGCGGCTTCGAGTTGGTGGCCGCCCTGCCCGAGCAGGGCGGACGCATGCCCCACGTAGCAGAGGGCGAGCAGAGTCTCAGCGTCCTCCGCGCCCAACCGGCGGACCCGCTCCTCGTGAACGGCATGGGCCCGGGTGAAAACGGCCACCCGGTAGTCCGTGTTCGCGTCGAAGTCCTCCAACGGATCGCGCAGCAGCCCCGGCGGTGGTGCGGCCGGTCCGTCCGGCGCAGGCCAACCATCCGCCGGCAGTTCCGGCACGGGACCGTCCATCGCCGGCAGTTCCGGTGCGAGGTCGACGAGCAGGTTGTGCAGGGTCGCGAGGACGTGTGGATCGGCGGGGTCATGTTCGAGGACGCGCGCGGCGTAGACCGCATGGAGGCGGGCCGGGTCGGTGACGATCGCGACGTTCTCCGCCGCACTCAGCGTCTCGGGATGGGTAGGGCCCAGCAGTCGCACCCGCCCCGCGTACACCGCTTCGAACGTCGCCGCAGCGGCGAGCTCGCCGGCTTTGTGCTGGCTTGCGCCGAGGTTGTTGAGCGCCTCCAGCGTCAGGACGTCGTCGTCGCCGCGGAGCCGCCGCATCCGCTCGTGTACGACGCTCCGCAGCCGATGGGCCAGCCGCGGCCGGCCGGCTCTCGCCACGGCGGTCGCGTAGTCACCGAGCGAGACGAGGGTGTCGGCGTCGTGGATGCTCAGCAGGCGACGGCGGGCGCGGTAGACCGTCCGGAACAGCTCGGCAGCCGCAGCCGGCTCACGCTGGTTTAAGTGCCCGACCGCCACATTGTGCAGGGCGGTCAGGGTGGCCGGGTCGTGAGAGCCGAGGACCCGAGCAAGGGCCGCGTGGATCCTGACCTTGAGCTCGATCGCCTGGCGGTGTCGTCCGCGCAGATCCATCGTTGCCGCGAGGCCCACCAGCACGGCGAGCGTCGACGGGTCGTCGTCACCCAGGGCCGCCCGGCAGGCAGCGGCGAGCCGGGTGAAAACCTCCTCGGCCCGGGCCAGGTCGCCGAGCTCCACATAGGCGCGGCCAGCTTCGTTCAGGGCGTACCGGTCACCGGCGCCCTGCTCCGGCCGCGCCACCTCGCGCAGGTGAGGCAGGTCCCGTTCGAGCCGGGCATAGCGCAGCCTTGGTCGGCTGTCGTCGAGCCGCCGGGTGAGAATCTCCAACGCGGCCCAGCGAAACCGCTGGCGTCGCTCGTCCGCCAGATCGATGAAGCGCAGCGTGCGGATCACGAGAGCGTGTACGAGCCACAGCGGCTGATCGTCACCGTGCACCGGCTGGGCCAGTCCCCGTTGCCGGGCCACGTCAAGGCCAGCGGAGACGAGAGCGGCGCGTTGGGTGGGCTTGACGTCGTCGGCCGCGCCGATGATCTCGACGAGCAGCGGCTCGGCGATCGGGGCCGTTGCGAGCACGCTGACCAGCTGAAGCACCTCGCGCGCTGGAGCAGGGAGTTCGCGGATGCTTCGGAGCAGCGTCGCCGCGACGCTCGCCGGTCGCCGGCCCGCGATCTCGCCATGCAACTCGTCGGCGAGGGCCATCGCGTCCGGCCCGGGCGTGGCCAGTTCCGCTCGCAACGCAGCGTATCCGGCGAAGTTATCCGTGGCAGCCAGTCCGGCGACGAGTGACAGCGCCTGGGGATGCCCGCCGAGCTCGGCGCAGGCGAGTTGGCGGGCGGCCGCCCGCTCGCCCGCTGCCGGGGGACGGGCCGAGGTGAGCAGCGCCACCGCGTCCTCGTCGGCCAGGGCCGACAGGCGGATCGGCTCGCCGCGCCGCGCCGCCGACTCGTACCGTGTGGTGATTAGCGTGCGGCCATTGGCGGTGGGGGCGAGCAACGCGTCGAAGAGTTCGTCGCCGGTGTCGCGCGGCAGGTCATCGACGATCCAGAGGTACGGCAGACTGGCGCGTTCTAGATGATCGCGGAGTGCGTGTTCGTCGGCTGCCTGGCCCTTGGTGAGCTGCCGCGTGATCCACTCAAGCTGACGTCGCCGTATGTCGAGCGCGAACGCATGGTCGCCGTCAGCATTCAGGTGGCTGCCGAAGCCGTGTAGGAAGAAGATGCCGCCCGGGTACTCCTCAGCGAACTGGCGCGCGTACTCGACAGCCAGCGCGGTCTTTCCCTGTCCACCCAGGCCGAGCAGTACGGCGACCACCCGCCCAGGGCGGGTCGGTGTGTGTCCGGGGGTCAGCACTGCCTTGATCCGCCACAGCTCGGCCCACCGACCGCGGAAGGCAGGCGCTGGCTGGGGCTCGTGCGGCAGCCACCTTCCCGGGATGGTGCTCGGCGCATCGCCCAGGACCCGGTCGTCCACCTCTTGGCCGAGATGCGTCGCGACCGATGCCGCAGTCGCCTCCACGGAGGCCGTCGCGGCCGGCAGCCTCACATCGGCCAGCTGAGCCGGAACCAGGTCGGCGAAATCCACGCCGTGCCGCACGGCGAGCACCCGGCGGGTGTGCCGGTCCAGGCGGAAGGCCTGGGCGAGCGCGGTGGCGAGTTCCCAACGGCAGTACGGGCTCTCCGGGAACGCGGGGCTGTAGAGCGCGACTAGGGACCGCGACCGGGCTAGGTGCTCGGCGATCGCCTCATCGATCTGCTGGTAGTCCCGGAGGCCGCGCTCGTCCCGGAAGACCAACAGCCCTCGGGCCTTCAAGGCGGCCTGGAGTCGGCACGCCAGGGCGTAATCCCTCCAGGAGTAGCTGAGGAAGACGTCGTAGTAGGGCAAGGGGCTCGCTGTCACTCCGTGATGGTCCACCAGGCGATATCCAGATCACTGACCGCGTCCGGACGCAACTGGGCTAGCAGTGTGTTGGCGTCGCGTAGCAGCCGGTGATTGTCCTCCAGGGCGGGTAGCTCCCAGGCGCCGTCGTCGGTACTGGCACCGGTGCGACGGTCGTATGCCGGGGAACGGTCACGTACCTGGTCGAGCAGGTCGACGGCCTCGTCGGTCCGGCCGGTGCGGGCGGCCAGCCGGGCGGTGCCGAGCCGGGCCGCCAGGGCCAGCGGATGACGATCCGCCGGGGTGCCGTCGGTGATCGCCTGGGCCTCGGCGAAGTGGGCCTGGGCCCGGGCGATGTGTCCCAGGGCGGCCTGTGCCTCGGCGAGCCCGGTCAGCGTGCCCACTCGTGCGAGGTGGTGCGGTGCCAGGGCGGCCTCGTCGCCGAGGATCGCGTTCCAGTCGCGTAGGGCGGCCTCTGCGTCACCACTGGCGAAAAGGGTGCGCGCGACCGTGCGGCGAACCTCCAGGGTCGTCGGGTGAGCAGGCCCGAGTGACTGATCGGCGAGCCGAGCCACGGCGTTCAGCTCTGCGGGCTCGCCGGTGGCTTGCGCCCAGCACAGCCGGATCTCGATCGCCAGCCGAGGTGAGACGGTCGCCCGGAACCAGTCGTCCAGAGCCGGCGACTCGGCGAGCAGGGCCGCCGCCTCCGCAGGGCGTTCCAGGTCGAGCGTGCAACGAGCGATGATCAGCAGCGTGTGCTGGTAGGCATAGCTGAATGGCAGGTAGCCGGGTGTGTCGGCGAGGTGGGTCTTGCGGGCCACCAACGCTGCGCGGGTCGGATGACCGGCCTGCAACAACA
This sequence comes from Micromonospora sp. CA-249363, assembly GCF_050950185.1. Classification (NCBI taxonomy): domain Bacteria; kingdom Bacillati; phylum Actinomycetota; class Actinomycetes; order Micromonosporales; family Micromonosporaceae; genus Micromonospora; species Micromonospora sp. CA-249363. The sequence goes on from NZ_CP192020.1 coordinate 1,255,570, forward strand.
CGTCGGCGAGGCCGAGCCGGGCCAGGTGGATGCCGCGTGGATGCAGCGCGCGGTCCGCCAGCAGGAGCCGGGACTCGCGTACGGCGTCGTCGAGGCGACCGCCTGCGGCGTACGCGCGAATGAGCGCGTTCCGGCTCAACGACAACCGTTCCCGGCTGGTCGGGTCGGATCGGCCGGTCGGTGCGCTGCGGATCCGGACCGCCTGCTCGGCATGCTCGACGGCCTCGTCGTGCCGACCGAGCGCCGCGAGCGTGTCGGCGAGATTCGTCAGGGCGCGGGCCTTGCGGGACGGGTCGGCGAGTTCCTCGTCCGCCAGCCGCAGCGAGGTCTCGATCGGCGCGAGTGACTCCTGGTAACGGCCGAGCCGGTGAAGCGCGAGGCTCAGCCGGCTGGTGAGGTCGGCCCGTACCTCGATCAGCTGGCGGCGGGTCTGGCCGCCCTCCTGATGATCAGTCGAATATGGACCTTCGATGGCGGCGGCGACCAGATGCTCGGCCTTGCTGGCTTCCTCTGTGGCGCGTACCAGCAGGACGTTGGTGCTGAGCAGTTCCATGACCAACGCGCCGTACGCGTCGATGTGGTGCCGGGCGGCTCGGCCGCTGGTCTCGGCGCGCAACAGCACGGCCTCTGCGCTCTCTAGCGAGCGGGCCCACGGCACGCGGCTGGACACGTACCGCCCGAACCAGTAGCCCTCAAGCCCGGCGGCAAGCACTTCGGACGTCGCCTCGCGGTCGTCGGTGCAGGCCACGGTGGCGACGCTGGATAGGTGCAGTGCTGCGCCCCTGGGTAGCTGCGGTGGCGCGAAAGCAGCGGTCGCCGACGCGAGGTGTTCGGCCAGGTAGTCGGCAAAGATCGCTGACCGTCCGTGCCAGGCTTCCTTGGCGATCACGGCCAGTTGCCCTTCGCCGAAGTCATGCTCCCCGGTGCTGTGCGAGCCGCCGGCAGCCGCGCCGCGGACCCGATCGGCGGCGGTGTCGCCCAGACCGGCCCGAAGCTGGCCGAGGAGGAAGTCGTGCTTCCGACAGAACGCGGCGACGTCGGCGAATGCCTGCCGGACGGCGGCCCGAGCGTCCTCGGCCCCCCGCAGGGCAGGTGGCTCGATCTGCTGTGGGTGTTCGGCCGTCCATCGTTGCCAGGCGTGCGCGACCGCCAGAGCGGCGAGCACGCCCTTGGCCTTGACCTCGCCATACAGCCAGACTCCGCTGCGGCCGCGGTGGCCGGAGGGGCGGCCACGTCCGGATTCGATCCGGAGCTCAGCGGCGACCTCATCCATCCTCATCGATCGATATGTGGTGCGGGAGAGGACGTTCTCGGCGGCTTCGGCGATGGCGGTCAAGTGATTGGCGGGGTCCGGCACCCGAGCATCTTACGTCACGGTAGCCGAACAATCCTAACCAAAGTTAAATATTGACGTTGAGAATAAAGTTGTAGTCGCGTTAAAAGTCGAGTTACGCTCGGCCTCGTCGTCACGTCCATGCCCTGCCGTCCCGGTGTAGGGCGTTGTCCCCTAACTGACCGATTCATGGAGCGCCGATGAGTGCCGCGCCCACCCTCGCCCCTTCTCTTGCTCTTCTCCGTCCCGTCGCCGGACTCTTGATCATGATCTTGCTGGCTTTGTCGAGCGGCTGCGGCGACGGCGGCGACGGGCCAAAGCCTGTGCCCGACCGCGTCTCCGACAAGTCCTGTGCAGAGGTGGCCCACTTCAAGTCGGACAACGAAAAGGTCGACCTCGCGTTCGTGGTCGACAACACGGCGTCGGCGGCGCGGGGCGAACTGCCACCGGCTGCCACCAGGGCCCTGAATGAGGCGCAGGGGCGGGCCCGCGAACGCAAGAGCGCGGGACAGGTCGTGCTCATCGCGGTCAACGGTGCGGGGATGCAGCCCAGTGTGGTCCGCCGGGTCGCCCTAGACCCGAAACCGGGTGAGGCGGAGAGCTCGCGCAACGCTCGCGGTGCCGTGATCTCCTGCGTTCGGCAGTGGGCCCGTGAGGCTGCCCCGCAGGCGAAGGGAAGCGACGTGCTCGCCGCGATCACGTTCGCTGCGCGGCAGCAGGCCGAGCAGATCCTCGTCGTCTCCGACGGCGTGGCCAACGCCGGCGAGCTCGACGTCAACGGCGACGCACTGGACACCGACCCGACGGCCCTGGCCCAGGCTCTCCTGCAGGACGAGCGGATCCTCGCCCAGACGATCGAGGACTCCTCGATCGTCTGGGCGGGGCTGGGTGACACCGCTAAACCGCTGGCCGGCAGTGTCCGCGCGGCACTTCAGGAGCTGTGGTCGGAGATTCTCACTCAGGCCGAGGCCAAGGTGACCTTCGATGATCAACCCCGCGAAGCCGGCGGCTCCGACGACAACCTCCCGCCCGACCCGGTCTCACTGGTAGCCACCGTCTCGCCGCTGCCCTGCGGTTCGCGGATCATCGCGCCGGGCACCGTGCTGTTTGAGCCGGGCAGCGACAAGTTGCGGCCGGAGGTGGAAGACCTCCTGCGCCCGGTGGTCGAGCAGTTGCGCACGAACCCGGACCAGCACGCGCTGGTCACCGGGCACACCGCCGCCTACCAGTCGCAGGGCTACCGGCAGCGCCTGTCCGAGGACCGTGCCCGAGCCGTCCGGGCGGAGCTGGTCAGGCTGGGCGCGCCGGCCGAGCGCGTGCAGGCCGCCGGATACGGGTCACGCCGGCCGCTGGTCGACGAGTTTCCCGGTGGTCGGCACGACAAGATCCGTGCCGCACAGAACCGGCGGGTCGAGATTGACGTGAGCCGGAAGGACTGCGCGTGGTGAACACCCCTCGTTGGGCTAGCCGACTGTTCGACGTGATCTTCCCGTCCGGTGCCGTGGAACGGGAGCGGGAGCGCATCCTGCGCGCCGAACGCCCGCATGCTGTGAAGCTTCCACCGGAACAGCTCAGCCCCGGCGAGGTCGCCGTCGCACTGGAGACCGGCTCGACCCTCGCGGATCGTGACGCCAAGCACGCCGGAAGGTTGCTGAAGGCCGAGCAGAAGCTCATCTCCACCGCGAAGATGCAGCAGGTCGCGTATCAGCAGCTCAAGGAGGTCAGCTCTAACCGGCGGCGGGCCGGGTACCCCAGGCATCTGCTCGTGTCGCCGGATCGGTCGGAGCCCGAAGCCGGTGCTGGCACCAGGTTCGGGAAACACTTCGACCCCCACTGGCCCCTCGTCGCTGCCTGGGTGCTCAGCCTGGTCGAGGTGCTGTTTGTCGTCGTCGAGGTGGTCTTCTGGTACCAGGTCTTCAACGACGACGTGGAGCCGGACGCCGGACTGTTCGACGCCGAACGGATGAGCGCGATCCTGCTCGCGGTGTTCATCCCAGTGGTAGGCGTCTGGGTCGCGCGCACGGTCGGCAAGCTCGGGCACCGGTGGGTGGCCGGTTATCGGGGTGTTCAACGTTCCGCCATCACCGGCACGGTGCTCAGCGGCGTGGCCGGCGTACTGGCGATCGTCGCCATCGCGTGGTTGGTCTACGAGCGGTTCTCACCCGACGAACAGACCTTCGCGAGCATCTCCGTGCCCGCCGTGCCGATGGCCTTGGTCTTCGTGCTGGTGCTGCTCATCGACATGGTGGCGCGGACCTTTCTCACCTCGGAGATCTGGGCGCAGAGCACCGTGCGGGCGAGGCATTTCAACCGGAAGGCCAAGCGCCTGCTCGCCCGGAACAGGGCGCAGGAGGATGCCTGGGTCGCCCTGCGCAGCGCCGTCGATGTGGCGCTTGACCGGAGCGAGCGGGTCGGCGCGGTCGGCGGCCTCCTCGTGCTCGATGAACGGGCGGCGGGCGGACGCGGCGGGCAGCCGCTAGTCGGCGCGACGGAACGCGCCGCGCACGCCACCGCCGTCGGACCGGGCCTGGCCCTGCCCGACCCGACGCAGCAGCGCCTGTTCGGGGCCCCGGTCGCCCTCGCGCCACTGCGGACGATCAGTTCCGCGATCAACTCGCTCGCCTACTGGCGCCCCCTGACCGGGAAGGAGGTCGACGACCTGATCACCGAACTCCGCTTCGAGTTCCACGGTATGCCGAAGCCCGACGCTGCAGCCGCGCCGCCCACCGCCAACGGCACGGGCCCGACTGCCAACGGCACGGGCCCCACCTACCCCGAGCCCGATGCTGGCATGCTCGACCACAGAGAGAGCGGGGCATGATGGCATCCGGCCTGTTGCGGCCCGGCCCTTCGCTCGTCCGGGGCGCCCGCCTGAACCCGGCGCACGGTATCGCCCGGCGGCTCATTCCGCTGCTGCTCCTGGTCATGGTGCCACTGGTCTTGCTGGGCTGGTTCGCTGTGCAGACCGTGCATGCCGTGCAGGAAGGGATGGAGCAGTCCGGCCGTATCGAGGAGTATCAGCTGGTCGGGCCACGGGGGCCGGCCTGCCTCCGGATCGTCATCGTCGTTGACGTCTCCGGCTCGATGAGTGAATTCGCGCTGCCCCGGGACCGTGCGCTCGAGCGGCTGTTCACCTGGCTCGGCACCAACCTGCGTACGGGGGACGAACTCGCGGTCGTCGACTTCGCGGCGGAGGCGGCTACTCGGGTGCCCGCGACCGACTACCGGGCCGCCCGTCTGACCGGTCCCGCCGGGGTCGTCGACGGCGTCGACACGCTGCTGCAACCCCCGGTCACGGAGGTGGCCCGGCTCGGAGCGACCGACTGCGACGTCGAGCTCATGTTCATCTCCGACGCGTTGATCACCGACCTTCCGGACACCGCCGACGACGGCCGCCGGTTCCTGACCACCACCGGGATGCACGGCATCCACCTACTGGTGCCGGGCGAGGACATGGAGATCAGCGACCAGTGGCAGGTGGCCTTCCCGGCGGCCCCGCCGATCCGATTCGACGGCAACGATGCCGACGAGACCGCGCTCACGCTTGGCCGCACGGTGGCAGCCCTGACCGGTCAGCGGCTGGAACGCCGTCCCGAGCCGACGACCACCTGACCAGCAGAGGAGTGCATCGTGCCGGAGCGCAGCTCACCAACGATCGACCAGGCCAGCAGCTGGATCATCGGGGAAATCGCGCCAGAGCACAGCGCCGCACTGACGATCGTCAGCGCGGGCTACTTTGGCAACGACGTGATCCGCCGCCGAATCGTCGAGGCTGTTCTCCGGCCCCGCCGGTGGGCGGCGCCCAACTCGGTCGACCCGGAGGCCACCACAGCCCTCATCGTCCACGTGACCCTGCTGGTGCTCACCGGCGTCACGGCGGAATTGTTGACTGAGAGCGTCCTGGGCGCCGGTCGCGGGACGGTCGCTCGGTGGCGGCGCTGGCGGGCCGAACGCCGGCTCGCCCGATGCCGGCCACCATCGGGTGGGCAGACCCGCCTGCCGCGGCTCACCGCGACCGACGCTCGCCAGGTGGGCGAGGGTGCGCGGCGAATCGCGCTCAACGCCGGCGTGACCACCGAACAGGCTGATCTTCTTGCGATCATGCTCGCCGCCGTGCTGACCGAGAACGGCACCGCCGCATTACCGGAGGACTCCGCCGGTGCGGTCTAAGCGCCGCAGCCTTCAGGCGCTCCGGCTGAGCCCCGACGCACTGCCGCACGCGACGACAGGTCGTTTCGTCCTGCTGGTCGTCACCGTGCTGGCAAGCGCCGGCTACCTCTACGCGTGGCTGGTCGAGCAGCATGACACCATCGGCTCCGCTCCGCTGTACTGCGTGCGCGGTGCACAGGCCGCGCCCGCCGTGCCGCCGGAACTCATGATCGACTGGTACGGCGACTGCGTGCGCTGGCTCGGCATCCGCGAGGCCCTCGTCGTCGCCGAGTTCACCGGCCTCTTCGTCGCCGCTACGGTGCTCGTCTACCTCGCCCTGCCCTGGCTGAGCGGTCGTGGGCTCGTGGCGGAGGACGACGCCAGCACGTACGTGCCGCCCGAGTGGTGGGCGCGCTACCGCTCAGCGCTGCCACCCGGCCGGTTGGCCCCCAAGCTCTACGTGGACCTCGCGCCGGTGACCGGCGGAGCCCAGGCGTACGGGCGGATCGGCGACTATCGGATCGTCGTCGATTCCGCCGTCCTCGCCACGGAGGACACCACGGCGCTGCGCCGCTACCTGGCACACGAGATGGTCCATCTCAACAACCGCGACGTCGACCTCACGTACGCGGCTGTGGCGGTGTGGTGGACGTTCGTGCCGTTCACGCTCTTGCCGCTCGTCCTGGTGGCCTGGCGCCAGCCGGCGCTGCTCGGCGACTTCAGCTGGCGCGTCTGTGTCCTGCTCGGGATGCTCTATCTGGTCAGGGCGATGGTGCTGCGCACCCGGGAGTTCTACGCCGACGTCGGATCGGTGCGGAGCCCGGCCGAAGAGGCGGAACTGGTCGCCGCGCTGTCGCTACGGGCGGTTCCTGTCACGGGGCCGTGGTGGCACCGCCTCGCCGCCTCCCGGCGCAGGTGGAACCACCCGGCCGTGGCGAGCCGGCACCGGACCCTGCTCGGCGACGACCGCCTGTTCCGGGTCGACCGGCCCGGTGCCACCGCAGTGGGGCTGCTGGTCGGAATGGCGTACCCGCCGGCCGACTACCTGCTTTCCCTTGCCCTGCCCAACAGCGCGAACCTGCGGGGCTGGATCTGTGGCACCATGTTCGGTGCGTTGATCGCGACGATCATCACTGGCGCTGTCTGGCGGTCGGCTCTGTGGGAACTTGCCGGCGGCCGGCGGCCGGCAGTCTCGCCGGTGGCGCTGTCCTTCGTCGGCGGGCTGCTGCTGGGGCAGGTGCTGACACCGCGGCTACCCGGCCTTGGCGGCTGGGCAGCGCTGGCGACCGGCTCGCCCTCGCTGGCGGCCGTTACCGCCGTTCTACTCTTCGCCGGCTGCGTCGCCTATCTGCGCTGGACCCGCTTTGCCGCACGTCAATGGCTGCCGCTGTCGGGTCGCCCGCGGCTGGCATACCGGTTCGGCGTCGTGCAGTCGGCCGTCGTCGTCGGCGTCTGGGTCGCCTTCTGGTTTCAGATCGTGGAGCTGTTGCCGGCCGGGGGGCGCAGCTGGCAGACGTTCGCGATGCTCGTACTCTCGGTCAGTCTGAACCCCGTGTTGGTCCTCACCATCGTGTGGGGCTGTGGCTACCCGTTGCTCGTGTGGCAGACCAAAAGCATGGCGGCCCGGGCAGCCGAGATACCGCTGTCCCGGGACACTGGCGCCGTCATCCGGCTCCCAATTGCCCGACCAGCCTGGCCGCCGTGGCTCGGTGCTGCTGCCTTCGCGGTCGTGGTCGCGGTGGGATACTGGTTGATCGTGCGCCCGTTCTACCCTGAGTTGCGCGGCGCCCTTCAGATGCTCTGGTCCAGCGGAGACCTGCCCGCCGCCGGTCGGGTGGCGCTCGCCCTGACCATCCCGGCGCTCGCGGTCTGCCTATCGGCAGCGGCCGGGCTCGGCGGTGTCCTCGGCGGCCGCGGTCGCACCGCGACAGCGGTGGCGTCCGCCGGCAGCGGTCTCGTGCTGACGACCATCGGTGTGCTCGTCCTGATGCTCGTCCACATTGGATCGGTCTCGGACCGGCCACGCCCCGTGCTGACCACCCTGCGAGGTGTGTCCGGATATGGACTGGGTGCTGATCTGCCGGACGATCGCCCGGCCTACGCGGCCCTCGGCCTCATGCTCATGGTCCTGTACGCCCTGCTGGCCGCGGTGGCGCTGCCGGCCGCCGCGCTGGGTAGCGGAGTCCGGGCGCTGGCTGCCGGCCTGGAGAGCCACCCCACCCGCCGGCCGTCAGGACTGCGGCCGGGCTGGCTGCTGTCCGCACTGCCCGCAGTGGCCGCCGCGCTTTTGTTCGGCTATCTGAGCGTCGACGAGTGGTCAGTGCCGCAGACCACATCGATCGTCGGCGACTTCGACCTATCCGGTGTGAACGTCGTGCTCGGCGACGCCCGCCCTGGTAGCGCACCTCGGTCCGCGGCGTGCGCCCAGGCCTTCGGCGCGGCCGCGGGGCCGGTAGGCGTCGGCGAAACACTGACCGCCGCGTATGCCGTGCGGCTGGCGACCCTCGCCCACTGGGCGCTGTCGTCCGACGACGCCACACTCCGCCGGGCCGGTGAGGGCACGGCCCAGGCGTTGCGGCGCAGGGAAATGCAGCGGGCTGCCGACGGGGCAGCGGTGGTGCTGCACTACTGCGCCGTCGCGGAAACCGTCCGACGCTGACCGGCGAGGAGAGCGTGCTATGAGACGTACGATTGGGCTGTTGACGACCGGCCTACTAACCGCGCTCCTGGCGGCGTGCGGCCTTCCCGCTCCGCCGCCGCTGCCGACTCCGCCGCCGACATCGCCGGTTCCCGACCTGGTACCGACGAGCGTGCCCACCGCGCCACCGCCGTCCGACGCCGAGTTGGCAGCGGCGCTGTTGACCGCGGCCGAGATCGGCGGCAGCTACCGTTCGATACCGATCGAGGCGAACGCTGCGGGTGGTCTGGGCGCCGGCGTCACCCAGTGTGGGGAGGCCGCGAGCGACGGCGGCGCAACTCCCGGCGGGCGTCGGGCCGAGGCTGGATTTCAGGGCGGGCAACTGGGTCCGTTTGTCGCGGAGGTGCTGACGGCGCTGCCGCAAATGGACGCGCAGCGGGCGATGGCCGCATTCCGACGAGCAATAGAGGAGTGTGCCGAGTTCACTAGCAGCGGTGATCTCTCGGGTGTCACCATCCGGCTCGAACAGCTCAGCTTTCCGACAATGGGCGACGAGACAGTCGCGTACCTGGTGATTGCCGCTGCTGGTGGCGGACTCGCCCTGTACGGTCACGTCGTCGCAGTCCGCCACCGCGACGTGCTGGTGTTGATCACGCTCATACAGGTCGGGTCGCCTGAGGTCGGGCCGACGGCGGAGATCGTTGCGAAGGCGGTCGACAAACTGAAGCGCGTGCGCCGATAGGCGCAGCGGAATGCGGATCGCCCGTGCCAGAGCGGCACAGCGTAGTCAGTGTGTCGAGGTGGGTGCAGTGTTCCAACACCTCGTGATCAGCTTCGTTGAGCTGGCCGTACTTCTTAAGGAAGCTGTCGCGTAGGTCGGGGCAGAGGGCCAGATGCGGGTGGCGAGGCGTACGAGGTCGCGGGCGGGCAGGTCGTAGCGGCTGTGCTCGAAGTCGATTAGGCCGATGACGCCGTCGTCGCCGTAGATCATGTTGCGGGGCATGAAGTCGAGGTAGCAGGGCACGGTCGGTAGTGGTGCGAGGTTTTGGAGGGCTCGCATGTGGGCGGTTCGGGGTTCGAGTCCCTGGCGGCGCACCAACAGCAAGGCCCTGACCTGGTGGTTTACACCGGGTCGGGGCCTTATTCGTGTCTGGCATTTGGGTCGGTCGCTCGGTGGGTGCTCGGGAGCCGGTGGACCGGGCCGGTGTCGGTGGGACGCGGCGGGGTCCTCGGGGAGCTGGGGGGGCGTGGCGGGGCAGGCGGCGGTTCCGGCTGTCCGTTGTTATCGGGTCGCCTGGCGCGGGAGATGGCCCGGTCTCGCCCGAAGGCGGAATGCCGGCTATGCGGCTTCCGTCATTGGCCTTTCGGCGGAACCAGTGAACAGTGATCATGGAAAACGTCTCACAAGCCCTGTTTTGAGGGTGTGGGAGCTCCACCGTGGTGCCCAAGGCTTCGATTGGGATGGCCGGCTGCCGATGGGTAGGGGACCATCGATGAGTGGCCGACGGTGCTCAGGTGACGCCTCGACCGTGGCGGATCCTGTCGTTCCTGGCGTTGCATGGTGTGGCCACCACGAGTGACGTCGCCGTGGTGCTGGGGGTGCCCAGGTTGACCGCGCACCGGGAGCTTGCGTGGCTGCACGCCGCCGGGTTGGTCAGCCGGGAACGGTCGGCGGAGGATCGAGCCCATGCCTGGTGGTATCGGGTCATCGGGAAGGGGGCCGAGCTGCTCGGCCGGGATCTCGTCGCCTCGGGTCGGCCGGTGCCGTTGCATCTGGGGCAGCGGCAGTGGGGTGCGGCGCACTACCTGCTGTTCCTGCCGCTGCTCGCGGTGTCACGGCAGGATCCTGGCCGGTGTGGGCTGTTCCAGTGGTTGACGACGATGGACACGTCGGTGTGGCTGCGGGAGCGGGATCTGACGTATCTGCGCGCCGACGGGTACGGGGTATGGCTGGAGGACGGCCGGTGCGTGCGGTTCCTGGTGCACGTCGATCCCGGTCCGGTCGGTGATGCCATCGCCGAAGGTGAGCAGTCAACTGCCGGCCTCGGCGGTGTCCTTGCTGGCTATCGGCGCGACGACCCGGTCGTGCCGATCACACCCTCGGTGTCGTCCCCGCGTAGCAGCGCAGCGATCACCTTCCGCTCGTTGCCGTCGACCTGCGCGGCGAGGCGCTCACCGCGCAGCCCACGCCGCTGCGCCTCCTGATAACACCACGGCACGATCAGCAGGTACCGCGCCCGGGTCTGCAGCACCGAGGTCCCGGGAAACAGCAGGTCACTGAACGCGTCGCGGACCTGGCCGACGCCCAACTCGTCCCGGCTCTCCGCGTCGCTGAACAGCTTGAGCAGCTCACGCATCCGGTTCTGGTCGTCGCGGGAACTGTCCAGCCAGCTCAATCCCGAGGCCATCAATACCCTCCGCTCATCCTTCTGCACCATCGAGGAGGTCGCTGAGCGGACCGGTGGGCAGAGCGATCCAGCCCTCGACACGTGCGGCCGTCCGTTGCTCGTCGCTCGGCTGGACTGCCTTGCCGATCGCTGCGGCGCGCGCGTTCAAGGCAGCGATCACCGAGTCGAATGCGTCATGGCTGCGCCGACACAGCCCCTCGAACGCGCCCAACTCCAGCCAGGGCGCGGCCTCGCGAAGCGCAGTAACCAGATCGGCATGCTGCACGTGCTGACCCCGGCCCTTGTAACCGCGGTACGCCAATCCCCAGCGGCACAGGGCCGCCGCCGGGTACACCTCCACGATCCTGCCGCCGCCGCAACGGTCGACGTCGTGTCCGGCGGCAGCGAACATCGCCAGCAATCCGACGCAACGGAAGGCGGCGTGAGCGATGCGGTCCGCGGCCACACTGAGCGGGATGATGCTGGTCTCCCCGCGGACCACCTCGTCCGTCAGCCGGTAAGCCAGGTGACGCCGCCACTGGGCACCATCGGCATCGGCATCGACGTGGCCGATTCGATGAGCCTGCACGAGCGCGACGAAAGGCTCCGGCCAGCCGAGGGGGCAGTCCAGTCCGACCTTGTCAGCGTGCTCGCTGGCCTCGACGATGCGGGTGTCGCTGACGTCGAGGACCAGGTCCCGCACTATGGCACGGTCCGGCAGCCATTCGACCGCGGCCATCGCCGTACGCTTGTTCGCCGCTGCGAGGTCGACGCCGAGGGTCAGCACCGCACCACTCTAGGTGTCGTTAGCTCGGTAAGACATGGCTCGACCGACGGTCGTTAGCTGACGTTCAGCTGTATCCGGGATCCGATGCGCTGAGCCAGGGCTGGGTGCGGTGCGGCCGCGTCGTCCACGGCGCGACGTTCCGCAGCCCACCGATACTTGTTCGTCCACTGGGTCGAGCGGCCGATTGCGGTGCAACCGGTTCGCTTTTCGCGGTCAGGCGGCTGGCCTTCGACGTGGCCGGGCCCTTATGGCGGCGGCCAGGGCGGCGCCGGTTGCAGTCAGATCGATGGGCGTGCCGGCGAGCTGATTGGCCAGCTCATCGATGCGATATCGCAGCAGCCGCTGATATCGAACGGCGTAGACGGCGATATGAGTGACGAGGTGGTCATCGTGATGGGCGAGCAGGGCGTACGTCAGGATCCGGCGGATCAGCTCGTCAAGGTAGCGGTCTTCGTCGAGTCGACCGCTCTTCACCTCCAGCACGGTGGTACCAAGGAGGAAGTCGGCGTGGCGGCGTCCGTCGAGCAGGGGCAGCTGCGCGGTCGCTGGTCCGTAGGAGCGGAAAGCGCTGTGGAAGCCACTGGAGTAGCTGGCCCAGACGGTACGGAACACACGCTCGTGTGATACGTCTTCTCGACACCACCGCTGAGGAGGCGCGGGTACTGCTCAAGGAGATGCTGCGCGACATCTACGGAGTCTGAGCGATGACGGTCGAGGTCGTTGAGCAAGCTACGGACGTGAGCGAGCCGACTGGCCACGGTGAAGATGCGCGCTGGGTGCAGCGCTGAGCCGCTACGGCGCCAGACGTCGTATGGCGTGGCGGCGTTGCTGGTGGGCCCGTAGCCGGCCATGGTGAGCAATCGGGCCGCAAGGTCGTGGTCGAGGCAGTCGAGCAAGCGAAGGTACGGGCTCTGATCGCACAAGGCCAGACCAAACGCGAGTTCCACAACGTGGCCGAAGAACGACTTGTTCGGCGGGTCGATCAGCAGAACTGGACAGCGGCAAAGATCCGCCGCAATTTCGGCGCGCAGAACATGCTGGTACGGAAACGTCTCGGCCAGCAAGGCGCCGGCGGGATCCTGCGAGACGCCGTGGGATCCGGCGATCATGGTGGTACTCCTCTCACGGCGGGAGCGACGCTGACCACGGGTGCGGCAGCGTGGGGCCCGACTGGTATGGAACGTGCGAGGCAGGCGGCCCATCCGGATAGGCGGAACGTCCTCAGCAACCAGATGGGTAGAGCCGCAAGCGGTCTGTAGCCCTCGGCGTTCACGCCGTGATGTGGGCTCCGCGAGAGGAAGCGGCAAGCAAGGGAGACGGATAGACCGGCGTCCCGACTCCTGCACCGTACGACGGACACGAGCGACGCACAAGGACCTCTACGTCCACCGCTTTGAGTAGCGTGGCCGGGCAAGCACCGGTTCCGCTCAGCTGGCTTATGGTCGTCCGGTAGGCGGTATGCGGGGTGCTCGCCGGGTGCTCGCGGGCCGTGGACCGACGGGGATCCGGTGGTACACGCGGCCCACAGGCAATGGACTGGTAGGGGCCGTGGGACTGTCAGCGTCGTGCGGGACCGATGAGCACGGCATCGACGGGGCTCTTAATCCGCGGGTTCGGGGTTCGAGTCCCTGGCGGCGCACCAACGATCAAGGCCCTGACCTGGTGTTCCACACCAGGTCGGGGCCTTTTTGGGTACGACCGACCATGTGACGCGATGACATTCACGAGAAACGAGGAAGCCGAACCGCCTTGTCCACCGTTTGGCAGAGGCCACGGTAGAACTCGACCATCTTCTCGTCTGTCGGCTCCTGCTCCTGCGTCTCCTCCAGGGCCCTGCGGGCGCCCACGGACAGCGCACGCACGAGCCGCTTGGCGGCCTCCGGATCTGCGATCTTCGTGATGTCCAGGTATCCCATTGCCCGGCCAGGGCTGAGCCACTCGTCGAACTCGTCGACCCCGGCCGCGTCGGCGGGGACCAGCCTCATGACGTGCGACAGCACCCTGCCCTGGATCCACCACTCCAGGTCGTCGTCGAACAGCACCGCCAACACCAGGACCCCCATGCCGAGTAACAGAACTGGAACATCAGAAGCCGATGCGGATGACGTCCTTCCGCCCCGACGCGTCGGCTCTCTTCGCCATCGCGATCGGCCACTCCATCGGATTGCCCGTCATGTCGACGACCGTGAAGGTGTTGCCCTTGGTGAGGTGGTGGTCGAGTGACGCGAGCAACTCGTCGAGTTTCTGGTTCTTTCCAGAGGAGTCGCCCATCGCATCGTATGTACGGTTCCACTGGTGCGGTCCAGATCGGCGTCAGGGCTTGGTGGACTGTTGGCCGGCTACCGGCGTGCGGACGGGCTGGTGCCGGTGGGGGCGGTTCTGCTGATCGCGCAGGACGCCGAGCGGGAGGAACGACTGCAGGCCGACCTGTTTCGTGGGCCGTTGCCGAACGTTGTCGCCACGACCACACGGCAGGTGTTGTATCGCCACTGGCCGGACGAGCCGGTATGGCAGGTCCGGGGTGAAACTGGCAGGCATCGCCTCGTCGAGCTTGGAACCTGACCGCACACGTCACGATGCCCGGACCGGCGCCAACCTCCTGTTCCTTGGAGGCCAGCGGCCTGGTGCTGGAGTCAGCGGCATCGTGTGCCCTGCTACCCCTACGCTGGCGGCATGAGGGAACCCAGGGCGGACTGAACTGGTAGGTGCTGATGAACCGGCATGCAGAGGCATCTGCTGAGGCGATCCCTGACGCGATCCGGGCTGATGTGGAGACGCTGTGGCGCTACCACGACATGCGTCACGAGTTGCGCCCGTGCGACGTGGGGATCGGATTGGGCAGTCATGACCTCGGGGTGGCTGTCATCGCGACGCGCTTGTTTCACGGGAGCCTGTTCCCCAGGATCGTGTTCACCGGTGCGAACGCCCCGACGACCGTCGAGCGTTTTCCGCGTGGAGAAGCTGTGCACTACCGCGAGTACGCCATCGAGCAGGGCGTACCCGGGGAAGCGATTCTCGTGGAGCCGCGTGCCACGAACACCGCCCAGAACCTGGGGTACTCGCGTCAGCTCCTGACCGAACACCCGATTTCGGTGAAGTCAGTGCTGATCATGTCGCGGCCCTACCAACAGCGTCGGGCCTACGCCACCTGCAGGCTGACCTGGCCGGAGGTCGATGTGGTGTGCGCCTCGAATCCACTTGAACTGAACGACTACGTGCGCAGCATGGGGGACCCGCGGCGGGTGGTGGACATGCTGGTCGGCGACACGCAGCGGATCGAGGTGTACGCCGAGCGCGGGTTCGCGATCCCGCAGGAGATGCCGGACGAGGTGCGGGCGGCCTTCGAGCGCCTGGTGGCGGCCGGCTACACGAGCCGGTTGATCTGAGCCCAGCTAGAAGCGGCGTCCTCCCGTCCGGACGCCATTCGGTCGCTGAGTTCGACGGCCAGTCGTGGTGGCCGGGGCGGGTGAGGATGTCCCGGACGAGGTCCCGGGCTGAGCTGGTGGTAGCGCACCTGGTCGGGCCCGAGGGTCTCGGCGTCTAGGAGCGCAGCGAGCGCGTCGTCGATGCGGCTCCATCGGGCGAGGGCTCGGGCGGTTTCGATGGCGTGGCGAACCTGCCGCTCGACGGGCACCGTGCTGGTGTCGAGTGGGGCGCCGATGGCGATGGCGCGTTGCACATCGCCGTGAATAGGTTCGGCGTCCTATGGAACCAACTATCAAGGCCTCGACCTGGTGGTTCACATCAGGCTGGGGCTCGTTTTCGGAGATGGTCGGCCGTCACATCAGGCCACGACACGTAGTGCGGCGGTCGCCGCGACCGCTGCGACGATGCAGACCAGATGCGGTCGGCCGGAGATGCGCAGCGCGACCGCCAGGCCGAGTCCCGGCAGCAGCGTCCAGTCGAATGCCTGCCAGTACTGTCCGAGCAGGTCGACCACGAGCAGGCCGGCCAGCAGCGCGACGGGCAGGGCGTCGACGGCGGTCTGGACCGGGGCGGGGAACAGGCGGTCTCCCAGTACCGCCGGCCCGATCCCCTTGAAGCTGATGTTGATCGCGGCGAGGGCGACGATCGCGATGAGCATGGTGGTCATGCGACCTGCTCCGCGGCCGTGCTACTGGGCGTACTCGCGGCGGGCGACGTGGCGTTCCGTTGCCCGAACAGGGCGAGCAGCACGGCGGTTGCTGCCAGCAGCAGCGCCACGCCGACTGGCAGGAACCGGGCCGCGGCACCGGCGACGGCCGCGGCCGCCAGGGCGACCGGCACCAGGCGAGGTCGACCGGTGAGCGCGTCGACCAGCAGGACGATGAAGAAGCCGGGAAACACGATGTCGATCCCCCAGGTGCGGATCAGCGACGTGTCGGGGACGGCCAGGGCGCCGATGGCGGTGCCGCAGACCCAGGCCGGCCACTGCACCAGGGTGGCGCCGATGAGTACCCGCCGGTCGAACCCGCCGTCGGGTCGCTGGGCGGCGACCCAGGAACCGTCGACGACTGCCTGCCCCTCGACGGCTCGCCGCCATCGGCCGCCGCGCAGGTGCCGCGCGGTCGCCGCCGCCATGGGTACGAACCGAAGGTTGATCAGTGCCGCGGAGGCCAACGCGGCGGGCAGCCCGCCGCCGGCGAGCGCCGTCACCAGCGCGAACTGCGCCGAGCCCGAGAAGACCAGCAGCGACAGGGCGATCGTCAGGGCCGCCGGCCAGCCGTGTGTGACGGCGTACGCGCCGAAGCTCACGGCCAGCAGGAACGAACCGGCCGCCAGGCCGGCACCGACTCTCAACCCGGCACGCCAGCCGCCCTTGATGGAAGGCGTCATGGCCGGACCATACATGCTCTAAAGCTATTTAGCTCATGTAGAGTCGTTGGCATGGTGGAAGCGGGGGCGTACGTGTGGAGCCGGATCGGCGGCCACCTCGCATTGGACCTGTGCAACACGATGTCCTGGCGCCTCGACGCCGCCCGGAGAATCGACCGGCTCGCCGATCCGGCGGACCTGGTGAACTGGTTCGCCACCGTCGTGGGCGAGGCCGATCGAGGCCCGCTGATGAACGACCTGGTGGACCGGCCCGCAGAGGCCGACCGGGCGCTGGAAGCGGTCCGGCGACTGCGCGACACCACGGTCCGGGTGGTGGACGCCCAGGTCGACGGCGACCCCGCCGACCCCGCCGACCTCGCCTCGATCACGACCGCCTGGCGGCGGGCGCTCGGCGTCGCGACGTTTCCGGCCCGGCTACCGCTGGCAGCGGTGGTCGACCCGACGACCGTGCCGGCGCTCGTGTCCTACCTGGCGCTGTCGGTCGTCGACCTGGTAAATCACCCCGACCCGTCCAGATTGCGTCGGTGCGACGGCGAGGGCTGCGGCTGGCTGTTCCTGGACAGCACCCGCAACCGCAGCCGACGCTGGTGCGATCCGCTCGACTGCGGCAACCGCGCCCGAGTACGCAACTACGTGCAGCGCCAGCGCCGTACCGGCTGAACGGTCGCGGCCGCCGCCGAGCCTGAGCCCTTCCGCCGCCGATAGGTCGATCTGCTGACAGCGAAGAAGGTGTCGGCAGGCCCCGGCCACGGGCCATGCTGGTGCGATGGACTCGCCAACACAGGCCCTGCTCACCAAGCTCTACGCGGCCTTCAACGAGCGTGACATCCCCACGCTGCTGACCTTCATGACGCCGGACGTCTCCTGGCCGAACGGTTGGGAGGGAGGCGTGCTCCACGGGCAGGAGATGGTGAGCGCCTACTGGCATCGACAGTGGGGGCAGATCGAACCCACGGTCACGCCGACCGCGTTCAGTACGGAGCCCGACGACCGTATTGCCGTCACCGTTCATCAGGTGGTACACGACAAGGCCGGAGCAAAACTCGCCGACCGCACCGTCACGCATGTGTACCGCTTCGACAGAGGGCTGGTGACCGAGATGGAGATCCGCGAGTGACGTAAGGAGCCGAGGAGGCATTGTGATCGATGAGCCCATCGGCAGCCCGGACACGATCCTCGTCTGCATCCGGGGCAACTCCGGCTCGGGCAAGAGCAGCGTCGCCCGCGAGCTACGACGCCGGCACGGCCGGGGCTGCGCCCTCGTCGAGCAGGACTACCTGCGCCGCATCCTGCTGCGCGAGCGGGACAAGCCCGGCGGGGCAGCGCCGGCGTTGATCGGGCAGACCGTGCGGTTCACGCTGAACCACGGCTACCACGTGGTCATGGAAGGCATCATGCACACCAGTCGCTACCGAGGCATGCTGACCGCGCTGCGGGACGGCCACCGCGGTCGGTCGCTGTTCTGCTACCTGGACGTGTCGCTGGCCGAGACCCTGCGTCGGCACCTCACCCGACCGCAGGTCAGTGAGTTCACCGCCGAGCAGATGAGCGGCTGGTACGCCGCACACGACGTCCTGGGCTGGCCTGACGAACTCGTCCTTCCCGAGACGAGCGGACTGGACGAGGCCGTCGAGGCCATCGCCGCTGCGGCCGGGCTACCCCAGACCGGACGCGACGACGACCTGCTGTCCGGCACGCCGTACTCGTGAAGGTGCCCCTCCGGGCCCTTTCAGGCCTTGGCGAACCTCGTGGTGAGTCGCTCGGTCGCCTTGACCTCGTACTTCATGTGGTAGCCGGCGGCGATAACCATCGCCTCGGCGGCCTTCGCCGCGTGCTCGTGGCCCTTGACGGCGGCGTTGGCGGCCAGGTCGACGGGTTGCCCGGTGGCGAGGCTGCCGGCCAGGGCGAGCAGCCGTTGGTCGTCGGCGGACAGCTGCTCGACCGCCGGTAGCGCGAGCAGCGCCAGCCAGTCGCGGATCACCGCGACCTGGATGTCGTGGCCGTCGTCGTACTCGGGGATCTGTACGACCTCGACCAGGTCGGCGAAGCCGGGCTGGTCCGGGAGCTTGGTGAAGGTCAACAGGTGTACGGCGGCCTTCTCGGTGTCGGCACGGCCGACCCAGGCGCCGGCGCGGACCAGCGTACGCAGGCTGTCGGGGCTGAACTCGGAGCTGGACATGGCACGGAGCCTCCTTCGCCGAGGGAATCCTCGCTGTCGAGTACAGCAGACGTCGACAACCGTTGATTCGGAGCAGGCGTGGTTACGCCGGATAGGTTCTCGCTGGCCGGGTAAGCGGCGCGGATGTGTGCCCACCAGGGGTCGGAGGTTGCCGGCGAGTCGTTGCGCCACCGCGAATCCCGGATCGACCGTGTACGGGCGCGGGCACGCGAGGGGTTGCGTTCGCGTGCCTGGCGGCTGCGCCTGTTCGGTCTGCTCGCGGTGCAGGCCGGCATCGCCGCGACGATCGCCTGGTTCGTGGCGTACCAATTCCTGGACAATTCCTCCCCGGTCCTGGCGCCGACCACGGCGGTCGGCATCGTGGCGGCCTCGATGGGGTCGCGCCTGCGGCGCACCATCGAGCTGCTGGTCGGTGTGACCCTGGGGCTGGCGGTCGGTGACACGCTGATGCCGTTCTTCGGCATCGGACCCTGGCAGACCGGCGTGGTCGTCGTGTTGGCGATCCTGGTCGCCATCCTGTTCAAGGGTGGTGGTTCCCTGCTCACCCAGGCCGGCGGCACCGCGGTCCTCATCGCCACGCTCGAGCCACCGGTACGCGAACTGTCCGTTCCCCGGTTCGTGGACGCGGCGGTCGGCGGGCTGGTGGGGTTGGCTGTCGGTCTGCTGCTCGTGCCCATTCACCCGCAGCGGACGCTGCTGCGGCTGTCCGAGCCCGTGGTCGGGCCGGCGGCCGACATCATGCATGACCTGGCGACGGCGCTGCGGACGCGAAATCTGGGGGACGCCGAGCGGAGCCTGCGCGGGTTGCGGGAACTCGATCCCCGCCTGGCCGCTCTGAACGACGGGCTCGGGGCCGCGCAGGAGGTGACGCGGCTGGCGCCCCTGCGGTGGCGCGAGCGCGACTCCCTGGACTTCCACACGACGGCGATCCGCCACCTGGAAAGGAGCCTGCACAGTTGCCGATCACTGTGCCGGCGGCTGACGACAGCCCTGAAGGACGACGAGCCGATTCCCGAGGAGTTTCCGCAGGCCATCGACCTGCTGGCCGACGCGCTGCCAACGCTGCGCCGAGCGGTCCAGGTCGGTCGGGAACCACGGGAGGGCCGTGACCAGATCCTGGCGGGCGTCGAGCTGGTCGGGCGCGCGCAGGGCGTCGTCCGAGATCCGACCCGCCCGCACACCCATCACCTCGGTTATTCCGGGATGATCGCGGTGGGGGAGTTCCGGACGGCCGCGCACGATCTGCTGATCGCCAGCGGGTTGGAGACCCAAGAGGCGGCTGCGCTGGTGCGGCGGGCGGTGGATCGGAACCGTCAGGACCGAGCGGCGGAAACAGGTACGCCCGGCTCAGAGCGGCCGGAGTGACGCGAGGATGTCGAGGTAGTGCGGGTTGGTCATGACGCCCAGCACGTTACCGAAGGGGTCCACCACCGCCGCCGTCACGAAACCCTCGTCTCCGTGGGGCGTGATCGGCTGGTACTCCGTGGCGCCCAGAGCCAGGAGCCGATCCACGGTGGCGTCGAGGTCGTCGACGTGCCAGTGCATGACCGCGCCCCCGGGCCCGCTCGTCGCGCCCGGGGGCGCGTACCGGCGGTCGATGATGCCCAGCTCCGCCTGGTAGTCGCCGAGGCGGAACTCGGTGTAGGCCGGACGCCCGTCGGGGCCGGGCCGCGAGAAGTACGCCTCCTGGCCCAGGAACCGGGCGTACCAGTCGGTGGCAGCCGCCACGTCGTCGGCCCAGATGTTCAGGGTGGCGAATCCGCGCAGGCTCATCGGGTGTCCTCCCGTCGATGTCGTCCAGCGCTCACGCTAGCGGCGCCCACCGACACCCTCGCCCGGCCCGTCGGGACGGCGTTCGTGTAGCGCGCGGTTTCCCGGGTAGTCGCCGCCGTCAGCCTGACGAGGGGGGTCAGCGTGGAGACGACGTACCCGGGTGTGGAGGAGCATGGGCTGATCGGTGACCTCCAGACCGCCGCGCTGATCAGCAAGGACGGCACGGTCGACTGGTTCTGCGCGCCGCGCTTCGACTCGCCGAGCGTCTTCGCCGCCCTGCTGGACCGTCGCCGGGGTGGCCACTTCCAGCTCTCGCCGGACGGCATCGAGTACTCGAGCAAACAGCTCTACCTACCGGGTACGCCGATCCTGATCACCCGGTTCCACAGCGCCGACGGGGTGGGTGAACTGCTCGACTTCATGCCCGTCACGGGCGAGCAGGCCACCGACCGGCACCGGCTGGTCCGGCTGGTCCGGATGGTGCGGGGACGGATGCCGTTCCGCTTCGACTGCCGGCCGCGGTTCAACTACGGCCGGGACCCGTACGAGTTGGAGGTGCACCCGGAGGGCGACGTCTTCCGCAGCCCCACCCTCAACCTCACCCTGACCCCGTTCAAGGACGCGGAACACCTCGTCGACAGGCGGACGATTCAGCGGGACACGGAGGGTGTCTGCTTCCGCAACGAGCTGCACGCCGGTGACATCGGCGGGGTCGTGCTGGAGACGGCCTGCCCGCACGCACCCCGGGCCCTCACCACCGAGGAGGCCTGCGAACTGCTCGCCGAGACCCGCGACTACTGGCGTCGGTGGATCGGCCGTTCCTCGTACCGGGGACGCTGGCGGGAGATGGTCGACCGGTCGGCGATGACCCTCAAGCTCATGACGTACGCCCCGACGGGCGCCCTGGTCGCCGCGCCGACGGCGGGACTGCCGGAGCAGATCGGCGGACCACGGAACTGGGACTACCGCTACACCTGGATCCGGGATGCCTCGTTCTCGGTGCACGCGCTGCTCAGCGTCGGTTTCACCGACGAGGCGCAGCAGTATCTGTCCTGGCTCGAAGCGCGCATCCAGGAGGCCGGCGACGGCGACGTGCCGCTGCAGATCATGTACCGCGTGGACGGCTCGCCGGACCTCCCCGAGGAGGTGTTGGGTCACCTGGAGGGTTACCGCCGTTCGGCGCCGGTACGGATCGGCAACGGCGCGGCGGGCCAGTTGCAACTGGACATCTACGGCGAGGCGCTCAACTCGCTGCACCTCGCCGACCGGAGCGGGCTGATGGCGTCGTACGACGGGTGGCGCAAGACCGCCAGCCTGATGGACTGGCTCTGCGACCACTGGGACCAGCCCGAGGACGGCATCTGGGAGACGCGCTCCGGGAGGCAGGACTTCACCTACGGGCGGATGATGTGCTGGCTGGCGCTGGACCGCGCCATCCGCCTCGCGCGGGCACGGGGCCGTCCCGCCGACACCACCCGCTGGGCGGCCGAACGTAGCGCCATCTACGAGCAGGTCATGACTCGGGGATTCCATCCGGGGCGGAAGGCGTTCGTGCAGCACTACCGCACCGACATCACCGACGCCTCGCTGCTCGCGATGCCCGGTGTCGGCTTCATCGCGCCGAGCGATCCGATGTGGCTGTCGACGTTGCGGGCGATGGACAACGAACTGGTCTCGGACAGCCTCGTCTACCGCTACGACCCGAAGGCCTCACCCGACGGGCTCGCCGGCTCCGAGGGCACTTTCAGCATGTGCACCTTCTGGTACGTCCAGGCCCTCGCCCAGGCCGGGCGGCTCGACGACGCCCAGCTGACGTTCGAGAAGATGCTGACGTACAGCACGCCGCTGGGGCTCTACTCGGAGGAGATCGCCCCCACCGGGGAGCAGATCGGCAACTTCCCGCAGGCATTCAGCCATCTCTCGCTGATCAGCACGGCGCACCACCTGAACGCGCTCCTCGAGCGTCAGCCGTGATCGCCGGTGGTCAGAAGAGAGTCAGGGGTTCGACGGACACCGGCTCGGGCAGCGCGTCGAGGGCCGGCACGCGGGCGCGTACCTCGTCGTGGAACCGGCGGGCGAGCCGCGGCGCGTCGGCGTTGTCCGGCGTGTGGACGAACATGGTGGGGGAGCGCCCCTCGCGCAGCCAGCCGGCGGTGACCTCGACCCAACGCTGCCACCCCTCGACGGTCCGGGTGTCGTCGTCGCGGCCCAGGTAACGCACGATCGGACGGTCGGTCAGTGCGACGGACCGCAGCGGCACCCGGGGCTTCTTCATCCAGGCGTCGCGCTCGGCGTCGCTCGTCGGCGGCCGGTTGAAGAACGCGGTGGTGTCGAAGGGGATCCACTCGGCCGACGCTGCGGTGAGGATCTCCTCAAGCAGCCGGCTCGCGCGGGGCTCGGTGAAGAACGCGGGATGGCGGACCTCCACGGCGTACCGGTGCGCACCCGGGAGTTGCGCGAGGAACCGGCCAAGCGTGGGTACGTCGGCCGGCGCGAACGAACCCGGTAGTTGGATCCAGAGGGCGTGCACGCGCGGGCCGAGCGGCTCGATCGCGTCGAGGAAGGCGCGCAGCGGCTCGCCGGCGTCGGTGAGCCGACGTTCGTGCGTGACCACCTTGGGCAGCTTGAGGACGAACCGGAAGTCGGCCTCGGTCTGCGCCGCCCAGGATGCGACGGTGTCCCTGGTCGGGGTCGCGTAGAAGGTGGTGTTGCCCTCCACGGCGTCGCACCAGCTCGCGTAGTGCCGTAGGCGCTCGCCGGACGGCAGCGAGTGCCCCGGCCACGACCGATGACTCCACATGGCGCATCCCACGTGCAGACGCATGCCGGCCCCTCCTCAGCTGTGCGGCCGCGCCCACCATATCCGGCATCTGTGCGCCCGAAACCGTCAACCACAGGTTGACGAGGTGCGACCGTCAACCTATGGTTGACGACATGACCGAGCCATTCCAGATGAGCAACTCCGTCAAGCTCGACGACCTGATCCAGGCGATCAAGAAGGCGCACACCGACGCGCTCGACCAGCTCACCGACGCGGTGATCGCCGCCGACCATCTCGGTGAGGTCGCCGACCACCTGATCGGGCACTTCGTCGACCAGGCCCGGCGCTCGGGCGCCTCCTGGACCGACATCGGCCGCAGCATGGGGGTCAGCAAGCAGGCCGCCCAGAAGCGCTTCGTGGCGAAGGGGTCCGCCGACACGGCGGCGCTCGACCCGAACGCCGGCTTCGGGAGGTTCACCCCGCGCGCCCGCAACGTGGTCATGGCCTCACAGGAGGAGGCCCGCGCCGCCGGGAATCCCGAGATCGGCCCCGCGCACCTGGTGCTCGGGCTGCTGGCGGAGCCCGACGGGCTGGCCGCCCGGGTGTTGGTCGGTCGGGGCGCCACTCCCGAGGCGGTGCGCGAGGCCGTCGCGGCCGTCCTCCCGCCGAGGGCTGACGACGTCCCCGACCTGATCCCCTACGACGCCGCCGGCAAGAAGGCGTTGGAGCTGACCTTCCGGGAAGCGCTGCGCCTCGGGCACAACTACATCGGCACCGAGCACATCCTGCTCGCCCTGCTGGAGCAGGAGGACGGGGCCGGCGTGCTCACCAACCTCGGCCTGACCAAGGAGTCCGTCGAAGGGGACCTGTCCGCCGCCCTCGCGGCCGCCGTCAAGGCGTCCGCGGCCGACGACGAGGCCCGGTAGCGGCAACAGGACCGAAGGGGCGCGCGACAGTGCGGAAAAGTCGTGCATGTCCTCGCCGGACCGCGCGTCGCCGACCCCTCGCCTAACCTCGGGTTGCCGAAGGGCGACAGGCCGGCGGAACGGGAGACACCGGAATGCGACGTGCCGACGAACGGATGTCCTGCCGGAGAGCTGGCAATCGGGGGGCGGTGGGCATCCTCGTGCTGGTCGCCGCCCTGGCCGGGATGTCGGCCTGCAGCCCGGCGGACAAGGAGGTGCTGGCGGTCCGGGCCGTCGACGGTCGGCCGGTGCTGCTGTTCGCCGAGTGCGCCGTGTTCGAAATGGAGCGGATCAGCGTCTTCACCATCGAGCCCACGCCGGCCGCGAGTTGGACCATCGACCGCGAAGGCGGCGCCGAGGTGACGAGTGTGACCGTCTTCGAACTGCCGTCGGGTTGGACGGTCGACGAGCAGACGCTGGTCGCCTTCGATCCCGCCGCCGAATACTCGGCCGCTGCCTACGGCACGCAGCGCGACGCCATCCCCGTCCACTTCACGCTGAACGAGCTGACCGCGCTCGGGCCCGGAGACGTCCTGGTCGGCGAGGCGGCCGGCAAGCGGAAGGCGGTCACCGAGACCGCCTTCCGCAAGCGGGCGGAGAAGACCTGCTGACGCCCTCGCTCAGGAGACGTCGGGGAAGCCGTAGCGCAGGGCGTGCTCCGGATCGGTCGGGTCGATCTGGCGTACGCCCGCGTCGGCGAGCCGCTTGTTGACCTCGTCGAGCTGCTCGCGGACCAGTCGGGCCTCCTCCTCGGTGACGCGGCCCCGGTGCGGCTTGCCGGCGTGCTCCAGCGTGCCGTAGTCGATCTTCTCGGCGCTCTTGCGGGCCTTGGGCGGGCGGACCCGCTCGGCCGTCTTCAACAACTGCGCCATCGGGACGTCGGTGGCCATCGCGTCGAACTCGCTCGCCGTGAGGACGACCCGTCGAGGCTCGCCGCCGCCGTGCCGGTCGTGGATCTCGACCACCGCCACGTCGAGCGCCGCGTCGTCGATGTTCTCCACCTCGCCCGGGGTGGCGTCGAGCTGCACGGGCCCGGCGACCAGGTCCGGGTGCTCCAGGACGACGACACGAACCACCTCGTCGTCCTGCTGCAGAACGGTTCCGGTGAAGTCGGAGACGTGGATCGTCTTCTTGCCCATGCGCGGAGCTTCTCCTGTCGTAGGCCGGGTGCCGGACCTGGAAGAAATTACCCGACAGGTGTGCGAAAGCCGGCGCTGGTCCTCCTGCGGTGTGTCGTCGCCGACGCCGTTCCCGGCCGGTGCCGCGCCGGTGCGTTCAGCGCCGGTTGAGGCCGTGTCGGCCGGAGCCGGCCGGCAACTCGTTCAGCGCCGCCCAGGGCAGCCCGCCCGTCGCCCGGATCGCCCGGTACCGCGCCTGCGTCGGAGCGTCCGCGACGGCCCCCTCCGTGCGCCAGAGTCGGGCGGGGTGCTGGTGGAAGCGGTCCTTCGGCGGAATCGACATGCGAATACCGTCGCAGAGAAAGGTGTCGAGGTATGGAAATACCTATGACGGTCGATGTGGCGAGCTGATTCCCGGATCTCGGGCAGCGTCCCACGCTCGCGATGGCCCGCCCGGTCGGGCCGCCCAGGCGTACGGTGATCACGACGTGTGGGGTGACGGGGAGGTGCGCATGCTCGACCGGCGGCTGCAACTGCACCTCGCCTCCTGGCTCGGCCAGTGGCCGGCCGCGTCCGGGCTGCACGTCGTCGCCTCGCATCGGCGGGCCCTGCCGGCCTGGGACGGCCGACTGCGTCCGGCCCTCGCCGTGGACACCGGTCAGAGCGCGGTGCTCTCCGTCGCGCCGGACCGTGTCGCCGCGATCCGGGCGTTGGCCGAGCGAGCGCCGCAGCGGATGCTCGCGGCGCTGCCGGAGGCCGTCGGACACCCCGCCTTCTGCCTGCACGACGGCCCCTTCCGCTGGACTCTCTCGCCCGCGCCCCTGCCCGACGTGGGGGAGTGGATCACGCCGACGACGCCCGGGCTGCCGCCCTGGCTTCGGCTGTTCGACCGGCCGGTGCTCGTGGTACGCGATGCCGACGGCGCCTACCTGGCCGGCGCCGCCATCAAGCGCCACGACGCGTTCGGGCACGAGTTGGCCGTCGGTACGGTGCCGGCGGCTCGCGGTCGGGGTCTCGCGCGTCGGCTGGTGGCGCAGGCGGCGCGGCGGGTCCTCGACGAGGGCGCGGTGCCGACGTACCTGCACGAGAGGGACAACCACGCCTCGGCCCGGGTCGCGGAGGCGGCGGGCTTTCCGGACCGGGGTTGGCGGGCGTACGGGGTCTATCCGCGCTGAGGTGGATTCAGTGCGCGGACCGTGGATCCCGGGCCGGATCCACGGTCCGCAACCTGCCCCCAGGCCCCGGTTCTCGGGTGGTCGGCCGCGTCACCGACGCGCCGACCCGATATCGATCACGCTACGTATCGAAACTGCAAGCTGCAAGATGCGAGGTGTCGAGTCGGAGTGTCGAATTGTGGACTTGACCTGCGAAGAAGCACGGGATCGCTGGTGATCCGATCAGTGACGCAGCGTGCGGATGAGGTCGACAACCTGTCGCGTCACCGGGCGGAGTACCCGTAGCCGCGACAACGCCACCAGCCGGTCGATCAGCGGCACCGCGCCGTCGATCAACTGCCGGGTCTTGACCTGGCCGGGTGAGCGGTCGTGCACCCAGTAGAGGATGACGCCCATGTATGCCAGCCAGAGCAACTCCGGCAGCTGAGGACGCAACTCCGCGTCCACCTTGGCGGTCGAGCCGGTCAGCGCCTCGGCGAACAGGTCGATCGCCGCCAGCCGAGGCCCGGACGACTCCGCGGAGAACGGGCTGAGGGGAGAGGTCGGCTCCGCCGCGGTCTTGAAGAAGGTCGCCGCGAACTCGTGCGACGGGGTCAGCACGTCAACGCCGGCGTGCAGCACCCCGGCCAGCCGCGCCCCGAATGCCTCCTCCCGGTCGAGCACCGGCTGGGCCCTGGCCCGGTGCTCGGCCTGGGACTGCGCGTAGAACTCCTGGATCAGGTGATCCTTCGAGCCGAAGTAGTAGTAGGCGTTGCCCACTGCCACGCCGGCCTCCTGCGCGATCGCCCGCATGGTCGTCTGGGCGTAGCCGCGCTCGCGGAACAGGCGCATCGCGGTGTCCCGGATGAGCTGCCGGGTCTGCTCGCCCCGGGCGGTCGCAGGTTCACCCGCAGTGGTCGTCGGCGCAGGTTGCTCGGTCATCGAGGTCACGGTATCCCGACGGCTCGTCGAACGGCTCGGCCCACGGATCGCGGACCCGCTCCCGGATGGCGGAGGCGGCCGTCACCACCCGCCGGGCCAGCGGCAACAGGTGCGGCTGCGACAGCCGCTCCGCCGCCGACCGGTGGTCGGCCAGCGCCCAGAGGCAGGCGAACCACGCGCCGTCGCCCGCGTACACGGCGCCGTCATCGGCCACGACGGTCAGGTCACGCAGCGTCGCGTCGTGGTCCAGGCCGGGGAAGCGCCGCCGGGCCTCGGCCGATCCGGCCGGCACGAACTCCAGGGGTACGAGTTGGGCGCGCGACGCGAGCCACCGACGCGCGGCCCGACAGAGCGGGCAGCTCGCGTCGAACAGGACGGTGAATGCCCGGATCCCACCACCCCCGAACGCGGTGGGATCCGGAGTCTGGGGGGACCCGGCGGCCGGTACGGCGGTCATCGGCTGGCGGATCCGGGGCCCGGCCCGTCCACGCCGGGCTGCGGGGCGGGTGGTTGTGGCCCGGTCGGGTAGGGGGTGGCCGGGTAGGCGACGGTCGGCTGGGGTCCGGCGGGGTGTGGGCCGTGGGGTGCGGGTGGCACGGGGAGCCGGCCGATCGGCGCGATGGGCGGGTGCGTGGCGAGCTGGCGGAGCCGGTTGCGGCGGTAGCGGCCCAGTGCGAACACGTTGAAGAAGTGCAGCGCGCCGAGCACCAGTAGCACCAGGCCGATCTTGAGCGACAGTTCCTCCATCGCCTGGCTCGTCGAGCCGACCGACTCGCCATGCTTCATGGCGACCGTGACGTAGCCGAGGTTGAGCAGGTAGAACCCCACCACGAGGAGGCTGTTCACCGCTGCGGCGAGCCGTTCGTCGGCGAACACCTCCTCGAGAAAGACCAGCCCGTTGCGGGACAGCGCTCGCGCCACCCAGATGGTGAGGCCGATGCTGACCGCCAGATAGACCAGGTACATCCAGACCTTCATGTCCATGCGGACGCCTCCCTTGAACATGTTCAACTGCTGGCGGTCTCAGCGTAGGCGAGTAATTGAACGTGTTCAAGATAGGGGTGACGCTCGACTGTGGTCGCTGTCGCTCAGCCCGCCAGGCCCAGCGCCTCGGCCGCCGCCCGGCCGTTGGCGTGGCTCGCGCCGTACGTGGTGACGAACGCCCGTGCGCCGGACGGTCGCCACGTCCCCGGCCAACCCATCTCCACGACGGTCACCGGATGGGCGGCGGCCAGCGCGTCGATCAGTTCCGGGCCGCCGGCCAGCCGATGCAGATGCCGCCCGACCAGCACGATCGGCCGATCCCCGGCCAACTCGCGGACGGCCGCCTGATCGGTCTCGGCGGCCACGACGCGGATCTCGCGTCCACCGTCGAGGTGCGGGCCGAGACCCCACGGCACCCGACCCTCGGCCATCGTGGACTCGGTGTGCAACTGCACCACCAGCGGCTGGTCCAGGCCGGTGAGCAGCCCCTCCACCCGCACCGCCCGGCGCGCCGCCGCGTACCCCAGATCGGGGTCGGGGGTGGCCGACGACCGGCCGGCGGCCCGGGTCCAGGCGGCGAGCGCGGCGGCGCGGCCGGCCGCCTCCTCCACCCGGGCGATCGGCAGCCAACCGTCGGCGGTCGCCTCGACGATCTCGGCCGCGACCCGCTCGACCAGGGCGGCGTCGACCTGTGCGCCGATGCAGAGCAGGTCGGCGCCGGCCGACAGCGCCCGCACGGCGGCCGGCCCCACGCCTCCGGCGGCCACCGCCGCGCCCTTCATCTCCAGGGCGTCGGTGATCACGGTGCCGGTGAAGCCGTACTCGGCGCGCAGCAGATCGACCAGGACGGCCCGGCTGAAGGTGGCCGGGCCGTCGCCGGTCAGCGCCGGCACCCGGATGTGCGCGGTCATCACGGCCTGCGTGCCGGCCGCGACGACCGCGGCGAACGGCGGCAGGTCGCGCTGGCGGAGCAGTTCCAGCGGTACGTCCACCGTGGGCAGCTCGTGGTGGGAGTCGGTGACTGTCGCGCCGTGTCCGGGGAAGTGCTTGGCGCAGGCGGCCACACCGGCGGCCTGGAGGCCGCTGACGGCGGCGGCCGAGTGCGAGGCCACCCGCAGCGGGTCGGCGCCGAACGAGCGGGTGCCGATCACCGGGTTGTCGTCGGCGGTGTTCACGTCGACCGTGGGGGCCAGGTTGACGGTGACGCCCAGCGCGGCCAGTTCGGCGCCGATCGACTGGTAGACCCGGCGGGTGAGCGCCACGTCGCCGACCGCGCCGAGGGCGGCGTTACCGGGGTACGGGCTGCCGGTGGCGTGGGCCAGCCGGGTCACGTCGCCCCCCTCCTCGTCGATGGCGATCAGCACGTCCGACCGGCCGGCGCGCAGCGCCGCCGTGCTCGCCGCCACCTGCGCGGGGTCGTGCACGTTCGTGCCGAACAGGGTGTGCCCGGCCAGCCCGTCGGCCACCAGGGCGACCGCCCACTCGGGTGGGACCGCTCCCGGATACGCGGCGAGCAACGTGCCCAGCGCGAGCCGGCGCAGTCCTGGATCGAGCCCCACGAGATCTCCCCCTTCACTTCCCGTGGATACGAACGTGTACCCGCGGTGGTCGTCGCCCTGCCGGGTTGGCGGAGCACTCTGCCTCCGGGTGGCCGTTACGCTACGGCTACCCGTTCGCAGGTCGGTTTACAGTTAGCAAAGTTTACTAAAACTAGAGGACGTGGCATGAGTGCGACCCGGCTGCCCGGTACCCCCCGCCTGTTGCGGGCGCTCAACGACCGAGCGGCGCTGGAACTGCTCCTCGAGCGTGGGCCGCTCACCCGGGCCCGGCTCGGCGAGCTGACCGGCCTGTCCAAGGTCACCGCCTCGCAGCTCGTCGAGCGCCTGGAGGAGCGTGGCCTGGTCAGCCGGGTCGGCGAGCAGGCCGGCGGGCGGGGGCCGAACGCCCAGCTCTACGCCGTACGCGCGAGCAGCGCGCACGTCGTCGGGGTGGACGTCGGGCCGGACCGGGTGGTGGCCGCCTGCGCCGACATCACCGGCGCCGTCATCGGCCGGGTGGAGCAGTCGACGCGGGACACCGACGATCCGGTGGGAGTGGTGCACAACGCCGTGGTGCAGGCCGCGAGCAGCGCCCAGGCGCAGCTCAGCAGCGTACGACGGATCGTGCTCGGTACGCCCGGCCTCGTCGATCCGCAGAGCGGCGACATCACCTTCGCGTTCAACCTGCCGCGTTGGCACAGCGGTCTGCTGGCCGCGCTGCGGGACGACCTGCACACCCCGGTGGTCTTCGAGAACGACGTCAACCTGGCGGCAGTGGCCGAGGCGCAGTCCGGCGCCGCGCAGGGCGTGGCGGACTTCGTCCTGGTCTGGGTGGGCGCCGGTGTCGGCCTGGCGATCATGTTGGGCGGGCGGCTGCACCACGGCAGCAGCGGAGCGGCGGGCGAGATCGGCTACCTGCCGGTGCCCGGCGCGCCCATCCCGCGCGATGTCTCGCGGCGCGCCAAGCCCGCCTTCCAGCAGGTGGTCGGCGGTGACTCGGTACGCGCGGTGGCCCGTGAGCACGGTTTCTCCGCACCGGATGCCGCCAGCGCGGTGCGTGCGGCGGTCGCGGGCGGTGCGGCCGGTGGCCCGATGCTCGACGAGTTGGCTCGTCGGCTCGCGCTCGGGGTGGCCAGCACCTGCGTGGTGCTCGACCCGCCGTTGGTCGTGCTGGCCGGCGAGGTCGGCCAGGCCGGTGGTACGGCGCTCGCCGACCGGGTGCAGCGGGAGGTCGCGGCGATCACCCTGGTCCGGCCGCGGGTGGTGCCCACCGGCCTCACCGAGGAGCCGATCCTGCGCGGTGCCCTGCGTACCGCGTTGAACGCCGTCCGTGACGAGGTGTTCGGCTCCACCGTCGGCTGAGCCCGCCCGGGCGGTCATGTGAAGGAATATTTCACCGCTGACCGCCCGGCTGCAAGCTCTTGCCGCCTAGGTGTCGGCCCCTCAGTTCAGGTCGCGGCGGCGGAAGGCGGCGAACGCCAGCACGGTCAACCCGCCGGCGACCACGAGCAGCACCGCCAACGACGGTCGCCAGGTGAGGATGTAGAAACCCTGGCAGGACATGTCGCTGAAGTTGTCCCGACAGAGCTGGGCATCCCAGATCCGCGCCTCGCCGTTGAGCCACGCCCCGAGGTACGTCGAGAGCATCATCTGTTCCGGTCGCCGGGCGTCCACGATCGCCAGCACCAGCCGGGCACCCAGCTCCCACACCACCGCGTACGCCGCCACCGCGCCGAGCGCCGCCGACGTGTGCCGACCCAACGTCGCGATGGCGAAGCCCGTCGCGGTGGCCAGCAGCACCAGCACCAGGCCGCGACCGTGGACCGCGCCCAGCGAGCGCCAGAAGTCACCGTCGAGCTGACCGGCCAGGCCGGCGGTCTGCCCGATCACCCAGAAGGTGGCCAGATAGACCACCGAGGCCACCACCGCCAGCGCCAACACGCCGCCCAGCAGGGTGCCCAGCTTCGTGCCCAGCACCGTCAGCCGACGTGGCCGCCACAGCAGCAGGTTCACCACCCCACCGGAGTTCAGGTCCGCCCCGATGTACGAGGCGCCGACCAGGAACCCGAACAGCACCAGGAACGTGATGAGGAAGAACAGCAGCGGGCGGGCCTGGTCGGCGAAGGTGAACACCCCCGACAGGTAGTCGGACGCGATCGGCAGCCGGTCCTGCTGGGCCGGGTCCATGTCGGAACAGTCGGCGGACAGTTTGTCGCGCATGTCGGGCGTCGAGATCCTGTCCTGCCGCGCCAGGCACTCCTGGTAGTTGACCTCCATGCTCCGCCGCGCCTCGATGGCCTCCTGGCGCGCCGAGGAGAGCTCGTGGGCGCTCGGCCGGTGCGACCCGGCCAGGGCGGTCGCGGCCGTGACGCCGAACGCCAACACCAGCAGGACGACCATGAGCTGCACGAAGCGGCGTGCGGCGAGGCGCTCCAACTCGGCCCGGACCAGGTTCACGCGTCCACTCCCCGTACGTCGAGATCGATCACCGGCGCGCCGTCGGCGCCCACCGGTCGCGCCGCCTCGTCGACCTGGCGGGGCACCGAGGGATGCTCGCCGGCCCCGGTCAACTCCAGGAAGACGCTCTCCAGGTCGGGTCGCAGCGGCGTCAGCTCGGCGACCCACAGATCCTGCTCGCCGAGGACGCGGCTGATGACCGTCGGGTCGGTCGTCCCGCTCACCACCAGCGACTCGCCCTCGACGGCGGTCGTCAGCTCCGCCGCGCGCAGCAGATCGGCGGCGCGCTCCGGTTCGGCCACCCGGACCAGGAACTCGTGCCGGTCGTGACCCGCCAGCACCTCGTCCACCCGACCGGCCGCCACCCGCCGCCCTCGCGAGATGATCGTGACGTGGTCGCAGATCAGTTGGATCTCGCCCAGGATGTGGCTGGACACCAGCACCGTCACCCCCGCCGCGGCGAGTGACCGCATCAGGTCGCGCATCTCCCGGATGCCGGCCGGATCGAGGCCGTTCGCCGGCTCGTCGAGGATGAGCAGCCGCGGGTCCTTCAGCAGCGCGGACGCCACCGCGAGGCGCTGCTTCATGCCCAGCGAGTAGCTCTTCACCCGATCGTCGCCCCGGTCGCGCAGGCCCACCAGATCCAGCGCCTCGTCCACCCGCGAGATCGGCACCCCGCCGGCGCGGGCCAGCAGCCGCAGCGTACGACGACCGGTGAAGTTGCCGAAGAACTGCGGACTCTCCACGATGGCGCCGACCTGCCCCGCCACCCGGGGCAGCAGCTGCGGAGACGGCTCGCCGAGCACGGCCATCCGCCCGCTGTCGGCGCGGACCAGCCCCAGCAGGGCGCGCAGCGTGGTGGTCTTGCCGGAGCCGTTGGGCCCCAGGAAGCCGTGGATCTGCCCGGCCTCGACCAGCAGGTCGAAGCCGTCGACCGCCACCCTCTTACCGTTGCGCACACTGCGGAAGGTCTTGCGCAGACCCTCGATCTCGATGACCGCGCTCATCCGCGCGGCGCCAAACCTCGACCGGGCATGGGCCGTCCCTGGGGTGTGGTGATCAACGACACGGTGCCCCACCCTATGGCCAGAGCGCCGCCCATGGGGGGCACGCCACTCCTGCGTGGTTGGATGGGCAGGTGACTGGTGACCTGATCCCCGGCGCTGCCGGCGCCGCGCCTGCCGCCGCACCCGTGGACCCGGATCTGGTGGTCAGCCTCGACAGCGTGGGCGTACGCCGCTCCGACAACGCCCTGTTGCAGGACCTGACCTGGCGCGTCGAGCTGGATGAGCGCTGGGTGGTGCTCGGCCCCAACGGTGCGGGCAAGACGACCCTGCTCAATTTGGCCGCCGGCCGGCTGCACCCCACCACCGGCGTCGCGTACGTCCTCGGTGAGCGGATCGGCCGCACCGACGTCAACGAGTTGCAGACCCGCATCGGGCTCGCCACGGCCGCGCTCGCCGCCCGGGTGCCGGCCGACGAGCAGGTCAGCGACGTCGTGGTCACCGCAGCCTGGTCGGTGGTCGGCCGCTGGCGGGAGAGCTACGAGCACGGCGATGTGGCGCGGGCGCGTGCGCTGCTCAGCCAACTCGGTGTCGGCAACCTCGCCGAGCGCCGCTACGGCACCCTCTCCGACGGCGAACGCAAGCGCGTGCAGATCGCCCGGGCGCTGATGACCGACCCGGAGCTGCTGCTGCTCGACGAGCCCACCGCCGGTCTCGATCTCGGCGGCCGCGAGGACCTGGTCGGCCGGCTGGCCGAGCTGGCGTACGACCCGGACGCCCCCGCCATGGTGCTCGTCACCCACCACGTGGAGGAGATCCCGCCCGGGTTCACCCACGCGCTGCTGCTGCGCGAGGGCGCGGTCGTCGCCCAGGGCCTGCTCGCCGAGACGCTGACCGGCGACAACCTCTCCAAGACCTTCGGTCTGCCGCTGGTGGTCGAACGCTCCGGCGACCGCTACACCGCGCGCGCCGCCTGAACGGCTGACCATGTCGCAGACCCGCGTGGTGGTGGTGGGCAGCGCCAACATGGACCTGGTCGCGATGGCCCCCTCGCTGCCCAGGCCGGGCCAGACCATGCTCGGCACCGACTTCGTGATGGTGCCCGGCGGCAAGGGCGCCAACCAGGCCATCGCCGCCGTCCGGGCCGGCGCCACCTGCACCTTCCTGGGCGCGATCGGCTCCGACGCGTTCGGCGTGACGCTCCGCGCGCGCATCACGGCGGCCGGCGTGGATACCGATCACCTTCGGGTGGTGTACGGCACGTCCGGCGTGGCGCTCGTGATGGTCAACGGGCAGGGGGAGAACGCCATCGTGGTCACCCCGGGTGCGAACGACGCGCTGGTGGGCCTCACCGACGAGGAGTTGGCCACGGTGGCCGGGGCGGACGTCCTGGTCGCCCAGTTGGAGATCCCGGTGCAGACGGTGACCGCCGCGGCGCTGGCCGCCCGCGCCGCCGGCACCCGGGTCATCCTCAACGCCGCACCCGCCCGGGAACTCCCACCGGAACTGTTCGACGCGGTGGACCTGCTCGTCGTCAACGAGGGCGAGGCGCAGGCGTACACCGGCCGGGGCCGGGAGGAGCCGAGGGCGCTGCTCGACCTGGTGCCCCGCGCGGTGCTCACCCTCGGCGCCGCCGGCGCCTGGTACGTCGACCGGGAGGGCGCCGAGGTGCACGTGCCCGCCGTCGGAGTCGACGTGGTCGACTCCACGGCGGCCGGCGACGCGTTCACCGCCGCGCTGGCGGTCGGCTGGGGCGAGGGGCGGGACGTCGTCGACGCCGTACGCTGGGCGGCGGCGGCCGGCGCGGCCTGCGTACGCAAGCTCGGCGCCTCGGTGGCACTGCCGCAGCGGGCCGAGATCGACGCGTTGTACGCGCCGGGCTGACCCGTCGTCGACCTGCCCGGCCACGTCAGGCCGGCCGGCCGGTGCCGGTCCGAAAGGCCCGCCGGTACGCCGACGGCGACGTCAGCATGATCCGTCCGAAGTGGTGGCGGTAGGTGACCGGGGTGTCGAAGCCCACCGCGCCGGCAACCTGTTCGATCGCGGCGTCGGTCTCCTCCAGCAGCGCCAGACTGGCCCGAACCCGCTGGTCGATGATCCACCGGATCGGGCTGGTCCCGGTGGCTCGGGTGAAGTGCCGCAGATAGGTGCGCGGTGACATGTGTGCCCGCTTGGCGAGGCGGGCGATGCTCAGCGGCTCGGCGAGGTGTGCGAGCGCCCAGTCGATGCTGGCGGTGATCCGGTCGTCGTCCGGGTCAGCGGTCACCGGCGCCTCGACGAACTGGGCCTGTCCGCCGTCGCGGTGCGGAGGGATGACCAACCGGCGGGCGACCGCGTTGGCGATCGCCGCGCCGTGGTCGCGCCGCACCACGTGCACGCTGAGATCGAGCCCGGCGGCACTGCCGGCGCTGGTGAGCAGGTCGCCGTCGTCGAGGTAGAGCACGTTCGGGTCCACCTCGACGCGCGGGTACCGCCGTGCCAGCAGCTCCGCGTACCGCCAGTGGGTGGTGGCCCGTCGCCCGTCCAGCAGCCCGGCGCCGGCCAGCGCGAACGCGCCCGAACAGATCGACATGATCCGGGCGCCGCGAGCGTGCGCCGTCCGCAGCGCGGCCACCAGCGCGGGCGATGGGTCGGCCGCCACGTCCGGCACGCCGGGCACGATCACCGTCCGCGCCGCCGCGAGCTCCGCCAGGCTGTACGGGGTGTGCAGGCTGACTCCGCCGACCACCGGCACCGGCCCCGGCTCCTCGGCGCAGATCACCAGGTCGTACCAGTCGACGTCGAACTCGGGGCGGGGCAGCCCGAAGACCTCGGTGACGATGCCGGTCTCGAACACCGACATCCCCGGGTACGCGAGCACCGCGACGCGGTGACCGGCGGCCGGCTGTCGGGGTGCCGGCAGCGGGCGCGGACGGGCGCTCACCCCACTGTTCGACATGGCGGGATGTTAGCGCAGGACGTCGTTTCCGCCACTCGCCCGGCCCGCCCGGCCCGGCCACGATCAGTGGCATGACCTTCACCTTCGCTGTCCCGCCGGCCGCTCCGGATGCCGCAGCCGCCCACTTCCTCGCCCGACTCAGCTTCCAGACCGATGTCAGCGACGTGCACGCCGACCTGGCCGCCCGTACGCCCGGACTCGTGGTGGTCGACTCCCGGGGGGTGGCCGCGTGGGCGCAGGGCCGCCTGCCGGGAGCGGTGCACCTGCCCACCGCCGAGATCGCCGCCCGGGCACCCGAGAAGATCCCGGCCGGCGCGGCGGTGGTCACCTACTGCTGGGGGCCGGGCTGCAACGGCGCGACCCGGGCGGCGCTGGAGTTCGCCCGGCTCGGCATTCCGGTCAAGGAGATGCTCGGCGGATTCGAGTACTGGGTACGGGAGGGGCTGCCGGTGGAGACCGACAGCGGCCTGACCCGACGCCCCGTGGACGACCTCACCGCACCGACGACGGCAACCTGCGACTGCTGAGCCGGTCGCGGCGCGGGTCAGTCGGCGGTCTCGTCGCTCAGCTTCTCGCCCCGTCGCCGCAGCATCCCGAGGCCGGGGATGCCGGCCACGGCGAGTTTCAGATCACGGGTGACGTCCAGCAGGTCGTGCAGGTCGGGACCCACCCGGTCCAGCGTCGCGAGGATCGGCAGGATGTCGGCGGTCAGGTGCTCCTTGAGCTTGGGCAACTCGTCGATCAGGTGGATCGCCGCCGTGATCTCCTCGTGGCTCAACTCCTCCACGAACCTGCCGGTCATCGGCGCGGCCCGCCGCAGCGCCGGCTCATACGCCGCCAGCAGTTCGGCAGCGGTGGCCGCGGCCTGCGCGGCCGTCTCCACGGTGACCGCGGCGTTGCCGGCCACCGCGTCGGCCTCGGTGACCAGCGCGCCCGCGAGGCGCGCGACCTTGTCGGCCTCGTTCACCACCACGGCGGCGGCCGCGGCAACCTCGGTGGCCGTGTCGACGGCGGTGGTCGCGGCGGCGCTGATCACCGCCACCTCACGGACTGCCGCCTCGGCGTCGGTGAGCACCTCATCGGTCCGGTCCAGCGTCGTCCCGATCCGGTCGACCACGCCGTTGATCCTGGTCAGCAGCGCCTCCACCCCGTCCAGCACCGCGAACGCGCGGGCGGGGACTGCGGCGAACGAGGCGGCCGAGCCGAGCGCCTGGTCGAGGGCGGAGCGGGTCAGGCCGACCATCGCGGTGGGGGTGGGGAGGGGAAGTGCCATGGGACCAAGTGTGCGTCGGTCCTGCCACAACCGCTCGTTCGCGGCCGCCGGCCCGGTCCGATGCGGGGCGCTCGGCGGTAGGGTGCCGGCATGTCGGCCGCACCGCCGCGCCACCCACCGAGCACCCGGATCGCCGTCCTGCTCGCCGTGCTCGCGGCGGTCACCGCCGCACTCGGCAGCGCGGTGCTGGTACGCGCCGACGCAGGCCTCAGCGTGCGGCACCTCACCGTCGACGGTGTGCCGATGACCGAGGTACGCGTCGGCCCGCCGACCCCGGACGCCCGGCGACCCGGCGTGGTGATCGCACACGGCTTCGCCGGCTCGGCCCGGCTGATGCGCCCGATCGCCGACACCGTCGCCCGTCGCGGAGCGGTCGCGCTGCTGTTCGACTTCGCGGGGCACGGCGCGAACCCGGCCGGACTGGGTACCGATACGTCGTCCCCGACGCTCGCCGCCGAGCTGGACATCGCCGTCGGACACCTACGTGCCCAGCCGGACGTGGACCCGACCCAGATCATGCTGGTCGGCCACTCGATGGGCGCGGGCGCGGTCACCCGGTACGCGGCCGGGCATCCCGAGATCGCCCGGACGGTGGCGATATCGCTGCCCGAGGCCGGCGAACTGCCCCCGGGGCGGCCGACCGAACTGCTGCTGATCGTGGGCGGCGCGGAGTTCCCCGGGTTCCGGCGAGCAGCCGACGACGCCGTACGGCGGGGCGCGACGGTGGGTCGCCGGCCCGCTGTCGTGGTGCCGGGGGTGGAGCACATCTCGGTGCTCTTCGCCCCGCGTACCCACGAGGAGATCGCCCGCTGGCTGCCCAGCGTGGACGGGGACGCCCCGCCCCGCCCGCTCGCCCGTCTCACCGGCGCGGCTCTGCTCGTGGTCGCGTTCGCCGTCGGACTGGTCCCGCTGGCGGCGCTGCTCCTGGGCCGGCGGGCCGCCGCCGTGCCCGCTGCCCGCCGACGCGTCCCCGGGGGACCGGCGCTGCGGGGTCCCGTCCTGCTCGGGTTGGCCGTCGTCGCGAGCGGTCTCGCCACGGCCGCCGCGGCGATCCTGCCGACCAGTCGGCTTCCGCTCGCGGTCGGTGGCTACGTCACCGGCTTCCTGCTGGTCACCGGCCTCCTGACGATGGGCGGTCACCGCTGGCTGCCCGCCGTGACACGTGCGCCGGGAATGACCGACGAGCCGGTCGGCAGGCGGACAGCGGCACGGACCACCGGCGCGGCGCTGGCGCTGACGGCGTACGCCATCCTGGCCGTGGCGCTTCCGATCCACCTCGGACTGACCTCGGCGTGGCCGGTCGGCGCCCGCTGGTGGCTGCTTCCGCTGGTGCTGGGTGCGTGCCTGCTGTTCCTGCTGGGCGTGGAGCTGGTCGCGGCCGGCCGGACGTGGCGTCGGCTGCTGGTCGTCGCGGTCACCGTGGTCGTGCTGAGCACGGCAGCGGTGGTGGGCCTGGCGCCGGGATTCGTGCTGCTGGTGGTGCCGCTGTTCGCCGTACTGCTCGGCTGGCACGTGCTGTGGGCCGCCGTGCTGCGCCGGTACGCGCCCCCGCGTTGGCTGCCGGCAGTCGTCGGCGCAGCCCTGCTGGGCTGGCCGATCGCCACCACCCTGCCGTTGACCTGACCTGACCTGACCTGCCCTGGGGCTGGGCTCTAGCGGGTGGCGCGGGCGACGCGCAGCGCCCACCAGATAAGTGGCACCTGCATCGGCACCCGGCCGTAGGCGATCGCCCGCCTCGCCGGCCGCCGGTGCCGCCAGTCGACCGCCATCTTCACGTTGGCCGGCAGTACGGCGACGAACAGCGCGGCGGCGGCTCGCCCACCGGTCCGCCGGGTGGCGGGGTGCGCCACCGCCGCAGCCACCGCCAGTTCGGCGACCCCACTGGCGTACGTCCAGAAGCGGGCCGGACCGGGCAGCGTACGAGGCACGATCGGGTCGTAGTAGCCGGGACGCAGCAGATGGGTGACGCCGGCCGCGGCGAGCAGCCCGGCCAAGCCGACGGCCTCGCCGTGTCGGGTGGTCATCGATGGTCCCCCTGCTGTTCGACGGCGCGCTGCACGGCCCGGTAGATCTGCCCGAACCGTAGCGCGTCCGGCGTGCGCAGGAGCATGTGCTCCTGACCGTGGTGCTGCACCCAGAGCTCGTGCACGTGGCTGCCCCGCTCGTACGAACGGTCCAGCCAGCCGAGGGGAATCTCCAGGAAAGGAGCCAGCGCCACCGCCCCCACCGCGCAGGCCGCGAGAATGATCAACGCCAGCTGCCAGTTGCCCCGGTCCTGTGCCGACCACGCCAGCGACACCACACAGACCAGCGCCACGAGGGGCGGCAGCGACAGCAGCAGGACCAGCACGCCGCGACCCAGCACCCGGCCGCGTACGGCGAGGGTCTTCGGCCCCCGTTCGTGCCAGACGAACGTCACGTCGGGCAGGGCGATCACCTGACCGCCCGCCCGGATCGACTCGGAGGTCACCTGCACCGCGTCGTCCCGGTAATAGAGGGTCATCACTAAGCCTAACCACCGCAAGGCAACCCCACCCCGAGCCCGCCCCGCCCCGGCCCCACCCCACCCCCACCCCGCCGATCTTGCACTTTCTGCTGCGACATAAGGGGCATAGCAGCCCGTATTGACAACAGAAACTGCAAGATCGGCGGGATGGGGGGCGGGGCCGCGGCGGGCGCGGGATGGGGGGCGGGGGCGGGGCGGGAGCGGGAGGGGTGGGGCTGCGGTTAGCGGCGGGCGGCGGGGCGGGCGGGTTGCGTCGCCTCCATGGCGCGTTGGACCGCCCGGTAGATCTGGCCGAAGCGCAGCGCGTCGCCGGTGCGCAGCAGCCGTACCGGCTGCCCCCGCCAGCGGGCCCAGATCTCCAGTTGGCGGCTGCCCCTGGCGTACGAACGGTCCAGGTGTTCGAAGAGGAAGTCGGCGACCGGGCCGACGGCCAGCCCGACCAGCACCGAGGCGCCCACGATCGCGATCGTGACGGTGGGTGAGCGGTGCAGCCAGACGGCCACGCCGATGCCGATCACCGCAGCGACCAGCGGACCGGCCAGGGCGGCGCCGATCGCGCCCCGCCCGGCGAGCACCCGCCAGGAGCGGCTGCCACGGCGGTGCCAGACCATGGTGATCTCGGTCAGCGGGTAGGTGCGCCCGTCGACCTGGACGGCGCTGGAGGTGACCCGTACCGACCTGTCGTCGTAGAAAGTGATCATGGCTGGACTCCCGCCCGAGGGGCTGACACCACAGTACTTACCCCAACGAGCCGGGTCGTAAGGTTGGCACGCGACTTCGACGAGGAAGTGAGGGCAGCGTGGGCGAGTTCGTTCGGCTGGAGACCACTGACGGCATCGGCACCATCCGGCTGGAGCGGCCACCGATGAACGCGCTCAACACCCAGGTGCAGGAGGAGTTGCGCGCCGCGGCCACGGCGGCCACCGTCGATCCCGAGGTCCGTGCCGTCATCGTGTACGGCGGGGAGAAGGTCTTCGCCGCCGGGGCGGACATCAAGCAGATGGCCGACATGTCCTACGTGGACATGGCGGACCGGGCTGCTGCCCTGTCCAGCGCGCTCGGCGCGATCGCCCGCATCCCGAAGCCGGTGGTGGCGGCGATCACCGGGTACGCGCTCGGCGGCGGCTGCGAGCTGGCGCTGGCCTGTGACTGGCGGGTGGTCGCCGAGGACGCCAAGCTCGGCCAGCCGGAGATCAAGCTGGGCATCATTCCCGGCGCGGGCGGTACGCAGCGGCTGGCCCGTCTCGTGGGTCCGGCGCGGGCAAAGGATCTGATCATGTCCGGGCGGATGGTGGACGCCCAGGAGGCGCTGCGGATCGGTCTCGCCGACCGGGTCGTACCGGCCGCGGAGGTGTACGACGCGGCCGTCGCGCTCGTCACGCCGTACCTCACGGGGCCTGTGCAGGCCCTGCGCGCCGCGAAGCTGGCGGTCGACGGCGGCCTGGACATGGACCTCAACTCGGGCCTGGCCTGGGAGAGTCAGCTCTTCGCGGCACTGTTCGCGACCGACGACCGGCGCGAGGGCATGACCGCGTTCGTCGAGAAGCGCAAGCCGGACTTCACCGGCCGCTGACGGCCGGGCCGACGGCGACCCGAGGACGGTTCACATTCTGCCTACCGGCCAGTAACGTGTGACGTCGGCCATGGGCGACGAGAAGGAGCGGCGATGACGGAGCGGATCGAAGGTCACGGCGGGGAACTGGCACTCGCGGTGTTGCGGGCGCACGGGGTGCGGGAGATGTTCACCCTCTCCGGTGGCCACGTCTTTCCGCTCTACGACGCCGCCCACAAGACCGACTTCCCGATCTACGACGTCCGGCACGAGCAGTCGGCGGTCTTCGCGGCCGAGGCGGTGGCGAAGCTCCAGCGCCGTCCCGGCCTCGCCGTGCTCACCGCCGGGCCCGGTGTCACCAACGGCATCTCCGGCATGACCAGCGCCTTCTTCAACGCTTCCCCGGTGCTGGTGCTCGGTGGCCGCGCGCCCGCCTTTCGGTGGGGTTCGGGCAGCCTCCAGGAGATGGACCACCTGCCGCTGGTCGCCCCGGTCACCAAGCACGCCGAGACGGTGTTCAGCACCGACGACATCCCGCGCGCGGTGGGCGCCGCCCTCACGGCCGCGCTGACCCCGCACCGCGGCCCGGTTTTCCTCGACTTCCCGCTGGAGACGGTCTTCTCGGTCGCCGACGCGGACCTGCCCGCGCCGGCCGGCGTGGACGCCGTCGAACCGGACCCGGACGAGGTCAGCCGGGCCGCCACGCTGATCGCCGGCGCGCAACGCCCGGTCATCATCGCCGGCTCGGACGTGTACGCCGGTGACGCGGTGGCCGCGCTGCGCGAGGCCGCCGAGGCGTTGCAGGTGCCGGTGTTCACCAACGGGATGGGCCGTGGCTCGCTGCCGCCGGAGCATCCGCTCGCCTTCGCCAAGGCCCGCCGCGCCGCGCTCTCCGGCGCCGACGTCGTCGTGGTGGTCGGCACGCCGTTGGACTTCCGGCTCAGCTTCGGCGACTTCGGTGACGCCAAGGTGGTGCACATCGTCGACGCGCCCAGCCAGCGCGCCACGCACGTGCAACCGGCCGTGGCTTCCGCC
The DNA here is from genome assembly GCF_050950185.1 of Micromonospora sp. CA-249363. NCBI lineage: Bacteria > Bacillati > Actinomycetota > Actinomycetes > Micromonosporales > Micromonosporaceae > Micromonospora > Micromonospora sp. CA-249363. Next base: position 1,297,858 of record NZ_CP192020.1, read on the forward strand.
GGCGACCTGCGCCTGATCCTCTCGGCCCTGGCCGATCACGCCGGCGACCGTACCGACCACACCGACTGGATCGCCGACCTGCGGGTCGCCGAGGACGCCGCGAAGGCCCGGGACGCCGCCGAGATGGCCGCCGAGACCGACCCGATCCGGCCGGCCCGGATCTACGGCGAGCTGCGCCGGGCGCTGGCCCCGGACGCCATCACCATCGGTGACGGTGGTGACTTCGTGTCGTACGCCGGGCGCTACCTGGAGCCGTCGCAGCCCGGCACCTGGCTCGACCCGGGCCCGTACGGCTGCCTGGGCACCGGCATGGGCTACGCGATGGGCGCCCGGGTCAGCCACCCGGACCGGCAGATCTGCGTGCTGATGGGCGACGGCGCGGCCGGATTCTCGCTGATGGACGTCGAGTCGCTGGTCCGCCAGAAGCTGCCCGTCGTGATCGTCGTCGGCAACAACGGCATCTGGGGCCTGGAGAAGCACCCGATGCGGGCCATGTACGGCTACGACGTCGCCGCCGACCTCCAGCCGGAGCTGCGCTACGACAGGGTGGTCAGCGCCCTGGGCGGCGCGGGGGAGACGGTCGCGAAGGCAGCCGACCTCGCGCCGGCACTGCAACGGGCCTTCGACTCCGGTGTGCCGTACCTGGTCAACGTGCTCACCGACCCGACCGACGCGTACCCCCGCTCGTCGAACCTGGCCTGACTCGCACCTGCCGCCGCCGTCGCTCCCCAGGGAGCGACGGCGGCGCTGTCACACCTCCGGGCGGTCGCCCTCACGGGGCGGCTCGCCGTCGCGGCGGCGCAGATCGTCCTCGCGCCGGCGCAGGTCCTCCTCCCAGCGGCGGAAGAGCTCCTCGTCGTGCTGCTTGGCGCGCTCCTGCACGGAGCGCAGGAACTCCGGGTCGTCGTCGGGAGCGACGGGCCGGGGGCGCTGCCGCTCGGGCGAGCCGACGCCACCCGGCCAACCCTTGCGGGCGCCGGGGCTGGCCTCCCGGCCGGCGACGAACCAGCCGATCGAGCCGATCAGCGGGAAGAACAAGATGATCAGCACCCAGACGATCCGGGGCAGGGAACGGATCTGACCCTCCTCGGCGGAGAGACAGCTGATCAGCGCGCAGACGGCGAGAACGATCTGCACCAGGAAGAGGAGTACGCCAAGCCGGGCCATGCACCCATCATGGCGCACCGTTTCCTCTCACCCCAGTCCGCGAAGCACCAGCAGCACTCCCAGCAGCGCGAGCCCGACCGTGCCCAGCGCGACCAGCGGCAGCGTCCGGCCGCCGGTACGGGCCGGCCCGGTGCCGGTGGCACGCGGCCAGCAGAGCGTCAGCAGGGCGCCCCACACCAGCACCGTGACGCCGGCGACCAGCACCCCGGCGCGGTCTCCGGTCGACGCGAGACGGACGGCGAGCACGGTCACCACCGTCGCCGTGAGCAGGGTGCGCCGCCAGGCCAGGCGGGTCCGTTCCGGTTGCAGACCCGGATCGCGTCCGTCGCTCACCGTTCCCCGACAGCTCGGGCCAGGACCGCGAGCACCAGCAGGACGGCCCCCGCGCCCACGGCGAGGGCGAGGACGGCGGGGAAGCGGGAGGCGGGCAGCTCCTGGCCGAGCCGGATGGCGCGTTCGGTACGCGCCCAGTGGTCCACGGCGCGGATGGCGACGGTGCCGCCGAGCAGCAGCAGCGCGACCGCGATGACCTCCCGCAGATGGCTCATCGGCAGGGGCGGCAGGAACTGCGCGGCGGCCAGCCCGCCACCGACCAGCGCGAGACCGGTGCGCAGCCAGGCGAGGAAGGTCCGCTCGTTGGCGAGGGAGAACCGGTAGTCCGGCGTCTCACCGACGGCGCGCGCCTCCGCCGGATCGAACCAGCGCCTGATCGCTTCCCACACGCTGGGAGATTATCCGCTTCCCCGGAGCCTTAGCCTGGTCCGGTGACCGATCTTGATGTGAACATCCTGCGCGCCGCGTACGACAACCAGCTCCGCCCGGAGATCCCCGACCCGGTCCCGGCCGGCGTGACCGTCGAACGCGACGGTCCGCTCGTGCGGATCACCGGGCTCGACGCGGGCGGCTTCCTCACCTACCGCGACCTGGGCGGGCTGACCGGCGACGCGCTGGACGAGCTGATCGCCCGGCAGGTGGAGCTGTTCCGCGAGCGCGGCCAGTCGGTGGAGTGGAAGCTCAACGAGCACGACGAGCCGGCCGACCTGGCGGACCGGCTGCGGGCCGCCGGCTTCGTGCCCGAGGACCGGGAGACCGTCGTGGTCGGGCCGGTCGCGCCGCTGGCCGCCGCGCTGCCGGTGACCCCCGAGGAGGTACGCCTGCGTGAGGTGACCTCCCGCGCGGATCTGGAGCGGATCGCCGCCATGGAGGAGGAGGTCTGGCAGGCCGACCGCTCGCACCTGGTGACGGGCCTGGCCAAGGAGATCGACGCCGACCCGACCTCGATCACGGTGGTGGTGGCCGAGGCGGACGGGACGGTGGTGAGCGCCGGCTGGGTACGGTTCCCGGCGAACACCGGCTTCGCCACCCTCTGGGGCGGCTCGACCCTGCCGCAGTGGCGTCGCAAGGGCATCTACCGAGCGTTGGTCAACTACCGGGCGCGGCTGGCCGAGCAGCGGGGTCGGACGCTCGTGCAGGTCGACTGTTCCGAGGACAGCAGGCCGATCCTCCAGCGACTCGGACTCGTAGCCGTCACCACCACCACGCCGTACGTCTACACTCCGTGATCATGGAGCAGCGGTTGACGGACGAGGAGCGCCTGACCCTCAAGACGGGCGCGTTCGGCGCGGTCTTCCTGGTCTCGAACGCCGACCCGGGGATGCTGGGCGTGATCCGCGAGAGCGTGGCCGCCTCGGGCGCGCTGGCCGTCGCGAGCGGCGTGGTCAAGGAGGCGCTGACCACCGGCCCGCTGCCCCGCCTGCCCCGGGACTCCCAGTTGGAGATCGAGTCGGTGGTGCTGCCGGCGCTGGGCCGGGCGGTACGGATCCTGCGGGAGAAGTCGCCGGCCGACGTCGAGGCGTACCGGTCGGTGGTGCTGACCGCGGCGGACCGGGTGGCCCGCGCGCACGACGGGGTGGCCCCGGCCGAGGCCGCCGCCATCGAGCAGATCCGCGGCGCGCTGGCCGAGTCCGTCTGACCTGCGCCGCGCCGGTGACCTGTGTCACTCTGTGTGCCCGTCGGCGGTAACCTACTGGCAGGTAACATTGGCCGCGTGGGCAACTGCACAGCAGCCCGCGGTTGACCGGGCGTCGACCGACACGCGAGGCTGCGGCCCAGACCGGGCGAGCCAATCGCAACACCACACAGGAGGGTCGTCGAAGCGCGATGAATATCGTCGTACTCGTCAAGCAGGTGCCTGATTCGGGCGCGGACCGCAACCTGCGCAATGACGACAACACCGTCGACCGCGGTTCGGCGAACAACGTGATCAACGAGATGGACGAGTACGCCATCGAGGAGGCGCTGAAGATCAAGGAGGCGCACGGCGGCGAGGTCACCATCCTGACCATGGGTCCGGACCGGGCGACCGAGTCGATCCGCAAGGCGCTCTCCATGGGCCCGGACAAGGCCGTGCACGTGGTGGACGACGCCCTGCACGGTTCCTGCGCGGTGGCGACGTCCAAGGTGCTCGCCGCCGCCCTCGGGCAGCTCAACGCCGACCTGGTGATCTGCGGTGCGGAGTCCACCGACGGCCGGGTGCAGGTCATGCCGCACATGATCGCCGAGCGACTCGGCGTCGCGGCGCTCACCGGCGCGCGCAAGCTCACCGTCGACGGCGCGACGCTGACCGTCGAGCGGCAGACCGAGGAGGGCTACGAGGTCGTCACGGCCTCCACCCCGGCCGTGGTCTCCGTGTGGGACACCATCAACGAGCCGCGCTACCCCTCCTTCAAGGGCATCATGGCCGCGAAGAAGAAGCCGGTGCAGACGTTCTCCCTGGCCGACCTCGGCGTCGCGTCGACCGAGGTGGGCTTCGACGGCGCGACCAGCGCCGTCGTCGAGCACACCAAGCGTCCGCCGCGCTCCGGCGGCGCCAAGGTCACCGATGAGGGCGAGGGCGGCGTCAAGCTGGTCGAGTTCCTCGCCACCGAGAAGTTCGTCTGAGAGCGGGTCTGGACATGTCTGAGGTTCTCGTCGTCGTCGAAGCCACCAAGGAATTCGGCGTCAAGAAGGTCACTCTCGAGATGCTCACCCTCGCCCGCGAGCTGGGTACCCCGAGCGCGGTGGTGCTCGGCGGCCCCGGCGCCGCCGAGGCGCTGAGCGCCAAGCTCGGCGAGTACGGCGCGGAGAAGATCTACGCCGCCGAGGGTGACGACATCGACGGCTACCTGGTGGCCCCCAAGGCGACCGTGCTGGCCGAGCTGGTCCAGCGGGTGCAGCCGGCCGCCGTGCTGCTGGCCTCCGCCCAGGAGGGCAAGGAGATCGCCGCCCGGCTCGCCGTCAAGCTCGACAACGGCATCCTGACCGATGTGGTCGGCCTGGACGCCGACGGCACCGCCACCCAGGTCGCCTTCGCGGGCTCCACCATCGTCAAGTCCAAGGTCACCAAGGGCCTGCCGCTGGTCACCGTACGGCCGAACTCGGTAACCCCCGCCCCGGCGGCGGCCACCCCGGCGATCGAGCAGCTCGCCGTGTCGGTCACCGACACCGACAAGCTGGCCAAGGTCGTCGAGCGGGTCGCCGAGCAGAAGGGCTCCCGCCCCGAGCTGACCGAGGCCGGCGTGGTCGTCTCCGGCGGTCGTGGCGTCGGCAACGCCGACAACTTCAAGCTGGTCGAGGAGCTGGCCGACCTGCTCGGTGGCGCCGTCGGCGCGTCCCGCGCGGCCGTCGACTCCGGCTTCTACCCGCACCAGTTCCAGGTGGGCCAGACCGGCAAGACGGTCTCCCCGCAGCTCTACGTGGCGCTGGGCATCTCCGGCGCCATCCAGCACCGGGCCGGCATGCAGACCTCGAAGACGATCGTCGCCGTCAACAAGGACGGCGAGGCGCCGATCTTCGAGCTGGCCGACTTCGGTGTGGTGGGCGACCTGTTCAAGATCGTCCCGCAGGCCGCCGAGGAGATCCGCAAGCGCAAGTGACCGTGTGACGCAGAAAGTGGCCGCCCGTCGTGACGGGCGGCCACTTCTCTGTGGGGAGCTGATCGGCGGGCCGGGGAGCTGAGCCGGCCCGCCGATCAGCCCGTCAGGGTGCCCCTCAGGAGGCTGTCGCCGGAGTGACGGGTGTTGTTGTCGTACTGCTCGGCGGACACGTCGACCACCGAATAGCTCTTGAGGTCGACATTCGGGGGCAGGGGTAGCAGAGCGTCCGCGTCGCCACCGAGGGTGCCGATCGAGAACATCTCCATGGTCGTCGGGTTGATGAGCCAGACCTCGTAGTACCCCGGCACGCGCGGGAGATTCGCCACATGCAGATGCAGTTGGCCGCCCTGGAGGACGCGGGCGTCGCCCTGGGCCGATTTCGGCGTCGAGCCGAACGCCGCCAGTGGCGCGCTGGCCAGCACCGTCGGCGTCTTCGCGGGCGTCGGTTCCGTCGGCCGCAGCACCGTGACCGTGCCCACGACACCGATCGCCGCCGCGGCGACGGCGGTCACCGCCGTTGCCGCCCAACGGGACCAGCCGCGCCCCCGGCGCGGCCGGCGCGTCGGGTCCAGCCGGGTGACGGTGTCGGTCGCCGTCCCGCGGGTCTGCCCCGGCACCTGCTGCCGATCGGCGCTGGTCAGCACGGCTACGGGCGCGTTGACCGCGCCGCCCTTGGCCGCCCGGATCTCGGCTTCGATGCCCTGCCAGAGGTGCTCCGGCGGATCGGGCAGGTCACCGAGGCCCTGCGTCTCCGCGCCGAGCCCCGCGACCTGCCGCAGGGCCGTCAGCTCCGACCGGCAGTGCGCGCAGGTGTCGAGGTGGGTGCGCTCCCCGTCGTCCGTCTCGCCCTCACCGAGCGCCAGAAAGACCAGCCTCTCGTGCTCCAGGTGCTGCACCATCCACCTCCCATCTGCGCTTCAAGCTCGCCATGCCGCGTCGGATGTGACTCTTCACGGTGCCCAGCGGCACCCCGGTCACCGCGGCGATCTGCTGGTGTGTCAGGTCGTCGTAGAAGGCCAGCTCCAGCATGCGTCGCTGGTCGTCCGGGAGGCGTGCCAGCTCGTCCGCGATCACCAGCCGATCCACCACCCGGTCCGGGTCCGGCCCGGTCTGTGCCGGCTCGGGCAGTTGCCGGACCGTCTCCACCACCCGTGTCTCCCGCGCCGAGGCGCGCAGACGGTCGATCACCTTGCGTCGGCCGATGCCGAGCAGCCAGCCGACCAACGAGCCCTTGGCCGGGTCGAAGGTCTCCCTGCCCAGCCACGCCCCCACGAAGGTCGCCTGGGTCACGTCCTCGGCGTCGGCCCGGTTGGCGAGCATTGTGGTCGCCAGGTGCAGGACGGCGCGGCCGTAACGGTCGTACGCCGCACGCAGCGCCGCCTCGTCGCCGGCCCGGAAGCGGGCCGCGAGGTCGTCCGCCGGTGGGTCCGGTTGCGGTGGCAGCGCCGTCACGGGGCGGCCCACCTTCGCTGGGGCATGCCCGACTGTAGCTGCCACAGCCCTCGCCCCACTCTCCCGGTCAAAGTCATCTCACCTGCTCTTCGTCCGCCGACGGGGACCTGGATGCGGTCGGAGCCGAGAAAAGAAAACGAATCGAGAGCGCATCCGCCCGTCGCGGAGCCGGCGTAACCCGTTCTGCAAGCCAAGCCTGACGAATCAGTACCAATCACCAGGAGGCAGACATGCAGCTCTCGTACTTCCGTCGGGCCGCCGCGGGCGGCGCGGTCGCCGCGCTCGCCTTCGCCGGTGTCGGCGCGTTCACCGCCACCCCCGCGTACGCCGCCACGTCGAAGGTCTCCGTCGTGCACGGCATCCCGGACACCCCGGTCGACGTCTACGTCAACGGCAGGAAGACGCTCGACAACTTCAAGCCGGGCGACGTCGCCGGTCCGCTGAACCTGGCCGAGGGGGAGTACGACATCGCCCTCACCAAGCCCGGCGAGCCGGTCGGCAGCGCGATCCTCAAGGCCGACGACGCCAAGGTGCCGGGCGGGGCGAACATCAGCATCGCCGCACACCTCGACGCCGCCGGCAAGCCGAAGATCACGCCGTTCGTGAACGACGTCTCCAGGGTCGACGCCGGCAAGGCCCGCCTGATCGTCCGGCACACGGCGGCCGCCCCGGAGGTCGACGTACGGGCCGGCGGAACCCCGGTCTTCAAGGGTCTGACCAACCCGAACGAGGCCAAGGGCGACGTGGACGCCGGCACGGTGAAGGCGGACGTGGTGCTGGCCGGCACCGACACCGTGGCCATCGGCCCGGCGGACCTGAACCTCTCCGAGGGCACCGCGACGATCGTGTACGCGATCGGCTCCGCCGAGGGCAAGAACCTCGACGTGGTGGCCCAGACGATCACCGGCCTGCACTCCGCGCCGGGTGGTGTGCCGAGCGGTGACGGTGGTCAGGCGGGTACCGGCGTGGGCGCCTGGTGGTACGCGCTCACCGGCGCCGGCGTACTCCTGCTGGTCGGTGGTGGGGCGCGGATGGCGACCGCGCGGACCGGCCGCAGGTGACAGTGCGCAACCGTGGCGCGCTGGCGGCCCTGGCCGCCGGCGCTGCCGCGCTCACCGTCGCCACCCTGGTGGCGTGTAACTCGCAGTCGGCCGAGAACGTCGGTACCGAGGAGGCGACCGCGCTGGCCAGCCCCACGCCGACCGCGGCCGTCCCGTCGGTGCCGGTGACGGTCGGTGACCTGCCCGCCGGCGCCCAGGCCGTCCCGCCGGTCCGGCTCGTCATCCCGGAGATCGGCGTCACCGCCACGGTCAACGCGGTCGGCATCAACGAGCGCACCAACGAGTTCGAGGTCCCGCCGAGCGTCGACGAGATCGGCTGGTACCGCTACGGCCCCGGGCTGGAGGCCGACGCCGGATCGGTGGTCATCGCCGGGCACGTCGACAGCGCCGCGCAGGGCAGGGGCGCGTTCTACCGGCTGCGCGAGCTGGACCAGGGCGACACCCTGACCGCGACCGGCAGCGACGGCACGGCACGGCGGTACCGGGTCGTCGCCCGGGAGGAGTACGCCAAGACCAAGATTCCGTTGGACCGCTACTTCGCCCGGGACGGCAAGCCGCGCCTGACCCTGATCACCTGCGGTGGGCCGTTCGACGCCAAAGCCCGCAAGTACCGCGACAACATCGTCGTCACGGCGGTGCCCGCCTGAGCGGGCCGGGTCCGCTTCGTGCCGGGGTGGCCGTCACACCCCGGCACGTCGCGCGGAGTCCACTCCGCCCTCAGGTCGCTGGCCGGTCGGCCGTACGCTGAAGGGTGATGGCTTACCTGGATCACGCGGCTACCACCCCCATGCTGGACGAGGCACTGGAGGCGTACGTCGCTACCGCCCGCGAGGTCGGCAACGCGTCCTCCCTGCACGCGGCCGGTCGTCGTGCCCGTCGTCGGGTCGAGGAGTCGCGTGAGCGGGTCGCCGCGGTGCTGGGCGCGCGGCCGTCCGAAGTGATCTTCACGGGCGGTGGCACGGAGAGCGACAACCTGGCGGTCAAGGGCATCTTCTGGGCCCGCCGGGACGCCGTCGCCGACCGTCGGCGGGTGATCTCCAGCGCTGTCGAACACCACGCCGTGCTCGACTCGGTCGACTGGCTGGCCGCGCACGAGGACGCCGAGGTCGGCTCGTTGCCGGTGGACTCCACGGGCCGGCTCGACCCGGAGGACCTGCGCGCCGAGCTCCGCACGCACGCCGATCGGGTGGCCCTGGTCACCGCGATGTGGGCCAACAACGAGGTCGGTACCGTGCAGCCGGTGGCCGAACTGGCCGCCGTCGCCGCCGAGCACGGTGTGCCGTTCCACACCGACGCCATCCAGGCCGTCGGCCAGGTGCCGGTCGACTTCGCCGCCAGCGGGGCCTCCGCGCTGACCGTCACCGGTCACAAGCTGGGCGGCCCGATCGGGGTGGGCGCCCTCCTGCTCGGCCGGGACGTGGCAGCCGTACCCCTGCTGCACGGCGGCGGCCAGGAGCGCGACGTCCGCTCCGGCACGCTGGACACCGCCGGCATCGTCGCCTTCGCGGTCGCCGTCGAGGCGGCGGTCAAGGGCCAGCAGGAGTACGCGGCCCGGGTGGCCGCCCTGCGCGACGACCTGATCGAGCGGGTCCGCCGGGCGGTGCCCGAGGTGATCTACAACGGCGACCCGACCGACCGGCTCCCCGGCAACGCGCACTTCTCCTTCCCCGGCTGCGAGGGCGACGCCCTGCTGCTCCTGCTCGACGCGCAGGGCATCGCCTGCTCGACGGGCTCGGCCTGCTCGGCCGGCGTCGCCCAGCCGTCGCACGTGCTGTTGGCGATGGGCGCCGACGACGACCGCGCCCGTTCATCGCTGCGTTTCACCCTCGGCCACACCAGCACCCAGGCCGACATCGACGCCCTGGTGGCGGCCCTCCCCGCAGCGGTGGAGAGAGCCCGCCGAGCCGCCGCCCCCCGTACCCCCCGCTGACCCGTACCCGCCCGCGGCCCCCGGGCCGCGCCGCGCCCGCGCCCGCGCCGGGTCGGGCCGGGCCGCGCCGCGCCCGCGCCCGCGCCGGGTCGGGCCGGGCCGGGCCGGGTTGGGTTGGGCCGGGCTGGGCTGGGCCGTGTTGATCATGAAGTTGTTGCCCTGCGGATCGGCGTGTCGTGACAACAACTTCATGATCAGCGGGGTGAGTGGGGCGGGGTGAGTGGGGCGGGCGTGGGCGGGGTGCGGCGGTGGGGCGGGTTGGGGGCTGGGAGCGGTCCGGGGTGGTGGTTAGGGTTGGTGGGTGGGGAAGGGGGTCGGCTGGTGAGAGTTCTGGCGGCGATGTCGGGCGGGGTTGACTCGGCGGTGGCGGCGGCGCGGGCGGTGGCGGCCGGGCACGACGTGACCGGCGTGCACCTGGCGTTGGCCCGTAACCCGCAGACGTACCGGACCGGGGCGCGCGGCTGCTGCACGCTGGAGGACTCCCGGGACGCTCGCCGGGCCGCCGACGTGATCGGCATCCCGTTCTACGTGTGGGACATGGCGGACCGGTTCCACGAGGACGTCGTGGACGACTTCGTGGCCGAGTACGCCGCCGGTCGTACGCCGAATCCGTGTCTCCGTTGCAACGAGAAGATCAAGTTCACGGCGGTGCTGGACCGGGCGATCGCGCTGGGCTTCGACGCGGTGGTCACCGGCCACCACGCCCGGCTCGGCCCCGACGGGCTGCTGCGTCGCAGCGTGGACATCGCCAAGGACCAGTCGTACGTGCTGGCGGTCCTCACCCGCGAGCAGCTGGACCGCTCGATGTTCCCGCTCGGCGACTCGACCAAGGCGCAGGTCCGCGCGGAGGCCGCCGAGCGTGGCCTGGCGGTGGCTGACAAGCCGGACTCCCACGACATCTGCTTCATCGCCGACGGCGACACCCGTGGCTTCCTCGCCGGCCGGCTCGGCGAGACGCCCGGCGACGTCGTCGACGCGAGCACCGGCGCGGTGGTCGGCAGCCACACCGGGGCGTACGCGTACACGGTGGGCCAGCGTCGCGGCCTGCACCTGGACCGGCCCGCCCCCGACGGGCGGCCGCGTTACGTGCTCTCCATCACGCCCAAGACCAACACCGTGACGGTCGGCCCGGCCGAGGCGCTGGAGGTGTCCCAGGTCCGGGCCATCCGCCCGGTCTGGACCGGCGGCCCCCGCCCCGACGCGCCGGTCGAGTGCGAGGTGCAGCTCCGCGCGCACGGCGACGTGGTACCGGCGACCGTCGACCTCGACGGCGACGCGCTGCAGGCCGAGCTGCGCCGGCCGGTCCGGGGCGTCGCGGCCGGTCAGGCCCTGGTGGCGTACCGGCCGGACCCGGCCGGCGACATCGTCCTCGGCTCGGCCACGATCGCCGGCTGAGCGGGCGGCTCGAGACCGGCGACCGGCTGGGGGATCGGCACGAGGCCTGGCCGGCGACTGGCTGGGGGATCGGCACCAGGCCTGGCCGGTGACCGGCTGGGGGATCGGCACGAGGCCTGGCCGGCGGCTGGCTGCGGGATTCGGCACGAGGCCTGGCCGGCGACCGGCTGCGGGATCGGTACGGCGCCGGGGTGACCGGCGTGGACGTCGGCTGGTCGTTGGCGTGGCGTGGCTGTCGGACGGTCGTCGCACGGCCGGCACGGACGCCGGGATAGCCTTCGGCCGTGACAGATCAGGCGTGGCCCTGGCCGGCCGGCGCGGCGACCGGCATCGGTTCGCTGCCCGGCACCGACATCGCCGAGGCCCAGCGGGTGGTTCTCGGCGAGCTTCCCGACCTGCCGCACCTGCCCGAACTGCCGGCCCGAGGCCCGGGGGCCGACCTGATCGGCCGCAGCGCCGGACTGCTGGTCGAGCTGCCCGTCGAGTTGTACACCGGGCGTTGGCGGGTCGCCCCCCGCCCCGGCCGTGACCTGCGCCGAGCCCGGGACCTGATGGAGCGTGACCTGGACCAGCTCGCCGAGCAGGCCGAGGGGTACGCCGGTCCGATCAAGGTGCAGGCCGGCGGCCCGTTCACCCTGGCCGCCTCGCTGGAGTTGCCGATCGGCGGCCGGCTGCTGCGTGACCCCGGCGCCGTGCGCGACCTGACCGGCTCGCTCGCCGAAGGCCTGCGCGACCACGTGGCGGCGGTCGCGCGACGGCTGCCCCGGGCGTCGGTGCTCCTGCAACTGGACGAGCCGTCGCTGCCGACCGTGCTCGCCGGGCGGGTGCCGACCGAGAGCGGGCTGGGCGCGTACCGGGCGGTGGAGTCGGCCGATGCGGCAGCCCTGCTCCGCACGGTCGTCGACGCGGTGGCCGTACCCACGGTCGTGCACTGCTGCGCCCCGGACGTGCCGTTGGAGCTGATCCGCTCCACCGGGGCCGTCGCGGTCGCCCTCGACCTCGACCTTGTCACCGACCTGGATCCGCTGGGCGAGGCGATCGACGCCGGCCTCGGACTGTTGGCCGGCGCCGCGCCGACCCGGCCGCCGTCGGCCGGTGGCGCACCGACCTCCGGGCAGGTCGCCGACCGGGTACGCCGGCTCTGGGACCGCCTCGGCTTTCCCCGCCGCCAGCTCGCCCAGCAGGTGGTGGTCACCCCGGCGTGTGGCCTGGCCGGCGCCACCCCGGAGTACGTCCGGGCGGTGCTGGCGGCCTGCCGGGACGCCGGCCGCCGGTTCGCCGAGGAGTGAGGTTTTCCTGTCGTACCCCGCGGGCAGGATGACCGTCATGATTGGACAGCTACGTTCAGTGGTGATCGACTGCCCCGACCCGCGGGCGCTGGCCGCGTTCTACTCCGAGCTGCTGGGCATTCCCTTCGTCGAGGGCAACACCGAGGACGACTGGGTGGTGCTCGGCGGTCCGCCCGGTCACCAGCCGCGGCTGGCCTTCCAGCAGGCGCTCGGCCTGCGTAAACCGGCCTGGCCGGACCCGGAGCGCCCGCAGCAGTTCCACATCGACGTGACGGTGGACGACATCGAGACCGCCGAGAAGGCGGCGCTCGCGCTCGGTGCCCGTCGGTTGCCCGGCGGTGGCGGGGACTTCCGGGTCTACGCGGATCCGGTCGGCCACCCGTTCTGCCTCTGCTGGGACTGACCGCGCGACGGGGTTGCGGCGGCCGGGCATGATGGCCGCCGTGACCCCCACCGCCGTGCTGCGCGCCTCGGGTTCGCTCTTCGGCCTCGCCTACGGCGACGCGCTGGGCAAGCCCACCGAGTTCCTGACCGTCGCCGAGATCGAACGCCGCTACGGTCCGGCCGGCCCACGTGAGTTGACCGGCGATCCGGCGCTGGTCACGGACGACACGCAGATGGCGCTGGCGGTGGGCTGGGCGTTGCACGAGGCGTCGACGCTCACGCCGGAGGCGGTGGAGCCGCTGCTCCGACGCCGCTTCCTGGCCTGGGCGGTCAGCCCGGACAACAACCGCGCCCCCGGGATGACCTGCCTGCGCGCCTGCGCCGACCTGGATCGGGGGCTGCGCTGGCAGGAGGCGACAGTCGCCGGTTCGAAGGGCTGCGGCGCGAACATGCGCGTCACGCCGGTGGGGCTGGTGGACGTCGACCTCGACACGATGGCCGGTCTGGCCCAGTTGCAGGCCGGGCTGACCCACGGCCACCCGACCGGTCTGGCCGCCAGTGAACTCACCGCGTACGCGGTCTTCGCGCTGCGCGCGGGCGCCACGCTGCCCGAGCTGCCCGCGCTGCTCGTCGACCGGGCACGGTCCGAGCGACTGGTCTACCGGGAACAGTGGCTGGGTGACCTGTGGCAGCGCCCGGGGGTCGACACCCCGCAGGAGTTCATCGCCCGGGGCTGGGACGAGTGCCTGGTGGCGCTGGGCCGACTGACGGACGCGCTCGTACGGCCGGACGACGGCGGCGACCCGTGCCGGGTCACCGGAGAGGGTTGGGTGGCCGAGGAGGCGCTGGTCACCGCGCTGTTCTGCGCCGTACGCCACGCCGACGACCCGTTGTCGGCGCTGGCCCGGGGCGCGACCACCGCCGGCGACTCCGACTCGATCGCCGCCCTGGCCGGCGCCTTCGTGGGCGCGGCGGCGGGCATGGCCGCCTGGCCGTCCGGATGGGCCGAGCGCATCGAGTACGCCGACCAGCTCGCCACCCTCGGCAAGAGCTGGGACTGACCGGCGCGGCTCGGCCTGATCAGCGTGGCTCGGCCTGATCGGCGTGGCTCGGCCTGGCCGGCAGGGCTCGGCCTGGTCGGCGCGGGCTCGGCCTGGCCGGCGTGGCTCGGCCTGATCGGCGTGGCTCGGCCTGGCGCGGCCTCAGTGCGGTGATCGACTCGGGATTCTGCAAGTCGGGGTGTTGTTGACGGGTAGACAGCCCGGCTTCCTGGAAGTCGAGTCGATCAAGGGGTGGGTCGGCGTGGCCTTCGCCCGGCCCAGTGATCAGCTGGTCGGCAGGTGGCGCAGGCTGCGGACCTTGCGCCACAGGTCGGCGTCGCAGCGGCCGGCCCGGTCGGCGAAGTCGGCCGAGCTGATCCGGACCGGTTCGGTCAGGCTGAGGTAGCTGTCGTGCTCGGCATCCGGGTCCCAGTCCCGGGTGGGGATCCGGACGTGGTCGTCGCGGTCACTCTTGTCCTGACTCGTGATCTTCAGTACGTCGGCGCCCCGCGAGTCGGCTCGGAGCACCAGACAGGGGCGGACCTTCGAGCCGCTGCCGTCGGCGTACGGCACGTCGGCCCACCAGATCTCGCCCGCCGCCGGTGTCCCGGCCGCCTGATCGGTGTTCCGGGAGCGGGGCGTCGCGCCCGGCCGATCGGTGCCGCGCGGTCTCGGCGGCGCGGGACGATCGCCACCCGCGCGGGTCGTGGCGCCCCGACCGGGTCGGTCGGTCGGGCGTCGTGTGGCCGACCGGTGTCGCCAACTGTTCCACGCCCAACCGGCGGCCACCGCGAGCAGGATCACCATCGCCCAGAGCAGCGCCTCGGTCATCGCCACCTCCGTGTCAGGTCGGCCCACCGGCCGCTCCGTGCGGCGATCCTCGCACGTCACAACCCCTCCCGCCCGCCGACAACACCCCAGGCCCCCGCACCCGTGCCGCCCGAGCGACACCCCGCGCCGATCTTGCACTTTCTGCTGCGACATCCCGGGCATTCCATCCCCTATCGACAACCGAAAGTGCAAGATCGCGGGGAGCCTGGGGACGGGTCTGCCTCGAGCTCGGGACCGGGCGGGTGGGCGGCGGATTGTCGGTCCGGACCGATACCGTGCCCTAGTAGCGTGATCAGGGAGGTCGCAGGCGTGTCCGAAGGTGGCGGGGTGTCCGAGGAGCAGATCGGTCAGCAGGTCAGCCCGGCTCAGGAGGCGGCGGCCGGGGCGGAGCCGACGCCGCAGGCGCGGGAGCGGCACGCCACGCTGAGCGGTGAGCTGACCGAGCATCAGTACCGCTACTACGTGCTGGATTCGCCGATCATCACCGACGCGGAGTTCGACAAGCAGCTGCGCGAGCTGGAGGCGTTGGAGCAGGAGTTTCCCGCGCTGCGTACGCCGGATTCGCCGACCCAACGGGTCGGTGGCACGTTCTCCACCGACTTCACCCCGGTCACGCACGCCGAGCGCATGCTCTCGCTCGACAACGCGTTCGCCGACGAGGAGCTGGCGGCCTGGGCCGAGCGGGTCGAACGGGACGCCGGCGGCCCGGTGCCCTACCTCTGCGAGTTGAAGGTCGACGGGCTGGCGATCAACCTGACCTACGAGGCCGGTCGGCTGGTCCGGGCGGCCACCCGGGGCGACGGCCGCACCGGCGAGGACGTCACCGCCAACGTGCGCAGCATCCGGGACGTGCCCGGCCAGCTCACGCCGTCCGCCGAGTTCTCGACGATCCCCGAGCTGCTGGAGGTCCGGGGCGAGATCTACTTCCCGGTCGCCGCGTTCGCCGATCTCAACGCGGGCCTGGTCGAGCAGGGGCGCGCTCCGTTCGCCAACCCGCGCAACGCCGCCGCCGGCAGCCTGCGGCAGAAGGACCCCCGGGTCACCGCCTCCCGACCGCTGCGTCTCGTGGTGCACGGCATCGGCGCCCGCCGCGGGTTCCAGCCCACCGCGCAGTCCGAGTCGTACGCGGCGCTGAAGGCGTGGGGGCTGCCGACGAGCGACCGGTGGCGGGTCGTTCCGGACCTGTCCGGCGTTGCGGAGTACATCGCCTACTACGCCGAGCACCGGCACGACGTCGAGCACGAGATCGACGGTGTGGTGGTCAAGGTCGACTCGGTCTCCATCCAGGGCCGTCTCGGCTCGACCAGTCGTGCCCCGCGCTGGGCGATCGCCTTCAAGTACCCGCCGGAGGAGGTCACCACCAAACTCCTCGACATCGACGTCAACGTGGGGCGTACCGGTCGGGTCACCCCGTTCGCCGTGCTCGAGCCGGTGCGGGTGGCCGGCTCCACCGTCGCGCTCGCCACCCTGCACAACGCCCGCGAGGTGGAGCGTAAGGGTGTGCTGATCGGTGACACGGTGGTGCTGCGCAAGGCCGGCGACGTGATTCCCGAGGTGCTCGGCCCGGTGGTCGACCTGCGGCCCGCCGACGCCCGCCCGTTCGTCATGCCGACGAACTGCCCGTCCTGCGGCACCCCGCTCGCGCCCTCCAAGGAGGGCGACGTCGACATCCGGTGCCCCAACACCCGCAGCTGCCCGGCCCAGCTCCGCGAGCGGGTGTTCCACCTCGCAGGCCGGGGCGCGTTCGACATCGAGGTGCTCGGTTACAAGGGCGCGTCGGCGCTGCTGGACGCCGAGATCATCGCCGACGAGGGTGACCTCTTCCAGCTCGACGCGGACCAGCTGTCCCGGTCGCCGTTCTTCGTCAACAAGGACGGCAGCCTCGGCACCAACGCGGTCAAGCTGCTCGACAACCTGGCCGTCGCCCGGGAACGCGACCTGTGGCGGGTGCTGGTGGCGCTCTCCATCCGGCACGTCGGTCCCACGGCTGCCCAGGCGCTGGCCCGGCACTTCCGTTCCATGGAGGCCATCGACGCGGCCAGCGAGGAGGAGCTGTCCTCCGTCGACGGCGTCGGGCCGACCATCGCGGCCAGCATCCGGGAGTGGTTCGCCGTGGACTGGCACCGCGAGGTGGTCCGTAAGTGGGCCGACGCGGGCGTACGGATGGCCGAGGAGGCGGTCGACGAGGGCCCGCGTCCGCTGGAGGGGCTGACCGTCGTGGTGACCGGCACCCTTGCCGGCTTCTCCCGGGACCAGGCCGCCGAGGCGGTGCAGAGCCGGGGCGGCAAGGTCAGCGGCTCGGTCTCCAAGCGGACGAGCTTCGTCGTCGTGGGGGACAATCCGGGTTCCAAGGCCGACAAGGCGGCCAGCCTCAAGGTGCCGGTGCTGGACGAGGACGGGTTCCGGCTGCTGCTGGACGCGGGTCCGGACGCCGCGCGGGAGGTCGCCCGAGTCGAGGGCTGACGTTGGCGCGCCGCCGAGGTGGCCGCCGCGTATACCAACTTAATTACGACTACTACCGATTCGTGACTGTCATACCGGGAAACCCGGGGCTGAGGGCGTTTCATTGGGTCACGACGTGCTCACCGACACGTCGACCGTTCCTCGGGAGGTGTGATGGAGGTCGCCGACCCGCGTAACTCCCTCCCACCTGGGCGGGTGGCGCAGTTCGCCACCTTCGTCGTGGGCATCCTGGTGGTGGCGGCGCTGACCGCCGCCGGTCCACTCACGACGCTTCCCGGGGAGCTGTCCCGGCTGCCGGCGGCGTTCTGGACGATGGCCGCGCTCGCGGTGATCTGCGACGCGCGCCCGTTCGTCCCGCCCGGTCGACGGCAGACCTCGGCGGTCTTCCCGTCCACCTGTTTCACCTTCGCGATCCTGCTCGGTTGGGGGCTCGGCCCGGCGGTCGCGGTGCAGGCCCTCGGGGTGGTCGTCTCCGGCTGGCGGATGGGCAACGCCGCCTGGCGGACGGCGTTCAACGTCGGCCAGTACGCCTGTGCGCTCGCCGCCGCGTACGGGGTCGTCCAGCTCGGGCCGGGCACCATCTTCTCCGGGGGGCGCCTGCACTGGCCCGGCGTGGTGGCTGTCGGCGGCGCGACGCTGGCCTGGTTCGTCGTGAACTACGGGCTGGTGAGCTGGGCCGTACGGCTGCGCTTCGGTGGCCGCTGGTGGCCCACCGTCCGCCAGGGCGTCGGTTTCGAACTGCTCTCCACCGGCTCGCTGCTGCTGCTCGCGCCGGTGCTCGTCGCCGCTGCCCGGCTCAGTGCGGCGCTGATCCCGCTGGTGCTGGTGCCGCTCTTCGCCGTGTACCGGATGGCCCGGCTGACCGTCGAGCAGCAGCACCTCGCCGCCGCCGACCCGCTGACCGGTCTGCCCAACCGCAAGGCGCTGCTGGCCGAGGTCGCGGAGCAGGTCCACCTGCACTCCGAGCGGACCGCCCGGGGCGAGCCCGACGGACATCTGGCGCTGCTGCTGATCGACCTGGACCGCTTCAAGAACGTCAACGACGCGCTCGGGCACGCGGTGGGTGACCGGCTGCTGGTCGAGGTCAGCGCCCGACTCGCGGACGTGGAGCCCCGGCCGCAGATGATCGCCCGGCTGGGTGGGGACGAGTTCGCCATCGTGATGACCGGGCTGTCCGACGTCAGCCAGGCGCGTGAGCTGGCCGACCGGGTGGTCGGGGCGTTGGCCGAGCCGGTGCCGTTGGACGGGTTGCCGCTCGACGTCGGCGGCTCCATCGGGATCGCGCTCTTCCCCGAGCATGGCGAGGACTTCGCCACCCTGATGCGGCACGCCGACGTGGCGATGTACGACGCCAAGCACCGCAACGACACGGTCGCCGTGTACGCGCCGGAGTCCGACCACAACTCGGCCGAGCGTCTCGGGCTGCTCGCCGACCTCCGCCGGGTGCTCGAATCCGGCTCGCCGGCCGCCGAGGCGAGCCGCGCCGCCGAGGCGAGCCATGCCGCGGGGACGGATCACGCCGACGAGGCGAGCCACGCCGCGGGGGCGGATCACGCCGCCGGGGCGGAGCACTCGGGCGAGGCGAGCCATGCCGCCGGGGCGGAGCAGTCCGAGCCGGGTGGACCGGAGCGGACGGGAGACGTACCCCTCGCGGTGGAGGCCGAGGTGCGCGGCGGTGACGGCGCCGCGCTGCCGGCCGGGGCCGCGCCGGTGATCGCCGCGCCGCCGGTGACCGGCGGTCGGCGGTGGGGTCGCCGTCGGCGTGCGGCCGACGAGGTGGCACACGCCGATGAGTTGATCAATCGGATCGCCCTCGGGGCCGATCCGATCCGGGGCCGCAACAGCCGCGCGACGATTCCCGGTACCCGTCCCGGTCCGAGCCGGGACCGGCGTGCCGGCGGTCACGGGCGACGCTCGCCGAACGGCGGCGCGTCGCCGCTGGCGGGCGACCGCCGTCCGGCGCGCGACGGCGGCTCCGCCGTGGGTGGGCGGGCCGTCGAGCCGACCGGGTGGGTACGCGACGGCGAGCCGGTCGACGACGCCGGTGAGATCACCATGTACTACCAGCCGCAGATCGCCATCGCGACGGGCGAGGTGGTCGGCGTCGAGGCGCTGCTGCGCTGGCGGCATCCCCGCCGGGGCATGGTCGACCCGGAGGAGCTGATCCGGGTCGCCGAGCAGAGCGCGGTGATGCGGCTGCTCACCCGTCGGGTCGTGGACGACGTGGTGGAGCAGCTCGCCAAGTGGTCGGCGGCCGGCATCGGGCTGCGCGCGGCACTCAACGTCAGCGTGCGCGACCTGCACACCGGCGAGATCGCCGACCAGATCGCCGACCGGCTGGCCCGCTACGGGGTGCCGGCCGAGCGGCTGCAACTGGAGATCACCGAGGGCGCCCTGATGGCCGATCCGCGCCGGGTGCTGGCGACCATCACCCGGTTGCACCAGATCGGAGTGGCCATCGCGCTCGACGACTTCGGCACCGGCTACTCGTCCCTGCAGCACCTGCGCCGGCTGCCGCTGTCCGAGGTGAAGGTGGACCGGTCGTTCGTGCTGGGCATGGCCGAGGACGCCGACGACGCGGCGATCGTCCGCTCGACGATCGAGCTGGCGGGCGCGTTGGGTCTGCGGGTGGTCGCGGAGGGTGTGGAGGACGAGCGGACCTGGCGGATGTTGCACGCGGCCGGCTGCGACGCGGCCCAGGGGTGGTTCTACGCCCGTCCGATGCCCGCCGAGGAGCTGGTCACCTGGCTGGCCCGGTACCGGCCGGTGCGTCCCAGCGGCGGCCCGGAGACGGACGCCGGCCGCCGGTTGACGCGCTGACCCACCCGAGCAGCCGGCGCGGGGCGCGGAACAATAGACTCGCTCCGGTCACCGCGCGTCACGCTGCATCCGCCGCGCGGCCGGCACACCGCCCGACCAGCAGGACATCAGAAGGGGGCACGGATGGCCGCCATCTCCCGCGAGGAGGTCGCGCACCTGGCGCGCCTGTCGCGGCTCGCCGTCACCGAGGAGGAGCTGGACACGTTCGCCGGCCAGCTCGACGTGATCCTCCAGGCGGTCGCCCAGGTCGGCGAGGTCGCCGCCGCGGACATCCCGCCGACCTCGCACTCGGTGCCGCTGACCAACGTCTTCCGCGAGGACGTCGTCACGCCGTGCCTGACCCCGCAGGAGGCGCTGTCGGGCGCGCCGGACGCCGAGGACCAGCGGTTCCGCGTACCCCGGATTCTGAGCGAGGACGTTGCGTCATGAGCGAGCGCCAGCGAGCGAATCAACAGTGCAGCGCTGTGGTGCCTCATGGCGTCGCGGAGCGAAGCGGAGTGACGGCATGAGCGATCTGATCAAGATGACCGCGACGGAGATCGCCGCCCTGGTCGCCGGCGGGGAGATCTCCGCCGTTGAGGTGACGCAGGCGCACCTGGACCGGATCGGCGCGGTCGACGACCAGGTGCACGCGTTCCTGCACGTGGACACCGACGGCGCGCTCGCGGCAGCCCGGGCCGTGGACGAGCGCCGGGCCGCCGGCGAGGAGCTGGGCCCGCTCGCGGGCGTGCCGGTCGCGGTGAAGGATGTGCTCGCCACCCGTGGCGTGCCGACCACCGTGGGCTCGAAGATCCTCGAGGGCTGGCGCCCGCCGTACGACGCGACGATCGTGCAGCGGCTGCGTGACGCCGGCACGGTGATGCTGGGCAAGACGAACATGGACGAGTTCGCGATGGGCTCCTCCACCGAGTACTCGGCGTACGGCCCGACCCACAACCCGTGGGACCTGAGCCGCATCCCGGGCGGCTCGGGTGGTGGCAGCGCCGCCGCGCTGGCCGCGTACGAGGCGCCGTTGGCGATCGGCTCGGACACCGGCGGCTCGATCCGCCAGCCCGGCGCGGTCACCGGTACCGTCGGGGCGAAGCCCACGTACGGCGGCACCTCCCGGTACGGCCTGGTGGCGTTCTCCTCGTCGCTGGACACCCCCGGCCCGTGCGCCCGCAACGTGCTCGACGCGGCCCTGCTGCACCAGGTCATCGGCGGGCACGACCCGATGGACTCGACGTCGATCCCGCAGCCCGTGCCGGACGTGGTGGCGGCGGCGAGGCTCGGCGCGACCGGCGACCTGACCGGCGTACGGCTCGGCATCGTCAGCGAGTTCGTCGGCGAGGGCGCCGAGCCGGGCGTGATGACGGCGTTCCGCGAGTCGGTCGACGCGCTGACCAAGATGGGCGCCGAGGTCGTCGAGATCTCCTGCCCGACGTTCGCGTACGCCCTGCCGGCGTACTACCTCATCGCTCCGAGCGAGTGCTCGTCCAACCTGGCCCGGTTCGACGGTGTCCGGTTCGGCCTACGGGTCGGCGACGACGGCAACCGGTCGCTGGAGGAGGTCATGTCGCTGACCCGCGAGGCCGGCTTCGGCCCCGAGGTCAAGCGCCGCATCATGATCGGCACGTACGCGCTGTCGTCGGGCTACTACGACGCGTACTACGGGCAGGCGCAGAAGGTTCGTACGCTCATCACGCGGGACTTCACGACCGCGTTCGAGCGGGTCGACGCGCTGATCTCGCCGACCACCCCGTTCACGGCCTTCCCGATCGGCGCGCGCACCGCCGACCCGTACCAGATGTACCTGGCCGACCTGTTCACCATCCCGACCAACCTGTACGGCGGTCCGGGCATCTCGGTGCCCTGCGGTCTCTCCGAGGGGCTGCCGGTGGGTCTGCAGGTGATGGCCCCGACGATGGCCGACGATCGGATGTACCGGGTCGCGGCCGCGCTGGAGTCCGCGGTCGGCACGTTCACCCCACCGGCACTGTGAGGCAGGAGCCCAGATGACGACGACGCTGCCCGCGTACGACGAGGTCGTCGCGCGCTACGAACCGGTGATCGGCCTGGAGACCCACGTCGAGTTGGGCACGAACACCAAGATGTGGTGCGGCTGCCCGACCGACTTCGGTGGCGAGCCGAACACCCGGGTCTGCCCGGTGTGTCTGGGCCTGCCCGGGTCGCTGCCGGTGGCCAACAAGGCCGCCATCGAGGCGATCATCCGGATCGGCCTGGCGTTGAACTGCTCGATCGCCGAGTGGTGCCGGTTCGCCCGGAAGAACTACTTCTACCCGGACATGCCGAAGAACTTCCAGATCAGCCAGTACGACGAGCCGATCTGCGTCGACGGTTACCTGGACGTCGAGGTGAACGGCGAGACCGTCCGGATCGAGATCGAGCGGGTGCACCTGGAGGAGGACACCGGCAAGACGCTGCACGTCGGCGGCGCGACCGGGCGCATCCACGGCGCGACGGAGTCCCTCGTCGACTACAACCGCGCCGGCATTCCGCTGGTCGAGATCGTCACCAAGCCGGTCGTGGGCACCGCCGCGCTCGCCCCCGACGTGGCCCGGGCGTACGTCGCCGAGCTGCGCGACGTGATCCGTACCCTCGGCGTCTCGGACGTGCGGATGGAGGAGGGTTCGCTGCGCTGCGACGTGAACACCTCGCTCAACCTGCCGGGGCAGGAGTGGGGCACGCGCACCGAGACCAAGAACGTCAACTCGCTGCGCTCGGTGGAGCGGGCGGTCCGCTCGGAGATGCTGCGGCAGGCCGCGGTGCTCGACGCGGGTGGTCGGATCACCCAGGAGACCCGGCACTTCCACGAGGACACCGGCGACACCACGCCGGGTCGGTCGAAGGAGACGGCGACCGACTACCGGTACTTCCCGGAGCCGGACCTGGTGCCGGTCGCACCGGACCCGGCCTGGGTTGCCGAGCTGAAGGCCGCCCTTCCGGAGCTGCCCCGGGTGCACCGTCGTCGGCTTCAGCAGCAGTGGGGCCTGTCCGACCTGGACATGCAGTCGGTGCTCAACGCCGGCGCGGTCGAGCTGATCGAGGCCACCGTGGCCGCCGGCACCACGCCGGCCGCAGCCCGCAAGTGGTGGCTGGGTGAGCTGTCCCGCCGTGCCAACGAGACCGGCGTGGAGCTGGCCGACGTGGGTGCCACGCCGGCGCAGGTCGCCGAGTTGCAGGGCCTGGTCGACGCCGGCAAGCTCAACGACAAGCTGGCCCGTACGGTGCTGGAGGGCGTGGTCGACGGTCAGGGCTCGCCCACCGAGATCATGACCAGCCGGGGCCTGGAGGTCGTCTCGGACACCGGCGCGCTCACCGCGGCCGTGGACGAGGCCATCGCCGCGAACCCGGGCATCGCCGACAAGATCCGCAGTGGCAAGGTCGCGGCGGCCGGCGCCCTGGTCGGCGCGGTCATGAAGTCGACCCGTGGTCAGGCCGACGCCGCCGCCGTCCGCACGCTGATCCTGGAGCGCCTGGGCGTCCAGGGCTGAGAACGACCCGGAAAAGGCCGCCGCCGTGACCCGGCGGCGGCCTTCTCCTCACCCCTGTCGACCACGCGGCCACCCCGCACCCCTCGTCGAGGGCGTCATCGTCGACGCCCGAATGGAGCCACCGTGACCCAGCACGACCTTGACGTCCTCGACGAGATCCAGCGGCGGGTGCTCTGGCTCGCCACCCGGATCGTGGACGCCGCCAACCACGACCGGGCCACCGGCGACGGCGTGAAGGTCGGCGGTCACCAGGCGTCCAGCGCGTCCCTCGTGACGGCGATGACCGCGCTGTGGTTCGCGCACCTGGACGCCGAGGACCGGGTCGCGGTGAAGCCGCACGCCTCGCCGGTGTTCCACGCCATCCAGTACCTGCTGGGCAACCTGGACCGGTCCTACCTGCCCCGGCTACGGGCACGGGGTGGCCTCCAGTCGTACCCGTCGCGCACCAAGGACCCCGACGAGGTGGACTTTTCCACCGGGTCGGTCGGTCTGGGCGCGGCGGCCCCGCTGTTCGCCGCCGCCACCCGCCGGTACGTCGACGCGCACTTCGGGGCCCGGCCGCACTCCCGGTTCGTGGCGCTGATCGGCGACGCCGAGCTGGACGAGGGCAACATCTGGGAGGCGGTGGCCGACCCCGCGACCACCGGCCTGGGCAACGTGATGTGGCTCGTCGACTTCAACCGGCAGTCGCTGGACCGGGTGGTGCCCGGCATCCGGATCAACCAGTGGCGAGGGCAGTTCGAGGCCGCCGGCTGGCACGTCGTGGAGGTCAAGTACGGCCGTAAGCTCGCCGAGGCGTACGCCCGGCCGGGTGGTGAGGCGCTGCGCGACTGGATCGACGCGATGCCGAACGAGCAGTACCAGTCGCTGTTCGGGCTGGCCGGCGACACGCTGCGCAAGCAGTTCCTGGACGGCGCGCCGGCCGGCATCGCCGAACTGATCGAGGGCGTGAGCGACGACGACCTCGGCCCGCTCGTCACCGACCTGGGCGGGCACGACCTGTCCGCGATGCTCGACGCGTACGCCCAGTGCGACGCGGTGACCGACCGGCCCAGCGTCGTCTTCGCGTACACCGTCAAGGGTTGGGGGTTGCCCATCGCCGGCAATCCGCGCAACCATTCCGCGCTGCTCAGCACCGAGCAGGTCGACACGCTGCGCGACGCGCACGGGTTGACCCGCGACACCGAGTGGGACCGCCTCGAGCCGGCGTCCCCGGCCGGCATCCGGGCCGGCGCCCGCCGGGAGGCGCTGTCCCGCGCGCCGCGCGAGCGCGCGCTCGCGGTCACCGTTCCGGAGAGCACGGGAGTACGCGCCAACAAGCCCATCTCCACGCAGGAGGTGTTCGGTCGGGTGCTGGTGGACCTGGCGCGGGACCGGGAGGTCGGCCGCTACCTGGTCACCACCGCCCCGGACGTGGCCACCTCCACCAACCTCGCCGGGTTCATCAACAAGACCGGCGTGTTCGCCCCCACCGAGCAGCGTTCCTGGACCGAGGACCGGATGCTGCGCTGGACCGAGAGCCCGACCGGGCAGCACATCGAACTCGGCATCTCGGAGATGAACCTGTTCCTGCTGCTCGGTCAGCTCGGCCTCTCCTGGGACCTGTCGGGGCAGCCGCTGCTGCCGGTGGGCACGGTCTACGACCCGTTCGTGCTGCGGGGCCTCGACGCGTTCCTCTACGGCACGTACTCCGGCTCGCGGTTCGTGGTGGCCGGCACCCCGTCCGGCATCACCCTGGCCCCGGAGGGCGGCGCGCACCAGTCCACGATCACCGCGTCGGTCGGCCTGGAGCTGCCCGGGGTGACGTTCGTCGAGCCGGCGTACGCGGGTAGCCTCGACTGGCTGCTCTGCGACGCGCTGGGGCAGATCGCCGGCGGGGCGACCCCGGCCGCGACCGCCGCCCCCGCCGAGGACGGCGCGTACTACTTCCGCCTCAGCACGCGTCCGCTGGACCAGGCGCCCTTCGAGGCGGCCCGGGCCCGGCTCGGTGACGCGGTGCTGCGCCGGCAGGTGGTCGCCGGGGCGTACCGGCTCGTCGACGCGCACCAGGCGTACCCGCACCTGGCCGATGCGCCGGTGGTGCAGCTCGCCGCCTCCGGTGCCGTGTTGCCGGAGGCGTTGGCCGCCGCCGCCGAACTGGCCGAGGAGGGCATCGCGGCGCACGTGGTGGACGTGACCAGCCTGGACCGGCTCTACCGGGCCTGGCAGCGCACCCTGCGCCAGGGCGTACGGACGGCCACCGTGCCCAGCGTGCCCGGCGCGCTGCGCTCCGCGTTCGCCGACCGGGTGCCGGTGGTGACCGTGCACGACGCGGCGTCACACGCGATGGCGTGGCTCGGGTCGGCGGTCGGCGCCCCGGCGGTGCCGCTCGGGGTGGACGAGTTCGGTCAGTCCGGCAGCGTCGCCGACCTGTACGAGCTGCACGACCTGCTGCCCGGCAGCATCGTCAACGCCGCCCTGGCCGCCCTCGCCCTGCGCTGACCGGGCCCTAAAGGGGTGGCTGCGCTCGCCCTCCCGCGTGCTCCGGTCCGCGTGTGCCGGTTCGCGTGCTCCGGTCTTCGTGTCGCACTGCCGCCGCCACTGAAAGTAAGGAACGCCGGCCTGCCCGTCGTGCTCTCTTCGCCCTTTGCTCTGCTTCAATATACGCAACACCATGCTGAGCTGCAGAAATTCGATGCGCACAGCGGGAGCGGGGTAACCCGACGTAACTGTTGCCTCCGTTGAAGCAGAGCAAAGGCTGCGGACGCACCGTCGGCTCGCGGCTCGCGGCTCGCGGCTCGCGGCTCGCGGCTCGCGGCTCGCGGCTCGCGGCTCGCGGCTCGCGGCTCGTGGCTCGGGCTGGGGCTGGGGCTGGGGCTCGGCAGGGCAGGCGGGCGGGTACCGCCGAAGTCGGCGGGTGACCAGCGGGAACTCGCGCTCAGCGGGTCGGGGTGGGGGTGACCGAGGCGGGCGCGCCGGCGCTCGGGTCCTGCACGATGTGGCGTTCCAGGTTGACCTGGGCCTGGCCGGTGCCGCCCACGGTGATGTCGTCGTACGCCTGGAGCATCTTCTGCTGGTCGAAGTAGAGCACGCTCATCGACAGCGGCGTGGGCTTCTCACCCTCCAGGCCGCGCAGCCCCGCCCCGCCGGTGGACCCCTCCACGAACAGGGTGGTTGGCTGCTGACCGGGTGCCTGCGGCAGCTTGGAGACCTGCCGGGCGTGCGTGTGGCCGGCCAGCACCAGCGGGCAGGTGCCGGCGAGCGGCCCGGCCGACGCCGGGTCGTGCACGAGGGCGATGTTGACCGGCCGGGGTGAGCTGCGGATCGTCGCGGCGAGCTGCTCACCCGCCCCGATCACCTGGTCGGCGACCTCCTGGGTCAGCCCGCTGCCGGCCGGTGAGGTGTTCTTGTCCGGGGTGAAACGCGGGTCGCCGATGCCGGCGATGGTCAGCCCCGCGACCGTGGTCGTCGTGTTGTTCAGCACGATCGCGTTCGGTTGGCGCGCCACGGCGGCGCCGGTCTTGCCCGAGTCGTGGTTGCCGCGGATGAACACGTACGGCTTCTTGAGCAGGCTGATCGAGCCGACGAACGACGCCTCCGGCTCGCTGCCCCAGTCGGTGATGTCGCCGGTGTCGATGACGACGTCGATGCCGAACTGCTCCACCACCGTGCGGATCAGTTGCCAGCCCGTCGGGTTGAGGTGCATGTCGGAGACGTGCAGGACGCGGGTGGTGCCCGGCGCGGGGTCCAGCACCGGCAACGCCGACACGGTCGTGTAGAGCTGACTGACGTTGCCGACGATGCGTTGTAGCTGCTCGGCGTACTTGGTGTAGTCGTTGGCGATGCGGCGTGCGTCACCGACGATCGCCGGCGCGTTGACCAGCAGACCCTCGTAGCGCGGCTCCTCGATCGCCTGCGGGCGCAGCGTCGCGGCGGCCGTGCCGAGGCTGCCGGCGGTGACCAGCAGCGCCAGGCCGCCCGCCCAGGCCGTACGCCGCACGTCCCGGAAGACCAACGCGGCCAGGATGAGGGTGACCAGCACCGCCGAGGCGAGGGTACGCAGACCGAGCCGCATCACCCCCGAGCGCACGTCCTCCACGGCGCTCTGGCTGGCCCGACTGATGCTCGCCGGGTCGTCGAGCAGCGCCTCGGTGCGCCCCTGATCGAGCGCGCCGAGTCGTACCGTGAGGTGCGTCGGCCCGCTGTGACTGTCGATCAGCAGCGCGCCCAGCGGTGGCACGTCGATGGTCGTCCCGCCGTCACTGGCCGGCGACAGGGTGAGGTTGGCCCGGAACGGCCCGATGTCGGTGTTCACCCGACCGCCGGCCAGCACGCCGAGCGCCGCCCCGGCCAGGGCCACCACCAGCACGGCGAGGATCATGCCCGTGCGCCGCACCGGCCCGCCGGGGCGACCGATCCGTCGGCGGGTCGGGCGCGACGGCTCGCCACCGGTCACCGGGTCGTCCCGGCCCTCGGCGTCGTCGTGCTGCTCGTCGCGTTGCCCGTCCATGCTGAGATTCTGACCTGCCCGTCGGGGGATCTTGGCAAACCTGGGCGGAAGGTGACGCAGGTCAGCTGCGGCCGCCGTCGCCGCCGGCGAAGACCACCCGCAGGAGACGGTCGTCGTCGGCTGCCGGATCGCCCCGCCCGTCGTGGTTGGAGGTGCTCACCCAGAGCGAGCCGTCGGGCGCGGCGGCCACGGCGCGTAGCCGCCCGTACCGGTTGGTCAGCAGCTCGCTCGGCTGCCCGAGCAGTGTGCCGGTGTCGGTCAGCTCCATCACCCAGAGTCGCTTCCCGCGCAGGCAGCCGGTGACCAGCAGCCGGTCCGTCGCGGCCAGCCCGGAGCAGGACGCGTCGGACGTCGCCCACTGCGTGATCGGGTCGGTGTAGCGCTTGTCGCCGGCCCGCCCCTCGACCTCCGGCCAGCCGTAGTTGCCGCCCTTGGTGATCTGGTTGATCTCGTCCCAGGTGTTCTGGCCGAACTCGACGGCGTACATGCGCTTGGCCGCGTCCCAGGCGAAACCCTGCACGTTGCGGTGGCCGAACGACCACACCGGCGAGTTCGGGAACGGGTTGCCCGGCGACGGCTTGCCGTCGGGAGTGATCCGCAGGATCTTGCCGCCGAGGCTCTTGGTGTCCTGCGCGTTGGGCCGCTCACCCGCGTCACCGGTGCTGACGTAGAGCTGCCCGTCCGGCCCGAAGCCCAATCCGCCGCCGTTGTGCACGTTCGCCTTCGGAATGCCGGTGAGGATCGGGGTGGGCTGCCGGCCGAGTTGCAGGCGGGCGACCCGGTTGTCCTGCTCGGCGGTGTAGTAGACGAAGACCGTCCGGTCCTGGGCGTAGCCGGGGGAGACGGCGATGCCGAGCAGGCCACCCTCACCCGCCGCCGCCACATCGTCGATCGTCTGCACGGCCCGGACCCGCAGCCCGTCCGGGCCGGACTCCGGGCCCACCTGAAGGATGCGGCCAGTGTCCCGCTCGGTGACCAGCGCGCCGCCGTCGGGCAGGAACGCGATGGCCCACGGCACCCGTAGTCCCTTGGCCAGCACGGTGGTCACCGCCTGCTGGCCCGCGCCGCCGGGGTTCGCCGACGCCGACGGGGTCGGCAGGTTGGGTGGCTCGCCCGCCGGATCGGGCTCCGGCTCGCCGAAGCTGCAACCCGAGGCGAACAGCAGCGCCGCGCAGGACGCCGCGAGGACCACCCGGAGGCGGCGGACGCGAGGGTACGAGTGACCGGCTCTCACTCGGCCCAGGGTAGCCCGCCGAACGGCCCGGCCGGGGTCCACCGCTCTCAGCGGGCTCGGACCGCCAGCAGCGCCGTGTCGTCCTCGCGGCGGTGGATCGAGGCGAGCAGCAGGTCGCACAGCTCATCCAGGGGCAGCGTGTCGGACCGGCTCAACCTGTCCACCAACTCGGCGAGCCCGTCGTCGATGGACCGGTCCCGACGCTCGATCAGCCCGTCGGTGTAGAGCAGCAGCGTGTCTCCGGGGGCGAGGCTCGTCGACCGGCTGGTCCGTGGCGTTGGCCGGGCCAGACCGAGCAGCGGCTCCGGCGCCGCCTCGAGCACCTCCACCGTGCCGCCCGCACGGACCACCAGGGCCGGCGGGTGCCCGGCGTTGCACCAGGTCACCTCGCGGATTCCGGAGCGCTCAGGGCGGATGCGCACCAGCGTGGCGGTGGCCGCGATGGGCAGCCGCAGACCACGGATGGCGTCGTCCAGATGGCTCACCAGCGCCCCGACGTCGTCCCGCCGTCCGAACGCGTTGCCGCGTACCAGGTTGCGGAGCTGACCCATGGTCGCGGCGGCCTCGATGTCGTGCCCGGCCACGTCCCCGATCGCCGCGATCAGGTCGCCGTCGGGCTGCACGAAGGCGTCGTACCAGTCGCCACCGACCTCCACCCGGTCGGCGGCCGGCTGGTAACGGGCCGCCAGCTCCAGCTCCGGTACGAGCGGCAGCCGCGGCAGCATGCTGTGTTGCAGGACTTCGGCGACGTGCCGCTGCTCGCCGTACATCGAACTGTTGCCGATGGCCTGCCCGGCGCGGCGGCCGATGTCCACGGCGGTGAGCAGGTCGCGGTCGTCGAACTGCTGGCGGCCCGGGGCGTTGACCAGGGTGATGGCGCCGAGCACGGTGCCCCCGGCAGCCCGCACCGGCACGCTGAGGTACGAGGCGATGCCCAACCGCTCGGCGATCACCGGCAGCTCCGGATCCGTGGTGCCCCGGGCCACGTCGGCAGGCGACGCCATCGGACCGAGCCGGGGCTGGCCGGTCCGCATCACCGCGCGAATCACCGACTCCTGGTTCAGGCCGGTCCGCAGCAGCGCGGCGAAGCGGTCGACGTCCGGCGTCCGGGCCTGGTCCTCGTGCGCCGCGACGACCTCCCGGGGCTGTCCCGTGGGCCCGGCGAGGATGAGCACGCACCAGTCGGCGAGCACTGGCACCATCGCGGCGGCGAGCCGGCGCAGCGACGTGCCCACGTCCAACGTGCCGGCCAGCGTCTCGCTCACCCCGGCCAGCAGTTCCAGGCGCTCGTGCGCCTGCACCACTCGACGACGCGCCTCCTCGGCCCCGTCCAGCGCGATCCGCAGGCGCAACTCCGACGAGCAGGCCGCCGCCAGGTCGGACAGGGTCCGCAGTTGTCCGGCGGTCCACGCCCGGGGCTTGTTGTCGATGGCGCACAGCGACCCGAGCACCCGGCCGGAGAGGTCGGTCAACGGCATTCCGGCGTACGCGACGACGCCGAGGTCGTCGATGGCCAGATTGTCGCGTACGCGGGGGTAGAGCCGGGCGTCCGGCAGCACCATCGGCACCTCGATGTCCACCACGTGCTGGCAGAACGAATGGCTCAGCGGGGTCTGCCGCCGCTGCGACCACGGCTCCGGCAGACCGACCGCGCCCGGGAAGAACTGCCGGTCGGCGGAGACCAGTGAGACCAGCGCGACCGGTACCTCCAGCAGGTCGCTGACCAGTCGGGCGAAGCGGTCGAACGCCTCGTCCGGGGCGGCGTCCAGGCCCGTGTCGGCGAGCGCACGCAGTCGCGCCGCGTCGCCGAGCGCCGGAGGTGGGGCGGGCGAACGTCGCGCGTGGGCGGGGGAGCCGTCGGTCATCGAACACCTGTCTGCCGGGACGGAGGCGGACCCGCCCTCCGACTCTCGGTTATACCTCGTCACGGACGGGTCGGACACCGGTGTGTCGTGTCTCGCCCGGGGCGCGGGTTCCCGCCGTGCGCGCGCCGGCCCTCGTGGCGACGGCTATCGTCGGCGGACGTGAAGGTATGGATTCCGCACCAGGCCGGCCTGGACCTCGTCGGCGAGCTGCCTCCGGGCGTGACGGTGGAGGTCGCCGAACGCGCCGACCGCCTGCCGTCGACCGTGGCCGACGTCCGCTTCTGGGTGCCGCCGTTCCTGAGCGGTTCGGACGCCACCGCTCTGCTGGATGAGCTGCCCGACCTGGAGGTGGTGCAACTGCTCTCCGCCGGGGCGGACGCCTGGGTCAACCGGATGCCCGAGGGTGTCACGCTCTGCGACGCCCGGGGGGTGCACGATCCGTCCACCGCCGAGTGGGTGGTCACCGCGATCCTGGCTCAGCTCCGGGCGTTTCCCGCCTTCGCCCGCGCGCAGGCGCAGCGGCAATGGGCGTACGACGGCAACGTGCCGACCGACGAGCTGAGCGGCAAGCGGGTGTTGATCGTCGGTGCCGGCTCGATCGGCGCGGCGGTGCGCGATCGGCTCGCGCCGTTCGGGGTGAGCTTCACCCTGGTCGCCCGCAGTGCCCGGCCGGAGCAGTCGGTGCACGCCGTCGCGGAGCTGCCGCGACTGCTGCCCGCCGCCGACGTGGTGGTGGTGCTGGTGCCGCTCACCGACGAGACCCGCGGTCTGGTCGACAAGGACTTCCTGGCCGCGATGCCCGACGGGGCGCTGTTGGTCAACGCGGCCCGAGGTCCGGTGGCCCGTACCGACGCGCTCGTCACCGAACTGGCCACCGGCCGGATCTCGGCCGCGCTGGACGTCACCGACCCGGAGCCGTTGCCCGCCGAGTCTCCCCTGTGGACGATGCCGAACGTGCTGCTCACGCCGCACGTTGCGGGGTCGGTGCGGGGTCTGCTGCCGCGTGCGTACCGGCTGGTCGGTGAGCAGGTGCGGCGGTTCGCCGCCGGTGAGCCGCTCACCAACACGGTGGTCGACGGCTACTGAGCCGGGGCCGGTGGTCGAACCGCACGGGCTCAGGCGCCGGGCGTTTCGGCGGAGTCGTCCGGCAGGGTCTGGCCGGTGGCCGAGACCAGGCGGGGCAGGTCCGTGCCGCGTACCGCCGGTAGGAGGACCTGCTGGCCGTCGTCAAGTCGGGCGACGGCCCGCCCCCGTGCGTCGGTGACGAACTCGACCACGCGGTCCCAACCGATCCGGCGCTGCCCGAACAGCGCCCGAAGGCGCAGCTCGCGGGGATCGGCGTCGGTGCCGGCCCGCCAGGCCCACACCCCGACGCCGAGCGGCACGAGCAGCACCGGCAGCAGGTACGCCCGGGCGTTCGCCAGCGGCAGCGCGCCGATGAAGGCGATGACCGCGGCGACCAGGATGGCTTGGTTGAAACGGAAGCGGACCGTGTCGGGCGTACTCACTCCGCGATGATCCCACCCCTGGTCGGCGGGGGTCGCGGCGGGCGGTGTCACCGGGGCCCGCACGCCGTACAGTGACACGAGTCACTGCTTCGTGCCGATGGCCGACGCGTAACCAATCCGGTCGCCGGTCGTTTCCCAGTGTTGGGCAGCGGACTCGCAACATCCGCCGCCCTGCGCCACCGCGACACCACCGCAACACACACCGCTCCACCCGCGCCGCCGCACCGCCCCGTGCCCCCTCACGAAGGCGACCGCCGTGCTCCTCGCGTACCCGTTCCGTTTCCTCGCCCCCCGCCGGGCGGCCCCGGAGGCCGCCGTGTCCACGGCCGTGGCGCTGCTCGTCCTCGCCGGCGTGGCCGGGGTGGTCCCGACCCCGGTGGTGATCGCGTTGGCCGGTGGCGCGGGCGCCACCCTGGCCGGCGTACGACTCTCCCGGCTCGCCGCCCAGCGGTCCACCGCACCGCCGTCGACCGGCCCGTCGGGGCGGGTGGGGGCGGTCCTGCTCGACGCGGCGGTGGTGGCGGCCGGCTGGGTCGCGGCGGCGCTGCCGCTTGTCGACGCCCGGCAGCGCGCGGTCGCGCTGCTCGGGTCGCTCACCGTCGCGGCCCTGTCCGTGAGCGGGGTACGTCGGCTCCCGGCACGGACGCCCGCGCCGACCCGACTGCGGGCGTTGGTCGAGGCGACCGGCCCGACGGTCGGTCTGACCCTCGCCGGGTGGTTGCTCCTGCCCGTCGGCACTCTCCCCGCGCCGGCCCGGCTGCTCGCGGCGCTGGTGCTGGCGGGGTTGGGCATCGCCGCGCTCAGCGCGTTCACGGGTGTCGGACGGCGCTCGGGCCACGCGATCTGCCGGGGAGGCCTCCTGCTCACCCTGATCGGCCTGGCGCTGTTGACGATCCTGCCGCCGGTGTCCTCGGGGCGCGCGTCGCTTCTCGCGGTGCCGCCGCTGGTGCTCGGCATGCTGCTGACCGCCCTGGGCGCGACAACGGCGGTGACGTCGGCCAGCTCGACGCCGCCGGCCGCTTCACCCACCACGACCTGGCCGCGGGCGGTGCTCCCGGCGTCGGTGCTGCTGCTCGCGGCGGGCCTGCACCTCGGCTCCGGTCGCACTCCGGACCGAGTGAGTCTGCTGCTCGCCCTGGCGGCGGTGCCGCCTCTGGTCCTGCGGGAGCTGCTGCGCGGCGGTGACGCGGGCGTACCCGAGCGGCCCGCCGCGCACCGCCGGGTCGCCGCCCACCCGGTCCGCCACCCGGAGCCGCAACCGCCGTGGCAGGCCACGACACCTGATTCGTGGACTCCGGCGGCCGACGCCGACGCCACCTGGCCCGACACGGGTGTCTCCTGGTCGCGCCATGGTCTCGGCCCGGCCGGCGACGGGCCGGGGGACCGGGCGGCCCTGCTCGCCGCCCTCGCCGCGATCGGTGACGTGTCCGCGCCGGCCGGTGCGCTGCTGCTGGTGGAGCTGCACGGCATCGAGGGGCTGGGCCCGGTGGCCCGCGAGGACGCACTTGCCGAGGCCGCCCTGCGGGCGCGGGCGGTCGTCGGGCCCGGCGACCTGGTGACCGCCTGCGCCGGCGCCGGTTTCGCGGTGGTCACCGGCGCGGGGCCTGTGTTGGCGTACGCGCTGGGCACCCGGCTGCTGGCCACGCTCACCTCGCCGTACCGGTTGGCCGGTTCGGTGCTGCGCGTGCAGGCGAGCATCGGGCTGGCCGAGGTGGGTGGGTCCGGGCCGGCCGACGTGCTCCGTCAGGCCGAGCTGGCCCGGCGGCGGGCGGTGCAGCTGGGCCGGGACCGGGTCGAGTGGTACGACGCGTTCCTGGAGGAGCAGCTGGTCCGTCGGCTCGACCTGGAACGCGAGCTGCCGGGCGCGGTCGCTCGGGGCGAGCTGGACCTGGTCTACCAACCGGTGCTCGACCTGACCGACCGGCAGCCGGTGGGCGCCGAGGCGCTGCTGCGGTGGCGTAGCCCGGTGCTCGGCACGGTGCTCCCGGCCGAGCTGCTGCCGGTCGCCGAGGATCTGGATCTGGTCGGCGAGTTGGAGTGGTGGGTGCTGGACCGGGCCTGCCGGCAGTTGGCCGCCTGGTCGGCGGGCTCCCGGGAGCTGTGGATGGCCGTCAACGTGACCACCCGCGAGCTTGCCACGCCCGACTTCGTGCAGCGCACCGCAGCGATCATGGCCGCGTACGGGGTGCCGCCTGAGCGCCTGGTGGTCGAGGTGGCCGAGCCGAGGATCGCCGCCGACCTGTCGACGGTGGTCGCGCGGCTGGCGGGTCTGCGGTCGCTGGGCGTACGCACCGCGCTCGACGACTTCCGGCCCGAACACGCCTCCCTGGCCCACCTGCGCCGGCTGCCGATCGACCTGCTGAAGGTGGGGCCTGACCTGGTCGGGGCGGAGCCGACCGGGCAGCCGCCGCTGATCGACGTGGTGGTCAACGTCGGTGAGCGGTTGGGCGTGGAGATCGTTGCCGAGGGGTTGGAGTCGCCCACCCAGGTCGAGGGGGCCCACCGGGCCGGCTGCCGTTACGGGCAGGGCTTCGCGCTGTCCCGCCCGGCGACCGCCGAGCGCGTCGAGGCGTACTTCGAGGAGTTTCCCTCGGCGTACCGGTGATGAACCGGTTCACCTCCGCTGCGGCGGTGCGGTGCTGCCGCGCGCCGTCAACTGCGGCGTCTCGTCCCGCAACCGGCTCGCCGGCTCGCCCGCGATGACGCCGAGCAGGTGCCGGGCCGCGTGCGCGCCGTACGCGGAGATGTCGCGGCCCAGCGCCGTCAACGGTGGGTGCACCAGCCGGCACAGCGGCGAGTCGTCCCAGGCCACGATGGACAGGTCGGCCGGCACGCTCAGGCCCATCTCCTGGGCCACCGAGAGCCCCGCGATGGCCATCACGTCGTTGTCGTAGACGACCGCGGTGGGGCGCGCGGTCGCGCTGAGCAGTCGTCGGGTGGCCCGCCCGCCCTCCTCGCCGGTGTAGTCGGAGAAGACGGTGACGGTCTCGGTCAGCCCGAGTCGTCGGCACACCGCCGCGAAGGCGTCGGTACGGATCTCGGTGTGCCGCAGGTCGGGCAGGCCACCGACCCGGGCGATCCGGCGGTGCCCGAGCGCGACCAGGTACTCCACCGCCTCGGTCAGCGCCGCCGCGTCGTCCGACCAGAGGCTGGCCAGCTCCCCGGTGCCGTCCGGCCCGCCGATGACCACGGCCGGTAGGCGCAACTCTTCCAGCGCGGGGATGCGCTCGTCGTCGGTGCGCAGGTCGCAGACGAGGACCCCGTCCACCCGGCGCTCGCCCCACCACCGCCGGTAGACGGCGATCTCGGCGTCGTGGTCGGCCACCACCTGCAACGTCAGCGCGTACGAGCGGGCCGAGAGTTCGGCCTCCACGCCACTGATCAGCGCCATGAAGAACGGTTCGACGCCGAGCGTGCGCGCCGGCCGGCACAGGGCCAGGCCGACGGCCCGGGCGGTGGCGGCGGACAGTGCCCGCGCGGCGCTGCTGGGGCTGAAGCCGATCTCGGTGGCGATGGCGAGGATGCGCTGCCGGGTGGCCTCGGAGACGCCGGGTTGCCCGTTCAACGCGTACGACACGGCGCCCTTGGACACCCCCGCGCGTCGGGCGACGTCCGCGATGGTCGGCCGCTTCACCGGCGTGCTCCTTAGCGGTTCAGGGGTTTTGACAGCCCGGAGGTCGGATCGTACGGTGGCTGAGCTTATCCGGTTCAGCTAACGTCTCGATCACGAAGGTGCGGTGAATCGTGAGCCGACAGGCCCTGCACGACGGCTGGACGCTGCGGGCGGCATCCGGGGTGGACGTACCCCCGGAGATCGCCGACCGGCCCGTGCCGGCGACCGTGCCCGGGTGTGTCCACACCGACCTGCTCGACGCCGGGCTGATCCCCGACCCGTACCTCGACGACAACGAGCTGTCCCTCGCCTGGATCGGCCGCGCCGACTGGCGCTACCGGACGACCTTCCAACCGCCGGCGGGCGACCATGACCGCGTCGACCTGGTCTGCGGCGGCCTGGACACCGTTGCCACCGTCAGCGTCAACGGCGTCGAGGTCGGCCGTACCGAGAACATGCATCGGAGCTACCGGTTCGACGTCCGCGCGCTGCTGCGCGACGGCGACAACGAGCTGACCGTCGCGTTCGACTCCGTGTACCGCTACGCCGAGGCGCAACGGGACCGACTCGGCGACCGGCCCAACGCGTACCCGGAGCCCTTCCAGTTCGTCCGCAAGATGGCCTGCAACTTCGGCTGGGACTGGGGGCCGACGCTGGTCACCGCCGGCATCTGGCAGGACATCGGCCTGCACGCCTGGTCCACCGCCCGGCTGGCCACCGTCCGCCCGCTGGTCACCCTCGACGGCCGCGACGGCCGGGTCGAGGTGCACGTCGAGGTCGAGCGGGCCTCGGACGTCCCACTGACCGTCCGGGCCGCCGTCGGCGGTGTCCGCGCCGAGGCGGTCGTCGAGGCCGGGCAGCGCACGGCCGTGCTGACCCTCGCCGTCCGCGAGCCCGCGCTCTGGTGGCCCCGGGGGTACGGCGAGCAGGCCCGCCACCTGCTGGACGTGACCCTGCACGCGCCGGATGGCGAGACACTGGACGCCTGGTCGCGGCGGATCGGCTTCCGCACCGTCCGGCTGGACACCACCCCCGACGAGCACGGCACCCCGTTCGCGCTCTCGGTCAACGACGTGCCGGTCTTCGTCCGGGGCGTCAACTGGATCCCCGACGACGCGTTCCCCACCCGGATCACCCGCGAGCGGCTCGCCGAGCGGTTCGCCCAGGCCGCCGACGCCAACGTCAACCTGCTGCGCGTCTGGGGCGGCGGCCGGTACGAGTCGGAGGACTTCTACGACCTCGCCGACGAGCGCGGCCTGCTCGTCCAACAGGACTTCCTCTTCGCCTGCGCCGCGTACCCCGAGGAGGAGCCGTTCGCCACCGAGGTGGCCGCCGAGGCCGCCGAGC
Source organism: Micromonospora sp. CA-249363 (assembly GCF_050950185.1). NCBI lineage: Bacteria > Bacillati > Actinomycetota > Actinomycetes > Micromonosporales > Micromonosporaceae > Micromonospora > Micromonospora sp. CA-249363. The sequence goes on from NZ_CP192020.1 coordinate 1,335,154, forward strand.
AGGTCACCCGCCTGACGCCACACCCGTCGCTGGTCCTCTGGACCGGCAACAACGAGAACATCTGGGGCTGGCACGACTGGGACTGGCAGGAACCGCTGGCCGGGCGCACCTGGGGGCGCGGCTACTACCTCGACGTGCTGCCCCGCGTCGTCGGCGAGCTGGACCCGACCCGTCCGTACTGGCCGGGCAGCCCTTGGTCGGGCACCGAGGCGATCCACCCCAACGACCCGGCGCACGGCACCACCCACATCTGGGACGTGTGGAACACCGACGACTACACGAAGTACCGCGAGTACGTGCCGCGCTTCGTGGCCGAGTTCGGCTACCAGGGCCCGCCCACGTACGCCACCCTGCGGCGGGCGCTCAGCGACGAACCCCTGGCCCCCGACTCGCCGGGCATGGCCCACCACCAGAAGGCCGTCGGCGGGGACGCCAAACTCCAGCGCGGCCTCGACGCCCACCTGCCCCCTCCGGCCGACTTCGACGACTGGCACTACCTCACGCAGCTCAACCAGGCGCGGGCCATCCAGCTCGGGGTGGAGCACTTCCGCTCCCATCGCAGCGTCTGCGCCGGCACGATCGTCTGGCAGCTCAACGACTGCTGGCCGGTGACGTCCTGGTCGGCCGTCGACGGCGACGGCCGCCGCAAACCCCTGTGGTACGCGCTGCGCCACGCGTACGCCGACCGTCTGTTGACCGTGCAACCCCGCGACGGCGGTGGACCCGCCGGCGGTGGCGGTCCCGCCGGTGCTGGGCTGGCCCTCGTCGCGGTGAACGAGACCGGCGAGCCGTGGACCGTGCCGGTCACGGTTACGCGGGTCACCCTCACCGGGGAGCCGAGGGCGAAGACCTCGGTCGACCTCGACGCCCCGCCGTACTCCTCGGTGACGCTGGCGCTGCCGGCGGAGCTGGCGCGGCCGGACGAGAGCCGTCGTGAGCTGCTGGTCGCGGAGGCCGGCGACACGGCGGAACGGGCGCTGTGGTTCTTCGCCGAGGACCGGGACGTGCCGTGGCCGACGGCCGCCTGGGACGCGACGGTCGAGCCGGTCGACGGTGGCCAGCGGGTCCGGGTGACGGCGCGCACGGTGCTGCGCGACCTGACCCTCTTCCCGGACCGGCTGGACCCGGGGGCCACTGTGGACGACGCGCTGGTCACGCTGCTGCCCGGCGAGTCGACCACGTTCACCGTGCGGTCCGGCGCCCCGCTGGACCCGGCGGCCCTGACCACCCGACCGGTGATGCGCGCCGTCAACGACCTGACCTGACTCCCCGCCTCACGTTCCCGCCGATCTTGCAGTTTCTGTCGTCGATACGGGTGAAATACCCGTTGTGTCGGCACAGAAAGTGCAAGATCGCGAGAATGGCGAGGTTCCGACCCTTTCCGCGTGGTGTCGGATCCCGGACTCTCCCGGCGGCAGCGAGGTTGGCGTCCGGGGCCAAGAATGGTGACCGTCCAGGGCGGATCGGCCCGGGGAGGTGCTGGGTTGACGGAAGGACCAAGCCCGGCGGTGCGCCAAGGGGCGGCTACCACGGTCGCCCGTTGGGTGGAGGTGCATCGCCTTGCGGTGGCGGGCCGGGAGCCGGCCATCGCCCGACAGCTTGGGGATCTGGTATCGGCGGTGTGGCTGCCCCGGTCGCGGTTCGCGGACGTCGCGGCGGTGGCCAACGCGACGTTGACCCTCGGTCCGTACCCGGGAGCCCTCTTCGACCTGGCGCGTGCGCAGTCGGCGACCGGTCAGCCCCGGCAGGCCCTGGGCAATTACCAGCAGGCCCTGCACCTGTACCGCGAGGAGGGCGACCGCGGCAACGAGGGGGCGACGCTCAACGACATCGGCGCCGCCTACGACCGACTCGGGGATCGGGAGCGGGCGTTGACGTACTTCGGGCAGGCGCTGTCCATCACCCGCGAGGTCGGCGACCGCGTGGGCGAGGCGACAGCGCTCAACAACATCGGCGCTGCGTACCGCCGGCTCGGGGACTGGGATCGGGCGCTGACCTACTACCAGCAGGCGCTCCCCATCGCACGCGAGGTCGGCGACCGAGAGGGCGAGGCAGCCACCCTGAGCAACATCGGCATCACGTACGCCAACTGGGGAGATCGGGAGCAGGCGCTGGCCCACTATGCACAGAGTCTCCCCATCCAACGGGAGATCGGTGATCGCGCCGGCGAGGCGATCACCCTCAACAACATCGGTCGCATGTACGGCCGCTTCGGGGACCAGGAACAGGCGCTGGCGCACTACGCGCAGGCCCTTCCCATTCGACGTGAGGTCGGTGACCGGGGCGGTGAGGCGGCCACCCTCAACAACATCGGCATGGCGTACGAGCGGCTCGGGGACGTGCAGCGGGCCCTGACCTATTACGAGCAGGCGCTGCCGATCGCACGCGAGGTTGGTGACCCCAACGGCGAGGCGACCACCGTCAGCAACATCGGCATGGTGTACGACCGCCTCGGCGAGCCGGAGCAGGCGCTGGCGCACTACGCGCGGGCCCTGGCCATCCAGCGGGAGGTCGGCGACCGCGTGGGTGAAGCGATCACCCTCAGCAACTCCGCGACGGTCCGATTCCACCAGGGTGACCTCGTCGGCGCGAAGGACGCGTTCGACAGGGCGCTCGAGGCCCTGCGTGCCGTCGGCGATCGCAGGTCCGAGGCGGCGGCCAGCGCCAACATGGCGGTCCTGCTCTTCACCATGACGCAGATGGACCAGGCCGTCGAGTACCAGCGTCGCGCGGTGCGCCTGGCCGAGCAGACGAACCATCCGGAGCTGGATCAGATGCGAGCGATCCTCGCCCAGATGCTCGATGCCGGCGGGGGTGAGCGGTGAGCACTGTGGCTGGGGGAGGAGACCACTGTGGCGGGTGACCTGAACACGTACGAGCTGGAGATCTTCGAACGGACCTCGGACCACTCCGAGCTGCGCCTGTCGCCAGGCGGGGGACGGCCGAAGACCCGTGCCCTGGACCAGACCGCCATCGACCAGCTCATCGAACGGGTGGAGCGCCACTACAGCCCGCACTCCGTGGTTCAACAGGTCTTCGGCTCCCCGCACCTACGCGACCTCGGGACACGGCTGGCCGCCTTCCTCGACGGCGACGAGCGGTGGCTGACCCCGATCCTGCATCAGCCGCCCGGCGCCACACTCCGGATCACCGGCGCGGGGCGGCTACGGCACCTGCCCTGGGAACTGCTCGCCGCGGACGGCGCACACCTCGCCGTCTCCGGCGCGGCGCCGCTGCTGCCGGTACGGGCCGCGGGCGACGACACCGCCCGCAGAGGGCCGGTCGCTCCGGGAAACCGGCCGCTGCGGGTGCTGTTCATGGCCACCTCTCCCGAGGGCGTCGAACCCGAGCTCAGGTACGAGGCCGAGGAGGCCGCCATCCTGGAGGCCACCGCCCGCACCGGCGCCGAACTGGTCGTCGAGGAGAGTGGCACCCTGAACGGGTTGCGCCTGCTCAGCCGCGACTACGGCCCGGGATACTTCGACGTCCTGCACCTGAGTGGCCACGCCACGATCGACGCGGACGACCAACCCGTCTTCCTGATGGAGGACGAGTTCGGCGGACGCGTCGACGCCACCGCCGACCAGATCGTCCAGGCGATGGCCGGGCACTGGCCGCGCCTGATCTTCGTCTCCGGCTGCCTCACCGGCAACGCTCCCCATGCCGGCGCGTTCCCCTCCATGAGCGAGAGCCTGGTCAACGCCGGCGCACCCGCCGTCCTGGGATGGGCGCTGCCGGTGAGCGACCTCGCCGCCACCGAGTTCGCCGCCGAGCTCTACCGGTCCCTGGCCGACGGGGTGTCCCTCGACCGGGCCATCGTCGAGGCTCGGCAGCACCTGTACGCACGCCAGCACGGCAACTGGCACCTGCTGCGCGTCTACGCCGACTCATCGCCGCTCGCCCCCATGGTCACGCCTCTGCTCACCAGGGGACGTGCGCGGACCCGCGTCCGCCCCGCCGACCAGGACTTCCTGGACCCGCAGACCCATCTGTCCCGGGTTGCCCCCCGCGCCGCCTTCGTCGGACGACGGCGCGTCATCCAGCGCTGTCTGCGTACGCTCAGAAGGCCTGCGGGCAGCGCCGACGCGGCCCAGGCCCTTGTCCTGCAGGGGATGGGCGGCCTCGGTAAGAGCAGCCTCGCCTCCCGGCTGCTGGAACGGATGCCCAACCACCAGCGCGCCGTCTGGTACGGCCGCGTCGACCTGACCAGCTTCCGCGACCTCGCCACCAAGGTGTCCTTCCCCACCCTGGAACAACAGGTCGAGGCGGACCGGCTGCTGGCCAACGACGAGGCGCCCCTCGTCGTACGCCTCCGGCACCTGCTCGACGTCGACGGGTCACTCGGGCAGACCGCCTGCCTGTTCGTCTTCGACGACTTCGAGGACGGCAACCTCGACGAACGCGACGGCGGGCATGTGCTCTCCGCGGAGATGGCGGAGATCCTCCCGGCCCTGCTCAAGGCCATTCGCGAGACGGGCAGCCCCAGTCGAGTGGTGATCACCAGCCGCTACCGCTTCCCCACCCCGGCCGGAACCGTCGTGGTCGAGTCGCTCGAAACCCTCAACCCGACCGAGCAGGCCAAGAAGCTCGCCAACCTGCCGAACCTGCGTCCGCGATCCTCCGTCGACCCGGACATCCGCGAGCGCGCCGTCCAAGCCGCGGCCGGCAACCCCCGCCTGCTCGACTGGCTCGACCTGATCGTCGGCGACGGCACCCTCGACGTCGACGGTCTCATCGGCGCCATCGAACGGGAGACCGACAAGTTCCGCCGCGAAACCATCCTCGCCAAGAACCTGCTCGGCTCGCAGGACCCGGAACTGCAACGGATGCTCGCCAAGGTCAACGTCATCGAACTGCCCGTACCCGCCGAGACCGTCCGGGCCGTCCACGATCACCCCGACGCCGGCCGGCACATCGAGCGTGCCGTCCAACTCGGCCTGCTCGAAGAAGGCACCGACCCGGAGAGCGGCCAACCCCGGTACTTCGTCTCCAACGTCCTGCGCCCGCTGATCCGTCCGCTACTCAGCGACGACGAACACACGCAGGCCTGCGCCGCGGCCGCCCGCAGCCTCTACGGCATCTGGGTCGTCGACGCGGCGCCCGGGTCCACGTCGTGAACACCCAGGCCCGGTGGGTGGAGGTGCACCGGTTGGCGGTGGCGGGCCGGGAGTCGGGCATCGCCCAGCACGTCGGAGACCTGGTGTCGAGGGTGTGGCTGCCCCGGTCGCGGTTCGCGGATGTGGCCGCCCTTTCGCGCGCGACGCTGACTCTCGGTCCCGACGCCGGCGCGTTCTACGACCTGGGGCGCGCGCAGTCCTCGACGGGGCAGGCTCGGCAGGCCCTGGCCAGCTACGAGAAGGCTTTGCACCTGTATCGCGAAGCCGCCCACCCCGGCAACGAAGCGGCCACGCTGAACAGCATCGGCGTGGTGTACGGCCGGTTCGGGTACAGCGAGCGGGCGCTGGACTACTTCAATCAGGCTCTTCCTCTGCACCGTGAGGTGGGTGATCGCGCCGGCGAGGCGACCGCCCTGAACAACATCGGCGTCGAGTACGACAGGCTGCAAGATGGTGAGCAGGCGCTGGCCTACTTCGATCAGGCTCTTCCCATCCGCCGCGAGGTGGGCAACCGCGCCGGCGAGGCGATCACCCTGAGCAATATCGGTGCCGTGTACGAGAGGCTCGGCGACGGGGAGCGGGCGTTGGCCTATTACGGGCAGGCGCTTCCCATCCACCGGGAGGTGGGTGACCGTGCGGGCGAGGCGACCACCCTGAGCAACATCGGTGCCGTGTACGAGAGGCTCGGCGACGGTGAGCAGGCGTTGGCCTATTACGGGCAAGCGCTTCCCATCCAGCGCGAGGTGGGTGATCGCGCGGGCGAGGCGGTCACCCTGAGCAGGGTAGGTGCCGCCGAGAAGCTGCTCGGCGATCCGGAGCAGGCCCTGGTCTACTTTGGGCAGGCTCTGCACATCTACCGGGAGGTGGGTGATCGCGCGGGCGAGGCTCTCACGCTGAATCACATCGGCCTGACGTACGCCACCCTCCGGGATGCGGAGCGGTCGATGGCCTACTACACGCAGGCCCTACCCGTCCAACGGGAGGTGGGTGACCGCTCCGCCGAAGCGGTCATCCGCTACAACATCGGGATGCTCCACCGGGTGGCGGGCGATCTCGACGAGGCGATCCGTGAGCTGGAAATCGTCGTCGATCTCGATCGCCAGGTCGATCACCCGGACCTGGCATCCGACACCGCCATGCTCGAACAGCTGCGCGAAGAACGCAGAAGGGCGCAGGACGCGACCTGACCTGCCCGCGCCCGGGCTCGCGCCTGCCGAGCGTCTGGTCGGTGGGCCCACCGCGTGGACTCGCGCCGACAACCGGTCCGAAAATGGGCGTGATGCCTCACGACCAGGCCGCGACCGCCGGGCCTGCGGCCTGTCCTATGACGATCAGCTCGGGGCCGCCATGCGGGCGCAAGCATGATCGCGCTCGAAACTGGATGTAGGTGCTTCGAGACGAACGCGAGGCCACTACATCCAGGTTGTTGCGCGATCTTGCGGCCGCACCTTCCTCAGGTGGCGAACGCCCACCCCAAGATTCGCGCAACTTCCCTGTTGTTGCTGCCTTCCGTGCGCCGTAAGCAGCAACAACAGGGAAGTTGCTCAGATCTTGGCGCCGGAGCGCCGGAGCGCCGGAGCGCCGGGGTGCCGGCCCGAGCTACGCGGGGCTGTGGTGGGGCGTGCGGCGTACCCGTGGCTCTGATCGACACGAGATCGCCGATGTCGTGGCATCCCGTCGAGCGGATACCGCGCCATCGGCGACGTCGCGCCGATCGAGACCGGCCTACTCGGGGACGCGGCGGTAGGCGCCGTCGCTGGCCGAGGTGGCCATTGAGGCGTACGCGCGCAGCGCCGCCGACAACGGTCGCTGCCGGTCGGCCGGGGTGTACGGCTTGTCGCGCTTCTCCTCCGCCACCCGACGTGCCTCCAACTCGTCGGCGGGCACGTTCAGCTCGATCGACCGGGCCGGGATGTCGATGACGATCTCGTCGCCTTCGCGGACCAGGGCGATCAGACCGCCGGAGGCGGCCTCGGGGGAGGCGTGCCCGATGGAGAGGCCGGACGTGCCGCCGGAGAAGCGACCGTCGGTGAGCAGCGCGCAGGACCGGCCCAGCCCGCGACCCTTGAGGAACGAGGTGGGGTAGAGCATCTCCTGCATGCCGGGGCCGCCCCTGGGGCCCTCGTAGCGGATCACCACGACGTCCCCGGCGACGACCTCCTTGGCCAGGATCGCGGTGACGGCGTCGTCCTGCGACTCGTACACCTTCGCCGGGCCGCGGAACGTCAGGCAGTCGTCCGGCACTCCGGCGGTCTTCACGACGCAACCGTCCGGGGCCAGGTTGCCGTGCAGGATGGCCAGGCCGCCGTCGGCGGAGTACGCGTGCTCGCGGTCGCGGATGCAGCCCTCGGCGGCGTCGGTGTCCAGCGTCGACCAGCGGTTGGTGGTGGAGAAGGGCTCGACGGTACGCACCCCGCCCGGCGCGGCGTGGAACAGCTCGACCGCCTCGGGCCTCGGCGAGCCGCCGCGCACATCCCAGTCGGTCAGCCACTGGGCCAGGGAGGGGGAGTGCACGGCGTGCACGTCCCGGTTGAGTTGCCCGGCCCGGTCCAGTTCACCGAGGATCGCGGGGATGCCGCCGGCGCGGTGCACGTCCTCCATGTGGTACTTGGGGGAGTTCGGGGCGACCTTGGCCAGACAGGGCACCCGCCGGGAGATGGCGTCGATGTCGGCGACGCCGAAGTCCAGTTCCGCCTCGCGGGCGGCGGCGAGCAGGTGCAGCACCGTGTTGGTGGAGCCGCCCATGGCGACGTCGAGGGCGACCGCGTTCTCGAAGGCGGCCTTGGACGCGACGGTGCGGGGGAGCACCGAGTCGTCGTCGCCGTCGTACCACCGCTTGGCGATGTCGACGACGGTCCGGCCGGCCTCGACGAACAGCGACCGGCGCGCGGCGTGGGTCGCCAGCGTGGAGCCGTTGCCGGGGAGCGCGAGCCCGATGGCCTCGGTGAGGCAGTTCATCGAGTTGGCGGTGAACATGCCGGAGCAGGAGCCGCAGGTGGGGCAGGCGGAGCGCTCGATCTCGCCGAGCTGGTCGTCGGTGACCGCCTCGTTCGACGAGGCGATCATGGCGTCGATCAGGTCGATCTTGCTGTGCACGATGCCCTCGATCGCCGCCGTCTTGCCGGCCTCCATCGGGCCGCCGGAGACGAAGACGGTCGGGATGTTGAGGCGCAGCGCGGCCAGCAGCATCCCCGGGGTGATCTTGTCGCAGTTCGAGATGCAGACCAGGGCGTCCGCGCAGTGCGCGTTGACCATGTACTCCACCGCGTCGGCGATCAGCTCCCGGCTCGGCAGGGAGTAGAGCATGCCGCCGTGCCCCATCGCGATGCCGTCGTCGACCGCGATCGTGTTGAACTCCCGACCGACGCCGCCGGCCTCGGCCACCGCGTCCGCGACCAGGCCGCCCATGTCCTTCAGGTGTACGTGACCCGGCACGAACTGGGTGAAACTGTTGGCGATGGCGACGATCGGCTTGCCGAAATCGTCATCGGTCATCCCGGTGGCCCGCCAGAGGGCCCGGGCGCCGGCCATCGTCCGACCGTGTGTGGACGTCCTCGATCGCAGCTCAGGCATGCGTACCAGCATGACACCGCCGCCGCGAAGCAGCCTGCGGTAGAGGGGCCGTGTCCCAACAGATGCACATGCGGTCTCCCGCGATGTGCGCTCATCCGGCACTCTTGTTGTCGTGCATCTCCCCCCGGGCATGGTCGCCGTCGCGGCGCTGAGCGGGCTGGTCGCGACCGTGGCCACCGCGCTGCTGACCGTGGTCGCCCGGCAGCGGACCGGGCCGCGTCGTCCGGCGCACCTGCTGCTCGCGGCAGCCGCCGGGGTGTCCCTGGTCAGCCTGCTGGCCGGGGTGGCGGCGGTGCTGTCGGCGAGCGACCACTGGGCTCACGAGCAGGGGCAGCGGACCGGATGGGCCACCGCGGCGGCGATCGGTACGGCGCTGGCCGGGCTGGCCTTCGCGGCCGGTCTGCTCCGGCTGCCGGGGGTCGCCGCCACCGCCGCGGGGACCGCCCGGCTCGCTCTGGACGGCGTCACCGTGGCGGCGGCGCTGTGGTTCGTCGGCTGGGTGCTCTTCTCCGAGCCGACCCGCCTGCTCGGCGCCGCCACCCCGATGGCCTGCCCGGCGATCCTGGTGACGACGGTGAGCGCGGCGCTCGGCGCCGGCCTCGCCGTGATCGTCGTCTTCCGGGCCGCCGCCCCGCGTCGCCGGCTGGCCGTGCTCGCGACCGGAATCACCGCGGTGAGCTGCGGCGGGTTGGGCCTCAGCGCGGGGCTCTGTCAGTCCGGGCCGACCATGGCGCTCACCGGCGCGGCGCTGCTGTCGGCCGGACTGCTGACCGTCGCGCTCGAGGTGCGCCGGGCCGACCAGCCGGGCGAGGTCGCGCTGGATCTCATCGGTCGGGACGGTGAGTACGCCCTCGCCCCGATGCTGGCGATGGCGGCCTCGGCGATGTACCACCTGCTCCAGGACGGCCGCTTCACCGCGCCGGGCATTCTCGCCGGCAGCGTGGAGGGCTTCGCCCTGGTGGCCCGGCAGTACCTCACCCTCAAGGACGTCCGGGACTACGCGGGCCGCCTGGTCGAGCGGGAGGCGCACTTCCGTGAACTGGCGCACACCGACCCGTTGACGTCGTTGGCCAACCGGCGCGGGCTGCTGCGGGCGTTGCACGACAGCGCGGCGGCGGGCACGCCGTGCGTCCTGCTCGGTCTGGACCTGGACGGCTTCAAGAACGTCAACGACATGCGGGGCCACGACGTGGGTGACGCGGTGCTGGCCGAGGTCGGCCGCCGGCTGCGTGGCAATCTGCGTCCGGGCGATGTGGCGGCCCGGCTCGGCGGCGACGAGTTCGCCGTGCTCATGCCGGCCCGGCCCGCCGAGGCGGACCGCGTGGCCGAGCGGCTGCTCGGGGTGCTGAACCGCCCGTACGACCAGCCGGAGGGCCCGGTCTTCCTGTCCGTGAGCATCGGCGTGGCCGGGTGGGCCGCCGAGCCGGACGTGGAGTTGCTGCTGCGCCACGCCGACCTGGCGCTGCGCTACGCCAAGCAACGCGGCAAGAACCGGATCGAGCGCTACGACGCGGCGTACGACCAGTTGCTGCGCCGCCGTACCACCGTCGAGCACGAGCTGCGGGGCGCGATCGACCGCGACGAGCTGCGGCTCGCCTTCCAACCGGTGGCGTCGCTGCCGTCCGTACGGCCCGTCGGCGCCGAGGCGTTGCTGCGCTGGCACCACCCCGAGCTGGGCAACGTCCGCCCGGACGAGTTCATCCCCCTCGCCGAGGAGGGCGGGATGATCTCCGCGCTCGGCGCCTGGGTGCTGCACCAGGCCTGCTACCAGCTCTCCCGTTGGCTGGCCGACGGGCACGACGTCTGGGTCTCGGTGAACGTCTCGCCGCGTGAGCTGCACGCCCCGGAGTACGTGGTCCAGGTCGCCGACGCCCTGCGCGCCCACCACGTACCGCCGCAGCGGCTGGTGCTGGAGGTCACCGAGCACGCGGTCGCCACCGACCTGGACGAGCTGATCCGGCGGTTGACCGCGCTGCGGCTGACCGGCGTACGGATCGCGTTGGACGACTTCGGCGCCGGGTACTCGTCCCTGGGGCAGCTACGCCGGCTCCCCATCGACATTCTCAAGATCGATCACAGCCTGGTGGCCGAGCACGAGCCGGTCCGGCCGGTGGGCCGGGACGGTCCGGCGTTCGCGCCCATGGTCGACATCGTCATGCGGCTGGGCCACCAGTTGGGCATGGAGGTCATCGCCGAGGGCGTCACCACGCCGACGGAGCTGGCGGCGGTGGTCGCGGCGGGCTGTCGGTTCGGTCAGGGAGCGCTGTTCGGCTGGGGGGTGCCCGCGGAGCACCTGGAGGCGATGCTGGAGGCGGCCACCTCGCCGGGCGCGCGGCCCGGTGCGGTGCCCGCCCAGCGCCGGCCAGCGAGTGGGTCGGGGCAGGTCATGCCGCCTGGCGGCGGCGCGGCGTCGTCCGAAACGCCGCCGTCCGTTAACCAACATGTGGGATCAGTTGACTCATCGCGTGAGATGCGTCAGGCTTAGCCGCATGTCGTCGTACCGGTCGCTGCGAGTACTTATCTGAGCGCACTCTCCTCCGTCGAGAGTGCGCTGGCCCCGTGCATCTGCACGAGGGCCGTTTTTATTGCCGTCGGAACCTGTCGCGACGGGCCCACGCCCGCGTCGCATCGCTGAACAAGCCCCAGCCACTCCAGCCGAAGGCCAGAACCACCATGACGAGACCAACGCCCGAGACCCTCGCCCACACCGCCCGGCGGGCCCGCGCGACCGCCGACCCGGCCGGCGCCGCCGACCCCGCCGCCCGCGCCGCGGCCACGCCGGCAGTCCCGGCCGTACGGACAACCGCCCCGGCCCAGGTCTCCGGCGCCGGCTCGCTGGTGCGGTCCCTCGAGGCGCTCGGCGTCGACGTCGTCTTCGGCATCCCGGGCGGCGCGATCCTGCCGGCGTACGACCCGCTCTACGACTCCACCGTCCGGCACATCCTGGTCCGCCACGAGCAGGGCGCCGGTCACGCGGCGACCGGCTACGCGCAGGCCACCGGCAAGGTCGGCGTCTGCATCGCCACCTCCGGCCCGGGCGCGACCAACCTGGTGACGCCGATCGCCGACGCGTACATGGACTCGGTCGCGATGGTGGCGATCACCGGCCAGGTGGCCCGTCCGTCGATCGGCACCGACGCCTTCCAGGAGGCGGACATCCAGGGCATCACGCTGCCGATCACCAAGCACAACTTCCTCGTGCAGACCGCCGAGGAGATCCCGCAGGTGCTGGCCGAGGCGTTCCACCTGGCCAGCACCGGCCGGCCCGGCCCGGTGCTCGTCGACATCCCCAAGGACGTGCTCCAGGCGTCGACCACCTTCACCTGGCCGCCCACGCTGGACCTGCCCGGCTACCGGCCCACCCTGCACCCGCACGGCAAGCAGATCCGCGAGGCGGCCCGCCTGCTGGCCAGCGCCCGGCGGCCGGTGCTCTACGTGGGCGGCGGCGTGCTCAAGGCCGGCGCCACCGAGGGGCTGCGTCGGCTCGCCGACCTGACCGGCATTCCGGTCATCACGACCCTGATGGCGCTCGGCGCGTTCCCCGACTCGCACCCGCAGCACCTGGGCATGCCCGGCATGCACGGCACGGTCGCCGCCGTGTACGGCCTCCAGAAGGCCGATCTGATCGTGGCGCTGGGCGCGCGGTTCGACGACCGGGTCACCGGCAAGCTCGACTCGTTCGCTCCGGACGCGGCGGTGGTGCACGCCGACATCGACCCCGCCGAGATCGGCAAGAACCGGCACGCGGACGTGCCGATCGTCGGTGACGCCAAGCACGTCATCGACGAGTTGATCGCGGCGGTCACCGTCGAGCGCGCGGCGGGGCGCGTCACCGATCTGGCCGACTGGTGGACCCAGCTCGACGACCTGCGCAACCGTTATCCGCTGGGCTACGACGAGCCGGCCGACGGCACGCTCTCCCCGCAGTACGTGATCAAGCGGTTGGGAGAGATCGTCGGTCCCGACACGATCTTCGTGGCCGGGGTGGGGCAGCACCAGATGTGGGCGTCCCAGTTCATCTCCTACGAGAAGCCGTACACCTGGTTGAATTCCGGCGGTCTCGGCACCATGGGCTACGCGGTGCCGGCGGCCATGGGCGCGAAGGTCGGCAAGCCGGACGCCGTGGTGTGGGCGATCGACGGTGACGGTTGCTTCCAGATGACCAACCAGGAGTTGGCGACCTGCGCGCTGGAGGGCATCCCGGTCAAGATCGCCGTCATCAACAACGGCAACCTCGGCATGGTCCGGCAGTGGCAGACGCTCTTCTACAACGAGCGCTACTCCAACACAGAGCTGGGCACGCACAAGCACCGCATCCCCGACTTCGTCAAGCTCGCCGAGGCGCTGGGCTGCGTCGGGTTGCGCTGCGAGACCGCCGAGGACGTGGACAAGACCATCGCCGCCGCCATGGAGATCAACGACGCCCCGGTCGTGATCGACTTCGTGGTCGGCAAGGACGCCATGGTCTGGCCGATGGTGGCCGCCGGCACCAGCAATGACGAGATCATGTTCGCCCGTGGCGTCCGCCCGGTCTTCGACGAGGATGACATCTGACCATGAGTGAGCAAAGCGAACGAATCATCAAGCTCAGTGATGCGGGTCGTCAGGGCGCGACCGAGCGAAGCGAGGTCGTGGCATGACGATGCACACGCTGTCCGTGCTCGTGGAGAACAAGCCCGGCGTGCTCGCCCGGGTGTCCGGCCTGTTCTCCCGGCGCGGGTTCAACATCGACAGCCTCGCCGTCGGCGAGACCGAGAACCCGGACGTCTCCCGGATCACGATCGTGGTCAACGCGGAGTCGTCCCCTCTGGAACAGGTCACGAAGCAGCTCAACAAGCTGGTCAACGTGCTCAAGATCGTTGAGCTGGACCCGCAGGTCTCGGTCGCCCGGGAGTTGCTGCTGGTCAAGGTCCGCGCCGACCGGGCCGCCCGGTCCCAGGTGCTGGAGACCGTCAACCTGTTCCGCGCCCGGGTGGTGGATGTCGCACCGGACACGCTGACCATCGAGGCCACCGGCACGCCGGACAAGCTCGACGCGCTGCTGCGCGACCTCGAGTCCTTCGGCATCAAGGAAATGGTCCAGTCCGGGCTGGTGGCCATCGGGCGCGGTTCGCGTTCGATCACCGCCGGTCCCGCGCTGCGGGCCGCCTGACCCATCCGCACAGACCACGACGGGCACTCAGGCCGTCGTACGAAAGGGAAGTTCTCATGAGCGTTGAGGTGTACTACGACGACGATGCCGACCTCGGCCTGATCCAGGCCAAGAAGGTCGCGGTGATCGGCTACGGCAGCCAGGGCCACGCCCACGCGCTGTCGCTGCGCGACTCCGGCGTCGACGTGGTGATCGGTCTGCCGGAGGGCTCGAAGAGCCGTCCCAAGGCCGAGGAGCAGGGCCTGCGGGTGGTCACGCCGGCAGAGGCCTCGGCCGAGGCGGACGTGATCATGGTGCTTGCGCCGGACACCGCCCAGCGCAAGATCTACGCCGAGTCGATCGAGCCGCACCTGGCCCCCGGCAAGGCCATCTTCTTCGGCCACGGTTTCAACATCCGGTACGGCCTGATCAAGCCGCCGGCCGAGGTGGACGTCGCCATGGTCGCCCCCAAGGGCCCCGGTCACCTGGTGCGTCGCCAGTACGTCGACGGCAAGGGCGTGCCCTGTCTGGTCGCCGTCGAGCAGGACGCCACCGGCACCGCGTTCGCGCTCGCCCTCGCGTACGCCAAGGGGATCGGCGGCACCCGGGCCGGCGCGATCAAGACCACCTTCACCGAGGAGACCGAGACCGACCTCTTCGGCGAGCAGGCGGTGCTCTGCGGCGGCGCCTCGGCGCTGGTGCAGACCGGTTTCGAGGTGCTCACCGAGGCCGGCTACGCCCCGGAGGTGGCCTACTTCGAGTGCCTGCACGAGCTGAAGCTGATCGTCGACCTGATGTACGAGGGCGGCATCGCCAAGATGCGGTACAGCATCTCCGACACCGCCGAGTACGGCGACCTCTCCCGGGGCTCGCGCATCATCGACTCCCGGGTCAAGGAGGAGATGCGCAAGATCCTCGGCGAGATCCAGTCCGGCGAGTTCGCCCGCGAGTGGGTCGCCGAGGACGAGGCCGGCCGCCCCAACTTCACCAAGTGGCAGGCCGAGGGTGCAGCGCACCCGATCGAGGAGACCGGTAGGAAGCTGCGCGGCATGATGAGCTGGGTCGACCGCCCGATCACCGAAACCGCCTGACCCACCCACGTCCTCGGGCCCCGGGCCGCGCTCTCCCCAGCGCGTCCCGGGGCAACCCCGCCCCGCCCCGCCCTCGCCCCTCGCCCCACGTCGATCTTGCACTTTCGGATGTCGATTTGTGGGCCTCTACCCCTTACGTCGCCACAGAAAGTGCAAGATCGCGCAGGCTGGAGTGCGCGGGGCGGGGGTGGGGTGCGTTTCGGGGCGGTGAACTACTGGTGTCCGGGCGTGTGAGGGCACTCACCCCGTAGACCGGAACACGCCGGCCAGCGCGGCCCCTACGATCGCGGGTAGGTGCGCTGAGCCGGCACCTGACGGCCACGGCGCGGATCAGCACGGGGTGCAGTGCGGCGCCCCGCCACCCGCGCCGATCGCAAACACGACCTCTACGAGGACCGATGAATCCTGTCGTACTGATCGCCGAAGAACTCGCCCCCGCCGCCATCGAGGTGCTAGCTCACGACTTCGACGTCCGTCACGTCGACGGCACCGACCGTCCGGCCCTGCTCTCGGCGCTCTCCGAGGCCGACGCCGTCATCGTGCGCAGCGCGACCCAGATCGACGCCGAGGCGGTCGCCGCCGCGCCGCGACTCAAGGTGGTCGCCCGCGCGGGCGTCGGGCTCGACAACGTCGAGGTGCCGGCAGCCACCGCGCGGGGTGTGATGGTCGTCAACGCGCCCACCTCGAACATCGTCTCCGCCGCCGAGCAGGCCGTCGCACTGCTGCTCGCCGTCGCCCGCAACACCGCCAGCGCCAGCGCGGCGCTCAAGGCGGGCGAGTGGAAGCGGTCCAAGTACACCGGCGTCGAGGTACAGGGCAAGACTGTCGGCGTGGTCGGGCTCGGCCGCATCGGGGTGCTGTTCGCGCAGCGCATCGCCGCGTTCGGCACCCGACTGATCGCGTACGACCCGTACATCCAGCCGGCTCGGGCGGCGCAGCTCGGCGTACGCCTGGTCGGGCTCGAGGAGTTGCTGCGCGAGAGCGACTTCATCTCGATCCACCTGCCGAAGACCCCGGAGACGGTCGGCCTGATCGGCGAGAAGGAGTTGGCGCTCGTCAAGCCCGGCGTCCGCATCGTGAACGCCGCCCGCGGTGGTCTGGTCGACGAGCAGGCGCTCGCCGACGCGATTGCCGAGGGGCGGGTCGCCGGCGCCGGCGTCGACGTGTACTCGAAGGAGCCGTGCACCTCCTCGCCGCTGTTCGCCTTCGACAACGTGGTGGCCACCCCGCACCTGGGCGCCTCGACGCACGAGGCACAGGACAAGGCCGGTCTGGCGGTCGCCAAGAGCGTGAAGCTGGCGCTGCAGGGCGAGTTCGTGCCGGACGCGGTCAACGTCCAGGCCGGCGGCGTGGTCGCCGAGGACGTCCGCCCGCTGCTGCCGTTGGCCGAGAAGCTGGGTCGGGCCTTCACCGCCGTCGCCGGCGGGATCGCGGCCAGCGTCACCGTCGAGGTGCGTGGCGAGGTCGTCGGCCACGACGTGTCGGTGCTCAAGCTGGCCGCCACGAAGGGCTTGTTCAGCTCGGTGGTCGAGGAGCAGGTCACCTACGTCAACGCCCCGCACCTCGCCGCCGAGCGCGGCGTCGAGGTCACTCTGGACAGTCAGGTCGAGTCGGCCGACCAGCCGCTGCTCGTCACGGTGCGTGGCGCCCTGCCGGACGGCCGGGCGGTCAGCGTCTCCGGGACGGTCACCCACGCGGGCAGCCGCGACGTCCCGCGGCTGACCGAGGTGGACGGCTTCGACGTGGAGATCGCCGCCGAGGGCATCCTGCTGTTCCTGCGGTACGCCGACCGCCCGG
The DNA here is from genome assembly GCF_050950185.1 of Micromonospora sp. CA-249363. Classification (NCBI taxonomy): domain Bacteria; kingdom Bacillati; phylum Actinomycetota; class Actinomycetes; order Micromonosporales; family Micromonosporaceae; genus Micromonospora; species Micromonospora sp. CA-249363. Next base: position 1,351,863 of record NZ_CP192020.1, read on the forward strand.
GCGTCGTCGGCACCGTCGGTACGCTGCTCGGCGAGTCGGGCATCAACATCGCCGCGATGCAGGTGGCTCGGCGCGAGGCGGGCGGCGAGACGCTGATGACCCTCACCGTCGACCAGGCGCTCGGCGCCGACCTGCTCACCTCGGCGGCCGACTCGATCGGCGCGACCGCGGCCAGCGCGGCTGACCTGCGCGACGAGTAGTGAACGGCCGCCGCCCGACGGGCGGTGGCGGCACGGACGACAGCACCACGGGGGGCCCGGCGACTGCGCCGGGCCCCTTCGTCGTACGCCGGGAGGTGGTTCGCCCCGGAAGTGGTCAGTTCGGCAACCGGGCCGGAGGCGGATAGACCGAGCCGTCCTGGGGGTCGAAGAGCATCAGCCCGTGCTCGCCGGCCAGCCGCTCGATGTCCAGCAGTACCTGGTCCGGGCAGGTCGGGTGCAGGTTCAGCTCGACGTGATCGTGGGCGGCGTGCAGCGGCGCGACAGCCCAGGGGCTGTCCGGGCCGGGGTGCCGGTCCGGATAGGACGCGGTGATCGCCCGGTAGAAGCCGACGACGCGCGGGTCCGGGTATCGGTCCACGTGCCGCCCTTGCCGGCAACCCTCGACCGCTGCCCGCACGTCCTCGGGCGTCGCCCCGTCCTCCAGGGCCCACACACTCAGATCGAAACTCACGGCGGACAGCGTGCCATCCGTCGTTCACCATGTCGAAATTGCCTCGCCGCAGGCCAATCGCCGAACCTCTGCGGAGGCGTCGGAAGGAGTCCGCTGTGGAGACTCTTGCGTCGAGTTGCGTCGATTCGCTAGCGTACGACTGCGGTTACTGGCCGCCAGGCCGTGACGCCGGCCCGTCTTCGGGTGGCGTGGCCGACGTCCGGCCCGACCGGTCCGCACCCCTCGATTGTGCGAGCCACGCGCACTCGTCGCTGATTGGCCCCCACAGCCGTTGCCGAGGCCGTGGGGGCCGATCGCAATCCAGGCGCTCCGGGGTCGCCCTTCTGACGTGCGACCAGACGCTCGCCACGCGGCTATGATCGGCCGCCGTGACAAGCGCCCAGTTGTCGAATGGCGATGGCCGTCGGGGTGGTCGCTGGGCCGCCCGGCGGCGGCGACCTGCGCCGCCACGACGAGTGCCGGGCTCGACGCGGCTCCTCGCGGCCCTGGTGGCGGTGCTCGTGCTGGCCGCCTGCTCGACCGATCCGACCGGCTCGCCCACTGGGCGCGACTCCTCGTCGGCCACGGGGAGCGTCGAGCCGAGGTCGACGAGTGGGCTGGGCCCGGCCGGGGGCCGGCAACCCGGTACGGTCGGCGCGGACGAGGCCCAACGCCGCCGTTTCGCGGCGGCGGCCACCCTTCTCAGGAGCAAGCCGGGAGTCCTCGGAATCCTGGTACGGGACCGGCGCACCGGCAGGTCCTGGCGGGCGGGGACGACCGACCGTCCGATCTGGACGGCCTCCACCATCAAACTGGCGATGGCCGTCGGGCTGCTGGAGCGCTCGTGGGCGGGCGAGATCACGCTCGACACCACCGCGCGTCGACAGATCGCCGACATGCTGAACTTCTCCTCCGACGACGCGGCCACCGCGCTGTGGAACCGCTATGGGCGCGACGGACAGCTCAAGCGCTTCCGGGGGCGCTACGGCATGACCGGGCTGACCACCGTCGCCGGCTACGCGCGCTTCTGGGGGCACCTCAAGTGCACGGCCGAGGATCTCCAGCGGTTGATGTCGTACGTGCTGGACGACCTCGATCCGACCGACCGGGCCTATCTCGTCGGCGCGATGCGGTCGGTCGGCTCGATCCAGCGGTGGGGTGTCTGGGCGGCCGGCAGCGACATGCACCCCGGCACCAAGGACGGTTGGTCGATCGAGCCGGACCCGGGCGGAGAGCACTGGGTCACCAACACCGTGGGGTTCGCCGGCGACGACCAGCGCTACGTCGTCGCCATCATGTACCAACTCCCACCCGGCAAGGGGATCGACGTGGGAGTGCATGCCGTGAGCGACCTGGTCGCCACCGTCTTCGGGGCACGGACCCCGGCACGGGTGACCGTGCCGGACCCCAGCACGGGACGCTGATGGCGGTAAGGGCTCAGCGTCGGTGGGCGAAGAGCGCGCGGTACTCGGAGCCACCCCGGAACCAGGTCAGGCCGGTGGGGCCGGCGGCGTAGAGCGCGGTGGCGTACGCGTCGGCGACCGTCAGGTCCGGGCCGACGACGGTCGCGGCGAGCAGGTGGTGGGCCGGCTCACCGGTGTGCGGGTCGACCACGTGCCCCTGCCGTCCGGACACCCCGGAGGTGCCGACCGCCCCAGAGGTCATCTCCAGCACCAGTGGCGCGCGGTCCGGCGCCGTCGGGTGGTGGATCGCGACCCGCCACGGTCCGCCGTGCGGCGCGCGGCCCCGGACCACGAGGTCGGCGCCGGCGAGTACGGCGTAGTCGTGCACGCCCGCCGCGCGCAGCCGGGCGGCGGCCCGCTCGACGGCCCAGCCGCCCAGCAGGCCGCCCGGGTCGAAGCCGCCGGGCACCGCCCAGGCGTCGAACCAGCCGTCGGTGGCGGCGCGCATCGCCGCGCAGCGGTCCACCAGGTCGGCCAGCGGGGGGTACGACTCCGGGCTGATCTCGCCCCGACGCAGGCGGGAGACCAGGCTCTCCGGGCGGTTCGGGCCGTAGGTCAGGTCGACGGCGCGCAGCTCGGCGACGGCGTCCCGCAGCGCCTCGCCGACCCCCCGACGACCGAGCGACTCGGGGGCGTTGAGCAGCAGCGTGTACTCCGCCGTGGCGGTGCGGACGGTGTGCTGCACCGCGATGCGGCCCTGGGTCGCGCTGGCCGGGTCGAACCGGCGACGGCGGCTGCCGAGGCGGAGGTCCGGCCTGCGGTGCCGGAACGTCGACAGCTCCGGCCAGCGGGTCCGTGGCTGCTCGTCGATGCGCATCGCGCCTGCCCCCTCGCAGTTGACGTCACGTCGTCACGATCACCGTGCGCGGGCCCCCCTGACCCGCTGACCCCTACCGTAGGCAGCGCACATGATCGCTACATGAGTCCCGCCTGAGAGGGTGCTGTGCATCCGGTAATCCCGAATGCTGGAAGCATCGTACCGGGGGGCGGGACGGCGACGTACCGTTGCCGAACAGGGCAGTCGAGCGTGGGGAGAGCGGGCGTGGCGCGGATCGCGGTGGTGGCCGGAGACGGCATCGGGCCCGAGGTGGTCGCGCAGGCTCGCAAGGTCCTCGACGCGGTGCTTCCCGGCGTGCAGGCCACCGAGTACGACCTCGGCGCCGCCCGCTGGCACCGCACCGGCGAGGTTCTGCCCGACTCGGTGCTGACCGAGCTGGCCGGGCATGACGCGATCCTGCTCGGCGCGGTGGGCGACCCCACGGTGCCGCCGGGTGTCCTGGAGCGCGGCCTGCTGCTCAAGCTCCGGTTCGCCTTCGACCAGTACGTCAACCTGCGTCCCTCGCGCCTCTGGCCCGGCGTCGCCGGGCCGTTGGGCAACGTGAAGCCGGGCGAGGTCGACCTGGTGGTGGTCCGCGAGGGCACCGAGGGGCTGTACGCCGGCGCGGGCGGTACGTTGCACCGCGACACGCCCGCCGAGGTCGCCACCGAGGAGAGCCTCAACACCCGGCACGGCGTGGAGCGGGTGATCCGCGACGCGTTCGCGCGGGCCGGTCGCCGGGAGCGGCGCAAGGTCACGCTGGTGCACAAGACCAACGTGCTGACCCACGCGGGGTCGCTGTGGTCGCGTGCCTTCGCGGCCGTCGCCGCCGAGCACCCGGACGTCGCGACGGAGTACCAGCACGTCGATGCCGCCGCGATGTTCCTGGTGACCCAGCCGCAGCGCTACGACGTGGTGGTCACCGACAACCTCTTCGGCGACATCCTCACCGACATCGCCGCCGCCGTCACCGGCGGTATCGGGCTGGCCGCCAGCGGCTGCATCAACCCCGAGGGCGCGTACCCCTCGATGTTCGAGCCGGTGCACGGCTCGGCGCCGGACATCGCCGGGCAGGGCATCGCCGACCCGGTGGCCGCGGTGCTCTCGGTGGCGCTCCTGCTGGAGCAGCTCGGGCACGCCGAGGCGGCGGCCCGGGTCAACGCGGCGGTCGCCGCCGAGTTGGCCGGCCGTACCCCGGGCACGGCGCTGCGCACCGCCGAGGTCGGCGACCGGCTCGCCGCCCACGCCGTAGCCTGACCGTCCCGGGCCGCGCACCGCGGCCGGGGCGGTATCCGCCTGTCCGGGCAGCCCACCCGGTCCCGAGCGGCGCTACCTTCTGAACGGTCGTTCGGGGTAAGTTTCTGGCACAGCCATGTCGGTGTGCGATCCCGCATGCCGTTGTCCCGCAGGGAGGTCAGCGCGATGAGCGGTGGTGACAAGCTCGACTTCGAGATCCGTCCGAATCCCGCGCCGGTATCCGCCGCCGACCGGGCTGCCCTGCTGGCCAACCCGGGGTTCGGCCGAGTCTTCACCGACCACATGGTCACCGTCCGGTACGCCGACGGCAAGGGCTGGTACGACGCCCGGGTGGAGGCGCGGGGGCCGATCCCGATGGACCCGGCCAGCGCGGTGCTGCACTACGCGCAGGAGATCTTCGAAGGGCTGAAGGCGTACCGGACGGCCGACGGCGGCGTGACCATGTTCCGGCCGGACGCCAACGCCGCCCGCTTCGTCGACTCGGCGCGGCGAATGGCGATGCCGGCGTTGCCGCCCGAGGTGTTCGTCGACTCGTTGCACCGGCTCATCGAGATCGACCGGGAGTGGATCCCGACCGGCGAGGACGGCAGCCTCTACCTGCGGCCGTTCATGTTCGCCAGTGAGGTCTTCCTCGGCGTCCGTCCGGCCAATGAGTACCTCTACATGGTGATCGCCTCGCCGGTCGGCGCGTACTTCACCGGCGGCGTCAAGCCGGTCACGGTCTGGGTCTCCCCGGACTACACGCGGGCGGCGCCCGGCGGCACCGGCGCGGCCAAGTGCGGTGGCAACTACGCCGCGTCGCTGGCGGCCCAGGCCGAGGCCATCGACGCCGGCTGCGACCAGGTCGTCTTCCTCGACGCCGTGGAGCGCCGGTTCGTCGACGAGCTGGGCGGCATGAACGTCTTCTTCGTCTACGACGACGACTCGGTGGTCACCCCGCCGTTGACCGGCACGATCCTGCCCGGCATCACCCGGGACGCGGTCATGACGCTGGCCGGCAAGGCCGGGCACCAGGTGCAGGAGCGCCCGGTGTCGTTCGCCGACTGGCAGGCCGACGCGGCCAGCGGCCGGCTCCGCGAGGTCTTCGCCTGCGGCACCGCCGCGGTGATCACCCCGATCGGCGGGGTGCGCTTCCCCGACGGCGAGTTCCTGATCGGTGGCGGCGAGCCTGGTCGGGTCACCATGTCGCTGCGCCAGCAGTTGGTCGACATCCAGCGCGGCAAGGCCGCCGACCCGCACGGCTGGGTGCACCAGGTTCTGTGACGTCCGTCGGCTGGCCGGCCCGTCGAGACGGGCCGGTCAGCCCCGGTCCTCGTCGAGCAGGTGGTCGCGCAGGGCCGCGAGCTGCGCGTCGGTCACCCCGCCATGCCGCAGGTACGCCTCGATCGAGCCGTACCCCTCGCGCAGCTCGTCCAGGAAGATCTGCATGGCTTCGACGGGCGACGCGAGGAACGGCGCCGGCACCTCTGCGGCGTCCGGCATGGTGGCGGCCAGCCAGGCGCTGAACCGGGCGGACGCCTCGGTGCTCAAGGCGTAGTCGGCGGTGATGTCCGCGTCGTCGACGCCCAGAACGGCGAGCGTCAGGGCGCACACGATGCCGGTGCGGTCCTTGCCGGCCACACAGTGCACGACGACCGGGGCGTTCGCCGAGTCGGCGATCAGCCCGATCGCCTCGCCCAGACCCGCGGTGCCGGTCTGGGCCAGGGCGGCGTAGCGGTCGGCGAGGTAGCGCGCCAGGTCGGTGCCCTTCTCGTGCGGCGTCAGCGACCAGTCCTCGTGCTCCGGGTGGATGTGCCGGTACGTCAGCCCCTGGTACGCCGGCACCCGACCGTCGCGCTCCACCTCGCTGGGGCGGCGCAGGTCGACGACGGTGCGGATGCCGATCGCGGCGAACGCGTCGCGGTCCTGCTCGTCGAGCCGGTGCAGGGAGTCGGAGCGGTAGAGGCGACCACGGCGTACGGTGCGGCCGTCGTGGCCGAGGTAGCCGCCGACGTCGCGGAAGTTGAAGGTCGCGGGCAGCGTGATGTGACGTTCGTCGTCGATGGCGTCCACGTGCACACGGTAACGGCCGGCGGGCTCGTGTCCCACCGGCCGTCGGATCGGATCGGTCAGCGCGCGGTGCCCGGGGGGAGCGCGCCGTACGTCTCGTCGTAGTAACCGCCGAGCTGGTCCCGGTACGTCGGGTCGCTGTGGCTGGCCTCGTCGTACTCCGGGGCGGCCTTGATCTGGTCGCGGGTGCGGTCGACCGAGACGGTGCGCTGGTCGTGGTCGACCAGGTTGACCGTGCCGGCGGGCAGCATCACCTTCTTGCCGAAGATCCACGGCCCGGTGTCCACGACCAGGTAGCTGCCGCCGACCTCGTGGCTGGCGCTGTCGATCTTGCCGACACCGCCGTCGCTGGCCTCGACCTTGTAGCCGACCAGGTCGGCGTCGGCCACGCCGGCGGTGTCGCGGTAGCGCCACGGGTCGAACGTGCCGGCCGGCGCCCCGCCGGGCACGGCGCCCTGGTCTCCGCCGCGCAGCGGGTCCGGCCCGGCGTGGGCGGCGTGCGGGTCGATCCTGTCCATGCCGTTCGCTCCTGACTGTCGCCGATCGTCCGGGCTCGCGTGCCCGCGTCCCGTTGAGGAGCTACCCGGCTCCGGGGGCCCGGAAACGACGGCCGGGCCGAAACGGGGGCGCCGGTCCGGGCGCGCGTGACCGCACGAGGCACCTCAGGCCAGGGCGGCCTCGGCGTCCAGCGTGACCGCCGCCGCGTGGACGACCGCGGAGATGCGCAGCGCCTCGTGCACCTGTTCGCGGGTGAAGTCACGGCGTCGCAGTGCCTTCTCCTGCGTCTGGAGGCAGATCTCGCAGCCGGTGATCGCGGAGACGCCGAGGCACCACAGCTTGAAGTCACCCTTGTCCACGCCCGGTCGGCCGATGATCTGCATGCGGAGGCGGGCCGGTATCGAGGCGTACTCTTCGTCGCCCACGAGATGCGTGGCGCGGTAGTAGATGTTGGTCATCGCCATGATGGCCGCCGCGCCCTTGGCCGCCTCGACGCCGTTCGGCCCGAGACGGTCGAGCGCCTCGGCGGCGATCTCGCGCAGCACCAGTGGGTTGCGCGCGGCCACCGCGCAGGCCAGCGCCGTGCCCCACGTCTGCGCCGGGGTCAGTGTCGACGCGCCGAGCGTGGAGTCGAGGTTGTGGGCGATGTCCGCGGCGTACGCGGGCAGGGCCGCCCGGATCGTGTCCAGTCCCACGGGTCAGCCCTCGGCGGGCGGAGCGTCGGTGTCGCGCGACACGGTGAGCACGGAACCTCCTTGCGGGCGGGATGTCCCACCATATGGATTGTCCCTCCCAAAAGCGGGAGCGGGTGGCAGAGTGGCGATCGTGACCAGCACCGCCCTGATTATTGCGACCTAGCGCGCCGGCTCTCCCCTCCGCCGAGCGCGCAGACCTCCCGCATCCCGCGGGGGGTCTTTTTGTTGCTCCGAGAAAGGATCCTGATGACGTTCCAGGTCTACGACACGACGTTGCGAGACGGCGCCCAGCGCGAGGGGCTCACCTACTCGGTGGTCGACAAGCTGGCGGTGGCCCGGCTGCTCGACGAGTTCGGCGTCGGGTTCATCGAGGGCGGCTGGCCGGGCGCCGTGCCCAAGGACACCGAGTTCTTCCGTCGCGCCCGCACCGAGCTGACCCTGCGCCACGCCGTGCTGGTGGCGTTCGGGGCCACCCGCAAGGCCGGCGTGGCGGTCGCCGAGGACCCGCAGGTGCGCGGCCTGCTGGACGCGCAGACCCCGGCGGTCGCCCTGGTCGCCAAGGCCGACATCCGCCATGTCGAGCGCGCCCTGCGCACCACCGGCGCGGAGAACCTGGCGATGATCCACGACACCGTCGCCCACCTGGTCGCCGAGGGACGCCGGGTGTTCGTCGACGGTGAGCACTTCTTCGACGGCTACCGCCACGATCCCGCGTACGGCGCCGCCGTGGTGCAGACCGCGCTCGCCGCGGGCGCCGAGCGGATGGTCCTCTGTGACACCAACGGCGGGATGCTGCCGTCCCAGGTGACCGCCGCGATCAACGACCTGACCGACCGGCTCGGGGTCGACGCCGCGCTGTTCGGCATGCATGCCCAGAACGACACCTCCTGCGCGGTCGCCAACACGATCGCCGCCGTCGAGGCGGGCGTCCGCCACGTGCAGGGCACCGCCAACGGGTACGGCGAACGCCCCGGCAACGCCGACATCTTCGCGGTCGTCGCCAACCTCCAACTCAAGCTCGGCATGCCCGTCCTACCGGAGGGCTGCCTGGCGCAGATGGTGCGGGTCTCGCACGCCATCGCCGAGATCGCCAACATCGCCCCCGACACCCACCAGGCGTACGCCGGGGCCGCCGCCTTCGCCCACAAGGCGGGGCTGCACGCGAGCGCGATCAAGGTCGACCCGTTGCTCTACAACCACGTGGACCCGTCGGTGGTGGGCAACGACATGCGGATCCTGGTGACCGAGATGGCCGGCCGGGCCAGCGTCGAGCTCAAGAGTCGAGAGCTCGGCCTGGACCTGGCCGACCGTCCGGAGGCGCTGACCCGGGTCACCAAGCGTGTCAAGGAGTTGGAGGCCGGAGGCTGGTCCTTCGAGGCCGCCGACGCCTCGTTCGAGCTGCTCGTCCGCTCCGAACTCCCGGAGGGCGGCCCGGCGCGGCCGTTCACCCTCGAGTCGTACCGGGTGCTGGTCGAGCACCGCGAGGACGGCGCGGTCGTCTCCGAGGCGACCGTCAAGATCCGGGTACGCGGCGAGCGGGTCATCGCCACGGCCGAGGGCAACGGCCCGGTCAACGCGCTGGACGAGGCGCTGCGGGTGGGGCTGACCCGGCACTATCCGCAGTTGCGCGAGTTCGAGTTGGCCGACTACAAGGTGCGCATCCTGGAGGGCAGCCACGGCACCGGAGCGGTGACGCGCGTGCTCCTGGAAACCGCCAACGGCACCGGCCGGGACTTCACGACGGTAGGTGTCCACCCCAACGTCGTAGAGGCGAGCTGGCACGCCCTGGTGGACGCCCTGACCTACGGCCTGGCCAAGACCCCGGTCTGACCCCTCCACCCCATCTCCGCGATCTTGCACTTTGTGTCGACGAAACGCGGCTTTTGTCGCTGATGCGGCGACAGAAAGTGCAAGATCGACGGGGTGGTGGTGCGGGGCTAGGCTTTCGGCGTGATCCGGATCCGGTTCGACGACTCCTCGATCGACCGTACCCGGATCGCCGTCAGCCCGATTACCGAGCTGGTCGGCGGCTTGGAGATGGTGCATCGGGAGCGGGTTCGGCGGGCCGCGCCGTGGCCGTACACGGCGTGGGTCCAGCGGGCCCGTGAGGTGCTGCGGACGGTCCCCGAGACGGCTCCGCTGAGGCTCTACGCGCAGCTGTACGGCGAGAGTCACAACCGACCGACCCCGGATGTCTTCACGCCGGTGCCGTCGGCGGCGACCCCGACTCTCGGTGGGCAGCTCGACGAGCTGCGCCGTACGCCGCCCGTCGTGGTGCGGGAGCAGTTCGCGAAGCACTATCCGCAGGAGCTGCCCGGCTTTCTCGCGCCCTACCGGGACGACCCGGATCGCGCTTTCGGCCGGCTCGGCGATGCCCTCGCCGCGTTCTGGGAGCTCACGACCGCCGCGCACTGGCCGGCCATGCGGGCCGCACTCGACGAGGAGGTGCTTCTGCGCGCCCGTACGCTTGCCGTGGCCGGCCCCGAGGCTCTGCTGAGCGGCCTGCGCGGGGCCGCGTGGTGGGAGCGGCCCGTGTTGTCGCTGTCGAGGCAGCACGAGTCGGTGCTCGATGCGCGTGGGCGGCGTCTGGTGCTCGTGCCCGTGCTGCTCCTGCAGGACAGGATGACCTGCTCGACCGATCACCCCGAGATCCTGATGGTGACCTATCAGGCCCGGGGTGCGGCGGCGCTGGCCGAGCATCCGGCGCCACCCGATGGCGAGCGCGACCGGCTGGCCCGGCTGATCGGGTCGGGGCGCGCCGCCGTGCTGCGGGCCCTGACCCGGCCCACGACCACGACGAGCCTGGCCGCGGCCCTCGGCCTGTCGTCCGGCACGGTTTCCGAGCACCTCAGTGCCCTGCGGGAGGCCGGTGCCGTCAGCCGGGCGCGGTTCGGGCGGCAGGTCTTCTACGCGCGCCGGCCGGAGGGTGACATGCTCCTGGCGACGTTCGAGGATTCGGCATCTGCCGAGCAGTTGGAAGCGGCCGCGGGCGACTCCTAGCGTCCGGAGTCATGCATCCCGTACTCGCGGGCGTTCTGCATCGCAGGGCGCGTTCGCTCGCGCTTGCCTGTGTCGCCTCGGCCGGTCATCAGATCTGCGAGGCCCTGATCCCGCTGGCCATCGGACTGTCCGTCGACCACGCCGTCGACGGTGGCTCGCCGATGTCGATCGTGTTGGCTGTCGGGGGAGTGCTGGCTCTGTTCGCTGTGCTGGCCGCCGGCGGTGGGGTCAACTACTGGCGGCTGACCTCCGCCACCACCCGGGAAGCCCACGATCTGCGCATCCGCGCGGCCAGCCGCATCCTGACCGACGGCGTCGGCGCCCAGCGACGGCCCGGGGACCTGTCGACGGTCCTGGTCTCCGACACCAGAGCCGTCGCCGAGGTGCTGCGGGCGGCCGTACTGCTGATCTCGGGGACCGCTGGTCTGCTCGTCACGGTGGCCGTGCTGCTGTCGATCGACCCCTGGCTCGGCCTCGGCGTCGCCGCCGGGGTGCCCGCGCTCGGGCTGGCCGTCAACCGGATCAGCCCCTTGCTCGAGCGCAGGATCGCCGATCGCCAGCACACCGCCGGATCCGCCGCCGCCCTCGCCGCCGAGCTGGTCCAGGCCCTACGACCGCTGCGCGGCTTCGGCGGCGTCGGAGAGGCGATCCGCCGCTACCGTGGGGTGAACCTGACCTCCCGTGACGCCGCGCTGCGAAGCGCGACGGCGTCGGCGGCCGCCGAGGGCATCGGCGCGGTGGCCAGCGGCCTTGTGCTGGTCGGCACCACCGCCGTAGCGGCCGCCATGACGCTCTCCGGGCGCATCGGCGTTGGCGGCTTCGTCACGGTCGTGGCCATGGTCGCGTTCGCCGGCGAGCCGGTCGACCGGATCGCCGCCGGCATCAAGCAGTTGGCGATCTCCAGGGCCAGCGCCGTCCGCATCGCCGTCCTGCTCGACGGTGTGCGGCCGCGCAGCGCTGACCCGGCACCCACGGACGCGGATCTCGCCGTACGAGAGGGTGAACTGCTCGGCGTCGTCGCCACCGACCCCGACTCTGCCGACACCCTGATCGCCACACTGGCGGCGACGCACCCGGACGTGCTGGTGGAGCCGCACCTGGTGCACCTCCTCGGCCGCACGCTGGCCGATGCCCTCGACACCGGCCACGACACCGACCCAGCGACGCTGCGTCGGGCTGTCGGCGCGGCACAGGCTACCGACGTGAGCGCGGCGCTGCTCGACGGCGGCGCCAACCTCTCCGGCGGACAGCGCCAGCGGGTGGCGCTCGCCCGCGCCCTGGCAGCCCAGCCGTCGCTGCTGATCCTGCGCGATCCCCTCACCGCTGTCGACGCGGTCACCGAGGACCGGGTCGGCGCGGGCCTGGCCGCCATGCGACGCGACGGTCGCGGCAGCACCGTCGTCGTGACCACGTCCCCCACGTTGCTCGCCCGATGCGACCGCGTCGCCTTTCTGCCCGGCCTCGGGACCTCGCGGGTGTCCACCCATGACCAACTCGTCACCGACGCCGAATACGCCGCGGCGGTCCTGCGATGACGGCGCTGCCGATCGCCACCGGCCGGCAGAGCCTGACTCTGCTTGCCAGGGTCCTGAGCTCGCATCGAGCCGCGGTCGTCGCCGCCCTGCTCTGGACCGCGCTGAGCGCCGCCGCCACCGTCTCCGCCCCGCTGCTCCTGGGCTGGCTGGTCGACGCGGTCCGCGCCGGCCGGGCACCGCACGCGACCGGTCTGACAGCCGGGCTCGGCGCGGTCGTCCTGGCCGGTGCCGCCACCACCGCGCTGGCACTACGCGCCACCGAACACCTCGGCGCGCATGTCGCGGCGGACCTGCGCGCCCAGGCGGTCCACCGCACCCTCGAGCTGCCGCCGGCCGTACTGGAGAACGCCGGCCGCGGCGAGGTGGCGTCCCGGGTGACCGAGGACCTGGAGAACGTCGTCACCTCGGTCCCGTTGGTGGCCGAGGTCCTGCGCGCGCTGATCACCGTCCTGCTGTCCGTCGCGGGCTTCCTGACCCTGGACTGGCGGCTGGCGCTCGCCTTCCTGGTGGTCTTTCCGATCTACGCACTCAGCCTGCGTGCCTACCTGCCGCGCGCAGCCCGCCTCTACGCACAGGAGCGATCCCTCGCCGCCGAGCGCGGACGGGTTCTGCTGGAGTCACTAGCCGGACGGGACACCGTGTCGGCGTACCGGATGGCCGCGCTCCAGACCCGGCGGCTGGCCACGGCGTCGGGGGACAACCTGGCGGCATCCCTGCGCGCCGCCCGCAGCTTCCTGTGGTTCAGCAAGAGCATGAACGCGGCCGAGGCGATCGGGCTCTCCGCCGTCCTGCTGACCGGTTACTGGCTGGTCCGCGCCGACCTGGTCACCGTCGGCGCGGTGACGGCAGCCGCCCTGCTGTTCCACCGCCTGTTCACACCGCTGGGCACCCTGCTTCTCTCCTTCGACGACGTGCAGCGCGCCCAGGCCTCGCTGGCGCGTACCGCCGGAGTTCTGCTGGTGCCTCCGCCCGCCGCTGGCAGGCGGGAGCGACCGGGCACGCCGGGAACGGTCGCGGTCACGGTCCGCGGCTTGCGACACGCGTACGGCGGGGAACCCGACGTCCTGGCCGGCATCGACCTCGACGTGCCGGCGGGCACCTCGCTGGCGCTGGTCGGCGGCAGCGGCGCCGGCAAGACGACAGTGGCGAACCTGATCGCCGGCACCTTCCCCGCCCGCGCCGGCCGGATCACGCTGACCGGCCCGGACACCACGGTCGACGTCGCCGACCTGGACCCCGCCGTACTGCGCCACTGGGTCGGCCTCGTGTCGCAGGAGACACACGTCTTCACCGGCACCCTGCGCGACAACCTCACCTACGCCGCGCCGGACGCCGACGACGACCGCCTCCTCAGCGCCCTGGCGGCGGTCGGCGCGCGCGACTGGGCGTCGCGCGACCTGCTGGACACGGCAGCCGGCCCGTTGCCACCCGCGCGGGCGCAGCACCTCGCGCTGGCCCGGCTGCTCCTGCGCGACCCGCCCGTCGTCGTGCTCGACGAGGCGACCGCCGAAGCCGGCAGCACGGGTGCCGGTGACCTGGACCGGGCGGCCGCGGCGCTGATCGAGGGCCGTACGGCCGTGGTGATCGCGCACCGGCTGACCCAGGCCCGTTCCTGCGACCGCATCGCTCTCCTGGAAGGCGGAACCATCGTCGAGATCGGTACGCATGACGACCTCATCGCGCGCGGTGGCCCCTACACCGCTCTGTGGTCGGCGTGGTCGCACTCGGCGACGTCAACGACCTGACCCTGCCCGCACCCTCTGGGCGGCAGCGGGCCGCCGTCCACCGGACGGCGGCCCGCGTCAGGCAGGGTCAGGGGCTGGGAAGACGGAGGGTCGCCAGGACCGGGCGGTGGTCGGACTTGGGAAGTGGCAGCACCGTGACCTCGTCGACGGCGATGCGGCGGTCGACGAGCACGTGGTCGATCGTGACTGGGGGGATGAGGTCGCCGTCGTACGGGCCCCACGTGCCGGTCAGCCCCTTGCCGGTGGCGTCGGCGGCGTCGACATAGCCGGTGCGCAGCAGTGCCCGCAGTGGACCGTGGTCGAGGGTGGCGTTGAAGTCCCCGGCGAGGATCCGCAGCTCACCGTCGGGCATGGCGGGTGGTTGGGCGGTCAGGTCGGTACGCCACGCGTCGACCTGGTCCAGCGCGGACGGCGCCGACGGGTGGGCCGACTCGACACGGACCGGTGGCGCCCCGGGGACGGCCACGGTGCCGTACGCCTGGGTGAACCCCCAGCCGCCCTGGCCCCGGTTGTGCCGGATGCCGACGTCGCTGAGCGGCCAGCGCGAGTAGAGCCCAGAGCCGGGCGTGCCGATCTGCGGGTTGAGCTGCCGGTGGGGGAGCAGCCGGTCGAGGCCGAGCCGGTCCAGCGCGGCCTGCGCGTCGGGCGTGAACTCCTGCACGGTGAGCACGTCGACCCGGTGCCGCCGGGCCAGTTCGACGAGTGCCGACGCGTCGGCGGAGCCGGCGAGCAGGTTCGCGGTGAGCAGCCGGATCGTCGGGCCGGTCGCCGTCGGCTGCGGCGCGGCCAGCGCCCGGGGCGTGACCACGCCGAGTAGCGCCACCACGGCCAGGGCCGCGACCGCCGCCGGCCACCAGCGCCGCAGGGCGACGCTGAGCCCGAGCACCAGCACGCTTCCTGCCGCGACGTACGGGGTGAAGGCGAGCGCCTGCACCAACGGTCCCCGGTCCAGCCCGGCCAGACGTACGGCGGCCCAGGCGGCCGTGGGCCCGACGAGCACCCAGCAGAGGGCGGTGCCGACCAGCGTCCGGCTGCGGGTCGGCGCGGGCGGGTCGTCGGTGACGATCATGACGTCAGCCTAGCGGCGCCCTCCCCAACAATTTGTGAATGGTTCTTCGTTCACCTTTCATAATTATCTGACAGTTGGATGACAGGGCCGATAATGCGAGATCAACTATTGACCTGCGGCTTTTGCCGGTGCTACGTTCCACCTGGTTGAAACGACGCAACTCTGAGTAGTAATCGCAGCTCAGAGCGGGTGTCAATCATCGAGGAATCAACCGTCTGATTCATTTGTCGGCAGTTATCCGTCCCGCCCCGCGGGTCGGCCGAATTCGCACGGTCACACAAGGGGGACCTGTCATGAGTACATCCTTCCGACGTAAGGCGGCAGCGATCGGGTTCGCGGTCGCGGCACTCACCCTGGCGGGTGGGGGCATCGCCGTCGCCCAGCCGTCGGCGAAGGCGCCGCAGGCGGCCGTCCAGCCGGCGTCCCGCGCCACGAACACCCAGCCACCGGTGACGGCGGAGTCGGCCCGCAAGGCCAAGGCGGCGCTGAAGGCCGGCGACGCCAGCACCCTGGCCACGGCCACCTACTTCACCGTCGTCAACGCCAACGGCACCAAGGTCCGGGGCACCGGCACCGTCATCAAGTACGGCGCCGGCCAGTACGAGGTGCAGTTCGGCGTGAACGTCTCGACCGGCGCCTACCTGGCGACCATCTCGAGCGCCAACTCCTGCTGCATCCCGCCCGCCGGTGAGGCCACGGTCGCCCCACGGCTGGGCACCCCGAACGCGGTCTTCGTCCAGACCTACAACTCGTCCGGAGTGCCGGCCGACCTGGGCTTCACACTGCTGACGCACACCTTCTGAGCGACCTGAGAAGGCCCGGCCCCCGCGCATCCCGCGCGGGGGCCGGATCGCGCTCTCGAGAAGGTCGACCGGGCGTCCTCCCGGTCCGCCCGGGGTGATTGGGTGCCCAGCGGCCGACTCGCGTGGCTCGTCACTCTTTCGCGCGGCCCGTGCCCGTTGCGGGCGCTCCGGGCCGGTCCGGCCCGCACAATCCGACGTTTGCCGGGGGGTCCGCCCGGGAAGCAAGCACCGTGACGGACATCTCGGACACCCTGGCCAGCATGCCCACCTCGGTCGATCCCGAGCCGACCGGCGCCGAGCTGGAACAGACCCTCTTCGAGGTCAAACGCGTGATCGTCGGGCAGGATCGGCTCGTCGAGCGTCTGCTCACCGCACTGCTCGCCAACGGTCACTGCCTCCTGGAGGGCGTGCCCGGCGTGGCCAAGACCCTCGCCGCGCAGACCCTCGCCACCGTGGTCGGCGGCACCTTCTCCCGGATCCAGTTCACCCCGGACCTGGTCCCCTCCGACATCGTCGGCACGCGGATCTACCGGGCCTCGAAGGAGACCTTCGACATCGAGCTGGGTCCGATCATGGCCAACCTGGTGCTGGCCGACGAGATCAACCGGGCGCCCGCCAAGGTCCAGTCGGCGTTGCTGGAGGCGATGGCCGAACGGCAGGTCTCCATCGGCGGGCGCACGTGGCCCGTACCGGCGCCGTTCCTGGTGTTGGCCACCCAGAACCCGATCGAGTCCGAGGGGGTCTACCAGCTCCCCGAGGCGCAGCGCGACCGGTTCCTCATGAAGGTGGTCGTCGACTACCCCAGCGACGCCGACGAGCTGGCGATCCTCTACCGGATGAGCAGCGACCGGCCCAGCGCGCGCCAGGTGCTCGACCCGCAACGACTGCAACACCTCCAGGGGCTCGCCGAGCGGATCTTCGTCCACCACGCCCTGGCCGAGTACGTGGTCCGGCTGATCCTCGCCACCCGCGACCCGAGCCGTTTCGGCCTGTCGGAGATCGCGCCGCTGCTCGCGTACGGCGCCAGCCCCCGGGCCACGCTGGGCCTGGTCGCCGCCGCCCGGGCGCAGGCGTTGTTGCGCGGGCGGGAGTACGTGCTGCCCGAGGACGTCCGGGAGTTGGCGGTGGACGTCCTGTCCCACCGACTGGTGCTCTCCTTCGACGCCGTGGCCGACGGGGTCTCGGCCGAGAGCATCGTCCGGCGGCTCGTGGAGGCGGTGCCCCCGCCCCGGGTGGCCACCGGGCATCCACAGCAGACACCCGACCTGGCGGCGGCATGAGACGCGCCGGCCGTACGTCGGTGACCACGGCACCCGACCCCGGCCTGGCCGAGTTGACTCCCGACCAGCGACTGCGCCGACTCGAACTGACCGTCACCCGGCGACTCGACGGTCTGCTGCACGGCCAGTACCGTGGCCTGCTGCCCGGGCCGGGTAGCGAACCCGCCGGCAGCAGGGAGTACCGGCCCGGGGAGGACGAGGTCCGGCGGATGGACTGGGCGGTGACGGCCAGGACCGCCGTACCGCACGTCCGGCAGGTCGACGCCGATCGGGAGCTGACGACCTGGTTGCTCGTCGACTCCAGCGCCAGCATGGAGTTCGGCACCGCCGAGCTGGACAAGCGGGAGCTAGCGGTGACCGCGGTGGCGGCCGTCGGTTTCCTGACCGCGGGCGTGGGCAACCGGTTGGGCGCCCAGGTGCTGAGCGCCGACGGGATGCGCCGTTTCCCGGCCCGCCGCGGGCGTACCCATCTGCTCGGTCTGCTGCGGGCGCTGCTCGCGGCCCCGCGTGCCAGCGCGCCCAGCCATCGGCCGGGGCGTCCCTCGACCCCGCCGGCTCCGGAGCTGGCCGACGGGCTCGACGCGTTGCAACGGGTGGCCAACCAGCGTGGACTCGTCGTGGTGGTCTCCGACTTCCTCGACGGCCTCCCGGACGACCCCGCCGAGCCGCCGCCCTGGGAGCGGACCCTGCGTCGGCTGTCCGCGCGCCACCAGGTGCTGGCGATCGAGGTGACCGACCCCCGCGAGCTGGAACTGCCCGACGTCGGCCTGATCACGCTCGTCGACCCGGAGACCGGCCGTCGCCGCGAGGTGTGCACATCGGACCGTCGCCTGCGGGAGCGCTACGCCGCGGCAGCCGCCGCCCAGCGGGATCAGGTCCGAGCGGCGCTGCGTCGGAGCGGGGCGACACACCTGGGGCTCCGTACCGACCGCGACGTCAGCGCGGACATCGTCCGCCACGTGCACGCCCAGCGACGGATGGCCACCGCGCCGGCCGGGGCCGCCCGGGGAGGTGCCGCGTGAACTGGGAGTCCCCGCTGCGGCTCTGGCTGCTGGTGGGCGTGCTCGCGCTTGTCGTCGCGTACCTGGTGATGCAGCGCGGACGCGCCCGCTACGCCGTCCGCTTCACCAACCTGCGGCTGCTGGACCGGGTGGCGCCCGAACGGCCGGCCTGGCGACGGCACGTACCCGCCGGGCTGTTCCTGGCCATGCTGGCGTTGCTGGTGGTCGGTTTCGCCCGGCCCTCCGCCGAGGTCCGGGTACCCCGCGAGCGCGCCACCGTGATGGTGGCCGTCGACGTGTCCACCTCGATGCTCGCCACCGACGTCGAGCCGGACCGGCTGGCGGCGGCCAAGCAGGCGGCCCGACGATTCGTCGACGGCCTGCCCGACGAGTTCAACGTGGGGCTCGTCGCGTTCGCCGGCAGCGCCGCCGTCCTGGTGCCGCCGGGCACCGACCGGAACGCCCTGGACGAGGGCATCGGCCGCCTGGCCGAGGGGGTGACCGGGGTCCAGGGCACCGCTATCGGTGAGGCCATCAACACCTCGCTCGGAGCGGTCAAGAGCCTGGACAGCGAGGCCGCGAAGGAACCACCGCCGGCCCGGATCATCCTGCTCTCCGACGGGGCCAACACCTCGGGCATGGATCCGATGGAGGCGGCGGCGGAGGCCGTCGCGGCGAAGGTGCCGGTGCACGCGATCTCCTTCGGCACCCCGTCCGGCTTCGTGGACCGGGGCGGACGGCCGATCCAGGTGCCGGTCGACGGGCAGACGCTCAGGGCCGTCGCCGACGAGACCGGCGGGATGTTCCACGAGGCCAGCACCGTCGACGAACTGCGCGCCGTCTACGACGACATCGGCAGCTCGGTCGGCTACCGCACGGAACGCCAGGACGTGTCGGCGCGGTTCATCGGCCTCGGACTGGTGTTCGCGATGGGGGCCGCCGCCGGATCGATGCGCTGGTTCTCCCGACTGCCCTGACCCGCAGCGCCGACGTCGACCGTGAGGAGTACGCATGGCAGTGCAGACCGGACTGGGCGAACCGCGCGGTCCCTGGTTCATCTCGCCGGACCTGGACCCGGACGGGCGCGGGTGGTGGGACGCTCCCGGCTCGGGCCGTGACCCCGGCGGGGGACGGCCGGGTCGGTTGCTCGCCGCGCTGGCGATCGTGGCGGTCTCGGCCGTCTCGGGCGCGCTGGCCGGGGGTGTGGTGGCCAGCCGGGACGGCGCCGGCGGGCCGGCCGCGGCGTCCGCCGCTCCGGTGCCGGCGGAGTTGGTCACCGCCGCCGAGCGGACCGTGCCCGGTGTGGTGTCGGTGCTCGCCGGCGGCGCGAACGGCGCGTCCGCGACGGGCTCGGGATTCGCCATCGACGACCAGCAGCACCTGGTCACCAACGACCACATCCTGGCCAAGGGCGGTGGCGGGCCGGTGACGGTGGAGCTGCCCGACGGCCGCCGGTACGAGGCCGAGGTGGTCGGCCGGGAGGCCCGCAGCGACCTTGCGGTGCTGAAGGTGCCACCGTCGGCCGGACTCGCCCCGTTGCCGTTGGCCAAGCCGGGCGCCACCCGGGTCGGTGAGCCGGTGCTCGCGGTCGGCTCACCGTTGGGCCTGTCCGGGACCGTCACCGCGGGCATCGTCAGCGCCCTGGACCGCCAGGTGCGGTTGGGCAACAACCGGCACCGCGCGGTGCAGACGGACGCGTCCATCAACCCCGGCAACTCGGGCGGCCCGTTGGTCAACGCCCGGGGTGAGGTGGTCGGGGTGAACACCGCCATCGCCACCATCGACGGCAACGGCTCGATTGGAATCGGCTTCGCCATCCCCATCGAGCAGGTCCAGCAGACCGCCGACACGATCATCGGCAAGGGCGGCTGACCTGCATGAACGGCCCTGCCGGCCGCCTCCAGTGTCGGATATCCGGCCCGAGGTCATCGGAGGATGGAAATATGACGCTCGGTATGGATACTGGCTGAGGTGGAGCGTCCTCTTCTCACGGTCCTCCTGCTGGTGGGCCTGTTCATCGGATGGGCGGTGGGGTCGGCGTACGCCCGGGCACGGCGCGGGTGGACCGACTACCAGACCGCGAAGAAATCGGTGCCCGGCGCTCGCCGGGGCGCGTGGTTGCTGATCCGCGGTGTCGCCGTGAAGGCCGCGGTCGTGGGACTGCTGCTGTTCGGCGCGGTGGCGTACGCCGCTGTGGGTTCCGACGACGAGACCGCCGGCCCGGCGCCCACCTCGTCCACGACGCAGGGTGAGCCTTCGCGCCGGTGACCCGGCGCGACCTCCGGCGGGCTAGCCTCGGGGCGTGGACGACGGACTGCGGGTGACCGACCGGTGGGTCGTCCCCGCCGGGGAGCTGCGGGAGCGTTTCTCCCGCTCGTCGGGCCCCGGCGGGCAGGGTGTGAACACCGCTGACTCCCGGGTCGAGCTGAGCTACGACCTGGCGAACTCCCCGGCCGTGCCCGAGTCGCTGCGGGCGCGGGCGATGGCGCGCCTCGCCAACCGCCTGGTGGACGGCGTGTTGACGATCGCGGCCAGCGAGCACCGGGCGCAGCTCGCCAACCGGGAGGCGGCCCGCGAGCGGATGGCCGCGCTGCTGCGCGAGGCGGCAGCCCCGCCGCCACCTCCGCGCCGTGCCACGAGACCGTCGCGGGGCGCGAAGGAGCGCCGGTTGGCGGAGAAGAAACGCCAGTCGCAGCGCAAGCGCGACCGCCGCGTCGACGGCGAGTAGCGGAACCGGGATCGCTTTCCCGGACCCTCCTGCCTTTGAATGACAGAATCTGGAATCTGTCAGCCGATCGGTGTACTGTCACTCGCGTACCCCGCGTGAGAGGAAGACCGATGGACACCCGCACCTTCGGCAGCAACGGCCCCACCGTCTCCGCCCTCGGGCTCGGCCTGATGGGCATGTCGGACCTCTACGGCCCCGCCGACGAGGCCGAGAGCATCGCCACCGTCCACGCCGCCCTGGACGCCGGCATCACCCTGCTCGACACCGGCGACTTCTACGGCATGGGCCACAACGAGATGCTGCTGCGCGACGCCCTGCGCGGCCGCAACCGCGACAACGCGGTGATCAGCGTCAAGTTCGGCGCCCTGCGCGACGTCGACGGCAACTGGATCGGCCACGACCTGCGACCCGCTGCGATCAAGAACTTCCTGGCGTACACGCTGCGCCGACTCGGCACCGACCACGTCGACATCTACCGCCCCGCTCGGCTCGCGTCGGACGTGCCGGTCGAGGACGTGATGGGCACCCTGGCCGACCTGGTCAAGGCGGGCCACATCCGGCACATCGGCCTGTCCGAGGTGAACGCCGAGACGCTGCGGCGCGCGCACGCCGTACACCCCGTCGCCGACCTCCAGATCGAGTACTCGTTGATCTCCCGCGACCCCGAGGCCGCGATCCTGCCCACGGCCCGCGAACTGGGGGTCGGCATCACCGCGTACGGGGTGCTGTCGCGGGGCCTGATCAGCGGTCACTGGACGCCGCAGCGCCAGACCACCGCCCGCGACTTCCGCACCGACCTGCCCCGGTTCACGGGCGCGAACCTGGACCGCAACCTCGCCCTGGTGGACGCGCTGCGCGCCGTCGCCGAGGCGCGGGGCGTCACCGTGGCGCAGATCGCCATCGCCTGGGTGCTGTCCCGGGGCGAGAGCATCGTGCCCCTGATCGGCGCGCGTCGCCGGGAGCGGCTGACCGAGGCGCTCGGCGCGGCCACGGTCACCCTGACCGAGGCGGACCTGGCGGCGATCGAGGCCGCCGTACCGTCCGGCGCGGTGGCCGGCAGCCGCTACGGCGAGGCGCAGATGGCCATGCTGGACAGCGAGCGGGCATGACCGTCCCGTCGTGGCGCGACGCCGGGCCGGGGGTCGCGCCACGACCGGCGACGTCGTCAGGGAGGCTGGGACGATGAGCGACGCCACCGCCCTGACGGCCGACCGCATCCTCGACACCGCCGAGGAGGTGCTGCGCCGGTACGGCCCGGCGAAGGCCACCGTGCTCGACGTGGCCCGCGCGTTGAGCGTCAGCCACGGCAGCGTCTACCGGCACTTCGCCAGCAAGGCCGCCCTGCGCGAGGCGGTCGCCGAACGCTGGCTGGCCCGGGTCTCCACCCCGCTGATCGAGGTCGCCACGGGCTCCGATCCGGCCGCCGAGCGGCTACGCCGGTGGCTGGCCGAACTGAGCGGCACCAAGCGGCGGATGGCCCGCGAGGACCCGGAGTTGTTCGACAACTTCCACCAGCTCGCCACGCTCTCCGAGGGGGCCGTCGCCAACCACCTGGAGGTCCTCGCCGGTCAGCTCAGCCTGATCGTCGCCGACGGGGTGGCCGCCGGCGAGTTCACCGTGCCCGACCCGGCGGTGGCCGGCCGCGCGCTGCTCCAGGCCACCGCACGCTTTCACCACCCGTCGCACCGGACGGAGTGGGACGAGCCGGGCCTCGACGACGACCTGGCCGCGGTGGTCGCGCTGCTCCTCGACGGCCTGCGGGCCCGCCCGCGCTGACGCCGCCCATGGGCCGCGGAGCGTCTAGGGGACGGCGGCGAGCAGCCGGTCGCGGAGCACGGCCGCGCGGTCGGCGAACCCCCGCTGGGCCGTCGCGTACTCGGCCCGACCCTCCGGAGTCTCCACCCGCACCGGCGGGTGACCGAGCGCCGCCAGGTCGTACGGGCTGGCCCGCATGTCCAGCGTGCGGATCTCGCGGGCCAACTCGAAACAGTCCGCCACCAGCTCGGACGGGACCAGCGGCGACAGCTTGTACGCCCACTTGTAGAGGTCCATGTTGGCGTGCAGACAGCCCGGCTGCTCGTTCGCGTGCTGGGTTTCGCGCGTCGGGTTGAGCAGGTTCAGGGGCCGGGCCGGCGGGGTGAAGAACCGGTACGCGTCGAAGTGGCTGCACCGCACACCGCGCTCCTCGACGACCTCGGCGGTCCGCTCCGGGGCCAACCGCAGCGGCCAGGCGTTGTGGCGCAGCTCCTCGCGGGTCTGCCGGTACACCATCGCCCACTCGTGCATCCCGAAGCAGCCGAAGTGCGGCGTCCGACCCGCCGTGGACGCCAGCAGCGAACGGATCCACGCGATCGAATCGCCGCGTCTGACGCGTACCCCCTCGGTGTCGACGGTGACCCCGACGGACGTGGCGCGGTAGTCCCGGCCGAACTCGGCCGGGTCGGCGTCGCGCAGCTCGACCCCCGCGCCCGGATGCCAGCGGCGGAGCTGTGCCGGCCGGTGCGAGTAGTAGGTGAAGAGGAAGTCCTCCACCGGATGCCGCTCACCCCGACGCCGCCGCGCCAGGTGCGGCGTCAGCCAGGCGTCCGCCCGCTCCTCGTGGGCCCGGCGACGGGCCTGCCAGGTCGCCACGTCGAGCACGGCGGGGGCGAGGGCGGCGGTCACGGCACCCAGGGTACGACCGCCGCCCGCTGCCCGGTCAGGGCATCTGCACCCGGACGCCGGCGGAGAACACCCCGCTGCGCAGCTCCAGCTGCCGGGGCGGGTCCCGCCCGTCGACGGTGAAGACCAGCGGGAGTACCACCCGGCTGCCCGCGGCCACCGGGTTGGCGAAGACATCCCGCCCCAGGTTGGCCGCCCGGGTCGCCGACTCGTCCGTGCTCACCCATCGGTTGCCGGGCAGGTAGGCGCGTTGCAACTCGCCGTGCCAGGGCTGCTGGGCGCCGCTCAGGTTGCGCACGCCCACGGTGGCCTGACAGCTGCGTGCGCCCGGCGGCGGCGCGCTCGCCCCCGGGGCGGTGGCCGCGCTGCCCGCCGCACCGCACGTCATCCGGTAGACGGTGAACTCGAACGCGGACTCCCGCAGCGGCACGCCCATCGGTCCGGCGACCCCGGTGCCCCGCCACGCGCCACTGGTCGGCTGCTTCTGGGTGTCGATCGACGAGACCTGCCGGGTCGCCGTCCAGCCGGCCGTGCCGATCACCCCCGCCAGGACCACCACCGCGCCGCTGACCAGCAGCCAGACCGGCGGGGTACGCCGACGTCGGCTCGGACTCGGCGTCGCCGGGCGGGGGTAGACCGTTCCGCGTCCACCATTCGCCGCTCCGTCGGCCAGGGCGGCGGCGGTCACCCGCCGTCCACGTCGTCGCCGCCACACCCAGACCACGGCGGCGCTGATCAGCAGCAGGATCCCCACCCCGGCCAGCAGCACCGGGTACCGCCGCCACGGCGGCGCCTCGGTGACCTCCGCCGCCGGGGCCGCCACTGCCGCCTGCCAGGTGGCGGTGGCGCAGTCGTACGGCCGGCTGCCGTCACTGGTGAAGGCGCAGGCCGGCGCGGTCAGTGGCTGGCCCGGCGCGGTCGCGGTCAGGGCCGTGCCCAGCGTCGTGCTGCTGTGGGCCGGCAGTCGCAACCGCCACGTCACCTCTGACGTCGACCCGCCGGAGCGGCTGGACCGTCCGCCCGCGCTGATCGCGGTCGCCGACGAACCCGAGGGCAGTTCCTGACGAACCGTGGTGTCGACAGGTGAGTTGCCCACGTTGCGGACGTGGATCCGGTAACGCGGCGCCGGACTGCTCTCCGGCGCGACCGCCACCGTGACCGGAGGCGGGGGCGCCGGCACGACCGCCCGCGTGGGCGTCGCCACCGCCGGTGGCGCCGAGGGCGGTGTGGGCTCCGCGCTGGTCGCCCGCGCGGCCACCGGCACCGCCGGTCCGACCGCCGTCGGCCCGGTCGTGCGCGGCGGCGCGGCTGTGGGCGGCGGCGCGGCTGGTCGTGGCATGCCGTCCACCGGAGGTGGCACGGCTGGCGATGGCGTGCCGGCCGCCGGTCGTGGCGCGGCCGCCGCCTCCGGGGCCGCCGCGGGCAGGGCCGGCACGGCGGCGAGGATGCCGAGGCAGTGTACGAACACCGCGAGGGCTCTGTGGTGTCGTGTCGATGCAGGCATACGAACGAACCTCCGGAACCGACGCTAGGGCTGCCCGGCCTCCGTGCGGGTACGAAGTGCGGAAACCCGCCTCGGTCGTCCCGACCTGCGCTAGGGTGCCGCGCCACTGACGGGTTGCGCACACCCGGCGGGCGTTGTGGCCGGTGGGCACGTCGGCGGCGCTAGATTGGCCGGGTGCGTATCGCTCGTTTCGCTCATGCCAAGGGAATGTCGTTCGGAGCCGTCGAAGGCGAGCCGGAGGCCGGGCCGCAGGGCCTGACCATCGCCGAGATCGAGGGTCACCCGTTCGGTCAGCTCTCCTTCAGCGGGGCCCGCTGGGCCCTGTCCGACGTCCGGCTGCTCTCGCCGATCCTGCCCAGCAAGGTGGTCTGCGTGGGCCGCAACTACGCCGACCACGCCGCCGAACTCGGCAACGACGTACCCAAGGAGCCGTTGCTCTTCCTCAAGCCGTCCACCTCGGTGATCGGTCCGCGCGACGCGATCCGGCTGCCGATCTTCTCCAAGCAGGTCGAGCACGAGGCGGAGTTGGCCGTCGTGATCGGCGCACCGGGCGCCCGGCGGGCCGACCGCGCCGCCGCCGAACGCGCCATCTTCGGCTACACCTGCGCCAACGACGTGACCGCCCGGGACCTCCAGCGCTCGGACGGGCAGTGGACCCGCGCCAAGGGCTTCGACTCGTTCTGCCCCATCGGGCCGTGGATCACCACCGGGCTGGACGTGTCCGACCTGGAGATCCGGTGTGAGGTCGGTCGCAACCCCGACGAGATGGAGGTACGCCAGCTCGGCCGGACGAAGGACATGGTCTTCGACGTGCCCGGCCTGGTGTCGTACATCTCGCACGTGATGACGTTGCTGCCCGGCGACGTGGTGCTCACCGGTACCCCGGCGGGGGTTAGTCCGCTCGTCGAGGGGGATACGGTCAGCGTGCGGATCGAGGGCATCGGCGAGCTCAGCAACCCGGTGGTCCCCGTCGCCTGATCGGTCTGATGCCCCTGTTTCCGCAGCTCAAGGGTGTTTCGGGGGGATCGGATTTGGCCTGCCGGCACCGGGAGGGTAATGTTCACTCCCGGCGCCGCAAGGGGCCGATGGGGTATGGGGTAATTGGCAGCCCGACTGATTCTGGTTCAGTTAGTCTAGGTTCGAGTCCTGGTACCCCAGCGCAGCTGGGATTCGCGAGAATCCCGGACGCTGGATTCTGACGGAGTTCGACTCCGTCCCTGCGGGGGCGGAGAGTGGTCTTCGGTAGAGTGCAGCTCCTCCATCCGTATGGGTGGGGGAGCGAAAGTTGTTCTGGCCCCGTCGTCTAGCGGCCCAGGACGCCGCCCTCTCAAGGCGGTAGCGCCGGTTCGAATCCGGTCGGGGCTACATCGTGTACAGCCCGTCTCACTACGGTGAGGCGGGCTGTTTCGCGTCCGCCTGCCTGCCTGCCTGGCCTGTCGGTCGTCGCCTGCCGGTCGTGGCTTGCGGGTCGTGGCCTGCCGGTCGCGGCTTGCGGGTCGTGGTCTGCCGGTCGTGGCTTGCGGGTCGTGGTCTGCCCGGTCGTGGCCCGGCTTGATCGACTCGGCTTGCAGGAAACCGTGGTGTCCTGAGCCGGCCGACAGGCCGAGTTCACGGAACCCGAGTCGATCTGGGCCGCCGCCGGTGCGGCCGTCGCCCGTACCCGGTTCTCGCCCTCGCCAACGGTGCCGCTAGACTACAAGCCGCACCGCCCGCGAGGGTGGTGAACAGGAAAGTTCTGGCCCCGTCGTCTAGCGGCCCAGGACGCCGCCCTCTCAAGGCGGTAGCGCCGGTTCGAATCCGGTCGGGGCTACAACCAAAGGCTCACCTCGCCCAGCGGGGTGAGCCTTCTCCATATCCCACCCGGCCCTCCCGGCCCCGCCCGTGCTCCATCCGGCCCCGGCCCCACTCAGCCCCCGGTCCGGCCCGCCCCCGGTGATCAAGAGGTTTGCGTCACCGGAACCGGCGTGTCGTGACGCAAACCTCTTGATCACGGGGGACGAGCGAGGAAGCCGGCGCGACCCGATCTGGGTGCCCGGCCGCCCCCGGCCCGGCTTCCTCTCGTGCTGTTGATCATGAAGTTATTGCCACCTGCATCGGCGTGTCGGGACAACAACTTCATGATCAACGGGACGAGGGCGGGGCGGGGCGGGGGCGGGGCGAGGGCGGAGCGAGGGCGGGGCGAGGGCGAGGGCGGGTGGGGGTGGGGTTAGAGGCCGGATAGGCGTTGGCCGGCTCGGACCACTGCCATGGCGTGGCGTTCGCCGGGGCGGCGGCCGAGGCGTTCGATCGGGCCGGAGATGCTGATCGAGGCGATCACGCGGCCGGTGCGATCACGGATCGGCGCGGAGACGCTCGCCACACCGGCCTCCCGCTCGGCGACGCTCTGCGCCCAGCCCCGGCGGCGTACCTCGGCCAGGGTGCGGCCGGTGAACTTGCTGCGCGGCAGCAGCGGCATGACCGCCTCCGGCGGCTCCCAGGCGAGCAGGATCTGCGCCGCCGAGCCGGCTGTCATGGGCAGCACCGAGCCGACCGGGACGGTGTCCCGCAGGCCGCTGGCGCGCTCCGCGGCGGCCACGCAGATGCGCTCGTCGGCGCGGCGGAGGTAGAGCTGGGCGCTCTCACCGGTGGCGTCCCGCAGCGCGGCGAGCAGGGGCTCGGCGGCGGTCAGCAGCACGTCCGGTGCGGCGTTGGCCAGCTCGCCGAGCCGAGGCCCGGGGCGCCAACGGCCCTGTGTGTCCCGGACCAGCATCCGGTGGATCTCCAGGGCCTGCGCCAGCCGGTGCGCGGTGGCCCGGGGCAGCTTGGTGCGTTCAACGAGTTCGGCAAGGCTGGCGCCGTCGACACAGGCGGCCAGGATGACCACCGCCTTGTCGAGAACGCCGACACCGCTCATACTGTGTCCCACAAGCCGAAACTTACCTCCCAGAATTTAGGATGTCCAGATGGTGGGAGTCACTCCTGAGCCGAGGACCCTGGCCGAGAAGGTCTGGGACGCGCACGTCGTACGGTCCGCCGCTGGTGAGCCGGACCTGCTCTTCATCGACCTGCACCTGCTGCACGAGGTGACCAGCCCGCAGGCGTTCGACGGGCTCCGGCTCGCCGGGCGTCGGGTGCGTCGTACCGACCTGACCCTCGCGACCGAGGACCACAACACCCCGACCGGGTACGCCGATCCGGCGTTCCGGTCCCGCCGTGGTGACCTGCTCACCATCGCGGACCCGACGTCGCGTACGCAGATCGAGACGCTGCGCCGCAACTGCGCCGAGTTCGGGGTGCGGCTGCACCCGCTCGGCGACGACAACCAGGGCATCGTGCACGTCATCGGCCCGCAGCTCGGGCTCACCCAGCCGGGCATGACGATCGTCTGCGGCGACTCGCACACCGCCACCCACGGCGCGTTCGGCGCGCTCGCCTTCGGCATCGGCACCAGCGAGGTCGAGCACGTGCTCGCCACCCAGACGCTGCCGCAGAGCCGGCCGAAGACGATGGCCGTGAACGTCGTCGGCCAGCTCGCGCCGGGCGTCACCGCGAAGGACCTGGTGCTGGCGCTGATCACCCAGGTCGGCACCGGCGGCGGTCGGGGGCACATCGTGGAGTACCGCGGTGAGGCCATCCGCGCCCTCTCCATGGAGGGGCGCATGACCATCGCCAACATGTCCATCGAGTGGGGCGCCAAGGCCGGCATGATCGCGCCGGACGAGACGACTTTCGCGTACCTCAAGGGTCGACCGAACGCGCCCCAGGGCGCCGACTGGGACGCGGCGCTCAACTGGTGGCGGACGCTGCCCACCGACGAGGGCGCGCGCTTCGACGCCGAGGTGACGCTGGACGCCAGCCGGATCACGCCGTTCGTCACCTGGGGCACCAACCCGGGGCAGGGCGCGCCGCTGAGCGCACCGGTGCCCGACCCGGAGGAGTTCACCACCGACGCGGAGCGCGCTGCCGCCCGCCGGGCCCTGGAGTACATGGATCTGCGCCCCGGCACCCCGCTGCGGGAACTGCCGATCGACGTGGTCTTCGTGGGCTCCTGCACGAACGGCCGCCTGGAGGACCTGCGGGCCGCCGCCGACGTGCTGCGCGGCCACCGGGTCGCCGACGGGGTGCGGATGCTCGTGGTGCCCGGCTCCGCCGCCGTACGGGAGGCCGCCGAGGCGGAGGGGCTGGACAAGGTCTTCGCCGACGCGGGCGCCGAATGGCGGTTCGCCGGCTGCTCGATGTGCCTGGGCATGAACCCGGACACGCTCAAGCCGGGCGAGCGCTCCGCCTCCACCTCCAACCGCAACTTCGAGGGCCGGCAGGGCCGGGGCGGGCGTACGCATCTGGTGTCCCCGCCGGTCGCCGCCGCCACCGCCGTGGTCGGCCGGCTGGCCGCCCCCGCCGACCTGTAGAAGGGACCGACGAGATGGACAAGTTCACCACCCACACCGGTACGGCCGTGCCACTGCGCCGGTCCAATGTGGACACGGATCAGATCATCCCGGCCGTGTACCTCAAGCGGGTGACCCGTACCGGCTTCGCCGACGGGCTGTTCAACGCCTGGCGGGAAGACCCGGCATTCGTGCTCAACGATGAATCCTATTCCGGGGCGTCGATCCTCGTCGCCGGGCCGGAGTTCGGCACCGGATCCTCGCGTGAGCACGCCGTCTGGGCGCTGCGGGACTGGGGCTTCCGCGCGGTGGTGGCCCCGCGCTTCGGTGACATCTTCCGCGGCAACGCACTCAAGGAGGGCCTGCTGCCGGTCGAGTTGGAATTGAAAGCCGTCGAGGAGTTGTGGGATCTCGTCGAGGCCGATCCGACCACGCCGGTGACTGTCGACCTGACCGCCCGACAGCTCCGGGCGGGGGATGCCACCTGGTCGTTCCCGCTGGACGACTTCAGCCGTTGGCGGCTGATCGAGGGCCTGGACGACATTGGACTCACCCTTCGACACGCCGCCGACATCGACTCGTACGAGGCCTCCCGACTGCCGTTCCTGCCCTCGGTGGCATAGCCGTACGCGTACCCCACATCGGATTTCGCCCTCACCGGTCCAACCGGTGGGGGCGAATCCGTTACGACACAAGGGCTTTTTTCCGCCGAATGTTTGTGTCCAGGCACTACAGGGCATACGGTGCGCGCAGAATGGCTCGCGTCGAGTCAGTTGCACAATCGGGAGGAAGTCGTGAACAAGGCCGAGCTCATCGAGGCGCTCGCCGTTCGCCTGGGGGACCGGAAAACGGCGACGGCCGCGCTCGACGCGGTCCTCACTGAGGTCCAGGCGGCGGTCACCAAGGGCGAGAAGGTGGCGATCACCGGATTCGGAGCATTCGAAAAGCGTGTCCGTGGCGCACGAACAGCGCGCAACCCGCGTACCGGCGAGGCGGTGAAGGTCAAGAAGACGTCCGTCCCGACCTTCCGTCCCGGCGCCGGGTTCAAGGAGATGGTGGCCAGCGGCAAGGTGCCGAAGGCCACGGTGGCGGCGAAGAAGACGGCGACCACCACGGCCAAGGCGGCCGGTACCAAGGCGGCCGGCACCAAGGCGACGGGCACGAAGGCCACCGCCACCAAGGCGGCCAGCAAGAAGACGGCCCCGGCCAAGGCGAGCAAGACCGCCACGGCCACCAAGGCGGCCAGCAAGAAGACCGCCCCGGCCAAGGCGAGCAAGACCACCACGGCGACCAAGACGGCCGCCAGCAAGAAGACCGCCCCGGCGAAGAAGAGCGCCGCGGCCACCAAGTCCGCCACGGCGAAGAAGACCACCGCGGCGGTGAGCAAGAGCACGGCGGCCAAGAAGGCTCCGGCGAAGAAGGCTCCGGCCAAGAAGGCGGCCAGCAAGCGCTGACCGACTGACCGAGCTGCGAGGGGCGTCCACCGGTGGTGGACGCCCCTCGTCCGTGTCGGAAGCGTTGACCCGACCGGGCGGTACGCGCAGAATCGCCGTGCCGGCTCCCCCTTCGGGCCGGTCCGTCGACGGGAAGTGGGGCGCCGGTGCGCTACCGCCAGCTCACCACCTCATCGCTCGCTCTGGGCGTCATCCTGCTCATCGACGTGCTGCGCGTCTGGCTGCCCGGCATCATCACCATCTTCGGGCAGGCCGCCTCCACTCCGGCCGAGCTGATGGGCGCGTTCGCGCTCGGCTGGTTCGTTCTGGCGCTGGCCGCGCCGGCGCTGGTCCGCCGAATCGGTACCCGCCCGGTGACCGTCGCGGCGGCCGTCGTGCTGGCCGTGGCCCGTCTCGCGCTCACCGCGACCCCCGGCGGCCGTCCGCAGCTCTGGTTGGCCACCGCTGGTCTCCTGGCCGGGCTGGTGTGGCTGGTCGGCGTCGCCGCCGGCACCGACCGCCCGGTGCCGGGGCTGGCGCTCGGGCTGGCGGTCAACGCGGTCGGGCACGCGCTGTTGGACACCTACGACCTCGTCTGGCGGGGCGGCTGGGTGGCGTGGCTGCTCAGCGCCGTCGCGGTGGCGCTGTTCCTGCTCGACGCGGCCCTGCCCGCCGCGCCTCCCGGCCCCGCCGGCGCCCGCTCGTGGTTGCTGTTCGGGCCGGCCCTGCTGCTGTCCGGCATGGTGGCTCTCGCGCCGGCTCTGGCGCAGGCTGGGATGTCGTACCTGCAAGCGGAGGGCTCCGTCGCCCGTTCGCCGTTGCTCGGCCTGGCGCCGGTGCCGGTGGCGGTCGCCGGATTCCTGCTGGCCGCGCTGACGGGCCCGAACCGGCGCTGGGCCCGTCCACTCGGGCCGGCGGCCCTGCTGGCGGGCGCGGTGCTCTTCGCCCTCGACCGTGGCGATCTGCTGGTCGCGGCCATGCTGCTCAGCGCCGTCGGCCTCGGCGCCTGCCTGGCCCTCACCGACAGCGCCGGCCCGACCGACAACGTCAGCCGGACCGAGTACGCCGGTCGGACCGACAGCGCCGGTCGGACCGACAGCGCCGGTCGGACCGACAGCGCCGGCCCGACTGAGAACGCCGGCTGGGCCGACAACGCTGGCCCGACTGACAGCGCCGACCCGACCGAGAACGCCGGCCCCGACCGGGTCGGGGCGGGTGAGGCGGGCGATGGATGGCGAGCGGCGGCCCGACGGGGGTACGCGGTGGCCGCCGGCATGCTCGTCTTTGTGGTCGGCTCGATCGGCTACTACTCCGCCTACGACCTCGGCTACCCCAACGCCGCCGTGCCGGTGGTGGTGGCCGGGGTTGTCGCGGTGGTGGCCCTGACGGCCCGTCCCATCCGCCTCCGGCTCCCCGGACCGTTGCCGCCCCTGCGGACCACGGCCGCGGTGACCGCGCTGGCCCTGCTGGCGCCGCTCGTGGCCGAGGAACTTCCGGTGGCCAGCAACCGGGAAGGCCCGCCGGAGCGGTTGCGGGTGGTGGCCTACAACATCCGGATGGGCTTCGGCCTGGACGGCCGGTTCGACCTCGCCGGGTTGGCTGCCGCGATCGACCGGCAGCGGCCGGACGTGGTGCTGCTCAGCGAGGTGGACCGGGGCTGGCTGCTCAACGGTGGCCACGACACGCTGGATCTGTTGTCCGACCGGCTCGGCATGCCGTACGTCTTCGGGCCGGCCGCCGACCCGGTGTGGGGCGACGCGGTGCTCAGCCGCTGGCCGATGACCGCGCCGGAATCCCTGCCGTTGCCGGCCGTCGGGGCGCCGACCGGCGCGCAGGCGCTCGCCGTGACCCTTGACCTCGGTGACGACGTGCGTACCGCCGTGGTGAGCACCCACCTCCAGCCGCCGCCGGGCCGGGACCCGGTGGTCCAGGCCCGCGCGGTCGCCGACTTCGCCATCCGGTACGCGGCGGGCCGGCCGCTCGTCGTTGCCGGTGACCTCAACACCGAGCCGGGTGACGAGGCGTTCGGGCAGTTCACGCTGGCCGGTCTGGTGGACGCGTTGGCGGCTGGCCGACCGCTGGCGACCAGCCCTGCCGACGACCCCCGGCAGCAGATCGACCACGTCTTCGTCTCACCCGGTCTGACGGCCGCGGACCCGGTCGCGCCACGCGGCGAGGCCAGCGACCACCTGCCGGTGGCGGTGACCGTCACGCTGCCGCCTCGCTGACGCCGATCGACTCGGACGGCCCGCGTCAGAGGCGGTCGGTGGCGAGCAGCCGGTCGCCGGCGAAGGCGAGCAGCCAGCCGCCGCCCTTGGGAGTGGTGAAGTCCTCGTCGGCGCGGCCGGTCAGCCGTTCCAACGCGCCGGGCAGCACCTTGCCCTGGCTGCACACGGCCACCTGCCCGCCGGCGCAGGCCAGCTCCAGCACCTGCGCGGCGGTGGCCAGCACCCGCTCGTCGTGCTGCTGGCCGGGCTGCGGCTCGTTCAGGTCGCCGCGCACCTCGATGGGCAGGTCGAGCAGCGCGGCGGCCGGGTCCAGGGTCTGCACGCAGCGGCGTGCCGACGCCGACAGCAGCCGGGCGGGCCGGACCAGGGCGATCAACGGCGCCAGCGCGTACGCCTGGGCCCACCCCTCGTCGTCGAGCGGACGGGCGGTGTCCGGCCCGGTCCACGTGGCCCGCTTGCCGGCGTGCCCGTGCCGGACCAGCGCGATCGTCGCGGTCACCGGCGGCAGCGCGGCGAACGCGGCCAGCACCTCGGCGTCGTGTGGATAGCTGACCAGTCGGATCGCGTCGTCGACGGTCAGCCACCGGATGTCGTCGACCTCGGTGCCCGGCTGGAAACCACCCTCGGCGACGGCGAGCATCGACCAGTAGTCGACGAGCTTGGCCTGCCCCTCACTGCGGTACCGCACCGACGGCAGCCGCACCTGCGGTACGCCCCGCACGTCGGCCTCCTCGGCCACCTCGCGGACCGCCGCGACGAGCGGGTGTTCGCCCGGTTCCAGCTTGCCCTTGGGCAGCGTCCAGTCCCCGTAGCGCGGGCGGTGCACGACGCAGACCCGTACGCCGTCGTCGGTCGGTCGCCAGCAGACTCCGCCGGCGGCCCGGATGCCCGTCACGGTAGCCATCGGGTCCGCCGTCGCCGGGTCGCCCGGTGCCACGCGTCGGGGAACCGGGCCCGCATCCGCCGGACCGTGTCGCGTTCCCGCTCGGCCAGCCGCCCGGCGGTGACGGCCAGCTCGTGGTCGTCCGGCCGCTGGGCGGCGAGGGCGAGCCAGGTCTCGGCGGCCACCGCGGCGTCCTGGTGCTCACCGAGCACGTCCTGGACCCGGGCCAGCGCACGGGCCAGCCGTCGCGCGTCCCTGCCGACCGCCGGGAGGACGGCGGTGACCGCGTACCGGGCCTGCTTGCCCTGCTTGCGGACGGCGTGCCAGCGATCGTCGGGGGCGAGCGGGTCGAGCCTGTCGACGCCGTCCGGGCCGGTGAGCTGCCGCCACGGGCGGGCCACCAGCTTCGGTAGCGTCCGGGCCGCCGGGGTGGCCGCCCGTCGGGTGAGCCGGGGCGCCCGGGCGGCCAGCACCAGGGCGTCCACCAGGGCCAGGTAGCGCGGGGAGCGCAGCGCCTCGTCGATGGCGGCGAGCGCCTGCCGCTGCCGCTGCGCGAGGGCGTCGTCCAGCCGGTCGACCGCGCCGGCGTCGAGCGGGCCGAGCGGATCGGCGGTGGCGGTGCGTCGCAACCGCTCGCGCAGCACCTCGGCGTCGCGCGCCCCGCCGAGCACCCCGGCCAGCCAGCGCAACTCGTCGCGCAGGGGACGGGCCCAGCTCCGGCGCACCAGTGGACGGAAGGTCCGCAGGTCGCTGCGCAGCCGTCGGCAGGCCACCCGCATCTGGTGTACGGCGCTGTCTCCGTCGCCCGTCGTATCACGGAGGCGTACGAGGGGATCGTTCGCCAGCAGCCGGCGTACCTCCTTGCGGACCGCCTCGGTGACCACGTCCCCGGCGCTCGGGTCGTCGGCCAGCTCGCCCGGCGCGACCAGGTCGGGTTCACCCTGTGCCATCGTCCCCAGCGCCCGCACGTGTTTCGGGGTGAACGCCCCGGACCGGGCCCCGGCGTCGCGCAGCGCCGCGCCGACACGGTCCAGCAGGTCGCGGTCGCCGGCCTTCCGCTCGACCTCCACCTCGCGGAAGGAGCTCGTGACGGCGCCGGTGTCGTCGAGGACGCTCACCCGGTCGTCCACCACCTCGGCGAGCACCGTGCCGTCCCCGGCGCACACCTCGTGGGCGTGCCGAACGGTGCGTACCACCGTCAGCGGCGTGAGCGGCGCGTCCCGGTGCAGGGCCGTGACCAGCTCGACCAGGTCCGCCGGCGGCTGCCCGTCCGGTCCGGGACGGGATATCTCGTGTCGGACGCCGGGCGTGCCGGTGGGCAGCTTCACCGTCCACGGCGGCTCGTCCCCGTCCCGGTGGCGCAGGGACGCCCCGGCGCGGGCCAGCCGCAGGTCGACCGTGTCGAGGTAGCGGGCGACGAGCGTCACCGGCGGCAGCGCCCGCACCCGACCGCCGGCCGGTGCGGTGGCGGACAGGTCGGGCAGCACGAAGGTGTCGTCCACCTCGTACTTCTGCTCCTCCTCGACCATCAGCTCAGCCTAGGCGGTGATCGCTCAGCCGGCCGTGCCACCGACGCGGCGCAGCAACAGTTCCTGGAGATGCACACGGGCCCCGTCGTCGTCGCCGGTACGCCGGGTCCAGGTGCCGTCGCCGGCCAGCTCGAACGCGTCGACGTCCGGGCTCATGGCGGCCGTCAGCACGTAGTCCAGTTCGGCACGGGCGACCGGATCGCTCACCTGCACCAGCGCCTCCACCCGCCGGTCCAGGTTGCGGTGCATCAGGTCCGCCGAGCCCATCCAGAACTCGGCCTCGCCGTTGTTGCCGAAGCGGAAGACGCGGGAGTGCTCCAGGAAGCGGCCCAGGATCGAGCGGACCCGGATGTTGTCCGACAGTCCCGGCACCCCCGGACGCAGCGTGCACATGCCCCGGATGAGCAGGTCGACGTGGACGCCGGCCTGGGAGGCCCGGTACAGCGCGTCGGTCACGCCCTCGTCGACCAGTGAGTTGACCTTGAACTGGACCAGGCCGGGCATGCCGAGGCGGACGTGCGCGATCTCCCGCTCGATCCGTTCGATCAATCCGCTGCGGATGCCCTGCGGGGCGACCAGCAGCCGTCGGTACGCGGTCTGCCGGCTGTACCCGGTCAGCACGTTGAACAGGTCGGTGAGGTCCGCTCCGATCTCCGGGTCGGCGGTGAGCATGCCGAAGTCCTCGTACAGCCGCGCGGTCTTCGGGTGGTAGTTGCCGGTGCCGATGTGGCAGTACCGGCGGATCTGGTTGCCCTCCTGCCGGACCACCAACGCGGTCTTGCAGTGCGTCTTGAGCCCCACCAGCCCGTACACCACGTGGCAGCCGGCGCGTTCCAGCGTGCGGGCCCAACCGATGTTGGCCACCTCGTCGAAGCGGGCCTTCACCTCGACCAGCACCACCACCTGCTTGCCGGCGGCGGCCGCGTCGACGAGCGCGTCCACGATCGGCGAGTCACCGCTGGTGCGGTAGAGGGTCTGCTTGATGGCGAGCACGTTCGGGTCGGCGGCGGCCTGCTCGATGAAGCGCTGCACGCTCGTCGCGAACGAGTGGTACGGGTGGTGCACCAGGATGTCCCCGTCCCGCAACGTGGCGAAGACGCTGCGCGGCACCTCACCCTCGGTGAGCCGGGGGTGCGTGGCCGGTACGAACGGCGGGTCCTTCAGGTCCGGGCGATCGGCCTCGCCGTACACCTGCCACAGCGCGGACAGGTCCAGCAGGCCGGGCACCCGCAGCACGTCCTGGTCGTCCATGTCCAACTCGCGGACGAGCAGTTCCAGCATGTGGTCGGAGATGGACGCCGCGACCTCCAGGCGTACCGGCGGCCCGAACCGGCGTCGGGCCAGCTCCCGCTCCAAGGCCTGGAGCAGGTCCTCGTCGCGGTCCTCGTCGACCTCCACCTCGGCATTGCGGGTCACTCGGAACAGGTGGCACTCGACCACCTGCATGCCGCTGAAGAGCTGACCCAGGTGCACCGAGATCAGATCCTCGACCGGCAGCATCCGTACGCCCGGCTGGTCCCGGTCGACGCGAACGAAACGCGGGACGTTGTTGGGCACCTTCACCCGCGCGAACAGCTCGGAACCGCCGTCCGGGTCGCGGACGGCCACCGCCAGGTTCAGCGACCGTCCCGAGATGTACGGGAACGGGTGCGCCGGGTCCACCGCGAGCGGGGTGAGCACCGGGAAGATGTGCTCCCGGAAGTAGGTGCGCAGCCGTTCCCGCTCGGGGTCGCCGAGGTCACCCCAGCGCAGGATGCGGACGTCCTCCTCGGCCAGCCGGGGCAGGACGTCGTCGACGAAACAGGCGGCGTGCCGGGCGACCAGCTCGGCGGTCCGCTCGGAGATCAGTTCGAGCTGCGTACGCAGGGGGAGGCGGTCGCCTCCGCGTACCGGCAGGCCGGCGGAGAGCCGCCGCTTCAGGCCGGCGATCCGCACCATGTAGAACTCGTCCAGGTTGCTCGCGAAGATCGCCAGGAACTTGGCCCGCTCCAGCAGGGGAGTGCTCCGGTCCTCGGCGAGGGCGAGCACCCGCGCGTTGAAGTCGAGCCAGGACAGCTCCCGGTTGAGGAAGCGGTCCTCCGGAAGGGGGGCCGGCGGCTCGTCGTCATCCCTGGCGAAGGGCGGGGCGGGCTGGACGCCGCCGGCCGCCGGGCCGTCCGCCTCGGTGGTCGCGACGGCGGGGTCGAGGACCTCGTCCAGCCCGGAGGAGGCTCCGCCCGGGTCGTCGGCGAGCGTGTCGGCGCGGGCGGCGCCGGCCCGTTCGGCCCGGGACGGGCGGAAACGGCCATCGGTGCCGCGGATGCGGGCGCCGTTGCGGGGGTCGGTGGCGGGTGGGGTGACCGGGTGCTCGCGAGGGGTGCTCACCCGCTCATAATCACCCGATTCGAGTTAACGCAAAATGAACTTGGCCCCGCCAGCTCAGTTCATCGTCGGCAATGTCACCCGGACGACCTCGCCGTCGGGATCGGTGTCGATGCGGACCCGCTGGCCGAGCCGGAGCAGCCGCAGGCCGGAGGCGTCGAACGCCCGGGTGGGAAAGCGCAGTTCGGTGCCGTCGTCGAGCAGCAGGACACCGCTGCGTGTCGTCGCGTCGTAGCTGGCCACCGTGCCCTGCATGCTGGCACCGTACACCGGCGGGGGTCACCTCGGCGCTGCGCGGCCGGCGCCCTCAGCTGGTGGAGCGCGCCGGGCGGACCGTGGCGAACAGCGCGGCCGTGCGCGGTCCCAGACCCAGGCGGGCGGCCTCGACCAGATCGTCCGCGGTGTCCACGTCACGACGCAGGCTCGGCCAGGCGCCGGTCAGCGGCAGCGCTCCGCTCGCCTCGTGCGCCACCGCCGAGTCGATCCCGAACCGCGGGTCGAGGTCCACGCCCGGCGGAGTGGCGAGCAGCACGGTCCCCGTGCCGGGCGCGTCCGCCACGAACCGGCGTACCCCCTCGGGGCCGTGCTGCGCCGCGAGCAGCGCGGCGGCCAGGTCATCCGGGCGCAGCGCCGGCAGGTCGGCGGTGAGCCCGGCCACCCACCGCGCCGGGCTCTGTGCCGCGCCGTGCCGAAACGCCGCGTTCAGGCCGGCGTCCGGCAGGTCGGCGACGGTACGCGCGCCGAGGGCACGCGCCGCCTGCGCCACCCGGTGGTCGTCGGTCACCACCAGAGCCTCGGCGACCGCCGGGCAGGCCAGCACCGCGCGCAGGGTGTCGGCCGCCAGGGCCAGCGCCAGCTCCTCGTGGGGTACGCCGGGCAGCGCGCCCCGCAGCCGGCTCTTGGCCACGGTCAGACGCTTCACCGGCACCACGACGGCCCACCTCGGCTGACTCACGTCCGCAATCCTGCCAGCCGGACGACGGGACCCTCGCTGGCCGTACCGGGGGCGAGCAGGCATGATTTCCGCTGCGGGTGTCGCGGGTGGGGCGCGCGCGGTGGGGTCGGGGCGCGACGAGGAGGCACAGTGGCACGGCGGAGGCTGGGGTTCTGGCAATGGTTCGCCGTGGGGCTGGTCAAGCCGGTGATGACCGTCTGGACCCGGCGGACCTGGCGGGGCCAGGAGCACCTCGCCCGGGACGGCGGCGTGATCATCGTGGCGAACCACATCTCGCACGCCGACCCGCTGGTCTCCGCGCACTTCATCTACGACTCCGGCCGGTGGCCGCAGTACCTGGGCAAGGCCAGCGTGTTCCGGGTACCGGTGGTCGGCTGGATCCTGCATCGGTGCCGACAGATCCCGGTGGAGCGGGGCAGCGTCGAGGCGGTCCGCTCGCTGGACAAGCTGGTCGCCGCGCTCGACGAGGGCGGCGCCGTCGTGATCTACCCGGAGGGCACCACCACGCGGCAGCCGGAGCTGTGGCCGATGAAGGCCAAGACCGGCGCCGCCCGGCTGGCGCTGGCGACCGGCGCGCCCGTGGTGCCGCTGGTCATGTGGGGGCCGGAGCGGATCTTCGACCCGCGGACCACCCGCCTCGACCCGCGCCCCCGGATTCCGGTCACCGTGGTGGCCGGCGAACCGGTCGACCTCAGCCGCTGGGCGGACGCGCCGCCGACCCGGGAAACCCTCGAAGAGATGACGGACGCCATCATGCTGCGGCTGCGGGACATGCTCGCCGAGATCCGGGGCGGCACCCCGCCGCCGCTGTGGGAACGACCGGCCCGACCGTCCGTCGAGCGGCGACAGGGCGAAGCGGCATGAGCGGCCACGTCGCGGTGCTCGGCGCCGGCTCCTGGGGCACCGCCTTCGCCAAGATCCTGGCCGACGCCGGTCGGGACGTGACGGTGTGGGCCCGCCGGGCCCCGGTGGCCGAGAGCATCCGCACCGAGCGTCGCAACCCGGAGTACCTGCCGGACCTGCTGCTGCCGTCCCGGGTCACCGCCACCACCGACGCCGCCGAGGCGATCACCGACGCCGAGGTGGTGGTGCTGTCCGTGCCGTCGCAGACCCTGCGCGGCAACCTCGCCGAGTGGGCCCGGCACCTGCACCCCGACTCGACGCTGGTGTCGCTGATGAAGGGCATCGAACTCGGCACCACCAGGCGGATGAGCGAGGTCATCGTGGAGACCGCCGGGGTGGCGGCGGACCGGGTGGTGGTGGTCTCCGGCCCGAACCTGGCCCCCGAGATCGCCGCCGAGCAGCCGGCCGCCACGGTGGTGGCCGGCACGAACGCCCACCGGGCCACGCTCGTGCAGTCGTCGATCCGGACGCCGTACCTGCGCCCGTACACCAACGACGACGTGATCGGCTGCGAGTTGGGCGGCGCGGTCAAGAACGTGATCGCGCTGTCGTACGGCATCGCCACCGCGATGGGCTTCGGCGACAACACCCGGGCCATGCTGATGACCCGGGGGCTGGCCGAGACGGCCCGCCTGGGCGTGGCGCTCGGCGCGGACCCGATCACCTTCGCCGGCCTGGCGGGCATGGGCGACCTCGTCGCCTCCTGCTCGTCCCCGCTGGCCCGTAATCGCACCTTCGGCGAGCACCTGGGCCGGGGCGAGACGCTGGAACAGGCCCAGGCCGCCACGCGACAGACGGCCGAGGGCGTCAAGAGCTGCCTCGCGATCCGCGACCTGGCCCGGGCCCACGGCGTCGAGATGCCGATCACCGAGCACGTGGAACGGATCTGTCACGAGGGGATGGACCCGCGCCTCGCCGTCCAGGCGCTGATGAGCCGCACCGCCAAGCCCGAGTCGTACGAGTGAGGACCTGATGAGCGAGTGGGGAGACGGCACCCGCTGCGTACGCGCGGGCCTGCCGAAGCCGGCGCCGGGCGACCCGTTCCTGCCGGGGCCGGTGTTCGCCGCGCCGTACCACCTCGATCCGCGGCAGGGGCCGGACGCGTCGCCGAACGGCTACGGCCGCCCCGACAACCCGACCCGGCGGCTGCTGGAGGCCGCGGTGGGCGAGTTGGAGGGCGGGGAGTCTCTGGTCTTCGCCAGCGGGCAGGCCGCCATCACGGCGGCGCTGTTCACCCTGCTGCGCCCGGGGGACACCGTGGTGCTGCCCTCCGACGGGTACTTTCCGGTGCGGGCGTTCGCCACCGACGTACTGGAGACGATCGGCGTACGGGTGCTCCTCGTGCCGACCGTCGGCCCGTACCCGTCGTTCGAGGGCGTACGGCTGGTGTTGGTGGAGACCCCGGCCAACCCGGGCCTGGACGTGGTCGACGTGGCCGCCCTGGCGGAGCGGGCGCACGCCGCCGGTGCCCTGCTCGCGGTCGACAACACCACGGCCACCCCGCTCGGGCAGCGTCCGCTGGACCTCGGCGCCGACCTGGTGGTGGCGTCCGGCACGAAGGCGCTCACCGGCCACTCCGACCTGCTGCTCGGCTACCTGGCCAGCCGGTCCGTCGAGGTGGTGGAGGCGGCGACGCTCTGGCGTACCAGCACCGGTTCGGTGCCGGGGGCGTTCGACGCCTGGCTGGCCCACCGGTCGCTGGCGACCCTCGACCTGCGGCTGGCCCGGCAGAGCGCGAACGCCGCCGCCGTCGCCGACCTGCTGGCGGCCCGTCCGGACGTGACCGGGGTGCGCTGGCCGGGGTTGCCCGACGATCCCGCGTACGCGGTGGCCTCGACGCAGATGCGCCGGGTGCCCGGGGTGCTGTCGTTCGACCTGGGCGATGCGGATCGGGTCGCCCGCTTCGTCGAGGCCGCCCAGCTGGTGGCGGCCGCCACCTCCTTCGGCGGTCTGCACACCACGGCGGACCGGCGCGCCCAGTGGGGCGACGACACGGCCCCCGGCTTCGTCCGGCTCTCCTGCGGCGCCGAGGACACGGCCGACCTGGTGGCCGACATCGCCGCCGCGCTGGACGCCAGCGCAGGGGCCTGAGTGCAGTCACCGCCGATCGAGCGGTCCGCCCTGGTGGGCCGGCTGCGGGCCGCCGGCTGTGTGTACGCCGAGGACGAGGCGGAGCTGCTGCTCGCCGCCACCGACGATCCGGTGACGCTGGCCGAGCTGACCGACCGCCGGGTGGCCGGTGAGCCGCTGGAGTACCTGCTCGGCTGGGCGGAGTTCTGCGGCCTGCGGATCGCCGTCGACCCGGGCGTCTTCGTGCCGCGCGGCCGGACGGCCCTGCTGGTCGAGGTGGCGGTCGAGCTGACCGGTCCCGCCCCGGCCGTGGTCGACCTCTGCTGCGGCTCCGGGGCTGCCGCCGTGGCGCTGGCCCACCGGCTCGCGCCGCGCTGGCTGGCGGCCGCCGACATCGATCCGGTGGCAGTGGCGTGCGCCCGGCGCAACCTCGC
This sequence comes from Micromonospora sp. CA-249363, assembly GCF_050950185.1. NCBI lineage: Bacteria > Bacillati > Actinomycetota > Actinomycetes > Micromonosporales > Micromonosporaceae > Micromonospora > Micromonospora sp. CA-249363. Next base: position 1,393,782 of record NZ_CP192020.1, read on the forward strand.
CGGGCTGGCCGCCGAGGTGTACGAGGGTGACCTCTTCGCCCCGCTGCCAAAGCGTTGGCGGGGGCGGCTCGACCTGGTGGTCGCCAACGCACCGTACGTGCCGACCGACGCGGTGGCCCTGATGCCGCCGGAGGCACGGCTGCACGAGGCTCCGGTGGCGCTCGACGGCGGGCCGGACGGGCTGGCCGTGCTGCGCCGGGTGGGCGTCGAGGCGGTGAGCTGGCTGGCTCCGGGCGGCAACCTGGTGGTCGAGGCCGGCGAGACGCAGGTGGACGATCTGTGCCGCTCGTTCGAGGCCGCAGGCCTGCGACCGACCGTCCGGACGGACGAGGACCTCGACGCCACTGCGGTGACGGCTCGCCGCCCGAGCTGAGCTGCCCGCCCCGCCAGCGTCATCGTGGGGCGCGGACCGGGCTGTCTGCGGTGCTGCCGGTGGAACCGGTGCTGCCGGTAGTGCCGGTGGTGCCGGTAGTGCCGGTGGTGCCGGCTCCGGGCACACCTGCTGCATCGCGCCCTTTGCTCTGCTTCAGCGGAGGAGACACCTGCTGTCCGATTATCGGACGCCGGGTGTCTCCTGGGTTGAAGCAGAGCAAAGGGCGGAACGGGCACCCTTGCTCCCTGCCGTAGGGGTGCCGTGAGGCACGGGGTGGGGAGTGGGCGTGGCGGGGGAGCGGGGTTGGCACTAGCCTCGGCTCACACTCATGAGGGCGGGAGGCGGTTGCGGTGGGCAGCGCAGGGGTGCCGGTGGTCGTCGGCCTGGACAACGGTGGCACCAGCAACAACGCCACCGTGCTGACGGTGGACGGCCACTTCCTGGTCGACGGCCTGCTGGAGATCCCCAGCGAGGTGCAGGCCGGCCCGGAGGCGGCGATCGAGGCGCTGGCGCGGGCGCTCGACGGGGCGTTGGCGCAGACCGGTGTTCCCCGTGAGCTGGTCCGGGCGGTCGGGCTCGACACCCCCGGTCCCGCCAGCGCCACCGGCGTGATCTCATCGCGCGGCTCGACCAACTTCTCGCAACCGGCCTGGCGTGGCTTCGACGTCCGAGGCGCGTTGGAGCGGCGGCTCGGCCTGCCGGTGATCTACCACAACGACGGCAACGCGGCGGCGCTCTACGCCCACCACGTGTACTTCGGTGACGAGGCGATGACCCGGTCGTCGGTCTCCGCGATCGTCGGCACGGGCCTCGGCGGCGGGGTGGTCGAGGGCGGCAGGGTGATCGCCGGCGCCGCCGGCATGGCCGGCGAGCTGGGTCACGTGCACATCCCGCTCGGCGGCCTGCTCGGCCCGGAGCAGTCGGAACCGACCTGCGCCTGTGGCTTCATCGGCGACGTCGAGAGCATCGCGTCGCTGACCGGCATCGAGCGCAACCTGCTGCCGTACTGGCTGACCCGGTATCCCGGCCACCCCCTCGCGGCCGAGCCGTTGGCGCGGGCGGCAAAGCTCGTACGGGGCTACGGCGAGCGAGGTGACGCGCTGGCCCGGGACCTCTTCACCCAGCAGGCGATGGCGTTGGGCCGCCTGTTCACCCTGGCGGCGAACTTCACCGATCCGCACGCGTACTTCGTCGGTGGCGGCGTGGTGGAGGCCGCGCCGGCGTTCCGGGACTGGTTCCTGGCGACGGTCCGCGAGCACACCGTGCTCCGTGCGGAGCAGGCCGCCGTCGCCACCTTCGCGCTCGTGCCGGAGCGCGACATGGCCGGCGCCCGTGGCGTGGCGATCGCCGCTCTGGAAGCCGTACGTGCCGCGCCGGAGCCCCGCCCCCTGGTCGCCTGACCCTCTCCCACCTGGCCGCGCCCCGCGTTCCGGGCTGTGTCAGCCCGGTCGGCGGGGCGCGGGTCGTACGGCGGGCGTAGTGGTCAGCGGCGTGGTGGGGCCTGAGCGAAGGCGGCCCAGGCCGCCGGGGGGAACAGCAGGGCCGGGCCGGCCGGGTCCTTGGAGTCGCGGACGGCCACCAGTCGGGGGATCGCGGCCACCTCCACGCAGGCTCCCTCGTCGCCGCTGCGGCTGCTCTTGCGCCACGCCGCCGCGGCCAACGCCGCTGTGATCGTCGGTGTCATCGGTCTCCTACCGTCCCTTCAGGACTGACAGGAGCATCGCCCGGCTGTCCGCCGGGCTGAGCGCCACGCTGCGCAGATGCTCCATGATCTTGGTGCAGGTACGCGTCTCGCCCGCCCGGTCGAGGATCATCTGACCGGCGACGGTCTCCACCGACGCGATGATCGGGTCCTCCGGATCGGCGAACTCCAGGATGTGCAGCGAGCCACGGGTGCCCCGGTGGTAACCGGCGGAGAGCGGGATCACCTGGACGGTGATGTTCGGCAGCTCGGCCATCTTGACGAGGTGCCGGAGCTGGCCCTCCATCACCGACTCGTCGCCGACCGGGCGGAGCAGCGCGCCCTCGTCGATGATCGCGTCGAGGATGGGTGGGGTCTCGGCGGTGAGCCGCTGCTGGCGGTCGAGCCGGATCTTGACCCGTTGCTCCACCAGCTCGTCGCCGAGGGTGTGCGGGCCGCCGCGCATCACTCCGCGGATGTAGTCGGCGGTCTGCAACAGGCCGGGCACCACCGACGGCTCGAAGTTGGAGATCGCAGTGGCCTCCGCCTCCAGGGCGATGAAGTCGATGGTGCGCGGGTCGAGCAGGTACGAGTACGACACCCACCAGCCCGGTTTGCGCGCGTCCTTGGCGAGTTGCACCGCGGCGGCCACCTCCTCGGACGTCACCCCGTACGAGGTGAGCAGGGCGCGCACGGTGGCCGGGCTGATCAGTGTCTGGGCGTTCTCGTAGCGCGAGAGCGTGCTGCGAGTGCTGTTGATCTCGTCTGCGGCGGACTCCAGTGTCAGCCCGGCGGCTTCCCGGAACTGGCGTAGGGCGATGCCGAGTCGGCGGGCACGGGCGGTCTTGGGGGCCATGCATCGATGGTCGCACACATTTACGGGAACGGGTACATGAGAGATGGCCGATGAGAGTTGCATTCATGGCTGTAGACGTGTCAATCTGTTATCGCGTCCTCACCGCCGGTTGTCGTGGCGACGGTGGTGGTGAGCGACCGGAGGGGATAGGGCGCGCGGCGATCGGGTTTCTCCCCCGTACCCGATCGCCGCGTGCCGCCCGTGCCCGCCCGCCGGAAGGGGACGACGTGCGTACCGGTCCGAAGTCTCCGCCCCCGCGCCGCGGGGGCCGGCGATGACCCGCTTCCTGGTCGTGCTCACCGACGTGCGTCCCGTCGAGGGCATCGACCGCAACGAGCGGGTCGCCCCCGAGCGTCGCCGCCAGGTCGTGGGCGCGAGCAGCAGGGAGGCCGCCGACCGGATCGCGGGCGCCTTCATGGCGCTGGGCATGGTCCGGGCCGGCCGGCAGCGGGTCAAGGTGATCGCGGTCGGTCGCCGGCACGCCCGGGACTGAGATTCGACCCTCACCATTCCGTCACGCACCGTATATGCTCTGCTGACCGATTGCCGTGTCGCTCCGTGGCTCGCCGGGTATCGCCGCGCCTGATCGCCACGCACAGTAAGGTCAACCGGGTGAGCGCCACCGGCGAGCACGACCAGCCGCAGTCGCGTACGAAGAGGTGACCGGAGTGACCACCCCAGGCAAGACCCGCGTGGCGATCGTCTTCGGCGGCCGCAGCCCGGAGCACGGCATCTCCTGCGTCAGTGCCGGCAGTGTGTTCGGCGCTCTCGACCCGGACGAGTACGAGGTGGTGCCGGTCGGCATCACCCGCGCCGGCCAGTGGGTGCTGACCAGTGGCGATCCCGCCCAGCTCGCCATCGACGCCCGCCAGCTCCCGGAGATCACCGCCGATTCCGGCGCGGACATCGTGCTGCGCGCCGACCCCACCGGCAACGGGCTGATGGTCCTCGACCCGACCGAAGGCCCTCGCGCGCTGGCCGACGTGGACGTGGTCTTCCCCGTCCTGCACGGCACGTACGGCGAGGACGGCACCATCCAGGGCATGCTCGAGATGGCCGGCATCCCCTACGTGGGGGCGAACGTCTTCGCCTCCGCGGCGGCGATGGACAAGGAGTTCACCAAGAAGCTCTGCGCGATCGAGGGCATCCCGGTCGGCCCGTACGCGGTGCTGCGCAACGGGATGACGCTCAGCGAGCAGGACAAGAAGCGGCTCGGCCTGCCGGTCTTCGTGAAGCCGTCCCGCGCCGGGTCCTCGTTCGGCATCACGCGGGTCACCGACTGGGCGCAACTGGACGAGGCGGTCGCCACCGCCCGGCAGTTCGATCCCAAGGTCATCATCGAGGCCGCGATCGTCGGCCGCGAGATCGAGTGCGGTGTGCTGGAGGGCGAGGCCGGTGGCACCCCCGAGGCGTCCGTGCTGGCCGAGGTGCGTGTCGTGACCGGTCACGACTTCTACGACTTCGAGGCCAAGTACCTCGACGACTCCTGCGAGTACGACATCCCGGCCGGCCTGCCCGACAAGGTGACCCGCCAGGTGCAGGAGTACGCGATCCGCGCGTTCACCGCGCTGGACTGCGCCGGCCTGGCCCGGGCCGACTTCTTCGTCACCCCCGAGCTGGACGTCTACCTCAACGAGATCAACACGATGCCCGGGTTCACTCCGACGTCGATGTTCCCCCGGATGTGGGCGGCCTCCGGCCTGGAGTACCCCAAGCTGGTCAACCGGCTGATCCGTACCGCCCAGCGGCGCGGCGTCGGCCTGCACTGAACCGACGCGTCCGCGACGCGTGGCCCGCCGCACGGGCCACGCGTCGGCGCGTTCAGCCCTTGCAGCCGGCGGGGACGGCCCCGCCCGAGGGCACCGACGCCACGATCGCGCTGGAGATCGGGGCGGCCCACTGCAACGGCTGCGGGTAGGAGCGCGGGATGCTGACCGTCACCGGCGTCTCCCGGTCGACGGTGGTGAGCACCGTCGCGTCGGTCCCCTCGACGGGGTGCCAGCAGACCCGGTTGACCATCCAGACCTCGTCGGTGGCCGGAACGGTCGCCTCGGCGCCTCCGCAGGCCACGGTCAGCGCGGGGTCGCCGTACGCGGCGTTCTGCTCCGGGCCGGCCGTCACCGGACGCTGGGTCAGGTCACGGATGGTCTGCGGGAGCTGGGAGAGCAGCGCCCGGCACACCGTGGCCGGGCGGTCGGCCAGTGCCGGCGCGGGCATCTCGACCGGCGCGCTGGACTGCGTCCGCGCGGTGCTCGCCGACGGGCTCGGCGCTGCGGCCGGCGTGTCCGGGGCGAGTTTGGTGAAGGCCAGCACGGCCACCAGCAGCGTGACGGGCAGGGCGATCACCGTGGCGAGCAGGGCCGCTCCGCGGACGGTCCGGTCCCGGCCGGCCGGCGCGTCGGCGGCCGGATCGGCGTCCGCGCGGGTACCGTCAGCCGGCTCGGGCGACGTGTCCGCCGGCTTCCGCTCGCCGTCGTCGTCCCGCACCGCCGAGGGGGTCGTCATCTCGTCCACTTACAGCCGCACCACCGAACACGTGAGGGTGCGGGTGATGCCGGGCACCATCTGCACCTTGCTGACGATGAGTTTCCCGAGCTCGTCGACGGTGTTCGCCTCGGTGAGGACGACCACGTCGTACGGCCCGGTGACGGCGTCGACGCGTACCACGCCGGCGATGTCCGCGATGAGACCCGCCACGTCCCGTGCGCGGCCGACCTCGGTCTGGATGAGGATGTACGCCTGTACCACGACTCGACCTCCGTCCGTCGCCGCCCGGAGGCGGCCCGAAGGGTGAAACTACCTTACGGACCAGGTCTGATCCCTATCGGTGGTCAAGGAGCAGCGGTGAGCGAGCGCGGCGGTGCCGGGCAGAACGGGTCGAACGCCGGCAGTGCCGCCAGCGTGGCCGGGATCGGCGAGTTCGGGCTGATCGGGCGGGTCACCGCTCGCCTGTCGATGGGCCCGACGACGGTGCTCGGGCCCGGTGACGACGCCGCGGTGGTCGCCGCGCCGGACGGCCGGGTGGTCGCCTGCACGGACGTACTCGTCGACGGGCGGCACTTCCGGCGGGACTGGGGTTCGGCGCGCGACGTCGGCCACCGGGCTGCCGCGGCCAACCTGGCCGACGTCGCGGCGATGGGCGCCGTCCCGACCGCCCTGCTGGTCGCCCTGTGCATGCCCGCCGACCTGGAGACGAGCTGGGCGGAGGAGCTGGCCGACGGGTTGGCCGCGGAGGCCGCCACGGTCGGCGCGAGCGTGGTGGGCGGGGACATGTCGTCGAGCCCCACCCTGACCATCGCGGTCACCGCGCTGGGCGACCTCGGCGGCCGGGCGCCCGTGGTGCGCTCCGGCGCCCGTCCCGGCGACGTGCTGGCCCTGGCCGGTCGTATCGGGCACGCGGCGGCCGGGCTGACCGTGCTCAGCCGGGGCTTCCGCACTCCTCGGCTGCTGGTCGAGGCGTACCGCCGGCCGCAGGTTCCCTACCCGGCCGGTCCGCAGGCCGCCCAGCTCGGCGCGACCTCGATGATCGACGTCTCGGACGGGCTCCTCGCCGATCTGGGGCACGTGTCGCGGGCCAGCGGTGTGGCGATCGACGTGCGCCGCGACGCCTTCGAGGTGCCCCGGCAGATGGCCGACGCCGCGCAGGCGCTCGGCGTCGACCCGTACACCTGGATCCTGGCGGGTGGCGAGGACCACGCGCTGGCCGCGACCTTTCCCCCGACGGTGGCGTTGCCGCCGCAGTGGCGTCCCATCGGCACGGTGACGGACGGTGTCGGGGTGACGGTCGACGGCGGCGTCTACGAAGGCCCCCGGGGCTGGGACCACTTCCGTTGAGGCCACTCGGCGGCCGTACTCTGGACACCGTGAGTGAGATCGAGATCCGGCTGGTGCGGTTCGACGCGCCGGTGGCGCAGCAGTTGATCAAGGCAACCCTGGCCGACCTGGCCACCCGGTACGGAGGCACCGGCGACGAGACCCCGGTGGCGGCGACCGAGTTCGAGCCGCCGGACGGCGCGTTCCTCGTCGCCTACCTGGCCGGTGAGCCGGTCGGCTGCGGCGGCTGGCGCAGCCACGGAACGGACACCGCCGAGCTGAAGCGGATGTACACGGCCCCGGCGGCCCGGGGGCGCGGCGTGGCCCGCACGGTCCTCGCCGCCGTCGAGCGCTCGGCCCGGGAGCACGGCCGCAAGCGGATGGTCCTGGAGTGCGGGGACAAACAGCCCGAGGCGATCGCCATGTACGCGTCCGCCGGTTATGACCGGATCCCCAACTTCGGCTTCTACAAGGACGCGGAGGGCTGCGTCTCCTTCGGCCGCACGCTCTGAGCGACGAGCGTCACGCCGGCTGCGGACACGACAGAGCCGGCGGGCCGAAAGGCCCGCCGGCTGAGCCGAACGAGAAGAGTTGGTGCCGCCGCGTCAGGCGCGGGTGACCTTGCCGGCCTTGATGCACGAGGTGCAGACCTGCAGCTTCTTGGTGTTGCCACCACCGGCCGGGGTGCGCACCGACTGGATGTTCGGGTTCCAGCGGCGGTTGGTCTTCTTCTTGGACCAGGGCACGTTGTGGCCGAAGCCCGGTCCCTTGCCACAGACGTCGCACACGCTAGCCACGGGATACTCCTGGGATTGAAACGTTCATGAGGTCGCCGGCAGGTGCTGCCCGGGCAACCGCGTCAGCCTACCCGATGCCCCGCCGAGGTGACCAACCGCCCTGACCGGGGGGTTGGCTCCGGCGGCCACTGTACCTGGCAGGCGGAGCCCGCCCGGTCGGGCCGGCAGGGCGGGCCCGTCAGACGCCGTCAACCGGACACGCCGGACGAGTCCGACGCGTGTCGGTGCGCGCCAGTAGGCTTCTGCCCGTGCTGGACACCCTCGACGCCGCCACGGTCCGCCGCTGGTGCGCGAGCGGCCTGGTCGCGCTCAAGCGCAACCAGGGCGAGATCGACCAGCTCAACGTCTACCCGGTGCCCGACGGCGACACCGGCACCAATCTGGTGCTCACCCTCACGTCGGCGCAGCAGGCCCTGTCGATGGACCTGGACACCCTTCCCGACAGCGGCTCGACCGCCCACGGGCACGCGCTGCGACTGATGGCGCAGGGCGCGCTGCTGGGCGCGCGGGGCAACTCCGGGGTCATCCTCTCGCAGATCCTGCGCGGGTTCGCCGACGCGGTCGTCGCCGTGCCGGCGGTACGGGGGCGGGCCCTGGCCGTCGCGCTGCGGGCGGCGACCACCGCCGCGTACACCGCGGTCGGTCGTCCCGTCGAAGGCACCCTGCTGACCGTCGTCGCCGCCGCGGCCACGGGAGCCGAGCGGGCGGCCAGCGACGACCTCGCGGTGGTGGCCCGGGACGCGGCGCGGGCGGCGGCCGAGGCCCTGGCCCGTACGCCCGAGCAACTGCCGGCCCTGGCCCGCGCGGGCGTCGTCGACGCCGGCGGGCGAGGGCTCTGCGTCCTGCTCGACGCCCTGGTCGAAGTCCTCACGGGGGAGAGCGCAACCCCGCCCGCGCCGCCGCCGCGCACCGCCCGTCCGGCGGCCGCCGTCGCGCGCGAGACCGGTTCCGAGGAGTACGCCTACGAGGTGCAGTACCTGCTCGACGCGCGTCCCGATGCGGTGGCCGAGCTGCGCCGCACCCTGGCCGCGCTGGGCGACTCGCTGGTCGTCGTCGGTGACGGGCGCGAGCCGGACGGCACCTGGACCGTGCACGTGCACGTCAACGACGTGGGCGCGGCGGTCGAGGCCGGGATCGCCGCCGGCCGCCCGTACCGGATCTCGGTGACCCGCTTCGCCGACCAGCCGGAGCCGTCCGGCGGCCCGACCGAGGACGGTCGTGCCGCCGTGGTGGTGGCCACCGGCGCCGGGATCGCCGCGCTGTTCGCCGCCGAGGGCGCGACGGTGGTGCCCGGCAACCCGTCCACGGGTGAACTGCTGGCCGCGGTGCGCAGCACGGGGGCGACCCGGGTGGTCGTCCTGCCGAACGATCCCAACACCGAGGCGGTCGCCAGCGCGGCGGCCCGCGAGGCGCACCGGCACGGTGTCAAGGTGAGCGTGGTGCCCACCCGTTCCCCGGTGCAGGCGCTCGCGGCCCTCGCGGTCCGCGACGGCACCCGCCGGTTCGAGGACGACGTGATCGCGATGGCCGAGGCGGCCGGCGCCTGCCGCTACGCCGAGGTCTGCCACGCCAGCCGCGAGGCGCTCACGGTCGCCGGCCCCTGCCGTCCCGGTGACGTGCTGGCGCTGGTCGAGGGGGAGGTGCACCTGATCGGCACCGACCTCACCGACACCTGCGCCGCCGTGGTCGACCGGATGCTCGGCGGTGGCGGGGAACTGGTCACCCTGCTCGCCGGGGTGGACGCCCCCGACGGGCTCACCGATGCCGTCCGCGCGCACGTCGCGCGACGCTGGCCGTTCGTCGAGGTGCAGGCGTACCCGGGCGGTCAGCCGTTCTATCCGCTCCTGGTGGGGGTCGAATGAGTGAGCCGGCCACGGTGGACACGCCCCTGAAGAAGCTCGTCGGCGACAAGACGGCCAAGGCGCTCGCCGCCCAGCTCGATCTGCACACGGCGGGTGACCTGATCTACCACTTCCCGCGCCGCTACGACGAGCGCGGCGAGCACACCGACATCCGTTCGCTGGACGTCGGCGAGCAGGTCACCGTGCTGGCCCAGGTGCAGCGCACCGCCGTACGGCCGATGCGCCAACGTCGGGGCAACCTGCTCGAGGTGACCGTCGGCGACGGCTCCGGCGGTGTGCTGACGCTGACGTTCTTCGGCAACCAGGCGTGGCGCGAACGCGAGCTGCGGCCCGGCCGGTGGGGGCTGTTCGCCGGCAAGGTCACCGAGTTCCGGGGCAAACGGCAGCTCAACGGCCCGGAGTACGTCCTGCTCGGCGAGGGGGGCGAGGGCGAGGCGGCGGTCAACGACGAGATCGAGGAGTTCGCGGGCGCGCTGATCCCCGTGTACCCGGCCGCCGCCGCCGTACCGACCTGGGTCATCGCCCGCTGCGTACGGGTCGTCCTGGACACGTTCACCCCGCCGGACGACCCGCTGCCGGCCGCCGTCCGGGCCAGCCGCAACCTCGTCGACCTGGGCCCGGCGCTGCGGGAGATCCACCGGCCGTCCACGAAGGAGGCCCTGCACCGGGCGCGACGGCGGCTCAAGTGGGACGAGGCGTTCGCCGTCCAGTTGACGCTGGTGCAGCGCAAGCACCGGGCCGCCGACTGGCCGGCCCGGCCCCGCCCGCCGCGCGCCGGTGGGCTGCTGGACGCGTTCGACGCCCGTCTGCCGTACGAGCTGACCGCCGGCCAGCGCGAGGTGGGCGCGGAGATCGCCGAGGACCTGGCCGCCGCGCACCCGATGCACCGCCTGCTGCAGGGCGAGGTGGGCTCGGGCAAGACGGTGGTGGCCCTGCGGGCCATGTTGCAGGTGGTCGACGCGGGCGGGCAGGCCGCGCTGCTGGCACCCACCGAGGTACTGGCCGCGCAGCACCACCGCGGCATGCTCGACCTGCTCGGGCCGCTGGGCCGGGCCGGCGAGCTGGACTCCGCCGAGCACGCCACCCGGGTCGAGCTGGTGACCGGCTCGCTGGGCGCGGCGGCCCGCCGACGAGCGCTCGGCGAGGTGGCCAGCGGCGCCGCCGGGATCGTGCTGGGCACCCACGCGCTGCTCTACGAGGGTGTCGATTTCGCCGACCTGGGTCTCGTGGTGGTCGACGAGCAGCACCGCTTCGGCGTGGAGCAGCGGGACGCGCTGCGCGCCAAGGCCGACCAGCCGCCGCACACGCTGGTGATGACGGCGACGCCGATCCCGCGCACGGTGGCCATGACCGTCTACGGCGACCTGGAGGTGTCGACCCTCTCGCAGTTGCCCCGGGGCCGGTCGCCGATCGCCTCGCACGTGGTCCCGGCCGCCGAGAAGCCGGCCTTTTTGGACCGGGCGTGGCGTCGGCTGCGCGAGGAGGTGGCATCCGGTCACCAGGCGTACGTGGTGTGCCCGCGGATCGGCGACGGCCCGACGTCGGACGACGAGCCGCCGCCCGAGGACGACAACGGCCGGCGGCCTCCGCTGGCGGTGACCGAGGTGGCGCCGCTGCTGGCCGAGGGGCCGCTGCACGGGCTGCGGATCGGGGTGCTGCACGGCCGCCTGCCGGCCGACGAGAAGGACGCGGTGATGCGTACCTTCGCCGCCGGTGACCTGGACGTGCTGGTGGCGACCACGGTGATCGAGGTCGGTGTGGACGTGCCCAACGCCACCGTGATGATCGTGCTGGACGCCGACCGCTTCGGCGTCTCGCAACTGCACCAGCTCCGGGGCCGGGTCGGCCGGGGTGCCGCCGCCGGGCTCTGCCTGCTGGTCAGCGAGGCCGCCGAGGGCTCGTCGGCGCGGGAGCGTCTGGACGCGGTGGCCTCCACCAGCGACGGCTTCAAGCTCGCCGAACTGGATCTGGAGCAGCGCCGCGAGGGCGACGTGCTCGGGGCTACCCAGTCCGGTCACCGCTCGCACCTGCGGCTGCTGTCCCTGCGCCGCGACGCCGACCTGATCCGCGACGCCCGCGTCGAGGCCATCACCCTGATCGAGGACGATCCGGAGCTGACCCGCAACCCGGCGCTGGCCGCATCGGTGGCGGCGCTGGTCGACGAGGACCGCGCGGAGTACCTGGAGAAGGGCTGACCTCATCGCGGCTGCTCGCGGCGGTGCTGGCTTGGCGTGGCGCTGATCCACTCGGGTTTCCGGAAGGCGTGGTGTCCTGGCGGGTTGACCGCCCGGTTTCCGGAAAGCCGAGTCGATCATGCCGGGCTGCGAGCGCGCCGGGTCCTCCGGCGCCGGGCACCGACGCGCCGAGGGCGCGCCGACCGGATGGTCGACGCGCCCTCGGGCTTCAGCGCAGGTCAGCTCAGGCGGTGAAGGTCACCCGACGCCGACGGGCGATGACGAAGAGCACCGCGCCCGCGATCAGCAGGGCGATCGCGCCGGCGGCGATGCCGCCCGCCGCCGCACCGGTGACCGGGAGGCCCGGCTCGTCCTCGCCGCCGCCACCGCCACCGCCACAGTTGCCCTCCGGGGTGTAGATGGCTTCGAGCTCCAGGTCCATGTCCGGCAGGGCGACGATCGCCGTCTTGTCCTTGCCAGCCTTGAAGGTCACCGTCTCCGACGCGCCGGCCGCGACCGTACGGGTCTCGGTCTTGTCGCCGTAGGTGAAGGTGGTCTTCACCGGCAGGCCACCCTCGGGGTTGGTGACGGTGAGGGCGAACTCCTTGCAGTCGGCCTTGGTGGTGACGGCCGGCAGCGGGCAGTCCTCGGGGCGCGTCCAGGAGTACGTGCCGTTCTCGATGACCTTGCCGTCGACCAGGACCTCGATCTTGCCGGCGTCGGCGGCGGGCACCACGATGCTGGTGTCGGCCTTGCCCGGGGCGACGGAGACCTTCTTGGTGAAGCCGTTCTCGCCCTTGACCTCGAACTCGACGGCGTACTTGCTGATCTTTCCGTCGTTGCTCAGCGACACGGCGACCGAACCGTCGCAGTTGGACGCGAAGGTCGAGGCCGGGGTGACGCAGCTCTTGCTGCCGCCGTTGTACCAGCCCTGCGGGCCCTTGGACCGGTTGCCCGGAGCGCCCGGCGAGCCGAGCTTCTTGTTGTCGTAGCGCTTGCCGCCGTCGACGATCTCATCGATGACCTGGTCCTTGTCGCCCCAGATGAGGTCGACCTGGGTGTGGCAGTCCGGGATCTCGACGTTCAGCGTGATCTCGGTCTGCGTGCCACCGATCCAGTCGCTGTCCGGCGTGCCGTAGACGTACTGCGGGGTGGCGAACTGCGGCCGGGGCGCGAAGTACGACACCAGCGTGAAGTACTGCTTGCCGTCACCGCAGAGCGGCAGGTCACCGTCGAGCTTGACGGTGGCGGTGCCCTTCGGACCGTCGAACGTGTGGCTGTACTTGGCCTTGTCGAGCTCGACGCACTTCGGGGCCGGGGTGCAGGACCTGTCCGCGGCGAGGTTGATGTCACCGTCGGCAGTGTGATTCGCCGTGACCTTCCCCTCCTTGATCCACTCCGCGTACACCTGAAGGTGGGCCTTGGTGGTGTTGCCGGGCACGCGCTGAGTGGCCAGCTTGTAGGAGGCCATGGGGACGATCAGCCCCTGCAGCGGCTGCGCCTCCTTCACCCCCTCGACCAGCGAGGTCACCGGGGTGCCAGGGTCGGTGGTCACCTTCTGGATGGTCGCGTCCTTGTTGGCTTCGCTGTTCACCACCTTCCACGTGATCACACGCTCGCCGGTGAGCCGGTCACACTCGGCGGTGGCGCTGATCGTGGTGTGGTGTGCGCTGGCTGGGGCGGCCACCGCGACGACCCCGGTGAGGCCGACGATGGCGGCTCCCAGGATGGCCAGCGGTCGCCGGAGCGACAGCTTGGGACGGATCACGGGTACTCCTGGAGTGCTGAAGCGTCAGGGGTGTGGCACGGGAGCGACAGTGGACGGTCACCGCACGTCCGATCGGAGAGGCGCCCTCCCGAGCCGTGGGCCGGCGGGTTGTCGCCGGCACCCGGCAGACCCTAGCGATATCGCCCGTCGTGATACAGCGCTCAGGATTTGCTAAGACTGATGTTATGAACTTGAGATCATTGATATACGAGAAGTGATCACATGGTTGGCGGGGCGGTACCGACCGTGTCGACGGGCTGGTCCAGCCGGTCGCGTAGCGTCGTGGTCATGAGCAGGAGGAGACGGTGACCCGGATCGTGGCCGGGACGCTCGGGGGTCGGCGGATCGCCGCACCGCCCGGGGCCGGCACCCGACCCACGTCCGACCGGGTCCGGGAGGCGCTGTTCAGTGCCGTCGAATCCGAGGTCGACCTCGACGGCGCGCGCTTCGCCGACCTGTACGCCGGTTCCGGCGCGGTCGGGCTGGAGGCGCTGTCCCGGGGTGCCGGGCACGTCCTCCTGGTGGAATCCGACCCGCGGGCGGCTCGGGTGATCCGGGAGAACGTGGCGACCCTGCGGGCCGGCGCCGCCGTACGCCTGGTGGTTGGCAAGGTGGCGACGGTGCTGGCCGCCGGTCCGGACGGTGGCGGTTACGACGTGGTCTTCGCCGACCCGCCCTACGCCGTGCCGGACGCGGAGATCACCGCGCTGCTGACGACGCTCGTCGAGGGCGGCTGGCTGGCGCCCGACGCCCTCGTGGTGGTGGAGCGGTCGCGCCGGACCAGGGACTTCGAGTGGGTGGAGGGGATCACCCCGGAGCGCAGTCGCCGGTACGGCGAGACCACCCTTTGGTACGGTCGCCGATCATGAGACGTGCGGTCTGTCCCGGCTCGTTCGACCCGGTCACCAACGGACACCTCGACATCATCGGCCGCGCGAGTCGGCTGTTCGACGAGGTGATCGTCGGCGTTCTGGTCAACCAGTCGAAGAGCGGCCTGTTCACCGTCGACGAGCGGATCGAGATGCTCCGCGAGGTGACCTCCTCGTACGGCAACGTGCGGGTCGAGTCGTTCCGCGGGTTGCTCGTCGACTTCTGCCGGGCGCAGCAGGCGAGCGTCCTGATCAAGGGGCTGCGGGCGGTCAGCGACTTCGACTACGAGTTGCAGATGGCCCAGATGAACATCGGGCTGGCCGGCGTCGAGACGCTCTTCATGCCGACCAATCCGCTCTACTCGTTCCTCTCCTCCAGCCTCGTCAAGGACGTGGCCAAGTGGGGCGGCGACATCTCGGCGCACGTCCCAGACCCGGTCCGCGAGGCCCTCCAGGCCCGCCTGCGCCCCTGACCCCCCCCGCACCCCAGGCCACCCCACCTCCCCGCGATCTTGCACTTTCTGTCGACGTATTGCTCCTTTCATGGCGGTTTGTCGCGACAGAAACTGCAAGATCGGCGAGGGGGAGGCGGGGCAGGGAGGCGAGGGGACGGCGAGGGGGAGCCGGGAGTGACGGGGTCGCGACTCGCCGGGTTGGGGTGGTGGGGGATCGTGTGGGGCGGGCACGCCATGATGAGCACAGCGGGGAACCGGCCGTAACCCGCATCATGGAGGTCGGCCGACGAACGACAGGAGTGAGGTACCGGTGGACCCGCTCGATCGCATCGACGAACTGATCGCCATGGTGGAGCAGGCGCGCTCCGTCCCGATGTCGCGGAACAACTGCATGGTCGACCGGGGCGAGATGATCGCCGCCCTGGACGAGATGCGCGCGGACCTCCCCGCCGACCTGCGCCGCGCCGCCGCGCTCCTGGAGGAACGTGACAAGATCATGGACGCGGGCAAGCGCGAGGCGGACCGGATCATCAGCGAGGGTGAGGCAGAACACGCCCGCCTCGTGTCGGTGAACGAGATCACCGTGTCGGCCGAGCACGAGGGCGCCCGGATCATCGCCGAGGCCCGCGCCGAGGCGCAGCGCCTTCGTGAGGAGGTCGACGACTACGTCGACACGGCGCTGGCCAACTTCGAGCAGTTCCTCACCCGGGCCCTCGCCTCGATAGAGCGTGGCCGCGACAAGATGCACGCGCTGCGGGAGATCGGCACCTTCGGTGGGGATGAGGCCGAACGCCCGCTACCCTTCTGAGCGGCACCTCACCAGCCGACATTCGCGGGAGGGCGTCGCCCCCGGTTCGACGGTCCGGGGGTCGCCCAGGTAACCTTTTTTGTCGGCCTCTCACCGGCCGGAGTCTTACTATGCCCAAGCACTCGCCATCGACACTCGACCCCAGGTCGCCGCTGGTCCTCGACACGAGAGACCTGCCGCGCCGCCCTGGTGCGTTGCGTGAGGTCCAGCGGGTCGTGCCGGCACCGGTGGACCTCGGTGTGGAGTTGATCGGCGTGCCGGAGGGCGCGGACCTCGACCTCGACCTGAGGTTGCAGTCGGTGTCCGAGGGCGTGCTCGTCTCGGGGACCATCACCGGTCCCGTCCGGGGCGAGTGCGGGCGCTGCCTGCGCGAGATCAACGAATCGATGGCCGTGACGATCCAGGAGCTGTACGCGTACGAGAACAGCACCACGGACGCCACGACCGACGAGGACGAGGTGGGCCGGATGCAGGGCGATCTGATCGACCTGGAGCCGGCGCTGCGGGACGCGTTGGTGCTCACGCTGCCGACCAACCCGCTCTGCCGGGAGGACTGCCCAGGACTGTGCCCCGACTGCGGGGCGCACTGGGACGATCTGCCGGCCGACCACAGTCACCAGCAGATCGACCCGCGTTGGGCGGGCCTGTCGCAACTGACCCGTACAGAGGAGTAAGAACCGTGGCCGTCCCCAAGCGCAAGATGTCGCGCAGCAACACCCGGTCCCGCCGGGCGAACTGGAAGGCGACCGTGGTCGCGACCGTCGCGTGCCCGCAGTGCAAGTCCCCGAAGCTGCCGCACGCCGCCTGCTCCGTCTGCGGCACCTACAACGGCCGCCAGGTTCTCGAGGTCTGACCTGGACGCCGAGTGACGCCCCCGACCCCGGGTCGGGCGGCGCGCGCACCCTGGCATTCGCCCGGTGCCCCGGCTCCCTCCGACACCGGCCGGCCCAACCCGGCCGGTGTTCCGGTGGAGCCGGGCACCGCGCGGATCGCCGTTGACCTCCTCGGCGGGGACGACGCTCCCGCCGTCGTGGTTGACGGCGCTCTGCGGGCCATGCGCGCCGACCCCGATCTGCACCTGCTGCTCGTCGGCCCGACCGAAGTCGCCGACGCGCTGATCGCTGCCCTCGCCCCGGCCGAACGAAGCCGCATCACGGTCCGGCCGGTCCGCGCCGCCGTCGGCATGGCCGACCATCCCAGCGCCGCCCGCTCGGAAAGCACCGTCCGGGCCGCCGTCACCGCCGTCCGCGACGGCACCGCCGACGCACTCGTCTCCGCCGGCGCGACCGGCGCCACGGTCACGGCCGCCGTGCTCGGACTCGGGCGTTGGTCGGAGATCCGCCAACCCGCCCTGGTCGCCACCCTGCCCGCGGTCGCCGGGCCGGTGATCCTGCTCGACGTGGGCGGCTCCCTGGAACCCCGCCCCGCCACCCTCGCCCGGCACGCCGTGCTCGGCGCCGCGTACGCCGCGGTGGCCCACTCGATCGCCGCGCCGCGGGTCGGCCTGCTCTCGGTGGGCACCGAGGCCGGCAAGGGCGATCGGGTACGCCGGGCCACCGACCCCCTGCTCGCCGTCGAACCGCTGCCCGCCGGGGCACGCTACGTCGGCCTGGTCGAGGGGTACGACGTGGCCGTCGGCGCGCGTGCCGACGTGGTCGTCACCGACGGCTTCACCGGTAACGTGCTGCTCAAGGCCATCGAGGGCGCGTACGCCATGGCCGGCGGTCCACCCGCCGAGGGTGGCGCGCCCCGCGCGGCGGCCCTGCTGGGCGTCGCGGGGACCGTCGTCGTCTGTCACGGCTCCGCCCGCGCCGCCGACGTGGCCTCCGGCATCGCCCTCGCCGCCCACCTGTGGCGACGGCGTGCCACCGATCTGGTCTCCGCGTTGCTCGACGGCGACGCCGGGACGGACCGCACCGACCGCTCCACCGACACCGAGGTACGCACATCATGAGCAATGACAAGCGGCGGCGGGCGTCCGTCGGTCACCTGGAAGCCGCGTTCGGCGTCAGCCTGGAACCGGACCTGCTGCAACGCGCGTTGACCCACCGCTCGTACGCGTACGAGAACGGCGGCCTGCCGACGAACGAGCGACTGGAGTTCCTCGGCGACTCGGTGCTCGGCGTCGTGATCACCACCGCCCTGTTCCACAACCACCCGGACCTGCCCGAGGGGCAGCTGGCGAAGCTCCGGGCGAGCGTGGTCAACATGCGGGCGCTCGCCGACGTGGCCCGTGGCCTCGGCCCGGACGGCCTCGGGGCGTACCTGCTGCTCGGCAAGGGCGAGGAGACCACCGGTGGCCGGGACAAGGCGAGCATCCTCGCCGACACCCTGGAGGCGCTGCTCGGCGCGATCTACCTCCAGTACGGGCTGGACACCGCCGGGATCGTGATCCACCGCCTCTTCGACCCGCTGATGGCCGAGTCGGCCGGCCGGGGCGCCGCCCTGGACTGGAAGACCAGCCTGCAGGAGTTGACCGCCGCGCTCGGCCTCGGCGTGCCCGAGTACCGGATCGAGGGCACCGGGCCGGACCATCTCAAGACGTTCACGGCCTGGGTCGTGGTGGCCGGCAACCGGTACGGCGGCGCGGAGGGGCGCAGCAAGAAGGAGGCCGAGCAGCGCGCCGCCGAGGCGGCCTGGCGGATGCTCTCCGACCAGCACGAGCAGGCCGACCAGAACACCACGGCCGACCGGGGTGACTCGGCCGACCAGAACACGACGGCCGACCAGGGCGACGCGGCCGGGCCGCTGGAGCGCGCCGAGCAGGCGGCCCAGGCCGAGGTGGCCGACCACCTGGCGCAGGTCATGCCGGCCGACGTGGCGCAGGAGCAGGGGTCCCGTCGTGCCTGAGCTGCCCGAGGTGGAGACCGTCCGGCAGGGGCTGGCCCAGTGGGTCACCGGCCGGCGGATCGCCTCGGTCGAGGTCCGGCACCCGCGTGCCGTCCGGCGGCACGTACCCGGTGGCGCGCACTTCGCCGACGTGCTCGCCGGCCGGACGATCCTGGACGTCCGGCGGCGCGGCAAGTACCTGTGGCTCCCGCTGGACAGCGGCGACGCGGTGGTCGGGCACCTCGGCATGTCCGGCCAGTTGCTGCTCCAGCCGCCCGGCACCCCCGACGAGACCCACCTGCGGGTCCGGTTCCGGTTCGACGACGACGGGCCCGAGCTGCGCTTCGTCGACCAGCGCACGTTCGGTGGGCTCGCGGTGAGCGAGGGCGGCGCCGACCTGCCAGCCGAGATCGCGCACATCGCTCGTGACCCGATGGACCCGGAGTTCTCCGATGCGGCGTTCGTCGCTGCGCTGCGCCGCCGGCGGACCGAGGTGAAGCGGGCCCTGCTCGACCAGACGCTGATCTCCGGCGTGGGCAACATCTACGCTGACGAGGCGCTCTGGCGCGCGCGGTTGCACGGCGCCCGTCCCACCGACGCGCTCACCGGCCCGGCCGCCCAGCGCCTGCTCGGCCACGTCCGTGACGTGCTCGCCGAGGCCACCAAGGAGGGCGGCACCAGCTTCGACGCCCTCTACGTCAACGTCAACGGCGAGAGTGGGTACTTCGACCGCGCGCTGAACGCGTACGGCCGCGAGGGCGAGCCGTGTCGGCGCTGCGGTACGCCGATCCGGCGCGAGTCCTTCATGAACCGGTCCTCGTACAGCTGCCCGCGTTGCCAGCCCCGGCCTCGGGGTGCCCTTCGGGGATGACCCGGAGTCGGCTCCGGGGCGGCACCGGCGGGTCGCGGTCGGACGCTCCGGGCAGTTCCCCGGCGTACGTCCGAATCGCGGGTTGATGCCCGCCCGGCGGACCCACCGCCCCCGGTCGGACGACTCCGGGGTGGGCCGGGGCCGTTCCCCGATGTGACCGCCTCGTCACGCCCCTAACGTCAGCACGGTCGGCAGGGGGTCGACGTGACAGGGGGGCACTGATGGGCAGCAGACCGGTGACGGTGCGGATGGCGCGGTGGAGCGCCGAGCATCCGTGGCGGGCGATCGCGTTGTGGGTCGTGTTCGTGGCGGTGTGCTTCGTCGGGGGCAACGCCGCCGGTCTCAACGAGGCCACCAGTGGCGACCAGGCGATCGGCGAGGCCGGACGGGCCAGCCTCATCGTGGACGGAGGGGCCTTCGACGACCCGGCCGTGGAGAACGTCCTCATCACCTCCCGGGGCGGCGCCCTGGATCCCGCCGCGGCGAAGGCGGCCGCCGACGATGCCGCCGCCCGGCTGCGTACGGTCACCGGGGTTGCCGAGATCGGCCCGCCGGTCACCGCGCGCGACGGGTCGGCGCTGTTGCTGCCCATCACGATGTCCGGTGACCCGGAGACGGCGTCCGACCGGGTGCAGCCGTTGCGGGACGCCACCGCCGGGGTGCAGAGCGCGCACCCCCAGGTCCGCGTCGAGCAGGTTGGCGGGCCGTCGATCGGTCAGGCGCTCGACGACACCCTCGGCAAGGACTTCGAGCGGGCCGAGCTGCTGAGCCTGCCGGTGACCCTGGCCATCCTGATCATCGCGTTCGGCGCGTTGATCGCGGCCAGCGTGCCGGTGCTGCTGGCGCTCTCCTCGGTCGCCGCGGCGATGGGTCTGTCCACGCTCGCCTCGCACCTGGTGCCGGCCACCGACACCACGTCACCGGTGATCCTGCTGATCGGCATGGCGGTGGGGGTCGACTACTCGCTGTTCTACATCCGCCGGGAGCGGGAGGAACGCGCCAAGGGCCGCTCCGGCCTGGACGCCGTGGAGATCGCCGCGGAGACCTCCGGGCACGCCGTGGTGGTCTCCGGGGTCGCGGTGATCATTGCGATGGCCGGGCTGTTCCTCGCCGGTGACGTGGTCTTCTCGTCCCTGGCCGTGGGTTCGATCCTGGTGGTGGCGGTCGCGGTGACCGGCTCGCTGACCGTGCTGCCCGCCCTGCTGGCCCGGCTGGGCCGCTGGGTCGACCGTCCCCGGGTGCCGCTGCTGTGGCGCCTCACCGCGCCGCGCACGGGACGGCACGGCGAGGCGCGTACCCCCCGGCTCTGGCCGGCGGTGCTGCGGCCCGCGCTGCGGGCGCCGGTGGCGACGCTCGTCATCTCGGTCGGCCTGCTGCTCGCGTTGGCCGCGCCGGCGCTCGGCATGAAGCTGAAGTTCCCCGGCATGGAGGACCTGCCGCGCACGACACCGGCCATGCAGGCGTACGACCGGCTCACCGCCGCCTTCCCGAGCACCGGCACCAATCACGTGGTGGCCGTCCGCGCGCCGGCCGACCAGGCCGACCGGGTGGGCGCGGCCCTCACCGACCTGGCCGCCCGCGCCTCCGCCGATCCGCTGTTCGCCCCCACCGAGGCGGATGGCCCGAAGATCAAGGTGTCGGCCGACCGGCGGGTGTCGGTGCTGGATGTCGCCACCCCGTACGCCAGCCGCGACGACCGGTCGGTGAAGTCGCTGGAGAAGCTGCGCACCGACCTGGTGCCGGCCGAGCTGCGGGGCATCCCCGGCATCGAGTACGCGGTGGGCGGGGGCGTGGCCGACAGCGAGGACTACGCGGCGCACGTCCGCGAGAAGCTGCCGCTGGTGATGGGCTTCGTGCTGGTGCTCACGTTCCTCGTCATGACGCTCACCTTCCGCTCGGTCGTGGTGGCGGCCAGCTCGATCGTGCTGAACCTGCTCTCGGCCGGCGCCGCGTACGGGCTGCTGGTGCTGGTCTTTCAGGGTGACTGGGCGGAGGGCCTGCTCGGCTTCACGTCGATGGGGGCGATCGTCTCCTGGCTGCCGCTGTTCCTGTTCGTGGTGCTGTTCGGCCTCTCGATGGACTACCACGTGTTCGTGGTGAGCCGGATCCGCGAGGGGGTCCGGGCCGGCATGTCCAACCGCGACGCGGTGTCGTACGGCATCACGTCGTCGGCCGGGGTGGTGACCAGTGCGGCGATCGTGATGGTCGGGGTGTTCTCGATCTTCGCCACGCTGAGCACGATCGACATGAAGCAGCTCGGCATCGGTCTGGCGGCGGCGATCCTGCTGGACGCCACGATCATCCGGGGCGTGGTGCTGCCGGCCCTCATGACCATGCTCGGTGACGCGAACTGGTGGGCGCCGCGGTTCCTGCGCCGACGCCCGACGCCCGCTCCCACCGATCCGCCGACGCCCGCCCCGGAGCTGGTGCCCGTCTCCTGAGCAGCCGACCGCATTGCGTGCCGGGCCGCGAACAGCGGCCCGGCACGGCCGTCCAGGAAACGCCGGGACGCCGGGCGGTCACGGCAGCGGGCAGGGCTCCCGCCAGGCGTCCAACTCCCGGTCCTTGCGGATCGACGCGAAGCCGTAGCCGACCGTGGTGACGCAGAAGTCGTCGGTCGTGCCGACGTACTCGACGTGGAAGACCGGTTTGCCGGCGTCCGCGAACGGCAGCAGCTTGGCGCACTGGTCCAGGCGGACGCACTCCTCGTTGACCACGAAGTCGAAGTCCGGTGCCAGGGCCGCGAGCTGCGGCACGTCGTTGACCAGCCCGGGGGAGAGTTCCAGTGACCGGGCCAGGCGGGACAGCCGGCGGTTGAACAGCAGTTGGTCGTCGAAGCCCAGGGGGAAGCCGCTGCGGTGCGCGTACCCGTCGGCGTCGGCCAGCGCCACCGCGCCGAAGCCCTTGCCCCGGCACAGCCGGAACCGGTCGGCCAGCACCGGCTCCAGCGCGTCCCAGGCCCGTACGTCCAGCCACCGGCTGCCGGGCTGTCGACCGGGAGCGCCGAGCACGACGGCGGGCAGCCGGCTGGCGTCCGGGTCGGTCGGGCGCACCGAGCCGACCGCCACCTGGCAGATCAACCGTCGGTCCCGTGCGCGCAGCTCGGCCGTCTGCGCCGCCGTGGTCGCCACCGGGTCGAGGAGGAAGACGTCCGCCTCGACCGTCTCGTCGAGCGGGCCGTCGAGTTGCCACTGCCACTGCCAGTGGCGGGACTGGGCGGCCGGCCACGGGGTGGGCGCGCCGGGCGGGGTCAGCTCGCGCCGGCAGCCGTACACCGGCACCACCAGGACGAGCGCGACGCCGGCCGACACGATCCGGCGCAGCGCGCGTGCGGCGCGACGTCGCCGTGGCCGGATCCGCATCGGCAGCTCCCGGGTCCCGGGCGGCCCGTCGCCGCCCCCACCGGCACGCCGCCGTTACCCCGGCGTGCCCACCCGGGTCAACGAGCGCGGGGGCACGGACGACGCGCGGTCAGCGCGGCGCCGCGAAGACCTGCGTCCAGTACGGCCCGTTGCTGCTGGCGATGCCGACGCCGATCTCGGTGAACGCGCAGTTCAGGATGTTGGCGCGGTGCCCGGAGCTGTTCATCCAGGCGTCCATCACGGCGGCCGGCGTCTTCTGGTTCCACGCCACGTTCTCGCCGTAGGTGCGCCACGCGTAGCCGACGCGGTCCAGCCGGACGCCGGTGTCGCTGCCGTCGCTGCCGGTGTGCGACATCTTGCTGTGGTCGGCCTGGTCCTGGCTGTGCCGCTGCGCGGCGGTCATCAACTTGTCGTCGATGCTCAGCGCCTTGCAGCCGGCCTTGGCCCGCTCCGCGTTGACCAGGTCCACCACCTCGCGGGCCTGCGCGCTGACGCTGCCGCTGGCACTGCTGGCCGTGCTGGGGGCCTTGCTGCGTTCGACACTGCGGCGCGACGTGGCGGTGGTCCGTGACGCGGCCGGGGTGGGCTTGGCGACCCTGCTCGGCGACGGGCTGGGCCGGGCCGGGCTGGGCGAGCTGGTCGGGGAGGGGGCAGCCGTCTCCTGCTCGGTGGGGACCGCGGGCGCGGCGGCGACGGTGTCGTCGACGGCGGTCGGCTCGTCGGCCGGGCCGTTGCCGCCGGGCATCGCGAGCGCGCCGACGCCGACGCTGACCACGAGGGTGGCCGCCGCAGCCGCGCCGCCGATCATGAGCGGGCGACGCCAGTTCCGCGGGGAGCGGTGCCGGCCGGTGCCGGTCCGCCCGTCGGCGGCGGTCTCCGCCGCGTTCCTGCCTCCGGTGGTGTACGCGTCGGTCTCGGCGCGCCACCCGTCCGTGACCTCTGTCGGCCGCGTGTCGGCGTTCGGTTCGTCGCCCCACTCCTGGCCCGGCCGGCCTGTGGTCGACGCGTCCACCGGGGCGGGTTGCCAGCGGGGAGAGGGCTCGGCGCGGTGCCACTCGTCGCCGGGCTGGTCGGGGTCGTCCCCGAACAGGTACGCCGAGCGGGGCTCCGGGCGGTCTCTCAGCCAGTCCGGCTCGTCGGTCGGCCGCTCGGCGCGCCGGGAGGCGCCGTTCGGGTCCATCGGGTCGGTCCAGCCGTACACGCCTCTGCCTCCACGGGGTCGGTTGTTGGCCCGGGTGACGCTACGACTCGCCCGCGACCTGCGGCAACGTGGCTAAGGAAGAGTTAAGAGCAAGTCGGACGCCAAGGCGGTGACTTCCGGGAATACGGGCGTACAGTAAAGGCGTCCGGACAGAGCGTGTCCGTGCCTTGCGGCAGCCCCCCGACAAGTGGACAGGTCGACGTGGAGATGATCTACGGCCTGCGAGAACTTGACGAAGGAGGGGTTTGCGGCTCAATATATAGGTGTCGCCAGTCGCGCCCGGTCATGCCCAGATACAACTGGAATGACAGCCGCGTACTTAATGGGCGCGCGCTTGGCCGGCCTTTCCGGCAGCGCATATCAAGGAGTCAGCATGGCGAAGGCCCTCTACGGCCACGTAGGTGCAGCGCCCGACCGGCGTCTGCTCGACGAGGTCACCCGACTGCGTGCCAGGGTTCAGGCACTGGAGTTCGAGATCACGCGTCTGCGTGCCGACAATGATCGGCTCGCGGCGGCTGCGGCGGAAGCGGACGACCTGCTCCGTCTCGCCGAGCCGGCGCTGACCTGATCTTCGGGTCGGAAAACTGAATCGCAGCACCACCGCAAAAATGCGCGCCGACACCCGTGTGCCGGCGCGCAACGCTGTCCGGCCCCTTTCGCGGCCGACGATTTATGATCTTGTAACTGGATTCGCGTTTCGGCGCTCCCGCAGTTTTCGCGGAACGCGCCGAACCGCATTCCGATCATGAAGGGTGCTTGCCTTTCCGTCACCACCGTGACGACAGCGCGTTGCCACCTCGACCACGGGCGGGCGCGGGCCGTCGGCACGGCCCGGGGCGGGTCGCGTGCCGGGCGGGTGCCGTCACCGGGTTAGTCTGCGGGTTCACCCAGGTCCCCGCAGCCGGCGACGGTACGGCGGCCACCGGACGAGGATCGAGAAGGTGTATCTCAAGAGCCTGACGGTGAAGGGCTTCAAGTCCTTCGCCTCCGCCACGACGTTGAAGCTGGAGCCCGGGATCACCTGCGTGGTGGGCCCGAACGGCTCCGGCAAGTCCAACGTCGTCGACGCCATCGCCTGGGTGCTCGGCGAACAGGGCGCCAAGGCGCTGCGCGGCGGCAAGATGGAGGACGTCATCTTCGCCGGCACCGCCGGCCGTGCCCCGCTGGGCCGCGCCGAGGTCACCCTCACCATCGACAACACCGACGGCGCGCTGCCGATCGAGTACACCGAGGTCTCCATCACCCGCCGGATGTTCCGCTCCGGCGAGAGCGAGTACGAGATCAACGGCAACACCTGCCGGCTGCTCGACATCCAGGAGCTGCTGTCCGACTCCGGCATCGGCCGGGAGATGCACATCATCGTCGGGCAGGGCCGCCTGGACGGGATGCTGCACGCCAAGCCGGAGGACCGCCGCTCGTTCATCGAGGAGGCCGCCGGCGTCCTCAAGCACCGCAAGCGCAAGGAAAAAGCGCTGCGCAAGCTCGACGCGATGCAGACTAACCTCAACCGGCTCACCGACCTCACCGCCGAGCTGCGCCGTCAGCTCAAGCCGCTGGGCCGGCAGGCCGAGGTGGCCCGCCGGGCGGCCGCCATCCAGGCCAACCTGCGCGACGCCCGCCTGCGGCTGCTCGCCGACGACCTGGCCACCCTGCGGACCACGCTCGACCGGGAGATCGCCGACGAGACCGCGCTGCGCGAGCGGCGCGAGCAGATCGAGGGTGAGCACGCCGAAGTGCAGGGCCGGCTCGGCGAGCTGGAGGCCGCCCTCGCCGAGGACGCGCCGCTGCTCGCCGCCGCGCAGGACACCTGGTACAAGCTGTCCGCTCTCCAGGAGCGTTTCCGATCGATCGAACAGCTCGCCACCGAACGGCTGCGCCACCTCAGCGCCACCGGCGACGATGAACGGCCCGGCCGCGACCCCGACCAGTTGGAGGCCGAGGCCGAGCGCGTCCGCGAGCAGGAGGAGGAGCTGCGCGCGGCCCTCACCGACGACCAGATCCGGCTGGCCGAGGCGGTCGAGCACCGTCAGGAGCTGGAACGGCAGCTCGCCGCCGCCGAACGCGAGCTGGTCGCCGCCGCCAAGGCAATCGCCGACCGGCGCGAGGGCCTGGCCCGCCTCACCGGCCAGGTCAACTCGGCCCGCGCCCGGACCACCAGCGCCGGTGAGGAGATCGAACGCCTCGCCGTCGCGCACGCCGACGCGCTGGGACGCGCCGAACAGGCACAGGCCGACCTGGACGCGGTCGCCGCCCAGTCCACCGAGGCGGACCGGGACAACGCGGACCTGGACGCCCGGCACGCCGAGGCGCTCGCCGTCCAGGAGCGCGCCCAGGCGGCCGTCCGGTCGCTGGCCGACGCCGAGCGGGCCGCGGAGAAGGACGCCGCCACCTGGAAGGCGCGCGAGGAGGCCCTGGCGCTGGGCCTGCGGCGCAAGGACGGCGCGGGGGCGCTGCTCGCCCGTGCCGGGGACGTTCCCGGCCTGCTCGGCAGCCTCGCCGGGCTGCTCACCGTCGCGCCCGGCCACGAGGCCGCGCTGGCCGCCGCGCTCGGCGGTCTCGCGGACGCGGTCGCCGTCAGCGGGGTGGACGAGGCCGTCGAGGCGATGCGGCTGCTGAAGATCTCCGACGCCGGTCGGGCTGGTCTGCTGGTCGGCAGCCCCGCCGGGCCCGGCATGACCGGTTCGGCCGACGCGCTGCGCCCGAAGCTCCCTGACGGCGCCCACTGGGCCCCCGACCTCGTGGAGTGCACGCCGGACATCCGTCCGGCGGTGCACCGGGCGCTGCGTGACGTGGCGCTCGTCGACGATCTCGCCGCAGCTTCCGAGCTCGTCGCCGGCAACCCCGAGCTGCGAGCGGTCACCCCGGACGGCGACGTCGTCGGGGCGTACGCGGCGGCCGGCGGGTCGGCCAAGGCACCCAGCTACATCGAGGTGCAGGCGGCCGTCGAGGAGGCCCGTGCCAACCGGCTCACCGCCGAACGGACCGGCGCGGAGCTGCGCGACCAGCTCGTCGAGGCGCGCGCCGAGGTGGCCGCCGCGAAGGAGTCCGTGCAGCACGCCGCCGCCGAGAAGCGCGAGGCGGAGAGCCACCGCAACGCCGCCGCCCGCCGGCTCGCCGAGCTGGGCGCGGCCGCCCGGTCCGCGAAGGCGGAGACCGACCGGCTCGGCGAGTCCCGCTCCCGCGCCGAGGCCGCCCGGCAGCGGGACCTCGCCACGCTCGACGAGCTGGAGGAGCGGCTGCGGCTGGCCGAGGAGACCCCGGTCGACGCCGAGCCCTCCACGGAGGAGCGGGACCAACTCGCGGCCATGGTGCCGCAGGCCCGACAGAACGAGATGGAGGTCCGGCTCGCGGTGCGTACCGCCGAGGAGCGCGTCTCCTCGATCGCCGGCCGCGCCGACTCCCTCGCCCGGCAGGCCACCGCGGAGCGTGCCGCCCGGGAACGCGCCGCCGCCCGGCGGGCCGCGCGCGCCCGCGGCGCGGGCATCGCCCGGGCCGTCGCGGGCGGCGCCCGCGCGGCACTCACCCGGCTCACCACGTCGATCGCGACGGCCGAGCAGCACCGCGACGCCGTGGCGCGCGAACGCGCCGCCCGCGAGGCGGAGCTTCAGGAGGTACGCGGAGCGGCCAAGCGGCTCGGCGCCGAGCTGGAGCGCCTCACCAGCCAGGTGCACCGCGACGAGGTGGCCCGCGCGGAGCAGCGGCTACGCATCGAGCAGTTGGAGGCGAAGGCCGCCGAGGACTTCGGGTTGGACGTGGAGACCCTGGTCGCCGAGTACGGCCCGACCCAGCTCGTTCCGCCGACCCAGGTCGACGTCGCCGCTGCCGAACGCGACGGTCTGCCGGTGCCCGAGCCGGTCCGCTACGAGCGGCCGGTGCAGGAGAAGCGGGCCGCCAAGGCGGAACGCGAACTCGCCCTGCTCGGCAAGGTCAACCCCCTCGCGTTGGAGGAGTTCGCGGCGCTGGAGGAGCGCTTCAAGTTCCTCTCCGAGCAGTTGGAGGACCTCAAGGCCACCCGTCGGGACCTGCTCACCGTCGTCAAGGACGTGGACGAGCGGATCCTGGAGGTCTTCGCCAGCGCCTTCGAGGACACCGCGCGTGAGTTCCAGCAGGTGTTCACGGTGCTCTTCCCCGGCGGCGAGGGCCGGCTCATCCTCACCGACCCCGAGGACCTGCTCACCACCGGCGTCGAGGTCGAGGCCCGCCCGCCGGGCAAGAAGATCAAGCGACTGTCGCTGCTCTCCGGTGGCGAGCGGTCGCTGACCGCCGTGGCCATGCTCGTGGCGATCTTCCGCGCCCGGCCCAGCCCGTTCTACATCATGGACGAGGTGGAGGCGGCCCTGGACGACGTGAACCTCGGCCGGCTCATCACGCTGCTGGCACAGTTGCGGGAGAAGAGTCAGCTGATCGTCATCACGCACCAGAAGCGGACGATGGAGATCGCCGACGCGCTCTACGGGGTGACCATGCGCAGCGGGGTCACCCAGGTGATCAGTCAACGGCTCAACCGGGCCGACGAGGACGACCAGCGGCCCGGCCGCGGCGAGGAGAACGGGTAGTGGCTCGGGAACGCGCGAAGGCGCTCCTGCTGGACTTCGACGGCGTACTGCGTCGGTGGGACCCGGCGGTGGCCGCGGACGTCGAGCGGGAGTACGGCCTCTCCGAGGGGGTGCTCACCGAGATCGCCATGCAGTGGGGGCGGCTTCAGCCGGTGCTCACCGGCCAGGTCAGCCACGCCGACTGGGTGAGCAGCGTGGCCGACGCGCTCGCCGAGCCGGCCGGCGGGCCGGACCGGGCCCGCGCGGCTGTCGAGCAGTGGCAGCGCTACCGGGGCGAGGTGGACACCGAGGTGCTCGACTTCGTCCGGGAGGTACGCGCCGCCGGCATTCCCGTCGCCCTGGGCACCAACGCGACCGATCTGCTCGACGCCGACCTCGCCGCCCTCGGCCTGGTCGGCGAGTTCGACGTGGTGGTCAACTCGTCCACGCTCGGCGTGCACAAGCCCGCGCCGGAGTACTTCCAGGCGGCCTGCCAGGCGTTGGCCACCCCGCCCGCCCGGGTGCTCTTCGTCGACGACGAGGACTGGGCCGTACGGGGCGCCCGGTCCGCCGGGCTGTCGGCGCACCGCTGGGGCGGCCACGCCGACCTGCGCTACCTGCGCGCGGCCCTGGACTACTGAGGGGCGCTTACTCGCCGGTGACGCCGTCGATGCGTTCCCGGAGCAGGTCGGCGTGGCCGTTGTGCCGGGCGTACTCCTCGATCATGTGCACGTACACCCAGCGCAGGTTGAAGGTGCGCTTCTTCGGGCCGACCTCGGTGAACGTCTCGTCGAGCGAGCGCCCGGCGGCGGCCGCGCGGGCCAGCGCCACCTCGCGGTGGAAGGTGGCGAAGTCCTTCTCGGCGTCGGCGGCGCTCACGTCGTGGTCGGCGTCCGGGTTGTCGGGCGTGAAGTACGGGTAGTCGACCCGCTCGCCGGCGAAGCACTCCCGGAACCACCACGCCTCCACCTCGGCGAGATGCCGGACCAGGCCGAGCAGGGTGAGCCCGGAGGGCGCCACGCTCGGGGTGCGCAACTGCTCCTCGGTCAGGCCGGCGCACTTGAGCAGCAGCGTCTGCCGGTGGTAGTCGAGCCAGCCGTCGAGCATGGTGCGCTCGTCGCCGACGTACGGTTCGGGGGTCCGGGTGATCTCCGGTGCGGTCCATGTCATGGCGCGCATCCTGCCCGGGACGTGTGACCGTCCGCGACGGGTTATTTCAGGGCACCACGACGACCGGCCAGTGGCCCTTGCGGACCAGTCGGGTGGCGACCGAGCCGACCAGTCGGTGGCCGGCCTGCTCCGACGCGCCCACCACCACCATGTCCGCCCGGAACTCGTCGGCCGCCGCGCACAGCTCGGTGAACGCGTCACCGCGCCGGCAGAGCAGCGTCACCGGGATGCCCAACTGCTCGGCCCCGCGACGGCACTCCCGGCGCAGTTCGTCGGCCAGCTCGTCGTGGGTGCGCTGGACCGCGCCGGCGTCCATCCCGGGCACCAGGGAGGTGAGGCCGCTCGCCGAGCTGACGAAGACCACCACCAGAGCGGCGCCCTGCCGGCGGGCCAGCCCGGCGGCGTAGGAGCCGGCCCGCCCGGAGGTACGTGTGCCGTCGACGCCCACCATGATCACCCGCGGGCCGTCGGTGCCGCGCTCGAAGGGAAGCGAGCTGACCCGAGGGCCGTACTCCTCGCGGTCCGGTGCTCCCACGCTCATGGCTTCACCTCACCTCTGCCCGTCGGCGGGTACCGCGTCCACGACATTGTTCGATTCCCGCTCGCCCGTGCCGGAAACCGGACCGGCGTTGTGCAGCCGCAGCGGTACCTCCTTGATGAAGAGCACGGCGATCAACGCGATCAGCGCGAACGGGGCGGCGGCCAGGAAGATGTCACCGGCGCCGTGGCCGTACGCGGCCTCCACCACCAGCCGCAGCGGTCCGGGCAGGGTGTGCACGTCGGGCAGGGTGCCGCCGCTGCCGGAGCTGGACGCGGGGATGCCGAGCTGGGCCAGTCCGTCCGCGGTGTAGTCCTTGACCTTGTGGGCGAGGACCGCGCCGAGGGCGGAGACGCCGATCGCGCCGCCCAGGCTGCGGAAGAACGCCACCACCGAGCTGGCCGCGCCGAGCTCGTGCGTGCCGACGGTGTTCTGCACGGCGAGGACGAGGTTCTGCATGGTGAGGCCCAGGCCGACGCCGACCAGCAGCATGTAGACGCTGAGCAGGGTGTAGCTGGTGTCCGCGCGCAGGGTGCCCATGAGGGCGAAGCCGACGGTGAGCAGCGCCGAGCCGAGCACCAGGAACCGCTTCCAGCGGCCGGTCTTCGTGATGATCCGTCCGCCCACGGTCGAGGCGACCAGCAGGCCGAGGATCATCGGCAGGGTCATCAGGCCGGCCATCGTCGGCGACTCGCCCCGGCTGATCTGGAAGTACTGGCCGAGGAAGATCGACGCGCCGAACAGGCCCACGCCCACCGCGACGCTGGCGACGACGGCGAGGGTGATGGTGCGGTTGCGGAACAGCCGCGGCGGGATCATCGGCTCGGCGGCCCGGGTCTCCACCCGGATGGCGAGCGCGCCGAGGAGCAGCGCGCCGAGGATCATCACGGCGGTCTGCCAGGACGCCCAGGCGAACTGGTCGCCGGCCAGGGAGACCCAGATCAGCAGCACCGAGACCGCCGCCGTGATCAGGGTGGCGCCCCACCAGTCGATCTGCGCCCTGCGCTTGACCACCGGCAGGTGCAGGGTCTTCTGAAGTACGACCAGCGCGGCGATGGCGAAGGGCACGCCGACGTAGAAGCACCAGCGCCAGCCGAGCCACGAGGTGTCGACGATCACGCCGCCGATCAGCGGTCCGCCGATGGTGCCGACCGCCATCACGGCCCCGAGGTAGCCGCTGTAGCGGCCACGCTCGCGCGGCGCGATCATCGTCGCCATGATCACCTGCGCCAGGGCGGTGAGGCCACCGGCGCCGACGCCCTGGAGCACCCGGCACGCGATCAACTCGCTGGTGCCCTGTGCCAGGCCGGCCAGCACCGAGCCCAGGACGTAGATACCCAGGGCGAGTTGGACGAGTGTCTTCTTGCTGGTCAGATCGGCCAGTTTGCCCCATATCGGGGTGGTCGCGGTGGTCGCGAGCAGCGCCGAGGTGACCACCCAGGTGTAGGCGGACTGACCACCGTGCAGCTCCGTGATGATCCGCGGCAGTGCGTTCGAGACGACCGTGGAGGAGAGGATCGCGACGAACATGCCCAGCAGGAGGCCGGAGAGGGCCTCCAGGATCTGCCGGTGGGTCATGTCGACGGCGGGCGCTCGGGACGCTGTCGCCTGGCTCATCGTGTGGTGCCTCCAGCCTGTACGCTTTGGTTGCCTCAAGCAACAACTTGGCGGACGGCGGCGACATTCCCCGCCTCGCGGGTCATTTCCAGGAATCGTTGAAGCGGCCGAGGAGCCGGGCGAACTCCTCCACGTCCCGGGTCGGCCAGTCGTCAAGCGTGCGGAGGAACTCGCCCAACCGGGCGGACCGGGCCACGTCGAACCGCCGCTGGCCCTCCTCGGTGAGGCTGATCTGCGCCGCCCGCCGGTCACTCGGGTCGGGCTCGCGGCGCACCAGGCCGAGGGCCTCCAAGCCGTTGATCTGCCGGCTGAGCGTCCCCTTGCCCACGCCCAGCCGCGCGGCCAGCTCGGTCAGCCGGATCGACCCGCTGCGTCGCAACCAGAGCAGCAGTCCGTAGGTGTTCGGTTCGAGGGTCGGGTGCACCTCTCGGGCGATCTCCCAGGAGACCGCCCGCCCCCGGCGCAGCAGCGCCGTCAGCTCGTGCTCGACGGCCCGGATCGGCTCCGGCTGATGCTCGCTCACGGCCTAGAGAGTACGGCGGGGCCAGGTCACCCGTTGCCCGAGAGGCGTCGACTCATCACGGGGCGTAGGTGTCCGTCGCTGGTGGTGCCCTCGATGACCACGTCGGCCTGCCGGCCCCGATGGGTCAGCGTGGCGACGGCGTTGCCGAAGTAGGGGCCCGCCAGCTTGCGCCAGCGCACGCCCGGCCGCCGGACACCCGCCGAGCGGGCCAGTGCCCGCGTCGCGCCCGCCGGCCCCGACGACCAACCCATCTTCATCAGCGGTCGGATGCCCGCCGGCACCTGGTTGTGGATCGGCGAGCAGGTGAGCTGGTGTACGGGCGTGACCACTGCGGGGTCGGCGAACCGCGCCCGGGCGACGTACGAGTGGTGCACGTCGCCGGAGAGCACGCTGATCGACGCCGGTGGGGCGTATGCCGGGCCGGCGCCGACCCGTGCGCCCGATTCCCTCGGCGTGCCGGTGCCGATCCGGGCGAACGTCTCACCGAGCGCCTCGAAGGACCGCCGGAACGCGGCCCAGTGCTCCAGGTCGAGAGCCCGGCGCAGCTTCTCGGCCGTCCGGGCCACCCACGGTCGGCGCGAGTCGGCCAGCTTCTCGTTCCACGCCTCGATGTGGTGGATGCCCTGGGGCAGCAGCCAGGGCAGCGAGGCGCCCACCACCAGGTGGTCGTAGACGCCGTGCGCCTGGTCGAGGAACCACGACCACTCGCCCGGCGGCAGCATCGCCCGGCTCCCCGGCTCCAGCACGCGGCTGCACCGGTTGTCGAGCATGACCAGTCGGGTACGCCCCAGGTCGAGCGCGTAGCTCCACTGGTACTGCACGGCCCGCCAGCGCTCGGTGTCGTGCGCCAGGTCGGCCTCCTGGTCGACCCGGTGCCCGAACTCGCGCAGCACGCCGGTGGCGTCCTCGGCGGCGACGACCTTGGCGTAGACCGGGTCGGCGGCGATCTCGTCCGGCGCGAGGTTGCCCAGGTGCTGGTAGACCCAGTACGAGGCCAGCCCGCTGCCGATCCGTTCGGCCCACCACGGCTGCTCGCGCATCTCGGCACGCCACGACGCCGAGGTGTTCCAGTCGTCGATGATCTCGTGATCGTCGAAGATCATCACGCTCGGCACGGTGGAGAGCAGCCAGCGGATCTCCGGGTCGCGCCACGACTCCAGGTAAAGCTTCGTGTACTCGTCGAAGCTCACCACCTGGTCGGCCGGAGCGCCCTTGGGACGCCGCCGGCGTCGGCGCAGCAGCCGCCGCACGGTCGGTGAGGTCTCGTCGGCGTACACCTGGTCACCGAGCAGGACCAGCAGGTCGGGCGGCGGATTCGACTCCGGGTCGGCCATCAACCGCCGGGCGTACGCGTCCAGGGCGTCCGGCGGGAGCTTGCGGGTGGTGGCGTGCTGGGTGGTCTCCCGACACGAACCGAAGATCATGTTGACCGGCTGGTCCAGGTCGTCGACCGCCCGGGTGCGGATGACGCTGGGCGGGAAGCCGCTGCTCTCCACCGGCCAGACCAGCTCGTCGTCGACCAGCACCTCGTAGGTGGTCTCGCTGTCCGGGGTGAGGCCCTCCACCACGACGAGGGCGTAGTGGTGGTCGTACGCCGAGAAGGTGGGTGCGGTGCCGGTGGCGCCGTCGGCGGTGCGGACGGTGACCACGGCGGGCGCTGCGGTCTCTACCCAGATCGTCGCCCGGGTGTCGACCACTCGCCGCAGCAGTGGGCCGATCAGGAGGTGTGCGGCGGGCATGACGCGAGCCTACCGCCGGTTTCCGGGGACCGGCCGGGTGCGGTGGCTGGGACGCCGTCGCCGGCATCTGACAGGATTCCGGCATGGCCGAATATCTCGTCCTCGCTCTGGTCCTGCTCGGTGTGCTGATCGCCGGCACAGTCGGGCTGGTCGTGCCCCGTCTGCGGCGGCGGCCCGAGCCTCCGCTCCCGCGCACCGAGGTCGACACCCGGGCCGAAGAGGATCTCGCCGGTCCGCCGGTCGAGGCACCGGAGTCCGATCTGTCCACCGGCGTCCTGGTCGAGCCGCCGCCGGTGCTCGAACCGCAGGTCGAGGTGCCCGAGCCGACCGCCGGGCGGCTGGTCCGGCTCCGGTCACGGCTCTCGCGTTCGCAGAACGTCTTCGGCAAGGGCCTGCTCGGCCTGCTCGCCCGCGACCACCTCGACGAGGACGTCTGGGAGGAGATCGAGGACAGCCTGATCACCGCCGACGTCGGCGTGGACGCGACCCGCGACATCGTCGACCGGCTGCGGGAGCGCACCCGGGTGCTGGGCACCCGCTCGCCCGGCGAGCTGCGCGCGCTGCTCGCCGCCGAGCTGGTCAACGCCCTCGACCCCGGCATGGACCGTTCGCTGCGGACCGCCCCGAAGGACGGCGTGCCGGCGGTGGTGCTGGTCGTCGGCGTCAACGGCGCCGGCAAGACCACCACCTGCGGCAAGATCGCCCGGGTGCTGGTCGCCGACGGCCGTACCGTGCTGCTCGGCGCCGCCGACACCTTCCGGGCCGCCGCCGCCGACCAGTTGCAGACGTGGGGCGAGCGGGTCGGCGCGGAGACCGTCCGGGGTCCCGAGGCGGCCGACCCGGCCAGCGTCGCGTTCGACGCCGTCAAACGCGGCATCGACACCGGCGTGGACACGGTGCTCATCGACACCGCCGGTCGTCTGCAGAACAAGGTCGGCCTGATGGACGAGCTGGGCAAGGTCAAGCGCGTCGTGGAGAAGCAGGGCCCGATCGACGAGACGCTGCTCATCCTCGACGCCACGACCGGCCAGAACGGTCTGGAGCAGGCCCGGGTCTTCACCGAGGTGGTCAACGTGACCGGCGTGGTGCTGACCAAGCTCGACGGCACCGCCAAGGGCGGCATCGTGATCGCCGTACAGCGCAAGCTGGGCATCCCGGTGAAGCTCGTCGGCCTCGGTGAGGGCAAGGACGACCTCGCGCCGTTCGACCCCGCGCAGTTCGTCGACGCGCTGCTGGGCACCGAGCCCGCTGGACGGGACGCGTAGTCTCGGGTGACCAGTGACGATCGCGCGTACGTGGGCTGGCGTGACCCCGGCCATTCCTCGCAGCGCCTCGGGAGACCGTACGTGACTTCGCAGGAGATCCCGCTGCACGGCGGCAACGTGAGCACCGTGGTCCGGGTCGGCGACACGGTCCGTCGCAACGCCGGACCGTGGACCCCGTCCGTGCACGCCCTGCTCCGGCACCTGGAGTACGTCGGCTTCACCGGCGCTCCCCGGGCGCTCGGGATGGACGAGCGCAACCGTGAGGTGCTGTCGTACCTGGAAGGGGAGTGCGGGGAGTACCCGCTCGCCCCGCACTGGGTGACCGACGAGGCGCTGGTCACCGTCGCCACCATGCTGCGGATGTTCCACGACGCCCAGTACGGCTTCGCCCCGCCGGCCGGCGCCGTCTGGCGCTCGTTCGGGCCTCCACCACCGGACACCGAGGTGATCTGCCACCACGACGCCGCGCCGCACAACGTGATCTGGCGTCCGGACGGCACCCTCGGGCTGATCGACTTCGACCTCGCCTCGCCGGGCGCGCGGATCTACGACGTGGCGTACGCGGCGTGGACCTGGGTGCCGATCTTCGCCGACCGGGACTCGATAACGCTGGGCTGGAAGCACCCGGACCGGCCGCGTCGGCTACGTCTCTTCGCCGACGCGTACGGGCTGATCCCGCGGGACCGGCACCGGCTGATCCGCACCATCCGCAAGCGGATCGTGGACCACGTCGAGGGCATCCGGCGGATGGCCGCAGCCGGTGAGCCGGCGTTCGTCCGGATCGTGCACAAGGGGCATCTGCGGCGTCCGATGCGCGACCTGCGGCTGCTCGACTACGAGCGGCACGCTCTGGAGAACGCCCTCCGCTGAGCGCGGATTGGACGATGCCCGGCTGGTCGTGGTGAGCGAGCTGGTCGATGAGCCTGACCGGTCAGCCATCGACGTACGCCGTCCGGGCGATCCACCCCTGTCCATGCCGCGCACTGTGCGGACTTCGTGACACGTACGAAACAACCCGTCACGAATTGGAAACCCGCACGGGACCCTGGGTGAAACAGCCGGCAACAAAGCTTCCGCGCAACCGGCCTACGGGCGACGCTGCCCCGGAAAGCCGCGAAGGAGGACTTCACCTTTAGGAGGCCAGCGTGCCTGAAGCACCGACGATCGACGGCGCCAATACCACGTGGCTGCTGGTTTCGACCGCGCTCGTGCTGCTCATGACCCCCGGACTGGCGCTGTTCTACGGCGGCCTCAACCGGGCCAAGGGCGTACTCAACATGATGATGATGAGCTTCTCCGCCATCGGGCTCATCTCTGTTCTGTGGTGGTTCTACGGCTTCAGCGTCGCCTTCGGGACCGACGTGAACGGTTTCTGGGGCGACCCGGGCGCGTACCTCGGCACCAAGACCTTCCTCGCCGAGACCGACCTGTGGGGCGCCACGGCGGAGAACCCCAGCGGCATCGGGATTCCGCTCTACGTGTTCATGGCCTTCCAGATGGTCTTCGCCGTGATCACCGTCGCCCTGATCAGCGGCGCGATCGCCGACCGGGCGAAGTTCGCCGGCTGGCTGCTGTTCGCGTTCGGCTGGGCCACCCTGGTCTACTTCCCGGTCGCGCACTGGGTGTGGGGCGGCGGCATCATCGGCGCCGACATCCACGCGCTGGACTTCGCCGGTGGCACCGCGGTGCACATCAACGCCGGTGCGGCGGCCCTGGCCGTGGCGCTGGTGCTCGGCAAGCGCCTCGGCTGGCCCCGCGAGGGCATGAAGCCGCACAACATCCCGCTCGTCGCGCTCGGCGCCGGTCTGCTGTGGTTCGGGTGGTTCGGGTTCAACGCCGGCTCGGAGCTGACCGTCGACTCGGTCGCCGGCCTCGCCTTCATCAACACCCAGCTCGCCACCGCCGCCGCGGTGCTCGGCTGGATCGCGGTCGAGTGGATCAAGGACCGCAAGCCGACGATGGTCGGCGCCTCGTCCGGCGCGGTCGCCGGCCTGGTCGCGATCACCCCGGCCTGTGGCTTCATCGCCCCGTGGGCGTCCGTCCTGCTCGGCATCGTCGCCGGTGTGGTGTGCGCGCTCGCCGTCAGCCTCAAGTACAAGCTGGGCTACGACGACTCGCTCGACGTGGTCGGCGTGCACTTCGTCGGTGGTTGGATCGGCTCGCTCTGGCTCGGCCTGTTCGCCACCAACTCGGTCAACGCCGCGATCAGCGACGTGGTCGGCGCCTCCGACGGTCTGTTCTACGGCGGCGGGGTCACCCAGCTCGGCCGGCAGGCCCTGGCCGGCGTCATCGTCACCGCCTGGTCGTTCGGCATCGCCTGGGTGCTCGCCTTCGTCATCGAGAAGACGATCGGCTTCCGCGTCAAGAACGAGGCCGAGGTCGAGGGCATCGACATCGCCGAGCACGCCGAGAGCAGCTACGACCTGTCCCCGGCCGGTGGCGGCACGGGCGGCGCGTTCGCGATGGCCGGCATCGGCACCTCCAGTGGCGCGCCGAGCACCGCCGCTCCCGAGACCGACTCCACCGAGCCGGTCAGCGCCAAGGTCGCCGGTTAACGTTCCTTAGATGGAGGGGTTGGACATGAAGCTGGTGACCGCGGTCATCAAGCCGTACCAGCTGGACGCGGTGAAGGAGGCTCTGCACGCCCTGGGCGTGGCCGGGCTGACCGTCAGCGAGGTCCAGGGGTACGGACGGCAGAAGGGGCACACCGAGGTCTACCGGGGTGCCGAGTACACGGTCGAGTTCCTGCCCAAGATCCGGGTCGAGGTGCTCACCGACGAGATCGACGTGGAAAAGATCGTGGACGCCATCGTCGGTGCCGCCCGTACGGGCAAGATCGGCGACGGCAAGGTCTGGGTCACCGGTGTCGAGGAGGTCGTCCGGGTCCGTACCGGCGAGCGCGGCCTCGACGCCCTCTGATCCGGACCACGACTGAGAGATGACCTCGTTGATCAAGAAGAACGCGTCAGGAAACACCGACAGCGGTGACGCGAACTTCTTGATCAACGAGGTCGTCGGCGTACCCGGGGGGATCGGGGAGGCCGCCCGAGTGGGGCGGGCGGCCGCGTACGACGAGTACCTGCGTGGGTTGCTGCCGCCGCGCGACGGTGTCGCGCTGATGGCCGTCGGTGGCCTGGGGCGGCGGCAGTGCGCCCCCTACGGCGACCTCGACCTGGTGCTGCTGCACGCCGGAGTGCCCGGCACGGACGAGTTGGCCGCCTCCGTCTGGTACCCGATCTGGGACGCCGGACTACGCCTGGACCACTCCGTGCGGACCGTCTCCGAGGCCCTGTCGGTGGCCCAGGACGATGTCAAGGTCGCCCTCGGGCTGCTCGACGCCCGCCTGGTGGCCGGCGACCAGACCCTGGCCGACGCCCTGACCCGCACCGCCGCCGACCACTGGCGGCGGACCGCCGTGCGGCAGCTCCCGGGTCTGCGTGAGATCACCGTCGCCCGCTGGCAGGCGCACGGCGAGTTGGCCTTCCTCCTCGAAGGCGACCTCAAGGAAGCCGCGGGCGGCCTGCGCGACGTGGGGCTGCTGCGCGCGATCTCGGCCGCCGGGATCACCGACGCGCTACGTCCCGCCGTCCGTGCCGCCCACCTGCGGCTGCTGGATACGCGTGACGCGCTGCACCAGCAGGTCGGCCGCCGGGTCGACCGACTGGTCGCCCAGGAACGCGACGGCGTCGCCGCACTGCTCGGCCTACGACAACTCCAGCCCGGCGCGTCTGACGCCGCGCGGCGGCCTGGAGCCGTCGTGGAGGACGGCGACGCCCTCCTGCGACGGGTGGCCGGGGACGCGCGCACGGTCAGCCACGCCCTCGACGACGCCTTCCGCGCGGCTGACCGGCTGCGCTCGGGCCGGTCCCGGGGTGGCAACGGCACTCCGGTGCGCCGGCCCGTCGCCCGGGACGTGGTCGAGCACGACGGTGAGCTGGTGCTGGCCCGGACAGCCATCGGCGCGCGTCCCGACCCGAGCCTGTCCCTGCGGGTGGCCGCCGCTGCGGCCACCACCCGGCTGCCCATCGCGCGGGCCACCTGCGAGTGGCTGGCCGCGTACTGCCCCCCGCTGCCCGCGCCCTGGCCGGCCGAGGCCCGGGCCGCGCTCACCACGCTGCTGGGCGCCGGTCCCGGCCTGGTGCCCGCCTGGGAAACCTGTGACAGGTACGGGCTTGTGGACGGCTGGCTGCCCGAGTGGACCCGGCTGCGGAGCCTGCCCCAGCACAACCCGGTGCACCGCTACACCCTCGACCGGCACCTCGTGCAGGCCGCCTACGAGGCCAGCCGGCACGCCCGCGAGGTGGACCGTCCCGACCTGCTGCTGCTCGGCGCCCTGCTGCACGACATCGGCAAGGGCCTGCCCGGCGACCACAGCACCGTCGGGGTGCCGCTCGCCGAGACGGTGGCGACCCGGGTCGGGCTGCCCGCCCCGGAGGTGGCGCTGATCGGCACGCTCGTCCGGCTGCACCTGCTCCTGCCGGACGTCGCCACCCGGCGGGATCTCGCGGACCCGGTGACCATCGCGTCGGTCGCCGAGGCGGTCGGCGACACCGGCACGCTCGACCTGCTGCACGCCCTGGTCCGCGCCGACGCCGCCGCCACCGGCCCGGCCGCCTGGTCGGACTGGAAGGGCCGACTCGTCGCCGAACTGGTCGCCCGCGTCCGTACCGCGCTGGACACCGGTGTGCTGCCCGAGCCCCCGGCCCCCGACCCGGCGCTGCTGGCCGGGCCGCTGCCGGTCGTCCACCTGACCGGCGACCGGGTGGCGGTGGCCGCCGCCGACCGGCGGGGTCTGCTCGCCACGGTGGCCGGCTGCCTCGCCCTGCACCGACTGGAGGTGCTCTCCGCCGACGCCTCCGTGGTCGACGGTCGAGCGCTCGTCGAGTGCCGGGTGCAACCCCGCTACGGCCTGCCGGCCGACCCGGTCCCGCTCCGCGCCGACCTGCGCCGCGCGGTCGCCGGCGACGTGTCCGTCACCCAACGACTGCGCGGCCGGGCGCTCGCCGCCCGGGGCAGCGGCGCCGCTCCCCGGGTCGTCTGGCACCGCGAGGCCGCCACCGACGCGGTCCTGCTCGAACTCCGCGCGGCCGACGCCGCCGGACTGCTCTACCGGGTGGCCGGCGCGCTGGACGAGGCGGGCGCCCTGGTCCGGGCCGCACGGATCTCCACCCTCGGCGCGGACGTCGTCGACGCCTTCTACCTCGTGGGCGGCTGGCCGGACGACGCCACCCGGGCCCGCCTGGAGGCCGCGGTCCTCGCCGCCGTCTGACCCGGGATGTCGGCATGATCGACACGAGTTCGCCGATATGGGGCTGTCAACCCGCCTTGGATACCCCGACTTCGGGGATCTGGAGTCGATCACCGCCCGGACGGTGAGTACGTCCGGGGGCGTAGCTGCGGTGCCGCTCGCGGACGCACGCCCGGCGGCGTCGCCGCGGGCAGAATGACGAGCATGCGATGGACCAGGTGGCGGGGGACGGCGGCCGACGCCCTTCCCGCCCTGGCGCTGCTCGTGTTCGGGTTGCTCGCCACCGGCCTGGCCGGGGACAACCAGCCCG
The DNA here is from genome assembly GCF_050950185.1 of Micromonospora sp. CA-249363. Taxonomy (NCBI): domain Bacteria; kingdom Bacillati; phylum Actinomycetota; class Actinomycetes; order Micromonosporales; family Micromonosporaceae; genus Micromonospora; species Micromonospora sp. CA-249363. The sequence continues at coordinate 1,434,446 of NZ_CP192020.1, forward strand.
GGGCCCGGCCGGTGGATCGAGTCTGCCGGACACTGATCGTGCTCGCCGCGCTCGCACTGCTGTTCCGGCGGCGAGCCCCGGTGGCGACCCTCGCCGTGGTCACGCTCGCCACCTCGACGTACCTGGTGCTCGGCTACCCGTACGGGCCGGTTCTGCTCGCCTTTCTGCTCGCGGTCTACACCGTGGCGGTGCGAATGCCGGTGCGTCCGGCGGCGCTCGCCGCCGGCGGCGCGTTCGTGGTGCTGCTGGCGCACGTCTTCGTCGGCCGGGGGCCGGCGCCGGGTTGGTCCGGAGTGCTGCCGGCGTCGGCCTGGGTGGTCGTACCGTTCGCGGTGGGCGTGGTGGTGCGGGTCAGCCGGGAGGCTGCCGTCCGTACCCGGGCCGAGGAGGCCCGTGAGCGTGCCGAGCTGGCCCGGCGGCAGGCCGACGAGGAGCGGCTGCGCATCGCCCAGGAGGTGCACGACGTGGTGGGGCACGGGTTGGCCGCGATCAGCATGCAGGCGGAGATCGCCCTGCACCTGCTGCCGAAACGGCCGGAGCAGGCGGAGATCGCGCTGACCGCGATCAGTCGTACCAGCCGGGAGGCGCTGGACGAGCTGCGGGTCACGTTGGGCGCCGTGCGGCGGGGCGCGGAGCGTGAACCGGTGCCTGGTCTGGCGCGGCTCCCCGCACTGCGCGACCGCCTGGCGGGTGCCGGTCTCGCCGTTGACCTGCGCCTGGACGGTGACCCGCGGGAGGTGCCGGCGGCGGTGGACCTGGCCGCGTACCGGGTGGTGCAGGAGGCGTTGACGAACGTGCTGCGGCACGCCGGGGTGGCGCGCGCCGAGGTGACCGTGGGCTACCGGGTCGACGAGGTGACCGTCGAGATCACCGACCGGGGCGTCGGCGGCCGGTTCGGCCCGGCCGGTGACCTCGACCTGACCGCCGGGCACGACCTGACCGCCGGGCACGGCCAGGTCGGTGGGCATGGCCAGGTCGGTGGGCATGGCCAGGTCGGCGGGCATGGCCAGGTCGGCGGGCGCGAACAGGCCGGGGGACACGGTCTGGCCGGCATGCGGGAGCGGGTGACGGCGTTGGGCGGGCGGCTGACCGTCGGACCGCTTCCGGCCGGCGGGTTCCGCGTGTGGGCCCGGCTGCCGGTGGAGCCGACCCCGTGATCCGGGTGCTGATCGCCGACGACCAGGACCTGGTCCGTCTCGGGCTGCGCGCGCTGGTGGAGAGCGAGGATGACCTGACGCTCGCCGGCGAGGCCGCCGACGGGCTGGGGGCGGTCGAGCTGGCCCGGCGGGAGCGGCCGGACGTCGTGCTGATGGACATCCGGATGCCGGGCATCGACGGGATCGAGGCGACCCGCCGGATCGTCGCCGATCCCGACCTGACCGGTACGCGGGTGGTGGTGCTCACCACCTTCGAGCTGGACGAGTACGTCTTCGACGCGCTGCGCCACGGCGCGAGCGGGTTCCTCACCAAGGACACCCGGCCACCGGAGCTGCTGCGCGCGATCCGGTTGGTCGCCGAGGGGGAGGCGCTGTTGTCGCCGTCGGTGACCCGCCGGGTGGTGCGGGAGTTCGCCACTCGGCCGTCACGGGCACCCCGTCCGCACCCCCGACTGGACACGCTCACCGATCGGGAACGCCAGGTGGTGGCCCTGGTCGGTGAGGGACTGAACAACGAGGAGATCGCCGCCCGGTTGGTGGTCAGCCCGGCGACCGCCCGGACACACGTCAGCCGGGCGATGGGCAAGCTGGGAGCCCGGGACCGCGCCCAGCTCGTCGTCTTCGCGTACCAATCGGGCTTGGTCTCGGGGTGAGGCCGGGCCGCCAGCGGCCTTGCGGCCGGGCGGCTACCCTAGCGGTGGCCGGACTCCGCAGTGCCGGCCGCGTTGTGCCCGCCGGAACACTGACAAACGGGATGTTCGCGTGTTTGACACCTTGAGTGACCGCCTGTCCGGGATCTTCACCAAGCTCCGCGGCAAGGGACGGCTCACCGACGCCGACATCGACGCCACCGCGCGTGAGATCCGCCTCGCGCTGCTGGAGGCGGACGTCGCGCTGCCGGTCGTCAAGGGCTTCATCGCGGCCGTGAAGGAGCGCGCTCGCAGCGCCGAGGTCTCCCAGGCGCTCAACCCGGCCCAGCAGATCATCAAGATCGTCAACGAAGAGCTCATCAACGTGCTCGGCGGCGAGGGTCGGCGACTCCAGTTCGCCAAGCAGCCGCCCACGGTGATCATGCTGGCCGGCCTCCAGGGTTCCGGTAAGACGACCCTGGCCGGCAAGCTGGCCCGCTGGCTCAAGGGGCAGGGCCACCAGCCGCTGCTGGTCGCCGCCGACCTTCAGCGCCCCAACGCCGTCGGGCAGCTCCAGGTGCTCGGTGGTCGGGCCGGTGTCGAGGTGTACGCCCCGGAGCCCGGCAACGGCACCGGTGACCCGGTGCAGGTCGCCCGCGCGTCGATCGAGCACGCCAAGCGCGCCGCCCGCGACATCGTCATCGTCGACACCGCCGGCCGCCTCGGCATTGACGCCGAGATGATGCAGCAGGCCGCCGACATCCGCGACGCCGTCTCGCCGGACGAGGTCATCTTCGTCATCGACGCGATGGTCGGTCAGGACGCCGTCCGCACCGCCGAGGCGTTCCGCGACGGCGTCGGCATCACCGGCGTGGTGCTGTCAAAGCTCGACGGCGACGCCCGGGGTGGCGCGGCGCTGTCGGTGCGTGAGGTCACCGGGCAGCCGATCCTGTTCGCGTCCACCGGTGAGAAGCTGGAGGACTTCGACGTCTTCCACCCCGACCGGATGGCCAGCCGGATCCTCGGCATGGGCGACGTCCTCACTCTGATCGAGCAGGCCGAGCAGGCCTTCGACTCCGATCAGAAGGAGAAGATGACCGCCAAGCTGATGGGCGGCGAGCAGTTCACCCTGGACGACTTCCTCGACCAGCTCATCGCGGTGCGGCGGATGGGCCCGATCGCCAACGTGCTGGCCATGATGCCCGGCATGGGGCAGATGAAGGACCAGCTCTCCGAGCTGGACGACAGCCACTTCGACCGGGTCACCGCGATCATCCGGTCGATGACCCCGGGCGAGCGCACCAACCCGAAGATCATCAACGGCTCCCGTCGGGCGCGTATCGCCAACGGCTCCGGGGTCACCGTGATGGACGTCAACCAGCTGCTCAACCGCTTCGCCGACGCGCAGAAGATGATGAAGCAGATGGGCGGCATGATGGGCCTGCCCGGCGGCGGTCGGCGCAAGGCCACCAAGAGCCCGAAGAACAAGCGCAAGGGCACCAAGGGTGGCGGTCGTCCGCGTACCGGCGCCGGGATGCCGGCCGGCTTCCCGGGTGGCATGCCACAGCTCCCGCCGGGGATGGACCCGAACGACCTGGCAGCTGGCCAGGGCCTCCCGCCCGGCTTCAAGCTCCCGAAGATCGACTTCAACAAGTTCGGCAAGGGCGGCGACAAGGGCCCGCGCTGACGCGGGCACCCTTCCTGCCTGCGTTGACCGCCGGGAAGAACGACCTGCTCGCCCCCGACGGGGAGTGATCGGGTAGGACTGTGCGCATGGCCCTTCATGTGCGCGGCGTACTGCTCCCCGACGACGAGGTGCGGGACCTCTGGCTGGTCGGCGACCGGGTGACCTTCACTCCGGTGCCCGACGCGGAGACCGTCGTGGACGGCGGATTCGTGCTGCCGGGGCTGGTCGACGCGCACTGCCACATCGGCATCGCCCGAGGTGGCGCCCCGATCACCTCGCTCGACCAGGCCCGCGCTCTGGCCCACGTCGACCGGGACGCCGGGGTGTTGGCGATCCGGGACGCCGGCTCGCCGTACCCGTACCCCGAGTTGGACGACGAACCGGACCTGCCGCGACTGGCCCGCGCCGGCCGGCACGTCGCCCCGCCGAAGCGCTATCTGCGGGACATCGGCGTGGAGGTCGACGCCACCGAGGTCGCCGCGACGGTGGCCGCCCAGGCGAAGGCCGGCAACGGCTGGGTCAAGCTGGTCGGCGACTGGATCGACCGGGGCGTCGGCGACCTCGCGCCGGCCTGGGACGCCGACACCCTGACCGCCGCCGTGCGGGCCGCGCACGACGCCGGGGTACGCGCCGCCGTGCACACCTTCTCCGAGTCCGCCGTCGAGATCATGGTGCGAGCCGGGGTGGACTCGGTCGAGCACGGCACCGGCCTGAGCCTCGACCTGATCGACGAGATGGCCCGCCGGGGCACCGCCCTCGTTCCCACGATGATCAACATTGCGACCTTCGGCGGAATCGCCGAGCAGGCGCGAGCCAAGTTCCCCGGGTACGCCGACCACATGCTCGCGCTGCGCGACCGCTTCCCAGAGGTGGTACGGGCCGCGCACGAGGCGGGCGTGCCGATCTACGTCGGCACCGACGCCGGCGGTGGCATCGACCACGGGCTGGCCGCCGAAGAGATGCTGCTGCTGCACGAGCGGGCGGGCATGGCACCGGTCGACGTGCTGGCCGCCGCCTCCTGGGGCGCCCGGGAGTGGCTCGGCTTTCCCGGCCTGGTCGAGGGCGGTCTCGCCGACCTGACGGTCTACCCCGAGGACCCCCGCCGCGACCTGCGGGTCGTCCGTGCCCCGTCCCGCACGATCCTGCGCGGCCGAGTGGTGCGCTGACCCCGTCCGCGCCGCGCTGGGCTGGGCCGCGTTGGGCTGGGCTGGGCTGCGTTGGGCTGGGCCGCGTTGGGCTGGGCTGCGCTGGGCTGGGCCGCGCAAGATCGCGCTCGATCCTGGATGTAGTGGCCTCGGCGTCGCGGGATGCCACTACATCCAGGATGTTGCACGATCTTGCCGTCCAAGATCCGCGCAACATCAGGGATCTTGCTGCTTCCCGCGTGGCTGAGGCAGCAACATCGGTGATGTTGTGAGGATCTTGGCGCGGGGCGCGGGGCGCGGGGCGCGGGGCGCGGGGCGCGGGGCGCGGGGCGCGGGGCGCGGGGCGCGGGGCGCGGGGCGCGGGGCGCGGGGCGGATCAGCGGCGCGTGGAGGCGGCGACGGTGAAGAGGTGTACGGCCAGGTCGGCGAGGGCCGTCGCGGTCTGTTCGATCGGCGCCCCGGGGAGCACGATGTGGCTCACCACGAGGCGGACGACCGTGTCGGCAGCGAAGGCCAGCGCGGTCGGGTCCGCGCCCGGTAGGTGGTCTGCGGCCCAGCCGAGCAGCGCGTCCGACGCTTCGGTGAGGACCACCTCGGCTCGGGTGGTGAGGTACGGCAGCAGCTCGTCGGAGCCGCCCCGGGCACTGGTCAGGATGGCTTTGACCAGCGGATTGTCCGCAGCGGTGGCGAGCGTGTGCGCGATCGCCGCGTACGCGCCGGCCCGCACGTCCGATCCGTGTGCGTCCAGTGCCTCGCGGACGTCGCCCACGAAACGGTCGACCTCGCGCCGGGCGAGGGCCTCGGCCAGGCCGGCCTTGCTGCCGAACTCGTTGTACACGGTCTGCCGGCTCACGCCGGCCGCGGTGGCCACGCCGCCCATCCGAACCGCGTCCCAGCCGACGGCGATGGTCCGCGCGCGGGCCGCGTCCACGATCGTGTCCCGCAACCTCTGGCGCGGCGAGCCCATCGTCGCAGTCATGATGGTCGAATTCTACGCGAGCCGCCGGCCAGCCCACCGCCGCGTGCCGGCCAGCCCGCCGCCGCGCCGCCGGTCCGCTCGACAGCGCGTGGCGGCCGGGCCAACCGCCGCGCCGTCGGCCAGCTGGACAGCGCGTGGCGGCCGGCCCACCGCCGAGCCGCCGCTGGCCCCTCGCCGCGCCGTCGGCCGGCTCGACAGCGCGTGCCGGCTGGGTCACCGCCGCGCCGTCGGCCGGCTCGACAGGGCGCGACGCCTCCCGGGCGCGGTGGCACCTCAGGTGGCGCATAGGATGTGCGGTCATGGCACGCGTGCTCACTCCCCGTGCGGAGGACTTTCCCCGCTGGTACCAGGACCTGATCGCCAAGGCGAAGCTGGCCGACAACGGCCCGGTCCGGGGGACCATGGTCATCCGACCGGCCGGCTACGCCATCTGGGAGCGGATGCAGGCCGAGATGGACGCCCGGATCAAGGCGGCCGGCGCGGAGAACGCGTACTTCCCGCTGTTCATCCCGGAGAGCTACCTCAAGCGCGAGGCCGAGCACGTCGAGGGCTTCTCCCCGGAGCTGGCGGTCGTCACGCACGGTGGCGGCAAGCAGCTCGCCGAGCCGGTGGTGGTGCGTCCCACCAGCGAGACGGTGATCGGCGAGTTCATGGCCAAGTGGGTCGACTCGTACCGGGACCTGCCGCTGCTGCTCAACCAGTGGGCGAACGTGGTCCGGTGGGAGCTGCGCCCGCGCATCTTCCTGCGGACCAGCGAGTTCCTCTGGCAGGAGGGGCACACCGCGCACGCCACCCGCGAGGACGCCCGCGCCTACGCGCGGCGGATCCTGCACGAGGCGTACGAGGACCTGATGGTCAACGTGCTGGGCATCCCGGTGGTGGTGGGCCTCAAGACCACCCGTGAGCGCTTCGCCGGGGCGACCGCCACGTACACCTGCGAAGGCATGATGGGCGATGGCAAGGCGCTCCAGCTGGGCACGAGCCACGAGCTGGGCCAGAACTTCGCCAAGGCGTTCGACATCAGCTACTCGGCCAGGGAGGGCGGCCGGGAGCACGCCTGGACGACCTCCTGGGGCACGTCGACGCGGATGCTCGGCGGTCTGATCATGGCGCACGGCGACGACAACGGCCTGCGGGTGCCGCCGCGGCTGGCGCCCATCCAGGCGTACATCATGGTCGTCAAGGATGGCGAGGGCGTCGCGGAGGCGGCGGCCAAGCTGCGCGACGGCCTGCGCGACGCCGGTGTCCGGGTCGCGCTCGACGACCGGACCGACACCGCGTTCGGCCGCCGGGCCGTCGACGCGGAGCTGCGCGGTTATCCGGTACGCGTCGAGGTCGGCCCCCGCGACCTGGCCGCCGGCAACGCGACGGTGGTACGCCGTACGGATGGATCGAAGTCCCCGACGGCGGTGGCCGACGTGGTCGGCGCGGTCCTCGCGGCGCTGGAGGCCGACCAGCAGACGCTGCACGACCAGGCGCTCGCCCACCGCAAGTCCCGCACGGTCGAGGTGTCGACCCTCGCCGAGGCCATCGAGGCTGCCGCCACCGGCTGGGCCAAGGTGCCGTGGTCGGCGGTCGGCGTGGCCGGCGAGGCCGAGGCGAACGGCCAGGGCGTGACGGTGCGCTGCCTGCTGCGGGCCGACGGCTCGGTGCCGGACTCGGAGGACGAGCCCGACCTGGTGGCCATTCTCGCCCGCGCCTACTGAGGTGCTCGTCGACCGGTTCCAGCCGGGTCGGCTGATCATGCACCGCAACGTGCGGCACGGCCGGATCGGCTGGGTGCGCCCGGGGCGGGTGGTCAGCGACGACGAGCGGGGCCTGCTGGTCTGGATCGCGCGGGACTCGCCGGTGGCGCACGAGGTGACCGAGGCGGGGCTGAACATGCGGGCCATGCCGTTCGCCCAGTGGGTCTCGTCGTCCTATCGGCTGGCGCACGGGCGCTGGAACGGGCCTCCGCTGTTGAAGTTCCTGCCCACCGGTGCGGCGCACTCGGTGTGGTGGTTCCGGGACGCGCAGGGGCGGTTCGCCCACTGGTACGTCAACCTGGAGGAGCCCGGCGTCCGCTGGGACGACGGCCCGGTGGCCGGCGTGGACGTGGTGGACCAGGACCTCGACGTGGTGGTACGCCCGGACCTAAGCTGGGAGTGGAAGGACGAGGGCGAGTTCGTCGAGCGGCTCGCCTTCGGCGACGACTACTGGGTGACCGATGAGAAGGCGGTCCGGGCCGAGGGGGAGCGGGTGATCGCTCTCGCCGAGGCCGGCGCGTTCCCGTTCGACGGCACCTGGTGTGACTTCGCCCCGCCCGAGGAATGGGACGTACCGGACGAACTACCCCCAGGGTGGGACCGTCCGCCGGTGCGCTGACGGGTGTTCCGGATCACCGGCGACGTGGGGTCGGGGTCCGGTGCGGAAGATCGGCGTCGGATCTGGCAGAATGGGTCGCTGGTATCCGGCGCGCGTCCGGCGCCCTCTAACCCGGGCGCGTCGCCAGTCCACCGAGTTGTCTCCGGCCCAACCCCACTGTGCCGGTCGGCGCTCACCCATGCACACCGCCCGTCGTGGGCTGGTGAGATCGCAACAGGAGCGAAACAACTGTGGCCGTAAAGATCCGGCTCCTGCGGATGGGCAAGATCCGCAACCCGCAGTACCGCATCGTCATCGCCGACTCCCGCACCAAGCGCGACGGCCGGGCGATCGAGTTCGTCGGGGTGTACCAGCCGAAGGAGGACCCTTCGGTCATCGAGGTCAAGTCGGAGCGGGTCCAGTACTGGCTGTCCGTCGGCGCCCAGCCGAGCGAGGCGGTGCAGCGGCTGCTGGAGCTGACCGGTGACTGGCAGAAGTTCAAGGGTCTGCCGGCCCCGCCGCCGCTGAAGGTCGCCCCCGAGCGGGCCGACCGCAAGGCGGCGTACGAGGCCGAGGCGAAGGCCGCTGCCGGTCTGGCCCCGGAGACCCCGGCCAAGCCGGCCAAGAAGGCCGCCAAGGCCGCCGAGGCTCCGGCTGCCGAGGCCCCGGCGACCGAGGCTCCGGCCGAGACCCCCGCCGCCGACGCCGGTGAGCAGGCCTGACATGCCTCTGCGTCCCGCGTTGGAGCACCTGGTCAAGGGCATCGTCGACCACCCGGACGACGTCCGGGTCCGGATGGTCGATTCCCGTCGGGGCAAGCGGCTGGAAGTCCGCGTGCACCCCGAGGACCTCGGCACGGTGATCGGGCGGTCCGGCCGGACCGCCAAGGCGCTGCGTCAGGTGATCGGCTCCATCGGTGGGCGCGGCGTGCGCGTCGACATCGTCGACTCGTACTGATGCAGCTCGTCGTCGGAAGGATCGGCAAGCCGCACGGTATCCGCGGTGAGGTCACCGTGGAAGTGCGGACCGACGAGCCCGAAGCGCGGTTCGCCCCCGGTGCAGTGCTGCGCACTGAGCCGGGGGCGGTTCCGCCGCCCGCGCCGGCGGACGGGCCGGGCGTGCCGTTCCGAGTTCCGGCCGAGCTGACCATCGAGGAGGCCCGGTTCCACCAGGGTCGCCTGCTGGTCGCGTTCGACGGGATCCTGGACCGCAACACGGCCGAGGCGCTGCGCGGCACGTTGCTCGTGGTGGACAGCGCCGACGTCGAGCCTCCGGAGGACCCGGAGGAGTTCCACGACCACCAGTTGGTTGGGCTCGCGGTGGTCACCCCGGCCGGCGAACGCCTGGGCGAGGTCGCCCGCATCGACCACGCGCCCTCGTCCGACCTGCTGGTGCTGCGGCGGCCCGAGGGGCGTACCGCGCTGATCCCGTTCGTCCGGGCGATCGTCCCGGAGGTCGACCTGGCCGGTGGACGCGTCATCGTCGACCCGCCGGCCGGACTGCTCGATCTTTAGGACCACCCCGCATGCGCGTCGACGTCGTGTCGATCTTCCCGGAGTACTTCGCCCCGCTGGACCTGTCGCTGATCGGCCGTGCCCGGGCCAACGGCGTGCTCCAGCTCGCCGTACACGACCTGCGGACCTGGACCCACGACGTGCACCGCACGGTCGACGACACCCCCTACGGCGGCGGCCCGGGGATGGTCATGAAGCCCGAGCCGTGGGGTGCGGCGCTCGACGCGCTCGCGCCGGACGGGGCTGCGCCGCCCCGACTGCTGGTGCCGTCCCCGGCCGGTGTGCCGTTCACCCAGGCCATGGCCCACGAGTTGGCCGACGAGCCGCACCTGCTCTTCGCCTGCGGCCGGTACGAGGGGATCGACCAGCGGGTGCTGGCGCACGCCGCCACCCGGATGCCGGTCACCGAGGTGTCGCTCGGTGACTACGTGCTCTTCGGCGGCGAGGTCGCCGTGCTGGTCATCCTGGAGGCGGTCACCCGACTGCTGCCCGGGGTGCTGGGCAACGCGGGCTCGCTGGACGAGGAGTCGCACGCGCACGGGCTGCTCGAGGCGCCGATCTACACGAAGCCGCCCAGTTGGCGCGGCCACGACGTGCCGGACGTCCTCCGGTCCGGCGACCACGGCAGGATCGCCCGCTGGCGGCGCGAGGAGGGGCTGCTGCGTACGGCGGCCCGACGTCCGGACCTGCTGGCCGCACTGCCCCCCGATCGGCTCGACAAACGGGACATCGCGGCTCTGGAACAGGCCGGATTTCAGCCACCGCCGGGGGATGTGGCAAAGTAGGGAGGTTGCCGTATCCGCCCGCGCCCGCGGGCGGCTGCGAGGATCCCCGACCGGGGTCGGCCCGCTGACCACCACCCGGGGATCAGAATCACCCATCCGCGCACCGAGTGACGGTGCGCCGTGAGCCTTACGAGGACGCAGCGATGAACATCCTGGACGCCCTTGACGCCCAGTCGAAGCGGACCGACATCCCCGACTTCCGTGCCGGTGACACCGTGAAGGTGCACGCGCGGGTCGTCGAGGGCAACCGGTCCCGTGTCCAGATCTTCCAGGGCGTCGTGATCCGCCGCCAGGGTGACGGTCTGCGCGAGACCTTCTCGGTCCGCAAGGTCAGCTTCGGTGTCGGTGTCGAGCGGACCTACCCGCTCAACGGTCCGGGCATCGACCGGATCGAGGTCGTGACCCGCGGTGACGTGCGTCGCGCCAAGCTCTACTACCTGCGCGAGCTGCGCGGCAAGAAGGCCAAGATCAAGGAGAAGCGCGAGAAGCAGCCCAGCTGACTTTCCGCTCGCCACGCCGCCTGAGCTGCGCGTATGCCGTACCGACCGGACCGCACTACCCTGGTCGTACGGGCGCAGCCAGGCGGTGGCCCCGCCCTCGTGGCGGGCAGTCGTCCACAACCGCCCGTGGAGCCTCGACGAGGCTCCCGGGCGGTGGTGTTTCTGCGGACCGGGGAGTGGCGTGGTGCAGACGCTTGACGAGGACGGCACCGTCGATCCGTGGCGCCGGCGGGTTCGCCGCACCCGGCGTCAGATGCCTCTCTGGCAGGAGCTTCCGCTGCTGCTGGTGGTGGCCTTCTGCCTCGCGGTGTTGATCCGCACGTTCCTGCTCCAGGCCTTCTTCATCCCGTCCGGTTCGATGGAGGACACCCTCCTGATCGGCGACCGGGTGCTGGTCAACAAGGTCGTCTACGACGTTCGTGACCCGGTGCGCGGCGAGGTGGTGGTCTTCCGGGGCACCGACCGCTGGGCGCCGCAGGTCGACGAGCAGCCGCAGCCCGGGTTCGCCGGCAAGCTCGCCCGGACCGTCGGTGACCTCGTCGGGGTGAGCCGCCCCGGCGAGAAGGACTTCATCAAGCGGGTGATCGGCGTGCCCGGTGACCGCGTGAAGTGCTGCGACTCGCAGGGGCGGGTCACCGTGAACGGAACCCCGCTCGACGAGTCGTACGTGCTGCGCGACTCGCCACTGGACCTGCCGCCGAACCCGCAGGAGTGTCGCTCCCGGCGTTTCGACGAGGTGGTCGTACCCCCGGGTCAGATCTTCGTGATGGGCGACCACCGCGAGGTCTCCCAGGACGCGCGCTGTCAGGGGCCGGTGCCCATCGACAACGTGGTCGGCCGCGCGTTCATGGTGGTGTGGCCGTCCTCGCGCTGGGCGGCGCTGTCGGTGCCGGCGACGTTCGACGACGTGGCCGCGCCGGCCACGGCCGCCTCCGGCGTGCCGCCGGCCCGCCCGTCCCCGCAGGGCGGTGTGCTGCTGATACTCCCGCTGACGCTCGCGCTGAGGGCTTCCCGCGCGTTCCGGACGGTGACGTCCGGCCCGGCAACGTAGGCTCCTTGGCGTGATTGACGAGCAGACCGACAAGCCCCGCAGCTCCTTCTGGAAGGAGCTGCCGATCCTGCTGGGTGTGGCGATCCTGGTCGCGGTGCTGGTCCGCGCCTTCGTGTTGCAGACCTTCTTCATCCCCTCCCCGTCCATGGAGAACACTCTCAAGATCGATGACCGGGTGTTGGTCAACAAGCTGGTCTACGACTTCCGGTCGCCGCACCGCGGTGAGGTGATCGTCTTCAAGGCCCCGACGGAGTGGAGCGGCAACCCCGACGGCGAGGACTTCATCAAGCGGGTCATCGGTGTCGGCGGTGACCACGTGGTCTGCTGCGACCCGCAGGAGCGCCTGATGATCAACGGCAAGTCGCTCGACGAGCCGTACATCTTCTCCATCGACGGTGTCCGCGACAAGGCGGCCGACCAGGAGTTCGACATCACCGTGCCGAAGGGGCGGCTGTGGGTGATGGGCGACCACCGGTCCGCCTCGGGCGACTCGCTGGAGCACTGGCAGCAGTCCGGGCAGAACATCACCGAGGCCACGATCCCCGAGGGGGAGGTGGTCGGTCGGGCGTTCACCGTCTTCTGGCCCGTCAACCGGGCCACCTGGTTGACGGTGCCCGACCAGTTCGACGGCATTCCCAAGCCCTAGGGCGGCGGGGGCATGGGCGATCGGCCGCCCGTCTGGCAGGCTGGTGCGGTGACCGTGAGGAGTGGGCTTGCGAGCCCCGCAGGCGCGAACAGTGCCGACCGCGTCTACATCTCTCGACGCGGGGCGCGGGTGCTGCTCGTCGACGCGGCCGGCCGGATCCTGCTGTTCCACGGCTTCGATCCGGCCCGCCCGGAGCACCGCTACTGGTTCACCCCGGGCGGCGGGCTCGACGAGGGTGAGTCTCCGGCGTCCGGCGCGGTGAGGGAGCTGGCCGAGGAGACCGGGCTGCGGGTTGATCCGGCCGAGCTGGGCGAGGCGGTCTGGTCCGACGCCACCGAGTTCCCGTTCGACGGCGACTGGTACCGCCAGGAGCAGGACTTCTTCCTGCTCCGCGTCCCGTCGTGGCAGGTCGACACCGTCGGCTTCAACGACGTCGAGCAGCGCAGCATCGCCGGTCACCGCTGGTGGCTGCCCGCCGAGTTGGCCGCCAGCGGCGAGCGGTACTACCCGCCCGAGCTGCCCGACCTGCTGGCCCGGCTGCTGCCGCCGGCCGCCGAGGCGTCGTGCTGACCCCGCCGCGTACCGTCGTTCGTCGCGAGGCCGGGCTCTACGCGCTGGAGCGGGCGTTGCAGCGGCGCGGCTTCCGGCACGTGGCCGGCGCCGACGAGGCCGGTCGGGGTGCCTGCGCCGGGCCGCTGGTCGCCGCCGCGGCCATGCTTCCCGAGGGGCGGCGCGGCGAGATCGACGGGCTCGCCGACTCCAAGCTGCTCACGCCGGCCAGCCGGGAGCGGGTGTACGCCGAGGTCGTCGACCGTGCCCTGGCGTACGCCGTGGTGGTCATCCCCGCCGACGAGGTCGACGCCCGGGGGCTGCACGTGTGCAACCTGGCCGCGATGCGGCGGGCGCTCGCCTCGCTCACCACCCGACCGGAGTACGTGCTGACCGACGGTTTCGGCGTGGACGGCCTGGGCGTCCCGGGGCTGGCGGTGTGGAAGGGCGACCGGGTGGCCGCCTGCGTGGCGGCGGCCAGTGTGCTCGCCAAGGTCACCCGGGACCGGATCATGGTGGAGCTGGACGGGGTCTACCCGGCGTACGGCTTCGCCGAGCACAAGGGTTACATCACCCCGGAGCACAGCGCGGCGCTGCGCGAGCACGGGCCGTGCCGGGAACACCGCTTCTCGTACGTCAATGTCGCCGCGGTCTCCGGCCGCGACGGCCGGCCGCCGCGCGCCCGGCGGCCCGTCGGCCCCGCGTCGGACGAGCCGATGGGGCACTCACGGGCGTCAGGGGGTACCGTCGGCGTGGCGTTGGGCGAGCAGCCTCGGCCTTCGACGCCGGTGGGGGAAGATGTGGTCATGGAAGGCGGAGTGCGATGAGCGCGGAAGATCTCGAGAAGTACGAGACCGAGATGGAGCTGCAGCTCTACCGGGAGTACCGCGACATTGTCCGCCAGTTCTCCTACGTGGTGGAGACCGAGCGTCGGTTCTACCTGGCCAACCAGGTCGACCTGCACGTGCGCAACTCGGACGGCGAGGTCTACTTCGAGGTCGAGATGCACGACGCCTGGGTGTGGGACATGTACCGCCCCGCCCGCTTCGTGAAGAACGTCCGAGTGATGACTTTCAAGGACGTCAACGTCGAGGAGCTGGAGAAGCCCGACATCTCCCTGCCCGCCGACTCCGGCTTCGGCAACTGACCGACCCGTCGCGCCCCGGGCCCCCCACCCGAGGCTGACCGACCGGTCACTCGGCCGGTACGACGACCTCGACGCGCTGCACCAGATTGTTGGCGAAGCCGCCACGGTTCCATGGCTGCTCGACCGGCTGGGTCCGCCCGGACGCGTCGGTCGCCCGCGCGCTGAGCACGTACCGGCCCGGCGTCGCCGTCCACTCGTACCGCCACCGTCGCCAGGCGAACTCCCCGCCCGCCGCCGGGTCCAGCTCGGCCTGCTCCCAGCTCGCCCCGCCGTCGACGCTCACCTCCACCGCCACCACCGGCGCGTGCCCCGACCAGGCCCGACCGTCCACCGTGCACGATCCCGCCCGCAGCACCCGGCGGCGCGTCATGAAGTCGGGAAAGCCCGGCGGGCGGACCAGCGCGCGCGGCTCGATCCGGGCGACCGGCTCGCCCGGATCGTCGGCGTCGCGGCGCAGCCGATAGGCCACCGCGTTCTGGTAGCCGTCGAACGGGGTGGTCCGCACCTCGATCGAGTGCAGCCACTTGACGTGTGCCATGCCGTACCAGCCCGGCACGATCAGCCGGAGCGGCGCGCCGTGCTGCGGCAGCAGGGGAGCGCCGTTCATCTCGTACGCCAACAGCACCTCCTCGCGCAGCGCGTCGGCCACCGGCAAAGCCCGCTGGTAGTCCTGCTCGACTCCCCGCTCGACACCGTGATCGGCGCCGGTGAACACCACGTCCACGGCGTCCGGGTCGAGGCCCGCCTCGCGCAGCAGCGGAGCGAGGGGCGTACCCGTCCACTCGGCGTTGCCGACCGCCTCGACCAGCCACGGCTGACTCACCGGCCGGGGGTGCAGCAGGGCCCGACCGTTGCCGGCGCATTCCAGGGTGACCCGGTGGGTGACCCGGGGCCGCTCCCGCAGCTCGGCCAGACCGACGGTCAACGGCCGCTCGACCGCGCCGCCGACGGTGAGCGCGTGCGTCGCCGGGTCCAGCTCCGGGATGTCGTAGTGGATCAGCAGGTAGTGCAGCCCGGCGGGGGTCACGTCGTAGCGCAGCGCCTCCAGCGGAAGGCCGTGGTTGCGGGCGGCGAGCTGCAACTCGTCCGCACTGATCGCCTCGTCCGCTTCGGCGAGCCGGGACGGGCCGCTCACGTCGGCCACGCTCGGCCCCCGGTCGTCGACAGTGGTCATGCGAGCCTCCCGGTCCGTGTGGCGGCAGCTCACCGCACTCGCGACCAGCCTAGGCCCTGCGCGGGTCATAGCAGATCATCGACCCTTCCGGGTGGTCGTCCACAGGGCCGCCAGTTGTCCACAGCTTCGGTGACCGGGCTGGCGGACGACCCGGTCCCGGCCCGAGGCTGCCGGCATGCGATTGCCCTGCGCCACCCGCCTCGTCTCGATCCGCCGTACCGTGCTGCTCTGCGCGGCGATCCCCCTCGCCCTGACCGTGCAGCTCGTCGGTCTGGCGATGCTCGTCGCGTCGGTGCCCGGCCAGCCACCGACGCCGACCGTGCTGATCGCGTTCCAGGCTCCCGCTCCCGCCGAACGCTTCCGTTGGCCGCTCGACGGGCCACCGCGACCGGTGCGGCGGTTCGACCCGCCGCCACAGCCGTGGCTGGCCGGGCACCGGGGAGTGGACCTGGCCGCCGCGCCCGCCACGGCGATCCGCAGCGCCGGGCCCGGCACGGTGCTCTTCGCGGGCCCGGTGGCCGGCCGACCGGTGGTCACCGTGGGGCACGCCGACGGCCTGCGGACCACCTACGAGCCGGTCCAGCCCGCGGTACGCCCCGGCCAGCCGGTCACCGCCGGCACGCCGCTGGGCGAACTGCTGCCGGGGCATCCTGGCTGCCCAACCGTCGCCTGCCTGCACTGGGGACTGCGCCGCGGCGAGGAGTATCTCGACCCGCTGGCTCTGCTCGGCCTCGGCCCGGTGCGGCTCCTCCCGCTCGACCAGGGTGCGCGGGGTCAGCGCTGGGCGAGCAGCGCCGGCAGCCGCACCGCCAGCCGTTCGTACTCGTCGGCCGTGTTGTAGACCTGACCCGTGAGCCGCAGCCACCCACGGCCGTTCCAGCTCATCACCGCGACCTCGGCGGCGAGCCGTTCGCCGATGCGCGTCTGCAACGCCCGCGCGGCGTCGATCGTGGTGGCCGTGCCGGCCGGCAGCGGGATGAGACGCAGAGACACCCCCGGTCCGCCGGGGTCGGGCAACCGGGCGGGGGGCACCGCGAGCGCGTCCCCCACGACCCGTTGGCCGTACGCGGCGAGCGCGGCATTGTGCTCCCGTACCCGGTCCACACCGAGGCTGCGCAGCGTGAACAGCCCGGCGGGGGCGGCCAACCACGAGGTGTAGTCGAGGGTCGCCTGCCATTCGAGCCGGGCCGGGAAGCCGGTCTCCTGTTCCCACGACACCACCAGCGGCTCGATCCGCTCGCGCCACTGCGGGGCGACCGCCAGCAGGGCGGTGCCACGCGGCGCGTACCCCCACTTGTGCAGGTTGCCCGCCCAGAAGTCCGCGCCGATGCTGGCGACCGTGTTGGCGAGCATGCCGGGGGCGTGCGCGGCGTCCACCAGGACCGGCACGCCGTTCTCGTGGGCCACCGCCACGATGGCGGCGGTCGGGAAGAGTTTGGCGGTGGCGGAGGTGAGCTGGTCGACGACGAGCAGCCGGGTCCGTCCCGGGCGCAGGCCGGCCCGGATGGTCTGCACGATCTGCTCGTCGCTTGCGTCCAGCGGAATCGGCAGGACCCGGCTGACCGCGCCGGTGCGGCGGCACTCCCGCGCGATGGCCAGACTCACCGCCCCGTACCCGTGGTCGGTGCTGAGGATCTCGTCACCGGGGCGCAGGCCCACCGACTGGAGCACCACGGCGACGCCGGTGGTGGTGTTGCCGATCAGCGCGCTGCCCTCCGGGTCCGCGCCGAGGAACCCGGCGAGGTGTCGCCGGGTGTGCCCGATCCGGTCCACGAGCCCCTGGGTGAAGAAGCGCAGCGGATTGGCCTCCATCTCGTCGCGCAGCCGCTGCTGGGCGCGCTGCACGCCGACCGGCACCGCGCCGAACGAGCCGTGGTTGAGGTGGCTGACCGCCGGGTCCAGGGAGAACAGCAGGCGGGCGCCCGGAATCGGCTCGGGAGGCTGCGGGACGCTCACCGGATGATCGTAACCGTCGGGCGGTCCAGCCTCCCGGCCCGTGATCAGGCGCGGGGGTGCGCCTGGCGGTAGGCGGCGCGCAAACGTTCCACCGACACGTGTGTGTAGATCTGCGTGCTGGCCAGTGACGAGTGCCCGAGCAGTTCCTGCACGGCACGCAGGTCGGCGCCGCCCTCCAGCAGGTGGGTGGCGGCGGAGTGGCGCAACCCGTGCGGGCTCGTCCGGGGAAGGCCGGCGGCCTCGGCGTACCCGCCGACGATCTGCCGCGCCGTGGTCGGGTTGAGTCGACCGCCGCGGGCCCCGAGCAGCAGCGCGCCACCCGAGTGCGGGGCGACCAGCGCGGGTCGGCCCTGCCGCAGCCATTCGTCGAGCGCCCGCTGCGCGGGGACGCCGTACGGCACCGAACGTTCACGGCGGCCCTTGCCGAACACCCGGATCACGCGCCGGCCGTGGTCGACATCCTCCACGTCCAGCCCGCACGCCTCGCTGACCCGTACGCCGGTGGCATAGAGCAGCTCCAGCAGCGCCCGGTCCCGCAGCAGCACCGCCGCGTCGGCGGCGCCTTCCTGCGTGGGCTCTCCGCCCGGGGCGGACTCCGTCGTGAGCGTGCCGTGTGGGGGCGCTCCTGCCGTGGCCGTGCCGTGCGCGGGCGCTCCTGCTGCCGGCGTGCCGTTCGCGGGCGATCCTGTCGCGGGCGTGCCGTGTGGGGGCGATCCTGCTGCCGGCGTGCCGTGCGCGGGCGCTCCTGTTGCCGGTGTGCCGTGCGCGGGCGATCCTGTTGCGGCCGTGCCCTGTGCGATCGTCGGGCGCCGGGCCGGTGCCTCCAGCAGCGCGGCGGCCTGGTCGGCGCGCAGGACGCCGGGCAGCTCCCGGTGCGCCCGAGGGCTGGCGAGCGCGGCCCCCACGTCGGCGGGGAGCAGCCCGGCGCGGTGTGCCCAGGCGCTGAACGCCCGCGCCGAGGCGGCCCGACGGGCCAGCGACGTACGAGCGGCGCCGGTGGTCCGCTGCCGGGCCAACCAGCTCCGCAGGACCGACAGGTCGACCTCGCTCAGGTCCCGGCAACCCATCCGCACCGCGTGGTCGAGCAGGGCGACCACATCGGTGACGTACGCGCGGACCGTGTGCGCCGACCGGTTGCGAACCTGGGCGAGGTGCTCGGCGAAGTCGTCGACCGCGTCCCGCAGCGGCGGTGGCAGCTCCTGGTGGATGGCCCGGGTGCCCCGGTCGGACCGGCTCACGGCCGGCACGCCTCTCGCGACGTCACGGATGCGGTCCGCCGGGCGGCGTGCGCACCTTCGCTGGCAGCAGGCACGGCACCAGCGTACGACCGAGGGGTGTGCTCCGCCGGCCACGTCGGCGTCCGCGTCTACCGGCGGTCGGCCGGGCCCGTGGGTTTGCCGACCGGGGCGAGGGCGTAGCCGTCGTCGCGTCGTACCACCATGGACAGTTCTTCGAGCAGGGACAGTTTGCGCAGCGCGGTCCGCACGTCCAGACCCGCGCGGGTGGCGAGCGCGTCCACACCCCGTGCGCCCCGGCGGGGCAACGCCTCCAGCACCGACCGGGCGTCGTCGTCCAGATCGTCGGCCGGCCGCTGCGGGCCGCGGGCCGGCGGCGCCAGGTCCACGCCGATCCGACCCACCTCCTCGAGCACGTGCGCGACGCCGGTGACCAGCCGGGCCTTGGGGTTCTCGCGGAGCAACTCGTGCGCGCCGACGGACATCGCCGAGGTCACCGGCCCCGGCACCACCATGGCCACCCGCCCGGTGTAGATGGCACGCCGGGCGGTCTGCGTCGCTCCGCTGCGCGCCGACGCCTCGACCACGACGGTGCCCAGCGTGCCGCCGGCGATCACCCGGTTGCGGATCAAGAACCGCGGCCGCAGCGGCTCGGCGCCGGGCGGCCATTCGCTGACCAGCAGCCCGGTGTCGGCGACCCGGTCGAAGAGGGCGGTGTTGCCCATCGGGTACGGCCGGTCCACTCCACAGGCCAGCACCGCCACGGTGAGGCCTTCGGCGTTCAGGGCACCCCGGTGGGCGGCGGCGTCGATCCCGAACGCGCCACCGGAGACGACCGTCCAGTCCCGCTCGGCCAGCCCGTACCCGAGGTCGGTGGCCACGTGCTGGCCGTAGGCCGTGGCCGCCCGCGCGCCCACCACGGCCACCGAGCGCTCCAGCGCCTCGCCGAGCGGCCACGCGCCGCGTACCCAGAAGCACAGCGGTGGGGCGGTCTCCACGTCCACGCGGCGGGTCAGGTCGGGAAGCCGCAGCGTGCTGAGGTCGGCGACCCGGGCCGGCCACTCGTCGTCGTCCGGCGTGACCAGACGCGCACCGAGCCGGTCCGCCCGGTCCAGCGCCTCGGTCGCCACCGCGCGGGCGTCGCCGGCCGACAGCCGGGCGGCCACGGCGGCTGCCAGCCACCGGTCGGGGCTGCCGCCGTCGAGCAGCAGCTCCAGCGTCGCCGCCGGCCCCAGCCGTTCGACAAGCGCGTGCACCACGCGGGTGCCGGGCTCGGCCAGCCAGGTCAGCGCCACCCGGGCCAGCCTGCTCTCCTCGTCGGCGCTCATGCCGTCTCTCCTGTCCGTAGCTGGGTCGCCTCTCGTACGTCCTCACGGTCGGGCCGGTCCCGACCGTCCAGGTCCGCGATCGTCCAGGCCATCCGGATCACCCGGTCGAAGCCGCGCGCCGAGAGCGACCCGGAGTCGAGCCGGGCGCGCAGTTCGGCGGTGACCAGCGCCGGTAGCCGCCAGGGCGGGCGGCGCAGGAACGGGCCGTCCACCTCGGCGTTGAGTCGCCGGCCGAGGCTGGCCCAGCGGGTGGCCGCCGCGCCACGGGCCGCCGCGACCCGGGCGGCGACCGTGGCCGAGGACTCGACGTCACCTCCGGCCGCCATCAGCTCCGCCGCCCGTACGGGCATCAGCCGCACCTGCACGTCGATCCGGTCGAGCAGCGGCCCCGAGAGCCGGCCCAGGTAGCGGCGGCGGACCACGGGCGAGCACTCGCAGTAAGCGTCGCCGGACGGCTTCGCGCACGGGCACGGGTTCGCGGCCAGCACCAGTTGCGTCCGGGCCGGGTACTCGGTGCCCCCGCCGCTGCGGCTGAGCTGGATGCGGCCGTGCTCCAGGGGCTGGCGCAGCGCCTCCAACGCGCCCTTGCTGAACTCGGGGGCCTCGTCGAGGAAGAGCACCCCGCGGTGGGCGAGCGACACCGCGCCAGGGCGGGCCAGCCCCGAACCGCCGCCGACCAGGGACGGAATCGTCGCCGTGTGGTGCGGCGCCTGGAACGGCGGGCGACGCAGGAGCCGACCACCCGGTGGCAGCAGCCCGGCGACCGAGTGCAGGGCGGTCACCTCCAGCGCCGCGTCGTCGTCCAGCTCTGGCAGGAGCGACGGCAGCCGCTCGGCCAGCATCGTCTTG
Source organism: Micromonospora sp. CA-249363 (assembly GCF_050950185.1). Taxonomy (NCBI): domain Bacteria; kingdom Bacillati; phylum Actinomycetota; class Actinomycetes; order Micromonosporales; family Micromonosporaceae; genus Micromonospora; species Micromonospora sp. CA-249363. The sequence goes on from NZ_CP192020.1 coordinate 1,455,120, forward strand.
CCGGCCCCGGGCGGGCCCAGCAGCGCGAGATGGTGTCCGCCCGCTGCCGCGACCTCCAACGCGCGCCGGCCCATCTGCTGCCCGGCGACCTCGGCGAGGTCGGGGCCACCGGTGATCGGGGCCGGGGTGTCCGACGGTGGCTCGATCAGCGGGCTGCCGTCGCGGACGAAGGTCACCAGCCGGTGCAGCGTGTCCACCGCCCGCACCCGTACGCCGGGGATGACCGCGGCCTCGGCGGCGTTGCCGGTCGGCACGATCACGCGCTCGATGCCCGCCCGGGCCGCCGCGGCGACCATCGGCAGCACGCCGCGCACCGGCCGGACCGTCCCGTCCAGGCCCAGCTCGCCGAGGACCACCACTCCCTCCAAGGGCAGTAGCGGCAGCTCACCGGAGCCACCCAGCAGCGCGGCGGCGATGGCCAGGTCGAACGCCGAGCCGAACTTCGGCAGCGTCGCGGGCAGCAGGTTCAGCGTGATGCGCCGGTTGGGCCACCGTTGACCGGAGTTGACGACGGCGGCCCGGACCCGGTCGCGGGCCTCGTGCAGGGCGGTGTCCGGCAGACCGGAGATCACCACCGCCGGCAGGCCGGCGGCCAGGTCCGCCTCGACCTCGACCAGATGGCCGGTGACGCCGACCAACCCCACGCAGAGCACCTTCGCGTAGCTCATGACGCGTCACCCGTTCGTCGGCGCATCTCAGAACGCGCCCTTGACGTGGTCGACCCGCGCGGGACCGGCGTCGGGCAGGCGCACCGACACCACGTCGAACCGCACCTCGTCCGCGTTCGTGCCGGTCTCGGCGAGCCACCGCGCGGCGAGCCCGCGCAGGCGGCGGGCCTTGGCCGGTACGACAGCCTCGGCCGGCGGGCCGAACGCGTCGCCCCGACGCGTCTTGACCTCGCAGAACGCGAGCACTGGCCCGTCCCAGGCGATGATGTCGATCTCACCTTCCGGGCAGCGCCAGTTCCGGGCGATGGGGCGTAGTCCCGCCTCGCTCAGGTGCTGGGCGGCGCACCGCTCGCCGTACGCGCCGACCGCCTGGTTCCGCTTCGTCATGGCCGCGACGGTGCCCCCTTGCGCACGAGCGCCGCGACCCCGCGACCGCCCGCCTGTGGATGACGGTCGCTCTGTGGACGACCGGACGATCAAGCCCCTGCTGTGCTACGGCCTGCGTCGGCGTCGCTACGGCGTGGGTTCGGCGTCGCTACGGCGTGCGTCGGCGTCCGACGGGTTGATCGGCTCCAGATCGGCGAAGTGGGGGTGTCCGGGCGTTCGGATGCCCCCACTTCGGCGACCCGGAGTCGATCAACCCGGACGGGCCGAAATGGCGCGCGGATGGGCCGTCGCATACGGTGCCTGACGTGGACGGACGACGGAGCTTTCCGGAAGATCAGGAGTCGCGCTGGTACCCCGACGAGCGGGGGCGCGGGTACGGCGAGCCCGAGTGGCGCGGCGCGGGCGAACCGCGATACCGCGACGGCGAGATCCCCGAGCAGCGCGGCGTCGAGGACGCCCGATCCCTCGAGGACACCGGCGTCGGCCGTCGCCGCGAGCCCGACCCGGTCCGCTTCGGTGGCACGTCCGAGCCCGACCCCAGCCGCTTCGGTGGCACGTCCGAGCCCGACCCGGTCCGCTTCGGTGGGACGCCCGGGCCGGACCCGGTCCGCTTCGGTGGGACGCCCGAGCCGGACCCGGTCCGCCTGAGCGCGCTGGACGCGGGCCGCTTCGGCGGCGCTTTGGAGCCGGACTCCGCGCGTCTGGGCGCGACCCGTTTTGGTGCGTCGGAGGCGGACTCCGGGCGCTTCGGTGCCGTCGAGGCCCAGTCGGGACGATTCGGTACCGCCGAGGCCGACTCCGGGCGGTTCGGCGCGGTCGACCCGCTGGGTGAGGTCCGGACGGACGCGGACGGTTACCGGGCGACCCGCTCCCGCCGGGCGGATCGGGACCCCTCGGAGATTTCCGGTGAGCTGCCCGGCCGTCGAGCCGCCCGGGACCCACTGACCACGATCACGCCGGACACCGCCCACGCCGTGCCGGGTCTCGCCCGGGACACCGGGCCGACGACCGGCCCGGACGCTGAACCCGCGGTCGCTCTGCTCGCAGGGCAGGCCAGACCCGCCGAGCCGGGCCAGCCCGCTGCCCTCACCGGCCAGTCCGCTTCCCTCACCGGCCAGCCCTCTGCTCTCATCGATCAGGGCCAGCCTGCCCCCTTCGCCGAGCAGACCCGGCCCGCGCCGCTCGCCGGCTACCCGATCGTCGAGCCGAACCGGGGCGGCAGTGCGGACCAGCCGCACCCGCTGGACATGCCGACCGGCCCGATGCCGGGTATCGGCCCCCGCCCCGACCTGCCCGCGGGCGATCCAACGGCGTACTCCGCCGCGCCGGACGGCGTCTACCGGACCCGCCGTCCGGCGTTGGCGGCCCTCTTCGCCCTACTGGCATTGATCTTCGAGATCCCCGCGCTGCGGGTGTTGCTGGCGGGCGTGACCGGCGACCCGGTGAACGCCGGGAACGTCGTCGCGGGTATCTGCCTGGTCGCCGGGCTGCCGATCTTCGCAGTGGGGCTGTACGGGCTCAGAACGGGCGGACTGGCCCTCTCCGACAGCGGTCGAGGCTGGCTGCGCCCTCCGACGGCGTACCTGACGGTCGGCCTCGTGCTCTTCGTCGCCGCGGCGCTCGCCGTCGGTTGACCCGCCGCGGCGCTCGCCGTCGGTTGACCCGCCGCGGCGCTCGCCGTCGGTTGACCCGCCGCGGCGCTCGCCGTCGGTTGACCCGCCGCGGCGCTCGCCGTCGGCTGACCTGCCGCGGCGCCCGCCGCCGGCTGACCCGCCGCCGTTCGCCCGGCGCGGCCGATCCGCCGTCTGCGCGGTCCGGCCGATGATCCACGCAACAACCAGGAAATAGTGGCCTCTGGTGACGCGGAAGCCACCATTTCCCGGAACTAGCGCGATCTTGTCCGGCGGCGCGGCACCCCGGCACGCCGAAACCGGGGAGGGGCGTACACTGGCCAACTGGCGACCGCCTCGCGCGGTCGACCTCGCGCGCCCTCTCCACGAATCGTCGTGGGGCGACGGCCTCCCTGGTCCCGATCTTGGTCGGGCCCGCATGGCCGCCGACCGGGCGCCAGGATGCCCGGCCGCCGGCCGGGCGGAACAACCAGGGATGCAAGGAGTACCCACACCATGGCCGTCGTGACCATGCGTCAGCTGCTGGAGAGCGGTGTCCACTTCGGGCACCAGACCCGGCGCTGGAACCCGAAGATGAAGCGTTTCATCTTCACCGAGCGCAACGGTATCTACATCATCGACCTGCGCCAGACCCTCGACTACATCGAGAAGGCGTACGAGTTCGTGCGTGGGACCGTCGCGGAGGGTGGCAGCATCCTCTTCGTCGGCACTAAGAAGCAGGCCCAGGAGGCCATCGCCGAGCAGGCGACCCGGGTCGGTCAGCCGTACGTCAACCACCGCTGGCTCGGTGGCATGCTGACCAACTTCCAGACGGTGTACAAGCGGCTCCAGCGGATGAAGGAGCTGGAGGCCCTTGGTGACCTGAGCGGCACCGCCGCCGGTTACACCAAGAAGGAGACCCTGCAGCTCTCCCGCGAGAAGATCAAGCTGACCCGCACGCTTGGTGGTCTGCGGGACATGCAGAAGCTGCCGGCCGCCGTCTGGATCGTCGACACCAAGAAGGAGCACATCGCCGTCGACGAGGCCCGCAAGCTGGGCATCCCGGTGATCGCCGTTCTCGACACCAACTGCGACCCGGACGAGGTCGACTTCCCGATCCCGGGCAACGACGACGCCATCCGCTCGGCCGAGCTACTGACCAAGGTCGTCGCCGCAGCCGTCGCGGACGGTCTGATCGCCCGTTCGGGCCGTCGTCGGGGCACCGACGAGAAGCCGGAGGCCGGTGTCGCCACCGACGAGCCGCTGGCCGAGTGGGAGCGCGAGCTGCTGGAGGAGCCGAAGAAGGCCGACGAGCAGCCCGCCGCCACCGAGCAGCCCGCCGCCACCGAGCAGCCCGCCGCCACCGAGCAGCCCGCCGCCACCGAGCAGCCGGCGGCCGCCGCCGCGGAGTGACCGCACCGTCGCCGCCCCGCCGTCCGTTTTCACGAACGGCGGGCGGCGACGGTACGCCGGGCACGTTCCGCCCGAATGCGGGTAACCGGCACCTCTGACCATCCACACGCCGACTCAACATCGAAGAGAGAGCCATGTCCCAAATCACCGCCGCGGACGTCAAGAAGCTCCGCGACCTCACCGGCGCCGGCATGATGGACAGCAAGAAGGCGCTGACCGAGGCCGAGGGCGACTTCGACAAGGCCGTCGAGATCCTGCGCGTCAAGGGCGCGAAGGACGTCGGCAAGCGGGCTGGCCGTACGGCCGCCAACGGTCTGGTCGCGCACTCCGGCAAGGCGCTGCTCGAGCTCAACTGCGAGACCGACTTCGTCGCCAAGACCGAGTCGTTCATCGCGCTGGCCCAGCAGCTGGTCGAGCACGGCGAGCGTTCCGGCGTGAACAACGCCGAGGAGCTGCTCGCCAGCGAGCTGGACGGCAAGGTCGTCGCGGACCTGATCCAGGAGCAGTCCGCCAAGATCGGCGAGAAGCTGGTGCTCAACCGCTTCGCCAAGGTCGAGGGCACCACCGCGGTCTACCTGCACCGCAAGGCGCAGGACCTGCCGCCGGCCGTCGGCGTGCTGGTGTCGTACACCGGCAAGAGCGACGAGGCGGGCGACGCTGACGCCCGTGGCGTCGCGATGCAGATCGCGGCCATGCGGCCGAAGTACCTCAGCCGTGACGAGGTTCCGGCCGAGGTCGTCGAGTCCGAGCGGCGCATCGCCGAGCAGACCGCCCGCGAGGAGAACAAGCCCGAGGCGGCCCTGCCGAAGATCGTCGAGGGCCGGGTGAACGCCTTCTTCAAGGACTACGTCCTTGTCGAGCAGGCGTCGGTGGCCGACAACAAGAAGTCGGTGAAGCAGGTGCTGGCCGAGGCCGGCATCGAGGTCACCCGCTTCGTGCGGTTCGAGGTCGGCCAGGCCTGACCCGCCACCGGGCGCCGCGCGCGTCCGTGGGCGCAAGACGTCGACGAGGAGGCCGCCGGTGTACGTGACAGGCACCGCGGCCTCCTCGTCACATAGGGTCGGCAGCGGCAGGTTCGCGGTAACGCGTCGCCCGGGGCGTGCGCGTGGGGAAGGCGGGGCGGATGACGCAGGTTGTGAGTGACCGGACGCTGGCGATGGACGATCCGACGGCACCGCCGCCCGGGCGGGCCCGCCGGGTGGTGCTGAAGCTCTCCGGTGAGGTGTTCGGTGGCGGCGCGATCGGCGTCGACCCGGACGTCGTGCAGGCCATCGCCCGCCAGATCGCCACCGTGGTCCGGCGCGGTGTGCAGGTCTCGGTGGTGGTCGGAGGAGGCAACTTCTTCCGCGGCGCGGAGCTGCAGAAGCGTGGGATGGACCGCGCCCGCGCCGACTACATGGGCATGCTCGGCACCGTGATGAACTGTCTCGCCCTCCAGGACTTCCTGGAGAAGGAGGGCATCGAGACGCGGGTGCAGAGCGCCATCACGATGGCCCAGGTCGCCGAACCGTACATTCCGCTGCGGGCCATCCGGCACCTCGAGAAGGGCCGCGTGGTCATCTTCGGCGCCGGCGCCGGCATGCCGTACTTCTCGACGGACACCGTGGCCGCCCAGCGGGCGCTGGAGATCCGCGCCGACGTGGTGCTCATGAGCAAGAACGGCGTGGACGGCGTCTACACCGCCGACCCGCGGGTCGACCCGACCGCCAGCAAGCTCGACTCGATCACCTTCTCCGAGGTGCTGCGCCGCAACCTCCGGGTGGCCGACGCGGCCGCGTTCAGCCTCTGCATGGAGAACGGCCTGCCGATGCTGGTCTTCGGCGCGCAGGGTGACGACACCATCATCCGCGCGGTGGGTGGCGACAAAATCGGCACCCTGATCACCGCTTGAGCCTGACGACTTTCCGCAGAGCCCACGACGAGCACAGAAGGAGGCGAGGAGACCGGTGATCGACGACACCCTCCTCGAGGCCGAGGAGAAGATGGAGCGTGCGGTTGAGCACGCCAAGGAGGAGTTCGGCGCCATCCGCACCGGTCGCGCCAACCCCGCCATGTTCTCCAAGATCATCATCGACTACTACGGCACGCCGACGCCACTGACCCAGATGGCGTCCGTCGCGATCCCCGAGCCGCGCATGGCCATCATCAAGCCGTACGACAACTCGCAGATCAACGCGATGGAGAAGGCGATCCGCGACTCGGACCTCGGGGTCAACCCGAACAACGAGGGCAACCAGCTGCGCATCCTGCTCCCGCAGATGACCGAGGAGCGCCGCCGCGACATGATCAAGGTGGCCCGGCACAAGGGCGAGGAGGCCAAGGTGGCCATCCGGAACGTCCGCCGCCGTGGCAAGGAGGAGCTGGACCGGATCGTCAAGGACGGCGAGGCCGGCGAGGACGACGGCCGCCGTGCCGAGAAGGAACTCGACGACCTGACGCAGCGCTACGTCGCCAGCATCGACGACCTGGTCAAGCACAAGGAGACCGAGCTGCTGGAGGTCTGACCGCCACCCGCTCGTCACGACGAGGCCCGACCCGATCAACGGGGCGGGCCTCGCCCCTTTCCCGGTTCGGTCCCGCCGGGCGAAGCCAGCGCGCGGCAGGGACGGGCAACCTCCTCATCGCGCTTTGCTCTGCTTCAACCGGGGCAACACCTCGCGTCCGGTATCCGGGCACCGACTGTTGCCTCCGCTGAAGCAGTGCAAAGGCTCGGCACGAGGAGGCGGCTCCCGGACGCGTACGCCCGAGGGGCGGGCTATCGTCCGCCTCGCCCCGCCGGGGTGTGCAGTAGGCTCGGCAGGATTCCCGGTCACCGGGTGGTGAACACGGGAGTCGACCGACCGTCGCGGCGGTCGAGCCGGAGGAAAACAGTCGCGCTTGTAGGGGATGCTTGTGGTCTTGCGTCATGTGGTGGCACTCGCGCTCCGACACGGTGCGTGATGTCCCGCCCCGACCCCTACGGCGGCGAGCCGCGCGGCTGGGATCGGCCGGAGCGGCCGGTCGCCCTGCCCTGGCCCGAGCAGGAGCTGGAGGCCGGCCAGTGGAGCCGCCGTCCGGCCGCCGGGCCTGAGCTGTACGCCGAGCCCCACACCCGGGCGTACACCGAGCCGCAGGACCCGTACGACGAGCGTGGCCGGACCGTCCGCCCGGACGACCGTGAGCGTTTCGACGACCGGGACCGGCGTGGCCGTTACGACGACCGGGACCGTTACGGCGACCCCGGTCGCAACGGCGACCCCGGTCGCAACGGCGACCCCGGTCGCAACGGCGACCCCGGTCGCAACGGCGACCCCGGTCGCAACGGCGACCGCCCACCGGCCGGTGACGCCCCGCCGCGCTACGACGTCCGCGAAGCCGGGCCGCGCTACGACGACCGCGACGCCCCACCGCGCTACGACGACCGCGACGACCGCTACGACCCCCGTTACGACGACCGTGACGCCCGTCCGCGCTTCGACGACCGGGACGAGCCCCGCTACGACCACCCGGACGCGCCGCCGCGCTACGACGACGATGCCGGTTTCCCGACCGCGCAGCTCGCGCCCATCGGTGCCGAGATCCTGCCCGACGACGACCCGATGACGGACCCGGAGCCGCCGGTGGGCCGGCGGGCGAAGGGACGCCGGAGGGCCAGCATCGACCGACCGGCGACCCAGCAGGTGGGTACCGGACGGGCCGGCCGCAACCTGCCGGCGGCGATCGGTGTCGGCCTTGCCCTGGGTGCGCTGATCGTGGTGCCGTTGGCCGTCTATCCGGCGGCGTTCCTGCCGGTGATCGCCGCAGCCGTCGCCATCGGCATCTGGGAGATGACCCGGGCGGTTCGGCGCAGCGGCGCCCACCCGCCGCTGGTGCCGCTGATCGCCGGTGGCGTCCTGACCGTGGGTCTGGCCTGGTTCGCCGGCCCGGACGCGCTCAGCCTCGGGCTGTTGGTGACGGTGCTCGGCACGATGATCTGGCGGTTGGGCGACGGCCCGGCCGGCTTCCAGCGGGATCTGACCGCCGCCACCCTGATCGCCGTCTACGTGCCGTTCCTCGCCGGGTTCGCGGCCTTGCTGGCGGCGGCCCCCGACGACGGTCGACTGCGCATCCTGGCCACGCTGATCGCGGTGGTCCTCTCCGACACCGGCGGGTACGCGGCCGGCGTCTCCTTCGGCCGGCACCCGATGGCCCCGTCCATCAGCCCGAAGAAGTCCTGGGAGGGCTTCGCCGGCTCGGTCACCGCGGCGGCGCTGGGCAGCGCCCTGCTGCTGTGGCTGATGTTCGACCTGGCCCCGTGGTGGGGTGCCGTGTTCGGGGTGGCCGTCTCCTGCGCGGCGGTCCTCGGCGACCTCGCCGAGTCGATGATCAAGCGGGATCTCGGTATCAAGGACATGAGCAACCTGCTGCCGGGGCACGGTGGCCTGATGGACCGGCTGGACTCGATCCTGTTCGCGGTGCCGACCGCGTACCTGTTGCTGGTGATCTTCGTGCCGGTGGCGGGGTGAGGCATGCGTCACCACGGCCGGAGCGCTGCCGACCGACGCCGGGTGCCGGTTCGACGCCTCCGGACGGGTGCCGAACGCTTCAGGCGTGACACACTGGACCGGCCATGACGAGTCTGCCGCTGATCCCCGCCATCTCGGACGCCCCCACCGCACGCCGGGCCTCCATGCCACCGCAGCACCTTGCTGACCTGGATCTGGCCGGCCGCCAGGCGCTGGTCGCCGGGCTGGGTGAGCCCGCCTTCCGTGCCAAGCAGATCTCCAACCACTACTTCGGGCGGCTGGTACGCGACCCGCAGGCGATGACCGATCTGCCGGCCGCGACCCGTGAGCGGCTGGCGGACCAGCTCCTGCCCACGCTGCTCAACCCGGTCCGTGAGTTGGCCTGCGACGACGGCGCGACCCGCAAGGCGCTCTGGAAGCTGCACGACGGCGCGTTGGTGGAGAGCGTGCTGATGGGCTACCCGGACCGGGTGACGGTCTGCATCTCCAGCCAGGCGGGCTGCGGCATGGCCTGCCCGTTCTGTGCCACCGGCCAGGCCGGGCTGACCCGCAACCTGTCCACGGCCGAGATCGTCGACCAGGCGGTCTACCTGGCCGGGGTGGCGGCCTCCGGCGCGGTCGCCGGCTCACCCCCGCGGCTGTCGCACGTCGTGTTCATGGGCATGGGCGAGCCGCTGGCCAACTACAACCGGGTCATCGCGGCGATCCGTCGGCTGGTCAGCCCCGCTCCGGAGGGGCTCGGTCTGTCCCAGCGGCACATCACCGTTTCCACGGTCGGCCTGGTTCCGGCCATCCGCCGACTGGCCAGCGAAGACCTCTCTGTGACCCTTGCGTTGTCGTTGCACGCGCCCGATGATGATCTGCGCGACGAACTCGTGCCGGTAAACCAGCGCTGGAAGGTAGCCGAGGTGCTGGACGCAGCGTGGGACTATGCCGCCCGGACGGGCCGTCGCGTGTCCATCGAGTACGCAATGATCAAGGACGTGAACGACCAGCCGTGGCGAGCTGACCTGCTCGGACGACTGTTGGCCGGCAAGTTGGCGCATGTGAACCTCATCCCGCTCAATCCGACGCCGGGCAGCCGCTGGGACGCGAGCCCGAAGCCGGTCGAGCGGGAGTTCGTCCGGCGCTTGCGCGACGCGGGAGTCTCCACCACCGTACGGGACACCCGGGGTCGCGAGATCGACGGCGCGTGTGGCCAGCTCGCCGCCGCCGAGGACACCGACACCTTCACCGACCGCGCCGGAGAGGCACCGGCGTGACCGGGCGTGGCGAACGACACCAGGAGACATAGTGGCGAGTCAGGGTCAGCGTTTCCGGCGCAAGGCGGTTCGCCGGGGATACAAGGTCGACGAGGTGGACGCCTTCCTCGACCGGGTCGAGGCGACGCTCGACGGCCGGCAGGTCGGTGCGCCCGTCGCCTCCCAGGAGGTCCACGACGTCGTCTTCCGGGTCCGGTTCAACGGCTACGACGAGTGGCAGGTCGACCTGCACCTGGACCGGGTCGAGCGGCAGCTGGCCGAGTTGGAGGAGCGCAACAGCGCCGGGCGCGGCGGCGATCCTCGGATGGGTGACCGGATGGGTCCGCCGGACCGGATGGGTCCGCCGATGCGCGACGACCGTGGCGGCATGGTTCCGCAGCCGATGCCTCCCCGGCCGATGCCCGCCCAGGCCGGTCCGCCGGCTGACCGCTACGGCCGGTACGACGAGCCCACCGGCGCGTTCGCCGGGGGGTACGACGCCCCCCGGGGCGGCTACGACGCCCAGCGCGGTCCGGGCCCCGGTGGCCCCGGCCCCGGCCCGGGCGGTCCCGGCCCGATGGGGCCCGGCGGCCCGATGGGTGGGCACGGGATGCCTCCGCGTGGCCTGCCGGCCGGCCCGGGTGGCTACGGCCCGCCGGACGAGCAGCGGATGCCGGGTGGGTACGGTCCGCCGGACGAGCAGCGGATGCCGGGTGGGTACGGTCCGCCGGACGACCAGCGGATGCCCGGTGGGTACGGCCCGCCCGACGGTTCGCGTGCGCCTGGTGGCTACCCGCCGCCGCAGGACGAACCTCGCTTCGACGGCTTCGAGGCCGGCCGGCGTGCCCGCGCCGACATGACGGCCGAGATCCGGATGCCTGAGCGTGACCTGCGTGACCTGCGGCGGGGCCCGGCCGGCCCGCCCCCGATGCCGCAGCAGGGCATCGGTGGTCCGCCGATGGCCGGCCCGCCCGCCGTCGCCGGCCCGCCGATGGGTGGTCCGCCGATGGCCGGTCCGCCCGGCAGCGACCTGTACCGGGTCGACCAGATCCGCCGCCGGTTCCAGGTACGCCGGTTCGGCAGCGGGTACGACCCGGACCAGGTGGACCAGTTCTTCGAGTCCCTGCTCGGCGGCATGCAGCGTCGCAACCCGATGCCGGTCGACCCGAAGGACCTGGACACGCTCCGGTTCGGTCTGGTGCCCGGCGGCTACTTCGAGGCCGAGGTCGACGCGGCGCTCAAGGACGTGCAGGACATCCTGTTCGGGCGCTGACCCCGACACGTACACGAACGAGGGCCCGTCCCCGGGTGGGGGCGGGCCCTCGGCGTTTCCTGTTCGGTCGCCCGGAGTCCGGTCTGGCCGGTCGGCCGGCTGCCGGTCGGGTCAGGAGCGCAGACCGTTGCGCCGCAGCACGGCGTCGCCGATCACGATGACCAGCAGCAGCGCGGCCAGGCCGACCAGCCAGATGTCCTCGACCCTGCCTTCGTGGTTGCCGCAGATCGCCATGACGACCAGCGCCAGCGCGGACAGCACGGCGCCGATGCGCCCCGACTTGCGGTGCCCGGGCTTGTGCTGGTCCGGCGACGTTACCGGCTCGCTTCCTGCCACTGTCGGTCCTTCCCTCGCGATCGGATCTTTGGTTAGTCTGGCACGCCTCCCGCCGGGGGCGGCGCGGTGGGGGTTTACCGACCGTACGGCCCTGCCCGCCCAGGCCGGACGGCACTACGGGCGTCGCGGGGTGGCGGTCAGACTCCCTCCGGTAGCGTTTGGCGTACACCTGATTGTCTGTTTGAGGGGGACTGTGCGGTGCGAGTGACCGGAACCGGGCACGCCAGCATGCGGATCGACACGGCCGCGGGCAGCATCCTGTGCGACCCGTGGGTCAATCCGGCCTACTTCGCGTCGTGGTTTCCCTTCCCGGACAATTCGCTGCTCGACTGGGAGACCCTGGGCCAGGTCGACTACCTGTACGTCTCTCACCTGCACCGGGACCACTTCGACGCGAAGCACCTGCGGGACCACATCTCGAAGGACGCCACCGTCCTGCTTCCCGAGTTCCCCACCTCGGAGATGGAGGACGAGTTCCGGGCGCTGGGCTTCACGAAGTTCCTGAAGGCGCCCAACGAGCAGGTGGTGGAGCTCGACGGCGGCCTGAAGATCATGATTCAGGCGTTGACCAGCCCCACCGACGGCCCGATCGGCGACTCCTCGCTCTGGGTCGAGTACGACGGGGTGCGGCTGCTGAACCAGAACGACGCCCGGCCCACCGACCTGAGCGTCTTCGCCGAGCTGGGGCACGTGCACGCGCACCTGCTCCAGTTCTCCGGGGCCATCTGGTACCCGATGGTCTACGAGCTGCCGCAGGCCGCGAAGACGGCGTTCGGCAAGCAGAAGCGCGACCGGCAGTTCGACCGGACCTGGCGGTACATCGACGACCTGAAGGCCGACCACGTCTTCCCGATCGCCGGCCCGCCGTGCTTCCTCGACGACGAGCTGTGGCAGTTCAACGACATCTTCGGCGACGAGGGCAACATCTTCCCCGACCAGTCGGTGTTCCTGTCCGAGTACGCCAAGGTCGGCGGCACCAACGGGATCGTGCTGCTGCCGGGCAGCGTCGCCGAGGTCACCACCGAGGGCGCGAGCACCACCCACCCGGTGCCGGTCGAGGAGTTCTTCGCCAACAAGGTCGCGCACCTGGAGGAGATGCGGGAGCGCAAGCGCCCGATCATCGAGGCGGAGAAGGCGTCCTGGCGGCACCCCGAGGTGGACGTGCTCGGCGAGATGAAGCGCCGCATCGAGCCGCTGCTCGACGAGTCGATCTACCTGGCCAAGGGCGTCGGCGGTCCGGTCCGCTTCGACCTGGTCGGCTACGACGGGGAGAGCGTCGAGTCGATCGTGGTGGACTTCCCGGGCAAGGAGGTCCGGCCGTACGCGGACGAGAAGGTGCGGTACCGGTTCCGGACCGAGCGGTCGCTGATCGAGCACCTGCTCTTCATCGACGAGGTGGACTGGGTCAACTCGCTCTTCCTGTCCTGCCGGTTCTCGGCGGCCCGGATCGGCCAGTACAACGAGTTCGTCTACGCGTTCTTCAAGTGCCTGTCCGAGGAGCGTCTCCAGTACGCCGAGGGCTGGTACGACGAGCACGAGCGCACCACCGACGCCGAGGACATCACGCTTGGCGACTGGGTGGTGCAGCGGCGCTGCCCGCACCTCAAGGCGGATCTGACCCGGTTCGGCATCGTCGAGGGTGACCAGCTCACCTGCCAGCTGCACGGCTGGCGCTTCGACCTGCCCTCTGGCCGCTGCCTGACGAGCGTCGGCCACAAGGTCCGCGCCCACCGCGTCGACGCGGAGACCCCGGCCCCCGCCGGGGAGGCGCTGAGCTGACCTCCTCCCGGCCCGCGATCTTGCACTTTCGGTGGGGGTAAAGCCCCACAATCGCCCCAGAACGGCGACGGAAAGCGCAAGATCGCGGGGAAGGCCGGGAGCAGCGAGAGCGGGGCGGGCGTGGCGGGCGCGGACGCGCGTAAGGATTACCGGTACGGGCGTGGCCGGGAGATGGCCCGCGACGCGGCGCGGGTGGAGACGTTCAGCGACGGCGTCTTCGCGGTCGTGTTGACGGTGATGGCCGTCGAGCTGCTCCAGAACGGCCCGGCCCGGGCCGCCGGGAGGGAACTACCGGATGCCCTCGCCCACGCCTGGCCGTCCTACCTCGCCTACGTGATCACCTTCGGGATCGCCGGCCAGATCTGGCTCGGCCATCACAACATGTGGCGGTACGTGGTCCGGGTCGACCAGCCGCTGGTGGCGTTCAACCTGCTCGTGCTGCTCTTCGTGGCCGCGATTCCGTTCACCGCCGACCTGCTGTCGGACAACCTGCGCGGGAACGTGGTCGAGCAGCGGCTGACCGCCGCCCTCTATCTGGGCACCGTCCTCGGCGAGTCGCTCTTCTTCAATCTGAGCTGGTGGTGGGCGCGCCGCCGGAAGCTGCTGCATCCGGACCTGGACCCCGAGCTGGCCCGGGCGGTTTCCCGGCGACTGCTGGTGCGTCCGCTGCTCTACCTGACCGCCTTCGCCTTCGTCTTCGTCGACCCGATCCTGAGCCTCGTCCTGTATCTGCTGCTCGTCGGCCTCTCCCTCGTCCGCCGCCCCGGCGACCTGCCGCGCTTTGCCGAGGAGGTCGGTGACGAGGTCAGCGGCCGAGGTCGCTGAGGATCCGCTGAGCGGCGTTGTGGCCGGCCGCGCCGATGACGCTGCCCGCCGGGTGGCAGCCGGCGCTGCCCGCGTACACGCCGTCGATGCCGGTCGAGTACGGCATCCGGTCGGTGAAGGAGACGGTGTTGTCGACGTGGTGGATGTGCCCGCCGCTGATGCCGAAGTGCGCCTCGATGCCGGGCGGCGGCAGCGGCACCGCGTCGGCGATCAGGTCGGCGGTGCCGGGGGCGTACCGCTCGACGATCTCGACGAGCCGGTCGACGTAGCCGGGCAGTTCCGCGTCCCAGGTGGTGCCGGCCAGCTCGTAGGGGACCGACTGGACGAACAGCGCGGACGAGTGGTGCCCGGCGGCGTCGGAGAGCGACGGGTCGACGGTGGTGTGCAGGTACCACTCGATGGTCGGCTCGGCCGGCAGCCGCCCGGCCTGCACGTCCGCCCACATGCCGCGCAGCGCGGTCATCGGCGAGGTGGCGTCGCCGCCGACCAGCGACGCGGAGCCGGGCAGCAGGTGGATCGTCGAACCGAACGGGCTCGGCGCGTCGGCCGGCAGGCAGGAGAAGCGCGGCAGGCCGCTGAGCGCCAGGTTGAGCTTGAGGGTGGTGCCGGGCCGGCGGACCGCCGCCATCCGATCGCCGAGTCGCGCCGGGAGCGCGCCGTCGGGCAACAGCTCCATCAGGGTGTACGGGTCACACGCGCCGAGCACCACCCGTGCTGCGACCTGCCGACCGTCGGCCAGTACGACGCCGCTGGCCGCGCCGCCGTCCAGGGTCACCGCGCTCACCGGCGTACCCGTGACGATGGTGGCTCCGGCGGCCCGTGCGGCGTCGGCGAACGTCCGTGAGACGGTGCCCATGCCGCCCTCGGCGATCATCCAGGTGCTGCCCGAGCCGGGTAGCCGGCACATGTTGTGCACGAGGAAGTTGTGGCCCGTCCCGGGGTCGTCGGGGCCGGCGTTGAGGCCGGAGAGGCCGTCGGTGACGGCGTACATGCTGACCAGCAGTTCGGAGCGGAACTCGAAGCGGGCCAGGTAGTCGGCGACCGACCCGCGAACGAGGTCGACGAAGACCTGCCGCAACGCCGGCCGGACGTGCCGCTCGGCGGTCTCCTCGACGTTCAGTGGCTCGGCCAGCCAGGCGGGGGCGAGGTCCTCGCGCAGCGCGGCCAGTTCGGCCTGCATGGCGTCGTCGGCGGCCACGTCGGCGGGGGAGAAGAACTCGGCGAGCTGCGCCCGGGTGGCGGCGGTGTCACTGCCGAAGAGCAGGTACGGCGAGCCGAGGCCACCCGGTGTGGGCAGGAAGTAGTGCGGGTCGCGGCGCAGCACCGGGATGCGTACGTCGAGGGTGGCGAGCAGCTCCGGTGGCATCAGCCCGAGCAGGTACGAGCCGGTGGAGTGGCGCAGCCCCGGCACCTTGGGGAACGGGTTCTCGGTGCGGGTCGCGCCGCCGATCACGTCGGCGGCCTCCAGCACGAGGACGTCCAGGCCGGCGCGGGCCAGCAGAACTGCGGAGACCAGACCGTTGTGCCCGGCCCCGACGACGACGACGTCGGCCCGGCCGGGAAGTTCACCACTCATGCCGCCGCAGCCTAGTCCCACCACCGCCCGCTGTGACCCGGTGATCAAGAGGTTCGCGTCAGGAAACGCCGTCCGGATGACGCGAACCTCTTGATCAACCCGGCTGGGTGGGGAGGTGGACCGTGAACGTCGAGCCTTTCCCGGGGGTGCTTTCGGCCTGGACCTCGCCCTGGTGGGCCTCGACCAACTTGCGGACTATTGCCAGGCCCAGGCCGCTGCCGCCGGTCTGCCGGCTGCGGGACTTCTCCCCCCGCCAGAAGCGGTCGAACACCCGGGGCAGATGCTCGGCGCTGATGCCGCTGCCCGTGTCGGCGACGGCGATGGTCACCTGCCCGTCGGCCGCGCCGGCGCTGATCGTGACACTGCCGCCGACCGGAGTGTGGCGTACCGCGTTGCCGACCAGGTTGCCGACGACCTGACGCAGTCGCACCGGGTCGGCGTACACCTGCGGGTCGGCGTCGAGGAGCACCGACAGCGTCACGCCGGCCCGGTCGGCCTGCACGCGGTACGCCTCGGCCACCTGGCCCAGCAGGTCGGCGAGGTAGACCGTCTCGGGGTGCAGCCGCAGCGCGCCCGCCTCCGCCTCGGCGAGATCCTGGAGGTCGGCGATCACGTGTTGCAGCAGCGTCGCCTCCTCCAGCAGCGACGACACCAACCGCCGGTCCACCGGCGCGACGCCGTCCTCGGCGGCCTCCAACCAGCCCCGGATCGTGGTGACCGGAGTGCGTAGCTCGTGGGCGATGTCGCTGACCATGGCGCGACGGAGCTGTTCGAGGCGTTCGCGCCGCTCGGACATGTCGTTGAACGCCTCGGCCAGCCGGGCGATCTCGTCCCGGCCGGTGACGCGGACACGGGCGGCGCCGTCGCCGTCGCGCATCCGCTGGGCGGCGCCGGTCAGCGCGTGCAGCGGCCGGGTCAGCCGGACACCGGCCAGCACCGTGACACCGACGGTCACCAGCAGCACGAGACCGGCGACCGCCACGATCCGGGCCTGGTTGGCGCGGGACAGGTCGAACGTCGTGGTGGGGCGACCACCCGGGTCGGAGACGAACAGGGTCGCCGCCGGGGCGACGTACGGAAGGAGCTGTTCCCTGCGGCTGGTGCCCACACAGGCGTTGACCGCCCGGTTGTGGTCCTGGTCGACCTCGGTGAGGTCCGGACGGGTGTTCCGTGCCGGGGCGGACCGCATCGTCCAGGTCCAGTCCAGGTCGACGGCCACGGGCGTCAGTGTGCGGCGGGCCAGGCAGGTGTTCACCAACGCGTTGAGCTGCGCCAGACCCTTGCGCTCGGTGGCGGTCGGGTTCGCCAGCTTCCCCCGCGGCTCGGCGCAGATGGCGTCGTCGCTCAGCTCGGTGCCGGGGGTCTCGATCCGGGGTCGACCGGTCGGTCCCTCCGCCACGACGGCCGCGATCCGGGGCCGTACCCGCAGGCACAGGACGGCCTGGTCCGCCCGGTCGCGCAGCGTCCGGCGCTCCTCGGGCGGCAGCAGGTACGGGCCGGCGGCGCGGGGGTCGATCCGCGCCGCGTCGACGACCGCGGGGGAGCCCGGAGCCAGAGCGGTGTCCACGGCGAGCGCGTCGATGGTCGCGGACGGCTTGGTGGGCAACGGCCCAGCTTCCGGTGCCGAGTCGGCGAGTGGCGTACCCGACTCGGTGGTCAGGGTGATCCGCCGACCCACCTGCTCGGCGAGCGGTCGCAGGGTGGTGTCGACGCCGTCCCAGCTCGGGTGGGTCGCCGCGTAACCGATCAGGGTGTCGTAGATGCGGGCGTCGTCGGCGAGCGCCTGCCCCTGTTCCTGCCGGATCGCCCCGGTCGTGGTGCGGACGGCCAGCCAGGCCGTGGCCGCGATCGAGCCCACGGCGATGAGGACGGCCAGTGCGAGCAGCCGGAGCAGCAGGCTGCGGTGCAGTGGCACCTCACGCCGCATGGTGGCTCGCCTCCGCCAGCTTGTAGCCGACGCCGTAGACGGTGAGCAGGCGGACCGGTCGGCGCGGGTTCGGCTCGATCTTCCGGCGCAGGTTCATGACGTGGACGTCGACGGTCCGGCCGGTGATGTACCTGTCGAAGCCGTGCAGGTGGCCGAGGAGCTGGTCACGGGTGAAGGCCCGGCCCGGCTGGGCGGCCATCGCCTGGAGCAGGTGGAACTCGCCCGGCGTGCACTCCACGCGTCGACCGTCGGCGCGTACCTCGTGGCGGATCGGGTCGACGTGCAGGTCGCCGACCCGCAGCACCGGGTCGGCGGCGCGTGCCGTCCGCTGGCCCCGGCGCAGCAGCGTCCGCACCCGGGCCACCAGCTCGCGTGGGCTGTACGGCTTCGTCATGTAGTCGTCGGCGCCCAGGTCGAGGCCGAGCAGCAGGTCGTCCTCGGTCGCGCGGGCGGTCAGCATGAGCACGGGCAGGTCGGATTCGCGTCGCAGGATGCGGCAGACGTCCAGACCGTCCACCTTCGGCATCATCACGTCGAGGATCAGCAGGTCCGGCGGGTGCTGACGAATCTGCTCCAGAGCCGCCCGGCCGTCGCCGACGACGACGACCGTGTGCCCCTCCCGCTCCAGGTAACGGCGGACCAGTTCGGCCTGCTTCTCGTCGTCCTCGGCTACCAGCACCCGCGCGTTCACGGCAGCGACTGTACGGGTCGCCGGCCGCCGCAGGGGCTGCCCGTGAGCTGGGATCACCGGATGAGGACCGCTTCCTGACAGGTCTCTGACAACGGTCCGTGAGGCTGCCGCCATGACGAACGCACCACGACGGCTCGGGTTGGCCGCGCTCACCCTGTTCGCCACGGTCCTCGCCGGCTGCGGCGGTGAGAAGTCCGACGCGGGCGGCACCGCCGATGTCGCCTCCCTCGCCACCGGATCCGCGGCGCCGAGCGCGTCCGCCACTGCTGCCGCGGCGGCGGCCGGGCGTCCGCAGTTGCGCCTGGACATGAACGAGGACGAGAAGCAGCGGCTCTGGAACGCGTACAACTACTGCCTGCGCGACCACGGGGTCAGGGAGATCAAGGAACGTTCCGCCGCGACCCCGAAGGGGAGCGGCATGATCTCCCTCGACCAGAGCGGCGAGCCGAAGGCGGCGTACGTCGCCTGCGCCGACAAGCTGCCTCTCCAGCCTCCCGAGCTGGACGAGGAGAAGAACCCGAACTACGTGATCCAGTGGAACGACTACGTGCAGTGCCTACGCGGCCGGGGCATGAAGATCCACTCGCTGCCGGACGGCTCCGGTTGGACGTACGACGACGGGGTGGCCGATCCCTCGGGCGGCCTGGACGGTGCGGCGCTGTCCAAGGCGGAGCACGAGTGCACGATGGAGGCCTTCGGTGGGCGGTAGGCCAACGCGGCGGACCGCGATCCTCGTGGCGCTGGTGGCCGTGGTGGTCGCCGTCGGCGCGGGCGTCGCGGCGCTGATCCTGGGCCGGCCCGGCACCGACGGTACGGCGAGCGCCGCGCCGCCGCTGACGACGACCACGGTGAAACGTACCGACCTGTCGGACAGCCGCTCGCTCGGCGGGACCCTCGGCTTCGGCCCGGAACGCGTGGTCAAGGGCACGGGCGAGGGCATCGTCACCCGGCTGCCCAAGGTGGGCGACACGGTCGCCCGGGGCAAGCCGCTCTACTGGGTCGACGACCAGCCGGTTCCGGTGTTCTTCGGCGACGTCCCGATCTTTCGCACACTCGACAAGCCGGGTCTCGTGGGCAGCGATGTGCGGGTCGTGTCGGACAACCTGGCCGCGCTCGGCTACCAGACCGGCACGCGGCCGACCCGGGCCAAGGACGGCGCGAGGATCCCCGCAGGACAGTCCCTGCTCACCGACACCCTGGTTGCCGCGATCAAGAAGTGGCAGCAGGCGCTCGACCGGCAACCCACCGGCCGGATCGAGGTCGGGCAGGTCGTCGTGCTGCCCGGGCCGGTCCGGGTCAGCGCGGTGAAGGCGGTGCCCGGTGACCCCGCCGCCGGTGAGCTGGTGGCCGTCACCGAGAAGGTCAAGCTGGTGACCGTCGCGGTCGAGGCGACCGAGGTCGGCAGCATCCGGGTGGGTGCCACGGTCGCCATCACCCTGCCCGACACGACCGAGAGCCCCGGCCGGGTCGCCTCGATCTCGCACACCGTCGACGGCGGCGGTCCGGAGTCCGGGGCGGGCCAGGCCAGCCCGCCGAAGGTGAACGTCCTCGTCACGCCGGCCAGGGCGGCGGACGTGGCGAAGCTGGACGCGGCGGCGGTCCAGGTCGCGTTCACCGCGAACACCCGCAGGAACGTGCTGGCCGTACCCGTCGGCGCGCTGGTGGCGCTCCGCGAGGGCGGACACGCCCTGCAACTGCCCGACGGCGGGCTGGTGGCCGTGGAGACCGGGATGTTCTCCCGAGGGCTCGTCGAGGTCACCGGCGACGGCGTCACCGAGGGACTCACGGTGGTGACCGCCGCGTGAGCACCGTCATTCCCTTCCCGGCCCGGGACGCGCCGACCGAGGTGGTTCCGGCGTACCGGAAACCGGTCCTGCACCTCGACGGGGTGAGTCGCACGTACCCGGGCGGCGTCACCGCCCTGGACGACGTCTCGCTGACCGTGCGCGAGGGAGAGCTCCTCGCCATCGTGGGACCGTCCGGCTCCGGCAAGTCGACCCTGCTGAACATCATGGGCACGCTCGACCTGCCCACCAGCGGGCGGCTACGCGTCGCCGGGCAGGAGGTGACGGACCTGTCCGACCGGCGGCTCTCGGCGCTGCGGGGCCGGTGGCTCGGCTTCGTGTTCCAGCAGTTCCACCTCGTCCCAGGGCTCGACGCCGCGGAGAACGTCGCCACCGGGCTGCTCTACGCCGGCGTACCCCGTCGTCGCCGTCGCCGCACGGCCATCGACGCGTTGGCCCGGGTCGGCCTGGCGCACCGGGTCGACCACCTGCCGCATCAGCTCTCCGGCGGGGAACGCCAACGGGTCGCCATCGCGCGGGCGCTGGTCAACGACCCGGCGCTGGTCCTGGCCGACGAGCCGACCGGCGCTCTGGACACCGCCAACGGCGAGGCGGTCCTGGCGCTGCTGCTGAGCCTGCACGCCGAGGGCACCACCATCGCGATGATCACCCATGATCGGGACCTGGCCGACCGTACCCCTCGGCAGGTGGACATCCGCGACGGGCGGATCGTCTCCGACACCCTCGACAGGACGCATCGATGACCACACCGACAGCGACGCCCGGCGGCCGACCGCCCCGGCTCGCCCCGAGCGACGTACTCCGGCTCGGTCTGCTCGGGCTGACCAGCCGGCGGATGCGCGCGGCCCTGTCCGCCCTGGGCATCTCCATCGGCATCGCCACGATGATCGTCGTGGTCGGCATCCCGGCGTCCAGCCAGCGCGACCTCATGGACCAGCTCTCGGCTCTCGGCACCAACCTGCTGCGTGCCGAACCCGTGCCGGATCAGGACCCGCCCGTGCTGCTGCCGGAGGAGTCGGTGGCGATGGTGGACCGGATCGGGCCCGTCGAGACGGTGAGCGCGGTCGCGAACACCCACCGCACGGTCCGCCGCAGCGATGCCATGGATCCGTACGACACCTCGGGACTCACGACCCTCGCCACGCGCCCGGATCTGCTGGACACCGTCAACGGACGGGTCCGTGTCGGCCGGTTCCTCGACGACGGCACGGCCCGGCTACCGACCGCCGTCCTGGGCTACGTGGCCGCGAGCCGGCTCGGGTTCGCCACCGTCGACCCGGCCCAGCCGCCCCAGGTGCTCGTCGGCGAACGGTGGTTCACCGTGATCGGCGTACTCGATCCGCTGCCCATCGCCCCCGACCTGGACCGGTCGGTGCTGGTCGGCTGGGACGCGGCCCGGGACCTGCTCGGCTTCGACGGGCATCCCACCGTCGTGTACGTGCGGGCCCGCGAGGCCGCGTTGGAGGACGTCCGCGCGGTACTGCCGGCCACCCTCGACCCGCAGTTGCCCGGACTGATCCAGGTCAGCCGTCCCTCGGACGCGCTCGCCGCCAAGCGGGCGACCGAGAACACCTTCTCCGCGCTGTTCCTCGGGCTGGCCGCCGTGGCGCTGCTGGTCGGCGGGATCGGAGTGGCCAACACCATGGTCATCTCGGTGTTGGAGCGCCGCCGGGAGATCGGTCTGCGCCGCGCGCTCGGCGCGAACCGTGGGCAGATCCGGGTGCAGTTCCTCACCGAGTCGGTGCTGCTGTCGGTGCTCGGTGGAGCCGCCGGAGCCGTCCTCGGCGTGCTCGCGACGGTCGGGTACGCCGGCTACCAGGGCTGGCCGCCGACGATCCCGGTCATCTCGGTGGTCGGCGGCATCGCCGGCGCCCTGCTGGTCGGGATGGTGGCGGGTGTCTACCCGTCGATCCGTGCCGCCCGGCTCACCCCCACCGAGGCGCTCGCCGCCGGATGATCAGCTCTGCCGCTGGGCGCGCCAACGGGAGAGTGCCAGGGTCGCGGAGTAGCCGGCCAGGATGATCACGTGGAACACGTACAGCCACAGGAGCACGGCCACGCCCGCGCCGATCGGGTCGAAGCCGCCGAACGGCACGCCGAGGTCCAGCGGCAGGGACGCGAACAGCACGAAACCGTGCAGGAACCCGGAGAGGTTGGCCGCCGTGAACGACCCGATCGCGAGGGTGGAGAGCCAGTCCGGCGACGCCGGCCCGACCACCCGGAACACCCACACCAGCACCGGTGTGAGCACCAGCCAGACCGCCAGGAAGGACAGCACGATCCCCAGCGCGCCGACCCAGCCGCCCTGACGGACCAGGCGGGTGGTGAGCGGCAACGCCAACAGGATCGACAGCAGCAGCGCGGGTGCCGGCGCGAGCAGCGGCAGCAACAGCAGCCGACCCCGCCATCCCACCAGGTGCTCGTCGGTACGGGGCGCCGCCACCGACACGAACGCCCGGCGCAGCCCCTCGCCGTAGAGCGACGCGGGCAGCAGTGAGGCGAGCGCCAACAGCGGGGTCAACTGCACCCCGGCGTCGACCAGGGCGGCCACCGCCCGGGGCGCGCCGATTGCCGTGGGAAGCGCCTCCACGGCGTACGACGTGAGCCGGCGTACCCGGTCGTCGCCCGCGATCAGCGAGGTGAGCCAGAGGGCCAGCAGAGCGACCGGGACGACGGCGATCGCCCCGTAGAAGGTGATCGCGGCGGCGTGCAGCGACAGGTCGCGCCCGCGTACCGGACGGAACGCGGCACTGATGATCCGCTTCGCGCGCTGCCATCCGCTGCCCATCGGCTTCTCCTTCCCTGTCGTCGGGGCGGTCACTCCTTAAGATCGCCGGTCATGACTGTTGTCACCACCGAACGCCTCATCCTGCGCGATTGGACCGACGAACCGGCGGACCTGGCCCGGATCTACGACATCTACCGGCGCCCGGAGATCACCCGCTGGTTGGGCGTGTCACCTGGTCTGCCGATGGTGGAGCCGGGTCAGGCGGCCGAGCGGCTGCAGATGTGGCGGGACCGGCACGCCGCCGACGGAGGTCGGTACGGCACCTGGGCGATCGAGGTGCGCGAGACCGGCGTGGTGGTGGGTACGGCGCTGCTCAAGCCGTTGCCGGGGCGCGACGAGGAGCAGCTCACCGATGACATCGAGACCGGCTGGCACCTGCACCCGGATTCGTGGGGTCACGGCTACGCCACCGAGGCGGCCCGTGCGCTCATCGCCCGGGAGTTCGCCACCGGCACCCCGGAGATCTACGCGGTCGTGTCGCCGGGCAACGAGCCGTCGATGGCGGTCTGCCGGCGACTCGGCATGGCGCACGTGGGCCGACGCACCGACTGGTACGGCGGCGAGGTGCTGGAGACCTTCGTCCTGACCGCGCCGGGCGGCTGACCCCCGCGCCGCCTCGCACGGCGCCTGCCCGAGCCGCACGCCACCTTGAGCCGTATGCCTCACGGTCATCTTGATGACTCTGAGGCATACGGCTCACCGTCGTGCCCGGGGCTGACTGCGGGGACGCCCGTCAATAGTCACGTGGGTCGAAGTGTTGACGCTCCCGTAGCACGTCAGTAACCTTTGGCCAAACTAATGCAAGATTTCGACAAACGAGTGCTCGGTTTCGTGCACCGGCTCGGAAATCCTCGTTAGTCGGTTCTTGCATGTCGCCGCACCACCACCTCCACCCCCACCGTGGTCACCCCCGCCCGCGGCAACCGTCCCCCGAGACAGGACAGTCATGAGACGACGAGCGACACTGTTCAGGATGGTGGCGGCGACAGTCGCGACCACGCTGATCGCGACCGCCCTCACGAACCCGGCCCTCGCCACCCCGGCCTCCGCCGCCCGCCCCGCCGACCAACCGGCCGCCGCCAGCAGCGGATTCGCCGCCGCGGCCACCAACCTCGCCCAGGGTCGTCCCACCCAGGAGAGCGGTCACGCCGACGTCTACGACTCGTCGAAGGTCGTCGACGGCAACGCGGGCAGCTACTGGGAGAGCGTCAACAACTCGTTCCCCCAGTGGGTGCAGGTCGACCTCGGCTCGTCACAGTCGGTCAACCACGTCGTGCTGAAGCTGCCGACCTCGGGCTGGGGCACCCGGACGCAGACGCTGAGCGTGCGGGGCAGCGCCGACGGCTCGTCGTTCACGGACCTGGTCGGGTCGCAGACCTACACCTTCAACCCGGCGAGCGGCAGCACCGTCACGATCAACTTCAGCGCCGCCTCCACCCGCTACGTCCGGATCACCATCACCGCCAACAGCGGCTGGCCGGCCGGGCAGCTCTCCGAGCTGGAGGTGTACGGCAGCGGCGGCTCCACCCCCGACACCACCGCGCCGAGCGCCCCCGCCAACCTCTCGTACACCCAGTCGGGCACCACCATCAGCCTCGCCTGGGTCGCCTCCACCGACAACTCCGGTGGCAGCGGTGTAGCCGGCTACGACGTCTACCGCAACGGCGCGTTCCTCCAGTCGGTCGGGAACGTGACCACCTTCAACGACACGCAGCCCACCACGGCGACCGTGTCCTACTACGTCCGGGCGCGCGACGCCGCCGGCAACGTCTCCGGCAACAGCAACACGGTGACCCGTACCGGCAGCGGTGACACCACCGCGCCGAGCGTCCCGGGGACGCTGTCGCAGAGCACCTCGGGCAGCACGATCACCCTCACCTGGGGCGCCTCCACCGACTCCGGTGGCAGCGGCCTGGCCGGCTACAACGTCTACCGGGGCGGCAACCTGATCGCCACGCTGGGCACGGTCCTCACCTACCAGGACACCCAGCCGGCGACGGCCACCGTCTCCTACTACGTCCGTGCCCGCGACGGCGCCGGCAACCTGTCCGGCAACAGCAACACCGTCACCCGGACCGGCAGCAACCCCCCGGCCTGCACCAACGTGGCGCAGGGCAAGAGCATGACGGCGAGCGGCTCCACCTTCACCTTCACGCCGGACAAGGCGAACGACGGGCAGCTCGGCACCTACTGGGAGGGCGCGGCCAGCTACCCGCAGAACCTCACCGTGGCGCTCGGCGCGAACCACTCGATCTCCAGCGTCACCGTCAAGCTCAACCCCGACGCGTCCTGGGGCACCCGTACCCAGACCATCCAGGTCCTCGGCCGCGACCAGGCGTCGTCGTCGTACACCAGCCTGGTCTCGGCCGCGGCCTACCAGTTCGTCCAGGGCGTCAACACGGTGACCATTGGAGTCAGCGCGACCACGGCGGACGTGCAGTTGCGGTTCACCGGCAACACCGGCGCACCGTCCGGCCAGGTGGCCGAGCTGGAGGTCTGCGGCACGCCGGCCCCCAACCCGGACCTGGTCGTCAGCTCGGTGACCTGGTCGCCCACGTCGCCCAGCGAGGTCTCGCAGGTCACCCTCTCGGCCGTGGTGCAGAACATCGGCTCGGCGTCCGCCGCTGCGACGACCGTGAACTTCAGCCTGGCCGGCGCGGTCGTCGGCAGCGCCTCGGTCGGCGCGCTCGCCGCCGGTGCCTCGACCACCGTGTCGTTCAACGCCGGTACGCGGCCGATGGGCAGCTACGCCGTCTCGGCGGTGGTCGACCCGGCGAACACGGTCGTCGAGCAGAACAACGGCAACAACAGCTTCACGGCGGCGTCGCCGCTGGTGGTGGCGCAGGCGCCGGGGCCCGACCTCCAGGTGCTGAGCATCGCCTCGAACCCGCCGAACCCGGCCGTCGGGGCGTCCGTCAGCTTCACCGTGGCGGTCCGCAACCGGGGCACCACGGCGACCGGCGCGACCACCGTCACCCGACTGGTGGTGGGCGGCACCACGCTCAACACCAACACCGCCTCGATCGCCGCCGGCGCGACGGCCACCGTGGCCGTCAGCGGTAGCTGGACCGCCACCAGCGGCGGCGCGACCATCACCGCCACCGCCGACGCCACGAACGTGGTCGCCGAGACCAACGAGAGCAACAACACGTTCAGCCAGTCCATCGTGGTCGGACGCGGCGCGGCGGTGCCGTACGTCTCGTACGAGGCGGAGGCCGGCCGTTACTCGGGCACGCTGCTGGAGGCCGACGCGCTGCGGACCTTCGGGCACACCAACTTCGCCAGCGAGTCCTCGGGCCGCAAGTCGGTACGCCTCAACAGCACCGGCCAGTTCGTCGAGTTCACCTCGGCCAACCAGGCCAACGCCATCGTGGTGCGCAACTCCATCCCGGACGCGCCCGGTGGGGGCGGCATCGAGGCGACCATCAGCCTCTACGTCAACGACGTCTTCTCCCGGAAGTTGACCCTGTCGTCGAAGCACAGCTGGCTCTACGGCAACACCGATGGGCCGGAGGCGCTGACCAACACCCCGCAGGCCGACGCTCGTCGCCTGTTCGACGAGTCGAACGCGCTGCTGTCGCAGTCGTACCCGGCGGGCACCCGCTTCAAGTTGCAGCGCGACTCGGGTGACACCGCCTCCTTCTACGTCATCGACATGATCGACCTGGAGCAGGTGGCCCCGCCGCTGAGCCAACCGTCCGGCTGCACGTCGATCACGCAGTACGGCGCGATCCCGAACGACGGGCTCGACGACACCGCCGCCATCCAGCGGGCGGTGACCGACGACCAGAACGGCGTCATCAGCTGCGTCTGGATCCCCGCCGGGCAGTGGCGGCAGGAGCAGAAGATCCTGACCGACGACCCGCTAAACCGGGGCATGTACAACCAGGTCGGCATCAGCAACGTCACCATCCGGGGCGCCGGCATGTGGCACTCGCAGCTCTACACGCTGACCGAGCCGCAGAACGTGGTGGGCGGCATCAACCACCCGCACGAGGGCAACTTCGGCTTCGACATCGACAAGAACACCCAGATCTCCGACATCGCCATCTTCGGCTCCGGCCGGATCCGGGGCGGTGACGGCAACGCCGAGGGCGGCGTCGGTCTGAACGGCCGGTTCGGCACCGGCACGAAGATCAGCAACGTCTGGATCGAGCACGCGAATGTCGGCGTCTGGGTGGGCCGCGACTACGACAACATCCCCGACCTGTGGGGGCCGGCCGACGGGCTGGAGTTCAGCGGCATGCGGATCCGCGACACGTACGCCGACGGCATCAACTTCAGCAACGGCACGCGCAACTCCCGGGTGTTCAACTCGTCCTTCCGCACCACCGGTGACGACGCGCTCGCCGTCTGGGCCAACCCGTACGTCAAGGACCGCAGCGTCGACATCGCCCACGACAACCACTTCGTCAACAACACCATCCAGTTGCCGTGGCGGGCGAACGGCATCGCCATCTACGGCGGCTACGACAACTCGATCGAGAACAACCTGATCTACGACACCGCCAACTACCCGGGCATCATGCTGGCGACCGACCACGACCCGCTGCCGTTCTCCGGCACGACGTTGATCGCCAACAACGGGCTCTACCGCACCGGCGGCGCGTTCTGGAACGAGGACCAGGAGTTCGGCGCCATCACCCTGTTCCCCTCGACCCGGGACATCGTCGGGGTCACGATCCGGGACACCGACATCGTCGACTCGACGTTCGACGGCATCCAGTTCAAGAACGGCGGCGGCAACATGCCGAACGTCGCCATCACCAACGTGCGGATCGACAAGTCGAACAACGGCGCCGGCATCCTCGCGATGAGCGGCGCACGCGGCAACGCCAACCTGACGAGCGTGACCATCACGAACTCGGCCGACGGCAACATCGTCATCCAGCCGGGCTCGCAGTTCGTCATCAACGGCGGCTGACCCGTCGCTTGATCAACACGGTTTCAATGAAATCGGGGTGTCCGCGGCTCGCGGACACCCCGATTTTCATGAACCCGAGTCGATCGCCATTGCGCAGGGGCCGTCGTGGGCGTCGGGCCGCCGGCACCGGCCCGCGTCGTCGAGCCGGGCGTCACAGAACACTCGGGTACGGAGGAACTGCGCGTCCTCCTCGCTGAGCGTGGTTTCCCCGAAGTCGACGACGGTGACGTGACCGAGCGAGTCGCGCAGCGCCACGGCCAGGGCGGTGACCTCGTCGAGGCTGGTCAGCGTGGTCGGCAGGTGGATGATCCACCGTGGCGCGGTCATCGGGTCCACCGGCCGGGCCACACCGGCCGGGCCGCGCTTCGCCGGCGATCCGGGCACGGCCAGCGCAGCCCACAGGTGCAGTACCGACCCCACCGTGCCCAGTTGCGGCGATGCCTCGGTGTCAGCGGCACCAACCCGATCTGCTTGCCCATCACGCCCACCTTCCTCGCGCCTGTTCACACTCTGGTGTGGACGCGACTACGGTCGGAAGGTGGCGAGTGCCCTCAGCGCCGGATGTGCCGATCCCACGGGACGCGGTGGTCGCCGGTGGTGATCGGTGGGCGAGGTGTGGTGGAGGTGTGATGGACAGCGGCCCGGTGTCGACGCTGGAGTTCCTCGGGGCGGAGCTGCGACGGGCTCGCCGCGAGCGCGGGCTGAGTCAGGAGGAGTTGGCCCAGCGCATCAGCTACTCGTCGTCCCTGGTCGGGATGGTGGAGATCGGTCACCGCACTCCCTCGCAGGACTTCATCGCCCGGGTCGACGGGATATTGGAGGCCGGTGGGCTGTTCGAGCGGTTGCTCACCCTGGTCCGGGCCGACGCGGCTCCGCCCTGGTTGCGCGAGTGGATCACCGTCGAACGGGAGGCGACCATGATCCGCTGGTTCGAGCCGTCGTTGATCCCCGGGCTTCTGCAAACCGAGGCGTACGCCCGGGCGGTGCTGCGCGGCGGGGGGATGCTGCGGGAGCCGGAGGTCGAACAGCGGGTGGGCTCACGGATGGACCGGCAGTCGGTGCTGAGCCGGGAGCACCCGCCGGAGTTCGTGGCAGTGGTCGACGAGGCCGTGCTACGACGGGCGATCGGCGCACCGGCCGTGATGGTGGCGCAGTTCGAGCACCTGCTCCAGATCACCGAGCAACCCCACGTGGACCTCTACGTGGTGCCGGCCGAGGCCGGCATGCACGCCGGGTTGGCGGGCCCGTTCATCCTGGCCCGGACACCGGACAGCGGTGAGGTCGCGCACCTCGACACCGCGGTACGCGCGCACGTCACCGACCGCCCCGAGGACGTTGATAACCTTCGGCGCAGATGGGAGAGCCTGCGGGGCGAGGCGTTGCCCCGGCGGGCCTCACGGGATCTCGTGCGGGAGTTGGCGAAGTCATGGACCTGACCGGTGCGGTGTGGCGCACGTCCACCCGTAGCGACAACGGGGGCTCGACCTGCGTGGAGGTGGCCACCAATCTGTCGCACCTGGTCGGCGTGCGCGACAGCAAGGACCGGCAGGGGCCGGTGTTGGCCTTCGCCCCCTCGGCCTGGACGAACTTCATCGCGTCGACCCGCGGGAAAGGTGAGTGATCGGGCCTGAACCGGCCCAGATGGCTCCGGTGCCAGGGACCTGAGAACCGCCGGACCTGTGGTGCGGTGCGCCAGAGTCGAGCCCTGCCAGTCTCACGACGTGCCCGCGAAGTCGTTCGACGTGTTGAGCCGCCACAGGTCTGCCTGGACAGCGAGCACTGCGCTCGATCTTCTGCCGGAGAACAACGGCGCACTAGTGGAGGTGCTGCGCGGTTGTGTCGTGATCACGCCGGGTCCCGGCCTTGATGAACGGACGGCGCAGCGCGAACTCGGCTACCTGCTGAAGCAGGCCGCCCGCCGGGCGGGGGCTGTGGCTCTATCACGACGTGAACGTCGTCTCGAACGATGACCTGTTCATCCCCGACATCGCCGTGCTGAAGGTTTCCGGCGGCGGGCGAACGGCGATGGGCATCGGGCACGCGGTGTTGTTGGGGGAGATCGTCTCGCCGGGTACCCGGCGAAGGGGAGTGATCGACCGGCCGTGGGAGTACGCCGCCGCCAAGGTCCCGTTCTTCCTCCTCGGTGGCGGGAAGCACCTTCGCGATGCGGGAGCCGTTCGAGTTCTCCATCGACCCCGCCGAACTGCTCGATGAAGCGGCACCGGACCAGTGACGCCCGATCCGGGTGCCGGCGACGCTTGATCCACTCGGGTTCGGCGATATGGGGGTGTCCGAGAGCTGTGGATAGCCCGAGATCGGCGAACTCGTGTGGATCATGGCCGGAAGCGGCGCGCGGGGGTGGGCTGAGGCTCCCAGCGGGCTTACAGCGGCCGTGGGGGAGAATGGCATCGTGACTTCCCCCCGCGATCTTGTTCTGCTCGGGTCCACCGGTTCGATCGGCACGCAGGCCATCGACATCGTCCGGCGCAATCCGGACCGGTTCCGGGTGGTGGCGATCGGGGCGGGCGGCGGCAACGTCGAACTGCTCGCCGCGCAGGCCCTCGAACTGGGCGTCGAGGCGGTCGGGGTGGCCAAGGCGTCCGCCGCCCAGGACCTGCAACTCGCGTTCTACGCCGAGGCGAGCCGGCGCGGCTGGGCCACCGGCGACTTCAAGCTTCCCAAGATCGTGGCCGGGCCGGACGCGATGACCGAGCTGGCCCAGTGGCCGTGCGACATCGTTCTCAACGGGGTGGTCGGCTCGCTGGGCCTCGCTCCTACGCTGGCCGCGCTGCGCGGTGGTCGTACTCTCGCGTTGGCCAACAAGGAGTCGCTCGTGGCCGGCGGCCCGCTGGTCAAGGCCGCGGTGACGCGGCCGGGGCAGATCGTTCCGGTCGACTCGGAGCACTCGGCGCTCGCGCAGTGTCTGCGGTCCGGGTCGCGCGGTGAGGTACGGCGGCTGGTCGTCACGGCCAGCGGCGGCCCGTTCCGGGGTCGGCGGCGGGACGAGTTGACGCAGGTCACACCGGAGCAGGCGCTCGCGCACCCGACGTGGAACATGGGACCGGTCGTGACGATCAACTCGGCGACCATGGTCAACAAGGCCCTTGAGGTGATCGAGGCGCACGAGCTGTTCGACGTGCCCTACGCCGACATCACCGTCATGGTGCACCCGCAGTCGGTGATCCACTCGATGGTCGAGTTCGTGGACGGGTCGACGATCGCCCAGGCCAGCCCACCGGACATGCGACTGCCGATCGCGCTCGGCATCGGCTGGCCGGACCGGGTGCCCGAGGCTGCCACCGCCGTCGACTGGACCGCCGCGCACACCTGGGAGTTCGCACCGCTGGACGACGAGGCGTTCCCGGCCGTGGCGCTCGCCAAGGCCGCCGGGGTCGCCGGACGTTGCCGTCCGGCGATCTACAACGCGGCGAACGAGGAGTGCGTGGCGGCGTTCGTGGCCGGGCGACTGCCGTTCCTCGGCATCGTCGACACCCTCGAACGCGTGTTGGAGGACGCTCCGGACTTCGCCGAACCGGGTACCGTCGAGGACGTGCTCGCGGCGGAGTCGTGGGCGCGTGCGCACGCGCAGGAGATCATCGCGGGTTCGGTGAAAGGAGCTTGATGTCTAACCTGCTCGGGGTGGTCCTCTTCGCCCTGGCCATTCTCATCTCGGTCAGTCTGCACGAGGCCGGTCACATGCTGACCGCCAAGGCGTTCGGGATGAAGGTCACGAAGTACTTCGTCGGGTTCGGCCCCACCATCTGGTCGTTCAAGCGGGGCGAGACCGAGTACGGACTCAAGGGCATCCCCCTCGGTGGCTTCTGCAAGATCGTCGGAATGACGCCGCACGACGACGATGTCGACCCCGCCGACGAGCCGCGCGCGATGTGGCGCTACCCGGTGTGGAAGCGCACGATCGTCATGTCCGCGGGCTCGATCACCCACTTCGGGCTGGCGCTCGTCGCCATCTGGCTGGCGGCCGTCACCCTCGGCCTGCCCAACCCCAAGTTCCCCACGAACGACGCGGAGGTCCGGCAGGAGCCGGCGGTGATCTCGCTGTCCGACTGCGTGATGCCGAAGATCGATCAGCGCGCCTGCGCCCCGGGTGACCCGGCCAGCCCGGCGGCCCAGGCCCAGCTGCGCGACGGCGACCGGATCACCTCGCTCAACGGCACGCCGGTCAACAACTACGGCGAGATGCTCACCGGCCTGCGCGCGCTGAAGCCCGGCGAGACCGTGAAGATCGGGTACGTCCGCGACGGGCAGCCCGCCGAGACCAGCACCGTGCTGGCGCAGACGGAGCGTCCGCCGCTGGACAACCCGAAGGGCACCGTCGGCCCGGTCGCCGCGCTCGGCGTCGGCCTCACCATCACCACCCCGAACCGGGTGACGTACGGGCCGGCCGCCGCGTTCGGCGCCACCGGCGACTTCACCCGCGAACTGGCCGTGGGCACGGTCCAGGCGTTGCAGCGCCTGCCGCAGAAGGTCCCCGCCCTGTGGACCGCCATCACCGGCGGCGAACGTGACGTGGACACCCCGATCAGCGTGGTCGGGGCCAGCCGGCTCGGCGGCGAGGCGTTCGCCAACAAGGCCTGGCTGATGTTCGTGATGCTGTTCATCTCGCTGAACTTCTTCATCGGCGTGTTCAACCTGCTCCCGCTGCTCCCCCTGGACGGCGGCCACATCGCCATCGCCTGGTTCGAGCGGGCCCGCTCCTGGCTCTACGCGCGGATCGGTCGGGCCGACCCGGGGCGGGTGGACTACCTCAAGCTGATGCCCTTCACGTACGCGGTGATCCTCATCGGTGGCGTGTTCACGCTGCTGACCATCACCGCGGACGTCGTCAACCCGATCACGCTCTTCCCAAGGTGAGTGCTGAAGTGACCGCTATCAGTCTCGGCATGCCAGCTGTGCCGCCCCCGCCGCTCGCGCCCCGCCGGGCCAGCCGCCAGATCATGGTCGGCTCGGTGCCGGTCGGCGGCGGCGCGCCGGTGTCCGTGCAGTCGATGACCACGACCCTCACCTCCGACGTCAACGCGACCCTTCAGCAGATCGCCGAGCTGACCGCGTCCGGCTGCCAGATCGTCCGGGTGGCCGTGCCGTCCCAGGACGACGTCGAGGCGCTGCCCGCCATCGCCAAGAAGTCGCAGATCCCGGTGATCGCCGACATCCACTTCCAGCCCAAGTACGTCTTCGCCGCCATCGACGCCGGCTGCGCGGCCGTCCGGGTCAACCCGGGCAACATCCGGCAGTTCGACGACAAGGTCAAGGAGATCGCGCGCGCGGCGGGGGACGCCGGCGTGCCGATCCGGATCGGCGTCAACGCGGGCTCACTGGACAAGCGGCTGCTGACCAAGTACGGCAAGGCCACCGCCGAGGCGCTCGTCGAGTCGGCGCTGTGGGAGTGCTCGCTGTTCGAGGAGCACGGCTTCCGCGACATCAAGATCTCGGTGAAGCACAACGACCCGGTCGTGATGATCCGGGCGTACCGGCAGCTCGCCGAGCAGTGCGACTACCCGCTGCACCTCGGCGTCACCGAGGCCGGGCCGGCCTTCCAGGGCACGATCAAGTCGGCGGTCGCCTTCGGTGCGCTGCTGGCCGAGGGCATCGGCGACACCATCCGGGTGTCGCTCTCCGCGCCGCCGGTCGAGGAGATTAAGGTCGGCAACCAGATCCTGGAGTCGCTCGGCCTGCGCGAGCGAGGCCTGGAGATCGTCTCCTGCCCGTCCTGCGGGCGGGCCCAGGTGGACGTCTACAAGCTCGCCGAGGAGGTCACCGCCGGCCTGGAAGGGCTGCCGGTGCCCCTGCGGGTCGCCGTCATGGGCTGCGTCGTCAACGGTCCGGGCGAGGCCCGCGAGGCCGACCTCGGCGTCGCCTCCGGCAACGGCAAGGGCCAGATCTTCGTCAAGGGGCAGGTCGTCAAGACCGTGCCCGAGGGGCAGATCGTGGAGACGCTGATCGAAGAGGCGCTGCGCATCGCTGACGAGATGGGCGCCGAGCTGCCCGAGGAGTTGCGCGGGCTGGTCACCGGCCCGACGGTCACCGTGCACTGAGTCGCTTCGACGAATGCGGGCCGCTCCCCTCGGGGAGCGGCCCGCTTCCGTTCTGCTGCGATCTTGGCGCGCCCCGACGTCAGGGGGCGGCGTCGGTGGCCGCGCGGCTGCCGGTCCGCCGAGTGTGCGGCGACGCCGGGCGCGGCGGCCGAGCCCGGTCAGTCGGCTTCGGCGAGGATCGCGTACAGCTTGCGTCGCGTCTCGTCGAGGACCTGGGCGGCCCGTTCACGCTGGTCGTCGGTGCCGTTCATCATCACCTGCCGCAGGGCGTTCATCGCCTGCGCGCCGGAGTCGCGGATGTCATGCCAACTGCTCACGGTGTCCTGGGCGACGTCCGCCCAGGGCGGCGTCTGCGCGGCGGCGGTGGCCTCGGCCTGACCGGCCTCGGTGACGGTGAACCGCTTCCGTCCGCCGCTGGACTCCTCGGTGCTGGCGGCGATCACACCCTCGTCCTCCAGGAGCTGGAGGGTGGGGTAGATCGAACCCGGGCTGGGCCGCCAGGCCCCGCCGGTGCGGGAGTCGATCTCCTGGATCATCTCGTAGCCGTGCATCGGCCGCTCGGTGAGCAGGGCCAACACCGCGCCACGGACGTTGGGACGTCGCCCCCGGCCGCGGCCGTGCCCGCGACCGCGGCCTCGTCCGCCGTGCTCGTGGCCGTGCTCGTGCGGGCCGGGCGGGACCGGCGGGAAGCCGAAGCCCCGCATCCGGGCCTCGTGCATCGGGTGGTGCTGTCGATGGAACCTCATCGGGTTCTCCTTCTCTGCGTACTGTCGCTGATGCATCAACGATATATCGGCAATGCATCGGCGACAAGTGGCGGCGAGCAAATCGGCCGTTTGCGGTCGGGCTCGCCACTCGGCCGGCGAGGCGGGGGGTCGATCTGGCAGGCTGGTAGTCGTGCTGACGGTGCCGGTACGGCAACTGGGGGAATCGGAGCGCCGCGCGGTCGAGCGCCTGCTCGACCGTGACCCGTACGCGGGCGCGCAGGTCGCCGAGCGCATCGCCGCGCGCGGCCTGTCCTGGTGGCGGGCCGAAGGGCGGATCCTGGGGTACGGCGCCCGGCGCAACCTCGAATCCCTGTGCTGGCTCGGCGGCAACCTGACACCCGTGCTCGCCAGCGACGCCGCCGTGTCCGCCTTCGCCGAGCTGCTCGCCGGGGAGGATCGGCTCTGCTCCTCGATCGTCGGTCGCGCGGACGCCGTCCTTCCCCTCTGGGACCAGCTCTCCCACACCTGGGGCCCGGCCCGCGACGTCCGCCCCAACCAGCCGCTGCTGGCCACCGACACGACGCCGGCGGTGCCGGCCGATCCAGAGGTACGCCGCGTCCGTTCCGGTGAGGTCGACCGTCTCTTTCCGGCGGCCGTCGCCATGTACACCGAAGAGGTGGGCGTCTCCCCGCTCGCCGAGGACGCCGGCCGTAGCTACCGACGCCGGGTCAACGACCTGGTCCGGGCCGGTCGCGCGTACGCCCGGTTCGTCGACGGCAAGGTCGTCTTCAAGGCCGAGCTGGCCGTCGTGACCAAGCGGACCGCCCAGGTCCAGGGCGTCTGGGTCGCGCCGGAGTGGCGGGGTCGTGGCATCGCCGCCGCCGCGATGGCCGCCGTGGTCTGCGACGCGCTGGCCCGGGTCGCTCCCACGGTCAGCCTGTACGTCAACGACTTCAACCTTCCAGCCCGCCGCGTCTACGAACGCTGCGGCTTCCAACCGGTCGGCACCCTCGCGACGGTGCTCTTCTGAGACGGCCCGCGCTTCCAGATCTTGGACAGTTACCGTCAGGTCGGGACGGTAACTGTCCAAGATCTGGAGGTACGGCGATGGCCGGCGCCCGTTGTCGGGTGCCGGCCATCGGTGGTTCTTAGCTGTTCCAGTGGTGGGCGACGAGGTCGGCGGCCTGCTGCTCCCACTGGGCGTACGCGTCGGGGTAGGCGGAGACCTGCACGGTCTGCGCGGCGTCGGTCAGGGGCATGTCCTGCCAGCCGTCGACCTGGCGCAGGCCCTTGAGGAACGCGGTGGTGGAGTACTCGGGGTTGGTGATCTGCTCGGGGGTGCCCCAGCCGCTGGTCGGGCGCTGCTGGAACAGGCCGAGGGAGTCGTGGTCGTTGGCGTCGCCGAGGTGGCCCAGGTTCTCCAGCTTCGACTCCTGCAGGCTGGTGGCGATGGAGATGACCGCGGCGCGCTCGGGTAGGCCGGCCTTCTTGGTGGCGGCGATGATGGCCTTGGCGTTGGCGGTCTGCTCGTCGTTGAGGGTGATGTGCGACTGGTCGCCCTGCGGCTTCGGCGCCGCGGCCTGCACCGCCACGGTGGCGGGCTTGGTGTCGACGGCCGGGTTGGCGTGGGCGGCGATCGGGCCGGCGAAGACGCCACCGGCGAACGCGAGACCAGCAACGGACAGCATGCTCTTACGGAAGATCGTGTTCATGAGGGGTTGCTCCTTCGGGGGTAGGAAACACCCAGATGTCACCGTCGGGGGGATCAGGTGACGGGGGTGTGCGCACCTCGTCCGGCGCGTGCAAAGTCTTAGGGGGCGGCGGCCTGCGAGCCCGGGGGGCTCGGGCGCCGCGGACCGGGTACAACGACCCGGGGGCCGGGGCCATTCCCGCAGACGGGCGGCCCGTGGCGGTCTGTGTGTAACGACCGGCCGGCTGGGCTCATTCCCGGGGGCCTGGCGGCCTGCGAGTAGGTGTCGCTCGCGGCGGCCGGGCCGGGTGTAACGACCTGGGGGGCCATTCCCGCAGGCGGGGGGCCCGTGGCGGTCTGGGTGTAACGACCGGCTGGCCGGGGTCATTCCTGGGGCTCGCGGCCTGCGAGCAGGTGTCGCTCGCGGCGGCGGCCGGTCCGGGTGTAACCACCTGGCGGCCGGGGCCATTCCCGGGGCCTGGCGGCCTGCGGGCGGATGCCTCGCGGCGGCCGGTCGGTGTGTAACGAGCCGGGGCCGGGGGGCATTCCCGGGGTCTTGCGGTCGTCCGAGGCAGGCACAACGACCGGGCCGGGCGGCCGATTCCCATCCGCTCATCGAGCCGGCGGGCTGGCCCGTGCTCCTGCGATCGCCGGGGTGTGTGACGAGCCCCGGCCGGCCATGATTCCGGCCCCAGAGTGCATCCCGTCACCCCGCGAAGACCCCACAAGCGGACATACCGCTCGGCGCGACCGTGGTCGGCGTGGTGATCGACGCGAGGTCGCCGAACTTGGGGTGTCCGGGGCGGGTTGATGCCCCCGGGTCGGTGAAGTCGTGTCGATCATGCCGATTTGCTGGCGTGGTCGGCCGGGCATGGTGCCCGTCTCGTGTCGGCGGGGGTGTTCGGGCGGGCGTGGTCGGCGTGGTGATCCACGCGAGGTCGCCGAAGTTGGGGTATCCGGGGCGGGTTGATGCCCCCGGGTCGGTGAAGTCGTGTCGATCATGCCGATTCCTGGCGAGGTTTGACCGGGCATGGTGCCCATCTCGTGCCGGCGGATGTTCGGGCGGCACGCGACCGGCGTGGTGATCCACGCGAGGTTGCCGAAGTTGGGGTGTCCGGGGCGGGTTGATGCCCCCGGGTCGGTGATGTCGTGTCGATCATGCCGATTTGCTGGCGTGGTCGGCCGGGCATGGTGCCCGTCTCGTGTCGGCGGGGGTGTTCGGGCGGGCGTGGTCGGCGTGGTGATCCACGCGAGGTCGCCGAAGTTGGGGTATCCGGGGCGGGTTGATGCCCCCGGGTCGGTGAAGTCGTGTCGATCATGCCGATTTGCTGGCGTGGTCGGCCTCGATGCCCCCAGGTCGGCGACGTCGTGTCGATCATGTCGATCCCGGGGCGCGGGGGTCTCGCGTCCCCGTTGCCGGCGGACCGGGCACCGGGGGATGACCTGCTCAGGACGGGTAAATCGGTTGAGGGGACCGGGTCGCTGCCGGCACGCTGGGTGTTCCGCCACCCACGTTCCGGAGGAACTTCCATGCGCCTGCTCCGTGACCTGTGGGGCACCTCGCCACGCCGTCTGACCCTCGTCGCCGTCCTGATCGTGCTGGGCGCCGCCGGTCAGGCGGGCGCGTCCGCGCTCGCCGGCGCGGTGCTCGTACACCGGTCGGCCTTTTCCTTCACCGTCCTTGCCGCCGCGTTGGCCGCCGTGGTGCTCAGCGACCTGGTGGTGAGCCTCGTGATGGCCGGGCTGACCGCCGACTGGTCCGCCGACATCCGCAGGCGGCTCTGTCGGGTCGCGCTCGGGCAGGACCTGCCGAGCCTCGAGACCACCCCGGTGGGCGAGCTGCTGGACCGCATCGACGGGGATGTCTACCAGGTGGCGTCGGCGATTCGTAACCAGGGTTCGCGGCTCGCCCAGGGGCTCTGCGTCGGTCTGCTGTCGATGGTCGTCGCGCTCGCCGTGTGGTGGCCGGCGGGCATCGCGATGTTGCTGCTGACGGTGGTGCTCGGGGTGGGGTTGCGCCGGCCCACGGCAAAGATCGGCCCGGCCCGCATGATCGAGGAGGAGGCCTGGTCCGACCTGGCCGCCGTCATGGAGGAGGCGGTGCACGGCCAGGACGACGTGCGGACCAGCCTGGCGCAGCCGTACGTGCTGCGGCTCTACGCCCGGCGGGCCGCCGCCGTGCTGTCCCGTGGCCATCGGGTCTGGGTGCTCTCCGCCAAGGTGGCGACGATCGCCACCGCCACGATCCGGGTCGGCGTCGGCGCGGTGGTGCTCGGCGGGGCCTGGGCCCTGGCCACCGGCCGGGTCGACGCCGCCCGGCTCACCGCCATCTGGCTGCTCGCCCTGGCCTTCGGGGCCACCGCCGAGCACGTCGGCCGGATGGTGCCCGAGCTACAGGAGGCCCTCGGCGCGTGGGCCCGTGTGCAGTTGCTCCAGAAGGTTCGGCAGGAACCGGTCGGCGGGGCCACCCCGGTCGAGGGTGACCTGCGCATCCGGGACCTGACGTTCGGGTACGACGTGAGTGGCCCGGAGAGTGGGCGGGGGCCGGCCCTGCGCGGGCTCAGCCTCACCTTCGCTCGGGGGCGCTCGTACGCGCTGATCGGGCGTACCGGGTCGGGCAAGTCGACCCTGGCGAAGGTGCTCACCCGGGCCGTGGACGTGCCGCCGGGCACCGTCTTCCTCGGCGGCACCGACCTGTGCGACCTCGACGTCGAGGAGCTGCGCCGCTGGGTGGCGCTGGTGCCGCAGCGCACCGAGATCGTGGCCGGCACGCTCGCCGAGAACGTCGCGCTCTACGACCCGGAGCTGCTGGACGCCGCGGCCCGGGCGCTCGACGAACTGGGCCTGGCCGGCTGGATCGCCGAGCTGCCCGACGGGTTGGCGACCCGGCTGGGGGAGGGCGGGCACGTGCTCTCCGCCGGCCAGGAGCAGTTGGTGGCGTTCGCCCGGATCCTGGTCCGTGACCCGCACGTGGTGATCCTCGACGAGGCCACCGCCCGGTTGGACCCGGTGACCGAGGCTCGGGTGCAGCGGGCCACCGAGCGGCTGCTGCGCGACCGGATCGGCATCGTCATCGCGCACCGACTCTCCTCGGTGCGCCGGTGCGACGAGGTGGTGGTGCTCGCCGACGGCGCGGTGGTCGAGGCCGGTCCGCTGGAGACGTCGACGCGGTTCGCCGAGTTGCTGGCGACCAGTCACGCCGCCGTCTACGCCGGCGGGGCGTCGGCGTCCCGCACCGGCGGCGGCACCGACCTCCTGACCGGCCCGAACACCACCGACGTCGACCTGCTGACCGGCCCGCGCAAGGCCGGCACGGACGTGCTGACCGACCCCAGTCCGGCCGGCCCGAACGCCGCCGGTCGGGACACCACCGGTCAGGACGCCGCTGAGCCGGTCGACGCGGCGGTGGACGGCGGGCCGGCGGCGGCCCGTACCGACCCGCCGCCGTTGCCGCCGACGCCGCCGGCGCGGACCTTCCGGGAGATCATCCGGCTCTGCACGAACGATCCCCGGTACGGCGCGGCCGCGATCGTGCTCTTCCTCGGGCTCAGCCTGCTCGGGCTCGACGGTCCGGTGCTGCCGTGGCTGTGGGCCGACCTGGTCGACGAGACCGGCAGTCCGTACCTGCCGGCCTTGGGCATCGTGGCCGGGTTGCTGGTCACCCTGCCGCTGCCGTTCTACACGCACGTGTGGTTCCCGCACTGGTGGGTGCGGCAGATGCTGCGGATCGGCCTTCGGCTGGTGCACGGCCAGACCGGACCTCGTCGGGTCAGCTCGCACACCCCGGCGGAGGTGGTGGCCCAGGGGGGCGACACCGAGCGGGTGGTGCAGCTCGCCGACAACGTCCTGGACCAGGCCGTCGCGTTGGTGCTGGTGGTCGCGATGACGGCGGTCACCGGCAGCGTCGTACCCGGGCTGTTCTTCCTCGGCACGATGGTGGTCTCCGGGCTGGCCGCGACGTTGTTCGGACCGAAGCTGGAGCGCGCGGCGCGGGCGACCGTGGCGGCGCGCGCCGCCTTCGCCACCGCGCTGGTCTCCGCGCTCTCCGCGGCGCGGACGGTCAAGCTCGCCGGCGCGACGTCGGCGGTGCTGCGTCACCTGGCGGACCTGGACGTGCTGCGCAGCGACCGGCAGCGACGGGAGATCGCGGTGCAGGTGTGGTCCCGGTCGACGCCGGCGGTGGCGAGCGGACTGCTGCCTATCGGCGCGTGGGCCCTCTACCTGGGCGGTGAACTGTCGGCCGGCGCGGTGCTGGTGGCGGTCTCCACGTTGGGGGCGGCCCGGTGGTTCTCCTGGACCACCGCGTCGTTGATCTCCCAACTGCCGTCGGCGCGGGTGTGGACCCGGCGGACGGTGGCGATGACGGGAGTGGGGGCGTACTCGGTGGGGGTGGCGGCGGTCGACCTGGCCGGCGGGACCGCGCCCGCGCCGACGCCGCCGCCCCGCCGCCCGCTGCGCCGGTTGGAGCTGCGCGGCTTCTCGGTGGTGCACTCCGACGGCACGGTCGCCGTGCGCGACGTGGACCTGACGGTCCAGCGCGGGCAGTTGGTGCTGGTCGTCGGGCCGGTGGGTTCGGGCAAGTCCTCGCTGCTGCGGGCGCTTGCGGGCATCGTGCACCACACCGGGGAGCTGCGGTGGAACGGTGACACGGTCACCGAGCCCGAGCTGTTCCTGCGCCCGAACCAGGTCGGTTACGTCGGTCAGCTACCCCGGGTGCTCTCCGGCACGGTGGTCGAGAACATCGCTCTCGGCCACCAGGTGGACGCGGCGGACGCGGTCAGCACCGCCCAGCTCGACCACGACCTGGCTGCCGCCGGGGGTGGGCTGGGCCTGCTCATCGGGCACAAGGGCACCCGGCTCTCCGGTGGGCAGCTTCAGCGCCTGGCCCTGGCCCGGGCGCTGGCGCCGCGTACCGAACTGCTCGTCGCGGACGACGTGTCGTCGGCGCTGGACGTCACGACGGAACTGGCGCTGTGGCAGGCATTGCGGGCGCACGGGGTGACCGTGGTCGGGTCCACCGCCAAGCGTGCCGCGTTGGTCCGCGCCGACCACGTGGTGGTGTTGCGGGCGGGCACGGTGGCGGCCCAGGGCACCTGGCGGGAGCTGGAGGGCGACTGGTCGCACCTCGCCGGCTGAGAAACGGTACGGGCGGCTGTCGACAACGGCAGCCGCCCGTACCGGTTCGGATCAGGCGCGGGCGTACTGCGCGGGACCGCTGTACGGGACGCCGAGCTTCGCGGCGGCGCGGCGCGGCCAGTACGGGTCGCGCAGCAGTTCCCGGCCGAGCAGCACCAGGTCGGCCTCACCGTTGGCGATGATCTGCTCGGCGTGCTCCGGCTCGACGATCAGGCCGACCGCGCCGGTGGGTACGCCGGCCTCGCGGCGGATCTGGGCGGCCAGCGGCACCTGGTAGCCGGGGCCGAGCAGCGGGATGCGCTGCTCGGTGCTGACGCCACCGGAGGAGGTGTCGACCAGGTCGACGCCCACGGCGGCCAGCTCGCCGGCGAGCACCACGCTGTCCTCGACGGTCCAGCCGCCCTCGACCCAGTCGGTGGCGGAGATCCGGGTGAGGACCGGCACGCTCTCGCCGACGGCGGCGCGTACCGCGCGGGCGACCTCCAGGGTGAGCCGCATCCGGCCGGCCCGGTCGCCTCCGTACGCGTCGGTGCGGTGGTTGGTCAGCGGCGACAGGAACTCGTTGAGCAGGTACCCGTGCGCGGCGTGCACCTCCACGGCGGCGAAGCCGGCCGCGAGGGCCCGCTCGGCGGCGGCGGCGAACGCCTCGACGACGCCCGCGATGCCCGCCGCGTCGAGCGCGGTCGGCGTCCGGTAGCTGGCGGTGAACGGCTCGGCGCTCGGGGCGACCGGCGTCCAACCTCCCTCGGCGTCCGGCACTCCGCCGTTGCCCGCGTCCCACGGCCGGTAGGTGGAGGCCTTGAACCCGGCGTGGGCGAGCTGGACGGCCGGCACCGCGCCGTGCGCGGCGACGAACGCGGTCACCGGACGCCAGGCGTCCACGTGCGCGTCGGACCACAGCCCGGTGTCCTGCGGGGAGATCCGACCCTCGGGGAGTACGGCGGTCGCCTCGGTCAGCACCAGCCCGGCCCCGCCGATCGCGCGGGTGCCGAGGTGGACGAGGTGCCAGTCGGTGGGCAGGCCGTCCGGGCCGGCGGAGTACTGGCACATCGGTGCCATGGCGATCCGGTTGGGCAGGGTGACCCCGCGCAGGGCCAGCGGCGTGAACAGGGAACTCATGTACTCATCCTCTCGGTACGGCGACGGACCCCGCTGTCGAGGGGTCCGTCGCCGTGGAAAAACGGGTCAGGCGGGTACGGGGTTCAGCTCCGGGCGGGTGTCGGCGGCCACGGTCTCCGGGTCGGTGAGGTCACGTCGGCCGGCCGACTCGTACGCGGCCCGGTCGAGGGTGCCCTCCCGGGCGGCGACGACGGTCGGCACCAGCGCCTGCCCGGCCACGTTGGTGGCGGTGCGCATCATGTCCAGGATCGGGTCGATGGCGAGCAGCAGGCCGGCCCCGGCCAGCGGCAGGCCCAGCGTGCTCAGGGTGAGGGTGAGCATCACGATCGCGCCGGTCAGGCCGGCGGTGGCCGCCGAGCCGACCACTGAGACGAAGGCGATGAGCAGGTAGTCGGTGAGGCCGAGCTGCACGCCGAACACCTGGGCCACGAAGATCGCGGCGAGTGCCGGGTAGATCGCGGCGCAGCCGTCCATCTTCGTGGTAGCGCCGAACGGCACCGCGAACGAGGCGTACTCGCGGGGGACGCCGAGGCGCTCGACGGAGCGCTGGGTCACCGGCATCGTGCCCACCGAGGAGCGGGACACGAAGGCCAGCTCGATCGCGGGCCACGCTCCGGCGAAGAAGCGCAGCGGGTTGAGTCGGCCGGCGAGGATCAGCACCAGCGGGTAGACCACGAACAGCACGATGGCGCAGCCGACGTAGACGGCGGTGGTGAACTTGGCCAGCGGTGCCAGCAGGTCCCAGCCGTACGAGGCGACGGCGTTGCCGATCAGGCCGAGCGTGCCGATCGGGGCGAGTCGGATGACCCACCAGAGGGCCTTCTGCACGATCTCCAGCAGCGAGCGGTTCAGTGCCACGAACGGCTCGGCGGCCTCGCCGACCAGCAGGGCCGCCGCGCCGATGACGACGGCGAGGAAGACGATCTGCAGGACGTTGCCCTCGACGAACGCGCCGACCGGGTTGGTGGGCACGATGCCGGTCAGGAAGTCCGTCCACGAGCCGGTCTTCTTGGGCGCGGTCGCGCCACCCAGGTCGAGGGTCACGCCCCGGCCGGGGTCGACGAGCAGGCCGAGGCCGATGCCGATGGTCACCGAGATCAGCGCGGTGATGCCGAACCACATGAGGGTCTTCAGGGCGAGCCGGGCCGCGTTGGTCACGCCGCGCAGGCTGACCACGCTGACCACGATGGCGGTGAAGACCAGCGGCGGTACGGCCAGCTTGAGGAGCTGGACGAAGAGGGAGCCGACGGTGTGCAGGGTGCTGGTCAGCCAGCTCAGGTCGTTGCTGCGGGCCAGGAAGCCGAGCGCCACGCCGAGCACGAGGCCGAGCAGGATCTGCACGGAGAAGGGAATTTTGCGCAGGCCGAAGGGCATGGGATGTCCAAGTGTCGTGATCTGGTCGGAGTAGGCGTGTGGAGGACGGCTACGCCGGACAGATGCCGCTGGCCTGCAGTCGGAGATCGACGTACAGGCGGACGGTGAGGCACCAGACATTGGTCATCGTTGGTCGACGATACGCCGATAAGTTCGATCTGCAAGGTGTGATGCTCGTGATGCTCCTTACAGGCTTCGCTCATGGCAAGCCAGGGCCAGCGCCGTGCCGGTGGCCACGCCCCACAGCACGGCCAGCGCGAGCACCACCCGTTCCGCCACGCCGACCAGCGAGCCTCGGCCGACCACGAGCATGGCGAGGCCGATGGTGGCGCACACCGGCAGGGCGAGCGCCGCCGTCCCCGCCGCCAGACGGCGTACCACCGGTCCGGCCGGCCCGGACACGGCCAACGCGACCATGGCGAGGACCACCGCCGCGGTCGCCGCGATGC
This sequence comes from Micromonospora sp. CA-249363, assembly GCF_050950185.1. Classification (NCBI taxonomy): domain Bacteria; kingdom Bacillati; phylum Actinomycetota; class Actinomycetes; order Micromonosporales; family Micromonosporaceae; genus Micromonospora; species Micromonospora sp. CA-249363. The sequence goes on from NZ_CP192020.1 coordinate 1,499,375, forward strand.
TCGCGCCACCGTGCACCAGGTCGGCCACCGTGGTGCGCTCGAACGGTGGCAGCGGGCATCCGGCGGAGCAGGTCACCGCCCCGGAGACCGCCGTGAGCACGGCGCCGGCGGCGAGCAGCGCCGGCGCGACCCGGACCCCGGGCGGCAGCGCCGCGGCGATCAGCAGCAACGCGCCGGCAAGAGCCAGAACCCCGATCCGGTACGTCACGGCGTGCGCGCTGCCGGCGATACCGGCCTCGCTCACGTACCCGGTGAGGCCCGGACCGGGACCGGCGACCACCGCGACCGTCACCGCGACCGCCCCGGCCACCGCGCAGCCGGCGGCGGCCGACCCGGCGACCCGGCGGGCCACGCTCGGGCGGCCGGTGGGTCTCGTGGCGGTGCCGGCCCGACCCGGCTCAGCCACGTCCGTGCGGCGTCGTCCAACCGGACTCGTCGGGCCCCAACGGCACGATGCCGGTCGGGTTGATCTCCCGGTGGGTGCCGTAGTAGTGCCGCTTGATGTGGTCGAAGTCCACCGTCTCGCCGAAGCCCGGCGTCTGGAACAGGTCCCGGGCGTACGCCCAGAGCACCGGCATCTCGGTCAGCTTGTTCCGGTTGCACTTGAAGTGCCCGTGGTACGCCGCGTCGAAGCGGACCAGCGTGGTGAACAGCCGCACGTCGGCCTCGGTGATCGCGTCCCCCATCAGGTAACGCTGCCCGGCCAGCCGCTCGGAGAGCGCGTCCAGCCGGGCGAAGAGCGCCCGGAACGCCTCGTCGTACGCCTCCTGCGAGGTCGCGAAGCCGCACCGGTAGACGCCGTTGTTGACGTCGGTGTGGATCTCGGCCATCAGCGCGTCCATCTCGGGGCGCAGCGCGACCGGGTACAGATCCGGGGCGTCGGGGGCGTGCAGTGGCCGCCACTCGGTGGAGAAGTCGAGGGTGAGCTGCGGGTAGTCGTTGGTGACCACCCGGCCGGTCCGGGTGTCGACGAGCGCCGGCACGGTCACCCGACCGGTGTAGTCCTCGTCGGTGGCCAGGTACGCCTCGGAGAGGAAACTGACGCCGAGGACCGGGTCGAAGCCGTCCGGGTCGAGCGCGAACGCCCAACCCCGCTCGTCCCGGATCGGGTCGACGGTGCCCAGCGAGATCGCGTCGTCCAGCCCGAGCAGGCCACGCACGATCCTCGCCCGGTGTGCCCACGGGCACGCGCGGCACCAGATGAGCCGGTACCGGCCCGCCTCCAGCGGCCAGCGGCCCTGCTCGTCCGGACCGCCGCCCGGGGGTGAGGTCGAGTCGGCGGTGACCCGACCGGTGAACCGGTTGGGCTGACGGACGAACGCGCCGTCACGGCTGGTCTCTGCGCTGAACTGGGCCCGGGCCATGCCGTCAACCTATCCGCTGCCGGCGTGGATATCCTGGCGGCCGGCAGCCCCCGCGATCCGGTGGGTGTGCCCCCACCCCCGCCGTCTGCACCCCTGAAGGACTCGCGATGACCGTGGCATACCTGGTGGCCGGTGTCCGTACCCCGATCGGCCGGTACGCGGGCGCGCTGGCCGGCGTCCGCCCCGACGATCTGGCCGCCCACGTCATCCGCGAGCTGGTCGCCCGGCACCCGTCGGTGGACTGGGCCCGCGTCGACGACGTCGTGCTCGGCTGCGCCAACCAGGCCGGCGAGGACAACCGGAACGTGGCCCGGATGGCGGCGCTGCTCGCCGGGCTGCCCGAGGAGGTGCCGGGCAGCACGGTCAACCGGCTCTGCGGCTCCGGTCTGGACGCCCTCGCCACCGCCGCCCGGGCCATCGTGGCCGGGGACGCCGAGCTGGTGATCGCCGGCGGGGTGGAGAGCATGAGCCGGGCGCCCTTCGTCGTGCCGAAGGCGACCTCGGCGTACTCCCGCTCGGCCGAGATGTACGACACCACCCTGGGCTGGCGGCTGGTCAACCCGCTGATGCGCGACGGTTGGGGGATCGACTCGATGCCCGAGACGGCGGAGAACGTGGCCGCCGAGTACGGAGTCGACCGCGCCGAGCAGGACGCCTTCGCGTACCGCTCACAGCAGCGCGCCGCCAGGGCGCAGGCAGACGGCCGGTTCGCCGAGGAGATCGTCCCGGTGTCCGTTCCTGCCGGCCGTCGCGAGACCCGACTGGTCGAGGTCGACGAGCACCCGCGCGAGACGTCGCTGGAGAAGCTGGCCGCGCTGCCCACCCCGTTCCGCGACGGCGGCACGGTGACCGCCGGCAACTCGTCGGGCGTCAACGACGGCGCGGTCGCGCTGCTGGTGGCCAGTGAGGCCGCGGTGCGGCGGTACGACCTCACCCCGCTGGCCCGCGTCGTCGGCGCGGCGGCCGCCGGCGTGCCGTCCCGGATCATGGGGATCGGCCCGGTGCCGGCCACCCGCAAGCTGCTCGACCGGACCGGCGTCGACCTGACCGCGGTGGACGTCGTCGAGCTGAACGAGGCGTTCGCCGCGCAGTCCGTGGCGGTGCTGCGCGAACTGGGACTGCCTGTCGACGCCGAGCACGTCAACCCCAACGGAGGCGCGATCGCGCTCGGGCATCCGCTGGGCGCGAGCGGTGCGCGGCTGGCGCTGACCGCAGCCCTGGAGCTGCGCCGCCGGGGCGGCCGCCGGGCTCTCGCCACCATGTGCATCGGTGTCGGGCAGGGCATCTCGCTGCTGCTGGAATCTGCCGCCTGAGTGCGGAAAGTTACGTGAGGGGATCTCCCGTACGCGGTGGCCGGCGGCCTAGAGTGGTCCACACCACACGACCCGCGGGGTCGGCCGACGGCCGCGTACGCCCGTCGACGCCGGTGCCGCCTCGCGCCGCGGCGACGAACTGGGGGCACACCGATGCCGGACGCACTGCCGACCGAGATTGATCTGACCAGGCCGAGCGCGGCCCGGGTGTACGACTACTTTCTGGGCGGGGCGCACAACTTCGAGATCGACCGGCAGTTGGCCGAGCAGATCGCCAGCATGACCCCGAACCTCGCCGCCACCATGCGCTCCGGCCGCGAGTTCCTGCGCCGGGCCGTCCGGGCGCTGCTCGACGCCGGCATCGACCAGTTCCTCGACATCGGCTCCGGCATCCCGACCGTGGGCAACGTGCACGAGGTGGCCCAGGCGGCGAACCCCAAGGCCCGGGTCGTCTACGTCGACATCGACCCGGTGGCGGTCGCGCACAGCCGGGAACTGCTCGCGGGCAACGACCTGACCGGCGTGATCCACGCCGACCTACGCGACCCGCAGCGCATTCTCGACGAGACCCGGCGGCTCGGGTTGATCGACTTCGGGCGTCCCATGGGCATCCTGCTGGCCGGGGTGGTGCACTTCGTTCCGGACGCCGACCGTCCCGACGACATCCTGGCGACCCTGCGGGCCGCCGCCGCACCGGGCAGCTTCCTGGTCATCTCGCACTCCACCTTCGAGGACCAGCCGCAGGAAATGCTGGACGCCCAGCGCCTCTCCTCCCGGACCGACACCGAGATCACCCTGCGTTCCCGCGCGCAGGTCACCGGCTTCTTCGGCGACTGGACGGTCCTCGAACCGGGCGTCGTGCACATGCCACTGTGGCGTCCCGACTCGCCGGAGGACGTCGACGAGCACCCCGAGCGGTTCGGCGCCTTCGGTGGCGTCGCCCGGTACGACCAGCCCGCCGGCTGACCCGATGGCCGCCGTCCCGGACCCCACCGGGGTCGACGTCGGCCGGACCGGTGTCGAGGCGTACGCCGCTGACTGGGCCCGTGCCGTACGCCGCATCGGTTTCGTGCCGCTCAGCGCGGCCGAGACCGAGCGGCTGTTGCTGCTGCACACCGTCCGGCTGGCGGAGGTCGTACGCGCGGAGCCGTTCAGTGCCCGTCCCGCTGAGGAGGTCGGGCGGGCCCTGGTGGAGGCGCACCTGACCGAGCCCCGGGCGTTGGAGTGGTCGCTGCGCGCGCTCGGCGACGAATTCCCCGACCGGGTGCTGGCCGGCGGCCGGCCGGCCGATCTGGGCGACCGGATCGCGGCGGCGCAGGGCGCGCTGGCGGCCGGATTCGCCCGTGCGCTGCGCGACCGCACCTTCGCCCAGCAGGAGCGCATCGCCCGTTCGGCGTGGCAGGCGCGGGACGAGGTCGAGCAGGCGCTGCGCGACAGCGAGGCGCGGTTCCGGGCGGTCTTCACGGGCGCCGCCATCGGGATCGGCATCGCCGGGGTCGACGGGCAGATCATCGACGTCAACACGGCGTTCGCCGACATGCTCGGCTACTCGATCGAGGAGCTGTGCCGGATGAACGTGGCGGCGCTGTTCCACGCCGATGACGCCGCCGGCATGTGGGAGCTGTACCAGGAGCTGATCGAGGGCAAGCAGGACTCGGCCCGGGTGGAGAAGCGCTACCACCGCAAGGACGGCAGCGTCGTGTGGACGGACCTGGCCGTGTCGCTGATCCGGTACGACGACGGCCGACCGCGGTTCACCGTCGCGATGATCGAGGACATCACCGAGCGGTACGAGCTCCAGCAGCGGCTGCGCTTCCAGGCGCTGCACGATCCGCTCACCGGGCTCCCCAACCGCACCCTGTTCTTCGAGACGCTGGGCCGGGTCTTCGACGCCGCCGGCCCCGGCCGCCGGGTCGGGGTGTGCTTCCTCGACCTGGACGGCTTCAAGACCATCAACGACAGCCTCGGCCACGACCTCGGTGACCGGCTGTTGGTGACGATCGGCCGGCGGCTCGCCGAGTGCGTGGCCGACCGGGGTCACCTGGTCGCCCGGATGGGCGGCGACGAGTTCGTCATCCTGGTCGACGGCGGTGGTGACGTCGAGGACGCGGTGGCCGTGGCGGAGGCCGCGCTCGCCGCCGTCGCCGCGCCCGTGCACGTCGGCGACAAGCAGTTGGCGGTCTCCGCCAGCGTCGGGATCGTGGACTGCCCGGCCGCGGAGACCACCGCCTCGGAGTTGATGAAGGCCGCCGACACCACGCTCTACTGGGCCAAGGCGGCCGGGCGGGGCCGGTGGGCGGTGTACGACCCGGAGCGCAGCGCCCGTGACCTCGCCCGGTCGGCGCTGGTCGCCGGACTGCCGGCCGCGCTGGACCGGGGTGAGTTCGTGCTGCACTACCAGCCGATCGTCTCGCTGCTGGAGGGCACGATGCTCGCCGTGGAGGCGCTGGTCCGCTGGGAGCACCCGGAGCTCGGTCTCATCGGCCCGGACCGGTTCATCGGCCTCGCCGAGGAGACCGGTCTGATCGTCCGGCTCGGCGAGTGGGTGCTGCGGCAGGCCTGCCTCGACGCCGAACGCTGGTGGCGGGAGTTCCCCGAGGCACGGGTCGTGGTCAGCGTCAATCTGGCCGCCCGGCAGGCCGACGACCCGGCGATCGTCGCGACGGTGGCCGACGCGTTGGCCACCACCGGTCTGCCGGCGGAGCTGCTGCAACTGGAGTTGACCGAGAGCGCCGTCATGGGCAGCGCGGGCGAGCCGCTGCGCAGCCTGCACCGGCTCGCGGCGCTGGGCGTCCGGCTGGCGGTGGACGACTTCGGCACCGGCTACTCCAACCTCGCCTACCTGCGCCGGCTGCCGATCCACTGCCTGAAGCTGGCCGGCCCGTTCGTCGAGGGCATCCGCGCCGACGGTACGGACGAGGCGGCTGACCACCGCGACGAGCGGATCGTCGACGCGTTGGTCAGGTTGGCGCACGCGTTGGAGCTGTGGGTCACGGCCGAGGCGGTGGAGACCGGCGTGCAGGCGGAGCGGCTACGGGCCCTGCGCTGTGACACCGGGCAGGGACGGTACTTCGGCGCGCCGGTCCCGGCACAGGACATCACGGCTCGGCTCCGGCAGGCTACGACGTGAGCCGCGCGGGCTGGCCGGCGACGGACGGTGAAGGCGGAAACGGCGGGCCGGTCCGGTCCGTGAGGTGCCGACGGAAGGCGACGGCGTGAGCCTGAACGACTCGCAGACGGTGGTGACCGTGGTGGCCGCACTGGCCATCCTTGCCGGACTGGCGGGTGTGGTGGTGCCCGGCCTGCCGGCGCTGCCCCTGTGCTGGGGCGGGGTGCTGGTCTGGGCGATCTTCGGCGGCGCCGGGCCCGTGGGTTGGGCGGTGTTCGCCGCCGCCACGCTCGTCGCGGTCGGCGGCATGATCGTGAAGTATCTCTGGCCGGGGCGGAACCTCAAGCGGACCGGTGTGCCGACGTCGTCCCTGCTGGCCGGGGGAGCGCTCGGGCTGGTGGGGTTCTTCGTGATCCCCGTGGTCGGCCTCCTGCTGGGCTTCGTCCTGGGGGTGTGGGCGGCCGAGCGGCTGCGGCTGGGCAGCAATCGGCTCGCCTGGCCGTCCACCGTGCAGGCCCTCAAGGCGGTCGGCCTGTCCATGCTGGTGGAGTTCCTGGCCGGCCTGACCATCGGCGCCCTCTGGGTCGGCGGCCTCCTGCTCGCGTGACCCCGCCCGCCATCGGTCCAGGTCGCCCAAGCCCGCGTCGCACCACCATGTTGGACGGTTCAACCCCTGAACTCCGCGAGGGCTCGTTGCATCTCGCTCTCCAGCTGGGCCCGAACGGCTTCGTGCTCGCGCAGCCGGTCGGGCAGGTTCACGGTGAGCAGCAGCGCGCCGGCCGCGCGTGAGAGGGCGTCGGCCGTCGCCAGGTCGCCCAAGGTCATCGCCGCCTTGGCCTGCACCAGCAGGGCGTCGCCGTGCAGCCCTCGATACCCGTTGGGTGCGGCTTTGTCCAGCGCCTCGCCTGCCGCCCGGTATGCCTCATCCGCCGCTCCGTCGAGCAGGAACACCTCTGCGACGCCGATACACGCCTGCGCCTCGAAATACCGGTAGCCGTTGTCGCGGCTGATCAGCAGTGCCTCGGCGAACCGGGCCTCGGCGTCGTTGACTGCACGACTGCCCAGCAGAGCGAAGCCCAGCGTGTTCAGGGTGGCGGCCTCGGCCCGTAGGTTGCCCTGCGACCGCGCGAGCCGCAACGCCTCTGCGGCGTCGTTCACCGCGGGCAGCCACTCACCGCGCTGGCGGTTGAGCTGGCTCAGCTCGTCGAGGACGGACAGCTCATTCATCACGGCACCGGTGCGCCGGTAGTAGGCGAGCGCGAAGTCGAAGTGGGTACGCGCCGCGTCGAGGTCGCCGAACTGCCGCAGAACCATGCCCAGATTGGACCGGTTTACCATGGCCGATGCGTGGCGGGCAGTCGTATCGTTCAACCGAAGAGCGGCGTGCAGGTGATCGACAGCCGCCATGAGCTGGCCACGCTCATGACACAACGTGGCGAGGTCGTTGAGCGTGACCGCCCGGATGTGGTCGAATTCGGGTTCCGTCCCAAGATGCAAGGCGCGCTGGTAGAGCAGCTCTGCCTCATCCACTCGGCCCAGCTCGGCCCGCACCAGGCCGAGATTGTGCGACAGGTACGCCTCACCGACCAACCAGCCGCTCCGGCGTGCGGCGTCGATGCCGCGGCGGTAGTGCGTCTCGGCCAGCTGGTGCCGACCGGCTGCCCAGTGTGCCTGGCCGATGGTCTGGTGCATGGCCGCCTGCGCCCGGATGTCGGCCTCGGCCTCCGCGGCGGCAAGGCCGGCGTGCCCCGTCGCCTGCCAGGCCGGCACGTCCCCGCGGACGAAGAAGTATCCGCGAAGCTGATCCGCGAGTTGCCATGACCGGTTTCGGTCGCCGTCGAGCGCGGCGGCCTCGACCGCGGCGACGAGGCTGCCGATCTCCTCGTTCAACCATTCGAGGGCGGCGTCGGCGGTCGGGAAACATGCGTCGTCGTCGAGGTCGCCGTCGAGCGGAAGCCGCACCATGTCGGCATAGACGAGCTTCATCGCCGCTGCGGTCCGGGTCAGGTACCAGTCGTACAGGCGGCGAAGCGCGGCGGGTCGATTGGCCGGTTCGCGCGAACCGGATTGGACCGCATAGAGGCGCAGCAGGTCGTGGTACTGGTAGCGGCCCGGTCCGGCGGGCTGCAGGAGGTTCATGGCGACGAGGTTGTCCAAGGCCTGACCGACGAGCCGCGGCTCGGCATCGACCAGAGCGGCGACCGCGGCGACGGAGACGGTGTCGCCGGGGACCAGCGCGGCGTCGCGGAAGACCGTAGCCGAGAGGTGTGGCAGGTCGCGGCAGCTGAGCGCGAAACTGTGCATCACACTCTCCGGGCCGTCGCTGAACAGCTCGTGCCGTGAATGTTCGTCCGAGAGCCGTCTGAGAGCGTCGGCGATGGTGAGCTGACGATGCGCGGCCAGTCGGCTGGCGACGAGCCGCAGCGCGAGGGGCAACCTCCCACATGCCTCCACGACCGCTTCGGCGCTCTCGCGTTCGGCCTCCAGTCGAGCCGTCCCGATGTGCCCCCGTAACAGGGTCAGGGCGTCACTCCGAGCGAGGACGGGCAGCTCGGTCAGGACGGCGCCGTCGAGTCCCGCACACCTGTTACGGCTGGTGACCACGACGGCGCTGTCGCCCGGACCGGGCAACAGCGGGCGGACCTGAAGGGCGTCGTGCGCGTTGTCGAGGAGCACCAGTACCCGTCGATCATGGAGTGTGCTGCGGTAGAGGGCGGCTGCCTCGTCCTCGTCGGCGGGAATCGCCCGCATCGGGACGCCGAGTGCTCGTAGGAGCCGGGCGAGCGCGTACCCGACTGGAACAGGTCGGTCTTCGGCGCCTCGCAGGTTGAGGTAAACCTGGCCGTCCGGGTAGTCACGTCGTACTGCCTGGGCCACGCTCAGTGCAAAACTGGTCTTGCCGACGCCGGCCATGCCCGACACCACGCAGACGACCCTCGTTCGAGCACCCGGCGCCGCAGCGGGGTAGCGCAGAGCGCGCTCGATGCTGCGCAGCTCGGCGGTCCGGCCGCAGAAGTCGGGCGGTGGCGCCGGCGCCTGCCAGGGCCGTACGATCTGCCGGCTCGTCGTGGAAATCCGGTTACGCGGTTCCGGCTGCCCCGCGAGCAACGCCTGTCGGGCTTCGCGCAGCTCGGCGCCGGGGTCGATGCCCAACTCCTCGACCAGTCGGTGGCGAATCTTGTCGAACACCTCGAGAGCGGCGGCCTGCTGCCCCGCAGCGGCGAGTGCGACGATCAGCCGGGCATGCACGGACTCGTGCCACGGGTGCCGCTCAGCCAGCCGCCGCAGCAGCGGTAGAACCTGTCGCTGTCGCCGCAACGCCTCGCCGTGCCGGGCCAGCAGAACGGTGGCCTCGACCCGTTCCTGGGCCAGTGCGACCACCAGCGGGTCACCGCTCAGCTCCGGCACGTCCTCGACGACATCGTCGCCGTGCCACAGGTCGAGGGCGTCGATAATCAAATCGAACGCTCGTTGCGGCGCACGCTCCGACTGCGCCTCGCTCAGTCGGGCCCGATAGCTGAGCAGATCGAGTCGGACGCGGTCCACGTTCAACTGGTAGCCACCGGGCATCAGTGTCACGGTCGGCGGCCGGCCCGGCCGGGGCGGTTGCGGGTCGAGGATTCGGCGCAGCCGGCTCACATGTGTCTGCACCACATTGGGCGCAGCTGGCGGCGGGTCGTCTCCCCAGATCAGCTGGATCAGCTCGTCTCGACCGACGGGACGGCCAGGGGTCAGCGCCAATCGGGCCAGGACCACGCGGTGTCGCCCGCTGCCGATGGCGACCGCTCGTTCCGCTCGGGTGACCATCAGTGGCCCGAGGACCGAGATGTGTGCCGGTCCCTCGGGCTCGGGTGGGTCCACCCCGTCCCGGCGGCTAAGTGTGGTGAGGCGGGCACGGTCGTGGCGGGACAGATCGAGGGCCTCGGCGAGCGCTCGGAGGGAGCGCGGCCTGGGGAGCCCGCAGCGCCCCTGCTCGATGTCGCGGACCGTACCGATACCCAGCCCGGCCCGGCCGGCGAGGGCCGCCTGTGTCAGGCCACGGCTCACCCGCATGTCCTTGATCAGACGGCCGATACTCACATGCTCTCGAGCGCCCATAACTGACCCCGAAATCGTCATGGCGAGGAGGTGAGCTCGCAGTCTAGGCGACGGCCGACATCCGTGTCGGCCCTCATCAACGACGTAGGCGCAGGCTCCGCTGGGTACGGGCGGAGTGCGGGATTCGAGCCACCAGCGAGCTGCCAGCCCCGCTGCACACACTTCTCTGCGACGCGGGCCGAAGCCCGCCCGACACGGGGAGAAGACCTATGCGAACTTCCGCTCGAGCACGTTTGCGGCTTGCCGCTCGGCTGCTGCCACCGCTGATCCTGCTGGTCGGCGTTGCCACGGCGACATCATCGCCGGCGGCGGCTGCTGATTCGTCGCCGATACGGGCGGCGGGCATCGCCAGCGCGGCGAACCCGGGTGATCCGGCGCTGCCAAACTATTCGGGTCTGGCCGACCGTGTCGAAACGCGGGCTGCGGTGGCCACCACCCCCCTCCCGTGTGACGACAACGGCGAGGACAGGTCCGTCACCCGCGACGAGGCGATCACCCGTGCACGCACCTGGCTTGCCGTAGGCATTCCCTACAGCCAGGAGCGGTGTTACGAGAACCAGTACGGCGACTATCGCACCGACTGCTCCGGTTTCGTCTCGATGGCCTGGGGCCTCGGTGGCTCTGGTGACGCCTTCTGGACGGGCAACCTGGACACGAGGACCCGCACCATCGCGCGGAGCGATCTGAAGCCGGGTGATGCGCTGCTTCGCCATACGGGGGACCCCGACGAGAATCACGTCGCACTGTTCCTCCGGTGGGAAGACTCCGGCAAGACCCAACCTCGGGTGATCGAGCAGACCGGAAGCCAGAACACCGTCGAGGACGCCTGGTCAGCCAGCAAGGCGAGCGACTACACACCGGTCCGTTACGACAACATTCTTGAGAGCACCAGCTCCGGCCCGTCTTCCGGCGTCTCCGGCGACTTCAACGGCGACGACAAGGACGACATCGTCGCTCGGAGCGCCAGCACCGGCGAGCTGTGGCTCTACCCAGGCACCGGGTCGTTGACGACCGACGCGGTTCTCGGGTCAAAGATCCGGATCGGCACGGGCTGGGGTCAGTACGATCTGATCTTCAGTGGGGACTTCAACCGGGACGGCCGGTCGGACATCGTGGGCCGGCGGCCTGCCGATGGATCGCTCTGGGTCTATTCCGGCACCGGATCGTTCACCACCGACCGGGTGCTGAACTACCCCCCGGTGCGCGTCGGCACGGGTTGGAACCAGTTCAACGCGATCTTCAGCGGTGACTTCAACCAGGACGGCATCTCCGACGTCGTCGCGCGTCGACCCTCCGACGGCAGCCTGGTGGTGTACCCGGGTACGGGTTCGCTCGTCACCGACGGGGTTGTCCGGACCTCGACCCGCATCGGCATTATGTGGAACAGCTTCGATGCCTTCACCGCTGGGGACTTCAACCAGGACGGTAAGTCGGACATCGTCGCCCGGCGCCCGAGCGAAGGCATCTTGTGGCTCTACCCGGGCACCGGATCGCTCACCGCAGACGGGGTGGTCGGCACGTCCATCGCGATGGGCCACGGTTGGAACATCATGGACGCGTTGACCACTGGCGACTTCAACCGGGACGGCAAGTCGGACATCGTCGGTCGAAAGACCACGGACCGCACTCTCTGGGTCTACCCCGGCACGGGTTCCTTCACAACCAACCGTGTCCTGTCCTCACCGACGCGAATCGGTGTGAGTTGGGGCAGCTTCGACCGGATCAGCTGACGCTCCTGTGGCGCGGCCGGGCTCGTCGACGACGAGCCCGGCCGCCCTTGCGGGCCGGCCCGGCGGTACCGCCGGCGGAAGGCGGCGGCTCGGGCGTCCGGGATGCGGCGGGATCGCCGTCAGTGAGAGAGAAGTTGGACGCCGCGCGCGGACGCGGACCGGGCGTTGCCGAGCGCCCGGTAGGCGGCCCCCTCCCGATGGGGCCCGGTCATGGTTGAGCATGCCCCGCACGGGCCGCTGCGGCAACGCAATAACCCCGTGACGTATTGACCGGCCGTGATCAACGGGACGACACTTTGCGCACTCGTTGACGGAACCACCTCAGGGAGGTGCGCAGTGGCCACGACGCCCGTTCCGACCGCAGAGCAACCCATGGACGACGACGCCCGGCGACTCGCCGAGCTCGGCTACAAGCAGGAACTGCGCCGCAAGTGGAGCGGCTTCTCCAACTTCGCCATCTCGTTCTCCATCATCTCGATCCTGGCCGGCTGCTTCACCACGTTCGGCCAGGCGTGGAACAACGGCGGACCGGTCGCCATCTCCTGGGGCTGGCCGCTGATCTCACTGTTCATCCTGATCATCGGCTTCTGCATGGCCGAGCTGGTGTCGGCGTACCCGACAGCGGGCGGCATCTACTGGTGGGCGGCGACCATGGGTCGCCCGGCGCACGGCTGGTTCACCGGCTGGTTGAACCTGATCGGCCTGGTCGCGGTCACCGCGTCGGTCGACTACGGCTGCGCGACCTTCCTCAACCTCACCCTGTCGGCGCTCTTCGACGGCTGGGCCGGGACGCTCCGGCAGGCGTTCGTCCTGTTCGTGATCATCCTGGCGCTGCACGGCCTCATCAACATCTACGGGCACCGGATCATCGACGTACTCCAGAACGTCTCGGTCTGGTGGCACGTGGCCGGCGCCGCCGTCGTGGTGGCCATCCTGGTGTTCGTCCCGGACAACCACCAGAGCTTCCAGTTCGTGTTCACCGAGCGGTTCAACAACTCGGGCTTCGGTGACGGCGACACCGGCGGGTTGACGTTCTGGTTCTACGTGCTGCCGCTGGGCTTCCTGCTCACCCAGTACACGATCACCGGCTTCGACGCCTGCGCGCACGTCTCCGAGGAGACCCGGGGCGCATCCCAGGCCGCCGCCAAGGGGCTCTGGCAGTCGATCTTCTACTCTGCGGTCGGTGGCTGGATCCTGCTGCTGGCCTTCCTGTTCGCGGCCACCGACGTCGAGGCGGTCAACGCCGCGGGCGGCTTCTCCGGCGCGATCTTCGAGTCGGCGTTGACCCCGGTCTTCTTCAAGATCGTCATCATCATCTCCACCATCGGGCAGTTCTTCTGCGGCATGAGCTGTGTGACGTCGATGAGCCGCATGGCGTACGCGTTCAGCCGGGACCGGGCGGTGCCGGGCTGGCGGCTCTGGTCGAAGGTCGACCGCAACGGCACGCCGGTCAACGCGATCATCGGAGCCACGATCGCCGGTCTGGTGCTCACCCTGCCGGCGCTCTACGAGAGCTCGGCCGGCATCCCGATCGCCTTCTACGCGGTGGTCTCCGTCGCGGTGCTCGGCCTGTACCTGTCCTTCCTCATCCCGATCGCGCTGCGGCTGCGCATGGGCGACCGTTTCGTGCCCGGCCCGTGGACGCTGGGACGCAGGTACAAGCTGCTCGGCTGGATTGCCGTCATCGAGATCGCGGTCATCGCCGTCTACTTCGTGCTGCCGATCGTGCCCGCCGGGGTACCCGGCAACGACGAGTTCACCTGGTCGGCGGTGAACTACGCGCCCCTCGCCGTCGGCGGGGTGCTGGTGGTGGTGGCCGTCTGGTGGTACGCCTCGGCCCGCAAGTGGTTCACCGGCCCCGTCCGTACCGTCGAGGAGCGTGCGGCGGCCGACCCGGCGCCCGTCGACGGCCCGGCCTGATTCGCGCCCGACGGGACGGTCCGCGCGGCCGTCCCGTCGGGTTTGCCACCCGCGTCACCGGGGGCATTGACGGTGATCCGGTTTGCCAGTAGACCTTGGTGATGGAGGCCCGCTCATGAGGAATGCGCCGCTCACGCTGGAACAACTGCGGGTCGCCGTCGGTGAGGGCGAGATCGACACCGTGGTGCTGGCCCTGGTCGACATGCAGGGCCGGTTGCAGGGCAAGCGATTCCACGCGCCCTTCTTCCTCGACCAGGTCGTCGAGGGCGGCAGCGAGGGCTGCAACTACCTGCTGGCGGTGGACGTCGACATGAACACCGTCGACGGGTACGCGATGTCGAGCTGGGAGCGCGGCTACGGCGACTTCGCCATGGTGCCGGACTTCGCCACCCTGCGCCGGATGCCGTGGCAGCCCGGCTCGGCGATGCTGCTGGCCGACCTCGCCTGGCTGGACGGTTCCGGTGACGTGGTCGCCTCGCCCCGGCAGATCCTGCGCCGGCAACTGGACCGGCTGGCCGAGCGCGGGCTGACCGCGTACGCCGGCACCGAGCTGGAGTTCGTGCTGTTCCGCGACTCGTACGAGGACGCCTGGCGGCGCGGCTACCGCGACCTCACTCCGGCCAACCAGTACAACGTGGACTACTCCCTGCTCGGCACCGCCCGGGTGGAGCCGCTGCTGCGCCGCATCCGCACCGAGATGGCCGGCGCCGGGCTCACCCCGGAGAGCGCCAAGGGCGAGTGCAACCTCGGCCAGCACGAGATCGCCTTCCGGTACGACGAGGCGGTGGCCTGCGCCGACCACCACGTCATCTACAAGAACGGCGCGAAGGAGATCGCCGCCCAGGAGGGCATGTCGATCACCTTCATGGCCAAGCCGAACGAGCGGGAGGGCAACTCCTGCCACATCCACTTCTCGCTCCGGGACGCGTCCGGCTCGTCGGCCATGCTCGGGGACGGGCCGGCGCACCTGTCGTCCACCGGGCAGCAGGTGCTCGCCGGACTGCTCGCCACCATGCGGGAGTTCAGCCTCCTGTTCGCGCCGAACATCAACTCCTACAAGCGTTACCAGCCGGGCTCGTTCGCCCCGACGGCGTTGCGCTGGGGTGTCGACAACCGCACCTGCGCGCTGCGGGTGGTCGGGCACGGGCAGGGCATGCGCGTGGAGAACCGGGTGCCCGGGGCCGACGTCAACCCGTACCTGGCGATCGCCGGGCTGGTCGCGGGCGCGCTGCACGGCATCGAACAGGAACTGGAGCTGGGCGCGGAGTGCACGGGCAATGCGTACGACGACCCGGAGGCCGAGCGCGTCCCCACCACGTTGCGCGACGCCCTGGCCCTGTGGGAGGAGTCCGAGGTGGCCCGGAGCGCCTTCGGCGACGAGGTGGTAGCCCACTACGCCAACCAGGCGAGGGTGGAGCTGAAGGCGTACGACGCGGCGGTGACGGACTGGGAGCTGACCCGTGGCTTCGAACGCCTGTGAGCGCTACGCCGTCCTCCGCGATCTTGCACTTTGTGTCGTTGATTTGGGATAGCTCATGGCATATGTCGGCACAGAAACTGCAAGATCGCGGGGAATGGGCGGAGGGTGGGGCGCGTGACAGTAGTTGTTGATCCGGCTTCTGGGGTGGGGTTTCGGGACGTCCGGGCGGCGTCTCTTGCTGATGTTGACGGCGCGATTTTGCGGGCTGCTGAGGCCTTTGAAACGTGGCGGGACGTTGCGCCGGGGGATCGGGGGCGGTTGCTGCGGCGGTTCGCCGCCGTCGTCGACGCGCACCTGGACGAGCTGGCCGCGCTGGAGGTGCGCAACTCCGGGCACACCATCGGCAACGCCCGCTGGGAGGCCGGCAACGTTCGCGACGTGCTCGACTACTACGCCGGTGCGCCGGAGCGGCTGACCGGCCGACAGATCCCGGTGCCCGGCGGCCTCGACGTCACCTTCCACGAACCGCTCGGCGTGGTCGGCGTGATCGTGCCGTGGAACTTCCCGATGCCGATCGCCGCCTGGGGGTTCGCCCCGGCCCTCGCCGCCGGCAACACGGTGGTGCTCAAACCCGCCGAGCTGACCCCGCTCACCGCCCTGCGCCTGGCCGAGCTGGCCCGCGAGGCCGGCCTGCCCGAGGACGTGTTCACCGTGCTGCCGGGCGAGGGCGCGGTGGTGGGGGAGCGGTTCGTCAGCCACCCGGCGGTCCGCAAGATCTGCTTCACGGGCTCCACCGAGGTCGGCACGCGCATCATGGCCGGCTGCGCCGCCCAGGTGAAGCGGCTCACCCTGGAGCTGGGGGGCAAGAGCGCCAACATCGTGTTCGCGGACGCCGATCTGGAGACCGCCGCCGCGACCGCGCCCGGCGCGGTCTTCGACAACGCCGGCCAGGACTGTTGCGCACGGTCGCGGATCCTGGTCCAACGACCGGTTTACGACAGGTTCCTGGAGCTGCTCGAACCAGCGGTACGGGCGGTGCGGGTCGAGGACCCGTCCCGCGACACCGCCGAGATGGGTCCACTGATCTCCGCCGCCCAACGGGACCGCGTCGCCAGTTACCTGACCGGCGCGAAGGTCGCCTTCACCGGCTCGTGCCCGGACGGCGCCGGCTTCTGGCACGCGCCCACCGTGCTGCTGGCCGACTCGCCGGCCGACCGGCACTGGCGGGAGGAGATCTTCGGGCCGGTGGTCTCGGTGCTGCCGTTCGACGACGAGGCCGACGCGGTGCGGCTCGCCAACGACACCGAGTACGGCCTCTCCGGCTCGATCTGGACGCGGGACGTCGGACGGGCGCTGCGGATGGCGCGTGCCGTCGACTCGGGCAACCTCAGCGTCAACTCGCACTCCTCGGTGCGCTACTGGACCCCGTTCGGCGGGATGAAGCGCTCCGGGCTCGGCCGTGAGCTGGGCCCGGACGCGCTGCACTCCTTCACCGACGTCAAGAACGTGTTCATCGCGACGAAGGAGTGACGAGGAGTGACACCAGTGCAGGGTCGGTTGCAGGACCGGGTGGCCGTGGTCACCGGAGCGGGCAGCGGCATCGGGTTGGCCACCGTCCGGCGGTTCGCCGCCGAGGGGGCCCGGGTCGTCTGCGTGGACATCGACGCGGAGGCCGGCACGCGGGCCGCGCAGGAGTGCGGCGGCGAGTTCGTGGCCACCGACGTGGCGGACGAGTCGGCCGTCCGTGACCTGTTCGACGGCGTGGCCGAGCGGCACGGCCGGGTGGACATCGCGTTCAACAACGCCGGTATCTCACCGCCGGACGACGACTCCATCCTGGACACCGGCCTGGACGCCTGGGAGCGGGTGCTACGGGTCAACACCACGAGCGTCTACCTGTGCTGCAAGTACGCGATCCCGCACATGCGGCGGCAGGGCAAAGGGTCGATCATCAACACGGCCTCCTTCGTGGCGTTGATGGGCGCGGCGACGTCGCAGATCGCGTACACGGCGAGCAAGGGCGGAGTGTTGGCGATGACTCGCGAGCTGGGCGTGCAGTTCGCCCGCGAGGGGATCCGGGTCAACGCGCTCTGCCCCGGCCCGGTGGCCACCCCGTTGCTGCTGGAGCTGTTCGCCGCCGACCCGGAGCGGGCCGCCCGCCGGCTGGTGCACGTGCCGATGGGTCGCTTCGGGCAGCCGGAGGAGATCGCCGCCGCGGTGGCCTTCCTGGCCAGCGACGACGCCTCGTTCATGACCGCCGCGCAGTTCGTGGTCGACGGCGGTATCACCGGCGCGTACGTGACACCTCTATGAGGCGGCCCCTGATCGGGATCAGCGCGTACGCCGAGCCCGTCGACTGGGCCGTCTGGCGTGGTGTGCGGGCGGTGCTGGTGCCCGAGGCGTACGTGCGGGCGGTGACGGCGGCCGGTGGCCGGGCGGTGGTGCTGCCCCCGGACGATGCCGACGCCGACGTGGTGGCGGTTCTCGACGGGCTGCTGCTGGCCGGGGGCGCCGACGTGGGCCCCGGGCGGTACGGCCAGCAGCCGCACCCGCGGACCGAGGACCGACCGGACCGGGATGCCGGTGAGCTGACCCTGCTGGCGGCAGCCCTCGCCGCCGACCTGCCCGTGCTCGGCGTCTGCCGGGGGATGCAGTTGCTCACCGTCGCCTACGGCGGCACCCTGCACCAGCACCTGCCGGACGTGCTCGGCTCCGAGGCACACCGGCCGGCGCCGGGGGTCTACGGCACCCATCCGGTGCGGTTCGCGCCGGGCAGCCTCGCGGCGCGGACCCTGGTCGGGGTCGAGCAGGTCAACTCGTACCACCATCAGGCGGTCGCCACCCCGGGGCGGCTCACGGCCACCGGCTGGGCCGGCGACGGCGTGATCGAGGCGGTGGAGGATCCGGACCGTGCGTTCGTCCTGGGCGTCCAGTGGCATCCGGAGAACGAGCCGGACCCGCTTCCGATCGCGGCGCTGGTCCGGGCCGCCCGGGGCTCCGGGCCGCCGGTGGGTGATCACGACGAGGGGGTACGCGTGACGGGGTCACCGGTGCTGTGACGCAGGTCGCCCCTGCCGCGTGGGTCGAGCGGTGGGAGGATCGACGCATGGGCAAGGTCTATCCGGAGATCGACGATCGTCTGCGGGAGTTCATCGCGGCCCAGCCGGTCTTCTTCGTGGCCACCGCGCCGTCCGGCCCCGAGGGGCACGTCAATGTCTCGCCGAAGGGCATGTCGGGCACCTTCGTGGTGCTCGGCCCGCATCGGGTCGCCTACCTCGACTATCACGGCAGCGGGGCGGAGACGATCGCTCACCTGCGGGACAACGGCCGCATCACCCTGATGTTCTGCGCCTTCGACGGACCGCCGAAGATCGTGCGCCTGCACGGCAGGGGCCAGAGCGTGCCGGTGACCGAGGCCACCTTCGCCGACCGGCTCGCCGAGTTTCCCGCACCGCCCGACGTGCACGCCGTACGGGCCGTCATCACCGTCGACGTGGAGCGCGTCAGTGACTCCTGCGGCTACGCGGTGCCGTTGATGGACTACCGCGCGGAACGCGACCTGTTACTCACCTCACACTCCCGTCGTACGGCCGATGATCTGGTGACCTATCGCGCCACCAGGAACGCCGCGAGCATCGACGGCCTGCCGGTTTTCTGAGTGCTCAGGGCACTCCCAGCCTTCGTCGGTGGGCCGCGTCCGCCCCGCGTTGTCAGGTCGCCGACGACCGGAGCGCCACTAATCAGCGTCCGCGGGGCGTCATGCGTTACGTTGCTGGTCCGCCGGGGTACAAGTCGGAGCACGGCGCTTGAAGATCAACGGCTGCGGGGTCCGGCCGAGGCGGGGAGGCTGTATGAGCTCGGCCCAGGGGGGCGCGGACGCGGGGGGTCCGTTCGCGGACGGTCCGGAGATCCCCCCGCTGTTGGCCGCCGCCTTCACGAACGGCGGTGAGCTGGGCGAACGCCTGCGCGCCTTCGACTGGTCCACCGCCCCGCTGGGCGGCCCGTCACGCTGGCCGACCGCGCTGTCCAGCGCCGTTGGCATGATGCTCTCCTCCAGCGCGCAGATCGTCATGTTCTGGGGCGACGACAAGCTCGCCTTCTACAACGACGCGTACCGGCCGACCATCGGCAGCAAGCACCCGCACGTGCTCGGCCAGCCGGCCCGACACCACTGGGCCGAGACGTGGGACGTCCTCGGTCCGCTGCTCGAGGGTGTCCACCGGACCGGCCTCTCCTACCGTGGCGCGGACCACCCCTTCCTGCTGGACCGTTCCGGTTTCGTCGAGCAGACCTACTTCGACGTCTCGTACGACCCGATCCGGGGCGCCGACGGTTCGGTCAGCGGCGTCTACTGCATCGTCAACGAGACCACCGGCCGGGTGGTCGGTGAACGTCGGCTGCGGGCGCTGTCCGAACTGGGCGCCGAGCTGGCCGATCTGACCAGCGCCGGCGAGCTCGGCCGGACCGCCGCCGACGTGCTCGGCCGACACTGCGCCGACGTACCCTTCGCGCTCGTCTACCTCGCCGACGACACCGGCGAGTTCCAGCTGACCGGGGCCAGCGGCGTCGATCCGGCGGCGGTCGGCGCCACGCCGGCGACGTTCGCCGAACTGGTCGCGGAGGGCGCCTCCGCCACCGTGCAGGTGCGCGATCTCCTCGCCCAGCGACCGGCCGACGCCTCCGACGTGGCGCTCGTGCTGCCCGTGAAGGCGACCAACGAGACGGTCGGCGCGCTGGTCGTCGGCGTGGCCCGCCTGCTGCCGCTCGGCGACGAGTACCGCGACTTCCTCGACCTGGTGGCCGCGCAGGTCTCCCGGGCGGTCGGCACCCAGCGGGCGTACGAGCAGGAGCGCGCGCGGGCCGCCGAGCTGGCCGCGCTGGACCGGGCGAAGACCAACTTCTTCGCCAACGTCAGCCACGAGTTCCGTACCCCGTTGACGCTGGTGCTCGGCCCGCTGGAGGACATGCTGGCCGACCCGGAGCTGCCCGCCACGTACACCGACCGTCTTGTCGTGATGCACCGCAACGCGCTGCGACTGCTCAAGCTGGTCAACACCGTGCTCGACTTCTCCCGGCTGGAGTCCGGCCGGCTCGCGGCCCGCTACCAGCCCACCGACCTGGCCGACTACACCGCCCGACTGGCCAGCACCTTCCGCTCGGCCACTCAGCGCGTCGGCCTGCGGCTGGTCGTGGACTGCCCGCCGCTGCCCGCGCCGGTCTTCGTCGACCGGGACATGTGGGAGAAGATCGTCCTCAACCTGGTGTCGAACGCCGTGAAGTTCACCTTCGACGGCGAGATCCGCGTCCGGGTCCGGGCCGACGGCGGCGTGGCCCGGCTGGATGTCGTCGACACCGGCGTCGGGATCGTCCCGGACGAACTGCCGCACGTCTTCGAGCGTTTCCACCGGGTGCCCGGGGCACGCGCCCGTACCCACGAGGGCACCGGTATCGGGCTCGCACTGGTCCGCGAACTGGTCGAGATGCACGGCGGTACGGTCGGGCTGACCAGCCAGGTGAACGAGGGCAGCACCTTCACGGTGACCATTCCGTTCGGGTCGGAGCATCTGCCCGCCGACCGGGTGGCCGCGTTCGCGCCGCTGCCGACGGGCGAGCCCGAGCAGGCCCGGCTCTTCGTGGCGGAGACCGCCCTGTGGGCCGCCGAGGACGCCACCGGCGAGGCCGGCCAGCAGCCGACCGACGTCGGCTCGAGCGGTCGGATCCTGGTCGTCGACGACAACGCCGACCTGCGTGAGCACGTCACCCGGTTGCTCTCGCCGACCTGGGAGGTGGTCACCGCGAGCGACGGTCTGGCGGCCCTGACGCTGGCCCGTGAGGGCGGGTTCGACCTGGTGCTCAGCGACGTGATGATGCCCCGGTTGGACGGGTTCGGTCTGGTCGGCGCGCTGCGCGCGGACCCCCGTACCCGCGATGTCCCGATCGTGCTGCTCTCCGCCCGCGCCGGCTCCGCGGAGGCGGTCGCCGGCCTGGCCGTCGGCGCCGACGACTACCTGACCAAGCCCTTCTCCGGGCAGGAGTTGATCGCCCGGGTCCGGGCCAACGTCGAACTGGGCCAGCTCCGCGGCCAGATCATCCGTCGTCTGCGGGCACTGGCCGACGCGGCGGTGGCGGTCAACACGGCCCGGTCCACCGGCGACGTGCTCCAGGTCGCCGCCCGGCACGCGCTCAGCCTCGCCGAGGCGGCCCGGGTCGTGGTCACCGCGTCCGGCGCCCGCTTCGAGGCCGACGGCGGCGGCGACACCGCCGCCGATCCGACCTTCGTGGCCCCGCTGACCGGGACCACCCGGGAACAGCTCGGCGAGCTGCGGGTCTGGCGGGCCGCCGACGACGACGCGCAGGCCGATGACGCCGCGCTCACCCAACTGGCCCGGCTGGTCGGCGTCCGACTGGAGAACGCCCAGCTCTACGAGGCCGAACACCACATCGCCACCACGTTGCAGCACAGTCTGCTGCCGAGGTCGCTGCCCCAACTGCCGGGCGCGGTCGTCGCGAGCCGCTACCTGCCGGGCAGCGCCGACGTCGAGGTCGGTGGGGACTGGTACGACGCGCTCGCGCTCGACGACGACAACCTGGTGCTGGTCATCGGCGACGTGGTCGGCAAGGGCGTCCAGGCAGCCGCCGCCATGGGCCAGCTCCGCAACGCGCTGCGGGCGTACCTGCTGGAGGGCTTCGACCCGGGCGAGTCGCTGACCCGGCTCAACCGGCTGGTCCAGTCCACCGAGGAGTCGTCGTTCGCGACGGTGGTCTGCCTGCTGTTCAGCCCTCGTACCGGTCGCCTGCGCTTCGCCAGCGCCGGCCACCCGTCCCCCCTGCTGATCCGAGGAGACGACGTGGCGTTCCTGCACGACCGTGCGCTCGGCCCGCCGGTCGGCGCCATCCCCGGCGCCACCTACCGGACCGTCGAGGGCGAGCTGCCCGCGGGCAGTCGACTGCTGCTCTACACCGACGGGCTGATCGAGGACCGTCAGCTCGGCATCGACGCCGCGCTGGCACAGTTGCGGGTCGACGCCGCCGCCCCGGGCCAGCACGTGGCGGATCTGATCGACACGGTGGTCGAGCGGGTCGCCGGACGGCTGCGCCGCGACGACGTGGCGGTGCTCGCCGTGGAGGCGGCGGAGCTGAACCGCTTCGCCTTGCGGCTGCCGGCCGACCCGACCCGGCTGAGTGTGCTCCGCAAGCGGCTGGAGGACTTCCTCGTCGCGCACAACGTCGGCGAGACGGACCTGTTCGACCTGACCGTGGCGGTCTCGGAGGCCGCCGCGAACGCCATCGAACACCCCGTGCAACCCACCGAGGCGGTGATCAGCGTGGAGGTGGCCATCGAGGACCGCACGGTGATCGTCACCGTGCGCGACACCGGGCAGTGGCGGGAGTCCACCGACTCCGGCTTCCGGGGTCGCGGACTGTCGCTGATCAAGGCGTTGGGTGACCTGATGGTGCGGCGTACCGACGGTGGCACCGAGGTGACGCTGCGCCGGCAGTTGCAGGGCTGAGGGCGCGCGGGCCGGGGCTCAGACCGGGTCGAGCCAGGCCTGGTCGCCCAGGCCGGAGATCTCCAGCACGCGGCGTACCTGCCGGGACGGCAGCACGGTCAGGGTGCCGGAGAACTGCTGGGCGAGCCGGACGACCGCGTGGATGGCCGCCGAGTCGAAGAAGGTCACCGCCCGCAGGTCGAGGGTGAGCCGGCTGGCGGGCTCGCGCAGGGCGGTCTGGATCATCGTGTCGGCCGTCGCCATGTCGACCTCGCCGGTGACCACCACGTGGAGGTGCTCCCCATCGATCTCCGCCCGGGCGGAGAAGACGGGTGGTGCTCCCCCTTGATCCACGCAGACACCATGGCACAGCCGACCAGGCAGGGCAACAACCGGTCCCGACCGGCCGTGGCACGGGTCACGGCGTCGGCGACGATAGGCTTGGCGGCATGACCGTCCGTGCGCCGCTGACCCCAGGCACGCTGTCCCCGACGCGACCGGTGCCCGCCCACATTCCCCGCCCGGAGTACGTGGGCAAGAAGGCGCCGCAGCAGTGGCGCGGCTCGCACGTGCAGACGCCGGAGACCATCGAGAAGATGCGGATCGCCAGTCGGCTCGCCGCCCAGGCGACGCAGCTCGCCGGTGAGCACTGCAAGCCCGGCGTCACCACCGATGAGATCGACCGTGTGGTGCACGAGTTCCTCTGCGACCACGACGCGTACCCGTCGACGCTCGGCTACCGGGGCTACCCCAAGTCCTGCTGCACCAGCCTCAACGAGGTCATCTGCCACGGCATCCCGGACTCCACGGTCCTGACCGACGGCGACATCATCAACGTCGACGTCACCGCGTACATCGGCGGTGTGCACGGTGACACGGACGCCACGTTCTGCGTCGGCGAGGTCAGCGAGGAGGCCCGGCTCCTCGTCGAGCGCACCCACGAGGCGATGATGCGAGGCATCCGCGCGGTCGCGCCGGGCCGCCAGATCAACGTGGTGGGCCGCGTGATCGAGTCGTACGCCAAGCGGTTCGGCTACGGCGTGGTCCGCGACTTCACCGGCCACGGGATCGGCGAGACGTTCCACAGCGGTCTCTACGTGCCGCACTACGACAGCCCTCGGCCGACGGACGTCATGGAGCCGGGGATGACCTTCACCATCGAGCCGATGATCACCCTCGGCACCTACCAGTACGACATGTGGGACGACGGGTGGACCGTCGTCACCAAGGACCGCAGGTGGACCGCCCAGTTCGAGCACACCATCGTCGTCACCGACGACGGCCACGAGATCCTCACCCTGCCGTGACCGAGACCCCCGCCGCCCTGCGCGAGGCACACCACGCGGACGTCTCCGGTGGCTGGCTGCGTCCGGCCGTCTTCGGCGCGATGGACGGCCTGGTGACCAACATCGCCCTCATCGCCGGCGTCGGCGGCGGTGGCGTCTCGCCGCACAGCATCGTGCTGACCGGCACCGCCGGCCTGGTGGCCGGCGCGATCTCGATGGGGCTCGGCGAGTACACCAGCGTGCGCTCGGCCAACGAGCAGGTCGCCGCCGAGGTCGCCAAGGAGCGGCGCGAGCTGGAACGGCACCCCGAGGCGGAGGCGCGCGAGCTGGCCGACGCCTGGGTGGCCCGGGGCCTGCCCCGGGACCTCGCCATGCAGGTCGCCGAGGCGGTACGGCGCGATCCGGAGGAGGCGCTGCGGGTGCACGTCCGCGAGGAGTTGGGCGTCGACCCTGACGACCAGCCGAGCCCGTGGGCGGCGGCGATCTCCTCGTTCGTGTTCTTCTCGCTGGGGGCGCTGATCCCCCTGCTGCCGTACCTGCTCGGCGCCACCGAACTCTGGCTGGCGCTCGCCGTCGGCGGGCTCGGGCTGTTCGCCGCCGGCGCGGTGGTGGCCCGGTTCACCAACCGACCCTGGTGGACCAGCGGCCTGCGTCAACTCGTGCTGGGCGCCGCGGCGGCCGGGGCCACCTACCTCATCGGTTCGCTGATCGGGGTGCAGGGCGGGCTGTGACGCCCGGTCAACCGCCGAGCAGATCGTCGATCGTGCCGTCGACCGGGCGGCCGCGCGCCGCCAGATCCTCGGCCTGCCGGGCCAGTACGGCACCGACCTCGGTCATGTCCGCGCCGGCCAGACCGGTACGCCGCACCGCGTCGCCCGGATCGCGGAAGTAGGTACGGCCCAGCAGGCCGGTCACGGTCGCCGCGGCCAATCGCGCCTCACCGAGCATCAGCAGCGCCTGGTCGGTCTCGTACCACTCGGCCAGCCGGGCTGCCCGCGCGTGCGCGGCGCTGCCCCGGTACCAGGCCTGCCGCGCCGCCGTGCTGAACTCCGCCGGTCGGGCCCGGGCGAGCCGGCCGAGGTGCTCGTCGCGCAACGTCCGCAGCCAGCCCGTCGGGTCGAACAGCGATCGGGTGGTGACGTACCGGTCGGCGGTCAGGGGCCACAACGGGGAGAGCACCCGGGCCTGCCCGAGGTAGTCGTCGGCGGCGGCCACGGTCAGGTCGACAAGCACCCCGTCCACCCGCCGGGTCGCCGGCGGCGGCCCGCCACCCGGCCGGTAGGTGACCACCAGCATCCCGACCTCGCCGTCCCCGCCACCGTCGTCGTCGCCGTGCGCCAGGGGCCCGTGGACCGCGATCGCCAGCACATCGGCCGGGAAACGCCGCTGGATCGCCTCGGCCACCCGCTCAGCCACCGACCACCGCCGGTCGTCACCTATCGCGCGCACGGGCGGTACCTCCCCTGGGGCGACTGGCCTCAGCCTAGCCAGCCGACGGCGGGCCGGCCGGGCCGCCGCGCCCGGTCGGCACCAGCCGGAAGATGCGGATTTCGCGGCCCCCGGCCCGCTCGACGTAGGTGCGGTACGCCGGCCACTCGGCGACGAGCAGGTCCCACAGACGGTCCCGCTCGACCCCGGACGCCGGCTCGGCCCGCACCGGGAGTCGGCGGCCCTTCACGTCCACCTCGGCGGCCGGGTCGGCGAGCAGGTTCATCGCCCAACCGGGCTGGTGGGTCTGCCCCCAGTTGGAGCCGATCACCACGTACGCGTCGCCGTCCGGCACGTAGAGCAGGGGGTTGCTGCGCGGTCTGCCGGACCGGCGGCCGGTCGTGGTGATCACCAGGGACGGCAGCAGACCGAGCGCGACCACGCGCCCTCGGGTGAGCCGGCCGACGATCCGGTCGGCCGGGACCAGCAGGCGGGCGGCGGCCCCGAACCAGCGGTGGTGGCCGAGTCGGCGGGTGAGGGTAGCGAGCGCTGACACGCGGATCAGTCTGCCGGTTGCCCCGCCCCGGCGGCACCCCCGGGACGGTCCGGTTCCGGCCGGGCGGAGGCGACCTCAGTCCAGGCGGCGTTCGATCGGCAGCCGGGCCCGGGTGAACAGGCCCGCGCCGAGCATCGCCACCACCGGCACCAGCACCAGGACGCCCAGCGCCGGCCACGGCACCAGGTAGGGATACGGCTCCCGCGCCGGCCAGGCTGTGGCGTACTCCCGGTTGGCCGAGAACAGCACGATCGCCGCGGTGCCGAGGCCGGCCACGATGCCGAGCACCGAACCGAGACCCGCGATCACCCCGGCCTGACAGATCGCCAGCAGCCGGCGTACGGCCGGGGCCGCGCCGACCGCCGCGAGCGTGGACAGCTCCGCGCGGCCCTCGGCGGCGGCGAGCGCCGTGGCGATCCCGGCCGCGCCCACCGTGATCACTCCGGCCGCCGCCGCGAGCAGCAACAGCAGCGGCGAGTCGTCCCGGGGGGCCGCGCCCTCCTCCACCTGGAGGGAGAACGTTCCGAAGGCCCGCAGGTCGGCGGTGAACCGGTCCTGGCGACGTTGACTGGGCGGCGTCGAGGCGTCGATCACCCAGCCGTTCGAAACCGGCTTCAGGGCCATCTGCCGGGCCGCCGTCGGGGACAGCAGGAGGCGAGGCTGGCCGTTCGTCGGCGCCAGGGCGTACCCGGGCAGGTCCCGTCGCGTGGTGGTCACCTCGTCCCGGCCGGCCCGTACCTCGTTCACCTGCACGGTCACCAGCCCGTCGTGCAGGTAGCGCGGATCGGTCACCACCACGCCGCCGGCGTGCAGCACGGCGGTGGCGGCGGTGGTCGTCGCCGGGTCGGCGCCGGTGAGGAGCGGCAGCGCGCTGCCGTCGTCCACGAGCGTCTGCACGTAGGTCCCGAAGTAGTCCTCCGCGCGGTCCCGGCAGCGCGGGTCCGCCAGCGCCTGCCGACGTTGGGTCGTCGACATGTCGTCCCCGGGCTGGAAGGGGCAGACACGATCCGGCGGGACTTCCGGTACGACGGAGCAGTAGCTGGCCGGACCGCCGGCCGACGGGCAGGCCGTGGCCTGCACCAGGGCGACGGCGCGGGCACCGAGGTGTTCCCGGGCGGCGATGCTGACCTGCTCCAACGTCGGTTCCGGCCGCAGGGCCGGGTCATCGCGGTTGACCAGGACGTGACCGGTGGGCAGCAGCGGTTGATAGGTGCGGGCGTCGCGGACCGCGTCGCTGGCCAGGTAGCCGCCGAGCGCGACGCTGCCGGCCACCGCCGCCATCACGGCGCAGATCGCCGGCGCGGCGGCGGCCCGGTTCCGGCTCGCGTCGCGCAGGGCGATCCGGGGCGCCAGCGGCAGCACCCGACCGAGTCGGGCGAGGCCGCCGATCAGGGTGGGTGTGCAACAGACCAGGCCCAACTCGCCGAGGATCAGGCCGGCCAGGATCACCGTCGGTGAGGTCCGGGTGGCCCCGAACGCCGCGAGCGCCGCCCCGCCGACGACCAGCGCCAACCCGACGCTGAGGGCGCGGACCCGGGGCGGGGGCGGGGTCCGTCGACCGGCGAGCCCGGCCATGACGTCCTGCCGGGCGGCCGTCCAGGCCGGCGTCAGCGCGGCCAGCACCCCGGCCAGCACCGCGACGCCGCCGAGCACGACCAGGGCCAGCGGCCAGCAGCGGTACCCGCCGAAGCGGGCGCCGAAGACGTACTGCTCCACGACGGGACGACCGGCGAACGCCGCGCCGACACCGAGCAGCAGCCCGGCCGCGGCGCCCAACACGCCCAGCACCACGCCGTCGGCGAGCACGACCCGACGCAGCTGGGCCGCATCACCGCCGGCCACCGCGACCAGCGCCAGGTCCCGGCGTCGACGGCGTACCCCCACGGCGAACGCCGGCCCGACCAGAAGCACGACCTCCAGCAGTCCCAGCCCGGCGATCAGCACCATCGTGCTCAGGTCGCCGGCGCCGGCGGGGCCGACGTACCCGGGGAAGCTCCGGGAAGGCGTCGTCGACGCCACCACGTGGCGACGCGCGACCACCACTCCGCGCTCGTTGAGGCGGGCGACCATCGCCGCGTCGACGGTGCCGGGCACGTCGATCAGCCACCTGCTGTCCGGCTGCGCATCCACCCGACCGACGGCCGCCGGGTGCAGCGCGATCACCGGACCGAGGTCGTCGGGGAACTCGACGACACCGACCACCGTGTACGTCCTGGTCCGGTCGGCGGTGAGCACCGTCTCGCCGAGGCGTCCGTCCAGCCGGCGCAGCGCTGTCGGACTCAGCGCGACCTCTCCGGGTTGCCGCGGCGCTCGCCCCGAGCGGAACCGGACCAGGCCGCGGGCCAGCGGATCGTCGAGGTCGAGGACCCAGGCCTGGAGGGTCTCGTCGCCGCGCGGGCCCCGCACCGTCACCGGGCTCCCGGCGCGGATCTCGGTGACCCGGCTGCCGGGGCCGAGCAACGCGGTCACCTCGTCGGCGGTGGTCGGACGGCCGAGCGCCGACCGGCCGTCGTCCCGGGGATACCAGGTGTCGCCCCTCTCGTCCTGGACGACCGGGGTGTCGGCGAACCAGCGCAGCTCCGCGTCGGCGACGCCCAGTCGGCGGTCGAGCTGTTCCCGCGGTGTCAGCTCGGCCATGTCGTAGCTCGCCGCCAGGAAGGCCAGCACCAGCACCGGAAGCGCGATCATCGCGAGCACCAGGGCGGTACGTCGCCGCGCCCGCCGCGACTCCCGGCGGGCGATCCGCAGCGCCGCCCGCCACGAGCCGGCCAGTTGGGCGATCCGTCGCCACCGCTCGGGCGGCGTGGGCGGCGGCCCGGTCGGGGTGTCGCCACGACCGGGCATCACCGGCGACCGACGCAGGGTCAACGCTCGCTACCGGAGAGCAGTTGCTCGACGCTGCCCAGCGGCGCGGTCGTGTCGACCAGCACGCCGTCGCGCAGGAACACCACCCGGTCGGCCCAGCCGGCGTGCCGCGCCTCGTGGGTGACCAGGATGCCGGCGGCGCCCGCGTCGACCCGGCGGCGCAACAGGTGCAGCACCGCCTCGCCGGTCTGCGAGTCGAGCGCGCCGGTCGGTTCGTCGGCGAGCACCAGCCGTCGTTCGCCGACCAGCGCGCGGGCGATGGCCACCCGCTGCTGCTGTCCACCGGAGAGTTGGTCGGGGAAACGGTCACCCAGCGCCGGCAGGCCCACCTCGGTCAGCGCGGCCAGGGCAGCCGCCCGGGCCCGTCGGCCGCCGATGCCGTCGAGTTCCAGCGGGAGCGCGACGTTCTCCAACGCGCTCAGACTGCCCAGCAGGTTGAGGTGCTGGAAGATGTAGCCGATGCGGCGGCGGCGTAGCTGCGCCAACCCGCGACGGTCCAGGGTGCCGAGCGGCTGCCCCTCCACCCGGACGTCACCCCGGGTCGGCCGGTCGAGTCCGCCGGCGAGGGCCAGCAGCGTCGACTTCCCCGAACCGGACGGTCCCATCACGGCGACCAGTTCGCCCGGTCGGACGACGAGGCTGACACCGCGCAACGCGTGTACCGCCGCCGGGCCGGTCCCGTGGGTGCGGTGGACGGCGCGCAGCTCGAGCACCGCGTCGTCCGAGTCGCTCACCGTCGGGCCTCCTCGTCGGCCCACCGAGCCGCGTCGGGCACCTCAGCGGGGGCCGATCGGGGCGGGTGCGACGGCGGGGCGCCGGGCTGATGCCGGACCAGGCTGCTCTCGCAGTGGTCCAACCAGCGCACCTCGGCCTCGGCCTGGAACACCATCGAGTCCAGGACCAGCCGCCAGGGCAGGTCCTCCGGTCGGTCGCTGCCGTACTTCAACCGGGTCAACTCCTGCAGCGCGCGCATCGTCGCGCTGCGCTGGGCCTGCACCACCGAGCGGACGTCCACCCCGGGGGTGGTGAGCGCCAGGGCCAGTTTGATCGCCAGCTCGTCGCGGGGCCGGTCGGTACGGCTGATCGGGGTGGCGAACCACAGCGCGAGGTCCGCTCGACCGGCGTCGGTGATCTCGTACGGGCGCTGACCGGCCTCGCTCTCCGGCAGCGGGCGCACCAGGCCGTCCCGTTCCAGCCGGGAGAGCGTGGTGTAGACCTGCCCGATGTTCAGCGGCCAGGTCGAGCCGGTCGACTCCTCGAATGCGGCGCGCAGCTGGTAGCCGTACATCTGGCCGCGTTCGAGGAGGGCGAGCAGCCCGTGACGGATGGACATGGCAACGGAGTATGCATACCTGGTATGGGCTGCGCAACCGGGGCGGATCGGTTCAGGTCGGGCGGCCGGGAAATGCGACAGTCGCCGGGGTCACCCCGGCGGCCTTGCGCCACCGGGTGGCCCGTACCGCGTACTCGACGAGGGCGGCCAGCGCCTGGTCACGGTCGGCGCCGGTGGTGGACGCCAACGCGGCCCGCCAGTGCGCCGCGGTGCGTTCCTCCACCTCGATGGCGAGCCGCAGGGCGCTCGCCCGGTTGGTGACCGGGAACGGTAGGGCGTAGCCGGCCCGACCCGGTGGAACGGTGGCCCCTCCGGTGCTCAGCTGCACGACCACCGCGTCGCGTCGGCGGCGGTGCGCGGCCTCGGCCTGGTGGGCGGCGTCGCGTACCGCGCCGGTGAGTCGGACGCCGATCCGCCCGTACGCGTAGATGGCCGCGTACTCGGCGGTGAGCGCGGCGGCGAGGGCCTCCTCGGCGGTGGGCTGCTTCACTTCAGTGCCTCCTGGTGGGTGGCCCGCGCCGCGGCGATCGATCCGAGCAGCGCGGCCCGTGCGGCGGGTGCGGCGGCGCAGGCGGCGGTGGCGGACTGCTGGGCGGCCTTCTCCCGGGCGCGCAGGTCGGCGAGTGCGTCCGCCGGCTCGGTGGCCGCGGTGGCGCTCGGATCGACGGCGGGTGCGGACGGCAGGGTGATGCCGACGACCCGGGCGAGTTCGGTGGCGTGCGCGGTGTGCGCCTCGGCGATGGGATTGAGGCGGTCGGCCAGGTCCGGGTGGGCGGCGGCGCTCGTCCGGTACGCCGCGGCGAGGCTCAGTGACTCGTCCACCATCGACCGCAGCGGGTCCGGCGGCGGCGCCGGCTCGTCGTCCCGGTCGAAAAGATCACAGCCTGTCAGCGGCGCTGCCGCGCCGCCGAGTGCCAGGAGTGCTCCGGCGCGCAGGAGCTTTCGACGGGAATGTCCGAATACTTGGTCGCGCTGAGTCGTTCTGCCGATCCCCACCGGGCAAGTCAACACCATCGGTGCCGGTCCGGGCGTCACCGGCGTCGGTGCGCCGCCCGGTCCACCGCCCGGCAGGCGCGTTACGCTCTGCGCAGCCGCCGGCGCGTCCGCTCCGGTGGCGTGCCGGCATGGCGGGACGACGTCCCGATCGACCAGGGAAAGGGTGCGTACATGACGCAGCGTGGCCGTGCCACCAGGTCGACGGGTCGACCCCGCGACGGCGCGGGCCCCCGCGGTCCACGCGGCGGCGGTGATCTCGCGGCCCGGCGTACCCGGTTGCGGGCCGTGATCGAGCCGGTGGTCAACGGCGTGGGCTACGACCTGGAGGACCTGTCGGTCTCCCGAGCCGGACGCCGGCACGTGGTGCGGGTGATCGTGGACGCGGACGGCGGGATCGACCTGGACGCCGTCGCGGACGTGTCCCGCGCGGTCTCCAAGGCGCTGGACGCGGCCGAGGAGGCCGACGGTGACATCGTCGCCGGGGAGTACCAGCTCGAGGTCAGCTCGCCCGGCGTGGACCGGCCGCTCACCCTGCCCCGGCACTGGCGACGCAACGTGGGTCGGCTGGTCAAGGTCACCGTCCGGGGCGCCGCGGCGCTGCCTGGCCAACGCGGCGAGCAGCCCTCCGGGGACCGCCAGGTGACCGGTCGGGTGCTCGGGGCCGACGACGAGGGCGTACGGCTGGAGACCGACGGCGGCGAGGCCCGATGGGCGTACGCGCAGCTGGGCCCGGGGCGGGTGCAGGTCGAGTTCACCCGCCTCGCCGAGCTGGGTGAGCCGGACGAGTTCGACGACGCGGACGAGACCGACGAGTACGACGATGCAGACGACATCGACGACGACGATGATGTGGAGGACGAGGAGAGGTGAACATCGACCTCGCGGCGCTGCGCGCACTCGAGCGCGAGCGGGAGATCCCGTTCGACACGATCCTCGCGGCGATCGAGACCGCGTTGCTGACCGCCTACCGGCACACTGACGGCGCCGAGCCGCACGCCCGGGTGGAGATCGACCGTAAGTCCGGCGCGGCCCTGGTGTACGCGCAGGAGATGGACGCTGACGGCTCGCTGGTGCGGGAGTGGGACGACACCCCGCACGACTTCGGCCGGATCGCCGCCATGACCGCCAAGCAGGTGATCCTCCAGCGCCTGCGGGAGGCCACCGACGAGGTGCACTTCGGCGAGTACGTGGGCCGCGAGGGCGACCTGGTCACCGGTGTGGTGCAGGCGCACGAGACGCGGATCGAGAAGGGCATCGTCAGCGTCGACCTGGGCAAGCTGGAGGGCGTCCTGCCGCAGTCCGAGCAGGTGCCCGGCGAGCGGTACGCGCACGGCGAGCGCATCCGGTGCGTGGTGGTGCACGTGGCCAAGGGCATGCGCGGGCCGCAGATCACCCTGTCCCGCTCCCACCCGGCGCTGGTCAAGAAGCTGTTCGCGCTGGAGGTGCCGGAGATCGCCGACGGCACGGTCGAGATCGGCGCGATCGCGCGTGAGGCAGGTCACCGTACGAAGATCGCCGTCCGCTCCACCACTCCCGGCGTGAACGCCAAGGGCGCCTGCATCGGCCCGATGGGTCAGCGCGTGCGGGCCGTGATGAGCGAACTGCATGGCGAAAAGATCGACATCATCGACTGGTCGGATGACCCGGCCACCTTCGTCGGGAACGCGTTGTCGCCGGCCAAGGCGCTGCGGGTCGAGGTCGTGGACCTGGCCGGTCGGGCCGCCCGGGTGACCGTCCCCGACTTCCAGCTTTCGCTCGCCATCGGCCGTGAGGGGCAGAATGCCCGCCTTGCTGCCCGGTTGACCGGTTGGCGGATCGACATTCGGTCCGACGCGGAGCAGACCGCCCCGGCGGCGCGTGGGACAGCGGATCAGGTGCCGGAGCCGGGCGGCGCGATCTCGGGCAGCTAGGGGTAGACTTCTTCCAGTGGTACGACGCGCGCAGCCGGAGCGCACCTGTGTGGGCTGTCGGCAACGTGCGCCGGCCAGCGAATTGCTGCGGATCGTCGCGATGAGGGACGAGGCTGGTCACAGCCTTCGGCCTGATACGCGCCGCAGGCTGCCGGGTCGGGGAGCGAACATGCACCCGGATCCGGCCTGCTTCGCGCTGGCGGTGCGGCGCCGCGCCTTCGGGCGAGCGCTGCGCATCACCGAGGTCCTCGACCACGGTGTGCTGGCAGAGCACGTCGATGCGCCAACCACTACGTCCGGTCAGCCCGACCGGGCGAGGGTCGCTAGCAGGGTAGGACGACCGACATGAGCACACGATGAAGTCCCTGAAATGACCAGGCTTCAAGTGCACGAGTGAGGTCGCTGCGGGTGCTGCCCGCACGACCTCGGAGTGAGGAGTGCAGTGGCAGGCAAGGCCCGCGTACACGAGCTTGCAAAAGAGCTCGGGGTCGAGAGTAAGACCGTTCTCGCCAAGCTCAAGGAGATGGGCGAGTTCGTCAAGTCCGCGTCCAGCACGGTCGAGGCGCCCGTCGCCCGACGGCTGAGGAACGCATTCGTCGCGTCCGCCGGTGCTCCGGCGCCGGCCGCCCCGTCGGCGCCCGCGCCGTCGCCGGCCTCGACGCCGACCCCGTCGCCGTCCCCGACCCCGGGCGCGCCCCGGGTCTCGGCCAAGCCGATGCCGCCTCGGCGGCCGGCCGCGCCGGTACCCGGACCGAAGCCCAAGGGTCCGGTGCCCGGTGCGCCGCAGTCGGCGGCCCCGGTCGCCAAGCCGGCGAGTGCCCACGACATCGAGGTGGCGGCCGCGGAGGCGCGTGCCGCCGCGCTGAAGGCTGAGCAGGAGGCCGCGGTCAAGGCCGCGCAGGCCGCCCGCCAGCAGCAGCGGGACAACCCCGTCCGCCGGGAGCCTCCGGCCGACGGCAACCGGCCCGGTCCTCGGCCGGGTCCCGCGGCGATGCCGCCCCGTCCCGGTTCGCCGGCCGCTCGTCCGAGCGCGCCGACTCCCGGTCCGGGTGCCCGGCCGGGCGGTCGCCCGCCGGCGCGCGGCGCCGGCAACAACCCGTTCGGTATCCAGGGCGGCCAGCAGCAGCGTCCGCCGGCCGCGGGCGCGGGTGGCCCCCGGCCCAACAGCCCGGCGGGCATGCCGCCGCGGCCGAGCCCGAACTCCATGCCGCCGCGGCCCAGCCCGGCGTCCATGCCGAGTCAGCGTCCGGCCGCCGGTCGTCCCGGCCCCGGTGGCGCGGGTCGCCCCGGTGGCGGCGCGGGTCGTCCCGGGGGCGGTGGCGGTGGCTTCCGTGGCGGTCCCGGTGGCGGCGGCGGTGGCGGTGGCTACCGCGGTGGTCCCGGTGGCGGCGGTGCCGGCGGTGGCGGTGGCTACCGTGGCGGCCCCGGTGGCGGTGGCGGTGCTCCCGGCGGTGGCTTCCGTCCGGGCGCTCCCTCCGGCGGCGGCGGACGTCCGGGTGCCGGTGGTCGTGGCCGTGGCGGTGGCGCCGCGGGTGCCTTCGGGCGTCCGGGTGGTCGACCGACCCGTGGCCGCAAGTCCAAGAAGCAGCGCAGACAGGAGTTCGACAACCTGTCGGCTCCGACCATGAGCTCGGGTGCTCCCCGGGGTCAGGGTCAGATCGTCCGGCTCTCCCGTGGCGCCTCGCTGTCGGACTTCGCCGACAAGATCAACGCCAACCCGGGTTCGCTGGTCCAGGAGATGTTCAACCTGGGCGAGATGGTCACCGCGACCCAGTCCTGCTCTGACGAGACCCTGCAGCTGCTGGGTGTGCACCTCGGCTTCGAGGTGCAGATCGTCAGCCCGGAGGACGAGGACCGCGAGCTGCTCGCGCAGTTCAACATCGACCTCGACGCGGAGGTGGCCGAGGAGCGTCTGGTCAGCCGTGCGCCGGTCGTGACCGTCATGGGTCACGTCGACCACGGTAAGACCAAGCTGCTCGACGCGATCCGTAAGGCGAACGTCGTGGCCGGTGAGGCGGGTGGCATCACCCAGCACATCGGCGCCTACCAGGTCCACGTCCCGCATGAGGGCGAGGACCGGGCGGTGACCTTCATCGACACCCCGGGTCACGAGGCGTTCACCGCCATGCGTGCCCGTGGCGCCCAGGTGACGGACGTCGTGATCCTGGTGGTCGCGGCCGACGACGGCGTGATGCCGCAGACCATCGAGGCGTTGAACCACGCCAAGGCGGCGGACGTGCCGATCGTGGTCGCGGTCAACAAGGTCGACAAGCCGGAGGCCAACCCGGACAAGGTCCGCCAGCAGCTGACCGAGTACGGCCTGGTCGCCGAGGAGTACGGCGGCGACACCATGTTCGTCAACGTGGCCGCGAAGCCGGGCATCGGCATCGAGGAACTGCTCGAGGCCGTCCTGCTCACCGCCGACGCGTCGCTGGAGCTGACCGCTCCGATCGACGGGCCGGCGCAGGGTGTGGCCATCGAGGCGCACCTGGACAAGGGTCGCGGTGCGGTGGCGACGGTGCTGGTGCAGAAGGGCACCCTGCGGGCGGGCGACTCGATCGTCGCCGGTGGGGCCCACGGCCGGGTCCGCGCCATGCTCGACGAGAACGGCAACCAGGTCGCCGAGGCCGGGCCCGCGCGTCCGGTCATGGTCCTGGGTCTGACCGCGCCGCCCGGCGCGGGTGACACGTTCCTCGCCGCGGCGGACGACCGTACGGTGCGGCAGATCGCCGAGCAGCGCCAGGCGCGGCGACGGGCGGCGGCATTCGCCAACTCCCGTGGTCGGGCCACCCTCGAGACGCTCATGGAGCAGCTCAAGGAGGGCGAGAAGACGTCGCTCAACCTCATCCTCAAGGGCGATGTCTCCGGTTCGGTGGAGGCCCTGGAGGACGCGCTGTTCAACCTCGACATCCCCGAGGAGGTCCAGCTCAAGGTCCTCGACCGGGGCGTCGGCGCGATCACCGAGAGCAACGTCATGCTCGCGAGCGCGTCGTCCGAGCCGGTCACGATCATCGGCTTCAACGTGCGGGCCTCCAACAAGGTCCGCGAGATGGCCGACCGCGAGGGCGTGGAGATCCGGTACTACACCGTCATCTACCAGGCCATCGAGGAGATCGAGGCGGCGCTCAAGGGCCTGCTCAAGCCGGAGTACGAGGAGGCCGAGCTGGGCACCGCGGAGATCCGCGACGTGTTCCGCTCGTCCAAGATCGGCAACATCTCCGGTTGCATCGTCCGGTCGGGCATCATCCGACGCAACGCGAAGGCTCGGCTGCTTCGGGACGGGACGGTCGTGGCGGACAACCTCACGATCACCTCGCTCAAGCGGTTCAAGGACGACGCCACCGAGGTCCGCGAGGGCTTCGAGTGCGGTCTGACCCTGGGTGGTTACAACAACGTCCAGGTCGGCGACGTCATCGAGACCTTCGAGATGCGGGAGAAGGTTCGCGCCTGATCCGGCAGTGACACGCTGATCAAGGGGTTTACGCCGGCCGGCGTAAACCCCTTGATCATGCGGGGTGGGGTGGCGGTATCGTCCGGGGCGATGTTCACCGGAACCGCGGTCTTCGACCTGCTGCTGCCGGGCGACTCCCGGTCGCTCAAAGCCAAGAGATCATATGTACGGCCGATCGTGGCGGCCCTGCGCCGCTTCGAGGTCTCGGCCGCCGAGGTGGGTGCGCTCGACCTGCATGGTCGAGCGGAGATAGCGGTGGCCGTGGTCGCCGCGGAGGCGGCGCACGTCCGCGAGGTGCTCGACTCCTGTGAGCACCTGGTGGCCGCCCGTCCCGAGGTCGAGTTGTTGTCCGTTCGACGCCGGCTCTACGGCGTGGACGACGACTGACCCACGGAGCCGGCGGTGCCCGGCGACCGGCGCCGCCGCGAAGGTAGTGTTCGAGATGTTGGCCGGTCGGCCGGCGGCCTCCCGGGCCGCCGAGCCGGCCGGGAGCGGGACGCCGTGGAGGTGGCGAGATGTCTGATCCGGCCAAGGTACGCCGGCACGCGGAACGAGTGCGTGAGCTGGTCGCTTCGGTGGTGCGGAGCCAGATCAAGGACCCGCGCCTGGGCATGATCACCATCACTGACGCCCGGATCACCGCTGACCTGCGGGACGCGACGGTCTTCTACACGGTGCTGGGTGACGCGGTGGCCCAGGCGGACACCGCGGCGGCTCTGGAGAGCGCCAAGGGGCTGCTGCGCAGCACGGTCGGCAAGGCGCTCGGGCTGCGGCACTCGCCGACCCTGACGTTCGTCCTCGACGACGTGCAGGACCAGGTCAAGCACATCGACGATCTGCTCGCCGCCGCCCGCAACGCCGACGCGGAGGTGCAGCGGCTCGCCGCCCGGGCCGAGTACGCGGGCGATGCGCAGCCGTACCGGGTCGACGACGAGACCGACGAGACGGACGACGCCGACGAGACCGACGACGTCACCGAGAACCCCCGGGGTGGGGCAGCGCGGTGACGGGCGTCGCCGGTGTCCAACTCGCCGCGACGGTCGACGTCGGGCCGTCCGAGGCGGACTGGGCGGCGGCCGAGGCGCTGATCCGCGCCCTCCCGTCGGCCGGCCGAGTGTTGCTGATCTGCCACGTCAACCCGGACGGTGACGCGCTGGGCAGCATGCTCGGCTTCGGTCTGGGCCTGCGGCAGCTGGGCGTACACCGGTTGCAGGCGACCTTCCCCGGGCCGCCGGAGGTGCCCGAACCGTTCCGAGGTCTGCCCGGGATGGAGCTTCTGGTTCCGTCGAGCGACGCCGACCCGGCGCCGGACCTCGTGATCTGCTTCGACGCGGCCAGCGAGTCGCGCCTCGGTGAGCTGGCCGATCGGCTGTCGACGGCCGGTGCGTCACTGGTGCTCGACCACCACGCCTCGAATCCGGGCTTCGGCACGGTCAACCTGGTCGACCCGGGGGCCGCCGCCACGTCGGTGGTCGCCGATCAGCTCCTGGCACGGCTGGGTGTGACGGTGGACCGGGCCATCGCCGAGTGCCTCTACGTGGCGCTGACCACGGACACCGGCTCGTTCCGCTTCGAGGCGACCACTCCGGTCGTACACCAGATGGCCGCCCGGTTCCTGGCCACCGGCATCTCGCCCGGTGACATCTCCCGGCGTGTCTTCGACACCCGACCCTTCGGAGCGGTTCGACTCTTCGGAGAGGTGCTCGGCCGAGCCCGTCTGGAGCCGTCCGCCGCCGACGGTCGGGGACTGGTGTGGACCTTCGCCACCCTCGACGATCTGGCCCGCCACGACCAGCGGCCGTACGTGCTGGAGGCGCTCATCGACTCGGTGCGGTGCACCGCCGAGGCGGACGTGAGCTGCGTGTTGAAGCAGACCGCGCCCGACGAGTGGGCCGTGTCCATGCGCAGCAAGGGCGCGGTGAACGTCAGCCGCGTGGCGGTCGCGCTGGGCGGGGGCGGCCACAGGTTCGCGGCCGGGTTCACCGGCCGGGGGAGCGCCGAGCAGGTCGTCGAGGCGATCCGTGGTGAGTTGGGCGAGGCGCTGATCTCCGGCGTCGGCTGACCCCTCACGGGCCGTCCGCTGCGCCGGCGCAGCGGGTGGGGACGGCAAGTTCAGGGTCAGCTCCGGGGAGTGTTGGTCTTCCCGCGCTGCGTGAGACCGGGAAGAATTGCGGGATGGAGCAGCCGCACGATCTCACCGTGGAGGCCCCCCGAGCCTGGGACCGGCCCTCCGTCTCCGTTCCGGTTCTCCTCTGCCTGTCCCTCGTCGGCGGTCGGTTCGCGTCGTTCTCCACCGAGGCGAATCTCTACACGCTCGGCACCGGCGGCGTCTTGATCTGGCTCGGTCTGAGCAACCGGGTGCCCCGGCGTCCGGCACCGCCCCGGTTGGGCCCGGGCGCAGCGTGGTGGGCCCTGCCGGTGGTGATCTTCGGGGTCTTCGAGGGCGTGACCTTCGTGCTCGCCGTGGGCGACGACTTTCCCACCTTCTCCCGGCTCGCCGACCCCCTCCTGGAAGATCATCTGACCCGATCGGTGGCGTGGTTCGCCTGGTTGTCCGCGTTCTGGGGGTTGGTGCGGCGATGATGCGGGCCCTCGCGATCGGCGGCTTCCTGGCCGCGCTCGTCCTCTTCGCCGTCATCGAGGTGTTGGCCCGTCGGGAGGGCTCCCGGATCCCCACGATGAGCGACATGTGCGCGTACGTGATGCGCTACGAGGTGGGGCCGGTGCCGGTGGGCAGGATCGGTCTGTTCGGTTTCTGGTGGTGGCTGGGCTGGCACTTCCTGGCCCGTTGAGGCGGGTTGCCGATGGTCCAAATGGCGGGAACCGTGGGCAGCATATGGACCTGAACGATAACTTGGGAAGTGGCCGGCGCCACGTTGTGGTGCAGGTCGTGGGTGGTGGCGCCACACCTCGCGCTGCCTCCCTCCAGGGTCGGACCGACCCGGGCTCTCGCTGCCCAGTCGGCTGCTCCGGTAACCCCGGACCGCCGTGGGGCGCTCAGCACGACCGCCCGTGAGGGCCGCCGCGTGCCGGTGGCTCGCACCCTGGAAGGAGCGCCACCATGCCGAACAAGCCCAAGCCCGAGACCACCGACGACGCCCGCGAGCAGGCCCGCCGCGCGCTGCAGACGTCGATGGACACCCGTCAGTGAGTCGACCAGCCCGCTGGTGATCCCTTCGGTCGGCCTGGTCGGACGCGCCCCGGTGCTCCTTCGGAGCTGAATCGTCTGCGGCATCACGGGACGACTCGTCTGCGGCATCAGCTTCAAAGCCTCTGACCGGTGGCCTCAACCCCCACGTGATCAAGCGCAACCGGCGAGCGCAACCACACGTGCGTAAGCGGTCGGTGGGATTGCGATCCTTACCGCGCTCGTGCCAGGATCGTCGGCGATGAGCCAGACCGCCACCGTCGACCGATCCGCCTCACCACGCCGGATCGCGAGCCTCGCCCTGCCAGCGCTCGTGGTGCTCGCCGCCGAGCCGCTCTACGTGCTCGTCGACACGGCCGTCGTCGGGCACCTCGGTCGAGTGCCACTCGCCGCGCTCGCCGTCGGCGGCACGGTGATGACGCTCACCGCCTGGCTCGGGACGGTCGTCGCGTACGGCACCACGGGGCGCTCGGCCCGTCGCTTCGGCGCGGGCGACCGGGCGGCGGCGGTGGCCGAGGGAGTGCAGTCGTCCTGGCTGGCGCTCGGTGTCGGACTGCTGGTCGCGATCGGCATGCAGATCGGCGGGGGCGCTCTGGCGCGTACCCTCGCCGGAGGTGGCGGCGACGTGGCCGGCGCC
This sequence comes from Micromonospora sp. CA-249363, assembly GCF_050950185.1. Lineage (NCBI taxonomy): Bacteria > Bacillati > Actinomycetota > Actinomycetes > Micromonosporales > Micromonosporaceae > Micromonospora > Micromonospora sp. CA-249363. The sequence goes on from NZ_CP192020.1 coordinate 1,539,429, forward strand.
GCCGCTGCGTGGCTGCGCGTCGCGGCGCTCGGGGCCCCCGGCCTGCTGCTCGCCGCAGCCGGCAACGGCTGGCTGCGCGGCGTGCAGGACACCCGCCGCCCGCTGTACTTCGTGCTCGGCCCCAACCTGGTCTCCGCGCTGCTCTGTCCGCTGCTGGTCTATCCCGCGGGCCTGGGCCTGACCGGCTCGGCGGTCGCCAACGCGGTCGCGCAGACGCTCTCCGGCGTGCTCTTCGCCGGGGCGCTGGTCGCCGAGCGGGTGTCGCTGCGGCCCCGGCCGCGCCTGATCCGCGACCAGTTGGTGCTCAGCCGGGACCTGCTGATCCGAGGCCTGGCGTTCCAGGCCAGCTTCCTCTCCGCGACGGCGGTCGCCGCCCGTTTCGGCGCCGCCGCCGTCGGCGCGCACCAGATCGCCCTGCAACTGTGGTTCTTCACGGCGCTGGTGCTCGACGCCCTGGCCATCGCCGCGCAGTCCCTCGTCGGCGCCGCCCTCGGGTCCGGCGACGCGGCGGGCGCCCGGGCATTGGCCCGCCGGATCGGCCTGCTCGGCGGCCTCTGCGGCGTCGCCTTCGCCCTGGTCATCGCCGCCGGCGCGGGCGTCGTGCCGTCCTGGTTCAGCTCGGACGGGCAGGTACGCGAGCAGGCCATGGTCGCCTGGCCGTGGTTCGTCGCCATGTTGCCCCTGGCCGGGGTCGTGTTCGCGCTCGACGGCGTGCTGATCGGTGCCGGCGACGTCCGCTACCTGCGCAACCTCACCATCGTGGCGGCGCTCGGCGGATTCCTGCCGGCCATCTGGCTGGCGTACGTGCTCGATCTGGGGCTCGGTGGCATCTGGGCGGGACTCACCCTGTTCGTGGTGATCCGACTCGTCGCCCTGTTGCTGCGGGTGCGCTCCGGCGGCTGGGCGGTGGTCGGGGCGGTTCGCTGACCCGCTGGCCGGTCAGCAGCGGACGGTGGTCGGCGCGGGCGCGTCGAGATCGAAGATCGTGCCCGGATCGCCCGCCGGTATCCGGTCCCCGTGCACATCGGCGATCCAGAACTGCTCCTGCACCCACCCGTCACGGAGCTTGTCGCAGTCCGCGTTCCAGGTCACCACATCCGCCGAGACGAGCCACAGGCCTCGAGCGGAAGCCGGCACGTCCTCCGGGTGCGGCACCTGCCACACCACGCGGTCACGCAGCGCGACCACACTGGCGCCGGCCGGTGCTCGCAGGTCCACGTCGAAGGGGTACGCCCACACGAACTCCGTGGACACCTCCAGCATCCGGGTCCCGTTCTCCGTGGTGGCCCGATAACTGACCCGTCCGTCCGCGCGGACGCCGGGCTTCCACTCCGAGGGCGACGCCATCCGGGTCGCGTACCGCAGGAAGGCGTTGCCGGTGAAGTCCGACCGGAGCTCCTCACGCACGTCCGGGGCGAGCAGCCGGAGGAACGGTTCCGGGTCACCCAGGAGCATGGACGTGTCCAGTCGGCTCTCGATCAACCCTTTCCGCACCGACTCCAACGCCGCCCTCACCTGCGCCTCGGTGAAGGGCCCGGTGGCCTTCGCCGCCGGCATCCGCACGGCCTGTTCACCGGGGAGGAAGGAGGCCGCCGGTGACCCGGCGAACAGGTCCCGCGGTTCGCCCACTCTGCTGACCGGCGGGGTGCCGCTCGGGGTGGGAGTCGCCGAGGTGGAGGTGCGGACGCCATCGGCGATCCGGTCGACGATCACCAGGCCCCCGCCGACCATCGCCAGGGCCAGCACCAGGCCGAGCCCCAGCATCAGTGCGCCGTTGTGCCGGGCGGAGAAGAAGCGGACCCGTTCCCAGCCGGTGGGTCGGTGCTCGGTCTGCGCCGAGCTCATCCACTCCGGTAGCGCCACGGGGTTGACCCCCGCGACAGCGGTCGGCGGCGAAGGCGGATCGGTCGGGTCCGGGGGTGTGGGTTCGTTCGGCGGCGTCGGTGTCATGGTTCTTCCCCGTCAGTAGTCGCCGCTGGTGGCCAGCGCGAGCACATAGTAGGCGGCCGTCACCAGCCCCGTGCCGAGGACGGCGGCCACGATGAAGGACAGCACGGCGACGAGGTGTGGATGCGTCTCGCTCCACCGAGCCCGGTCGCGTCGGCGCCAGATCGCGCGACGGGCCGTCCGCAGCGCCGGCGAACGTTCGATGAGATCGTCGACGTAGCGTGCCGGCGTTCGCCGCTTCGGTGTCGGATCCCGCATCCAGTGCGGCAGATCGACCCGAGCGTGGTGCTCGTGGGCCGGAGGGCGGTCGGGGGTCATCGGAGTGCTTGTCCTCCTCTGGGAGAGCGGGCGGATGATCTTCGCATCCGGAGAGGTCGGCGGCCGACCCGTGCGACAAACCGGCCGAACCAGCGAATCGGTCGGACCTGCGCGAGCGGAGGCTCGCTGCACGGCGGGCGTGCCCACGCGGCGCGCGGTCCGGGTCGTCTGGCAGGCTTGGGCGACGTGAGCACCGATGGTCTGATCGTCGTCGACAAGCCCGGCGGCATGACGTCGCACGACGTGGTGGCGCGGATCCGCCGGCTGGCGAAGACCCGGCGGGTGGGGCACGGCGGCACCCTCGATCCGATGGCCACCGGCGTGCTGGTGATCGGCGTGGGCCGCGCCACCCGGTTGCTGACCTACGTGATCGGCGCGGGCAAGAGCTACACCGGCACGATCCGGCTGGGCCAGGCCACCGTCACCGACGACGCCGAGGGTGACGTGATCGCCACCACCCCGGCCGGTCACGTCACCGACGAGGCCGTCCACGCCGCGCTGACCGCGCTGACCGGCGAGGTCGACCAGGTGCCGAGCGCGGTCAGCGCCATCAAGATCGACGGGCAGCGGGCGTACAAGCGGGTACGCGACGGTGAGACCGTCGACCTGCCCGCACGTCGGGTGACCATCTCCCGGCTGGAGGTGCTCGCGATCCGCCGCGCCGAGCCGGACGTGCTGGACGTGGACATCGACGTGACCTGCTCCTCGGGCACGTACATCCGGGCCATCGCCCGGGACGCCGGCCTGGCCCTCGGTGTCGGCGGGCACCTCACCGCGCTGCGCCGGACCGCGGTGGGTGGCTTCGCCCTCGCCGAGGCGGCCACCCTCGACCAGCTCGAGGAGCGCGCCCCGGACGTGGTCAACCTGCCGTTGGACGCGGCGGCCGACCGGTTCTTCCCGCGCCGTGACGCGACCCCCGACGAGGCGAAGGTGCTCGGCCACGGCGGTCCGTTGAACCCGGCCGGCATCATCGGGCCGTACGCGGTCTTCGGTCCGACCGGTGGCCTCATCGCTATCGTCAGCGAGCGGGACGGCCGGGCCCGCGCGGAGATCGTGCTCGCACCGGCCTGACGGCGGGACCCAGGTCCGCCGGCCCGCTGGCCGGCGAAGTCGACCCGCCGGCGGGCGGACAGCAGGGAGAGGATCGGCATGCAGCGGTGGCGGGGGTACGACGCGGCGCCCGGAGGGTGGGGGCGCTCGGTCGTCACCATCGGCGTCTTCGACGGCGTGCACAAGGGGCACCAGGCGACCATCGGGCACGCCGTGGCGCGGGCCCGCGAGTTGGGCGTGCAGTCGGTGGTGGTCACCTTCGACCCGCATCCGGCCGAGGTCGTCCGCCCCGGTTCGCACCCGGCGATCCTCACCGAGCCGGGCCGCAAGGCCGAGTTGATCGAGGCCCTCGGCGTGGACGTGCTCTGCGTGGTGCCGTTCACCCCGGAGTTCTCCCGGCTGCCGCCCGAGCAGTTCGCGCACGACGTCCTGGTCGAGCACCTGCACGCCGCGCTGGTGGTGGTCGGCGATAACTTCCGCTTCGGGCACCGCGCGGCCGGTGACGTGGCCCTGCTGGAGCGGCTGGGCCAGACCTTCGGCTTCGGGGTGGAGGGCAGCCCACTGATCGCCGAGGCCGGCACCGTCTTCTCCTCCACGTACATCCGCTCCTGCGTCGACGCAGGCGACGTGGGCGCCGCGGCGGGAGCGCTGGGTCGGGCGCACCGGGTGGAGGGCGTGGTGGTCCGTGGTGACCAGCGCGGCCGGGTGCTGGGCTTTCCCACCGCGAACCTGCTCTGCCACCGGTACGCGGCGGTACCCGCCGACGGGGTGTACGCGGCCCGCATGATTCGCCGGGGCCACCCCGAGCCGTTGATGGCCGCGGTGTCGGTCGGCACCAACCCGACCTTCTCCGGCCGGGAGCGGCGGGTCGAGGCGTACGCGCTGGACTTCTCCGGTGATCTCTACGGCGAACGGCTGGCGTTGGACTTCGTGACGCACCTGCGCGGGCAGGTCCGGTACGACTCGATCGAGCCGCTGATCGCCCAGATCGAAGAGGACGTCGAGCGCACCAGACGCGCGCTGAGCTGATCATCCGCCGGGCCGCGCGGGCCCTTGGCCGGGTGTTACCGGCGGGTGCTGGTAGTCTTGCGGGGACGTCGGGTGACCGGCGTGGGGCCTCGCGTGCCTGCTCGACGCCGCGGGTGCGAGGAACCGGTCCGTTCCCGGTCCCGATCGGGACGACGGACACCCACTTGATCAACCCACTGAAACAGGGAGAACATGGCGCTCGACCAGGAAGCCAAGGCCAGCATCCGCGCGGAGTACGCGACCGCCGAGGGCGACACCGGTTCGCCGGAGGTGCAGGTCGCGGTCCTCACCAAGCGGATCGCCGAGCTGACCGAGCACCTGAAGGTGCACAAGCACGACCACCACAGCCGCCGTGGGCTGCTGCTGCTGGTCGGCCGTCGCCGTCGGCTGCTCAACTACGTCCAGAAGAAGGACATCGCCCGCTACCGGACGCTCATCGAGCGGCTCGGTCTGCGCCGGTGACGTGACGGGGGAGCGGCCGCACGGCGGCTCCCCCGATCCGCGTCCCACCTGAAAGAACACGGGCCGCGCGACCACCCGAGAGGGAGCCGGTCAGCGTACCGGTCTCCGGTAGTGGCCCCCGGGAACCCGGCAGCACGCCGGCCACCCGGGCGCTTCGATCGAAGACCGGCCGGCTGAGCAGCTCCCCTACGTCGTGGGCCCACGACGCGAAGGAGCACGACAGCACATGACCGAGACCAAACTCGGCACCGAATCCCGCACCGCCGTGATCGACAACGGGTCCTTCGGCACCCGCGAGATCACCTTCTCGACCGGTCGACTGGCTCGCCAGGCCGCCGGTTCCGTCATCGCCCAGCTGGGCGAGACGGTCGTCCTCTCCGCCACCACCGCCGGCAAGCAGCCGAAGGAGCAGTTCGACTTCTTCCCGCTGACCGTCGACGTCGAGGAGCGGATGTACGCCGCGGGCCGCATCCCCGGCTCGTTCTTCCGCCGCGAGGGCCGGCCCAGCGAGGACGCGATCCTCACCTGCCGCCTGATCGACCGGCCGCTGCGCCCGTCGTTCGTCAAGGGCCTGCGCAACGAGGTCCAGGTCGTCGAGACCGTCCTCGCGCTCGACCCGGCGCACCCGTACGACGTCGTGGCCATCAACGCCGCCTCGATGTCGACCAAGCTCTCCGGCCTGCCGTTCTCCGGCCCGATCGGCGCGACCCGCGTCGCGCACATCGACGGCCAGTGGGTCGCCTTCCCGACCCTGGAGGAGCTGGCCCGCGCCACCTTCGACATGGTCGTGGCCGGCCGTACCCTCGCCGACGGCGAGGTCGCGATCATGATGGTCGAGGCCGAGGCCACCCCGAACGCCGTGACCCTGATCGCGGGCGGCGCCACCGCGCCGACCGAGGAGGTCGTGGCCAGCGGCCTGGAGGCCGCCAAGCCGGCCATCCGCGAGCTGTGCCGGGCGCAGGCCGAGCTGGCCGAGGTCGCCGCCAAGCCGGTCGCCGAGTTCCCGGTCTTCCTGGACTACCAGGACGACGTGTACGACGCCGTGTCCGAGCTGGCCCGTGGCGAGGTCGCCGAGGCGGTCACCATCGCCGGCAAGGCCGACCGCGAGGAGGCCCTGGACCGCGTCAAGGCCCGGGTCGCCGAGGAGCTGGGCGCCCGCTTCGAGGGCCGGGAGAAGGAGCTGTCCGCCGCCTTCCGGTCGCTCACCAAGTCCGAGGTGCGCAGCCGCGTGCTGCGCGAGCAGGTCCGCATGGACGGCCGCGGCCCGCGGGACATCCGACCGCTGACCGCCGAGGTCGGCGTGCTGCCCCGGGTGCACGGTTCGGCGCTGTTCGAGCGCGGTGAGACGCAGATCCTGGGCGTCACCACGCTGAACATGCTCCGCATGGAGCAGATGGTGGACACGCTGTCCCCGGAGAACCGCAAGCGCTACATGCACAACTACAACTTCCCGCCGTACTCGACCGGTGAGACCGGCCGGGTGGGCTCGCCGAAGCGGCGCGAGATCGGCCACGGCGCGCTCGCCGAGCGGGCGTTGATCCCGGTGCTGCCGTCGCGCGAGGAGTTCCCGTACGCCATCCGGCAGGTCTCCGAGGCGCTCGGCTCCAACGGCTCCACCTCGATGGGTTCGGTCTGCGCCTCGACGCTGGGCCTGCTCTCCGCCGGTGTGCCGCTGAAGGCGCCGGTCGCCGGCATCGCCATGGGCCTCATCTCCGACGAGGTCGACGGCAAGACCCAGTACGTGACGCTGACCGACATCCTCGGCGCCGAGGACGCGTTCGGCGACATGGACTTCAAGGTCGCCGGCACGCCCGAGTTCGTCACCGCGCTGCAGCTCGACACCAAGCTCAACGGCATCCCGTCGGACGTGCTGGCCGCCGCGTTGCAGCAGGCCAACGAGGCCCGGCAGATCATCCTCGGCGTCATGAAGGCCGCCATCGAGGCTCCGGCCGAGATGTCGGACTACGCGCCGCGGGTCACCACCGTCAAGATCCCGGTGGACAAGATCGGCATGGTGATCGGCCCGAAGGGTCAGACCATCAACGCGATCCAGGACGAGACCGGCGCCGAGATCTCCATCGAGGACGACGGCACGATCTACGTCGGCGCCACCAACGGCCCGGCGGCCCAGGCGGCCGTCGACCGGATCAACGGCATCGCCAACCCGACGCTGCCGAAGCAGGGCGAGCGGTTCCTCGGCACGGTGGTCAAGACCGCCGCGTTCGGCGCGTTCATCTCGCTGCTGCCGGGCCGCGACGGCCTGCTGCACATCTCCAAGGTGGGCGACGGCAAGCGCGTCGAGCGGGTCGAGGACTTCCTCAACGTCGGTGACCGGGTCGAGGTCGAGATCGCGGACATCGACGCCCGCGGCAAGATCTACCTGGACAAGGTCCGCCCGGAGGGCGCCGAGGCGCCGGCCGCCGGTGAGGCCGCCGGTGGCGACCGTCCGTCCGGCCGGGACCGGGGAGACCGCGGTCCGCGTGACCGGGGCGACCGCGAGCGTGGCGGTGACCGTGGCGGGCGTGGCCCGGAGCGCGGTGACCGTGGCGAGGGCGGCGGCGAGGGTGGTGGCGAGGGCGGCGAGCGTCCGCGTCGCCGGACCCGGCACAGCTGACCATCAGCACCTGCAACACCCACCCCTCGTCGAACCGGGAGCACCACGTGAGTCGGGCCTTCAGTGCGCCGTTTCCACCGGATCGACGGGGGGTGGCACCGTCTCGGGACACCGCGGCGGGCCGTTCCGGCGGCACCGCACGCGCGGTCACCCGGACGCTCAGCGACGACCCGCTGGGCGGCACGATACGACGTACCGTGCTGCCCAGCGGCCTGCGCGTGCTCACCGAGGCGATCCCGGCGATGCGCAGCGTCTCGTTCGGCATCTGGGTGGCGGTGGGCTCGCGGGACGAGACCCGTCCGCAGGCCGGCGCCGCGCACTTCCTGGAGCACCTGCTCTTCAAGGGCACCCACAAGCGGACCGCGCTCGAGATCTCCTCGCAGATCGAGGCGGTCGGTGGCGAGACGAACGCCTTCACCACGAAGGAATACACCTGCTACTACGCCCGCGTGCTGGACGAGGACCTGCCGCTGGCGATCGACGTGATGTGCGACCTGGTCGCCGACTCCCTGATCGAGCCGGCCGACGTGGAGACCGAGCGTGGCGTGATCCTGGAGGAGATCGCCATGCACGACGACGAGCCCGGTGACGAGGTGCACGACCTCTTCGCCCGGGCCGTCTACGGTGACCACCCGCTGGGTCGGCTGATCTCCGGCACCGAGGAGACCGTCACGCCGATGACCCGCCGGCAGATCCAGTCCTTCTACCGGGGGCGCTACACCGCGCCGCAGATCGTCATCGCCGCCGCCGGCAACCTCGACCACGCCGCCGTGGTGAAGCTGGTCCGGCAGGCCGTGCGCGGTACGCCGCTGGACAGCGACCCGGCCGCGCCGGCCGCACACCGCGCGGCCACCCCTGCGGTACGCACCAAGCCGGCCACCACCCTGGTCGAGCCGAAGGAGACCGAGCAGGCGCACGTCATCCTCGGCTGCCCCGGCATCGACCGCACCGACGACCGGCGCTTCGCGCTCGGGGTGCTCAACAACGTCCTGGGCGGGGGCATGTCCAGCCGCCTCTTTCAGGAGATCCGCGAGCAGCGCGGCCTCGCGTACTCGGTCTACTCGTACGCCAGCCAGTACGCCGACAGCGGCCTGTTCGCCGTCTACGCCGGTTGCGCCCCGGGCAAGGTGGACGAGGTGCTGGCCCTGACCCGCGCCGAGCTGGCCCGGGTGGCCGCCGACGGGTTGACCGAGGCCGAGGTGGCCCGGGGCAAGGGGATGAGCAAGGGCTCGTTCGTGCTCGGCCTGGAGGACACCGGCTCGCGGATGAGTCGCCTGGCCAAGGGGGAGCTGCTCTACGGCGACCTGATGCCGGTGGACGAGTTGCTCCGTCGGGTCGACGACGTCACCGTCGAGGACGTCAACGTCCTCGCCGCGGAGCTGCTGAGCCGGCCGATGTCGCTGGCCGTCGTCGGTCCGTTCGGCGAGGGCGACTTCTCCGGCTGAGCGGCCGGGATCTGTCCCCGCCGGAAGCGCACGTCCCGATTGGGATAGGTTGTGCCCCGTGACTGACGAGCAGGGGAAGACCCGGGTCGGCGTGTTCGGTGCCCGTGGTCGGATGGGCGTCGAGGTCTGCAAGGCCGTCGACGCTGCTGACGATCTGGAACTGGCCGCCGCGATCGACCAGGGTGACGGCCTCGACGCCGCGTCCGCCGCCCAGGTGGTCGTCGACTTCACCACTCCCGACGTGGTCATGGACAACCTGGAATGGGCCATCGGGCAGGGCATCCACGCGGTCGTGGGCACCACCGGCTTCACCGAGCAGCGGCTGGAGCAGGTGCGGGGCTGGTTGGCCGCCAAGCCGGAGGTGGGCGTGGTCATCGCCCCGAACTTCGGTATCGGCGCGGTGCTGATGATGCAGTTCGCCGCGCGGGCCGCCCGGCACTTCGAGTCCGTCGAGATCATCGAGCAGCACCACCCGCGCAAGCTGGACGCCCCGAGCGGCACCGCCACCCACACCGCCCGGCGGATCGCCGAGGCCCGCGCCGAGGCCGGCCTCGGCCCGGTGCCGGACGCGACGAAGGACGAGGTGGCGGGCGCTCGGGGCGCCGACATCGACGGGGTACGCGTGCACGCCGTACGCGCCACCGGACTGGTCGCGCACCAGGAGGTGCTGTTCGGCGGCACCGGCGAGACGCTGACGATCCGGCACGACTCGTACGACCGGGTGTCCTTCATGCCCGGCGTGCTCCTGGCCGTCCGTGCCGTACGCACCCGCCCCGGCCTGACCATCGGCCTGGACCCCCTCCTCGGCTAACCCGCCCTCACCCCGTCCCCGCCCCGCCCTCGCCTCGCCTCGCCTCGCCGATCTTGCACTTTCGGTGGGGACATAAGCATGCGTCCCGTACATATCGACAGCCGAAACTGCAAGATCGCCGAGGGCGGGGCGGGGCGGGGCGGGGCGGGGTGGCGCGGGGCGGGGCGGGGCGTGGGGTGGGGTGGGGTGGGCTATCTCGGGAGGGGGGTTCGGGGGTTGCGTTGGGTGGGGAGGGTTACGGGGGTCAGTGGGGTGGGGAGGCCGGTCACCTTGGCGTTTCCGGTCCGGTCGACGGTGACCGTGACCGGGGTGCCGGCTACCCGGAGGTTGTCCACGTGCAGTGCGCCGAGTGCGGGGCCGGCCAGCGGGGTCAGCCGGACGGTGCCGCCGGGCACGTCCGGGTAGAGGCCCGTCGCGGCCTGGAGCAGCAGGACCGCGCCCGCTGCCGCCCACGCCTGCGGACGGCAGGCCGCTGGGTACGGTACCGGGCGACCCAGCAGCGTCCGGTCGTCGCCGCCGTACAGTTCGGGCATCCGGTAGTCGAACGCCTCGGCCGCCGACAGCAGCCCCTCGGTCAGGCCGAGCGCTGCCTCGGAGTGCCCGGCGCGGGCCAGCCCGGCGAGCACGATCGCGGTGTCGTGGGTCCAGATTGAACCGCAGTGGTACGACAGGGGGCTGAAGCCGTCGTCGTCGGTGGCCATGGTCCGTAGCCCGAAGCCGCCGGCCAGGGTCTCCGTGGCGAGCAGGCGGGCGACCTGTGCCTCCTCGTCCGCGTCGAGCAGGCCGGTGCCGAGCAGGTGACCGATGTTGCTGGTCAGCGAGTCGACGGGCCGCTTGTCCCGGTCGAGGGCGAGCGCGGGCTGCGGGCCGTACCGGCCGTCGACCCAGAAGCTCTCGCGGAACCGGCGGGCCAGGGCGGCGGCGTGCTCGCGCCAGCGATCTGCGCCGGGGCGGCCGAAGGCGTCCAGCAGCGCCGCGCCGTTCACCGCCGCCTCGTGCGCGTACGCCTGCACCTCGGCCAGCACGATCGGCGCGGTGGCCAGGGTGCCGTCGTGGAAGCGTACGGCGTCACCTGAGTCCTTCCAGCCCTGGTTGGACAGTCCGTGCCCGGTGGTGTCGACGTACTCGACCAGGCCGTCGCCGTCCGGGTCGGCGTGCTCGCCGAGCCAGCGCAGGGCCGCCTCCAGGTGGGGGAGCAGCGGCTCGACCTGCTCGGCGGGAAGGCCCCAGCGCCAGGCGTCGTGCAGCAGGTTGACCCAGAGCATCGTGGCGTCGACGGTGCCGTAGTAGGCCGGTGGTAGCCGGAGCCCGCTGTCGGCCAGCGCGAACTCCTGGCGGCGCAGCTCGTGCAGGATCTTGCCAGGGGCCTCGCCGGTGGCCGGATCGACGCGGGTGCCCTGTCGACGGGCCAGGACGCGCAGGGTGCCGGCGGCCAGGTCGGTGCCGAGCGGCAGCATCATCCGGGCGGCCCAGAGGCTGTCCCGGCCGAACAGGGTGAGGAACCAGGGGACGCCGGCGCCGAGGAAGACGTCCCCGGGAGCGCCGGTCTCGGCCAGTCGCAGCCCGCGCAGGTCGTCGAGGCTGCGGTTGAGGAGACGGACCAGCCGCCGGTCGTCGGCGGTCACCGCCGGCCGGGCCCACTCCGGCTCGCCGGTCGGGCCGACCACCACGGCGTGGGGGTCCGTGATGGCCACCTGCCAGCGCAGCACCGTCTCGCCGCGCGGGGGAAGGTCGATCGGCCAGGTCAGCCGGGGCGCGGTGGCCCACTCGCCGGTGGCGAGCACGTCGGCGTCCGGCGCGGTGACGGTGACGGTGATGCCGTCGGCGGCCCAGGTGAGCACGCCCGGCTGGCCGGTCTTGGCCTCCAGGGGCGCGGCGGCACCGCCGGACTTGACCACTTCGATGGGGGCCAGATCGCAGGCGAGGTCGACGCTGACGGTGGCCCGTACGCCGACCGTGGCGGTGGAGACGATCCGCAGTTCCTCGGTCAGGCCGTTGCGGGTGGCCCGGCGGGAGCGGTCGACGCGGACGGTGGGGTCGGGGGTGGGATCGCCGAGCCAGCGGGCCAGACCCACGAAGCGGACACCGTGCGGGCCGTCCTCGCCGTGGGTGAGCTCCTCCAACTCCTGGTCGTCCACGCGCAGCTCGGCCCGGGACAGGACGCGGGCGTCGGCGTGGAAGACCCCCTGGACGCCGGTCGGGCGGATCTGTCCGGTCGCGTCCCCCAGCGCGCTGGTGGGAGCGAGCACCACCCCCACCAACTCGTGCAGAAGGGGTTGCAGCTGGCGTTCGGTCACGGTGCGGCTCCAGATCCTCAGGGTGCGGGACGGACGTCTTGACAACGCGCCCCTGGCGGTGCAAAGTGCGAAACATTCCAGAAACTTGAACGATCTAATCCTGCACTATCCGAATTGGATCGTTCAAGACGGCGAGAGGGAATAAGTGCCCGAAAAGGTAACCATCGCAACGGTGGCCCGGCACGCCCGCGTGAGCCGCCAGACGGTCTCCAACGTGCTGAACGCCCCGCACATCGTGCGGCAGGAGACCCGCCAGCGGGTCGAGGACGCGATCAGCGCGCTCGGCTATCGGGCCAACCAGGCCGCACGGCAGATGCGCACCGGCCGGTCCCGACTCATCGCCGCCCGCATCGAACCCACCCGGGACGGCATCAACGGCTCCGTGCTCGACCGCTTCCTGCACGGCCTCACCGAGACCGCCGACGCCGCCGGCTACCGGGTGCTGCTCTACACCGCCACCGACGACGAGCGGGAGATCGCCACCTACGACGACCTGCTCGGCACGTACGAGCTGGACGCGTTCGTGCTGGTCGGCACCAAGTACGGCGACCCTCGTACCGCCTGGCTCGCCGAACGGGAGGTGCCCTTCGTGACGTTCGGTCGGCCGTGGGACGCGCTCGACGCGCATCCCTGGGTCGACGTGGACGGCGCGGCCGGCACCGCCGCCGCCACCCGCCATCTGCTGGACGCCGGGCACCGGCGGATCGCCTTCATCGGCTGGCCGACCGGCTCCGGGGTCGGCGACGACCGACGCGCCGGCTGGCGCGACACGCTGCACGACGCCGGCATCGACCCCGCCGGGCTGCACCGGGAGACCGAGGACGGCGTCACCGAGGGCGAACGACTCATGCGCGACCTGCTCGCCGCCGAGACACCGACCGCCGTGGTCTGCGCCAGCGACTCGCTCGCGCTCGGCGCTCTCCAGGCGATCCGCGACCTCGACCCGCCGGTGTCGGTGATCGGCTTCGACGACACGCCGGTGGCCGCCGCCATCGGCCTGGCCAGCGTCAGCCAACCGCTCGGCGAGGCCGCCGCCCGCTGCGTGGACCTGCTCACCGGCGTCCTCGACGGCAACCAGACACCCACCCCCGTGCTGCTCGCGCCCTCGCTGGCCCTGCGGCACACCGCGTAACCCACCCCCCACCAGGAGAAACCCATGGCACCCAGAACCCTCACCCGGGCAGCGGTCGCCGGCCTCGCCGCCGTCGCGCTCTTCGGCTCCGCGGCCTGCGGCAGCGGCTTCGACGACTCCGGCGACGCCGCCCAGTCCAGCGGCCCGGCCAGCCTGCAGATCCTCATCGGCTCCTCCGGCGACGCCGAGACCAAGGCCGTGCAGGACGCCGCCGCGAAGTGGGCCAGCAGCTCCGGTAACAGCGCGACGGTCACCCCGGCGCAGGACCTCACCCAGCAGCTCGGCCAGTCCCTCGCCGGCGGCACCCCGCCGGACGTCTTCTATGTCGACGCGGCCCGCTTCGCCGACTACGCGAGCGTCGGCGCGCTCGAGCCGTACGGCGACAAGCTCTCCGACAAGGGTGACTTCTACGAGAGCCTGCGCATGACGTTCAGCTACGACGGCAAGCTCTACTGCGCTCCCAAGGACTTCTCCACCCTCGCCCTGCAGATCAACACCGACCTGTGGGCGAAGGCCGGGTTGACCGACGCCGACGTGCCGACCACCTGGGACCAGCTCACCGCGACCGCCCAGAAGATCAAGGCGAAGGGGCAGGTGGCCCTGGCGCTCGGCGACACCCGGGACCGGATCGGCGCCTTCCTGGTGCAGAACGGTGGCTGGCTGATGAGCGAGGACGGCAAGCAGCCCACCGCCGACAGCGCGAAGAACCTGGCCGCCCTGGAGTACGTCAAGACCCTGCTCACCTCGGGCCTGGCCAAGTACCCGAAGCAGCTCGACTCCGGCTGGTCCGGCGAGGCGTTCGGCAAGGGCAAGGCCGTGATGACGATCGAGGGCAACTGGATCAAGGGCGCCATGCAGAACGACTTCCCGAACGTGAAGTACAAGGTGGTGCCGCTGCCGGCCGGGCCGAGTGGTCAGGGCACCCTCTCCTTCACCCAGTGCTGGGGCATCGCGGCGAAGAGCAAGTACAAGGACCAGGCGATCAAGTTCGTCGAGGCGATGACCAGCGGTGAGCAGCAGTTGACGTTCGCCAAGGCGGTCGGTGTCATGCCGTCCCGGCAGTCGGTGCGCGACCAGTACACGGCCGCCTTCCCGGCCGACAAGGTCTTCATCGACGGTGCCGCGTACGCCCAGGGCCCGGTGAACGCGCCGAAGATGGACAGCGTCCTCAAGGACCTCGACACCGGTCTGCAGGGCCTGGCCAACGGCGACCCGAAGACCGTGCTGCAGAACTTCGACAAGAACGCCAAGGCGGCGCTCGGCGGCAGCTGACGACTCGGCGGGGGCCCCACGCCAGGGGCCCCCGCCGCACGTCGGCCCGAGAGAGGAAGGGAGGGGAGATGGCAACCGAGACACTGACCGCCGCCGCCACCGCGTCCGGCGCGGGCCGCCGCCGACGCCGAGGTGGCGTTCGCGGCAACGAGAACCTCGCCGGCTGGCTGTTCGTCGCGCCGGTGATCGTCATCCTGGGGCTGTTCCTGCTGCTGCCGATCCTGATGGCGCTCTGGGTCAGCCTGACCGACTGGAACGGCCAGGGCAGCCCGTTCACCGGCGACGTGCCGTTCGTCGGCGCGCACAACTACACCCAGCTGTTCACCGAGGACGGGCTGGCCCGCCGCGACTTCATGACCAGCATCCGCAACACCATCTACTACGTGGCCATCGTGGTGCCGACGCAGACCGTGCTCGCGCTGGGGCTGGCGCTGATCGTCAACAACCGGATGCTCAAGGGCAAGGGCTTCTTCCGCAGCGCCTTCTACTTCCCCTCGGTCACCAGCTCGGTCGCGATCAGCGTGGTGTTCCTGTTCCTGTTCGCCAACTCCGGCGCGGTGAACGCGCTGCTCGGCTTCCTCGGCATCGACGGACCGGAGTGGTTCGCCGACTCCCGGGGTGTCCTGCACCTGCTCCTCAGCGCGGTCGGCGTCGACGCACCTCCGGCGGCGCTGACCGACGGCGGCCCGTTCGGGCTGACCTGGTGGGACTGGCTCGCCGGCCCCAGCGTCGCCATGACCTCGATCATCACGCTGGTCGTCTGGTCCACCTCCGGCACGTTCATGCTGATGTTCCTGGCCGGACTCCAGAACGTCCCGGTGACCCTCGACGAGGCGAGCACCCTCGACGGCGCGTCCCGCTGGCAACGCTTCCGTCACGTCACGCTGCCGATGATCAGGCCGACCACCTTCCTGGTGCTCACCCTCGGCCTGATCGGCTCCTGGCAGGTCTTCGACCAGGTGTACGTCATGAGCCAGGGCGACCCGGCCAAGACCACCCTCACCCCGGCGTACCTGTCGTACCGGACCGCCTTCCGGGACTTCGACTACGGCTCCGGCGCGGCGATCTCGTTCGTGTTGTTCCTGATCATCATCGTGCTCACGCTGGTCCAGCGCCGCGCGCTGGCCGAGCGGGACACCGATCGGCCGCGCCGCGGCTGGTGGCGTCGGCGCGTACCGGAGAGGTCCTGAGATGACCGTGCGCACCGACCGCCCGGCGGGGCCCGCGCGCGGTGACCAGCGCGGGGCCCGCACGCTGGCCACCCGCTTCCTGGGGTACGCGACGCTTGTCTTCTTCGGGTTGGTGTTCCTCTACCCGTTCGTCATCCAGATCGGCAACTCGCTCAAGACCGAGCCGGACGCGTCGGCCAATCCGCTCTCGCCGTTCCCGGACCCGCTCACCCTGGCCGGCTTCGAGCGGATCTTCGCGGGCACCAACTTCCCCCTCTGGCTGGGCAACTCGCTGCTGGTGACCGTGCTGGTCACCCTCGGGCGGGTGTTCTTCGACTCGCTCGCCGGGTACGCCCTGGCCCGGCTGCGGTTCGCCGGGCGCGGCGGGCTGTTCGCGGCCGTCATCGCGGTGATGGCGGTCCCCGGTGTGGTGCTGCTGATCCCGAAGTTCCTGGTGCTGAACCAGCTCGGCATCTACAACAGCTACGCCGGCCTCGTGGTGCCGCTGCTGGCCGACGCGGCGGGCGTGTTCATCATGAAGCAGTTCTTCGAGTCGATCCCGGTGAGTGTGGAGGAGGCCGCCCGCATCGACGGGGCGAGCATCTTCCGCACCTTCTGGTCGGTGGTGCTGCCGATGGCGAAGCCGGCCCTGATCACCCTGACCATCCTGTCGTTCCAGGGCTCCTGGAACGAGTTCCCGCACAGCCTCGTGTCGGTACAGGACCCGGAGCTGTTCACCCTGCCGCGTGGCCTCGCCGACCTGGTCAGCGGCTCACTGGGCAGCGGCAACCAGTACCCGCTGAAGCTGGGCGCGGCGCTGCTCGCCACCATTCCCGTGGCGATCATCTTCGTGGTGTTCCAGCGCTACTTCGTCCGCGACGCCAACGACGGTTCGGACAAGGGCTGACCCGGCCGGGTCACTCGCCGGGGCGGTCCTCGGCGAGTGGCTCGGTCGGCACCGCCACGTGCAGGCGCACCTGAGGCACCAGCATGTCGTCGACGTCCAGCGCCCGAGCCGCGCCGTCGGGTTCCCATCCGGTGCTGGTGAGGAACTTCCGGGTCGCCTCGTCGCCGTCGAACGCCCAGGCCACCGCCCGACTCAGCCCGTCCTCGCGCCACAGGTCCACGGTGGCGGCGAGCAGCCGGCTGCCGTGCCCACGCCGACCCCAGCGCGGCTCGACCAGCAGATCGGTCACCGCCGCCACGTCCGGGCCCAGGGCGTCGGCCGGCTCACCCGGCGCGAGGGCCTCGCCGTCGGCCGGGCCGGAGGCGGCGAACCCCACCAGATACGATTGCTCGGCCTGTTCGACGGCGACCAGCACCCGGTGCGCGCCCGAGGGCGGCTCCAGCACCGCGGCGCTCCACCGCCGGGCGAGGAACGCCTCGTCCAGGTTGTCGAGCACGTGCCGAGGCAGGATCCGGCGGTACGCGACCCGCCAGGTCGCGAGCTGGATGCGTGCGATCTCGCCGGCGTCCTCGGGACGCGCCGGGCGGACGTACCCGAGAGCCATGGGACGGAAGCCTACTCAAGGGCCAGGGAGGCGACGGTGGCGCAGGGTGCCAACAGGACGGCCGCGCAGGTCGTCGGGGTGGTGGTGCTCGCCGCGGCGGTCACCGCGTTCCTCTCCGTCGCGGCGGTACGACACGGCTTCTTCGACCTGAAGGTCTACTACGGCGCGTTGACGTGGTGGGTGCACGACGGCGGGGAGATCTACGACTACCTCAAGCCCCGCACCCAGTACGGCTTCACCTACCCGCCGTTCGCCGCGCTGGTCATGCTGCCGATGGCGTACCTGCCGTGGACGGCCGCGATCGTGGTGAGCGTGCTCGCCAGCGTGGCCACCACCACCGTACTGATCTGGTGGTTCGTCGACCCGATCGCCCGGCGGGCCGGCTGGACCCGCTGGTTCGCCCTCGCCGTCGCACTCTGCCTGGCCGCGGCCTTCGAGCCGATGCGCGAGACGATCAACTTCGGCCAGGTCAACACGCTGCTGCTCTTCCTGGTCGCGGTGGACCTGCTCCGGCTGCTACCCGCCGGCAACCGGTGGGCGGGCGTGGGCATCGGGCTGGCCACCGCGATCAAGCTGACCCCCGGCATCTTCATCGTCTACCTCCTGGTCACCGGGCGATGGCGCGCGGCCCTCACCGCCAGCGGCACGGCCGCCGGGGTGACCGTGCTGGCCGCCGCGCTCTTCCCGGACGCCTCCCGGGAGTTCTGGACCGAGGCGCTGTGGAACACCGGGCGGGTCGGCGAGCTGGCGTTCGTCTCCAACCAGTCGCTGCGCGGCGTGGTCGCCCGCCTCGACCCGCAGCACCCGAGCACCCTGCTGTGGCTGCTGCTGGTCCTCGGCACCCTGGCGCTCTGGGCCTGGCGGTCCCGCGCGGCCGTCGCGGCCGGCGACGAGGCGACCGGCCTGGCCCTGACCGGCGCGGTGATGTGCCTGGTCAGCCCGGTCACCTGGGTGCACCACCTGGTCTGGCTGCTGCCCGCGCTGATCCTGCTCGTCGACAACGCGATGGCCGCGCCGGCCGGCCGCCGCCGGCGCGTCCTGCTGATCGCCGCGACCATCGGGTACGTGCTGCTGATCAGCCGGACCGTCTGGTTCTGGGAGAAGGACTTCACCGGCGTCGACGGCTTCCTCGGCAGCAACGCGTACGTCTGGATCAGCCTCGCCCTGGTGGCCTTCCTGCCGATCCGCCGATGGCTGACGCCGGGCGGGTCAGTCGTCGAGGCGTCCGGCGTACCGCAGCTCGACGAGCCCGACCGGCCCGCGCCCGCCGGCGAGCGGCACCTGGTAGGTCGACCGCTCACCGTCCGGTGACAGCCCGGCCCGTTCGCAGAACCGGCGGGCCCGACCGTTGTCGGCCAGCACCCACAGCCGGTACCCGGTCCAGCCCCGCTCGACGAGCCCGGCGCGGGCGGCCGTGAACAGCGCGGTGGCCGTCCCGTCCCCCCAGAACGCCGGCTCGACGTAGAGCGCCAGCACCTCGCCGACGCTCGGGTCCAGGTCGTCCCGGTCCTGGTTGCGGCGGTACGGCCCGAACGTGGTGAAGCCGACGGCCAGGCCGTCCACCTCGCCGAGGAGGGTGGTGAACGGGTGCTCCGGGTCGGCGGTGCCCACCTCACGGCGGCGCTGCGCCCAGGCCGCCACGTTGAGTCGACCGAGCACCTCGTCCGGCATGACACCGGCGTAACCGGACTGCCAGCCGTGCACGTGCACCCGGGCGATCGCCTCGGCGTCGTCCGGCTCCTCCCGGCGGATGGTCAGCATTGCACCGTTCTATGCCCCCATGACGGTCGGAGTCCAGCTTCCCGCACCGGCGTCGTACCGATGATTTATCGTCGCCGACGATGGCCGCACCGGAATCACTCTCGCTCGCCCAGGCCCGGCGGGTGGCGCTCGCCGCCCAGGGCTTCGCCGACCCGCCGCCGACGGGCGTACCCACCCGTCGGCACCTGCGCCGGGTCCTCGACCGGGTCGCCCTGATCCAGATGGACTCGGTCAACGTGCTGCAACGGGCGCACTACCTGCCGCTCTACAGCCGGCTCGGTCCGTACCCGACGACCCTGCTGGACACTGCCGCCTACCGCCGTCCGCGCGAGCTGTTCGAGTACTGGGGCCACGAGGCGTCCCTGGTGCCGGTCGGGCTGCACCCGCTGCTGCGCTGGCGCATGGGCCGGGCCCGCAGCGAAGCCTGGGGCGGCATGCGGCGCATCGCCCAGGAGCAGCCCGACCTGGTCGCCTGGGTGCGCGACGAGGTGGCCGCCCGGGGGCCGTTGACCGCCGCCGAGATCGAGCACGACGCGCCCCGGCAGACCGGCAACTGGGGGTGGAACTGGTCGGCCGTCAAGCAGGCGCTGGAGTTCCTGTTCTGGGCCGGCGAGGTGACCGCCGCCGAGCGCAGCACCTCCTTCGCCCGCCGCTACGACCTGCCCGAGCGGGTGCTGCCGGCGTCCGCGCTGGCCGCGCCCACGCCGACCGACGCCGAGGCGTACCGCGGTCTGGTGTCCCTGGCCGCGCGGTCGCTCGGGGTGGCCGCCGAGCCGGAGTTGCGCGACTACTTCCGGCTGCCGGTCGCCGGCGCCCGCCAGGCGGTCGCCGAGCTGGCCGAGGCCGGTGAGCTGGTGCCGGTCACCGTGGCGGGCTGGCGGCAGCCGGCCTGGCTGCACGTGTCGGCGCGGCTGCCCCGCTGGGTACGGGGCAACACACTGGTCAGCCCGTTCGACCCGTTGATCTGGGAACGTGCCCGCACCGAGCGGCTGTTCGACTTCACCTACCGGATCGAGATCTACGTCCCGGCGCCGCAGCGGGTCTACGGCTACTACGTGCTGCCGTTCCTCCAGGGCGACCGGTTCACCGCCCGGGTCGACCTGAAGGCCGACCGCAAGGCCGGGGTGCTGCTGGTGCCGGCCGCCTGGCTCGAACCCGGCGCCGACGCGGGGGAGACCGCCGTGGCGCTCGCCGCCGAGCTGTACCGGCTGGCCGGCTGGCTCGGGCTGGACGCGGTCGCGCCACCCGCCGCCGGAGACCTGGCCGGTCCGCTCACGGCCGCCCTGGCGAGCGTGTCGGGTGTACCGTGAACGCGTGACGAGCGCTCTCGGACCGGTCGACCAGTCGCCGCCCACCGCCGGTTACCACTACCCGGCGCCCGAGCCCGACCGGCTCACCCGGCTCGTCCTGCGCGTCCACGAGCGTTCGCCGCGTTGGGCCGTGCCACTGGCCGCGGTCGGCTGCGTCGGGCTCGGCATGGCGTACGCGCTGATGAGCAACCCGACCTACGCCGACCCGGACGCCGCGCCCACCTGCATCATGAAGCTGCTGACCGGGTTCGACTGCCCGGGCTGCGGTGGCACCCGCGCCCTCTGGTACGTGCTGCACGCCGACCTGCCGGCCGCCGCCCGACACCACTTCCTGTTCGTCTTCTCGCTGCCCTTCCTGGCGTACCTCTTCGTGGCCTGGGCGGGCAACCAGGCGTTCGGCTGGCGGCTGCCCGAGTTGCGGATCAGCCCCAAGGTCATCGGCGGCTTCATGGCCGCGTGGCTGGCGTTCACGGTGGTGCGCAACCTGCCCTGGGCGCCCTTCACCTCGCTCTACGTCTGAGCACACGGCACCTGCCAACTCGCAATCGCCCGGCCGTTCGCTCCGGCCGTCGACCCGTCGCTGGGCTGGCCTGTGGTGTGCGCGGACGCTTTGGAGCTGAATCGTTCACGACATCACCTGATCTTCGGGCTGCCGGCTGATGGTGCTGCCAGCCGATGTCACAGGCGATTCAGCTCCAAAGGACCCGAGCCCAGGTATGCACCCCGACCGCCGGGGCCCAGTGGTGGGGCCGACCGATCTCTGACGTGGCGGGGCGGCGCGGCGCCGAGCCGGCTCTGGCGCTGTCGCCGCGGAGCGAGTGATCGATATTGCACGGGGCGCGCCTGAGTTGGGCCGGAAGGCGGCGCGCCACTACAGTCCCAGGCATGCCGGAGATGGTGCAGCCCCAGGTCAAGTTGATCGCGTGGACCCAGTTCGCGGCCCCGGACGACGTGCCGTGGTCGACCGACGCCGAGGGCGGCCAGGCGCTCGCCGAGTTCGCTGGACGGGCCTGCTACCAGTCGTGGAAGAAGCCGAACCCGGCCACGGCCACCAACGCCGGCTACCTCGCGCACATCCTCGAGGTGGGTCACCTGAGCGTGCTGGAGCACGGCTCGGTCACCTTCTACTTCACCGGGGTGTCCCGCTCCTTCACCCACGAGCTGATCCGGCACCGGCACTTCTCGTACTCCCAGCTCTCGCAGCGGTACGTCCCGGAGCGGGACGCGGCCATGGTCGAGCCGGCGGTCATCGCCGACGACCCCGAGCTGCACAAGAAGTTCGTCGAGGCCGCCGAGGCGAGCGTGCGGGCGTACACGGAGCTGTTGGAGGGTCTGGAGCAGCGCTTCTCCGACGAGCCGAACCCGACGCTGCGCCGCAAGCAGGCGCGGCAGGCGGCCCGGGCGGTGCTGCCGAACGCCACCGAGACCCGGATCGTGGTCACCGGCAACTACCGGGCCTGGCGGCACTTCATCGCGATGCGGGCCACCGAGCACGCCGACGTGGAGATCCGCGAGCTGGCCGTGGAGTGCCTGCGGCAGCTCCAGGGGGTCGCCCCGAACGTCTTCGCCGATTTCGTGATCTCCACCCTGCCGGACGGCACCGAGGTGGCGGTCAGCCCGCACGAGGCGTCCTGAGCCCTTCCCCGGCGGGCTCCGGCTGGTCGTCCGCTAGGTTGGAGGGTATGACGCAGGACCACCCCGACGCCGCAGCCCGACCGGTGTCCCGCCCCTTCGGGCGGGTGCTGACGGCCATGGTGAGCCCGTTCACCGCCGACGGCTCACTCGACCTCGACGGCGCCGCCCGACTGGCGAGCCACCTGGTCGACGAACAGGGCAACGACGCGCTGGTGGTCAACGGCACCACCGGCGAGTCGCCGACCACCACCGACGCGGAGAAGGAACGCCTGATCCGCGCCGTGGTCGAGGCCGTCGGTGACCGTGCCCGGGTCGTGGCCGGTGTCGGCACCAACGACACCCGGCACACCATCGAGCTGGCCGCCTCCGCCGAGAAGGCCGGGGCGCACGGCCTGCTGGTGGTCACGCCGTACTACAACAAGCCGCCGCAGAGCGGACTGCTGCGGCATTTCACCGCCGTCGCCGACGCCAGCGGACTGCCGGTGATGCTGTACGACATCCCGCACCGCTCCGGCGTGCCGATCGACACCGAGACCCTGGTCCGGCTCGCCGACCACGGCCGCATCGTCGCGGTCAAGGACGCCAAGGGCGACTTGATCGCCACCAGCTGGGTGACCAGCCGGACCGGCCTCGCCTACTACAGCGGCGAGGACGCGCTCACCCTGCCGGCGCTGGCCGTCGGATGCGTGGGCGTGGTCGGCACCTCCACGCACTTCACCGGGGCGCTGACCGCACAGATGATCGAGGCGTACGACGCGGGGGACATGCCCACCGCGTTGACCCTGCACCGGCGGCTGCTGCCGCTGTTCACGGGCATCTTCCGCACGCAGGGCACCATCCTGGTGAAGGCCGGCCTGGCATCGCTGGGCCTGCCGGCCGGTCCGGTGCGACCCCCGCTCGTGGATGCCACCAACGACGAGATCGCCCAGCTGCGCGCGGACTTCGCGGCAGCGGGCCTGGAGCTACCCGAATGATCGAACGACACGACGGGCGCCGGGTGACGGCGTCGCAGAATGAGGTGGACGCGTGACCGAGGCGCACATCGAGGCGGAACTACCCCCGCCGCTGCCGGAAGGTGGCCTGCGGATCATCCCGCTCGGCGGGCTCGGCGCCATCGGTCGGAACATGACCGTCTTCGAGTACGACGGCAAGTTGCTGATCGTCGACTGCGGGGTGCTCTTCCCCGACGTCGAGCAGCCGGGCGTGGACCTGATCCTGCCCGACTTCGGCCCGATCCTGGACCGGCTGGCCGACGTCCAGGCGATCGTGCTCACCCACGGGCACGAGGACCACATCGGCGCGGTGCCGTACCTGCTGGCCCACAAGCCCGACATCCCGCTGGTCGGCTCGCAGTTCACCCTCGCGCTGGTCGAGGCGAAGCTGGCCGAGCGGCGGATCCAGCCGTACACGTTGACCGTGCGCGAGGGCGGCCGGGAGCGGCTCGGGCCGTTCGAGTGCGAATTCTTCGCGGTCAACCACTCCATCCCGGACGCGCTCGCGGTGGCCATCCGCACGCCGGCCGGTCTGGTGCTGCACACCGGCGACTTCAAGATGGACCAGCTCCCGCTGGACGGCCGGATCACCGACCTGGCCGGCTTCGCGCGGCTCGGCGCCGAGGGCGTGGACCTGCTGCTCTCCGACTCCACAAACGCGGAGATCCCCGGCTTCGTCACCCCGGAGCGGGAGATCGGGCCGGTGCTCGACTCGATCTTCGCGAAGGCCAAGGGCCGGATCATCGTGGCCTCGTTCGCCTCGCACGTGCACCGGGTGCAGCAGGTCTTCGACTCCGCCGCCGAGCATGGTCGCAAGGTCGCCCTGATCGGCCGGTCCATGGTCCGCAACATGGGCATCGCCCGGGACCTGGGCCTGCTCAACATCCCGGCCGGCCTGGTCATCGGGATCGAGGAGGCGACGACGCTGCCTCCGGACCAGATCGTGCTGATGTCCACCGGGTCGCAGGGCGAGCCGATGAGCGCGCTCGGCCGGATGGCCAGCGGCGACCACCGGCACATCACGATCGCGCCCGGCGACACCGTCGTGCTGGCCTCGTCGCTGGTGCCGGGCAACGAGACCTCGGTCTACCGGGTCATCAACCGGCTCGCCCGCGCCGGCGCGGTGGTCGTGCACAAGGACGTCGCGAAGGTGCACGTCTCCGGTCACGCGCCCGCCGGTGAACTGCTCTACCTGCTCAACGTGGTCCGACCCAGCAACCTGATGCCCGTGCACGGCGAGTGGCGTCACCTGCGCGCACACGCCCGGCTCGGCGTCGAGTCCGGTGTCGCCCCCGACCGGGTGGTGATCTGCGAGGACGGCGACGTGGTCGACCTGGTCGAGGGCCGCGCCAGCCTGGTGGGCCACGTCAAGAGCCGGTACGTCTACGTCGACGGCCTCGCCGTCGGTGATGTCAGCGAGTCGCTGCTCACCGAACGGCGCATCCTCGGTGACGGCGGGTTCATCGCCACGACCGTCGTCGTCGACTCGGTCACCGGCAAGGTGGTCGCCGGTCCGACGCTGTCGGCGAAGGGCTTCTCCGAGGACCCGGAGGCGTTCAACCCGGTGATCCCCCTGGTCACCGAAGCGCTCAACCGCGCCGCCTCGGACGGCATCACCGACCCGCACCAGCTCCAGCAGATCGTTCGGCGGACCGTGGGGCGGTGGGTCAACGACGCGTACCGGCGGCGGCCCATGATCGTGCCCACCGTCGTCGAGGTCTGAGCAGGGCGCTCTGACGCCGGTCCATCCCGCGAGGATGGACCGGCGTCGCCGTCCGTCAGGGCAGGGCTGCCACGGCCTCCGCGTACGCGACGCCGGTGGCGATGGCGGCATCCACCAGCACCCGCAGCTGCTCCGGCGCGATCCCGTGCGCGAGGTCGGTGGCCACGTCCCCGGCGAGCACGATCTCGGTGTCGAGGTCGTGCGCGTACGCCTTGGGCAGCAGCCGGTCGTGGTTCCACGCGTTGCAGAAGGCGTACGCCTCGGACCGCCGCTCGGCCGGTAGCCGTCGGTCGGCCATCGCCCGGGTGTGCAGCACCTCGCCGCGCTCGCCGGCCCGCCGGAACTGGATCACCGCAGCGCCCCACCGGCCGACCACCGTGCCGTCGTCGTCGACCAGGTACCGGTCGCCGCGCCGGTCCAGCGTCGCGGTGATGAGGTCGGCGGTGAGCGCCATCAGCTCCCGCTCGGACTCGCGGTCCACCCCGGGATCGGCGTCGTCCTCCTCGTCGGCGACGTCGCCGCCACCGGGCAGCGGCACGGTCGTCGCGGTGGGACGGTCGGCCAACCAGGCCGCGATCCTTCCGGACTGGTGACCGGTGCCGTTGCGGGCGTCGAAGCTGCCCGCCAGGTCGGTGGCGAGGCCGAGCAGCAGCGCGCCGAGGGTCGAGGTGTCCAGCTCGGTGGCCGGACGCTCGCCGTACGCCGGGCGGCGCACCCGCCGGTCGCCCAGCCCCGCCTCGTCGGCCAGCCCGCAGACCAGCGCTCCGGCGGCGGCGAACTCCATGGCGGCGAGGTCGTCGGTCGGTCGGTCCAGTCGGGGCAGCTGCTCGGCCAGGATGGCCAACCCGCGGTCCAGATGCCCGCCGAGCGCGCAGAACCGCAGGTGGGTGGCGAGATGAGCGAACGCGGCACGCTCGCTTCGGTGCCGCCGGTACGCCCGCACGTGCGCCGCCGCCGCCTCCTCGGCCGCGCCGAGCCGTAACCGTGGCAGCAGTCCGGCGACCAGGGCCCGCTCGGGCTGGTCGGTGCAGGTCGGCGCGTCGGTGTCGGACGCCTCCAGCTCGGCGCGGGCCGCCTGCCACTCACCCCAGCCGGCCAGCAGTTCCGCGCGGCGGGCGGGGGCGCAGCCGGGACACCCACCGGCCGGACCGCCACGCGTACCCGCCCACTGCCGGTAGAAGTGCCGGGCGGTGGGCTCGTCGCCCAGGTGGTCGGCGATCCGGCAGCGCAGTTCGGCGACGGTCGGCGCGTCGAGCCCGTCCGTCCCCACCCGCTCGGCCAGGTCGGCAAGGAGCAGACGGGTCTGGTCCAGCCCCACGCGTGGGGTGCCGAGCAGCGCCTCCACCGCGTATCGCTGGTAGCGCGTCAACAGCACCCTCTCGGCGTCGCCGAGCAGCGTGGGCCACGTCTCGGCGGCGGCCCGGCAGCGTCGTACCGGCTCGACGAGCCGCCACCGCTCGCCGTTCAGCAGGTACGCCTCGATGAGCGCGAACCTCGCGTCCAGTGCGGACCGGACGTCCGCGGCGGCGTCGGCGCGCTCGGCGACCCGTTCCAGCGCGGCCAGCCGGCCGGACCCGTCGGGCAGGTCCCGGGCGTCGGCGAGCGCGGACACCAACGCCGGGACGCGCTGCCCGACACTCCGGCCGTCGTTCCCGCCGGCGGGCGCGTGCGCCCGGTCGGTGCGGCTGCCCGTGGTCTCCTCCCGGCCGGTCACGCCGACACCGCGCCGGGCAGGCGACCGACGGCGACGGCGAGCTGGCAGCCGGTCGTGATGCCGCAGTCGAGCAGTCGGTCGAGTTGGTGGGGCGTGACGCCGCGTTCCAGGTCGGTGATCACCTCACCGTGGATCCGGGCCCGCCCGGCGTCGTCGACGTGCACGAACGCCTTGGGCCAGAGCCGGTCGTGGTTCCACGAGTTGCAGAAGGCGTACAGGTCGGGCACCCGCTCGATCCCGAAGGTCGGCGCGACCATCGTGCGGACCTGGAGCATCTCGCCATCGACGCCGAGGCGCAGGAACCAGATCAGGTTGTCGTCGAAGCGTCCCACGAGGTCGCCGTCGGGGGCACGGCCGACCGGGCGGCCACGCGCGGCGAGCACCGCGGCGATCAGCTCGCCGGTCAGCGGGCGTACCGCATTGGGGTGCCCGGCCAGCGGATCGTCCTCGATTCCCGGCGACGCCATCGGGCATCCCTTCTGAGGCGGATATCACGACCGGCGGCGGGGTCCGTGCTGCGACGCGCGGACACGACCCGGAAAAGCGGCGATCTGCCCGGCCCCACCGTTACCGTGACTCTATGGCGGGCCGTACCTCTCAGGCGAGCCGGCGACGCGGCGCGTCGCCGCGCGGTGGCACCAACAGCCGTGCCCGTCAACCGGCGAAGAAGACCCGGGCGCCGGTACGGCGACGCACCACACCCGCCCGTCCGGGCCCCGCCGTCTACGTCGGCCGCGCCGTCGGTGCACTGTGGATGGGGCTGGCGCACGGGATGGGGTGGGCCGTGCGGGCCGCCGGCCGGCAGGCCGCCTCCGCCCGCGACCTGGACCCGGAGCACCGCCGCGACGGGGCCGGGCTGCTGCTGTTCGGGCTGGCCCTGCTCAGCGCCGTGGCGCTGTGGTTCTCCGGCGCCGGCCCGGTGGGCGCCCGCCTGGCCGACACGGTCCGGTTGTTCCTCGGCGCGATCTCCGTGGTGGTGCCGGTGCTGCTGATGATCGGGGCGTGGCGGCTCATGCGTCAGCCCGCCGACCCGGAGCACCGGGGCCGAGGGCTGATCGGCTGGGGCTCGCTGCTGGTGTCGACCGCCGCGCTGCTCCAGATCGGTCAGGACCCGGTGGACACCGTGGAGCGTGACTTCGCCGGTGGCCTGGTCGGCGCCGGTGTGGGCGGGCTGCTGGAACGGGCGGTCACCGCCTGGGTGGCCGTACCCCTGCTGGTCCTGCTCCTGCTCTTCGGCCTGCTCGTGGTCACGGCGACGCCGATCAACAAGATCCCGGAGCGGCTGGGCCTGCTCGCCGGTGGGTTGGTCGCGCCTCCGGAGGCCGCCGAGGAGGACGACGAGCCGGCCGCGCGGCCGGCGCGCAAGCGGCCGGCGAAGCGGATGCCGCCACCGATCGACCCGGACGACTTCGAGGACCTGGACGGCGCGGACCTCCAGGAGACCATGGTCCTGCCGCGCAAGGCACCGGCGAAGGTGCCGGCCAGCCGCAAGCCGGCCGAGCCGCCCGAGCACTCGCCCGCGCCCACCCGTGCCGAGCAGCTCGCGTTGACCGGGTTGGCCGGCGACTACACCCTGCCGCCGGCCAACATGCTCAGCAGCGGGGCCGCGCCCAAGACCCGCAGCAAGGCCAACGACGAGGTGATCGCCGCGCTGACCGGCGTCTTCGACCAGTTCGACGTGGACGCCGCCGTCACCGGCTTCACCCGGGGCCCGACGGTCACCCGCTACGAGGTGGAGTTGGGGCACGGCGTCAAGGTCGAGCGGATCACCCAGCTCTCGCGCAACATCGCCTACGCCGTGAAGTCGCCGGACGTACGGATCCTCAGCCCGATCCCGGGCAAGAGCGCGGTCGGCGTGGAGATCCCGAACACCGACCCGGAGAACGTGTCGCTCGGCGACGTGCTGCGCTCGCGGGCGGCGACGAGCGACCACCATCCGATGGTGGTGGCGCTCGGCAAGGACATCGAGGGCGGCTACGTGGTGGCCAACCTCGCCAAGATGCCGCACATCCTCATCGCCGGCGCCACCGGCGCGGGCAAGTCGTCCTGCCTGAACTCCCTGCTGGTGTCGATCCTGACCCGGGCGACGCCGGACGAGGTGCGGTTGCTGCTGATCGACCCGAAGCGGGTCGAGATGACCGGCTACGAGGGAATCCCGCACCTGGTCACGCCCATCGTCACCAACGCCAAGAAGGCGGCGGACTCGCTGGACTGGGTCGTGCGCGAGATGGACATGCGCTACGACGACCTCGCGGCCAACGGGGTCCGGCACATCGACGACTTCAACCGCAAGGTCCGCAACGGCGAGATCAAGGCCCCGCCGGGCAGCGAGCGGGAGATGCGCCCGTACCCGTACCTGCTGGTGATCGTGGACGAGCTGGCCGACCTGATGATGGTCGCGCCGCGTGACGTGGAGGACTCGGTCGTCCGGATCACGCAGTTGGCCCGGGCCGCCGGTATCCACCTGGTCCTGGCCACCCAGCGGCCCTCGGTCGACGTGGTGACCGGTCTGATCAAGGCGAACGTGCCGTCCCGGTTGGCGTTCGCCACCTCGTCTCTCGCGGACTCGCGGGTCATCCTCGACCAGCCGGGCGCGGAAAAGCTGCTCGGCCGGGGTGACGGGCTCTTCCTGCCGATGGGCGCGTCGAAGCCGGTCCGCATCCAGGGCGCGTGGGTCACCGAGCGCGAGATCAGCGACGTGGTGAAGTTCTGCAAGGACCAGCGTGAGCCGGAGTTCCGCCCGGACGTGCTGACCCCCGCCCAGGACACCAAGAAGAAGATCGACGAGGACATCGGCGACGACCTCGACCTGCTGGTGCAGGCCGTGGAGCTGGTGGTCACCTCACAGTTCGGCTCCACCTCGATGCTCCAGCGCAAGCTGCGGGTCGGTTTCGCCAAGGCGGGCCGCCTCATGGACCTGATGGAGACCCGGGGGGTGGTCGGGCCGTCCGAGGGTTCGAAGGCGCGCGACGTGCTGGTCAAGCCGGACGAGCTGGAGGAGGTCCTGGTCGGCCTGCGCGGCGACGTGGACTGACCACACCCGACCCCGGACACACGACGGGCCCGCCGGTATCCGGCGGGCCCGTGACGTCGGGGTGGTCAGTTGTTGATCAGAGCCGCGACGACCACCAGGCCGATGATCGCGGCCACCCCGCTGGCCGCGGCGGCGTACCAGCCCAGCGGCTTGTCGCCCAGGACCGCGCCGACGATGCCGGCGATGATGCCGAGCACACCGAAGATGATCGGGTTGAGCAGCAGGGCCAGCACCGCGAAGACGAAACCCACGATGGTGAGGATGCGGGCGGCGTTGCTGCGCGGGCGGGCGGTGGTGGGGATGTCGGCCATGTCTTCCTCCTGGTGAGAGCCTGTCGTGACGAATCGATCACTACCCACTGTGGGCGCTCGCCACGCCTGGTCGTCAATGGAAGATCTTCAGGCCGACCACGCCGGCGACCACCAGCAGCAGGCAGAAGATCCGGGGCAGGCTCACCGAATCGCCGAGCGCCACCATTCCGACCACCGCCGTGCCCACCGCGCCGATACCGACCCAGACCGCGTACCCGGTGCCGACCGGGATGTCGCGCAACGCGTACGCCAGGCCCCCCATGCTCAGCGCCAGGGCCACCACGAACACCACCGACGGGAGCAGCCGGGTGAAGCCGGCGCTGCGGTCCAGGGCGATGGCCCAGGCCGTCTCCAGCAGTCCGGAGATCACGAGTACGAGCCAGGCCATCATTCACCTCAGGAGGACGAGTCGGATCAGTCTGCCGGGGCGTCTTGGCCTGACCGGGTACGCCCACCGCTCGTCCGGAGTGACCACCGCGTACGGGGCCACCACGGCCGACGCTAGCACCGCCCGGCGGCACCGGGCGGTGACTCACACCACCACGAGTTGACCTCTACTTCGCTTCAACTTGCACTATGGCGGACATGGCCCTGCTCTACGCCGACCCCGAGGTCGCCGCCGCCCTGGACGCCGCCACCACCGTCGACGCCATGCGGGCCGCCCTGGTGGCCGCGTACGAGGGGCGCCTGGTCGCGCCACCCCGGGCCGCCGCCCCGCTCGGCGGCGGGCGGATGGTGCTCACCGCCGGGCACCTGGTCGGCCAGTGGTACGGCTACCGCTCGTACGACACGTTCGGCCACCCCCGGGGCGAGCAGCTGGTCGTGCTGCACGACGCCGATACCGGAGCGGTCCGGGCCGTCGCCGTCGGCGAGGAGCTGGGCTCCCGTCGTACCGGTGGGCTGGGCGGGGTCGCGGTGGACGCGCTGGCCCGGCCGGACGCGACCACCCTCGGCGTGATCGGCTCCGGGCGGCAGGCGTGGACCCAGGTGTGGGCCGCGGCAGCCGTGCGCCCGCTGCGCGAGGTGGTGGTGCACAGCCGCTCGGCGGCACGCCGGGACTCCTTCGCCGCCCGGGTACGCGCCGAACTGGGCGTGCCGGCGCGCGCGGTCGCCGACCCCGGCGCGGCCGTCACCGGCCGGGACATCGTGGTGCTCGCCACCACGAGCCGCACGCCGGTGCTGCGCGCCGCCGACATGAGCCCCGGCACGCACGTCAACACGGTCGGCTTCAAGCAGCAGGACCGCAGCGAGTTCGGCACCGATCTGCTCGACGTCGCCGATCTGCTGGTCACCGATTCGCCGGCCCAGGCGGCGGACTACCAGCCGCCGATGCTCGCCGCCCTGCCCCCGTACGCCGGACGGTTGCGGGACCTGGGCGGCGTCCTGGCGGGTGCGGTTCCCGGCCGGACCACGGCGGACCAGGTCTCCGTCTTCTGCTGCACCGGACTGGCCGGCACCGAGGTCTTCCTGCTCGACGCGCTGACCCGCGCGACCGCCGTGACCCGGTGACCGACGCCGGCACGCGCGGTGATCCCGCCGGCCAGCGTGCCCGCGTGCGTGGGCTACCGCGAGCGGCCCGGTACCCTCGGATGGTGTCTGCCACCTCTCCTTCCGCTTCCGACAACGCCGAGGGCCGTCGCGTCGCCCTGCTCACCCTGGGCTGCGCCCGCAACGAGGTCGACTCGGAGGAGCTGGCCGCCCGGCTGCACGCCGACGGCTGGCAGGTGAGCACCGACGGCGAGGGCGCCGACGTGGTGGTCGTTAACACCTGCGGCTTCGTGGAGAAGGCCAAGCAGGATTCGATCCAGACGCTGCTCGCCGCCGCCGGTACGGGCGCCAAGGTGGTGGCCGCCGGCTGCATGGCCGAGCGGTACGGCAAGGAGCTGGCCGACAGTCTGCCCGAGGCGCAGGCGGTGCTGAGCTTCGACGACTACCCGGACATCGCCGCCCGGCTCAACGCCGTGGTCGCCGGTGAGCAGGTGACCGCGCACACCCCGCGGGACCGCCGCGAGCTGCTGCCGCTGACGCCGGTGAAGCGCCGCGACAGCGGCGTGTCCCTGCCCGGGCACGGCACCGTGGCGCGCGCCGCCGTCGACACCGACGAGCACACCCCGGCGCACCTGCGTCAGGTGCTGCGCCGTCGACTGGACACCGGCCCGGTCGCGTCCTTGAAGCTCGCCAGCGGCTGTGACCGGCGCTGCGCGTTCTGTGCCATCCCGGCGTTCCGTGGGGCGTTCGTCTCCCGTACGCCGGACGAGCTGCTCGCCGAGGCGGAGTGGCTGGCCAAGACCGGCGTACGGGAGCTGGTGCTGGTCAGCGAGAACTCCACCTCGTACGGCAAGGACCTGGGCGACCCGCGGGCGCTGGAGAAGCTGTTGCCGCAGCTCGCCGCGGTGTCCGGCATCGTCCGGGTGCGGGTGAGCTACCTCCAGCCCGCCGAGACGCGGCCCGGGCTGGTCGAGGCGATCGCCGGTACGCCCGGGGTGGCCCCGTACTTCGACCTGTCGTTCCAGCACTCGAGTGAGCCCGTGCTGCGCCGGATGCGGCGTTTCGGCTCCACCGACCGGTTCCTGGAGTTGCTGGCTAGTGCCCGTTCGCTGGCCCCGGAGGCGGGCGCGCGGAGCAACTTCATCGTCGGCTTCCCCGGCGAGACCCGCGCCGACGTCGACGAGCTGACCCGGTTCCTGACCGAGGCCCGGCTGGACGCGATCGGCATGTTCGACTACAGCGACGAGGACGGCACCGAGGCGGCCGGCCTGCCCGGCAAGGTGTCCGCCGCCACCATCAAGCGGCGGTACGACCGGCTGAGCGCGCTCGCCGACGAGCTCTGCTCCCAGCGGGCCGAGGATCGGCTCGGCTCGACCGTCGAGGTGCTCGTCGACGCGATCGTGGACGGTGTGGTGGAGGGCCGCGCCGCGCACCAGGCGCCGGAGGTGGACGGATCGACGACGCTTGTCGCGCCGGCCGACGGCGGGGTCGACCTGGCCGCCCTGCGCCCGGGTGACCTGGTGCGGGCCACGGTGACCGGCACCGAAGGGGTGGATCTGCTCGCGGTGCCGGATGAGATGATCTCGGCGGCGCCCGGCGCGGCACGGTGACGGCGGGCCCGGACGGAGCGGGGGAGCCAGGTGGTGCGGTGCCGGGAACGCCACGGCGGCGCGGGCGGAGCGAGACGGTGACCGGAGCGACGGAGTCGACGCCGGCCCGGGTGGTCGCGCGGGTACCCGTGCTCAACGCGGCCAACGCCCTGACCGCGTTGCGGCTGGTGCTGGTGCCGGTCTTCGCCGCCTCGGTGATCGTGTCCGGGATGAGTCACGCCGGCTGGCGGATGGCGGCCTGCCTGATCTTCGCGGTGGCCTCGGCCACCGATCTGGTGGACGGCTGGATCGCCCGCCGGTTCGGACTGGTCACCTCGGTCGGCAAGGTGGCCGACCCGATCGCCGACAAGGCGCTCACCGGCGCGGCGTTGGTGCTGCTCTCCTGGTACGACCGGCTGCCCTGGTGGGTGACGACGCTGATCCTCGTCCGTGAGGTGGGCATCACCGGGCTGCGGTTCTGGGTGATCCGGCACGGTGTGATCGCCGCCAGCCGGGGCGGCAAGATCAAGACCGCGCTCCAGATCCTGGCCATCGCCTGGTACCTCTGGCCGATGCCGGCCGCCCTCGCCGCCGTCGGCCCCTGGATCATGGGCGCCGCCGTTCTGGTCACGGTGGCGACAGGCTTCGACTACATCCTCCAGGCCCTCCGCCTCCGCCGCCCCCGCCCCTGACCCGCCCCACCCCGCCTGCCCGCCCGCCCGCAGGCATGCGGTGATCATGAAGTTGTTGCCTCTCGGGCCGGCGTGTCGGGGCGATAACTTCATGATCGACAGGGCTCGGGCGGGAGGGTTGGGCGGGGTTGGGCGGGAGGGTTGGGGGGTGGCGGGTGGGGAAGGACGGGATCATGCAGCGGGAAGAGAACGCGACGGGTAGCGCGGCGGCGGGTGTCGTGCACAGCCTGTCGCAGCGGCACGAGACCCTCGCCACCGTCGAATCGCTCACCGGCGGGCTGCTGGCCGCGTCGATCGTGGAGATCGCCGGGGTCAGCGGGATCTACCGGGGCGGACTGGTCGTCTACGCCACCGAGCTGAAGGCCACGTTGGCCGGCGTACCGGCCGATCTGCTCAGCGAGCGCGGACCGGTCGACCCCGACGTGGCGGCGGCGCTCGCCGAGGGCGGTCGGCGGCGCTGCGGGGCGGACTGGGGGCTCGCCACCACCGGCGTCGCCGGCCCGGAGCCGCAGGACGGCAAACCCGTCGGCCTGGTCTACGTCGCCGTCGCCGGCCCGGATGGCGTCGAGGTCCGCGAACTCGACCTCGACGGCGGGCGGGACCACGTACGCTCGGCCGCCGTGATCGAGGCGCTGCGGCTGCTCGCCGAACGCATCCACGCCGCCGACGAGGCCGCTCTCAACAGCCCGGAGCCGGCGGACGCGAGCGCGTCTGCCGGCGCGGACAGCACCGGCGGTGCCGCCGGGGACGGCGCGGAAGCGGTCGGTGACGACGCCCTGGACGGCCTGGGGACGGCCGGCGCGGGGCGTCGGTGAGTCGTCCCGCCAGGATCCGACGGGCGGGGTGGGATGTCGCCGGGGCGCGCAGCGGGTACGGTTGCGGGAAGGCTCCGACGCTCGGAGTCGGCGCGGTCCGCCGCGGCCGGCTGCCTGACGCCGGGCGTGAGGTATCCCTCAGGGGGAGGTGCGATGGTCCTGCTACGCCGGGTGATCGGTGACGCACTGCGGGCGCGCCGGCAGGGACAGCAGCGCACACTGCGTGAGGTGTCCACCGCCGCCAATGTCAGCCTCGGTTACCTCTCCGAGATCGAGCGAGGGCACAAGGAGCCGTCCAGCGAGTTGCTGGCCGCGATCTGTGACGCGCTCGGCGCTCGCCTCTCCGAGCTTCTGCGCGAGGTGAGCGACACCGTGGCGCTCGCCGAGCAGATGCCCGCCGGGGTGCTCGTCGGCATGCAGGACGAGCCGGCCGAGGCCGCGCCCGTCGCGCCGGCCGCCGTGCGCAAGGCCGCCAACCGGGGCGTCCGCCAGGTCACGTCCGACGGCAAGGTCGCCGTGTCGGTCCGGCAGGACTCCCCGCTGCGGGCGACGCTGCGCAGCACGCGGGTCCGGCCCACCGAGCGTGACCGGGACGTGGTCTGCGCCGCCTGAGCCCCGCGCTTCCGTTGCCCATGGGCGAGGTGGCCCCGGCCGCGTAGGGTTGCCCGCAGGAGCCGACGGTTCCCGTCGTGCGCCCGGTACGGATGCCGCGCTGGCGTTCTGCTGGGACGATGGAGACCGGCCGGGTCGCGGTCGGTCGGCGCAATCCGGCCCGACCGCGGTGCAGCGACGCTACTGAGGGGATACCGCGGAGATGGCGAACCCGTTCGTCAAGGGCTGGAACTACCTGATGGCGCTGTTCGGCGCGAAGATCGACGAGCACGCCGACCCCAAGGTGCAGATCCAGCAGGCCATCGAGGATGCCCAGCGGCAGCACCAGGCGCTGGTCCAGCAGGCGGCCGCCGTCATCGGCAACCAGCGTCAGCTGGAGATGAAGCTGTCCCGGCAGATGTCCGAGGTCGAGCGGCTCCAGGGCAACGCCCGGCAGGCCCTGGTGCTCTCCGACCAGGCCCGTGCCAAGGGCGACGAGGCCGAGGCGGCGCGGTTCGAGCAGTCCGCGCAGGCCCTGGCCACCCAGCTGGTCTCCGCCGAGCAGGCCACCGAGGACCTGAAGACCCTGCACGACCAGGCGCTCGGCGCGGCCGCGCAGGCCCGCCGCGCCGTCGAGAACAACTCGATGATCCTCCAGCAGAAGCTCGCCGAGCGCACCAAGCTGCTCAGCCAGCTGGAGCAGGCCAAGATGCAGGAGACCGTGGCCCGCTCGTTGGAGTCGATGTCGACGCTGACCGCGCCCGGCACCACTCCGTCCCTGGACGAGGTACGGGACCGTATCGAGCGGCGGTACGCCAACGCGATGGGCCGCGCCGAGCTGGCCGGCAACTCCGTCGAAGGTCGGATGCTGGAGATCCAGAAGGCGACGATCGACTCGGCGGGCTCGGCCCGTCTGGAGCAGATCCGTTCCAGCATGGCGGGGGAGCAGCTCGGCGGCACGGGGCAGCGCCAGGCGGTCCCGCAGGCCGAGCAGGCGGGCCCCGCCGGCGACCCGTCCGCCGCCGCGAGGCTGGACGAGCTGCGCGCCAGCATGGCCCGTGAGCGGGGCACCGGCGACCCGACCGCCGCCGGCTGAACGACCGGTCCGAGGGGGTCTTTTCGGTGGCAGACGAGCGGACGCGCTACTTCCGTCAACTGGGTCGGCTGCGCCGGTCCGCCCGGCGTTGGAGCGTACTGGCCGGTGGGCTCGGCGGCGCCGCGGCGGTGCTGACCCCGTACGCCGGCCTCGGTCTGCCGGACGCGGCCTGGGCCGGCGCCGCGGGCAGCGCGGTGGCGTTGGCCGCCTGGCGCTGGATCGACCTGCGGGCGTTGGCCGCCCAACCCGCGCCCCCGGCACTGGACCCGGCCGAGGCCGCCGCCCGGTCCCGGGCCCGCCTGGTGGCCGCCGTCGAGCGACTGCCGGTCGGCTCGGGGGTGCTGGCGGAGGTACGCCGGGTGCGCAGCCGGGTCGCGCTGCGGGGCACCACCGCCGGGCAGCAGTGGGCGCGACTGGACCGCGCCTCGCTCACCCTGGCCGGGATGGCGCCCCGGCTCACCGGGCTGGCCGAACCGGCCGTGCTGGAGGCCACCGCCGCCGACCGGTCGTTGCGGGAGCTCGCCAACCGGGTGGCCAGCGTCGAACGGGCCCTGCGGCTCGCGCCGACCGACGCCCGGGCGCCGCTGGCCGACGCCCACGCCGCGTTGACCGCGCAGTTGGAGGGCGGGGTGGCGGCGTACGAGCGGCTGGTGGTGGCCGCCGCCGGCTACCTCGCCGAGGACGCCCGTCCGGAACCCACCCACCCGGCCGCGGACCGACTCACCGAGGCCACCGATCTCCTGCACGGCGTGGCGTCGGCCCTGGCCGAGCTGCGCGGCGGCGGCGCCGGCCTGCGCACGCCCACCCGCTGAGGCCGCGCGCCCACCCGCCGCGCGCGCCCGTCACGGTGGCGTCGTGACCGGGATGGGACCGGTGTACGGCGAGCTGCCCACGACGTTGAACGACCGGATCCGGTAGTGGTAGGTCACGCCCCGGGCCAGGCCCGTGTTGGTGAAGCCGCGACCGGTCACCGTGAAGGTCGCCACCTCGTGGCCGAACGCCGGGTCCAGCGCCCGCTGCACGATGAAGCCGGCTCCCGGGCCGACCGGGGTGTGCGTCGTCCAGACCAGCACCACCGTGGCGGTATCCAAGCCCGGCGCGCTCGCGGTGGCGTTCACCTCAGCGGGGGTGCTCGGCGCGGGCGGGGTGCTCGCCGCGGCCACCGTCGACCACGCCGAGGCGGCGCCCAGGTAGGTGGTGCGGACCCGGTAGTAGTACGTGGTGTCCGGTGCCGCCGTGGTGTCCAGGTGGTTGTCGCCGACCCCGATCGCGGTGGTACCCGGCCCGCTGGTGAAGGTCGGGTTGGTGGCTCGCTGGACATCGATGCCGGTGGCGAAGGACCGGTTCGTCCAGCGCAACGCCACCCGCAGCGGCGCGGCGGGTGGGATC
The DNA here is from genome assembly GCF_050950185.1 of Micromonospora sp. CA-249363. Taxonomy (NCBI): domain Bacteria; kingdom Bacillati; phylum Actinomycetota; class Actinomycetes; order Micromonosporales; family Micromonosporaceae; genus Micromonospora; species Micromonospora sp. CA-249363. The sequence goes on from NZ_CP192020.1 coordinate 1,576,626, forward strand.
GCCGCGATCAGGCCCCCCGGCGCGGCGAGGTGCACCGAGGCGGGGACGCTGTTCGACCAGGACGAATAGCTCACCTCGTTCTCCGCCCGGATCCGGTAGTGGTAGGTGACGCCGGGGGTGACCGTCGCGTCGGTGTAGCGGGTCGCCGTCGCCGCGACGGTGATCGTGGTGACGTCGCCGCCGAACGACCCGTCGGTGGCCCGTTGCAGCAGGTGGCTCGTCGCGGGCGGGCGTCCGCCGTTGCCGGTCCAGGCCAGCGCGATCGCCGGCAGGGCGGTGGCCGAGCCGGGCACCGGCGTCGCGGTCAGCCCGGTGGGCGCCCGCGGCGTCACCCGCAGCACCAGCGGCCGGCTCATGCCCAGGTCGCGGTGGCCGGCGAGCTGACTGTGCCAGCGGTACTCCCAACCCAGGTTGACCATCTGGTTGACCACCACGGCGGGTCGCCCGTCGGTCGGGCTGACCGGCGTCGACCCGGTCCGCGCGCCGGCCGGACGGCCGGGGTCGAGCAGCCGCACACTGTCGCCCAGCTTGAACGGCAGGGCCGGGGCGACCGGGCGGAGCGCCACCACCACGTCCTCTCGGGGGTTGACCCGGACGACCTGCTTCCAGCCCAGCTCCGCCGGGTGCGGGGGCCGCTGCGTGCCGTCCCAGCCCACCCGGTTGACGATCTGCACGTCGCAGCCGCCGAAGCGCAGCGGCTCGGTCTGCCGTACGTTGCCGCTGATCCGCCAGAGCTGCGTGCCGTCGGTCGGCGCACCCACCGGTGTCGCCGGGTCGGCCGCGAACAGCACCTCGGTCACCGGATCGGTCGGCCCGAGCGGCAGGGTCGCCGGGGCGAGCGGTCCGGTGTGCGGATGACCCACCCCGAGCCGCCCGGCCAGTCGGCCGTGACCGGGCTCGAAGACCTGCTGCGCGGCCTTGACCTCGATCGGCAGGGTCACCGGGCCGGTGCCCGCCAGCGGCGTGAACGTCACCGTGTCGGCGTGCGCCGAGACGACCGTCTCGGCCGTGGTCCGGCTGCCGAACGCCGGGTCGTACGCCGGCTGCGGCACGATCGGCGGGCGCTGACTGGTCGCGTACGCCACGGGCAGGCGCTCCCGTAGCCGGTCCAGGTCGTACGGTCCTTCGGGCGTGCCGGTCACCCGGAACTGCACCAGGGTGCGGGTGTTCGGGCCGTACCCCGGTTCGGTGGTTGGCGGACCGCCCTCGGCCGTGCGGTCCGGCGCGTCGGTGTGCTGGTCGTAGCGGGGGTCGAAGCCGGGCAGCGGCGCCGGGGCGTCGTTGTAGAGGATCAGCGTGCTGCCCGGCTCCACGGTGGAGAAGTCGACGAGCACGTCGGCCCCCTCACCCGGGGCGAGCAGCAGTGTGTGCCCGTCGACGTTGAGCACGGTCGGGTCGAGCCGGTCGTAGCGGTAGCCGATCGGCCGGTTCGGCAGCACCACCGGGGCGGGCAGCAGCCCGGCCTCGTTGCCGATCTGGACGAATTCCGGGCCGGCGGCCCGCGGGTCGGGCACACCGCCGTCACGCCCGTCGCTCGGCCAACCGGCCGGTCGGTCCGCCGACCGCACGGCGGGCACCATCGGCACCTCACCGGCGTCCGCTTCGGCCAGGCTGCCGTCGTCGGCCCACATGGGCGCGTCCGAGCAGGCCCGGTAGAGCTGGAGGTTGAGGCTGCGGTCCAGGCAGGCGTTGAGGATGCGCAGGCGGTACACCGCGGGGCGCACCCGCAGGTACGGGTACGCGACACCGTTGACCAGCGGGGTGTCCCCGTACGCGGCGGGCACCGCCGACGGGTGCGGCACCCCGGGGCGCATCGGCGGTTCGGCACCACCGCCGACGGGGTCGTGGTGCGGGTTCGGCACCGGCCCGGGACCGGTCAGCGGTGGCTCGCCGGCGATCCGTTCGGCGATCGGCCAACCGTCCACGGTGGGGCCGCTGTCGTTCCGACCGCCGTCCGGCGCCGGAGGGCGTGACCAGGGACCGTAGTCCCACCGGCCGGTGGGGTTGCGCCCGCCGGACCGGTACGGGTTCTGCCGGGGCTGGTAGACGTGGGGATACCACAGGCTGCCCCGGGCACCCCAGCGCTCCCGGTCCCAGGTCGGGTCCTCGGCGGCCAGTTGGGTGTCGTCCGGCACGAACGTCTTGTCCTCGATCACCAGGGGCACCTGCTCGGCCGGCAGCACCCCCTCGGCGACGAGTTCGTCCTCGACCGGGTCGGTGAGCAGGTACGGCGCGAGCTGCCCACCGTAGACGGTGAGCCGGGCCAGCCCGAGGGTGTTGTCGTGGAACCACAGCAGCCGGCCGCTCTGCTCGTTGGGGAAGTAGAGCGTGGTGGCGCCGGCGCCGGGCGCCGGCATGTCCGGCACGGGCGTGAGTCCGGTCCCGGTCGGGTACGGGGTGATCTCCCCGGCCGGGGTGACCCAGTGGCCCGGGTTGCCCGCGCTGGTCCACCCGGTCTGCGCCCCGGCCAGGTGCAGCACCGCCCGGTTCTGCGGGTACGGCGCAGGGCCGTCCAGCGGCCCGAGGCCGGCTCCCTCGACCGTCTCGTCGACCGGCAGGAACAACTCGCCGGCCCGGCCGCTGGGAAGCTGGTTGATGAACTTCACCCGGACCGGTCGGCCCCGCCGGGCGCGGATCATCGGGCCGAGGTGCCAGGGCCGATCCGGTGGCGCCACGGTGTTGTGGCCCGACGGGTCGGTGCCCAGGTTGAGCTGCCGGTAGCCGCGCAGCCGGGTGACCGGCAGGTCCCGGTGCAGGCGTTGCACGTACTCCTGGAGCCCGATCTCGTAGTAGTCGCAGCCCGGGTAGCTGATCGTGTCGGGCACCGCCACCGGCAGCGCCTCGTCGCCGGGTACGGGCAGCGCGTCGACGAACTTGCGCAGGCCGGTGCCCGGCACCAGGCGGCCGTCCGGGGCACGCGTCGGGCGGGGACTGTACGCGACGTTCGGCACCGGTCCGAAGCAGCGTGGCTCGGCGGACGGGTCCAGGCTCGTCGTGGGCGCGGCCTCCTCGGCGGTACGCGCGGTCGGGACGGACGCCGTCCGACCGAGGCCGTCAGGGGCGGTCCGGTAGAAGAAGGTGGAGCGGAGTCTGCGGAAGATCGCCATGACTCTCCCCGGGGTCGGGGCACGAGGAACGCCACCCCGGCGTGGCGGCCCTCGGCACTCTGCTGACAGGCGGTGAGCACCCAACCGCAGCATGCGACGTCGAGGGGTCGGTTAGGAATTACCCAATCGTCCGTATCTGGGATGACCTCGATCCACAACGCCTGGTCAGCCCGGCGGCGGGGTCCCCGATCGCTCCGGCTGGCAGACCGCGCACCAGTAGGTGACTCGTTCGCCCAGCTCCTCCTTGCTGACGGCGGCGCCGCAGCGGCGGCACGGCTGGGCGCGGCGGCCGTACACGTAGCTGGTCTGCCCCCGGTGCAGCGAGCCGGTGGTGCTCTGCGTCCAACGCCCACGGTTGGCGGCCAGCAGCCGCTGCGCGAGCGCCACCAGACCCGGCAGGTCGGGCACCGCGCCGACGGGCGTCCACGGCGACACGCCCCGCAGGAACAGCACCTCACACTTGTAGAGGTTGCCCACCCCGGCCAGGTTGCGCTGGTCCAGCAGGGCCTCGCCGATGGTCTGCTCCGGATGTGCGGCGAGGCGGCGCGTCGCCTCGGCGGCGTCCCAGTCCGGGCCGAGCAGATCCGGCCCGAGGTGGCCCACCAGGGCGTCCTCCTCCCCGGTGGGCACCAGAGCCAGCTCGTGCAGGTGGTAGCCCACCGCCACCGCACCGGGGCTGCGCAGCACCACCCGGATCAGGTGCGCGGGCCGTCCACTCCACCGTTCCCCCGGCGCGTACGCCCGCCAGGCGCCGTCCATCCGCAGGTGGGAGTGCAGCGTCCACGGCGCCTCGTCCGGGGCGGCGAGGCGGAGCAGCAGGTGCTTGCCCCGGCTGGCCGACTCGCGGACGGTCCAGCCGGTGAGGTCGGTGGTGGCCAACCGGGGCACCCGGAAGTCGGAGCCGGTCAGCCGCGCGCCGGCCAGCGCGCGGTGCAGCACGCGGGCGGTGTTCCAGACGGTGTCACCTTCGGGCACGCTGCCATCCTCCCTCTTTCGAGCAAGATTCGCATGTGTCGCTATTTGTAGCCAGGTTCCTCATGATCTCCGGACATGCGATGGTCAGGGAGTTCTGAGGAGAATGCCCATGAGACGACACCATTGTCGTATCCGACCCGCCACCCTCGCCGCCATCCTCGCTCTCGCCCTCATCGCAGCCGTCGTGCCCGTCACCAACGCCACCCGGACCACCGCCCCCGCGACTGCCGGGTCGCTCACCCTGACCGCCGCCGCGCCCGCCACCGAACGCTGGAGCGCCGACCTGTCGGTCATCGACCGGGACGACGTCAACGTCCGCCGCACCGCCGCCGGACTGCGGCTGCGCGAGGCCCGTGCTGCCGGACGCAGCCCCCGCAGCCCGCACAGCGCGCTCGCCGAGGGCATGCTCCTCAGCGCCCCACGCACCCTCGCCCGGCCGGCCACCCGGGTCCACGCCGAGATCAACGCCGACGTACCCGCCGGCGCGAGCGCGGAGGCGCAGGTGCGCGGATGGCGGATCAACGGCTGGACCGAGTGGCGGGCCGCCGCCGCCGGCGTCACCTTCGACCGGCCGGTCAGCCGCGTGCAGACCCGGGTGGTGCTGACCGCGCGGGCCGGCGGGGCCACAGCGACGGTACGCGGCATCCAGCTCACCGCCGACGCGACCGCCGCCGTCTCCGCCGCCACGCCCGGCCTCACCTACCGGGTGTACGCCACCCGCATCGGACTGGTCGGCGAACTGACCGCCAACGGCCGCACCGTGCAGCCGCGCGACCACTTCGTGGCCCTACCGTCGCGCCGCGGCCTCTCGCCGCTCAACACCGGCGACTACACCGTGCGGGTCTGCACCACCACGGGCTCGCGCTGCGAGTACGCCCCGGTCTGGGACGTCGGGCCGTGGAACACCCGCGACGACTACTGGAACCCGTCCGCCGTACGCGAGAACTGGAAGAACCTGCCGCAGGGCCGGCCCGAGGCGCAGGCCGCCTACCAGTCCGGCTACAACGGTGGGCGGGACCAGTTCGGGCGTACCGTGCTCAACCCGGCCGGCATCGACCTGGCCGACGGCACCTTCTGGGACGGTCTGCAACTCGCCACCAACGCCTGGGTGGACGTCGCGTACCTGTGGACCGGCGGCGGACCGCGCGCCGTCGTGGGTGACGGCCCGCTCAACATCCGCACCGGGCCCAGCACCTCGTACGGGATCCGTGGCCTCGCCGCGCGGTTCGCCAACGTACCGGTCCAGTGCTACGTCACCGGCCAGTCGGTCGCCGGCCCGTACCGCACCACCACCAGGTGGAACCGCCTGGCCACCGGCCAGTACGTCAGCCACGCGTACATCTCCACCGTCTACGGCGGCACCGTACCGGTCTGCTGAGACGACCTCGCTTCGGCGGGCGCCGCGTCAGGGGCGCTCGTCGGGGCGGGCGGGACGCACCATGTCCTGGTAACGCGGGTGACTCGCCCCGTAGACGGCGTAGTTGAGCCGGGCGTGCGACAGACTCAGGTCGCCGTTGGCGCCGCCCCGCACCGCGTCCGCGTCGGCGTCACTCTGACCGTCGTCGGTCCAGAAACAGACCGGGCAGGTCCCGCCGCCGGTCCGAGAGGCACAACAGGGACAGCCCACGGGAACTACGTGTTCACCCACCGGTTCACCCACCGGGGCAGCATTCCACAATCGAATGTCACCGGGCCACCCGCAGGAGGTCACCGGGGCGTACGCCGAGGACGTCCACGGCCCGCCCGCCGTTGACCGCCACCGCCACCAGGTCGGCGGAGTCGACGTACACCACCAGGGCCTGAGGTTGCGCGTCGCCGAACGTCCGTCCGCGCACCGCCGGGTGCGACGGCGTCGGCCCGGGCGGTCCGACCCGCACGGTGGCCGCGAGCGCACCGAGCACCTCGCCCGGCGCGGCCAGTTGCACGTTGCCGAAATGGTCGACGGTCAGCACCTCGGCGGTGAAGCCGTCGGCGTCACGGGTCACGACCGGCGTCGGTAGCCGGACCAGTCCGTCCGGGTCGACCGCCGGACCAGCCTCGGCCAGCGGCGCCCCAAGCGCCAGGCGTGCCGCGACCGGGGCGAAGACGTCCCGGCCGTGGAACGTGCCGGACACCCGGGCCGCCAGCCACCGCGGCTCGGTCAGCTCCACGGCGGCGCTCACCCCGCCGAGCGCGGCGGCCGCGTCGAGCAGCAGCCCGCTGTCCGGGCCGACCAACAACCCTCCCGGCGTGGCCAGGGCGATGCCCCGTCGGGCGGTGCCGACCCCCGGATCGACCACCGCCACGTGCACGCCCACCGGCAGGTACGGCACGGTCTGCGCCAGCACGGCGGCACCCCGCCGGACGTCCGCCGGCGGCACCAGATGCGTCACGTCGATGACCCGGACGGCAGGAGCGATCCGGGCGATCACCCCGTGGCAGGCGGCCACGAAGCCGTCGTCGAGGCCGTAGTCGGTGGTCAACGAAATCCACGATGTGCCGGACACCCCCGCAGGCTAACGCCCGCGCCCGCGTCGCCGCCCGCGTCCCCGAGGCCCGCGTCGCCGTGCCCGCGTCCCCGAGGCCCGCGTCGCCGCCCGCGTCGCCGTGCCCGCGTCGCCGTGCCCCGTCGCCGCCCGCGTCGCGGAGGCCCACGCAAGATCCGCGCAACTTCCCTGTTGTTGCTGCTTCCGACGCGCGGGAGGCAGCAATATCCCTGATGTTGTGCGGATCTTTGGGCGGACGACGCCTGCGGAGGGGCGGCACGGAACGGGCCGCATCGACGAGGGTGACCTGGCAGCCTGGCTGACCCGGGTGGCGGATAGCGGACAGCGCGCTGACCGACCGGCCCCTCGCGCCGCCCAGCATGGTTGGGCAGACTGCGCCTGTGACACTTCGGAGCCTGCCCGCCGTCGGGGTCCTGCTGGTCGCCGCTGCCGTCATGACCGGCTGCGGCCGTGGTGACGATGCCGAACCGTCGAGTGCCGCCCCCGTTGTCTCGTCCTCGGCCCTCCAGGCCACCGATCTGCCGAGCGTGCCGAATCCCTCGTCGGCCCCCTCCCGCACCGAATCGGCCGCACCACCGCCACCACGGTCCGTCGCACCGTCCAACGCGCCGCCGGCGCCACCGCAGGGACCGGTCGAACGTCGGCCGGCCAGTCCGCCGCCGGTGGTCCTGCCGCAGCGCCCGGCGGGTGCGCCCAGCGCCCGGCAGGTCACCGACGCGTTCAAGGCCGCCGGTCTGCGAGTCACGCACCCGAAGGACCGTTCGGTCGACTGTGGTCCGGACGGTCTCGGGCTGGGCTGCTCCGAGATCATCGCCACCGACGGCGTCACCGTCTACGTGTTCCCCGACGAGACCAGCGCCGGCGACATCGCCGAGACGTGGGGTGGTCAGTCGTACCGGCGCGGTGCCGTGGTGCTCAACTACCTCGAGGCGAAGACGCCCGCAGCCGACCGCCTCCGCTACGAGAAGGTTCTCAACGGCCTCCGCTGAGGCTGCGCCGTCGCCCCGCTGCGCTGTCTCGCTGTCCCGGTGTCTCGCTGTCCCGGTGTCCGCCGGGCTGCTGTGGCGGGGCATGGCTGCTGTGGCTGTGATGCCGGTGAGTCATCACGATGACTCTCAGGCATCAACGCCGCAGCAGTGATGGCTGGTCATCCGGCAGGGAGAGCTGCCGGATCGCGTGCGGATGCCGGGGCGAGTGGGTCTGCCCCACGAATGGCCCTCACTCAGGAAGCCGATGACGCGCAGGCAGGCCGGGCGCGGTCAGCCGTGCAGGCGGAGCGCCGACCGGTTGAGCGAGCCGCAGCGGTCGTGGGCCGCGGGCGGGTCAGCCGCGGAGGCGCAGGCCGCGCGGGGTGGCCCGGAAGCCGGCGGCGGTCAGCGCGTCACGCAGTGGCGACGAGTGCACCGCCTCACCGTCGGCCCGTTCGACCGACATCGCGCCCAGCGCTCCGGAGTGGACGGCGTCGGCGAGCGCCTTGCCGGCCGCCGCCAGCGTCTCGGTGTCGTCGGTGAAGGAGAGCAGCGTCCGGCCGCCGCGTTCCACGTACAGCACGAGGTCGCCGCCGACCTGCACCACCAGGGCGCCGGCCTTGCGGCCGGCGCGGTGGCCGGTTGCGGCGGTGGCCCCGTCGCCGGAGTCGACGACGCGGTCCGGCCAGGGGAGCGCCGCGCCGTACGGGTTGGCGGGATCGGTGGCCGCGAGGACGGTGGCCGGTCCGCCACGACCCCGCGCGCCGTTGGTCGGCTCTGCGAGGGCGCGTAGCCGGTCCACCGCGCCGGGCACGGCGAACTGGGCCGCGCCGAGGCCTTCGACGAAGTAGCCCCGGCGGGCCGCGCCGCGTTCCTCCAGCGCCGACAGCACCGGGTAGACGGCCGAGAATCCGCCGACCACCTGCTCGGCCATGACCGCGCCCCGGGTGACGACTCCGTGCCGCTCGAGCAGGACGTCGGCGAGGGCGGCGGCCCGCCTGGTCGGGTCGAGATCCCGGTCCGGGAGCCGCGACCAGCGACCGGCGACGGTCGGTGGACCGCTGCGGGTGGGCAGCGCCACCCGGCCGGGCCGCCGGTAGCGGGTGCGCGGCGCGGACGGGCGCGACCGGTGTGCCCCACCCGCGCCGAGCACCGCCCGCAGCGGGGCGAGCGTGTCGTTGGTGAGGTGCCCGGCCCACACCAGGTCCCAGATGACCCCGGTCAGCGCGGCGTCGTCGGTGGCGCCGACCCGGTCGGCCAACGCGCGGAAGAACAGCGCCTGCCCGTCGCCGAGCGCGTCGAGCACCGCGTCGTGCAGCGGGGTACGCGTCAACGCCTCGTCGGGCGGCGGGAGTAGCAGCGGCGCGGCGTCCGCGTACGCCAGGGTGACCCAGCCGTCGCCGCCGGAGATCGCCCCCGAGCCGGCCCAGAGCACCTCCCCACTGGCACACAGCTCGTCGAGCTGGGCGGGGGAGTAGTCGGCGACCCGACCGGGCAGCACCAACCGTTCCAGCGCGGACGCGGGCACGGCGGCGCCCTGCAACTGCTCGACGGTCGCCGCCAGCGCCTCCACCCCTCGCGCGGACGAGCCGACCTGCTGCCAGCGGGGCAGGAAGGTGGCGAGGGCCCGGGGTGGCACCGGTTCGATCTCCCGGCGCAGCGCCGCGAGCGAGCGGCGGCGCAGCATCCGCAGCACCTCGGCGTCGCACCACTGCGCACCGGCCGAGTCGGGCGTGAACTCGCCGGAGACGACGCGGCCGGTGGCGGCCAGGCGGCGCAGCGCCTGCTCGACCACGAACACGCCGAGCCCGAAGCGCGCCGCACAGGTCGCGGCGGCGAACGGGCCGTGGGTGCGGGCGTAACGGGCCACCAGGTCGCCCAGCGGGTCGGCCACCGGGGCGAGGTACGCCTCGGCCACCCCGACGGGCAGCGCCACGCCGAGCGCGTCGCGCAGCCGGGCGGCGTCCTCGATGCCGACCCAGCGCTGCTCGCCGGCGATCCGTACGCGCAGCACCCGGCGGGCGGCCTCCAGCTCGCTCAGCCAGCCCTCCGGCACGCCCCGCTCGGTCAGCTCGACGTCGTTCAGGTCGCCCAGTACCCGCAGCAGCTCGACCACGTCCTCCGCGTCGCGCGGTCGGCGCTGCTCGGTCAGCCAGCGCAGTTGCCGGTCGGTCTCGGCGAGCACCTCCGGATCCAGCAGCTCGCGTAGGTCGACCCGGCCCAGCAGCTCACCGAGGAGCGTGGAGTCCAGGGCCAGGGCGGCGGCCCGGCGCTCGGCGAGCGGGGCGTCGCCCTCGTAGAGGAACGCGCCCACGTAGCCGAAGAGCAGTGACCTGGCGAACGGCGACGGCGCGCTGGTCTCCACCTCGACCAGGCGGACCTTGCGGGCCGCCAGGTCGCGCATCAGTTCGGCGAGCGCCGGTTGGTCGAAGACGTCCTGCAGACACTCCCGGGCGGCTTCCAGGGTGACCGGGAAGTCGGCGTACTCGCGGGCGACGTCGAGCAGTTGCGCGGCGCGTTGCCGCTGCTGCCAGAGCGGTTGGCGGCGGCGAGGGTCGCGGCGGGGCAGCAGCAGCGACCGGGCGGCGCACTCCCGGAACCGCGCGGCGAAGAGCGCCGAGGTGCCGACCGACTCCTGGACGAGCTGGGCGATCTCGTCCGGCTCGAAGACGACCACGTCGGCGCCGGGAGGCTCGTCGGCGGTGTCCGGGAGGCGCACCACGATCCCGTCGTCCGAGGGCATGACCTGGGCGTCCACCCCGTACCGCTCGGCCAGCCGGCGGCCCACGGCGAGGGCCCACGGCCCGTTGACCCGCGCGCCGAGGACGCTGTGCACGGCGAGCCGCCAGTCGCCCAGCTCGTCACGGAAGCGCTCGACCACGACGGTGCGGTCGTCGGGCAGGGAGCGGGTGGCCTCCCGCTGGTCGCGCAGGTAGGCCATCAGGTTGGTGGCGGCCCAGTCGTCCAGGCCGCCCTCGCGCAGCGTGGTCAGCGCCGCCTCGTCACTCTGGCGCAGCAGGGCGCGGACCCGCGCGCCGATGGCCCGGCCCAGCTCCACCGGGCGGCCGAGCTGGTCGCCCTTCCAGAACGGCATCCGCGCGGCCTGGCCCGGCGCGGGGGAGACCAGCACCCGGTCGGGGGTGATCTCCTCGATGCGCCACGAGGACGAGCCGAGCAGGAAGACGTCGCCGACGCGCGACTCGTAGACCATCTCCTCGTCCAGCTCGCCGACCCGGGCGGCCCGCTCGGCGCCGGCCAGGAAGACTCCGAACAGGCCCCGGTCCGGGATCGTGCCGCCGCTGGTCACCGCCAACCGCTGCGCGCCAGGGCGGCCGGTGAGCTGGTCGCTGGCCCGATCCCAGACCAGCCGGGGGCGCAGCTCGGCGAACGCGGTGGACGGGTAGCGACCGGAGAGCATGTCCAGTACGGCGTGCAGCGCGGAGTCGGGCAGCTCGGCGAAGGGCGCGGCCCGCCGGACCAGCACCGCCAGATCGCCCACCTGCCACGGCTCCAGGGCCACCATCGCGACGATCTGCTGGGCCAGCACGTCCAGCGGGTTGCGCGGGTAGTGCAGCTCCTCGATCGCGCCGTCGGTCATCCGCTCGGCCACCACCGCGCAGGACAGCAGGTCGCCCCGGTGCTTCGGGAAGACCACTCCGCGGGAGACCGCGCCCACCTGGTGCCCGGCCCGGCCGACGCGTTGCAGGCCGGCGGCGACGCTCGGCGGGGCCTCGATCTGCACCACCAGGTCGACCGCGCCCATGTCGATGCCCAGCTCCAGGCTGGAGGTCGCCACCACCGCCGGGAGCTGGCCGGACTTGAGCGCCTCCTCGATGTGCTTGCGCTCCTCCCGCGAGACGCTGCCGTGGTGGGCGCGGGCGATCACCGGCGCGGCCCCGGCCGCCGCGCCGGACTGGGCCATCACCTCGGCCGGCGCGCGACTGCTGCCGGGACCGGGCGCCGAGCCGCCGTTGGCCGGCGCGCGACTGCTGCCGGGACTGGGCGCCGAGCCGCCGTTGGCCGGCGCGCGACTGCTGCCGGGACCGGGCGCCGAGCCGCCGTTGGCCGGCGCGCGACTGCTGCCGGGACCGGGCGCCGAGCCGCCGTTGGCCGGCGGTCGGTTGCGCGCCGGACCGGCCGGGCCACCCCACCGCTGCGCGCCGGACGCCGGGTCGCCGTCGGCCGCCGGCTCGTCGCCCGCCGACCACCCCGGGGGTACGACGATCGCGCCCTCGCCCGACGTCGAGGCGATTGCGGCGGTGGCCACCTCCTCGGCGGCCAGTTCGTTGAGTCGCGCGCACAGGCGTTCGGCGCTGCGACGGGAGTTGGTGAAGACGATCGTGGAGCGGTGCTGCCCGATCAGCGAGAAGACCCGCTCCTCGACGGCCGGCCAGATCGAGGCACGGCGTGGCCCGGGCCCGCCGAGGGAGTCCTCCGGAGGCTGCTCCTGCTCGTCGAGCCGGGTCATGTCCTCCACGGGCACCTGCACGCTGACCTCGATGGTCTTCGCCGTGCGCGGCTGCACGACGTCGACCGGCCGGGCGCCGCCGAGGAACCGGGCGCAGGCGTCGATGGGCCGGACGGTGGCGGAGAGGCCGATCCGTTGGGCCGGTGTGGGCAGGAGCTCGTCGAGGCGTTCCAGGGAGAGGGCGAGGTGGGCCCCGCGCTTGCTGCCGGCCACCGCGTGGACCTCGTCGACGATCACCGTCTGGACGCCCCGCAGCGAATCCCGGGCGGCCGAGGTGAGCAGCAGGAACAGTGACTCGGGCGTGGTGATGAGGATGTCGGGTGGGGTGCGGGCGAAGGCCCTGCGCTCGTCGGCCGGCGTGTCACCGGTGCGCATCCCGACGGTGATGTCGGGTGGGGGGACGCCGAGCCGGGTCGCCGCCTGCCGGATGCCGGCCAGCGGCGCGCGGAGGTTGCGTTCGACGTCGACGGCCAGGGCCTTGAGCGGGCTGACGTAGAGCACGCGGCACCGCTGCCGTGCCTCGGTGGGCGCGGGCTCGCGGGCCAGCCGGTCCAGCGACCAGAGGAAGGCGGCGAGCGTCTTGCCGGAGCCGGTGGGGGCCACGACCAGCGCGTTACGGCCGGCCGAGACCGATCGCCAGGCGCCGGTCTGGGCGGCGGTGGGCGCGGCGAAGGCGGCGTCGAACCAGGCCCGGGTGGCCGGGCCGAACTCGCCCAGCACCCCGCCCTCGCCCACGTCTGCCCCGCTCACCGGTCCATCGTGCCCCGCCGGTACGACAACCACGAGCGACCCGCGACGGATCGTGCCGCGCTGCGCGGAAATTGCGCACAATGCACCTTTAATACGTTAAGTCTCACTTAACTGCTTGCTTGTGGGGCGCAACATAAAGTAACTTCACCCGCAACGCGAATCGGGTGGGAGGGATCGGATGACCGGCGAGCTGCGACACGTCGAGCCCGGCACCGATGTGCTCATTCGCAAGGTCGACAGTCACCTCGCCACGCTCCGCGGTGGTCTGCACGGGCCCGAGCTGGAGCTCGCCGAGCGTCTCGCCGGTTGCCTCCGGGAGCTGGTCGTCTCCACCGCCCAGGCCAGCGCCGCCGACCGGGGGCAGGTCCGCGTCGCCGTGCACTACTTCGTGCTGCGCCGCGAGAGCCGGGGCCGGTTGCTGTCGATGCGGTCCCTGGCCGTTGCGGAGCGGGTCGTCGCCAAGGTCGCCAGCCAGCTCGGCCGCGTCGACCTGCTGGCCGAGCTGCGCCGGGGTCATCAGGACCTCGACGACGCGCTGCCCGTCGGTGACGCCCTGCTGCGCTGACCGCCGCCCGGCTAACCGCTGCTGATCGCACACCGCACCCTATAGCGGAGCAATTCCGGCAAAACTGCCCGGCGGGCGAGGATCTGGCGTCTGATCGCTGAAGACACCACCGCTGTACGGGTGTCGGCCACCTCGATCGGGAGCGCGAGTGCTGGTACTGCTCATCCTCCACGTCGTGGCGGCCCTCGTCGCGCCGCTTCTCGTCCGGTGGTGGGGTCCGCGCGCGTGCTATCCGCTGGCGCTCGCGCCGGCCGCCGCGTTCGGCTGGGCGCTGGCCCGTACCCCGGCTGTCGGGCACGGCGGCGCGGTGGTCGAGACGTACCCGTGGATCGGGCAGTTGGGCCTCGACATCGCGCTGCGCCTCACCACGCTGTCCTGGCTCATGACCCTGCTGGTGGGCGGCGTCGGCGCGCTGGTGCTGGTCTACTGCGCCCGCTACTTCGACGCCGGCTCGCCGGGGATGGCCCGGTTCGCCGCCGTCCTGGTCGCCTTCGCCGGCGCGATGCTCGTCCTGGTGTTCGCCGACGATCTGCTGCTGCTCTACGTCGGCTGGGAGTTGACCACGATCTTCTCGTACCTGCTGATCGGGCACAGCGCCGAACACCGCTCCAGCCGCTGGGCGGCGGCGCAGGCGCTGACCGTCACCACGCTGGGCGGGCTCGCCATGCTGGTCGGGTTCATCCTGCTGGGCGAGCACGCCGGGAGCTACCGCTGGTCCGAGATCGCCGCCCACCCGCTGCCCGGAGGTGGCTACCTCGTCACGGCGGTGCTGCTGATCCTGGCCGGGGCGCTGTCCAAGTCGGCGGTGCTCCCGTTCAGCTCCTGGCTGCCGGTCGCGATGGCGGCGCCCACCCCGGTCAGCGCCTACCTGCACGCGGCCGCCATGGTCAAGGCCGGCGTCTATCTGGTCGGGCTGCTCGCGCCGGTCCTCGCCCCGGTGGGACCGTGGCGACCGTTGGTCCAGGTGGCCGGGGTGGCGACGATGATCGTCGCTGGTTGGGCGGCGCTGCGACAGACCGACCTCAAGCTGCTGCTCGCGTACGGGACGGTCAGCCAGTTGGGCCTGCTGGTCGCGGTGACGGGCGCGGGCACACCGGACGCCGCTCTGGCCGGTACGGCGATGCTCCTGGCGCACGCCCTGTTCAAGGCGGCGCTGTTCCTGGTCGTCGGCGTCATCGACCACGGCGCCGGCACCCGTGACCTGCGCGAGTTGTCCGGGCTGCGGCGCTGGTCCCGGCCGCTGTTCGGGGTCGCGGTGCTGGCGGCGGCGTCGATGGCGGGCGTACCGCCGCTGGTCGGGTTCGTCGCCAAGGAGGCGGTGTTCGCGGCGTTCACCAGCGATCCGGTGCTCCTCGCCGGCCTGGTCGCCGGGACGGTGCTCACCGTCGCGTACAGCGCCCGCTTCCTCTGGGGCGCGTTCGCCGACCGACCCGGCGTCGAACCGGTCCCACCGACGCCGATCGCCGCGTCGATGCTGCTCCCACCGGCCGTGCTCGCCGTCGTCGGGCTGCTCGCCGGTCCCGCCGCCGGCGTGCTGGACGGCCTGCTGAGTCCGTACGCCGAACTGCTCGGCGGCCTCGACGCGCACCTGACGGTCTGGCCCGGGCCGACCGCGGCGCTCGGTCTGTCCGTGCTGGCGCTCGCCGGCGGCGGCCTGCTCTTCGCCCTGCGCGGGCCGCTCGCTCCCGCGCTGGCCCGGCTCCGGTCGCCGGTCGGCGGCAACCAGGGGTACGAGTGGGTCGTGGGCCGGTTCGACCGGTTCGCGATCGGGGTCACCGGCGCGACGCAGCGTGGCTCCCTGCCGCAGTACCTCGGCATCATCCTCGTCACCCTCGTGCTGCTGCCCGGTGGGGCGATGCTCGCCGCCGCCCCGTGGCGGGCCCGCCTTCCGCTCTGGGACAACCCGCTGCAACCGGTGGTCGTGGTGGTCATCGCGGTGGCCGCGCTGCTCGCGGTCGGCGCTCGTCGGCGGTTGACCGCGATGCTGCTGGTCGGCGTCACCGGCTACGGCACCGCCATGCTGTTCATCCTGCACGGCGCACCGGATCTGGCGCTGACGCAGTTCCTGGTGGAGACCGCGACCATCGCGGTGTTCGTGCTGGTGCTGCGCCGCCTGCCGCAGCGGTTCTCGGCCCGGCCGCTGCGCCGCAGCCGGTGGACACGTCGGGCGATCGGCGTGGCGATGGGCGTGGTGGCGGGTGGGCTCGCGCTCGTCGCGGCCGGCGCTCGCCGCGCGCCGGACATCTCCACCGTCTTCCCGGCCCTGGCCGTCGGCGAGGGGTACGGCCGCAACGTGGTCAACGTGACCCTCGTCGACATCCGCGCCTGGGACACGATGGGGGAGGTGTCGGTGCTGGTGGTGGCCGCGACCGGGGTGGCCAGTCTGATCTTCGAGAGGTCCCGTACCGGGCCGAGGCCGCGCCGGCCGGAGTCCGCCGCCGGGGCGCCGGGGTCCGACCGTCCGGTCTGGTTGCGGGGTGGCCCGACCCTCTACGAGGAGCAGCGGTCGATCGTCCTGGAGGTGGTCATCCGACTGATCTTCCACACGGTGGTGCTGTTCTCGCTGTTCCTGCTCTTCTCCGGGCACAACGCGCCGGGCGGCGGATTCTCGGGCGGCCTGGTGGCCGGGCTCGCGCTGGTCGTCCGCTACCTGGCCGGCGGCAGGTACGAGCTGACCGATGCCGCCCCGGTGGGCGCCGGCCTGATCCTCGGCGCGGGACTCGCCCTGGCGGTGGGTACGGGCGCGGTGGCGCTGCTGGCCGGTGGGTCGGTGCTGGAGAGCGCGAAGCTCGACGTGTCCCTGCCGCTGGTCGGTGACGTCCACCTGGTCACGTCGCTCTTCTTCGACATCGGTGTGTACCTGATCGTGATCGGGTTGCTGCTGGACATCCTGCGCAGCCTCGGCGCCGAGGTGGACCGGCACATCGAGGCCACCGGTACGGAGAGCAGCGGTCTGGCCGTCGACAAGAGCGGCCGGTCGTGAACGGGGTGCGACGATGACGGCGGATGGCGCCGGGCCCACGCTGGTGCTGGTGCTCGCCGTCGCGGCGCTCGTCGGGTGCGGGGTGGTCCTGCTGCTGGAGCGCAGCCTCACCCGGATCCTGCTCGGCGTGATCCTGCTCGGCAACGGCGTCAACCTGCTGATCCTGCTGGGTGGCCGGGCGGGCGGCGCTCCCGTCGTGGGCACCGGCCCGGTGGACCGGATGAGCGATCCGTTGGCGCAGGCGTTGGTGCTGACCGCCATCGTGATCACGTTCGGGTTCACCGCGTTCCTGCTCGCCGTGGCGTACCGGAGCTGGTATCTCACGGGCGACGACGAGGTGCCCGACGACCTGGAGGACCGCCAGATCATCCGCCGCGCGGAGCACCACGAGGTGGGTGCGGTCGACCGTGGCGGGGAGGGCCCGAACGGCGATCCGGAGCAGGTCGACCCGGAGCCGGCCCGCCGCCGACTCCGACGCGGCGAACAGGACGGTGTGTCGTGAGCCGGCTCCTGCCCCTGCCGGTGGTGGTGCCGTTGCTCGGCGCGGCGCTGACCCTGCTGCTGGCCGACCGGCCCCGGGTGCAGCGTACGGTCAGCGTGCTCTGCCTGACGGTGACGTTCACCGTCGCGCTGGTGCTGCTGGTGCAGGCGTACCGGCACGGCCCGGTGGTGCTCGCGGTCGGTGGGTGGCCGCCACCGGTCGGCATCGTGCTGGTGGCCGACCAGTTGGCCGCGCTGATGCTCGTGGTGTCCTCGGCGGTGACCCTGTGCGTGCTGGTGTACTCGATCGGCCAGGGTCGCAGCGAGACCAGCGAGAGCGCGCCGGTGGTCATCTTCCACCCGACCTACCTGGTGCTCACCGCGGGCGTCACCAACGCGTTCCTGGCGGGCGACCTGTTCAACCTGTTCGTCGGCTTCGAGATCCTGCTGGCGGCCAGCTTCGTGCTGATCACGCTGGGCGGCACCGAGGCGCGGATCCGCACCGGATCGACGTACGTGGTGGTCAGCGTCCTCTCCTCGATGATCTTCCTGGCCGGGGTGGGGCTGGTGTACGCGGCCACCGGCACGCTCAACCTGGCGCAGCTCGCCCAGCGTCTGGACGACCTGCCGGACAACGTCCGGGTGACCCTGCAACTGATGCTGCTGCTCGCGTTCGCGATCAAGGCCGCGGTCTTTCCGCTCTCGGCCTGGCTGCCGGACAGCTATCCCACCGCCCCGGCGCCGGTGACCGCCGTGTTCGCCGGGCTGCTCACCAAGGTGGGCGTGTACGCGATCATCCGTACCGAGACGTTGCTCTTTCCGGGTGGCGAGCTGGACGGCCTGCTCATGGTCGTCGCCGGGCTGACGATGGTGGTCGGCATCCTCGGCGCGGTGGCGCAGTCGGACATGAAGCGGCTCTTCTCGTTCACCCTGGTCAGCCACATCGGCTACATGATCTTCGGGGTGGCGCTGAGCACCGCCGCCGGGCTCGCCGGGGCGATCTTCTACGTCGTGCACCACATCACCATCCAGACGACCCTGTTCCTGGTCGCCGGGCTGGTCGAGGAGCGCGCCGGCAGCACCGACCTGCGCCGTCTCGGCGGGCTGGCCCGGTTGGCGCCCCTGCTGGGCGTCCTCTTCTTCGTCCCGGCGATGAACCTCGCCGGGGTGCCCCCGTTCTCCGGGTTCCTGGGCAAGCTCGGTCTGCTCCAGGCCGGGGTGGCGGCCGGCGGGGCGCTGCCCGCGACGTTGGTGGCGGCCGGGACGCTCACCAGCCTGCTCACCCTGTACGTGGCCTCCCGGGTGTGGAACATCGCGTTCTGGCGGGCGCCACGGATCGCCACCGACGAACCCACCGTCCGGCTGCCCGCCCTGACGGTCGGCGCGACCGTCGCCCTGGTCGCCCTGGGGGTGTCGCTGACCGTGCTGGCCGGTCCGCTCTTCGACGTCACCGCCGACGCGGCCACCGACCTGCTCTCGCGTACGCCGTACGTGCGTGCTGTCCTGCCCGGCGGCGTACCGTGACGGGCCGCGGCGCGCCTCCGACGAACACCGCCCCGGGAGGTCGGCTCGGACGTTGGCGGGACCAGACGCTGGCGCTGGGCTGGCTGGTGCTCGTCTGGAACCTGCTCTGGGGCGAGATCAATCTGGCGAACGTCGTCGGCGGCCTGCTGGTGGGAAGCGCGGTCCTGCTGTTCTTCCCCCTGCCGGCGGTCACCTTCGGTGGGCGGGTGAGGCCGAAGGCGGTGCTGGTGTTCGCCGGTCGGTTCGTCGTCGAACTCGTCAGCGCCAGCCTGCACATCGCCCGGATCGCCGTGCAACCCGGCTACCGGCCTCGCGGAGCGATCATCGCCGTCCCGTTGCGGGTGCGGACGGACCTGAACCTGGCGCTCACCGCCGAGGCGGTCTCGCTGGTGCCCGGCACGTTGATCCTCAAGGTGGACCGGGAGCCGGGGGTGCTCTACCTGCACGTGCTGGACACCCATGGCCCGGCCGACCTGGCGCTCGCCCGGGACCGCACCCTCGAGGTCGAGCGCCGCATCATCCGGGCGGTGGGCAGCGCGGACGAGCTGCGCCTCGTCGAGGCCGGTCCCGCCGAGAAGGGAACCCAACCATGATCACGTTCCTGGCCGTCGTCCTCACCGCCCTGCTGTCGGTGACCGCGCTGCTCGCGCTGATCCGGCTCTACCGGGGGCCGTCGCTGCTGGACCGGGTGATCGCCGCGGACATGCTGCTCGCCACGATGGTCGGCGCGGTGGGCGCGGAGGCGGCCGTCAACCGGCACGCCACCACGCTGCCGGTGCTGGTGGTGCTGTCCCTGCTCGGCTTCGTCGGCTCGGTCTCGCTGGTCCGCTTCGCGGTCAGGGAGCAGCGGTGATCGCGACGATCGCGGACTGGGTCGGCGCGTTCTGCCTGGTGTCCGGCGCGTTGCTGGCCCTGGCCGCCGCGATCGGTGTGCTGCGCTTCCCGGACGCCCTGTCCCGGATGCACGCGGCCACCAAGCCGCAGGTGCTCGGGGTGCTCCTGCTGCTGCTCGGGATCGCGCTGCGGCTGCGGTCCCCGGCGGACCTGGGCATGATCCTGCTGATTGCGGTCTTCCAGTTGGCGACCGCGCCGGTGGCGGCCCAGATGATCGGGCGGGCCGCGTACCGGTCGGGGCGGCTCGACCGGAGCCTGCTCGACACCGACGAGCTGGCCGACCGGTGACTCGACCGGGCCGCCCGGACTCCGCCTCGGCCCGACCGCCTTCATGGAACAGGCCCTAGCACATACTCCTGTTCCATCTCTAGATGTACACGTATCTATCGGCGCGTCCGAACGTCTCTTGCTGCTTCGAATCCACCGTTGTGACGATGTGCGCCTCACAACGGGAGACACAAATGAAGAGACTTTCGCGGGCCCGGCCCCGCGTCGCCGGCGCACTCGCCGCTGCGGTGACCCTCGGCCTGCTGGTCGGCGTGCCCTCCGGGCCTGCCGCCGCGGCCCTGCCCGAGGGCGGGATGACGGCCGCCGCACTCAACACCGAATTCAACTCGTACGGCGACACCGGCGGCAGGTGGACGAGTGGAGACAGCACCGTCTCGATCCCGCTGCCGGACGGACGTAACGCCTGGCTCTTCTCGGACAGCCTGATCGGAACCGTCAACGCCGACCACACTCTGCCGAAGAACACCCCGATGGTGAACAACTCCATCGTGGTGCAGGACGGATCCGACCTGGTCCAGACCCTGCACGGCGGCTCGACCGCCGCCCCCGCCTCGCTCGTCCGTCCGACCGATGGCAGCGCCGACAAGTACTGGGTCGGCGACGGCACCGTCGAGAGTGGCGTGCTGCGGGTGGTCTACCAGCGGATGAAGACGACGGGCAGCGGGCCGCTGGACTTCGCCCAACTGGACAGCGCCGTGGTCACCTTCGACCTGCCGGCGCTCACCGTGCGGAGCGTCGTGGACCGGGGCTACGGCAGCCGGGTCGCCTGGGGCTCGGCGGTGCTCGAGGACGGCGCGTACACCTACATCTACGGGGCCGAATCCGTCGGCCAGATGCGCTTCGCCCACGTCGCCCGGGTACCGGCCGGCGGGCTCTCCGGTGCCTGGCAGTTCTGGACCGGCAGCGGCTGGTCCACGACCCAGGGCGATTCCGCCCGGGTGCTGTCCGGCGTCGGCGCCGGTTTCGGCATGCAGAAGGTGGGCAGCACCTACGTCCTGGTCACCCAGGAGAACAACCTCATCTTCTCGGCTGACTTCGTGGCCTACACCGCCAGTTCGCCGACCGGGCCCTTCGTCGGCCCGGTGCCGTTGTTCACCGCCCCGGAACCGAGCACCATCGGGGGCAGCATGGTGTACGACTCCCGCGTGCACCCGGAGTTGGCACGCGCCGGGAAGCTGTTGGTGTCGTACAACGTCAACAGTCTCGTCGCGGACGCCGTCTACAGCGACGTGAGCACCTACCGGCCCCGGTTCGTCGAGGTCGACTGGCCGCGGCCCACGCCCGATCCGGCCACGCTGCCCGCCGCGCCCACCGCCCTGACGGCGCAGGCCGACACCAGCGGCACCGTGAGCCTGCGCTGGCAGGCGCCCGCCGGCAGCGGCCTGACGTACGAGGTCCACCAGCGGGACGTGACGGCGGGGCAGACCCACTTCGCGCGGGTCGCCACCGGGATCACCGGAAACTCCACCGAGCTGAGTGTGTTCTACGAGACCGGCCACGCCTACGAGTTCCGGGTCGCGGCCCGCAACACCGCCGGGGCCGGACCGCTCTCCGCCTCCGCCACGGTGACGGTCACCATCGGAGTGCCCACGACACCGACCGGTCTGGTGGCGGCCGCCGCCGACGGCGGTGTCGTCACGCTCAACTGGAACGCCGTTCCGAACGTCTGGCGCTACGAGGTCTACCGGCGGGACGTCACCGCCGGCGAGACCGAGGCCAGTCGGCAGTGGGACTCCTCCCCGCAGGACACCACCCTCTCGATGAGCGGCCTGGAGAACGGCCATCAGTACGCGTTCCAGGTGGTGGCCGTGCACGGCGGCGGCGAGTCGCCACGGTCGGCCGAGGTCACCGCGACGGCGTTCCACAGCAGACCGCCGACGCCCACCGGGCTGACCGCCACCACCCAGAGCACCGGCGACATCAAACTCCAGTGGACCCACGCCAACAACACCGACTGGTTCTACGTCTACCAACGCGACGTGACCGCCGGCGAGACGGACTTCACCAGGCTGGAGTGGCCGGTCGACACCTGCTGCACGATGACTGCGGGCGGCCTGGCGAACGGGCACACCTACGAGTACAAGGTCGCCGCCCTCGGCAAGGGCGGCGAGTCGACGCAGTCCGGCGTGGCCACGGCGACGGCGCAGCGACCCCTTCCGGCCACCCCCACGGCCCTGGCCGCGGCCGCGCAGCCGGACGGCAGCATCAAGCTCACCTGGCAGCAGTCGCAGCCCGAGGTCTGGTTCCAGGTGTACCAGCGCGACGTCACGGCCGGCGAGACGGACTTCACCAGGCTGGAGTGGCCGGTCGACACCTGCTGCACGATGACCGCCGGCGGTCTGGTCGACGGGCACACCTACGAGTACAAGGTCAGCGCGCTCGGCGCCGCCGGTGAGTCACCGACGTCCGCCGTCGCCTCCGCGACCGCGGACGTCGCGGCGCCCGCCGCCCCGACCAACCTGCGGGTCACGGCCGGGGACGGCCAGGCGGTGTTGACCTGGGACGGTGTCGCCGACAACTGGCACCTGGTGTACATGCGGGACGTGACCGCCGGCGAGACGGTGTTCAACCAGCTCGACTTCCCGGTCACCACCTGTTGCACGATGACGGCCGGTTATCTCACCAACGGCCATCGCTACGAGTTCAAGGTTGCCGCCAGCGGGTCGGGCGGGGAGAGCACGGCGAGCAACGTCGTCGCGGTGACGCCGACGGCCCCGCTGCCGGCGGCCCCCAGCGCGCTGACCGCGACGGCCCAGGCCGACGGCACCATCAAGCTGGCGTGGACGGCTCCCGGTCCGGATCTCTGGTACCAGGTCTACCAGCGGGACGTCACCGCCGGGGACGCCGCCTTCACCAAGCTCGCCACCCCGGTCACCAGCTGCTGCACGATGACGGCCGGTTATCTCACCAACGGCCACTCGTACGAGTACAAGATCGCCGCGATCAACTCCGGTGGTGAGGGCCCCACCGGAAACGTGGCGTCCGCGACGAGCAGCCAGCCCCGTCCGGCCGCACCGACCAACCTGCGCGGTCAACCGGCCGGGTCCGGCAACATCGAACTGAACTGGGACGCGCCGGCGCCCGGCCTTCTCTACTGGGTCTACCAGCGCGATGTCACCGCGGGACAGGCGACGTTCACCAAGTCCTCGCTGCCCAGCAGCACGACCTCGGCGACCCGGGGCTATCTGGCCGACGGCCATGTCTACGAGTTCAAGGTGACCGGTGAGAGTCAGGGCGGGGAGGGTTCCGCCTCGGCGACCGTCCGGGTCACCGCCGTGGGCGGGGTGCCTCAGGCGCCGAGTGGGCTGACGGCCACCGCCGGCGACGGCAAGGTGATCCTCAACTGGACGGCCAGCCCGACCGGCGGCTCCTGGTACCAGGTCTATCTGCGCAACGCGAGCGCCGGCCAGTCGTGGCAGAAGGTGAGCACGCCGGTCACCACCTGCTGCACCATGACCGCCGGTTACCTCACCAACGGCGACGTCTACGAGTTCAAGGTCACCTCCATCAACGGCGGCGGGGAGTCCACGCCGACGTCGGTGGCCAGCGCGAAGCCCCTGCCACCGGCACCGTCCGCACCGTCGGGCCTCACCGCCACCTCGGGGGACGGGAAGGTCGTCCTGAACTGGACGGCGAGCCCGACCGGCGGCGTCTACTACGACGTCTACCTCCGCGACGCGACGGCCGGACAGTCCTGGCAGAAGGTCGCACTGCCGGCGACCTGCTGCACGATGACCGCGGGCTACCTCACCAACGGCCACCGCTACGAGTTCAAGGTGGCGGCCAGCAACATGGCCGGTCAGTCGGCGACCAGCAACGTCGCGGCGGCGACCCCCCTCCCGCCGTTTCCCCAGGCGCCGTCCGGTCTGACCGCCAGTGCCGGCGACGGCAAGGTGACGCTGCGATGGACGGCCAGCTCCACGGCGAAGGTGTACTACCTCGTGGAGTACCGGGCCTCCGGCGCGGCCAACTGGACCCGGCTCAAGTTGCCGGTCACCCAGTGCTGCACCTTCGTGGCCGGGTACCTCGGCAACGGCACGACCTACGACTTCCGGGTACGTGCCACCAACCAGGCGGGGGACAGTTCGCCGAGCAACACCGCGTCGGCCCGACCCATGCCGCCGTTCCCGCAGGCGCCGTCCGGGCTGAGCGCGGCGGCCGGGAACGGCAAGGTGACGTTGACGTGGACCAGGAGTACGACGCCGAACGTCTACTACCTGGTCGAATACAAGACGAGCACCTCGTCGACCTGGACCAGGGTCAAGGTGCCGATCACGTCGTGCTGCACCTTCGTGGCCGGTTACCTGGGCAACGGCACCACGTACAACTTCCGGGTGCGGGCGACGAACATGTCCGGTGACAGCTCGCCGAGCAACGTCGCCTCGGCCAAACCCATGCCGCCCGTGCCCACGCGGGTGTCGTCGCTCTCCGCCAGCTCCAACGGGGTCAGCCAGGTGTACCTGAGCTGGACCAGGAGCAGCACCGCCGGGGTGTACTACTGGATGGAGTACCGGACTGCCGGGGACTGGCACTGGATTCGTCTGCCACTGCCTGCCACCGGCACCTCCGCCTCCCTGAAGTACGGATTCTCGGACGGCGAATTGCATGAGTTCCGGGTGGTCGCCTTCAACATGTCCGGAGAGAGTGCCGACTCCCCGATCGCCGAGACGATCGTCCAACGGTCCGAGTACGCGAGGACCCGCGGCGGAAACGACCTCAACGGCAGCAACCTCGTCGCCACCCGGGTCCTGGGGGGCGGCAGCTGGTGTGACCCGGGCTTCGGCTCGCGGGTGTGCTACGGCACCTCCCCGGCAGGAGATCAACCGGCGACCGTCGGGGACTACTTCTTCTACGGCGGCAGCGAGAGTTCCTACCGGGCCCGCCTGCGGTGTGAGGCGTACAAGCGGGCGAACATCCGCTTCGGCTACGGACGGACCTCCGCCGACATCAGGGGCCCGGATCTCCCACGCCACGAGGTGATCCACTCCGACGCGTACTCGCGGTACCCGTCCGCGGCGAACTTCCTGGCGGACTACGGAATCCAGTCGGCCTACTCGAAACTGACGACCGGCAACCCGTACGAGGCGAACAGGTTCGAGAAGGAGGCCAACCTCTACTGGGGCGGATACTTCGTCTTCGACACGTCTCGTCGCTACGGCGGCACCTCCGAGTGCAACTGGTTGTACTGACCCCGCACCACCAGGCGGCCGGCCCCGGACTCGAGTCCGGGGCCGGCCGCCCGCATCGCGACCATCTCTCAGCGGCCCTCCAGCCGGGGCGGATAAAATGACGGCATGATCGACTCCTCTGCCCAGGAGGGCAGCAGTAGCCAGCCGGGTCGTGCCCGGCATATCCCCGTCCCGACGACCCCGGGAGCCCTGAGCGACCCGTGTTGATCGTCGTCGGTCTCCTTCTCATCATCGTGCTCACCGCCGCCACCGGTTACTTCGTGGCGCAGGAGTTCGGCTACGTCGCCGTGGACCGGGGCAAGCTACGCCAGCTCGCCGACGACGGCGACCAGGCCGCCGCCCGGGCCCTCACCGTCACCAGCCGGCTCTCCTTCATGCTCTCCGGCGCCCAACTCGGCATCACCGTCACCGCGCTGCTGGTCGGTTACGTCGCCGAGCCGTACCTCGGTGGCGGCCTCGCCGACCTGCTCGGCGTCGCCGGCGTCAGCGAGTCCGTGAGCCTGCCGCTGTCGGTGGCGCTGGCCCTGATCATCGCCACCGTCGTGCAGATGGTCCTCGGCGAGCTGGCGCCCAAGAACCTCGCCATCGCCCGGGCCGAGCCGCTGGCCCGGGCGCTGAGCCGGTCCACGCTCCTCTACCTGGCCATCGCCGGTCCGGTGATCCGGCTCTTCGACCGGGCGTCGGTCCGGCTGCTGCGCCGGGTCGGCATCGAACCGATCGAGGAGCTGCCCAGCGGCGCGACCCCCGCCGACCTGGAACAGATCATCGCCGAGTCCCGTGAGGAGGGCAGCCTGGACGCCGAGATGTCCACGCTGCTCGACCGGGGGCTCGACTTCCGTGAGCTGACCGCCGGCGAGGCCATGGTGCCCCGGGTCGACGTGCACACCGTCCGGGGGCACGAGCCGGTGAGCCGGGTGGTCGAGCTGCTGGATACCGGGCACTCCCGCTTCCCCGTACGCGGCGCCGAGGGCGTCGACGACCTGCTCGGCATCGTGGGCATCGCCGACGTGTTGGGCGTACCGCCCGCCGAGCGGGCCACCACCCCGGTCAGCGCGGTGGCGGGGCCGCCGCTGCTCGTACCGGAGACCCTGCCCCTGCCCACGGTGCTGGACCGCCTGCGCTCCGGGCACCGGCAGATGGCCTGCGTGGTCGACGAGTACGGCGGCTTCGCCGGCGTGATCACGCTGGAGGACATCGCCGAGGAGCTGGTCGGTCCGATCCGGGACGAGGACGACCCGCCGGAGCGGGCGCCCGCCCGCCAGGACGACGGCTCCTGGGTGGTGCCGGCCCGGTGGCGGATCGACGAGGTCGCCGACAGCACCGGCATCGCGCTGCCCGAGGCGCCGGAGTACGACACGCTCTCCGGGCTGGTCATGCGCGAGCTGGGCCGGGTGCCGGAGGTCGGTGACCGGCTGGAGATCAGCCTGCTGCCCGAGGGCGTCGAGGCCGACGAGGGCGAGGCGGAGCCCCGCGCGCTGGTCGAGGTGCTGGCCGTGGACCGGCACGTCGCCGACTCGGTACGGCTGCAACTCACCGACCGTGGCGAGCGGCGCGAGGTGTCCGCATGAGCCCCGGCATCGCGTTGATCAGCTCCGGCGTCCTGCTGGGGCTGAACGGGTTCTTCGTGGCCGCCGAGTTCGCCCTGGTGGCCAGCAAGCGGTACCGGCTGGAGCAGGCGGCGGCCGCCGGTGGCCGGGCGGCGCGGGCCGCGCTGGACGGCGTCCGCGAGCTGTCGCTGATGCTGGCCGGCGCACAGCTCGGTATCACCCTGTGCACGCTGGGGCTCGGCGCGCTGGCCGAGCCGGCGATCGAGCACCTGGTCAGCCCGTTGCTGCACGTGGTGGGTCTGCCCGACGCGGCCAGTCACGTCATCGCCCTGGTCTTCGCCCTCGGGTTGGTGACCTTCCTGCACCTGGTGGTGGGGGAGATGGCGCCGAAGTCGTGGGCGATCACCGACGCCGAGCGGTCGGCGACGCTGCTCGCGCTGCCGTTCCGGGCCTTCGCCCGGGTGTCCCGGCCGGTGCTGTCGGCGTTGAACGCGCTGGCCAACGCGATCCTGCGTCTGGTCGGCGTCCACCAGCAGGACCAGTTGGCCCAGGTGCACGGCCCGGACGAGCTGCGGATCCTGCTGGAACAGTCCCGCGAGCACGGGCTGCTCGGCGCGGAGCAGCACCAACTGCTCACCAGCATGCTCGAGTTGCAGGGCACGTCCGTGGCCCAGGTGATGGAACCGTTCGCCACCATGGTCACCGTCCGGCGCGACGACCCGGCCGAGCGGATCGAGCAGGTCAGCCGGGACAGCGGCCGGTCACGACTGGCGGTGCTGGACGCGGGCGGCGACGTCTGCGGTCTGGTGCACGTCCGGGAGGCGGTACGGGCGGTCACCACCGGTCGGGCCGCCACTGCCGAGGAGCTGATGACGCCGGCGTTCACGCTGCCGGCGACGTCCACGGTCACCGAGGCGGTGGCCGCGATGCGCGCCCGGCAGTCTCAGCTCGCGCTGGTCCGCAACGGCGGTGGCCCGGCCCGCCCGATCGGCTTCGTCGCTCTCGAGGACCTGTTGGAGGAGGTCATCGGGGAGTTCGACGACGAGACCGACACGGTGCCGCGCGGCCGCCGACTCCGCTAGGAGAATTCCCGCAAGTTCCGGGTGATCCCCCGCCAGGTCCGCGACAGTTGAGGTGACCTGGGGGGCGCGATGCGGTTGACGGGGGTGTCTCGGGAGTCCGGCTGGACCGGGCTGTCCGTGCAGACCACGCTCGGAAACCCGAGCACCCGTCCGGGCCTGCGCCTGCCCGGGCGGGTGACCCTCGCCGCCGGCCCGGACGACGTGCTCGTACGCCACATCCGGCTCGGCCTGGTCACGACGGTCGAGCCGGACGACCCGGCGGCCCCCCGACGCCTCATGCAGTTCTTCCAGCTACCGATCGCCGGGCGGTTCGTCGTCCCGGCGGGCCGCCGCCGGGCGGTCGACTTCGCGTTGCCGCTGCCGTGGGAGACCCCGGTGACCACCTTCGGCGGGGTGCCGCTGCTGAGTCTGCGGATGGGTCTGCGGACCGAGGTGTCCGTCGACCCGGACCTCGACCAGGGCGCCATGGTGCCGGTCTTCGTGCACCCGGTCCCCACCCAGCAGCACGTGCTGGCGGCGTTGGACACGCTGGGCTTCTCGATCCGCCAGGCCGGACTGGTGGAGGGCGGCCTGCCCGGGGTGGAGCACACCCTGGGCCTGCACCAGCGCTGGGGCTACTGGGTGGGGCCGCTCTACGCCGGCCCGATCACCGAGCTGGAACTGATCTTCGTGACGAACTCGGTGGGCCTGGAGGTGATCACCTGGATGGACCGCCGGCTGGCCCTGGCCGGCATCACGCACCAGAGCATCAGCCGGTTCCGTATCTGGCACGCCGACGCCGGGCAGCGGGACTGGGTCGCCACCGTGGACGGCTGGCTGCGCCACGCCATCAACCGCCACGCGGCGGCCGCCGCCCACGCCGACTGGTCCGCCCAGATCGGCCATTCCGCCCACGTCAGCCGCCACCCCGACGCCCCGATCAAACCCGGCTACGGCCTGGGCGGCACGGCCGGAGGGGCCGGGGTCGGAGGCGGCTCCGGCGGCGGCGACGGCACCTGACCCCGTCCCCGCACGCCCCCGCACGCGCCCGCACGCCCCCGCACGCCCCCCCGCGCGCCCGCACGTGCCCGCGCGCCCCCGTGCGCGCCCGCGCGCCCCCGCACGCCCCCGTGCGCGCCCGCGCGCCCCCGCACCTGCCCGCACGCGCCGATCTTGCACTTTCTGTGGTGACAAAGCAGTGCAAAAGGCACAGAAAGGCAACACAAAGTGCAAGATCGCGGCGGGGCGGCGGGGCGGCGGGGCGGGGAGGGCGGCGGGGCGCGGAGGGCGGCGGGCGGCGGGGAGGGGAGGGGAGGGCGGTGGGGCGGGTTAGCCTGCGCTGGCGGTGGCCAGCTTGAGGCTGAAGGCCAGGAAGAGGGTTGCCACCGCTGTGGTGCCGCCCACCGCTAGGCGACGGCGACGGCGGAACTGGGTCGCCAGGAACGTGCCCGCGAAGATCAGCGCGGTCAGGTAGAGCGCGCTGGTGACCTGCGCGATCAGGCCGAGCAGCAGGAACGACAGCGCCGGCCACGCGTAGCCGGGGTCGACGAACTGGATGAAGAACGAGATGAAGAACAGGATCGCCTTCGGGTTCAACAGGCTGATCACCAGAGCCTTGCGGAACGGGCTGCGCATCTGCGCCGGCTCCGCGGCGTCGATGAGCCGCGGCGTGGTGGGGTCGTTGCGGTCGCGCCAGCGCCGCCAGGCGCCGCGCAGCATGGTCACCCCGACATAACCGAGGTACGCGGCGCCGGCGTACTTGATCACCAGGAACAACGGTGGGTACGCCTTGAGCAGCGACGCCACCCCGGCGGCGGAGAGGACCATCAGCACCCCGTCGCCGACGAACACCCCGCCCGCCGCTCGATAGCCGGCCGCCACGCCCCGCTTGGCGGCGGTGGAGAGCACAAAGAGCGAGTTCGGCCCGGGCAGCAGGATGATGGCCACGGTGCCCAGCACGTACGTCCAGATGTCGGTGATCCCCAGCACGCCCGCCATCATCACGTCACCGGTGCCGTCCGGCGAAGTCTTTTCCGCAGCGTGGCCTGTGCGTTCGGCCACTCGTCGACGGTCATGGCGTACTGCACCGTGTCCCGCCACGAGCCGTCCGGACGCTGGCGGTGCATCCGCAGCACCCCTTCCCGGGTCGCGCCGAGCCGTTCGATGGCCGCCTGGGAGCGACCGTTGCGGATGTCGGTGTGCCAGACCACCCGTACCGAGCCCAGCTCGTCGAAGGCCCGGCCGAGCAGCAGCAGCTTGGCCTCGGTGTTGATCCCGGTACGCCACCACGGACGGCCGAGGAAGGTGTGCCCGATCGCCACTGACTGCCGTTCCGGGTCGATCTCGTAGTACGAGGTGCTGCCGACCACCGTCCCGGTCGCGGCGCAGCGCTGCACCCAGGGCACGCGTTCGCCGCGCTGCTGAGCGGCCAGCGCGGTGGCGATCACCGCGGCGGTCCCGGCCGGCTCGGTGGGCCGCGGAACGGTCAGGTGCCGCCAGACGTCGTCGTCGGCGGTGGCGGCGTGCAGGTCGTCGGCGTGCGCCAGGTCCAGCGGCTCCAGCCGGACGTGCTCACCGCTGAGCGGCGCCGGGTCGTGCCAGGGCGTCCGGGCCGCCCGCAGGTACGCCGGCAGCGGCGCGGTGACCCCGGCGGCGGGCTCCGGCAGCCCGGCGGTCAGCCGCAGCGGCAGGACGCCGGCCCAGTGCGGCAGGTGCAGGTCGGCCTCGTCCTCGCGGACGCCGCCGGTCCGCGACCGGACGGACACCTCGCGCAGCGGCAGCGCCAGTACGGCGGTCTCGGCGAGTTCGCGCCGGGTCGGCGGGCGGCTGTCCGTGCTGCGGCCCGCGCCCACCTTCTCGACGAGCGCGGTGAGCATGGCGCTCTTCTCCGTGGGGTCGGTGACCAGTCGGGCGGTGCCGTGTGCGACCACCGAGCGGTAGTTGGCGCTGTGGTGGAACTGGGAGCGGGCGTAGACCAGCCCGTCGAGCAGCGTGACCGCGACGCAGACGGCCAACCCGTCGCCCCGGGCGGCGAGCAGGGGCCGACTGCCGGTGGACCCGTGCAGGTAGAGGGTGTCGCCGACGCGGACGTGCAGGGTGGGCAGTACGCGGGGCTCGCCGTCCACGGTGAAGCCGAGCGCGCAGTGGTACGCCTCGTCGAGGACGGCGTGCGCGGCCTCGCGGTCGTAGCTCATCTTGTCGCGGGAACGGGTGGCGGTGGTCCGGGCGGTGGGTGGATACATGCGCACGCCCCTTTGTTCTAGTACAATCTCCTGTTTGTGCCAGCACGTTATCAGCTCACCGGGACCACGGCCGCCACGATTTCGGCCAGCATCGAATCGGGCATCCGTACCGGCGCGCTGCCACCCGGCGCGGCGCTGCCGCCGGTCCGGGCCCTCGCCGCCGACCTCGCCGTCAGCCCGGCGACCGTCGCCCGCGCCTACCAGGAGCTGCGCCAGCGTGGCGTGCTCGTCACCGCCGGCCGGCACGGCACCCGCGTCCGCCCCCGCCCGCCGGTGGCGACCCGTCGCTCCGCGCTGCGCCCCGCACCCCTGCCCGGCGCCCGTGACCTGTCCCGGGGCGAGCCCGATCCCCGGCTGCTGCCTCCGATCGGCCCGCACCTGGCCGCGCTCGCCGCCGACGCCGGCCCACCGATCGGCTACTCGCAGGCCGGAGTGCTCCCGGAGTTTGCCGAGGCCGCCCGCGCCCGGCTGCGCGCCGACGGCGTACCCGCCGACGATCTCACCCTCACCGGTGGCGCGCTGGACGGCATCGAACGACTCCTCGGCGCTCACCTGCGCCCGGGCGACGCGGTCGCGGTGGAGGACCCCGGTTGGGCCAACCTGCTCGACCTGGTCGCCGCCCTCGGACTGCGCACGATCGGCGTACCGGTGGACGACGAGGGGCCGCTTCCGGCCGGGGTGGCGGCCGCGC
This sequence comes from Micromonospora sp. CA-249363, assembly GCF_050950185.1. Classification (NCBI taxonomy): domain Bacteria; kingdom Bacillati; phylum Actinomycetota; class Actinomycetes; order Micromonosporales; family Micromonosporaceae; genus Micromonospora; species Micromonospora sp. CA-249363. Next base: position 1,607,844 of record NZ_CP192020.1, read on the forward strand.
TGACCGCCGGCGCGCGGGCGCTGGTGGTCACCAGCCGGGCCCAGAATCCGACCGGCGCCGCCGTCTCCGCCGCCCGCGCCGAGGAGCTGCGCGCGCTGCTCGCCGGCCGACGGGACCTGCTGCTCATCGAGGACGACCACGCCGCCGAGCTGGCCCGCGTACCCCTGCACCCACTTGCCGGCGCGACCACGACCTGGGCCTTCGTGCGGTCGGTGAGCAAGCCCTTCGGACCGGACCTGCGGTTGGCGGTGCTGGCCGGCGACGAGACCACCGTGGCCCGGGTGACCGGCCGGACGCGGGTCGGCGCCGGCTGGGTGTCCACCGTGCTGCAACGGCTGGTGCTCGCCCTCTGGCGGGACCCGGCGGTCGACGAGGTGGTACGCCACGCGGCGCACAGCTACGAGCTGCGGCGCGCGGGGCTGCTGGCCGCGCTCGCCGAGCACGGCCTGACCGCCCACGGGCGCAGCGGCATCAACGTCTGGTTGCCGGTGCCGGACGAGACCAGCGCGGTGACCGCCCTACGCGATGCCGGCTGGGTGGTGGCGCCCGGCGTCCTCTACCGGATCGCCGCGCCGCCCGCCCTGCGCGTCACCGTCAGCTCGCTGGCCGTCGAGGACCTGACGCCCCTGGCCGCCGCCCTGGCGCGCGCGGCCCATCCCGGTCCACCGTCCGGGTTCGCCACCTGACCTGCCGTCCGGCGTACAGGTCGAGAGGTTTGCCGTGTCGGTGGCGGGTATGCGCGCCGACGGAGGTGGCTGACATGGCTTCAGGCGGCAATCGAGGGCTCTGGATCGGGGTCGCGGTCGCGGTCATCGTGATCATCATCGTGCTGATCGCGCTCGCGTCGTGTGGCGGCGGTGGGGGTGGGGGCGGCTACTGACGCGGGGTCGCCGGGTCTCACCCGGGGCGTACCCGGCAGCGCCTACCGAACAGGTATATAACAGTCGGCATGGCCGAGCAGACCGACGACGCCCCCGGTGCCCAGCGGTTCATCCCTCCCGATGCCGACACCATCGACGAGTTGCGCGCGGCGTCGGGCGGCTGTCGCGGCTGCGAGCTGTACCGGGACGCCACGCAGACCGTCTTCGGGCGGGGTGACGAGAGCGCCCGCGTGGTGTTCGTGGGCGAGCAGCCCGGCGACATGGAGGACCAGAAGGGCCTGCCGTTCGTCGGTCCGGCGGGTCGGCTGCTGCGCCGGGCGGTCGACGACGCCGGTCTCGACCCGGGCCAGATCTACCTGACGAACGCCGTTGCGTTGTATTGAGGTTGTAGAAGCACCTACTCTAGCAGCCATGACCACGCTGCGCCTGCTAGGAGCCGTCCGCCTGTCTCGTCACCGTGGCGAGGCTGATCCCTCCACCTCACCCGAACGCCAGACCGCAGACGTAGAGACTGCGGGGGCAGAGCAGGGAGGCCAGATCATCGGGTGGGCACGTGACCTAGACGTGTCTGCCATCAAGCTCAGCCCGTTCGAACGCCCCGAGCTTGGTGCCTGGCTCAAGCGTCCTGGTGCCTATGACGGCATCGTGTGGTCACGAGCAGACCGAGCCATCCGCAGCATGCGAGACATGCACAAGCTGTCGGAATGGGCTGTGCAGAACAGGAAGCTGATTATCTTCGCCGTTGGTCCTGGTGGCGGACCACGCATGATCCTTGACTTCCGCAATGGGCCGCTGGACACCATCACTCAGCTCATGCTCATGCTGTTTGCTTTCGCCGCCGAGATGGAAGCGAACGTGATCAGGGAGCGTAACCGAGACACAAAGGCCTTCATGCGGGCTAGTGGTCGATGGGGTGGAGGGATGTTCCCGTATCACCTCGTCCCTGAGAAGCGGGGCAACGAGTGGCGGCTAGTCCACAACGAGGAAACCGCTGAGGTTGTCCTAGACATCATTGACCGTGTGATTAACGGTCAGTCAAAGATGAGCATCATGCGGCACCTCAACGATCAGGGGATTCCTAGCCCTCGTGAATACCGAATCCAGCTTGCCGACAAGGCCACCAGGGCACCTGTAGCCGGCATCGTGAGTCTCGGTGAGGGTGAAGTGACCATCACTCCGCAGAATGGCTCTGAGGCCGTAACGGTCAAGCTCTTTCCTAAGCACGCGGGCGCATGTGTGGAGGAAGGCCAGAAGGTCCGTAAGGGTGATCGGCTGACCAAGCCTGTTCTGTGGAATTCCAAGACGATCAGAGACATGCTGCGCTCACGTGCCCTGCTTGGTCAGACCGAGCTAGCCGGTGAGCCTGTGCACGGTCCGGACGGCATGCCGATAAAGCGCGCTGATCCGCTGATCGACCGTAAGACGTTTGACCTGTTGCAGGCCAAGCTTGATGAGACTGCCGTACACGATGGCTCCACCCGTACCGAGAACGCAGCCCTGCTGTTGAAGATTGCCTTCTGCCCGTACTGCGGTGAGCGGATGTATATGCGTCGCCAAAAAACCAAGTGGGGACTGTTCGCCTACTACGGATGCCGTTCCTCATGGGGATACCTGAAGACGCAGAACAGCGACACCAAGTGCCAGGCAAAGGCCGTTCCGCTCGATGAGCTAGAGGCAGACGTTGAATCCGTATTCCTGTCTCAGGTTGGGCACCTTGAAGTGTTGGAGAAGGTCAAGATTCCGGCGCAGTCTCACCGCCAGGAACTAGCGCAGGCTGAGGAGTCCTACGCCTACCTCTACGCAGAGGCAGCCAAGAAGCCTGCCAACCTCGCAAAGCTGTTGCAGCCGCAGATTCAGGCGCTTGAAACGCGTATTACCAAGCTGTCCGCCATGCCAGACACTGAAGAGCGTGAAGAGATCCGCAGTACTGGCGAGACATACGCGGAGATGTGGGAAGACGCAGACCACAACGCCAGGCGCAAGCTGCTGCTTGATTCAGAAATCCGTGTGTTTGCCTCTGTTCCGCTTGACGGCAAAAAGTTTGATGCGGCTAACGCCTACATCGAGCAGCACCGGGACAAGATCACTCTTAGTAATTACGCGACTGTCCTCAAGCCTCGTGCGTCCAAGGTGGAAACCCTGGTGATCTGGACCGGTGATATGGCAAAGCGCTTGAAGGCGGCTAGCCGCTGACATGTCCGCACAGGGCCGGTGATCCTCAGGGGTTGCCGGCCTTTTGCATGCCCTGACCTGCTCTTATGCCAGAACTGAGCTGAGTGAGCAAATACAAGGCCTCTGACCTGCTCTTGTTCCATATCTGAGCTATGTGCATCGCTCAAATCTGAGACGTGTCATAAGAGTCTAGATCTTAAAAGATCTTTATAGGGGCAACACCCTTCTTTCTCCGAAAGAAGCAAAGGCACTGCGCCTCGTCGCTACGCTCCTCCGGCTTGCGCCGTTTCAACTTCGTTGAAGTGAAATCCGGAGGATGTAGATAGCGCACGCTCCTGCGGGCGGATTAAAGAGCGCTTAGCGGCTACGCGACAGGCTTTCCCGCGCCGCCCTGCCCTCTGAGAGCGATTCTGAGCGCCTAACAGGCCTCTTTAGGTGTCCGTGCATGGGTAGGGATTTCTCGGAGCCTTAGAAAGCCTCTCAGAGGCTTTAGGTTGTCTCCTCTCTTGTTTCACCAGAGGCAACCCCTAACACTTGTCGAGAATAACTGTAAGTAGCTGACATCTTGACGAGAATTAAGCTTTGGTAACGAGGGAAGTTCCAAGATCAAACTGCCGTTATAGTTAAGTGAATGGGGCAAGTGCTCCGTGCGGTTCCTCTTTCGATCTCATGTGAAAGGGCCGGCAGGCTTCACATCTTGCCGGCCCTGAGACGAGGAACCGAATCACTAGATCGAAATTGAAGGAATAGCATCATGTCCAACGAGACTACATATCCTGCGTCATCGCAGTTCGTCATGGTTCCCTACGCTCTCATGCAGGCTCTTGCTACAGGCGAGGTATCCGCGCCAGCGTACGGCTTGTACTCCATCATTAAGTTTCATTGGGGTGGCTTCAATAGCGCCTTCCCGCATCAAGACACCATTGCCGAGAAGTCAGGCATGTCAGTGTCGACTGTGAAGAGGCTTCTCAAGGAGCTTAAGGAGAAGGGCTGGATTCTGTCGGAGAGACAGAGCAAGGTGCACGGAGGTAATGAGTACTTCCTGTGCGACGTGCCTTTCGTGCGCCATGCAAACGCTCCTAAGGCTGCCACACGCAAGCGCTCTGCCCCATGTGGCACCAGCAGGAATCAGCGTGTGCAGCAGTGGAACAGCCCTGAGGAGAAGCGCAAGCGTCAGGAGTTCGCTACAGCCAAGAGACAGGCGCAGACGACTCAGGCAGAGGCAACGCAAGACGCAATCACAGACTTCAGCTCAGTGTTTGAGGGCATGGACGAGTGGTGACCAGACAGACAACAACGTAAGGGCTCCCTGCCTCGTGTGGGGAGCCTTTCTAATTCCGAGAGAATAGACATGAGCAAGCCCATTGAGCACGGCACCCTTTACGCCTACGTCGGGCACGCCTGCCGCTGTGACGAGTGCAGGCGGAACTATTCGGAGTACCGCCTCAACAAAAAGATTTCAGAAGGCTGGGTGCGAAAGAACAGAGCAGGTGCAGTCCATGGCACCAAGTACATGTATGACTATCACAAGTGCCGCTGCGAGGATTGCAAGAAGGCTAAGAGCGGACATCGAGCCTGGCGCAAGGCAGAAGCACAGGCCTACAAGAACGACACCAAGCCAATTCAGACAGAGAAGTACCGGGATCTAGTAGAGGAAGCCCTAAGAGCCTTCTCACTAGATCCCGGTTACCTGTACCTGATGGGTCACACTGCGGCTAGCGCTAGCTCCTCGCCGCAGGCGCAGTGACGATGACCGTAGACACGTTCCATGCCTAGGCGCTGTGGAGGCCTCACAGCGAGCCTGGCCGTGATCTCGTGCCCTTCCGCACAGGCGTAGGTGCCCTGGTGTCCCATGAACGTCTCATCATCGTCTAGAGCCGCGTAGGGAAGCTCCGTAGCCGCCTGGTCGTGCTTGGCTACGTCGAAGCTCTCAGGCCTGCCGCACATGACATCGGCTAGCACCTCAATGAGCCTGTCTAGGGCACGCAGGATGGTTCGCTGATCTGGCTTGCTCATGAGGAACGGGTTACAGCCGTCACGGTAGACCTGAGTCAACAGCTCTAGATATCGGCCACCAGCAGCCTTAGAGAACGTCGGGCCGTGCACTACTTCCCAGACGTAGTTAGGCATGCTGTTCCATTCCCTCAGAATTGCTCCTAGCGCGTCTCGGCCGATGAGCACTGCGCCAGCCTGCTTACGCTGTCTGAAGCACAGATCCGCAGCGTGCCTATACAGGGTGCCAAAGAGCGTGGATTGCTTAGCGTTCAGCAGGGTTGGCTTACGGAACAGGAAGAGATACAGCTCAGACTCTAGGTCTGCCGGCTCTACAGGTGCGTTCCACTCGTTGCGAGATAAGGCGGCTACGAGATCCCGCACCTTCTCGATAGTGGAAACAAGGTCAGCGCGGTAATCAGCGCTATGCGGGTCTGCCCAATCGCAATTCATTCAGTGCTCCTCTTAGACGTATTGCGCTTACGTCTAAGCAATCGGCACTAGGCAGAATCAAACTCTTCATGATCTTGGTCACAAATAGGCGTTTGCAGCCCTATTCAAGGGTGCTACGTCAGTAAGGAATAAGTGGGAGAGCAGAAAGACGGATGCGCGCATATAAAGGCGGCGTCAGGTTGGAATGGTGGGAAGGTTTGAGGTTGAGGCGCGGTGCTGATTTCAGCTCTCCTCCCGTGCCTCCCTCATTTCATCAGAATCAGAGGAGAGCAAGACAATGACATCAGATGGATGGACAGAGATCGTAGCTACAGCTACGCCTAAGACAGCCAATGAGAGAGCCGGCCGCATGCCGGACCTAGAGGAGTGGTTGAAGCCTTATGGCCTAGAGGTAGAGAACGTCTCAATCCTCTGGGTGAAGAAGGCTGGCGACACCTACACGCTTGTAGCGAACGAATTCCTAAGGCGTGACGGTCACCTGTACCTAGACAAGCTGACCAACACTCCGGCTAGCCGTGAGATCAGCGTGAGGGTTCCTGCGAACAGTTGGCCTGATTGGATGAACACTAAGCACACAGAAACGTGTAGCTACTCTCGTGACGTTGAGATCGGTAAGACTAGACCTGTCATGGTTGGTGAGCCTGGCCCTGAAAAGCTGAACTTCTCTAAGGCAGAGCTACGGGTTGATGGGCAGTGGGTGGACATCAACCCGTGCTCCGCTGCGGCGTTTGCTCTTACCGGATCTCCAAAGGTATCCAAGGTCAATGGCAAGCGTCCTAGCGACAAAGTAATCAAGCTAGCTCGTGATCTCGGGATTGAACTAGAGACTTGGCAGCGGGTAGTCATCCGTCAGTGGTTCGACAAGTGAGGTAGGGGCGCACGGCTGGTGCAACGATTGATGCGCCTCCCTCATTTCAAACAAAAACCTAGTCCAGACAGCTTAGTCTTGCCTTTTCAAGCTCCGTGGATAGCCGGAACAGCGCCCAATAGGAGCGATTTTCCGAGTAGCGAAGGTATGTCCCCTCGGCAGGGCTCTCGATAATGAAACGATGCAATTTTGCATGTGTGAAGTAGTTCCACAGCTTCAGCCCGCGCCGCCGATTCTGTGAGAATCGATCCAAGCGGTAGTTGACTCCGTATGAATCGAAGAGCCGCCTTACCGGTCCGATGTCGATACTATGGTCGTCGCCTAGATGTGCGTCGTAAATTCGGCTGAATTCGTCGCGAAACTTTGGATTGAAAAGAATTTCTTCAAGCTCCTCCAGTATGCGCAAGTCAAATGAGGTACGGTGTTGCGCTTTAGCGACCTTGTACGCACGAACAGCGACGAACAAACCTATGAGGCCTGCACTGGTCGCAGTCATGTTGAAGATCAGGCTCGCCCAGTCAAACCAGTCACGTTCCACGCTGCCATTAGAGCACGCAGAGTCAAGCAGCGATTACAGCAGAATAGCGGGTAGGGCCATGGCTGACAGGAAGCACTACTACTGGATGCACTCAGGTCCCTACCTAGAAGCCAAGCGGATCTGTCTTGAGTTCTATGAGTACGTCTGCCACATCTGTAAGCACGACGGCGCTACTACTGCTGACTACCTCATCCCTGTCTCTGTGAAGCCAGACCAGGACAGAGCCGACCCACACAACAAGCGTCCTGCTCACGGAGTGAAGGGATGTCCTACGTGTGGAAAGAAGTGCAACTCAAGTAGAGGCAATGGGCCTGTGCCTGCTCCTCTGAACACATCTAGGAAGTGGTAACAGCTATGCCTAGCAACCCTCTGGCGTTCTTAGACGCTGCTCTTACATGGCTGGTCGTGACCATCGATCGCATCAAGTCTCGGCTGTCCAAGATTTTTTAAGAATCAGCCGGCTAGATCACCCCGTGCCAAGTCATTTTTTATCCCCCCAAGGAGGTGTGAGCCATGAGCGAGCAAGAGCAGACGGCTACACCTGACTTTGTGGAGATCGTCTCGACTGGCACTCACGCGGAAGCCCTAGAAGCTCTCAGGGCTCACCTGACGGCACGTCTTGCCCTGGCCTCTGACAGAGACGCTGTAGGGCTCTCAAAGCAACTGACAGACGTTATCGACCGGCTTAACAGGCTGGGCGCAGACGAGGAGGGATCTGATCTAGATGACCTCCTCAACGAAGATTAAAGGCAACCAGACTCCAAGGATCGGCAACGTCCCTGAGGCTCAGTGCTGGACTGCTGGTGAGAAAGCAATCCGGCTAGCCGAGAAGCTAGGTATCAGGCTTGACCCTTGGCAGAAGTACGTACTGCGTACCTCGCTTGCCGAGATTCCTGATCCGGATGACCTAGAAACAAAGATCTGGGCTGCGCACACCGTAGGCCTTGTAGTGCCTAGGCAGAACGGTAAGACGTTCGTCCTGATCGTGCTGATCCTGGCAGGGCTGTTCCTGTTCCACGAAAAGATCCTGCTGACTTCACAGCGGCTTGAGAACGCTGAGGCTGTGCTACTTGAGGTAGCGGAGTTCATCAAGAATTCCCCTGCCAGCCTAGGGCTCAAGAAGAAGCTAGCTAGGGGATGGCTGCGCAAGAAGAATGGTTCACACAGGATCACGCTGACTACCGGCGCATGCCTCATGGTGTGTGCCCGAGGAAACGCAGCCAGGTCTAAGACTATTGACCGGGTAATCCATGACGAGGCCTACGACTACACCGACGAGGATGAGGCAGCGCTCGGTTACACAGCAGCGGCTAGACCTAATCCGCAAACGTGGTTCGTCTCGACTCCTCCTGAGAAGGCAGGGGTTGATGGTCCGTTCAGCCGGCTACGTGAGGCAGGGCATGCAGGCGAGGAAGGCCTAGCCTGGTTTGAATGGTCTATCGGTGCAGAGATTCCGGTAGACGAACTAGACCTGGCCGATAAGAAGCTCTGGGCTGACGCTAACCCTGCATACGGACGTATCAAGGATCGCACTATTCAGGCTGAGCTAAAGCGAAGCTCACGAGCTGCGTTCGCCAGAGAGCGTCTAGGTGTCTGGCCTGTGAAGGCTGGTAACCACCTGATCAGCACTGAGGCTTGGAATGCTCTAGCCGATGCGAACTCAGAGCCAGCAGACGAGCAGAAGTTTGCTATTGGTGCTTGTGCGTGGGGAGTCGGCAACAAGGTTCAATCCGCTGTCGCGTTTTGGGGTGTCCGTGAGGATGAGACAGAGCATCTAGAAATTATCCGGGCTGATCCTGGTGTCTCTTGGGTGCCTGGCTACCTGGCTGAAATCAAGGAAAAGTACGGTGATCAGCTCATTGCTATCGGCATCGATCCGAATTCCCCGCTGAAAGCAATCACGCTTGAGCTAGCTCCTCTAAAGCTCACGGTTCCTGAGAATCCTGACGAGCCTGAGCCAGGAGACCTGGCCGCAGTCAACGGACCTGACTACGTAGCTGCGTGCCTTCAGTTCGTGAACGCCGTGACTGAGAAGTCATTCCGCCACAGGCAAGAGAACAGGCTAGACCTAGCGGTTGAAGGTGCCCGGACTCGTACGTCTCGTGATGTCTGGTATTTCGACCGGGCACGTTCAGAGGTTGATACCAGCTTCCTCACTGCCGCATTGCTAGCCCGGTGGGCTTATGTAACTCGTAAGGATTCGGTCGGCTCTGGCGACTACGACCTATCCGATTCATTTGGTTAGGAGGGTCGCTGTGCTTAGTTTTACTCAAAGAGTCCGTGACGTTTTCACAAGAGAGGAACGTCACGCCAATATCAGCCAGCAGGCGCAGGATTTGATTCCGCCTCGTTCTAGCTCAGGCCGTAAGGGCAGGGTGAACGTCACTAACGACTCAGCTCTACGTCACTCCGCAGTCTGGGCATGCCTGAGGCTACGAGCAGACCTGATCTCGACAATGCCCGTTGATGTCTTTCGCAGAGTCAACGGACAGCAGTTGGAAGTCTCTAAGCCTCCTGTGCTGATCAATCCTGGTGGCGACAACTGCGACATGCAGGAATGGCTTTACTCGACTCAGGTTGACCTAGACCGGGCTGGCAACGCCTTTGGCCTGATCACTGAGCGGAACGGTAGAGGCCTGCCAAACAGGATCGAGCTGCTACCGCTGAATGAGGTGACAGTCGTCTACCGGGGTGGACAGCTTAGCTATCGGGTCGGTAGTGAGACGTTCGATCCTGCCGACATCTGGCATGAGAAGCAGTACACCGTAGCTGGTCTGCCGTACGGACTCTCACCAATCCAGTACGCGGCGTTGTCCATCGGTGAGTACCTGTCGATTCAGGACTACGCAACAGACTGGTTCGATGGCAACGCGATTCCAGCAGCCATCCTGAAGAACAATGAGAAGACTGTTGATCCTGCGAAGGCAGCAGAGGCCAAGGCGAGGTTTAAGGCGACTGTCGACTCTGGCGACGTGTTTGTACACGGCAAGGATTGGGAGTACACGCCTATTCAGGCGGTAGACAGCCAGACTCAATGGCTTGAGGCCAAGAGATATGGACTCAACGAGATTGCCCGCTTCTTTGGCTGCCCGAGTGACCTGATCGACGCGGCTGTTGGTGGCAGCAACATGACCTACGCGAGCATCACACAGCGGAACCTTCAGTTCCTCATCATGAATCTCGGACCTGCAATCATCCGCCGTGAGAACAAGCTAACGAAGCTGACCCCTTCACCGCAGTACGTCAAGTTGAATTCAGACGCTCTGCTGCGGATGGACCCAAAGACACGAGCCGAGATGAACGAAATCAAGATCCGTTCACGGCAACTGACCCCTAGTGAGTCTAGGGAACAGGACAACCTTCCTCCGTATACCGATTCTCAGCTAGCCGAATTCGATCGGCTGTTTGGTGCGCCGAATCGCACTCCTGAACCAAAGGCGGCTACGTCATGACTATCTCTACAGCACACCAGCAGGCGGCAAGCCTGCGTGCGGCTGCTCTGGGAGCACAGGGCACACGTCCTGGTGCCAACGCTGCGCCTGGTGGTGCAGCTCGTTCACTGGGCTTTGAGGCCAAGCAGCTACGCGCCAACCTCATCGAGCGGGACGGCAAGAGCTTCTATCAGCTAGACGGCTACGCCTCTGTAGTCGAGAAGCCCTATGAGATCTGGGACATGTTCGGTGGCTACAACGAGGTTATTGATGCCCGAGCATTCGACAAGACGCTAGCCGCTGATCCTGATGTCGCGTTCCTGGTGAACCACAGAGGCGTGACCATGGCTCGGACAACCAACAAGACGCTTGAGTTGTCTGTAGACGCTCTAGGTCTGCGTTCGATAGCTCTGCTCAATCCTGAGCGCCAGGACGTCAAGGATCTGGTTCTGGCTATCGAGGATCGCAACATCGATCAAATGAGTTTTGCCTTCCTGGTTGAGGAAGGGGAGTGGAGCGACGATTTCTCAGAGTTCCGCATTACTCAGCTTGACCTTCACAGAGGCGACGTGTCCGCAGTCAACTACGGCTCTAACCCTCACACGTCTATTGCTGCCAGGTCCCGAGAAATCATGTCGGACCTAGAGCATCTTCCGCTTGGTGCCGCACGCGCGGCTGTTGAGCGTCTTAATTCTCGGCTGCGTGGTGTGGCCGATGTTCCTACTACTTCTGCGCCTACTGGTCGCAGTTTTGCGCTACTTGAAGCCCTGCTTGACATGGATCAGTAGTGCCGTCATACCGCCCATAAACCGCAAGCTCGTATTGGCAATCAGACCAGGGAGCAGCTTTACGGATCAAGCCGGCAGATCAGACCGGTAGTGACGCAGAAGCGTGCGGAAGGGTTTTCCATTTCCCTTCACGCGAAAGTGAAAACTAAAATGAACGTAACTGAACTTATTCAGTCTCTTGAAGTAGAGCTGAAGATGGCAGAGCGCGACCGTGAGCGCGCCAATACTGAAATCGTCCACATCATCGAGCGTGGCAAGGCTGACAACCGGTCTAACGCTTCCGAGGATGAGGAGAAGCAGGTTCGTGAGCTGACAGCGAAGCGTGAGCAGGCTAAGAAGGAAATCGAGACTGTAAAGGCTCGCCTTGAGACTGCCCGTGCTGCTGCGGCTGACCAGGAGGCCAACGAGAAGGCCTATGGCGAGCGTAGTGCTACTGGTGCTGCTAAGCCTGCCTATGACCGTGTAGCCCGCGTAGGAACCGAAGAGCGTACCTACCGCAAGGACACAGACCGCAAGGGCTCTCAGTTCGTGCGCGACCTTGCTAACCAGTTCCTTTACCGTGACGCAGAGGCAGACCACCGCCTTTCACGTCACATGCAGGAAGAGCGTGTAGAGCGCGGCCAGTACCTAGAGCGTGCTGCTGGCACAGGCAACTTCTCGGGTTTGGTTGTTCCTCAGTACCTAACCGAAATGTACGCACCGACCGTAAAGGCTCTGCGTCCATTCGCTGACATCTGCAACAAGCATGACCTTCCCGAGAAGGGCATGACGGTCAACATCAGCCGTATCACTACTGGTTCGTCTGTTGCGCTTCAGGCGTCTGAGAATTCAGCCGTGTCGGAAACGAACATGGATGACACTCTTCTGACTGAGAACGTGCAGACTGCGGCTGGTCAGCAGACGCTTTCTCGTCAGGCAATCGAGCGTGGCACTGGCACTGAAGAGATTGTGATGAACGACCTCTTCCGTGACTACGCCACAAAGCTTGACAGCACTCTGATCAACCAGGCTACTACTGGTCTGTCTGCTGTTGCTCAGGCTATTGCCTACACAGACGCTTCTCCTACTGGTGAAGAGCTGTACCCGAAGATGCTGGCAGCCAACTCGGCTGTTGAGACTGCGCTTCTGGCTCAGGCAACTCCAAGTCACATCGTTATGCACCCTCGCCGCTGGCACTGGTTCCAGTCTCAGCTAATGAGCAAGTGGCCTATGATCGCTCAGCCTTTTGTTCCTGCTCAGTCTGTTGGTACAAACAACGGAGAGGGCTACAGCAAGGGTATTCGTGGCGTTCTGCCTAACGGAAACCTCGTGGTTGTTGATGCGAATATCGCTACCAACCTTGGTGCTGGCACCAATGAGGATGAGATCTACGTTGTTGCGGCTGATGAGTGCCACCTCTGGGAAGACCCTAACGCGCCGGTATTCATCCGCGCTGAGCAGGCTGCTGCGGCAAGCCTGGGTGTCCTGCTGGTTATGTACGGCTACTTTGCCTACAGCTTCCGCCGTTACACCAATGGTGTAGCGAAGATCGGTGGCACTGGTCTGGTAACGCCAACCTTCTGATAATCCCTAGCTAGTGAGAGGCCTGTCTTTTGGATGGGCCTCTCACTGCTATGTCAAGGAGTTTCTTATGACCGAGCAAAAGGATTCGTGGATTGCTGCTCTTGAGGAAGAGCGCAGAGGCTATGAAGTTCGTGGCCTTGATGAGCGTGTGAAGGAAGTCAACGCAGCTATTCGCGCTCACGAGATGAAGAAGAACGGAAAGCCTGAAGGCCGTACCGCTACTAACCCTCGCAAGCAGACAGCATCCACACCACGCAAGACCACTACGTAAATGAGAGGGGAGGCGGTCAGCCATGTCTTCAACGCTTTACGCAAGCCTTGAGCTATTCAAGGAGTTTCGCTCCATCCCAGAAGATGACGAGACACGGGATGAAGCCATGACGGCACCGTTGCTGGCTGCCTCTCGTCAGATTGACCGGCAGTGTTCTAAGAGTCCTGGTGGCTTTGCCCTGGGTGCAACGATCACCAGCCGTACCTACTCAACCGCCGGCCGGACCTACGTGGACCGTGAAGGCGAGTGGCTTCTAGTCGATGACATCGGCAGCCTGACAGGCCTGCTGGTCGAGACAGGTAGAGCCTCATCCTGGTCGACAGTCACAGGCTACGAGACGGGACCTGAGAACGCTCTAGAGCGTGGAATGCCGATTAGCCGGCTACTTCTGCCCTTCTCTAATTGGTCAAGCAGCAGCGGCGTACGTGTGCGGGTTACAGCCCGCTTTGGCTTCCCTGCTGTTCCTGAGGAAATCGAGAGAGCCACGCTAATTCAGGCCAACAGGCTTTATATGCGTAAGGACTCTCCTCAGGGCGTTGCTGGTAACTCCGAATGGGGAGCCATCCGCCTAGGCAAGATTGACCCTGACGTTGAGGCGCTTATCTGGCCGTTCATGTCACCAGGATTTGGGTGATAGCCATGAACGTCTCACAGGTACGCAAGGAACTAGCCAACGCTGTCGACACTATCCCTGGTGTTGTCTGCTACGGCTACTACCCGGATTCGGTCAACGTGCCGTGCTTCTTCCCGGCTGATGTCGAGCTAGACACAAACCAGTCTTACGGCGGATACGACAAAGCCACGATCACGTGCCTTGTCCTTGTCTCGTCTGCTGATGACAAGTCAGGCCAAAAGCTTCTAGATGAGTTGCTGTCTCGTACCGGACCTAAGTCCGTCAGGGCTGCGCTCAATGCCGCTAGAGGCGAGCCAGGGGAGTACGCCCTGAACGGTGCCGCTGATGACTTCTCTATCAAGCGTATTCAGGGCTACCGCAAATACAAGTTTGGCGACGAGCAGGCCTATTTCGGCGCTGAGATCGTCGTAGAGGTTCTAGGAAAGAACGTAGGTGACTAGCAATGGCGAAGTTCGTATTGCACAACACGCGTATTTTCGCTGGTGCTGCTGACCTAACCGGAGTTTCAAACAAGGTCGAGCTATCGAGTGAGCGTGAAGAGCGAGAGGTAACCGCCTTCAACCCTGTTGAGGGTCAGCCCGCTTGGAAGGAAGTTCTAGGAGGCCTGGCCTCAACCAAGATCTCAGGTGAGGGTCAGTGGGAGTCAGGAGATCCGTCCAAGGTGGACGATGCTTCCTGGTCTGGCTTGGGTGCTGTTGGTGCCTGGACCGTCTGCCCTACCGCAGCGAGCGCAGGCAACCTGGCGTACTTCACCAACGCCCTACGGACCTCCTACGAGGTTGGCGGCAAGCCTGGTGACGTAGCTCCGTGGAAGGCAGAGGCCTCAGGCACCTGGCCGCTGGTACGGGGTGTCTCCCTGCACAGTCCTGGCACAGCTCGTACGGCTACAGGAAGCGCACCAGGCGTGCAGGCCGTAGCCGTCCCTGCCGGCAAGCAGCTCTACGCGGCGCTACACGTCCTGTCTGTGGCTGGCACTGGCTCACCAAGCCTGACGGTGACTGTCGACTCTGACGATGCCGCCGGCTTTGCCTCTCCGGTTACTCGTCTCTCATTCGCTGCGGCTACAGCCGTTGGAAGTCAGATCCTCCGATCTGCAACTACAAGCGCTGACACCTACTACAGGGTCAGCTACACCATTTCCGGCACTACTCCTAGCTTCCTGTTCATGGTGGCTCTAGGCGTGGCCTAATCCCAAGCAATCTCACAGCCCGGCATTCATAGCGAGTGCCGGGTTTCTTATTACCTTTTGGAGCTTCCAATGGCAAAGATGGTTCTTACTGCCGCGTACCTGGCAATCAACGGTACGGACCTGTCTACCTACACGAACAGCATTGAGCTGACGACTGAGGTTGACGAGAAGGACGTTACTACTTTCGGCTCTGGTGGCTGGAAGGAAGTCCTAGGCGGTCTGCGTTCAGGTGGCCTGTCGATTGAGTTCAAGCAGGATATTGCTGCTTCTGCGCTTGACTCGATTATGTGGGCACTGTTCGGCACAGTCGTAACTTTTGAAGTCCGACTATCGAACGCGTCCGTAGGCACATCAAACCCTAAGTACACAGGATCAGTCCTGGTCAAGGAATGGGCACCTATTAGCGGCAACGTCGGTGACGACGCGTCGGTCAAGGTTTCCTACCCGACCTCTGGTGCTGTCACTCGCGCAACGGCCTGATAGTCATGATTGAGCTGAGCGTAGATCAGCAGGCGCTACAGGCTTTGGGTAGGGCACTGAAGCACGAGGCAGACGGAAAAGCTCTTCGTCGAGATCTGGCTAGGGAAATGCGCCAGTCGCTAGAGCCTGCGAAGTCAGAAGTCCGCTCAGCACTGATGTCTATGCAGACAGGCGGGATGCCCGTAGAGGGTGCTGGTCTGCGTACACAAGTCCTGAAGGGCTTGAAGGCTGAGGCTCGGCTATCTGGCAAGGCTACTGGTGCCCGTCTGCGTATCAAGCGCACACCTGGCGTACGTGGCTTCACACACGCACCTAAGCGCCTTAACAGGCTAGGCGGTTGGCGACACAAGGTGTTCGGCCGTGACGTGTGGGTGCAGCAGGAAGGCCAGCCCGGCTATTTCGATAGGGCAATCAAAGACAACGCAGCGAAGTATCGCAAGGCCGTTCTAGAGGCCATGGAGAAGACTGCAAAGAGAATCGCGAGGAACACACGATGATTGTTACGTACACGCCGGAAGGCGAAGAGGCGCAGACTTGGGAATTTAGTCCTGGTCGTATTAGGTCGTCTGAGGCAGAGATCCTACAGAAGCGTTTCGGTGGTCCCTGGGATCAGTTCGCAATTGGTGTTCAGTCGGGTGACGTACGTGCCCGTAGAGTCATGCTCTGGCATTGCCTGCGTAGGGATCATCACACGCTGCGCTTTGAGGACATGCCTGAATTCATGATGGATGAACTGAAGGTTGAATTCACCAAGGAAGAGTTTGGCCGAATGCTTGTTGATGCCGACAAGACAGGCAAGCTGACTGCCGAAGAGCGCGAGACAATCGAAATGGCTATGGCGCTAGCTCCGGAAGGCCTGGGAAAAGCAGGGTCGAAGAGCTAAAGCAAAAGTGGTGGATTGCCGCTGCTGCGGAATTGAGCATTCATCCTCAAGACTGGGCAGATCTGACCATGGATGAAGTCGAAGACATGTGTGCCTCGTTGGAGGCTTTGCAAAAACAACTGAAAGAAGCTGAGCGAGGGTAGTTCTGATGGCTGATACAAGCGTAGTCTTTAACGTCCTCGCCAAGGATAAGGCTTCTAAGGTTTTCGACAACATTAGAGGTAAGGCGGCTGTTGCTGGTGCCGCGATTGGTGCCGTACTGGCTGCTGGTCTGGCTACTGGTCTGGCTGGCACTCTGGAAAAGAGCAAGTCTGATGCGCTGCTTGCAGCACAGGTAGGCGCTACTCCTGAGGTTGCTGCCAAGCTAGGCCAGGTATCAGGCTCTCTGTATGCCAAGGGTCTAGGTGAGTCCATTCAGGATTCAACTAA
The DNA here is from genome assembly GCF_050950185.1 of Micromonospora sp. CA-249363. Classification (NCBI taxonomy): domain Bacteria; kingdom Bacillati; phylum Actinomycetota; class Actinomycetes; order Micromonosporales; family Micromonosporaceae; genus Micromonospora; species Micromonospora sp. CA-249363. The sequence goes on from NZ_CP192020.1 coordinate 1,624,416, forward strand.
TGCCATCAAGGGTGTCATCCAGAATGCTCTAGTCCCATCGGATGCGAGCAACGCAGCTATCGAGGCTGTGTCGTCAAAGGTCATGACTCTTGGTGCCGTCATGACTGAGGAGTCAGACAAGGTATCTGCGGCTGTCTCCACCATGCTCAAGACGGGTATGGCGAAGTCTGCGGAAGAGGCCTTTGACGTACTGACCCGAGGAACACAGCAGGGTGTCAACAAGCAGCAGGATCTTCTAGACACGTTCACTGAATATCCGGTCATCTTCCGTCAGCTAGGTCTAGACGCCACTACCTCTATGGGTCTGCTGTCGCAGGCTGTTGCTGGTGGTGCTCGTAACTCTGACGTTGCTGCGGATGCTTTGAAGGAATTCGCTATCCGTGCTCAGGACGGCTCTAAGACCAGCGCTGAGGCCTTCAAGGCACTTGGCTTGAATGCTAAGTCAATGACTCAGGCAGTGGCTGCTGGTGGACCTAAGGCAACTGCTGCCCTGGGATCTGTTCTGGACAAGCTACGGGGAATCAAAGATCCGGCGCAGCGTGCGCAGATTGCAGTAGGCCTGTTCGGTACCAAGTCTGAGGACATGCAAAAGGCCTTGTTGTCTATGGACACGAGCAAGGCTGTAGGACAGCTAGGCAACGTGGCTGGTGCTGCGGATGCGGCAGGCAAGACACTTGAGCAAAGCGCTGGTGCGAAGCTTGAGAGCTTCAAGCGTCGTGCACAGCAGGCTTTGGTAACGACACTGGCGCAGGCTATCCCGACTATCGAAAAGACGTTTGGTTGGCTGGCTAAGAATTCCTCTTGGGTTGTTCCGCTGACTGCCGGTATCGCTGCTCTTGCTGGTGCCATTTACACCATCGTTGTTGCTATGCGGATCTGGGCGGTTGTTCAGACTGTACTCAACCTATCGATGTGGTCATGGCCGGGAACGTGGATCATTCTGGCGATAATCGTGCTGGTCGCAGCAATTGTTTTGATCGCTACTAAGACGACATGGTTTCAGACGATCTGGAATACCGTGTGGGGAGCCATCAAGGCTGCTGCTGAGTTCGTCTTCAACTGGATTGTTGGCGGTTGGAAGTGGGCCATTGGCATGCTCGTTTCAGGCGTACAAGCCTGGTGGGCGCTCTTCTCGGGCACCTGGCGCAAGGTAGGCGAGATTGCCGCATCGACCCTGAATTGGGTAGGCAGCAAGATCAGCGCCTTTGTCAGCATGATCAAGGGTCTAAAGGGCAAGATCTCTAGCGCAGCCTCAGGCATGTTCGATGGCTTCAAGAATGCCTTCCGCAATGGTCTGAACTGGATCATCAGCAAGTGGAACAACCTGAGCTTCACCATCGGTGGCGGCTCGTTCCTCGGCATGAGCATTCCGTCAGCGCATTTCGGTACTCCGAACATTCCATTCCTGGCTAAGGGTGGAACCATCACAGGTTCGGGTCTGGCACTTGTTGGTGAGCGTGGTCCTGAGCTGCTGAGCCTGAATCGTGGCGCTCAGGTGACTCCTCTGACTGGCAGAAGCAATAGCGCTGCTGGTAGCGGAACTGTCGTGCTGGAAATCCACTCGGGCGGCACAGCGTTTGATGACGCAATCGTAGAAATCATTCGTCGCTTCGTACGCGTCAAGGGTCGCGGCGACGTGCAAATCGCTTTTGGTAGATAAATACGAGAGGAGGCAGTCATGGCGTTTCCGCAGACTGCCCTTCCGCTGCTGGGTGAGCTATATGTGAACACCCTTGGTTGGGTTGACTTCACCTCGGATGTCAGGCTGAGCAGCGCGTCATCAGGCGGAGGAATCTCTATCACGCGTGGTCGTTCCGCAGAAGGATCAGCGGTTGATTCGGGTAGCTGCTCTTTTGTTCTGAACAACCGTCAGGGCAAGTACAGTCCGCGCAATCCGCTGAGCGTCTACTACGGGCTCATTGGTAGGAACACTCCTGTCAGATTCAGCCTGCCTCTTTTCAAGGACACCTTTAACCGCACTGTCTCAGGCGGACTAGGTACGTCGAGTGACGGCTACTCCTGGTCTGTCAGTGGAGCGTCAGAGTGGACCGTGAGCGCGGGTAAGGCAACCTTGGCTCTGACTGCTCTGAACACTGTTCGGACAGCGATCCTCGGTGGTGGTGCCCTGGCTGTTGACTCAGAGCAAGTAGCCGATTTTACGCCGTCTGCGGCTATGACTGGCGCATCGCTCGTGACTGGCTTTGTCGCTCGATACCTAAATGGAAGTAACTTCTATTGGCTCAGGGCTGAGTTCGATCCTGGCAACGTCATGACTCTGAAGATTTCCAAAGCAGTCAATGGTGTGCAGGCTGAACTTGGCATGACGAGGCCAGCACCAGGCGTGACCTACGATGCCAACACACCTATTCGGGTACGTGCCTGCGTAGCGGGCTCTCAGTTGAGCATCAAGGCCTGGCCGGTCGGTTCGCCTGAGCCTAAGGAATGGCACCTGACAGTGGGGGACGCGTCTCTACGCAGTCCGGGTAACGGCGGATTCCGGCAATACATTGTTGCCACCAACACGAACAATCCGATTCCAACTGTCAGCTTCAGCAACTACAGCGTGTCGAATCCTCGCTTCCAAGGTGAGATCTCGGCATGGCCTCAGAGATGGGACATCACAGAAGAAGACTCGTGGGTGCCTGTTGAGGCGGCGGGCATTATGCGTCGTCTCGGGCAGGGTCAGAAGGCTTTCAGCTCTCCGATTTATCGTGCACTGAGCGAGTATTCCCCAACGGCGTACCTGCCTCTTGAGGATGGCTCTGATAGCACAAGTGCGGCTAGTGCTCTGCCAGGTGGTCTAGCAGGTGCGGTGACTGATGTGTCATTCGCTAGCGATGATTCCCTGCCTGGCGCGTTTACGTCAGCACGCTTGGAGTCCAACACATCAAGCTTGACGTTTTACAACAAGCCAAAGTCAAGCGTGCCGTCATGGACATTCCTGTTTTACTTCAAGTTCGACTCAACGCCTCCTTCAGGTGCGCCAGTCCTGCTACGTCTCAAGACAACAGGAACCGTTACTGATTGGGCTTTGACGGCTGACAACACTGGTTTCATCTGGACTGGCACGGATGCCAGCGGAGCAACGGTATACAACGGCACAGGCACCTACGGTGGTGGTGTTTCGCCTACCGGCTGGATTGCTTTGCAGCTCAATGTGATTCAGGTTGGCGGAAGTGTTGATGTGAATTCGAAGTGGCATGCCGTTGGCTCGGGTGGCTTCTTTGTGATGGACCCGGGTGGACCCAACTACACGGGAACCGTAGGCAACGTCACCTCAGTGACAGTCGGTCCGAACACTCTGCCTCCTATGTCTTTGGCACACATGGCGGTATTCCCTCAAGAGGCTGAATTCGGTACCACTAGCTTCGTTCAGGGCTCAGCCGGCTACGTTGGTGAGACTGCTGGCAGACGTGCATTGCGCCTAGGGTCAGAGCAGGGAATTCCTGTGATTGTCGCTGGTGACCCTGACGTGACAGAGCCGATGGGTAAGCAAGGCGCAGACACGTTCCTGAACTTGCTCAAGTCATGTGCTGACGCTGACGGCGGAATCTTGCATGAGACACGAGCAGGTCTAGGCCTGGTCTACCGGACACGTGCTAGCTGTTACAACCAAACGCCGGTAGAAGCGTCTTACTCGGGTGGACACGTCTCTACTCCATTTGAACCAATCGAGGATGACAGTGCTATCCGCAATGACGTGACAGTTACTCGTCAGGGTGGTTCGTCAGCTCGTGTAGCTGTTGAGTCCGGCCCGTTGTCGATTCAATCGGCACCCGATGGTGTTGGCGTCTATGAGGAAGCGGTAACGCTGAATCTGGCAGCAGACAGCCAGGCTTCTAATGCTGCTGGTTGGCGTACGCACCTAGGCACAGTCGATGAGGCTCGCTATCCAAGAGTCAGATTCGACCTGGCCTCGTCTGCATGGTCGGCTGATCCTCTGTTGACCAGAAAGGCTGCGGCGCTTGATTCAGGTGATCTGCTAGCCGTCACTGACCTACCGTCGACTCTGCCACCAGGCCCAATCGATCTCATGGTTCAGGGCTACACAGAGCGCCTAGATGCCTATGACTGGGATATCACTTTCAATGCCACACCAGGCACACCATGGACTGTCGGCGAGGTTGACTCAGATACACGGGTTGACTCTGACTCGTCTGTGGTGGCTTCTGCTATCACCAGCACGGCTACGAGCATGCTGGTTAGCTCAAAGCCAATTGACGTGTGGACGACTGACGCAACCAACTTCCCTATTCCGATCCTGGTTGGTGGGGAAGAGATGTCAGCTACCGCTATCGCACCTGCTTTTGCTGACACCTTCACGAGGACAGTAAGCAACGGTTGGGGTGGCGGCTGGACTCTGGCTGCTGGGTCCGCATCGAATCTCGATGTCAACGGCACCGTAGGCAGGCACACGCTCAGTGCGGCTGGTAGCTCTGTGCAGACAGCCGTTACAAGTGTCACGACAGCAGATCTCGATATCACCGTAAGCCAGCCTGGAATTTCTGTAGCGCCAACAGGCAACCACGCTGAACTAGGCGTGAGAGCCAGAGTGGTTGGCACGTCTCATGTTGACGTTCGGTTCTACCGGCGCTCAAGTGGCGACGTTAACGCCGTAGTGCGTCAGGTGATTGGTGGCGTTGAGAGTGCCGTCAGCTCGTTTGTGACGGTGCCTGGTGCCACGAACACATCAAGCCTGACAGTGCGCCTACAGGCCATCGGTACGAGCGTTCAGGCAAAGGTGTGGGTGACCGGCCAGCCTGAGCCGTCTGACTGGTTAGTTTCGACCACAGTTACTCACGTAGCTGAAGGCGAAATCAGGCTGTACTCAGGGCTGCTCAGTGGAGTGTCTAACGCTCCGCTGCTGACGAGCTGGGACAACGTTACGACGCTCTCTCCGCAGATCTTCACCGTAACCAGGTCAGTAAACGGAATCGTCAAGGCTCAGAGTGCTAACACTCCTGTTCGTGTAGCCAATCCAGCAATCGTCGCTCTGTAAGGAGTTTGTCTATAAGGAGACATCTATGCCAAGTCCACCATCATTTGCGCCAGGCACACGCCTAACAGCAGCACGGTTAGGCTTCCTGGTTCAGCCACCTTTGGCGAGACTGCGCCAGACTGTTGCACAGGCCATTCCGAACATCACCGCTACAGCCTTGACGTTCACCACTGAGGTTGTCGACAACGATATTGATGGCGTCGGAGGTCACTCGACTACAACGAACACAACTCGTTGGACTGCCCGGTATCCGGGCTGGTATCGGGTGTCAGGTGGTTGCGCCTTTGCTAACAACTCAACGGGATTCCGCTTGTTGAGTTGGTCAGTAAACGGAAGCATCATCCCTGGTGTTGATGTGCTGCTTGCTGCGGTATCTGGAAACACCACACGTATTCCAGCGCGGACGGCAGTCATCTATCTGAACGAGGGTGACTATCTAGAGCTGAAGGCATACCAAAGCTCCGGTGGCTCTCTCAACACTGCCGTTGGTAGCGACGAGCAAGCATCAATGGATGTCCTCTGGGTGTCCGCATAATCAATCATGTGAGGCCTGAAGGCCAGTAATGGGGAGGCCTTATGGGCATGGAAATTTTGTTGATAGTCGGCGCGGGTGCTGGTGCTCTTCTGACCCTCATCACGCTTATTGCTTTCATAGCTAAGCCGATCCGAAAGCTTGCCAGGCAGAACGATGAGTTCCGTGAGGACTGGTACGGGGTGGCGGCTAGGCCTGGCCGTGCTGCTATCCCTGGCGTGCCTGAGCGCCTAGCGAGGATCGAGAAGGAACTAAACCCGAACGGCGGATCAACGCTGCGAGACAAGGTTGACCTATTAGGGCAGAGGCTTGATGACCATCTTGGTAGCCACAGCTCATGACAAACAAATAGCCCGGTACCGTCCCTGAGGATGAGTACCGGGCTATTTTTGTTTCTAGGCTTCCTCGGGCACTCCGACGTCACAGTCAAAGATGGATGCCCAGAAGTTGACCAGCGTCGCCAGGGAGCCTGAGTGGATCATGCTGCGGACACCAGAGCGCAGCAGCCAGGCTGAGCCGTCAGGGAAGACGAGAGCCCATCCCACAACCTCATCGTCTCGCTTCATCACGATCAGCTCAGGCTTGGTGCCAGCCTCTACGGAGATGATCGGTAGCTCAGCCACCTCGGATGATCCCTGGCTCATCGGTAGCTCCTCTGGTTCATGCGCCTCAGGGCATGACTGCTGCGCCACTCAGCGCCTCGTGTCATCGGCCGGGCAATGATCATGGTCGGCGTGTCTTCCTGGCGACGGTGTCCAACGGGCATCCCTGGTGCGCTCTCAGTGCGCAGATACGCCCCTGCCCCGTGCGGGTATGCCGTTGCAGAGCCAGTCGCGTCTAGGGCTACCTGGGGCCGCTTGCGGAGCCTGTTGAGCAACCGCGCCAGGATGCCTGTCCGGTGGTTGCGCTTCTGCCTGGTCAACGCTGCCTCCAAAGTTGCGGGGGGTTACAGGACGTCAACCTTACGTGTCATCCCCTGTGGGGGCAGGCACGTGATAGACGCGACATGCCTACTCAAAGTGGACCTAGCCTCTGCTCATGGCGCTTGAGGTGTACGGGGCAGCAGAGATCCAAGATCGGCTTGGCATCTCTCGTCAGCGCGCGTACATCCTGATCAACCGCCGTGACTTCCCGGCACCAGCAGCCACGCTCAAGATGGGCTCTATCTGGCTCAAGGCGGATGTAGAGAAGTGGATTGCTGAGAAGCGTCCTCACCTCAATGAGAGCGACGAGGAAGCATAGGTTTCCGGAGAGGTTCATCCTGCAAAGGGCGTTCCTGCTAATGACTCCGGATATCGAAAGGGAGCCTTCCGCGAAGAGGGCTCCCTTTCTCATTGCTCCGGTACCCATCCGAAGATTGCTAGCCAAAGCTGTTCAGCTTTCGTGTAGTGCTCCTGACAGAACCATGCTCGCTCTCCTGTGGGAACGTGCACCATCCTGACGCTTGCCTCACCAGGGCATAGGAAACACGTCTGCATACTCCCAATCCTTCCGTGCCTTGCGTAGCTCACTTGTCAGGCGTTCAATCTCCTTCTGACGCTTGATGGCTACCTCTAGTGCTGTCTCAATTCGCTTCTGCTGGCTCATCGGGTTTCTCCTCTTCCTCGTGGCCTACTTAACTAATCGGGACCAGCCAGAACCAAACTCGGTTTGACGGCAAAGAAAAAGAGAGCCACCCTGAAAGGTGACCCTCTTCCTCGTGCGCCTGGTGCTGTTAGTCGTCGTAGCTAGAGACGTAGGTGATGATCGGCTCACCCGTGTAATAGGTCAGGGTGGTGATCTTCCTGTCGTCCAGGTAGTCCGTCTGGGTGGTGACTCCCTCGTGCAAGCAGCCGCAGGACAGCAGCACAGAGGCCATGCCCTCTAGCGCGTCATCCTCGGTGAAGCTCCACACCTTACGAGCCTCAAAGCCGGTGACCGGTCCGTGCGTGACGCAAGTTGGCTGGTTCATGTTGGTGCCTCTCGTTGGTATTAGTGGATGCCTAGAAAGTGGGTGACCGGTCCGTATGCGCAGAGGATCAGCAAGGCGGCAAGAGTGCCGTATGCCCACTCACGCGGGGTCGGCAGGAAGTCTCGGAGTCTCATGCCGGTACCGCCTTGCGATAGTTCTGCAAGGTGCGAGTGCTGATGCCAAGTGCGTCGGCAACCTTGGGCCAGGTGCCAAGTTCCGGCTTGAGCGATTCGGCACGCTTGACGATTTCGGCAACGTTCGTCTTTGCCGATTCCGGATGCGCCGGGACAACAGGCTTGCGCTGCTTGCGTGACTTGCCGATCGGCAGGGGAGTGGCTACAGGCTTAGGATCGGCAATCGGCAAAGGCTGCTGAGCAGGGACAACAGGAGTGCTTTCCGGAACGTCTTGCTGATCAGCAACCGGCAGGGGAGTGGCTTGCTGGTCATCGGCAACAGAAGCATTCGGCAAACCGGCAAGCACCATCTTGACCAGCAGCATGAAGGCGATTGCCGGAACTGCTGCCAGCAACCAACCGCTTGCCGATGGCTTGGCTACTGCCAACTGCGCAGCGAGCGAGAAGCCAGCAGAGCCGATCAGCACGGCAATCGGAAAGCCAATGCCCTTGCCGGTCCGGCGGTTGTGCCGCAGCGTCAGGAGACTGCCGACCGGCAGCAGCTCAGAGATGACGGCGTTAGCCCAACCGAACCAACCAGGCGTACCGGCAGGGCTGTTGCTCATCGTCCAGTCGTGCACGTGCGTGAACGAGGCTGCGCCTGCGGCCAGGCCTACAACGGCCACGATCAGCAGCCGTGCCACGTTCTCTACCTTCTCGGTGCTCATGGGGGTGCTCTCCTCTAGTTGATCTCTTCTAAGAGATCGGCCGATGGCTTCTACAACCCCCGAAGTTCGCGGTGAAGCACTTCCGCTTCGAGCTGCGCGGCAAGCGGCGCATCCACCAGACGCCGGACCGGATCCACATCGCCGCCTGCCGTCCCTGGCTGGTCGCCGAGTTCGCCCGGCTCGACCCGGCGGTCGTCGTGGTGCTCGGCGCCACCGCCGCCAAGGCGCTGCTCGGCCCGTCCTTCCGGGTGACGAGGCAGCGCGGCGAACTGCTGCCCTGGCCCGCGTCGGCCCAGCACCCCGAGGACTTCCAGCGGGTCCCGGTGGACAGCGCCGGCGCGGTGGCCGACGCGCCGCCGACCCGGCTGCTGGCGACCATCCACCCGTCCGCGGTGCTGCGCGCCGACGACCAGGACGCCGCGTACGAGGGGCTGGTCGCCGACCTCACCGTCGCCGCCCGCGCCCTCGCCGGATAGTCGGCGCTGCGGCGGCTCGCGGGAAGCGGGGCGTCAGTCGGCGGTGTCGGCGTAGACCTCGACGTCGTAGAGCAACTGCACGTTGCGGCGGCCGTTCGTGACGCCGACGAAGACAGGCTCCCCGGCCGGGGTCCGGCCCTGCCGCCACGCCTGTTCCCGGGCCGCCTCCCGCGACTCGTGATGGCTCCTGCCCTCCTGGTGCAGGTGCAGGACGCGCCGAGCGGTGCTCCGGTCGGTGTCGAGGTGGACTCGCAGCAGAGGCATGACGTGACCTCCTCGCGGGGAATGTACAGGCGTTCAGGTAGCTTACCAATGTTAAGTTACCTGTCCACCGAACTAGGGTGACGGCATGACAGAGCGCCGCCCACCATCGTCGGTATGGCTACGCCCGGAGCCCTCCCGAACAGAGCGCAGGCCACCACTGACGATCGACCGGATCGTCGGGACGGCGGTCGACCTGCTGGACGAGCACGGCATCGACGGCCTCACGATGCGCAGCCTCGCCCAGCGCCTCGCCGTCACGGCGACCGCCCTGTACTGGCACGTGCGGACGAAGGACGACGTGCTGGACCTGGCGCTCGATCGGATCTTCGGCGACGTGCCGATCCCGGACGCGACCGTCGACTGGCGCCAGGACGTCCGCGTCCTCGTCCGAGGCTGGCGCTCCGCCATGCTCCGGCATCCCTGGGCGCCGGGCCTGGTCGGGCGTCCGATGCTCGGGCCCAACGTGCTGGCCCGCACCGAGTTCCTCCAGGCGGCGCTGCTGCGCGGCGGCTGCCGTGGCCGCCACCTCGCGGTGGCCACGCGAACGCTGGCCAACTACGTCGTGGGCGCCTCGCTCACGGAAGCCACGTGGCACCGGAGCGCCGACCCGGACTCGCGGGCCGCCGCCCGCGACCATGTCACCGCCCACGCCGACGCCTACCCGACCCTCACCGCATCCGGTCACCTCGACGACTCCCGGTGGGGCGACGACCTGCTGTTCGAGGAGGGCCTGGACGCCGTTCTCCGCGCCGTGGAGCGGCACCCACCGTCCTGAGTGTCGCGACAGGAATCGGACGTCTGATACCTCCTGGAAACGGCGTTGCGTGATCGGCGTAACACGACCTCCACAGACTCACCTGAGTCGATCTTGTAGGGGAGGCGTTCATGAGCGATCAGACGCAGTCGACGGTGAGCCGGCGTGGATTCCTGCGCGCGGTCGGGGTCAGCGGAGGGGCCGGCGCGATGCTCGCCACGATGGGCGCCATGGGTCTCGCGCCCAGCGCCGCCGCGTCGCCGACCCCGGCCTTCCGGGCGCCGGAACCGTCCGACTTCACCCTGTCCGGGCGGCCGGGCGCCAGCGTCGTCGTGCTGGGCGGTGGCATCGCGGGGCTCACCGCCGCGTACGAGTTGGGCAAGGCGGGTTACCACTGCACGGTCCTGGAGGCGCGGCACCGCGTCGGCGGGCGGAACCTGACCATTCGCGGCGGCGACGTCGAGACCGACCTCGACGGCCACACCCAGCGGGCCGGTTTCTCCGACGGCGTCTACTTCAACGCCGGACCGGGCCGCATCGCACAGTGGATGGTCACCATGGACTACTGCCGCGAGCTGGGCGTACCCGTCGAGGTCTTCACCAACCAGAACGCCGACGCCTGGATCTACAACGAGTCCGCCGGGATGACCGAGCCGGTCCGCTACCGCACCGCCAAGGCCGACGTCTACGGCTACGTCGCGGAGATGCTCGCGAAGGCGACCGACCAGGGCGCGCTGGACGCGCGACTCACCACCGAGGACCGGGAGCGGCTGCTGTCGTTCCTGCAGAGCTTCGGCGCGATCGGCGGCCGGGCCAGCGACTGGGCATATACCGGCACCACCCGTCGCGGCTTCTCCTCGTACCCCGGCGCGGGCAACGACGTCGGCAGCATGCTCGGCGCGCCGCCCGCGCTCTCCGACGTCTTCGCCAGCAACGTGGGCCGGTACTTCTCCTTCGAGTTCGGCTACGACCAGGCCATGCTGATGTTCCAACCGGTCGGTGGCATGGACCAGATCCCCCGCGCCCTCGCCAAGGCCGTCGGCGGGCACCGGATCCGCCTCAACGCCGAGGTGACCGGGGTGACCGACCGGGGCAGTCGGGTCGAGGTGACCTATCGCCAGGGCGGCCGGCTCTCGCAGATCACCGCCGACTACTGCGTGGCCGCGCTGCCACCGCACCTGATGGCCCGGGTGCCGCACAACCTCGGCGCCTCGGTGACCGCCGCGCTGGCCGACTTCCCCGCCACCGCCGCCGGAAAGATCGGTCTGGAGTACCGCAGCCGCTGGTGGGAGACCGACCAGCGGATCTACGGCGGCATCACCGAGACCGACCTCGACCTGTCGCACATCTGGTACCCGTCCTACGGCTTCCACGGCAAGCGGGGCCTGGTCGTCGGCTACTACAACACCGGGGCGAACGCCCGGGCGTACAGCGGGCTCACCCCCGAACTCCGCCAGGAGCGGGCGGTCAGTCAGGGCGTGAAGATCCACGGCGACAAGTACCGCAGCGAGCTCGTCACCTCGTACTCGCACGCCTGGGACCGGACCCGCTACATCGAGGGCGCCTGGACCTCGCCCCGGTACGGCACCGCCGGGTACGACCTGCTGCTCCAGCCGGCCGGGCGGGTCTACTTCGCCGGGGACTGGCTGAGCCACGAGGTGGCCTGGCAGCACGGCGCGTTCGTGGCGGCCCGCGCGGCGGTGTCGTCCCTGCACCAGCGGGTGATGACCGGCTGACGTCCACCCCGGGCCCCTCCCTCCGACGCCAACCAAGATCTGCGCAACTTCGGGGAAACTGCTGCTTCCCGGCGCGCCGAGCCAGCAACTTCCCTGAAGTTGCGCAGATCTTTCAGGCGCGGGCGCGGGCGCGGGCGCGGGCGCGGGCGCGGGCGCGGGCGCGGGGCGCGGGGCGCGGGGCGCGGGGCGCGGGGCGCGTGCGGGCGGGCGGGCGCGGGGCGTCGGGGTCGGGGTGGGTGCGCGAGGATGGGAAGTCCCCGTCCTCGAGGAGCACCGATGGCCACCGACCTGACCGCGCCGCGTAGCGCCGCCCGGCTCGACGTCGCGCCGATCCAGCGGCGCACCATGCGGCTGCTCTTCAGCACCCAGATCATCGGCGGCATCGGCGTGACCATCGGCATCTCCGTCGGCGCGCTGCTCGCCGACCGGGTCGCCGGCACCGCGCTGGCCGGCGTCGCGCAGAGTGCCGGGGTGGTCGGCGCGGCGCTGCTCGCCGTCCCGGTCACCCGGATCATGGCCCGGCACGGTCGCCGGCCCGGCCTGGTGCTGGCGTACGCGGTGGGTGCCGTCGGTGGCGTCCTCGTGGTGGTGGCGGCCGCCACCCGTTCGGTGCCGCTGCTCCTTCTCGGCATGCTGCTGTTCGGTGGCGGCACCGCCGCCAACCTCCAGGCCCGCTACACGGCCGTGGACCTCGCCGAGCCGGCCCGTCGAGGTCGGCAGCTCTCGCTGATCGTCTGGGCCACCACCATCGGCGCGGTGGCCGCGCCGAACTTCGCCGCCCTGGCCGATGAGGTGACCACCGGCTGGGGACTGCCGCCGCTGGCCGGCCCCTTCGCGTTCAGCGCGACAGCGTTCGTGCTGGCTGCCGTCGTACTCCTCGGCCTGTTGCGGCCCGACCCGCTGCTCACCGCGCGGCGACTCGCGGCGGGCGACGCGGTGTCGCCACCGGCGACCGGTCACCCGTCGGCCGTCGACGCGGACGCCGTGCCGGGCCGGGACGCCGCCGGGACGCCGGCGGGCGGCGGTCAGGGGCCGGCCTCCGCGCCGGTCGGCGTGCGTGCGCCGCGCGGCGCCGGGATGCGGGCGGCCTGGTCGGTGGTACGCGCACAGCCCGCCGCCCGGCTCGGCATCGCCGCCGTGGCGGTGGGTCACCTGGTCATGGTGGCGGTGATGGCGATGACCCCGGTCCGGCTCGGTGAGTCGCACGCCGACGCCGACGTGCTGCGGCTGGTCGGGGTCGTGCTGAGTCTGCACATCGCGGGCATGTACGCGTTCTCCCCGGTGGTCGGCTGGCTCACCGACCGGCTCGGCCGGCGGGCGGTGATCCTCGGCGGGGTCGGGCTGCTGCTGGCCGCCTGCGCGGTGGCCGGCACCGCCGGGCACCACACGCCACGACTCTCGGTCGGTCTCGCCCTGCTCGGGCTGGGCTGGTCGGGGACCATGGTGGCCGGCTCGACGCTGCTCTCCGAGTCGGTGTCGGCCGGTGTGCGGCCGAGCGTCCAGGGATTCTCCGACATGATCATGGGACTGGCCGGCGCGAGTGCCGCGGTGCTCAGCGGGTTTGTCATGCAGGCGGCCGGATATCCCGTGCTCACCCTGCTCGCGGCGGTCGCGACCGTGCCCCTGGTGGCGCTAGCGTTGCGCCCGGTGCCGACCGGGGCACCGGATGAGGAGGGTTGATCACGTGCGGCTGACCGACTTCTGGGCGCGGTTGGAGGAGGCGTTCGGGCCGGGCTACGCGGCCAGCATCGCCCGGGATCAGGTGCTGTCCCAACTCGGCGGCCGGACCGTCGAGCAGGCGTTGGCAGCGGGTGAGCAGACGCACCTGGTGTGGCGGGCGGTGTGCGCCGCGTACCCCGACCGCGTACCCGCGCGACTACGCTGAGCAGCCTTTTCGCCGGTTCCGCGTGTCGCTTGTCGAGTCGTACACCTGTTCGGCTATTGTCCACAGCGGGGTGCTCGTCCACAGCTCGCGGCCCGTCGGCTGGTTTTCTGTCGGACCTAGCGCCTAGCGTGTCCGCGTGACGCGAAGCTCAGCAAAGACGCCGGCGAAGGCAGGGGTGGCAACCATGGCAGCAGGGCCTGACCGGGAGAAGGCACTCGACCTTGCTCTCGCTCAGATCGACAAGCAGTTCGGCAAGGGCTCGGTGATGCGGCTGGGAGAGCGGCCGGTCGTCCAGACCGCCGTGATCCCGACCGGCTCCATCGCGCTCGACGTGGCGCTCGGCGTGGGTGGCCTCCCACGCGGCCGGGTGATCGAGGTCTACGGTCCCGAGTCCAGCGGTAAGACCACGGTGGCCCTGCACGCCGTGGCGAACGCCCAGCGCAACGGTGGCATCGCCGCCTTCATCGACGCCGAGCACGCGCTCGACCCGGAGTACGCGAAGGCTCTCGGCGTCGACACCGACGCGATGCTGGTCTCCCAGCCGGACACCGGCGAGCAGGCGCTGGAGATCGCGGACATGCTGATCCGCTCCGGCGCTCTGGACATCATCGTGATCGACTCCGTGGCGGCCCTGGTGCCCCGCGCCGAGATCGAGGGCGAGATGGGCGACAGCCACGTGGGTCTCCAGGCCCGGCTGATGAGCCAGGCGCTGCGCAAGATCACCGGTGTGCTCAGCAACACCGGCACCACGGCGATCTTCATCAACCAGCTCCGGGAAAAGATCGGCGTGATGTTCGGCAGCCCGGAGACCACGACCGGTGGTCGGGCGCTGAAGTTCTACGCCTCGGTCCGGCTCGACGTGCGCCGCATCGAGAGCCTCAAGGACGGCACCGACGTGGTCGGTAACCGCACCCGGGTCAAGGTCGTGAAGAACAAGGTGGCCGCGCCGTTCAAGCAGGCCGAGTTCGACATCATGTACGGCAAGGGCATCTCGCGTGAGGGCTCGCTGATCGACGTCGGCGTGGAGCAGGCGATCATCCGCAAGTCCGGAGCGTGGTACACGTACGACGGCGACCAGCTCGGCCAGGGCAAGGAGAAGGCCCGGGAGTTCCTGAAGGAGAACCCGGACGTGGCCGCCGAGATCGAGAAGAAGATCCTGGAGAAGCTCGGCGTCGGGGTCGGCGCGGGCGACGCCGCCGGTGGCCCGGAGTTGCCGCCGGTCGACTTCTGACCGGTCGCTGACAGATGGCAGGACGACGCGCCCGTACGGGGCGGGGCTGGGATGCCAGTCCGCCCCGTACGGGCGACGCCGCCGATCCGCCGCGCCCCCGCCGGGGCGGCCGCCGGGCCGAGTCGCCGGCCGACGAGCAGGCGTCTCCGCCGCGCGACGAGTCCGAGGTGGCGCGCGAGATCTGCCTGCGCCAACTCGCCGTCCGGCCGCGTACCCGCGCCGAGCTGGCCGGGGCGCTGGCCAAGCGGGGCATCTCCGAGGAGGTGTCGGCCGAGGTGCTCGACCGGTACGACGAGGTCGGCATCATCGACGACGCCGCGTTCGCCCGAGCCTGGGTGTCGAGTCGACACTCCGGGCGCGGTCTCGCGCGCCGGGCGCTCGCCAACGAGCTGCGCCGCAAGGGCGTGGACGGCGAGGTGGCCACCGAGGCGCTGGGCGAGCTGGACGAGGAGACCGAGGCGGAGACCGCCCGTGCCCTCGTGGAGCGCAAGCTGCGTACCGCCCGGGGTGAGCCGGACGCGGTCTTCCGCCGCCTGGTGGGCATGCTGGCCCGCAAGGGCTACCCGCCCGGTGTGGCGATCCGGGCGGTGAAGGACGCGCTCGCCGCGCAGAGCGCCGAGGCGGCCGAGTTCGCCGAGCAGATCGACGCCGACGCCCTGGCCGACGCCGAGGGCGAGTTGGAGCGCGACAACCGCCCGATCGACTGAGCGGCGCGACGGCTGAGCCGCGACCGTCGGATCAGCGAGGGAAGCGCAGACTCTCCACGATCAGGTCGCAGCCGGCCCGCATCTGCGCCGCCGGCAGCACGCCGTGCCGACACATGATCATAAATTCGTCGGTGCTGTCGGGGATGACGCCGAAGACCATCACGTCCTGGACGCCGGGGAACTCCTCCATGTTCGCCATCGGCCCGGGCGGGAGCTTGTAGGCGTCGAGCCGGACGGCCTTCGCGCCGTCGAGCGTGAGTCGTCGGACCGTCGGATCGGATGGCACGACGGCGGGGTCGTCGACGAGGAACAGGTCCATCGGTGAGCCCTCCACCGGGTTCGGCTCGGTGGTCACCAGCATGACCATGTCGCCGTCGCCCCCCGCCTTCGGCGAGACCTGGATGCAGTCGGGTTCGCCCCGCGGCGGGCAGGGACGGCTGGTCCAGCCCGCCGGCGCGGTGAAGCTCATCCGCCCGTCCGCGGTGGTGGTCCGCTCACCGGACTTGAGCGCCGCCGGGTCGTCCGAGCCGGTTGTCGCTCGCCAGTTCGCGAACACCACCACGGCACCGAACGACAACGCCAACACACCCACGAACAGGAGCAACCTCCGCAGCATGGGTGGACGGTATGGGAAGGTCAGATGATCGACAATCCGCCGATGGTGCGAGTGCGCGCCGCGCCGCCGCGCGCGCGGATCGGGTCGCCGGTATCACAGAGTCGGCTCCGCGCAGGGTGCCGCCGCCGCTGAACAGGCACGACATCCGAATCGAGGCGTCGGCTCGCCGTCTTTGTCCTGCCGTGTCCGACACGACATCAGCTTTGCGTGACGCTTCAACTTCTCTCCGTTCGGGGGGTTTGATCATGAGTCCTTGACCAGACCGCCCTCGGAGACCTAGCCTCGCCATACAGGCTCACATTGCCCGACCATCGCAGGCTAAGCGCACAACATAGATCTCGTAACAGAACAGCATCACTTTGGCCGGCTCCACGGCCTTTGGCGGCAGTTCCGGACTGGCCGGTCCGGGACGCCGCGACAACTGCACCCGGTCGCCGACGATGCCCGAGGGCACCGCCGGCGGAGAGAGCTATCTACGGCCAGCCGCTCCGGTCGGGCGTCCACAGCCGCAGGAGTGTGCCCTGGGCACGGTCGCTGCGGTCATGACGTTCAGGGGAGGCGGCCATGGCGGGGCGGCGGCACAGGCGCACGGATGGACCTCGCGGGGTTCCGGCATGAACGCCCTCGACGTGGTGCTCCTCGCGGCCGTCCTGATCCTCGCCGTGGTCGTGGTCGCGGCGGTGCTGGTCGGCATCCGGACGCTGCGCCGGATCGGCTCGGCGCCCGTCCCGGAGGATCCCGCCTTCATCGCCGAGAAGGACCGTCAGGAGCAGTCCCTGGCCGCCCTGCGCGACGCGGCAGACCAGGCGAACAGCACGATCGACGTGGCGAAGTCCGCCGCCTCCGCGGCCCGTGCCGAAGCGGCGGCGGCCAAGGCCGAGGCGAAGGCGGCCCGGGCCGAGGCCCGGCGCGTGCTCGACGACGCCCGCGCCGAGGCGGACACCGTGCTGGAACGGGCGCACAAGCAGGCCGAGGCGGACGCCGAGCAGCTCCGCACGGCCGCGCGTCGCAGCGGCGAGCGGGAGGTCGCGGTGCTCGCCGCCACCACCCGCGAACAGGCTGCGGAGGTGGAGCGTCGAGCGGCTCGGATGGACGAGCGGGAGCGACTGCACACCGAGGAGGTGGAGCGGTTCGCCGAGCGGGAGCGGCAGCTCACGGCGGCCAGCGCCGCCCTCGGCACCCGGGAGTCCGCGCTCGCCCAGCGCGAGGCCGAACTGGCCGAGGCGGAGGAATTGCGCCGCCGGGAGTTGGAGCGGGTGGCCGGCCTCACCGCCGAGTCCGCCCGGCTCGAGCTGATCGAGGCCATCGAGACGTCCGCCAAGCGGGAGGCGGCGCTCCTGGTGCGCGACATCGAGTCCGACGCGCGCAACACCGCCGAGCAGCGGGCCCGGCACATCGTGGTGGACGCGATCCAGCGGGTCGCCAGCGAGCAGACCGCGGAGAGCGTGGTCAGCGTCCTGCACCTGCCCGGGGACGAGATGAAGGGCCGCATCATCGGCCGCGAGGGCCGCAACATCCGCGCCTTCGAGTCGGTCACCGGCGTCAACCTGATCATCGACGACACCCCCGAGGCGGTGCTGCTCTCCTGCTTCGACCCGGTGCGCCGCGAGGTCGGCCGGCTCACCCTGGAAAAGCTCGTGCTGGACGGGCGGATCCACCCGCACCGGATCGAGGAGGTCTACGACCTGGCCCGCCAGGAGGTGGAGCAGCTCTGCCTGCGCGCCGCCGAGGACGCCCTGGTCGAGGTCGGCATCACCGAGATCCACCCGGAGCTGGTGACCCTGCTGGGCCGCTTGCGCTACCGCACCTCGTACGGCCAGAACGTGCTCAAGCACCTCGTCGAGACCGCGCACATCGCCGGCATCATGGCCGCCGAGCTGCGGCTGGACGTACCCACCATCAAGCGGTCGGCGTTCCTGCACGACATCGGCAAGGCGCTCACCCACGAGGTCGAGGGCAGCCACGCCATCATCGGCGCCGACCTGGCCCGCAAGTACGGCGAGCACGAGGACGTGGTGCACGCCATCGAGGCGCACCACAACGAGGTGCCGCCGCAGACCATCGAGGCCGTCCTCACCCAGGCGTCCGACGCCTGCTCCGGAGGTCGGCCGGGCGCGCGGCGGGAGAGCCTCGAGGCGTACGTCAAGCGGCTGGAGCGGATCGAGGAGATCGCGGCCGGCAAGCTCGGCGTGGACAAGGTCTTCGCCATGCAGGCCGGCCGGGAGATCCGGGTGATGGTCAAGCCGGACGACGTCGACGACATCGGCGCGGCCGTGCTGGCCCGCGACGTGGCGAAGCAGATCGAGGAGGAGCTGACCTACCCGGGTCAGATCCGGGTCACCGTGGTCCGCGAGTCCCGGGTCACCGAGATCGCCCGCTGACCGACAGACGCGCGACGGGCGGGTGGCTGAGGCCACCCGCCCGTTGTTCGTGCTGGTCCCGGTCAGATCATCCGGGCCGAGTCCGCGCCCGCGTCCTGGGCGGGCAGCACCTTCGCGGCGGTGCGCGGGGCGCGGCCCATCCGCTTCTGCAACCACCAGGCCAGGATCGACAGCGCGCCGCAGATGGCGATGTAGATCGTCGCGACGATCAGGTACGTCGGCACGTACGGCAGCCCGAACGGCAACCGGCCGCCGATCTGCTTGCCGACGAACAACAGCTCGGGGTACGTGATGATGAAGCCCAGCGCGGTGTCCTTCAGCAGCACGACGAGCTGGCTGACGATCGCCGGGAGCATCGACCGGACGGCCTGCGGCAGCAGGATCAGCCGTAGCACCTGGTTCTTGCGCATGCCGATCGCGTACGCGCCCTCGGTCTGCCCGTACGGCACCGCGTTGATGCCGGCGCGGAAGATCTCTGCGAGCACCGAGCCGTTGTAGAGCATCAGCCCGATGACCAGCGCCCACAGCTTGTCGATCGACCAGCCGTACTGCAGTGGCACGTAGTAGCCGAAGAAGATCAGGATCAGCAGGGGGATCGCGCGGAACAGCTCGACCACGAACGTCGACGGCGCCCGCAGGATCCACTTGTCGCTGAGGCGACCGCTGGCGAAGATCGCGCCGAACAGCAGCGCCAGGACCGCGGCGATGCCGGCCGCCTTCAGCGTCGCCCACAGGCCGCCGAGCAGTTCGCGTTGCACCGAGGCGTACTGGAACTGCTCCCACTTGCGGGCCTCGAACTGGCCCGTGTCGGCGAACTTGTAGCCGATGTAGGCGAGCAGCGCGATGATGCCGGCCGTGGAGACGACCCCCAGGAGCGCGTTGCGCCGCTTGGCGCGGGGCCCGGGCAGGTCGTAGAGGACCGATGCCTGGCTCAACTCAGCCACCTTCCGTTCGCGACTGCGGGGCTCGCAAGCTCACTCCTCGCGCTCACCGCGCACCTTCCGTTCGCCGCAGCCGGGCTCACCGCGCCACCCGCCACTTGCGTTCGAGGAACCGTTGCAACGCCACCAGCGGCAGGATCAGGATCAGGAAGCCGATGGTGATCCAGAGCAGGACGGCGAACTGCGGCTCGCCCCGCTCGGCCATGTACGCGGGAATCGCGCCGGCCTCCAGCACCGAGAAACCGGCGGCGATCGTGGTGTTCTTCAGCATGGCGATGAACACGCTCACCATCGGCGGGACCATCGCGCGCAGCGCCTGCGGCAGCACGATGAGGGAGAGCACCTGGCTGAAGGTCATGCCCAGGGCGCGGGCCGCCTCGGCCTGCCCGGCGGCGACGGTGTTGACGCCGGAGCGGATCACCTCACACACGAAGGCCGAGGTGTAGACGGTCAGCGCGATGGCGGCGCTGGTGTCGTAGTCGAAGTTGACGTCGAGCTTCGGCACCGCGAACACGAGGAACGCGAAGACCAGCGTCAGCGGGGTGTTGCGCACCAGGTTGACGTACGTGGCGCCGAACGCGCGCAGCGCCGGCACGGGGGAGACCCGCATCGCGCCGAGCAGCGTGCCGAGGACGAGGCTGCCGACCGCGGCGATCAGGAAGAGTTTGACGGTGTTGGTGAACCCGTCGACGAACAGTTGCCCGTTGTC
Source organism: Micromonospora sp. CA-249363 (assembly GCF_050950185.1). NCBI lineage: Bacteria > Bacillati > Actinomycetota > Actinomycetes > Micromonosporales > Micromonosporaceae > Micromonospora > Micromonospora sp. CA-249363. The sequence continues at coordinate 1,644,439 of NZ_CP192020.1, forward strand.
CGTCAGTACGCGGAAGAACTCGCCCATGCCTCGCTCTCAGTCCCTCTCCACGGGCGCCGGACGGGGACGTACCCCGCCCGGCGCCGCAACTCGTGTCGAGCCGGTCGATCAGTACCGCTCGACCTTCGGCGGGGTGCCGGCCGAGCCGGACAGGCCGAGCGTGCCGTCGTAGATCTTCTGCCAGGTGCCGTTGCTGAAGGCCGCCTCGATCTGGTCGTTGACGTAGTCGCGCAGCGCCTTGTCGTCCTTCGGCAGACCGATGCCGTACTTCTCCGTGCTGAACGGCTGGCCGACCACCTTGAGGCCGTCCGGGTCCTGCGCGGCGTAGCCCTTGAGGATTGCGTCGTCGGTGGTGACGGCGTCGACCTTCTTGTCCAGCAGCTGCGAGACGCACTCCGAGTAGGTCTTGAACTCGACGATGTTGTTCGCCTCGGTCAGACCCTCGTCGCGGACCTTCTGGATCGGGGTCGAGCCGGTGGCCGAGCAGACCTTCTTGCCCTTGAGGGTGTCCTTGCCGGTGATCGACGACTCGTCCTTGCGGACCAGCAGGTCCTGACCGGCGACGAAGTACGGGCCGGCGAAGGAGATGTCGTTCTTGCGCTTGTCGGTGATCGAGTAGGTGCCGACGTAGTAGTCGACCTCGCCGCCCTTGATCGCGGTCTCCCGGTTGGCCGACGCGATCTCCTTGTACTGGATCTTCGCGGGGTCGATGCCGAGCGTGCTGGCGACGTACTGGGCGATCTCGATGTCGAAGCCGCACCGCTTGCCCTGGGCGTCCTTGTAGCCGAGGTTCGGCTGGTCGAACTTGACTCCGACGGAGACGGTGCCGGCGGTCTTGATCTTCTCGAAGGCGGGGCTGCCGGCGACGGCAGCGTCCGTCTTCGGGGTGAAGGTCGCGCCGGAGCTCTTGCAGGTGTCGCCCTGGGCGGCGCCGGAGGCGTTCCCACCGGCGCTCGGCGTCGGCTCACCCTCCTTGCCGCAGGCCGCGGCGGACAGGGCGAGGGAGGCCATCATGGCGACCGCCGCCACGCGCGTCATACGCATACTCTTCTCCTTCTTCGACGGAGCCCGCCCCTGTGCGGCGCGCTCCACTACGGACGCCTAGTGCGTGAGGATCTTGGAGAGGAAGTCCTTGGCCCGGTCGCTGCGCGGGTTCGCGAAGAACTCCGCGGGCGGGGCGTCCTCGACCAGTTGGCCGTCGGCCATGAAGATGACCCGGTTGGCGGCGTGCCGAGCGAAGCCCATCTCGTGGGTGACCACGACCATGGTCATGCCGTCGCGCGCCAGCGACGTCATCACGTCCAGCACCTCGCCGACCATCTCCGGGTCGAGGGCGCTGGTGGGCTCGTCGAACAGCATCGCCTTGGGCTGCATGGCCAGGGCCCGGGCGATCGCCGCCCGCTGTTGCTGGCCTCCGGAGAGCTGGGCGGGGAACTTGTCCGCCTGGTTCGCGATGCCGACCCGGTCGAGCAGGGCCAGACCGCGCTCGCGGGCCACGGCCGGCTTCTCCTTGCGGACCTTGATCGGCCCGAGGGTGACGTTCTCCAGGATGGTCTTGTGGGCGAAGAGGTTGAAGGACTGGAAGACCATGCCCACCTCGCTGCGAAGCCGGGCGAGGGGCTTGCCCTCGGCGGGCAGCGGCTGGCCGTCGAAGGTGATGGTGCCGGAGTTGATCGGTTCCAGTCTGTTGATGGCACGGCACAGCGTCGACTTGCCGGAGCCGGACGGGCCGATGACCACGACCACCTCGCCCCGACCCACCGACAGCGAGACGTCGTCCAGTACGTGCAGCGGTCCGAACCACTTGTTGACCGCGTCCAGCACGATGAGCGGTTCGCCCGTCGTCACGTCGTCCACCGTCCCTGTCGTCTCCCCGGAGCGGGGTCGGTCGACCCCCGGTTGGGCAACTGTAGGCGGCGTGATGTGGCGGAACGCAACCCAGTTGGTCACGGAGCGGTAACACCGGTCACGATCGTCCACGGGGGTCCGGTTTCGGCCACCGCCGGGCCGTCACGGTGGCGACGGCACCGGGTTGCCGAGATCATGGGGAGATGACGGAACCCGTACGGCTGACCCGTTACGCGCGCGGCGGCGGCTGCGCCTGCAAGATCCCGCCGGGCGAGTTGGAGACCATGGTCGCGGGCCTCGGCCCGGCCACCGGCACCGCCGAACTGCTGGTCGGCCTGGACCACGGCGACGACGCCGCGGTGGTCCGCCTGGACGAGCGCACCGGCCTGGTCAGCACCGCGGACTTCTTCACCCCGGTCGTCGACGACGCGTACGACTGGGGGCGCATCGCCGCGGCCAACGCGTTGTCCGACGTGTACGCGATGGGCGGCACCCCGCTGGTGGCGCTGAACCTGCTCTGCTGGCCGCGTGACGTGCTACCGCTGGAGTTGGCCCGGGAGGTGCTGCGCGGCGGCCAGGACGTGGCGCGGGAGGCGGGCTGTCACCTGGCCGGCGGGCACAGCGTGGACGACGACGGTCCCAAGTACGGGCTCGCGGTCACCGGCACCGTACGACCGGAAGAGCTGATCACTCTGGACGCCGGCCGCGCCGGGATACCGCTGTCCCTGACCAAGCCGCTCGGCGTGGGCGTGCTCAACACCCGCCACAAGTCCACCGGCGAGAGCTTCCCGGAGGCGGTCGCCTCGATGAGCGCGCTGAACCGGGACGCCGCGCGCGCCGCGGTCGCCGCCGGTATCCGGTGCGGCACCGACGTGACCGGCTTCGGCCTGCTCGGGCACGCCTCGAAGCTGGCCCGTGCCAGCCGGCTGACCGTGGCCATCGACACGGCCCGGGTGCCGTACCTGGCGGGCGCGCGGGAGGCGCTGCGCGACGGGTACGTCAGTGGCGGCAGCCGCCGCAACCTGGAGTGGGTCACCCCGTGGACGGACTTCGGCGCGGCCGACGAGGGGGAGCGGCTGCTGCTGGCCGACGCGCAGACGTCCGGCGGTCTGCTGGTGGCCGGTGAGTTGCCGGGCGCGCCCGTGGTCGGTGAGCTGCTGCCCCGCGGGGAGCATCTGGTCGTCCTGCGCTGACCGGTGCCGGGACACGCGGCCCCGGTGGTTCGGTCGGCGCACGATACCCGATAAACTGTCACCTTCCCGCTACTCCGAGCAATGCCGCTCAGGGAAATTTTGCCCGGAATGGTCACAGACCGGTAACTTGCCCCCGGCTGGGGTCAAATGCCCCCCACCATCGTCAGTAAGGCCCGATCCGGAGGCCGGTGGGACGAACGCAGCGAGGAGGCGGAATGACCGAGCTGTGGAACTGGAGAATCGACCGGGTACGACCCGTGGAGGTCTACCCGGCGCTGGCCGAGGCGCTCGGTCGGGTGGTGATGCCGCTGGCCGCGGCGGACCCGGCGCGACTGCCGGCGTACGCGGTGGTGTGTGACGTCTGGCAGGCGCCGGGCGAGTTCCCGACGGTGATCGACTGTTACGGGGTGCCCGAGCGGCTCTCCGAGCATGCCAGCATCGCCGCGCTGGCCCGGCTGCTGGGCCGGGACTGCCTGCTGCGGGACGACACGCTCGACGCCAGCCGGCACCTGCTCGTCGCACCGGACGGCACGGTCCGCCCGGTGCACTTCGACGTCCGGGACACCGACGACGGCGAGGTGCTCAGCCGGCGACGGCTCTGCTCGCTGGGCGACCCGGGCTGCCGGGGCTGGTCGCAGTGTCATCGCTCGCGCTGGGCGCCCGACACCGTCGCGCCGGTCCTCGCCGCGGCCTGACCGCCACCGAACCGACCGGGCGGCTCAAGCCGAGCCGGCGGGCCGCTGAAGCCGAGCCGGGCCGTTCAACCCGAGCCGGCGGGGCGGGGCGTCAGCCGCGCCCGGTGACGGTGGCGGCCGGTCGATCGGCGGCGTTCGACCCACCCCGCACGACCAACTGGTCGAGCAGGGTGCGGGTGGCTTCGGTCACGGCGGCCACGGCGGCCTCGAACGCGGCGGCGTTGTGCGCGGCGGGCGCTCGGAAGCCGGAGATCTTCCGGACGTACTGCAACGCCGCCGCTTCGATGTCGGCGTCGGTCACCTGCGGGGTGAACGGCTCCCGCAACGTCTTGATGCTCCGGCACATGTGCGCTCCTTCACGTCTCGTGCGCTACTTGACCAACGATGACATCGTTGGGGCTGTTGCCTATTCTGGTGGCGCGTCAGGGCCCTCGGGCCGACCATCACACCTCTCGTGGCGTGCCCACGGGACCCGGAGACTCACTGTGGACCAGAAGCCCGCACCGCCCGCCGGTCGGAGTCCCGACCCGATCGCGTCGATCCTGAGGACTCGGCTCGACCAGGTCGCGACCGAGCACCCCGAGACGGTCGACGTGCTCCTGCGCCGCGTCCTCCCCCCGATCACCGGACCGGCGGAGACGACCGTGCCCGTCGCGGCCTTCAACTCGGCCATCTGAGCCTATGACGGCTGGGCGAACCGTGCCGGCTCGGCCCAGCGCCGCGATCGGCCAGTACGTCCTGAAGGTGCACAGCCGCTGCGACCTGAGCTGCGATCACTGCTACGTCTACGAGCACGCCGACCAGACCTGGCGGGGTCGACCGCGCGAGATGACGGCGGAGACGTTGGACGTGGCCGCGGCCCGGATAGCCGAACATGCGCGGGCGCAGGGACTGCCGGTGGTTCACGTCGTGCTGCACGGCGGCGAACCCTTGCTGCTCGGTCCGGTGCGGATGCGGCGGATCCTCAGCGGGCTGCGGACGGCGATCGACCCGAGTGTCCCCCTCGACGTGCGGTTGCAGACCAACGGCGTCCGGCTCGATGCGGCGTTCTGCGACCTCTTCGTCGAGTACGACGTCAAGGTGGGGGTCTCCCTGGATGGCGACCGCGTCGCCAACGACCGGCACCGTCGTTTCGCCAACGGCGCCAGCAGCCACGATCCGGTCCGGCGAGCCCTTGCCCTGCTTCGGAGCCCGAAGTACCGCGCCTGCTACGCCGGTATCCTCTGCACGGTCGACGTCGCCAATGACCCGGAGGCGGTCTACGCCGCGCTGCTGGCCGAGGAGCCACCCCGGATCGACCTGCTCCTACCGCACCACACGTGGGATCATCCGCCGCCCCGGCCCGGCGGCGTCCCGACCCCCTACGCCGAATGGCTGGGCCGGATCTACCGGCGCTGGGTGGACGACGGTCGTCCGGTGTCGATCCGCCTGTTCGAGGCGCTGCTTCCGGGCGGGACGACCGCAGGCACCGAGGCGGTCGGACTCGGCCCAGCGGACCTGCTGGTGGTGGAGACCGACGGCGCCTGGGAGCAGGCGGATTCGTTGAAGGTGGCGTACGACGGCGCCGCGGGCACCAACCTGAACGTCTTCGACCACACGGTGGACGAGGCGGCGCGGCATCCCGGTGTGGCCGTGCGGCAGACGGGGTTGGCGGGGCTTTCGGCGATCTGCCGGTCCTGCCCGGTGGTCGCCCGTTGTGGCGGCGGCCTGTACGCGCATCGCTACCGGACCGGCGCCGGCTTCGACAACCCGTCGGTCTACTGCGCCGATCTCCGAAAGTTGATTTCGATCATGGACGAGCACCCGCCCGGACCCGTGTTGGCGTCGCCCGACACGCAGTGGATGCTGGACGATCTCGCGCGCGGCCACGGTGGCCCGGAGTCCATCGAATTCCTGGTGAACTCCCAGCTGGCCATCGGCCGTGCGCTCCTCGCGGCCGTCCGGGAGGTTTCCACTCCCGGCCCCGGATGGGACCTCCTCGTCCGTTTGGACGCCGCCGCGCCCGAGGCGGTCCGCACCGTGCTGACACATCCGTTCCTCCGCCCTCGCATGACGCGGCTGCTGCAACGGAGTGCCGGGCCACCCGCACCCCGTTCCCCCGAACCGGACCCGTTCGCCGCGATCGCCGCCGCGATCGCCGTCCGGGCGGGGATCGCCGCCGACGTGCAACTCCCCGTCGTCGGTGGCGAGGTCTTCCTGCCCACGCTGGGGGCGTTCCGGCTGCCGTTCACGGGGATCGAGGCGGTGGTGCTCACCGTCCGTTCCGGCGGCTTCCGGCTGCTCGCCGACTCCGAGGCGTACGACGTCAGCCTGGACGAGCCGGGCAGCTGGCCCGCAGGTTGGCGACCGACCCGGCGAAGTGGGCTGCCCATCCACGGGCTCATCATCGAGGACCTCGACCCGGCAAGGGATTGTTACGGGCAGCCGGTGCGGGAGCGCCTGGCGGAGCAGCCGGCGGCCGCTCTGGCCCGGACGGTCACCGAGGCATGGCGGCTTGTCGAACGGGACGTCCCCCACCACGCACAGGGGATGAGCAGAGGAATGCGAGCGATTGTTCCGCTGGACACCTCGCCCACGGCCGCGCTGCGCAGTGCCACCGCCCGTGATGCGTTCGGAGCCGTGGCGGCGGGCCCGGTGGCCGTCCCCGAGGCGCTCGCCGTGCTGCTCGTGCACGAGTGGCAGCACTCCAAGCTCGGGGCGGTGCTGGACCTGTACGACCTGGTCGAACCAGGATCGCCCGTACGGTTGCCGGTGGGCTGGCGCCCCGATCCACGCCCGGCGGAGGCGGTGCTGCAGGGCGCATATGCGCATCTGGCGGTGGCCGAGGTGTGGCACGCCCGAGTCGTCGCCGAGGGACCTGCCGATCCGATGGCCGCGACTCACGCCGACCGTTTCCGCGACTGGACGGGCCGGGCACTCGACGCGTTGGCGGCGAGCGGCTCGCTGACCGAAGCCGGTGAGCGCTTCGTGGCGACCATGGGGCGTGGGCTGGCGGAGCTGGTTCGTGGCTGAGTCGCCGACGCCCCCGCTCGACGTCGGCACCGTCGCCGCCGACCTGCGTGCGGTGGGTCTCGCCGCCGGGCAGGACGTCCTGGTGCACTCGTCGCTACGCCGGGTGGGCCCACTGGCGAAGGGGGCGGAGACGCTGGTCGAGGCGCTGAACGCGGTGCTCGGCCCGGAAGGCACGCTCGTCGTACCGACACACAACGCGGGCAACTCGACGACCTCGCGTACGTGGCATGAGGCGACCCGGGGTATGAGCGCCGACGAGCGGCTCCGGTACGAGGCGGCCATGCCGGGCTGGGACCGGGGGCGCACGCCCGCGCAGGGCGTCGGCGCGTTGGCCGAGTACGTGCGCCTCCTGCCGGGAGCCGTCCGCAGCGAACATCCGCAGACCTCGTTCGCCGCCGTCGGTCGCCGGGCGGTCCTGTTGACCGCCGACCATGTCCTGGACTCTCACCTGGGGCAGCGGTCCCCGATTGGTCGGATGTACGACAGCGGGGGTTTCGTGCTGCTCCTCGGGGTCGAGTACGACGCGTGCAGCGCTCTGCACCTGGCGGAGTATCGGCTGCCGAGCGTTCCGACCCAGGCCTACCGCTGTTACCGTCAGGTGGACGGAAGGCGGCTGCGCTGCGACTTCGTCGCACCGGAGTTGGACGACAGCGACTTCGGCGCCCTCGGCGCACGACTGGACGATGAGCCGTTCGTGCATCGCGGCACGGTCGGGCGGGCCGTCGCCCGGCTGCTGCCGATACCCCCCATAGTGGACTTCGCCGTAAAGTGGTTCGTCAGCAACCGGATCAGCTCGCGCCATTGACGAACGCCTTACGCTGAGATCCCGGTCGCTTTCCGGACGGCGGAGGAACGACGGTGAGCGAAGCGGTATCGGTCGTTGACACGGGATCCCCGCTGTTCTTCTTGAGCTATTCCCGTCCGACGGTACGGCGGGCCGGCAACAATCCCCAGGAGTACGTCTGCCGATTCTTCGACGACCTCTCCACCCACGTCAGTGAGCTGGTCGGGCTGCCGACCGGGGTTGATCCCGGCTTCATGGACAGCACGCTCTCCGGTGGTGAGCGATGGACCCCCGAGCTGCTGAACGCGGCCGGCACCTGCCAGGTTTTCATCCCGTTGGTGTCCAGCGCTTTCCTCAGCAGCGCATGGTGCGCGATGGAGTGGCACGCCTTCGCGCGACGCAGGATCGAACCGCGCAGTCCGGGCGCCTCCGCGCACGAGACGGCGATCGTGCCCGTCAACTGGTCACCGACCGCCGAGGCGTCACTGCCGCCGAGCATCCGTGCCATCCAACGGTTCTCGCCGACCGCGATACCGGACGACAACACCGTTGCGCGCCAGTACGAGCAGGAGGGGGTCTACGGATTGCTGACCATGCAGATGGAGCAGGCGTACCGCGCGGTGGTGTGGCGTCTCGCCCAGCGGGTGGTTGCTATCCATCGGACCTACCGGGTACACCCGATGGTGCCCAAGGGCGTCGACGAGTTGCACACGCTCTTCGACGAGGAGGCAGCCGTATGATGCCGCGCACTGCCGCCGGGACGGCGCCGACGCGTGAGACCTACTTCTTCCTGAGCTACGCGCATTCCGCGCCGGTGCAGAGCGCCCGCACCGACACCGATATCTGGGTCGGTCGGTTCTTCGCTGACCTGTCCGGTGAGGTGGGTCGGTTGGCGGCGCCACGGCCGGGCGTGGAGATCGGCTTCATCGACCAGCACATACCACCGGGCGCCGATGTGAAGGCGGCCCTGGCGGGCGCCCTGGGCGCGGCGCAGGTGTTCGTGCCGCTCTACTCGCCGGGCTACTTCAACCGGCCGTGGGCGTTGGGCGAGCAGGAGTCGTTCCTCGCCCGGCTGGGCACCGTCGCGGACGCGGCGCCGGTGCCTCCCGTCGTGCCGGCCGAACACGTCGTGCCGGTCCTCTGGATCCCGGTCCCCAGCTGGGACAACCATCCCGAACTCGGCAGCGCACTGGACCTGGGACGGGACGTCCCCGCGTACGCCGAGAACGGCATGCGCGCGCTCTGCATGCTCGGCGCCTACCGGGAGCAGTATCAGCTCCTGCTCCGGCGTCTGGCGCGGCGGATCGTGGAGCCCACCCGACGGTTCTGGCTGCGCCCGTCGCGGGCGCCGGATCTGGACGAGGTCTCGCGGCAGACCTCGGCCGACCCGGCGTTCGTGGTCGCGGTGCTGGCGCCCACGTGGGACCAACCGCCAAAGGGACGGGAGGCGTCCTCGTACGCCGACCGCAGTCGGCTGTGGCGTCCGTTCGGGGCACGACAGGAACTTCCCCTGGCCGACTACGCCGCGAGCACCGCCGAGCGACTCGGTCTGCCGGTGCGTACCACTGACTTCGCCGACGCCGAGGACCTGCTCGAGGTCCGTCCGGGCCTGGTCCTGATCGATCCGTGGATCACCGAGCGTCCCGGCGGCGTGGCCGCCCTGCGGGCTGCCGCGCGGGCGCTTCCGCCGTGGGCGGTGCCGCTCCTGGTGACCGACGCCGACGACCCGCGCGACGCGCAGCGCGGCGCGGACCTGGCGCGGCTCGCGCTCGGCGTGTTGCAGGACTCCGGCGTGACGCGGGCCCGGTGGGTCGGCCGGATGGACGAGTTCGCCGGACTGATACCGGCACTGGTGACCGAGGCCCGACGGCTGTACCTGAAGCACGGCGCGGTGTTCCCGGCAGCGGTGCCCAGCACCCGGCCACCCAGCCTGCGCACCTCGGTCTCGTCATCGTTCGAAGCCCCGGAGATGCCCGATGAGCAATGAGCGCGACGGTCAGATAGTCACCTTCTACTCGTTCAAAGGCGGAACGGGCCGGACGATGGCGCTGGCCAACGTCGCGTGGATCCTGGCTGCCAACGGCAAGCGTGTGCTGGTCACCGACTGGGATCTGGAATCGCCCGGCCTGCACCGCTTCTTCCACCCGTTCCTCGATGTGGCGGCGGTCGGCAGCACCGGCGGGGTCATCGACCTCATCCACGACTACGAGTCGGAGACGATGCGCAACGCGGAACGGCCGGAGGGCTGGGTCGAGCAGTACGCCCGGGTCAACCGGTACGCATTCTCGCTGGGTTGGGAGTTCCCGGGCGTCGGCGGGTTGGACTTCCTCTCCGCTGGTCGGCAGAACAGCGACTACGCCGTCTCGGTGAGCGGCCTGGACTGGGACACCTTTTACCACCGGCTGGGTGGCGAACGGTTTCTTGAGGCGTTGCGCGCGGACATGAAGCGCGAGTACGACTACACCCTGATCGACAGCCGTACCGGGCTCAGCGACGTCGCCGACATCTGCACACTGCACCTACCGGATGTCCTGGTCGACTGCTTCACCCTCAGTGACCAGGGCATCGAGGGTGCCGCCCAGGTCGCACGCGCCGTCGCCGGCCACTATCCGCGTCGCAACATCCGGATCCTGCCGGTGCCGATGCGGGTCGACCAGGCGGAGAAGGAGAAGGCCGACGCCGGGCGGGCGCTTGCGATGCGCCGTTTCGCCGGGCTCCCCACCGGCATGACGGAGGCGGACCGCCGACGCTACTGGGCGGCGGTGGAGGTGCCCTACCGGCCGTTCTACGCGTACGAGGAGACGCTGGCGACCTTCGGCGACGGGCCCGGCTCGCCCACCTCGCTGCTGGCGGCGTTCGAAACGCTGACGGCCGAGCTGACCGACGGGGCGGTGCGTGCGATGCCGCCGATGGACGAGTCGGTGCGCGAGCGGGAAAAGGCGCGTTTCCGGCGCCGCCACGAACTCCCCGACGACGACCTCATGCTCCGCTACGCCCCGGAGGACGCGGTCTGGGCGGAATGGATCGAGCGGGTGCTCAGCTCCGCCGGCGTGCGGGTCGTCGACTGGACCCAGCCGGCCGAGCCCACCGTCCAGCCACCGGCCCGTACGCTGACCATCCTCTCCTCCGCCTACGTGGCTCTGCCTCCCGCCGCGTTGCCCCCGCGGGACCCGGTCGCCGGCACCACCCCGCTGGCGGCCTACGTGAGCGACCTGCGGCCGCTCGCGGAGTTCGCGGTGGCCTCCTCCACCCATCTGGTCAACGTCAGCGCGACGACGGCGGCGGAGCGACTGCTCCGGCTGGTCGACCGCCCACCCCCGTCGCGCGCCGACGGTCCCGGCGATGCCGGCCTGCGCTTTCCGGCCGCCGAGCCAGCCGTCTTCGAGGCCCCGAACCGCAACGCGCGGTTCACCGGTCGAGAAGGCGAGCTGGCCATCCTGCGCCGGCACCTGATCGGCGGCGGGGCTGCCGCCGTGCCGGTCGCTCTGCAGGGGATGGGTGGCGTCGGCAAGACCGAACTCGCCCTGGAGTACGTGCACCGGTTCAAGTCCGCGTACGACGTGGTCTGGTGGATCACCGTCGGCGCGACGGAGTCGGCCGACGCGGACGTGGAGAAGTCGCTGGCGGCCCTCGCCGCGCGGCTCGGCGTCGGTGGCCATCCGAACCGGGTGGACGACGTGAACGCGGTTCTGGACGCGCTCGGGCGGGGTGAGCCCCGGCGATGGCTGCTGGTGATCGACAACGCGGAAGAGGTCGACCTGGTCGAACGCTTCCTGCCGCGCGGCGGCGGGCACGTGCTGCTCACCTCCCGCAACCCCGCCTGGGGGGACCGGGCCACCCCGATCCAGGTCGATGTCTTCGCCCGCGCGGAGAGCGTCGTCCACCTGCGGCGCCGGGTGCCCTCCCTCACCGACGAGGAGGCGGACCGGATCGCCGACGCGCTCGGAGACCTGGCGGTCGCGGTGGCCGCCGCCGGGGCGTACCTGGCGGACGCTGGCACATCGGTCGACGCGTACCTGGAGCAGATCGAGCGGCACGGTCCCAGCGCACTGTCCGTGGAGGCCACCTGGGATCTCTCACTGGCGCGACTGCGCACGCAGTCACCGGCGGGATATCGACTGTTGCAGCTCTGCTCCGTGCTGGCCTCGGAGATCGACCTGGATCTGCTGCACAGCGACGAGATGGCGCAGGCGTTGGCGCCATTCGACCCGTCGGTCTCGGAACGTCTGGTCCGTGGGGCGCTGGTCCAACGGATCAACCGGTCGGCCCTGCTCACCATGAACATGCCGAAGCGGCGGGTGCTGGTGCACCGCCTGCTCCAGGCGGTTGTCCGGGAGGGGATGACCGCGGACGAGGTCGCCGAGACCCGGCACGAGGTGCACCTGGTGCTGGCGGCGTCCCGGCCTCGCGGCGACGCCGACGATCCGCAGACCTGGGACCGGTTCCGGACGCTCTGGCCGCACATCGAGGCGTCCGGCGCGGTGCGCTGCCATGACGAGTCGGCCCGGGAACTGATGATCGACCGGGTGCGGTATCTCTGGCGTCAGGGTGAGCTCGACCTGGCGAACGCGTTCGCTGAAGAGGTTGACGCGGTGTGGTCGCTGCGACTGAATCGCCTCTACGGCACGGACGAGTTGGCCACCCTGCGTCGACAGGTGCTGCACCTGCGCTTCAACCGGGCGAACGTGCTGCGGGCACTCGCCCGCTACGACGAGGCCCTCGCCCTGGACGAGCAGGTCCTCGACGAGCAGCGGGCGTTGCTGGGCGACCGGCACCCGCAGACCCTGATGACCGCCGGCAGCCTGGGCGCCGACCTACGGGCTCTCGGTCGGTACACCAAGGCGATCGAACGTGATTGGGAAACCTACGACGCCTGGCGCGAGGAGCTCGGCGAGGAGCATCCGCGGACGCTCTCCGCGGCCAACAACCTCGCCCACTCCTACCGCCTCGTGGGTGACTTCCGATCGGCACGGGTTCGGGACGAGGCCGTGCTCCAGCTCCGCCGGGCGGTGCAGGGGGCGGAGAATCCGTACACCCTGCACTCGGCCGCCCAGCTGGCACGCGACCTGCGTGAGGCCGGCGAGTACGACAAGTCCGTCGTGTTGTTGCGTACCGTGCATAACCAGTTGGCGAGCCTCAAGGAGATCGGCAGCGAGGCGGGGGACACCCTGAACGCCCAGGTCAGCCTCGCCGTATCGCTGCGCAGCGCAGGCCACCCGACGGAGGCGGCGGGGCTCCTCGACGCGGCGTACCCGGTGCTGGAGGAGAAGTTCGGACGGGACAATCCGGAAACCCTGATCTGCCGCGCCGCCCTGGTGGCCAATCTGCTGGCCCTGGGCGAGACCGATCGCGCGGTGACCGAGGCGGAGCAGGTGGCGAGGATCTACGAGCAGTGGCTGGGGGTCCTGCACCCGCACACGCTGGGCGCCCTCAGCAACCTCGCCGCGGCGCAGCGGGCCGTGGGTCGGGTGACGGAGGCGCGCGCGACAGCCGAACGGGCCGCCACCGCGCTGCGTGAGGTGCTCGGGCCGGACCACCCGCACACCCTCGCCGCGGAGGAGAACCTCGGTATCTGCCTCGCCGAGGAGGGCGACCGGCAGGCCGCGCTCGAACGCCTCCGCGCTGTCGCCGACCGCTGGGTGGCCACCTCCGGTCCGCGCCACCCGGACGCTCTGCGCTGCCTGGCGAACCTGGCGCTCGTCGCGCGCGAGAGCGACGGCGACCGACCCTCCGCGACGATCACCACGCAGGTGGTGGAACTGGGCGGGGTGGTCGCGGCCGAACACCCGAGCGTGCGGGCGCTGCGGGAGGGGAGGCTGGTCGCCCGGATCGTCGACCCCCACCCCTTCTGACCGATGCGACTCCGGGACCGGAGGAAAGTCATGGAGACCGATCGCGAAGGGCAGGTCGTCACGTTCTACTCGTACAAGGGTGGGACGGGCCGGACGATGGCGCTGGCCAACGTGGCCTGGATCCTCGCGGCCAGCGGCCGGCGGGTGCTCGTCGCCGACTGGGATCTCGAATCACCCGGCCTGCACCGCTACTTTCACCCCTTCCTCGACGCCGAGACGATCGCGGGCGCCAGCGGCGTGATCGACATGATCCGCGACTACGAGTGGGAGACCTCCCGCGTCGGCGAGCGGCCGGACAACTGGATGGAGCAACACGCGAGGGTCGGCCGCCACGCGCTCCCGCTGCGGTGGAACTTCCCGGACGGTGGCACGCTCGACTTCCTTCCCGCCGGCCGGCAGAACAGCGACTACGCGGCCCCGGTGAGCGGGCTGGACTGGGACAGCTTCTACAACCGGCTGGGCGGGGCGCAGTTCTTCGAGGCGCTGCGGGCGGACATGAAGCGGCGGTACGACGTCACCCTGATCGACAGCCGAGCGGGTCTGAGCGACGTCGCCGACATCTGCACGCTGGACCTGCCGGACACCCTGGTCACCTGCTTCACCCTCAGCGACCAGGGCGTCGACGGTGCGGCCCGGGTCGCGCACCTGGTGCGGGACCGCCACCGGCGGCGCGACATCCGGGTGCTTCCGGTGCCGATGCGGGTGGACGAGGCGGAGAGGGAGCGGGCCGAGGCGGGCCGCCTGCTGGCCGTGCGCCGGTTCGCCGGTCTGCCGACGGGCCTGACCGAGGCGGAGCGGCACCGGTACTGGGCGGCCGTGGAGATCCCGTACCGGCCGTTCTACGCGTACGAGGAGAAGCTGGCGACGTTCGTCGATCCGCCCGGCTCGCCCTCGTCGCTGCTGTCCGCGTTCGAGACGTTGACCGGGATCCTCACCGACGGCGCGGTGACCGCGCTGCCGGCGATGGACGAGGCGGTACGTGAGCGGGTCAAGGCCCGCTTCCACCGGCGCAGCGAGACCTTCGACAACCAGATCGTGCTCCGCTGCGCCCCGGAGGATGCCGTCTGGGCCGAGTGGCTGGAACGGGTGCTCAGTTCGGCTGGTATGCAGGTGGTGGACCCGGCGTCGGCCGCCGGCACGCCCGCCCCGCGCACGCTGACGGTGGTCTCGCCGGCCTACGTGGCGGCGCCGCCCGGCGCTCTGCCGGCCTACGACACCAGGACCGGCTCGACAGCCCTCGCCGTGTACGTCGCTGACCTGCGCCCACTGGCGGAGTTCCCGGGCCCGCGCTCGACCAACCTGGTCAACGTGAGCGCCGCGACGGCCGTGGAGCGGGTGCTGCGCCTGGTCGGCCGGCCGGTGCCCTCGCCCGGGGACGCCCCGGCGGGCGGAGGCGCCCGCTATCCCGGGACCGAGCCGCTGATCTTCCACGCGCCCAACCGCAACGCCCGGTTCACCGGCCGCGAGGACTACCTGGCGCAGCTACGCGCGCAGTTGCGCAGCGGAGGCAGCACGGCGGTGCTGCCGGTCGCGCTGGCCGGCATGGGCGGCGTCGGCAAGACGCAGGTCGCCCTGGAGTACGTGCACCGGTTCAAGGCCGCCTACGACGTGGTCTGGTGGGTCGTCGCGGATCCGCCGCAGTTCATCGACACCGCCCTCGCCGACCTGGCGGCCCGGCTCGGCATCACCACCGGGCCCACCCTGCCCGACACCGTCCGCTCGCTGCTTGAGATGTTGGGCCGCGGCGAGCCGTACGAGCGGTGGCTCATCGTGTTCGACAACGCCGAGGAACTCGACCACGTCGAGCCCTTCCTGCCCCGGGGGCCCGGGCACGTCCTGCTGACCTCCCGTAATAGCGCCTGGGCTGACCGGGCGCACCCGATCCAGGTCGACGTCTTCGACCGGGCGGAGAGCGTCGCCCACCTCGCCCAGCGCGTGCCCGCGATCAGCGCGAAGGAGGCCGACCGGGTGGCGGAGACGCTCGGCGACCTGCCGATCGCGGTGGCCGCCGCCGGCGCGTGGCTCGCCGACACGGGCACGCCGGTGGCCGACTACCTGCGGCAGATCGAGCGGCACGGCCCCAGCGTGCTCTCCGTGGAGGTCTCCTGGGACCTGTCGCTGAACCGGCTGCACGACCAGGCGCCCGCCGCGTACCGACTGTTGCAGCTCTGCTCGGTGCTCGCTCCGGAGATCGCCCTCGACCTGATCTACAGCGACGAGATGGCGGCCGCCCTCGTGCCGTTCGACCCGTCGGTGTCGGAGCGGCTCATGCGCGGCGCCCTGGTCCAGCAGATCAATCGGCTGGCGCTGCTCAAACTGGACGCGCAGGGCGGTCGGGTCCAGGTGCACCGGCTGTTGCAGGCGGTGGTCCGGGGCCGGATGACCGACGACGAGATCGCCATGGCCCGGCACCAGGCGCACCTGGTGCTGGCCGCGTCCCGACCGAGCGGCGATGTGGCCGACCCGACCACCTGGCCCCGACTGCGCATGCTCTGGCCGCACCTGGAGGTCTCCGAGGCGGTGATCTGTACCGACGAGTCGGTGTGCCAGCTGCTGATCGACCGCGTCCGCTACCTGTGGCAGCGCGGCGGCCTCGAGCAGGCCGACGCGTTCAGTCAGCAGGTGGACGACAGCTGGTCGGCGCGGCTGCGGGATCTCGATGACGAGGGCGCGGCCACGGCGCTGAGCCGACAACTGCTGCACCTGCGGTTCAACCGGGCGAACATCCTGCGCAGCATGGGCCGGTTCGCGGACGCCCGCGAGCTGAACGAGGCGGTGCTGGCCGAGCAGCAGCGGCTGCTGGGTCCGTTGCACCCGCACAGTCTGATGACCGTCGGCAGTCTCGCGGGTGACCTGCGTGCGCTCGGCCGCTACGCCGAGGCGCTGGAACGGGACCGGTCCACCTACGCCTCCTGGGTCCAGCTGTTCGGCGAGGACCATCCCCGGACGTTGAGCGCGGCCAGCAACCTCGCCGTCTCGTACCGGCTGGTCGGGGACCACCGGTCGGCCCGCCGGTGGGACGAGGAGGTGCACCAACGGCAGCGACTGGTGCTCGGCCCCACCCACCCGGACACGCTGCTCTCCGCTGTGCACCTGGGTAGCGATCTGCGCGAGGCCGGCGAGTACGAACGGTCGGCGACCCTGCTGCGCACGGTGTACGACACGTACCGCGAGGTGCTCGGGCCGCAGGACAGCCAGACCCTGGCGGCGCAGGTCAACCTGGCGCTGTCCCTACGCAGCTGCGGTCGGGGGAGTGAGGCCGCGCCGATGTTCGAGACGGCGTACCGCGAACTGGACGAACGGTTCGGGCCGGACAACCCGGACACGGTGGCGTGCCGATCGAGCCGCGCGGCGAACCTGTTGGCGGTCGGTGAGGCGGCCCGGGCGCTTACCGAGTTGACCGCCGTGCGCCAGGCGTTCGAGGATCTGCTCCGGCTCGGCCCGGAGCACCCGCACGTCCTGGCGACCGTGAGCAACATGTCGGCGGCGGAACGCGCGCTCGGCCGCAAGTCGGACGCACTCGCGTCGGCGGCCCGGGCGGTCGGTGAGCTGCGTAAGGTGCTCGGCCCCGACCACCCGCACACGCTCGCGGCCGAGGTCAACCAGGCGGTGTGCCTCGCCGAGGAGGGGGACGGGGAGTCGGCGCGGGACCGGCTGCGGGAGACCGCCGGCCGGCTGGCCGCGGTGATCGGCGCGGAGCACCCCGACACGCTTCGCTGCCTCGGCGATCTCGCTCTGGTGGCCCAGCGGGTCGGCGACAGCGGCGCCGAGGACGTCGGCGTCGTGGCGGACCGGCTGGCCGTGGTGATCGGCGCGGAGCATCCCAGCGTACGGACCCTGCGGGAGCGACGGTTGGTAGTCCGGGTGATCGACCCGCACCTGCTCTGATCGACTCGTTCGGCGGGCGGGTCGGTCGTCCCGGCCGGCCCACCGATCGGGCCGTGCCGAGTCGGCGGTCAGAGCCGAGGGCCTGTCGCGAGGGCCGACGTGGCCAGCCAGGTCAGGGTCTGCGGGAGGATCTCCACCGCCCCGAAGTGCCCGGCCCCCGGCTGCACCTGTACCTCGGCGCGCCGGATCCGCGCGGCGAGCCAGTGGGAGTGCTCCACGGGGGAGAAGCGGTCCTGCTCACCGTGCCAGAGCCGGACCTCCGCGCGGATGGCGCCCAGGTCGAACCCCCAGCCGCGCCGGATCGCCAGCACGTCGTCGATCCAACCCTCGGGGCCGTGTCGCAACGCCTCGGAGTACGTGTCGGTGAGCAGCCGGCGGATCGCGACGTCGTCGACGATCCGGATGTCCTCGTCGGGCAGTTGGGGGCGGAGGAAGTCCAGCAGCGTCATCGGGTCCCGGCGGGCTTCGTCGGCGCGCACCTTGAGGTTGAGCGTGAGCGCGGCCAGGTCCTCGTCGGCCTGCCCGTAGTCCTCGACGTCCGATTGCGCCATGCCCGCGTACCAGTCCAGGTCGGGAGCGCCGGCCGGGGCGAGACCCACGAGCACGGCGGCCCGGGTGACCCGGTCGGGCAGCAGCGCGGCACAGGCCAGGGCGTGTGGCCCGCCACCGGAGCGGCCCACCACCGAGAACCGCTCGATGCCGAGGTCGTCGGCGATCGTCGCCACGTCGGCCGCGGCGTCGGCCACCCGCCGACCCTCGCGCCGGTCGGAGTCGCCGTAGCCGGGTCGGTCGTAGCAGACCAGGTGCACGCCGAGGCGGTGGACGACGATGCCCCGGGGCCGGGGGCCGCTGCGGCTGCCCGGGGTGCCGTGCAGCAGGAAGACCGCGGGCCCGTCCGGTGCGCCGGAGGTCTCCACCGCGAGGTGCCGTCCGTCCGGGGTCGTGACGGTGCGCTGTGTCGCATCTTGTCGCGTCACGGTTGGCCTCCCGCGGGTCGTCAGGTGCTACCACGTGAAGGGAGCCGCGCATCGTCGGCACCGAGTGCAAAGCCCCCGAAATCGCCCAGATCGCATGCTTGTTGTGCAGCGTACTGCCTGTCGTGGATACCCGCCATGGGCCAGCGGGTCAATGCCGGTGGGTGAGGGCTCCGGAAGGGGCCGCTACCCTGGTAGCCCGAGGGGAAGGGGCACCAAGAGGGTGGCTAGGACCTACAACGTCGTGACGTACGGCTGCCAGATGAACGTGCACGACTCCGAGCGCATCTCCGGCCTGCTCGAACAGGCCGGCTACGTGCGCGCGCCCCAGGCCGACGACACCCCGGACATCGTCGTCTTCAACACCTGCGCTGTGCGGGAGAACGCCGACAACCGCCTCTACGGCAACCTCGGTCATCTGCGCCCCGTGAAGGACAAGCACCCGGGGATGCAGATCGCCGTCGGTGGTTGCCTGGCGCAGAAGGACCGGGGCGAGATCGTCCGCAAGGCGCCCTGGGTGGACGTGGTCTTCGGCACGCACAACATCGGCGCGTTGCCGGTCCTGCTGGAACGGGCCCGGCACAACGCCGCCGCCGAGGTGGAGATCCTGGAGTCGCTGGACGTCTTCCCGTCCACGCTGCCGACCCGCCGCGAGTCCACGTACGCCGGCTGGGTCTCGATCTCGGTGGGCTGCAACAACACCTGCACGTTCTGCATCGTGCCCTCCCTGCGTGGCAAGGAGAAGGACCGCCGCCCCGGCGACATCCTCTCCGAGGTGCGCGCCCTTGTCGACGAGGGCGTGTTGGAGGTGACGCTGCTCGGTCAGAACGTCAACTCGTACGGCGTCGAGTTCGGCGACCGGTACGCGTTCGGCAAGCTGCTGCGCGCGACCGGGGAGATCGACGGCCTGGAGCGGGTCCGGTTCACGAGCCCGCACCCGAAGGACTTCACCGACGACGTGATCGCCGCGATGGCCGAGACGCCGAACGTGTGCCACTCGCTGCACATGCCGTTGCAGTCGGGCTCCGACGACGTGCTGAAGGCGATGCGCCGGTCGTACCGCTCCGAGCGGTACCTGGGGATCATCGAGAAGGTCCGGGCGGCGATGCCGGACGCGGCGATCACCACCGACATCATCGTCGGCTTCCCGGGTGAGACCGAGGCCGACTTCCAGCGCACGCTGGACGTGGTGCGTGAGGCCCGCTTCTCGTCGGCCTTCACCTTCCAGTACTCCAAGCGCCCCGGCACCCCCGCCGCGACCATGGACGGCCAACTGCCCAAGCAGGTCGTGCAGGAGCGCTACGAGCGGCTGATCTCCTGCGTCGAGGAGATCACCTGGGCGGAGAACAAGCGACTCGTGGGGGAGACCGTCGAGGTGCTGGTCGCGGTCGGCGAGGGCCGCAAGGACGAGCGGACCGGACGGCTGTCCGGCCGGGCCCGCGACGGCCGCCTCGTGCACTTCGACGCCGGCACCTTCGCCGGGTCGATCCGCCCCGGCGACATCGTGCACACCGAGATCACGTACGCCGCGCCGCACCACCTCAACGCCGACGGCGCGCCCCTGTCGCACCGCCGGACCCGGGCCGGTGACGCCGCCGAGGCCGGCCGCTCTCCGCGTACCCCCGGGGTGTTGCTTCCACTGCCCACGGTCGGTGCGCCGGCCGCGGCGCCCGCGCCGACGACCGGCTGCGCCGCTCACTGACGCCGGTCGGGGCCCGCCGGCACGGCGGACCCCGACCGACTCACGGTCAGACCGTGATGCGACCCGCGCCGGCACCGCCCGTCACGATGGACTTGACGTTGCTCGCGGTGTCCAGTTGGTACGAGTACGGGATGCTGGCGACGCTGCCACCGGTCTGGCCGGCGGGCGAGTTGACGAAGTGGTTGTTCCGGGCGACCAGCTTGCCCGGCCCGGAGTCGGCCTCGCCGAGGTGGTACGTGTCGGGGACGTTCTCGAAGTAGTTGCCCTC
This sequence comes from Micromonospora sp. CA-249363, assembly GCF_050950185.1. Taxonomy (NCBI): domain Bacteria; kingdom Bacillati; phylum Actinomycetota; class Actinomycetes; order Micromonosporales; family Micromonosporaceae; genus Micromonospora; species Micromonospora sp. CA-249363. The sequence continues at coordinate 1,664,655 of NZ_CP192020.1, forward strand.
GACGAGCACACCGGCGTTCTCGGTGGAGGCCACGCCGTAGCCGGTGTTGGCCCGGTAGTAGTTGTTGTAGACGTGCACCGGGTTGCCGAAGCGCACCCGGGGATTGCGCTGCTTGCTGCCGTCGAACCAGTTGTGGTGGTACGTCACCCGCAGGTGCCCGGTGTCCTGAGCGCCGTTGTCGTCGCTGTGCCCGAGCAGCATGGTCTTGTCGTGGTTGAAGACCCGGTTCCACGACACCGTGACGAAGTCCGAGCCGCGCTTGATGTCGACCGCGCCGTCGTACCCGTTGCTGAAGGTGTTGTGGTCGATCCAGATGTTGGTGGCCGACTCCTGAACGTTGATCGCGTCGTCGTTCCAGTCCCGGAAGGTCAGGTTCCGGATGATGACGTTGCGGTCACCGCTGACGTTCAGTCCACAGCCGACGATCGTCGCGCCGGAGTTGCCGAGGATGGTCTTGTTGGACCGCACCCGCAGCATGCCCGAGCAGGAGATGGTGCCGGAGACCCGGATGACCGCCGACCCGCTCGCGTTCAACGCGCTGGTCAGCGCCGAGGCGTTCGTGACGGTGGTCGCCGGTGCGCCGCCACCGCCGGTGGTGCCGCCGTTCTGGGTGGCCCAGCCGACCAGTCCGGTCTGCGGCGGAACGCTCGGTGGTGGATCGCTGGGGATCGGTGGGGTGGTGGGCGTGCCCGGGGTGGTCGGTGGCGCGGTGGTCGGTGGCGCGGTGGTCGGTGTGGTCGTGCCGCCGGTGCACGCCACGTTGTTCAGGGTGAAGCTGGTCGGGGCCGGGTTGCTGGAGTTGTTCCAACTCGCGTTGAAGCCGAACGAGGCGCTGCCGTTGGTGGCCAGGTTGCCGTTGTAGTCGACGTTGGCGGCGGACACCTCGCTGCCGCTCTGCGTGACGGTTGCCCCCCACGCCTGGCTGACCTGCTGGCCGGCCCCGTACGACCAGCGCAGCGTCCACCCGGAGACCGGGTCGCCGAGGTTGGTGACCGTGACATTGCCGGTGAACCCGCCCGGCCACTGGCTGGCGACCGAGTAGGCGACCTGACAGCCGGCTGCCGCCTGGGCCGATACGGCCGTCAGGAGACCGCCGGTGACCAGCGCGGCGGTCGCGGCGGCGGTGGTGGCGAGCAGCGTCGTTCGACGCTGTGCTGTGCGCATGCTGCTTCCCTTCGATGAGGCGGACACACTGTCGCGACGCCCATGCCCGTGGGCGGCGAGGTGGGCCGGGATCTCAAGGTCCCGGGTCCGCCGGTGCGGTTCGGTGCGGAGAGCGGCTCCCGCGCTCGCGCCGGCCGCGACGGAGGCAAGCGCTTTCCCGATGGAAACATAGAAGCACCTGGATGTAAATGCTCCGCGCGGCCGGGGCGCGGTCGCCCTGCACGTGACTTGGCGCGCGCCCGGCCCGAGGTGGCCGACGCCCTCGGCGTGGGCGTCGACCACCTCGGAAGCTCAACAGCTCGCGCTGTTGAGCTTCACGGTCGCCGGGGCGCTGGCCGTACCGTTGGCGGTGAAGCCCACGGTGACCGAGGCGCCCGCCGCCAGAGACGGCGCGTGGCTGGGCGCGGCGGCCGTGACCGTCGTACCGGACTGGGTGACGGTGGCGTTCCACCCGCTGCCCAGCGTCACGCCGGACGGCCAGGTCCAGGTGACCGTCCACGGGTTCACCGCCGCCGTGCCGGTGTTCTTCACGGTCAGTTCACCCTGGAAGCCGCCCTGCCAGGCGTTGACCTGCCGGTAGGTGGCCGTGCAGGTGCCGGGGGGCGCGCTCGTCGGCCCGCCGGTGGGGCCGCCCGTGGGGCTGGCGGTGGGGCTGCCGGTCGGCCCACCGGTGGGTCCGCCGCCGCTCGGCGCGATCAGGTACGGCTGCAGGATCGCCTGCTTGGTGGTGTTGACGTTGGTCCAGTCGTCCAGCGCGATGCCGCCCGTGTCACCCGAGTTCGGGTTCCACGACCAGTACGTGAACGACATCCCGGTGACCCCGGTGCCGGTGTAGGCCATCAACTTCTCCAGCCACACCCGGTCCTTCGGGTCGGCCAGCGTGCTGCCGAACTCACCCATCATGATCGGGGCGATGTTCTGCTTGTAGAGGTAGCCCCAGTACTTGTCCCAGATGGCCGGCAGGTTCGCCGGGTAGTCCGGGGCGTCGAACCAGGTCTGCCGGTACACCGACGTCGCGTACTCGTGCGGCGAGTAGACCAGCCGGTTCGGCACGTTCAGCCGTACCGGGAACTGACCCGCCTTGGACAGGTTGCCGCCCCACCAGCCGCAGTCCTCGTCGTTGCTCGGGTCGTTGTCCCACACGTTCGAGAGACCACCGCTCGGGCAGCTGACCCCCTCCACGAAGATCAACCAGTTGGGCTGGACACCGAGGATGGCGTTACCGGCCCGCTCGGCGGCGAGCCGCCAGTCCCGCGTCGTGTCGCCACAACCCCAGCACGCGCCGGTGGCCGCCGGATTCGTGCCCTCGGCGTGCGGCTCGTTGTGCAGGTCCGCGCCGATCACCGTCGAGTTGCCCGCGTACCGCTGCGCGAGCATCTTCCAGTCGTTGATCCAGGTAGCCTCGGAGACCGTCGACGTGTACCACAGCGGCGACTGCCCGGCCGACGTCGGCCGGTGCCGATCCAGGATGATCCGCATACCCTTGCTGCCGGCGTAATCGATGACCTTGTCCAGGATCTGCAACGGCGACAGCCCCACCAGGTCCGGGTTGACGAAGTCGTTGATCCCGGTGGCCGTCGCGCCCGCCTTGATCGAGTCGTTCGAGTACGGCACCCGAAGCGTGTTGTAACCCAGCCGGGCCATCGTGTCGAGCTGACCGCGCCACGGATTGCTCGACCAGAGCCCGTGGAATGTCTTGTTGTCGGTCTCCATGCCGAACCAGTTGATGCCGGTCAACCGGACCGTCGCCCCGGTGCTGTCCACGATCTGGTTACCGTTCGTGTGCAGATAGCCGGTGCCGGTACCCGCTGCGGAAGCCGGGGTGGTGCTGACGGTGGCGGCGAGGAACACGCCGGCCGCGGCGGTGGCGAGCGCGGTCAGCGCGCCGCCGAGAGCTTTCGTACGGGTCATTCGAGCTCCACTTCGGATGCACGACGCCGTCCATCGACGACGCCGGCAGGCGGCCGCGCGCACATCACGGCCCCTTGGGGTACGCGGACAGTGCGCGACGGCCCATGTCACGCGGACGGGAAACTCGCGGCAGCTCACCGGCCGATCCTCGACGGCGATGCTCGCCGTCGGCGCCCTCGGCCCGGTGGCCCTACCTGACTCCGTCGCCCATTCTCATCAGCCCACCTCAATGCGTCAACTGCCCACCTCGCGTCACCCCGCGTCACCCCGCGTCGCCCCGCGTCGCCTCGCGTCGCCCCGCCCCGCGTCGTCCCGGTCGTCCCGGTCGTCCCGGTCGTCCCGGTCGTCCCGGTCGTCCCGGTCGTCCCGTGTGGCCCCGCGTCGCCCCCGTCTCGTCCCGCGTCGTCCCGCCCCGCGCTGCCCCCGCGCGTCGCCCCGCGTCGTCCGGCGTCGTCCCGCCCCGCGCTGCCCCGCGCGTCGCCCCGTCTCGCCGCGCGTCGCACCGTCTCGGCCCGCGCTGCTTTTCTGCGCCGCGCTGTCCTGCGCTGCGTCCTCGCGCCGCCCCGCCCTGCGCTGTCCGGCGCGGCCCGGTGCCGCCTGGTCGCTCGGGAAAGATCGTGCTCGATCCTGGTTGTAGTGGTGTCAGGATGCTGGATGGGCACTACATCCAGGATCGAGCGTGATCATGGCGATGGGCACATGCCCGAAGCCTGCTTCCCCGCACCCGCCGCCTCAGCCCGCCCCAAGATCCTCACAACTTCGGGGAAGTTGCTGCTTCCCGCGCGTCTGAGGCAGCAACTTCCGGGATGTTGTGACGATCTTGGCGTGCGGGCGTGCGGGCGTGCGGGCGTGCGGGCGTGCGGGCGTGCGGGCGTGCGGGCGTGCGGGCGTGCGGGCGTGCGGGCGTGCGGGCGTGCGGGCGGGGCGGGCAGAGGCGACGCGAGGCGGGGGAATGGCGAGACGGGGGCGGGGCGGGCAGGGGCGAGGCGATGCGTGAGCGAGGCGCGGCGACGCGGGGGGAGGTGAGGGCGACGCGGGGGAGGTGAGGGCGACGCGGGGGGAGGTGAGGGCGAGGCGGGGCGAGGTGAGGGCGAGGCGAGCCGGGGCGGCGGGGGTCGCCGGGATGCGCGAGAGCCCCCGGTCCCTCTCGGGGACCGGGGGCTCTCGGACTGCGTCAGGTCAGCCGGCCTGCTCGGCGAGCTGCAGGAACTGCCGCTTCGAGGCGAGGGCCTGCTCGGCTTCCTTGATCCGCCGGGCGTCCCCGGCGCTCTGTGCCCGGGCCAGCCGCTCCTCGGCCTCCGCCACCTGGGCCCGCATCTGGGCGAGCAGCGGGTTGTCCTCCTTGGTGGTACGCCGCCACGCGGAGTCCATCACCTCGCGGACCTTGTCGTCGATGACGCGCAACCGGCGCTCCAGGCCGGCGGCGGCCTCGCGCGGCACCCGCCCGGCCTCGTGCCACTGGGCCTGGATCTCCCGCAGCTTGGCCTGGGCGCCCTTGGGGTCGGCGTCGATGTCCAGGGCCTCGGCCTCGGCCAGCAGGGCCTGCTTACGCTCCAGGTTGCCGCGCTGCTCGTTGTCCCGAGCGGAGAAGACCTCGCTGCGCCGGGTGAAGAAGGCGTCCTGCGCGGCCCGGAACCGTTCCCAGAGCTTCTGCTCGGCCTCCTTGGAGGCGCGGGGCGCGGCCTTCCACTGGGTCATCAGCTCCTTGAGCTGGTTGGCCGTGGCAGCCCACTCGGTCGAGTCCGAGATCTTCTCGGCCTCGGCGACCAGTTCCTCCTTGACGGTCTGCGCCTGCTTGCGCTGCGCGTCCAGGGAGGCGAAGTGGGCGCCTCGGCGCCGGGTGAAGCCGTCCCGCGCGGCGGCGAAGCGCTTCCACAGCTCGCCGTCGGCCTTCTTGTCGACCCCGCGAATGGTCTTCCACTCGTCGAGGATCTCCTTGAGCCGGTCACCGGCCGTCTTCCAGCCGGTCGACTCCGCGGCGAGCTTCTCGGCCTCCTCGACCAGGGCGGTCTTGCGGGCCAGGGCCTCACCGCGGGCGGCGTCCCGGGCGGCTCGCGCCTCGGTGGCCTTCTCCTCGGCGACCGTCGCCAGCTTGTCCAGTCGGGCGATCAGAGCGTCGATGTCGCCGACCACGTGGGCCTCCGGCAGCGTGGCGCGGATCCGCCGGATCGTGCTCAACGAGTGCCCGGCGTCCGCCGCGCCCGAGTTGAGCCGCGCTTCGGTGAGATCCACCTCGGTGACCAGGTCGGCGAAGCGGCGTGCGAAGTGCGCGAGCCCCTCCTCCGGCGCTCCTGCCTGCCAGGATCCGACCACCCGCTCGCCCTCGGCGGTCTTGACGTAAACGGTGCCGTCCGCGTCCACCCGTCCGAAGGCAGTCCAGTCGCTCATGTGCCCATCCTCGTTCTCCCGGCGTCGAGGGAGCCGTCCCCCGTCGCCGCCACGGCGCAGCCAAGTTGCTTCCGGCATTGTCACAGGTCCGACCCGGTCCGCGTCGAGCGCCTATCGCCGACCGTGACCATACGGTGTCCTAGGGCCTGATTGACCGGATCGCCGCGGAGACGCACCGGGGATTCCCGCTACGGTGAACGGGTGCCACTGGTCGCCGCCGCCGTCTGCCCGCATCCGCCCCTGCTCGTGCCCGATGTGGCCGGTGCCGCCGCCAGCGAACTGGACGAGCTGCGGTCGGCCTGTGACCTCGCCGTCGGCCGGCTGCTGGCGAGCGGCCCGGACGCGGTGGTGCTGCTCGGTGTCGGCCCGGTGACGGGCCTGGTGCGGCCCCCGGCGACCGGCTCGCTCCAGCCGTGGGGCGTCGACCTGGACGTGCCCCTGGTACCCGGTCAGCCGGACCGGGGCGCCGTGCTGCCGCTGAGCCTGACCATCGGCGCCTGGCTGCTGTCCCGGCACGCCCCGCTGCCGACAGCGTCCCACGAGCAGCCGTCCCACGAGCAGCCGTCGCGCGGGCCGGCAACCAACGGGCAGGCAACGAACGGGCCGGTGACAAATGGGCAGGCAACGAACGGGCCGGTGACAAATGGGCCGGCAACGAACGGGCAGGTGACAAATGGGCCGGCAACGAACGGGCAGGTGACAAATGGGCCGGCAACGAACGGGCCGGCAACAAACGGGCCGGCAACGAACGGGCCGGTGACCGCCGTGCAGGTGGCGGCCGACGCCGGGCCGGTCGAGGTGGCCGCGCTCGCCGCCGAGGTCGCCGCGGCCGGTGACCGGGTGGCGCTGCTGGTGCTCGGTGACGGGTCGGCCTGCCGGGGCCAGAAGGCCCCCGGCTACGACGACCAGCGCGCTCTCCCGTACGACGAGGGGGTCGCCACGGCCCTGGCCGAGGCGAACCTGGACGCCCTGCGCGACCTGGACCCGGGTCTGTCGGCGCAGTTGCAGGTCGCGGGCCGGGCGGCCTGGCAGGTGCTCGCCGACGCGGCCCGCGCCGGCGGCGGCGGATGGCGCGGCGAGTTGCTGCACGAGTCGGCGCCCTACGGTGTGGCCTACTTCGTGGCGTCCTGGGAGCGAATGTGACAGTCGTTGCGGTGGTGGGCCCGACGGCGGCGGGCAAGTCGGCGCTGAGCATCGCGCTCGCGCACGCCCTCGACGGTGAGGTGGTCAACGCCGACTCGATGCAGCTCTACCGGGGCATGGACATCGGCACCGCGAAGCTGACCCCCGACGAGCGGGACGGCGTGCCGCACCACCTGCTCGACATCTGGGAGGTGACCGAGCCGGCCAGCGTCGCGGAGTACCAGCGGCTGGCCCGGGCGGCGGTGGACGACATCCTCGCCCGGGGGCGCGTGCCGCTGCTGGTGGGTGGCTCGGGGCTGTACGTGCGCGCGGTGCTCGAACGATTCGAGTTTCCGGGCACGGACGCGGCGCTGCGCGAACGGCTCGAACGCGAGTTGGCCGAGGTCGGGCCGGCGCCGCTGTACGCGCGGCTGCGCGCCGTCGACCCGGTGGCCGCCGAGGGCATCCTGCCGGGTAACGGCCGGCGGATCGTCCGGGCGTTGGAGGTGATCGAGCTGACCGGCGCACCGTTCACCGCGTCCCTGCCGCAGCCCACCCCGTACTACCCGTCGGTGCAGCTCGGCGTCGACCTCGACACCGGGCTGCTGGACGAGCGGATCGCGCTGCGGGTGGACCGGATGTGGGCCGACGGTCTGGTCGACGAGACCCGCGAGCTGGTCGGCCGGGGCCTGGCCGAGGGGCGGACGGCGAGCCGGGCGCTCGGCTACCAGCAGGTGCTGCGCCTGCTCGACGGGGAGCTGACCGAGGAGCAGGCGCACGACGAGACGATCCGGGCCACCCGGCGGTTCGTCCGCCGGCAGCGGTCCTGGTTCCGACGTGACCCGCGGATCCAGTGGCTCGACTCGGCCGCGCCGGACCTGATCGAGGCCGCCGTGCGTCTTGTGCCGGCCACTGCGCGATGATGGGGACGTGGAGTTCACCAAGGGTCACGGCACCGGCAACGACTTCGTCCTCCTGCCCGACCCGGACGGTCAGCTCGATCTGACCCCGGAACTGGTCGCAGCGCTCTGCGACCGGCGTCGCGGTATCGGCGCGGACGGCGTCCTGCGGGTGGTCCGCGCGGCCAAGCATCCCGACGGCGCCGGCCAGGCCGGCGAGGCCGAGTGGTTCATGGACTACTGGAACGCGGACGGCTCGTTCGCCGAGATGTGCGGCAACGGCGCGCGGGTCTTCGTGCGCTACCTGCTCGACACCGGGCTCGCCACGCCCGCCGGCGCGGCGTTGCCGGTGGCCACCCGCGCCGGCGTCGTGCGCGCGCTGGTCGAGGGCGGCGCGGTCTCCGTCGAGATGCGCAGACCCCGGCTGTACGACGAGTCGAGTGCCACCCTCGGCGGTCTGACCCTGTCCGGCACGGTCGTGGACGTCGGCAACCCGCACCTGGTGTGCGTCCTGCCCAGTGGCGTGGAGTTGTCCGCGCTGGACCTGACCGTCGCGCCCGGGTTCGACCCGGCGGTGTTCCCGACCGGCGTGAACGTCGAGTTCATCGTGCCGGGCGACCCGGTCGACGACACGGACGGCCACACCCTGATGCGGGTGTACGAGCGCGGCAGCGCCGAGACCCTGTCCTGCGGCACCGGCGCGTGTGCGGTGGGCGCGGTGGCCCTGCGCGACGCGGGCCGGGACACCGGTGTGGTGGCCGTAGACGTCCCGGGCGGACGTGTCACGGTCACGGTCACCAAGGACTCCTGCTGGCTCTCCGGCCCCGCCGTCCTGGTGGCCACCGGCGAGGTCGACCTCTCCACCCTGCCCGCCGAGGCTCGGCGCTGAAGCCGCTCGCTCAGGCCGCGGCCCCCTGCTGAAGGGCTTCCGCTCACCGGCTGCCGTCGGTTGTTGTTGGTCCTTTGCTCTGCTTCACTCCAGGCAACACCCCGTGTCCGGTTATCGGACGCCAGGGTGTTGCCTCGGTTGAAGCAGAGCAAAGGGCGCGAGGCAATCGGGGACGCCTCCCGAGCTTCCCTCGCTCTCGACCCGGCAGTGCGGCGGGCACCCGGCAGTGCGGCGGGCACCCGGCAGTGCGGCGGGCACCCGGCAGTGCGGCGGGCACCCGGCAATGCGGCGGGCACCCGGCAATGCGGCGGGCACCCGGCAGTGCGGCGGAGACCCGGCAGTGCGGCGGGCACCCGGCAGTGCGCCGGGCACCCGGTTACGGGGTGGCGCTGGCGGTTGCGGCGATCTCCGGGAGGTCGGCGGGGCCGGGGTCGGCGGCCGGCAGTGGGCTCGGGTTGTGCGCGGCGGCGCGGACGGCGGCGGCGACCGCCGGGGCCACCCGTGAGTCGAAGACGCTCGGCACGATCACCGTCGGGTTGATCTTGTCCTCACCGACCACGTCGGCGATGGCCTGAGCGGCCGCGATCGCCATCTCCTCGGTGAACTCCTCGGCGTGCGCGTCCAGCATCCCGCGGAACACGCCCGGGAAGGCGAGCACGTTGTTGATCTGGTTCGGCTGGTCCGAGCGGCCGGTGGCGACCACCGCGGCGTGCTTGCGCGCCTCCCGCGGGTCGACCTCCGGGTCCGGGTTGGCCAGCGCGAAGACGATCGCATCCTTGGCCATGCCGGCGATGTCGTCGCCGGTGAGCAGGTTCGGTGCGCTCACGCCGATGAACACGTCGGCACCTCGGATCGCACCCGGCAGGTCACCCGAGTAGTTCTCCTTGTTGGTGTTGTCCGCCAGCCACTGCCAGGCGGGGTTGAGGTCGGTCAGGCCGCGGTGCAGGGCGCCCTGCCGGTCGTACGCGATGATGTCGCCCACGCCCTGACGCAGCAGCAGCTTCATGATCGCGGTGCCGGCCGCGCCGGCGCCGGAGACGACCACCCGGACGTCCGAGAGCCGCTTGCCCACGACGCGCAGCGCGTTGGTCAGCGCGGCCAGCACGCAGATCGCGGTGCCGTGCTGGTCGTCGTGGAAGACCGGGATGTCCAGCGCCTCGCGCAGCCGGGCCTCGATCTCGAAGCAGCGCGGCGCGGCGATGTCCTCCAGGTTGATCCCGCCGTACGCGGGCGCGATCGCCTTCACGATCTGCACGATCTCGTCGGTGTCCTGGGTGTCCAGCACCACCGGCCACGCGTCGACCCCGCCGAAGCGCTTGAACAGCGCCGCCTTGCCCTCCATCACCGGCAGCGAGGCGGCCGGGCCGAGGTTGCCCAGGCCGAGCACCGCCGAGCCGTCGCTGACCACCGCGACGGTGTTGCGCTTGATAGTGAGCCGCCGGGCATCCGCCGGGTTCTCGGCGATCGCCATGCAGACCCGGGCCACCCCCGGGGTGTACGCGCGGGACAGCTCGTCACGGTTGCGCAGCGCGACCTTCGAGGTCACCTCGATCTTGCCGCCGAGGTGCAGCAGGAACGTCCGGTCCGACACCTTGCGCACGTCCACGCCGTCCAGCGCCCGGAGCGCGTCGACCACCTGGTCGGCGTGCTTGGCGTCGGCCGTGTCGCAGGTCAGGTCGACGATCACGTGGGTCGGGTCCGAGTCCACCACGTCCAACGCCGTGACGATCGCTCCGGCCTCACCGACGGAGGTGGTGAGCCGGCCGATCGAGGAGGCGTCCGCGGTCACGGCGATCCGGATGGTGATCGAAAATCCGGCGCTCGGCAGTCGGGTGATGGCCACGGGATCCCTCCGTCACGGCTGTGCGGCCGGTCGGCCGCCGCCCAGCATTTCTACCGGGTTGTGGAGGTCGACCGGTATTCGCCCCCACTTTTGGCGACCTCCAGCACGGGCATATAGCAGGTGCGCTGGGCGTTGTGACGTGTCAGGATTACGTTCTACTTATCAAAACGGACAGGAGAACCGCTTGCGAGACCAGGAGAACTTCGTCCCCATGGAGGACGAGTTCGACGACGTCAGCACCGGCGAGCTGGACCTGTCGGAGCGGCAGTCTCTCCGGCGCGTCCCCGGCCTCTCCACCGAGCTCAGCGACGTCACCGAGGTGGAGTACCGCCAGCTGCGGCTGGAGCGGGTCGTCCTGGTGGGCGTCTGGACCGAGGGCACGGTGACCGACGCGGAGAACTCCCTGACCGAGCTGGCCGCGCTCGCCGAGACGGCGGGCTCGCAGGTGCTCGAAGGGCTGATCCAGCGTCGTACGCGACCCGACCCCGCCACCTACATCGGTCGCGGCAAGGTTGACGACCTCGGCGCGGTGGTGCTCTCCACCGGCGCCGACACGGTCATCTGCGACGGCGAGTTGTCCCCGTCGCAGCTGCGCAACCTGGAGCAGCGCACCAAGGTCAAGGTCGTCGACCGCACGGCGCTGATCCTCGACATCTTCGCCCAGCACGCCAAGAGCAAGGAAGGTAAGGCGCAGGTCGAGCTGGCCCAGCTCGAATACCTGCTGCCCCGGCTGCGCGGTTGGGGCGAGACGCTGTCCCGGCAGACCGGTGGTTCCGGTCGCGGCGGCGGCGCCGGCGGCGGTGTGGGTGTGCGTGGTCCCGGTGAGACCAAGCTGGAGACCGACCGGCGGCGGATCCGCCACCGCATCTCCCGGCTGCGCCGCGAGATCAAGAGCATGAAGACGGTACGCGTCACCAAGCGCGCCCGTCGTACCCGCAACTCGGTGCCCGCCGTGGCCATCGCCGGCTACACCAACGCCGGCAAGTCCAGCCTGCTCAACCGGCTGACCGGCGCGGGCGTGCTGGTGGAGAACGCGCTCTTCGCCACGCTGGACCCGACGACCCGCAAGGCCACCGCCTCGGACGGGCGGCTCTACACCCTCTCCGACACGGTCGGCTTCGTACGGCACCTGCCGCACCAGATCGTCGAGGCGTTCCGCTCGACGCTGGAGGAGGTCGCCGAGGCCGATCTGGTGGTGCACGTCGTCGACGGCACCCATCCGGATCCGGAGGAGCAGGTACGGGCGGTGCACGAGGTGCTCGCCGAGGTGGGCGCGGACCGGCTCCCCGAGCTGCTGGTGGTCAACAAGACCGACGCCGCCGACGAGGACACGCTGCTGCGGCTCAAGCGCCTCTGGCCGGACGCGATCTTCGTCTCGGCGCACTCCGGTCGGGGTGTCGACGGGTTGCGCGCGGCGATCGAGGAGCGGCTCCCGCAGCCCGCCGTGGAGGTACGGGCCGTCCTGCCGTACGACCGTGGCGACCTCGTGTCCCGGGTGCACCGTTCGGGCGAGGTGCTCAGCACGTCGCACCTGGCGGAGGGCACTCTGCTGCACGTGCGGGTCAGCGCGGCGCTCGCCGCCGAGCTGGCGCCGTACGACGTCGCGCGTGCGGGCGAGGCGGTCGGCAGCCGGCCTTGAGCGGCCCCGGCGTCATCCATCGGAAACGCGCGGCATGCGACACTGGCCGAATGCGCCGCGTTGTTTCCTCGGTCACGGTTGCCCTCGGCCTGTTCGGGGCAACCGTGGCGCTGGCCGGAGTCGCCGTAGCCGCTCCTGCTCCCGTGTCGTTCCAGCCCCTCGCCGCCGCCGGCAAGAAGCGCTGCACGGTCACCGACGAGCGTCTGCGGGAGCTGTCCGGCCTGGTGGCGACGAAGAGCGGTTACATCGTCATCAACGACGGCACCGAGGTCGACGCGCGCAAGCGGATCTTCTTCCTCGACAGCAAGTGCAAGGTCGTCAAGGAGCCGGTCCGCTACTCGGGTGCGGGGCCGTTCGACACCGAGGATCTCGCCGTCTCGCCGAAGGGCGACACCCTGTGGATCGGTGACATCGGCGACAACGCCACCAGCAAGGAGCGCCGGACGCGGATCGCGGTCTGGACGATGCCGATCGCCGGTAACAAGCAGCCGGTGTTGCACCGGCTCTCCTACCCGGAGAACAAGCCCCGTGACGCGGAGGCGCTGCTGGTGGGGGCCGACAACCTACCGTTGATCATCACCAAGGTGGCGAACGGCAACTCGGAGATCTTCACCCCGACGGCGAAGCTGAGGAGCGGCGACACCCCGCCGGTGCCGATGAAGAAGGTCGGCGAGATCAAGCTGCCGAAGACCACCACCGAGAACCCGCTGAGCGTCTACGGGCGGCTCGCGATCACCGGTGCCGCCCGTTCGCCGGACGGCACCCGCGTCGTCGTCCGCACCTACGCGGACGCCTTCGAGTACGACGTCACCGGCGACGACATCGTCGGGGCCCTCACCACCGGCAAGCCACGGGTGACGGCGCTGGCCGACCCGTTCGGCGAGGCCATCTCGTACACCCCGGACGGCAAGTCCTTCGTCACGGTCTCCGACGCCGGTCAGCTCACCGCCGACGAGCCGGTCGACATCCTGAGCTACACGCCGTCCACCAGCGTGGCGGCGCCCCTGGCGGCGTCCGCGGGAGACAAGCCGGCCGCCCAGAAGTCCTGGATGGACGGGCTCAGCTTCACCGACATCACCTATCTCGTGGGCGCGGTCGGCGTACTCGGTGTGCTGCTCGTCGGCGCCGGCATCGTCGGCATCGTGCGTGCCCGCCGTCGACCGCCCGCCGACGACGATGCGGCGGACGACGCCGACGACCGCGCTGGCACGTCCGGTGGCGACCGTGTGCCCCCGGGCGGCGGCCGACCCAACGCCGCCGGTGTGTACGGCGGCGCAGCAGCCAGTGGCGGGGTCTACGGCGGCTCCGGCCGGGGCGGTCCCGCTCCCGCCGGCGGTGGCGTCTACGGCGGTGGCGCACGCCCCAGCGGCGCGGGCGGCGGGGGTCAACGACCGGCCGGTGCCGGGAGTGGGCGTCCGGCCGGCCCGGCGGGAGGCGGTTACGGCGGTGCCCGGCCCGGTGGGGGCGGCGGAGCTCCGGCCGGCGGCGGCGTGTACGGAGGCGGCCGTGCCGGCGGTCCCGGAGGGGGCCGGTCCGGTGCCGGCGGTGGCCGGTCCGGTGGTGGTGGCGGCGGTGGCCGACCGGGCGGCGGCGTGTACGGCGGTGGTGGCCAGCCAGGAGGCGGCCAGCCGGGCGGCGGTCGGGCCGGCGGTGGTCGGGCCGAGCCGCCGCGGCGCGGTGGGCAGGAGCCGGACTACCGGGCTCAGCGGCCCGGTCGTCGGCGTGAGGACGACGCGCCCGTCGACCCGTACGGGGGGCAGTATCCCGGCGGCGGTCGTGGCCCTCGGGGCGACCGCTACTGACGCGTCCGGCATCACCCGGGCCTGATCGCGACGGCTCTGCGGGTCGGTGAAGCGCGAACGGTCGAGCGACGCGGGTGAGCGCCGTGGGCACCCACCCGCGTGTCGGTCAGATCCGGCGGAGCACCGCCACGACCCGGCCCATGATGGTGGCGTCGTCACCGGCGATCGGGTCGAAGGCCGGGTTCTGCGGCATCAGCCAGACGTGCCCGTCGCGCCGACGGTAGGTCTTCACGGTCGCCTCGCCGTCGAGCATGGCGGCCACGATCTCGCCCGAGTCGGCGGTCGGCTGCTGCCGGACGACCACCCAGTCGCCGTCGCAGATCGCCGCGTCGAGCATCGAGTCGCCCTTGACCTGGAGCATGAACACCTCGCCCTCGCCGACCAGCTCACGGGGGAGGGGGAAGATGTCCTCCACGGCCTGCTCGGCGAGGATCGGCCCACCGGCGGCGATCCGGCCGAGCATCGGCACGTACGCCGGGGCCGGCCGCTGGGCGCGGGACACCTCGTCGTCGATGGCTTCGCTGGGCGCGCGGACGTCCACGGCGCGCGGCCGGTTGGGGTCGCGTCGCAGAAAGCCCTTCTTCTCCAGCTCCTTGAGCTGGTAGGCGACGCTCGACGGTGACACCAGGCCGACCGCCTCGCCGATCTCCCGGACGCTCGGCGGGTAGCCGTGCCGCTCCACCCACGTGCGGATGAACTCCAGGATGCGGCGCTGGCGGGCGGTCAGGTCGACCGTCGCCGGGTCGGGGAAGGCGCTGACCACCGGCGTGACCGGGCGCACGGCGGGCTGACCCGTCCGGCTGCGCGCGGCGGTGCGGCGTCGGGTGGCTGGCGGGCCCGCCTCGGTAATCTGCTGCGGGCTCTTCGGCCGGCTGGCCCGGTCCTCGGTCACGTCCGTCCTCCCTGGTCGGCGCTGGGTGCCTCGTCGGCTCGTGGTGCGTGCGGTTGTTCCTGACCGTATAGGTGAGATCGGTCATTTTCAAACATCTGTACGACCTCTCACCGGCGTGTCGGGGTGAAAAACGGCTCCGGTCGTACGGATGTTCTGATAAATGGTACGTCGGATAGCACGCGTGTTCGATTGTCGGCCGATTTCCGCCTTGCCCTGGTCGTCCGGCCGGTAACTCGGGCGGGGTGTCGGCGTTGGTTCTGCGGTGGGCTCGTGGGGGTGGGATGACCGGATGGTCCGTGACGCGCCGGACACGCCGGTCAACTTGACCGGGGTTCGTCTGCGACATACGGTCGACCCCTAGATGTAGTAGTGACACGGGCGTAAGTTGCCCACAGGTTGGGTCCGACTACCGACCGCACTCCCGTAGGGTCGATCACGGCGACCGCCATGAGCGCATGGCACCGCCGCGGCGGCCCGTGCCCGGGTGTGTCCGGTACGACGCGATTGATCATGATTGGGAGGTCCGCGATGCGGTGTCCGTACTGCCGACACGCCGACTCCCGCGTGGTCGACTCGCGGGAGGCCGACGACGGCCAGCTCATCCGACGGCGACGCTCCTGCCCGGAGTGCGGCAAGCGGTTCACCACGGTCGAGGAGGCGGTCCTCGCGGTCGTCAAGCGCAGCGGGGTGACCGAGCCGTTCAGCCGCACGAAGATCATCGGCGGGGTACGCAAGGCGTGCCAGGGCCGGCCGGTGGACGACGACTCGCTCGCGCTGCTCGCGCAGCGGGTGGAGGAGACCGTCCGGGCCAAGGGGGCCGCCGAGATCCCCAGTCACGAGGTGGGCCTGGCGATCCTGGGTCCGCTGCGCGACCTGGACGAGATCGCCTACCTGCGGTTCGCCAGCGTTTATCGCTCCTTCGACTCGCTCGCCGACTTCGAGCGCGAGATTGAGACGTTGCGGGAGGCGGCGCGAGCCCGGGAGCAGGGCGGGGCCGACGCGGTCGAGGCCGCCGGCCGTACCAACTGAGACTTCACTGTTTTCCGAGAGATCAGGACGCGCGGTGGGTGACCGCGCAGACGAGGGGGGCGACGGCGTGACAACGAGCCGTTCACGAAACAAGGCAGGCGCGGGGCTGAAGACCGAGCGCGTGTGGACGACGGAGGGGGTCCACCCGTACGACGAGGTCTCGTGGGAGCGCCGGGACGTCGTGATGACGAACTGGCGGGACGGCTCGATCAACTTCGAGCAGCGGGGCGTGGAGTTCCCGGAGTCGTGGAGCGTCAACGCGGCGAACATCGTCACCACCAAGTACTTCCGGGGCGCGGTGGGGACCCCGGAGCGGGAGTGGTCGCTCAAGCAGCTCATCGACCGGGTCGTCACGACCTACCGCACCGCCGGTGAGGAGTACGGCTACTTCGCCAGCCCGGCCGACGCCGAGGTCTTCGCGCACGAGCTGACCTGGATGCTGCTGCACCAGGTGTTCAGCTTCAACTCGCCGGTCTGGTTCAACGTCGGCACGCCGTCGCCGCAGCAGGTCAGCGCCTGCTTCATCCTGGCCGTCGACGACTCGATGGACTCCATCCTCGACTGGTACAAGGAGGAGGGGCGGATCTTCCAGGGCGGCTCGGGCGCCGGGGTCAACCTCTCCCGGATCCGTTCCTCGAAGGAGCTGCTCTCCTCCGGCGGCACCGCCTCCGGCCCGGTCAGCTTCATGCGCGGCGCGGACGCCTCCGCCGGCACCATCAAGTCCGGTGGCGCCACCCGGCGCGCGGCCAAGATGGTCATCCTCGACGTGGACCACCCGGACATCGAGGAGTTCGTGGCGACCAAGGCGCGCGAGGAGGACAAGATCCGCGCGCTGCGCGACGCCGGGTTCGACATGGACCTCGGTGGCGCCGACATCGTCAGCGTGCAGTACCAGAACGCCAACAACTCGGTCCGGGTCTCCGACGAGTTCATGACGGCGGTGGAGAACGGCAAGAGCTTCGACCTGCGCGGTCGGCTCGACGGCTCGGTGATCGACACCGTGGACGCCAAGAAGCTGTTCCGCACCATCTCGCAGGCCGCCTGGGAGTGCGCGGACCCCGGCCTGCAGTACGACGACACGATCAACGACTGGCACACCTGCCCGGAGACCGGGCGGATCACCGCGTCGAACCCGTGCTCGGAGTACCTGCACCTGGACAACTCCTCGTGCAACCTGGCCTCGCTCAACCTCATGAAGTTCCTCCGCGCCGACGGTGGCTTCGAGGTGGAGAAGTTCGTCAAGTCCGTCGAGTTCGTCATCACCGCGATGGACATCTCGATCTGCTTCGCCGACTTCCCGACCGAGAAGATCGGTGAGACCACCCGCGCCTACCGGCAGCTCGGCATCGGGTACGCCAACCTGGGCGCCCTGCTGATGGCGTCCGGCCTGCCCTACGACTCGGAGCAGGGCCGCTCGGTCGCCGCCGCGATCACGTCGCTGATGACCGGTACCGCGTACCGCCGTTCGGCCGAACTGGCCGGCGTCGTCGGCCCGTACGACGGCTACGCCCGCAACGCCGAGCCGCACAAGCGGGTCATGCGCAAGCACGCCGCCGCCAACGACGAGATCAAGCCGACCAGCCCGGTGGCTACCGCGATCGTCCGCGAGGCGACCAAGCAGTGGACCCAGGGCAACAAGATCGGCGACAGGAACGGCTGGCGTAACGCGCAGGCGAGCGTCCTCGCCCCGACCGGCACGATCGGCTTCATGATGGACTGCGACACGACCGGTGTGGAGCCGGACCTGGCGCTGGTCAAGTTCAAGAAGTTGGTCGGCGGCGGCTCGATGCAGATCGTCAACCAGACCGTGCCCCGCGCCCTGCGCAGCCTCGGCTACCCGGAGGAGCAGGTCGAGGCGATCGTCGAGCACATCGCCGACCACGGCCACGTGGTGGACGCCCCCGGCCTCAAGCCGGAGCACTACCCGGTCTTCGACTGCGCGATGGGCGAGCGGACCATCGCCCCGATGGGCCACGTGCGGATGATGGCGGCCATCCAGCCGTTTGTCTCCGGGGCCATCTCCAAGACGGTCAACATGCCCGAGACGGCCACCGTCGAGGACGTCGAGAAGATCTACTTCGAGGGCTGGAAGCTCGGCCTCAAGGCCCTGGCGATCTACCGGGACAACTGCAAGGTCGGCCAGCCGCTCTCGGTGGCCAAGAACAACAAGTCCGCCGAGCCCGCCGCCGTCGAGACCGCGACCGCCGCGCCGGCCGCGGTGGAGAAGGTCATCGAGTACCGGCCGGTGCGCAAGCGCCTCCCGAAGAAGCGCCCGTCCGAGACGGTCAGCTTCTCCGTCGGCGGCGCCGAGGGTTACCTGACCGCGTCGTCCTACCCGGACGACGGCCTCGGCGAGGTCTTCCTCAAGATGTCCAAGCAGGGCTCGACCTTGGCCGGCGTGATGGACGCCTTCTCGGTGGCCATCAGCATCGGCCTGCAGTACGGCGTGCCGCTGGAGACGTTCGTCAGCAAGTTCACCAACATGCGCTTCGAGCCGGCCGGCATGACCGACGACCCGGACGTGCGGATGGCGGCCTCGGTGATGGACTACATCTTCCGTCGCCTGGCGCTGGACTTCCTGCCCTACGAGCGCCGCGCCGAGCTGGGCATCTTCACCGCCGGCGAGCGGGCCGCCCAGCTGCGGGCCGAGGCCGACGCGGAGGCTGCCGCCGTCACCGGTGCGGACCTCACCGCGATGGCGTCCTCCGCGCCGGTCGAGGCTCCCGCCAAGACCGAGGCGGTCGCCCAGCCGGCCCAGGAGATGGCCGACGTGGCCGCCGCCAAGCCGGCCCCGAGCGTGGGTTCCAGCACCGAGCTGTTGGAGGCCGTGATCGGCAAGGCCGCCGACGCACCGCTCTGCTTCACCTGCGGTACGAAGATGCGCCCCGCCGGTAGCTGCTACGTCTGCGAGGGCTGCGGCTCCACCAGCGGCTGCAGCTGACGTACGCAACAAGCGCTGCCCCGGCTCCCTTTCTGGGAGGCCGGGGCAGCGCCGTTTCCAGGCTCTTCCGGGAGCGTGCAGAGGTGAGCGCCCGCCCAGCGGCTATGAGCGTGCATTCTCACCGAGTCTCGAGTGTCGCCGATCGGGGCAGCGTGACACCAAGCGCAACCCGTATCGCTTCGGCTGCATGCTGGTCGCTCACCGTATCCGGCCGGCCAAGCCAGGTCACGCGGATCGCGGCAGATCAGTGAACGTGGACGTCCCGCCTGCATCCGGGTCCGTGACTACTCAAGATTTTTTGCGCGCCAAACTGCGTTAGAACCAGGTCCACGGTCGTATCAGTCGCCACAGGCGCCCACGCCAGCGCGCACGCCGAGGGTGCAAGAAGACCTCTATGTCCTCCAGCGCGTTGCCGGCAGTCCCCCTGACGTGAGGTCTGGCGCGTACGTGGCGGAGTGCGGGGACCACACGATCTTCGTCGAGTTGACCGTAGACCCTCGCGAGGTGCCCGAGGCAAGTGGCTGCAAGCGCCTGCACCTGGTGGTCATGGTGATCGAGCAGGGTCAGGTAGAGATCCTGCGACACCCTCCAGTCGCCGTCGCCGTACAACGCGCACCCGACCATTGCATCCGTAGCCCCGACGATGTCGTTGCGGTCGAGAGCCCTCCGCACATCGGTGGGCGTTGCCGACGGAGGGTTGTGAAAGGTGTGGTGCTGGTGGCTCATGGCCAACATCTTTGATCATCGCGGCCGCCGCGAACATCGGCTTATCAACAGGCTCAGGGTCGGGACGGTAGGCGATCCCGGACCAGCCCCACTGACCACGGGTTCATCCTGTGACGGTCCGCCCATTTATTTTGCACCGATCGTTCTCAAGAGCTAGGCTGGCGGTCGGGAGGGCGTGGATCATGGCGCGACACAAAGAGTTCGAACCTGACGTGGCGCTCGACCGCGCGGTCGAGGTCTTCTGGGATCTCGGATACGAGAAGGCGTCGGTGGGGGACCTCGTCGATCGGATGGGAGTCGGCCGGAGGAGCTTGTACGACACCTTTGGTGACAAGCGCGCTCTCTACCTGAAGGCCCTGGATCGGTACTCCGGCACCGTCGAGAGTGAGCAGAGGCAGCTTGCGGGTGAGCAGGCTGGAGCGCGAGATGCGTTGCGCGTGCTTTTCGAGGCGTCGATCCGCGAAGGTCCTCCTCGTCCGGCGGGCTGTTTCGTTGTGAACACCGCTACAGAGGTCGCTGTGCATGACGACGAAGTGGGTCAGTGGGTGGCGCGAAGTTTCGGCCAATGGCAGACGCTTATCGAGGACGTCATCGTTGATGGCCAACTCGCCGGCGAGATCGCCGGCCATCATGATCCCGAAATGTTGGCCGCCATTCTTTTCAATGCCTGGATCGGACTCCGGGTGCAGGCGCGGGTGGACAGGGATCCTCAGCGGCTGGCGCCGATGATCGAAGGCATGCTACGGCTACTGGACTGATCGGGGCCGCTGGTCCAGCGATCGTCAGGGCATGGCGGCCTGTTCTGAATCCGCACTGATCGTTCTTAATAAGTGGTGGGAGATGTTGATGAAGGACGGCGAGACCGCGGAACGCCGCTTCTGGCCCGCTGTGGCAGCTATCGCGCTCGGGGCTTTCGCTCTGGTGGTGACCGAGTTTCTTCCGGTGGGTCTACTCCCACAACTGGGCGCGGACACCGGTGTGTCGGCGGGAGTAGCCGGTCTGACGATCACCGCACCGGCTGTGGTCGCCGCAGTTGCCGCTCCGGCGATGACCATGCTCATCGGCCGAATCGACCGCCGCGCGGTCCTGCTTGCGCTCACCGGCCTACAGATCATTTCGGCGGCCGCATCGGCTCTGGCTCCCAACTTCGGAGTGCTGCTAGGGGCGAGGTTGCTGCTCGGCGTAGCGATCGGAGGCTTCTGGGGCGTCGCCCTGGCCGCGGCCGCCCGGCTCGCACCGGCGAACAAAGTCCATGTCGCGTCATCAGTGGTGATCGGTGGCATCTCGGTCGCCAGTGTGGTCAGTGTTCCTGCCGGTGCGGCAATAGCTGAGCATGGCGATTGGCACCATGCCTTCTGGATCGCCGCCGTGCTGGCCGCCGCCACCCTGGCCTTGCAGGCCGTGGTGCTACCGCGCATCGAAGCGGGGCAGTCCGTCATCCCCGCGCATTTCTTCGGTCTGCTCCGTACGCCGAGAGTGTCCCTGATCCTGGCCGCCATCCTCTTGATCGTGGCAGGCCACTACGCCGCCTACACTTTCATCACACCGTTCCTCCAGCAAACCGTTCACCTGCGCCCAGGTCCGCTCAGCGCTTTGCTGCTGGCCTACGGGATATTTACCGTGGTCGGCAATTTCGGGGGCGGCGCGGCAGCAGGGAGGCGGCTGCCCGCATCGGTCCTGGGGACGGCAACAACGTTCTTCTTGGCCCTGCTCGCGGTTGCCGTGTTCGGAAGCTATGCGATCGTGGCGATCCCGGCGATGCTCGTCTGGGCGCTCGCTTGGGGAGCCGCCCCGGTGGTGACGCAGCTGTGGCTGTACCACGAGACGCCCCACGCGATCGAAGCGGCGCAGGCCATGAATACCAGCGTCTTCCAACTGTCCATAGGTTGCGGCTCGTTGCTCGGGGGTCTCGTTGTGGACACCATCAGCGTCCGCAGCTCGATGTGGCTCGGCGCAGCCGTCCTGGCCTGCGCCATCATCACGGTCTTGATTCTGCGCTCGTTCCGCCAGAGGCCGACCGGGCCGGCTGCTGGGAGGCCTGTCGCCACAGAATCCGTCCCATGAGAGGTGCCGGCCGGTGCAGCGCAGAGCGGCTCCGATCGTAGGTGCGCGCTGCGCTGCGCCGGGGCCGGTGTTGCTGGAACCGCGACAGCAACTGGTGGGACGGCAACTTCGACACCGGCACCGCCGGGCGGTGAGGGCTCCGCTTGCTAGCGCTTCAATTCGGACACGATGCCCGCACGATCACTTGATGCTGACCAGTCACCGAGACTCGTGGGCAACTGGTCAGCATCAAGTGATCACGGCAGGGACCAAGGAATGGCTCAGTGCTGACCCGTGTAGCGGAAGTCGAAATGGTCGACGTTGAAGTTCTGGTACGCGGTCGGATCCACGGTGAACACGAACTTGTGGGTGCCCCGGGTCAGGTACTGGGTCTCCGCTAGCGGCTGGAGCGTGAACGCGTCATGCGAGGTCGTGGTCCGCACGTCGAACGGCGCTGTGGTCCGCGTTCCGTCGAACGTCAGCGTGAATCGTCCCGCCGGGCTGTACGGCGAGGAGACCCGGGCCGCCACCTCGTAGGTGCCGGTCTTCGGGACCTCGACGGTGTACGTCATCCACTCGCCGCCGCGGATCCAGCAGACGTCGATCGCGCCGTTCTGGTCGCAGATGTCGACGCCCTCGTACTTGCGCTGCGCGCCGCCCTTGTTGTCGTCCTCGGCGTCGTGATAGCCGACGTCCTTGCCGTCGCGCGAGTACTCCTCGGCCTGCACCCGGATCGTGCCGTCCGGCAGGGAGGGCCACTGCGCCTTGGGGCCGTGGTCGCGGCGGCTCGCCAGCCAGTCGAGCAGCTGGTCCTGGTTGTCGGTCTGGAGCATGTCGAAGCGGTGCCGTTCGACCAGGGCGCCCCAACCGTTGGCCGGGTCGATCAACGATGCCTCGTCTGTGTAGCCGGCCGCGAGGCCGTACCACATGCTGTTGACCCAGGTCCGGGCGCTGCTACCGGCGAGCGCTACCGCGGCCGGCTGGATCTGCGGATCGGTGAGCCGGTCGAAGACGAGCTCGTACGACGGTGGCTGGTGCCGGGTGAAGCCGCCGATGCTGGAGGCGTTGCCGTCGTCGACCACGTGGCTGTAGAGGATGCGCGGGTCCCGGTCGAGGAACGTCTCCACCTCGGCCACCGGGGCGGAACTCTTGAAGATCGCGTGGTCCAGGGTGCCGGTGGCGATCAGCAGGTCGTACATCTGGTCCCGGAAGGGCCAGCCCTTGTCCAGGTTGACCAGCGCGCGGCCCTTGACCACGGCGAGCGCCTCGGCCAGCGTCGGCACCTGCTCGTCGGTCAGCGGCGCCTGGCCGCCGCCCAGCCCGGCGCGCAGGCGCAGCGCCTTGATCTGCGCGAGGGTCATGCCGGAGATCTCGCCGGTGCCGTTTGTCGTCCGGTTGACCGAGGTGTCGTGCATGACCACGAGCTGACCGTCGGACGTCCGCTGCACGTCGATCTCGACCACCTGAGCGTCGTGCCTGATCGCCAGGTCGATCGCCGGTACGGAGTTCTCCGGCGCACCCCGCCAGTAGCCGCGGTGGGCCACCACCATGACCGGGGCGTCCGAGCCGTGGTCGAGGTACTGACGCCGTACCTGCTCGATCGTCTGCGCCGGAGGCGCGGGCCGGTCGCCGTCGGCGCTCGCGTCGGCAACGGTCGCCGCGCTGCCGATCGCGCCCGCCACGGCGGGAGGCACCAGGCCCACGACGACACCCGTCGCCACCGCTGCGAACGCCCAGCTCATCCACTGTCTACGCACTGATTCCACTCCCGGTCTGTTGCTGCTGGCCGCACCGTGTCTGGCACGACCGTCCAGGCACGCTGCTCATACCGACGCGGGACGGCTGAACAGACCGTGGCATCCCCGCGAATGAACGTTGAAGTTCCGGCCGCCGTACGCCGATCCGGAGGCCGGGTGACGGGCTGCGACGATGGGGGCATGACAACCGCCGAGGCGTACGTCGAGTTCGCCCGTCGCGAGGCACACGGGGTCTCACCGACGTACGAGCGGCTGTCGTACGCCGTCGCGGACGACCACGCCCTGCTCGCCCTGCTCGACGCGCTCCCGCCGGCCAAGCGGCAGCCGAACCTGCTGTACGGCGTGGTCCGCTGGCTGGGCGGCCCGGTCGACGATCCGGCCGCGTTCCACGACTACGTGCTGGCCCACTGGCCGCTCATAGATACCGAGCTGAAGCGCAGGGCCACCCAGACGAACGAGGCGGGCCGGTGCGCGGTGCTGCTGCCGGTGCTCGCCGCGCTGCCGCAGCCCCTCGCCCTGCTGGAGGTCGGTGCGTCCGCCGGGCTCTGCCTCTATCCCGACCGGTACGCCTACCGGTACGGCGAGCACGAGGTCGGCGACGGTGCGCCCGTCCTGGAGTGCGCGGCCAGCGGGTTGGTGCCACCTGAGCGCGTACCCCAGGTGGTGTGGCGGGCCGGCCTCGACCTGAACCCTCTCGACGTGCGCGACCCCGACGACGTGTCCTGGTTGGACGCCCTGATCTGGCCGGAGCACGCGCACCGGCGGGCCCGGCTCCGGGCGGCGGCGGTGGTGGCCGCCGCCGACCCGCCGCTGCTGGTCCGGGGTGACCTGGTGGACGACCTGCCGGCGCTGGCGGCCCGCGCGCCGGCCGACGCGACACTCGTGGTCTTCCACACGTCGGTGCTCTACCAGGTGTCCGCCGCGCGCCGGGACGCGTTCGTGCGGCTGGTCGGTGAGCTGCCGGGGCACTGGATCTCGAACGAGGCTCCGGAGGTGCTGCCCCACGAGGGGTTACCCGACTCGCCGGACGCCGCGCTGCACAACGTCCTCGCGCTGGACGGCAGGCCGCTGGCCTGGACCCGAGGGCACGGTCAGACGATGACCTGGTTCGGCTGAGAGCGAGCCTCAACCGGCATCCGGGCGCGCAGCGCTCGGACGAACCAGTCCACGGCCGGCGCGGCCGCGGCACCGCCCGACCAGCCGTTGATCACCGACAGCAGGTCGAGGTAGCGGTCCCGGCGGGGGTCGTTGGCCAGGATCAGCCGTTCCAGCAGCCGCCGGCGCAGGTCTGCGTCGTCGGGGAGGCCGTGCAGGCGGGCGTACCGGCCGATGACCGCCGCGACCACCGGCTCGGCCTCGCCTTCGGTCGGGTCGAGACCGGCGGCCAGCGCGCTCGCCACCTCGTCGCGGACGACGGCGACGGCGTCCGGGCGGGGAAGACCGGGTACGTCGTTGTCGGCGGCGTGCTGGCGAGCGAGCCGCCGCATGCTCGTGCGGAAGCCCGGGTCCCGGCACAGCTCGGCCAGCTCCACCCAGGCCTGCACCTGCTCGGCGCTGGGGTCGTCGGGCAGTTCCGGCGTCATCGAGACGATCACACCCGGGTACGTCGCCCAATCGTCGGTGAAGACGCTGTCCAGGAAGTCGTCCACCAGTTGCGTCCGTTCGCGGGCGGTGAGCTGGGCCAACCGGCGCAGGTCGTCCACCTCCGCCGGGCCCGCCCCGCGCTTCGCCGCCACGGTCAGCACCGCCTGCCGCAGTCGCAGCACGCGGATCTGCGCCGCCAGCGCCTCGGCGTGCGTGGCGGCCACCTCGTGCAGCGGCACCTCGCGGTCCACCACCCGACGGATGGCGGCCAGGTCCACACCCAGCTCGCGCAACGTCCGGACCAGTTCCAGCCGGGCGACCGCCTCGGCGTCGAACACGCGGTAGCCGGCGACGCTCCGGTCAATCGGCGGCACGATCCCGCTGTCGGCGTAGTACCGGATGGTCTTGACGCTCAGGCCGGTGCGTCGTGCCAGCTCGCCGATGGAGTATCGCTCGTCACCGCTCATGCCCCCACCCTCGCGTCTCCCGCCGGTGGAGACTCAAGCAGACTGGCCCGGTGAGCGGAGAGCGACGACCCCTGGCCGGCCGGCCGCTCACCGAACCGCACCCGTCCCGCCTGCCGCCGGAGCACCCGGACCGGGCCCGGATCATCGCAGCGCACGACGCCGCGCTGGCCGCCGGAGAGGCCGGCTATGCCGACCCGGCGACGGGTCTGTTCGTGCTCAGCGCCGCCTTCCTGGCCCGTCGCGGCACGTGCTGCGGGAGAGGCTGCCGGCACTGCCCGTACGTGGACGATCCACCCTCGGAATGAGGACTTCCGCCCGACCCGGACACCCCGTACGGTTTCCGACGGACATCCGGCGGGGCCCCTCCCGCCGTCGGTCGGCGAGAGGGTGCAACGTGCGCGGGCGGATCGTGGTCGCCGGGCTGGCGGGCCTGCTGGTGAGTGGCTGTGCCGCCGAGGCCGAGCCGGTGGCGGTGCCACCACCGGCGCCGGTGGCCCTGGACGTGGCGGCGGCCTCGTCCGGCGGCGCCTGCCGGCTGCTGGACTTCGCGGTGATCGAGCAGGCCGTCAAGCTGCGCTTCGACGTGGCGGCGGCCAGCGAGCGGAACGACACCCACACCTGCGTGGTCCGGGCCGAGCGCGCGGCGCTGCCGGAGCTGATGCTCAGCGTGTCCGAGACCAGCATCGACAAGGCCACCTTCACCGCGGACGTGGTGCCCGCCAAGGCGACGAAGGTCACCGGCCTGGGTCAGTTGGCGTACCGGCGGACCGCCGCCGCGACCGGCGGGTACGGCCCGGTCGCCGAGGTCGGTTGGCTGGCCAGCGACGGGCGTCTCGCCACCCTGACCTGGACCGGTGCCCGGGGGGCCGAGCGCGCGGCGGCGGACAAGATGGCCGGCAACCTCGTCGCGTTGGCCAAGAAGGTGGACACGCGGGCGCTGTGACGCCCGCGTCCGGGTCTCAGCTGGCGGCGACGAAGACCCGGGAGGCGACCTCGCGGGGCAGCCGCACCCGGTCGCCGGAGCGGTCGATCGACACCCCGTCGCGCTCCTGGGCCACGGTCACCGTGGCCCCCGGGTCGACGCCCGCGGCGTGCAGCTGGCGCAGCACGTCGGAGTCGGTCTGCACGCTCTCGCAGATCCGGCGGACCACGACCGGCCCGGAGAGCCCGGGGAAGGCCAGGTTGCGCTCGCCCTCGCCGGCCTCGCTGGCCTGCGCCTCGGGGGAGCCCAGCTCCTCCAGGCCCGGGATGGGGTTGCCGTACGGCGAGCGGGTGGGCCGGTTGAGCAGGTCGTACACCCGCTTCTCGACGGCGTCGCTCATCACGTGCTCCCAGCGGCAGGCCTCCTCGTGGGCCTCCTCGTAGGGCATCCCGATGACGTTGACGAGCAGCAGCTCGGCGAGGCGGTGCTTGCGCATCACGGAGACGGCGGTGCCACGGCCGAGCGCGGTGAGCGTCAGGTGCCGGTCGCCCTCGACGGTGAGCAGGCCGTCGCGCTCCATCCGGGCCACGGTCTGGCTGACGGTGGGGCCGCTCTGCTTGAGGCGCTCGGCGATCCGGGCGCGCAGCGGCGGCACTCCCTCCTCCTCCAGCTCGAGGATGGTGCGCAGGTACATCTCGGTCGTGTCGACCAGATCGTGAGACTTCATAAGGTAAGCGGCCCTCCGATGCACGATGCTACCCTGCCGCGCGGCGAGCGACCGCTGCCGAATCGCGCCGTGATGATCCGGATGGTGTTGGATGGTCGCCATGTCCGGTACCGAGGAGCTGCTCGTCGAGGTCGACGGGCTCGCCGCCGAGCTCGACCACGCCGACCCGCCCACCCTGCTCGACGTCCGCTGGCGGCTCACCGGGCCGCCCGGCCACGACGACTACCTGGCCGGCCACCTGCCCGGCGCGGTCTTCGTCGACCTGGACACCGCGCTGTGCGGGCCGCCCGGCGTCGGCGGCCGGCACCCGCTGCCCGACCCGGGCGCGCTGCAGGGGGCGCTGCGGGCCGCCGGCGTCCGCGCCGGCCACCCCGTGGTGGTGTACGACGGCGGCGACGGCCTGGCCGCCGCACGCGCCTGGTGGACGTTGCGGTGGGCCGGGCACCGGCAGGTGCGCCTGCTGCACGGGGGCTTCCCGGCATGGGTGGCCGCCGGGCAACCGGTCTCCACCGAGGCGCCCACCCCGGGCCCCGGCGACGTCGAGGTGCACCCCGGTGCTCTTCCGGTGCTCGACGCCGGGCAGGCCGCGGCCCTCGCCTCCGCCGACGACGCCGTGCTGCTCGACGTGCGCGCGGCGCCGCGCTTCCGGGGCGAGGTCGAGCCGATCGACCCGGTCGCCGGTCACGTGCCGGGCGCGGCGAACCTGCCCGCCGGTGAGTACGTTGGCGCCGCCGGTCGCTTCCCGGCCGCCGACGTGCTGCGCGAGCGGTTCGCCGCCGTCGGCGTGAGCGGCGCGCGCGAGGTCGGGGCGTACTGCGGCTCCGGAGTGACCGCCGCGCAGGCGGTCCTCGCGCTGCACCTGGCCGGCCGAGCAGACGCGGCGCTCTACGTGGGGTCGTGGAGCAACTGGGTCGCCGATCAGTCCCGGCCGGTCGCGACCGGGCCGACACCCGGCCGCTGACCAGCGCGTGCGATGGGCCGGTCACGGTCGTCGTGCGACGATGGGCTCATGTCCGACGACACGGTGGTGGTGTGGGACCCCGCGCTGCTCGCCTACAACCTGGGTGACCATCCGCTCGACCCGGTCCGGGTCGAGCTGACCATCGCGCTCGCCCAGGAGCTGGGCATTCTGGCCCGTCCCGGCGTGCGGTTGGTCAAGCCGGAACCCGCCGACGACGCCCTGCTGACCCGCGTCCACGACCCGGCCTACCTGGCCGCCGTCCGGGCCGCGCCGCGTGACCCGCTGTTCGCCGGGTACGGGCTGGGCACCTCCGACAACCCGGTCTTCGAGGGGATGCACGAGTCCAGCGCGTTGATCGCCGGCGCGACGGTCGCCGCCGCCGAGGCGGTCTGGCGGGGGGACGCCCGCCGGGCCGTCAACGTGGCCGGTGGCCTGCACCACGCGATGCCCGCTCGGGCGTCCGGCTTCTGTGTCTACAACGACCCGGCGGTGGCCATCGCCCGGCTTCTCGACCTGGGCGCGGAGCGGATCGCGTACGTCGACGTGGACGTGCACCACGGCGACGGGGTGCAGGAGATCTTCTGGGACGACCCGCGGGTGCTCACGGTCAGCCTGCACGAGACACCGCTCGCGCTCTTTCCCGGCACCGGGTTCCCCGACGAGACCGGCGGTCCGGGCGCGCAGGGCAGCGCGGTGAACATGCCGCTGCCACCGGGCGTCGACGACACCGGCTGGCAGCGGGCGTTCCACGCGATCGTGCCGTCGGTGCTGCGCGCTTTTCGGCCGCAGGTGCTCGTGAGCCAGTGCGGCGCGGACGGACACCGGCTGGATCCGCTGGCCGACCTGAACCTGACGGTGGACGGGCAGCGCGCCACCTACCTGGCGCTGCGGGCGCTCGCCGACGAGCTGTGCGAGGGCCGCTGGGTCGCGACCGGCGGCGGCGGGTACGCCCTGGTCGAGGCGGTGCCCCGGGCATGGACCCACCTGCTGGCCGTGGCGACCGGTGCCCCGATCGACCCGGCGACGCTCACCCCGCTGCCCTGGCGGGAGCTGGCGGCAACCCGCCGACCGGGCCGGGACATCCCGCTGCGGATGACCGACGACGCCGACCCGTCGTACGAGCCGTGGCAGCCGACGGGTGAGCCCAACGCCGTGGACCGCGCCATCGCGGCGACCCGCAAGACCGTCTTCCCGCTGTTCGGGCTCGATCCGTACGACCCGCGGGACTGAGCCGGGCCCTCTTCGGTGACGAGCGTGGACCAGCCCGCGGACGTGCTGCTCAGCGACGGCAGCACCGTCCAGTTGCGGCAGATCGATCCGACCGACGCGCCGGGCATCGTGGCGATGCACGGCCGGTTCTCCGAGCGCACCCGCTACCTGCGGTACTTCTCGCCCTACCCGCGCATCCCGGAACGGGATCTGATCCGTTTCGTCACCGTCGACCACCACGACCGCGAGGCGTTCGTGGTGCTGGCCGCCGACCAGATCGTCGCGGTCGGCCGGTACGAGCGACTCGGCCCGCAGGCGCCGGAGGCGGAGGTCGCCTTCGTGGTGGAGGACGCCTTCCAGGGCCGGGGCATCGGCTCGGTGCTGATGGAGCACCTGGCCGACGCCGCCCGCCGCAACGGCATCATGAGCTTCGTCGCCGAGGTGCTGCCGGCCAACGGGACGATGCTGCGGGTCTTCGCCGACTTCGGCTACCAGGTCCAGCGCGCGTACGCCGACGGCGTGGTGCACCTGAGCTTCCCGATCGCACCGACCGAGGCCACCCTGGAGGTGCAGCGCGGCCGGGAGCACCGCACCGAGGCGCGTTCGATCGCCCGGCTGCTCGCTCCCCGGGGCATCGCCGTCTACGGCGCGAGCGCCACCGGCCAGGGCGTCGGCGCGGCCGTGCTCGGGCACCTGCGCGACGGCGGTTTCACCGGCGCGGTGGTGCCGGTGCATCCGAGCGCGTCGACGGTGGCCGGGCTGCCCGCGTACCCCTCGGCTGTCGACGCCGGGGTGGCGGTGGACCTGGCGGTGGTGGCGGTCCCGCCGGAGGCGGCGACCGCGGTGGTCGCCGACGCGGCCGCCGCCGGCGTGCACGGCCTCGTCGTGATCTCGGCCGGCTTCGCCGAGGCCGGCGGCGAGGGCGCGTCCGCGCAGCGGTCGCTGGTCCGCGCGGCCCACGCCGCCGGCATGCGCGTCGTCGGCCCGAACTGTCTGGGCGTGGCCAACACCGATCCAGGGGTACGCCTCAACGCCACGCTCGCGCCCGCGCTGCCGCCGGCCGGCCGGGTGGGCATCTTCAGCCAGTCCGGCGCGTTCGGGGTGGCCCTGCTCGCCGAGGCGGACCGCCGGGGCCTGGGTCTGTCCAGCTTCGTCTCCGCCGGCAACCGGGCCGACGTGTCCGGCAACGACCTGTTGCAGTACTGGCAGGACGACCCCGGCACCGACGTGATCATGCTGTATCTGGAGACGTTCGGTAACCCGCGCAAGTTCGCCCGGCTGGCCCGGCGGATCGGTCGGGCCAAACCGGTCGTGGCGCTCGCCTCGCCGGCCCGCCCACCCGGCGTCGGTGACGCCGCCGGCCCCGACGAGGTGGCGGTGGCCGCGCTCTTCGCCCAGTCCGGGGTGATCCGGGTGGACACCGTGGCGGAGCTGCTCGACGTGGGCGTCCTGCTGGCCAACCAGCCGCTGCCCAGCGGCGGTCGGGTCGGCGTGGTCGGCAACTCGTCGGCGCTGACCGGGTTGGCGGCCCGGGCCTGCGTCGGGCAGGGCCTGACCGTGGTCGACGGCTATCCCCGTGACGTCGGCCCGAGCGCCGGGGCCACCGAGTTCGCCACCGCCCTCGCCGAGACGGCCGGCGACGACCGGGTGGACGCCCTCGTGGTGGTCTTCGCCCCGCCGCTGCCCGGTCAACGCACCGATGTGGACGCCGACGTCACCGCCGCTCTCCCGGCGGCCCTCGCCCTGGGCAAACCGACCGTGGCGACGTTCCTGGTCGGCCGGCTGCCCGCCGGGGTGCCCGCCTACGGCGGTGTGGAGGAGGCCGTGCGCGCCCTGGCCCGGGTGCACCGGTACGCGCAGTGGCTCGGCCGCCCACCCGGCGTGGCGCCCGAGCTGCCCCGCATCGACCGGGACGCCGCACAGGCCGCGCTGCGCGCCGAGCCCGTCGACGCGGGGGCGCTGCTGGCCGCGTACGGCATCGAGACCGTGCCGTCGACGCCGGTGGCCACGGTCGACGCGGCGGCCGAAGCGGCGGCGCGGGTGGGTTTTCCGGTGGCGCTCAAGGCCGCCGATCCGGGGCTGCGGCACCGGCTCGACCTGGGCGCGGTCCGTCTCGACCTGCGCGACGAGGCGAGCGTCCGCCGCGCGTACGCCGAGATGGCCGCCGGCTTCGGCGCGGACGTGCTGGTGCAGCCGATGGTCCCGCCCGGTGTGGCCTGCGTGGTGGAGCTGGTGGAGGACCCGGCGTTCGGGCCGGTGGTGGGCTTCGGTCTCGGCGGAGTCGCCACCGACCTGCTCGGGGACCGGGCCTGGCGGGCCGTGCCGCTCACCGACACCGACGCCGCCGAACTGGTCGACGAGCCCCGGGCGGCACCGCTGCTGCGGGGGCACCGGGGCGCCGCACCGGTCGACCGGGCGGCCCTGGCCGACCTGCTGCTGCGGGTCGGTCAGCTCGCCGACGAACAGCCCCGGGTGCGTTCGGTCACCCTCAACCCGGTGCTCGCCCGCCCGGACGGCATCTCGGTCCTGCACGCCCAGGTACGCGTCGGCGGCGTGGCCGCCCGCCCGGACACCGGCCCCCGCCGGCTCTGAAGGCGCGCCGGCCCTCCCCGGCTGTGCGGGCGCGCCGGCCCTCCCCGGCTGTGCGGGCGCGCCGGCCCTCGCCGGCTGTGCGGGCGCGCCGGCCCTCGCCGGCTGTGCGGGCGCGCCGGCCCTCGCCGGCTGTGCGGGCGCGCCGGCCCTCGCCGGCTGTGCGGGCGCGCCGGCCCTCGCCGGCTGTGCGGGCGCGCCGGCCCTCCCCGGCTGTGCGGGCGCGCGCCGGTCAGGCGCGGCTGGAGATCTGCTGCACGCCCCAGGTGTTGCCGTCCGGGTCGGCGAAGAAGACGAAGCCGACATTGTCCAGCGGATCGGGCACCGGTCGGGGATTGACGCCCACCACCTGGATCTCGCTGACCTCCACCCCCCGCTCGACCAGCTCGGAGTGGGCACGCTTCAGGTCGGGCACCACCAGTTGCAGGCCCCTGAGCGAGCCCGGCGGCATCTCCGGGACGACACCCCTGCCGATCACGATCGAGCAGCCGGAGCCGGGTGGGGTCAGTTGCACGATCCGCGCGTCGTCGCTGATCACGGTGTCGTGGTCGACCGTGAAGCCGAGCTGGTCGGCGTAGAACCGCTTCGCCCGGTCCACATCCGACACGGGCACGATCACGACTTCCAACGTCCAGTTCACGGGCGCCCTCTCGTCGGGTGGTTCCAGTCAACCACTCCGGCAACGGGAAAGGCCCCGGCGAACCGCCAGGGCCTTCCACAGTTTCGGGAGCGTCAGCAGGCGTACGCCTCCAGCCGCTGCGCCCGCTCCGGCGCCCGCAGCTTCAGCAGCGTCACCTTCTCGATCTGCCGGATGCGCTCACGGGACAGCCCGAACTCGCGGCCGACCTCGTCCAGCGTGCGCTGCCGGCCGTCGTCCAGCCCGAACCGGAGCCGGATGACCGCCTGCTCCCGCTGCGACAGCGTGGCCAGCACGATGCTCACCTCGTTGCGCAGCTCGCCCTGCGCGGCCCCCTCGCCCGGGGAGGTACGGGGGTCCACCGCGGCCACGAAGTCGCCGAGCGCGCTCTCCCCGTCGTCGCCGACGGCCTGGTCCAGGCTGACCGGCTCCCGGTCGTACGAGATGAGCTCGATGACCTGGAACTCGGGGATCTCCAGGGCCCGGGCGACCTCGGCGACGGTGGGCTCGCGGCCCAGCGTCACCGCCAGCTCGCGGCGGGCCCGGACCATCCGGTTGACCTGCTCGACCATGTGCACCGGGATACGGATGGTGCGGGCCTGGTCGGCCATGGCGCGGGTGATGGCCTGCCGGATCCACCAGGTGGCGTACGTGGAGAACTTGTAGCCCTTGGCGTAGTCGAACTTCTCGACCGCCCGGATGAGACCGAGGTTGCCCTCCTGGATGAGGTCGAGGAAGGCCATCCCGCGTCCGGTGTAGCGCTTGGCGATGCTGACCACCAGCCGCAGGTTCGCCTCCAGCAGGTGGTCCTTGGCGGCGCGACCCTCGACGACGATGAGCTCCAGGTCGGACCGCAGCTCCTCCGAGACCGGAGTGCAGGTGGCGAGCTTCTCCTCGGCGAACAGTCCGGCCTCGACCCGCCGAGCCAGCTCGACCTCCTGCGCGGCCGTCAGCAGCTTCGTCCGGCCGATGCCGTTGAGGTACGCCCGGACGAGGTCGGTGGAGATGCCGCGCTCGTCGGTAGCGTCCAGGTCGGTGAGGGCGTCGGTCTCGGTGCCGGTGGCCGGTCGCGTGCGGTGTTCCGTCATCTGCAGGACCATCTCTGTCTCCCCGTATCCACGTCTGTGCCGTGTCTCCGGCCCAGTAGTGCCGGTGTGAAACACAGCTTGGCGGGCAGGACGTGAAACGGGAGTGAGCTGATCGCGGACCCGACAGCAATCCCGCAGGATCGCCACAAAAAACTGTCACCAGACCGCTTGCCGCCCGACCCGGCCCGCCCGCCCTGACCCGGCCCGGCCTGACCCGGCCCGACCCGGCCCGACCCGGCCCGACCCGGCCTGACCCGGCCTGACCCGGCCCGACCCGGCCGCCCGGCCCCGGTGATCAAGAGGTTCGCGTCAGGAACCGTGCGGAATTTGACGCGAACCTCTTGATCGACTTCTCGAGGGGTGGGAGGGGAGGGGAGGGGGGTTAGAGGTCTAGGAGGATTGTTGTTGGGCCTACGTTGGTGCTCTCTACGAGCATGTGGGTGCGGAAGCGGCCGGTCTCCACCTTCGCGCCACGGTGGCGCAGCGCTTGCACCACCGCTGTCACCAGGGGTTCGGCCACCTCGGCGGAGGCCGCTGCCGTCCAACTCGGACGGCGTCCCTTGCGGGCGTCGCCGTAGAGGGTGAACTGGCTGACCACCAGGATCGGCGCCCCGACGTCGGCGGCGGACCGCTCGTCGTCCAGGATGCGCAGCTCGTGCACCTTGCGGGCCATCGTTCCGGCGGTCTCGGCGGTGTCGGTGTGCGTCACGCCGAGCAGCACCAGCAGACCGTTCTCGATCGCGCCGACCACCTCGTCGTCCACCGTCACGCGGGCCCGCCCGACCGTCTGCACCACCGCCCGCATCAGCGCACCCCCGCCGACACGAGCACCAGCGCCGCCGCCGGCATGAGAGCCCTCGTTGGCGTCAGCGCCGGCATGAGGGCCGCCGTCGGCACCGCACGGAACCGCGGCGTCACGGGGTCACCGGCTCGATGAAGCCGCGCTCGACCAGGTGCGCGACGATCGGACCGGCGGCCTCGGCCATCTCGTCGGGTTCGACGTCGTGGGCCGCCGCGAGCAGGGCAAGTTGGTCGCGAAGCGGTAGCCGACCGTCCGCGCCGCCGACGAGCGCCAGCACCAACGGGTCGATCTCCTCGGTCCAGCGCAGGCCGTGCGGCATCGCGAGAACCTGCCGGTCGACCGCCCAGCCCTCGTCGCCCATGGTGGCCTCCTGGCGGAGCTGGAGACCGTCGGCGGCCCGGTAGCGTTCGGCGAGCAACGCCTCGGTGTCGCGTACCCGCAGGAAGTCCTGGCGGTCGAACCACGCGCCGATCTGGTCACCGAGCGGTGGCTGGACCCGCTGGCGCAGGTCCTCCACGCGGACCACCGGGTCGGCGTGGCCGCCGCGGCGCAGCGACACGATCCCGAAGCCGATCGCCTCGATCTTGTGCTGGTCGAACCAGTCCAGCCAGACGGCCGCCCGCTGCGGGTCGGCGCCCTCACCGACGTCGGTGAGCCACAGGTCGACGTACGCCATCGGGTCGGCGACCTCGCGCTGGATCACCCAGGCGTCCAGGCCGGTACCGGCGAACCAGCCGGCCACCCGCTCGTCCCACTCCTCGCCGGCGACGTGCACCCAGTTCGCGAGGTACTGCATGGTGCCGCCCTCGGTGAGCAGGCCGGGGGCGGCGGCGGCCAGTTCGGCGGCGATGGCGTCGCCCACCCGACCCGAGTCGCGGTAGACGTGGGTGGTGGTTCCCGGGCCCACCACGAACGGCGGGTTGCTCACCACCAGGTCGAACCGACGCCCGGCTACCGGCGCGACCATGTCACCGCGCAGCAGCTCCCAGTCCTGGCCGTTGAGGGCGGCGTTCGTCGCCGCGAAGCGCAGGGCCCGCTCGGAGAGGTCCGTGGCGGTCACCGTGTCGGCGTGGGTGGCCAGGTGCAGGGCCTGGACGCCGGAGCCGGTGCCCAGGTCGAGCGCGGCGCCGACCGGCCGGCGTACGGTCGCCCCGATGAGGGTGTGGGTGGCGCCGCCGATGCCGAGTACGTGTTCGGCGTGCAGCGGTCGACCGGGCCGGGCCGAGGCCGGCACGTCGGCGAGCACCCACCAGTCGTCGCCGTACGGCTCCAGGTCGACGCCGGCGCGCAGGCCCTCGTCGTACCGCTCGACGATCCCTCCGGCCAGCGCCTCGGCGAGCTCCAGCGGGGCCAGCGCGGCGGCGACGGCGGCCTCCGGCTCGGTCTGGTCACAGATGAACAGCCGGATCAGCGTGGCGAGCGGATCGCGGTCCTCGGTACCGCGCAGCGCGGCCCGGTAGTCGTTGCGCGCGACCGAGGCGGTGGCCTGCGGGCCGAGCCGTTCGGCGATGCCGTTGCTGGTGAATCCGGCCCGGGTCAGCGCGGTCCGCAGCGCGTCGACGCCGGCGGGGGAGAGCAGCATGTCGTGTTCGTCCACGTCGCCATCCTGCCCCGCGTCGGGTCCCGGGTCGGCGGCACCCGCCGACAGACGTCGGAGCGTCGGTGTCCGGCCGGGTCGGTGCGCCGGGCAGGATGGTGGCCATGACGCTCGTGCTCCCCATCGACCCCGAGGCCAACCGTCTGCTGGAGCGCAGCCCGCTGGCCCTGCTGGTCGGCATGGTCCTTGATCAACAAGTCTCGATGGAGAAGGCTTTCTCCTCGCCGTACGTGCTGGCGCAGCGGCTCGGTCACGACCCGGACGCGGCGGAGCTGGCCGGCTACGACCCGGACGCTCTGGTCGCGCTCTTCGCCACCCCGCCCGCTCTGCACCGCTTTCCGAAGGCGATGGCGACCCGGGTGCAGGAGGTCTGCCGGGTGCTGGTGGAGCGCTACGACGGCGACGCGGCGCTGCTGTGGTCGGACGTCGCCGACGGACCGGAGCTGCTGCGCAGGGTCGCCGACCTGCCCGGCTTCGGCAGGCAGAAGGCGCAGATCTTCGTGGCGCTGCTCGGCAAGCGGTTCGGGGTGACCCCACAGGACTGGCGGACGGCGGCCGGCGGGTACGGCGACCCCGGCGCGTACCGGTCGGTGGCGGACGTCACCGACGCCGACTCGCTGCGCCGGGTGCGGGAGTACAAGCAGCAGATGAAGGCGGCGGCGAGGACCGAGAAGGGCTGACGCTCAGGCGGCGGTGGGGTGCGCCAGGGACGCCAGCGCGCGTCGGACGTCGGCCAGCGAGACGGTGGCCGAGTCGTCGAGGTCGGCGAGGCCGGCCTCGATCCACTGCCGCATGAGTGTGGTGACCCCGATGCCCCGGGCGTCGGCGGCGGCGCGGACCCGCTCGTAGGTGTCCAGGGGCAGCCGGACCGACCGGCTCACCATCGGCACGTCGGTGTCGGGTGTCGGCAGGTCCACCGCGGGGCTCTCGTCGATCAGCTCGGCGAGCCGGTCGTCGCCGCTGTGGAACTGCTTCGTCGCGTCGTTGCGGTGCATCGTCACGGCTCCCCTCATCGGCGATCTCTCCGCACGGCCTCGTCGTAGCGCTTGGACTCGACGTCGCTCAGCTCGCGGGCGGAGAGGATGTCCCAGTCGTTGTCGGTGCCATCGGCCTCGGCGAGCAGCACCGCCAGTCGGCGGCCCCGCCGGGCGGTGGCGTAGACCACCATCACGTCGTCGCCCAGGTGGCGGATGACCCGTCGCGCGCTGTGCAGCGCCTCCCAGACTTCCCCGGGCGTGACGTCGTAGACCCTCAGGTTGGCCAACGCCTCGTCGGTGAAGCTGAACCTGCTGCCCACGTCGCGCAGCGTACCACGTGCGTAACACGTACCGGGATGAGTCGATTTTCGCTGATCACGGCTCCGTGGTGACAGGATGGGGCGTAATCCCCTCGAGGAGGTCCATGGTGAAGCGTCAGGCGTACGAGCCGATTCTGATCACCGATGCCTCACGCAGCCAGCACGATCAGCTCACGAGCCGTCAGCGCCGCTATGTCCTCATGATGGGCATCCGGGTGGCCTGCATCGTCGCCGGAGCGATCCTGGTCGGCGCGAAGGCGCCCCTGCTCTGGCTCTGGTTGCCGCTGTGCGCCCTCGGCATGGTGCTCATCCCGTGGCTGGCCGTGCTGCTGGCCAACGACCGGCCGCCCAAGGAGGAGCACCGGCTGGCCAACCGGTTCCACCCCCGACGGCGGGACGAGGCCGCGCCGATGAGCCTCACCGCTGACGAGAGACCCCACAAGATCATCGACGCCGAGCCCTGACCCGCCCCGCGGGCCAGGGCTCCGACGCCTCAGGCCGGTGGTCGGGCGCCGACGCTGGAGACGGCCAGCGCCCCCAGCTCGGTCGCGCGGTCCAGCGCCCCGGTCGCGGTCGCACCGCCGAGCCAGGCGGTCAGCAGGCCGGCCGCGAAGGCGTCCCCGGCTCCGGTGACGTCCACCACCGCCACCCGCCGGGCCGCCGCCACGCTCACCGCGGCGGTGCGGCCCTCGACCCACACCGCGCCCGCCGCTCCCCGTTTGACCACCACCCGCCGGGCCGTCGCCGACAACGCCCGCCCCTGCGCCGCCGGGTCCAGCCCGCCGGCCAGCACCGTGGCCTCGTCCGCATTGACCAGGAGCAGGTCGACATCGCGTACCCAACCCAGGAAGGTCCGCGCGCCGACACGCCGCAGCGGCGCCGCGGAGGCCGCGTCGACGCTGGTGGTGAGCCCGCGCTCGCGGGCGGCGGCCAGCGCCCGCAGCCCCGCTGCGCGCGACGCGGCGTCCAACAGGGTGTACGCGGACAGGTGCAGATGCCCCGCGTCGGGCGCCGCCGCGATGGCCTTCTCGACGTGCTCGGCGCTCAACCGCAGGTTCGCGCCCCGCGACGTGACCATGGTCCGCTCGCCGTCGGAGGTCAGCACGACCACGGTGCCGGTGGGTACGCCCGGCACCCGCTCGACGGCGCAGTCCACGCCCGCACGAATCAACTCGGCCACCCGGTCGCGCCCCGCGTCGTCGTCGCCGACCGCGCCGACGAGCGTGACGGCGAACCCCTGGGCGGCCACCCAGGCGGCGGTGTTGGCCGCCTGCCCGCCGCCGCCGAGGCTGATCTCGGCAGCGGTGTCCGTACCGGCAGCGAGCGGCCCGGTGAGCACCGCGACCACGTCGGTGATCACGTCTCCGACGACGACGACGCGGGTCCCAGGGGTCATGCGGGGACGGCGGAGGCGCGGGCGACCGCGGCGACCGCGATGCGCGCGGCCAGGTCGGCGTTGCGCAGGATGATCCGGATGTTCACCGTGAGGCTCGCGCCCTCGGTGGCCGAGTGGAAGTGCGCCAGCAGGTACGGCGTGACGGCCTTGCCGGTCACCCCGTCCCGCTCCAGCAGGGCCAGGCCGTCGGCGAGGGTCCGGTCGTGCAGCTCCGGGTCGAGCTGTTCGTCGACCGGCAGCGGGTTGGCGACGAGGAGGGCACCGGTGTGCACGGCGTGCTCGTCCCGGGCGGCCAGCACGGCGGCGACCTGCTCGGGCGAGTCCACCGACCAGTCCAGGTCGAAGCCGGCGTCGGTGAGGTAGAAGCCGGGGAACCGTCGGGTGCGGTAGCCGAGCACGGCGACCCCGAGGGTCTCCAGGCGCTCCAACGTCGCGCCCACGTCGAGGATCGACTTGACTCCGGCGCAGACCACCGTGATCGGCGTCTGGGCCAGGGTGACGAGGTCGGCCGACTCGTCGAAGGTGTGCTCCGCCTCCCGGTGCACCCCGCCCAGCCCGCCGGTCGCGAAGACCCCGATTCCGGCAGCTGCGGCCACCGCGCTGGTCGCGGCCACGGTGGTGGCGCCGTCCGCGCCGGTCGCCGCCGCCACGGCCAGGTCACGCACTGAGAGCTTCGTCACGCCATCGACGGTGGCCAGTCGGGTGAGCTGCTCGTCGTCCAGACCGACCACCAGTTCGCCACGGATCATGCCGATCGTGGCCGGCACGGCCCCGGCGTCCCGGACCGCCTGCTCGATCTCCCGTGCCACCCGCAGGTTCTGCGGGCGGGGCAGGCCGTGCGAGACGATGGTGCTCTCCAGGGCGACGACGGGTCGGCCGTCGCGCAGGGCTGCGGCGACCTCGGTGCCGTAGGTGATGCGAAAGTCAGTCACACGGGCACCGTACGGGGTCCGATCCCGACCGGCCTCAAGTGGACCCGGCCGTGATGACCTGCCAAACTTGTCGGTTGGAGGTGCAGACGTGAGCACAGAGGTTCTCGAGCGTCCGGAGCTGAAGGACGCCGACACCGGTCCGGAAATGTTCCACTACGTCCGCAAGGAGAAGATCGCCGAGAGTGCCGTCATGGGCACATTCGTCGTCGCGCTCTGCGGGGAGACCTTCCCGGTCACCAAGGCGGCCAAGCCCGGCTCCCCGGTCTGCCCCAAGTGCAAGGAGATCTACGACTCGTACCGCGAGTGAACCCCGGCCGGTGCTGCTGCCGGCGACGTAGCCTGCGGCGGTGACCACCTCCACCGCCCTGCTCCTCGCCGACCTGACCGGTGTCGCGGTGTTCGCCGCCTCCGGCGCCTCGGCCGCGGTGGCCAAACGGCTCGACCTCTTCGGTGTCGCGTTCGTCGGCTTCGTGGCCGCTCTCGGCGGGGGCATCTTCCGCGACCTGGTCATCGACGAGGTGCCGCCGCTGGCCTTCGCCGACTGGCGGTACGCCACGACCGCCGCGGTCGCCGCGGTCGCCGTGTTCTGGCTGCATCCGCAACTCGCCCGGCTGCGTACCACCGTGCTGGTGCTCGACGCGGCGGGCCTCGCGTTGTTCACCGTGACCGGCACGCTCAAGGCGCTCGACGCCCGGGTGCCGGCCGTCGGCGCCTGCCTGATCGGCATGCTGACCGCGATCGGCGGCGGGCTCGGCCGGGACCTGCTCACCGCGGAGATCCCGGTGGTGCTGCGCCGGGAGATCTACGCGGTGGCCGCGCTGGCCGGCTCGGTGGTGGTGGCGCTGCTGTACCTGACCGGCCAGACCGGCCCGGGGCCGCTCACCGCGGCCGCCGTCGGGGTGTTCGGGTTGCGCCTGGTCGCGCTGCGCCGCCGCTGGTCCGCGCCGGTGGCGACGATGCGGCCACCGCGCACCGGCGACCCCTGGTGAGGCCGGTGTCGCTGGCGTCACGGATGTGACCAGCGTGGCGTCGCCTGGGCCTGCCGGCGCGCGCTGGTTATGCTGAGTCGGCCTTCGCGGCAGCTTCTGCGCGGAGGCGTTTTCATGGGCGGCGGTACTCGTGGCCCTCGCCCGGTGTCCGCCCTCGTGCGGTCGGAGAGGAGCTTCGCGTGGCAGCCCGGACGCCGGTGCTCGAGACGTTCCCGGCACTGCGCGCCTGGCAGCGCAAGGCCCTGGTGGAGTACCTGCGCCGGCGTACCGAGGACTTCACCGCGGTCGCCACCCCGGGCGCCGGCAAGACCACCTTCGCTCTGCGCATCGCCGCCGAGCTGCTCGCCGACGGGACCGTCGAGGCGGTCACCGTGGTGGCCCCGACCGAGCACCTGAAGACCCAGTGGGCCGAGGCGGCGGCCCGGGTGGGCATCCAGCTCGACGCCGCGTTCCGCAACGCCGACGTGCACTCCGCCGCCGACTTCCACGGCGCGGTGATCACCTACGCCCAGGTCGGCATGGCCCCGCAGGTGCACCGGCGACGCACGATGACCCGTCGCACCCTGGTCATCCTCGACGAGATCCACCACGCCGGCGACTCCCGTACCTGGGGCGACGGGGTCAAGGCCGCCTTCGAGCCGGCCGTACGCCGGCTGATGCTGACCGGTACGCCCTTCCGCTCCGACGACAACCCGATCCCGTTCGTCGACTACGAGCGGGGCGGTGACGGCCTGCTGCGCTCCCGCGCCGACTCGGTGTACGGCTACGCCGACGCGCTCCGCGACGGGGTCGTCCGGCCGGTGCTCTTCCTCGCGTACTCGGGGGAGACCCGCTGGCGCACCAACGCCGGGGACGAGTTGGCGGCCCGCCTCGGCGAGCCGATGACCCAGGATCTGGTGGCGCAGGCGTGGCGTACCGCCCTGGACCCGGCGGGGGACTGGATGCCGCAGGTGCTCCGCGCCGCCGACGCCCGGCTCACCGTCCTGCGCAACGCGGGGATGCCCGACGCCGGTGGCCTGATCATCGCCACCGACCAGCAGACCGCCCGCTCGTACGCCAAGCTGATCGAACAGGTGACCGGCGAGAAGGCCGCGGTGGTCCTCTCCGACGACCAGGGCGCGTCCGCGCGGATCGCGACGTTCGCGGCGTCCGATCAGCGGTGGCTGGTCGCGGTGCGGATGGTGTCCGAGGGCGTGGACATCCCCCGGCTCGCCGTCGGCGTCTACGCCACCAGCGCCAGCACGCCGCTCTACTTCGCCCAGGCGATCGGCCGGTTCGTGCGGGCCCGCCGCCCCGGCGAGACCGCCTCGGTCTTCCTGCCCAGCGTGCCGCACCTGCTCGGGCTGGCCAGCGAGATGGAGAACGAGCGGGACCACGTCCTGGGCAAACCCAAGGAGTCCGACGGCCTCGACGACGACCTGCTGGAACGCGCCCAGCGCGACGACCAGGCCAGCGGGGAGTTGGAGAAGCGGTTCGCCGCGCTCTCGGCCACCGCCGAACTGGACCAGGTGATCTTCGACGGCGCGTCGTTCGGGACCGCCGCCCAGGCCGGTACGCCCGAGGAGGAGGAGTACCTGGGCCTGCCCGGTCTGCTCACCGCCGACCAGGTGTCCCTGCTGCTGACCAAGCGGCAGGCGGATCAACTGGCCGCCCAGCGCCGCCGGACGGCCGAGCGGGCCGCTCAGCCGGCCGCTGCGCCCACAGCGGCGCCGCCGGCACCCATGAGTGCCGCCCAGCGCCGTGTGGCGCTCCGACGCCAACTCAACGCTCTGGTGGCCGCCCGACACCACCGCACCGGCCAGCCGCACGGCAAGATCCACGCCGAGCTGCGCCGGCTCTGCGGCGGGCCGCCGAGCGCCCAGGCCACGATCGAGCAGCTCGAGGAACGCATCGCCACGGTGCAGACCCTCTAGCCCCACCACCCCCAGCACGGGGCGCAAGTGCTGAAGGTCTGCACAACTTCGGGGATGTTGCTGCCTCCGGCGCGTCTGAAGCAGCAACATCCGTGAAGTTGCGTGGATCTTGGCGATCTGGGCGCAGGAAAAAGCCGACCGGAGGCACCCCTGGGGTACCTCCGGTCGGCTATGTCGGTTTGCGGACTTAGTTCGCCATCAGATCGGCGCCACGCCAGCTGAACTCGGGGTCCGTCGCGAACCGAACGGTGATCTTCACGAGATCCTCCGCGTACTTGTTCGCATGGTGCCCACAGAACACCAACTCGCTCCCACCCGAGAGAGTGATCCGGAGCTTGCCGGCAGCATTGCAGCGGTCGCACCGTTCATCGGCGGCTGGGGGCGCCACCGTCTCGGGCGGCGGCGTGAGGGTCGGGGTCATCGCCTTCCTCCTCTGGTCGTCACCGATGAACAATCTCTTCGGTCGTTGCTCACCTATCGTGCAACACCCGTGCTGGGCCTTGCCTTCCCTGTGTGCCCGCGGGGGACCGAGGTCACACATGGCAGGGACAGTGTGCCGTGAACCCAGGGTGCCACGTCAACGATCACATTCGTGCATCCGGACGATCACCATCTGGCGTTGCACGCCAGGTGGTCAAAACGACACGTTCGGTTGACGAAACAGGCTCAGTCCAGGTAATCCCGGAGAACCTGCGACCGCGACGGGTGTCGCAGCTTGGACATCGTCTTGGACTCGATCTGGCGGATCCGCTCCCGGGTCACCCCGTAGACCTGGCCGATCTCGTCCAGCGTCCGCGGCTGACCGTCGGTCAGGCCGAAGCGCAGCCGCACGACGCCCGCCTCCCGCTCGGACAGCGTCTGCAGCACCTGCTGGAGCTGGTCCTGCAGGAGCGAGAACGAGACGGCGTCGACGGCCACCACGGCCTCGGAATCCTCGATGAAGTCACCGAGCTGGCTGTCGCCCTCGTCGCCGATGGTCTGGTCCAGCGAGATGGGCTCCCGAGCGTACTGCTGGATCTCCAGCACCTTCTCGGGTGTGATGTCCATCTCCTTGGCCAGCTCCTCCGGGGTGGGCTCGCGGCCCAGGTCCTGGAGCAGCTCACGCTGTATGCGGCCGAGCTTGTTGATGACCTCGACCATGTGCACCGGGATACGGATGGTGCGGGCCTGGTCGGCCATGGCGCGGGTGATGGCCTGCCGGATCCACCAGGTGGCGTACGTGGAGAACTTGTAGCCCTTGGTGTAGTCGAACTTCTCGACCGCCCGGATGAGACCGAGGTTGCCCTCCTGGATGAGGTCGAGGAAGGCCATCCCGCGCCCCGTGTACCGCTTGGCCAGGGACACGACCAGACGGAGGTTCGCCTCGAGCAGGTGGTTCTTGGCGCGCTCGCCGTCCCGGGAGATCCAGCCCAGGTCGCGGACCATCTCCCGGGCGAGCTTCTCCTCGCCCTCGTCGGCCGCACGCAGCTGCTCGGCGGCGTAGAGCCCGGCCTCGATCCGCTTGGCCAGCTCCACCTCCTGCTCGGCGTTGAGCAGCGGGACCTTGCCGATCTGCTTCAGGTACGCCCGGACGGAGTCGGCGGAGGCGGTCAGCTCGGCGTCACGCCGGGCCTGCTTGAGCGCCTCGGACTCCTCGTCGTCCCACTCGAAGTCGTTGTCGGTGGCCGACGCGGCGGCGTCGGTCTCGGCGGCCTGGGTCAGCTCGGCCGGCTCCTCGACCACCACGTCCTCGATGGTGGCGGCGAGCTCCTCCGGGTCGATCTCGCCCTCGGCGCCCTCGGCCCCCTCGCCCTTGGCCTTGCCGGCGGCCTTGACCGGCTTCGCGCCGGCCGCCGCGGCCACGGTGGCCTTGGTCGCGCGGGTGGACTTGGTCGCCTTGGCCGGGGTGGCCGCGGCGGCGGCGACTCCGGCGGTGCTGCCGGCGGCCTTGCGGGCGGCCACCTTGCGCGGGGCGGGCGTCGCCGGCGCCTCGTCGGAGGCGGGTGCCTGCTTCGGGGCGGGCGCGGCGGCCTTCTTGGTCGTCTTGGCGGTGGTGGCTCGGGACGCGGGGGTCGTCGAGCGAGCCGCGGCGACCCGGCGGCGGGTGCTCGCCGAGCCGTCCACCACCACGGTCACTCCCGCCTCGGAGAGCGCCCGCAGGATCT
Source organism: Micromonospora sp. CA-249363 (assembly GCF_050950185.1). Classification (NCBI taxonomy): domain Bacteria; kingdom Bacillati; phylum Actinomycetota; class Actinomycetes; order Micromonosporales; family Micromonosporaceae; genus Micromonospora; species Micromonospora sp. CA-249363. Next base: position 1,708,954 of record NZ_CP192020.1, read on the forward strand.
TCTTGGCCTGGGCCGGAGTCACCTCGGCGGTCTCGACGGTGCGCGCGAGCTGGGCCGACGTGAGCTGGCCGCCAGCGCTCTGCGCGTGGGCGATCAGGGTGTCGGTGAGCGAGCGAACGTCGGCGCCGGGCTGGCGGGGTTCTGTCACGAATGACCTTCCGGAGGCGAAGAGCGGGCACGGCCGGGTCGTCCGGCACGGCGTGGGTCAACCGGGCCGGGCGATGTGGTTGAGGGACCCCCGTGTCCCGGGCCGGCCGGTGTCTCGGCGGTCCGTGGCGCGTGGGCAGGGGTGAATTGTAACGCCGTCTGCGGCGATCATCCTGCGCCGCACGGCGTAACGGCGGCGGGACCGCCGATTCGGCGCAGATGTGGACTTTGTAAGGATGATACTCGCGCACGGCCCGGAACGCCTTGGTCGTGCCGGAAGGGGACCCTGGAATGGACCGTTCGGCACCGCCACCGCGGGAACTGTTGGCGATCGCGATCGAGGTGGCGCGGGACGCCGCGGCGACCGCGTACCGGATGCGGGTCGAGGGCGTCTCGGTGGCGGCGACCAAGAGTACGGTCACCGACGTGGTCACGGCCGCCGACCGGGCCGTCGAGCGTCAGGTCCTCGACGCGCTGCGCCGGCTGCGACCCGGCGACGCGGTCCTCGGCGAGGAGTACGGCACGACGGAGACCGGTCCGGTGACGCCGGGCGGGGTGCGGTGGATCGTGGACCCGATCGACGGCACCGTGAACTACCTCTACGGGTTGCCGTACAGCGCGGTGTCGCTGGCCGCCGAGGTGGACGGGACGGTTGTCGCCGGCGTGGTGCGCAACGTGCACACCGGTGAGGAGTGGACCGCCACGGCCGGTGGCGGGGCGTGGCGCGACGGCGTCCGGCTGCGCTGCTCGGGCGAGACCGACCTGGGGCAGGCGCTGGTCGGGACCGGTTTCGGCTACGACGCCGGCCGTCGGGCGCACCAGGCGTCGGTGGTGGCCGGGCTGATCGCCTCGGTGCGCGACATCCGCCGCCTCGGCGCCGCCGCGCTGGACCTCTGCATGGTCGCGGAGGGGCGGCTCGACGCGTACTTCGAGAAGGGGTTGTCGGCCTGGGACCAGGCCGCCGGTGGCCTGGTCGCTACCGAGGCGGGCGCCCGGGTCGCCGGCCTGGCCGGTCGCCCGGCCGGCCCGGACCTGGTCATCGCGGCCCCGCCGGCCCTCTTCGCCGGGCTGCACGACCGGCTGGCCGCCCTGGATGCCTCCGGCGGCCCCTGAGGTCCGTCGGGCGCCGCCGGTCAGGCCGTCACTTCTTGGCGGCGGGGGACGGGCAGGAGCCGGCCGGCGCGACCGGCGGGCCCAGGTCACCGAGGGACTGGTTGACCTCGGTGGTGGTGGCCAGCTGCTGGAAGCCGTTGCCCAGCACCACGTCCACGGTGTCGTCGGTGCGCTTCTCGTCGTAGACCGGCTCGGCGTTGTTCAGGAAGTACGCCTTGAGCAGGTGGGCGGAGCTGACACCCTTGGGACCGAACTTCAGCACGGCGACGTCGTCGATGCCCTTGGGCGCGTTGCCGACCTTCTTGACCTGGAACTTGCGGTTGCGGAAGTCGTCGGCGACGGCGCCCGCCCGGCCCGGCTCGTCGGTGGCGTTCAAGACGTTGATCTTGACGTCCTTGGGTTCGTGCAGGGTGACGTCGGCCAGTGGCCAGCCGTCCGGGCAGCCGCCCGCCGCGCCGGCCTCGCCCTGGCTGTCGCGGACGATCGCGGTGATCACGAACGCCAGCGCCAGGACCCCCAGCAGGCCGACGACGACGAGTGCTCGCACTCGCGCAAAACTCATCTGGGCGCTCCCGGGACATCAGGTGGGTGGCGGCGGCCGCCAACGATCGCACAGACCGCCGGCCGTCGAATACGCCGCTGAGGTTAACGGTTGTCCGGCCGTCGCGTGGAAACAGTCCGACATGCCGGCGCGCCGACCGTGAACCGGGTACTACTACCCCTATCTTCGTGTCGCCTGAATCACATTGGGAACAACTTCGCGTGCGGGGGCGTACATCTCAGCCGCAAGGGCGGTATACATGCCTCGCCCAAGGGGGGGTAAGGTTCCGCGCTCGCAGGGGAGTGGCCCCAGCGGTCCCGACCCGTACGGTCCCGCGGGTCGGGTGCCCGACACAAGTGGTTGCCGGCCAGCGGAACCGAAACAGCGTCGTCCGGCGTTACAACCGGAAGCGACAACATCGATATGGGAGAGTGACATCCGATGGCCACCGACTACGACGCCCCGCGTCGCGACGAGGTCGACCTCGGCGAGGACAGCCTGGAAGAGCTCAAGGCCCGACGCGTCGACTCACAGTCGGGCGCGGTGGACGTCGACGAGGCCGAGGTCGCCGAGAGCTTCGAGCTGCCCGGTGCCGACCTGGCCGACGAGGAGCTCACTGTCAAGGTGCTACCGATGCAGCAGGACGAGTTCCGGTGTGCCCGCTGCTTCCTGGTCCACCATCGCAGCCAGCTGGCGGTCGAGCGCAACGGCGAGCTGATCTGCCGAGAGTGCGTCTGACACGCACGACACCGGCGGCGGCCTCCTGATCGGGGCCGCCGCTACCGGTGTAGGCGTGCGACGCCAGTGGGTACCTGTTTGACTCGTAGCGGGTAGCCACAGCACCGGGAGGTTCCACCCATGAGCGATCGAGGCGACACCACCGACGGCGGCGCGGACGACCTCGGCGCCACCGTCGCGGCGTTGACCGAGGACGACATCGCGCCGGCCCGGCGACGCCAACTGCTCACGCGAATGGTGTCCCAGGCCCGCAGCCGGGGCATCTCCGACCTGTTCAAGCCCCGTGCCGCCGTGCGCTGGATGGTCGACACGGTAGCCGAGATCGCACCGCACGTGCCGGTACGGGACCTGGCCACCCTGCGTCAACACTTTCCCGGTCTGGACGACGCCGCCCTGGCCGAGCGACTGATCCGCAACGCCTCGCGCACCACGGCCGGGATCGGCGCGGCCGGCGGCGGAGTCGCCGCCGTCGAGTGGACGGTGGCGCCCACGCTGCTCTCCGCGCCCGTGCTGCTCGCCGCCGAGACCGTCGCCGTCGTGGCGGTGGAGCTGAAACTGATCGGTGAGCTGCACGAGATCCACGGCGTGTCGCTGCCCGGCGCCGGCAGCCAGCGGGCGGTGGCTCTGGTGCACTCCTGGGCCACCCAGCGCGGGGTCAACCCGATGGTGCCCGGCGTGGGCGTCGGCGCGGTGCTCGGCACGGCCGCCCGCAAGGAGATGCGGGACATGCTGCTGCGCCGCTTCGGGCGCAACCTCACCACCCTCGGGCCGTTCCTCACGGGCGCGGCGGTGGCCAGCTTCCTGAACCGTCGGGCCACCCGTCAGATGGCCGACCAGCTCCAGGCGGACCTGCGCCGTCGCGGCATCGCCCGCCCGGCGCCACCGCCGGCCCTGCCCGGCCCGCCCACGGGCACCTGAGCGGCCCCGGGGGCGGCGGTCAGCCCGGCTCGCCGGCCGTGGAGTCGGCGGGCCTCGCGTCGGCGGGCCTGGCGTCGACGGGCCTGGCGTCGACGGGCCTGGCGTCGGCGGGCTTGGCGGCGTCCCGCGCGGCCAGCAGCGCCTCGGCCAACTCGACCGGACGCCTGCTGCTCACCACCCAGAACGGGGTCGGGTCGGCCGGATCGTCGAGCACCACCTGCACGGCGCCGCCGATCCACGGCCGCTGCACCACGAAGGCGAGCGGGTCCGCGCCGACGCCCAGCACCTCACGACGGCCGGAGGCGTCCAACGGGATCACGTCGGCCACGAAGCGTGCCGGCAGCCGGGCGTCGTCCACCTGCAGCTCACCGTCGACGACCGCCACCCGGATCCGGCCCAGCCACCACAGCCCGACGGCGGTCACCGGCAGCAGCACCGCGAACGGCACCCAGGCCCGGGCGCCGGAACCACCCATCCAGATCTCGACCGCCAGCAGCCCGGCGGCCACCAGGCTGGTCAGCCACAGCCACCAGGGCAGGTCCAGCCGTTCGGCGTACGCCGGGCGGGCCGGAACCCCTGGCCGATCGGCGGACGGGGAGGGCGACATGCTCACTCCTGCGAGGGTACGGCGCACGGCGGGCCGGCCAACCGGCAGGATGGCAGGGTCACCGGAGACAACCGGACCGAAGAGGGGACCCGTGACCGACGTCGTACCCGTGCCCGTACGGCTGCTCGATGCCGAGCTGCCGCTGCCCACGTACGCCCATCCCGGCGATGCCGGCGCCGACCTGGTGGCCGCCGCGGACGTCGAGCTGCCGCCCGGTGGCCGGGCCCTGGTGCCCACCGGCGTGGCGGTCGCCCTGCCGGACGGCTACGTGGGCCTGGTCCATCCCCGGTCCGGCCTGGCGGCGAGGCTCGGCGTGACGGTGCTCAACGCGCCCGGTACGGTCGACGCCGGCTACCGGGGTGAGATCATGGTCAACCTGATCAACCATGATCGGGACACGCCCGCGAAGATCTCTCGCGGCGACCGGATCGCCCAGTTCGTGGTCCAGCGGGTGGCGCGGGCGCGGTTCGAGCCGGTGGCCGAGCTGCCCGGGTCCGCGCGAGGGACCGGTGGGCACGGTTCGACCGGCGGGCACGCCCAGCTGGTGCCGTCGCCGGCCGACGGGCAGACGGAAGAAGTGGCAGGGTGATTGTGAACAGCGGAGGGTGGGCGCAGTGATCTTCTCCCGAAAGCGGGCCGATGCCGGGCGGCACACCCGCGACGAGCGGGCCACCGAGGTCCTCGACGAGGGGGCCGCGGCGCCGGCGCTGGTGCGCGGGCCGTACGACATCTCCGAGGTCGACGACGAGGTGGAGCGGCTCGACCTGGGCAGCCTGCACATTCCGGCGGTCGCCGAGGTGGAGGTGCGGGTGCAGGCCGACCCGCAGGGTGTGATCCAGCAGGTCGTGCTGGTGCACGGGGACAGCGCGTTGCAGCTCGGCGTCTTCGCGGCTCCCCGGTCCGAGGGGATCTGGGACGAGGTGCGCGAGGAGATCCGGCAGTCGCTGCTGCGGGACGGCGCCTCCGCGCAGGAGGTCGCCGGCGAGTACGGCACGGAGTTGCACGCCCAGGTGCGGACCCCGGACGGCCCGACCAACCTGCGGTTCGTCGGCGTCGACGGGCCGCGCTGGATGGTCCGCGGTGTCTTCCAGGGGCCGGTGGCCACCGACCCGGCCAGCTCGGGCCCGCTCGCCGAGTGCCTGGAAGGCCTGGTGGTCGACCGTGGCCAGGAGGCGAAGCCGGTGCGTGAGCCGCTGCCGCTGCGACTGCCCCGCGAGATCGCCGACCAGGCCGGGGACGCGTCCACCGAACCCCGCCAGGTCTGACCGACCGCGTCCCGGCCCGCCGGAACCGGCCTTGTCGGCGTACGCTGGCGGGACGGTTCCGGCGTCGTCGGAGCCGGGCCGGTACCGGCGAGCGTGGAGAGGGTGACGCGGAGGTCATGACGACCGACGAGAGCAAGGTGTCGCTGCGGCGCATCCTGCAACGGTTCACCGCCAGCGAGGCCGAGATCGACGCGCAGGAGCTGCGGCAGGAGAGCGCCGAGTGCGGTGGCGTCCTGGCTCAGCAGTGCTCCCGGGGCCAACTGGTCTCGGTCGCCGGTCGGCTGCGCACCGTCGTCTACACGCCGCGCACCAACCTGCCCACGCTGGAGGCCGACCTGTACGACGGCAGCGATGTCGTCACCCTGGTCTGGCTGGGCCGGCGGCACATCTCCGGGATCGAGCCGGGACGGCACCTCACCGCGCGTGGCCGGGTGGCGATGCGCGACGACCGTAAGGTCATCTACAACCCGTACTACGAGCTGGACTCGCCGAAGTGACGGCGCCGGGGACGGAAGGCCGGTCATGACGACGGGACAGCACCGGGCGACAGAGCCGGAGACTCCTCCGGGCGACGACGAGGCGCTGCCGACGATCGCCGAGCAGATGGCCGACCAGCTCGGCGGCTGGCGCGGGCTGGTCGAGTCCAGCATCCCGGTGGTCGTCTTCGTACTCGCCAACATCATCGGTGACCTGCGGCCCGCCGTGATCGCCTCGGTGGCCGTCGCGCTGCTGATCGCCGGGTTGCGGCTGGCGCAGCGCCGGCCGATCCGGCACGCGGTCAACGGGCTGTTCGGCGTCGGCATCGGCGCCGCCATCGCGTGGCGTACCGGTAACGAGCGGGATTTCTACCTGCCCGGCATCCTCTACGGCATCGGCTACGGCGTCGTCCTGCTGATCTCGGCGGCCGTCCGGCAGCCACTCGTCGGTTGGATCTGGTCGGTGCTGGTCGCCAAGGGCCGCTCCGAGTGGCGGGCCGACCCGAAGCTGGTGCAGACCTTCACCCGGCTGACCGTGCTCTGGGGCGTGGTGTGGCTGGCCAAGGTGGGCGTGCAGGCCGGGCTCTACCTGGCCCACCAGGACACCGCGCTGGGCGTGGCCCGGCTGGCCCTGGGCTACCCGCCGTACGCGCTGCTGCTGCTCATCACCGTCTGGACGGTGCGCCGGGTCACCCGGGAGCCGCAACCCACCCCGCTGCCCGGCGCCTGAGGAGGCCGGCACCGGGCCGGCTCAGCGCGAGCCGCGGGTCCGCTCGACGCTGTCCGGGCCGAGGATGACGGCGCGTACGTCGTCCTCCACCTCGGCCGTGCAGACGAAGATCAACTCGTCGCCGGCCTCGATGGGGTCGTCCGGGCTGGGCACCAGGACACGCTTGCCGCGCAGGATCGCCACCAGGGCGGAGTCGCGGGGCAGCGGCACCGCGTGCAGGGGCTGACCGACGTACGGGGCGGTCGGTGGCAGGGTGATCTCGACCAGGTTGGCCTCGCCCTGCCGGAAGGTCATGAGCCGGACCAGGTCGCCGACGGTGACCGCCTCCTCGACCAGGGCCGCCATCACCCGGGGCTTGCTCACCGCGACGTCGACGCCCCACTGCTCGGTGAAGAGCCACTCGTTCTCCGCCCGGTTGACCCGGGCGACCACGCGGGGCACCGCGAACTCGGTCTTGGCCAGCAGCGACAGCACGAGGTTGGTCTTGTCGTCGCCGGTGGCGGCGACCACCACCTCACAGCCGGCGATGTTGGCCTCCTCCAGGCTGGCCACCTCGCACGCGTCGGCGAGCACCCACTCGGCGGCCGGCACCCGGTCCGGTCGGAGCATCTTCGGCTGACGTTCGATCAGCATGACCTGGTGGCCGTTCTCGATCAGCTCCTGGGCGATCGAACGGCCCACGTTGCCGGCGCCGGCGATGGCGATCCGCATGCTCAGTGCCCTCCTTCCGGCGGCGTCGCCGCCACCGCCGTGACCGTCGCCACGATGTCGTCGCTGACCAGCATGAACACCTGGTCACCCTCCTGCACGAGGGTGGACGCGGTGGGCAGCGTGCCGATGCCGAAGCGGATCAGGTAGGCCACCCGCGCGCCCGAGGCCTCCTCCAGCACGTGCACCGGCCGACCGATCCACTCCCGGTGCACCGGGACCTCGACGATCGACACGGTGCTGGTCGGGTCTCGGAAGATCTCCACGTTGCCCTCGGGCACGAGGTGCCGCAGCATCCGGTCGGCCGTCCAGCGCACCGTCGCCACGGTGGGGATGCCGAGGCGCTCGTACACCTGCGCCCGGCGCTGGTCGTAGATCCGGGCCGCGACCCGGGACACGCCGAACGTCTCGCGGGCCAGACGCGCCGAGATGATGTTGGAGTTGTCGCCGCTGGAGACCGCCGCGAAGGCGTCCGCGCGCTCGATGCCGGCCTGGCGCAGCACCTCGCCGTCGAAGCCCGCCCCGGTCACCGTGATCCCGGCGAAGTCGGGGCCGAGCCGGCGGAAGGCGTCGGCGTCCTGGTCGATCACCGCCACCGAGTGCCCCCGGGACTCCAGGCTGTGGGCGAGGGTCGACCCGACCCGCCCACATCCCATGATCACGACGTGCACGCTGTCCCTCCCAAGGTACGTACCATCCCCGTTGCCGGTGGTCTTCGAGTGCGAGCCTGCCACGTCCCGGTCGAGAGCGGGGACCGACCGTACCCCGCCGCCGTGGGCGGCGATGATCGCCCACCCCCGCGTTCGCACCGTGGTGGTCGTACTCTTGGCGTTCGTGGCCAGTCCCACCTCGCTGCTGAAGCGGCTGCTCCTCGGTCGACCGTTCCGGTCCGACCGCCTGCAGCACACCCTCCTGCCGAAGCGCATCGCGCTACCCGTGTTCGCCTCCGACGCGCTGTCCAGCGTCGCGTACGCGCCCGACGAGATCCTGCTGACCCTGTCGATCGCCGGCGCGTCGGCGTTCCTGTTCTCCCCGTGGATCGCCCTCGCGGTCGTCGTGGTGATGCTCACCGTGGTGGCCAGCTACCGGCAGAACGTGCACGCCTACCCCTCCGGCGGCGGCGACTACGAGGTGGCCACGGTCAACCTCGGCCCCAAGTTCGGCATCGGGGTGGCCAGCGCCCTGCTGGTCGACTACGTGCTCACGGTGGCCGTGTCCGTCTCCTCGGGGGTGGCCAACCTCGGCTCGGTGGTCCCGTTCGTGGCCACCCACAAGGTCATGATCGCGGTCCTCGCGGTGGTCCTGCTGACCGCGGTCAACCTGCGCGGGCTGCGCGAGTCGGGCACCGCGTTCGCCATCCCCACCTACGGCTTCGTGATCGTGATGGGCGGAATGCTGCTCACCGGGCTGTTCCGCGTCTTCGTCCTGGGCGACGACCTCCGCGCGCCCAGCGCCGACCTGGTCATCCAGGCCGAGCACAGCGTGACCGGCTTCGCGCTGGTCTTCCTGCTGCTGCGGACGTTCAGCTCGGGCGCCGCCGCGCTCACCGGCGTCGAGGCGATCTCCAACGGTGTGCCCGCGTTCAAGGCGCCGAAGAGCCGCAACGCCGCCACCACGCTGCTGCTGCTGGGCGCGATCGCGGTGAGCCTGCTGGTCGGGATCATCTGGCTGGCCCGGCTGACCCACCTGCAGTTCGTCGAGGACCCGGCCCTGCAGATCGTCTCGGGCCCCGACGGGTACGTGCAGAAGACGGTGACCACCCAGCTCGGCGAGACGGTCTTCGGCTCCGGCTCGATCCTGCTCTACGTGGTGGCCGGGATGACCGCGCTCATCCTCTTCCTGGCCGCGAACACCGCGTTCAACGGCTTCCCGGTGCTCGGCTCCATCCTCGCCCAGGACCGCTACCTGCCCCGCCAGTTCCACACCCGGGGCGACCGGCTGGCCTTCTCCAACGGCATCACGTTCCTCGCCCTCTTCGCGATCGTCCTGATCGTCGGCTTCCAGGCCGAGGTGACCCGGCTCATCCAGCTCTACATCGTCGGGGTGTTCGTCTCGTTCACCGTCTCCCAGGCCGGCATGATCCGGCACTGGAACCGGCGGCTGCGCACCGAGCGGGACCCGGAGGCCCGCAAGCGGATGCACCGCTCCCGGGCCATCAACACGTTCGGCATGGGTCTGACCGGCACCGTGCTGGTGATCGTCCTGATCACGAAGTTCCTGCTCGGCGCGTGGATCGCGATCGCCGCGATGGCGGTGATCTACGCGCTGATGCTGGCCATCCGCCGGCACTACGACCGGGTCGCCGCCGAACTGACGCCGCCGGACGAGAGCCGGGGCGTGCTGCCCGCCCGTAACCACGCGATCGTGCTGGTGAGCAAGCTGCACCAGCCGACGCTGCGGGCCATCGCGTACGCCCGGGCCACCCGCCCGGACACGTTGACCGCGGTGACCGTCAACGTGGACGAGAAGGACACCCGCGACCTCCAGGCCGACTGGGAACGCCGGGAGATGGCGATCCCGCTCACCGTCGTCGACTCGCCGTACCGGGAGATCACCCGGCCGATCCTGGACTTCGTCGCCTCCACCCGCCGTACGTCGCCGCGCGACGTGGTCACCGTCTTCATCCCCGAGTACGTGGTGGGGCGCTGGTGGGAGAACCTGCTGCACAACCAGAGCGCGCTGCGCCTCAAGGGCCGGCTGCTGTTCGAGCCCGGGGTCATGGTGGTCAGCGTGCCGTGGCAGCTCGCCTCGACCGCGAGCAAGAACCTGGACCGGCTCGACGCCACCCTCTCCAACACGCCGGCGCGCGGACCCCGGGGCTCGGTGCCGGCGGCGGTGACCGCGCCGCCGCCCGGCGAGGCCGGCCCGGCGGGCGGCGAGACGGTGGGAGACAGCCGTGACTGAGCGTACGACCGCGGGTGCGGCCTCGGCCGCGGCTTCGGCTTTGGCTTCGACGGCCGAGCGGGGCCTCGGCGAGGCGGAGCGGGTCGAGCTGACCGTCGACGCGGTGGCCCCCGGCGGGCACTGCGTCGCCCGGGTGGACGGGCAGGTGGTGTTCGTCCGCCACGCGCTGCCCGGGGAACGGGTGATCGCCGAGGTCACCGAGGTGCACCGGGGGTTCGTCCGGGCCGACGCCGTGACCGTGCTGGACCCGTCGCCGGACCGGGTGGAGCCGCCCTGCCCGTACGCGAAGCCGGGCGCCTGCGGCGGGTGCGACCTGCAACACGTCGCCCCGGACGCGCAACTGGCCTGGAAGACCGCCGTGGTGCGCGAGCAGTTGGCCCGCCTCGGCGGGCTCACCGACGCCGAGCTGGACCGGCTCGGCGTCCGGGTCGAGGCGCTGCCGGGCGGGCTGCTCGGCTGGCGTACCCGGGTCCGCTACGCGGTCGACGCCGCCGACCGGGCCGGCCTGCTCAAACACCGCTCGCACGAGGTCGTGCCGATCGACCGTTGCCGCATCGCCCACCCGGCCATCCAGCAGCTTGCGGTGCTCGGTCCGACCGGCGCGAGCTGGCCGGTGGCCGAGGCGGTGGAGACCGTCGCCAGCGGCGGAGGGGACGTGAGCGTCGCCGAGGTCCGCGACGGGGTCGTCACCCCCGTGAGCGGGCCCACCGAGGTCCGTGAGGTGGCCGCCGGGCGGGACTGGGTGCTGCCCGCGTCCGCGTTCTGGCAGGTGCACCCGGCCGCGGCCGACACGCTCAACACGGCCGTGCTGGAGCTCCTCGACCCGCGGCCGGGCGATATCGCCTGGGACCTCTACGGTGGCGCGGGACTGTTCGCCGCCGGGCTGGCCGCCCGCGTCGGCGCGTCCGGTCGGGTGACGCTGGTGGAGGCGTCCGCGCAGGGTGTCGCCGCCGCTCGGGAGAACCTGGCCGACCTGCCCCGCGTCGAGGTGGTGTCGGCGCGGGTGGAGACCGCGCTGGCCCGCCGACGGATCACCGGCCCGGTCGACGTGGTGGTGCTCGACCCGCCGCGCTCCGGCGCCGGCGCCCCGGTGGTGCGCGCCCTGGCCGCCGCCGGCCCACGGGCGGTCGCGTACGTGGCGTGTGACCCGGCGGCCTTCGCCCGGGACGTCCGCACCTTCGCCGAGCTGGGCTGGCGACTGGCGGCGCTGCGCGGCTTCGACCTGTTCCCGATGACCCAGCACGTCGAGTGCGTCGGACTGCTGCTGCCGCCGGCCGCCGCGTAGCGACCGACGGCGGATTCGCCCCTGACCAGGCGCTCAGCCGGCCGGTCCGGCCCAAGCGGCTCGGGCCAGGCTGCGGAGTGTCGGGCGGCCGATAGACTCTCCGGTCATGAGCGTTGAAGAGGACACGGCCAACCACGGTCGGCTGCTGGAGACGGTCCGCGGTCCGCAGGACGTCAAGCGGATGTCCGGCGAAGAGCTGGATGTGCTCGCCGCCGAGATCCGGGACTTCCTGATCGCGAAGGTCTCCCGTACCGGCGGGCACGTCGGGCCCAACCTCGGCGTGGTCGAGCTGACGCTGGCCATGCACCGCGTCTTCGACTCCCCCCGGGACCGGCTCCTGTTCGACACGGGGCACCAGGCGTACGTACACAAGATCCTCACCGGGCGTCAGGCCGGCTTCGACAAGCTCCGCCAGCGCGGTGGCCTCTCCGGCTACCCCAGCCAGGCCGAGAGCGAGCACGACCTCATCGAGAACTCGCACGCCTCCACCGCGCTCTCCTACGCCGACGGCCTGGCCAAGGCGTACGCCCTGCGGGGTGAGCAGCGCAGCGTCGTGGCCGTGGTCGGCGACGGCGCGCTCACCGGCGGTATGTGCTGGGAGGCGCTGAACAACATCGCCACGGCCGGCAACTCGCTGGTCATCGTGGTCAACGACAACGGCCGGTCCTACTCGCCCACCATCGGCGGACTGGCCGACCACCTCTCCTCGCTGCGGCTCAACCCGGGCTACGAGAAGGTCCTCGACACGGTCAAGGACGCCCTCGGCTCCACCCCGCTCGTCGGCAAGCCGATGTACGAGGTGCTGCACGCGGTCAAGAAGGGCATCAAGGACGCCGTCGCCCCGCAGGCCATGTTCGAGGACCTGGGCATCAAGTACGTCGGCCCGGTGGACGGGCACGACGTGGCGGCCGTCGAGTCGGCCCTGCGCGCGGCGAAGAACTTCGGCGGCCCGGTGATCGTGCACGCCGTCACCCGCAAGGGGTACGGCTACCGCCCGGCTGAGGAGGACGAGGCGGACTGCCTGCACGGCCCGAGCAGCGCCTTCGACGTGGAGACCGGCACGCTGCTGGCCGCCCCCTCGGTGAAGTGGACCCACGTCTTCGCCGACGAACTGCTGGCCGTCGCCGACGAGCGGCCCGACGTGGTGGGCATCACCGCCGCCATGGCCGAGCCGACCGGCATCGCCAAGCTGGCCCGCAAGTACCCCGAGCGGGTGTACGACGTGGGCATCGCCGAGCAGCACGCCGCCACCTCAGCGGCCGGCCTGGCGCTCGGTGGCCTGCACCCGGTGGTCGCCGTCTACGCCACCTTCCTCAACCGCGCCTTCGACCAGGTCCTGCTGGACGTGGCGATGCACAAGCTGCCGGTGACCTTCGTGCTGGACCGGGCGGGCATCACCGGCCCGGACGGCCCCAGCCACTACGGCATCTGGGACATGTCGGTCTTCGGCGTGGTGCCCGGTCTGCGGATCGCCGCTCCCCGTGACGCCTCCACCCTCCGCGAGGAGCTGCGCGAGGCGGTGGCCACCGACGACGGCCCGACCGTCCTGCGCTTCCCGACCGGCGCGGTCGCCGCGGACCTGCCGGCGCTGCGCCGGGTCGGCACCGTCGACGTGCTGGCCGAGTCGACGCGTACCGACGTGCTGCTCGTCGCCGTCGGCTCCTTCGGCCAGATGGGCATGGAGGTCGCCGCCCGGGTCGCCGAGCACGGCTACGGCGTCACCGTCGTCGACCCCCGCTGGGTGCGCCCGGTCCCGGCCGAACTGGTCGACATGGCCGCCCGCCACCGGCTCGTGGTCACCGTCGAGGACGGCGTCCGCGTCGGCGGTGTCGGCGACGCCCTCGGCCAGGCGATGCGCGACGCCGACGTCCGGGTACCGCTCAAGGACCTGGGCGTACCGGCCGACTGGCACCCCCACGGCACCCGCGCGCAGATCCTCGCCGACCTCGGCCTGACCGCGCAGGACGTGGCCCGTGACGTCACCGGCTGGATCTCCCGCCTGGACGCCACCCCGGACCGCCTGACCCCCACCAGCAACACCGCAGCTCAGAACTAGTCCCGGCACGTCACGGCGGCGGGCACCCCGAGGGGTGCCCGCCGTCAGCGTCGACGCCACCTCTCCGTGCGCGGCTCCACCCCGCGCGCGCTCCCGAGTCAGGCGCACTCCCTCCCGCCTCCTGCCTCCTGCCTCGCGCGTCCCGCCTCGTGCGTCCTGCCTCGCGTCGATCTTGCCTCGCGCGTCCTGCCTCGCGTCGATCTTGCCTCGCGCGTCCTGCCTCGCGCGTCCTGCCTCGCGTCGATCTTGCCTCGCGCGTGCTGCCTCGCGTCGATCTTGCCTCCCGCGTCCTGCCTCGCGTCGATCTTGCACTTTCGGTTGTCGAAACGCACTCGTTCATACCTTTTGTCGCAACAGAAAGTGCAAGATCGCCGGGCTGGGCCGCGCTGGGTCGGGTTAAGCCGCGCTGGGTCGGGTTAAGCCGCGCCGGGCCGGGCTGCGCCGGGCCGGGCTGCGCCGGGCCGCGCCGGGCCGGGCCGGGCTGAACTGGGCCGGGCTGAGCTGGGCCGGGCTGAGCTGGGCTGGGCCGCGCTGGGCCGCGCCAGGCTGGGCTGGGCCGGGGCCAGGGCTGGCCGGGCGGGGCGGGTCGGGTCAGCGGCGGGGGCTTACTGAGCGGTAGTGGGTTTTGTCGGTGTTGGCGAGGCTGTAGGTCTGGGTGCGGGAAGGCTCCGGCACCACCACCAGGCCGGGGCGTTCCACCAGCAGCGGCGTGCCCGGTGGTACCGAGAGGGAGCTGTCCCGGGTGGCCCGCCAACTGAGCACCAGCAGCGGCTGGCCGGGGATCGGGAGCTGGTACGTCTGCAACGGCGTTGCCCGGTCGGCCGGGGAGACCACCGGCGTGCTCCCGTTTGCCGGTCGGTAGACGACCGCGGTCATTGTGCCGGCGTCGGTGTCCCAGCTGAGCTGCTGCAACTCGGCCGGCTCGCCGCCGCCGAGCGCCACCTCGCCGAGCGACCGGACCGAGAGCTTCGCCATGGGCCAGGACGTCGGCACGGACTTCGGCGCGTCCCGGTCGCCGATCCGGCGCGGGATGCTGCCGAACGGGCCCCGCTCGCCGGCCAGCACGCAGGTGTCCAGGCCGGTGAGCGCCCGCCGGCCGGCGCCGGACTCGTCCCGAACCAGCGGATAACGCGGGTCCGTCGTGCCGGTGCCCAGGTCGAGCAGCCGGTCGGCGGCCCGACCCCGGGGCAGTGACTCGGTGGCCCGCAGGGTCGCCGTAACACCGACCGCTGTGCAGGCCGGTACGTCGACCGGCGCGCTGAGGCCGTCGGCGACGGCCAACGCCCGCCCCTGCGGCCCCAGCAACTGCTGCACCCGCGCCGAGACCAGGTAGCGCCGCCCGCCGGCCGTCTGCACCGGCAGCACGTCGGAGTAGACCAGGTAGCCGGGGTCGGTGTACTCGGTGGCGCGGCTGATCGCGTACCGGTCGCCGTCGCCGGTCAGTTGCAGCAGCCAGGACGCGCTCTCGCCCGGCACGTCGGCTGCGACCAGGGCCACCGGGGCCCCGTCGACGCGTCCGGAGAAGAGAATGCCGGACGACGGTAGGTGCGCCCGGTCGTCGTCCGGTGACCGCCAGTCGCGTACCGCCTCGGTGACCGCGGTCGTCGCCGCGGCGTCGCCGGACAGATCGCCCCGTGGCGGCCACACGGCCAGGGTGCCGTCGAGGCTGTCGTACCCCACCCGCAGGTCGCGAGGCGCGCGGTCCGCGACGGGACCGCATGCGGTACTGACCAACAACGCCGTCAGCAGGACAGCGAGCGTCCTGCCGTGCCGGCGGCCCGGAGTCACCTGATCCGCCCCCGATCGCCTCGCCGTCGCTGTCGGAAAGCGCCATAGTACGAGATGTCCGACGCCGCGCCGCCGCTGGCCGGTTCCTCGTCCGCCACAATGGACATCACCGGGGCTTTAGTGCCTTTTCGCCACTCGGGTAGACTCCGCCGACTGTGACGCCTGCCGAGTCCCGCGCCCTCGCTTCCCGGGCCAGGTCCGTCGGGGCGCCCAGCGACTCCGCCGCTCCGGCCGACCTGGTCGACACCGCCCCGGCCATCCCGACCTCGACCGCCCCCGAGACGACCGCGCCGGACCAGACCCCGCCCGAGGAGGCCGACCCGTCGCGGGTCGCGCCGCACGAGGCCGTGCCGCACCAGACCGTGCCGCACCAGACCGTGCCGCTCGAGGCCGCGCCGATCGAGGCCGTGCCGCACGAGGCCGCGCCGCACCAGACCGTGCCGCGCGAGGCCGCGCCGCACCAGACCGTGCCGCGCGAGGCCGCGCCGCACCAGACCGTGCCGCGCGAGGCCGCGCCGCACCAGACCGTGCCGCACGAGGCCGTGCCGGACCAGGCCGCGCCGCACGGGGCTGCTTCGGACGCGGCCGTGTCGAAGACCACCGCGCCGGACGGGACGGTCCCGGTGTCCGCGCCGACGCGAAGGCGTTGGGCCCGCTGGACCAGGCGCCGGCAGCACCTCGCGGTCGGCGCGCTGTTCCTGCTCGCCGCCGTCTGGGTGACCAGCCGGATCTGGCTGGACCCGGCCGGCCGGGTGGCCTCGCTCTACACCGGTGACCCGGCTCAGGTGCAGTTCTTCCTCGCCCACTCGGTACGGGTGGTGCTGCACGGCGAGTACCCGTTCTACACCGAGCAGTTCAACTATCCCGACGGCGTCAACCTGATGGCCAACACCGCGGTGCTGGCGCTGGGCATCCCGATGGTGCCGGTGACCCTGCTGTTCGGCCCGGCGGTGTCCTTCGTGGTGCTGGTGACGCTCGGCCTCGCCGGCACCGCCATGGCCTGGTACCTCGTGCTCCGCCGCCACATCGTGCGTACGCCGCTCGCGGCGGCCGCCGGTGGCTGGTTCTGCGGCTTCTCCCCGGCGATGCTCTCGCACGCGAGTTGGCACCCGAACATCATCAGCCAGTTCCTGTTGCCGTTCATCGTCTGGCGGGTCCTGGTGCTGACCCGCTCGCGCCGCCCGGTCCTCGACGGCCTCCTGCTGGCGATGCTCGTCACCGCCCAGGCGTTCATCAACGAGGAGATCCTGCTCTTCACGGCGCTGGCCTGCGGGATCTTCCTGCTCGCGGTGGTGGCCCAGGAGCCGGCCCGCTGGCGGGCGGCGTGGCGACCACTGGCCGCCGGTCTCGCCGCCTGTGCGCTGCTGGCCGGGGCGCTGCTGGCGTACCCGCTGTACGTGCAGTTCGCCGGGCCGATGGCGTACCACGGGCTCAGCGACGCGGTGCAGGACTACGGCAACGACATCGCCGCCTTCTTCGCGCCCGGCTCGGCCACGCTCGGTGGCAACCAGCGGGCCAACGTCAACCTCGCGCCGAACTACTCGGAGGAGAACGCCTTCTTCGGCTGGAGCCTGTCGATGCTCGCCGTCGGCGTCGTGGTCTGGCTGCGTCGGGAGATGATCGTCCGAGCGCTCGCCGCCACCGGGGCGTTCTTCGCCCTGCTCTCGCTCGGTGAGCAGATCTCCTGGTGGGACCGGGACCTGATCACCGGGCCGTGGGAGCTGCTGGTGCACCTGCCGCTGCTGGACGCGGTGGTGCCGACCCGGTTCGGTCTGATCACCACGGTGGTCATCGGCCTGCTGCTCGCGATCGCCGTCGAGCGGGCCTGGGCGCTGCGGCCGGCCGACCGCCGTACCGTCCGGACGCTCACCGCCGCCGGTCTGGCGTTCGCGCTGCTGCCGATCGCCCCGATGCCGCTGCGCATGGTCTCCCGGCCGCCGGTGCCGGAGTTCATCACCGCCGACCGGTGGCGGGCGTACGTCGGTCCGGAGCAGACGCTCGTGCCGATCCCGGTGCCCAGCATGGGCAACACGCACGGCATGCGCTGGGCGGCGGCCACCAACCTCGACTTCAAGATCCCGGGTGGCTACTTCCTCGCTCCCCGCAACGGCAACACCGGTGACCCGGGTCGGTTCGGGGGCCGACCCAGCGGGGTGGGCCAACTGCTGGAGGAGGTGGCGACCACCGGTCGTACCTCCAAACTGGACGACCGACAGCGCCGGCGGTTCACGGACGAGCTACGGCACTGGCGGGCGGCGATCCTCGTGCTCCCGGTCCGTCAGCAGAACGCCGAGCCGTTGCGCCGTACCGTCGAGGAGCTGGTCGGTCCCGGCCGCCAGGAGCTGGACGTCTGGGTGTGGGATGTCCGGACGCTGACCGACCGCTCGGTCTGATGACCACGGGAACGGCGCCGTCGACGACGCCGGCCGATTCCCCGACCGCGCCGCCGCCACGGCCGGGGTGGCTGCCGGACGCGCTGGTGGTCGCCGGTTACCTGGCGCTGGCCGTGGTGCTGACCAGCGCGCAGTGGGGTCACCCGCAGCGGCTGTTCCACCAGGCCGGTGACCAGGTGCTCTTCGAGTGGATGCTGGCCCACGCGGCGCACGCCGTGGTCGCGGGGGAGAACCCGCTCTTCAGCGCCGCCCTGAACGCGCCGGACGGCGTCAACCTGATGGCGAACACCTCGGTGCTCGGCCTGGGCGTCCCGCTGGCCCCGGTCACGCTGCTGTTCGGCTCGCAGGTGGCGTTCTGCGTCGCGGTGGTCGGCTGCCTCGCCGGCACCGCCACGGCCTGGTACGCGCTGCTGCGCCGTCGGCTCGTCTCCGCCCGCTCCGCGGCGGCGCTCGGCGGGCTGGTCTGTGGTTTCGCCCCCGGCATGGTCGCCCAGGCCGGCGCGCACCTGCACGTGGCCGCCCAGTTCCTGCTGCCGGCGATCCTCGCCCTGGTGTTCCGGCCGGGCGCCGGCGCAACGGCGGCGTGGCGGCCCGGCGTCGGCCTCGGGCTGCTGCTCGTCTGGCAGGTCTTCATCGGCGAGGAGGTGCTGGTCTTCCTGGCGCTCGCCGCCGGGGTGTTCGCGCTGGGCTACGCCCTGGCCGACCGGGCCGCGGCCCGTCGTCTCGCGCCGGCCCTGCTCGGTCGGCTCGCGGTCGCGGCCGTGGTGGGCGCGGTGCTGCTGGCGTACCCGCTGTGGTTCCAGTTCCACGGCCCGCAGCACTACACCGGCATGGCGTTCGCCGCGCACGGCTTCCAGCTCGACGCGGCGTCGTTCACGGCGTCGGCCCGGCAGACCGTGCTCGGGGACGACTGGCTGCCGGGTCTGCTCTCGCCGAATCCGACGGAGGAGAACTCGTTCTTCGGCCCGGGGCTGCTGGTCCTCGCCGTCGTGGTCGTGCTCTGGCTGTGGCGACGACCGCTGGTCCGTGCGCTGGCCGGCTGCGGTGTGGTCTTCGCCCTGCTGTCGCTCGGCACCGACCTGCGGGTGGACGGCAGCGCCACCGGGATCCCGGGCCCGTACCGGCTCGTCGCCGGGCTGCCGCTGCTCGACCTCGCGGTGCCGGCCCGGTTCGCGCTGGTCTGCGTGCCGGTGCTCGGCGTCCTGGTGGCGCTCTTCGTGGACCGCGTCGCCGGGGCCCGCCGGACGGCCGTGCCGGGACTGCCGGTACGGCTGGTGTGGGTGCCGGCGGTGGCCGCCGCGTTGCTGCCCCTGACACCGACACCGATCCGGGTCGTTCCGGTGCCGCCGGTGCCGGCCTTCGTCGCCGAGGGCGGATGGCGACCGCTGGTCCCACCCGGGCGGACGGTGGTGGGCATGCCGCCGGTCACCGGCGCCGCGCTGAGCCCGGTCATGCTCTGGTCGGCGCGTACCGGGCTGGCGTTCGACGCCCCGGGCGGGTACTTCATCGGACCGAGCGGGCCGGACGACCCGGCGGCCCGCTGGGGCGCCCCGGACCGGCCCACCGCCGTGCTGCTGCGCCGGGTCGCCGAGACCGGCGTGACACCGGTGCTGAGCGCGGCCGACCGCCGCCAGGCCGTCGAGGATCTGCGGCACTGGCGAGCGGCGGTCGTGGTGCTCGGCCGGCTGCCGAACGGCGACGCCGTCCGGCGGACCGTCGACGACCTGCTCGGCGCGGGCCGCCCGGTCGACGGCGGGTGGATGTGGGACGTGCGGCCCCTCGTCGGTTGATCAGCCCACCAGGGCGCGGACGTCCCAGATCCAGACGTCGTCGACCCGCTGCGGCGGCCCGAGCAGCGCGGTGACCAGCTCGCGCAGCACCGCCTCGCGCGGGTGGGCGCCGAGCACCACCACCGACGCCCGCCAGAACCGCAGATCCTCGACGGCCTGCCGCCGGTTCTCGTCGGTGAGCGCGGGCAGGACCCCGGAGTCCATGGTGGAGTAGATGAGGCTGCTGGTCGGTCGGTTCGGCGCGCCGAAGACACCCTCGCCCAGCTCGTTCGGGCCGATGAAGTAGCCGCCCGGAATGGGGAACTCCTGCCCGGTCAGGGCACTCCAGCGCAGCGTCGGCAGACCGTGCACGTTGCTCGGGATCGGTACCGGCACGAGGGTCCGGCCCGCTGGCACGTACGGTCGCCAGCCGCCCGCCGTGATGAAGTGCGGCGGCGGGTCGATCTGCTGTGCGGGCAGCGGCCGGGGGAACAGCGGCAGCAGGGCGACGGCGACCGCCGCGTACCCCAGGGGGCGCAGCCACCGTCGGCGCGGCGCGACCGGCGCGGCGGCCGGCTCCCCGGCGCGTGGTGCCGGCGCGAGGCCCGCGCGGGCCTGGCGGGCCGCCGCGTCACAGAACAGCGCCAGCAGTACGCCCACCGCGGCGGCGACCACCAGGGCCAGCCGGGTCGGCATCATCATCTCGACCAGCGGCAGGTCGTCCGACACGTACGACCACGGGCCGGGAATTTCGGTCTCCACACCGTCGAAGCGGACCCACGGTCCGATCGAGGCCACGGTGAACACCACGACGAGCACCGCGACGATCCGGGCGGCCAGCGAGCGGCGTACGAGCAGCGCCAGAGCCACCAGCGAGAGCAGCACCAGCGGCCAGCCGAACCAGGTGTTCTGCTCGGTCAGCCCGATCGTCTTCTCCACCTCCGGGGTGCCCGCCCAGGTGTCCCGGGCGAAGGTCACGAAGGCGACGAGGTCCTCGCCCCAGTTGTGGAAGACACCACCCTGAAGGCCCCGGTAGGACTGGGGGCCGTCGAACTGGAACCAGATCGGGTACGCCGTGAGCGTCAGAGCCAGCCCACCGGCCACGCCCAGACCGGCCACGAACGTCCCGGCCATGGCCCGGGTGGCCCGGGGCCGCTGCACCGCGTACGCCAGCACGACGACGAGGCAGGCCAGCGCGGTGAGCAGCAGCATCTCCTCGTTGATGAAGATCTGGTACGCCACCAGCGCGCCGAGCACCAGACCATTGCGCCGCCACCGGCCCGGCTCGCCGAGGCGCAGCACCCGCACCACGATCAGCGGGAGCAGAAAGTTGGAGACGAAATTGGGCTGGCCGTTGGCGTGGTGGATGATGCCCGGCGCGAAGCCGAGGAAGGCCCCGCCCGCGAAGGCCGCCGCCCGCGACCGCACCAGGTGCCGCGAGAGCATCCAGTACGCGGTGCCGGCGGTGGCGGCCAACGCCCCGCCCAGGTAGAGGGCGTACATCACCTGCGGGCCCAGCAGCATGGTGAGCGGGGCCAGGGGCAGCGTCACGCCGAGCAGCGAGGTGTTGGCCATCATGTTCACCCCGTCCGGGGCGTTCTGCCGGGCCGTGAACAGCGGGTTCTCCAGGTGCCGCACCGAGTACGCGCCGTGCGCGAACAGCCACTCGAACCAACTGTGGTCGGTGGGCAGGTGCGACGAGACCCGGCCGGTCACGTCCCCCCAGTAGTTGAGGCAGACGAAGACGCCCAGCAGCACATAGGCTCCGAGGGCCAACAGGTCGGCTCGGGCCGGGCGGCGTCGAGGCCGCCGTGTCGGCTTGACCTCGGCCGGCTCGGCGTCGGTCACGGGATTCAGCGAGGGGTCTACCACCGGCACAGCCACGACGCGCCATCGTACAGGCGAGGATGCGTCGCTTTTGCCGGGCCGGTACGCCCACGGCCGGTTTGCCGGGCCGTACCCGGTCGGTTGCGCCGGCGAGAAAGGGACGGTTCTTGTCGATCATCGAGCTGGGCGAGATCCGGGACGAGCCGCAGTCGCTGCCCCCGGCCCGCCCGCCGCGCGCCGCCGGCCGCCCCCTGCGCAGCGTGGCCGTGCTGCTGCTGGCCCTCGTCACCCTCGCCGGCGCGACACCGGTCGTGCGGCGCGCCGTCACGTCGGTGCCGACCGCGCCGGGCGCCTCGGCGTACCTCACCGAGGACGGCATCGTGGTGGTCGACGCATCCACGCCCACCGGCGACCGCTACCTGAGCGTCTACGACCAGCCCGGGCCGACGGGCGGGGACGTCGTGCGGCGTCGGTGGCGAGCACCCCTGGATCGCAGCGGTGATTTCGTGACCGTGTGGTTCCAACGCGGAATGGTGCTGGCGGTGGGCGTCAACGTCGCGAGCGGTGTGTTGGAGACCACCGCCTTCGACGCCGAGATGGGCCAGCGGCGCTGGCGTCACCCGGGGATCGCCCAGCGGGCGACCGACGGGGGCATGCTCCTCGCCAACGACACGGAGGACGGGCTGGGCACGGTGAGTCGGGTCGAGCCCGACACCGGCCGGCTCCTGTGGTCGGTGCCCGTGCCGTTCGGCGGCACCGGGTTCCACCGGCAGGACGGGCAGGTCGACCAGGTCGTGTTCGTCCAGCCCACCGGCGAGGTGCAGGTGTACGACGCCGACACCGGAGACCTGCTGCACAGCGTCGACACGTTGCCCGGTGACCGCTCGGCGTTCCAGCGGGTGCAGGTCGTGGACGACCTGGTGCTGCTCGTTCCACCCGGCAGCACCGAGCTGGTCGCCTTCCGGCTGCCGGCGATGCAGCGGGCCTGGACGTCCCCGGCGTCGCTGGTCGCCTGGGCGGTCCCGTGCGCGGATCTGCTGTGCACGGTTCAGCAGACCGGCGGTATCCAGACCATCGACCCCGCCACCGGCGCCGTCCGCTGGTCGGACCCGGGGCCGGACACGCTCGTCGACGTCCGGCGGGACAGGCTGCTGGTGGCCGCGTCCGAGCAGCGGTACGCGGTGCGCGATGCGCGGACCGGACGGGGACGTGCCGAGCTGGGCCGGTGGCAGCTCGTGGACCAGGTACGCCGCGAGGACGAGCTGCTCGGTGTACGCCCGACACCCGACGGTCGGCTCGTCGTCGCCGAACTTGACCTCACCGCCGGCCGGACGCGGATCCTGGACGTCCTGCCGGGCGTGGTGGGCGGGTGCCAGGCCGCGTCGCCCGTCCTGCTCTGTCGACGGCTCGACGGCTCGACCGCCCTGTGGAGGTTGCCCCGGTGAGCGATGCGGTCATCGACCTCGGGGAGCTGCGGCACGGCCCGGACCCCGATCCGCTGCCCCGCCCACCGCTGGCCCGGGGGCGTCGGATCCGCGCCGCGCTCGTCGCGCTGCTGGTGCTCGTCGGCCTCGCCGCGTCGACGCCGTATCCGCAGCGCGTGGGGGTGACGCTGCCGGCCTCCGCCGGCGCCGACGCGGTCCTCTTCGACGACGTCCTCTTCCTCGTCGAGCCGGTCGGGGCGACGCGGCAGCGGAGGCTGACCGCCGCCCGACTGTCCGACGGGGAGCCGGTCTGGCGTACGTCGCTACCGGCCGAGGGCCGGTACTGGGGTGTCGTACGGTACGGCGAGACACTGCTGGCCATCGGGTACGAGACCGGCCAGGACGGCGCCGGGACGCTCACGATCGCGCTGGATCCCCGGACCGGCGCGTACCGCTGGCAGCAGCCGGGGAGACCGGCCGTCCTGCCCGACGGGGCGATCCTGCTGTGGTCCGCCGAGGACGAGGCCGTGGGCGCCCTGCGCGTCGTCGAAGCGTGCTGTGGCACCGTGCGCTGGCAGGCGTCCGTCGCGGCGGGCGCCGACCTCACCCTGCGCGACGGGGCGCGCGGGGTGGACCGGTTGGTGCTCCAGCGCGGGAACGGACAGGTCGAGGTCCGCGACACGGCCACCGGAGCGGTGCTGACCCGCGCCGACCTGCCTGTGCCCCGTGGTGGAAGCCTCCGGGTCGTGCAGGTGGTGGGCGACCTCCTGGTCACCATCGACGGATCTCCGTCCGTCATCACGGCGTACGGGCTGGACCACCTGGACCAGCGTTGGCGTAGCCCCGCCGCGCAAGCGACGTTCGCGTCCGACTGCGGGGTCGTCATCTGCCTGACGAGCACCTCCGGCGGGATGCGGACGATCGACGCCGCGACCGGTGAGCCACGGTGGGAGGACGACCGCTGGGGGTGGGTCTGGCCGCAGGCCGACCGGTTGCTGGCCACCACGCAGAGCAGCGCCGGGCCGGGATCGGAGGATCTCGTCGTGCTCGACCCGCCGACCGGTCGGGTGCTGGCGAGGCTGGGCCGCTGGGAGATCGCCAGGTACGACCTCGACGGCCCGTTGATCGCGGTACGCCGCCGCCCCGACGGCGGTCTGCTCGTGGCCGAGTTGGACGTCCGGGGCGGCGCGGTGCGCATCCTGGACGTGCTGCGGGACGCCGCCGGGGACTGCCGGGCGGCCACCGGCCTGCTGCTCTGTCGACGTCGGGACGCCGACTTCGGGCTGTGGCGACTGCCGACCTGACCAGCGGCGGGCACGACGCGCCGGCGAGGGAGGATGGTTGCCCACCGGCACTAGGTTGTCGGTGGTCAGCAGCGAGGGGGCCGGGATGCGGGTACTGGTGGTGGAGGACGAACGCAACCTCGCCGACGCGATCGCGCGCGGGTTGCGCAAGCGGGGCATGGCGGTCGACGTGGCGTACGACGGCGACGCCGGCCACGAGGCGGCGTTCGTCACCCGGTACGACGTGGTGGTGCTCGACCGCGACCTGCCCGGCGTGCACGGCGACCAGATCTGCGCCGACCTCGCCGCCTCCGGGGCGCTGACCCGGGTGCTCATGCTGACGGCGAGCGGCACGGTCGCCGACCGGGTGGAGGGGTTGCAACTCGGCGCGGACGACTACCTGCCCAAGCCGTTCGCGTTCGACGAGCTGGTCGCCCGCGTGCAGGCGCTGGGCCGGCGGGCCACCCCGGCCGCGCCGCCGGTGCTCGAACTGGCCGACCTGGTGCTGGATCCGGCCCGTCGGGTCGCCACCCGCGCCGGCGTGCCGATGGACCTGACGAACAAGGAGTTCGGCGTGCTCAGCGAACTGCTCAAGGCGCGCGGCGCGGTGGTGTCCAGCGAGGAGTTGTTGGAGCGGGTCTGGGACGCCAACACCGACCCGTTCACCACCATCGTCCGGGTCACCGTCATGACCTTGCGCAAGAAGCTCGGCGACCCGCCGTTGATCGAGACGGTGGTGGGGGCGGGCTACCGCACGGCCGAGGTGCTGCCGTGAAGCGGCCGGGACGGCTGCGGCCCACCCTGCGGTTGCGGTTGACCCTGCTCAACGGGGTGCTGCTGGTCGGCGCGGGCGCGATTCTGGTGGTGCTGGCCTGGCTGCTGGTCCGCGACGCGCTGCGACCCACCGACGAACTGCTGCCCGGCACGACCGTGGTGCTCTCCGACGGCGGCAGGATGGACGCGGCCCAGTGGCAGCGGGAACTTGTCGACGCCGCCTCCGGGGAGCTGCTGGCCAAGGGCCTGGTCGCGCTGTTGGCGATCAGCGTGGTGGGGGTGGCCGGCGCGTACGCGGTGGCCGGCCGGGCGCTGCGACCGCTGCACCAGGTCACCGCGACCGCCCAGCGGCTCGGCGAGGCGACCCTGGACCAGCGCATCGGCTACTCGGGCGCGGACGACGAGGTGGCCGAGCTGGCGAAGACGTTCGACGCGATGTTGGACCGGATCGCGTCCGCGTTCGAGGCGCAGAAGCGTTTCGTGGCGAACGCCTCGCACGAGCTGCGTACCCCGCTCGCCGTCATGCGGACCGAGATCGACGTGACGCTCAGCGACGACGACGCGGACGCCGGCGAGTACCGCCGGATGGCGACCGTGGTCCGGGACGCCTCGGAGCGGGCGAACAGCCTGGTGGACGCGCTGCTGGTGCTGGCCCGCAGCGAGGCCCAGGCCGGGGGGCGGCTGGGCCGGCGCAGCGAGTGCGACCTGGCGACGGGCACCGCCAACGCGCTGTCCGCGATGCGCCGCGAGGTCGAGCGGATCGGCCTGCGGGTGCAGACGTCGCTGCAGGCCGCGCCGGTCGTCGGCGACCCGGGGTTGCTCGACCGGTTGGCCGGCAACCTCATCGAGAACGCGGTCCGCTACAACCACCTGCACGGTCGGCTCTGGGTGCGGACGGGCACCGACGGCGACCGCTCGTGGCTGGTGGTCGGCAACACCGGGTTCGAGGTGGACCAGGCCGACGTACCCGGGCTGTTCGAGCCGTTCCGGCGCGGCGGCCGGGAACGCACCGGCGCGCGGGGTTCCGGCCTGGGGCTGTCGATCGTCCGCGCGGTCTGTCAGGCGCACGGTGGAACGGTGCGGGTGGTCGCCCAACCCGGCGGTGGCCTGGAGGTGACCGTCACGCTGCCCGCTGCCGACGCGGTGCCGGCGGCGACGGACGTCCGGGAACCGGTGCGCTGACCGCCGCCCGGCCGGGGTTGCCACCCCCGCCGCCCGGTGCGAAGATCGCGGGGTCAGCTCGAGAGCGAGGAAGGGGGTGCGGACCGATGTCCATCGTCATGACAACCGCGCCCCGCACCGCCGGCTGACCCGTACCTGCGCGGGGCGCCCCCACCGGTAACGGAGGGACCCGTGTATCCACGGATCCACAACATCAGTTTCGACTGCCACGACACGTACGCCCTCTCCGGCTTCTGGCCTGCGGTGCTGGGCGCCGACGGTGGCGGCTGGCTGGTGCTGGCCGACCCCGGAGGGCAATGAGTTCCGCGTGCTGCGCAGCGCCGGCGAACGGACGCGCGCAGCCAGTGAGGAGACCCAACAGTGAGTGCTCGGATCCACAACATCAGCTTCGACTGTTCCGACACGTACGCCCTGGCCGGCTTCTGGTCGCAGGTCTTCGACTGCCCGATGCAGCCGGACGACTTCCCGGGTGACCCGGAGGCGATGCTCCTGCCGCCGGGTGGGCCGGAGGTGCTGTTCATCGCCGTGCCCGAGGGCAAGGCGGTGAAGAACCGGCTGCACCTGGACCTGGAGCCCGCCGACCGGACCCGGGCCGAGGAGGTCGAGCGGCTGCTCGGCATCGGCGCGACCCTCATCGACGATCAGACCAGGTCGAACGGCGCCGGCTGGGTGGTGCTGGCCGACCCGGAGGGCAACGAGTTCTGCGTGCTGCGCAGCGCCGCCGAGCGGGCGGCGACACCGGCGGGGCCGGACAACCCGGCAGCCTAGGGCATCGGTACGGCGGGACGCCGCAGTCTCGACGTCCCGCCGTACCCGGGCTGGCGCGTCAGCGCCGGGGCACCGAGAAGTCCTCGGTCGGAGTGGTGTCGCCGGCGCCGTCCGTACTCGCGTGCACGCCCATCCCGCGGGCGGCGAAGACCCGCCAGATCTCCCGCTGCCCGCGACCGTGGTTCACCACCCGGTCGGCCAGCAGGATCGCGTCACGCATGTCCAGGTAGGACGGATCCGCCGGGGACAGCTCCATCGCCCGGGTGATCAGGGAGCGGGCCAGGCGGCTACCGATCGCGGCACGCAGGTCCCAGAGCGTCTGCGCCCAGATCTCACCGTCGGCGTGGATCTCCGGCTCGGTGGTCCCCGGAACGGTCGACGAATTGCGGATCTTGCCGTAGTCGCCGTAGGTGTAGCCGCCCGAGCCCGCGGCGGGGTTGCCGGCACACACCGGCTCGGTGCTGCCCACCGGGCAGTCCATCGCCTCGCTGCGCACCGAACGGCCGCCCAGGATGTAGTCACCCTCGCGCACGTCACCGTCGATGGCGTCGTCCCGCTCGAGACCGCTGTCGACCAGGTAGTCCAGGCCGTACCAGTCGCTCCACGCCTCGTACATCGCCTGCGCCTGGGCACTGATCAGGGTCGAGTTGCCGTTGGCGTCGACCACCAGTCGGTCGGACAGTCCGTGGGTGTACTCGTGGTAGAGGATGTCCGCGGTGTCTCCCGAGTTACCGGCGAGAACGCTTGCCGACTTGACGAACAGGTACATCTGCATGCGCGGCGCCATGCCGTCCGGCGGGGTGGTCATGTTGGCGTTGTTGTCGTGGTCGCTGTCCGGCAGACCGTTGGCGGTGTCCGCGCCGTCCATCGCCTCGGCGACCACCGCGTCGCCGTCGACCGCCTCGAAGTTGCCGGCCGCCCGGGTGAACCCGATCGGCGCGGCCGCGAGGTGGTCGTGCCAGGTGCCCAGGAAGGCGAAGAGCTGCGCCGCGTTCTGTTCGCGGTTGGTCTGCCACGAGTACGGCACCGCCGGGTTCCACGAGCACTGCCGTTGCGCCGAACACGGGGCGCCGACCTGGTCGGAGAAGTTCGTGAACGGGAAGTCGAAGCTGCTCGCGGCGTTCGGCGTCACCTCCTCCGACGCCTGCGCGACGTTGTCGGCGTTCACGTCGGAGTAGACGTGCCCGACGTTCCCCTCCAGCCTTGTCGCGTTCGGCGGCAACCACCTGTTCAGGTCGACCGGGCGCTGGGTTCCGCCGACCGGGGCGCCCGGGTAGTTCTGCCACGTCGTCGCGTGGTGGTTGGCCACCATGCTCCGTTGGAAGAGGACGCCGCCGTCGGCCGCGTCCACCACGCTGAGGTAGCCCCCGTCCATGTCGATCACCTCCCACGCCAGTCTCGGGCCGGCGTTGGTGTTGAAGACGACCTGGCGGGCGCGACCGCCGTCGGAGAAGGTCGCGGACGACGTGGTCCGGGAGCGTACGGTCGCCGCCGTCGTGCCCGACACGGTGCGTACCGCGGCCCGGTGGGCGGCGACGGCGTCGACGCGCGCCGCGCCGAGCGTGGCGGGCAGCCCGGCCAGCGGTACGCCGTCGACCGCGATCAGCCGGCCGTCCCTGGTGAGGTGCGCCTTGAGACCGTTGCCGACGACGTCGACGCCGTTCACGCGCTGCACGAAGCTCAGGTGGTGGGTGCCCTCGATGTCGACGTAGTCCTTGCGCAGCCGCAGGGCCGCGATCTCGGCGGCGGTCAGGCCGACGACCGAGCGGTGGGCCGCCAGATAGTCGCGGGCGATCCGCTCGGGAGCGGCGGCGCTCGGCTTGGTCAGGTAACCGTCGAGCCGGGCCAGCCGCCGCAGCGTCGCGGTGTCGCGGTCGATCTCGACGATGCCCTCCGCGCCGAGACTCGCCCGCAGCGAGTTCGCCGCCTCGGCGACCCTGACGCCGGGGGGCGCGGCCTGTGCGTTTATCGGCAGCAGCGCGGACGCGAGCAGGACGCCCGCCGCTGCGGCGACGCCGCGTCGGATGATGGTTGAGCCCACTGTCGTACTCCAATACTCATGCAGGCATCAATGACGCGACAGACGCTAAACGTCCGTAATGGACATCCACCAGATCGGAGATCGTCGCGGTGGCGGGGCGCCCGCGCGACGCCGTCAGCGGAACGGCGGGGCCCCGACCACCCGAGGGTGGCCGGGGCCCGGTCGTACTCCGTCAGGATCGCTGCTCGATCTGACCCCGGATGCTGACGAACTCGGCCGTGGCCTCCGCGGCGGTCTTGAAGTACATGACCACCATGCCCACGCTGCCCCGGTCGGCCCAGACGCAGACGCCGAGCGGCACGCTCTCGGCCTTGCCGTCGCCGCAGCGCGCGTCCCCGCCCAGCGGCCCCGCCTCGACCGCCGCCATGTTGGTCACCGACAGCTCGCTGGAGAGCCCGGTCACCGCCTCGTCCAGCTCCTTCTTCGGGTCGGACATCACGCCGGACACCGCGGCGATCAGAACGAGGTCCTGCTTGGTCGGGTCGCCGTAGAACGCGCCGACCGTGCTGGTCTCGTTCTGCACCTCGGACTTCATCTGGGTGACCATCTGGTCGGCGACCGTCTGCAACTGCGGGTCGGTGTTTTTGGCCCGGCCGGCGAGAGTGGCCGGCGCGACGACCCGGGTCCTGGTGGCGTCGACGACGTCGCCCACCTCGTCCTTGACCGCGAACCAGGTGATCGCCGCGCCGCCGACGCAGAGCACGAGCACGACGGCCAGCACGATCAGGATGATCTTGCCGACGTTCGACTTCTTCGGCGGCGGACCAGCCAGGTGAGGGCCACCGTAGGGCTGGCCCGGCTGCGGCGGGATGCCCGCCTGCTGCGGCCAACCACCGGGCTGCTGCGTGGGCGGGAAGCCCTGCTGCTGCGGCCAACCGGGCTGCGGCGGGCCGGGCTGCTGCTCCGCTGCCGGCGGCCCCGGCTGGTACGGCGCTGCCGGCTGGCCCGGCTGGTACGGCGCCGGCTGGCCCGGCTGCTGCGGCGGGATGGGGGAGTCGTGCGGCGGGCCGAAGGGATTGGCCGGTGGCTGGGACATCAGTCAGCTCCAGGATGGGGTGCGAAACGCGTGATCGTAACCCGGCGACGCCACCCCTGCCGTACCCACCGGGTCCCGTCGGCCACCGCGACCGCCCCGGAAACGGTCGCGGTGGCCGGCCCGGTCCACGAGGGACGGTCCGGCCACCGCGACGGTGGAGCTGATTTCTCAGGCGGGCAGGCTCGCCGCCCCGCGCGGCAGGAACCGCCGGCCGGTGACCCGCTCCGAGGTGCCGGTGCGGTCCAGGTACGGCGTGACGCCGCCCAGGTGGAACGGCCAGCCGGCGCCCAGGATCATGCAGAGGTCGATGTCCTGCGCCTCGGCGACCACGCCCTCGTCCAGCATGAGCCGGATCTCCTGCGCGAGCGCGTCGAGCGCGTTCTGCCGTACCTGCTCGGCGGTCAGCGGCGCGTCGCCCACCACGAGCAGCTTGGCGACCTCGGCGTTGACCTGGTCGTCGACCACGAGCGGCTGACCCGAGTCGGCGATGCGCTTCAGGTTCTCGCTGACGCTGTACCGGTCCGGGTACGCCGCGTGCAGGGTGCCGCCCACGTGGTACGCCACGGCCGGTCCGACGAGCTGAAGCAGGGCGAGCGGCCGCATCGGCAGGCCCAGCGGGTCCAGGGCGCTGTCCGCGACGTCCAGTGGGGTGCCGGCGTCCACGGCGGCGAAGACGGTGCCCAGGAAGCGGGTGAGCAGCCGGTTCACCACGAACGCCGGGGCGTCCTTGACGAGCACGCTCGACTTCTTGAGCTGCTTGCCCACGGCGAACGCGGTGGCCAGGGTGGCGTCGTCGGTGCGTTCGCCCCGGACGATCTCCAGCAGCGGCAGCACGGCCACCGGGTTGAAGAAGTGGAAGCCGACCACCCGCTCCGGGTGCTCCAGCTCCGCCGCCATCTCGGTGATGGACAGCGAGCTGGTGTTGGTGGCGAGCACCGCATCCGGAGAGACGATCTTCTCCAGCTCGGCCCACACCTGCTTCTTGACGCCCAGGTCCTCGAAGACCGCCTCGATGACGAAGTCACAGTCAGCGAACGACGTGAGCTGGCCCGGCGTCGACGCCGCGAAGGCCTCTGCCTTCGTCGTGCCGCTGATCAGGCCGTACAGCTTGGCGGCCGTACCCTTGTCCATCCGGCCCTTGGTGACGGCCTTCTCGATCTGCGTGTGCACGTAGCCGACGCCCTTGTCCACCCGGGACTGGTCCAGGTCGGTCATGACGACCGGCACCTGGAGGCGGCGGGCGAACAGCAGCGCCAACTGGCTGGCCATCAGGCCGGCCCCGACGATGCCGACCTTGGTGACCGGCCGGGCCAGGCCCTTGTCCGGTGCGCCGGCCGGCCGCTTGGCCCGCCGCTGCACCAGGTCGAAGGCGTACAGGCCGCTGCGCAGCTCCTCGGAGAAGACCAGGTCCGCGAGGGCCTCGTCCTCGGCGGCGGTACCGGCGGCGAAGTCGGCGTCCTTCGCCGTCTCCAACAGGTCCAACGCCTTGTACGCGGCCGGCACCGCGCCGTGCAGCCGCTGGTTCAGCGTCTCCCGGGCGAAGTAGAGCACCCCCGCCCACATGTCCTTGTCGACCTCGGGCCGGGTCACCGTGACCTGGCCGCGCACCACACCGGCGGCCCACTCGAGCGAGCGCTCCAGGAAGTCGGCCGGCTCCAGCAGCACGTCCGCGATGCCCAGCTCGGCGGCCTGCTTCGGCTTGAGCATCTTGTTCTGCATCAGCGGGTTCTGGATGATCACCTGCGTGGCGGCGGGGATGCCGATCAGGTTCGGCAGCAGTTGCGTGCCGCCCCAGCCGGGCACCAGACCGAGGGAGACCTCGGGCAGGGCCAGGGCCGCCGCGCCGCCGGACAGCGTCCGGTAGTGGCAGTGCAGCGCCAGTTCCAGGCCACCGCCCATGGCCGCGCCGTTGACGAACGCGAACGTGGGCACGCTGCTGTCCTTGAGCCGGGCGAAGACCCGGTGACCGAGCCGGCCGATCTCCAGCGCCTGCGCGCGGTCGGCGAGCTGCGGCAGGCCGACGATGTCCGCGCCCACGCAGAAGATGTACGGCTTGCCGGTGACCGCGATGAACGCCGGGTCGGCGGCGAGCGCGGCGCTGATCGCCTCGTCCAGGCTCGCCAGCCCGGCCGGGCCGAAGGTGTTCGGCTTGGTGTGGTCGAAGCCGTTGTCCAGGGTGATCAGAGCGGCGGGACGGTCCAGTCCCGGCACGTTCACCTGACGCAGCAGCGCCTTCGTGACGACCTCGTTCGATGCCTTCACTTGTCGCCACCCTCCCAGTTCGGATTCTCCCAGATCACGGTGCCGCCCATGCCGATGCCGATGCACATGGCGGTCACGCCGTAGCGGACCTCGGGGTGCTCGGCGAACTGGCGGGCCAGCTGCGTCATCAGCCGTACGCCGGACGAGGCGAGCGGGTGGCCGATGGCGATCGCGCCGCCCCACGGGTTGACCCGCGGGTCGTCGTCGGCGATGCCGAAGTGGTCGAGGAAGGCGAGCACCTGCACGGCGAACGCCTCGTTCAGCTCGAACAGGCCGATGTCGTCGATGCTGAGCCCGGCCAGGCGCAGCGCCTTCTCCGTCGAGGGGATCGGGCCGACGCCCATCACCTCCGGCTCCACCCCGACGAAGCCGAACGACACCAGCCGCATGGCGACCGGCAGACCCAGCTCGCGGGCGGTGGCCTCGTCGGCGAGCAGGCTCGCGGTGGCGCCGTCGTTCAGGCCGGCCGCGTTGCCCGCGGTGACCTTGCCGTGCGGGCGGAACGGCGTCTTGAGGGTGGCGAGCTTCTCCATCGAGGTGTCCCGAGGCGCCTCGTCCACTCCGGCCAGACCCCAGGCGCCCTCGGCGTCGCGGACGGACATCGTCACCAGGTCGTCCTGGAGCTTGCCGTTGGCGTACGCCTTGGCGGTCTTCTGCTGCGAGGCGAGCGCGAACGCGTCGGTGCGCTCCTTGGTGATGTGCGGGACCAGGTCGTGCAGGTTCTCCGCGGTCGCGCCCATGACCAGCGCGGACGGGTCGACCAGCTTCTCGGCGATGATGCGCGGGTTGGGATCGACGCCCTCACCCATCGGGTGGCGGCCCATGTGCTCGACGCCGCCGGCGATGGCGACGTCGTACGCGCCCATGGCGATGCCGCTGGCCACGGTCGTCACGGCGGTCATCGCGCCGGCGCACATCCGGTCGATGGCGAAGCCGGGGACGGTCTTGGGCAGGCCGGCCAGCAGGGCGGCCGTCCGGCCGATGGTGAGGCCCTGGTCACCGATCTGGGTGGTGGCGGCGATGGCGACCTCCTCGACCCGCTCCGGAGGGAGCTGCGGGTTGCGGCGCAGCAGTTCCCGGATGCAGCGGATCACCAGGTCATCGGCGCGGGTGTTGGCGTACATGCCACCCGCCTTGCCGAATGGGGTACGGACGCCGTCGACGAAGACGACATCCCGAACTTCACGGGGCACTTGAGCCTCCTTATCGACCACAATTCGGCCTCCGCGCCGCCAGGCGGCGCTCCGGACCGAACGAGCGTCGGCCGGGCGGGGCACGTCACCCGGAATGCTACTCGCCAGTAACCAACCCCGTCCCGACGCCCCACTGTGGCCCACCCCACAAACACGCGCCCCCGCCCCGCCCCGCCCGACCCGCCCGGCCCGCCCGACTCGGTGATCATGAAGTTGTTGTCGGGACACGCCGATGCCAGTGGCAACAACTTCATGATCAACGGCGTTCCGGGCGGTGTTCCGGGGCGCGAGGGAGGGTCAGGGGATGGGGTTGGGAGACAGGGCCTCGGTCAGCTGTGCGCTGAGGAGGTCGATCTGCCACTCCCGGGCGTTGAAGCCACGTAGTGTCTCGGCCACCGCCGCCTCGGTGATCTCCTCGGGAGGAGTCCAGGCCAGGCGACGTACCGAATCCGGGGTGATCAGATTTTCCGGCGGCAGGTTGTGCTCGCCCGCGAGGCGGACCACCACCTCCCGGCAGCGGGCCAGGCGACCGGCCGCCACCGGGTCCCGCTCGGCCCACCGGTGCGGTGGGGGCGGACCCTCCACCGTCGGGGTGACCGGCAGGGCGTCGTCCGGAAGTTCCCGGGCGGTGTCGAGCGCGGCCAGCCAGGTGCGGGCCAGCCGGCGGACCGATCGGCCGCCGAAACCGGGCAGCGTCAGCAGCGTCTTTTCGTCCTTCGGGTCCAGCTCGGCCGCCGCGACGATGGCCGAGTCGGGCAGCACCCGACCGGGCGCGGCGTCCCGTCGGGCGGCGATCTGGTCCCGGGCGTACCACAGGGAACGGACCCGGGCCTGGGCCCGCGCTCCTCGGACGCGGTGGATGCCGGAGGTGCGCCGCCAGGGCTCCGCGCGCACCCGGGGCGGGCGCGCGCCGGTACGGACCAGGGCGGCGAACTCCTCGGCGGCCCAGGCCGACTTGCCCTGCCGGGCCAGTTCGGCGTCGAGCGCGTCGCGCAGATCGGTGAGCATCTCCACGTCGAGCGCGGCGTAGGTCAGCCACGACTCGGGCAGCGGACGACTCGACCAGTCGGCCGCCGAGTGGTGCTTCTCCAGGGTGTAACCGAGTAGCTGCTCGGTCAGCGCGGCCAGGCCGACCCGCTCGAACCCGGCCAGCCGAGCGGCCAGTTCCGTGTCGAAGAGTCGGCGTGGGCGCAGCCCCACCTCGGCCAGGCACGGCAGATCCTGGCTGGCCGCGTGGAGCACCCACTCGGCCTCGCCGATCACCGCGTCCAGGGTGCTGAGGTCGGGCAGCGGCAGCGGGTCGATGAGCGCCGTGCCGGCACCCTCGCGGCGTAGCTGCACGAGGTACGCGCGCTGGCTGTAGCGGTAGCCGGAGGCGCGCTCGGCATCGAGGGCAACCGGGCCGGTGCCCGCCGCGAACCGGGCCACGACCTCGGCGAGTTCGGCCGGGGTGGCCACTGGTTCGGGGGTGCCGTCACGCGGGGCGGTCAGCGGAACGGGCCCACCGTCGGTCGGGTCGGGCCCCTCGCCCGCCGGCTGCGGCTGGGCCGACGGCGGGTGCTGGGGTGCGGTGCCCGGAGGTTCTGCGGTGGGCCGACGGCGCAGGGGTGGTTCGTCGGTCACCTGCCAACCCTAGTGCGCGCGCCGATCCCGCGTGCGCAGCCGGTCCGGCGTGTGTCGGCCAGGTGTCCGCAAGGTGTCCTTTCGGATGCCGGACATCGGGGGAGACAAAGCCCGTTCACGCAGGTACGGTCCATCGAGCCGTCGGCCCCGATCGGGTGACATCCGGGACGACGGTCGCACGGGGAGATCACGGGGAAGGGCAAGACGACCATGACGGCTGGTTTCGGTTCGGGTGACGGGCGACCGATGGGCGCCGACCCGGACGGCATGAGCGGTTCAGCCGCCGAACGGCCCGGTCCGCTGCCCCCGCGCATCGAACCGCATCCACCGGCCGGCGCCACCTGGTCCGCCGCGCCGGGAGGCCCCGAGCAACCGATGGCCGTTCCGGCGCCCCGTACCGGCTGGTCGGCGCCGCCCAACAGCGGGCAGTGGGGCCAGGGCGCAGGCCAGGGCCCGGTTCCGGCCGGCCCGCCCGCCGCGCCGCCGGGACAAGCGCCCTACCCGGCGGGGCCGTACGGCGCCGGACCGTACGCCCCGGGCGCTCCCGCGTCACACGGCGGCGGTTACCCGCCCGCCGGTGACCTGGCCAGCGCGCCGCCGTACCCCGCCGGTCAACCCGGCTGGCCGGGCGTCACCCCGCCGCCCGTGCGACCCAGCCGACGCCGCTGGCCGGTCGTGCTGGCCACGGTGCTCGTCGTCGCGCTGGCCGCCGTGGCCGGCGTGCAGGCGTACCAGCTCGACCGGCTCGGTGACCGGCTCGCCGCCACCGACGGTCGGCTGGCACAGGCCCAGGACAAGGACGGCGCCCGCCTCGACGGCCTGGAGAAGCGCGCGGACGCCCTGGAGAAGCAGGCCGGTGCCGCGTTCAACCCGGAGGCCGTCGCCAGCGCCGTGCTGCCCAGCGTCTTCCGGGTACGGGCCGGCCAGTTCACCGGCAGCGCGTTCGCGGTGGGCAAGCCGGCGGCCGGCGGCGGCACCAACCTGTTCACCAACTTCCACGTGGTCGAGGCGGTGTGGGAGGGCGGCGGACGCGAGGTCTTCCTGGAGCGCACGGACCAGCGTTTCCCGGCCACCATCGTCAAGGTCGACAAGACCAACGACGTGGCGCACCTGCGGACGACCGGCAAGTTCAGCGGCCTGGTCACCGCGCCCACCGCTGTCAAGTCCGGCCAGCAGATCGTCGTCGTCGGCGCTCCGCTCGGCCTGGAGGACAGCGTCACCACCGGTGTGGTGAGCGCGTTGCGCGCCGCCCAGGGCGGCTCCGGCCCGGCCATCCAGTTCGACGCGCCGATCAACCCCGGCAACTCCGGCGGCCCGGTGATCAACGGCAGCAAGCAGGTGGTCGGCATCGCCACCGCCAAGGCTCGCGACGCCGAGGGCATCGGGCTGGCCGTACCGATCAAGGTCGCCTGCGACGGTTTCAAGATCTGCTGACCGGCGGCCCCGGCCGCTCGCGCCACGCCACGGCCCTTTCGGCCGTTCCCCAACCCGTCCGGGGCCTCGGCCCCGGGCGATCCCGACGCTGTATCCGGTCCGTCGCGCCCACCGGCGGAGGACCTGCTCACCTGGAGGAAGACATGTCCCAGCCACCGACCGGCCCGGAGGGCACCCCGCCCGCCGCGCCGACGCCGCCGGCCGCCACCCCGCCGGCCGGTGCGCCCGACGTCGACGCGACGGTGCCGCACGCGGCAGCGCCCCAGCCGACCGGCACCGAACCGACCGTGCAGTACCCGGCCGCTCAGCCCGCCCCGCAGCAGTACGCCGCGGGCCAGCCCGTGCCGCCGCAGCAGTACGCCCCGGGCCAGGCCGCCCCGCAGTACGGCGCCGGCCAGGCCGCCCCGCAGTACGGCGCCGGCCAGACGGCCGCCTACCCGGCCAGCGCCCCGCCGTACGCCGGGCAGCCGATGTCCGCGCCGCCGGTCTCCGGTCCGGCGTACGGGCAGCCCATGTCGGGCCCGCCGGTCTCCGGTCCGGCGTACGGGCAGCCCATGTCGGGCCCGCCCGGTATGGCCCCCTACGGCGCTGCGCCGGCCCCGCGGCGGAGCCGTGCGGTGCTGGTGCTGGCCCTGGTGGCCACGCTGCTCTTCCTCGTCAGCGGGGTGATGACCGGGCTGTTCGTGACCAAGAACAACGAGCTGAACCGGACCGAGAAGCGCCTCAACGCCCAGGTCAGCCAGCGTGACGGCACCATCGCGGCCAACACCACCGAGATCGGCCGGCTCAAGACCGAACTGCAGGTCATGCAGGACAAGCTCGACAACACCGAGCAGGACCTGACCGGCACCCGGAACGACCGTGACGAGCAGGCCCGGCAGAAGAAGGTCATCGCCAGTTGCCTGGACAAGCTGACCACGGCGCTGGGCGCGGCGGCGGCCGGCAACAAGGGCCAGTACGACGCGGCGATGAAGGGCCTCGACAAGGTCTGCGACGAGGCGGAGAACTACCTCTGATCCGCCGTCGCGTCGGCCGCCACCCCAGCTCTCAGGCGGTGGCGGCCGGTCGGCGGTCGGCGAGCGCGGTGACCCCGGGCGGGGGCAGGCCGGCCGTCGAGGCGAGCAGGGCGCACCACCCGAGCAGGTGGGGGGCCAGATTGTCGTCGACGGGTGTCCAGGAGGCGCGGATCTCGATGTCGCCGGCCGTCGGCGGGCCGGCCAGGTCACCGAACCGGGTCGACATGGTCTGGGTGACCGTTCCGCCGATCGCGCGGTGACGGGCGTCCTGCGTGTCGAGGGCGTCGGTCAACCACGTCCAGCCGACCCCGGGCAGCAGCGGGTCGGCGGCGAGGTCGACCTCCAACTCGGCCGTCACGTAGGTGACCAACCGCAGGGTGCCCTGCCACGCCTCGTGCCCGGCGGGGTCGTGCAGCAGGATCAGCCGCCCGGTGGCCACCTCGTCGCCGTCGCGCAGCACCGTCGCGGAGAGCGCGAACGTGAACGGCGCGAGCCGTTGGGGCGCGCCGACCTCCTCCAGGGTGATCTCCGGCCGGGGCGCCGACGATCGCAGCCCGGCGACCGCGCGGGCGAAGGTCTCCGGGAGCGCGATCGGGGGGGCCATGTCGGCAGCCTATGCCGCCGTGGGGTCGCCCGCTTCGACGGCGCGCCGACACTCGCGAAGGGGCGCCCGAGTGGGGAACGTGCCCTTCCTCTCACCCCCACCCGGTCGGAGGCGGGCGGCGTGGCACGATTGCGGCGATGACCACGGATACCACGGGCACTGCCGCCCGAGACGGACACCCGCGCCCCGGCGGCCCGGCCGACTCGCCCTTCGTCCGGGCGTGCCGGCGTCGGCCCGGCCCGCACACCCCGGTCTGGTTCATGCGCCAGGCGGGTCGCTCCCTTCCGGAGTATCGGGAGATCCGGGCCAACGTGCCGATGCTGGAGTCCTGCCGCCGCCCGGAGCTGGTCACCGAGATCACCCTCCAGCCGGTGCGCCGGCACGGGGTGGACGCGGCCATCCTGTTCAGCGACATCGTGGTGCCCGTCGCCGCGGCCGGGATCGACCTGGACATCGTGCCGGGCACCGGCCCGGTGGTCGCCGAGCCGATCCGTACGGCCGCCGGCGTCGAGCGGATCCGCACGATCAGCCGGGACGATGTCCCGTACGTGGACGAGGCCGTCCGACAGCTCGTGGTCGAGCTGGGCGACACCCCGCTGATCGGCTTCGCCGGCGCGCCGTTCACGCTGGCCAGTTACCTCGTCGAGGGCGGTCCGTCGCGGACCCACGCCAGGACCAAGGCCCTCATGTACGGCGATCCGGAGCTGTGGCACGCGCTCTGCGCCCGGCTGGCCGACGTGACCCTGGCCTTCCTGCGGGTACAGATCGAGGCCGGGGTGTCCGCCGTACAGCTCTTCGACTCGTGGGCCGGCGCGCTCTCCGAGGCCGACTACCGCCGTTACGTGCTGCCGCACTCGACGAAGGTGCTCAGCGGGCTGGCGAGTGCCGGTGTGCCGCGCATCCACTTCGGGGTGGGCACCGCCGAGCTGCTGGGCGCGATGGGCGAGGCCGGCGCGGACGTGGTCGGCGTCGACTGGCGTACGCCACTTGACGTCGCCACCGGCCGGATCGGATCGGACAAGGCGGTGCAGGGCAACCTGGACCCGTGCGTGCTGCTCGCGCCGTGGCCGGTGGTCGAGGCCGAGGTACGCCGGATCCTGGAGCAGGGCCGGGCGGCCCCCGGGCACGTGTTCAACCTCGGCCACGGAGTGCTGCCGGAGACCGACCCGGACGTGCTGACCCGGGTGGTCGCGCTGGTGCACGAGGTGTCCAGCCGTCGGGCCGACCAGGGCTGAGAAGGCGATGCGGCAGCCCTGGCGGGTGGCGGTGGTCGGCGGCGGGATAGCCGGGTTGGCCGCCGCGGT
This sequence comes from Micromonospora sp. CA-249363, assembly GCF_050950185.1. Taxonomy (NCBI): domain Bacteria; kingdom Bacillati; phylum Actinomycetota; class Actinomycetes; order Micromonosporales; family Micromonosporaceae; genus Micromonospora; species Micromonospora sp. CA-249363. The sequence continues at coordinate 1,748,163 of NZ_CP192020.1, forward strand.
CCGCTTGCGCGACCGCGCGCCGGAGGGCACCGAGATCACGGTGTACGAGCAGTCCGGCGCGCTGGGCGGCAAGCTGCGCACCGGTTCGCTGGCCGGTGGACCGGTGGAGTTCGGCGCCGAGTCATTCCTGATGCGCGACCCGACCGGCGCCGAGAGCGCGGCGGTGACGCTGGCCCGCCGGCTCGGGTTGGCCGAGAGGATCGTGCACCCCACCGTCGGGCAGGCCGCGTTGGTGGTCGACGGGGGTCTGCGCCCCATCCCGGGCGGGACGCTGGTGGGCGTACCCGGGGATCTGGATCGGGTGGCGACGGTCGCGCGGCCGGCGGCGGACGCCGACGTCGACGGCGGCCAGCCCCTGGTCGGGCCCGACGCGGACGTCTCGGTGGGCGCGCTGGTCCGCTCCCGCTTCGGCGACGAGGTGGTGGACCGGCTGGTCGACCCGATGCTCGGCGGTGTGTACGCGGGCCGCGCCGACGACCTGTCCCTGGTCACCACGATGCCGGCGCTGGCCCGCGCGGCGCGGGTGGAGCACACCCTGGTCGGCGCGGTCCGGGCCGCGCAGGCCGCCGCCCCGCGCGCGCCCGGCGCCCCGGTCTTCGGCACCCTGGCCGGCGGCCTGGGCACCCTCGTCGAGGCGGCGGTGACGGCCAGCGGCGCGACGATCCGACGGGACGCCGCCGTGCGCGAGGTGACCCGGACCGACAGCGGCTGGCGGCTCACCGTCGGCCCGACCCGCGACCCTGCGAGCATCGACGTGGACGCCGTGGTCCTGGCGGTGCCGGCCCGGCCGGCGGCCCGCCTGCTCGCCGGGCCGGCCCCGGAGGCCGCCTCGGCCGTCGGCGAGCTGGACTACGCGAGCGTCGCGCTGGTCACCCTGGCGCTGCCGCAGCCGCCGCTGCCCGAGCTGTCCGGCTTCCTGGTGCCGAGCACCGAGGGGCTGCTGATCAAGGCGGCGACGTTCTTCACCACCAAGTGGGGGCACCTGCGGCGGCCGGACGGGCTGGCGCTGGTACGCGCCTCGGTGGGCCGGTACGGCGAGGAGGCGCAGCTCCAGCGCCCGGACGCCGACCTGGCCGCGACCGTGCACCGGGAGCTGTCGGCGGTGCTCGACACGCCGCTGCCCGCACCGGTGGACGGGCACGTGCAGCGGTGGGGCGGCGCGTTGCCGCAGTACACCCCGGGGCACGCCGACCGGGTCGCCGCCGCGCGGACCGCGCTGCGGGCCGCGCACCCCACCCTGGTCCTGGCCGGCGCCGGTTACGACGGTGTCGGCATACCGGTCTGCGTCCGCTCCGGCGAGACGGCGGCCGACGAGATCATCACAGCACTGGGAGGATCGGCGACATGACCGAGCAGACCAACGCGGCCCGACTGCGGGAGCTGAACGACAGCATCCGCTACACCATGTGGTCGGTGTTCCGGGCCAGCGGACCGCTGCCGTCGCTGCGGGACAACGTCACCGGCGAGGTCGAGTCCCTCTTCGACGAGCTGGCCGGCAAGGACGTGGTGATCCGGGGCGTGTACGACGTGGCCGGCCTCCGCGCCGACGCGGACGTGATGATCTGGTGGCACTCGGCGTCGAGCGACGCGCTCCAGGATGCGTACCTGCGGTTCCGGCGTACGACGCTGGGCCGGGCGCTGACCCCGGTGTGGTCGCAGATGGCGCTGCACCGGCCGGCGGAGTTCAACAAGAGCCACATCCCGGCGTTCCTGGCCGGCGAGGAGGCTCGCCCCTACCTGTGCGTCTACCCGTTCGTGCGCTCCTACGAGTGGTACCTGCTGCCCGACGCCGAGCGGCGTGAGCTGCTGGCCGAGCACGGCAAGATGGCGCGCGGCTACCCGGACGTACGCGCCAACACGGTCGCCTCGTTCGCGCTCGGCGACTACGAGTGGATGCTCGCGTTCGAGGCCGACGAGCTGCACCGGATCGTCGACCTGATGCGGGATCTGCGCGCCTCCGGCGCCCGCCGCCACGTCCGCGAGGAGGTCCCGTTCTACACGGGCCGCCGCCGCTCGGTGGCCGAGATCGTCAACTGCCTGGTCTGACCCCTGCCGCCCGTCGCCCCACCCCACCCCACCCCACCCAACCCAACCCCGCCCCGCCCCGCCCCGCCCCGCTCCCGCGATCTTGCACTTTCTGTCGCGACGAACGGGGACATAGGCCGCGATCCGGCAACCGAAAGTGCAAGATCGCCGCACGGGGCTGCCCGACCCCGTCGATCATGGAGTGGTGGTGCCTGGTTTACCCGTCCATGGGTGCTTTGTCGACCTCTATAACTCCATGATCGACGAGTCGGTGCGGGGGTGACGGCGCGGCACGGGGGTGACGGCGCGGCACGGGGCTCGATGAGGGCGGCGCGGGGGACGCGGTTTCTCTGTCAGGGCGACGGGGTGGGGTGCAGGGGGCGGATCATGATCTGTTCTCGGCGTACGCCGTCGGGCATGAGGTCACCTGGCTCGTCGGTCAATCGGAAGCCGGTGCGGTGGTAGAGGGACTTGGCGCGCGCGTTGTCCACCCTGACGGAGAGCCGTAACCGCTCGGCGCCGCGCTTCTGGGCCCAGTGCGCCACCTCGTTCACCAGGCGGTCGCCGACGCCGCTGCCGCGAGCGTCGGGGTGCACCCACATCGAGATCAGCTCCCGCGTCAGCGGGTCCGACGTGGGTACACCGCTCGACATGCCGACCGGACGCCCGGCCAGGACGGCCACCAGGTTGAGTGAGCCGGGGATGTTCAACCGGTCGCGCCAGCGCTGCTCGCGATCGCCGTCGCCCTGCCAGTCGGCGAGCCGTGAGCCGAACGCTTCCGGTGCCTCGGCGAGGGCGGCCAGCCGCAGCTTCCGCCACGTGGGCCAGTCGTCGGGCATGAGCACCAAGATGTCGATCATGCGGGGATGGTGCCCGGACGGATCGCCGGGCACCACCGCATTTCCGCCGTCCGGCGCCGCGCCCCCGCCCGGGTGCGGCACCGGACGGGGATCAACTGGTCACCGTGCAGGAGACCAGCGGAACCGGGTTGCTGCCGTTCCACGAGCCGAGCAGACCGAATGTCGTACTCGCCCCGGCAGCCAGCGTGCCGTTGTAGTTGACGTTGCGCGCGGTGACCAGGGTGCCGTTGGTGGTGACGGTGGCGCTCCACGACGAGGCGACCTGCTGGCCGTTGTTGTAGTTCCAGCTCACCGACCAGCCCTTGGTGGGTGAGCCCCCGGCGGTGACCTTAACCTCGGCCTGGAAGCCTCCGGACCACTGCCCGGTGATCTGGTACGTCGCCGTGCAGGCGCCGGCCGGCGGCGGGGTGCTCGGCGGGGGAGTCGTCGGCGGGGGAGTCGTCGGCGGCGGCGTCGTCGGCGGGGGAGTGGTGGGCGGCGGCGTGGTGGGGGGCGGCGTCGTCGGCGGCGGGGTGGTGGGCGGCGGGGTCGAGCCGCCACCGAAGTCCACGTCACTGCACAGGTAGTACGACTGGTCCAGGTGACTGGCCTGCCAGACGGTGTAGACGATGTGCCGGCCGGTCCGTCCCGTCGCGTTGACCGGGATCTGGATGGAGACGCCATCGGCCTCCCTGGTCCACTGCGACGCCGGGGTGTTGCCGATCTGGCCGGCCAACTCGAGGTCGCTCCAGCCCAGCGGCTGGGTGGTCGAGTTGAAGCCCTGCTTCGTCACGTACACCCGGATGTAGTCGGCGCCGTGGCTGGCCTGGTCGAAGAAGCGCAGCCGGAAGCTGTTCGCCACCGACGTGGTCTTCCAGGCGCCGACGGTGTCCATGGCGTTGTAGCGGCCGTTCTGGGTGCGTCCGCCGCTGCACAGCTGACCGTTGGGGATGGCGCCCTGGTGGTTGCCGGCCACGCCCTCCCGGAACAGGCCGTTCCAGTTCCACATGGCCTGCGGGTCGGCCTGCCAGGCCTGCCAGCACATCGGGTCCTCGGTGGCCATGCGCGGGTTCTGGAAGTCACCGCCCCAGCGCTGCCAGCAGCTGTAGCTGCGCGAAGGTGGGTCGACGACCGAGCCGTGAGCGGAGGCGGAGGGGACCAGCGAGACGCTCAGCGCCGTGGTCAACAGGAGCGTGGCGGCTGCCGCGACGGCGAGCGGCCGGAGCACGCGTGGTGTTCGGGCGATTGTGGACATGGAGCCCCCGGGGGGATGAGGTCGGACGACGACACCCGGACTGCCGGGAGTTGCCCGCTCCCGTGCCTACTCGCTGGCTCCCGCGATGGCTCTATCCGGCACGATGCCAGGTTGATCGTCAGACGTCAATGGCAGCCGGTTGCGCGTCTCGGCGCATCGGGGTGTGCGGGATGCCGTCCTCGACGTACTCGGGGCCGCTGACCGTGAAGCCGTGTCGGGCGTAGAACGCGACCAGGTGCGACTGGGCCTCCAGCACGCATGGCCGGTCGCCGATGAGGTCCAGTGCCGCCGCCATCAGCCGGCCGGCGTGCCCGCCACCGCGGGCCGCCGGGGCCGCCACCACCCGGCCGATCCGGGCGAGGCCGTCCGGGTCGGTCAGAATCCGCAGGTACGCCATCAGAGCGCCGTCGTCGGTCGACCAGAGGTGTCGGGTGCCCGGCTCCACGTCCCGCCCGTCGAGTTCGGGGTACGGGCAGTTCTGCTCCACCACGAACACGTCGATGCGCAGCTTGAGCAGGTCATGAAAGGTGCGGGCGTCCAACTCGGCGAAAAGGGCGGTCCGGATCTCAGTGGTCTGCGGGTGCACCCACCGATGGTAGGGCGGACGGTCCGGAGGTCGTACGCGCCGGGGTGGTCAGGCGGGACGCGCGCCGACGGCGTCGCGGATCTCGGCGCCCTCGGCGCCCTCGACCGCCCGGGCGCAGTGCCCGCAGCAGAAGAACCGGCCGTTCACCTCGACGCCGTGGCCGACGATCTTGACCTGACAATGCTCGCAGATGGGCGCCATGCGGTGGATCGCGCACTCGAAGGAGTCGAAGGTGTGCACGTCGCCGCTGACGGTGTGCACCTCGAACGCCATCCAGTAGTCGTTGCCGCAGACCTCGCAGGTTGCCACAGGAACCCCCCGTATCAGGACATGTGATCCCAGGGTGCCCCAGGCTGGGCGGCGGCGGGCGAATTACCGCCAGTCGGCCCGGCCGGGCGGCGTGTCGGCGTCGGCGTGTCGTGCGTTAGGCCAGGTGAACCGCCGTGACCCCCGGAGGATCGCCATGATCAAACGCAACAAGCTCTTCGGCAGCCAGACCCGGGTGACCTTCTGCCTTCCCCGGGACGCGCCGCCCGGTCCGGTGAGCGTCGTGGGCTCGTTCAACGACTGGGAGCCCGGTCGGCACGAATTGGTGGCCCGCCGCGACGGCACCCGGACGGTGACCGTGCGGCTCGGCCCGGGGGAGTACCGCTTCCGCTACCTCGCCACCGGTGGCGTCTGGCTCGACGACGAAACCGCCGACGGCGTGGACGACAGCGGCAGCCTGCTGCGACTGTGAGAGGTCAACTCGTCACCATCGATGTATTTATCGATGAGGCTCTTTACTGTTAATAAAGTTTAAATTACCTTGGGGGCACCTCACCGGACCCGCAGAAGGAGCTGCCCCCATGCGTCGAAGAATCACCGTCCCGCTGGTGGCGGCGGGCGCTGTCGCCGCCACCCTCACCGTCGCCGCGCCCGCCCAGGCGCACGGCTACGTCTCCGCTCCGCCGAGCCGGCAGGCGCTCTGCGCGCAGGGCAAGGTGCCCGACTGCGGGCAGATCAAGTACGAGCCGCAGAGCGTCGAAGGGCCCAAGGGCCTCAAGAGCTGCAACGCCGGCATCACCCAGTTCGCCGTCCTCAACGACGACAGCCGGGGCTGGCCGGCCACGTCGGTCGGTAGCTCGCTGACCTTCACCTGGGTCAACACCGCCCGGCACGCCACCAGCAACTGGGAGTACTGGATCGGCAACACCCGCGTCGGCGTGGTCAACGGCAACGGGCAGCAGCCCGGCGCGACGGTCTCGCACACCGTCAACCTGGGCGGTTTCTCCGGGCGGCAGAAGATCCTCGCCGTGTGGAACATCTCCGACACCGCGAACGCCTTCTACTCCTGCATCGACGTGCAGATCGGCGGCGGCGGGTCGACTCCCACCCCCGCGCCGACCACCTCACCCACGCCGCGACCGACCACCAGCCCGACCGCCGCGCCGACGACCCCGCCCCCGGCGGGTGGCAGTTGGACGGCTGGCCGGGCGTACCAGGTCGGCGACCAGGTCACCTACGGCGGCCTGACGTACCGCTGCCGGCAGGCCCACACGGCGATCTCCGGCTGGGAGCCGCCGAACGTACCGGCGCTCTGGCAACAGGTCTGACCGCGCGGGTGCGGCCCCGGCCGCACCCGCGTCGCCACCCCCACCCGATCGGAGCCCCGGCATGCCCCGCGCATCCCACCTGGCGTGGTTGGTCGCCGCGTCCCTGCTCGCCGGCTGCGCCGGACCGTCCACCCGCCCACCGGTTCCCGCGTCCCCGGTGGTGGCCGACTCCGCACCGGCCGCCGCCGAGCTGAGCGGCATCGACGTGGTGTTCCTGAGCACGATGGCCGGGCACAGCGAGCGCACCCTCCAGATCGTCCGGCTCGCCCGGGACCGGCTCCGCGACGACGCCCTGCGCACCCTGGCCGCCGCCATCGAGGTGACCGAGGCCGACGAGCTGTCGACCATGCGGGGTTGGCTGCCGACGAGCGGACCGGGCGTCGGCGCCGCCGGCGGGCACGACCACGCCGGACACGGCGACGACGCCGCGCTCGACCGGCTGCGGACCGCGTCGGACGCCGACGTCGACCGGGTGCTACGCGAGGTCCTCGCCGACCACCAGCGGGCCGCCGCCGACCTGGCCCGGGCCCAGGTCGGCGTCGGCCGCGACGAGCGGGTCCGCGACCTGGCCCGGCGGATCGAACAGTCCCGGTCCGCCGAGGTCGAACTGCTCAGCGGGTACGACGATCAGGTCAGCGGGGCTCCAGGCGGACCGAGATCGAGTTGACGCAGTGCCGGGTGTCCTTCGGGGTGAAACCCTCGCCGTGGAACACGTGCCCGAGGTGGCTGTCGCAGCGGGCGCAGCGGATCTCCGTACGGGCCATGCCGAGGCTGCGGTCCTCGATCTCCTTGACCCGGCCGGGGATGGCGTCGTCGAAGCTCGGCCACCCGCAGTGCGAGTCGAACTTCGTGTCGCTGGAGAAGAGTTCCAGACCGCAGGCCCGGCAGTGGTAGACGCCCGGCGTCTTGGTGTCCACGTACTCGCCGGTCCACGGGCGTTCGGTCCCGTGCTCCCGCAGGACGTGGAACTCCTCCGGGCTCAGGCGGACACGCCACTCGTCCTCGGTCCTGGGCAGGTTGTTGTCGTCAAGACTCACCCGTCAACGGTACGTCGAACGTCGGGGGCGTGGCATAAGGTCGCGGGATGGGTGGCACCAAGGCAGTCGCCGAGGTCGAGGTGGCCGGGCACACCGTACGACTCAGCAGCCCGGACCGGGTGATCTTCCCGCAGCGGGGTTTCACCAAGGCGGACGTCTTCCACTACTACCTGGCCGTCGGTGACGGGATCATGCGCGCCCTGCGGGACCGGCCCACCACGCTGCAACGCTTTCCCGAGGGCGTCGAGGGTGAGGCGTTCTTCCAGAAGCGGGTGCCCACGAGGGGCGTGCCGCCCTGGATCACCACCGCCGAGATCACCTTCCCGAGCGGTCGCGCCGCATCCGAGCTGTGCCCGGCCGACCTGGCGCACGTGGCCTGGGCGGCGCAGATGGGCACGATCGTGTTCCACCCCTGGCCGGTACGCGCCGCCGACGTGGACCGCCCCGACGAGCTGCGCATCGACCTCGACCCGCAGCCCGGCACCGACTTCGCCGACGCGGCCCGGGCCGCCGCCGAGGTGCGCGCGCTCCTCGACGAGCTGGGCGCGACCGGCTGGCCGAAGACCTCCGGCGGGCGCGGCGTGCACGTCTACCTGCGCATCCAACCCCGCTGGACGTTCACCGAGGTGCGTCGCGCCACCATCGCCCTGGCCCGGGAGGTCGAACGCCGCAACCCCGACCTTGTGACCACGGCCTGGTGGAAGGAGGAGCGCGGCAGCCGGGTCTTCGTCGACTACAACCAGATGGCCCGCGACCGCACGATCGCCTGCGCGTACTCGCTGCGCGCCAACGCCCGGGCCACCGTCTCCACGCCGGTGACCTGGGACGAGCTGCCCGACGTCGACCCGGACGACTTCGACCTGCGTACCGTGCCGGCCCGACTGGCCGAGCGCGGCGACCCGCACGCCGGCATCGACGACACCCCGTGGGACATCACACCCCTGCTTGACTGGGCCGACCGCGACGCCGCCGCAGGCCAGGGCGACCTGCCGTACCCGCCGGACCACCCCAAGATGCCCGGCGAACCCAAGCGCGTGCAGCCCAGCCGCGCCAAGCGCACCCCCTAGATCCGTTTCTCCGGGAGGCGGCTACCGGCTGATGCCCTGACCAGTCGGGTGATTCGGCGCCGACGGTTCTTGTCGTACACCTGTTCTAATGTTTGTCTGTGATCGATGAGTTGGCGCGGGCGGATCGGGCGGTGGCAGCGTGCGCCGACGCTCGGGCCTGGGCCCTCAGCGAGCACGATCTGATCGCGGCGCTCGATGCCACGCACCGGTTGCAGCAACGGCTGGCGGCGGTGCAGTTGGCGGCGATCCGCGAGTTGGACGGTCGGGGCACGGCGGTCGCGCAGGGCGCGTCGTCGACGGCGGTGTGGCTGCGTGGGCGGCTGCGCCTCGACGTCGCCGCCGCGCGTCGGCTGGTCGCCCTCGCGGCCCCGGTCGACGTCGCGCCATCCGGTGTGCGCGAGGCGCTGGCGGACGGCACGGTCAGCGTGGAGCAGGCCCGGGTCATCGCCGACACGGTTGCCACGGTGTCGGCCGTGGCGGGTGCGGAGGTGGCCGACAAGGCCGTCGGCGTGCTCGTCGAGTGGGCGGGGCAGTTCGACCCGATGCTGCTGCGTCGGATGGGCACCCGGATCCTCGATCACGTCGCCCCCGACCTTGCCGACGCCGCCGACGCGGCAGCCCTGGCCGCCGAGGCCGCCCGGGCGACCCGCGACCGGCATGTCACCGTCTCCGAGCAGACCGGTGGGCGGCTTCGGCTCAGCGGCATCCTCGACGCCGAGACGGCCGCGCTGCTCCGCGCCGCCATCGATCCGCTCAGCGCGCCCTCCGGACCGGACGACAACCGTTGCGCCGGCCAGCGCCGCCATGACGCCCTGGCGGACGTGTGTCGGCTCGCGCTGCGCACCGGCAACCTGCCCGAGACCGGTGGCGACCCCGCGCAGCTCGTCGTCACCACCAGCTACGACGGGCTGACCCGGCAGTTGGGCGCGGGCACGCTCGACGTCGGCCTGCGGCTCACTCCCGACACAGTGCGCCGACTCGCCTGCGATGCCGCCGTTCTGCCGGCCGTGCTCGGCGGCAACGGCCAGGTCCTCGATGTCGGCCGGCAACGCCGGCTTGTCACCGGGCCACTGCGCCGGGCTCTTGTGCTGCGCGACGGCGGATGCGCCTTCCCGGGCTGCGACCGGCCGCCGCGCTGGTGCGCCGCCCACCACATCCGGCACTGGGCCGACGGCGGCCCGACCAGCCTCGACAACGCCGTCCTGCTCTGCGGCCACCATCACCGGCATGTCCATCAGGCCGACTGGCTCGTGCGGCTGGGCGACGACGGTCGCCCCGAGTTCGTGCCGCCGGCCTGGCTCGACCCCGACCAACTCCCGCGCCGCAACCAGTTCCACCGGCGGACATAGGCCGTGCGGGACCACACCGGACATTGTGATCCCGCACGACGCCTACTCGCGACTGCGACTTACTCCACCGTCGGCTCCGACCAGCTGCGCTACCTCGACCCGACGAGCGACGCCACCGAGCGTGCCCGCGTCGGACGAGCCAGTTGACATTGTCGATACCCTGCGAGGTCTGGTCGGGGGAGAGGTGGCTGATGCTCAAGGACGTCAGGTCGGTACGGGTGCTCGCCTACTTCCCGTGTCAGCTCTCCGCGCCGACCGGCGCCGAGGGTGACGTACCCGCGGGGTGGAGCGTCACCGACGGCCTCGACGAACTGGCGTTGCAGCCCTACGGTCAGCGGCTCCTCGACGAGCTGCTCGGCAGCATGCCGCGGCCGACGATGGAGATCCGCGGTGGCGCGGAGATCCTGCGAGCCGCCGGGCAGGAGATCGATCCCGCGCTGATGCCCACCACCGAATCCGGTGCGTGGCAGGTGGTCTCGGCCCGGATCAGCCTGTGGAACGTCGACTGTGGCCTGCTGTGCGTGACGTACGAACTCCCGGACGGCATCGTCGGTGGCGCCGGCGACGTGGTTGCCGAGGTGGCCCCGCCGGTGCAGCGGATGGTGCCCGCGGCGACGCGGCTCCTGCGTGCTGTCCTGCCGACGCCGGACGGCGCGGACGAGGTGTTCGTCCTCTGGGCCAACACCACCTTCGCCGTACGGGTGGACCCGGACTGCGATCCGGCGCGCCGACGGGACATCGCCCAGCGGTTCACCCCGGACGGTGTGGACTGCACACCCGACGGCATGTCCGATGGCGTGTTGCGGGTCGGCACGCACACCACGGCGGTGGTCAGTGACTTCGGTTCGCGCCCGGCTCTGCTGTTGGCGCGGCTGACCGGGGTGCACCACGTCTGCTGGGCTGCGGCCCTGCGCTACGACGCGGTGCTCTCGGCGGAGTTGTCCCAGATCGACCCGGGGCGTGGCGGTCTGTCGATGACTGCTCTCGAAGACCAGGCCAAGCGCATTCTCAGTGGCTATCACCGGATCCGCCTCTTCCGGCTCGGCTATTCGTCGGTCGAGGCGCACCTCGACGCGGCCGGCGGCACCGTGTGGAACGCGCTGGAACAGCAGTGGAAGTTCCGGCTCGTGCTCACCACGCTCGACGAGCGGCTCGACTTCGTCCGCACGCTCCACCAGCAACTTGTCGGTCGCCTCCAGGACCGGCGGTCGCGCCTGCTCAACGAACTGGTGCTGGCCTTCACTTTTCTCAACATCTTCGCCATCGTGCTCGCCGCACTGACCTTCGTGGCGCTGCCGAGCCTCGACGTCGGGCTCCTGGCCTCGGCGATCGGCGTGGTGATGCTGCTGGCGAATCTGACCGCGTACCTCGCGTTCCGTCGCCAGATGAACAACCCGGGTCGGGCCTCCGGCGCGTGACCGGTGCGGTCCTCCAACCGGGACGGCGTGGAACCGGCACCGCTGGCAGACTGACGCCCATGGTCGACTGGTTCACGCAGGTCGAGGTGGGCCCGGGCGTCATCCGCGTCGCGGAGCCACACGTCAACGAACTCCTGTCGGCGAACCTCTGGTGGTTGCGCGGCACCGACCGCGACATCGTGATCGACGCGGGGCTCGGCGTCGTCGCCCTGCGACCGGCGGTTCCGGGCATGTTCGCGCGCGACCCGCTGGTCCTGCTCACCCACGCGCACCTCGACCACGTCGGTGGGGCGTCCGAGTTCGCCGACCGGGCGGCCCATTCCGCCGAGGCGGAGGTGCTGGCGGTGGGTGTGCCGGCGAGCCTGTACGGCGCGGAGCTCTACGACAAACTCGGCATCGACGCGGCGGGTGAGCCGGTCCCGGACCTCCTGATCGACGTCCTGCCGGACCCGGGCTACGACCCGACGGCCTACCGTATCGAACCCCTGGCCCTGAGCCGTGTGCTCGACGACGGTGACCGGGTCGACCTGGGTGGGCGAGAGTTGACGGTGCTGCACCTCCCCGGTCACACGCCGGGCAGCATCGCCCTGTTGGAGGAGCGCACCGGCACCCTCTACTCCGGCGACGTCGTCTACGAGGGCGCGTTGATCGACAACCTGCCGAACTCCGACGTGGCGGCCTACCGGCGGAGCATGGAGTTCCTTGCCGACCTCGACGTGGCCGTCGTTCACCCCGGTCACGGGGACAGCTTCGACCGGACGCGCCTGCGCCAGTTGGCGACGGCCTACCTGAACAGGACCGCGTAGCGCGGGCGATCATCGATAGCATCGCCGCCATGGCAACGCGACTTGTGCAGATCAACATGAAGGCTCGGGACGAGGCGGCGCTCGGCGCGTTCTGGGCCGAGGTGCTCGGCTGGGAGATGTCCAGGGAGGGGCCCGGCGTGGTCAACCTCGAACCGAAGGGCTTCGTCTATCCCGATCCGGTCGCCGTCTGCATCGACGTCGTCGTGACCGACGAGCCCAAGACCGTCAAGAACCGCGTACACGTCGACCTGGCCACCACCTCGGCGGCGCACAAGGCCGAGGTCGTCGCGCGCCTTCGGGATCTTGGCGCGACGCCCGCCGACGTGGGCCAGGGGGACCTGCCGTGGACCGTCCTGGCCGACCCGGAGGGCAACGAGTTCTGCGTGCTGGACTGGCACGACCCGGACCAGGACACCGGCCCGATCGCCTCGGTGGTGGTCGACTGCGCCGACCCGAGGGCCATGGCCCGTTTCTGGGGCGAGGCGACGGACTGGACCGTGCACCGGGTGGGCGACGACAGCGCGGTCCTGCGCTCGTCCCGGGGCGTGGGCCCGTACCTGCAGTTCCTGCGTACGCCCGACGTGAAGACCGGGTGGAACCGCGTCCATCTCGACGTGCGCCCGTACCCGGATGACGACCTGGAGGCCGAGGCAGCGCGACTGCGCGCCCTCGGCGCCACCGACGTCGATCTGGGTGACAGCACCATCCCGTGGAAGGTCTTCGCCGATCCGGAGGGCAACGAGTTCTGTCTCCTCACCCCGAAGTGACCCGCGCTGCCCGACACGACGCCGATCGCCCGTACCGATTGACTTTCGATAGGTAACGAGCGAGACTCGATGCATGTTTGTTGAACGTCGAGCGGTGTCCGCTCTCCGAGTGTTCCTCGTGGTGCTGTTCGGGATCCTGGTCCTCTTCCAGACCCTGTCGCTGCCGGGGCAGTTCGCGCACATGGCGCAGGAGTCGCCGGAGGATGCGTACCTCCGCTGGCCGGCGACGATCGTGACGGTCTTCTGGGTGCTCTGCGTCCAGGTGGTGATCGTCGCGACGTGGCAGCTGCTCAGCCTGGTCAAGAACGACCGCATCTTCACCGAGGCGTCGCTGAAGTGGGTGGACGCCATCGTCTGGGCCATCGCCGCCGCCTGGGTGGTGCTGGTGGGCGTCTTCCTCTACGTGGGGTTCAACGCGAACGACCCCGGGCTGCCGCTCCTGCTGTTCCTGCTGACGGTGGGTGTCACCGTGCTGGGGCTGCTCATGGTGGTCATGCGTGCCCTGCTGCGGCAGGCCACCACGCTGCGGACCGACATGGAGGCGGTGATCTGATGCCCATCGTCGTCCGGATCGACGTCGAGTTGGCCAAGCGCAAGATGAGCGTCGGCGAGTTCGCCGAGCGCGTCGGGCTCACCCCGGCGAACGTGGCGGTGCTCAAGAACGGCCGCGCCAAGGCCGTCCGCTTCAGCACCCTCGAAGCGATGTGCCGGGTGCTCGAATGCCAGCCCGGAGACCTGCTCGAATGGGTCGAGGAGGAGACCACATGAGGTACGTCGTCGCCATCGCGGCCGTCGCCCTCGGCGTCGCCGCCGTCGTGTACGGAGGGGCCGACGACTCGCCGGGCCTCCAGCTCATCGGCGCGCTGCTCGTCGTGGGCGCGATCGCCTTCGCCGTACGGGCGGCCCGACGCGGCGCGTGACGCCGTCGGCCGCACCCGTAATAACGATCATGTAACGGGCGCGAACCTTTCCCCGTAGGTGACCTGTCTTGAAGGTCGTCGGCCCGCCAGGGCCAGGGGAGGCGTCGGATGAAGCTGGTGTGGAGGCGGGCCCGCGAGGCACGGGGACTGCTGATTGCCGCGGTGCTCGCCGCCCTGGTCGCCGTAGCGTTGGTCACCGGTCTGTCGGACTACAACCGGCGCGCGGTGGACGCCGGACAGCGCGCGCTGGTCGCGGCGTCGCCGGTCGAGGAACGCGGCCTGTTGGTCACCGGGTCCGGTGGCCGCGACGCCGCCGAGTTCGCCAAGCGTGACGCTGCGGCGCGGGCGCAGTTCGCCGACGGGCTCGCCGCGGTCCCGGTCACCGTCTCCACGGCGCGGTACGGCACCGGCCGGGAACTGACCGGCGATCTCGGCTCGGTGCCGCGCAAAGGCACCGAACCCATCTTCGCCAACCTGGCCGCCCTCGATGGCCTGACCGCGCACGCCGAGCTGACAAACGGAGCCTGGCCCCGCCCCGGAACGACGCCGACCCAGGTGAGCCTGCCGGAGCGGGTCGCCACGGCGCTCGGCCTGACCGTCGGCGAGCGGATCCCGCTGCGGGACCGCGCCACCGAGAAGGCCAGCGCGGTGGTGCTCGCCGGCACGTGGCGGCCCCGCGACCCGACCGGGGCGTACTGGCTGCTGGCTCCCGGCGTGGGTACGGGCAGCGTCGGGTCGGGCACCTCCTACGGGCCGTTCGCGCTGGACCCGGCCGACTTCACGGCCCTCTTTCCGGGCTCGGTGACGGCGTCCTGGCTGGCCGAACCGGACCTCGGCGGCGTCGACGCGGCCGACCTGCCCGCCGTACGGGCCGCGGTGAGCGCAGCCGCCGTCGCGGTGCCCGAGGCCGCCGAGCTCGGCTCCTCGGGGCAGGCCTCGACGAAGATCGACCAACTGCTGGACCGGATCGCCCGGGCCGACCTGGTGGGCCGCTCCGCGCTGGCCACCCCGCTGCTGCTCATCCTGGTGCTCGGCGGCTACGCGTTGGTGCTGGTCGCCGCGCTCCTGCACGAGGACCGTCGGGCGCAGACCGCGCTGCTGCGCGCCCGGGGCGCCGCCCGCCGCCAACTGGCCGGCCTCGCCGCCCGGGAGGCGACCCTGGTGGTGGCGCCGGCCGCCCTGCTCGGGCCGGTGATCGCCGCAGAGGCACTACGGTTCGTCCGGCCCGGCGGCGCGGCGGAACTGTCCACCGCCGGCGGTAACACCACCCTGATCTGGGCCGCGGCCGCCGCGACGGCGGCCGGCTGCCTGGTCGCCATGGTCGCGCCCACGCTGCGGGGCTCCGGCACGTACGTCGCCGACATGGCCGCCCGGTCCCGGCCGAACCGGTCGGCGAGCATCCAGCGCGCGAGCGTCGATCTGGTGCTCGTCGCCCTCGCCGTGCTCGCCTGGGTGCAGCTCCGCCGGTACGCCTCACCGCTCGCCGGCTCGAACGGCCGACTCGGACTGGACCCGCTGCTGGTCGCCGCCCCGACGCTGGGAGTGCTGGCCGGGGCCGTGCTGGCGCTGCGGGTGCTCCCGCCGCTCACCCGGTTCGCCGAGCGGTTCGTCGACCGGCGACCGTGGACCGCCACCATGCTCGGCATGTGGCAGGCCGGCCGCCGTCCGCACGCCGGGCCGGTGCTGCTGCTCGCCCTCGCCGTCGGCGGCAGCACGCTCGCCTGGTCCCTGGTCAGCACCGGGGAACGGTCCCAGGTCGAGCAGGCCGGCCACACGGTCGGCGCGGACCTGCGGGTGACCGAGCGCGGCGGCGTCGCCCCGGTGACCCGGGCCGGCGAGCTCGCCGCGATGCCGGGCGTGCGCCGGGCGCTACCGGTGTGGCGCGACGAGGTGCGGGTCGGCCGCGGGGACCTGCCCGTCACCGTGATCGGCTTCGACTCCGCCGGTGCGGAGGGCGTCGTCCGGCTCGCCGACCGGCTGAGCGACGATCCGGTGTCGACGCAGTACCAGCGGATGGTCGCGGCCCGGGGCGCGCCCACCGGTATCGAACTGCCCGCCGGCACCCGGGCGATCACCGGTACCGCCCGCACCCCCGTCGAGCAGGCCGTCCGCCCGCTGGAGGTCGCCGTGGCGTTGCTGGTCACCAGCAGCGACGGCTCGGCCTTCCGGCTGCCGGCGGTCAGCGCCACCAGCGATGGGCGGCCCGCGTCGTTCACCGTGCGACTACCCGACGTGGGGGACGCGCGACTGCGACTCGCCGGCTTCGAGGCCGACGGCGGGGCGGCGGCCGGGAACGCGTACCGGCTCCAGGTGGACGGGCTGACGCTGATCGGCGCGGACGGCGCCAAGCGGCCCGCCCAGGTGACCGGGGGTTGGACCACCACGGCCGGCGGTCAGCCGGCCAGCCCGGCGCAGTCGAACGAGCGGGGTGTGGCCGCCAGCTTCCCGGTGCAGGTGATCCCCGGTGGGCAGTACGCGTACCAGCCGCCCACCCGGTTCGCCATCGTGCCCGCCGGGCAGATCACACCCGTTCCGGTCCTGATGACGCCGGCGGTACGCGACGCGCTGAGCCTGCACACCGGTGACACCCTCACCCTGGCCCTCTCCGGCGCGTCCGTACCGGCCCGGCTGATCGGTGAGCTGGACTCCGTACCGACCACCACCGGCGAGGGCATCCTGCTCGACCTGCCCACGGCGGTCGACGCGCTGATCCGCGCCGGCGGGACCATCCGGGGCGTACCCGAGTGGTGGATCGGCGCCGACGACCCGGCCGCCGCCACCCGCGCCGCCGGTGACCTGGCCGGCGTCACCGTCCTCGACCGGCGTGCCGAGATCGAGGCCGCCGCCGACGACCCGTACTGGCGGGGGTCGCGCACCGGGATGCTCGCCGCCGCGCTCGGCGCGGTCCTGCTCGCCCTGGTCGGCCTCATGGTCGACGTGTGGGCCACCGCACGACGTCGGGTGAGCGAGTTCGCCGTGCTGAACACCCTCGGCGCGACGCCCCGGCTGCTGGCCCGGGCGTTGCTGGCCGAGCAGACCTTCCTGGCCGGCATCGGCGTCGGCGTCGGGCTGCTGCTCGGTGCCGTGGTCGGGGCCACCATGGCTCCGCTGGTCATTCTCACTCCGGCCGCCGGCCGGCCGGTACCTCCGGCGGCGTTCGCGCTGCCGTGGGTGCCCATCGGCGTGACCGCGGTCGGCCTGCTGCTGGCGGCGCTCGCCTTCAGCGCGTTCATCGCCACCGGCATCCGGCAGCGGGTGGCGGCGGTGCAGCTGCGAATCGGGGGAGAACGATGAGCGTCGGCGCGGCCGCCCGCCGGGTCCGGGCGTACGGCGGGCAGTTCCTACTTCTGGCGGTGCTGACCCTGGTGGTCACCCTGCTGGTCAGCGGGGTGCCCCGACTGGTCAACCGGCTCGGCGAGGAGGGCCTGCGGGCACAGCTCAACAGTGAGCCGGCGGACCGCCGGGATCTCAACTACTCCACCGGGGAGGTCGACACCGCCGCGGCGCCGGTCATGCCCGGCGCTCGGGAGCAGTTCGACAGCCTGGTCGAGGAGATGCCACCGCGGATCCGCTCCGCCGTCACCGAGCGCTGGTTCAGCGTGGACACCACGCCGAACCGGGTGGTCGGTCCCGATCTGAAGGCCCGGAATCTGCTGGTCCACCTCGGTCTGCGCGCCATGCCCGGCGTCCAGGAGGAGAGCACGCTCGTCCAGGGCGCCTGGCCGAACGAGACCTTCGTCGTCGGCCGGCCCATCGAGCTGGCCCTCGACGCCGACGTGGCGCGCAAGCTGAACCTGCGGGTCGGTAGCCGGCTCGACCGGGCTCAGCCGGGCGACGCCGCCGTCAAACCGACACCCATGGTGGTGGTCGGGCTGTTCCGACCCGTCGACCGCGCGGACGGCGCCTGGGGTGGGTTGCCGCAGGTGCTACAGGTCATCGAACCGGAGGGCGACGGCGAGCCCTTCATCGGCGTCGCCGTGGTCGCACCGGTGGTCCTCGACAAGCTGGCCGCGAGCGGCTGGCCGGTACGCACGCAGTGGCGTTACCGGCTCGGCGTGGACCGGATCGACGCGCGCCAGCTCGACCAGACGATCGACAGCCTGCAACAGGTGCAGCGCCACGTTCCGCCCGGTCTCACGCTGACCCAGGCCGTCGACATCCCGCTGCGCGCGTTCGCCGCCCAGGTGAACTCCGCTCGGACCCTGCTCGCCGTGGTCGGGGCGGGCGTCCTGGCCACCCTGGCCGGGCTGATCGTGCTCGCGGCGACCCTGTCCACCCGCCGACGCCGCTCGGAGTTCGCGCTCATCCGGGCACGTGGCGGCGCGGCCACCGCCGGCGCGCGCCGCAGCCTCGCCGAGTCACTGCTGGTGGTGCCGGTCGCGGCGGCGCTGGGCTGGTGGCTGGGCACCCTGTTCCCTGGTACGCCCGACCCGACCGCGCCGTACGCCGCCGCGGCGACCGTACTGGTCACCCTCGCGCTACCGCTGGCGACGCTGGCGGTGCAGGGCGTCGGCGCGACCCGCCGCGACCTGATCCGGATACGTCCGTCGACCCGTCGGCTGACCGTCGAGGTCTTCCTCCTGCTGCTGGCCGTGCTCGGCGCCGTGCTGCTGCGCCGGCGCGGACTCACCCTCGGCGAGGTCGACCCGCTGCTCGTCTCGGTACCGGTGCTGCTCGCGGTCGCCGCGGCGGTGCTCGCGCTGCGGGCGTACCCGTGGCCGTTGCTGCTCGTGAGCCGGCTCGCCGCGCGGACCCGCGGCAGCGTGACCTTCCTCGGCACCGCGCGGGCCGGTCGCTCGACGGTCGCCGCGCCGCTGGTCGTCGTGGTGCTGGCGATCGGCACGGCGGCCTTCTGCGCGGTCGTCGCCGCCGGCGTCGACGCGAGCCGGGGCCGGGCCGCCGAACAGGTCGTTCCCGCCGACGCGCTGATCCGGGGGGAACGCTTCGCCCCGGACACGGTCGAGGCGCTGGACGGTCTGCCCGGCGTCCGGGCCGCCACGCCGGTGCTGACCGAGCGGGACCAGCGGTTGGCGACCGACGAGTTCGGCACCGACGCGCGGATCGGCCAGACCACCGTGCTGCTCGTCGACGGCCCCGGTCTGGCCAAGGTGACCGACGAGTCCGGGGTGGACGTGCGGGTGCCGGAGCCGCTGCGCACCGCCCGCGCCGGAGCGGGGGCGCTGCCCGCGATCGTGTCGCCGGCCGTCGCCGCCGACCTGGCGCGGGCGGGGCTGCGGGACTCGGCGTTCGTCGCGGTGCAGGGCCAGCGGTACGAGTTCCGGGTGGCCGGCGCGCAGGACGGCTTCCCCCTGCTTCCGGAGAGCACCGGCCGGTTCGTGATCCTGCCCTGGCAGGCGCTGCCGCCGAGGGCCACCACACCGGCGCCGAGCAGCCTGCTCGTCGCCGGCGACCGGCTCGACCCGGACGCGCTACGGCAGGCCGGTGACCAGGGTCAGCTGCGCTTCCAGCAGCAGGGAGCGGTCACCGGCCGGGAACGGCCGCTCGGGGTCACCGTCGACACCCGGGCGGGCGTACGACACCAGCTCGGTGACGGCGGCGCGAACGGCGTCCTGGCCTTCGGGTTCGTGGCCGGCGCCGCCGGCGGCACGGTCCTCGGCCTGCTGGCCATCGCGTTCACCGTGCTGGCCGGAGCGCGGGCCCGGGGGCAGGTGCTGTCCCGGCTACGCACCCTGGGCCTGTCCCGCGGGCAGTGGCGAGGGCTGCTGCTCGTCGAGCTGACCCCGCTGGTCGGGGTGTCGGTGCTGACCGGAGCGCTTGTCGGCGCGGTGCTCCCCCTGGTGCTCAATCCGGTGCTCGGCCTGTCCGCGTTCACCGGCGGAGTGCCGGTCCGGGTGGCGTTCGAACCCGGGCTGGTCGTCGCGGTGGTCGCGCTCGGCGCGATCGCCCTTGGCTTCGCGGTCGCCGTCGAGGCCCTGAACAACCGCCGGCTGCGCCTCGGTGAGGTGCTCCGGCTCGGAGAGGAGAGCTGAGATGACCGCTACCGCCCAGAGTGCCCTGGTGCCCGATCTGGCTTCCCTGCAGCAGCGGGCCGCGCAACGGGCCGCCGAGCGGGCCGGCGGGCAGGACCGCCTGCGCGGCCACATCGTCTGTGACGGACTGGTGCGCATCTTCAAGACCGAGGGGGTGGAGGTCGTCGCCCTCCAGGGGCTTGACCTGGTCATCGACCGGGGCGAGCTGGTGGCGATCGTCGGCGCGTCCGGATCGGGCAAGTCGACCCTGCTCAACATCCTCTCCGGCCTCGACACGCCGACCGCCGGCATCGCCCGGGTGGCCGACTACGACCTGCTCTCGCTCTCCGCGAAGCGTCGGCTGAGCTACCGACGGCAGCTGGTCGGGTTCGTCTGGCAGCAGACCGGCCGTAACCTGCTCCCGTACCTCAGCGCACTGGAGAACGTCGAACTGCCGATGCAGTTGGCGGGCAAGCTCTCCCGGCGGGCCCGCCGCGAGCGGGCCCGGGAACTGCTCGACCTGGTCGGCGTGGGCTACGGCGCGGAGCGGCGGCCCGGTCAGCTCAGCGGCGGCGAGCAGCAGCGGGTGGCGGTGGCCGTGGCTGTGTCCAACGACCCCGAGGTGCTCTTCGCCGACGAGCCGACCGGTGAGCTGGACGAGGCCACCGGTGCGGAGGTCTTCGGCGCGCTGCGCACCATCAACGCCGAGTTGGGCGTGACCATCGTGGTCGTGACCCACGACCATGCCGTCGCCACCCAGGTCCGTCGGACCGTCGCGATTCGCGACGGTCGGACCGCCTCCGAGGTACGCCGGACCGCGCGCGTCGGCGCGGACGGCAACACCGAGCTGGTCAGCGAGGAGTACGCGGTGCTGGACCGCAACGGTCGGATGCAGCTACCGGCCGCGTTCGTCGACGCGCTGTCGCTGAAGGAGCGGGTCCGGCTCGATCTGGAGCCCGACCATGTGCAGGTACGGCCCGGTGACCGGGTCTCGGACGAGCGGGAGGCACGGGCGTGAACGCCAAGGACATGGTGGTCGCGGGAGCGGCCTCGACTGTCGGCGGACCGGGTGTTCCGCCCGCCGAGGTGGTCCGGGTCAGCGGGGTGAGCCGTACCTTCGGCCGTGGTGAGCACGCCGTGCACGCGGTGCGGGACGTCTCGTTCACCGCCAACCGCGGCGAGCTGGTCGCCGTCCGGGGTCGCTCCGGCGCCGGCAAGACGACGTTGTTAAACCTCGTCGGCGGGCTGGACCGGCCGGACAGCGGCCAGGTGGTGGTGGCCGGGCACGACGTGACCTCGGCCGGGGAGGCCGAGCTGCTGCGGCTGCGCCGGGGCACGGTCGGGTTCGTGTTCCAGACCTTCGGGCTGGTGCCGATCCTCTCCGCCGCCGAGAACGTCGGTGTGCCGTTGCGGTTGGCGCAGGTGCCGGCCGCCGAGCGGGAGGAACGCGTCGCGGTGCTGCTGGAGCTGGTGGGCCTGGGCGCGCACGCGGCCCAGCGCCCGTACGAGCTCTCCGGCGGCCAGCAACAGCGCGTCGCCGTGGCCCGGGCGCTCGCCAACGAGCCGGACCTGCTCATCGCCGACGAGCCCACCGGCCAGCTCGACTCGGAGACCGGGCGGTCCATCATGGACCTGCTCCGCGCGGTGGTGCATGCCCGGGGCATGACGGCCCTGGTCGCCACGCACGACCCGGCCCTGATCGACCTCGCCGACCGGGTCCTGGTCCTGCGCGACGGCCGCCTCGTCGACGGCTGACCAGCGCCCGCCGTCTGTGTTGGTGGCCGGCGGGCGTTGGCCGGCGGGCGGTGCGCGGCGGGCGGCGGGCCGGTGCGCGGCGGGCCGGTGGGCGGTGCGCTGCGGGTCGGTGAGCGGTGAGCGGTGAGCGGTGGGCGGCGGGCCGGTGGGCGGTGCGCTGCGGGTCGGTGAGCGGTGGGCGGCGGGCCGGTGGGCGGTGGAGCGGTGAGCGGTGGAGCGGTGAGGGCGGTGAGGGCGGGCCGGGTCGGTAGCGGGGCGGACCTCGGGTTGTCGCGACCGCGGGTGTGCCCCACGGGTCCTTTGGAGCTGATGTCGTGAACGAATCGGGGCAGTGATTCGTTCACGACATCAGCTCCAAAGGACCCGAACGAGGTGGCTCTGGCCCGGCGCGGCGCGGCGCGGCGCGGCCCGGCCCGGCCCGGCGCGGCCCGGCGCGGCCTGGCCTGGCCTGGCCTGGCCTGGCGAGGCGCGGTCAGAGTGGGAGCTTCATGCCTTCGTGGCTGGCCGTGAAGCCGAGGCTCAGGTAGAAGCGGTGCGCGTCGGTGCGGGACTTGTCGGTGGTGAGCTGGACCAGGGCGCAGCCCCGCTGCCGGGCCTGGTCGATGGCCCAGACCATCAGTTGTCGGCCGAGCCCCTGGCCGCGCCGGTCGGAGCGCACCCGGACCGCCTCGATCAGGGAGCGCTCGGCGCCATGCCGGCCCAGCCCCGGGATGTAGGTGATCTGGAGGCACCCGACCACGTCGCCGTCCTGCTCGGCGACGATCAGGACGTTGCGCGGGTCGGCGGTGATGTCGGCGAACGCCCGTTCGTACGCCTCGTCGACCTGGGTGAAGTCACGGGCCCTGCCCAGGACGTCGTCGGCGAGCAGGGCGATGACGTCGGGCAGGTCCGCGCGGACCGCCTCCCGGAAGATCATGTCGCTCATGTCGGTCAGCCTGGCACAACGTCACTTTGCCGGGCAGCGCAACCCCTCGGCGGGCACGGTGAGGTCGAGCAGGTAGGCGTCCACGGCCCGGGTGATGCAGGAGGTCTGCGGGTAGGCGGTGTGCCCCTCGCCCTCCCACGTCAGCACCCGGCCCACGCCCAGCATCGAGGCGAGACGGCCGGTCTGCTCGTACGGCGTCGCCGGGTCGCCGGTCGTGCCGACCACCACGACGGGTGGCGCGCCGTTCGCCCGGCCGGTCGGGTACGCGTCCCGGCCGCCCGGCCACTCGACGCAGCTCAGCATGCCGACGGCGAGCGCCGGGCCGAACAGCGGGTACTTCGCGCGCCACTGCGACTGCAACTGGCGGATCTGCTCGCGGCTCGGCTTCTCGGTCTCGTCGGCGCAGTTGATGGCGAGGTTGGCGTCGAACAGGTTCGAGTAGTGCCCGTCGCTCTCCCGCCCGGCGTACGAGTCGGCGAGCCGGAACACGTCCTTCGGGTCGCCCTCGGCCAGCCGGTCGATGGCCCGCGCCAACTCCTGCCAGCCGGACTCCGTGTACAGGGACGAGATGACGGCGTAGAAGACCCAGCCCGCCGTGGCCTCCCGCCCGTCGTCGCCCCGCACGGGGGAGACCTTGGCCTTCTCGATCGCCGAGGTCACGGCGGCCCGGGCGTCCGGGGCGATCGGGCAGCGCGCGGCGTTGGCGGCGCACCAGCGGGTGAAGTTGTCGAACGCGCGCTCGAATCCGCGGGCCTGACTCTCCGACCCGGCGACCAACCGCTGCTGAGGGTCGACGGCGCCGTCGAGCACCAACGCGCGTACCCGCTGCGGGTAGAGCTGGGCGTAGATGGCGCCGAGCAGCGTGCCGTAGGAGTAACCCAGGTAGGTCAGCTTGTCGTCGCCGACGGCGGCGCGGACCGCGTCCATGTCCCGGGCGGCCTGCTCGCTGCCGTACAGAGGCAACTGGTCGCCGTAGCGGTCCCCGCAACCACGCCCGATCCGCTGACTCAACCCGGCGAAGCCGTCGAACGACGCCTGGCTCTGCGGGTCCGGGTCGTAGCCGAAGCTCGCGTCCAGGTCGGCGTCGGAGATGCACTTGACCGGACTGGACCGGGACACGCCGCGTGGGTCGAAGCCGACGATGTCGAAGCGCTCGGTGACCGAGGTGGGCAGCCCACCGAACTGGGTGCCGAACGAGAGATAGACGGCCGTGTCCACACCGGAGCCTCCCGGGCCGCCGGGGTTGACCACCAGCGAGCCGATGCGGTCGTGCTGCTGGGTCGACCGGGCCCGCAGCAGGGCGATCTCGAAGGTCTGCCCGGCGCCCGGCCCGGCGGTGGCGCCGCCGCCGGTGCCCCAGTCCCGAGGCACGGCGATCCGCGCGCACTCGTAGCGCATGTCCGGTGCGCCCCGCCCCACCAGATCCTCGGCCACCTCCGGGCAGGGCCGCCAGGTGGCCGACGAGCCGGCCGGGGCCGCCTCACCCTGCACCTCGGTACGCGGCGCGAACGCCGGCAGCGTGCAGCCGGTGGTGAGCAGGGCCGCCACGGCAAAGGCGACGAGGCTGCGACGGACCCGGCGACCGGGTGCCATCCGAGGGTGGTCGGCGGTGCGGCTCACGTGATCCTCCGGAGTCGGGTCGACGGCCAGGCTACGCCGGACCGGTGGCGGCCCGATCGAGGGTGACCGTCGGATCGCCGCGCAGCACCTGGTCCACGTCGAAGCGGATCGGGCGGTCCAGCTGGTCGTAGCGGCAGGAGCGGGGATCGCGGTCGGGTCGCCACCGGACGAACTGGGCGGTGTGCCGGAAGCGGTCGCCCTCCATCGCGTCGTAGCCCACCTCGACGACCAGCTCCGGACGCAGCGGCTCCCACTCCAAGTTTTTGGTGCCGGTCCACCGGCTCACCCCGCCCGGGATGCGCTGACCGCGTTCGTGGTCGCCGTGCACCCACGGGTGCTCGCCGCCGGTGTCCCGGTAGGGAGCCAGCTCGTCGAGCAACTCGGCACGGCGGGCCATGCTGAACGACGCGCTCACCCCGACGTGGTGCAGGACGCCCTCGTCGTCGTACAGGCCGAGCAGCAGCGAGCCGACCACCGGGCCGGACTTGTGCCAGCGGAAGCCGGCCACCACCGCGTCGGCGGTGCGGGCGTGCTTGACCTTGAACATCAACCGCTTGCCCGGCTCGTACGGCAGGTCGGCCGGCTTGACGATCAGCCCGTCCAGCCCCGCGCCCTCGAAGACGTCGAACCAGCGGCGCGCGGTCTCCGGGTCGGTGGTGACCTGGGTGACGTGCACCGGCGGGCGGACGTCGGCCAGCGCCTGGACCAGCCGCTCCCGGCGGCGCGGGTACGGCTGGTCGAGCAACGCCTCGTCACCGACGGCCAGCAGATCGAAGGCGACGAAGTCGGCGGGCGTGGTCTCGGCCAGCATCTTCACCCGCGACGCCGCCGGGTGGATGCGCTGGGCCAGCAGCTCGAAATCCAGCCTCGGCTGGCCGGACGGCCCGTCCCGCCGGATCACGATCAGCTCGCCGTCGACCGCGCACCGCTCGGGCAGTTGCCGGCGGGCCTGCTCGACCACCTCGGGGAAGTAGCGGGTCATCGACTTACCGCCCCGGCTGGCCAGCTCCACCTCGTCGCCGTCGCGGAACACGATGCACCGGAACCCGTCCCACTTGGGCTCGTACGTCACACCGGGCGTGGTGGGCAGCTTGGCGACGCTCTTGGCCAGCATCGGCTCGACCGGAGGGTTGATCGGCAGGTCCACGGCGACCAGTCAATCAGACGGCGCCGACAGTCGTGAGGCAGATCACCGCCGGTGCGGCGGTGGCGTGTCCGCCCGCGCGCCCCTCGTCCTGCCTGGGCGAATCAAATAACCGCAGGTCAGAGCTAGTTTCGCGGAATGGCCGAGTGGGTCTGTGACTGCTGCGGACGGTGGCGGGTGAGCGTCGAGCTGATCCGGGGCCGCTACCGCTACCGGCTGACCCGTCGATATCCGCAGCGGTTCGGTGGCGGCCGCAACGTGCTCGGCGAGGTCGGCTCGGTGGCGGAGCTGGAAGAGCTGCTGCGGCGGCAGACCCCGCTCACCCTGGCCGATCTGCGCGAAGCCGCCTGACTCCGCCGGCTGTCCGCCCATCCACCCGGCACTCCGAAATGTCGCCGGATTCAGGCGTCGCTACGAGCGGAGCTGACGGCCGTTTTCTCCAGCACGGCCAACGGGGTGCCATTCGGGTCCGGGCGGTGCGCCACGATCCGGTAGCCGTGCCGCTCGTACAGCGTGAGGTTGCGGGCGCTGTCCGCGCCGGTGAAGAGGGTGAAGCGAGCGGCCCGGCCGGCGCAGGCCTCCTCGATCGCGGTGAGCAGCCGGGCCCCGACGCCCCGCCCCTGCTGGTCGGGGGCAACCGACAAGCGCCCGATGTGTGCGGTGTCGCCCACCAGGTGGGCGCGCACCGAGCCGACCAGTCGGTGCCCCGAGCGGGCGACGAGCACGATGTCCGGGCCGTCCAGCACGGCCGCGACCTCGGCCAGCGTCTCGGTCAAGGGCGGCAGGAAGGGCTCGCCGTAGTGCTGCGCCTCGCTCAGGTACGCGGCACGCTGCACGGTCAGGATCTCGCCGGCGTCCGCGACCCCGGCCGGGACAATGGTCGCCTCGACGTTCACCCGGGAAGCACACCACAGCCGCCGCAAACATCGACGGGCGGCCCGCCCGTACCCTGGCTGGTGTCCGATCGAGGTCGTGGGGGCGCGGTGGCCGAGCTGACGTACCCGGAGGTGGGGTCGACCCGGCACGGGCCGCTGCCCGACGGGTACCACCACCTGGGCCACCGGTATCGGCTGCCGGACGGCTGCTTCGACACCGCCGCGGACGCGGTGCTGGGCTGGCGGCTGCACCGTGCCGCTGGCGTGCGCATGCGTACCGACGCGCCAAGGGCCACCGTGGGAGTGCTGGTGACCGTGGGTCTGGGCCTCGGGCCGGCCCGCCTCTGGGGGCCGTGCCAGGTGATCTGGAGTACGGATTCACTCAGCGTGGCCGGTTTCGGCTACGGCACGATGTCCGGGCACCCGGAGCGCGGCGAGGAGGCGTTCGAGGTCGTCCGGGACGACGCCGGCGCGGTCTGGTTCGAGGTACGCGCGTTCAGCCTCCCGGACCGCTGGTTCACGCGCGCCGGGGGCCCGGCGGTCCGGGCCGTGCAGCACGCGTACGCGTGGTGGCTCGGCCGGACCTTGCGTCGCCTCTGCGCGGGCCGCTGACGGGCCGGTTCGAGCGGTCAGAAGCGGGCGAACGAGCGGATCGGGGCGCGGGGGCCGTACTTCGGCGCCTGGATACCGGCGGCCTCCAGCAGCACACACACCCGACCCCGATGCCCCCGGAACGGCTCCAGCAGGGTCAGCATCCGCGCGTCGTCGCCCCTCGGCTCGCCGGCGAGCGCCCAGGACACGGTGTTCGGGATGTGGTAGTCGCCGACGCTCACCGCGTCCGGGTCGCCGTACGCGATCCGGACCACCTCGGCGGCGGTCCACGGCCCGATGCCGGCGATGGCGGTGAGTCGGCGGGTCGCCTCCGCCGCGTCGACGCAGCGCTCCAGGCGGTCGGCCAACGCGGCGGCCCGGCGCAGCGTGTCGGCGCGGCGCTGCTCCACGCCGAACGGATGGAACACCCAGTACGGCGTCGCGGCCACGGCGGCGGCCTCCGGCGGCAGCAGCAGCGGCTGCAACGGGCCGGGCGCCGGTTCGCGGAAGTGCCGCACGGTCGCCGCGTACGCCCGGTACGCCTCCTTGCCGGTGACCTTCTGCTCGAAGACCGCCCGCAGCAGACGGGGGAAGACCTGCCCGGTGGTGGGCATGCGCAGTCCCCGGTGCTCCCGGGCCAGTCGGGCGACGAGCGGGTGCGCCGCTGCCAGCTCGGCGAAGCCGGTCAGGTCGTCGCGCAGCCCGGCGATCCCGTCGGCGTGGGCCACCACGTGCTCGGCGCCCGGGCCGTAACCCTCGGCGAGCAGGTCACCGCCCGCCGGTCGTAGGGCGAGGGTGGCCGGCCCCTGCGGGGTGCGGGTCGCCCACCAGAAGGTGCCGGCGGCGATGCGCGCGCACGGGTCGTACGGGCTGAAGGTCAGCGCGCGGACCGACGCGGCCAGCCGGTACCCGACCGGCGGGTGCAGCACCCTGGTCGCGGCGGGTTCGGTCTCGGTCACCCCTGCCACTCTGCCAGGTCAGGCGGCGGAGCCGGTCGCCGCCGTCCGCCGAAACGCCTCGGGCACGGCGGTGGCCGGTCGCGCCCTCCCCGGCTGCGACCGGCCACCGCCGTGCCCTGGCGGTACCAGGATCAGTACGAGTAGCCCGAACCGCCGGCGTCGCTGGACCCGCTGTCGGCCGGCGGGGCGACCGCCTTCGGCGTGGAGGTGGGCAGGCAGCTCAGGTTCTTCTTGCCGTCGGGCTGGACCACGAACCAGGTGCCGCCGACGGCCTGGCCCTTCCACTGGCCGGGCTTCTTGTCGCCGATGTAGCGGTACACCGGCCAGCCGCCAACCGTGAGCTGGCGGGTGCCGTCCTGCCGCGTCACGCTGCCGACCTTGTCGTCGGAGACGCCGGTGAGCTGCGGGTTCCCGTCGGTCAGCGCCGGAGGCCAGACCTCCGCGCACTTGTCGACGCAGTTCGACGCGGGCGGGTCGGCGGTGTCCTTGTCGAAGCGGTACAGGATCCAGCCGTCCTGGTCGGTGACGACCTTGCCCATTCGGGCCACGCTCTTACCGATCAACTGCTCGGTCAGGTCGACGTCCGCGGGCGGCGGCGCGTCGGCGACCGGCGCCTCCGCGGATGCCGACGCCTCGGGCTCCGCCGACGCGCTGGGCTCGGCCGCGGCGACGGCGACCGGCTCGGCCGCGCTCGAGTTCGCCCCGTCGTAACCTGCGGGAGCGCAGGCCGTTAGTGCGACCATCGCGCTCGCGACGATGACGGTCCGCTTCATCTGTGCCACGTGCCCTCCTCATTCTTGGCAGTTCACCCATAGGTACGGCGAGCGGGCTGTCAAGGTTGAAGAAGTAACAGTGGTCAATTTCACTGGTTTTGATTGAACCGATTGCGGCGATCATCCGTATCGCCCAGCACGGATCATCAGGACCAGAAAAAGAATCGACGCCGGCCATTGGAAATGGCCGGCGTCGATGATGGTACGTGAACCTACATGGGGACCGTGACCAGCGGACTCGCCACACCGTTACGGTCGACCGACTGCACCTGGAGCTGCTTGATGTCACTCGTCAACGCCGACGTCGACGCGCTCAGCTCGAGACCCTGCGGACGGCTGTTGGTCCCGTAGCCACCGTCGGGCACCGACCACGTCGAAATCACCTCCGTGGTGGCGTTGTTGCGTACCACCACCAACCGGCAGGTACGCGGGCCGGGCAGTTTCCGGAGGCTGAAGTTGATGCGGGTGCCGTGCTCCCGCTCGATGAGGAACATCGTCGTCTGGACGCCGGTCGTCGGGTCGGTGGCGTCGACCTGGTCGCCCTCCTCCTCGGTGCCGCCGACACCCGGACCGCTCGGCGGCGCGGTCGGCGCGCTCGTCGGCGGGTCGTTGACGCCGGCGCTCGTCGACGGCTCGGCGAGATTGCCCGGCGCCTCGTCCCCGGCCACGCTCACGAAGCCGTACCCGGTCAACCCGCCGAAGACCACCACCGCCGCGGCGGTCGCGAGCATCTGACGAAACCTGGTGCGTCGCCGGTCGGCCCGGACCGCGACCAATGTCCGGTCCAGCAGCGCCGGATCCGTGGCGGTCTGCTCCAGGGCCATCATCGTCTCGCCGTCGATGCCGGAGAGCAGGCCCACCACCGGCACCATCGTCTCCAGCTCGGCCGCGCACGCCCAGCACGCGGCGAGATGCTCCTCGAACCGCTCGGTGTCCTGCTCGTCAAGCACGCCGAGCGCGTACGCGGCGACGTCCATGTGGTCCGGCCGGCTCATTCTGTCACCCCCCGCTCCTGCAGAGCCGTGCGCAAGGCGCGCAGCGCGTAGTAGACCCGCGACTTGGCGGTGCCCAACGGAAGCCCCAACTCCTCGGCCGCCTCCGGCACCGTCCGCCCCCGGAAGTACGTCGCGATCAGGATCTCCCGATGCGACTGACTCAGCGTACGCAGCGCGTCCGCCACCGTCATCGTGCGCAGCACCCGGTCGGTGCTGTCCGCCTCGGCGAACGCGGTCAGGTCCCGGTCGTACGTCTCCGGCGGCCGGGCCTCCTGGCTGCGGTGCTCGTCGATGGCGATCCGACGTGCCACGGTGACCAGCCACGGCCGCAGGGATCCCTGCCCCTGCGCGCCGAGGCGGTGTGCGTTGCGCCAGGCCCGCAGCAGCGTCTCCTGGACGATGTCCTCCGCGCGCTGCCGGTCCCCCCCGGTGAGCCGCATGACGAACATCAGCAACGGGCCGGCGTGCTCGGCGTAGAGCAGCCGGATCAACTGGTCGGAATGGCTGGCCTCGGTTGTCGTCGCCTGGTGGCGTCCGGGCGCCGGTCGGGGCGTCACCGGACCATTTTGGCGAGACGTGGCTCGGGCGTCGACCCCCCGGGCAGACGAGGTCGACCGTGACGACGACCGCGCGGACAACCAGTCCGCGCCAACCGCGTCGCCATGCCAACCGGCCGCCACCGCATGCATGCAGACCTCCGGGATGTCCGTGACCAACGCCGCCCCCACAAGGCGGGCCGCCCGGTGGTACGCAGCGAGGCCCCGAGCGGATCAACAAACCCCGAAAAAATTTCCGGCGGCGCGGGCCACGGTCCCCGGTGGTCGGTCAGCGGCGGACGGAGAACAGACCGGGCGGTGGTGGATCCGAGCCGGTGGCGTCGGCGTCGCGCACCACCGCCGCCCCGCCGGCGAAGCGGTTCAACTCGTCGCCGGCCACCACCCGGCCGGGGAACCAGTCGCCGGCCGCCCGTCGGGTCAGGGCGGGTACCGGAGGAGTGGTCCGTCCGGCGACCAGCACCAGATTGCCGTACCGGCGGCCGCGCAGCACCCCCGCGTCGCCGACGAGGCACGCCTCTGGCAGTACCGAGCGCACCGTGGCGACCTGGCTGCGGGCGTACCGCAGCGGCGGGCCGTCGGCCAGGTTCGCCAACAACCAGCCCGTGGGGCGCAGCACCCGCGCCACCTCGGCGGCGTACTCCACCGAGGTCAGGTGCGCCGGGGTACGGGCACCGGCGAACACATCGGCGACCACCACGTCGTAGCTGGCGTCCCGCGTCGAGGCCAGCACGGCCCGCGCGTCCTGCACGCGGACCCGCAGCCGGGCGTCCGCGGGCCAGGGCAGCACGCGACGTACCAACTCCACCAGGGCGCCGTCCACCTCGGACACCCGCTGGGTCGAGCCGGGCCGGGTCGCCGACACGTACCGGGGCAGGGTCAGCGCGCCGCCGCCCAGGTGCAGCACCCGCAGCGGCTCGCCCGGGGGCGCGACCAGGTCCAGCGCGGCGGCCAGCCGTCGGACGTACTCGAACTCCAGGTGCGTGGGGTCGCTCAGGTCCACGTGCGACTGCGGCGCGCCGTCCAGCAGCAACGTCCACGAACCGGGCCGGTCCGGGGACGGCACCAGCTCGGCCAGACCGGTGTCCACCTGCTCGACCACCCGGTCACCCGCTCGTTTACGCCCCATCGCGACCGCCCGCTCAGCGACCGACGCGCGCCGCGGCGGTCAACGCCCGGTGCAGCAGCCGGGAGTCGCCGAGCAGCGCGCGTAAACGGCGCTCCAGACCGGCGATCGGGATCAGGTTCTGCGGCGCCCGTGGATCCTTGTACGGCGTCGAGGCGAACCGGGGCAACGTGACAAGCGACAGGTCGGCCAGGTCGATCGCCGCCTCGACGGGCAGCTCGGTGGAGCACTCCACCCGGACGATGCCCGCCCACGGCGCGCCCACGGCCACCGGCAGCCGCAAATACCACGACCAACCACCCCACGGCGTGCCGAGCCGGAACACCGGCGACCGCTCGCCCGGCGCCAGGCCCGTCACCACCGCCGTCAGCCGGGCGTCCAGGTACTGGCTGTGCTGGGTCTTGATGTAGCCGAGCGTGCGCGGCAGATGATGGCGACTGCGTAGCGGGCCGTCCACCACCAACAGATCGCCGTCGACCCGGACGGCGTCGGACACCGCCACCTCCAACGCGGTCAACGGGCCCTGCACGGCCGCCGGCAGCTTCGCCAGCTCACCCGTGCCACCCACCCGGTGCACCGGATAGCGGATCGCGCCCGCCACCACGTCCCGCGCCGACGGGCTCGCCGTGAACAGACCCCGGCCCACCTGCGTGCCGGCCAACTGCGCCGCGCCCCGACCCAGGTCGCAGCGAACCACCCCGGCCGCGTACGACGCCGCCAGCCCCGGAAACGACCCGCCGTCCTCCTCGGCCGTCCAGATGCTCGCGTCGACCCGGCGGACCCCGTCGACCAGGAGCACCACGTCCGGCGCCCGCACGTCGGCGCGTACGCCGATCGCCCGCCAGTCGACGGCCGGCAACTCCACGTCGACCTCGACCTGGGTGCTGCTCGGCGTGGCCGGCCCGGAGGCGGACGCCTCGAACGACGCCCCGTACGACGGGTCCCAGGAGTCGACGAAGAACGCCGCGTCGCCCACGCTCACCGGCCGGTCCGTTCGACGCGCGCCGAGCGGGCGTCCTTGCGCACCTCGAAGCGGACGGGAATCCGTTCGGCCAGCGCCGCTACGTGGGTGACCACGCCGACCATCCGGTCACCCCGGGCGGCCAGGTTCTCCAGCGTGGCGGCCACCGTGTCCAGGGTGGCCGCGTCCAACGTGCCGAAACCCTCGTCCAGGACGATCGACTCCAGGCTTGCGGCGGTCGTCGACATGCCGGCCAACTGCTCGGAGAGCGCCAGCGCCAACGCCAGCGACGCCTGGAACGTCTCCCCACCGGAGAGCGTCCGCACGCCCCGGCGCAGCCCGGCGTCGTGGTGGTCGACCACGAAGAACTCGCCCTTGTCGTGCACCAGCTCGTACTGACCCGAGGACAGCTCCCGCAGGATCCCGGACGCGCCGTCGACAAGCAGGTCCAACGCCTCCGCGAGCAGCCACCGTTCGAAGTTGTTGGCCCGCAGGTGCCCCGCGAGAGCCCGCGCCACCTGCGCCTCGCGCTCGTGCCCGGCCCGCTGCTCGCGCAACGTGCCGGCCTGCTCGCGGCGCTCGGCCAGCCGGCGTCGGTCGGCCTCGGCCCGCTCGACGGCCACCGTCGCGGCGTGCACCGGATCGTCGCCGACCGGCACGTCGGCGGCGGCGAAGATGTCGGCGATCCGTTGCTGCACCTCGTCGGCTGCCGCCTCGGCCTCGGCGACGACGCTGACCCGGCCGGCCCGGTCGGCCCGGCGGCGTTCCGCCTCCGCCGTCGCCCAGTCGGTCAGCGCCGTCCAGGAGGCCGCCACGTCGTCCCGGTCCGCCGTCGGCGGCCCGAATCGGGCAAGTCCGTCGCGGACGGTGTCGAAGCCCCGCCAGGTCGCCCGCAGCCGCTCCTGCGCCGCGTCCACACCCGCGCGCGCCTGGCGCGCACTGTCCCGGCCCGCCCGCACGGCGGTCGCCGCCTCGTCCAGGGCACGTCGCAGCCGGGCGTGCTCGGCCAGCTCACGGCGCAGCACCGCCGGCTCGGCCGCGCCCGCGAGTTGCCCGCCCACCTCCGCCAGCCGGGCGTCCACCTGATCCTGCCGGGCCCGGGCCTGTACCAGCGTCCGCTCCAGCTCGCGCGCCGCGCCGTCGCGCTGCTGCACCACCGCCTGCGCGGCCTTCGTGGCGGCCCGCGCCGCCTTGCCGGCCGCCGTCGCGGCGGCCACCGCCGAATCCGCGGGGACCGCCGGCACCCGCGCCACCGGTTGCTCGCACACCGGGCAGGGCCCGCCCGGATGCAGGTGCGCCCGCAGGCCGACCGCCAGGTCGGTGGCCTTCGCCTCCTCGTGCGCCCGGAAGGCCGCCTCCAACTCGGCCTCGGCCCGTTCGGCGTCCGCGCGGGCGGCGGCCAGCGCCGACACCGCCGCCGCGTGCTCCTCGTCCGCCGTCCGCACCGCCGCGCGGATCGTCTCGGCCTCGCCGGTCAGCCGGTCCCGATCGTCGTACGCCCGCAGTTGCAGCCGCAGCGCGCTCTCGTCACCGGCGCCCGCCAGTTCGCCGCGCAGCTTCTCCTCGCGCTCCTCGGCCAGCGACACCGCCGTGGCGGCCGCCTCGGCCTCGGCCCGCGCCGCCGCCACCGCGTGCGCCACCTCGGCCACCCCGTGCGGGGCGCGGACGGCGGACAGCACACTCAGCTCGTCGTCGAGCGCGGTCAGGGCGGCCGCCGCCTCCCGCGCGCGTACCCGGGCCGCCGCCAGTTCGGGCATGGCCTCGGTCACCGCGCCGGCCAGCTCGACCATCCGGTCGACGAGGGCGTCGGCCTCGGCCACCGCCTCGTCGTCCACCCCGGTCAGGCCGGCGAGCACCTGGTCGACCGCGTCCAGCTTGGCTTCCGCCTGCGCCGCGCGGGCCGTGGCCCTCTTCTGCACGTCCTCGTAGACGCCGAGACCCAGCAGGTTGACCAGGATCTGTTGCCGGGTGGCCGGCTTGGCGTGCAGGAAGTCGGCGAACTGCCCCTGTGGCAGCACCACGCAGCTGGTGAACTGCTCGTACGGCAGCCCGACCGCCTCCAGCACTGCCTGCTCCATCTCGGCGGGTGTGCCGGCGACCACCTCGCCGAGGTCGTCCGGGCTCAACCCGGTGTCGAGTTTGGTCACGTCGAAGCCGGCCGGCATCACCTGCAACCCGGCGTTCGCGGTCTTCACGTTGCCCCGGCCGTCCCGGCGCACCACCCGGGTCGCCACGTACCGGGCGCCACCGGACTCGAAGACCAGCCGGACCCGGGCCTCGGTCGCCGACGGCGCGAGGGCGTTGGCCAACCCCCGCGCGCCACCCCAGCGGGGCACCGTGCCGTAGAGGGCGAAACAGATCGCGTCCAGCACAGTGGACTTGCCCGAGCCGGTCGGCCCGATCAGCGCGAAGAAGTCCGCGTCGGTGAAGTCGACGGTGGTCTCGTCCCGGAAGACCGTGAACCCGGCCATGTCCAGTCGCATCGGCCGCATCAGTGATCGACCTCCTCGAAGAGCTCGTCGAAGAGTTCCCGGACGCCCTCGTCGTCGTGGCCCCGGCTGTCCAGGTAGTCGCCGAACAACTCACGGGGGGAACGCCCCGACCGCTGCGCGATCCGCGTGCCGCTGCCCGGCGCCGCCAGCAGCTCCGGGTCGATCCGGATCTCCAGCGCCCGGGGAAGCAGCTCCTGGACCTCTTCACGCAGGCCCGCGCGGGGCTGCTCCCGCACGAACACCCGCAGCCAGGCGTCCGGCGCCTCGATCTCGGCGAGCTGGGCCAGCGTGCCGCGGACCGTCCGCAGCGCGCTCGCCGCGGTCACCGGCACCTCCCGCACCCGGGCGGCCGTGCTGGCGGTCACCTCGACGATCGTCACCGACGGCACGTTCTCCTGCTCGCCGAAGTCGACAGCGAGCGGACTGCCGCTGTACCGGACCGGGCACGGGCCCTCGACGCGCTGCGCCCGGTGCAGGTGGCCCAGCGCCACGTAGTGCGCGGTCGCCGGAAAGACGGTGGCCGGCACCGCGTAGCCGAGCACCGTGTGCGCGTCCCGCTCGCCGCCGCCCGCCGCCGCGCCGGTCACCGTCAGGTGCGCGGTGACCAGGTGCACCCGGTCCGGCTCGGTGAAGCCCTCGGTGAGCCGGCCCAGCACCCGACCCAGGTGGTCGGCGTACGTCTGGTTGGTCTCGGCGGCGGTCAGCTCGTACATCTCCAGCGCGCGGATCGCGTACCGCTGGGACAGGAACGGCAGCGCGGCGAGCTGCCACCGCTCCCCGCCGGCCGTGGTGCCGTCGATGACGTGCTCGGCCGGATTTTCGCGTACCCCACCGCGCAGCGTGATGCCCGCGGCCTCGGCCCACGGACGCAGCGCGTCCAGCGCGGGCCCGTTGTCGTGGTTGCCGCCGATCGCGACGACGTCCGCGCCGGTCCGGCGCAGCGCGGTCAACGCCCGGGTGACCAGCCGGGTCGCCTCCGAGGTCGGTGCGGCCGTGTCGTAGAGGTCACCGGCGACGATCACCAGATCCGGCTGTTCGGCACGGGCGATGTCGATCACCCCGGCCAGTACGGCCTTGTGCTCCTCGGCCCGGGACTGCCCCTTGAGCACCTTGCCCACGTGCCAGTCGGAGGTGTGCAGGATCTTCATTGGTGTGCCGGCCCCCTAGAACGGGATGTCGTCGTCGCTGCCGCCGCCGGAGCCCACCACGGCGAACGGGTCGGCGGACTGGGTGATCGAGCGCAGCGTCTCCGAGGGGGCGCGGCCCGCCTCGGAGACCCGGGTGGCCCACGCCGGGAACGGGAACTCCAGGCAGAGCGGCACCGGGATGTCCGGCTGGTTGACGAACATCGTGCCCGGCTTGGCGAGCAGCGCCCGCTGGCGCTGGGCCGGCGGCAGGAAGCCGTACTCCGGGCGGGACGCCTCGGCCGGGTCGAGCCGGCCGACCACCCGGATCGCCGAGTTGGTGACGATGCGGCGCTCCACCTCGCTCGCCGTCTGCTGGGCGCCGATCAGGATGACCCCGAGCGAGCGACCGCGCTCGGCGATGTCGAGCAGCACCTCCTTGATGGGGGAGGAGCCCTCCCGGGGCGCGTACTTGTTGAGCTCGTCGAGGACGACGAAGAGCAGCGGCTTGGCCGTGCCGGCCTTCTCCTTGCGCTCGAACTCGCTCTTGAGCGTCACGCCCACCACGAACCGCTGCGCCCGGTCGGGGAGGTTGTGCAGGTCGACGACGGTCACCTGCGCCGACTCGCTGGTGTTGATCGAGTGCGGGCGGCGGACGGCCAGGTCGCCGCGGATCAGCCGGGCCAGGTCCTTCTTGCTGCCGATCAGCCGGCGGGCGAACGCGTTGACGGTGCCCAGGCCGACCGCGCTGCCCGCCCAGTCGGAGCGGGTCTCGTCGTCGTTGAGTTGGTCGACGATGTGGTCGACAAGGTCGCCGTAGGAGCCCAGCCGAACGCCGTCGATGCTCACGCCACCGTCGGCGGGCTGCGCGTAACGGGCCAGGTGGGCCGCGACCGAGTGCACGACCATCGTGTACTGCTGGCGCTCGTCGTCGGCGTCCGCGAAGACGTACGGCAGCAGGCGGTCGGAACAGAACTCGCTCAAGGTCCAGTAGAAGGCGTCGACGCCGGTCAACCGGCTGCTCACGTCCGGCGTGCCGGCCGCGTCACCGACCCGGGGCGGGGCGTACACCCGCACGTCGGGGAAGGCGCCGGCGCTCAGGCCCAGCTTCGCGTACGCCGCTCGGGTCGGCTCGTCGAGGCGCGTGTTGGGGTGGTCGAGGAACAGCAGGTCCTCGCCCTTGACGTTGAAGATGAGCGCCTTGCCGTTGACCGCGTCGCCGCCCAGGACGCCGGAGCGGAACACCGAGTAGAGCAGGAAGGTGGCGAAGCTCGTCTTGGTGGCCACCCCGGAGATGCCGGAGATCGAGACGTGCGCGCCCCGGCTGCCGTCGAGGAAGTCGGCGTTCAGGTAGACCGGTACGCCGTCGCGGCCCATCCCCATCGGGATGCGTCGCTCCATCCGGTCGAAGTGCAGGGCGCGGGCGCGCGCGTCGCCCTCGGCGCGGTGCACCACGGCCCCCGGGGTCGGCGGCACGTACAGCTCCGGGTCGACCCGCGTGGTGGTGACCTCGGCCGCCTCCTGCACCTGGGCGGGCAGGGTGCCGTCGGCGATGGCGAAGACGTCCGAGTCGAACTGGGCGCCCTCGTGCCGGGCCCGGACCTGCGTGACCACCCCGGCGATCGTCACCGGCTCGCGGTCGGGCAGTTCACGACGGGTGACCACCACGTCGTCGAGCTGGAGGTAGCTGCCGGGGGCCACGGCCGTCCAGAACTGCAACGGCGTGGCGTCGGCGGTGCCCAGCACCCGGCCGACCAGCTCGCCCGGGCTGTCGAGGTCGGCGTCGGTCATCGGGCGACTCGGGTCGTTCGGACAGCACGGTCGGGAAGCATGACGTGCATCCTGCCCGAGGAGTACGACAGGTCGCCACGCGACGCGGCGGACGACACCATGCCCGCTCGGGCTCACGACGCTCGGTGTGCGACCGCGCGACGGCCGGTCACGTACGCGGGCGGTGGAACCGTCCGTCGCGGGGTGTGCCGGAGGCGTCGGTCCCGGGGCGTGGCGGGACGGTCAGTCGCGGGCGTGCCGGAGCAGCAGGACGCCGTCGTCGGCGGCGAGCACGTGCCGCAGCGGCAGGTGCTTCGCCCCGGTGGCGTCGCCGGCGGTGATCCGTCCCGGCCCCGGCCCGGCGAGCAGCGGCGCGACCGTGAGGCACAGCTCGTCCACCAGGTCGGCGGCGGTGAGCGCGCCGAACAGGTGTGGGCCGCCCTCGCAGAGCAGTTGCGTCAGCCCACGCCCGTGCAGCTCCGCGAGGGCGGCGGCGAGGTCGACCCGGCCGGTGCCGCAGCGCAGCACGTCGGCGACCTCCGTGAGGCCGGGTGGTGGCTCGGCGTCGGAGCGGGTGAGCACGATCGGCCGGACCGGCGCGTCGGCGAACGCCGCCTGCGCCGGGTCGAGGTCGAGGGAGCCCGAGACGACCACGAGCGTCGGGTACGCGGACAGCCCGTTCGCCTGCCGCCAGGCGCGTCGGCGCTCGTCGAGGCGGACGGCCCGGTACCCCTCGTGCCGCAGGGTGCCGGCGGCCACCACGAGGGCGTCGCAGACCATCCGCAGCAGACCGAACACCCGCTTGTCCGGCTCGCCCGACAGCCCGGCGGAGAAGCCGTCGACGGTGACCGCGCCGTCCAGGCTGGAGACGAAGTTGACCCGCAGTCGAGGCTGGTCGGCGCGGCTGTAGAGGCCGGTCAACGCCGCGTCGTCGAGCGGCTCGGCGGACGGCTCGGGCCAGATTCGCCGGATCGGAATTCCGACCGTCATTCGCCGGCCGGACCGGTGACCGGAGGGGTCGGTTCGGCGGTACGGTGCTGGCAGTCGCACCAGTTCCGGCCCGGGCAGTCGTCGTGCCGCCGGGCCCGGCACGCTCGGCAGATCATGCTCGCAGCCTAAGCCGCGGGAGGGCAGGACAGCATGCCGCGTCAGATCTTCCAGCTGAAGATGTCCCTCGCCGGCGTCCGCCCGCCCATCTGGCGTCGGGTGCTCGTCCCGGCCGGCTACACGCTGGACCGGCTGCACCGGGTCGCGCAGCACGCGATGGGCTGGCGGGACTGTCACCTGCACTCGTTCGAGGTCGACACGGTGGCCTACGGCGAACCGGACCCGGACGGGGGCCTGGCGGTGCACGACGAGCTGGACGTCCGGCTGGACGCGGTGCTCGGCAAGGGCAGCAGGTTCTCCTACACGTACGACTTCGGCGACTGGTGGGAGCACGACCTGGTCGTCGAGGACGCGCTCACGGCCGACCAGGACGAGCGGTACCCGCTCTGCCTGGACGGGGAGGGCGCCTGCCCGCCGGAGGGTATCGGTGGTCCGCTGGGCTACCAGACGCTGCTGGCGGCCCTGGCCGATCCGACTCATCCGGAGCGGGCTCTGCTGACGGGCTGGGTCACGGGTGGCTTCGACCCGGTGTTCTTCGATCCCGCCGTCGCCACCACGCTGCTGCGCCGCTTCTGCTGACCTGGCTGGTCAGGCTGGCGAAAGTCCCTGAAGCGCCCCGCTGAAACAGGGCGGTAACGATCTGGGAACGCTCCCAATGGTCTATTGACACCCTGGTAGCGCCCCGGCAATCTCATGGGAGCGCTCCCGGGGGAGTGGCGGAAATTTCCTTCTCCGCACTCCCCAGACGCCCTCGGCCACCGGCTGAGCGGCGCGGGCCGCTACAGCACCCCCCACCACGCACGACACACCAAGCCTCACCACTTGAGAGGGGTCAGGATGAGCGTCACCTCACGTCGCCGTTTTGCGGCGATCGCGCTCGCGTCCGTCGCCGTGCTCGCCGCGGCGACCGCCTGCGGCGACGGCGACTCGTCGTCCGATTCGGACGGCGGCAAGGTCACCCTGGTCGTCGACGTCTTCGGCGACCAGGGCTTCGGTTACGAGGATCTCTACAAGCAGTACCAGACGGAGCACCCGAACGTCACGATCCAGGAGCGCGGCAAGGGCCTCGGCCTCGGTGACTACAACACCCGGCTGACGCAGCAGATCACCGCCGGTGCCGGTGCCGGCGACGTCGTCGCCCTCGAAGAGGGCACGATCGTGCAGTTCTTCGCGCAGGCCGACAAGTTCGTGAACCTGGCCGACCACGGCGCCAACGACCTCAAGAGCAACTTCCTGCCCTGGAAGTGGGAGGGTGGCCTCACGCCGGACGGCAAGGTGCTCGGCCTCGGCACCGACGTCGGCGGCATGGCCGTCTGCTACCGCACCGACCTCTTCAAGGCCGCCGGCCTGCCGACCGACCGCGAGCAGGTCGGCGCCCTCTGGCCGACGTGGGATGACTTCATCGCCCAGGGTCAGAAGTTCACCGCCGCCGACAAGAAGCACAAGTTCGTCGACTCGGCCACGAACTTCTACAACATCGTGCTGATGCAGACGGCGGGCGCGGGCAACGGCTACACCTACTTCGACAAGAGCAACAAGCTCGTCGTCGGCGAGAACCCGGACGTGCAGACCGCGTTCCAGCAGACCACCAAGATGATCAGCGCGGGTCTGTCGAACAACCTGCGGAGCTTCTCGAACGAGTGGAACGCCGGCTTCAAGAACGGCAGCTTCGCCACCATCGGCTGCCCGGCGTGGATGACCGGTGTCATCAAGGGTCAGGCCGGTGACGCGGCGGCCGGCAAGTGGGACGTCGCCAAGGCGCCGGGCAACGGCGGCAACTGGGGCGGTTCCTGGCTGGCCGTGCCGAAGTCCAGCAAGCACCAGAAGGAAGCTGCTGAGCTGGCCAAGTTCCTGACCAGCGCCAAGAGCCAGACCGAGGCGTTCAAGAAGGTCGGCAACCTGCCCTCGTCGCCGCAGGCCCTCGAGGACCCGGCCGTGCTCGCCGCCACCAACGAGTACTTCAGCGGCGCGCCGATCGGCAAGATCTTCGCCGCTGGCGCGAAGGAGCTGAAGCCGGTCTACCTCGGCCCGAAGAACCAGGCCGTCCGGGACGCGGTCGAGAACGCGCTGCGCAGCATCGAGCAGGGTAAGGCCGCCGACGCCGCTTGGCAGGACGCGGTGAAGAACGGCCAGGCAGCAGGCAAGTAACGGCTGCGACGCGCTCACGGGTGGTGCCGCTCCGGCACCACCCGTGACCCGCGTCAACACGCCCTGCCGCGGCGCCCCACGAGGCGCCGCCGAGTGTGAAGGACCGCTCATGAGCTCCCTGAAGACCCCCGCGCCACCGGGCGCCTCGGCCCGTGGGCCGCGTCCGGCGCCGCGGCACTCAACGGCGCGCCGCCGGCAGCTGAACCGGTTGGACCTGCGCCTCACCCCGTACGTCTTCGTCCTGCCGTTCTTCGTGCTCTTCGCGATCTTCGGCGTCTACCCGATCGTCTACACGTTCTGGATCGCGATGACCGACCGGTCACCGATGAACGCGACGATCAGCTTCGTCGGTCTGGACAACTTCGTCGAGCTGTTCACGAACGACCCGCAGTTCTGGAACGCGGTGGTGAACACCTTCGGGATGTTCGCGCTCTCCACCATCCCGCAGCTGCTCATCGCGCTGATGCTGGCCAACGCCCTGAACCGCCGCATCCGCGGCCAGATGTTCTTCCGGCTGGCCATCGCGATGCCGATCATCACCTCGACCGCCGTCGTGGCGCTCATCTTCTCGATGATCTACGCCCGCGACTTCGGCCTCATGAACTGGCTGCTCGACCTGGTCGGTCTCGGCCCGATCGACTGGCGGGCCAACCGCTTCGCCTCCTGGTTCGCCATCGCCACCATGGTCGACTGGCGGTGGGTGGGCTACAACGCCCTGATCTACCTCGCGGCGATGCAGTCGATCAGCAAGGACGTGTACGAGGCGGCGGCCCTCGACGGCGCCTCGCAACGCCGCCAGTTCTGGTCGATCACCATCCCGCAGCTGCGCCCCACCATCATCTTCACGCTGATCATCTCCACCATCGGCGGTCTGCAGCTCTTCACCGAGCCGCTGATGTTCACCAGCGGCTCAGGCGGGCTCTCCGGCGGCACGGAGGGGCAGTTCCAGACGATCACGATGTACCTGCTGGACGTCATGAACCAGCGGTTCCGGTGGGGGTACGCGGGCGCCGTCGCGCTGGTGCTGTTCCTGCTGATCGCGTCCGTCTCGTTCATCAACTACCTGCTGGCCCGCCGAATCAGCTCCGACAAGTGAGGGTGGCCCACCCATGACCAGTACCACTCTGCGACCGCCGTCGGTCCGGCCACCGGCCGAACGCAACGGCATCCGCCACAGCGCGGAGAAGCTCTGGACGGCCAGCCCGCTCACCTGGTTCGGGCTCGTCCTCGGCGTCATCCTGTCGCTCTTCCCGTTCTACTGGATGATCGTCATCGCCTCGCGGACCAGTGACGCCGCGAACTCCTGGCCGCCGCCGTTCCTGCCCGGCGGCAAGCTGGGCGAGAACATCCAGCGGGTGCTCGACAACGGCGACGCCAACATCGTCAAGGGCCTGATGAACTCGTTCCTGGTGTCGGGCACGATCACGGTGGCGACCGTGTTCTTCGGCTCGCTCGCCGGATTCGCGTTCGCGAAACTGCGCTTCCGTGGCAAGAACGCGCTGCTGCTCATCATCCTGGCCTCGATGATGATTCCCATCCAGCTCGGTGTGCTCCCGCTGTACATCCTCATGGCGAAGCTGGAATGGCTGAACACGATGCCGTCGGTGACGGTGCCGTTCCTGATCGGCGGCTTCGGTATCTTCATGATGCGCCAGTACGCCGAGCAGGCCGTGCCCAACGAGCTGATCGAGGCGGCCCGCGTCGACGGCTGCTCCACCTGGCGTGTCTACTGGCACGTGGTGGTGCCGGCGCTTCGGCCCGCGGCGGCCGTGCTCGGGCTGCTCACCTTCATGGAGCAGTGGAACCAGTTCTTCTGGCCCTTCGTGGTGCTCGCCGACCCGGCCAACCCGACCGTGCAGATCTCGCTGCGCAGTTTGAACACCGCGTACTTCGCGGACAATTCTCAGATTTTCGCGGGTACGCTCATCGCGACCCTTCCGCTGTTCATCGTCTTCGTTCTGTTCGGCCGCCAGATCATTGGCGGGATCATGGAAGGTGCCGTCAAGTCGTGAGCAACCCCGCCAGCCCATCCGCCGTCGAACTCCTCGACGAGCGTTCCGGGCTGACCTTTCCACCCGGCTTCCTGTGGGGAGCCGCGACCGCGGCATACCAGATCGAGGGGGCGGCGGCCGAGGACGGCCGCACCCCGTCGATCTGGGACACCTTCAGCCACACCGAGGGCCGGGTGGTCAACGGGCACACCGGCGACGTGGCCTGCGACCACTACCACCGGCTCGGTGACGACGTCGCGTTGATGGCCGAGCTGGGTCTGAAGTCGTACCGTTTCTCGGTCTCCTGGCCCCGGGTGCAGCCCGGCGGCACGGGCGCGGCCAACCCGAAGGGCCTGGACTTCTACCGGCGGCTCGTGGACGAGCTGCTGGCCCACGACATCGAGCCGTGGCTCACCCTCTACCACTGGGACCTTCCCCAGGAGCTGGAGGACGCCGGCGGCTGGCCGTCGCGGGACACCGCGGCCCGGTTCGCCGACTACACGACGCTCGTCGCCGACGCGCTCGGGGACCGGGTGCGCTACTGGACGACGCTCAACGAGCCCTGGTGCTCGGCGTTCCTCGGGTACGGCTCCGGCGTACACGCGCCGGGCCGGTCCAACGGCGCGGACGCGGTGCGCGCCGGCCACCACCTGATGCTGGGGCACGGCCTGGCCGTGCAGGCCCTACGGGCCGCCCGGCCCACCGCCGAGGTGGGCGTGACCGTCAACCTGTACCCGGTCGACGCGGCCACCGACGCTCCCGCCGACGTCGACGCGGCCCGACGGATCGACGGGCTGGCCAACCGCTTCTTCCTCGACCCGCTGCTGCGCGGGTCGTACCCGGAGGACCTGGTGGCCGACCTGCGCGAGATCACCGACTTCGACCACGTCCGCGACGGTGACCTGGAGACCATCTCCACGCCACTGGACCTGGTCGGGATCAACTACTACAGCCGGCACGTGGTCGCCGCGCCGGTCGAGGGCGCCGAGCCCGAGCCGTACTGGCGGGCGCCCTCCTGCTGGCCGGGCAGCGAGGACGTCCGCTTCGTCACCCGGGGCGTCCCGGTCACCGACATGGACTGGGAGATCGACGCCCCGGGCCTGGTGGAGACGCTGCGCCGGGTGCACGAGGAGTACACCGACCTGCCGCTGTACGTCACCGAGAACGGCTCCGCGTTCGTCGACACGGTCGTCGACGGGCAGGTCGACGACGTCGACCGGCTGGCCTACTTCGATGCCCACCTGCGGGCCTGCCACGAGGCGATCAACGCCGGCGTGCCCCTGCGCGGATACTTCGCCTGGTCATTGATGGATAATTTCGAGTGGGCCTGGGGTTACACCAAGCGCTTCGGCATGATCCACGTCGACTACGACAGCCAGCTTCGCATCCCCAAGTCCAGCGCCAGGTGGTACGCCTCGGTGATCCGACGCAACGGTCTGGCCGCACAATAGGCTCGG
This sequence comes from Micromonospora sp. CA-249363, assembly GCF_050950185.1. Taxonomy (NCBI): domain Bacteria; kingdom Bacillati; phylum Actinomycetota; class Actinomycetes; order Micromonosporales; family Micromonosporaceae; genus Micromonospora; species Micromonospora sp. CA-249363. The sequence continues at coordinate 1,792,163 of NZ_CP192020.1, forward strand.
GCCAGCCATCAGGGCGGTCCCGGCATCCACTCTCAGGTGGCGCCGGGCCCGCCCGCCGTCGGAGGAGCAGACGATGACAACGCAGCGCACCCGCTCGCTCGGGCGCCCGACCCTCGACGCGGTCGCGGCGCGCGCCGGCGTGGGTCGGGGCACGGTCTCGCGCGTGGTCAACGGCTCGCCCCAGGTCAGCCCGGAGGCCCGGGCCGCGGTCCAGCAGGCCATCGCCGAGCTGGGGTACGTGCCGAACCGCGCCGCCCGCGCGCTGGTCACCCAGCGGACCGACTCCGTCGCCCTGGTGGTGTCCGAATCCGGCGAGCGGGTCTTCACCGAGCCGTTCTTCGCGGCGATCGTACGGGGGATCAGCTCCGGTCTGCTGGAGACGCCCATGCAGCTCTGGCTGGCGATGGCCCAGTCGCCGGTCGAGCGGGAGCGCGTCGAGCACCACCTCACCAACCAGCACGTCGACGGCGTACTGCTGCTGTCGCTGCACGACTCCGATCCGCTGCCCACCCTGCTGGAGGAGCGCGGCCTGCCCGCGGTGCTCGGTGGCCGACCGGCCCGGATGCTGCAACCCGGAGCCCAGCCGGCGTGGTTCGTCGACGTGGACAACGTTGGCGGCGCACGGCAGGCGGTGGAGTACCTGACCAGCCAGGGGCGCCGGCGCGTCGCCACCATCGCCGGCCCCCAGGACATGGGCGCCGGCCTGGCCCGACTGGCCGGCTACACCGAGGCGGTCAAGGCCACCGGTGTCGGCGTCAACCCCGACCTGATCGCGTACGGCGACTTCAGCGAGAGCAGCGGGGCGACCGCCATGCGCCGGCTGCTGGACGCCTGCCCGGACCTGGACGCGGTCTTCGTCGCGTCCGACCTGATGGCGTTCGGCGCGTTGCGGACCCTGCGCGACGCCGGCCGGCGTGTCCCGGAGGACGTCGCCGTGATCGGCTTCGACGACGCGCCGGTCGCCCGGCAGGCGGACCCACCGTTGACGAGCGTGTTCCAGCCGGTCGAGGAGATGGGCCGGCAGATGGCCCGACTGCTGGTCGCCCGCATCCGCGGCGACGACCTACCCGCCCCGCACATCCTCCTGGACACCCAACTAGTCCACCGAGCCAGCGCCTAACCCGCCCCGCGCCCCGCTCCCCGCCCCCTCTCCCGCCGATCTTGCACTTTCTGTGGCGGCATTTGGGGCAATCCACGCGAACCGTCGACAGAAAGTGCAAGATCGACGTGCTGTGGGGGTGGGGTGAGGGTGGGGAAGGGCGGGGCGGGGTGTGGTTAGGGGAGCTAGCGGCGGAGTTCGCGTTTGGCCAGGGAGTTGCGGTGGACCTCGTCGGGGCCGTCGGCCAGGCGCAGGGTGCGGGTCTGTGCCCAGAGGGCGGCCAGGGGGGTGTCCTGGCTGACGCCCGCGCCGCCGTACCCCTGGATGGCCTTGTCGATCACCCACTCCGCCATCGCCGGTGTGGCGATCTTGATGGCCTGGATCTCGGTGTGCGCGCCCTTGTTGCCGACGGTGTCCATCAGCCAGGCCGTCTTGAGCACCAGCAGGCGGGCCTGTTCGATGCGGACCCGCGACTCGGCGATCCACTCCCGCACGACGCCCTGCTCGGCCAGGGGACGGCCGAACGCGATCCGCTCGTTGGCCCGGCGGCAGAGCAGCTCCAGTGCCCGTTCGGCCATTCCGATCAATCGCATGCAGTGGTGGATGCGGCCCGGGCCGAGTCGTGCCTGGGCGATGGCGAAGCCGGTGCCCTCGGCGCCGATCAGGTTGGTGGCCGGCACCCGTACGTCGGTGAAGTCGATCTCGGCGTGCCCGCCGTGCGTACCGTCGGTGTAGCCGAAGACGTGCATGCCCCGGCGGACGGTCACGCCCGGGGTGTCCCGGGGGACGAGCACCATGCTCTGCTGGCGGTGCCGGTCGGCGTCCGGGTCGGTCTTGCCCATCACGATGAAGATCTCGCAGCGCGGGTCCATCGCGCCGGACGACCACCACTTGCGGCCGTTGATCACGTACTCGTCGCCGTCGCGGGTGATCCGGGTGGCGATGTTCGTCGCGTCGGAGGAGGCGACCTCCGGCTCGGTCATGCAGAACGCCGAGCGGATCTCGCCCTCCAGCAGCGGCATCAGCCACCGCTCGCGCTGGGCGTCCGAGCCGAACTCGGCCAGCAGCTCCATGTTGCCGGTGTCCGGCGCGGCGCAGTTGACCGCCTCGGGCGCGAGGTGCGGGCTGCGCCCGGTCAGCTCGGCGAGCGGCGCGTACTGGAGGTTGGTCAGGCCGGCGCCGTAGCGCGGGTCGGGCAAAAAGAGGTTCCACAGGCCGCGCTTGCGGGCCTCGGCCTTCAGCTCGGCCAGCACCGGGGTACGCGACCACTCCTCGCCGGTGGCCGCCTGCTCGGCGTGCACCGGCTCGGCCGGGTAGACGTGCTCGGTCAGGAACCGGGTCAGCTCGCCGCGCAGCTCCTCGGTCCGGGCGTCGTACGCGAAGTCCATCACCGCTCCCTGGCGGCGGTCAGCCCGTGCGCGACCAGCGGTGCCACCATCTCGCCGATCCGGTCGAAGCCCTCGCCGAGCGTCTGCCCGAGCGTGTGGCGGTAGTGGATGCCCTCGCAGATGACCGCGAGCTTGAAGCAGCCCAGCGCCACGTGCCAGTGCAGCGGCCCGACGTCGACGTCGCTGCGCCCGTCGTACCTGTCGATCAGCTCCGCGCCGGTGGGGAAGCCGGCGCGTGGGCCGAGGCCGTCGGCGACGGGGTTGCCGGCGGCGGTGTCGCTGTCGCCCAGCACGTCCCAGTACGTCAGCAGCAGCCCCAGGTCGGCGAGGGGGTCGCCGAGGGTGGCCATCTCCCAGTCGAGGACGGCGTGTACGGCCACCGGGTCGGCCGAGGCGAGGAGGTTGTCGAGCCGGTAGTCGCCGTGCACGATGCGGCCGGCGTTCGCGCCCTCGGGTGCGGTCGCGGCGAGCCGGTCGCGCAGCTCGTCGATGCCGGGCAGGTCGCGGCTGCGCGAGCGGTCGAGCTGCCCGGCCCAGCGGCGGACCTGCCGGGCCAGGTAGCCCTCGGGGCGACCGAAGTCGGCGAGGCCGACGGCGGCCGGCTCGACGGTGTGCAACGCGGCGAGGGTGTCCATCATCGCCATGGCGAGGGCGCGGCGTGGCCCGTCGCCCAGCGGGTCGGTCTGGGCGCGGGTGCGGAACACCTCGCCGGGCATGCGTTCCATCAGGTAGAACGGCGCGCCGAGAACCTCGGTGTCGGTGCAGAGCAGCAGCGCGCCGGGTACCGGCACGTCGGTGGGCGCCAGCGCCGAGATGACCCGGAACTCGCGGGCCATGTCGTGCGCGGTGGCCAGCACGTGCCCCAGCGGTGGGCGGCGCAGCACCACCTCCCGCTCGCCGAGGCGCAGCAGGTAGGTGAGGTTGGACTTGCCGCCCGCGATCAACCGGGCCCGCACCGGCCCCACGGCCAGGTCGGGTCGGTGCGTCGCCAGGTAGGCGGTGAGCCGCTCGAGGTCGATGCCGGCGGGGGTGGCCGGAACAGCGCCCGGCCGGAGCGCGCTGACGGCCGGATCGGTCATCCGACTAGTTGATGGCAGGCCGCTCACGTTGTCAAGGTCAGATTTTCCCCTCGGGACATGCCTCTGCAACAGGGACGAAATGGTCAACAACGAGGCTGTTGTCAGCCTGCCGGCCGTCGCCGGCCCGCCCAGCGGAGGGACAGACATGTTGCTGCGAGTTCGGGTCACCCTGCCGGACCGTCCGGGCACCCTCGGCCAGGTCGCCCGCACGCTGGGTGTCTCCGGCGCGGACATCGTGCAGGTCGTGGTCCTGGAGCGTCTCGGCGGACGCGCGGTGGACGACTTCACGGTGGTGTGGCCCGGCGCGGCGCGGGTCGAGCGTCTGCTGGCCGGTCTCGCGGCGATCCCGGGCGTACGGGTGGACGGTGTGTGGCGGGCGATCGGCGCGCCCACCACCACCGGCCAGGACGCGGAGCTGCTGGCCCAGGTCGCGGCGAACCCGGCTGACGGTCTGGCGACCCTGGTGGACGCCGTACCGGGGCTGCTGGCGGCAGACTGGGCGGTCGCGGCCGTGGTCCCGGTGGACTGGGCGTCGCGTACGGGGGGTGGCGGGGCCACCGTCGGTCACGCGAGCTGGCGCGCTCCCGTACCGCCGCGGTTGCCGGAGGTGACCCCGCTGCGCGGCCGGTCGATGACCGCGCCCGACGGCACCCACTACGCGATCGCCCCGTTCGGTCGGGCCGGTCTGGTGCTGGTGGTGGCCCGGGAGCACAACGAGACCCTCTGCGCCGCGGGTTTCCACAGCACGGAGGTCGACCGGCTCACCCAGCTCGTCCGGGCCAGCGCGGTCATCCTGGGTGACCGGCTCGACCTGGTCGGCGCGCCCCCGGTGATCGCCGGTCCCTGACCAACGCGAGGAGTTCCCGGGTCGACACCGGCGAGCAACCGGGCGGCAACAGCCGCGGACGAAGCTCAGGGTGGGGAAGGGAGCCAACCATGACGTTGTGGCGGATCCGAGCGACAGTGGACGACCGGCCCGGCTATCTGTCGGTCCTCACGGCGAGCCTCGCGCTGCGCGGGGTCAACATCCTCACGGTGCAGGTGCAGCCCACCGAGCAGGGCGCGGTGGACGACTTCCTCGTCGACGCGCCGGACACGCTCGACGAGGCCGAGCTGATCGCCGCTGTCGAGCGGGGGCGCGGACGGGACTGCTGGGTGGCGCGCAGCGAGGCGCGCGGCCTCATCGACCAACCGACGCGGGTGCTCGGGCTGGCCAACCGACTGGTGCGCGACCCGGACGCGACGGGTGAGGCGTTGCGTACGCTGCTCGGCGCCGACTCGGTGAGCTGGCGTCCGGCGGCGACCGGTGCGGACCGGGGCAGCACCGGCACGAGCATGGTGTTGGCCGACCCGGCGGGCGGCGCGTTCGCGCTGCGCCGGGCCGCGCCCGCCTTCACCCCGGCGGAGTACGCCCGGGCGCAGGCCCTGGTCGAGTTGGCCGCCACCGTGACCCGTCGGGCCGCCGAGCAGGTCACCCTGGTGCTGCCCGACGGTGTCGAGGTGGCAGTGCGGCCGGCGTGCGCGGACGATCTGGCGGGTGTGGTGGAGTTGCACGAGGCGTGCTCCCCGCGCAGCCGGGAGCGGCGCTACCTGAGCGGGGCGGCCCTGCCGCGGCCGGGCCGGCTGCGCCGACTGTTGGAGCCGAGTCGGGGGCTCACCCTGGTCGCGACCGCCGACACCGACGGCACGGTGGTCGCCATGGCCAACCTGCTCGGCGAGGGCGACGAGGCCGAGGTGGCGCTTCTGGTACGCGACGACTGGCAGCGTCGCGGTCTGGGCTCGGCCCTGCTGCGCCGGCTGGTGTCGCACGCCGACCGGGCCGGGTACGCGGCGCTGGTCCTGCACCTACGGGCGGACAACGCGCCCATGCTGCGGACGCTGCGTCGGCTGGACCGGCCCAGCTCGGTGCAGCGGGACGGCGGTCTGCTCACGCTGACCGTGCCGCTCGGGGTTCCGGTGTCGTCCGGAACGCCCACGAGCGGCCACCGGGGGATGTCCGGGACCGATCGTGGGCGTTCGACGGTCAGCTAGTGAAGGTGATCCGGTCGCGACGGCGGCGCATCATCAGCAGTGCGCCACCGCCGATGAGAGCGACGCCGGTGAGCGCGAAGCCGGTGACGGCCACGCCGGTGAGCGGGAGGCTGCCGCCGCTGTCACCGCCGCCGCCCGCGTTCGCCGGGGCCGAGGTCGATGCACCGGGCGTGACCGACTCCGACGGCGAGGTCGAGCCCGTCGGCGAGGTCGACTCTGACGGCGTGACCGTGACCGACTCCGACGGCGTCGGCGAGGCGGTGGTCGGCGGGGCGGTGGTCGTCGTCGGGGTCGGGGTCGGCGAACTGGTGGCCCCGGTGCCGGCGCAGGTGTGGCTGAGGTTGAACCGCTCGCCCTCGCCGCTGACCTGGGCGCTGCCGCCGGTCAACGTCCATCCGGCGGGCGTGAACAGGTAGGCGTGCTTAACCTGCTTGTCGCCGCCTCCGTTGGCGACCAGGAAGTCGGTGTAGGCGTCGGCCGGGTTCGGCACGGTGACCGTCACGGAGCTGCCGGCGGTGTCCTTGAACGTCAGGGTGAGGGTCTGGAAGTCGCCGGCCCGCTTGGTGGGCAGCACGAAGTGCCAGCCGTCCTGATCGGTGGGTCGATCGCCGAACCGCGGATCCTGGCACTCCTGGTGGAACGTCCCCGCCGTCGCTCCGACGTGGGCGCCGTTGAGGAGGGCGACGCTCGATGCCCAGGCCGGTGCGGCGAGAGCGAGAACGGCCGTGGCAGCGGCCGTGCAGACGGCCGAGCGTTCCAGGCGCCGACGCAGTGGCATGAGGATTCCTCCGAAATCGGTCGAGGGGGCCGCTCATGATCCCATGGGCGGGACCGCCGGACGGCATCGGTAGATCGGGCTGAGCTGCGACGACGTCTCGGACCGACCTGGCAGCCGGGTCGACTTTCCCGCGTGGTGACGCGCGTGTCGCCGTAACGTCGGCGAACGCGATGGCGCTGCGGCGCGGCGTGGGCTTCCCAATCGGCGAGGTGCACATTACATTGTCGGATATCCATGGGAGCGCTTCCACGACCCATGGTCACACCGCCACCCCCGCTGTCGCCGGTGGCCGTGCCGCCCCCACGCCGTCCCGCGTCGGTGCGACCGCCGGCGGCGCCTGGCCAACAGGAGCCCTTCATGCGCCACCTGACCCGGCCGTCCACCGGCCATCCCGGCCGGTCGCCCGTCGACCAACCGTGGCCCCGGCGGCTGCTGGCCGCCGGCGTCGCCCTGCTCACCGGCGCGGCCCTCGCAGTCGCCGCGCCGACGCCCGGGCCCGCGTCCGCCGCGGCCTCCTTCAACTACGCGGAGGCGTTGCAGAAGTCGCTGCTGTTCTACGAGGCGCAGCAGTCCGGTCAACTGCCCGACTGGAACCGCGTCTCCTGGCGCGGCGACAGCGCCCTCACCGATGGCGCCGGTACGGGAGTCGATCTCACCGGCGGCTGGTACGACGCCGGCGACCACGTCAAGTTCGGCTTCCCGATGGCGTTCAGCGCCACGATGCTCGCCTGGGGCGCGGTGGAGTACCGCAGCGGCTACAGCACCTCCGGCCAGCTGCCGCACCTGCTGAACAACCTGCGCTTCGTCAACGACTACTTCATCAAGGCGCACCCGTCGGCGAACGTCCTCTACGGACAGGTCGGCAAGGGCGACGACGACCACAAGTGGTGGGGCCCGGCCGAGGTGCTGCCGATGGCGCGGCCCGCGTACAAGATCGATGCGAGCTGTGGCGGCGCGGACCTGGCGGGGGAGACGGCGGCCGCGATGGCCGCCTCCTCGATGGTGTTCCGGCCCACCGACGCGACCTACGCGGACAAGCTGCTCACGCACGCCCGGCAGCTCTACACGTTCGCCGACACCGTGCGGAAGGCCTACAGCGAGTGCATCACCGACGCGGCCTCGTTCTACAAGTCGTGGAGCGGCTACCAGGACGAGCTGGTGTGGGCCGCGATCTGGCTCTACCGGGCCACCGGGGACGCCAGCTACCTGACCAAGGCCGAGAGTGAGTACGACAAGCTCGGCACCGAGCCGCAGTCCACGACCCGCTCCTACAAGTGGACGATCGCCTGGGACAACAAGCAGTTCGGCGCGTACGTCCTGCTGGCGAACCTGACCGGCAAGCAGAAGTACGTCGACGACGCCAACCGCTGGCTGGACTACTGGACCGTCGGGGTGAACGGGCAGCGGGTTCCCTACTCGCCCGGCGGGATGGCGGTGCTCGACTCCTGGGGCGCGCTGCGTTACGCGGCCAACACCTCCTTCGCCGCGCTGGTCTACAGCGACAAGACCACCGACACCACCCGCAAGGCGCGGTACCACGACTTCGCCGTCCGGCAGATCAACTACGCGCTCGGCGACAACCCGCGCAACTCCAGCTACGTGATCGGGTTCGGGACCAACTCGCCGAAGAACCCGCACCACCGCACCGCCCACGGCTCGTGGTGGGACAGCCAGACCGTGCCCGTCGAGACCCGGCACACCCTCTACGGCGCGCTGGTCGGCGGCCCGTCCTCGGCCAACGACGCGTACAGCGACAGCCGGTCCGACTACGTGATGAACGAGGTGGCCACCGACTACAACGCCGGCTTCACGTCCGCGCTGGTCCGGCTGACCTCCGAGTACGGCGGCACGCCGCTGGCGAACTTCCCGGTCGCCGAGACGCCGGACATCGACGAGCTGACCGTGGAGACCACCGTCATGCAGGCCGAGCCTCGGGCCACCGGGCTCAAGGCGATCGTCTACAACAAGTCGGCGTTCCCGGCCCGAGCGCTGACCAACGGAAAGTTCCGGTACTACTTCCGGCCCGACGGCAGCGGCCCCGTGCAGGTCACCTCCGGCTACACCCAGGGCTGCCCGTCGCCGACCGCGGCCAAGCAGTTCAGCGGCGACATCTGGTACGTCGAGGTGGACTGCACCGGCTACACCATCGCCCCGGCCGGGCAGTCACAGCACCGGATGGAGGTCCAGTTCAAGATCGGTGTGCCGGAGGGCGGCACCTGGGACCCGACCAACGACCCGTCGTACCAGGCGACCGCCGGGCCGAACCGCAAGGTCCCGCTCTACGCCGGCAGCACCCGTGTCTGGGGTGACGAGCCGGGGCCGGTCGTGCCGGACACCACCGCGCCGAGCGTCCCGGGCAAGCCGGTGGCGTCCAGTCTGGCGTCCCGCTCGGTCACCCTGACCTGGGCGGCGTCCACCGACACCGGTGGTAGTGGCCTGGCCGGCTACGACGTCCGCGAGGTCCAGGTCGGTAGCGACACCGTGCTGACCCGGCCGGTCACCGGCACGACGCTGACCATCTCGACGCTGCTACCGGCGACGTCGTACGAGTTCAGCGTCGTGGCCCGCGACGGCGCGGGCAACGCCTCGGCGGCCTCGCCGGTGCTCACGGTGACCACGCCGCCGACCGGCTCCACCGACACGACCGCGCCGAGCACGCCCGGCACTCCGGTCGCCTCGGCGGTCACCGCCACCGGCCTCACCCTGGCCTGGACACCGTCGACCGACAACGTGGGCGTCACCGGGTACCGGGTCTACCGCGAGGCCGGCGCGACCGACGCGCTCGTCGGGTCGCCGACCGGCATGACCCTCGCCGTGACCGGGCTGACCGCCTCCACGGCGTACCAGTTCTACGTGGTGGCCGTCGACGCGGCGGGCAACACCTCCGCGGCGTCCGCGCCGGTCGCGGTGACCACCGCGGCGCCGCCGGTCGGCGGCACCTGCTCGGTGGGGTACGCCACGACGGACTGGAACACCGGCTTCACCGCCACGGTGACGATCACCAACACCGGCACCACCGCGATCAGCGGCTGGACGCTGCGGTTCAGCTTCGCCAACGGGCAGACCATCAGCCAGGGCTGGTCGGCGACGGTCAGCCAGTCCGGCGCGGCGGTCACCGCGACGAACCTGTCCTACAACGGCTCGGTCGCACCGGGCGCGTCGGTGAGCTTCGGCTTCAACGGCACGCACAGCGGCAGCAACCCGAAGCCGACCGCCTTCACCCTGAACGGCACCGCCTGCACCGTCTCCTGACTGGTCGACGAGGCGTGGCGTGGTCGGTGCCGATGTCGGCGTCACCGACCACGCCATGCGGCGGCACCCCCACACATTTCCGAAACTTTTCCGAAACCTCCGTGACCCATGCCGGCCGCGTGGTATGAACATCGATTGAGATAAATATCCCCCCAACTGAGACGTCCGGTCGTCCCCCCTCGGCGCTCCGGGTCTTGGCCAGTAAGGAGGCCACGATGGCAATGAGCCCATCCGTTCAACCCGGCGGGAGCCGGCGACGGCGATCGCCCGTCTTCCGAGCGCTGCTCGCCGGCGCGTTCAGTGTCGTGACCGTGGCCGCCGTCGCGGTCATGATGCCCTCGGCGAACGCCGCCGCGAGCACGCTCGGCGCGGCCGCCGCGCAGTCGGGCCGGTACTTCGGCACCGCCATCGCGGCGGGCCGGCTCAGCAACTCGCAGTACAGCACGATCGCGGCCCAAGAGTTCAACATGATCACGGCCGAGAACGAGATGAAGCCGGACGCGACGCAGCCCCAGCGCGGCCAGTTCAACTTCAACTCCGGTGACCAGATCTACAACTGGGCGACCCAGCGCGGCCTGAAGGTCCGTGGGCACACCCTGGCCTGGCACGCGCAGCAGCCGGGGTGGATGCAGAGCCTGAGCGGCAGCACCCTGCGGCAGGCGATGATCGACCACATCAACGGCGTGATGGGCCACTACCGGGGCAAGCTCGCCGCCTGGGACGTGGTCAACGAGGCGTTCAACGAGGACGGCAGCCGCCGCAGCTCCAACCTCCAGGGCACCGGCAACGACTGGATCGAGGTGGCGTTCCGCACCGCGCGGGCGGCCGACCCGTCGACCAAGCTCTGCTACAACGACTACAACATCGAGAACTGGTCGTACGGCAAGACGCAGGGCGTCTACCGCATGATCCAGGACTTCAAGTCCCGCGGCGTGCCGATCGACTGCGTCGGCCTCCAGACCCACTTCACCGGTGGCAGCTCGCTGCCGAGCAACTTCCAGACCACGCTGTCCAGCTTCGCCGCGCTCGGCGTGGACGTGGCGCTGACCGAGGTCGACGTCACGAACTCCTCCACCACCCAGTACGCCGGGCTGACCCAGGCGTGTCTGAACGTGCCGCGCTGCATCGGCATCACCGTCTGGGGCGTACGCGACAGCGATTCCTGGCGCTCGAACGAGAGCCCGCTGCTCTTCGACGGCAACGGCAACAAGAAGGCCGCCTACACCTCCGTCCTCAACGCGCTCAACGCGGCCCCGCCGACCTCGGGACCGACGGTGAGCCCGACCGTGAGCCCGACGGTGAGTCCGACCACGACCCCGCCGCCGAGTGGTGGCACCGGCCGGATCGTCGGCGTGCAGTCGGGCCGGTGCATCGACGTGCCCAACGCCTCGCAGACCAACGGCACCCGGGTCCAGCTCTACGACTGCCACAGTCAGTCGAACCAGCAGTGGACGTACACCAGCACCAAGCAGTTGCGGGTCTACGGCAGCAAGTGTCTCGACGCGAACGGCGCGGCCACCGCCAACGGCACCGGAATCATCATCTGGGACTGCAACAGCGGGACCAACCAGCAGTGGAACATCAACTCCAACGGCACCATCACCGGCGTACAGTCCGGCCGGTGCCTGGACGTCTGGGGCACCGGTAACGGCCAGCAGGTCCAGCTGTACGACTGCCACGGGCAGACCAACCAGCAGTGGCGGACCGACTTCGGCAGCACGCCGCCCACCACGGCGCCGCCGACGTCGACCCCGCCGACCACCACGCCGCCGCCGAACAGTGGCTGCGCGCTCCCGTCGACCTACCGGTGGTCGTCGACCGGCGCGCTGACGAGCCCGAAGAACGGCTGGGTCTCGCTCAAGGACTTCACCAACGTGGTCCACAACGGCCAGCACCTGGTCTACGGGTCGTACGTGAACAGCAGCGGCCAGTACAGCTCGATGAACTTCGGCCCGTTCACCAACTGGTCCGACATGGCCTCGGCCAGCCAGAACGGCATGAGCCAGGGCACGGTGGCACCCACGCTGCTGTACTTCGCCCCGAAGAACATCTGGGTGCTGGCGTACCAGTGGGGACCCACCTCGTTCAGCTACAAGACGTCGAGCGACCCGACCAACGCCAACGGCTGGTCCTCGGCGCAGACGCTCTCCACGGCCACCCTCTCGGACGCCCCGTACGGGGTGATCGACCAGACCCTCATCGGCGACGACCAGAACATGTACCTGTTCTTCGCCGGGGACAACGGCAAGATCTACCGGTCGAGCATGCCGCTGGGGAACTTCCCGGGCAGCTTCGGCTCGAGCTACACGACGATCATGACCGACTCGACGAACAACCTGTTCGAGGGCGTCGAGGTCTACAAGGTGGCGGGCCAGAACCAGTACCTGATGATCGTCGAGGCGATCGGAAGCCAGGGGCAACGCTACTTCCGGTCGTTCACGTCCACCAGCCTGGGCGGCTCGTGGACCCCGCAGGCCGCCAGCGAGAGCAACCCGTTCGCCGGCAAGGCCAACAGCGGCGCGACGTGGACCAACGACATCAGCCACGGTGACCTGGTCCGCACCAACCCCGACCAGACCAAGACCATCGACGCCTGCAACCTCCAGTTGCTGTACCAGGGCAAGGACCCCGGTGCGAGCGGCGACTACAACCTGCTGCCGTGGCGGCCGGGTGTACTGACCCTTCAGCGCTAGGCGTCACACAGTCCGCGGAACGTGTGCCCGGCACCCGTGGGGTGCCGGGCACACGCGTCCGGTTCAGTCCGTCAGGTCGTCGGCGAGCAGGTCCATGAGCAGGGCGTCGTGCCAGCGGCCGTCCTCGCCGCGTTCGTAGCGGCGCATGATGCCCACCGGTCGGAAGCCCACCTTCGCGTACGCCCGGATGGCGGCGCTGTTCGCCGCCGCCGGGTCGATGGTGAAGCGGTGGTGGCCGTACTCGTCGATCAGGTGCCGGGCCAGGGTGCGGATGGCGTCCCCGCCGAGGCCTTCGCCGCGTGACCCGGGATCGAGGAAGACGTCCAAGCTGGCGTGGCGGTAGTCCGGGTCGGACTCGGCGTACCACTGGATCGCGCCGATCACCCGGCCGTCGTGCTCGATGGCGTACAGGTTGAGATCGCCGTCGTCCAGGTCGGCCCGGACGGACGCGGCCAGGTCGTCGCCGCCGCGCCACCAGCGGCGTACCTCCGGGTGCGCCCGGATGGCCGCGAGGGCCGGCACGTCCGCGACTGTCGCCGGTCGCAGGGTCACCGCACGCCCGTGCAGCACCGGCTCAGCCCCTGCTCTCGCCGTGCTCGACGCAGACGGCCGACCAGCCGACCGGCAGCACCTGCACCTTCATCCGGCGTCGACACGCCGGGCAGTAGCGCGGCGGCTCCAGCGTCCGGGCCGCCGCGCACGACTCGTGCCCGGCGGCCGACGCGTCCTCGCCGCAGCGGTCACACCAGCGTTGCGCTGCCACCAGCTCGGTCACGTCGCCTCCACCGGTCAGCTCAGAGGGTCGCGGAAAGGGCCTTGACCGGCATCTTCAGCTCGTCGAGCAGGTCGAGGTCGGCGGTCGCCGGCCGGCCCAGCGTGGTCAGGTAGTTGCCGACGATCACCGCGTTGATGCCGCCGAGCAGACCGTCGCGGGTGCCCAGGTCGCCGAGGGTGATCTCCCGGCCGCCCGCGTACCGCAGGATGGTGCGCGGCATGGCCAGCCGGAACGCGGCGATGGCCCGCAGCGCGTCCTTGCCCTCGACGACCGGGCGGTCGCCGAGCGGGGTGCCGGGGCGCGGGTTGAGGAAGTTCAGCGGCACCTCGTGCGGGTCGAGCTCGGCGAGCTGCGCGGCGAACTCGGCCCGCTGCTCGACGGTCTCGCCGAGGCCGAGGATGCCGCCGCAGCACACCTCCATGCCGGAGTCGCGGACCATCCGCAGCGTCTCCCAGCGCTCCTCCCAGGAGTGGGTGGTGACCACGTTCGGGAAGTACGACCGGCAGGTCTCCAGGTTGTGGTTGTAGCGGTGCACGCCCATGTCGACGAGGTCGTCGACCTGCTCCTGGCTGAGCATGCCCAGCGACGCGGCGACCTGGATGTCGACCTCGGCCTTGATGGCGGCGACGCCCTCGCGCATCTGCTTCATGAGCCGCGCGTCCGGGCCGCGCACGGCGGCCACGATGCAGAACTCCGTGGCCCCGGTCTTCGCGGTCTGCTTCGCGGCCTCGACCAGCGACGGGATGTCCAGCCAGACCGAGCGCACCGGGGAGGTGAACAGGCCCGACTGGGAGCAGAAGTGACAGTCCTCGGGGCAGCCGCCGGTCTTCAGCGAGACGATGCCCTCGACCTCGACCTCGGGGCCGCACCACCGCATCCGTACCTCGTGCGCGAGTTGCAGGGCGGCGGGCAGGTGCTCGTCGGGCAGGTTCAGCACGGCGAGGACGCCGGCCTGGTCGAGGCCGACGCCGTCACCCAGGACCTGGGTGCGGGCCTGGTCGAGGATCTCTGGCATGGCTCGTACCCTACAAGGCCCCCGGTCCGCCGGGTATGACCTGCCGCCTGGGTCGACGTGGGCCGTCGGCCGGGTCCGCTCGAAGGTCTTGCAGGGTCGGGTGGCGCGGCGACCGTCGGTCACGGCGCTCTGACGGTACGTGGTGGTCGGTCGCGCCGGGGTCACGTTCGTCGCGGCTGCGCCTCGCGTACCGAGTGGATTCGTCTCCCCGGTGGTCGCGGGTGGTAATTTCGCCCGGCGGACGTCGGCGTGACCGGCGCGGACGGCGGCGAAGGGGTGACGGTGGCGGACTGGCTGGCGGCGCTCGATCGTCGCGCGCAGTTGAGGGCGAAGGCCGGGTTGACCCGGCGGTTGCACCCGCGTCCCGCCGACGACCGGATGACCGACCTCGCCGGCAACGACTACCTCGGCCTGGCCACCCACCCGGAGGTCACGGCCGCCGCGACGGCGGCCCTGTCGGCGTACGGGCTGGGCGCGACCGGTTCGCGTCTGGTGCGCGGCTCGACCGACGCGCACCACGCCCTGGAGGACGACCTGGCGCAGTGGCTCGGCACCGATCGGGCTCTCGTCTTTTCCTCCGGCTACCTGGCGAACCTGGGCGCGTTGCGGGCTCTCGTGCAGCCCCGGACCCTGCTCGTCTCGGACGCGCACAACCACGCGTCGCTGATCGACGGCTGCCGGATCTCGGGCGCCGAGACGGTGGTCAGCGCGCACGCCGACGTGACGGCGGTGGCCGCGGCCCTGGCCGTGGCACCGGGACGCCCGGCGGTGGTGGTCACCGAGTCGGTCTTCTCGGTCGACGGTGACCTCGCGCCGCTGGCCGAGCTGCACCGGGTGGCCCGCCGCTACGGCGCGCTGCTGCTCGTCGACGACGCGCACGCGCTCGGCGTCACCGGTCCGTCCGGAGCGGGCGCGGTAGCCGCCGCCGGTCTGGCCGGCGAGCCGGACGTGGTGGTCACCGCCACCCTGTCCAAGGCGCTCGGCGGGGCGGGTGGGGTGGTCGCCGGTCCGGCCGAGTTCGTCCGACACCTGGTCGAGACCGGCCGCACGTTCATCTTCGACACCGCGCTGCCGCCGGCGGTGGCGGCCGGGGTACACGCCGCGTTGAAGCTGGCCCGGGCCGGTGACGACCTGCGTGCCGAGGTCGCCGACCGGGTGGCGCTCGCGGTCGGTCGACTGCGCGCGGCGGGGCTGGCCGTCTCCGCGCCGGACGCGGCGGTGATCTCGGTGGCGGCGCCCGGCCCGGAGGCCGCGACGGCCTGGGCGGCCGACTGCCGCGACCGGGGCGTCGCGGTGGGCTGCTTCCGGCCCCCGTCGACCCCGGACACCCGCTCCCGGCTGCGCCTCACGATCAGCGCGGGGGTGCCGCGGGCGGACTTCGAGCGGGCGCTGGACGTCATCGTGGACTGTGCACCATGAGTGATACGGCGTGGGAGGGGCCGGTGCTGGTCACCGGCACCGACACCGAGGTGGGCAAGACGGTGGTCACGGCCGCGATCGCGGCGGCCGCGCAGGCGGCCGGCCTGCGGGTGGCGGTGGTCAAACCGGGCCAGACCGGCACGGCCGGTGGTGAGCCGGGTGACGTGGACGCGGTCAACCGGCTGGCGGCCCCCCTGACCGGTCGTACCCTGGCGAGCTTTCCGGATCCGCTGGCCCCGCTGGCCGCGGCCCGGGTGGCGGACCTGCCGCCGTTGGAGCTGTACACGGCGGTGGACGCCGTCCGCGAGGAGGCGGACAAGCACGACCTGGTCCTCGTCGAGGGGGCCGGTGGTCTGCTGGTGCCGATGGGGCTGCGTCCGTCCGGTGAGCCGTGGACGATGGCCGACCTGGCGGTGTCCCTCGGCGCGCCCGCGGTGGTGGTCGCCCGGGCCGGGTTGGGCACGCTCAACCACACGGCGCTGACCCTGGAGGCGCTGGACCGCCGGGCGGTACCGGCCGGAGTGGTGATCGGGGCCTGGCCGGCGTCGCCGGAGCTGGTGCACTGGACGAACCTGACCGACCTGGTGCCGAACCTGCTCGGCGCGGTGCCGGCCGGCGCGGGCGCGATCGACCCGGGGGTGTTCCGACGGTCGGCGCCGGGATGGCTCACCCCGGCGCTGCACGGGGTGCTCGACGACTGGCGGGTCTGGGCCGAGGAGAGCAGCTGAACACCTGACTTTCGTCGGTGTCCGCGCAGGTCGGCCGTGGGTAGCCTGGCCGCCGTATCGTGGTCGCGCGGGTGACTCCGCCGTACCCGCGTTTCGGTGTGGCGCTGCTGCTCGGCTCGCTGGCGCTGCTCGCGGAACGGCACCCACCAGCACTGACTTTCGTCAGGCCGCCCGGGTCAGCGGATGTAGTCCTCCAGCAGCGCCGGGGTGAGCCCGGCCCGGTGGATCGCCTTCAACGCCGCCAGGAGGTCGTCCATCAGCGCCGGCCGGAAGTGCATCAGCAGCACGTCGCCGGGCTGGATCACCTTCTCCGGGGTCTGGTAGCGCACCTTGCCCTCGTGGACCGTCTCGGACCAGTGCAGGACCGCCTTCGCGCCGCAGTCCTGGGCGGCCTTCAGGGTGGTGCTGTCGTACTCGCCGAACGGTGGGCGGAACAGGGTCGCCCGCTCGCCGAACAGCGTCTGGAGTTTGTCCGCCGCGCCGCAGATCTCCTGCTTCTGGTAGTCGTACGACCGGCCGGCGAGGGAGTTGTGCCGGATGGTGTGGTTCTCGACGACCCCACCGGCGACCTGGATCTGGCGGAAGTAGACGTCGTGCTCCTCGGCGGCCGGCGAGTTCAGGAACATCGTGACCGGGATGTGCGCGCGCCAGATGAAGTCGGCCACCGCGGGCGGTCGGGCCAGCCCGCCGTCGTCGATGGTGATGAAGGCGACCTTCTGGTCGGTCGGCACGCGGTGCCAGAACGGGATCGGACCGGTCACCGGCAGCGGCACCGGTTGCGGTGGCGGCGCTGCGGGGAAGGTGGGCGCCTGCGACACATACCAGTCGAGGCTTCCGGGCGTGGGCCGGGCGGTCGGGGACGGCGAGCCCGACGGGGACGGCGAGCCCGACGGGGAGGGCGAGCCCGACGGGGAGGGCGAGCCCGACGGGCTCGGCTGTGCCGCGACCTGCCGGGCGTGGAACGCGGGTCCGGCTGCGCAGGCACTCAGCGCCAGCAGTGCCAGAAGCGTTGTGGCGGCGATGATCCGACGGGTGGGGGTGGCGGACACGCCCGGAAACATACCGGGCGATTGTCAGGATCCGGTCAGCCCGGTACGCGCGGTGGTCGTCGCACCACGAAGGCGTCCGGCATCCGGAAGGTGAGGTTGTCCGGGCACCACGGCGGTCGTACCACGTCCACCCCGTCCAGCAGCGACGACGCCTCCGCGACCACCACTGCTGCTTCCATCCGGGCCAGGACGTCGCCGACGCACCGGTGCGCCCCCGCCCCGAACGCCAGGTGCCGCCGCGACCCGCGCTGCCCGGGAACGAACTCGTCCGGCGCGCCGACGACCGCCGGGTCGCGTCCGGCGCGGGCCAGCCACAGCACGATGCTGGTGCCCGCCGGCACGGCCGTGTCGCCGAGGGTGCCGTCCGCCGCCGCGACGCGCCGCCAGGTGACGATTGGCGGTTCGAGGCGCAGGCCCTCCTCCACGACGTCGGCCACCGCGATGTCGCCGGCGCGCAGCCCGGCGCGTACCGCCGGCTCGCCGGCGAGCCGGTGCAGCAGCAGGGTGAGGAACTGCGAGGTGGTCTCCTGGCCGGCGACCAGCAGGAAGAAGAGCGCGCCGACGACCACGTCGGGCGGGTGTCCGGCGGCGCGCAGCTCGGCGGCCAGGCCACCGCCGGTGGCCGCGAACTCCCGGAGTACGCGGTGGAAACGGCCCACCTCGGCGGCGAGCGCCACCTGGCGGTCCTCGTCCAGCGGCGCCCAGAACAGCTCCAGCGCGGCCCGGGCGAACTCCTTGACCGCGCCGACCGGCGCGTCCGGCAGGTCGACCAGCCGGGCCAGCACCAGCAGGGGCAGGTCGGCGGCGAGGTCCGCGTACAGGTCGACCGGCGCGCCGGTGTCGAGCGTGGTCCGTAGCCGGGTGACCCGTTCCCGGACCAGAGCCGTGAGCCAGGGGCGCTGCGCGGCGACCTTCGTGGGGTGCAGCGCGCCCGCCACGATGCCCCGGATCTGCGGATGGCTGACGCCGGAGTTGTTCGCCAGGGTCGGCGGCAGCCGGAACCGGTGCCCGGCGAGCGCCCGCAGCGCGGTCACCGGCATCGGGGTCACCGCGTCCAGGGCGTTGTCCGGGCGGTAGCGCTTCGGATCCGCGAGGACCTGGCGGACCAGCGCGTGTCGGGTGACGACGAGGTGGCGTACACCGACGTGGTCGGTCACCTCGGCGACGTCCGGCCAGGGTGCCTCGACCGCGGACGCCCAGCCGGAGAAGAGCACGCCGACACGCTAGCCGCCGGCTCCGGGCAGGCCGGGGCGCAACCGCCAGACGGTGGTGCGCTTCACCCGCACGCTCTCCAGGGCCTCCGGCACCGGCACGTCGTAGCTGGCCAGCTCGTCGAAGCGGTCCCGGGGCAGGAACGCCCTTCCGGGGTCACCGACCAGCGCCGGCGCACCGGCCCGGGTGGCACGCAGCAGGAACCGCAGCACCCGTCGGGCCATCGCGTCGCTGTAGAAGACGTCCCCGGCGAGCACCACCTCGGCGTCGCCCGCATCGCCGTCGAGGATGTCGGCGAACTCGGCGTCGACGCGTACCCCGTTGGCTTCGGCATTGAGCGCGACGGCCGCGACCGCCAGTTCGTCGACCTCGACGGCGCGCACGGACGCCGCGCCGGCCCGGGCGGCGGCGATGGCGACCAGGCCGGAGCCGGAGGCGAGGTCGAGCACCCGGCGGCCGGCGACCAGCTCCGGGTGGTCGGTGACGTAACGGGCCAGCGCCTGCCCGCCGGCCCAGGCGAAGGCCCAGAACGGCGGCGGCCGGTCGCTGGAGAACTCGCCCTCGGTCAGCTCCCAGAGCCCGATCGGCTCGTCCGCCTGGTGCAGGCGCACCTCGGGAACGAAGGCGACCGGGGTGAGTCGGGCGTGCAGCCGGACGAACGTGCTGGAGAGCTCGGACACCCGTCTGATTGTTCCAGCGACCCGTCGCCCGGCGTGTCGCGGGGGAGTGGTGAGCGGTTCACCACTGTCGGTGAAATGACCCCTCGTCCTTCGCGTCCGCTGCGAAGACACCCGTCTGTGTGATCCGCCCGCTTCCTCCTAGCGTTTCCCTACAGGGACGAGAAGGAGCGAGGTGGTGGTGATCGTGTGGCGGTACGCGCTGCGGCTCGGAGCGTTGGTTGCCGGCAGCGCCGGTGTGGTGCTGACCCTGGCGGCGCCGGCCCAGGCGGCCTTCGCCACCGAGATGAGCGGCCTGCCCGCCCGGTTCACCGCCGGCGACCAGGTGCGCACGATCTCCGCGGTGGTCTCGCAGACGGACCGGCGTGGCGGGTGCGCGAAGGTGCGCTGGTCGATGGTGCTCCGGGTGCAGGGCATCCGGCTCGACCAGGTGAAGGTGGACCGGGTGGAGGAGAACGGCGACTTCCCGGTGGAGACCCGGACCGAGGGTGACGTGGCCCGGTTGACCGACCGGCAACTCGACCCGGGCACCCTCTGCCCGGGCCGTACGGTGACCGCCCGCTACCGGGTGGCCTTCGCCGAGGACGTCACGCAGGGGCGGGTCACCCTCGCCGCCGAGGCGTACGACGCCAACCTGCGCCTGTTGGCCCGCCAGACCGCCACCCGATCGGTGGTGGGAGCGGGCGGCACCGGAGCCCGTACGCCGACGCCCAGCCCGACCCCCGCGCGGCCGAGCGATCCGCCGAGTGAACCGGCGCAGGAGGAGAGCATCCAGGCCGAGGAGCCGGTCGCGGAGCAGCCGGTCGACGCGGCGCCACCGCCGGCCGGCCGTCCGGTCGCGCAGACCGGCGGGTTCGGTGTGGTGCAGGCGGCGTTCCTGCTCGGCGGGTTGCTGCTCTCGCTCGGGGTGGGCCTGCTGCTGCGACTGCGCCACCTGACCCGCGCCGCGAAGGACGAGGCCGAGGACCCGCCGGTGGACCGGCTCTGGGAGCGGCCCGCGCCGACCGGGCGCTGGCACCCGGCACGCCGCTGATCGGGGGTTGTCGGGGCCGGCGGTCGCCCGCCGGCCCCGACGGTGTCACTTCGTGAACGCCTGGAACTCGGCGATCCGGACCTGGGCCCGGGACGGGCTGGCCGTGGCGCAGTCGGTCGTCGTGGCCGGGTCGTCGTCCTGCTCGCCGGCGTACTGCGGCCCGCCGGTGCACTGGCTCGCCAGCACCTCCAGCCGCAGGTGGGTGGCGACGGTGGTCGGCACCGCGAACGTCCGCAGGTTGATGTCGCGGCTGTACGCCCGGTACGCCCCGCCGGGGAACGCGTCGGCCGCGCTGGTGTAGATGCGCCGCCAGCGCGCCGGGTCGGCGCAGTCGGTGGTGGTCGCGTCGCAGGCGGACACGGCGAACGAGCGCAGCGCGCTGAGCGCGTTCTGACTGCCGGTGTCCGCGTCACCGGTGATCGCCGGGCGCAGCATCGCGCTGACGTTCACGCGCTTGACCACCTGCGGGGTGGTGCCGGCCAGAGCCACGGTGAGCTGTCTGCCGGCCACCCCGTCCAGCGAGGCCCAGTTCGTCGCCTCGGTGTCGTCGGCGACCCGGTCCAGGTTGACCCCGTCGCCGCTGACCGTCGCGCCGGAGGCCGCGGACGCGAGGTTGCGGCTCATCCGCAGGTCCACGTAACCGGCCTTGCCGGCGTCGGCGACCACGCTGAGCCGCTGGTGCCCGAAGCCGGGCGCGACCGCCAGCAGGTCGTACGTGCCGGCGACCATCTCCACCGTGTCCGGGATCGGCGTCGCCGGGTCGGTGTCCGCGATCGGTACGGCCCGCGCCTCGTACGCCCCGACGTACACTCGGATCGGCGCGTCGGCGCTGTCGCCGCGAGGGCGCAGCGTGAGGGTCGCGTTGCCACCCCGTGGCGAGGCGAAGCTCGGCGTCGGGTCGGTGTCCGCGGCGCCGTTGGTGGCGGCGTCCCGGCCCATCCCGGAGCGGGCGAACTCGGCCCAGATCAGGTCCTGGTTCGCGCCGCCGAAGCGCAGCAGGTCGGCGGTGAGCATGTTGTCCCGCATGTCCAGCATGCTGACCTGGCTGGCCGCCTGAAGCAGGAACGAGTCGAAGACCAGTTGCGACCAGCGCCGGTTGCCCGGGCACCTGTCGGCGGGAACCGTGCCCTGCGCGCACTCCCGCTGCCGCTGCGGGGTGCCCAGGCCGTACCGCTTGACCAGCGCGGCGCGTACCCGGTAGTTGGTCGCGCCCCAGATCTCCCCGTCGGCGTGCACGGCCGGGCCGGCGGTGTTGTAGCCGATGTCGGAGTAGTTCAGCGGGCTGCGGCTCAGGTCGTAGTTGCGGATGCCGCTGACCAGGTTGCCGGTGACGTAGCCGCCGGTGACGGACGGGGTCTCGCCGGGAGCGCGCAGCCCGTTCTGGAAGAGGTACTCGGCGGCCATCAGGTCGCCCCACGACTCGCCCATCGCCCCGCCCTGGTGGCCGCTGATCCCGTTGTCCGGGCCGGCGATCATCCGGTTGGTGATGGCGTGGGTGTACTCGTGGCCGATCACCGTCATGTCGTAGTCGCCGTCCACGCACGGCGGGTACGGGCCACCGGCCTGCGGCTGCCACAGGTACATGTTGGTGGTCGGCGGCAGGCCGTCGCGCGGGGTGCCCTGGTTGGCGTTGTTGCGGTTGCCGGTCAGCGCGCCCTGCTGGGCGCGGCCCTGCTCGGCGTCACCGCCCAGTCCGGACGGGGTGAGGTTGACCGCCTGGAGGTTCCACGCCGACTCGGTGAAGCCGAGCTGGTACGCCCAGTCGTGCATCCGGTTGTGCATGACGAAGAGGTTGGCGATCGCCGCGTCCGCGTCGTTGCGCTGCGCCGACGTGAACACCTCCGGGTTGCACCTCGCCTGGTGCCACTGGTCGGTGAACGGGTACTCGTAGCGGCGCTCCGCGCTGGGCGGGGCCGGCACGACCGGGGTGTTGTTGCCCCAGGAGAGCACCGTGTTGGCCGAGTTGCCGCGCGAGGTGAAGGTGGGTGTGCCGGTGGCCGCGTCGACGTCCCACGGCTGCCCGGTGGCCGGGTCACGGAACGCCGCCTGGCAGTCGGGGGCCGGGTCGCCGCACCAACGCACCCGGGGGTCCTGGCCGGCGGCGAGGTCGCGGGGCGGGGTGGCCGGGAAGACCGCCCAGCTCGGGTTGTCCGAATCGAAGTCGACGAGGTCCTCGCGGACCAGCACCTTGCCGGTGCTGCCGTCCACGTAGCTGGTGAACGCCGCCGGGTGCTCGGCGTCCGCACCGATCATGGTCACCTCGTAGGCGGCCCGGGGCCCGTCGAGCGGGGTGGGCACGGCCACGGCCCGCACGGTGTGGCTGGCCACGGCCGTCGGACTCAGCCCGGCGTCGGCGAGCGCGTCGGCGTACGCCTGCTCGGCGGTGCGGGTCGCGGGCGCGGGCGCGCGGGTGTCCCGGGCCAGGGAGGAGTTGACCGCGAGCACCGAGCCGCCGCTGACCGCGAGCGTGACCAGGCCGTCGTGACCGGCCGGCAGGTCACCGAAGCGTTGCCGCAGGGTCACCACCGCGCCGCTGCCGATCGGCCGGACCAGCACCCGGTCCAGTTCGGCGACCGTCGTGGCGTCCATGCCGTACAGGTCGCGGTTCGCGGTCAGGTAGGCGCGCGCGGCGGCCTCCGGGTCGGCGGGCAGTCCGGTGGCGAGCGGGGTACGCCCGGGGCCGAGCGCCTGGGGCGTGCCGAGCCGGTTCCACCGCGCGTCGGGGTCGGCGGCGCGGGCCAGCCCGCGCTGGCGGGCGTCGGGTGCGGCCGTACCGGTGCGGTTGTCGAGGTCGGCGGGCTGGTGCCCCTCGGCGAACGGCCCGGACGAGCGCTCGGCGGACCGGGCGCCGGCGGCTGGTGCGGCGTTGCCGGCGCCGGTGGGTAGCAGCGCGGCGAGCGTCGCCGTTGTCGCCAGGACGGCGATGAGCCGGCGTCGACGCCGGCTCATCAGGGGTGACCACTCCGGTTGTGGCACGGAACCTCCTCGTGGGAGCGGGATGGCCGGCGGCTGCCGACCGGCAGATGCGCGGTGACGCATGCGCATCTGTGGATATCAGTCGTTCGAGGAAGCGGCAAGGGTCTGGGGCGGCCGGCGCGTCAAATGATCGAGGTCCGTCGACTTTACAAATCGGTCTCTCTTGTAAAACCCGGTGGCGGGTGTCACAGTCGATTGATGGCCGTCGACACCGATCCGACCGTCGAGCCCGTCGCCTGGCGGGACCACCGCAAACCCCTCTGGCCACTCGCGCTGCTGGTGCCGGCGCTACCCTTCGCCGGCTTCGCGCTGTGGCGGAGCACCGGCGTCGGCTGGGCGTGGTGGCTCACCCCGGTCGTCGTGTTCGGCCTGATCCCGGTCATCGACCTGCTGCTCGGCGACGACCGGCGCAACCCTCCCGAGGAGGCGGTGCCCCGGCTGGCCGCCGACGGCTACTACCGCTGGCTGACCTACCTCTACCTGCCGGCGCAGTACGCGGCCCTGGTGATCTGCTGCGCGGTCTGGACCCGCGACGATCTCCCGGTCGTCGGCGCCGCCGGCCTGGTGGTCACCGTCGGAGTGGTCAACGGCATCGCCATCAACACCGCCCACGAGCTGGGTCACAAGCGTGAGCGGGTGGAACGGTGGTTGTCCAAGGTGGCCCTCGCGCCGGCCGCCTACGGGCATTTCCACGTCGAGCACAACCGCGGCCACCACGTACGCGTCGCCACGCCGGAGGACCCCGCCAGCTCGCGGCTGGGGGAGAGCTTCTGGGCGTTCTGGCCGCGTACCGTCCTCGGTAGCCTCCGGTCGGCCTGGCGGTTGGAGACCAGCCGGTTCCGCCTCCGGAGCCGGACTCCCTGGACGTACCGCAACGACGTGCTCAACGCCTGGGCGATGACCGTGGCGCTGTACGCGGCGCTGGCCGCGCTCTTCGGCCCGGCGGTGCTGCCGTTCCTGGCGCTGCAGGCGGTGGTCGGCTTCTCCCTGCTGGAGGTCGTCAACTACCTGGAGCACTACGGGCTGGCCCGGCAGCGCACCGCGACCGGGCGTTACGAGAAGGTCGACGCCCGGCACAGTTGGAACAGCGACCGCACGGTCACCAACGTCTTCCTCTTCCAACTTCAGCGGCACAGCGACCATCACGCGGACCCGCTACGCCGCTACCAGACGCTGCGCAGCTTCGACAGCTCGCCGCAGTTGCCCGCCGGGTACGCCACGATGATCGTCGTGGCGCTGGTGCCACCGCTGTGGCGCCGCGTGATGGACCACCGGGTGCTCGCCCACTACGGCGGCGACCCGGGGCGGGCCAACAGGCGACCCCGGCGGTGACGGCTCAGTGGCCGGGCGCCCAGTCCGGGTCGCGGCCGAAGGCGGCCAGCAGGCGGTCCTGCGCGTCGGCGTCGCCGGTCACCGGCGTGGCGTCCCGGACCAGCTTGTCGCGCCGGTAGTCGTCGACCCGGCCGGCGAACCACTGGGCACACACGTGCACCGCGTCCGGGTCGAACCGTGGGTCGGCGCCGATCGCCACCGCCAGGTCCCAGCCGTGTATCAGGTGTTCGGCGAGGAGCTGTTGAACGTATTCGGCGGCCGGGGTCGGGCCGGCCGACAGGTGCACGGTGCGGTCGATCGTGCCGGGGTGGGTGACGGCGATCTCGGCCTGCGCGGCCGCCTCCCGGGCCGCCGTGAGCGGATCGACGCCGAGCTGGTCCCCGTCGAAGCGGTCGCCGACCTCGTCGATGGTGCGGCCGGCGAGCAGCGGAACGCTCCATCGGTCCTCGCCGACCACGTGGTTGACCAGGGTGCGGACGTCCCAGTCGGGGCAGGGCGTCTCCTCGGACCACTGCCCGGGCCCGATCTGGTCCACCCGGTCGACGAACTCGGCCAGGCTCCGGCGGTACGCCTCCAGCAGATCCATGCCGTCGATTGTTCTCTTCGGCGCGCCGGCCCGAGCCGTTTTGCCCGGCCTGGCGTGACCCGCCGGCCGTTCAGTCCAGGTCGGCCGGGTCCAGGCCCAGCTCGCGGGCGGTGACCAGGCGTACCCACTCGCCGAACTGCCGCCGGGAGATGACCCGCTCGTGCACTGCGAGCTGCACGGCGAGGCCGTCCATCACGGCGCTGATCCGCCAGGCGGCCCCGTCCGGGTCGGCGCACTGGAAGGTGCCGTCGGCGACCCCGGTGGAGATCACGGCCGCGAGATCCTGTCGCCACCGCAGGTCGAGCCGGCGGGAGACCTTCTCCAGCTCGGGGGTGCGCAGGGACTCGGACCAGCCGTCGATCCACATCGACCAGGAGGTCGCCCGGCCGGCCGGGGTGTAGAGCTTGAGGATCCGGCGGAGCTTCGTCAACGGCGGAGCCGAGGAGCGGGTGACCGCGTCCAGACGGGCCAGATCCTGCTCGACGGCGTACGCGAAGGCCTGCGCGAGCAACCGTTCCTTGGTGGCGAAGTGGTAGAAAACAAGTGCCTGGCTCACCCCGGCGGCCTGCGCCACGTCGGCCGTTCGTGTGTTGGCCAGACCGCGCTCCACGATCACGTCGCAGGCCGTGCGCAGCAGGGCATCCAGGCGGATCTCGGCCGCACGTCTCGTCACGACCGTTACCGTAGCCCATCGACCCGAACACGAACAGTTACCGCTACCGTCCGATTCGTGGGGTAAGAGTCGGAAGTTGGACACTTTCCGAGGGTGTCGTGACTCGTTCTCCCGATGGTGTTCGGCGAGGTCGGTCGCTGTGCTCCGAGGGTCGTTCACGGCACCGGCGCCAGCCGTCGGATGATGCCGGAGTGTGACGGCCGAGGGTCAATTGAGACATCAGGTCAGTTGACTAGGAAGCCTGCCAGCGGTGGCTCTCCTCTCCTCGTTCGGCGTCGGACCGGGCACCAGGGGACGCGCCGACACGGACCCCGATTTGGCAGTCCTTCGCCGGCTCGGCTAAAGTTCTCATCCGTCACCCGGGAAAGCCGGGGGCGTGCGGACGTAGCGCAGCTGGTAGCGCATCACCTTGCCAAGGTGAGGGTCGCGGGTTCGAATCCCGTCGTCCGCTCGGAGCTGCCGCCACGCATGACGGGGGCAACCTCGGTGGGGTGGCCGAGAGGCGAGGCAACGGCCTGCAAAGCCGTGTACGCGGGTTCAAATCCCGTCCCCACCTCGGTAAAAAAGCACGGGCGATTGGCGCAGTGGGAGCGCGCTTCCTTGACACGGAAGAGGTCACTGGTTCAAACCCAGTATCGCCCACACAGTTTCACGTTCGCGATCATCTCGCGAGCTGGCATTTCAGGCCCCGGTCGAGATTTCGGCCGGGGCTTTTTGCTGCCTGTTTCGAGCGTGTCGGGCGAGGGGTCGCAGAGGACTCCGGGCGCACGACAGCGGCCCGCCGGCGAACCCCGAGCCCTCGGCCAAGCGGCCTGAACGCCGTTCCAACAGTCGTCCCAGGATCGCTCGCTATCGCCCGCCGCGAACCCCCACCGTGGACTGCCCACCCGGCCTGAGCACCGGATTAACGGTCGTCTCAGATTCGCTCGGTACGAAGTCGGCCTCAGACAAGCGATGCGATCCGTCAGGAGGCTATTGATGTCAGTCAACGCAGCGCCGCCCAGGGAAGCGCCGCCCGGTCGGTTGGCAGGCCGGTGGGTGCCGTGGCTGGTGATCGGCTTGTGGCTGGCGCTGGCGGCGGTCATGGTGCCGTTGAGCGGAAAGCTGAGCTCGGTCACCACCGACAGAGCCGTGGACACCCTGCCGGCCAGCGCCGAGTCCACCAAGGTGGCGGTGCTGGAGGACAGTCTCCCCGGCGGTGAGGACAACACGTTCGTCTTCGTGTACCACCGCGCCGGCGGCCTGACCGACGCCGACCGCGCGACGGTCCAGCGCCACCACGACGCCCTTGCCAGGCGGTACCCGCCGAAGGTGGCGACCCCGGCCGGCGAGGACGACGAGGGCGCACCGACGAGACCCTCCACCGACGGCAGGGCGATGATGTTCACCCTCGACGTGAGCACGACCTACGGCGCACCCGAGGCCATCGTCGGCCCGTTGCGTGACGCCGCGAAGGACCGCCCCGCCGGCCTGGACCTCGACGTGACCGGCCCGGCCGCGGTCGACGGCGACATGGACGCCGTCTTCGACGGCATCGACCTGCAGGTCTTCCTCACCACCGTCGCCGTCGTCACGCTTCTGCTCATCCTCACCTACCGCAGCCCGGTGTTGTGGTTCATCCCGCTGATGGTCGTGAGCGCGGCCGCACTGACCGCGATGGCGACCGTCTACCTGCTCGTCAAGGGCTTCGGCATCGTGGTCAACGACCAGAACTCGGCGCTGCTGACGATCCTGGTATTCGGCGTCGGCACGGACTACGCGCTGTTGCTCATCGCTCGATATCGGGAGACCCTGCGCCACCACGAGAACGTCCGGGTCGCGATGGTCCACGCGCTACGCGGCGCGGCGCCGGCCATCATCGCGTCCGCCGCCACCGTGGTCGCCGGCCTGCTCTGCCTGCTCGTCGCGGACCTGAACAGCACCAGCGGGCTGGGCCCGATCGGGGCAGCCGGCATCCTGTGCGCGCTGTTGGCCATGCTGACGCTGTTCCCGGCGGTGCTCGTGGTACTCGGCAGGCGGATCTTCTGGCCGGCCATCCCGCGGTTCAGCCCGACCGTTCAGGAGAATCCGAGGCTGTGGGGACGGCTTGGCGCCGCCATCAGCCGCCGCCGGTGGGTGGCGACGCTCAGCTCGCTCGGCATCCTCGGCGTGCTCGCCATCGGACTGTCCGGCAACACCGGCGCCCTCCGGGAGCAGGACCAGTTCCTGTCCGCGCCGGAGTCGGTCACCGGCTTCACCGTTCTCCGCCAGCACTTCCCGGAGCTCGGCGGCCAGCCGATGACGATCTACACACGGCCGGCGTACCAGGAGCGGGTGCTCGACGTCGTCAAGGGCGCTCCCGGCGTGGCCGTGGCCATCCCGGGTCAGACCAGCGGCGGCTGGGCCGACATCTCCGTGTTCCCGACGGACGCGCCGGACACCGCCGGAGAGTACGAGACGATCAAGCGGGTGCGCACCGCCGTGCACGCGGTGAACGGGGCGGAGGCGATCGTCGGCGGGCCGAGTGCGGAGAACCTCGACACCGAGGTGACCACCAGACGTGACGAGAAGCTGGTGATCCCGCTGGTGCTCGCCGTCGTCCTGATCATCCTCGGGCTGCTGCTGCGCGCGATCGTGGCCCCGCTGGTCCTGATGGCCACCGTGATCGTCTCATTCGCCGCAGCCTTCGGCGGCAGCGTGTTCGTCTTCGACACGATCCTCGGGTTCAAGGGTGTCGACTATTCGGTGCCGCTGCTGGCATTCCTGTTCCTGGTGGCGCTCGGCGTCGACTACAACATCTTCCTGGTCAGCCGGGCCCGCGAGGAGGCCGCGCGTCTCGGCACCAGAGAGGGCATGCTCAAAGCCCTCTCCGCCACCGGTGGCGTCATCACCTCGGCGGGACTGGTCCTGGCGGCCACGTTCGCTGTGCTGGCCACACTTCCGCTGGTGATGCTGATTGAGGTCGGGTTCCTGGTCGCCTTCGGCGTGCTGCTCGACGCCCTGCTGGTGCGGTCGGTCCTGGTGCCCGCCCTCACCCTGCTGGTCGGACGGCGGATCTGGTGGCCGAGCCGGCTGTCCCGTCCGACGGCCGCGCCGCCGCAGGGGCGACACCCGCTCGTCGACGACGAGGAGCCCGCGCCGCAACGGTGAGCGCGGCGGCACGGACGAGATCCGGGACGGGGACCCAGGCCCGTCCCGGATCTTTCATGACCCGGCGGTGGGCCGCGTGATTCGACCGGTCGGGGCCGCGGTCGGAAGGTCGACCCGAAGCAGCGCGCCACCGCGCGCGGAGCGGCCGACCGTGACCCGGCCGGCGTGGGCGTAGACGACCCGCTGCACGATTGACAGCCCAAGACCGGATCCCGGCAGCGCCCGGGCACTGTCGGCACGGTAGAACCGGTCGAACACCCGCGGCGCGTCGGCGTCGTCGATGCCCGGACCGGCGTCGTCGACCTCGATCATCGCCGACGCGCCCTCGGTACGGAGCCGGACCTGGATCGGCTGGTCCGCGGGGGACCACTTGCCGGCGTTGTCGATGAGGTTGAGCACCGCCCGCTGGAGCGCAGCGGGACGCCCTTTCACCCACACGGACGTCACGTCGAGCGCGACCTCGATGTCGGGCACGCGGGAACGCGCCTGGGCCGCGGCGGCCACCACCACGTCGGCGAGGTCGAGCAGCTCGGTGCTCTCGTCGCTGACGTCGCCGCGTGCCAGGTCGGTCAGCTCGGCGGCAAGGGTGCTCAACTCGGCGACCTGGGCGCCCAGGTCGTTGAGCAACCGGGTCCGGCTCTCCGCCGAGAGGGCAGTGTCGAGGGTGCCGCGGCGGTCGAGCCGGACCAGCAGCTCGATGTTGAGGCGCAGGCTGGTGAGGGGGGTCTTGAGCTCATGGGCGGCGTCCTCGGCGAGCAGCCGCTGGGCCCGCCGGGAATCCCGGAGCGCGGCGAGCATGTCGTTGATCGACTGGATCAGCCGCCGGATCTCCCCACCGCCCTCATCCGGGATGTCGGCGTCGAGATCCCGGGTGTGCGCGACACGTACCGCGGCGGCGGTCAGCCGGTCGATCGGCGCCAGCCCGGCCCGCGCCACAGTCCGCCCGACGAGGGCGCCGCCGACCACGCAGAGCAGCCCGATCACCAACATGCCAAACCCGAACTGGTTGATCGGGCTGTCGTCGGCGGCGCGGGCGACCTGGACCGCGCCGTCACCTGCCCGGAGCGTGTAGATGATGTAGCCGTCCTCGTCGCTGTCGTTCGACTCCATCAGGTCGGCCAAGCCGCCCTGCGCCACGCGCCCGGCGCGCTTGCTGACGGGGGGCAGCGCGGGTTGCCCTGCCGGCGTCCGGGTCGAGCCGTCGGGCAGGACGACCCGCGCCAGCCGACCGGATCCGGGATACGGCGGTAGTGGGATCTGCGCCAGACCGTCGCGCTCCGCGTCCGTCGCCAGCACGCGGGAGTCGGCGCGTAGCTGGTTCTCGGCGGTGTCCCGCAGGTGCCAGTCCAGCAGCTCGCTGGCTACCTGGAAGGACATGAACACACTGACCGCGATGGCCGTCGCCGCGATCACCGTCAGCCTGGTCCGCAGGGACCGCCGGCGCCACCATCGGGTCAGCCGGCGCCGTTCCCGAGGGGCGTGCCTGCTCATGGGGGAGTCGCTCGCAACGTGTATCCCAGGCCGCGCAGTGTGTAGATCAAACGCGGCTCACCCTCCGCCTCCAACTTGCGGCGCAGGTAGCTCACGTACACCTGAAGGTTGTTGGCGGTGGTGCTCATGTCGAAGCCCCAGATCGCCTCGAACAACGCGTCGCGGGTCAAGACCCGCGTCGCATTGCGCACGAGGACCTCCAACAGGCAGAACTCGGTCCGGGTCAGGTGCAGCGGCCGTCCGCCCCGCCACGCCTCGAACCTGTCGGGATCGAGCCGGACGTCGGCGAACGACAGGATCTGCGACTCCCCGTCGGTCGGCGTGCTCCGGCGCAGCAGCGCCCGCACCCGGGCCAGCAACTCCTCGGTGGCGAACGGCTTGGGCAGATAGTCGTCGGCGCCCGCGTCCAGCCCCGCGACCCGGTCGGAAACCTGGTCTCGGGCGGTCAGCATCAGCACCGGCAGATCCCGACCCACGGTCCGCAACCGCCGGCAGGTCTCCAACCCGCCGAGGCGGGGCATCATCACGTCGAGGATCAGCAGATCCGGCGCGTCACCGCCGGCCCCGCCGAGTCGGTCGAGCACGGCGAGACCGTTGGCGACAGTGCTCGTGTCATATCCCTCGACCTGGAGCACCCGCTCCAGCGACTCACGGATGGCCGCGTCATCGTCCGCGATCATGATCCGCACGCCGGCCCGCCCCCTCCAGTCGACACCTTTGCCGCTTACTCTTCCCGATCAACCTGAGGCCAGGATTAGAGCCGTCACCGCTCTGGTGCCCGCCGCCAGCTCTGACGGACGCCCGTACCCTGCCGGACCGCCGCCTGAACTCCGCCTCGGCTCGACCGAGGACTTTGCCAAGGGGCCCTAGTCGCCGGCGCGGAGCACCTCGCTCAGCCGGTCGCGTCGTCGCAGCGCCGACTCCACGGGTACGACGGTGGCGGCCGCCGCCAGCAGCGCGGAACCCAGCAGGGCGAGCAGCCACCACGGCAGGACCGCCGCCGGGTTGTCGGCCTGGCCGGTGAGCAGCCGGAGGTCGAGTGGGCCGAGTGTCAGGCGTGCGAGCAGGACCCCGAGGATCGGGCCGCACACCGCGACGACCACGACCGGTGGCAGCAGCTCTCCGGCGGCGACCCAGCGCGCGTCGCGGGGCCGCAGCCCGAGGGTCCGCAGCCGGGTCAGGGTCTGCCACCGTTCGGACGCCCCCGCGGCGGCGGCGAGGGCCAGGCCGAGGAGCCCGAGCGCCAGCAGCACGGCGGCGGCCGCCCAGGCCAGCCGCAGCAGTCCCGCCGTCAGCGGAGCCGCTCGCTGCGTCCGCAGGACGTTCGCGCGTGACACCACATCGGCGGCGACGCCGCTGTTCGACACCGCCTGCGCCGCGCCGGGACCGGTCACCCAGACCGTGTTCGGAACGGCGGGCAGGCCGGCGTCGGCGAGAGCCGCGGCGTCGACGATGACGACGTCGTCGGCGCCGCCGACCGGGGGCGCGGTACCGACCACGGAGAGGTGGATCGCCGGGGCGTCGTCCCGGGGAAGCTGCAACCGCGTGCCGGCCCGCAGTTCGCCGTCGCCCGATCGGACCAGCGCGGGGACGTCGCCGGGGCGGGGGCCGGGTGTCGTGAGCCGGGCCAGCGCCGGAGCGTCGGGCAGTGGCGTCGAGGCCAGCAGGCGCTGGAGCGCCTCGGCGTCCACGACGACCAGACGGGGAGCGAACGGTGTCGAGTCCGTGAAGACGCGCGCCGAGTCGGTGACCTGCGCGACGACGACCTGCCCCACCCCCGGCGCGGCGGCGATGTGCTCGGCGACGGTGGGCGTGGCGGCCTTGGCGTCCGCGGCGACGTCGAGGCGGGCGTCGGCGCCGACGGCGCTCCACGCGCCGTCGGCGAGGCCCCGGTTGACGGTCGTGCCGAGGATGAGCGCGAACGACGCGAGCGCCGTGGCGCTCACCAGCACCAGCAGCGGCAGCGCGCGCCCCGCCGTCGTGACCGCCCGGGCGGCACCGAAGACGGCCAGCGGGCGGCGTGAGCGCAGGGCCTGGCGGAGTGCGAGCCGTGCGCCCAGGGGCAGCAGCCGGATCAGGACGAGCCCGCCGACGAGCGCGCCCAGTGCGACGGCGCTGATCGGCAGGATCACGTCGCCGGTCACCTCGCCGGCGTCGCCGTCGGAGGTGACCGGCAGGAGCCCGCGCTGGTGCAGTGTGACGAGTGCGGCGACCGCGCCGATCAGGACAGCGGCCTCCACGACGGCGCGGCGCAGCTGTCCGGTGGCCCGGACCCAGCGCCGAGCGGACGGGTTGGCGGGCTGACGCCGATCGCGGCTGGCGCGGCCGGCGGCGAGGGTGCCGAACGCCGGCCCGGCGACGGCACCGGCCAGGACCACGGGAATGGCCCAGGTCCAGGAGACGCCCGGTGCCGCCACCCGGGCGAGCGCGAGCCCGACCGCAGCGGCCGACAGCGACACCACTGTGGACTCGACGGCCAGTTCCGCGCCGAGGTCGGGTAGCGCCGCCCCACGCTGCCGGGCGGCGCTCAGCGCCAGGGTACGGCGGCGGACCAGCAGGTCGGCAGCGAGCAGCAGGACCAGGACCGTGGCGGTCAGTACGCCCGTGAGCAGCACGGCCGCCTGCGCCCGGACGGCGCTGACCCGGGCACGGGTGTCGCGCAGGGTGGCGTCCAGCTGCGACTCCCACTTGAGCGAGTCGTCGCGGGCGCTTGACGAGCCGGAAGCCGCCTTGAGGGTGACCACCTGGTTGATCAGGTGTGCGCTGGTGCCCCAGGTGAGCGCGTCGGGGTCGGGGGCGAAGTGGATTGTGCGCCGCAGTTGGTCCTCGTCGACGGCGAGCCGGGCGTCCGGCAACGAGTCGCGCGACAGCAGACCGGCGAAACGGGTGATCCCCACGCCGTCGGCGCCGGGCACGGGCCGCAGGAGCGCCGGGGCGAGTCGCCAGGCGGGGTCGGCGGTGTCCGTGGGTCGGTAGATTCCACTGATCCGGAGGTCCTTGTCGCGCCCCCGGCTGTCCTTGGCCGGGATCCGGTCGCCGGGGCCGAGATCGAGCACGGCGGCGTCCGCTTCGGAGATGCCGACCTGGACCGGCCAGGGCGTTCCCTCGTAGGGGACTTCGATGAACTCGTCGGAGACGGTGGCGGCGGGAGCGTGTCCGGCGGTCCAGGTCACCTTCGGGCCGCCGGTCTCGTCGGCCAGGTAGGTGAACTGGAAGGTACGCGGCGCGGTGCCGTCGGTGAGGCTCAGGATCGGGCCGTTGACGACGGCGACGGGCGGGAGCAGCGCGGTGTCCAGGTCGGGCCCGAGCGCGTACGTCGCCCGTACGCGGAAGTCGCTGACCTCCTTGGCGAGGTCGGCCAGCCGCACCCGCCCACCCGTTGGACCGTCGTCGCGCTCCCAGTCGGCGTGTGCGAGGACGTTCGCGTCGTCGCCGGCACGGCGGACGGTGTCCTGGACGGTGTGGTCGGCGGCGGCGCGGAGCAGCACCGGCACGGCCCCGGCGAGCAGCGCGACGGCTGCGATGACGGCTGCGATGAGCAGCAGCGGACCGGCGTCGGCCCGGCCCCGGCCCCGGACGCTCGGCCAGTGCGGCGTCGGGAACCGGGGGGTCAACCGCTTCACGGCGCCACCCGCAGGTGCGCGGCGTCGGCTCGGCGGACCTGGACGCCGACCACGATGGCGACCGCCAGCAGACATCCGGCCAGCAGTACGACGAGCAGTGCGACCTCGGCCGGCCACGGCCAGTGCGGCTGGGCGACCGGGACGGGCGCGGCGCCCGTGTCGGAGCGTACGAGCAGGGGAGCGACGAGGCGGGTGGCGAGAGCGCCGACGGCCGCGCCCGCCGCGAGCAGGGAGAGCAGAACGCCGGCGTGCTGGCCGAGCAGCACGGCCCGGATGCCGCGCCGGGACATCCCCAGGCCGCGCAACCGCGCCACCTCGACGGCGCGGAGTTGCAGGTCGCAGGTGACGTGCAGGACGACGCCGGCGAGCAGCAGCAGGGCCGCGGCCGGTACGACGACCCGGAGCGCGCCGGGCAGTCCGGCGCGCAGCGGGCCGCCGATGAGGCGGGCGGTCTCCGCCTCGCGGGTCGTGACGGTGCCCAGGTGCAGGGCGGTGGCCCGCGCGGCGGCGTCGGGGCCGGCCGGGTGGCCGACCCACCAGGCATCGACCGGGAACGTGAGGTCGCCGGTGACGACGCGTGCGCGGGACAGCACGTCCAGGTCGGCCAGGACGGCGACGGCCCCGGGGGCGGACGGCACGGCCGGCACGACCTCGGTGACGACGATCCGTACGGGCGTGGTGCCGAGCGTGACGCTGAGCTTGCTGCCGCTGTGGACACCGACCTCGTCGGCGAAGCGGGCGGAGACGGCGACCGGCACCGGACCGGGGTCCGGGAAGGCGGTGGCGACGAGGGTCCGGGCGGCGTCGTCGGCGCCGCCGAGCTCGACGGTCGCGGCCATCCGCAGCGCTGTTCCGGTCGGGGTCGGAGAGAACCGGACGTCCAGGTCGCTCAGTCTGCTCGGCACCGGCGGCGCGGAGGTGGCGGTCCAGTCCGATCCGTCGGTGGAGGGCGCGGTCGGCACGGTCAGCGTGACGGCCACCGCCACGGGTCCGGCGGCGGCCACGAGTTCGTCGCCGGTGTCGGCGGTGACCGGCAGGGCGACCGCGACGAGGCGCAGCTCGTCGGCCGTCGCGCAGGCGGGCAGCCGTACCTCGCGACCGTCGAGCGGTACGGCGGGACCGGTGCAGGACGTGCGGAGACCGGTGACGTCCTGCAGCAGCAGCCGGGGCGTCACGGCGAGCGGGATGTCGCCGGCCGCCGTTCCGCTGAGCACGAGCGGACCGCCGGCCGGGACGTCGAGGCCGGTGACCCGGGTACGGGGTGCCAGCGCGGCGCCCACGTCCGCCCATCCGCGGTCGCTGTCCAGCCGCCCGCGCAGCAGCGCGTCGGCACGGGTGGTGTCGACGGCGACGAGGCGCGGCGCTTCGCCGGATGTCCCGAGCCACTGACCGACGGCGATACCACGGTCGAGGGCGGGGCTGACCGCTCCCGCGGTGGCCGCGCTGACGACCGCGCCCTCCCCGGCCCCGGGTGACGTCGCGAGGGTGAGCGCCAGGTCGGTGCCGACGGAGAGGGCGGCCTGGTCGCGCTGCGACTGGTGCCACGTGGTGTCGAAGGCCAGGCCGAAGGTTCCGGCCGCGCACGCCAACCCGACGAGCACGCCGGCGGCGACCGCCTGGGGTCGGCGTGCGCTCTCGGAGACCGCCAGCGGAAGCGCCAGCCCACGGGCGCGGTACGCCAGCCGGTCGGCGCCACGCAGGGCGGGCAACACCACCCGGAGCGCCAGGGCGGCGCCGGCGGTGAGCAGCAGCGCCGGAGCGAGCACCCGGACCACGTCGGCGCGTGGGCTGGCGGCGGTGGGCTGCGCGTACAGCTGCCACCATCCGACGGCGGCGAAGACCGCGAGCAGCAGGTCGACGCCGGAGCGGGCCAGCAGCTCGCGGCGGGTGCGCCGCTCGCCGGCCGCCGGGACGGG
Organism: Micromonospora sp. CA-249363; assembly: GCF_050950185.1. Classification (NCBI taxonomy): domain Bacteria; kingdom Bacillati; phylum Actinomycetota; class Actinomycetes; order Micromonosporales; family Micromonosporaceae; genus Micromonospora; species Micromonospora sp. CA-249363. The sequence goes on from NZ_CP192020.1 coordinate 1,828,117, forward strand.
ACGGATCGCCAGGACGGTGAGGACGGCGGCGAGCATCAGCGCGCCCCCGGCGACCGCGAGGACCTGGACACCGGTGATGGCCGGCCGGACGGTGAGGCCGGCCTCGTCCAGCGGCGACAGGTGGGTCAGGCCGGCGTGCAGCGCCGACGAGGCCGGTATCGCGAGCGCGACGGCGACGACGGCGACGAGCCCGGCCTCGAGGGTCGCGGTGGCGGCGAGTTGACGACGGCTGACGCCCAGGGCGGACCGCAGGGCGGTCTCGTCGGCGCGGATGCCGGCGGTCAGGCGGCCGGCGAGGACGAGCGCCGTCGCGGCCAGGACACCGCCGAGGACGGCGATCGCGAGCACGACGGCGGCGGTCGCATGCCGTTGCTCGTCGGCGGAGCGCAGGGTCAGCGACAGGTCGGTGGCGACACGGGCCATCTGGACGCGGTCGCCGAGGACGCCGGCCAGCCGGCGGTCGACGTCGCGGATGCCCCCGGCCACGGTCTCCAGGTCCCGGCGGTCGGCGTGGGTCAGGTCCGGGTGGGCGGTGACCTCCAGGCGGTCGACGGTGGCGCCGGTGGTGACCAGGTCGGCGAGGTCGACGAGGAACGGGCCGTAGGCGTTGACCGGTTGCAGGAAGCGACCGTCCCGGTAGCCGGTGGCGGACCCGGCCGCGGCCAGGGGGTCGCGGTCCCAACCGCGCCCGGAGAGCGGGCGTACGACACCGACGACGGTCACGTCGATGGCCGGGACGGGCGGGTGAGCCAGCTCGGCGCCGAGGCGCACCCGGCTGCCGGGGGCGAGGCCGAGCAGTTCGGCGGTGGACTCCAGGAGCACCGCGTCGCCGGGGCGTTGTGGCCAGCCTCCGCTGACCAGCTCGGCCCGGGTCGGCAGGTCGTCGAGCCCCGACAGGTACGCCTGGGGGCCGACCGTGGTGCCCGGGGCGAGCCCGGGCGGCAGTGCCCGTAGCACCGTCGACGCCCGTGCGGTGGTGGTCACGGAGAACGGCGCCAGCGCGGAGGTGACGCCGGCGCGGGTGTCGGCGACGACGGACGACGCGTCCGGGCCCTCGACGGCGCCGGTGTAGACGGTCGTGTCGATGGCGGCGGGGTCGGCGCGGGCCACGGCGACCTCCAGCGCCCGCTCCGCGGTACGGGTGACCAGCAGGGCGCAGGTGCCCAGCAGGGTCGCGCCGATCGTGACGACCCCGAGGAGTGCCGCCAGCAGCGGCCACTGCGCGCGGGCGCGCCGGCGCACGAGCCTCAGCATCGTCGTGTCACCCGGCGTCCGACACGGGCTCGTACGCCTGCCCGGCCGGCTCTTCGTCGAGGTGCCCGTCCTGGATGCGGATCACCCGGTCGGCCAGGGCCATCATCACCGCGTCGTGCGTCGACACGAGGACGGTGACGCCTTCGGACTCGGCCACCCCGCGCAGCAGGGCCATCACCGACAGACCCGTCTCGGCGTCCAGTTGGCCGGTGGGCTCGTCGGCGAGCAGGAGCCGGGGCGAGGCCGCCAGCGCGCGGGCGATCGCGACCCGCTGCTGCTGGCCGCCGGACATCTCGGCCGGCCGCTGCTGGGCGTGGTCGGCCAGGCCGACCAGTTCCAGCAGCAACTCGACCCGCCGCTCGCGCTCGGCCGGGGCGACGCGGGCCAGCCGCAGCGGCGCCGCGACGTTCTCGGCGGCCGACAGCACCGGGATCAGTCCGAAGCTCTGGAAGACGTACGACACCTTCTCGCGCCGCAGTCGGGACAGGCCGTCCTCGTCGAGCGCGGTGACGTCGGTGCCGTCGACGTGCACGGTGCCGTCGTCCGGGCGGTCCAGGCCGCCGATGACGTTGAGCAGGGTGGTCTTGCCCGAGCCGGACCGGCCGACGAGCGCCACCATGGAACCGGCGGCCACCTCGAACGACACGCCGCGCAGGGCGTGGACGACGGTCGGCCCGGTGCGGAAGCGCCGGTGCACGCCCCGGATCCGCAGCATCGGCTCGCTCATTCGCCGCTCCGCGAGTCGGAGTGGATCGTGATGTGGTCGGGTTCCAGGGCCAGCCGGACCCGTCGTGTCAGTGCCAATGCCTGGCGGAATTCGCGGGGCACCTGGACCCGTCCGGCCCGGTCCATCACGGCGTACTCCTCGGCGATCATGTGCGTGTCGCCCTCCGCGTCGGTGGTGGCACGGCGCAGCACCTCGCTGCTGGTGCGACCGTCCCTGATCGCGACGGTTCGTTCGACCTGGCCGCTGACCGCCGGATCGTGGGTGACCACGACGACGGTGACGCCGTAGCGCCGGTTGACGTCCCGCAGCACCCCGAAGACCTCGGCGGACGTGGCGGCGTCCAACTCGCCGGTCGGCTCGTCGGCGAGCAGGACCCGCGGCTGGTTGGCCAGGGCCACCGCGATCGCCACGCGCATCTGCTGCCCACCGGAGAGTTGCCCGGGGCGTCGATCGGCGCAGTCGGCGACGCCGAGGCTGTCCAGCAGGTCGGCCGCTCGCTCCTGCCGCTCCTTCTTCGGCGTACGGGCCGCCGTCATCGGCAGGTCCACCATCTCCCGCGCGGTGAGGTAGGGGATCAGGTTGCTCGCCGTCTGCTGCCGGACGAACCCGACGGTGCGCCGCCGGTAGTTCACCCGGTCCGCGCGGGACATCGCCAGCAGGTTCCACGTGTCGACCCGGACCCGCCCGGCGGTGGGGGCGTCGATGCCGGCCAGGATGGAGAGCAGCGTCGACTTGCCCGATCCGGAGGCGCCGACGACGGCGACCATCTCACCGCTCTCCACGGCGAGGTCCAGTCCCTGAAGCGCCTGCACCTCGATCGAACCGGTCTGGTAGATCCGTACCAGGTTCTCGCAGACGATGAGCGCGTCCCGGCCGAACTCGGGTGCCCGCGCGGACGGCTGCGGCAGGGACAGCGGCGTGGTGGACATTCCCAGCAGTCTCGCAACCGGCGGCCTCGTTGACCATGCCCCCCGTGCGGCTATTTCGCGTTCGGAACGAGGATCTGCCGTCGACCGGTCAGAAGGTCAGCAGCCGGAACTCGCCCACCGGCCGGAAGCCGAGGCGACGGTAGACTCCCTCGCCGACGGGAGACGAGGTGAGGGCTGCCGTGTGGGCGCCTCGCATCCGGGCCAGGTCGAGAGCGGCCCGGGTCATGGCCGTGCCGATGCCCTGCCGGCGCTGCTCGGGCTGCGTACCCACGAAGTAGAGCGTGACCAGGCCGTGGCTGAGCCAGGCGACAGCCGTGCCGACGATCCGGCCGTCGGTGAGGCGACCAGCCAGCCGGATCACCGTACCGTCGCCACTGAACGCCTTCTCCCGTTCGATCGTCGCCGGGACACCCGCCGTGGGGATGCCGGACACCCGGGCGTAGGCCGCGACGAAGGGATCCAGGTCGTCGGTCTCGGTGATGTGTACGCCGGTCGGCGTCGAGGGCCCGGCAGTCGCCGCGAGCGCCATCGTCATGATCGGCATGCGAGCGACCTCGGTCGCGCCGAGGGCGACCAGGCCGTCGGCGGTGCCGGCGTCGCTGTCCGGCCCGACCCACCAGATCCGGGGTACGCCCCGCAGGCGTCGCCGGGCCTCGACCAGCGCCTCGCCGGGCGTGGGCCCGGCCACCCGCAGCACGCCGTTGAGGGTGGCGTGCGGCACGTCACTGCGGTAGGTCGGCAGGCTCGGGTCGTCGTCCGCGCCGATGTTCCAACCGAGCAGGTACGACCGGTGAGCGGCCAGCACCGCGTCGAGGGACTCCATGAGCTGGATCGTAACGCGGCGCGTACCGGGCCTCACCAGCGGAAACGTGACGGACCGGCATCCTCGCAAGGAGGTCGCCGGCCCGTTCACCGGAGCGCGTCACAGCGGCGGGGCGATGTCCCGCCGCTCCTCGACCCGGCGGTACTCGACCGGCTGCTCGGTGGTGGTCACGACCGCGGCACGGCGGCGCTGGAAGATCAACGCCGTCATGATCAGGCCGAGTACGCCGGCGCCCATCAGGATCCAGCCGACCACGTCGAGGTTGATGCCGCCGACGCTCGCGTCGAGGGCGAAGGTGAGAATCGCGCCGAGCGCGATGAGGAAGATGCTGGTGCCGATACCCACGACAGCCTCCTTAGGGGGTGTGGTGCGCTGTCGAGGTTCATCAGTACCCCGCTGTCGAGCAGCGCAATCGCGGTCGCCCGAGGGTGCCGCGCCGGCCGATCTTGGGATCGGGTAGAGTCTGCTCCGTTGCCGGCGGTAGCCGGGGACGTGCGGACGTAGCGCAGCTGGTAGCGCATCACCTTGCCAAGGTGAGGGTCGCGGGTTCGAATCCCGTCGTCCGCTCGCGATCCGTCTCGACGGGCCTGACGGCCGGATCGAGCGGCACCACGGGCGATTGGCGCAGTGGGAGCGCGCTTCCTTGACACGGAAGAGGTCACTGGTTCAAACCCAGTATCGCCCACCAGTTCGTTGACGGCTCGTCACCATTCTCACGGTGACGAGCCGTTTCGCGTGGGTACGCCCGAGGACACTCGACGCCGGGCTGGCCGTCGAGAATCCGGTGGCGGGGTGCGCCGACCGTTGCGAGACTCGGTCCCGTGCACGAGCCGGACCGCTTCCGAGCCGCCGTACACCTGTGGGCGGCCGGCGGTCCGGATGCCGCGACGGCCGCCGATGCGGCCCGGGAGTCGGCGGCCGGCCTGCGTACCGTCGTCCTCGTCGAAGGGGTCAGCGACCAGCGTGCGGTGGAGGCACTCGCGGAACGACGGCACCGTGATCTCGCCGGTGAGGGTGTCTGTGTGGTGCCGCTCGGCGGCGCGATGAGCGTCGGCCGGTACCTGCGGCTGTTCGGGACGCAGGGCCTCGCCGTGACGGTACGCGGGCTGTGCGACGAGGCCGAGGAGGGCTTCTTCCGTCGCGGCCTGGAGCAGGCGGGCCTCGGCGCCGCCCTGGACCGCTCGGCGATGGAGGCCCTCGGTTTCGGTGTGTGCGTCACCGACCTGGAGGACGAGCTGATCCGTGCCCTGGGCAGCGAGGGCGTACAGCGGGTCATCGCGGACCAGCGCGACCTGGCCCGGTTCCGGGTCTTCCAGAACCAACCCGCCCAACGTGGACGGTCGATCGAGCGGCAACTGCGTCGTTTCCTGGGCACGATGAGTGGCCGCAAGGCGCGCTATGCCGAGGCGCTCGTGCGGGCGCTCGACCCGGATCGCGTGCCCCGCCCGCTGGACCGGATACTCGCCGACTGACCCGCCGCGTCGCTGGTGAGGGCACGGTGACCGGTGCTCACATCGGTCACAGCGGGTGTCGCGGCGGTGATCATTGAAGGCCACCGTCCCATTTGTTATCGCGCTCCGTAGCGGACATAGACAAACCTGTTAGGCACCCCTACAGTTCGGCCGACTAGTTCTCATCACACGGGGGAAAGCGATGATGATCACTGGCCGCTCGATGCTGCCTGCGTTCCTGAAGAAACGCACTCTCCTCGCCGTCGGCTGCGCCGTCGCGCTCCTCGGCCCATCGGTCGCGGTGCCCGCGCAGGCCGCGCCGACACCCTCGCCGAAACCGGCGACCGGTGCCGCCCGGAGCATCGATTCCGAGTCCGCCTCCGCCGCCGCCCGTCGCTCCGGGCAGCGGGTGGAGGTCACGGCCGCTCGTACCGAGCTGACCCAGGTGTTCGCCAACCCGGCGGGCGGTTTCACGGCGGAGACCGCCGTGCTGCCGCAACGCGTCAAGCGGAGCGACGGTTCCTGGGCGGCCGTCGACCTCGCGCTGCGTCGAGCGGCGGACGGTTGGCGGCCCACGTCGTCGGTCGCGGACGTACGGTTCTCCGCCGGCGGCGGCGACGCTGCCGTGATGCTGTCCCGCGACGGCAGGTCGTTCTCCCTGTCGTGGCCGGGCGGCCTTCCCCGACCGTCGGTGTCGGGTGACGCCGCCACCTACGCCGATGTGCTGCCCGGTACGGACCTGGTGCTGCGGGCCACGCGGACCGGGTTCACCCACGTCCTGGTGGTCAGGACGCCGGAGGCGGCGGCGAACCCGCGGTTGCGTGAACTCCGCTTCGACCTGGGCGGTGACGCGCGGGTGGTGCGGGGTCGGGACGGTCGCCTGTCGGCGCTCGCCGGCGACGAGGTGATCGCCGCCGCCGACAGTGCCGTCATGTGGGACTCCCGCGTCGGCGTCGCGTCGTCGGGCCAGCGCTCGGCGACGGCCTCGGCCGCAGACGCCGCGTCCACGGGTGGGCCGGCCGAGCCCTCGTCGGCGGCGGCCCCGGGTGAGGGAGCGCGTGTCGCGCCCGTCGATGTCCAGGTCGCCGGTGGTGACCTGGTGCTCCGTCCGGACGCCGCGCTGCTCTCGCCGGCCGGTGCGACGTTCCCGGTCTACATCGACCCGGCCTGGTCCACGGGCAAGTCCCGGTGGGCGTACTCGACGAACAACAACAGCAACAACACGGACACGTCGGTGGCCCGGGTGGGCCGTGACCCGGAGTCGGGCAAGCTGTACCGGTCCTACTTCGACTTCCCGCTGACCACCGTGCGTGGCAAGCACATCGAGTCGGCGTACGTGCAGATGAAGGTGGACCACACCTGGTCGTGTGGCAACACCCCGACCTACCTGTACCACTCGGGTGTCATCGCCTCGACTCCGCGTACGAACTGGGCGCCGAAGCTGATCGGTCTGAAGGCCTCGGCCAGCTCGCACGCCAACGAGGGCTCGGGATGTTCCGACTCGCCGCAGCCGGACATGACCGTCAACTTCCAGGGTTCCCCGGTGACGAGTGTGATCCAGTCCGCGGCGACCAGCAACGCCACCAACATCACGTTCGGTTTTTGTGCGTGCAGCGCCACCGACGGGTCGGGCGAGAGCACCACCGACCGGTGGAAGAAGTTCTTCCCCGGCAACGCCAAGCTCGTGGTCGACTTCGACTCCATCCCCGGTAAGCCGAACAACCTGCAGGCGGCCGGTGTGGCCTGCTCGGCCAGCACGACGCTCGTCATCGGCACCTTGAAGCCGACGTTCTCGGCGATCTTCCCGGACGCGGACGGCACCCAGGCGCTGACGACCGGGTACGAGTGGGTCCAGGTGCCCGCCAACGGTGTGATCGACGCGTCGACCCCGCGCCGGTCGGCGCCCGCCGGGGCGTCGGTTCCCGCCGGAGGCCGCTCGACGACGGCCGCGGTGACCGCCAGCGAGGGCGTGACGTACGCGTTCCGTGCCAAGGCGACGGACCCGGCCCCCTACAGCCAGACCAGCGTCTGGTCGGACTGGTGCAAGTTCGTGGGCGACACGAAGGTGCCGCCGGTGACCGCGACGTTGACCTCCGGGACGGCGCTGCCGGGCAGCACGGTGACCTTCACGATCAGGTCCACCGACACGACGGTGACCAAGTTCCGGTACGGCTGGGTCGACCCGGCGGTCACCGAGATCGCGGCGACCAGCGGCACGTGGACCAACCCGTCGAACGTCACGGTGAACGTGAAGCAGGCGGTCGTGTCGCTCGTGGTACCCAAGTACGGGCTGAACACCCTCTTCGTCGCGGCGACCGACGGCGCTGGAAACATCGGCCGCGGTTCACAGGAGTTCACCGCGCTCCGCCCCGCGCCGGCGACGGCCCGCTGGGGTCTGGAGACGTACCCCGGGGTCACGGCCGCACAGGCTCTCACCGACCAGCAGCAGTCGCCCCCGTCCGGCAGCACCCCACTGTCCTCGGGCAGCGTCTCCTGGACCGGGGACCTGCGGCTGATCCGTGGCGAGACCGCGTCGTTCAACGGCACCTCGTCCAGCCTGGCCACGGCCGGACCGGTGGTGGACACCACGAAGTCGTTCAGCGTCGCGGGTTGGGTACGGCTGGCGGCGCTGCCCACCACGACGGACATGGCGGTCGCCGCGCAGGCCGGTACGAGCACGGCCGGCTTCGTGTTGGGTACCCGGTTGGAGGGCTCGCCGGCGACTCCGCGCTGGTCGTTCCTCATGAAGGACACCGACGTGCAGAGCAGCACGACCCGGGCGGCGGTCGGCAGCGCCCTGACGACGGCGGACGTCGGCAGGTGGACCCACATCGCCGGTGTCTACGACAAGACGGCCGGGAAGGTCCGGCTCTACGTCAACGGCAAGCTCACCGCCGAGACCGATCGGACCGTGGCGACGTGGGGCGCGAGCGGCGCGTTCAGCGTCGGCCGGGGATGGGCCTCGGGCGGGCCGGGCAACTGGTTCAAGGGCAACCTGGCCGACGTGCAGGTGTACGACCGCGTCCTGGTCGAGCACGACTTCACCGGCCAGCTCGCCGAGGACCCGAACTCGGGGGGCTATGACGAGCCGGGGATGCTGTCGGCCATCCGGGTGGGCGACTGGGGCTTTGCCAACGGCATCGGCTGCTACGTGGAGTCCACCGATCCCACGCTGTGCGGCGCGCCGGAGGACGGGCAGTTCGGCCGCAGGCTCGCGTTGACGGCGGGCGCCGATTTCGGCTCGCTCTCCGACGACAGGTTCCTGACGTTGGACCGGCAGGGCATCGACGATCCGACCCAGCTGACCACGGAGTACGGGCGCTCCCAGGACAATCTCGCCGAGCCGCAGAACCCCGTCTGGCAGGACGGTCGGGTGCTGCGTACCGACCAGTCCTTCTCCGTGTCCGTCTGGGTGCGACCCGACGTGGAGGCGACGGGCACCATGACGGCCGTCAGTCAGGCCGGAACCGAGCAGTCCGCCTTTTACCTCGGCCAGCGCGCGTACACGGTGGGCAGCACTGTCGAGACCCGCTGGTGTGTCAGCGTCTTCGGTGTCGACGACGACGTCATCTCGGGTCAGACCGTGGCGGTTCCGATGACGTCGGCGGTCCTGACGGAGGACGACCGGGCCAGGTGGACGCATCTGGTCGCCGTGTACGACGTGACCCGCCGTGAGGTCCGGCTGTACGTGAACGGCAAGCAGGAGGGCCTGAACAGCTACGGCGGTAGCACCTTCACCGGCGCCTTCGACGCGACCGGTCCGCTCGTCGTCGGGGCTGCCCGCTTCACCCCGGTGGGCGGAACGACCCGGTGGGCCGACCTCTGGCGGGGTGACATCGACAAGCTCGGCCTTTACCAGGGAGCGCTGACCGACGTGGCGGTCAAGACGCTCTTCGACGCGGAGTCACCCGAGTCGGTGGAAGCACCCGAGGACTGATCGCTCCGCACCCCTGACCAGCCCCGCACATCGACCTCGTCCCTGGAGGCATGGTGACCCCCTACCCAAAAAACGCCCGCAAATCCCCTCATAAAGCCTATAGCTCCGGCAAGGTGCTCGTGGCGGGGCTCCTCAGCACCGCCTTGGTGATCACGGGACTGTCGGTGCCGGCGCACGCCGCGCCGGCCGGCCCCAAGCCCCAGACCGGTCAGCGGGAGAAGCTCGACAAGGACGGCGGCCCGGCGGTCGGTCGTGCCTGGCCGACGAAGGCCGTACCGAACGCCAAGCCCGCCGCACCGGTCTGGCCCAAGCCGGGCGAGGCGACGGTGGCGCTCCCGACGGACGGCACGCCCGGCCAGCGCCGCTCGGCGTCCGCGTCCTCGGTGCGCGCCGGTGCGCTGCCGGTGTCGGTCAACCGGGCGGCCGGCGCGGCCGGCGCGCGGACCTCGGCGGTCACCGTCCACCTGCTCGACCGGGCGGCGATGCCGGCGCGCTGGCGCGACGGGTTGGTGCTGCGGATCGACGACGCCGGCCAGGAGGGTGCGACCTCCCGGTCCGCGACCTCCACCCAGCCCGGTGCGGCCACCGTCTCGGTGGACTACCGCGCTTTCCGGGACGCCTTCGGCGGCGACTGGGCATCCCGGTTGCGACTGTGGCAGGTGCCCGAGTGCGGGCTACGCGACCCGCAGCGGGCCGAGTGCGCGGCCCAGCCGCTGATCTCCGACAACGACGGCAGCTCGGTCACCGCCGAGGTGCCGGTGGCTGCCGGTGCCTCGGCGGCGCGGACCGCCGGGCAGGCCGGGACGCTCGTCGCGCTCGCGGCGGGCAGTTCGGGTCCGGAGGGTGACTTCTCCGCCACGCCGATGTCGGCCAGCGCCACCTGGTCGGTGGGTACGTCGACCGGCGGCTTCGCCTGGTCGTACCCGATGCGCATGCCGCCGGCCATCGGCGGCCCGGCGCCCAGCCTCGGCCTCTCCTACACCTCGGACGCGGTCGACGGCCAGTCCGACGCGTCGAACAGCCAGCCGTCGTGGGCCGGTGAGGGCTTCAGCCTCTGGTCCGGCTACATCGAGCGCAGCTATGTGGCGTGCGCCGACGACATGAGCGGCGGCAACAACAGCTCCAACCGCACTGGAGACCAGTGCTGGCGCTCCGACAACGCGACGATGTCGCTGAACGGCCGCGGCGGCGAACTGATCTTCGAGGAGGGCAAGGGCTGGCACAGCCGCAACGAGGACGGCACGAAGATTCAGAAACTGACCGGCACGTCCAACGGTGACGACGACGGTGAGTACTGGAAGGTCACCACGCCCGACGGCACGCAGTACTTCTTCGGCCGCAACACGCTGCCCGGTCAGAGCGCCACCACCGAGTCCGCCTGGACCGTTCCAGTCGCGGGCAACCACTCGAAGGAGCCGTGCAACGGCTCCTCGTTCGCCTCGTCGTTCTGTGACCAGACCTGGCGGTGGAACCTCGACTACGTCGTCGACCCGCGCGGCAACACGCTGTCGTACTGGTACGAGAAGGAGTCCAACTACTACGCCAAGCTCGCCACGTCCACCAACAAGGCGCGCTACGACCGTGGCGGTGCGCTGCGGCGCATCGACTACGGCACCTGGGACCGCAGCTCGACCGACCGCTCGGTCAAGCCTCTGGCCCAGGTCGTCCTCGACGTGGCGGACCGCTGCGTGACCGACTGCTCGAACCGGGGCAACTGGAAGGACGTCCCCTGGGACCAGGAGTGCACGGCGGCCGCCGCGGACTGCAAGGAGAACTACGGCCCGACGTTCTGGACGACGAAGCGGCTGTCGACGGTCACCACGCGCGTCTGGGACACCACCAAGACCACGGCGGACTGGCAGCCGGTTGACTCGTGGACGCTGGTCCACTCCTACCCGCCGGTCGGTGACGGCAGCGACCACGCGGGCATGTGGTTGACCTCGCTGGTGCACAAGGGTCTGGTCGGCGGCACCGTGGTCATGCCGCCGGTGACCTTCGAGCCGGTGTCGATGGCGAACCGGGTGTTGAGCAAGAACAACACCAGCAACAACCGGATGCGGATCGGCAACATCTTCACCGAGACCGGGGGGCAGATCCAGGTCACGTACAGCCAGGCCGACTGCAAGAGCAACAGCCTCCCGTCGTCCCCGTCGTCCAACACGCGCCTCTGCTACCCGGTGGTGGGCCCCGACCCGTACGAACCGGGCAAGGAGCTCACCGAGTACTGGCACAAGTACGTCGTCGAGCAGGTGTCCGAGTCCGACATCAAGGTGATGGCCGGCGGCACCGACCACGGTCAGCCGGTGCAGAACACCTACTACGACTACGTGGGCGATCCCGCCTGGCACTACGCCGACGACAACGGGCTGGTGCCGCCGAAGCGCAAGACCTGGAACCAGTTCCGCGGCTTCGGCCAGGTGGAGGTCCGCAAGGGCGACGCCCCGGCGCAGACGCTGACGCGTACGACGTTCCTGCGCGGCATGCACGGTGACCGGGCGGCGCCCTCCGGCGGCACCCGCAGCGTCACCGTCGGCGCCTCCCTGGGCAGCGAGACGGTGTACGACGAGGATCAGTTCGCCGGGATGGTCCGCGAGCAGGTCGTCTACAACGGCACCACGACCAAGCCGGTCAGCAAGACGGTAAACGTGCCGTGGCGATCGCCGGCGACCGCGAGCCGGACCATCAACAAGGACCTGGTCTCCGCCCACTTCACGAACACCCGGGTCACCTACGAGGCGGTGGCGCTGGGAGTCAACGGCGCGTCCGGCTGGCGCACCGCGCGCACGGTGAAGGACTTCGACGACGACTACGGCAGCACGAAGTCCGTCCAGTCCGACGGTGACGTCGCCAAGACCGGTGACGAAACGTGCACCACCTACCTCTACAACCGCAACACCGGCGCGAACCTGCTCGACACGGTCAAGCAGATCACCGTCAAGGCCGTGCCGTGTGCGACCGCACCCACCAGCCAGGACGACATCGTCGCGGACGAGCGGAAGTTCTACGACGGCGCGACGAGCGCCGACACCGCGCCGACCCGGGGCGAGGTCACCCGGATCGACCGGCTCAAGGACTGGTCCGCCGCCGGCGGCACCGTCTGGCAGACCATCAGCCAGGCCACCTTCGACGAGTACGGCCGTCCGAAGACCGCCACCGACGCGCGTGGCCGCACGGTCACCACGGCGTACACCCCCGCGACCGGGGGGCCGGTGACGGCCGTGACCACGAAGACGCCGGATCCGAACGGCACCAGCGTCGACTGGGTGAACACGATCGAGACCCGTCCCTACTGGGGCCAGCCGGTCCGGACCAAGGACTTCAACGGCAAGCAGTCCGACCTGGTGTACGACCCGATGGGCCGGCTCGCCAAGGGGTGGAAGGTGGGCTGGCCGCAGGCCACCTACCCGAACAGTCCGTCGGTCGAGTACACCTACTACTACGCGCCGAACCGGGACGCCTACCCGTACACCAAGAGTCGGGTCCTCAACGCCGGCGGCGGATACCTGACGTCGTACGAGATCAAGGATGCCTTCCTCCGGCCGCGCCAGACGCAGGCCGCCGGGGTGGGCGGTGGCCGGGTGGTCACCGACACCCTCTACGACGCCACCGGCCGGGCCGTGACCAGCTACCAGGCTCACGCCGAGCCGGGCACGCCCGACGGCGCGCTCTGGTGGGAGCCCGAGTGGTCGGTGCCGGCGCTGTCGAAGGCCGTCTACGACAACGCCTCCCGCGTCACCGACCAGGTCTTCTTCGGCACCGACGGGATCACCAACCTCGTCGAGAAGTGGCGGACCAGGACCGAGTACCTCGGTGACGCCACGAAGGTGACCCCGCCGACGGGTGGCACCGTCACCACCACCAGGACCGATGTCCAGGGCCGGACCGTGGAGCTGCGACAGCAGACTGACCGGACCCAGGTCACGCCGGACCACGTGACGACCTACACCTACAACCGCAAGGGGCAGCTCACCCTCGTCAAGGACACCGCCGGGAACGAGTGGGTCAACACGTACGACGTCAAGGGCCGCCAGACGAGCGCGAAGGACCCGGACAAGGGCACCACCACGACCACCTTCACCCAGTACGACCAGGTGGAGACGGTCACCGACGCCAACGGCGTGCTGGTCAACGAGTACGACACGTCGGGGCGGCGCAAGGGTCTCTACGCCGGCAGCGTGAGCGCCGCCAACAAGCTGGCCGAGTGGAAGTACGACCAGCTTTACACCGGTCAGGTGGTGCGCGGTCAGCTCACCGAGAGCATCCGGTACGAGACGGCCGGCTCCTCGAACGCCTACAAGTGGCAGGTGCGCGGCTTCAGTGACCGCTACCAGCCCACCGGCACGAACTACGTCATCCCCACCAACGAGGCTGACAAGATCGCCGGCACCTGGACCTACGGCTACGAGTACTCGCCGTTCGACGGCACTCCGACGGCGATCACCTATCCGGCCGGCGGTGGTCTGACCACCGAGAAGGTCCAGACGAAGTACGACTCCACGACCGGCCTGCCAACGGAACTCACCACCAACCTGATCAACGTGGGCCGCTACGTGATCGGCCAGCAGTACACCCAGTACGGCGAGCCGACGCTCACCACCCGCAAGACCGACGGCGGCGTGTACGTCGAGGACAACACCTCCTACGACCTGACCACCCGACGCCTCGACCGGGTGACGGTCACGCCGGAGACCGCCGCCGGCACGGTGGTGGACACCGACTACGAACACGACGCTGCCGGCAACATCATCGGGATCAAGGACACCCCGCAGGTCGGCGCCGCGGACACCCAGTGCTTCCGTTACGACGACCTGCGCCGGATGACGAACGCCTGGACGCCCAAGGCGGGCGTCGACTGCAAGACCGATCCGGCCGTGTCGAACCTCGGCGGGCCGGCACCGTACTGGCACGAGTGGACCGTCGACGCCGTCGGCAACCGCAGCACGGAGAAGGTGCACACGGCGGCGGGTGACACCACCCGCACGTACACGTCACCGGCCAGCGGCCCAACCTCCGTACGGCCACACTCGGTCTCCTCGGTCCTGACCGAGGCGCCCGGCCAGGCCGCCGTCACCACCCAGTACGCCTACGACAACGTCGGCAACATGACCTGCCGGCCGGTCGCCGCCACCGCGAACAACTGCGCCAACGGAACCGGCTCGCAGACGCTGAAGTGGAACACCGAGGGCAAGCTCGCCTCGGTGAGCGTTGGTGGGCAGACCGTCGAGACCAACATCTACGACGCCGACGGCGCGCGTCTGATCCGTCGGGACTCCACCGGAAGCACGCTCTACCTGCCGGGCCAGGAGATCCGGCGCGACAACAACTCCGTCGTCACCGGCACCCGCTACTACAGCTTCGCCGGCAGGATGGTCGCCAACCGTACGCCGAGTGCCCTGACCTGGCTCTACTCCGACCACCAGGGCACCCAGCAGACCGGGATCAACGCGGCGTCCCAGGCCGTCACCATCCGACGCCAGACGCCGTACGGCGATCCGCGCGGCACCCAGCCGCAGTGGACGAACAGCAAGGGCTTCGTCGGAGGCGACAAGGATCCGACGGGTCTGACCAACGTCGGAGCCCGGCAGTACGACACCGCACTGGGACGGTTCATTTCCGTCGACCCGGTGCAGGACCTGGCCGACCCGCAGCAGTGGAATGCGTACGCCTACAGCAACAACAGCCCGATCACGTTCTCCGACCCGAGCGGCCTGCGGGCGTGCTCGGACGACGCCTGCGGTCCGGGCGCCGACTACGAGGACATGTACGGCAACTACGTCGAGGTCAAGGGCGACAACGACGGCTGCGGTGGTAAGTGCGGCGACGACGACTGGGCCGAAGCCCGCGCGGCGCACGAGGCCGGCGGTGGCAACGGCGGCGGCAGCAAGGGCGGCAAGGGCGGCGGCAAGAACGGCGGGCCCACCGACGAGGAGATCAAGCGGGCCAAGGAGGTCAAGAAGCAGAACGCCATCTCGATCATCATCGAGGCCGGTGGGAAGCTCCTGCTCGACTTCTTCGGCATCAACGACATCCTGGACTGCATCCACGGCGACCTGATGGCCTGCGTCTTCACGCTCGCCGGAATGCTGCCGGTGGGCAAGGCGTTCCAGTTCCTCCGCAAGGCCAAGCCCATGGCCAGCACGATCAACAGGGCCTTCAAGGCCGTGTTGAAGTGGAGCGACGATACAAAGTGGGCCGACGACGTCCTCAAGGCGGCCGAGAGTTGTCTGACGAAGCGGCACAGTTTCGCGCCCGGCACGAAGGTGGTGCTGGCCTCGGGCGGCTACAAGGCCATCGAGGAGTTGCGCGAGGGTGACCTGGTCCTCGCCACCGACCCGGAGACCGGGAAAACCGAGGCACGCGAGGTCACCCGTACGCATCGCAACGAGGATGCGGACCTGACCGACGTGACGGTCAAGGCCGACGGCGCCGAGGCGACGGTCATCAAGACCACCCAGCACCACCCGTTCTGGAGCGAGGACCGCAAGGACTGGATCGACGCCGCCGACGTGCGGGTCGGCGAGGCGCTACGGGCGCTCGACGGCACGGCCATCACGGTCCAGGCCGTCCGGTCGTACGCCGGTCTGAAGACGATGCACGACCTCACGGTCGCCGACATCCACACGTACTATGTGGTGGCCGGTGGCACGCCTGTCCTCGTCCACAATTGCGGAACCTCAGTCGATGATCTTCGGAATGCCAAGCCGATCGAGGGGCACGGGATTGACCCAGATAAGGCTAAGGCGATGGAGAACTGGAGTGACGACGATCTTCTGGCCTCGTTCAATAACCCTCTTGACGGTGGGGTGGCGCGAATCAATGAGAGCGGAACAATCGTGAATGGGCATCACCGGATCAATGAATTGATTCGACGAGCCGACGACGTCGGTAACACGAGGATTACGGGAAGCACCAAGGTTCGAATCGACGAGTACCGCCGGGATCTCAGCGATTTCTGGGACCTCGACTGATGCCGGGAGAGCTAGAGTATCGACCGGAGTACAAGATCAGTCCACGTGACGCTGAGTTTAGTGTTCGTGCGGCTGGCATTGAGGACTTGGTCGAGATTAATGTTGAGAATCAGCGCCGTGGGTGGTCGGCTCGGTGGAGTTCGCCGGCTGCGCTTCGGAGCGACGTCGCGGAAGGGTCCACCGCGTTCCTGTGTCCGCTCTTCCGTAACGGAGGGCTGGTCCGCGAGCCCGAGTCCTATCGGTGTCATGTGTTCTTCGCCAGCGGTAGGTCGAACAGGGGTTTGGTGTCGCTGATTGACGTGGGGAGAGGCACGTACGAGGACCTGCGTGAGGTGAACTCTGTTGAGAATCTGACTCGTCTGGTCAGGCTCCTCATCGATAATTATGAGTTGACGCCCCTCGCCTAGTAATCAAGGCCCGAGAGTGGCGGTCGTAGCGTCGCTTGACCGCTGATGCCGCAGGCCGCCCCCATCGAAGGATGTCCATGGGGGCGGCCTGTGTCGTCGTGTCGCTCGACGGCCGGCGAGGCAATTGCGGTCGCCCCTAGTTCTGCGGGCCTGGTGAGTCGCCGACCACGGCCATCTGATGAGGTGTGGGCGTATCACGGGCGTACCGCCGGCGGGTTCAGCACCTCGGCGAGCTCCCGGCGCGGGGTGGGTCGGCCCGGCTGGCCGTACCCGATCCGCAGCACCATCTGCGGCGTGCCGAACCGGCCCAGTGACACCCGAAGCTGCTCCCGGGCGGTGGGCACCTCGATCGGCTGGAACAGCAGGGACGCGCTCAACCCCGAGTCGGTGGCGGTGAGCAGCACCCGTTGCAGGGCCTGACCGGCGGTCACCTGGTCCACGGCGGTGTTGCCGACCGAGCCGAGCACTGCCACCAAGGGCTCGGGCTCGAAGTCCCGCCCCGGCGCGCGGTCCCGCCCGCCGAAGCCGCGCGAGGGCAGTACGTCCTGCGGCTCGTGCTGCGGCCCGCCGGCCGAGACGGGTACGCCGTCCGGCGCGGGCTCGTGACGCAGCCACTGCTCCCGTTCGGCGCGGTAGGCCGGGTCGCGTTCCAGCACCCGGTGCGCGCTGCGGGCGATCTCGCCGAACGCGTTCACCGCGCCCACCCCGACCAGTAACTCCAGCCAGCACCCCTCGGCGCGGACCGCCTCGCCGAGCCGCCAGCGGGCGTCGGGCGGCACCGGGTCCGGCCAGAACGGGAGCCGGTTGCTGAACCGGCGGGGGATGGCCGTGTGCAGGCTCTGCTCGGTGGGGCTGGGTCGGCGCGGGAGGTCCGGCACCAGACGGGCCAGCAGATCCGGCTCGGCCGGGTCCGGGCGCAGGCGCACCCGGGCGGGTACGCCGGCCACGGCCAACGCGATCCGCAGGTTGAACAGGGCCGCGCCGCAGGCGATTCGTACGCCCCACCCGCTGGGGTCGGTGGCCGGCAGCCGCCGCGACGGGTCGGCCAGTACCTCGATCCCGCCGTCACGGAGCCGGAACCGCCACGGCTGCGTGTTGTGCAGCGACGGCGCCCGGACCGCGCTGGCGGCGGCGGTCCGCAGGTGGTCCGCGGTGTAGCCGAGGTCCATGGCGGTGCTCCTCCCGTGGCTGGGTTGTCGAGCCGTGACGGCTGGCGCACCCCACGGTCCGCCGATCGGGCGGCGCCGAGCAGGGCCGGACGTCCCGATCCGCCGGGCCTGACCGCCCCGGCGACCGTCGGTCCATCGGGTCGGGACCTTCGGCCCGTGCACCCGTCTCTCGGCACCGGTAGAAACGGGGGATGATCCGCGTCTTCCTCCTCGACGACCACGAGGTCGTCCGCCGTGGCCTGGCCGACCTGCTGCAGAGCAGCGGTGACATCGAGGTGGTCGGCGAGTCCGGCTCCGCGCAGGAGGCGTCGCGTCGTATCCCGGCGCTGCGGCCCGACGTGGCGATCCTCGACGCTCGGCTGCCCGACGGCAACGGCATCGACGTGTGCCGTGACGTGCGGGCCGTCGACTCGTCCATCAAGGGTCTGATCCTGACCTCGTACGAGGACGACGAGGCGCTGTTCGCCGCGATCATGGCGGGTGCCGCCGGGTACGTGCTCAAGCAGATCCGCGGCACCGACCTGGTCGACGCGGTGCGCCGGGTGGCGGCCGGGCAGTCGCTGCTCGACCCGGCGATCACCACGCGGGTGCTGGAACGGATCCGCAACGGCGTCGAGCAGCCGCGCGAGCTGAGGTCGCTCACCGAGCAGGAACGGAGGATCCTGGAGTACGTGGCCGAGGGGCTGACCAACCGCGAGATCGCGGGAAGGATGTTCCTCGCGGAGAAGACGGTGAAGAACTACGTCTCCAGCGTGCTGGCCAAGCTCGGCCTGGAACGCCGCACCCAGGCGGCGGTCCTGGCGACCCGCCTGCTCGGCAAAACCCCCTGACCCCGTCCCCGGTTCCGCGATCTTGCACTTTCTGTGCCGACAAAACCGACGTTGCCCCTCATCTCGTCAACCGAAAGTGCAAGATCGGCGAGGTTGGGAGGCGCGCGCGGGGGTCAGTCGCGCAGCGGCACTGTCCAGCGGAGTTCGGTGCCGTGGGGGTCGGCGGGGCGGATCGTGAAGGTGCCACCCAGGCGGTCGGCGCGTTCGCGCAGGTTGATCAGGCCACCTCGGGCCGCGCTCGGGGCGCAGCCCACCCCGTCGTCGGTCACCGTCACGCTCACCTGATCACCCTCGACGCGTACGGCCACGTCGACGCGGGTGGCCCGCGCGTGGCGGACCGTGTTGGACAGCGCCTCGCGCAGCACGGCGGTCAGCTCCGGACGGATGGCGTCGGGGACCGCGCTGTCCACCGGGCCGGTCACCTCCAGGTGCGGCTTGAAGCCCAGTGACTCGGCGGCCAGCTCGGTCGCCTCGCGGATCTCGGTGCGCAGCGCGGCGGTCATCGGCGTCCGCAGCTCGAAGATCGTCCGTCGGATGTCGCGGATGGTGTCGTCGAGGTCGTCGACGGCAGCGTTGATCCGCTTGGCGACCTCGGGCCGGGCCATCATCGGCGCGGCGCTCTGCAACTGCAGGCCGGTGGCGAAGAGCCGTTGGATCACCACGTCGTGCAGGTCACGCGCGATCCGTTCGCGGTCCTCCAGGACCACCAACAACTCGCGCTCCTCCTGCCCACGCGCCCGCTCCATGGCCAGCGCCGCCTGGCCGGCGAAGCTGCCCAGCAGCGCCACGTCCTCGTCGCTGGCGCCGCCGCCACGCTCCGGCCGGTGCGCCACGATCAGCACGCCGTGCAGCGTCTCCGCGGTGGCCAGCGGTGAGACGACCGCAGGCCCGGTGTGCAGCAGCGCCGGCCACGGCGCGGCGTGCGCCAGGTCGTCCACCTGGTCGTGCCGGCCCTGCGCCACGGCGGCCCCGAAGCTGGTCTCGGCGGCCGGCAGAACCGCGCCCACCAGCGCCCGGGCCCGCTCGTCCACGCCGTCGACCACCTCCACGGTGAACTGCGCGGTGTCGGCGTCGTGCAGCAGCACCAGCGCCAACTCCGCCTCGGCGACCTCGCGGGCGCGGCGGGCGACGAGCGCCAGCGCGTCGGTGCGACGCACCTCGCCGAGCAGCACCCCGGTGATCTCGGCGGTCGCCGCGAGCCAACGCTCCCGCCGATGCGCGAGGGCGTACAGGCGGGCGTTCTCGATGGCCACACCGGCGGCGGCGGCGAGCGCGACGACGATCTCCTCGTCGTCCTCGGTGAACTGGGCGCCGCCCTGCTTCTCGGCGAGGTAGAGGTTGCCGAACACCTGGTCGCGGATCAGTACCGGCACGCCCAGGAAGCTGTGCATGGGCGGGTGGTTGGCGGGGAAGCCGTAGGAGCGGGGGTGCTGGGTGATGTCCGGCATGCGCAGCGGGCGGGGATCGTCGATGAGCAGGCCGAGTACGCCCCGCCCGTGGGGCAGGTCGCCGATCCGGGCGTGCTGCTCGGGCGTGATGCCGTGCACGATGAAGTCGTGCAGCAGCCGGTCCGGGCCGACCACGCCCAGCGCGCCGTACCGGGCGCCGACCAGCTCGCAGGCCGCCTGCACGATGCGCCGTAGGGTGGTGCGCAGATCCAGGTTGGTGCCGATACCGACGACCGCGTCGAGCAGCGCCCGCAGCCGCTCCCGGCTGGTCATCACCTCGCCGACCCGGTCCAGCATCTCCTGAAGCAGTTCGTCGAGGCGGACCCGGGACAGCGGGCTCAGACCGAGCGACGGCGTGACCGGGATTTCCGGGCGAGGCTGCGGGACGCTGCTGGTCACCGCGCGATCGTAACGTCGACGGGCAGCGACGATCGACCCGTCAGGCCTGGTCGCCGCGTACCGCGGAGGTGTCGACCACCTGCTCGCTGGCCAGTCGCGGGGTGTGCGGCGGCTCCGCGTGCGCCGGGTCCGCGATACCCAGGCGCAGCACGAGGTACGGGAAGCCGATGCCGGAGAGCACCTGACGCAGTGTCTGCCGGGTGCCGGGCACCTCGACGACCGCGCTGAGCGGTACCACCGACACCCCGAGCCGGGTGGCGGTCAGCCAGGCGGCGGAGAGGGCTTCACCGGCGCGGAGCCAGCTGTCCCGGTCGTCCTCGTCGCCGTGCAGCATGGCGTACACGGCCGCGCGGTCGTGGCCGGGCCCGATCGGCAGGCTGCCGGGACGGCCGAAGTCACGGCCGGGCACGGTGGTCTGCGGCGGCTCCGCGGGGAGCACCTCGGCGGGTAGACCGGTGCCGGTGTCGGCGCGGCTCGTCCAGTACGCCAGCTCGGCACGCAGCTCGGGGTCCTCGGCCTCGACCGCGCCGGCGTGCCCGGCCGTGGCGGCGAGCTCCAACACCTGGTCGCGGTCGAGGATCTGGAGGCGACTGCCCTCGGCGGTGACCGCCCGGGTGATCTCCCCGATCGCGTCGGTGGGCACCGGCTCGTCGCTGACCGGCCGCCGGTCGGTGTGCCGCACCGACATGCACTGCACGAGGCGCATGGCGTCCGGGTCGGCCTCGGTCCGGGTCAGGTCGGTCAGGCGGGCCACCAGGCTCTCCTCGCCCGGGTCGGGTAGGCGTCGCACCACCGCGCGAAAGCCCTCGGCGGCGAGCGCCATCCGGGCGTGATGCAGGGCAGCGCCGCAGCTGACCGCCAGCAGTCGTCCTTCCGGGTCGCTGGCCGCGAGCTGCCGGTCGGTGACCGTGTGCAGCTCCAGCGCCTCGGGAAGTACCCGCCAACGCCAGGGCTGCGTGTTGTGCACCGAGGGGGCGTGGCCGGCGGTGGCGGCGGCCTCCGCCAGCGCGGTGGTCAGCTGGCTCTCCTGACTCATCGTCACGACCTTTCCGTCTCTGCCATCGTGCCTGACCTGCCGCTGTCGCGCGCTGTGTTGCCGCTCCATCGTCGGGCCTCGGCGGGCCGCGCGCAGGGGCCACAGGTCCCGA
Source organism: Micromonospora sp. CA-249363 (assembly GCF_050950185.1). NCBI lineage: Bacteria > Bacillati > Actinomycetota > Actinomycetes > Micromonosporales > Micromonosporaceae > Micromonospora > Micromonospora sp. CA-249363. The sequence continues at coordinate 1,849,607 of NZ_CP192020.1, forward strand.
CGCGAGGGCCGGTCGACCCGGACGACGGCGGATCGGCGTCAGCGTTCCCGGACGACGGCGACCGGGCAGCCGGCGTGCTGGATGACCTGCTGGCTGACCGAGCCGAGCAGCATCCCGGCCAGCCCACCCCGGCCCCGGCTGCCGACCACCACCAACTGCGCCGACCGGCTCGCCTCGATCAGCGTCGCCGCCGGACTGCCCCCGACCAGGTCGACCGTCAGATCCAGCTCGGGGAACGTCCGCCGCCACGGTTCGACCGCCTCCTCGACGGCGGCCCGCTCGTCGGGCACCCCGGCCTCCGCGTCGGGGCCGGGGGTCCAGGCGTGCAGCACGCGCAGCGGTACCCGTCGTCGGGCCGCCCGTTCGGCCGCGAACCCGAGCGCCACCAGCGACGGCTCGGAGGCGTCCACACCGACCGTCACGGGGTCGGCCGGGCCGTGGGCCGCGCCGTCGCGGACGATGACGACGGGACAGTGCGCGTGCGCGGCGACCGCCACCGCCGTCGAGCCGGCCAGCAGCCCGCCGAACCCGCCGTGACCCCGGCTGCCGAGCACGAGCATCCCCGCGTCGGTGGAGCGTTCCTGCAACACCAGGGCGGGCGGCCCGTCGTACACCTCGCCGGTGACCGTCAGGCCGGGATGCGCGGCGGCGGCGTCCGCGGCGGCCTTGCGCACCAGGTCGTCCACCTGCCGCCGGGCGGTGTCGTCCGGCCAGATGCCGGGCGCCACGCCCGGACCGACCCAACTGGCCACGGTCAGCCATTCGAAGATGTACGCCAGCCGCACCGGCTGCCCGCTGTGTTCGGCCTCGTCGAGCGCCCAGTTCAGGGCCACCGACGCGTCGGTCGAGCCGTCGTAGCCGACCAGGATCTCCGCGTCGCGCACGTCGTCCTCCTTCAGGGGTTGGTCGGGTCGGTCTCGCGGACCCACCGCCACTCGGCGACCTGCGGGTCGTCCTCGCCGTACCGGCGCGTGTAGTCGCGGGCCGCCTGCCGGGCGTCGACCATCCGCTGGCGCAGGTGCGCGGCGCGCGCGCCCAGGCCCGGCACCCGGTCGATGACGTCGATGACCAGGTGGAACCGGTCCAGGTCGTTGAGCATCACCATGTCGAACGGGGTGGTGGTGGTGCCCTCCTCCTTGTAGCCGCGTACGTGCAGGTTGTCGTGGTTGGACCGGCGGTAGGTGAGGCGGTGGATGAGCCACGGGTAGCCGTGGTAGGCGAAGATGACCGGTCGGTCCGGGGTGAAGATGGTGTCGAATTCGCTGTCGGGCAGGCCGTGCGGGTGTTCGGTGTCCGGTTGCAGGCGCATCAGGTCGACGACGTTGACCAGCCGGACCTTCAGGTCCGGCAGGTGTCGGCGGAGCAGGTCGGCGGCGGCCAGGGTCTCCAGGGTGGGCACGTCGCCGCAGCAGGCGAGGACGACGTCCGGCTCGCTGTCGTCGTCGTTGCTGGCCCACTCCCAGATGCCCAGGCCACGGCGGGTGTGCTGGATCGCCTCGTTCATCGTGAGCCAGTTGGGCGCCGGCTGCTTCCCGGCCACGACCACGTTGATGTAGTGCCGGCTGCGCAGGCAGTGGTCCATGGTGGCGAGCAGGGTGTTGGCGTCCGGCGGCAGGTAGACCCGCACCACCTCGGCCTTCTTGTTGACGACGTGGTCGATGAAGCCCGGGTCCTGGTGGGAGAAGCCGTTGTGGTCCTGACGCCAGACGTGGCTGGACAGCAGGTAGTTCAGCGAGGCGATCGGCTGCCGCCAGGGGATGGCCCGGGTCACCTTCAGCCACTTGGCGTGCTGGTTCAGCATCGAGTCGACGATGTGGATGAAGGCCTCGTAGCTGGTGAACACCCCGTGCCGGCCGGTCAGCAGGTAGCCCTCCAGCCAGCCCTGGCACAGGTGCTCGGACAACACCTCCATGACCCGGCCGTCGGGGGAGAGGTGGTCGTCGCCGGGGACCGTGGCGGCCATCCAGGCCCGGTCGGTCGCCTCGAAGGCGGCCCCCAGCCGGTTGGACGCGACCTCGTCCGGGCCGAACAGCCGGAACGTCTGCGGGTTGGCGGTGATCACGTCGCGGATCCACGGCCCGAGCACCCCGGTCGCGCCGGCCATCGGCTGGCCCGGCTCGGGTACGTCCACGCCGTACTCGCTGAAGTCGGGCAGGTCCAGGTCGCGCAGGACCACTCCGCCGTTGGTGACCGGGTTGGCGCTCATCCGCCGGTCGCCGGTCGGCGGCAGTGTCCGCAGCTCGTCGACCGGCGCGCCGGTGGCGTCGAACAGCTCCTCCGGTCGGTAGCTGCGCAGCCAGCGCTCCAGTTCGGCCAGGTGCGCCGGGTTGTCGCGTACGCCGGACAGCGGTACCTGGTGCGCGCGGTAGGTGCCCTCGACCTCGGTGCCGTCGACCTCGCGCGGGCCCGTCCAGCCCTTCGGCGTCCGCAGGATGATCATCGGCCAGCGGGGACGCTCGACGACGCCGCCGGAGCGGGCCTCGCGCTGGATCGCGGCGATCTCGTCCAGCGCCCGGTCCATGGTGGCGGCGAGAGCGCGGTGCACGACGCTCGGGTCGTCGCCGGCCACCACGTACGGCTCGTAGCCCGAGCCCCGCATGAGGTCCAGCAGGTCCGTCTCGGGGATCCGGGACAGCACGGTGGGATTGGCGATCTTGTAGCCGTTGAGGTGCAGGATGGGCAGCACCGCGCCGTCCCGGGCCGGGTTGAGGAAGACATTGGAGAGCCAACTGCCGGCCAGCGGGCCGGTCTCCGCCTCACCGTCGCCCACCACGCAGGCGACCACGAGATCCGGGTGGTCGAACGCGGCGCCGTAGGCGTGGCTCAGGGCGTACCCCAGCTCGCCGCCCTCGTGGATCGAACCCGGCACGTCCGCCGCGACGTGGCTGGGGATGCCGCCGGGGAAGGAGAACTGCCGGAACAGCCGGGCCATGCCGGTCTCGTCGCGTGCGACGTCGTGGTAGCGCTCGGACCAGGTGCCCTCCAACCACGTGTTGGCCACGATGGCCGGGCCGCCGTGCCCGGGCCCGGTGACCAGCATGGCGTTCAGGTCGCGCGCGACGATCACCCGGTTGAGGTGGGCGTAGATCAGGTTGAGCCCGGGGCTGGTGCCCCAGTGCCCGAGCAGCCGGGGCTTGATGTCGTCGCGGGTCAACGGCTCCCGCAGCAGAGGGTTGCCCAGCAGATAGATCTGCCCGACGGTGAGGTAGTTCGCGGCGCGCCAGTAGGCGTCCAACCGGCGCAGCTCGTCGTCGGTGAGTGCGCGCTGTACGTCGAGAGCGGTGTCCATGCTGCTGCCTCTCGCGGGTAGGGCGGCTGTCCGTCGTCCAGCCTCGCCGCTGCGGACGTGGTCGGTCAGGGTCGTTGGTCCCGGGTCGGGTGGGCGTCGGGCCCGGCGAGCGGCACCTCGGCGAGGCCGCGTACGACGACCACCGGGGCGGGGGAGTGGTAGAGCAGGGACTGGGCGACCGCGCCGAGCATGGTGCGTCCCGGTTCGTCGCCGCGGGCGGCGACCAGCGCTATCTGGGCCGACCGGGACGTGTCGATGAGCACCTGCGCGGGGTCGCCGCGGACGACCCGGCACTCGGTGGGCACTCCGGTGTGCCGGTCGGCGTGGCCGGCCAGGGCCTCGCCGAGCTGTTCGGCGACCGCGTCGGTGTCCTCGTCGCTCTCCACCACCCGCAGGGCCACGAGGCGCGCGCCCCGCCGGCCGGCGCACTCCACGGCCCACCGCAGGGCGAGGTGTGAGCTGGGTGAGCCGTCCACCCCGGCCAGGACCGGTCCCTGCGGCGGCGGTTCGCGGCGGACGGCCAGCAGCGGACAGTTGGCCCGCGCCGCCAACTGCACGGCGGGCGTGTCGGCCGGTACGCACTGACCGCTGCCGGCCATCCCGCTGTCGCCGACGGCCAGCAGGAAGGCCGTCTCGGACCGGCGGATGAGGGTGGGCAGCAGGGCGCTCTCGACGATCTCGCCGCGTACGGTCAGACCCGGTTCGACCTGGTGGGCGAGCTGGGCGGCCCGGGTGATCAGGCTCTCGGCGGCGTCGCGGGGCGCGGCGACGGTGTCCGCCGCGAAGGCGGCGTGCCAGTCGAAGGTGTGCACCAGGTGCAGGGGCCGCCCGTGGCCGGCGGCCTCCTGGGCGGCCTGCTCCACGACCGGGAGGTCACCGTCCGAGCCGAGGCCGACCAGCACCGCCGCGTCGGCCGATGCCGCCATCCGATACCACCTCCCGGGCGTCGCGCCCGGCACGACCACGCTGTCCCTGCACCGAGGGTAGTCGGGCGGTTGCGCCGCGTGGGTGGGATCGGCCCATGGGGTACGCGAACCAGGGCGCGTGGTGTCAACAAATGTTGACGAGCGAGGGGCTGTCAACGTATGTTGACAGTATGAGTCAGGCAACGGAACTCGCGGCGGCAGCCGGCAGCACCGACCCCCGGGTCGGGCTCCGCGCCGTCCGCGCGCTGCGCCGGCTGCTCGAGCGACTCGAGGTGGTCCAGGTGGACAACGCCCGGCGACAGGGCTGGTCCTGGCAGGAGATCGCGGACGCGCTCGAGGTCAGCCGGCAGGCGGTGCACAAGAAGCACGCCGGGCGACCGGCGGTCAACACATCCTGGGAGGCGTGATGTTCGAACGGTTCACCGACCGGGCGCGGGGCGTGGTGCGGCAGGCACTGGAGGAGGCGCGGGCCGAGGGCCGGCGACCGATCGGCACCGAACACCTGCTGCTCGCCCTCCTCGCCGACGAGGACGGCCTGGCCGGCCGCGTGCTGGCCGACGCCGGGGTCCGCGCCGACGACCTGCGCGAGCGGGTCCGGCGGCACACCACGGGCGGAGGCGCCGGTCTCGGCGACGCGGACGCGGCGGCGCTGCGCGAGATCGGCATCGACCTGGCCGCGATCGTGGCCCGCATCGAGCAGTCCTTCGGCCCCGACGCGCTGCGCGAGGCGGTGCCGGCGCCGCGTCGCCGCTGGGGGCGTCGTCGCTACCTGGGCGGCCCGTTCTCGCCCCGCTCGAAGAAGGCGCTGGAGCTGTCGCTGCGTGAGGCGCTGCGGCTGCGCCACAAGCATATCGGCACCGAGCACATCCTGCTCGGAGTGCTGCGCGAGGGCCAGGGGCTGGGCGCGCTGGTGCTCACCGAGGCCGGGGTCGACCTCGACGATCTGCGCCGCCGGGTGGAGGCGGCGTTGCGGACGGCGGCCTGACGGTCACCCAGGCGTTGAAACCTGTCTGTGGCACTTCCGACGCCGGCGGTCCGCCGGGTCGCTGACAGCGGCCCGGTGCTGCACACTGACGCCGTGGATGCTGGACAGGACAGGCGCCCCTCAGGTGGCGACGGCGGGCTGCGCTCCGCCGTGGTGGTCAACCCGGCGAAGGTCGCCGACCTCGACGAGCTGCGCCGCACCGTGAACGACGCGCTGGCCGCCGCCGGGTGGCCGGAGCCGCGGTGGTTCGAGACGACCGTCGACGATCCCGGCCGGGGCCAGACGGAACAGGCCGTCAAGGACGGCGTCGACCTGGTCTTCGCCTGCGGCGGCGACGGCACCGTGATGTCCTGCGTCAGTGGGCTCGTCGGCACCGACGTGGCCCTCGCCGTCCTGCCGCAGGGCACCGGCAACCTGCTCGCCGCCAACCTCGGCCTCTCCACCGACCTTCCGGCGGGGCTCCAGGTCGCCGTCGAACGCGGTCGGCGACTGCTCGACGTCGGCGCGGTGGAGGACCAGTACTTCACCGTGATGGCCGGCATGGGTTTCGACGCCCAGATGCTCGACGCCACCAACGAGACCACCAAGGCCCGCATCGGCTGGCCGGCGTACGTGATGGGTGCCGTGAAGCACCTGCGGGACCGGCCGATGCGGGTGCAGATCCGCATCGACGACCGGCCTCCGGTGCGCCGCCGGGCCCGCTCGGTGCTGATCGCCAACGTCGGCCGGCTCCAGGGCGGCGTGACCCTGCTGACCGAGGCCGAGCCGGACGACGGCTGGCTCGACGTCGCCGTACTCACCCCGCGCAACCTGCGACACTGGCTCGCGCTCGGCTGGGCCGTGGTCCGCCGCAGCGGTCAGGTGCCGCAGATGGAGGTGTTCCGCGGCCGGACGGTGGTGGTCAGCAGCAACCGCGCGCAGCCGCGCGAGCTCGACGGTGACCTCATCGCCCCCGGACGGCAGCTCCGCGCCGAGATCCGGCCGCAGGCGCTGTGGCTCTGCGTTCCGCAGCCCGAGGACGCCCCCGACCTGTCCGTCGACGCACAGGGCGCCGGGGAGCGGGGCGAGCAGCTGATCGAGGAAGCGCGTCGTGAGTAGCACCCGCATCGTGCCGGAGACCCGGCTGATGGCCGACGAGGAGCTGTCGGCCGACGACGCGTGGCACACACTGCGCCGCAAGGGCGGCTGGCACCTGCTGCGGGACGCGTTCATCCGGTTCCGCTACGGCGACGGGTTCAGCCACTCCCGCGCGTTCGCGTTGCAGCTCTGCCTGGCCGTGGTGCCGTTCCTCATCGCGCTCACCGGTCTGATCAGTGAGCTGGGCGTCGAGGAGGGCGGCCGGGTCGTCGCCGACACCGTGCTGGCGCTCACCCCCGGCCAGAGCGCCGAGGTCGTCGGTGAACTGCTCGGCGAAGGCGACCGCGTCGAGGACGCGGGGGAGCTGGCGCTCACCCTGGGTCTGCTCACCGGCCTGGTCGCGCTGACCACCACGATGGCTCAGATCGAGCGGGGCGCCAACCGCATCTACGGCGTCGAGCGGGACCGCCCGGCTCTGTGGAAGTACCTACGGGCGGCCGTCCTGGCGGTCACCGCCGGCCTGCCCGCGCTGGCCGGCTTCCTGATCCTCGTGGGCGGCGGTGCGATGGGCGACTCGGTCCGCGAGCACTACGAGTGGGGCGAGGCCGCCAACATCATCTGGAACGTGATCCGGTTTCCGTTGAGCCTCGGCCTGACCGTGCTCGCCGTGGCGGTGCTGTTCCGGCACGCGCCGCGCCGCAACCAGCCCGGCCTGTCGTGGCTGTTCTTCGGCGCCGGCATCGCCACGGCCCTGTGGTGGCTGGCCAGCCTGCTGCTCGCCGCGTACGTCAAGTTCAGTGAGGGCTTCGGGCAGACCTACGGCGCGCTGACCGGCATGATGGCGCTGCTGCTCTGGGCCAACCTGACCGGCATGGCGCTCTTCGGCGGGCTGGCCTTCGCCGCCCAGTTGGAGGCGCTGCGGATCGGCGTGCAGGAGCCGGCGCAGCCCGACCTGTGGGAACCCGAGGCCGACCGCGCCGAGTTGTTCGACACCGGGGACATGACCGCGCTCTGAGCGCGTCCGGGTGTACGCCGGACGCGGATCGGGTACCTCGCCTCGCCAGGTACGACAAGGGAGGTGCGGGGTGACCGCGGTCAAAGAGGTGGCTCGGCGTCCGATCGGTCACTTCGCCGAACGGAGCATCGCCGGTCTGGTCGCCATCATCGGCGCGGGCGCGGCGTTCGGGCTGTTGCTGTTGCTCGTCCGCTTTCGGTGGAGCCCGCTGCAGGACGCCGACCACGCGCTCGCCGAGTGGTTCAACTCGCTCGTCGCCCCCCACCACCCGCTGGTCACCGTGCTCCAGGCGGTGACCGACCTCGGTGGTCGACCGATCCTCATCTGGCTGGTCGCGATCCCGGCGATCGGCCTGCTGATCCGGCGGCAGCCCCGGCTGGCGGTCTACCTGATCGTCACGGGGGTCGGCGGGTTGATCCTCGACCCCTCGCTCAAGGCGCTCGTCGGTCGGCTCCGCCCGGTGGTGGACGTGCCGGTCGCCAGCGCCCCCGGCAACAGCTTCCCGAGCGGGCATGCGCTCGGTTCGATCGTCGCGTACGGGGCGCTGCTGCTGGTGTTCCTGCCGGCGATGGCGCCTCGCTGGCGCAGGCCCGCGATCGTCGGCGTCGGCGTGCTGGTGGCGCTGATCGGGCTGACCCGGATCGCGCTGGGCGTGCACTTCGTCTCCGACGTGCTGGGCGCCTGGCTGCTCGGGGCCGCCTGGCTGGGCGTCACCGCGTACGCCTTCCGGCTGTGGCGGCGCGAGCGCGGCAAGCCGGTCCCGCCGCTGACCGAGGGCCTGGAGCCGGAGGCGGGGCACGACATCGCCATCGCCCCGGCCGAGGAGCGTGTGCTGGCGCACCCCCGCTCGGCGGTGGCCGAGCTGCTGGTCGGCTGGGTGCTCGTGTTCGGCGCGCTGTACGGCTTCGGCACGTTCGTCAGCTATTACGCCAAGGGCACCTTCTTCGCCACCCTGGACACCGAGGTCCCCCGCTGGTTCGCCGACCGGCACACCGACGTGCTGACCGACGTGAGCTGGTGGTGGAGCAAGTTCGGGGACACCCACGCCATCCTGCTCATCTCGCTGGTGTTCTGCCCGCTGGTGCTGGCGGTGTGGCGGCGGTGGCGGCCCGTGCTGTTCGTGGTGCTGGCGATGGTCGGTGAGCTGACCCTCTTCCTCGCGTCGGCGCACGTGGTCGACCGGCCGCGGCCCCCGGTGGAGAACCTGGACGGGCAGATGCCCACCTCCTCGTTCCCGTCCGGGCACATCGCGGCCACGATCTGCATCTGGCTGGCGATCACGCTGATCGTGTTCCCGCGTACCGACCGCTGGTGGCGGTGGATCTTCGTGGCGCTGGCCGTGATCATGCCCGCCGGGGTCGCGACCTCCCGGATGTACCGAGGGATGCACCACCCGACCGACTTCATGGGCGCGATCCTGCTCTCGGCGCTCTGGATCGGCCTGCTCTACCTCGTGATCCGCCCCAACGCCGACCTGGCGGAGGGCAACCAGCCGGCCATCGAGTCGGAGGACGTGGACACCCTCGACGACGAGCTGGCGCGCGCCGGACGAGCCGACTGAGCGCCACGATGCTGCGGGTGATGACCTGGAACATCCGTACCGGCGGCCGGGACCCGGGCGGTTCCGACCGGCTGGACCGGGTGGTCCAGGTCGTCAACCGGCAGACGCCGGACGTGCTGGTGTTGCAGGAGTTGCGCGGCTTCGACCGGGGCGGGCTGATGGCCACGGTCGCGGACCGGGTCGGGATGACGCCCCACCTGGCCCGGTCCTGCTTCGGGCAGCCGGTGGCGGTGCTGGTCCGGCCGCCGCACCGGGTCCTCGCCGCGGGGGCGCTGCGCCGGCCGTTCCACCACGCCGCCGCCCGTGTCGTCGTGGCCACGCCCGCCGGGCCGCTCACCGTGCTCGGCACCCACCTCTGGCCGTACTCCGGTGGACGCCGGCGGATGGAGGTCGACTGGCTCGTCGCCGCCCTGCGCCGCGCCCCCGGGCCGCTGACCCTGCTCGCGGGTGATCTCAACTCGCTCGACCCGACGGTCGACCACACCGCTCGTCTGGACGGCCTGCCCGACCTTTACAAGCGACGGCACCTGCGCCGGCGCGGCGGCGCCGTGGACACCCGCGCGATCGCCCGACTGCTCGACGCCGACCTGGTCGACCTGTGGCCGTCCGCCAACGCCGGCGCCCCGGAGGCCGCCGGCCTCACCGTCCCCACCCGGTTCGGGGGCGCGGAGTTCGCCGGTATGCGGCTGGACTACCTGCTGGGCAGCCGTGCCCTGGCCGAGCGGGTGCGCGGCTGCCAGGTGATCCGTGACGCGACGACGGACACCGCCTCCGACCACTACCCGCTCCTGGCCACCATCGACCTGTGACGGCACGGGCCCGGGCGGATGGCGTCGCCGGGCTACCGTGCCCACCGTGACCGACCGCCCCGCCCTCCGTTCACCGCTGCCCGCGCCGCCGACAGACCGCCCGGATGCGCCGACGGCGACGCTCGCGGACCGAGCGCCGTCGACCATCCGCACGACCGAGCCGGCCACCGACGCGCTTCCGCTCGTCGCGGCCGTCGCGCGCGGTGTGGCGCTGGTCTTCGTTCTGCCGGTACGCCTGCTCTGGGAGTTGATCGCGGCTGCCGGCCGGCTGCTGCGCCGGTACCTGCTCACTCCGGTCGGACGGTTCCTGCGCGACTGGCTGGTGGCCCCGCTGGTCTGGGCCCTGGACCGGCTCCTGTGGCGTCCGCTGCTCTGGTGTGCCGACCATCTGCTGTGGCGTCCCCTGCGCTGGATGGCCCGCAACCTCGTGTGGGTGCCGCTGGTGTGGCTGGGGCGCGGTCTGGCCTGGGCGGCTCGCACGCTCGTCTGGCTGCCACTGGTGTGGCTCGGGCGCGGTCTCGCGTGGGCAGCGCGGACTCTCGTCTGGCTGCCGTTGGTGTGGCTGGCGCGGGGTGTCGCGTGGGTGGCTCGCACGCTCGTCTGGCTGCCGTTGGTGTGGTTGGCCCGCAACGGGCTGCGCCCGCCCCTCGTGGCCCTGGGACGCGTGCTGGTCTGGCTCGCCGAGCACCTGGTCCGACGGCCGCTGCGCTGGCTGGGCGCGGCGCTCGCCCCCGCCGGACGGCTGCTGTGGCGCGGCGTGACGCTGCTCGCCGGGGCGGTGGGCGTCGCGTTCGTCGCGCTGGCGCGGGGAGTCCAATGGGTCGTGGTCGGTGTGGCGCGTGGAGCCTGGTGGCTCGTCGTCGGGTTCGGCCGGCTGGTCGTCGCCGCGCTGGTGGGGGGCGTGGCGGACCGCCGGCTGGCTGCTGCGGTGGGTCTACCGACTGCTGCTGCGCCCGATCGGGCTCGGGCTGCGCTGGCTGTGGCGGCACACCGTACGTCCGGTGCTGTCGGCCATCCGCTGGGTCTGGTCGGTGACGGTCGTGCCGACGGCGCGCGGCCTGCGTGCGGTCTGGCGGGCCACCGTCACGCCGGCGGCCCGGTGGACCCGCCGCGCGGTGCTCGACCCGGCACGGGTGGCGTCTCGCGAGGTGCTGAGCGCACTGGGTCTGCGCCGCTGACGACCCCTCACAGCACCAGGTTGAGCAGCACGGTCAGCACCACCGAGGCCAGGATCGAAAAGAGGATCATCAGAAGGCAGCCGAGTCCACCACCGAGCGGACGGATCTCCGTGTTTCCGAAGCGCATGAGTTCACCTCTCCGTGAGTGCGGGCTGCGGGCTGAGCAGATGGCGGATCGCGTCCGCGACCGGCGTCGGCGCGGTGGTCACCACGTTGTGCGCGGCACCCGGTACGACGGTCAGGTCGGCGTGCGGCACGAGCCGGGTCGCCTGGTCGCGCCACCGCGCCGGTACCACCGGGTCGTCTCCTCCGGTCACCACGAGGGTCGGCGCGGTGATCCGTACGAGGTCGGTCTCGATCGCGTTGCGCACCGAGTGCGACAGCGTCGCGAAGACCCGCCAGGGCCGGGCGTCCCAGATGTCCCGAACCAGGATGGGCGCCTGCAACGGGGCCTCGCGCAGCGTGTCCACCAGCCACCGGCCGAACAGGGCTCGTCGGGACCGGGCCGCCGGGTCACTGGTCGGTCCGGCGAGCACCAGCGCGCGTACGGCGTCCGGATGGTTCGCGGCGACCGCGGCGGCGACCTCCGCGCCGAACGAGTGGCCCACGAGGCAGACCGGTGGCAGCCGGTACGCGGCCAGCCAGGCGGCCAGGTGGTCGGCGTGCCGGGCGACGTCGTACGCGCCCCGCGGGTGGTCGCTCAGGCCGAAGCCGGGCAGGTCCGGCGCGTACACCGGGTGGGTGTCGGCGAGCGCGACGGCCAGCGGGGTGAGGTAGCGGTGCGAGACGGCGAGGCCGTGCACCAGCACCACGGGGGTGGCCCCGACGTCCGGGTCGGCGCTTCGCCGGGTGTGGGTGCGCAGTCCGTCGACGAGCCGCCAGTCGCTGGTGAGACCGGCGGCCGGCCGGGGAGCGGCCAGGGCGAGCCGCAGCTCGGCCAACCCGAACCGGCCGGTCGCCGTCAACCTCACAGTTGACGCAGCCGGGGCAGTAGCTGGTCCTGCGCCCAGTCCAGGAACATCGGTTGGGTCTCCCCGCCGACCTGGATGATCGCCACGTGCGTGAAACCGGCGTCGACGAACTTGCGGAACGCGTCGACGTGCGCCTCCACGTCCGGGCCGCAGGAGATGCCCTCGGCGACGTCCTCCTCCCGGACGAACTGGGTGGCGGCGGCGAAGGACTCCGGCCCCGGCAGGTCGGCGTTGACCTTCCAGCCCAGTCCGAACCAGCGGAACTGGTCGTGCACGATCTTGCGGCATTCGGCCTCGTCGGGGCCGTAGCAGATCGCCACCTGCCCGTAGCGCGGCTGGCCGGCGCCGCCCGCGTCGTCGTACATCTCGATGATGTGCCGGTCGGGTTCGGTGGAGACGAGACCGTTGCCGTACTCGGCGGCCAGCGTGGCCGACTGCCGGCCGGAGGCGGCGATCGCCATCGGGACGGGCCGTTCGGGCCGGTCCCAGACGTAGGCGTCGGGTACGTCGAAGTGGTTCCCGGAGAAGGTCAACGTCTCGCCGTTGAGCAGCGGACGGATGATCTGCAACGCCTCCTCGAACATCTCGTGGCGCTGCTGCACGTGCGGCCAGCCGCCGACGACGTGTTCGTTGAGGTTCTCCCCGGCGCCCAGGCCGAGAGTGAACCGGCCGTCCGAGAGCGCCCCGATAGTGCTGGCCTTCTGGGCGACCACGGCCGGGTGGTAGCGGCGGATCGGGCAGGTCACGAAGGACATCAGCTCCGCGCGGGAGGTGGCGTGCGCGACCGCGCCGAGCACCGACCAGGCGTACGGCGAGTGGCCCTGGGAGTCCAACCACGGGTAGTAGTGGTCGGACATGACCAGTTGGTCGAAGCCGGCCGCCTCGGCCCGTACCGCGTGGTCCACCAGTTGCTTCGGACCGGCCTGCTCGCACATCAGGGTGTAGCCGACGCTCACCATCCCGGTATCTCCTTCTCGCCGACGGTTCGTCCCGGGATACCCAGGTCAGCAACGGTCAACCCTCCCGTCCGGTTCGCTCAGCCGATGCTTGACGGATGCTGCGGACCCGCCTACGGTCCTCTTAACCGGTTAAGACCCTCGGTGTGGCGCACATCCTGTGGTGGGGATGACCGCCCCGTGACGGCCCGCGTTCGCGTGGGCCGTCACGGCTGCCCGCCCCTTCGAGCGTCCTACTGAACCGGTTGCGAGGGCTGATCCATCGCCCTAGGCTGATGCGCGCCGCCGGGAGCCGGGCGGCGGCTGTCGGGCTGCAGCCGCCTTCCCCTGTCGCACCCCACCCCTGCCGGGCATCGGGGGTCCTCCCTGAGGAAGGCCATGAAGACTCGACTCTCCGCCGTCGGCGCCGCCCTGCTCGCGTTGCTGCTCGCCATGCTGGCGTTCGGTCAACCCGCGCACGCCGCCGCCGGCTTCTCCATCGCGGGCGGCAAGCTGTACGACGCCAACGGCGCCGAATTCGTCATGCGCGGCGTCAACCACGCGCACACCTGGTACCCGCAGCAGACGAGCTCGTTCGCCAACGTCAAGGCCCTCGGCGCGAACACCGTGCGGGTGGTGCTCGCCAGTGGCGACCGCTGGACCCGGAACACCAACGCCGACGTCGCCAACGTCATCTCGCTGTGCAGGGCCAACCGGCTGATCTGCGTGCTGGAGGTCCACGACACCACCGGCTACGGCGAGCAGAGCGGCGCCATCACCCTGGACCGTGCCGTCGACTACTGGCTCAGCCTCAAGGACGTGCTGGTCGGCCAGGAGCGGTACGTCATCGTGAACATCGGCAACGAGCCGTACGGCAACCAGAACTACGGTTCGTGGGCCACCGACAGCGCCAACGCGATCAAGCGGCTGCGGGCCGGCGGCCTGACGCACACCATCATGGTGGACGCGCCGAACTGGGGTCAGGACTGGTCGTTCACGATGCGCGACAACGCCGCCTCGGTCTTCGCCGCCGACCCGGCCCGCAACACGCTCTTCTCCATCCACATGTACGGCGTCTTCGACACCGCTGCCGAGATCACCGACTACCTGGGCCGGTTCCGTACGGCGGGGCTGCCCATCGTGGTCGGTGAGTTCGGCTTCAACCACAGCGACGGCGACCCGGACGAGGACACCATCCTCGCGTACAGCCAGGCCAACGGGATCGGCTGGCTCGGCTGGTCGTGGAGCGGCAACGGTGGTGGGGTCGAATATCTCGACATGGCCACCGCCTTCAACCCGGCCAGCCTGACCACCTGGGGGCAGCGGGTCTTCAACGGCGTCAACGGCATCCGGCAGACCGCCCGTGAAGCCACCGTCTTCGGCGGCACCCCGCCGCCCACGACACCACCCCCCACCACGCCCCCGCCGACGACACCGCCTCCCACCACGCCGCCTCCCACCACGCCGCCGCCGACCACGCCGCCGCCGACCACGCCGCCTCCGGCGGGCGGTTGTACGGCCACCTACACCATCACCAACCAGTGGCAGGGCGGCTTCCAGGGTGAGGTGCGGGTGACGGCCGGCTCGAACGCGATCACCGGCTGGACCACCCGGTGGACCCTCGCCAACGGCCAGAGCGTCACGCAGTCCTGGAACGCGACGGTGACCAGCAGCGGCGGCACGGTGACCGCGCGGAACGTGGACTACAACGGCCGGCTGGCCGCCGGTGCCAGCGCCAGCTTCGGCTTCCTCGGAGCGTGGACCGGAACCAACCCGACGCCGCAGGTGAGCTGCACCGCCAGCTGAGCGACGTGTGGTGACAACGCAAGGTGGCCGGGCCCGGTACGGGCCCGGCCACCTGGTCCGTCGTGAGCCCGAGCGCGGTCAGTGCGGCTCGCCGGTCAGTGCTGCTCGCCGGCCAGGTTCACGATGACCACGCCGACGATGATCAGGGCGATCCCGGTGAGCTTCACCAGCCCGACCGACTCGCCCAGGAACACCGCGCCGATCGCCACGATGGCCGCGGTGCCCAGGCCCGACCAGAGGGCGTACGCGACACCGACCGGTATCTCCTTGACCGCCTGGGCGAGGAGGAGGAACGCCAACGCGTACCCGGCGAGGCAGCCCAGCGTGGGCCAGAGGCGGCTGAAGCCGGCGGTGCTCTTGATCAGACTGGTCGCCACCACCTCGGCGAGGATCGCGATCCCCAACAGCACGTACGCCATACGGCCCCTCAGCCTTCGGTTCGCGGTCCTCTTTGGCCGGCCGCGGCCGGCCGTGATCAAAGCATCGATGCCCAGGCTAATGCCGTCGGCGGTACGGGCGGACGCCTCGCCTTACCGCGCGTGGCGTCTCCGCCCGGCGCATGTCATGCGAGTCCTTTGGAGCTGATGCCGTAAACGAATCGGATGGCCGCCGGGCGGGGGACCGGCCCAGTCGGTCGCGGTCAGCGGTTCCGGCCCGATCAGCGGGTGAATCGTTTACGACATCAGCTCCAAAGGCAGCGAGCAGACCCCTACGCCCGTCGGGCGGAGCCCGGTCCGACCGAGCACTACGGCGAGGCGAGTCGAGGCGAGCTGGGCCCTGGTTCGCCCCGGGCCTCGGCGGCGAGCCGGGCGGCGCGCATGGTGAGGTAGCGCTGTTCGGGGAGGCTGTTCGTGCGGGCAGCGGCGTACCGGTAGTCCGCGATGGCCCGCTCCCGGTCGCCGGCCATCTCGTACAGGTGCGCGCGGGCGGCGGGCAGTCGGTGGTGTTCCGCCAGCCGGGGATCGTCGATCAGCGCGTCAAGGGCCCGGAGGCCGGCGGCCGGCCCGTGCACCATGGCGGTCGCGACGGCCCGGTTGAGCGCCACCACCGGGGTTCCGGCCATCCGATCCAGCACGTCGTACAGCGCCAGGATCTGGGGCCAGTCGGTCGCGTCGGTGCTGGCTGCCTCGTCGTGCAGCGCGGCGATGGCGGCCTGCACCTGGTACGGGCCGACCGGGCCGCGCGGCAGCGCCGCCGTGACCAGGGCGACGCCTTCGGCGATGGCCGCCGCGTCCCAGCGGCTGCGATCCTGCTCGGCCAGCGAGATCAGCTCTCCGGACGGCCCGGTCCGTGCCGGGCTGCGCGCCTCGGTGAGCAGCAGCAACGCGAGCAGCCCGGCGGTCTCGCTGTCGTCGGGCAGGCGCACGTGCAGCGCCCGGGTCAGCCGGATCGCCTCGGCCGCGAGGTCGACACGGCGCAGGTCCGGGCCGGCGGTGCTGGTGTGCCCCTCGGTGAAGATCAGATAGAGCACCTGTCGGACGGCGGCCAGCCGATCGGCCCGTTCCGTCTCCTCGGGCATCCGGAACGGCAGCCCGGACGAGCGGATCCGCTGCTTGGCCCGGCTGATCCGCTGGGCCATGGTCGCCTCGGGCACCAGGAACGCGCGGGCTATCTCGGCGGTGCTGAGGCCGCCGACCGCGCGCAGGGTCAGCGCGACCGCCGACGTGGGGGCGAGCGCCGGATGGCAGCAGAGGAAGAGCAGGACCAGGGTGTCGTCCCGCTCGGCGGTCAACTCCTCGTCGGGGGTCGGCGCGTACCGGCGGTCGTCCGGGTCCTGACGGCTGACCAGGTCCTCGCGGCGACGCCGGGCCTGCTCGCCGCGGATCAGCTCGATCATCCGGCGGTAGCCGACCTGGATCAGCCAGCCGCGGGGGTTGGTCGGCAGCCCGTCGGTCGGCCACTGCGTGGCGGCGGCGAGCAGTGCCTCCTGTACGGCGTCCTCGGCGGTGGCGAAGTCACCGAACCGGCGGGTGAGCACGCCGAGGACCTGCGGCGCCAGTTCGCGCAGCAGGTCCTCGACGCGGGGATCGGTGGTCAGCGCTCACAGCTCCTGCGACGGTGCGGACATCACCGGGTGCACCTCGATCGGCATGTTCAGGGGTCGGCCACCAGGGCCGGGCGCGGTGGAGATGTGCGCGGCCAACTCCACCGCCCGCTGCGGGCTGTCGAGGTCCACAACCCAGTACCCGGCGAGGAACTCCTTCGTCTCGGCGAACGGGCCCTCGGTGACGACCGGCGCGCCGCCCTCGCCGGCGCGCACGATCCGCGCCTGCTGCGGGCCGCCGAGGCCCTGCGCGTCGACCCACTCGCCATCGGCAGCCAGCTTCTCGTTGACCTCACGCATGAACGCCACGTGCGCCCGGACCTCGTCCTGCGTCCAGGTGTCGATGCCCGGGAAGTCGGTCCCGCTGGCGCTGAACTGCATCAACAGCATGTACTTCATCGTCCTGCTCCTCACACCTGCGCACCGTCCTCGGTGCTCTCACCCTGAGGTAGAAGCCGACGACACCGTTCTCGACACCCCGGACACAGAAATTTCTAGCCGACCTCGTCGACCTCCAGCACCAGGCTCTGCTCGGGGTGCAGCGCGGGCAGCTGCACGCCCACCCGGGCCAGCGCCGCGCCGCTGAGCGTGACGCCACTCGTGAGCCAGGGCGGCCCGGACAGGTCGATCGTCGCCGGAGGCGGCACATCCGCGACCGGCCGTACCCGGTAACGCCGCGCCGGGTCGAGACCGGGCAGCCGTACCGCGCCCGGGGTCTGCGCCACCGAGGTGGCGAGCCGGGCCACCGCGTACACCGCTCGGGTCTTGTCGTGATCGACCACGCCGTGCGCCCAGACGGCCGGATCCGGGTGGTCGACCCGGACCACCCGCCCGGCGTGCAGCAGCGGACGCAGCCGCTTGTGCAGCGCCACCCAGGCGGTCAACTCGGCCTGTTCGGCGCCGCTGATCGAGGTGACGTCCCACTCGATGCCGTGGTGACCGAACAGCGCCGTGGCCGCCCGGAAACCCAGGTCGTGTACGCGGTGCGTGGTGTGCGACCGCTGCGGACCGATGTGCGTGCCGACGAGCTCCGGTGGCAGCAGCAGTCCGGTCCAGCGCTGGATGCCGAGGCGTTCCAGTGCGTCGTTGCAGTCGCTGGCCCAGACCCGGTCGGTGCGGGCCAGGATGGCCAGGTCCACGCGGGCGCCGCCGGACGAACAACTCTCGATCTCCACGCCGGGGTGGCGTCGACGCAGCTCGTCGAGGAGGCGGTAGACCGCGAGGGTCTGGCCGTGCACCCCGGGCCGGCCGTGGTGCCCCGCCTCGGTGAGGTCCCGGTTGTGGTCCCACTTGAGGTAGCTGATCCCGGGATGCTCGGTGAGCAGCGCGTCGAGGCGTTCCAGCACGTAGTCGTACGCCTCGGGGCGGCCCAGGTCGAGCGTCTGCTGACTGCGCCACGCCGGCGGGAGCCGCCCCGGCACGGTCAGCAGCCAGTCGGCGTGCGCGCGGAACAGGTCCGAGTCGGGGTTGACCATCTCCGGCTCCACCCAGAGACCGAACTGAAGGCCGTGGCCGGTCACGTGGTCGATGAGGGGTCGCAGGCCGTCGGGCCACACGCCCTCGTCGACGTACCAGTCGCCCAGCCCGGCCGTGTCGTCCCGTCGGCCGCGGAACCAGCCGTCGTCGAGCACGAACCGTTCCACGCCGATCTGCGCGGCGCGGTCGGCGAGGGCCCGCAGCCGGTCCAGGTCGTGGTCGAAGTAGACCGCCTCCCAGACGTTGAGGGTCACCGGGCGCGGGGAGCGCGGGTGTCCGGGCCGCGCCCGCACGTGCGAATGGAGTACGTCGCTGAGTCCGTCCAGCCCCTCGTCGGACCAGACGGCGTAGAGCAGCGGAGTCTCGTACACCTCGCCGGGGGCGAGCCGGATCTCCCCGGGAGCCAGCAGTTCTCCGCCACCGAGGGTGGACTCGCCGGTGGGTCGGCGTTCGGCGACGGTGACGTGGTCGCCGCTCCAGGCGGTGTGCACCGCCCAGATCTCGCCGTGGCCGAACCCGAACCCGGCGGTGCCGGCCACCAACAGCAGTGTCGCGTCGTGCCCGGTGCGACCGTGCCGCCCCTCGCGGACCCACGCGCCGTGCTGCCACGGGTGCCGCTGCGGCGAGCGTTCGCGGCACCAGCGGCCGGTCAGGTCGAGCAGTTCGGTGGCGACCGCCGGCACCGGCAGCACCGGGGTCAGCTCCCGCACCTCGTACGCGCTCTCGCCGTCGTTGCGGAGCCGGTGCCGGATGGTCACCAGGCCGTACGGGTCGAGGGTGATCTCGATGGTCAGGGACAGCCCGGCGGCCTGGTCCGACGCCCGTACGGTGACGAGCGCCGCCGCGTCGGTGGAGTCGTCGACGTCGAGTCCGTCGAGCCGGAACGCGGTGGACCAGTCCCGCCCGTCGCGGTGCCCGGCCAGCCCCGGTCGGCCGCTCCAACCGGCGCTCGCCTCCGGCAGCAGCGACAGCACGGGAGGCTCGTCGAAGCTGCTCGGCACCACCGGTGGCAGGGTGGCGTCCACGAGGTGGCGCCGGCCGTCGTCGTCCAGGTCGCCGACGTCGCCACCCCAGTGCGCCACGCGGGGCAGCCCTGGGCCGCGCGCGTCGAGCACCAGGCTGATCCGCGCGCGGCGCAGGTGCAGGATCGTCATCCTTTGGAGGCTCCCAAGGTCAGGCCCCGGACGAAGTGCCGCTGGAGCATAAAGAAGATCACCAGGGTGGGGATCGCGACGAGCACGCTGCCCGCCGAGACCAGGTTGTTGTCGGTGAAGAACTCGCCGCGCAGGTTGTTCAGCGAGCTGGTCACCGGGAACTTGTCGCCGGTACGCATGAGGACGGTGGCCCAGAAGAACTCGTTGTAGATCCAGGTCACCTCGAGGGTGGCCAGCGCGGCCAGGGCCGGCCGGCACAGCGGCATGGTGATCTGCCAGTACTGCCGCCAAACGCTCGCGCCGTCGACCATCGCCGCCTCGTACAGGTCGTGGGGGAGCGCCTTCATGTAATTGCTCAGCACGAAGACGCAGAACCCGCACTGGAAGGCCACGTTGATCAGGATCAGGCCCCAGTAGCTGTCGTAGAGCAGCTCCGAGTCGCTCATGAACTCCGGCAGCGGCACCTCGGTGAACAGCCGGAACAGCGGGATGAGCAGCGCCTGCTGCGGCAGCAGGTTGGCGGCGGTGAAGATCCCGAGCAGGACGAGGTTGATCTTCCAGCTGAACCGGGCAATGACGAACGCCACGCACGAGGCGAGGAAGAGCGTCAGCAGCACCGCCGGCAGCGTGATGTAGACCGAGTTCAGGAAGTGCTTGCCGAACTCCGCGGTACGCCAGGCGGTCACGTAGTTGTCGATGGTCCAGCCGCCGAACGAGACGTACCCGTTGGTCGCGGTGTACTCGTACGAGCGGAACGACGTCAGGACGGCCCAGCCGATGGGGAAGAGCCAGGCCAGCGAGACGACGATGAGGAAGCCGTGCAGCAGCGCCCGCAGCGGGGTCAGCCTGCGCTGGCGGATCGGGGTGTCGACGGTCATCGCCGGTTCTCCCTCATCACGGTCGCCAGGTAGATGGTGATGAAGACCAGCGAGACGACCAGCATGATCGTCGCCAGCGCCGAGCCGAAGCCGATCCGGCTCGCCTCGCCCACCACGTTCTGGGTGACCAGCGCGGAGATCAGCTCCAGACCGTTGCGTCCCTTGTTGACGACCCAGACCAGGTCGAACGCGCGCAGCGACTCGATCACCGTCACCACCAGCACGATGATGTTGATCGGCCGTAGCACCGGGAACACCACGCGGAAGAACGTCCGGCTCTCCGACGCGCCGTCGACCGCGGCCGCCTCCCGCAGCGACGGGTCGACGCCCTTCAGGCCGGCCAGGTAGAGCAGCATGATGTAGCCGACGTGTCGCCAACCGGAGGCGACCATGACGGCCCAGATGTTGACGTTCGAGTCGCCGTACCAGTCGACGTTGCTGCCGAGGACGGCGTTGATCAGACCCTGGTCGCGCGAGTAGAGCAGCTGCCAGACGAAGCCGATCAGCGCCAACGAGAGCACCACCGGCAGGTACAGCGCCGTCTGGTAGAAGCGGCTGCCGCGCAGCTCCTTGTCGAGCAGTACGGCGAGGAACATGCCGAACGGCGTGGCGACCACGAAGAGCGCGGCCAGCCAGAGCAGGTTGTGCTGGATCGCCGGCACGAACGGCGGGTAGATGTTCACCACGTCGCTGTAGTTGCGCGCGCCCACGAAGTCGATCTCGTTGAGGGGACCGATGCCGTCCCAGTCGGTGCCGGAAAGCACCACGGTCGCCAGCGCGGGCAGCCAGACGAACGCGGTGACGATCAGCAGCGGGACGAGCACCATCAGCGTGATGACCACGCGGTCGGTGGTGGACAGGAGCCGTAGCCGTCGGCGACGGCCACCCGTGGAGGTGGTCGTCGCCGGCGGCGGCACGGCGCGATCCGCTTGGATCAGGGGCAGGTCGGACACGATGTCCTCCCCCTTCCGCCGTCAGTCAGTGAAGATCGACTTCTTCTGGTTCTCGATGGACGAGGTCAGCCCGCCGATGTCCTTCGGGTTCTTGATGAACTGTTGGATCGCCGGGATCATCACCGTCGAGGCGAAGTCCGGCCGGGTGTCCCGGTCGAGGAACTGGGCGATCTCGGTGGCCGAGCCGACCAGTTCGGCGGCCTTCTTCTGGAGCGCGGTGTAACCGCCGACGTCCGCGCCGCTGTTGGCGACGAGGACGGCCGGGTCGTTCTTGAGGTTGATGTCCGCGGCGGCCTTGCCCCCGAAATGCTCCAGTAGCTTGCGGGCGTTGTCCTCGTTCTTGGGCTTGCGGGCCATCATGTAGCCGTCGATCGGGGCGTCCAGGGCCTTCGCGCCGATGGCGGGGTCGATCTCGGGGAAGGTGAAGAAGTCGAGGTCGTCCTGCTCGTCGTTGCTGAACTGCTGGCCGACGAAGAGGCCGAGCAGGTACATGCCGCTCTTCTTCTGTTGCAGCGACTGCGCGGCCTCCTGCCAGGTGCGGCCGAGGCTGTCCGGCTGGTGCAGGGGAAGCAGGCCGGCCCAGGTGTCGAAGACCTTCTTGACCTTGTCGGAGGTCCACGCCTCCTTGCCGGCCATCAGGTCGACGTGGAACTGGTAGCCGTTGATCCGCAGGTTGAGGATGTCGAACGTCCCCATCGCCGGCCAGCCGTCCTTGTCGGCGAAGGCGATGGGGGTGAGGCCGTCCTTCTTCATCTGCGCGCCGAGCGTGGTGAACTGGTCCAGGGTGGTGGGCACCTGGTAGCCGTACTGCTTCCAGACCGACTTGCGGTAGAAGACCGCCCACGGGTAGTACGTCGCCGGCACGAAGTACTGCTTGCCGTCGTCGCCGGTGGACGCCTTCTTGAACGCGTCGGAGTAACCGGAGAGCTTGCCCCACACGTCGCTGATGTCGCCGGCCAGACCCTTGGCGGCGAAGAAGCGCATCCGGTAGCCGGCGAACCAGGTGAAGACGTCGTCGGGCTTGCCCTGCAGGTAGTTGTTGATGTTCTCCTGGAACGTGTTGTGGTCGACCGTGTTGGTCGCGACCTGCACCCCGGACGAGGTCTTGAACGCGTCGG
Source organism: Micromonospora sp. CA-249363 (assembly GCF_050950185.1). NCBI lineage: Bacteria > Bacillati > Actinomycetota > Actinomycetes > Micromonosporales > Micromonosporaceae > Micromonospora > Micromonospora sp. CA-249363. The sequence goes on from NZ_CP192020.1 coordinate 1,871,782, forward strand.
TGATCTTGGCGAGGACGTCCTTGGGCTTCGGGTCGGACTGATTCGATCCGAGCGTGACGTCCTTACTGGACCCACCGGAGCCGGAGTCGTCGCCGCAGCCGGCGAGCAGACCGGTGCTGAGCAGCGCGCCCGTGCCGGCCGCGCCGGCCAGCAGTGACCGCCGGTTGATGCCGGCGACGGAGGGCGGTACGAGCCGAGCCAGATATTCGGCTTGCGATCGGGGACGGGACATCTGTGCCTCCTGCGGATGAAGAGGTGCTACGCCCAAGGGGTCAGGTGTGGTGAGGAGCGGTCCGGCCTGGCACATACGCATCGTGATCCACCGAGAATCCACATTGGCGAACACGATCGGCCAGTTGGGGCCTCAAGCTACCCGTCCATAGGCCGCTGTCAAGAGGTACTTTCGCCTCTGATAACCCAGTCGTGATCTGGCTGTTACGAGGTAAACGTTGGAAGAGAAGTCGATGTTGGAACCTGTTGACTTCGTTGGATGGCGGGTGCACCCTCACCTGTCATGCGGCGATGGCAGGGCGACGGCATCTACTTCGGCGGCGACTACAACCCCGAGCAGTGGCCCGAACAGACCTGGTCGGAGGACGTCGAACTGATGCGACGGGCGGGGGTCAACCTGGTCTCCGTCGGCATCTTCTCCTGGGCGCTGCTGGAACCCCACCCCGGCCGGTTCGAGTTCGGCTGGCTGGACCGTGTGCTCGACCTCCTGCACGACGGGGGCATCCAGGTGGACCTGGCCACCGCCACCGCCAGTCCGCCGCCCTGGCTGTCCCGCGCGTACCCGGAGACGTTGCCCCGGCGGGCCGACGGCGCGATCCTCTGGCCGGGTGGGCGGCAGGCGTACTGCCCCAGCTCCCCAGTCTTCCGCGAGCGCTCCCTGGAGCTGGTGCGCGCGGTCGCCGGCCGGTACGCCGAGCACCCCGCCGTCGTCATGTGGCACATCTCCAACGAGCTGGGCTGCCACAACGTGCACTGCTACTGCGACGTCAGCGCCGAGGCGTTCCGCGGGTGGCTGCGCGAGCGCTACGGCGACCTGGACCGGCTCAACGACGCATGGGGCACCGCCTTCTGGAGCCAGCGTTACGGAGACTGGGCGGAAATCAACCCGCCGCGCACCGCCCCGACGTTCGCCAACCCCACGCAGCAGCTCGACTTCCTGCGCTTCTCCTCAGACGAGCAGCGAGCCCAGCTCCGCGCCGAACGCGAGGTGCTGACGACGCTGGTCCGCCAGCCGGTCACCACCAACTTCATGGTCGGCATGGCGAAGCACATGGACTACCACTCCTGGGCCGGCGACGTGGACCTCGTCTCCAACGACCACTACCTGACCGCCGCCGATCCGCAGGCCCACCTCGGGCTGGCGCTCGCCGCCGACCACACCCGCGGTGTCGCCGGCGGTGAACCCTGGCTGCTGATGGAGCACTCCACCAGCGCGGTCAACTGGCAGCCGCGCAACGTGGCGAAGCTCCCCGGCCAGCTCCGCCGCAACAGCCTGGCCCACGTCGCCCGGGGCGCCGACGGCGTGCTGTTCTTCCAGTGGCGGGCCTCCCGGGCCGGGGCCGAGAAGTTCCACTCCGCGCTGGTGCCGCACGCCGGCCCGGACACCAAGGTGTTCCGCGAGGTCTGCCAGCTCGGCGCGGACCTGAAGGCCCTCGCCGAGGTACGCGGTAGCCGGGTCGACGCCGACGTGGCGATCCTGTTCGACTTCGAGGCGTGGTGGGCGGTCGAGTTGGACTCCCACCCCAGCGTCGACGTCACGTACGCCGACCGCCTCAACGCCCTGTACGGCGCGCTGTGGCGGGCCGGCGTGACCGTCGACATCGTCCACCCGTCGGCCGACCTCGGCGGTTACCGACTGGTCCTGGCGCCCACCCTCTACCTCGTCCGCGACGCCAACGTCGAGGCGCTGCGCCGATTCGTGGAGACCGGTGGCACGGCGGCCATCACCTACTTCAGCGGCATCGTCGACGAGAACGACCACATCCGCCTCGGCGGTTACCCCGGCGCGTTCCGGGACCTGCTCGGCGTCCGCGCCGAGGAGTTCTTCCCCCTGCGCGAGGGCGAGCGCGTCGGCCTCGACGACGGCAGCGCCGCCGACGTGTGGACCGAGTGGCTGCACGCCGACGACGCCGAGGTGCTGGCGTCGTACACCGATGGGCCCTTGCCGGGCGTGCCCGCGCTGACGCGGCGGCCGGTCGGCGCGGGCGCCGCGTGGTACGTCGGCGCCCGGCTCGACGAGCCGGCCACCGACCGGCTGGTCGCCCGGCTGCTCGACGAGGCCGGCGTCCGACCGGCGGCGCAGGCGCCGACCGGGGTGGAGGTGGTACGACGGCGCGACGGCGAGCGAAGCTGGCTGTTCGCGATCAACCACACGTCGTCGGAGGTACGGGTCTCGGCGACCGGCGTCGAACTGTTGACCGGTGTGCCGTGCACGGATGAGCTGACCGTGCCGGCCGGCGAGGTGGCCGTGGTCCGCGAGGACCGGTCGTAGTGTGGTCGACGGCCACGGTGCGAAGGAGGTTCCCCAGATGCTGGCCCAGCAGCGGCAGAGCGCCATCCTCGACCTGATCCGCCAGCGCGGCGGGGTACGGGTGAGCCACTTGGTCAGCCGGTTCGGCGTGTCCGACATGACGATCCGGCGCGACCTGGAGGTGCTGGCCGAGCGCGGCCTGGTGGACAAGGTCCACGGTGGCGCGACGCTGGCCGGGCCCGGGTCGGCCGACGAGCCCGGCTTCGCCGCGAAGTCGATCCGCCAGCAGGCCGAGAAACGGGCCATCGCCGAGCGGGCGGCCACCATGGTGGAGCCGGGGATGGCCATCGCGCTGTCCGCCGGTACGACCACCGCCGCGCTGGCCACCCTGCTGTCCGACGTACACGGGCTGACCGTGGTGACCAACTCCATCCCGGTGGCCGACGCGCTCTACCAGAACCCGCGCGCCGACCAGACCGTCGTCCTCACCGGCGGCATCCGTACCCCGTCCGACGCGCTGACCGGCCCGGTCGCCGAGGCGGCGATCAGTGCGCTCAACGTCGACCTGCTCTTCCTGGGCGTGCACGGGCTCAGCCCGCGTACCGGCTTCACCACGCCGAACCTGCTGGAGGCCGGCGTCAACCGCTGCCTCATCGGGGCGGCCCGCCGGCTCGTGGTGCTCGCCGACCACACCAAGTGGGAGACGATCGGCATCGCCACGATCGCCCCGCTGGAGGCCGCCGACGTCCTCATCACCGACGTCGGAATGCCCGCCGAGGCCCGCACCACGATCGGCGAACAGGTCGGCGAGCTGGTCGTAGTAGACCCCGCCTGAACCCCGCCCCGCTGCGCCGATCTTGCAGTTTCGGTTGTCGGCTTGCGTGAGATGCACCTTATGTCGTGACAGAAAGTGCAAGATCGCGGAACGTGGACGGCGATGGGCCGTTAGGGGTCGTCGGCAGACAGGCAGGTGCCGACGTGGTCCGCCGGCCGCGCGCAGCGGCGGCGATCGGGCAAGATCCGGTCGCAGAAAACCCACTGTCGTACGTGCTGCGCGTCCTCGGCCGACACCGTGAGGCCGGCGACGTCGACCTCTGGCATCGAGGCCAGCGATCGGGCGAGTGTGCGGGCCAGATCCAGCGTGCCGGCCAGGTCGGGAACCGTTACCGGCAAGTGGATCACGTGTCGGGGCGGTGGGTCTGCCGAATCGGTCGGCTCGGTGAAGGCCAAAACGGCGGCCCGAGGCAGCGGTACGAAGATCCGGTCCGGCGGGATCACCACTGCCGCCTCTCGGGCCAGTCGACCTGCCGGGCACGCAGCGCACGCTTGACCCGCGCGTTCTCCTCGCTGAGCAGCGCCAGATCGTGGTGCAGCGTGGTCAGGTCGAGCGCGACGCGATGCAGGAACCGCCGCACCTCCCGGGGGTCGAGGCCCCGCCGGCCGAAGCCCACGGTGGCGAACTGATGGTCGCGTACGTGCCGCGGATGCAGCCGGCCGCCGTCGTGGAACGCGCCTCTCGTCATCGGTCACCTCTGTCGTCGTCGGTCGATGGGTGCGTCGGGGTCGCGAGAGCGCCCTTGTTCGTGGTACGTATTCGTCCAAGTCGGTTCGGAGCCGGGGTTCTGCGTATCCCGACGCTCTAGTTGAGACCCGACGAGAGCCGGTATGCGACTGCCACTCGCGAAGCCGCCTCTCGTCACCTTCTCGGCTGTTGGCACAGCCGCGGTTGCCGTGTTGGCACCGGGTATCCCCGGGGGCCGGCAATCACCCTCACCCGCAGGTCACGTTTCCAGTGGCCTCGGCATTGGTGCAACGACACCAACAAAGTTCGTCATGAGGGACATCAAGAGAGGGGACCCATGCCCGCCAGGCGTGAATCGTTCGTCCAGACATTGCGTGCTCAGTGGCTCGGCCAGCAGATGCGACAGTTGCGCGAGCAGCGTGGCATCACTCTCAAGCAGGCGGCCGAGTTTCTGGAGCGGGACTTCTCGTCCATCGCCCGCTGGGAGCGTGCCGAGTGGCCGTTTCGACGGGGAGTTGTCGAATCGCTCCTCGATCTCTACGGCGAGCACGACGGGCGAGAGCGCAACCGCTTCCTCCAGCTTGCCGAGGACGCCTGGAGGACCGACCGTTGGGACGACGACTACGACGAGTTGGTGGACGCCTCGTTCATTGACTTCCCCTGGTTGGAAACCAGAGCAGAGCGCATCTGCTCGTGGGATGCCTTTCTCATGCCGGGGCTCATGCAGACGGCGGCCTACGCGGAGGCGGTGATCCGTAACGCCGAGGGCGAGCAGGCATCGGATTTCTCGGTGCGCAAGTGGCTGCAATTGAGGGTCGACCGCCAGCGCGTGCTCACGCGCAATCCCGCCATCCACGTGGCGGCAGTCATCGACGAAAGCGTTCTTCGCCGCCCGGTCGGAAGCCCTGCCGTCATGCGCGGCCAACTACAACACCTCGCCGAGCTGATGCGGCGGCCGCACATCGACGTCCGCGTGCTGCCATCACGGGTCGGCCTGCACGCCGGGCTCGACGGCTCGTTCGTCCTCTTCCGGATGCCCAAGCCCTATCCCGAGGTGGCCTATGCCGAGACTTTGGGTGGGCGCCGGTTCATGGAATCTCCGAAGTCGAGACGTTACGCGCTTGCGTACCATCGCCTTCAGGATGTCGCGCTCGTTCGGCGCGAGGCGGCCGAGCTGATCGCGAAGATCACGGAGGAACTGCCATGAACGAAGCCCTGCCGGCCGTGGCGTGGCACATCAGCACTCGGAGCAACAGCAACGGCGGAAGCTGCGTCGAGGCGGGGCCTGTTCTGGACGGCTCCGGGCGGGTGGCGGTGCGTGACAGCAAGGACCGCGCGGCGGCGACCCTCGTTTACGGCAGCAGCGGCTGGACCGCCTTCGTCGATGGGGTCAAGGACGGCACTTTCCCGCGCACCGACCCGTGATCGACTCGCCTTCGCCGATGTCGGGGTGTCCCGGTCGGGTTGACACCCCCACTTCAGCGAAGTCGAGTCGATCAGAAGTCGCTGGCGGCATCCACGGGCCGGAGGGCACCATCCCGGGCGTGAAGGCGTACGAGGTGGCGGATCTGTTCGACCAGGCGGTGCAGCGGTTGCGGCGGACCGTCGAGGACGGCGACTCCGACGACGGGTCCGAGCTGCTCCGGCAGGCGGCCGCGTCGGGCGCGGTGGCCGTCCAGTTGGCCGTCGGGCGGCTCGCCGATCCGGACCCTGTCGTGCGTGCGGTGGCGTGTGACCTGCTCGGCTTCGCGAGCGAGGTGCACGGGGACGACCTGCGCGCGGAAGCAGCGACGGCGCTGATCTCGCTGGCCGCCACCGAGACCGATCCCGAGGTGCACTGGTCGGTCGCGCGCGCGTTGGGCGCCACCTGTGACCCTCGCGTCCTGCCGACCCTGATCGGCCTCGCGGGCAGCCCCGACAGCGACGTACGGTTCCAGGTCGCTGTCGCGGTGCCGATGGTGCTCGACGACCCGCCGGCCGAGGCCGGCGAGGCGGCGCTGGTCGACCTCTGCGCCGACCCCGACGCGCGGGTGCGGGAGTGGGCCACCTTCGGGCTCGGCTGGGTGAGCACCGCGGACGGGAACGCCGTCCGGGAGGCGCTGTGGGAGCGTACGCGCGACGTCGATCCGGAGGTACGCGCGGAGGGTGCCCGCGGACTGGCCCGGCGGCGGGACGCGCGGGCGCTTCCACTGGTACGCGAACTGCTCGCCCAGGACGAGGTCCACAACTTCACCATCAAGGCCGCCGCCTACCTCGGTGACCCGTCACTGCTGCCGCTGCTGGCCGGCTTCGATCCCGACGCCGCCCCCGTCGCCGAGGCCCTGCGCGAATGCGATCCGCTGCGACGTGACCGGCGGCACGACCTGGCGTGGCGGCTACTGCTCGCCGTGCACCGGCGTCGGCCCGACTGGGAGGTCACCCTCGCTGGCGAACGGTGCGACCTCGACCTCCAGCTCGACATCACCGATGGTGCCGACCGGTCGGGTTACTGGTGTGTCGACGGGTTGCTCCGCCGGGCCGGCGACGATCCCGAACGCGCAGCCGACCTGGCGGTCGCCGACCTGACCCCGGCGTGAGCTGGTCTCGACGCGAGATCGCCGACGTGGGGCCTTGCCGGGCGGCGGATACCGCCACCTCGGCGATGTGGAGTTGATCAAAGGGCCCGCGTCGGCGCGCTCACAGCCATCTCACAGGGGGTCTGGATAGGGTGCGCGGTGAGTCAACGTCCGACTCCATGGTGGAGCGGTCGGCTGTCGCACAGGAGTTCCGATGGTCTTCAAGAAGATGTTGAGCGCGTTCGGTGTGGGTGGTCCCAGCGTGGACACTGTGCTGGCCAACCCCAACACCCGGCCTGGCCTGACCCTCGACGGGCAGGTCAGAATCGTCGGCGGTGACAACCCGGCGGCCATCGAGCAGGTGGTGATCGGCCTGGTCACCCGCGTCGAGGTCGAGGGCCACGACACGGAGTACGCCGGCACCATGGAGTTCCACCGGATGGCCGTGAGCGGCGCGTTCCAGCTCGCGCCGAAGCAGGAGCTCTCGATCCCGTTCCAGCTCCCGGTGCCGTGGGAGACGCCGATCACCGACGTGTACGGCCAGCGCCTGCACGGCATGACGATGGGCCTGCGGACCGAGCTGTCGGTGGCCCGCGCGGTGGACAAGGGCGACCTGGACCACGTGGCGGTGCACCCGCTGCCGGTGCACGAGCGGATCCTGGAGGCGTTCCAGCGGCTCGGCTTCCGGTTCAAGAGCGCTGACCTGGAGCGCGGCCACATCCGGGGCGTGCAGCAGACGCTGCCGTTCTACCAGGAGATCGAGTTCTTCGCGTCCCCGCAGTACGCGAGGACGATCAACGAGGTCGAGCTGACCTTCGTGACCAGCCAGCGCGGCGTCGAGGTGATCCTGGAGTGCGACAAGCGCGGCGGCTTCCTCAGCGCCGGGCACGACGCGTTCGGCCGCTACCAGGTGTCGCACGCCGACGTCGACCGGGTCGACTGGGCGCAGGTCGTCGACGGTTGGCTGCGCGAGACGACGTCCCGCTACGGCAGCCTGCGGTCCCAGTACGGCCATGGTCACGGCTACGGGCCGGGTCACGGCCACGGTCACGGCCGGGGCGGTATGGGTGTGGGCGGCATGGTCGCCGGCGCGGCGCTCGGCGTCGCCGGCGGCATGATCGCCGGTGAGATGATCGAGGACGCCTTCGAGGGTGACTTCGGCGACTTCGGCGGCGACGAGTAACACCTCCACGTACGACGGTGGCCTCCGGGAGAACTCTCCCGGAGGCCACCGTGCGCTGTCACCCGGTCAGTGCCGGGCCTTGCGCTCCGCACCGCTGCGGAAGTTGCTGCCGGCCTTGGCCAGGCCGCGGCTACCGAGGTAGCCCAGCGTCAGCAGGGTGATCAGGAACCAGGCGTTGTCGGCCCGGAAGATGTCCACCCCGGCCGAGTTCCGACCGACGACCTGCGACGCGCCCAGTACGGCGGCCACCGCGATCAGGTAGATCCAGAACTCGGTGGTCTTGAACGCCTGCTTGGTCTCCGTACCGGGAGCCTGCATGTCGTTCCGATGCCCGTCGTGCATGACCGGCATCTGCTGCGTGTCCCGCATCATGGCGGGGTTCTGCGGGTCGTTCATGGGCCGGTTCATCGGCCTGGTGGAAGCAGCCTGCGTGCTCATCTGGTCCTCCTCAGGATGCGATGAGTCGTACCTGCCTTCCCTCGCCCCGCTACCGCGTTTCGGCCACGGCACGGTTCGCTTGCACGGCGGGGACGCCCCCCGACTACCCGAGGCCCGGGAGCAGGTAACACCCCCACCTCGGAAAATGGATCGACGAGGCGTGGCCGTGCCCGGATCACGACCGGACGGCGGGGGTGTCCGTTTCCGGGTTGTCGCGCGGGCGCTCCGGGTTTGGCCGACGGGTGGCCGGGCACGCAGTCGGTTCCACCAGCTTCTGCGAGGTGATGGACGTGCGTGAGGACGACATGCGGCAGGAGGCCGCCCGCCGGGCCGAGAACCAGATCGTCGGCGGCGTGTACGGCGAGGGCGCCCTCGACGAGGTGACGGTGCCTCCCACCGACATCGAGAGTCAGATCCAACGAGAGGACCCGCTCGACCCGGCGCACGAGCGGGTCGACCCGCGGGTGCTGCACGACGGCGGCCCGGTCGGCGGGCAGGGTGCGGTGACGACCACCGGTGGCACCGCCGGGCCGGCGAGCGTTCGTCGGGTGGCCCGCCAGCCGGAGCGACACCCCGGCAAGGTGGCGCCGACGACCACCGGCGACGCCACCACCGGGGGCATGAGCACCCCGACGGGCGGCGATACCAGCGACCAGTCCACGTCCGCGATCGGACCGGCAAAGTCCATCCGGGACCGTTCGACCGACCGGCGCTGAGTCCACCCGCGCCCCCGCCGACCGGTCGGTCGGCGGGGGCGCGTCGCGTCGGAGGGCCGGTCAGCGGCAGGGGCGCAGGATGCCCAGGCGCTGGGTGGCCCGGGTGAGCGCCACGTACAGGTCGCTGCGCCCGCGCGGCGACTCGGCCACCATCCGGTCCGGGTCGACCACCAGCACCGAGTCGAACTCCAACCCCTTGGCCTGCGCGACGGTCAGCACCACCACGCGGCTCTCCAGCTCCGGGTTCTCGCCCACCGTGGCCTCGGGCAGCGCGGCGGTCAGCGCCGCGCCGAGCGCGTCGACCCGGCTGGCCGGCACGATGACGCCGACCCGGCCCTCGGTGAGCCCGGCGGCCTCGCGGGCCACCGCCGACACCAGCTCGGCGGGTAGCTGCTCATCGGGCACCGCCCGGTCCCACGGGGGTACGCCGCTCTCCCGCACCGAGCGCGGTGGCCGCAGCGCGGGATCGATCTCGGTGAGCACCTCGGCGGCGACCGCCATGATCTCGGCCGGCGTGCGGTAGCTGACCGTCAGCTCGGTCAGTCGCCACCGCTGCGCCACGTACGGGGCGAGGGCATCGGCCCAGGAAGGCGTGCCGGCGAGCGCGCCGGTCTGCGCCACGTCCCCGACGATGGTCATCGAGCGGCTCGGGCAGCGGCGCATCAGCAGCCGCCACGCCATCGGCGACAACTCCTGCGCCTCGTCCACGATGACGTGGCCGAAGGCCCACGTACGGTCGGCGGCGGCGCGCTGCGCGGTGGTCAGCCGGTCGGCCTCCTCCTGCCGTTCCAGCAGGCGGTCCGCGTCGATGAGGTCGGTCACGCCGAGGATCTCACCACCCTCGGCCTCGTCCTCCACGTCGATCGAGCGGGAGCCACGGGCGATCTCCAGCACACCCTCGGCGTACTCCCGCTCCATGAGGCGGATGCGCTCGCGCCGGGCGGCGGCGGCCCGCTCGTCCTCACCGAGCAGCTCGGCCGCCTCGTCCAGCAGCGGCACGTCGGCGGGCGTCCAGCCGCCCGGCTCGCGGCGCAACAGCGCCCGCTCGTCGTCGGTGAGCATCGGCGCGGCGGCGGCGATCCGGTCCGGGTCCGCGTACAGGTCCGCGAGCAGGCGCTGCGGGGTGAGCACCGGCCACAACCGGTCGAGTACGGCCTGGATCTCCGTCTCCTCGCGCAGCTCCCGACGGATCTCGGCGCGGTCGGCCTCGTCGAGCAGGTTGTCGCCGCCCAGCGGGTCGGCGCCGATCCGTTCGGCCACCTGGTCGGCGAGCGCGTGCACGATCTCCACGTCGAACAGTGCCCGGGCCAGGTTGTGCGGACGGTCGGTGCGGCGTACCCGGTCCCGCGCGGCGCGCACGGTCTCCGGGTCGAGGGTGAGCACCTCGCGCTCGATCTCGATCTCCAGCGGCTCGTCCGGCACCCACTGCCGGTCCCGCACGGCGAGGGCCAGCACCTCGGCGAGCACGGCGCGGCCCTTGAGCGCCGCGGCCTGGGCCGGCTCGGCGCGCTGGGCGCTCACCCCAGGGAACAGATCACCCTGGGTACGCAGCAGCACGCCCGTCTCGGCCAGGGTGGGCAGCACCTGGGAGATGTAGCGCAGGAACGTCGCGTTCGGCCCGACGAGCAGCACGCCTCGGCTGGACAGCTCCCGCCGGTGTGTGTAGAGCAGATACGCCGCTCGGTGCAGCGCGACGGCGGTCTTGCCGGTGCCGGGGCCACCCTGGACCACCAGCACGCCGGGCAGGTCGGCGCGGATGATCTGGTCCTGCTCGGCCTGGATGGTCTCCACGATGTCGCGCATCCGGCCCGTACGGCCGGCGTTGAGCGCGGCCAGCAGGGACGCCTCACCGGTCAGCTCCTCGTGCCCGCCGGGGGAGGCGCTGTCGATGTCGAGGACCTCGTCGTTGAGCCCGGTCACCTTGCGCTGGCGGGTGCGCAGGTGCCGGCGGCGACGTACGCCCTGCGGGTTGGCGGCGGTGGCGAGGTAGAACGGCCGCGCGGCCGGGGCACGCCAGTCCATCAGCAGCGGGTCGTAGTCGCCACTGGTGTCGAAGATCCCGATCCGGCCGATGTAGCGGCGGGAGTCGTCGTCGCCGTCGAGCCGCCCGAAGCAGAGGCCATTTTCCACGGCGGAGAACTGCTCGACCTGGTCGGCGTACATGGCCACGGAGCTGTCCCGCTGGGAGCGGTCCTGGAGGGTGCCGCCGGTGTTGCGCAGCTCGGCGGTGAGTCGGTGGGCGGCCTGCTCACGCAACCCGTCCAGGCGGCCGTAGAGCATCGAGACGTACTCCTGCTCGCGGCCGATCTCGTCGTCGACCGGCAATTCACCGGTACCGCCGGAGTGCCTTGACAAGCCGTCTCCCTAAACGTTAGAATCCAATGCTAGAACGGCATTTAAATGCCGTTCTTTTTTGTGCCCTCGAATTGTCGAAGATAGCGCGGCCGGCCCGCTGTCACCAAGCCGACCGGGCCGATCCAGGTCACACAGGTACGCCGGGCCGACCCATCTGGTCGACCCGGCGTACGCACGTGCGGAGTTAGCCGCGAGCCACCTGGTAGAGCCGCTGTGGCGTGACCGCCCCGGCGAGCACCCGCCCGTCGTCGGTGAGCAGCACGCTGAACAGCTTGCCGGTCAGCAGCCGCCCGCTGCCCCAGTCGCCGCTGACCGTCGGCAGGCCACCGAGCAGCTTCGACATGTCGGCGTCCGGAGCGGCGGCGGCGGCCGGCTTCTGGCCCGGAGCGGCGGCCGGCTTCTGGGCCGAGGCGGCGTCGAGGCGTGCGACCAGGACCGTGGTCCAGCCGTCGCCGACCGTCCGCACCTGGGGGTCCCGGCCCGGTGCGACGTGACCCGGCTTGCCGGCGTCCGGCCGTTCGGTGGTCTCCTCGGTGACGGTCACGCCGGGAGGCGGGTTGAAGGAGAACTGGTCGGCGTCGGGACGGCGGTAGTCGATCTGGGTGAAGGCCATCTCGAAGGCCGGCTGGTCGCTGCCCCGGGCGAGCACCTCGAAGCGCAGCGGCACGTGCTGCTTCGCGTCGATCGCGATCCGGAGCTGGTGCACCAGCGAGTCACGGTCACGTGGCGCGAGCACCAGCTCGTAGGCGTCCCGACCGGCGACGGTGGCCGAGCGGCCGACGCTGACCTCGGTGCTCGGATCGATCGCGCCCAACGCCAGGTCGGCGGCCTCGCGGGGAGTGGCCGGCAGGCTCGGCGTCGCCTCGGGCTTCGCGGCGCCCTTCGAGTCGCCCAGGGCGCGGTGGCGGGCGGTGTTGCCGCGGCTCTCCCAGGTCCACACGTCCCGACCGTCGCGGATGATGTCCCGCTGGCCGAGGGTGTCGACCAGCGCGACGCGCTGACGGTCCGGCCCGGAGTACCAGACCCGGAGGGTGTGTGTGCCGGTCAGCAGGGTCGTCAGGTCGTTGCCGGGGACCAGCCCGACGAGCGGCGGGAGGCCGAGGTCGGCCCGCTGCACGACCGTCCCGGACAACCCCTCCAGGGAGGACGTCTGGAGGTCCACCAGAAGCTGGGCGGCGGTACGCGGCGGCAGGCTCGGCTCGGCCTCGGCGGCGAACGTGCCGACGGCGGCGCCTCCACCGATGACGGCGACGCCGGCGGCCACCGGAACCAGCCACCGCAGGACGGGACGGCTTCTCAGGATCGACATGGTGCACACCTCCTGCCTGACATCCTGCCCGTTCGGCGCTGTGAGGGCGCTGAGGACGCCGAACCGCGGGCTGTGACCCGGGTGGCACCCTTGAGTGGTGCGGTTGTTGGTGGTGGAGGACGAGTCCCGGCTGGCGGCTGCCCTGCAACGTGGCCTGCAGGCGGAGGGTTTCGTGGTCGACGTGGCGGCGACCGGCCCCGCCGGCCTGGACGCGGCACGCCACGGCGGGTACGACGCGATGATCCTCGACGTCATGCTGCCCGGGCTCTCCGGCTACGAGGTGGTGCGTCGGCTGCGGGCCGAGCAGCACTGGCTGCCGGTGCTGATGCTGTCGGCCAAGGACGGCGAGTACGACCAGGCCGACGGCCTGGACTGCGGCGCGGACGACTACCTGACCAAGCCCTTCTCGTACGTGGTGCTGCTGGCCCGCCTGCGGGCGCTGCTGCGCCGGGGGACGCCGGAACGTCCCACCGTGCTCGCGGTCGGCGACCTGCGGCTCGATCCGGCCCGTCGGCGGGTGACCCGGGCCGACGCCGAGGTGACGTTGACCGGGCGCGAGTACGCCCTGCTGGACTATCTGATGCGCCGACCCGGCCAGGTGATCTCCAAGATCGAGCTGCTGGACCACGTGTGGGACGCCAGCCTGGAGACGGCGCCCAACGTGGTCGAGGTGTACGTCGGCTACCTGCGGCGCAAGCTCGGCCGGGATCGACTGGAGACCATCCGGGGCGCCGGTTACCGGCTGGCGACGTGACATCCACCGACCCGCCGCGGGGCTGGTCGCCCCGCCGGGGCCTGCACGGCCTGGGCCTGCGGGGCCGCCTCCTGGCGCTCGGCGTGTTCGGGCTCACCGTCGGTCTCGCCCTCGGCGGGGTGGTGCTGCTCGGCGCGCTCCGCTTCGTGCTCCAGCGCAACGTGGACACCGAGGCGTTCCGGACCGCCGACGCGGTCGCCCTGCTCGCCGCCGAGGACGCGCTGCCCGACCCGCTGCCGGTGGCCGGCGGGCAGGTTCGGGTCCAGGTGATCGATGCGCAGGGGCGGGTCCGGGCCGCCTCGATCGACGCGGACCGGCTCGTCCCGATGGCCCGCCCCGAGTGGCTGCACGCCGGCCAGCGTCAACGCCTGGACGTTCCCGCCGAGCGGGTCGGGCTCCGCGGGCCGGTCCGGGTGGTCGCCGTACCCGCCGGCACGGCGGCCGAGCCGCTCACCGTGCTGGTCGCGCGCTCGATGGCCGACGTACGGCAGAGCACGCACGTGGTGCGGACCATCCTGCTGGTGGCGTTCCCGCTGCTGGTGGTGGTCCTGGCCGGGGTGGCGTGGCGGGTGGTGGGCGCGACGTTGCGTCCCGTGGAGGCGCTGCGCCGGGGCGCCGAGGAGATCACCGGTCGGGCCGGCGCCGGCCGACTTCCGGTGCCCGCCTCCGCCGACGAGATCCACCGGCTGGCGGTGACCCTCAACGGCATGCTGGACCGGCTGGAGTCGGCCCGGGCCCGGCAGCGGGCCTTCGTCTCCGATGCCGCGCACGAGCTGCGGAGCCCGTTGGCCAACATCCGTACCGAGTTGGAGGTGGCCCAGCGGCTTGCCGACCGGACGGACTGGACGGCGGTGACGGCCAACCTGCTCGCCGACACCGAGCGGTTGAGCCGGCTGGTCGACGACCTGCTGCTGCTGGCCCGCCTGGACGAGATGCCGGCGGCGCGGGGCACCGGCCCGGTCGACCTGGCGGCGCTGGTGACCGAGGTCGCCGCCCGGTATCCGTCGCCGCCGGTACGCGTGGCGTCGTCGCCGGGGCCGCTGTGGACGGCCGGGAACGAGGCCGAGCTGCGGCGGGTGCTGGCCAACCTCGTCGACAACGCGGTCCGGCACGCGCGGGGCAGCGTCGTCCTCGCGGCCGAGCCGCACGAGAGCGCGTACCACCTGGTGACGGTGACCGACGACGGCCCGGGGATTCCGGCGGCCGACCGGGGCCGCGTCTTCGACCGGTTCACGAGGTTGGACGACGGTCGGGGCCGCGACCACGGCGGCGCGGGCCTCGGCCTCGCCATCGTGTGGGAGCTGGTCCGCCGCGCCGGCGGTGCCATCACCCTCGCCGACGGCGACGGCGGGCACGGCCTGCGGGTACGCCTGCTGCTCCCGGCGACGCCGACCGGGTCCGAGCCGCCACCGGCGGTTGCCCGACCGTGAACGCGGCGGACGTCAGCGGCGGCGGGTGCAGACCTGGTTGGCGCTCGCGACGGTGTCGGTGGACCACACGACGGCGACGGTGAAGCAGTAGTCGTTGGCGCGGTTCAGCGCGTACACGATGTAGCTGTCGGTGCCGGCGGGCAGCGTGGCGATGGCGGTCTTCTCCTGCCCGGCGCGGCCGGCGGAGACGACGACCGGGCCCTCGCCGCCGGCCGGGTACGTCCAGCCCAGGGCGATGTTGTCCCGGTTGTCGCGCAGCGACACCGCGCCGGGAGGGGTGCCCGGCGCGGCAACCGGTGGGGCGGCGCCGGCGGCGGGGGAGGAGGCCGTGTCGCTCGGACCGACGGTCGGGGGCGGCGCCGACTTGGGGTCGTCCCCGTCGCCGACGCGCGCCACTCCGGCGATCACCGCCGCCGTGCCCAGCAGCACCACGACCACGCCGGCCACCAGCACCGGCACCAGCCTGTTGCGGGCCGGCGTCGGCGCCCGGTGCACGGGCACCGGCAGCAGCCGCGACGGCGTGTACGGCGTCAGCGGCGCGGACGGTCGATCCGGTTCGGACGACGCGCCGGGGCGGTACAGCCGGTACACACCGGACGACTCTTCGGTGCCGCCCGTGAACCCGGCCACCGACGGGGGCACCGGCGCGGTGGTGGGGTGCGGGACGGGGTCGTCCGCCGGGTCCGGCGGCCAGCGGAAGTCCGGTTCGTCGGCCGGCGGCCAGCGGACGTCCGACGACCCCTCCGCTTCGTCGGCCGGTGGCCAGCGGAAGTCGGGGGAGCCGTCCGGCTCGTCGGCCGGCACCCGGGGATTCGGCACGGGGCCGCCGCTGGCGGTTCCAGCGCCGGCCGGGCCTTCGTCGGTACGGCCGGCGGGACCCGTCTCCGGGTCCGCGGGGGCCGGCGGGTGGTAGGCGGCCTGGAGCGGCGGGTCGGACGGCGGCGGGGTGCGTGCGGCCGGCACCACCGGCGCGTCCCGGACGGCGGACGGGTCGTCGGCGCAGACGTGATCGGGGTTGGCCGCTGCCCGAGCCAGGGCCGCCACCTGGAGGGCCAGCGGATCGTCGGCGCTCAGATGCTGCCGGCACAGCTCGCGGGCCAGCGCGAGGTTGTCGTGCGCCTCGGCGAACTGCCCGCAGTCGCGCTGCATCGAGCCGAGCCGGGCCAACATCTTGATGCCGCTGGGGTGGCCGTCGCCGTACACCTCGCGGTGCAGCTCCCAGGCGTCCTGGAGACGGTCGCGGGCCACCGTGCACTGGCCCCGGGCGTACTCGACGGTGGCGAGGTCGGCGTGTGCGGCCAGCACCCGCAGCGACTCGGGACCGTCCTGCGCGGTCAGCTCGATGATCACGTCCTGGTACAGCCGCGCGGCCCGGGAGTGACTGCCCACCCGGTGCAGCACGGCGGCCAGGGTCGCGGCGGCGGCCACCGTGCGGGGGTCGGAGCGGCCGTGCAGCCGGGTCGTGGCCGCGTACGCGAAGGCGGCCCAGCCACGGGCGGAGTGCGGCTCGCCGAGGGCGACGAGCACCCGCGCCTGGAGGCTGGCCGCCTCCGCCAACTCCGGTGTGGCGTTGGCCGGGCGGGGGTCGGCGTCGGTGAGCGCGTCGGACAGCAGCCGTTGCGCACCGGCGATGTCGCCAGCGGACACGAGGTGGTGCGCCTGGTCAGTCAACTCGTCGAAGCCGGAGGACACGCCCCATCGTGCTCATCCGACGACGGTAAGTACAAGACCCGCGCCGGTGTCGATCGGTCAGGATCTGCTCAGGTGCTCGGCCAACGTCTCGCTGATCCGGCGTAACTGGTCGACCTGGGCGGGGCTCAAGGCGTCGAACAGGTGCCGGCGTACCCCCTCGACGTGGCCGGGCGCGGCGGCGGCGAGGGTGGCGAAACCGTCGTCGGTGAGCACGGCGATCTGCCCGCGCCGGTCGGTGGGGCAGTCCTCGCGGCGCACCCAGCCGGCCTCCTCCAGGCGGGCCACCGCGTGCGAGAGCCGGCTGCGCGACGACCCGGCGGCCTCGGCCAGCTCGCTCATCCGCAGTTGCCGACCGGGCGCCTCGGAGAGTCGCACCAGGATCTCGTAGTACGCGTGCGGCATGCCGGCATCGCGTTGCAGCTCACGGTCGAGCGTGTCCATCAGCGCTCGGGAGGAGGCGAGGAACGCCCGCCAGGTGCGCTGCTCGTCGGGGTCAAGCCAGCGGGTCATGACGACCATCATACTCTCGATAGTTGAACGCTCAACAAATTGGCGCTAGTGTGGGGTCATGGGTATTCACCGGCTCAACCACGCGGTTCTCTACGTCAGTGATCTCGCCCGCAGCGTCGCCTTCTACCGGGACGTGCTGGGCTTCACCCCGGTCCCGATGACCCCGGACGGTTTCCGGGGCGCGACCTTCCTCCAGGCCCCCGACTCCACCAACGACCACGACCTCGGCCTGTTCGAGATCGGAGCGGCCGCCGGGCGCTCGACCGCCGGCCGGGCCACCGTCGGGCTCTACCACCTGGCGTGGGAGGTCGACACCCTCGACGAGCTGGCCGTCACCGCCGAACGGCTCGCCGCCGCCGGGGCGCTGGTGGGCACGTCCGACCACGGCACGACCAAGAGCCTCTACGGGCAGGACCCGGACGGCCTGGAGTTCGAGGTGGTGTGGTTGGTCCCGGCCGACCTGCTCGACGACGCCACGGTGGCCGCCCGCAAGCGCATCGGCCGGCTCGACCTGGACGCCGAGCGGCAGCGGTACGGCGGCCAGACGCGCGGCGGCGTGGGGATCTCCGTACCGGCCTGAGCGGCCATGGGGTAGAACGGACCGGTGCCAACGAACCGGACCGCCGACGTCCTCCGCGAACTGCTGGTCCGCCACGTGGCGACCTGGCTGCCCGCCGCCCTGCACCGCTCCCGCCGCGTGACCGTCGCGCTGGCCTGGGCCGGCGCCGACGGCGGCGGCGCGGATGCGGCGCTGCGGGCGGTCGCCGGTCACGCCGCGCAGATACGCGGCCGGCAGGTGACGGTCCTGGTCCTGGCGGACGAGGTCACCGACCTGCCGGCCCGGCTCGGGCCGGTCGAGGCGGAGTTGCCTCCCGAGGTGACGGTGCACGTGCTGCCCGGTGGTCCCGCCCGACTGCCGGTGGCGCTGAAGGCGGCCTCCGCGGCCGGGGCGCCGCTGTTCTGCTTCCTCGACCTGTCCGGGCCGGCGCACGCCGAGGTGCTGCGCGCCTGCGCCAACGGCCGCAACGGCGAAGTGCTGCTGCACGCCGCCACCAGCGCCCGCCCGGCTCTCGCCCTCGCCGGTTTCCCGCTGGTCGCCGAGGTGGCGCCGGTGCTGGAGGCGGACGGGGGAGTGAACGCTCCAGCCGACGCGCCGGCCGGCGTGATCGCGTTCGGGAGCCGGTCGGACCGGAGCCTGGAGGCGGTGCGGGACGCGCTCTGGACGGTCGGCGCGGACTTCGGTGTGCGCTACCGCGACCCCGCCGAACCGGCGGGCGCACCCGTGAAGGTGGCCGGAGAGCCGGACCTGGAACCGCTGGCCCGCGAGCTGCTGGCCGAGCTGCGCCGGGGTGGGCCGCGCCCGGTCACCGAGCTGCGCCGACACACCCTCACCGCGACCGTCTACCGCGCCGCTGACGCCAACCAGGCCCTAGCAACCCTGCTGAACGAGAACAAGGCAACAAGGGAACGCGAGTCCGGCCGCCTAGCCGGCGACGAGCTCATAACCCCCACGCCCTGAGCACAGCCCCCTTCTCCGCGATCTTGCACTTTCTGTGGCGACGCAAGGGGTGTTCCCGTGCAAAACGTCAACCGAAAGTGCAAGATCGACGCGCGATGGGGGCGCGGGGCGCGGGGCACAGGGGCGCGGACGCCGAGCGGGGCGCCGGTGAATCACCGGCGCCCCGCTCGACTCCCGGTCGTTACGACCGGGCCTTGTCCTGCTTCCAGGACAGCGGTCCCGGCAGGTCGACGCGGTGTGCCTTGGCCTTCGAGTTCCAGGACCAGCGGCCGATCTTGATGCTCCACGAGGAGAACCCGTTCTCGGTGAAGTTCAGGATCAGCGGACCGATCTTCTTGCGCTTGCGAAACATGAGGCCCATCGGAGCACTCCCCTCATCAACCGTTCCCTGCCGTCTTGGCATCGAACATTCCCGGACTGACGAATTCCGAAACCCCCTCGCCGTCCCCGGTGGACGGTGTGCCGCCACGACACGGAAATTCCTATCCACCAGATAGGTGTTGCGCTGCGGTAAACGCTGCTACAGGTGCTCCGTAACATCGTCAGCGATAGAAGTCTCACCTTCTGGAAGACCGTTGACCGGCCGCTCGCGCCGTCGGCAGCATGGGTTCATGTTGCCGCGGGACGAGAATTTCCTCATCGCTCACGCCGCGCCGGCCCTGGTGTCGGTGTGACCACCGTGGAGCGTCCGACGACGGACGCGACCGAGCTGCGACCGGTGGACCGGGACCTGTTCCGTGCGCTGCTGCGCCGGCAGGCAACCAGCGTCACCGTGGTCACCGCGGTGGCCCGGTCCACCAACCCGGGCCGGCTGGGCCGGATCGGGCAACCGATCCGGGCCGGATTCACCGCCACCTCGTTCACGTCCGTCTCACTCGATCCGCCGCTCGTCTCGTTCTGCCTCGGCACGGCGTCGTCGAGCTGGCCGGTGCTGGCCCGTGCCGAGCACGTCGCGGTCCACCTGCTGGCCGCCGGGCAGCGGGAGGCGGCCGCGGTCTTCGCCACCAGCGGCATCGACCGGTTCGCCGCCTACCCGGACTGGACGGCCGGTCCGTTCGGGGTGCCACTGCTGACCGGAGTGCTGGCCCGACTGCTCTGCCGGGTGGTGCACCGCGTCCCGGCCGGCGACCACACCCTGGTGATCGCCGAACCGCTCGCCCTGAGCGACGGCGGCGACGGTTCACCGCTGGTCCATCACCGGGGTGGCTACACCACCCCGGCCTGGCCGTGAGCGCGCCCGTCGCGGCCGACCTGCTCGCGTTGGACCGTGCCGCCCAGGACCTGCTGTTCCGGGCGGCCCGCACCGCCAACACGTTCACCGACGAGCCGGTCACCGACGTCCAGGTGGCCGCGATCCACGACCTGATCCGGTATGGGCCGACCGCGTACAACGGTCAGCCGCTGCGGGTGCTGCTGCTGCGCTCGCCGGAGGCTCGGGCCCGGCTGCTGCCGTACGTGTCGTCGAGCAATCGCGCGAAGACGGCCGGCGCGCCGCTGGCGGCGGTGCTCGCCGCCGACGTGGACTTCCACGAGCGGTTGCCCGAGCTGTACCCGCACCGACCGCAGGCCCGGGAGTGGCTCGGCGATCGGACGGCCCGCGCGGAGCAGGCCCGGTTCAGCGCCACCCTCCAGATCGGCTACCTGCTGGTGGGGATACGCGCGGCGGGGCTGGCCGCCGGCCCGATGGCCGGGTTCGACGCCGCCGGGGTGACCCGCGAGTTCTTTCCCGACGGCCGGCACGAGGCACTGCTGCTGGTGAACGTCGGCCACCCCGGCCCGGACGCCTGGCAGGACCGGCTGCCCCGGCTCACCACGGAGGACGTGGTGCGCACCCTGTGAGGCGTCAGCGCGGCTCCCACGCGTCGGGCAGCGCGGTGAGCTTGCGGACGTGCGCGGGCAGCCGACCACTGATTATCTCGGCGAGGCTCACCTCGTCGACCACCCGCCGCACAGCGGCCCGTACCGCCACCCACAGGCCGGGCAGGTTCTCCGCCGAGCCCTCGTAGCGGGTCTCCTCGGGGCGCAGGCCCCGTACGCCCGCGAGCGGGCCCTCGACCGCGCGCAGCACCGCGCCGACGGTCACCTCGCGAGGCGGACGGGCCAGGGTGTAACCGCCCTCGGCGCCACGCTGGGCGCGGACGATGCCGGCGCGGCGCAGATCCGCGAGGACCGCCTCCAGGAACTTGCGGGGCATGTCCTGCTCCGC
Source organism: Micromonospora sp. CA-249363 (assembly GCF_050950185.1). Taxonomy (NCBI): domain Bacteria; kingdom Bacillati; phylum Actinomycetota; class Actinomycetes; order Micromonosporales; family Micromonosporaceae; genus Micromonospora; species Micromonospora sp. CA-249363. The sequence continues at coordinate 1,892,453 of NZ_CP192020.1, forward strand.
CGCGATGGCCTGGGTGGACAGCAGCGAGGGGTACGCGGTCGCGAGGCTCAGCGCCGCCCGTACCGCGTAGTCGCCGCGCGCGGAGATCTGCACCCCGTCATCATGCCCGCCCACTCGGGATGCCCGGACCACCGGGCCGGCCCGAGTTGCGGGGTTCGACGGGTGAGCCGGAGCGGAACCGTCCGCCGTTGGCGGCCGTCGGCTCGACCGACGGTCGGGGGCGGACGATCCGGCCACCGGCCGGCTGGTCGCGGGCGGCCCGGAACGCGCCGGGGCTGACCCCGATCTCGCGGGTGAAGAACCGGCCGAAGTTGGTCGGCTCGGAGAAGCCGAGCCGCCGGCCGATCTGCGCGATCGGCTCGTCGCTCGCCGCGAGCAGCCGGGCGGCCTGCAACGCCACCCGCTCGTCGATGACCTGCTTGGCGCTGCGGCCGGTGACGGCCAGGCAGGCCCGGGTCAGCGTACGCACCGAGCAGCCGAGCGCGGCGGCGTAGTCCTCGACTCGCCGGGACACCTGGTAGCCGTGCTCCACCTCCCGGGTGAACCGCTGGAACGTCTCGGCCTCGTTGCGCTGCGCGGCCGGGTTCGCGTCGGGCAGCGCCAACCGCAGCAACAGCACGGCGAGTTGGTGACGCAGCAGCATGCGGCCGGCCGGGCCGTCGCCGTGCCGTTGGCAGTCCACCGCCAACTGGCTCACCTCGTTGATCACGGCGTCCTCGTCCTCGCCGGCCAACTGCCGCCAGGTCGGGGCCGCGTCCTCGTCGACGGCCAGACCGTGCAGCGCGTCGGTGGTCCAGCCGACCACCGTGGCGTCGAACTGGGGGCCGGCGCAGCGCAGCACCTGACCGGCGCGGACCCGCAGCAGCGTGCCGGGTCGGCACGGCAGGAGGTGGAAATCCAGCTCGGCGTCGCCGTGGCCGCGGGTGGTGAGGATCAGCAGCTCCCGTTCGACGAACACCGGCCGACGCCAGCCGGGGTCACCGGCCAGGTCGGCAAGCGCGAACGTGGAGATCTCGTCGGGTACGGGTGATGCCGTTCCGATCGATGGCGCGGGGGAGGGATCGGTGGAGACCATCGCCTGCGACGGTAGCCCGAACCGCAGGTCACCGCATCCCGACCGTCGTACGCCACGACGTCGAGGCTTGTCGGGGTCCCCACGGCCGGGCTACGTTACCCGGCGGTAGCGCCGTCCGGTCCCGGTCCGCCCGGCGCCCCGTCGGCCGCTCGCCGGCCCGGCGGACCACGCCGACTCGCGATGGGATTCACATGACGGAGCTGTTCTCGGTCGAAGGCAAGACGGTCCTGGTCACCGGCGGGTCCCGGGGAATCGGGCTGATGATCGCCCAGGGCTTCGTGCGCGCCGGCGCCCGCGTGATCATCTCGTCCCGGAAGGCGGACGTCTGCGAGCAGGTCGCTGCCGAACTGTCCGCCGAGGGCCGGTGCGAGGCCATCCCCGCCGACCTGAGCGCGGACGACGGCGCGCAGGCCCTCGCCGCCGCCGTGCGCGAGCGCGTCGACCGCCTCGACGTGCTCGTCAACAACGCGGGCGCCACCTGGGGCGCGCCTCTGGAGAGCTACCCGGAGGCCGCGTTCGACAAGCTCTGGGCGGTCAACGTCAAGGCCGTCTTCCGGCTCACCACCGCGCTGCTGCCGGCGCTGCGCGCCGCCGCCAGCGCCGACGACCCGGCCCGCGTCATCAACATCGGGTCCATCGACGGCATCCGGGTGCCGTTCATGGAGGTGTACGCGTACTCGGCCACCAAGGCCGCCGTGCACATGCTCACCCGCAGCCTCGCCCACCAGCTCGCCGACGAGCAGATCACCGTCAACGCGATCGCGCCCGGCCCGTTCGAGAGCAAGATGATGGCGTTCGCGCTCGACGACCCGGCCAGCCGCTCCGCCATCGAGCAGCAGGTGCCGCTGGGTCGCATCGGCCGCCCCGAGGACATGGCCGGCACCGCCATCTACCTGTCGTCGCGGGCCGGCGCGTACCTGACCGGCGCGGTCATCCCCGTCGACGGCGGCATCACCACGCACGGCTGAGCACCGCCCGGCCCGGGTCGGGCTGTGGTCGTACCCCCTGGATGTGCCGGGGCCGCGCGGACTCGGCAGATCCGCGCGGCCCCGCTGTTGCTTTTTTCAGCGGCCGGCGAGCAGCCGGTTCACCGCAGTGTCGACGTCCAGGTGCTCGGCCTCGCGGCCGCGCGGGACGACGACGTACGTCCGTCGAAGGAATCGCACCAGGACGCTGCGCGGCACCTCGAAGAGGGCGTTGCCGTCCGGTGACGAGAGGGCCAGCGCGACGAAGTCGCCGCGCGGTGTGGCCCAGGGCCAGACCCGCACGTCCCCGATGCCGGCCGGTTCGTCCAGGCCGGTGACCAGCAGCTCGCGGGCGAACGACCAGCTCACCGCCTCGCCGCCGGCCGATTCGGCGTGGAACAGGACATGGACCGCATACGGGTCAGCAGGGTCGTAACGCAGACTGGCACGCACCGGCAAGGCGGTGGCGTCAGGCGCGACGAGCCTTAGCGACGTCTCGACCTCTACGGTCGTCGGTCGGATGACACTCATGAACGTTCTCCCCCCGGCACCGCTGCGGAACGCGCGTGTCCCGCTTTTCCCATACTCAGGTGCTACTCCTGGCTACGCTCCGCCATACGCTGACTTCACCCAGTGGTGGGAAGGGGGACGGAAGCGCCTCGTGAATGTGAACATTCATGTAGGATTTCCGGTTCTGCCCAGTGCGTGATGCCGCCCGGCGTCGGGTGGCTCAGTCGTCGACTTACTCCGGTAACGTCCAGTCGGCCGTTGCAGTGACGGGCCCGAGCGACACTGGGGGGTGAAATGGTCACGAACCGATCCTCAGTGGATCCGCTGACCGCGCCGGGCCCGCCGAACGGCGCGGTCCGAGCAACCGAAAAGCGGGGGTACGACGTGCCGATGGAGCAGCCCGAGCGACCCGGACGGTCGACGCCCGACGCGGGCCGTCCCGGTGGCGTCCTCGTCGTCGGAGAGCCGCCGCGCCGCCCGCACTGGCGACAGCGGATCTCGACCACCCTCGACCTGATCCGGGCCAACCCCACCGGCCGGATCGCCCTCAAGATCTTCATCGCGATCGCCGGCGCGCTGGTCGTCACCATCGGCATCGCCCTCATCCCGCTACCCGGGCCCGGCTGGCTGCTGGTCATCGCCGGCCTCGGCATCTGGGCCGTCGAATTCCACTGGGCCCGCCGACTGCTCGGCTTCACCCGGCGACACGTCCACGGCTGGACACGATGGGTGAGAAGGCAGTCACTGCCGCTGCGCTTCGTCCTCGGCGCCGTCGGCCTGGTCTTCGTCGGCGCGGTGGTCTGGCTCTCCCTCAAGCTCAGCCTCGGCATCGACGTGGTGGCCGAGGCGAGGCAGTACCTCGCGGCGCGCTGACCCCGGATTTTTGGTCTGGTTCCACGATCGGGTAGAGTCAACGGCGCTGAGGGCGATTAGCTCAGTGGGAGAGCGCTTCGTTCACACCGAAGAGGTCGCTGGTTCGATACCAGCATCGCCCACTCTCAGTTTTTGCAGGTCAGAGCCCGTTACCGAATGAGTCGGTAACGGGCTTCGCCGTATGTGCTGCTTACATTGGGAGCAGATGGGGAGCAGCGGCTCTGGTTCAGGTAGTCCTGCGGGTGGCACAGAGGGCAGTCCGATGCCCCGATCGGGTCCAGAGTGTGAGCGCCACAGCGTGAACCGTCCATCGTGTCTGAGAACGAAGGTGAGCCATCAGGTACGGCCATTAGACGGAAGTTGGCGGTCCGGGCGGCGGGCGTAGATCGTGTCGGCCGTGTTCGCCAGCGTCGGTCTGCTGGCCTGACTGGGCGCTCGCGGTACGACCCCTCGATGCTGGGCGGTAAGCCGACATCGACGATTGGACAACGGCGGTCCCAGCGGCCGCCGCAACGCAGCCGCGATCGTAAGCTGGGCCGTGGGCCGCCGTCATGCCCAGGGAATCGCTTGGCCTTTCGAAGTGATCATCGTACGAGTGATGTCCGCGGCAACTCACGAAGTTCGCGGACGATGTCGCGGACCTCTGGTGAGCGCGGTGCGGCCGGGGCGAGTTCGTCGTGAAGTCGATGTAGCAGTGCGACGCTGCGCACGGAGCGGACGGCGGGTAGGCGGCCGAGGGCGAGGCAGCGTTGGGCGAGGCCGTCTTCGTTGGCATCGAACGCCATCAACCCGGCGGTCTGGGACGGGTCGGCACGGTTCCTCCTACGAGGCTGAGCAGTCCGTTGCTGGGGTCGCGGGAGCCTGTCCGCTCCCGCGACCTGACCGTCAGCGTGTCCCTCGGCCGGCCGTCAGGCGGCCTTCACGAAGTACTGTGCGGCCGATCCGTTGCAGTCCCAGATCTGCGCTCGGGTTCCGTTCGTTGTGGCGCCTGATGGCGAGTCGATGCACCTGTTGCTCTGGGGATTGCGCATCCGATTGCCTTCCTGCACCCAGTTCTGCGCCCCGCTGCCGTTGCAGTCCCAAAGTTGAAGCTTGGCGCCGCTGGCTGTGCTGCCGTTCTGGACGTCGAGGCAGCGGCCGAGGGTGCGGAGCGTTTGCCCGTTCCACGTCCACTGCTGGTCGATCGCCGCCGTGCCCTGGCAGTCCCACAACTGCACAGCCGCGCCGTTGCCACCCGTGTTGTCGCCCGACACGTCGACGCACTTGCCGCCGGGCCCGTTGATCTGCGTGGCGGACCCCCCGGTGGGAGGCGGCGTCGTACCCCCGCCGTCCTGGTAGTAGCGCACGTAGTCGATCGATGCGGTGAGCGGGAACTGGCTCTGCACGGGGTTCTGTCCGGGGTACGTGCCACCCAGCGCCAGGTTGAAGATGATGTGGAACGGCTTGCGGAACTCCTCCAAGGTTGCCGGCGTCGTGTCGATCACGTGCGTCTGCACACCATCGATGTACCAGCGGATCTGCGCGGCCGTCCACTCGATCGCGTAGACGTGGAAGGCCGCGGCGTTGTTGATGGCGGGGTTCGCGACGTAGTTGGCGTTCTGACCCGCTGTCCATGGGAAGACGCCGGTGCGGAGATCCCAGAAGATGTTGTTCGTCACGGTCGCGTTCGCGTTCGCGTGTTCCATGATGTCGACCTCGCCGCAGCTGGCCCAGTTGGTGGGCAGACGGTCGTAGTAGGTCTGCGCCGGGTTGTAGGCGCTCGTGGACGTCTCGTCGCACGCGTCACCGAGCATCCAGAAGGCCGGCCACGAACCGGTGGCGGTCGGAAGCGCCATGCGCGCCTCGATGCGTCCGTACTGGAAGGACCTCTTCGTGTCCGTCGTCATGCGGCACGACGTCTGGTAGAAGTTGCGGCCGTTCACCGTGATGGGCGTCGTGAGCCAGTTGGCGCGCATCACGAGGTTGCCGCCCGACTGCGTGCAGTTTTCGGGGCGGTACCACTCCCACTCGCCGTTGCCCCAGCCGTCGAAAGTATTGAGGCCGGGGTTGAGGCCGTTGCCGACGTTGTAGTTCCAGTTGGCGCTGCTGGGCGCGCCGGACCCGTTGAACTCGTCGGCCCATACGAGGTTCCAGGTTGCGGCGTGTGCGGGCTGCTGCTGGACGACCACGTTGCCGACGAGTGCGGTGACAGCCGTGATGACGAGGGCCAGGAGGCGCCGGGAGCTGCGGGACAGCGCTCGGTCCGGGGAAGCTGCATGCATTGTCACGGAGAACGTCCTCTCGTGCGGAGTGGTCGATCTGCTTTCAGGGGGGTTACACGAGTATTACGTAAACATTGTTAACTGTCGATGCGACGGGGTGGTACTTGCCGACCGAGCCTGGGTAAGTACGTGGTGGTTAGTTGCGTTTTATCGCATCTGCGCCTTGTGAGGAGGACGCCATGGCGTGTGACCGCTCCGCCGCTGGGGTTCGTTCGTCGGGCTGCGCCTACGCACGACAACTGGTGCGAACGTCCAGCTTTCGCGATCTTGGGCGAGTCATCCGGCAGGGGCCGCGCACAATCTCATGCCGCTGACAAAGCGCGACTGCCGTCAGCAGTGGGGTGCCCTGAACGGCCTCGAACGGCGTCCAACGGCAACGATCGGCGCTCAACTGCACCCACCCCTGCCTGCGGCTTCACGTTGCCGCAGGTCAGAGCCGGTGCGGCGCCCTGTTTCACACCGAAGGGGTCGCTGGTTCGATACCAGCATCGCCCACTCTCAGTTCTTGCAGATCAGAGGCCACTTCCCGGGTTCGGGAAGTGGCCTCTCTGCTGTGATTCGGCAGTTCCGGAGGTGGCCGAATAAGTCGCTGAGGCGTTTGAGGGCGTCTCTGGCGGAGGCTCACGGACTCAAGGGGCCCTCCTCTTACCCTCAGCAGCGCACGACGAAGCTGGAGCGGTACGACCACCCCGGGGTCGCCACCAACAGCCACTCCCGGTGCCAGTAGCGGAACGTGGGCCGGTAGACGTATCCCCGCTCCCAGGCCGCGGCCTGCCCGACGTACCGCTCGGCGTCGGACCCCGTCGGATAGCGGTCGGCGCTACTGGTGCAGGCTGGGGTGCCCGAGCCGCTGGTCGGCGTGATCGCGGTGGTGGAGACCAGCGAGCGGCCGGAGCACTTCGCCACGAGGCTCGACACGTAGTAGCCGTTCTCCGTCTTCATCCAGTAGCGGTAGGCGAAGCCGCCGTTGGATCGGGTGCCGATGTGCGACCAGGTCACGGGCAGCGGGTTGTTGATGCCCGGTGGGACGCTCCAGCCGGAGGTGTAGCAGAGCGGATCCTCGTCCAATGCGGCCGATCGAGCCGATGCGGGGCTGGGCAGCGCCACGGGGGCGGTCAGGCCCAGCATCAGGCCGAGCAGCAGGAGCAGAGTGGACGGACGAGGACGGACGTTGCGGGACACGGCTCACCTCCGCTGGTGGTACGGAAGGGGCGGGCAACGATGCCCGAAGCGAGCCTTAATAATAGACGCATACTGATGCGTTGTTGGAGTGTCGGATGTTGATAGCGGCCCGTTCACCTCGGTGTAAATCCACTGCCCGAGCGGTAGGCGGGGCACAAAGCGTTCCTGTCACCGGAGATCCTCGACCGAACGCATCTCGCCTTCCGCCGGGTGCGCCGATAGAGCAGGTGGCGTGGCTAGATGGGTGACCAACTGGGTGACAAGGGGCGCGAGCAACGGTGGACGTCCCTGGACTTCCGTGGGACCGTCGGGTACCTCGGCGCTGCTACTGGCGCAGCTCGTGGCCGGCTGGTCGTTCCTCGCACCGAAGAGGTCACTCGACGAACATGCCATCAGGCTTCATGATCTCGTCGCGCACCAGCGGCACGATCGCCGACCAGCCTTCGTCGTCCACGGCCACCGACATGCGAACACACCCTTTGCCATCATCAAGGGCGTAGCTGACCACGCTGTACCGCGTGCCATCTTCGCCGACGACCTGGCGTACGTCCTTGTCGTCGAGCATCGCGCGCCACTCGCCATAGCCGACGCGTCGCCATTCAGCGAGACGTGCATCGGCAAGCTGCGCGGCTATCTTCTTGTTCAGTCCCACGCGCTCAGCCTCTCACCGGGGACGTCGGCCGCCCTCGATCATGTGCCCGACCCGTGCCCGACGCAAAGGCGAACACGAGCCAACGCCGCGATCGTGCCGGCCACAACCCGAACGCTCCGCGTTCCTCTATCGGGCGATGCGGCTACCCAACGTGTAGATCAATCCGATTCCCATGCTGAGGGTCCGCGCCGCCTACGATGATGTCCGTGCCCCACTGGTCTGAGACTGCGCGCGTTGCTGAGGAACTGGGCGATTGGGACCAAGCAATCGCGGTGGTCCGTGCTGCTGCGGAGTGCTACAGCAGCGACTACGAGCGCCATAACGCACACCTGTGGCACATGGATCTGCTCGCCCGCGCCGGGCGTCACGTCGAGCTGGCGGCACTCGGCCAACGCGATGTGCACGCTCGAAGGCGGCTGAACCGGCTGCTGTACCAGGAGGGCCGGTACGAGGACCTACGGCAGCGGGCGCGGTCCGGAGATGATGGAGCGCGTTTTCTCCTCCGCCGCTTGGTCGAAGACCAGGATGGGGCGAACGCCGAGGAGGTAAGTGACTAACTGAGTGACGATCACGACGGACGCTGCTGGACAACCCTGCACTACAGGGGACCGTTGCAGCAGCTAGGAATGGGCGAAGCCGCAGGTGGCTAGGGTGTGTTGGTTGCCTGAGGGTCAAGCGGTCGGGGTTGACGTCCATAGGAGCCTCGGGATGGAAGGGTCCGCCGTGGTCGAGGCGTCGAGGCCCGGCGGATTCGAGCGTCCTTGAGGATGTGGTCCAACGATCGAGGAGCAAGGCAGGCAGCTCGGCAAGGAGAGCGTTCGTGCAGCGTCCCGGTCGAGTTCTCACTATCGCGCTGACCGCTGTTGCCACGTTGGGGCTCATCGCTGCGACCGGCTGGTGGGCCGTGACAAGCTACGTCGATGCCTTTGTCTATCCCGGTGGCCCTTGCTCAGACACAGAAGCACAGCTGACGGCTGAGCTCAGGTCCGACCCCATGCTGGTTCAAGCCTTCCCAGATTCGAAGCTGCAGACGGCGGACAGTTTCGAACCCTGCAGGGGGTTGGGTAGCAACTACTGGGGCGGGGCGTTCGTTACTCGCTCCTATACGAAGACGCCCCCGTCAGGGGACGCTGCCGTCGAAGGCTTCTACGCCTCATTGGGCAGTGCCAACGGCTGGCGCATGACCCTTGACGGCGCAAGCCGAAGCGTCTGCGGGAAGAAGAGCTTCGGCGGCAAGGTGGTCACCTTCAGCCTGGAGTTTCAGCGATCGTCACCGACTTCATCGAGGGGCTACACAGCCAGCTTGCTCTACGCAGGGCAGCGACAGCCCCTGAACGAGTGCGGTGAAGTGACTAGTTAAGTGACAACCACGACGTCCAAGCACGGACAGCCCTGCACGTAAGTGGACTGTCGCAGCCGCTCACCCCGGCGTCTAAGCAGGTCAGCCCACCACCATGGTTCCTTCACACCGAAGCGGTCGTCAGAGAGAATCCCGGCGTGAGCTGGGAAGAGTTCTTGTGGCACGTGGATCACCGACTGGGCATGTACGTCGGGAAGCTAAGGTACGACCGCGCGTGGTCCATGCTGACGGGGTTCGCCCTGGCACGCGGTCAGGGCGAGCTGACGGCGTTCCAAGAGTGGATCTCCGCTCGCCATCCCGGCAGCAGTAGCCTCATCTTCTCATCCCTAGTGCTGGCGGAGACCTTCGGTAATGGTGCTACCGAAGAGTGCTTAGCAAGCGATGCTGACCACTCGCTGGCCGTCTCGAAGCTCTGCCAACTCTTCCGGGAGTTCCTCAAGCAGCACGCGTGAACGCCCTAGCACTACCGGCAGGAAGGATGCCCGTCCCGAGCGGGTGGCTACCAGCCACCTCCCCAAAGGGCGCAGGGTAGGCATCGCTAGACATTGATGCGGACGGCGCTGTACGGCTCTTTGCCTCAGCCGGGATGCGAAGCGTCGCGAGAGTTCGGCGCGGATACTGGCGGGGTGGAGGAGCAGGAGCAGCCGACGGAGTTGACCCGCTGGACCGTGCACGGCGAGCGGGTGGTCGACGACTCCCGCCGGGCGCGGCTGAGCATTGCCGAGGTGGAGTTGCCGGACGGGGTTCGTTTCGAGCAGTACGTGATCCGGGCTCCCCGGTCGGCCATGGTCGCCGTGCTCGATGATCGGGGGCGCCTGCTGTTGATGCGGCGGCACCGCTTCGTGTTCGACCGGTGGGTGTGGGAGTTGCCCGGTGGCTACGTTGACGACGAGGAGCACCCGGCGCAGTGTGCGGTGCGGGAGGTCGAGGAGGAGACCGGCTGGCGGCCCCATGAGGTGGAGCCGTTGCTGTCCTTCCAACCGTGGGTTGGCACTGCGGACGCCGAGAATCTGCTGTTCCTGGCTCGGCAGGCTGAGCACATCGGTGCGCCCGTGGACGTGAACGAGGCCGAGCAGGTCGCCTGGATTCCGCTCGACGAGGCGTACGGGCTGGTGTCCCGGGGTGAGATCGCCGGTGCCGGCACTGTGATCGCGGTGCTGGAGCTGGTCGCCCGTAAGGGCCGGGGAGAGCTCTGATGGTCAGCGCCGCCGACCGAGCTGCCGGTGGCCGATCGGCGGCCCGAAGGGCGACGACTCAATCAGCCCTGAAGACCAACCGGTACCGATGCGCGGCGTACAGGTCCTGCAAACCGTCCGGGTGGTCTACCACCAGCAGCGGCACACCATCCGGCACTCCGTACGTCCGCCGCTCACCCGGAGTCGGGTTCCGAGCCGACACCGACGCCCCCGGCTCCACCATCACCTGCTCCACCTCGACCGGCATGCGGACCACTACGCCACGACCCCGTACCGCCTCGGCCAAGCCCTCGTTGCGTAGCTGCCGCACCGCCGCCCGAGCGGTCATCGGCGCGACGTCGTAGGTCTGCGACAGGTCCCGTTCGGACGGTAGGCGATCACCGGGGCTGAGCTGCCCGGACGTGATCCGAGCGCGCAGGATCTCGGCCAGCTCCTGATAGCCGACCGGGTCCTGTCCGGGATAGATCACCGCCGCAGGTTAGACAGACACCGATACTCCGCACGTGGACTAGTCAACTACCTGTGCTCGTGACTTACGGGCATGCCGGGCGTACTCTGCGAGACGGCGGCCCGCCGGTGTAGAGGCCGGCGGGGCGCCGCCCAGTCCTCTACCTGGGAGCGCCACATGCCCGCCGCCATCCGCACCATCGTCGACCCGCGCTTCGCCGCCGAGCTGACGCGCCGCCGCCTTGAACGCGGCCTGTCCCTGCGCGACCTGGCCCACGTCGCCCACTACAGCAAAAGCTTCCTGCACGACCTTGAAAGCGGCCGCGCTCGGCCCACGTGCGCAGTGGCCCGCGAGCTGGACACCGCCCTGGATGCCGGTGGGGAGCTCGCCGTCATGGTCGTCGACCCGCCCTCCGTCACCACCCCCGACGACAGCGACCGCCTCGCGTACCTGGCCGCCAATCCCACCCGGCTCGACGCCGCCGGCGTGCACCTGCTCGCCACGATCCTGGCTACCCAGCGGCGGCTCGACGACGCGCTGCCCGCGCCGATGATGCTGCCTATGTGCCTGCCGCAGTGGCATGCCGTCCGCGACCTCGCCGCGCACGTCCGAGGCCCTCACGCCGGCGAGCTTCACGCCGTTGCCGCCGAGTGGACGCAGTTCGTCGGGTGGCTGTACGCCGAGACCCGCAACGACAGCCAGGCCGTGCGGGTCCTCATCGAGGCGTCGCGGGAAGCCGACGCGGTCAACAGCGGGCCGCTCGCCGCGCAGGCGGAGAACTTTCGCGGCTACATCGAGCGCCAGCGCGGTAACGCGCGGGGGATCGTGCGCCACTTCCTTGCGGCGTATCACACGCCCGGGGCGTCGCCGTCGCAGCGCGTTGGTGACGCGGTTCAGGCCGCTCACGGGTACGCGTTGCTCGGCGACCGGCCTGCGGCGGTGCGGCTGCTCGGTGAGGCCAGCGACCTGACGACCGCCGCCGAGTCGGAGCCGCCGCCGGCGACGGCGTACTGGCTGACGCCGACGTTCAGTCGGATGGGACTCGGCCTGGCCTATCTGGCCCTCGGTGACAGGGGTTCGGCGGTGGACAACCTGCGGACTGGGTTGGGCGCGTTGCCGGAGGACCAGCGCGGCGCCGAGTGGACAGTCGAGTATCGACAAGCTCTGGCGGCGGCGACCGCCTGATCGTGTCCGGGAGCTGTCCGGAACCGGAGTGGCGGACACTCCGACGCTAGATAGCTGACTAGCTCGCCCTCACTCTGAGGTCAGGGCGCGGTAACTACGAGCCATGAGCGGTGAGGCCGCGCCCCTCAGAGCGAGGGAGGCGACACCGTGCACATCGTCCAGAGGTTGCGGCAACTGCTCACGCCCGCCCCGCCGCCCGTACCGCCCGGCACTGGCCAGCGCATCCAGGCCGCCGAGCAGGAAGCGGCCAAGCGGCGGGTTCTGGCCAGCGCCCGGACCATGACGCAGGGGCACCGCCCCGACGGGCCGGCGCGGTGAGCGGCCGGCAGCTGCCCGAGCCCGGCGCACGGGTGTCGGTGCGGCCCGGCCAGTGGCAGCCCAGCCCCGGCATCGAGGGCCAGACCGGCCACGACATCGTCATCGTCAAGGTCCACGAGTCCCACGACCCGCGGTTCGCTTGGGTGTACGGCCACGGCCCGGACTGCAGTTGGCCCACGGCGGACTGCGCCGTCCCGTGGTGCTTCGAAGTGCTGGTCAGCGTCGACGTCCTGGCCGCTGCCGTCACGGGGCAGCGGCCGTGACGACGTACCCATGCTGGCGGGTGGACTGGGCGACCAGTCGGCGGGCGCGGTCGATGGCGGCGGCGCTGCTCGGAGGTCGCGCATGACCACGCACGGCCCGGTGCTGCCGATCTGGAGCTGCGGTGGCTGCGATGCGCCCTGGCCCTGCCGCACCCGACAGCGCGAGCTACGCGCCGAGTTCGACGACGCTCCGATCTCCCTGGCAATCTACCTGGGTGCCCAGCTGGTGCGGGCCTCGGAGGACCTGACCTGGGTGCCGGCGGGTGCGCTGCACAGACGCTTCCTCGGCTGGCTTCGGTGAGCCTCCTGCGGCCCGGCGACGGGAACTCCACCACAACAAGGGCTCCTACAAGTGGATCCCGCCGGACCCGGACTACGACCACCAGGTTTGGAACGAACGAGCAGGCTCGCCCGATCAACGGGGGAACGGGCCCAGGGGTGACTTGTCGCCCACGGACCAGTTGTGACCGAACGGGTCCGTGAAGCCACCTTGACGATGCGTCCCCCAGGGCACGCGGTGCTCCTCGATTGCCGCTCCGGCGACTGCGCCAGCCGCGACGGCGCGCTCGATGAAGGTGTCTGGGTCATCGACGAACACCTCGATGCGGGTGCTCGTGATTCCCAACTGGCCGGGACTGGTCTCTGTGGGGTTCTCGGGATCGACCTGGTGGAGGAAGAAGGGGGCGCCGCCGATCTCAAGGCCGGCCACGCCACCAAGGTTCCACAACTCGGTTGCGCCAAGCGCAGTCCTGTACCAGGCGACCGCGGCGTCTGCGTCGGAGACGATCAACATCACAGAGATCACTGGCGATGCAGCGAGCGCCGTGTCGCTGGGACGGGTGGAACGACCTTGCGGTTCCTCGGTCATGCCCACAGCATGCCGGACATCGCCAGCAGCGTCTCCCCACTCACTCGCAATGCCCGCAACTCATCCGGTACGACCGCAGGGCCATACGCGGGATGCGGCCGAAGCTGCCCGAGTCGTCCCGGTCGCCGACGATGCTCTCGATTCGGCGAGCGCCGTCCTGGAATGTAACGCCGGCCAGACCGACGACGCCGTAGGAGAGGCGTCAGTTGATCTCCAGCGCGGCCCCTCGCCGTGTGCGAGGGTCGCACCTGCGAACCCAGACCAACGACGCGGCAGGAGTCCCCGGACTCGCGGTCGCCTTCCGGCTGCACGGCTGGCTGACATCAAGAACCATTGAGGGAGTAGGAATGCGAAGGCCGTTCAGGCGGGCTGTGTTCGGTGCCATTGCGCTGGCGCTGCTCGGCGGGCTCGGACTCACGTCCTGCGCACATCCGGGCCGGAACGGCACCGTGGACGCCGGGTCGGCTCCGGTCGATACCTCGGTGACCGGCGCTCCCGGACCGACTGACCCCGCAAGTCCTTCCTCATCCCCTTCGGCCAGCCGGTCCCCGTCGCCTTCGGCGAGCCGGTCCACGAAGCCGTCTCCCAGCCGGTCGCCGTCGCGCGCTTCGACGAGCAAGGCGGCGACGCCGGCCGCGCAGAGCAACATCGCCTCCCGGCTACACACGATTCCGGCCAGCACCCGCCAGCTCATCGTCGTCCACAGCAACGGCTACGGTACGAGCGTCGCGTCCCTCGAGACGTTCGAGAAGGCCAACGGCGTGTGGCGGTCGAAGTTCGGGGTGATGAGCGCGCGGATCGGCACCAAGGGATTCAGCGACAGCCATGTGGAGGGCGTCCCCACGACGCCCACTGGCGTCTATGGCATCGGCTCCACCATGTACGGCGTGCACGCCAACCCTGGCGTCAAGTACAGCTACCACCGGCTGGTGGCGGACGACTACTGGGATGAGAATCCGAGCTCGCCCACGTACAACAGCTTTGTCCACGGCACGAACCCGGGCGGGTACAGCGAGGCTCTGTGGCAGACCGTGCCGCAGTACAACTACTTCGCGGTCATCAACTACAACATCCCGGTGAGGGCAGCCACCCCGGCCCGCGGTAGCGGCATCTTCCTGCACGTCATGGGGAGCGGCGGTACCGCCGGTTGTGTCTCGTTGACGCAGTCCGACCTGCTCCGGGTACTGGAGTGGCTGGCTCCGGACGCCTCTCCACGCATCGTGATGGCACCCAGCCAGAACCTCGGCCGTTACTGACCGCCGCGAGGGCCCTGGCAGTGCCCGTACGCTGGGGTGGTGATCGACTTTCGGGTGGCGGTTGAAGCGCGTGACCTCGATGCCGTTGAGGCGGCCCTGGCCGACGACGTGGTGTTTCGCAGCCCGGTGGCGTTCAAGCCCTATGTGGGCAAGGCGATCACCGCTGCGATCCTGCGGGGTGTGTTGCGGGTGTTCGAGGACTTCCGGTACGTCCGCGAGTTGAGCGGCGAGGGCGCTCGCGATCACGCGCTGGTCTTCGAGGCGCGGATGGGTGAGGTCGCTGTCGAGGGCTGTGACTTCCTGCATCTGGATGAGAGCGGTCTGATCGATGAGTTCACGGTCATGGTTCGTCCGCTGTCCGCCGCGCAGGCCCTGGCCACCGCGATGGCTGCCGAATTCGAGCAGATTCGGCGCGAGGCGATGGGTCGTTGAGCCTGCTGTGGGTGCCGCCATCCGGGTGGTGCTCGGCCTGCGGGCGGACAGAGAGTACGTCACCCTCGAAAACGTGACCGAGGGAGACCTCTTGTCTGCTGAAGAAATCAGGAACGCGGTGGAAACCTATGGTCGAACCGTCACCCTGCCCCCCGGTGGTGAGCTGCCTCCAGATCTCGACCTCATTGCCGTCGAGGGGGACGGACCTTGCCGGGTCGCCGCTGTCATGTCGCTCTGGACGGTGGAGGAGGGACGTTCGGACCTGTCGCTCGAGCTCCTCCTGACCGAGGTCGGGACAGGTTTGTGGAGCGTCCGGCTGGACGACATTCGTACCTTGTGAAATCCCGGCGGGAGTTGAACGTTCGGCTCGGGTGATTGCGCGAGCTGCTGAGGTGAGGGGGGAGACCGTCCGGCTCGCGGCCGCCGACGAGCGGCAGTGCCGAAGACGACGGATACTCGCATGATGACCGAACCGGACCTCGACCCCGAACAGTATCCGCCCATCGACCCAGGTGAGCCGGTGCCCGACGATCCAGGCATCCTGCTACCCGACACGCCTGACGAGTTGCCCGAAGCCCCGACCGAACCGATGCCGGACGATGGTGGCAACGCCGGCGGCGTGCGCGAGCCGGCATAGATCCGTCGGCGGTCGAGCTCGACAACAGTTCGACCGCCGATGCCGGCGCTGATGGCTCTCGAGATGTCGGGGAGCCGCGCTCTGAGCAGCTATGTCGTGGATCTCGCCGGTCATCAAGCGGAAGGCCCGCGAGCAGTGACGCAGGTCATGGTTGAGGTTGACCTTGGGTCAGGGTGCACGCTCCCTGCATCGGCACGCCGCACGGCGCGCCGAACGACAGGTTCAAGGGAGCGAACGAACATGTCCATCACCCTGGCCGAGCAGGACCGCCCGGAGTTGCAGAAGGTCATCGAAGAGATCGTCGACTCCGGTATCGCCGGGATCACGCTGCGCGTGCACGACGAGCGGGGCGAGTGGGTCGGCAGCGCTGGGGTTGCCGAGTTGGGCGGGACCGCGAAGCCGCCGACGAACGGGCATGTCCGGATCGGCAGCAACACCAAGACCTTCACCGCGAGCCTGGTCCTGCAACTGGTGGCCGAGGGCAGAATCGCTCTGGATGCCCCGGCCGCCGACTACCTGCCCGCCCTCGGACTCGACGAGCGGATCACGGTGCGGATGCTGCTGCAGCACACCAGCGGCATCTTCAACTTCACCGGCGAGTACTACGCCGACGGCACGTTCGCGCCGGGCATCCCCGCCACCACTGCGGGCAAGGATTGGGTGGACAACCGGTTCGCGACCTACCAACCGGAGGACCTGGTAAGGCTGGCGTTGTCCAAGCCGGCACGGTTCGAACCGGGTACGGACTGGAGCTACTCCAACACCAACTACGTGCTCGCCCGGCTGCTGATCGAGAACGTCACCGGCCGACCGTTCGCCGAGGAGATGCAGCGACTGATCCTGGGGCCGCTCGGACTGACGGGCACCGTGGCGCCGACCACCCAGACCGAAGTCCCCGAGCCGCACGCTCACGCCTACTACCGGTATGAGGACGATGGCGAGCAGAAGACCGTCGACGTCACCCGCCACAACCCCTCCTGGATTTCCAGCGGCGGCAACATGATCTCGACCACCCAGGACCTGCACACGTTCATCTCCGCGCTGGTGGGCGGCAAGCTCCTGACGCCTGAACTGCTGGCCGAGATGTGCACACCGCACCCGACGCCCATCCCGAACATGGGCTATGGCCTGGGGGTATTTGTGCAGGACACCGGCGTGGGCGGCACCGTTGTCACGCACAACGGCGGCATCGCGGGTCACGCGGCGCTGATGTACGGCACGCCCGATGGCAGCAGGACCCTGACCGCCACGCTGAACTATGTGGACGACGCCGCGCTGTCGCTGGCTGTGCCGTTTCAGCAGGCGACACAGCGGCTCATCAATGAGGTGTTCTGCGATGGGCAGGCCGATCCCGCTCGGCCGACGCACTGACCACCGGTGACCCATACGCCTCAAGGGGCGACCGCTTCCGGCGGTGCATCGGGTAGGACCCGAACCAGGGCCACGCCGAGTTCGTCGAGCTCGGCGTGGCCGGTCGCATGCTCGGCCGTACGTGTGCCAATTCGTGGCCGAGGTAGGGCACAAGGCAGGCTGAGCAGATGAGGAACGAAGTCACGATCGGGCAGGCGGCGGCCTTCGCCGGCGTAACGGTCAAGACCGTGCGGCATTACCACAAGCTCGGCCTGGTCAAGGAGCCCGAGCGCGACAGCTCCGGCTACCGACGGTACGGGTCGGCCGATCTGTTGAGACTGGTCCAGGTCCGGACCCTTGCCGGGGCGGGCGTGCCGTTGGCCGAGATCGGGCCTCTGCTCGACGCCGACAGCGCACTGTTCGCCAACGCTGTCGCCGACGTGGAGCGGCAGCTCACCAAACGGATCGAGGAGTTGACCGCCCGGCGTGACACACTGCACCGGCTCGCCGACGGCAACCGGGCGCTGCTGCCGGACCGTGCTGTGGCGCTGCTGGAACAGATGCCCGGCCTGGGCTTCACCGCCGACGAGGTGACGGCCGCCCGGGAAAGCTGTGTGCTGGCCAAGGCCCTGGTCCCCGAAGGCTTCGACGACTACCTCACCCACGTCGAGCACGCCCTGCAAGACACCCGGTTCGTCGCCTTGAGCAAGCGCGCCGCCGAAACCGCGACCTGGGCGCCGGATGACGCCCGCATCGACGAGCTCGCCACCGCCATCGCCGACCACTATCTTGCCAACCCCGCACACTTGAAAATCGTGACCGGCCTGCAAGCCCGCACCGAGGCCGCGACCCGATACAAACTGGTCGCGCACCACGGCGAAGAACAGGCACCGGCCTCGGCCCAACTGGTCACACTCGTCGAAGCCAAACTCCGCTCCGCCGGCATCCACATCCCCAGGCCAGACTCCCGATAGCCGAAGATGCCGAACTCGGCACGGTCCAAGCTAGCGACGGCCCCGGAAGGGGCGCCGATCAGCAACAACCACCGGCGACCCGGTCGACGTCTGTGGACACCGTACTAACGGAGCACGGCATCGCCGAGGGGCGTACGCCGATAGCGGATCTCGTGCCGGTGTCGTTGCCCGGCCACGAAGCCGGCGTCGCGCAGCACCGACAGGTGCTCGGATACCGTCCCGGCAGCCAGCGCGTGGCGGTGGGCCAGGGTCGTGGTGCTGGCCGGCTCGTCGAGACTGAGCAGCAGCCCCGCCCGGGTCTTGCCGATCAGCCGTCCCAGAGCGGTGTGCCGATCGGTGGACAGGGGCTGCCAGAGTGTGCCGAGCCCTCGCGCCGGATAGACCACCGTGGGCTGCCAGGGCGGATTCACGATGACCACCACCTGGTCCCACTTGAAGGCACTGGGCACCAGGGCGAGACCTTCGCCGCGCAGGTCCCGATGCTCGTCGTCGCCGTGGTCGCGGGTCAGCACGCCGTTGGTCCACCGCAATCGCGGGTGCAGCTCGGCGAACAGCCGGTCCAGGCCGCCTTCGGCGAGACGCCGGGTCTGGAAGCCCACGTCGGCGTCGAGCAGCCCGCGTACGTGCGGCCAGACCGGTTCGACCAGAGCCTGCCATGCCTGCCTCACGAGTGCGGCCAGCGTCTTGAGCACGACGGCCGGGTCGTCCAGCAGCAGCCGTCCGATAGGCGACTCGGCCGCCCCCGGTGTGTCGGCCAGTGACCGGCGCACCTCGGCGCGTACCCGGCCATGGTCGGTGGCTGCCAGGGCCCCGAGCTCGTCCTCGAACCGGGCGTGTGGGCTGACCGGAGGCGGCGAGAGGAAGTCGGGGGTGTAGCCGCGACGCGGCTGGAGCAGGGCGATCGGGCGTAGGTCGAGGTCTCGTGTGTCGACGGTGTCGAGCCAGCGGCCGTGTGGGCCGACGGCTTCGCGCGGGGAAAGCAGGCGCACCGCGGACAGCGTCTCGAGCATGGGCGAGATGGCGAAGCGGCAGCGCAGCAGGTCGACGGGGCTGAACCGCAGCGTGACCGCCATCCGCCCCACCTCCCGGAGCACAAGGTTCGGCCTCTGCCGAATCACTCGCGGCGACGATATCAGTGATCGCAGAGTGCTCCCATTGAACCGACAGTCGCGAGGAGAAGGACGATGAACCCGAACGCCGATTGGGAGCAGCGCAGCGCGTGCCTGTGGGCGGCATTCAACGCGGCACCAGACGGCTCGGACGAGGAGGAGTTCCGCACGCGGGTCGGCGTCCTCGCCGACGAGTTGGGGCCGGATCATCCGGTGGCGGCGTTCGAGCGGGCCTGCGCCTGGGACTCGACCGGTCATTCGGACAAGGCGGTCCCGCTCTACCGCAGGGCGCTGGAGCTGGGTCTCGACGGCATCCGCAGGCGGCGCGCGGTGATCCAGATGTCCAGCTCGTTACGGAACATCGGGCAGGCTGAGGAGAGCGTCCGGCTGCTGACCGAGGAGCGCGAGCGAGGCTCCGACGAGCTCGACGACGCGGTCAGCGCGACGCTGGCCCTGGCGCTGACCAGCATCGGCCGGGAGCGGGAGGCGGTCTCGGTCGCCGTCGGGGCGCTGGCCAGGCACCTGCCCCGCTATCAGCGGTCGATGGCGAACTATGCCCGGCTCCTGGTCGAAGCCGACTGATCGGCCTGGTGCTGCGTCGGTGCCCCCGCTGCCCACCGGCAAGGGGCACCGGCTGATCGGCGGCTCAGGTGTCACCGCGCCTCCTGCATCCATGGTCTTCGTGCGACACCACCTCGTTTCCCGCTCCTGGACCGACGGCGGATGGTCCTGTCTCCAGGGTCAGGCAAAACGGGTCAAAGGCTCGGAAACGTCTGCGAGGATGTGAAGGCCAGCGAGGGCATGGGCCCCCGCAGTGAGCAAATTCTTACGGGGGAACGCAGATGAAGGCTGTCGTGTACGAGGGGCCGAAGACGGTCAGCGTCAAGGAGGTTCCGGACGCGAGAATCGAGAGACCGACGGATGCCCTGGTCAGGATCACGACGACGAACATCTGCGGGTCGGACCTGCACATGTACGACGGGCGCACGGACATGGAGCCTGGACGCGTGCTCGGGCACGAGAACATGGGCGAGGTGATCGAGGTCGGCGAAGGGGTCGATCTGGTCAAGGTCGGCGACATGGTGTGCCTGCCGTTCAACGTGTCGTGTGGGTCCTGTGCGAACTGCAACCAGGGTCTGACCGCGTTCTGCCTGGTGGCCAACCCGGCGCCGGGCATGGCGGGCGCGGCCTACGGGTACGCCGACATGGGTCCGTACAGCGGCGGTCAGGCCGAGCTGTTGCGGGTGCCGTGGGCGGACTTCAACTGCCTCGTCCTGCCGCCGGACGCCCGGGACATGAGCAGGCAGAAGGACTACGTCATGCTGTCGGACATCTTCCCGACCGGCTGGCACGCCACCGAGCTTGCCTGTGTGCGACCTGGCGACAGTGTGGCGGTCTACGGTGGCGGACCGGTCGGCCTGCTCGCCGCGTACTCCGCGATCATCAAGGGCGCCAACAAGGTGATGGTCGTCGACCGCCATCCGGACCGGCTACGCCTGGCCGAGCAGATCGGCGCGATCCCGATCGACGATTCGAAGGGGTCACCGGTCGACCAGATCCTGGAGCAGACCGGCGGGATGGGCGCGGACCGCGGCTGTGAGGCCGTCGGCTACCAGGCGCACGACCCGAGTGGCCAGGAGAAGTCGGGGCTGACGTTGAACAACCTCGTGCACTCCGTGCGGTTCGGCGGCACGATCGGCGTGGTCGGCGTGTACGTGCCGATGGACCCTGGGTCGCCGGACCAGCTGCAGAAACAGGGCAAGGTGCCGTTCGACTACGGCATGTTCTGGTTCAAGGGGCAGAGCATGGCAACCGGGCAGTGCAACGTGAAGGCCTACAACCGGCAACTGTTGAACCTCATCGCCACAGGCAAGGCCCACCCGTCGTTCCTGGTGTCCCACGAACTCACGCTCGACGAGGCGCCAACGGGATACCAGAACTTCGACGCCCGTAACGACGGCTGGACCAAGGTCCTGCTGCACCCCGACGGTCGAGGCTAGTACGGCGGTCGGCCGGCTGCTGGCTGGGCAGTTGGGCCGACCGGTGCCGCGCGGCGAGTGCCAGCCTTGGGCACCCACGATGGCTTACAACAGGAGCGTGTGTCCCACCGTGCATCATGCCGGCCGCCTGCGCCGTGGCGTGGTCATCGCCGTCAGACGCCTTCGAGTCGACGGGACGACGGGCGCAGGTACACGAACCAGGTGATGACGAAGCAGATCGCGTAGAAGACGATGAAGGCGATGTAGGCCGCGTCCGCGGTCTGGTAGGTCAGGAACGACTGCCGGAAGGCAAGATTGACGAGGACTCCGCCGAACGCGCCGATGGCACCCGCGACTCCGATGAGCGCGCCGGAGAGGCGCCGTGCCTCGTGCTCCGCCGCTCGGTCGTGCGGGTCGGCCGCGCCGGCGGTGGTCGACCGCACACCGCACTTGGCCCGGAAGATCGCCGGGATCATTTTGTACGTCGAGCCGTTGCCGACGCCGCTGAACACGAAGAGTGCGATGAAGCCGACCAGGTACAACGGCAGCGAGCGTTGCTGGGCGGCGACCAGGACGATCGACGCGCCGACCGCCATCGCCACGAAGTTCACGAAGGTGACCCGGGCCCCGCCGAGCCGGTCGGCCAGGACACCGCCCACGGGACGGATGAGCGAACCGAGCAGCGGTCCGAGGAACGTCAGGTATGCGGCCTTCACCGGGGTGTCGAAGGTGTCGGCGAACTGCACCTGGAGCACCTGGCCGAAGGCGAACCCGAAGCCGATGAACGACCCGAACGTGCCGATGTAGAGCAGAGACATGATCCAGGTGTGCGGTTCGCGGGTGACGTCGCGCATGGCCCGTTTCTCGTTGCGGGCATGGCTGAGGTTGTCCATGAACAGCGCGGATCCGAGTGCGGCCAGCACGATCGCCGGAACGTAGATGCCGGCGACGACGCCGGGATGGCCCGCCCCCAGGACTGCCAGCACGAACAGGCCGACGAGCTGGACCGCGGCGACGCCGAGGTTGCCGCCGCCGGCGTTGATGCCGAGCGCCCAGCCCTTGAGCCGGTCCGGGTAGTAGGCGTTGATGTTGGCCATCGAGGAGG
Organism: Micromonospora sp. CA-249363; assembly: GCF_050950185.1. NCBI lineage: Bacteria > Bacillati > Actinomycetota > Actinomycetes > Micromonosporales > Micromonosporaceae > Micromonospora > Micromonospora sp. CA-249363. The sequence continues at coordinate 1,914,451 of NZ_CP192020.1, forward strand.
CGAAGTTCCCACCGCCGACGCCGGCCAGCGCGGCGATGAGCAGCAGCGTCGAGTACGAGACGCCGGGCTGGATCAGGAAGGCGCCGAGCAGGCTCGGGATCAGCAGCAGCGCCGCGCTGATGATCGTCCAGTTGCGGCCGCCGAACCGGGCCACGGCAAGGGTGTACGGGATCCGCAGTACCGACCCGACCAGTGCGGGCACGGCGGTGAGCAGGAACTTCCCGGCGGGGTCGATGCCGTACCGCGGCCCGAGGAACAGCACCAGTACCGACCACATCGTCCAGATGGAGAAGCCGATGTGTTCGGAGTAGATCGAGAAGATCAGGTTGCGTCGGGCGATGCGGGACCCGCGGCGTTCCCAGAAGACGCGGTCCTCGGGCCGCCAGTCGTCGATCCAGTGCCCACGAAGGGTGAGGCTGCGCCGGTCCTGTTCGATGCTGCCGGGCACGGCCGTGGTCATGGTTCCTCCCAGGGAAAGTCGTCGGTCGGCTCGAAACCTTGATCGATTCGCTCCTCAGGTGGGCGGCAGGCCCACCACCAGGCGTCCGTCGGCGTCGGCACGGACCGGGTACACGGTGAGCGGGGACTGTCCGGTGGTCGAACAGCCGGTCGCCAACTCGAAGGTGTTCTGGTGCAGAGGGCAGACGACGACCGTCATGTCCACCAGGCCGTCCGCGAGCGGCCCGCCGGCGTGCGGGCAGACGGCCGACACCGCGCGCAGGCTGCCGTCACGCAGCCGGAACACGGCGATCATGTCGGCCCCCACGGCGTAGGCGCGCCCCTCCCCGGGAGGGATCTCGTCGACCGGTCCGAGCCGGTGTTCCACGGCGACGAGCTTGGCCATCACGCCCGCCTCGCGGATGCCGGGCCAGCGCCGTCAACCGGCACCTGGGGCAGGACCGCCAACGGCAGAGAGGTGCGGAACTGCCCTGGAGTGGCCGGGTCGCGCCGTTCCAGCCACGGGTCGCGGTAGGCGGCCACGGAGGCGTCCATGGCCGCGTCGAGCCGCGCCGCGATGCCGTCGCTGTCGTCGACGACCACCGCCCGGATGTGGTCGATGCCGAGCCGGGGCACCCACGCGTACGTGCGTTCCAACCAGTTCGCGCTCTCCCGGTAGTACTGCAGGAACCGGCCGGTCAGCGTGATGACCTCGTCGGGCGAGTCGACGACGGCGAGCAGGTCGCCCTTGCGTACGTGGGCGCCGGCCGCCCCGCCGACGTAGATCTCCCACCTGCCACCGTCGATGGCGACAACACCAAGATCTTTGACGTACGCCTCGGCGCAGTTACGGGGGCAGCCGGTGACGGCGAGCTTCATCTTGCCGGGGCCCTCGATGCCCTTGAACCGGTCCTCGATCGCGATGCCGAGAGCGGTGGAGTCACCGACGCCGAAGCGGCAGAAGTCGGAGCCGACGCAGGTCTTCACCGTACGGAAGCTCTTGCCGTAGGCGTACCCGGACGGCATGTCGAGGTCCGCCCACACCCCCGGCAGGTCCTCCTTGCGGATGCCGAGCAGGTCGAGGCGCTGGCCGCCGGTGATCTTCACCAGTGGTACGGAGTACTTCTCGGCCACCTCGGCAATCCGCTTGAGCTGCGCCGGTGTGGTCACGCCGCCCTTGATCTGTGGCACCACCGAGAAGGTGCCGTCGCGCTGGATGTTGGCGTGCACCCGGTCGTTGATGAAGCGGGCGTCGCGTTCGTCGACGTACTCGTCGCCCCACATCATCTTCAACAGCGAGGCCAGGCCCATCTTGCTCTTCGCGTCCTCCGCGCCGCCCGGCACGAGCGTGGCGAACACCGCGGAGACGGACTTCAGGCCGTGTTCGCGGATCACCGCCATCAGCTCCGACTTGGGCATCGGCACACCGGGGACGTACCAGCTCGCGGCCGGGTCGTCCTCGACCTTGCCGTCAGCGGCCCACTCGACGATCTGGGCGACCAGGCCCTTGCACGACCCGCAGCCCTTGCCGGCGCGGGTGGCGTCCATGACCCCGGTGAGCGTCTTCACGCCACCCTGTACGGTGCCGACCAGCGCCCGCTTGGTGACGCCGTTGCAGTTGCACACCTGCACGTCGTCGCCGAGCTCGGCGGCACTCACCGCGGCCGTCGGCGCGCCGAGGTCGAACAACATCTCGACCCGCTCCTTCGGCAGGGGGAGCCCACGGTCGAAGGCCTGCATGAGGAAGGCGACCTTCCGAACGTCGCCGAGGAGAGTCGCGCCGACCAGCCGGTCGTCGCGGATGATGACGCTCTTGTAGACGCCCTTGCGCGGCTCGGCGAAGACGACCGTCTCGTCGTCGTCGCGCTCCGCCTCCTTCAGGCCCATCGACGCGACGTCCACGCCCGCCACCTTGAGCTTCGTGGCCAGCCGGGAGCCGTGGTACGCCGCGTTCGGGTTCGTTCCGGTGATGTGGTCGGCGAGCACCCGAGCCTGCTCCCACAGTGGAGCCACCAGGCCGTACGTCTCGCCGCGGTGCTGGGCGCACTCGCCGACCGAGTAGATGTCGACCTCGTCCTGCACGCGCATCTGGTCGTCCACGACGATGCCCCGCTCCACGGGCAGTCCGCTGGTCGCGGCCATCTCGGCGTTCGCCCGGATGCCGGCGGCCACGACGACGACGTCGCAGGCGATGGTTCGGCCATCCTTGAGTTTGACCCCGGTCACGGCGTGCTTGCCGAGCACCTCGGTGGTGTGCGCGCCGAGGACGACCTCGATACCGAGTCGCTCGATGCTGCGCCGCAGGATGGCGCCCGCCTGAGCGTCCAACTGGGCGTTCATCAGATGGCCGGCGGCGTGCACCAGGGTCACGTGCGGCAGGTGATTCTGCAGGCCACGTGCCGCCTCCAGACCGAGCAGGCCGCCGCCGATCACCACCGCGCGCTCGTGCTCGCGGGCGTACCGGACCATGTTGCGGGTGTCGTCGATGGTGCGGAACGCGAACACGCCCTGGTGGTAGCCGCGTCCAGGGCGGTGGATGCCGGGAATCGGCGGGACGAAGGCCCGGCTGCCGGTGGCGATGATCAGCTTGTCGTACGGCGTCTCGGTGCCGTCGTCCGCGTAGATCCGTCGGGCGAAGCGGTCGATGCGGGTGACTCGGGTGCCGGCGTGCAGCGTGATGCCGTTCTCGGCGTACCAGGACATGTCGTTGAGGAAGATGCCCGCCTCGTCGTCGGCCCCGGAGAGCACGTTGGAGAGCATGATGCGGTTGTAGTTGCCGTACGGCTCCTCGCCGAACATCGTGATGGCGAACTGCTCGCCCCCGCCGCGTTCGAGGATCTCCTCGACCGTGCGGGCGCCGGCCATCCCGTTGCCCACCACGACGAGGCGTCGGCGCTGGTCGACGACGTCCATCAGACCTCGACCAGACCCAGGTCGACGATCACGGTGCCGGACACCCCGGCGGGCGCCGCCACGTGCAGCTCGATACCGGTGCCGGCGTCGAGGTCCTCGACCACCCGCAGCGGCACGTGGACGTCGGACCTGGCGCCGATCGGGAAGTACCGCATCGGCTGGCCGTCGCGCATGAGCAGGACACAGATCAGCTCAGCACTGGCATTGCCGCCGCGGAAGTAGACCGGCTGGGCCACGACGCCGCCCGGCACCACGTAGCTGAGCGTGCCGTCGACGAGGCCGGGCCGGTCGAGGCCCTTGCCCTCGAAGCTGTAGACGCCTTGCAGGAAACGGGGAGTGGTGTGCACAGCGATGCCCCCTTGATCATTGAGACGCTGGGTTGGGCGGTCTAGTGGTCAGCAGCTCGGTGTCGTCCGGGCCGCCCGCGCGCGCGATCGACACCGCGCAGGCCTTGAAGGCCGGCATCCGCGAATGGCGGTCCAGCGCCGGGTCGGTCAGGGCGTTCACGGCGGAGCTGCCGCCCCAGTGGAACGGTGCGAAAATGGTGTCGCGGCGGATGCCATTGGTGAGGCGCGCCCGGAAGAAGGCCCGCCCGCGTCGGCTGCGCAGTTCCACCACGTCGTTGTCGGCGATGCCGTGCCGGCGGGCGAGGTCCGGGTGCAGCTCCGCCCGGGCGTCGGGCAGCGCCATCGTCAGGGCAGCGACCCGGCGGGTCTGGTTGCCGCTCTGGTACTGCTGCATGTTGCGGCCGGTGGTCAGCACGTACGGGTAGTCGGCGTCGGGCACTTCCGCCGGATCGCGGTGCTCCACCCGGAAGAACCTCGCCCGCCCGTCGGCCGTCGGGAACCGGTCGGTGAACAGCCGGGGCGTACCCGGGTGGTCCTCGCTCGGGCATGGCCAGAAGACCCCCTGCTCAGCCTCGATACGTTCGTAGGTGATCCCGGCGTAGTCGGCTGGCCCGCCGGCGCTGGCTCGGCGCAACTCGTCGAAGACCCGGCGCGGATCGTCGTCGAAGTAGCGGCCGCGGCCGAGCCGGCCGGCGAGGTCGGCGAGCATCCGCAGGTCAGTGCGGACCTGCGGCGGCGGTGACATCGCCCGCTTACGGCGGATGACGCGTCCCTCCAGATTCGTCATCGTGCCGTCCTCCTCCGCCCACTGAGCCGTGGGCAGCACCACGTCGGCCATGGCTGCGGTCTCGGAGAGGAAGATGTCGGAGACGACGAGCAGGTCCAGCGCGTGCAGCCGGTCCCGCACCCGGTTGGCGTGCGGCGCCGACACGGCGATGTTGCTGGCGAGCACGAGCAGCACGCGTACGCCGTCGTCGGTCCCGAGCCGGTCGAGCATCTCCCAGGCCGACCGGCCCGGCCGGGGCAGCTCATCCGGGTCGACGCCCCAGACGGCCGCGACGTGTGCGCGCGCCGCAGGATCGTCCAGGCGCCGGTAACCGGGCAGTTGGTCGGCTTTCTGCCCATGCTCGCGGCCACCCTGCCCGTTGCCCTGCCCGGTGACCGTGCCGTAGCCGGAGTAGGGCCGCCCGGGCAGGCCCAGGGCGAGGGCCAGATTGAGGTACGCCTGCGCCGTGTCGGTGCCGTTGCTGTGCTGCTCGGCGCCGCGAGCGGTGAGCACCATCGCCGACGGTGCGTCCGCCAGCAGCCGTACCGTCTCGCGCAGGTCCCGTTCCGGTACGCCGGTCATCCGCTCCACCCGGTCCGGCCAGTACGCCGCGACGGTGGCCCGGACGGCGTCGAAGCCGCTGGTGCGGTCGCGCACGTACGTCTCGTCGACCAGGCCCTCGCGAATCGCGACGTGCAGCAGCCCGTTGGCCAGTGCGAGGTCCGTGCCCGGCAGCGGCTGCAGGTGGAGGTGAGCTCCCCCCACGGTGGTCGTCCGGCGGGGGTCGACGACGACGTGCCGTGCGCCGGCGGCCCGTCCGGCGTCGAAGTACTGCATGGACGGCGGCAGCGCATCGGCCGGATTCGCGCCGACCAGCAGCACGGCCTGCGCCTGGGCGATGTCGGCAAGGGGGAACGGCAGGCCACGGTCGATGCCGAGGGAGCGGTTCGAGGCGGTCGCCGCGGACGACATGCAGAACCGGCCGTTGTAGTCGATCGACGCCGACCGCAGCGCCACCCGGACGAACTTGCCCAGCGCGTACGCCTTCTCGTTGGTCAGTCCGCCGCCACCGAAGGCCCCGACGCTGTCGGGGCCGTACCGGCGTTGGCTGGTACGGATGGCGTCGACGACACGGTCGAGGGCCTCGTCCCAGTCTGCCGGTCGCAACGGGCTGGTGCGATCGCCGGGATCCTTGCGAACGAGGGGACTCAGCAGCCGGTCACCGTGGTCGAGAAGGTCGGCAGCCGTCCATCCCTTGGCGCACAGACCGCCCCTGTTGACCGGGAACTCGGTGGGCGCCAGCAGAGGCGGCCCGTCGCTGATCGTCAGGGATACCCCACACTGCATGGCGCAGTAGGGACAGTGCGTATCGATCGCAGACGATGCGCTCACCCGTCCGATGCTTGCCCGGCACTGTTTCCGATCCATGCCGAGGCCGTAACGCTCTGCGTGGCATCCGGCGCATCATTCCGGTCACAGCAGACCGGGCTATGAGCAGTCGCAGAACGCGGTCGCCTGGACGATGCGCGCGACTTTCACGGTGACCGTCGGCGTCTCCGCGACGAGTCCGACGGACTTCGTCATGTCGTCGGACCAGACGATGAGGTCATCGGCTCCGGGCTTCGGCCGCACGACAGAGGTCGTGAGAATCGCCTTGATCTGGAACGTGGCGTCGACCGGCGGCTTCTGGACGTAGGCCAGAGCGGCCCAGTCCCCACCGGGGACCTCCTTCGTGGAATCCCACTGGACGTAGTACTGCGGTGCGTCTCCGGGGCAGCATTCCCGTGCGATCAACACATACGAATGCAGCCCGGTCGCCGCGCGCGTCCGGCCGCGCACCTCGATGGCGCAGGAGTCCTTCACGCACTTCACGGTTGCGCCATCTGTTGACGTCGGCGTGAGGATCACGACAGGCGGTGCGGAGCTGGGCGACGGCGCCGGGGACGACGCCGGGGGCGCGGACGCCGAGAGGCGATCGGACTCGGCAGACCTGTCCGACAGGAGATTCGGCAGGCCGACGGCGAGCGCCACGATCACCCCGGCGGCGGTGGAGACGGCGACCACGGCTTCCCACAGACGTGACGGAGAGCGGGGTTGCGGGGCTTCGCTGCCTTCGATGGTCGGGGGCGACGCGTCTTCGTCAGAGACGCCATCCGAGCTGCCAGGTGGAGTGTTTTCCTGAGCCTTCTCCTCGTTCACCCCATATCCCCCATACCATCTCAACGGTGGTCGCCAGAATATCGTGAATTCCACTATCGGCGATGGGGTCAATTGTCGGATCAGCGATTCGCGGACGGGTCAGCAGAGCTCGTACACGAATCTGTGGCACCTCTTTCCAATCCGGCGCCGGAGATCACGAGCCCGTCCTGCCGGCCGCCCGTTCCCTCGAGGCCACCGGCGCCGCGTTCAACGGGCAGACCCTCGACGAGGTGCAGGTGCTCGGGTGCCGCAACGGCTTCGCCCGACTGATGGCCATCGCACCGCAGTGGCGGCTCCCGGGCAGGGCGGGCTTCGGGGCAGTCACACCGGGGTTGGGGTCGGTAGGGTGCCGTCGATGGGTACGGGTCGTCCCCGAATGTGGCCCTCGGCATGGCCCACACGTGACATCTACCGATTCGAAGGAAGCTCGGCATGAGTACCCCACGCGAAACTTTCCTCCGACTGGTGAACGGTGTCTGTGACGGTCCGTACGAGGAACTGGCCGACCTGTACGGCGAACAGACCCACGTCACGCATCCGTTTCACCCCCTCAGCCCGCCACCGCTGCACAGCCGCAGTGAACTGCACGAGCACTTCACCGCGACACCTCCGGTCGGCCGGACGTTGAACCGTAAGCCGGTCGACGTGAGGATTCATGAGACCGCGGACCCGGAGGTGATCGTCGCCGAGTTTGCCTATCAGGGGCGGGTCGTCGAGACAGGTGAGGGATTCAGGGTGCCGTGCGTCTTCGTGATGCGCATCCGCGATGGGCTCATCATCGAGTCCCGGGACTACATTGACCACGTCGCCAGCGCGCGAGCGTGGGGTCAGCTCGACAGCCTGTTGACCGCACTCCGGCCGCAGACAAGCAGCAGCGTCGAGGGCGCCGCCCGACCCTGAGTCACGCCCGGCCAGCAGCGGTGTGTCGAGGGCGACTGCGTTGGCTGCCGTCATGGGGGAAGATCATCGCGTGGTCAGCATCAGCCAGGAGTCCCGTGACGAGACCGCGCAGCGGCTGCGACGAGTCATCGCGGCCGCGGAACTGGTCATACTTGACGGTGAGTGGTCGTTCTTCGAGGCGCCGCTCACTCAGCCACCGGCCTTGACGGTTGACCTGCTGGCCGTGGTGCGCGACGAGGATCGGTGGTCCTGGCTAGCGCCGGGCGGCGCGACCGACGGGGAGCGCTTCACGGTGTTCTCATTTCACTTCCCACCCGAACTGGACAACAGCGGGTTCGTCGGATGGCTTGCCACCGAGTTGAAGCGCCGGCTCGGTACCGGGGTGTTCGTCATCTGTGGTCACAACGGCGACCGCGGTGGCATCTACGACTACTGGGGTTGCCCGACACAGGTCCGCGCCGAGGTTGTACAGGTTCTTACCGAGCTGCGAGCCGGCCGGTAGACCAACGCGGCCGTGGCCTTCTGAGAGCCCAGGTCGTGGTGCTCAGCCGGGCCGTCGGATGAACTGTCGATCGCGGGGGATCACCGAAGCCGTTGGGCCGGCCTCGCCCACCCATCGGCGTCCAGCTCCTCGTAGTTCCACCGGTCGTCATCCGACCAGTACCAACGGACGTAGGTGACCACGGGACCATTGTCGCCCGGAGCGCAGAGCGGCAGGAGGATGGCAACGTGATGAGCATCGGCCCGCTGAGGCAAGCCGACCGCGACGAGTGGGAAGCGTTGACCCGGGGTTTCCACACGCACTGGGCGGGCCGGCCGGGCCGGCCCGCCACCGAGGTCGACGACGGTGGCTACGAACGAACCTGGCAACGCTTGATCGACGGTACGCAGATCCGGGGTATCTGCGCGCGGCTCGACGGAAAAATGGTGGGCATCGCGCATTACCTGTTCCACGCCAGCGTCTGGGGGGCCGGAAGATGCTATCTGGCTGAATTGTTCGTCGTGCCGGAAGTGCGACGGCGAGGTATTGCCACGGCAATGATCGAAAGGGTGGCGCAGGATGCCGACAAGCACGGCGCCCCGCGCCTGTACTGGAACACCGAGGTCGACGCCGAAGCTCGCTCTTTGTACGACAAGATCGCGGTCTACAGAGGCTATGTCGTGTACAGCTACTCACCGCCTGCGACTGCCGCCACGTGAGCCGAGCCATTCACGCCGCCGAGGCATGTGACATGATCGCCGCGCTGTCGCGGCTGCTCAAGCTTGGAGATGGTGGGTTGGACGACCTCGACCTCGTCTGGAATGCGGCCGCTGACTACGGGGCCGATGGTGAAGTTCCTGCCGGAACCCCACCGGGCATCGAGCAGCTCGCGTCGATGCTGCGGTTCTACAACTGCGCGATGGGTGGCGGCCTGGGCTTCGCTCTGGAAGTCAACGAGCCGGTCCGCGTCACACACGCGGTCAGCGCCCTGCGTTACTTCGGGTTGGCTGAGCCTGCCGGCTTCCTGGAGAACGTCCTGGAGCGCCGCCTGAACGGCGAATCTCCCGAGTCTCTGCCGCCCGACGACGACTTCTACGACCTTGTGGACGAGGGGACTGTGCGACGGGCGTTCAAGGCGAAGGCAGCTCAAGCTCCGTCGGACTTCGGTCGCGCACAGGCCGCTGTGTCATCGGTACGCCCTCACGTGGTCGTCCGCGGTTCAACGGATGACGAACGCGTCGTCGATGCGTAGTCCTCTGCCGTCGCGCTGGATGTACTGACCTTCGTCGAACGCGGTGCTCGCTATCCGGAACCGTGCCGGCTGGGCGATCTCTTCGCTGGTGAGAGCCCACGGTTCTGCGGGGTCTGCGCCTGGCGCTGCGGCGAGAAGGGCGGTCAGCTGTCCTCGTCGAACTCGGTCTCGTCGACGAGGCCGTCCAGGAACGTCTCGAAGTCGGGGGCGAGGACAGTGACCTGGTAGTTCCATTCCTGGTCGACGTGCACGACGGTCGGCTCGCCGGGGGATCGGTAGTCGAGGGCGATCATGTCGTGGCCCGCCGAGGGGCAGTCGGCGATGTAGATGCCGATGTCGGGGTAGCCCCATTCCGCTATCCAGAACGCGTTTCCGAGCTCGCCGCACAGGCTGAAGGAGGCAGTCCGGCCGATCGCCGCCAGTGTGTACACCGCGACGTAGTTTGCCGACCAGGAGGTTCGGCCGGGCGAGGGGTGAGCGTCACGGGCCAACACTCCGCCGTTGTGTCGCCGGGCCAGGTCGACGTACGCAGCGGGCAGCTTGCGTCCGAGCCGCGCTTCCACCTCACGCAGAGCCTCGTCCGTGAGCGGGCTTTCCAGCGGACCGGAGGTGTCGAAGACGATCGTTGGATCGAGCACCCGCTGACGGTACTCGTTCGGCCGCACGGCCGCGGACCTGCTGTACGCCGGCGACCAGGCCGCGGCGGTCACCGCCGAAGTCGGAACCGTCGGCTTACGGGCGTCACGCCCGGCTCAGACCGAGCGCCTCGTCCACCCGGTCCAGCACCGTCACGTCGTCGTGGCCGACGCCCCGCAGCAGATCGATGGCGGTCGCCCGGATCTGCCCGACGATCATGGTGACCGGCAGCGGCGGGTCACACCGCAGCAGGCCCGCGGCGATCCGGACCGCCTCCAGGGCCGCCGCGTCGGCCCGGTGCGCGTGCCGGTCGGCATCCGCGCCGCTGAGGTCGCTGGCCAGAGCCTCCCCGGCGGAGCGTACGGCGGCGGTCAGCGCGCCGATCGCGGCGGCCAGCTCCGGCGGTGTGGCGGTGTGCCGGCGGGTCAGGGTCACGCCGGCCCGGGCCAACACCCGGATGTTGCGGGCGGCGTAGTCGAGCTGCCGCAGCGTCGCCTCCACGTCGGCGAGTTTGCCCAGGTGCCGGCGGCGCAGTCCCAGCCGCAGCGTCTCACCGGTGGCGAGCACGGCGGTCTGTAGGTGGGCGACGCAGTCGTCCACCTGCCGAGCCTGGTCCAGCGCGGCGCGGGCGGCGTCCTCGTCGCAGCCCTGCAACGCCGCGTTCACCTGGTCGAGCAGGTCGGCCAGGTCGGTGTAGCTGCGCCGGGCCTGCGCCACCAGCGGCGCCAGCGGGTCGCGAGCGGCCATGAGCTGGCTGGCGGCCAACGCCACCGCGCCGCCGATGAGCGCGTCGACGAAGCGGAACGGCATCAGCGTGCCATGCGGCGCGGCGACCACCACCAGGTACATGGCCGAGACGGTGGCCTGCACGACCAGGGCTCGGCGGGCTCCGATCAGCACCAGCGTCGTGGTGGTCAGCAACAGCACCAGCAGGACCGTGCCGGTGCCGGGGCCCAGCGCGTACACCAGCAGCTCCGCGACGAGCACGGCGGCGGCCACGGCGAGCAGGATCTCGACGGTCTGCCGCAGCCGTCGCCCGCGGGACTCACCGAGCACGACGAGCGCGGCGGTCGGTGCGTAGAACGGGTCCGGGTGACGGATCACCACCGCCGCCACGATCCAGGCGACCACCGCGGCGGCGGTCAGCTCGACCACGGTCATCCCGTCGCCCCGCAACCGCGCTACGGCGTCGCGCCCCCAGGTCCGCACCGGTGATGCCCCTCTCGCCGGGCGGACCGGACGCGGCCGCCGAATGATCTTCTGCGAGACGGGCACTACCCCGCGCGTGACCTGCATAATCGCCGGGTGGCGGGCGGCACTCGGGACGAGAGGTCGGTTGACCGTTACTGCATAGCGGTGGCCGGAGGATGGTCGAATGACGCGGGGCAGTGGAAGGTGTACAGCGAGTAGCCGCGCCCGATCTGCACGCCGACCATGTCCGGGGACGCGGTCGGGTCCTCCTCGGTCGGGCGCCAGCTGCAGTTCATGCCGTTCCAGTCGCCCGAATCCACGGTGAAGATCAAGGTCATCGTGGTGCCGCAGACAGCACAGTCCATCGGGTACGGATCGGTCAGGGACCAGTTCGCGTACCCGCCGACCTTCCACCCCGGCGCCAGCGACAGGTCGCTCTGATAGTGGGGACGGCTCTCGTCCTCGTCGTCATCCCACTCGTCGAGCCGGTCGCGTAGGTCATCGGGGAGCAGATCGGCGTACTGGTACTCGTGGACCTGCTCGGGGTGCACCAGGCACGGGACCGGCAGGTACATGTCGCTGATCACCGGCGGCTCGGGAGGTGCTTCGAGCAGGGGGCCGACGGCCGAACTGTCGCGCCAGTGGAGAAAGACGCGAGGGCCGTAGTGCCGGTCCGAGTGGTCGACGGGGCACCACAGCACCTGGAGCAGGTCGGTGCCGTCCGGGCCGGCGTAGTCCGGGATGTCTCGTCGGTACAGCTGCGCGACGGGGACCAACGGAATGGGACCCTCGATCAGGTCGTCCAGGTCCAGTGCGTCGGCGGCGTCGAGCTCGGCCCTCTCCTGCGCGGTCAGGAAGTCCCCACCCGGCACCGGTTCCCGCGCTTCCGCGGCCGCGAGGATCTCCCGCCGGCGGCGCAGGGCAGCCGGGGTCGTCAGATTCCACGGCTCGTGCGCCCCGACGTCGTCGCAGACCGGCCACACCTCGTCGGCCGGCCACCGCAGCGGTCCACCGACCGAGCTGTCCCTGACGGTCGGAGCGCCGGGTCGGGGATGCAGGCGGGTGGCCGTCGTGGAGTGTTCCCGCAGCTCGGGGAAGAGCGCCGCGATATCGAGAGGACGCGGAGGTGTGGTGCGGACCATATCGGTGGATCTTATGGCCCGCGTACCGGGCCTGATTCCCCGGATTGCCGGCACCAGCCGGCGTCTGCGATGGCGCCCCGGCTGTCGGAGTAGCTGATGTTCCGGCGGTGATTCGGTCAGGCCGTACCCTGGCGGTTGACCCGGCCCTCGTGGGCCGCCTTCGACCGGCCATGGTCGCGCTCGGTGCCCGCTGATCCGGTAGCGGTGCGCTCGTGCCGCTGATCAGGCGAGTGCTCGACCGTCGCCCCCTGCCGGCCCCGTGCGCCGTTGCCCGGGTGCCGGCGGCCCCGCGCCGACTCGCCGCCGCTGTCGTGCTTGTTGCGCTTGTGGCTGCCCATGCCCGGGCGGATACCCGGTGCCTGGGCGCTCATGCTTCGAGCGGGACGGCTTAGGTATGTGCAGGTCAGAGGCCGGTTGGACACCGTCCGGCCGGCCTCATTCGGGTGCCGTGCCGAATTTGCTCCCTGTTGCGCCCATCCGTCTCGAGATCGGCCTCGAATGCCCTCTGACAACAGCAGTGAAGTACAAGCATTTGAGGAGTTCGTATGAAGCGGCGCCTGTTCGCCTCCGTTGGCGTGATCGCTGTGCTGGCCCTGTCCGCCTGCGGCGGTACCGACAGCGGGGACAGTGCCAGCGGCGCGCCGAGCATGTCGGCCAGCGCGCCGATGGCCTCGGCTTCGCCCTCGACGATGATGTCGGGTCAGTTCGGCTCGGGGTGCGCTGCCGTTCCGACCGATGCGTCCAACCCCGGCAGTTTCGAGGCGATGGCGAAGGTGCCGGTGGCCACGGCCGCGTCCGGCAACCCGCTGCTGTCGACGCTGGTGACGGCCGTGAAGAAGGCCAACCTGGTGGACTCGCTCAACGGCGCGCAGGGCGTCACGGTGTTCGCGCCGACCAACGACGCGTTCGCCAAGATCCCGAAGGCGGACCTGGACAAGGTCCTGGCCGACGACGCCCTGCTGAAGAAGGTCCTGACCTACCACGTGGTGACGACCCAGCTGTCGCCGGACACCCTGGCGGGTACCCACAAGACGTTGCAGGGCGGCGACCTCGAGGTGACCGGCAGCGGCTCGTCGTTCACCGTCAACGGCACCTCGATGGTGGTCTGCGGGAACGTCTCGACGGCCAACGCCACCGTGTACATCGTCGACACCGTTCTGATGCCCAAGAGCTGATGGCGTCGACCGACATCGAGCCCCGGCCGGCGACCCGTCGGCCGGGGCCGTCCCTCATGCCCGCCGTCCGCGGCTCGGTCGTCGGCCTGCTGACCGCCGGAGTGACCTTGGCCGTGGCGCATCTCCTCGCGGCACTGGTTGCCCCGGCCTCCAATCCGGTGCTGGCAGTCGGCGGCGTCGCCATCGACCTGGCACCGCAGGGCGTCAAGGCGTTCGCCATCCGTACCTTCGGTGCCAACGACAAGATCGCGCTCCTCGTCGGCGTCCACGCGCTGCTGGCCCTGGCCGCGGTCCTGCTCGGCGCGGCGGCGCTTCGACGACGACGCTACGGTCTGGCCGGCCTCGCCGTGTTCGCCGCTGTCGGTGTCGCCGCCGTCCTGTCCCGCCCGGGCGCGACGCCCCTGGGCGTTCTGCCGGTGCTGACGGGTGCCGGCGTCGGATCGGTCGCGATGGTGCTGTTGGCGCGCGCCGGTCGAACGGTAACGGTCACCGCGCCGAGCCGGCCGAGACTGCTCGACCGCCGTCAGTTCCTGGCCACGACCGCGGGGACCGCGCTGATCGCCGGTGCCACGGCCGCCGTCGGCCAGGCCGTCGGTCGCGGCAGCGCGGTCGGCGCCCGTTCCCGCGCCGCCGTTCGCATCCCGCCGCCGGTACGACCGGCGCCGCCGCTCCCCGGCGGTGTCTCCGTCGGTGTCGACGGGGTTTCGGCGTTCCTCACCCGCAACCGGGACTTCTACCGCGTCGACACCGCACTCACCGTCCCGCAGGTCGACCTGGAGACCTGGCGGTTGACCCTGGACGGGGCAGTCGACCGTCCCCGTACCTGGAAATTCGAGGATCTTCTCGCGCGTGGCCTCGTCGAGCGTGACATCACCCTGAACTGTGTCTCGAACGAGGTCGGTGGCCCCTACATCGGCACCGCCCGCTGGACCGGCGTTCCCCTCGCACCGCTGCTCCGCGAGGCGGGCCTCCACACCGGGCAGAACCAGCTCGTCAGCCGCTCGGTGGAGGGCATGACCATCGGCACTCCGCTCGCGGCGATCCTCGACGGGCGCGACGCGCTCCTGGCCGTTGCCATGAACGGTGAACCCCTGCCCCTGGAGCACGGCTTCCCCGTCCGCATGCTCGTCCCCGGCCTCTACGGCTACGTGGGCGCCTGCAAGTGGCTCACCTCGATGAAGGTGACCACCTTCGACGCGTTCGACCCCTACTGGGTGCAGCGCGGGTGGGCCGCCGACGCGCCCGTCAAGACCGCATCGCGCATCGACACTCCGAGACCGTTCGCGCAACGTCGCGCCGGGCCCGTGATCATCGCTGGTGTCGCCTGGGCGCAACGGCGCGGGATCGTAGCCGTCGAGATCCAGGTCGACGACGGGCCGTGGCGGCAGGCCCGCCTCGCCGATGGGCCATCGCCCGACCTGTGGCGGCAGTGGACCTACCGCTGGGACGCCACCCCGGGCAGCCACACCCTGCGCGTACGGGCCACCGACGCGACAGGTGCGACCCAGACCGACCAACGGGCCGCGCCCTTCCCCGACGGCGCGACCGGCTGGCACAGCACCACCGTCACGATCACCTGACCTGGTGCGTGCCGTGCGGCGGGGACCGTCAGCGACATCGTGGAAAAGAACGTCGTCCGGCACCAGTCCAGCGACCACCACGCCACGAATCCCTCCTGACCCCACCCGAGCGTCAACGCCGGATTCAGGCGGAAACGGAGATGTGGAGCGCGCCATCGCGAGAATGTCATCGTGTACGCGCGCCTCGCTCACGCGCATTCCGCCCAGCAACGAGTACGCGGCGGCAGACCCACGGCCGCCAGCACAGGAGAGGACATGCCGAGGATGAGCGGCGACCCGGAACACGCGCGGCGGTTACGTTCGGTGCCGCCGGACACCGCGACGTCACCGAGCCCCGACGAGCTGCTGGCGCAGGTGGCACGGGGTGACGAGGTTGCGTTCGCGGCGCTGTACGACACCATGGCCGGCCGGGTCCTCGGGCTGGCCCGCCGCGTCGTACGCGACCCGGCGCAGGCGGAGGAGGTGACGCAGGAGGTGATGGTCGAGGTGTGGCGCACCGCCGGCCGATTCGAGGCCGGTCGTGGCTCGGCCTCCGCCTGGATCCTGACGATGGCGCACCGCCGGGCGGTGGATCGCGTGCGCAGCGAGCAGGCCCACACCGACCGCACCCAGCGGGTCGCCGCCACCGAGACGCACGTCCCCTACGACGAGGTCGTCGAGGACGTCACCGCCCGGCTGGAGCGCGAACAGGTCCGCCGCTGCCTGGGCCGGCTGACACCGGTCCAGCGGGAGGCGGTGGCCCTGGCCTACTACGGCGGCCACACCTACCGGGAGGTCGCCGAAAAGCTGAAGACACCGCTGCCGACGGTGAAGACGCGGATGCGCGACGGACTGATCCGGATGCGCGACTGCCTGGGCATTGACATGGAAGGACGGGCATGAGCGCCGACATCCACACCCTCGCCGGCGCGTACGCCCTGAACGCGGTCGACGACCTCGACAGGGCGGCGTTCGAGCGGCACCTGGCCGACTGCGAGTCGTGCCGGCAGGAGGTGACCGAGCTACGGGAGACGGTCGCACGGCTCGCCGACGACACCGTCGTCGAGGCCATGCCCCAGGGGTTGCGGGAGCGCACCCTCGTCCAGGCGGCGCGTACCCCGCAGCTGCGCTCTGCCGCCGCCGGAGACAGCGCCACACGGCAGGCAGGCAGGTGGCGACGCCTCACCGCGGCCGCCGCGGTGGCCGTCCTCGTGGCCGGCGGAGCGAGCGCGGCCACCTGGGCCGTGACCAACGATCGGGTCAGCGACGAGCGGGCCAGCAGCGAGCAGGCGCGGCAGATCGCCGCCGTCCTGGACGCCCCGGACGCCCAGGTGTTCGAGCGGTCGCTGCAGCCGGGCGGCGCCGCGACCGTGGTGGTCTCCCGCGGCCGTGACCGCGGGGTGGTGCTGCTGCGTGACCTGCCCGAGCCCGGGCCCGGGCGGATCTACGAACTCTGGCTCATCCGCGGCAGCGAGCCCCGCAAGGTGGGACGACTGGCCGAGGGCGCCCGGGGGTCGACCACGGTCATCGGCCCGGTTGCCGAGGCGGGAACGTTCGGCGTCTCCAACGAACCCGTGGGCGGCTCCGTCGTCCCCACCCGAATCGTGGGGACGGTCGAGTTGAGCTGAGCACCGGCGGTGCCGGCACCACGACCAGATGAGGAACATCCACGGGTGCCGGAACTGGCTGCCGGCGATAACCGGTCGAGGTCGAACGGTCGGCTTGGGCATGATGTCGGCGTGATCCTGTTGGTTCCCGCAAACCCGCTGCGGCCGCGCCAGCCCGATGAGCACTTCGCCGCGGAGGCGCACGCTGCACGTGCTGCCGGGCTGGATGTGGCGGTGGTCGATCATGACGCGTTGGTACGGGGCGGCGATGCGCGCCGCGCGGTCGCCTCGGTCTCGGGCAGCGATACGGCTATGTATCGCGGCTGGATGCTGCGTAGCGAGCAGTACGCCGGCCTCGCGGATGCCCTCGCTGAGCGGGGTGTGGTGTTGCGGACTGACGGTGCGCAGTACCGGCGGGCACATGAGCTGCCCGGCTGGTATGCCGCTCTGGCTTCCCTGACCCCGCTGTCGGTGTGGACCAGAGGCTGTGAGCGGGCGGATTTCGACCGCGCGCGGGTCGAGCTTGGCGCGGGGCCAGCGGTGCTGCGTGACTACAGCAAGTCGATGAAGCACTACTGGGACGAGGCGGCGTTCATCCCCGACCTCGACGACGGCGCGGCCGCGTGGAGCGTGGCGAGGCGGTTTCTGGAACTGCGTGACGACGACTTCGTGGGTGGGCTCGTGCTGCGGCGTTTCGAGCGGTTCGCCTCGACCGAGGTACGCACGTGGTGGCTCGACGGCGCGTGCGTTCTGACAGGACCGCATCCCGACAGCCCGTACGATCCGGCGCCGGTAGAGGTCGACCTGACCCCGATCGCATCGTCGGTCGAGGGACTCGGCCTGCCCTTCGTCACCGTGGACCTCGCTCTGCGCGAGGACGGCGTATGGCGAGTCGTCGAACTCGGCGACGGACAGGTCAGTGACCGACCGACCACCATCGCACCGCAAACGATGATCGAGATCCTGCTCGCCCAGGCGCGCTGACCGGCAACACTGTTCGCCGGACGACGTCCTGCCCCCTGCTCGCTCTCTGCCGGGCTCATCAGGGCACTGCGCAGGGTCGGCACCGGGAGGCGCTGCGGCGGTTGCCCGTACGCGACACCGTCCCGGACTTCGCGGACGAGGTGGTCGCCCGGATGCGCGATGCCGACCAGGTGGCTGCCGTCGTGGCGGGACTGCGGACGCTGCACCGGGCGGAGCCGGCGCGATGAATGGATCTTCGACGAGCAGACGTACGAATACCTCGGTGAGCGCAGCTACCTCGTGGCGGACACCAGTGGCGGGCCGGCGGGTACGGTGCTGGCCACCACTGCGGTGTTGCAGCGAGCCCTGGTGTCGAACCTCGGACAGCGCCCAGAGGGATAGCTGCGGTGCCGGGTGACGGGGTGGTTCGGCTGCACAGCGAGGAGTCGGCGGTGGAGATGGTCGAGCAGCTCGTCTCAAGGGCGGATGCCGCCTACCAGCGATGGTTGGCGTCGGTCACCGGGGACGTCGTCGCCGGCCCCGTGCTCATCTACGGCCGGGAATCCCTGCGGGAGCGCAACACGACCTATGGAATCGGGGAGTGGCTCGCGGGCTACCTCATGATTGGCCAGGAAGGCGATCGGGGACTCTTCCTCCGGTGCGACGGCGACGGCGACGGCGACGGCGGCCCGGTGTTCGGGGCCGACCTGGGCGGTCTGGGCGAAGTCGACCTCGACGTTGCCGCCCCCGCCTTCGAGGTGTGGCGGCGTTCCGGGTTCGCCCTGCCCGCCGGCCCGGAACCAGAGCTGCCGCCGACCGCCGACGTCTATGTGGGCAACATCCCGCTCGACGGGGTTGAGCTGCTGGTACGGGCAAGAAAGCTGCTGGGTGTGGACTGGCGGTTCGGGGACCTCCGGGGCCTGCTCGCCACCCAACCGTTTCTGGCGGCGAGGTCAGCTCACCTGTACGCGCTGCGCCGCGACCTGCAACGCGCACCGGAGTTGCGGCCGTACCTGCTCTACGCCACCGGCCGCGGCCTGGAGGCGATATGGCCGACCGGCAGCCGGCCGGCCGAGTGACGTCCGCCGCGGACGTAACGACGACCGCGGGCCGCGCGTCACCGGATCTCGTTGTCGGGGTGCTCGCTGTCGTAGGCCTGACGGGCTTCGGCGATGACGTCGCGGTGTGCCAGCGACCACTCGGCGAGCGCTTTGACGAGGTGGGTGAGGCTGGTGCCGGTTTCGGTGAGGCGGTAGTCGACCTGGGCGGGCACGCTCGCATACACGGTCCGGAGGACGAGGCCGTCCCGTTCCAGGCGGCGCACCGTGAGGGTGAGCATGCGTTGGGAGATCCCGTGGATGGCGCGCTGGAGTTCGCGGAAGCGTCGCGGGCCGGCGGCGAGTTCGACGATCACGAGGACCGACCACTTGTCGCCCACCCGGTCGAGAACGTCTCGGATGCCGCAGTCCGGGTGGTCCGGCTGTCCGCACGGTTCGAGGTCGGCGGCTTGCACGGTTACTTCGGTGTGCGCTGGTGACACGAGACTGCCTCCTTGTGGGCCGCCGGACGTGGGTTCAGGCTCCCCGGTAGTTACCGAAGAGAACCACGGCAGGAGACCGAACCGCAATGATCATGGTGACCGGCGCCAACGGACAGCTCGCCTCACTCACGCTCGCAGAGCTCGCCGAGCGAGGGGTACCCGCCCTGGCAGGGAGTCGCACTCCCACCGGCGCGCAGCGCCACCTCGACTTCGACGATCCCGCGACCCTCGATCTGGCGGGTGTGTCGACCCTGGTCCTGGTCTCGGCCGGGTATGCCGAGGACGACACGGTCATCGCGCGTCACCGGGCTCTCCTCGACGCCGCCAGGCGCGACGGCGTGGCCCACGTGGCGTACACCAGCCTGACCAGCGCCGGCGACCACCTCGGGTTCGCGTTGGCCCACCGAGCCACCGAGCACATGATCACGAACAGCGGGCTCGCGTGGACGATCCTGCGGAACGGGCTGTACGCCGAACTCTTCGGTGCCCTGCTCGCGTGGACTCCCGACGGCCTGGAATCGGCGTTCGGGACCGGCGCACTCGCCGCGGTGGCGCGGGCCGACCTGGCCGCTGCCGCAGCCGTCGTCGCAAGCGAGCCCAGCGCCCACGCCGGAAAGGTGTACGACCTGGTCGGAACCCCGATCACCGCTGGCGACATCGCCGACCGTCTCGGCGTCGCGCACCGCACGATCGAACTGGGCGAGTACCGCGCCCGCCTGCTCGGCGACGCTGACCTGCTGCCGTTCCAGCCGCCGATGCTCGCCTCGATCGCCACCGGTGTCCGCCACGGGTTCCTCCACCACACCGGTCCGGACCTCGTGCACCTGCTGGGCCGACCGCTCACGGATCCACTGACCGTCGCCGCCGATGTCACAGCCTCCATGCGCTGACCGGTCACCTCTTATGAAGAGTTGACCGCCCGCTTGTCCGCCCATCTGCGGCCGGACTCCTCCGGGTCGTCCGGTTGCAGGGTGCCGTCCATGAGACCGGCGACGAGCGATTCGTACAACCGATCCAGGCCCACCGCTGCTTGCTGCGCCCGATCGTCGCTGGTCGCGTTGTAGGCCGCCTGAACCTCGACAACCCGGCGGGCCAACGCCATCACGTCCACGTCGGGGCGGTACAGCGACGCCCACAGCTCTTCCTCAAGCTCCAACGCGGCGCTCTCCCACGGCTGCGCAGGCTCCGGCGATTTTCCCTTTTTCACCCCGGCCTGCCGGTACACCGCCCGCTCCCGGGCTCTGCTCGCAAGGCCCATGAAGTCCGTGATCAGTACGAAGGGTCGACGGTTTATCGGGAACGCCCACGGCAGCGTCCGGCCGATCCGGGCCACCCCCAGCCCTTGGATCAGGTCGAACAGCAGATCATCCGCTGACTTCCCATCTGTGCTCCCGTCGTGAGCGAGCGCCGCCCGCAGTGCGGAAGCGTTCGCCCGCAGACCAGCCGCGGCCGACCAACCGGTCAGCTCCACCACCACATCGTCGACGGTGCGGCCGATCGGCTCCGGTCTGTCGGCCGGCTGATGCCGGTACACCCCGCAAGGTCCACTGATGTCCCAGAGGTGCGTCAGCGGCCCGACGACAGCCGGCGTCGCCGCGCACATCACCGCGCAGTCGCCGTCACTGACATATCCGGCGAATACCGGATGTCCGGTCGATGCCACCAGCGCCGCCGCTGGTGCGCGGAGGTCCGGCGGATCCTTCCATCCGCTGGTCTCCACGAGCTGCCAGCCGTCGCCCAGCTCACGTAACCAGTAATGCTGGTGGCCGAACCCGCTGATGCCCTCCTGGTCGACCAGCAACCCCTGTGGCCGCGCCACAACGACCGTCCCCCAATAGCCCACGCGCGAGAGCATAGGCCGACGTGGGTCGGAGTCTCGACACCTGCACCAGGCGGATCAGTGCCCCGTCGTTCGTGGGCGAGGGGTCCGGGGCGTCGCTGCCCCGGACCCCTGCGGCTCGCTCCCGGCGTGGGGCTCTCAGGTCATCCGCAGCGTTGACCGTTGAGGGTGAAGGCGGTCGGCGTCGGATTGGTGCCGCTCCACGTGCCGTTGAAGCCGATGCTGGTGGCCGCGCCGGGGCCGAGCTTGCCGTTCCAGCTCATGCTGTCCGCAGTGACGCTCGTGCCGTTCTGCTTCCAGGTGGCCGACCAGCCCTGACTGACCTTCTGGCCGGCGGTGGGGAAGTCGAAGGCGAGCTTCCAGCCGTCGATCGCGGTGGTGCCGGTGTTCTTGATGGTCACGGTCGCGGTGAAGCCACCCGGCCAACTGTTCGCCGTGTAGCCGACCGTGCACCGGCCGGTGGGCGCGGTGGGAGCGGTCCTGACGGTCAGGCCGGGCGAGGCCGCCGAGACGTTGCCCGCCGCGTCGCGGGCGGTCACCACGAAGGTGTACGGAGTGTCCGGCGTCAGGCCGGTCACGGTGTACGTGGTGCCGGTGGCGCTGCCGATCTTCACGGTGCCGGTGGTGTCGACCCGGTGCACGTCGTAGCCGGTGACGGCGGTGTCGTCGGTGGACGGCGTCCAGGCCAGCGCGATGCTGTCGCTGGTGATCGTGCCGGCGGTCGGCTTGCCCGGGGCGGTCGGCGGCTGGGTGTCGCCGGGCGTGGTGGCGCGCGGCAGCACCAGGTGGGTGATCGAGTTCGCCGGGAAGGTGGTCGTGAGACCGCCGGCGGTCACCGGCTGGTCGGCCTCCCGGACGACACCGGCCAGGTTCGCCCCGCTGTACCGGTAGACCTGGGCGGTGCTCGCGGAGACGCCGGTGAGGGTGACCGGGCTGGTCAGGTCGTCGCCGGTCTTGTTGACGACGACCACGGTGAGCGCCTTGTCGGCGCTGCGCTCGGCGGCGTACACGGCCAGTTTGCCCTGGTCGGCGCTGGTCGCCTGGACGGACGTCTCGCCGAACGCGCCGCCGTTGCCGTCGTAGTTGCGGTAGACGCGGAAGGCGTTGGCGACCGGCTGGTCGGCGGCGGGCGCGGTCCAGAGGGCGGCCATGTCGAGCCCTTCGCGGCCGAAGATGCCGAGGACGTCGGCCTGGGCGAGCGCGCCGTTGAGCGAGCCGTGGGCGCCCCAGTTGTACTCGGTCATGGCGATCTTCGTGCCCGGGTAGTGCTGGTCGACCAGGTCGTGCAGGCGCGGGATGAACCGGACCGGACTGTTGATCCAGCTCTCGTCCACGTAGGTCGGGTCCCAGAGCTGGCGGGTCGAGCGCAGCCGCAGCGCCTGGGTGTTGGCGTCGCCGGCCGCGTCCCCGAACACGCCGGACTGCTGCGGATACAGGTGGACGTCGAAGTAGTCGAGGATGCGGGTGCCGTGCTGCTGCTCGTACTCGCGCATCCGGTCCAGGTACCACGGGCCGAGGTCCTGGCCGCCGTGCGCGGCCTTGTCCGGCGGATTCGACCAGCAGCCGGTGCGCGAGCAGGTGTCCTGGTCGAGGCCCGAGTAGATGATCGAGTTCAGGCCCCAGCCGACGGGACCGAGTGTCTTCGCGCCGGGGTCGGCCGCCTTGATCGCGGCGGCGTACTCGTAGGTGCGGTCGCGCAGCTCGTCGTAGCCCATGCCGGTCGGGCGGACGTCGCGGTGGGTGGACTGCCAGAGGTCCGGCTCGTTGTCCAGGTTGTAGAACTGGACGCCGCCGTCGGCGGCGGCCCCGAACTGCCCCTTGAGGTGGTCGACGAAGTCGGCGACGTACTCCGGACCGACGGCGATGCTGGTGTCCTCCGGGTCGTTGCCGGTGATCAGCGACCCGTCCGGCTTCTTGCCGTTGCCGCAGTCCGGCGCCCAGGGGTCGGTGGACTCCTGCGGACCGTACTTCGTGACGCTGAAGCCGCAGGCCCGCGACCGGTCCTTGGCGATCCAACCGAGCATCGGCACCGTCATGACCGTGCCGGTGCCGGTGGCCCTGTTGCGCTGCACGAACCGGTCGCTCTCCGAGCCCTTCGGGAGGTCCTCCGGACTCGAATTGTCGTTGGGGATGTTCTCGAAGTACCAGTCCGCCGCGCGGTTGGTGGTGTCGGCACGGAAGTTGTAGCGGGTGGTGGCGTTGCCGCCGTAGCGGTTCACCGGCAGCCGCAGGTCGCGGGCGAGGGTCTCGTCCGCGAAGTTCATGCCGTAGATGTACGGGCTGATCTGGTGCCGGGCGGCGGTGGTGTCCACGGCCAGCGCCGGGCCGGCCGCGGCCAGGGCGGGCACCGGCAGGGCCAGACCGCCGAGGGCCGTGGCGAGCACGACCGGTAGTAGAACTCTGTGGGGACGCACGAGCATTCCTCTCGGATAGGAGCCCGTCGATGGGAGCGCTGCCACAGCGTCGCGCCTCCGTGCCTCCGAGTCAATTCGACGGCCGGGAGCGCCTTCGACGCCGAAGGGCTCCCGGCTGGGCCGGTGCTACTGCTCGCCGCCCACGAGGCTGGGCGAGTCACCCTCGCCCGACACCCTCGCGCTCACGAGCGAGGTGAGCACCGACAGCACCGCGGCACCGGACGCGATGCCACCCGCGGCCGCCCAGTCCGCCTGCCACGCGTTGAACACCACGTCGGCACCCCAGTAGAGGAGCAGACCCTGCGCGGCGCTCTTCACCGCCCGCTCGGCGGTGGCCTTCCAGAACTTCGTGGTGAACATGTGCGTACCTCCAGAGCCAGGTTCGTGGAATGGTCCATACGCCAAGAATGCCTGGTCAGGAGGGGTTGATGCTCGTCGAGTTACCGTCGGTCGACGGCGGCCCGGGCTCAGTCGTCGGCGTCGAGGAACAGCGCGGCCAGCCGGGGCAGCCGACGCCGCATCTCGTCATCGTCGTCGAAGTCGAAGTCCTCGCCCATGTCGGCCTCGCGGGCCGCGTCGACACCGTCGGCAACCTGTTGACGGGCCTCCATCGCCGCGTCGAAGGCATCGTCGTCACCCGTGACCTGCTCGTAGGCCTCGCCGGCCACGTAGTTCACCGACTCGGCGAACAGAGCGCCGTCGTCGTCCTCGGCCGCCGCTCGACGCACCAGGGGGTGATCGGCCAGTCCGTCGGGGGAGGCCAGGACCCGCTCGTACCACCCGCGCCCCTGCGCGATCACTCCCGCCCGGAAGTCCATGAAGCTGTCGTCCGAGCATCCCCCGCCGATCAGGTACGCGGCTGCCCAGACGTCCCACCGGTAGAGCGCGCCTTGGAGCTGGTCGAACAACTCCTCGAACTCGAGGATGCTCTCCGGCGATGTCGCCGCCAGACGCCTCACCAGCGCGGCGGCGAGGGCCTCACCGTCGTCGTCGGTCCGACTGCCGACATCCGCCCCGGCCGACTCCACCAGCGCCCAGAACTCGTCACCGTCCATGGCGCGGGAGTGTGCCACGGCCGACCGACACAAACTGACGGGCCTCTACCGATGTCGTCAGGGTTCGCCACCGCCGGTGGGCGCCACCGGTACGGCCGGGACGGCCAGCTTGGCCCGGGGTCGGTCGGCGTCCGGATGGCGCAGCTCGTCGAAGATCGTCAGCGCCTCCCGCCATGCCCGGCGCGCAGCGTCGAGGTCACCGGCGGCCCGCAGGCTGTCGCCCAGGTTGTCCAGCACCTCCGCCTCGTCGTAGCGGTCGCCGAGTTCCCGGTGCAGCGCCAACGCCCGCCGGTAGCAGTCCGCGGCCTCGTCGTGGTCGCCGAGGCCGTGCCGGACGTACCCGAGGCTGTCCCAGGTCAGTGCCGCGCCGTGCCGGTCGCCGGTCTCCTCGTGCAGCCGCAGGGCCGCCTGGCAGCAGTGTAGTGCCGGCCCCGGCTCGCCGAGGCGGGAGTGCATCCAGCCCAGATTGTTGAGCGCCTTGGCCTGCCCGACCCGGTAGTCGGCGGTCCGGTAGAGGTCGAGGGCCAGCCGGGTCTCGTCCAGGGCCGACCGCAGCCGGCCCTGCCGGGCGAGCACCCAGCTCACCCCGAGGTGCGTGTGGGCCTGTCCGGTGACGTCGCCCAGTTCGCGGTACAGCTCCAGGTCGCGTCGGTAGTGCCGGTGCGCCGCCTCATGATCGCCCGACCAGGTACAGGCGATGGCGAGGCCGCGGTGCGCCAGGGCCTGACCGGCCAGGTCACCCCGGCGCCGCGCCGCCGCCAGGGCGGTCCGCTGCGCGGCGGCAAGCTCCGGCCAGTGCCCGCTGCGATCGAGGTACGTGGTGAGAGCCGCCGCCAGCGTCCACGCGTGCCGGTCCAGGCCGGTGGCCGCCGCCCGTTCCACACAGGCCAGCAGGACGTGGTGCTCGGCGGCGAACCACGCCGTCGCCCAGGCGTGCTCCGGGCGGTCGCCCACGGTCACTCCCGTCGCCGGCGGCGGCAGCGCGGCCGGTCGCGCCAACCGGTACGGGTCGAGCAGGTGGTCCGCCGCGTGCGAGGCGTGCAGGTAGTGGTCGAACAGGCGGCGTCGGCCGGCTTCCCGTTCGGCCTCGGGTTCGGTGTCGTGACACAGCTCCGAGGCGTACGCCCGAAGCAGGTCGTGCATCGCGTACCGGCCGGCGGTGCGCTCGGTGAGCAGGCTCGCCCGGGTGAGGTCGGCCAGCAGGGGGCCGACCCGAGCCGGCGGCAGGCCGGCGAGGCTGGCAACCGCCGTCCGTCCGGCGTCGGGGCCCGGGTGCAGCCCGAGCAGTCGGAACAACCGGGCCGAGTCGGCGTCCAGAGCGCGGTACGACCAGGAGAAGACCGCCCGCACATCGGTCATGGGATCGCCGGTGGCCAGTGGACTGAGCCGGTCCGGGTCACCGTCCCGCAGTTCGCCGGCGAGCAGCTCCAGCGACACGTCCGGTTGCCCGACGGCGCGGGCCGCGACGACGGCCAGGGCCAACGGCAGCCCGGCACAGCATCGGACGATCTCGTCCAATGCCGCCGCCTCGCGCCTGGCCCGCCCGCGACCGAGCCGAGCGGTCAGCAGCTCCCGGGCCTCGACCGGCGCAAGCAGGTCCAGCGTCACCGGGTGGGCGCCGGCGTTGACCACCAGGCCGGTGAGCCGATCGCGGCTGGTCACCACGACCAGGCTGCCCGGGGATCCCGGCAGCAGGGGTCGTACCTGCTCGGCGTCGCGGGCGTTGTCGAGCAGCACCAGGACCCGGCGGTGGGCGAGCTGCGTCCGGAAGAGGGCGGCCTGCCCGGGCAGATCGGTGGGTACGCGCTGGGGCGGCACGTGCAGCGCCTCCAGGAACCCGCGGAGCGCCTCCCCGGGCGACACGGCCCGGCCGTCGAGGTCGAATCCGCGCAGGTTGACGTAGAGCTGCCCGTCCGGGTAGCGGTGCGCGACCCGGTGGGCCCAGTGCACCGCGAGGGTGGTCTTGCCGACCCCGGCGGTGCCGGCGATGGCGGAGATGACCACCGCCCGGGCCGGATCGTCCTGGCCGCCGTCCCGGTCGGCACGCGCCGGTTCGGCGGGCAGCAGCGCGTCCAGTTGCCGCAGCGCCGCCGTGCGGCCGGAGAACCAGGCGGGGTCGCCGGGAAGCTGTGCCGGGGGCGGACCGGCCGGCCCCGCCGACGCGGGCTCGGCCGCCGGCCGTCCCCGCAGCATCCGCAGGTGTGCGCCGCTCAGCTCCGGGCCGGGGTCGATGCCCAACTCGTCGACGAGCCGGCGGCGGGTCTCGGCGTAGAGCCGCAGCGCGGCGGCCTGCTGGCCACAGCCGGCCAGGGCGAGCAGGTACGCGGCGACCAGCGGCTCCCGGAGCGGATGCTCGGCGACCAGGGGGCGCAGGGTACGCGCGGTCGCGGCGAACCAGCCGAGCTCGAGTTCCACGGCGGCGAGCCGCTCGTACCCGAGCAGCCGCTGCTCGTCCAGTCCGGCGGCGGCAGCGTCGACGAACGCGCCGGCCGCGCCGGCCAGCGCCGGACCCCGCCACAGCGCCAGACCGTCACGCAGCAGCCGCGCCGCCTCGGCCTGCCGGCCGGCCGCCTCCTCGGCGCGGGCCCGCTCGACCGCCACGGTGAACTCGGCGAGGTCGAGCTCGGTCCCGCCGAGAGTGAGCCGGTAACCGCCGGTCTGCGTCGTCAGCAGGGCGGCCGCGCCCGCCTCGCGCAGCGCCGCGCGGATCCGGGAGACGCAGACCTGGACCTGGGTCCGGGCGCTGACCGGTGGGTCGTCGGCCCAGAGCGCCGACACGAGCTGCCCGAGTGGCACGAGGCGGTCGGCGTTGAGGAGCAGCAGCGCGAGCACCGCGCGTTGCTGGGGGCGGTCGATGGGAAGGACGCGCCCGCCGGCGGTCACCTGGACGGGGCCGAGGACTGACCACCGCATGGCTTTCCTCGTCAGTCGTGATGGGACGACCACAGTCTATGGACGGCGGGACCGGTGCGACCGGCGCCAAGCGGTCGGATAGCGGACGCCAAGCGGCCTCGCCCAGGCTCTCCTCAGCCACCGGATCCGCAGGTCCGGGGGGAGGCGGGCCGGCTCGTCCGGCCATTGTGGACAGGAGAAGCGACATGCGGGTAACCAGGGGACGGGGTGTGCTGACGGCAGTCGTGTCGACGGCTGCCGTGGTGGCGGGCATGGGCTGGGCGGCACCGGCCTGGGCGGTACCGGCCGGGTTGGAGACGGTCACCCATTCGGCTGCCGAGAGCAGCGCGGACAAGTCGGCGTTGGCGTCCTGCCCCGCCGGCAAGGTGGTCACCGGGGGCGGAGGCTTCCTCCCCGCCGGTTCGTCGGCCGCCGGGCGGGTCGGGCTGGACCGGTTGGAGCCGCTGGCCAACGGCACCGGGTTCCTCGCGACCATGCGCGAGGTGGGCCCGGTCAACTTCGCCGGGGAATGGGGGTTGCAGACCCTCGCCCAGTGCGCCACCACTCCGGCCGGCTACCAGGTCGTGGCCACGACCGGAGCGGTCGGCACGGAGTTCGTCACGGCGAGCTGTGGGACGAAGAAGGTCATCGGCATGGGCGGGCGGATCAACAGCGGCCTGGGTGACGTCGTGCTCGACCAGGTGGTGCCGTCGTTCGACCTGACGTCGGTGACCGTCCGGGCGGTCACCGTGCAGGGCACCTCGCCGGCCGGCTGGAGCGCCACCTCGATCGCCGTCTGCGCCAACGCGCCCGCAGGGCTGGAGCGGATCGTGCGGACGGCGGCGAGTTCGAGCGATTCGTCCGACAGCGGCTTCGAGACGTGCCCGGCCGGCAAGGGTCTCTACAGCGCGGGCGCCGACATCAATGCCGGCAACGGCCAGGTGCTGCTGACCGCGATCAACATCACCGGGGGGAACACGGTCCGGGTGCGGGCGGACGAGGACGCCGACGGCTTCGCCGGCTCGTGGAGCCTCATCGGGTACGGCATCTGCGGGAGCTGATCCGGGGCCGGGGCCGCCACCGGCGGCCCCGGCCGCTGGCCCTCGTCGGCAATATGATCGGTGTTCATCCCCATCGGCGTGCATCCCTTCCCCGGCGAATTCGATCTGGGATTCGTCCCCGAGGGCAGCGACATGGCGCAGGGCGCCGTGGGGACGAAGGGGCCTGCCCCTGCTACACGCCCCGCTCAGGCCGACGGCGGGTCGGCGCTGATACGCGCGAGAGTGCGTCGGCCGATCCGACTCATCGTCGGGTTGGTCCGGTGGTAGTACCACACCAGTCCCATTGCCTGCTGGAAGGCCCACGCCCTACCGCGCTCCCACTCGAGATCGTCGCAGTCGAGTCGCTTCCGGAACGCCTGGCGTGGCTCACGCTCCAGCAGGTGCCAGGCGCCGACGAGGTCGAGGGCAGGGTCGGCAGCGCCCAGCCCGCCCACGTCGAGGACCCCGGCCAGCCGCCCGTCGGAGACCAGGACGTTTCCCGGGATGAGATCACCATGGTTCATCGTGTCCGGGGCCGCGCCCCGCGGCAGTTCCCGCATCACCTCCCAGAACCGGCGGAGCAGGGGGACGTCCAGCAACGTCGCACTGCGCCGGAAGCAGTCCTCCAGGTACTCGTCGTGTGCTGGTAGTTCGCCACCGCGCCCCCGGCCGCTGAACGTGCGGCCGCGTGTGTCGATGGCTCGCACGCCGTCGACGAACTCGGCGAGATCGTGCGCGAAGGCGATCGAGTCTCCGGGGTCCTGGTCGGTGGCGACGACTCCGGGTATCCATGTCTGGACCGACCAGGGAAGCGGGTAGCCTGCGCCCGGCTGACCGATCGCGACGGGTTCGGGAGTGGGAAATCGGGTACGGCTGACCAGCTCTCGGGCCGCTTCCGCTTCGCGTTCCAGCCAGGCCCGAGCCGTGTCGAACTCCAGCGGCTGGAGGGGGAATCGGGCCGTCAGACGCTCCCCGACACGGACGATGGCGTTGACGGTTCCCTGCGAGGCGACGCGCCGGAGAGCCAGGGCCCGCCACTGGGGGAACTGCGCGTCCACCAGCTCACGTACGACGTCGAGTGAGACCGTGAGCTGGCCATCGTGCATCGGCACGTCTGGCGACGGGGGAGTGGCTGGCACAGCGCTCATCCTTGGTCAGTTGTCGATAGGGCGGCGGCGCGGCGGAGTCCCGCGCTCGCGGCGTGTCGTTGGTCCATTTGCGGCGTCCGGTCACACTGCCGACATGAGACGGTGGCGATGGGTAGGCATCCTGGCCCTCTGCGTCCTGCTCTCGGTGGTCGTCGGCGGTTGGCAGGGCTGGCGGAGTGCGACGGTGGATCCGCCTGCGCCTCCGGCGGTCTGCCCGCTCATCCGGTCGGAGGTGTACGACCGTCTCGTTCCCGGGCACGGTACCCCGGAGGCGGCCGAGCAGAACGAGTCGGCCATGCGCTCGAACTACTGCCGGGTCAAGAGCATGGCCGGGACGAAGGCCCAGAGCGCCTACCTGTGGGTGTCCCTCGGCCGATACGGCCGGTACGAGGGCCGCGGTCCGCGTTGCCTGGACCGTGGCGGGCTGCAGCCGGCCATGAACAGAAGGAACCAGCCGTTCGCGCTCGGTGACGGCGCCCTCTACTACCTCTCGGGTGACCGCGAGACCGGCCGGCGCATCCACTTCTCGGTGTGTCTCGGCACCTACGGGGTGCTTGTCAACTACGAGGCGACCGGCATCGCCGACCCGGCGGTTGTCGAGTCGGCCGCCACCGTCGCCCAGGAGGTGCTGTCATGGCTATGATCGGGCCTCCGAGCTGGGCACTCCGTTGGAACCTGCAGCCGCCTCCGCGTTCCGGCCCCCGGGTGTCACCGCTGCAGTGGCTGCTCGTTGCCCTGGCGGTGTCGCTCGTCATCGCCGTCGGTGTTCTCGCTGAGCGGGTCAGCCGGCTGGCGGCTCCCGTACTCGTGAACTGGCAGATCACCGTCGTGGACAAGGCGAGCGACCCTCCGCCCCTGCCCGACCTGCCGGCAGATCCGTTCGGGCCGCCCTGATGGCCATCTCCGCCCACCTGGCCCGGCTGCGGGCCGTGATCGGCCCGCAGCTGATCCAGTTGCCGTCGGTGTCGGTCATCCTCGTCGACGATCAGGCACGGCTGCTGCTGGTCCGCCACACCGGAAGTCCGGACCGGTGGGGTATGCCGGGCGGCGCGGTCGAGATCGGTGAATCGCCGGCCCAGGCGGCCGTGCGCGAGGTCCGGGAGGAGATCGGCGTCCAGATCGGCGGGCTTCGCCTGCTGGACGTGCTGGGCGGTGCGGACTACGAGGTGACCTACTCCAACGGGGACCAGGTCGCGTACGTCACCGCCGTCTACGAGGCGGCGATCGTCGACGGGACACCCGCTGAGGACCAGGACGAGATCTGCGAGCTGGACTGGTTCACCCCGGCGCAGCTACGGGATGTGGCCCTCAACCGGTTCACCCGGGCACTGCTGGAGGCGACCGGCCACCTCGCGAGCTGACGGCGGGTCTGCGCGCGACGTGGTCGGCCGGCCCTACCGGGACAGCGGGCCGGCCGACCGGTCGCTACGGTCGTCAGGGTGAGCAGTGGTGAGCCGCCGGTGGCCGGCGTCGTGCACCAGGCGTCCGGCTCGACCGTACGGCTGCGCCCGGTCACCGAGGACGACCTGGAGATGTTGCGCCGGTTCGCGGTCGAACCCGGGCTGATCGGGCTGGACTGGGCCGGTTTCCGGGACGCCGCCGCGCCGGCCCGTCGTTTCGCCGAGGACGGCTATCTCGGCGAGCGGACCGGTGGCCTGATCGTGCAGGTCGAGCCGGCGGCCGACGCGCGGGCGGGTTACGTCAGCTACCTCCAGGGTCAGTACGGAGGTCGGGCGCCCTACTGGGAGATCGGCATCGTGCTGCTGCCCGAGTGGCGTGGCCAGGGCATCGGTTGGCGGGCACAGGCGTTGCTCTGCGACTACCTGTTCAGCCACACCCCGGCGCAGCGCATCCAGGCCGGCACCCATGCCGAGAATGTCGCCGAGCAGCGGTCGCTGGAGAAGGCCGGCTTCCAGTTGGAGGGAGTCGTACGGGCCTGCGAGTTCCGCGCCGGCGCCTGGCGGGACGGGTGGCTCTACAGCCGGCTGCGCGACGACCGGTCACCCCTGTGAACCGGTCCCACGGGTGTCGAGCATGATCTCGAAATCCGCTTGTCGACGACTGCTGTGCCTGCCTAACGTGCTGGCTGTGGGCGCCCTTCATCTTCCGATTCAGCGGGTGGACCGGTGAGCGGCCGGCTTCGTGAGATCGCCCGGCAGACCGTCGAGATCGCCGAGTCGGGACGCTACCGCGACGGCAGCGGTGCGGAGGTCCTCGTCGGTGAGGCGGTACGCGCCGCAGTCGCCGGCACTCGTCAGCACCTGCCCGACGAGGCGCTCGCGGTGCGGGACGCCGCGTCCGGCGTCGCGACGGTGGAAGTGACACACGAGTCGACGTTGCAGGCGGCGTACCGGCTCGGGCCCGGTGCGGCGTGCCTGGTTTTCGCGTCGGCGAAGAACCCCGGCGGTGGCTTCCTGAACGGGGCGCAGGCGCAGGAGGAGAGCATCGCTCGCTCGTCGGCGCTCTACCCGTGTCTCCGTGCCGTGCCGGATTTCTACGCGTTCCACCGTGAGCAGCAGGATCTGCGCTACAGCGACCGCATCATCTACTCCCCGCTCGTGCCGGTGTTCCGGGACGACCGGGGGAGCCTGCTCGCGCAGCCGTACCTGACGTCGTTCCTGACCGCTGCGGCGCCGAACCTCGGCGCGATCGTGCGCAACCAGCCGGCGCACGCCTCGGACGTGCCGGCCGTGCTTGCCCGGCGTGCGCGGCGGGTGTTGGAGGTCGCCGCCGCGCACGGCCACCGGTCGATCGTGCTGGGCGCCTGGGGATGCGGGGTGTTCCGCAACGATCCCGCTGCCGTCGCCGGCGCGTTCGCCGAGGCTCTGCACGTGGTCGACCGGTTCGACCACGTGGTGTTCGCCATCCGCGACGGCCTGCCGGGCACCCCGGTGTACCGCGCTTTCGCGAAACGCCTGGCGGGATCTGCCGAGGAGTCGCCGGCGTCGGGTTAGGTGGGTGCAGACCGCGATCACCGGGAGGGTACGTGTCGGGCCGTTTCGTGTACTGGATGAACGTCTCTCTCGATCTCCGGATCGAGCACGCCCCGGGCGAGGAGGGCGCCGGGAACTGGCTGCGCATCGGCGAGCCGCTGCACCGGGAGTTCAACGCCCGGGCACGGGCGCTGACGTCGATGGTCCAGGGACGCACGATCTACGAGACGATGGAGGGGTTCTGGCCGGCCGCGCGGGACGACGAGAAGCTGCCCGACTTCCTGCGTGAGTACGGCGAGATCTGGACGACGAAGCCGAAGGTGCTGGTGTCCCGCACGCGCACCGAGGCCGGGTACGACACCCGGACCATCGGCTCGGACGGTGACGCCGTCGAGCTGCTCGCTCGGTACCGCGAGGAGCAGGACGGCGACATCGGCGTCGGCGGGGCGACGCTGGCCACCCACCTGCTCCGCGCGGGGCTACTGGACGAGCTTCTGCTCTTCACCCACCCGGTCATCCTCGGCGCGGGCCGGCCGCTGTTCGACGACCATGAGCGGTCGGTGGAACTGGACCTGCTCGAACAGAAGGCCTTCGCCGAGGGCGTCACGCTGCACAGGTACGCCGTCCGCTACGCCGAGGACGCGTGATCGGGCCGCCGTGCGTCGTTCTCGGCAACGTGTACGGGATCGGCTCGGTCGACGAAGGCTGGGCGGCGGGCGTTGGTGAGCCAGCGCAGTGCCCACTCGACCGGCCCGTAGCGGAACCGTCGGAGCCAGAGTGCGCTCGCCCCCACCTGGGCCGCGAACACCGCAAGGGCGAAGGCGAGGAGGGCCAGCGGGGAGAACGTGCCGGCGAGGCCGAGACCGATGCCGGTGAAGGCCACCAGGCCGACCGCCGACTGGGCGAGGTAGTTGGTGAGGGCCATCCGGCCGGCCGGGGCGAGTGCCGCCCGGACCGCCGACGTACGCGGGTGGTGCATGACCCGCAGCAGCGTCGCCACGTAGGCGGCGGCCAGCAGCGGCGCCGTCGCGACGCTGGCCGCGACTCCGAGCGTGTTGCCGTTTCCGCCGCTGGCCGCGTAGACCGCCGCGCCGAGCAGTCCGACCGGGAACCCGATCCACTGGATCCGGCGCAGCACCGGCTCGTTGCCGCGGACCCGGTTCAGCCACTGCCGGCGGCCGGCGACCATGCCGAGCAGGAACAGGCCGAGCGCGGTCGGGCCCTGCAGGGTGACGGCCTGGAGCACCAGCAGGGGTAGGCCGGCGAGGTGCTCGCCGATGTTCGCCGTCCAGCCGCCGAGCAGGGCCTGGGTCGCCTCTTCGCCGTTGGCGAGCGCATCGGCCTCGCTGGGCAGGAACGTCGAGCGGTCCACGAGGAGCGCGCTGGCGACCAGGCTGGCCAGCACGAGCGTGTACAACGCCGCCGCGATCCGCAGGGCCGTACGGTCGGCCACCTTGCGCAGCAGGAGCAGCGCGAGGCACGCCACCGCGTACGTGGTGAGCACGTCGCCGCCGTACAGGAAGACGGTGTGCAGGGCGCCGAGGACGAAGAGGCCACCGATCCGGCGCACCATGCGCGCCGGGAACGCGGCGCCGGCCCGGCTCGCCGCCGCCATCTGGAGGGTGAAGCTGTATCCGAAGAGGAACGAGAACAGCACGTAGAACTTCATGTCGACGAAGACCGAGGAGAACGCGCGGACGGCGTCGTCGAGCCCCGCGCCGAAGTCGGGGTCCGTCACCAGGTTCCCCGGATAGCCCGAGGCCATGAAGGTGACGTTGACGACGAATATCCCGAGCAGGGCGAACCCTCGTACCGCGTCGACGTCGTGGAGACGTCCGTCCGGAGTCGGTGGGGTCATGACACTCCCATCTGTGTACGTCATACAGAGTACTAGGTACAGAGTTACCTAGATCTAGAGTGCAGGCAAGACCCAGGGGTGGAGAGCGAGGGGAATCGAACGTGGCGGAACGGCGGCTTCCGGCGGTGGTGGCCCGGATGTGGGGGCGGGAGACCAACTCCCGGCACGGTCCCCGGCCCAGCCTCGAACTGGGCGGGATCGTCGACGCCGCAATTCGGATCGCCGACCGTGAGGGCCTGGTGGGGGTGACGATGAGCAGCGTCGCGACTCAGCTCGGGGTGGCGACGATGTCCCTGTACCGCTACGTCGGCAGCAAGGACGAGCTGCTGGTCATGATGGCCGACGCCGCCACCCCCGAGCCGCCCCCGCTCGGTGGGCGTGCCTGGCGCGACTACCTGACCGACTGGACCAGGGCCAACCGGGACTTCCTGCTCGCCCGTCCCTGGCTGCTGGCGCTCGACCAGCGCACCCCGCCCGCCGGGCCGCGCTCGCTGCGCTGGCTGGACCGCGCGCTCGCCACGCTGGCCGGCACCGGGCTCAGCCATGGCGAGCGGATCACCATCGCGACCGTCCTCACCGGCTACGCCGCGCAGCAGGCGGCCCTGGCCCACGCGATGAACGCGAACCCCGCAACCGATGACGACTCCATCGCCGGGCTGGCCGAATACGGCGAGATCCTCGGCCAGGTTCTCGACCCGGACGGCTACCCGGCACTGACCGCAGCCGTACGCGCCAACGCCTTCGGGGCCGCCGAGCAGTGGATCGACGACGCCGACTTCACCTTCGGGCTCAATCTGCTCCTCGACGGGATCGAAGCGCTCATCGCCCGCGCCTAGCCCGCAGAGCGCGCGACTGGCCCCCGCCTCGATCAGGGCCTGTTCGGCGCGGCCGGCGGAGCCGGCGACGCGTCGAGGCGAAAAGTCGGCATTGGCACCTGGTGAACGACGGGTGTCCCTAACGACGGTTCAGCGTCGATCATTGCCCGGTATCGATGTGAGTCATTCTCACCTCCGGGTGGAGCGCCCGGGCACGGAGGGCGAGACGTCGGCACCGGAAGCCGGGCGCACCGTTCGGCCCGACTCCGCGTCCCCGGAGGATCGCCATGCCCCGTCCCGCACTCCGCACCCGGCTCGCGGCGTTCACCGCCGCCACCCTCACCGCGAGCGTCCTGACGGTGACCCCGCCGTCACCGGCGCTGGCCGCCACCACGTTCGCCGCCAACGACTACTGCCTCGGCCAGTGCTCCGACATCCTGCCCCCCGGACAGAACGGCAACGCGACGCTCGTCGCCATCCTGGCGCACCAGGCGCTCGGCACCCGCCCCGCGCACTCCAGCGACCAGCTCGACGAGTACGCGAACCTGGTCTACAACTACGCCGGGCTGACCGACGAGCAGATCGCCCACTTCTACAACGACGCCTCGTTCGGCGTACCGGCCGCGCAGGTCGAGAGCACCGTCTCGCCGCGCTCGGACGTCACCATCGTGCGGGACAAGGCCACCGGCGTCCCGCACGTCACCGGCACCACCCGCGGCGGCACGATGTTCGGCGCCGGCTACGCCGGGGCGCAGGACCGGCTCTGGGTGATGGACCTGCTGCGGCACGTCGGCCGGGGCAACGTCAGCTCGTTCGCCGGCGGTGCGCCCGGCAACCGGGAGCTGGAGCAGAGCGTCTGGGCCAACTCGCCCTACACCGAGGCGGACCTCCAGGCCCAGGTCGACGCGCTGCGCACCAAGGGCACGAGAGGTCAGCAGCTCTACACCGACGTGGTCGACTACATCGCCGGCATCAACGCCTACATCGACAAGTCGATCGCCGACGACAACTACCCGGGCGAGTACGTGCTCGCCGGCGCCGGTAAGCCGAAGCACTTCACCATGACCGACCTGATCGCCACCGCCGGCGTGATCGGTGGCCTCTTCGGCGGGGGCGGTGGCAGCGAGATCCAGTCGGCCCTGGTCCGGGTGGCCGCCCGGGCCAGGTACGGCGCGACCGAGGGCGACAAGGTGTGGGCGGCGTTCCGATCGCAGAACGACCCGGAGACCGTGCTCACCCTGCACGACGGGCAGAGCTTCCCGTACGGGGGAACGCCTCCGGGCGCGACCAGCGCGGTGCTCCCCGACGCCGGGACCGTGGTCGCCGAGCCGCTCGCCCACGACGCCAGCGGCGGAGCCGCCTCCCGTACCGGCGCGAGCACCGCCACCAAGGAGTTGATCGGCGGGCTGGCGAACCTGCGCGCACACGGCATGTCCAACGCGGTCGTGGTCTCCGGGCGGCACACCACCACCGGTAATCCGGTCGCCGTGTTCGGGCCGCAGACCGGCTACTTCGCGCCGCAACTGCTCATGCTCCAGGAGTTGCAGGGGCCGGGCATCAGCGCGCGAGGGGCCGCCTTCGCCGGGCTGAACCTCTACGTGCTGCTCGGTCGCGGCCAGGACTACGCCTGGAGCGCCACCTCCGCCTCGCAGGACCTCACCGACACGTACGCGGTGCCGCTGTGCACCACCGACGGCACCGCGCCGACGCTGCGGTCCAACCGCTACCTCTACCACGGGCAGTGCCTCGCCATGGAGGCCCTGGAGCAGCGCAACTCCTGGTCGCCCACGCTGGCCGACTCCACCCCCGCCGGCTCGTACACGCTGCGCGCGCTGCGTACCAAGTATGGGTTGGTCTCCTACCGGGGACTGGTGAACGGGCAGCCGACCGCGTTCACCAAGCTGCGCTCCACCTATCGGCACGAGGCCGACTCGGCGATCGGTTTCCAGGCCTTCAACGACCCGGCGGCGATGGGCAGCGCGGCGGCCTTCCAGGGCTCCGCCGCCAGTGTCGGGTACGCGTTCAACTGGTTCTACGTCAACTCGACCGAGGCGGCGTACTTCAACTCCGGCTCGAACCCGGTCCGGTCGTCCGTCACCGACCCGAACCTTCCGGCGAAGGCCGAGCCGGCGTACGAGTGGGCCGGCTGGAACCCCGACACCAACGACGCCACGTACACGCCAGCCTCGGCCCACCCGCAGTCGGTCAACCAGGACTACTACGTGAGCTGGAACAACAAGCAGGCGCGGGACTTCGGGGCGGCGGACGGCAACTTCAGCTTCGGCTCCGTACACCGGGGTCAGTTGCTCGACGGCCCGGTGCGGGCGGCGATCGCCCAGCGCAAGCTCGGCCGCGCCGACGTCGTCAAGATCATGGCGGACGCGGCGGTGACCGACCTGCGCGGCCAGCAGGTCCTCGGCGAGCTGTTGCGGGTGCTGGACAGCTCGCCGGTCACCGACCCGGCGCTGGCCGACGCGGTGGGCAAGCTGCGCGCCTGGCAGCAGGCCGGCGCCCGCCGGGTGGAGACGGCCCCCGGCTCCAAGGTCTACCAGCACGCCGACGCCATCCGGATCTTCGACGCCTGGTGGCCGCTGCTGGCCTCGGCCGAGTTCCGTCCGGGCCTCGGGCCGGACCTCTACGCCGCGCTGGTGGACGCCATCGAGGTCAACGAGGCGCCGTCGGGCGGCCAGAACGGCGGGCGTGACGGTACGGCGAGCTGGGCCCCGCAGGGTCAGGCGCACAAGGGCTCGTCGTTCCAGCACGGCTGGTGGGGCTACGTCGACAAGGACCTGCGTACCGTGCTCGGCGACTCCGTCGCCGGCGGGCTGGGCCGCGCGTACTGCGGCAACGGCAACCTCGGCGCGTGCCGGCAGTCCCTGCTCGACACGCTCGGCCAGGCCGCCTCGCTGCCGGCCACCACGGTCTATCCGGGCGACAAGTCCTGCGGAGCGGGTGACCAGTGGTGCGCGGACTCGATCGTCCACTCCGGGCTCGGCGGCATCACCCACCCGGCGATCGCCTGGCAGAACCGTCCCACCTACCAGCAGGTCGTCTCGTTCCCGGCGCGCCGGGGTGACGACGTCACCAACCTGGCCCAGGGTCGCCCGGCGACCGCGTCGAGCACCCAGTTCCTGACCAGCTACACCCCGGACAAGGCCGTCGACGGCAACCTGAGCAGCCGGTGGGCCAGCAGCTACAACGACAACCAGTGGCTCCGCGTCGATCTCGGCGCGGCCCGCACCGTCAGCCGGGCGGTGCTGCGCTGGGAGTCGGCCTACGGCACCTCGTACCGGATCGAGGTCTCCGGCGACGGCAGCTCCTGGACGCCGGTGTTCGCCACCACGACCGGCAACGGCGGCGTCGACAACGCCACCTTCGCCCCGGTCACGGCCCGCTACGTGCGGGTGTACGGCGTCAAGCGGGCCACCTCGTACGGATTCTCGCTCCACGAGTTCGAGCTGTACGGGCGGTGACCCGACCCGGAGGGGGCGGTGGATCGCCCGCCGACCCCTCCGGGGCCTACGCAGGGGTGCCGGGTAACCGACGGCGGAGGTACGCGGACAATGGCGCCATGAAGCGAGAGGTTCGGTTGAGGCGGTTGACCGGGACGCGCGTCGACGGCGCGGTGGCGACGGGCGCGGTGGCCACCGGCGCACGGGCCGCGGGGGCGGCGTCGCTCGGTGCCCTGGCGCTGGGGGCGCTGGCTGTCGGCGCCGTGGCCGTCGGAGCATTGGTGATCGGGCGGCTGGCAGTCCGCCGGGCGGTGGTGCGGGAGCTGCGCGTCGGCCGGTTGGAGATCGGCGAGCTGGTGGTGCACAGCAGGCCGCCTGTCGAGGGCTGACCGTCGGCAGCGGCCCGGCGCACCGCCGCCCGTCGGCGCCGGCGCGCCCGGTCGGAGCCGGGGACGGTCAGGGCGTCGAGACCTGGCCCAGCGCCGCCTTGACGATC
Source organism: Micromonospora sp. CA-249363 (assembly GCF_050950185.1). NCBI lineage: Bacteria > Bacillati > Actinomycetota > Actinomycetes > Micromonosporales > Micromonosporaceae > Micromonospora > Micromonospora sp. CA-249363. Next base: position 1,953,503 of record NZ_CP192020.1, read on the forward strand.
CGGATCGCCTCGGTGGCGTCGATGCCGACGCGGGCGATGACGGCCGCGTAGTCGTGGGCCGCCCGGCGGGCCTGTTCAAGGGACTGCTCACCGCCGGTCGAGACGAACGAACCGGCCCGCCCGCGGGTCTCGATGAGCCCGGCCTCCTCCAGCTCCCGGTACGCCCGCAAGACCGTGTTCACGGCGAGGCCCAGGTCGGCCGCGAGCCGGCGGATCGTCGGCAGCCTCGTGCCCACGGCGAGCGTGCGGTCCTGGATCTGCCTCGCGAGTTGCGCCCGGAGCTGCTCGTACGGCGGCGTCGGCGAGGCCGCGTCGATGACGATCATCGGACCGCCAGGGCGCGCCGCGCCGTCGTCCCGACGTCCGTGGTTCGGCCCTCGATGAGCCCGAGCGCGCAGACGCCAGCCAGCACGAGCGCTATCGAGACGGCGTTCCACCAGCCGACCGATTCCCCGTACAGGAAGATGGCCGGCAGCGACCACACGAGGCTCGGTGTGACGAGGTGGCGGGCGTCCTCAACACGCATGACGACATCGGCGGTGAGCGACGCCTCGTCCTCGGCCACGGCCGGGGTCGTCAGGATCTGGCGTAGCTGCATGACGATGCCGGCGCCGACGCCGGTGAGGCCGATCAGCACGACGGCCGCTCCGTACCGCAGCCCCGGGTCCGGCACGGGCAGCACGCTCACGGCGAGGAGCACCGCGCCGCTGAACGTGGCGACCGCGAAGGCGGCGTGCGGCCGACCGAGGACCAGCGGCCAGCCGAGCTCGACCGGATGGGCCACCCGCCGGGACAGGCGCGCGCCGGCCGTCCGGTCGACGCGCCGTACCCACCAGCCGAGCAGCCACTGCCCGGTCAGCAGACCGACCACCAGCGCCGCGAGCACCAGCAGCGGCGGCCAGGAGAACGTGTCGTCGCCGAGTCGGCCCAGGACGTGTGTCAGTGCGGCGCCGATCAGGAACGCGGCCAGCAGGACGCTGTCGGCGAGCTTCGCGTGCCGTCGTACCGCCAGTCGCGTCGCGAGCAGGGGCGTGGGCTCGACGTCGGTCAGGCCGTGCCGGCTCAGCCACCGTCCGGCTTCCGCGTGATCCGCCTCGCGCATGACACACCCCCATACGTCGCAAGCCTTGTCTCAATACGATGAGACATGGCATGCGGCAATGTCAACCCCCGCGCTCGTGGCGTCGGCCGGCTCGGAAGTAGCGTCGTTGCGCTCGGTAATCGTCGCGGGACTTTTCGGCGAGGAATTCGTCGTCGGTCTTCCCGGGCGCTCGGTCATTCCTCGGGGATTCGCAACACAACATAACTCTCCGGAATTGTCTGACCACGTGCTGGAAGTGCGACCGAACTCACTGCTCGCAATCGAAATTGGTGCCGGAAAAACGCGACCCAAATGGCCCGTCGGCCCGTCTGTTAGGTGACGGATGGTCACGGCCGGCGGTCGGCCAAGGAGGGGTAAGGGACGTGGGGGACGTACGTGGGCGCTTCAGGGACGAACTGGCCCGACACGTCGCCCCGCCGCTGGGTGACCTGGTTCAGCAGTCGATGGTGCAGGGTCGACGACTCCGCCGTCGGCGTCGGCTGGCGCAGTTCGGCGCGGGCGGATCAGCGTTGGCGGTACTGCTCGTGATCGGCCTGGTCATAACGCCTCGCATCGACGGCGCCGATCGGGCCGGTCAGTCCGAGACGTGGGACATCGGTTCACCGGGTGGTTCGGTCGGCAGCCCGACGCCGTCCCCGGCGGTGACCCCCGACAGCACCCCGGGCGGCAGATCCGAGGGGGGCGCGGCCGAGGCGCCGGGGGTGGCCACGTCGCCGACTCCCACCACCACGGTGATCGACAACGTGCGGATCGGGGCCGGGCCGGACGGTGATCTCATGACGACCACACCGCAGGGCGCCCTGGAGCTGTTGACGCGGCTGCTGCCCAAGGGGGAGACGAGCGGTCAGGCGAGCTTGGAGAGCAGCGGGGCGGGCCCCGGCATGCCGTACGTCCAGATCTATCTGGATCGGGGCGACGGGCCCGGCATGGTGCGGCTCTCCATCTACCGGGACCGCCTCGGCGGCGATCCGATCCCGGGGACGGTGGAGCTGACCGAGGTGCCCGGCAACTGCGTGCAGGACAAGATGATCACGGTTTACCACCGGGACGGCCTCCAGATCGACATCCTGATCTCCACCTGTCTGGCCTGGTCAGGAAAGGAAATGTCGCCCGCGCCGGCCGTTCTCTCCGTGGACGAGGCGATCGCGATCGCCGCGAACCCGACCTGGGGGACGAGACTGCCGGCCGATGTCGTCAAGATGGGCGCCAAGAGGTTCCCGACCCTGGTCAGGTCGAATGGCTGACGAAGAATTCGTGGAATTCGCGCAGGCGTCCGTGGGCCGCCTGCGCGACGCCGCGTTCCTGATGTGCCGCGACTGGCATCTCGCCCAGGACCTCACCCAGACCGCGCTGGCGAAGATGTACGCGAACTGGGGGCGGGTCCGACGGGCCGACGACCCCTACGCGTACGCCCGCAAGGTGCTGCTGCGCTGCGTGATCGATCAGCAGCGGCGGCGCTCCAGCACCGAGTTGGCGATGTCGACGCCGCCGGACCAGGGCGAGGAGCATCCGGCCGAGCTGCGCATGACGTTGCTCGACGCGGTCGCCACCCTGCCACTGCGCGATCGGGCGATCATCGTCCTGCGCTACTGGGACGACCTGAGCGTGGAGACGACCGCCGAGGTCGTGGGCGTCTCCACGGCCGTCGTGAAGAGCCAGAGCATGCGCTCGCTCAGCCGGCTGCGCGATCTGCTCGGCGACACCCGTTCCGAGCTGTTCGCCGAGGAGCGGCATTGATCGGCCGTGCCTGTCCGGTGGCGGTGCCGAGGGTGCCACCGCGAAGGCCCGGCGACAGTGCGATCTGCGGCGGTGGCAGTCATCTGATTGTGGGAGGTTCGGTGTCCGTGTCGAGCAGCAGGACCCGCCGGGGCCCGGTTCGCGGCAGGGGCCGAGCGCCCGCCCTGGTCGTGCCGCTGGTCCTGTCGGCGTTGGTGGTGCAGGTCGCGGGGTGTCAGCGGTGGGGGCCGGGTGACGGCCCCGAGGAGCCACCGACCGTGAACGTCGAACGGAGTGGCCTGAGCATGCTGTTGGGAGCGGGCGACCTGGGTGCGGGTTGGCGTGCGGACGACGCGCGGACCGGTCTGCCGCCCTGGCCGTGGGAGCAGGACGACTGCCCCGACTACCGGAGCAGCGACTACACCGCGAAGTCCCACCGGCGGGCTGCCGTGGAGCGCTACTACCGGCTGCCGGACGGCTCGTCGCCGGCCCACCACATCGTGGAGACGTACGAACCCGGATGGGCCGAGCGGAACGTCGACGACGTCCGGCAGGTCCTCCAGCGATGCGCGAGCTACCTGGTCAACGGATCGCGGGTCTCGTTCGACATCGTCGACCCGCACTACCTGGGCGGTGCCGGTCTGCTCGTCCGAGGTCGCATCGCACATGCCGACACCCCAACTACCGCTAGGTACTTCGTGATGGTGAAACGGGACGAGACGGTCTCGACGATCAGCCTGCCCGACCTGGGCAACCAGGCTGCGGTGGATTCGATCGCGGCGAAGGCGGTGGCCCGTCTTGGCTGAGCGGGGAGGTCGGAAGCTGCCACGCCGCTGGGTCGTCTCCGCGGTCACCGTGTCTCTCGCCGGCGTCGCGACGGCCGCCTACGGCACGACGCGCGCTCACGACGGTCACGGTGCTGACGCGTCACCCGGTCGTTCGCCTGCCAGTCCGGCGCCGACGACGCCGGCCGTCGACCGGATGAAACCGGCGAGGGCCCGTATCGAGGCCTACGTCGACAAGTACGACGGCCATCTCGCGGTCGCGGCTCTGGATCGACAGGGTACGGCCGCGGTGACGGCGGGCACCACACGCTTCGAGACCGCCAGCATCGTCAAGGTGAACATCCTCGCGGCGCTTCTGTTGCGTCAGACACCGCCCGGCAAGGCCCTGGGGCCGGAGACCAGACGGTTGGCCGAAGCCATGATCGTCTCCAGTGACAACGACGCGGCGGTTGCCCTCTGGCAGAAGATCGACGGCTCCCGTGGCCTCACCGCCGCGAACCGCACGCTCGGTCTGCGCGAGACCAGACCGAGCAAGCACTGGGGGACGACCACGACCACCGCCGCCGACCAGCTCCGTCTGCTGACGGCGCTGACGTCGTCGAAGGGACCGCTGACGCCGCAGGACCGGACCTTCGTCATGGGCCTGATGAAGAAGGTGATCCCCGAGCAGCGATGGGGCGTCACCGCCGCGCGGGAGCCGGGCAATACCTCGGTGTACGTCAAGAACGGCTGGGACACCGCGGACGTCGACGGCGGTCGTTGGCTCGTCAACAGCATCGGACGGATCGTCGAGGCCCGTCACGACTGGCTGATCGCCGTGCTCTCCGACCATCACGCCAGCCAGGAGGCCGGCGTCGACGTGGTGGAGAAGGCCGCCAGGTTCGTCCTCAAGGAGATGCGCGCCGCCACCGTGGGCGACGGCCCCACTCAGGGGTAGGCCGTCGCCCCGGACGTCTCGACGCTCCACACGCGATATCCAGCGTCCGATGTGGGCAGTGGCGGCTGGTCAGGGCCGGTCCGCGGCCAGGGGCAGGTGCGCGACCGGCACGAGTCGCCGTACGCCGCGGCTCGGGCTGGGCTGCTCGGTGCCTCGGACGGTCGCGATGTCGGCCGCGAGCGCCTCGATCTGTTGGCGGGTGACGCCCGGCATGCAGATCAGGTGACTGATGCCGCCGTCGGCGTTGGACAAGCCGTAGCGGCGGGAGATCGGCGGTGGTGGCGTGGTGAAGTACACCGTGAAGGCGTGGACGTTGCGCCAGGCGGGCCAACCGACGCTGGCCAGCAGGGAGTGGGCGAAGCGGGCCGTCTCGCGGGCGCGCTCGGCGCGTTCACGGTGCCCGTCCTCGCCGAGCAGTCGTAGCGCGTACCACATCTGGACGGCGAGCTGGCCGCAGCGGGAGCCGCTGATGGTGCTGTCGGTCGTGGCGGTGTAGGAGATCCGCCGCGCCGCCCGTTGCAGCGACCGGCGGGTCACCACCAGGCCGCCGGGAACGGTGGTGCCGTAGAACTTGTGGCAGGAGATCGCCACGGAGTCGACCACGCCGCCGAGGTCGATGGCCACCGGCCGGTCCGGCAGCAGGGCCAACGGCACACCGGCGAGCGCTCCGTCGACGTGCAGGTGAGCGTTGCGGATCGCCAGCTCGGACAGGGCGCGGCGCACTCGGGCCGGGTCGTCCACCGCCTCGGTCACGGTCGTGCCGGCGTTGGCGACGACGATGGCGGGTCGGTCCCTGCGCCGGGCCAACTCGCCGCCCAGATCGTCGTAGTCGATCTCACCGGTGACGTCGGTCCGGATGACGACCTCGGGGAGGTTCAGCATGCTTGCGGTCTTGCGAACCCAGTCATGGGTCGCCTGGCTGTAGTAGAGCACGGGTTTCGCGCCCGCGAACCGGTCACGGGCCAACAGGATGGCCGCCTGGTTGGCCTCCGTGCCACCACTGGTCAGATATCCCCACCGATCGTCGGCGGGGGCGCCGAAAAGGGTGGCGTGCCAGTCGATGACCTTGCGCTCGTAGGCCTTCGTGTGACCGGTGTCGGGGTCGGTCTCCGGGTCCCCGACATTATTGATCAATAGTCCGAACAGCGAGGTCACGGGTCCATAGTCGATATCCACTGCGGCCGGGAAGCCGATCGACCTGCGGGCTGACAGAGCGGCTCGTAACTGCTCGATCTCAGCGGTGAGGGAAAGGTCGTCGGGAACGCTGGTGGGGGAGGTCACGGGCTCTCCGTTGATAGGCGACTCAGCGAAGAGTGGACCATGACGCCGACGTCCAGGCAACCGTCTCCGAATCGCGATCAAGCCGACTGGCGGTGCATGGTTGATCGCGGTGTGTGTGCGATGAGAGGCTGTGGCGACGTCTTTGGAGGGACTAACACCGTGGCGTACGACAGGCCAGGAACCCGCTCGGGTCCTTTTGAGAGGAACGCCGACGATTGGAGAGCGGCGGCGAGTGCCGGGAGGACGACGGCGGTCCCCTGGGACCAGCACTCGGGCAGCCAGTCGGCCCTCCCTCCAGAGCCGGCGCCGGCGGTCGGACGCCACGGTTGGGTGGCGCCCACGACCGCGATGCCGTCGCCCGCGGTCGAGCAGCAGCCACCGGTTCCCTGGCAGCCCGCGCCGTCCGCGTACGCGCCGCCGCCGGTCGACCCGTCGCCGACCACCCGGGAGTCGCCGGCCGCACCCCCGATCAGCGATCCGGAGACCCGGCGGATCTGGGCGTCGCTGCGATCCTCCGCGTTGAGCCGGGTCGGGTTGATGAACACCATGCACGGCCGGCACGCGTGGGCGCAGCGTCGACGCAACCCGTTGTGCCCCTACGGGTTCGCCTTCCTCTACGCGGTTCCGGTCATCGGCTCCACACCGGATCGCTCGGTCTTCGAGGTGGGCGCGGCGACGCGCCTCGACAAGGCCGGCGAGGACGTGTCACACCTGCCCCGGCTGCTGTACGACCTCGCGCAGACGGCGCGGCACTACCTCGACAACGGGGGCCTGGATCCGCGTCAGCCCCCGCAGATGTGCAACCGTGTCGACGAGCGCATCACCGCCGAGTCGACGTTCATCGGGCTCGCGGTCAGCTCGCTCGACGGTCCGCTGGGCAACTGGGAGCAGACGATGCGCCGGGTGGAGGGCGAGGACCGTATTCCCGGCCGCTACTACATCCAGTTGATGGATCCCGAAGAGACGCGGATCGTCGTCGACCGGCCCACCGATCCGTGGGAGAGGCCGCTGATCCAGTCCACGACGCCGCTCTACGAGTCGTGGCGACCGTTGCAGAGCTACTCGGGCGACGCTCCGATCTGGACGGGGATCGCCCAGTTGGCGACGCTGGTGCACCTTGGCGCGCAGCGGATCAGCCCGACCAGGGGCGCGACGAAGTAGCGAACGCGAGAGGCAGGCGGCACCGCTTCGGCGGCGCCGCCTGCCTCGATCCGCGGTTGCGGCTCAGAGCGTGAGGTGACCCAGGTCCTCGTCGACCTGCCGCGTCGGGTTCGTCTCCCGCTCGCCGATGCCGGTGAGCAGGTCCGGCCGGCGGGCCTTGACGCTGATCGCCCACAGCACGCCGATGAGGACGAAGACACCGACCGTCCCGGGCACCAGCCAGGCGGTGTGGGAACCGGGCGGCGTGCCCAGCGCGGCGCTGATGTTGACGAGCGTGACCAGCAGGATCACCGCGATCGCGATACCACCGAGCGTGGGAGCGATCGCCCGCGCCCACAGCGACTCGCTGCGTCCGCCGCCACGGGCGAAGTAGCGGACGGTGGCGAGTGAACTCACCGTCATCAACAGCATCAGACTGACTGCCGCGATGTTGCTCAGCCAGGTGAACATGGTCAGCGCCTCGGCGCCGCTCACCACGAACAGCAGGATGACGGCCAGTGCGGTGATCGACTGGGTGATCGAGCCACCCAGCGGCGCACCGGACCCGCCCTCGCGGATGGTGGCCAGACGAGCGGGCAACAGCCGGTCCTTGCCGAGGGCGAACAGGTATCTCGCCACGCTGTTGTGGAAGCTGATCATCGCCGCGAGGACGCTGCTGACCAGCAGCAGGCCGCCCAGCGCCACCAACAGCACGCCGGCGCTACCGGCGCGGGAGCCCGAGAAGACCTCGAACGGCAGCGGCGCCGCCGGGTCGCGGGCCAGGTCGACGACCCGGTCGGCGCCCACCGTCGCCACCATCGCCCAGGCGCACAGCGCGTAGAGCAGGCCCAGGCCCACGATCACGTAGATGATGCTGCGCGACACCGCCCGGGCGGACCGCGCCTCCGCGCCGTACGCGGCGATGGTCTCGGTGCCGAAGAACGCGGCGAAGCCGAGGGGAAGCACCGCGAGTCCGGCCACCACACCGGCGTCGAACAGCTGCGTCGGGTTCAACGCCGCGAACGTCAGCTGACCGCCCGCCGGGTGGGCCAGGCCGACCAGCACGAACACCAGCAGCAACGTGACCTCGACGATCAGGATGGTCCCGAACATGGCGGTGCTGACGCCGGTGCGTTGCAGACCGAAGGCCGCGACGATGGCCCACGCCAGGAGCGCGCCGACCCACCACGGTCCGCCGACCAGACCGCTGATCACCGAACCGAGCAGCCCGTACAGCGATATCTGAATGGTGTTGTAGGCCAGTAGCACGACCGGCGCGCCCGCGACCCCGACGAGCCGGGAAAGGCCGGCGGCGAGGGCGGTGTAGAAGATTCCACTCGGCTGCACGTACCGGGCGATCGCGATGTACCCCGGTGCCCACAGGAGCATCACGACCGTCAGGAGCAGGAAACTGGAGGCCACACCGGTATTGCCGGTCGCCGCGTAGGTGGCGACGATACCGCCGACGAGAACGGCCATGGGAGACGACGCGGTCGCGCCGAACGTCACCAGAGAGCTCGTCCGCAGAGTTTTACGTGCCAGTCCCCGCTCGGCGGACACCGTCAGGGGGGTCACCGAAGGCGTGACCATAACTGAACCTCCCCAGGTTTAAGGCGATAGGTCAGGGACGGGACGCGATGACCTTACAGGTGATATCGCCGTTACTGGGAGCAGCGGGTCGCAGAATTTGAGCGCCCGGGGAAGCGCTGCGGTGATTCGGCAGGCCGGACCGCGCGTCCTGTGTGGACAACGACCCGCGCCGATCCGTGACCACCTCGACGGAGGGAGGAGGGATCACCCTGCCGAGGGAGGCTGGACACCCGCCCCGGATGCGATGGTCGGGTCACGGCCGGCGGTTCGCCGGAGGAGACGAGGCGTGGCGGGGACGGGGTGACGATGACGAAGCAGGCTGTCCGGGCGGCGCGGATGTTCGACGGCGAGCGGCTCGTGGATGGTGGCGTGCTGGTCCTCATCGAGGGCGGGCGCATCGCCGACGTGCGCCGGGGGCGGCTCGACGCGCCGGAGGGCTGGCCGGTGCGTGAGGCGCCGGACGGCACACTGCTGCCCGGTCTGGTCGACGCGCACGTACACCTGTGCGCCGACGCCGGGCCTGACGCGCTCGGCCGACTCGCCGAACGCGCCGAGGCAGATCTCGACCCGGTCATCGAGGCGTCGTTGCGCGCGCACGCGGCGGCGGGCGTCACGACGGTACGGGACCTGGGCGACCGACGCGACGCGGTGCTCCGATGGCGGGCTCGGGGAGTACGCGACGACCTGCCGACGGTGGTGGGGTCGGGCACGCCCATCACCAGCATCGGCGGACACTGCTGGGCGCTGGGGGGCGAGGCGAGCGGTGTGGACGGTGTGCGGGAGGCCGTGCGGCTGCGGGCGGCAGCCGGCGCGGACCTGATCAAGATAATGGCCAGCGGCGGGGTCTTCACCCCCGGCACGGACACCGGAGCGCTGCAGTTCACCGACCAGGAGATGACCGCCGCCGTCGAGCAGGCGCACGACCTGGACCTGCCGGTGACCGCGCACGCGCACGCTCTCCGCGCGGTCGAGCAGGCGCTGCGCGTCGGCGCGGACGGCATCGAGCACTGCACCTGCGTGACCGCGGCCGGGGCCCGCGTACCCGACGAACTCGCGGACCGCCTGGCCGCGTCCGGACCAGCGGTGTGCGCCACGCTCGGCACCGATCCGGCCGTGGTCACGCCGCCGGAGGTGGTGGCGATGGCGGAGCGGGCCGGGCTGAGCGCCGCCGCGCTCCGTGCCGGCGCTGCCACCCTGTACGGGGCCGGCGTCCGTCTGGTGGCCGGTTCGGACGCCGGCCTCGGTCCCGCGAAACCGCACGGGATCCTGCCGGAGACACTCGTCGAGTACGTGGCCTGCGGCATTCCGGCCACCGCCGCCCTCACCGCGGCCACCGTGGTCGGAGCGCAGGTGTGTGGCGTGGGCGGCTCCAGGGGCCGGGTTCGGCCCGGCTTCGAGGCCGACCTGTTGATCGTCGACGGCGATCCGACGAGCGACATCAGGTTGCTGCGCCATCCGCTCGCCGTGTACCGCGCAGGTGTTCAGGTGGGCTGACCGCCCACCTTCATTGGCAGGTCATCGGCGTTGGCGGGCCATCCACTGCCAGATGTGGGTGCCGTGGTGGCTGGGGTCGTTGCGGGCCACGTAGATCCAGGACCAGTGACCGGGGAACTGGTAGCCGTTCCAGACGACGTGGTCGTACAGGGTGACCAGTGAGCCGCGGATGAGATCGTGGGCGTGGATGGTGTTGGTCTCGGGCGGCACGGTGTCGTCGTCGAGCGAGGTGACCAGCCAGGTCGGCGTCCGGATCGCCGCCAGCTCCGCATCCGTGACGAGCGGCGGGCCCTCCCCGCGCAGCGGCTCGACGACGCCGCAGATCGGCACCGATGCGGCGAACAGGTCGGGATACGTGACGGTCATCTTCAGGGACATGTAGCCGCCGTTGCTGCAACCGACCACGTGGATCCGGTCGGGGTCGACGCGTTCGCGACGGACGAGATCCTGGACGATCTCGCGGATCAGCGGTGCGAACCGGGGACCGTCCTCCATCCAGTAGGAGGTGCTCTGCGGAGCCACGACGTACGCGCCGGAGAAGACCCGCTGTGCCTCCGGGGTGGCGAAACCCAGCGCGCCGCGGTTGGCGCGCAGCGTGGTCTCGTTGTCGTAGTAGCCGTCGGGGAGGGAGGCGCCCTCGCCGGCACCGTGCAGCCAGAGGATCAGGGGCCGTCGACCGTGGTGGCGGGCCCGCTGCGGGGAGTACAGCCGGTACTTGAGGCCCGACCCCGAGACATGGTGGGTGAAGGCGTCCACCTCGGGGTTCGACAGCCGGCCCTGTACGAAGCGCGTGATGGTGAGCGGGGCGCCGTGGCGGCGCGCGAGCGGTGCGTTCTGCGTGATGGTGTACACGAGGTTCAGCCGGACGTTGCGGCCCTTGCTCAGGATGTAGCCGAGAGTGCCGCCGCCGGGTTGGCCCTCGGCGTGGCTCAGTTCCAGCACGATGTTGCCGTGCCGGTCGAGTCGGGTCGCGGTCACCGTGCGGTCCAGGTCGTACTCGCTGAAGATCAGATCGCCGGGGGCGATCGGGAGTGGGCTGGTGGCCCTGGCGTGCACGGTGAAGGTGCCGGGGGTGAGCCCCGCCGGGTCGATCGGGCCGAGCCGACGGGTGTCGAGGGTGACCGAGGTGACCTGCTCACCGCCGTCGAGCGTCCGCGCGTCGAGGGTGAAGCCCACGCCGCTCTCGTGGTGACGGTCGTCGGCCTGGGCGGCCGCCCCCGGCAGGGTGAGACCGAGAGCGGCGCCGGCGCCTCCGGCCAGCACGGTACGGCGAGTGACAGGCGTGGACATACGGCCCCCCGTTTGTAGACAAACGTCGATGGCATCTCACCGTAACGGCGCGGAAATGGACTGGCAACCGATGCGGTCGCGCGGTCAGGGCACCGAGGTCGGATCCCGGAAGAGGTGCGGGTGCCGGTTTAGCTCCTTGCGCGGCGGGGATTCCCGGCAGCGCTCCGTCGGCAGTCGGGTACGGGTGGGGGAGGCTGATGCGCAGGATCCGGACGTCCCGCGGTGCCACCCCGAACGGGGCGACCAGATCCCGAAGGCCGTTCGGAGCGGAACGTGACCCGAGCCGGGTGGTGGCCTTCAGCGACGCCGTCACGGCGATCGCCATCACCCTTCTCGTCCTGGAGATCCGGCCGCCCGGGGACACCGAACACCTCATGCGCGGGTTGCTCGACCTGTGGCCTTCCTACCTGGCCTACGGCGTCACCTTTCTGCTGCTCGGCCAGATCTGGGTGAACCACCACGTCATGTTCGATCACATCCGCTCCGCCGACCGCCTCCTGTTACTCCTGAACACCCTGCTCCTGATGGTGATCGCGTTCCTGCCGTTCGTCTCGTCGGTGCTGGCCCGCGCCTTCGAGGAGGGGCCCGGCACGCGGACCGCGCTCGTCTTCTACGGCATCGTCTACGGGGCCGCCTCCATCCTCTTCAACGTCATCTGGGGGTACGCCAGGCGTGGTCACCGCCTGTTGACGTCCACCACCGACGAGGCCACCGCCCGAGCGATCAGCAGGCGCTTCCGGGTGGCCCCCGTCTGGATCGCCGTCGGAACCGCCCTGTGCGTCGTCCACCCGATCGCCGGCCTGATCGCGGTCGCGGCGTTCATTCCCTTCTACTGGCTACCGATCAACGGTGAGATCGACAGCATCAGACGTACCCGGGCCCAGGCCGCGCACGGCCCGCCCTGAACCCGGCCCGGTCACGGGCCTTGTGGCCGTCCCAATTCGCCGACCAGGTCATCAGGCCCATGAGGCCGGGCACGGTATGCCAGCCCTGCGTGACCAACGACGTCGACAGGAAGCCACCGCTCGCCCCGATCTGCGCGGGCCGGCCGGGGACTGTGCCGGCCGGGTACGAGTCCCCCGAGCAGCCGTACATGCTGCCGTTGTAGTACCGCATGTTGAGCCACCACAGCATCGCGACAACTCGGATCCGGCAGCACGTGTCGTTAGGCTCGCCCACATGCCGGACAGCACCTCAACGTCGCGCACGGTCGGCGACGACGTCATCGAGGGGCGGCAACGCCTCGTCTTTGTCAACAAGGGTGATCATTACACGCTCAGCACACTCGGCGTCTTCGCGGACGGCGTCGTCCTCTGGCGATTCGGATCGACGGATCTCGACGGCCTCCGCGCCGCGTTCGATGACGGCACGCTGACATTGACACCGCCCGAGGGCGCATCGCTGGTCATCACCGGCACAGCACGCGGGACCGTGCCGGCGCTGGAGTCGTGGCTGACTCCGGAACTAGTGATCGGCGAACTCGCCGACGAGGTGGACGATCTCAACGATCGGCCGGACTCCTCCCGGCGCTGCTGGAACGCGCTTCTGGCCTATGCCGCGAATCCGACCGGGGCCAACCTGGAAATCGTCCGCGAGTTGTATCACGCGGTGCCGGAGCACCGGCGAATCTACATGCTCGGCGACATGGACCAGAACGACGTTCCGGTAAGGATCCTGCTCGCCGAGGTGGGCGAGACGATCCCGGCCCGGCGCCCGGGCCACACGCTCACGGTGACCCCGGAAGCCCGGGAGCGGGCGCTCGACTATTTCCGCCGCAGTGAGGCCGGTGTCGCCCGAGCCCAGGCGCAGCGGGTGGCGGACGGGCCGGAGACCACCGTCCCGCTGGTCGTCGGCGGGCACGTCTACCCGAACGGCTGGCCGGACCCGGCGGGCTTGGAGGTCCTGCAGATCGACTATCCGGCGGCGGTGACACACGGCGGCCGGGAGTATGCGAGCGTCATGCACGCCTACTGGGCGCTGTCCACCGACGACGCCGATTGGCGCGATCGCATCGCCGCCGCCAGCCGTGGTCTCGACGCCCGGACACTCGGGGAGGATGCACCCCGGCGGCCGGGCTGGCCGGCGGCCCGGCTGGGCGCGATGGCCGAGCTGCTGCGGGACAAGTTCGAGCGCCACCCGGCGATGGCGGCGACGTTGCTGGATACCGGTGACGCCCGGCTGCTCTACAACGACTGGGCTTCGAGGTTCTGGAGCTCGAGCGGCGCCAACTGGCTGGGGCGATTGCTGGAACTCGTCCGCTCCGAGCTGGCCACCCGACAGTAGGACCGCCCCTGACATGATCACCGGCCCGGGGACGGTCCGGGCCGGTGATCGTCAGTGCGTCGGGTCAGCGGCCCTGGCGAGCCTTCACGTTGTCGCCGAAGGTCCAGCCGCGGGAGCCGTCCCAGTTGATCGACCAGGTCATCAGGCCCTTGATGTTCGGGACCGCGTTGTAGGCCTGGGTGACCAGCGACGGGGTCATGTAGCCGCCACCGGCGCCGGGCTGGGCGGGCAGGCCGGGAACCTGCTTGTCATACGGCACCCGGATGGTGGTGCCCTGGATGGTCAGGCCGTTGTTCAGGCACTGCGTCTGCACGGTGAAGCCCTGCACGGTGCCCGCCGGGTACGAGTCGCCGGAGCAGCCGTACATCGAGCCGTTGTAGTACTGCATGTTGAGCCACCAGAGCCGGCCGTTGTCGACGTACTTCTTGATGATCGGCAGGTACGAGCCCCAGATCGAGCCGTAGACCACGCTGCCGCCGGTGACGTACGCGGTCTCCGGCGCCATGGTGAGGCCGAAGTTCGACGGCATCCGGGCCAGCACGCCGTCGATGATCCGGATCAGGTTGGCCTGCGACGTCGACAGGGTGTTGATGTTGCCGCTGCCGGTGAGGCCGGTCTCGATGTCGATGTCGATCCCGTCGAAGTGGTACGTCGTCAGGATCGGCACGATCGTCGCGATGAACCGGTCGGCAACGGCCGTGGAGCTCAGGTCGATGCCCGCGGCGGCCCCGCCGATCGACATCAGGATGGTGGCGCCGGCAGCCTTGGCCTGGCACATCTCGGCCGGGGTCGCCACCTTCACGCCGGCGTCCATGCCGTTCTCCCAGAGGACCGTGCCGTCCGCGCGGATCACCGGGAACGCCGCGTTGATCACGTTGTAGCCGTGCTGCGGGATCCGGCTGTCAGTGATCGGGATCCAGCCCAGCCCGGGGTGTACGCCGTTGGACGCGCCGTCCCAGTTCTCCCAGTAGCCCTGCAACACCTTGCCGGTCGGCCGTGACTTCACCGCGCAGGTTCCACCGGTCGGCGGCGGGGTGGTGGGGGGAGCGGTGGTCGGGGGAGCGGTGGTCGGTGGCGGCGTGGTGGGCGGCGCGGTCGTCGGTGGTGGTGTGGTGGGTGGGGGAGTGCTTCCCGAGCAGGCCCCGAGGTCACGCCAGAGCGACGGCGTCGAGGCCGGGTTCCAGCCGGCGCCGGGGTAGGCGGTGTGGGTGACCAGAGCCTGGTAGAGCCGGCCGCCGTAGGTGACCTGGGCGCCCACCTGGTAGGTGGTGCCCTCGGCCCAGGCCGGTGCGGTGCAGGCGACCAGCGCGACGGCGTTGGCCGAGGAGACGGCGGCCATGCTGCTGGGGACGAAGGCGACGGCGGCCGCGACGGACATCGCCGCCCCGGCCAGCGCTGCGACGATGCGACGGCTTCTCATAACTCACTCCCCAGGCTTCGACGACCCGCGACCTCCACATATTGACGTTCGTGACGTTTAATATCAAGGGTTGTTTACAGATAACTCGCGGGAGGTCGGTGCTTCAGCCGGCGGCGCTGTCCGGCGCCGGGCTCCGGGTGCCAAGCTGGTCGCGGCGACGGTGCAAACGCCGAGGCTTCGACCGCGCGTGGAGGTGTTCGTTCCGCTGGCGGCGAGGAGCGTCGCCGCGCCGGTGTCAGACGGAGACCCAGCAGTACAGGCGTTCACGGCGCGCTGTCGCGGACCGTGCCAGCGCTGCCAACTCGATCAGGATCTCCGCCAGGTCGGAAGGGTCGCACCGCCCCGAGATCTCCTCGACCTGCGACCACGGCACCGCCACCCGGCGCAGGTCGGCCTCCGACGAGGTGGCCAACGCGGCCTGCACCTCGTCGGTCAACGCGATGACGAGCTGGTCGCCGTCGTCGTGGCCGGCGACGATGTGACTCCACCTCGGATTCTCGGTCACCGAGTCGTAGTCGAGGCCCCTCAGGAGCCCTTCCAGCTGGCCGATCAGCACGGAGGGTTCAAGACCCTTCAGTTCGAGCACGTCGAGTTCAGGGTCGGTGACGGCGCGCGGGCCGCCGAGAACGTCGATCACCGCAGCGGCGGCTTGGTCGGACGCGGCCGGAAAGTAGTCACAGAGGATTCCCACGGCACGATCCTGGCAGGGACGCCCGTTCGCCGCTGCCCCTGCCGGAACCGATTCGCGGACCGTGACGCGTCCGTCGGCGGAATGCTCTCTCGCCGGCGGACGCGCGGTGGAACCTACGGTTTGCGGGCGAGAAGCCCGACGAAGGTGTGATAGGTGTCGGTCTGCTGTGGCGCGGACGCCCCGGGCTCCGGCCGCCACTCGGCCAGCGGCACCAGGCCCGGCTCCAGGACCTCCAGCCCGTCGACGAACGAGAGGATCTCCTCGTCCGTACGCCAGCGGCCGGTGCCCAGCGACTCGTTGAAGACCCGCTCGACCTCGCGCGCCTTGCGGGAGCCCTCCGGGTCCCGCTCGCCCGGGTCGCGGAAGTGTGAGATCGCCACGTAGCTCCCCGAGGGCAGCGCGTCGATCAGCTCCGCCGCCACCGCGCGCGGATCCTCGTCGTCGCCCAGGTGGTGCAGGATCGCGAAGAGGAGCAGCCCGACCGGTCGGTCGAAGTCGAGGAAACGCCGCACGTCCGGGTGGTGCAGGATCTCCTGCGGCGCCCGGACGTCCGCCTGGATCACCGTCGCGGTGCCGTCCGCGGCGAGCAGTGCCCGGCCGTGCGTCAGGACGATCGGGTCGTTGTCGACGTAGACCACCTGAGCCTTGGGGTTCTGCTCGGTGGCGACCTCGTGCACGTTGCCCTGGGTGGGCAGCCCGGATCCGATGTCGAGGAACTGGTCGATGCCCACCTCGGAGACGAGGAAGCGAATCACGCGACGCAGAAACGCCCGGTTCGCCTGGCCGGCTGCCGGCCCGTCCGGGGTGATCCGCAGGGCGTGCTCGGCGACCTGCCGGTCCGCCTCGAAGTTGTCCTTGCCGCCCAGGAAGAAGTCGTAGACCCGGGCCACGCTGGGAATGCGGGGGTCGATGCCCGGGGGTGCCGCCTTGTCGCGGGTCACAGGCGTCTCCATTCGATTCGATCAGCGCAGGCTGAGGACTGTGGACGGTGCCGGCGTTGCGGCGAGTGTAGCGATCGGGCCGCCGGAATTCCGCCCCGGCTGGTATCGCTCCCAGTGAATCGTCTCCTACCAGGGCGCTCGTCGGGGGGCGCGCCCAGGGAAGGGCGACCGAGTAGTGAGATACGTTGGCGATCATCAATATCACGGCCGCATTGTCGACGTATGACAGGCGTCTCGTCGTCCTCGCTGTTCCGCCGTCTGGGGCCGGGTCTGCTGGTCGCCGCCCTGCTCTCGACGGCGGTGGTCGTGACCGTCGCGGGCGTCGCGCCGGCGGTCGACGCCGGCACCGCCGCCCCCGCCGGGTATCCCGGGGTCGCCCCGGCGCCGCAGCGGGGCGCGATGCCCGCCGCCGAGCCGACCGGGACCGCGCCGTCGGCGCCCACCACGCCGCCCGGCACACCGGGCACCTCGCCGTTCCCGCCGAGCCCGCCCACCAACCTCTCCGCCAGCGAGGTACGCACCGGGTCGGTCACCCTCACCTGGACAGCCGCCAAGCCCGGCTGCTGCGCCATCGTCGGGTACGACATCACGTACTACCAGGCCTTCGACGACGTCATCTACAGCGCCAGCGTCGGCGCCGTCACCAGCACCACGATCACCTCGTACATCGGGCCGGGCAAGCAGTACTCGTTCCGGGTGGCCGCCCGGGACACCCTCGGGCACCGGTCGGCCTCGACGGACACGCTGACCGTGGTGACGCCGGTGACGGACGCCGGTGGGGACACCACCCCGCCGAGCGCCCCGCAGAACCTGACGGTCACCGAGGTGACCGCCTCGGACGGCACCCTGTCCTGGTCGCCGTCGACCGACAACGTCGGCGTGCTCGGTTACAACGTCTACCGCTTCGACGGCTGGTTCAGCTCGACGCTGATCGCCACCGTGCCGGGGACGACGTACACGACGTCGCTGCCCGCGTCCACGCCGCTGCGGAACCTCTACTACGTGCGGGCCCGGGACGCGGTGGGCAACGTGTCGATCGCGTCCAACACGGTGACCCTGCCCACGACGTCCACGCCGTCGCCCCCGCCGCCCTCGACCTGCCGGGTGACCTACCGGAACCAGTCCGAGTGGCAGGGCGGGTTCGTGGCCACGGTGACGGTGCAGAATCTCGGTTCCGCGCCGGTCGACGGCTGGCTCGTCACGTTCGGGTTCCCGGGGGACCAGCAGGTGACGTCGGCGTGGAACGCCACCGCCGGCCAGACCGGTACGACCGTGACCGCCCGTAACGTCGACTGGAACCGCGTCCTGACGCCGAACGGCTCTGCGACCTTCGGTGTGCAGGGGCGGTGGAGCGCCAGCGACGCCCCGCCCACCACCTTCACGCTGAACGGCGCGCCGTGCGCCACGGGCTGAGCGTGTCCCCGCCAAGGAGTCTCGTGAGCACAACCCACCGTCGCCGGGCCCTGGCCGGGGCTGTCCTGGCCGGCGTCCTCGTCGCCTCCACCGCGCTCGGCGGGCCGACTGCGCCCGCCTCCGCCGCGAACACGCTCACCATGCGGGGCGCCGACGTCTCGTCGTTGCAGCGCAGCCTCGACCTGGGCGCCCGGTACTACGACGCCGGCGGTGTGGCCCGTGACCCGCTGGACATCCTGAAGTCCATCGGCGTGAACTACGTCCGACTGCGGGTCTGGAACAACCCGGGCAGCGGCTACAACAACAAGAGCAAGGTGTTGGCGCAGGCCCGGGCGGCGAAGGCGAAGGGCCTCAAGGTGCTCATCGACTTCCACTACTCCGACACCTGGGCCGACCCCGGTAAGCAGTACAAGCCGGCCGCGTGGGCCGGCCACAGCCTGAGTCAACTGGGCGTCGACGTCTACAGCTTCACCTACGACGTCTGCGCCGGCCTGCGGGGGCAGGGCACCCTGCCGGACAGCGTGCAGATCGGCAACGAGATCAACGTCGGGATGTTGTGGAACGAGGGCAAGGTCGTCAACAACGACTTCGCTCCGCTGGCCGTTCTGCTGAAGCAGGGCTACAACGCGACCAAGGCGTGCGGCGGTGGAATCCCCGTGATGATCCACACCGCCAACGCCGACAGCAACGCCAATGCCCGCTGGTTCTACGACGGCATCCGCGCCCAGGGTGTGCAGTGGGACGTCACGGCCCTGTCCTACTACTGCATGTGGCACGGCAGCCTGGCGAACCTCTACAACAACATCGTCGACCTGCGTGGTCGCTACGGCAGGCCGGTGGTGATCGCGGAGACCGCGTACCCGTTCACGCGGAACAACGCGGACAGCGAGCCGAACGCCATCGGCGACGCGACGTGCGACGGCATCAGCGCGACCTGGTCGGGTCAGGCCCAGGAGTTCGACTGGGTGCAGAACACGGCCCGCAACGCCGGGGCCATCGGTGTCTTCTACTGGGAACCGACCTGGTACGCCGTGAGCGGCAACGGCTGGGACCCGGCCAACATCAGCGGCACCGGAAACCAGTGGGACAACATGGCCGTCTTCGACTGGTCCGGGCGGGTGAACCCGAACGTACGCTGGACGCCCTGACCGTCGGCGGTACGGGCGACGCGCCCCCGCCCACCGTGGGACGACGGTGAGCGGGGGACGTGACCGTCACACGGCCGTACGCGACCACTGCTGGTTGGCGCCGCTGTTGCACGTGTACTGCTTCAGGACCACACCGTCCGCCGTCGACGCGGCCGGCACGTCCACGCACTTGCCGCTGTGCCGAGCACGGAGCTGGAAGTAGCCGCCGTTGGTGACCATCTGGAACTGCTGGTTGGCGCCGCTGCCGCAGGTGTACTGGATCAGCTCCGCGCCGTCGGCGGTCGACGCGCTCGTCACGTCGAGGCACTTCCCGCTGTTCCGGCTGACGATGCGCCAGTAGCCGCTGCCGGCGTCCTGGAACTGCCACTGCTGCCACGCGTTGCCGCCGTACGTGTACTGGCCGACGCGCGCGCCGTTGCTCGTGTTCGGTGACTGGACGTCCATGGCCTTGCCGCTGTGCCGCACGTCGACCCGGTAGAACGTCCCCGTCGTCGGGGGAGGCGTCGTGGGGTCGCCGCCGCCGATGGTGTCGCCCCAGCCGTACCGGATCCGGTCCGCGCCGGAGGTGTTGCGGACGGTGAGGTTGAGATCGGTGCCGCCACCGCTCAGCGCGTACATCGAGTACCAGTCGTAGCCGATGCTGCCGGGCTTGCCACCGAGGGCGGGCCAGTAGGTGCCGCCCATCTGGTTGTCGCGCATCACCTGGGCCATGGCGCGGATGTACCGCACGAAGTTGTCGGTGCTGTTCGGGTCGGCGTAGTTGCGGCCGTCGTTCATGGGCGCGCCGAACTCGGTGGCGACCGCCCGGGAGGCGCAGTTGCCGAGGCGCGTCTGGATGTGGCCGCGGAAGGCGTCGTAGGTCATCGCGCCGTAGAAGAAGGCGTAGTAGTGGAAGGAGAGCAGCGTCGCGTTGAAGCGGCTGTCCGTGCAGATGTCGCGCAGGTCCTGGCTGAAGCCGGTGCCACCGATGAGCACTCGGCTGGGCGGGGCCGAGTAGTGGTAGCTGAGCCAGTTGGCCGCCACGTTGCGCCACTCCGCCGAGCTGTAGCCGTGCGGCTCGTTCATCGGCTCGAAGTAGACGTTGGTGTTCGAACCGTACGTGTTGGTCACCGTGGACCACATCGCGTTCCACGCGGCGAGATTCGTGATCCTGCCGCCGGAGGCGGCCCCGTCCTCCCAGTAGGCGAGGATCACCTTGAACCCGCGCGCGGTGGCGGCGTCGATGGCGCCCCGGTACGCCTCCCACCAGGCCGTCCCGACGGTGTGGGTGTTGATCGGCAGCCGGACGGTGTTGACGCCCAGGGTGGACGCCATGTCGTCGTAGAGGGCGTTGGCCTTGGCCCGCACGGTCGCGTTGCTGTCGGACATGCTCAGGCCCTGTACGACGAGCGGGCTGGTGCTGAAGTTGTCGCCCAGCACGGCCCAGTTCATGCCCCGGAACTGACTGGTGGCGGCAGCGGCAGACTCGGGCCGGACCGCGACGCCGCCGACGATCGCCGTCAACGCGGCCACCAGGGCGATGAGCGTCCTTCGTAACCGACGGGGATCGCGCGTCGGAACAGGGGCGCGGCCAGCGGGTGGTGTGAGCATGATGCCTCCGAGGCGGTCGTGAATGTGTTAGCGCTAACACGACGCTCGGACGCGAGTGGTCGAGCCGCAGCGCGTTTGGCTTGCCGCGCGGCACATCCGGCACCCCACGCTGATGCAGACAACGTGTGTTCGGCTTGTTAAGCGCGTGTTGCAGCCAAGTGTTAGCGATCGCATATGGAGTGTCAAGGCATCGACGTTGCTCGCTGGTGGGGCCACCGTTCCGCCTCGTTGCGGGGCAGCGGACGTCGATCGGTCGATGGCAGGATCGGTCGATGCGTGTTCTCTTCGACGGCCCGGCGCCGGTCGACTATGGGCAGATCTACGTGACGAGCCGCGAGCTGCCCGACATGCAGCAGGCGTTCGCCGGGCAGGCGAACGGCCTGTGCGGGGCCGGCGACCCGGGCGTGCTGTTCCTGATGACCGGCACCCACTCCGGCCGTGTCCGATTCCGGATCGAGCTGCACGACGACGAGCCGCCGACCGCAGCCGCCGAGTGGGAGGACGTGGTGGAGGTGTCGTTCGTGCCGATGGCCGCGGCTGTCGACCTGGTCCCGTGGGGCGACGGGGCGCTGGCCCGGCTGCCGCTGACCCCCGACGGGCGCGACGGTGGCCGGCTGCCGGTCTACCGCGTGCGGTACTGCGCGGCCGGCATGGACGAGGGGAGCGATCCGTTCGGGGGGCTCGACCCCGACGAGATCGACGAGGATGATCACACCTACCTGGACCGGCGACCGGACCGCTACCTGCTCTGCTTCTGGCCGGAGGGCAGCACGGGCGGCGACCCGAGTGGCGGCGTTGTCCGTGCCGACGCGGTGCTGCGCCAGAGCAGCCGCAACGCCGCGTACTGGCACACCTGGGCGCACGGGTTGCCGACCCCGCTCACGCTGTGGGAGCGGGTGGAGGCCGAGGTGCGCAGGCGGGCCGAGGAGGCTCGCCGCAACGAGGAGTACCGGCGGCGCGAAGAGCTGCGGCGCTGGGGCGGGCGTCTGCCGAGCGAGCAACTCCGACGGGTACGCGGCAACATCCACGGCATGCTGCTGCTGGACCGGGACCTGGTCGACGGGGTGGCTGCCGCCGACGTCGCCACCCAGCGCAAGATCGCGGTCTGGGCCGCACGGCAGGCGTGCGCCCTCGCCGGTATCGCGGACGTCGACTGGATGACGCCCGCCTGGACGGCGCTGGAACGGGGTGGACCGCTACCCGACGAATTCACCGACCTGACGGCGCTCAGGACGCGCATCCAGGGCGGGCCGACCGTCACGGTCGTCGTCGCGTCGCTGCGCCGCAGGGGTGCCGCGCCGACCGACCTGCTGCGCGCGGCGCTCGACGGCCCGGTGGACCCGGTCGCGATGGCCCTGCCGGCCCTCGTGGCCGCCGGGGAGTCGGATCCGTTGCAGGCTGCGCTGGAGGCGCTGTGGGCGGCGGTCAGCACCTACGCCTCCCGGCGCGACGAGTTCCTGGCGGCCGTACGGCGGGCCTTCCCGATCGTCGACCAGACGGACGTGGGGTAACCCGCTCGTCCTCAGGTGCGGGGCTCCGGCTCGGCGCGGCCGACGACGAGTGGGCCGCGACGTCCGAGGGCCCACACCGTCAGCGCCGAACAGCACAGGCCCGCTCCCGCGATCGTCACCGCCGACCAGCCGCCCGCGGACCAGAGTGTGCTCGCGGCGGCGGAGCCGGCGGCGGCGCCGATGAAGTTGCTGGTCGCCAGAGCCGTGTTGAGCCGGCTGCGCGCCTCGTGCCCGAGGGCGAACAACCGCGCCCGGTTGAGCAGGGCCTGCGTCTGGAAGGCGACGTCGACCACCACGGTCACGCCGATGAGGAGTACGAGGGACCGACCGCCGAACGCCGCGACGACGAACGCCCCCAGGGCCAGCGCCCAGGCCGCCCCGGTGGCCGGGAGCGACCAGCCGCGATCGTGCAGGCGGCCACCGCGCAGGCCGGAGAGGACACCGGCGAGTCCGACCAGCCCGAACATCCCGATCACCGCCGGCGGATAGTGGAACGGTGGACCGCTGAGCAGGAACGTCAGCGCCGTCCAGAAGAGCGAGAAGGCGGCGAAGCCGGTGGCGGCCAGGACCAGCGTCCACCGGGCCGCCCGCTCCCGCCGGACCATCGCGGCGACCGAGAACAGGAGCCGTGGGTACGGGATGCGCGCCCGCGGTGGCAGCGGCGGCGTCGCGCGGTGAATCAGGACCGCGAGCAGGACGGCGGCGATTGCGGCGAGGGCGAAGGTCGTACGCCAACCGGCGGCGCTGGCGACGAACCCGCTGATCGTCCGGGCGGCCAGGATGCCCGTGAGGGTCCCCGATCCGACGACACCGACGATCCGACCACGGTCGGCGTCGCCGGCCAGGTCCCCGGCGAGCGGGGTGAGGATCTGCCCGGAGATCGTCGTGACGCCCAGCACGGCGAGCGCGACGATGAGCAGGCCGATCGACGGCGCCAGCGCGCATAGCAGGAGCGCGGCGGCCGAGGCCAGGAACATCACCGGGACGAAGCGGCGGCGGTCCAGGACGTCGCCGAGCGGTACGAGCAGCAGGACGCCGACGGCGTACCCGATCTGCGTCGCGGTGACGAGCCAGCCGGCCGTGGACGTCGGCGCGTCCAGGTCGTCGGCGATGACGCCGAGCAACGGCTGCGCCCAGTACAGGTTGGCGACGGCCGCGCCGGCCGCCAACGCGAACAGGAACGTCAGCGGGCGGCTCAGCTCCGGAAGGGCTGCCACCCGATCACGTTAGTCGGCAAGCGGCCGGCGTCGTAGTTCGCGCAGCACACCGTGCCGGCGCGCGGCCCACACCAGACGCCGGACGCTCGGATGCCGTACGAACAGGGCCGCCGCGCGGCGGAACAAACCGAACCGGTTGTCGCTGGCCTGGTTCTCCAGCGCCTGCCAGATCAGCTCGCGCACGTTGGCGCTGTCCAGCGCCGCCCGCACCTCACGCCGTACCCCGGGGTCCTCGGCGGCCGAGGCGACGGCGGCGGCGAGGCCCGGTCGGTCGGCGAGCGGTTCCACCGCCGCCGCCACGAGCGGCCGGCGCACCTCGTCCCGTTCCAGCAGCAGCAACACCGCCTCCCGGATCTCGACCGTCTCCAGGCCGGACCGCAGCAGGTTGACCAGGCTGCGTTCGACCTCGCCGTCGTGATCCGGCACGGCCAGCGTGGCCAGCAGCACGGACACCTCGTCGAGATCGATGAGGTGTCGCAGTCCGTCGCGGAACTCCGGCAGCCCCCACGCCACCTGGAGCGCCTTCAGGAGATCGCGGTTCATGCGCCATCGCTACCCGAAAGCCACTCCGGCCGAAACGTCCGCGACCCCCGCGTCCCGGGCCGGTGCAGGCACTATCGTTCTGGGGTGCACATCCGCTTCGACGTACCCGCCGATCCCGCCTACCCCGCTCGAGTGGCGGCCACCCTCGCGGGTGTCCGGCTACGTCGGTTCAGCTACATCGGCGCCGTGCTGGTGGCGGTCGGGGCGGTCGGCCTGGTGCTCTCGCGCGGGCTGGGCTGGGGTGAGCGCGCGTCCCCGCTGTGGCTGACGTTGGTGGTCGCCGGCGTGCTGTCGATGCTGTACCTGCCGTGGGTGCGGTCGCGGGCCCGTCGTCGCTCGGGTGACTACGCCGTCGAAGGCGCCTACGAGATCACCGACGACAACATCATGATGCGCAGCGGCTCGGAGTCCGGCGGTATCGCCTGGGACGGGGTCGCCCAGGTGCAGGACAACCCGGAGTTCTGGATCGTGTACGTCGGCCGCATGCCGGCGACCGTGATCCCCCGGTGGCTGATGTCCGCTGAGGACGCCGAGACGTTGCGCTCCTTCATGACCGACCGGGGCCTCCTGGGTCCGCGTCCCTGACGGCTACGGACCGGTTCTTCGGCTGGGCGAGGAAGCGCAGATACGCCGCCCGGTCGAACGGGTTGCCGTCGGTCCGGGCTCGGCGCGGCGGCTCGCCGGACACCGGTCGGTCGCCGCCGGGCGTCGACGACCACAGCCCCTCCCCGCTGGACAGGTCGGGCAGACGCCGCTGCGCCTCGGGTTCGAGCCGCGCCGGCAGCACGCCACTGATCCGCCAGCCGGCGGCGACGTCGTGGGTGCCGTCGACCCGGGCGCCGAGCCGGCCCAGGTACGACGTGACCGGGCCGAGCCGGTCGGCCGGCACCTCCACCTCGAAGCGGCGGCACGGCTCGAAGACCCGGGTGCCGGCCTCGGCGAGCGCCTGCATGAGGACGTACGGCGCGAGGTCCCGGAAGTGCCCGGCGGTCGTGATCGGCGACCAGTAGCCGCTGTGGGTGAGGGTGACCCGGATGTCGGTGACCGGCCAGCCGTGACAACCCTGGTCGAGGGCGGCGCGGGCCGCCTCCTCGATCGCCGCGTGGAACGACAGCGGCAGCGAGCCCAGCTCGACCTCCCGTCGGTAGTCCACGCCGACGCCGGGCTCGACCCGGAACCCGACCGTCCCGAAGAAGCCGTGCCCGATGATCTCCACGGCGGCACCCGTGCCGGTCGGCCGCTCGACGTGCATGAGCCGTCCCGGCCCGAACTCCGCCTCGATCCCGTACGTCTCGGCCAGTGTGGCGCTCAGCACCTCGCGCTGCACCTCGCCGTAGAGGAGCACGCTCGTCCCACCCTCGGGGGCTACCCGGGTCCGCAGGAACGGGTCGGTGTCCGCGATGTCCAGCAGCGCGGCGTGCAGCGCCGGCGTCCGGGACGCGTCGCGGGGTCGCACCACCGCCTCCAGGGTCGGCGCGGGAAAGTACGACCGCCCGTCGAGGCCGGTCGGACTGCCCAACTGGTCGCCGAGGCGTACCCCGGTCAGGCCGCCGACCCGGGCGATGTGGCCGGCGGTCAGCGCGGACCGGTCGGTGGCCGCGCCGACCACGTCGAGCCGCGTGATCCGTCCGCGCGTCGCGGTGGTCCGGCCGTCCGGCTCCCGGCGGTACGCGGTGACCCGCTCCCGCGCCCGGAACTGCCCGCCGTACGAGCGCACGTAGGCCACGCGGTCCCCGCCGGGGTCGCGCTCGATGGCGAACACCTGCGCTCGCGGCTCGGGCTCCGCCGGGGGTGCGGGCGGAAGAAAGGCCGCGATGGCGTCCAGCAGCTCCGGTACGCCGGCCCCGGACAGCGCCGAGCCGAACAGCAGCGGATGCGCCTGCCCGGCCGCGACCTGCGTCCGCAGGGCCTCGTCGATGCGGTCGGCGTCGGGGGGCAGGTCGTCCACGAGGGCGGCCAGCAGTTCGTCGTCGTGTTCGGCGAGAACCTCGGCGACGCGGTGGTCGTACCCCCGGTGGTGCGGTCGATAGGTGGCCTCGGGGGTGCCGGGCGCGCGGACCGTGCCCAGCGGGACGACGCCCGGCGTGAGAAGCCGGCGGGTGTCCCCGATCAGCTCGTCGACGCGGGCGCCGGCCCGGTCGATCTTGTTGACGAAGATCAGGGTGGGCAGCCGGAGTGACCGCAGGATGCGCATGATCCGGCGGCTGTGTGGCTGGACGCCCTCGACGGCCGACAGCACCAGGACTGCCGCGTCGAGCACCCCGAGCGCGCGTTCGACCTCGGCCACGAAGTCGCTGTGCCCGGGGGTGTCCAGCAGGTTCACCTGGCGGTCGTGCACGGTGAACGAGGTGACGGCCGAGCGGATGGTGATGCCCCGCCGACGCTCGATCGCACCGGTGTCGGTCTGGGTGGTGCCCGCGTCGACGCTGCCGAGCCGGTCGATGACCCCGGTGGCGTGGAGCAGGCGTTCGGTCAGGCTGGTCTTACCGGCGTCGACGTGGGCGACGATGCCGAGGTTGACGGTCTGCACAGGCTGTCGGGTCCTCGAAGGCTCGCATCCGGATGGGCGGAGTTTTCGAGGCCTCGCATCGCCGTACTCCCGTCTGCGGGCGGTGCCGGGCCGTTGGCACCCGGTCCTTCCCGGCCAGGCTGGCACGGCCGGTGGCGTCGGGGCCACCCATTTACGTGCGCTTGATTAGATAGTGATCTGTCAATAGATTGAGGGCGGGCGTCACCGGGCTTCGGGCAACCACCCGAAGCGGTGACTGACAGCTTCACCTCGAGCCGGGCACGTCGGTCGTACGCATCGACCACTCGCTGTGGCGCATCGCCGCGCCGTACCCGGCGTGTCGCCGCGTCCGCACCGGACGCGCTGGCGCGCCGGCATCTCCCGCTCGATGGCAGAAGGACTTCCCATGACCATTCTCCGCGCCCGCCCCGCCCCGGCCCTCGCGGTCGTCGCCGCGCTGGCCGCCGCCGTGACCGCGACCGGCACGGCCCTGCTCGTCGCCCCGGCCGCGGCCGCCCAGGGCTGCCGGGTCGACTACACACCCAACCAGTGGCCCGGCGGCTTCACCGCCAGCGTCAAGGTCAGCCCCGGGGACACCGCCGTCTCCACCTGGACCGTCACCTGGACGTACGCCGGGAACGAGCGCGTCACGAACGGCTGGAACGCCACGGTCACCCAGTCCGGCTCGACGGTGACCGCCCGCAACCTGTCGTACAACGGGAGCATCCCGGCCGGCGGCGCCACCGAGTTCGGCGTGCAGGGCACGTACAGCACCAGCGGCGGAGCACCGACCGGCTTCAGCCTCAACGGCGTACCGTGCAACGGCGTCGCGCCGACCACGCCCCCGCCGACCAGCGCACCACCGACGACACCTCCGCCGACGACGCCGCCGCCCACCACGCCGCCACCCACGACGCCCCCGCCGACGACACCTCCACCCACGACGCCACCGCCGACCGGCTGTGCGGGCGCGGTGCTCTGCGACGGCTTCGAGAACCAGACCGGTTCGACACCGTCCGGCGACTGGGCCGTGGTGAGCCCGGACTGTTCCGGCGCCGGAACCGCCACCATCGACACGACCACCACACACAGCGGCAGCCGAGCCGTGCGGATCAACGGCGCGGCCGGGTACTGCAACCACGTCTTCATCAGGTCCACCAGGAACCTCGGCAGCGTGGGCAGCGTCCGGTACGGCCGGATCTGGGTCCGGCACACCACCGCCCAGCCCACCGACCACACCACGATGATGGCGATGACCGACGCCGCCGACGGTAACCGGGACCTGCGGATGGGCGGCCAGAACGGCGCCCTGCAGTGGAATCGCGCCTCCGACGACGCGACCCTGCCGGAGCAGAGCCCGGCCGGGGTGGCACAGAGCGTGCCGCTGCCCACCAACCGGTGGACCTGCCTGGAGTTCATGGTGGACGGCTCCTCCGGTCAGCTCCGTACCTGGCTGGACGGCACGGCTGTCGTGGGGCTGACCGCGGACGGCGTGCCCACGCACGACATCGACGGGCAGTGGTACAACCGCACCTGGCGACCACAGCTCACCGACCTGAAGCTGGGCTGGGAGAGCTACGGCAACGGGTCCGACACCCTCTGGTACGACGACGTCGCAATCGGGGCCAGCCGGATCGGCTGCTGACCCGGAGGTGGAACCCGAGGGTGTGGCACGGTCGACGTGCCGCACCCTCGGCCCGTCCCCGCGTCCGCCGGCGGCCGGCGCCGGAACGGCCCGCCTGGTGGAGGCTGGCCGGGCGGCGCGGCGATAGCCTGCTGTCATGGCGAGCGCGGAACTCCAGGAGTTGATCGTGGCGGACGCTGAGGAGCTGCGCGCGTGGTTGTCGGCCAACCACGTCACGTCGCCGGGCGTCTGGCTGGCCCTGACCAAGAAGGGCGGCACGGTCACGACGCTGACCTGGCAGCAGGCGGTCGACGAGGCGCTCTGTCACGGCTGGATCGACGGGCAGGCCCGCAAGCGGGACGAGGAGTCGTCCTGGATCCGGTTTACCCCCCGCCGTCCGCGCAGTATCTGGTCACAACGGAACGTCGCCCACGTGGCGCGGCTGGAGGCGCAGGGGCGGATGACGCCCGCGGGCCGTGCCGCGGTGGAGGCCGCCAAGGCCGACGGCCGGTGGGCGGCGGCGTACGCCCCGCCGTCGGAAGCCGAGGTACCGGCCGACCTGCTCGCCGCCATCGCTGCCGATCCCGCGGCCCAGGCCATGTTCGACGTCCTCACCAAGACCAACCGGTTCTCCCTCATCCACCGCGTCAACGCGGTCAAGCGGGCCGAGACCCGTGCGCGCAAGATCGGCGAGTTCGTCGCCATGCTGGCCCGCCACGAGACCCCGTACCCGCAGAAGGCCAGGCCGTCGAGCCCTCCGTCGTCGTGACACGGGGGAGCGTCAAGTAGCTGTCCACTGGGCTCGGCCATCCTTGCCGGACCCGAGTCACCCCGAACGAAGGACAGAGGAACCTGGTGTCCAGCCTCGCCCTGGTCGTCGCGGTCGGTGTCGCGATCCTGGTCGGTGCGGGCGCGGCCCGCCGGCTCCGGATCGCCCCACCGGTGCTGCTCCTGATCGCCGGTGTCCTCGTCGGCTTCGCGCCCGCGCTGCGCGACGTGCACCTGCCCCCCGAGGCTGTCCTGTTGGTGTTCCTTCCGGTGCTGCTCTACTGGGAGGCGTTCTCCTCATCGCTGCGCGAGATGCGCCGGAACCTGCGGGTCATCGTGCTGCTGAGCACCCTGCTCGTGGTGGCGACGGCGGCCGGTGTGGCGGTCGCCGGGCACACGCTCGGGCTCAGCTGGGGAGCGGCCTGGGTGCTGGGCGCCGCCGTCGCGCCGACCGACGCCACGGCGGTCGGCGTCCTGGGTCGGATGCTGCCGCGTCGTATCGCGACCACGTTGCGCGCGGAGAGCCTGGTCAACGATGGTACGGCCCTGGTGATCTACACCCTCGCGGTCGGCATCACCCTCGGCGAGGAGCACCTGAGCGTCGGTCGCGTCGCCGGGCTGTTCGCCTTCTCGTACCTCGGCGGCATCGCGTCCGGCGCGATCGTGACGTTCCTCGTCCTGCAGATCCGTCGCCGGCTGACCGACCCCTTCCAGCACAATCTCCTCGCGCTGCTGACGCCCCTGACCGCCTACCTGATCGCCGAGGCGGCCGAGGTGTCCGGTGTCCTCGCGGCCGTGGTCAGCGGACTGTGGGTGGGCCGCGCCTCTCCGCGGCTGTTCCCCGGTAACGCCCGCAGGCAGGTCCACACCGTCATGGAGTTCGTGACCATGCTGGCGAACGCGGCGCTGTTCGTCCTGGTCGGGCTGGAGGCGCAGTCGGCGGTGCGAGGGCTCGACAACAGCGGTCTGGCACACGGCCTGCTGGTCGCGCTCGTGGTCTGCGCGGTGATCGTCGCGGTGCGGTTCGGCTGGCTGTTCACCAGCCCGTACGTGATCCGGGCGATCGACCGCCGACCGCAGCAGCGGGAACGACGGCTGGGCTGGCGACCCCGGGCGCTCATGTCGGCGGCCGGGTTCCGGGGCGCGGTGTCGATGGCCGCGGCACTGGCCGT
The DNA here is from genome assembly GCF_050950185.1 of Micromonospora sp. CA-249363. Taxonomy (NCBI): domain Bacteria; kingdom Bacillati; phylum Actinomycetota; class Actinomycetes; order Micromonosporales; family Micromonosporaceae; genus Micromonospora; species Micromonospora sp. CA-249363. Next base: position 1,983,668 of record NZ_CP192020.1, read on the forward strand.
ACCCCACACGCTTCCGTCCGGGGCGGAGTTCCCGGACCGCGACCTCATCGTCTTCGTCACGGCCGTCGTGATCGCCGTTACCCTGCTGGTGCAGGCGCCGCTGATGCCCCGGGTGACGCGCTGGGCCGGACTGGGCGCCGACTCCGAGGCCGAGCGGGAACGTCGGCAGGCCGAGATCACCTCCATGGACCGGGCGCTGGAATTCCTGCCCGCGATGGCAGCCGCGCTGGGCACGAGCCACGACGTGCACGAACAGTTGCGCACGGAGTACGACCGTCGCCTGCGGGTGCTGCGCGACGGCGACTCCACCTCCGGCCCCGACGAGGCCGCGGCCGACTACGAGAAGGAGTACGCGGACCTGCACCTCGCGGTCATCGACCACCGCCACGAGACCGTCGTGCGCATGCGCGACGCCGGTGAGATCGACGACGAGGTGCTTCGTCGGGTGCAGGACGGACTCGACCTCGAACAGGTCCACATGACCCAGCGTCGGGACAACGACGATCGCTAGTCGGCGTCGTCCACCCGGGCGGCGATGGCCCGCAGGGCGGCGATGTGGCCGCTCAGGGCCGCACGGCCTGCTGTGGAGAGGTTGATCCACGTCCGCGGGCGTTTGCCCACGTAGCCCTTGCGCACCTCGACGTAACCGCCCTCGCTCAGGTTCGAGATCCGCTTGGACAGGGCCGAATCGCTGAGGTCCATGGCGTCGCGGACGAACGCGAACTCGGCCCACTCGGTCCCGGCCAGCAGCGCCAGGATGCCCAGCCGGGTGGGATCGAGCAGGGCCGGGTCCAGCTTCGGGTCGGCCGCCACGGTCAGGCCGGACGGGTGAGGACGCGGCGCTGCCACCACGGACCCGCGGCGGCCAGCAGCACACCGACGATCAGGCCGCTCCACACCCAGACGTGTGGGACGTCCAGGGCTCCGGCGACTGCCGTACCGCCGATCAGCAGCACCACCACCAGGACCGACCACAGCAGGACCGACGTGTCGGGGGTGGTGCGCGGACGCACTGGCCGCTTCAGCAGCGCGGATCCCCACCTGTTGTTGGGGAGCATCGCGGCGAGCAGCAGCAGGATGACGATGGTGGTGCCGTAGGTGCGCACGAAGTCCGAGTACTGGTCGGCGGCGAACCCGTACGCCACGGCGGCGACACCGGTGACCAGCCAGGCCCACCACGGCCAGCCGGCGGCCGCCGCCGTCTGGTCACGACGCCGGTCGACGTCCTGTAGAGCCCGTCGTGCCTCTTCGGGGGTCGGGGTGGTGCCCATCGCGCAACTCCTTGAGCTAGGGAAAGTACTTGCTCGTACGGAAAGTTAACACTCACTTTCCGTACCGGCAAGTGCTTGCCTGGCCCGGTGTCGCACGTCCCGGCGCTGCCGCCCGACGGATGCGCGGGTCCGGCGGCAGCGCCGTCGGACTCATTCCGGAAGCTGGTAGAGGCGGTAGCGGGTGACCGTGTCGAAGCCGATCTTCCGGTACACCGGCTCGCCCTCGCTGCTGGCCTGAAGGGTGGCGATCCGCAGCCCGGTCTCGCGGGTGATGCGCAGCGCCTCGCGGGTGAGGGCGCTCGCGATGCCCTTGCGGCGGTGGTCGGGGTGGGTGGCGATGCAGTACAGAGCGCCGACGTCGGTGCCGAGCGACAGGGTGCACGTGCCCACCATGCGGCCGTCCACGATGCCGGCGAGGCGGACCACGTCCGGGTAGGCGAAGGACAGTTCCCGGTCGACGACGAGCCCGAGGTCGCCGGGGACGCCGAGCGGCCCGGCGTACGCCTCGACGTACTCGCGCATCTCGGCCGGTGTGGCGGCGACCTGGATCCGCAGGTCGCTCGGTGCCTCGGTCGCGGGCAGCGTGGTCACGTCCACCGCCATGACGGGCATGTCGGAGATCTGCGTCGCGCCACGCGCGAGCAGGCCCTCGGCCGTGCCCTCGTCGCTGTCCGCGCCCACCCACCAGCCCCAGACCGAGCCGGTCAGGTGCTTCCTCGCCTCCGTGATCGCGTCGTCGAGCTGCCGCCCGCGTACGCGCATCACCCCGTTGAACAGCGGGTGGGGGATGTCGGCGCGATAGATCGGCAGGTCGGTGTCGGGCTGGGCGCCGGCCCAACCGCACCAGTACGTGCGGTTGGCGGCGAGCTGCGGTTCCAGGTCGTGGATGGAGTACGTCGTCATACCCTCAGGACAAGGTTCGGCGGGGGAAAGTTCGGTTCCGCGGTGGATTCTCTAGAACCGGGGCGGCCGTGGGGTGTGCAGAAGGCGCACCTCGCGCACCAGGCCCTCTTTCTCCTTCAACAACCAGGTCCCCCCGGGCGGGCAGTGGTACGGATCCTCCGGCGGGTTGATGAACGCGTTCTCCCAGATCGTGACGCCGGACCCGGGGAGCACTCGGGTGATCGTGGCGTTGACGCCGGACTCGTAGTCCTGCCGCATGACGGCGAAGACCGGTTCCCGGCCAACCGTCCGCTTTCCGCTCGGCCACCAGAAGGTCATGTCCTCGGCCCAGCGGGCGGCCACCTTGTCCAGCCTGGCACCGTCCGGCACCGCCGACAGGATGGTCGCCGCCTCCTGTTGGCGCTCGGCGCGCAGCGCCGTGGTTTCGCCGTGCCGATCGTCGTGCACACGGGGGAGGACCTCGGCCAACTGCCGCCGTGCCTCACTCAGACGACTACGCACGGTGCCGACCGGCGTCCCGCACAGGTCCGCGATCTGCTCGTAGGAGTTGTTGGCGGTGAAGTACCGCAGCAACGCCACGGTCTGCGCGGCGGGAGACAACTGCTGCATCGCGTGCCAGACCCAGTCCCGCATGGCGCTGCGTTCGATGCGGGCGACCGGGTCGTCCAGCTCCGAGGCGAGCAGGTTCTCGCCGGCCACCCCGACCGGAACGGGCACGCGGGCGCGCAGCATCGTCCGGCAGTTGTTGCGCACGATGGCGTGTAGCCAGGACCGCGCGGCGCCGGGGTCGCGCAGTTCACCGATGCGGCTGAACGCCGTGATCGCTGCATCCTGGCAGGCGTCCTCGGCATCGGGCCGGGAGCCCAACAGGCGGTACGCCACAGCGAGCATGCCGGCGTAGTGCCGGCCGAGAAGCAGCGCGAAGCTGGCCGGGTCGCCCTGCTGGGCGCTCCGGACCAGCTCGACCGTGTCGCCGGCCGACACGTGCGCCGAGGTCGGAAGAAGCATCCGGGAACGCTAGCGCGCCGGTGGGAAAAACCCGTCGAGCGGATCGAACTTTCGTCTCGGCGGCGACGTCTGCTGGACATGGGTTACGAGACAGGACCGCGTTCGGGTGGCGTCGAACCGGTCGATGCGTGTCGCCTTCGACCTCGGTGTCGGTTTCGCGACGCCCGGGATTGTCGGATCCTGCGGGGAACTGTCCGATCCAGTCATCGTCAAGTAAACCTCCACACGGTGGACGCAGCGTGATCAACGTGAGGGACGACCTCGACTCCGGTCGGACAGCGGAATCGGCGTCGCAGGGGGGACCGCGCCTGCAGATCATGGGTCCGCTGCGGGTCTGGCGCGGTGCGGCGGAGATCGACGCGGGCCCGCGCCAACAACGCCGTCTCCTCGCGGTCCTGCTGGCCCGCCAGGGGCGTCCCACCACCACCACCGATCTGATGGATCTCGTCTGGGGCCCCGATTCCCCGGCCAGTGCCGTGAACGTGATCCACAAGTACGTCGCGGCCCTGCGCCGTCTGCTCGAACCCGACCTCCCCGCGCGGGCCGTCGGCGCGTATCTGCTGCGGCACGGCAACGGGTACCTCTTCGTGGCCGGACCGGAGACGCTCGACCTCGTCGCGTTCCGCCGCGACGTCTCGGCGGCGAAGTCCAGCCTGGCGCAGGACCGCCCGGAGGAGGCGTTGGAGCACTATCTCGACGCGCTGCGACGCTGCCACGGTTCGTCCGGCGACGGGCTGGTCGACAGCGCCGCCGCCGGGGCGGTCTTCGCGGGCCTCGACGGCGAATTCTTCGACGCCGCGATTGCCGCCGCCGCGGTGGCCGTACGACTGCGTCAGCCCGCCCGGGTCCTGACGCCGCTGCGGCTCGCGGCGACGATGGGTCAGCTCAACGAACCGGTTCACGCGAGCCTCGTGACGACCCTCGCCGCGGCGGGCCAGCAGGCGGAGGCGTTGACCGTGTACGGAGTCATCCGGACGCGCCTCGACGACGAGTTGGGTATCGACCCCGGCTACCACCTGCAGGATGCCCACCGGCGGGCCCTCACCCAGACGGCGCTGACGCCCGCCGAGGAGCCGGACACGGTGGTGGCCCGGCCGGTACCGCTGGTCCGCCCGACGCAGCTTCCGCCGGACCCGCCCCTCTTCGTGGGCCGCGAATCCGAACTGCTGATCCTGCACGACCTGGCCACGGGGATGCGGACCGCCGAACGGACCAGTCCACTCGTGATCGCGATGGACGGCATGGGCGGAGTGGGCACCTCCACGCTCGCCACGCACTTCGCCCACCGGGTGGCCGACGAGTTCGCCGACGGGCAGCTCTACCTCGATCTGCGGGGGCACCTGTGCGCGGACGAGCGCCCGTCGGCCGACGACGCGGTGCGTTCGCTGCTGCACCTGGTGGGCGTGCCCGCCTCCGCCGTACCCGACACGTTCGACGCGCGGATCGGCACGTACCGCAGCATGACGGCCGGTAAGCAGATGCTCTTCCTGCTGGACAACGCCCACGACGCCGCCCAGGTGCGCCCGCTGCTGCCGAACTCGGCACGAAGTCTCGTGATCGTCACCAGCCGGCGGGCCCTCGTCGGCCTCGCGGCGTTCGACGGCGCGCACCTGCTGCGGGTCGACCCGCCCGACCTGCCGACGGCCCGTCGACTGCTCAAACGTCGTCTCGCGGGCCTACCCCGGTCGACCGACGGCAAGGACTGCGCCGGCACCGCCGACGAGATCATCGAGCTGTGCGGCCGGCTTCCCCTGGCGTTGGCGATCCTGGCGGCCCGGATCGCCGCTCGTCCGGGTCTGTCGCTCACCACCATCGCCGCCGAGCTGCGCGACAGCGCCCGCCGGCTCGAGGCGTTCGCAGGTGGTCGAGGGCTGACCGATCCTCGGACGGCCTTCTCGTGGTCCTACCGCCAGCTCAGCCCCGGGGCCGCCCGGCTGTTCCGGCTGCTGTCGGTCGCCCCGCTGCCGGGTATCACCGCCGAGGCCTGCGTGAGCCTCGCCGAGGGTGACCCGGACAGCACGCGTGCCCAGCTCGCCGAGCTGATCGACGCGGCGCTGGTGAGCGAGCACGAGGACGGCAGGCTCACGTCGCACGTGCTGCTGAAGGCGTACGCCGAGGAGCTGTTGGAGGCCGACGAGTCGGCGGCGGATCGACAGGCGGCGCTCATCCGCCTGTTGCAGCACTACCTGCACAGCAGTTACCAGGCGCAGATCGCGCTGGACCCGAACCGTCCGCCGATCGAGCCACCACCGCCGCTGCCCGGTGTCGTCGCCGAGCGGCCGGGCACCCACGACGAGGCCATCGCCTGGTTCGACCGCCAGCGGGAGGTGCTCACCGAGGTGGTGCGCCTCGCTGCCGACGTCGGTCACGGCATCGTGCCGTGGCAGCTCGCCATCTCGATGCAGCAGTACCTGCAGTGGGCCGGGCGCTTCCAGGACTGGGAGGACGTCATGCGGATCGCGCTGCGCGACGCGCGGGAGCGCGGTGACGTCCTCGGCGAGGCGCACGCTCTGCGCAGCCTGGCGGGCGCACAGTATTTCCTCGGCGCCCACGAGGAGTCGCTCCGCCTGCTCGACGAGGCCGCACAGACGTACCAGGACCGGGGCATGCGTCTGGAACAGGCGTTGGTGCACAACAACTGCCACCAGGTGCTCAGCGTGCTGGGCCGGCACGAGCGTGCCCTCGAGCACAGCACGGAGGCGCTGTCGTTGTTCCGGCTGCTCGACCACCGGCGAGGCGAGATCTCCAGCCTCCTGCGGATCGGACGGTCGCTGACCGCTCAGGGCAAGGTCGCGGAATCGATCCTGGTGCTCCGGGAGGCCCTCGACCTCAACCAGCGGGTGGGGCGCGCGCACGAGGAGAGCGCGATCCGAGCCGCCGTCGCGGACAACCTGGCCGAGACCGGTCGCATCGCGGAGGCGGTGACTGAGCTGGAGCTCGCGGCGAGCACGGCGCGGCGGGTGGGGAACCGGCCGTCGCAGTTCGCCGCGCTGCGACAGATGGCCGACGTTCTCATCGCCGCCGGCGACGTGCCCGGCTCGCGTCGGGTGTTCGAACAGGCGCGCACGCTGCTGCGGGAGTTGCCCGACGGCGGCACCGACGACATGCGTGCCTCGGTCTCCCAACTCGCGGCGCGACTCAACTGAGCGCGCGGTTTGCCGTAGCCCGTCCGGGGAAGCCGGATTTCGTCCCGGGCACGAGGTGTCCCGCTGATGAGTGCTGGCGTGACGAAGGCAGCCAGTACGGATGGGAGTACGCATGAAGGCTGTCGTTTTCCACGGCATCGGCGACATTCGGGTCGACGACGTGCCCGAGCCGCGCATCGAACAACCCACGGACGCGATCGTCCGGGTCACCACGGCGGCGATCTGCGGCACCGACCTGCACTTCGTCCGCGGCACGATGCCCGGGATGCAGCCGGGCAGGGTTCTCGGCCACGAGGGCGTCGGGGTGGTCGAGGAGGTGGGCTCGCAGATCCACAACTTCCGGCCGGGTGACCGGGTGGTGATCTCGGCCGTGCTGGGCTGCGGGTCCTGCTGGTACTGCCGCCGTGGCCTCTTCGCGCAGTGCGACAACGCCAACCCGCTCGGGCCGCGGACCGGCACCGCCTCGTTCGGCTCACCCGAGATGCAGGGGCCGTTCAACGGCCTGCAGGCGGAGTACGCGCGCGTGCCCTTCGCGCACACCAACCTGATCTCCCTTGGCGAGAACGTCACCGAGTCGCAGGCCATCACGCTGTCCGACATCTACCCGACCGGCTACTTCGGAGCGGTCCTCGCCGACGCCGGCGACGGCAGGATCGTCACGGTCTGGGGCTGCGGCCCGGTGGGCCAGTTCGCCATTCTCTCCGCGTACCAGCTCGGCGCGTCCCGGGTGATCGCGATCGACGGGCACGCCGACCGGCTCGAGCACGCCCGCAGCCGTGGCGCCGAAGTGATCAACTTCAACGAGGTCGACCCGGTCGACTCCATCATGGAGTTGACGAACGGAATCGGGGCCGACTGCGCCATCGACGCCGTCGGAGTGGACGGCGAGAGCGCCAAGTCGGGTCCCGCGGCCGGTAAGGACGCCGAGCGCAACGCCGAGGAACAACGCGCGATCTCCCCGAACCTCGACAGCCAGGGCCAGAACGGGCACTGGAAGCCGGGTGACGCGCCGAGCCAGGCGCAGACCTGGGCAGTCGACAGCCTCGCCAAGGTCGGCACGCTGGGCATCGTGGGTGTCTATCCGCCCGGGGACCGGTACTTCCCCATCGGTATGACCATGGGGCGCAACCTGACCATCCGCGCCGGCAACGGCAATCACCCGCGGTACATCCCCAAGCTGGCGGCCATGGTCGCCTCCGGCCAGGTCCGTCCGGAGGACGTCGTGACGGAGCACGAACCGCTGACCGACGCGGTAGCCGCGTACCGGGAGTTCGACCTGCGCAGCCCCGGCTGGCTGAAGGTGGCCCTGCGCGCCACCTGAGCTTCCCGGGACTGACTGCGGCAGCACCCGCCCTGAACCGATTCCGGACCTGCGCCGTGTGAGGGGCGAGCGGTTTCCGGACCTCCTGGAAGCCGGGTGACTGCTGGAGATTCCCGATGATGCGCAACCACGTGACACCCCTCATCGCCGCGCTGGCCGTCGGCGCGGTGACGCTCACGGCGTGCGGCCCGAGCCAGGTGCCACCCGGCCCGGCGCGGGCCGCCGACCTGAGCGGCAGCTCGGCCGCGTCGCCGCAGGGCGGAGCCGGCGTCGCCGACCTCGCCCTCACGTCCGGCACCGCGAAGTCCAACAACGCGGCGGAGGGCACCGGTGACTGGGCGGTACCCGACGGCGGGGTGGCGACCGGGGCCGCCCGCGAGTCGGCGCAGCGCTGGGTGCAGATGACCCTGGGCAGGGCGGGCAAGGTCGACCCCGTCGTCGTCAACGGCGCGGGACTGACCCTGTACCGGTTCGACAAGGACAGCAACAACCCGCCGATGTCGACCTGCAACGGCGACTGCGCCGTCACCTGGCCGCCGGTCACGGTGACGCCGGGCGGCAAGATCTTCGTCGCGGGAGTCAAGGCGGAGGCCGTCGGTACGGTCCGACGCTCGGACGGCAGCCGGCAGGTCACCATCGGCGGCTGGCCGGTCTACCGCTTCGCCAAGGACACCAAGCCCGGTGACACCAAGGGCCAGGGTGTCGGGGGCACCTGGTTCGGCGTGACCCCGACCGGCGGCAAGGCCGGCGTGTCCGGTGGCGAGCAGCCCGCCGCGGAGTCGCCGGCCCCACCGGCCACCAGCGCCGTCCTCTTCGACGACACCAACTTCGGCGACGGCGCCGGCTCCCAGGGCGTCGCCGGCACCGGCTGCCGGAACCTGAGCCGTCCGGGTGTCTCCTCCTCGGTGGCGGCGCCCGGCTCGCTCAAGCTCTGGACGGGCCCGGACTGCACCGGCCGTTCAAAGGTGATCAACGGTGACGTCGCGGACCTGGCGACCGTCGAGTTCGACAACGCGGTCGTCTCGGTACGCCTGGGCTGACCACGGTACGGCTCGCGCCGGCCCGGCCACTGGCCGGGCCGGCGCTCTGCTGTCTGTCGAGGTCGAACGTGGACCGCCTGGCTACAGCGTCGCGCTGACGTACGCCCTGCCGTCGGTCGTCTCCACCCGGACACTGTCGATCTCGGCCTGGTCGATCAGGGCACTGCCGTCCAGGGTGACGCCTTCGGCGGCTCCACGCTCGGACACCAGCCAACTGCCGGCCAACACCGTGCTGCCGTCCGTGCCGACGACCAGGAGGCGACAACGCTGGCCCTGCGGGATGCCGGAGACCGTGGCGTTGACGCGTACCCAGCCGGGGGCCGGTGTGACGGCCACGGCGAGACGGGCCCCCGTACGCGGGTCGACGGCGCTGGTGCGGCGGACCGTCGGGTCGGCCGTGACGCTCGGGCTCGGCGGCGGGGCGGTCGCGTCCGTCGTCGCGTCGCCCCGGGGAACGAGGAGGGTGCCACCGAGGACGGCGGAGGCGACGACCGCCGCCGCGACTCCGGTCACGGCGTGGCGACGGCGGCGCTCGTCGGCGGCCTCGCCGCGGATCTGACGCAGGGTGCGCTGCAACAACAGGTCGCCGTCCTCCGGCGGGCCGTCGAGCAGCATCACATCGGGTACGTCCCCGAGCGCGCCAACCCACCCTCGCAGCGACTCCACCTCGGCCCGGCACTGCGCACAACCGGCCAGGTGCTCCTCGGCTCGGCGGGTCGACTCCTCGTCGAGTTCCCCCAGCAGATAGCCGCCGATGTCGAAGTGGTCGGCGTGTGGCGATGAGCTGTCGGTAGTCATGAGGCAGGCCGTTCCACCCCGGCGCGACGCTCGGCGAGATCGCGGAGGGCTCGGAGTGCGTAGTAGGAGCGGGACTTCACGGTGCCCGGCGGGATCCCGAGGACCTGGGCGGCTTCCGCGACTGTACTCCCGCGCAGATATACCTGCTCAAGCACCTGTCGGTGTTCGGTGGAGAGGCGGTTGAGGGCGTCCGTCACGACGATCGAGTTCACCACCTGGTCGGCGTGGTCACGCTCGATCGCGGCGTCCGTCGGGCCCTCCGGCACCTCCGGTGGCCGCGCGTTCCGGGCGCGGATGGTGTCGGTCACGATGTTGCGGACGACCGTCAACAGCCAGCCCCGTACCGAGCCCTTGCCGTTGACGAGGGTGTCGGGGTGACGCCACGCCCGTACCAGCGCCTCCTGGACGACGTCCTCCGCGGCCGCGCGGTCGCGGGTCAACTGTGTCGCGTAAGCGAGCATCGCGCGTCCGTGCTCCTCGAATATGGACCGGACCAGTGCCTCGCCGGCCACTTCGCGACGACGAACAGATCCCGATCCCCCCATTGCTACCACCCTTTTGCTGACCCTCACGTCGCCGGCGTTCCCGCCGGATGCCTACGGGTCCTCAGGATGCACGTCCCGTTCGTACGGATAGTTGACCAGTAGAAGATTTGTCTACTGACCCACGTCGAGGCCGAAACGAGATGTCAGCGGTCGCCGATGCATGTGCGGCGGCCCGTCCGAACCGGGCTCGGACGGCAGGTCCGAGCCCGGCGCGGTCGAGCTTCCGCCGCTCGGCCTACGGGGCGAACGGCCACGGCTCGTCGCTCTCCGGGACGTCCTCGGCGGCGAGGTCGCGCAACGCGTCGGCGAACAACCGCATGGCACGTGGGCCGCCCGGGTTCAGCAGCACGTCGACGCCGTCCGGCAGGAGCGTCAGCAACTCGTCCAGGTCGACCTGCCGCCAGTCGGCCGCGTCGACCCGGGCCTGGTCCACGGCCCCGGTCGCGACGAGCACACACGGAACGTCGTCCGGCGCCGGTGCCACGATGACGCCACCCGCACCGTCCAGTGCCACCTCGACAAGGCTGTCGCGCAGCGCCAGGAGCACCGCGTCGACGTTCGCGCGACCGGTGGCGACCAGGGCCGCCGTGGCGTCCACGGGGCTTGTGGGCGCCGTTGGATCCTTGGGCCGGTACAGGGGATTGGCGGTGAAGCGGGCGACGGTGCCGTCGGGCTCCACCAACCAGCCACCGACGATGGCCTCCGCCGGCGGCATGGCCGCCGCCCCGGTCGCTTCGCCGTCGGAGTCCGTCCACTCCTCGTCCAGCAGCAGCATCCAGTTCCGCTCGTTGTCCGTGTCGTCCACGCGTTCATCCGTCACTTGGTCACGTCCCGCGTCACGCCCGGCTTCATTTCCTTGAAAACGCCCATATTCTCCACCGTCACATTGGCAATGCTGTTTCCGGGGCTGGTGAACAGGCCGTCGACGTCCACGCCGCGGCTCGCCTGTACGACCTCCGTCGAGGCGAAGACCTTCCGATTCTCGCCGAGATCCCGCATCACGTTGGCAAAGTCCTGCCCAGCGCTTCCCGCAGAGTTGGCGAAGTTGCAGGAGAGCAGAGCTATCGATCCCTTCGGGTTGTTCTCCGCGGCAGCCCGGAAGACGTTGTCGAAGTGCACGACCTTGGCGAACTGCGTGCCGGGCACCGACATGACCTTGCCGTTGTTGAGCGTGATGTCCACGGAGTGTGGATCACCGTGCGCGATGACGAAGATGGGTGGACTCTTCAGTCGGGCCCAGGGCGCCAGATCGAACTGATCCGTGCTCATCGGCGCGTCCCTGCCGGGGATCGAGCGGACCAGCTTGGCGCCGCCCACGTTCAGAGAGCCGCCGAGGTTCCGGCCGAGCGGGACGTTCGCCTCCAACCTCGCCCAGTCGGTGAACGTGTCGACGTCCCCGGACGCACTGGGAAAGAGGACACCGATCTGCTTGCCATTGCTGTCTTCGAGCGGCACCGACCGGACGTCCGAGGCGTGGAACGTCTTGAGGCGTCCCTTGCTGTTCTGCCCGATGATGAGGGTCGGATCCAGCTCGGTCTGCTTCCTGGCGTTCTTCAGATCACGATCGAAGCGAATATCGGTGAGCTTCTGCCGGATTCCTCCGAACAATCCCTTGATGGTCTTGCCAACGCCGATACGGGTGACGTTCTCGTTGATCCCACGTCCCACCGTGGTGGCGCTGCCGCCGGTGACTTCCTTGGTGCTGTTCTTGATGCCGTCGGCGATGCTGCCGGGTTTGATTTTGCCGGCGAACTTGTTGGCGAACTTGATGACTCGGCTGACGATTCGTCCGCCGGGGACGAGGCCGAGGGCGAGTCCGCCGGCGGCGAGGGCGATTTCGGCGGGGTCGCCGCCGAGGGCTGCGGCGGCGAGGTCGATGGCGCCGGAGAGGAAGCCGATCGCGGAGCCCAGGGGTGGGAAGATGAACGAGGCGACGACGGAGAGCACGTCGAGGATGGTGGTGATCCATTCGATGACGGTGCTCTGGAGGAAGTCGATGAACGCGTTGAACGCCTCGACGATTTTGTCCCAGAGGGATCGTTGGGGTGCGTCCTTGGCGAGTTGGCGCAGGGTGTCGGCGGCGGTGCGGGCGGCCTGGTCGCGCAGGGCGGTGGCCTGGCCGAGCAGTGATTTCGCCGCGTCGAGTGCTTGTTGGGCGTCGGCGGCGCGGTTCTTGGCGGCGGTGGCGTCGTCGGTGGCTTGTTCCTTGGCCTCCGTGGTGGCCTCGGTGTCGGTGTTCATGACGAGAAGCGCGGCGGCTGCGGTGACGGCGGCGGCCTGGGCGGCGTTCTGGTCGCCGGCGGCTTGTCGGGCCTGGTCCAGGGCGCGTAGTGACATGGTCTGCGCCTCTTCCAGTGAGGGCAGGTAGCGCAGGTAGGCGTCGGCGGCGCTGGCGTAGGAGTTGGCCATCCGGTCGAGTCGGCCGGGTAGTTTGCCGATCAGGTCGCGGAAGGCGTCCATGGCTCTGCCCTGGCCGACGTCGATCTGGCTGCCCGAGGCGAGCAGGTCGTGCGCTTCCTGGGTGGTACTGGCCAGCTCCTGGTATGCCCGGGTGATCTCCTCGAAGGACTCGGGATCACCCGGCACGGGATCTGAGTCGAGCTGCAACACGGACCACTCGGCGTCACCCGGACGCGTCATGACAAGCCCCCCCATCGCATCGTCAAGCCGACGCCCGGACCGTCCGCCGGGAGTCGAGTCGCACACGTAGCCGGAGGGAGATCGGTTCAGCAGCTGAACCGGGCTGGCCGCCGATCCGTGTACGGCGCAGTTGCCGTGACGGTCTGGAGGGTGCGGAGATGAGCGATGCGATGGGCAGGCCGGCGGGGGAGCGCGCCCGATGAGCGAGATCCTCGTTCCGGGCGCGGAGCTGGAACGCGTGCACGAGCTGCTGCGGCGTACCAAGGAGTTGATGGACAGCGCATCGGTCCGGTCGATGGGCGCGGTGGTCGACACGCTCGGGCAGCGCAGCCTGGAGGACGCCGCCCGGCACTTCGAGAAGCGGTGGGGCGACGGTCGGCACGTCGTGGGCAAGGACCTCGGTGGCGTACGCGACGCGGCCAAGGCCGTCGCCGACGCGTTCCGGGAGACCGACACCCAGACGGTCAACGCGTTGACCGCGCCCGACCAGCAGGCGGCACAGTGAGCGCCCCGACCGGGACGCATGCGGCCACGCCGACCCCGACGGGCTTTCAGCTGCGTACTCCCGAGGCATGGGTCGACTTCTCGGTGGCCGACGAGGCGAGTGAGAACCGGCTGGGCGAGGAGGCGCGGGGGCACGCCCTGACCGGCGGGTTCACCGCCGATCAGGCGGGCCGCTTCGCCGAGCAGGTACGCCGGTCGATCCGCCAGGCCCGGCGTGGCGGCGCGGTCCACGCCGCGGGCGTCTTCGAGATGTACGAGGACGGTCCGCTCACCGCCACCGTGGTGGTCGCGGTGGTCACGCCACCGGCCAACGGCGACATCCTCGGCGCGCTGACCGCCGTGGCGCAGCCGAACCGGGCCGACGGGACCTGGCGGCGGGTGACCACCGCGGCGATCCCCGGGATCGGCACGGTCGGCCGGGTGTACGGCATTCAGAACGTCGTGCAGGACGGCGTCACGATCCGCTGTGCGGTGATGCACACCGTTGTGCCGATGCCGGGATCGGCGGACGTCGTGGTCGTCACCGGGTCGAGTCCGAACCTCGCCGAGGCGGAGGAGATCTTCGAACTCTTCGGCGCGGTCACCGAGACGCTGACGTTCACGTGGGACGACGACCAGCCGGAGCTGACCGCGCGGCCGGCGTCGACAGGTACGACCGACGCTTGAGAGCGGTACGCGACAGGGGGACACCGCGACGCGGTGTCCCCCTGTCGTTGCGGCCGGGTCAGTCCTCGGTCGCCGCCTGCGCCTGCCCCGGCGTCAGCAGTGACCGCAGCGCCGCCGGGTCGGTCCGGGGCACCTGCACCAGACGGACGGTGCCGTCGCCCAGGTGCAGCAGCGCCCGGCCCAGGCGTCCCCCGCCGAGCTGACCCCGGCTCAGCTTCGCGCCGATCAGCTCACCGTCGCCGAGGCCCTGCGGGCTGAGCAGCGCGCCCTGCCGGTTGCGCCGGGCGTCGACGTGCCAACCGCCGAATCCGCCGGCCAGGCCGTCGATGGTCCCGGCCATGATCAATCCGAGCCCGCGTTCCGTGCCGGCCCGGGCGATCTCTCCGAGATCGCTCCCCGCGTCGCACTTGAGCAGCAACTCGGCGTCGTCAAGCACGACCACGGCCGGTCCGCTCCTGCGTTCCAGCGCGGCCGCCAGGCCGGCGGAGGTGAGGTTCTCGCTCGCGACGAGGTCGAGCACACCCGGGAGGTCGGCCAGCTCGCGCAGCGGCGACCTGCGAGGCGCCGCCACGACCACCTGGGTGCCCTTGCGCAGCAGGCCGGCGACCATCGTCAGCAGCGCGGTGCTCCGACCCGAGCGCGGCGGTCCGGCCAGGACCAGCGTCGGCACGATCGTCAGGTCCGGCCCGATCGCGGTGAGCTCGTCGCCACCCACACCCAGCATCGTCCACAGCGGGCCGTCGGGTCGAGCGAGCACCTCCGTGTCCGCGAGAGTCAGCTCGTCGGGCAGCACGTCGATCCGGAACGGGCGGTCGCCGGCCGCGAGGTCCGCGTCCCGCCGCCGGGCCGTCTCGGCGATGTCGGCGAGTACGCGCGCCTGCCCCTGACCCGAGGTGTCCTCGCCGAGCAGTGCGATCTGCGCCTCCGCGCCGTCGGCGGCGCGGATCGAGCGACCCGCCTCGATCTCGTCCGGCAACTGTCGGTGGTTGATACCGACCATGCTGTAGTCGCCGCGTTCGGTCAGGCGCAGCACCAGCTTGTCGTCCGTGGTGGACGAGATCCGGCTGGAGAACATCGCCCGGTCACCGGCGAGCACCACGTGGATGCCCGCCCCGGCGCCCTCGCGCAGCAGCGTCAGCAGACCGGCCATGATCGTGCCGTTGTCGTAGTCGGCGAAGGTCTTGTCGAAGACCTCGAACCGGTCCAGGAGCACCAGGATGTGTGGCGGTCGCTCACCGGAGGCAGCGCCGGTCCGGTACTCCACCATGCTCGCCGAGCCCCGGCTGGCGAGCAGTTGCTGCCGCCGGCCCAGTTCCGCGACGAGACGGGCGAACAGCCGGCCGAGCCGCTCCGCCTCGGTACGCTGCACCACCGCCCCGCAGTGCGGCAGACCGTTGAGGGCCAGCAACGCCCCGTTGCCGCAGTCGACGCCGTAGAGGTGGACGTCGGCCGCGGAGTGGACGCGGGCGACCGTCCCGGCGATCGTCCGGAGCGTCTGCGATCGGCCGCTGCGCGAGGAGCCGATGACGTGCAGGTGCCCCAGCGTGGCGAGGTCCAGCGTCAACGGCACCTGGTCCTGCTGGGCGGGAAGGTCCACCAGTCCGTAGGCGACCGCCGGCAGGTGGTAGTCGGTGGCACGGGCCGGAGGCAGCGCGTCCACGGTCAGCGACGTGGGCAGCGCCGGCAGCCAGGGGCTGTGCTGCGGCGGGATGCCGAGTCCTTCGCTGGCGTCCCGGATCGCCGTCACGAGCACCGCGAGGTCGGTCAGTTCGGCCGACGGTGCCGCCTCGCCGGAGCGGCGACGCGGCGCGGGGCGACCGAGGTCGGGAAAGGAGAGTGGCGCCAACCAGGGGGCCGGGCGGTCGGTGCTGCGCGCGCCGGGGCGGAACCCGCCGACCCGACCCGCCTGGAACGGCACCAGCGACGACTGGGCGAGACGGACGAAGGCGCGACCCGGCGTCGACTTCGAGATCGCGGCCGCGTCCGGGGCGTTCAGCACGTCCTGGCTCTCACTGCTGTCGGTGACCCGCAGGGCGATACGCAGGTTGGTGTTGGCCCGGATCTCGGGGGAGACCACGCCGCCCGGCCGCTGGGTCGCCAGCACCAGGTGGATGCCGAGCGAGCGGCCGCGCTGGGCGATGTTGACCAGACCGGTCACGAAGTCGGGCAGGTCACGCACCATCGAGGCGAACTCGTCGATCACGATGAGCAGCCGCGGCATCGGTACCCGGGACGGCTCGCGGCGCAGCAGCTCCACGTAGTCGTCGATGTCCTTGGCACCGGCCTCGGCGAGGATGTGCTCGCGTCGGCGCAGCTCTGCCGAGAGCGACGTCAGCGCTCGGCCCACCAGGTGGGTGTCCAGGTCGGTCACCATGCCGACGGTGTGCGGCAGGAGGACGCAGTCCTTGAACGCGCTGCCGCCCTTGTAGTCGACGAGCACGAACGTCATCGCGTCCGGACGGTTGGCCACGGCGAGCGAGGCGACGAGGGTCTGCAGCAGCTCCGACTTGCCGGAGCCGGTGGTGCCGGCCACCAGGCCGTGCGGTCCGTCCCGCTTCAGGTCGAGAGCGAACGGTCCGTCGAGGGACACCCCGAGCACCGCCTCGGTGGTCCGACCACCCGAGGTCCACCGGGCCGTCACCGCGTCCGGCTCCGGCGGCTCCATCCCGAGTACGTCGAGCAGCCGGCTCGACCCGGGCAGGGCGCTCTCCTCGTCGGCGCCACCGATGTCCCGCAGTGGCGCGAGCGCCCGCGCCACCCGGTACAGCCACTCGGGTGGGACGACGTCCGGGTGGACGTCGGCGATCGGGGCGGCGAGGGTCTGGGTCACCAGCAGCGACCCGTCCTCCTGCTGGGCGATGACCGCCTGGCACTCCTCGGGCAGCAGCCGTTCCTCGGCGTCCAGACAGATGGCGTACACCCCGACCGCCGGTCCTTCGCGCAGGATCTGGGTTACGCCGGGGAGGGACCGCAGTTTGCGGGCGCCGTCGAGCACCACGAGGACGTCCCGGAAGGCGCCGTTGCCCCGCTCGCCGGAGCGGGACGCGATGATGGTCACCAGTTCGCCGACCCGGCGGGCGAGCGTCTGGGTGTCGGTGCCGACCGTCGCGAGAGTGTCCTGGCCGTCACGGGGCCGCAGGTGCGGCAGCCACCCCGCCCAGGCCCAACCGGCTTCGTCGGCGGCGCCGCAGAGCAGGTAGATCTGCAGGTCCTCCGGACTGTGCAGCGCGCTGGCCTGGGCCATCATCCACCGGGCCGTCGTGCGTGCGACGGCGTCGCCGGCCACCCCCACGACACCGTGCTTGCGCACGGGCACGGTCGCCGGCACGTCGAGGGCGCTCCACCGGACCTCACGCCGGTTCTCGTCCTGGCTCAGGTCGCGGAGCACCACCTCCGACGGCAGGTCCGCGCTGCCGACCCGCAGTTCCAGGAAGTCAGGGTCGGTGCGGCGTCGCTCCCAGAGGCGACGCTGCGGGCCGGTGGCGATCAGCCCCGTCGCCGCCGGGTCGGGAAAGTCGTCCCGGCGGACCGACCGTTCGGCGGCCAGCGCCTCTTCGGCCTCGCCGCTGATGCGCGCCCTCTTCGTCTCGTATTCGGCGAGCCGGGAGCGGTAGGTGGCCCGACCCTGACGCCGCGCGCCGATCTGACCGGCGATCAGCACCAGCGGCGACAGGATGGCGAAGAGCAGCGTGAGCGGGTTGCGGGTGATGACGAACGCGGCACCGGAGAGCACGACCGGCGCCAGCACGGTGATCAGCGTGAGCGGCCGTCGCTCCGGAGGCGCCGGCGGCCCGGGAAGCGTGAACTGGGTGGTCCGCGCCGCGGGCAGCAGGCGGGGCGGACGGTTGTAGTCGAGCCCGGTACGGTCCTCCGAGATCTGGAGCGCGGCCTCGTCCCGGAGGGGGCGGCGAAGCTCCAGCAGGGACGAACCGGCGGCGAGCTGCGCCCCCGGCGTCCAGATCCGCTCCTGCTCGTCGACCTCCGCCCGGTCGAGCAACAACCCGGGCTCCGTCGGGCGGAGCCAGCACTCTCCGTCCTCGGTGACCCGCAGTCGGGCGAGCGCGGGGGCGAGCGGGTCGTCGTGGACGCGGAGGTGGTTGTCGTCGGCGATGCCGATGGCGTGCTCGCCGATGTCGAGCGGAAACCGGTTGCCGGCGCCTAGACCGCTCACCACCCGGATCTCCAGTGGCCCCGCCGCCGGTGGCGGTGACACGGACGCCGGACGGTCCAGCTCGATCACGCTGCCCTGCCACAGCGGGGCGTCGGCGAGCGTCAGCCCGGGGTCCAGGGGAGCGCCGGCGACGAAGATCGTCGGCGCTCGGGTGCCGGGTTCCGGACGTCGCCGTGCCAGCACCTCAGCGAGTTCCGCGACGGTGGAATCGAGGGCGGCCTCGACCTGGTAGTCGGTTGCGGGGGTGGACTGATCCGTGACGGTGAGCAACAGGCGCACGGGTATCTCCTGGTCGGGGGATCCGTCGGGAACACGGTCGGGGCCGCGTGGTGATCGCTCACCACGCGGCCCCGACCGTTCGTCGCGTCAGCGGCTGAGGCTGGCGGCGGTCTGCGTGTCGGTCTCCGAGAAGGCGTCGCTGACCTGCGTGAGGTACTGGCTGATGCCCTCCATGCCGTGCAGGGTCTGGTCGACGCTGCCCTTGTACTCCTCGAAGTACGGACCGAACTGCTGCTGCGCGCCCGGGGTGTTGTAGCCACCCTGGATCAGCGTGTCGATCTTGGTCTTGGCCTGGGTCATCCCGTCCAGCAGGGTCTGCATGTTCTGCTGCAGCCAGCTCGCGGACTCCTGGATGTCCTCGCTGACGATGTGGTAGGTGGCCATGTCGCCCTCCCCTTGTCTCGGTTCCTGCGGATCGGCGAGCCGGTCCCCTCGTGGTCCGTCTTGCGCCGACGCCGCCACCCACACGGATGCTCACGCCATCCGGTTCACAGCAGGTTCGAGTCCCTCGCGGTACGACGGTGAACCGTTCCGGAACGGCGTCCGTGTGGGTGCCGGACCTGTGCACGAGCCCGGTCCACAGCGAGTACGAGGTGGAGCGAACATGGTGCAGAGAGCGCGGATCGCGATCGCGGCGATCGGCCTGGCGGCGCTGACCGCGTGCGGGGACGCCACGGGGGCGGGCGGCGTCGCGAGCGCGCCGACCCAGGGGACCTCCCCGGCCGCTACGGTCACCGCGAGCGCGGAACCGACGCCGCAGGTGGTCGAGGTCAGCCCGGTGCCGCCGCCGACCGTGGCGAAGACGCAGCGTCGTGTCCAGATCTTCAGCGGGCCGTCCGACGTTCCCGTCGCGGGTGGTCCGGACCGTGGTCAGGGCAGCAACGTGGTGCGGTTGCGGGCCATGGATCAGGCCGACATCGGCACGTACGTCGCGGACGGCCAGGGCAGGACGCTCTACCGGTTCGACAAGGACTCGGCGAGGCCGCCGAAGGCGACCTGCGCGGGCGACTGCGCCAAGACCTGGCCCCCGCTGCTCATCTCGTCACCCGGCCGGATCTACCCCGAGGGCGTCGACCCCCAACTCGTCGGGTACGTCGAGCGGGCCGACGGCACCTGCCAGGTCACCATCGGCGGCTGGCCGGTCTACCTGTTCGCCAGGGACACCGCGCCCGGCGAGATCCGGGGCCAGGGAGTCGGCGGCACCTGGTTCGCGGTCGCCCCGACCGGCGAGAAGACCAGGCCGCTACCGGAGGTCGTCGCCGTGCCCACCCCCACCGCCCGCTGAGACCGTGGAGCCGACGATGAACCCGGACGGCGCGTCCGACAGCCCCGCGGTCACCGGCGCGGGGGCCGTCCTGCTGGTGCCCCGCTGGAAGCCGGCGCCCCCGCCGGAGTGGGGGCCGGCGGCGACCGTGCCGGGGCGACGCCGGCGCCTCTCCCCGAAGGTCGTGGTGGCCGTCGCGGTCCCGGTCGTCCTGCTGGCTGTCGCGGGCACGGTCGTGGCCGTGACCCGGCCCGACCTGCCGCGACAGAAGGTTCTCGACACGGCCGCACTGCAACGTCAGGTGCTGACCGTGCTCCGGACCGACTACCGGCTGAACGCGGACACCGTCGCCTGCCCGGTCGACCAGCCGGTCGTCGAGGGACACCGGTTCACCTGCACGGCCGAGGTCGACGGCACCACGGTCACGACCTGGGTCACGGTCCGTTCCACCGGGCAACTGGAGGTCGCGCGCCCGAAGTAGTCGACCGGGCCGGTAAGAGTTCGTCACGAGGCTGGTAACTGGCCGACCGTAGCGTCGGCACTCGGGCCGACCGCCGGCTGCTGGACGTGCCGGTGGCGGGCCCGCTCGTAGACCCGCTCGCGAAGGACCAGGCACCAGCGATGACAACGGCTTCCCCTCGGTGTGCGGCGTCCGGCCGGACTCCCGCGCTTGACGAGTTGATGGCGGACCACACCGAGCCGCTGCTCAGCTTCGTCGAAAAGCTCGTGGTGGACCACCACCTCGCCGAGGACATCGTGCAGGAGACGTTCATCCACGCCTGGCAGCACGGCAACCGCCTCCGCCTCGTCGAGGTCCCGATCCGCGACTGGTTGATGACGGTGGCGCGTGACCTGGCCGTCGCGTCGCTGCGGCAGGTCGCGGTCGGGCGGGAGAGGACCGAGCCGGAGGTCGACGTCGCCCAACCGGACCACGCGGACGCCGCCGTCGCCGCCGCCGAGGCGGTCTCGATGCTGCGGCGGCTGTCCGTCGAGCATCGCGCGGTGCTGCTGCACACCTACCTGGCGGGTCGGACCGAGTACCAGACGGCCCGCGTACTCGGAGTTCCGGTCCGTACGGTCCGGTCCCGGCATCACGACGCGCTCTACACCCTGCGGACGAGCTGCCGGGCAGCCTGACCGGGTCGAGTCGCCGGGCAGGTCAGGCCAGGGAGCGAAGCCGCGAACCGGAGGCGTCGACGATCCGTTTCGCGCCATGCACGCTGACCCCGGTCAGCCGAATGTCCCCCAACGACTCGGGAATGTGCGGGTCGACGCCGAGGACGCCGTCGTTGACGTCGAGCCCCAGCATCGTCCGCAGGAAGAGCAGGGGCGCCCCGCTGGCCCACGCCTGGGGGTTGCAGGCGGTGGGGTAGGGCACGGGTCGTCGTCCGAGCGAACGGTCGTACCCGGAGAACGCCTCGGGCAGGCGGTAGTCGAAGTGGGCCGCCGCCTCGAACATCGCCATCGCGATGCGGTTGGCCTCGTCCCGGTGGCCGTACCGGGCGAGCCCGGCGGCGATGATCGAGTTGTCGTGCGGCCACACGGTGCCGAGGTGGTAGCCGATGGGGTTGTACCCCACATCAGCGGTCGACAGCGTCCGTACGCCCCAGCCGGAGAACATCTCGTCGGACATCAGGTGCCGCGCCACCGCAGCGGCCCGTTCGGGCGGCACGATCCCGCTCCACAGCAGGTGGCCCATGTTCGAGGTCATCGAGTCGATGGGACGTTTCTCCGCGTCGAGGCCGATCGCGTAGTAGCCGCCGCGTTCCGGCAACCAGTAGTCACGGTTGAACCGCTCGCGCAGGTCGGCGGCCTCGTTCCGCAGCCGCCGCGCCAACGGGGCGTCGGCCCACGGCCCGTCGGCGAGCTCCGCGGCGCGTAGCTTCGCGTCGTAGGTGTAGCCCTGGATCTCGCAGGTGGCGACCGGGAGGTCGGGGAGCCTGCTGTCGGCGAACTGGACGCCGTCCGGTGAGTCGCGCCAGCACTGGTTGCGCATGCCGTTCGGAGAGCGCGTGCCGTACTCGACGTACCCGTCGCCGTCGCGGTCCCCGAACTCGTCGATCCAGCGCAGCGCCGCGTCGGCGTTGGGCCGCAACTGCCGCACCAGCGCGTCGTCTCCGGTCCACCGCCAGTACTCGGAGAGCAGGATCAGCCACAGCTGGGTGGTGTCGGCCGCGCCGAAACAGGGGCCGTAGGGCTCGATGCCGAGCTTCGTCAGCTCGCCCGACCGGAACTCGTGCAGGATCTTCCCGGGGTCCTGGTCGCTGAAGTCGTCGACGACGGTGCCCTGGTGCGCGGCGAGAGTCACCAGCGCTCCGCGCGCGACTCCCGGACCGCAGGTGATGCTCTGGTAAGCCGTGATCAACGTGTCCCGACCGAACACGGTCAGGAACCAGGGCATGCCGGCAGCCAGCAGGACGATCTTCTGGCCGTTGATCTCCTTGGTGATGCGCATCGACACCAGATCGAGGGCTGACTTGTGATAGACGTTGCGCAGCAGTTCCGATTCCGCGCTGAGGTCTGGTTTGTCCGCCGTCCAGCGCGTTGCCGGGTCGTCGACGTCGACGACGTGCGGTTCGCCGAAGGCACGGTTGGTCGGCGTGAACGTTTCGCCCTGGCAGTTCAGCAGCACGCGCAGCTCGCAACTCCAGGTGCCGCCTCGTTCGAGGCGTACGTCCCAGGTCAGCGAGTCGCCCTCGACCCGGTCGGCGGGAGGATCGGCCTCGACCGTGGTGCTCACCGACCAGCGCGAGCTCTGGTAGGAGAAGCGCAGGGCCGAACCGTCCGACCGATGGCTCCGCCGGATGTCGGCCAGCCTGCTGCGTCCCGCCCTCTTGATCTCGAAGAGGTCGGCGAAGTCCGCGCCGACCTCCAGCCGCAGCCGTACGGAGACCGGTTCGGCGCCGAAGTACTGCAACACGATCCGCTCGGACAGACCGTCACCGATGAACCGTTCCCGTCGTACGCCGATGCCGTTCGCCCGCAGGTCCGGCAGCTCCGGGTTGGCGAGGAAGAACGCGGCGGAGTAGGCGTCGACCGTGCCGGCGCTGAGCACCAGCGGAGCGTGTCCGTCGATGGTCAGCTCCCACCGGCTGACATAGCGCGTGTCGTCGTGCACGAGTCCGGCGATGGAATCGTTGGGAACGTCACCGACAGAATTGGACAACATGAAGGCCCGGCCCTCGAATATGCCGATGGAATCCGAGCCGAGTTCCGGGGGCATGTCGCGGTTGGCTCCGCCGTGAGGGCGATCCTGCTGTTTCGTCGGCTGAGCATTCATGGCACCCACACCTCCGTCGGCAGGGGCGGCCCCGCCGTGCACGCTTCGCAGTCTAGGACTGGAAAGGACGGCCCCGCTGCCATATCGCATCGGATTCCCGCCCTCGTCGAAAAGGCGACGAACGGGACCGGAGCGCATTCCCCGTCGTATTCCCGCAGTGACATATCTGTTGTCGGACGCCGTACTCCGGCGTTTTCGTCCGGTTCCGCCCTCGGCGAGGAGTCCCGCTCGCGGCCCGCACGTAGACTGGGAGCGCGGGTGGCAGCCAATGGCGTCGCCGGGTCCGGCGAAACGGGAGATTGAATTGTCGAGTTCGGCCGATGCCCGCCACGGCGAAGACAGGCCCCGGCCGACCGACGGCACACTGCGTCTCGAGATCCTGGGTCCCCTGCGACTGTGGCGGAACGGCGTCGAGCTGGACGTCGGCCCCCGACAGCAGGGCCGCCTTCTGGCCCTGCTCCTCGCGCGGGCCGGACGGCCGGTCAGCGCGGGCGACCTCATCGAGCTCGTCTGGGGCGAGGACGCCCCGGCCAGCGCCTCGAACGTCATCCACAAGTACGTCGGCGCGCTGCGACGGCTGATGGAACCCTCGCTTCCGCTGCGCGCGCCCGGCTCGTACCTGCTGCGGCACGGTGGCGGCTACCTCTTCGCGCCGGCGCCCGGCTCGCTGGACCTGTTCCGCTTCCGTGAGCTCGTCGGGGCCGCCCGGGCGAAGCTCACGGCCGGCGACCGGCACGTGGCGCTGGACCGCTACGCCCAGGCCCTGGGGCTGTGGCGCGGGCCCGCCGGTGACACGTACGCCCACGGCACCACCACGATGTCGATCTTCGCGGCGCTCGATCAGGAATTCCTCGACGTGTGCGTGCCGGCGGCCGCACTCGCCCTGTCCCTGGACCGCCCGACGCGGGTGCTGCGGCCCCTGCGGCTGGCCGCCTCGATGGCGCCGTTTCACGAGCCGGTGCAGGCGAGCCTCATCGCCACGCTCGGGGCGGGTGGCCACCAGGCCGAGGCGCTGGAGCTGTTCCGGACCGTTCGCATCCGCCTCGCCGAGGAGTTGGGCATCGATCCGGGCGAGGCGCTCCAGGCCGCGCACCGGCGCGTCCTGGTGGGGACGACGACCTCGGTGCAGAACGTCCCGACCGGCCCAGAGGCACGGCGGGGCGCCCGGTCGTGGCCGGTGCCGCTGGTGCGTCCGGCGCAGCTTCCACCCGACCTGCCCGCCTTCGTCGGACGTGCCGCCGAACTCGCGACGCTCACCGGTCTGCGCGACGGCGCGGCCGAGGCGCGCGGGACTGGTCCCCTGGTCGTCGCTTTCGACGGGATGGGCGGGGTCGGGAAGTCCACTCTGGCCGCCCACTTCGCCCACCTGGTCGCCGGGGATTTCGCCGACGGCCAGCTGTATCTCGACCTGCGCGCGGAGCAGCCCGAGACCGACAGCCTGTCCGCCCGGGACGCGCTCGGATCCCTGCTGTCGTCGCAGGGCTTCCACATGTCGAGTGTCCCGGAGGCGCTCGCCGCGCGGGTCGGCCTCTACCGGAGCCTCACGGCCGGTCGGAAGATGCTCGTGCTCCTCGACAACGCGCTCGACGCCGCTCAGGTGCGTCCGCTGCTGCCCAACTCCCCGGCGTGCCTGGTCCTGGTGACCAGCCGCAGTCCGCTCGTCGATCTCGCCGCCCGCGACGGGGCCCACCTGCTGCACCTCGACCCCCCGGACATGCCGACCGCCCGTCGGCTGGTGCAGCGCCGGCTGGCCGACGCGCCGAACCGTTCCCTGGCGGGTGGCGCTCCGCCGTCCGACACACTCGACGAGATCATCGAGATGTGCGGCCGCCTGCCCCTTGCGTTGGCGATCCTGGCCGGCCGGCTGAGCGCCCGTCCGCGACTCGCCCTGGAGGACGTCGCCGCGGAACTCCGCGACGGCGCGCGGCGACTCACCGCCTTCTCCGGCGGCCACGGCGTATGCGATCCGCGGGCCGCCTTCGCCTGGTCGTACCGGCAGCTCAGCCCGGACGCCGCACGGCTCTTCCGGCTGTCCTCCGCCGCCATGGCGGCCGGCATCTCGGCGGAGGCGCTCGCCAGTATGTCGCTGGCTCCGCCGAACCAGACGCGGCAACTGGTGCGGGAGATCACCGACGCCGCCATGCTCGACGAGGACGGCAGGGGACAGCTCACCTCGCATGTCCTCGTCAGGGCGTACGCGCAGGAGCTGTTCCTGGCCGAGGAGTCGGTCCGCGACCGGGAAGCGGCGGTCGGCCGGCTCCTGCACCACTACCTGCACAGCAGCCACCAGGCGGCGCTGCGGCTCGTGCCGACGAGCCCGGCGGCCGCGCCCGGCCCGGCCCCGGCCGGCGTCGTCGCCGAGCGACCCGATTCGTACGACGCCGCGATGCGGTGGTTCGAGGATCACCGGGAGATCCTGTTCGAGGCGGTGCGTCGCGCGGCGGAGGGCGACTTCGGTGTCCCGCCCTGGCGGCTGGCCCTCACGATCTGGCCGTGGTTGCAGCTCACCGGGCGTTTCCACGACTGGCAGGACGTGATGCAGGTGGCTCTGCGGGCCGCCGGTGACAGCGGCGATGAGGTGGGTGCGGCCCACGCCATGTGGAGTCTGGCCGATTCCTGCTACCACTTCGCCACCTACGACGAGGCGCTCGACCTGCTCACCCGCGCCCGGGAGATCTTCAGCGAGCGCGGCATGGTCGCGGAGCTGGGCGGGGTCCACAGTGCCCTGGAACGGATCCACAGTCAGCTCGGCGGGCACGATCGGGCGCTCGCGGAGAACGAGCGAGCACTGTCCCTCTACCGGGCCGCCGGCTTCGAGCAGGGCGAGATCTGGGCGTCCGTGGCCCGGGGCCGCTCACTGGTCCGACTCGGTGCTCCGGGCGAGGCCATGGCGTGTCTCGACGAGGCGCTGACGCAGAGCGAGAAGTTCGGACCGGGGACGGACGAGCCTGCGATCCGCATCCTGATCGCCGAGTGTCTGGCCTTGTTGGGGCGTCAGAGCCACGCTCGGGACCAGCTTGAGCAGGGGCTCCGAGCGGCCGTCGAGGCGCGCAGCCGGATCGGCGTCTTCGAAGCGTCCGCCCAGCTCTGCGCGACACTCCTCGACCTCGACGACGTGCCCGGCGCCTGTCAGGCCTGGCGGGCGGCCTGTGACGCCATGCACGCCATGCAGAACGGCGGGACCCGGCGCATGCGGGACACGGTCTGCGACCTGGGGGACAGGCTGCTCGAGGTCACTCCTCTCGCTTCGCGATCCGAGGACACACAGCGGTGACACGGGTTCGCGCCGGTGGGCGCGCCGCGCTGCGACCGGCCGCCTGACCAGCGCGCCAACCGGGTGTGACCGGCCATGTTGGTCGGTCGCGGGGCATTCGGTCGGTTGAGCATGTTATCGATAACATGCTATGTTCCGGCCAGGGGAGCGAAGGGCACGCTCCCAGTCACCGCAGTCAGCCGGCGTAGGTATGCCGAGGGTTCGCCCTCCCGCCGCCTCACCGGTCGGTGACCAGTCCGGGCCGCTCCGCCACTGCCAGGCGACCGCGCGGTCGTCGGACGCTCCCCGGTCCGGCCGCATTCCCCGCATCCCATGCCCCGTCGCGGAAAACCCCGGCAGCGACGGTACGGCCCGTACACCACCCGTGTACGCCGCACCGGCCGCACAAGCACGCCGGCCCGCAACGGAAGGACGTCCTGTCACGGCACCTCGTCGGTCGGCCCTCGTCCCGCCCGCGCGGGCGAGCACCCCCCACTGGCACGAACCGGCTCGAGGTGCATGTCGTACGCACGATCAACGGCAAGGAGTCGAGCAATGGTCAGACGGAGACAACTACTCACGGTCGTCGCGGCTGCGGCGGCTCTCGTCGTGGCGACCGGCGGCGCGTTGAGCGCCGGGTTCCGCGGCGAGGCGGTGGCCGCCACGAACGGCACCCTGGCGGCGACCGCGGGCTGCGGTAAGGCGCCCACCCTCACCAGCGGGACACGCACGATCACCAGCAGCGGCCAGAGCCGCACCTACATCCTCCAGATCCCGAGCGGGTACGACCGGAACCGTCAGTACCGGCTGGTCTTCGGCTTCCACTGGCTGAACGGGTCGGCCAACAACGTCGCCTCGGCCGGCTACTACGGGCTCGCGCCGCTGTCGAACAACAGCACCATCTTCGTCGCGCCGCAGGGCATCAACGCCGGTTGGGCCAACACCAACGGTCGGGACCTGACCCTGTTCGACGACATCTCCCGCCAGGTCGAGAACGACCTCTGCGTCGACACGACGCAGCGCTTCGCCCTGGGCTGGAGCTACGGCGGGGCCATGAGTTACGCGGTGGCCTGTGCCCGACCGAACGTCATCCGCGCGGTCGCGGTGCTGTCCGGCGCGAATCTCAGCGGCTGTAGCGGTGGCACCCAACCGGTCCCGTACTTCGGCATCCACGGCATCTACGACAGCGTGCTGAACATCTCCCAGGGTCGGGCGATACGCGACACGTTCGTCAGGAACAACGGCTGTACGGCGCAGAGCCCGCGCGAGCCCAGCCGGGGCAGCCTGACCCACATCACCACCACCTACTCCGGCTGCCGCGCCGGGTACCCGGTGCAGTGGGCCGCGTTCGACGGCGACCACACCCCGAGCCCGGTCGACGGGTCGGGCAGCCCCAACGACTCGCGGACCTGGACCTCGGGTGAGATCTGGCGGTTCTTCAGCCAGTTCCAGTCCACCACTCCGCCCACCACGCCGCCGCCGACGACGCCCCCGCCGACGACGCCCCCGCCCACCACGCCCCCGCCGACGACGCCTCCGCCGACCACCCCGCCGCCGACCGGTGAGCCGGGCACCTGCGCAGCCACCTACCGGGCGGTCAACAGTTGGCCGGGCGGCTTCCAGGGCGAGGTCACCGTCACCAACGGGACGGCTGGCACGATCAACGGCTGGACGGTGGGTCTGACCCTGGCCAGCGGCCAGGCCATCAGCAGCCTCTGGAGCGGCACCAATTCGGGTACCACCGGCAACGTCACCGTTCGAAATGCCGCCTACAACGGCACGCTCGCGCCGAACGCCTCGACGACCTTCGGCTTCACCGCCACCGGAGACGGCGCCACGCCGCCCAGCAACGTCACCTGCACCAGCCCCTGAGCACGGATGCCCGGGCCCGGAGGCGTCGACTCCGGGTCCGGGTGTCGGGGCCGGTGCGGCCTCGCCCCGGCCGGCGGTCCGTCGACGGATCGTCGCGGGCGGGTCCGCGGCATCGCGGGGGTGCTTTATGCGCGAATGTCGATGTTAGCGTCAGTCATTCCACCGTGCCGACCGCGCCGGGCCGGCCCGCGGCACAAAAGCGTGGCCAGGCAGCAGCCGTGCGACCGGCGTCAATGGTTCGGCCCACCGCGACGGCCCTGCTTTACGCGGATGTTACGTCTTGACGAACAGCATGTTATCGCTCACAGTCGATGGTCAAGGACGACGTCGGATGCGATGTTCCGCCGGCCGACTTCGTCGACCGTGAATCCGACAGGTGTCCGCAGCACGCCGGGATCGTGTTAACGCGAACATCCCGCCGTGCGCGTCCGGTCGCGTGTCGTGGTGCGCCCCGCTTCGGGTAGCCGCTCGGCTCCCTGTGATTGAGGAGGAACATGTCCGCCATTGGTACGTCCCCGGCGATAGCGCCGCCCTCGCGTCGACGAGGGTGGTTCCTACGAGCGGCAGCCGCCAGTGTGGCGGCGGTGGTGGTCGCTGGCGCCGCCGCGATGGCGGTGTCGTCGCCCGCGGCCGCGGCGACCGTCGACACGAGCGCGTGGTACGTCCTGGTGAACCGCAACAGTGGCAAGGCGTTGGACGTCTACAACCTGGCCACGAACGACGGCGCGCGGATCACCCAGTGGACGCGTAACAACGGTAACCAGCAGCAGTGGCAGTTCGTGGACTCCGGCAGCGGCTACTACCGGCTCAAGTCGCGGTTGTCGGGCAAGGTGCTGGATGTGTACAACCGGTCGACCGCGAACGGTGCGGCGATCGTGCAGTGGTCGGACAACAACGGGACCAACCAGCAGTTCCGCCTCGCCGACTCGGACAGTGGCTATGTGCGGTTGATCAACCGCAACAGCAACCGGGTCATGGAGGTGCAGGGCGCCTCGACCGCCGACGGTGGCAACATCGTGCAGTACGACGACTGGAACGGCGCCAACCAGCAGTGGCAGCTCGTCCGCGTCGACGGCGGGGGCAACCCGACGACGCCGCCACCCACCACGCCGCCCCCGGGTGGCACCTGTGACCTGCCGTCGTCGTACCGGTGGTCGTCCACCGGCGCGCTGGCGCAGCCGAAGTCGGGCTGGGTGTCACTCAAGGACTTCACCGTCGCCCCCTACAACGGCCAGCAACTGGTCTACGCCACGACCCACGACTTCGGTTCGTCGTGGGGCTCGATGAACTTCGGCCTGTTCACCAACTGGTCCCAGATGGCCTCGGCCAGCCAGAACACCATGAACAGCGGCACCGTCGCACCCACCCTGTTCTACTTCGCGCCCAAGAACATCTGGGTCCTGGCCTACCAGTGGGGCGGCCCCGCCTTCTCCTACCGCACCTCCACCAACCCCACCAACCCCAACGGCTGGTCCGCCGCCCAAACCCTGTTCACCGGCAGCATCACCGGCTCCGGCACCGGCCCCATCGACCAGACCCTCATCGCCGACGACCAGAACATGTACCTCTTCTTCGCCGGCGACAACGGCAAGATCTACCGCGCCAGCATGCCCATCGGGAACTTCCCCGCCAGCTTCGGCTCCAGCTACACCACCATCATGAGCGACACCACCAACAACCTCTTCGAAGCACCCCAGGTGTACAAACTCCGCGGCCAGAACCGCTACCTCATGATCGTCGAAGCCATCGGCAGCCAGGGCCGCTACTTCCGCTCCTTCACCGCCACCAGCCTCAACGGCACCTGGACCCCCCAGGCCGCCACCGAGAGCAACCCCTTCGCCGGCAAAGCCAACAGCGGCGCCACCTGGACCAACGACATCAGCCACGGCGAGTTGATCCGCACCAGCGCCGACCAGACCTTCACCGTCGACCCCTGCAACCTCCAACTGCTCTACCAAGGCCGATCCCCCTCCTCCAACGGCGTCGACTACGGCCTCCTGCCCTACCGACCCGGCCTGCTCACCCTGCAACGCTGACCTGACGCACGACCACGGGGCGGGCCCGGCACCACGCCGAGCCCGCCCCACGTCACGTCCACAGGCCGCCGCCTCTGCCAGGCTGGGTCATGCCCTTGAGCGCACACCACCTCAGAACATCCGTCGCCGTGTCCGACATCGCGCGGGCGGTCGCCTTCTACGAAGGCAAGCTGGGCCTGCCGGCGCTGCGGTCCGCGCCCAGCGCCCACATCCCCGACGGCAGTCGCATCTACGCCTCCGGCGGCGGACCGGCCCTGAACGTGTACCAGTCGGTCACCGCCGGGACGACCGAGGCGACGCTGGCGACGTGGTACGTCGACGACCTCGACGAGATCGTCGACGAACTCACCGCCGCCGGCGTCGACCTCGTGCGGTACGAGCAGTTCGAGCACGACCCTAAGGGGATCACCGCGCGGGCCGGCGGAGGGCGGATCGCCTGGTTCCAGGACCCGGACGGCAACACGTTCGCCATCGAGGCCGACGTCTGACCGGCCGCCGTTCCCGTGGCGCTGACGCTCACAGGTTCCGCTCCACTTCGGTCAAGCGCTCGCTGAGGAAAGCCCGTTCGACGTCGTTGTCGGTGAGGGTCAACGCCTCCTCGTAGGCCGTCCGCGCCTGTCGCCACCGCCCCAACTGGCGCAGGAAGTCGGCCCGGGCGGCACTGAGGTATCCGTACGTGGCGAGGGCCGGATCGTCGAGCAGAGGGTTCAGCGCGTCGAGGCCGGCTGCGGGGCCGTCGCGCAATCCGATCGCGACGGCCCGGTTGAGATCGACCACGGGGGAGGGCCAGATCCGGAACAGGGTGTCGTAGAGCGCGACGATCTGGGCCCAGTCGGTGTCCATCCAGCTCGGCGCCTCGGCGTGCAGGGCGGCTATCGCCGCCTCCAGCGCGTACCGTGTCGGGGGCCGACGACGCAGCGCGTCGGCGACCAGAGCCTGGCCCTCGGCGATGAGCTGCCGGTCCCAGCGCGAGCGGTCCTGCTCGGACAGCAGCACCAGACGCCCGTCGGCGGATCTGCGGGTGTCCTGGCGCGCGACGTTGAGCAGCAACAACGCGAGCAGTGCGCTGATCTCGGCGTTGGTCGGCATCAGTAGGTGCAGCATGCGGGCCAGCCCGATCGCGCTGTCCACCAGATCCTGGCGGACCAGGTGGGCGCCGAGCGGCGCCGTGTGGCCGGTGGTGAAGATCAGGTGGACGACCTCCAGGACGGCGCTCACCCGCTCCTCGAGCTGGTCCGGGTCCGGCACCCGGTACGGGATGCGGGCCGCCGCGATCTTCTTCTTGGCCCTGGTGATGCGGGCTGCCATGGTGGCCGGCTGCACCAGGAACGCGCGGGCCACCTCCGGCGTGGACAGCCCGCACACCAGGCGCAGCGTCAGGGCGACCTGGGCTTCCCGGGCCAGAGCCGGGTGCGAGCAGGTGAAGATGAGACGCAGCCGGTCGTCGACGAGGCCGTCCTCCGGCCCTGGCGTGGTCTCGTCGGCCACGAGCAGGGGCATCTTGCGACGGAACACCGACTCGCGGCGCATGATGTCGCGGGCCCGGTTGCGCGCAGTGGTGGTCAACCAGGCGCCCGGTCGATCCGGGATGCCGGCCTGCGTCCAGGTCTCCAGGGCCTGCGCGAACGCGTCCTGTGTGCACTCCTCGGCCAGGTCGAGGTCGCGGGTCAGGTGGGCCGTGGTGCTGAACACCTGGGCCCAGTCGCGGCGGTGCGCCTGGGCGACCGCCGCGACAACCTCGTCCTTCGTACGTGGGTCGGTCACGTCAACCGTGGTCGACCACCGGGCGGATCTCCACGCCGCTGTGCGACGCGCGCACCTCGGGGAGCAGTTTCGCCAACGACAGCACCTCGTCCAGGTCGGTCGCCTCGACGAGGTAGTAGCCGCCGAGCGCCTCCTTGGTCTCCAGGAACGGGCCATCGGTCGTGGTGATCTGGCCCGTCGAGTCCGTTCGCAGCGAGGTGGCCGTGGGCGCCAGCTCCAACTGCTGCCCGTCGAGGATCTGCTTCCCGGCCCTCTCGGCGAACGCCTCGTGCGCGGCGTCGTGCGCCTTCCACTGCTCGTCGGTCATCGCGTCCCACTGCTGGGCGTCGCCGTAGATCAGAATCATGTACTTAACCATGGCTCGAATCCTGTCCGTGTGCCGGCCCCCTCGGTGGTAGGCCCCTACCGTACGACGGCTCGCGCGGGCGGTAGATCGACAGCCGTTCCGAGAAGTTCATTCCTCGATTTGGCGGCGAATCGGGCTACGGCGTCCCCTACACCTGAGTGCCCTCGTCCGACAGGATCTCGACGTACCCGTCGGCGCCGTGCACGCGGATCCGCTGCCCGTCGCGGATGATCCTGGTCGCGTCCGGCACGCCGACGACGGCGGGCAGGCCGTACTCCCGGGCGATGACCGCCCCGTGGGTCATGAGTCCACCAACCTCGGTGACCAGCCCGGCGACCGCCACGAACAGCGGCGACCAGCTCGGATCGGTGTAGGCGGTCACCAGGATGTCGCCCGGTTCCAGGTCCGCCTCGGCCAGGTCGAGAAGGACACGGGCGCGACCCTCGACGATCCCGGCGGAGACGCCGAGACCGACAAGCGCGTCGGCCGGCACGTCGTCGCGTCGGTACGCGCCGGAGATGCCCTCTCCCTCCGAGGTCAGCACCCGGGGCGGGGTGAGCGTCTGGTACGTCCGGAACGCCTCCCTGCGCCGCTCGACGAGGCGATCGTCGATCCGGTGCGTGCGTACGACGTCGTGCAGCTCGGCGAAGGTGAGGTGAAAGATGTCGTCCCGCTCGCGCAGCACGCCGGCCTGCACGAGGCGATCCGCCTCCCCCAGCAGGGCCTGCTTGTAGACGAGGTAGCGGCTGATGATCGCGTACTTCGGGTACTCCCGGTAGCCGATGAAGGTGCGAACCCGGTCGATCATCCGTGCCGTCTCCTCGGCCTTACGCTCCCCGTCCGGCCGGGCGCGTAGGCGTTCCAGCAGCTCCTCGCGTTTGCGCTGCGCCTGGGCGTGGCCCTGCGCGAAGCGCCGGCCGGCGGCCCCGGCCTCGTGGAGCCCGATGTTGTCGAGGATCAGGGGTACGAGCGTGGTGGGGCGCTCGGCCCAGCGCGGCCTCGTGATGTCGATCTCGCCGACGCAGCGCATCCCGTACCGGTCGAGATAGCCCCGGATGGCATCGCGCGCCTGGGCGCCGCCCGCCAGCCTCGGCAGCTCGTCGAGGAAGCCGTCGTCGTCGACGTCCCGCAGGAAGGTCACCACCTCGGGGTACGGGCGGATCGCGTCCGCGACGTCGAGCAGCGCCAGCCCCATCTCCGACGTGACGTTGCCGGGGGCCGACAGGGTGAGGCTGTCGGCCGCGTTCTTCTCACCCAGCCATTCGGCCAACTGCTCGTTGAGCCACCAGGTGGCCTCCATCCCGGCCATGATCGCCTGCATGCTCAACGGATCGGCGAGCAGCCGCTTGTGCTCCTCGAAGGCCGCGAGCAGGAAGTCGAACAGCGCCGGTCCGCTCACCGTCGCGATGTCGCGCCGCAGCGCGGCGAGGGACGTCCGGCTGCGCTCGACCAGCTCGGTGACGATGGCCGGGTCGTTCTCGATCGTGGTCGGCGTGCCGCCGAGCCGCGGAACCCGGGGAGCGTCGTCGGTGAGCGTCGGTACGAAGTCGGGGCGGTTGAGAACTGTCTCCAGCGCGTCCCGGGTCAACGGATCGGACTTCTCCACCATGTCGAGGAAGCCGACGCGGCTCGCGGGCGACGCCAGGATGCGGGTGGCGTCGACGAAGAGTCGCCCACCGGCTTCCTGCATCGGCGCCATCGCCGTGAGCTGCCACATGGACAGACCCAGCGGCTTCATGGCGTCGGTCATCATCTGCTGATGCCCCACCGACAGGTAGACGTGGTTCTCCCCGTCCCGGGCGGAGGCGGGGACGGGGAACAGCGTGGTGATCGGCCGGCTCTGGACGATCTGCACGTCGTCGTCGGCCAGGCACCACTCGATGTCCTGCGGACAGCCGAAGGCCGCTTCGATGTGCCGCCCCACCCGTACCAGTCGCAGGACCTGGTCGTCCGTCAGCGCCGGCCGGTCCTGCCGCTCGGCGCTGATCGCCTGCCGGGCGGTGCCACCGCCCGGGAGGGCGTCGACGGCGAGGCGCTTGACCGCGATCGACCTGTCGATGATCGCGTCGTCGCGCACCCGCCAGGCGTCCGGGTTCACGAGCCCGGAGACCAGCGCCTCGCCGAGGCCGAAGCTGGCCTCCACGGAGGCGACCTTCCGGTTGGACGTGACGGGATCGGCCGTGAACAGCACGCCGGCCGCCTGCGGGAACACCATCTTCTGCACGACGACGGCGAGGTGGACCGTCCGGTGGTCGATGCCGTTGCGCTGCCGGTAGGTGACGGCCCGCTCGGTGAAGAGGGAGGCCCAGCACCGGCTGACATGCGCGAGGACGGCCGCCGCGCCGCGGACGTTCAGGTAGGTGTCCTGCTGGCCCGCGAAGGAGGCCGTCGCCAGGTCCTCCGCGGTGGCGCTGGACCGGACGGCGTAGGCCGCGTCCACGCCGTGCCGGCGCAGGGCCGCGCCGATCGCCGTCACCAGGTCGTCGGGCAGGACGATCCCCTCGATCAGTCGGCGGATCTCCGAGCTGCGGTCGCGGATCGTCTCCCGGTCGTCCGCCGCGAGGCGCGACAGGTGGTCGAGGTGGTCCGCCATCGCCGGCCCCTCGGCCACCACCCGTCGGAAGGCGTCGGTCGTCACACAGAAGCCGGGCGGTACGCGGACGCCGTCGAGCCGCATCAGCGCCCCCAGCCGGGCGCCCTTGCCGCCGACGATCGCGACCTGTGTCTCGTCCACCTCATCGAGATCCCGTACGTACCGGTCGCTCATCGTGTCACCTCGACCCCGACGGCGCGCGTGAACACCAGCGCCTTGAACAACACCCGCACGTGGTTCCCCGATTCTTCGTTGGTTCCCGTCTCCGGCCGACGATTCTGCGCCCCGACCGGGGTCTTGCGGCAAGGCCCCGGTCGCGATATACGTTAAAGTGGGAGCGGTTACCGGTGGCGTTTTCCGGCCACGAATGACAATCGCGAAACGCGGCGCGATCCCCGCTGACCGAGCGCGAGAGGGAGCTGCCGTGACAGCGGCCACGCAGGTTCTCTTCGTCCAGGGCGCCGGGCCCGGCACGTACGACGAGTGGGACAGCCGGATGGTCGACAGCCTGCGACGCGAACTCGGTGACTCGTTCGACGTCCGCTATCCGCGCCTGCCCGACGAGAGCGATCCGAGCTCCGTCGCGTGGAGCGCCGCCATTCACCGGGAGATCGCGGCCCTGGACGACGGCGCTGTCGTGGTCGGCCATTCGGTCGGCGGGGCGGTCCTCGTCCACGCGCTCGCCGAGCAGCCACCGGAACGTGAGCTGGCGCTGATCGTCCTGGTCGCCGCCCCCTTCGTCGGAGCGGGTGGCTGGCCCGGCGACGAGTTCGAGCTGCCCGGCGACCTCGGTGCCAGGCTGCCGCGCGGCGTGCCGGTACGGGTGTTCCACGGTCTCGGGGACGAAACGGTGCCACCGTCGCACGCCGACCGGTACGCGCAGGTGCTGCCGCAGGCGCTCCGGTACCTGCTCCCCGGGCGCGACCACCAACTCGACGACGACCTCGTCGAGGTGGCGCAGGTGATCACCCGAAACGTCGCGCCCCCGCGCTGACCGCACCACGCCAGGCGCGGTCGTCAGGGCTGCGTCGGACGTCACTTTGACGGCGTAGGCTAATAGTATTAGCCTTGGGCTAACACAATTAGCTTGGAGGGTTCGATGACCGAGTACCTGAAGGTCGACGACGGCACCCTGGCGTACGAGGTGACCGGCCAGTCCGGCCCGCTCGTCGTACTCGCCCACGGCATGGGCGACAGCCGCGAGGCGTACCGTTTCGTCGTGCCGCGCCTGGCCGCCGCCGGCTACCGGGTGGCCGCGGTCGACCTGCGCGGTTGCGGCGAGTCGAGTGCCCGGTGGCGCTCCTACAGTCGCACCGACATCGCGGGCGACCTGCTCGCGATCATCCGCCACCTCGGCGGCCCGGCCGTGCTGGTCGGCCACTCGATCTCCGGCGGGGCCGCCACCATCGCCGCCGCCCGGGCGCCCGAGTCGGTCAGCGGAGTGGTCGAGCTGGCCCCCTTCACGCGCAAGCAGTCGATCAAGCTGGGTGACCTACGGGTCTCCCGTTACCGCAGGGGCATCACCCGGCTGCTCGGCACCGGCCTGTTCGGCAGCGTTCGGCTCTGGCGCAGCTATCTCGACGTCGCCTACCCGGGCCGGAAGCCGGCCGACTGGTCCGCCCGTACCGCCCGGATCGACGCCATGATGCGCGAGCCCGGCCGGATGGCGGCGATGCGTGGGATGGGCCGGTCGGCGCCGACCGACGCCGGAGCGCAACTGGGCAACGTCCGCTGCCCGGTCCTGATCGTCGAGGGCACGCTCGACCCGGACTGGGCCGACCCGCGCGCCGAGGGGGAAGCGATCGTGGCCGCGCTACCGGCCGGGCTGGGTCGGCTCGAGATGGTCGAGGGCGCGGGTCACTACCCGCACGCGCAGTACCCCGACGAGGTGGTGACCCTGCTGCTCGACTTCCTGCGCACGCACGCCCGGGCCTGACCGGCGCTCAGGCCAGCAGTTGCTCCCGCATCCGCGCGCCCAGGTTGATCCGTCCCACCGGGTACCCGGCCTGCGGATCGTGGACGTCGAGGCTGTTGTTGCGGCGCATCAACGCGCGGACCGGCGGCGGCAGTCGCGGTGGGTCGTCCATGGCCGCGAGGATCTGCGCGGCGCTCGCGATCAGCCGATCGACAAGGGCCGCCGCGTCGGTGTCCACCCGCACCCGGCCGTACTCCCAACCGGCGGTGGTGAGGTCGAGCACCTCGAACATGTGAGTCACCAGCGGTGCCGGATCGGTGACCCGATCGAGCCGGGACGCCCGGTCGCCGACCACCGCGACGGCGGCGGCCACCTGGGCGTACGGGTGGAAGCCGCAGGGCAGCGCGAACAGCGGCCAGCGCAGTCCGGGGCCGGCCTCCGACCACAGCTGCCGGTAGTTGCGCCGGTGCACGAGGAGTCGTCGGCCCGTCCGACGGTGGATGTCCTGAGCCTGCGCCCGAAGATCCAGGTGTGCCTCGTCGGCGACCTGGTGCAGGACCCGGGCCGCGACCACCAGGCCGTCGTCCCCGCTCAGCATCCCGGTCGCCGCCTCGACCTGCGCGGGGAACGGGGCTCGCGCACGAGGGCCGTAACCGTGCTGGAGGTCTCGCAGCAGCGCCTGCTGCCGCTCCGGGTCGAGCTGGATCCGCCCGCCGCCCAGCAGCCGCTGGAGCCAACGCATGTCGCCTCGTTTCAGCAGAGCCGTCCCGAACTGTCGCCATGCTATGCGCCGGGGGATCATCGCGTGTCGCAGGGGTGTGCGGTAACGGCGGGATCCACATTCCAGGGTGTCATTTAGTGAGGGCCATCTATATTGACGTTAGCCATCGTTCAGGGACAGGATCTCGGCACCACCACCACCACCACCACCACCATCGCCGCGATCTCCCTTGGGAGGCGTCATGCCCCGTCCCCGCCTGCCGCTCCTGCGGGCAACCGCCCGACTGGCCGCACTCGCCACGGCCACCGTCGGACTCCTGCTCGCCGTCACCACACCCGCCAGCGCCGCGGTCCCCTCCGGCCGCTACGTCGCGCTGGGGGACTCGTACACCGCAGGTCCCCTGATCCCGACCCAGGTGGACCTCAACTGTCTGCGGTCGAACCGCAACTATCCCTCCCTGGTGGCCGCGGCCGCCGGCTCGACGTCGTTCGCCGACGTGAGCTGCTCCGGGGCCACGACCGACGACATCCTCTACGGCGGCAGTGGGCAACTGGGCATCAACCTGCCACCGCAGCTCAACGCGGTCACGTCGAGCACGTCGCTGGTGACGGTGCAGATCGGCGGCAACGACATCGGCTTCTCCGGCATCATCAGCGAGTGCGCGGAGGCGAGCCTCAGCAGTCCCCTCGGCTCGCCCTGCAAGAACCGGTACACGGCCGGTGGCACCGACCAGTTGCAGGCCCGGATCGCGGCGACGGTGCCGAAGGTGACCACCGTGCTCCAGGGGATCCGTCGGGCCGCGCCCAACGCGCGGGTCGTCGTCCTCGGCTACCCGGCGATCCTGCCCGACAGCGGGTACGGCTGCTGGCCGGTGGTCCCGATCGCCTACCAGGACGTGCCGTACCTGCGCGGCATCGAGAAGTCGCTCAACGCCATGCTGGCCAGCGCTGCGGGCGCGAACGGCGCCACCTACGCCGACGTCTACACGCCGTCGATCGGCCGGGACGCGTGCAAGAGCAGCGGCACCCGTTGGGTCGAGGGCCTGGTGCCGCAGAACTCCGCCGCGCCCTTCCACCCGAACGCGCGTGGTGAGCAGGGCATGGCCACCGCGCTGCTCACCATCCTGAGCTGACCGGGCGATCGCTTCAGGCCGGCCCCGCCGTACGACGGCGGGGCCGGACCGTCCGTACGGCCACCGCCGGAGACTGTCGGAGGCCCGTGTCAGGATCCTCGCCGTGGACGGATGGATGTACAACGATCGACCCGAGGGCGTTCGCTTCCTGACCGACCGGGTCGCCGAGCCGGGTCGCGCCGAGATCGAGGCCGAGATCTGGGACTGGGTCGTGCGTGGCTACGACGACCCCGACGACTTCCTGGACTACCTGGACGAGGACGACGACCGACACGGCGCCACCGACGACGACCTGAGGTCGGCGTACGAGCGAGCGCTGAACGCCCGGCGCGAGCAGCAGCAGCGGTGGGGCGCGGTGCGCGGCAACCTGACCCGCGCGTTCGCCGAGCTCACCGAGCTCGGCGTGGTGGCCAGGGAGAACTTCAGCTGCTGCGGCACCTGCGCGTCCGCCGAGATCCACGACGAGCGCGACGACTCCCGGCACTGGCAGGGCTACCTGTGGTACCACCAGCAGGACACGGAGTCGCTGCTCGCCAGCGAGGACGGCGAGGTCTACCTCGGCTACGGCGTCTACCCGACTGCGGATTTCGACGAGGCCGCCTACTCGGCCCTGCCGGAGGCCGAGCAGCAGGCCCGCTACCAGGCCGACCTGGAACGCCTACTCGACGAGGTCGCCTTCCCGGTGCTCCGCCGGCACGGCATGCGGGTGGAGTGGAACCGCAAGCAGTCGCAGCGGGTCCGGGTGACCGGCGCGCAGTGGTACGCGCCGTTGCCGAGCGTCTGAGGCAGGGCGCGAGCCGTCACCGCCGGTCGTTGAGACGGGCGGCCTGGCGGGTCAGGTGGTCCCGTTCGGCGAGGTTGGCCGCCTTACGGGCCGCCTCGGCGTAGAGCCGCGCCGCCGTCGCCAGGTCACCGTCGCGCTCGTGCAGGTACGCGGCCACCGCCGTGTACCGGGGCAGCGAGTCGTCGAGCCCCGCGAGGGCCGCCAACCCGGCCCGGGCGCCGTCGGCCGCGCCGACCGCCACGGCGCGGTTGAGCCGGACGACCGGGTTGTCGGTCAGCCGGGCGAGCTCGTCGTACCACTCGACGATCTGCACCCAGTCGGTCTCCTCGGCGGTGGGAGCGTCGGCGTGCAGCGCCGCGATGGCGGCCTGGGCCTGGAACTCGCCGAGCCGGTCCTGAGCGAGGGCCGCCTGGAGGACACCGACGCCCTCGGCGATGGCGGCCGTGTCCCAACGGCTGCGGTCCTGCTCCGCGAGCGGCACCAGGCTGCCGTCGGGCGCGGTCCGGCTGGCCCGACGGGCGTGGTGCAGCAGCATGAGGGCGAGCAGTCCCGCCACCTCGGGATGGTCGATGACGACTGCGAGCTGCCGGGTGAGCCGGATGGCCTCGGCGGCGAGGTCGACGTCGCCGGTGTAGCCCTCGTTGAAGACCAGGTAGAGCACGCGCAGCACGGTGGTCACGTCACCGGGCTGGTCGAACCGTACGGTGGAGACGGTCCGTTTGGCCCGGCTGATGCGCTGCGCCATGGTCGCCTCGGGCACCAGGTAGGCCTGGGCGATCTGCCGGGTGGTCAGCCCGCCGACGGCCCGCAGCGTGAGCGCGACGGCCGACGACGGCGTCAGCGACGGGTGGGCGCAGAGGAAGTAGAGCGCGAGGGTGTCGTCCACCCCGCTCGTGGGCCCGGGCGTCGGCTCGGTGTCGACGACGTCTTCACGACGGCGACGGGCAGCGTCCGCGCGGGCGGTGTCGAGGAACCGACGCCACGCCACGGTGATCAGCCAACCCTTCGGGTCGCGCGGCGGATCGGCCGGCCAGACGCGGACGGCCTCCACCAGCGCGTCCTGCACGGCGTCCTCGCCCGCCGCGAAGTCAGCTCCGCGGCGGACGAGAACGGCGAGCACGCTCGGCGTGAGGCTCCGGAGCAGTGCCGGGTCCATCGCGGACGTCACTCCGTGATGGTGGGCGGCTCGGTGAGGAACGGGCGCAGCTCGAGCCACTCGTGGATCGGCTTCCCGCCCGCTCCCGGCGCGGCCGACAGCTCGCCCGCCAGTTCGACGGCGCGCTCGTAACTGTCGACGTCGATCACCATCCAGCCGGCGATGAGGTCCTTGGTCTCGGCGAACGGACCGTCGGTGATCGGCGGGCGTCCCTCTCCGTCGTAGCGGACCCAGGCCCCCTCCGGTGCGAGCGCCTGACCTTCGATGAACTCACCACTCTTTTCCAGCCGGGCGGCGAAGTCGTGCATGTACTGCATGTGCGCCGAGATCTCCTCCGGCGTCCACCGGTCCATCGGCACGTCGTTCACGCCGACCGGACCGCCGCGGTAGTGCTTCAGCAGCAGGTACTTCATCGTCGTGTTCCTCTCGCTGGCGCGACCCGTTCTGGTCACGTTCACACCGGGGACGGTGCGGCGTGTGCGTTCTCGACATGGTCGCCGAAAAAACTTCTGCGGGCTCGGGGCGCGCCGTCCGGGCGCGGCTAGCGGTGGGCGGGTGGCGCGGTGCTGCCCCGGACGACGAGCGCCGTACTGAGCTCGTACCGCTCCTGGGGCAGAGTGTGGCCGTCCGCCAGCGTCAGCGCGAGGCGGGCGGCGGTGGCCCCGATCTCGGTGAACGGTTGTCGCACCGTGGTCAGTGGTGGTGACGTCCAGGCCGCCTGGTCCACGTCGTCGAACCCGACGACGCTCAGGTCTTCGGGGATCCGCCGGCCGACGTCGTGGGCCGCCGCGTAGACGCCGAGCGCCTGGAGGTCGTTGCCGCAGACGACAGCGGTGGGTGGTTCGGGCAGGGTCAGCAGCTCGCGGCCGAGGTCCCGGCCGGCCACGAAGCTGAACACCCCCTGCCGTTCGAGGCTGTCGTCGAATCCGATGCCGGCATGATCCAGCGCGGCCCGGAAGCCGTCCAGGCGAGCCCGCGCCGCCAGATCCTGCACCGGCCCGGTGAGCACCCCGATCCGCCGGTGGCCGAGATCGAGAAGGTGCCGGGTGGCGGCGAGAGCGCCACTCCAGTTGTTCGATCCGACGGCGGGGGTGGGGAAGAGTTCTCCACCCGGGTCGATGGCGACCAGCGGTATGCCCATGGCGGCCAACTGTCGGCCGTGCTCGGCGGTGACGAGAGAACAGACCGCGATGACAGCCGTCGGATGCCGCAGCAGCAG
The DNA here is from genome assembly GCF_050950185.1 of Micromonospora sp. CA-249363. Classification (NCBI taxonomy): domain Bacteria; kingdom Bacillati; phylum Actinomycetota; class Actinomycetes; order Micromonosporales; family Micromonosporaceae; genus Micromonospora; species Micromonospora sp. CA-249363. The sequence goes on from NZ_CP192020.1 coordinate 2,025,295, forward strand.
GGGCTCCATCCAGGGCAGCCCCGCCGTCACGCGGTGCCGGAGGTCGACGAACCCGACGGTGCAGTCGCGCGCGTCCGCGACCTCCTGGATGCCACGCAGGATCTCCAGTGCGATCGAGGGCAGCATGTGGTGGAAGAGAACCTCGACGCAGCGGGTTCGCGCCGCGTCCTCCGGCCGGCGGTAGCCGTGGTCGCGCAACAGCGCCTCCACCCGCTGCCGGGTCTGCTCACCCACCCCGGCGCGGCCGTTGAGGACCTTGGACACCGTGGGAGGCGACACTCCGGCGAGCTCGGCGATCGTGGCGACGGGCAGGTCACCCCTCAGCGGTCTGCGGGGGCGCCGCCGGCTCTCGTCGCTCACACGGCGAGTCTACGGTCGCGGTACCGGTCGTTCAGGTGGGCGGACGCGCCATTGGGCGGTAGTCGAACCAGTCGAAGGCCGCCACGCCGTCGGTCACGTACATGCCGATGACCCGACCGGTGAAGCCGCCGGCGACCTCGGTGGAGAGGTACCGTCCGTCGAGTTCGGCCAGCAGCACCTGGCCGTCCGTGCTCTCCACCTCGAACGTGATCATGTCGCTGGTGGCGGCGCGTACCCCGAAGGGTTCGTCGGTGGCGGCGAGACCGGCGGTGGACGTCACCGTCGGCGGGTAGAGGTCGTGGGTCCGGGTGGCGATCGTCAGGATGAGCGGACCACGGGGTACGTCGAGCGTCGCGAAGACCTGCCGGAACGGTCCCACCCGGCCGAGCACGCGGACGACGGCGTCCTGGACCTCGAGGTCGTAGTGGTGCGCCTCGTCGATGCGCAGGGTGAGTCCGCCCGTGCCGGCGCCCGGATCGACCCGCACGCTGGCGCGGCAGTCATGGTGGCGTTGACGGGCCGCCACGATCGTCGCGCCGGCGCGGTCCAGCGTCGTACCGCTGGCGTGCAGCGTGAGCCATCCGGGCCGCTCGGTCAACGACCATGCCGCGTCGGGACGGGAGCGGGGCGAGACCCACCCGGGTGCGAGGCTGGTCGTGTCGAAGTCGTCGCGGTGCGCGCCCGGATCGGGTGGCTCGGCCAGGGCCGGTGGGGTGCCGGCGGGCGCGGCGGTGACCTCTCGGACGGGGTCGACAACGGGCCAACCGTCGACCCAGCGGACCGGCACGAGGAACGTCTCGCGTCCGAGCACGTGGAAGGGCGGCCACTGGCCCTTCGGCCGGATCCCCAGCAGGACCATCCACCAACTGCCGTCCGGGGCCTGCACCAGGTCGGCGTGCCCGGCCGCCTGGACGGGGAGGTCGGTGCCCCGGTGGGTGAGGATCGGGTTGGTCGGCGCGGGCTCGAACGGTCCCCGAGGGCTGCGGGACCGGGCGATCGAGACGGCGTGACCGGTGTGCGTCCCACCCTCGGAGAGCAGCAGGTACCACCATTCGCCGATCCGGTACAGGTGCGGAGCCTCCGGGTACTGCCCTCCGGTGCCGGACCACAGCGCGATCGGACCCTCCCGCACCCGGCCCGTGTCCGGGTCGATCCGGTAGCCGTCCACTCCCGAGGTCGTCAGCCAGCAGGTGCCGTCATCGTCCCAGGCCAGGGACGGGTCGACGTGCGGCAGGTCGAGGTAGACCGGCTCCGACCATGGACCGGTGGGATCCGCCGCGGTGACGATGAGATGCCGGCCGAGGCTGACGTTTGTGGTGATCACCCAGAAGCGGCCGTCGTGGTGGCGGATGGTCGGCGCGAAGATGCCGCCGGACGCGTCGGCGTCGGGCGGGATCTCCAACTGGCTGGCACGGTCGAGGACGTTACCGATCTGTCGCCAGTGGACCAGGTCCCGGCTGTGCAGGAGCGGCACCCCGGGGAAGTACTCGAAGCTTGAGCAGACGAGGTAGTAGTCCTCGCCGACCCGGCAGACGCTCGGGTCGGGGTAGAAGCCGGGTACGACCGGGTTGCGGTAGCCCGTCTCGGCCGACGACCCTGGGGACACGGGCTGCCACCTCCGGGCGGTCGGCGCCAAGATGTCGTGGTTTGTTTGCGATAACATCTCGTGCCCCTGGATGCTACGAACGAGCCGCGTCGATGGCAAGGTGTCCGGGGGCGCGCCGTGGGCATGCCTCTGCGTACCGATCCGAAACATGACCGACACCTATTGACGAGCAGCGTCTTCATCTACGAAGGTCTATGGAGGATGCATGGCGCGCCGCCGGGAGCCCGGTGCGCCGGGTCTCGACTGTGAACGTTGCCAGAGGGTGCGCGCGGGCCGCGCCTGTTAACGCTAACAGCGAGCGCCCACCACGCGTCCCCGGCCGCCGCCGACCGTCCCCGCCAGGACTCGATCGGCAGTACGGCCGTGGGCACGTCCCGCCATCGCACCAAATTTCGGCGGCGCCTCCAGCGGCGCCGTCCCCACCTGCGCGAGGCATCTGGCCTGCGCAGATTGGAGAAACCATGTCTGAAGTGACACGAAGAAACGTGCTGCGCGCCGGTGCCGCCGGCGCCGGCGCCGCGCTGCTACCGGTCGCGTGGTCCGCCGTCGCCCGCGCCGGCTCGGTCGCGCCACCGCAGGTGCTCGCCGCCAACGACATGGCTCTCTGGTACGACGAGCCGGCGGGCACCGACTGGCTCCGCGCGCTGCCGATCGGCAACGGGCGTCTCGGCGCCATGGTGTTCGGCAACGTCGACACCGAACGGCTCCAACTCAACGAGGACACCGTCTGGGCGGGCGGTCCGTACGACTCCGCCAACACCCGTGGCGCGTCCAACCTCGCCGAGATCCGGCGACGCGTCTTCGCCGACCAGTGGACGTCGGCGCAGGACCTGATCAACCAGACGATGATGGGGAACCCGGGCGGCCAACTCGCGTACCAGCCGGTGGGCAACCTCCGTCTCGCCTTCGGCTCGGCCAGCGGCGCGGCACAGTACAACCGGACGCTCGACCTGACCACCGCCACCGTCACGACCACGTACGTGCTCAACGGTGTCCGGTACCAGCGTGAGGTGTTCGCCAGCGCGCCCGACGGGGTGATCGTGCTGCGACTGACCGCCGACCGGGCCAACTCGATCACGTTCAACGCCACCTTCGACAGCCCACAACGGACGACGATGTCGAGCCCCGACGCCGCCACGATCGCGGCCGACGGCATCTCCGGGGCCATGGAGGGCGTCAACGGCTCGGTGCGTTTCCTCGCGCTGGCCAACGCCGTGGCGACGGGCGGCACGGTCAGCAGCTCGGGTGGCACCCTGCGCGTCTCCGGGGCCACGAGCGTGACCGTGCTGATCTCGATCGGGTCCAGTTACCTCAACTACCGAACGGTCAACGGCGACTACCAGGGCATCGCGCGCACCCGCCTCAGCGCGGCGCGGGGGGTGAGCTTCGACCAGCTGCGCAGCCGCCATCTCGCCGACTACCAGGCCCTGTTCAACCGGGTGAGCATCGACCTCGGGCGGACGGCAGCGGCCGACCAGCCGACGGACGTGCGGATCGCCCAGCATGCGAGCACCAACGATCCGCAGTTCTCGGCTCTGCTGTTCCAGTTCGGCCGGTACCTGCTGATCTCCTCCTCGCGCCCGGGCACCCAACCGGCGAACCTCCAGGGCATCTGGAACGACTCGATGACGCCGCCGTGGGACTCGAAGTACACGATCAACGCCAACCTGCCGATGAACTACTGGCCCGCCGACACCACGAACCTGGCCGAGTGTTTCCTGCCCGTCTTCGACATGATCAAGGATCTGACGGCGACCGGCGCGCGCGTCGCCCAGGCGCAGTACGGCGCGGGCGGCTGGGTCACCCACCACAACACCGACGCGTGGCGGGGCGCCTCGGTCGTCGACGGGGCACTGTGGGGAATGTGGCAGACCGGCGGCGCCTGGCTGGCCACGCTGATCTGGGAGCACTACCTGTTCACCGGCGACACCGGTTTCCTCCAGGCCAACTATTCGGCGCTCAAGGGCGCCGCCCAGTTCTTCCTCGACACCCTGGTCGCCCACCCGACGCTCGGTTACCTGGTCACCAACCCGTCGAACTCGCCGGAGCTGCCGCACCACTCGAACGCCAGCGTCTGCGCGGGCCCCACGATGGACAACCAGATCCTGCGGGACCTGTTCGACGCCGTGGCCCGGGCGAGCGAGGTACTGGGTGTCGACACCACGTTCCGCTCCCAGGTGCGGACGGCGCGGGACCGACTGGCCCCGAACCGCGTCGGCTCCCGTGGCAACGTGCAGGAGTGGCTCGCCGACTGGGTCGAGACCGAGCGGTACCACCGGCACGTCTCCCACCTGTACGGCCTGCATCCCAGCAACCAGATCACCAAGCGCGGCACGCCGCAGCTCTACGAGGCCGCCCGCCGGACGCTGGAACTGCGCGGCGACGACGGGACCGGCTGGTCCCTCGCTTGGAAGATCAATTACTGGGCCCGTCTGGAGGACGGCGCCCGCGCCCACAAGCTCCTGAAGGACCTGGTACGCACCGACCGGCTCGCGCCGAACATGTTCGACCTGCACCCACCGTTCCAGATCGACGGCAACTTCGGCGCGACGTCCGGCATCGCCGAGATGGTGCTGCACAGCCACAACGGCGAGCTGCACCTGCTCCCCGCCCTGCCGAGCGCCTGGCCCACCGGCCAGGTCGCGGGTCTGCGCGGGCGGGGCGGGTACACCGTCGGCGTGGCCTGGACCAGTGGGCAGGCCGACGAGATCAGCGTCCGCGCCGACCGGGACGGCACCGTACGCCTGCGCGCCCGCCTCTTCACCGGATCGTTCACCCTGGTCGACGTGACCGACGGCAGTACGCCCAGCACCACCCGACCCGAGACGGACGTCGTCCAACTCGCGGTCCGCGCCGGTCACACGTACCGGGCGGCGCGGCCCGGCGTGACACCGTCACCGACGCTGAGCGCGACGCCGTCGCCCACCGTCTCCCCGACCCTGAGCCCGACGCCGACCTCGTCCCCGACCCCGACGCCGACCGTGTCGAGCACGCCCTCGCCGTCCGGCGCGCGGGCCACGTACACGGTGACGAACGCGTGGTCGGGTGGTTTCCAGGGGTCGGTCACGGTAACCGCCGGCACGACGGCGATCCAGGGCTGGACGGTCTCCTGGACGTTCCCCAACGGGCAGGCGATCACCCAGATCTGGGGCGGTACGCACACCCAGAGCGGTGCCAGCGTGCGCGTGACGAACGTCGACTACAACGGGTCGTTGCCGGCCGGTGGCTCCACCACGTTCGGCTTCCTCGCCTCCGCGACGGGAACCAACAACCCGCCGACCGACATCACCTGCACGACCACCTGAGCCGGCGCGTTCCCGCCCGCCGCCGGCTGAGCATCGGCGGCGGGCCGGGGCGTGCCGCCCACCCGCCGCTACCCCGCCGCGCTGCCGTCCGCGCTCCGGGCCCGCCTGCGCCACCGCCACCGCCGCCAAACGGCGACCACGAAGGCCACCGCGAGGAGCAGGGCCGCGGCGCCCTTCCATGCGCGCTCCGACCACGGTCGGTCGGTGCCGAACGCCGCCTCGCCGCTCGCCATGACCCACACGCCCACCCACGCCCACTCCCAGCCGCGGGGCCGAGAGAACTCCTCGGGCGGGTCGGTGAACGCGCCGACCGCGATGATCGCGGCGCCGCCGACGAGGACCAGCGGTACGCCGACGTCCGTGACGAACTCCCAGAACGACACGTCCCGATGATCGCTGGTGGGCGCACGGCCCACCAGAGCGTGTTCAGGAGACCGCCGCGCGCACCAGCTCGACGACCCGCTTCTCCACCTCGGGGCTCCACGCGCGCAGGGCGTACGCCACCGGCCAGAGGTCGCCGTCGTCGAGGTTGGCCGGGTCCTGGAAGCCCAGCGTCGAGTACCGGTAGTTGAACTTGCCGGAGTCCTGGAAGAAGACGACGATCTTGTCGGCGGCGTTCGCGTACGCGGGCATTCCGTACCACGTCTTCGGCGACAGCTCGGGCGCGGCGGTGGTGACCGCCACGTGCACCCGCTCGGCGAGCGCGCGGTCGTCCGGCGCCATCTGCGCGATCCGGTCGAGGACCGCCTGCAACCCGTCGGCCTTCTTGGCACCCTTCCTGCCCTCGGCGCGCAGCTCGGCCGCGCGCTCCTTCATCGCGGCACGCTCCTCGGCGCTGAAGCCGTCGGAATCGGTCGTGGAGGACTTCGCGGACATTATGGGCTCCCTCTGGCTCGTCGTGGTTCGGCATCGTGCCGGCCACCTGCGAAAAGGCTAGGCCCGGACGGTACGGGCGAGCTTCTTGATTCCTGACCGGCTCGGACCGGATACGCCGGGGCGGGGCGTCCGGGTCCGCTCGCCGAGCGCTTATGCTCGGAAACCGGAGCAGGGCGCGTCCCCGTCGGGGCAGCAGTCGATTCGAGGGCGGCGGATGAACATCGGGGAGATCGCCCGACGGGCGGGGGTGTCCCGCAGCACGGTCTCGTACGTGCTCAGCGGCAAGCGGACGGTGTCGGAGGCGACCCGGCAGCGGATCCAGGCGGTCATCGACGAGCTGGACTACCGGCCGAACGCCAGCGCCCGCGCGCTGAAGGAGGGGCGTACGCGCACCCTCGGGCTGGTGATTCCACCGGCCAGCCAACGGCTGACCGACATGCAGTTGGGCTTCGTCGCCAGCGTCGTCGAGGCCGCCGCCCGACACGACCTCGACGTGCTGCTGTCCCCGTCGGGCGGCGACCATGACCGCTCGTTCGAGCGGATCGTCAGCGGGCGTCGCGTCGACGGCGTCGTGCTGATGGAGATCCGGTTGGAGGACGACCGGGTGACCCGGCTGGCCCGCACGGGTCTGCCGTTCGTCACGATCGGTCGCACGGCCGAGGCGCACGGCATGAGCTGGGTCGACATCGACTACGCCGGGTTGATCGCACGCTGCGTGCATCACCTGGCCGACCTGGGGCACCGCCACGTGGCCCTGGTGAACCGCTCCGCCGAGCTGGTGGCGGCGGGTTACGGCCCCAGCCACCGCGCCCTGGCCGGTTTTCAGGCGGCGGTGGCCGAGCGGGGCCTCACCGGCATCGACGTCTGCTGCGGTGACGACACCGCCTCCGGCGAGGCCTGCGTGGAGCAGTTGCTCGTCACGCATCCGGAGGTCACGGCGGTGGCCACCATCAACGAGGCGGCGCTGCCCGGAATGCAGCGTGCGCTGACCGGCGCCGGGCTGGCCGTGCCGGCGGACTTCTCCGTCACCGGCGTCGCCGCCCAGCACTGGGCGGAGGACTTCCGGCCGCCGCTGACCGCCGCGGACGTACCCATGCGGGAGATGGGTGCCGAGGCGGTGTCGCTGCTGCTGGAGATCATCGCGGCGCCCGGCAGCGTGCCGCGGCACCGCCTGTACAGCCCGCCCATCTCGCTGCGGTCCAGCACGGGCCCGGTCCGGACCGGCTGATCCGGTCCGCTGCGCCGGCCGCCCGCGACCCTGCCGGCCGCCCGCGACCGCGCCGAGCGCCCGCGACCGCGCCGAGCGCCCGCGACTACGCCGAGCGACCGACCATGCCGGCCGCGCGACTACGGCGACCGCGCGACTACGGCGACCGCGCGACTACGGCGACCGCGCGACTACGGCGACCGCGCGACCACGTCGGCCGCGCGACTACGCCGACCGCGCGACCACGTCGGCCGCGCGTGGCCGCGCGACGACGCCGGTCCGGTCACCGCCGCGCGGCCCGGCGCTCCTGATGGGCGGCGGCGAGGATGAGGTAGCTGCTGGCGGTCCAGGTGTACGCGCGGTCACGCAGCCCCGTGCCGGTCTCGGCGTCGAAGTTCTCCGCGAAACCCGACTTCTCGCACAGCGCGAGGAAGCGTTGGCTGATGTCGTCGGCGATCCCGGTGTGCCCGGCCCGCCGGAGGCCGTCCTCGACCAGCACGGTGGAGGGCGCCCAGATCGGGCCCCGCCAGTAGCCGTCGGCGAGGTAGTGGGCCGAGTCCGTCGGCTCGGTCGCCAGCCCGTGAGTGGTGAGGTGGGCCTCGATACCCCGAGCCAGCGCGTCGGCGATCGGGGTGGGCAGGTCGGCGCCGAGCGCGACGGGCATCAGGTCGAGCAGGCTACGGCTGGTCCGCCGCTGCCCGGTGTGCGGGCTTCGGGCGGCGAAACGCTCACCGTCCCACAACTCCCGGAGCATCGCCGTGCGGATCCGGTCGGCTTCCCGGGACCACCGGTCGGACGGCTCGCCCAGCTCGGCGGCGAGGTCGGCCAGGCAGTCCAACTGCGAGACGAGGAACGCGGCCAGGTCGGCGGTCTGCAGGACCCGGTGCTCGTCGAACGTGGTGGCGTTGTCCCAGCCGCTGTCGTTGCCGTGCTGGTAGTGCGGCAGATCCGCACCGGGTGCGCGGCGCGCGTCCAGCCAGAATCCGGTCCACCGGGCCAGCCGGTCGTACGTCTGCGCGAGCGCCGTCCGGTCCGGTGGGTGGGGAAGGCGTCGGCGCAGGTGCCGCAGCGCCCAGCCGTGGATGGGGGGTTTGACGTAGTTGTGCAGGACCTCGGAGTGGGTGACCGAGTCGGGGAGGGCGCCGGCGGCGTCCTGGTGGTCGAAGGGCAGGTGGAACTGGTGCCAGGCCAGCTCCGGCTCGCCGGCGGCCAGGGCGATCGCGTTGAAGCAGTGGTCCCAGCTCCACACCTTGTCCATCCAGTGCTTGGACATCAGGACGGCGGGCCGGGTGACGAAGCCCGCCGGGTCTACGGTGGCGGACCACAGCACGTACGCGGCCAGCTCGGCGGCCGGAGTGTCCTCGTCGCGCCACGGCGCGACCGCGTCGACGAACGCGGCGAACTCGGCGCTGCGGTCGCCGTACACCTGGTCGAACGCGACGGCCGTGGTGTAGGGCCGCCGCGCGGTCGCGTACTCCTCGACGGCGATCTCCCAGGGCTCGTCGGCGGCGAGGGCAAGAGACCGGTCGGCGGTGCCGAGCGCCTCGACGCCGTCGGTACGGTGCAGCACGCCGGCCAGCACCGTGACCCGGTAGCGACGCCCGGTCTCGTACGAGGTGAACACGTGCGAGCCGTCGACCGGGTCGCGGTACAGGTAGCTGCCGCTGAACGGGGTGAGCGTGCCCGCCGCGGCGCAGATCCGCAGGCCGAGCTGCCGACCCCGGATCCGCAGGGTGTCCGGTCCGTCGAAGACGGCCTCGATCTGGCCGGAGCCGGCACGCCAGGTCAGCAGCGCGGGCGTGGCGACGACGGTGGCGTCCGGGGCCGCGGGGGAGAGGCGGAGCACCGGGTGCAGCCCGGTCTGGTGCGACACCAGGTGCAGGTCGTCGGCGTACGTCTTCTCGGCGACCACGGGGGAGATGTTGAGCCAGGACCCCCGGTAGCTGAACGGGATGTCCTGGATGGCGAACTCCGGACCGGACGGGGCGACAGTCATGGGTGGCGGCTGCCTTTCTGTGGTGCGGATGGTCAGTCCTTGACGGCGCCGGCGGTCACGCCCATCGAGACGTACCGCTGAGCCAGGATCAGCAGGACGGCTGCGGGCACGGAGGCGACCACAGCGGTGGCCATGATGGCGTTCCACTGCTGGTTGTTGTTGCCGATGTAGTGGTAGATGCCGAGGGTGATCGGTTGGTGGTCGCCGCCGCCGGCGAGGGTCGAGGCGAAGATGAAGTCCGACCAGGACCAGAGGAACGCGAACAGCGACACCGTGACGATCGAGTTGCGGCTGACCGGCAGCACGATCGACCAGAAGGTGCGCAGCCGACCCGCGCCGTCGACCACCGCGGCCTGGAGCAGCTCGTCGGGGATGCCCGACATGAAGGCGGTGAAGATCAGTACGGCGAACGGCACCGCGAGCGTGGTGTCGGCAAGGATCAGGCCGGGCAGCGTGTTGAGGACGCCGAGCGTGAGGTAGATGGCGTAGAAGCCCATCGCCATGATGATCCCGGGGATCATCTGGGCGATCAGCAGCAGGAAGCTCAACACCGATCCTCCGGGTGGGCGCAGCTTCGCGAGCGCGTACCCGGCGGGGGCGGCGAGCGCCACCGTCAGCGCCACCGTCCCGAGCCCGACCACGAAACTGGTGCCCAGGTAGGGGAGTTGCTGGTCGAAGACGGCCCGGTAGCCGTCCAGTGTGCCGTTCGTCGGGAACAGGTGGGGCGGACTGGCCCGCATGTCCTGGTCCCGGGTGAACGACACGTTGATCATCCAGTAGACGGGGAAGAGCATCAGCCCGGTCAGCGCCAGGCCGACGAGGGTCTTCCACCAGACGCGAGGCGGTGACGTGGTCATCGTAGGTGCTGCCTCCGTTGGAACCGGATGTAGATGAGCCCGGCGACCAGCGCCAGCACGATGAGGAGGTTGCCGACCGCCGCGCCCGGCCCGAACTCGGGCAGCAGGTTGCCGAAGCCGAGACGGTAGGACCAGGTGGCGAGCGTGGCGGAGGAGCCGCTCGGGCCGCCCTTGGTCATGATCCAGATGATGTCGAAGACCTTCAGCGTGTAGATCAGCCCGAGCAGCAGCGTGATCGCGGAGACCGGGCGCAGCAGCGGAAACGTGATCGACCAGAACCGTTGCCAGCCGGTTGCGCCGTCGAGCGCGGACGCCTCGTACACCTCGACCGGGATGGCCTGCAGGCCGCTGTAGAGCACGACCAGGTTGAAGGGGATGCCGATCCAGATGTTGGCGATGATCACCGAGGTGAGCGACCAGGTCGGTGACGTGAGCCAGTTGACCGGGTCGATCCCCACGACGCCGAGCGCGGCGTTGACCAGGCCCGAGTCGCTGTTGAGCAGCCACGACCAGGTCGAGGCGGACACGATCAACGGCAGCAGCCACGGTACGAGGATCAGCGCCCGCAGGGTGCCCGACAGCGGGAAGTGCTGGCGGAAGAAGAGCGCCAGGGCCATGCCGATGCCGAACTGGAAGACGAGCGACGCGCCGGTGAACACCAGGGTGTGGGTCAACGTCGGCCAGAACGTCGGGTCGGTCAGGACGGTGCGGTAGTTGTCCAGGCCGGCGAAGGGCGCGCCGCCCTGCACGAAGGACCGGACGTTGTACTCGCGCAGGCTCAGCTCGACGTTGCGGTAGAGCGGGTAGGCGTAGAAGGCCAGCAGGTAGACGACCGTCGGCGCCAGGAAGCCCCATGCCAGCCAGCGGCCGGGCCGGCGGGTACGAGGCGAGGTGGGCCCGGGTGGGGCGGCGTCGGCCGCCCCACCGTGGTCCCGCGTGGTGGTGGAGGTCTCTTTCGTGAAGGTCATGTCGTCGGGTCGGCGCTCTTACTTGTTCGCGGCCGTGGCCTGTGCGGCGGTCAGCGCCTCCTGCGGTGACTTCCCACCGCTCAGGGCCGCCTGTACGGCGCTCCACAGGGGTTCGGAGATCTTCGGGTACTTCGTGCCGAGGTTGTCGCCGGTGCGGCCCTTCGCCGCCCGGACCGCCTCGACCCAGACCTTGAGCTTGGGGTTCTCGGCGGCCTGCCGGTCCTGCACGGCGGCCACCGGCGCGACGTAGGAGAGCGTGGTGTCGGTGGTCAGGAGGTTGTCGGCGCTGGTCAGACAGGTGACGAGCTTCTGCGACGTCGCGTACCGGTCGGTCTTGCGCTGCACCGGGATGGAGACGAACTCGCCACCGGTCGGTGCCGGGGCCGGCCCGCCCGCGCTGGCCGGGATCGCGATGGTGCCGTACGAGAAGCCCAGCTTCTCGGCGTTCGCGAGCTGCCAGGTGCCGTTCTCGGCGAACGCGAAGTCGCCGCTGGCGAACTCCTGCCAGCTCGTCGTCTGGGTGTTGTTGATGACGGAGTTCGGCGCGAGACCCTGCTTCAGCCAGTCGGTCCAGAGCGTCAGCGCGGAGACCGCCTGAGGCGAGTCCAGGCTGGTCAACTGCGCCCCCGACCCCCAGAACCAGGGCAGGAACTGGAAGCTGCCCTCCTCGGTGCCGATCGCGGAGAAGGTGATGCCCTTCTTGCCCTTGGCCTTGACCTTCGTGAGCGCCGTGGTCAGCGACGCCCAGTCGGTCACCGAGGCCGGGTCGACGCCGGCGGCGGTGAGCACGTCCTTGTTGTAGTAGAGCGCCAGCGTGTTCGCGCCGATCGGCACGCCGTACGTCTTGCCCGCGCTCTGGCCGGCACCGAGCAGGTTCTTCTCCATGCTCGAGATGTCCAGCTTGTTCTCCTCGGTCGTGGTGAGCGCGCCCGCCTCGGCCAGGGTCGAGATGACCGGGTTGTCGACGATCAACACGTCCGGCGAGTTGCCCTGCTGGGCGGCGAGCAGCGCCTTGTTGGTCAGGTCGGTGGTGTCGTAGCCGGTGCGTTCGACCGTCACGCCCGCCGAGGTTCCGCACTTCTTGAGCAGGGCGACCCAGTCGGAGTCGTCGGCGAACTGGGGGTACGGGTCCCAGACGAGGTAGGCGCCGCCCGCGTCACCGGAGTCCCCGGACGACGACGAGCAGGCGCCCGTCGTCATGGCGGCGGCGAGAGCTATCGCGGCGACGGCGGCCAGTCGCCGCCGTCGGTGGGGTCGTGTCATGTGCTGCCTCACTTCAACTCGATCGTGTGGTGGGGTCGTGTGGTGACCGTCGCGGGCCGGACCGCGTCCGACCATGAGGCGAACCGATTCGACGAACCGGTTCGCACGAAGATAGGACTGTCCGTGTTCGGCGGTCAAGAGCCGGGCGGCAGGCCGACTGACGAGCGCTGGGAAACATCCGGTTCACCGAACTGTCACTTCATTGACACGGATGATTCCCCGACCTACGATCCCTGCGAATCGATTCGCAAGCGCAGCCCTCCGGAGAGCGTCCCCCGCGCCCCACCAAGGAGCCGCCCGTGAAAACCCCGTCCCGCAGCAGGCCCGGCCGAGCGACCGCGCTCGTCGCCCGACTCGCCGTCGGCCTGCTCGCCGCCACCACGGCCGTCACCGTCGCCGCGTCCCCCGCCCAGGCCGCCGACGAGTCGATAAGCGTGAACTTCTCCACGACCACCGGAACACCGACCTACCGCGCGTCCGGCTGGATCTACGGCATGACCGAGAACGCCAGCGGCCCGCCCGACCACTTCTACCGCGACGTCAACTTCCGTTACATGCGCGCCGGCGGCGCGCAGCTACCGGGCAGCGGCTGGGTCGGTGGGAACTACGACCGTCGCTGGAACTCCACACTGGCCCAGGCGCGCCGGACCGTCGCCCTCGGCGGGCAGTTCATCCTGCTGCCGCACGACCTGTGGGGCGCCGACGGCGCCGGCATCTCCCGGTTCCCCGGCGACAACGGCAACTGGACCGACTACGACAACTTCCTGACCCGGCTCATCGGCGACGTCCGGGCGTCCGGGCTGTCGGTGCAGTGGGACATCTGGAACGAACCCAACATCACCATCTTCTGGAACCGGCCGATCTCCCAGTACCTCGAGCTCTGGCGACGTACGTACCAGCGGCTGCGCGCCGAGTTCCCCAACCAGCTCATCGTCGGGCCGAGCTGCGCCTGTGTGCCGTCGACCAACCACGCGTTCTGGAACCAGTACCTGGACTTCGTACGCTCGACCAACACGGTGCCGGACATCGTCAGCTGGCACTCCCTGCCGGGTGACCCGGTCGCCAACGTCGCGGCCGCCAACGCCACCCTCGACCCGCGCGGCATCCCGCATCCACGCCCGTACCAGATCAACGAGTACGGAGCGACCAACGAGCAGAACCCGGCCGACGGCGCCTGGTACATCTCGCGTCTGGAGCGGGCCGGCGCGGACGGTCTGCGGGCCAACTGGGCCAGCGCCGGCAACCTGCACAACGACCTCGGCAACCTGCTGGTCCGCAACTCGGCCGGCCAGCATCAGCCCAAGGGCGAGTGGTGGGTCTACCGCTACTACGCCTCGCAGACCGGCGAGATCGTGTCGGTGACCGGCAGTCAGTCCTACGACGCGTACGCCACGAAGGCGAGCGGGGTGGCGAAGGTCCTGGTCGGTGGTGGTCGTACGACCGGCAACCTGGCCGTCAACCTGCAACGCCTCGACGCGACGAGCGGCCTGGTGCAGAACAACCAGGTGCGGGTGCTCACGCAGCGCATTCTGTACAACAACGGTGGCGCGGTGCAGGGGCCGGTCACGGTCTCGAACGCCGTGGTCACCGTCTCCAACAACAACGCCACGGTCAACCTGCCGTACGGCAACCAGAACGACACGTACACGGTGACCCTCCTGCCGCCCTCCGAGGCGGGTTTCCAGTCGGTGGCGGTGGCCCAGCACTCCCAGCAGTGCCTGGACAACACCGGCCTGGGCACCGCCGACGGCAACGCCCAGCAGCAGTTCTACTGCGAGGGCGGTGACCAGCAGCTCTGGAACTTCCGGCCGGTCGCCGGTGTGGCCAACACGTACACGGTGGTCAACCAGCAGAGCGGCAAGTGCCTCGACGTCAGCGGCGCTTCCACCGCCAACGGCGCCGCGGTCACCCAGTGGACCTGCCAGAACGGGCAGAACCAGCAGTTCACTCTCCGGAAGGTGACCTACTCCGGCAACGACTCGCACGACTACCAGCTCGTGGCCCGGCACAGCGGCAAGTGTGTCGACGTCAACGGCGTGTCCACGGCGGCTCGGGCGTCGGTCATCCAGTGGCCCTGCAACGCGGTCGGTCAGGGCAGCCCGCTGAACCAGACCTGGCGTCTCTGGGGCCGGTAGGCGACGCGCGTGAACCCCGGCGATGGCCGCCGGCACGGGTGGCCATCGCCGGATTCCCGCCGACCGGGCATTCATTGACACTGATCAAAATCCGCTCCTACGATCGCTACGAATCGATTCGCCCGCCCCGCCACCATCCCTGCGGCGCGTCGGCACACCCCGTGCGCTGCCACGACTCTTCAGGAGCCACCCCGTGCGTACCCCGTCCCCCGCCGGGCCCGGCCTGGCCCGCGATCCCATCCCGAGACGTCGCCCCGGACGCCTGGCCTTGCTGGCCGGCGCGTTGGCCGGCGCCCTCGTCCTCGTCACCGTCGGCGCCACGGCCGGCGCCTCGTCGTCCGCCGCGGAGGCCGCGGCGATGGCGGCGGCCATCGTCCCGGGGCAGAGCACCACCATCGTCGGCGCGGCCTCGGGTCGGTGCCTGGAGGTTCCGAACTCCAGCACCGCCAACGGCACCCAGACCCAGCTCTGGGACTGCAACGGCGCGGCCGGTCAGACCTGGACCTGGACGTCGAGCAAGCAGCTCACGGTGTACGGCAACAAGTGCCTGGACGCGTCCGGCCGCGGCACCACGAACGGCACGCAGGCGATCATCTGGGACTGCAACGGTCAGACCAACCAACAGTGGAACGTCAACAGCAACGGCACCATCACCGGAGTGCAGTCCGGGCTGTGTCTCGACGCCAACGCGGCCGGCACCGCGAACGGCACCAAGGCCATCCTCTGGGCCTGCAACGGCGGAGGCAACCAGCAGTGGGCCTCGCCGAGCACGCCGCCGACCACCACCCCGCCGACCACCGGCCCGCCGCCGACCACCCCGCCGCCGGGTGGCGACCGCCCGTGCGACATCTACGCCTCCGGCGGCACGCCGTGCGTGGCGGCCCACAGCACGACCCGGGCCCTCTTCGGCACGTACGCCGGCAACCTCTACCAGGTCCGGCGCTCGTCGGACAACACGACGCGGAACATCGGGCTGACGGGGACGGGCGGCACCGCCAACGCGGCGACGCAGGACTCGTTCTGCGCCGGCACCACATGCGTGATCACGGTGATCTTCGACCAGTCCGGGCGTGGCAACGACCTCTGGTACCAGGGGTCCAGCGTGGTTCCGGGTTCGCCGCAGAGCAGGCCGGCCACCGCGACGACGGAGTCGCTGACGGTGGGCGGAGCCAAGGCGTACTCGCTCTACATCAACCCGGGCAACAGCTACTGGCGGGACGGGCACCTGACCGGTGTGCCGACCGGCGCCGCGCCCGAGGGCATGTACATGGTGACCAGCGGCACCCACGTCAACAGCGGCTGCTGCTTCGACTACGGCAACAGCGAGACGACGCGCAAGGCCGACGCCGCCGGGGCGATGGACGCCATCAACTTCGGCAAGCAGTGCTGGTTCGGCGGTTGCTCCGGTACGGGCCCGTGGGTGCAGGCCGACCTGGAGTGGGGTCTGTTCCCGGGTGGGAGCAGCTCGTGGAACCCGAATCAGCGGGCGTTCACCAGCAAGTTCGTCACGGCGACGCTGAAGAACAACGGCACGTCCCGCTTCGCCATCAAGGGCAGTGACGCGCAGTCCGGCAGCCTGTACACGCTGTGGGACGGTTCGCTGCCGCCCGGCTACAGCCCGATGAAGAAGCAGGGCGCGATCATCCTGGGCAGCGGCGGCGACTGCTGCAAGCCCGACGGCGGCGCGAACCTGAGCGCCGGCACGTTCTACGAGGGCGCGATGGTGGCGGGCTACCCGTCCGACGCGACGGAGAACGCGGTCCAGGCCAACGTGGTGAGCGCCGGTTACCGCTGACGGCGATCAGGGCGTCGAGTCCTCCGCCGGCCGCTCGGCCGGCGGGGGACCGACCTCGTTCAGCGCGGTTCGTACGATCTCCAGCAGGTCGTGGCCCGGGTGGTCGATCCAGTGCTGCATGGCGACGCGCAGGGCCGCCAGGAAGGTCGCGGTCAGCAGGCGGGCGCGCAGCGCCACCTCGGCGCCGGTGAGGCGGTGCGCGAGCTCGGCCGCCAACTCGCGCTCGATCGCGGTGTACGCCGCGACCTGGTGGGCGGCCAGGCCCGGGTGTCCGCGCAACTGCCGGCGTCGGGTCAGCCAGTCGTGGTCCCGCTCGCGCGACGACTCCGCCGTGAGCTGTTCGGCCGCCCGGCCCAGCACGGTCCACGGCGGCTCGCCGCCCGGCCGTTCGCGCACCAACTGCAACAGTCGGCGCAGGCGCACGGTGTCGCCGTGGAAGAGCGCCTCCTCCTTGTTCGAGAAGTAGTTCGAGAACGTCCGCCGGGAGACGTTGGCGGCGTCGGCGATCGCCTCGACGGTCACGCTGTCGGGGCCCTGCTCGGCCGCGAGGCGCAGGGCTGACTCGTGCAGGGCCAGGCGGGTGGCCGCCTTCTTGCGCTCGCGCAGGCCGGTGATCTCGTCCATCGCCGTCAGCGTACGTCGAGTGACCGGCTTCTCAATGGGCAAACTTGCCGACTGGGCAAGATCGGTAGATGCTTGCGTGAGGCAACCAACTCGGGCGGGCGGGCGTTCGTACCCGGAACACGCCGCGTACGCCTGGTTGTCGTCCTGGAACCCACGACAAGCGGGAGGCCGCGCGATGAGCGCACCCACCACCACGCCCGGCGCCGAGCCGATGAGCCATCGGCAGACCCTCGAGGCGCTCAGCGGCCTGCTGCTGGTGCTCTTCGTCGCGATGCTGAGCAGTACGGTCGTCTCGACCGCGCTTCCCAAGATCATTGGTTCGTTGAACGGCTCCCAGACCCAGTACACCTGGGTGGTCACCGCGACCCTGCTCACGGCGACGGCCACCACCCCGATCTGGGGCAAGCTCGCCGACCTGTTCAGCAAGAAGCTCCTCATCCAGGTCGCCATCGTGGTGTTCCTGTTGGGCTCCGTCATCGCCGGCTTCTCGCAGAGCGCCGGCCAGCTCATCGCGGCCCGCGCGTTCCAGGGCGTCGGGGTCGGGGGCCTGCAGGCTCTCGTCCAGGTGGCGATCGCCGCCATGATCCCGCCGCGCGAGCGGGGCCGCTACAACGGCTACCTCGGCGGCGTCATGGCGGTGGCGACCGTCGGTGGCCCGCTGCTCGGCGGTCTCATCGTCGACACTTCCTGGCTCGGCTGGCGCTGGTGCTTCTTCGTGGGCGTGCCGGTCGCCGTCCTCGCGCTGATCCTGCTCCAGGTGACCCTGCACCTGCCGACGTTCCGACGGGACAACGTCAAGATCGACTATCTGGGCGCGAGCCTGATCGCCGCGGGCGTGAGCGTGCTGCTGATCTGGATCTCCTTCGTCGACAGCTCGTTCGCGTGGGTCTCGTGGCAGAGCGCGGCCATGGTGGCCGGCTCGCTCGTCCTGCTCGCCCTGGCGGTCTGGGTCGAGTCGCGGGCTGCCGAGCCGGTCGTTCCACTCGCCATCGTGCGTGAGCACACCACCGCCCTGGCCATCCTGGGCAGCCTCGCGGTCGGCATGGCCATGTTCGGTGGCGCGGTGTTCCTCGGCCAGTACTTCCAGATCGGTCGGGGTTACAGCCCCACGGAGGCCGGCCTGCTCACCATCCCGATGATGGCCGGAGTCCTCGGCTCCTCGATCGTCGCCGGCCGGCTGATCACCCGTACCGGCCGGATCAAGCCGTACATCGTCGCCGGCTCGATCATCCTGGTCGCCGGGTTCGGCCTGCTCGGCACCATCGACCACGAGACGTCCCTGGTGCTCGTCGGCGTCGGCATGTTCATCGTCGGCACCGGCGTCGGCATGACCATGCAGAACCTCGTCCTGGCCGTCCAGAACACAGTGGCTCTGAAGGACATCGGCGCCGCCAGCTCCAGCGTCGCGTTCTTCCGGTCGCTCGGCGGCGCCGTCGGCGTCTCGGTGCTCGGCGCCGTGCTGGCCCACCGGGTCACCGACCAGATCACGCGCGACCTCACCGCCGCCGGGATCCCCACCTCCGGCAGCGGTGGCGACAGCAACCTCAACATCACCGCGCTGCCCGACGGGGTCCAGCACATCGTGCGGGCCGCGTACGGCGACGCCACCGGCCACATCTTCCTCATCTCCGCGGCCATCGGGGTGGTCGGCGTCATCGCCGCGCTCCTGCTCCGGCCGGTCACCCTGCGGACCAGCCTCGACCTGCCGGACGCCGCCACGTCGACGGCGGTGGCCGCCGACGCGGTCGACGGGGCACCCGCGTTCGACCAGGTTGCCGCCGATGCCACGGCGAAGGGGGCGCCCGAGCGGCGCTGACCTCTCCAGAGCACAGAACCAGGGGCCGCCATCGTCACGGACGGTGGCGGCCCCTGGCCCGAGGGCCGGCTCTTGTGGAACCGGCCCTACGACTGAATCGAGACGCCCGTGGGAATCGCCGAGCTGACGGCGTCGCCACCGGCCATGCCCGACCGGCGGGCCGCTCCGGTGCGCCGGGCGATGCGGGAGCTGCTGCTCGTCGTCACCCTGTTCCTCCTCTACAAGGGGGCGCGGATGGTGGTGGCCGGTCGGGTGTCGACCGCGCTGGCCAACGGCGAGTCGGTCTGGCGTCTGGAGCGGCTGCTGCGCCTGCCCGACGAGACCGTCGTCCAGCACCCCGTGCTCTCGCACACCCTGCTGGCGCACCTGGCCAACGGCTACTACGCGTACGTGCACTTCCCGGCCACGGCGCTCACCCTGGTCTGGCTCTACGTGCGGCACCCGGCGCGCTACCTGCGCACGCGCCGTACGCTCGCCGTACTCACCGCGGCGGCGTTGGCACTGCACGTCGTGGTGCCGCTGGCGCCGCCCCGACTGACCGCCCTGACGGCCCTGGTGGACACCGGCAGCCGGTACGGGCCCTCGGTCTACGGGCCGCCCGACACCGACGCGCTCAGCAACCAGTACGCGGCCATGCCCTCCCTGCACGTCGGGTGGGCGCTGGCCGTCGCCGTCGCGCTCGTCGCGGTGACCCGTGGACGCCTACGGTGGCTGTGGCTGGCCCACCCGCTGGTCACCCTGTTCGTCGTCGTGGCGACCGGCAACCACTACTGGCTCGACGGAGTGGTGGCGGCGCTGATGCTCGGCGTCGTCCACCGTGCCCTGCCCGCGTCGGCGTCCCCCGCTGACGCCGGGCCCGACCTCAGCCCACCGGCACTCCGTACTCCCGCTCGGTGAACAGGTCGACGTCCCGCGGACCCAGCTTGGCGACCCGGCGGGCGTGCAGGGCGAGTTGCCGACGCGCCTCGCCGAGACGGCGGCTGGCGACCGTCATCTCGTCGGACGCCTCGAACGGCTCACTCCCGCTGGCCTGCAGGGCGGCAGCCAGCACGGCGTGGTACGCCGTCATGAGCCCGTTGGCGAGCGCGATGCCGTCCTGGTCCGCACGCGTCCAGATCTCCGACCAGGCGGCCTCCACCGTGACCATGTCCCGGGCCAGCCAGTCGTGCAGCCCCATCGGCCCCAGCGGCTTGTGCCCGCCGAGCAGGTCGTTGCCCGCCTCCGGCAGCCCCGACCGCCAGTACCTGGTCTGTCGCAACGCCTCGGCCTTGTGGGCCAGGCGTAGCGCGCCGGACAGGACCAGGACGTACGCCCGCTGAAGCTCGGCCCGCTCGCGCTGGCGTCGCTTGACCCGGCTGTGCGTCCACACGACGAGGAGTGAGGCGCAGGCGGTGATCGCGGAGCCGAGCAGAGCGGCCAGGGTTGAGTTCACGCCGACATGATGCCTGCTGCCGATCAACGTCGCCGCGCGGGCTCGGACCCGGCCCGGAGCTCTGCGGTACGAGCCCTGTCGGCGTCTTCCGGCACGGTCTGGCCCGGCCCGGGAGATGCCCCGGGCCGGGCCGGCGCGTGTGCGACCTTCGTGACCGCCGCCGCCGCGTCGCGGGGCGGCGGTCACGCGCTCTCAGCGGTAGCCGGCGGCGACGATGTTCGCCTGCACCGCGTTCTCGGTCGCGTCGGACGGGTAGCCCGCCACCATCGCGCCCTCGTAGAAGGTGCCGACGCTCTGGTTGGAGTTGTCGATGCAGCAGTCGCCGCCGCTGCCCAGGATGATCGCGCCCTGCTTCTTCATCGGGCTGTAGCCGGAGGGCAGCGAACCGTCCCACAGCGTGTACAGGCTGCCGGACTGCGCGTTGCTGCCCTTGATGGCGAAGCGGGACGTGCCGTTGTTCTTCAGCGTCGCCGTGACGAACTTGCTGGTGAACGCCCGCTGATTCGGGTTCCACGAGCTGCTGCCGCCCGGGTAGAGGCCCCACTCCAGGTCGGCCTGCACCCAGGGGCCGCTGCCGGAGCAGCCGCCGAACCAGCAGCTCGTGCCGAAGTAGATGGCGTCCATCGTGCCCCGGCCGTCGGCGCGGCGGGTGGTCTCGCTGTTGCCGTAGTCGAAGCAGCAGCCGCTGTTGACGTGGGTGCCGCTGGTCACCATGTACATGCCCTCGGGCGCGGCGCCGGTCGGGATGCCGGTCAGGTGGCCGTCCCGCCAGTAGCTGCTGTTGCCGTTGATGTAGAGCGAGTAGACCTTGTTTCCGCCGACGGTCAACGACTCCCTGGTCGCGACGGCCGGTTGGACGGCGCCACCGATGCCGCCGGCCCCCTGGTAGCCGAGGTGATTGCCACGCCCCGACTGGTCGTAGATCACCGTGATGACACACGTGGTGTTCGCGCAGAAGCTGTCCTGGTTGGCGGAGTTGGCCCGTCCGCCCGCGCTGAGCACGCCGATGGCGCGAGTGGTGTTGTCCGAGGATCGGCGTACCTGGTAGAGCGAGCCGCTGTAGGAGGCGTACAGGGCGCGGGTCGTGCTGTGCGCCGCGACGCAGGGCGTGCCGCCGGCCGCGTAGATGTCGCAGGGCAGCGTCGTGCTCGGTGGGGGAGTGGTGGGCGGTGGTGTGGTGGGTGGCGGCGTCGTGGGCGGCGGGGTCGTGGGCGGGGGCGTGGTGGGCGGTGGCGTCGTCGGGTCCACCACACCGTTGCAGGTCGTGCCGTTGAGGGCGAAGGAGGTCGGCGTCGGGTTGCTGCCGGTCCAACTGCCGTTGAAGCCGAAGCTGGTGCTGCCGTTGGTTCCGATGCTGGCGTTGTAGGCGGCGTTGGTGACGGTGACCTGGGCGCCGGCCTGGGTGAAGCTGCCGTTCCAGAGCTGGGTGACGGTCTGGCCGGCGGCGAAGTTCCAGGTGAGCCGCCACCCGTTGACGGCGTCCCCCAGGTTCGTGATGGTGACGTTCGCGCCGAAGCCGCCCTGCCACTGGGAACTGACCGCGTAGGTGACCTGGCAGCCGGCGGCGGCCGCCGAGGCAACCGTCTGGGTGGCGGCGCCGACGAGCACGAGGGCGGCGGCCGCGGCGACGAGCGCCGGCCGCCGATGGCGGAGGTGTTGGGATCGCACGTGCTCTCCTCATGGGTGGGAGTTGACGGTGTGCGGGCCCCGCCCCGTTCACCCTGCTCGGGCCCGGACTCTGAGCAGGGGGACGACGGGACGGGGCCCGGTCCGCGGGCGCGTACGGCGTCGCCGGAGCCGTCCGGCGCGGGATCGACCGGGCGGACGGTGTGGTCGGCGGACCACGCGCGACGGGTATGCGGCGGTGCGGTCGCCGCCCGCGACCCGGCCCGGGGTCGCGGTGACGGTGGCTGTGGTCTGGAGCGGTCGTGGAGAGGCCGATCGACGGCCACGGCTCCGGCCGATCGAGGTGATGCCGACCTGCGGCGCCGGTGGTCGGGCATCCGTCGTCCGGCCCTCGGCACGGGTCGCCCGGTGGTGAGCTCGGGCCGTCCCGTGTCGGCCACGCTCCACCCGCCCGCGCCGTGAACGACGTCGACCGCGGCCGGGGCCAGCAGCTGGAAGGCTCCGGTGACGGTCAGTTATCGACGGCCGTCGTTACGTTAGCGTTAACAGGCGGCCCTGTCCATAGACGGCCGTCGGTGGTCTATGCGGCCGTCGGTCGGTCGTCCGCGACGCCGCCCCTGTTCAGGGGGCGAGCGAGGTGCCCGCCTGGTGTTGAATGTGGAGGGTGAGCGGACGGGTGCCGGAAGGGGTGGCGACGGTGGAGCTGACGATGGTCGTGGAACCGGAGCATCCGATGACCGCCGAACGCCTCGACACCCTCACCCAGGGGTTCGCCGAGGACCTGCGCGCGGTTCCCCGACTGCGGGTCAACCCGGCGTCCGGTCCCGCGCCCGGGCCGGGGACCAAGTCACCCGAGGCGTGGGAGCTGGGGATGCTGGTGGTGGGCGGCCTCTTCTCGGCCACCACCATGCGCGCGATCGTTCAGATCGCGATCGCCTACACCGAACGGACCAGGGCGCGGTCGATCACCGTACGCAGTGGGGCCACCGAGGTGGTGATCACGGGAAGCACCCGGATCGACGACCCGCGTCTCGTCGCCGAGCTGACGCGGCTCGCCCAGGCGCCGCAACAGGCCGCCCTCGCCCCGGGCGAGCGCCCGGGCGGCGACCGGGGGTAGGCGGTGGGACAGCGCCTCGCTCTGCTGATCGCCAACGACCGCTACATCGACGACTCGTTGGCCGATCTCTACGCGCCCCGCGAGGAGGCCCGTGACCTGCAGAGTCTTCTCGCGGATCCCAACATCGGGGCCTTCGACCGGTACGTGCTGCTGGAGAACGAGTCGAAGAGCTCGGTGGAGCGCACGATGGAGACGATGCTGCGCAGCGCCGGGCCGGAAGACCTGATCCTGATCTATTTCTCCGGGCACGGGATCCGCCGCGGCAAGCGGGGTCGGCTCTACCTGGCGGTCGCCAACACCGAGGTCGACTGCCTGTCGTCGACGTCGATCTCCGCGTCCTTCGTGCACGAGTTGCTCGACGAGTCCGAGGCGGCCAGCTCGGTCATCCTGCTCGACTGCTGCTACAGCGGCGCCTTCGACCAGGCCAAGTCCCCCGCGGACCTCGACCTCGACGGGGAGCTGAAGACCGGCGACGGCCGTTACGTCATCACCGCTACCAACGCCGTCGAGCGTGCCGTCGACGGGCAGCCGGCAACGGCCGCCACGCCCCGGCAACGCTCCGCCTTCACCGAGACGATCATCGAGGGCCTCAGCACCGGTGCCGCCGACCTGACCGGCCGGGGCCGGATCACCCCCGAGGACCTGTGGCGGTACGTGCAGTTGGAACTGCCGAAGCGGACGACCGAGCAGTCCCCGTGCCAGTTCGGTCGCGCGAGCAGCGAGGTGCACCTCGCGCTGTCCCGCGACGGCCATCACCGCCCGCGCGATCCGCGTGACCCGCGCGATCCCCGCCTCGGCGACCTGCTGGGCCCGTTGCGGACCCGGGAGGACGTGAAGCTGTGCGCCGTCGAGTGGCGTCAGCGCGGGCCGCTCAAGGTACCGGTCGGTCTCCACCACCGCATCGACCAGCCGACCGGGGAGCCGGTCTCGCTCGACCTTGCCTCGTCGGAGGGGCACCTGCTGATCGTGGGGCGCCCCGGGATGGGCAAGACCACCCTGCTGCGCACGATCATCAGTGGGCTCGCCCTCACCCACTCGACCGACGAGGTGCAGTTCCACTGCCTCGAGTCCGGTGGCAACTGGTTGGGCCCGATGCGCAAGCTTCCGCACGTCGAGACGGTCCTCGGCGACGACCAGGTGGTCGAGTTGGGCAAGCTGCTGAGCCAGCTCGAGGACGACGTGCTGCGGCGCAAGCGCCTGTTCCGTGAGCACGAGTTGGAGTCGCCGGCCAGCCTCCGGGCGCGGCGCGACAGCCTGGACGCCGGCCCGCAGCCGGACATCTTCCTCGTCGTGGACCGTTGGCAGGACTTCGTCGCGCTGCAACCCGACTTCACGGCGCGCGTCATTGAGCTGGCCAACAAGGGCCTGGGGTACGGGTTCCACCTCGCCGTGGTCGAGCGGAGTTGGCGGTCCATCCCACCGGAGCTGATCGAGCTGCCACAGCTACGGATCGAGACCCGCCTGTCGGATCCGCAGGAGTCGATGGTCGATCCGGACCACGCGGCCCGACTGCCCCTGTCGATGCCCGGTTGGGCCATCCAGGGACGGCGTACGTTCCGGATCGCCCTTCCCGAGCTGACCGTGACCGAGGTCGATCCGGAACTCGGCGCGGAGTTCGGCGTCGCGGTCACCGACGGCGCGACACCGATGATCTCCATGATCGCCCAGGCGTGGGGCCTGCCGCCGGTGTCGGTGTCCCAGCGGGTCGGTGGCGCCTGGGAGTCCCGGGACGAGGCGCTGGAAATCCTCGGATTCGCCGACCACGCCGCGCTCGCCGCCTTCGAGGGCGCCACCGCCTTCATGTATCCGGAGCAGCACCTGCGGGCGCCCATCGGTTTCCAGTTGGACGGCCAGCCGGTCCTGCTCGACCTCAAGGAGTCCGCCCGCGCGGGAATGGGTCCCCACGGTCTGCTCATCGGCGCGACCGGCTCCGGCAAGAGCGAACTGCTGCGGACGATCGTCGCGGCGCTGGCGACGCGCCACCCGTCGGAGGAGTTGAACTTCGTCCTGGTGGACTTCAAGGGTGGCGCGACGTTCGCGTCGTTGGAGGCGTTGCCGCACACGAGCGCGGTGATCACGAACCTGGCCGACGAGTTGCCGTTGGTGGACCGGATGCGTGACGCGCTCGCCGGTGAGATGGTGCGTCGGCAGGAGTTGTTGCGGGCGGCGGGTAACTACGTCTCGCGGTTCGAGTACGAGAAGGCGCGGGCGGCGGGGGAGCCGTTGGCGCCGATGCCGAGCTTGTTGATCATTTGTGACGAGTTCAGTGAGTTGTTGGCCGCGAAGCCGGACTTCATCGATCTGTTCGTGATGATCGGTCGGTTGGGTCGGTCGTTGGGTGTGCATCTGTTGCTGGCCTCGCAGCGGCTGGAGGAGGGCAAGCTGCGGGGTCTGGACACGCATCTGTCGTACCGGATCGGGTTGCGGACCTTCTCGGCGGTGGAGAGCCGGATCGTGCTCGGCGTGCCGTACGCGCACGAACTGCCCAACGCGCCGGGGCACGGCTACCTGAGGACCGACAACTCCACGATGGTGCGGTTCCGGGCCGCGTACGTGTCCCGACCGCCCATCCTCGTCGACACCGACCCGGGCGTCGCCGCGGTGGACGCCGGCAGGACGGTGCTGGACCTCGTCGTGGACCGGCTTCGGGGCCGTGGACGCCCGGCGCACCAGGTCTGGTTGCCGCCGCTGGCCGAGCCACCGACCCTGGGCGAGCTGCTGCCTCCGCTGGCGCTGCATCCACGCTTCGGGCTGTGCACCGCGGACTGGGTCGGGCGTGGCCGGCTCACCGTGCCGGTCGGCGTGGTGGACCGCCCCTACGAGCAGCGCCGTGAGCCGATGATGGTGGACCTCGCCGGGGCGGGCGGCAACGTGGTGATCGTGGGCGGCCTGCTCAGCGGCAAGAGCACCCTGCTGCGGTCGCTGGTCGCGGCGCTCGCCCTCACCCATACGCCACGCGAGGCGCAGTTCTTCTGCCTCGACTTCGGCGGTGGCGCGCTGCGCAGCCTGTGGGAGTTGCCGCACGTGTCCGGGGTGGCCGTGCGGCGCGACACCGAACGGGTGCGCCGGACGGTGGCCGAGGTGGTCGCCGTGCTCGACGACCGGGAGGCCCGGTTCGCGCGGGAGGGCGTCGACTCGATGGCCGACTACCGACGTCGGCGGGCGGACGGCGAGTTCGCCGACGACCCGTTCGGCGATGTCTTCCTGGTCGTCGACGGCTGGAACACCCTGCGGGAGGATTACGAGGAGCTGGAGCAGACCGTCACCAGCCTCGCCAACCGTGGACTGAGCTTCGGCATCCACGTGATCGTCACCGCCGTGCGCTGGGCAGAGATCAGGATCGCCATGCGCGATCTGCTCGGCACCAGGCTGGAGCTGCGACTCGGCGACGCGGCCGAGTCGGAGATCGACCGGCGCGCCGCGCAGAACGTGCCGGTCGGCTCGCCCGGTCGCGGTGTGACGCCCGACAAGCTGCACTTCCTCGCTGCGCTCTCGCGCATCGACGGTCGGCAGGACATCGAGGACCTCGGCGAGGCGTCGGTGGCGCTCGCCCGGCAGGTCGCGGCGAGCTGGCCGGGCCCGCCGGCCCCGAAGGTACGTCTGCTGCCGCGGAAGCTGACCGTCGCCGAGCTGGCCAAGGTCACCGATCGGTCCACGCCCGGGCTGCCCATCGGGGTCAACGAGTCCGCGCTGGCGCCGGTCCACCTCGACTTCTCCGTCGAGCCGCACCTCACCGTCTTCGGCGACGCCGAGTGCGGCAAGAGCAATCTGTTGTGGCTGATCGCCGAGGGCATCGTGGAGCGGTACACGCCGACCCAGGCCCGGCTGGTGATCGCCGACTACCGGCGGAGCCTGTTGGGCGCGGTCGAGGGGGACTACCTGCTCGACTACGCCGCGTCGAACAAGGTGTTCGGCGAGAGCATGATGTCCATCCGCACCGCCATGCAGAACCGGCTGCCCGGCGCGGACGTGACCCCCGCGCAGCTGCGCGATCGGAGCTGGTGGAAGGGACCGGACCTGTTCATTTTGATCGACGACTACGACCTGGTCGCCTCGGCCGGCAGCAACCCGGTCAGCGCCCTGCTCGACCTGCTGCCCCAGGCCCGCGACATCGGCCTGCACCTGATCGTCGCGCGCCGGGTCGGAGGCATGGCCCGGGCACTCTACGAGCCGGTCCTGCAACGCCTGCGCGAGCTCGACTCGCCGCTCCTGCTGATGTCGGGCAACCGGGAGGAGGGCCCCGTCGTGGGCAGCCTCCGGCCGAGCCCGCAGCCGCCGGGCCGTGGCACGCTCGTCCGGCGCAGCGACGGTCGACAGCTCATCCAGACGGCGTTGGTCGGTCCGAGCTGACCGACCCCGGACGCGGATCAGCGCGGGTGCGGCGGCGGGATGTCCGCGTACGCCTCGGACGCGCGCCGCTCGGCGACCTCCGCCTGCGCCGTCGCCTCGGCGATCCGGGCGGTCAGGCGGCTCGCGACGGCGCGTACCGCCATCGGCGGGGTGACCGCTTCCGATGCGACCTCGCCCTCGGCGTTGACCACGAGACCGGCGAGACGCGCGTCGGCGGCGGCCGCGAGCGCGAGCCCACGCGCCCGGGTCAGGTCGTCGTCCCGGCCCGTGATCGCGCCGGCGATCCGCGTGTACGCGTCGTGCGCCTCGTCGAGCTGACGTACCAGCCGTCGAACCATCTCGTCGGTGTCCTGCTGGCCGGATCCGGCCCGCCAGTGCCCGGCCAGCAGGCGATGCAGTCGCCGGAGTTCGTCGGCCGCCTCGCCGAGGGCCTGTGCCGCTCGCATCCACCGCTCGGCGCGACCCGCGTCGACCGTCGACGGCGCGGCCAGCAGCCGTGCGTAGGCGGCCCTGTCGTCGGTCGTCATCCGTCACCGTGGCGAGCGAAGCGGCGCGCCAGCTCGTCGTCGGCGACCGAGACGGAGCCCACGACGGTACGGATGACATCGGCGACCTGGCGCAGTTCGTCGGTGATTCGCGGTAACTCGTCGACCCACTCCACGACGGACGCCGGGGACGTCTCGTCGGCGACCAGTGCCCCGATCGCTTCCAGGCGGTGCGCGACGGCGTCGATGTCGGAAGCGACGTCACGGATGTCCTCGGGGTCGATGTCGAGGGCGGCGCTGCTCATCGGTCGCTCACCATCCTCGGCAGAAGGCCGCCGGCGTGCCCCGACCGCGCGCTCAGGACGCCGCGCGGACGCGCAGGTCGGCGAGCCACACGTCGGCGAGGTCGCTGAGCGCGACACCGAGGACCTCGCTGAGGCAGACCACGGTGCCGAAGGCAGGCGCCGGGAGCCGACCAACCTCGATCTTGCGCAGGGTCTCCGGTGAGATGCCGGCCGCCACGGCCACCTCGACGAGACTGCGGCTGCCCCGCGCGACCCGGAGCGCCGCGCCAAGGCGTTGCCCCGCGGCGATCTGCTCCGGTGTGAGCGGTGGCCGAACCATGTGAGCAGGATAGTTCCGACCTCGTGCACCGGCAATGTCGACCCGCTGGACCCACGAGCGACGTGGTATAAATATACCGCATCGGATGGGGAGGTTTGTCGTGATCGAGCTGAAGTCCGCCGCGGAGATCGACCGGATGGCCGTGACCGGCCAGTTCGTCGGCGAGCTACTGGCCGAGCTGCGAGCGGTGGCCGCTGTGGGCGTGAACCTGATGGACATCGAGCACCACGCCCGCCGCCGTATCGCCGAGCGTGGCGCCGAATCCTGCTACTGGGACTACACGCCGTCGTTCGGTCGGGGGCCGTTCCGTAACGTCCTGTGCCTGTCGGTCAACGACGCGGTGCTGCACGGTCTGCCGCACGACTACGTCCTGCGCGACGGTGACCTGCTGAGCATCGACATGGCGGTCGCGATCGACGGCTGGGCCGCCGACTCCGCGCTGTCGTTCGTCGTCGGCGCTCCCGGCCCGGCCGACCTGAAGCTGATCGAGGCCACCGAGGTCGCGCTGACGGCCGGCATCGACGCCGCCCGGGCAGGTAACCATCTCGGCGACATCTCCGCCGCCATCGGTGAGGTCGCCCACCGGTACGGATACCGGGTCAACAACGAGTTCGGCGGGCACGGCATCGGTCGCACCATGCACGAGGCCCCGCACGTGCCCAACAACGGCCGTCCCGGGCGAGGCATGAGACTCAAGCCCGGCCTGACGCTCGCGATCGAGCCGTGGTTCTGCCGTACCACCGACAAGATCAAATTCGACGAGGACGGCTGGACGATCCGATCCGCGGACGGCTCGCGCTCAGCTCACTCCGAGCACACCGTCGCGATCACCGAGTCCGGTCCCCGGGTGTTGACGTCCCGCCCCGGGAAGGACCCGGAGCGGGACCGTCGCAGCGGACAGTCGGCCACGGCGGCCTGACCGACGACCACCGCACAGGCGTCAGCGCAGGCCGGCGAAGAGGTCGTCCTCGGGAACGGGCGCGTCGGTGGTGTCCCGTACCCGGACGAAGGTCTCCATCCCCATCAACTCGGTGAACCGCTCCTGGCCGAGCTGGAGGAAGAAGATGTTCTCGGTCTGGCTGGCGTGCGCGGCCAGGGCCTCGAACTTCTGCACGCCGTGGGCGCGGGTGTCGACCCAGGTGGTGATCTCGTCGTCGGGGAGACCCAGCTCGGGCATGTCCGACGGCTCGTCCGGCTCGGCCCACTCGACGCCGAGCTCCTTCATGACGCGGCCGAACTCCTCGAACGCCGTGCGGGGCACGGTGGTCCAGTAGACCTTCGCGGGGATGTCGGTCTGCGCCACGGCGGCCATGGTGATGCGGTGCGCCTGGATGTGGTCGGGGTGACCGTAGAAGCCGTTCTCGTCGTAGGTGACGACGACGTCCGGCCGGTACCGGCGGATCAGCTCGGCGAGCCGGTCCGCGGCCTGCGCCACCGGCGTCGTCCAGAAGGAGCCGGGCTGGTCGTTCGTCGACCAGCCCATCATCCCGGAGTCGGCGTAACCGAGCGTCTCCAGGTGGGTGATCTTCAACCTGGCGGCGCTGACCTCCAGCTCGGCCTGGCGCATCGCCACGACGGCGGCCGGGTCGTGACCGGGCTCGCCGGGCTTCACCCCGCCGGGCCCGTCGCCACACCGTCCGTCCGTGCAGGTCACGAGGACGGTGGTGACACCCTCGGCGGCGTACCGGGCGAGGACGCCGCCGGTGCTCGTCGCCTCGTCGTCGGGATGCGCGTGCACCGCCATCAGGGTCAGGGATCGCTCAGCCATGTCATCACCCTACGACCAGCGGCACGCCTCGACGGGTACGGCGGCGCATCCTAGCCATTCGCCGGCCGGTGCCGGCGTCTTCTTCCAACGCGCTGTCGGGCTGCTCGGGGTTTCCTACGCTGTCGGGGGCGGCCGGCGCACCCGGCCCACGCGCCGACAGTTGCGACGAAGGGTACCGGTGCCATGGCGGTCTTCGATGACGTGCGACAGATCGACGCCGGGGTCCTGAGCGTCGGGTACGTCGACGCCGGGCCGCCGGACGGGCCGCCCGTGATCCTGCTGCACGGCTGGCCGTACGACATCCACAGCTTTGTCGACGTCGTGCCGCTGCTCACCGACGCCGGTCACCGGGTCGTCGTGCCGTACCTGCGGGGTTACGGCACGACCCGGTTCCTCGCCGACGACGCCGTGCGCAACGGCGAGCCGGCCGCCATGGGGCTCGACCTCGTCGCCCTCATGGACGCCCTGGGTATCGAGAGCGCGAAGCTGGCCGGATTCGACTGGGGAGCGCGTACGGCGGACGTCGTGGCCGCGTTGTGGCCCGAGCGCTGTTCCGGCCTGGTGTCGGTGAGCGGCTATCTGATCGACGGTCAGGAGTCGGGCCGGGTGCCGCTGCCGCCGAAGGCCGAGTTCGCCTGGTGGTACCAGTACTACTTCGCCACCGAGCGCGGCCGGCAGGGGTACGACCGCAACCGCCGCGACTTCGCCCGGCTGATCTGGCAGACGGCGTCGCCGAAGTGGATGTTCGACGACGCGACGTTCGACCGGAGCGCGGCCGCGTTCGACAATCCCGACCACGTCGACGTCGTGATCCACAACTACCGGTGGCGGCTGGCCCTGGCCGAGGGCGAACCGCAGTACGACGAGGTGGAGAAGCGCCTGGCCGGCAAGCCGAAGATCACGGTGCCCAGCATCACCCTGGAGGGTGACGCCAACGGCGCGCCCCATCTGGACCCCAGCGTCTACGGCAAGCAGTTCTCCGGCCGGTACGAGCATCGGACCGTCGGCGGGGGCGTCGGGCACAACCTGCCCCAGGAGGCGCCCCGGGCGTTCGCCGACGCGGTCCTGGAGGTGTGAGGCCGGGCCCGGCGCCCCTACGAGGTGATCCGGAAGGTGGCGTCCTGCCGGTCCGTGGCACCGGAGCTGGCGCTCAACGGATCGATGCGCAGCACGTAGTTGTAGTGCCGGAGGTAGCGGGTCGGGAAGTTGTACGAGCGGAACGACGTCCACGATGCGTCGGCCAGTCCGGCCGTGCGGTAGAAGGTCGCGTCGGCCCGGAACGTCGAGGTGTTGTCGCTGACTTCCAGCCGTACCTCGTAGTTGTAGTGCCGCAGGAAGTACCCGGGCTTGTTCACCGACTCGAACGACACGCCGGCGGAGTCGGCGAGGCCGGGAACCATCCGCCACAACTGGTCCTGGTACGGGTCGAACGGGTACGTGTCGACGCGAGCCACGTAGTTGTAGTGCCGCACGTAGCGGTCCGGCAGGTTGGAGGACTTGAGCCGGACCCAGTTCGGCGTACCCCA
Organism: Micromonospora sp. CA-249363; assembly: GCF_050950185.1. Taxonomy (NCBI): domain Bacteria; kingdom Bacillati; phylum Actinomycetota; class Actinomycetes; order Micromonosporales; family Micromonosporaceae; genus Micromonospora; species Micromonospora sp. CA-249363. Next base: position 2,057,031 of record NZ_CP192020.1, read on the forward strand.
CCGCGCGACGAGACCGGCGTACTCCGCGTCGGTGATGCCGGTCATCGACCCGTGCTTCGAGTTCAGCGGCGGGGTGTAGTCACGCTGGTTGAGCGGCGTCCAGGAGTTGCCGCCGATAGCGGTGGTCGACCAGGCGTAGAAGTCGTTGTTGACCGGGCTGTACGAGTCGCCCCAAAGCCGCCAGCCGCTGCCGTCGACCGCCTTGACCAGCAACGGCGCCTCGATGCCGCTGCCCTGGAGAAGCCCCGACGTGTACGTCGTGAAGCTGTTCGGCGCGCCGGTGCTGGACCGGGCGCCGTAGAGGTTCCCGTTGGCGAGGTTCTTGTAGTACAGGTACGTGGTGCCGCCGTCGACGACGACATCGCCGTCGAGGACCCCGAAGCCGGGGCTGAAGAACACCTGCGGCGAGCTGACCGTCCGGAAGTCGCTGGTGTAGTTGACCAGGAGGACGTCCTGACCGTTGTTCGCCGAGTAGACGATGGCGTACTGCCCGCGTGCCGCGTCCCAGAAGGCGGTCGGCGCCCAGGTGTGGGTGTTCAGGGTGTGCATCCGGATCCGGCGGTAGCCGGTGAAGCTGGTCAGGTCGGTCGAGTCCCACACGTGCAGGTACTGGCTGGTCTGGTTCCAGTTGGTGCCCTTGAGATCGGTGGCGAGCACCACGAAGGTGCCGTCCTGCTTGCGGAGGACGAACGGGTCCCGCAGACCCAACTGCCCGGCGGTCGGCGTGACGACGGGGTTGTTCTGGTTCAGCGGCGTCCAGTTCAGACCGTCGCGGCTGACGGCGAGGTGGAGCCCGTAGTCCGCGCCCAGGCCCTGCGGCGACTCGGTGAAGTACGCCATGACGTACGAGGTGTTCGGGGCGGCGAGGGCGGTGCGGGGCAGGCTTAGCGCGCCGGTGGCGGCAGCGGCGGTGGACAGCGCGCCAAGGGTGAACGCGCGTCGGGTCAGAGGCACGGTTGCGACCTTTCCGTGGCGGTGAACGCACGCATTCCATTCGAGAGCATCTATGTGACCGTTAACATACGATGTCCTCCGCACGCCGGCAACCCTTGCCGGCGCACCGCTCTCAGCGCCCGGAGACCGTCCGCCCGTGCCGCTGCCGGCGCGGCTGGGACACCGGTGCCGGGCGCTCGACGCGGGTCGGGTCGCCCCGTACGAGGTTGTCGTGGATGCGCCAACGGGCGGTGGTGACCGCGCGTTGGGCCGCCTCGTCGCCGCGCTCGACACGCTGGCGCAGCAGTTCGAGGGCGATGCGCCGGTTCTGACTGAACTGCCGTTCGTCGTCCACCACCACGACGAGGCCCGACGGGCGGTGGGTGGCGCGTACCGCCGTGCTGGCCTTGTTCCGGTGCTGGCCGCCGGGACCGCCGGTGCGGCAGCCGACGATGTCGACGTCGGCCTCGGCGAACGTCGTCGTCGGCGCGTCGCTCGGCGGCGGTTGCGCCGTCACGTACCAGTTCTTACGACCCGCGCTCGTCCGGTAGGGGCTGGGCGCCTGCCAGCACAACGTCCCCGTCCAGGAGGCGGCGAACGCCTCGGCGTCGACGCCGGACAGCCGGATCAGCACCGAGCGGTACGTGCCGGGCCGGTCACCGGGCACCGCGTGGACCCGCTGGACCGCCACGCCGTGGCGGGTGGCGTCCCCCTCCAAACGGCGCAGCAGGTGGGCCAGCGCCCACGCGCACTCCCGTGGCCCACGGCCGGCGGACAGCAACAGGTCCGCGCTCACGACCGACCCCGCCCGCGACGCTGGTCCCGCCGATCCGACCGAGCCACGGCCCCGACGTCCGGCGTCTTGTAGGTGACCAGGGGGATGGTGGTGGCCACCGGCGTGGCGAGCCGGTGCGCGGCGAGGTCGCCGATCACCTGCTCGATCCGCTTGTACGCCGTGGGCGCCTCCTCGAAGAGCAACTGCCGGTCGCCGCACACCACCAGCGAACCCACCGGGGTACGCCGTAGCTCCTCGACCGTGTGCTTGGCCCGACCCCGACGCAGCGCGTCGGCGCGGGACATCTTCCGACCCGCGCCGTGCGCCACCGAGTGGTTGGCGTCCGCCCCGGCATGGGCAGCCACCAGGTACGACGCGGTGCCCCGCGTACCGGCGACGAGCACATCGCGACCGTCACCGGGCGCCGCTCCCTTGCGGTGCAGGTAGACGCCGTCGCGTACCTCGACGAGGTTGTGGCACTGGTCGACGACCGGCTCGGTCGGCTCGGCCCCCAGGGCGTACGCGACCCGGGCGGCCAGCAGCCGTCGGTTGAGCGAACCCCAGCGCACCGCCTCGTCGTGCCGGGCCAGGTATCCGGCCGGGTCGGGTGCGGGGCCCGCCCCGTGCGTCTCGGTGTGCGTGCGCAGGATCCGCTCACCCAGGCCCCGCGAACCGCTGTGCACGACGAGGACGAGGTCACCGGCCGCCAACCCGAGACGGTGGGCGTGCTCGGGTGCGAAGACGGTGTCGACGCGGGCCAGCTCGACGAAGTGGTTACCGCGGCCGACCGTGCCGAGCCCGTCCAGGTGGCCGCCGGGAACGTCACCCGTGAGGACGGCCCAGGCGGGGTCGTCGGCGTCCCGCTCCGGGTCCAGCGCGCGGTCGAGGTCGGGGAACCGGGCGGCCAGCCGCTCCGGTACGACGCGTCGGAGTCGGATGGGGAAGACGGCGATACCGCAACCGATGTCGGAGCCGACGAGGAACGGATACAGGACCGTCGACGCCATGGCCGCGCCGATGGGTGCGCCCTTGCCCGGGTGCAGGTCCGGCATGCCGGCGACGTGGACCATGCCGTCGAGGGCGGCCACCTGCCGGCACTGGTCGAGCGCGGCGGACTCGATCCAGCTCGTGGGGGACGCGAACACGGTGACGGTGGCGGGGGTGGACGGGGACGAGGCTTCCCGGAAGAAGTGGTGCTGGGACAACGACGCTCTCTTCTCGCGCAATCGCAAGTGGACGGACGGCGGTACGGCGCCGGGCATCGTGCGGTGGCCTCGGCGCGGCGCTCAGGTGGTGTCCGTCAGTACGTCATGGGCACCACTGTGGCGACACCCCTCGCGTGCGGCAAGTCATTAATGGCGACGGCGTCCGCTGTCGTGAGATGGTCGGCCCACCCGAGCACCCCGCGATCGAGGGACGTACGCTGCCGCGATGGCCGCACCGCGTCGCATCCTGGTCTACGGGGTGTACGGGGCGGGCAAGTCCACTCTCGCCGCGCGGCTGGCGAAGCGCCTCGGGGTGCCGTGGTATCCGGTGGACGACCTGCTGTGGCTGCCGGGCTGGGTCGAGGTGCCGGTCGCCGAGCAGCGCAGCCGCATCGAGAAGATCTGCCGCCGGGACGCCTGGATCCTCGATGGCGCGTACCACGGGTGGCGGGACGTACCGCTGGCGCGCGCCGACCTGGTGGTGGCCCTGGACTACCCGCGGTGGCGTTCGTTCGGGCGTCTGCTGCGTCGTACGCTGCGCCGCGTCGGCACGGGCGAAATGATCTGCAACGGCAACCGCGAATCCGTCGGCAGTGTGTTGTCCCGGGACTCGATCCTGCTCTGGCACGTCGCCGCGTTCGGACGCGCCCGACGGCGGATGCGCGCCTGGCAGGCCGACCCGACCGGCCCGCCGGTCCTTCTGTTCACGCACCCCGCGGCGCTGGACGACTGGCTGTCGAGCCTGCCGACCCGGTGAACGCGCTCAGCCCGGCCGGCCGTCGACCCGGGTCGCCCGGCCCACGACGCACGGCGAGGAGGGGCTGGAGCTGCCGGTCGGGAACCGGAAGCGTCGCAACTCCTCGACGGTGAACCCCGCCGCTTCGATGGCTGCCGTGGTGTCGCGGCCGGTGTGGCAGCCGGCGAACAGCTTCGGCCACAGCGTGGCGTCGGAGATGCGTTGGACCCGGCGCAGGCGGCTGGGTTCGTCGGCCGCCACGTGCTCGAAGAAGCGCAGTTGCCCGCCGGGACGCAGCACGCGGTGGATCTCGGCGAGCGCTGCCGCCTGGTCGGGCACGGTGCAGAGCACCAGCGCGACCACTGCCGCGTCGAACTCGCCGTCGGCGGCGGGCAACGCCTCGGCCAGACCGTCGACGACCGTGATCGGCACCGGCGCGTCCGGGGCCGCGCGGACGGCGGCGGCGCGCAGGCGACGTTCCGGCTCGACCGCGACGACCTCGGTCACCGTTCGGGGGTAGTGGGCGAACATGCGGCCGTTGCCGGCGCCGACCTCGATCACCCGGCCGGTCAGGCCAGCGGCCAGGTCACGGCGGAACTCGGCGGTGCCGGCACGGTCCATGGCGACGCTGAGCCGTTCGTAGACCCGCGCGAACACCGGATGGGACACAGCGGCCACGTCGACCTCCAGGATTCACGGACAGCGACCACAATCATGGGTCGCGATGTCAACCGCTCGCTCGTTCCTGCCGACGGCGCCCGCATCGCCGACACCCGCCTCGACGAGTGGCGTGCCCGGGTGGCGGGGCAGGCGCCGCCTCACCCGGCTGGTGCGCGCCGCAGGCGGTCCGCCAACTCCCGTACCGCCGCCGCGAACCGTTGGTCGGATTCGGCCGGCCAGTGCCCGAGGATCGGCGGCGGAACGCTGTCGCCGGGCGGGGTCACCACGTCGCCGGGGTCTACCTCCCGGCGGTCCACCGCGGCGGCCGGGTCGTCGTCGGACGCCTCGGTTCCCCGGTCGGGAAAGACGCGTCCGCCGATCGGGTCGGTGTCCCGCCAGAGGTTGACCCACCGCCAGCCCACCCGGTTGCCGATCTCCCGCAGCACCGCGTCGTCGAGGTAGGCGGGGAACAGGCGCGCGTAGAGCCGGCGCAGCGGTGACCCGTGCGTGAGCAGCGCGACCCGGTCGCCGATCCGGGGTGGCAACTGGAGCACCGCGGCGGCGAGCAGGACCGAGCCGTGGCTGTGCCCGGAGAGCAGCACACTGTCGCCGCGCTCCACCAGGTAGGTGATCCGGCGCGTCAGCTCCGGCACGGCCCGTTCCGCGTAGCAGGGCGGCGCGAACGGGTGGGCGGCCCGGGGCCAGAAGGTGCCGAGGTCCCAGATGACGCCGACGTGCCGCCGGAAGCTGGTGGTGCGGTAGGCGAAGATGCCGGCGAGAACCAGGCCGAGAAGGCCCGCGGCCTTCACCCAACTGGTGAACGCGATGCTGAAGGTGATCGCGCCGGCCGGCAACCGGGTGAACCGCTCGACGACGTCGCCCGGAAACACCCCCAACAGGCCGAGGGTGGTGGTGGCGGACCCGACCCCGGCGAGGCAACCGAAGATCACGCCCAGCAGCACCAGGCGTTCGGTGAAGCTGGCCCGGGCCACCGCGTCGCGTACCTGTCGCAGCCGCGGACGCGCTTCCGTCGGGGCGTCCGGGTAGTCGCGTGCGACGATCGCCGCCGCACGGCGGCGACGGCCGGGGCGGGAGACCGCGACGACCAGCACGGCGACGAGCACGGTGACCAGCGCGGTGCGGAGAAAACCGAAAATCGCCCAGGTGTACGCCCGGGGCGGGCCCGTCGCGATGCCCTCCCCGGTCGGCAGGTCGCGGTCGAGGTAGTCCGCCACCCGGTAGACCAGCTCGGCGGAGTACCCCACCGCGGTGCTGATCGCCGCGGCCGCGATGACCAGCGCTCCCAGCCCGAACAGGGGACTGCCCCGTCGCCGCCAGAGCAGGATCACGCCGAGCGCGGCCAGCAGGATCGTCTGCGTGGCGAACAGCCAGACCAGCGTCCTGTCGTACCCGGGCAGAGCGGCGTCCTCGCGCCAGCCGGCCGGGCTGGTCGCCACGTGGACGGCGACCACGACGGCCAGGATCGTCCCGGTCGTCCGCAGCGCGGTGGTGATCGCGTCGAGCCGCCGGTCGGTGGGGGACCGGTCGATCAGCGCCGGCGCGCAGAGCAGCGCCACGCAGGCAGCCAGAACCACGCCCGTGACCACCGCCAACGCGATCGTGGCGACCGAGGCGCCCCGCGCGGCGCGGGCGGTGAGCAGCACGAGACTCAACGTCCCGAACGCCGCGGCGACATGCACGGATCGCAACCGCCCCACCAGGGGTTCCGCGTCCCACGTGCCGACCGTGCTGAGCCGATGCCCGGCGACCTCCTCGTCGGGGGCGCGGAACGCCTCGAACGACCGTCCGGGCCGGTTGCTGAGCCGCCACACCAGGCCGATCGCGGCGGCCGGGACCAGCGCGAACACCGCGAGTCGTCGCCCGACGGGTTGGCCGCTGAACCAGGACAACCAGCTGCGGCCGGCCAGGCAGCGGGGCGAGTTCAGGCAGTGCCAGGCGAGCAGGTCGAGGGCGACGCCGGCGATGGCGAGCACGTACAGCACGGTGAGGGTGAGTGCCAGCAGGCGGCAGAGGGACGTGACCATGCCCTCCGAACGGGGGTTCGCGGGCCGCATCCAGATCGCCACGTTGACCAGCAGGAACGGCAGGAGCAGCACCAGCGCCAGGGTGCGGGCGACGGTCCCGGAGGGCAGATCCCCCCAGCGGTAGGCCTCCAGCGTCACGCCGCGCGCCTCGGGAGTCGCCCAGCGCGGCCGGACCCGGACGAAGCCGCCCATCTGGTCGCCGGCGACCTGCACCGTGCGCGCCAGGCCGAGCACCTGCTCGGTGCTCGCGCCGGAGACGCCGTGCACCCGCAGCTCCACGATGTCGAAGGCGGTCCCGGGACCGCTCACCCGCGCTGATCCATCCGCCACCGCCCCCCGAGGCACCCCGACCGCCCGGTGCCGGCGATCGGGCCGTGGGTGGCCCACCACCGGTGTGGCGGACCGGGGTCTACCCCGCCGGGAGGCGCCCAATCGCCGGGGGCTGCCCCCGGTCGGCGCGTGCCGCGTCGCCTATCCGCCCGCAACGCTCCCGGCGACCTGCTGGCGATAGGCGCGTGGTGAGATGCCGGTGACCCGTTTGAAGGCCACGCTGAGCGCGCTCTCCGACCCGTATCCGACGGCTCGGGCGATGGCCGCGACGGAGTCGGAGCCGTGCCGTATGCGGTCCGCCGCGAGTTCGATCCGCCATCCGGTGAGGTATTCCAGCGGGCCCACGCCGACGACCTTCCGAAAGCGGGCGGCGAGCGTCGACCGGGAGACGGCGGCGGTGCGGGCGATCGCGTCCACGGTCCACTGCTGCGCGGGCCGGGCGTGCATCGCCCGCAGCGCCGGGGCGACCACCGGGTCGGCGAGCCCGGCCAGCCAACCGGAGGTGTGCTGCGGGTCGCGGGCGAGGTGCACCCGCAGAACCTGGATCAGCAGGACGAGCGCCAGGTGTTCCGCGACGAGCCGCGATCCGAGCTGAGGCCGCCGCAGCTCGATGTCGATCTGGTCGAGAGCCCACCGGATGGTGGTGGCCTCGGGAGCGTCGGCCGGCACGTGGATGACCGGCGGAAGACCGTCCAGCAGGAGACTTCGTCCCCGGTCGCCCAGGGAGAACGCGCCACCGATGAGGAACATGTCGGCACCCTCGCCGGCGCGTGCCACGCCGTCGCCGGCGGCGGCGAAGATCGGGTACGCCGGCTGGGCCGGCACGTCGGGATCACTGAAGAGCGTGTACGACACCGGCCGGGTCAACAGGTAGCAGTCGCCCTCGGTGAGGGCGATCGGTTCCGCCTCGCCCTCGACGACGAGGTGACAGCTGCCACGTCGGATGGCGTTGAACTTGGCGCCGGCCGGCGGGTCGAACCGGACCGCCCAGCGCCCGCCGGTGACGAGACCGGCGGACAGGTGCGCGGTGGCACCGAGCAGTGCCAGCACGTCTTCGAGCGGATCCATCCTCACCGTCCTGGACGCTGGCGAAAGTATGAAGGATTCCAAACTATAGGCAGTCCAGAGCGACGGTGCATAGCGTGGTGGACATGACAGAGCACGCACGCCTCACCACTGGATTCACCGCCCGCACCACGGCCGCCGAGATCCTCGACGGCGTGGACCTGACCGGGCGTCGGATGATCGTCACCGGCGGCGCCTCGGGCATCGGTGTCGAGACGGTTCGCGCCCTGGCCGGAGCCGGAGCCGAGGTCACGGTAGCGGTCCGTGATCCGGATCGAGCAGCGGGGCTCGTCGAGGAGTTCGCCGGCGACGCCGCGCGGGGTAGCGTCCGGGCGGCCGCGCTCGACCTCGCCGACCTGTCGTCGGTCGACGCGTTCGTCGCGGCCTGGGACGGTCCGCTCCACGCGCTGGTCGCCAACGCCGGCATCATGGCGCTGCCGACCCGTCAGCTCTCGGCCCAGGGCTGGGAGCTCCAGCTCGCGACCAACTATCTGGGGCACTTCGCGCTGGCCGTCGGACTGCACGACAACCTGCGGGCGGCGGGCGCGGCGCGGGTCGTGCTGGTCAGCTCCGGAGCACACCTGAGCGCCCCGTTCGACGCCGCGGATCCCCACTTCGAGCGGCGGCCGTACGACCGGTGGCAGGCGTACGGGCAGTCGAAGACGGCGGACGTCCTGCTGGCGGTGGGCATCACCCGGCGGTGGGCGGCGGACGGGATCACCGCCAACGCCCTCAACCCCGGGTACATCCACACGAATCTCCAGCGCCACATCGACGACGACACGATGCGCGCGCTCGGCGGGATGGACGAGGAGGGCAACCTGGTGGTGCCCGACTACTACAAGACGCCTGCCCAGGGCGCGTCGACCACGGTCCTGCTCGCCGCGTCGCCCCTGCTGGAGGGCATCGGGGGCCGGTACTTCGTCGACAACCAGGAGATGGACGTGGTTCCCGGCGGCCCCGATGCCTCCGACGGCGTCGCGGACCACGCGATCGACCCGACGGCCGCGGACGAGCTCTGGGCGTACGCCGAGAAGGCGCTCGCCGAACGCTGAGCGCGACCGCCGTCCGGCGCCGGGCGCGGCGCGGGCCCGCGTGGCCGCGCCCGGTGTCCAGGATTGATCGGGGTACGGCGGGGTAGCCGCCCGCCATGGTCGCTGCCGGTCGGCCCGGTACGGACGGGGACGCATCGGCGCGTGCCGGCGCGGGAGCGCGTCCCGGCCCGACGTCGACCGTCGCGCGGTTGCGGGGCCGGCTGTCGGGCACGCTGCGGGAGCGGGCGCGGCGCGTTCGGGGTATCGGGGGGCTGGCTCTGCAGGCCGGCGTGGCCGCGGCGCTGTCCTGGCTGGTGGCGCGCGAGGTGCTGCACGTATCGCAGCCGGTCTTCGCGCCGATCTCCGCGGTCTCCACCCTCGCGGCGTCGGTCGGGCAACGCCTGCGGCGCACCATCGAGCTGATCATCGGCGTCACCGTCGGGGTGCTGGTCGGTGACCTGCTGCTCGGGGTGATGGGCACCGGGTGGTGGCAGCTCGCGCTGATCGTCGTGTTGGCGATCCTCGTCGCGCTGTTCCTCGTCGGCAGCGCGGCGGTGGTGATCCAGGCGGGTGCCACGGCCGTGCTCATCGCCACGTTGAGTCCGGCCGTGCGCGACCTGGAGATTCCCCGCTTCGTGGACGCCCTCGTCGGGGGCGCCGTGGCACTGCTGGTCACCGCCGTCCTGCTGCCGTTGAGCCCGTTGCGGGTGCTCAACCGGGCCGCGCGACCGGCGCTGGACCTGCTCAGCGTTCAGCTCGAGGCCGCCGCCGGCGCACTGGCCGACCGTGACATCGACCGCGCGCTGGCCGCCCGGGCGAGGTTGCGGCAGAACAAGGACGAGCTGGGTGCGCTCGTCGAGGCGACGCAGGGTGCCCGGGAGGCCAGCACCCTCTCACCCGTGCACTGGCATCAGCGGCAGGGGCCGGTGGCCCGGTACGCGCAGACGGCGGAGCCGATCGACCGGGCCATGCGTAACGCGGGAACGCTGATCCGCCGGGCGGTGACCCTGATCGAGGACGGTGAGCCCGTCCCCGAACCGATGCCTGCGGCCGTCGCTGGTCTGGCCGAGGCGGTACGCCTGCTCAAGCGGCAGTTCGCCGCAGGCAAGGAACCCGTTCAGGCGCGTGAGCGGGCGCTCCGGGCGGTCTGTGCCGCCGGTGACGCCTATCGGGAAGGAGTCGGCTTCTCCGGGGCCGTCGTGGTGGCGCAGGTCCGGACGACCGCCAGCGACCTCCTGGTGGCCACCGGGCTGAGTCAGGAGGCCGCGAACCGACTGGTCCGCCGCGCGTTCGACAGCCCAGGCACCGCCGCTGAGCAGCGCACATGATGGTCGCGGCAGCAATGTGAGCCATCGGTGTTGCATGCTGAGCCAAAGTGGTGCCATGATGGTGCCATGGACTTGAGGCCGTACGTCGAGAACCTGCGTAACGAGTTCGCCGTGGCAGCCGAGGGCGTGGACCCGGAGGGCCGGGTGCTCGCCGAACGGCTGTTCACCCAACTCGAAGCGGCGACCCACCTCACGCTGCTCGAGGCGCTGTCCGACGCGGCCGACGAGATCACCCGCGATCTGGCCCCCGGGTCGGTGCACGTCCGGCTCCGCGGACGCGAGCCCGACTTCGTGGTGGCACCCGCCACCCCGCCCACGGACGGGCCGGGCGAGGTCGGCGAGACACCTCCGGCCCCGGCGCCCCTGCTGCCGCCCGAGGGCGACGAGGGCGGTACGTCCCGGATCAACCTCCGCCTTCCGGACCACCTCAAGGCCAGCGTCGACGAGGCCGCGAGCCGCGCCGGGCTCTCCGTCAACGCCTGGCTGGTGCGCGCCGTCGCCAGCGCGGTCGGGGCCGGTGGCTCCGACCGTCAGCCGCCGCGCCGGCCGGAGCCCCCGAGGTCCGGCCAGCACGTCACCGGCTGGGCGCGCTGACCAGCGCGCCCGCCCACACCCTCTCTCCGCCTCCGCCGACACCTTCCGGGAGACCACCATGCCTGTTTTCGACACGCCAGAACCGATCTCCGTCCAGGTCGAGCTGCCCATCGGGGACGCCTGGATCGCCGCGACCGACCGCACCGACACGGTGGTGCGGGTGCGTCCCCGCGACCCGTCGAGCAAGGCCGACGTGAACGCGGCCGAGCAGACCACCGTCGACTTCGCCGCCGGCCAGCTGCGCATCAGGGTGCCGAAGAGTTGGCGTCGGTACGGCTTCGGCTCCGGCCCGTCGGTCGACGTCCTGATCGAGGTGCCGAGCGGTACCCGGCTGCACGCCGAGGCGGCGTGGGCGGCCTTCCGTGGCGAGGGGCGGCTCGGCGAGTGCCGGATCAAGACCGGAAGCGCGATCCGGCTGGAGGAGACCGGGCCGCTGGAGATCGACAGCAGCCACGGCGAGGTCGTGGTCGAGCGGGTCACCGGTTCGGCCCGGGTGAAGGCGTCGTCCGGCAAGGTGCGACTCGGCGCGGTCGACGGCAACACGGAAATCAAGAACTCGTCCGGTGACTGCTGGATCGGCCGCAGCGGAGGCGACGTCCGGATCAACACCGCGTACGGCGACATCACCGTCGACGCGTCGAACGCCTCGGTGGCGGCGCGCACCGCGTACGGCAACGTCCGGCTGGGCGAGGTCGTGCGCGGCTCGGTCGAGTCGCAGACCTCCTACGGCGCGATCGAGGTCGGTGTCCGACGCGGCACCGCCGCCTGGCTCGACGTCAGCTCCCGACACGGCCGCGTGCACAACGCCCTCGAAGCGACCGACAGCCCGGCCGAGACCGACGAGACGGTCGAGATCCGTGCCAACACCTCCTACGGCGACATCACCATCCGCCGCGCCTGACGCGCCCCGACTCCACCACAGATGAGGAGACCATGAACGGCAGCAGCAGACCCGCGATCGTCACCACCGAGCTGCGCAAGTCCTACGGGAACAAGGTCGTGCTCGACGGCATCGACCTGATGATCACCGAGGGAACGATCTTCGCGCTGCTCGGCCCCAACGGCGCCGGCAAGACGACCACCGTGCAGATCCTCTCCACCCTTCTCCGGGCCGACGGCGGCCACGCCCGCGTACTCGGACACGACGTGACCCGTGACGCCGACGCGGTACGCGAGCTGATCGGCGTCACCGGTCAGTTCTCGGCCGTGGACAGCCTGCTCACCGGCCGGGAGAACCTGCACCTCATGGCCGATCTGTGCCACCTGGACCGCGCGGCGGGTCGCCGGCGGATCGCCGACCTGCTCGACCAGTTCGACCTGACCGAAGCGGCGGACAAGCCGGCCGCGACGTACTCCGGTGGTACCCGCCGTCGACTCGACCTCGCGATGACGCTCGTCGGCGACCCGCGCGTCATCTTCCTCGACGAGCCGACGACCGGTCTCGACCCGCGCAGCCGTCGCGCCATGTGGCACATCATCAAGGCGCTGGCCGCCGAGGGCGTCACCATCCTGTTGACGACGCAGTACCTGGAGGAGGCCGACCAGCTCGCCGACCGCGTGGCCTTCCTCGACCATGGCCGACTGATCGCCGAGGGCACCCCGCACGAGCTCAAGCGGCGCATCCCGGGCGGTCACGTGGTCCTTCGGTTCACCGACCAGGACGACCTCGACTCGGCGGCCCGTACGTTCGCGACGGCCACCCGGGACGACGCCGCGCTGACCCTCGAGGTGCCGAGCGACGGCGGGGTCGGTTCGCTGCGGTCCCTTCTCGACGACCTCGACCGGGCCGCCATCACCGTGGCCGGTCTCGCCGTGCACACCCCCGACCTCGACGACGTCTTCCTCGCCCTCACCGGCCAGCCCGACGCCCGATCCCGCCACGAAAGGGCCGCTGCGCGATGAGCACCCTCACCCTCGCCCTGCGCGACTCCAACACGATGTTGCGGCGCAACCTCCTGCACATGCGCCGCTACCCCTCGCTGACCCTCATGCTCGTCGGCATCCCGGTCATCCTCCTGCTGCTCTTCGTGTACGTCTTCGGCGGCACGCTCGGCGCCGGCCTCGGGCCGACCGGCGGCCGGGCCGAGTACGCCAACTACGTCACCCCCGGCATCCTGCTCATCACGGTGGCCAGCGCGGCGCAGGGCACCGCGATCTCGGTCGCCATGGACATGGCCGAGGGCATCATCGCCCGTTTCCGTACAATGGCGATCTTTCGACCGTCGGTTCTCACCGGCCACGTCGTGGGCAGCGTGTTCCAGACGATGGTCAGCCTCGCTGCCGTCACCGGCGCGGCGCTGCTCGTCGGGTTCCGCCCCACCGCCGACGCCGTGGAGTGGCTCGCCGCGATCGGCGTGCTGACCATGGTCACCGTCGCCGTCACCTGGCTGTCGGTCGCTCTGGGCCTGGTCACCAGGAGCGTCGAGACGGCCAGCAACCTGCCCATGCCGCTGGTGCTGCTGCCGTTCCTCGGCAGCGGGTTCGTCCCCACCGACTCGATGCCGACGCCGGTCCGCCTGTTCGCCGACTACCAGCCGTTCACCCCGGTCATGGAGACGCTCCGTGGCCTGCTGCTCGGCAGTGGGGTCGGCATCAACGGGCTCCTCGCGGTCGCCTGGTGCGCCGTCATCACGGTCGGCTGCTTCTGCTGGGCCAAGGCGCTCTACAACCGTCCTCGAACGGCCTGACCCGACGACCGACGACCGACGACCCGGCCCGGATGGGCCGGGTCGTCGGTGTCATCGCGTGGTCCCCGGGCCGGCCCGGGCGCGGCCTGCCCGCCCGGCGGGGGGCCGGAAAGCCCACACCTGGCCGGCCCGGAGCCGATCACTCCGGCGACGAGTCGACACCGCGAACATGGCATCGAATGTTATCGATAACACGCCGTGCCGACGGTGGCCCGCCGGGTCGTTCGGGCGCCGGAGCGCGGGGTCAGGGGCCCGGGCGCTGCGACGGCGCGTTCGACAGTTCTGATCATGCGTGGTCGGCGACGCCGTCGATGTTATCGCTGCCATCCGCGCCGCTGCCGATCGTCGTCGCCACCGGGCGGGGTCGCGACCGCCCGGCGCCCCGGATCGAGCGCCGTGCGTCGGTCCGGTATCGACGCGCCCGAGTCGGTACGCCCTCCGCGTTCCGTTACGGAGCTGTTGCAGGTAGATGTCTTGACGAGGCTGGATGTGAGCGTTAACACTATCCCCGTTAACGGTGGAGGTGAACATGGAGCGTGTGGGCGGAGCTGCCGAAAGCTACGTCGTGGGTGTCGATTTCGGCACCCTCTCCGGGCGGGCCCTTGTGGTCCGGGTTTCTGATGGTGCCGAGCTCGGGACCGCGGTGCACGAGTACGGCGACGGGGTCATCAGCGAGACGCTGCCCGGAGGTCGGTCGCTGCCCCCGGACTGGGCGTTGCAGAATCCGGACGACTACCGCGACGTGCTGCGCCACGCCGTTCCGGCCGCGGTCGCCGCGGCGGGGGTGGACCCCGCGGCGGTGGTGGGCATCGGCATCGACTTCACCGCCTGCACGGTGCTCCCGACGCGCGCCGACGGCACCCCGCTCTGCGAGGATCCCGAGCTGCGGGACCGGCCCCACTCCTGGGTCAAGCTCTGGAAGCACCACGCCGCGCAGCCGCACGCCGACCGGATCAACGCGCTCGCCCACGAGCGGTCGGAGCCGTGGATCGGCCGGTACGGCGGAAAGATCTCCGCCGAGTGGCAGTACGCCAAGGGTCTGCAGATCCTGGAGGAGGACCCGGAGATCTACCACCGGGCCGAGCGGTTCATCGAGGCCGCCGACTGGATCGTCTGGCAGCTCAGCGGCACCGAGACCCGTAACGTCTGCACCGCCGGTTACAAGGGCATCCTGCAGGACGGGCAGTACCCGTCCGAGGGTTTCCTGACCGCGCTCAACCCCGACTTCGGCGACTTCGTGGCCAAGCTCGACGGCCCGCTGCTGCCGCTCGGCGCCCAGGCCGGCACGCTCACCGCACGCGCGTCCGCCTGGACCGGGCTGCCGGAGGGGATCGCCGTGGCGGTCGGCAACGTCGACGCGCACGTCACCGCGGCCTCCGCGCAGGCCGTACAGCCCGGTCGCCTGGTCGCCATCATGGGCACGTCCACCTGTCACGTGGTCAACGGCGAGCACCCGGCCGAGGTCGCCGGGATGTGCGGCGTGGTCGACGGCGGCATCAGCCCGGGCGCGTGGGGCTACGAGGCCGGCCAGAGCGGTGTCGGCGACATCTTCGGCTGGTTCGTCGAGCACGGCGCACCGGCCGGGTTCGACTCACACGAACGCCTCACCGAGTTGGCCGCCGGCCAGCCGGTCGGCGCGCACGGCCTGGTCGCGCTGGACTGGTGGAACGGCAACCGCTCGTTGCTGGTCAACCACGACCTCAGCGGGATGATCGTCGGGATGACCCTGGCCACCCGCCCGCAGGACATCTACCGCGCGCTGCTGGAGGCCACGGCGTACGGCACCAGGATGATCATCGACGCGTTCGTCGACGCCGGGGTGCCCGTCAACGACCTGGTGATCGCCGGTGGCCTCACCAACAACAAGCTCCTGATGCAGATCTACGCGGACGTGACCAGGCGCCCGCTGAACATCATCGCCTCCGCGCAGGGGCCGGCGCTCGGCTCGGCGATCCACGCCGCCGTCGCCGCCGGGGCGTACCCGTCGATCCACGAGGCCTCCCAGGCGATGGGGCGGGTGCACGAGGCCGTCTACACGCCGGACCCGGAGCGCGCCCGCGCCTACGACGGTTTGTACGCCGAGTACCGGGCGCTGCACGACCACTTCGGTCGCGGCGGCAACGAGGTCATGCTCCGCCTCCGGGCGATCCGCAACGCGGCGGTGGAGGCCGCCGCGGCCACGCACGAGGCGCCGCTGGAGGTCGTCGCATGAACGCAGAGGTGAGTCGGCAGATCGGTGAACTGCGCGAGCAGGTTGCGCGCCTGCACAGCGAGCTGACCCGGTACAACCTGGTCGCCTGGACGTCCGGCAACGTCTCCGCGCGGGTTCCCGGCCAGGACCTCATGGTCATCAAGCCGAGCGGCGTGGGCTACGACGATCTCACGGCCGACACGATGGTGGTCTGCGACCTCGACGGCGTCCTGGTCGAGGGCGACCTCGCGCCGTCCAGCGACACGGCCGCGCACGCCTACGTCTACCGCGCCATGCCCGAGGTCGGTGGCGTGGTGCACACGCACAGCTCGTACGCGAGCGCCTGGGCCGCCTGCGGAGAGGCCATCCCCTGCCACCTCACGGCGCAGGCCGACGAGTTCGGCGGGGAGATCCCGCTGGGCCCCTTCGCGCTGATCGGTGGCGACGACATCGGCAAGGGCATCGTCGCCACGCTCTCCGGGCACCGTTCACCCGCCGTGCTCATGCGCAACCACGGCGTCTTCACCATCGGCCGGAACGCCCGCGCGGCGGTCAAGGCCGCGGTCATGTGTGAGGACGTGGCGCGTACCTCGTACCTGGCGCGGACCCTCGGGCAGCCCGTGCCGATCGCGCAGGCCGACATCGACGCTCTCTACCACCGTTACCAGAACGTCTACGGCCAACAACCAGTCGCACCTGCGGGCTCCTGACCGTCTCCACACGGCCCGCCGGTCTGCTCCACCGACGCACCAGCACGCACCACCCGCGTACGCCACCTCTGCTCGTCGGCGGCTCACGCGGTCCCCACCACACCCAGCCAAGGAGATCTGATGAGAAAGATGCGAACGCAGCGCGCTATCGCGGTCCTCGCCAGTGTGCTGCTCATCGGCGGCGTGGCGGCCTGCGGCAACAGCGACACCGGCGGCGGCGGGTCCAAGGACGACGGCAAGATCACGATGGGCTTCTCCCAGGTCGGCGCCGAGAGCGGGTGGCGTACGGCGAACACCACCTCGATCAAGGAGTCGGCTGCCGCGGCGGGCATCGAGCTGAAGTTCGACGACGCGCAGCAGAAGCAGGAGAACCAGATCAAGGCCATCCGCAACTACATCCAGCAGAAGGTGGACGTCATCGCCTTCTCGCCGGTGGTGGAGTCCGGATGGGACACCGTCCTCAAGGAGGCCAAGGACGCCGGCATCCCGGTCATCCTGACCGACCGCTCGGTCGACTCGGCCGACAAGAGCCTGTACAAGACCTTCCTCGGCTCGGACTTCGTCAAGGAGGGCAAGCTCGCGGGCGAGTGGCTGGTCGAGCAGAAGAAGGGCGCCACGGGCCCGGTCAACATCGTCGAGCTGCAGGGCAACACCGGTGCCGCTCCGGCCAACGACCGCAAGAAGGGCTTCGGCGAGGCGATCGCCGTCAACCCGAACCTGAAGATCATCGCCTCGCAGCCGGGTGACTTCACCCGGGCGGGTGGCAAGCAGGTCATGGAGCAGTTCCTCAAGGCCAACCCGAAGATCGACGTGCTGTTCGCGCACAACGACGACATGGGTCTGGGTGCTCTCGAGGCCATCACCGCGGCCGGCAAGGTCCCGGGCAAGGACATCACCATCATCACGGTCGACGCCGTCAAGGACGGTATGCAGGCTCTCGCCGACGGGAAGTTCAACTTCATCGCGGAGTGCAGCCCGCTGCTCGGCCCACAGCTGATGGACCTCGCCAAGAAGGTCCACGCGGGTGAGACGGTGCCCGCCCGGATCGAGACCGAGGAGACCACCTTCACCCAGGAGCAGGCCAAGGAGGCTCTGCCCAACCGCAAGTACTGATCGACGGTAAGGGGTCGCCGCGCTCGCGTGGCGGCCCCGCCGCGTCGCCCCGTAAACCCGAACGGACCGGGCATGACCCGCGACGACCCGCGCCACGCCCGCCCGAGCCCAGCTCCAGGGGCCGGGCGGGCGCGGTGGGAGCGCAACGGCCCATCCGCGTCGACAACCCCCAGAAGAGGTCTGATGGGATGACGGATAGCCGTCCGGTCCTGACGATGACCGGGATCAGCAAGTCCTTCCCCGGGGTGCGTGCACTCCACGACGTCAACTTCCGGCTCTTCCCCGGCGAGGTGCACGCCCTGATGGGCGAGAACGGCGCCGGGAAGTCGACCCTCATCAAGGTGCTGACCGGCGTCTACGACACCGACGACGGCACGATCACCCTCGGCGGTGAGCCGGTGTCCTTCAGCGGGCCGATGCAGGCGACGGCCGCCGGGGTGAGCACCGTCTACCAGGAGGTCAATCTCTGCACCAACCTCTCGGTGGCGGAGAACATCTTCATCGGGCGTGAGCCGCGGATCTTCGGCGCCGTCCGCTGGGGCGAGGTCCGCCGCCGCGCCCGCGCACTCCTGAAGCGGCTCGACCTCGACCTCGACGTCAGCGCGCCGCTGGGCTCGTACTCGCTCGCGATCCAGCAGATGGTCGCGATCGCCCGCGCGATCGACATCCAGGCGCGGGTGCTGATCCTGGACGAGCCGACGTCCAGCCTCGACGCCGGTGAGGTCGCGCAGTTGTTCCGCATCATGCGGCAGCTCCGCGACGAGGGCATCGCGATCCTGTTCGTGACGCACTTCCTCGACCAGGTCTACGAGATCGCCGACCGCATCACGGTGCTGCGCAACGGCGGGCTCGTCGGCGAGTACCTGACCGCCGAGCTGCCCCAACTCAGCCTCGTCGAGAAGATGATCGGCAAGGAGCTCGACGTCCTCGAGGGGATCGAGGAGCACTCCCGGCGCGACCTGGCCGCGATCGAGGAGGGCACGCCCCTGGTGGCGGTGTCGAAGCTCGGCCGGGCGGGCGCGGTCGAGCCGTTCAGCCTGACCATCCACGCCGGTGAGGTGGTGGGCCTCGCCGGCCTGCTGGGCTCGGGGCGTACCGAGGTGGCGCGGTTGTTCTTCGGCGCCGACCGGGCCGACGGCGGCCAGGTCGCGATCGACGGCACGTCGAGCAGTCTGCGTACCCCCGCGCAGGCCATCGACCAGGGCGTCGGGTTCTGCTCGGAGAACCGTCGGGCCGAGGGCATCGTCCCCGACCTGTCGGTCCGCGAGAACATGATCCTCGCCATGCAGGCCGCCCGGGGCTGGTTGCGGCCCATCCCGCGCCGCCGCCAGGACGAGCTGGTCGACAAGTACGTCAAGGCGCTCAACATCCGTCCGGCGGACCCGGAGGTGCCGGTGCGCAACCTCTCCGGCGGCAACCAGCAGAAGGTGCTCCTCGCCCGCTGGCTGATCACCGAGCCGCGGCTGCTGATCCTGGACGAGCCGACCCGCGGTATCGACATCGGCGCGAAGACAGAGATCCAGCGCCTCGTCGCGCAACTGTCCGACGGTGGGATGGCGGTGCTGTTCATCTCGGCCGAGCTGGAGGAGGTGCTGCGCCTCAGCCACAAGGTGGCGGTCATGCGGGACCGGCAGATGGTCGCGCAGCTCGCCAACAACGAGGACCTCGACGCGGAGCGCATCATGCAGACGATCGCGAGCGGATCCCAGCGGGAGGAGGCGGACCGATGAACGACACCAAGGGCCGCTATCGGACGATGATCGGTCACCGGCTGTTCTGGCCCGTCGCCGTGCTGGTGGTCATGCTCGCCGCGAACACGATCTACCGGCCCGGGTTCCTGTCCATCGAGCTCAAGGACGGGCACCTGTACGGCACGCCGATCGACATCCTGCGGCTGAGCGCCCCGCTGATCCTCGTGGCGCTGGGCATGACGCTCGTCATCTCGACCGGCGGCATCGACCTGTCGGTCGGCTCCCTGTGCGCGATCAGCGGCGCGGTCGCCTGCATGTACATCAGCAAGCAGCCCGACCAGAACAGCCTCGCCGTGGTGCTGACCGCGCTCGCGATGGCGTTCGGGATCTCGCTGGTGCTGGGCGCCTGGAACGGGGTGCTGGTAGCGGTGATCGGCATCCAACCGATCATCGCCACGCTGATCCTCATGGTGGCCGGTCGGGGCCTGGCCCAGCTCATCACGCAGGGCCAGATCATCACCATCAACTCCGGGCCGTTCCGGGCGATCGGGTTGGGGCACCTGCTGACCCTGCCGCTGGCCATCTTCATCGCGCTCGCCGCCGCCCTGCTCGTCGCCGCGTTCACCCGTCGCACCGCGCTCGGCATGATCGTCGAGTCGGTGGGTGGCAACGCCGAGGCGAGCCGACTGGCGGGCATCCGCTCCAACCGGGTCATCTTCCTCGTGTACGTGCTCAGCGCCGCCTGCGCCGCGATCGCCGGCTTCATGATGACGGCCAACGTGTCCAGCGCCGACGGCAACGCGGTCGGCCTCTGGGTGGAGTTGGACGCCATCCTCGCGGTGGTCATCGGCGGTACGTCCCTCGCCGGCGGCCGGTTCTACCTCAGCGGCACCATCCTCGGCGCACTGATCATCCAGACCCTCACCACCACGGTGTACGCGATGAACATCTCGCCGCAGACGTCGCTGCTGTTCAAGGCGGTCGTCGTCATCGCCGTGTGCCTCATCCAGGCGCCGGCCTTCCGCGCCCGGTTCAGCCGGCGTCGGAAGAGCACCCCACCGCCGCGCCCCGTCGCCGACAAGCCGAAGGAGCAGGTGCCGGCATGACCACCGGATCGCTCACCGCCCCCCGCCGCACCCGGTTCCGGCTGCCCCGGCGGCAGGTGCCGGTGCTGGCCACGCTCGCCCTGCTGCTGGTCATGTACGGCATCGGCGTGTCCCAGTACACGGCGTTCTCGAACGTACAGGTCATCTTCAACGTCTTCATCGACAACGGCTTCCTGCTCGTCGTCGCGGTGGGCATGACCTTCGTGATCCTCACCGGGGGCATCGACCTGTCGGTCGGGTCCGTCGTCGCGATGACGGCGATGGTGTCGGCGTCGCTGTTGGAGAAGGGCCTGCCGGCGGCGCTCGTGCTCGTCATCGCGCTGCTCATCGGTCCGACGCTCGGCCTGTTGATGGGCTGCGTCATCCACTTCTTCGAGATCCAGCCGTTCATCGTCACGCTCGCCGGGATGTTCTTCGCCCGCGGCATGTGCACGTTCATCTCGGACTCGTCCATCCCGATCACGGACGGCTTCTGGACCAGGATGTCGCAGGAGCGGATCGGCGATCCCCGGGGCAACTTCGTCTCGATCAGCGTGCTGATCGCCTTCGCCGTGGTGCTCGTCGCCGCGTACGTGCTGGCGTACACCCGCCTGGGGCGCAACGTGTACGCGATCGGCGGCAATCCCCAGTCGGCGCTGCTGATGGGCCTGCCGCTGGGGCGTACCCGGATCGCCGTGTACACGATCAGCGGGCTCTGCTCCGCGATCGGCGGGATCCTGCTGTCGTTCTACACCCTCTCCGGCGCGCCGCTGATCGCCGTCGGCATGGAGCTGGACGTCATCGCCGCCGTCGTCATCGGTGGCACGGTGCTCACCGGCGGCTCGGGTTACATTTTCGGCACGGTGCTCGGCGTGCTGGTCCTGGGTGTGATCCAGACCCTGATCACGTTCGACGGCAGCCTCAACTCCTGGTGGACCAAGATCGTGATTGGCGGCCTGCTCTTCGCGTTCATCCTCCTGCAGCGACTCATCGGAATCCGTTACAAGTGACCGCCCCTCTCGCGGAAGGCAACCCCATGGCACCACACCCCGAACCCGAGATCTGGTTCCTCACCGGCAGCCAAGGCATGTACGGCGAGGAGACGCTCCGGCAGGTCGCCGAGCAGTCCCGCCAGATCGCGGCCGCGCTCGACGACTCGCCGCAGATTCCCGCCCGGGTGGTCTGGAAGCCCGTCCTGACCAACAGCGGCGAGATCCTGCGGGTCTGCCGGGAGGCCGCCGCCCAGGGCGCGATCGGGGTCATCGCGTGGATGCACACGTTCTCGCCGGCGAAGATGTGGATCGCCGGACTGGACGCGCTGCAGACGCCGCTGCTGCACCTGCACACCCAGTCGAACGTCCTGCTGCCCTGGGACGACATCGACATGGACTTCATGAACCTGAACCAGGCCGCGCACGGCGACCGTGAGTTCGGGTACATCCAGACCCGCCTCGGGGTGGCCCGCAAGACGGTCGCGGGGCACGTCAGCGACCCGCGGGTGACCGCCCGGGTCGGCGCCTGGGCCCGTGCGGCGACCGGCTGGTCGGCGATGCGGTCGCTGCGTCTGGCCCGCTTCGGTGACAACATGCGCGACGTCGCGGTGACCGAGGGCGACAAGGTCGAGGCGGAGCTGCGCTTCGGGGTGTCGGTCAACACCTACGGCGTCAACGACCTGGTCGACGTGGTCGGCGAGGTCGCCGACGCCGACGTGGACGAGCTGGTCAAGGAGTACGGCGACACCTACCGCGTGGGCGCCGAGCTGCTTCCCGGTGGTGAGCGGCACGACTCGCTGCGGTACGCCGCCCGCCTGGAGCTGGGTATGCGGGCCTTCCTGAAGGCCGGTGGGTTCCGGGCGTTCACCACGAACTTCGAGGATCTCGGCGGCCTGCGTCAGCTCCCCGGCATCGCCGTGCAGCGGCTGATGGCCGACGGTTACGGCTTCGGCGGCGAGGGCGACTGGAAGACGTCGGTCCTGGTGCACACCATCAAGGCGATGTCCGTGGGCGTCCAGGGCGGCACGTCGTTCATGGAGGACTACACCTACGACCTCACGCCCGGCCAGGAGCTGGTGCTGGGCGCGCACATGCTCGAGGTCTGCCCGACCATCGCGTCCGACGTGCCCAACGTCGAGATCCACCCGCTGAGCATCGGCGGTCGCGAGGATCCGGTGCGGCTCGTGTTCGACGCCGCGCCCGGGCCGGCCGTGGTGCTGGGGTTGGCCGACATGGGGGAGCGGTTCCGGCTCGTGGCGAACGAGATCGACGTCGTGCCGCCGCCCCAGCCGCTGCGCCGGCTGCCGGTGGCGCGCGCTGTCTGGCGACCGCGTCCGGACCTGCCGGTCTCCGCCGAGTCCTGGATCACCGCCGGCGCACCGCACCACACGGTGCTGTCGCAGGCGGTGGGGGCCGAGGAGCTGCACGACCTGGCCGAGATGAGCCGGACCGAGCTGGTCGTGATCGACGCCGAGACGACGACACGCCGCTTCGCCGACGAGATCCGCTGGAACCAGGCCTACTACCGGTTGGCGCGCGGCTTCTGACCTGCCCCACGCCCTTCGTGAAACGGGTGGTTCACCCCTGCCTGCGGGCCGGGGTGGACCACCCGTTCGTGTCCGCGGCGGGGCTCTGTCACGCGCGCTAGCAGGCCCGCGAGCCGGTTGTGTTACGCCTTGACTAAGAGCATGTTATCGCTCACAGTCTATAACCAAGGTGGTCGATGTCGTTGCCTGGTCCGGCCGTGCGCGCGTCCTAACCCTCCGTTGTCGGCATCGTGCTGCCGTGACGTCCGGGGCGTGCTGTTAGCGATCACATGGCCGGGCGTGGTCAGCTCGGTGCCCCGCCCGGTGCCGCGGACGCCGGCCCAGACCGCACGGTTCGCGTCAGCAGAGGAGGATCATGCTTTCCATCGGTCGGGTTCCCCGGGGTGCGCCACGCCGGCGCAACTGGCTGTCGAGATTGGCCGTCGCCGCGACGGCACTGGTGGTCGGTGGCGCGGCCGCGGCGGTTGCCGCGGCGCCCGCGTCGGCGGCCACGGTCGACACCAGCGCGTGGTACGTCCTGGTGAACCGCAACAGTGGCAAGGCGTTGGATGTCTACAACCTGGCCACGAACGACGGCGCGCGGATCACCCAGTGGACGCGTAACAACGGTAACCAGCAGCAGTGGCAGTTCGTGGACTCCGGCAGCGGCTACTACCGGCTCAAGTCGCGGTTGTCGGGCAAGGTGCTGGACGTGTACAACCGGTCGACCGCGAACGGTGCGGCGATCGTGCAGTGGTCGGACAACAACGGGACCAACCAGCAGTTCCGCCTGGCCGACTCGGACGGCGGTTACGTCCGGCTGATCAACCGCAACAGCAACAAGGTCATGGAGGTGCAGAGCGCCTCGACCGCCGACGGTGGCAACATCGTGCAGTACGACGACTGGAACGGCACCAACCAGCAGTGGCAGCTGGTCCGCGTCGACGGCGGGGGCAACCCCACCACGCCGCCGCCGACCACGCCGCCCCCCACCACGCCGCCACCGTCGAACGGAACGTTCTCGAACCCGGCCATCTGGCAGGACTTCGCCGACGTCGACATCATCCGGGTGGACAACGTCTACTACCTGACGTCGTCCACCATGCACTACTCGCCGGGAGCGCCGGTCCTGCGCTCGTACGACCTGGTGAACTGGGAGTTCGCCGGTCACGCCGTGCCCCGGCTCGACTTCGGCTCGAAGTACGACATGAGCGGTGGCAACGCGTACGTCGACGGGATCTGGGCGTCGACGCTCAACTACCGGCCGAGCAACCGGACGTACTACTGGGCCGGGTGCATCGACTTCGCGCAGACGCACATCTACACCGCGTCCGCCGTCGACGGCACCTGGAGCAAGCACACCACCATCCCCAACTGCTACTACGACGCCGGCCTGCTGTTCGACGACAACGACACCCCGTACATCGCGTACGGCAACGGCACCATCAGCGTCGCCCAGCTCTCCGCCGACGGGAAGTCCCAGGTCCGCGCCCAGCAGGTGTACCAGACGCCGTCGAGCATCGGGACGCTCGAAGGCGCGCGGTTCTACAAGCGCAACGGCGCCTACTACATCTGGCTCACCCGCCCGGCCAACGGCCAGTACGTGCTGAAGTCGACCAACGGCCCGTTCGGCCCGTACGAGCAGCGGCAGGTGCTGCTCGACCTGCCCGGTCCGATCTCCGGTGGCGGCGTGCCGCACCAGGGCGGCCTCGTGCAGACGCAGAACGGCGACTGGTACTACATGTCGTTCGTCGATGCGTACCCCGGTGGTCGGATGCCGGCCCTCGCGCCGATCACCTGGACCAGCGACGGTTGGCCGGTGCTGCAGACGGTCAACGGCAGGTGGGGCAGCACGTACCCGAAGCCGAACCTGCCCGCGCCGCCGCGGGCGGTCAAGCCGCTGACGGGCACCGACACGTTCGCCGGCACCACGCTCGGCCCGCAGTGGGAGTGGAACCACAACCCGGACACCAGCAGGTACTCGGTCAACAACGGGCTGAACCTGCAGACCGCCACCGTTACGAACGACCTGTACAAGGCGCGCAACACGTTGACACACCGGATCCAGGGCCCCACCTCCACCGCCACCATCGAGCTGGACTACTCCACGATGCGCGACGGTGACCGTGCCGGTCTGGCGGTGCTGCGCAACTCGTCCGCCTGGATCGGGCTCCGACGGGACAACGGATCCACCCGCCTGGTCATGCAGAACGGTCTGACGATGGACGGCAACTGGAACACCACCAGCACCGGCAGCGAGGTGGCGAGCACCGCCATCTCCGGCGGACGGATCTGGTTGCGCGCCAACGCCGACATCAGACCGGGCTCGGGCCGGCAGGCGCAGTTCTCGTACAGCACCGACGGCGTCAACTTCACGTCGTTCGGCAACGCGCTGACGTTGGCGAACAACTGGCAGTTCTTCATGGGCTACCGGTTCGCCATCTTCAACCACGCGACCCAGGCGCTCGGCGGCGCGGTCACCGTCCGCCGTTTCGACCTGACCACACCGTGACGCCGGTCACACAGCGAGTCATCTGAACACGTCGCGACCGCACCGACCGCACCAACGGATCGACCCCGCCGCCGCCCTGTTCCACGCTCTGTCCAGGAGCTTGGAGCGGGGCGGCGGCCCGTTGTGGGCCGCCTCCGGCGCGGGGTCGCGGGCGGGCGGCGAGACGGGCTGCCGGTACGACCAGGCGCGTGCCGTGTCGTTCGTGCTCAGCGGTGCCGTGTTCGGTGGGATCGCTGGCGTAGACTGTCGGCGATCCAGCGCTGGTCACCTGCGATTCAGCACCGGCGTGGTGGCTGAGCGAGGGGGATCGGGCCGGGCCGCTCCAGTCAACGTCGACGGGCCGCGGGTCGGGTTGAAGGCGGGGGGAGTGAAATGGCCGTCCACGGTCCCGCGATGACAGATGTCGCTCGTCTGGCCGGTGTCTCCCACCAGACGGTGTCGCGAGTGCTCAACGGGCACCCCAACGTGCGCGAGCAGACCCGGTTGCGGGTACGGGCGGCGATCGCCGAACTCGGCTACCGCCCGAACGGCGCCGCGCGCGCCCTGGTGACCGGCCGGTCCCAGGTCATCGGCGTGGTGGCCCAGAACACGACCCTCTACGGTCCCGCGTCGCTGCTGGCCGCCCTGGAGCAGACCGCCGCGGCGGAGGGCTTCGCCGTCAGCGTCGGCAGCGTGCGCGACCTGGACCACCGATCCATCTCGGCCGCGGTCGAGCGGCACCTGGCGCACCGGGTCGCCGGCATCGTGGTCATCGCGCCGGTCGAGTCGGCCGGTGAGGCGTTGGAGCGGCTCCCCAAGGACGTTCCACTGGTGACAGTCGACGGTGACCCGCACCGTCCGGTGCCGTTGGTGACGGTCGACCAGGTGGCGGGCGCCCGAGCGGTGACACAGCATCTCCTCGACGCGGGGCACCGCACGGTGTGGCACGTGTCCGGGCCGTCCGACTGGTTTGACAGCGCCGGTCGGATCGAGGGCTGGCGGGAGGCGTTGCTGGCCGCGGGCATCGAGCCGCCGCCCCTGATGCACGGGGACTGGTCGGCGGCGTCGGGCTACCGGTGCGGGCAGATGCTCGCCCGGATGCCCGAGGTGACCGCGATCTTCACGGCGAACGACCACCTCGCCCTGGGCGTGCTGCGGGCGCTGCACGAGTTCGGGCGCAAGGTGCCGGCCGAGATCAGCGTCGTGGGTTTCGACGACGTGCCGGAGGCGGCGTACTTCATCCCGCCGCTGACCACCGTACGACCGGACTTCGACGCGGTGGCGCGGGCGAGCCTGCAGATGTTGCTGACCCAGATCGAGTCGGGCAACGGCAACGGCGGCGGCGCCCTGCGCCAGACCATCGCGCCGAGGCTGGTCGCCCGCGACAGCGTCGCCCCGCCGCGGCGTTGAGCGCGTCGATGCGTCGCGACCTGCGCCAGCCGATCAACTGTCGGGAGGGGTTGCGCGAGGTGGTGCGGGTGGGGAAGTCTCCGTTACGAGACCGTGACACCGGTATTTCGGATCAAGTGTTGACGTGCCCTATGTGAGCGCTAACACTACCCGAAAGATGACAGGTGGCCCCGGCGGTCGGCGGGGGGAATCGGGAGAGGAGACGGCCCGTGAGCAGGAAATTCCTGGTTGCTCTCGGTAGCGCGGCGTTGGCGTTGAGCCTGGCGGCGTGCAGTGGTGGAGGCGCCGGCAGCGGCGACAACACCAGCGACAAGAAGCCGGGGGACCTGACGATCGGCGTCGCGATGCCGACGCAGACCTCGGAGCGGTGGATCGCCGACGGCAACGCGGTGAAGTCGAAGCTGGAGTCCAAGGGTTACAAGGTCGACCTGCAGTACGCGGGCGACGACATCCCGACCCAGTCGCAGCAGGTCGACCAGATGATCACCCAGGGCGCGGACGTCCTGATCATCGCGGCCATCGACGGTACGGCGCTCAGCGGTCAGCTGCAGGCCGCCGCCGACGCGAAGATCCCGGTCATCTCGTACGACCGGCTCATCCGCGGCAGCAAGAACGTCGACTTCTACGTCAGCTTCGACAACTACAAGGTCGGCGTGGCGCAGGCCACCGCGCTCCTGGTCGGGCTCGGCCTGCAGAACAAGGACGGCTCGAAGGGCACGGCCAAGGGTCCGTTCAACATCGAGCTGTTCGCCGGCTCGCTGGACGACAACAACACGCAGTACTTCTTCGGCGGCGCGATGGACACCCTGAAGCCGTTCATCGACGCCGGCACGCTGAAGGTGAAGTCGAAGCAGACCACCAAGGAGCAGGTGGCCACCCTGCGTTGGCAGCAGGAGACCGCGCAGAAGCGCATGGAGGACCTGCTCACCTCCAGCTACAACGACGGCTCGGTCGTCGACGGGGTTCTCTCGCCGTACGACGGCATCTCCCGGGGCATCATCACCGCCCTGCAGAACGCGGGCTACAGCGCGACCGGCAAGAAGAAGCTGCCCGTCGTGACCGGCCAGGACGCCGAGATCGCCTCGATCAAGCTGATCAACGATGGCGTGCAGAACTCGACCGTCTTCAAGGACACCCGCCTGCTGGCCGACCAGGCCGCCAACGCCGCCGAGGCGTTCCTGCAGGACAAGACGCCGCAGGCCAACGACACCGAGACGTACAACAACGGCGTCAAGGTCGTGCCGTCGTACCTGCTGCCGATCGCGACCGTCTACAAGGACGACATCAAGGCGACGCTGATCGACTCCGGCTACTGGACGGCGGAAGAGGTCGCCGCCGGTCAGGCCAAGAAGTAGGTCACCTCGTCGGGCTCGGCGGGTGACCGCCGAGCCCGACGCCGTGATCGGGCAACGTCCAGACTGACAGAGGACAGTGACCATGGACGACACCATCCTCGAGATGCGTCGTATCACGAAGACCTTCCCCGGAGTGACCGCGCTGGAGGACGTGAACCTCGCCGTACGCCGGGGAGAGATCCACGCCATCTGCGGCGAGAACGGCGCCGGCAAGTCCACCCTCATGAAGGTGCTCTCCGGTGTCCACCCATCCGGCTCGTACGACGGCGAGATCCTCTTCGACGGCAAGCCGATGCAGTTCCGGGGCATCCGGGACAGCGAGGCCAATGGCATCGTCATCATCCACCAGGAACTCGCCCTGGTGCCCTACCTGTCGATCGCCGAGAACCTGTTCCTGGGCAACGAGCGGCGGGGTCGTACCGGCCTGATCGACTGGAACCGGGCCAACGCCGAGGCGGCGGAGCTGCTGGCGTCCGTCGGGCTGCACGAGAACCCCGTGACCCCGGTCATCCAGCTCGGCGTCGGCAAGCAGCAACTCGTGGAGATCGCCAAGGCGCTGTCGAAGAAGGTGCGCCTGCTCATCCTGGACGAGCCGACGGCCGCTCTCAACGACGTCGACTCGGCGCACCTGCTCGGCCTGCTCCGACAGCTCAAGGAGCGGGGCATCACCTGCATCATGATCTCGCACAAGCTCAACGAGATCACCGCGATCGCCGACTCCACCACCGTCATCCGCGACGGTCGTACGGTGGAGACCCTGGACATGCGCGCCGACGACGTCAACCAGCAGCGCATCATCCGGGGCATGGTCGGCCGCGACATCGAGAGCTTCTACCCCGACCGCGAGTCGTCGCCCGGCGAGGAGGTGCTGCGGATCGAGGACTGGTCGGTGCGGCACCCGACCCAGGAGCGGATGGTCGTCGAGGACGTCAACCTGTCGGTGCGCGCCGGTGAGGTGGTCGGCATCGCGGGGCTGATGGGCGCCGGCCGGACGGAGTTGGCGATGAGCGTCTTCGGTCGCTCGTACGGCCGCGACATCAAGGGCAAGCTCTTCATGCACGGTCGGGAGGTCAACGCCCGCAACGTCGCGGAGGCCATCGACAACGGCATCGCGTACGTCACCGAGGACCGCAAGCGGTACGGCCTCAACCTCATCGACGACGTCCGGCGCAACGTCTCCGCCGCCGCCCTGGACCGGCTGGCCCGGTACGGCTGGGTGAACGGCAACGAGGAGATCAAGGTCGCCGAGTCGAGCCGGCGGGACATGAACATCAAGACGACGAGCGTGATGGCCGTCGTCGGCAAGCTCTCCGGCGGCAACCAGCAGAAGGTCGTGCTGTCGAAGTGGCTCTTCACCGACCCGGACGTGCTGATCCTGGACGAGCCGACGCGCGGGATCGACGTCGGTGCGAAGTTCGAGATCTACACGATCATCAACCGGCTGGTGGCCGCCGGCAAGGCGGTGATCGTCATCTCCAGCGAGCTGCCGGAGCTGCTCGGAATGTGTGACCGCATCTACACCCTCGCCGCGGGCCGGATCACCGGTGAGAAGCCGGTGAGCGAGGCGACCCAGGAGAGCCTCATGGAGCTGATGACAAAGGACAAGGAGCTCGTCGGATGACCAGCATCAAAACCCCTTCGACGGAGCGCCCGACACCGTCGGACACCGCGCCGGCCGCCGCTCTGCACACGGGGACGAGCGACCTGCGGGCCCTGGTGCTGAACAACCTCCGGCAGAGCGGGATCTACGTCGCCCTGGTCGTCATCGTGGCGCTCTTCGCGGTCCTGACCGACGGGGTGTCGCTGAGCCCCGGCAACATCACCAACATCGTCCTGCAGTACTCGTACATCCTGGTCCTCGCGATCGGCATGGTCATCCTGATCATCGGCGGGCACATCGACCTGTCGGTGGGGTCGGTGGTCGCGCTGACCGGCGCGGTGTCCGCCGTCCTCGTGATCCAGCAGGGCCACCCGTGGTGGCTGGGTGTTCTCGCGGCGCTGGCCGTCGGCATCGCGGTCGGCGCGTGGCACGGCTTCTGGGTGGCGTACGCCGGCATCCCGGCGTTCATCGTGACCCTCGCCGGCATGCTGCTGTTCCGGGGTCTCACCCTGCGGGTGCTCGACAACATCTCGTTGTCGCCGTTCCCGGCCGAGTACCAGAAGGTCGCGGCGGGCTTCCTCAACGGCCTGCTCGGCGGTAACGGGTTCGACGCCTTCACGCTGCTGATCGGCGCGATCGCCGTGGCCGGGTACGCGGTGAGCGGCTTCCGCACCCGCCTCGCGCGCATCCGCTACCAGCAGCCGGTCGAGTCGTTCCCGCTGTTCGTGGCGCGGGTCGTCGTGGTGGGCGCGGTCATCATGTACTTCGCCTGGCAGTTGGCGCACGCCCGGGGCCTGCCGATCGTACTGATCATCCTGGCGGTGCTGGTGCTGGTCTACGGCCTGCTCACCCGGCGGACGGTCTTCGGTCGCCAGGTCTACGCGATCGGCGGCAACCTCTCGGCGGCGGCGCTGTCGGGCGTGAAGGTCCGTACCGTCAACTTCTGGATGTTCGTCAACATGGGCTTCCTCGCGGCCGTGGCGGGCGTCATCTACTCGTCGCGCTCGAACGGCGCGCAGCCCGCGGCCGGCAACATGTTCGAGCTGGACGCGATCGCGGCGGCCTTCATCGGCGGCGCGGCGGTCACCGGCGGCGTGGGCACCGTGGTCGGCGCGATGGTCGGTGGTCTGATCATGGCGGTGATGAGCAACGGCATGCAGCTCATGGGCGTCGACCAGTCGACGCAGTCGGTGGTGAAGGGGCTCGTCCTGCTCGTCGCCGTCGCGTTCGACGTCTACAACAAGCGCCGGGCGGCCGGCACCCGCTGACGCCCTGACCGCACGTACGTGTGCCCCTGCCCGATCAACGGGCAGGGGCACACGTCGTCAGCGGGTCAGTGGCAGTTGCCGGTGCCGCTGTCGGAGTAGGTCTGGCCGGCGACCGGCACGAACTGCCAGTCGTAGCTGCCGGAGTGCAGCGTGAACTTCAGAACCCCCCACGCGGAGCTGTTGCGCGCCTCGCTGTTGGGCTGGATGGTGCCGAAGCCGTAGTGGTCCGCGCCGCCCATGCCGGCGACGAAGCTGCGCATGCCCCGACTGGCGTCGTAGCTCCCGGACGGGTTCATCGGGCCGAACCGCTCGTACACGTGGTTGTGACCCCACACCACGACGTCGGCGTTGTAGTCGTAGAGCGCCTGGTACAGCGGGCGCGTCGACGTGGACGGCGAGTGGTCGGAGCTTGACGTGAAGAGCGGGTGGTGCCAGTACGCGATCGTGCACGGCTTGGTGCTGGCCGCCAGGTCGGCGCGCAGCCACTGCTCCTGGGTGGAGCCGGCCGACATGCTGATGTTCGAGTTCAGCGACACGACGTGCCAGTTGCCGAGGTCGTACGAGTAGTAGCCTCGGCCGCTCGGGCCGGCGGTCGTACCGAAGTAGTTGTAGTAGCCGGTGGCGCCCGACGTGTTGTAGTCGTGGTTGCCCGGCGACGGGCGGGTGCGGCTCTTGTGCCGGCCCCAGGTGGGCTCGTAATAGCTGGCGAACTGCGACGCGGTGCCGCTGTCGTACACGTTGTCGCCGGTCGTGAAGACGGTGCCGGAGATGTTGTCGAGCAGGGCCGCGGTGGCCGTGTCGCCGGAGCCGGAGGTGGCGATGTCGCCGGCCCCGACGAGGACCGGGTCACCGGACGGTGGCGTCGTGGTTCCGGTGGTGACGACCAGTTGCGGGGCGTCGCCTCCGCTCTCGCGGGTGTCGTAGTACGCGCCGTCGCCGCTGGTCGAGGTGGCGCCGAAGCTGTACGTGCCGTTGCCGGTTACCGCGGAGGTGACGTCGACCTCGTACCAGGTGTTGCCGGAGACCGCGCCGAGCGATCCGAGGGTGGCCCCGTCGATGGCCGGCTGGTTGTTCCAGGTGGTGCCGGTCTCCGACCAGGTGGTGCTGGACATCCTCCGGAACGTGCCACCGGCGTCGCTGCCGTTGTTGCCGCTGATCGTGCGCAGCCGCAGCTTGGCACTCGTGACCGTGCCGCTGACCCCGCTCACCGTGAAGCGCAGGAACATGCGCCGGGTGGGCGAGTTGTCGACCACGACCTGCGTGGACGTGCCGTAGTTGGTGGATGCCGTGTCGTTCTGGACGTAGGTGTCGGCGACCGGCGTGAACGTCACGCTCGCCGCAGAGGCCGTGCCCGAGCCGGTCAGGACGACGGCGGCGGTGGCGGCGACGAGTACCGCCACCGTCCCGACCGTCATCGGCGGGCGGGCGATTCGAATGTCCATCCAGGACCCCTTCGTTGCGGGTGGAGAGCGCAAGGAACGTAGGAAGGCCGATGAACCGGCGCGCTGCCGTCAGATGAACAGTACGCTCAGACAGCGAAACATCTCGATGTTTGCGCGATGTTCACCCACCGCACGCCTGCCCGCAGCCCGTGCTCTCTTGTGGCCCTTCGCACCGGATCGTCACGATGGCTGACCGTCGCCCACCGATGTCCAGGAGATGCGCGTGTACCTGTCGACCGTCTCCCACCCGGTCACCGACCCACCCGGGCCGCGCCGCCGCCGGCTCGCCCTGGTCAGCGGCAACGTGGTCGCGCTCGGCACGGTCAGCCTGATCACCGACGTCTCGGCCGAGATGGTGGCCGCCGTCCTGCCGCTCTACCT
The DNA here is from genome assembly GCF_050950185.1 of Micromonospora sp. CA-249363. Classification (NCBI taxonomy): domain Bacteria; kingdom Bacillati; phylum Actinomycetota; class Actinomycetes; order Micromonosporales; family Micromonosporaceae; genus Micromonospora; species Micromonospora sp. CA-249363. The sequence goes on from NZ_CP192020.1 coordinate 2,089,678, forward strand.
GGTGCTGGGTCTGCAACTCAGCCCGGTGGCCTTCGGTGTGCTCGACGGCGTCCACACCGGCGCGACCGCGCTGCTGCGGGTCGTCGGCGGCTTCGTCGCCGACCGGTTCCGGCGGCGCAAACTCGTCGCCGGCGTCGGCTACGCGCTGTCGGCGGTCGCCAAGCTCGGCCTGTTGCTCGCCGGCCGGTCGGTCCCCGCCATCGGTGCGGTCATCGCCGTCGACCGGCTCGGCAAGGGCGTCCGCAGCGCGCCCCGGGACGCGCTGATCACGCTCTCCACCCCGCCCGAGGCGCTGGGCCGGGCGTTTGGGGTGCACCGGGCCATGGACAGCGTCGGCGCGTTCCTCGGGCCGCTCGCCGCGTTCGCCGTCCTGCTGGCCGTCGGGCAGTCGTACGACGCGGTCTTCGTCACCAGCTTCTGCGTGGCCGCCCTGGCGGTCGTCGTGCTCGTGCTGTTCGTCCGGGAGCGCCCGAGCGGCGAACCGGCCGACGCGCCGGACGAGCCCCGGGTCACCGTCGGCGAGGCGTGGGGCCTGCTGCGCAGCCGGCCGGCCCGTCGGCTGCTGCTGGCCGCGACGATGCTCGGCCTGGCCACCATCGGGGACGGCTTCGTCTACCTGGTGCTGCAACGCCGCGAGGACCTGGGTCTGCGCTGGTTCCCCCTGCTGGCGGTGGGCACCAGCCTCGCGTACCTGCTGCTCGCCGCCCCGCTCGGTGTCCTCGCCGACCGGATCGGCAGGCTGCCGGTGGTGATGGGCGGGTACGTCGCCCTCGGCGCGACCTACCTGCTGCTGTCCGGACCGTTGCACGGCTGGCCGGCGCTCGTGCTCACGCTGGCGCTCTACGGCGCGTTCTACGCGGCCACCGACGGCGTGCTCATCGCGCTCGCCGGACCGGTGCTGCCACCGCGGCTGCGGACCACCGGGATCGCGTTGGTCCAGACCGGGCAGGCGCTCGCGTACCTCGTCTCCTCGATCCTGTTCGGTCTCGCCTGGCAGGCGTGGGGGCCGCAGACGGCGGTCCGGGCGGCGGCCGTGGCCGTCGCCGGTGTCCTGGTGGTCACCGTGCTCCTGCTGGCTTCCCCGTCCCGTCTGATTCCTCGGAAGGTGTCCTCGTGACCGCGATGTCGACCCGGGCCAAGCTCGGTGTGGTGGCTGCCTCGGCGGTGCTGCTGGCCAGCGGAGCCGTGGGCTACGCGGCCATCGCCGCCGAGCCGCCCCGGACCCCGCCGCCGGCCGCCGCCGGGGACCAGGCGGTCACGCTGACGCCGGGCCCGCGCCTGCTGGCCGTCACCGACCGGTACGTCTCCAGCGTCGCCACCGCCGACCCCGCCGGGCCGCGTACCGTCTCGGGTCTGGAATGCCTGCGGGTGTACGCGGCGGCCGGCACGGGTGTCTGCCTGCGGCCTGCGACCGCGTGGTCGTACCAGGTGGTGGTGCTCGACGCGGCGCTGCGCCAGAAGCGGACGCTGAACGTGCCGGGCCTACCCAACCGGGCCCGGGTCTCGGCGTCGGGCCGGATGGTCTCCTGGACGACGTTCGTCGGGGGCGACTCCTACACGGCGAGTGGGTTCTCCACCCGCACCGGCATCCTCGACACGGTCACCGGGGCGACCGTCACGTCGCTGGAGGGGTTCGCCGTCACGCGGGACGGCCGCGCCTACCGCAGTCCGGACGTCAACTACTGGGGTGTCACCTTCACCGCCGATGACAACCGGTTCTACGCGACCATGTCGACAGGCGGCAAGCGCTACCTGGTACGCGGCGACGTGGCCGCCCGGAGCGTGGAGACGCTGCGGGAGAACGTCGAGTGCCCGTCGCTGTCGCCCGACGGCACCCGGATCGCCTTCAAACAGGCCATCGACGCCGACCCCACGAAGGGCTGGCGGCTGTCCGTTCTCGACCTGGGCTCGGGGCGGATCACCGCGACGGCGGAGACCGCCAGCGTGGACGACCAGGCGGCCTGGCTCGACGGCGCGACGCTGGCCTACACGCTGCGCCAGAGCGACGGCCGCCCGGACGTCTTCGGCGTCCCCGCCGACGGCTCCGGTACGCCGAAACTGCTGATCCCCGGCGCCGAGTCGCCGTCGCCGCTGACCTGACGGCCCGGCCGTGGGGCGCGACACCTGACGGCCTTGACGCGGTCAACGTCCCGTCATGTCGGCTTCCGCGCCGCAGCCTTCGCCGTTCATCGACGGCCTCGAAGGTATGGACCATGAAAAGCCTGAGTCGTCGCATATTCGTCCTCGGTGGACTTGCCGCCGCCGGCGCCGCGGTAACCCCCTGGCAGAGTGCCCGCGCCGCGACGCCGTACCCCTTCAAACTCGGTGTGGCGTCGGGTGATCCGGCCGCCGACAGCGTGGTCCTGTGGACCCGGCTGGCACCGTCACCGCTCAACGCCGACGGGCAGGGTGGCATGGCCGACGCCGACGTGACCGTCGAGTGGCAGGTGTCCACCACGGACCGCTTCTCCTCGCTGGTCGCGTCCGGCTCGGTGGTCGCCCGGTACGCCGACGCCCACTCGGTGCACGTCGTCGCGGGTGGCCTGGCGGCGGACTCCGACTACTACTACCGCTTCCGGGCGCAGGGGCAGATCTCCCCGGTCGGGCGTACGCGGACCGCACCGGCCGCGGGCACGTTCGGCCGTGACCTGGTCATGGCGTTCGCCTCCTGCGCCCACTACGAAGCCGGTTACTACACGGCGTACCGGCGGATGGCGGAGGAGAACCCGGGGCTGATCCTGCACCTCGGCGACTACATCTACGAGGGTGGCGTCAATACCTCGGCGGTACGTCAGCACGTGGGCGCGGAGATCGTGTCGCTGGCGGACTACCGCCGCCGGTACGCCCTCTACAAGTCCGATCCGGACCTCCAGGCGGCGCACGCGGCGGCGCCCTGGCTGGTGGTCCCGGACGACCACGAGGTGGAGAACAACTACGCCAACATGGTCCGGGCCGACAGCAGCCCCACGCTGACCGCCGCCCAGTGGACGGCACGGCGTACCGCCGCGTACCGCGCCTACTACGAGAACATGCCACTGCGGCCGGCCTCCGCGCCGAGCGGCAACAGCATCCCGCTCTACCGCCGCGTACGGTGGGGCCAGCTCGCCACCTTCCACATGCTCGACACCCGGCAGTTCCGTGACGACCAGGCGTGCGGTGACGGCTGGAAGGTCTGCGCGGACGCCGACCTGGCCTCCCGGTCGTTGACCGGGGCGACCCAGGAGGCGTGGCTGCTCGACGGGCTGGCCCAGCACTACGGCACCTGGGACATCCTCGGCCAGCAGGTGTTCTTCGCCCGCCAGCTCGACGAGACCGGTGCGGCGAACATGGACGCCTGGGACGGCTACCGGGCGTCGCGCAGCCGCATCCAGACCGGCTGGCAGCAGCGCGGCGTGCGCAACCCGCTCGTCCTCACCGGCGACGTGCACAAGTCGTGGGCCAACGAGCTGAAGGCCGACTACGCCAACCCGTCGTCGGCGACGATCGGCACCGAACTGGTCTGCACCTCGATCACCTCGACCGGCAACGGGACCGGCAGCACCACCGTCCCGAACGCGGCGGCCAACCCGCACCTGAAGTTCTACTCCGACCGGCGCGGCTACGTCCGTACGACGATCAGCCGCAGCCAGGTCCGCGCGGACTTCCGCGCGGTGAACACGGTGACCGAGCACGGCGCGGCGGCGTCGACGGTGCGCTCGTTCGTCATCCTCGACGGCCAGCCCGGCCTGCAGGCCGGGTAGAAGGAGCAGACCGATGACCGCACTCACGACACTGCTCGCCGCGTCCCTGTTGGTGCCGACCGCGCTGACGCCCGCTCCGACCGCCATGACCGCCGACGCGATCACCTGGACCACCGCCAACAGCGTGGCCACCGGCGACCAGGACCTGCCCGCCATCGCCATGAACCGCAACGGCCAGGTCGCGGTGGCCTGGGAGGACGACCGGGACAGCACCGCTCCCGAGGACGACACCCACAGCGAGATCTACGTACGCCTGTTCCGGGACGGCACGCCCGGCTACGAGCTGAAGCTCTCGACCGGTGGCACCAGCGGCGCCGCCTGGCGGCACATCAGCCCCGACGTGGGGCTCGACGACCGGGGCAACGCCGTGGTCGTCTGGGCCGCCGACGGTGACGGCAACGGCGTCTACAACATCCAGTACCGGGTGGTGTCCCCGTCCGGCGCGATCCTCGGCTCTGGGCAGGCCAACGCCAGCGACGCCGGCCAGCAGATCTGGCCGAAGGTGGCCGTCGACCCGGACGGCGCGCCCACCAGCGCGGCCGTCGGCTTCACGGTCGTCTGGGAGGACGTGCAGGGGACCGCGCCGGCCACCGTCAAGGCCGCCGGCTTCACCGGCCCCACCACCAAGGGGTACGAGGTGACGGCCTCGCAGACGACCGGCAGCCACCACCGCCCCGACGTGGCGGTGTCCGCCAGCGGCGAGGCGCTGGTGGTCTGGGATGAGGACGCCGACGCGAACGGGTCGTACAACATCGGTCTGACCCGGCTGGCCCGGTCGAACGGCGCGGTGGTGCTGTCCCGGCGTACGGCCAACGCGCAGAGCGGCGGACAGCAGCGGCGGGCGTCGGTCGCGGCGACCTACTCCGGTGACTTCGCCGTGGGCTGGGAGTCGGACCACACCGGCACGACGGGCGTCTGGGTGCGCTCGTTCACCGCGGCCGGTGCCGCCCGCCACCAGGAGGTCCAGGTGTCCACCGGGACCGGGGCCGTCGCCCCGGGCGTCGGCATCGACGACGAGGACAACGTCGTGGTGGGCTGGACGGTGTCCGGCGCGAACCCGGACGTCTGGGCGCGCGGCCTCAACCCGGACGGCAGCACCGCCGGCCGGCTGGCGGCGCAGGCGTTGAGCCAGACCACGACGGGTCGTCAGGAGCACCTGGCCGTCGCCGCGTCCCCGTGGGGCGAGGTGAGCCTCTGCTACACCGACGACAACGACGGCAACGGCTTCGACCAGGTGCTCCTCGGTCTCGGGGCGACGAACTCCACCTGGCTGATGACCGCCGAGGACCTGCGGCAACGCAAGGCGCGCGCCGCCGCCCGGATGGGCTGAGCGGATCGGCGACCACGGGCCGTGACTCGACGTCGGAGTCGCGGCCCGTCGGTCGTGCCGGTCAGCCGAAGAGCAGGTCGAGGTGGGCGTCCAGGGCGGCGAGGGCCTGCTCGGGGGTGTACTGCCCACCGAGCAGGTGGACGCCCAACCCCTCCATGAGCGCCAGCAGGCCCCGCGCGGCGGTGTCGCCACGGCCGGCCGGCAGAATGCTGGCGATGAAGGCGGTGAGCTGCGCGGTGCCCTCGCGCAGGCCGGTCGCGGCCGTCGGGCGCACCGCCGTGTAGGCGAGGAACGCGAGCGCCACCCGACCGTCGTCCCGGGTGTGCGCGTCGAGCGGCAGGAGCGCGGCGATGATCGTACGCAGCAGCAGCCGGGGGGCCGGGGCCTCGCCGAGTCGCGCCACCGCCTCGGTGACCCGGATCTGGCTGCGTTCGCGGACCACGCTCAACGCGAACGCCATCATCTCGTCCTTGGTGCGGAAGTAGTGCTGGACCATCCCGGCGGACACGCCCGCCTCGGTGGCGACGTGACGGAGGCTGACGGCTTCCAGGCCCTGATCCGCGGCGACCCGCATCAACGCGTCCGCGATGAGGGTGCGTCGCTGCTGGTGATCGACCTTCTTGGGCATGGTCTCGATCGTTTCACAGGGGGTGGCCGGGAGCCGCCGTCGCGTGACGGTCAGCCTCCGGCGCGGGTGTGCCCCGGGCGCTGCGCAGCAGGCCGTCGGGGTCGTCGGCGTACAGTCGCAGCTCGTCCATCGGCGCGGACCGGCCCTTGGGCAGGTCGAACGTGATCGGTCGACGGAGCACGACGTCGATGCTCGTCTGGCTGCCGACCGAGATGTGCAGGATCTGGCGGGCGCCCTCCTGCTCGACCTGGACGGTCCTGCTCGACGGCAGGGAACGGTACCGCTTGCGCAGCGCGGTGACGTCGGCCCACGGGATCCAGATGTCGATGCCGGAGCTGTTGCGTACCCGCAGCCCGGTGTCGGTGACGACGTGTGGGTGGATGGTCATGCTCGCCCAGAGGCCGACCATCCAGAGCAGACCCCAGATGCCGAGGCCGAGCACGATCCAGCGGGCCGGCCGCCAGGGGACCACGTGGGTGACGATCAGGTCGAAGATCGGGATCTCGACGGCCGACAGGGCGATGAAGATCCCGAGGATCGGCTTGACCACGCCGAGGTAGCCGAACGGGTCGTCACCCGGCACGAGCGGCAGGGGGCGGCGACGCGCCCACCGGTAGAGGCTGCGCCACATCGCGGCCTCGGTCACGACCGCCCGGCGCAGCAGCGGCCCCACGGCCGCCCTGGTCGGCATCCTTGTCTCGGTCATCGTCGTCCTCGGGTCTCAGGTGGTAATCAGTGGACGGTCACGACGCCCGCGCCACCGTCGACGGTGACGAGCTGACCTGTGGTGATCGTCCGGGTGGCGTCCGGCACGCAGATGACGGCAGGTATGCCGTACTCCCGGGCCACCGTGGGGCCGTGCGCCATGATCGCGCCCGTCTCGGTGACCAGGGCGGCGGCGGTGAGGAACAGCGGGGTCCAACCGGGGTCCGTGGTCGCGGTGACCAGGACGTCGCCCGGTTCGACGTGGGCGGTGGCCGGGTCGTGCACGACCCGGGCCGGGCCGGTGACGCGACCCGCGGACGCCCCCACGCCGACGAGCGTCCCGTCACCGTCGTGAACCCGGGGCAGGACGGTCTCGACGTCGGTGCCGTCGGACAGCAGCGCCACCGGTACCGACCGGCGCCGCAGCTCGCGGCGGTGCACGGCCCGCCGGGACGCGACGACGTCGCGCTGGTCGACACCCTGGTGTACGGCGACACGCACCTCGTCGAGGGTCAGGAACATGATGTCGTCGCGCTGGTCCAGCAGTCCGGCGTCGGTCAGGTCGGCGCCGATCAGGAGCAACTGTCGGCGGGTCTCCCGCAGCGGGTACAGCCCGGCGAACTTGCCGGCCTCGCGCAGGCCCGCCAACGAGCGGGCGCGGCCGAGCAGGAACCCGGCGATCCGGCCGCGCACCGGCCGCCGTCGCCGGGCCCGCGCGACGAGGTCCCTCAACGCCGTCTCCGCCGCTGCGGCGGCACGGTGGAAGCGCTGGTCGGGGCCCTGCTCCGGGTCGGTGACCCGGACGTAGTTGGCGAGCGCGGCGAAGACCGGTGTGGGGTCCTCGGCCCAGCGCGGCACCCCGAGGTCGACCTCGGCCACACCCCGGTGCCCGTACGCGTCGAGGAAGCCGGCCAGGCCGATGTCGGGCAGCGCGCCGCGCAGGTGACGGGCGGCCAGCTCGTCCGGTGACGTGTCGAGAAGCAGCCGTCGGTGCTCACCCACGCCCTGGGCGAGCCGCCACAGCGCCAGGTCCATCTCGATGGTGACGTTGTGCGGCATCCCGCCGAGCACGGCGTGGATCTCGTCGGGACCGGCGATGCCCTTGAGCAGCGCGGCCGGCAGTGCCGCGGCGAGCATGCCGGCGACGATCGGCCACATGATGGCGTCGCTGTGGTCCGTGTCGTCGCGCGTCTCGACGTAGCGCAGCCGCTCGGCCGTGGTCCGCAGGTCGTCGGGGGCCACCGAGCGGGCTCGGAGCTGTTCGATCGCCGCGAACATCCGGATGCGTGCGGCCTCCGGACGGGCCAGGGCGCGCACGATCCCCACCACCGCCCGGCCGGCGGTCCGCAGGGACGCCGCCTGCTGCGCCGCGCCGCGCCCGCCGCTGGTCGGGGCGAACCGCGGATCGGCCAGGACGTGCTGCATCACCGCCTGCGCGCGGGGGCCGAAGTCGACGGCCATGAGCTTGACCAGCCGTCTCCGGGACGACCTGCTCCGGGCCAGGTCGGTCAGGTCACCGTAGAGGCGTCCGCCGATGTCGACGATCTCCACCCGGACGCCGAGCGCCGCGAGCATCGCGGTGATCTGCGCCCGCAGGGTCGCCATGCCCATCGGGGTGACCGGTCGCAGCATGCCCTGGACGTGCCCGAACTCCAGAAAGACGCGGGGGAGGGGTTCGCCGGTGGCCGGTGGCAGGGGGAACAGGCTGGTGATCGGGCGCGACTGCAGCAACCACAGCACGTCGTCCGCGTCGATCGCCCACTCGACGTCCTGGGGGCAGCCGAAGTGCCCGGCCAGCCGCTCGCCGGCGGCCCGCAGCCGCTCCCGTTGCGCGAAGGTCAGGCATCCGGTGTCGTCCCGAGCGATGTCGTCGAGGACGTAGTGGTCGACGACGGTCGCGCCGTCCACGACGGCGGTGCCGAGTCCGGGCGCGGCGTCGACCACCATCTCGTCCCGCCGACCGGTCAACGGGTTGGCGGTGTAGAGCACCCCCGCCACCACGGGCGTGACCATGCGTTGCACGACGACGGCCATCGCCACCTCGTGCTGGTCGATCCCGTGCGCGTCGCGGTAGACGGTCGCGCGGTCACTGTGCAGGGAGTTCCAGCACTTCTCGACGGCGGCGATCAGTTCGGCGCTGCCGGAGACGCCGAGGACGGTGTCCTGCTGCCCGGCGAAGCTGGCGTCCGGCAGATCCTCGGCGGTGGCGCTGGAGCGTACGGCCACCGGTCCGGCCCCGAGCCGCTCGTACGCCGCGATGATCTCCAGCTCCGGCACGACGCCGCGTCGGTGGGCCTCCGTGGTGACGCAGAAGCCCTCCGGTACGCGTTCGCCGTGCCGGATCAGCGCGCCCAACCCGGCTGCCTTCCCGCCGACCAGGTCATTCATCTCGGCGGTCACCTCGGACAACGCGAGCACGTACACGCCGACCCCCAGTTGCAATACGACTGCATTGCGTCCACCGTAACCCCTTCACGATGCACCTGCAACGTAAAAGTGGTGGGGATTGCCGGCGTCTGCCATGCTCGGACCGGTGACGACCGGCCGCCCCACCAGAGTCCGCACCCATCGCCGGCCCCGCCGGCGAACCCTCGTCATCCTGCTCGCGCTCGTCGCGGCGGCGGCCGTCGTCGGCGTCGCCGTGGTGGTGGTGCCGATGCTGCGACCGGCCGGTCCGCGCCCGCTCTTCCAGATGCCCGTCGCCTGCGGGGAGACCTGGCAGCTCAGCACCTACCCCGGCCATGACGACTACGACGTCGACTTCTTCCCCATCGAGGGCGAGGCGTGGGGGCGTCCCGTCCTCGCCTCCTACGGCGGCACGGTCACGGTGGCCGGCATCAACGGCTCGCTGGGTGGGCGTACCCCGGAGAACCCGGAAGGTCCGCGCGGGCGCGGCGGTGGCTACTGGGTCAAGATCGACCACGGCGGCAAGTGGGAGACGCAGTACCTGCACCTGCTCGAACCGCCGCTGGTCACGGTCGGCCAGGAGGTCGCCCAGGGTGAGCAGATCGGTCGACTCGGCAGCACCGGCAACTCGGGCGCCCCGCACCTGCACTACGAGCAGCGCCGGGGATGGGACAAGGTGGAGACCCACTTCGACGGCACGCCGTCGGGCATCACGACCGACGAGCGCGAACAGATCCTCCGCCGGGTGAGCAACAACTGCCCGGCCGTCTCCTGAGGACGGCGGTTTGCCCGCCCCGGCTCGGGGCACTGAAGAGGACGACCGCGCAGACGCAGGGGAGGAGCTGGCGATGACCAAGGGCGATGTCGACACCTACCAGGAGAACGGGCAGTGGAAGAACCGTCCGGAGGGCAACGACCGGGCCAGCAGCACGCATGACACCAAGGCCGACGCGCAGGCGCAGGGCCGCGAGATGGCGGCCGACCGGGGCGTCGAGCACGTGATCAAGAAGCAGGACGGCACGATCGGCGAGAAGAACACCTACCCGCGCAGTCGCGACCCTCGCGACATCGCGGGCTGACCGCGCCTTACCTGCGGACCGACCCCTCGGCGTGGCCGAGGGGTCGGTCCGCTTTCGGGTGGACGTCGTCGGCTTTCGCGGACCCGGCTGTCGAGGAACTTTGGGGGGATATAGTCCGTTTCGGGACTGTAGTGACAGCTGGGAGTGGGCATGGCGTTTGGGGCGCGGCGTCGACCGACGAGCAGCGTGGCTCTCGTGGCCGCCGTCATCGCGGGAGCCCTGACGCTCACGGCGCTACCGGCGTTCGCGGCCGGAACCGTCCTGTTCGACCAGCCGTTCCACAACAACACCGCGAACGGCATCGGCGCGGTGGCCGTGCCCGCCGTGCCCGGCGTCCTCGCCACCAACGCCGCGTGCCTGAGCGCGGCCGGCAACTCCACCACCGGCCCACTGCTGAGCTGCACCACCTCCACCGACCCGCAGGGCGCCGGCAAGCTGCGCCTCACCCCCGCCACCATCAACCGGCAGGGCGGGGTGTTCGGCGCGGTCAGCGTCCCCACCTCGCAGGGCCTGCACCTCATGTTCAACACCTACCAGTACGGTGGCTCCACCCCGGGCGCGGACGGCCTCGCCTTCGCGCTGGCCGCCGTCGACCCCGCCAACCCGCGATCCCCGGCGACACTCGGCCAGTCCGGCGGCTCGCTTGGCTACTCCGCGGCGTTCAACGGCGTGTCGGCCGGTCTGTCCAACGGCTACCTGGGCATCGGGCTGGACGTCTTCGGCAACTTCAGCAGCAGCACCTACCAGGGCACCGGCTGTACCAATCCGCCGTACATCTCCACCACCGGAGGGCGGGTGCCGGGCCAGGTCGTGATCCGTGGGCCCGGCCGCAACAGCGTCGGCTACTGCGCGATCAACAGCACCGCCGGCAGCACCTCGGCGCCTGCAGTGGCGTTACGGGCCAGCACCCGCGCCGCGTCCGTGGTGCCGGTCGAGGTCGTCATCAACACCACCGGCTCGCCGTACACCACCGACACCGGGATCACCGTGCCGGCCGGCCAGTACCGGGTCCGGTTCACCCCGGTCGGCGGATCCGCGCGGACCCTGGAGGGCACGCTCCCGGTCGTGTCGCCGAGCCTGTACCCGTCGCCGACCTGGCTGAACGCCAACGGCTACCCCCGGCAACTCGCCTTCGGCTGGGTCGGCTCGACCGGTTCGGTCACCGACTTCCACGAGGTCGACGAGGCCCGGGCGGTGACCTTCAACCAGGTGCCGGACCTGAACGTGTCGCAGACCAGCTCGGTCGGCGCCTCCCCGCAGCCCGGCGACCCGGTCACCTACTCGGTCATCGCGGGGGTCGATGCCGGGACCGCGGAGACAGCTCCGATCTCGGTCACCCAGACCGTCCCCGCCGGTGTCACGCCACGCGGCGCGTTCGGCACCGGTTGGGTCTGCGGCGCTCCATCGGGCCAGACCATCACCTGTACCAACAGCAACGGCCCGTTCGCCGGGGGCACCTCGCTGCCACCGATCACGGTCGTCGCGACCGTCACCGGCACCGGCGTGACACCCGCGCTGATCCAGACCGCGACGGTGGCGACCTCGTCGTCGATCGACGCGAACCCGGGCCTGTCCACCTCCACCACACCGGTGGCACCGGCGAGCGCACCCAGCGGGATCACGGCCACTCCCGCGTCCGGCTCGATCTCCGGGGGCGGCGCGGTCACCGTCGGCGGCAGCAACCTCACCGGCGCCACCGCCATCACCATCGGTACGGCCGCCGAACAGCAGGCCGGCACGTCGGTGGTACTGCTGCCCTGCGCCTCTGGCCCGGCGGCCGGCTGCTTCACCGTTAACCCCAACGGCACCCTCGCCATCTCCTCGATGCCCGCCCGGTCCAGCTCGGCGGCGGTCACGGTCACCGTGGTCACCCGAGGATCGGCGGGCTCGGCGAGCTACACCTACGCGTCCACCCCGGGTACGCCGGCCGCGCCCACCGCCGTCGCCGGCGTCACCAGCGCCACCGTGAGCTGGACCGCGCCGGCGAGCAACGGCAGCCCCATCACCAGCTACCTCGTCACGCCGATCCGGGACGGCGTCACCCAACCGACGCTCACGTTCGACGCCTCCACCACCACCCGTACCCTCACCGGACTCACCGCCGGATCGTCGTACGCCTTCCGGGTGGCGGCGGTGAACGCGTTCGGCACCGGCGCGGCCAGCCCCGCCTCGGCGACGGTGGTCCCGTACACCCTGCCGGGCGCTCCGACGATCACCTCGGTCACTCCAGGGACGACCGCCGCCAGGCTGAGCTGGACGACCCCGGCCAACGGGAGTTCGCCGATCACCGGCTACACGGTGACGCCCTACCTGAACGGGGTGGCGCAGACCCCGCAGACCTTCAGCGGGACCGCCACGACCCAGGTCGTCACCGGGCTGACCGGCGGCGCCACCTACACCTTCCGGGTGGCCGCGATCAACGCGGCCGGTACCGGCCCCCAGTCGGCCCCCTCCGCGCCGGTGACGGTCAACCCGCCGCCGACCCTGACCTTCGCGCCTCCGCCGCCGGGCAAGGCGTACGTCGAGTACCAGTACCAGCTCACGGTGGCCGGCGGCACCAGCCCCTTCGTCTGGTCGGTCAGCTCGGGATCCCTGCCCCCCGGCCTGAGCCTCGACCCCGTCACCGGCCTGCTCGCCGGCACACCGACGGCGTCCGGGACGTTCCCGTTCACCGTCCGGGTCACCGACTCGTTCGACCAGTCCGACACCCGGGGCGTCCAACTGGTCATCAGCCCGCTCGGTGGTCTCTCCATCAGTGTCCCGACGATCTCCTCACTCGGCACCGTCACCTCGGCCGCTACCGGCGTGTCCGGCCAACTCGGCCCGGTGACCGTGACCGACGATCGCGGTCCCTTCTCCGGACGGTGGGTCAGCGTCGTCTCGACGACGAACTTCACCACCGGTTCCGGCACGTCGGGCGAGACCATTCCGAACAGCAACATCACGTACGCCTCGGGGGCTGCTCTCGCCACCACCGGTGACGGCACGTTCCTCCCGCAGCCCGGCGCCGTGCTGGACACGCCACGTACGGCCGCCGGCTGGTCCGGCCAGACCGGCGGCGCGAACTCCGCCACCTGGAACCCGACGCTCGTGGTGCGGCTTCCGAACGGGCTGGTGGTCGGCGACTACCAGGCGGTCGTGACGCACTCCGTCATCTAGCGCGGCGGGGATCACGGCGCCTCGTCTGATCGGCGGGTCCCCGCCGCCGGATTGCCGGTGCTTGCTGAGCCGGCCTCTGTCATTCCTGGTGCTGCTGCCGGCGGCGGCGTCCCGGGTCCTGGTGTGGCGAGCGTGATGCCGGTGAGTCATCTTGATGACTCACCGGCATCACGCTCAGGTGAGTCCTCGCCCCTACCGGAGGCGGCGGGATGCGGCGCTGCCGCCGGGCATTCGCCCTACCGACGGGCAGCCGGGACGCGGGTCCTGGGCCGCCGTCGCGGCGGGAGGTCGACTGCGGATCGGGGATCTGGCGGTGTCCGCAGGCGGCGACGCCGCGACACCGGCGATCTGGCGGGCTCTTGCGGTGAAGCGGGCTTCAACAGCGAGACTGCCCGGGGCGCGATGGTCGCGCCCTCACGGCCGCAGGAAGGGTGATGCAGACGTGCAGCCCGAACCACCGCGCAGTCTGACGCAACGCAAGCAGGACACGTTGACCCGGCTCGACCACGACCTGGATGCCTGGGTCGCGTCGGCGGACCGGGAGGGCAACGTCCACCTGGTACCCCTGTCGTTTCTCTGGGACGGCGCGGCGCTCACCCTGGCCACCGCCGAGTCCAGCCCGACCGCGCGCAATCTGCGTCTCTCCGGACGCGTGCGCATGTCGCTCGGCACGACCCGTGACGTGGTCATCGTCGAGGGCACCGTCGAGACCTTCGCGCGCGAGACCGTGCCGGACGACCTCGCCGACGCGTTCGCCGCGAAGCTCTGGGACGCGCGGGTCGGCGCGACCCGCTACGCGTACCTGCGGGTGACGCCTCGCCGGATACAGGCGTGGCGGGAGGAGAACGAGATCGCCGACCGTGACCTGATGCGGGCCGGCCGGTGGCTGGGTTGAAGGCCGAGAGGGGCGTCGCCCGGCCGTTCCCGCGAGGGAACGACCGGGCGGTCTCGACCGTCGGCGGTCAGGCCAGTCGGGTCCGTTGCCGGCGGACGAGGTACCAGCCGCCCAGGATCACCAGAACCAGCACGGCGAGCCCGCCGACCGCGTAGACCAGCCAACTCGGCCCGGCGGTCGTCGTGACCGCCATCGGCGCGGCGACGGGCAGGACGATCGTGCCGGTCGCGGTGCGCTCGACGGTGCCGCTGGCGAGCTTCGCGTGCACCTCCCAGGTGCCGGCGGGCAGGGACTGGTTGACCTCGACGCGGACCTGGCCGCTCTGGCCGGGCAGGATCGTCACGCCGTTCGTCACCTTGAACGGGCCGGCCTGCACCGCCGCCTTGCGCAGCGACAGGGTGCCGGTCATGTCGAGGGCGCGCTGGCCGGTGTTCGTGATCCTGGCGGTCACCACGGGAAACTCGCCGGTTCCGGGCTCGGCGGCCAGCCCGTCGATGCGGAAGTCCGTCGGTGGCTCACCGCCCGGGCCGACGTCGAGGTAGACCCGGATGCCCACCCGGTGGATCTGGGTGACGTTGCCGGTGCGCTCCTTCGAGCTGGTGACCTGTGCCCAGATCGCGGCGTACCGCTCGCCCTTGGACGCCTTCCTCGGGACGGCGATCTCGACCTCGACCGGCCGGCGCTCGCCCGGGTCCAGTTCCAGCGTGGCGGTCTTCAGCCGGATCCATCCGCTGAGTTCGTTGCCCGTACGCCCTTCGGGCACGGCGAAGGCGTTGTTCTCCACCGAGGCCGCCCCGGAGTAGAAGTCGATCTTCTGGGTCTCGTCCGAGGTGTTCTGCACCTCGACCCGGCGGTGGATCGTCGTGCCCGGATTCAGGTGGTCCACGATGTAGACCTGGGCACGCGGGTCCTGCACCCGGCTCGCCGGGATGTCCAGCATGCGGATGCTGATCGCGGCGTCGTCGGCGGGATCCTGTCGCTGCTCCCGCACGGCGACGGCTGGCGCCGCGGAGACCCCGAGCGCCACGAGGGCGACGGAGGCCAGCAGCGCCAGCCGGCCGAGCGGCTCAGAACACCGAATGTGTCACCGTCCCCGTGTAGACACCCTGGACGGTGCCGACCGGGATGTTCACCGACAGCGTGGGGTTCCAGGTGGCGAAGTTGTTGCCCGTTCCGCCGGTGTGGCTCATCGCCGTCCGCGGGACGTTGATGATCACCTGCTGGGCCGCGGTCAGCTGTCCGGGCGTGAAGGTGCCGCCACCGGCGGTCGCCGTGGCGGGACCGGACCAGTACAGGACGTTGATGTTGGGGATGGTCTCACCCGAGGTGCCGCCACCGGTGGTGAAGTCGGTGGAGATGACGGTGGCGTTCCAGTTGGGGGTGAGCGATCCGCGCTGGTCCAGCACGGTTACCGGGCCGAGTTGGCCGGTGACTGTCGAACCCTCCACGCCGTGTCCGATGTTCGCCGTCGCCGGCACCGTGATCGAGAGACCACCGGCGGCGTCGACGGTGAGGGTCACGATGGTGTCGCCGGTGGTGTCGGCGGCGGCCGGTCCCGCGAGAGCGAGGGTGGCGGCGATGCCGGCCACGCCCGCGAGAAGCTTCCTGCGCATCAAGTCTCCTATCTGAGTCGCCCAACGGATGCGAGTCAGAGGCTAACTGCGCAAAAACACATGAAACGGTCAAACGGTATGGTTGTCACCCGGGTGAGGTGCTGTCAGGCCGGCACCACGTACGGGAACGCGTCGGCACGAGCCGCCTTCGTCACGTCGGCGGTGAGGCCCGACGTCGTGCCCGTGTTGAGAACCAGCGAGAACATCACCTCGGGCGCGTTGTCGGCCATGGTGCGGCCGTTACGCACCGCGAAGCCGTAGTTCGCGGCCGTGCCCACCGTGTACGACAGCACGTCGGGATAGAGCGCCCGAGCCACGCTCCAGCCGTACGCCTGCGGGTCCGGCGCGGTGCCGTTCGCCGCGACGACCCCGGCGACCGCCTTGGCGATCTCCTCCCCGTCCTCGGGCAGGTCCTGGCGGGGGTGCCGGAAGTTCGCCGGGTCCGAGAAGTCGGTGTCGTGGGGCCAGAACACGGGCCACATCATTGGGTGGCCGGCACGGTTGATCTGTCGCCACCCGCCCGCGTCGGTGGCCAGCAGCGTCCGACACCAGACGCCGATCTCGGTGCCCTCGCGCAGCAGCGGCTCGTCGTGGGAGACCTCCAGGACGATCGACTCGACGGTGGTGCCGGCGAAGCTGTTCTTCGCCTGGTCCGCCCGCCACGCCGAGCGGTCCACCTTCGCGCCGTTCTTGACCGCTCCGTTGATGGTGGCGAGTTCGCCGAGGTCGATGTAGAACGGGTCGGTGATCCGGCCGGCCCAGACCCGGACGCGCTGCCCGGTCGTCACCTCGCCGGTTCTGCCCTCGGCGATGGGGGTGCCCATGGCGGCGTCGTCGCGGGCGTCGGCGCCGGTGAGCTCGTACAGCTGGAGGGCCTGCGTGGCGTTCGCGTCCGGCTCGCCGAACGCGAACCGGTAGGTCAACTCCTCGGTGTCCGCCCCGTTGAAGTGAATCTTGAACTCGTAGCGGGCCTCGGCGTGGAAGCCGCGCTTGATGTCGGCTCTGGTCACCGAGCTGTTGACGTCCACGACGAACACCGTGGCGCGGTCGCCGTCGAAGACGTACAGATCGTCGATGTAGAGCTGACCTCCCTGGGCGGCGAGGGGGGTGTCGAGATGGTGCGACATGGGCTCACTCCCGTAACAGCTACATTTCGGAACAAACCGAACATAGCGGTCGTGGTGCGATCGCCCGACCGAATCGGCTTCGGGGCACTGCCCCGCACGGGAACGGGCCGTCCGCGGCTGCGCTCGGACGGCCCGTTCGCTCCTGCCGGCCTCGTCAGAAGCGGGACCACTTCTGGTTGGACGCGCCGAGGCAGTCCCAGAGGTGCAGCTTGCCGCCGTTGTTGGGGTTGGCCTCCCGTACGTCGACGCACTTGTTGGCGCTGAGGTTGACCAGGTCGCCCGCGCCGTTGAGGGTGAAGCGCTGGGCCGGGTTGCCGTTGCAGCTGACCAGGTTGACCTCGGTGCCGTTGGCCGTGCCGGCCCAGGCCGGGTCCATGCACTTGCCCATCGCCCGGACGGTTCCGTCGGAGGCGAAGGTCCACGCCTGCGCCGCGGTCGTGTTGCAGTCCCAGATCTGCAGCTTGGCGCCCTCGACGGGGTTGGCGCTCGGGATGTCGATGCAGCGCCCGCTCTGCGCTCCCCGGAGGCGCGTGGTGCCGGCCGGCGGGTTGCCGCCGTCGGAGGTGTAGCTCGACACCCGGACGTAGTCGACGAGCATCTGCTGCGGGAACTGGGTGGATCCGTCCGGGTAGCCCGGCCAGTTTCCACCGACCGCCACGTTGAGGATCATGAAGAACGGGTGGTCGAACACCCACCGGTTGCCGCCGAGGCGGGCCGGGTCGACGCGGTGGTACTGCACCCCGTCCAGGTACCAGGTGATCGCGCCCGGCTCCCAGTCCACCCGGTAGTCGTGGAAGCCGTCGGCGAGCGGACCGCCGATCGTGCGGCTGCCGGTGATGCCGCCACTGCCGGAGTAGCCGGGGCCGTGCACGGTGCCGTAGACGGTGTTGGGCTCCCGGCCGATGTTCTCCATGACGTCGATCTCGCCGGCGTCGGGCCACCCGCCGCCGGTGCCGAGCATCCAGAACGCCGGCCAGATGCCCTGGCCGCGTGGAATCTTGATGCGGGCCTCGAAGCGGCCGTACGTCTGGGTGAAGGTCGCGGCGGTCAGCAGCCGCGCGGAGGTGTACTCGCAGCGGCCGTAGTGGCACTGGTAGTTGGCGGGGTTCTCCCGGCGGGCGGTGATGACGAGGTTGCCCTGGCCGTCGTGTACGGCGTTGCTGGTGCTGTTGGTGTAGTACTGCCGCTCGTTGTTGCCCCACCCCCCGCCGCCGATGTCGAAGCGCCATTTGTTGGCGTCGACGGGCGTGCCGGCCGGCGCGTTGAACTCGTCCTGCCAGGTGATCGGCCCGATGGCGGCCTCGGCGCGGTCGGACTGGCCCGGGAGGGTGAGTGAGGCGAGGGTGGTGACGAGGGCGACCGCCGCGAGGACGAAGGGGCGGCTGCGGGAGGTGGAGCGGGCTGTGAACACGGGAGGCTCCTCAGCGAGGTGGATGGGGGCGCGTCGGAGACGGCGCGGCGGAGACAGCGCTTCGGAGAAGCTTGGAGAGCGCTCTCCTAGCGAAGCATGTCGATATCGTCGGCTTTCTGTCAAGAGTGTTTCCAATACCGCGACGGTCCGTTACCGCCCGATCGCACTCCCTCGACAGCGGTCGAATCGACACTTCCTATTGCCGTGGAGCGTCCACGGGGGACAGGATGACGAGGTCCGCAGGAAACCTCCCCGTAACCTGCGTGCTGCTGGTCTCTGTCACAAGGAAGTGGGAGTCAGTCATGAGCGACGCGTCGACGGCGCTGGGTGTGCGCCTCTACCCGGACCTGGTCGAGCGGGGTGGCCTGGCCCCCGCGCTCATCGAAACCGCCGCCCAACAGCGGCTCGACATCGGTCGGGTGACCGCTCCCGAGCAGGGGCGGGCCCGGTTCACCTGCGCCGAGCTGCACTCCGACCAGGGCGTGGTCTGCGTCGGGCTGGGCTCGCAGGCCCGCTACTTCATGATCGACGTCCGGTCCGCGGGTGAGGTGCTGGCGCGCGGCGACTGCATGGACCTGGTCCAGGTCGCCCAGGTCGCCTCGGCCTGGCGGGAGGGGACGACGCTCGCCGAGCTGACCGCCCGCTTCGCGTTCATGGAGGAGATCAAGCATCGTCCGGCGCCGGTGGCGCAGGTCGGTCAGCCCGCGGGTACGTCAGCAGCGTAGCCGGGGCGGCAGCGGCGCGCCGGCATCACCGTCCCGGTCCAGGTAGGACGACTCCAGGAAGGCGACGAAGCGTTCCGCGTCCGTCGCCGTGGACGCCAGCCCGAACGACACCCGGACCGCGCCGCCGGTCGGCAGCGCCAGCGCGTCGAGGTACTCGTCGATCGTGCCGATCTGAGTGAGCAGACGTCGCCGCAGCGTCTGCCGGGTGATCCCGAACGCGCCCTCGCCGGCGCCCGGATTGCAGAAGCACCCGGTCCGCAGGGAGAAGCCCGCCGCCGCGGCCTCCCGGGCGACGAGCCGCTCGTCGACGGGCGCGCCGTCCGGGCGCAGGACGTTGAACGTCACGGTCGCGCCCCGGCCCTCGCCCGTGGCCGGCCCGTACACCCGCACCAGCGGTTCGCCGGTGCGGTGCCGCAGCACGGTCAGCCGGTCCAGCAACCACGTGGTGAGCAGGCCGACCCGGGTGTGCACGAGGTCCACGCCGATCGAGTCCAGCCACCGCAGCCCGAACTCCACGTCCGGGATGCTCAGGAAGTTGAGCGTGCCGTCCTCGAACGCCGACTCGTCGTCCATCGAGCGGTGCCAGTCACCCTGCACGCTGACCGCGCGAATGGTGCCGCCGGCGAACCACGGACGGCGCAGCCGGGCCAACGCGTCACGGCGGGCCAGCAGCGCACCGACGCCGGTCGGATAGCCGAACAGCTTGTACCAGCTCAGGCAGACGAAGTCGGGTCGGACGGCGCGCAGGTCCAACCGGTTCGTCGCGGCGAACGCGGCGGCGTCCAGCAGCACGTCGTAGCCGTGCCGGTGGGCCAGCTCGACCCAATGGAGGGGATGCTGCACGCCGGAGAAGTTGCTCTGCGCCGGGTACGCGAACAGACCTCGGCGATCCCCGCTGCCGGCGTCGAGCACCGCAACCAGGTCGGCCTCGGCGACCCGCAACTCCGGGCCGCTCAACGGCACGTACCGCACCGCCGCGCCGCGCGCCCGGGCGTACTCGCGGATGCCGTTGACCGAGTTGTGGTTGTCCCAGGTCAGCGCGAAGGGCGCGGTCGGCCCGAAGGGGTACGCCTCGCCGACCAGCCGGCAGGCGCCACTGGCGTTGGGGGTGAAGATCACCGCGTACTCGGCCGGGTCGGCGGAGAAGAAGTCGAGCACCGCCTGCCGGGCCGACTCCACCAGCGAGCCGGCCGCCGCGCTGGTGGGGCTCTCCGAGTGCGGGTTGCCGTACAGACCCGCCAGCAGCCGGTCGTGGTGCGCCCGTACCTGGGCGCGCGCGGTCACCCCGGCCCCGGCATAGTCGAGGTAGACCTGGCCATCGCGGTCGAGGTGCTGGTACTCGGTGGCGCGCAACTCGTCGATCCGCGCGGTGTCGGCGTACCCGGGCAGGTCAGCCGGCGTGCGGGGTGAGGCCGGCGTGCGGGGTGCGGCCTGCTCAGGACGCACGGCGCGCCTCCCGCCGTACCAGCACCGCCCAGGTCGCCGCGAGCGCGAGCAGCACGAACCCGGCGAGCACCAGCCAGTCGATCCAGATCGGCCGGGAGAAGCTGTCGCCGTACGTCTGCAACAGCGGCGGGCCGAGCGGTGAGCCCCCGTCGCGCCACAGCCGTTCCACGCCGGCGGTGTGCCCCAACCCCTCGAACGCCCACCGGTTCGACATCGCGTAGCTGAGCCACCGGCCGCCGTCCGCCATGGCCGGCACGGGCAGGATCGCCCCGACGAACAGCACCTGCGGGAAGCACAGCATCGGCAGCATGAGCGTCGCCTGGGCCGCGTCCGACACGGCCGCGGAGCACAGCAGGCCGAGCGTGAGCGCGGCCGTCGAGGAGAGCAGCAGGGTGGCGTACAGAGCCGCGAAGTCACCGCCGCCGACCGGCGGCAGCCGGTCCATACCGCGCAGCACCCCGAGCAGGGCCAGGTCCACCAGAGCGAGCAGCGGCAGCAGCACCGCGACCTTCGCCATCAGGTACGGCAGTAGTCGGACACGCGCCAGGCGCTCCCGGCGCAGGATCGGCAGCTCCGTGCAGATCTGGAGCAGCCCGTAGGTCAGGCCGAAAAAGAACCCGCCGAACGCGATCCAGAACAGGATCATCACGGTGACGGTCGGGCTGGGGCTCACCGGGTCGAACGCGCCGGGGCGGAACAGCAGCGCGAACATCCCCAGCACCATCAGCGGTGAACCGAGCAGGATCGCCAGCGTCAGCCGGTTACGGGCGACGATCTCCGCGTTGCGCGCCGCGAGGACCCACCACTGACGCAGCCGGCCGACCGGCCGTCCCGGACCCCGGCCGCCCGGCTCGCCCGTGGTGGCGGTCGGTTCAGCGGCGCGGGACGCGGCGAAGCGCTCGGGCCACACACCCTGGTCGGACTCCTCGTCGAGCAGCAGGTGGACTTCCGCGAGGGACCGCAGGCCGAAGAACTCCCGGGCGGCGGCGGGGGTCCCGGCGTACGCCAACCGGCCCTCGCGGGTCAGCACGATCACCCGGTCGCAACGGTCCACGTCGGTGACCTGGTGGGTGGTGAGCACGACCGAGGCGCCGGCGTCGGCGAGGGTCCGCAGCGCCCGCAGGAGGTCCACGGCGACCGCCGGGTCCAACCCGGAGGTGGGCTCGTCGAGAAAGAACACGCCGGGTCGGGTCAACAGCTCGACGGCGATGCTGGCGCGCTTGCGCTCGCCGCCGCTGAGGCGACCCACCGGCACGTCGGCCCGCTCGGTGAGCCGCAGCTCGGCGAGCACCTCGGCCACCCGGCGGGACACCTCGGCCGGGCCGGTTCCCGACGGCAGGCGCAGCTGGGCCGCGTACCGCAGGGTGCGGGCCAGCGGTAGTTCGCGGTGGATGATGTCGTCCTGCGGCACGAAGCCGACCGAGCCCGGGGCGGCGCCGTCGTCGTACGTGACGGTGCCGACCGCCGGTCGGCGGACCCCGGCCAGCGTCTCCAGCAGGGTGGTCTTGCCCGCGCCGCTGACCCCGATGATCGCGACCAGCTCGCCCGGCGCGACGGTCAGGGAGATGTCGTCCAGGACGCGCCGTCCACCTCGGACGGTCGCGCCCAGGTCACGGGCCACGATGCCGACGCCGGTACGCGGTGGGGACGTGGGCTGTTCGGTCGTCATGTCGGAGGTGCCCGATCCGGTCGGTGAGGTGGTGCGCCTGACATCGTGCTTCGCCGATGCTACGTCGCGCGGCGGACAGCCCGGCCCGTTGATCGCCCTGGCATGAATCGGCCGACCGGGGGAAGTCCGACGCTCCACCACCTGAGAGGGAGCCGGTATGAGAGCCGTCGTCTACGAGGGCGTCCGGGACGTCGCGGTGCGGGAGGTGCCCGACGCGAGGATCGAGGCGTCGACGGACGCGCTCGTGCGGATCACGTCCAGCGCACTGTGCGGCACCGACCTGCACATGTACGACGGGCGCACCGGCGCGGAACCGGGGTTGGTGTTCGGCCACGAACCACTGGGCGTGGTGCAGGAGGTCGGCTCGGCGGTGCAGACCGTGCGCCCCGGCACCCGCGTGGTGATCCCCACGCACCTGTTCTGCGGCACCTGCGTGATGTGCGCGCGCGGGCTCTCGGCGGCCTGCCTGCGAGCACGGGCCGAGGGGCCGGGCGCCGCGTACGGCTACGCCGGCATGGGTCCGTACCCGGGCGCCCAGGCCGACCTGCTGCGGGTGCCGTGGGCCGACGCGAACTGCGTACCCCTGCCGGGGGAGCCGGGCGACGCGTACGAGGACGACTTCGTCCTGCTCGCCGACGCGTTCGTGACCGGGTGGCACGCCGCGGCGACCCTCGCCGAGGTGCAGGCCGGCGACACCGTGGCGGTGTTCGGCGCCGGCACCATCGGCCTGCTCGGCGCGTACTCCGCGCTGCTGCGGGGCGCCCGGGTCGTCTACTGCGTCGATGGGGTGGACGCCCGGCTCGACAAGGCCGGTGAGCTCGGAGCGGTTCCGGTCGACTTCCGCCTCGGTGATCCGGTGGAGCAGATCCGCGCCGACCGCGCGCGGACCGGTCTGCCGCTGGGCGAGGAGAAGTTGGGCGGGATCGACCGGGTCATCGACGCGGTCGGTTTCCAGGCACGCGACCGTGAGCATCCCGACCGGGAGCGCCCGGACCAGGTGATCGCCGACGCCGCCCGGCTGGTCAACCCCGCCGGCTCGATCGCCGTGGCCGGCGTCTATCCCGAGAAGGACCTGCACCCGCGGCCGGGCGCGAACGCCCGCGAGGATCTCGTCGCGCCCTGGGGGACGCTGTTCACCAAGGGCGTCGCCGTGCGGTTCGGGCGCACGCACGACCGTCGCTACACGGTGCTGCTGAGGGACCTGGTCGTCGCCGGTCGTGCCCGGCCCGGGGTGATCGTGACCCACCACGGCGTTCTCGACGACGCGCCGGAGTTGTACCGCAGCTTCGACCGCCGCGAGGACGGGGTGATCAAGGCGGTGCTGCGCCCCAGCTGACGTCGTCAGCTCTCTTCGCGGACGGAACCCCACCCCACCCGCCCACCCCCGCCGCGCCCCGCCCCCGCCCCCGCCGATCTTGCACTTTCTGTTGTCCATATGAGCGGAATGCCCGGTATGCCGCGACAGTAAGTGCAAGATCGCGGGTGATCACCACGCGCCTCGTCGATCGTGGAGTTGTGGTGCCGGGTTTGGGGATTACGCGAGCTTTGTCGCCCATCACAACTTCATGATCGATCGGGCGGGGGAGGGGCGGCCGCCAATCCCTTCGCCCGGTGGAGGCGTGGGTCACATCGCGGAACCGGGCCGACCGAGGGATCCTCGACAGGGCACTGGCGTGGCGGTCCGATCATGATCGTTCGATGGCGCCTCGGCCGGGCGACGCGGATATCCGCGCCGGTCCGGGCGCAACATGCCTGGTGGCGGGCCTGCGGGTGGTGATCGGCGCGGATCTGCCGCCGGCTCCGCATTTGACAACGTTGCCAGGAGCGGTCCATGGTGCCACCAGCGACTGGTGGGGCCGGCGTGACGGGCGAATACTCTGCTTCGTCTATATTGCCGGATTGTTACATTTTCAACACGCCCTCGCCTTGCGGATGGCCTGCTCACCGCAATACGTTGCCGTCAACAACAAAACCAAGTGAAGGTTCAACCTTCCGGAGGCAACCGATGACGTTGGCGAGGTGGTACGAGCGATGAGCGACGTGCCGATCCTCCTTGAGATGCGCTCCATCACCAAGGAGTTCCCCGGAGTCAAGGCCCTCTCCGACGTCAACCTGGTGGTTCGCGCCGGTGAGATCCACGCGATCTGCGGGGAGAACGGTGCGGGCAAGTCCACGCTGATGAAGGTGCTCAGCGGGGTCTACCCGTACGGCAGTTACGACGGCCAGATCGTCTACCAGGGGTCGGAGAGCAAGTTCTCCGACATCCGGGCCAGCGAGAGCGCCGGAATCGTGATCATCCACCAGGAGCTCGCGCTCATCCCCGGCATGTCGATCGCCGAGAACATCTTTCTCGGCAACGAGCCGCGCAAGCGGGGCGCGATCGACTGGAAGGCCGCGAACCGGATGGCGCTGGACCTGATGGCCCGGGTCGGCCTGGAAGAGGACCCGGACACCCTGGTCAAGGACATCGGCGTCGGCAAGCAGCAGCTCGTCGAGATCGCCAAGGCGTTCGCCAAGGACGTCAAGCTGCTCATCCTGGACGAGCCGACCGCCGCCCTGAACGAGGCGGACTCCCGGCACCTGCTCGACCTGCTGCGCGGCTTCCGCTCCCGCGGCATCACCTCGATCATGATCTCGCACAAGCTGAACGAGATCGAGGCGATCGCCGACCAGATCACGATCCTGCGTGACGGCAGGACCGTGGAGACCCTGGACGTCAAGGCCGACGGTGTCGACGAGGACCGGATCGTGCGGGGCATGGTGGGTCGCGAGCTGAGCAGCCGCTTCCCGGACCACACCCCGAAGATCGGCGAAGTCTTCTTCGAGGTCCGCGACTGGAACGTGCGGCACCCGATCTCCGCCGAGCGCCAGGTCTGCAAGAACGAGAGCTTCGTCGTGCGCCGCGGCGAGATCGTCGGCTTCGCCGGCCTGATGGGCGCGGGCCGCACCGAACTCGCGATGAGCGTCTTCGGCCGCTCCTACGGGGTGTACGAGTCGGGCACGATCATCAAGGACGGCAAGGAGATCGTCCTGAAGTCGGTGGCGGACGCCATCGACCACGGGCTCGCGTACGTCAGCGAGGACCGCAAGGCGCTCGGCCTCAACCTGCTCGACGACATCAAGACGTCGACGGTGGCCGCCAAGCTGTCCAAGATCACGCATCACGGCGTGCTCGACGAGGTCGAGGAGTACCAGGCGGCCGAGACGTACCGCAAGGAGTTGCGGACCAAGGCCCCGACGGTCGACGAGGGCGTCTCCAAGCTCTCCGGTGGCAACCAGCAGAAGGTCGTCCTGGCCAAGTGGATGTTCACCGACCCGGACCTGTTGATCCTCGACGAGCCGACCCGCGGTATCGACGTGGGCGCCAAGTACGAGATCTACGGCATCATCCAGCGGCTCGCCGACCAGGGGAAGGGCGTCATCGTCATCTCCTCGGAGCTGCCTGAGCTGATCGGGCTCTGCGACCGCATCTACACCGTGTTCGAAGGCGCCATCACGGGCGAGATCGCCCGGGCTGACGCGGACCCGGAGACCCTCATGAAGCAGATGACCTCGACGAAGAAGTTGGCCACCCGATGAGCCGTATCAAGGACCTTCAGAAGAACCTGTTTGGAGGCACGACCTCCAACGCCCGTCAGTTCGGGATGATCTTCACCCTGGTGCTGATCGTCCTGATCTTCCAGATCTGGACCAATGGGCTGACGCTGCGGTCGGACAACCTGATCGCGCTGTTCCAGCAGAACTCGTACATCCTGATTCTGGCCATCGGCATGCTGATGGTGATCGTCGCCGGGCACATCGACCTCTCGGTCGGCTCGGTGGCGGCGTTCACCGGCATCCTGGTCGCCAAGTCGATGACCGAGTGGGACCTGCCCTGGCCCGCCGCCATCGTGTTCGGCCTCGCCATCGGCGCGGTGATCGGCGCCTGGCAGGGCTTCTGGGTGGCGTACATCGGGGTGCCGGCGTTCATCGTCACCCTGGCGGGAATGTTGCTCTTCCGCGGTGGCAACCAGTTCATCGGCAACGCCAACACCATCCCGGTGCCGGAGGGCTTCCGGGAGATCGGTTCCGGCTTCCTGCCCGAGTTCGGGCCGAACACCGGCTACAACAACGCGACGTTGCTGCTCGGCCTGGCCGCCGCGGTGGCCGTGGTGTGGCGCGAGCTCCAGGCCCGCAAGACCCGCAAGGCCATGGACGCCGATCCGGCGCCGGTGTGGATCTCGATCCTGCGGATGGCTGTCATGGTCGGCGTGATCGCCTTCGCGGCGCTGCGCTTCGCCAGCGGTCGCGTCGGCACCAGCTTCCCGATCTCGGGCATCATCCTCGTGGCGCTGGTCATCGCGTACTCCTTCTACACCCGTAACACCGCAGGCGGCCGGCACATCTACGCGGTCGGCGGCAACTCCCGGGCGGCCGAGCTGTCCGGCGTGAAGCTCAAGCGGGTCAACTTCCTCGTCATGATGAACATGTCCATCCTGGCGGCGCTGGCCGGCATGATCTTCGTGGCGCGTTCGGCGGCCTCCGGACCGCAGGACGGCAACGGCTGGGAGCTGGACGCCATCGCCGCGGTCTTCATCGGCGGCGCCGCCGTCGCCGGCGGCATCGGCACCATCAGCGGCTCCATCGTCGGTGGTCTGGTGATGGCCGTACTCAACAACGGTCTTCAGCTCCAGGGCGTGGGCACCGACAAGGTCCAGATCATCAAGGGCCTGGTCCTGCTGCTGGCCGTCGCGATCGACGTCTACAACAAGAGTCAGGGGCGCTTCTCCATCATCGGGAGCCTGATGCGGCCGTTCCGCCGCGAGGACACCGCCCCACCCGCCTCACCGCCGGACGCGGAGCGCGAGCCCGCCAAGGCAGCGGTGTCCGGCTGACGGCCACCGACCTCACCACCCGTCTCACATCCAGAAAGGCAAGTCCTCACCATGCGTAAAATCTTCGGCTCGTCGGTGGTGGCCATCAGCGCCGCCGCCATGCTGGCCCTGGCCGGCTGCGGCTCCGGCCGCGACGGCGACTCCGGCAGCTCCGGTGGCGGCGACGCCAAGGGCTTCGCGGCGAACTCCCTGATCGGTGTCGCCCTGCCGGCCAAGACCTCGGAGAACTGGGTCCTCGCCGGTGACCTGTTCAGCAACGGTCTCAAGGAGGCCGGTTTCCAGGCTGACGTGCAGTACGCCGGCGCGTCGACCACGGTCGCCGACCAGCAGGCCCAGATCACCGCCATGACGACCAAGGGCGCCAAGGTCATCGTCATCGGCGCGACCGACGCCGCGCAGCTGTCGACCCAGGTCGCCGCCGCGCACGCCGCCGGCGCCAAGGTGATCGCGTACGACCGGCTCATCACCAACACGCCGGACCTCGACTACTACGTCGCCTTCGACAACTTCAAGGTCGGCCAGCTCCAGGGCCAGGCCCTGCTGGACGGCATGAAGGCCAAGAAGCCGAACGGCCCGTACAACATCGAGCTGTTCTCCGGCTCGCCGGACGACAACAACGCCGGTGTCTTCTTCAACGGCGCGATGGACGTGCTCAAGCCGGAGATCGACAAGGGCAACGTCGTCGTCGCCTCGGGTCAGAAGGACGTCAAGCAGACCGCCATCCAGGGCTGGAAGGCCGAGGGTGCGCAGGCCCGCATGGACCAGCTGCTGACCTCGACCTACGGCAACAAGGAGCTGGACGGCGTCCTCTCCCCGAACGACACCCTGGCCCGCGCGATCCTGACCTCGGTCAAGGGCGCTGGCAAGCCGACCCCG
The DNA here is from genome assembly GCF_050950185.1 of Micromonospora sp. CA-249363. Lineage (NCBI taxonomy): Bacteria > Bacillati > Actinomycetota > Actinomycetes > Micromonosporales > Micromonosporaceae > Micromonospora > Micromonospora sp. CA-249363. The sequence goes on from NZ_CP192020.1 coordinate 2,117,361, forward strand.
GTGGTCACCGGTCAGGACTCCGAGGTCGAGTCGGTCAAGTCGATCGTCAAGGGCGAGCAGTACATGACGATCAACAAGGACACCCGCAACCTGGTGAAGGAGACCATCAACATGGTCAAGGCTCTCCAGGCCGGTAACACCCCGCAGGTGAACGACACCAAGTCGTACAACAACGGCAGCAAGGTCGTCGACACGTTCCTGCTCCCGCCGGTCGCCGTCACCAAGGCCAACGCGGCCGAGGCGTACGCCAACGACCCGAAGCTCGCGCCGCTCACCAAGTAATCACCACACGGTAGGCAGCACCGCCGATGGGTCCCGGATCTCCTCTTCCGGGACCCATCGTCGTCCGTGCCCCCGTCGCCCACCCGGCACCGATCCGCAAAGGAGGTCTGACCGTGGCGACACCGGTGCGGTCCGGGCCAGCCGGCGCCGGCCGTAACCTCGACACCCCACTGCCCCCGGTCCCCGGCGCGAGCCAGGAGGAGATCCGACGGCAGAACCTCGGCGCCGTGCTGCGGTACGTGCACCTGCACGGGCCGACCTCACGGGCCGAGCTGACCAGCCGTCTCGGCCTGAACCGCAGCACCATCGGCGCCCTCGCCGCCGACCTGACCGCCAGTGGTCTGGTCAGCGAGGAGGCGCCGGCCACGACCCGCCGCGCCGGCCGTCCCTCCCTCGTGGTCAGCCCTCGCTCCGATCGGGTCTACGCGCACGCGCTCAGCATCGACGCGGACCGGCTGCGGGCGGCCCGGATCGGCCTCGGGGGTCGCATCCTCGACCTGCGGGAGGCACCCCGTCCCGGTGGCATGTCGGCCGTCGACGCCGTCCGTCCGCTGGCCGACCTCGTACGCGGGATGGAGCGCGGCGTCGCCTCCGACGCGCTGCTGGTCGGCGGCGCCGTCGCCGTCACCGACACCACCCGCGACGCGGACGGCGGCCTGCGGATCGTCGGCGTCGGGGAGGGCCTGAGCGCCGCGCTCGAGGCCGAGCTGACCGCCTGCCCCGGCTTCGTGGCCGGGGACCTGGCCGACATCGCAGGCCTGGCCGAGCACATCCGGGGCGTGGCCCCCGGCATCGACGACCTCATCTACCTGCACGGCGACCTCGGCATCAGCGCCGGCATCGTGGTCGGCGGCCGGCTGATGATCGGCCACCGCGGCCACAGCGGCAAGGTCGGCCACATGGTGGTCAACCCGAACGGCCTGCCGTGCGGCTGCGGCTCCCGCGGTTGCTGGGAAACCGAGATCTCCGAGGCCGCACTGCTGCGGCACGCCGGCCGTGACCCGGACGACCGCGCCGCCGTGGCCGAGGTGCTCCGCGCGGCGGCGGCCGGCGACGCGACCGCCCGCACCGCCGTCGAGCGGGTCGCCGACTGGCTCGGGTTCGGCGTGGCGAACCTGGTCAACGTGGTCAACCCCGACGCCGTGGTGTTCGGCGGCTCGCTGCGCGACATCTTCATCGCCGGCGCGGACACGGTGCGGCGGCGGCTGGACGCCATGCCGCTGCCGTCCTCCCGCGAGCACCTGCGGTTGCGGGCCGCTGCTCTCGGCCGTGACGCCGTCCTGATCGGGGCCGCCGAGCTGGCCTTCGACAAGCTGCTGGCCGACCCGCTCAACGTCGGCGTCGCCGGTGCGGCCGGTTCGGCCGACCCGGTCTAGGGGATCTCCCGCACCACGCTGGTGCCGTCGCCGGGCCGGGACTCCCAGGCCCAGGACTCGTGCAGCTCCAGGCGGCCGTCGGCCAGGACCCGTACCTGTGTGACGCAGTGGCCGGAGGACGTCTGGCCCTCGGCATTGAGTTGGACGTAGCGGAAGTCCAGCCGGTCGCCGTCGCGGGTGCCGACGAGACAGCCGCGTCGGATGGATCCACCGGCGTACTCGGCCCAGACCTCGCCCGCCCGCTCGTGGTAGGTGAAGACCGTCTCGGTGCCGATCTCGCCGGCCACCACGTCCGCCACGGCGGCGAACCGTCGGCCGTCCATCGAGATCGTCATGCCACCGATGCTAGTCGATCAACTCTTGTCGTATTGCCTACCGTACCGTGTACGGTGGGCGCGACGTGAGAGCACGGGAAGGGGATCGGCATGACGACGAGCGGTACGGCGATAGCCACGGAGGGGTTGCGGAAGCGATATCGGGAGCACGTCGCCCTGGACGGCTTCGACCTGGAGGTGGGCAACGGGACGGTGTGCGGCCTGCTCGGGCCCAACGGCGCCGGCAAGACCACGTCGGTTCGGATCCTGTCCACCCTGCTGCGGCCGGACGGCGGGCGCGCCCGGGTCGCCGGGTTCGACGTGATCCGCCAGCCCGATCAGGTGCGCTACCGGATCGGAATGGTGGGGCAGCACCCCGCGCTCGACGAGGCGCTCAGCGGCCGGCAGAACCTGGTGCTCTTCGGCCTGCTGTTCCACCTGGACCGTCGCCGGGCCCGGCAGCGGGCGGCCGAGTTGCTGGAGCGGTTCGGCCTGGCCGACGTCGGCGAGCGGCCGGTCAGGGCGTACTCCGGGGGCATGCGTCGCCGGTTGGACCTGGCCGCCGGCATGGTCCTGGCCCCGGCCGTGCTGTTCCTGGACGAGCCGACCACCGGGCTGGACCCGCGCGGCCGGAACGAGGTGTGGGAGTCGATCCGGGAGTTGGTCCGCGCGGGCACCACCGTCCTGCTCACCACGCAGCACCTGGACGAGGCCGACCAGCTCGCCGACCGGATCTCGGTCGTCGAGGCGGGTCGCGTGATCGCCGAGGGCACCCCGAACGAGCTGAAGACGCGGCTCGGCGGCGATCGGATCGAGTTGGTCGTGGGGGAGCCCGCCGACCTTTCCGTGGCCGTCGCGCAGATGCGTCGGGTGACCGACGACGAGCCCACCGTCGACGTGGACCGGTGCGCGGTCAGCGTCGGCGTCGGGCACCGTGCCGGTGTGCTCGCCGAGGTGCTGCGGGCGCTCGACGCCGCACAGGTCACGGTCGCCGACGTCGCCCTGCGTCGACCCACCCTGGACGACGTGTTCCTGCACGTCACCGGCCACCGGTCCGACGCGCGGGTGGCGTCGTGAACGCCCTGGCGCCGTCCGCGCCGGTGGACCTGACGCCCGGCCGGCCCAGCGCCCTGGCCGACAGCGGCACCCTCGTCTGGCGGGGTCTGGCCCGGTGGCGACGTGATCCCGGGCCGCTGATCGCCTCGCTCGGCTTCAACATCCTGATCGTGCTGATCTTCGCCTACCTCTTCGGCGGGGCGATGCAGGTGCCCGACGGGGGCAGCTACCGCGAGTTCCTGATGCCCGGCATGTTCGTGATGACCATGGTCTTCGGCATCAGCCTCACCACGATCGCCGTCGCCGACGACCTGGAGCGGGGTGTGACCGACCGGCTTCGGTCGATGCCGGTCGCACCACTCGCCCCGCTCGTCGCCCGCGCGGTGACCGACCTGCTGTTCGCTCTGGTCACCCTCGCGGTGCTGCTGGTCACGGGCCTCGCGGTCGGCTGGCGGGCACACGGCGGCGTCGACGCCGCACTGGGCGCGGTGGGCCTGATCCTGCTGCTGCGCTTCGCCCTGGTCTGGGTCGGCATCTTCCTCGGCCTGGTCACCCGGGGGCAGTCGGCCGTCGTCGCCGTCCAGACCCTGGAGTTCCCGCTCGGCTTCCTCTCCAACGCGTTCGTCGCGCCGTCCACCATGCCGGCCTGGCTCGGCGCGGTGGCCGCCTGGAACCCGCTGTCGGCGACCGTCGGCGCCGCCCGGGAGCTGTTCGGCAACCCGGGCTGGGGTGGCGATTCGTGGGCCGCGCAGCATTACCTCTGGCTGGCCGTGGCCTGGCCGATCGCGCTGGTGGCCGTGTTCCTGCCGCTCTCGGTGGTCCGCTACCGGCGGCTGTCCGGCTGAGCCGGGCGACCGCTGCGCCCCCGGTGGCTCGCCGCCACCGGGGGCGCGGTCGGTCAGCCGGCGGGACGCAGCACGCGCCCCGGTCCGGCGGCGTTGTCCGCGGCGGCCTGGGTGCGTTGCGCGCCGGTGACGCAGACGTCGTCGCCGATGAACGCCTCGCGCCAGACGTAGCCGGCGATACAGGTGTGCGGCCCGTACGGCCCACTCACCCAACGGGTCGACGCGGCGGCGTTGTCCGCGAGCACCTGTGCCCGGGTCGTACCGGTGACGCAGACGTAGTCGGACTGGTCGGCGTCCCGCCAGACGTACCCGCTGACGCAGGTGTTCGGGCCGGACACCAGCCGGGCCGGGTTGCGCCGGGACGCGGCGGCGGAGTTGTCGGCCGCGGCCTGGGTGCGCTGCGCGCCGGTGACACAGACATCGTCTCCGGCGTACGCCTCACGCCAGACGTAGCCGGCGACGCAGGTGTGCGGGCCGTACGGGCCGTTCACCCAGCGGCTCGCCGCGGCGGCGTTGTCCGCCCAGACCTGGCTGCGGGTGGCGCCCGTGACGCAGACCAGGTCACCGGCGCGGGCCTCCCGCCAGACGTACCCCTGCAGGCAGCGGTTGACCACGTCGGTGGTCACCGTCACCGACGCAGCGTTGCCGGAGAGCCAGTTGACGCCGATCTGCACGCCGTTGGCGTTGAGCGACTGCGCCGGACCGCCGCCCGGGCCCGTGCGCAGCAGGGTCGGGGTGCCGTCGCGGACCTCGTGCAGCAGGACCGTGTCGGCCGGGATCGCGGCGCTCCAGCCGGTCTTACGGCGGAACTCGACGGTGTAGTAGTGGAACAGGTCGGCCGGGTCGAAGGGGATCCGGACGAGCTGCGGGCCGCTCGCGGCGGGAACCTCCAGCGGAGCCAGCGTGAGGCTACGCGAGCCGACACCGTCGGCGCCCATGGTGAAGATCCGGTTCTTCGGCAGCCAGCCCAACTCGTCGCGGTGCGGCCCGTTGAGCCCGACGGCGCTGGTGCCGTAGTTCGCGGTGCCGAAGGCGTAGATGTGCATCGCGCTCATCTCGTCCCACGGGTCGTCGTACTCGCCCGGCTGCGACCACGGCGCGTTCTGGTACGTGGTGTCGTTGGAGAACGAGTGGCCCAGGTTGTAGCCGTGCAGCATCTCGTGCGCGGCGAAGCCGACGTTCCAGGCGCCCGGGTCGAGCAGCACCCGCCCGCCCGCCGCGCCCGAGTCCACCCAGTCGTTGAGCATGACCGCGATCCGGTTGCCGGCGGGTACCGGGTAGCCGGCGGCCGCCGCCGTTTCCACGCAGCGCTGGGTGCGGGTCCACCTGTCGATCGACTGGAACTGCGCCAGGGTGTACGGCATCGTGTACCAGCCCCGCACCACCGAGCCGGCCAACGACACCCGCCCGCCGGACTGGTCGGCGAGGTAGTCCGCCACCCCGCCGGTGCCGACCCCGGCCGAGGTGAGGAAGTTGGCGAAGTGCGACGGCGGTTGTGGCTCGGCCGGTTTGTCGCTGAACTTGCACAGCAGCACCGACCACGCGGTCGCGTTGCGGATCGGGCTCGCCGCCGCCGGGGCGGCCGGCAACGCCACCGCGCCCAGCACCGCGCAGGCCAACGCCACCGCCGACGCGGTGACCCGATGGAGGATTCTCGACTTCACGCGGACGCTCCCATCCTCGGCCCGTCCGACACGGGCTCTGCGGTCCACATCGGAGCACCCGCCGTAATCGGACGGACGCGTTCAGTCGCCTTGGCGACGGGCCGGAATCCGACTGCGCTGTCCGGTGCCTTGTCGGGGGCCGGCGCTAGGCTCGCCGGCGTGGTGCACCAACTCGATCGGGCCCAGGCACGGCGGATCGCCGTCCGTGCCCAACTCCTGGCCGCTCCGCGTCCGACCGACCTGCTGACGGTGGTGCGACAGCTGACCCTGGTGCAGATCGACCCGACGGCCGCCGTCGCGCCAAGCGCCGACCTGGTCTGTTGGAGCCGGCTCGGCTCGTCGTACCGGCCGGAGCACCTGCGGCAGGCGCTCGAGGAGGACCGGACGCTCTTCGAGCACAAGGCGATGGTGCGACCGATGGACGATCTCGGGCTCTTCCTCGCGGCGATGGCCCAGTGGCCCGATCACGAGCGCCACCGCGAGTGGCTGCGGGCCAACGAATCGTTCCGGCGGGACGTGCTCGACCTGCTGGGCCGTACCGGTCCACTGCTCTCCCGCGACATCCCGGACACCTGCGCGGCGCCCTGGCCCTCGTCCGGCTGGACCAACAACCGCAACGTCACCCAGATGCTGGAGTTCCTGGTCCTGCGCGGCGAGATCGCGGTCGCCGGCCGACAGGGCCGGCAGCGCCGGTGGGACGTGGCCGAGCGGGTCTACCCGGCCGGCGTACCCGTCGTGCCGCTGGAGCAGGCGCGCCGACTGCGCGACGAGCGGCGGCTACGCGCCCTGGGTATCGCGCGGGAGAGGGCGACTGCCGTCCCGGGTGAGCCGGCGGAGGTCGGCGACGCCGGTGAGCCGGCGGTCATCGAGGGCGTCCCGGGCGTCTGGCGGGTGGACCCGGAGGCGCTCGGCCAGCCCTTCGCGGGGCGTACGGCGCTGTTGTCGCCCTTCGACCGGCTGGTGCACGACCGGGTCCGTCTCGCCGACCTCTTCGAGTACGAGTACGTGCTGGAGATGTACAAGCCGAAGGCCAGCCGGCGGTGGGGCTACTTCGCGTTGCCGATCCTGCACGACGATCGGCTGGTGGGAAAGGTGGACGCGACGGCCGACCGCCGGCGCGGCACCCTCACCGTGCACGCCGTCCACGAGGACGTGCCCTTCACCCCGGCGGTGACCGGCGCGGTGCGCGACGAGCTGCACGACCTCGCGTCCTGGCTCTCCCTGGCCGTCGAGGGTCTGCGCTGACGGGTGCTCGCCGGGGCCCCCGCGCCCCGACGAGCACCCGACGGGTGCCTACGCGATGCGGCGGACCCGGCGCACCGCGAGATAGAGCAGGAGCACGGCGAGGGCGACGAAGATGCCCGTCTCGATGGTCTGGAACAGCCAGAACCGGTCCGCCGGCTGGTAGAGCTGCCAGTTGTACGCGCCCGGATCGAGGCCCAGCTCGGCGCCGCAGGCCCGCCCGTCCGGGCCCTTGCCGCCCGGCGGGCACTGGATGCGGGTGTCCTCCGCGATCATCGTCCCGTCGGGGTTCCGGACACCCTGGGTGAGGATCCAGTCTCCCCGGCTGACCTCCGGCGGTCCCTCCATCTCGATCGGGAAGGTCTGGGTCCTGGCCGGCTGGTAGTGCGGCCGGGCCAGGATCTCCACCGCTGCCCGGACGCCGATGAACCCGGCGAGGGTGATGCCCATGGCGGGCAGCATCCGCTTCCAGACGGTGCCGGCGAAGACGCCGAGCGCCACGGCGAAGAGCGTGTAACCGATCGGAACGATGCCCTGGAGGTCGAAGACGATCATGCCGAGCCGGCCCTCGTACGCGGCTTTCGTGAGCGGGTCCACCCACCAGGACATGCCCAGCCCGTACGCCGTCGCGAGGGCCAGGACGCCCGCTCCCACCAGCCCGAACTTCACCAGCGCCCAGCGGGTCCGGCCGACACCCTGGGTCCACACGAACCGGTGGGTGCCCTGCTCCACCTCGCGGGCGACCAGCGGCGCCCCCCAGAACAGGCCGACCAGCGCCGGGAGCGTGATCAGCAGTACGGCGACCAGGTTGAGGCTGCCGTACCGGTTGCCGAAGCGGTGGAAGCTCGCGTCGCAGGTCTCCCGGGTCGTCGCCGCCACGTTCGCGTCGGCGAGCTGCCGCACGCAGTCGGCCAGCCCGAGCTCGGCGAAGGTGTTCCGCATCGACAGGCCGATCGGGACCAGCAGAGCGGCCAGCGCCGCGAAACCCAGCAGGGTGTAGAGCGCCTGCTTGCGGTGTTGTCGCCAGGTCAGCCAGATCATGCCGCCACCCCCCACTCGCTGTGACTGGTCCGGGTGGTGCCGTCGGCCAGGTAGGCCAGGACGACGTCCTCCAGGCTGACGTCGCGGACCGTCCACGCGGGATCGGTGATCGGTCCGTCGGTGCGGACCAGCAACGTGGACTGCCGATCGGTGTGGCTGGCCCGGACCAGATGGGCGACCCCGCCGATCGCGCCGCCGTCGTGGCGTGGCCCGACGAGCTGCCGGTGCGCCGCTACCAGGTCGTCGACCGCGCCGGTGAGCTGCACCTGGGCCGCGTTGAGCACGATCAGGTAGTCGCAGACCCGCTCCAGGTCGGCCAGCAGGTGCGAGGAGAGCAGAACGGTGGTGCCCGAGTCCGCGACGCTGCCCATCAGCGACTGGAGGAACTCCCGGCGGGCGAGGGGATCGAGGCTGGCCACCGGCTCGTCGAGCAGCAGCAGCCGGGGTTGCTTGGCCAGTGCGAGAGCGAGTGCCACCTGGGCGCGTTGCCCGCCGGAGAGCTTGCCGACCGGCCGGTCCGGTGGAATGCCGAGCTGCGCCAGCCGGGTACGGGCCAGTTCCGCGTCCCAGCGCCGGTTCAGCTTGCCGCCCGCGGTGACCAGCTCGGCGGCGGTGAAGTCCCGGTACAGCGGTGTGTCCTGGGCGACGAACCCGATGTCGGCCAGCCCTTCCGTGTCGCCGTACGGCGCCCTGCCGAACACCCGTACCGAACCCGCGTCGGGCTTGTGCAGGCCGACCGCGAGGTGCAGCAGCGTGCTCTTGCCCGCGCCGTTGGGCCCGACCAGCGCGGCGATCCGGCCGGCCGGAAGGTGCAGCGAACAGTCCCGCAGCGCCCACGTTCTGCCGTACCGCTTGCCCAGCCGGTCGGCCTCCAAGACCATCTCCATCCTCTGTCCTCTCGTACCGCTCACGCGGGTTCCTTCTGTGGGGTGTCGTCGGTGAGGGTGGCGCGCAGCGTGGTCTCCACCAGGGCGACGACGTCCTCGGCCGTGAGGCCGGCGGCCCGCGCGCGCTGCAACCACGCCACGAGGTCGTCACGGAGCTCGGCCTGGTTGGGCAGGGACGCGCCGGCCAGGGTGCGCTGGACGAACGTGCCCACCCCGGGTCGGCCGCCGACCAGACCCTCGATCTCCAACTCCCGGTACGCCTTCAGCACCGTGTTCGGGTTGATCGCCAGTGACTGGGCGACGTCCCGAACCTTCGGCAGCTGATCGCCGGGTGCGAGCAGACCGACCCGCAGCGCCTGCTTCACCTGCTGCACGAGCTGCATGTAGGTGTTCACCTTCGACCGGCTGTCCAGCACGAACTCGATCACTCGTGATGATCCTTCCTGTTGTCCTACGACAGTAGGACTAATAGACAGCTTGGTCGGACGGGGTGGCACCTGTCAAGCGCGAGGCGACCGTGGCACCCCCGGGCCACGGACTGGCACCGACGGGTCAGCCGCCCGGGAAGGGAACTGGCACGCGATCCGTACCCGGACGGGGAGGTGCTCGATGGTCACCAACGAACTCAGGGCGACGACGGCGACGCCGCTGCAGATCGCCCGCGCCCGGGGCCGGGTACGCGGCCGGCTGATCCTGCTCGGCCCGGCGTTCGTCGCCGCCGTGGCGTACGTCGACCCGGGCAACTTCGCCACCAACTCGGCGGCCGGCGCCCGCTACGGGTACCTGCTGGTCTGGGTCGTGGTGGTGGCCAACCTGATGGCCATGCTGGTGCAGACACTCACCGCCAAGCTGGGCCTGGCCACCGGCCGCAGCCTGCCCGAGCTGTGCCGCGAGCGCCTGCCCCGCCCGCTCAACCGGATGATGTGGGTGCAGGCCGAGCTGGTCGCGATGGCCACCGACCTGGCCGAGGTCATCGGGGGAGCGGTCGCCCTCTACCTTCTCTTCGGAATCCCGCTGCTGCCCGGCGGGCTGATCATCGGCGCTGCCGCGTTCGTCGTGCTCGCCCTGCGCTCGCGCGGGTTCCGCGCCTTCGAGATCGCCGTCGCCGTGCTGCTGGGCGTCATCGTCCTGGCCTTCGCGGCCAACCTGCTCGCCGCCGGCTCCGACCCGGGCTCGGCCATGGCGGGTCTGGTGCCCCGGCTCCAAGGCACCGACAGTGTCCTGCTGGCCGCCGGCATCCTCGGGGCGACGGTCATGCCGCACGTCATCTACGTGCACTCCGCGCTGACCCGCGACCGCATCCCCGCGACCGACGACGCCGAGCGCCGTACCCTCTTCCGGGGCCAACGCACCGACGTGCTGCTCGCCCTCACGGCGGCCGGCGCCGTCAACCTCGCCATGCTGCTGATCGCGGCGGCCAGCTTCCGGGGCGGCGGCCCGGTGGGCGCCGACAGCCTGGAGGGGGTGCACGCCGGCCTGGGCGAGAGCATCGGCACGGCCGCCGCCTTCGGGTTCGCCGTCGCCCTGCTGGTCTCCGGGCTCGCCTCCACGAGCGTCGGCACCTACGCCGGTGAGGTGATCATGCAGGGCTTCCTGCGCCGCCGGGTGCCACTGCTGCTGCGCCGGCTGGTCACGTTGGTGCCCGCCGTGGCCGTGCTCGCCATCGGCCTCGACCCCACTCGCGCCCTCGTGCTGTCACAGGTCATCCTGAGCTTCGGCATCCCGTTCGCGCTGATCCCGGTGGTCGCCTTCACCCGTCGCCGTGACCTCATGGGCAACCTCGTCAACCACCCGCTGACCACGGCCGCCGCGTCCGGGGTAGCCATCCTGGTCGTCGCGCTCAACGCCTTCCTGCTGTGGCAGGTCGTCACCGGCTGACCGGCGCGATCAGGTGCGGCGGCCCTCGTCGCGGGCGGGGATCTCCTGACGCTGCTCCAGGGCGTCCGCCGGGTTGGCGTCGGCCGGCAGGGAGGTCACCTCCTCCAGGGTGCCCGGTGGCAGCGCGCCCTGTTCGGCAAGGTCGGCCTCGGAGGCCTCCGGGTCCACGTCGCCGGAGACCCGGTCCGGCGGTCCCACGTCGAACGCGTCCTGCCGCTGCTCGGCGGCGTCCGCCTCGGGGGGAGGAATCGGTTCGCCCTGTTCATCCCGGTATGTGCTCATCGAAGCCTCCTGCCCGGCGGATGTCGACATGACGCCGGGCCGTTGCCTACCCGCCGCAGTCGTCCTCACGCGTGGTGCCACCACCCGTCGCACGGGGCGGCCGGCGTGGCGTACGGACGCGGATGCGTCGGGTCCGCGCGGTTGGTCGCCGTCCCTGGCTCCGATCGGCCAGGATGGGCGGGACGGCCGGGCCACCGGCCGCGACGAGGAGGCGGACGATGCGGGTACGCGGGTGGGTGACCCGGGGGCGGCGCGTCCGCACGACAGCGGTGGCGGCTCTCCTCGCGGGCACGGCGTCGATGGCCGGGGCCGTACCGGCGGCTCCGGCGGCGGGTGCGGCGAGGGCGGCGACGGCGGCCGAGCCGGTGTGCGAGATCCGCGACAAGCGGCTGAACGAGCTGTCCGGGATGGTCGCCACCGACGACGGGTACGTGGTGGTCAACGACGGCGCCGACGACGAGGCCCGCCGGCGGATCTTCTTCCTCGACAAGAATTGCGCGGTGGCGCGGACCGTCAGTTACCCCTCCCGGCCCCGCGACACCGAGGACGTGGCCATCGGCCGGGACGGCACCATCTGGGTGGCCGACATCGGCGACAACGACCGCAACCGCGAGACGATCGCGCTGTGGCGACTCGCGCCGAGCGCGGACGAGCCGGTGCTGTACCGGATGACGTATCCGGACAATCCACACGACGCGGAGGCGCTGCTGGTCGACGCCGACGGCCGACCCCTGGTCATCACCAAGGGTGGCAGCGGCGCGGTCGTCCTCTACCGGCCGACCACCGCGCTGAAGGCCGGCGCAACGACGCCGTTGGCAACCGTCGGCAAGGTGGTTCTGCCGCCCACCACGACCAGCAATCCGTTCTCGTTCGTCGGCCGGAGCGTCGTCACCGGCGCGGCGAGCGCTCCGGACGGCCGCCGGGTGGCGCTGCGCAGCTACGCCGACGCGTTCGAGTACGACGTGACCGGCGGCGACGTGGTCGCGGCGCTGACGTCAGGCACCCCACGGATCACGCCGTTGCCCGACGAGCCGCAGGGCGAGTCGATCACCTACAGCCGCGACGGCCGTTCGCTGCTCACTGTCTCGGAGTCGGCCGACCAGCCGGCCGGCAGCCGTCCGACGATCCTGCGGTATCCCGCGACGGCGGCCCCTGCCGGTCATCCCGCCGAGTCCACCACGGCGGTTCCGCCGTCGGCCGCCGCCAGCCCGGCGGCGCAGGCTGCCGGTATCGGTGGGGCTCAGGTGTGGTCGCTGGCGGCCGGCGCCGGGACGCTGCTGGCGCTGCTCGCCGTGGCCGGACTGCTGTGGCGGCGGCACACCGACCGACGCTGACTCGATGATCGATGCGGGAAGTCGGCGCGCGACGTATCACCGACACGGTCCGGGCTCGGGGACGGCGCTCGACCCTCGCGCCGTCAAGATCGTGCTCGATCCTGGATGTAGTGGCATCCCCGCCGCCCGACACCACTACAACAAGGATCCAGCGCGATCTTGAAGGGTCAGCTACCGGCGGCGCTGACCGGTGACGGCGTCGGGCGGGTGCCGCGAGACGAGCCGGGACGACCGGCCTGGTGCGGGAGGATGGGTGGATGTCCGTGCTGTCCGCGCTGCGCCACCCGATCGTCGCCGCCCCGATGGCCGGCGGCCCGTCCACGCCGGACCTCGTGTCGGCCGTCTCCGCTGTCGGCGGACTCGGGTTCCTGGCCGCCGGCATGACCGACACCGGACGGCTGGTCGCCGACATCGCCGCGGTGCGCGCCCGTACCGACCGGCCGTTCGGGGTCAACGTCTTCCTACCCGGTGACGGGCGGGTCGACGAGGCCGCCGTCTCGGCGTACGCGCGACGGCTCGCCCCGCAGGCCGAGCAGTTCGGGGTGATGCTCGGCGATCCGGTGGGCGGGGACGACGCGTACCCCGAGAAGCTGGCCGCCCTTCTCGCGGACCCGGTGCCGGTCGTGTCCTTCGCGTTCGGACTGCCTGATCGGGCCGCGGTGACGGCGTTGCGGGAGCGGGGTACCGAGGTGTGGGCCACGGTCACCCGACCGGACGCCGCCGGCGCCGCCGCCGACCTGGGCGTCGACGCCATCATCGTGCAGGGCACCGAGGCCGGCGGGCACCGCGGCGGCATGCCGGACGACGACGACTACGCGCTGCTGCCGCTGCTCCGGCTGGCCGCCGGATGTGACCGACCGCTGGTGGCGGCCGGCGGGATCGCCGACGGTCCCGCTCTGGCGGCGGCGCTGGCCGCCGGGGCGGTCGCGGCGCAGGTCGGTACGGCGTTCCTGCGCTGCCCGGAGGCGGGCAGCTCGCCGTTGCACCGCGCGGCGGTGGCCGGCGTCGCGCCGACCGCGTTGACGCGGGCGTACACCGGCAAGCGGGCCCGTGGCGTGGTCAACGACTTTCTGCGGACGCACGACGCGCAGGCGCCGGTCGGCTACCCGCAGGTGCTGCACCTGACCCGTCCGCTGCTCGCCGCCGCCCGGCGCGACGGCGATGCCTCGGTGGCGAACCTGTGGGCGGGGCAGGCGCATCCACTCGCCCGGGACGTGCCGGCGGCCGAACTGGTCGCCCAGCTGAGCGCTGCCGCCCTGGTGGCGCTGAGGGCGGCCGCCGAGCGGGCGGGCCGCTGGGGCTGAGCCGGCCTCCGGGCCGAGAGCCTGCTGGCCAACCGTTAGAGTCTCGCCGTGATTGAGATCGGCGCGCACGTCGACCTGTCCCACCCGTCCGACCGGGTCTGGCTCGCACTGACGGATCGGGAGCTGCTCGGCCGCTGGTTCGCCGAGGCGGACATGGTGGAGGGTGTACCGGACCGGCTGCTGCTGCACACGGCCGACCTGCCCGGCTTCGACGCCGACGTCGAGGTCGAGGTGACCGAGCGGCGGGTGCCGAAGCTGCTGGCGTTGCGCTGCGACGAGGCCGGCCGGCTCACCGAGCTGACCTGCGACCTCACCGCCACCAGAGAGGGCAGCCGGCTGACCCTGCGGGAGGTGCCGACCCACGGCGCCTGGCCGGACGAGCAGCGCGACGCCCGCGAACAGCAGTTGCGGCAGGCGCTCACCGTGCGCCTGCCGGCCATTCTGGACTGGCTCGCGTTCCAGCAGGTCGACCTGAGCCGCGGCGAGGCCGGGCTGACCACCGAACTCCCGGTGATCGCGGCGACCGGCCCGGTCCCGCGTCGTCGGCGCACGGTCGTCGTCGGCCTCGTCGGCGCGCTGCTGGCGGCGGGGGCGGTGGCGTGGCTGACGCTGCCGGACGGGTCGCGCCCGGTGGCCGCGCCCACCTCGTCGCCGACAGCGACGCCACCGCAGCCGAGCGCCGTGGCGGCGGCACCGACCACGCAACCCAGGGCCACGCCGTCCGCGCGCCCGTCGCGGACAACCACACCCACGAGCGGTACCCGCCCGACGCGTACCCCGTCGGCGAAGCCGTCGCCCACGCCCACTCCCACCGGGCCTCCGCCCCCGCCCCCGCTGGTGGCGCGCTACGACACCGACTCCAGCCGGCTGTTCGGCTACACGGGGGAGGTGGTGGTCGACAACCCGGGGCCCGCTCCCGTCGAGCAGTGGGTCCTGGTGGTGACCCTGGCCGAGGGAAGCAGCGTTGACGACGTCGAAGGGGCGGACTGGTCCCGGGACGGGCAGGTGCTCACCTTCACCGGCGCGGCCGTGCCGGCCGGCGGGTCGCGGACGATCCGTTTCGACGTCCGCGACAGCCGACCCAAGGCCCGGGAGCCGGAGGGGTGCACGGTGGGCGGCAACCCGTGCGAGGGGTTCTGACTAGGCTCCTGACGTATGGCACTGCTGCACCGGGCGACCCTGCGCCCCACGAAGCTCGAACTGCTGACGACGTGGCTGCCCGACCGACCCTGGTACCGGGGGCCGGCCGGCGTGGAGGTGGTGAGCCGGGGGGCGTACCGCTTCGACGACCCGGACGGCGAGGTCGGCGTGGAGACGATCCTGGTCGCCGCCGCCGACGGGCCGGTCCACCAGGTCCCGTTGACCTACCGCGCCGCGCCGCTCGACGACGCCGACGAGTGGCTGGTCGGCACGACGGAGCACTCGGCGCTCGGCCGCCGCTGGGTGTACGACGCCTGCGCCGACCCGGTGTACGCGGCGGCGCTGACCCACGCCGTCCTCAGTGGCGTGGGTCAGGCCGAGCAGTACTTCGAGGTCGACGGTCGACGTGAGGTGCGACCGCCGACGGTGACGATCGACGTCGACGGTGGCGGCGGGGACGTACCGGAGGTCGGCGTCGTCCGGCGGGTCGTCGACGAGGACGACACCGTCATCGTCACCGACACGGTGGAGTTGGTCGTCGTCCGCCGACCGGTCGCCGAGGCGAGCGACGCCCGCGGCGCCATCCTGCGCGGTTCCTGGGACGGGCAGCCGACGACCGTGCCGCTGGCCTACGTCCGCACGCGTTAGACGGCGGTGGGCGGCCCGGTCGACCGGGCCGCCCACCGCGTTCACCACTGTGCCGGAGGCGGTGGCGGTGAGACCGGCGGCCGGTCGTCGCAGGTGATCGTGTTGGGCAGAAGCCACGGGGCGAGCCAGCCGCCGTCGTTGCCGCCCAGGTCGGTGAGCGTGAACTCCGAGCCGGCCGGGGTGAAGTGGAACGACCCGCAGTTGTTGACGCCGACCGCGCCCACGTTGCGGGCGTCCACGTTGGCGAACGAGGCCGACCCGGCCGTACGGGCGCTGACCACCGACGTGCCGGTGCCGTCGACGCGGATGTCGCGGAAGCGCACGTTGGTGATCGAGTAGAGGTCCTTCACCGGCCAGTCGCTGACCAGCATGATCGCGTTGTAGGTGCTGTCCAGGTACGCGTCGCCGGTCACCTCGACGTTCGCGTCGATGCTGCGGTCCAGCGCGAACATCCAGATGGCGCCGAGCCCGATGTTCCAGTTCAGGTCGTAGGTGCCGGCGCGGGCCGTGGTGTTGCCGGTGAACCGCAGGTACCCGGCGAACGGCTCCGCGCCGAAGCGGGCGCCGGCGTGCAGGCCGCTGCCCTCGCGGACCGGGTCGGCGACGAGGTTGTTCGAGACGGTCGTGTCGGTGCCGCCGTAGATGGCGATGCCGTTGGCGAGCGTCGGCGACTGCACCGTGTTGTGGTCGAAGGTGTTGCGGGCGTTGGACGTCTTCTCCGACCACATCGCCAGGCCGTCGTCGCCGGTGTTGCGGACGAAGGTGTGCGCGACGAGGGAGTCGGTCACGCCGGTGTGGAAGTTGAGCGCGTCGGCGATCTGGTCGACGACGATGGTGTTGGTGACCCGGACGTTGCGCATCGGCCCGTCGAACCAGAGGCCCGCCTTCGTGTGCCGCAGGTGCAGCCCGTCGATGGTGGAGTCGCTCATCGCGCCGCCGATCGCGTTGACCTGGTCGGTGTCGATGCGCTCCCGCACGTCGCCCTCGATGGCGAAGCCGGACAGGTGCACGTTGCGGCTGCCACCGTCGGCGGCGTCGCGGCCGTAGAACCCGACGCCGGTGTGCACCGAGCCGTCCGGCGCCGGGGTCGGCAGGGCGACCTCGCGGCCCTTGATGATGGTGTGCCAGTTACCGGCGCCCTCGATCGTCACGTCGTCGACGATGATGTGCCGGTTGACCTGGTAGGTGCCCGGCGGGATGTACACCTTCAGGTGCGCGCGCCGGGCGAAGGCGATGGCCCTGTCGATCGCGTCGGCGGAGTCCCGTCGACCGGTGGGGTCGGCCCCGAACGCGAGGACGTTCGCCGCGAGCAGCCGTACGCGTGGCGGCGCGACCAGTTCGGAGTCGAGCAGGTCGATGACCGTCCAGGCGGCGGCCGTGCCGGCCGGAGCGGTGAGCCGTACCTTGTCGCCGGCCCGATAGGTGCGCCCGAGCAGCAGTCGCTGCTCGTCGTAGAAGTGGGTGGGCCGGAACGGCTTGTCGATGCTCGGAAACGGCGTGGTGGCCGACGGCACGCACTGGCACTCGGTGATCCACCAGTCCGGGTGCAGCAGGCCGGCCTGCGGGTCGTTGGTGAACGGGTACTGGTTGTAGAGCCACGAGTACTGCGAGGTCAACGTCATGGTGCGGACGTGCTTGCCGTTGACGGCGACCGTCAGCGGCGCGGTGATCCCACCGCCGGCGGGCGCGTCCGGGATGCTGTACCGCACGGTGATGCCGTTCGCGGCGCTGGGCAGGACGAACTCGACGTACTCGCCCGGGGTGAGTCGGACGGCGCGACGGCCGGACGCCTCGGAGGGCAGGGTGTAGGCGGACCGGTCCGGGCCGATGATCTCGCCGTTGGTGCGGGCGTTCTCGGCCTCCTGTTCGACGAAGTCGACGTCGGCTCCGCGCCCGGCGACAAGGGCCGGGTCGAGCGCCGCCCGGGTGACGACCGGCTGCGTGCCGGTCGACCCGGCCGGGCCGGCGGCGGCCACGGTGGGTCCGGCGACCAGCACGGCGAGGCCGGTCGCGAGCGCGACGGCGGTGGCGACCGGGCGGCGGCCCGGGCGTCCGCGCGTCGGCAGGGTGCTGCGAGACATCGGTGACCCTCCTGGGTGGGTGGTGGTGGAGGTCCGCCCGGCGCCCCCGACGCCCGACATTGAGCGTCATGATGCAGCACCCCGCAGTCTCCTGCAAGACATCAATCAGGGAACGAAAAGAGACGACTGCAAAGCCGCAAGAATTGGACGAAAGGACGGCGGGGGTGTCGCGCCTCGTCTGCGCCCCCCTGAGCCGGTGCGGGCGTACGCTGGCCCGCGTGGAGCACGAAGATCGGATCGCCCTCTTCCTCGACTACGAGAACCTGGCGCTGGGGGCCCGCGACCACCGTGGCGGCGCGGCCTTCGACTTCCGGCCGATCGCCGACGCGTTGGCCGAGCGCGGACGGGTCGTGGTGCGCCGGGCGTACGCCGACTGGTCGTACTTCGACGAGGATCGCCGGATGCTCACCCGGTCCCACGTGGAGCTGATCGAGATCCCCCAGCGGATGGGCGCGTCCCGTAAGAACGCCGCCGACATCAAGATGGCCGTCGACGCGATCGAGCTGGCCTTCGAACGCGACTACATCTCCACCTTCGTCATCTGTAGCGGCGACAGCGACTTCACGCCGCTCGTCCACAAGCTCCGCGAACTCAACAAGCGGGTCATCGGCGTCGGGGTGGAGGGCTCCACGTCGGCGTTGCTGCCACCGGCCTGCGACGAGTTCCTGTACTACGACCGGCTGGAGGGCGTGGACATCCCGCCCGTACGCGCCCGGCACGCTCGCCCGGCCCGGCAGACCGGCCCCGAACAGCGGCCGACCGAGCCAGAGCAGCAGCGGGAGCCCGAGGAGCAGCCGGCGGGGGAGGAGCCCGGCCGGGACGTGGACACGCTCGCCGTGCAGGTCGCCCAGACGGTGGCCGGGTTGCAGGGCAGCGCGAGCGGCGAGGTGACCGCCTCCCGACTCAAGCGCACCCTGCTGCGCAAGGACCCGACCTTCAGCGAGTCCGACTACGGCTTCCGTACCTTCGGCGAGCTGCTGCGCCACCTCGCCGAGCAGAACGTGGTCGACCTGGCCGAGGGGCCCGCCAAGGGCGACCCCGAGGTGTCCCTGCCCGAACACGGCGACCGGGAGGTGGCGTTCGGCCTGCTCCGGGGCGTGGTGGGCGACCTGGGCAGCGCCGGCAACCCGGTGGCCCTCTCCGGCCTGAAGAACCAGCTCCGCCGGGTCCGGCCCGACTTCAGCGAGAAGAAGCTCGGCTACCGCAGCTTCCTGCAGTTCTGCAAGGCAGCCGCCACCAGCGGCGCGGTCGACCTGCGGTGGAGCCCGGAGGCGGACGACTACCTGCTCACCACCTCGTCCTGACCGCATCGACCGCCGTCGAGCGGAACTGTCGGGACTGCCCATAGGGTGGACGGCAGGGCTGCCCCGAGGGCGAGGTGAGGGTCGTCATGCCGGGACGTGGGGAATGGACACTCGTCGGCCGCGACGTCGAGCTGAAGACCATCGAGGACGTCGTGGCGGCACGGGTGCCCGGCCTGGTGCTGGTGGGCGAGGCGGGCGTGGGCAAGACGCGGTTGCTGCGCGAGGCGTTGGGGCGCGCCGCTGACAGCGGTGTGGAGTGCCACTGGGTGTCGGCGACCGGCGCGGCCCGCTCGATCCCGTTCGGGGCGGTCTCGCACCTCATCCCCGCGCCGACCCGGCCGCACGCCGACCCGATGGGGCTGGTCGTCACGGTGGAGCGCGACTTCGCCCGGCGCAGCGCCGGACGCACGGTCATGATCGGCATCGACGACGCGCACCTGCTCGACGAACCGTCCGCCGGGCTGCTGCACCAGCTCGCCGTGCACGGTCTGGCGGTGGCGGTGGCGACGGTCCGCGCGGGCGAACCACTCTCCGACGCCCTCACCTCACTGTGGACGGGCTCCGGCCGGCGACTGGAGGTGCGTCCGCTGCCGTCCACCGCCGTGGACCACCTGCTCGACGAGGCCGCGCCGGGTCCGCTCGACGCGCTCAGCCGCCGCCGGCTGCGGCAGCTCGCCGACGGCAACCCGCTGCTGCTGCGGGAACTGCTCGCCGACGCGATGGAGACCGGCGGCCTGCACGAGGTGCGAGGCGTCTGGCGCTGGCGCGGCACCGCGTCCGGCAGCCCTCGGCTGGCCGAGCTGGTCAGCGCTCGGCTGCGCGCCCTCGAACCGGCGGCCCGGCAGGTGCTGGAGGTGGTCGCCTGCGGCGAACCACTCTCCCTGGCCCTGCTGGAACGGTTCGTCGACCCGGCCGCCATCGAGGCCGCCGAGCGCAGCGGCATGGTGGTCGCGGAGCGCTCCGGCGCGCGTACGGCCCTGCGGATGGCCCATCCGCTCTACGGCGAGGCGCTGCGCGCCAGCATGCCCGCCAGCCGTTCCCGGACGGTGTTCGGGCAACTCGCCGACGTGCTGGCGAGCATGCCGCTGCGCCGCCGCGACGACGCGCTGGTCGCCGGTGTGTGGCAACTGCGCTCCGGCAGCGTCCGGCATCCGGGTATCGCGCTCGCCGCCGCCCGCCAGGCGATCGACCGGTTCGACATCGACCTGGCCGAGCGGCTGGCCCGCACGGCGTACGACGTCGGGCAGGGCTGGGAGGCGCAGTGGCTGCTGGCCCGGGTGTTGCAGTACCAGGCGCGCAGCCAGGAGGCGTTCGACATGCTCCCGCCGGCCCCGCCCGCGGGCAGCAAGCGGCTCGCCATCTGGGCGATCACCCGTGCCGGGCTGCTCTACTGGGGTCTGGACCGGATCGACGAGGCGCACGAGACGCTGCGGATGGTGCCGGAGGGCTCGCCCGGCCACGACCTGGCCGAGGCCACCCGGTCCTGGGTGCTGTTCTACGACGGCCGGTGCGAGGCGGCGTTGGCGGTCGGCCAGGCCGTGCTCGCCCGCTCCGACACCGGCGTACGCGCGGCAAGCTGGGCGACCATGGGCGCGGCCTCGGCGGCGGGCATGCTCGGCCGGCTCGGGCTCGCGGCCGAGCTGGCGCGGCGGGGCCGGGCGGTGCTCGCCGCCGCGCCCGAGCACCTGCCGTGGAACGAGGCTCAGGTCGGGCTGGGGCTCTGCTACGCCCGGTACGCCGCCGGCGAGCTCGCCGAGGCCGTCGAGCTGGCCGACGAGGGCTACCGCGCGGCGGTCGCCAGCGACGCGCGGGGGATGGTCGCCGTGTGGGCCGGGTTCCGCGGGATCATCGGCAAGGCGCAGGGGCAGCTCGACTCCGCCGAGGCCGACCTGCGCGAGGCCATCGCCCTGGTCGAGGAGAACGACCAGTACCACCTGGTACGGACGTACTGGGCCGAGCTGGCGGGCGTGCGGGCCCTCGCCGGCGACCTGCCCGGCGCGCGGCGCTGGCTGGCCGCCGCGGACGCCCGCGAGCGCACCGCCAACCGGATCTTCCACGCCTGGGTGGAGCTGAACCGCGCCTGGGTGCAGGTCGCCGAGGGGGACCTCACCGCGGCGATCCGTACCGCCCGGCACGCGGCCGACCTCGCCCGCGGCAGCGAGCAGCCCACCATCGAGGCGGTGGCGCTGTACGAGTGCGCGCGCCTCGGTGCCCCGGAGCCGGTCCGGGAACGGCTGCGCGCCCTCGCCGACCAGCTCGGCGGGTTGACGTCGACCCTCGCCGGGGCGGCCGACGGTCTGCTCCACGACGACGGGCCGGCCCTGGAGGCAGCCGCGGACGACTTCGTCGCCCGGGGGCACACCCTGCTCGCCGCCGAGGCGGTCGGCGTCGCCGCCCGGGCATACGCCCGACGGGGTCGACCTCGACTGGCGGTGGCGCAGCGGGCCGCGACGCTGGCCGAGGCCTGTCGGGGCGTGCGCACACCGCTGCTCGCCGCGACCGCCCCGGGCGTCGAGCAGGCGACGCTGACCCGCCGCGAACGGGACGTCGCGCTGCTCGCGGTCGCCCTGTCCAGCCGCAGCATCGCCGACCGGCTCGGGTTGTCGGTCAACACCGTCAACAACAACCTGGCCCGGGTCTTCACGAAACTCGGCGTCCGTAACCGCCGCGAGCTGGCCGTCGTGCTCGGCCACGAGGCGTCCGGGCGTACGGGAGAGGGTCACCGCGAGCGATCCCCGCTCGACAGTAGGTAAGGCCGACTGATCTACCGGGTTACCGCGCGCCTCCCTACCGTGCGGTAACAACCTACCGGTGCACTCAGTCCCTGGAGGACGGCAATGAGCCAGTTGGATCCAAGCGGACCACCAGGACCACGACCCACCAGGTCGTTCCAGAACATTTTCTTCGCCGCCGGGATGGCGCTGGCGGTGGCCACGCTCACCGCCGTGGCCGCCCCGACTGCCGGGGGCGCCGCACCCACCCCGGCGAGCGCCGCCCCCGCCGCCGAGTCGTACGACGCGGCGCCCTGCACCCGCGAGTTGGAGGGTACGACCTGGCTGCTCGACCCGTGCGTCAAGCCGGGCGGGAAGCTCCCGGCGGAGGTCGAGGCGCGGCTCGCGCAGATCCGTACCCAGAACCGGGCGGCAGCCGACGACTGCCCGACCCCGACCGGTTCGGCATCGGCCTCGACGTCGGCCTCGCCGACCCGGCAGACCCGGCCGCCGGTGACGGCTGAGGCGGTCGCCCAGCGTGCCCCCGCCGCGACCGCGACCGCACCCACCTCCCCGGCCTCGCCCAGCGGTTCGCCCACGTCGTCGCCCAGCGGTTCGCCGTGCCCCTCGGGGAGCACGTCGCCCTCGGGCAGCGCGTCGCCGTCGGGTAGCTCCTCTCCGTCGGGCAGTGCGTCTCCGTCGGGTAGCTCCTCGCCCTCGGGGAGCGCGTCGCCGTCGGGTAGCTCGTCCCCGTCGGGCAGCGCATCCCCGTCGGGCAGTTCCTCCCCGTCCGGCAGCGCATCGCCCTCGGGTAGCTCCTCACCGTCGGGTAGCGCGTCTCCGTCGGGCAGTTCCTCCCCGTCCGGCAGCGCGTCGCCGTCCGGTAGTTCCTCACCGTCGAGCAGCGCCTCACCCAGCGGCTCGTCGTCGCCCAGCAACCCGACCGACCCGACCGACGGGCCGCCCTGGCCCACCGGCGGCCCGGGGTCGCCGCCACCCCCGCCGCCGACCGGCTGCCCGCAGGTCAACGGCAACCCCACCCTCGTGGACGCCAACAAGGACCGCATCCGCTGCCGCGAGGTGCAGACCGTCGAGGACGACACCGTGCTGACCGTCACGGGCGACTCGATCAGCTCGTCGCACCACCAGTTCGGCTTCGGGATCATGGGACCCGGCTGCCCGAACACCTCATTCGACGACCGCATGATGCCCGGCAACAACGGGGTCTACAGCTACGCCCGGCGCTACTTCGACATGAACGGCAGCATCGTCGACTACGACAACTACGCCCGGACCGGGTACGGCACCGGTGACATCATCGCCGGCCGGGCCGGCCCCGACGCCTGCGGCAACGCGTGGGCCCGGGTCGCCAGTCCGCTCGGTCTCGCCACGGCCCGCATCGCCAAGGCGAAGAGCGACAAGCACGACGCGTACCACGTCACGACCGGCGGCGTGAACAACACCAACTGGACGACGGTGCTGTCCCGGCTGGCGCAGTGCCGGGCCTACGAGTTCGCGGCGGAGACCCTGGACCCGTACGGCCTGATCCGCTTCGAGTGGGCGGCCGTCGGTGGCAAGGGCGGGATCATCACCAACGGCGGCGGCTGCAACTTCTGGATCGACCTGCCGGTGGGTGAGGACTACTACATCAACGTGCAGGTGCCCCGCTACGACGGTCCGAGCCAGTACGCGGGTGTCACCGCCGACGCCACCTTCATCGTCAACTCCCTGTTGGCGGCGGGCGCCGACAAGGTGGTGTGGATGCTCTACTACGACATCACCCCGGCCAACATCGACATCGGGCAGTACGCCTGGATGCAGCTCAAGGCGTACCTGCCGGCGGCCCTGCTGTCCTACATACCGCCGCAGCCGGTGTCGATGCTGTCGCCGCTGATCGACCCACTCTGGGTGGGCACCGTGCGGGGCGTGATCAGCGACCTCAACTGGGCCATCCAGATGGGCGTCCCGTTCGACCCGGCCGTACGGGTGGCGTTCCCGCCGCCGTTCACTCCGGGTGACATCCAGATCACTGCGGAGGGTGGGTCGCCGCACCCCAGCCCTTCTGGGCAGGACAAGTTGGCCAGCACCCTGGCGGGCGTGTTGAGCGGTATGTGACGAGGGCCTGATCCACGGCTCAGGACGGGGAGGAGTCGCCGATGCGGTTCCTCCCCGTCGCCCACACAGGTGGAAGTGCGCCCGGATTGCGACCCTTGCCCCTGTACGTGCTCACCTGCGCCGTACCCCCGGCGCGAAAATTGCTATACGGTCGGCGAATGAAGGTGGAGGAACACTGGTGGAACGGTGACACGACCCCGCGCGGGCGCCGGGACGTGTACATCCGTACTGACGGGCAGGGTTGGGAGGTCCGCGCCCAGATCGGTGGGGCGTCGGGCCGTGAGCGGGTGCAGCAGTGCCCCAGCCGGGCCTCGGCGACCATCCTCGCCGACGCCTGGCGCGGTACGCACCCGTCCTGGCGCGAGCTGAAGCAGCGCTGATCCGGCACCGGGTCGGGCCGGCGACGCTTCTGGCTCCAGCCTGACGCGCTCGCCGGTCCGACCCGATGCTCGACTCGCCGTCGCCGGTACCGCCCGCCAAAGTGCGTCCGTCCGGTTTCCCGCGCCTCGAGCCTGCGTAGTCCTTGATCACTTGATGTTCACCAGTTCGGCGAGGACTTCTTGGAGCTGGTGAACATCAAGTGATCAAGCCCGGCCGCCGGGTCCCATGGGCGCATTCCCCGCCGTAGGTCGGGTACACGGAGGCGGTCCGCGCCCGATGGAGGTCGCCATGTCGCAGGACCCCGCTGAGGAGAATCCCCGGCTCGACGAGGAACTCCGAGAAGCCGAGCGCCTGCTCGCCAACCTCGCCGCTCCATCGGAAGACGCGATGACCGACGAGGACGCCCGCGTGCCGGACGACGATCCCACCGAGCAGTCCCCCGACTAGCACTGCAACCCCGGGTCACCGGCAACGGCGTACGTGCGGGTGGTGTTTCGGCGATTCTGGCCAAGACCACACCACCGGTTATCACCTTTCCGCCAAAGTCGCGCAGTGCCTCGTCCTCGACGGCAGGACCCGCGAAGTCGTCTTTGACGATCGTGGCGTATGAGCGCTACCCATCAGACGTGATCACGGCTGTGTCGAATGCTTTACTCAGCGCCTCGGCCGACCTTGCGTAGTCCATTTGGTAATGCACCGGGATGTCATGAAATGACCTTCGGGATCACGGCTGCCGAAAATCGACGCTACGCTTTATCAATCCTTCCCGGCCGGAGGGTCAACTTGTCCTTGACAACGGAGGCCGTGAATTGAACAAGATCAATGAATGGGGCGTCACTGCCGCACCTCGATCAAGCAGACGAGCTCGTGCCGTTGTTGCCATTGCCGCAGTGGCGACGATCATCATCTCCGGTACGACAAATGGAGTGGCCGCGGCAAGCCCTGACCAAGAGGCTCGGATGGAAGGCAGTGTTGCGGGGGCTGCCTTCCTGACGCCCGAGACCCTTCGTGTCATGCGGCAGCAGGAGGCACTTCAGCCCGCGATCGAGCTCCTGCAGTCCGAGGTCGACAAGTCGGCGTCATCGGGTTACATGAGCATGGGTTTCGAGGGCGACGGCGTCGCACTGTACTGGAAGGGGGGGCTCACCCCGGGCATGCGGCGGGCGGTGGAGGCGGCTCAACCCGTCGGCGCGGTCACGGTCCGCCCCGCCAAGCACTCCCTTGTGGAGTTGGAGGCGGCCGCCGCCAGGATTGATGCCGCAATCAACCCCGCGAACGGTGGTGACATACAGGAAATCGTCATCCGTTCGGATGGCAGCGGACTCGATGTCGTGAAGATGCCGCCAGCCGTCGCCGAGAAGGTGAAGGCGAAAGCTGCCGCAAAGGGCGCTCGGGCTCAACTCGCCACCGAGCGTCAGCTGTCCGACCTCGACGTCGGTGTGCCGCTGCTGGTCAGCACTGCTGACTCAACCATCGAAAACTTCGCGTGTAGCGGCGCCTGCAAGCGCAGGGATGACACGTCGGCCTGGAACGGTGGCACGTACCTCATATTCAGGAACACCCCGACGGGTAATAAGCACTGCACCTCCGGTTTCGGTGTCCAGAAGGGTGGCCAAACCTACGTCCTCACTGCCGCCCATTGCGGCACGAATGAGATCGCCTACGACTATGTCGGCGAGCGGGTCGGCGGGATCTACCAGGAAAACTGGGACAAGGACATCATGCTCCTCAACGCCCGCGGCAGCCGGTTGATCTTCGACGGCAGCGCGACCACCAGCACCACCAAGGTGGTCAACAGCTACGGGAACCAGGTGACGAATGAGTTGCTGTGCCAGTCGGGTTCCACCAGCGGGACCATCTGTGGCCTGAAGAGCCAGTCGGGCAGTTACACGGTCAACGCCTGCGACTCGGACGGTGACTGCTACAACATGCACAGCATGTCCAAGACCGTCCAGGTCGATGGGCGAGCCGGCGGAGCCCCGGGTGACAGCGGGGCGCCGTTGTTCTCGCTCAACGGCAGTGGTGTCCGCGCCAAGGGAATCCTCAGTGGGAGTCCGTCAGGAAATGCGAACACCATCTTCTACCAGGACTGGAACACGATTGGCGCTGATCTCGGCGCCTACCCGGTGACCTGATCGCCATGTTGGGCTGACAGGCCAGCGCGGGCAGTGTGGGCAGTGTGGGGCCGCCGAGCTTCTCGGCGGCCCCACCTTGCCGAACGGCGGAGAGTGGATGAGCGCCACCACGTCGGTACGCGTCACCGATGGACTGACGGATGCTGTCTGTTTACCTGGGGCGGGGGCCACGGCGTCTAAGGGGTGTGGGAGAGACAGATGGCAGGTCGTGACCGCGAAGATGACTTCGCAACGTTTGTGAGCACCTACTCGCCGGGTCTTCTGAGGTCGGCGTGGATGCTCACCGGCGACGACGGTCGCGCCGAGGATCTGCTCCAGAGCAGCCTGTCCAAGGCATGGCGACGCTGGAGTCAGGTCACGAACGCGAGTAGTCCCGAGGCGTACGTCCGACGGATTCTGTACACCACGTACGTGTCGTGGTGGCGTCGGAGGTGGCATGGCGAACTGCCGAGCGCCAGGCTCCCTGAGCAGGTGTACGAGGCCGACCTGACGACACTGATTTCCAGGCGGGAGGCAGTGCGGGCCGCATTGGGGAGACTGACCCGACAGCAGCGAGCCATCGTGACGCTGCGGTACCTGGAGGATCTGTCCGTCGCCGAGACAGCAGCCATCCTCAACTGCTCAGTGGGCACGGTCAAAGTGCAATCGGCTCGTGCGATGGCCGCTCTCCGCAGGGACCCGCGACTCAGTACGTACAGCCCGACCGGAGTTGACTCGTGAACGAAGACAGACTGCGACACCTGCTTACGGACGTAGCACCGGACCTTGCGCCGCCACCTGACCGGATCGCTTCGGTCCGGCGCCGAGCCGCGCACCATCGGGCCTGGGTGGTCGCTGGTGCCACGGCCGCGGTGGCCGCCGTGTCGCTGATCGCCGGCATCCCCGCACTCCGCAGCCTCGGAACGGCCCCTTCTGTGTCGAGCGACATGCCGGCCGGCACGGTTGGTCCGACGACGCCGACGTCCGGTGCTCCCCTGACAACCGATGGTTGCCGCACCGGCCCGTCTGGCTCCGCGACCGACCCGGGGACTGAGGACGCGGGCACCGCCACCGAGGTGGCGCAGCGGATCGCGTCGTACGCCGAGGAGCATTTCGCCGACGTGTACGCGGACTCGGCGCTCCAGGACTCCGGGCCTCGGGTCCAGGTCTATCGCAAGTCATCGCCGGCCTTCGACTCGTGGATACGCGCGGCATTTTCCCACGATTGCGTCGAGGTGAGAGACGCTCCCTACTCGGCGAAGGAACTCGAGGACTGGTCGACTCGGGTGAGCGACGACTCCGCGTACTGGAGTCGACAGGGGGTCAGGCTGAACTCCGTCGGCACCGATCCGGTGAACGGCGTGGTACGGGTCGGCACGAACGATGTGAAGAAGGTGCGTGAACTGCTCATCGACCGCTACGGCAAGGAAGCGCCTCTTGTCGCGGTCGAGGGCGGGGGCCTGACCTGGTGAGGTCGTCCGGCCTCGCAACCATCGGGCGCTGTCTGGGGCCCAAGGGTCGGCGGCCTCAGGCGGCCGGGACCGGCAGCACCACGCCCTCGGCCGCCGACCGGTGCGCCAGCTCGATCAGCTCGACCGTGGCGGCCGAGTCGCGCGGGTCCACCGGCATCGGCGTACCGTCGCGCAGCGAGGCCGCCACCTGGGCGTAGAAGCTCTGATACGCGCCCGGCAGCGTCGGAGTCGGGCGCAGGTCACCGTCGACGCCGAGGAGGCCGTACCGCTCCGGCGGGACCTCGCCCCAGCCCGGCTGGTCCGGTCGGCCGCCGTCGTGCAGCGCGGCCTCCTGTACGTCCAGTCCGTAGGTCGTGTAGCCGGCGCGGTCGCCGAGCACCCGCAGCCGGGGGCCGAGCTGCGCGGTGATCGCTCCCATCCAGAGGTGCGAGCGCACGCCGTTGGTGTGGGTCAACGCCACGAAGGCGTCGTCGTCGACCTCGGCGCCGGCGCGGCGGCGGTCGACCTCGGCGTAGACCCGCTCAACCGTGCCGAAGAGCTGCACGGCCTGGTCGACGAGGTGCGCGCCCAGGTCGAACAGGGCGCCGCCGGCCTCATCCACCCCGGCGAGCTCCCGCCAACCCGGCTTGATCGTCGGGCGGAACCGCTCGAAGCGGGACTCGAACCGCAGCACCCGCCCCAGCTCACCGCTCTCCACGAGCGCGCGGGCGGTCAGGAAGTCGCCGTCCCAGCGGCGGTTCTGGAACACCGTCAGCGGCACGCCCCGCCGCTCAGCTTCCTCGACGAGCGCCCGGGCGTCGGCGGCGGTGGGCGCCAGGGGCTTGTCGACGACGACCGGCAGGCCGGCGGCGAGCGCCGCCCGCGCCATCGGCACGTGCTGCCGGTTCGGCGTCGCGACCACTACCAGGTCCAGAGCGTCGGGTGTACGCCACAACTCGTCGGCGTCGTCGACCAGGCGGGCGTCCGGGAAGTGCTGGTGGGCCTGCTCGCGCCGCTGGGGATCGCGCGTCACGATGGCGTCCAGCCGCAGCCCGGGCGTCGCGGCGATCAGCGGAGCGTGGAAGACCCGACCCGCCAGTCCGTACCCCAGCAGACCGACCCGCAGCGCCTCCGCCATGCCGTACCCCTTTCTCCTGGCCCGCGCCCGGTTCGGCGGCGGTGCCGGTGGTCGAATCTACGCCGCGCCCGACCCGGACCCGGGCCGGGCCCGGCGCTGGTCAGCCCACCGGGTCGGCGCGTAGATAGGTGAGCACGGCGAGGACCCGCCGGTTGGTGTCGTCGCTGGGTGGCAGGTCGAGCTTCAGCAGGATGTTGCCGACGTGCTTGCCGACGGCGGCCTCGGTGACGTGCAGCCGGGCGGCGATGGAGGCGTTGGAGCGGCCCTCGGCCAGCAGCGCCAGCACCTCCCGTTCGCGGGCGGAGAGCGCGGCGAGCGGGTCGCGGGGCCGGTGCAGCAGTTGCCGGACCACGTCGGGGTCGATGGCGGTGCCGCCGCCGGTGACCCGGCGCAGCGTGTCGACGAACTCGGTCACCTCGGCCACCCGGTCCTTGAGCAGGTAGCCGACCCGCCGGCCGTCGCCGCTGTCCAGCAGTGCCGCCGCGTATCCGGTCTGCACGAACTGACTGAGCACCACCACCGGCAGGTCGGGCCGCTCGGCGCGGAGCGCGACGGCGGCGCGTAGCCCGTCGTCACGCCGGCCGGGTGGCATCCGGATGTCGGTCAGCACCAGGTCGGGCTCGTGCGCGCGGGCCGCCTCCAGCAGCTCGGGCGCGGAGCCGACGGCCGCGCACACCTCGAACTCGAAGCGGGTCAGCAGCGCGACCAGGCCCTCGCGCAGCAGCACCTCGTCCTCGGCGAGCACCACCCGGGTCACCGGCGACATGGCAGCTCCACGCGGACCAGGGTAGGCCCGCCGGGAGGGCTGGCCAGCAGCAACCGGCCGTCGGCGGCGGCGACCCGGTCGGCGAGGCCGGTCAGCCCGGTGCCCCGGGCCGGGTCGGCGCCGCCGTGCCCGTCGTCGGACACCTCGACGACGAGGTCGCCGCCGGCCCGCGTCAGGCGTACCTCGGCGCGGGTCGCTCCGGAGTGCCGGGCCACGTTGCCCAGCGCCTCGGACACCACGAAGTACGCGGTGGTCTCGACGATCTCCGGCAGGTCCCCGTCGACGTCCGCGTGCACCGCGACCGGTACGGGCGACGCGTCGGCCACCTCGCGTACGGCGCCGGCGAGGCCGAGGTCGGTGAGGCTCTGCGGCCGGATGCCGTGCACCAACTGCCGCAGCATCGCCATCAGACCCCGCGCCTGGTCGTGCGCCACGGCGAGGGGCCGGGCGGCGGGGGAGTCCTCGGGTACGTCCAGCCGGGCCAGGCCCAGTTGAAGGGTGAGGCTGGTCAGCCGGGGCTGCGCGCCGTCGTGCAGGTCCCGTTCGATGCGCCGCCGTTCCGCTTCGTACGCGCCGACCAGCCGCGTCCGGGAGCGGGCGACCTCGCGCAGCGCCGCCGCGTCGACCGGGCTGGCCAACGCCCACCGGGCGACGGCGGCCTGTGCGGCGGCGAGCAGTCCCGCCGCGTAGCAGAGCACCGGGATCAGCAGCACACCGACGATCGCGTACGGGACGGCTTGACCGGTGCTCTCGATCGGACGCCAGATCACCACCGGATCGGCGGCACCGGCCAGCCAGGGGCTGGTGACCATCCCGAGGTCCAACAGCACCAGCACCAGGAACGTCCAGTACGCGACGGGCACGGCACCGCCCAGCCAGAACAGGTACGCGACCTCCCGCCAGCTTGCCGCGCTGCGGTAGCGGGCGACCAGGCCCGGCCACGGCGACGCGGGCAGCGGGCGCCCGTCCACGAGGCCGATCCTCCACCGTTCGACGGCGGCGACCGGGACGCTCGCGAGCGGCGCGAGGGCCACCAGGGTGAGGCTGCCGACCGCCAGGAACAGCATCAGCGGTATCTCGGGGGGCCTGCCGTGCTGCCGCAGCGCGTTGGCGGCGGCCAGCAGGGGCGCGCCGATCACGAGCAGCCCGACGGTGAGCACGCCGGCGACCGGCACGGTGGTGACCAGGTAGGCGAGCGCGCGCCAGGGCCAGGCGGAGATCAGCCAGTCGCGCCTTCGCAGGGTCGCGGCCAGGTGACGGGGGTGTTCCGAGGTCATGCCGCAGACGCTAATCGCCGGCCAGGGGCCGCCCCAGCCGTCCAGATCCCCTCTTCGGGGTATGCCCAGCACTACCGGCCGAACGGGTGTGCGGGGTCCGGAAACGGGAAGAACGCGCCGTCACGCGATCCGTGTGGCTCTGATGGCGGCGGCGGGAGCGACATGGGTGCCAGAACCTTCGTGGTGGTCGGCGGTACCAGCGGACTGGGCCTCGCGGTGGCCCGGCTGCTGCTCGACGAGCACCGCGTGGTGGTGTTCGGCAACGTGCCGGACGAGGTCGCCGCGACGACCAACGAGCTGGGGTGCGACGGCGCGGTCTGCGACGTCTCCTCCTACGAGCAGGTCCGGGACGCGTTCGCCGAGGTGGTGGGGCGCTACGGCACCGTCGACGGGGTCGCGGCGTGCGCGTCGATGTGGGCGGGCGGTGACCTCGGGGACCTGCCCGTGGAGCACATCCGGCGGGCCGTGGACATCAACGTGCTGGGCACGACGTACCTGCTGCGGGAGGCGCTGGAACACCTGCACCGGCAGGGCTACGGCAACATCGTGTACGTCGGCGCGATGGCGCTGGCGGCGCCCCGGCCGGGCATCCCGGTCTACCGGGCGACCAAGAGCTACGGGAGCAGCCTCGTCGACTCGCTGGCCGAGGCCCAGCACAACAACCGGGTCAAGGTGATGCAGCTGCATCCCGGGCCGATGCCGACCCGTCTCCAGGAACGCGTCGGCGCGGAGTTCCTCGACGAGGTGTACGCCCTGCCCGAGCAGGTCGCCACCGAGGTCGTCCGGCTGCTGCTGCTGCAACCCGACGACCTCTACGTCTCCGGTGAGCGCGTGTTGCGCGCGGACGGGCGGTGGTGACGGCGGCAGCCGGAGCGGGTGACCGTCCAGCCTCCGCGTGGGCGCCCCTGCGCGGCGCCGTCTACCGCAACCTGTGGCTGGCCCTGCTCGCCGCCAACATCGGCACCTGGATGCAGACCGTCGGCGCGCAGTGGCTGCTGATCCACCACTCCAACGCCTCCACGCTCGTCGCGCTGGTGCAGACCGCCAGCCTGCTGCCGATCCTGCTGCTGGCGCTGCCCGCCGGGGTGCTGGCCGACAGCTTCGACCGCCGGCACCTGTTGATCGCCGTGCAGCTGTTCCTGGTGGCGGTGGCGCTGGCGTTGACCCTGCTCACCCTGACCGACCGGATGCCGCCGGCCCTGCTGCTCACCCTCACCTTCGCGTTCGGGGTCGGGCAGGCGCTCACCCTGCCGGCCTGGTCGGCGGTGATTCCCGAGCTGGTGCCGCAGGAGCAGTTGCGGTCGGCGTCCGCGCTCGGCTCGATCAGCGTGAACGTTGCCCGGGCGGTGGGGCCGGCGGTGGCGGGTGTCCTGATCGCCCGGATCGGCGTCGCCCCGGTCTTCGGGCTCAACGCGGTGGCGTTCGCCGTCTTCGCGGCCGCGCTGTGGCGGTGGCGGCCGGGCACCGCCCGCGCCGTCGAGGTGCCCGAGCGGTTCGCCGCCGCGCTGCGGGCCGGTAGCCGCTACGTACGCCACTCGCCGATCGTGCGCCGACTGCTGCGCCGCGCGTTGGTCTTCGTGATCCCGGCCAGCGCGCTGTGGGCGCTGCTGCCACTCGTGGCGGCCCGGCGGCTCGGGCTGAGCTCCGGCGGGTACGGGCTGCTGCTGGCGGCCCTCGGGGTGGGTGCCATCGCGGGCGGTGTGCTGCTGGCCGTGATCCGTGCCCGGCTGTCTGCCAATCAGCTCCTGCTGATCGCGGGCGCGCTGTTCACCGGCGCGTTGGCGGTCCTCGGCACGGTACGGGTGGTGCCGCTGGTGCTCCTCGCCCTGCTGCCGGCCGGGGTGGCCTGGGTGACGGTGCTGGCCAACATCAATGCCGAGATGCAGCTCTTCCTGCCGAGTTGGGTACGGGCCCGAGGGCTGGCCGTCTACCAGGTGTGTTTCGCCGGCGGGCAGGCCGTCGGCGCCCTGGCGTGGGGTCTGGTGGCCGACATGGGCGGGCTGGTCCTCGCCTACCTCGCGGCGGCGGCGTTGATGTTCGTCGGGACCGTCACGAGCCGGATCTGGCCGCTGCCGGACCTGCGCTCGGTGAACCGTGAACCGGCGACCTACTGGCCGCAACTGCACCTGGCGCACGAGCCGGACCCGGCGGTGGGACCGGTGCTGGTGACTGTGGAGTACACCGTCCGGCCGGAGCGCATGGAGCCGTTCCTCGCGGCCATGGACGTGGTACGCGGCGCCCGGCAGCGCACCGGCGCGATGCGCTGGGGGCTGTTCCGGTCGGCCGAGACGACGGACCGGTTCGTCGAGGTGTACCTGGTGCCGTCGTGGGACGAGCACCTGCGCCAGCACGGTGGCCGGTTGACCGGCGAGGACCGCGAGGCCGAGGCGCGGGTCCGGGAGCTGACCGACCACGTCCCGGAGGTACGACACCTCGTGCCGGCCGCCGCCGGACCCCGGCTGTCCGACACTCGCGAAGGACTCTGACCTCCCGTACGCCCAATTCGTGGGACCGCTCGTGGGCCTCGCCGGCGTCGGCCGGCCGGCGTACCGCGTACGCCCGCGTTGTTAGGATGGCCGGACCATGGCGACTGAGCGCAAGCCGACCGCGGACCCGGCACGCAGCCTGGCAATCCTCTGGCGCACCCGGGAACCGACCAGCCGCGGCGCCGGGCAGGGGCTCACCGTCGACCGGATCGTCCGGGCCGCCATCGACATCGCCGACGCCGAGGGCCTCGACGCGTTGACCATGCGTCGGGTCGCCGAGGCGCTGGGCGTGGGCACCATGTCGGTCTACACGTACGTGCCGGGCAAGGCCGAACTCGTCGACGTCATGATCGACACCGCGTACGGCGAGATGCCGCGCTCCGCCGTCGAGGGTGACTGGCGGGCCCGGCTGGAACGGATCGCCCGGGACAACCTGGCGCTCTACCAGCGGCACCGGTGGATGGTGCGGGCCGAGACCACCCGTCCGGTGCTCGGGCCGCACCTGATGGCCAAGTACGACCACGAACTCGGCGCGGTCGCCGACATCGGGCTGACCGACGTCGAGATGGACGCGGTGCTCACCCTCGTGCTCGGGCACGTGAAGAGTTCCGCGCGCGCCGCCTCCGAGGTGGTCGACCTGGAACGGGAGACCGGGATGACCGACGGCCAGTGGTGGCAGTCGCACGCGCCCTGGCTGGAGACGTTCCTGAACCCCGACAGCTACCCGACCGCGTCGCGCGTCGGCACCGCTGCCGGCCAGCAGCACGGCGCCGCCTACGGCCCGGAGTACGCCTTCGAATTCGGCCTGCAACGCGTCCTCGACGGCATCTCGGTGGTGGTCGCCGAGCGGGCGGCCAGGCGGTAGCCGCGACGTCCGGTGTTACCCGTCCGACTCCGGCGCGCGGACGGCGGCGGCGAGCCGGGCGAGGGAACGGGCGGACGTGCTGCCCGGCTCGGCGTGGTAGACGACCAGCGACTGGGTCGTGCCGCTGATGGTCAGCTTCTCGTAGCGCAGCTCCAGATCGCCCACCTGCGGATGGTGGAGCATCCGCAGCCCGCCTCCGGCGCGGACGGTGACGTCGTGGCGCGCCCACAGCCGCCGGAACAGCTCGCTGCCGGCCGTCAACTCGTCGACCAGCTCGGTGAGCCGTGGATCGTCCATCTCCGCCCCCACCTGCGCGCGCAGGCCGGCTACCGCGCTGGCGGCGACCGCCTGCGGGGCCGGGTAGAGCGCCGACGCGCGCTGGCCCAGGAAGACCTCGCGCAGCAGGTTCACCCCGACCCGGTAGATCGGTGTCAGCGCGGTCGCCATCGGGTTGGCGAAGAGGACGTCCAGGTGCCGCCCGTGCACGAAGGCGGGCGTCTCCGCCCACGAACCCACCAACTGCCGGATGCCCACCGGTACCCGCTCCGGGCGTCGTGCCGCGCGGCCGGCCGGGGCGTGTCCGCCGAGGCGGCGCAGGTGCGCGGTGGCCTCGGTGTCCAGCAGCAGCGCCCGCGCCAGCGCTTCGAGCACCTGGGCCGACGGATTGCGGTCCCGGCCCTGCTCCAACCGCAGGTAGTAGTCGGCGCTGATGCCGGCGAGCAGGGCCAGCTCCTCGCGTCGGAGGCCCGGCACCCGTCGGCGGCCGTGTGCCGGCAGACCGACGTCACCCGGCCCGACCAGCTCGCGCCGGGCACGCAGGTACTCGCCCAGCGGGCCGGCCGTGCTCACCAGCCCATCGTAGGAGCGGCCGCCGCCGTCCAGCCTGGTCCTGCCACTACCAGGAAAACCGGTAACCCGGATATCGCCGTCCGGTCGGGTGACAGTGGGTTCCGTACGCGTGATCGAGAGATGGGACAGAGATGACCGAGCGAATCACCACGCCATTCGGTTTCGCCTCGACCGCCGACGAGGTGCTGGCCGGAGTCGACCTGACCGGCAAGCGGGCCGTCATCACCGGGGGCGCCGCCGGCATCGGCATCGAGACCGCCCGCGCGCTGGCCGCCGTCGGCGCCGAGGTGGTGCTCGCGGTGCGTCGCGTCCCGGCCGGCGAGCAGGCCGCCCGGGACATCGCGGCCAGTGTCGGCGCGGAGCGGGTCACGGTCCGCGAGCTGGATGTGGCCAACCAGGATTCGGTACGCCGGTTCGTCGCCGGCTGGGACGGGCCGCTGCACATTCTGATCAACAATGCCGGGATCATGGCTCTGCCCGAGTTGGAGCGCACGGCCGAGGGCTGGGAGATGCAGTTCGCCACCAACTTCATGGGGCACTACGCGTTGACCGTCGGCCTGCACGACGCTCTCGCCGCCGCCGCCGGCGGCGCCCGGGTCGTGTCGGTCAGTTCCAGCGGCAACCTCTTCTCCCCGGTGATCTTCGACGACCTGCACTTCGCGTTCCGGCCGTACGACCCGCTGTCGGCGTACGGGCAGTCCAAGAGCGCCGAGGCGCTGCTCGCCGTCGAGGCCGACCGTCGCTGGGCCGGCGAGGGCATCCACGCCAACGCCCTGAACCCGGGCGCGATCGCCACCGGGCTGCAGAAACACACCGGCGGGCTGCGGACGCCGAAGGAGCGGCAGAAGAGCCCGCAGCAGGGCGCTGCCACCTCGGTGCTGCTCGCCGCGTCCCCGCTGCTCGAAGGCGTGGGCGGTCGCTACTTCGAGGACTGCGCCGAGGCCCCGGTCCGGACCGAGCGGCCCGCCGACTACAGCGGCGTGGCGGCGTACGCCGTCGACCCGGGCAACGCCGAGCGCCTGTGGAACGTGGCGGCGGACCTTATCGCCCGCTGACCTCGGGCCCGCCTCGGCGGAACCCGCCCGAGCCGGTCGCCGCGGATGGTACGACTGGGACGGCAGGCGGCGTCCGGGAAGGGGGGCGATGGCGAACGGGCTTCCCGGACGGCTGCTCCAGAAGCGGGAGAACCCCCGCCGGACCTCGTTCCTGGAGCTCTTCTTCGACCTGGCCTTCATCTTCGCGTTGACCCGGCTGTCCCGGGCGGTGGTCGACGACCCCAGCCTCAACGGTGGCTTCCAGGTCATGGTGATGCTGGCGGCGATCTGGTGGGTGTGGTTCGTGACCGCGTGGTCGGCGGACTGGTTCGACCCCCGGGCGCCGCTGATCGTCGTACTCCTGCTCTGGGTGATGTTCGGCGGGCTGCTGATGGCCGCGGCCGTGCCCACCGCGTTCGGCGCGCACGCCGCGTTGTTCGCCGGCGC
This sequence comes from Micromonospora sp. CA-249363, assembly GCF_050950185.1. Lineage (NCBI taxonomy): Bacteria > Bacillati > Actinomycetota > Actinomycetes > Micromonosporales > Micromonosporaceae > Micromonospora > Micromonospora sp. CA-249363. The sequence continues at coordinate 2,153,673 of NZ_CP192020.1, forward strand.
CTACGTGGCGATCCACGTCGGTCGGGGCGCCCTGCTGATCCCGGCGCTGCGCGGGCATCCGCTGCAACTGCGGAGCCTGCGGGTGGCGATCTGGTTCGCGATCTCCGGTGCGATGTGGCTGGTCGGCGCGGCCATCGCCCCGGCCCGGCAGGTGCTCTGGACCGCCGCCCTGGTGCTGGAGTACTCCCTGGCCCGGCTGCGCTGGCCGTTCCCGTGGCTCGGCCGCAGCTCGTGGCCGGACCTCCAGGTCAACGGTGATCATCTGTCGGAGCGGTACCAGCAGATCTTCATCATCGCGTTGGGTGAGCTGATCCTGTTCGCCGGCATCGCCTACAGCGAGGCCGGCCTGCACGTCGAGAGCACGCTGGCCTTCGCCCTGGCGTTCGTCACCGCGGTGGCCCTCGCCCGGCTCTACCTGGTGCCGGCCGGCTCACGGCTGGGCGCGAGCATCATGGCGGCCGGTCCGCCCGGCAGCAAGCTGGCGCTACTGGCCGGTTACCTGCACCTGCTCATGATCGCCGGCGTCCTGGCCACCTCCGTGGCCATGGAGATGACGATCGAGGACCCCCGTACCGAGGAGACGGCGCAACTGGCTCTGGGTATCGTCGGCCCGGCGCTGTTCCTGACCGCCCGGATCCTGCTCGCGTGGGTGGTCGACGGCAGCCGACCGTGGGCACGCCTGTTCGGTGTGCCGGCCCTCATCGTGTGCGGGTTCGCGACCCAGCGGCTTCCGCACGTCGCCAACAGCGCGGTCGTGGCCGGGGTGCTGGTGCTGATCGTGCTCGTCGACGGGATGCCCGGCCTCCGGCGCTACGCCGGCAGGGCCATGCGGGACGGCGCGCCCGATCCCCGGCGACCCGGGTAACCGGCCGGGGATGCCGATGCCAGCACCGCGACACGATGCCCCACCGCGACGCGCCGACGTGGTGGAGCTGCGGGTGCACGGCGTCTCGGGGGCGGAGCCCTCGGTCGTCCTGGGCTCCGCGGGAGCGCGCCAGGTCGCCGGTGACGACCGGGGCGGCTTCTACCGACCGCAGGGGACGGACCGCGAGGGCCCCGACGGGTTGACGCTCGAGGCGTACCGCTGGGGTGACCTGCCCTCGGGCACGGTGGGCCGGACGATCTCCATGGTCCTGCTGCTGCCGTTCATGCTCAGCAACGCGGCGGTGTGGATGCGACCCACCGGCAGGCGTGCCGCCTGGGTCACCGTCCTGTGCCGGCTCCTCGCGCTCAACCTCACCCTGGTGTACGTGGTGTCCATCGCCGGGGTCGCCCTCGACCTGCTCGCCTGGCGGTGTCTCGGCGCGACACCCTGTCGGGCGCCCTTCGACACGCTGTTCGGGCTGGACGACCGACCCGTCGGCCAGCGGCTGGCCGCGCTGACGTTGCTGCCGATAGCCGCCGTGGGGCTCCTGCGACTGCTCGGGACCCGCCGTCCCCGACCGGCCGGCAACCCGCTGTGGGCCGTGGAGCCGCTGGTGGAGCGGTTACGGGCGATCCATGTCGCCGCCGCGCTCGGCGTACTCGATCTGCTGCTGCTCACGGCCCGACGGGCGGGCGACGCGACGGTCGAAACGAACCTGCTGCTGACGTCCAGCGCGGCGGTCCTGGTGGCCTGTGTTTCTCTGCTCGCCGTACCCGGCCTGATCGACCGGGCCGCGACCGCGCGGACGGCGACCGTGACCGCCCGCGCCACGGCCGTGGTGGCGGCCGGACTCACCGTGGCGACCCTCGTCGTCGTCAGCGCCGAGCGGTCCTGGCCGCGGTCGACCGGGCTCCCCGGCTACAACGGGGTCGCGGGCGGCACCCTGTTCGGTCAGATGGTGTTGCTGGTCCTGCTCAGTGGGCTGGTGTTGTGGCGGCGGGGTCGCGGCAACGGTCGCCGGGCGCTGCCGGGGGGAGCGGGCGCGGCGGTCATCGCTGCCATCGCGGTCGGCCTGGCCGGCGCGCTCGTCTCCGGCCTGGTCTACCAGAGCGGGGTACTGCTGGGCGGATACCGCGGTGACGGCGGCCCGCCGCTGCCGTACCGCTGGACGGTGCTGGCCTTTTTCCTGCACGTGGTCGTGGCGGCACTGTTGGGCGCCGCGCTGACCCTCCTGTCGCGGCGACGTCGCCGCCGCGCGGCGGCGACGATCACCGCCCGTGACTTCCCCGCGCCGCCGCCGGAGGCGATCGTGCGGTCGCGGCAGGTCACGAAGGCCGTGGCCCGTGCGCGGTTCACCGAGTGGCTGGGCCTGCTGGCCGTCACCTACGCGGTGCTCGCCCTGGTCGGGCTGGCCACGAATCTGCTCGGGCAGTTCGGGCGCGAACCGGACGAGGTGGCCGGGGGCGTTCTCGGCCTGCCGCCCGGCGCGGTCGAAATGGGCCTGGCGGGGGGCACCTACCTCGTCGCCGCCGTGGCTCTCGCGCTGTTGTCCGGCGGCCTCTTCGCGTACCGCACGGCGTGGTTCCGCCGGCACGTCGGAATTCTGTGGGACCTGGGTACCTTCTGGCCCCGGGCCGCCCACCCGTTCGCGCCGCCGAGCTATGCCGACCGGGCGGTACCGGAGCTGGCCGACCGGATCGGCCAGCTGGCCGAGCGGCACGCCGGCGTCCTGCTGTGCGGGCACAGTCACGGCTCGGCGCTGCTGGCGCTCGCGGTGCTGCGGCTGCCGCCGGCCGCGCGGAGACGGGTCGCGCTGCTGACCTACGGCTCCCCACTGGACCGCCTCTACGCCCGGCTCTTTCCCGCCTACCTCGACAACACGACGTTGCGTCAGGTGGGGGAGCGGGTCGGCTGGCGGTGGGTCAACCTGTGGCGGGACACCGACCCGGTCGGCGGCTGGATCTTCGCTGCGCACCGACCCGGCGATCCTGCGCCGGACCCCGTCGACCCCGGCGGTCACGTCGACCGACGGCTGCGGGATCCGGACGGCCTGCTGCCGACGCCCGGCGAGCGCAGGCCTCCGCCGTTGCGCGGGCACCACCCGGGTGAGGCCGACCCCGCGTTCCGGGCGGCCGTACGCGACCTCGTCGGCCGGCTCCGCGACTGCGAAGCGACGTGAACAGAGCGCGTGCTACTCGGGCCGGTCGGACTCCGCCACCACTGCGCGTACCTTGCGCAGGGTGGCGTCCGGCGCGCGGATCGCCGCCCGCCACCGGTCCAACGTGCGGGTCAGCACCCGGACGACGAACTGCAACTGGTTGACCTGCTCGCGCAGTGTCCCCAGCTCGGAGCGGGCGTGCAGCGCCTCGCCCTCCAGCTCGGTGATCCGGCTCTGGAGCGGTTGCACCAGGGTGAGGGCGGCCTCGGTGAGGGTGTCGGCGGCGTCGGCCTTGAACTTCCCCCGCTGCACCAGCACGGTGGCGATCGCGGCGAGACCGGTCGAACCGCCGAGGATGCCGAACACACTGAGTGCAACCTGCACCCAGTGTGGCGCGGCAGGGGCCGGCGAGGTGTTCACGGGGCACTTCCCTGTAGTTCTTCGTAGCTCAGACATTCACATGCGCGGACGAGGCGGCGTAGGTCGACGGCGAGTTGCGCGGCCCGCCACAGCGATCCGACCGCCACCGCCACGACGAACGACGCGGCGACCAGCGACTGCTGACTCCACAGCGCCAACAGGGCCACCGCGTACATGCCGGTGATCGTGCCGAGCACCAGGACCGACGCGAGCTCGATGCCGAGCCCGGTGGAGAGCCGTCCGGGCCACAGGATGCCCAGCAGCCCGCACACGCCCACCGCGATCAGACCGACCTCCCAGGCGGCCTGGACGGGCGCCGGCATGGACGTCTGGATGGAGGTCGGTCGGACATCGAGCACCATCAGCATGATGCCGCAGAGGGGTGCCGTGGTCAGGACAGCGACCTCGTACGGCTGGTGGCGGGACCGGATACGCAGATACCTCACGGCGACTCCCTGGTCGAAGACCCCCGCATCCGCCAGCGACCGTGGTCGGTGCCCGGTGAGGGTGACGTGCGGACTGCTGCCGGATGGCACCAGTCCTTCAGCCGGGGCGGTAGGGAACGGTCGATTGGTCGAGAGAGGGGACCGACGTGCCGTCGTTGGTCGCCGATATCTGCCTGTGTATCACCGTTGACCGGTTGGCGTCCACCTGGTGTAACGTCACATTTCCGCAGGTCAGGCGGTTTGCAGGAGTGCTGCCGGGCCGCCTGCGGTAGCCCGCCCGCCCTTCGGCCGCTCGTTACATTCAGTGTCGGATATCCAACTCCTCGTGTCCGCCGTGCCGAGGGCCAGACCTGATCTACGCCACGCTGCCGACGCGACCTGGGTGCGTGCCCGTGCGGGCGGCGACTTGCCCGGTTCCCCTGGAACAGGTCACCGGCGTGCGGTCAGATGGAACCACCGGCCTCCGCCGTCGGCCGGGCGATCGAGGGGGGTACGCCGTGCAGGTGCTCGTCCTGATCGTGGTGCTGGGCGCCACCGTCCTGATCGGCACCACGCTCGGCGGCCGGTACCGGGTCGCGCCGCCGGTGCTGCTCATCGGGTTCGGGGTGCTGCTCGGGCTCGCGCCGCCGCTGTCCGACGTGGTCCTGGAACCGGACCTGGTGCTCCTGATCTTCCTGCCGGCGATCCTCTACCGGGAGAGCCTGACCATCAGCCTCCGCGAGATCCGCGCCAATCTGCCGGTGATCGGGCTGCTCGCCGTGGTGCTCGTGGTGCTGACCATGGTCACGGTCTCGTTCACCGCGCAGGCGTTCGGCGTCAATCCGGCGGCGGCCTGGGTGTTGGGCGCGGTCCTCGCGCCGACCGACGCCGCCGCGGTCACCGGCCTGGCCAAGCGGCTGCCCCGCAAACTCCTCACCACCCTGCACGCGGAGAGCCTGATCAACGACGGCACGGCCCTGGTGGTCTTCGCGGTGACCGTGGGCCTGCTCACCGAGAGCGCGAGGCCGGGGGCGCTGGGCATCGGCGAGGAGTTCGTGGGGGCCAGCCTCGGCGGGGTGGTCGCCGGCCTGCTGGTGGGGGCCGTCGTGGTGTTGATCCGCAAGCGACTCGACGATCCGCTGCGCGAGGGCGCGCTGAGCGTGCTGACGCCGTTCGCCGCGTTCCTGCTCGCCGACACGGTGCACGCGAGCGGTGTGCTGGCCGTGGTGGTCGCCGGTCTGGTGCTCGCGTACGCCGGCCCACGGGTGATCCGTGCCCGCTCCCGGGTGCTGGCGTACGCGTTCTGGGACCTGTCCACGTTCCTGATCAACGGTGGCCTGTTCGTGCTGCTCGGCACCCAGATCCCCCGGGCGGTGCGCGGGATCGTCAGCACCTCGCCGCAGAGGGCCGTACTGATCGTGCTCGCGGTCACGCTCGTCGTCGTCGCGACCCGGTTGGGCTTCATCTTCCTGACGGCACAGTCGGCGAGACTGCGACGTCGTCGGATGGCCGAGCAGGAACGCAGTGTTCCGAGCTGGCGGGTCGGCACGGTCGCGGGCTGGTCCGGTTTCCGGGGCGCGGTGTCGCTCGCCGCCGCGCTGGCCGTCCCGACGATGACGGTCACCGGGCGGCCGGTCGTCGAGCGAGATCTGATCATCTTCGTCACGGCGCTGGTGATCGTCCTGATCATGCTGGTGCAGGGCACCACCCTGCCGTTGGTGGTGCGCTGGGCGCGGCTGCCCGGCGACCCCGAGCGCGTCGACGAGGCCCGGCACGCCCGCCGGCGCGCCACCCAGGCCGGCCTGGACGCCCTGCCCGGGGTCGCCGCCGAGGTCGGGGCCGAGGACGAGGCCGTAGGCCGGCTGCGGGCCGAGTACCAGCGTCACCTGGCCGACATCGACGAGACCGGCGGACGTACCGCGGAGGAACGCCGACTGGAACGCCGGCTGCGCCTCGGCGTCCTCGCCCACAAGCGACGGGAGTTGACCCGGCTGCGCGACAGCCGGGAGATCGACGACCTGGTGCTCCTGGAGCTCCAGTCGGCGCTGGACAACGAGGAGATCCGGCTGCTGGGACGTGGACCCAACGACTGAGCGGGTCCGGCGCCGATCCCTGACGTATTGGTGACACCGCCGTGGCCCGCGATCGGGGCGTGCGGGCCGCGCATCGGCGGGTACGGTGGAGGCTGTTTCGGCGTTCGTCGATGCGCTCGGTCGGTGAGGGGGTGCCCATGACCACCGGGGCGAGCGCGGCCGAGCCGCAGGTGGTCACCGAGCGGCAGTTCCTCGACGAGGTGGCCTCGGTCACCCGGGAGCGTGTCGCCACCCAGTTCCTCTACCTCATGGCGCAGCAGGATGCCGTCGTCGGCGTCCAGTGGGAACAGCCCGGGGTGGACCACCTCCGGCGCTACCGGGTCCTCGACGCCTGTCCGCACTGCGTCGTCCTCGCCGCGGTGGCGACGCTCGCGCCCGTGCTGCCGCTGGACGTGCTGCGGGCCGGGCGTGCCCGGCCGCAGTACGAGACGGTCCTGCGTACCGGCCGGTTGCCCCACCTGGCGTTCGCCCGTCCAGCAGGACAACCCGGGGCGAGCTGGCTGGGCGACTGCCACGCGGTCGACGGTGACCCGCGCTCCGACGCCGACTGCCCGAGGCACGCCGCGCCCGCCCGCGCCGGCGACCCGTTGGCGCTGCGCCTCGAGTCGCTGCCCAGGGCCGTGCGGGAGCTGTACCCGGACGACGGCGCGGCGGCCGCCGACCTGGTGCGGCGGCTACGGATGGCCCAGGACTGGCGCGCGGACGCGCAGGCCGTGGCGAGCGGCATCCGCGAGGCGGCGGCGACCTGGGCGTTCCTGCGTAACTCCTGCGTGCTGGGCGTGCCGGTGCCCGGTGCCAACGGTCTCGTGCTCACCGTGGCGCCGGATCGTGCCCCGGACGACCGGCCGCTGGGCGAGCTGCACGCGGCGACGGTACGTGCCCTGCCCTCCGGCGGTCCGGTGCCCTACCAGGAGTTGGCCTGCCTGCTGCCCGACCCGGCCCCGACGACGCAGCGCATGCCGACGTACGCCGGCGCGGTGGACCTGACCGCCGCCGCGCCGGTGCGGACGCTGCGGCTGCCGGCGCCGCGCCGGCCGTTGAGCACCACCGGCCGGGGTGTGCTGCTGCTCTACGAGGCCCGGCACGCCATGGGTCGGCACGTGGCGAGCGCGCCGGTGCGCGACAGCGCGTACTGGGATTCCGAGGCGGCGTTGAACGTCTTCGAGTTCACCCTGTTGGAGCGGGTCGCCGGGCGGCACTACCAGGAGGCGGTGGCCGCCTACCTCCAGGCGTTGCGGCGCGAGGGCGACCTCCTTGCGCGCCCGCACAAGGTGCTCGACCGGCGTCGCCGCAAGGCGCTGTCGCACGCGTTCGGCGGGCTGGACGACGAGGAACTCCACCTGTGGGCGTCGGTCGCCTACCGCAACGCCATCCTGGAGCTGCTCGGCGACCTGAAGGCGTTCGCCACGCACCTGCGCCTGCAGGCCGGCTGACGCCGCCCCCTCAGAGCACCTGGGCGAGGAAGCGACGCAGCCGGGGATGGTCGGCCCCCTCGAAGATCTGCTCCGGCGGACCGGCCTCCAGCACGACACCCCGGTCCATGAAGGCCACGGTGTCCGCGACCTGCCGGGCGAAGCCCATCTCGTGGGTAACCACCACCATGGTCATCCCGGCGGCGGACAGGTCGGCCATCACCCCGAGCACCCCCTTGACCAGCTCCGGGTCGAGCGCCGAGGTGGCCTCGTCGAAGAGCATCACCTCGGGCCGCAGCGCCAGGGCCCGGGCGATCGCCACCCGCTGCTGCTGACCGCCGGAGAGCTGCGAGGGTCGGGCGTCGGCCTTGCCGGCGAGCCCCACCAGCTCCAACTGCGCGCGGGCGACCTGGACCGCCTCGTCCTGGCCGAGCTTGCGCAGCCGGCGCAGCGCCAGCGTGATGTTGCGCAGCACGCTCATGTGCGGGAAGAGGTTGAACTGCTGGAACACCATGCCCACCCGCTGGCGCAGCGCATCCGGGTCGTCCCGGAGCACGCTGCGGTCGTCCAGCAGCACGTCGCCGCGATCGGGCTCGATGAGGCGATTGAGCGTCCGCAGCAGGGTGGACTTGCCCGAACCGGACGGGCCGATCACGCAGGCCGTCGCGCCGCGCGGCACGTTCAGGTCGACGCCGCGCAGCACGCGGTTCGCGCCGAAGGCGAGGTGGATGCCGTGTGCCCGCAGGCTGACCGAGGTGGTCGTGGCGGTGGTCATCGCCGGTCTCCTTCGGTGGCCGAGGTGAGCGTGGGCTCGTCTTCCTCGTCCGGCGCGACGGTGGTCCGGCCCTCACGCAGCCGCCGGTCGATCCAGTTGACGAGGTGAGTCAGCGGGACGGTCAAGGCCAGGTAGAACAGGCCCGCCAGCAACAGCGCGGACTCGTTTCCGGTGGTGGCCGCGTAGTCCTGCCCGATGCGGAACAGCTCCCGCTGACTGGCCACCAGGCCGAGGAAGTACACCAGGCTGGAGTCCTTGATCAGCGCGATGAGCTGGTTGACCCAGGCGGGCAGCACCCGCCGGATGCCCTGCGGGATGATCACCAGCCGCATCGCGTCGGCCCAGGAGAAGCCGAGCGCCCGTGCGCCCTCCAACTGGGCCGCCTCCACGGACTGGATGCCGGAGCGGAAGATCTCCCCGATGTACGCGGCGGCGATCAGCGACAGCGCGAGGATGCCCAGCGGGTACGGGTCCGGCCCCCACACCTGCATGCCCAGCGGCGCCAACCCGACGCCGATCAGCAGGATCGTCGCCGCGGCCGGCAGCCCCCGGAAGACGTCGGTGTAGACGCGCGCCGGCCAGCGTAGCCACCGGCTGCGGGAGATGCCGGCCACGGCCAGCAGCAGACCCAGCACCGTGCCGAGCAGGGCGGCGGAGACCGCCAGGATCAGCGTGTTGGGCAGCCCGACGGTCAGCATCTCGGGCAGCGCCTCGCGCATCGCGTCGATGTCGAAGAACGTCTCCCACAGGGTGCTCAACGGATCCATCGTTCGCCTCTCCTACCGCCCTGCTCGCTCGTCACCGGATCAGGAGGCGGCCGACGCGGACGCCGACGGCGCCACCACCGTGCCGCTGCCCGGCTTGAAGTCGGCCGGGATCGGCCGGCCCGGGTAGTACTGGGCCTGCAACCGGCTCCACGTGCCGTCGGCGATGACCTCGTCGAGGGCCTTGTTCAGCGCCTCGCGCAGCTTGTCGCTGCCCTTGGCGACGGCGTACGCGGTCGGCGCCGGGCTGAGCTGCTTGGCGGCCACCGTGATCTTGCCGCTGCTGTCGGCGGCGGACTTCTCGCCGATCTCCGCCGGGGCGATCCAGGCGTCGGCCGTGCCCGCCTTGAGCTGGTTGATCGCGCCGTTGTAGTCCGGTACGCGCACCGGGTCGAGCTGCTTGCCGGTGGCGTAGTCGTCCTGGACGGTGCCCTGCACCACCACGACACGCTTGCCGGTGAGCTGGTCGAACCCGCTGATCGGCGAGCCGGCCGGCACGTCCAGCCCGAAGTAGCCGAAGTCGTACCCGTTGCCGAAGTCGACGGTCTTCTTGCGCGCCTCGGTGATGGTGATCGAGGAGCTGCCGACGTCGAACTTGTGGTTGTTGACCTGGGACAGCAGCGCGGAGAAGTCGGTGCCGACGAACTCGACCTTCAGGCCGAGCTTGCCGGCCACGGCGGTCAGCAGGTCGTTGTCGAAGCCGGTGAACTTACCGTCCTTGAGATACACGTTGGGCGGGGCGTCGGTCAGCGTGCCGGCCCGCAGCACGCCGGCCTGCGCCAGGCCGTACGGGTTGTCGGCGTTGCCCGCCGACCCGCCGCCACCACCGCTGCCGCAAGCACTCAAAGCACCCAAAGCAACAGCAGCAGCAGTAAATACCTTCAAACCAAACGAGAATCGCACAGCCATCTCCAAATGGGGATACGTCGACCCCGTCGATCATGAAGTTGTTGCCGCGACACGCCGGTCGGGCGGCAACAACTTCATGATCGACGCGAGAGGTCGCGTGGTGGGTGGGGCGGGAGGGAGAGCGAGCTAGCGCTTCAGGCGGCGGTACACGCCGCGCTGCGCATTCGCATCAGGTCCACGTGACGACGCCGGGTCAGGGCCGGCGTACGCCGACTGGCCGGTGGTGTGGGGCTGAGGATGTGCATGCGGTCTCCCGGGTCTTGTTGCTGACCTGGGTGCCAGGCCACGCTTGCACCGACGTCCTGCCGGTGCCTGGTCTTCACCCGGGGCACCCCACCGCGGAGGAGGGTTGCCGGCCAGCGAGCCGGGGCTTCGCGCTGGCGCTCATGACCTGCGCCGAGGCTAGCAGCAGCGACCGGTCGGTCGTCCAGCCGATATGACCACGCTCACCGACGGTGACCGGCGCTCGGCGCGGAGGTCAACCGGCGTGCACGTGGGGTCGACGCGTCCGGTCCGGCTCCTGACGCCGCAGGATCTCCCGGGTCACCGAGGCGATCTCGCCCTGCCCGAACGCCAGGTAACGCAGCACGTTGCGGGCCGGGCCGCCCTCGGTCCACTCGAAGTAGATGTGCGGGCGTCGCGTGCTGCGGTCCCGGATCTCCAGTAACAGCGCGGCCAGCGCGTTGGGCACCGAGGAGCTGGCCAGACTGAGCACCGGGAAACGGCCGTGCGCCACACTGCCGATCACCAGCAACCCGGTCTCGAAGTCCGACGGGTCGGTGACCCGGACCTCGACGAAGATCACGTCACTGTCGTCGGGGAAGTCGTTGTCCGCCATCGTCTGGGCCAGCTTGTCGCGGTACTCCGCGAGGTCGCGGCGCTCCGGTTCGTGCGCGACCAGGCGGATGCGGCGTCCGGAGCGCTCGTCGATCAGCGCGGTCGCCAGCTCGTCGAGCTGGACGTGGTCCACCCGCAGCTCGAACGCCCGCATCACCCGCGACAGCGCCGACACCAGGATCATCGCTCCGATGAAACAGGCGGCGATCTTCACACCGTCGGGGCGCTCCGCCACGTTCGCCACGGTCGTGTAGACGAACACCACCGCGATGGCCCCGAACGCGACCGTGCGGCCCCGTTGCCGTCGCCGCCGCGCCGCGAGGGTCACGGCCGTCGCCGCCGAGGTGATCAACACCAGAACCCCGGTGGCGTACGCGCCGCCCTGCGCGTCGACGCTGGCGGAGAAGACGATCGTGATCAGGAACGCCACGCCGGTGAACACCAGGACCAGCGGCCGGACCGCGCGGGCCCACGTCGGCGCCATGCCGTAGCGGGGCAGATACCGGGGTACGAGGTTGAGCAGCCCGGCCATCGCGGACGCTCCCGCGAACCAGAGGATCGCGATGGTGGAGAGGTCGTAGACGGTGCCGAACACCTCGCCGAGATGCTGGTGGGCAAGGTAGGCCAGCGCCCGGCCGTTGGCCGCCCCGCCCGGCTGGAAGGCTTCGGGCGGTATCAGCACGGTGGTGGTCACGCTGCTGGTGATGAGGAAGACGCTCATCGTCGCCGCGGCGGTGGTGAGCAGCCGTCGCGCGCCCCGGATGCGGCCCAGCGGCCGGTCCTCCGAGTCCTGGCGGTCCCCGCGGATGTGCGGCATCACCGCCACCCCGGTCTCGAAACCGGACAGGCCCAGCGCCAGCTTCGGGAACACGAGCAGGGACAGCCCGACCACCAGCAGGGGATCGCCGTGTCCGGTGGTCAGGGCGTTCGTCCAGTCCCCGACGGCGCTCGGGTGGCTCACCACCCGCCACAGCGCGTCGGCGATCACCACCGCGTTCAGCGTCAGGTAGATCGCGACCAGGACGACGGCGATCCCGATGGCCTCGCCGAACCCCCTGAGGAACACCGCACCGAGCAGCGCCACCAGCAGCAGCGTGAGGATGACCTCGTGACCCTTGAGGCCGCCGGGCAGGAACGGGTTCTCGTCGATGTGGGCGGTGGCGTCGGCCGCGGACAGGGTGATGGTGATGATGAAGTCGGTGGCCGCGAAGCCCAGCAGCACCAGCACGAACAGCTTGCCCGGCCAGTAGCTGAGCAGGCGTACGAGCATCGCGATCGAGCCCTCGCCGTGCGGGCTCTCCACCGCCACCCGCCGGTAGACCGGCAGCGCGCCCAGCAGCGTCACCAGCACCAGCACCAGGGTCGCCACCGGGGAGAGCGCCCCGGCGGCCAGCGCCGCGATGCCCGGCTGGTAGCCCAGCGTCGAGAAGTAGTCCACGCCGGTCAGGCACATCACCCTCCACCAGGGGTGGTGCCGATCCTTTCGTGGGCGGACGTGCAGTCCCTGCGGCACGGGCTGCTGCGACCCGTCGGCGAGCAGCCAGCGCCGCAACCGGTCGGTCCGCCGGCCGGCACGCGTGTTGCCCTCCAACCGCGTCACCCCCGTCCCGCCCATGGTCACCGCGAGTATCCGCCGCGCGAACGACGTCCGTCCGGCGGTGTGCGGAACCCGCCCGTCGGAAGCACCGGCCCCGGGCCCCGGGTTTCGCATCTGGCGCACCGGGGAAGCAGCGCCCCCCGTCCCGACCCCGGGTCGGGCAGCGCCGGGAGGGGAGCGGGCTCGTGGTTGGTGGCCGCCGCTTCCGCCGGGGCGACGGCTTCGGCCGCCAGCTCGACGAGCACGAGGCGCGGGTCGGGGCCGTCCCGCCGACGCGGCCGGGGAGCCCGTCCGCCGGCCGTCTGGTGGACAGCGCCGTCTACATCCGGGGGCACCGGTTCGCCTCACCGGCCGGTCTCGCCGACACGTACGCCTGCCTTCAGACGCAGGACCACGCGATGGCCTGGATCGGGCTGTACCGGCCCGACATCGACCAGATCTCGTCACTGGCGCGCGAGTTCCGTCTGCACGACCTGGCGGTGGAGGACGCGATCAACGCCCACCAGCGGCCCAAGCTGGAACGGTACGGGCACACCCTCTTCGTGGTGCTGCGCGCCGCCCGCTACGACGACCTGCGGGAGGAGGTGGAGTTCTCCGAGCTGCACCTGTTCATCGGGCCCGGTTTCGTGGTCACGGTCCGGCACGGCGAGGCGCCCGACCTGGCCGCCGTACGACGCCGCATGGAGGCCGACGCGCCGATGCTCGCCCGGGGCCCCGAGGCGGTGCTGTACGCGATCCTCGATCAGGTCGTCGACGGGTACGCGCCGGTGGTCGCCGGGTTGGAGAACGACATCGACGAGATCGAGACCCAGGTGTTCGGCGGTGACCCGAACGCCAGCCGGCGCATCTACGGGCTCAGCCGGGAGGTCATCGAGTTCCAGCGGGCCGCCCGCCCGCTGCTCGGCATGCTCGACTCGCTGGCGGCCGGCGCGGGCAGCTACGGCGCCGACGAGGAACTGCGCCGCTACCTGCGGGACGTCACCGACCACCTCACCCAGGTGGTGGAGCGGGTGGACGGGTTCCGGCACCTGCTGCAGAACATCCTCACCGTCAACGCCACCCTGGTCTCGCAGCAGCAGAACGAGGAGATGCGCAGCCTCACGGCGGCCAGCTACGCGCAGAACGAGGAGCTGAAGAAGGTCTCGTCGTGGGCCGCGATCCTGTTCGCGCCGACCCTGATCGGCACCGTGTACGGGATGAACTTCGTGCACATGCCCGAACTGAACTGGCGCTTCGGCTACCTGTTCGCGCTCCTGCTCATGGTGCTGGTCTGCGGCACCCTCTACCTGGTCTTCAAGCGCCGCGGCTGGCTCTGAACGACGCTCACTCGATGCCGCGCAGGATGTGCCGCTCGTCCTCGATGTCGTCGTCGCCGGCGCCGATGCGACCGAGCAGCACGGCGGCGGCCCAGATGGTCAGCGGGGTGGCGGCACCGGTCATGCCGCCGCCGGTGCGGTCCTGCTTGGTCTGGCTCCGCTCGCTCCGCGGTGGCCTGCGCTGAGCCTGCATGGGCCCTGCCTCTCCTCGTCGAAGCCGTCGCGGGCGGCGCGGTGTGCCCCGCGCCCGGCCGGGCGGCCCGCAAACGCGGGTCGCCACCGGTACGGCATCCACGTCGAACCATCCCACGTCAGGCCGCGTCCGCACCCCCTGTTTTCGGTTTCCCGACTCACGCCCGCCAAACCGGACAACTTGCCCGACAATTGGGAAAGCTCAACCCAGCGGGTGGGCGATGCCGCGCGCGTGATCGGTGAGCGCCGCGCCGACCACGGTCGCCGCCAGCGGCAGTACCTCCAGACAGCGACGCACCGCGGCGGCCATCAGCGTGTTCGGCACCCGCATGGACAGCGTGCAGTGCGGCACCCAGCGCCCCGGCTGGTAGTGCTCGACCAGCCCGATTCCGGCGGCGGCGAGCCGGCCGTGCACCAGCCGGTGATGCGCCAGCAGCTCCGCCGTCGGCGTCGGACCGAGCCAGAGCACCCGGCCGACGAACTGCCCGGCGTGCTGGAAGTCGAGGCGCAGCGGGGCCGCCACGACTGTTCCGCGCAGCGCCTCGGCGACCTGCTCGGGGTCGAAGCGGGGCGCCACCGCGAGGGACACGTGCGGGCGGTGGCGCTGCTGGAGCAGCGAGCGCATGCTCTGCACGCCCTCGACCTCCAGGGCGTCCCACAGCACCCGGATCCGCCGCGTGGCGTCCGGGTCCAGATACAGCTCCAGCGCCGCGACCACATGATCACGGTAGCGGCCGAGGTTTGGCCGTCGGCGGCCGGCGGTACGGTGATCCAGAACCCACCAGGAGGCGTACCCGTGGACGTGAGTGACCTGCTGATCGAGACGTACGACCGGCTGCCCGACCTCGTCCGCGCGGCGGTCGACGGCCTCACGCCGGAGCAGCTGCGCTGGGCGCCCGGCGAGGGCGCCAACTCGGTCGGCTGGCTGGTCTGGCACCTGACGCGCGTCCAGGACCACCACGTCGCCGACCTGCTCGACGCCGAGCAGATCTGGACCAGTGGCGACTGGGCGGGCCGCTTCGGGCTCGTCGCCGACCCGCACGACACCGGCTACGGTCACACGCCCACGCAGGTGGCGGGGGTACGGCCGGAGAGCGCGCAGGCGCTCATCGACTACTACGGCGCGGTCTCGACGCGTACCCGATCGTTCCTCGCCGGCCTGCGCCCGGCGGACCTGGACCGGATCGTCGACGAGTCGTGGGACCCGCCGGTCAGCCTCGGCGTACGGCTGGTCAGCATCGCCGACGACGACACGCAGCACGCCGGCCAGGCCGCCTACGTGCGGGGCCTCCTCGAGGCCCGCTGACCCGCGGTTCACCCGATCCGGGTGACTCCCGCTCACCCGGGCGCGGGTGACCCTACGGGGATGCGGGAGGGGATGTGATGGGCACGACGGCGACGAGGTACCTGGAGGGTCTGGACACGACCCGGCCCTTCGACCTGCCCGAGACCACCACCGGGACCGTCCGGCTGGACCTGCGCGAGGACGGGCACACCGAGCACTGGTACCTGACGGTGGCGGACCAGCACATCACGGTCACCCGCTCGGCCGAGGACGCGGACCTGGTCGTCCGCGCCGCCCGTACGGTCTTCGACGAGTTGTTCAACGGCGACCTGCCCCCGGGCACGGCGATGCTGCGCAACGAGCTGACCCTGCGGGGCGACATGCGGTTGCTGCTGGTGCTGCGGCGTGTCCTGCCCGGGCCGAGGAACGCCCGACACCCGCGCGAGCTGGGACGGGCAGCGTTGGCCCGGCGGGGCATGTCGGCCGGGCGGAGAGCCGTCGGCGGGCGGGACGGTCGGCCATGAGGCAGGGACTCGTGCACGTCCTCGCCGGCAACGTCTTCGCCATCAGCGACGCCCAGGGTGACGTCGAGGTGGATCCGCAGGCGCCCGTCGGGCTCTTCGCCTTCGACACCCGCTTCCTCTCGCACTGGGTGCTCACGGTCGACGGGGAGCGGATCAACGCGCTCTCCCGCGACGACATGACGTACTTCGAGACCCGCTTCTTCCTGGTGCCCGGCGCCGCGAGCCACTACGTCGACGCCGACGTGTCGATCATCCGGCACCGCTCGATCCACGAGTGCTTCCACGAGAAGATCACCGTGCTCAACCACTCGCCGCAGCCGGCGGAACTCACCCTGCGGATGGAGATGGGCAGCGACTTCGCCGACATCTCCGAGATCGGGCACCTGCGGCGGCGGGACGTACGGGTCGACGTCGACTCCGCGCACCAACGGCTCACCCTGCGCTACGAGCGGCAGCGGTTCGTCCGCGAGACGACGATCAGCAGCACCGCCGCGGTCGACGTGGACGAGGGCGGGATGACCTTCCGGATCCGCATCGCCCCGCACGGGCAGTGGGACACCGACCTGCACGTCGTCCTGACCGTCGTCGGGGAGGGCGGGCAGGACATGCGGCAGAGCCTTCAGGCGCACCAGCAGGCCGTCCGCACCGGGATGCGGGAGGACTTCCAGGACTGGCTGGAACGGGCGCCGCGGCTGGTGGCCGAACGCGACGGCCTGGAGGAGATGTACCGGGGGAGCCTCGCCGACCTGGCCGCGCTGCGGTACCGGCCACTGTCGACCGTCGAGCGCGTACCGGTCGCCGGCCTCCCGTGGTCGATGGCCTTCCTCGGGCGGGACAGCATCATCACCTGCCTGGAGACGCTGGCGTTCACCCCGGAGTTGACGCCGGCCACGCTGCGGATGCTGGCCCTGCTGCAGGGCGGGCACCTGGACGACGAACGTGAGGAGGAGCCCGGCAAGATCACGTCCGAGCTCCGGTACGGCGAGTCGAGCGTCTTCGGCGAGCGACCGAGCGCCGTGTACTACGCCGCCGCGGACATCACCCCGCTGTTCGTCGTGCTGCTCGACGAGTACGAGCGCTGGTCCGGCGACGCCCAGCTCGTCCACGAGCTGCGCCAACCCGCCCGGATGGCGCTCGACTGGATCGACGAGTACGCCGACATGACCGGTGACGGCTACGTGCGCTACCAGCGGCGCAACGGGCGCGTCGGCGCGGTCAACCAGTCCTGGAAGGATTCCGCGGACGCGATCGTCGACGCGCACGGGCGGCTGCCCGAGTTCCCCCGCGCCACCTGCGAGTTGCAGGGCTACGCGTACGACGCGAAGCGGCGCGGCGCGCGGCTGGCCCGCGAGTTCTGGGACGACCCGGAGTACGCCGACCGCCTCGATGAGGAGGCCGCAGCGCTCAAGGAGCGGTTCAACCGGGACTTCTGGCTGCCGCACCGGGAGTACTACGCGCTGGCGCTGGACCCGTACGGCGAACCGGTCGACGCCCTGTCGTCCAACATCGGGCACCTGCTGTGGAGCGGGATC
The DNA here is from genome assembly GCF_050950185.1 of Micromonospora sp. CA-249363. NCBI lineage: Bacteria > Bacillati > Actinomycetota > Actinomycetes > Micromonosporales > Micromonosporaceae > Micromonospora > Micromonospora sp. CA-249363. Next base: position 2,170,777 of record NZ_CP192020.1, read on the forward strand.
GTCTCGGACGACCGGGCCGAGGCGGTCGCCGAGCACCTGCTGGGACCCCGGCTCTTCAACGGCTGGGGCGTACGGACGTTCGCCGCCGGTCAGCGCCCGTACAACCCGGTGGGATCGCACCTGGGTGCGGTGTGGCCGTCCGACAACGCCCTGATCGCCGCCGGGCTGCGGCACTACCGCTTCGACGCGCACGCGGCCCGGATCGCGAACGGCATCTTCGACCTGGCCCAGACGGTGGGCGGGGCGGTACCGGAGTTGATCGCCGGTTACGAGCGGAGCCTCACCAAGTATCCGGTCCAGTTGCCCTCGGCCGGGCGTCCGCAGTCGTGGTCCTCCGGGGCCCTGCTGATGTTGCTCGGCACCCTGCTGGGTCTGCGGCCCACTGGCGAGGACCTGCTGGTCAGGCCCGCTCTGCCCGCGGGTTTCGGACGCGTCGACCTGCTCGGCGTCCCCGGCCGCTGGGGACGCACCGACGCGTACGCCGGCGAGCGCTCCACCGAGCCCGTCAGCCCTCCCACGGTCCCGTTCCGGTCCTGAGATCGGCAGCCGTCGCGTCTCTCTCCACGGGCGCGGCCCGCTGGGTCGGGGGAGAGCGGTGGCGTTGCGCCTGGACGTGGCGGAAGCCCTGCACGGCGTGGCCCAGGCCGGCCAGCTCGCCGGGTCGGGCAGCGGCACGGACCGCCGTCAACAGCAGCACGACCGGACGTGTTCCGATGGACTCGTCGACGGGGAGACCGCCGAGCAGCCGCTCGGCGGTCTCCCCATTCATCCGGTCCGCGTTCATCTCTTGTCCCTCAGCGCCGCCCCGTCGGGCGATGTCACATCCGCCACCGCAGGGGGACGAGGAACACGACGTGAACGCGGGCCGGTGACCGCCGGACCGGGACTCAGCCCATGGTCTTCGCCCCGTCGATCGCCTCGCGCAGGATGTCGGCGTGCCCGGCGTGCTGGGACGTCTCGGCGATCAGGTGCAGCAGCACCCGACGCACCGTCCAACTCGCGCCCGGCTCGAACCAGGGCGCCTGTGGCAGCGGATGGGCCGTGTCCAGGTCGAGGGTGGCGATCAGCTCGTCGGTGTGGGCGGCGACCGCCTGGAACCGCTCGACCAGCCCGGCGAGGGTCTCGCCCGGCGTCATCTGGAACTGGCCGACCCAGTCGATCTCGGCCCGCTGCATCTCCTCGGCGCCACCCACGGCGAACAGCATCCACCGCTCCTCGGTGCTCGCGACGTGCTTGATCAGCCCGCCCGGGCAGAGCTCGCTCACGGTGCTGCGGGTGGCGGCCTGCTCGTCGGTCAGACCCTCGACGGTCTGCAGGAGGAAGCCCCGGTGTCGGCGCAGCGTCTGCAGCAGGTCGGCCCGTTCCCCGGTGAGCTGCGCGGTGCTGGTCATGGTGTCGCCCTTTCCTCGAAGTCCGTCCGCCCGCAGCCTAGGACTGGGCACCGACACTTCCCGGTCGGACACGACGGGGGCATCGGGGCGTCAGCGGTTGCCGATCGGGGTGCGGGACTGTCCACTGAATGACATGGGTGTCATCAAGGTGGGCACGTCGTCCTGGGCCGACCAGTCGCTGCTGCGCTCCGGCTGGTATCCCCGCTCGGCCAACACGCCGGCCGGCCGGCTGGCCTTCTACGCCGGTCGGTTCCCGCTGGTCGAAGTGGACACCTCCTACTACGCGGTGCCGGCGCCGGAGACGACACAGGGCTGGGTCGACGCGACGCCCGACGACTTCACCTTCGACGTCAAGGCGTTCAGCCTCTTCACCGGGCACCCGACGCCGGTCGCCGCGCTGCCGCGCGATCTGCGACCGACCGCCGGCCCCGCCCGGGTCCGCCGCCGTGACCTGCCCGAGCAGGCGTACGACGAGTTGTGGGCCCGCTTCCGGGCGGCGCTGGCCCCGGTCGCGGCCGCCGGCAAGTTGGGCACGGTGCTCCTGCAGTTCCCGCCCTGGCTGGCCCGCGGCGCCGCCGCCGAACGGCGCATCCTGGAGCTGGCCCAGCGGTGCCGGCCGTGGCGCGTGGCGGTGGAGCTGCGGCACGGGTCCTGGTTCGACGACGCCGCCACCACCGCGACCCTGGACCTGCTACGCGCGCACGACCTCTCACTGGTCTGCGTGGACATGCCGCAGGGTCATCCGTCGTCGGTGCCACCGATTCTGGCGCGCACGGCGGAGCCGGCGATCGTCCGGTTCCACGGCCACAGCGACGCGTGGCGCGACGGCGACAAGCAGGAGAAGTTCCGCTACGCGTACGCCGAGCGGGAGCTACGCGCCTGGGCGGAACGGCTGGCCGGCCTGGCCGGGGACGTCGACGACCTGCACGTGCTGTTCAACAACTGCTGCGCCGGGCAGGCACAACGGGATGCGACCCGGTTGGCGCAACTGCTCGCCGAGACCATGCTCGGCGAGACGCCGATGCCCGTCGGGCCGCGCCGGGCGTCCGACGGTCAGGCCGTCACGGCGTCGCCCGGCTGACCGCCGCCGCCCGCGTGCTCGCGGTCCGGGCACGCGGGCAGTCGCTGTTCAGGAGCGGCGACCCCGGGTGCGCAGCGCGTCCTGGGACCGCTCGTCGACGTCCGCGTCGTCGGGGAACGTCCGCCCGCTCGGCGCTGGATCGGGCGGCGCGCCCGGCCCCGCCATCGTGGTGCGGGTGGGTTCGACCGAGCCGAAGCCGTGCCGTCCGGCCGGGCTGCTCTGCCCGGCCGGCGCGCCCGCCCGCCGTTCACCGCGCCGCCCCTCGGGCACCGCCGTCTCCTCGCTGCCCTCGTCCATCGGCGAGTCGTCGTCCGCGCCCCAGGGGGCGTCGGCGTCGAAGCCGTCGCTGGTTCCCCACGGTTTGGTCGCCTCCGGTTCGAGCCGGTCACCGCCGCGTCCCTCGTGTGCCGTCATGGCCACCTCGCTCGGTCGGTCCGCCGCTGTTGACGGACGGGTTGCCCCTCCCGGGCCTGTCCACCTGGCGCGGACGCGGGATGGGCCGGTGTCGGCGTGACCCGTGCCCACCCCGGCCTGCCGCGCGGCGCAGGGCCGGCCGGCGTCCCGCCGTCGACGGTCCGACGGGGCCCGGCCGGCCCGACGCTCAGCGTCCGGCCATCGCCATCTGGCGCTTGCCGCCGACGCTCATGCCGATCTTGGCCAGGCCCATCGGGGCGCTGCGCATCCCGCCGGCACGGCTCATCAGGCCCCGCAGCACCTGGCCGGGCTTCTGCTGCTCACCCATGTACGCGGTGACCACGACCAGCGAGCCGGTCAGCGCCGGGATCGCCCACTGGAGCAGCTTCATCTGCCGCTGCGAGGAGGCGACGCTGGCCGGTGTCTGGTGGTTGGGCTCGGTGGGGCCGCTGACCGGCGGTCCGCCCGCCTTCTCCAAGCGCATACCGACCAACCGGCTGTAGCCGGTGACGGCGAGCGCGCCGATCGTCAGCGCGGTCTTGATGGCGCTGGCGCGGCCAACTCCGCGCTGGGCCGCCACCCGCGGGCTCTCGGTGACCAGTTCGCCGACCGCGCCGGCGAGGTGCGCGCCGATCGCGGCCGCGTTGACCGGTGTCCACTTGGACCAGCCGGCCGAGGCGACCGGGAGTCGCTGGGTCGAGTCGTTGATTTTCGCCGCTGCCCCGTTGACGCCGAAGGCACCCATGAGGGAGCCACCGAACCAGGCCGCCAGACCCAGATCGTGCATCGAGCGCAGTGCGGTGTGTCGTTCGGACATGTGATCCCCTTCCGCCGTGTCGGGCGAGGCGGCTTACCCGTCGCCCGGACGGCTAACCCCGTCGTCCGCCGGTCGATCCCCGCGGCGGGGACATCCGTGCTTTCCGGGGCCCGAACCGTCTTCGGGAGGAGTCGTCGGCGCGGCGGTGGGTAGGTCAGACGGACGCCGACGGAGAGGGGAACGGCATGTCGCAGCCGGACGAGGTCCGCGAGAAGACCCCCAAGACCGACGCGGTGCTCATGCACCCGGACAACGATCCGCACCGCACCACCGCCGAGGTCCCGCCGCGCAAGGACCACGCGCCGATCGAGGTGGAGCGCGACGGCGACCGGACACCGCTGGACCAGGAGGACTGAACGGACACGACGGAGGCCCCGCCGGGTGGCGGGGCCTCCGGTGGCGATACCGGTCAGGAGACCGAGATCGTCCCGTTGCTCGCGCGGACACACGACACCGCGCGGGCGGCGGTGACGGCCGCGCCGGCGAGGCACTGGCCGAGCACCTGGTGTCCGGTGGCGTTCGGGTGCCACGACTCCTGGCACGTCTGGAAGTAGCTGACGCAGGTGTTGGCGATCCGCTGAATGGCGATCTTGTCCTTGCCGGCGAGGCTCGTCACGAAGGTGCCGGTCGCGCCGTCCTGGAGCCGGATCGGGGTGGCCAGCGCGCCGGTCGGGCTGGACGTCGTCTCGCACAGCCGCGCGCCGTCGAAGGCCCGCTGCACGTTCAGGTAGACCAGGTCGTCGTTGGGGAACTCGGCGGCCAGGGTGTCCCGGGTGGACTTCACGATGCCGCCGAGGCCCTGGGAGAAGCGGTGCCCCGGGGCGAGGCTGGCCCGGTGGATCGGGCAACCGGCCGCGTACCGCTCGGCGCCGAGGTCACGGAACTTGTCCCGGGTGTCGTCGCGGCCGTCCTCCTCGTGGAACGCCGCGTTCAGGTCCAGCGGCAGCGGGTTCGTGTAGTCCTGGAACACCACCCGGTGCTGTCCATCCGCGTCCACCTGGTCGAGGGTGGTGAGGATCTGGCGTACGGCGGCGGTGGTCTCCGCGGTCGCCGCGCTGAGCTGCGCCGCGGTGGCCAGGTCGGCGTCGCTGCACGGCTTCTGCTCCACCGGCCCGTTCAGGTACGCCCAGAACTCCCACCAGCCGGTCCAGGCGTCGGCGATGAACCGGTTGGCGCACTTCTCCGCCACGCTGCCGAAGGTGAACGAGCTGTTGTTGGAACCCAGGCCGATCAGCACCAGGTCGATGTCCTGGGTCTGCGCGACGGCACGCAGTTGGTCGAGCTGCGCGGCGACCGTGCGGCCGTTGGTCCGTGCCTGGGAGGCGGCGGCGATGTCGTGGGGCTGACCGCCGGAGCAGGCCAGGTTGAACCGGTTCTGGATGCCGGGCAGGTTCGCCTGGTTCAGCGAGGCGTTCGCCGACCGGTGGCAGAAGAACGCGTTGTTGTTCGGGGCCGTCCAGCCGGGAAAGCCCTGGGTGACCCCGTTGGCGTCGACCACCGGGGTGTACGCCCCGGCGCCCTCCCCGCTGATGAAGCTGTCGCCGAGCGCCACGGCGGCGGTGGGCAGCGCGGCGGTCGCGGGGGCGGGCAGCGCGATGGCGGTCGACAGCGCGGCCGTGACGATCGTGAGTGCCGCGGCGAGCGCGGTGCGGCGGAACCTGGGCATGGGGCCCCCATCCATCGAAAGATGAAAGATTCTCTGAGAGCGCGATCAGATCACCCCCGTGCAACGGGCGTCAATGGCCCGTAACAGAATCTTTCGACGAACGACACGTCCGTGTCGGCGCAGCGTTGTGCGCCCACTGTGGATGGGATGCGGTGCGGGCCGTCGACTACGTCAGGGGTGACGCCGGCCGCGCACGGCCGCGCCCAGCGCGTTCAGACCAACGCCCCAGATCAGGAGTACGCACAGCCACTGCGCCCACCGCAGCACGCTCATCTCCCCGGAGAGCAGGTTGCGGACGCTGCCGAACGGTGTGAGCCACGGCTGCGCCGGACGCAGCGCGTCCACGGCCCCGAACAGCCCGAACAGGCCCAGCGGGAGGACGATCGTGGCGAGGAACGCGACCACCCGCGAGCGCAGCAGCAGACCCAGCCCGGTGCCGACCAGACCGGCGACCACCTGCACCAGCACGCTGCCCACCGCGACCGTGCCGACGTGTCGCCACGGGTCGGCCGCCCCGTCGGCCGGGCTCAAGGCCAGGGTCGCGGCGCAGATCACCACGCCGGCCACCCCGATCACGACGGCCGGCAGCAGCACCCCGGGCACCGTCGGGACGACACCGGCGGACGCCCGGCGCAGATCGTGCACGAGCAGGATGCCGAACAGCGGCGTCGCCACCGACATCAGGCTCTGGACCGTGCCGGACAGGTCGACGAACGTCCGATCGGCGGGCGCCGCCGCCGCGACGAGGGCCACGGCGGTGAGCAGCCCCGCCAGCAGGGTGCCTACGAGCAGCCGCCGCCGGGCACGCGTACCGAGGGAGCGCCGCAGGGCGTCTCGTGTCGTCTCCCGCACCCCGACCCCCTCCGGCGTCGTCGTACCCGGAGAGGGAATCGTAAGGGCGTGGTTGTCTCTGCGTGGTCCCGCGACCACGGGGCGCACCGGCAGGCAGGTCGGTCCCCGACGGCGTGACCGGCCCGCCCGCCCGGCAGGCGAACGTCACCGACCGTTCCGGCCGGAGACAGCGGTACGCGATATGCGCTGCCTCGTCTCCTTTGTGCTCACCGGATGTGACGGGCGTGGACAGTGTTGGATCTCGGTCTCTACAGTTCCCCCGTCTGGCCGTCTCACATACACGGGGGTTGCGGTGGCCATTGGCCGCTCCATGCATGCTGTCCACATTCCGAGATCATCTACCCGCCGTCTGGTAGCCGCCGGGTTCGCGGCGTCCCTCGGCGTCGCGCTCCTCGCCGCGCCGGCGTCGGCGGCACCGGCGTCGGCCGCACCGACGGGTGCCGCCGCGTCGAGCGCAACGACCGCGCGGGACGCCGCCCAGGCGACCGCCACGGCAACGCGCACCGGTCAGCGCGTCGAGGTCGTCTCCGCACGTGACGAGCTGACCCAGGTCTTCGCCAAGCCCGGCGGAGGCTTCGTCGCCGAGACCGCCGCCGTTCCGCAGCGGATCCGTCAGGCCGACGGCGCCTGGTCCGAGGTCGACCTGTCGCTCCGTCGCACGGCGACCGGCTGGCGACCGGCGGTCTCCCCGGCCACCGTGCTGTTCTCGGCCGGCGGGCGCGGTCCCGCGGCCACCCTGACCAACGGCGCCAGGCCGATGACGCTGGGCTGGCCGGGTGAGCTGCCCGCGCCGAGGGTGTCCGGGGACGCCGCCACCTACCCCGAGGTCCTGCCGGGTGTGGACCTGGTGCTGACCGCCACCCACACCGGCTTCACCCACGTCCTGGTGGTGAAGACCCCGCAGGCCGCGGCGAACCCGGCGCTGCGGGAGATCCGCTTCGACCTCGGGGGCGACGCGCAGGTCCGGCGCGAGGCCGACGGCTCGCTGCGGGCTCTCGCCGGCGGGGCGGAGGTGGCCCGCGCCGCCACCGCCGAGATGTGGGACTCCTCCGGTTCGGCCGGTGCGCCTCGTGCGGCGGCCTCCTCGCCGTCCGGTCCCGGCGTGGCCGCCCGCACCGCCCCGGTGGCGACCGCCGTGGACGCGGCAGGTGACCTCGTGCTGCGCCCGTCGGCGGGTCTGCTCGACCCGGCCAAGGCGACCTTCCCGGTCTACATCGACCCGGCCTGGTCGGCCCTGCCCTCCCGCTGGGCGTACGCCACGAACAACAACTCCACCAACAGCGACACCTCGGCTGCGCGGGTCGGATTGAACTCGGACAACGGAGTCGTCTACCGCTCCTACTTCGAGTTCCCGATCGGCAACCTCAGCGGCAAGATCATCAGGTCGGCGTCCGTGCAGGTGGGGGTGACCCACACCTGGTCCTGCTTCGACACCCCGACCTATCTCTACCAGTCCGGCGTGATCACGAGCATCCCGCGCACCGCGTGGGCGCCCGCGCTGACCACGCTGCGTGCCTCCGCCAACTCGCACGCCAACGGAGGGTCGGGCTGCGTCGACTCCCCGCAGCCGCCGATGACGGTGCGGTTCACCGGTAGCGTCGCCGCCGGCCTCAGCAGCGCGGCGGCCGCGCACCTGAGCACGATCACCTACGGGCTCTGCGCGTGCAGCGACTCGTCCGGCACCGGCGAGAGCACGGCGAACCGGTGGAAGAAGTTCGACCCGACCACGGCACGTCTGTTGGTCGACTACGACACGCCGCCCACCCAGCCCACCGCTCTCCAGGTCGGTGGCGTGGCCTGTGTCCCGGGCGACCGGGTCACCCTCGCCACCCCGCCGACCCTGTCCGCCGTCTTCCCCGACGCGGACAGCGGTCAGGTCCTCCAGACGGAGTACGAACTGCTGGAGGTTCCCGCCTCGGGCGTCTACGACAGCTCCACTCCGCGCATGACTCCGCCGACCGGCTCGACCGTGACGGCCGGCGGCCGCTCCACCACGGCCGCGGTGACCGGCACGGCCAACGGGAAGTCGTACGCCTTCCGGACCCGCAGTGACGACGGCTACGTGACCAGCCCCTGGTCGGCGTGGTGCGAGTTCACGATCGACAACCAGCCGCCCACGGTGAGCGTCGACGCGGTCACCACTCCCGCCCCGCCCGGGCAGCTCTACACCTACAAGCTGCGCTCGCCGGACCTGGACGTGGTCAGTTTCCGCTACGGCTGGAGCAGCCCGCCCACCGAGGAGGCGGAGGCCGGCACCAGCCTCGGCTGGACCGGCAAGACCGTGTCGGTGACCCTGAGCACGCCCGCCTACGGCACGAACACGCTGTACGTGGCCGCCGTGGACAGCGTCGGGAACGTTGGCTACAGCTCGCTTGTTATCGAGGTGCCGGCGCCGTAGGGCGGCCGACCTCGAACCGGTCACGGCGCGGCTGACGCGTCGAAACCGGACAACACCACACGATGGGCGAGGCCCGCATCCATGACCTGGATGCGGGCCTCGACTGCGGGGTGCCGCCGTCGTGTCACATCTGCCGGTTAGGCTCGCTGCGGCGCGCGCCGGCCGACCGACAGTTGGGACGCGGGCACCACACCGCCGAGACCGGGGAGTACGAACGAGTTGACCGCAGAGCCTGACACCCTGTACGGGGCCGATGACCTCACCCACCTTGAGGGGCTGGACGCCGTTCGCAAGCGGCCCGGCATGTACATCGGTTCCACCGACAGCCGTGGCGTGGGTCACCTCGTCAACGAGATCCTCGACAACTCCACCGACGAGGGCGTCGCCGGTCACGCCAGCCACGTCGAGGTGATCCTGCACCCCGACGGTTCGGTCCAGGTCGACGACGACGGTCGGGGCATCCCCACCGACGTGCACGCCAAGTCCGGCATCTCCGGCGTCGAGCTGGTGCTGACCCGGCTGCACGCGGGCGGCAAGTTCGGCGGCTCCGGCTACAAGACCTCCGGTGGTCTGCACGGCGTGGGCGCCTCCGCCGTCAACGCGCTGTCCCGCCGTTTCGACGTCACCGTCCGTCGAGGCGGCAAGGTCCACTCGATGTCCTTCCGGCACGGCGTACCCGGGATCTTCGACGGCGACGGGCCGGACGCGCCCTTCACCGCCGGTCCGGGCCTGCAGGTGACCGGGGCGATGAAGCGCGGCCAGCGCACCGGCACCTCCATCCGCTGGTGGCACGACGCCCGCTACTTCGAGACCGGCGCGGCGCTCGACGTCGACGCCGTCCGGATGAAGCTGCGCAACACCGCCTTCCTGGTCCCCGGCGTGACGTACCTGCTGCGGGACCTGACCGGTGAGGCACCCGTCGAGGAGCGGTTCCACTACCCCAACGGGCTCAGCGACATGGTCGAGTTTCTCGCGCCGGCCGGCGACCGGCCGGTGTCCGGCATCCTGCTTGTCAACGGCGAGGGGACGTACCGGGAGAACGCCGCCGACGCCAACGGTGTCATGCAGTCCAATGTGCAGCGCCGCGCCGAGGTCGAGGTGGCGTTCCGCTGGGGCACCGGCTACGAGCGCACCGTCGAGTGCTTCACCAACACCATCCGCAACGCCCACGGCGGCACCCACCGCAAGGGCTTCGAACGGGCCCTGGTGCGCACCCTCGCCGACGCCGTCCGCAACACCCGTGGTCTGCTCAAGGCCAAGGAGGAGCCGCCCACCCTGGACGACGTCCTGGAGGGCATGACGGCCGTGGTGCACGTGCGGATCCCGGAGCCGCAGTTCACCTCCCAGACCAAGGACGAGCTGTCCACCACCGGCATCACCAAGGTCATCCAGAGCCTGGTGGACGCGCACGTCAAGTCGTGGCTGGAGGATCGGCGCACCAAGGCCGAGGCGCGCGTCGTCCTCCAGAAGATCGTCGACGCGGCGCGGGTACGACTCACCCAGAAGCAGCAGAAGGACGCCGCCCGGCGCAAGACCGCCCTGGAGGGCGCGTCCATGCCGCCGAAGCTGGTCGACTGTCGAGCGACCGGCATCGACCGCAGCGAGCTGTTCATCGTGGAGGGTGACAGCGCCCTCGGCACGAGCAGAATGGCCCGCTCCTCGGAATACCAGGCGCTGCTGCCGATCCGGGGCAAGATCCTCAACGTGCAGAAGGCCAACCTCCAGCAGGTTCTGGACAATGCCGAGTGCGCGGCCATCGTCCAGGTGCTCGGGGCGGGCTCGGGGCGGACGTTCGACCTTCCCGCGCTGCGCTACGGCCGCGTCCTGATCATGGCCGACGCCGACGTGGACGGCGCGCACATCCGTACGCTGCTGATCACCCTGTTCGCCCGCTACATGCGACCGTTGATCGAGGCAGGCCGGCTCTACGCCGCGATGCCGCCCCTGCACAAGATCACCACCAAGGGGCGGAACCCGCAGACCGTCTACACCTACACCCAGGCCGAGATGGAGGCGACGGTCCGCAAGCTGGAGAAGGCCGGCAAGCAGATCGTCACCCCCATCCCGCGCTTCAAGGGCCTCGGTGAGATGGACGCCGACGAGCTGTGGGAGACCACGATGAACCCCGCCACCCGGGCCGTCCGCCGGATCACCCTCGACGACGTGGACGCCGCCGAGCGCATCCTCGAACTGCTGATGGGCGAGAAGGTCGAGCCGCGCCGCAACTGGCTGATCGACTCCGCCGACCGCGTCGACCGTGAGGCGATCGACGCATGAGCCGACGTTCCGTTCGAGTGGAGAGCTGAGTCATGGCACGCCGCAAGGAAAACAAGGTCGACCTCTCCTCGTTCGACCAGGCTGGCGCGCGGGTCTTCGACAATCCGCTGGTCACCGAGGTCTCCGACTCCTATCTGGAGTACGCCTTCTCGGTCATCCACTCCCGCGCCCTGCCGGACGCCCGCGACGGCCTCAAGCCCGTGCACCGGCGCATCCTCTGGTCCATGTACGAGCAGGGCTACCGCCCCGATCGAGGCCATGTGAAGTCCGCCCGCATCGTGGGCGACTGCTTCGTCGCCGGCACACTCGTCTCGACGCCCAGCGGTCTGCGGGCGATTGAGGAAGTCGAAGTCGGGGACCTCGTGCTTGACGGCGATGGAACCTCCGTACCGGTGACTGCTGTTTATCGGAATCCGACCTCCGAACTGGTGCGCGTGACCTGGAGCAACGGGCACACGATGCTCGTCACGCCGGGCCAGCGCTTCCGCGTGGTCGCCGACGACCTCTCTGTCGAATGGGCGGAGGCTCGAGACCTCTCTGGGCGACTGACACTGGCCTACGGCAGTCGTCGCAACGCGCTGCCGACTCCCGCCGGCGACGTCTATGACTATGTGCGTGGGTTGCTGGTGGCGGAAGGCTTTCCTGTCCATCGGTCTCGCGAGGCGGACGGTCGGGTCCGAATCCACATGTGTGACGTCGAGCCGCTGGATGTCGCTCACGGCTGGGCCATCGCCAGTGGATTGAATGTCTCGCGAGGTAAGCGCGAGGCGCGTAACCCTCTCCATCGCGACCAGCACATTCTGACCTTCAGCCGGCACGAGGGCCTGCTGGAGGCGACCCAGCCGCTCAGCCGGGACAAGTACATACCCCGCGACATCGTCGAGAGCCGGTCGGCGTGGGCGCCGTTCCTCGCTGGCTTCTTCGACGGAGACGGTTACGTCCGTAAGCGCTTCAGGGAGATCGCCTTCGTCAGCACGAGTGAAGTGCTGGTACGACAGATCTACGCCATGCTCGCCGACCTTGGGCTGCATGGACATCACTGGACCAGTGGTCGTGCCTCCGCAGGTAACCCACTTTTCGGTCTCTCGGTCAGCGGGCGGGACGCCGCAGACCTTGCCCGGTTGCTGCTGCCTTGGGTGCGGATCGGCTACAAGCACGACGGCTTGCAGCGGGTCGCCGCGATCGGCTATGAGTACAGCGGCAAGCAGGGCAACGACCGGTTGCCGTACGGTCCGGTCATCGCGGAGTTCACGGCAGCGCATCAGGGCGGCGGGTGGTTCCGGGACCAGGACGGAAAGGCATTCCGCGACTCGCTCTCGGCGAGCGGTGGCCCGAAGGTGCGATATGGCAAGGACCGCAATGGCGTTCCGCTCGCGGAACGGTCGTTCCAGTTGGAGCGGGCGGTACGAGACGGCTGGATCCGCAAACTCCGTCGCCTCGGGTCACCGCTCGCTGCTCGGCTCGACGCGTTGGTCGGTGATTCGTTCCTGCGGGTCACCTCCGTTGAGGCGGTTTCCCCCGACGTCACGTATGACATCCAGGTCGGCAGCGACGACCACGCGTTCGTAGCAGAGGGCTACGTCGTGCACAACTGCATGGGTAAGTACCATCCGCACGGCGACGGGGCGATCTACGACGCGATGGTCCGCCTCGCACAGGACTTCTCGGTGAACGTGCCGCTCATCGACGGGCACGGCAACTTCGGCTCCCCGGACGACGGCCCGGCCGCGTCGCGCTACACCGAGGCGCGGATGTCCCGGGAGGCCATGCTGCTCGTCGGTGAGCTGGGCGAGGACACGGTCGACGTCGAGCCCAACTACGACGGGTCGTTGACGCAGCCGACCGTGCTGCCGGCGGCCTTTCCCAACCTGCTGGTCAACGGCGCGTCCGGGATCGCGGTCGGGATGGCCACCAACATGATCCCGCACAACCTCGCCGAGGTCGTCTCGGCGGCCCGCTGGCTGATCAACCACCCGGACGCCACTCTGGACAAGCTCATGGAGTTCGTCCCCGGGCCCGACCTGCCCACCGGTGGCATGTTGCTCGGCCTCGACGAGGTGCGCCGCGCGTACGAGACGGGTCGCGGCGTGGTGCGCATGCGCGGCAAGGTGGAGATCGGCCCGATCGAGGGCAGCCGGGGCCGTCAGGCGATCACCGTCGTCGAACTGCCGTACGGGATCGGCGCGGAGAAGGTGATCGCGGCGATCACCAACGAGGTCACCAAGACCAAGCGGCTGACCGGCATCGCCGACGTCAAGGACCTCACCGACCGGGAGAGCGGCACCCGCCTGGTGATCGAGTGCAAGGTGGGGGTCAACCCGCAGGCGTTGCTCGCCGACCTGTACCGGTTGACCCCGTTGGAGCAGTCCTTTGGCGTCAACAACCTCGTGCTGGTCGACGGTCAGCCCCGTACCCTCGGGTTGAAGGCCCTGTTGGAGGTCTTCCTCGCCCACCGGTACGAGGTGGTCACCCGGCGCAGCGCCTACCGCCGCCGTAAGCGCGAGGAGCGGTTGCACCTGGTCGACGGTCTGCTGGTCGCGCTGCTCGACATCGACCGGGTGGTGCGGCTGATCCGGGGCAGCGACGACGCGCAGGCGGCCAAGGACGGGCTGATGAGCCAGTTCGGTCTCTCCGACATCCAGGCCACCTACATCCTGGACACGCCACTGCGCCGCCTCACCAAGTTCGACCGGATCGAGCTGGAGGCCGAGCAGGAGCGGCTGCGCGCCGAGATCGCCGAGCTGTCCACGATCCTCGACGACGAGCGAGTGCTCAAGAAGCTGGTCTCCGACGAACTGGCGGCCGTGGTCAAGCAGTTCGCCGCCGAACGGCGTACGACGCTCGTCGACGGTGACCTGAAGGAGGTGCTGGCGGCGTCCGCGCCGGCCGGCCCGCTTGAGGTCGCCGACGACCCGTGCCAGGTGATCCTCTCGGCGACCGGGCTGGTCGCCCGGACCGCAGCCGAGTCGGAGGAGAGCGCCGAGGGGCGTCGGCGCAACGGCCGGGTCAAGCACGACACGGTACGCGCGATCGTGCACTCCACGGCCCGTGGTCGGGTGCTGCTGGTCACCAGCGCGGGCCGCGCCTTCAAGATCGACGTACTGCCGTTGCCGGTGCTGCCCGAGCAGGCCGGCACGGTGTCGCTGCGCGGCGGCATGTCCGCGGCCGAGCTGGTGCCGCTGGAGGCGGGGGAGACCGTCGTCGGTCTGGCCCCGCTCGGCGCCGCTGCCGACGCCTCACCCGGGCTGGCGCTGGGCACCCGGCAGGGCGTGGTCAAGATCTGCGCTCCGGAGTGGCCGGTGCGCTCCGACGAGTTCGAGGTGATCGGCCTGCGGGACGGTGACGAGGTGGTCGGGGCGACCTGGCTGACCGACAACACCGACACGCTGACGTTCGTGACCTCGGAGGCGTCGTTGCTGCGCTTCGCGGCTTCAGTGGTACGCCCGCAGGGCCTCAAGGGCGGTGGCATGGCGGGCATCAACCTGCCGGCCGGGGCGCGGGTGGTCTTCTTCGGCGCGGTACGCACCGACGATCCGGGTCACGGCGAGCCGATGGTGGTCACCTCCACGGGAGCGACGGTCAAGGTCACGCCGTTCCAGGCGTACCCCGCGAAGGGCCGGGCGACCGGCGGCGTGCGTGCCCACCGCTTCCTCAAGGGTGAGACGGACGTCGCCGTGGCCTGGGTCGGGCCGCGTCCGGTCGGCGCGACCGCCACCGGCGAGCCGGTCGAACTGCCGGCGGCGGACCCCCGCCGCGACGGCAGCGGCTTCGCGGTCATGCTCGGCCCAACGGTCATCGGCCACCTGATCGAACGCGACTAACCCCCCCCGCCCGGCCCCCCGGTCCCCGCCCGGGCCCCCGGCCCCGCCGACCCCGGTTGATCATGAAGTTGTTGCCGCCGTCATCGGCGTGTCGTGGCAACAACTTCATGATCAACCCGGGGGCGGGCCGGGGAGCGGGTGGGAGGTGGGGTGGGGGCCGGGTTAGGCGACGTTGATGGGGCGGAACTGGACGCTCACCCTTGGGCCCACCGGGCGGGTGGTCTTGGGGATGGCGTGTTCCCAGGTGCGCTGGCAGGAGCCGCCCATGACGATCAGGTCGCCGTGGCCCACGGGGAAGCGCAGGCTGTCGCCGCCGCCGCGCGGGCGTAGCAGCAGCGGTCGGGGTGAGCCGAACGACACGATCGCCACGATGGTGTCGCTGTGCGCGGAGCGGCCGATGGTGTCGCCGTGCCAGGCGACGCTGTCGCGGCCGGAGCGGTAGAGGCACATGCCGGCGGTGACGAAGGGTTCGCCCAGTTCGGGTGCGTAGTGCCGGGTCAGGGCCGTGCGCGCGGCCGTGAGGACGGGGTGCGGCAGTTGCCGCTCGCCGTCGTACCAGCAGAGCAGGCGGGGCACGTCGACCTCGCTGTCGTACATGGTCCGGCGCTCCGCGCGCCAGGGCACCTCGGTGAGCAGGGTGTCGAGGACCGCGTCCGAGCCGGTCACCCAGCCGGGGAGGTGATCGACCCAGGCGCCCCGACTCAACTGGTGCCGCCGGATCGCGCCGGGCAGTGGCCCCAGGGTCGGCTCAGTGTCGGTCAGGTCAAGCATCGACGGCTGGTAGACGACCTCCATAACGCCACCCTAGCAGCCCATTAGTACACCCGTGCGACTGCCGCGCGCGGTCCAAGCCCCTCCACCCCAGCACGCGTCGATCTTGCAGTTTCGGTTGCCGGCATCAGCGGGTTCGCCCTTTATGTCGCCACAGAAAGTGCAAGATCGCGGGGGCGGGGCGGGGCGGGGCGGGGTGTCAGGGGGTGGAGGGGGCGGGGTTTGTGGCTTTTAGTACTGCGTCCACGACGCGGGCGCGGCCCTGGCCGTCCACGGCTGCCCAGGCCCGCGCGGCGAGCGCCGCGCGGCGTTGCGGTGAGCTGAGCAGCCCGTTCAGGGTTCGCGCCGCCGTCGCCCGGGCGACCCGCCCGGGCATCCCGGGCGCGGTCAGGTCCGGCAGTTCGCCGAGGCCGGCGGCCAGGCCGTGGCGCACCACCCGGGTGTACGACTCGCGCTGGTTGTCGACCACGCAGACCAGGGCCGAGGGCGCGCCGAGGCAGCACAGTTCCCAGGTGGAGGTGCCGGCCGCGCTGACCACGAGGTCCGCCTCGGTGATCAGGGCGGGCAGTGCGCCGCTGGGCGGGACGGGGCGGACGACCTGCCCCCGCCCGGGGTTGACCGCCTCCAGCTCGGCCTCGATCTCGGGTCGCCCGACGACGACCGTGAGGTCCATCGGGTGGCCGGTGGCGAGCAGCACCCGGGTCAGCACCGGTGCCGCGCCGACCGCGTCGGTGCCGCCGAAGAAGGCCAGCACCCGGGGCCTGCCGACGGTCGTGGCGGGCCGGGGCGTCGCCGGGCGGGCGGTCACGACCGAGTCGCGCAGCAGGGCGTACCCGCTGCCGGCGAGCAGCCGCCCGGGCAGCGCCGGAAGCTGCGCCCCGAAGTTCTGGTCGAGGTAGAGGTCGGCGTCCTGGCCCCGGCTGTCGCCGTCGATCACGGCGAGGGTGAAGATGCCGGCCGCGCGCAGGGCGCCGGCACCGGCCGGGTCCAGTTCGTACGAGTCGAGGACCACCACGTCGAGGTCGTGTCGTCGGGCCGCCTCGACCAGCTCGTTCGGCGACTCGGGGCCGGGGTGCAGCTCGATGCCGCGCGCGGCCAGTTCGGCGCTCGCCCAGCCGACGCGCTCGACCGTGCCGAACACCGCGACGTGGGCGCCCCGGGCCAGGAACTCCTCGGCGAGGGCCAGGCAGCGGACGAGGTGCCCGACGCCGCGCCGCGGCCCGGCGTCGCAGCGCAGTCCGACCCGTAGCGTGCTCAGGACTCCTCCAGCCGCTTCTGGCGTACGTCGGCGTTGAGCGCGCGCAGCCGGGGTTGCCCGTCGAGCCAGTCGGCGAGCTTGGCCAGCGGCACGCTGACGTCGCCGAAGTGGTCGGCGACGGCGCTCACCAGCGTCCAGTCCTGCTCGGTGTCGAGGGTCAGTCGCAGCGCCGAACGGTCCGGGGTGAGGGTCACCCCGAGCACCCGGAACAGCTCCGGATGGGTGTACGCGTACGAGGTCACGTGCACCCGGTGGTGGTCGGTGGCGAGCCGGTCCAGGGTACGCAGGGCCTGGGCGCGGATGATCTCCACGTCCAGCCCTCGGGGCAGGGTGCGCGCGACCGACGTGCTCGCGTAGTCCAACCCCGGTACGGCCCGGTACACCGAGGCGACCAGCGTGATGATCTCCGGGTCGAGCAGTGGGCAGTCGGCGGTGAACCGCATGACCGCGTCGCCGGGGTGTGCGGCGAGCGCGCCCATGAACCTGCCCAGCACGTCGTCGACGGGGCCCCGGTGGCACGGCACGTCGAGTCGCCGACACTCGTCCACCACGGCGTCGTCGACGGTGTCGGTGCTCGTGGCGACCACCAGGTCGGCGAGGACGCCGCTGTCGCGGGCAGCGCGGACGACGCGGCCCAGCACGGATCGGCCGGCGAGCGGACGCAGCACCTTGCCGGGCAGCCGGGACGAGCCCATCCGGGCCTGCACGATTCCGACGATCCGTGTCCCGGCGGCCTCTCCCACGCCGGCTGCCGGAACGGACCGCGCCACCGGCTCGGGTCGCGGGGTCGGCTCGGGTCGCGGATTCGGCTCGGGTCGCGGATTCGGATCGGCTCGCGCGGCAGGGTCGGGTCGGTTCGCCGTCGCGGGAGCGGCGCCGTGGTCGGTCACTGCTGCTCCTCCTGCTCCGTGACGAGCTGCTTCGGCGCGAGCGCCGCCCTGGCACGCCGCTTGGCGGCACGCGCCCCCCGCTTGGCCAGCCGGGCGGGGGTGATGGCGAGCCGGCCGACGCGGTAGCTGATGGACCCGCTGAGCAGGCCGATCTTCGCCTCGGCCCGGCGCAGCGCCCGCTCCCGGGAGGTGAGCAGCTCGTCGGTCCACCGGGTCAGGGCGGCGAGCCGGCTGATTTCCTCGCGTTGACGCAGCCACGCCTCACGCAACTGCTGGTAGCTGTGCGCCCCGACCGGTGGGTCGGTCGGTTCGACCGCCTGGAGTTCGGTCGTGAGGGCCGCGCGGTGCTCGGCGTCCAGGCCGTGCAGGCTGGCCGTGATCGTCGCTTCGACCTGGACCGCCTCGGCCACCGTCGCCCGGTCCAGGTCGTGGCCGGCCAGCCCACCGAGGACGACGGTGAGGCCGGCGACGTCGAGGGTGGACGACCACGGGTGGGCGTACCCGCCGGTGAGCAGGGCCGCCGCGAAGCGCCACAGTCCGCGGGCCAGCGCCACGTCGCCGGGGAGCCGGTCCGCGGCCCGCCAGCTCGGGTCGAGCACCGCGAAGTGTTCCCCGTCGACCACCATGTTGTCGGCGCTGGCCAGCGCGGCGGCCCCGGCGAGCCGTCCGTCGGCGTCGGCCTGGTCGGCGAGCCAGCCCGCGTACCCGAGCAGCAGCGCGCGCAGTGTGGCCAGGTCGCGGCGCAGCGCGGCGTCGAGCAGCAGGGTGTGCAGCAGCCGCCCGGACGGCACCGGCCCGGTCAGCGCGTCGGGGTCCCGGTACGCGGCCTCACGGCTGGCGAACGGCGCGCTCGGCTCGTTCGTCTCGGCGGTGGCGACGTGCCCCCACCGCCAGCCGGACGGGCCGTCGCGTACCTCCAGCACACCTATCCCGGGCTGACCGGACGACCCCGTCTGCACCAGCGCCACCGGCAGCTCCCCGTCGGCGGGGGAGTCCGTGGGGCCACCGGGCCGGTGGGCCAGCATCAGCCAGGCCGGCGCGAGGTCGGCGGCGCGCCCGGCGTGCAGGGCGTCCACCGCCAGCCGCGCCGGGTCCTGGAGAACCGTCGCGGAGGCGAACGCGCCGGCGCAGGCGCCGTGCAGCACCGCGTCGAACAGCCCACGGTCCGCGCCGCGGTCGAGCTGGTCGGCGTCGAGCAGGGCCGTCGCCGTCGCCCCCTCGGGGTACGCGGCCCAGCAGGCGCTCGGGCGGAGCCCGCTGTCGGTGATCCGCCGGCGGAGCTGGTCCCGGTTGGCGGGGTGGGCCGCGTCGAGCACACCGCCGATGACCCAGGCGGAGTCCTCGCGGGCGGCGTACCAGGGGGAGGTGGCGATCAGCCGGTGCAGCCCGAGCGGGTTGTCCAGGCGCAGCAGCAGCGCGCCGCCGGGGCGTACCGCCGCGACCAGCCGTGCCAGCACACCGTCCCAGCCGAGCCGGGTGCCCTCCACCGACTCGATCGGGTCCAGGCCGGCGGCGGCGATCACCACGTCGTACGTCTCGTCGCCGGCCAGGCCGGCGGGGCCGCCCACGATCACGCGGGTGGTCCGTCGGGCGAGCGCCACGGCGTCCGGGTGACTACGTAGCAGGCAGGTCACCTCGGCGTGGGCGAGCCGGTCGAGCAGCGCCGGGTCGTGCGGGCCGGCCAGCAGGACACGCGCGCCGGGTGGCACGACGCGGGCGGCCAGCGCGGCGAGCGGCCCGCCGTCGGCCAACCGCTCCTTCGGCAGGTCGGACCAGGCCAGCATCTCACCGCCGGGCAGGGTGATCCGGCCGGCGGGTGCGGTCTCAGTCGTCACTGTCGTCCTCTTCTTCCGGGAGGTTCGCCCAACCGAGCAGCTCACGCAGCTCGGCAGGGGTGCAGCGGTGGTCGACGCCCAGCTCGGCACGGGCGATCGACACGGCGGTGGGCAGGTCGACCTTGGCGCCGTGGAGCTCCGGCCACTGTCGACGGATGCGGGCGGTGCCGCCGAAGGTCGGGTCCTCGTTGGACAGGATCATCGGGTCGCCGTAGACCGCGGGTTCGCAGCCGGCCGCGATGCCGTAGAAGATCGCGCTGGTCAGCCGGTTGGACGCTACCCGCCGGTGCCGGCGCAGCTCGGTCAGTTGCTTGTCGAGGAACTCCGGGTCGGTGTCCTTCCACCAGTGTCCCCGGTAGCCGTGGCAGATCACCCGGAACCCGGCGCGCTCGTAGAGCCGCCGGACGTGGCGCATGCCGTACTCGTGCCAGTAGAGGCAGACCGTCACCGGACCGGGCTCGGTGTCGCGGATGCGGGCGATCAGCTCCCGGTGGTCGCCCTTGACGTGCTGGCCCTCCCAGCCGTGGAACGGGTACCAGATGGTGCCCTCCCGCTCCTGCTCCGGCGGGTCCTCGGGCCGCATGGCCAGCAGGTAGATGAAGGGCGCGCCGATCACGACGACGTTGCGTCGCCCCACCGACCAGGCCCGGCGGCGGGTCTGCTCCGACCAGAGCAGGCTCGGGGTGCGGTCGGCGTACGGGTGACCCGGCGCGAGGCCGTCGCCGATGTTCCAGCCGTGCTGCACGTACCCGTTGATCCGGGGCGGATGCCGGTCGCCGAGACCGGCGTAACGGGCCAGCACGTGGGCGTGACCGTAGAAGTGGTTCGCGTGGTGCATCAGCTTCCCATCAGGCGGCGGAACGCACCGCGCTGCCCCGCAGGATCGCGGTCAGCGCGTCGATGACGCGGTCCTGGTCGGCGTCGCTGAGTCCCGGGTACAGCGGCAGCGACAGCTGCTGGGCGTAGAACGACTCGGCCACCGGGCACGACCCGCGCCGGTAACCCAGGTCGGCGAAGGCCGGGTGCCAGTGCACCGGGATGTAGTTGACCTGTACGCCGATCCCGGCGGCGCGCATCCGGTCGTACACCTCGCGGCGACGGCCGTCGAGCACGCGGATCGGGTAGAGGTGCCAGGCCGGGTCGGCCCACGGCTTGCGGACCGGCAGTCGTACGCCGTCCAGGTCGGCCAGCGCCTCGTCGTAGCGGGCGACCAGCGCGGCCCGGCGGGCGGTGAACGCGGCGAGCCGGCGCAGTTGGCTGCGGCCCAGGGCGCAGAGCACGTCCGGGAGGCGGTAGTTCAGCCCGAACTCGTGCACCTCCTGGTGCCAGCCGCCCTCGTCCGGGTGGCGCAGGTCGTCGCGCTCGCGAACCATGCCGACGCCCCGGAACCGCCGGGCCCGCCTCAGGATCCGCTCATCGAGCGCGGCGACGGCGCCTCCCTCGGCGGTCGTCATGTTCTTCGTGGGGAAGAACGAGAACGTGGTCAGGTCGGCGAGCGAACCCACCGGGCGACCGTGGTACGTCCCCCCGATCGAGTGCGCCGCGTCGGCGAGCAGCAGCGCGTCGGTGCCCTCGACGGCCTTGCGCAGCGCGTCGTAGTCGGCCGGATGGCCGGCGTAGTCGACCGCGGAAACCACAGTGGTACGCGAGGTGACCGCCGCCGCGGCAGCGGCCGGGTCCAGGCAGAACGTCTCGTCCTCGACGTCGGCGAACACGATCTTCGCGCCGAGCGCGACCGCGCTGCTGGCGGTCGCCACGAACGTCATCGGCGGCACCACCACCTCGTCGCCCGGCCCGATCCCGGCGGCCGCGTACGCCACGTGCAGCGCCGCCGTGCCGTTGGAGACCGCGGCGACCCCCACCCCGCCGGTCCACCGGGCGAGGTCGGCCTCGAACGCGTCGACCTGCGGCCCGGTGGTGAGCCAGTCGCCGCGCAGCACGTCGGCGACGGCCGCGATGTCGTCCTCGGAGATCGACTGCCGGCCGTACGGGAGCATCCCCGTCATGCGGTCAGACCGAGCATCTCGCGCAACTGCTCGACGCTGAGCCACTCGTCGTTGGTGTCCGACTGGTAGGCGAAACCGTCCGGCACGGGCTCGCAGTCGACCGGCGGCTGGTAGCCCCAACCGGCGATGGTCGGCTGGACGATGTAGCGGTCCTTGGCGCGCAGCGTCCGCCGACTGTCGTCCGGGGCGATCATCTCCTCGTGCAGCTTCTCGCCGGGCCGGATGCCGATCTCGTGGGTGGTGGCGTCCGGGGCGACGGCCTCGACCAGGTCGAGGATGCGCATGCTGGGGATCCGGGGCACGAACAGCTCCCCGCCCTGCATCTGGTCGAACGAGTCCATGACGAACTGCACGGCCTGCTCGAGGGTGATCCAGAAGCGGGTCATCCGCTTGTCGGTGATCGGCAGGCTCTTGCCCTCGGCGGCCAGCTGGTGGAACAGCGGGACGACCGAACCACGGCTGCCGACCACGTTTCCGTACCGCACGACGGCGAACCGGGTCGGGTGGTGCGCGGCGTAGTGGTTGGCCGAGACGAACAGCTTGTCGCCGACCAGCTTGGTGGCGCCGTACAGGTTGATCGGGCTGGACGCCTTGTCGGTCGAGAGCGCGATGACCTTCTTGACGCCGGCCTCGATCGCGGCGTCGACCACGTGCTGGGAGCCGGTGATGTTGGTGGCGATGAACTCCGACGGGTTGTACTCCGCGGTGTCCACCTGCTTCAGGGCGGCGGCGTGCACCACGTGGTCCACGCCGTGCATCGCCCGCGTGAGGCGGTGCCGGTCCCGGATGTCGCCGATGAACCAGCGCAGGCGCGGGTCGTCGCCGAGCTGCTGGCGCAGCTCGTACTGCTTGAGCTCGTCGCGGGAGAAGACCACCACCCGGGCGGGGTCGGCCTCGGTGAGGATGTGCCGGAGGAAGGTCCTGCCGAAGGAACCTGTTCCCCCGGTGATCAGAATGGACGATCCATTCAACTCACTCAATTTGGTGCTCCCGTGATCGTGGATGAACCGGCGGCCCTCGGCCGGCCGACCGGGGTGAGACGCTAACGGCGGAGGGTTAACGCACCGGCGCTCGCGGGTTAACCGCTTCCCCTGCCGTCGTGAATGGCGGGCACCGCGCAGGCGAACACTTCCGACCGTCCGGGAAGCGGACTGACCAGGGGAGATCCGGCCGCTACAGTGGCCGCGCGAGCGACCCGGCAGCCTTGCGCGCGTCGTGGTTGCCGCGTTCACCCGACATCCGCACCGCCTCGGTGCGAGCGGATCATCCCCGAGCGTCACCGGTCGGACCGGCGTGCCCAGCGGCCGGTCCGCCGGCAGTTCAGGAGGCGTTGATGGCAACCGGCAGCGACGTGATCGAACGGCCGGCGGTCCCGGCCGGGACACCGCCCGCGACATCCGCCCGCCGGTGGCTGGTGCCGCTGCTGCTGTTCCTCGGCTGGGTACTGAGCGTCGCCTGGCGCATGTGGCTGTCGCGGCACATCGCGCTGCCCATCGCCCACACCGACGAGGACAGCTATCTGAACACCGCCCGGGCCCTCGCCGGCGGTCCGGGCGGATTCAGCAGCGAGAACGACCTGCTGCGCCGGGTCGGGTACCCCATGCTGATCTCGCCCGCGTTCCTCGGCCACCACGACTTCGCCGACAGCTACCGCCTCGTCCAGCTAATCAACGCGATGGTCAACTCGACGCTGCTGCCGCTGGCGTACCTCCTCGGCCGCCGGGTGCTCCGACTGCCCCGCGCGTCGGCGCTGCTCGCCGCCGTGGTGGCGGCCACGCTGCCGGCCACCGCGTTCTACGCCGGCGTCGCGATGATCGACACTGTGATGGCGCCGCTCGTCGTCGCCTGGCTGCTCGCCGTACACCGGTGGATCGAGCGCCCCGGCCCGCTCGCGGCGGCCACCGTCGGCCTGGCGGTGGGGGCGTTCCACCTGCTGCACTCGCGCGGTCTGGTGATCGTGGCCGTGCACGCCGGCCTGGTCCTGCTGCTGTTCGCGCGTCGCCGGATCACCCCCGTCGCGGTGCTCGGGGCGCTGCTGCCGGTGCTGGCCCTGGCCCTGCTCAACGAGGCCGGCATCCGCTTCCTCGGGGACGAGGTCTACCTCCTGGGCAGCACGCCCGGTGGCGGCACCGTGGCCGCGGTCGCCTCCGTGCAGGGGGTGGTCCGCGTCGGAGCGGCCGTCACCACCCAACTCTGGTACCTCGTGGTGATCACGTTCGGGATGGCCGGGGTCGCCTGGGCCGCCGCCGTCAAGGAGCTGTGGCGTCCCCGCCACGGTGACGCCACTCGCTGGACGATGGGTGTGGCGCTGGTCGTGAGTGTCGGGGTCGCCAGCGGCGCTTCCGTGATCCTGGCCGGCATCACCGGCAAGCCGTTGGACGCGATCTACGGCCGCTACGTGCAGATGCTCGCCCCGTTCTGGCTGCTGGTCGGGCTCGGGGTGCTGCTCACCGAGGAGCGCCGGGTGCTGCTGCGCCGGGCGGCGGTCGCGGTGGGCCTGCTGGTCGCCGGCGGCGCGCTGGTCGCCGGCCGCCTGGCGTACGTGGCCAGCCGGGGGCACTCGCTGCGCTACGGCGGCTTCGGCGCGCCGGACCTGATGGCGTTGACCAACGGCTGGCGCGAGATGCGTCCGGTGCTCGGGTCGCTGATCGGCATCGGCGCGTGCGTGCTGCTGGTGGCCGCGGTCCGGGTGCCCCGGCTACGGCTGCTGGTGCTCGGCGTCCTGGTCGTGGCCAACCTCCTCACCATGCAGGTGGTCGACCAGCGGCTGGTACGGCCGATGGCGGCGAGCACCGCGCCGACCCCCCGGGTCGCCGACGTCGGCGTACGCCCGGGCGAGCGCGTCTGGGCCTCCACGGGCGTGCACTACATCCTGCGGTTCAACCTCAGCCACCAGGTGACCTGGACCGACGTGCGGTGGTTCCGCGAGCAGCCACCCGCCGCCGCGCAGGTGGTGTTCGCCCGCTGGGCGCCCGGCCAACCGGACGACTGGGACGGCGCGAGGTACGGCTTCGTCCGGCTCGGCGGCAACGAGCGGCAGCACTGGGCAGCCTGGCGGCGCATCTGATCCGATATTCGTTCCGCCCGGTGGACACCGCAATTGCGTGAACGGCGGATGTCCACCGGGTTAATGCTTATCGGCCAGCGCGCAAAATGGCGGCTGCAATCATCGTTGGCGACGATCCTCGCGCGCCAGGGAAATCGGGATGACGGTGATTTCCCGCCCGTCGGACACTTCCTGTCGTGGCGTACCCTCGACGAATCGGAACCGCCGGTTCATCTGCCGTACGACGGTGTTGTGCGCCAACACCTCGCCGTCGAGCCGCGCCAGGTGCAGTCCGTCGAAGGCGTACTCCACGGCCTCCCGCATCACCCCCAGCCAGGCCGGCAGCGTCTCGCCCCGCCCGGCCAGCCCCTCCGCGTCCAGGTAGAAGCCCCACGCCCCGGTGCGCGGGCCGTCCAGCCGCAGGTCGAAGAAGGTGACGACACCGCAGGGCCGGTCGTCGTGGACGTACGTCAGGACCCGCCGCGTCGGGTCGTCGCGCACCGCCGACCACCACCGGGCGTGCTCCTCGGCGGTGATTTCGTGGCTGGTCTTGCTGACCTGACGGTTGGTTTCCTGATTACGCCAGGACAACATCAGATGAACGTCGTCCGCCGTCGCTTCGCGTAGCACGTGCTCCCGCTTTCCTGTCTGTACACAATCGGCCCGGAGCACCTTACCCGGGCCCACCGGGAAAGCAGTTATCCATTCGCCGGGTTGTAGACTCCGCCGCATGAACGAATTGAGTCGCGCGCAGATCCGCGACCTCATGGCGCAGGTGCTCAAGAACCAGGACAAGGAGTTGCCCGCCGACGACGCGGCGCAACTGCGGGACATCGGTTTCCGCTCGCTGGACTTCTCCGAGCTGGCCCTGCGTTTGGAGGACGAGACAGGGGAAGAGCTCAACTTCGACGCTCCCGGCCTGCGCCGCATCGCCACCGTGGGCGACGTCCTCGACTTCCTCGTCGAGCTTGCGCAGCAGTGACCGTCGCGACACCCCACCCGGCCACCGCTCGACCGGAGCCGGCCGGCGTCGACAACCGGCTCGTCGTGGGCGGCGCCGCGCTGACCTGGCGGACGCTGCCGACGCCGGAGCTGCCCGACCCCGCCGCGGTGCTGGCGCGCTCCGCCCGGCACGCGCTCGCCGCCGCGCGGCAGCACGCCGTGCACGGCACCGAGCTGCTGCTCAGCACCGCGAGTCGGGTGGACGCGACGATGCGCGCGGAGCTGGGTGACGCCGGGTTCACCGTGACGCTCCTCGACGACGACGGCGCGCACCCCACCGCGCCCGTCCGACCGCGCGCCGCCGAACCCGGCCGGCTGTGGCTGCTGACGTCCGGCTCGACGGGCCGTCCCAAGCGGGTCGGGCACACCCTCGACACGTTGACCACCGTCCGGGCCGACCAGCCGAACCGGACGTGGCTGTGCCCCTACGCCCCCGGCACGTACGCCTGGTGGCAGGTCGTGACCCTGTCGCTGACCCAGCCCGGTCAGCACCTGGTGGTGGTCGAGCCGGACGAGCTGGACGACTGGCCGGTGGTCGCGGCCGCGCACGGGGTCGACGCCGCGTCCGGCACGCCCACCTTCTGGCGGCGCACCCTCTACCGGGACGCCGCCGCGCTGGCCCGGGTGCCGCTGCGGCAGATCACCCTCGGTGGCGAGCCGGTGGACCAGGCGATCCTGGACCAGCTCCGCGAGGTCTTTCCCGCCGCGCGGATCTCCTGGATCTACGCGTCCTCGGAGCTCGGCGCGTCCATCGTGGTGCACGACGGGCGGGCCGGGTTCCCCGCCGAGTGGCTGGACCGGGAGACCCCGGGCCGACCCACCCTCTCCGTACGCGACGACGAGCTGGTCGTCACCTCCCCGTACCACGGGGTCGGACTGTCCGGCCCGGTGCGCAGCGGAGACCGCGTGGAGGTGGTCGACGGGCGGGTGCTGATCACCGGCCGGTTGGACTCCGACGAGATCAACGTGGGTGGGAGCAAGGTCTCCGCCGGTGTCGTCCGGGGCGTGCTGACCCAGCATCCCGGCGTGGCCTGGGCCCGCGTCACCGGCCGCCGCGCCCCGGTGCTCGGCCGGATGGTCGTCGCCGACGTGGTCCTCGCACCCGTCGGGCAGGCGGACGGCCCGCCCACCGACGAGGCCGCGCTGGTGCGCTGGTGCGCCGACCGGCTGCCCGAGCACGCCGTGCCCCGCCGGATCCGTGTGCTGACCGAGATTCCCGTCAAGGAGACCCTGAAGAGCGATGTCTGACCCCGCCGACACCAAGCTCGTTCCCCCCAGCTCCGTGGTCCTCGTCTCCGGCGGTTCCCGAGGGCTGGGCCTGGCCATCGTCACCGACCTGCTCGACGCGGGCGTCCGGGTGGCCGCGTTCGCCCGTACCGTCACCCCCGAGCTGGAGAAGCTCGCCGCCGAGCACCCCGACCGGGTGCACGTCGGTTCGGTCGACGTCACCGACCTGCGCGCCGCGCAGGGATTCGTCCGCGAGGTGGAGCAGCGTCTCGGCCCGATCGACGGCATCGTCAACAACGCCGCCGTCGGGCAGGACTCCCTGCACGTGCACACCGCCACCGACGACATCGCCCGGATCATCGAGACCAACCTGACCGCGCCGCTGCAACTGACCCGGCTGGTGATCCGTCGGATGCTCGCCAAGGGACTGCGGGGCCGAATCGTGAACATCACCTCCATCTGCGCGCAGCGCGGCTTTCCGGGCCTGGTCGCGTACTCGGCCACCAAGGGCGGCATGGACGCCGCCACCCGGTCGCTCGCCCGGGAGCTCGGCGGACGGATGCTGGTCAACGCGGTCGCGCCCGGCTTCTTCGCCTCGGAGATGTCGGCCGTGCTCGGCCCCACCCAGCTCGACCAGATCGTGCGCCGTACCCCGACCGGCCACCTGACCGAGCCGGAGGAGGTCGTACCGGTGGTGCGGATGCTGCTGCGCGAGCACACCAACATCAACGGCCAGGTCATCGCGGTGGACGGTGCCGCCTCCATCTGACCTGCGGCCGGTGCCGCCGGCGGCGTCCGGGCTGGTCGACGCCGGCCCGGACGCCCCTCCGCCGTCGCCCGGCGCGGTACGCCCGGTGCCGGGACTGCTCGCCGCCGCCGAACGGCACCTACGGATCGGTACGCCCGCCGAGGTGGCCGCGGCGACGACCCGCAGTCACGTGGACGACGGCCGCTGCGTGGGCTGGTACGGCCCGCCGGTGCCGGGTTGGCGCGTGGCGCTCGACGCGGAGCGCGCCGACGCCCCGGTGCCCCCGGCGCTGGCCCGGCGCTTCGGCGTTGGTGACTTCTGGGCCCGGTGGACCCGGGCCGAGTGCTGCTGCAAGTTGGCCGACGTGCCGATCGCGACCTGGTGGCGTCGGCACGGGTTGGGCACTCCGGTCGACGGCGCCACCCTCTGGCGCACGCTTCGGATCGCCGACCTGGTGGTCACCGTCGGCTTCGCTCCCGGGCGGGGCGGCGGGGCGGTCGGCCCCGACTGACCGGTCGGGTGCGGTTGGTGTCGGCGGTACCTGCCGGACGGGCCCGGCGGGGACGTCCTGCGCGGTCACCAACACCGTGCGGTCGGCCGCGGCTGACGGCTGGGGTGCGGTCGTTGATGGCGATGCCTGTCGAGCTGCCCCACCAATGGGGCGGCGCGGCACCGACCGCCGCCCCATTTCCGGGGCAGCTCGACAGCACGTGCACACGCCCCTTCCTGCCGGGTCCGACCACGATGCCCGCCGGTCCTCGGGCCCGCCGGCAGCAGGTCTTTCTGGGCAGCAGGAGCGGGCCTGCTGGGCGCTGGGCAGCCAGCCGCCGACTCAGCGACGCGGCAAGGAGCCGAGCCGGGCCGGCGGCGCAGCGATCAGATCAGGTCCCAGCTCAACGGGGTGCCGCGCGGAACGTCGGTGGTGAAGGTGCGGCCCAGCACCTTGTCGATCTCGACCGGGGCGAGGCCGCCGGCCGGGCGGATCGACCGGACGTTCCGCGCCGTCACCGGGTCGCCGGCCCGGACGTCCTCGACCACGAACAGCGAACGGCGGAACCGCAGCCCCTCCCGCTCCGCCGGCGTCGGGCCGATCGCGGTGCCGCCCATTGCCGCGTAGGCGCGGCCCGACTCCTCGACGAGCGCCGTCAACTCCGCCGGGTTCAGCGAGAAGTCCGAGTCCACGCCGCCGTCGGCGCGGTCCAGCGTCACGTGCTTCTCGATGAAGCAGGCGCCCAGCGCCACCGAGGCGACCGCCACGCCGATACCGGGCGTGTGGTCGGAGAGCCCGACCGGCACGTCGAACGCGCCGGCCAGAACGGGTAGGCGGCGCAGGTTGCTGTCGGCCGGCGGTGCCGGGTAGGACGCGGTGCAGGCCAGCAGGACGATGCCCGCCGCGCCGCCGTCGCGTGCCGTCCGTACGGCGGCGTCGATCTCGGCCACCGTCGCCATCCCGGTCGAGATCACCATCGGCTTGCCGGTGCTGGCCACCAACCGGATCAGCGGCAGGTCCACCAGCTCCGACGACGCGATCTTGTACGCCGGCGCGTCCAGCGACTCCAGCAGTTCCACGGCGGTCGCGTCGAACGGTGACGAGAAGACCGTCAGTCCGCGCTCGCGGGCCCGCGCGAAGATCGGGGCGTGCCACTCGTACGGGGTGTGCGCCCGCTCGTAGAGGCGGTACAGGTTCTCCCCGCCCCACAGCTCGTGCCCGCCGGAAATGCGGAAGGCCGGGGTGTCGACGTCGATCGTGATCGTGTCCGGCCGGTACGTCTGCAGCTTGAGCGCGTGCGCGCCGCTCTCGGCGACGGCGTCCACGATGGCCAGCGCCCGGTCCAGGTCGCCGTTGTGGTTACCGGACATCTCGGCGACCACGAAGGGCCGCTCCCCAGCACCGACCACGTGCGGCCCGATCTTGATTGTCGCCGTCATTACGACCTCTGTTCCCCTACGCCCGCACCGAACGTGCGGTGGTGCTGTCGTCGTCCCCCGAACGGGTGGACGACCTGAAAAGAACTCCGGCACCCGCCGAACCGGTCACGGCAGGCGGCCACCGGCCAGCGCGTCCGACCGTCCCGGCCTGCCGGCGGTGTGCCCGGCGTCCGGTCTGCTCGCCGACGGCGCCGCTCGGGAGGGGTCGTCCGCCGACGACGGGTCGGCGGCACCGGCCGGGCCGGGCCGCCGCCACCGGCCCGCGACCCGGTGCGCCTGCCGCAGCGCCGAGTACGCCAACCAGTCACCCCGCCCCACCAGGCGGTGCTTGAGCCCGGTCACCCCGGGCGGCATCGGATAGCCCCCGGGTGGCAGGTATCGGCGGTAGTGCTCGGCGACCCGGTGGAAGAAGGCGCGCCGCAGGTGCGGATGCAACCGGCCGTCGTTGCCGACCACCACCAGGTAGTGGCTGATCATCAGCTCGAAGAGCTCGGCCCGCAGGCCCTCGTCCGGATGCCGGCGGGCGACCCAGTCCATCAGCCGCTCGTACTGGCCGAACGCGTCGAAGTGCCGGCCGCTGCGGGTGGAGGTGATCGCGCCCTGGCGACCCTGCCGGTACAGGTAGCAGATCCGGTCCAGCACCGAGATCTTCTCCGCGCCGATCAGCAGCGGATGGCTGAACGGGATGTCCTCGTACCAGCCGGGGAAGAAGCGCAGCTCCAACTCGTCGAGGAAGGCCCGGCGTACCACCTTGTTCCACGCCGTGTGCTGCACCCGCAGCAGTTGCGGCTGGTCGGCGAGGCGGGCCACGCCCGGCATCTGACGCAGCAGGTGGCTGCTCGCGTCGACCTCCCGCCGGCCGTCCTCGTGCACCCGCAGGTGGTCCAGCATCAGGACGTCGGGCTGGTGCTCGCGCAGCCGGTCCAGCACCGCCGCGATCGTGCCCGGTGGCAGCCAGTCGTCGCTGTCGACGAACCAGACGTACCGGCCGGTGGACACGTCGAGGCCCGCGTTGCGCGCCAGGCCCAGACCCACGTTCTCTTCCAGGTGTACGACGCGGACGCCGTCACGCCCGGCGGCATAGGACCGCAGCATCGCGCCGCAACCGTCCGGGGAGGCGTCGTTCACGGCGATCAGTTCGACCGCCTCCGACTCGCCCACCGGGATGTCCGCCCGGATCGACTCGAGGCACTGGTACAGGTAAGCCTCGACGCCGTAGACGGGCACGACGATGCTCAGCAGCGGCGCGTGCGTCGGCTCATTGACCACGTCGCCACCTTTGACGACGCGGATGGCCGGCCCCGGAACCACACGTGGCCGTGGATGGTGGAATCCCTGAACACCCGCGAAGCGGAAGGTTAACAACGGCCGCCCGATTCAGCCGGGAGTGACCCGGTAGGGTGCCTCGGTGCGGTCCTGCCGGGCCGTCGCGGGCGTCGTCGTCGCGCCGTCCGACGCCGCGGGCCGAGGAGGAGGCGTACGTGCTGGTGACCCTGCGGAGCGTCGGGACCCCGGCATGACGAGCACCACCGACGCGCCGACCGCGCCGACCGCCCCCGCCCGGCTACCGTCGCTGACCGGCCTACGGTGGATCGCCGCGCTGCTGGTGTTCGGCTTCCACGCCGGGACGATGCGGATCATCGCCGAGCCGGACTACAAGGCCGTCGTCGACGCCCTCTTCACCCTCGGCCTGTCCGGCGTGCAGTTCTTCTTCATCCTCAGCGGTTTCGTGCTGGTCTGGTCGGCCCGCCCGGGCGACTCGCGGCTGACCTTCTGGCGTCGACGGGTCGCGAAGATCTACCCGAACCACGTGGTGCTGTGGGCCGCCGCGCTGCTGGTCGCCTGGTGGTTCGCCGATCCCGTCCTGCCGGCCGTCGCCGTGGAGAACCTGCTGCTGTTGCAGGCCTGGGACCCACGGCTCGGCTGGTTCTACAGCGTCAACACGGTGAGCTGGTCGCTGTCCTGCGAGTTCTTCTTCTACCTCTGTCTGCCGCTGGCGCTGCCCCTGCTGCGCCGGGCGCGACCCGCGGTGCTCTGGGCGCTCGTCGTCGCGCTGCCGCTGCTGATCCTCGCGCTCTGGCCGGCCCAGCACCTGGTGCCGGAGGCGAGCCGCTGGTGGTTCACCCAGATCTTCCCGCCGACGCGGTCCCTGGAGTTCTGGCTGGGCGCGGTGGCGGCCGAGTTGATGCTCCGGGGCCGGTGGCGCGGGCCGGGACTCACCGCCGCCACCGCGATCTTCGTGGGCACCTGGGTGGCCGCCGCGCAGTGGATCCGCGCCGAGTTGTGGACCACGCTGCTCGCCGTCGCGTACCTGTTGGTCATCACCGCCGCCGCCGACGCCGACGTACGGGACCGGCGCTCGCCGTGGCGCTCGCGTCCGCTGGTCTGGCTCGGCGAGGTCTCCTTCGCCTTCTACCTGGTGCACGTCCTGGTGATGACGAGCGTGCTCCGGCTCAGCGGTGACTGGGGGACCGGCTTTCGTGGTTGGAAGGGCCCGGCGGTGGTGCTGGGATTCCTGCTCGTGAACCTGGTGCTCGCCGGGTTGCTGCACCGCTGGGTCGAGACCCCGATGATGCGCCGGCTCGCGCCCCGCCGCCCCGCCCGTCCGCCGCTCGTTCCCCACCAGCGCACCCCGGAGGCCGGGGGCGGTGACGCCGACGCGGGCGTGTCCGCCCGTCCGAACGCGCAAGATCACGCTCGATCCTGGTTGTAGTGGTGTCGTCGGCCGATCGAGGCCACTACAACCAGGATCGAGCACGATCACGGCTGGCGGTGCGGCACCAACCCGAGCGGCGAGCAGCCGACGCGCGCCGGCTCGCGTCCCCCGTCCACGCTGGTCGGACGGGTCGGCGCGGCGCGGGCCGACACGCCCGTCGCCGATGCGCCCGGGCGGTCACGACGGTAGCGTGAGGCTGTGCTCCCGGTCGCGCTCACCTGTCCCCTGTGGTGGGTGGCGCGCTGGGCGACCCGGGTGCTGACCAGCCTCGCCGTGCTCGCTCTCGCCCTCGGCGCGGCCCCGACGCTGCCGCCGGCGTCGACCGCCCCGGCCTCGCCGTTGGCCGTCGAGTCGCTCACCCTCGCGGAGCCGCTCGGACCGTCGACCGCGACCCTCATCGACCGCGCCCTCACCGGCTGGGCCGCCCCCGGCGGGCAGGCGGCCCCCGGCGGGCAGGCCGCAACCGGCGGGCAGGCCGCCGCCGGCTGGGCCGACGCCGGGTGGGCGGCCCTCGCGCAGGCCGCCGCCGCCCGGCAGGCCAGCGCCGGGTGGGCCGCCGCCGGGCAGGCCGACCGTCGGGTTGCCACCGGGCGGGCCGCCTTCGACCGGGTCGGCGAGGAACGAGCCGCAGAGGTTCGCTCTGACGCCTCCGCGCGGTCGGTCGACCCGCAGCCCGCCCTGCACGGTGGTCCGGACGCGCTGCTCCGCCCACCGGCGGGCGTGACCTCGGCGCGCACGGGGTCGGAGCGGTTCCTCCGAGCCGCCGGCTCGACCAGTCGGGCTCCGCGCGCCCCGCCGGCCTAGCGGGTCAGTCACCGGGGCGGCACGCCGTCCCGCGAGCGCCGGAGTACGGCGCGCGCCGAGCCCTCCACCATCGGCGGCGCCGCCGGGCCGAGCGCCCGCCACCGCACCTGACGACACACCGCCGCACCCGCCCGTGCGGTATCCAATCGCTTACGTGCTCATGCCGAGGTGCCGATCATGGAAACCGTCGTCTTCTACCAGTTCCTCACCGAGGTACCCCAGGCCGCCGCCATCTGGTCGGCCCTGTTCCTGCTGGCGCTGACGGTCCTCGCCGTCCTGGTGGCCCGCCCGGAGCGAGACGCGCCAGAGGCCGACCACGTGCCGACACCCACCGCCCGTGAGGTGGCCGTCGCCGAGATCGCCGACCTGCGCCGGTACGCCGAGGAGGTGGCCGTGGCCGCCGCCCGGGCGGCGCGGACCGCCCGAAGACTGCGCGCTGACTGGCTGGTCGCTCAGGAAGAGGCGCAGCGGGCCTGGACGGCGTACGACGAGGCGGACATCGCGGCCCGCCGGGTCGCCACCGCCGGGGCGCTGCCGACACCGCGTACCCCGCACACTCCCGCCGAGTACGCGGCCCGGGAGCGCTACCTGCACCGTGCCGCCATGGCGGCGCACTGGCGGGGAGAGTTGACCATGGCTCAGCTCGCCGACGTGTTCGGGCACCGGCGCGGCTGGGACCCCCGCCGGCACCCGGTCGAGCAGGAGACGCTGCTCATCCGGGCGATCCGTGACACGAGGCTGGCCGAGCACCGGACGGCCGTCGAGCGGGAGCGGTCGACCTGGCGGGACGCCGAGATGGCCGCCGAGTCGGCGCGCGCCCTCGCCGAGGAGGCGTACGCGGCGGCGGTCCGGTCGCGGCCGACTCCGGCGCTCGCACGGCGCACGGCGATGCGGCCATCGCCCACGGCCGTCGTGGCACGCTGGCGTCCGGCCCGGGCCGGTTGAGCCCGATCTGTTATGTGAGGCGGGTCACCGGCAGGGGAATTCGGGCGATCGGCATCATCGGCGGCCATTGTGCCCGCGATTGTGGCGGCGTTGTCGACGGCCTGTCCGGTTGTCGCCCACAGGTGCCGCCGGAACCGGTTGTCCCATCGAGTCACGTCATCGTCAAGACGCGCAGAAATTGCTGGGCCGAATGATGTTTACGCAGGTCGGCACGGCTTGGCAGAGGCCATACCGACCAGTACTGTCGTCCCGTCCGGTGCGGTTACCGATCGCAGGAGGCGACGCCGCGCCGACCCGCTCAATCGTGATCAACGAACCGGGGACCCACAGTAAGTCCGGGGTGAATCCGCGAGCCACGGCCCGCGGTAGGGCGATCTTCCCGCCCGAATCCGTCAGCTAACCCGGTAGGCGGTGACGGAAGGAGTTCCATCCTCGTGCAGCACCCCTCGCCCCCCTCTTTGTTCCTCCGCCTCCACGGCGACGCGGTGTCCCCGCTCATCCGCCTCGTGACGGTGAGCTGACCCCCGGGTCACCGCCCCTTCCCGCCCGGCCGCGCCGGGCGCTCCCCTGAGCGGTTCATCATCCGCGGGCCTCCGCCCGTGCGCTGACGCCTGCCCGGATGCCGGTCGAGCCCGGTGTGCCGCTCTCCCTGTGAACCGTGGAGGACCTCGTGAAGCACACCCTGCAGCGCCAGCTCCGTCGCCTCGCGACCGAGCGTCCGTACCAGATCGTCGCCGCCTCCGCCGCGGCCCTCGCGATCGCCACCACCACCGGTGCCCTGGTCGCCGGCGCCGACGACGCCCCCGCCGGCCCGCGCACCCCGACCACGGTCGCCGAGATGCGCAGTGACACCGTCGCCTCCCGTGGCGAGCTGCGGTCCGCGGCCCCGTCGGCGAGCGTCGCACCGAGCACCGCCGCCCCGGCCACCAGCGCCGCGTCCCCCGCCGCGAAGGCCACGAGGAACCCGGACGTCACCCGGAAGCCGACGCCGCCCAAGCCGCCCGCGACGAAGGTGCTCGACTACGACTACGAGGCGCAGAACACCTACTACAACTGCGGCCCGGCGGCCACCCGCAACGCGCTCAGCGCCAGCGGCATCGACCGTACGCAGGAGGAGCTCGGCGCCGAGCTGGGCACCACCGAGATGGGCACCAACTCGGCCGAGGACACCACCCGGGTGCTCAACGCCGAGGTGAAGGGCTCCCCGTACCGCACCCGGATGTTCGCGGGCGCGCCCAGCCCCGCTCAGATGGACCGTCTCCAGTCCGACGTCGTCAAGGCCATTACCGACGGCCGGGGCGTGGTGGCCAACGTCGTCGGCGACGCCACCGACACCGCCGGCGGCTGGCACTCCTACGGCGGTGGGCACTACATCGCCGTCGTCGGCTACAAGGACAACGGCCGTACCGTGCGGATCGCCGACTCGGCGAACCCGGCCGACCCGGCCTACTGGATCACCACGATCGACCTGGCGAACTGGATCGCCACCCGGGGCTACTCCGCCTGACCAAGGCGCGACATCCCACGACGCCGCGGGCGCCGTCTCCCACGAGGGGCCGGCGCCCGCGGCGTCTCCGTGTCGGGGCGCGACGCCGGTGAACGGCTCTCGTACCGGGCCGCGAACCGTGGGAGACTGCGGCCGTGGTGGATGAATCGGGTGGTCAAGCCGGCCGTGAGCCGATCCTGTTGCTGCTGCACGGCATGGGGGCGACGGGTGACGTGTGGCTGCCCTGGGCGCCACTACTGGAGCAACACTGGCCCGGCCGGTGGCTGGCGCCCGATCTCGCCGGTCACGGCTGGTCGGCGCCGCTGTCGTCGTACTCCTTCGAGGGTTTTGCCCAGCGGGTCGCCCAGGGCCTGGCCTCCGACGACCGCATCGTCGTGCTCGGGCACTCGCTCGGTGGCGTGGTCGGCCTGGCGCTGGCGGCCCGCGCCGCCGGCCTGCCGGTGGACGCCGTGGTGGGGTTGGGCATCAAGGCCGTCTGGTCACCGGCCGAGCTGACCCGCGCCGCGGACCTCGCCGCCCGCCCGGTGGGCTGGTTCACCAGCCGCACCGAGGCCGCCCGCCGGTATCTGCGGGTCGCCGGCCTCACCGGTCTGGTCCTCCCGGACCACCCGATGGTCGACGCCGGTCTGCGTCAGGTCGACGGCCGGTGGCGGCTCGCGATGGACGACGCCGCGTTCGGGGTCGGGGCGCCCGACCTGGCCGCGCTGCTCGCGGCGACCGACGTGCCGGTGGTGCTGGCCCGCGGGGAGCACGACCCGATGGTCACGGACGCGCAGCTCAAGGAGTACGGCGTACCGGTCGCCACGCTGCCCGGTCTCGGGCACAACGCGCACCTGGAGGATCCGGCGGCCGTGCTGGCGTTGCTGGACCCGTACCGCTGATCGATCAGGCGGCGGCGGGCGCGGGTAGTTCCCGGGCCGACGTCAGCTCGCGGCGGGCGGCGGTGAGGAACCCCTCGGCGTACGACTCGGCCGGGAAGTCGCCCAGGTACCGGCGGCGGGTGGCCCAGCGCGCGTCGGCCAGCGGATCGGTGTCCAGCAGGGCCGTGAGCACGACGTCCACGTTGGACATGTCACGCCGCAGCACGTAGCCCGAGCCGGCCAGCGGGAAGTGCTCGGTGAACCGCTCGCCCTCGCCGCCCATGTCGGTCACGGCGTACGGCTTGCCCGAGTAGAGGTAGTCGGAGATCACCCCGGAGACGTCGGAGACCAGCGCGTCCGAGCGGTTGACGCACTCGGTCAGGCTCAGCTCCCGGGCCGCCGTGCCGAACACGTGCTGCCGGCCGGTGCGAGCGCGGTCGGCGGCCAGCAGTTCGGTGAGCCGGCCCAACTGGCGTGCCGACGCGGGGTTCTGCGTCGTGTACGGGTGCGCCCGCAGGATGACCGTCGCGCCGCGCCCGAGCAGCTGCCGCAGCAGCTCCTCGGCCACTGGCAGGGAGCAGTAGTCGGCGTCGGCGTGGTGCCCGGTCCAGGTCGGGGTGTAGAGCACCGTCGGGTGCGACAGGCCCCGCGCCGGCTCCTGGCGTACCTCGATCGACTCGACCTGGGGACGCCCCACGACGACGAACTTGTCCGCCGGGATCTGTACCCCGGCCCGGGCGTACCGGTCGATCGCCGCCGGCCCGGCCACGAAGATCCGGTCGAAGATCCCGGACACCGGGTTGGCGCTGGGCGCCTTGTCGCTGTCGCCGTGGTGCAGTTGGACGTGGGTGAGCTGGGTGAACCGGATGCAGTGGCTGTTCTTCGC
The DNA here is from genome assembly GCF_050950185.1 of Micromonospora sp. CA-249363. Lineage (NCBI taxonomy): Bacteria > Bacillati > Actinomycetota > Actinomycetes > Micromonosporales > Micromonosporaceae > Micromonospora > Micromonospora sp. CA-249363. The sequence goes on from NZ_CP192020.1 coordinate 2,207,924, forward strand.
CCCGTGGTTGACGTAGAAGGCCACCCGTAGGCTCGGCACCAGCGCCTCGTCCATCGCGCGCAGGGTGGGGCAGTAGACCACCGGCGCGTCGGTGGCCGCGGCGATCGGCGCGAGGAACTCCGGCTCACGGACCAGCACCAGGAAGGGCCGGCCGATCCGTTCGAGGTACGGCAGCCACATGGTGACCTGGTACTCGGAGCCGGGCGGCGCGGAGAAGTAGAGCAGGAACTCCGGTTCGTGCCGGCGTAGCGCGCGGCCGACCTGCCCACCGCCGGCGGCCGGACGGAACCGTCGCCGGGCCAGGTCCAGCGCGACCACCCCGGCGCCGGCGGCCACCAGCAGGCTGGCGGCGAGCGCCACGAGGGCCGGCAGGGTCAGCGCGGCGGCGACCGCCACCACCGCGAGCAGACCCAGCAGGGCGACGCCGAGTCGGTCGGCGATCAGTGGCGTCCAGGCCCGCACCGGCAGGTTGGCGGTCCGGATCTCCAGGTTGCCCGCGGTGCGCAACGGCCCCACGAGCAACACCAGCCCCAGCAGGACCAGCGCCGTGGCGGCCAACGCCGGGTCGAACCCCTCGTCGAGGCGTCGGGAGTAGCCGACCAGGACCGCCGCGGCGATCAGGGCGGTCTCGGCGACCAGGTCGGCGCCCGGCCGGATCCGCTGCTCGGCGGCCGCCGCCACCAACGCGGCGACGGCCAACGCGAGGCCCCATCCGGTGCCGCCGGTCAGGGCCAGCACGACGAAGGCCAGCACGGCGAGCCCGGTGCTCAGGCACCGGGCGGCCAACTTGCGAACCAGGTCACCACGCATGTCGCTCCGTTCGCCGCCCTCGCTGTCGCGGTGCCGTCGGCGTCAGTTCGCCGAGGCCGCGGCCGGCGTCTCGGACCGGTCCGGGCCGGACTGCGTCGGCACGGACGGACCGTCACCAGGCGCCCGGCGTACGTCGATGACCTGGCCGGTCAGGTCGGAGATCAACACGTCGAGCGAGGACTGGGCCACCGCCTCCGCGGCCAGCAGGGTGTTCTCCGGCTCCTCGCCGAAGGCCCGCGTCCGCATGGGGGTCGCCGTCCGCTCCGGGTTGATGCAGTTGACCCGTACGCCGACGTCGGCCCACTCGTCGGCGAGCGCCTGGGTCAGGTTGACCAGGGCGGCCTTGGTGGACGAGTAGAGCGCGTAGCGGGCCCGACCCCGGGTGTACGAGCTGGAGGTGTAGAGCAGCAGCTGACCCTTGGTCTGCTGCAGGTACGGAAGGGCCTGTCGGGCGATGGTCACCGGACCGACGAAGTTGACCTGCAACACCCGGTCCATCGTCTCCTCGTCCATCTCGGCCAGGGCGCCCCGCTCCAGGATCCCGGCGGTGACCACCACGTGGTCGATCCGGCCGGTGGCCTCGAAGGCGGTCGTCAGCGCGGCCTCGACGTCCTCGGCGCGCTCGACATGGGTGCCCGTGGTGGAGCGGCTGAACGGGAAGACCTGCGCGCCGTAGCGCCGTGCCAGCTCGGTCAGCTCGTGACCGATGCCGTAGCTGCCGCCGAACACGACGATCGTCCGGCCCGTCAGCTCCTCGGTGTAGCTGCGGTGGTCGGTCAGCCGGGGCGCCTGCGCCGCCGCGAGCTGGAAGAGCTTGTCCGCCAGGTGCACGTCGACCGGGTGGGTGACCTTGATGTTCTCGTCCGAGCCGTCGATCACCTTGATCGGCGTGCCCGGCAGGTACCGCAGCACCACGCCGCAGTCGTCGGTGGCGGCGAAGTCGGGGTCGTCCTCGGCGATCCGGTACGCCTCGCGGATCGTGGGGGAGCGGAACGCCTGCGGGGTCTGTCCCCGGCGCAGCCGGGAGCGCACCGGGATGTCGGTGATGCAGTCGTTCTCGTCCACCTGGATGATCGTGTCGGCGGAGGGGATGGCGACGTCGACGGCGTCGTAGGTCCACAGCGCGTTCACGCACTCACGGACGATCCGGCCGCTGAGCAGCGGGCGGACGGCGTCGTGGAAGAGGATGTTGCAGTCGGCCGGCCCGACGGCGTCGAGCGCGATCCGGGTGGTCGCGTTGCGGGTGTCGCCGCCCTCGATCACCTTGGTGACCTTGCGCAGGCCGGCCTTCTCGACGATCTGCCGGGCGTCGTCGACGTGGCCGGTCGCCATCAGCACGATGATCTCGTCGATCTCCGGAGCGGCCTCGAAGACCGCCAGGGTGTGCTCGATGATCGGCTTACCGGCGATCTTGAGGAGCTGCTTGGGGATGCCGAGGCCCAGCCGGGTCCCGGTGCCGCCGGCCAGCACCACGGCCACTGTCCGCGAGGGCCGCCACGGTGCGGGGGTCTCCGTTGCGGCGTCCGGGCCAGTGGTCTGGTCCTGCGTCATTGCCGGATCCTCACTCTCAGGTTTGCGTTAACGGAAAGTTCCGCCCGAGCGGCGACGGAATGAACCTTAACGCGCGGACCGCGCCGCCCCAACGCGGGCGACGCGGTCCTGGTTGCCGTGTCGATGCCGGGGGTTGGCCGGCACTCTACTTGCTGTTCGCGTACGCCTCGTACGCGCGGATGACCTCGTCGGTCGGGCCGTCCATCCGAATGAGGCCCGATTCCAGCCAGATCGTCCGTTCGCAGGTGTCGCGCACGGAGGAGAGCTGGTGGCTGACCAGGAACACCGTGCCGGCGCCCTCGCGCAGCTCGCGGACGCGCTGCTCGCTGCGCTTGCGGAAGCCCTTGTCGCCGGTGGCGAGCGCCTCGTCGATGAGCAGCACGTCGTGCTTCTTGGCGGCGGCGATGGAGAACCGCAGCCGGGCGGCCATGCCCGACGAGTACGTGCGCATCGGCAGGCTGGCGAAGTCACCCCGCTCGTTGATCCCGGAGAAGTCGATGATCCCCGCGGCCTGCTTGGCGACCTCGTCGGGGTGCATGCCCATCGCGAGGCACCCCAGCACGACGTTGCGCTCGCCGGAGAGGTCGTTGAGCAGCGCCGCGTTCACACCGAGCAGCGACGGCTGCCCCTGGGTGTGGATCGCGCCCCGGTTGACCGGCAGCAGGCCGGCGATGGCCCGCAGGATCGTGGACTTGCCCGAGCCGTTGCTGCCGATCAGCCCGATCGCCTCGCCCCGGTACGCGGTGAACGACACGCCCTTGACGGCGTGCACCTCCCGCACGTTCGGCGCGTTGGTGCGCTTGACCAGCCGGCGCAGCGCCGCCACGGGCGTGGTGCCACCGGTGGCGCCCTGGTGGACCCGGTAGATGATGTGCGCGTCGTCCACCACGACGGTGGGGATCCGCTCGGGCGTCAGCACGGGCAGGGAGACGGTCGCCTCGTCGGCGGCCGGCAGGGAATCAACCACGGCCGTACTCCTGTTCGCCGCGCCAGAAGTAGATGTAGCCACCGATGCCGGCCACCAGCGCCCAACCGGCGGCGACCAGCCAGAGCTGGGTCAGCGACTCGTTGAGCAGTGGCGCCTGCTCGAGCAGCGCGTACCGGGCCAACTCGATGTAGACCAGCAGCGGGTTGAACTGGACCAGCGTCGTCGCCCAGCCGGGCAGCCGCTCGAAGAGGCTGACGCTGTAGAGGACGCCGGAGCCGTACATCCAGGTGCGCATGACGAACGGCATGACCTGCTTGAGGTCGCTGGCCTTGGAACCCAGCCGGGCGACGAGCAGCACCACGCCGGCGTTGAAGACCGCCTGCAGGAGCAGCGCCGGCACCAGCAACAGCCAGTCCCAGGTGATCGGCTCGCCGGTGACCAGCACGATGCCGACCAGCACCACCATCGACGCGAGAAGCTGCTGGAACTGGGTCACGGTGGTGGACAGCGGCAGGCTGGCCCGGGGGAAGTGCAGTGCCCGGATCAGCCCGAGGTTGCTGCTGATCGACTGGGTGCCGGCCAGGACCGCGCTCTGGGTGAAGTTGAAGATGAACAACCCGGTGGTCAGGTACGCGATGAAGTTCGGGATGCTCTTCTGATCCAGCACCACCCCGAAGATCAGGTAGTAGACCGCGGCGTTGGTCAGCGGGGTGAGCACCTGCCAGAGCTGGCCCAGCTTGGCGTTGCTGTAGGACGCGACCAGCTTGGCGTTGGCGTACGCGGCGATGAAGTGCCGGTAGGCCCAGAGTCGGCGGCTGTACTCGACGAGGGTGGGTCGCTCACCGGCGACCCGTAGCCCGTGCCGAGCGGCCAGCTGCGCCTGGGTCAGGCCCGTGTCAGGGTCGACCAGCGCGGTGGTGGCCATGGAAATGGCACTCCGATCTTTCGTGCAGACGGGTTGCTCGCGACGATGGAATCCTAGTGGGAACTGTGCGCGGGACGCCGCCTCGTCGCTGCGTGGACAGTAGTCCGAAACACGTCGGGACGCAACCGTACCGTCGTTGCGCTACTCTAGCGGGCGTGACCTGCGAGAAGAGTCCTCGGTGACGACCGAGAAGAGGCGCGTGCCGGCCGGCGCGGCGGTGCTGCGCGACGAGATCACCACGGCCATCCGGCGTGCCCTGATGCAGGAGCTGGCGGCGGTCGGCTACGGCCGGCTCTCCATCGAGGCGGTGGCCCGACGAGCCGGCGTCAGCAAGACGGCGGTCTACCGCCGGTGGAGCTCGAAGCTCGACCTGGTGGTGGAGATCGTCGCCGCCGCCGCACAGGGCAAGCTGCCGGTGCTGGACACCGGCACCCTGCGCGGGGACCTCGCGCTGCTGTTCCAGGCCGTGGCGCACGCGCTGCGCCACCCCCTGGCGTCGCAGATCATCCCCGACCTGCTGGCCGAGGCGGCCCGCAACCCGACCATCGACGAGACCCTGCGACAGGTGCTGCGCGCCCGCCAGCAGGAGATCGGCGGTCGCCTGGTCGCCCGCGCCGTGCAGCGCGGCGAGCTGCCCGGCGACACCGACCCGGACGCGGCCGTCGACCTGATCGTCGGCCCGCTCTACTGGCGGCTCGCCATCGCCCGCCTGCCGCTCACCGACAGCTACCTGGACAACCTGGTCGAATCCGTGGCCGCCGGACTCGGCGCGACCGGCGTCGTACCCCTGCCGCGGGCGACGCCGGTGTCCGGCTGACCGGGCCGCGACACCACCCACGACGGGGACCTGGCGGGCCGCTCGCCTCCGCTAGGCTGCCCCCTTGACAACCGGCCGTCACCGAGCCGACATCCACTCTTCGCCCCCAGATCCGCCTGACGAGAAGGACGCCCGTGGCCAACGTCGACAGCATCGCCGTCGCGCCCACTGACCCGGACCCGACGCCGCGCCCCGAGCCGGCGTCCCGGTCGGGTCAGGGCCCCGACCGTAGCCCCGCCGCCCGGGTACGCGCGCTGGTGGCCGCCGCCCCGACGCTGCTCACCGACGGGGCCGTGGTCGCGTTCGCGCTCTTCACCGTCCTCTACCACGCGGCCTTCCTGGCGGATCTGCGTCCGTCGGTGACCTTCCGGATCTGGCTGGTCGCCTGCGTCGTGCTCGCCGTGGTGGCGATGCTGCGTGCCCGACGCCGCTCCGCGGCCCTGCGCGAGGAGAGCGCGCCGTCCGAGCCGGTCGAGCCGACCGGAACGCGGCCTGCCCTGGACCGGCGGCTGCTGATCGGCGTGCTCGTCGCCGCCGCGGTGGCCGCGGTCAGCGCCGGAGTGGTCGGCACCGGCGCCGCCGTCTCGTGGTGGATCCCGGCGGTCGCGGGCCTGCTCGCGGCGACCGGTGGGATCCTGCTGCTGCGTCGGGTCTGGCTGGACGGCCCGACGCCCACCTCGATCGCGCCGATGCCCACGGCGGGGCAGTCGGCGTACGCGTTGGCCATCTCGGTGCTGGTCGGGATCTCCTCGTTCTTCCTCGCCCGGAACACCCCGGACGACGTCTACTACGTCGGGAAGTCGGTCTGGATCGCCGAGCGGGACCTCATTCCGCTCAACGACTTCCTGTTCTCCGAGAACGTCCTGCCGGCGATGGGTTCGCAACCCCCGATCCCCTCGATCGAGGTGTTCGACGGCGCGCTCGGCAACGTGCTCGGGATCCACGGCGCCTCGGCCACCTGGTACGTGATGCTGCCGATCATGGCGGTGGTGGCGGTGCTCGCCCTCTGGCGGCTGACCCAGCGTTGGGCGCCCCGGCGGCCGGTGCTCGCCTTCACGGTCGCCGTCGCCTACCTGTACCTGGTCGCCGGCGGGGACGCCGCGCTGGGCACGTTCCACCTGCCCCGGCTCTACGAGGGCAAGGGCATGTTCGTCTCGGCCGTCATCCCGCTGATGTGGCTCTACCTGACCGAGTGGTTCGACCGGCGCACCCGGCGGAGCCTGCTGCTCATCGTGGCGCTCTCCATCACCGCCATCGGCCTCACCACCACCGCCGCGATCATCCTGCCGATGCTGGTCGGCGCCGCCGGCTTCGCCATGCTGCTGGTCGGGCGCTGGAAGCCCGCCCTGGTGGCGGCGGTGGCCGCTCTCACGTACCCGATCGGCTCCCTCGTGGTGTCCCGCCTCCTGCTCGGCGCGCTGGCCGCCGACGGCGCGGACGACGCCTTCTTCGACGCGGCGTACACCTACAAGCGGACCCTGTTGTTCGGTGTGGTCGGGGTGATCTCCGGCCTGGCGCTCTGGTGCGGCCCGCTGCTGGCCCGTCGACGTACGCCCGCGCTGCTCACCGCCGGCGCGACCCTGGCGCTGAGCGTGCTGTTCGTTCCCGGCGTACTGGAGACGTTGAGCGCGCTCAGCGGCATCTCGGTCGTGCTGTGGCGGGTGCCGTGGCTGCTCGCCCTGCCGACCCTGATCGGGCTGCTCTGCACGGTTCGCGTGCCGGCCCCCACGCCGGTGCTGCGTCGTGCGGCGTCCGGGGGGATCGCGGTGTTGCTGGTCGCCTCGTTCGCGCTCTTCGCCACTCCGATGTGGTCCGCCAAGAGTTGGGTCGACGTGCACGAGCGGCCCACCTGGAAGCTGCCGCAGCAGCGTCAGTCGATCGCTTTCTGGATCAAGGGATTGGACCGGCCGTCGGGTCTGCTGCTGGCCCCGAAGACCATCATGCGCACCTCGTTGGTCGTCACCAGCCAGGTTCGGGTCGTCCTACCGCGCGACTTCTACCTCGTCGAGTACGACCTGAACTCCCAGTTCGCCAAGGACCGGCTGCTGCTCGCGGGCTTCGCCGACGGCGCCACCACCGCGACGCCGGCCGAGCTGGCACCGGCGCTGGACCGACTGGACGTGGGCACCATCTGCGTCTACAACGGAAACCAGTACGCCCGTGACCTGGCGCCGCAGCTCGGCTACCAGGAGTTCGCGAAGCGTCGCAAGCCCGGAGCGATGACGTGTTTCCGGCGGATCGGCTGAGCAGGTCGCCCCTGAACCGGCCGGCGCCGCAACGGTGTGGCGCCGGCCGTTCGGCGAGGTGACCGAAATGTGCGCGCGATACCCGAGCGACACCGCTGGGGGTGTTCGCGTTAAGGTCGCAGTCATCACTACCGCCCGCCGCACGGGGTCTGGACCACCACATCCGTGGCCTGCCGCTCCGGGCGCGCGGTAGGTCATGCGCTACGGGGAGTGTCACCGACGCACCACGGGCATGCGTCCACCACGGAAATCGTAGGGAGCGAACTCGTTGTTCGGCACGTTGACAGGACGCATCGGAGTGGCCGCCCGCAGCGCGCTGCTGGTGCTGGCCTACCTGGTCATGCTCGTCGCAGGCGCCTTCGGTTGGATCGGCGTGTTCGCCGTCGCCGGACTGGCGGCGGTGGTCGGCGAGTTCGCCACCGCCCGCTGGTCCCCGCCGTCGCAGGTGCTGCTGGAGAAGGTCGGTCTGAACTTCTCGTACCGGCAGTTGACCCGTGACCTCTCGGCCGTGCTGCTGGTCGCCGCCCAGGTCGAGCTCGACGGCGTCGAGTTGAGCCTCCTGCTGATCCTGCCGGCGGCGGTGTGGGTCGTCTCGGTCTTCGCGGGCGCGCTCTCCACCATGATCGACCGTCGTAACCCGCAGTCCGCCCTGGTCCGCAACATCGAGCTGGGCCCCCTGCGCTCGGCTCCCCGCCCGCCGGCCTGGGCCGCGGCCGTCGCGGGGGACCGGATGCCCCTGCTCAACCTGCTGCTCGTCCCGGCCGCGGTGGTCGCCGCCGTGCGGCACGAGCCGACGCCGTACTTCGTCGCCGCCGCGGCGACGGTCGCGGCGACCGGGGTGGTGGGCGCGATCATCGCCCTGACGTGGCTGCGCGGTCGGGGCTCCGGCCAGGGGCCGCTGATGCCGGCCGTGCAGCGCTGGCTCGACTCGTACCGGCCCGAGGTGGCGCTCTACTTCGCCGGTCCCGCCAAGGACGTCTACCAGGCCAACATGTGGCTCGCCCCGACCGAGGCGCTGAACCAGCGCGGGGTGGTGCTGATGCGCAGCCGGGAGGCGTTCGCCGAGCTGGCCGACACCCGACTGCCGGTGATCTGCGTACCGGCCGGGGTGGACTTCATGAACCTCGAACTCGGCAGCGTCCGCGCGGCCCTCTACGCCGCGAACGTCGGCGCGAACATCCACATGCTGCGCGAGCCCGGCATGAAGCACGTCTTCGTGGGGCACGGCGACAGCGACAAGCAGGCCAGCGTCAACCCCTACAGCAAGGTGTACGACGAGGTCTGGGTGGCGGGCCTGGCGGGTCGGGAGCGGTACGCCCGTGCCGGGGTGGGCGTGCTCGACTCGGACATCGTGGAGATCGGTCGGCCGCAGTTGGCCGGCGTGCACACCTTCGGGGCCGAGTCGGTGGACCGCCCGTTCACCGTCCTCTACGCGCCCACCTGGGAGGGTTGGCTGGACGACGACCCGTACCACACCTCGCTGGTGCTGATGGGTGAGCGGATCGTCAAGGGCCTGCTGGCGAACAACCCCGGGGTGCGTCTGATCTACAAGCCGCACCCGCTCACCGGGTCGCGGTCCAAGGCGGCCAAGGCGGTGCACGACCGGATCGTCGAGGCGATCCGGGCCGCCGGCGGAGACCCCGACGCGGCTTCCCTGGACGGCACCGGGCACCTCGTGGTGACCGGCCGCACGCCCGGGCTGTTCGACTGCTTCAACCAGACCGACCTGCTGATCAGCGACGTGTCCAGTGTGGTCTCGGACTTCGTGCAGAGTCAGCGGCCGTACGTGGTGGCCAACCCGTCCGGCCTGCCGGAGGACGAGTTCCGCCGGGAGTACCCGACCGCGCGGGCCGCGTACCTGCTCTCCGCCGACTGCGGTGAGCTGGAGAAGATCGTGGCGGTGACCCGGGCCGGCGACGACCCGATGACCGAGGCGCGCCGAGACCTGAAGACCTACCTGTTGGGGCCGGCGGAGGCCAACCCGATGGACCGGTTCGCCGAGGAGATCACCCGGCTCTGCCGCTGACCTGACACGTCCCGCGCCCGGCCCGACACCTGTCGGACCGGGCGCGGTCGTGTCGGCGGGAGTGGTACGGCGGCCTCAGTCGAGAAGGGCGGCGACCGCGTCGGCGACCGGGGTGTCCGCCGGCAAGGCCCGTGCCGTCACCACCGCGCTCAGCGGCAGCGGCCCGTACAGGTGGGGGAACAGCTGTCCGCCGCGCGACGGCTCCCAGCGCAGGGCGTCGGCCAGCCGGTCCTCGTCCACGCCCAGCAGGGTGAGGCCGGTGACGCCGGAGAAGTGCCGGCGGGCGGTCTCCACCACCTGGTCGGCGGCGGAGAGGTGGATGAAACCGTCCTGGCGGTCCAGGGCCGAGCCGGCGACGGCACCGGCGACCTGGGCGTCGTCCCACTCCACGGTCGGCAACAGCTTGTAGATCACCTCCGCAGACTACGTCGCCCGCGTTTCGGCCGTACCGCCGCCGATGGCGGTCACCGCCCGGCATGCTCAGGTGGACCGGCCGGAAAGGGATGGACGATGGCGAGCTACGACGACGACTGGACCGACACCCAGCGCGGGCTGTACGACGAGTGCTACCGGGCCGGCGGCGAGTGGGCCGAGGACCCGGACACCCCGTCCGACGACGTGCAGCACGTGATCAACCTGGCCGAGGCGGACGACGACGCCTTCGACGACGCCGAGATCGACTTTCCGCCCCTGGTCGACGCCGTCACCCAGGCCAGCGGCGTCAACGTCACCAGCGTGCCCGCCCGGCACGACGACCCCGGTTTCCGGGGCTTCGCCGACGGCGTGCGGGACGCGGTCGCCGACGACACGTTCGGTCTGTAGAGCCTGACCGGGAGGTGGCCCTCCCGCTCGCGGCGCGCTTCTGCCACCATTTCGCAGGACGGCTGCGACGGATGGGGGCACGGTGCGGATCCTGCTGGTGGAGGACGACCGCCGGGTGGCAGCCGCGCTCTCTTCCGCTCTGACCCGTCGTGGCTACCAGGTCGAGCACGCCGCCACCGTCGCCGCGGCGCTCTCCGCCGCCCCCTGCGACCTGGTGCTGCTCGATCTGACCCTGCCCGACGGCGACGGCACCGAGGTGTGCCGGGAGCTGCGCCGGCGCAGTAGTCAGCTCGGCATCATCGCGGTGACCGCGCGGGGCGAGGAGCGGGACCGGGTCCTCGGGCTGCGCCTGGGCGCGGACGACTACGTGGTCAAACCGTTCTCGATGGTGGAGTTGCAGGCCCGCATCGAGGCGGTGCTGCGCCGGGCCGCGAACGCCGCCCCCGAGCGGCACCTGATCGAGGCGGGTGCGGTGCGCATCGACGTGGCCGCCCGCACTGTGACGGTGGCGGGGCGTGCGGTGACGCTGACCCGCAAGGAGTTCGACGTGCTGCTGTCGCTCGCCCGCCAGCCGGGGGTGGCGGTGCCCCGCGACCGCATCCTGCTCGACGCCTGGGGCACCACCTGGGGCGATCCGCACACCGTCGAGGTGCACGTCGGGTCGTTGCGCGGCAAGCTGGGTGACGCGCGGCTGGTGGAGACCGTCCGTGGGGTCGGCTACCGGCTGCGCGATGCGTGAGGAGACGCCGTGCGCCGCCGACTGGTGATCAGTTACCTGCTGCTGATGGTGCTCGTCCTCGTCGCGCTGGAGAGCCCTCTCGCCGTGACCCTGGCCAGCCGGGAGACCGAGCGGGTACGCGCCGACCGGCTCGCCGACGCCACCCGGTTCGCCTCGCTGGCCGGTCCGGCGCTGCGGGGCGGCGAGCCCGGCCCGATCGGCGCGGAGCTGCGCAGCTACGACGAGCTGTACGGGATCGGCGCTGCGGTCGTCGACCGGGACCGGGGCATCGTGGTCGACTCGGCGAGCTGGCGGTCCACGGGGACCGCCACGGTCCTGGACGTCGCGCTGTCCGGGCAGCAGTCCAGCGCGCCCGAGTCGATCTGGCCGTGGTCCGCCGGGCCGGTGGTGGTGGCGGTGCCCATCAACGACGGCGGTGAGGTCCTCGGCGCGGTGGTGATCGCGACGCCGGCCGGCGAGATCCGTCGGGCCGTGGCCATCTGGTGGCTGCTGCTGACCCTGGCCGGTCTGCTCGTGGTGCTGGCCTGCGTGCTCACGGCGTTCGGCCTGGCCGGCTGGGTGCTGCGGCCGGTCACCGAGCTGGACGCGGTCACCCACGAGATCGCCGAGGGCGACCGGCGCGCCCGTGTGCAGCACCGACTCGGTCCGCCGGAGCTGCGCCGCCTTGCGACCAGCTTCAACCACATGGCCGACGTGGTCTCCGACGTGATGGACCGGCAGCGCGCGTTCGTCGCGCACGCCAGCCACCAGTTGCGTAATCCACTCACGGCGCTGCGGCTGCGGGTGGAGGAGCTGGGCCCCAGCCTCAGCGACGCGGACGGGCGCTCCGAGCACCGGCTGGCGTTGGAGGAGACCGACCGGTTGGCGCTGGTGCTCGACGCGCTGCTCACCCTGGCCCGGGCCGAACGCGAGGAGAACGAGCGGGTCACCGTGGACGCCGCCGCCGTCGCGGCCTCCCGGGTGGCCGCGTGGGCGCCGTTGGCCCGGCACCGGTCGGTCGCGCTCCGCCTGGCCACGAGCGACGCACCCGCGTACGCGCGGACCGTGCCGACCGCCGTCGACCAGGCACTGGACGCCCTGATCGACAACGCGGTGAAGTTCAGCGGGGCCGGCGGGGCGGTGACGGTGACGGTGGCCCGCCGCGACGACGGGGTCCTGTTGGAGGTGCGGGACACCGGCCCGGGCATGACGGAGAGTCAGCTCCGCCAGGCCACCGAGCGGTTCTGGCGGGCCCCGGACGCGCAGAACGTCGACGGTGCCGGGCTCGGCCTGACCATCGTCGCCGTGCTGGTGGACGCCTCCGACGGGCGGCTCACCATGCGTGCCGGCACCCCGCGCGGGCTGGTCGCCGGCCTGTGGTTTCCGACGGCCGAGCCGGTGGGAGAGCCGGTCGACGGGGACCCGGCCGACGGGGACCCGGCCGCCGATCTGTGGCCCACTCCGGCCCGCTAGCGGCGAACCCGAGGCTGCTCAGGGCTTGGCCGCCCGGTACCAGGCGGCGGCCCCCGGGTGCAGCGGCAGAGGCGCGGTGGCGATCGCCGAGCGGGGGCTCATCCGCCCCGCCGCCGGGTGCGCCGCGCCCAGCTCGGCCCGACGCTCCATCAGCAGTCGGGTCACATCCCGGACCAGCGGCTCCGGCAGGTCGGCCCGCACGATCAGGTAGTTCGGGTCGGCGACCGTGGTGACCGGGTTCATCCCGTACACCGAGCGGGGGATGTCCCGGGAGACGTAGACCTGCCCGTAGCGGGCGCGCAGGGGCTCCGTCCACTCGCCCAGGTCGACGATCCGGGTGGCGCTGCGTCCGGCCAACTCCCCGATGCCCCGGACCGGCAGGCCACCGGAGAAGAAGAACGCGTCGATGCGTCCCGACCGCAGGGCGGTCACCGAGTCGTCCAGGCCGAGCCGTTCCCGGCGTACCGCGTCGCCACCGAGCCGGGCCACCTCCAACAGTCGGGTCGCCGTGATCTCGGTGCCGGAGCCGGCCGCACCCACGGATACGCGGCGGCCCCGCAGGTCGCCGACCGTACGCACCGGCCCGCCGTCGGTCGTGACCAGGTGCAGCTGGTCGTCGTACACCCGCGCCACCGCGTCCACCGACGGGCTCTGCGTCGGGCTGGTGGGCAGCACGTCGGCCTGGGTGAAGCCCAGCTCGGCAGCCCCCGTGCTGACCAGGCGGACGTTCTCCGCCGAGGCCGCGGTGATCACCACGCTGGCCCGTACCCCGGGCAGTTCGCGGTTGAGGATGGTCGCGAGGGACTGTCCGAACGCGTAGTACACGGCGGTGGGGCTGCCGGTGGCGATCCTGATCTCCACGGCCTCGCCCGGGTCGTCCCGGCAGCCGGCGACGGTCAGGGCCACGACCAGCGCCAGCGCCGCCGCCCACCCGCGGCGTCGACCGGCCCGAGGAGACGAGGTACGACTCACGCGGTGCACTGTGCGCGCTCCGACGGGCACACGCAAGCCCGTACCCGTCAGTACCGCCGGTACGGGCCCTCGTTCAGCGGGCCGGGCGGGGGCCCGGGGTCATCAGCGCGTCGCGCGCCGGCTCCATCGACGCGCTGCGCAGGATGCGTTCCCGGTCTGGCCCGTCGGCCACGCTCACCAGGAAACAGCCGGTGCCCGGGCGGAGTGCGGCCGGTACGTCGAGCACGGCCGCGCTGCGGATCAGCACGGCCGCCAACTCCCGGTCGGTGAGCCGTACACCGAGGATGTGCCGCCGTACGTGCCGCCCGCCGGCCAGCAGCGCCGACCGCCACGCCGCCGCCGCGAGGCGGGACATCCACCGGCGGCGGGCCGGCGAGGCGCCCGGCACGGGGCCGCCCAACAGCTCCCGACGTCCCTGCCACCAGCCGGCATCCATCAACCGGCCGTACGCGCCCCGGTGCTCCGGCGGCACCCACAGCCGGTGCAGCTCGTAGCGGCGGCGTAGTCCGCCGACCGTCACCTCCTGGGCGACCGGGATGTCGAGGCGGGCGAGCAACTGGCGCATCCGCTGCGCGGCGTCCTCCCGGTTGAACTCGACCCCCGGCGCCTGCGCCGGTGTGGTGGCGCTCGACCGGGCACCCGTCGGAGGCGCCGTGCAGCGCAGCAGGCAGGAGGCCTCGAAGGCGTCGCCCAGGGTCAGCCAGTCCAGCGGAGGTGGCGTCGCCGGCGAGCGGGGCCGGTCGAGCAGGGCGGGATCGCGGACCAACTGAAGGCTCCCTCGTCGGAGTCTGGGTTCCCCTACCGTGACCCCTGCGCGGCCGTTACGGAACGTGTCCCGCCCAGCCTTGAGGAAATCTTGCGGCTCTCGCTCCGCTACAGCTCGGTGACCACCAGATCCACCTGCCGTACCCGCCCGGCGGCGGCCGGCTCCTCCGTCACCGTGTGCTTCAGCTCGCGCAGTGTGCCGACCAACTCCCGCGCGGTTCGCGGCCTGGCGCCGGCGAGGAGCAGATCCCGGACCAGCCGCCCCTTGGTCGCCTTGTTGAAGTGGCTCACCACCGAGCGGACGGGGACGCCGTCGACCTCCCGCTCGTGCAGCACCCGCACGGTGACCGTCCGTTCGGCCAGCTCACCGCGCGGCGTCCAGGTGGCCGCGTACGCGCCGGACCGCAGGTCCAGCACCGGGCCCCGACCGGCCGCGCCGGCCAGGACCGGCGTCAACTCCCTGCGCCAGTACGCCGAGAGCGCCCCGACATCCGGCAGGCGGACGCCGATCGGGCAGCGGTACGGCGGGATCCGGTCGGCGAGGCGTACCGCGCCCCACAGCCCGGAGCTGATGAGGATCGACCGGCGGGCCGCCCGCAGCGCCGCCGGTGGCAACGTGGCCAGCTCCAGCGCCTCGTAGAGCACCCCGGTGTAGAGCCGCTCGGCCGGTGCGGTCGCCGCCTCCCGCAGCCGGGCGTTGCGGCGCAGCTCGCCCCGCTGGCCGTCGCTGAGCCCGAGCGTGGCCAACGCCGCCTCCTCGTCCGGCCCCGCGCTGAGCGCCACGAGCGCGTCGAGCACCCGCTCACGGGCCGGATTCAGCTCCGGCAGCGAGAGCTTGTCCGGCGTCCACCGCCGTCCGGTGCCGGCATCGGCCTTGCCCTCCGAGGGTGGCAGCAGGATGAGCATCGGGTCTCCTCGAACGGGTACGGCGGCGGAGCCAGCGTACGACCCGTCCTCACCGCCAGGGCCGCACCGGGGTGTCGGGGTGGTACACGCGATAGCCACCCACCTCGTGGACCGGTGCGGCGTCGGGCCGGTCGGCGAGCAGCCGCCGCAGCCGCCGGTCCATCGGCGAGTCGACCTCCACCACGTAGCCCGGGCGCGCGGCCCGCCCGACCTGCCGCCAGTACGGCCGGTAGCGGTTCTGTCCGGGGGACAGGTCACCGTCGAGCACCCCGCAGACCACCGTCTCGTCCGTGTTGAAGATCAGCCGGTTGCAGGTCCAGTAGTCCCCGTACACCTCGTGGGGTCCGTCGGCGCGCAGCGCGGCGGCCAACTCCCGGGCCTGGCGCTCCTCGGTCCGCGACGCGGCCGTGCCGCTGGTCGCGAAGAGCACGGTGACCACCAGCGTCGTCGCGGCCAGCGCCGTCAGCACGGCGGCGGCCAGTGCGCCGGTCAACCGCCCGAGCACGCCCACCGTGCCCCGCCAGCCGGCCACGGCCGCCGCCCAGAGCGGCCAGAGCACCGCCGGCAGCGACAGTTGCAGCACCGACAGGTAGCGGGCGTTGTCCAGCGGACTGGTCGCGGCGAGCGGACTGCGCACGTACGACAGGAGGGTCAACGCCGCGCCGACGACCAGCGCGAGCTGCACGACCGGCCCGACCCGCGCGGCCCGTGGCGTGCCCGTGGCGCGCCCACCGCGCAGGGTGCCGGTGGCCCGCTCGCCGGGCGCCGTGCCGGCGGCCCGGCGGTACGCGAGGAGCGCGAGCACCGCGGCGACCACCAGCAGCGCCGGGTAGAGCAGCCCGAACCACTGCTGCCAGCGGCCGCAGCCGTCGACCGGGCAGAGCCCGTGCGCCAGTGGCACCCCCTCCAGCAGGCCGCCCCGGATCCGGTCCGACCACGGCGGCAGCGGGCCGGCCTTGGTGCTGACCTCCCGGAACACCGTCAACGAGTCCTCACCCGGCCCGGCACGCAGGTTGTCGACGATCATCGGCGCGATCCCGACCACGAAACCCACCACCAGCAGCAGCCCGGACCAGCCGACCAGTTCCCGCCGGACCGCCCAGACCAGGGCCAGCACGGCGACTCCCAGGTACGGCAGGATCAGCCAGTCCGACCAGGCGGCCAGCCCGGCCAGCAGCCCGAACAGCGCGACGGCCAGCCGACGGTGGCGCACCGACCCGGCGGCCAGCCCCACGGCGATCAGCAGCATCAGCAACACGGCCGGTTTGACCTCCGGCCGGCCGCCGACCACGGTGAGCTGGTCACGCACCACCCGCTCAGGTCCCAGCGCCAGCAGACCGACCACGAGGACGGCGAACCACGGTGTGTAGAGACGCCGGGTGAGCCGGTACACGAGGTAGAGGAAGACCGCGTAGAGGACGAGCATCGGCAGCCGCAGCACCGGCCAGCTCGGCCCGGACACGGCGAGCAGGGGCGCCGCCAGGTACGACTCCAGCATGCCCATGTAGTGCTGCCCGTAGAGGAAGACGGGGTGTTCGCGGCCCTGCCCGATGTGCAGGGCGGCCAGCCCGAAGGTCGCCTCGTCGCTGTTCGACACCGGCACGGTGTACAGCGTCAGGACCAGCCGGTACCCGACGCCGACCAGCCCGAACAGCAGCGCGACGAGCGCCGGCCGGTCGAGTCGCGGACGCCACCGCCCGCGGTGCTGCTCTGGATGCGACACGACCACGCCCCCGTCGTCGTCCCGACCGGAGTGTTTCACGGACCGACGGCCGGCCGGGCCGCTTCCGCCCAGTCCGGCCTGGCTGGCGGGCTGCGGTTCGGACCCGCTCGCGTGGCCGTCGGCGTCGGCGTGTGGCAGGGTTGGCGGGTGCCACCCACACCCGCCGGCCAACTGGCCGTGCCGAACCTGCACCGGGCCGCGCGGATCGAAGACGCCGTGCACCAGCTCGTGGAGCGTCGGCTGCGCCGAACCGGCTGGCGGATCAACATCGTCGCCTACACCGGCTACGGCCGCCCCGGCTGGGTGCGCGTCATGTGCCGGGTGCTACTCGGCCGTCCGGACACCCGCCAGCGGGGTCGGCTGGAGAAGGTCCGCGGCTGGCGCAGCTTCACCACGTTGCCCGCCAAGCACGTCACCGTGCACATCGAGGCCGGCGGGGTGCGGCACGAGGCCCGCGCCGACCGCAGCGGGTTCGTCGACACGCTCGTCGAGGCCGACCTACCACCCGGCTGGGGCACCGTACGGCTCAGCGTCCCCGACGCCGAGCCCGTCGACGCCCCCGTGCGCATCCTCGACCCGGACGTCAAGTTCGGCATCCTCTCCGACATCGACGACACGGTGATGGTGACGGCGCTGCCCCGGCCGCTGCTCGCCGCGTGGAACACCTTCGTCCTCGACGAGCACGCCCGCGCCGCCGTACCCGGTATGGCGGTGCTCTACGAGCGGCTGGTCACCGCGCACCCCGGCGCCCCGGTCTTCTACCTCTCCACCGGCGCGTGGAACGTCGCGCCGACGTTGACGCGGTTCCTGTCCCGGCACCTCTATCCGGCCGGGCCGCTGCTGCTCACCGACTGGGGGCCGACCGCCGACCGGTGGTTCCGCAGCGGCATGGAGCACAAGCGCTCCACCCTCGCCCGACTGGCCCGGGAGTTTCCCGACGTGCGCTGGCTGCTGGTCGGCGACGACGGCCAGCACGACCAGGAGATCTACCGGGAGTTCGCCGCCGCCCACCCGGAGAACGTTGCCGGGGTGGCGATCCGCAGGCTGTCCCCGACGCAGTCGGTGCTGGCCGGTAGCCTGCCCGCCCCGGCTGGGCGACCCTCCGGGCCGGTGGGGCAGAAGTGGCTCTCCGCGCCCGACGGCGCCGGCCTGTGGCAGCTACTCCGCGACGCCGGCCTCGTCTGACGAAGGAGCGTCGTCGTGTGGCGAGCGCTGATCAGCATCGTGTTGGGCCTGCTCCTGGTGACGATAGGGCTCGTCCTCGCGCTGGACTACCGGGGTGTCGCGACGAAACACATCGCCCTCGCCATGAGTGCCGTGCATCCCTTGACGCCGTCGAGAAAACTCGAATGGCAGGACGAGCGACTCGTTGAGCGCCGACGGCGGTTCGTCCTGCTGGACAGGCTCGTCGGAGTGCTGATAGTCCCGGCGGGTCTGGTCATGCTTGTCGCCGGCGGGCAGCATCTGTTGCGTGGCTAGCACGAGGGGGAGGGGCGCTGCGGGTCCAGGATGAACCGGCAGCTCCGTGTGCTCCTCCTTGCGCCCAACCTGAGCCTTGATCACTTGATGGTGACCAGTTCCTGGTGGCCTCTGACAACTGGTCAGCATCAAGTGATCATGCAGATGGCAGGCGGGGTCAGCCCTGGCGGAGCCAGACGACGCCCAGCGGAGGGACCTGGAGGGCCGCCGAGGCGACCAGGCCGTGCCAGGGCACGTCCTCGGCGTGCACCTCGCCCAGGTTGCCCACCCCGGAACCGCCGTAGTGGTGCGCGTCGGTGTTGAGCACCTCGGTCCACGTTCCGCCGGCCGGCAGGCCGATCCGGTAGTCGTGCAGCGGCTGGGCGGAGAAGTTCGCCACGCACACCAGCGTCGAGCCGTCCGGGGCGATGCGGACGAAGGAGACGGTGTTGTTGGCGACGTCGTCTCCGGCGATCCAGCGGAACCCGGCCGGCTCGGTGTCCTGTGCCCACAGCGCCGGGGTGGCCCGGTAGACGCGGTTGAGGTCACCGACGAGCCGCTGCACACCAGCGCGGGCCGGGTCGTGCAGCAGGTACCAGTCGAGGCCCCGTTCCTCGCTCCACTCGCGGTCGTCGGCCAGCTCGGAGCCCATGAAGAGCAACTGCTTGCCGGGGTGTGCCCACATGTACGCCAGCAGCGCCCGGACGTTCGCCAGCCGCTGCCAGGTGTCGCCGGGCATCTTGCCGGCCAGCGAGCCCTTGCCGTGCACGACCTCGTCGTGGCTGATCGGCAGCACGTAGTTCTCGCTCCAGGCGTACGCCAGGGAGAACGTGAGCTGGTGGTGGTGGTGCTGGCGGTAGATCGGGTCCTTCGAGGTGTAGAGCAGGGTGTCGTGCATCCAGCCCATGTTCCACTTGAACCCGAAGCCCAGCCCGCCCTCGGCGGTGGACTGGGTGACCCCCGGCCACGCGGTGGACTCCTCGGCGATCATCACGACGCCGGCGTGGTGCTTGTAGACCGTCGCGTTCACCTCCTGCATGAGCGCGATGGCCTCCAGGTTCTCCCGACCGCCGTACTGGTTGGGGGCCCACTGGCCCGCCTCGCGGGAGTAGTCCAGGTAGAGCATCGAGGCGACCGCGTCGACGCGCAGCCCGTCGACGTGGAACTGGTCGCACCAGTACAGCGCGTTGGCGACCAGGAAGTTGCGCACCTCGCGGCGGCCGAAGTCGAAGACGTACGTGCCCCAGTCGGGGTGCTCGCCGCGACGGGGGTCGGGGTGCTCGTACAGCGGGGTGCCGTCGAAGCGCGCGAGAGCCCACTCGTCCTTGGGAAAGTGCGCGGGCACCCAGTCGAGGATCACTCCGATGCCGGCGGCGTGCAGGGCGTCGACGAGGTGGCGGAACTCGTCCGGGTCGCCGAAGCGGGACGTCGGGGCGTAGTAGCCGGTCACCTGGTAGCCCCAGGAGCCGCCGAACGGGTGCTCCATCACCGGCAGGAACTCCACGTGCGTGAAGCCCAGCTCGGTGACGTACGCGGTGAGCTGGTCGGCCAGCTCCCGGTAGCCGAGGCCGGGTCGCCAGGAGCCGAGGTGCACCTCGTACACGCTCATCGGCTCCTGGTGCGGCTGGCGCTCGGCCCGCCGGGCCAGCCAGTCGGCGTCGTTCCACCGGTACGTCGAGTGGTACACCACCGACGCGGTGGCCGGCGGCACCTCCGCGTACGCCGCCAGGGGGTCGGCCTTGTCCCGCCACTGCCCGTCGGCGCCGAGCACCCGGTACTTGTAGCGGGCGCCGACCCGGGCGTTGGGGACGAACAGCTCCCACACTCCGCTGGAGCCGAGCGAGCGCATCGGCCAGCCGTCGTCCGCGCCCCAGCCGGTGAAGTCACCGATCACGCGTACGCCCTGGGCGTTGGGAGCCCAGACGCTGAACGCCACGCCCTCGTCGAAGACCCGCGCGCCGAGCGCGTCCCACAGCCGTTCGTGCCGGCCCTCGCCGATGAGGTGCAGGTCCAGTTCGCCGAGCGTCGGCGGATAGCGGTACGGGTCGTCGTGCGCGGTGCCGTCGACCTCCACCCGGTAGTCGAGCACACCGCCCTCGACCTGCGCCTCGAAGATGCCCAGGTCGTGCACGCGCTTCATGGGGTGCCGCTCGTCGCCGACGAGCAGGGTCACGTCACCCGCGCCCCGGCGCATCGTGCGGATCGTGGTCGACCCCTCGGCGGGGTGCGCCCCGAGCAGCGCGTGCGGGTCGTGCGTCACACCGGTGATCAGCTGGTCCATCGGTCGTCCTTCGGTGCGGCGTCGGTCGGTGCGGGGGCGGACGGGCGGGGCTTCGTCGAGCGGGCCGCGGCCGAGCGGGGAGGAGCCGGGCGGGGAGCGGAGGGGCGGGCAGCGGACGAACGCGCCGCAGTGCCAGCGCCGCCCGCAGTGCCAGCGCCGCCCGCAGTGCCAGCGCCGCCCGTGAGACCTGCGCCGGCCGCAGTTCCAGCGCCGGCCGTCGGGCCGGTGCCCGGCGTCGGGTCCGTGGCGGACGTCGGTGCGGGGGCCGTCGGTGAGGTGCCACCCGACAGGTCGTCCGGGACGTCGGCGACGGTGAGGTCCGCCGGTTCGACGCCGGCCGGCTCGGGGACGGCGGGCGGCGTCGGGCGGCGGACGGTCAGCACGTGCGCCGGTTGCAGGTACGGGTCGAGCCGTACCGCGTTGCGCTGCCCCCAGTCGTAGCTGGCGCCGGTCAGCTCGTCGTACACGGTGAAACGCTCGTGCCAGTCGAACCCGAGCGCCGGCATGTCGAGCGTGGTGTTGCCCCACTGCACCTCGCGCGAGTCGAACGAGCAGACCACGAGGACCGTGTTGCCGGTCTCCGGGTCGTGCTTCGACCAGCACAGCAGCGCCGGGTTGTCGATCTCGTGGAACCGCAGGTTCCGGAGCTGGTGCAGGGCGGGGTTGTCCTGGCGTACCCGATTGAGGGTGGTCAGGAACGGGGCCAGCGAGCGGCCCTGCGCCTCGGCGGCGGCCCAGTCGCGGGGGCGCAGCTCGTACTTCTCGTTGTTCAGGTACTCCTCGGCGCCCGGGCGGGCCACGTGCTCGAACAGCTCGAAACCGGCGTACAGGCCCCAGGAGGGGGAGAGCAGCGCCGCCAGCACCGCCCGGATCTTGAACATCGGCGGACCGCCGTGCTGCAACGACTCGTGCAGGATGTCCGGCGTGTTGGGCCAGAAGTTCGGCCGCATGTGGTCGGCCGACTCGACCAGCTCCTCGCAGTACTCCCGCATCTGCGCGGCCGTCGTGCGCCAGGTGAAATAGGTGTACGACTGCGTGAAGCCGATCTTGCCGAGCCCGTGCATGATGGCCGGCCGGGTGAACGCCTCGGCGAGGAACAACACGTCCGGGTCGACCTTCTTGACCTCGGCGATGAGCCAGTGCCAGAAGTCGAACGGCTTGGTGTGCGGGTTGTCCACCCGGAAGATCCGGATGCCCTCGCCCACCCAGTGCAGCACCACCCGCAGCACCTCGGCCCGGATGCCCTCCGGGTCGTTGTCGAAGTTGACCGGGTAGATGTCCTGGTACTTCTTCGGCGGGTTCTCCGCGTACGCGATGCTGCCGTCGGCCCGGGTGGTGAACCACTCCGGGTGCTCGGTGACCCACGGGTGGTCCGGCGCGCACTGCAACGCCAGGTCCATCGCCACCTCCAGGCCCTGCGCCGCGGCCGCCTCGATGAAGGCTCGGAAGTCCGCCGGCGTACCCAGGTCGGGGTGGATCGTGTCGTGGCCGCCCTCGGCGGCGCCGATCGCCCACGGCGAGCCCACGTCGGTCGGCCCGGCGGTGAGCGCGTTGTTGCGGCCCTTGCGGTTGATCCGGCCGATCGGGTGGATGGGCGGCAGGTAGAGCACGTCGAAGCCCATCGCGGCGACGCCCGGCAGCCGCTCGGTCGCGGTGGCGAAGGTGCCGGAGCGACCACCCGCCGCTCCTTCGGAGCGCGGGAAGAACTCGTACCAGGCCGAGAAGAGGGCCCGCTTGCGGTCAACCCAGAGGGAGTACGCGTCAGAGACCGTGACCAACTCCCGCACCGGGTGCTCCCAGAGCAGGTCGGCGAGGGCGAGCGCCGGCCCGACACGCTGCGGCAACGGCAGGTCGGTGGCCGCGAGGGCGGTGAGTGCGTCGGCGACGCGCGCGCGGTCGGCGGCCGGCACCAGGTCCTGGGCAGCGGCCAGCACCCGCACGCCCTCGGCGAGGTCGTTGGCGAGATCTTCCGGGCCCTGCCCGGCGGCGATCTTCTTGGTGACCGCGTTCTGCCACGTCAGGTAAGGGTCCTGGAAAGCCTCAACGGTGAAGGTCCAGGAGCCGACGGCGTCCGGGCGGATCGTGGCGTGCCAGCGGTCCTGGCCGGGCTCGCCGGGGCGCATCCGGGTGAACGGCCGTTCCTCACCGTCCGGGCCGGCCCACACCACATTGCAGCCCAGCGCGTCGTGCCCCTCCCGGTAGGCGCGCGCCGACACCGGAACCGGCTCGTCGACGACCGCCTTGGCCGGGTACCGCCCGCACGAGACGACGGGGGAGACGTCTTCGATCGGGAACCGTCCTGTCACTCCGCCAACCTACTGTGCGAGATCCGCTCGCGCGCGGCCAAGCACCCGCCCGGTGGGCACCCGACCCAAGATCCGCTCACTTTCGGGGAAACTGCTGCATCAGAGCGCGTGGATGCAGCAGTTTGCCCGACGTTGCGCGGATCTTCAGGAACCGCTATGCCGGTTCGGGGCCGCCGGTGAGCAGGCGTTCGATCCGGGCGTACTCGGCGGCCATCTCCGGGGTGGCGAGGACGTCGTCGAGGTCGGCCGAGACCTGGAAGTCGACCTCCTCGACAGCGCGGATGGCCAGCTCGTAGATCTCCCCGCGCGCGTTCTCCTCCAGATAGGTGGTCCAGTGCTCCAGCGCGGTGAAGGCCGTCAGGAGACCCTGATCGAGGTCACCGTCGGCGAGGATGCCCTCGTCGATCCGAACCAGCAGCGCGCGCAGCTCCGTCGCGTCGGCCGTTCGCACGTTCTCGCGGGCGCTGGCGAGCGCCGCCCACGCGTCCTCGGTCATCTCGTCGTCGACGGCGGTGTCGAGCAGATCGTCGCGGGTCAGCCGGGTGACCGTGTCGAGGCCGAACGCTCGCAGTTCGTCCTCGCCCGCCGCGACGACCAGGTGCAGGATCGCGGCTTCGAGTTCGTCGTAGCGCATGACGTCAGCGCGCGCCGACGGAGCGGTACACGTCCAGGGTCTGCCGCGCGATGGCGTCCCACGAGAAGTGCTCGACCGCGCGCCGCCGGCCGGCCAGACCGAACCGCTCGGTCCGTGCCGGGTCGGCGAGCAGCCCGTTGATCGCCGCCGCCAGGTCGGCCACGAACGTCTCAGGCTTCAGCGGCGTCCCCGACCCGTCGGTGGCCTGCTCGATCGGCACCAGCAGGCCCGTCTCGCCGTCGGCCACCACCTCGGGGATGCCGCCGGTGGCGGTCGCCACCACCGCCGTCTCGCAGGCCATCGCCTCCAGGTTCACGATGCCCATCGGCTCGTACACCGAGGGGCAGACGAAGACTGTGGCGTGGGTGAGCACCTGGATCACCTCGGGCTTGGGCAGCATCTCGGCCACCCAGACGACGCCGGATCGGTTGGCCCGCAGCTCGGTCACCAGGTCCTCGACCTCGGCGGCGATCTCCGCCGTGTCCGGCGCGCCGGCCAGCAGTACGAGCTGCGTGTCGGCGGGCAGCTCCCGGGCGGCCCGCAGCAGGTAGGGCAGGCCCTTCTGGCGGGTGATCCTGCCCACGTAGACCACGCTGGGCAGCGCCGGGTCGATGCCGAGCCGGTCGAGCACGTCGGTGCCGGAGTCCGGGGCGTACTGCACGGTGTCGATGCCGTTGTAGACCACCCGGACCTTCGCCGGGTCGATCTGCGGGTACGCGGTCAGCACGTCGCTGCGCATGCCCGCACTGACCGCGATCACCGCGTCGGCGGCCTCCATCGCGGTGCGCTCGATCCAGGAGGAGAGCGCGTAGCCGCCGCCGAGCTGCTCGGCCTTCCACGGCCGCAGCGGCTCCAGGCTGTGCGCGGTCACCACGTGCGGCACCCCGTGCAGCAGCTTCGCGGTGTGCCCGGCCAGGTTCGCGTACCACGTGTGGCTGTGCACCACGTCGGTGCCGGCGGCGCCGGCGGCCATCTCCAGGTCCACGCCCATCGTCCGCAGCGCGGCGTTCGCGCCGGTCAGGCCGGGCGGATCGGCGTACGCCGTGACACCCGGCTCCGCGCGGGGGAGGCCGAAGCAGTGCACGCGGACGTCGGCGAGGCGACGCAGCTCCCGGGCCAGGTACTCGACGTGCACGCCCGCGCCGCCGTAGACCTCCGGCGGGTACTCGCGGGTGAGCAGGTCGACGCGCAGCGGGGTGGGTTCCGTCATGACCCCGCACCCTAGTGCAGAAGAGTCCCCGTACGAGTGGTGAAGTGGCACGCGGGTGGATAGCGTCGGGGCATGGCTGCCAAGGTGCTCGCGATCGTCCTGGCGGGTGGGGAGGGCAAGCGCCTGATGCCACTCACCACGGACCGGGCCAAGCCGGCCGTCCCGTTCGGCGGGATGTACCGCATGGTCGACTTCGTCCTCTCCAACCTGGCCAACGCCGGCTATCTCAAGATCGTCGTGCTGACCCAGTACAAGTCCCACTCCCTCGACCGACACATCACCAAGACCTGGCGGATGTCCACGCTGCTCGGCAACTACGTCACCCCGGTTCCGGCGCAGCAGCGCCGCGGGCCGTGGTGGTTCGCCGGCTCGGCCGACGCCATCTACCAGAGCTTCAACCTCATCAACGACGAGCAGCCCGACTACGTGATCGTCTTCGGTGCCGACCACATCTACCGGATGGACCCCCGGCAGATGGTGGAGGACCACATCGCCTCCGGCGCGGCGGTCACCGTGGCGGGCATCCGCCAGCCGCTGTCGATGGCCGACCAGTTCGGTGTCATCGAGGTCAGCGAGGACGGCCGGAAGATCCGCGCGTTCCGCGAGAAGCCCACCGACGCGGTCGGCCTGCCGGACGCGCCGGACGAGATCTACGCCTCGATGGGCAACTACGTCTTCACCACCCGGGCCCTCTGCGAGGCGGTCGAGCGCGACGCCGCCGACAAGAGCAGCAAGCACGACATGGGCGGCAGCATCATCCCGATGCTCGTCGAGCGGGGCGAGGCGAACGTCTACGACTTCCGCGACAACGAGGTGCCGGGCAGCACCGACCGGGACCGGGGCTACTGGCGGGACGTGGGGACGCTCGACTCGTTCTACGACGCGCACATGGATCTGATCAACGTGCACCCCGTCTTCAACCTCTACAACTTCGACTGGCCGATCTACACGGAGCAGCCGCCGTGGCCGCCGGCGAAGTTCGTCCACCAGTGGGGTGAGCGGGTCGGCCGGGCGGTCGGCTCGATGGTCTCGCCCGGTGTGGTGATCTCCGGCTCGCTCGTGGAGAACTCGATCGTGTCGCCGAAGGTGCGGGTGCACTCCTGGGCGCACGTCGAGGGCTCGGTGCTGATGGAAGGCGTCGAGATCGGCCGACACGCGGTGGTCCGACGGGCGATCCTGGACAAGAACGTGTTCGTGCCCGAGGGCGTGGAGATCGGCGTCGACCTGGAGAAGGACCGCCAGCGCTACACCGTCTCCGACAACGGCATCGTGGTCATCGGCAAGGGCCAGAAGGTCGAGCCGTGACCGACCCGCTCACACCGAGGAGGATCCCGCAGTGACCCATCCCCGTGCCGGCCAGCCCGCCGAGCCCGCCGACCTGGTCGACGTGCCGCGCCTGGTGACCGCCTACTACGCCGAGCATCCGGACCCCGCGGACCCGGCGCAGCAGGTCTCCTTCGGCACCTCCGGTCACCGGGGCTCCAGCCTGCGCAACGCGTTCAACTCCGACCACATCCTCGCGGTCACGCAGGCGCTCTGCGACTACCGCCGGGAGCAGGGCCTGGACGGCCCGCTGTTCCTCGCCCGGGACACCCATGCGCTCTCCGCGCCGGCCGCCGTGGACGCGCTGGAGGTCCTCGCCGCGAACGGCGTCACCGTGCTGGTGGACAGCCGCGACGGCTACACCCCCACGCCGGCGCTGTCGCACGCGATCCTCACCCACAACCGGGGGCGCACCAGCGGGCTCGCCGACGGCATCGTCATCACCCCGTCGCACAACCCGCCGGACGACGGCGGTTTCAAGTACAACCCCACCAACGGCGGGCCGGCCGACACCGACGTCACCCGGTGGATCCAGGACCGGGCCAACGCGATCCTGACCGCCGGGCTCAAGGAGGTCCGGCGGATCACCTACGCGCGAGCCCGGGCCGCCGACACCACCGGGGAGTACGACTTCCTCGCCCACTACGTCGACGACCTGCCGGCCGCGATCGACATCGACGCCATCCGCGACGCCGGCATCCGTATCGGCGCGGACCCGCTGGGCGGTGCCAGCGTGGCGTACTGGGGTGAGATCGCCGAGCGACACCGGCTGGACCTGACCGTGGTCAACCCGACGGTCGACCCGACCTGGCGGTTCATGACCCTCGACGGCGACGGCAAGATCCGGATGGACTGCTCCTCGCCGAACGCGATGGCGTCGCTGATCGCCGCTCGCGCCGACTACCAGATCTCCACGGGCAACGACGCGGACGCCGACCGGCACGGCATCGTCACCCCCGACGGCGGCCTCATGAATCCCAACCACTTCCTGGCGGTGGCGATCGGGCACCTGTTCCGTACGCGCGCCGACTGGGGGCCGGACGCCGCCGTGGGCAAGACCCTGGTGTCGTCCTCGATGATCGACCGGGTGGCTGCCGACCTGGGCCGACCGCTGCTGGAGGTGCCGGTCGGGTTCAAGTGGTTCGTGCCCGGCCTGCTCGACGGGGCGGTCGGTTTCGGCGGCGAGGAGAGCGCCGGGGCGTCGTTCCTGCGCCGCGACGGCTCCACCTGGACCACCGACAAGGACGGCATCCTGCTCTGTCTGCTGGCCTCCGAGATCCTGGCCACCACCGGGCGCAGTCCGAGCGAGCACTGGGCGGAGCTGGCCGAGCGCTTCGGCGCGCCCGCGTACGCCCGGATCGACGCCCCGGCCACCCGCGAGCAGAAGGCGGTGCTCGCCAAGCTCTCCCCGGACCAGGTGACCGCTACCGAGCTGGCCGGCGAACCGATCACCGCGACCCTGACCACAGCCCCCGGCAACAACGCCCCGATCGGCGGCCTGAAGGTCAGCACGGAGTCCGGCTGGTTCGCCGCGCGCCCCTCGGGCACGGAAGACGTCTACAAGATCTACGCCGAGTCCTTCCAGGGCCCCGACCACCTGAAGAAGATCCAGGAAGAAGCCAAAACCCTGGTAGACCAAGCCCTGACCCAAACCCCCTAACCCAACCCCCCCACCCCCCGCCCCCCAGGGGGCAGGCCCCCGCACCCGCCGCCCACCCCGTTGATCATGAAGTTATTGCCACGACACGCCGAGGCGGACGGCAATAACTTCATGATCAACGGGGTCCGGGGGTGGGGGTGGGGACCGGGCACCCGGGGGGGTTAGCAGCGTGGGGGGATGTCTTTTTCGTTGGGGTTCTGGAGTTCCTTGGGGATCAGGGCCTTCAGTTGTTCCGGGAGGAACGGTAGGTCCAGGAGGCTCATCTTCAACTGGTTGCGCTCCTGGTAGCGCAGCGGGTCGAAGCGGACCACCAACCCGGCGTTGCGCCGATAGCTGATCTCCACAGCGCCCTCGTCGGCCGCGTCGCGGTAGACCAACCCGTCCATCTCCACCACGACGGATGACGAGTGCGGCTCCAACTCCAGCCGGATCTTCTCGTCGCCGGAGAGCACCACCGAGCGGGAGATGCCGGCCATCGGCGCGGACGGCGTGACGACCACGGCGTCCGCCGCCGGGGAGATCAACGGACCGCCGGCGGCGTAGCTGTACGCGGTGGAGCCGATCGGCGTACTCACCACCACGGCGTCGGCCCGGTAGGAGCCGTAGCGCTGCCCGTCGATGGCGAGGGTGGCGCTGACGAAGCCCGAGCCGGGCCGCCGGACCAGCGCGATGTCGTTGAACGCCACGACGTCGTCGCCGCACACGTCGCAGGCCAGGCAGGCGTGCGACTCGATGGTGAAGTCCTTGGACAGCAGCCGGCTCAGCGCCTCCGGCAACGCGGGTGGCTCGATCTCGACGAGGAAACCGAGGCGGCCCAGGTGGACGCCGAGCACCGGCTTCGGGTCGAGAATGGCCGAGCGCAGCGCGCCCAGCATGGTGCCGTCACCGCCGATGCTGATCAACGCGTCGGCGCGGACGGCCACCTCCATCTCCGGCAGGGGCTCGACGGTGGCCGGCACCCGGTGCTTGTCCTCAGCGCGCACGTAGAGCGTCTTGTGGTGGCGCGTCGCCCACCGTTCGATGATCCCGACCACCTCGGTGACATCCCGGGTGGGGTGCAGTACCAGACCCAGTCCCGACACCCGTACAGCTCACCACACCGGTGTCGGACGCGTCCGGCGTACACCCGAAGGTGCGCCGGCGGTCCCACGGGCCGCCGGCGCACCTCGTACCGTCAGCGGCGCGGCCGCCCGGTCAGGTGGGTCAGCGAGCGGGCGACGAGGTCGTTCCGCGCGGCCGGCGGCAGGCCCTCCAGCCCGAAGCCCAGGTAGACGGTGTCCGCGGTGACCACCACGGACCCCTCCTCGAACGCCTGCTGGCTGCGCGACCAGTCGGTGGCGTTACCGGCGGAACCGGCGGGCGGACCGGCCACGGTCCAACCGCCCAGGTCCTCGGTCTCGAACGAGGTCTCGGTGACCGTGGCGCCGTCGACGAGCACCCGGGCGTCGTCCAGGAACACACCCAGGCCCTGGGTGCCCCAGTCGGAGACGTACGAGATCGACACCTCGACCTGCTTGCCGGCGTACGCCGTGAGGTCGACCGAGATGTCCTGCCAGCCGCCGGACGCTCCGGTGATGGCGTACCACTGGCCCGTGCTGCCGGTGGGCGAACAGTCCGTGCTCTGGTAGTGCGCGAGGAACGGATGCAGGCTCTGCCACCCCGACTCGCAACTGTCCCCGGTCTCCTGGCCGGTGTGCCCGTTGGCGTCGGGCAGCGTGGTCCAGTCGTCGCTGCCCACCTCATGCGCCTCGACGATCAGGAAGTCCCAGTTCGTCTCGATGTCGTACGAGGCGGCGAAACGCAGCTCGCCGCTCGTGGCTCCGGTCAGGTCCACGGTGCGGGTGAGCCGCTTGTACGACTCGTCGGCCTGCCCGCTCCACAGGTACCAGTCACCCGTGCGCGGGTCGAACGGCGCTGACCCCGGACGCACCCAGTCCACCGGCGCGGAGCTGGCGAACTGCGGGAAGTCGTCCACCGGCAGGAAGCTCGACGTGGTCAGGAACGAGGCCGTGTGGGTCTGGTTGCCGGCCGAGCCGGGCGCGTTGAGGGTGCCCGACAGTCCGGCGTACGCCCCGTCGACGCCCTGGACCGGGTACGGGCCGTCGTCGCCCGTGCCGCCGTCGCTGACGTAGGTGTGCGCGCCCAGCCAGTACTGCTGGAAGTCGTTCAGCAGCGGCAGGCAGGCCGGGTCGTCCCCGTCGGTGCACTCCGGCGGCGCGTCCGGCTGGTACACGTACGCGCCGTTGGCGCCCTGCGCGTAGAGGGCGTACTGGCCGCTGACGAGCAGCTTGCCGCCCTCGTTGAGGTAGTCACGCACGGCCAGTTCGGTGTCCAGCGCGGCCTTGGCCGTCGTGCCGGCCACCTGACCGGGGGAGCGCAGGATGATGTCGTCACCGGTTTCCCAGACCACCGCCTTGTAGTGCGACAGCACGCCCAGCGGGTGCGGGGCCGTGCGACGCATGGCGTCGAAGTCGTACACGTCGCTGGTGCGTCCGGCGGCGGTCAGCGACGCGGCGATCTCGTCGGCGTACCTGGCGCCGGCGCCGGTCTGCGCCGGGCTCAGCCCGGTGACGTCCTCCATCGCGAGGACCAGCACGTCGCCGCCGATGTCGGTGTGCACCCGGTAGGTGAAGTGCTCGCTGGCCACCACCCCGGCGCGCTGCTTGACGCCGGTGAACCAGACCTCCACCCGGTCCCCGGGCTTGGCGCCGGTGACCGTGCCGCGCAGTTCGGCGTAGTAGTCGTCGTTGGTGTCGCCGTACCGCTCGCCGCCGCGCCACTCGCGGACCCCGACCGTCTTCGGCCGACCGCCGTTGACCGTGTAGTGCATGCGCACGTTCTTCAGGGCGCGGCGGGTGATGGAGGCGACCTGCTGGGTGCGCCCGTACGAGGTGTCGAAGGTGTCCACCACGAAGTCGGGCGTGCTGCGACCCACCACCGACACCGGGTCGTCCGGGTCGGCCGCGGACTTCGCCACGGCCAGCGCGAACGGCAGGTTCTTGGCGACCTCGCCGGCGATCAGCGTCTCGTCGTCGGGGAAGATGAAGTCGCTGACGCAGTCCTCCGGACGCCACTCGTCGTCCGGGTCGACAGCCGCCGCCGAGTCGCAGGTCGACATCTCCGGGGTGAAGCCCAGCGTGCCGTACCTGACGGTGGCGTGGCTGTCGGTGTCGCCGTTGGTGGTGTACAGCTCGGCGGAGATGTCCGGGTCGTAGCCGGGAACGGCCGGATGGGCGTCGTCGCCGGCCATCGCCTCGTAGATCACGTCATCGGGTGTCGGCGTGCTGACCTGCCAGCCGACGCCGTAGAGCAGCAGTTGGGCCGCCGAGTGGTAGTTGACGTAGAACTCGAAGCCGACCCGGCGCAGCAGCCCGTCCAGGGCCCTCGTCTCCGGCTCGGAGGAGGGTCGGGGGCCCCGGTAGGTCTCGCTGTTCGGGTCGGGCGAGGAGCCCTCGTTGTCGTACCCCCACTTGAAGGAGAAGTTGCGGTTCAGGTCGACGCCGTCGCCGGGGCCGATCTGGCCGTCGCCGTTGTTGTCCCGCAGGTTCTTGCGCCAGAGGCGGTTGCCGGGGGTGAACGTGTAGTCGTAGCCGTCCGGGTTGGCGACCGGCAGGAACCACAGCTCGGTCGTGTCGAGCAGGCGGGTGATCTGCCGGTCCTTGCCGTAGCCGTCGAGGACGTGGTGCATGAGGCGGCGGGTCATCTCCGGAGTGATCCACTCGCGGGCGTGTTGCGCGCCGGAGTAGAGGACCGCCGGTCGCTGGCCGTCGCGGACCTTGCGCGCGTCCTTGGTCACCTTCACGGCGAGGATCGGTTTGCCCTGCTGGGTCCTGCCGATCGTCTCCAACTTGGCCAGTTTCGGGAACCGCGCCGCGGTGGCGGTCATCTCGTCACGCAGGCCGCCCGGTTCGCTGTACGGGCGGAACGCCGACCAGCCTCCGGCGGCCTGCTCCCGGAGCGCCTGCGACGCGTCCTTGCCGCGGACCTTCTTCACCCGCAGGGGTACGCCCTTGTCGATGAGCCGCTTCGCCTGCCGCGGGGTGAGGACAGTCTCGACGGTGGTGCGTCCGGCCGAGTCCGCCGTGGCGTCGTGACCGAGGTCCACACCGGCCTCGCGCAGCAGGTCCCGCTGCTTTCCGTCGACCGTGCCGACGTACACCTCCAGGCCCTCGCGGGCGGCGG
Source organism: Micromonospora sp. CA-249363 (assembly GCF_050950185.1). Taxonomy (NCBI): domain Bacteria; kingdom Bacillati; phylum Actinomycetota; class Actinomycetes; order Micromonosporales; family Micromonosporaceae; genus Micromonospora; species Micromonospora sp. CA-249363. Next base: position 2,239,660 of record NZ_CP192020.1, read on the forward strand.
GATCCGATGGTGGCCGCGCGCTCGCCGGTGGGGCCAGTGCCAGGGCTCCGAGCAGGGTGACCACGCCGGCGATCGCCAGTCGTCTCGGTCTCATCGCGCCTCCTTGGGTGAAGGACCTGTAGGCGCGAGCCTTCGGTCTGCCCCGAGAGATGTCAATAGGTCGATGAGTGGCGGCCGGCTGACCGTCCGTGGCCCAGTTAACCAGCATTTCGGCATCGAAGCCGCATTCCGCACGTACGCTCACTCGTTGTCCGCAGTGGTGGTGACGACATCGGATAGGGGAGGCCGCTGATGCGCGTATCCTCGCGCCGCCCGAGGCGCGCGATCGTGGGGCTGGCCCGTCTCCTGGACCTGATCGGGGCCACCGCGACCCGGGCGCGCAGGGCCCTGCGAGGTGTGGCGAACGTCGGTCGGTTCGCCGCCTACGGGGACAACTTCGCTTTCGACCCGGACGGCGTCTACACCTACGAGACGATCGAGGTGGGCCGCAACGTCGATCTCGGGCATCGTCCGATCCTCATGGCTCTTCGATCTCGGATCCGGATCGGGGACAACGTCATGTTCGGCCCGGAGGTGACCATCCGGGGCGGCAACCACCGGATCGACCGCGTCGGCGTGCCGATGGTCGCCGTCGAGAAGGGGTCCGCCGACGGCGACCTCGACCGGGGGGTGACGATTGGTGACGACGTCTGGGTCGGCACCCGTGCCGTCATCCTGCACGGCGTCACGATCGGTCGTGGCGCGGTGATCGGGGCCGGCGCCGTGGTGACCCGTTCCGTGCCGGCCTACGCGATCGCCGCCGGCAATCCGGCCCGGGTGATCCGGTTGCGCTGGCCAGTGGAGACGATCATTTCGCACGAGCAGCTGGTCTATCCCCCGGAGCGCCGACTGACGCCGACGGATCTGGCGGCGCTGCGGGACCTGCCCGGGGCCGAGCCGCGGCCGACCTCGACCGAGGCTGCCCTCCACTGAGGCATGGGACCCGTCTTGTAGTCGTGTGATGACGAAACGTGACGGTCGCTGCGGATGCTCGTTGGACCGGATGACCACTGAACGGTGCCCGGAGGCGAACGCATGCGACTACTCATCACCGGCGGTGCGGGGTTCATCGGGTCCAACCTGGCCCGTGCCGCGATCCTGCGCAGCAGCGTCACCGACATCCGGATTCTCGACGACCTGGTCACGGGGCGGATGAGCAACCTCGACGGCCTCGACGTGGACACGATTCCCGGCTCGATGCTCGACGACGACGCGCTGGATCGGGCGATGGTCGGCCGGGACGCGGTGGTGCACCTGGCCGCGCTGCCGAGCGTGCCGCGTTCGCTGCGTGACCCGATCGCCTCACACCACGCCAACGCCACCGGCACGCTGCGGGTCCTCGAGGCCGCTCGCCGGCACGGGGTGGGCCATGTCGTCGTCGCCTCGTCCTCCTCGGTCTACGGCGCGAACCCCACCCTGCCGAAGACCGAGCTCGCCTGGACCCGTCCGCTCAGCCCGTACGCCGTGAGCAAGCTCGCCACCGAGGCGTACGCGCTGGCCTACCAGACGTCCTTCGGCCTACCCACCCTCGCGTTCCGGTTCTTCAACGTCTACGGCCCCGCTCAACGGCACGACCACGGCTATGCCGCCGTCATACCCCGCTTCGTCTACGCGGCGCTGCGTGGCGAGGAGATCGAACTCCACGGCGACGGTGGGCAGTCCCGCGACTTCACCTACGTCGAGACGGTCTGCGCCGTGCTGCTCGACGCCGTCGAACGGTCGGTGTCCCATCCTCAGCCGGTCAATCTCGCCTTCGGCGCCCGGGCGGAGCTGCACACCGTGGTGTCCGAGTTGGAGCAGATCATCGGTCGCCCGATCGCCCGGCGGCACGTGGCGCCACGTCCGGGGGACGTCCGGCACTCCGAGGCCGACAACCGGGTTCTCCGCTCGCTCTTTCCGCAGGTGGTTCCGACTCCCCGGATCGACGGTCTGCGAGCCACCGTCGAGTGGTTCGAGGCGCATGTGATGAAGCAGCCCGCCTGATGGTCGACCGGCCCCCGGGTGCCGGCGCGGTCTCACCTGCCCTGGTCGACACGGTCGACCAGACGCCCGCGGACACCGCGCGAACGGAACGGACCACGACGGCGCAAGCGGCGGTACGCGAGGACGACGACCTGTCGGTGGCGCGGCGCTCGCGAGGCCGGGCACTCGTCGCCGGCATCGCCTCGTCGCTCGCGGGCAAAGCCGTCGGCCTGGTCGCGCCACTGCTGATCACCCCCGTCGCCTTCCGCTATCTCGGCCCCGAGCGGTACGGCATGTGGATGGCGATCACGTCACTGACCGCGATGGCGCTGTTCGCCGACTTCGGCCTGGGAAACGGCCTGCTCACCCGGCTCTCACGGCTGTACGCCACCGGTGACCGTCGGGCGGCGGCCCGGGAGATCGCCAGCGCGTACGCCCTGCTCGGCACGCTGGCGGTGACGTTGCTGCTGGTGCTCGTGGCGTCTGTCCGGTGGGTGGCCTGGCCGTCGCTGTTGAATGTGACCGACCCGGTGGTGGCCCGCGACGCCCGAGCGGTCGTGCTGCTCTGCTTCGGCGCCTTCCTGGTCAACATTCCGCTGGCCCTCATCCAACGGGTGCAGTACGCCCACCAGCAGGTCGGAGCGAGCAACCTCTGGCAGGCGGCCGGCAGCCTGATCTCGGCGGGCCTGGTGGTGGTTGCCGCCGGCGCGAAGGCCGACCCGGTCCTGGTGATCGCGGCCGCGGTGCTTGCCGTGCCCCTGATGAGCCTGGCCAACTCCGTCTGGTTCTTCGGCTGGCAGCAACCCGATCTCCGACCGCGCCTGAGGGACGTACGAGCCACGAAGGTGCGCGGCCTCCTCCGGCTGGGGTCCCGGTTCTTCGGGCTCTCGGTGCTCACCTCCCTCGCCCTCAACCTCGACGGCTTCCTCGTCGGTCGGGTGCTGGGTCTGCACGCGGCCGCGAACTACGCGGTGATCCTGCGGATGTTCGCCGTGCTGGCGCTGTTCGTCACTCTGGTCAATCTGCCGCTCTGGCCGGCCAACGGCGAAGCTCTCGCCCGGGGCGACGTGAGCTGGGTGCGACGTAGCACCCGACGGATGATCTACCTGTCCGCCGCGGCGGTGGCGCTCCCCGCGCTGTGCCTCGTGCTGGGTGGCAACGACATCCTGCGCATCTGGGTGCGGTCGGACGACCTCGAGCGGGTGCCGATCCCGCTGTTCGTCGCGCTCGCCGTGTGGTCGGTGTCCGTCGCCGTCGCGTCGCCGCTCTTCATGGTGCAGAACAGCGTCGGGCTGCTGGGGCCACAGTTCATCGGGTGGGTGGCCTGCCTGCTTGTCGCCGTACCGCTGAAGATCCTGTTGGCCGGCAGCGAAGGTCTGTCCGGTGTCGCAATCGCCTCGGCGCTGTCGTACGGGGTGACCGTGCTCCCCGCCGCCATCGTCGGTTACCGAAAGGCGTTGGCGGAAGTTTCCGCCAGGACGTCCACTTCACCTGAGATGGAGCATGATGGTGCGCAGCATCCTCGCTGCCCTGCGTGATCGCCGAGCGGCGGCCCGCGACCCGGAAGGGTTCGCGCGCTCCATCGGCGTGAATCTGCGCGGGCGCGCGCGTTTCTACGGCGTCAACCGGAGCATGTTCGGCTCCGAGCCCTGGCTGATCACACTTGGCGACAACGTCTACATCACCGCCGGCGTGCAGTTCCTCACGCATGACGGCGGCACCCTCATCCTGCGCCGGGAGTACCCGGATCTCGAGTGGACCGCGCCGATCAGTGTCGGCGACGACGTCTACATCGGTGTCCGGTCGATCATCATGCCGGGGGTCCGGATCGGGGATCGATGCATCATCGGAGCCGGCTCGGTCGTGACCCGTGACGTTCCGGACGGGAGCGTCGCCGCTGGTGTGCCCGCGCGCGTTCTCCGCAGCACCGACGAGTACCTCGCCGCGATGCGGGCCAAGTCGCTCGGCTGTGGCCACCTGCCGGCTCAGGAGAAGGCTGCGGTGATCCGCGAGATCTACGGCGTGTCGCGGTCCTAGACAGGGGGCCGACCGGCCACGAACGCGCTGACCGCCGACACCCAGGCGCGGTAGTCGAACGCTGAAGCCCGATCCCGGGCAGAGCGGCTCATCTGCCACCACTGCGCGTCGTCGAGGGCGAGCGCCCGCCGAAGGCCGTCCCGGACGTCGTCCGCGTCAGGCCCCGCCAGCACGATGCCCTCGCGCCCGTCGTCGATGTACGTCGCCAGGTCGCTGGTGTGGTTGAGCAGAACCGGGCAGCCGGCGGCCAGGCTCTCGGGCACCTTCGACGGAAAGCCCGCATCGGCGTAGCCCCCGGTGGGTCGGACCAGCACCGAGTAGTGCGCCGTGCGCAGCTCGGCCAGGACGCGGTCACGCGACACCCGGCCCAGAAAGACGATCTGGTCGGCGAGGTCCGCCACGACGCTGTCGTCCAGGTCGGACATGGTGGCGGCCTGCTCCCGGGTCATGCCGGCCACGGTCAGCCGTACCCGCCGACGATCGGGCTCCGGCAGCCGGCGGATGCCCTCCAGCAGGGCGGCGAGACGATCCTTGGGGCCGGCGGTGCCGGCGTACAGCAGCCGTAGGCCGTCCTTCAGTGGCGGTGGCGCCGGTGGGCGGTAATCGGCGCAGTCGACCTGGGGCGGCACCACCAGGATGGGGCGGTTCCCTCGGCTGAGGCGTCGTCGCAGCGTCGTGGAGATCGCGATCACCCGATCGGCCAGGTGTCCCGCGAGGAGCGAGTGCCATCGGTGCCGGATGAAGTAGGGCGTCAGGCGTCCGTGGCGGAACTGTCCGGGCTCGTGCCGTTCGAGCACGTCGACAGTCAACGGGCAGCGCATCGTCAGCCGCAGCACGATCCACGTGGTCAGGTTCCACAGTCCCAGCGGAAGGCAGATGCCGGTGACCTCGCCGGTGGGTATGCCCGTTTGACGCAGTGCCCTGAGTACGCGCAGTGGACGACTCTGCCGGTGTGCCCAGCGCCGGAGTCTCCCGCCCCCGTCAGCGGCGAACAGCGTGATCAGCCGCAGCTCGGGTGGCAGGTCGACCGGCTCGGGTGGGCGTTCGGTGCCGGGCCAGTCGTTCACGATCACGGTGGTCGCGCCCGGGGGAGTCGCGGAGCGAGCGAGCTGGAGCAGCCGGTTCGACATGGCGTCGCCGTGCGGGAACCGGTACGCGGCCACCATGACCACTCGTGGTACCGGCTCGCCCGAGTCGATCGCCGACTGAGCCGGAGAGGTGAGAGTCTCGTCGCTTTTCATGCGTTCCGTTCGTATAAAGCGTGTCTCAAGCTTTTGACGGCTAATGCCGGTGTTACTGTACGCACCGATTCGATTACCGGGCATTCAGGGCGCGCCGTCGGTGGCCCACGGTCGACGATGGAGTCTCAGTGCAGCGAGTCAGTGGGGACGACCACGGTCCGAGCTCTCCACCGGTGCGCGCACGGCCGGTCGTCGTGCAGCACTCGGCCGGCACGCCCGGCGCCAACGGGCCACTGACCGCCGTGGGGCGCGTGCTGGATTCCACGCTCAGCGACCGGTACGAGTTCGTCCGCATGCACCAGACCGGTGGCAACGGCGGCCTCAACGTGCCGTTGTTGCGCGAATGGGTCCGGCTCCTGCGGCGGGTGCGCCCCGACCTGGTGCACGTCCGGGGCCTGCAGAACGAGGGCTTTCATGGCGTGCTCGCCGCCCGACTGGCCGGCTGTCCCAGAATCCTGGTCACCGTGCACGGCACCGTGCGGGATCTGAGACACACCGGCCGCAGCTGGCGTAGGGCGCTCTTGGCCGGTGGTGCGGAACCGGCCACTCTGCGGATGGCCAGCCACGTCGCCACGGTGTGCGAGTACGCCGCCGGCCGGGATTTCGTGCGGGCGCAGGCGCACAAGTTCGTCGGCGTGATCCCCAACGGGGTCCCACTCCCGGTCGACGTCGGGGCGGCGCGGAGCAGTCGACGTGCCGCCCTCGGCCTGGGCCACGAGGACGTGGCCATGATCGCGGTAGCGCGGCTGAACTGGGACAAGGGCTTCGGGGTGCTGGCGGACGCGCTGCGGCGACTGCCGCCACGACCGGGCCGCCGGGTGCTGCTGGTCGCCGGCGACGGACCGGACCGTGCGGGCATCGCCGAAGCCCTGGCCGATGTCCACGGCACCGAGGTGCTGCTGCTCGGCAATCGGCTCGACGTGCCGGACCTCCTCTCGGCCGCCGACGTCTTCGTCTTTCCCACCCTGCACGAGAACCTGTCCAACGCCCTGCTGGAGGCGATGGCCCACGCGCTACCCGTCGTGGCCTCCGCCGTCGGCGGCAACGTCGAGGTGCTTCGCCAGGGCGGCGGTCACCTCGTGCCGCCGGGAGACCCGGCCGCATTCGCCGCTGCCCTCGAGCCGTTGCTCGACGACGCCGCCGAACGTCGGCACCTGGGGGAGACGGGCCGCAAGGTGGTGCACGACGGCTACAGCCTGCCGGTCATGCTCCGGTCTCTCGACGGCGTCTACCAGCGCATCCTGGAGGAGGAGGCGTGACCGACGAGCAGTCTCCCCGCGTGCTGCTGCTCGGCTTCACGGTCGCCGACGACGTGTTCCGCGAGATCGTGGCGCGAGACGTCGTCCTACCCACGCAGACGCACACGTTCGCCTGGGGCCTGGTGCGGAGCCTGCGCGCGGCGGGCTGTCCGGTACGTCTGCTCTCGGCGGCGCCCGCGTCGACGTTCCCGCGCAACCGGCAGATCCGCTTCCGGTCGGGGCGGTTCCAGCAGGACGGCGTGCACGGGGAGCTGCTCGGCTTCGTCAATCTCCTCGGCCTGAAGCACCTGACCCGGTTCGTGTCCGCCGTGCGCGCAGGGTCGCGGACGTTGCGTCGACACGGCGACGACGTCCTGCTCATCCACGGCGTCCACACGCCGTTCCTGTGGTTCGGCGTCCTGGTCGCGTGGCGAGGCGCGGCACGGGTGGTGCCGGTGCTGACCGACCCCCCCGGTGTGGTTCTCCCCGATGACGGGCGGATCGTCCGCGCGCTGCGCCGGCTGGACCACGCGTTGGTCCGCATGGCGCTGCGCCGCTCCTCCGGGGTCGTGGTGCTCACCGCGGCGCTCGGCGAGGACTTCGCACCGTCGATTCCCCGCCTGGTCATGGAGGGGATCTGTGATCCACCCGCCGCCGGGGCGTCACCCGGCGGCCTCGACGCCTCCCCTCCCAGGTCAGACACCGCCACCCGCGACATCGTCTACGCGGGTGGGCTGACCCGCGCGTACGGTGTCGACCGTCTCGTCGAGGCGTTTCGCGGTATGGCCGACCCGGATCTGCGTCTGCTGCTGTTCGGGCGGGGAGAGCTGGAGGAGTGGTCGCGGACGCAGGCGGAGGCCGACCCTCGGATCTCCCCGCCGGAGCTGCTGGACCGCGCCGCGCTGGTGCAGCGCCTCGCCCGCGCGTCGGTGCTGGTGAACCCGCGGCCGGTGGATCAGTCGTTCGTCCGCTACTCGTTTCCGTCGAAGCTCATCGAGTACCTGTCCACCGGCGTTCCCGTGGCGACCACACGGTTGCCGGGCATTCCGCCCGACTACGAGCCGTACCTGCGCTTTGCCGAGACGGACACGGTCGATGGGCTGCGCGAAGCCCTGCGGCTGCTGCTGGCGATGCCTCCCGACCAGAGAGCCGTTCTCGGCGCGGCCGGTGCCGCTTTCGTACGGGAGACCCGTGGTCCGGCAGCGCAGGGCCGACGCATCCGGTCGTTCCTGGCCGGCCTGTCGGTCGCCCGATCAGGGGATGTGCACACCGCCGAGCAGGGGCGCGGGTCGCCGCTGCACCTCGGGCGGCCTTGAATCGCCCGCGCTGTTCGTCAGGGCGTTCCACGTGTACAGCATCAGCAGGGTGACGAGACCGATCATCCCCGGGCGTGACATGCCGAGCTGATTGTTCGCCGGGATGTAGGTGACGAGCAGGCACATCTGCACGAAGAGCAGGGTCGGCAGGATGCCGCCGGCGAGGTTCACCTGGCGCCAGAGCCCGGCGAAGAACCAGCCCAGCAACGCCATGAACAGGACGGTCCCCGGGAACGTGAGGTCGGAGGCGAGCCAGGGATAGATCGTTGCCCAGTACAGACCCGCCGGCCATCCCGTCCGGGCCTCGGTACGCGTCGGATAGGCCGGATACCGGTCGGCGTCGACCCCGAAGTACTGGGTGCCGTACGAGGTCACCGCCGGAGTGCTGCCGAGGCCGTGCGACCAGACGAACGGTGTGTCGAGGTTGTACGCGAGACCGAGATAGCCATGGGTCGGATAGATCATCACAGCGGCCACTCCGGTCGCCGCATGCTCGCCGACGATGCGCTCCACTGTCGGGTTGGCACGGACACGGTCGTGGGTGCCGAACTGGTCCACCCGATCGGCCTGGTTGCTGACCAGATAGGCGCAGAAGAGGGCCACGACGACCGCCACCAGCACTGTCGCGCGTCGACGCTTCTTTGTCCGGCCGAGCCGGCCCGGCCCACGCGATGCGGCGATGAGCAGGCTGGCCGCCATCATCAGCACGAAGTCGCCGAGCCCTTTGAGGGTGCCGATGTAGAGGAAGAAGAGGCTGTAGACACCGACGCCCGCGAGTCCGACCAGCCGTAGGCCACTCGTCAGCCGTCGCCAGTGGACGACGAGCAGCGGAACGAGCGCCGTACCCAGCACGCCGAGCAGAGTGAGAACCTGGATGGCCGGGTTCGCGCGCCCGCTGTCCTGCTGCTGCTGATAGACCGTGAACTTGTTGAGGTAGGCCGCCGCGGGGTCCTGCAGACTGGCGAGGATGCTGCCGGGGCCGGTCGCCCCGTATTCGAGCAGCAGGGCCACACCGAGCGCGACATGGTAGATCCCGCCGGCCAGAACGAGCCTGCGGATCCGCCGGATGTCGGTCGACCGCGTCGCGCCGCCCGATCGTCGAGGTGTGCTGCGGCGGTAGAGCTGCGCGGCGTAACCGGCGGCAAAGGCGCCGGTGGCGCTGAATACGAACAGGCACAGCTTGGCGGGGTTCGGGACCTGTTGCGCCAGCGCCCCGGCCCAGAAGAAGCCGAATGTCCCGAGCATCCAGCCTACGGCCAGCAGCAGTGGCAACCAGGCGCGCGACGAATGGCGAAAGGGTCCATGGTGCTGAACCGGCCGCGCCGTCGCCGTCGCGGGGGCGTTCCAACGTGTGGCGCTCGGTGCTGTCGTGGTCATCCGGCTGGTGCTCCCGCGTCAGTTCCCGATCCGCCGGGTGCCTCCCGGCGGGGGTGGTTCCACTCGTCCCCGATCTGGTCCGCCGGGTTGCACTGGCGCACCCAGAGGCCTGTGGCCGTGCGCGCAGGTCACGTCGCGGGGCGGGGCATGCCCGATGGCGGTGTCACAAGTGCTCAGGGTTTTATATCAGTGGCCGACCGGATATCGGACGCCTTTCACGAATGCCAGCCGCGCGCGTCCACGGGTGGCCGTCCGCAGCATGCGAACGCGATTCGACTCGCGTTTCCACCGTGACAAGTGAGCGATTCACATTGGACCAGCTGACCATTGCGTCGCTGGTCATGCTTTACGGGCGAATCGTGAGGGAGAGCGTATCTGTGCAGGTCGCCTCTCGTTGTCCCGGATGCTGAAACTGGCCGATTTGGCCCTTGCTCCGGACGGGTGCGCGGGCGCCCCGTGACTCTCTCGTCGAGTCGTCGGGTTGCGGACCGGCGCAGCGACGACACGGGAGAATCAATGAATTTCGCAACCACCGGACGCCGCGTTCTCATCACCGGCGGTACGGGTTCCTTCGGCCAGACCATGGTGCGCCGGCTGCTCGACCGTGGTGCCGGCGAGGTCCGGGTGTTCAGCCGGGACGAGGCCAAGCAGGACGCCATGCGTCGGCTGCTCGGCGACGAGCGGGTCCGCTACTACGTCGGGGACGTGCGCGACTACGACTCGGTGCTCAAGGCCAGCCGGGGAATCGATTACGTCTTCCACGCCGCCGCCCTCAAGCAGGTGCCGTCGTGTGAGTTCTTCCCGCTGGAGGCCGTCCGGACCAATGTGCTGGGCAGCGCCAACGTCATCGAGGCCGCCGAGCGCAACGGCGTCGGGTCGGTCGTCGTGCTCAGCACGGACAAGGCCGTCTTCCCGGTCAACGCGATGGGCATGAGCAAGGCCCTCATGGAGAAGGTCGCCCAGGCGCACGCCCGGAACAACCCGAACAGCTCGACCACGGTCTCCTGCGTCCGGTACGGCAACGTCATGTACTCGCGCGGATCGGTGATCCCCCTGTTCGTCGAACAGATCAAGGCCGGCCGGGCGCCGACCGTGACCGACGCGGGAATGACCCGGTTCCTGATGTCGCTCGCCGACTCGGTCGAGCTGGTCGAGCACGCGTTCCACCACGCCCGGCCCGGCGACATCTTCATCCGCAAGGCCGCCGCCTGCACGGTCGGCGACCTGGCCGAGGCGGTCTGCCAGCTCTTCGACGTGCCCGCCAAGCTCGACGTGATCGGCGTGCGACACGGAGAGAAGCAGGCCGAGACGCTGGCCAGCCGGGAGGAACTTGCCCAGGCCGAGGACTTCGGCGACTTCCTCCGGGTGCCGTTGGACGCCCGCGACCTCAACTACGCGCTGTACGTCTCCGAGGGCGATCTCGGCGGCGGGCCGAGCGAGGACTTCAACTCCTCCAACGCGCCGCAGCTCGGCGTTCCCGAGATCATCGCGTTGTTGAAGACGCTGCCCGAGATACGCGCGGAGCTGGCGCTGCGGGATCCGGTGCTGGCGTGCTGAGGCTCGCCGTCACCGGCGCCGGAGGGTTCCTCGGCTGGCACGTGCGGGTGCTGCTGCGGGCGCTGCACTGGCCGGAGCCGGTCGTGCTCACCCGGGCCGACCTCACCGAACCCGATGTGGTCGCCGCCAAGGTGGCCGGGGTCGACCGGGTGCTGCACCTGGCCGGCGTCAACCGGGGCGAGCCGGCCGATGTCGCGGCCGGGAACGTGCAACTCGCCGCGCAGCTCGCCGACGGCCTCAAGAGATGCGCGAACCCGCCGGCACGGGTGGTCTACGCGAACTCGGTGCAGGCCGGCAACGGCACCCCGTACGGCGACGCCAAGGCCACGGCCGCGCGGGTGCTGGCGGCCACCGGCATCGAGGTCGACGACGTGTTGCTGCCGAACCTGTACGGCGAGCACGGGCGTCCGTACTACAACTCGGCCGTGGCGACGTTCTGCCGGGTGCTCGCCGAGGGCGGCCGGCCGGAGGTGCACGCCGACCGCGAGCTGAGCCTCGTGCACGTCACCGACGCGGCCGCCCGGCTCATCGGTGTGCCGGCCGGCGGCTCGTGGGATCCGGCCATGCCGCCGGTGAAGATCGGCGTGCAGGCTCTGGCCAGCCTGCTCACCGGCATGGCCGCGACGTACCGGACCGGGGAGTTTCCGTCCCTGGTGAGCCGGCACGACGTGCGGCTGTTCAACACCTACCGGTCGCACTGCTTCCCGGCGCACTACCCGATCGCGCTGCCGCGCCGGGCCGATGCCCGGGGCGAACTGGTCGAGACGGTCAAGGCGCACGGCGGCGCCGGCCAGACGTTCTGCTCCACCACCCGCCCCGGCATCACCCGAGGTGAGCACTTCCACCTGGCGAAGGTGGAACGGTTCGTGGTGCTGCGCGGCGCGGCCGAGATCAGTCTGCGCCGGGTGGACGACACCGAGGTGCTGCGGTTCCCGGTCAGCGGCGACGAGCCGGTGCTGGTGGACATGCCCACGATGTGGGTGCACAAGCTGGTCAACACCGGCTCGGACGATCTCGTGACGATGTTCTGGACCAACGAGCTGTTCGACCCGGACCGACCGGACACCTGGCCCGAGCCGGTGGAGGCGCTCCGCACGGCGCCGGTGGCGGTCGGCGCGTGAGGGTTGGCCTGATCAGCCAGTGGTATCCCCCCGAGGGTGCGTTCATCCCGGGCAACCTGGCGAGCGGGCTCGCCGAGCGGGGCCACCAGGTCCGGGTGCTCACCACCTTTCCGAGCTATCCGTACGGCCGGACCTATCCCGGGTGGCGGCAGAGGTGGGGGTACCGGGAGACCGAGGGGCGGGTGGCGGTCCGGCGGGTGCCGGCCTATCCGAGTCATGACGCCTCGGCCCTGCGGCGGGCGTTGAGCCTCTTGTCCTTCGGTGCCAGCAGCGCGCTGCCCGGGGCGCGGTGGCTCGCCGACGTCGACGTCACGTACGTGTACCACCCGCCGCCCACGGCCATCGCCGCCGCGGCGCTGCTGCGCGCCTTCCGGCAGACACCGATCGTGCTGCACGTGCAGGATCTGTGGCCCGACTCGGTGACGCATTCCGGCATGGCGCCCACCGGCCGGGCAGGTCGCTCGCTGGAGTCGGCCGTCGGCGCTCTGATGCGTGCGACGTACCGGCTGGCGGACACCATCGTGGTGATCTCGCCGACGATGGCCGAGCGGGTGGTGGCGGGAGGCGCCGACCCGGACCGCGTCCGCGTGGTCTGGAACTGGACCGATGACGCCCTGTTCCGGCCGGTGCCGGTCACCGCCGAGGCCCGTGCGGTTTTGGGCCACCGCGGGCGGTGCACCGTCATGTTCGCCGGCAACCTGGGGCTCCTCCAGGGTCTGGAAACGGCCATCCGGGCGACGGCCGCCGTCCGGGACCGGCTGGACCTGGTGCTGGTCGGCTCCGGCGCGGGCGAGGACGCGGCCCGTCGACTCGCGGCCGATTTGGGTGCCGACAATGTGCGGTTCGTCGGTCGGCACCCGCCCGATCAGATGGCGGAGCTGTCCGCGGCGGCGGACTGGCAGTTGGTGTGCCTGCGTGACGTGCCAGCCCTGCGGGCCGCCGTCCCGTCGAAGCTCCAGGCCGCGTTGGCCTGCGGGATGCCCGTGGTCGCCGCGGCGGGCGGCGACACGGCGGCCCTCGTCCGTTCGGCCGGGCTCGGTCTCGTCTGCCCGCCGGAGGACTGGCGGGCGCTCGCCGACCAGTTCGCGGCGGCGGCCGACCTGCCCACCGACGCCCGGCGCGAGATGGGCCGCCGGGCGCGACAGGTCTACCAGGAGCGGATGTCGCTGCGGGTGGGCGTCGACCAGTTCGAGGACATTTTGACCAAGGTGGCTGCGCAGAGGGGACGGGCATGACCAGGATCATGACGGTGGTCGGCACTCGACCGGAGATCATTCGGCTGTCCCGGGTGCTCGCCCGGCTCGACGACACGGTCGACCACGTTCTGGTCCACACCGGCCAGAACTGGGACCCGACGTTGTCCGACGTGTTCTTCACCGAGCTGCGGCTGCGCCAGCCCGACCGGTTCCTGGAGGTCGACACCTCGTCGCTGGGCCGGGTTCTCGGAGGGGTGCTGGTCGGCATGGAGCAGGCGATCGCCGAGCTGCGGCCGGACGCGCTGCTGGTGCTGGGCGACACCAACAGTTGCATCGCCGCGTTGATGGCGCGGCGGATGCGGGTGCCCGTATATCACATGGAGGCCGGGAACCGCTGCTTCGACCTGAACGTGCCGGAGGAGACGAACCGCCGGCTGGTCGACCACGTGGCTGACTTCAACCTGGTCTACACCGAACACGCCCGTCGCAATCTGCTCGCCGAGGGCCTGCACCCGCGCCGCATCCTGCACACCGGGTCCCCGATGCGCGAGGTGCTGGAGCACTACCGGGCGTCGATCGCCAACTCGACCATCCTCCGGCAGTTGGAGCTGGAGCCGGGCGGGTACTTCCTGGTCAGCGCGCACCGCGAGGAGAACGTGGACCGTCCCGACCGGCTCGGCCGGCTGTTGGACTGCCTGGTGGCGGTGCGCGACAGGTGGAGCCTGCCGGTGCTGGTCTCCACCCACCCGCGCACCCGCAAACGGCTGGAGGCGCTGGCGCCGGATGCCACCGCGCTGGACGGTATCGCCTTCCACGAGCCGTTCGGCCTGCTCGACTACGTGCACCTGCAGACCAGGGCGTACTGCACCCTGTCGGACAGCGGGACGGTCAGCGAGGAGGCGGCCATCCTCGGCTTCCCCGCCGTGACGCTGCGCGAGTCGATCGAACGGCCGGAGGCGCTGGACGCCGGCGGCATCATCATGACCGGTCTCGACCCGCAGGGCGTGGTCGAGGCGGTCGAGGTGACCGTGGCCCAGGTCGCCGCGCAGGGCGTCCCCTGCCCGGTCGACTACCAGGTGCCGGACACCTCCCGGCGGGTCGTCGACTTCATCCTCTCCACCGTCCGCCGGCACCACGACTGGGCGGGCATCCGCCGCTGAACCACCCGGCGCTCACCTGGACAGCAGACAGGGCCGGCCACCGCGATCCGCGGTGGCCGGCCCTGTGGCCGTCGTCAGCGTGACTGCAGCGGTACGCCCAGCGGACCGTTCACGACGGAGACCGTCGGCGGGGCGCAGAGCAGGGCGAGCTGCTCGACGACCTTCGCCGGCTCGGCGTACGGGTCGAGCCCGCGCACCTCCATCGGGTCCAGCGCGGGCACCGTCACGTGTGACACCAGCGGATGCAGCGGGCGGGTGTCGACCTCGCCGGCCCCGAGCAGGTCCTCGTGCAGCTTCTCGCCCGGCCGTAGGCCGGTGTACACGATCGGGACGCTGCTGGTGGCATGGTCGGCCATCTGCCGGGCCAGGTCGGCGATCCGCACCGGCTCACCCATGTCCAGCACCAGAGCCTCCCCGTTCCGACCGATCTCCGCGGCCTGCAGGACCAGATGGACGGCCTCCTGGACGGTCATGAGATAGCGGGTCACGTCCGGATGGGTGACGGTCAGCGGGTTGCCGGCCTCGATCTGCCGTTGGAACGCCGTCACCACCGAGCCCCGGCTGCTCAACACGTTGCCGAACCGAACGCTGAGGAACGTGCCCGGGAACCGTGACGCGGCGTGTGCGGTCAGCAGCTCGGTGATCCGCTTCGAGTAACCGAGGACACTGATCGGATTGGCCGCCTTGTCCGTGGAGATGTTCACGAACTTGGCCACGTCCCGGCAGGCGTCGAGCACCGACAGGGTGCCCCAGACGTTCGTCTTGACCGCCTCGCCGGGATGCCGCTGGAGCAGGGTGAGGTGCTTGAGCGCCGCCGCGTGGAAGATGACGTCCGGCCGGCGCTCGCGGATGACGCGGCGGATGCCCTCGTCGTCGCGAAGGTCGGCGAGGATCAGCTCCGGGCCGTCGAGCAGGGCGCGCCCGGCCAGCGACATCTGGAGGCTGTGCAGGGCCGTCTCGTCGCGGTCCAGCATCATCACCTCGCCCGGATCGGCCTTCATGACCTGTCGGCACAGTTCCGAGCCGATCGAGCCGCCCGCGCCGGTGATCAGGATCCGCAGGCCGGTCAGGCTGTTGCCGCTCAGCGGCAGGTCGGCGACGACCTGGCGACGGCCGAGCAGGTCACTGATCTGCACGTCGCGGACGTCGGTGACGGTGATCCGGTGGTCCACCAGGTCCCGGACGGGCGGCAGCACCTTGAAGGCGGCGCCCGTCTCGAGGGTCGCCTCGCGGATCTGACGGATCAGGGCGGCGTCGGCGTTGGCGACCGAGAAGATCACGGCGCCGGCGCCGGTGCGTCGGACGGCGGTGCCGACGTCGTGTCGACCGCCCAGCACCCGTACTCCGCCAACGCGGAGGTCGCGCTTCTCCGGATCGTCGTCCAGCGCGCCGACCGGCAGGTACCGTCCGCGCGGATCGCCGAGCATGGCCCGCAGCAGGCCCTGACCCGCGTCGCCCATGCCGAACAGGAGCACCGGCGTCGCCGAGTGCACGTCGGGGCGCATGGCGAGATCGTGGCGGTGCCGGTAGGCGAACCGCGCGGCGAGCATGAACAGCACGGCCAGGGCACCGCCGATGAGGGGGGTGCTGGCGGGTACCGGTCGCTCGGCGAGTGGCAACAGACCCACCGTCAGGATGCTCGCGATCATGATCGCCGTGCTGGCGACGTGCTGGACCTCGTGGAGGCTGCCGACGGGGTGCCGACCCGAGCGGAGCCGCCGCACCGGAACCAACCCCGCGTGCAGGACCGCCGCGAGGCCGCCGAGGGTCACCGCGCGCGTCAGTTGGCCCGTGGTGAGGGTGAACTCGTAACGCGCCCAGGTGGCCAGCACAACTCCGACGATCCAGGCGCCGGCGTCCGTGCCGAGGAGCACACACGCCCGAGGCACCGCCCCCCATCGCGCTCCGGCCCTTTCCGAGCGTCGTTCTCTTTCGATGTGCCGCTGCGGCATGTGTGTCCTCGTCCCAATCGTTCGGCCGCCAGGACCGGCGGCGGCTTTTACGCCTTATGTAGTGATACCTCCTATTTATTGATCACTTGTCTTTTTCACGTACCGCCTCGCCGAGCGCTCTGCTCAGCTCCTGAGCTCGACCGGACGGGACATCCGGGCGAATCGAGCGAAGCCGCCAGCAGTTCCGGCCTCGGCTGTCGTGCCGATCCGACAGCAGCGGGTGATCGGCAGGACCTGGGCCAGTGCGGCGGCGAGACCAGGGCCGGGCGCCTCCGCGGTGAGACGCAGGGACGTGCCGACGACGCGGACGCTCGCCGTTCCGGTCGCCCAACCGATCCGAAGATCGCCGAAGCCGTACGCCGCGTGGTGCGCCGCGAACGACGGCCAGTCGAGCAGGCGGACGGCGGGTTCGGGAGCCACTGGATCGAGTCGTACCTCGGTCCACTGCGCGTACGACTCGTCGGTGAAGCCGCGTCGCTCGTAGAGGCGGCGCGCCCGTGGGTTGCCCAACGACACGTCCAGCGCGAGATCGGCGCACCCGAGCTGGCGGGCCAGGTCGTATCCGTCGTCAAGCAGCAGCCCGCCCCACCCGCGTCCCCGCTGCCCTGCGGCGACCGCGATGCCATTGAGGAAGAGCCGTCCACCGATCACCCGCCAGTCGGCGACCGCCGGTATGCCGGAGGAGTCGCGGACGTAGCGGAGCACGACCGTCCGGAGGTCGCCGGGCGGGGCGACGGCGGCGCCGAGGAAGGCGGCGAAGGTGGCCGAGTGGTACGGCGTCAGACCCGCGCACTCGGCGGGTATGGACTGGCGGAGCAGTTCCACGATCCCGTCGAGGTGAGGATCGGCCGGCTCGTCGACGGTGGCGACGCCGAACCGCGGCACCAGGACGGTCACGTCAGCATCCGCTCCCGGTCGAGGTCGAGCATCTGCGCCGACGGATCCGCCGCGACGCCGGCGCCGGCGAGGACCGCGCGGACGGTGCGGCCGATGATCCGCAGTTCCAGCCCGAGCGACCAGTTGGTGACGTAGACGACGTCCAGTTCGAGACGCTCGTTCCAGGCGAGCCCGTTACGTCCGTGGATCTGCGCCAGCCCGGTGATCCCGGGGAGCACCTCGAAGCGCAGCCGCTCCCGGTCGGTGTAGAACGGGTCGTACCGGGGCAGCAGCGGACGTGGCCCGACCAGGCTCAGCTCACCCTTGAGCACGTTGATGAGCTGGGGCAGCTCGTCGATGCTCGCCCGCCGCAGCAGCAGACCGATGCCCTTGCACCGCTCTCCGTCCGGCAGGAGTACGCCGTGCGCGTCGCGTTCGTCGGTCATGGTGCGCAGCTTGTAGACGGTGAACCGGCGGCCCGCCCGACCGGTCCGTTCCTGACGGAACAGGACCGGCCCGCCCAGCCGCAGCCGGATCAGGATCGCGGCGACGGCCAGTACCGGGGAGAGCGCGACCAGGACGCTCAGGCTCACCACGACGTCGATGAGCCGTTTGATCCGACGTTGCGTGTCGAGTGTCGCTCCGCTCATGCGACACCCGCCCGGTACGCCGGGAAGTAGCCGCTGGATTCCAGGTCCTCGGCCGTGCGGCCCAGCCGTCGGGCCTGCGCGGCGACCAGCTCCCGGTAGCGGTCCGGCGCGATGACGGCGGAGCCCGTCCAGAACGGGGTGCGGGCGCCGCCGAAGGAGCGCTTGAACTGGAAGAGCCCATCGTCGGCACGGACGCCGCCGCCGAGGTGGACCAGCCGGCACCCGTGCTCCGCGGCCCAATCCAGGATGCTCCAGACCAGCAGGTTGTTGGCGCCGGCGCGCGCGGCGAGCGGGTCGGATCCGGCCAGGTGGTAGTGGACCCGGTCCCGGTGCCGCAGCACGAGGGCGGCGGCCACGACTTCGGCGTCCGGGTCGCGGATCTCCGCGATGGACAGCGCCTTGTCCAGCCCGGCGGCCAGGTCGCGGTAGTAGCGGTCCGGGAACAGATACCAGGGCTGGCTGCCCAGTCGGACCATTGTCGACTCGTAGAGCCGGCGGAAGGGCGCGCCGGGAAGCAGGTCGTCCGACCGGGCGGGACGGACGGCGCCGGTCAGGCCACTCCGGCGAGCCTTGCGGATGGCGGTGCGGGATCGGCCCTCCATGCCGTTCCACACCTCGTCCGGCCCGTGCGACACGTCGACGGTGACGGTGTCGGCCCGGCGGGTCAGCTCGACGGAGCCGAGCCCACGGACCGCCTCGACCGAGGTGGGATCCAGCGGCGAGAAGCGGAGGAAGAGCGCGACGACCCCGGAGTCCCGCCAGTGGGCAACCGCACGGGACCAGAAGCGGGCCAGGTCCGCGGGGGTGCAGCCGGTGTCGACGTGCAGACCCGAATAGCCGTACGGGCTCGCCGCGTCGGCGTCGGTGTCGCTGACCGGCCGCAGTACCTGGGGCAGCATGAGCCGGTCGTGCTCGTGGATGATCTGCCAGCTGCCCGATTCGGTCTCGGCGGCCGCCCGGCCGTAGCCGGCGGTGAAGTAGATGTCCGGGCAGGAGGCGTCCAGCAGGGCGGCCGGGGCGCCGGGGCCGGTCACCGCGAATCCGTCGGTCATCGGCGGCTCAGGAACTCGTCGATGGCCCGGCGGACCCGCTCGCCCTCGTGCTCGGGCATCGCCGAGCCGCTGGGCAGGGTGAGGCCGGTGGCGAAGAGCCGTTCCGCCGCGCCGGTGAGCACGGTCTCCGCTCCGGCGTGCACCGGTTGCAGGTGCATCGGCTTCCACACCGGACGCGTCTCGATGTCCTGAGCGGCGAGGTGGGCGGCCAGCTCGCCGGGCCGCCACCCGGCTATCTCCGGCTCCACCACGATGGTGGTCAGCCAGCAGTTGGCACCGGGATCGGCGTCGCCGAGCAGTCGAACCCCCGGGCACGCGGCGAACAGTTTGGCGTACTGGTCGCGCAACTCGTGGCGGCGGCGGATCATGCCGTCCAGCCGGGACAGCTGCGCCCTCCCGATCGCGGCCAGCACGTTGCTCAACCGGTAGTTGTAGCCGATGTCGGTGTGTTCGTAGTGCGCGACGGGCTGTCGTGCCTGCGTCGCCAGGTACCGCGCGCGGGCCGCGAGCTCGGCGTCGTCGGTGAGCAGCATGCCGCCGCCCGACGTGGTCATGATCTTGTTGCCGTTGAAGGACAGCACGCCGGCGCGGCCGAACGACCCGGCCGCCCGGCCGGAGCGGGTGGCGCCGAGCGCCTCGGCGGCGTCCTCGATGACCGGGTATCCGGCTCGCTCGCACACCGGAAGCAGGCGGTCGTAGTCGGCGCAGACGCCGAACATGTCCACCGGTACGACCGCCGCCACCCGTCGTTGCTCGGCGGCGAGCCGGTCGAGCAACGACTCGAGCAGGTCCACGTCGATGTTGCCGGTCGTCGGGTCGCAGTCCACGAAGATCGGCTCGGCGCCGGTGTAGATGGCGGCGTTGGCGGTGGCCGCGAAGGTCAGGGTCGGCATGACGACCGCCTGCCCGGGGCCGGCGCCGACCCCCAGCAGCGCCAGGTGCAGGGCGGCCGTTCCGGAACTGGTGGCCACGGCGTACGACGTGCCGATCCGCTCCGCCAGCTCGGACTCGAAGGCGTCGACATCGGGACCCAGCGGCGCGACCCACCCGGAGCGGATGGCGGCCAGCGCGTACGACTCCTCAAGCTGACCGACGTCGGGCGGGGAGAGGTAGACCTTGCTCATGCTCGGATGACTCCCGCCGTCGCCGGGCCAAACTGACAAACCGGTTTTACCATCAGTCCAGCTCCCATACCTGCGTATCCGCCATTCGAGGCTGTTTTCGGGATATTCCACTCTTCGTGGGGTGCCGGTCCCGGAAGGCTCTTCACGTCGAGCCCTCGTCAGCGGCGGCTACAGTGCTGCGAGCCGCGCCCACCGGTGGGCTCAACGCGCGAAGGGAGCCTGTGGGTGCTGCATCTGAGGGTGATCGCTCCGAAGGACCAGTCCGAGGCGGTGGCCGACCTGCTGGCCGCCGACCCCGGCGTGACCCACCTGGTGGTGCTGCCCGGCGCCGCCCGGCAGCCCCGCGGCGACCTCATCCAGTGCGACGTGGTCCGCGAGAGCGCCGACAGCGTGCTCCAGGGACTTCAGCGTCTCGGTGTGGAGGCACACGGTGGGATCGCCGCCGACGACGTCGAGCTGACCATCTCCGCGGCGGCCGATCGCGCGGCCGAGGACGCGCCCGGTAGCGGGGCCGACGCGGTGGTCTGGGACGAGATCGCCGCGAAGACCGGCGAGCAGACCGAACTGTCCGGCACCTATCTGGTGCTGATCATCGTGGCGACGATGATCGCGGGCATCGGCGTGCTGCTGGACCAGCCGATCCTCATCGTCGGCGCGATGGTGGTCGGCCCCGAGTTCGGCCCGCTCGCCGCGCTCTGCGTGGCGCTGCTGCGCCGCCGCCTCGGAGTGATCGGCCGTTCGGTGCAGGCACTGACGGTCGGCTTCCTGGCGGCCATGGTGGCGACCGTGCTGAGCACCTGGGCGCTGACCGCCGCCGGCCTGGTCAGCAAGGAGATGCTGCTCGCCGATCGACCGCTCACCGACTTCATCTGGCGGCCGGACGCGCTGTCCTGGGTCGTCGGGCTGCTCGCCGGAGTGGCCGGCATGCTCTCGTTGACCTCGAAGAAGTCGGGCAGCCTGGTCGGCGTACTGATCTCGGTCACCACCGTGCCGGCCGCGGCGAACGTGGCCGTCGCCGCCGCCTACGGGGTGTGGGACGAGGCGGGCGGCTCAGCACTTCAGTTGGTGATCAACCTCAGCGCGATCGTCCTGGCCGGCCTGCTCACCCTCATCGTGCAGCAGCTCTGGTGGTGGAACCTGGCTCGTCGGTCCCGTCGTCGAGCAACCGGCTGAGCAGCGTCCGCAACGGAATCGACTCGCCGTCGCGTCCGCCCGCCCCGATGACCAGCGGAGGCGGGCTGGGCTGCGGGTCGACGCCGAACAACCGGGCCCGTGGGCCGCCCGGCACGGTCAGCAGATGGAACCGACCGGCCACGTCCACCGCCCGGGTCTCGGCCCGGTCGACGTACCAACCCCGCAGCCCGGTCCGGTAGCGACCGCGCCCGTCGTAACCCCGCGCGACCAGGCGCGTGGTGGGCAGCCCCCGCCGGGTGGCCTCGGCCACGAACCACGCCACCAGCTCCGCGGCCCGCTCCTGCTCGGCGGCCCGCCGCCGGGCCTCCGCGTCGGCATGCGCCCGCACCGCCCGCTGCTGCCGTTCCCGCCACTTACGGCCGTCGTCCTCACCCACGATCCGACGGTACGCCCCGACCCGTCGCTCTCCTGCGGGCCGGGTGCGGTAGGGCCGTCCTTTGGAGCTGAATCGTTGGCGACATCAAAACTGCGGGTCGCGTGATTCGTTCGTCGCATCAGCTCCAAAGGGGCCAGTACCTAGACGGCGGCCGAAGGCCTCGGACTCCGGCCTGGCCCGTCCCGGCTCGGCCCCGGCCAGCGGCGGCCCAGACCCGGACCCGCCCCCCCGGGCCCGTCCCGGCTGCGGAGCCGGGAGCGGGGGTTCGGGGGATCGGAAGGGCTGAGACCGAAGGGCCGATCAGGCCAGGCCGGCGCGGCGGAGGGCGTCGGCCATCGCGTCGTTGGCGGGTGCCGCGGCAGCGCCGCCCCGGCCCTGCTGCTGGGCGCCGCGGCGGCCCTGACCGCCGCGTCCCCCGGAGCCGCCCTGGCCGCCGCCGGACCCGCCGCGACCGCCCTGGCCGCCGCGACCTCCCTGGGGTCCGCGCTGCGCCGGGCCGCCGCGCCCCTCCTGGCTCGTCCGACCACCACCGGCGGCCGGGGTCTCGTCGTCCAGGCGCAGGGTCAGCGAGATCCGCTTGCGGGGTACGTCCACGTCGAGCACCCGGACCTTGACCACGTCGCCGGACTTCACCACCTCGCGGGGGTCCTTCACGAACGTCCGGGACATCGCCGAGACGTGGACCAGGCCGTCCTGGTGGACCCCGACGTCGACGAACGCGCCGAACGCGGCCACGTTGGTGACCACGCCCTCCAGCACCATGCCCGGCGTCAGGTCGCCGATCTTCTCGACGCCCTCGACAAAGGTGGCGGTACGGAACTCCGGCCGAGGGTCCCGGCCCGGCTTCTCCAGCTCGGCGAGGATGTCGGTGACGGTGGGCAGGCCGAACCGGTCGTCGACGAAGTCGGTGGCCCGCAGCCCGCGCAGGATGGCGCTCCTGCCGATCACCGCGCGCAGGTCCTGCCCGGTGCTGGCGAGGATGCGCCGCACCACCGGGTACGCCTCGGGGTGCACGCTGGAGGAGTCCAGCGGGTCGTCCCCGTCGGGGATCCGCAGGAAGCCGGCGCACTGCTCGAACGCCTTCGGCCCGAGCCGGGCCACCTTCTTCAGCTCGGTACGCGACCGGAACGGCCCGTTGGCGTCCCGGTGCAGCACGATGTTCTCGGCCAGCCCGGCCCCGATCCCGGAGACCCGGGTCAGCAGCGGCGCGGAGGCGGTGTTGACGTCCACCCCGACCGCGTTGACGCAGTCCTCCACGACGGCGTCCAGCGACCGGGAGAGCTTCACCTCGGACAGGTCGTGCTGGTACTGGCCGACACCGATCGAGCGCGGATCGATCTTGACCAGCTCGGCGAGCGGATCCTGGAGACGGCGGGCGATGGAGACCGCGCCGCGCAGCGACACGTCCATCCCGGGCAGCTCCTGCGAGGCGTACGCGGAGGCGGAGTAGACCGACGCGCCGGCCTCGGAGACCATCACCTTGGTCAGGTTGAGCTGCGGGTACCGCTTGATCAGGTCAGCGGCCAGCTTGTCGGTCTCGCGCGAGGCGGTGCCGTTGCCGATCGCCACCAGCTCCACGCCGTGCGCCCCGGCCAGCCGGGCGAGGGTCTCCACCGAGGCGTCCCACTGCCGGCGCGGCTCGTGCGGGTAGATGGTGTCGGTGGCGACCACCTTGCCGGTGGCGTCGACCACGGCCACCTTGACCCCGGTCCGCAGGCCCGGGTCCAGGCCCATCGTCGGCCGCGTGCCCGCCGGGGCCGCGAGCAGCAGGTCGCGCAGGTTGGTGGCGAAGACCCGGACGGCCTCCTCCTCGGCCGCCTGCCACAGCCGCATCCGCAGGTCCGCGCCCAGGTGGATGAGGATGCGGGTACGCCACGCCCAGCGGACCGTGTCGCTCAGCCACCGGTCGGCCGGGCGACCCGCGTCGGACACCCCGAAACGGCCGGCGATCATCGCCTCGTACCTGCTCGGGCCGGTCGGGACGGCGTCGGCCTCGCCGGCCTCCTCGGGCTCCATGGTCAGGTCGAGCACGCCCTCCTTCTCGCCCCGGAACATGGCCAGGATGCGGTGCGAGGGCAGCTTCGGGTACGGCTCGGAGAAGTCGAAGTAGTCGGCGAACTTCGCGCCGGCCGTCTCCTGTCCGTCGCGTACCCGGGAGGCCAGCCGGCCCCGCGACCACATCTGCTCGCGCAGCGTGCCGATGAGGTCGGCGTCCTCGGCGAAGGTCTCGATGAGGATCGCCCGCGCGCCCTCCAGCGCGGCGGCGGCGTCGGCGACACCCTTGTCCGCGTCGACGTATCCGGCGGCCGTCGCCCGAGGGTCCTGGGTGGGGTCGGCCAGCAGCGTCTCGGCCAGCGGCGCGAGGCCGGCCTCGCGGGCGATCTGCGCCCGGGTCCGCCGCTTCGGCTTGTACGGCAGGTAGATGTCCTCCAGCCGCGACTTCGAGTCGGCGGCCATGATCTGCGCTTCCAGGGCCTCGTCCAGCTTGCCCTGGCCGCGGATCGACTCCAGTACGGCCGCCCGCCGCTCGTCCAGCTCCCGCAGGTAGCGCAGGCGCTCCTCCAGGGTGCGCAGCTGGGTGTCGTCGAGCAGGCCGGTGGCCTCCTTGCGGTAGCGGGCGATGAACGGCACGGTGGCGCCGCCGTCGAGCAGCTCCACGGCCGCCCGCACCTGACGCTCGGCCACGCCGAGCTCGTCGGCGATCCGCTGATGAACAGACTGGGTCACGATCTCGATCCGCCTTCGACTCGATCCGCCCTCAAAGAGCGGGTACGCCTGCATTCTGCCGGGCGGCCCCGACAGCCGTCGCCGCGCCCGGCCGGGCCGCGGCGTCGCGCCCACCGAGCCCGTGCCGGGCCGATCCCTCGACCGGCCCCACCGGGCCTGCGCTAGCGTGGCGATCATGGAATCACCTGCGGAGCCGCGCGCCCGGCGGCTCTTCGGCGGCAGCGCCCGGGCCCTCGGCGACCTGACGGCCAACCCGTTCCGCGCCGACCGGGACCGGATCGTCGGCTCGCCGTTCTTCGCCCGGCTCGGTGGGGTCACCCAGGTGATCAGCCCGGTCGGCTCCGGCCTGCTGGTGCACAACCGCCTCACCCACAGCCTCAAGGTCGCCCAGGTGGCCCGGGCCATCGCCGAGCGGTTGACGGCCGACGACAGGTGGCGTGACCTGCTGGACAAGCTCGGCGGCTGTGACCCGGACGTGGTGGAGGCCGCCGCGCTCGCGCACGACCTCGGCCACCCGCCGTTCGGCCACCTGGGGGAGCGGGTGCTCGACCGGCTGGCCCGCCAGCGTCTCGGCCTCGCCGACGGTTTCGAGGGCAACGCGCAGTCGTACCGGATCGTCACGAGCACCGAGATCCGGGGCGCGGCCACCACCGGGTTGGACCTGACCGCCGCGGTCCGTGCGGCGATGCTGAAGTACCCGTGGACGCGGCTGGACTACCCCGACCCCCACCCGCGACTGCTGGAACCGCCACCCCGTGGCGCCACCCCGCCACCGGACGACCCGGAGAGCGGCTCGTTGAAGTTCGGGGCGTACCGGACCGAGCTGGACGACCTGCGGCAGGCCCGCGAGCCGTTCGTCGGCCGCATCCCGGACTGGCAGCAGACCGTCGAGGCGTCCGTGATGGACACCGCCGACGACATCGCGTACGCCATCCACGACGTGGAGGACTTCTACCGCGTCGGGGTGCTCCAGCAGGGCGCGGTGTCCGCCGAGCTGATGGCCTGGCAGCGCGAGAGCGGGCACTTCCGGGCGATCACCGACGCGGCACTGGCCACCTCGGCCCGACGACCCGGCGCGGCCATCGAACGGCTGCGCCGGCAACTGCACCGCAAGGACGCCTGGGTCGCCGACGACGACGCGTTCGCCGCCGCCGTCGAGCACGTCCGCGAGGAGTTGGTGGACGGGCTCCTCGCGATGCCGTTCGACGGCTCGATCGAGGCGGAGCAGTACGTGGCGCGGTTCTCCGCCCGCTGGTCCACGCGCTTCGTCGAGGCCATCACCGTGACCGACCAGCCGTCGGTGCGCTCCGGGTACGTGCTGCTCGGCTGCGCGCAGTGGCACGAGGTGCAGGTGCTCAAGTTCGTCCACCACCGGTTCGTGCTGGCCCGCCCCGACCTGGCCCTGCACCAGCGTGGTCAGGCCCGGCTGCTGGGCACCCTGGTGGAGGCGCTGTGGGAGTGGCTGCTCGACCCGGAGGAGGAGTCCCGCCTGCCCCGCCGGCTGCACGACCTGGTCGAGCTGGCCGAGGCCGAGCTGCACCCGCGTACACCGCACCGGATCGGCCGGGCCCGGGGACGCGCCATCGTGGACTTCGTCGCGCAGCTCACCGACGGCCAGGCGGTCGCCATGCTGGACGCGCTCTCCGGTCGCTCCGGCGCGCTCTGGACCGACGCCTTCGTGCTCTGACCCGGCTCCGGTGAGCCGGGTCGGGCCGCAGACTGCTCAGGCGACGGACTGCCACCATCCGTCGACGGCCGGCGGGTCGTCGACCACCACCCGCTCACCCGGTCGGGGCACGGCGAGTCGCACGTCGCGGGCCTTCGCCTCGGCCCACAGCCGGTTCACCGGCTCCGACCAGTCGTGCAGGGCCAGGTTGAACGTCGCCCAGTGCACCGGGATGAACAGCCCGCCGCGCAGGTCGAGGTGGGCGTCGACCGCCTCCTCGGGGAACATGTGGATCGTCGGCCAGGCCCGGTCGTACGCGCCGATCTGCATCAGCGTCACGTCGAACGGACCGTGTTCGGCGCCGATCGCCGCGTACCCGGCGAAGTAGCCGGAGTCACCGGTGTAGAAGACCTTGCGCCGCGCCCCGGCGACCACCCAGGAACTCCAGAGCGTGCCGTCGCGGCGCAGCCCGCGACCGGAGAAGTGCTGGGCCGCGGTGGCGGTGATCTCCAACCCGTCGACCCGGTGCGACTCGGACCAGTCCAGCTCGATGATCCGCTCGGCGGGCACCCCCCAGCGATCCAGGTGGGCGCCCACGCCGAGCGGCACCACGAACGGCGCCGACTGCCCGGCGACCAGCGCCCGCACGGTGGGCATGTCCAGGTGGTCGTAGTGGTCGTGGGAGATCAGGATGGCGTCGAGCGGGGGCAGCTCGTCCAGGCGTACCGGCGGCTCGTGCAGCCGACGCGGGCCGACCGCGCCGGACGGCGAGCAGCGGTCACTCCACACCGGGTCGAGCAGGACCCGCCGGCCCTCGATCTCGATCAACGCCGAGGCGTGGCCGTACCAGACGATGTTCAGCTCGTCGGCGGTGTCGGCCGCCGGCGACGTGCCAGGCCGCAGCAGCGGCACGGGCGCGCCGGGGCGACGCTTCTGCTTGCCGAAGATCAGTTCCCGGACCAGGTTACGACCTGGTTCGGTGGCGACCATCGTGCGGACGTCGGCCTGGTTGTGGAACGTGCCGTCGCGGAACTGCGGCGAGCGGGCCGCCCGCTCGGCCCGGGCCCCGGCGAGCCGGCCGCCCAGCGCCGCCGGCACATCCCGTGCCATCCAGGCCAGGCCGGCCAGCGCGGCCAGTCCCCCCGTCGCCCACATCCGTCGCCCGAGCGACCCCTGCCCGTCCGCGCGTGCCGTTGGCGTCATCGCCGTCCCTCCGCCGTGTCCCGCACTACACGGTAGTTCCCCCGCGAGCTTCCCGCCCCGGCGGTCGCCCGCACCGGGCCGGTCGTTCCCCGACGACCGGCCCGGAAGCGGAGTCAGCCGCCGTTGCTGGGCCGCTGGGCGGCCGTCCGGTACGTGGCGCCCGTGCCCCCGAGGCGGTCCACCGCGGCGAGGAACTTCGGACCCATGGCGGCCCGCGCCTGCACCGCCGGATGGGTCGCGCCGAAGTTGTCCGGGTCGGCCTGCCCGTCGGCGAAGAGCGCGTAGGTCAGCACCGCGGCGCCGGACCGGTCGAAGATCACCCCGGCCTCGTGCCGGGCGTCGGCGAACCAGCCGGCCTTGGTGGCGATGCGGGCCCGCTCGTCGGAGGACATGGTGCGACGGATGCCGTCGGTGAAGGCCACCGGGGAGCGCAGCAGCCCGAGCAGGTGCGCCGTCGAGGCCGGCGAGAGCAGCGTGCCGGCGACCAGGGCGCGCAGCAGGTCGTGGGTCTCCCGCGGGGTGCTCGTGCCGAGGAAGAACCGGTTCGGGTTGGCGACCGGC
This sequence comes from Micromonospora sp. CA-249363, assembly GCF_050950185.1. Classification (NCBI taxonomy): domain Bacteria; kingdom Bacillati; phylum Actinomycetota; class Actinomycetes; order Micromonosporales; family Micromonosporaceae; genus Micromonospora; species Micromonospora sp. CA-249363. The sequence goes on from NZ_CP192020.1 coordinate 2,267,285, forward strand.
TCGACCTGGGTGTTCGGGAAGCCCTTGGCGACCAGGATCGCGTTGATCTCGGCGGCGGGCGCGACCAGCCCGCACAGCCGTACGGCGGTGTCGTCCGAGACGGTCAGCAGGTTCGCCAGCACGTGCCCCAGCGTCACGCTGCTCGGGTACGCGCCGTCCAGGCTGAAGATGCCGTCACCACCCGGCACCACGATCGCCGCGGTCACCTCGACCCGCTGGTCCAGCGTCAGCAGTCCACGGTCGACCTTGTCCAACACGGCCGTGGCGACCGCGATCTTGTTGACGCTGTACGCCTCGATCCGCCGGTCGGCCTCCGCCGCCACCGCGACCACCGGCGCGCCCGCCGGGTCGGCCACGCTGACGTACGCCTGCCAGTTCCCGCCGGCCTCGACGCTGTGGCGGCCGAAGACGGTGGCGACCCGCCGGGCCGCCTGCGCGGGGGTGGTCGGTGCCGCCTCGGCGGCGCTGGCCGGAGTGGCCGCGGCGAGCACCGTGCCGGCGGTGGCCACCGTGCCCAGTCCGAGGGCGGTCCTGCGGTTCAGTCGGATGGTCAATCGTCTCTCCCGTCGTGGGGCGCCGAAGCGCCTGCCGGCCCCCCACGCTAGGCGAGTTGATCTATTCATGATGCCCCCGGAAAAGGTTCCGAACAGTCCCGAACATTCTCACCCGGGCCGTCGGCGCAGCGCGGCGCCGATCGCGCCGCTCGCCGCGTCGCGGAGCTGCGCGGCCGGCCCGGACACCACTCGGCCGAGTTGCCGCAGGTCGGGCAGGTGGCCGCCACGGACCGCCTCGCCGGCCGGGTTCGGCGCGAAGACCGAGCCGTCGTGCGCCTCGACCGGTCGTCCGCTGAGGCCCGCGAGCCGCATCAACGGGCCGACGAGGACGTCGTAGACGCCGGGCAGCGCCGTGAAGCCCGCCCGCAGCAGCACGTTCAGCCGCCCCACCGACACCTCCCGGCGCGGATGGTCCACACAGTCGACGATCGCCCGGGCCACCCGCTGCGGCCCGGCGACCGGCGGTGGCGGACGCCCGACACGACCGAGATAGTTGGCCGCCTGCTGGTAGACCGGTGTGTCCACACTGCCCGGGTTGACCAGGCACAGCCGAATTCCCGGGCTGTCCCGCAGCTCCTGCTGGATCGTTCGGGCCAGCCCCTGCAAACCCCACTTGCTGGCCACGTACGCGCTCATGTAGGGGGCGGTGATGTGCCCGAGCACCGAACCGGTGAGGATCAGGGTGCCGGCTCCGGTCGCCCGGAAGTGCCGCAGCGCCACCCGCGCCGCGCCGGCGGCGGCCAGCAGGTCCGTGCGCACCACCTGGTCGAACACCCGCTCCGGCAGCTCGTCGAAACGCCCGTAGGCCATCACCGCCGCGGTGTGCACCCAGACGTCGATGCGACCGAACCGCTCGATCGCCGCCAGCGCCAACGACTCCAGCGCCCCCGCCTCGGTGACGTCGGTCGCCACGGTCAGGGCCTCGACGTCCGCGCACTCCGCGCGCACCTCGGCGAGGGTCTGCGGCGCGCGGGCCGCGAGCACCAGGCGGTCGCCGCGCTCGGCGAACGCCCGGGCCGTCGCCCGGCCGATCCCGCTGGTCGCGCCCACGACCACCACGACCCGACTCATGGACTCAGGACCACCTTGATGCAGCCGTCCTCCTTCTTCTGGAACATCTCGTACGCGCGCGGCGCGTCGTTCAGCGGCAGCCGGTGGGTACGCAGATCCTCCACCCCCAGCGGGTCGTCGTCGCCGGAGAGCAGCGGCATGATCTCGTCGACCCAGCGGCGCACGTGGCACTGCCCCATCCGCAGTTGGACGCCCCGGTCGAACATCTCCATCATCGGCATCGGGTCGGCCTCGCCGCCGTACACGCCGGAGAGCGAGACGGTGCCGCCGCGACGGACCGCCTTGAGCGCGGCGTGCAGGACGCTCAACCGGTCGACGCCGGCCCGGTCGGTCATCGACTGGGCCAGCTTGTCCGGCAGCAGCCCGACGGCCGCGTGGGCGAGCTTGCCGACCGGCGAGCCGTGCGCCTCCATGCCGACGGCGTCGATGACGGCGTCCGGACCACGCCCGTCGACCAGGTCGATCAGCGCGCCCGGCACGTCGGACAACTCGCGTACGTCGAGCACCTCGATGCCGTGCCGGCGCGCCAGCTCCAGCCGCTCGGGCACCAGGTCCAGCCCGATCACCCGCCCGGCGCCGAGATGGCGGCCGATGCGGGCGCAGAACTGGCCGACCGGGCCCAACCCGAAGACGGCCAGGGTGCCGCCGGGCGGGGTGTCCGCGTACTTCACCGCCTGCCAGGCGGTGGGCAGGATGTCGGAGAGGTAGAGATAGCGCTCGTCCGCGCCGGTCTGCGGGATCTTGATCGGCCCGAAGTGGGCCTGCGGAACACGTAGGTACTCGGCCTGGCCGCCGGGCACCGACCCGTAGAGGGACGTGTAGCCGAACAGCGCCGCGCCCTTGCCCTCGCTGGTCACCTGGGTGGTCTCGCACTGGGCGTAGAGCTGGCGTCGACACATCCAACAGTCGCCGCAGGAGATGTTGAACGGCACCACCACCCGGTCGCCGGGCTTCAGTCCGGTCACCTCCGGGCCGACCTCCTCGACGATCCCCATCGGCTCGTGTCCCAGGATGTCCCCGGGCTTCAGGTACGGCCCCAGCACCTCGTACAGGTGCAGGTCCGACCCGCAGATCGCCGTCGATGTGATCTTGACGATCGCGTCGGTCGGCTCCTCGATCCGAGGGTCGGGCACCTCCTCGACCCGTACGTCCCGCTTGCCCTGCCAGGTCAACGCCTTCATGTCCCGCTGCCCTCCCTCGGTCCTACCCTGACTGCTACCCGGGGAGGGGGAGTTGAACCGGCGCTCCGGCCTTGTCGGTGGTTGCGGTTGGGGCTGGGGGGCGACCGTGCCCGGCTTGTCGGTGGTTGCGGTTGGGGCTGGGGGCGACCGTGCCCGGCTCCGGGCGGTCAGGCTTGATCCCTGCGCCGGGCACGGTCGCCCCCAGCCCAGGCTGGTCGCCGTTCGTCGGTGAGGCTGGAGCGACCGTTCCTGGTGCCTTGACCGACTCGGGTTCCAGGAAGTCGGCGTGTCGTGGGCGCCCGGACTGGCCGACTTCCTGGATACCGAGTCGGTCTTGTCCTGCTGCCGCGTGCAGGGCCCCGAGAAGCGACGAGGGTCGCGAGCGTTGCCCCTCCTGTCCACGGCGCTGCACCGCGTCGGCACGCACGCCGAGGGGCGCGACGGCATGATCGACTCCGTTCCGTCGATGTGGCGGTGTCCGAGCGCTCGGACACCGCCACATCGGCGGAACGGAGTCGATCTTGCGCCCAGGCCAGGCCAGGCCAGGCAGGTCCGGTCGGGCCAGGTCCGGTCGGGCCAGGCCGGACGGTGTCGGGCCAGGACGGTCGTTGCGTTCGCTGGGTGCCCCTGACGCCGGACCGCCGCGCCCGACGATCCGGGCGCGGCGGTCAGGGGGTTGCCTGGGCCGAAAGGGTCAGGAGCCGGGCGTGTTGCCGCCCTTGGTGGTGGCCGACAGGTAGTCGCGGTTGAGCCGGCCGATGGTGTTCAGCGGAATGCCCTTCGGGCAGGCCGGGGTGCACTCGCCGGCGTTGGTGCAGCCGCCGAAGCCGGCCTCGTCGTGCGCGTCCACCATGCCGATCACCCGGGTGTAGCGCTCCGGCTGGCCCTGCGGCAGCAGCGAGAGCTGGGTGAGCTTGGCGGCGGTGAAGAGCATGCCGGAGCCGTTCGGGCAGGCCGCCACGCACGCGCCGCAGCCGATGCAGGCCGCCGACTCGAAGGCGGCGTCCGCGTTGGCCTTGGCCACCGGGGTGGAGTGGGCCTCGGGCGCGCTGCCGGTCGGCGCGGTGATGTAGCCACCGGCGGCGATGATCCTGTCAAAGGCGCTCCGGTTGACCACCAGGTCCTTGACGACCGGGAAGGCGCTGGCCCGCCACGGCTCGATGTCGATCGTGTCGCCGTCCTTGAACTGCCGCATGTGCAGCTGGCAGGCCGTGGTGCCGCGCTGCGGCCCGTGCGCGTCACCGTTGATCATGAGGCCGCACATGCCGCAGATGCCCTCGCGACAGTCGTGGTCGAACGCCACCGGGTCCTCGCCGGAGAGGATCAGCCGCTCGTTGAGCACGTCGAGCATCTCCAGGAACGACATGTCCGGGGACACGTCGTCGACCGGGTAGGTCACCATCCGACCCTTGTCCTCGGGGCCCTTCTGGCGCCAGATGCGCAGGGTCAGGTTCACTTGTAGCTCCGCTGCGTGGGGTGGACGTATTCGAACTTCAGGTCTTCCTTGTGCAGCACCGAGGGCTCACCGGTGGCGGTGAACTCCCAGGCCGCGACGTACGCGAACCGGTCGTCGTCGCGCTGCGCCTCCCCGTCGGGGGTCTGGTGCTCGGCCCGGAAGTGACCGCCGCAGGACTCCTCGCGGTGCAGGGCGTCGATGCACATCAGCTCGGCCAGCTCGAAGAAGTCGGCCACCCGGCCGGCCTTCTCCAGCGACTGGTTCAGCTCCTCGCCGGTGCCGGACACCTTGACCCGCTGCCAGAACTGCTCGCGCAGGTCGCGGATCTCGCCGATCGCCTTGCGCAGTCCGGCCTCGCTGCGCTCCATGCCGCAGTGTTCCCACATGATCTGGCCCAGCTCCCGGTGGAACGAGTCCACGGTCCGGTCGCCGTTGACCGCCAGCAGCCGCTGGATCCGATCCTCGACGTCGGTGCGCGCCTCGACCGCCGCCGGGTGGCTGGCGTCGACCTTCTCCAGCCCGCCGGAGGCCAGGTAGTTGGCGATGGTGGTGGGCAGCACGAAGTAGCCGTCGGCGAGGCCCTGCATCAGCGCCGAGGCGCCCAGCCGGTTCGCGCCGTGGTCGGAGAAGTTCGCCTCGCCGATCACGAACAGGCCGGGGATGCTGGACTGGAGGTCGTAGTCGACCCACAGCCCGCCCATCGTGTAGTGCACGGCGGGGTAGATGCGCATCGGCACCTCGTACGGGTCCTCGCCGGTGATGCGCTCGTACATCTCGAAGAGGTTGCCGTACTTGGCCTCGATGGCCTTGCGGCCCAGCCGGTCGATGGCGTCGGCGAAGTCGAGGTAGACGCCGAGCTTGGTCGGACCGACGCCCCGGCCCTCGTCGCACACGTTCTTGGCGGCGCGGGAGGCGATGTCGCGGGGGACCAGGTTGCCGAAGGACGGGTAGATGCGCTCGAGGTAGTAGTCCCGCTCGTCCTCGGGAATGTCCTTCGGGCTGCGGTCGTCGCCCTTGGTCTTCGGTACCCAGACCCGACCGTCGTTGCGCAGCGACTCGCTCATCAGGGTCAGCTTCGACTGGTGGTCGCCGGAGACCGGGATGCAGGTCGGGTGGATCTGCGTGTAGCAGGGGTTGGCGAAGTACGCGCCCTTGCGGTGCGCCCGCCAGGTGGCGGTGACGTTGCAGCCCTTGGCGTTGGTGGACAGGTAGAAGACGTTGCCGTAGCCGCCGGAGGCGAGCACGACAGCGTCCGCCATCTCGGTGCTGATCTCGCCGGTGACCAAGTCCCGGACGACGATGCCCCGGGCCTTGCCGTCGACGACGACCAGCTCCAGCATCTCGTGCCGGGCGTTCATCTCCACGTTGCCGAGGCCGATCTGCCGCTCGAGCGCCTGGTACGCGCCGAGCAGCAGCTGCTGGCCCGTCTGGCCCCGGGCGTAGAAGGTGCGCTGCACCTGCGCGCCGCCGAAGGAGCGGGTGTCCAGGAGGCCGCCGTACTCACGGGCGAACGGCACGCCCTGGGCGACGCACTGGTCGATGATGTTGACCGACACCTCGGCCAGGCGGTGCACGTTCGACTCCCGGGAGCGGAAGTCGCCGCCCTTGACGGTGTCGTAGAACAGCCGGTGGACGGAGTCGCCGTCGTTGCGGTAGTTCTTCGCGGCGTTGATACCGCCCTGCGCCGCAATCGAGTGGGCCCGGCGCGGGCTGTCCTGGTAGCAGTAGGACTTGACGTGGTAGCCCTGCTCGGCCAGCGTCGCGGCGGCCGAGCCGCCGGCCAGGCCGGTGCCGACCACGATCACCGTCATCTTGCGGCGGTTGGCCGGGTTGACCAGCTTGGCTTCGAAGCGTCGGGTCTCCCAGCGCTTCTCGACCGGGCCGGCGGGCGCCTTCGTGTCGGCGATCGGGTCGCCCTCGGTGAAGAGTTCCATGTCAGGACACCAATCCGGTGAGTACGGCGAACGGGACCACCAGGTATCCGGCGCAGAGCACCACGGCGAAGACCAGCGCGGCGGCGCGCGCCCGGCGCTCGCCCCGGGGCGTCTGCTGGCCGAGGCTGCGGAACGCGCTGAAGGCGCCGTGGCGCAGGTGGAAGCCGAGCGTGACGATCGCCAGGGTGTAGAAGAGCGTGACGTACCAGCGCGCCGGGGCGAAGTCGGCGACGACGTTGCCGTACGGCTTGTGCTCGTTGCCGACCGGGTTGAGCGTGCCGGTGGTCAGGTCCAGCAGGTGGTAGATCACGAACAGCAGGATGATCACGCCACCCCAGCGCATGGTGCGGGCCGCGTAGCTGCCCCGGACCTTCTTGCGGTGGGCGTACTTGACCGGGCGGGCGGCGCGGGCGCGCAGCGCCAGCACGGTGGCGGCCACGATGTGGGCGACGACGGCCACCACGAGGACGGTGCGCAGGATCCACAGGAACCAGACACCGGGCAGCAGTGGCTTGCCGATGTCGCGCAGCCAGTGCGCGTAGTGGTCGAACGAGGTCTCCCCCGTGAACACCTTCAGGTTCCCGAGCATGTGCGCGATCAGGAACAGCACCAGCAGGATGCCCGTCACCGCCATGACGGCCTTGAGGCCGACGTTCGAGCGGATGGGCGACCGAGTTTTCGTCATTACCACGGATCTGACGCTAGGAGCACTTTGATCAGTCGTCCAATGCATCGAACTCGCAGCGTTGATAGCCATAAGCTATGTAGATGCAGCTCCATCAGCTCCGGTACTTCGTCGCGGTGGCCGAAGTACGACATTTCACCCAAGCCGCCGACATCGTCGGCATAACCCAGCCCTCGTTGAGTAAGCAAATTCACGCCCTCGAGACCGACCTCGGCGCCCCGCTGTTCGAGCGGGTAAGGGGCAACATCGCCCTCACCGCGGCGGGGGAGGTGCTCCTGCCGTTGGCGACCCGGATCCTCGCCGACGTGGAGACCGCGACCCGGGAGGTGCAGGAGCTGGTCGGCCTGCGCCGAGGGCGCGTACGACTGGGCGCGACCCCGAGCCTGGCCACCTCGCTCGCCCCGCCGGTGCTGCGCCGGTTCCGCGACGCGCACCCCACCGTCGACCTGCGCGTCGAGGAGAGCGGGTCCCAGGACCTCGTCCGGGACCTGTTGCGCGGGGATCTGGACCTGGCGCTGATCATCATGCCGTCGCAGGGCGCCGACCCGGGCCTGCGTGTCGATCCGATCCTGCGCGAGAGCCTGGTGGTGGCCTCGGTGGGCGAGGTGCCGACCGCCTCGGCGACGGGCGAGCTGCGGATCACCGACCTGCGCGACCAGCCGATGGTGATGTTCCGGGAGGGCTACGACCTGCGGGACGCCACCATCGCGGCGTGTCGGGAGGCGGGCTTCGAACCGCGCTTCGCGGTGGACGGCGGCGAGATGGACGCCGTCCTCAGCTTCGTCGAGGCGGGACTCGGCATCGCGTTGGTGCCCGGGATCGTGCTGGCGCGCCGACCCGGGGTGCGCATCACGCCGCTGGCGACCCCCGGGGTGACGCGGACCATCGCGGTGGCCCGTCGCCGCGACGTCGTCCCGACGCACGCCGGCCGGGAACTCCGGCGGATCCTGCTCGACTACGTCCAGTCCGCGATCGACCGGAGCGAGCTGCCGCCGGGCGTGGAGCCGCTGGGCTGACCCGGCCGAGGGCGCCGCCGCGACCAGGCCGGCAGCGGCCGGACCGGCCGGCTCAGCGGCCCTCGGCGTCGTCCATCGCCCGGTAGATCCGCTGCTCCGAGACGGGGTACGGGGTGCCGAGCGCCTGGGCGAACACGTTCACCCGCAACTCCTCGATCATCCAGCGGATCTGCCGGACGGCCGCCTCCTGCCGACGCGCGGGCGGCAGGGCGGCGAGCAGGTCGTCGTACTCCTTCTGGACCACCGCGATCCGGTCCTGCTGCTGGCGGTCGCGCTGCGGATTGCCGCCCAGCCGGTCCATCCGGCGTTCGATGGCGGTGAGGTAGCGCAGCAGGTCGGGCAGGCGCGCGTACCCGGTCTCGGTGATGAAGCCGGCGTGCACCAGCCCGGCGAGCTGCTTGCGGATGTCGGCCAGCGCCGCCACCACGGCCAGGTTGCGCGTCGCGCCGAGCCGCTGCTCGACGGCGTACGCGGCGGCGAGCACCTTGCGGGCCCGGTCCATCACCTCGACGACGGTGTCGACCAGGTCGGCGCGGACCTTGTCGCGCAGGGCGGCGAAGCCCTCGGCGTCCCACGCCGGCCCACCGGCGGCGTCGATGAGCCGGTCGATGGCCGCTCCGGCGGCGTCCTCGATCAGCTCCTGCACGCCGCCGTGCGGGTTGCGGCTCAGCGCCAGTTTCGCCTCGTTGCTCAGCCGTCCCTGCAGGAAGCGCGCCGGGGACGGCACGGTGAGGCGCAGCAGTCGGCGGGTGCCCGCCCAGTGTGCGGCCTCCGCCTCGGCGGGGGAGTCGAACACCTTCACCCCGACCGTCGTGCCCTCGTCGACCAGGGCCGGGTACGCGGTCACGGCGTACCCGGCGCGTACCTGCTCGATGGTTCGCGGCAGCGCGCCGACGCTCCACTCCCGCAGGCCGGTGCGGGCCACCTCCGGCGCGGCGGCCGCCACGACCTGGCGTACCTCCTGACGCAGTTGACGTTGCAGGGCCGGCAGGTCCTTGCCCTCGGCGACCGGTTTGTCGTCGTCGCCGAGCACCCGGAACGTCACCCGCAGGTGCGCGGGCAGCTTGTCCGGCTCCCACGCGTCGCGGGGCACGGTCACCCCGGTCATCCGCCGAAGCTCACGCGTCAACGCGTCCAGCAACGACGTCTCCCCGGGGGTGATCGCCGCGAGGGCGGCCCGCGCGTAGTCCGGCACCGGCACGAAGTTGCGCCGGATCGCCTTGGGCAGCGAGCGGATGAGCGCGATCACCAACTCCTCGCGCAGCCCCGGCACCTGCCAGTCGAAGCTCTCCGCCGGCACCTGGTTGAGCAGCGGCAGCGGGATGTCCACGGTGACGCCGTCGGTCGCCGTGCCCGGCTCGAACCGGTAGGTCAGCGGCAGCGTCACCCCCTCGGTCTGCCACTCGTCCGGGTAGTCGCTCTCGTCGACACCGCCCCGGCCGTCGTTGACCAGCAGGTCGCGGGTGAAGGTCAGCAGGTCGGGGCGCTCGTGGCGGGTCTTCTTCCACCAGGTGTCGAAGTGCCGGCCGGAGACCACGTCGGCGGGGATCCGCTGGTCGTAGAAGCCGAAGATGGTCTCGTCGTCGACCAGGATGTCCCGGCGGCGGGCCCGGCTCTCCAGCTCCTCGATCTCGCCCAGCAGTCGCTTGTTGTCGGCCCAGAACCGGTGGTGGGTCTGCCAGTCGCCCTCGACGAGGGCGTGCCGGATGAACAGCTCCCGGCTCAGTGCCGGGTCGATCCGCCCGAAGTTGACCTTCCGCGACGCGACCAGCGGCATGCCGTAGAGGGTGACCTTCTCGTAGGCCATCACCGCGGCCTGCTTCTTCTCCCAGTGCGGCTCGCTGTAGCTGCGCTTGACCAGGTGCTGCGCCAGTGGTTCGACCCACTCCGGCTCGACCCGGCCGGCGATGCGCCCCCACAGCCGGGACGTCTCCACCAGCTCGGCCGCCATCACCCAGCGCGGCGGCTTCCTGAACAGCGCCGAGCCGGGGAACAGCGCGAACTTCGCGCCGCGTGCCCCCAGGTACTCGTGTTTCTGTGCGTCCTTGAGCCCGATGTGCGACAGCAGGCCGGGCAGCAGCGACTGGTGGACCTTCGGGGTGTCGATCTCCTCCGGCAGGTCCGCGCCACCCCGGCGGCCCGCGCCCCGGCCGGCGTCCGCCTCGGCCGAGGCCTCGCGCGCCGGCCGCCCGCCGCGCCGGTCGCCCTCGGCCGGGGTACGCAGCACCTGGCGCAACTGGCTGACGATGTCCTGCCACTCGCGGATGCGCAGGTAGTTCAGGTACTCCGCCTTGCACATCCGGCGGAAGGCGCTGGAGGACAGCTCGCGCTGCTGCTCCCGCAGATACCGCCACAGGTTCAGGTACGCGACGAAGTCCGACTCGGAGTCGGCGAACCGCGCGTGCGCCTGGTCTGCCTGGGCCTGTTTCTCCGCCGGGCGCTCGCGGGGGTCCTGGATGGAGAGCGCGGCGGCGATCGCCAGGATCTCGGTGGCGCAGCCGTTGCGTTCGCCCTCGACGACCATCCGGGCCAGGCGCGGGTCGACCGGTAGCTGGGCCAGCCGCCGGCCCAGCGTGGTGAGCCGCTTGGCCGGATCGGTCTCGGTCGGGTCCAGCGCGCCCAGCTCGTGCAGGAGGTTGACGCCGTCGGTGATGTTGCGCTTGTCCGGCGGGTCGATGAACGGGAACGCGGCCAGGTCGCCCAGCCCGATCGCGGTCATCTGGAGGATGACCGACGCCAGGTTGGTGCGCAGGATCTCCGGGTCGGTGAATTCGGGGCGGGACAGGAAGTCCTGCTCGTCGTAGAGGCGGATGCAGATACCGTCCGACGTACGACCGCAGCGGCCCTTGCGCTGGTTGGCCGACGCCTGCGAGACCGGCTCGATGGGCAGTCGCTGCACCTTGAGCCGGTTGGAGTAGCGGGAGATCCGGGCGGTGCCCGGGTCCACCACGTACTTGATCCCGGGCACGGTCAGCGAGGTCTCCGCGACGTTGGTGGCGAGCACCACGCGTCGCGAGCTGTGCGCCGCGAAGACCCGGTGCTGCTCGGCGGCGGAGAGCCGCGCGTACAGCGGCAGGATCTCGGTGCCCAGCAGCGACCGCTTCTTCTGCACCAGCTTGCCCAGCGCGTCGGCGGTGTCGCGGATCTCCCGTTCGCCGCTGAGGAAGACCAGGATGTCGCCCGGACCCTCGGCGGCCAGCTCCTCGACGGCGTCGCCGATCGCCTGGATCTGGTCGCGGACGTTCTCCTCGTCGGCGTCGCCGTCCTCGTCGTCCTCGGCGAGGAGGACCAGCGGCCGGTAGCGGACCTCGACCGGGTAGGTGCGGCCGGAGACCTCGACCACCGGCGCCGGTTCGCCCTCGGCGTCGGCGAAGTGCTTGGCGAACCGGTCGGTCTCGATCGTCGCCGAGGTGATGATCACCTTGAGGTCGGGCCGGCGGGGGAGCAGCTCCCGCAGGTACCCGAGGATGAAGTCGATGTTGAGGCTGCGCTCGTGCGCCTCGTCGATGATCAGCGTGTCGTACTGGCGCAGCATCCGGTCGGTCTGCAACTCGGCCAGCAGGATGCCGTCGGTCATCAGCTTCACCAGACTGCGCTCGCTGACCTGGTCGGTGAAGCGCACCTTGTATCCGACCACGTCGCCCAGCTCGGTGCCCAGCTCGTCGGCGATCCGGTCGGCCACCGTCCGGGCGGCCAGCCGCCGGGGCTGGGTGTGCCCGATCAGGCCGTTGATGCCCCGCCCCAGCTCCAGACAGATCTTGGGAAGTTGGGTCGTCTTACCCGAACCGGTCTCGCCGGCCACGATCACCACCTGGTGATCGCGGATGGCGGCGGCGATGTCGTCCTTGCGCTCGCTGACCGGCAACCCCGCCGGGTACGTGATCACCGGTACCGCGGCCCGCCGGGCGGCCAGCCGCTGCTCGGCCCGGGCCAGCTCGGCGGTGATCTCGGTCAGGGCCGCCTCCCGGCGCTGCGGGTCGCGCAGCTTGCGGGCGCCGTCCAGGCGTCGCTGAAGCCGGCGCTGGTCGCGGAACATCAGGGGACTGAGGCGGCGGTGCAGGTCGCGGACGGGATCGGTCGCGGCGGAGGAGGCTGGATTCTGCATGTCGTGCCCAAGGATAGGCAGCCCGGCGGCGGACCGCCCCTGGGTTACCGCGCGTGGGTGCTCCGGCCCGTTCACGGCGGTCTACAGTTGCGGCCGATGTCGAGCGCTGGGGGGCCGGGATGGAGCTGCGGGACACCGATCGGGCGCTGGTGCAGGCCGCCACGGCGGTCGCCAAACTGCGGTGCCGCAGTGGCCACCACACCGGCGCGTCGGCCGCCCGTACCGCCGACGGGCGGGTGTTCTCCGGGGTGGACGTCCGGCACGACAGCGGGGACACCTGCGCGGAGCTGGTGGTGATCGGCACCGCCGCCACGCAGGGCGTGACCGAGCTGGAGACGATCGTGTCGGTCGCCGACCGGGGCCGGACGGTCGTCGGGCCGTGCGACAGGTGCCGTCCGGTGCTGAGCGCGTACTTCCCGGCGCTACGGGTCATCGTGGGCGAGCCGGACGACCTGCGCGTGCTTGCGATCGCGGACCTGCCCGGCTGACCGCGTCAGTCGCCCGCCGCCGCCTCCAGCATCGAGGTGGGGATCGGCACGCCCTCGTACCGCACGTTGCCCTCGGGCACCATCCAGCTCGCCACCCGCGCGGTGAGCAGGCCGGCGCGGACGGCCGGGTCGTCGGCGTAGAGCCCGCGTACCTCGTCCGGGGCGATGGAGAAGACGACGAAGCCCCGCATCCGGTCGTCGTCGGCGTGCAGGAGCGGGCCGGCCGCGAGCACCAGCCCCTGCTCCACGAGCCCTGCCTGGTGGGCCAGATGGGCGTCGCGTAGCCGGTCGATCGCCTCCCGCGGCAGGTCCGGCGGATCCGACGGTCGGGTCAGGACGACGACCGTGTGCTGGTCGAATCGCATGCCCCACACCCTATGGCGCTTGCTGTCCCTCTTACGGGTGTTATCCGCCTTCCACACCACTTGCCCCCGTCCGCGAAACTCATTCTCTTATCGAGGTCGGATACGAGTGGGGGTGCGGCATGGTCAGCAGACGACAGGTGCTCGTGGCCGGTGCCGCCGGGGGCGCCGCGGTTCTGGTCCCGGCCGGCTCGACGGCCGCGGGCCGGGCGCTCGCCGCGGCGACGATGCTGCGCGCCGACGACATCCCGAAGTACGTCGCGCCGCTGCGGATCCCCCCGGCCATGCCGCGGGTGGCGAATGATCCGGAGCGGGACACGTATGTCATCGGGGTGCGGCAGTTCCGGCAGCAGATCCTGCCGCTGTCCTGGCCGCGTACGACCGTGTGGGGTTACGGGTCCACCGCCCACCCCGGCAGCTTCGGCTACCCGGCGCACAGCATCGTCGCCCGGGTGAACCGCCCGGTGCGGGTGACCTGGGTCAACGAACTCGTCGACGACCGGGGCGACTACCTGCCGCACCTGCTGCCCGTCGATGAGACCCTGCACTGGGCCAACCCGGCCGGTGGCCGCGAGGGCCGGGACGGGCACGGCCGGTCGGACGGCAGCCGCCGTGGCTACCGGGGACCGGTGCCCCAGGTGGTCCACCTGCACGGCGGGCACAGCACGCAGGAGAGCGACGGGCACGCCGAGGCGTGGTACCTGCCGGTGGCCCGCGACCTGCCGGCCGACGTCGCCGTGACGGGCAGCGCGTACGGCGAGTTCCGGTCCCGCTTCGCCGAGGGGTCCGGCCTGCGCTGGGCGGCGGGTTCGGCCACCTTCGAGTACGCCAACGATCAGCGGCCCTGCACGCTCTGGTACCACGACCACACGCTGGGCCTCACCCGGGAGAACGTCTACGCGGGGCCCGCCGGCTTCTACCTGCTCGGCGGCGACGACCTGCCCGACGGGGTGCTGCCCGGCCCTACGCCCGGCCACGACGATCCGCCGGACACCGACCACCACGACATCCCGCTGCTGATCCAGGACCGCAGTTTCAGCGCCGACGGCGAGCTGGTCTACCCGGGCGGTCACCACGACGGTTCAGCGTGGACGTCGGCGTTCTCCGGCACCACGATCGTGGTCAACGGCCGTACCTGGCCCAGCCTCACGGTCCAGCGCCGGCGCTACCGGTTCCGGTTGCTCAACGGCTGCAACAGCCGCTTCCTGATGCTCAGCGTCGCCGCCCACGCCACCGCGCGGCCGGCCCGTCCGGTGCTGCCGATCTGGCAGATCGGGAGCGACAGCGGCTTCCTGCCCGAGCCGGTGTCGCACGACCGCGTCACCCTCGGCCCCGCCCAGCGGGCCGACGTGATCGTCGACTTCACCGGCGTGCCCGCCGGCACCGAGCTGTTCCTGGTCAACGAGGGGCCCGAGTGGGCGTACCGGGGCGGCCGACCCGGGGTGGACTTTCCGCCGGCCGACCCGCGGACCACCGGGCAGGTGCTGCGGTTCGTCGTCACCGAGGCCACCGACGCGGACCCGAGCGTGCCGCCGGAGCACCTGCAACTGCCGGCTCACCCCCGGCTCGGTGCGCCGGAGCGGGTCCGGCGGCTGTCGCTCAACGAACGGATGTCCGGCGGATCGATGGTGATGCTGCTCGGCACCCTCGACGAGCGCGGCCGGGGCCTCCCGATGCGCTGGAGCGACCCGGCGACCGAGCAGCCCCTCGTCGGCGCGACCGAGGTCTGGGAGGTGCGCAACTTCACCCGCCAGGTCCACCCCGTCCACCTGCACCAGGCCCAGTTCGAGCTGCTGGGCCGTGGGCGGTCGGGCCGGTCGGAGCCGGAGCCGGGGGAGCGGGGATGGATGGACACCGTGCTCGCGTACCCGTGGGAGGTGACCCGGATCAAGGCCCGCTTCGACCTGCCGGGCCGCTTCTCCTGGCACTGCCACCTTCTTGAGCACGAGGACAACGAGATGATGCGGCCTCTGAACGTGTTGCCGCGCGGCGCCGCGGCGGCCGGGGACGGCGGCTCGGTGGGAGTGCCGCAGGCCGCCTCGACGGCATCGACCGACGCCGGTTAGGTCACTTTCCGCAGGTCGGCTAAGGTTAGGCGAACCTAAGCTCGAACGTGCAGGAGTTTCGTGACCACCCTCGTCGCCCGGCCGACGCCGGCCCGCAACCGGTCCGGTGCCCGTACCGGCCGACGGGTCGCCGTCACCGTCGGGGCGGCGCTGGTGCTGGTGATCGCCGTCCTGGCCAGCTTCGCGCTGGGCAGCCGGCAACTCGGAGTCGGCGCGGTCTGGCACGCGCTCGTCGCGCCGGACGGCAGCGACGCGACCACCATCGTCCGGGAACTGCGCATGCCACGTACCGCGCTCGGCCTCGCCGTCGGGCTCGCGCTCGCCGTGGCCGGCGTGCTGTTCCAGGCGCTCACCCGCAACCCCCTCGCCGAGCCGCGCATCCTCGGCATCAGCGCCGGCGCGTCGTTCGGCGTGGTGCTCGCCATCTCCGTCTTCGGCATCGGCACGCTCGCCGGGTACGTCTGGTTCGGCATCGCCGGCGCGCTCGCCGCCGGCCTGCTGGTCTTCGCCATCGCCAGCCGGGCCCGCGAAGGCGCGAGCCCGGTCACCCTCGCGCTGGTCGGCGCGGCGCTCGACGCCAGTCTCGCCTCCGGGGTGTACGCGCTGCTCAGCATCGACGCCCGCACCTTCGAGGAGTACCGGTTCTGGGTGGTGGGCGGACTGGCCGGCCGGGACCTCGGCGTCACCGCCCAGGTGCTGCCGTTCGTCCTCGTCGGGCTGCTGGTCGCCGCACTGGTGGCCCGGGGCCTGGACGCGCTGGCCCTCGGCGACGACGTGGCCCGTGGCCTGGGCCACCGCATCGGCCTGGTCCGCCTCGGCGGTGGACTCGCCGCCGTGCTGCTGACCGGCGCCGCAGTGGCCGCCGCCGGCCCGGTCGCCTTCGTCGGGCTGGCCGTGCCGCACCTCGCCCGCGCCCTGGTCGGCGCGGACCACCGCTGGACCCTCGCCGTCTCCGCCCTGCTCGGACCCGCGCTGCTGCTCGGGGCCGACGTCGTCGGCCGACTCGTCGCCCCGCCCGGCGAGATACCCGCCGGCATCGTCACCGCCCTGATCGGCGCACCGCTGCTGGCCGTCCTGGTCCGCCGCGCCCGGGTGGTGACCGCGTGACCGCCGGCCGTCCCGCCGAAGCGTCCGGCGCCGGTCCGGCCCATGCCGCTGGTCCGGCTCGCGCCGCTGACCCTGCTCCCGCCGCTGACCCTGCTCACGGCGCTGACCCTGCTCACGGCGCTGACCCTGCTCACGGCGCTGACCCTGCTCGCGCCGCTGGTCCGGCCGCTGCCCCGGCCGCTGGTCCGGCTCGCGCCGGTGACCCGGCCTGCCCCGGGGACGCGCCCGGCCTGGCCGGGCTCGCCGGGGTGCCCGGTGCGCCGGGCGGCGGCCCGTCTCGGCTACCCGGGCGGTCGCTGCTGCGGATCGGTCCGGTCAGCCTGCTGATCCGCCGCCGCGCGACGCTGGTGGCCACCGTGCTGGCCGTACTGCTCCTGCTGGCCGTCGTGCTCAGCCTCTCGCTGGGCACCCCGTACGTCGCCCCGGCGGACGTGCTGCGGGCGCTCTCCGGCGCGGGCACCCCGTACGACCTCGTGGTCTTTGATCTTCGCCTGCCCCGGGTCGTGCTGGCGGCGGTGGCCGGCGCGGCCTTCGGCGTGGCCGGCACGCTGATCCAGAGCGTGGCGCGCAACCCCCTCGCCAGCCCGGACGTCATCGGCATCACCCAGGGCGCCGGCCTCGCCGCGACCGTGGCGTTGACCAGCGGGGCGGCGGCGGTGCTCGTGGCCCCCAGCGCGCTGGTCGGCGGCCTGCTGGCGGCGCTGCTGCTGTTCGCCCTCGGCGCGCGGCACGGGCTGGCCGCGCAGCGGTTCGTCCTCGCCGGGGTGGCGGTCGCGTTCGCCTTCCGGGCGTTGACCGAGGTGGTCATGCTCACCGCCGACCCGATCGACGGTCTGCGGGCGCAGATCTGGCTGATCGGCACCCTCGCCGGCAAGGGCTGGACCGAGGCGGCCTGGATCGCCGGCACACTCGCGGTGCTGCTGCCGGTGCTGGCGTGGGCCGGCTGGGCACTGAACAGCACCGCCCTCGACGACGACACCGCGCGCGGTGTCGGGCTGCGCCCGGTGGCCCGCCGGATCGGGCTCGCCGCCACCGGCGTGCTCGTCGCCGCCATGGTCACCGCCCAGGTCGGCGCCGTCGACTTCGTGGCGTTGGTCGCGCCGCAACTGGCCCGCCGTCTGGTCCGCGCCGAACGGCCCCCGCTCGTCTGCGCCGCGCTGCTCGGCGCGCTCCTGCTGGTCCTCGCCGACCTGGCCGGCCGCCGGCTGTTCGCGCCCACCCAACTGCCGGCGGGCGTGCTGACCGCCGCGATCGGCGGCCCGTACCTGATCTTCCTGTTGCTTCGTGGACGGCGGCGGTCGTCGTGACGCAAGGAGTCGTGTGATGCTCTCCACCCGCGACCTGGTCGTCGGCTACGACGAGCGGACCGTGCTCGACGGTCTCACCCTGGACCTGCCCACCGACGCGTTCACCGTGATCGTCGGCCCCAACGCGTGCGGCAAGTCCACCCTGCTGCGCACGATGGCCCGACTGCTCACCCCGCGGCACGGCACCGTCCTGCTGGACGGTGCCGCCATCCGTGACCTGCCCACCCGCGACGTGGCCCGCCGGCTCGGAGTCCTGCCGCAGAGCCCGCTGGTGCCCGAGGGCGTCACCGTGGCCGACCTGGTCGGACGCGGCCGGCAGCCGTACCAGCGGTGGTGGCGGCAGTGGTCGTCGTCCGACGCCGCGGCGGTCGACGAGGCGATGACCCTGGCCGACGTGGCCGACCTCGCCGACCGGCCCGTGGACAGCCTCTCCGGTGGCCAGCGGCAACGGGTGTGGATCGCCATGACGCTCGCCCAGGACACCCAGGCGCTGCTCCTGGACGAGCCGACCACCTTCCTCGACCTGGCCCACCAGGTGGAGGTGCTGGACCTGCTGCACCGGCTCCGCGCCGAGCGTGGCCGTACCGTGGTCGCCGTCCTGCACGACCTCAACCAGGCCGCCCGCTACGCCGACCACCTGGTCGCGATGCGCGCCGGCGCGGTCGTGGCCGCCGGCCCACCCCGGGAGATCCTCACCGCCGACCTGGTCCGGGACGTCTTCGGACTGGCCTGCGTCGTCGTGCCCTGCCCGGTGACCGGCGCACCCCTGGTGGTGCCCGCACACACCGGCGGCCCGGTCCTTCCCGCCGCTACCGCTCCTGCCGGGTCCGTTGCGCCGGCCGCTGCCGCTGCCGGGTCCGTTGCGCCGGCTGCTGCTCCTGCCGGGTCCGTTGCGCCGGCTGCTGCTCCTGCCGGGTCCGTTGCGCCGGCTGCTGCTCCTGCCGGGTCCGTTGCGCCGGCTGCTGCTCCTGCCGGGTCCGTTGCGCCGGCTGCTGCTCCTGCCGGGTCCGTTGCGCCGGCCGCTGCGGCTGCTGCTGGCTCTGCGCCGGCTGCTGCTGCCGCTGGCTCTTTGCCGGCCGCTGCTGCTGCCGCTGGCTCTGGCGGCCCCGATTCGTCGACGGCGTCCGTACCGGACGCCCGATCCGCCGACGGCGACGCGGCCACCCCGCTCGCCGGCACGTACCCCTCGAAAGGACACTGATGCGTCGTCTCGTCGCCGCTCTCGCCGCGGCCGTCGCCCTCGGGGTCGGCCTCACCGCCTGCGGTGAGAGCGACCCGGTCGCCGGCTCCGCCACCGGGGAGACCCGGGAGATCACCCACGCCATGGGCACCACCAAGGTCCCGGCCGAACCCAAGCGCGTCGTCGTGCTCGACACCGACAAGATCGACACGGCGCTCTCGCTGGGCATCACGCCCGTCGGCGCGGCCACCGCCGGCGAGGCCAAGAGCTGGCCCACGTACTTCGGCGCGGACAAGCTCGCCGGCATCAAGGAGGTCGGGGTGCTCACCGAGCCCGACCTGGAGGCGATCAACGCCCTCAAGCCGGACCTGATCCTCGGCAGCAAGTTCCGCCAGGAGAAGTTCTACGACGAGCTGGCCGCCATCGCGCCGACCGTGTTCACCGACAAGGTGGGCATCACCTGGAAGGAGAACTTCCTCCTCGACGGCAAGGCCCTCGGCCGTGAGCAGCAGGCCAAGGACCTGCTCGGCGCGTACGAGAAGCGAGCCAAGGACTTCGGCGCCACCCTCGGCGACCCCGCCGCCCGCAAGGTGTCGATCGTGCGGTTCATTCCGGGCAACATCCGGGTGTACGGCCCGGACTCCTTCTCCGGCATCGTCATCGGCGACACCGGTCTGGGCCGCCCCGAGCGGCAGTTGCTCGCCAACAAGGAGGACAAGCGCTTCGACCTGGTCAGCCCCGAGCGGATCAACGAGGTCGACGGCGACGTCATCTTCGTGACCGCGTACGGCGACAAGGCCGCCGCCGAGCAGACCAAGGTGGCCGGCGGAACCCTCTGGAAGGGCCTGGGCGCGGTCAAGGCCGGCAAGGCGTACCCGGTCTCCGACGAGATCTGGATGACCGGCATCGGCGTCGGCGCCGCGAACAAGATCCTCGACGACCTGGCCAAGTACCTCCCCGCCGCCTGACCCTCGCGGCTTCCGCCCACCCTCCAAGATCCGCGCAACTTCGGGGAAACTGCTGCCTCGCGAGCCGATGAGGCAGCAGGATCCCTGAAGTTGCGCGGATCTTGGGACTGGCGCCCGGGTCGGGGTCGGCGCCCGGTTCGGGTCAGGGTCAGCGGGAGCGGGAGCGGAGGGCCTGGCGGAGTTCGTCGAGGAAGCCGTCGAAGTCGTCCCGGAATCGCTTCGCGGTGACGTGCAGCACGATCCAGTCCTCACCGAGAAGGCGGTTGAGCCGCCGCCGGTCCCGGTGGAACTGCTCGGTGTCGTCGTGCCAGAGCCCGTCGTACTCGACGGCGACCTTGAGGTGCGGCCACGCCAGGTCGAGACGGGCCACGAACCTCCCGTCGCGCTCGACCACGAACTGGGTGACCGGTGCCGGCAGACCGGCGAGCACGATCCGCACCCGGAGTCGGGACTCGGGCGTCGACTCCGCGCCCGCGTCTGCCAGTTCAGCGACCCGCACCATCCGCTTCCAGCCTCGGTCGCCGACCCGCTCTCGGGCGTTCGCCCGCAGTGCTGCAAGCGCCACCAGGTGCTTGTGGGCGAGTCGATCCACGATCGCGACGGCCTCCTCCGTCGGCAACCACTGGGCCAGGTCCCAGCAGGAACGCAGCGGCGTGGTGACCGGGATGCCCTGGCGCAGCGTGACGTCGGCCCCGTCGATTGCGCCAGCGTGTACGACGAGTCCCGACACCGGTCCGAATCGCTGACCGCTGGGCACGAGGACGTCGACCGGCGCGTCGCCAGCGATCGACGAGGCGCCGTAGAGCGCCGCCGCACTGCGCCCTGCGATGACCACACCCGGAAGCAGTACCAGTTGTGCGGCGGCGGCACAACGAGCGCGGTGGGTGACCTCCAGTTCAGCATCGGCATAGACGTCTCGGAAGATTGGGCGCCACGCTGAGCTGCGCAGTTCCGCCGGGGTGAGCAGACCGTCCGCGACGGCGCGGGAACCGCGGAAGACGCGCCCCTGCAACCTCGCCGGACGCCGTGGAGAAGCAGGCATGACGACACCCTGACGGGCAGACGCGGCCGCCGGCAGCCCCTGTGGATAACTCCCGCCCAGGGCCAACACGCCAAGATCCGCGCAACTTCAGTGTTCTTGCTGCCTCCCAGTCGCGGGAAGCAGCACTATCCCTGATGTTGCGCGGATCTTGGCGGAGCGCGATCTTGCGGGTGCGGAGCAAGCGCGTGCGGGCAGGGCGGGTGGGGTGCGGTCGGTGCGAGTGGGGTGCGGGCGGCGCGGGTGGGGTGCGGGCGGTGCGAGTGGGTTAGGCGGCGGTGGACCAGATGGCGCGGAAGGCGGCGGCTTCGCCGGCCAGCCAGCGTTCGATCTGCTCGGGCTTGGCGTCGGTGGGCATGCGGTGGGCCTGACCGCGCCGGACGTCGACCAGGACGGGCTCGGCGTGCGGGAGGACGGCGTCCATGTGGCGGGCCATGAGGTGCAGGGTGGCGAGCACGGATTCCTCGCTCGGCGGTGCCTCGTCGAAGTGCAGTCGGACCGCGTCGGCGTGGCCGTCGGCGTGGCGTACGCCGAAGTGGGGGTTGATCTTGACGGGTAGGTCGCCGAGCATGGCCAGAGCGTCGCGGGTCTGGGCCAGGTCGAGGGTTGCCGGGTCGCCGAGGGAGTGCAGCCAGGCCGTGGCGCCGGGCACCAGCGCCTGGTAGAGCGGGCGCCAGCGGGGCTTGACCACGTCGACCACGCCGGCGAGGTGGGTGCCGCCGGTGTGGAAGGCGATGTCGGCCTTGAGCGCCTTGACGAACTGGCCGTGCGGGTTGAAGCCGGAGCGGCTGGCTCGCTGCTTACGCAGACCACCCACGAAGGTGGCCTTCGTGGGGCCGGTGCGGTCGACGTAGCGGGTGAAGCCGAGCAGCGTGGTGTAGGGAGTCAGAGGCGTGGAGGTGGGCGCGGTCACGGGCGTCCTCCCAGTCGTAATCCTGCAGGTCAGGATCTTTATTAGTACATACATTCTAATCGACGGGTCTGACATTGCCCAGCGAAGTTGAGGGGTGGAACCAGGTTCCGGCGACCGCGCAGCGTGTGACATCCGCCGGCTTGTCCGCTCGAACGCCGGGGCGGTCGGCGAAGACGGTCCGCGTAGGGAATACGGCACTTTTGTCGCATTAGTGGCGCTATTGTGCCTTGTGGTC
Organism: Micromonospora sp. CA-249363; assembly: GCF_050950185.1. NCBI lineage: Bacteria > Bacillati > Actinomycetota > Actinomycetes > Micromonosporales > Micromonosporaceae > Micromonospora > Micromonospora sp. CA-249363. The sequence continues at coordinate 2,288,952 of NZ_CP192020.1, forward strand.
ATTGGTCAGGTGTCCAGGGACGTCGTCCCTGCCAGAGGCGCGGCGGTAGAGACCGTCCCGTCCGCCGACTCCTCCGTCCACCGTGACCGCTACCTGAACCTGTTGCGCGCGATCGCCCTGGGTCGCGTCGTGCTCTTCCACGTGACCGGTTGGGTCTGGCTGAGCCTGTTGGTGCCGGCGATGGGTCTGATGTTCGGCATCGCCGGCTCGCTGATGGCGGCATCGCTGGACCGGCACGGTCCGTCGGCCGTGCTCCGGCGGCTGCGCCGGCTGCTGCTGCCGGTCTGGGTGTTCGGCGTGATCACCCTGGCGGTGCTCGCCGTCAGGTGGCGGCCGCAGGGCGTGGGCGAATGGGCTGGACTGGTCTGGTGGATCCTGCCCCTGCGGGTGCCTCCCGTGGGCGGACCGTCCTGGGCCTGGGTGTTCCACATCGGGCTCTGGTACATCGTCACGTACCTCTGGCTGGTGCTGTTGTCGCCAGTCCTGCTGCGGGTGTTCCGACGCTGGCCGTGGCCCAGCATCGGGGTCGCCACCGCCCTGCCGATCGGCGTGCACCTCGCCGGGGTACGCGCCGGATACTTCGTCGCCGCCTACCTGTCCTGCTGGCTGCTGGGCTTCGCCCACCACGACCTGCTGCTGCATCGTGTGCCGTGGCGCTGGTACGGCTGCCTCGTCGCGGGGCTGGCCGTGGCCGGCGGAACGTGGGTGGTCACCGCCATGGTGGCCGGCGTGGCCGTCGACCTCAACCACATCGCGGGTGGCACGACACTGTGGTCAATGGCCCTCGTCGCCGTGCTGTTGAGAGTACGGCCCCGGCTCGTCGGCCGGGTGCCGCTGGGTGCCGTGCTGCGGGTCGTCAACGCGCGGGCGGTCACCATCTACCTCTGGCACATTCCCGCCAGCCTCGGAATGTTCGTGCTGCTCGCGCCGGTGCTCCCGTACACCTCGGTCGCCTCGATCACGGTGCGGCTGGCCGGGGTGTGCCTCCTGACCGCGGGCGCGGTGCTGCTGTTCGGCTGGATCGAGGACGTCGCCGCCCGGCGTCCCCCGACTCTGCTCGGTCCCCGACCGCCCGGCGGCGGACGATACCGCCACCGGGCGCGGCACCTCAGAGCTGGCCGACGTCGGTGATCCGTACGACCGCCGCCCCGACCTCGTCCGAGGCGACGAGGTCCACCTCGGCGCTGATGCCCCAGTCGTGGTCGCCGTCCGGGTCGTCGAAGATCTGCCGGACGGTCCACCGCTCGCGGCCCTGCTCGATCATCAGCAGCGCCGGGCCGCGGGCGTCGGGACCGACGCCGATGGAGTCGTACGCCTCGAAGTAGGGCGCCAGGGCGTCGGCCCACGCGTCGTAGTCCCAGCCGTCGGCGGCGTCCAACTCGGCGAGCAGGTCCCAGCGGCGCAGTGCGGCCAGCTCCACCCGGCGGAACAGCGCGTTGCGCACCAGCACCCGGAACGCCCGTGCGTTGCGGGTCACCGCCGGTGGCCGGTCGCTCAGGGAGGCGTGCGCCTGGGCCACCTCGGCCACGTCGGACGGGTTGCGCAGCCGCTCCCACTCGTCGATGAGGCTGGAGTCGACCTGGCGGACCAGCTCGCCCAGCCACTCGATGAGGTCGATCAGCTCCTCGGTCTTGGCGTCCTCGGGCACGGTCTGGCGCAGCGTCTTGTACGCGTCGGCCAGGTAGCGCAGCACGAGGCCCTCCGAGCGGGTCAGCCCGTAGAACTGCACGTACTCGGTGAAGGTCATGGCCCGCTCGTACATGTCGCGGACGACGGCCTTGGGGGAGAGCTCGTGGTCGGCGACCCAGGGGTGGCCCTGCCGGTACATCTCGTACGCGGCCCCCAGCAGCTCGGCGAGCGGCTTCGGGTGGGTCACCTCGTCGAGCAGTTCGAGGCGGGCCTCGTACTCGATGCCCTCGGCCTTCATCGCGGCGACCGCCTCGCCGCGCGCCTTGAACTGCTGCGCGGACAGGATCTGGCGGGGGTCGTCGAGGATCGACTCGATCACGCTCAGGACGTCGAGGGCGTACGACGGGGACTCGGCGTCGAGCAGCTCGATGGCGGCCAGGGCGAGGGGCGACAGTGGCTGGTTGAGCGCGAAGTCGAGCTGGAGGTCGACGGTGAGACGCACCCGGCGGCCGGTCTCGTCCGGCTCGGGCAGCTCCTCGACGACCCCACCGGCCCGCAGCGCCCGGTAGATGGCGATGGCTCGGCGGATGTGCCGGCGCTGCGCGGCGGGCTCCTCGTGGTTGTCGGTGAGCAGGTGCCGCATCGCCGCGAACGCGTCACCGGGGCGGCCGATCACGTTGAGCAGCATCGAGTGGCTGACCTGGAAGCTGGACGTCAGCGGTTCCGGCTCGGCCTCGACGAGGCGGTCGAAGGTGGGCTGGCCCCAGCCGATCGAGCCCTCCGGTGGCTTCTTGCGGACGACCTTGCGGCGCTTCTTCGGGTCGTCGCCGGCCTTTGCCAGGGCCTTCTCGTTGTCGATGACGTGCTCGGGCGCCTGTACGACGACCCGGCCGATGGTGTCGTACCCGGCCCGGCCGGCGCGCCCGGCGATCTGGTGGAACTCGCGGGCTTTCAGTAGACGGGTACGGACCCCGTCGTACTTGCTCAGGCCGGTGAACAGCACCGTGCGGATCGGCACGTTGATGCCGACGCCCAGCGTGTCGGTGCCGCAGATGACCTTGAGCAGGCCGGCCTGGGCCAGGGTCTCGACCAGGCGGCGGTACTTGGGCAGCATGCCGGCGTGGTGCACGCCGATGCCGTGCCGGACGAGGCGGGACAGCGTCTTGCCGAAGCCGGAGGTGAACCGGAAGCCGCCGATCGCCTGCGCGATCATGTCCTTCTCGGCGCGGGTGCAGACGTTGACGCTCATCAGCGCCTGGGCCCGTTCCAGCGCGGCGGCCTGGGTGAAGTGTACGACGTACACCGGGGCCTGCTTGGTCTCCAGCAGCTCCTCGAGCGTCTCGTGCAGCGGCGTCATCGCGTACGAGAAGATGAGCGGGACCGGCCGCTCGGCCGAGCGCACGACGGCGGTGGGCCGCCCGGTACGGCGGGTCAGGTCGTCGACGAAGCGGGTGGTGTCCCCCAGGGTGGCGGACATCAGGACGAACTGCGCCTGCGGCAGCTCGATGATCGGCACCTGCCACGCCCAGCCCCGGTCGGGCTCGGCGTAGAAGTGGAACTCGTCCATGATCACCTGGCCGACGTCGGCCCGGTCGCCCTCGCGCAGCGCCAGGTTGGCCAGGATCTCCGCGGTGCAGCAGATGATCGGGGCGTCGGCGTTGACGCTGGCGTCGCCGGTGAGCATGCCGACGTTCTCGGCGCCGAAGACCTCGCAGAGCGCGAAGAACTTCTCCGACACCAACGCCTTGATGGGCGCGGTGTAGAACGTCGTCCGGTTGTCGGCCAGGGCCGCGAAGTGCGCCGCGATAGCCACCAGGCTCTTGCCCGAGCCGGTGGGCGTGTTCATGATCAGGTTGGCGCCGGAGACGATCTCGATGACCGCCTCCTCCTGGTGGGGGTAGAGGTCGAGGCCGCGCTCCTTCGCCCAGCCGGCGAACGCGTCGAAGAGGGTGTCGGGGTCGGCGCTTCTCGGCAGCGCGGCGGTGAGCGTCATAGCGTGTCCATGGTGCCTGGATCATGCCCTCCGGCGCCAACCGGCTCGCATTTCCGCGCCGCCGGAAGATCAGTCGGCGCCGCCGGAGGATCAGTCGGCGCCGCCGCAGGATCAGTCAGCGCCGTTGGAAGATCAGATCGGCGACCGGACGGCCCGCGGTGATCGCCCGTCGCTCGAACTTCGTCACCGGGCGGTGCGCCGGGCGCGGCGCGAATCCGCCGTACGCGTCGGCCAGCTCCGGGTCCGCGTCCAGGGTCTCCCGCATCGCCTCGGCGTACTCGGCCCAGTCGGTCGCGCAGTGCAGCACGCCGCCGGGGGTCAGCCGGGACCGCAGCAGGGCCACGTGCGCCGGCTGGATGATCCGCCGCTTGTGATGCCGGGCCTTCGGCCACGGATCCGGAAAGAACACGTGTACGGCGGCCAGCGCGCCCTCCGGCAGGCCGCTGACCAGCTCCAACGCGTCACCCCGAGCCACCCGGACATTCCCCAGGTCAGCGCGGTTCACCAGGTCGAGCAGGTTCGCGATTCCCGGCGTGTGCACCTCGACCGCCAGATAATCTCGGTCCGGGTCGGCGGCGGCCATCGCGGCCGTACTGTCGCCCATTCCCGAGCCGATCTCCAGCACCACCGGGGCCCGGCGGCCGAAGAGGGCGGCCAGGTCGACGGGCTCGCCCGAGACGTCCAGGCCGTAGGAGGACCAGAGTCGGTCCAACGCGTCGGTCTGCCGGCTGCTCATCCGCCCCCGACGGGGGTGGAAGGTGCGGATCGGCCGGCCGGCGGGCGGGACGGCGGCGGGGTCAGGGTCGGTGATGGTCACAGCGATCCGAGCGTACGCGACGTCGTCGGCGGATCGGATGTGATGTGCGACCGGGAATGAGAGGATCCGATTGGTACGGCAGGCCGGGCGGTCCGCTGCCCGGCGCGGTCCGACGGCGTCGAGAGGGGGCATCGTGAGAGTGACCCGCGGCGGCGTGCTCCTGTCGGTGGCGACCATGCTCGCCATCCCGCTGCTGACCAGTGCTCCCGCGCTCGCCGCGCCTGCCGCGCTCGCCGCGCCTGCCGCGCTCGCCGCGCCTGCCGCGCTCGCCGCGCCTGCCGCGCTCGCCGCGCCTGCCGCGACGGTCGCTGCCGTGCCCGCTAACCCGCTCGACCCGCTGCCGGCCGCAGCCGCTCAATCGCTCGACGCCCTGCCGGCCGCAGCCGCTCCTGGTGACCTGCTCGACGCCCGGCCGGTCGCCGCGCCCGCGCCGCAGCCCGGGGGCGTGCCCGGTGGCGCGCCGCAGCCCACTCCCGTGGTGGACGTCTTCGTCGAGGTGAGCCCCAGTACCGTGCAGCCCGGCTACCTGGTCGGCATCCGGGCCAGTTGCCGGGACAACTCGATCGGCGCCACCGTCGTCTCGGACGCGTTCGGCGCCGTCGGTGTACAGCCGCAGCGCGGCGTGCTCACCGCCGCGCCGATGGTGCGCGAGCGCACCCGTCCCGGCAACTACCGGGTCAAGCTGGAGTGCCCCGACGGCGAGACGGCGTCGACCATGTTGCAGGTGGTCAAGAAGATGCCCTCTCCGCATCCCAGTCGAGGCCCGGCAACCGGCTTCGGTGGCAGCGCCGGAGGGATGACCGGCAAGCTGCTGCTGCCCAGCGGCGCGGCGCTCACGGTCGCCGGGCTGGTCATCGCCGTGGTGGCCCTGCGCCGGCCCCGTACCGTCCGTGGCCTCGGACGCCGCTGAGCCCGCCATGGAGATCTTCCGCCCGACCCCGCCGCCGCCCGGCTCGCGTCCGCCCACGGGCTCGCGTCCCCCCGCCGGCGCGTGGCTGCCCGGCGATGCCCGCCCGCCGGGCGATCCGCGCCCGTCCGCTGTCGCACGCCCGTCCGGCGATGCCCGGCAATCCGGCGAGGCACGGCAGTCCGGGGATACGCGGTCGCGCAGTGACGGGGGGCCTTCGCCGCGCGCCCGCCCATCGCGCGTTCCTGCCGAGCGGCCGGCGGTGGCCGCCCGTCCGCCGACCGCCGTCGCGCCCCGGCGCAGCCGTCCGACGGGGCGCAGCCCCTGGTCCGTGCCGCTCGCCGTGGTGCTGGTGCTGCTGGGCGTGTTCGCCACCGGCGCGGGACTGGGTCGTTCGGTCGGCCCGCTCGACCTGGCTCCGGCCGGCGGTGACCGTCCGGCCCGCAGCGAGACGGTCGGGTTGTCGGCGAGCCGTCCGGTGCGCCTCACCGTCCCGGCGATCAAGGTCGCCGCGCCGGTGGCGCCGGTGGGACAGGCGTCGGACGGCACGATCGCCGTACCGCCGCTGGAGAAGCACAACGAGACCGGCTGGTACGACCGTGGGCCGACACCCGGCGAGCCCGGTCCGGCCGTCATCGTCGGGCACGTGGACACCAAGAGTGGGCCGTCGGTCTTCTACGACCTGGGCAAGCTGAAGCCCGGTGACCTCATCGAGGTGGCCCGGGCGGACCGCTCGACGGTGGTGTTCAAGGTCGACACCGTCGAGCGCTTCCCGAAGGACCAGCTACCCGCCGAGCGCATCTACGGGCACGAGGGGCCCGCCGGGCTTCGGCTCATCACCTGCGGCGGCCAGTTCCTCGGCGGTCGCACCGGCTACGCCGACAACGTGATCGCGTTCGCCACGCTCCAGTCGTCGCGCAAGCCCTGACCCGGGGCTGACCCGCGCCCGACTCGCCTTGATCAACACGAGGTCGGCGATATCGGGGTGTCCCGGTGGCCCGGACACCCCCGTTTCCCCGAACCCGAGTCGATCTCGGCAATACCGGTCAGGGCTGGGGGACGTGCAGGGCCACCTCGAACTCCAGCAGGCTCGCGCCGCTGGACACCGGCGGGCGGGGCGTCTCGCCGGGGGCGGTGGCGTGGGCGGCCCGGGCCGAGCCGGAGGCCCAGGCCTGGTAGGCCTCCTCGCTCTCCCACCGCGTGTAGACGAAGTAGCGGGTCTCGCCGGCCACCGGGCGGAGCAGTTCGAAGCCGAGGAAGCCGGGGGAGCCTTCCACCGCGCCGGCCCGCGCCGCGAACCGCTTCTCCAACTCGGGGCCGGCCCCGGGCGGGACCTCGATTGCGTTGATCTTCACGACTGCCATCTGCCCACCCTAGCCAGCGCCGGCGCTCTCGCGGCGGGAGCGAGGAATCAGAACGCCTCGACCGCCGGCACCAGGTCGGCGTCGACCACGATCGGCGCGTGGTCGGAGGGGCCCTTGCCCTTGCGGGCCTCCCGGTCGACGTACGCCGAGCGGACGGCCCGGCTGAACGGCGCGGAGGCGTACACCAGGTCGATTCTCATGCCCTTGTTCTGGTGGAACATCCCGGCGCGGTAGTCCCAGTACGTGAAGGGGTGCGGCCCCTTCATGGGCGTCGGCACCACGTCGTTGAGGCCGAGGTCGCGCAGCGCGGCGAGGGCGGCCCGTTCGGCCGGGGTGACGTGCGTGGAGTGGGTGAACACCGCCGGGTCCCAGACGTCGGCGTCGGTCGGGGCGACGTTGAAGTCACCGCAGACGGCCAGCGGCAGGCCGCCGGCCAACTCCGCCTCCAGCGCGTCGCGCAGCGCCGCGAACCAGGCCAGCTTGTACGCGTAGTGCGGGTCGTCGGGTGTGCGCCCGTTGGGGACGTACACCGACCAGACCCGCACCCCGTCGCAGGTGGCGGAGATGGCCCGGGCCTCCGGCTCGGGGAAGCCCGGCTCGTCCGCGAAGCCGACGCGGACGTCGTCGAGGCCGACCCGGGACAGGATCGCGACCCCGTTCCAGCGGCCGTCGCTGTGGCTGGCCACCGTGTAGCCCAGCTCGCCCACCTCGGCGACCGGGAACGCGCCGTCGGGGCACTTCGTCTCCTGTAGGCAGACGACGTCGGGCCCGGTGCCGGCCAGCCATTCCAGCAGCCGGGGGAGCCGGGCCTTCACCGAGTTCACGTTCCAGGTCGCCAGGCGCATACGTCCACCCTGCCGTATCCGCCGCCGCGACGCCGCCTCAGCCGCGTGCCGTGTCGCCGCCCAGCTGCCCCCAAGGGCCGCCGGGTCAGCTTCCGGGTGTGTCGCCGGGGCGGGTCTGTTCGGCCAGGAACCGTTCCAGCTCGGCGCCGAGCTCGTCGGCGGTGGGCAGCGGGCCGGCGTCCGGGGCGAGCAGGCTCCGCTCGCCGCGACCGCGGGCGAACGCGTCGTACTGCTCCTCCAGGGCCTGGACCAGCGCGGCGGCGTCCTCGGTCTGGGCGACCTGCCGGTCGATCTCCACCCGGACCACCTCGGCGGCCGAGCGCAGGCCGTCGCCGGGCAGCAGGAGCCCGGTGCTGCGGGAGACGGCGCTCAGCAGCACCTCGGCGGCGGCCGGGTACTCGGTCTGCGCCACGTAGTGCGGCACGTGGGCGGCGAAGCCGAGCGCGTCGCGGCCCTGCTCGCCGAAGCGGAACTCCAGCAGGTGGCCGACGCTGCCGGGCACCTGGACCCGTTGCAGCCACGGCTCGTACCCGCTGATCAGTTCGGGGCGGGTGGCGTGGGCGGTCACACCGGTCGGCCGGGTGTGCGGGACCGCCATCGGGATCGAGTTGAGCCCGACGGTGAGCCGTACGTCCAGCCGGGCGGCGAGCCCTGCCACGGCGGCGGTGAACCGCTCCCACTGAAGATCCGGCTCGGGGCCGGTGAGCAGCAGGAACGGCGTCTCGTCGTCGTCGTTCAGCAGGTGCAGCTCCAGTTTCGGCGCGTCGAAGCTTTCCCAGTGGTCCTCGTTGAAGGTCATCACCGGGCGCCGGGAGCGGTAGTCGAAGAGCTGATCCACGTCGAAGGTGGCGATCGGCCGACCCTCGAGCGAGGTGAGCAGTTGCTCGCGGGCCAGCCGGCTGGCGTTGCCGGCGTCCACGAACCCGGTGAGGGCCTGAATCAGGACCGGCTGCCCGAGGTCGGGCAGATCGTCGGTGAGCTGGTAGAGCTCGTGTGGGTCGAGCACCGGTGCGGACCTCCCTGGAATGTGCCTGTTCGGGTGCCGTCGCGACGGACAGCATCCGGTTCGGGCAACGTACCCGCCATCCTGGCGCATTCCTGTGTCGGGCGATCCGTCGCCCGCCCGGTGGGCACGATCGGACGAACCACCCGATTACGCCAATCGGCCGATGGGCGCTTCAGCCCAAAGGCCGAGTTTGTCGATCATGTCGGGACCTGCGGACCGATGTCCGTCCCTGTCGCCGCCCGTGCCGGCCTGCCCGCCGCGCCGCTTTCCTCCGGTACGCGAGGTTCGTTCCTCGGGCGGGTCGACCGGCCCCGCTCGTCCACCGGTAGGGCCCGATTGTGTGGCGATGACCACGTGATCACCGTGCGTGATCGGGGTTCCGGTCTGCCTAGCCTCGGCTGATGCGTGACGACGGCACCCTCGACGACCCGTACGCCCCGAGTGGCCCCACTGCCGAAACGGAGGAAGGCACCTCAGCCGAACGGACAACCACCGCGAGTCGGCTTCGGGCGTACGCCCGCGACCTGAGCGGTCGACGCCGCGCCCAGGTGGCGCTCGCCACCGGCGTGGTCTGCTGTCTCGGTCTGGGCGCCGCCGTGCAGGTCCGGAGCGACGCCGGCGCTCAGTCGCGCGAGAAGACCTCCGGCGTCGAGCTGGCGGAGCGCGTCGAGCAGCAGGCCGCGTCCCGCGCGCTCGACCGCTCGGCGGTCCCGTCCGCCACCCCGTCGGCGTCCACCACCCCGGCCGACCCGGACGTCACCCCCCGCGCACGCAAGATCGTCCCGGCGAAGCCGACCCGCCCGGCGCCGGTCGCCGGCCTGGACGAGGACCAGATGGAGAACGCCCAGGCGATCGTCCGTACCGGCCGCAAGATGGGCATCCCGCGCCGTGGCCTGGTCATCGCGGTGGCGACCGCCATGCAGGAGAGCAACCTCTACAACGTCGCCAGCGGCGTCCTGCCGGAGTCCCAGGACTACCCGCACCAGGGCGTCGGCTGGGACCACGACTCGGTCGGGCTGTTCCAGCAGCGCTCCAGCAGCGGCTGGGGTCCGGTCGGTCGGTTGATGGACCCGGAGTTCGCGACCCGGCAGTTCCTCACGGCGCTCGAACAGGTGCCCGGCTGGCAGCAGATGCGCCTCACCGACGCCGCGCAGGCGGTGCAGGTCTCCGCGTACCCCGAGCACTACCAGCAGCACGAATGGCGGGCCACCCGGGTCGTCGACGCCATCTCGCCGACCAGGCGGTAACCTACCGGCCATTGTGGACGGTGAGGGTTGAGCCTGTCGCGTCCCGGGTACATCCGTTGCGGGTTCGGGGTACACATGACTGAGGGATCACCGACAGGAGGACGTTATGTCTCTGATGCAGCGGATCAGCACCTTTCTGAGATCACCCAAGGGTCAGCAACTGGTGGACCGGGGTCGGCGCGAGCTGGCCAAGCCGGAGAACCAGCAGAAGCTCAAGGGACTGGCCAGCCGCCTGTCCAACCGCCGTCGCTGACCGCGCCACCGGCCGTCCTGCCCGTACCCACCCCTGGGGAGACCCGGTGACCGATACCCCGCCCGTCGGCGGTCAACCCGCCGCGCCCACCCCCGAGCCGTCGGCCGACCTGCCGGCCGCGCCGGCGGTCACGCCCGAAGGCCCGCCGGCGCGGCTGTGGGACCGGATGCGTGACGATCCGCAGTACGCCCCGGAGCACCTCGCGCTGGAGGCGGTGCGCCGACTCGGGCCGGAGGCCGCGCAGTGGGCCGCCCGGGCCCGCAACGAGCACCCCGGCGTCTCGTCGGACGTCCTGGCCGACCAGGCGGTCCGCAAGTTCGTCAACCTGGCCCGCCTGTCCGGGGCGGTCTCCGGCGCGGCCGGACTGCCCGGCGCGGTCTTGGACGTCGGCGTGCTGGCCTGGACGCAGGCGCGGATGGTCCTGCACATCGCCGCCGCGTACGACGTCGACCCCCTGCACGGCGACCGGGCCACCGACCTGCTCGTGCTCCAGCGGGTGCACAAGGTCGCCGAGAGCGCCCGCCTGGCGCTCGGGGTGGCCGCCGGTCGGGAGCGCGCCGACGCGCTCTTCGGCCTGGGCGGTCAGCGTCCGCTGGGTCGGGTGATGTTGCAGCTCGGCGTCCGGCTCGCTCAGATGGCCGGCGTGCGGGCGGCCAAGCGACTCGTCGCCAAGATCGTTCCGGGTGCGGCGATCGTGCTCGGCACCTGGGCGAACTCGTCCGCCACGAAGGACCTGGCCGAGCGCTCCCGCGCGCTCTACGGTCGCCGGGGCCCCGCCGTTCCGGAGCCCCGCCAACCCTGATCCGCGAATGCGGGCGAGGTGGCCTCAGTCGGCCAGCCCGGAAGCGCGCCAGGTCACCTCGGCCAGCCGGTCCTGACCGCTGGCGTTGGGGTGGAACCAGTCCAGCGGGTTGAGCAGGTCCAGGGTGAAGCGCACCCGGTGCGCCGCGCCGCCGTCGTGCCGGCAGCGCGAGCCGTACGCCCGGCAGGCCGCCACCAACTGCACGTTGTACGCGTCGATCCGTTCCCGGACGGCGGCCCGGCGGGCCTTGTCGGCGGGCGCGTTCGACGTCGCGTTGGCCAGCAACGCCGGGCAGATGCCCCGCTTCCACGCGCGCGTCGCCCGCCCGTCGTCGTGCCCGACCTCCCAGAGCCGGTACAGGTCGGGGATGCTCACCACCAGCACCCGGGCCTTGGGCCGGCCGGTGCGCAACGCCCGCAGGCCCCGGTCGACGTCCGTACGGAACGTGGTCACCGGGGTCATCGCGTCCACCCCGCCCCGGCAGATGTCGTTGGCGCCGATCAGCACGGTGACGTAGTCGGCGCGGTCGCGGACGGCTCCCTGGGCCTGGCCTTCGAGGGCGTCGGCGCGAGCGCCCGGCCGCGCGTGGTTGTACGCCCGGCCGCGGATAGCGGAGTCCTGGTCGAGGAGCCGCCGGTAGTGACTGTCCACCCGCAGGCCGTCCCCGGTCGACCAGGAGTTGCGCTCGCAGGAGGTGAGGACCAGGCAGGAGGCGAAGCCGGTGCTGATCGAGTCGCCGAGCGCGGCGATGCCGCCGGGGCCGCCGGATGACGGCGTGCTCTTCGTGGGGCGCGGTGACGCCGACGTGCCACCCTCGCAGGCCAGCGCCACCAGAGCGGCGAGGCAGGCCAGGGCGGCGATCCAGCGTCGAGGCATGACTTCCCCTGTCTCGCAGCGCAGAGCGACAGCGCGGTAACTCTATGCGCTGGACCCGGTCAGGCGGGAAGTTGCTGTCGGGTATGCGGCGAAGGGGCCTCGGGCCTGCCCTCGGGATGCTATAAGCGCCGCCGCGCGTGGAGCCGTCGGTCACCGGTTAACACCCCCGATCGCGGGTAGATCGTGAGGTATGACGAGATCGCAGCCCCGGCGCGCCCGTGGCACGGTTGGCCACGCGTACAGCGCCCTCAACCTGCGGCTCACCCTCGCCAGCTTCGGGCTGGTGACCATGGTGGTCTTCGCGGTGCTCGCGTTCTGGGCCGGGATCGCCTGGCTCGGCGTGCTCTGCGCGATCCTCGCGGTGGTCGCCGTGGTCGATCTGGTCGTGATCCAACGCCGCCGCGCCGCCCGCCGCCGCGAGGAGCCGGGCGTACGACACTCGCTGTTCGAGTGACAGGAGAACAAGATGCCGCACATCGCCACCACCAACCCCGCCACCGGTCAGGTGCTCAAGACCTACGAGGCGATGTCCACCGAACAGATCGACGCCGCCATCGAGCGCACCGATCTCGCGTACCGGCAACTGCGCGGCACAGGCGTCGACGAGCGCGCCCGGTGGATGAACGCCGCCGCCGACCTCCTCGACGCCGAGCGGGACGAGATCGCCCGGATCATGACCACGGAGATGGGCAAGACGTACGCCGCCGCCCAGGCCGAGGTGACCAAGTGCGCCACGGCCGCCCGCTTCTACGCCGACAAGGCCCCGGCGTTCCTCGCCGACGAGCCGGCCGACGCCGCCGCCGTGAAGGCGACCCGGGCGTTCATCCGCTACCAGCCGATCGGCGTCGTGCTCGCGGTGATGCCGTGGAACTTCCCGCTCTGGCAGGTGATGCGCTTCGCCGCCCCGGCGCTGATGGCCGGCAACACCGGCCTGCTCAAGCACGCCTCGAACGTGCCGCAGACCGCGCTGCTGCTGGAGGACGTGTTCCGCCGCGCCGGCTTCCCGGAGGGCGCGTTCACCACCCTGCTGGTCGGTTCCGACGCCGTCGAGCGCATTCTCGCCGACCCCCGGGTACGCGCCGCGACCCTCACCGGCAGCGAGGCTGCCGGACGGTCGATCGCGCAGATCGCCGGTCGGGAGCTGAAGAAGACGGTGTTGGAGCTGGGCGGCAGCGACCCGTTCGTGGTGATGCCCTCGGCGGACCTGGACCGCGCCGCCGAGGTGGCCACCACCGCCCGCTGCCAGAACAACGGCCAGTCCTGCATCGCCGCCAAGCGCTTCATCGTGCACACCGACGTCTTCGACGCGTTCGCCGAGAAGTTCGCCGCGAACATGGCCGCGCTGCGCGTCGGCGACCCCATGGACGCGGACACCGACGTGGGGCCGCTGGCCAGCGAGCGCGGCCGCGACGAGGTGCACGCCCAGGTACGCGACGCGGTGGACAAGGGCGCGACCGTGCTCTGCGGCGGTGAGCTGCCCACCGGCGACGGATGGTTCTATCCGCCGACGGTCGTCACGGATCTGACGCCGCAGATGCGGATGTGGTCCGAGGAGGTGTTCGGGCCGGTCGCCGGCCTGTACCGGGTGTCGTCCTACGACGAGGCCATCGAGGTGGCCAACGGCACGAGCTTCGGTCTCGGGTCGAACGCCTGGACCAGGGACACGGCCGAGCAGGAGCGCTTCGCCACCGACCTGGACGCCGGCAACGTGTTCGTCAACGGCATGACCACCTCGTACCCGGAGCTGCCCTTCGGCGGCGTGAAGAACTCCGGCTACGGGCGGGAGCTGTCCGAGCTGGGCATGCGGGAGTTCTGCAACATCAAGACGGTGTGGGTGGGCGAGGGGGCGGCGTCGGCCGGCGCGGGCGCGCACGCCGAGTAGCACGCATCACCGGACGTCGTCGTGGGTAGGAGGTGCGCCCATGACGACGTTCGGGTTCCACGCCTCCCACGAGCAGATCAACCCCCGCGCCCTGCTGGAAGCGGTGATGCACGCCGAGCGGGCCGGCTTCGACGCCGCCATGTGCTCCGACCACTTCTCCCCGTGGAGCGAACGGCAGGGCGAATCCGGCTTCGCCTGGTCCTGGCTCGGCGCCGCCCTACAGGCCACGGGCATGCCGTTCGGCGTCGTCAACGCGCCCGGCCAGCGGTACCACCCGGCGATCATCGCGCAGGCGATCGGCACCCTCGGCGCGATGTACCCGGGCCGGTTCTGGGCGGCCCTGGGCACCGGCGAAGCCAGCAACGAGCACATCACCGGCGACGCGTGGCCGCGCAAGGACGTCCGCTCCGCCCGGCTGCGCGAGTGCGTGGACGTGATCAGGGCGCTGCTGGCCGGCGAGGAGGTCAGCCACGACGGCCTCGTCCGGGTGGACCGGGCCCGGCTGTGGACCCGCCCCGAGGAGCCGCCCGCGCTGGTCGGAGCCGCCGTCAGCGTGGCGACCGCCCGCTGGTGCGCCGAGTGGGCCGACGGCCTGATCACCGTGAACGCGCCCGTGGAGCACCTGCGCGCGATGATCGACGCGTACCGGGACGCCGGTGGCCGTGGACCGTTGCACCTCCAGGTGCACGTCTCCTGGGCGCAGGAGCAGGCGCAGGCCGAGGCGATCGCGTACGACCAGTGGCGCAGCAACGTCTTCGCCCCGCCGGTCTGCTGGGACCTGGAGACCGTGGAGCACTTCGACGTGGTCTCCGCCGACGTGCCGCCCGAGCGGGTCGCCGAGGTGGTGAACGTCTCGGCCGATCTGGGCCGGCACGTCGGCTGGCTGGAGGAGTACGTGGCGCTCGGCTTCGACCAGATCGCCCTGCACCACGTCGGTCAGGAGCAGCGCGGGTTCATCGACGCGTTCGGCGCCGAGGTGCTGCCGAAGTTGCGCCCGGCCGGCTGATCGGGCGTCGACGACGCGACCCCTAGGCTCGTACCCCATGGAAAGCCTGTTTCCGGTCGTCGTCTTCCTGGCGATCGCCACCCTGGGCGCGGCGCTGGCCCGCCGGCTCGGCCTGCTCGCGCCGATCCTGCTTGTCGTACTCGGATTGGCCCTGTCCTATGTCCCGGGCTTCCCGCAGATCCACCTTGAGCCGGAGCTGGTGCTGATCGGCATCCTGCCGCCGCTGCTGTACGTCGCGGCGCTGGAGACGTCGGTGCCCGCGTTCAAGAACAACATCCGGCCGATCCTGCTGCTCGCCGTGGGTCTCGTGCTGTTCACCGCCTTCGCGGTGGGCGTCGTGCTGCACCTGCTGCTGCCGCAGGTGCCGTTCGCGATCTGCCTGGCCCTCGGCGCGGTGGTCGCGCCGCCGGACGCGGTGGCCGCCACCGCGGTCGCCCGCCGCGTCGGGCTGCCCCGCCGGGTGGTCACCATCCTGGAGGGGGAGAGCCTGGTCAACGACGCCACCGCGCTGGTGCTGCTGCGGGTCGCGACCATGGCCACCATCGGTACGACCGTCGGTACGGCGGACGTGGCCGTCGAGGTGCTGCGCGCGACCGGCGGCGGCATCCTGATCGGTGCCCTCGGGGCGGTGGTCTTCGGCTTCGTGCACCGGCGGATCAGCGACCCGCTGCTGGACAACGCGCTGTCGTTGATCATCCCGTTCGCGGTGGTGTTCACGGCCGAGCACGTGCACGCCTCCGGTGTGGTCGCCGTGGTCGTCACCGGCCTGGCCCTCGGCCACAAGCTGCCGCAACTGCTGTCGGCGGCGTCCCGGTTGCAGACCGGTGCGTTCTGGCGGCTGGTGCGGTTCCTGCTCGAAGGGCTGGTCTTCCTCCTGGTCGGGCTGCAACTGCGGGACGTGCTGCGGGACCTCGACGAGCCGGTCGGCTCCCTCGTCCTGATCACCGTGGCGGTGTTGGCCACCGTCTTCCTGACCCGTTTCGTCTGGCTCTTCCCGGCCACCTACCTGGCCCGGCTGGTTCCCCGCATCCGCCGCCGGGACGCGGCCCCCTCCCCGAAGTTCCCGATCATCATCGGCTGGGCCGGGATGCGGGGCGTGGTGACGCTCGCCGCCGCCCTGGCCCTGCCGCTGACGCTCGCCGAGGACGAGCCGTACCCGCGGGCCCTGTTCATCTGGCTGGCCTTCGCGGTGATCGTGGTCACGTTGGTCGGCCAGGGCGCCACTCTCCCGATGGTCGCGCGCCGCCTGAACCTGCCGCAGGACGACCCGGTACAGGACGCCCTGTCCGCGGCCGGGGTGCAGCAGCAGGCCAGCAGGGCAGCGCGGGACCGCCTGGAGGAACTGGCCGACAGCGCTCCGGCGCCGGTCGTCGACCGGCTGCGCCGGGTGCTCGAGGACCGCACCAACATGGCCTGGGAACGGCTCGGCGGCGACGAGCGGGAAACCCCCTCGCAGGCGTACGGTCGGCTGCGACAAGAAATGATCGACGCCGAGCGTGACGTCTTCCGGGCTGCCCGGGATTCCGGTCGGATTCCTGAGGAGGTACTGGTGCAGGCCTACCGTGACCTGGACCTGGAAGAGTCGCTGCTGCGGCAGGAGGTGGACCAGTGAGCTGTCAGCACCTGACCGAGGCCGGCACCGCCGAGCCCCGTACCCCCGACGAGTGCGCCGACTGCGTCGCCATCGGCAACACCTACTGGGTGCACCTGCGTACCTGCCTGAGCTGCGGGCAGGTCGGCTGCTGTGACTCGTCGCCGAACCAGCACGCGAGCAAGCACTTCGCGTCCACCGGTCACCCGGTGATCCGCTCGGCGCAGCCGGGCGAGGCCTGGCGGTGGTGCTTCGTCGACGAGGAGATCGGCTGACGTTCAGCCGAGCCGGCGCACGAGCAACTGCCCCGGCCACGGCTCACGCCCCGGCCGGACCACCGTGAACGGTTCGGTCGGGGTGAAGCCACAGCCCTCGTAGAACCGGACGAGCGCCCGGTCGTCGCCGCCGTAGCAGTCCACCCGCAACAGCCCCAGCCCTCGTTCCCGAGCCAGGCCGGCGGCGTGGTCCAGCAGCCGGGCCCCGATGCCCAGACCGGCGTACGCCCGGTCGGTGACGAGCAGCCGGACGTACAGCTCCGGCTCGGTGGCCGGGGGCACGTGCTCGGTGGCGGCGCCCACCACCAGCGCACCGACCGGCTGGTCGCCCCGCATCGCCAGGTGCAGGTCGCCGCTGGCGGCCCACTCCTCGGCGCGGGCGATCTGGCCGGGATCGGTGGACGGCGGCCGCGTGCCCCACTGGCCGGTCCGCCCGCGCTCGACGAGCCAGGCGGTAGCGACGTCGAGCAGCCGCAACACGGCCTCGGCGTCAGCCGGGCCGCCGCGACGAATGGTGATGGTCGACTGATCGGTCATGCCCCGCATCCTGCTACATCCGGCCGGAACCCACTGCCGGCCGAGCGCGGTTCCGGTCTCGCCGGCCTGCCCTCCGGGTCCATGGCTTGCGCTCGTATCCGGGCAGACCCAGGGTGCTTACGTCCGCCGGTGGTAGTGGTTGCGGCGGGGGAGCTGGTCCGGGTCGAGCCAGGCCGGCGGGACGAATTCGGGGTGGACGCCGCCGCCGAGTCGGACCGTCCACTCGCCGTGGTGGAGGTGGCGGTGGTGGTGGCCGCAGAGGAGCACGGAGTTGGTCAGGCTGGTGTCGCCGCCGTCGGCCCAGTGGTGGATGTGGTGGGCGTCGCACCAGCGGGGTGGTCGGTCGCAGCCGGGGAAGGCGCAGCCGCGGTCGCGTAGGACCAAAGCGCGGCGCAGGGGACCGGTGACGAGTCGGCGTTGCCGGCCGACGTCGAGTGTCTGGCCGGCGCTGCCGAGGACGGCGGGCAGGATGGCGGCGTCGCAGGCGAGGCGACGGACCGTTTCCGGGGTGAGCTGTGGGCCGGTGTCGAGGGGTGCCGGTATCGAGCTGCCGGGCCAGCACGTCGAAGCTGGTGGTCACCACGATCTGGGCCGGCTCCCCGCCGTGGTCGGGCAGTTCGCCGGTGCGGAGCGCGAGCCGGCACAGGTCGGCGAGCGCGTCGTGCCGGCGTTGCCCGGGGCAGCGCGGGTCGTCCGGACCGGACGACGCGGTCAGTGGGTCGAGGGCGGCACGCAGCAGGCCGGCCGCCTCGGCGTCCAGGTGACCGGAGAGCCGCAGCCGGCCGTCGCGGAGCTCGGAGAGCGTGACATGACGGTCGCGGTCGGCCCGGCGCGCCTCGGCGTCCAACGCCGCCCGGGCGGCGGCTTCGGCAAGCTCGGGGGCCACGTGGTCGAGGACCCGGGTGCCCAGCTTGCGCAGCAGGGTCGGATCGAACTGCCCGGCCCACCCGATGAGGACGCCGACCGCCTTGTCGGCCGCCTCGGCGCCGGCGGCCGTGTGCACCGTCTGGACGGTCTCGCCGATGACCCGCGCCTGCTCGACGGTGATGTCTCCCTCGGCCAGCGCAGCGCGCACCCCGGGCGCTCCCGCATCGAGCGCCCCGGCGAGATCGACCAGTCGGCGCGTGGCGCAACCGTCGAGCCGCAGCCGATCGCGCAACCACACCGCCGTCGACGACGCGCCCTGCGCCCGGGCCGTGCCCCGACCGTCCACCTCACGCACCAGCGCCAGTTGCACGGCCGCCAGGCGCTGCGCGAGCCGGTGCGCGGCGTCGAGGGCCGCGACGAGATCGTGCTCGGGGAGGGCCCAGACCACGGCGTCGAGGCAGTCGGCGACCGCCGCCTCCGCCTGCGCCAAGCCCTCCAACATGGACTAAGGCTAGAACAGGTGTACGACAAATTCCGGGACTGAACGCGGTGACGGCGAACCATCTTGTGGTGCCGGTCAAAAGGCCGCCCGCTGAGCGGGCGACGCCCCACCGCATGGTTTGGCGGATCAGTCGTCGAGGCAGTCGGCCAGGCGTTCCGTAGCGAGGCAGGAGATGAGGCAGCGTTCCTTGGCGTCGCCGCTGAGGCGGGCGGTCCAATCGGTGAGCCCGCCATCGCCGATCTCCAGATCGCCGTTCCGGACGGTGATCCGCAGGGCGCAGCCGGTGTAGTAGCCGCGACCACGCGTGCGGTCCGGCTCGTCCACCAGCGGCACCGGCCCCCGGGCCAGGACCGGTCGAACGCTGTCGGCCAGCCGTTCGCGGATGACGTGGTCGTCGAGGGCCGTGACGTGCAACTGGGGCGCCGCCGCCGGCAACAGGTCGGCGAGGACGGTCTGCCAGTAGGTGAGATGACGGATCAGCAGACGTGCCTGCGTGACCCCCGAACCGACGTCCCGCGCGCTGGACACCAGGGCGAAGAGACGGAAGTGCGCCGATGCGCCGCCGCCGAAGTCCTGCGCCCGCAGCACGCGATGGGCGGCCGCGAGATGCACCTCGCCCTGTTGGCGGCGACGCACGGACGCCTCGATCGCGAGCGCGTTGGTGGGGTCGCTCAGCACCTCGCTGGCGCGCATCGTGGTGACGATCCTGTTCTGGCTGCCGGGCGCGACCGCCGTGCAGGTGCCCACCGGTACGACCGGCGAGAGCTCCACTCCGGATACGTCGGCGGGCAGCAGGTGCCACATCCGTGCCTCCACCCGTGCGAGCACGCGAGGGTCCACGGTGGCCGGACGGACGAAGCGATCCTCGCGCCAGCGGCGTACCACCTCCGGAGGGCGTACTGACGCCGCGCGGTCGCGGGCCACGCCCAACAGCAGAGTACGCAGGTTCGCGCCGGAGAGACCGGCCAGCGCGGCCCGCGCTCCCTCTGGAAGCTCCCCCCACACCCGACGCTCGGCGTCGGTCAGTTCACCGCGGTCCACCGCTCTCACGATGGCCGACGGGGCGAACCCGGCCAACCGGGTTTACCCGCGCGGCGCGGGACGGGGCATCGGGCGTCGAACCTGCCACCTATGCTCACCGACGGCCGGAGCGGGACGGGAGACACAGGTTGATCAATGCGGTCTTCTTCGATGTCGGCGGGGTGATTCTCGACGAGTCCCGCGAGTTCGCCGCCTGGGCCGACTGGCTCGGCGTCCCACGACACACGTTCTCGGCGGTCTTCGGCGCGGTCGTCGCGAGGGGCCTGGACTACCGGGAGACGTTCCGTGCCTTCCGGCCCGACTTCGACCTGGAGGTCGAGCTTGCCCGTCGAGCCGCCGCCGGCCAGCCGGAAGCGTTCGACGCGGACGACCTCTACCCGGACGCGCGTGGGTGTCTGACCGCCCTTCGTGACCAGGGTCTGCTGGTGGGCCTGGCCGGTAACCAGCCGGCCCACGCCGAGGCGACCCTTCGCTCTCTCGACCTCGACGTGGACGTGGTCGGCACGTCGTACGGATGGGGCGTGGCGAAGCCGGCACCGGCCTTCTTCGAGCGGGTCGTGGCCGAGGGCGGCGGCGATCCGTCGTCGATCCTGTACGTCGGCGACCGACCCGACAACGACGCCCGTCCGGCTCAGGAGGCGGGGATGAAGACGTGCCTGATCCGGCGCTCGCCGTGGGGGCACATCCTCGACCTGCCGTCCGTGGCCGACCGGTGCCTGTTCCGCATCGACTCGCTGCACGAGCTGCCGGACCTGATCGCCGCACACAACAGCCGAGCCGAACAGCCGGGCGGGGCGCGGTCGTAGGGTTTCGCTGTGACCGTCCGGAGGATGCCAGCCGCGGAGGTTCCCGTCTCTGTCGAACTGGTGCGCGGTCTGCTCGGTGAGCAGCACCCCGATCTGGCGGACCTGCCGGTCGAGATTCTCACCAACGGCTGGGACAACCTGGTGTGCCGGCTCGGCGAGGAGTTGCTGGTCCGGTTGCCGCGCCGCGTCATTGCCGCCGAGCTCATCGCGCACGAGCAGCGGTGGCTGCCGGAGCTGGCCGGCCGCCTGCCGTTACCGGTGCCGGCGCCGCTGCGTGTCGGTCGGCCGACGACCCGGTACCCCTGGTCGTGGAGTGTCGTGCCGTTCTTCCCGGGCCGGATCGTGGCGCTGTCCGCGCCCGGCGATCCCTGGGCGGCGGCGGCGACGCTCGGCGGTTTCCTGGACGCGCTGCACATCCCGGCTCCTCCGGAGGCGCCCGTCAACCCGTTACGCGGGATTCCTCTGGCCGGCCGCGCCTCGGGGGTGCTGAACGGGCTCGCGCACGTCGATCCGACCGATCGTGCCGCCGCGCTGCGGATCTGGGAGGTGGCTGTCGCCGCACCCGTTTGGGAGGGTCCGCCGCTGTGGCTGCACGGGGACCTTCACCCCGCCAACATCCTCGTCGATCAGGGCCGGATCAGCGCTGTGATCGACTTCGGGGACATCACCTCGGGTGATCCCGCGACCGATCTGTCCGTGGCCTGGATGCTGTTCACGGCCGAGCAGCGTGCTGCTCTTCGCCAGGCGTACGGCCGTGCGGACGACGGGACCTGGCAGAGGGCGCGTGGGTGGGCTCTCGCTCTGTCGCTGGTGTTCCTGACGCACTCGGAGGACAACCCCCTGATGCGCGGCATCGGCGAGCGTGCCCTCCGCCTGGTGCTGGACTCGTGATGGCGAACGGGTGGTCCTGGTGGCCGCCCACGGGGGGAGGGCGGCCACCAGGGGTCGCGGTCAGGACAGCGCGCAGGCGTTCCCGTTGACGGTGACCAGCCCCGGGCTGGGGTTGGCGCCGCCGTTGGTCGTCGCGTTGAAGCCGAACGTCACCGTGCCGCCAGGAGCGATCTTGGCGTTGTACGACTCGTTCTTCGCCGTGACCGTCGCGCCGGACTGGGTGACCTTCGCCAGCCAGGCCTCCCGGACGCGCTGGTCACCGGTGAACGCGAACCGGGCGGTCCAGCCGTTGACGGCCGTGGACCCGGTGTTGCGGATGGTCAACTGCGCGGTGAACCCGGTGTTGCCCTGCCAGGCGCCGTAGTTGGCGTAGTTCACCGAGCAGGTGACGGCCGGAACCGCGCCGGCGTCGCCCTGGTCGGCCAGGAACGAGGAGATCCAGGTCAGCGCCGAGTTCCAGTTGATCGCCACCTCGTTCGTCGAGTACGAGTTGATGTCGTCGACGTAGCAGAACATCGGCTTGCAGCCGGCGAGAAGCTGCGCCACGAACGGGTCCTGCAACGCCGCGTTCGCGCCACCGGCGAGCGAGCCGGCGGGCGGCCGGGGCAGGGTGGCGTCGAGTTGGTGGCCGAAGATCCGGCTGTGCTGGTTCTGCGCGGCGTGCTCGCCCCAGCCGGTGACGTAGGAGATGTTCAGGGCGTTGCGGCCGAGGATGTAGTCCATCGCCTGCACGGCGCCGTCGCGGTAACGGGCGTCGCGGGTCAGGTCGAAGGCCGTGGCCAGGACGACCGCGTTGTTGATGATGCTGCTGTTCGCGCCCCAGAAGTAGCTGTCGGCGTCCCCGGGCATCGGCAGCCCGTACGCCTGCCGGCGCAGCTCGGCGAGGTACGCGTCGGCGGCGGTGGTGACCGAGGCCCGGATCCGGGTCAGGTCGGCGGCGGGCAGCCCGTTCGGCACGGTGGCCAGGTCGAGGCGACCCAGCGCGGCGACGCTCTGCCAGCCGAAGCCGCGCGGTTCGAACACGTTGCCGGTGTGGTGCGGCGACGCGGTCAGGTCGGTCAGGTAGGTCTGCGCGCCGGTGGTGAGGTACAGCTCGACAGCCGCCCAGTAGAACTCGTCGGTGACGTTCGAGTCGTCGTACGCGCCGCCGCCGGTGCCGTCGGTCGGGCTGGCGTACACCGCGGGGTGTGCCTTCGCGGCGGCGTAGGCCGTCTTCGCGGCGGTGCCGCAGCGGGACGCGAACGCCGCGTCGTACGGGGCGAAGAGTCGCGCGCACTGGGCGGCGGTCGCGGCCATGTTGAGGGTGGCCGCGGTCGACGGCGGGTGCAGCTCACGCGGCTGCGGGTCGTCCTGCGGGGCGAGCGGCAGGCCGGTCCAGTTCTTGTCGTGGATCTTGTGGTGGACCATGCCGGCGAGCGGCTTGCCGGCCGGCACCTGCATGCGCAGCAGGAACTCCAGCTCCCAGCGGGCCTCGTCCAGGATGTCCGGGACGCCGTTGCCACGCTCCGGCACGCGCAGGGTGCTGTCGGCCAGCGCGGCGCCGCCGTTGGCGGTGGCCGCCGTCTTGGTCCGCTCGAAGGTGTTCAGGAGCTGGTAGGTCGCGATGCCGCCGTTGACCACGTACTTGCCGTGGTCGCCGGCGTCGTACCAGCCGCCGCGCACGTCGAGGGAGTAGTCGCAGACGCCCGGCTGGCAGGGCACGCTGGTGTCGCCCTGGTTGGGCGCGACGCCGAGGTGACCGGCGGGGCGGGCGTACTCGTCGCCGATCAGGTCACCGTCGATGGCGATGCCGCTGCGCTGGGCGTAGAAGAACTGGAGCGCGTCGGAGCGCAGTTGCTTGTAGAGGGTGCCGGAGATGTCGAACGGGTGGCTGGTCTCGCCGTCGACGGTGAGCGTCAGCCCCGCGCCCGGGGTGCGGTAGCTGGAGAAGTCGACGGTCTGCACGTTCTGCCCGGAGGCGGCGTCCACGCCCCGCGTGGTGGTGGTGCCACTGGCCAGGACCACGCCGGCGGCCGAGCGGAGCTGCCAGGGCAGCGGCGTGGTCGCCTCGGTGACCACCGTGGCGTTCTTCGGCCCGCCCGGCAGGTAGCCGACCTGGTTGACGCGGACGCGGGGCCCGGTGTCCGGCTCGTACGGCGCGGGGGGCTCGCCGCCGCGCAGCGACACGTCGTCGAGGCAGATGGTCTGCGCCTGCGCGCTGCCACCGACCTGGAAGATGAGCTGGGCGTTCTGGTTGTCGTCCGGGACGGTGAAGGTCGACTCGACGCGCTGGACGGTGCCGGTGGCGGCGGCGTCCACGGCCGCGTACGTGGTGTACGGGGCGCTGCCGAGCTGGAGCACGGCCTTGACGGCGGTGCCGGGCGTGGCGGTGATGTCGAAGCCGAGCGTGTACTCGGCGCCGGCGATCAGCGGCACGCCGTCCTGGCCGATGCCGGCGTCCCACGGGTTGGCGAGTCCACCGGGGACGGCGGCGCAGAGCTGGCCGTCGGTGACCCCGAGCGAGTCGGTGCCGTAGGAGAACCACGGGCTCACGCCCGCGCTGAAGTCCCCGTTGTCGATCTGTTCGGGGGCGTCCGGTGGAGGGTCGGCGTAGGCCGCTCCGGCGCCCGCGCCGGTGAGGGCCAGAGTGGTCGCCGCAGCCAGGAGGAGGCGACGTTTGGATGGCGTCACGGGGTAGTCCTTCCGGGACGGGAGGTGAGGCAGGTGGCGGTGGCAACCTGGGAGCGCTCCCAGGTCGAAGCTCGATGTTTCCAGTGGTGGTTCGTCCTGTCAATTGATCCGACTGGATGGGATCTGCCGTCCGACGAGGGCGGCGGCGCGCGAGGCGTCGGAATGCGAGACGTGAGATTGGCCGCGCCACGCGCCGTCGTCCTGATCTCCTAGAGACAACTGCGCCCTTCTCCTGGCAGGCTGCCTCCCATGACCCTGAAGCTGCGTTCCGTGGGAACGAGCGACCGTGGGCTGATCCGCAGCGGAAACCAGGACGCCCTGCACGCCGGCACCTGGCTCGTCGCCGTCGCCGACGGCATGGGCGGAATGGCCGCCGGTGACCTCGCCAGCTCGCTCACCATCGACGCGGTCGCCCCGCTGGACGTGGAGACACCCGAGGACGCCCTGGTGGCCGCCCTCCAGGACGGCATCGCGCTGGCCACCTCTCGCATTCGGCAGGCGGTCGTCGACGACCCCGAGCGCCAGGGCATGGGCACGACGTTGACCGCCCTGCTCTTCGCCCGTACCGGTAGCTGCCTCGCCCTCGCCCACGTCGGTGACTCGCGGGCCTACCTCTTCCGCGAGGGCGTGCTCAAGCAGATCACTCGCGACGACACCTTCGTGCAGATGCTCGTCGACCAGGGCGTGATCACCCCGGACCAGGCCAGCAGCCACCCGCGCCGGGCCGTCGTCACCCAGGCGTTGCAGGGCGAGGACGTCTCCCCGTCGTACGCGACGATGGTGCCCCGCGCCGGCGACCGGTGGCTGCTGTGCAGCGACGGCCTCTCCAATGTCGTCCGCCCGGACACCCTGGCCGAGGTGCTCGCCGCCTATCCCGACCGGTCCGCCTGCGCCGGCAAGCTGATCGACCTGGCGCTGCACGCGGGCGCTCCGGACAATGTCACCGTCGTGGTGGCCGACGTCGTCGAGGAGTAGCCCCTTCTCAGCGCCGGCGCGGCGCCGCGCGGCGGGTGGGCGTCGCCGTGTCCGGGTCCTCGGGCCACGGATGGCGGGGATAGCGGCCGCGCAGCTCGGCGCGGACCTGCGGATAGCCGGTACGCCAGAACGACGCGAGGTCCGCGGTGACCGCCACCGGCCGCCCGGCGGGGGAGAGCAGGTGCAGCAGCACCGGCACCCGGCCACCGGCGATGCGCGGGGCCGCCGGCCAGCCGAACGTCTCCTGAAGCTTGACCGCGAGCACCGGCGCGGCCGGGTCGGCGTAGTCCACCCGGATGCGAGAGCCGCTGGGCACCTCGATGCGCTCGGGCGCCAGCTCGTCCAGCCGCGCGGCCTGCGCCCAGGGCAGCAGTCGACGCAGCGCCGAGGTCACGTCGATCCGGTTCAGGTCGGCACGCCGTCGGGCGGCGGCCAGCTCCGGCCCCAGCCACGTCGGCGCGGCGGCGAGCAGCGCCTCGTCGTCGACGTCCGGCCACTCGGCGTCGAGGTGCCGCCGGCAGAACGCCATCCGCTCGCGCAGCGCCCGCGCCGCCGGCGTCCACGGCAGCAGCCCCAGCCCCTCCTGACGCAGGCCGGTGAGCAGGGCCTCGGTGATCTCCGCCCGGTCCGGGCGGTCCAGCCGCCGTGCCACCAGCTCGATCGCGCCCAGTCGGGTCACCTCCCGGGCCACCACGTCCCCGTCGGACCAGCCCACCTCCCGGCGCGTGGACAGCAGGGGCCCCGCCGCCTCCCGGGCGGTCGCCTCGTCCAGGCCCGTGGCGCGGCGGATCCGCGCCGAGGGCGCGCCGGGACGACGGTCCGCGACCGCCACCGCGAGCCAGTCGGCACCGGCCAGCTGAGACCCGGCCGCCAGCTCCGCGGCGGTCCCGCCAGTCATGAGGTACGACGATCCGCCCGGCCGCCGCACCCGGGCCAACCGCTCGGGGTACGCCAGACCGACGACCAGCCCGGCGGCGAGATCGTCGGTCAGCCGGTCGCGGTCAGCGGATGCGTCAGATCGAGGGGGCGCGGCGGTGCCGGCCTGTGCTGCGGTGCCGGCCTGTGCTGCGGTGCCGGCCTGTGCTGCGGTGCCGGGCGGGGCGGTTGCCTGGGTACGCCCGGGACCGACGCGCTTCTCGTCGGTCGAGGCAGCGGGCAGCGCGGCGCGTAGGCGGCGTACCTCGGCGCGCCAACGGGCGGTGGCGCCCGCGTCGACCCCGGCGCGCAACCGACGCCAGCCGGCCACCAGGTCGTCGCCCGGGCCGGCCGCGCTCTCCTCGGCGAGGAGGGCGACCACCTCGGCCGCGCGGTCGGCGCCGACCCGGTCGGCGGCGTCCAGCAGCGCCCGGGCCAGCCGTGGGTGGGCCCCGGCGGAGGCGATGGCTCGTCCCCGCCCGGTGATCCGACCGGTCGCGTCGACCGCGCCGAGCGTTTCGAGGGTGTCCCGGGCGACAGTCATCGCCGCGGCCGGTGGCGCGTCGGGCAGCGCCAGACCGACACCGTCCGGGCTGCCCCAGGCGGCCAGCTCCAACGCGAACCCGGTCAGGTCGGCGGTGGCGATCTCCGGCTCCGGCCGGGCGGGCAGCCGCTCGTGGGTGGCTTCCGACCAGCAGCGGTAGACGTGCCCCGGCGCCTCGCGGCCGGCTCGACCGGCCCGCTGGGTGGCGGCGGCCCGGGAGACCGGCACCGTGACCAACGCGCCCAGTCCACGGGCCAGGTCGATGCGGGGCACCCGGGACAGTCCGGCGTCCACCACCGTCCGTACGCCCGGCACGGTGAGGCTGGTCTCGGCCAGCGCGGTGGACAGCACCACGCGACGCCGGTCGTCGGTCCGGGGGCGCAGCGCCGCGTCCTGCTCGGCCCCGCGCTGGCGGCCGTGCAACGGCAGCAGCGTGACGGTGTCCCGCAGGTCGGCGAGCCGTCCGGCGACCGCCGCGATCTCACCGGCCCCGGGCAGGAAGACCAGCACGTCGCCGTCCTGCTCGCGCAGCGCCCGCCGGACGGTGGAGGCCACATGGTCGAGCAGGGCGCGGTCGACCGGGCCCGCCCCGGGCGGCGCGACCGGTCGTGGTGGCGGCGTCCAGATTCGCCGCACCGGGTGCAGCGCCGACTCGGCCCGGACCACCGGGGCCGGGGCGGTCCCGCCGAGCAGCGCGGCGAAGCGGTCGGTGTCCGGCGTGGCGGACATGGCGAGGAGCCACAGGTCGGGCCGGAGCGTGGCCCGGGCCTCCACCGTGAAGGCCAGCGCCAGGTCGGCGTCGAGCTGCCGCTCGTGGCACTCGTCGAGCAGCACCGCGCCCGTGCCGGGCAGCTCCGGGTCGTGGTGCAGCCGGCGCACCAGCAGGCCGGTGGTGACCACCTCGATCCGGGTGGCCGGGGAGACCCGCCGTTCGCCGCGTACGGCGTAACCGACCCGGTCGCCGACGCGCTCGCCGAGCAGGTCGGCCATCCGCCGAGCCGCGGCGCGGGCTGCCACCCGGCGGGGCTGGGCGATCACCACCCGGCCGTCGACCCGGTCGGCCACCGCCAGCGGTGCGAGGGTGGTCTTGCCGGTGCCCGGCGGGGCGACCAGGACCGCCGCGCCGGCCGCGTCGAGCGCGGTGAGCATCGCCGGCAGGGTGGGGCGGACCGGCAGGTCCAGGGTCACGTCGGAGAGCACGGCCCAGTCTCGCACCGCCCGGCGCGACCCCCGGCGGGCCGGCCACCAACGCGAACGGCCGGGCCGCCGCCCCGAAGGGAAGCGACCCGGCCGGTGTTCACACGATCGAGGACCGGGGCGACGCTGGCCCGGCCCTCGACCGTGAAGTTCCTAGTAGGTGCCGTCGAGCTGACCCCGGAGCTTGGTCAGCGCCCGAGCGAGCAGCCGGGAGACGTGCATCTGCGAGACGCCGATCTGGTCGGCGATCTGCGACTGGGTCAGGTTGCCGTAGAACCGCAGGGTCAGGATCTTCTGCTCCCGCTCGTCGAGCGTGGCGAGCGCCGGGCCGAGGGCGACCCGCAGCTCGGCCAGCTCGAACTCGTTGTCCTCGCCGCCGAGCATGTCGCCCAGCTCGGTGGCCCGGTCGCCGTCGCCGGTCGGGGTGGACAGCGACACCGCGTTGTACGCGCGGGCGCCTTCCAGACCTTCCAGGACCTCTTCCTCGGTGAGCTTGAGGTGGGCGGCGATGTCGGCGACCGTCGGCGAACGCCCGAGGGTCTGCAGCAGCGAGCTGTTGGCGTCGGAGATGGCGAGCCGCAGCTCCTGGAGGCGACGCGGTACGCGGATGTCCCAGGTGCGGTCGCGGAAGTGGCGCTTGAGCTCGCCGATGATGGTGGGGATCGCGTAACCGGCGAAGTCGACGCCGCGCGACGGGTCGAACTTGTCGATGGCCTTGATCAGGCCGACGGCGGCGGTCTGCGCCAGGTCGTCGGTCGGCTCGCCCCGCCCGCTGTAGCGGTGCGCGAGGTGGTTGGCCAGCGGCAGCCAGGCCTCGATCGCCCGGTCGCGAAGGGCGGCGCGCGACGGGTGGTTGGCGGGCAGTGCGGCCATGGCGTTCAGGAGATCGGCGGCGCTGTCGGTGAGCGCCCGCGGGTCCAGCTTGGTGGTGCTGGTCTGCTCGGCTGTCGTGCTGCTCGCCTGCTCGGTGATCGTTGACGCGGTCATGGTGGTCCTCCCTGCACCTCGTCCGCGGACAAAAAGAAGGTGACGCTTTGGTTTAGCTTCAGTTGGGCCGTTCGGGAGTCACCTTAACCTGATCGGCTCCCGGAAATCTAGCCGAAAGGTTGATGTACTTAAGGTGTGTTGAGCAACAAAACGCCCATAAGTGGCGACGATCGTGCAGGTTGTGAGGTCTCTTACCCGTTTCGGCGGCGGATGTTGCGGCACCCGGTCATCCCCGTGGGGCCGACCGGTCGGACCGGGAGCCTCCACCGACCGGTCAACATGAAATCCGACAACTGGGCAGCAGTGTCGACTATCCGTCGTTGTCCCGTCGGCGGGACCGGCCGTAGCGTCGCGGAGTAGACACCCGGTTCGGAGGCACCATGCTCGATCCAACCGCTCCCCAGCTCGTCGTGAACAGTCACACCCTCTACTTCAGCTGGTTGCCGGCGGATCCCGAGGCGGTCGCCGCCCTGGTCCCCGCCGGGCTGCGCCCCCGTGCCGACCGACAGGTGTTCCTCAACCAGTACGTCGTCGAGGACGAGACCCAGACCTCCGGCTTCGGCGCGTACTCGTTGACGTACCTCGGCGTCTCGCTGGCCGGCGTGGACGCCCCCGGCGGGCTCAGCCCCGGCGGCTGGTGGACCCACTACGTGGCCTCCAGCCGGGTCGTGCGCGAGTACGCCACCGCGCGGGGCGCTCCGGTGCTGGCCGGCCGGACCACGATCCAGTTGAACGGTGAGGCGCTGCAATCCGAGACCGAGGCGGACGGAGTGCCCCTGATCCGCGCCCGGTGTCGGGTCGGGCAGACCGGGCACGTGATCAGCAGCGGGCACCACCGCTACTTCACCCAGCGCGACGGTCAACTGCTCAGCTCGGTCTACCCGTACGTGGCCGAGCCCGTCACGCCGTTCGAGATCGAGTCGGTGGAGTTCCTGCAACCCCGGCACCCGATGTACGCGCTGCGCCCCGCCAACCCGCTGATCATCGGGTTCGGCTACTTCTCACCGCGCTCGTCGTTCGCGTACCCGGGAGGGCTGACCGTCCACCCGGGCGCGGCCGGCCTGACCGAACCGGCCCGGCCGGCTCACCAGGTGCCGGCCAGTCTCGCGCGCAGCGGCCTGCCGTCCGGGTCGTAGACCAGCCGGTACACCGGCAGTGCCCAGGCACGCGTGAACCAGGGCAGCCGCTCGGGGCGGTGTGGGCGCAGGCGGCCGGGCGGACGCTCGCCGACCTGGCCGTCGTCGTACCACTGTTGCAGTTTGTCGGCCGCGGCCGTGATGGCCGCGACGGCGTCGGCCGGGTCGAGCAGGTCGGCGTCGTCGGCGCCGTCGGGGTCGCGGTCCAGGTGCTCGCGCCAGAGCCGCAGCCGCAGGTCCCGGGTGTAGGCCCGGGCTCCGTCGCCGAGGCCCGCCGGGTCCGTGGGCGTCCGCTCGTCGCGCGTCTCATCGAGTACGGCGCAGGACAGCTCGCTGTCGTGGGTCCACGAGCGGCGGTTGAAGTTGTCGCTGCCGACGCTGGCCCAGACGTCGTCGACCACGCAGACCTTCGCGTGGACGTACACGGGTGTGCCGGCGTGGTTCTCCACGTCGAACACGTGCACCCGCTCCGGGGCGGCGCGTTCACACAGCGACAGTGCCTGCTCGCGGCCGACCATGTTGGGTGGCAGGGCGAGCCGGCCGTCCACGTCCGGGTGCCGGGGCACCACCGCGACCAGGTGCAGCTCCGGGTTCTCCCGCAACGCCTGGGCGAACAGGTTCGCGACCTCGGTCGACCAGAGGTACTGGTCCTCCAGGTAGATGAGGCGGCGGGCCCGCTGTACCGCCTTGGTGTAGCCCCGCGCCACGGTCCGCTCGCCGTCCGGGGCAAAGGAGTAGCGCGGCCGCACGGCGGGGTAGGTGCGCAGCACCTGGATCTGGTGCGGCCCACACTCGGGCGGGTCGGCGGGCTGCTCGGGCAGCGGGTCCGGCCGCAGGTCCGCGCCGCGCAGCCGGTCCCGGGCGTACGCCATCGGGTTCTCCGAGTCCAGCGGCATCGGGTCGGTCCAGCGCTCCCGGAACACGGTGTCCAGCGCGCCGACCACCGGCCCGCGCACCGCGAGCTGCACATCGTGCCAGGGCGGATTCGGGCCGTACCGGGAGGACATCTGCACCGGCTGGGGGTCGCCCCCGTGCGCGGCGTCGTCGCGGCGGCTGTGGCACAGGTCGATGCCACCGGCGAAGGCGATGTCCCGCTCCGGGGCGTCGAGGTGCCGCAGCACCACCAGCTTCTGGTGGTGCGAGCCGCCCCGGCGGACCCGCTGGTCGAGCAGCACCTCGCCGCCGGCCGCCGAGACCGTCTCGCTGAGGTTGCGATTCTCCGCCTCGCTGTAGGCCAGCACGTCCAGGTGTGAGCGCCAGATCAGGCCCTTGACCACCACGCCGCGCTGGGCCGCCTGGGCGAAGATCTGCGCCACGGTGGGGCCGTCCGGGCGCAGCCGCTGATCCGGGTCACCCCGCCAGTCGGTGAAGAACAGATGGTCGCCCGCGGTCAACGCCTCGACCTCGTCGACCAGCCGGTCGAAGTACGCCGCGCCGTGAATCAACGGCTCGGCGAGGTTTCCCCTGGTCCAAACGGGTAACCCAGAGACCGGGTTGGCACGTTCCTGCGCGGTGAGGAACCAGTCCTGTAACGGCACGTCCAGCCCTCCCGGGAGGTCGACAACGTCCTCACGGTAGGACCCCCGACGCGGGTCCGCATGCCAGGCCGCCCGACCGGTGACCTGGAAGACGCCATACGAGCACGCGACACAGCCGAGGAGGCCACACCATGCCCCGCGAAACGACGAACCCCGTGAACGAGTACCGCGAGCCGGCGGTGGAGAGCGAACGGGGGGCGCTGGTAGCGGTGTTGGTGATGGTGATCCTGGGGGTGGCGGGGATTTTCGCGGTCTCGTAAGGCTGACGTTTTCGGTCGTCAGGGTGCCGCTGCCTTGATCGACTCCAGATCGCCGATGTCGGGGCATCCCGTCGCGCGGAAGCCCCGACACCGCTGAACTGGTGTGGATCATCCACGCGACCGGCTCGACCTGTCCCCGAGCCTGCGTCTGCGGGTATCAAGATCTGAGCAAGTTCCCTGATGCTGCTGCTTCGTGAACGCGTCAGACAGCAGGATCAGTGAAGTTGCTCAGATCTTGCTCACTGCCGGCTGGCCGGAGCGGCGGCCAGCGGGAACTTGGGTGCCGCCGTACGGGGGCGGTACCGCGCCCCGCCGGTACCGCGCTGCGCCGATCTTGCACTTCCAGTCGCCGGGATGAGCTGATTTGGACGCTTATGACCGAGCAGAAAATGCAAGATCGGCGGCGCAGGGGAGCGGGCGGCGGCCGTGCCTCTCGGGATGGGCGAGAATGGCAGCGTGGACATGCAACCCACCTTCGCCGACCCGTGGTGGGACCTGCGTGGGGGCACATCCCCCGAACGACAGCAACGCCGCGCACTGCATGCCGAACTTCTCGTCGAGGTGGCGCCTGGCCACCCACTGCACGGCCAAACCGTCAGGATCGTTGCCAGGTCGCAGGCGTCGGATGACATCCTCGTCCAGCTCCCAGAACGCTGGGCGCTCGTCCACCTCACCTGGAAAGCCGCCCCGGAGACTCCACCGTGGCCGAAGACCACGTTCTACGACACCCTCCGTACCTTTGCGAAGGGCTAACATGCGGCAGTGCGCGTGGAGAACCCCTTGCACGTCAATGGCCTGGTGCTGCCCGCCTTGATGACCGAACTCCTCAACACCGGCCGCTGGCGACATCCAGGCGACGAGGTTCTCCGCGATCTCATGCCCTGGTTCGAATCTCCGCTGGACTTCCTCACCAGCGTCGAGAAGATGCGGAGCGAGAGCCGATCGCTCACGATGTTCGCCGACGACCCACCGTCGTCGCACCTGTTCCGGGAGGCACGCGGCAGCACCGCCACCGCCACCGTCGAGCTGCCCTGGCTCGACGCGGAGCAGGCAGTGTTGATCGCGGTCAACCGCATCCTCGGTGACGACGTCGCGATGGCCCTCGACTATCGCACCGATGCCGCCGACCCCCAGGTCGTGGCCAGCGACTTCTGGACCGATCCGCAGCAGTGCTCATGGCGGATCGTCACCCCGACCTTCTCTCAGCTCGTAGAGATCCTCCGGCTCGTCTGACCCGACGTGCGCTAACAGGTCGGCCTCTGCGGTAGGAGCACTCGCATCAGGGCGCTGACAGCGGGCCTGACGGTTGGACGATTCGCACATTCTTCTTGATGCTTTCTGGCGGCACGACGGCATAGAACAACGTGCTGTTCTCGTGCTCGAAGAGGTCTGTGAGCTGGGCGAGAACGGATGCGGTCTCATCCAGGGCCAACGCTTGGGCGTCGGCCGCTCCGCTGCCGATGATCTGCAACATCCGCACCTCCCACTGCGCGACCATGCCAGCCAGGATGAATTCCTGGGATCGGTACAGTCGCCAGTTCGTGTCCCACGAGTAGAAGTTCCGAAGGCCGGCGGCTATAGCGACCACCACGCTGACCGCCGCCAAGAAGACGTAGTTCATGTGCTCGTCACGGATAATGGGAACTACGAACAGCAGGGGCAGCGTGATGCTCAGCACGATCTCGATCGCGCCGACTACCTTGAACCAGACGACATGCAAGCTCGCTAGTCGCCTGTAACGCTTGCGGTGCAGCGTGAGGAACCTGTCGACCAGTTCAGCGCAGGCGGGGAACGCTTCCGAAATTTCAGCCGACCACTGGTAGGAGCGCTGCAGCGCTTCCCGGGACACTCCCAGCATGGTGTTCCTCGCATTTCACCTAGTGCAGCGGTCCATCGTCACTTCGGGATGACAGTCAGGGAACATGCCTGTCAGGAAGCTGATACGCACCGAGCGGCCAGGTCTTCGTGCTCCGCTTCTTGTCCTCCTCCGTTGGTCCGACACCTTGCGTAAGCGGGGCGGTGGCTGGCGACTTCTACGCATCGCTGTGCGAGGTCGCAGGCTCCACGATCGGTCTGCGGAACGGTCCCCATCCCACGAAACGGTCGTACAGGGCTCGCGGGCTCGGCCCGTCGTGCGGGTTCAGGTGGTACAGGTCCCGCATCGCCTCGTACAGCAGCCCGGCCAGGTAGATCGACAGGCTCGGCATCTTGTTCTCGTACTCGGCTTTGAGCATGAGTCGTGCCGTCGGACACGGCCACGGTTGGCCGTCGGCGCGGCACAGCCAGTGGGGGCGTAACGGCGTGTGCGGCGGTGCCTGGCCGTGCCGGCGCGGACGATCCGCGACCGGACCCCGGTCGGGGCCGGAGACCTGCGCGGAGATCACTCGCGACCCCCGCCCGGCCGCTGTGCCGAGTTCAGACGGCCGGCCATCGGAACGTGTTCGTTGCGCCGGAATGTGAAGCGCACGGGTGCCTCCTTCGCGCTGTCGTGGGAAGGGGCCGCCCCCGCAAGTGCTCGCCGGTCAGGGGCGGCCCCGGTACGAACGCGTCCGCCGGGTTCGGGTCCCTACCGGCCGCGCCGTCTGGTTCCACTCTGGTGCGTGATCGCCTAGTGTCGGAAGGTGTTCGACCATGTTGGAGAGACCTCGACGGTCAGCGAATTCCCTGGTGGGGAGGCATGGGGGTGCGCAGGCCGAAGGTGGGGAAGGGCTGGGGACATGAGCATGACGGCCGCTGAAATCCTGCTCGATGAGCTACGGCAGGCTCGGGCCTCACGCGGACTCAGTCAGGACGACTTCGGGAAGCTGATCAGCTACTCGGGTACGCACGTCAGCGCCGTTGAGACCGGCTCTCGCCCGCCCACTTCCGAATACGCCACTGCCATCGATCGAGCACTGAAGACCGGTGGTCTGTTCGCTCGGCTACTCGATCGGCTCTCCGACCTTGACGCCGCGCCGCTCTGGCTGCGTGAGTGGATCACCTTCGAGCAACAGGCCCGCACATTGCGATGGTGTGAGGTCGCGTGGGTGCCAGGTCTATTGCAGACCGAATCCTATGCTCGCAGCGTATTCGCCAGTGACGGCAGGATTAGCGCCGAGGAAGTCGAGACGCGGGTAGCCGCAAGACTTGCGCGGCAACAGTTCCTCACCAGTAACGACCCGCCTCACCTCGTCGCGGTTTTGGACGACGCCGTCCTGCGTCGTCCGGTCGGCGGCGCGGCGGTGATGCGTGAGCAACTGTTCCACTTGGCGCAGCTCAACCAGGACCGCCGGCGGGTGCGAATCCATGTCGTCCCGCGCGGGGTCGGCGCGTACGCTGGGCTCGACGGGCCGTTTGTCCTCGCTTCCCTGGCGGATCTGGCTGACGTGGGCTACCTCGACAACCGCCTCCGGGGCCAGGTCGTCGAGCGGGCCACCGAGTTAGCGGCCTTGCGTGAGCAATGGGAAGCCATCCTTGCCGAGGCCCTGACCCTGCAACAGTCCACCGAGCTGATAACGGAAGTGGCGAAGTCATGGACCTGACCGGCGCGCGCTGGCGTAAGAGCACCCGCAGCGGCAGCAATCAAGGGGCTTGCGTCGAGGTTGCTGACAACCTGCCCGGCGTCGTTGGCGTTCGGGACTCGAAGGACCAGGCCGGCCCCGCGCTGGTCTTCACGCCGGCGGCCTGGCGAGCGTTCGTCGACTTGGCGAAGGCCCACGAGACGGCCTGACCGGTACTACGCAGAAAGGCCCCCGGATCGCTCCGGGGGCCTTCTGCGTGATCAGGTCAGGGACGCCGGCGCTTGCCGTTGGTGTGCGGGATGCGCTCGGTGGGGATGACGCCGAGGCGGCCGGCCTTGAAGTCCTCGAAGGCCTGGAGCAGCTCGTCGCGGGTGTTCATGACGAACGGGCCGTACTGCGCCACCGGCTCCCGGATGGGCTGGCCGCCCATGATGTACAGGTCGAGCGCCGGGGTGTTGCTGTCCTGCGTGGCGTTCGCGCTGAAGCGCAGCGCGTTGCCCGGCCCGTGCACCGCGAGCTGGCCGGTGTGGACCGGTCGGCGCTCGGCGCCGACCGTGCCGCGCCCGCCGAGGACGTACACCAGGGCGTTGAAGTTGGGGTTCCAGGGCAGGTCGACCTGCGCGCCGGGCTGGACGGTGACGTGGCTGATGGTGATCGGCGTGAACGTGGAGCCCGGCCCCTTGTGCCCGGCGATCTCACCGGCGATGACCCGGATGAGCGCGCCGCCGTCCTCGGTGGTGAGCAGCGCGGACTCGCGTCCCCGGATGTCCTGGTACTGGGGCGGGTTCATCTTGGCCTTGCGGGGCAGGTTGACCCAGAGCTGCGTGCCGTGGAAGAGGCCGCCGCTCGTGACCAGGTGCTCCGGCGGCGCCTCGATGTGCAGCAGGCCACTGCCGGCCGTCATCCACTGGGTGTCACCGTCGGTGATGGTGCCGCCGCCACCCTGCGAGTCCTGGTGGTCGAAGACGCCGTCGATGATGTACGTGACGGTCTCGAAGCCGCGGTGCGGGTGCCACGGGGTGCCCTTCGGCTCACCCGGCGCGTAGTCGACCTCGCCCATCTGGTCGAGGTGGATGAACGGGTCCAGGTCGGTCGTCGACACCCCGGCGAAGGCCCGGCGGACCGGGAAGCCCTCACCCTCGAAGCCGCTGGGCGCGGTGGTCACCTTGCGGACCTTGCGGATCGTGGTGGCCTTGTGAAGCTTGGGCAGGCGGGGCAGGACGAGGACGTTGTCAACGGTGATCGCGGGCATCGCGGGGCTCCTTAGCGTGAGGCGTGGGTGTTCGACGTGGTCCCGGCCGCCCGCAGGCGGCGGCCGAGCCGGTCGAAGATCCGGGTGAGGCAGGCGACCTCGGCGTCGTCGAGGTCGTCCATCAGATGGGTACGCACCGACGCCAGGTGGTGAGGTGCGGCCTCCGTCAGCGTGAGCAGCCCGGCGGCGGTGAGCACGGCTTCGCTGCCGCGCCGATCGTCCGGGCAGGGCTCCTTGCTGACCAGGCCGCGCCGCTGCATCGAGGAGATCTGG
The DNA here is from genome assembly GCF_050950185.1 of Micromonospora sp. CA-249363. Lineage (NCBI taxonomy): Bacteria > Bacillati > Actinomycetota > Actinomycetes > Micromonosporales > Micromonosporaceae > Micromonospora > Micromonospora sp. CA-249363. The sequence continues at coordinate 2,325,336 of NZ_CP192020.1, forward strand.
TACGTGAGGCGGCTGGGGGAGAAGACCAGGCGGCCGGCCAGCTCGCCCATCCGCAGCCGTTGCCCCGGCGCTTCGGAGAGCAGGACCAGCACGTGGTAGTCGGCGAAGCTGAGGTCGCTGTCGGCCCGTAGGTCGTCTTCCATCCGGGTGAACAGGCGCTGGCTGGCCTCGATGTAGGCGCGCCAGGCGGCCGCTCGGGTGCTGTCCAGGCTCTCTGTCACGACCACGACGATAGCACTAGTTAAAAATTTAACTAGTGGCGTTGCGGGTTGCCTGCGTCACGTCTGTCCGGTTGCAGGCCTGCTTCGTACAGCTTTGAAGAAGGCTGTGGATAATCCGGCGGCGAGACCGACGCGGCGTGTGCCAGACTCCGGCCTCGTGGAACACGTGGAGCTCACCGCCGACGACCTGCTGCTGCGGCCCTGGCGGGACGCGGACGCCCCGTCGGTGCTCGACGCCCTGCGCGACCCGGCCATCGCCCAGTGGAACCCCCAGGGCGACGGCCCGATCGACGACCAGGTTGCCCTGCTCTGGGTGCGTCGCCGGGCCGACTGGTCGGCCGGTGACCACGCCTCGCTGGCGGTCGCCGACGCCGGTGACAGCGAACTGCTCGGCTCGGTGTCGCTGCACAACATCCGCCACGGCGACGCCTCGATCGGTTACTGGACGATGCCGGCGGCGCGCGGGCGCGGTGTCGCGACGCGGGCCGTCGCCCGGCTCACCGCCTGGGCGTTCGAGAACCTCCGGCTGCACCGGATCGAGCTGTGCCATGCCGTCGCCAACCCGGCGTCCTGCCGGGTCGCCGACCGGGCCGGCTACCCCGCCGAGGGGACGCTGCGCGAGTCGTACCGGTACGGCGACGGCCGCCGCTACGACGAGCACCTGCACGCCCGCCTGGCCACCGACCGCTAGCCACCCGACGCCCAGCCCAGGCAGGGTCGGCGCCCGGGTGGAGGTCGGATCGCCTTGTAGGGAAGCTGTCGAGCTGCCCCAAAAATGGGGCGGGCTGCGCCGACTGGGCGCTGTGAGTTGGCGATGGCCCAGATCTGGGGCAGCTCGACAGGGTGAACACCCCACCCACATGGGCAGCTCGACGCCGGCCCAGATCTCGACCCTAGGATCGGGACGGTGCGAGAGACCCGGTTGACGGTTCGGCCAGCGAGCTTGGCGGATGTTGCCTCACTGGTGGAGTTGCGCCTGGCCAACGCTGAGGCCCACGTTGCTCTCGACGCTGCCACGTACCGCGTTCCACCTCGTGACGCGGTGGTGCGCCACTTCGCGGCCACGGTGGCCGACGAGGCCGGGCGGGATGGTGTCCTCGTCGCTGAGAGCAACGACGGTCAGGTGGTCGGGATGGTCGAAGTGCTGCGGCATTCCGACCCGCCCGACCATCAGATCCTGCGCCCTGAGCCGTCGGCACAGATTCACACGGTGGTGCTGCCCGATGTCAGAGGGCTCGGGGTGGGGTCAGCGTTGCTGGCGGCGGCCGAACGGTGGGCAGGCGACCGGGGGATCACCTATCTGTCGGCTGGGATCTACCACCGCAACGTCGGTGCGGTCCGCTTCTACAGCCGGCACGGCTACACCGACGCCGGTCTCTCCCTCGGTAAGAGCCTGGCTTAACAGCCGCCGGCTACTCGGTGACCCGGCGCAGGAACGCGGCCAGGTGGCCGGTGGTGCGGTCGATCTTCTCGGCCAGGGTGATGGTCTCGTCGATCCGTCGTCCGGCCTCCTTCTTGCCCCGCACGTAGAGCGAGCAGGCCAGGTCGGAGCAGACGTACGCCCCCACGGAGTTGCCCTGCCGGCCCTCGCGGCCGGCCTTGCGGGCGGTCATCAGCGACACGCCGTCGCCGGTGTGGGTGGTCAGGCAGAAGGAGCACATGCTGCGCCGTACGCGCCCGGTCTGCTGCGGCGCCACCCGCAGCGCGACCCCGACGGGGCCGCTGTCGGTCTCGGCGACCAGGTACGCCCGCTGCGGCGCGGCGGGGTCGCGCCAGCCGAGGAAGTCGAGGTCGTCCCAGGGGTACGTCTCCAGATCGCCCGGTACGGCCAGCCGCTTCGCCTCGCCCTGCGTGCAGTTGACGAAGGAGGCGCGGACGGCGGGTTCGGTGATGGCTAACATAGGTAGTAGCCTAGCTCTCCTAGGCAAGCGATTAACGAGGCTAGTTTGAGGGGTGTGGCGAGTGGCACGTGCCGGCGTGACGGTCGAGCGGTTGACCCAGGTGGCGGCCGACCTGGCCGACGAGGTGGGAGTCGAGAACGTGACCGTCGCCGCTCTCGCGCGGCACTTCGGCGTGAAGGACGCGAGCCTCTACTTCCACCTCAAGAACGCCCACGACCTGCGCGTCCGGATCGCCCTGCTGGCGCTCGCCGAGCTGGCCGACCAGGTCTCCGACGCGCTCGCCGGCCGGGCCGGCAAGGACGCCTTGGTGGCGTTCGCCAACGCCTACCGGGACTACGCGACGCGCCATCCCGGCCGGTACGCCGCCATGCAGATCGACCTCGACCCGGAGACGGCCGCCGCGAGCGCGGGAGTGCGGCACTCGGAGATGACCCGGGCCATCCTGCGCGGCTACCAGCTCGCCGAGCCGGACCAGACCGACGCCATCCGGATGATGCACAGCACGTTCCACGGCTTCGTGAGCCTGGAGCGGACCGGCAGCTTCCGCCACACGCCACGTCCGACGGACGACTCCTGGGCCCGTACCCTCGATGCCCTTGATGCCTTGCTGCGCAACTGGCCGCAGCGGTGACGGCCGGGCGGGCATGAACTGCCCCTGCTCGCCCGGCCCGCACTCGCCGCGAATCCGGCCCAGGTCAGGTCATCGGCCGGCCTCGGCGAGCGGACGCCGCGGTGCGGTCCGCTGTCGGAGCAGGACGAACCCGAGGCCCGCCAGGAACCAGGCGGCGAGCACCGTGAGCGGCACCAGTGTGTGCGAGCCGCCGAAGTAACCGAAGTTGTTCACCGCGCGAACGGCCGCGCCCGGCGGGAGCTTCGCCGAGATCGCCTGCGCCCAGCCCGGCAGCAGGTCGACGCCGATCGTCGCGCCGCTCGTCGCGTTGCCGATGGTGGTGAGGGTGAGCACGGCGAGCGCGATGCCGATCGGCCCGAGCCAGGCGCCGAGGGCCTTCGTCGTGAAGGCGCTGGCCGCCGACAGCAGGATGAGCGACAGGGCGAGCAGGGGGAACGGCGCCGTCAGGGAGCCATACACCGGGCCGGCGACCGTGGCCGCGACCACGCCGATCAGGACCGCGAACCCGCCCATCGCGTAGAGCCGGTGGCGCAGGCGCACCTTCGCGGTGGCCGCGGTGAGCCCCTGCGCGAGGACGAACGACGAGAGAGTGACCCCGAAGACCACGTAGAAGGCGGACAACCCGCGGCTGTCGTAGTTCGCCAGCGGGACGATGTCCTTCTCCTGGACCGTCATGCCGGCCTGGCGGGCGAAACCGGCCACGAGCTGCCGGGCGGCCCCGCTCTCGCTGAACCCGCTCGCTCCGGCGTAGTCGAGCCGCACGCTGTCGGGCGCGGTCGGGCTGAGGACCGCGACCGCGTCGCCGTCGTGGACCAGGGCGGCGCCGGCGTCGACGCTGGTGACCGGGGTGACGGCGACGGCGTCGCCGAACCCGGTGTGGGCGGCGGCGGCGAGTTGGTCGCCGACCACCGCGATCGGCAGGCGGCTCGGCGCGGGATCACGTTGCAGCCCGACGTAGACGGCGATGAACGCCGTGCCGATGATCAACCCGGTGATCACCAGCGACAGCCAGGCTCGTCGCTGGGTGACGACGGGCGTTTCCCGCTCGGAGGGTGGTTCGGTCGGCGACGTCATGGGTGCTTCCTCGGGGTAGTGTGGTTTGAATGTCCAACCAGATGAACCGTAGCACCGCTGGTTTGAATTCCAAACCGGCGCGGGACACTCTCGCGGTGGCGCTCGACGCCGTCAACGACAGGTGGTCGCTGCACATCGTGCGAGCGCTCGCCTTCGGCGCATCGCGGTACACCGAGATCCTGCGAGCGGTCGGCGCGCCCCGGGACGTCCTCGCCGCCCGGCTGCGGAAACTGGCCGAAACGGGCATCCTTCAGACCCGTACCGCCGAGGACGGGAAGGTTGCGGGGTACGAACTCACGCAGAAAGGCCGGGACCTCGGTCACGTCATCCTCGTGCTGAAGCGCTGGGGCGACACCTACAGCGACGCCGACGTGCCTCAAATCGACTTCATCCACGACCCCTGCGGCGAGGTGTTCGTCGCCGAGGTCCGGTGCCGGGCGTGCGGTGAGCCCCTGCGGTCCGGAGAGCTGTCCCTCGACAAGGAGTCCCACGCATGCTGACCGACCTGGAGTTGGCCGACTGGCGGGAGCGGGTGGCCCGGTTGTACCTGTCCGACGTCGACCTGGTGGGCTTCCGCGCCGGCCGCGACGACCTCTTCGCCACCCACCCGCAGAGCCCCATCCCGCCCGAGGAGCGGTCCGCCTTCCGGGGTGTGCGCTACTTCCCGCCCAATCCGGAGGCGGTGGTCGAAGCGCCGCTCCGGCCCGCCAGCGGCGAGCTGAGCATCGACACCGGCGGTCCGGACGGGGTCGTGACGTACCGGCGGGTGGCGGTGGCCGAGACGTCCTGGGGGCCGCTGACGCTGTGGTGGATCGAGGCGTACGGGGGTGGGCTGTTCGTGCCGCTGCGCGACGGCACCTGCGGACAGGAGACGTACGGCGGGGGCCGCTACCTCACCGACACGGTGAAGGGCACCTTCGGCCGGGGCGTCGAGCTGTTGCCCGGTGACCGGGTACGGCTGGACGCGAACTACCTCTACAACCCGAGCTGCGCGTACGACGACCGCTGGGCCTGCCCCCTGGCGCCGCCCGAAAACCGGGTAGACGTCCCGCTGCACGCCGGCGAACTGAAGTACCACGACTGACCGTGAGGCCCGCCCCGCGCCCGCCCCGCGCCCGCCGATCTTGCACTTTCGGTTGCCGAAATGCCGACTCTGCTCACTTTTGCCGCAACAGAAAGTGCAAGATCGACGCGCCGAGGGCCCCGGCGCCGCGGGGCGCCGGGGCCTTCGCGTGGTTAGCGGGTGTTTGCTGGGCTTGAGCCGGGCATCTGCATGCGGCCCAGGAGCTGTCTTGCCTGGTCGGCTAGCTGCGCGTCGACAGTTACCGCGTACTGGCCCGCGCGCAGCGAACTGGCCGAGGTGAAGTCGCGCTGCCCGCCGGTCATGGCGTGCGCGACCGCGCCGAACACGGCACCCCAGATCGCGCCGATGACCAGCCCGACCAGGATCACCGCCAGCCAGTTGCCGACGGTGAAGATGCCGAACAGCAGGCCGATGAACAGCCCGAACCACGCGCCGGTACCGGCGCCGAGCAGGGCCGCGCGGCCCGTCGTCAGCCGTCCGAGCACCGTCTCGACAAGCGTCAGGTTCGTGCCGACGATGGCGGTGTGCTCCACCGGGAAGCGATTGTCCGCCAGGTAGTCGACCACCTTCTGGGCGGACGGATAGTCCGGATACGAGCCGATCGTCACGGTGGGTGCGCCACCTTCCGGCCCGTGCCCGTCCGCGCCAGGTGTCGACGGACGGCCTGCCGGACCGGACGGAAGCACGTCACCACTGGGTGTGCCGGTCCGCCAGGCGGCGGTCGGCCCCGAAGCTGAGGTCATGAGCATCCTCCCTCGTCAGCCGCCCGGTTTCCCGCCAGCGCCGAGCGGTAACGCCGCACCGGCAGGTCTGTGCCACGGCTCCGGGAGGCATGCGCCGGGGCGGCCCGGGTAGGCAGCCGGGTGCAGACCGCAAAGATCAGCGACCACGGCTTCCTCGCGGACGGCCGCAGCGCGGCTCTGGTGGACCACACCGGGTCGGTGAACTGGTGGTGCCCGGGTCGGTTCGACGCCCCGTCGGTGTTCGCGCGGCTGATCGGCGACGACGCCGGACACTGGTCCATCCGGCCGGAGACCGACGACTTCACCGTCGAACGCCGCTACCTCGACGACACCCTGGTCCTGCGGACCGTCTTTCGCACCGCCGAGGGCGAGGTCGAGCTGACCGACGCGCTGGCCCTGGAGCCCGGCGCGCGCGAGCACGATATCGGTCACCGCTCGCCGCAGGTGCTGGTCCGCTGCGTGCGGGGCCTCGCCGGCGAGGTGCCGATGCGGGTGCACTACCGGCCCCGATTCGAGTACGGCCGGACCACGCCGTTCCTCGTCGAGCAGGACGGCGGCCTGGAGGCGGTCGGCGGAGCCAGCCGGCTCACCCTCGTCGGGACCGTGCGGCTGACCTGCGGCGACGGCGAGGCCGCCGCGACCTTCACCGTCCGCGCCGGCACGCTGCACAACTTCACCCTCGGGTACGCCCCGACCTACGACTCGCCGCGACCACAGGTGCCCGACGCCGACCGGACCGTGGCGGACACGGCCGAGGGATGGCGCTCCTGGGCACGCAGGCACGGGTACGAGGGCATGTATGCCGACCACGTCCGACGTAGCGCGCTCATCGTGCAGGGCATGACGTACCGGCCCAGCGGCGCGGTGGTGGCCGCCGTGACGACCTCGCTGCCCGAGGAGCTCGGTGGGGACCGGAACTACGACTACCGGTACGTGTGGGTGCGGGACTTCAGCCTGACCCTGCGAGCGCTGTGGCGGACGGCGTGCTTCGACGAGGTGCAGCGGCAGTTCACCTGGCTCGGCCGGGCGATGGGCCGGATCGACGAGGAGCCGGTGCCCATCATGTACGGGGTGCTGGGGGAGCGGGACCTCACCGAGCACCGCCTGGACCAGCTCGCCGGCTACCGCGACAGCCCACCGGTGATGATCGGCAACGACGCGTGGCGGCAGCGCCAGACCGACGTCTTCGGCGAGGCGATGGACGCGGCCTGGCTCATGCGTGACCGGCTGGAACCGTTGGAGCCGGACGTCTACCACCTGCTGCGCTCCCTCGCCGACAAGGCCGCCCGGGACTGGGCGCTACCGGACGCGGGGATGTGGGAGGAGCGCGGGATCGAACACCACCACGTGTCCTCCAAGGTGCACTGCTGGTCGGCGTTGGACCGGGCGGTCCGCTTCGGCGCGCGACTGGGTGATCCGCAGGACATCGCCCGCTGGGCGGCCGCCCGCGACGCGGTGCGCGCGCAGGTGCTGGAGCGAGGGTGGAGCGAGCGGGTCGGGGCGTACACCGGAAGTTACGAATCCGACGAGTTGGACGCGTCGGTGCTGGTGCTACCCCTGGTGGGGTTCCTGCCGGCCGACGACGAGCGGATGCGCTCGACGATCCGTGCCGTGGAGGCCAAGCTGTCCCACGACGGCCTGCTGCGACGCTGGGACGGCGACCCGGCGGGGTTCCTGATCTGCTCGTTCTGGCTGGTGTGCTGTCTGGCGCTGGGCGGGGAGCGGGACCGGGCGCGCGAATTGTTCGAAACCCTCCTCGCGCGACTCAACGACCTGGGTCTGTTCGCCGAGCAGATCGACCCGCGGACCGGGGATCAGCTGGGCAACTTCCCCCAGGCGTTCTCGCACATCGGCCTGATCAACGCCGTCGGTGTGCTCAGCGACGTCGAACAGGACCCGGCGCTGCGCAGCCTCGGCACGCCGCCCGCCTTCTTCACCCCGGCGTCGCGCTGAGCACGTCGCCCGGGCCCGGGGGATGATGCCGGCATGAGGCTGGTGCTCACGGCGGACACGCATCTCCCCAAGCGGGCCCGGGACCTCCCGGAGCAGTTGTGGACGGCGATCGACGCGGCGGACGTCGTGCTGCACGCCGGCGACTGGGTCGACGAGTCGCTGCTCGACGCGATGACCGCCCGCGCGCGGCGGCTCGTCGGCGTGTACGGCAACAACGACGGGCCGGAACTGCGCGCCCGGCTGCCCGAGGTGGCCCGCGTGGACCTCGACGGGCTACGGGTCGCCGTGGTGCACGAGACGGGCCCGCGCACCGGCCGGGAACAGCGGTGCGCGGCCCGCTTCCCCGACGTCGACCTGCTGGTCTTCGGGCACTCGCACATCCCCTGGGACACCGTGGCCCCCAACGGGCTGCGCCTGCTCAACCCCGGGTCGCCCACCGACCGTCGATCCCAGCCGTACGCCACCTACCTGGAGGCCGAGACGACCCGGGGGAGCCTGGAGTCCGTACGCCTGCACACCCTGCCGAGGCGCTGACCAGCGCGACCTACTGACCCCGGCCCGTCTCGGCCTGGAGCTCGTCGATCCGCTTCGAGGCCTCGGCCTTGGTCAGGTCGTCCGGGAGCGTCGCGTCCGCCTCCCGGGCCAACGTGGCCAGGTACGACTCCTGGGCCGCCGTCGGCGGCTCGTCGCCGGTGACCCACTCGTCCGGGTCCTTGATCGCGCCGCGCGGGTCGGCCTGGTCGTTGCTACGGTCCGTCATCCTCATCACCCTTTCTTCGAACAGGTGTGCCAGTACCCCGATCGCCGCCGGTTCATGCCGCTGGGGTCTGTTTCATGAGGGCGGCCGAGCCGAGGCGGAGTCCGGGCGGCGATCCGGCAAGGCGCGGTGGCGTCCGGATACCGGTGTTGTATCCGGACGCGACCGCAACGCCGCCGGTCGTCGTCCGGGCCCGCCGCAGGCCGGCCAGTTCTGATGAAACAGACCCTAGGATCACCGGATGAGCGTGAACTCGTCAGGTGTGCTGGTGATCGGGGCGGGGATCGCCGGGGTGGCGTGCGCCGTGGAGCTGACCCGCGCCGGGGTGCCCGTGCGGATCCACGAACGCGGGCACGTCAGCGGCGGTCGGATGGCCAGCAAGCGCTTCGCCGGCCGACCCGCCGACATCGGCGCCGCGTACTTCACCGCCAGCGACCCGGACTTCGTCGAAGTGCTCGAGCAGTGGCGTGCCGCCGGTCTGGTCCGGGAGTGGACCGACACCTTCTGGGCGTACGACACGAACGGCCGTCACGAGGTGCCCGGCCCGCTGCGCTACGCCGCCCCACGCGGGCTCCGGTCGCTCGTCGAGCACCTGGCCGGACCGGTGCCGGTGACCGTGGACCGGTTGGTGCTCTCGGTCGAACCCGGGCCGACGGTCGACGGCGAGGCGTACGACGCGGTCGCCCTGGCCATGCCGGGACCGCAGGCGGCCCTGCTGCTCGATCCGGCCCTGGCCGACGCCACCGGCGTCGTACAGGCGCAGACCTGGTCGCCGACCCTCTCCGCGGTGCTGCGCTTCGAGTCCCGGCGCTGGCCGACCTTCCGCGGCGCGTTCGTCAACGACCACCCGGTGCTCAGCCTCGTCTGCGACGACGGCGACCGGCGCGGCGACGACGCGCCGGTGCTGGTCGCGCACACCGTGCCGGAGTTCGCCGCCGGGTACCTGGCCCAGCCGTCCGCGGCCGGGCCGGCCATCGAGCAGGCCGTCCGGGACCTGCTCGGGCTGCCCGACGAGACCGCCGACGTGCACGTGCACCGCTGGACGTACGCCAAGCCGACCGGCGAGCCCACCGACGTCACCCACCACCTCGACGCGGACGGGATCGGCCTGGCCGGCGACGCGTTCGGCGCACCCCGGGTGCAGAGCGCCTGGCGCTCCGGCCGGGACCTCGGTCGCGCACTCGCCGCCCGCCTCGGCTGAGGGTCCCGGCGGGTTCAGGGGTGTCCGGCGGCGGCCACCGGCTGGGCCTCCCGCTCGGACGGGTCCGCGGTGCGCTCACCCTCGCGGTCCAGCAACTGCATCACCGGGGTCGCCGCGACGCCGTGCACCACCACGGACACGAGCACCACCAGCCCGACCGTCGCCCACAGCAGCTCCGCCTGCGGGAAGTCCGTCTTCGTGGTGGCGTACGCCAGGTAGTAGAACGAGCCCACGCCACGGATGCCGAACAACGAGATCACCCAGTGCTCCGCCGGGCGGCCGGGCGCGCCGCGCAGCGACAACCAGCCGACGGCCGGCCGGATCAGGAAGACCAGCGCCAACCCGACGGCCGCCGCCGGCCAGGTCAGCGGCGCGAGCAGGCCGCCCACGATCGCGCCGCCGAGCAGCAGCAACAGCACCAGGGTGAGCAGCCGTTCGACCTGCTCGGCGAAGTCGTGCAGCACCGAGTGGAACTCGTGGGTGCGCTCGGCGGCCCGGATGGCCCGGGCGGCCACGAACACCGCCAGGAAGCCGTACCCGCCGGCCACCTCCACCAGCCCGTACGCCAGGAACGTGGCGGCCAGCGCCAGGAAGCCCTCGGCGTGCCGGGCCAGCCGCAACTCGCTGGGCGCCCGGAAGAACAGCTTGCCGAGCAGCCAGCCGATGAGCAGGCCGCCGCCCACACCGACGCCCACCTTCCAGAGCACGTCCACGGTGAACCACTCGGCCATCCAGGCGCGGGGGGCGAGGCTGGTCGAGGCGATCGCGATGGCCGCGTAGACGAACGGGAACGCCAGCCCGTCGTTGAGGCCGGCCTCCGAGGTCAGCGCGAAGCGGACCTCGTCCTCGGAGTCCTCCACATCGGTCGGCTCGCCGACCTGCACGTCGGCGGCGAGCACCGGGTCGGTCGGGGCCAGCGCGGCGGCCAGCAGCAGCGCCGCGGCGGGCACCAGGCCGGCCCACCACCAGCCGAGCAGCGCCACCGCCGCGATGCACACCGGCATCGCGATGGCCAGCAGCCGCCAGGTGGACGACCAACGGCTCCAGCTCAGCGGCCGGTCGATCTTCAACCCGGCGCCCATCAGGGCGACGATCACCCCGATCTCGGTCAGGTGGGTGGTCAGCTCGGGATGGGCCAGCGGGTCCGGTGTGGGTAGTCCGATCGGAAGGACGAAGACCAGCATGCCGAGGGCGAGGAACGCGATCGGCATGGAGAGCGGGCGGCGCTCCAACACCCTCGGCAGGATGCCCGCGAGCAGTGCGCCCACGCCCACCAACGCGAACGCCACATCTACCGGCTCCACGAACACCACCCTCTCGCCGCACCCGCACGGTGCGGGTAGGTGGCCACAGATGCCCCGGAAGACTCGCCGCTAAGCGTGTCCGCCCGTGCGAACCGGAGTGGGCTTCACCTCGGGCGGGTGAGGGGGGAGTCCGCCAGCTCGGCCAGCAGCGCGGCCGGATCGTCGTACACCGCCACCGCGCCCGCGCCGGCGAGTTCGCCGCGGCTCGTGCCACCGCAGGTCAACCCGACGCACGGGATGTCGAGCTTGCCGGCCGCCGCGACGTCCCACACCGAGTCGCCGACGAAGACGACCCGCTCGGCGGCCAGCCCCGACTGCGCGAGCGCCGCTTCGAGAATGTCCGGCGCGGGCTTGCTCTCCTGCGCGTCGGCCGACGAGGTGACGGTGTCGATCACGTCGTCCGCGTTCAGCGCCCGACGCAGCGCGCCGACCTCGTGCTCGGCGGCGGAGGTGGCGAGCACCACCCGCAACCCCCGCTCGGCGCAGGCGCGCAGCAGGTCCGCCGCACGAGGCAGGGGCGTCAGCCGTCCCCAGTACTCGGTGTAGAGGGTGTCGTGCGCCTCGCGCAGCTTCGGATCCTCGTCGCGGTCCCGCTCCGGGCCGAGCAGGTGATCCAGCAGCTTGTCCGAGCCCATGCCGATCGAGCGGTGCACGGTCGCCATCGGCACCGGCCGGTCGGCCTGACGCAGCGCCTCCCACCAGCTCACCGTGTGCAGGTACGTGGTGTCGACAAGGGTTCCGTCGACGTCGAAGAGCACCCCTTGGGGTTGTTCGTTGGCCATGGCCGCACTCCTACCCCTTGCGCGATCGGCTGACTCGCCCCGGCCGCGTGGATGGGTACGACTCAGTGTGGCTCGCCCGGAGGGACGAGGATCTCGAACCAGACCGTCGAGCCGCGCACCGACGGGTCGGTGCCCCAGGCGTCGCTCAGCTCCTCGATGAGGCCCAGTCCGCGCCCGCGACTGCTCAACGTGTCGGTACGCGCCCGGGTCACGGTGCCCCGAGTGCCGGAGTCGGCGACCGAGACGAGCAGGCGCTCGGGGCTGAGGTCGATCTCCACCCGGGCCGCCGTGCCGGCGTGCAGCAACGCGTTGGTCGTGAGCTCGCTGGTGCACAGCACCGCCGCGCCGATCACCGACTCGGGCACCCGCCACTCGGTGAGCTGACCGGTCATCCAGTGCCGGACCCGGCTCGGCGCGGTCGGCTCCGCCGGCACCTCCATCGCCGCCGACCGGCTCGGCTTGAGGGCGTGCTCGACCGCCAGCACCGCCACGTCGTCCTCGGTGCCGCCGGACACCGCGGCGGTCGCCACCGCGCAGAGGGCGCGGGGGTCGCTGGTGCCGGCCTTGGCCACGGCGTCGCCGAGGGTGTCCATCCCGGCGGTCAGGCTCTGCCTGCGCCGCTCCACCACCCCGTCGCTGAACAGCAACAGGGTGTCGCCGGGCGGGAACGCGACGGTGACGGTGGTCGGCCGCCCGCCCAGCCCCAGCGGGGGAGCGGGCGGCACCTGCACGTACTCGGCGTGCGTGCGGCCGTCGGGCGCGCACCTGCGGATCAGGGGAGCGGGATGACCGGCGCTGGCCAGGGTCAGTTCCCGCCGCTCGGCGTCGATGACCCCGAACGCCACGGTGACGAACAGCTCGTGGCTGCCGGCCTCCGCGCCGAGGCTGGTCACCAGCCGGTCCAGGCCGGTCAGCACCGCGTCCGGCGCCGGATCGGCCAGGGCCAGCGCGCGCAGGGCCGCCCGCACCTGCCCCATCCGCGCCGCGGCCTGGACGTCGTGCCCCGCGACGTCGCCCAACACCACGCCGAGCGCGCCGGTGGGCAGCAGGAACGCGTCGTAGAAGTCGCCGCCGGCAGCGTTGCCGTCCACCCCCGGGTCGTACCGGGCGGCGATCCGCAGCCGCGGCAGGTCGGGCAGATGCTCGGGGAGCATGCTGCGTTGCAGCAACTGGGCGGTGCCGTGCTGGGTCTCGAACCGCCGGGCCCGCTCAGCGGCCTGGCCGATCAGCTCCGCCGACGCGGCCAGGAGCGCCCGCTCGGCGGCCGACCAGGAGTGCGCCACCTGGTAGCCGACCGTCAGGCCGCCCCGGACCACCGACGTGCCCAGCGGCAGCGCGGCCATCGAGCGGATCTTCTGGTCGTGCCGGTCCACGGCGGTGTCGCGCAGCGGCTGACCGTCGCGGGTGAACAGGGCCTCGCCCGACCGGGCCGCCAACGCGACCGGACCCTCCCAGTCGGCCGGCGCCCGCCGCCACAGCGGGGGCAGCCGCTCGTCGGCCTCGTCCATCAACTCGCCGCGGACCCGACGCACCATCCGCCAGCCGCCGCCACCCTCGTCGACCACGAACGCCACCCGGTCGGCGTCGAACATTCCGATGGTGTGACGCAGCGCGACCCGGGCCACGTCGTCGAGGGTGAGGGTGCCGGCGAGCGCGGCGGCCACCTCGCTGAGACTCCGCAACTGCTCGGTGACGTGAGTGGTTTCGGCGGCCACCGTCAGGATTCCAACGATCTGCCCGGCGCTGTCGCGTACGGGCGAGTGACTGCGGGTGAAGGCCACCTGTTCGACAGCGCCACTCTCCCCGATCAGGGGAAGGGTGGACTCCTTCTCCAGGAACGGCACACCCTGCCGGTAGGCGCGCTCGATCGCGTCACCGAAGCCGGGCAGCTCCCAGACCTCGGCGTGGACCTCGGCGGCCGGTCGACCGAGGGCGCTCGGATGCTTGCTGCCCAGCAACTCGGCGTAGCCGTCGTTGTAGAGCAGGACGAGGTCGTCGCCGTACGCCAGCGCCATCGGCATCGGGGCGGCCAGGATCACGCCCACCACGGCCCGGACCGCCGCGTCCCACTCCTCGCGCGGGCCGAGCGTGGTGGCGGACCAGTCGTGGGCCAGCACGGCTGCCGCCCCGGGCCCGGTGGATGCGCCGGGGACCGGAATTGCTGGCGTGGGGACTCGCCCGACCGTTCCTGGCATGTTCGCAGCCTAGCCCGCCGTCGCTCAGCCGCATCCGATCATGTGCGCGGGTCGCGGCCGGCCCCCGCGTGGTTGCTGTTCGGGCAGGTCAGGGCCCCTGTTTATCGACTTGTCGGAAAAATGGCAGTGAGCCGCCCGGACTGCTGTACCGGTGGCCGGGTATGCGCCCGGCGCAGTCCACGCGACAGGAGGGACATCATGCTGAAAACCCTCGCGGTGCGGCAGGCCGACATCGGCGACGCCATCGCCGACACCTGGAGGTCGGTGCTGCTCTTCATCCCGAAGGCAGTGGCCTTCATCGTCATCCTCGTGGTCGGCTGGCTTATCGCCAGAGCGGTCCTCAAGATCGTGGATGCGGTGCTGGAACGGGTGCGCTTCGACGAAGCCGTCGAACGCGGAGGCATCAAACGGGCACTCGAGAGAACGAAGTACGACGCCAGCGACATCCTGGCCAGGTTGGCGTATTACGCCGTCCTGCTGTTCACCCTGCAGTTCGCCTTCGGAGTCTGGGGGCCCAACGCGATCAGTGACCTGATCAGCGGCGTGGTGGCCTGGCTGCCGCGCGCGTTCATCGCGATCGTCATCGTGGTGGTCGCGGCCGCCATCGCCAACGCCGTCCGGGATCTGGTCACCGGGGCGCTGGGCGGACTCTCGTACGGCAAGGTCCTGGCGGACCTGACGGCGATCTTCATCATCGCGCTCGGCGTGATCGCCGCCCTGAACCAGGTGGGTATCGCCACCACGGTCACCACTCCGGTGCTGATCGCGGTCCTCGCCACGGTCGCCGGCATCCTGATCGTCGGCGTCGGCGGTGGCCTGGTCAAGCCGATGCAGAAGCGCTGGGACGGCTGGCTGGACCGGGCCGCCCGGGAAGCCCAGGCGGTGCAGGAGCACCGGCGGGCCACCTCGGCGGGTCGCGGTGACATGGAGCGGCAGATGGCCGACCGTGGCGGCGACCGGACCCAGGCCATGCCCCGGGTCGACGAGCAGTCGACGATGTCCGGTGGGCGTGGCACGTACCAGTCCGGCGCGGGCGACCAGACCCAGCAGTACCGCCCCTGACGGGGCGTGACCGTGCCAGGAGGAGGGCGTCCACGCAGTCGTGGGCGCCCTCCGCGCGCTCAGGACCGGTCGAGCGAGCGGGCCAGCGCGCAGACGGCGACCAGCCGGGCAAGGGGCCACTCCGGCGCGTTCCAGTCCACCGGCCCGCGCGGCGGGGTCCACCCGTACTCCAGGGCGGCGGCGCGTACCCCCTCGGCGTAGCCGGCGAGCGTCGCGGCGGTCAACGGCCGCCGGTCACCGTCCAGGCTGTCGCGGACGGCGGCGGCGTGCTGGTCAACCAGCGCCAGGAGCCCGGGACGGGCGGCGGCGGCCGCGAGGCCGGCGGTGCCCACGGACACGGTGAGGGCGGCCAGGGTGGACCGCGCCGACTCGACGGCGGTCGGGGCGGCGACCCGCTTGAACGGCACACGCATGGTGACCGAGGCTAACCGACCGGTGATCGCCCGGCCTCGGCCGCTCGGCGCTTGTGGGTTGTGCCACCGGACGAGTCGACGCTGGCCGCGAGGGTTGATCCGGCACAGACGGGGCACCAGGCATCCGACGACGCAGGACGGCACAGAGCGTGGGAGCAGCGATGGAGCAGCGGGCGGACGGGCCGGACGAGCAGCACCGGCGGCCGGCCGGGGTGAGCGACGAGACGGTAGCCGCGCTGGGCAAGCTCAGCGAGGCAATGGAGTCCGTCGAACGGGCCCGAGGGCACCTGTACTCGCTGCACCAGCTGATCGGGCACGCCGACCTGATGCTCGACGACGCGGTGGAGAAGTTCCGGGCCGCAGGGCACCACCGGATCGCCGAGCGGATCGACACCGAGCTGCTGGGTCGCAACGTGATCGCCGGCCGGTGGACGTTCCAGATCGTCGAGGACTTCGACGACGGTTACCACGCGCTGTTCCAGGAGCTGGACCGGCAGGCCCGCGACGAACTGGTGGGCGGGCGGCGACACCTCTACGAGGCGGAGATGAAGGAACGCCGCCGCAGCCGGGGCCAGCCGGGGCACGAGGCCCGGCCGGCCGGCGAGGGCTGACTACTCGCTGGGGGCGTTGGCGGGCCGGCGACGGGCGGCGTCGTCGGCGATGATCACGGTGGCCACCATCAGCGCGACGCAGACGCTGAACAGCCACGAGTCGTCGGAGACGAGCCGGGCCGACACCGGTGCCTGGAGCGCGGCGAGCAGGAAGCCGAGCCAGGCGAGGCGGCGCTGACGCGTGGAGAGGATTCCGGAGCCTTGATGCATCCCGAAATTCTTACGCGAACACGCTCGTTTGCCGTCCCCCGATCGGCCGATTCTGACTGAGCTGTCCGCTTTCTCGACCGTCCGGACACCACTTCTTGTCGCAGCGGGCGAGCGGCCCCCGCCACCGGTAGGGTGCGCTGCGGCAGGATGCTGTCCCATGTCCACCTCGCCTCCGCCGCCCCGGGCCGCGCTGCTCCTGCTGGCCTACCTCGCGTTCGTCAGCCTCGGCCTGCCGGACGGCCTGCTCGGCGTCGGCTGGCCCTCGATCCGGGCGGACTTCGGCGTACCGACCGAGGCCGTCGGGTTGCTGCTCACCGCGGGCACCGTCGGCTACCTCACGTCCAGCGTGCTGGCCGGGTTCACGCTGGCCCGCATCGGCGTGGGCGCGCTGCTCGCCGCGAGCACCCTGCTCGCCAGCCTGGCGCTGACCGGTTACGCCCTGAGTCCCGGGCTGGCCGTGATCGTGGGCTGCGCGCTGCTGCTCGGGCTGGGCTCCGGCGCCGTCGACTCCGGGCTCAACGCGTACGCCGCCGCAGCGTTCGGTCCACGCCACATGAACTGGCTGCACGCCTTCTTCGGCCTGGGGGTGGCGATCGGTCCACTGATCATGACAGCGGCGCTGAGCGCCGGACTCGCCTGGCGCTGGGGGTACGGCATCGTGGCCGCCGCCCAGGTCGCCCTCGCCACGGCGTTCGCGCTGACCGTACGAGCGTGGCGACGCCGCGATCCCGCCTCCGGGGCGGACCCGGGGACTCCCGACACCGCCGCGCCGGTCCGGGTGCCGGTCCTGGCCACGCTACGGCTGCCGGTCGTCTGGTCGGGGACGCTGGCCTTCGCGCTGTACGTCGCCATCGAGGTGTCCGCCGGACTGTGGGCGTTCCTGCTGCTCAGCGAGGGGCGCGGCCTGAGCGCCGCGGTGGCGGGCGGCTGCGTCTCGGCGTACTGGGGGAGCCTCTTCGTCGGCCGGGTGGTGCAGGGGGTGGTGGCCGAACGGCTCGGGCCCCGGTCGGTGTTGCGGGTGAGCCTCGCCGGCATGGCCGTCGGCGCGGCGCTGATCGCCGTCCCCGGCTCGGCTGTGCTGGCGGTACTCGGCCTGGTCGTGCTCGGTTTCGCCGCCGCGCCGGTGTTCCCGCTGCTCACCCTCACCACCGCCGAGCGGGTCGGCGCGGCGCACGCGGACCGCGCCATCGGGTTGCAGATCGGCGCCGCCGGTCTGGGCGCGGCGCTCGTTCCGGCGGGCCTCGGCGTGCTGATCAGCAACGTGTCGGTACAGGCGCTCGGACCGGCTCTGGTGGTGCTCGCCGTCGCGCTGATCGTGCTCTATGAGCTGGGCGCCCGCCGGCCGTCCGGGGACGCCGGGCGGACCGGACCGCCCGGCGAGAGCTGTCAGACGTCCGGTCCGGTACGGCCGGTCGTGGACGGACGGTAGGCGCGGTCCGGGTCGGTCGGCTCCCGGCCCGCCTCACCACCCCGGTCGGCCGCCGCCGGACCGTGCCCGAAGGCGGCCTCCTCGCCGGCGTCGTTGCCGGTCACGTCGTCGGCCTGCCCGTCGATGGTGGAACCCGCCACGGCGCGCTCCAACTCCTCCAGCGGCAGCCGCTCCTCGTCACGCCACACCCTGTCGTCCGTCATGACATCAGCGGTACCCGGGCGCGATGATCGCAAACAGGTGCTCCGGGGCCCGGAACACGACGATGGCCGCCGGGAACCCGGCGGCCATCGTCTTTCGCGTACGCCCCGATCACGGCTGCGGGCGGTCCACCGTGCCGCGCCAGGCGCCGGTCTCCTGACCGCGCCGCTCGATGAACGTCTTGAACCGCTCCAGGTCGCCCTTGGCGCGCCGGTCGACGATGCCGAGCTTGTCGCCGGCCTGCTCGACCACACCGTGCGGCTCGAACTCGAGCTGAAGGGTGACCCGGGTCTTGCTCTCGTCCAGGCGGTGGAAGGTCACGACACCGGCCTGCTGGGTGCCGCCGGTCGAACGCCACGCGACCCGCTCGTCGGGGAGCTGCTCGGTGATCTCGGCGTCGAACTCGCGCTTCACGCCGGCGATGTCCACCTTCCAGTGGGTCATCGTCTCGGAGAGCTGCCGGACCTCCTGCACGCCCTCCATGAACTGGGGGAACTCCTCGAACTGCGTCCACTGGTCGTACGCGGTGCGCACGGGTACGGAAACCTCGACGTGTTCGGTAACGCCACTCATCGGTCAATCCTCCTTCGGCCGCTGGCTGTCGGATCGGGGGGTGATCCCTACCAGCGGGTTGTCTCGTTCTTGTGGCCGAGCGCGGCCCACACCTCGGAGACCGTCTGGTACTCGGTGCCCTCGGGCAGCCGTTCCAGCGCCGCCACGATGTCGTCGGGCGCCTCGTTCTCCCGCGCGCTGGCGATGAGCACCAGCCGGTCGCCGGGCAGCGCGCTCATCGAGATGAACCGGCCGAGCCGGCTGCGCTGCTCCACGTCCGTGGAACTCATCCCCTGCGGGGTGCCGGTGCGCAGGTCACCCGCCGGGGCCGTGGTGGCCTCCGGCTGGTCCTCACCGGCCGGCTCGGGCACCCGGGCCTCGTCGACCCGTGAGCCGCCGGTCCCCGGCCCCTGCACGAGGCCGCTGACCTCCTGGCTCATCTGGTCGTCGATCCTCGGTCCGTGCTTGCTGTTGCCACGCTCCATGCCTTCTGCGCTACCCGGCACCCCGTCAGGTAAACCGGCACCGGGCCACGAACCGGCCCGCGAGCCGGACATCCGGTCCCTTTCAGTCGTCGGCCGGCTTGCGCGGCGGCAGCACCGGATCGCCCGCGTCCTTCTCGCCCGCCTGCAACTGCCGGCCGCGCTGCACCTCGGCGTTGATCTGCACGCCGAGCATCAGGGCGCTGTTGGACAGGTAGAGCCAGACCAGGAACGCGATCGCCGCGCCCAGGCTGCCGTAGGTCGTCTTGTAGGTGGCGAAGTTCGCGACGTAGAAGCCGAAACCGAAGGACACCACCGCCCAGGAGAGCAGGGCCACAAAGCCGCCGGGGGTGAGCCAGCGGAAGCGCGGTTGGCGCACGTTCGGGGCGATCCAGAACAGCAGGGACAGCAGCACCATCATCACCAGGGCGAGCACCGGCCACTTCGCGACGCTCCACACCGTTCGCGCCAGACCACCGGCGTTGATCAGGTCACCGACCGCGTCGGTGACCGGGCCACTGACGATCAGCGCGAGGGCGACCACCGCGAGAAGCACGAGCGTCACCGCGGCCAGGCCGATCTGCAACGGCCGCAGCCGCCAGACCGGCCGTCCCTCGGTCACCCCGTAGATGGCGTTCGAGGCGCGGGTGAACGCGCCGATGAAGCCCGACGCGGACCACAGCGCGCCGAGCAGACCGAAACTCAGCAGCACCTTCGCGTTGCTCTGCTGGACGACCACCGAGCGGATCACCCCGACCACGCCGCCGTCGTCGTCGGCCACCACCGAACCCGCGCCCACCTGCCGGGCGAGGTCGACGACCGTGTCGAGAGTCCGCTCGCCCGACGACACCAGGCCGACGAGGGCCACCACCACGATGGCGGACGGAAAGAGCGCCAGGACCCCGTAGTAGGTGAGCGCGGCGGCCCAGTCCGAGCAGTTGTCGTTCACGAAGTTCTGCACGCTGCGGATCAGCACCCCGCGCCACGTACGCCAGCTCAACTGCCGGATCCGCCGGGGTACCCCCGAACCGGCGAGCGTCGTACCGGGATCCGTGGTCGTCATGCCCGCTCCCTGTGCCCCGGCCACCGGATGACCGGTCGTCCGGTCTGGCCTGGACCGGCCGGTACCCAGGGCGGGAAATCGACAAACCCGCTCGGCGGCCCGCCGACGCCGCTAGGGTTTACCGCCGCGCTCGCCGGGAACCGACACAGTGACTCTGTCGATGCGGAGGAGGACGAGATGCCCGGGCGCGAGGACATGCCCAGCACGCTGCGACGCTCCCCGGACAAGGCGCAGCGCACCTGGGAGAAGACACACGACTCGGCGGTCGAGACCTACGGCGAGGGCGAGCGGTCGCACCGCACCGCCTTCGCGGCGGTGAAGCACCAGTTCGAGAAGGTGGGCGACCACTGGGAGCCCAAGGGTCGTAAGGGCCCGAGCGACCGCCAGGCCGCCGGCGGCGGCCCGGAGCGGCGCGCCCCCACCGCCGGTGGGGTGGACGCCAACGCCAGCAAGGACCACCTGATGTCGGTGGCCCGCAAGCTGGACGTACCAGGCCGGTCGAGCATGACCAAGTCGGAGCTGGTCACGGCCATCGAGAAGGCCAACGACCGGGCGACCCGCAAGGCTCGCGGCGACTGACCCACGTGCAGGCTCGGCACGGGGCGGACACGCCACCCCTGCGTCCGCCCCGTGCCGCTCGCCGGTGGCCCGCTCACCGCCGACCGCTCACCACTGCCCGCCGCCGGGCGCCTCGATGTGCACCGCCTTCGTGGCCGTGAACTCGTCCAGCAGCTCCGGACCGTAGCCGAAGCCCTGACCGCTGGCCCGGCGCGGATGCGCGGCCCCACCCGGCGCCCCGCCGAACACCGCGTTGACCTTCACGGTGCCGACCGGCAGCTCCCGCCAGGCCCGCTGCGCGTGACTCATCGACCCGGTCAACACCGTGGCCGCCAGCCCGTACGGCGAGTCGGCCGCGCAGGTCAGCGCCTCGTCGAACGAGTCGACCACCACCACCGGCGCGACCGGCCCGAACGTCTCCTCGCGCACCAGCGCCATGTCGTGCCGGCAGTCGGCGACCACCGTGGCCGGGTAGTACGCGCCCGGTCCGTCCGGCAGTTCCCCGCCGGTGCGTACCCGTGCGCCGGCCGCCACCGCCGCCGTCACCTGTCCGTGCACGTGGTCGCGGTGCCGCCGGTCGACGAGCGGACCCAGCTCGGTGTCCGGCTCGCGCCCCGGCCCGACCCGCAACGCCTCGGCCCTGGCCACCAGCGCCGCCAGAAAGTCGTCGGCGAGGTCACGGTGCACGTAGATCCGCTCCACCGCGACGCAGATCTGCCCGGCGTTGGCGAACGCGCCGAGCGCGGCCTGGTGCGCCGCCCACTCCGGATCGACACCGGCGTCGACGATGAGCGGGTCGCTGCCCCCGTTCTCCAGCAGCACCTTCGCGCCGGTGCCGGCAGCGGCGGCGGCGATCTTCCGCCCGGTGGCGGTCGCCCCGACGTGGGCGATCACGTCCACCTCCTGCGCGGCCAGCGCCGCCCCGACCTCCGGGCCACCGGTGAGCAGGGACAGCACGCCCGCCGGCAGCGCCTCGTCCAGGGCCCGGGCCAGCAGCCAGCCCGTCGCGGGCGTCCGCTCGCTCGGCTTGTACAGCACCACGTTGCCGGTGACCAGGGCCGCGCCGAGCAACCCGCACGACACCGCCACCGGGTCGTTCCAGGGGGTGATCGCGGCGACCACGCCGCGCGGCTGCGGGGTCATGAAGTCGACCGCCCCGGTCGCGCCGAGCAACGTCCGCCCGCCGCGCAGCGGCGCGAGTTCCGCGTACTGTCGCAGGGTGCCGATGCCCGCCTCGACGCCGCCGCGGGCGTCCGCGAGTGGTTTGCCCATCTCCGCGGTGACCGCCGCCGCCAGCTCGTCGATGACCGCCGCGACCGCGTCCGCGGCCCGGTGCAGCGCCGCCGCTCGCTCGGCCGGCGCGGTCGCCGCCCACTCGTCGGCCGCCTCGCGCGCCGCCTGGGCCGCCTTGCCGACCTCGTCGGCCGTGGCGACCGGCGCCGAGGTGACCGGTTCGCCGTCCGCCGGATCACGCACGACCAGTTCGCCGCCGGAACCGCCCGCGCCCCACACCCCGCCCACCAGCTGCGCAACCGTGTACATGCGGCGCTGGATGCCCGGGTCCCGGCGAGACAAACGCGTTTCGCCCGGTTGTGGGCCGGGTAGGCGGGTCGGATGACTACCACCGGCGCGCAGAGCGCGGACGCCGTCGTCATCGGCGCCGGGCACAACGGCCTGGTCGCGGCGAATCTGCTGGCCGACGCCGGGTGGGACGTGATCGTGCTGGAGGCGACCGCCGTACCCGGCGGCGCCGTCCAGTCGGCCGAGGTCACCGCGCCGGGCTATCTGAGTGACCTCTACAGCTCGTTCTACCCCCTCGGGTACGCCTCGCCCGTGCTCAACGGGCTCGACCTGGGCCGCCACGGGCTGTCCTGGCGGCACGCCCCGGACGTGCTGGCGCACCTGCTGCCCGACGGCCGGGCCGCGGTGATCAACCGGGACCCGGACGCGACGGCCGCCTCGTTGGAGCAGTTCGCCCCCGGCGACGGGAAGCGCTGGCTGAACGCGTACACGGACTGGCTCGACGTCGCCGAGCCCATGCTGACCACCATCACCACGCCGTTTCCGCCGGTACGCGGCGGACTGGGTCTGCTGCGCCGGCTGCGGGTCGCGGGGGCGCTGCGACTGGCCCGCCGGCTCGTGGTGCCGGTCCGCAAGCTCGGCGACGAGCTGTTCGACGGCGAGGGCGGCCCGGCGCTGCTCGCCGGATGCGCCCTGCACACCGACCTGTCCCCAGAGGAGGCCGGCTCCGGCGTGTACGGCTGGCTGCTGGCCATGCTCGGCCAGCAGGTCGGCTGGCCGGTGCCCGACGGCGGCGCGCGGCGGATCACCAGCGCGCTTGTCGACCGTCTCGCCGAACGCGGTGGCCGCATCCTGTACGGCGCGCGCGTCGAGCGGGTGCTCACCGCGCGCGGCCGGGCGATGGGCGTACGCACCGACGGCGGCACGCTTTGGCGGGCCCGGCGGGCGGTCCTCGCCGACGTGCCGGCGCCGGCGCTCTACCTCGACCTCGTCGGTGCGGCGGTCCTGCCGTCGCGGCTGGTCGAGGACCTGGCGCACTTCCGGTGGGACGGCTCGACGCTGAAGGTGGACTGGGCGCTCTCCGCCGGAGTCCCGTGGACCAACCGGGCGATCGCCGGGGCCGGGACGGTGCACCTCGGCGCGGACCTCGACGGGCTGACCCGCTACGCCGGCGAGCTGGCCCGGGGTGAGCTGCCCCGCGACCCGTTCCTGCTGGTCGGGCAGATGTCGGTGGCCGATCCCAGCCACTCGCCGCCGGGCACCGAGTCGCTCTGGTCGTACACCCACCTGCCGTTCCGGCGGAACTGGCGGGCCGAGGACATCGCCGGACACGTGCAGCGCATGGAGGACGTGCTCGAAGCGGCGGCCCCGGGTTTCCGGCAGCTCATCGTGGGTCGGCACGTGGCCGGGCCGGCCGACCTGGAGAAGGGCGACCCGAGCCTGGTCGGTGGCGCGCTCGGCGGGGGCACCGCCGCCGCGTACCAACAGTTGTTCCTGCGCCCGATCCCCGGCCTGGGTCGTGCGGACACCCCGGTGGACCGGCTCTTCCTGGCCAGCTCGTCGGCGCATCCGGGCGGTGGGGTGCACGGCGCTCCGGGCGCGAACGCGGCCCGCGCCGCCCTGGCCCGCGACCGGGCCCTGACCGGCACCGCCTACGCGGCGACGATCGCGAAGGCCCACCGGGTCGTCTACCCGCCGAACTGAGCCGTCGGCCAGGAGGTTCGCGCCGCGAGCCTCCTGGCCGACGAGGTGGGCTCAGGAGGTGATGTTGCGGTGCTTGCTGCGCAGGCGGAACGGCATCAGCGCGCTCTCGACCTTGGTGGCCGTGGTCATCTTGGAGACGCCGTCGCGCCGCTCCTCGAAGCGGATCGGGACCTCCAGGATCGTGTGCCCCAACTTGGTGGCCAGGTAGTGCATCTCCACCTGGAAGCTGTAGCCGTTGGACTGCACCCGGTGCAGGCCGATGTCCTTCAGCGCGTCGGCCCGCCAGATCTTGAAGCCGGCGGTCAGGTCACGGATGCGCACCCGCAGCAACGTGTGCACGTAGAGGTTCGCCCAGCCGCTGAGCGCCCGGCGGTACAGCGGCCAGTTCTCGTCCAGCTCGCCGCCCGGCACGTACCGGGAACCGATCACCACGCCCGCCTGGGTGGAGAGCAGCGCGCCCAGCATCCCGGGCAGCGCCTCCGGCGGGTGCGACAGGTCGGCGTCCATCTGCGCCACGAACTCGGCCCCGCCCTCGAGCGCCCGGGTCATCCCGTCGACGTACGCCCGACCCAGGCCCTCCTTGCCGGCCCGGTGCATCACCTCGATCCGCTCGGGGTACTCGATGGCCAGCTTGTCGGCCACCTCGCCGGTGCCGTCGGGGGAGTTGTCGTCGGCGACGAGGATGCGCAGCCCCGGCAGCGGCAGCGCGAGCAGCCGCTCGACCAGCGCCGGCAGGTTGCCCGCCTCGTTGTAGGTGGGCACGACGACTGTCAGGTGTACGTCTCGCCACGGCGACGGCAGCTGGACGGGCTCGATCATGTCGGACATCCTCGGTTTGCGGACACGGCTACCCCAGAGGGTAGCCAGTTGCCGGACCCGGATTGAAAAGGCTCCCCGTGGGTCGGGCCGCCCGCAGGTGACGGCGCGCTCAGCGCAGGCGGCGGGCCACCACCGTCCGCGTCACTGCGCGCCCTTCTGCCGGGTGGCGATGTCGGAGAGCCGGGCCAGCGTCTCCCGGTTACGCAGGTGCAGCACGAGGTCGTTGGCCTTGTTCCGGACCCAGCGCAGCGGACCGGCCGCGAAGTCCTCACCGATCCGGACGCGGGTGGCGCCCCCGTCGACCGGTTCCAGGGTGAACGCCACGATCGCCTCCCCGGCCGGCCACAGGCCGGCGCGCAGCACCAGTCGGTGTGGCGGCTCGCAGACCAGCACCGTCGAGGCGTCCTGCAACGAGAACGGCCACGGGCCGGCCCGGTGGTGCAGTTGGCTGCCCACCCGCGGCCAGGCGTCGTCCACGTCGCGTACGTGCGCCGTACCGACCACCCAGTCGCTGTACGTCCACCCGTCGGCCAGCACGTCGAACACCTGCTGCGGGGGAGCGTCGATCACTTTCTCCACTATCGCCACTGGACTCCCATACCCGGGTGGCGACGGAGGCTAACGAGCCGGCGGGTTAGCTTCTTCGCAGCGGCGGGTAAGGCCGACCAGGGCACCGCCGGTGGCGTTGGCCCACGGCGCCGACGACGACGTTTACTCCTTCGGGCGCCGGGAACCCGCCGGCTGTGCGACAGGACCAGGAGGATCCGTATCAGCGCAGGTCAGCCCGGGTGTACGCCGGTGCTGGCCGGGTTGGTCGCGGGCCTGCCGCACCCCACGGGAGCGTCCTGTACGACGCGGTCCTGCTGGACCGCGACGGCACCCTGATCGAGGACGTGCCGTACAACGGCGACCCGGAGAAGGTACGCCCGCTGCCCGGGGTCCGCGCGGCGCTGGACCGACTGCGGGCCGCCGGTCTGCGCCTCGCGGTGGTGACCAACCAGTCCGGCCTGGCCCGGGGCTACTTCGACGAGGAGCAGATGCGGGCGGTACACGCCCGCGTCGAGGAGCTGCTGGGCGGCTTCGACGCCTGGCTGGTCTGCCCGCACGACGACGCCGACGGCTGCGACTGCCGCAAGCCGGCGCCCGGCCTGGTGCACGCCGCCGCCCGGGAGCTGGGTACGCGTGCGTCGCGCTGCGTGCTGGTGGGAGACATCGGCCGGGACGTGGGCGCGGCGCTGGCCGCCGGTGCGGCCGGGGTGCTGGTGCCCACGCCGGTGACCCGCCCGGAGGAGATCGCCGCCGCCGGCTGGGTGGCGACGGACCTGCCGTCCGCGGTGGACGAGATCCTGCGCCGCCAGCGGGCCGTGCAGCCCGCACGGACCGCCGAGCCGGTGGGCACCGCGCTGGTGGTGCGCTCGGACTCGGCCGGGGACGTGCTGGTCACCGGGCCGGCGATCCGGGCCGTCGCGGCGGGCGCGCGACGGGTGGTGCTGCTCTGCGGACCCCGTGGACGTGCCGCCGCCGAGCTGCTGCCCGGCGTCGACGAGATCATCGAGCATCCGCTGCCGTGGATCGATCCCGCGCCGACACCCGTCGACCCGCACGACATGCGACGGCTGACCGCCCGCCTCGCCGCCGTCGGCGCGGACGAGGCGGTGGTGTTCACCTCGTTCCACCAGTCCGCCCTGCCGCTGGCGCTGCTGCTGCGCATGGCCGGGATCACCCGGATCGCCGCGATCAGCGACGACTACCCGGGCGCGCTGGTGGACATCCGCCACCGGGTGCCGGCGGGTGTCCCCGAACCCGAGCGCGCGCTCTCGCTCGCCGCCGCGGCCGGTCACCGGTTGCCGGCCGGCGACGAACCCGTGCTGCGGCTCCGCGACGACGCCGTGGCGTCCCGACCGGCCGCCGTCGGTGACCCCGGCTACGTGGTGCTGCACCCGGGCTCGGCCGCGTCGAGCCGGGCCTGCCCGACCGAGCTGGCCGCCCGCATCGCCGGGGCGCTCAGCGCGGCCGGGCATCGCGTGCTGGTCACCGGCGGGCCCGACGAGCGGACGGTCACCGCCCGGGTCGCGGCGGCGGGCGGCACCGACCTCGGTGGTACGACCGACCTGGCCGGGCTGGCCGCGCTCGTCACCGACGCCGCCGCCGTGGTGGTCGGCAACACCGGGCCCGCCCACCTGGCGGCCGCGGCCGGCGTACCGGTGGTGAGTCTGTTCGCGCCGACCGTCCCCTTCGGGCAGTGGGGTCCCTACCGCGTGCCCACCGTCCGGCTCGGCGACGCGAACGCGCCCTGCCGCGACACCCGGGCGGCGAGCTGCCCGGTCCCGGGCCACCCGTGCCTGAGCGACGTCGACCCGGCCGAGGTGGTCGAGGCGGTACGGACACTGACCGCCAGCGGTGGTGGCGTCCGATGAACATCCTGCTCTGGCACGTGCACGGCTCCTGGACGACGTCCTTCGTGCACGGCGGCCACCGCTACCTGATCCCCACCACGCCCGACCGGGGTCCGTACGGCCTCGGCCGGGCGCGGACGTACCCGTGGCCGGACAGCGCCGTCGAGGTGGCGCCCGACGACCTGCCGGACGCCGACGTCGACGTGGTCGTCCTGCAACGCCCCGAGGAGGTCGACCTGGCCGAGCAGTGGCTGGGCCGGCGTCCGGGTCGCGACCTGCCCGCCATCTACGTCGAGCACAACACGCCCAAGGGCGACGTCCCCAACACCCGGCACCCGATGGCCGACCGCGACGACCTGCTCGTCGCCCACGTCACCGGGTTCAACCAGATCTTCTGGGACACCGGCGCGACCCGTACCACCGTCGTCGACCACGGCATCGTCGCGCCGGCGGTGTCGTACACGGGTGAACTGGACCGGCTCGCGGTCGTCATCAACGAGCCGGTACGGCGGGGCCGGGTCACCGGCACCGACCTGCTGCCCCAGTTCGCCGAGATCGCGCCCCTGGACGTGTTCGGCATGGGTGTCGCGGGCCTCGCCGACCACCTCGGACTGCCCGCCGACCGGCTCACCAGCCACGACGACGTCCCGCAGGACCGGATGCACGCCGAGCTGGCCCGCCGGCGGGCGTACCTGCACCTGTGCCGCTGGACCAGCCTGGGGCTCAGCCTCATCGAGGCGATGGCGATCGGCATGCCGGTCGTCGCCCTCGCCACCACCGAGGCGGTCACCGCGGTGCCCCCGGCGGCGGGGGCCCTCGCCACCCGGATGGACGTCCTGCTCGACGCCGCCCGCCGGTTCATCGCCGAGCCGGCGGCCGCACGCCAGGCCGGCGTGGCGGCCCAGGCCGCCGCGCGCGACAGATACGGCCTCGACCGTTTCCTCGCTGACTGGGACCGGCTGCTGGAGGAGGAAGTATGCGGATCGCGATGATCTCGGAGCACGCCAGCCCGCTCGCCATCCTCGGAGGGGAGGACGCCGGCGGCCAGAACACGCACGTGGCCGAGTTGTCCGCCGCGCTCGTCGCCGCCGGGCACGACGTGCGGGTCTACACCCGCCGCGACGCCCTCGACCTGCCGGTGACCGTCCGGGCCCCGGACGGGTACGACGTGGTGCACGTCCCGGCCGGTCCGGCCGAGCCCGTCGCGAAGGACGCGCTGCTGCCGCACATGCGCGAGTTCAGCCGGTGGCTCGTCGAGCGGTGGCGGAGCGGGGACTGGACGCCCGAGGTGATCCACGCGCACTTCTGGATGAGCGGCCTCGCCGCGCTGACCGCCGGCCGGCAGACCGGCGTGCCGGTGGTGCAGACGTACCACGCGTTGGGCACGGTGAAGCGCCGCTACCAGGGTGTGCAGGACACCAGCCCGGCCCGGCGCATCGCCTACGAGCGGGAGCTGGGCCGCTCGGTGGACCGGGTGGTCGCCCAGTGCCGCGACGAGGTCGGCGAGCTGGTCCGGATGGGGGTGCCCCGGTCCCGGATGACCGTGGTGCCCTCCGGCGTCAACCTCGCCTCGTTCGCCCCGCTCGGGCCGGCCGCCGACCGGGAGCCGGGTCGCGCCCGCATCCTCACCGTGGGCCGGCTGGTCGAGCGCAAGGGCTTCCAGACGGTCGTCCGCGCGATGGCGCTGGTGCCCGACGCGGAGTGCGTCGTGGTCGGCGGCCCGCCCGAGGGGCTGCTGGAGACCGACCCGTACGCCCGGCGGCTGCGGGCTCTCGCCGAGTCGTGTGGAGTCGCCGACCGGGTGCACCTGGTCGGCGCGGTGCCCCGTGAGGAGATGGGCCGCTGGTACCGCTCGGCGGACCTGCTGGTCGCCGCCCCCTGGTACGAGCCGTTCGGGTTGACCCCGTTGGAGGCGATGGCGTGCGGCGTCCCGGTCGTCGGTACCGCCGTGGGCGGCATCCGCGACACCGTCGTCGACGGTACGACCGGTGACCTCGTGCCGGCCCGCGACCCCAACGCCCTCGCCGCCGCGATCCGGGGCCTGCTCGGCGACCGGATCCGCCGCTTCCGGTACGCCACGGCGGCCCGCGAGCGGGCCCGGTCGCGGTACTCCTGGGAGGCCACCGCCGAACGCCTCACCGAGGTCTACAACGAGGTCGCCGCCGTCCGCCGCCCGACCCGGGTGGTGGCCTGATGCCGGCGGTCAGCCCGCTCGATACGCACCTGACCAATCTCGCCGCGGCACTGGACCCGTACCGCCGGTACGAGCCGCAGTTGGCGCGCTGGGGCGCGCACCTGGCACACCGGCTGGCCGGCGGCGGACGACTGCTCGTCGCCGGCAACGGCGGCAGCGCCGCCGAGGCTCAGCACCTCACCGCCGAGCTGGTCGGCAAGCTGCACGACGACCGCCAGCCCCTGTCGGCGATCGCCCTGCACGCCGAGACCAGCGCGGTGACCGCCATCGCCAACGACTACGGCTACGGCGACGTCTACGCCCGCCAGGTCCGCGCCCACGGCCGACCGGGCGACGTGCTGTTGCTGCTCAGCACCAGCGGCGCCAGCGGCAACCTGCTCACCGCCGCGCACGCCGCCCGCGACGCCGGGCTGACCACCTGGGCGCTCACCGGACCCGCCCCCAACGCCCTCGCGGACGTCTGCGACGAGGTGCTCGCCGTGTCGTCGGCCGA
Source organism: Micromonospora sp. CA-249363 (assembly GCF_050950185.1). Classification (NCBI taxonomy): domain Bacteria; kingdom Bacillati; phylum Actinomycetota; class Actinomycetes; order Micromonosporales; family Micromonosporaceae; genus Micromonospora; species Micromonospora sp. CA-249363. The sequence goes on from NZ_CP192020.1 coordinate 2,354,890, forward strand.
CACCCAGGTCGTCCAGGAACTGCACCTCGTCACCAGTCACCTGATCTGCGAATACCTCGAGAGGGAACTGCCCGCGGCGCTGGCCGCCGCCGAGCCGGCGACGGCCGCTCGACTCGCGTCCGGGCCGGTACGCACCGGGGTCGAGGTGGTGCTCGACGGCCCGACCGCACAGCAGATCGACGCGTGAGCATGAGGAGGTAAGCGTGAGGGGACCCGTGGTGGTCGTCGGGGACACCCTGCTCGACCGGGACGTGGAAGGGGTGGTGAACCGCCTCTGCCCGGACTCCCCGGTGCCGGTGCTCGACGAGACCTCGGCCGTCGACCGGCCCGGCGGCGCGGGCCTCGCGGCGGTCTTCGCCGCCGCTCAGGGCGCCGACGTGGTGCTGGTCACCGCGCTCGCCGACGACGCCGGGGGCGCACGGCTCAGCGCGCTGCTCGCCGCCGCCGGTGTGCAGGTGTATCCGCTGGCCCTCGCCGGGGCGACGCCGGAGAAGATCCGGCTGCGGGCCCGGGGGCGGGTGCTGCTGCGCCACGACCGGGGCGGCCCCTCCGGTGAGCCCGGCCCGCCCTCCGACGAGGTGCTGCGGGTGCTCGCCGCCGCGTCGGCGGTGCTGGTCAGCGACTACGGCCGGGGCGTCGCCCGGCAGCCCGCGCTGCGCGCCGCGCTGGCCGCCACGCGCGCGCCGGTCGTCTGGGACCCGCACCCGCGTGGGCCGGCGGCGGTACCCGGCGTACACCTGGCCACCCCGAACGAGTCGGAGGTCCGCGAGCTGGTCCCGACGCTGCCCGGCGCGTCCCGGATCGCCACCGCCTCGCAGGGCGCGCAGGGGCTGCGTCGACGGTGGCGGGCGGGCGCGGTCGCGGTGACGTTGGGCGGGGACGGCGCGTTGCTCTGCCACGCCGGGTCGACGCCGCTGGTGGTGCCCACCTCGGGCAGCGCCGAGGGCGACACCTGCGGGGCGGGTGACCGGTTCGCCGCCGCTGCCAGCCTCGCGCTGGCCCAGGGCGCGCTCGTCTCCGAGGCGGTGCAGGCGGCCGTCGCCGAGGCCTGCGCGTACGTGGCGGGTGGGGGAGTGGCCACCGCCCTGCCGGCCCCGGCCGACGTCGTCAGCGTGCGCGGCGCCCGCCGGCCCGCCGTCGGCGCCGAGCGGGTGGGTGTGGCGGCGGTCGCCGCGCTCCTTGGCGAGGTACGGGACGCCGGTGGCACGGTGGTGGCCACCGGAGGTTGCTTCGACCTGCTGCACGCCGGGCACCTGGCCACCCTTCAGGCCGCCCGGCAGCTCGGCGACTGCCTGATCGTCTGCGTGAACTCCGACGCCAGCGTCGCCGGATTGAAGGGGCCGCAGCGTCCGGTGCTGCCCGAGGGCGATCGTGCCCGGCTGCTGGCCGCCCTGAGCTGCGTCGACGCCGTCCTCGTCTTCGACGAGCCGACGCCCGAGGCGGTGCTGTCCTGGGTGCGTCCGGACGTCTGGGTCAAGGGCGGCGACTACGCGAGCGGGGCCGGCGACACGCCCACGCTGCCGGAGGCGGAGGTGCTGCGCCGGTGGGGCGGGAACACGGTGGTCGTGCCCTACCTGGACGGCCGCTCCACCACCGACCTCATCGCGCGCGCCGCCGCCGGCACGACCGTCGGTCCGCCACAGCCGGGCGGCGTCGCCGTACCGGTCTCGACCACAGGGGAGCGGACCCGATGACCGCCACACGACCCGACGCCGGACCCGCCGTCCTGGTCACCGGCGGTTCCAGTGGGCTCGGCGCGGCGGTGGTCGCGGCGGTGGCCGCCTCCGGCGGCCGTCCACTCGTGCTGGACCGGCAGCCGCCAGTCGACGGGGTGGACTGGACCGAGTGCGACCTCGCCGACACCCGCGCCGCCGAGGCGGCCACCCGGCACCTCGCCGAGCAGGCCGGTGGCCTGGACGCCGTGGTGACGGCCGCCGGCATGGACGTGCCGGGCAAGCTCGCCGACGTCCCGGGGGAGACGTGGGACCGGATCGTCATGGTGGACCTGCTGGCCACGGCCGCGGTGATCCGGGCCGCGCTGCCGTTCCTGCAGACCTCCGCCGGGCGCATCGTCACGGTCGCCTCGACCCTGGGCGTCAAGGCGGTCAGCGACGCCACCGCGTACTGCGCGGCGAAGTTCGGCGTCGTCGGGTTCACCCGTGCGCTGGCCGCCGAGCTGGCCGGTCAGGTCGGGGTCACCCTGCTCATCCCCGGCGGCATGCGCACCGCGTTCTTCGACGAACGCGATCCGCAGTACAAGCCGGGCCCGGACGCCATCCTCAACGACCCCGTCGACACGGCCGCCGCGATCATGTTCGCGCTGCGACAGCCGCCCGGCTGCGCGGTACGGGAGATGGTGGTGTGCGCCGAGCAGGAGACGTCGTACCCGTGATCCTCGTGCTGCGCGCCCTCGGCGTCGGCGACCTGGTGACCGCGGTGCCCGCGCTGCGGGCGCTGCGGGCCGCGTACCCGGATCGGGAGCTGGCGCTCGCCGCGCCCGGCGGTCTGGCCCCGCTGGTCGACCTGGTCGGCGGCGTCGATCGGCTGGTGGACACCGCCGGGCTGGACGGACCGCTGCGGCCGGGCCGCGCCCCGGAGGTCGCGGTGAACCTGCACGGGCGCGGGCCGCAGTCACACCGACTGCTGGCCGCCGCCCGTCCCGGGCGGCTCGTCGCCTTCGCCAACGCCGACGCCGGGTTCCGCGACGGCCCGCGCTGGGCCGACGACGAGCACGAGGTGGACCGTTGGTGCCGGCTGCTGTCCTGGTACGACATCCCGACCGACCGCCGTGACCTGGGCCTGCGCCGGCCCGAGGTGGCCGGACTGCCGGTCGGCGCGACGCTGCTGCACCCGGGCAGCAACGTGCCCGCCAAGCGGTGGCCGGCCGAGCGGTTCGCGGCGCTGGCCCGGGCGCTGCGCGAGCGGGGGCACCGGGTGCTGGTCACCGGCTCGGCCGATGAACGCGGGTTGGCCGAGAGGGTGGCCGGGGCGGCCGGTCTGCCGCCGGCCGCCGTGTTGGCGGGCGGGACCGACCTCGGCGCGCTGGCCGCGCTGGTCGCCGACGCGCGGCTGGTGGTCAGCGGGGACACCGGTGTGGCGCACCTGGCCACCGCGTACGGGACCGCCTCGGTGGTGCTGTTCGGGCCGGTGCCGCCGGCGGCGTGGGGGCCGCCACCGGACCGTCCCCGGCACCGGGCGCTCTGGGTCGGCGAGGGGGATTGGCCCAGGTGGGACGGGGTAGGAAGCCACCCGACATTGACGGCTCTGCCACTGGACGAGGTGCTGGCCGCCGTGGACGAGGTGGAGAGAGTGGTGCGGGTCTCCGGTGCGGTTACGGCGTAGCGATCCGGGTCGGCCCGGCTACCGGCGACGTCGGCGCGGCGAGGGTTGGACCTTCGTCGACCCGAGCGGTGGTGTCGTGCGCGATCCGGCCACCCTGGCGCGGCTGCGGGAGTTGGTGATCCCGCCGGCCTGGCAGGACGTGTGGATCGCGCCGCACGAGAACGGCCACATCCAGGCCACCGGCGTCGACGCGGCGGGGCGCAAGCAGTACCTCTACCACCCGGTGTGGCGGGAGAAGCAGGACGCGGCGAAGTTCGACCACATGCTGGAGGTGGCCCGACGGCTGCCGACGCTGCGCGAGCGGGTGGGGCAGGACCTCGTCGGGCGGGGGTTGAGCCGCGATCGGGTGCTGGCCACCGTGGCCCGCCTGCTCGACATGGGGATGTTCCGCGTCGGCAGCGACCAGTACGCGGCCGGCGACGATCCGACGTTCGGGGTCTCCACCCTGCGCCCCGAGCACGCGCGACGACGGGGTGACTGCGTGGTCTTCGAGTTCCCGGCCAAGGGCGGCATCGAGCAGGTACGCCGGATCGACGACCCGCAGTTGTGCGAGGTTCTGGTCAACCTGCGTCGACGTCGTCGCAGGGCGGACCGGCTGTTCGGCTACTGGGACGGTCGGGAGTGGCGGGACGTTCGCAGCGACGAGGTCAACGGCTACCTGCGCGACGCCAGTGGCGGTGAGATGACCGCCAAGGACTTCCGTACCTGGCACGCCACGGTGCTCGCGGCGGCCGAGCTGGCCGCCGCCGACCCGGCCCGTTCGGTCACCGCCCGGCGCAGGGCGGTGGCCGCGGTGATGCGCGCGGTGGCGGAGTTGCTGGGCAACACCCCGACGGTGGCCCGGACGTCCTACGTGGACCCACGGGTCGTCGACCTCTACCACGACGGGGTGGTGGTGCCGGTCGACCCGGGCGCCCCCCGCGAGGATGTGGAGCGGGTCGTGTTGGAACTGCTGGAGAAGGCCTGACCGGCCCCGCCGACGATCCTGGGGGGGAAGCGACGGGGCCGGAGCCTCGGCCGGGGGCGACACCGGGCGGCCGCCCGCCGCGTGCCACGGCGGGCGCCTCGCCACGGCCCCCGTTCGCGGTCGACGCGGGCCCGGGGTACGCGGGCGCCGCCTCTGCCGCGTCGGTTCTCAGTCTGCCTGGGCGGAGTTGACTCTGGACGCCAGGTCGTTGACGTCCCGTGCCGTAACCGGGTCACCGTCGCGGCACGCCTGCGGGCTCATCCCGTACGCCGCCCGGAATGCCCGACTGAAGTGGGCCTTGTCGCCGAAGCCCCAGCGTGCCGCGATGACCTGCACGGGCTGGGCCCGCAGCGCCGGGTCGGTGAGGTCGCGCCGGCACCGGGCCAGCCGAAGGTCGCGGATGTACGCCGCCACGGTGGTGTTCTCGGTCTCGAACAGGCGGTGCAGCGTACGCAGCGAGATGTGGTGGGTGTCCGCGATGGTCTGCGGGCCCAGCGTGGCGTCGCCCAGGTGGCGGTGGACGTACGCCTGCACCTGCGTGACCAGCGCGCGGCGGCGGACCTCGGTCGGCACCGCGTCCTCGGCGACCAGGTTCCGGCCGAGCAGGGTGGTGGCCAGGTCGAGCCCCACCGTGCCGAGCCGGCCGGCGTCGGCGGCGTGGTACTGCTCGGGGTGCCCGGTCACCTGGATCAGGAACTGCGCCAGCAGCGCCCCGAGCCCTTCGCTGCCGGACATCCGGCCGCCGTAGAGCGCGGCCATCCGCTTCGGCGGCAGCGGGAGTGCGGAGTGCGGGATGAGCGTGATGATCGAGGTGGCCCGGGTCCGCCCCGGCTCGTTCGCGTGGTGGCAGACGTCGTGCGGGCGCGAGGCGTCGTAGAAGGTGAACTCGCCGGCCAGAATCTCGCTGCGCCGACCGTCCTGGCTGGACGTGCCGATCCCGCTGGTGGTGAAGGCGAGGATGTACAGCTCCGGGTCCGACTGTCGGATCAGTTTGTTGGTGCGGGTGGCGTCGAGCGAGGGGTACCGGTACTCGACGAGCTGGATCGCGCCGAGATCGGTGAAGTCGGCCCGGGCGGCGAAGTCAGCGGCGTGCGCGGACTCGACCCGCAACGGCGCGGAGGTGCGCGCCACCAGATCCAGCCACATTCCGAATCGCTCCGCGGGTGGCAGGACGGTGGTGTCGATCGTGTTCCTGGGTAGCATCGGGCTGCCTCACGCCGTCCGGCGGGCGATCAGGGCCTCGACGCCGTCGAGGATCCGGTCCAGGCCGAACGTGAACTCGTCGTCCGGGTCGTCGGCCTGGTCGAGGACGCCGGCCTCGACCACCCGCGTCAGCGCCGGAAAGCGGACCGGGTCGATCAGTCGCGCCACCATCGCGCCGTACGCCGGCATCATCTCGTCGGGCTCGACACCGGCGGCCCGGCTGCCCTCGGCGATCTGGCTGGTGAGCATCGCCTCGTTGCGCACGTAGCCGGTGACCAGCAGAAGGATGGACATCTTCGCGCTCTCGGGCAGCGGGGCGCCGTCGAGGCAACCCAGCCCGTCCTCCAGCCAGCCGAGCTGCTGGGGTGTGGCGGGCGGTCCGGCGATCGGAATGTGCAGCAACCAGGGGCGCTGTCGCAGGACGTCGTGTTCGGCCCAGGCCCAGCGGGTCAGGCCGGCACGCCAGTCGCCGCCCCGCGCGGCCGGGCCCGGCGCGGGGCCGTAGCCGGCGTCCACCATGAGCGTCAGCAGGTCGTCCTTCGAGCCGACGTGGCGGTAGAGGGCCATGGTGGCGGCGCCCAGTTCCTTGGCCACCCGGCCCATCGAGACGGCGGCCAGCCCGTCGGCGTCGGCGACCCGGACGGCCGCGTCGACGATGCCGGCCACGGTGAGGCCCGGCCGGGGGCCCTTCGGTGGCCGCTCGCGCAGCCCCCAGGCGCTCTGGATGGCCGGCGGGAGCGCCGGGCCACTGTCGTCTTTCGTCTCCGCCACTTTTCCTCCTTGCCCCGCCATCCTAGTTCTGCGTATGGTCTACGCATTAAAGCGTACGTCATACGCAGAAGGAGTCTCCATGACAGCGACGACCGCACCGGCGCCTCGCGCGGGCCGGCGGGAATGGATCGGATTCGCGGTGCTGATGCTGCCGCTGCTGCTGGTCTCGATGGACGTGTCGGTGCTCTACTTCGCCGTCCCGTTCATCAGCGAGGAGCTACGGCCCAGCGCCACCCAGCAACTCTGGATCTTCGACATCTACGGCTTCGTGCTGGCCGGGCTGCTGATCACCATGGGCGCCCTGGGCGACCGGATCGGCCGGCGTCGGCTCCTGCTGCTGGGCGCCACCGCCTTCGGCGCGGCGTCCCTGCTGGCCGCGTACGCCGACAGCGCCGCGACTCTGATCGCCGCGCGGGCCGCACTCGGCGTCGGCGGGGCCACCCTGATGCCGTCCACGCTCGCCCTGGTGCGCAACATGTTCCACGACGCGAAGCAGCGGGGCACCGCCATCGGCATCTGGACCGCCACGCTCACCGGCGGCATCGCCGTCGGCCCGGTGCTCAGCGGCGTCCTGCTGGAGCACTTCTGGTGGGGCTCCATCTTTCTGATCAACATCCCGGCGATGCTGTTGCTGCTCCTGCTCGCCCCGGTCCTGGTGCCCGAGTTCCGCAACCCGGCGCGCGGCCGGTTCGACCTGGTCAGCGCGGCGCTGTCGCTCGGCGCGCTGCTGCCGGTGATCTACGGCATCAAGGAGATGGCCCGCGACGGCGTCAGCGCGGGGCGGGTGCTGGCGGTCGTCGCGGGCCTGCTGGTCGGGGCGCTCTTCCTGCGCCGGCAGCGGACCCGGGCGTACCCGATGATCGACCTGGCGCTGTTCCGCCGGCACGGCTTCGCGGGATCGCTGGCGATCAACCTGCTCGCGATGTTCGCCCTCGTCGGGTTCGCCATCTTCACCACCCAGCACCTCCAGTTGGTGCTCGGGCTGAGCCCGCTGCGGGCGGCACTGTGGAGCCTCGTCCCGTCGCTCGCGGTGGGCGGCGTCGCGCCGGCCGCCGCCGCGCTCGCCCAGCGCGTCGAGCGGGCGTACCTGATCGGCGCCGGCTTCGCGATCGCCGTCGTCGGCTTCGCGGTGCTGACCCGGGTCACGCCCGACACGCCGCTCTGGCTGCTGCTCGTCGGCGCGAGCGTGTACGCGGGAGGCCTGGTGATGGTGATGTCGCTCGTCACCGAGCTGGTGCTCGGCGCGGCGCCTCCGGAGCAGGCGGGTGTCGCCTCCGCGCTGACCGAGTCCAGCAGTGAGCTGGGCGGCGCGCTGGGAATGGCCATCCTGGGCAGTGTGGGGGCCGCGATCTACCGCCGTGAGGTTCTCGACGAGCTGCCGGCCGGGCTGCCGACGGGCGTCCGGGACGCGGCCGGCGAGACCCTGGGCGGCGCGCTCGCCGTGTCCCGGGGACTGCCGGCGGAGGTCGGCGACGCGGTGCTGCACGCGGCCCGGTTCGCCTTCACCGACGGGCTGCACCTCGCCGCGATCGCCGCCATGGTGGTGATGGCCCTCGGCGCGGTGACCGCGCTGCTGACGCTGCGCGGCGTCCGGCCGGCCGACCCCGCGGCGCTGGCCGCCGAGCCGACCGAACCGTCGCCGTCGGACGCCGCCCCGGTCAGTCGTTGAGCACGTGGGCGAGTCGGTCGCGGAACCGCCGCTCGGAGTCGCTGACCGACTCGCCGCCGAGGCCCAGCAGACCGCCGCTGGACGCCGCGCCCACGACCTGGTCGGCGATGGTCACCAGCCAGTGCTTGTACGCGCCGGCCTCGCCCTCGTCGACCCGCGCGGCCAGCAGCACAGCCGCCTCACGGGCCCGCACCAGCACGTCGTCGATGTACGCCTGGGGGTCGGCGGGCGCGATGACCGGCAGCTCCTCGCCGGCCTCGGGGTCGCCGACCCGGGTCACGATCTCGCCGGCCACGGCGGCGACCAGCGGGTTGGCCGACTCCCGGCCGGCACCGATGGACTCCAGACCGGCCGCGTTCTCCGCCATGGTCCGACGGGTGCCGTCGGACTCGGCGGCGCTCGCCGCGGTCAGCACCGACTGCGGCAGGCCGACCAGCAGCCCCCACTCCTCGTCGGAGAAACCGAAACCGGTGTACGCCGGCTGCTCGATCACGGCAATGCCCCTTCCGCCCTGCTCTGTCTGGTCATCGATGCTGCTTCAGTCGATCCACCGGGCCCGTGCGGTGCCCGGGTCAGGCTAGTCCAGGGTCAGCAGGCCCTGCTCGGACACCACGCGCACCGACAGGGTCTTGTACCCGACCTCGTCGAAGAGGACCGTCATCTTGTCGTCCTCGTAGCTGAGCACCAGGCCACGCCCCCACTCGCCGTGCCGCACCTGACTGTGCACCGGGAACGGCCCGACCGCGCCCTCGTCGGCCGTGCTGGTGCCCCGGTGGCAGTTGTCGCAGTGCGCGCAGACCTCGGTCATCTGCTCGCCGAAGTAGGCCAGCAGGGTCTGCCCCCGGCAGGCGGTGGTCTCGGCGAAGGCCCGCATCATGTCGGTACGCGAACGCGTCACCGCCTGCTGGCGTTCCGCCTCGGCCAGGGCCGCCGCCGCCGCGTCGACGGGTGTGGGGGAGTAGCGCGGGGCCCCGATGCGCTGGCGCGCGCGGGGTTCCGCGGCACCCACCTGCTCCAACAGCGACAGGTACTGGCCCAGCTTGCGCGGCCCCAGGCCGGTGGCCTCCCGCAGCTCGGTCTTGGTGGCCGGCTTGCGGCGCAGCAGCGCGGCCAGGTCCCGCAGCTCGTTCTCGTCCGGCAGGCCGCCGCTGAAGAACCGTTGCAGGCCCACGTCCTCGGCCCGCCAGAGCAGCAGCACCCGGGCCGGTTGCCCGTCCCGCCCGGCCCGCCCGATCTCCTGGAAGTAGCTGTCCGGCGAGTCCGGCAGCGCCGTGTGCACCACCCAGGCGATGTTCGGCTTGTCGATGCCCATGCCGAAGGCCGAGGTGGCGACCATGATGGGCACCTGGTCGGCGAGGAACGCCTCGTGCAGGTCGTTGCGCGCTCCGGCCGGCATCCCACCGTGGTAGAACTGCGCCGGGAAGCCCGCCTTGGTCAACTTCTCGGCCAACTCCTCGGCCGAGCGGCGGGTCGGCACGTAGATGATCCCGGGCCGCTCGTCGTCGCGCAACAGGGCGATCAGTCGTCGCCACCGGTAGTCCTCGGTGGGACAGTGCGCCACCTCGAGGAAGAGGTTGGGCCGGTCCAGCCCGGAGACCACGACCTCCGGGTCGCGCAGCCGCAGGCGGGCGATGATGTCGTCGCGTACGGGCGGGGAGGCGGTGGCGGTCAGCGCGACCACCGGCGGTCGGCCGATGCCCTCGATGAGGTGGCCCAGCGCCAGATAGTCGGGACGGAAGTCGTGCCCCCAGGCGGAGATGCAGTGCGCCTCGTCGATCGCCACCAGTGCCGGCTTCAGCGCGGCGACCTCGGCCATCCGGTCCGGGTTGCTCAACTGTTCCGGAGTGATGAACAGGAACTCCGCCCGCCCGGCCTGGATCTCGGCGATCGCCTGGGCCTGTTGCGTGGCCGACTCGTTCGAGCTGATCCGCACCGCCCGCAGCTCGGGACGTTGCCGCTCGTTGAGCGCCGCGATCTGGTCCTGCTGGAGAGCCAGCAGCGGGGAGATCACCACGGTCGGGCCGGGGATCAGGCTGGCCGGGATCTGGTAGATCGCCGACTTGCCGGCGCCGGTGGGCAGCACCACCAGGGCGTCGTGTCGCTTCATCACCGCGCGCATGGCGGCGAGCTGGTTGGGCCGCAGCGCTTTCCAGCCGAAGAGGCTCTTCGCCGCGCGGCGCAACGTCATCGAGTGCGTGGACAGTTTCATCGAGGGCCGGAGGTACCCGAGCCCATGACCACCGAAACACCTTGCGGCGATCATGGGCTCGGGTGCGTTCCGTCTCACCGTAGGCGGGGCAGGACCTCGCGCTGGTAGAGGTCGAACAGGCCCTGGAAGTTCGGGCCGGTGTTGGCCACGTACAGCTCGTCGAAACCGGCCTTGGCGTACTGGTCGATCATCTCCAGGTGCGCGTCGGCGCTGTTGCCGCAGACGAACGCCTTCCGCACCATGTCCTGCGTGACCAGCTCGGAGGCCTGTTCGAAGTGGCGGGGTGAGGGCAGCACCTGGGACAGCTCGCCCGGCACGCCCGCGTTGGGCCAGCGCTCGTACGCGATCCGCGCGCCCTCGTCCTCGCTGGCCGCGAACGCCGCCTTGAATCCGGCCTGGCAGGGCTTGTCACCGCCGCCGTTCTCCCGGAAGCGCCGGACCAGATCACCGTCGGGCATGGTGCTCACGTAGCCGTCGCCGATCCGGGCGGCCAGGTCGACGGCCTTCGGCCCGAACCCGGAGACGTAGATCGACGGCGGGGTGTCCGGCAGCGTGTAGATCCGGGCGTTCTCCACCGTGTAGTGCGTGCCCCGGTGGCTGACGAAGTCGCCCCGCCACAGCTCGCGCATGATCTCGACGGCCTCTTCGAGCATCTCCAGCCGCACGTCGGCGGACGGCCAGGCGTCGCCGAAGATGTGCTCGTTGAGCGCCTCGCCGGTGCCGACGCCGAGCACGAACCGACCGCCGTGCAGCACCGCGCTGGTCGCCGCGGCCTGGGCGATCACGGCCGGGTGGATCCGTACGGTCGGGCAGGTGACCGCCGTGGTCACCGGCAGCGCGCAGACCTGGCTGAGCGCGCCGATCATCGACCAGACGAAGGGGCTCTGCCCCTGCGCGTCGACCCAGGGGTGGTAGTGGTCGGAGATCCACAGTGCCTCGAAGCCGGCCGTCTCGGCGCCGCGGGCCTGCGCCAGCAGCTCGTCCGGCGTGTACTCCTCACTGGACAGAAAATATCCGATCTTCATCGCTTCCCCTTCGGCGCGCGGTCCTGCTGTTGGGGAGAGCCGTACCCCGGTCGCGCCGGGCCACACCGGCGGGTCGGGGCCTGATCGGTCAGCGTCGGCCGAACATGGCCCGGATCGCGGCGAGCAGCAGCAGAGCGCCGACCACCAGGCCGAGCAGGCGTACGCCGGGGATGTCGGCCGGGCTCGTGGCGTCGGCCAGCGGGGCGGTGTCCATCCCCGCACTCTTCCCGGGGACGGTCCCACCGGGCAACTGTAAGGTTTATTGACTATTGAATCGCTCGGTGTGACCATGGCAGCACCGCCTGCCGAGGACGGTGCGCCGAGGGCGCGCGAGAGATGGGGTACGGGGCCGCATGAGCGAGCGCAACCAGCGGGTAGGCGTCACCGCGCCGGCGAGGAACGTCGACAGTTCCGGGGCGACGGCGTGACCGCGCCGGCCGGACACCTCTCGACGTTGGCCGCCGCCGTCCTGCAACCCGGGTTCGTCGGCACCACGCCACCACCCTGGGTGTGCCGCTGGCTCGGCGAAGGGCTCGGCTCGGTGGTGCTGTTCGCCCGCAACGTCGTCGACACCGCCCAGGTGGCGGCGCTCACCGCGACGCTGCGCGCCGAGCGGCCGGACGTCATCGTGGCGATCGACGAGGAGGCCGGTGACGTCACCCGGATCGAATCCGGCCGGGGCAGCTCCCGACCGGGCAACTACGCCCTCGGCGCGGTCGACGACCCGGCGCTGACCGAGGCCGTCGCGCGCGACCTCGGCGTCGAGCTGGCGGCGGCCGGGGTGACCCTCGACTACGCGCCGGACGCCGACGTCAACTCCAACCCGGCCAATCCGGTGATCGGCGTCCGCTCGTTCGGGGCCGACCCGGAGCTGGTCGCGCGGCACACCGCCGCCTGGATCCGGGGCCTCCAGGGCGGCGGTGTGGCCGCCTGCGCCAAGCACTTTCCCGGGCACGGGGACACCCGCGTCGATTCCCACCACGACCTGCCGCGCATCACCGCCGACCGGGCCCGCCTGGACGCCTGCGAGCTGGCCCCGTTCCGTGCCGCCGTGGCGGCCGGCGCGCAGGCCATGATGACCGGGCACCTGCTGGTGCCCGCGCTCGACCCGGACCTGCCGGCCACCCTGAGCCAGCGCATCCTGGGCGGCCTGCTCCGCGACGAGCTGGGCTTCTCCGGCGTGGTCGTGACCGACGCCGTGGAGATGCGCGCGGTCGCCGACCGGTACGGCTTCGCGGGCGCGGCCGTGCGGGCGCTCGCGGCCGGGGCGGACGCCATCTGCGTCGGTGGCGAGCGGAGCGACGAGGAGGCCGCCCGGGAACTGCGCGACGCCATCGTGGCCGCCGTCGTCTCCGGCGAACTGCCCGAGGAGCGCCTCGCCGAGGCCGCCAAGCGCGTCGGTCAGCTCGCCGCCTGGACGGTGGCCGCCCGGACCGCCCGCCCGAGCGCCGGCCACCGGGCCACCGACGTCGGCCTGGTCGCCGCCCGTCGGGCGGTCCGGGTCACCACCGGCCCGGACGCGCCGACCGCGCTGCCCCTGACCCGCGTCGCCCACGTGGTCGAGTTCGAGCCGCCGCGCAACATCGCCATCGGCGCGGAGACCCCGTGGGGAATCGGTGAGCCGCTGGGCGAGCTGCTGCCCGGCACGACGACGGTCCGCCACGCCGAGAACGACGTGCCCGCCGACCCGGGTGCCGACGCCGGGGACCGCCCGCTGGTGCTGGTCGTCCGTGACCTGCACCGGCACGACTGGATGCACGCGGCGGTACGGCGGGCGCTCGCCAACCGGCCGGACGCGGTCGTGGTCGAACTGGGCGTGCCCGAGCTGGTCGTCGGGGCGGTGCACCTGGCCACCCACGGCGCCACCCGGGCCAGCGGGCAGGCCGCCGCCGAGGTGCTGACCGGCCGGACCGCCTGACGCCACGGCGTCACGGCACTACGCCGCTTCGGCACTACGCCGCTTCGGCACTACGCCGCTTCGGCACTACGCCGCTTCGGCACTACGCCGCTTCGGCACTACGGCGCTTCGGCGACGAGGTCGGCGTACTCGGGATGCTTGTCGATGAACGCCGCCACGAACGGGCACTGCGGCACCACGCGGCCACCCCGGGCGCGCACCTGGTCGAGGGTGGCGCGGATCAGCGTGCTGCCGACGCCCTTGCCCTGGAAGCCCGGGTCCACCTCGGTGTGCGTGAAGACCAGCACGTCCTCCCCACGGGGGACGTACGCGGTGAAGCCGGCCAACGCGTCGTCGACCAGGATCTCGAATCGGTTCTTGGCGGGATTGTCCTCGACGGGGGTGCTCACCGGGCCATTGTCCCCGCCCCGGCGGCCACCACGTCGAGTTCGGCGAGCAACCGGTCCACCTCGTCCGCCGTGTTGTAGTGGTAGATGCTGGCCCGCACCGCGCCACCGCTGTCGCGCAGACCCATCGTCTGGAAGTACTCGTAGGCGTAGTAGTCGCCGGCCGAGAGGCAGAACCCGGCATCACCGAGCGCCTGCTGGGTCTGCTGCGGCGACAGCCCGGCGACCCGGAAGGAGACCGTCGGGCAGCGCCGCGCCGGCGAGCCGTAGACCGTGACGGTGGGCCGCTCGGCGAGACCGGCGAGCAGCCGCTCCAACAGCGCCTCCTCGTGGGCCTGGGCGGCGGCCAGTCCGGCCCGCAGCCGTGCCCGGCGGTCACCGGTCGCGGCCGGGTCCAGGGCGGCGAGGTGGTCCACCGCGGCGGTCACGCCGGCCAGCAGCGGAAAGCTCGGGGTGCCGTACTCGAAACGGTCCGGCGCCGCGTCGGAGGACGGCACCAGCTTCGCCGGGCGCAGCGCCGCCCACCGGCTCGGGTCGGCGACCATCGCGGCCAGGTGCGGCCCGGACCACTTGTACGCGCTGGTGACCAGCACGTCCGCGCCGAGCGACGCCAGGTCGGTCGGCCCGTGCGGCACGGAGTGCACGCCGTCCACGCAGACCAGCGCCCCGACCGAGTGTGCGATCTTGGCGATCGCCGGCACGTCCGGCACCGTGCCGATGGCGTTGCTGCCGGCGGTCACCGCCACCAGTCGGGTCCGCTCGCCCACCAGGTCGGCGTACTGCCCGCTGGGCAGCTCACCGGTGTGCCGGTCGACCTCGGCCCAGCGCACCGTCGCGCCGGCCGCCTCCGCGGCCTGCACCCACGGGCGTACGTTGGCGTCGTGGTCGAGCCGGGACACCACCACCTCGTCGCCGGGCCCCCAGGTCGCACCGAGGGTACGAGCCAGGGTGTACGTCAGCGCGGTCGCGCTCGGCCCGAGCACCACCCCGTCCGGCTCCGCGCCGAGCAGGTCGGCGACCGCCGAGCGGGCCTGCGCCACCATCTCCAGCGAGCGACGACCCGGGGTGAAGGCCGCGCTGCGGTTGCCGACGGCCGCGCGCATGGCGTCGGTGACAGCGTCGATCACACCGGCCGCGGTCTGGGTGCCCCCGGCGCCGTCGAAGTGGATGAAGCCCTCGGTCAGGGCGGGGTAGGCGGCCCGGGTGCGGGCGATGTCGAAGGCCATGCCCGGACCCTAGCCGGGACGCCTGCCACGCTCGCTCCCGCCCGGTCGTCGCGGACGTCTCGTACCCTTGGCGGGGTGACGAACCGACCCGCCACCATCCCCCTGCCCCCCGTCCGCCGTGCCGCCGGCCTGGTCGCCGCCGTGGCGCTCGGCCTCGCCCTGCTCGCCGGTTGCAGCTCCCAGGGCGCCTCCACCGACTGCGGGCTGGACGCCTGCACGGTCACCTTCGAGCGGGGTGTCGAGGCGAGCGCCACCATCCTCGGCGTCGAGGCGAAGCTGGTCGGCGCCGAGGGCGACCAGGTGACCGTCGAGGTCGCCGGCGAGCAGCTCACCCTGACCACCGGCCAGCAGGCCACCGAGGCCGGCGGCTTCGCGGTGACCGTGGACAGCGTCACCGACGAGCAGGTCAA
The DNA here is from genome assembly GCF_050950185.1 of Micromonospora sp. CA-249363. NCBI lineage: Bacteria > Bacillati > Actinomycetota > Actinomycetes > Micromonosporales > Micromonosporaceae > Micromonospora > Micromonospora sp. CA-249363. Next base: position 2,370,016 of record NZ_CP192020.1, read on the forward strand.
GATCCGCGTTTCCCGCAACCCGGGCAACTGACCCGCGCGGGCGGCGGTGGCCGACGTTTGGGAATCTTCGTAATCGGAGATTGTGACGCCATGTCACTCACCCGTAGCGCCGAAGCCACCGCCTCCCGAACGGCGGACAGCCGGTGGCTGGAACTTCTCGCCCGGGCCGGCTTCATCGGCTACGGCATCGTCCACCTCCTCTTCGCCTGGTTGGCGTTGCAGATCGCGTTCGGCACGTCGTCCGACGACGGCGACCAGTCCGGCGCGCTGCGTACCCTCTCCGAACAGCCCCTCGGTAAGTTCCTCGTCATCGCCGTCGCGGTCGGCCTGCTCGCCATGGCGATCTGGCAGGGCCTCGAGGCGGCGGGCGGGCACCGCGCCGAGCGCGGCAAGGAGCGGGCCATGGAGCGGTTGGCCTCGGCCGGCCGGACCATCGTCTACCTCTACTTCGCCTGGACCGCCTTCAAGGTGTTCAAGGACGCCGGGTCGAACAGCGCCGACAGCCAGGAGGCGCTGAGCGGCAAGCTGATGACCTCCACCGGTGGCCGCTGGCTGGTCGGTCTGGCCGGGCTGGTCGTCGCGGCGATCGGCATCGGCCTGGTCATCTACGGCATCCGCAAGACGTTCGAGAAGCACCTCAAGACCGGCGAGATGAGCCCCAAGACCCGTCAGTTGGCCCGCCGCCTCGGCATCGCCGGCTACGTCGCCAAGGGTGTCGCGTACGGCATCGCCGGCCTGCTGGTCATCGTCGCCGCGGTGAAGTACGACCCGGAGAAGGCCCGCGGTCTGGACGCCGCCCTGCACACGCTGCGCGAGCAGTCGTACGGCTCGCTCCTGCTGACCCTGGTCGCCCTCGGCATCGCCGCCTTCGGCGTCTACTGCTTCCTCCAGTCCCGGTACCGCAAGGTCTGAACTGGTCGATACCGAGAACGTCGGGCACTATTGGGCTTTTGCCCGAAGTTCCGCCGCTCGGTCGAAGGGAAGCGCCCCACTCGTGCAGAGCTATCTCGAAACGACCGTCGCCGCGCTCGCCGCGGCGGCGGTCGCCCTCTTCCTGGTCGAGGTCGTCCACCGGATCACCCGGCGGTTCGGCCGCCGGTCCCTGTTGTTGACCGAGCTGACCGACCACGCGCACCGCCCGTTCCAGGTCGCCGCCACGGTCCTCGCGGTGCAGTTCGCCGCCCGCTTCACCACCGGCTACGCCGTCGGCGAGAGCTGGCGCCGGCTCCTGCTGCACCTGCTGGTGCTCTGTGTGATCGCCAGCGCCGCCTGGCTGGTGGCGGCGCTGCTGGTCGTCGTCGAGGACACCGCGCTCGCCCGGTTCCGGGTCGATGTGCCCAACAACCGGCACGCCCGGCGGGTGCGTACCCAGGTGGTGATGCTGCGCCGGCTGACCATCGCGGTGATCGTCATCCTGACCATCGGCGTGATGCTGATGACGTTCCCGAGCGTGCGCGGCATCGGCGCCGGCGTGCTGACCTCCGCCGGTGTCGTCGGTGTGGTGGCCGCCCTGGCCGCCCAGAGCCTGCTCGGCAACGTGTTCGCCGGGCTGCAACTCGCCTTCAGTGACGCGGTCCGACTCGACGACGTGGTGGTCGTCGAGGGGGAGTGGGGTCGGATCGAGGAGCTGACCCTCAGCTACGTGGTGGTGCAGATCTGGGACGACCGGCGGCTGATCCTGCCCACCTCGTACTTCACCAGCAAGCCGTTCCAGAACTGGACCCGCACCGAGGCGGCCGTGCTCGGCACCGCCGAGTTCGACGTCGACTGGGCCGTGCCGGTGCAGATCATGCGGGAGGAGCTGCGCCGGCTCGTCGAGGGCACCGAGCTGTGGGACGGCCGGGTCTGCGTCCTGCAGGTCACCGACGCCACCGGCGGGATGGTGCGGCTGCGCGCGCTGGTCAGCGCCGCCGACGCGGGCAGCCTGTGGGACCTGCGTGCCCTCGTCCGCGAGCACCTGGTCGGCTGGATCCGGGACAACCGGCCCACGGCGATGCCCCGCGTCCGCACCGAGCTGGGCGACGCCAACAGCAACCTGTCCTGGCAGTGGGTGCAGCCGAGGCGACCGGTGCGCCGCCCGTCCGACACCGAGGCGCCCGACGACGCCCGTGTCTTCGGCGGCAGCGACGACGGCGACGCCCGCAGCGAAGCCTTCGTGGGCCCCGAAGAATCCCGCCCCTAATCCCCACCATCCCCGGCCCTCACTCCGTTGTTTGTGAAAGTTGTTGCCTCTCGCTTAGGCGTGTTCGGCAATAACTTCATGATCGACGCGAATGGGAGGGGTGGGGTCTGGGGAGGTTTGGTTGGGGTTGCGCGGGGGATGTGCTGCCGGACGTCTCTGCCGTGATCGGGGTGACCCACCCAGCTTGTCGGCGCGGCATCCGGACAACGACGACGGTGCGCCGCACCTCGAGTTTTAGGATTGACGGGCGGCCACTCCGGGCATACAGCGCGGTGATGAGGAAAGGAGGACAGCATGGCTGACGTGGCGAATGCCGGCACATCCCGCAATGGGAGCGAGCCCTCCACCGCCGAGCTGGTGCAGCGGGCCACCGAGCAGGTATCCCGTCTGGTACGGGACGAACTGGCGCTGGCCCGGGCGGAGTTGACCCAGAAGGGCAAGCACGCCGGCATCGGGATCGGCCTGTTCGGCGGCGGCGGTGCGCTGGCGTTCTACGGCCTGGGCGCGCTTGTCGTCACGGCGATCCTGCTGCTGGATCTGGTGCTGCCCGCCTGGGCCGCCGCGCTGATCGTGGCGGTGGCGCTCTTCCTGGTGGCCGGCATCCTCGCACTGGTGGGCAAGAAGCAGGTCAGCCGTGCGGTCCCGCCGGTGCCGGCGGCGACGGTCCGCAGCCTCCGTGCCGACGTGGACACCGTGGCCGCGGCAGTGAAGGACAGGGGACGGGCATGACGGGCAACGGGACGGGCGACACCGAGGCCCTGCGCGAGGAGATCCGCCGTACCCGGGTGGAGCTGGGCGAGACCATGGAGGCGTTGGCCGCCAAGGCGGACGTCAAGGCCCGCCTGAAGGAGTCCGCCGAGCAGGCGCGGGAGCGGATGCGCGAGCAGGCGGCGCAGACCGTGGCCCGGGTTCGCGGGCAGGCCGCGCGCGGCGCCGGAATGGCACGCGCCCAGGCGTACGACAAGGGCGGCCTGGTCCGCGAGAAGGGCGAGTTGGTTCGACGTAACCCGGTGCCGTGGGCGGCGATCGCCGCCAGCGCGGTGGCCACCGTGGTGGTGCTGATGATCGTGCGGGGGAGGCGTAGGTGAGCAGGAGCATCGGCAAGGTCGCGTACCGGCCGGTCGGCGTGTTGTTGGGTATCGCCGCGGGCACGGTGGCCGGCGCGATCTTCCGGCAGGTCTGGAAGGTCACGGCGGGCGACGGCGAGGCGCCGAGCGCCACCGACGAGGACCGCGGCTGGGGCGAGATCCTGGCTGCCGCGGCGTTGCAGGGGGCCATCTTCGCGGTGGTCCGTGCCGCCGTGGACCGGGGCGGAGCGGTCGGCGTCCGTCGGATGACGGGTCACTGGCCGGACTGACCAGGACATCGATGTCAGGCCCCCCTTCCCCATCGACGGGAGGGGGCCTTTCGCACGGCTCGCAACACCGCCCAGCGATCTCGGGCATCCGTCAGGTCACATGTCGGAGAAATTCGTCGGACAGGTCGTGCAGACTTTTTGCGTACGTGATTTGCTGTTCCACGCTGTTGCGAGATGGCGTGGGTTGAGAGAAGTCTCCTTCGCGGGGGCCGCCTCAGACGCCGCTGCTCGAAAACGGCCAATCGGCCGCACGGCGTGCACGGCCGCCAGTTTTAGAAGGAGATACACATGGCGCAGGGAACCGTGAAGTGGTTCAACGCTGACAAGGGCTTCGGCTTCATCACCGTCGACGGCGGGGGTGCTGACGTGTTCGTCCACTTCTCGGCCATCCAGACCAGCGGCTACCGCACGCTGGAGGAGAACCAGCGGGTGGAGTTCGAGATCGCCCAGGGTCAGAAGGGCCCGCAGGCCGAGCAGGTCCGCCCCCTCTGACACCTCTGGTCGGCCCCCGCCGGCCAGGGCTTGTTGAAGTGAAGCCCCGTATCCCGCACCGGGATGCGGGGCTTTCCACGTCCACCGGTCGGCCGCTGGCGCGCGTGGTCAGGACTCAGAGTCGGCGTCGCGAGCGCAGCCCCAGCCAGAGCGCCACGAGTCCGGCCAAGGCCACGATCGGGCCCACCACCACCCAGAGCGTCTGGTCGGTCATCACGCTGCCGCTGACGTAGCCGAGGCCCTGCACCGTCCACACCGCACCGATCACCACGGCCAGCAGGCCGAGGGTGAGTGTCAGCCAACCCCTCATCGCGCACCCTCCTCGCCAGGCCGGGCGGTACGCCGCCCCGGGCGTCCAGCATCGTCGTCTCGGCAGGGCGACGCGAGCACCCGGGGTCGGCAGCTCACCACCGGTCGTGCACCTGCGGGCGGATCAGCTCGTCGTAGACCTCGCGTACACCGGCCAGTTGGGCGTCCGAGAGTGGTGAGAGGTCCGCCGCGGCGGCGTTGCGGCGGGCCTGCTCGGCGTCGCGCGCCCCCGGGATGACGACGGTGACGCCGGCCTGGTCCAGGACCCATCGCAGCGCGAACTGCGCCATGGTGCGGTCGGAGTCGACGAGCGGCGCGAGCCGGCGTACGGCGGCGAGCCCCTGGGCGTAGTCGACGCCGGAGAACGTCTCGCCGACGTCGAACGCCGCCCCGTGCCGGTTGTAGTTGCGGTGGTCGTCGGCGGGGAACTCGGTGTGCTCGTCGTAGCGGCCGGAGAGCAGGCCACTGGCCAGCGGCACCCGGGCGATGATCCCGACGCCCGCCTCGGCGGCCGCCGGCAGCACCTGCTCCAGCGGCTTGTGCCGGACGGCGTTGAGGATGATCTGCACGCTGGCCACACCCGGGCGGGCGATGGCGGTGAGCGCCTGGTCGCAGGTCTCCACGCTGACGCCGTACCCCGCGATGGCCTTCTCGGCGACGAGGGTGTCCAGGGCGTCGAAGACCGCGTCGTCGGCGAAGACGGCGGTCGGCGGGCAGTGCAACTGGACCAGGTCCAGGGTGTCCATTCCGAGGTTGGCCCTGGACCGGTCGGTCCACTGCCGGAAGTTGGCGAGGGTGTACGCCTCCGGCCGCTGCTCGACGCGCCGGCCCATCTTGGTGGCGACGGTCAGGCCGGCGTCCGGCCGGGAGCGCAGGAAGCGGCCGATCAGCTGCTCGCTGCGGCCGTCGCCGTACACGTCGGCGGTGTCCAGGAAGGTGACTCCGGCGTCCACGGCCGCGGTGAGCACCGCCATGGCGTCGGCCTCGCTGACCGTTCCCCAGTCGGCGCCGAGCTGCCAGGCGCCCAGGCCGACGACTCCGACGGTCCGGCCGAGCCGGTTGAAGCTGCGCTGTTCCATGCCCCGAGCCTAGTGATCGGGTTGCCGGGCTGCCACGCGAGTCGTACGGTAAACAAGACGGACGTACGGTTTGGAGGCGCCGATGTGGGATCCGACGACGTACCTGCGCTACTCCGACGAGCGCTCCCGACCCTTTCACGACCTGCTCCACCGGATCCCCGCCGCCCGGCCCCGGACGGTGGTCGACCTCGGCTGCGGTCCCGGACATCTCACCGCCATCCTGGCCGAACGCTGGCCCGACGCCCGGGTCGTCGGCCTCGACTCCGCGCCCGAGATGATCGACCGGGCGCGGGCCCTGCCGACCCCGGTCGAGTTCGCCGTCGCCGACCTGCGCGACTGGCGTCCGAGCGGCGACGAGGACGTGGTGGTCACCAACGCCGCCCTGCAGTGGGTGCCCGGCCACCAGGAGCTGCTGCGCCGCTGGGCCACCGAGCTGCCCGCCGACGCCTGGCTCGCCGTGCAGGTCCCCGGCAACTTCGACGCCCCGTCGCACCGGGCGCTGCGCGAGGTCGCCGGTCTGCCGGCCTGGCGGACCGAGCTGGCCCCGCTCCAGCGCGCCGACCCCGTCGACGACCCGGCCGACTACGCGGACCTGCTGACCGCCGCCGGCTGCACGGTGGACGCCTGGGAGACTACCTACGTGCACCTGCTGCCGGCCGATCCCGCCGCCGACCACCCGGTGCTGGCCTGGATGGAGGGCACCGCGCTGCGACCCGTCCGGGCCGCGCTGGACGCCGCCGGCTGGTCGGCCTTCCGGGCCGAGCTGGGGGTACGCCTCAACGCCGCCTACCCGGTCCGGCACGGTCGGGTGCCCTTCCCGTTCCGCCGTGTCTTCGTCGTCGCCCGTACCGGCGCCCTCGCACAGGAGAACCCGTGACCGATCTGACCACCTTCATCGCCGGTCTGCCCAAGGTGGAGCTGCACGTACACCACGTCGGCTCCGCCTCGCCCCGGATCGTCTCCGAGCTGGCCGCCCGCCACGAGGGGCACACCCCGGTCCCGAGCGACCCGGACGCCCTCGCCAGCTACTTCGAGTTCCGCGACTTCGCGCACTTCGTCGAGGTCTACCTGAGCGTCGTCGACCTCATCCGTGACCCGGAGGACGTCTGGCTCCTCACCCACGAGGTGGCCCGGGAACTGGCCCGTCAGCAGGTCCGGTACGCGGAGCTGACCATCACCCCGTACTCGCACGTCCGACGGGGGATCCCCGCGCCGGCGTTCTGCGAGGCGATCGAGGACGCCCGCAAGCGCGCTGCCGCCGACTTCGGCCTGGACCTGCGCTGGTGCTTCGACATCCCGGGCGAGGCCGGCCTGCCGGCCGCCGAGGAGACGCTGCGGATCGCCCTCGACGAACGGCCGGACTCCCTGATCAGCTTCGGGCTGGGTGGCCCGGAGATCGGCGTACCCCGGCCGCAGTTCCGGCCCTTCTTCGACCAGGCACGCGCCGCCGGGCTGCGCTCGGTGCCGCACGCCGGCGAGACCACCGGCCCGCAGACCATCTGGGACGCCCTGCACGAGCTGGGCGCGGAGCGGATCGGGCACGGCATCTCCGCCGCGCAGGACCCGGAGCTGCTCACCTACCTCGCCGAGCGGCAGATCGGGATGGAGATCTGCCCGACCTCGAACGTGCGGACCCGGGCGGTGGCCAACCTCGACGAGCACCCGCTGCCCCGGCTGGTCGACGCCGGGCTGCTGGTGACCATCAACTCCGACGACCCGCCGATGTTCGGCACCACCCTCAACGACGAGTACGCGGTGGCCGCCCGACTGCTCAATGCGGGTCCGGCAGAGCTGGCGGCGCTGGCCCGCAACGCGGTGACCGCGTCCTTCCTCGACCCGATCGGCAAGCAGCGGATCATCGAGGAGATCGACGCGTACGTCGCCAACGCCGGCTGAGGCACGGGGTGAGCGGGGCGCGCGGCGGGAGCGTGGGTGTGGGGGGACCTGAGACTCCCGCCGCGCGCACGGCTCCACCGGCCGGTGGGTGCGCGGTGCGCTGGCCGGTGGAACTGGTGGGTTCGTGAACTGATCCTGTCAGCCGGCGAGCGGCTGACCCCGGTCGTTAACCCCGATCTAAGGAAGACTTGTGCCGCCGCACAGCCCCGGCTCGCTCGGCCGATCGGAGCGCTCCCGGCAACCGATCGGCCCGGGAGTCCTCGGTCGTCGGTCGACAGTGCTCGGTCGTCCGTTGACGGCGCTCAGTCGTCGTCGGTGGGGCGCTGGCGGGGCCAGCGACGGCCGCTGCTCTTCTGTTCCCGGGCGTCGCGCGCCATCCGGCCCACCAGGCCGAACCGGTTGACCTGCCGGGGCGTCGCGTCCGGGTCGGCGAGCAGCATCACCACGCTCGCGCCACCCAACCGGGCTCGGTCGATGCTGACCGAGCCGTTCGCCTGCAACGCCACCCGCTTGGCGATGTCCAGGCCGAGCCCGGTCGAGCCCTGGTCGCTCGCGCCCCGTCGCAGCGCCCGATCCGGGTTGGCGATGCCCGGGCCGGCGTCGTCGATCCGGATCGCCACGTACCCATCGCGGCGCGACACGGCCACCTCGAACGCGGTGCCCTGCGGCGTGTAGCGGAAGACGTTGCCGATCACCGCGTCCAGCGCGGCGGCCAGCTCGGCCCGCGGCACCGGCGCGGGGATGCGCAGTTGTGCGCCGGTGACCCGGTGGGGGCGGTTCTGGTCACCGGCCAGCGCCGCCCAGAACACCATCCGGTCCCGGACCACCTCACTGACGTCGCACATGGCCGGGCCGGCCTCGTGCGCCACCGCCTTGCGGGTGGTCTTGATCAGCACGTCGATCTCGCCCTCGAGGGTGACGATCGCCTGCCGGATGCGCCGGATACCCCGCAACCGGTCCAGTTCCGCCGGGCTGAACGAGCCCACGCTGGTGTCGTCGGACTCCAACGCCTCCGCGTCCAGCCGGAGCACGGTCAACGGCGTCCGCAGCCGGTGCGACAGGTCGGCGACCAGCTCCCGCTCGTCGGTCCGGGCCGCGTCCAGCCGGTCGGCCATCCGGTTGAAGGCGTATCCGGCCTCCGCCAGCTCGCGGGGGCCGGTCGGCTCCACGCGTACGCCCGAGTCGCCGTCACCGACGGACAGGGCAGCCTTGACCAGCCCCTGGGTGGCGTCCACCGCGCGGGCGGCCACCCGGTCGACCACCAGCACGGCAGCGCCGACCATCGCCGCACCCACCGCGAACAGCAGCAACCAGGTGCCACCGGCGCCCTCGCCCAGCGTCGAGTCCGGCACGAACACCTCGACGACGGCCGTCCGGTCACCGAGGACCACCGGGTCGAGCCGGACCACCCCGCCGTCGACGTCGGTGACCAGCGAACGCCGGTCGGCGCGAGCCCGGTCCAGGTCGGCCCCACCGGCGCGGCCCGCAGACTCGTCCAGCCCCAACCCGTACACCACCGGCCGGACGGCGACGTCGTCGCCGCTGGCCACGACGGCCCGTTCGACCACCGACCGCTCCGTGCTCACCGCCAACGCGCCGGTCACCAGCGCGCTGCGTCGGGCCGCTTCGGCGATCGCCTCCTCGCGCGTCTGCCCCCGCAGGCTCAACCCGAGTGGGAGCAGGAAGGCGAGCGCGACGAGGCTGCACATGCCGGCCGTGAGCAGGGCCAGCGCCGTCCTCAGTCCGGTGCCACCAGCCGGAACCCGACCCCCCGCACGGTGCGCAGGTAGCGCGGCTTCGCCGCGGACTCGCCCATCTTTCGACGGAGCCAGTACAGGTGTACGTCGATTGTCTGATCCTCGCCGACCGATGGCTGCCGCCATACCTCCTCCAAGAGTTCCCGGCGGGACACTACCCGCCCGGGTCGTGCGGCGAGATACGCCAGCAGGTCGAATTCCTTACGGGTCAGCGCCAGCGGCTCCCCGTCGAGGTGGGCGCTGCGCTCACCGACGTCCACGCGCAGCCCGCCGACGGTGTGCACCGCCGGCTGCACCGTCCGGCTGGCCCGTCCGGCGCGCCGCAGGACCGTGGTGATGCGCGCGTCCAGGTGCGCGCCCGTGAACGGCTTGACCATGTAGTCGTCGGCGCCGGCGCGCAGCAGCTTGACCACCGACTGCTCGTCGTCGCGCGCGGTGGCGATGATGATCGGGATGTCGGTGATGCCGCGCAGCATCCGCAGCGCGTCCGAGCCGTCCAGATCGGGCAGGCCCAGGTCCAACACCACCAGGTCGGGTGTCTCCGCGGCGACCCGTCGCAGCGCGTCCAGGGCGGTGCCCACGGCGTGCACGGCGTGCCCGCGGTCAGCGAGGGACCGCAGCATCGCGCCGCGTACGACGTGATCGTCTTCGACCAGGAGCACGGAGGCCACGACAAGACGGTACTTGGCCTGGCAAGTTGATCGCGTTGCGACGTACCTGGGAAGCGGGCAAGCTGGTACGACGATGTCGTTCACCCTGTTCGCCGACGCTCGCCTGGCGCTCGCCCGGGACAGCCTCGCCGGCCTCTCCACCGGTGACGCGCTCGGCGAGCGGTACGCCCCGCCGGCCCCGGCCGCCGTCTCCGATGACGTCCCCGGCGTGGGCGCCGATCCGTCGGGCGTGGCCGGTCCCGGCGTGGGCGCCGATCCGTCGGGCGTGGCCGGTCCCGGCGCGGGCGCCGATCCGTCGGGCGTGGCCGCTCCCGGCGCTGGCATCCTGCCACCGGCGCCGTGGGCCTGGACCGACGACACCGAGATGGCCTGCTCGGTCGTCGCCGAACTGGCCGCGTCGGGCGGCGTCGACCGGGACCGGCTGGCCCTGGCGTTCGCCGAGCGCTGCGATGCGCGACGCGGCTACGGTCCCGGCGCGCTGCTGATCCTGCGGCTGATCCGCACCGGCACCCCGTGGCCGGTGGCCGCCGCGTCCGCCTTCGACGGCCAGGGCTCCTGCGGCAACGGAGCAGCCATGCGGGTCGGGCCGCTGGGCGCCTACTTCGCCGACTCCACCGCCCGCGCGGCGGCGCAGGCCCGCGCCTCGGCCGAGGTGACCCACGCGCACCCCGAGGGGATCGCCGGCGCGGTCGCCGTGGCGGTGGCCGCCGCGCTCGCCGCCCGGGCCCGCCTCGACGGCCACCGACCGACCCCGGCCCGCCTCCTCGCCGGGGTCGCCGCCGCGCTGGACGGGGGCACCGAGGTGCACCGCGGCGTACACCGCGGCATCGGCCTGCTCGGCCGCCCGCTGTCCCGCGTGGTGGCCGCGCTCGGCAACGGCTCCCGCGTGACCGCCCAGGACACCGTCGCGTTCACGCTCTGGGTGGCCGCCACCCACCTGGACGACTACCCGGCGGCAATCCGGACCTGCGTACGCGCCGGCGGCGACGTGGACACCACGGCCGCCATCGCGGGGGCGGTGGTGGCGGCGTACACGGGTGTCGGGACGCCGGGCGGGGTGCCGGAGTCGTGGCTGGCCGCCCGCGAGCCACTACCCACCTGGCTGCCCTGACGTCCTGACCCGGCCCGCCGTGCCCGCCGACCGTGCCGTGCCCGCCGTGCCGTGCCGTGCCCGCCGTGCCGTGCCGTGCCCGCCGTGCCGTGCCGTGCCCGCCGTGCCGCGCCGTGCCCGCCGACCGTGCCGCGCCGTGCCCGCTGACCGTGCCGCGCCGTGCTTGCCGCGCCGTGCCCGCCGTGCCGTGCCCGCCGTGCCGGGCTTGATCCACTCCACATCGCCGATATCGGGGTGACCCAGCGGCGGGATGGCCCGACATCGGCGATGTCGTGTCGATCATGGGGCGAGGCCGGGTTCTGCCAGGCGTCCGCTCAGCCGGCGCGGGCGGGAGCGCCGACGGGGACTGCCTCCGCCGTGTCGACGGGCGCCGTTGCGCCGACCCCTGCCGCCGTGTCGACAGGCGCCGCTGCGCCGACCCCCGCCGCCGCCGTGTCGGCCGCCGCGTCGGCCGTCGTGTCGTCGGTCCGTGCTGCTGCGTCGGCAGGCGTCGTGTCGGTCCGTGCTGCTGTGCCGCCCGCCGTCGTGTCGTCGGGCCGTGCCGCTGTGCCGCCCGCCGTCGTGTGGCGCTGTGCCGCCGCGCCGGCCGCCGCCGTCTCGCCGGCCTGTGCCGCTGCGTCGGCCGGGTCGCCCGTGATCTCGGCCAGGGCAGCGTCCTCGGCCGGGTCGCGTCGCCGCCACCGGCTGACCAGCCAGCCGATCGCCGCGCCGCCGCCCAGGCCGGCCAGCAGGCCGGCGGCGAGCATCGCGTCGGCGTTGCCGGACTCCTCGCCCGAGGTGCCCGCTGCGGCACCGCCCTGCGCCCCTGCGGCGGGACCGTTCGCCGTGCCCGCCGCCGGCGCGCCGTGGCCGCCGTGCACGGCCGGTCCGGCGGCCCCCGGGGCAGCCGGCAGGAGCGTCAGCACCGGCGCGCGGTGGTCACCGTCGGCGTCCGTCCAGCGGACCACGGTGCCGTCGGCGTACGTCTGGACGACCTCGAACGTGAGTCGCTCGGCCTGCGGCATCGGGCCCATGGACAGGGCCAGCTTGGCCGGGCCGGTCGCGCCCTGGCCGACGCGGACCCACGTCACCGCAGTGGTCACGGTGCTCACCCCCGAGGAGTGGATGCCCGCCACCGGCTTGTCCAGGGTCTTGGAGTCGATCCTGGGCGCCCAGCCGTCGACCGACATCGGGTAGACCTCGGCCACCGGCGCGTCGGCCGGCAACCGGATCTCGATCTGCTTGCTCTTCGTGCCGGCCCGCTCCTCGGGCACGCTGAACTCCAGCCGTACGGCATCGCCCTGCCGTGCCTCGGTCGGGGTGGTCGTCACGTCCGCGGCCTGCGCCGCCGAAGCGGGCCAGAGGAGCAGCCCGGCCGCGGTCAGCGCGGTCACCGCCGCGATCCGCCGCGGGCGGCCACCGCCGTGCGTGCTCGCCATCTCGTGCCCCCATCCGTCTCGGCGCGACCGGCACCGGTTTCCGGCCACACCACCTAGTTCGGATTCGAGGCGTGAAAGGTTCAACGCGAGCCGTCCGGAAGGTGCCGACGGCGCGACCGATAGCATCGGCAGGGGCCGAGGATCGGCGCCGTTTCGTACCGCTTGGAGGAGTCACCGTGTCTGCACCCCGTACCCCCGCCGTGGCCGACCCCGTCGTCGTCGCCGCCGGGACGACGGCGGCCGACGCGGTGGCCGCGGCCGGACTGCCCGCGAACGGCCCCAAGGCGATCGTCGTGGTCCGCGACCCGCAGGGCCAGCTCCGTGACCTGGACTGGTCGCCGGCCGAGGACACGACCGTAGAGCCGGTCAGCCTGGACTCGCCGGACGGGCTCAACGTGCTGCGGCACTCCACCGCGCACGTGCTCGCCCAGGCCGTGCAGGACGTCTTCCCCGAGGCCAAGCTGGGCATCGGCCCGCCGATCGAGAACGGCTTCTACTACGACTTCGACGTCGACAAGCCGTTCCAGCCGGACGATCTCGCCAAGCTCGAGAAGCGCATGCAGGAGATCGTCAAGTCCGGGCAGCGGTTCCGTCGCCGCCGTTTCGGCAGCCTCGACGAGGCGCGCGCCGAGCTGGCCGACGAGCCGTTCAAGCTGGAGTTGATCGAGGTCAAGGGCGAGGGCCTGGACACCGACGAGGTGATGGAGGTGGGCGGCGGCGAGCTGACCATCTACGACAACCTCGACGCCAAGGAGGACAAGGTCTGCTGGTCGGACCTGTGCCGGGGCCCGCACCTGCCGACCACCCGCCTGATCGGCGCGTTCAAGCTCATGCGGTCGGCTGCCGCGTACTGGCGCGGGTCGGAGAAGAACCCCCAGCTCCAGCGGGTGTACGGCACCGCGTGGCCGACCCGGGACGAGCTCAAGGCGTACCTCAAGCTGTTGGAGGAGGCCGCCCGGCGCGACCACCGCAAGCTCGGCGCGGACCTCGACCTGTTCAGCTTTCCCGACGAGATCGGCTCCGGCCTGGCGGTCTTCCACCCCAAGGGCGGCATCATCCGTCGGGAGATGGAGCACTACTCGCGGCGGCGGCACGAGGAGGCGGGGTACGAGTTCGTCAACACCCCGCACATCACCAAGGCGCAGCTGTTCCACACCTCCGGCCACCTGCCGTACTACGCGGACACGATGTTCCCGCCCATGCAGTTGGAGGGCGCGGACTACTACCTCAAGGCGATGAACTGCCCGATGCACAACCTGATCTTCAGGTCGCGCGGGCGGTCGTACCGGGAGCTGCCGCTGCGGATGTTCGAGTTCGGCACGGTCTACCGGTACGAGAAGTCCGGCGTCGTGCACGGCCTCACCCGGGTCCGGGGCCTGACCCAGGACGACTCGCACATCTACTGCACCCGTGAGCAGATGGCCGGTGAGCTGTCCACGCTGCTGAGCTTCGTGCTCGACCTGCTGCGCGACTACGGTCTGGACGACTTCTACCTGGAGCTGTCGACCCGCGACGACTCGCCCAAGTTCATCGGCGCGGACGAGGACTGGGAGGAGGCCACCGAGGCGCTGCGCACCGCCGCGGCGACCTCCGGCCTCGACCTGGTGCCCGACCCGGGCGGCGCGGCGTTCTACGGGCCGAAGATCTCCGTGCAGGCGCGGGACGCGATCGGCCGAACCTGGCAGATGTCCACCATCCAGGTCGACTTCAACCAGCCGGAGCGCTTCGGGCTGGAGTACCAGGCCGCCGACGGCAGCCGCCAACGTCCCGTGATGATCCACCGGGCGTTGTTCGGGTCGATCGAGCGGTTCTTCGGGGTGCTCACCGAGCACTACGCGGGCGCGTTCCCCGCCTGGCTGGCCCCCGTGCAGGTGATCGGCATCCCGATCCGGGAGGACCACACCGACTACCTGCACGGCTTCGTGGCGGCGCTGCGCGCCGAGGGCATCCGCGCCCAGGTCGACGCGGGCGACGACCGGATGCAGAAGAAGATCCGTACGGCGCAGCAGCAGAAGATTCCGTTCATGGTCATCGCCGGCGACGACGACGTGGCCGCCGGCACGGTCTCCTTCCGCTACCGCGACGGCTCCCAGCGCAACGGGGTGCCGATCGCCGAGGCGGTGACCCACGTCCTGGACGTGGTCAGCTCCCGCACCAACGTCGGCCCGTCCGCCGTCGCGGAGTAACGCTCGCTTGTCGCGCGCCGCGCGTCATGATCGTGCTCGATCCAGGAAGTAGTGGCCTCCCGACGCTGGGAGGCCACTACTTCCACGTTCGAGCGCGATCTTCAGCCGGGAGGCGGGCTTTCCGTCGTCAGATGCCGCAACTGGGCGCCGACCAGCCGCCGACCGCCGCGACGTGGGTGTGGTCGTTGTGGTCCGGGTAGCCGGGGCCGAGGATCTGGCCGAAGCCGTGGTAGCGGGCCTGCTGGGCGAGCCGGCAGAACGACGGTGAGCCGACCAGGTCGACCGCGTCGCCGTACAGGTGTCGGCTGTTCGACGCCCCGCCGACCGCGCTGTTGCAGGCGTAACTGCGGAAGCTGCTGCTGATCGCGATGGGGACGTCGCCGAGGGCGTGTCGCAGGGCCTGGAGCTTCCACATGGAGACGAGCGCGTTGGCGCGGGCGGTGCTGGCCGAGACCGCGCCGCCGGACCAGGTGCTGTTGCAGTTGTTCAGCTCGGCGTAGCTGAAGTTGGCGGGCGTGCAGTCGTCGTCCTGGAGCGCGTAGAGCCGGTTGAAGGTCTGCGGGCCGGCGATCCCGTCCGCGCCCAGCCCGTACGCCTGCTGGAAGCGGATCACCGCCGACCGCGTGGCCGGGCCGAAGGCGCCGTCGATCGTGAGCACCGCCGCGTAGCCGGGGTAGCCGGCGACGCGGATCTGGAGTTGCCGGACGTCCTCGCCGGACATCCCCTGGGACAGGGTGCGACCCCAGGTGTAGCAGCCGTCGGCGTGCGCGGCGCTGGAGGTGAGGGTGACCCCGGTCACCGTGGTGACGGCGGCCAGCGCGAGCGCCGCGAGGATTCTGCCGAGCTGACGGATCATGGAACGCTCCATCCATCGATCTAACGACGTGAATGAATGGAAGTTTCAGGGCTGAGTCTCTACTCCGTCAAGAAGTTGCAGCGGCGAGTTTCCGGTCACGGGTGTCGCGGCCCGCCGACCCGGCTCCGTAGGATCGGCTCGTGACAGGGGCGGAGCGACACACGGACAGCGGCGGCATGGCGGACGGCCTGGATCGGCTCTGGACGCCGCACCGGATGACCTACATCTCGGGTGAGGACCGCCCCGCCGAGGGCTACGAGAAGCCGACCGGCTGCCCGTTCTGTCTCGCCCCCGGGCTGCCCGCCGAGGAGAGCCTCGTGGTGGCCCGCGGCGAGCGCGTCTTCGTCGTGCTCAACCTCTACCCGTACAACCCCGGGCACCTGCTGGTCTGCCCGTACCGGCACGTCGCCGACTACACCGACCTCGACGAGGCGGAGACCGTCGAGCTGGCGTCCCACACGCAGACCGCGATGCGGGTGATCCGCAAGGTGAGCAACGCGCACGGCTTCAACCTGGGCATGAACCAGGGTGGCGTCGCGGGCGCCGGCATCGCGGCCCACCTGCACCAGCACGTGGTGCCACGCTGGGGCGGTGACGCGAACTTCATGCCGGTGATCGGCCGCACCAAGGTGCTGCCGCAGCTCCTGCACGACACCCGCGACCTGCTCGCCCGCGCCTGGCCGTCCTGACCGCGCCGCCCGCGCGGCGTCCGCGCCGCTCCGGCTAGTCGGCGCGCAGCAGCGGAACAAGCTCCGGCCAGCTCTCCACCCGGTGTACGAGCGGCAGCAACGCGGCGTACGCGGCGACCTGCGCCGGGCGGGGCCGGAACAGGAACCGGTACGGCACCGACTCGAGGTAACCCAGCACCTCCAGCTTGTCGTCCACGAAGTGGGTCAGGCCGAGCCGCCGGGCGATCGGTGCCTTGGCCGGACGGGTCCGGCAGAAGTGCACCCGCTCGACGGGAATCCCGGTGCGGGATGTGAAGTCGTGGTGGGCCAACCACTGGAGGGTCCGCCGCTGGGTGGACTCGCCGCACTTGGACACCAGGTGCACCTCGTCGAACGCCGGCCCGAGCGCCGCGAGCGCGTCGAACGCGCCGTCGACCATGGGCGTACGCAGGTAGTGCGCGCCGAAGAAGGACGTGTCGGCGTCGTCGTCGGCCGGCTCGATGAGCACGCCGCCAATGTCCACGCCCAGCCGTCGCATGGCGACGATCATGCCGTACGGCGTCGGCGCGCGCGTACCGCGTTTCCGCGTCCGTGGTTGCTACGCCCCGGCCCGCCGAAGGTGGCACGATCGGCCGATGGCAGTCACGACACGGATGTTGGGGCGCAGCGGCATCGAGGTCAGCGCCCTCGGCATGGGGTGCTGGGCGATCGCCGGTCCCTGGGCGGAGGGCAGCCAGCCGCTGGGCTGGGGGGCGGTCGACGACGACGAGTCGGTCCGGGCCGTACGCCGTGCGCTCGAGTTGGGCGTGACCCTGTTCGACACCGCCGACACGTACGGCGCGGGGCACGGCGAGCGGGTGCTGGGTCGGGCGCTCGCCGGCCACCGCGACGAGGCCGTGATCGCCACCAAGTGGGGTTACACGTTCGACGAGGCGGCCCGGCAGGCCACCGGCGAGGACGCGTCACCGGCGTACCTGCGGCGGGCCGTCACCGCCTCGCTGCGCCGGTTGGGCACCGACCGGATCGACCTCTACCAGCTGCACCTGGGCGACCTGCCCGTGCACCGGGCGGAGGCACTGTTCGCCGCCTGCGAGGATCTCGTCGCCGAGGGCCTGATCCGGGCGTACGGGTGGAGCACCGACCGCGCCGACCGGGCCGCCGCCCTCGGGCAGGAAGCCCCGGGTGCCGGCGCCGTGCAGCACGCCCTGTCGGTGCTGCGTGACGCCCCCGAGGTGCTCGCCGTCTGCGACAAGTACGACCTCGCGAGCATCAACCAGGGGCCTCTCGGGATGGGGCTGCTCACCGGCAAGTACACGGCCGCGTCGACACTGCCCCGCGACGACGTACGCGGGTTGACGCCGGGCTGGCTGGAGTGGTTCCGGGGTGGCCGGCCGGCCCCGGAATGGCTGCGCCGGGTCGGCGCGGTCCGTGCCGCGCTGACCGCCGACGGTCGTACCCTCGCCCAGGGTGCGCTGGGCTGGATCTGGGCCCGCAGCGGACGTGCCGTCCCGATCCCGGGCTGCCGTACCGTCGCGCAGGTCGAGGAGAACGCGGCGGCGCTGCACCGGGGCCCGCTGCCGGCGGACCAGTTCGTCGAGGTGGAGCGCCAGCTCGCCGCCCTGCGCACGGCAGCCCTCCGCGACGCCGACCGCCCCCACTGGCCCCGCCCCACCCACCCCCAAACCCACCCGTAACCCACCGCCCCCGCCCCGCCCTTGCCCCGCCCTCGCCCTCGCCTCGCCCTCGCCCCACCCGCCCCGCCGATCTTGCACTTTCTGCTGGGACTAATGCCGCAATAACCCACTTACCGTCGACACAAAGTGCAAGATCGGCGAGGCCGGGCAGGGCAGGGCAGGGTGGGGTGGGGCCGGGGTGGGGTGGGGCGGGGGTGGGGCCGGGGTGTTTGGGGCGCGGGGTTATGGGGTTTGTTCTTTGCGGGTCTGGTCGGCTAGGTGGGGCGGCATGGGGTCGTGGCGGACGAAGTGGCGGCGGAACGTACCCGTGCCGGCGGTCATCGAGCGCAGCTCGACGGCGTAGCGCAGCAGTTCCAGGGCCGGCACCTCGGCGCGGACCAGGGTGCGGCCGTCGGCGTCCGGGTCCGGTTCGGTGCCGAGCACCCGGCCGCGCCGACCGGACAGGTCGCCCAGCACGGCGCCGACCGAGCCGTCCGGCACCCGGATGGTCACCTCGTCGATCGGCTCCAGGAGTGCCGGTTGGCCGCGCTCGGCGGCGTCGCGCAGTGCCAGCGCGCCCGCGGTCTGGAAGGCCGCGTCGGAGGAGTCGACGCTGTGCGCCTTGCCGTCGACCAGGGTGACCCGTAGGTCGACGACCGGGTGACCGGCTACCAGTCCGCGTTCCATCTGGGCGCGGACGCCCTTCTCTACCGAGGGGATGTAGTTGTGCGGGACGGCGCCGCCGACGACCCGGTCGACGAATTCGAAGCCGGCGCCCCGGGGCAGTGGCTCGACCTCGATGTCGCAGACCGCGTACTGGCCGTGGCCGCCGGACTGCTTGACGTGCCGGCCGTGGCCCCGCGCGGGGGCCGTCAGGGTTTCGCGCAGCGACACCTGCACCGGTTCGGTGTCCAGCTCGACGCCGCCGGAGCGCAGCCGGTCCAGCAGCACGTCCGCGTGCGCTTCGCCCATGCACCAGAGCACCAGTTGGTGGGTCTCCGGGTTGCGGTCCAGCCGCAGGGTGGGGTCGCCGGCGACCAGTCGGGCGAGGTTGCGGGCGAGGGCGTCCTCGTCGGCGCGGCTGCGGGCGACGATCGCCACCGGCAGCAGCGGTTCGGGCATCTCCCACGGAGCGATCAGCAGCGGGTCGGCCTTCGCCGACACGGTGTCGCCGGTCTCCGCGGTCGGCGACTTGGTGATGGCACAGATGTCGCCGGCGACGCAGTGCGGGACCTCGCGCAGGGTGGCGCCCAGCGGCGTGTAGAGGTGCCCGACCCGCTCGTCGGCGTCGTGGTCGGGGTGTCCGCGCTCGGCCATGCCGTGCCCGCAGATGTGCACCGTGTCGTCGGGACGCAGCGTGCCGGAGAAGACCCGGACCAGCGAGACCCGGCCGACGTGCCGGTCGACGGTGGTCTTGACGACCTCGGCCACGAGCGGGCCGTCCGGGTCGCAGGTCAGCGGCGGGCGGGGAGAGCCGTCCACCCCGGTTACGGCCGGCAGCTCGTGTTCCAGCGGGGACGGGAACGCCGCGGTCAGTACCTCCAGCAGCGCGTCCAGGCCGACGCCGGTCTCGGCGCAGACCGGCACCGCCGGATAGAAGTGGCCCCGTGCGACGGCCTTCTCCAGGTCGTCGACGAGCACCTCGGTGCTGATCTCCTCGCCGTCGAGGTAGCGGTCCATGAGGGTCTCGTCCTCGCTCTCGGCGATGATCCCCTCGATCAGCTCGTTGCGGGACTCGTCGATGGCGGGCTGGTGCTCCGGGTCCGGGTCGCGGACGTCGGCGGGCAGTCCGGCGGTGTAGTCGAAGACCCGGCGGGTGATCAGGCCGAGCAGACCCTCGGTGGAGACGCCGTCGTCGCCGAGCATCGGCAGGTAGAGGGGCATCACGTTGTCGCCGAAGACCCGCTGGCAGAGCGCGACCGTCTCGTCGAAGTCGGCGCGGGGCGCGTCGAGGCGGGTCACCGCTACGGCGCGCGGCATGTCGACCGCCGCGCACTCCTCCCACAGGGCCACGGTGGCCGCGTCCATGCCGCCGGCGGCGGAGACCACGAACAGCGCGGCGTCGGCGGCCCGCAGACCGGCCCGTAGCTCGCCGACGAAGTCGGCGTACCCGGGCGTGTCCAACAGGTTGACCTTGATGCCGTCGTGCAGCAGGGGCGCGCAGGACAGGCTCACCGAGCGCTGCTGGCGTACGGCTGCGGGGTCGTGGTCGCCCACGGTCGTACCGTCGACGACGCTGCCGGCCCGGCTGATCGTGCCGGTGGCGGCGAGCAGGGCCTCGACGAGCGTGGTCTTGCCCGCGCCGGAGTGCCCGACGAGCACCACGTTGCGAATCCGCGCGGGTTCGGTCACCACCGGCGTGCCGCCGGCGGCCCCCTTGTCCTGATGTTTCTGCGCCATGGGGCGCACCTCCCTCAGCCGGTGGTGGGTGGCGACCGCCGCGCGAGGTGAATGCGGCCCGGGGCGAGTGCGCGGCGATATCCTCCGGTGGTCTGCTGCGATCGGGGAACTCAACGGGCGGACGGGTGAGCTGGCTCACCTCCCGGCTCGATCTCACACCCGTTGTCGGACACGCACAAGCCTGCCCCGGGCGGGTCGTCGGGACCGGCGTTATGGCCGGAGCTGCGCGGACCGTTATCGTGGGGACCGCCATGGCGAAGATCTTCCAAGTGTCGGCCCGCGCGGGGATGACCCGCGTCGTCGAGCCGATTGCCCGCGCCCTGCTGCGCGCGGGCGTCACCCCCAACGTCGTTACCGTCGCGGGCACCGTCGGTGTGCTCGTCGGCGCGCTCGGCTTCGGTGCCCGCGGCCATCTGGTCGCGGGCGCGTTGATCGTGACCGTGTTCGCGTTGACCGACCTGCTCGACGGGACGATGGCCCGGATGAGCGGCGGCTCCACCCGGTTCGGCGCGTTCCTCGACTCGAGCATGGACCGGGTCGCCGACAGCGCCGTGTTCGGCGCGGTCGCGTACTGGCTGGCCACCCAGGGCGACCACTCGGGCGTCGCCGCCGCGCTGCTCTGCCTCGCCGCCGGCGGGCTCGTCTCGTACGTGAAGGCGCGGGCCGAGGGGCTGGGCATGACCTGCAACGTGGGCATCGCCGAGCGCACCGAGCGACTGCTGATCGTCGGCGTCGGCGGGATCCTCACCGGCGTGGGCGTGAAGCCCGCGTTGGAGATCGCGCTCTGGCTGCTGGCCGCCATCTCGATCTTCACGGTGGGGCAGCGGATGGCGCACGTCTACCGCCAGGCCCAGCAGCTCCAGCCGGACGGTCAGGCGTGAGCGCGACCGGCGGCCGGGCCGCGTGAACCTCACCGAGCTCGGCTACGTCGCAGGCTGGCGGCTGGTCCGCGCGCTGCCCCGGCCACTGGTGGCGGCGGCGTTCGCGAAGGGCGCGGACCGCGCGCACCGCCGCGGCGGCGGGGGTACGGCTCGACTGCGCGCCAACCTGCGCCGGGTGGTCGGCCCGGAGGTGCCCGAGGCCGAGCTGGACGATCTCGTGCGGCGTGGCCTGCGCTCGTACGCCCGGTACTGGATGGAGGCGTTCCGCCTGCCGTCGTTGAGCCGGGCGCAGATCCTGTCCGGGTTCCGGCTCGACGGCGCGGAACTGCTGGCCGCCGACGTGGCCGCTGGCCGGGGCGCCGTGGTGGCGCTGCCGCACGCCGGTAACTGGGACGCGGCGGGCGCGTGGGTGGCGGCCACCGGCTGGCCGCTCACCACCGTCATGGAACGGCTCAAACCGGAGGGCGTCTACGAGCGCTTCGTGGCGTTCCGCGGAAAGCTGGGCATGGAGATCCTGCCCACCCACGGCGGCCCGCGTCCGGCGTTCGACGTGCTGCTGGACCGGTTGCGCTCGGGCGCGGTCGTGCCGCTGCTGGCCGACCGGGACCTGTCGGCGCGCGGCGTCGAGGTGGACTTCTTCGGCGCGAAGACGCGCATGCCCGCCGGGCCCGCGCTGCTCGCGATACACACCGGGGCGCCGCTCTACGTGGCCTCGATGTGGTACGAGCCGGACGCGGCGTGCGCCTCGCTCTCCGGCCCGCTGCCGGTGCCCGGCCCGGAGGCGGGGCCGCTGGACGAGCGGGTCCGGTCGCTGACCCAGATGATCGCCGACCGTCTGGCGACGGGCATCGCCCAGCATCCGCAAGACTGGCACATGTTGCAGCGGATGTGGCTGGACCAGCGCGGCGCGGGGGGCACGGAGCTGTCGGCGCCGGCCTCGGGTCGATCCTGAAGGGGGTGGCTGACGTATGCGGATCGGTATCGTCTGCCCGTACTCCTTCGATGTGCCCGGCGGTGTGCAGAACCACGTCGTGGACCTCGCCGAGACGCTGATCGGCCTCGGGCACGAGGTCAGCGTGCTCGCGCCGGCCGACGAGGACGCCGACCTGCCGGGTTACGTGGTGTCCGCCGGTCGGGCGGTGCCGCTGCCGTACAACGGGTCGGTGGCCCGGATCGCGTTCGGCCCGGTCTCCACGGCCCGGGTCCGGCGGTGGCTCACCAACGGTGACTTCGACGTGCTGCACGTGCACGAGCCGCTGACGCTGAGCCTGTCGCTGCTGGCGGTGCTGTCGGCGCGCGGGCCGGTGGTGGCCACCTTCCACACGGCGATGACCCGCTCGCGGGTCCTCGCTGCCGCGCAGGGCGTGCTGCAGATCGTGCTGGAGCGGATCACCGCCCGGATCGCGGTGAGCGCCCTGGCCCGCAAGGTGCAGGTCGAGCACATGGACGGCGGCGCGGTGGAGATCCCCAACGGGGTGGCGGTGGCGAAGTTCGCCGACGCCGAGCCGTTGCCGGACTGGCCGGGGGAGTGCGGGCCGGGCACCGGCGGCACGCTGGGCTTCCTGGGCCGGTTCACGGAGGCGCGCAAGGGCTTCCCGGTGCTGCGGGACGCCTTCGTGGCGTTGGCGCCGACCCGCCCGGGACTGCGGCTGCTGGTCGCCGGGCCGGGTGACCCCGACGACCTCTACGACCAGTTCCCCGCCGAGCTGCGGGATCGGGTGACGTTCCTCGGCCTGGTCTCCGAGGCGGACAAGGCGCGGATGCTGCGCAGCGTGCACCTGTACGTCGCGCCGAACACCGGCGGCGAGTCGTTCGGGATGATCCTCACCGAGGCGTTGGCCGCCGGCACCACGGTGGTGGCGAGCGACCTGGACGCCTTCCGCCGCGTGCTCGACGGTGGGCGGGCGGGGCGGTTGTTCCCGACCGGCGACGCGGTGGGGCTGCGCGACGCGCTGTCCGAGTTGCTCGACGATCCGGCAGCACGGACCACGCTGACCGCCTGCGGTGATCAGGTGGTGGCGAATTACGACTGGCCCATGGTTGCCCGCCGTGTTCTGGAGGTATACGCAGCGGCGATCGAGGCGACCGACGGACGGGTCATCGACCAGGAATGGGTGGGGCTGGGCTGAGCCGGAGTGACCGATGGTGCGCCTGGTGACGCCCGTGACCGGCGGCGACGCGCGCAATGGAGGAGAAACGGAGCAGCACTACGATGCCGCACATGTGGTGGGTGGTGGCCGCGAGCGTGCTCGTGGGGGTGCTTGCGGCGTACCTCATCTGGACCGCCGGCCGGGTCGAGCGGCTGCAGGCCCGCGCGGAGCTGGCGGCGCGGGCCCTCGACGCCCACCTGTTGCGCCGGGCGGCGGCCGCCGCGGTGCTGGCGGAGCGGCGGTTCGGGGTCGAGCTTTACGCGGCGGCCCGGATCGCGCTCGACGCCGCGCCGGACGAGCGGGAGGCGGCGGAGAACGACCTGACCCGACAACTGCGCACGGTGCGGTTGGACCCGACCGACGCGGACTGTACGGCGGTCATCGCCGCCAGTCGGCGGCTCGCGTTGTCCCGTCAGGTGCACACCGACCTGGTCCGCGACGCCCGGGCGGCGCGTAGCCGTCCGCTGGTGCGCCTGTTGCGGATGGGGCGGGGCCGCGAGTGGCCGCGCTACTTCGACATCGACGATCCGACGCTCGTCGTCCCGGCGGACGTGCCGGCCGGCTGACCAGGTCGAAAGCGGTGCCGACGGCCCGTGAGCCGGGCCACAGAGCAGGCCACCGGCCTCCCGATTGGCTGTCGGAGCGGCGTTGCGCCGTGCGTAGCATTTTCGCTGCCACCGCCCGCCGCACGTCCAAGGAGCGCCGACCCGTGTCCGACACCACCGCCTCGACCACCGGTACCGCCCCCGTCGTCGGCACGGCCCGCGTGAAGCGGGGCATGGCCGAGATGCTCAAGGGCGGCGTGATCATGGACGTCGTCAACGCCGAGCAGGCCAAGATCGCCGAAGACGCCGGCGCCGTCGCGGTGATGGCGTTGGAGCGGGTGCCCGCCGACATCCGCGCGCAGGGCGGGGTGTCCCGGATGAGCGACCCCGACATGATCGACGGCATCATCTCGGCGGTGTCGATCCCGGTGATGGCCAAGGCCCGCATCGGGCACTTCGTCGAGGCGCAGATCCTCCAGTCGTTGGGCGTGGACTACGTCGACGAGTCCGAGGTGCTGACCCCGGCCGACTACGCGAACCACATCGACAAGTGGGCGTTCACCGTGCCCTTCGTCTGCGGTGCCACCAACCTGGGCGAGGCGCTGCGCCGGATCACCGAGGGCGCGGCCATGATCCGCTCCAAGGGCGAGGCGGGCACCGGCGACGTCTCGAACGCCACCACGCACATGCGGAAGATCCGGCAGGAGATCCGCTGGCTGTCGTCGCTGCCGGCCGACGAGCTGTACGTCGCGGCCAAGGAGTTGCAGGCCCCGTACGAGCTGGTCAAGGAGGTCGCCGAGAGCGGCAAGCTGCCGGTCGTGCTGTTCACCGCCGGGGGCATCGCCACCCCGGCCGATGCCGCGATGATGATGCAGCTCGGCGCGGAGGGCGTGTTCGTCGGCTCCGGCATCTTCAAGGCCGGCAACCCGGCGCAGCGGGCCGCCGCGATCGTCAAGGCCACCACCTTCCACGACGACCCGGACGTGCTGGCGAAGGTCTCCCGCGGTCTGGGTGAGGCGATGGTCGGCATCAACGTCGACGAGATCCCCCAGCCGCACCGCCTCGCCGAGCGCGGTTGGTGAGCGGACGGTGCGGATGAGCCGGCCCAGCATCGGCGTTCTCGCGCTTCAGGGGGACGTCCGGGAGCACCTGGCGGCGCTGACCGCGGCGGGCGCGGACGCCCGCCCGGTCCGCCGTCCGGGGGAGTTGGACGCGGTCGACGGGTTGGTGATCCCCGGCGGCGAGTCCACCACCATCAGCAAGCTCGTCGACATCTTCGAGATGCGCGAGCCGATCGACAAGCGGATCGCCGACGGCATGCCCGTCTACGGCTCCTGCGCCGGCATGATCATGTTGGCCACCGAGGTGCTGGACGGCCGTACCGACCAGCGCGGTTTCGCCGGCATCGACATGACGGTACGGCGCAACGCGTTCGGGCGACAGGTCGACTCGTTCGAGGCGCCGGTGGAGATCACCGGCGTGGCGGGCGACCCTTTCCACGCGGTGTTCATCCGCGCGCCGTGGGTCGAGCGGGTCGGCCCGGGCGTCGACGTGATCGGCACGGTGACCGGCGGCCCGGCCACCGAGCGGATCGTGGCGGTCCGGCAGGGCAACCTGCTGGCAACTTCCTTCCACCCCGAGCTGACGGGCGATCTGCGCCTGCACGCGTACTTCGTCGAGCTGGCGCGGACCGCCTGAGCGGCCGACGCCGTCGCGCGGGCATGGATCGGGCCCCCGGGTCGTTGGTCTGAGCGGGCCCCGACGCCGCGCCGCCGCCCCGCGCGGGTCCCGGGTGTGACACGGCGGGGTGTGACCTCGGTAAGATTGCCGCGGTTCGGCAGGGCCGTCGCCCGGCGCGGCACTTCCCGCGGGGCCGACCGGCCGCCGGATCGCCGATGCGGCGCGGAATCGGTGCGGCAGTCGACGCAGGCGTGCAATGACAGACGGAGGTAGAAGATGTCCGGCCACTCAAAGTGGGCGACCACCAAGCACAAGAAGGCCGTCATCGACGCCAAGCGCGGCAAGATGTTCGCCAAGCTGATCAAGAACGTCGAGGTGGCCGCCCGGACCGGCGGCGGCGACCCGGCCGGTAACCCGACGCTGTTCGACGCCATCCAGAAGGCGAAGAAGAGCTCGGTTCCCAACGACAACATCGACCGCGCCGTCAAGCGCGGCTCCGGCCTGGAAGCCGGCGGCGCCGACTGGCAGACCATCATGTACGAGGGGTACGGCCCCAACGGCGTGGCGATGCTCATCGAGTGCCTCACCGACAACCGCAACCGGGCGGCGACCGAGGTACGCACCGCGCTCACCCGCAACGGCGGCTCGCTCGCCGACGCCGGCTCGGTGTCGTACATGTTCTCCCGCAAGGGCGTGGTGATCGTGCCCAAGGAGGGCACCAGCGAGGACGACGTGATGATGGCCGTCCTCGACGCCGGCGCCGAAGAGGTCAACGACCTGGGTGAGGCGTTCGAGGTCGTCTCCGAGCCGACCGACCTGATCCCGGTGCGGACGGCATTGCAGGACGCCGGCATCGAGTACGAGTCGGCGGAGTCCTCCCTGATCCCCAGCATGAACGTCCCGCTGGACGAGGAGGGCGCTCGCAAGATCTTCAAGCTGATCGACGTCCTGGAGGACTGCGACGACGTGCAGAACGTCTACGCGAACTTCGACGTCAGCGACGACGTGATGGCCGCCGTCGACGCCTGACGGCCCGTTCCCGTCCGGCTTGCCGATCCTGCCCGGCCCGCCGGGAAATGAGGGCAACCGCGTGGAGGTCGCGGACAGTCTTCCCGGTGCCTGGCCGTTCCGCGTGATCGACTCGACATCGTGGAAGTGGGGGTGTCCGACGCACAGGGACACCCCCACTTCCGTGAACCGGAGTTGATCAAGCGCCTACACCAAACCCTTTGTCCTGGTCCGGGCCACCGAACGGCGAGCGGTCCGGTGTCGTACGCACGACGGCCCGGCGTGGTGAGGTCCACGCCGGGCCGCCGTCTCGTACGCCGCTCAGGTGGTCTGGCGGCGGGTCTTCAGAGCGGTGTCGATCAGTTCCCACACCGCGGTCCCGGCGGCGCTCAGCGCGATGATGACCGCGAGGATCTCGCGGTTTTCCGCGACCGCCAGCCAGTCCAGCCGCTCGCCGAGGGCCGGGTTGAGCAGTTGGTCGGAGAACGCCAGCCACACCACCGGCACCGTGAACGCCAGGTTGAGCAGCGCCTTGGTCGCGAACAGCCGCCAGCTCCAGCGCCCGATCCGGTACTTGACGATCTCGAACACCACGTCGAGGACCAGCACGCCGATCAGCGCCGGCAGCCAGAACGACCAGAGAGCCGGGTCGAGGAGCGGGATGTTGTCGCCGTCGGTGTCGCGCACCCAGGACTGGAAGTGCTGCAAGGGCAGGTAGCCGATGAACACCACCAGCATCGTCACCGTCGCGATGGTGTCGACGAGCGAGATGTCCCGGTGCGTGGGGACGTCGGGGAGCTGGTCGACGGTCCAGTCGGGCAGGTCGACAGGCGACTGAGACCGCTCGATGAGGACGAAGACCAGGGTGAGCCAGAAGCAGATGTGCACCGCCACGTGCAGGGCGACGACGAGGCCCGGCCCGATGGCGCCGAAGCCCTTGCCCTCGACGACCGCGACCACCGCGACCACCGTGCCGGCGAGCGCCGGGATGAAGCTGAGCAGCAGCTTCAGCAGCCGGAGCCAGATGAGGTAGTACGTCGGGCCGAGCAGTTGCAGGCGGCGGTCGGCGTAACTGGCGGCCAGCCGGTCGGGGTTGCCCAGTTCGGTGAGCACCTCTCGCTCGGCCGTGGTGGAGTCCGTGCCGCCGCCCGTCCGGTCGTCGATCATGTCCTCGATCGAGGCGCGTAGCTCGGTCGCGATCTCGTCGCGGCGCGGGGCGGGTACCGATCGCAGGGTGGCGGCCAGGTAGCGGTCGGTCAGGGTGTTCATCGGTCGACTCCTTGGATCAGCCCGTTGACGGAGGTCTGTACGGCGGCGAGGTCGTCCAGGAGCCGGCTCAGCATCGACTCGCCCTCGTCGCTGGTCCGGTAGAACTTGCGCGGCCGGCTCTCCTCGGTGTTCCACTCGCTGGTCAGCAGGCCCTGGTCCTCCAGGCGGCGCAGCAGCGGGTAGAGCGTGTTCGCGTCCACCGGGAAACCGTGGTCGGTGAGCCGTTGCAGCAGTGCGTAGCCGTAGTCCGGTCGCCGGAGCGCGACCAGGCTGGCCACCACGACGGTGCCTCGACGCAACTCCTGCAGATGCGTCCGTAGAACGTCCTCGCTAACCATGTGTCACACCATACTGTGTGCCACACACTGTTGTCTACCGTGCATCATCGTGTTTGCCAAACCCCACGGCGGCCGCTCCGACGTGCGGGGCGCCCGGTCGACATCGGACGCCCCGCCACCTGCTCGGATTCAGCAGGTCACGCCCTGGCGGAAGTTCCGCTCGACGTAGCTGGCCGGGCCGACCTGGAAGTAGCCCACGCCGGGCCGGATCGGGTGCCCGGTGAACAGCTCCACCCGCGACCCGACGCGGACCAGGTACGCCTCGGCGTCTCCCGCGTCGTTGCGGATCAGCGACCCGCGCGGGCCGTAGATCGCCTCCAACTCGGCGAAGGACATGCCGACCCGGGCCCCGGCGGGCGACTGCGGCGGCGCGGTGGCCGTACCAACCTCCACCAGTCGCCCGTCCTTAAAGGCCAGCAGGAGGACACCGGCCCAGGAACCGGTCACACCGGCGTTCACCACCGTGCCGCAGCCCGGCGCGGTCCAGTCGATGCGGCCGGCCGCGGTGAGCGCGGCGAGGCTGGCGCCGATCCGGTACACGCCGGCGCCGCCGACGCTGAGCACCTGCGGGTGGGTGTGCCCGGTCGCGGCGAGCGGGCCGTACGCCGAGGTGGCCGTGCCGCCGCCGGCCGGGGGCGCTGCCGTCGCCGGGGCGGCGACGGTCATCGGGACGAGCGTGCCGAGCGCCAGCGCGGCAGTGGTGAGAAGGATCAGGGGACGCTTCATGGTGAGCTCCTTCGGTGACGGGTCTCCTGTCCTCTTAGTCACCGCGCCGGCGTCAGCGGTTCGTCGGGTTCCCGACCGAGCCGGTCTACTGTGAAGGGACCGAGCTGGCCGGGGGTGACGCGGTGACGGCTCCGCAGCGGATCGGTCCCTACGCCATCGAGCGACTGCTGGGCGTCGGCTCGTTCGCGACGGTCTGGTTGGGCTACGACGCGGTGCTCGACGCGCGTGTGGCGATCAAGGTGCTGGCCGAGAACTGGAGCCACGACCTGCGGGTCCGGGAACGCTTCCTCGACGAGGCCCGACTGCTGCGCCGTCTGGAGCACGAGCGGTTGGTCCGGGTGCACACCGTCGGGGAGTTGCCCGACGGCCGGCCGTACGCGGTCCTGGCCTGGGCGGACCGGGGGAGCCTGCGGGACCGCCTCGCCGACGGCGAGATCCCCGCGCCGACCGCGCTGCGGCTGCTCGGCGAGGTCTGCGCCGGGGTCGCCGTGCTGCACCGGCACGGCATCGTGCACCGTGACCTCACCCCGGGCAACGTCCTGTTCCGCTCCGCCGGCCCGGACGATCCCGACGCCGAACAGGTGCTGATCGCCGACCTCGGCCTCGCCAAGGCGCTCGCCGCCGCCTCGGGGCTCACCGCCCGGGCCGGCACCCCCGGTTACATGGCTCCCGAGCAGGACGACCCGGGCGCGGTGCTCGACACTCGCGCCGACGTGTACGGGCTCGGCCGGCTCGGCGTCCGGCTGCTTGGCGCCGACCCGACGGACGCGCAGCCGTCCCGGCCGGGCCAGCCCCCGGACCTCCGACTCCGCGAGGACGTGCCACCGGCGGTCGCGGCGGTGCTCGCGCGGGCGACCGCGTACCACCCGGCCGACCGCTATCTGGACGCCGCAGCCCTGCGGGCCGCGCTGACCCGCGCTTGCGACCCGGCGGAGCGGCCCGTCACCGTGAAGCGGGCGGGTAGCTCAAAAGGGCCGGTCGCGGCGGCCGGTTCGGGACGGCGGGGGCCGCCGGCGCGTCGTCCGCGCCGGCCGCTGCTGACCGGGGTGGCCGTCGTGGTCGCCGTCGCGGTGGGCCAGGTGGCCGCCGAGCCGGGCGGCACCGGGTCGGCCCGGTCGGGTGGCGACATGTACACGACCGGGCCGCTGACCGTGGCGTTGCCGCCCGGCTGGTCCGCCATGGGGGCGACCTGGGCCGGTCAGTACGGCGTCGACGGCGAACCCGAACCGGCCCTGGTGATGTCACCGCGACCCCGCCGCTGGGCCGCCGACCCCCAATTGCCCGGCGCGTTCGTCGGCCTCTCGGCCGCCACGGCGGCACGCACCACGCCGGCCGGATTCCTGGCCGAGCGCACGCACGGGGACTGCGCGCCCGCGCCGGCCCGCACCACCCGACAGGCGGGCGTGGAATGGACGGTGGTGCTCCATGTCTGCGGCCGGGGCCGGCCGCGGATCGTCGAGTCGGCCGGCCTGCACCCCGACGGTCCCGCCCTGGTGTACGTGCAGATCGCCCCGCCGGCGGGCAGCGGGCCCGAGTTCGTGGACACCCTGCTCGCCGGTGTACGGGTCAGCGGACCACCACGGTGATGGTGTGCTCCCCGGCCCTCCTTGGGGATCGTCACGGCGACGGTGCCGGGTCGGACGAAGCGGATGTCCACCACGCCCGCCTCGTACTGCTGCGAGACCAGATCGGGGCGGTCCACCGTGACGAGCCCGGGCCCGATGCCCTGGATCCGCAGGACCGCACCGGTCGCGAAGCAGAGCGATCGCAGCAGCTCGATCTCGGTCTCGGCGAGCGGCAGGTCGTAGCGGACCGCGCCCCGACAGGCCGGGGTCGCGGCCGTTGACGGGGGAGTCGTTCGGGGCGTACCCCTTGTCGTGCGTGGTGCGGGCGGGCGCCCGCTGGTCGGCGGCGGCCGGGACGGCGACGCGGTGGGCGCGGGGATCGCGGAGATCGCCGAGGGTGTCGGCGTCGAAGGGGTCGGGCCGGGCGGCTGGACGGGCAGCGGCGAGACGGCGTCGGCGCCGCAGGCCGCGACCCCCACGGTGGCCGCGAGGACGACGGCGAACCGGTGGAACGACGACCGGCTCATCCGCTGCCGAGCCGTTGCCGGACCTGGTGCCGGGCCAGGTGCAACCGGGACTTCACCGTGCCCACCGGAAGGTCGAGCAGGGTGGCGATCTCGGGGTAGCTCAGCCCGAGCACGTCGCGCAGGGCCACCACCTCGGCGTGGTCGGGGTGGACCGCGTCGAACGCGTCGAGCAGATCGAGGCGGGTGCCCGCGACCACGCTGGTCCTTCGGGGATCGGCCTGCTCGGGCACCGGGACGCCGCCGGCCTCCAGTCGGCAGCGGCGGCGCAGCGTGCGGTACGTGGAGCGGGCCCGATTGGCGGCCAGCCGGTGCAGCCAGGTGCGGAACGAGGAGCGACCCTCGAACCGGCTGATGCCGTTGGCCAGCGCCAGGAGGGTGTCCTGGCAGGCTTCCTCGGCGTCCTGGAGGTTGGGCAGGAATCGGGCGCACAGCCGCAGCGCCTCCGGACGCACCGCGGCCAGCAGGGCGTCCAGCGCCGCCGGGT
This sequence comes from Micromonospora sp. CA-249363, assembly GCF_050950185.1. Lineage (NCBI taxonomy): Bacteria > Bacillati > Actinomycetota > Actinomycetes > Micromonosporales > Micromonosporaceae > Micromonospora > Micromonospora sp. CA-249363. The sequence continues at coordinate 2,401,244 of NZ_CP192020.1, forward strand.
CGCCCTGAGTGGCGCGGCGGGCCAGGGCGTCGAGATCAGCGGAGTCGGGCATGCCGGGTGTCCAATGCTCGCCGGTGGCCGATCCTCAAGCGTACGGCCGTCGGCGCTGGTCCGTCCTCGTCCGGTCCGGCACCCGACCCGGGCTATTCGAAGCGGGACACGTCTCCGGCGCCCCGGCGCAGGATCTCCGGCTCCGGGCCGGACAGGTCGATCACCGTCGTGGGCTCCATGCCGCACTCGCCGGCGTCCAGCACCGCATCGAGCTGGTGGTCGAGCTGTTCCTTGATCTCCCACCCCTGCGTCATCGGCTCGTCCTCGCCGGGCAGCGTCAGGGTGCTGGACACCAGTGGCTCGCCCAACTCGGCGAGCAGCGCCTGGGTCACCGTGTGCCGGGGCACGCGGACACCGACGGTGCGCTTGCGCGGGTGCAGCATCCGGCGCGGCACCTCGCGGGTGGCCGGCAGGATGAACGTGTAGCTGCCCGGCGTGGACGCCTTCACCAGCCGGAACACCGCATTGCTGATCTGGACGAACTGGCCGAGCTGCGCGAAGTCCCGGCACACCAGCGTGAAGTGGTGGCGGTCGTCGAGATCACGGATCGCGCGGATCCGGTCCAGGCCGTCCCGGTTGCCCAGTTGGCAGCCGAGGGCGTAGCAGGAGTCCGTCGGATAGGCGACCAGGCCGCCGCCACGGACCAGGTCGGCAACCTGCCGGATCACGCGCGGCTGCGGGTTCTCCGGGTGTACGTCGTAGTACCGGGCCATCCGTCGAGCCTAGGCCTGCCCGGTGCGGACAGGAGACGCGGACCACCCTCGGCGCGGACGGTGGAGCCGCTGAGATCACCTCGGTAGGGTAGGTGCCGGTCGGCTCCGACCACCTAGATCCACACCGCCGGGGGGCGCCACGCATGGCTGATTCGTTCGCGCATCTGCACGTGCACACCGAGTACTCGATGCTCGACGGAGCGGCCCGGTTGAAGGACCTGTTCGCCGAGGCCAACCGGCTGGGCATGCCGGCGGTGGCGATCACCGACCATGGCAACATGCACGGCGCGAACGACTTCTACAACCAGGCGATGGCGGCCGGGATCACGCCGATCCTGGGCGTCGAGGCGTACGTGGCGCCGGAGTCGCGCTACCACAAGGCGCGGGTCAAGTGGGGTCGCCCGGAGCAGAAGAGCGACGACGTCTCGGGTAACGGCGCGATCACCCACAAGACCATGTGGGCGAAGAACGCGCAGGGCCTGAAGAACCTGTTCACCCTCAACTCGCGCGCGTCCATGGAGGGGCACTACGTCAAGTGGCCCCGGATGGACATGGAGCTGATCGCCGAGCACGCCGAGGGGATCATGGCGACGACGGGCTGCCCGTCGGGCGCGGTGCAGACCCGGCTGCGGCTGGGGCAGTTCGACGAGGCGCTCAAGGTCGCCGCGAGCTACCAGGACATCTTCGGCAAGGAGAACTACTTCCTGGAGATCATGGATCACGGCCTCGACATCGAGCGCCGGGTCCGCGACGGCCTCACCGAGATCGCCCGCAAGCTGGACATCCCGCCGGTGGTCACCAACGACTCGCACTACACGCACGAGGCGCAGGCCACCGCCCACGACGTGCTGCTGTGCGTGCAGACCGGCAGCAACATCGACGACCCCAACCGGTTCCGCTTCGAGGGCGGCGGCTACTTCGTCAAGAGCGCCGACCAGATGCGCGCGGTCGACTCGTCCGAGCTGTGGCAGCAGGGCTGCCGCAACACCCTGCTGGTCGCCGAGAAGGTCGACCCGAAGGGCATGTTCGAGTTCCACAACCTGATGCCGCGCTTCCCGGTGCCCGAGGGGGAGACCGAGGAGTCCTGGTTCCGCAAGGAGACCTTCGCCGGGCTGGCCCGCCGCTATCCGAACGGCATCCCCGAGGGGCACGTCGTCCAGGCCGAGTACGAGCTGGGCGTCATCAACCAGATGGGCTTCCCGTCGTACTTCCTCGTGGTCGCCGACTTCATCCAGTGGGCGAAGAAGCAGGGCATCGCGGTGGGTCCGGGCCGTGGCTCGGCCGCCGGCTCGCTCGTCGCGTACGCGCTGGGCATCACCGACCTGGACCCGATCCCGCACGGGCTGATCTTCGAGCGGTTCCTCAACCCCGAGCGGGTCTCGATGCCGGATGTCGACATCGACTTCGACGAGCGCCGGCGCGGTGAGGTGATCAAGTACGTCACCGACAAGTGGGGCGAGGACAAGGTCGCCCAGATCGCTACCTTCGGCACGATCAAGGCGAAGGCCGCGATCAAGGACTCGGCGCGGGTGCTCGGCTTCCCGTACGCGGTCGGCGACCGGATCACCAAGGCGATGCCGCCGGCCGTGATGGGCAAGGACATCCCGCTCACCGGCATCTTCGACCCGAAGCACCCCCGCTACGCGGAGGCGGGCGAGATCCGCGGCCTGTACGACTCCGACCCGGACGTCCGCAAGGTGATCGACACGGCCAAGGGCATCGAGGGGCTGATCCGCCAGACCGGTGTGCACGCCGCCGGCGTCATCATGTCGGCCGAGCCGATCATCGAGCACATCCCGCTGACGCGCCGCGACGCCGACGGGGCGATCATCACGCAGTTCGACTATCCGACGTGCGAGTCGCTCGGGCTGCTGAAGATGGACTTCCTCGGCCTGCGAAACCTGACGATCATCGACGACGCGGTCAAGAACATCGAGCTGAACCACGGCGAGAAGCTCGACCTGCTGGGCCTGCCGCTCGACGACAAGGCCGCGTACGAGCTGCTGGCCCGCGGTGACACCCTCGGCGTGTTCCAGCTCGACGGCGGGCCGATGCGGTCGCTGCTGCGGCTGATGAAGCCGGACAACTTCGAGGACATCTCCGCGGTCCTGGCGCTGTACCGGCCCGGCCCGATGGGCGTCGACTCGCACACCAACTACGCGCTGCGCAAGAACAACCTCCAGGAGATCACCCCGATCCACCCGGAGTTGGAGGAGCCGCTGCGGGAGATCCTCGCGCCGACGCATGGCCTGATCGTCTACCAGGAGCAGGTGCAGCGCGCCGCGCAGATCCTCGCCGGTTACACGCTCGGCCAGGCGGACCTGCTGCGTCGGGCGATGGGTAAGAAGAAGAAGGAGATCCTCGACAAGGAGTTCATCCCGTTCCGGGACGGCTGCCGCGAGCGCGGCTACTCCGACGAGGCGATCCAGGCCGTGTGGGACGTCCTGGTGCCGTTCGCCGGGTACGCCTTCAACAAGGCGCACTCCGCCGCGTACGGCCTGGTCTCCTACTGGACGGCGTACCTCAAGGCGCACTACCCGGCCGAGTACATGGCCGGGCTGCTGACCTCCGTCGGCGACGACAAGGACAAGATGGCGCTCTATCTGTCCGAGTGTCGCCGGATGCGCATCCAGGTGCTGCCGCCGGACGTGAACACGTCGGCGGGGCCGTTCACCCCGGTCGGCAAGGACATCCGCTTCGGCCTGGCGGCGGTCCGCAACGTCGGGGCGAACGTGGTGGCCTCGATCATGCGGTGCCGCGAGGAGAAGGGCGAGTACGCCGACTTCTACGACTTCCTGTCCAAGGTGGACGCGGTGGTCTGCAACAAGAAGACCATCGAATCGCTGATCAAGGCGGGCGCGTTCGACTCCCTGGAGCACCCCCGCAAGGGTCTGCTCGCGGTGCACGCCGACGCCATCGACGCGTACGCCGACGTCAAGCGCAAGGAGGCCGTCGGGCAGTACGACCTGTTCGGCGCCGGCTTCGGCGACGCCGACACCGGTAGCACGACGGTGATGCCGGTGATCGGCGACAGCGAGTGGGAGAAGCGCGACAAGCTGGCCTTCGAGCGGGAGATGCTCGGCCTGTACGTCTCCGACCACCCGCTGTTCGGCCTGGAGCACATCCTGGGCGCGGCGGCCGACACCACCATCGCCTCGCTGGCCGAGGACGGCGCGGTGCCCGACGGGGCGGTCGTCACGCTCGCCGGCATCCTCTCCGGCGTGCAGCGGCGGGTCACCAAGCAGGGCCGGGCCTGGGCCTCGGCCACCCTGGAGGACCTGGCCGGTGGCGTGGAGACGCTGTTCTTCCCGAACACCTACGAGGTGATCGGCCAGTACATCGCCGAGGACGCCATCGTGGTGGTCAAGGGCCGGGTGGACCGCCGCGACGACACCCCGCGGATCATGGCGATGGACATGTCCATGCCGGACGTCAGCACCAGCGCCACCAACAAGCCGGTCACCCTCACCATCCCGGTGCACCGGTGCACGCCACCGCTGGTGGAACGGCTCAAGGAGACCCTGGTGCTGCACCCCGGCGACACCGAGGTGCACGTCAAGCTGCTCAACGGTGGCCGTACCACCACCCTGCGGCTGGGGCCGTTCCGGGTGGCGGCGACGACCGCGCTGATGGGTGACCTCAAGAGCGTCCTCGGCCCGGCCAACGTGAGCTGAGCTGGGCCTCGGTCCGGCCGGCACGCGCCGGCCGGACCACCGGGCCCACCCCCGGTCGGGGCGATCAGCTCAGCCCTGGTCGGGGGCCGCGATCTCGCGGAGCTGGCCGTCGGCCAGCCGCAGCCACCGCTGCACGCCGATCTCGGCGAGGAACCGCTCGTCGTGGCTGACCACGACAAAAGCGCCCTGGTACGCGGTCAGCGCGCTCTCCAACTGGGCGACGCTGACCAGGTCCAGGTTGTTCGTCGGCTCGTCGAGCAGCAGCAGTTGTGGGGCCGGCTCGGCGCAGAGCACACAGGCCAGGGTGGCGCGCAGCCGCTCACCGCCGGAGAGCACCCCGACGGGCAGGTTGACCCGGTTGCCCCGGAACAGGAACCGGGCCAGCAGGTTCATCCGCCGCGCGTCCGGCAGGCTCGGCGCGTACGCGGCGAGATTCTCCGCCACCGTACGGTCGAGGTCCAGCAGGTCGAGCCGCTGTGACAGGTACGCGATCCGCCCGTCGGCGCGGCGGATCTCGCCGCCGGACGATTCGAGGTCACCGTTGACGAGGCGCAGCAGGGTCGACTTGCCGACGCCGTTCGCTCCGGTGAGCGCGATCCGCTCCGGTCCCCGGATCACCAGGTCGGCGCCGTCGCCGCCGAACAGGTCCCGGTCGTCGAACCGGGCCCGCATCCCCGTACCCGTGAAGACCGTCCGTCCGGCCGGGACGGTGGTGTCCGGCAGGTCCACGACGATCCGGTCCTCCTCGCGGACGGCCCGGCCGGCCTCGTCGAGCCGGGCCTTGGCCTGACCGAGGCGCGCGGAGTGCGTGTCCTGGGCCTTGCCCGCCGATTCCTGCGCGCTGCGCTTGAGTCCACCGGCGACGATCCGGGCCAGACCCGCGTTCTTCAGGTTCTTCGACGCGTTGCTGGCCCGCCGGTCGGCCCGCTCCCGGGCCTGCTGCATCTCCCGCTTCTCCCGCTTGACCTCCTGCTCGGCGTTGCGCAGGTTGCTCTCGGCCACCTCGCGCGCCGCCCGCACCGCCTCGGTGTACGCGGTGAAGTTGCCCCCGTACCAGCGGATCTCGCCGCGCTCCAGCTCGGCGATGCGGTCCATCCGGTCCAGCAGCTCCCGGTCGTGGCTGACCAGCAGCAGGCACCCGGTGAAGTCGGTGAGCACGTCGTAGAGCTTGTGCCGGGCCGCCACGTCCAGGTTGTTGGTCGGCTCGTCGAGCAGCAGCACGTCCGGGCGGCGCAGGAGCTGCGCGGCCAGCCCGAGGGAGACCACCTGGCCGCCGCTGAGCGTGCGCAGCGGCCGGTCGAGCGCCAGGTTGCCGAGGCCCAGCCGGTCCAGCTCGGAGCGGGTGCGCTCCTCGATGTCCCAGTCGTCGCCGATGGTGGCGAAGTGGGCCTCGCCGGCGTCCCCGGCCTCGATGGCGTGCAGCGCCGCGATCCGCTCGGCGACGCCGAGCACCTGCGACACGGCCAGGTCACCGGCCAACGGCAGGGTCTGCGGCAGATACCCGAGCAGACCGTCGACGGTGATGCTGCCGCCGGTGGGCCGCAGCTCCCCGGCGATCAGCCGCAGCAGGGTGCTCTTGCCGGCGCCGTTGGGCGCGACCAGCCCGGTGCGGCCGCCGGGGACGCTGAAGGACAGATCCGAGAAGACCGGGGTGTCGTCCGGCCAGGAGAAGGACAGGTTCGAGCAGACGATGAAAGCGTCAGACATGGTGTGTGACCTCAGAGGGTGGGCTGGGCGTGCGTAAGCCGCCCGACGACGAACGGGACCGGTGCAACGACGACCTGGCCACGACGGCCGCGCACACGCGCGCCGAACCGATGGCCGAACACGTCCGGTCTCACCCGGAGATGTCGTCGTCACCCGCCATGTCTGGTCTCCCTGGTCGTACCGCTGACCCAACGGGCCGAGTCTAACAACGGATCTCCGCCCCGCCACCGCGATAGGTCGCAACAATCGGTGTATAGCCCAGGCTATAGTTGCTCCATGTCTCATGAGCCGCCACGTCGCTGGGCGATCAAGACGACAGCGGAAGTTCGGGACTGGTTGCGATCTTTGCGCCAGGCCGACCCCGCGACGTACCGCTCGGTCAACGTGGCGATCGACTTGCTCGCGGAGACCGGGCCGGGCCTCGGGCGTCCACTTGTCGACACCCTCCGAGGCTCTGCCATCGGCAACCTCAAGGAGCTTCGACCGAGGTCTGGGCGAGACGTCGCCGTTCGGGTGTTGTTCGTCTTCGATCCCTGGTCTCAGGCCGTCCTGCTGGTGGCCGGCAACAAGGCGGGGAATTGGAATCGATGGTATGAGAAGGCGATTCCGCGGGCCGAGATCGCGTACGAGGGCTGGCTTGCCTTCGAGAGAAAGCGGAGGGAGGGCTGATGAGCGACTTCCATGACTGGAACGACATCCGGGCCGAGCTGCACGACGGGGACGATGAGGCGCTCGACGCCGAACGTGCCCGAACGGAGGCGTGGATCAGCGCGTTTCACCTCGCCGAGGAGCGTAAGCGGCTGGGTTTGACCCAGCGGCAGGTGGCCGAGTTGATGGGTGTGACGCCCGGCCGAGTCAGCCAGATCGAGAACGGTGATCTGGAGGCCAACGAGGTCGCGACACTGAGTCGGTATGCCCGCGCGCTCGGTGCCCGGATGCGGATCATCTTCGACTACGGCGACGACTTGCGGCAGATCGCCTGATCTGTCGACCAGCAGGTTCGCTGGCTACGGCAGTCGTTGATCACACGTCCTGCGCTGCCTGAGACCGCAAAGAAGCTAGCGGGGGCGGTACTCGACCTCGGGACGGCCGGGGGTGCCGTAGCGGGGTTGGCGGACGGCGCGGTCGACGGTCACCAGGTACTCCAGGTAGCGGCGGGCGGTCACCCGGGAGGTGCCGGTCGCCGTGCTCACCTCGGTCGCGGACAACCCGGCCTCCGGGGTGGACCCGTCGGCCAGCGCCGCGCGTACCCGGGTGAGGGTCTGCGCGTCGAGCCCCTTGGGCAGGCTGTGCCCGGTCGCGCCGCGCAGCGTGGCGAACATCCGGTCCACGTCGTGCTGGGCGGCCACCTCGCCGTCGGCGAGCGCCTGGACGCGGTAGTCCGCGTAGCGTTCCAGCTTGTCGCGGAACGCCGCGAACGTGAATGGCTTGAGCAGGTAGTGGGTCACCCCGAGGGACACGGCGGTGCGGACCACCGCGAGGTCCCGCGCGGAGGTCACGGCGAGCACGTCGACGCTGCTGCCGGCCGCGCGCAGCGCCCGGCAGACGTCCAGGCCGTGCAGGTCAGGCAGCCGAAAATCCAGGAGTACGAGGTCCACCTCGCCGCCGTCGTTGGCGCGCAGGGCCGCCATCGCCGCCCGTGCCGTGTGCGCCACCCCGACCACCGTGAACCCGGGCACCCGCTCGGTGTACGCGGCGTGCGCCTCGGCCAGCAGCGGCTCGTCCTCGACCACGAGCACCCGGATGTCGTTCATGACCGTGTTCCCGGCAGCCGTACGGTGAACAGGCTCCCGCCGTCGTCCGAGCGGGTCACCTCGGCGCTTCCGCCGTGGCGGCGGGCCACCTGCCCGACCAGCGCCAGCCCGAGGCCCCGTCCGGTGCTCTTGGTGGACCAGCCGCGCCGGAAGGCGTCCGCCACCCGCTCCCTCGCCAGCCCGGGTCCGCTGTCGGCGACCCGGACCACCAGTTCGTCGTCGACGGTGCCGACGAAGACCCGCACGGTGCGCGGCGGGGGCGTACCGGCGACCGCCTCCAGGGCGTTGTCGACGAGGTTGCCGACGACGGTGAGCAGGTCGTTGGTCGGCAGCGGGCTATCGTCGAGGTGGCAGTCCGGCTCGATCACCAGATCCACGCCACGCTCGCCGGCCTGCGCGGACTTGCCGAGCAGCAGGGCGGCCAGGGCCGGTTCGGTGACCGCCCCGACGACCCGGTCGGTCAGCTGCTGGGCGAGGGCCAGGTCCCGGGTGCCGAGCCGGACGGCCTCGTCGGCGCGACCCAGCTCGACCAGCGTGAGGACGGTGTGCAGCCGGTTCGCCGACTCGTGGGTCTGCGCCTGCAACGCCTCGGTCAGCGCGCGGACCGAGTCCAGCTCGCTCGCCAGGGTCCGCAGCTCGGTCTGGTCCCGCAGGGTCAGTACGGTGCCCAGCGCCGCCCCCTCGAAGCGGGCGGTCCGCTGGTTGGCCACCAGCACCCGGTCACCGGCCAGCAGAGGCTCGTCGAGGGCGTCGCGGCCGGACGCGAGCAGTTCGGCCACCGCCGGTGGCAGGTCGACGTCCGTCACCGGCTGGTCGGTGACCGGATCGTCCGCGTCGATGCCCAGCAGCCGCCGACCCTCGTCGTTGATCAACGCCATCCGCCGGTCGGTGGTCAGCACGACGAGACCCTCGCGCACCGAGTGCAGGACCGCGTCGTAGTACTCGTACATCCGGGTCATCTGCGTCGGTCCCAGGCCGTGGGTCTGGCGGCGCAGGCGGCGGCTGAGCAGCCACGAACCGGTCGCGGCGAGCGCGAGCGCCGGCGCCGCGACGCCGAGCAGCACGGGGAGCTGGCGCAGCAGCTTGCGGTTGATCGCGCGGGTGGTGATGCCCACCGAGACCAGGCCGACGATGTGCCGCTGCTGGTCGTACACCGGGACGACCGCGCGCACCGACTCGCCGAGCGTCCCGACGTTGGTGGTGGTGAACGCGTGGCCCGCCAGGGCGGGCTCGATCTCGCCGACGAACGGCTCACCGATCCGGTCCGGCGTGGGGTGCGAGAAGCGGGTGCGGTCGGGGGCCATCACGACCACGAAGTCGGTGCCCGTGGCCTTGCGGGTCGACTCGGCGTACGGCTGCAGGATGCGGGCCGGGTCGGCGGTCGTGAGGGCCGCGCGGACGTCGGGGGAGCCGGCGACGGTCTGTGCCACCGCGAGCACCTCCTCCTGGGCGGCCTGGCGGGAGTCGACGCGGGCCAGCCAGACGGCGCCCGCCGCGCCGGCCAGCACGAGCAGCGTGACCACCACCGCCTGGAGGGCGAAGAGCTGCCCCGCGATGCTCCACTGCCGTCGGGCCACCGTCAGCACCTCCTCGGGTTTCTCGACGTGAGCGGTGAACAGAATGACCGCAAGGCTGTCAACGGATGAGACGCGCTTCACATTGTCGACATGGACACCACCGCAACCACCACCACGGCGGAGCCGTCGGCTCGTCGGGACCGTACCCGTTACCTGTACCTGGCCGTCATCGTGGCCGTGCTCGCCGGCATCGTGGTCGGCCTGGTCGCCCCCGATTTCGGCAAGGAACTCAAGCCGATCGGCACGGGCTTCGTCAACCTGATCAAGATGATGATCAGCCCGGTCATCTTCTGCACGATCGTGCTCGGCGTCGGGTCCGTGCGGCAGGCCGCGAAGGTCGGCAAGGTCGGCGGCCTGGCCCTCGGCTACTTCCTGACCATGTCGACCGTGGCGCTCGCCATCGGCCTGGTCGTCGGCAACCTCATCCACCCCGGCTCCGGCCTGAACCTGGGCCAGGACCTCGCGGGCGCCGGCAAGGCCGCCGCCGGAGACGAGGCCGGCGGTACGACGGAGTTCCTCCTCGGGGTCATCCCGACGACCCTGTTCTCCGCGCTCACCGAGGGTGAGGTGCTTCAGACGCTCCTGGTCGCGCTGCTCGTCGGCTTCGCCGTGCAGGCGCTGGGCCGGCGCGGTGAGCCGGTGCTCGGCGCGATCGCCGTCATCCAGCGGGTGGTCTTCAAGGTCCTCGCCATGATCATGTGGCTGGCGCCGGTCGGCGCGTTCGGCGCGATGGCCGCCGTGGTCGGCGCGACCGGCGTGGACGCCCTCAAGAGCCTCGCCCAGATCATGGTCGGCTTCTACGCCACCTGCCTGATCTTCGTGCTCGTGATCCTGGGCGCGCTGCTCTGGTTCGTGGCCCGGATCTCGATCTTCTCGCTGCTGCGCTACCTGGGCCGGGAGTTCCTGCTGATCCTGTCGACGTCGTCGTCGGAGTCGGCGCTGCCCCGCCTGATCGCCAAGATGGAGCACTTCGGCGTCAGCAAGCCGGTCGTCGGCATCACCGTGCCGACCGGGTACTCCTTCAACCTCGACGGCACGGCCATCTACCTGACCATGGCGTCGCTGTTCATCGCCGACGCGCTGGGCAAGCCGCTCGCCGTCGGGGAGCAGATCTCGCTGCTGCTGTTCATGGTGATCGCGTCCAAGGGCGCGGCCGGCGTCACCGGCGCCGGGCTGGCCACCCTGGCCGGCGGCCTCCAGTCCCACCGCCCGGACCTCGTCGACGGCGTGGGCCTGATCGTCGGCATCGACCGCTTCATGTCGGAGGCGCGGGCGCTGACCAACTTCGCCGGCAACGCGGTGGCGACCGTGCTGGTGGGCACCTGGACCGGTGAGTTCGACCGGGACCGGGCGGCCGAGGTCCTGCGCGGCGACGACCCGTTCGACGAGGCGACCATGCTCGACGACCACGACGACGAGGAGCCCGAGCCGCGGCGGTCCGACGAGCAGGCGGCCAGCGTGCCGGCCTGACCTAGATCCACTCCGGATCGGCGGTGTGGGGGCATCCAACGCACCGGACACCCCCACATCGCCGACCTCGTGTCGATCATCGCCGCTCATTCGACGCGAAACTCACCGCCTGCGCGGAGGCGGCGTGGAGAATGAGATGCCGGGGAGGGGCGCCGCGACGACCCGGGGGAGCAGGCGTGCTCGCATCCAGCCTCCTGGGCCGACTGCGCCGCCGCGACCCGAACGGCGCCGTGCTGCGACGCGCGGCCCGACTCACCCTCGTCGCGTCCCTTCTCTTCTACGCGTGCCGCTACGGCGCGGGCAGTCCCGTGCTCGCCACGTACGCGCTGTTCGGCACGATCGCCGCCGGGGCGTTCGCGCAGCTGCCCGGCCCGGCCCCACAGCGGGCGCGGATCCTCGTCACCTCACTGCCGGCGGTCTGGGCGCTGATCGCCGCCGGCACGCTCCTGGCCTGGAGTACGTGGGCGGCGGCCGGCGGGATGCTCGTCATCGGCTTCGTCGTGGCGTTCGCCGGGGTCGGCAATCCGCGCCTCGTGGGTCTGGCCAGCGCGTTTCAGCTCTTCTACATCCTGGCGTCCTTCCCGCCGTACCAGCCGGGCAGCCTGCCGCAGCGCCTCGGCGGGGTCACCCTCGCGATCGTGCTGCTCGCCGCGGCCGAGGTGGTGCTCTGGCCCGACCCGGTGCCCGTCTCCTACCGGCAGCTGCTCGCCCGGGCGGCGGACGGCGTCGCGGACCTCCTCGACGACGCCGCCGACGCGCTGACCGCCCCCGGCCACGGTGTTTCGAACGGGCGGCGCGAGCGGGCGTACGACCTGGTGGGCGTACTCGGTTTGGCCCGCAACCCCCGGGAGTCGTCACCCACGGCGGCCGGGGCCCAGGACCGCGCGCTGCGGATCTCCGCGGCGGCGCTGCGGGAGGCGCTGGCCACGGCGGACCGGCTCGCGGCGGACGTCCCGTCGCCGTCGATCCCGGACCTGGCGGCGGCGCGGCTGCTGCGCCCGTGCGCCGACGCGACCCGGGCGGCCGGCCGCAGCCTGTTCCCCGGCGGCCCGCCAACGGACCTGCGGGACCTGGACGCCGCGATCGGTACGGCCGAGGCCGCGGTGGGATCCAGCCCGCCGGACGTACCCCGGATGTGTCGGGACGCGACCGCGCTGGCCCTCGCCGACCAGGTACGGATCTTCGCCGTCGGCACCCAGATCGCCGCCGGGGCGCGCACCGTCGACGTCGACGCCTACCCCCGGCTCTTCGAGTACGCGCGACACAGCACGTGGACGCTGTACCGGCGACAGTTCCGCGCCCACCTCGCACCCCGCTCCGCGCACCTGCACAGCGCGCTGCGACTGGCGGTGGCGCTGGCGGTCGCCCGGGTGGCGGCCGGTGTGCTGCACCTCAACCACGGTTTCTGGGTGCTCCTGGCGACTCTCACCGTTCTGCGCACCTCGGCCGCCGACACCCGCACCGCGCTACGACCCGCCGTGCTCGGCACCGTCGCGGGCGTGGTCGGGAGCGGCCTGCTGGTGCTCGTCGTGCAGACGCCGGTCGTGTACGCCGTCGTGCTGCCCGTCTCGTTGATCCTGGCGTTCGGTGTCGGCCGCCTGCTCGGTCCGGTCTGGCAGCAGGCGCTGTTCACCCTGCTGCTGACCGTCGTGTTCAGCCAGCTCAGCCCCGAGGGTTGGCGGCTGGCCGAGGCGCGGCTGGTCGACGTCGGGCTCGGCGCGGTGATCGGCGTGCTCGCCGGGGTGGCCATGTGGCCGCGCGGGGCCGGCCACGACCTACGGCACAACGCCGCCCGCTACCTGACGGCGAGTGGGGACGCGGTCGAGCGGACCGTCGAGGCGGTGCTCGGCGACGCGCCGCCTCCCGAGCACGACTTCGACGAGGTCCGCCGGAGGATGGTCCTGGTCGACTCGTCCTACTGCCAGTACCACTCCGAGCGCCACGACCCACCGCGCGTTCAGCTGAACTGGGACGCCGCGCTGAGCGCCGGACACCACGTGGTGCCCGGCGCCGAGTCGCTGCTGCGCCGGAATCCGCCCGGCTGCCTGGCCCGCTGGCCGGCGGCAGCGGCAATGCTGCGGGACACGGCCGGGCAGCTGCGGTCGGCGTACGACGACCTGGCCGGCGAGGTGACGCAGAGGCGGGCGGCCGGGCCGATGCCCGTACCCACCGACTGCGTCGACGAGGTGAACCGGCTCCAACCGATGCTCGCCGACGTGGACTCCGCTGCGGTACGGCACCTGGTGGAGGTCGACAGGTGGCTCGCCGGGCTCGCCGACAGCCTCACCCGGATCCACCCGGACGCCGACGCTCCCCGGCGGCCGTGAGCCGGTCCGGTCAGGGGATGACGGGCAGGCCGCTGTGGTACCGGTGCTCGAACTGACGGTGGACCCAGAGGATGCGACCGTCCGGGCGGACGACCTTGCGGAGATCGGCGATGGTGACGTCCTGGGCACGCAGCGCGGCGTGCAGCGTCCGGAGGACGGCGCCCTCGGCGATGATCGGAGACGGCGGCGCGCCCGGGGCCTGCTCCGTCAGGCCGGCGCTGTGATCATCGGCGGTGAGGTGGCTCGTGGCCTCCGCCGCGGCGTTCAGTGTCTCGTTCGCCAGCGCGACCTGCTCCTCCACGGCCTTCCACTGCTCGTCGCTGAACTCGAGTTTCAGCTCGGCCACACCCACGCCGAGCAGGGGCTTCAGGAGCATGGTGGTGGCCTTCAGGAGCGGGACGGCCCGGACCCACCACTCCCGGGAGACGTCTATCGAGTAGACGCCGGCGTCGCGTCGAGAGGGCTCCAGGATGTGCACGGGCTGGAGCGAGTGCTCGCAGTACAACGTCAGCCGCATCCGGATGGACGTCCATTGCGGATTACGCAGGGACGCCCCGACGGGAGTGAGGGTGAACAGGCGCGGTCCGTCCGCGGCCTCGTCGTTGAGCTGCCACATCAGGGCCGTCAGCTGCGCGTTCACGCCCGCGAGGTTGGCCTTGACGGTGTCGCTCAGTTCGGTGACCCGTCGACTCAGTCCGCGGACCTGCCGGTCCACCAGGGCCACGCCGTCCTGCAGCACCGCGAGCGCGTCGTGGCCGGCGTGCGACCCGCCCAGCAGCGCGTCGATGGCGGGGAAGGCGTCGCAGCTGGAGACGGGACACTGCGCGACGCTCTGGTTGTGCGCGTCGCGCAGCTTGACGAGCTTGTCGACGTCGAACAGGCCCGCGCCCGGCGTGGGCAGGCCGCACCCGTCCCGGCAGGCGACGAGGGCGACGGTCGTCAGGCCGGGCCAGAACCGCTCGATGCAGTAGCGGATCTCGTCGGTGACCTGTCGCAGGTAGGTGACGGCGTCCGGGCCGCGGACCTGGACCTGGACACCCACTCCGGTACGCACCGTGAGAAGCGCCCGCGCGCCGTACCGGCTCTCCAGGACCACGCCCTGCTGCCAGTGCACGCCCTGCATGGAGTCGGGCTCCGTGTAGCGCTGGTGGTGCAGCCGGACGATGAGCCGGTACATCAGTGACTCGGGGATGACCACGGGACCCGCCGGGCCCTCCGAGATCCGGCACACCTCCAGGTACTCGCGGTCGCCGGGACGGAAGTCGACCCACGCTCCGCGCAGGTCCGGCTGGGCGGCGGGGACGAGCTGCGCGATGAGGCTCACCGGCTCGGGCGAGGCGTCGAGCGAGACCTGGTACGTCAGCTCGAAGCGACCCATGAGCGCCAGGAAAAGTCGCTGCTGCTCCCTCGTGTAGCGCGTGCCGTCGGGCGCCTGCGCGGCACCCCACAGGCGGCCGAGCATGCGGTGCGGGACGAGACCGAGGGCGTCGACGGCGTCCCGACTGTCGAGGACGGCGGCGATCGCGACGTTGAGCCAGTCCGGTTGGAGGATCACGAACGCGGCCAACGCGTCGTCGTCCGCGTAGTAGATCCACTTCCCCAGGTGGTGGGCGTTGCTGGCCAGCGCCCGTGCCTGGGCGGCGGTCAGTCCCTGCGCCTCGGCCGCCGTCGCGAAGTCGCGGTAGTCGATCACCTGCTGACCGCCGGCGGTGACCGCCTCGATCGTCCGCTGCCAGCTCGCCGGATAGTTGCGGTGCACGTGCGGGAGCGTGCCGGCGGCCACGGAGATCGCCTCCCGCAGCGCCTCCAGCCGGTCGTCCGGGACGGCGCTGTCGACCTCGTGGAAGCCGATGATCAGGTCGCCGAAGCGCTGCTTGAGGTGCTGTTCGTCGATGGCGTCCGCTCGCGAGGTCGGCCCGCCGTGCGACGCGACCACGAGCACCCGCGCGTCCGGGGCCCGGTGGGCGATCATGGCGATCCAGGATTCCACCATGCCGGCAGCGACACCCGGACGTGGCTTCCAGACGACGACGTAGACGGCCGGCGCGCTGAAGAACAACTGGTGCGCCGGCTGGTAGGCCTGCTGACCGCCGAAGTCCCACCCGTTCAGGGTGATCTCCCGGCCATCGTGGGTCACCACCAGCGGCTTGATGTCCATGCCCTGCGTCTGGTGGCGATCCCGCCAGGGCTCGCCGCGCAACGCCCCGAGCAGGGAACTCTTCCCCGCCTCACCGGCGCCCACGAACAGGAGCTTCGCCTCCGAGATCGGGATCCCGTCGGCGGCGACGTCCCGGAGGAACGCCAGCAGCGCTGCCGTGCCCTCCACCTCGGCGGCGAGAACCTCGGGCGGAAGTGGGTTGCCTTCCACGACGAGCGTCCGCAGCTCTGCGAGCCGACCGATGGCGTCGGGCAAAGCGATGAGCAGGTTGCCTTCGAGGTAGAGGCTGGTGAGGGAGGTCCAGGTGGCGACGCTGTCGGGCAGGGTGGTGAGCTGGTTGCTTCCCAGGTAGAGGTCGGTGAGGGAGGTCCAGGTTGCGACGGCGTCGGGCAGGGTGGCGAGCACATTTCTATCCAGGTTCAGCTCGGTGAGGGAGGTCCAGGCCGCGACGGCGTCGGGCAGGGTGGCGAGCTGATTGCCGTCTATGCGCAGCTCGATGAGGGGGGTCCAGGCGGCGACGGCGTCGGGCAGGGCGGTGAGCTGGTTGCCGTCCAGGTGGAGCTCGATGAGGGGGGTCCAGGCGGCGACGGCGTCGGGCAGGGCGGTGATTCTGTTACCGCTCAGATGCAGTTCGGTGAGGGAGTTCCAGCCGGCGACGGCGTCGGGCAGAGCGGTGAGCCGGTTGTAATCCAGGTACAGGACATTGAGGTGAACCCAGGCGGCGACTGCGTCTGGTAGCGCGGTGAGCTGGTTATAGTCCAGGTCGAGCCGTGTCAGGGAGGTCCAGGCGGCGACTGCGTCTGGTAGCGCGGTGAGCTGGTTGTGGTCCAGGTCGAGCCGTGTCAGGGAGGTCCAGGCGGCCACTGCGTCCGGTAGCGCGGTGAGCTGGTTGCGATCGATGTCGAGCCGTGTCAGGGAAGTCCAGGCAGCGACTGCGTCCGGTAGCGCGCTCAGATGGTTGTCGCTCAATTCGAGCTGTGTCAGAGCGGTCCAGGCGGCGACTTCGTCGGGTAGCGCGCTAAGCCGGTTGCGGCTCAGATCCAGGGCCGTGAGGGAGGTCCAGGCAGCGACGGCGCCCGGCAAAGCCTCCAAGTCATTGCGAGCCAGATCGAGAGTGGTGACGCCTGCGAGAGCCGGCTTGACGCGCAGAAGCTCAACAAGTTCGTCTCTGTTCAGGCCGAGACCGCTGAGGTCGACATGCCCGCCAGTAGCGGTATCGATGCGCCTCTTCGCCTTGACAAGCCTGCCGCCGTTCATGCCCGAGCAGCGTAGTCCCTCGTGCACAGTCGGTATCGCCGGCCGGGTCGCCCCCACTGCCTCCGGGCCACGACTGGGGACCGCTGGCAGGCCGCCGATCGTCGATTGGTCGTGGCTGACCTGCGGTGACCAGGCCTAACGTCGGTGGCATGGAGATCGCGCAGGCGCAACAGTTGTGGAAGCCCGAACCGGGCTGGTTGAACACCGCCTCCTACGGGTTGCCGCCCGAGCCGGCCTGGACGGCCTTGCAGGACTCCCTGGCCCAGTGGCGTGTCGGCAGCACCTCCTGGGAGGGCTGGGGCGACTCGGTGCAGCGGTCCCGTACCGCGTTCGCCGGCCTCATCGGGGTGCCCGACACCGACGTGGCCGTCGGCGCGACGGTCTCCCAGATGCTCGCGCCGGTGGCGGCGTCCCTGCCGGCCGGGGCCACCGTGGTCGTTCCGGAGATCGAGTTCACCTCGAACCTGTTCCCCTGGCTGGTGCAGGAGGAGCGCGGCGTGATCGTCCGCACCGTGCCGGCGGATCGGCTGGCCGACGCGGTCGACGCCGACACGGACGTGGTCGCGTTCAGCCTGGTGCAGTCGTCCGACGGCGCCGTCGCCGCGTACGACGAGATCGTGACCGCGGCCCGCGCGCACGGTGCGCTGGTGGTGGTGGACGCGACCCAGGCGTGCGGGTGGCTGCCGTTCGACGGCAGCCGGGCCGACGTGGTGGCCGTGGGCGGCTACAAGTGGCTGATGAACCCGCGCGGCACCGCGTACGCCTATCTCGCCCCGGCGCTGCGCGAACGTCTGCGTCCGGACGCGGCCGGTTGGTTCGCCGGTCGGGACCCGCACGCCTCCTACTACGGCCTGCCGTTGCGGCTGGCCGACGACGCCCGCCGGTTCGACATCTCACCGGCCTGGTTCAGCTGGGTCGGCGCGGCTCCCGCCATGGAACTGGTCGCCGAGATCGGCGTACCGGCGATCCAGGCGCACGACGTGGCGCTGGCCAACCGGTTCCTGACCGGCCTGGGCCGGCCGGCGGGGGACAGCGCCATCGTCGCCGTCGACGTGCCCGGCGCGGAGCAGCGCCTCGCCGCGGCCGGCATCCGGGCGGCGGTCCGGGCCGGCCGCGTCCGCGCCTCGTTCCACCTCTACTCGACCGAGGCGGACGTGGACGCGGCGCTGACGGCGCTTGTCGGCTGAGGCCGGAAGGCCGGCCGCGCCCCCGCAGTGGGGCACGGCCGGCCGGCGGTCAGGAGCAGACGCTGAAGCTCGCGTACGTGTACGCGAGGGGCTTCCACTCCAGATCGGGCCCGAGGCTCATGTCCCACCTGCCGTCGGCGAGACGCCCGAAGTAGACGAAGTTGCTGCCCAGCCCGTCGTAGTAGAACCAGTCGTCACCCTCGTACGTGGTGAGGCGGGTTGCCGCCTTGGCGAAGGTCTTCGGGCCGACGATGCCGTCGCTCACGAGTCCCCGGTCGGTCTGCCACCGTTTCGTCGCGGCCGTCGTCGCCGGCCCGAACCGGCAGTCGACACCGGAGGCGGTGAGGTAGCCGTCGGCCACCAGGATCTTCTGCCACATGGCGACGACGTTGTTGTACGAGCGGGTCGACGCGGAGATCGGGCCCTCGTCGCCCCAGTCGTCCGTCCAGGTGCCGGACCCCATGACGTAGCCCTGACTGACGTTGGCCGACGCCGGCGCGGCCGGAACCGCGACGACGCCGATCGTGGCGACGACCATCGCCGTCGCGACGGCCCTGATTCGTAGGTGCATGAGCATCCCCCTGTTGGCTGATGGGCAGCTGTCGAAGGTGTAGATGCTCGACATAGGCCGGGAGTTCACGGCGGACCGGCATTCGGGCTCAGGCCAGGTGACCGCCGATCTTCGTGTACCCGCGCAGCAGGTCCCGGGAGATGATGAGCCGCTGCATCTCGTCGGTACCCTCGAAGATGCGGTAGAGCCGGACCTGCCGGTACCAGCGCTCGATGGGCAGCTCCCGGGTGTAGCCCATGCCGCCGTGAATCTGGAGCACCCGGTCGACGACCCGGTTGACCATCTGCGCGCCGTAGAGCTTGCCCATCGACGACGCGTGTCGGGGATCGAGGCCCTGATCGACGGTCCACGCCGAGCGCAGGATCAGCCAGCGGGCCGCCTCCAGTTCGGTCTCCGAGTCGGCGATCATCCACTGGATGGCCTGGTTGGTGCCGATTTTCGCGCCGAACGTCTCCCGGGTGTTGGCGTACTCGATCGCCATCTGCAGGACCCGTTCGGCGATGCCGACGGCGTGCGACGGGATGGTGTAGCGGCCCTTGCCGATCCACTCCATGCCGAGGGCGAAGCCCTGCCCGATCTCGCCGAGGATGTTGCGGTGCGGCACCCGTACGCCGTCGAAGATCAGCGACGCGGGGCCGCCCTCACCCATGGTCTGGATGAACTCCGAGCGCCAGCCCATGGCCCGGTCCACCAGGAAGGCGGTCGCTCCGCCGTTGCGGGCGCCCTTCTCCCGGTCGGTCACGGCGACGACGATGGCGAAGTCGGCGTCGTGACCGCCGGTGATGAAGGTCTTCTCGCCGTCGAGGATCCAGTCGTCGCCGTCGCGGCGGGCGGAGAGCCGGATGTTGGCGGCGTCCGAGCCGGCGCCCGGTTCGGTGATCGCGAAGCACGATCGGCGCTCGCCCTCGATCGTCGGGACGAGAAACTCCTGCTTCTGCTCCTCGGTGGCGTGGAACAGGATGTTGTCGGCCTCGCCGCCGAAGCGGAACGGCACGAACGTGTGGCCCAGCTCCGTCCAGATCAACGACTGGAGTACGGCCGGCAGGTTCATCCCGCCGTACTCCTCGGGGGTCGCGAGGCCCCAGAAGCCGAACTTGCGGGCCTTGAGTTGCAGCTCGCGGACCTCGGAATGGTCCAGACTCGGCTGGTGGGCCCGCTCCCGGCGAAGCACCTCCGCCTCCAGCGGCATCACCTCGCGTTGGATGAACGACCGGGCGGTGTCCCGCACCGCCCGCTCCTCGTCGGTGAGCGAAAAGTCCACGATGGTCCTCCTGGCGTCGGCGCGGCCGGTCACCACTAAACTAGCGGTGTAAGTTTTGATGCGTCCAGACCCACCACGCCTACCGAATGAGGAGCGCAGTGCCCCGACCCCGCCAGCCCCGGCTCACCCGGCAGCTGATCGTCGAGGCAGCCACCGCGCTGATCGACGCCGAGGGCCTGCCCGCCTTCTCCACCCGCCGGCTCGCCGCCGCGTTGGGCGTCCAGGGGCCCTCGCTCTACAACCACTTCGCCACCAAGGACGAGATCCTCGACGCGGTCGCCGACGGGGTCACCGGCGCCGTCGACACCAGCGGATTCGCCAGCCGGGACTGGACGACCGCCCTGCGTGAGTGGGCGTGGTCGTACCGGCGGGCGCTCACCGCGCACCCGAACATCGTGCCGCACCTGGCGCAGGGCCCGGGTCGCCGTCCAGCCGCCCTCGCCATGGCGGACGCGGTCTACGGCGGCCTCGTCCGCGCCGGCTGGCCACCGGCCCGGGCCACCCACATCGGCGCGGCGCTGCGCTACTTCGTGGCCGGGTCGGCGCTCGGCTCGTTCGCCCGCGGCTTCGTCGAGGATCCCGAGCTGTACGCCGCGCACTACCCGCACCTGCGTCAGGCGCACCGGCTCGCCGAGCACCAGCAGAGCGTCGACGAGGGCGCCTTCGCCCTCGGCCTGGACGCGCTGCTGCACGGCCTCGCCGCCGAGTACGACCGCGCCGTCGGCCCCCGCGGTGCGGTGGAGTCCGGCCGGTCCAGCGGGTAGCGTCCAAACTCCCAGCGCTAGTTTCACCGTCCGCCCGCTGCCGAGCCGCCCGTCGCCACCTCCGAAGGGACGCCATGGATCTCGCCGCACCGCCGTCGCCGCTTCCCGACCTCCTGCGCCTCCGGCGTCACCTGCACATCGGCGGCGAGTGGACGCCTCCCGCCGGCACCGACGTGCTCGACGTGGAGAACCCGAGCACCGGCGAGACCGTCGGTCAGGTGCCCGCCGGCACGGCGGCCGATGTGGACGCCGCCGTCGCCGCCGCCCGCGCCGCCTTCGCCGGCTGGGCGGCCACCGCGCCCGCCGAACGCTCCGCGCACCTCGACCGGCTGCACACCGCGCTCGCCGCCCGTGCCGACGACCTCGCCCGCACCATCGCCGTGGAGCAGGGCTCGCCGCTGAAGCTCGCCACCCGCGTGCAGGTCGGGCTCCCGCTGACGGTGCTGCGCGAGCACGTCGCGCTGGCCGCCCGTCCACCGGTCGAGGAGGGCATCGGCAACTCCCTCGTCGTCCGCGAGCCGATCGGCGTGGTCGGCGCGATCACCCCGTGGAACTACCCCCTGCACCAGGTGATGGCCAAGGTGGCGTCCGCGCTCGCCGCCGGCTGCACGGTCGTGCTCAAGCCCAGCGAGTTGACCCCGCTGACCGCGTACCTGCTCTTCGACGCGGTCGCCGAGGCCGGTCTGCCGCCCGGTGTGCTCAACCTGGTCCCCGGCACCGGCGCGGTGGTCGGCGAGGCGCTCGCCGGGCATCCCGACGTCGACCTGGTCTCGTTCACCGGCAGCACCGCCACCGGCGCCCGGATCATGCGACTCGCCGCCGACCGGATCGCCCGCGTCGCGCTGGAGCTGGGCGGCAAGTCCGCCAACGTGATCCTCGGCGACGCCGACCTGGCCACCGCAGTCAAGGTGGGCGTCGGCAACGCCCTGCTCAACTCCGGGCAGACCTGCACGGCGTGGACCAGGATGCTGGTGCACCGCGACCGGTACGACGAGGCTCTCGACCTGGTCGCGGCGGCGGTGGCCGGCTACCGCCTCGGCGACCCGTTCGACCCCGCCACCCGGCTCGGCCCGCTGGTCTCGGCGGCGCAGGCGCAGCGGGTTCGCGGCCACGTCGACCGGGCGCTCGCCGACGGCGCCCGGCTGGTCGCCGGCGGCCCGGACGCCCCGGTTCCGGCGCGGGGGCACTTCGTCGCCCCGACCGTCTTCGCCGACGTGCATCCGGACAGCGCGCTGGCCCAGGAGGAGGTCTTCGGCCCCGTCCTCGCGGTCATCCCGTTCGACGACACCGACGAGGCCGTCGCCATCGCCAACAACTCGCGGTACGGCTTGGCCGGCGCGGTCTGGTCCACCGACACCGACGCCGCCCTCGCGGTGGCCCGGCGGCTGCGCACCGGCGCGGTCGACATCAACGGCGCGCCGTTCAACCCCCTCGCTCCCTTCGGCGGCTACAAGCAGTCCGGCCTCGGGCGGGAGCTGGGCACGCACGGCCTCGCCGAGTTCTGCGAGGTAAAGGCGATCCAGCGATGACCGACTCCGAGCAGCCTCCGATCGCGCCGGGCGACACCGACGAGCCGGCGTCCGCGCCGGTCGTCGTCCGCGCGCTTGTCGCGCGTGGGCGAGGGGCCGAGCTGCGGGTCGAGCGGGTACGTCTGCCCGCGCCCGGCCCCGGCGAGGTGCAGGTGACGATCCGGGCGGCCGGTGTCTGCCACTCCGACCTGTCCATGGTGAACGGCACCATCGCCGCGAGGTTCCCGCTCGTGCTCGGGCACGAGGCGACCGGGGTGGTGGCAGAGGTCGGGCCGGGCAGCGGGCTGACGGTCGGCACACCGGTGGTGCTCAACTGGGCACCCGCCTGCCGGGCCTGCTGGTGGTGCCGACGCGGTGAGCCGTGGCTCTGCGCCGACACGACGGCACCGACCGTGCCGCGGGGCGAAACCGAGGACGGGGTCCCACTGCACCTGACGCTCGGTCTCGGCGCGCTCGCCGAGGCGGTGGTGGTGCCGGAGAGCGCCGTCGTACCGATCCCCGTCGGCCTGCCGGTCGAGCAGGCCGCGCTGCTCGGCTGCGCGGTGCTCACCGGCCTCGGAGCGGTCCGGAACACGGCCCGGGTCACGTCCGGCGAGTCGGTCGCCGTCGTCGGGCTGGGCGGGGTCGGACTCGCCGTGCTCAGCGCGGCCCGCCGGGCCGGTGCCACGACGATCCTCGCCGTGGACGTGGCCGAGGCGAAGCGTGACCTGGCCCTGGCTGCTGGAGCCACCGATTTCCTGCTCTCCGACGACCGGCTCTCCAAGGAGGTGCGGGCCCGCACCGAGGGGCGGGGAGTCGACCACGCCTTCGAGTGCGTGGGCCGCGCCGCCACCATCCGTGCGGCCTGGCGGCTCACCCGGCGCGGGGGCACGGTCACCGTGGTCGGCATGGGCGCGAAGGACGACATGGTCAGCCTCGGCGCGCTCGACATCTTCCACTCCGCCCGTACGCTGCGCTCCTCGGTGTACGGCTCGTCCGACCCGGACCGGGAGGTGCCGGTGCTGGCCGCCGAGCTGGCCGACGGGACGCTGGATCTGGGTGTACTGGTGAGCGGCACGATGTCGCTGGACGAGGCGCCGGTCGCGTTCGACAGGTTGGCGCGGGGCGAGGGCGCCCGCTGGGTCGTCACGCTCGACTGAGTCGTGGTGTGATCAAACACTTCGACGCCGAGGAGGGGCACGGTGGGGCGCAGCGCGATCATCTTCCACGGGACCGGCGGTAATCCGGACGTCGTCTGGTACCGCTGGTTGGCGCGGCGGCTGGAGGCCCGGGGTTACGCCGTCGAGGTGCCGCACCTGCCGGGCATCAACGTCGAGCCGATCGCCACGTTCCTGCCGAGGGTGCTCGACGGGCACCGCTTCGACGAGGACACGGTGCTGGTGGGCCACTCCGGCGGCGCGGCACTGCTCCTGGCGCTCCTCGAACATGTCGACGTGACGGTGGCCCAGGCGATCCTGGTCGCCGGCTACTGCACCCCGCCGAACACGAGCGAGGAGCCCGTCCTCCAGGAGCGCTACGACTGGGCCGCGATCCGGTCGCACGTGCGGGACATCTACTTCGTCAACTCGCGCAAGGACCCGTACGGCTGTGACGACCGGCAGGGGCGGGCGATGTTCGAGCGCCTCGGCGGCACCCAGATCGTGCGCGACGACGGCCACTTCGGCGACTACGACCAGCCGTACGAGCGGTTCGAGCTGCTCGACCGCCTCATTCCCTGACGCACGTCACATCCGCGCCCGCAGCACGTCGACCTCGCAGCCGGGCGCCGAGGGGTCGAAGCCGTGCTCCGCCAGCCAACGGATCACCACCAGGCTGCGCCACGACCACCACCCCCGGATCACGTCGAGGTCGACGTCGGCGCCGTAGCCGGCGACGACGTCGCCGAGGTGCTCCTCGTGCCCCAGAGTCAGGATGGCGAGGTCGAACAGGGCGTCGCCCCGGCTCGCCTCGGACCAGTCGAGCACGCCGGTGACCTCGTCACCGTCGACGAACACGTGGTCCACCTGTAGGTCGCCGTGCGTGAACACAGGTGTCCACGGCCGGAGCGCCGCCTCGGCGATGTGCCGGTTGCGGGTGACGAGGTCGGCGGGCAGAGCGCCGTCGGCGATGAGCCACGCGCACTCCTGGTCGAGCCGCGTGGCCAGCTCGTCGAGGCTCCGACCGGGCCAGGGCGGCAGCGGCGCGTCGTGCAGCGTCCGTACGGCGGCGCCCGCCGCCGCCCATGCTCTCGGCGACGCGGTCGACGGCTCGCCGAGGTGGCCGAGTGCCCGCCCGGGCAGGGCGGCGAGGGCGAGCACGGGCGGGTTGTGCCACAGGACCTCCGGGGTCGGCACGGGGGCCAGCGCCATTGCCGCTACCTCGACGTCCACGTGATCCGGATCAGAATCGATCTTGAGGAACACGTTCCCGACGCGTACGGTCGCGCGCTCGGAGTGGGCGACGACGACCTCGATCTCCTGCACGTCGGCCATTGTCGCGGGATCGACCACCGACGCTCGACGGATTTTTCGCTCCGACCGTTGCGTCGGGCGCGATACCTAGCAGTACTATGCATCGTACTTCTAGGGTTTGACGGGAGGTCCAATGAAGGTCGCCAAGGACCTGGTCGCCGCGTCGGCGACGCCGATGGTGCTCGGCATCCTCATCGAGGGGGAGAGCTACGGCTACGCCATCCTGCGGCGGATCAACGAGCTGTCCAGGGGTGAGCTGGACTGGACCGAAGGGCTCCTCTATCCGTTGCTGCACCGGCTCGAACGTCTCGGCTTCGTGGAGTCGAGCTGGCAGGCGGTCGCCGGCGAGCGCAGGCGCAAGTACTACCGCATCACCGACCGGGGCCGGGCCGAACTGGCCGAGCAGCGCCGGCAGTGGGACACGGTCGTGGGCGCGCTCAAGGAGGTCTGGCACGACCGGACGCCGCTGACGCCGCGTCCGTTGGAGGGTTTCGCGTGACGGCGCACGACGGCCCGCCGGAGTTGGAGGCCCAGGTCGCGCAGTGGCGTCAGTACGTGCTGCGCCGCGGGACGCTGAGCCCGGCCGACGCCGACGAGCTGGAGGACCACCTACGAGGGTCCGTCGACGCGCTCGTCGCGGCCGGCCTCAGCCCGGACGAGGCGTTCCTGGTCGCCGTCAAGCGGATGGGCAGCCTCGACGAGCTGTCCCGGGAGTTCGCCCGGGAACACTCGGAGCGGCTCTGGAAGCAGCTCGTGCTGACCGGCGACTCCTCCGCCTCGGTCGCCGGCGCGCGCTCCCGGCGGGATCTGTGGGTGCTGCTCGGCGCGGCGGCCGGCGCGGTGGCGTCGGTCAAGGCGCCGGCGCTGTTCGGGCTGAGCTTCGACGACGACGGCTCGTTCTACACGCGCAACTTCACGCTGTTCGCGCTGCCCTGGCTGGCGGCGTTCCTCGCTTGGCGGCGCAGGGCCCGACCGGCGGTGGTCGTGTCGCTGGTCGCGTTGTTCGTGCTCGGGGCGGTGGCGGCCAACGTCTACCCGCTGGCGGGCGACTCGCAGTCCTTCGTCGTCACCAGCGTCCACCTGCCGATCGCGCTCTGGCTCGTGGTCGGGCTGGCCTACGTCGCCGACGACTGGCGCTCCACCCGTCGACGCATGGACTTCATCCGCTTCACCGGCGAGTGGTTCATCTACTTCGTGCTGATGGCCCTCGGCGGCGGGGTGCTCGCCGCCTTCCTGTTCAACACCTTCCAGGCCATCGGCATCGTCCCGCAGGCGTTCGTCTCGCAGTGGCTCCTACCCTGCGGCGCGGCGGCCGCGGTCGTCGTGGCCGGGTGGCTGGTCGAGGCCAAGCAGAGCGTCGTCGAGAACATCGCGCCGGTCCTCACCCGACTGTTCACCCCGCTGTTCACGGCCGCGCTCCTCGCCTTCCTGGTCGCCGTCGTCTGGACCAGCCACGGCATCGACGTCGAACGCGAGGCGCTGATCCTGTTCGACCTCTTGCTGGTCGTGGTGCTCGGGCTGCTGCTCTACTCGCTCTCGGCCCGCGATCCGCTGGCCCCGCCCGGCGCGTTCGACAAGCTCCAGCTCGCGCTCGTGCTCAGCGCGCTGGCCATCGACCTGCTGGTGCTGTTCGAGATCACCGGTCGCATCACCGACGACTACGGCGGTACGCCCAACCGGGCGGCGGCCCTCGGTGAGAACGTGGTCCTGCTGGTCAACCTCGCGTGGTCGGCCTGGCTCCTGCTGAACTTCGTGCGCCGGCGTACGCCGTTCGCGGCGCTGGAACGCTGGCAGACCGGCTACCTACCGGTGTACGCGGCCTGGGCGTGGATCGTGGTCCTGGTCTTCCCGCCGCTGTTCCACTACGCCTAGCGACCGTGCGGGTGAGTTGCGGGACAGGAGGCGTCCGAACAGGGCGGCGGCGAGGCCGACGAGCCCGGCCGCCGCGAAGCCGCCGGCCGGCGCCCAGAGGTCGATCACCACGCCGACGAGCGGGGCGCCGAGCGCGAAGCCGGCGCTCTGCGCTGACGATTGCAGGCCCGTCGCCTCGCCGCGTACGCCGGGCGGCGCCAGCCGGCTCACCGCGTCGGCCACCGTGGCGAGGGTCGGCGCGGTGAGCAGTCCACTGGCGACGACGGCCACGCACAGCCAGGGCCAGTGGTCGGCGAGTCCGACGGGAATCGTCACGAGCCCGAGCGCGCCGAGCAGGAACCACGTGGGCAGTGGTCGGGTCAGCGCGCCGTAGCTCAGGCCACCGACGACGGAGGACACCCCGAACACCACGATCACCACGGCGGCCCAGGACACCTGCCCCGCCTCCCGAAGCGTGGCGATGATGGCGAGGTCGACACCGCCGAGCAGCGCCGTCGTGCCGAGCGCCATCGTCAACGCGGCGATCATCGGGCCGGTGAGCCACCGCCGGTGCGGGAGCCGTTCCGCCGGGGCGGCGTCCGCCTCGTCGTCGGCGCGCATCGGCGGGTCGAGCAGAGCGATGCCGGACCCACCCGCCAGGATCGTGGCGCCCACCCCCCACGCCACGACCTCGGGGGAGACGACCGTCGCGCCCATGATGACCACCGCCGGACCCACGATGTACGACAGTTCGCCCTGCACCGACTCGAGCGCGAACCCGGCCCGGCGCAGCTCGGCTCTCGTCATGGCGGCGATCGCCTGCCTGCTCACCGCCTGCACGGGCACCATCAGCAGGCCCGCCACGACGCTGGCGACCAGCAGGAACTCGTACCGTAGGAGCGGCACGCACAGCCAGAACGCGGCCTGTGTCAGGAGGGTCGCCAGCAGCGCCGTGCGCAGACCCCGCGAGTCGATCAGGCGACCGAGCAGCGGGCCGCCCAGCGCCACGCCGGTGGTCAGGGCCGCCGCGACGGCGCCCGCCGCCACGTAGCCCAACTCGAGGCTCAGCACGACGTACAGCGTCAAGGCCGTCACGTCGGCCGTTATCGCGGTGCGGGCCAGCAGTGACACGCCCAGCAGGGGCGCCATCCCGGGCACCGCGAGGACCCGCCGGTAACCGCTCACCCGTGCCACGCTAGGCCCGCTCGCGAGCCATAAGAAGTGGTTATCTGCTTGGGGGTGGCATTATCGATCCTTATGGCAAGGGATCTGGAAACCGGCCTGCTGCGCTCGTTCGTCACCGCCGTGCGCGCCGGCAGCATCAGCCGCGCGGCGACCGCGCTCGGCCACACCCAGCCCGCTCTCAGTCAGCAGTTGCGCAGGCTGGAGAGCGTCGTCGGCCATCCGCTGCTACACCGTTCGCCGTCCGGCGTCTCGCCCACCCGGGCAGGGGAGCAGCTCCTGCCGTACGCCGAACGCATCCTCGCCCTCTCCGGACAGGCACTGACCGAGACGGGTCGGGCGCTCACCGGCCACTGTGGCGTCGGACTGCTCGAAGACCTCGCCGCGTCGCAGCTTCCGCAGGCCCTCGCCGACCTCGCCCGGCTGCATCCCCACGCGACGCTGGAGGTCCTCAGCCTGTCGCAGGCCGCGATGCGGGAGGCCTACGACGCGGGTCGGGTCCAGCTCGTGCTCGACGCGGTACCGGACATACCCGGTCCGCCGCGCTGGACGGTACGTCGACCGCTGGTCTGGGCGGTCGGCCACGGTGTGGACGTGGCCGCGGATCCGCTACCGGTCGTGCTGTTCTCGACGCCGTGCTCCTGGCGTACCGCGGTGCTCGAGGCGATGGAACGCGTCGATCGGCAGTGGCGGGTGGCCTTCGAGAGCAACAGTCTCGTCGGGGTGCTCGCGGCGGTCCGGGCCGGGCTCGGCGTCGCGGCGCTCCTGCCCGCGAACCTCGAACCGGGGATGTCCGCCCACGTCGCGCACGCGCTGCCCGCCCTGCCGGACGTCGAGTTCGGTCTCGCACGGCATCCGGCGACGGACGGTGACCCGCTGCTGGACGCCGTGGAGGCCGCGCTTCGTCGGATGGTCTGACCCCGATCCCGACGTCGACCGGGTCACTTGCCGGTGACGATGCCGGGGTTGATGCACAGGCCCGGGTTGGCGCCGTTCTTCTCGGCGATCTCCAGACAGCGGGTCACCTTGTCGACCTTCGCGTTGGTCTCGGTGATCTGCTTGGAGATCTCGGCGTTCTTGCGGTCCTGCTCCAGGTTGCGGGTCTGCGCCAGCTTGTCCTGGAACGCCTTGATGTTGCCCTCGGTCTTGTCGTCGTGGTTGACCCGCGTGATGGTCACCGACAGGATGTCGACGTCCGTGGCGAGGCGGGTCTCCGCGCTGGTCTTGATGTTCGCCGCGAACGGCTTGAGGTCGACGTTCAGGTCGCCCGTCCGGGCGTCGATCTTCTCCAGCGGGTTGTACGCGGCGAACGCGTCGTTGACCGCGCTGTCGAGCTGCACGCCCACCCGCTGCCCCCGGAAGCTGTCGAAGTCCCCCTTGTAGTCCATGAACTGCTTGGGGGCGTTCTCCGGTTTGACCTGCCACTCGATGAGCACCTCGACGCAGGCGTCGGCGAGCGTCCCGGTGCGGACCCGGACGCAGTCGTTGCCGCCGATGTGGTCGTACTTCTGCCGGCCGGCGTCCCACTCGCCGACCTTCTGCCAGGGGGCCACCCACTTCAGGCCGGAGCCGGTCACCTCGCCGGTGGGCTTGCCGAAGCTGGTCACGATGCCGACCGAGCGGATCGGCACCGAGTGGGCGCTGGAGGCGACGCCCACCACCACGCTGAGGGTGAGGAAGCCGAGCGCGGCGAGGGCGGCCACCCGCTTCAGCGAGCGGGCGGGGGCGACGAGCGCGGCGACGGCGCTGACGACCAGGGCGACGGCGAGGACGATCGCCATGGTGAAGCCGACGGGCATGGGGTGGGGCCTTCCGCTGGGCTGTGTGGATCATCAATCTAGGAGGTCGGGTCAAGGCGGCCGGGGCCGGCCGGCGGCGGTCCGCCGCCGGCAAATTCGCGCCGGGCGCATCCGCCGCGCCCGGTCGCGGCGAAACCCGGGTAGAGAACACCTACCCGGGGGTACGTCTGTGCTGACCGATCCGATGCCGGCCGACGCCGTGCAGACCGCGCTCAAGCGGGTCTCGCTGGCGGCCGAGGACCTGGACGGTAACCGTGTCGCCGCACTGATGCTGGAGTTGGCGGCCGAGTGGGGCGCGCCCGCGCTCTGGGAGCAGGTCTGCCAGCCGCTGCTGGCGTCTCTGTCGGGGCGCGACGCCGCCGAGATCGCCGTGGAACACGCGCTGTCCGAGGGCGTCCGGGTGGGGCTGGACGTGTATCGCCGGGAACCCGGGCGGTCCCTGCCGACCGGCGGGGTGCTGCTGGCCGGCGCCGAGCAGGAGACGCATTCGCTCGGCCTGCACGCCCTCGCGGCGGCCCTGCGCGAGCGGGGGCGTGGCTGCCTGCACCTGGGGCCCGCGCTGCCGTGGTCCGCGCTGACCAGCGCCGTGCGCCGCGCTCATCCGTACACCGTCGTGGTGTGGTCGCAGACCCCGGTCACCGGCCGTGCGTACCGTCTGGTGCGTTTCGCCCGCGATTTTCCCGGCCTGCGCGTCTACGGCGCCGGGCCCGGCTGGATCGAACCGCTCGCCGCGCCCGCGGTCCACCTGAGCGTGCTGTCGGCGGCCGTCGCCGCCTGTCTCGGTGGGCCGGAACCGGGGGATCGGCCGCGCGCGGAGACGTGACGCCGCCCACTTGCAATACGAAACCGTTCCGTATCGTTAATGACGACCGTAGTCTGATCGCCGTTACGAGTCTGGCCCGTATCGTATTGCCGAGCGGGTGCAACCGGGGGGAGAACCGGGCATGGAGCTGCACGACAACACGGGACACCCGAGGAGGTGGGCGATCCTGGGGGTGCTGGTGATCAGCCTCCTCGTCGTCGTCCTCGACAACACGATTCTCAACGTCGCCCTACGCACGCTGGCCGACCCGGTACACGGCCTCGGCGCCAGCCAGGGCGAGCTGGAGTGGTCCATCAACTCCTACACGCTGGTCTTCGCCGGCCTGCTGTTCACCTTCGGGGTGCTCGGCGACCGCGCCGGCCGCAAGCGCTTCCTGATGATCGGGCTGGCGCTGTTCGGCCTGGCGTCGCTGCTCTCGGCGTACGCCGACAGCCCCGGGCAGCTGATCGCGGCCCGCGCCCTGATGGGGGTCGGCGGCGCGGCCATCATGCCGGTGACGCTCTCGATCATCTCCAACGTCTTCGACCCCCGCGAGCGCGGCCGGGCCATCGGCGTCTGGGCCGGCGCGGTCGGCCTGGCCGTGGCGATCGGCCCGATCCTCGGCGGCACGCTGCTGGAGCACTTCTGGTGGGGCTCGGTCTTCCTGATCAACGTCCCGGTGGTCGTCGCCGGCGTGATCCTGGTGGCGCTGCTCGTACCCGAGTCGCGGGACCCGCGCCCCGGCCGCGTCGACCTGCTCGGCGTTCTGCTCTCCGTGGTCGGCCTGGTGGCCCTCTCCTACGGCATCATCGACGGTGGCGAGCACGGCTTCGACCGTCCGGTGGCCTGGGGCTCGATCCTGGTGGGCCTCGCCGTGCTGGCCTGGTTCGTGCGGCACGAGCTCAGCTCCGACCACCCGTCACTGGACGTCCGCCTGTTCAAGGTGCCCCGCTTCGCGGCGCCGGTGGCCATCGTCGGCCTGGTGTTCTTCGCCGCGATGGGCGTGATGTTCTTCAGCTCCTTCTACCTCCAGCTGGTCCGCGACTACAGCCCGCTGCAGACCGGTCTGCTCTTCCTGCCCTTCGCCGGAGCCCAGCTGATCTTCGCGCCGCGCAGCGCCGCGATGGTCCGCCGCTACGGCGGCCGGGCGGTCGCCGCCGTCGGGCTGGGGCTGACCGTGGTGGCGCTGGCCGCGTTCGCCTTCATCGGCGCCTCCACCCCGATCTGGATCGTGCTGGTCGTCTTCTTCATCCAGGGCGTCGGGATGGCCAACATCATGCCGCCGGCCACCGAGTCCATCATGTCGGCGCTGCCACGTGAGAAGGCCGGCGTGGGCTCCGCGGTGAGCAACACCGTCCGCCAGGTGGCCGGCGCGCTCGGCGTGGCGGTCCTCGGCTCGGTGCTCAGCGCGGTCTACCGCAGCGACGTGGGCGACGCGCTGACCGGCCTGCCCGCCCAGGCGCAGGACGCGGCCAACGAGTCGATCTCCGGCGCGTACGCGGCAGCCGGGCAACTCGGCCCGGCGGCGCCCACGCTGATCTCGGCGGCCAACGACGCCTTCGTCACGGCCATGCACTGGGCGGCGGCGCTGTCCGCGATCGTCGCGGCCCTCGGCATGCTGGTGGTCCTGCGCTGGATGCCGGGCCGCGCGGCCCTGACGACCTCGACGGCGGCACCCGCCACCGAGCCCGAGTTGGCCGGCACGGCCTAGGTTCGGGAACAATGTCCGACATGACCTCCACCGCCGATGCTCCGCGGTCGCCCGGGCGACCGCGGAGCATCCGCGCCGACGAGGCGATCCTCGAGGCGACCCTCGATCTGCTCGCCGAGGGCAGCACCATCGAGGCGCTCTCGATCGAGGCGATCGCCACCCGCGCCGGCGTCGGCAAAGCCACCATCTACCGCCGCTGGGCCGGCAAGGACGCGCTGCTGATCGACGCGCTGCGCCGGCTCAAGGGCATCATGCCGCAGCCGGCCGGTCACTCCGTCCGTGACGACCTGCTCCTGCTGGTCGGCGCGGTGGGCCAGAACGTCGACCCCCGCGCGACGAAGATCATGCCGTGCCTGGTGCCGGCGGTGAACCGCAGCCCGGACCAGTTCCAGCTCTACCAGAACATCATCGAGCCCCGGCGGCAGCTCATGCGCGAGGTGCTGCGGCGCGGCATCGACGAAGGGCTCCTGCGGCCCGACATCGACGTCGAGGTCACCATGGCGCTGCTCACCGGGCCGATGCTGATTCAACGCGTACTCCAGTGGAACCCCGAGCTGGACGACCGCAAGCTGCCCGCGCAGGTCGTGGATGCCGTCCTCGAAGGCATCCGCGCCCGCTGAGCCGACCGCGC
The DNA here is from genome assembly GCF_050950185.1 of Micromonospora sp. CA-249363. NCBI lineage: Bacteria > Bacillati > Actinomycetota > Actinomycetes > Micromonosporales > Micromonosporaceae > Micromonospora > Micromonospora sp. CA-249363. Next base: position 2,433,670 of record NZ_CP192020.1, read on the forward strand.
CCTGGCCGGGCTGCCTCGACCGAGCGTCGGGTCAGCCCGCCGGGGCGCGCAGCCGGTGCAGGCGCAGCGCCAACTGCACCTCCAACGCCCGCTCGGGGCGCTGCCAGTCCGCGCCGAGCAGTTGACCGACCCGCTCCAACCGCTGGGTGACCGTGTTCACGTGCACGTGTAGCTGCTCGGCGGCCCGGGCCAGGCTGCCGCCCACCCCGAAGTACGCCTCCAGCGTCTTCACCAGCGCCGTCCCGCGCCGGGCGTCGTAGTCGACGACCGGCCCGACCGTGCTGGTGAGGAACCGCGCCACGTCCTTGTCGCCCTGGTCACCCACCGTGCCCAGCAGCAGCCCGACGAAGCCCAGCTCGGCGGTGCTCGCCCCCTGACCGGCGCGGCCCAGCGCGCCGAGGGCGGTCAGGCAGCGGTCCGCCTCGTGGAACGTCCCCGCCAACGCCCCGGGCCCGGTCGCCGGCCCGCTCGCCCCGGCGGTCACCGGCCGGCCCGTCACCCGCGACAGGTCCCGCGCCACCGCACGGGCGCTGCCGCCGGCGTCCTGGCCCGGCAGCATCAGGACCACCCGACCGTCGCGCGCCGCCGCCAGGCCACCCCGCGCCGAGGCGTACGTGGTGGCCCAGGAGAGCACCCGCTGTCGCGCCGAGCCGGTCGCCGCGATGGCGTCGTCGCCCACCGTCACCAGCACATGCGGCGCGTCCAGGTCCACCCCGAGCCGACGGGCCCGGCTGCGCAACGCGTCGGTGTCGCGCAGCGGCCGGGCGATCAGGTCGTCCAGCAACTCGCCACGAACCCGACCCTCCGCCTCCGCGACCGTCCGGCGGAACAGCAGCAGCAGGGCGGTCACCAGCGCGGCCCGCTCCAGGATGCGCTGGTCCGCGTCGACCAACTCGTCGTTGGGACGCAACACCAGCGCGCCCAGGTTCTCCGTGCCGGCGACCACCGCCGCGTACCACAGTGGACCGCGACGGACGCTGCGTCCCTCGGTCCGGGACGCGGCCACCGCCTCGACGATGTCCGCGCGCTCCGGCTCGTCGATCTCGCCGACCCGCGCCAGCAGACGACCCGCGGCGTCCAACGCCAGCAGTGCGCCGCCCAGCACGTCGGTCACCGCCGCCGCCACGTCCTCGACGCCGCCGCCGCGCAGCACCAACGCCGTCATCCGGTCGTGCGCCGCCGCCGCCCGCTCCACCGAACTGCTGTGCGCCCGGATGGTGGTGTTCGCCGCCGACAGCTCGGCCAACGCCGAACGCGTCTCGGCCAGCAGTCGGGCCGTGTCGATCGCCACCGCGGCGTGCGCGGCCAGGGAGACCAGCAACGCCACCTCCTCCCGGGCGAACGGCCGGGCCGAGCGGTTGGCGGCGTAGAGCACCCCGATCGAGGTGGAGCCGAGCCGCAGCGGCACCCCGAGGATCGCCACCAGGCCCTCCTCGCCCACGCCGGCATCGATCTCCCCGGTGTGGTGGAAGCGCGCGTCCTCGCCGTAGTTGGCGGTGACGTACGGCGCGCCGGACTGGGCCACCAGACCACCGAGGCCGGCCCCCATCGGCAGCCGCAACCGCTGGAAGCGGGCTGAGACGGACCCGTCGGTGACCCGCATGTACGTGTCGCCGCGCTCGTCGTCGTTCAACGTCATGTACGCCACGTCGGCGCCGAGCAGGTTGCGCGCCCGATGCACGATCGCCCGCAGCACGTCGTCCAGGTCACGTAGCCCGGCCAGGTCGCTGACCGTGTCGTACAGGCCGGACAGCTCGGTCTCCCGGCGGCGACGCCGCTCCAGCAGCGCACGGACCCGCAACGCCACCGTCTTGGCCTGCTCCAACTCGGCCAGCCGGTCCGGCGGCACACCCGCGGCACGCGCGGCCACCAGCGGGCCCTCGAACTCCACCGCGGCGGCCTCGCGGGCGAGCAGTTCCAGGAACTCCACCGGCGACGACATGGTCGACATTGTGCGCGGCCCCACTAGTTGGCCGTCCAGCCCCCGTCGAGCGCGATCGACGCGCCGGTGATGAAGGCCGCCGGCGGCGAGCAGAGGTACGCCAGCAACTCGGCCACCTCCTCCGGTTCGATCAGCCGTTTGACGGCCGCCCGGGCCAGCATGATCTTCTCGACGACCTCGGTCTCCTCGATACCGTGGCTGGCCGCCTGGTCGGCGATCTGGCTCTCCACCAGGGCGGTCCGCACGTACGCGGGGTTGATGCAGTTGGCCGTCACCCCGTGCGCGGCGCCCTCCAACGCCACCACCTTCGAGAGCCCCTCGAGGGCGTGCTTCGCCGAGACGTACGCCGCCTTGAACGGCGAGGCCCGCAGGCCGTGCACCGACGAGATGTTGATGATCCGACCCCAGCCCCGGGCGTACATGTGCGGCAGCGCCCGGCGGATCAGCAGAAACGGCGCCTCCACCATCACCCGCTGGATGTACTCGAAACGCTCGACGGGAAAGTCCTGCAACGGCGCCACGTGCTGGAGCCCCGCGTTGTTCACCACGATGTCGACGTCCACGTCGAGGGAGTCCACCGCCGCCGCGTCGGCCAGGTCCACGCCCTCGGCCCGTCCGCCGGCCTGGGCGGCCACGGACTTGGCCGCCTCCAGGTTGCGGTCCACCACGAGCACCTTCGCGCCGGCCGCGCCGAGACGCAGGGCGCACGCCCGCCCGATGCCGCTGCCTCCGCCGGTGACCAGGGCGGTCCGACCGGAGAGGTCAACCTGTACGACGTGGGGGACCGCCACGGGTTCTGCCGTCATGGCGCAAGAAGTTACGAGCTGTGTGTCCGTCGGCACATGGGCTGGAGCCACATACTCCCGGGCAAAGCTGTGTGCCCGCCCGTCGGAGTGCGCCACCTGACTGGCTGCCGCGCTGGCTGGCCACCGCGCTGGCTGGCCCGTCTGCCGCTCGTCGCCTGGGCTGGCCGCCGGCTGGGCCTGCCAGGCACGTCTGGGACGTCTGCCCGTCTGCTGGCTGCGCTGTCCGCTGCTGGGCCGCCCGACCGCCCGGCCGCCGGCCGGTGGCCCGCTGGGCCGCTGGACCGCTGGCCCGCTGGCCCGCTGGCCCGCTGGGCCGCTGGCCCGCTGGCCCGCTGGGCCGCTGGCCCGCTGGGCCGTCGGCAAGATCGCGCTGCATCCAGGATGTAGTGGTGTCGGCGGGTCGAGGAGGCCACTACATCCAGGATCTAGCGTGACCTTGGCCGTGCCTGACCGTGGCCGTGCCTGACCTTGGCCGTGCGGGTTTCCGCCGGGCTGGGCCCGTGTCGCGCTGGGCCCGTGTCGCGCTGGGCCCGTGTCGCGCTGGGCCCGTGTCGCGCTGCGCCCGGTTCGCGCTGGGCCCGCGTCGTGCTGCGCCCCGGTCGCGTCGTGCCGAGGCGGGTCAGGCCGTGCGGTGCCGGGGCAGGTCTGCCGGGCGCTCGTCTGCCCGCTGCCTTGCGGGTCGGTCATCGGGGGGTCACGCGCCGCCAAGATCCGCTCAACTTCACCGATGTTGCTGTCTCCGGCGCGTCTGAGGCAGCAACTTCCCTGATGTTGTGAGGATCTTGGCGCGGGGCGCGGGGCGCGGGGCGCGGGGCGCGGGGCGCGGGGCGCGGGGCGCGGGGCGCGGGGCGCGGGGCGCGGGGCGCGGGGCGCGGGGCGCGGGGCGCGGGGCGCGGGGCGCGGGGCGCGGGGCGCGGGGCGCGGGGCGCGGGGCGCGGGGCGCGGGGACGGTGGGGCGTGTCCCGTGGGGGCGGTGGGGAGGGTGGGGGTTAGGGTGTCGAACACACGTACTGGGGGAGGGGGCGGCGTGCGGGTGCTGGGGGTCGACCCGGGGTTGACGCGCTGTGGGGTGGGCGTCGTCGAGGGCGTGCCCGGCCGGCCCTGCACGCTGGTCGCCTACTACGTGGTCTACACCGATCCGGCCGACGACCTGGCGTTGCGGCTGCTGCACCTGGACCGGTCACTGACCGAGTTGGTGGCCAAGCACGAACCGGAGAGTGTCGCCGTCGAGCGGGTGTTCAGCCAGCACAACGTCCGTACGGTGATGGGCACCGCTCAGGCCAGCGGCATTGCGGTGCTGGCGGGGGCGCGGGCCGGGTTGCCGGTGCAGACGTACACCCCGAGCGAGGTGAAGGCGGCGGTGACCGGTTCCGGTCAGGCCGACAAGGCGCAGATGACCGCGATGGTGACCCGGCTGCTGCGGTTGGCCGAGCCGCCGAAGCCCGCGGACGCCGCCGACGCGCTCGCCCTGGCCATCTGCCACGTGTGGCGCGGTGGCACCCGTTCGAAGCTGGCCGCCGCGGCCGACCGGGCACGACGAGGAGGAGCACGATGATCGCCAGCGTGCGCGGCACGGTGACCGCGACGGGTCCGGATCTGGCCGTGATCGAGGTCGGCGGGGTCGGTCTGGCCGTGCACTGCGCGCCCGGGACGCTCGCCGAGCTGCGGGTGGGGCAGCCGGCGCGGCTGGCGACCAGCCTGGTGGTCCGGGAGGACTCGCTGACCCTGTACGGGTTCGCCGACGACGACGCCAAGGCGCTGTTCGAGCTGTTGCAGACCGCCAGTGGGGTCGGCCCGCGCCTCGCCCAGGCCGTGCTGGCCGTGCACACGCCGGACGCGGTGCGCAAGGCCATCGCGAACGCCGACACCGCCGCGCTGACCCGGGTGCCCGGGATCGGCAAGAAGGGCGCCGAGCGCCTGGTGCTGGAGTTGCGTGACCGCATCGGCCCGGTGGCGATCGGCGCCGACGGGGCCGGTGGCGTGACCGGCGGCGCGTGGCCCGACCAGGTCCGGCAGGCGCTTGTCGGTCTGGGCTGGACGGCCGGGCAGGCGGACCAGGCGGTGGCGGCCGTGGCGGAGACGATCGACGGGGCCACCCCGCCCGTGCCGGTCCTGCTCAAGCAGGCCATCCGGCTGCTGGGCCGTACCCGATGAGCGAGACCGAGGGGCTCGTCTCGGCGTACGTCAGCGATGCCGAGCGGGACGCGGAGGCGACCGTACGGCCTCGACGGCTGGCGGAGTTCATCGCCCAGGACCGGGTGCGCGACCAGCTCGACCTGTTGTTGCAGGGCGCCATGCGGCGGGGGTCGCCGCCGGACCACATCCTGCTCTCCGGGCCACCCGGGCTGGGCAAGACGAGCCTCGCCAACATCGTCGCCGCCGAGCTGGGCGCGGGCATCCGGGTGACCAGCGGCCCGGCGATCGAACGGTCGGGTGACCTGGCGGCGATCCTGACCAGTCTCGCCGAGGGCGACGTGCTCTTCATCGACGAGATCCACCGGATCGCCCGGCCGGCGGAGGAGCTGCTCTACAGCGCGATGGAGGACTTCCGGGTCGACGTGGTGGTCGGCAAGGGGCCGGGCGCGACCGCGATCCCGCTGGACGTCGAGCCGTTCACCCTGGTCGGCGCGACCACCCGCTCGGGTCTGTTGACCGGGCCCATGCGGGACCGGTTCGGCTTCGTCGCGCACCTGGACTTCTACGCCCCGGCGGATCTGGAGACGCTGCTGCATCGTTCGGCGCGCATCCTCGGGGTGCCGATCACTCCGGACGGCGCGGCCGAGATCGCCGGCCGCTCCCGGGGCACGCCCCGGATCGCCAACCGGCTGTTGCGCCGGGTCCGCGACTACGCGGAGGTCCGCGCCGACGGTGTGGTCACCCTCGGCACCGCCCGCAAGGCCCTCACGGTGTACGACGTCGACGCGCTCGGCCTGGACCGGTTGGACCGGGCGGTGCTGACCGCCCTGGTGGACTCGTTCCGGGGTGGTCCGGTCGGGTTGTCCACCCTCGCCGTGGCGGTGGGGGAGCAGCCGGACACGGTCGAGGAGGTCTGCGAGCCGTTTCTGGTGCGTGCCGGCCTGTTGGCGCGTACGCCTCGGGGGCGGGTGGCCACGGAGGCTGCCTGGCTGCACCTGGGGCGTACTCCACCGAATGGTACATTTGGGGCGGATGTCCCGGCAGTGCCCGATCTGTTCTCCGTGGATACCGATCAGCCGTAATGTGAACGTGATCTGTGCCGCATTCGGTGTTCTCAGGTGCAGGGTTTAGACTTCGCCGCGGTCTGTACAGGATGTGAGAATCCGCCTCCGCTCCGGCACTCCCCGTGCCGGCGAGGGGGCCAATGGGAAGGCAGTAACCGTGCAATACCTTGCAGCGGGTGGTGGAGCCGGCGGCTTCACGCCGATCCTGATGATCGTCCTGCTCTTCGGCGTCATGTACGTCATGATGATCCGTCCCCAGCAGAAGCGTCGCCGCGAAGCCGAGGCCATGCAGTCCGCGCTCGGCCCGGGCGACGAGGTCGTCACCATCGGCGGGCTCTACGGCACGGTCACCGGCGTCGAGGACGACGCCGTCCTGCTCGAGATCGCTCCGGGCGTGCAGACCCGGTACGCCCGGCCGGCCATCGCCCGGGTGGTCACCCGCGCGGAGCTGCCGAACGAGCCGGTCACCGAGGACGCGGACACCGTCAAGGAGTGACCTTCCCCCCAGGGGGTCGACGGCTCCGGCGGTACGGCCGGCCGGCCGACTCCCCGGGGCGCCGCGCCCGACGGGGCAGCGGATGTGACGTGAAAACTGGATAGTTGGGTCGACGCCGGGCGTCGGCACGTTCCCGTGGCCGTCGGCGTCTCCGTGCCGGCGTGTCCGGCCACTGTGTCGGCACGCCGCCGACCCAGGTCAGACCGTTGGCCGGGACCCCCGGCCCGACACTCGCCGCCGCCGCCGCGCGCAGCGGCGCGACCGTACAGGGAGACAGGACAACCGTGGCACCACCTCAGGGACAGATGCGCCCCGGCCGGCAACTCGCCGTGCTCGGGTTCATCTTCGTCGTCCTCTACCTTCTGGTGTTCTTCGCGGGCGGTGCCAGCGGCAGCTTCAAGGACCGGCTCGAGCCCAAGCTCGGCCTGGACCTGATCGGCGGCACCCGGCTGACGCTGGAGGCGACCAACAACGTCGACGGCAAGCCTCCGACGGCGGAGAACCTCGAGGAGGCCCGCCAGATCATCGAGAGCCGGGTCAACGCGTTCGGCGTGGCCGAGGCCGAGGTGGTCACCGAGGGAAACCGGAACATCGTCATCTCCCTGCCCGGTGAGAACCGGGACCTCACCGACGTGGGCAGCGCCGCCGAGCTGCGCTTCCGCAAGGTGCTCAAGGCCGCGGACGGCAGCGGGACGGCCGCCGCGCCGCCGGCCGCCGCGCCGACCCCGAGCGCCGCGCCGCCGTCCGGCGCCCCGTCGGCCAGCGCCGCGCCGAAGGTGACCCCGTCGGCGACCGGCGCGGCGAAGGTGAGCCCGTCGGCCAGCGGCGGACAGGGCGGGATGGCGCCCGCGCCGAGCGCCAGCGCCACGCCGACCCCGTCGGCGTCGGCGAGTGCCGCGCCGTCGGCGAGCGCCAGCGCCGAGCCGGTGCCGGCGAGTATCGAGGAGCAGCGCAAGGCCGTTGAGCAGAAGGTCGGGGCCGCCGCCTGGCAGGCCGCGAGCGGACTGCAGGCCCCCGCCGACCTGAGCGCCGACCCGTCGCTGGGCGACAAGCTCAAGCCGTTCGGCACGCTGAGCCCGCAAGAGGTGGCCGTGCTGCCGGCGCAGATGCAGTTCAACGTGCCGACGATCGGGTGCGCCCAGCTCGACAAGCGCCCGCCGGCGTCGATCTCCGACCCGAAGCAGCAGGTCGTCTCCTGCGAGGACGGCGCGTCGAAGTACCTGCTCGACCAGGCCAAGGTGCTGGGCACCGACGTGGACGACGCCGACGCGGTGCTCGACCAGACCAACTCCTGGGTGGTCAGCCTCGACTTCACCGGCGACGGCCAGGGCAAGTGGACCGCGCTGACCCGTGAGTCGTTCAACAACGAGGGCCAGGCCTGCGACGCGACCGCTCTCGGTCAGGATGGCAAGTGCCGGGTCGCCGTCGTCCTGGACAACGAGATCGTCTCCTCTCCGGAGATCCAGGGCGTGCTGACCGGCAACTCGCAGATCACCGGCCAGTTCACCCAGAAGGACGCCAGCGCCCTCGCCGGCCAGCTCCGTTACGGCGCGCTGCCGGTGACCTTCGAGCCCCAGGAGTCGCAGAACGTCACCGCGACCCTGGGTGCCAGCCACCTGCGGGCCGGTCTGCTCGCGGCCGGCATCGGCATGCTGCTGGTCATCATCTACGCGTTCTTCTACTACCGGCTGCTCGGCTCGGTCATCTTCCTGAGCCTGATCCTCTCCGCGCTGCTGGTCTTCGGCGCGCTGGTGGTGCTCGGGCGGCAGATCGGCTTCACGCTGACCCTCGCCGGCATCGCCGGCATGATCGTCTCGCTCGGTGTGGCGGCGGACTCGTTCGTCATCTACTTCGAACGACTCAAGGACGAGATCAGAGAGGGCCGCAGCCCACGCAGCGCGGTACCCCGAGCCTGGCTCCGGGCCCGCCGGACCATCATCTCGGCCAACGCGATCACGTTGCTCTCCGCGGTGGTGCTCTACGTGGTCTCGGTCGGCACGGTCAAGGGCTTCGCGTTCGCGCTCGGCCTGGCCACGGTGCTGGACCTGGTCGTGGTCTTCCTCTTCCGGCACCCGATCATGACGATGTTCGCCCGGACCCGGGCGTTCCTGTCCCCGCGGGTCAGCGGGCTGGGCCGGGCACTTCCGGCCCGCAGCCAGCAGACTCAGCCCCGCAACCCGCGCGCCAAGGAGGCCTGAGATGGCTGAAAACGGTTTGGCGAGCCGCCTCTACAACGGCGAGGCCGGTCTCAACATCGTCGGCCGCCGCAAGGTCTGGTTCGGCGTCGCCGGTGTCCTGATCCTGGTCGCGATCCTCAGCTTCGCGCTCCGCGGTTTCAGCCTCGGCATCGAGTTCGCCGGCGGTAACTCGTTCCAGGTGCCGGCCAGTGTCGGCACCCTGGACGACGCTGAGCGTGAGGTCAACTCGGCCCTCGCGGCGGAGAACACGGGTATCGAGGTAGCCACCGCGCAGAAGGTCGGCGGCCCCGGCGGCGACTCCTACGAGCTGCGGACGGCGCAGCTCAGCGCCGAGCAGACCAACGCCGTGAAGACCAAGATCGCCGAAGACCTGAACATCGACCCGAGCCAGATCAGCGGCAACCAGGTCAGCGAGGCGTGGGGCAGCCAGGTGACCGAGCGGGCCGTGCTCGGCCTGGTCATCTTCATCGCGCTGGTGATGGTCTACCTGATCCTGCGCTTCGAGTGGCGGATGGCGGTCGCCGCGGTCTCGTCGCTGTTCATGAACCTGATCCTGACCGCCGGCATCTACTCGCTGGTCGGCTTCGAGGTCACCCCGTCGACGATCATCGGCTTCCTCACGATCCTGGGCTTCGCGCTCTACGACGTGGTGGTGGTCTTCGACAAGGTGCAGGAGAACACGCGGGGCATCACCGCCAACAACAACATGACGTACGGCGAGGCGGCCAACCTGGCCGTCAACCAGAGCCTCATGCGGTCGCTGAACACCTCCGTCGTGGCGCTGCTGCCCGTCGGTGGTCTGCTCTTCATCGGTGCCGGCCTGCTCGGCGCCGGCACGCTGAAGGACCTCGGCCTGGTGCTGTTCGTCGGTATGGCGGTGGCGTTCCTGACCTCCATCCTGGTGGCGACGCCGCTGCTGGCGCTGCTGAAGAACTACGATCCGCGCATCCAGGCGCACAACAAGCGGGTGCAGGCCCGTCGCGGTGCGTCGGGTCGGGGCGAGGCCACCGGCAAGGTCGCACCGACCCCGGTCAGTGGGGACGCGGCCGACGTGATCGACCCGGAGTCCGCAGCGCTGGCCGGCGCGGCCCCCAAGGTGGGTTCGCGACCGGCGGGCAAGCGGCCGACCGGCGCGCGGGGCGGTCGCCCCGGCGGCGGCGGTAACCGGCCCGGCGGCGCCAAGCGTCGCTGACCAGCCCTGGTGCCCACCGGGCCAGAGGCTCGGCGCGAAGCGTCGCTGATCGGCCTGGCACCCATTGGGCCAGAGGCTGGGCGCGAGGCGTCGCTGATCGGCGCCGGTGCCCACCGGGCCAGGGGCTGGGCGTGAAGCGTCGCTGACCGCCCCTGGGCCTGACCCGGGAGGAAACGCCCGAACGGCGTCCGGCATGCTGTGCGAGCAGCATGCCGGACGCCGTCGTCGTTGAAGGGAACGCAACAGCCGTGACGGAGACCCACAGCATCGCCCCGCGCGGGGACAGCGGCCCGGAGGCCGCCCGACTCGTGGCCAGCCGGGTGCTGGACGTGCCGGACTTTCCCAAGCCCGGTGTCCTGTTCAAGGACCTGATGCCGCTTTTCGCCGATGGGAAGGCGTTCCGCGAGGTTGTCGACGGGATCGTCGCGTACCACGGGCGGGACGCGTTCGACGTGGTGGTCGGCATTGAGGCGCGGGGGTTCGTCGTCGCGGCGGCCGTCGCGTACGCCGCCGGGGTGGGTGTCGTGCCGGTGCGTAAGGCCGGCAAGTTGCCCCGCCCGGCGCACTCGGTCTCGTACGCCCTGGAGTACGGCGAGGCCACCCTCGAGGTGCACGAGGATGCCTTCACCGCCGGCCACCGGGTGCTCGTCGTCGACGACGTGCTGGCCACCGGGGGTACCGCCGAGGCGACGTTGGACCTGGTCGAGCGCGCCGGCGGTACGGTGACGGGCTTCACCGTACTCTTGGAGCTCGCGTTTCTGGGCGCGCGGGAGCGACTGTCGCCGCGTCCCGTCCATGCCCTGCTGACCGTTTGATCCCTGCCCTGCCGGCGTCGTCACGCCGTGCGGTGGAGTGTGCGCGCGTTCCGGGGTGGCCGGGCGCGGCGGCGGCCCGGACCACGGCCCGGCCGCCCGGGCGTCGACCGTCCGGCGGAGCGGCAGGGGACCGTCCGTGCGGGTAGCATTGCCCATTGCTGACGCCGGCGGTACGCCGTCGGCGACGCGAGACCAGGCCGGCCGACACACGGCCGGCGTGTTTCCGGCGAGCGGTGAGGAGGCCGGTGTCCCACGATGTCGTCCCTCCGGCGGAGGGCACGGTGCACCCCACAGGCGACGCTGACGGCTCGGTGACCGACCGGAACGGCGACGCGCCGGCCCGGGTGACGGGCACCGACAACGGCTCCGGCAGGGCTCCTGTCGACGGCGCGACGGCTCCGACCGGTGTCACGGCGAGCGCCGTCGAGGCCTCGCCCAGCGCGGACGGGGTCGTGGTTCCGTTCCCGACCGACGCCGGCGTTGACCCGTCGCCGAGCGGTGGCTTCGGGCTCTCCAACGCCCCCACCGGCCGGCGGGTGCGGGCCCGCCTGGCCCGGTTCAACGCGCCCTGGCAGACCTCGCAGGTCAGTGAGGTGCTGGAGCCGCTCATCGCCAGCCACCGGGAGAACCACCCGAAGGCCGACGCGCGGCTGCTCCAGCGCGCCTTCGACACGGCCGCGCGGTGGCACTCCGGGCAGTACCGCAAGTCCGGCGACCCGTACATCACGCATCCTCTCGCCGTCGCGACCATCCTGGGCAACCTGGGGATGGACACCACCACGCTGGTCGCCGCGCTGCTGCACGACACGATCGAGGACACCGAGTACACGCTCGACGCGATGCGCGCCGACTTCGGCGGCGAGGTCGCCCTGCTGGTCGACGGCGTCACCAAGCTGGACAAGGTCAAGCTGGGCGACGCGGCCAAGGCCGAGACGATCCGCAAGATGGTCGTGGCGATGGCCAAGGACCCGCGGGTGCTGGTGATCAAGCTGGCCGACCGGCTGCACAACATGCGTACGCTGTCCTTCCTGCCGGCGCCGAAGCGCGAGCAGAAGGCCAAGGAGACCCTGGAGATCCTCGCGCCGCTGGCTCACCGCCTCGGTATGAACACGATCAAGTGGGAGCTGGAGGATCTGGCCTTCGGCACCCTCTTCCCGAAGCGGTTCGAGGAGATCAACCGGCTGATCGGTGAGCACCAGCCGCAGCGTGAGTCGCTGCTGCGGCAGGTCACCCAGAAGGTCGGCACCGACCTGAAGGCCGCCAAGATCAAGGCGGAGACGACCGGCCGGCCGAAGCACCTCTACTCGATCTACCAGAAGATGATCGTGCGGGGTCGCGACTTCAACGACATCTACGACCTGGTCGGTGTGCGGATCCTGGTCGACACGGTGCGGGACTGCTACGCGGCGCTGGGGGTCATCCACGCCAACTGGCAGCCGGTGCCGGGGCGGTTCAAGGACTACATCGCCATGCCCAAGTTCAACATGTACCAGTCGCTGCACACGACGGTCATCGGGCCCACCGGCAAGCCGGTGGAGATGCAGATCCGCACGTACGCCATGCACCGCACGGCCGAGTTCGGCATCGCCGCGCACTGGAAGTACAAGGAGCACAAGGGCACCCCGGTGGTCGGCCCGCCGGCGCACATCGACGAGATGACCTGGCTGCGGCAGCTGCTGGACTGGCAACGCGAGGCGGCCGACCCGAGCGAGTTCCTGGACGCGCTGCGCTTCGACCTGTCCAGCCAGGAGGTGTACGTCTTCACCCCGAAGGGTGACGTCATCCCGCTGCCGACCGGGTCGACGCCTGTCGACTTCGCGTACGCGGTGCACACCGAGGTCGGGCACAAGTGCATCGGCGCGCGGGTCAACGGCAAGCTCGTGCCGTTGGAGTCGACGCTGTCCAACGGCGACGTGATCGAGATCTTCACGTCGAAGTCCGAGACGGCCGGCCCCACGCAGGACTGGCTGGGCTTCGTCAAGAGCCCGCGCGCCCGCACCAAGATCCGGCAGTACTTCAACAAGGAGCGGCGCGAGGAGGCGATCGAGGCCGGCAAGGACGCGATCGTCAAGGCGATGCGCAAGCAGGGCATGCCGCTGCAACGGATGCTCACCTCCGACGCGCTCATGTCGATCGCCCGGGACCTGCACCTCGCCGACGTGGCCTCGCTCTACGCGGCGGTCGGTGACAGCCAGGTCTCCGCGCAGTCGGTGGTGCAGAAGCTGATGGCCGCGTACGGCGGCGAGGAGGGCGCGGCGGAGGACATCGCCGAGACCGCCGTCGCCACCCGGCCGCCGCGCAGCCGGCAGAGCAGCAGTGACCCGGGTGTGGTGGTGCGGGGCGTCAGCGACGTCTGGATCAAGCTGGCGCGCTGCTGCACCCCGGTGCCACCGGACTCGGTGTTCGGGTTCGTCACCCGCTCCGGCGGGGTCAGCGTGCACCGCGACGACTGCGCCAACGCCGAGGACCTGCGGGCGCAGGCCGAGCGGGTGGTCGAGGTGAGCTGGAAGCTCACGTCCGCCTCCACGTTCCTGGTGGCGATCCAGGTCGAGGCCCTGGACCGGCACAAGCTGCTCGCCGACGTCACCCGGGTGCTCTCCGACGAGCGGGTCAACATCCTGTCCGCGACCGTCACCACCACCCGCGACCGGGTGGCGGTGAGCCGGTTCAGCTTCGAGATGGCCGACCCGAAGCACCTGGGCCACCTGCTGGCCACCGTCCGCAAGGTCGACGGCGTGTTTGACGCGTACCGGGTCACCTCCGGCGCCTGACACGTCGTACCCCACACACGAGAGCGCCCGCCGACTCAGCCGGCGGGCGCTTCGTCAACCTTGCGGGCGTCAGCCCTGCGGCGCGCTCATCGTGAGGGTCTTGATGACGACCTCCTTCTTCGGGTGGCCGCCACCGGCCTGCTGGGCGAACGCACCGTCGTCGCCGGCCTTGGCCACGTCCTTGACGATGTCCATGCCGCCGGTGATGGTGCCCAGTACGGTGTACGCCGGGTCGAGCGGCGAGTCGCCGTACACGATGAAGAACTGGCTACCGGTGCTGCCGGGCTGACCGGAGTTGGCCATCGCGATGACACCCTCCGGGTACGGCGGGCGCTTGTCGGTGGGGAGGTTCTCCTCGGGCAGCCGGAAGCTCGGGCCGCCCGTGCCGTCGGTGTCCCGCCAGCCCTTGCCGGTGGCACTCGGGTCACCGCACTGCAGGACCTTGATGCCCTCGGTCACCAGGCGGTGGCACTTGGTGTTGTCGAAGAACTTCTTCTCGGCGAGGAGGCTGAACGCCCCCGCGGTGCACGGCACCTGCGACCGGTCGACCTTGGCCGTGATCGGGCCCAGGTTGGTGTCGATCGTCATGGTCTGCACACCTTCGGCGGACTGCTGATTGCTCGGCACCCCGACGTCCTTGATCTGCGGGGACCGCTGGTCGGCGGGCATCGCGTTGTAGACGCACTCGGACGCCCCGGGCGCCGACGCGGCGTTCTTGTCCTTGTCGTCGTCGCCGCCGAGGGTCGTGGCCAGCCAGACGGTGCCGGCGACCACGAGCACGAGCACGGCGGCGGCGCCGACGATCGCCTGCGTCTGGCGGCGCTTGCGGGCCTTGGCCGAGCGCTCGGCCATCTCCTTCTCGAGTCGGGCGCGTGCCGCCGCGCGCTGCCGCTCTCTGGTGGACGTCACGCCTGGATCCTCCTGGCTGTCTGCTGCGGGGTGCCGCTCGGGTGGGTGGGGGCGACCGGTCAGCCGGCGCTCGGGCTGCTGGCCGGGGCGCCGGACGGCGGCGGTGCCGCGCCGGTGACCGGCTCGCCGACCGTGAGGCTCTGGATCACCACGTCGGTCTTGGGCTTGACCTTCGCCCCGGTCCCATTGTCCACGGTCGGCTGGGCGCCGATCTTCTCCACCACGTCCAGGCCGCCGGTGACCTTGCCGATCACCGGGTACTTCGGGTCCGCGGTGGTGAAGTCCTTGAAGAAGATCAGGAACTGGCTGCCGTTGGTGCCCGGCGGGTTGGAGATCATCGCGACGGTGCCCTTGGGGTACGTCGGCGGCTGGCCGGGCGCGGGGCTGGCCGAGGGCGACGGCGCGGTCGGCAGGTCCTCGTCGTAGAACGAGTAGGTGGGCCCGCCCAGGCCGGTGCCGCTGGGGTCACCGCAGCGCAGCGCGCCGTCGGCGGTGATCTCGTGGCACTTGGTGTTGTCGTAGAACGACCGGCTCGCCAGGTGGGCGATGCTCGCGGCGGCGCACGGCGAGCTGGTCAGGTTCAGCTCGGCGGTGATCGGCGCACCCTGGTTGGTGGTGACGGTCATCGGCCGGGTGCCGTCGGTGGGCAGGTCCCTGGTCTGCGGCGTACCGACGTCCTTGAGGTTGGTGTTCGCCGTCGCGTCCTGCGGCGTCCAGAGGCAGGTGTCCTCCGCCGCCGTGTTCTGCTTCGGGTCGGAGTCGAACGCCCCGAGCGCCCAGGCCGAGCCGGCCACGATCACCGCGAGGACCAGGAAGGCGCCGACACCGGCCTGGATCTGCCGACGACGCCGTGTGGCGGCCGCCCGGCGTGCCATCTGCCGGTCGAGCTTGGCCCGCGCCAGTTTGCGCTGCCGGTCCCTGCTGGAAGCCACAGGTGCTCCCCTTTCTTCGCCTGATCGTCACCGGCGGCCGGCTCTCCCGGCCCGTCCGGGCGTCGCGTGTGCCGCGCCACACGCCCGCCAGAGTGTACGGCTAGTCACTGGGAATGTGGTGTACGAGGTCGACCCTGCCCCGAGCAGCGCTTATCGGACGTTGTCACTGTGCCGGTCGGGGCGTGCGGGACGGACGCGGCAAACCCGCTCGGCCCGCCCGATAGGCTGCTGGGCAGGACGACAGCTCGACGGAGAGGACAGCGACCGTGCTCGTGGTCGGCTTTCCCGCGGACGCCTTCGGCACCAACTGCTACGTGGTCGCCACCGCGCCGGGGGAGCAGTGCGTGGTGGTGGACCCCGGGATCGGGGTGCTCGACCAGCTCGACGCGCTGCTCGCCGAACACCGTCTGCATCCGGCCGCCGTGCTGCTCACCCACGGCCACCTGGACCACACGTTCTCGGTGGCGCCGGTCTGCGACGCCCGGGGGATCACCGCGTACGTGCACCCGGGCGACCGGGAGATGCTCGCCGACCCGGCCAAGGGCCTCTCGGCCGACCTGACGTCGCTCTTCGGCGGCCGGCTGAGCTACAGCGAGCCCGAGGACGTGGCCGAGTTGACCGACGGCGCCACCCTCACGCTCGCCGGCCTGGAGATCGCCGTCGACCACGCCCCGGGCCATACCGGCGGGTCGGTGCTGTTCCGGCTGCCCGGCGCGGGGTCGGGTTGGGAGGCGGACGAGATCTGCCTCTCCGGCGACGTCCTCTTCGCCGGCTCGATCGGCCGCACCGACCTGCCCGGCGGGAGCATGCCGGCGATGCTCACCAGCCTGCGCGACAAGATCCTCCCGCTGGCCGACGACACCGTCGTGCTGCCCGGCCACGGCCCGAGCACCACCATCGGCCGCGAGCGCGCCAGCAACCCGTACCTCGTCGAGGTGGCCGGCACGTCGCCGGCCGCGCCCACCCGGGGCCTCTAGCCCCCTCGTCCGCGCCGCGCGCGGACCCACGACACCACCGCGCCGCGGGCGCGGAACCGCAAGGAGTACGCCATGAGCAAGCCCACGCCCATCTCCGGGTTCCCGGAGTGGACCCCCGGCCAGCGGATGATCGAGCAGTTCGTGCTCGACAGGATCCGCGACACCTTCGAGCTGTACGGGTTCGCCCCGCTGGAGACCCGCGCGGTGGAGCCGCTGGACCAGCTCCTGCGCAAGGGGGAGACCTCCAAGGAGGTCTACGTGATCCGGCGGCTGCACGCCGACGCCGAGAGCGCCGGCGGGGACGACCAGCTCGGGCTGCACTTCGACCTGACCGTGCCGTTCGCCCGCTACGTGGTGGAGAACGCCGGCAAGCTCGCCTTCCCGTTCCGCCGCTACCAGATCCAGAAGGTGTGGCGCGGGGAGCGGCCGCAGGAGGGCCGCTACCGGGAGTTCGTCCAGGCCGACATCGACATCGTCGACCGGGACACCCTGGCCCCGCACCACGAGGCGGAGATGCCGCTGGTCATCGGGGACGCGTTGCGCGCCCTGCCCATCCCGCCGGTGACCATCCAGGTCAACAACCGCAAGATCTGGGAGGGCTTCTTCCGGGGCGTCGGCGTGACCGACCCGGAGGCGGCGCTGCGTACCGTCGACAAGCTCGACAAGGTCGGCCCGGCGAAGGTGGTCGAGCTGCTGGTCGAGACCGCCGGGGCGAGCGATGCACAGGCCAAGGCGTGTCTCGCGTTGGCCGAGATCTCCGCGCCGGACGCCTCGTTCGCCGACGCGGTACGCGCGCTGGGCGTCTCCGACCCGCTGCTGGACGAGGGCGTCGACGAGCTGGTCCGGGTGGTCCAGACCGCCGCCGACCACTCGCCCGGCCTCTGCGTGGCCGACCTGCGCATCGCCCGTGGCCTGGACTACTACACGGGCACGGTCTACGAGACCCAGCTGCGCGGCTACGAGCGGTTCGGGTCGATCTGCTCCGGCGGCCGGTACGACAACCTGGCCACCGCGGGCGCGACGTCCTACCCGGGGGTGGGCATCTCCATCGGGGTGACCCGGCTGCTCGGGCTGCTCTTCGGCGCGGGGGAGCTGACCGTCTCCCGTTCGGTGCCCACCTGTGTCCTGGTGGCGCTCGCCGACGAGGAGCACCGGGGGGTCAGTGACCGGATCGCGGCGGAGCTGCGCCGACGGGGGATCGCCACCGAGGTGTCGCCGAGCGCGGCGAAGTTCGGCAAGCAGATCCGGTACGCCGAGCGGCGGGGCATTCCGTACGTCTGGTTCCCGGGGGCCGACGGCGCGGCGGACGAGGTGAAGGACATCCGCTCCGGCGAGCAGGTCACGGCCGACGCGCAGGCCTGGACGCCGCCCGCCGGCGACCTCAAACCGGCGGTGAACTGAAGGCTTCCACTGGCGCTAACGGTCGCGGGGACCTACGGTAGCGTAAGTTACGCCACCGTAGGGAGTTCTTCGTGACCGTGAGCACCACACTGAGCCAGACCGCCCTGCTCGTCGAGCTGGAGCCGGTCGTCGCGCGCAACCTGGACCGCCATCTCTCGCTCGCGAAGGAGTGGTTCCCGCACGAGTACGTGCCGTGGAGCGAGGGTCGTACGTTCGACGGGCCGCTCGGTGGTGAGGCGTGGTCGCCCACCGACTCCACGATCCCGGACGTCGCCCGTACCGCCCTGATCGTGAACCTGCTGACCGAGGACAACCTGCCCTCGTACCACCACGAGATCGCCACCCTGTTCGGCCGCGACGGCGCCTGGGGCACCTGGGTGCACCGCTGGACCGCCGAGGAGGGTCGTCACGGTGTCGCGATCCGCGACTACCTGACGGTCAGCCGGGCCGTCGACCCGGTGGCGTTGGAGCGGGCCCGGATGACCCACATGTCCGCCGGCTACGTCAACGTGCACGACGACGAGGTGCTGCACTCGCTGGCGTACGTCTCGTTCCAGGAGCTGGCCACCCGGATCTCGCACCGCAACACCGGCAAGGCCACCGGTGACCCGGTCTGCGAGGCGCTGCTGGCCCGGGTCGCCGCCGACGAGAACCTGCACATGGTCTTCTACCGGAACCTGCTCGCCGCCGCGTTCGAGCTGGCCCCGAGTCAGGCCATGCGGGCCGTCGCCGACGTGGTCGCCGACTTCCAGATGCCCGGCAACGGCATCGAGGGCTTCGCCCGCAAGTCGGTGGCGATCGCCCTCGCCGGCATCTACGACCTGCGTCAGCACCGCGACGAGGTGTTGCAGCCGGTGCTGCGCCAGTGGGACGTCTTCAACGTGACCGGCCTGGACGCCGACGGCGAAGCCGCGCGAGAGCAGCTCGCCACCCAGCTCGACGACCTGGACCGGGCAGCGTCCCGCTTCGAGGAGAAGCGCGACGCCCGAGCCGCCCGCCTGGCCCAGCGCTGACCCCCGTCCCCCCGCGCCCCCTGCCCCGCCCCCCCGCACCCCCTGCCCCGTCACCCCGCGCCCCCTGCCCCGTCGATCTTGCACTTTCTGTCGTCACGAATCAGGGCACAGCCCTCATATCGACCACCGAAACTGCAAGATCGGCGGCGAAGGGGGCGAGGGCGGGGCGGGGTGGGGTGGGGTGGGGTGGGGGCTAGGGGAGGGGGAGGATCAGGCAGGTGCTGGTGGCGTGGGCTATCAGGCGGTTCGTTGCGTCCGTCAGGCGGGCTTCGGCCAGGGCGGTGCGGCGACCGCGTTGCAGGACCGTGCCTTCGCACCTCAGCGTGCCGCTCGCGACGGTGACCGGCCGGAGGAACTTCACGTTCAGGTCCAGCGAGGTGTAGCCGACCCCGGCGGGCAGCGTGGTGTGTACGGCGCAGGCGGCGGCGGTGTCCAGCAGTGTCGAGAGGACGCCGCCGTGCACGGTGCCCAGCGGGTTGTAGTGGAACTCCTGCGGGGTCAGTTCGACGACGACACGACCCTCGTCGGCCTCCATGCGGGCCATGTCGAGCAGGTGCATCACCGGCGGTGCGGCGAGTTCCCCCGCGATCATCGCGCGGAGCATGTCGAGGCCGCTGCGCCGGCCGACCTGCGCGGCGTTCGCGGCCGGGTCCGACCAGGTGAAGGTACGGCTGCGCGCCGGCTCCTGAGTCTGTGTCATGGACGCAGCCTGGCAGCATGTTGCTGAGTCTGTCAATGAGACCTAGCCTGGTCGGATGAGGCCCGCGGCACTGGACTGGTCGGTGGACAACTGCACCATCGCGCGCGCGATGGAGATCCTCGGCGAGCGGTGGACCATGGTGGTGCTGCGCGAGGTGTTCAGCGGCGTACGACGCTTCGACGACATGCGGGTCCGGACCGGAATTCCGCGGCAGGTCCTCACCAACCGGCTGGCCCTGCTGGTCGAGCGGGGCGTCCTGCGTCGTGAGCCGTACCGGGAGCCCGGCAGTCGGCTGCGCCACGAGTACCGGCTGACGGAGATGGGCCTCGCCCTCTGGCCGGTGCTGGTCGCCGTGCTCGGCTGGGGCGACAGGTACCTGGCCGACCCCGAGGGCGCGCCGCTGCGGGTGGAGCACCGTGACTGCGGCGCGGAGGTGCGCGCCGAGCTGCGCTGCGCCGACGGGCATCCGGTGCGGGACCCGCGCGACGTGCTGCCCCGTCCGGGGCCCGGCGCGCGCCGCCGTACCCCCTGACACCGCCTGCCGCCCACCCGGGAGGTCGCTCGCGTGGGCCGCTCGGGGATGGGGCGTCGCACGCCTCCGCCCGTTGTGGCATCAACCGCCTCGGTTGCCCGGCGCTGTCCGAAAGGGATCCGACGGCGCTCCGGGTGTGACGCCAGATGTCAACGAGTGTGTCCATGGTGTTGCGGCGAGGGTTTCGGTGGCGGTCGACGAATTCGGGCGAAACCAGGTCTTGTCAATGATCTTAAGTATGTGAATACTTCAGTTCACTCGGCCGGTTTTCGCAGATCGGCCGGGTTGCCCTCGGGTCAGCCACCCCCGGCCAGACCCGTCTCCCCCGCCCAGGAGGTTTGTTACATGCGACCCACGAGGTCCTCCTTCCGCGTTGCGGCGACCGTCGCCGTGAGCGGAACCCTGGTCGTCGGCTCGCTCATCGGCGCACCCGCCCAGGCCGCCCCCGCCGCCTCGCCCGACGCCGGCGCGGCCCTCTCCGCTCAGCTCGGCGACCGCTCCGCCGGCTCGTACATCGACGCCAGCGGCAAGACCGTCGTCACGGTGACCGACGCCGCCGCCGCGAGCGCGGTCAGCAAGGCCGGAGCGAGCGTCCGGTACGTCACCCGTGGCGCCGCGGAACTCAACCGGGCCACCGCCGAGCTGGAGCGCTCGGCGAAGATCCCGGGCACCGCCTGGTGGAGCGACCCGGTCACCAACCAGGTGGTCGTCTCCGTCGACAGCACCGTCACCGGCGCGAAGCTGGAGCGGGTCAAGGCGGCCGCCGCGCGCGCCAACGGCGCGGTGCGGGTCGAGGCCGAGTCCGGCGTGCTGAGCACCCGGATCTCCGGTGGCCAGGCCATCTACACCGGCGGCTACCGCTGCTCGCTCGGCTTCAACGTGCGCAGCGGCAGCACCTACTACTTCCTCACCGCCGGGCACTGCACCAACCTCGGCACCAACTGGTACTCGAACTCGAGCCAGACCAGCCTGCTGGGCACCCGTTACGGCACCAGCTTCCCGGGCAACGACTACGGCATCGTGCGGCACAGCAACTCCGCGAACGCCGCCGGTAACGTCTACCTCTACAACGGCAGCTACCGGGACATCACCGGCAGCGGCAACGCGTCGGTCGGCCAGTCGGTGCAGCGCTCCGGCAGCACCACCGGCCTGCGCAGCGGCTCGGTCACCGCGACCAACGCCACGGTGAACTACGCCGAGGGCTCGGTCTCCGGCCTGATCCGCACCAACGTCTGCGCCGAGGGTGGCGACAGCGGTGGCTCGCTCTTCTCCGGCGGCACCGCGCTCGGCCTCACCTCCGGTGGCAGCGGCAACTGCAGCAGCGGAGGCACCACGTTCTTCCAGCCGGTCACCGAGGTCCTGAGCCGCTACGGCGTCAGCGTCTTCTGATCGACGTACCGCACGCGGGCCGCCGGGACTCCGGCGGCCCGCGTCGCGCGTCCGGGTCCGCTCACGCGAGCCGGTCAGGCCCGTCCGTCGGCAGCAGAGGATCCGGGGGTACGACACCGGTCGCCGGCAGGGCCGGTCCGAGCGGCCTGACCCCGGCGGCCCACGCGAGGTGCGCCCGGCGAGCCGACAGCACCGCCAGCAGCGGCCAGAGCGAGACGCCCACCGCCGTCACGCGTTCGGCCAGGCCGGTGCGGGATCCGCTGGTCACCTCGAACGCGAACCAGCCGAACAGCGCCAGCAGCACCAGCGTGGCGCTCAACGCCACGCCGCGCCGGAACGCCCAGGGTGGTTGCGGCGTCCCTGGGTGGGCGGGGTCCGGGCCGCGCGGCAGCCGCAGCGCCGACCCGGCCGGCCAGAGCGCCAGCGCCAGGACGGCGACAGTCGCCACGATGCCGTGGCTGAGCGAGCCGCCGACCGTCGGCCGGGGGAAGGCGACGAGCGCGATGGTGGCCACGCCGCCGACGGCGAGCAGGAAACGACTCGGCAGTCCGGCCGCGTGCAGCACCGCGGCGATGGCGAGGTAACAGCACCCGAGCAGCACCAGGGCGCTGATCATGATCCAGGCGTCGGTGGCGTCGTGCCCGGCGAGTTCGCTGATGGTGTCCCGGATCGGGTCGTACCCGGCGGGTTGGCGGGCGCCGGCGACCGTCCAGCCGCCCACCAGCAGCACCGGCGCGGCCACCGCCGTGGCGACGCCCCAGTTCGGTACGGCGCGCATCAGGCCACGGTAACCGCCGCCCGGGTCCGTCGCCCCGGGTTCGTCGGCTCACCCACCAGCGAATCACCCGGGCCTGACGGGTGCCCCCCAGCGAGGGCGGCCACCCCTGACACAATGCGGGTGAAGGACTGTTCCACGATGAGGAGTTGCCAGCCGTGATCCGTACCCACAATGCCGGAAGCCTGCGCGCCGCGGACGCCGGCTCGACGGTGACGCTCGCCGGGTGGGTGGCCCGCCGGCGCGACCACGGCGGTGTCATCTTCGTCGACCTGCGCGACGGCTCCGGCGTCGTGCAGGTGGTGTTCCGCGAGGAGGACGCGCACGCGCTGCGCAACGAGTTCTGCGTGAAGGTCACCGGCGAGGTGACCCGCCGACCCGAGGGCAACGAGAACCCCGACCTGCCCACCGGCGAGGTCGAGGTGACCGCCGCCTCGCTGGAGGTGCTCTCCGAGGCCGCGCCGCTGCCGCTTCCCGTTGACGACCAGGTCGAGGCCGGTGACGACATCCGGCTCAAGTACCGCTACCTGGACCTGCGCCGCAGCGGCCCGGCGAACGCGCTGCGGCTGCGCTCGCGCGCCAGCCAGCTCGCCCGGGGCGTGCTGCACGAGCGGGACTTCCTGGAGATCGAGACGCCGACGCTGACCCGGTCGACCCCGGAGGGCGCCCGCGACTTCCTGGTGCCCGTGCGGCTCCAGCCCGGCAGCTGGTACGCGCTGCCGCAGTCACCGCAGCTGTTCAAGCAGCTGCTGATGGTCGGCGGCATGGAGCGGTACTACCAGATCGCCCGCTGCTACCGCGACGAGGACTTCCGTGCCGACCGGCAGCCGGAGTTCACCCAGCTCGACATCGAGATGTCGTTCGTCACCGAGGACGACGTGATCGACCTCGGCGAGGCGATCGTCTCGGCGCTCTGGAAGGACCTGGCCGGGCACGAGATCACCCGACCGATCCCGCGGATCACCTGGCACGACGCGATGGCCCGGTACGGCTCGGACAAGCCGGACCTGCGCTACGGCGTCGAGCTGACCGAGTTGACCGAGTACCTGCGCGGCACCGAGTTCCGGGTCTTCGCCGGGGCGATCGACGCGGGCGGTTACGTGGGCGCGGTGGTCATGCCGGGCGGCGCGTCGCAGACCCGCAAGGAGCTGGACGGCTGGCAGGACTGGGCCAAGGCGCGCGGCGCGCGGGGCCTGGCGTACGTGGTGCTGGACGCCGAGACCGGCGAGGCGCGGGGCCCGGTGGCGAAGAACCTCTCCGCCGAGCACCTGGGTGGGCTCGCCGACGCGGTCGGCGCGAAGCCGGGCGACGCGGTCTTCTTCGCGGCGAGCACGACCACCCGCGAGGCGCAGGAGCTGCTCGGCGCGGCGCGTATCGAGATCGCCAAGCGCTCCGGCCTGATCGACGAGAGCGCCTGGGCATTCTGCTGGGTGGTCGACGCGCCGATGTTCGAGCGCACCGACGAGGGCGGTTGGACGGCCGTGCACCACCCGTTCACCTCCCCGAACGCCGAGTGGATGGACCGGTTCGAGGAGGCGCCGGACCGGGCGCTGGCGTACGCGTACGACATCGTCTGCAACGGCAACGAGATCGGCGGCGGCTCGATCCGTATCCACCGGGGCGACGTGCAGCAGCGGGTCTTCGACCTGCTGGGCATCACCCCCGAGGAGGCGCAGGACAAGTTCGGCTTCCTGTTGGAGGCGTTCAAGTACGGCGCTCCGCCGCACGGCGGCATCGCGTTCGGCTGGGACCGGGTCTGCATGCTGCTGGCCGGCGCGGACTCCATCCGCGAGGTGATCGCCTTCCCGAAGACCCGGGGCGGCTTCGACCCGCTGACCGGCGCACCGACGCCGATCACGAGCCAGCAGCGCGCCGAGGCGGGCATCGACGCCAAGCCCAAGCCCGCGGCCACCGCCCACACCGGCACCGCCGGCCCGGCCGCCCCGGTGGCCGACCCGGTCTGATCCACCCACCCCTCCCTTACTTGGTTGATCAAGAGGTTTGCGTCATCATCGCCCCGCGAGATGACGCAAACCTCTTGATCAACGGAGTGGGCCGGGATGCGGGTACTTGTCGTCGGAGGCAGTGGGTTTCTCGGGCGGGAGGTGTGTCGGCGGGGGATCCGGGCTGGGCTTTCGGTCGTCGGCACGTTCCACCGCGCCGAGGTCGGTGTGCCGGGGGTGGTGGCGCGACGGCTGGACGTGACCGACCGGGCCGCCGTGCGCACGCTGGTCGCCGAGGTGCGGCCGGACGCCGTGGTCGCCACCCCCTACCGGTACGACGACTGGACGGTCACCGCCGACGGCGCCGCCCACGTGGCCCTCGCCGCCGCCGAGGTGGGCGCGCGCCTGGTGCACCTGTCCAGCGACGCCCTGCACGGCGGGCGGCCCCGACCGTACGCCGACGGCGAGCCGCCCAGCCCGGTCAACGCGTACGGGGCCGCGAAGGCGGCGGCCGAGACCGCCGTACGCGCGATCGATCCCGGCGCGGCGCTGGTGCGTACCTCGCTGATCCTGGGGGAGGGCAGCAAGCAGATCCAACTCTGCCGGGACGCCCTCGCTGGCCGGGCCGTCCTGTTCACCGACGAGTTCCGGTGTCCGGTCGACGTCACCGACCTGGCCGACGCCGTGCTGGAGCTGGCCCACTCGTCGTACGCCGGTCTGCTCAACGTGGCCGGCGCCGACGCCGTCAGCCGGGCCGAGCTGGGGCTGCTGGTCGCCGAGCGGTTCGGGCTGGACGCGACCGGGCTGAAGACCACCACGGCCGCCGCCGTCGGTGTGGTGCGCCCCAGCGACGTACGTCTCGACTCCGCTCGTGCGGCCGGCCTGCTGCGGACCCGTCTGCGGGGGGTGCGCGAGCTGCTGGCCTGACATCATGCACACTTTCTGTGCACAACTCTTGTGCACGGAAAGTGTGCAGAGATAGTGTGCACTCATGGATGCCGCCCCCGGTCCCGCGAACAAGCCGCCCGAGCCCCGGCAGGTCCACCTCGACAGCCGACAGGTCCGCACCCTGGCCCACCCGCTGCGCATGCGCCTGCTGGGTTCGCTGCGCGTCGACGGCCCCGCGACCGCGACCGCGCTGGCCGAGAAGCTGGGCACGAACACCGGCGCGACCAGCTACCACCTCCGGCAGCTCGCCGAGGTCGGGTTGGTGGCCGAGGACCCGGCCCGGGGCAGCGGTCGGCAGCGCTGGTGGCAGGCCGCCCACGACATCAGCAACTTCGAGCCCACCGACTTCGACGACGACCCCGACGCCCGCGCGGCCGTGCAGTGGATCCAGGCCGACCAGGTGCGGGTGATGGCCGACCTGGCCGAGCGCTGGATGGGCGTCGAGCACCACCAGTCCCGCGAGTGGCGCGACGCCGCCGGCATGGGTGACCTGGTGCTGCCGCTCGATCCGGCCCGCCTGCGGGCGCTCAATGACGAGCTGTGGGCGGTGCTGATGCGCTACCGCGACCAACCCGCCCCGGACGGGGACGTCAAGCCGGTGCACATGTTCGTCGCCGGGTTCCCACGATTCGAGGAGCGCTGGTGAGCGCGAGAAGTGAGCGGGGTTTGCGAGCCCCGCAGTCGCGAGCGCAGGTAGTCCGGTGAGCGCGCTGTCCGTACGCCAGGTTCGTCGTCGCTACCTCACGCTGTACGGCCTGCGCTGGCTGCCCACGGGCCTGATGATCCCGGTGATGATCCTGCTCATGCAGGAGCGCGGCCTGTCGCTGCCGCAGATCGGCCTGGTCGGCACCGCGCAGGGGCTGCTGGTGCTCGCGCTGGAACTGCCCACCGGTGGCTTCGCCGACGCCCTCGGGCGCAAGCCGGTCCTCCTCGCCGCCGGAGTCCTCAACCTCGCCTCCCTCGCGGTCTTCACGGTGGCCGACTCGTTCGCGCTGTTCTTCCTGGTCTGGGCCCTGCAGGGCGTCTACCGGGCGCTCGACAGCGGCCCCCTGGAGTCCTGGTACGTCGACGCCACGCTGGCCGCCGACCCGCAGGCCGAGTACGAGAAGGGCCTCGGGTACGCCGGCACCGTCGTCGGCGTCGCCATCGGCGGCGGGGCCCTGATCAGTGGCGGACTGGTCGCGCTCGGGCCGCTCGGCCCGGTCAGCGCCCTCACCGTGCCGGTGCTGGCCGCGCTCCTCGCCCAGGCGGTGGCGCTCGGCGCGTTGCTGGTCCTGCTGGTCGAGGAGCGCCCGGCCACCGGTCTGGCGGCGGTGCGCACGTCGGTGACGCAGGCGCCCCGCATGATCGGCCAGGCGGTCGGCCTGCTGCGCCGGTCCCGGGTACTGCTCGCGTTGGTGGCCGTGGAGCTGTTCTGGGGCTTCGGCATGATCACCTTCGAGTCGCTGCTGCCGGTACGGCTCGCCGAGGTGGTCGGCGACCCGGAACGCGCCGCCGCGCTGCTCGGGCCGGCCAGCTCCGCCGCCTGGATCGCCAACGCGGCCGGCGCGGCGCTGACCCCGCTGCTGCTGCGCTGGCCCGGTCCTGCGCCGGCCGCGGCCCTGATGCGCATCCTGCAAGGGGTGACCGTCGTCGGGATGGGCCTGTTCGCCGGCCCGGTCGGGGTGCTCGTCGCCTACCTGGCCTGCTACGCCGTGCACGGCGCGTCGAACCCGCTGCACAGTGGCCTGCTGCACCGCCAGGTCGACGGCCCGTACCGCACCAGCGTGCTCTCGCTGAACTCGATGATGGGGCAGCCGGCCGCCGCGCTCGGCGGGGTGGTGCTGACCGCGCTCGCGGCCGCCACCAGCGTGGGTACGGCGATGGTGGTCGGCGCGGTCGTGCTGGCCGTCGCCGCCCCGCTCTACCTGCCGGCCTGGCGGGCCGGCCGCCGGTCCGCGTCGGACCCGGCCGGTGGACAGGGCCCGTCCGACCCCGGCGCTGCGGTCGATCCGCCCGCTCCGCGCGGCGGGCGCGCGACTCCGCCAGCCGATGCCGTCAGCGCGGCGGGCGGTGGCGTGGACCCGGCGGGCGGTGGCGTGGCCCCGGCGGGCGGTGGCGTGGGCCTGCCGGGCGGTGGCGTGGCCCCGGCGGGTGGTGGCGTGGCCGCCGTGCCGGTCGAGCGGGGTTAGCGCTCGGGACCGAGACGGATCGAGGTGCGGGGCAGGGTGCTGGTGAAGCCGAGGCGACGGTAGAGCCGCACCGCCCCGACGTTCTCCGGGTAGACGCCGAGCGCGACGGTGTCATGCCGGGCCAGCAGCGCCCGGGTCATGCCGGCGGTCAGCGCCCCGCCCAGTCCTCGGCCGCGCTGATCGGGGGCGACGGTCAGTCCGGCCAGGAACCCGATGTCCCCCCGGCTGCGGTCCGCGCCGCACGCGACCACCCGGTCGCCGGAGCGGATGCCGTACCAGTCGACGACCGTCGGGTCGCCCGGGCGCGTGGTGGTGGTCGGGAACGCCTGGTCGACGAGAGCCTCCAGCGCTGGGCGGTCGGCGTCGGTCAGCCGTACGACCCGCTGCTCCTCCGGCTGCGGTGGGGGCGCGACGGTGGTCCAGTGGAAGTCCCAGTCGACGTGCTGCGCCACCGCCAGCCGCCCGATCGCCAGGGCGGGGTCGAACCGGGGCAGGTGCATGCGCTGCTCCGGTCGCAGCAGTCCCTCGGCGACCAGCGCGGCGCAGAGGTCCAGTACCGGCCCGGCGGGGCCCACAGCATCTGCGCCGTAGCCACGCTCGGGTGGCAACAACCACAGCACGGCGCCGTCGCGCCGCCAACCACGCGCCGGGATGCCCGGCGAGAGCGAGTGCCGGACGAAGGGGTGACCTCCGGCGGCGGCCAGGATCGTGGCCCGGTCGTGCAGCGCCTGGTCCTCGATGATCATGGGACCAGCCTAGGAGCCGGCGTACGGGCGACCGCGCCGGCCCAGGGATCCGCCCCCTCGACGCCCGCGCCTCGCGCCTCGCGCCTCGCCCGCGCCTCGCCCGCGCCTCGCGCCTCGCCCGCGCCTCGCGCCTCGCCGGCGCCTCGCGCCTCGCCGGCGCCTCGCGCCTCGCCGGCGCCTCGCGCCTCGCCGGCGCCTCGCGCCTCGCCGGCGCCTCGCGCCTCGCCGGCGCCTCGCGCCTCGCCCGCGCCTCGCGCCTCGCCCGCGCCTCGCGCCTCGCCCGCGCCTCGCGCCTCGCCCGCGCCTCGCGCCTCGCCCGCGCCTCGCGCCTCGCCCGCGCCTCGCGCCTCGCCCGCGCCTCGCGCCTCGCCCGCGCCCCGCGCCTCGCCCGCGCCTCGCCCGCGCCTCGCCCGCGCCTCGCGACTCGCGCCCCGCGCCTCGCCCGCGCCTCGCGCCTCGCGCCTCGCCCGCGCCTCGCGCCTCGCCGGCGCCTCGCGCCTCGCCGGCGCCTCGCGCCTCGCCGGCGCCTCGCGCCTCGCCGGCGCCTCGCGCCTCGCCGGCGCCTCGCGCCTCGCCGGCGCCTCGCGCCTCGCCGGCGCCTCGCGCCTCGCCGGCGCCTCGCGCCTCGCCGGCGCCTCGCGCCTCGCCGGCGCCTCGCGCCTCGCCGGCGCCTCGCGCCTCGCCCGCGCCTCGCGCCTCGCCCGCGCCTCGCGCCTCGCCCGCGCCTCGCGCCTCGCCCGCGCCTCGCGCCTCGCCCGCGCCTCGCCCGCGCCTCGCCCGCGCCTCGCGCCTCGCCCGCGCCTCGCGCCTCGCCCGCGCCTCGCGCCTCGCCCGCGCCTCGCGCCTCGCCCGCGCCTCGCGCCTCGCCCGCGCCTCGCGCCTCGCCCGCGCCTCGCGCCTCGCCCGCGCCTCGCGCCTCGCCCGCGCCTCGCGCCTCGCCCGCGCCTCGCGCCTCGCCCGCGCCCCGCGCCTCGCCCGCGCCTCGCCCGCGCCTCGCCCGCGCCCCGCGCCTCGCCCGCGCCTCGCCCGCGCCTCGCCCGCGCCTCGCCCGCGCCTCGCCCGCGCCTCGCGACTCGCGCCCCGCGCCTCGCTCGCGCCTCGCGCCTCGCCCGCGCCTCGCGCCTCGCGCCTCGCCCGCGCCTCGCGCCTCGCGCCTCGCCCGCGCCTCGCGCCTCGCGCCTCGCGCCTCGCGCCTCGCCCGCGCCTCGCGCCCCCCGCCTCGCCCGCGCCTCGCGCCCGCCGCACGCTCAAGATCGTCACAACTTCGGGGATGTTGCTGCTTCACGCGCGTCGGAGGCAGCAGTATCGCCGAAGTTGCGCTGGTCTTGGCGACCAGCGACCAGCGACCAGCGACCAGCGACCACCGGCGACCGGCGACCGGCGACCGGCGACCCGGGCCAGGGCCGGGGCCGGCGACCGGGCCGGGGCCGAGCGACCGCTCTCCACCCGGCAAGATCGCGCTCGATCCCGGATGTAGTGGCCTCGTGGACGTGTCGATACCACTACATCCCGGATTCAGTGCGATCTTGCGGGCGGCCCGGCCTGCGGGCGCGACGGCGCTCGGGGACGGGGCGGGCGGCCGATCCATGGTGGAGATTGGCGGGTCGACCGATTGGGTACATCACGCGCCGACCTACTGGGAACCCCCACCGGAGGACCGACATGCTCGCCATTCTCGCGGCCATCGTCTTTGGCTTCGCCCTGCTGATTGACCTGCTCGACACCAACTTCGGCGCGCCCGACCTGTTCAATTGGAACACCCTCGTGCTCATCGGCCTTTTCCTGCTCGCGCTGTACCTGGGTGGCGTCGGCAGCGGGCCGCGCGGTGGCGGCGGCGGCCGCTGGTACCGGGGTCGTCGCCCCGGTCGTGGCTGACCGAGACCGATCAGCGGTGGCCCGGCCCGTAGCGCGATTCCGGCGTCTCGGGTCGGGCCCGGTACTGTCTTCGTGATGGAGTCCGACGCTCTCTTCTCCCTCGGTGCCCCCACCGGGTCGCGTGGCGCGCCCGAGGGTCCCACCGGTGTAGACGGCTTCACTCCGGTAGCGGAGGATTCGCCCCTGCCTGTCCGCATGCGACCCGCGAGCCTGGACGAGCTGATCGGGCAGGACCACCTGCTCGCCCCCGGCGCGCCGCTGCGGCAACTGGTCTCGGGTGGCGCGCCGATGTCGGTCATCCTCTGGGGGCCGCCCGGCAGTGGTAAGACGACCATCGCGCACCTGGTGGCCGGCGCGACCGACCGCCGTTTCGTCGCCATGTCGGCGCTGTCCGCCGGCGTCAAGGACGTTCGTGCGGTGATCGAGACGGCCCGTCGCCAGCGCCGCTCGGGCGGCCCGCAGACGGTGTTGTTCATCGACGAGGTGCACCGGTTCAGCAAGACCCAGCAGGATTCACTGCTCGCCGCCGTCGAGGACCGGACCGTCACGCTGCTCGCGGCGACCACCGAGAACCCGTACTTCTCGGTCATCTCGCCTCTGCTCTCCCGGTGCGTGCTGCTCACGCTGCAACCGCTCGACGACGACGCCGTACGCGGCCTGCTGCGCCGCGCGGTCGCCGACGAGCGCGGCCTGGGCGGCACGCTCAGCCTGGCCACCGACGCCGAGGACCACCTCGTCCGGCTCGCCGCCGGTGACGTCCGCAAGGCGCTGACCGCGCTGGAGGCGGCGGCGGCCTCCGCCGCAGCTCTCGGTGCCGGGCGCATCGACCTGGCCACCGCCGAGCAGGCGGTTGACGTGGCGGCGGTGCGGTACGACCGTGACGGAGACGCCCACTACGACGTGGTCAGCGCCTTCATCAAGAGCATGCGCGGTTCGGACGTCGACGCCGCGGTGCACTGGCTGGCCCGGATGCTGGTCGCCGGGGAGGACGCCCGGTTCATCGCCCGACGCCTGGTCATCTTCGCCAGCGAGGACGTGGGCATGGCCGACCCCACCGCGCTGAGCGTGGCCACCGCCGCCGCGCACGCGGTGGAGTACGTCGGCCTGCCCGAGGCGCAGCTCAACCTGGCCCAGGCCGTGATCCACCTGGCCACCGCGCCGAAGTCGAACTCGGCCACCACCGCGATCGGCGCCGCCATCGCCGACGTACGGGCCGGGCGGGGTGGCCCGGTGCCCCGGGGCCTGCGCGACGCGCACTACGCCGGCGCGCGCGGGCTGGGCCACGGCACCGGATACCGCTACCCGCACGACGACCAGCGCGGCGTGGTCACCCAGCAGTACGTCCCCGACGACCTGGTGGGCGTCGACTACTACCAGCCCGGCCCACACGGGGCGGAACGGTCCGTGGCGACGCGGCTGCCGCTGCTGCGCCGGATCGTACGAGGGCTGCCGGTCCCACCGGCCCGCCCGGAAGGCCTGGCCGCCGCGCCGTCCACGGCGCCCGTGACCGCCGGAGCGCCCCCGACAGTCGCGCCGGCCGCCGGGGACCCGGTAACGCCGCCGCCGGCGACGGCGCTAGCTGGTCGGAACGGCCGGGCGGCCACGGGTGTGGACGGTGCCGCTACGACGCAGGACGGCGGCACGAACGCCGCAGGAGAGGGTCAACAGTGAGATCGCGTGGTGCCGACCGCCCCGACGAGGGCCCGGACGAGCGGCGTGATCCCCGCGCCAAGGGCCGCCGCTGGGGTCGAGGCCGAGCCGAGGCCGAGCCGGAGGAACCGGTAGCCGGCGAGGAGTTCGGCTGGATCGACGACCTGCGCTCGGCCAAGCAGCAACGGGGCGAGCTGGGCCCGGACGGGGTCCCGGTCGAGCCCGTGCCCCCGCGTGCCGGCGTGCCGACGCCCCCGGACGCGCCGCCCGGCCCGCGCCGGCCGGACACCGAGGCCGCCGGAGCACGTCGAGGTGTCGACGGACCCTGGCCGGGCGAAGCGCCCCCGCCCGGTCGTCGCCCGGACGCCCGCCCGCCCGCCGACCGGGCGCCCGTCGAGCGCCCCCGTGAGCCCGGGCAGCCCGGGCCGGCCGGCGGTGTCCCCGGCCAGCCGTCGCCGCGCGGGACCCAGCCGGTTCCCGGCGTCGACCCGCGCGCCGCCGCAGGACCCCGCACGCCGCCGGCCGTCCGCCCGGGCGGCGTCGACCCGGGCGCTCCCGCCGGCCCTCGCCCCAGAGGCGTCGACCCGGCGGACCCCGCCGGCCCCCGACCGAGGGGCGGCGTTCCCACCGGCCCCGCGCGAGGGCGTCCGACCGTCGGGCCGTCCGGCCCGCCTCCGGGGGCAGCGGCGGTGAGCGCTCCGACCGGCCCCCGTCCCGAGGTACCCGCTCCGGGCGGCCGGGCGGAGGCCGTGCCGCCGCTGCGCCGGCCCGACGCCGTACCACCGGGCCGTCGACCCGCGCCCGAGCCGGGCACGGGCGGCCGGCCGCTCGGCGGTGACGGCCCGCCCGCCGGACGGCGTACACCCGAACCGACGCGGCCCGCCGGTGGCGCTGCCCGCTTCGACGGACCCGTGGCCGGTGTCGCCGCGCAGGTCGCCGAAGGCCTGCGACCCGACCCTGCGATCGCCGACGACCCGCGTACGGCCCGGCGTCGTCCCGGGCCGGTCGACCCGGGAGCGCCGGAGCCCTCCCGCCCCACCGGCGGTGGTCGCCGTCGTGCCGCCGAACCGGACGAGCCGGCGGTGCCCCGCTCCGGCAACGCCCCGCCACTGCCCGACGCGTCGCCGGGTGGCGCCGTTCCCACCGGCGTCCCGACCACCGACGGCGCCGGTCGCCGTCGGGCGGTTCCGGACGAGCAGGACCGGCGCGTGGCGACCGGCGGCGAGCCGCAGCCGGAACGCCGGGACCGTCCGGAGCGGCCGGCGGACTGGCTGCGTCAGGCGGGCCGGCTGCCGCACACCGACCCGGGCCTGCCGGTGGTCAACCGTCGCGGTGCCGGCGGGCAGCCCGCGGAGCAGCGGCCCGGCGGTCGCCGTACCGGCCCGCCGCCCGCCGGTGACCTCAACGACCGCTCCGGTGGTCCGATCGCCGTACCCGATCCGGCCGCGGAGCGCGCCACCGGCCGTCGGGCCGCCGGGCCGCCCGCCGATCCGGGTGCGGACGCTCCCACCGGCCGTCGGGCCGCCCGCGCGCCGGAGACGACCGGCGAGCACCCGAGCGGTCCGGTGCCGCCGCCGGTCCCGGGCGAGCGCCCCGTCGGCCGTCGGAGTGCTCCGGGTACCGCCCCGGACCCGATCAACCGTCGCCGCCGCCCGTCGGCCGAGCCGGCTGCCGAGGGGCGGTCCGGCCCGGCGGGCGAGCGCGGTGACGACCCGTACGCCGGTCCGCCCGGCGGAGGCCGCCCCGCGCCCGGCGCGCCCGTTCGGGGCGTCCGATCCGGCCCACCCGGTGGCCGGGCCCGGCTCGCGCCCGGCGACGCTCCGGTCTCCGGCGCCGGCCGCCGTGGGCCCGATGGTCCACCCCGTCCCGGTGCCGCCCGCCCCGACGGACCGGCGCGCGCGGCGGTGCCGCCGGGCGCGGGCCCCGATGGTCCACCCGGTCCACGTCCGGACGGCCCGCCCCGGTCCCGCCCCGACGGTCCGGGCCGCGCTGCGGTGCCTCCGGTCACCGATGGTTCCGCTCGCGCGGCGACGCCACCGGGCGTCGGTCCCGACGCGACGGCCCGCGCCGCCGTCCCGTCCGCCATCGATCCGCCGGGTACGGCTCGTGCGGCGGTACGGCCCGGTGTCGGTCCGGACGCTCCGAACCGGCCTGGTACGACCCGGCCCCGCCCGGACGGTCCGGCCCGTGCGGCGGTCCCGCCGGGCGTCGGCCCGGACGCCCCACCTCGACCGGATGGTCCGGCGCGCGCCGCCGTCCGCCCCCCGGGCGTCGCCCAGCCACCCGGCGGCGACGTCCGGACAGGTGCCGAGCAACCCGGCCCCGGGTCACCCGTGACCGCGCGTGCCGCCGCCCCGCGGCCGGTGGACCGCGCCGCGGGCCGAGCACTGCCACCGCCCCGCGAGGGCGGCCGTCCCGAGCCCACCGGTGTCGCCCCCGTGCCGCCGTCCGGCCGTACCGGCGGCGAGCCGGTCGCCCGTGCCGCCGTCGTGCCGCCGGGCGCGGTGGGCCCAGTGGACCGGCCACCCTCCGAACCGGCCGACGAGCCGGCGCTGCGCGCGGCCGGCCAGGATGTCGCCGACGACGAGGACACGGCCCCGGGCGCCCGGTCCGAGCACCACCGGCAGTCGCGCGAACGACGCCGGCTGCGGGTCGCCGTCCTGGCGTTGGTCAGCGTCGTGCTGCTCGGCGCGGTGCCTCTCTTCTTCGGTCTCCGTACGCTCAGCAGGGACCCGGTCTTCGACAACCTGGACCAGCTCGACGTGCCCGCGTGGGCCGCGACGAAGACGGTCGACGACGTCAGCGGCAGCCGCTGGTGCCTGCTCGACTGCCGGCTGCGCGAGCGCACCGTCACCTCGGAGAAGTCACCCGAGGAGACGGCGAAGGTCTACGAGGAGGCGCTGCGCGGCGACGGTTGGCGGCCGTGGAAGGTGGGCCGCTGCCCCGAGCAGGAGACGAAGGGCAGCTACACGTGCTGGCGGCAGGACGAGTTGACCCTCGACCTGTGGGTGCGGGCGCCGTCCTGTGTGCCGCCGCCGGTCGACGGGGAGCCGGCGATCGTGCCGTCCCCCGAGCCGTCGGCCGCTGCGGGGGAGTGCGCCGGCTCGTTGGTATCGGTGAAGGTGCGCAACGCGATCGACGACGAGCGGACCAGGCCGCAGCCCAGCACCGATCCGTCACTGACCGGCGAGGATCCGTTCCCGACGGTCAGCGGGGATCCGCTGGGCGACGTGACACCCTCACCGTCCTGAGCCGCTCTCCATCACGGACGGTAGGGTCTGGGGCTGGCGGGCCGCCCACGCCCGCCGGCCGGCGACGGCCCGGTGGGTTCGGTGGGCACCACGGTTGTGCGTTCCGGGGACGTCGGGTCCGGCGGAAATCTGCTTGAGGAGGACACGCGTGGGCGACATTCTGGCGGTCGCGGCGCTGATCGCGGCGAGCGCGTTCGCGGTGCTGGTGCTCATCCTGACGCTGCCGATCCTGCGGCTGCGGCACACGGTGGACGCCACCACCCGGATGATCAACGACCTCAACGACCGGACGGGACCGCTGCTCGGCGACGTCAACACCACGGTGAAGAACGTCAACGTGGCGCTGGAGCAGGTGCAGACCTCGCTGGACGGTGTCAACCTGCAGCTGGCGAAGGTCGACACGATGACCAGCCACGCCCAGAACGTCACCGCCAACGTCGCCAACCTGGCGACCGTGGTCTCCGCCGCGGCCGCGAACCCGCTGGTCAAGGTGGCCGCCTTCGGCTACAGCGTCCGTCGGGCCGCCGCGAGCCGCCGGCACGCCGAGACCGAGCGCGAGGTGCGCGACACCATCAAGCAGCAGCGGCGGGCCGCCCGGCGCGGCAACCGTTGACCGACCCGGCCACAGGAGGTAGCGCGACATGAAGCGGTTGTTCTGGCTCGGCATCGGCGTGGCCGTGGGCGTGGTGGTGGTCCGCAGGGCGACCCGGACCGCGCAGGCGTACACCCCGGCCGGCATCGCCAGCTCGTTGTCGGAATCCGCTGGCAGCCTGGTGGAGTCGGTGCGTAGCTTCGTGGAGGACGTGCGGGTCGGAATGGCCGAGCGCGAGCAGGAAATCCACCAGGCGTTCGTCCAGGGCGAGGCGTTCGACGACCAGTTCGCCGAGCTGCGGGAGTCCCCGCGGATCGGCGATCGAGAGATTTTTCCGGAGGAACACCAGCGATGAAGACGGCGGAGATCAAGCGGCGGTACCTCGCGCACTTCGAGGCGAACGGCCATGCCGTGGTGCCGTCCGCTCCGCTGCCCGCCATCAGCGACCCGAACCTGCTGTTCGTCAACGCCGGCATGGTGCAGTTCGTGCCCTACTTCCTGGGCCAGCAGACCCCGCCCTACCAGCGGGCGGTCAGCGTGCAGAAGTGCATCCGCACCCCGGACATCGACGAGGTCGGCAAGACCAGCCGGCACGGCACGTTCTTCCAGATGAACGGCAACTTCTCCTTCGGCGACTACTTCAAGGCCGGCGCGATTCCCCTGGCCTGGGAGTTGTCCACGAAGCCGATCGCCGAGGGCGGTTACGGGCTGGATCCGGAGCGGATCTGGCCGACGATCTACCTCGATGACGACGAGGCGTTCGAGATCTGGCGGTCGGTAGGCGTGCCGGCCGAGCGGATCGTGCGTCGGGGCAAGGCGGACAACTTCTGGTCGATGGGCATCCCCGGGCCGTGCGGTCCGTCGTCGGAGCTGTTCTACGACCGGGGCCCGGAGTACGGCGCCGAGGGTGGTCCGGCGGTCGACGAGGACCGGTACATGGAGTACTGGAACCTCGTGTTCATGCAGTTCGAGCGGGGTCCGGGCACCAACAAGGAGGACTACCCGATCCTGGGTGAACTGCCGGCGAAGAACATCGACACCGGCATGGGCCTGGAGCGGATGGCCTCGATCCTGCAGGGCGTCGACAACCTGTACGAGATCGACGAGGTTCGGCCCATCCTGGCCCGGGCGGCCGAGCTGACCGGCAAGCGGTACGGGGCGCACTCCGGGCACGTGGCGAGTGAGTCGCACCCGGACGACGTCCGGCTGCGGGTGGTCGCGGATCACGTGCGGACCGCGCTGATGCTGATCGGCGACGGCGTGACGCCGAGCAACGAGGGCCGTGGGTACGTGCTGCGGCGGATCATGCGTCGGGCGATCCGGTCGATCCGGCTGCTGGGCTGGCAGGACCGGGCGCTGCCCGAGCTGCTGCCCGTCGCGCGGGACTGCATGGCGCCGTCGTACCCGGAGCTGGCGACCGACTTCGACCGGATCGCGCAGTACGCGTACGCGGAGGAGGAGGCGTTCCTGTCGACGCTGCGTGCCGGGACGACGATCCTGGACACGGCGATCGCCGAGACCCGTACGGCGGGCGGCACCTCGCTGTCCGGGGCGAAGGCGTTCCAGCTGCACGACACGTACGGCTTCCCGATCGACCTGACCCTGGAGATCGCGGCCGAGCAGGGACTGAAGGTCGACGACGAGGGTTTCCGCCGGCTGATGGCCGACCAGCGGACCCGGGCCAAGGCGGACGCGCAGGCGCGCAAGACCGGGCACACCGACGTGTCGGCGTACCGGTCGGTGCTCGACGAGGGCGGCCCGGTGACGTTCACCGGCTACAGCGAGGTGGCGCGCGAGTCGCGGGTGCGGGCGCTGTTGGGCTCGGACGGCCCGCGCGCGGCGGCGACCGAGGGCGAGATGGTCGAGTTGGTGCTCGACACGACCCCGTTCTACGCCGAGGGCGGCGGCCAGCAGCCCGACCACGGCATCATCACGGTCGGCGACGGCCAGGTCGAGGTGCTCGACGTGCAGCAGCCGGTGCCGGGCCTGATCGTGCACCGGGCCCGCGTCATCCGGGGTGAGGTGCACCCGGGCGACACCGGCTACGCCGAGATCGACACCACCCGGCGCCGCGCGATCTCCCGGTCGCACACGGCCACCCACCTGGTGCACCAGACCATGCGTAACTTCCTCGGCGAGTCGGCGACCCAGGCGGGTTCGTTGAACGCGCCGGGCCGGCTGCGGTTCGACTTCAACACCCCGACGGGTGTGTCGCCGACGGTCCTGCGGGACGTGGAGCAGCAGGTCAACGAGGTGTTGCTGGCCGACCTGGAGGTGCACGCCTTCATCACCTCGCTGGACGAGGCGCGGCGGATCGGCGCGATGGCGCTGTTCGGCGAGAAGTACGGCGAGGAGGTGCGGGTCGTCGAGGTGGGCGACTACGCCCGGGAGCTGTGCGGCGGTACGCACGTGGCCCGCTCGGCGCAGCTCGGCCTCGTGAAGATCCTTTCCGAGTCGTCGATCGGCTCCGGCGTACGCCGGGTCGAGGCGCTGGTCGGCATGGACGCCTTCGGCTTCCTGGCCAAGGAGCACCTGCTGGTGTCCCGGCTGGCCGAGCTGTACCGGGTGCCCAACGACCAGGTCGCCGACCGGGTGGAGCAGACGGTCACCCAGCTCCGGGACGCGGAGAAGGAGCTGGAGAAGCTGCGCGCCCAGCTGGTTCTGGGTGGGGCGGGCGCGCTCGCCGCGCAGGCGAAGGACGTGCGCGGGGTGGCGTACGTCGGCACCGAGG
The DNA here is from genome assembly GCF_050950185.1 of Micromonospora sp. CA-249363. Lineage (NCBI taxonomy): Bacteria > Bacillati > Actinomycetota > Actinomycetes > Micromonosporales > Micromonosporaceae > Micromonospora > Micromonospora sp. CA-249363. The sequence continues at coordinate 2,471,625 of NZ_CP192020.1, forward strand.
CGCCGGAGGGCGCGGCCGGCAACGACGTGCGGACCCTCGCGCAGGAGATTCGCGGCAAGATCGACCCGGCGCGGCCGGCGGTCGTGGCCGTGGCGGCTCGGGCGAACGGCAAGGCGTCGTTGGTGGTGGCGGTCAACGCGGCGGCCCGCAGTCGCGGCCTCACCGCATCGGACCTGGTGAAGGCGGCGTTCTCCGGCCGCGGCGGGGGAAGCCCCGACCTGGCCCAGGGTGGCGGTCTGCCCGCGACCGAGGCGCCCAACCTGCTGCTCACCGTCGAGAAGGCGATCACCGAGGCGTGATGGACGGTCAGTGTCGACCAGGGCGGACCGAATGGTCCGCCCTGGTTCGTCGACAGCCCACGGGTGACCCACGGTGAGCGGGCTCACACGGGGAGTTCGCCTCGGTGTGGACATCGGCCAGGTGCGTGTCGGCGTCTCCCGCTCGGATCCGCACGGGGTGCTGGCCACGCCGCTGGTGACCCTCGCCCGCGATCTGACCGCCGCGCCGGACGCGGTGCCGAGCGACATTGCCCAGCTCGCGGCGTTGGTGGCCGAGCATGAGGCCGTCGAGGTGGTCGTCGGGCTTCCGGTCAACCTGGCGGGTAAGCATGGCCCGGCGGCGGTCAGCGTGAAGGCGTACGCTGACCGATTGGTCAATGTGATAGCGCCGGTTCCGGTAACGCTCACTGACGAGAGGATGTCGACCGTGGTCGCTTCTCGTAGGCTTGCCGAACGTGGCGTTCGTGGCAAGCGTCAACGTGCGGTTGTCGACCAGGCGGCCGCGGTGGAGATCCTGCAGAGCTGGCTGGACGCGCAGCGGAGGCGGACGTAATGATCGACGATCTGGACCTTGGGTTCGACGAGCCGGAGCGGGGTGAGAAGGGTCGGCACCGGCGTAGCTTCCGCAAGCGCAATAAAGGCTCCGGCGGCGGTCGGGGCAAGACGTTCTTTGCGCTGCTGATGGCCCTGGTCCTGCTGGGCGGCATCGGCGGCGGCGCGTACTACGGGTTCGACCGGATCCAGAACTACTTCGTCACGCCCGACTACGACGGCGCCGGTTCCGGTGAGATCACCGTCGAGATCAAGAACGGCGCGCTGCTGGCCGACATGGCCGACGCCCTGGTCGCGGCCGACGTGGTCAAGAGCCAGAAGGCGTTCATCGAGGCGGCTGAGGCCAACTCGCGCAGCAAGAACATCCAGCCGGGCACGTACAAGCTGCGCAAGCAGATGAGCGGCGCGAGCGCGGTGACGGCCATGCTCGACCTGAAGAACAAGATCGTCAACGGGCTGACCATTCCCGAGGGTCGCACCAGCAAGAACATCTACAAGCTGCTCTCCGACAAGACCAAGATCCCGGTCAAGGATTTCGAGGCCGCGGCCAAGGACCCGGAGGCGCTCGGCGTCCCGGACTGGTGGTTCAAGCGCGACGACGGCAAGAAGGTCGTCAAGTCCGTGGAGGGCTTCCTCTACCCGGACACGTACGAGATCCCGCCGAAGGCCACCGCCGAGAGCATCCTCAAGCTCATGGTGGACAATTTCCTCTCGGTGACCGGCGAGATGAAGTTCGCCGACCGGGTGCAGAAGGAGCGCAAGGTCAGCCCGTACGAGGCGCTGATCGTGGCGTCGCTGGCCCAGGCCGAGGCCGGTAACAAGGACGACCTCGGCAAGGTCGCCCGGGTCGCCTACAACCGGGCGTACGGCGAATTCGACTGCAACTGCCTGGAGATGGACGTCACGGTCAACTACTACCTGGAGTCGATCGGCAAGCCCACGAAGTCGTCCAAGCAGATGACGGCGTCTGAGCTGGACGACCCGAAGAACCCGTACAACCGCAAGCTGCGCGGCATGATCCCCACCCCGATCAACAACCCGGGCAAGCAGGCCCTGGAAGGGGCGATGGACACGCCGGTGGGTAAGTGGCTGTACTTCGTGGCGATCGACAAGCAGGGCCACTCCGCCTTCGCCGAGACGTACGAGCAGCACCAGCGCAACGAGGCCAGGGCCCGCGAGGCCGGCATCATCTGAGGTTTTCCGCCGACGCGGAAAAGGCTCCCCTCTCCCTCGACCAGGAATCGGTCGCGTCGGAGAGGGGAGCCTTTCGGCGTCAGTCCCTGGCGTGCGTCAGTGGCTCGTGCCGGTCCAGGAGCCGGTGCGCGGGTTCAGGAACGTCCACACGCCGTTGCTGTTCTGCTTGCGCAGCGCGAACGTGCGGTTGTAGCCGTAGTAGAAGTACCCGGTCTGCGTGCTCGTGTCGTAGCCGGTGTTCCGGTTGACCGCGCCGTACGCCTCGCCCCAGGTCTGCGGCCCGACCGACCCGTCGATGCCGATGTTCATCACGTCCTGCCAGGTCCTGGTCTTGGCGGCGGTGTTGGAGCCGAACTCCCCGTCGATGAAGCTGGTGCCGACGGTGCCGCTCAGGTCGTCGGCCCAGATGATGGACTGCCAGAGTCGCACGATGTTGCCGGTCCGTACGCACGAGCTGGAGTTGCAGAGCTGGTGGTTGTCGGACCAGCTGCCGGCCGCGCTGTCCGCCCGTGCGGGCGCCCCGGCCAGCAGCGAGAGGCTGAGGGCGGCGGCAATCGCGATGAGGACGCGCAGAATCCGTTTGTTCATGTTTCCCCCCTGTTTCTGATCGATCGTCCTACTCGAAATGCTTTCACCGTCATCGATGGAACGTCAAGCGAATACCATCCCCGCCGCCGGTGACGGCTGGTGCGGCGCTCGGTGCGGTCGGTAGGGTCGGGACGACGTGTACGAAGGGGCGGCCATGACGCGGACCGGGGCGGCCCGTCGGGCCGCGGTGCTGGGCAAGCCCATCGCGCACTCGCTCTCGCCGGTGATCCACACGGCCGGCTACGCCGCCGCCGGGCTGACCGGGTGGTCGTACACCCGGATCGAGTGCGCGGCCGCGGAGCTGCCAGACCTGGTCGCCGGCCTGGGCCCGGAGTGGGCCGGGTTGTCGGTCACCATGCCGGGCAAGGAGGCGGCGCTCGCCGTGGCCGACGCCGCGTCGCCGGTCGCCGTCGCCGTCGGCGCGGCCAACACGTTGGTACGACGTGACGACGGCTCCTGGTACGCGGACAACACCGACGTCGGCGGCATGGTGCACGTGCTCACCGAGGCCGGGGTGGTGCCCGGCGCGACGATGACGGTGCTCGGTGCGGGCGGAACGGCCCGCGCCGCGCTCGCCGCCGCCGCGCGGTTGGACTGCTCGTCGGTCACGGTGGTGGCCCGCCGGGTCGAGGCGGTCGACGAGCTGCGGCCGGTGGCCGACGCGCTCGACCTCGCCCTGACCGGTGCGGGTTGGTCCGAGGCTGCCGGGCTGGCCGACGCGGACGTGGTCATCGCCACCGTGCCGAAGGGCGTCGCGGACCCGCTCGCCGGCGCGGCGGCGTGGCGATCGGGTGGGGTCTACTTCGACGCGCTCTACGACCCGTGGCCGACGCCGATGGCGGCCTCGGCCCGCGCTGCCGGTCTGCGGGTGGTGTCCGGCCTGGACCTGTTGCTGGCGCAGGCGGTGGGTCAGTTCGAGCAGTTCACCGGGGTCGCGGCGCCGGTCGAGGCGATGCGCGAGGCGCTGGTCGCGGCGCGCCGCTGATTACGCAGGCGGAGGGCCCAGCGGCCCCCGGGGAAGCGTGTCGTGACGGCTCTGCGCGGATGCCGAAGCACCTTTACGGACGTGGTGAAATCGCCCGCCGGTTGGGCGTGAGCCGGCAGCGGGCAGGGGAGATCATCGACCGGCCGGACTTCCCGGAGCTGGTTGTTCCGCAGGGCTTCCGCTGGCAGTCGCTTCGTGATCCTCCTCCGGCGGAGGTATTGATGTCCGTCCTGGTGCTTCTCGTCATCGGTGCCCTCAGCGTCCTGGCGCTGGTCGCCGCCCTCGGGTACGGCTCACTTGGTTGGCCCTTCGTGGCCGTCGTGGCGGCGTTGGCTGCTGTCGTGGTCGTTCTGGCGTGGAGGAAGGGCCGCTCCGGTGTGGCGCTGCCGCATGACGGTGGCAGGCGGCATCTGCTGCTTGGCGGCTTCGTCACCGTGTTGTGGCTGGTGGGAGTGGTCCTGTACCTCACCTTCGACATCTCGGTGCCATCGTACGCGCTGGCGCTGCTCCTCGTCCCGTGCGTGAGTCTCCTGGCCGCCGGCCTTCTGCAACGCCGCAGCTGACGTCCCGGCTGGACGGGGGCGTGCTGATCGCGGTCGGTGCGGGCGTCGGAGGGCTCCTCGCGGCCGGGTCGGGGGATGATCGAATCCCCGGCGCGACCTGGGCTGATTCGCTGACGAGGCGCGCCGGACACCTCGTTCCGCCGGGATCCTTAGCTGACGGTTAAGACGCGCTTACGGAAAACTGTCCTGCCGACGACCTGCCCTGGTCATCGATACGCTGCTGACGGTTATCGCACCAGACACAGGGAGTTCTCCTTGACCAGGCACGGACTGCACCGCATCACCCGGCTCCGCAACGGCCCTCGACGCAAGGCGATCGCCATCGGCGTCGTCGGCGGCTCGGTGGTGGCCGGCATCGTGGCGACCATGATGCCCCTGTTGGCCAGCGACGACGTGTCGATCCGCGCGGTGGCGGACACCACCGCGACGATGGTGTCGCAGGACGGCGACAACTCCACCAAGGGGACCCTGGCGACCTGCGCCGCGCGCTGCGACGGCAATCCGCGCGGCGGCCGGGAGGCGGTCGTCGAGTTCGCGGTGACCACCCTTCCGGCCGCCGCCGTCAACGTCCGGGCGACGCTGCGCATGCACGCCTGGCAGCAGTTCGCCGCGACGGTGACCGCGCACGCCTCGTCGGTGAGCGCCCGGGAGGCGCGGCCGGCCCCGGCGAAGGCGGGAACCGTGCTGGACACGGTGACCGGTGTGGCCAAGGGCGTCAACGAGTGGGACGTCTCCAAGCTGGTCACCGGTAACGGCACCTGGACGGTGTCGCTGGCCCAGACCGGCCTGGAGACCCGCGTCTACTGGGCGTCGGTCGAGAACCGCAACGCCGACCTGCGTCCCAGCCTGGTGATCAGCTACGACCTGGGTAGCGGGCCGACGTCGGCGCCGACCACCCGACCCGCGCCGACGCCCACGGTCGCGCCGACCACCGCCGCGCCCCGGCCGACGCCGACGGTCGCGCCGACCCGTACGCCCACTCCGACGGGAAGCCCCACCCTCCCGTCCGGCAAGTGCGGCCAGGTGTCCGACACGCTGGTGCCCTCCTGCGGCGCCTGGTGGGGGATGTACTCACCCGCCAACGCCGGCAGCGGGTGGGACCACGGTAAGGCGATCACCGACGTGGAGGCCCAGGTCGGGCGCAAGTTCGACATCGTGCACCGCTACCACGACTTCTCCAACGCCGGCAGCAACGGCGCGTTCCCCGACGCGTACGAGCAGGAGCAGATGCGCCAGGGCCGGCTGATGTTCTTCGCCTGGGAGTCGCGCGACTTCTCCGCCGGTACGACGCTGAAGTGGTCCGACGTGTACGGCGGTCGGCAGGACGCCACCATCGACGCGGTCGCCGGTCGCATCCGGGCCGCCAAGGTACCGGTGTTCATCGGCTTCGACCACGAGCCGGAGGACGAGCCGGGCAAGGGCAGCGACGCCGACTTCGTCCGGGCCTGGAAGTACGTGTACGAGCGGTTCGCCAAGGCGGGCGCGGACAACGCCGTCTGGGTGTGGACGATGATGGGCTGGTCCGGGCACTACTCGCGGTACGCCGGTCTCTACCCCGGCGACCGGTACGTCGACTGGGTCGCCTACGACCCGTACAACTTCCACGTCTGCAACGGCAGCACCGTGTGGAAGAGCCCGAGCACGACAGTTGACGGCTTCTACCGCTGGCTCGACGAGAACGGCATCGGTGCGGGCAAGCCCCGGATGCTCGCCGAGTTCGGCACGAACTTCGACGCCAAGGACCCGAGCGCGAAGCAGCGCTGGTTCCAGGAGTTCCCGGCGGCCCTGAAGGCGCACCCGAAGATCAAGGCCGCCATCTACTTCAACTCGGCGGGCATGACGAGCCGCACGGCGACCTGTGACATGACGATGAACCACGACGCCGCCTCGGTGGCCGGGTTCGCCCAGGCCGGCAAGGACGAATACCTGCGACAGCCCACCGGAGGAAGCAACTGACGCTAATGACGACACTGTGAACACAGCCGCCGTTCATCGGAGGTCTACCAGCTGATCTTCCGCTGTACTGTCGGCTAGCAGATTCACGCACCGCCCAATCGGCGGATGCGCCTACCAGGCTGGGCGAGGCACGCTACCTCGGGTTCTCATCCATCTTGGAGGCGTAGCGTGCCCACACTCTCGCACTCATGGCGTTTGTCAGGACGACGTCGTACCCGGGCGGGGGTGGTCGCGCTGGCGGTCGCCGCCGCGGTGCTCAGCGCCCCCACGGCCTCCTCGGCGGCGGTGGTTCCGGTCCCCGGGACCGCGACCCTGGTGTCGGCGAACCCCGCCGACAACACCCCGCACGCCCGCGACGGTGAGACCCGCGCCTTCGCGCAGGTCGGCAACACCGTCTTCGTGGGCGGCAGTTTCACCCAGCTGCGGCAGACCGCCACGTCCGCGTGGGTCACGCAGCGCTACCTCTTCGCGTACGACCGCACCACGGGCACGATGTCCACCACCTTCCTGCCGGTGCTCGACGGCGCGGTCAACACGCTGCTGGCGGGGCCCGGCGGCACGCTGATCGTCGGCGGCGCCTTCAAGAACGTCAACGGGGTCTCCCGCAAGAACCTGGTCGCGCTGAACCCGAGCACCGGCGCGATCATCGACAGTTGGGTGGGTCGCTCGGACGGCGGCACCGTCCGGGATCTGGCGCTGTCGGGCAACTGGCTCTACGTGGCCGGCGCGTTCAACTGGCTCAACGGCACCGCGCACTCCGGTCTCGGCCGGCTGAACGCGACCACCGGAGCCATCGACCCGACGTTCTCCGTCGACGCCACCGTCGGGCGGCACAGCACCACCTCGTACGTGTGGACCATCGACGTCACCCCGGACGGCAACACCCTGGCCGTCGGCGGCAACTTCACGCTCCTCAACGACCTGCCGCGCAACCAGATCGCGCTCGTCGACGTCTCCGGCACCCCGACGGTGCTGGACTGGAGCAGCGAGAAGTACGTCGCGCCGTGCGCCGCCCCGACGACCTTCGTGCACTACGTGCAGGACATCAAGTTCGGCGAGGACGGTAGCTGGTTCGTGGTCGGCAGCAACGGTGGCGGTGGCTGGCCGAGCGCGTACTGCGACGCGCTGGTCCGCTTCGAGACCGCCGCCCGTGGCACCGGCCAGGTCGCCACCTGGGTCGACTTCACCGGCAACGACACCATCACCTCGGTCGAGGTGGCCGACAACGTCATCTACCTCGGCGGTCACTTCCGCTGGCTGAACAACCCGAACGCCAGCGACAACGCCGGCGCGGGCGCCATCGACAGGCTCGGCATCGGCGCGGTCACCCCGGCCACCGGCATGCCGGTGAACTGGAACCCGCGGCGCAGCGGCAGCGCCTCGATGCCGTCCGGCACCACCGCCTGGGGCTCCTCGGTGCCGGTGCTGTGGCGCGGCTCGGACGGCCTCTACTTCGGGCACAACTCCGACGGCATGGGCGAGGAGTACCACGGGCGGCTCGGCATGTTCCCACTCGCCGGCGGTCGCACCTTCACGGCGAAGAACCCGCCGAGCGGGAGCACCGGCAACCTCTACCTGGGCGCCGGGTCGGGCGCGGTGTCGAAGGTGCCGTTCGACGGCGTGACGCTGGGCACCCCGACCACCGTCAGCCAGCCGGCCTACACCGCGTCCGGCGCGACCTGGCGGGTGGACGACCGGATCTACTGGGCGCACACGGTGGCGGGTACGCCCACCGGTAGCCGGATCGACGTCTCGCTGTTCAACGGCGGCGCGATCGGCTCGCCGTGGGAGGCGTCGGGCTACAACGACTGGTTCAACCCGGCGGGCCTCACCGGCGCCTTCTACCTCGACGGCCGGCTCTACTACACCCGTACCGGCGCCAACAACCTCTACTACCGCTACTTCGAGATCGACGGCAACTACCTCGGCGCGACCGAGTTCGCGCTGCCGACCAGCGGTGTCACCTGGTCGAGCGTGCGTGGCATGGCCTGGGTGGACGGTCGGATCGTCTACGGTGCGACGGACGGCGGGTTGCGCAGCGTCCCGTTCGACCCGACGGCCGCGCCGACCGCGGTGGTGAACGGCTTGGCGACGACGCTCATCGCCGCAGCGACGCCCGAGTTGTCATGGTCTATCCCCTCGATGTTCTTCTCCGTACAGTGACGGTCAACCAAACGTAACGGAGGATCGGTAGATTGTTCACGTCGGGTCGGCGGCGGCACCACCGCCGCCGACCCCGCGATGTGGGGAGGGGTCGTTGGTCGGCGGCGCTGGATTCCGCGCGAAACGCGCGGTCCACCTGGTCTTCGCGCTCAAACGCGCCTGGTACGGATTGCGCTACCGGCGGCTGACCCTCGGACGGGACGTGCAGATCCGCGGCCGGATCCGGCTGCGTCGGGGCGTCCGGGTCACCATCGGCGACCGCACCCGCATCAACAAGCTGGTCCGCTTCGCCGGCCCCGGCGAGGTACGCGTCGGCGCCGACTGTCTGCTCAACGCCACCTGGATCGGCACCTGGACGTCGGTGACGATCGGCGACAGGTGCCTGCTGTCCGACTGCGAGCTGCTCGACAACGACTTCCACAACCTGCCGCCCGACCAACGGCACGCACCGCCCAGCCCGGCCACCCGTGCGCCCATCGTGCTGGAGGACAACGTCTGGGTCGGCGCGCACGCCCTGGTGCTCAAGGGGGTCCGGATCGGCCGGGACAGCGTCGTGGGCGCGGCCTCGGTGGTGCGCGCCGACGTGCCACCGGGTGTCGTCGTCGTGGGCAATCCTCAACAGACGGTGAAGAAGTTCCATGACTGACGCGACGTCCGCCTCCTGGCCACCCGAATCGTCGAGCTCCGGCGCCGCCCGCGTCGTGACGCTCACCGACCTGCTGCGGGTGCCGATGCACCGGCTGCGGCTGGTGCTCGCGGTCGCCCTGGTCGGCCTGCTCGCCGCCCTCGGCTACGTGCTGCTGGTGCCGGCGGCGGTGACCGCGAGCGCGGTCGTGGCGGTCCGGCCGGTGGTCACCGACGCCTTCACACCCAGCGGCGCGGGCGCCGACCGCGCCGTCAACATGAACGTGGAGAGCGGCCTCGCCACCGGCACCGAGGTGGTCCAGCGGCTCGCCGACGCCGTCGGCGGCGACCCGCGCGACATCCGCAACGCCCTGGAGGTCGAGGTACCCACCGGCGGGCAGATCCTGCGCTTCACCTACCAGACGCACGACGCGCAGCGGGCGGTGCAGGGCGCCAACCTCGCCGCGCGGGCCTACCTCGACGTGCGCCGTGCCATGTACGAGCAGCAGCGCGCCGAGATGCTGCGCTCCTACGACACGAGCGTCGCCAAGGTCGTCGCCCAGCAGACCGCGGTGCAGAAGCGCGCGAGCAGCGCCAAGGGCACCGCCGCCGGTGACGCGGCGCTGGCCGAACTGTCCGGCATCAACAACCAGCTCACTCAGCTCAACGCAGCCCGTACCGAGATCGCCGCCGTCGACGTCAACCCCGGCTGGGTCACCCAGACCGCCGAGCGGGCGCTGGTGAACTCCGCCGGTCATCGGCCGCTCTACCTGGTCGCCGGCCTGCTCGGCGGCGCGCTGATCGGTGTCGTGCTGGCGTACGCGTGGGAGTCGGCGGACCGGCGGGTCCGCTCGGTCACCGACGGCCGGGACGCCACCGGCCTGCCGCTGCTCGGCACGGTCCGCCGGCCGCCGCTTCGGGGCAGTCCACGGGCTGTCGACGCGGACATCCGGTACGTGGCGATGGCGGTAGCCGAGCGGGTACGCCAGCCGGCCCGGGTCGCGCTGGTCACCTCCCGCGAGGACGCCACGGCACTCACCGCCGGGCTGGCCGTGGCGTTGGCCGCCGACGGCCGGGAGGTCTTCGTCGCCGACGACAGTGGCCGCGTCGAGCGGCTGCGTGCCGCCGTCCTCGCCGACCGTGGGCGGCTGCCCGTCGACCCGTCCCGACCGCTGGTGCCCAAGCCGCGTCCGGCCGGTACGCCGGCGGCGGGCGGTGCTCCCGCCGAGGCGCCGGCTGCTCGACGGCCCTCCCCACACCCGCCCGGCAGTCGCCCGTCCACCGACCCGGACGCCACGCTCACCCTTCCCCGGGTGTCGTCCGCCCGGACCGACAACGGCCGGCCGACGTCGGCGGACGAGGTGACCGTGGGAGTGGGCAGCGTCCGCTTCGGCACCTGGCGGCAGGGCGCCGACCACGGCCTGGTGCTGTTCAACGCGCCACCGGCCGAGTCCGACGAGCGTGGCGTCGCGGTCGCCCGGCAGGGCAGCGCCGTGGTGGTCATCGAGCGGGACCGCACCCGTCAGAGCGACCTGCGGCGGCTCGTGGAGCGGCTGCGCGCCGCCGGGGTCACCCCGCTGGGCTTCGTCCTCACCCGCAACGGCCGGGCCTGATCGGTGTCGGTCACCCGCGCCCCGGCGACCGAGCCGCCACCCGGCGACATCCCGGCCGCCGTCGCGCTGACGCCGCCCACACCGCCACCCGCCCGGCTGCCGCTCTGGCCCCTGGCGTTGATGTTCGGCCTCGTGCCGATCTGGTGGGTGCTCGGCGCGTTCTACCTGGGGTGGTCGTTGCTGGGCGCGCTGCTGCTGGCGATGCTGCTCACCCGGGGTCGGGTGCCGCTGCCCCCGCTGGCCGGCATCTGGCTGCTGTTCCTCGCGATCGTGGTCGTCAGCGCCACCCAACTGTCGTCGCCGGCCTCGCTGCTGACGTTCGCCCTGCGCCTGGCCTTCTATCTGACCGCGCTGGTGGTCGGCGTCTACGTCTACGTCGCCGCTCGGGAACGCGCCGACCTGGTGGCGGTGCTCACCCCGCTCTGCGCGTTCTGGTTCGCGCTGGTGGTGCTGGGCTGGCTCGGTGTGCTGGTGCCCCGGTTCGCGATGACCACCCCGATGGAGGTGCTGCTGCCGGCCGGCGTCGCCCGTACCCCGTTCATCCAGGACATGGTGCACCTGACCACCGCGGAGTACAGCCCCCGCTCGCTCAACCCGATCTACCGGCCCGCCGCGCCGTTCGCGTACACCAACAACTACGGCAGCGCGTACGCGATGACCCTGCCGTGCGTGGTGGCGTACACCATGTTGCGCCGTCGCGGGCTGCTGCGGTGGGCGCTGCTGGCGTCGTTGCCGCTGTCGCTGGCCCCCGCGTTCCTCACCCTGAACCGGGCGATGTTCCTGAGCCTCGGCGCGGGGCTCGCCGTGCTCGGGGTGCGGGCCAGCCTGCGGGGCAACGTCCGCGTCGCCGCGTCCATCGTCGGCGTGGTCGTGACCGGGGGACTGGCCACGCTCGTCATCCCGATCACCGAGCTGATCAACAACCGGGTCGACTCCAGCGACACCAACACCGACCGGTTGTCGCTCTACACCGAGGTGATCCGCCGTGTGCAGGACTCCCCGTGGCTGGGCTACGGCGCTCCGGTGAACGTGGACACGGTCTCCGCAAACGCGCCGATCGGCACGCAGGGGCAACTGTGGATGGTGCTGTTCAGCCACGGCGTACCGGCGCTGCTCTGCTTCCTGGGCTGGTTCGTGGCCGCCGCGGTGGTCTGCGCGCGGGCGAGGTCGGCGGCCGGTCAGTGGCTCGCGGTGGTGCCGGTGGTCTGCCTCGTGCAGATTCCGTTCTACGGCATGGCCAACCAGAACCTGGCCGTCGCGTTCTTCGCGGTCGGTTTCGCCATGGCGCTCACCGAATCCGAACGTGCGCCCCGCCCGTACCGGCGGCAACCGCCGCTCGTTGCCGCCACGGCGGTGCCGGCATGACGGCCGCCACCCGACCGCCGGCCGATGCCGGCCGGGACGGCCCGCGGGGCGCGGCCGCCGACGCCGGCGCGGTCGAGACGCGCCGCAGCGCCCGCAGCGGGGTGGCCGGACTGCTCGGCGCGGCCACCAGCGGCCTGTTCGGCTTCGTCCTGGCCGTGGTGATCACCCGGGGGTACGGGACGGCCGGCGCGGGTGCGTTCTTCGTCGCGATCGGCGTGGTGACCGTGGCCACCGCGGTCTGCACGCTCGGCGCGGAGACCGGTCTCATGTGGGCGGTGCCCCGGCGACGCCTGGGCGTGCGGGGAGACGCGGCCCGGGTGCTGCCGGTGGCGCTCATCCCGCCGCTGCTGGCCGGGCTCGTCGTCGCCGTCGTGGGGGTGCTGAGCGCCGACGCGCTCGCCCCCCGCCTGCTGCGCGGCTCGGGCGACGCGGCCCACGGGTTGCTGACCCTGACCTTCGCCGCCGTGCCGGTGGTGGTGGCGATGACCCTGCTGCTGGCCGCGTTGCGCTGCGTACGACCCATCCGCGCGTACGTCGGCGTCCAGTTCCTCCTGCTGCCGGTGGCCCGCCCGGCGTTGGTCGGCGCCGCCGCGCTGGCGAGCGGTGGGCTCCTCGCCGGCATGACCGGCTGGTTGGTGCCGGCGGCGCTGGCGTTGCTGGTCTGCCTGGTGCTGGTGGCCGGTCCGCTCGGGTTGGGTCGGGGCGCGGCGGTGCGGCCGACCCGGTCCGACTGGTCGACGTTCTGGCGCTTCGCGCTGCCCCGGGCCGCCTCGGCGGCCATCGACGCCGGCAGCATGTGGGTGGGGGTGCTGCTGACGTCGGTGCTGGCCGGACCGGCCGACGCGGGCGTGTTCGGCGCGGTCGGCCGCTACGTGCTGGCCGGTCAGCTCGCCATGCAGGGCCTGCGGGTCGCGGTGTCACCGCAGCTGTCCCGGCTGCTCGGGCGCGGTGAGCGGGCCGCCGCGGCGGCCGTGCACCGCCAGTTGACCATCTGGGGGCTGGTGCTGTCCTGGCCGGTGTACCTGCTGCTGGCGGTGTTCGCGCTCGCGTTCCTGCAGTTGTTCGGCCGGGAGTTCACCGCCGGCGTGCCGGCGATGACGGTGCTGGCGCTGGCGATGCTGGTGAACACCGGTGTGGGCAACGTGCAGAGCCTGCTGCTGATGGGCGGACGCAGCGGCCTGCACCTGGTCTCCACCCTGGCCGGGCTCACCGTGACCGTCTCGCTCGGACTCTGGCTGATCCCCGGACACGGCGCGACGGGCGCCGCGCTGGCCTGGGCCGCCGGCATCGCCACCGAGAACCTCACCGCCGCCGGCCTCGCCCGGTCGGTGGTCGGTGAACCGCTCGTCGACACGGCGACGCTGCGCGCGGCGGCGGCCACCGTCGGCGGTGTCGGCGTCGCGGCGACGGCCGGGGTGCTGGCCGCGGGGCGTGGCCTGCCCGGCCTGGCGGTGGCGCTCGCCGTGCTGGTGGCCGGCTGCGTCGGCTTGTTGACGTTGCCCCAGGTGCGCGCCGGCATCCGGGTGACCATGAGGCAGATCCGTGGGTCCGACGAGGCGCCCACGGCCGCCGGGCCGGCCCCGGCATCGACGAGAGGCAGGTGAGGGCCGTCGTGGTGTCCATCCGTGACCGGGTCAAGCAGTTGGTGCCGACCCAGGTGACCACCCGGGTGAAGGAGTCCCTGGTCGACTACGGGGTACGCACCAGTGACCGGCGGCCCCTGCCGGACTTCCTGATCATCGGCACCAAGCGGGGTGGCACCACCTCGCTGTGGAACTACCTCATCCAGCATCCGCTGGTGCCCCGGCTCTTTCCCGCGTGGAACACCAAGTCGGCCCACTACTTCGAGGAGCACTGGGGTCGCGGCGAGGCGTGGTACCGCTCGCACTTCCCGACCGATCGGCAGCGTGATGCCCTCGCGAAGCGGCACGGTGGGCCGGTCCGCGTCGGCGAGGCCGCGCCGCTGTACATGTTCCACCCGCTCGCGGCGCAGCGGGTCGCCGCGCTGATGCCCACCGTGAAGCTGATCGTGCTGCTGCGCGACCCGGTCGAGCGGGCGTACTCGCACTGGAAGGAGCGCCGTACGCACGGCATCGAGCCGCTGGACTTCGCGGCCGCCCTGGCCGCCGAGCCGGAGCGTACGGCGGGGGAGCGGGAGCGGCTCATCGCCGAGCCGGAGGCGTTCAGCGAGGCGTACGACTGGTACACCTACCGGGCGCGCGGGCGTTACCTGGAGCACCTGGAGCCGTGGCTGGACCGCTTCGACCCGGCCCAGATCCTCTTCCTGCCCAGCGAGGACCTGTACCGCGACTCCCGCGCCACCTACCGGCGCACCCTCGACTTCCTCGGGCTGCCCCCGTACGACCTGCCGAACTTCAAGGTCTACAACGACCGGCGCTCGGCGCCGCTGGAGCCGGCGGTCCGCGCCGAGCTGACCGAGTACTACCGCCCGTACAACGACGCGCTGCGCGAGCGGCTCGGGTTGGACCTCGACTGGGCGGACCGGGCGGCGTGACGACCGGGGTCACCCCGGCCACCGACCCCCGCTCGCGGGTGGACGGGCTGGGCTGGGTGAGTCGTGCGGTGTTCCCGGACGACCGGGTCCAGCTGACGCTGGGCGGAGCGGTACCGGCCGGGCAGCGGGCGGTGGCCCGGTACGCCGTGGTGCCGTCGGTGGCGCGGGCGCGGTTCCTCGTGCCGCTGGGCGCGCCCCGGGCCGGCGCGGCGTCGCTGCTGGCCTACAACGCGTTGCGGCCGCCGAAGGTGCGGGCGCTGCGGGCGGCGCTCGGTGGGCTGGCCCGGTTCGGCAAGGCGGGCCTCGCCCCCTTTCCGACGCTGACCGTGTGGGTGCCGGAGGGGGCGGACGTGGCCGACCTGGTGCTGACCGAGCGGCTCGCCGCCGCGCTGGGCGGTACGCCCCTGCTGGCCGCCTGCGGTGTCCGTCCGCCGGACCCGAACGCCAAGCCCACGCTGCAACTGTTCACCGTCGACGGTCGTCCCCGCGGGTACGCGAAGATCGGCTGGAACGACGCCACCCGCGCCCTGGTCACCGCCGAGGCCGCCGCGCTGCGGGCACTGCGCGCGGTGACGGGTGTGCCCGACCATCCGGCGCCGCCGGGGCTGCTCACCGAGACGGCGTGGGCCGGCCAGGCCGTCGCGGTGATCGAGCCGCTGCCGCCGGACGTACGTGGAGTGTCGGCCGACGATCCGCCGCGGATCGCGGCGTTGCTCGCGGTCGCCCGCCGGGGCGGCGCGCCCGGCGTGCCCCGTCCGTTGGCCGCGTCGACGTTCCTGGCCCGACTGGCCGCCCAGGCGGAGCGGGCCGCCGTCACCGGCCCGGCCGGGGCGCGGGCGGTGGCGGCGGTCGCCGCGCTGGCCCGCCGGCACGGCGACACGAGCG
Source organism: Micromonospora sp. CA-249363 (assembly GCF_050950185.1). Lineage (NCBI taxonomy): Bacteria > Bacillati > Actinomycetota > Actinomycetes > Micromonosporales > Micromonosporaceae > Micromonospora > Micromonospora sp. CA-249363. The sequence goes on from NZ_CP192020.1 coordinate 2,486,906, forward strand.
TCGAGTTCGGTCACTGGCACGGTGACTGGGTGCCGTGGAACCTGGGCACGCACGACGGCCGGCTGGTCGCCTGGGACTGGGAGCACAGCGGCCCGGACGTGCCGGTCGGCTTCGATCTCGCCCACGACGCGTTCCAGCGGTCGCTCGTGCTGCGCGGCGAGCCGGCCGAGGTGGCCGCCGAGGCCGTGGACACGTGGTTGGGACGACACGGTGGACGGCTCGGCCTCGACGCGGCGCGGCGCGCCCTGGTGGCCGACGCGTACCTGCTCGAGATGTGGCTGCGTACGTGGCGGCTCGCGGACGCCGGGGCCGGGTGGAACCCCGCGTTGCATCCCGGATTGTTGGACGTCATCGAGAAACGACATAGCGAGTGAACAGGAGAATTCCCGACGCCGGGGAGGCGTCATAGAGTGACTGCATAATGGCAGGTCGTGACGGTGGTCGATGGGCTGTCGGCGCGACAGGGGGCCTGAGCACGCCGGGAGGAGATCGTCGCCTCGTCCGGTCGCGCTATTCAACGACCGGAAAACCTGTGATCTGCTTCTGCCTTGCGTGAATCGGAATTCCAAGCTGACTTGTGGGGAGTCGCGTGGACACGAAAGACGACGACGAATCGCCGGTGCTGCTGCTGGTGGGATCCAGCGGCGGTCACCTGGCCCAACTTCTCGCCCTGCGGCCCTGGTACGAACGGTGGCGGCGCTGCTGGGTCACCTTCGACACCCCGGAGGCGGTGTCGCTGCTGACCGGCGAGGACCTGGTGCCGGCGCACCATCCGACCACCCGGAACGTACCGAATCTGCTGCGCAACGCACGGCTGGCCTGGCGGGTGCTCCGGCGTCGGCGCGTCGCCGCCGTGGTCACCACCGGCGCGGGCGTGGCCGTGCCGTTCGTGGTGCTGGCCCGCCTGCGTCGCATCCCGACGGTCTACATCGAGGTGTACGACCGGATCGACACCGCGACGTTGACGGCCCGGCTCTGCCGCCCGTTCCTGTCCGCGATGCTCGTGCAGTGGGACGAGCAGCGCCGGCAGTACCCGGAGGCGACCGTCGTGGGGACGCTCCTGTGAGCGGGGAGACGGGCACCGCCCGTCGCGCCGAGTCGACCCGGCCCGACGTCGCCGCCGAGTCGTCCCGGCTGCCACGCCAGCGCGACACGACACCCGTCGAGCGACCCTGGCTGCTCGTCGCGGTCGGCACGGACAAGCATCCCTTCGACCGGCTCGTGGACTGGCTGGCGCAGTGGCACGCGCAGGCCGGCCCGATCGGGCTGACCGTGCAGCACGGGCACACCGTCGCGCCGTCCCTGCCCGGCGCGGTGCCGTTCCTCGGTCACGACGCCCTGCAACAGGCGATGGCCGACGCCGACCTGGTGGTGTGTCACGGGGGTCCGGCGACGATCCTGGAGGCCCGCCGGCACGGTCACCTGCCGATCGTGGTGCCCCGCGACCCAGGTCGTGGCGAGCACGTCGACGACCACCAGCAGCTCTTCGCGCGCCGCCTCGGCGCGGCCGGGCTGGTGGTGCTCTGCGAGACCCGGGAGGAGTTGCACGAGGCGCTCGCCGCCGGACAGGCCGACCCGTCGCGGTACGCCGTGCAGGCGGACCCGGCCGCGCACGAGGCCCGCCGGGCGGCCGTCGCCCGGGTCGGGCAGATCGTGGACGACCTGGTGGCCCGTTCGGCCCGGCGCCGATCCCGCTGGCGGACCTGGCCGCGTCCTGGCCGGACGACGAAGGAGACCCGATGACCCGGCAGCCGAGCGTCAGCGTGGTGGTGCCCACCCGGGACCGCCCCGAGCTGCTGCGCGCGGCCCTCGCCGCGATCCTCGCCCAGGAGTACCCGGGCGCGATCGAGGCCGTGGTCGTGTTCGACCAGTCCACGCCGGACGAGTCGCTGACCGCTCTGGCCGGGCCGGACCGGACGGTCCGGGTGATCGCGAACGGGCGGTCGCCCGGGCTGGCCGGCGCGCGCAACAGCGGCACCCTCGCCGCCGAGGGCGACCTGATCGCGTTCTGCGACGACGACGACGAGTGGCTGCCCGGCAAGCTGGCCGCCCAGGTCGACGCGTTGGCCGCCGACCCCGGGGCCGAGTTCGTCTGCTGCGGCATCCGGGTCAGCTACGACGGGCACACCGTCGACCGGGTGCTCGACAAGGACCGGATCACCCTGGACGACCTCCTGCGGGACCGGATGACGGAGCTGCACCCGTCCACCTTCCTGATCCGGGCGACCGCGTTGCGCGACGGCTTCGGACTGGTCGACGAGGAGATCCCGGGCAGCTACGCGGAGGACTACGAGTTCCTGCTGCGTGCCGCCCGCAGCGCGCCGCTGATCAACCTGCGGACGCCGTCGGTGCTCGTGCGCTGGCACAAGCGGTCCTACTTCGCGCAGCGCTGGGACACCATCTCCGAGGCGTTGCAGTGGCTGCTGAGTCGCTACCCGGAGTTCGCCGGGCAACCGGCCGGCGAGGCCCGGGTCACCGGGCAGATCGCCTTCGCGCGGGCCGCCTCCGGCGACCGACGGGGCGCGCTGCGGTGGGCCCGGCACACGCTGCGCCGCAATCCTCGCGAGCCACGCGCCTACCTGGCGCTGGCGGTCGCCGGACGGGTCGTCCGGGCCGACTCGGTGCTGCGCACCCTGCACAAGCGCGGTCGGGGCATCTGATCCGTCGCGCGAATTCCGCCCTGCGGACGGTCCCGGCCGTCCGCAGGGCGGGACACGGCGGGCAGCGCGACGTGCCGGTCGCGCGCCGTGACAGACTGACCGCTGTGTTGCGCTGGTTGACTGCAGGTGAATCGCACGGCCCCGCCCTCGTCGCGCTGCTGGAGGGGGTGCCGGCCGGCATCGAGGTGAGCACCACCGAGATCGCGGGCGAGTTGGCCCGCCGTCGGCTGGGCTACGGCCGTGGCGCCCGGATGTCGTTCGAGCAGGACGAGGTCGAGGTGATCGGCGGGCTGCGGCACGGCGTCACGCTGGGCAGCCCGGTGGCGATCCGGGTCGGCAACTCCGAGTGGCCCAAGTGGCGCACGGTGATGGCCGCCGACCCCGTCGACCCCGACGAGCTGGCTCGGCAGGCCCGCAACGCCCCACTGACCCGCCCGAGGCCGGGCCACGCCGACCTGGCCGGCATGCAGAAGTACGGCCACCACGACGCGCGGCCGATCCTGGAGCGCGCCAGCGCCCGGGAGACCGCCGCCCGGGTGGCCGTCGGGACGGTCGCCAAGGCGTTGATCCGGCAGGCCCTCGGCATCGAGATCGTCTCGCACGTGGTCGAGCTGGGCCCGGTGGCCGCGAAGCCCGGGCTGCGTCCGACGCCGCAGGACGCCGACCGCATCGACGCCGATCCGCTGCGCTGCCTCGACCCGGAGGCCAGCGCCCTGATGATCGCCGAGGTCGACGCCGCGAAGAAGGCCGCCGACACGCTCGGCGGCGTGGTGGAGGTCCTGGCGTACGGGGTGCCGCCGGGCCTGGGCAGTCACGTGCAGTGGGACCGCAAGCTCGACGCCCGACTGGCCACGGCGCTGATGTCCATCCAGGCGATCAAGGGTGTCGAGATCGGCGACGGGTGGCAGCAGGCCCGCTCCCGTGGCTCGGAGGCGCACGACGAGATCATCCCGTCGGCCACCGGCGTCCGCCGCGTCACCGACCGGGCCGGAGGGCTGGAGGGTGGCATCACCACCGGCGAGCCGCTCCGGGTCCGCGCCGCCATGAAGCCGATCTCGTCGCTCAACCGGGCGCTGGCCACCGTGGACGTCGTGACCGGTGAGCCGGCGACCGCCATCAACCAGCGCTCCGACGTGTGCGCGGTGCCCGCCGCCGCGGTCGTCGCCGAGGCGATGGTGGCACTCGTGCTCGCCGAGGCGGCCACCGAGAAGTTCGGCGGCGACTCGGTCGCCGAGATCCGCCGCAACGTGACCGGCTACCTCGACGCGCTGGTCATCCGCTGATGGCGCCGGTCGTCGTCCTGGTCGGGGTGCCCGGCTGCGGCAAGACCACCGTGGGGCAGGCGCTCGCGAACTCCCTCGGCGTGGAGTTCCGGGACACCGACACCGACATCGAGAAGATGGCCGGCAAGACCATCCCGGAGATCTTCATCGACGAGGGTGAGGAGCACTTCCGGGCACTGGAGCGGGCCGCCGTGGCGGCGGCCCTCGCGGCCGGCACGGGTGTGCTCGCCCTGGGCGGCGGCGCGGTGCTGGCCGAGGAGACCCGGGCCGCCCTGGTGGGGCACCGGGTCGTCCACCTGTCGGTGGAGCTGCCCGACGCGGTGAAGCGCGTGGGGCTCGGCGCGGGCCGGCCGCTGCTGGCGATCAACCCGCGAGCCACCCTCAAGCACCTCATGGACCAGCGCAGGCCGCTGTACGCCGAGGTGGCGACCGAGACGGTGGTCACCGACGGCCGGACGCCGGCGGCGGTCGTCGCCGAGGTCGAGGCGCTACTGCCGCGCTGACGCCGGCCAGGCCACCCCCGCTCTGCCCCCGCCCCCGGCCCCGCCCCTCCGCGCGATCTTGCAGTTGCGGTGCCGACGTACCGGGGCATCCCCCGCATCTCGACAACCGCAACCGCAAGATCGGCGCGGTGTCAGCTGTGCGCGATCAGGCCGAGGACGTCGGCCAGCGCCTTCGGCTCGCTGAGCATCGGCCAGTGCCCGGTGGGCAGCTCGTGCAGCTGGCCGTCGGCCAGGCCGGTGAAGAACGGGTGCCCCTCGTCGATCATCTGGCGCACCACGGCCAGCGGGAAGGTGCTCGCGACCAGCGCGGTCGGCACCGGGCGGCCACCCGTGCGCCGTACCGGATCGGTCGCCGCCCGCAGGGGCTGTGCGGTGGAGCGCTCGCGCAGGAGGGACAGCGTCGACTCGTCCAGGCCGGCCAGGTTGGTCGGGTCGGCCGCCGGGTCCCAGGCGGGCGGCGGCAGCAGGTGCCCGTCGCCGATCAGGGCGCGTAGTCGGTCCTGCTCCTGCGGCGGCACCGTGTCGAACTGTGCCGTGCCGTCCGGGAGCGGCCCGCTCTCCACGTAGACCACCCGGGCGACGCGGTCCGGGACGCGGTCCGCCGCCTGCGCGACGGGCATCCCCCCGCCGGAGTGCCCGACCAGCAGCACGTCCCGCAGGTCCTCGACCTCGATCAGCCGGACGATGTCCGTGGTGTGCGTCTCCAGACTCACCTGCGGCCCGGCGAGGTGGTCGCGTTCAGCCAGTCCGGTCAGGGTCATCGGGTAGACGTCGTGCCCCTGCGCGCGCAGCAGTCCGGTCACCTCCCGCCACGCCCACGCACCCAACCAGAACCCCGGCACCAGCACGAACGTCGCCATCTGTCGCTCCTTCTCTCGGCTACCGACAGACCGTACGATCTGAACCGGACAGGATCCGCCCGGTTTGAAGGAGTGGTAGTTGTCGCATCCCGCCGGCCGGGTGCTCGCCCTGCTCGAACTGCTCCAGGCCCGGCACCGGGCCACGGCTGGCGACCTCGCCGCCCGCCTCGGCGTGGACGAGCGGACCGTGCGCAGGTACGCGGCCACCCTGGTCGAGCTGGGCATCCCGGTGACCGCCGACCGGGGCCGCCACGGTGGCTACCGTCTGCACCCCGGTTTCAAGCTGCCGCCGCTGATGCTCACCGACGACGAGGCGGTGGCCGTGCTGCTCGGCCTGGTCGTCGCCGAGCGGGTCGGTCTCGGCACCGAGCAGCCGGCCACGGCCACCGCGCTGGCGAAGATCCGCCGGGTGCTGCCGGTGGCGCTCGCCGACCGGCTGACCGCTGTGCAGGAGCACCTCGGCTTCACCCTGCGCCGGCCCGGGCCGGAGCCACGACCCGCGTCGGGCACCCTGCTCGCGCTGGCCGAGGCCGCCCGGCATCGACGACGGGTCGCCCTGGACTACCGCTCCTGGCGCGGCGAGCGGTCGCACCGGGAACTCGACCCGTACGGGCTGGTCTTCCACGCCGGCCGCTGGTACGTCACAGGTCACGACCACCGGCGCGGGGAGGTCCGCACCTTCCGGCTGGACCGGGTCGGTGCCGTCACCTTCGGCACGGCGACGTTCACGGTGCCGGACGGCTTCGACCCGGTGGCCCGGGTCACCCGGTCGCTGGCCGGTGTGCCGTACACCCACGAGATCGAGGTGCTGCTGGAGACCGACCTGGTGACCGCCCGCCGCCGCATCCTGGCGAGTGTGGCCGAGCTGACCGCCACCGCCGACGGCGTGCTGCTGCGGGCGCGGGCCGAGAGCCTGCCCGGCATGGCCGCGCTGCTCGCCGGCCTGGGCTGCCCGTTCACCGTGCGACACCCGGACGCCCTGCGCGCCGCCGTGGCCGAGCACGCCCGCCTCCTCGCCGGCTGGGCGGCCCGGCCAGCAGGTGGACAGCCGCCCGCGCCACGCCGTCCGCTCGACTAGGCTGCCGGCGATGGACGAGGTGACCCGGATTCCGGTCGGCGGCGAACGACCGTACGACGTGCTGGTCGGACGCGACCTGTTGGGCGCGCTGCCGGGGCTGCTGCCCGGCGCGACCCGGGCGGCGGTGCTGCACACGCCCCCGCTCAAGGCCCTGGCCGACGCGATCGGTGAACGGCTGCGCGCGGCGGGCGTCGACCCGCTGCCGATCGAGGTGCCCGACGCGGAGTCGGGGAAGCAGATCGACGTGGCGGCCGGCTGCTGGGACCGGCTCGGCGCGGCCGGCTTCACGCGTACCGACGCGGTGGTCGGGGTCGGCGGCGGCGCGGTGACCGACCTGGCCGGCTTCGTCGCGGCCTGCTGGCTGCGCGGGGTGCGCTGGGTGCCGGTCGCCACCTCCCTGTTGGGCATGGTGGACGCGGCCGTGGGCGGCAAGACGGGGATCAACACCGCCGCCGGCAAGAACCTGGTGGGCGCGTTCCACCCGCCGGTCGGTGTGCTCGCCGACCTGGCGACCCTCGACAGCCTGCCCGCCGTCGACCTCGCGGCCGGGCTCGCCGAGGTGGTCAAGTGCGGGTTCATCGCCGACCCGGTGATCCTGGACCTCGTCGAGCGTGACCCCGCGGCGGCCACCGACCCGCGCGGACCGGTGACGCGGGAGCTGATCGAGCGGGCCATCCGGGTCAAGGCCGACGTGGTCGCCGACGATCTGCGTGAGTCGGGCCTGCGGGAGGTGCTCAACTACGGCCACACCCTGGCGCACGCGATCGAGCAGAACGAGGGTTACCGCTGGCGACACGGCCACGCGGTCGCGGTCGGCCTGGTGTACGCCGCCACACTGGCCCGGCTCGCCGGCCGACTGGACGCCCCGACCGCCGATCGGCACCGGAGCGCCCTGACGGCGCTCGGCCTGCCGGTGAGCTACCCCGCCGAGGCGTGGCCGCGGCTGTTGGCCACGATGCGGGTCGACAAGAAGGCCCGCGGCGCACGGCTGCGGTTCGTGGTGCTGGACGGCCTGGCCCGCCCGGCGATGCTGGAGGGCCCGGACGACGCCCTGCTCGAAGCCGCCTACCGCGAGCTGGCCACCCCGTGAGCGCGAGGAGTGAGCCGGTTCTGCGAGCCCCGCAGTCGCGAACGAAAGAAAACACCGCATGAGGGTGTACGTGCTGAACGGGCCGAACCTGGGTCGGCTGGGCACCCGGGAGCCCGCCGTGTACGGCTCGACCACCTACGCCGACCTCGTGGCGCTCTGTGCGGCCACCGGTCGGGAGCTGGGGCTCGACGTCACGGTCCGGCAGACCGACGCCGAGCACGAGCTGCTCGGCTGGCTGCACGACGCCGCCGACGAGGGTGCCGCCGTGGTGCTCAACCCGGCCGCCTGGTCGCACTACTCGTACGCGGTGCGCGATGCCTGCGCCATGCTGCGCGGGCCGCTGGTGGAGGTGCACATCTCCAACATCCACACCCGCGAGGAGTTCCGGCACCACTCGGTGATCTCGGCGGTGGCGACCGGGGTGATCTGCGGGCTCGGCATTGACGGCTATCGTCTCGCGCTGCACCATCTGGCCGGCCGTGCGGATGCCGCCGGAAGCGGCGGGCGGCCGATTCGGGGCAGCTAGTAGACTCGTGAGGTCTGTCCGCCAATTGATGATCAAGGCAGGAAATGGCCTCCACCAACGACCTCAAAAACGGCCTGGTACTCAACCTTGACGGCGAGCTCTGGTCCGTCGTCGAGTTCCAGCACGTCAAGCCCGGTAAGGGTGGTGCGTTCGTCCGCACCACGCTGAAGAACGTGCTGTCCGGCAAGGTGGTCGACAAGACCTTCAACGCGGGCACCAAGGTCGAGACCGCGACCGTGGACAAGCGCACGATGCAGTATTTGTACGCCGACGGCGAGGACTACGTCTTCATGGATCTGGAGACGTTCGACCAGATCACCGTGCCCGGCGGCACCGTCGGGGAGGCAGCCAACTACCTGCTGCCCGAGGCGGAGGCGACCGTCGCCACCCACGAGGACGTCCCGCTCTACATCGAGCTGCCCACCAGCGTCGTGCTCGAGGTCACCTACACCGAGCCGGGTCTGCAGGGCGACCGCTCGACCGGCGGCACCAAGCCGGCGACCGTCGAGACCGGCGCCACCGTGCCGGTTCCGCTGTTCATCACCACCGGTGAGAAGATCAAGGTCGACACCCGCGACGGCCGTTACCTCGGCCGCGCCTGATGGCTGAGGGTCCCAAGCAGCAGATGCCGGCGCGCCGCAAGGCGCGTAAGCGGGCGCTGGACGTCCTGTACGAGGCCGATCTGCGGGATCGTCCGCCCGTCGAGGTCCTGGCCGGTTACCTCCAGCGCATCGAGCAGCCCCGCCCGGAGCACCTGGGCTACACCGTGGGGCTGGTCGAGGGGGTCGCCGAGCACCTGGACCGGATCGACGAGCTGATCGCCAGCTACGCCGAGGGCTGGACCCTCGACCGGATGCCGGTGGTCGACCGCAACCTGGCCCGGATCGCCGTCTACGAGCTGCTCTACGTCGACGAGATCGACGACGCGGTGGCGATCAGCGAGGCGGTCGAGCTGGCTCGGCAGATGTCGACCGATGATTCGCCGCGCTTCCTCAACGGTGTTCTCGGCCGCATCGCCGAGTACGCCACCCGCTGACAGCTCCGCGTACCCGCGACACAGAGACACCCGCGTCACAGAGACACCCGCGCCACGCAGAAGGGCCCGTGCCGGACGGCACGGGCCCTTCTACGGTAAAGCGACAGCTCAGGAGGCGAAGAACGCCCGGGGGTCGGCCACCAGCACGCCGTGCTCGGTGAGCCGCTCGATCAGACCCGACGGTGAGGCGTCGTAGACGATGGCGAGCGCCCGGAGGTCGTCGGCGCGGATCGAGAGCACCCGGCCGTTGTAGTCACCGCGCTGCTGCTGGATCGCGCGGGCGTAGCGGGCGACGTAGGCCAGGTCCTCGGAGGCCTCGTCGTAGAGCCGCTCCAGGTCCAGGACGATCTTGCTGGTGGGCTCGTGCCGGACACCGCTGCCGTCGGGCAGCAGCTCCGAGACGGGGACACGGTAGAACTCGGCCAGCTCGGCCAGACGGGACACCGTCACGGCCCGGTCGCCACGCTCGTACGAGCCGACCACCACGGCCTTCCACCGCCCGTTCGACTTCTCCTCCACACCCTGCAGGGAGAGACCCTGCTGCTGGCGGATGGAGCGCAGGCGGGCGCCCAGAGATTTGGCGTATTCAGAGGGCATTCGGACACTCCCAGTGCTGCTCGGGGTTCTCCCGTCGATCGCTACGGAGCGTGACGGTACGGGGAATGGGACACCTGGTCAAGTGGTCGTGACCTTACCGTTGGGGAGCGCCGAGGGGGTCAGCGGTCTTCCGTGGATCTGATCCGGTGGTCAGCGGCCGCCGTCGGCCGGCGCGGTGACCACTGGTAACGTGGCGTGAAGCCCCGGTCCGGGCAGCTCGCGCTCCCCGGCCGGAGGTGCCCGACATCCTTTAACGACCCGTCCCGTGAGGCGGGGAAGGAGGTCCGCCGTGGCGTCCCCGCCGGCTGCCCGCCCGTCACCACCGCGACAACCCTCGGTGAAGGTGATCCTCGCCAGCGCCGACGTGCAGCGTGTGGTCGACCGCATCGCCCACCAGATCCTGGAGAAGACCCAGGGAGCGGCCGACACGGTGCTGCTCGGGATTCCCACTCGGGGCGCGCCCCTCGCGCAGCGGCTCGCCGCACGGATCAGCACCTTCGAGGACGTCGTCGTCCCGGTCGGTGTGCTCGACATCACGCTCTACCGCGACGACCTGCGCCGGCACGCCACGCGCGCGATCGGCCCCACCCAGGTGCCCAGCGGTGGCATCGACGGCAAGAGGGTGATCCTCGTCGACGACGTGCTCTTCTCCGGCCGCACCGTGCGGGCCGCGCTCGACGCGCTCAACGACGTCGGCCGCCCGGCATCCGTGCAACTCGCCGTGTTGGTCGACCGCGGCCACCGCGAGCTGCCGATCCGCGCCGACTACGTGGGCAAGAACATCCCCACCGCGCTCGCCGAGAGCGTCAAGGTGACGCTCGCCGAGACCGACGGGACGGACGAGGTCAAGCTCTACGGGGGGGCTCACTCATGATCAGGCACTTGCTCTCCGGCGCGGACCTGGACGCCGACACCGCCACCGAGATCCTGGACACCGCCGCCGAGATGGCCACCGTCGCCGGCCGGGAGATCAAGAAGCTGCCCGCGCTGCGTGGACGGACCGTGGTGAACCTCTTCTACGAGGACTCCACCCGGACCCGGATCTCGTTCGAGGCGGCGGCGAAGCGACTCAGCGCCGATGTGATCAACTTTTCCGCCAAGGGGTCCAGCGTCGCCAAGGGCGAGAGCCTGAAGGACACGGCGCTGACCCTGCAGGCCATGGGCGCCGACGCGGTCGTCGTACGGCATCCCGCCTCCGGCGCCCCGCACCGGCTGGCCAACTGGGTGGACGGGTCGGTCGTGAACGCCGGCGACGGCACCCACGAGCACCCGACCCAGGCGTTGCTCGACGCGTACACGATGCGGGCCCGGCTGGGCCGGCTCGCCGGCCTGTCGGTCGCGGTGGTCGGGGACGTGCTGCACTCCCGGGTGGCCCGCTCCAACGTGCTGCTGCTGTCCACCCTCGGCGCGAAGGTCACCCTGGTCGGCCCGCCCACGCTCATCCCCGTCGACATCGCCGCGGCGCTCGCCCCGGGCATCGACGTCTCGTACGACCTCGACTCGGTGCTGCCGAACGTGGACGCGGTGATGATGCTGCGCGTGCAGCGGGAACGGATGCGGGACTCCTACTTCCCCTCGGCCCGCGAGTACGCCCGCCGCTACGGGCTGGACGGTCCCCGGATGCGCCGCCTGCCCGAGCACGCGATCGTCATGCACCCCGGCCCGATGAACCGGGGGATGGAGATCACCCCCGAGGTCGCCGACTCACCCCGCTCCACCATCGTCGAACAGGTCACCAACGGGGTCTCCGTCCGGATGGCTGTTCTGTACCTGCTGCTCGGAGGGAACAACCGGTGACCGCGTACCTCATCACCAGCGTGAGCATCGTCGGCGCCGCGCCGACCGACCTGCTGATCCGCGACGGCGTCGTCGCCGAGGTCGGTCCGGGGCTGTCCGCGCCGGACGCCACCGTCATCGACGGAACCGGCCTCGTGGCCCTGCCCGGCCTCGTCGACCTGCACACCCACCTGCGCGAGCCGGGCCGGGAGGACGCCGAGACCGTCGAGTCCGGGTCGCGGGCGGCGGCGCTGGGCGGCTACACGGCGGTCTGCGCGATGGCCAACACGTCGCCGGTCGCGGACACCGCCGGCGTGGTCGAGCAGGTCTGGCGGCTCGGCCGGGAAGCCGGAATGGTCGACGTGCAGCCCATCGGGGCGGTCACCGTCGGGCTGGCCGGCGAGCGCCTCGCCGAGCTGGGGGCGATGGCCGACTCCGCGGCCCGGGTACGGATCTTCTCCGACGACGGGCACTGCGTCGCCGACCCGTTGCTGATGCGCCGGGCCCTGGAGTACGTCAAGGCGTTCGACGGGATCATCGCCCAGCACGCCGAGGAGCCCCGCCTCACCGAGGGCGCCCAGATGCACGAGGGTGAGGTCTCGACCCGGCTCGGTCTGATCGGCTGGCCGGCGGTCGCCGAGGAGGCGATCATCGCCCGCGACGTGCTGCTCGCCGAGCACGTGGGCAGCCGACTCCACGTCTGCCACGTCTCCACCGCCGGCAGCGTCGAGGTGCTGCGCCAGGCCAAGGCCCGAGGCGTACGCGTCACCGCCGAGGTCACTCCGCACCACCTGCTGCTCACCGACGAGCGTGCGGAGTCCTACGACCCGGTCTTCAAGGTGAACCCGCCGCTGCGTACCGCCACGGACGTCGCCGCGCTGCGCGCCGCGCTCGCCGACGGGGTGATCGACATCATCGCCACCGACCACGCCCCGCACGCCGTGGAGGACAAGGAGTGCGAGTGGGCGTACGCCCGGCCGGGGATGCTCGGCCTGGAGACGGCGCTGTCCATCGCGCTGGACGTGCTCGGGCCCGAGTGGGATCTGATCGCCGAGCGGATGTCCCGCGTCCCCGCCCGGATCGCGGGGCTGACCGGGCACGGCGTCGACCCCGCCCCGGGCGCCCCGGCCACCCTGACCCTGGTCGACCCGGCCGCGCGCCGCACCATCGAGCCGGCGGAGCTGGCCAGCCGCAGTCGCAACACCCCGTACGCCCGCATGACGCTGCCGGGTCGCATCGTGGCGACCTTCCTGCGCGGCGAGCCGACGGTCCTGGACGGAAAGGCAATCAAGTGACGCGTAGACGTTCCGCGATCCTCGTGCTCGAGGATGGACGCACGTTTCCCGGTGAGGCGTACGGCAGCGTCGGGGAGACCTTCGGCGAGGCGGTCTTCACCACCGGCATGACCGGTTATCAGGAGACGCTGACCGACCCGTCCTACCACCGTCAGGTGGTCGTGCAGACCGCCCCGCACATCGGCAACACCGGCGTCAACGGCGAGGACGACGAGTCCGGCCGGATCTGGGTGGCCGGGTACGTCGTTCGTGACCCGGCCCGCATCGGCTCGAACTGGCGAGCCACCGGCGGCCTCGAGGACCGCCTCGCCACCGAGGGTGTGGTGGGCATCAGCGGGGTGGACACCCGGGCGCTGACCCGGCACCTGCGCGATCGGGGCGCCATGCGGGTGGGCATCTCCAGCGTCGAGAAGGACCCGCAGAGCCTGCTGGCCCGGGTCCGGCAGTCACCGCAGATGGTCGGCGCGGACCTGTCCGCCGAGGTGACCACCCCCGAGCCGTACGTCGTCGACGCGGTCGGCGAGCACCGGTTCACGGTGGCCGCGCTCGACCTGGGCATCAAGCGCAACGTGCCGCGCCGGCTCGCCGCACGCGGGGTGACCACGCACGTGCTGCCGGCCTCGTCGAGCATCGAGGACCTGCTCGCCACGGGTGCCGACGCGATCTTCCTGTCGCCCGGCCCCGGCGACCCGGCCACGGCCGACGGTCCGATGGCCGTGGCGCGGGAGGCGCTGCGGCGGCAGGTGCCGCTGTTCGGCATCTGCTTCGGCAGCCAGATCCTCGGTCGGGCGCTCGGCTTCGGCACGTACAAGCTGGGCTACGGCCACCGGGGCATCAACCAGCCGGTGCTCGACCGGGCCACCGGCAAGGTCGAGGTGACCAGCCACAACCACGGCTTCGCCGTGCAGGTGCCCGGTGCCGGCGTCGGCGCGGTGGTGCCCGACCAGGTGATCGACACCGACTTCGGTGGCGTTCGGGTGTCGCACGTCTGCCTCAACGACAACGTGGTCGAAGGGCTGCGGGCCGTGGACGTGCCCGCCTTCACCGTCCAGTACCACCCGGAGGCGGCGGCCGGTCCCCACGACGCGGACTACCTCTTCGACCGTTTCGCCGAGCTGATCGAGGGCCGCGCCCTCGACCGGCGGCCCAGTGAGGGCCGGACGCACAGCAAGGGGCGCAGCAATGCCTAAGCGGACTGATCTCAAGCACATCCTCGTCATCGGCTCCGGGCCGATCGTCATCGGGCAGGCCTGCGAGTTCGACTACTCCGGCACCCAGGCGTGCCGGGTGCTGCGCAGCGAGGGGATCCGGGTCAGCCTGGTCAACTCCAACCCGGCCACGATCATGACGGACCCCGAGTTCGCCGACGCGACCTACGTCGAGCCGATCACCCCGGAGTTCGTCGAGCTGGTCATCGCCAAGGAGCGCCCGGACGCGATCCTGCCGACCCTCGGCGGGCAGACCGCGCTGAACACCGCCGTCGCCCTGCACTCCAACGGCGTCCTGGAGAAGTACGGCGTCGAGCTGATCGGCGCGAACATCGACGCCATCAACCGGGGTGAGGACCGCCAGCTCTTCAAGGAGATCGTCGCGAAGGCGGGCGTACGCCTCGGCGTCGAGGACCCGACCACGCTGGTGCCCCGCTCCCGGGTGTGCCACTCGATGGACGAGGTCGAGGCGACCGTCGCCGAGCTGGGTCTGCCGGTGGTGATCCGGCCGTCGTTCACCATGGGTGGCCTGGGCTCGGGCATGGCGCACACCCCGGAGGACCTGGCCCGCATCGCCGGCGACGGCCTGGCGGCCAGCCCGGTGCACGAGGTGCTCATCGAGGAGAGCGTGCTCGGCTGGAAGGAGTACGAGCTCGAGCTGATGCGCGACCGGCACGACAACGTCGTGGTGGTCTGTTCCATCGAGAACATCGACCCGATGGGCGTGCACACCGGCGACAGCGTCACCGTGGCCCCGGCCATGACGCTCACCGACCGGGAGTACCAGCACCTTCGTGACCTGGGCATCGCCGTGCTGCGCGAGGTCGGGGTGGACACCGGCGGCTGCAACATCCAGTTCGCGGTCAACCCGGTCGACGGCCGGATCGTCGTGATCGAGATGAACCCCCGGGTGTCGCGCTCCTCGGCGCTGGCCTCCAAGGCGACCGGTTTCCCGATCGCGAAGATCGCCGCGAAGCTGGCCATCGGCTACACGCTCGACGAGATCCCCAACGACATCACGTTGAAGACTCCGGCGGCGTTCGAGCCGACCCTGGACTACGTGGTGGTGAAGATCCCCCGGTTCGCGTTCGAGAAGTTCCCCGGCGCGGACCCGGAGCTGACCACCACGATGAAGTCGGTGGGGGAGGCGATGAGCCTCGGGCGTAACTTCACCGAGGCGCTGAACAAGGCCATGCGCTCGATGGAAACGAAGGCGGTCGGGTTCTGGACCACCCCCGACCCCGACGGCGTCACGCTGGCGGACACTCTCGCCGCGCTGCGGATCCCGCACGACGGCCGGCTCTACACCGTGGAGCGGGCGTTGCGTCTCGGTGCCTCGATCAGCGAGGTGAGCGAGGCGTCCGGCGGCATCGACCCCTGGTTCCTGGACCAGATCGCCGCGCTGATCGAGCTGCGGACCGAGATCGTCGACGCGCCGGTGCTCGACGCCGAGCTGCTGCGTCGCGCCAAGCGGGCGGGCCTGTCCGACCGGCAGCTCGCCGCGCTGCGCCCGGAGCTGGCGGCCGAGGACGGCGTACGCGCCCTGCGGCACCGCCTCGACGTGCGCCCCGTCTACAAGACCGTCGACACCTGCGCGGCCGAGTTCGAGGCCAGCACGCCCTACCACTACTCGTCGTACGACCACGAGACCGAGGTCGTGCCGTCGGACCGGCCGAAGGTGCTGATCCTGGGCTCCGGCCCGAACCGGATCGGGCAGGGCATCGAGTTCGACTACTCGTGCGTGCACGCCGTGCAGGCGCTGCGGGCGGCCGGTTACGAGACCGTGATGGTCAACTGCAACCCGGAGACGGTCTCGACCGACTACGACACCGCCGACCGGCTCTACTTCGAGCCGCTGACCTTCGAGGACGTCCTGGAGGCCTGGCACGCGGAGGACTCCTCCGGCCGGGCGGCCGGCGGACCGGGCGTGGTCGGCGTGGTCGTGCAACTCGGCGGGCAGACCCCGCTGGGGTTGGCGCAGCGGCTCAAGAACGCGGGCGTGCCGGTGGTCGGCACCTCGCCGGAGTCGATCCACCTGGCCGAGGAGCGGGGCGCGTTCGGCGCGGTCCTGGCCCGAGCCGGGCTGCGCGCGCCCGCGCACGGCATGGCCACCTCGTTCGACGAGGCCAAGACGATCGCCGACGAGATCGGCTACCCGGTGCTGGTCCGTCCGTCCTACGTGCTCGGTGGGCGCGGCATGGAGATCGTGTACGACGACCCGACGCTGCGGGACTACATCGGCCGGGCCACCGACATCTCCGGCGACCACCCGGTGCTGGTGGACCGGTTCCTCGACGACGCCATCGAGATCGACGTGGACGCCCTCTGCGACGCCGACGGCGAGGTCTACGTCGGTGGTGTGATGGAGCACATCGAAGAGGCCGGTATCCACTCCGGAGACTCGTCCTGCGCGCTGCCGCCGATCACCCTCGCGGGGTCGCACCTGGCCGAGGTTCGCCGCTACACCGAGGCCATCGCTCGCGGTGTCGGCGTGCGCGGTCTGCTCAACGTGCAGTACGCGCTCAAGGACGACGTGCTGTACGTGCTGGAGGCCAACCCCCGCGCATCCCGGACCGTCCCGTTCGTCTCAAAGGCGACGGCGGTGCCGCTGGCCAAGGCGGCGGCCCGGATCGCGCTCGGCGCCACCATCGCCGAGCTGCGTGCCGAGGGCCTGCTCCCGGCGACGGGGGACGGTGGGACGATGCCCGCCGACGCGCCGATCGCGGTCAAGGAGGCGGTGCTGCCGTTCAAGCGCTTCCGTACCCGCGCGGGCAAGGGGATCGACTCGCTGCTCGGCCCGGAGATGAAGTCGACGGGCGAGGTGATGGGCATCGACACCAACTTCGGGCACGCCTTCGCCAAGAGCCAGTCGGCCGCGTACGGGTCGTTGCCGACGGCCGGGAAGATCTTCGTGTCGGTGGCCAACCGGGACAAGCGCGGCATGATCTTCCCGATCAAGCGGTTGGCCGACCTGGGCTTCGAGATCGTGGCGACCGCCGGCACCGCCGAGGTGCTGCGCCGGCACGGCATCGCCTGTGAGCAGATCCGCAAGCACTACCAGGCCGGCGAGGGCGACGACGCCGTGTCGCTGATCCTCCGTGGCGACGTCGCGCTGGTGATCAACACGCCGCAGGGCTCGGGCGCGAGCGCCCGCTCCGACGGTTACGAGATCCGCAGCGCGGCCGTCACCGCCGACATCCCCTGCATCACCACGGTTCCCGGCGCCGCCGCGGCCGTGATGGGGATCGAGGCGCGTATCCGGGGCGACATGCGGGTGCGCCCGCTGCAGGATCTGCACGCCACCCTGCGGGCGGCGCAGTGACGCTGTTCGAGCAGGTCGTACGGCCGGGGTTGTTCCGTCTCGGCGGCGGGGACGCCGAGACGGCGCACGAGTGGACGCTGCGGCGGTTGGCCGCGCTGTCGCGGCGTCCCGCCGCCCTCGCCGCGCTGCGGGCCCGGTACGCCGTCGAGGCGCCGCGCACGGTCTTCGGCGTGCGGTTCCCCAACCCGGTCGGGCTGGCGGCCGGCATGGACAAGGACGGCGCGGCGCTGCCGGCCTGGCCAGCGCTCGGCTTCGGCTTCGTGGAGGTCGGCACGGTCACCGCGCACGCCCAGCCGGGCAATCCCCGGCCCCGGCTGTTCCGGTTGCCGGCGAGCGAGGCCATCGTCAACCGGATGGGTTTCAACAACGCCGGCGCCGACGCGTTGGCCGCCCGACTGGCGGCGCTGCCGCGTCCGCTCGGGGTCCCGTTGGGCATCTCGCTCGGCAAGTCCAAGGTGACCCCGCTCGACGAGGCGGTCGAGGACTACCTCGCCTCGTACCGGGCACTGCGCGGGCACGGCGACTACTTCGCGGTGAACGTGTCGTCGCCGAACACGCCGGGTCTGCGGTCGTTGCAGGACCGTGCCCACCTGGACGCGCTGCTCGCCGCGCTGGTGGGGGAGAAGCCGGTGCTGGTGAAGATCGCGCCGGATCTGACCGAGGCGGCGATCGCCGAACTGTTGGAGGTCTGCCTGGCTCGCGGCGCGGCCGGGGTCATCGCCACCAACACCACTCTGGCTCGCGACGGGCTGGCCGCGGCGGACGCCGAGCGCGGCGCCGAGGCCGGTGGCCTGTCCGGTCGGCCATTGACCGGCCGCGCCCGGGACGTGGTGGCCTTCGTGCACCGCGAGACCGGTGGCCGCCTGCCCATCATCGGGGTCGGCGGCGTGCTCGACCCGGACGACGCCACCCGGATGTTCGATGCCGGCGCCTCCCTGGTGCAGCTCTACACGGGCTTCATCTACCGGGGCCCGGCCCTGGTCCGCGCCGCGGCCCGCGCGAGCGCCACGGCCGCGACACCGGCTCCGGTCGCCGGCCGGTGACAGTGACCGACCCCCGGCCCGGCGTCGCCGCCGGGTCCGTGCGTCGGTCGACCGAGGACCCCGACCGGTCACTGCGCCCTTTGCTCTGCTTCAACCGGGGAAACAGTGGGCGTCCGATATCCGGACACCAGGTGTCGCCTCCGCTGAAGCAGAGCAAAGGCGGTCGGGGGGACGTGCGGTCCGGCCGCGCGGCCCCCCGCCCGGCCCGCCGCCCGGACGGCACTGCCGTCGCGGATCACCCCCGTCGGGCCGGGCGGCCCGCTCGGGTCCGGAAGGAGTACCCGTGACACCCGAGGAGATCCTGGCCGTCGACCGGGCGCACGTCTGGCATCCGTACGCCGCGCTGCCGCCGGCGAACGCGCCGTTCGTGGTCCGCAGCGCCGAGGGGGTACGACTGACCCTGGCCGACGGCCGGGAGCTGGTGGACGGGATGTCGTCCTGGTGGGCGGCGGTCCACGGCTACCGGCACCCGGTGCTGGACGCGGCCGTGACCGACCAGCTCGGGCGGATGAGCCACGTGATGTTCGGCGGGCTCACCCACGAGCCCGCCGTCCGGCTCGCGCGGACCCTGGTCGAGCTGGCCCCCGAGGGGCTGGAGCACGTGTTCCTGGCCGACTCCGGGTCGGTCAGCGTCGAGGTGGCCGTCAAGATGTGCCTGCAGTACCAGCGGGCCGTCGGCCGGCCGGAACGGCGACGGCTGGCCACCTGGCGGGGCGGGTACCACGGCGACACCTTCCATCCAATGAGCGTCTGCGACCCCGAGGGCGGGATGCACCACCTCTGGGGTGACGTGCTGCCCCGGCAGGTCTTCGCCCCGGTGCCGCCCGGCGGCTTCGCCGATCCGCCCGACGAGGCGTACGTGGCGGCCCTGGTGGACGCCGTCGAGCGGCACGCCCACGAACTGGCCGCGGTCATCGTGGAGCCGGTGGTGCAGGGCGCGGGTGGGATGCGCTTCCACCACCCCGGCTACCTGCGGGTGCTGCGCGAGGTGACCCGCGAGCACGGGGTGCTGCTGATCTTCGACGAGATCGCGACCGGGTTCGGCCGTACCGGCACGATGTTCGCCGCCGAGCACGCCGGGGTGTCCCCGGACGTGATGTGCGTGGGCAAGGCCCTCACCGGCGGTTACCTGACCCTGGCCGCGACGTTGTGCACCCCGGAGATCGCCCGAGGGATCTCCGCCGACGGCGTGCTGGCGCACGGTCCGACGTTCATGGGCAACCCGCTGGCCTGCGCGGTCGCCAACGCCTCCATCGGGCTGCTGCAGGCCGGTGACTGGGCGGCACAGGTGTCCCGGATCGGCGCGGGCCTGCGCGCCGGTCTGGAACCGCTGCGCGCCGCGCCGGGCGTGGCCGACGTGCGGGTGCTCGGGGCGATCGGCGTTGTCCAGCTCGACCACGACGTCGACCTCGGCGCGGCCACCACCGCCGCCGCCGACCGTGGCGTGTGGCTCCGACCGTTCCGCGACCTGATCTACACGATGCCGCCGTACGTCACCGACGACGCCGACCTGGCCCGGATCTCGGCCGGGATCGCGGCGGCCGTGGCGGCCGGCTGAGCGGGAACCGACAAGCATCCCGGGAGGCGGTCGCCGCCCGGACGAGAAGAGGGGAAGTACGCCGATGGAGAGCTTCGGCACCCGGCTGCACCGGGCCGTCAGCGAGCGCGGACCGCTGTGCGTGGGCATCGACCCGCATCCCGGTCTGCTGGCCCGCTGGGGCCTCACCGACGACGTCGACGGTCTGGACCGCTTCGCCCGAACCGTGGTGGATGCGCTCGGTGACCGGGTTGCGGTTGTCAAGCCTCAGTCGGCCTTTTTCGAGCGGTTCGGATCCCGCGGTGTGGCGATTCTTGAGTCAACTATCCGACAGTTACGAGAAGCCGGATCGCTCGTTCTGCTCGACGTCAAGCGCGGCGACATCGGCTCAACGGTCAGCGCGTACGCCTCCGCGTACCTGGATCCATCCAGTCCCTTGTATGTCGACGCGGTCACGGCCAGTCCCTACCTGGGAGTAGGTTCGTTGGCCCCGATGTTCGAGTTGGCCGCGAAACACGGCGGCGGGGTCTTCGTGCTGGCCCTCACCTCGAACCCCGAGGGCGCGGCCGTGCAGCGGGCCCGTACGTCCGACGGGCGCACCGTGGCGCAGACCGTTATCGACGAGATTTCCCAGCTCAACAGGGGTGCGGACCCCCTCGGCAGCTTCGGTCTGGTGGTCGGCGCCACCATCGGTGACACCGGTCATGACCTCTCCACCGTGGGGGGTCCGCTGCTCGCTCCGGGGCTCGGCGCGCAGGGTGCGGGCGCCGCCGATCTGCGTACCGTCTTCGGCTCCAGCCTCGCCGCGGTGCTTCCGTCGTACTCCCGTGAGGTCCTGTCGGCAGGACCGGACACCGACGCCCTGAGGGCCGCCGCGGACCGGGTTCTGGGCGACTGCCGAGCCGTTCTGGCTGCCCGGTGACTGACTGACGGCTCGGTCACTTTGCGATGATCATCGCGCGCCCACGTTGCCGAAAGCTCCGTTGACCGCTAGTTTTCCCCGCGCTGGGAACCATGGACCCCTTGGTTCACAGCGACACCACGTTTCACAGATGCGGCGGTGCGCCCCGCCCGCCGCGATAGGGACCTGAGGAGAACTGGTGCCGCTCCCGTCACTGACCCCCGAACAGCGCGCTGCCGCGCTCGAGAAGGCCGCGGAGATCCGCAAGGCCCGTGCCGAGCTGAAGGAGCAGCTCAAGCAGGGCAAGACCACCCTTGGTGCCGTCCTCGAGCGCGCCGAGAGCGACGACGTCGTCGGCAAGCTCAAGGTTTCGGCCGTCCTGCAGGCGATGCCGGGCATCGGCAAGATCCGGGCTACCCAGATCATGGAGAAGCTCAAGATCGCCGACAGCCGTCGTCTGCGCGGCCTCGGCGAGCAGCAGCGCAAGGCACTGCTTGGAGAGTTCGCCGCCAACTGAACCTGGCAGCGTGTAGAAACAAGCAGTGAGCACGGATGACGAGGCGCGCCCGGCGGCTCGGCTCACTGTCCTGGCTGGACCTTCGGGTTCCGGCAGGGAGAGTGTCGTCGAGCTCGTCCGGGCGCGTTTCCCGTCCGTGTGGATCCCGGTGCCGGCAACGACCAGGCCGCGCCGGGAGCCGGAGGTGGACGGAGAGCAACGGGTCTTCCTCACCCCGGCCGAGTTCGAGCGCCGGCTGGCCGCCGGCGAGCTGCTGGAGTGGTCCCGGATCGGCGCGTATCACCGGGGAACCCTGCATCCGCCGCTGCGCGCCCGGCTGCACGCTGGGCAGCAGGTCCTGCTTCCGCTCGACGTGACCGGGGCCCGGCTGGTACGGGCACGACTGCCCGACGCGCGTCTGGTGCTGCTGGTTCCGCCCGGATGTCGGCCCGACGCCGCCGTGGCGGCCGTCTTCGCGGACACCCTCACGCACGACCGCACCGATCGGGTGGTCGACGAGCTGGTAGGCTTACTCGGTTCAACTCATCCGGATCCGGCCTGGTCGCGCCCCCGTGGCTGACGGCCGGCCGCCGTCGGGACTCAGCACCGCGTCCGCGCGGCTCGATAGACGCAGAGGTTAATTCGTGGGATCCATCGCCAACCCCGAAGGCATCACCAACCCGCCGATCGACGAGCTCCTCGAGAAGACGACGTCGAAGTACGCGCTGGTCATCTTCGCCGCCAAGCGCGCGCGCCAGGTCAACGCCTACTACAGCCAGCTCGGTGAGGGCCTCCTGGAGTACGTCGGCCCGCTCGTCGAGACCACTCCGCAGGAGAAGCCCCTCTCCATCGCCATGCGCGAGATCAACGGCGGCCTGCTCACCGCCGAGCCGACCGACCAGCCGTAGGCCCGTCCCCGTCGATGTCCGCCTCGATCGTTCTCGGGGTCGGCGGCGGCATCGCTGCCTACAAGGCATGTGAGCTGCTGCGCCTCTTCACCGAGTCGGGCCACCGCGTCCGAGTCGTGCCGACCGCGTCGGCGCTGCGATTCGTCGGCGTCCCGACCTGGGCGGCGCTCTCCGGCCAGCCGGTCGCCGACGACGTCTGGTCCGACGTGCACGAGGTGCCGCACGTCCGCCTCGGCAAGCAGGCCGACCTGGTGGTGGTCGCGCCGACCACGACCGACCTGCTCGCCAAGGCCGCCCACGGTCTCGCCGACGACCTGCTCACCAACACGTTGCTGACCGCCCGCTGCCCGGTGGTGCTGGCCCCGGCCATGCACACCGAGATGTGGGAGCACCCGGCGACCGTCGCCAACGTCGCCACGCTGCGCTCCCGGGGCGTCCGGGTCATCGAGCCCGCCGTCGGGCGGCTCACCGGCGCCGACACCGGCAAGGGTCGGCTGCCCGACCCGGCGGAGATCTTCGCGGTCGCCCGTCAGGTCCTCGCTCGGGGCGGGTCCGCCCCGGCGGACCTGACGGGTCGCCGGCTGGTGGTCACGGCCGGCGGCACCCGCGAGCCGCTGGACCCGGTCCGCTTCCTCGGCAACCGGTCCTCGGGCAAACAGGGGTACGCCTTCGCGCGTTCGGCGGTCGCCCGGGGTGCCCAGGTCACGCTGATCGCGGCCAACGTCTCGCTCGCCGATCCCGCCGGGGTCGATCTGGTCCGGGTCGGCACGACCGCCGAGCTGCGCGAGGCGACCCTGAAGGCCGCCGCCGAGGCCGACGCGGTCGTGATGGCGGCGGCTCCGGCCGATTTCCGACCGGCGACGTACGCGCCTGGCAAAATCAAGAAGTCGGACGACGGTGTCGCTCCCACCATCGAGCTCGTCACGAACCCGGACATCGCGGCGGAGCTCGGCCAGCGCAAGCGACCGGAGCAGGTGCTGGTGGTGTTCGCCGCCGAGACCGGCGACGCGGAGGCCAACGGCCGGGCGAAGCTGGCCCGGAAGCGGGCCGACCTCATCGTGGTCAACGAGGTCGGTCCGGACCGGGTCTTCGGCGCCGACACCAACACGGTGACGGTCATCGGCGCGGACGGCTCGGTGAGCCGTCTGCCGGAGCAGGCCAAGGAGGCGGTGGCCGACACCGTGTGGGACCTCGTCGTGGCGCGGCTGGCCAACCGCTCCTGACGGGTGGAACAGGGCGCGACCGATCCCGACACCGGCCGCAGCGGTGACTAGACTGCCGCGGAACGACATCACACGCTTAGGAGTGCCGTGACACGCCGCCTCTTCACGTCCGAATCGGTCACGGAAGGCCACCCGGACAAGATCGCCGACCAGATCAGCGACGGCATCCTCGATGCGCTGCTCGCCGAGGACCCGCACAGCCGGGTCGCGGTGGAGACCATGATCACCACCGGCCAGGTGCACATCGCCGGCGAGGTCACCACCAAGGCGTACGCCGACATCCCGACCATCGTCCGCCGGACCATCCTGGACATCGGCTACGACTCGTCGAAGAAGGGTTTCGACGGCGCGTCCTGCGGGGTCAGCGTCTCGATCGGCGCGCAGTCCGAGGACATCGCGCAGGGCGTCGACAACGCCTTCGAGCTGCGGACCGGGGCGTCGGAGAGCGCGCTGGACGCGCAGGGTGCCGGCGACCAGGGCATGATGTTCGGCTTCGCCTGCTCCGAGACTCCGGAGCTGATGCCGCTGCCGATCGCCCTGGCCCACCGGCTGGCGCGTCGGCTCGCCGCGGTCCGCAAGGACGGCACGATCCCCTACCTGCGCCCGGACGGCAAGACCCAGGTCACCATCGAGTACGAGGGGCTGCGCCCGGTCCGGCTGAACACCGTCGTGGTGTCCAGCCAGCACGCCGCGGACATCTCGTTGGAGTCGCTGCTGACCCCCGACGTGCGTGACTCCGTGATCGCCCCCGAGCTGGAGAGCCTGGGTCTGGACACGGACGGCTACCGGCTGCTCGTCAACCCGACCGGCCGGTTCGAGATCGGCGGCCCGATGGGTGACGCCGGCCTGACCGGCCGCAAGATCATCGTCGACACCTACGGCGGGTACGCCCGGCACGGCGGCGGCGCCTTCTCCGGCAAGGACCCGTCCAAGGTGGACCGCTCGGCCGCGTACGCGATGCGCTGGGTGGCCAAGAACGTGGTCGCCGCCGGCCTCGCCGAGCGCTGCGAGGCGCAGGTCGCCTACGCCATCGGCAAGGCGCACCCGGTGAGCCTGTTCATCGAGACGTTCGGCACCGAGACGGTGCCGGTGTCCTCGATCGAGAAGGCCGTCGGCGAGGTCTTCGACCTGCGCCCGGCCGCGATCATCCGGGACCTCAATTTGCTCCGCCCGATCTACCAGCAGACCGCCGCGTACGGCCACTTCGGCCGGGAGCTGCCGGACCTGACCTGGGAGAGCACCGACCGGGCCGCCGACCTCAAGTCGGCCGCGGGAGCCTGACCGCCACCAGGCGTAGCGACCGGCGACCCGCACAGGGGTCGCCGGTCGCGCGCGTCTGCGTGGACGTGCCGCTGGCGCACCTGGACCGCCCGTTCGACTACCTCGTACCGGCCGAGCTGGACGACCAGGCGGTGCCCGGCACCCGGGTCAAGGTTCGTTTCGCGGGGCAGTTGGTCGACGGCTGGCTGCTGTCGCGGGCGGACGACTCCGGGCACACCGGCCGGCTCGCCTACCTGGAGAAGGTCGTCTCGCCCGAGCCGGTGCTGACCCCGGAGGTCGCCCGCCTGGCCCGCGCGGTCGCCGACCGGTACGCGGGCAACCTCGCCGACGTCCTCCGGCTCGCCGTGCCACCCCGACACGCCCGCGTCGAGAAGGAACCCGCCGCCGACCAGCCGAACCACGCCCCCGAACCCGGCGATGCCGCCGCGACAGCCGTGCCCGGCGGTCCGGCCGATTCCGGCGATGCCGCCGTGCCCGGCGGTTCGGTGGCGCCCGGAGACTCCGGCGTGCCGGGCGCTTCCGCCGCACCGGGGGAGCCCGTCGACCCGAGGGGATGGCGGGACTATCCGGCCGGGCCGGCGCTGTTGCGGGCGCTCACCGACGGTCGGCCGGCCCGTGCGGTCTGGTCGGCGCTTCCCGGCGAGGACTGGGCCGCCCGCTACGCCGACGCCGTCGCCGCCACCGTCGTCGGTGGGCGCGGCGCGGTGGTCGTGGTGCCGGACTCGCGCGACCTCGACCGGCTCGACGCGGCGCTGACCGACGTGCTGGGCCCGGGGCGGCACGTCACGCTCTCGGCCGCCCTCGGGCCGGCCCGGCGTTACCGGGCGTTCCTCGCCGCCCGTCGCGGGCAGGTGCCGGTGGTCATCGGCACCCGGGCGGCGATGTTCGCCCCGGTGCACCGGCTCGGTCTCGTCGCTGTCTGGGACGACGGGGACGACCTGCACTCCGAACCCCGCGCGCCCTATCCGCACGCCCGGGACGTGCTGCTCACCCGGGCGCAGCTCACCGAAGCGGCCGCGCTGGTCGGCGGGTACGCGCGTACGGCCGAGGCGCAGTTGCTGCTGGAGACCGGCTGGGCCCGCGAGGTGGTCGCCGACCGGGCGACGGTGCGGGCGCGGATACCGGCCATCGCGCCGACCGGAGACGACCCGCAGCTCGCCCGTGATCCCGGCGCGGCCACCGCCCGGCTGCCCAGCCTGGCCTGGACGGCCGCCCGCGACGCGCTCCGGGCGGGCCTGCCGGTGCTCGTGCAGGTGCCCCGCCGTGGCTACCTGCCCTCGGTCTCCTGCGCCGACTGCCGCACCCCGGCCCGCTGCGCGCACTGCGCCGGCCCGCTCGCGCTGCCGTCGGCCGGCGGGACCCCCGTCTGCCGGTGGTGCGCCCGGGTCGCCGCCGCGTACGCCTGTCCGGAGTGCGGCGGGCGGCGGCTGCGGGCGGCGGTCACCGGCGCCCGGCGTACCGCCGAGGAGCTGGGCCGGGCGTTTCCCGACGTGCCGGTGCGGACCTCGGGACGCGAGGAGGTCCTGACCGACGTGCCCGGCACGGCGGCCCTGGTCGTCGCCACGCCCGGCGCCGAACCGGTCGCGGCGGGCGGCTACGGCGCGGTGCTGCTGCTGGACTCGTGGGCCCTGCTGACCAGGGCCGACCTGCGCGCGGGCGAGGAGGCGCTGCGCCGCTGGTTGGCCGCGGCGGCTCTGGCCCGCCCCGCGCCGGCCGGCCGTGTGGTGGTCGTCGCCGACGGCGCGCTCGCGCCGGTGCAGGCGCTGCTGCGCTGGGACGCCGCCTGGTTCGCCGGGCGGGAGCTGGCCGAGCGCCGCGAGCTGGGCTTTCCGCCGGCCGTACGGATGGCGAGCGTCACCGGCCCGGCCGAGGCGGTGGCCGACCTGCTCGCCGCTGCCCAACTCCCCGCCGACGCCGAGGTGCTGGGGCCCGTGCCGGCCGACGAGGGACGCGAGCGGATGCTGCTGCGGGTGCCCCGGGCGCGGGCCGCCGCGCTCGCCGAGGCCCTGCACTCCGCCGCCGGACTGCGTGCCGCCCGCAAGGCCGCCGATCCGGTTCGTCTCCAGGTGGATCCGCTGAGCCTGTTCTGACCGTTTTTCCGGTGGTGGCCGGCGGGTGCGGCGCCCGGCGCCCGCACACCGCGTCCGGCAGAACGCTGGCGTCGAGGTGGTAGCATCGCCCGTCATGCTCGGGCGATGTCGATGATGTCAGGAAGCCGGTTATCAGGGGTGGACCAGTCGTGACCGTTCGACAATCGATCGTTTTCAACGGTGACCTCGGCAGCGGTAAGAGCACCGTGTCGGTGGAGATCGCCAAGCGCCTCGGGATGCGCCGGGTCAGCGTGGGTGACCTCTACCGGGAGATGGCGCAGCAGCGGCAGATGACGGCCCTGCAACTCAACCTGCACGCCGAGCTGGACCAGGCCGTCGACGGGTACGTCGACCAGCTCCAGCGCGACATCGCTGCCTCCGGCGAGCACCTGATCATGGATTCGCGGCTGGCCTGGCACTTCTTCACCGACGCGCTCAAGGTGCACATGATCACCGAGCCGGGTGAGGCGGCCCGCCGGGTGCTGGCCCGACCCTCCGGCCCGGCGGAGAGCTACACCTCGCACGAGGAGGCCAAGGCCAAGCTCCGCGAGCGCAGCGCCAGTGAGCGCAGCCGGTTCATCGTCCGCTACGGGGTGGACAAGGCGCGGTTGCGCAACTACGACCTGATCTGCGACACGACCCGGGCCTCGGCCGCCGAGGTGGTCGAGCACATCATCGCCGCGTACGAGGGCACGCTCGGCGCCGAGGTGCTGCGCGACAGTCCGCCGCTGCTGCTGCTGGACCCGGCGCGCATCTACCCGACCGAGGACATCGCCACCCTGCGCGGCCTCTGGGACAGCGAGTTCGTCGGCGACGTGGCCGAGGCCGGCGACGAGTCGTTGGAGCCGCTGAAGATCGGCTTCACCGGGGAGTACTTCTTCGTCGTCGACGGGCACCGTCGGCTCAGCGCCGCCCTGCAGAACGGGTTCTCCCTGGTGCCGGCCCAGTTGGCCGCCGAGGTCGACGAGCCGGTGGTGGGCGGGATGAGCGCCGTGGACTACTTCGCCGCGCAGGTGCGGCCCGGCCTGGTCTACGACTGGGAGGCGGCGCACAAGATCCATCTGCCGTTGCCGGAGCCGTCCCTGATCAGGGGCGACGCCGTTCTCGCCGCGGACACGGGCGTCGGCGCCTAGGCGGAGCCCGAGGGCGACGCCGGGCCGGCGCGCGGGATGCACGCCGGCCCGACTGCCGGATTTCACGAGGGTCGTGCGGAGGCGTCAGCCCAGGACGACTCCGGAGGCGCCGACGCCGGCCATGCCGGAGAAGATGTCCTCGTAGTAGAACCGCCAGGCGCACACCCGCCCGGTGGGCACGTAGCCGGTACACGCCGTCGAGGTGTTGGTGTCGTCGATGGCGGTGTTGGTGCCGGTCGCCCAGACCTGGAGGGTGTTCGCCGCGTTCACGATCTCCACGGGACCGCCGCTGTCACCCTGGCCGACGCCGTTGGTGCGGGTGGTGTTCTCGGCCTGCACCTGACCGCAGACCGTGCCGAAGTTGCGCACGTTGATGCAGAGGTTGCGGGCCTTCACCTGGATCGAGCACCGGGTGCCGGAGTACGCGCCGGAACTGCACACCCAGTTGCCGACCTGGCTGGCCTGCGCGCCGATCACCTGGTTGCTGAACTCGCTGACCACCGCGCCGGCGGCGTCCGTGCTGTTGTTGAAGACCCGGCCGCCCCCGGAGCCCGCGATGAGCAGCGTGTCGCTGCTGACGTTGCGGCTGGTGACGACGCCGATGGTCTGCCCGGTCGGGTCGGCCGCGACGACGTTGAGGTTGGCGCAGTGCGCGGCGGAGAGCACCCGCGACACCCCGCCCGCCCAGACGCCGAAGCCGGTCGAACAACCGCCGCCGGTGGAGGTGTTGCGCCACGCGGCGCCACCCCACCAGGGCGGCGAGTCGTCCCACCGGGTGGCGGGAGCGGCGGCGACGCCGGTCTGGACGGTCACCGGGACTCCGGCGAGGGCCGCCGCGCCGAGCAGTCCGCTCTGCGTACCCACGAGAAGGCCCGCGCCGTCGGCGCGCGGCCCGACCGTCGTGATCTTGTCACCGGCCGAGGCGCGGAGCTTGTCGGCGGCGACCATCAGCTCCCGCTGCGAGTACGCGGCGGGCAGCACCGTCGTCGCGACGGTGGCCCGGGCGTTGGCGACCAGGCGGGCCGGCGGCTCGCCCTTCCAGTAGACCTGGAGGTGCCGGGTGGTGGGATCGGCGACGATCCCGGCGAAGCCGGAGTTCGCGCTGCGCTGCGCGGCGTTGGTGATCGCGGCGGCGGCGGTGTTCATCCGCTGCTGCACCTCGAGCAGCTCGGCCCAGGAGGCGAAGCCGCCGGGCACCGCCGTGCTGTCGACGAACGATCCGGTGGTGGCGGCCTTGCCCTTCGGCGCGGCGCCGGCCGGTGTGGTGGCCACGCTCGTGACGAGCAGCGTGAGACCGAACACGGTCACGGCGATGCGGCGCAGCATCGACGGGGACCGGCGGACGGTCGGGTGTGGACGGATCATCTGTACCCCTTCCCCAGGGTTCGTGGCGCGGGCCGAGCCCGCACCAGGACGGTGGCACGTGACATCCGTTCCGTACGGCGATCCTGGACGGGATTGGACACGGCTGGACACCGTCGGACGCCAGAAAGGTCCGATGTGAACTGTCAAACATCGGCGATCTCCTATCTCACTGACGGTGGCCGCAACTAGCCTGCCCGTGTCGGCATCCGGGGCGGCCGGGTGACCGCGAGGGGGTGGGGGCCGCATGTCCGACCAGTGGGTTCCTCCTGACGTTCGTTCGAGGTCGCAGGAGTCGCCCGAGGCGTGCGAGGTGGCGCGCCGTGCCGTCGCGGCGCAGACCCTGCAGGAGCTGGCTGGTCTGCTCCGCCAACTGCGCCGCCGCGAAGCACGGCAGCAGGGCGAGACCCAGCTGACATACCGCCAGTTGGCGGCGAAGACCGGCTGGTCACGCGGCATCATCGGGGAGTACTTTGCGGGCAACGTGCTGCCCCCGCCGGAGCGGTTCGACGCGCTCATCCGGTTGCTCGGCGCGAGCCCCACCGAGCAGGGCGTGCTGGCCACCGCGCGGGACCGGATCGAGGAGCGACGTCGACGCCCGACGGGTAACCACGTGACCGACGTGCGGTTGGACGACCAAGCGGTGCGCTCCCGCGGCGGCAAGCGGGTCGCCACGACGTCGAACCGCCTCCCCGTACCGCGCCAACTGCCTCCGGCGCTGCCCGGATTCGTCGGACGTACCGAACAGATCGCTCAGCTCGACGCCGCCTGTGCCGGCCCGGACGCCTCCGACGACGGCGGCATGGCGCCCGCCCGGGTGGTGACGTTGTCCGGTACGGCCGGGGTCGGCAAGACCACCCTGGCGGTGCACTGGGCGCATCGGGTCGCCGATCGCTTCCCGGACGGTCAGCTCTACGTCGACCTGCGGGGATTCGACTCCACCGGAACCGTGGTGACGGCGGTCGAGGCGATCCGCGGCTTCCTTGAGGCCCTCGAGGTGCCGCCCGAACGAATCCCCACCCACCTGAGCGCGCAGGTGGGTCTGTACCGCAGTTTGCTCGCCGGCCGTCGGATGCTGGTCCTGCTGGACAACGCCCGCGACGCCGAGCAGGTCCGGCCGCTGCTGGCCGGCAGCCCGACCTGCCTGGTCCTGGTCACCAGCCGCAACCGCCTGGCCGGCCTGATCGCCGCCGAGGGTGCCCGGCCGGTGGGGGTGGAGCTGCTCAGCGCCGCCGAGGCGTGGCAGCTGCTGGCCCGCCGGCTCGGCGCGGACCGGCTGACCCTGGAACCGCGGGCCGTGGACGAGATCATCGAGCGGTGCGCGCGGTTGCCGCTGGCGCTGGCGGTGCTCGCCGCGCGGGGCGCGGCGAATCCCGGGTTCCCCCTGGCCAGCCTCGCCGCCGAGCTGAGCAGGGCGCCCCGCCCGCTGGAATCGTTCGACGCCGGCGATGCCGGCACCGACGTCCAGGCCGTCTTCTCCTGGTCCTACCAGAGCCTCACGCCCCCGGCCGCACGGCTGTTCCGGCTGTTCGGCTGCCACCCGGGCCCGGACATCGGCGTGCCGGCGGCGGCCAGCCTCGCCGGGCTGCCCCGGGAGCAGGCGCCCCGACTGCTGGCGGAGCTGGCCCACGCCCACCTCGTCACCGAGCACGCGCCCGGGCGGTTCGGCGCGCACGATCTGCTCCGGGCGTACGCCGCGCAGCAGGCCGAACGGTTCGAGCCGGAGCCGGCCCGGCGGGCCGCGATCCGGCGGGGACTGGACCACTACCTGCACACCGCCCACGCCGCCGCGTTGCTGCTGCAACCGGGCCGCGATCCGGTCACCCTGCCCCCGGCCGCGCCCGGTGCGCTGCCCGAGGAGATCACCGACCACGCGCAGGCGCTCGCCTGGTTCACCACCGAGTACCCGGTGCTCCTGGCGGCGGTCGCGCACGCCCGGCACGTCGGGTTCGACGGCCACGCCTGGCAGTTGGCGTGGACGCTGGTGGACTTCCTGCAACGCCGGGGGCGCTGGCCGGACCTCGCCGTCGCCCAGCGGACCGCCCTGGCCGGGGCCCGCCGGGCGGGCGACCGACTCGGGCAGGCGAACGCCCACCGGGACCTCGCCCGGGTGCTGTCCCGGCTGGGCCGGGTGGACGAGGCGGCGACCAACTACCGGCAGGCGCTGGCGATCTTCGGGGCGTTGGGTGACCACACCGGGCAGGCGCGTACCCACCGGGCGTTCGGGGCGATGCTCGACGGCCTCGGCCGGCACGCCGAGGCGCTGGAGCACGGGCAGCGGGCGCTGGCGCTGTACCGCGACGCCGGCCATCTCGCCGGGGAGGCGAGCGCCCGCAACGCGGTGGGCTGGGCGCACGCCCAGCTGGGGGAGTACGCCCCGGCGCTCACGCACTGCGGGCAGGCGCTGACGTTGCTGCGCCGTACCGGTGACCGGCACGGTGAGGCGAACACCTGGGACAGCCTCGGCTTCATCCACGCCCGCCTGGGTGACCACGCCGAGGCGATCCGCTGTTACGGGCGCGCGCTACGGCTCTACCGGCGGATCAGCGACCGTTACGACGAGGCGGACACGCTCTCCCGGCTCGGCGAGAGCCGGCAGGCGTCGGGGGACACCGTCGGCGCGGTGCGCACCTGGGGGCGTGCGGTGCGCATCCTCGACGACCTCGGCCATCCCGACGCCGAGCGGGTTCGCGCCCTGCTGGCCACGGCGGCGACCGCCCAGGGCTGACGGGCGCCGGGCAGGGGATGCCTCCCGGCGGCGGCACCGGGATGATGGAGCCTTGGACGCATCGACGGGGAGGCCGGCCATGGAGGCTGCCGAGGCGCTCACACTGCTCATGTCGCCGCAGGGACGCGTCGATCCGTACCCGACGTACGAGCGGCTGCGCTCGCACGGCCCGGTGGTCGAGGCGTTGCCCGGCCTGTACGTGGTGACCGGCTACCCGGAGGTCGACGAGCTGCTGCGCGACCCCCGGCTCGGGGTGCTCGACGACGCGCTGCGCGACCAGGTGTGGCCGAACTGGCGGCAGAGCCCGGCGATGAAGTCGATCGCCCGGTCCATGCTGCGGACCAACCCGCCCGACCACAGCCGGATGCGTCGGCTCGCCGCCGGGGCGTTCAGTCCGCGCCGGATCGCCGGGATGCGTGACGTGGTGCGGGCACAGGCCGAGGAGTTGCTCGACGCGATGATCGAGCGCGCCGAGGCCGGCCGGCCGGTCGACGTGCTGGCCGACTTCGCGTACCCGCTCCCGGTCGGGGTGATCTGCGCGCTGCTCGGCGTGCCGGCGCAGGACCGGCCGCTGTTCCGCCGGTGGGCCGGCGACCTGACCGGCGTGCTGGAGCCGGAGATCACCATCGAGGAGCTGGCCGTCGCCGACGCGGGCGCCGCCGAGCTGCGCGACTACTTCGTCGAGCTGATCGTCGCCCGCCGCCGGGAACCGGCCGACGATCTGACCACCGCGCTGGTCCAGGTCCACGACGCCGACGGCGAGCGGCTCACCGGCGACGAACTGCTGGCCAACCTGGTGGTGCTGCTGGTGGCCGGCTTCGAGACCACCACCAATCTGCTCGGCAACGGCCTGGTCGTGCTGCTGCGCCACCCCGAGGCCGCCGCCGCGCTGCGCGCCGACCCCGGGTTCGTCCCGGCGTACGTCGAGGAGCTGTTGCGCTACGACTCCCCGGTGCAGCTGACCACCCGGACCAGCACGGCGCCGGTGCGCTGCGGCGGGCTCGACCTGCCGGCCGGCAGCACGGCGCTGCTGCTGCTCGGCGCGGCCAACCGCGACCCCCGCCGCTTCACCGACCCGGAGCGTTTCGATCCCACCCGTGAGCAGGCGCACCCACTGTCCTTCGGCGCCGGTCCGCACTACTGCCTCGGCGCCGGCCTTGCCCGACTGGAGGCGCAGCTGGCGTTCCCGCTGCTGCTGCGCCGGCTGCCCGAGCTGGCCCTGGCCGGGCCGCCCCGGCACCGGACCCGGCTGACCCTGCGCGGCTACGAGAGCCTGCTGGTGACGCTGGGCACACCGGCCGTGGCCGATCGAGGTACGCCGGCCGGCGTACCGCCGGGCACTCCGTAGACTGGTACGGCACCGCCCGCCCGTCCGACGAAGGAGCCGTCCCGCGTGACCGTCCAGCCCATCCGTCTGTTTGGGGATCCGGTGCTGCGCACGCCGGCCGATCCGGTGGTCGACTTCGATGTCGAGCTGCGTAGGCTCATCGCCGACCTCACCGACACGATGCGGGGGCAGAACGGCGCCGGCCTGGCCGCGCCGCAACTCGGCGTGAGCCTGCGGGTGTTCACCTTCGACGTCGACGACGTGCTCGGGCACCTGGTCAACCCGGTGTTGGAGTTCCCCGACGAGGAGGAGCAGGACGGCCCGGAGGGCTGCCTGTCCATTCCCGGGCTGTACTTCGACACCAAGCGTCGGCAGAACGTCATCGCCAAGGGCTTCAACGGCTACGGCGACCCGCTGCAGATCGTCGGCACCGGGCTGATGGCCCGCTGCGTGCAGCACGAGACCGACCACCTCGACGGCGTGCTCTTCCTCGACCGGCTGGACTCCGCCGGTCGCAAGGAGGCCATGAAGGCGATCCGCCAGGCCGAGTGGTACGACCCGGCCGCGCCGCCGGTCGTCAAGGTCAACCCGCACGCCGGTGGCAGCCCCTTCGGTCTGGGTCGGTGACCCGGATGCGCGTGATCTTCGCCGGCACGCCGGCGGTGGCCGTACCCGCCCTGGCCGCCGTCGCGGCGTCCCGACACGAGCTGGTCGCCGTCATCACCCGGCCCGACGCGCCCGCCGGACGGGGCAGGGGCCTGTCCCGCTCGCCGGTCGGCGCGTGGGCCGACGAGCACGGCGTGGAGGTGCTCACGCCGGCCCGCCCCCGCGACCCGGAGTTCCTCGACCGGCTGCGCGCGCTGTCGCCGGACTGCGTGCCGGTGGTGGCCTACGGCGCGCTGGTGCCGCCGTCCGCGCTGGAGATCCCCCGTCACGGCTGGATCAACCTGCATTTCTCGCTGCTTCCGGCCTGGCGGGGTGCAGCGCCCGTGCAGCACGCGGTGCTGCACGGCGACGAGCTGACCGGGGCCAGCGTCTTCCAGCTGGAGCAGGGCCTGGACACCGGCCCCGTCTACGGCACCCTGACCGACGAGATCCGTCCCGGTGACACCTCCGGCGACCTGCTGGAACGCCTCGCCGACAGCGGCGCGGGGCTGCTCGTGGCCGTGCTCGACGCGATCGCCGACGGCACCGCCCGCGCCGAGCCGCAGCCGGCCGACGGGGTGTCCCTGGCACCCAAGCTGACCGTGGAGGACGCCCGGGTCCGCTGGGCCGACCCGGCCTTCGCCGTGGACCGGCGCATCCGCGCCTGCACTCCGGCGCCCGGCGCGTGGACGACCTTCCGGGACGAGCGGGTGAAGCTCGGTCCGGTCGTTCCGGTGGCCGACGGCCCGGACCTGAAACCGGGGGAGTTGCTGGTGGAGAAGACCCGGGTGCTGGCCGGTACGGCCACCGCGCCGGTGCGCCTGGGCGAGGTCCGCGCCGCGGGCAAGCGGGCCATGGCGGCCACCGACTGGGCGCGCGGCGTCCGCGTCAGCGCCGGCGAGGGTCTCGCGTGACGGCCCCGGAGGGGACGCGTCCGTACCGGGGCGGTCCGTCGACCGGCCGTGGTGGCGACCGCCGGCCGTCGCGGCCGCCGCTGGACCGGCCGCGACGCGCGGCGTACGAGGCGGTGGCCGCCGTGCACCGCGACGACGCCTTCGCCAACCTGGTGCTGCCCACCATCCTGCGCGAGGAGGGGTTGTACGGCCGCGACGCCGCCTTCGCCACCGAGCTGACCTACGGCACGCTGCGTCACCTGGGCACGCTGGACGCGATCCTCAGCGACGCGGCCGGCCGGGACGTGGCCCGGATCGACCCGCCGGCACGCGACGCGCTGCGG
This sequence comes from Micromonospora sp. CA-249363, assembly GCF_050950185.1. Classification (NCBI taxonomy): domain Bacteria; kingdom Bacillati; phylum Actinomycetota; class Actinomycetes; order Micromonosporales; family Micromonosporaceae; genus Micromonospora; species Micromonospora sp. CA-249363. The sequence goes on from NZ_CP192020.1 coordinate 2,522,051, forward strand.
ATCGGGGCGTACCAGCTCCTGCACACGCGGGTGCCCCCGCACGCGGCCGTGTCGTCGACCGTGGACCTGGTCCGCTCGGTCGCGCCGGGCGCCGCCGGGTTAGCCAACGCGGTGCTGCGCGAGGTGTCGACCCGTGACATCGACGCGTGGGTGGCCAAACTCGCGCCGCCGCTGGAGACCGACCCGGTCGGGCACCTGGCGCTGGCCTACAGCCACCCGCAGTGGATCGTGCGGGCCTTCTCCGAGGCGCTCGGCGGTGACCTGGGCGAGACCGCCCGGCTCCTCATCGAGGACAACGAGCGTCCCCCGGTGCACCTGTGCGCCCGGCCCGGGTTGATCGACCCGGTCGAGCTGGCCGACGCGGTCGGCGGGGCGCCCGGCGCCTTCTCCCCGTACGCCGTCTATCTGCCTGGCGGCGCGCCCGGCGACGTGCCGGCGGTGGCCGACGGCCGCGCCCACGTCCAGGACGAGGGCTCCCAACTGGTGGCCGCCGCGCTCGCCGACGCGCCGCTGGACGGCCCGGACGGGCGTTGGCTGGACCTGTGCGCCGGTCCCGGCGGCAAGGCCGGGCTGCTCGGCGCGCTGGCCGCGCAGCGCGGCGCCCGCCTGACCGCCGTGGAGGTGGCCGAGCACCGGGCCCGGCTGGTGTCCCAGGCGACCCGAGGCCTGCCGGTCACCGTGCTCGCCATGGACGGCCGTGAGGTCGGCGCGGACCCGAAGCTGCCGGAGGGGCACTTCGACCGGGTGCTGGTGGACGCGCCGTGCACCGGGCTGGGCTCGCTGCGCCGGCGTCCCGAATCGCGCTGGCGGCGGCAGCCGTCGGACCTGCCGCCGCTGACCCGGCTGCAACGCGAGCTGCTCGGCGCCGCGCTGCGGGCGGTCCGGCCGGGCGGTCTGGTCGCCTACGTGACCTGCTCGCCGCACACCGTGGAGACGCACGTGACGGTCACCGAGGCGGCCCGCCGCAGCGGTGTGGCGGTGGACTTCGTCGACGCCCGACCGTTGCTGCCGGCCGGCATGCCCGGCCTGGGTGACGGCCCGACCGTGCAGCTGTGGCCGCACCGGCACGGCACCGACGCGATGTTCCTCGCCGTCCTGCGCAAGGGCTGACAGCGGCCGAAGACGACACCGCGCCCGGCCGACCTCGGCCAGGCGCGGTGTCCGTGTTCGGGGTCAGGTGACCGGGAGGCCCTTGGTGCCGGCGTTGCGCATCGAGCGCGTCAGGTTCCGGTCGCTGATCCAGAGAAAGCACTGCACTCCGCGGTTGCCGTTCTTCCACTCCTGCTCGTACGGCTGGTAGTAGATCGTCCCGGCGCGGAAGTCGAGCTTGGAGTCGTCCGGCACCTTGGCGTACTTGGCGGTGGCCGACTGGCAGGCCCGGTGGGTGCGCTTGGTGGTGCGGTTGAACTCCGCGTAGCTGATGTCCGGGGCCTGCCAGATGCCGACGAACTCGGCGTGGTGCTTGGCCGTGCAGGACACCGGCACCATCGCCTCGATGTCGTCCTTGACCAGCTTCGGGTTGAAGCAGCGGTAGGCCAGCGGGGCCGCGCCGGTCAGCGCGCCCCGCAGACTGCCGGTGCGCAGGTCGACGGCGGTGTCGTCGATGCTGGCGATCTCGGTGACGTCGCAGCGGTACCAGCGGGCGCCGCCGGCCCAGGCGGGCGCCGACGGCAGCACGACGGTCAGCCCGAGGCGTCCGGAACGCCAGTCGCCGCCGACCGCCTTGGTGACCTCCTTCTCGCAGCCGGCCTGCGCGGCGCGCATGCCCTCGGAGCCGGGGGGCGGCGTGGTGCCGCGCTGGGCGCCGGGACCGGTGAGCGTGCCGACGTGGATGGTCTCCACCCGGTGCGCCTCGCTGCACTCCATGGGGTTGTAGCCGCTCAGGAAGCCGACCTGCTGGGAGGAGTGGTGGCAGACACCCGCTTCGGGGACGAACTGCTGTGCCGCCACGGGCGCCGGCCAGTCGTCGGTGAGGTTCCGGTCCACGCCGGCGGGCGCGCCGCAGCCGGTGAGGGCCAGGGCGATTGCCGCGCCCCCGGCAACCGCCGTCAACCACCGTCGCATCTTCGACCTCCCGCCGCCGGTGACCTCCGGTCGACCTCCAGCCGGCCGGTAACGCCACGGCGCAGCAGCATACGGCACCGTAGCTCAGATCGCCGGTAGTCCCTCGGGGCCGGCGCCGCGCATCGATCGGGTGAGTTTGCGGTCGTCGCTCCACAGGAAACAGCGCACCCCGCGGTCGCCCTCCTCCCACTCCCGTTGCGACGGTGGGTAGTAGATGGACCCGGCCCGGTACGGCAGTTCGTCGTTGTTGGGTACGGCCACGTACGTGGCGATCAGCGCCATGCAGCGCCGGTGCGCCTGCTCGCCCGCGCGGGCGAAGGCCGCCCAGCTCATGTCCTTCTCCTCGTAGACGCCGACGAACTCGGCGCGGTGCGGCTCGGTGCAGAGCACCGGGGCCATGTAGTTGAGGTTGTCGCCGATCAGCTTGGGATCGAAACAGCGGTGGGTCAGCGGACTGTCGCCGATCAGCGCGCCACGAAGGCTGCCGACGCGGTTCACGGGGCGGGTGTTGTCGATGCTGTCGGTCTCGCTGAGGTCGCAGCGGAACCAGCGCGCGCCCCCGGTCCACGCCGGCGCCGAGGGCAGCGAGAGCGTCAGGGTGAGCCGGGCCGTGTGCCAGTCGCCGCCGAGCACGTCCCGGGCCCGCTGGTCGCACTCGGCGCGGGCCGCGCGCAGCGCGGTCGAACCCGGGCCCGGCCGGGCGCCGGCCCGCGCGGCCGGCCCGGTGAACGTGCCGACGTGGATCGCCTCGGCGAGGTGGCTGCGGGCGCAGTCCACGGTCTCGTACGTGCTGGCCTGCACGACCGCGGTGATCCGAGGCAGGCAGGTGTCGGTGGCCGGGGTGAACGGTCGGGGCACCCGCAGTTCCGGCCAGTCGTCGGTGAGATCACCGTCCGCGCCTCGTGCCGGCGCGCAGCCGGACAGCAGCATCGTCGTGACGCCGACCAGCGCCAGCGCTGCAAGCCACCGTCGCATCGTCCGCCCTCCCGGGAGCTGGCGACCGGTCGCCGCGCCCCGCGGCGCGACCCCGGCGGGCGTGCAGCCTACGGCACCGTCCCGCTTGGAGTGTCGTCGCGTTTGGGTCGATCGGCCAGCCACTGATGTCTGTTCGTCCGGATTCGAGCGTCCGGACCGGCTAATTCTGCACTACTGGTCACTGCTGGATCACAGCGTGTCGGAGTTGGTGCGGTGCTGCGGGCGGCGGGTGGCCGCGTTCGTACACTGGCCCCGTGACCGTACCGCCGCCAATCGTCGCGCCGAGCATCCTGGCCGCCGATTTCGCTCGCCTCGCCGAAGAGGTCCGTGCCGTCGAGGACGCCGCGGACTGGTTGCACGTGGACGTGATGGACAACCACTTCGTGCCCAACCTGACCATCGGGCTGCCCGTGGTGCAGAGCCTGCGGGCCGCCACCACGATGCCGTTCGACGTGCACCTGATGATCGACGACCCGCGTCGGTGGGCTCCCGGGTACGCCGACGCCGGGGCGTACAACGTCACGTTCCACGCCGAGGCGTCCGACGACCCGGTGGCGCTGGCCAAGGACCTGCGCTCGGCCGGCGCGAAGGCGGGACTGGCCATCGACCGGGACACCCCGATCGAGCCGTACCTGGACCTGCTGCCCAGCTTCGACACCCTGTTGATCATGACGATCAAGGCGGGCTTCGGCGGGCAGCGGTTCATCCCGCAGTTGTTGGACAAGGTCCGCGCCGCCCGCCGGCACGTGAACGCCGGGCACCTGGAACTGCGCATCGAGGTGGACGGCGGGATCGCCGCCGACACCATCGAGCAGGCGGCGGCGGCCGGCGCCGACGCGTTCGTGGCCGGCACCGCCGTCTACGGCGCCGCCGACCCGGCGGAGGCGGTACGGCACCTGCGGGCGCTGGCGGAACGCGCGGCGCCCGAGGCCTGAGATGGAGCCCGAGGCCGACCGCAAGGACGTCATCCTCGTCGTCGACGACGACGAGGACATCGCCCGGTTCGTCGAGTTCAACCTGCGGTTGCACGGTTTCGACGTGATCCACGCCAGCGACGGTCAGGAGGCCCTGGAGGTCATCGAGCGCCAGCGGCCCGACCTCGCGGTGGTCGACCTCATGATGCCCCGGATCGACGGGCTGGAGCTGACCCGGCGGCTGCGCGCCGACCCGATGACCTCCGCCCTACCGGTGATCATGCTGACGGCCAAGGGGATGACCGTGGACAAGGTCCACGGACTCAGCGCGGGCGCGGACGACTACCTGGTCAAACCGTTCGACACCGCCGAGCTGGTGGCTCGGGTCTCCTCGACGCTGCGACGCAACAAGGAGTTCCGGGAGGTCTCCCCGCTCACCGGACTGCCCGGCAACAGCCGCATCCGGCGGGAGATCAGCGACCGGGTCCGGCAGGGGGTGGACTACGCGGTCGGCTACATCGACATCGACCGGTTCAAGAGCGTCAACGACCGGTACGGCTTCGTCCGGGGCGACGACTTCATCTCCGCGCTGGCCCGCAGCCTGCACCGGGCCGTGGTGGCGGTGGGCCTGCCGCCGGCCTTCCTCGGCCACGTCGGCGGCGACGACTTCGTGATCGTCTGCGCGCCCGACCAGGTCCGCCCGCTCACCTCCCGGGCGGTGGTCGACTTCGAGAAGTCCGCCGACACGCTCTACGACGCGACCGACCGTGAGCGCGGCTTCGTCGAGCTGAAGGACCGGCGCGGCAACATCCGCCGCGCCGCCCTGGTCACCCTCTCGATCGGCGTCTCGCTGTCCGACGCCGGCAAGCGGTTCACCGACCCGCTCGAGGCGATCGCGGTGGCCTCGGAGATGAAGACGGTCGCCAAGAGCCAACCGGGGTCGTACGTCGCGGTGGACCGGCGGCGCGGCGTCACCTGAGGCGTGATCCCGCTGTGAAGTAGCTCGCCTGAGTAACGACACGCCGGGTTCGGCGTGTAAGACTGCGAAGTACCCACCACGCGCTGGCGGGACTCGGTGAAATTCCGAACCGGCGGTGATCCACGGTCCAACCGTGGTCAGCCCGCGACCCGGACGGCTCTGCCGCCCGGTGGACCTGGTGAAAATCCGGGGCCGACGGTTGGGTGCGGCTCGTCCGCGCCCAGAAAGTCCGGATGGGAGACAGCGCGCGGGACGGACGGGTCCGAGCCGGCCGCTGGCCTCAGCGTGCCGTGCCGCCCTCCCGGGGCGGCTGCGCCGTACCCGGAATCCGCCGCCGCCTGCCCGCGGTCCGATGCCGCCTCCCTGACCGCCCGCGCGATGAGGCGAGTGAGAGGGCAGGACAGGGCGATGGCCAGCGTCTCCGTCGACGAGGCGATGCGGCGTGCGATCGAGCTGGCGGCGCGCGGGCTCGGCACCACCAGCCCCAACCCCGTGGTCGGGTGCGTGCTGCTCGACGCGGACGGCCAGGTCGTGGGGGAGGGCTTCCACGCCTACGCGGGCGGACCGCACGCCGAGATCGTCGCGCTGGCCCAGGCCGGCCGGCGCGCCAAGGGCGGCACCGCGGTCGTCACTCTGGAACCCTGCGACCACACGGGCCGCACCGGCCCCTGTAGCACCGCGCTGGTCCAGGCCGGCGTGGCCCGGGTGGTCATCGCCGTACCCGACCCCAACCCGGTGGCCACCGGCGGCGCCGCCACGTTGCGCTCCGCCGGGGTCCAGGTCGATCTGGGGGTACGCGGCGACGAGGCCGAGGCCGGCAACGTGGCCTGGTTGACCTCGATGCGCCGGGGCTGGCCGTACGTCATCTGGAAGTACGCCGCCACCCTGGACGGGCGCTCCGCCGCCGAGGACGGCACCAGCATGTGGATCACCTCGGAGGCGGCCCGGATCGACGTGCACGCGCTGCGCGGCACTGTCGACGCGGTCATCGCCGGGGTGGGCACCGTGCTCGCCGACGATCCGCGCCTGACCGCCCGCAACCTGCGCGACGGCAGCCTGGCCATCCGGCAGCCGCTGCGGGTCGTGGTGGACAGCTCGGGGCGTACCCCGGTGGACGCCCGGGTCCGCGACGGCGCCGCGCGGACGTGGATCGCGACCGCCGCCGAGGTCGGCGCGGGCCCGGACGGCCGGGTCGACCTGCCGGCGCTGCTCGCGGCGCTGCACCAGCGCGGCGTCCGCGCGGTGCTGCTGGAGGGCGGGCCGCGGCTGGCCGGCGCCTTCCTGGCCGCCGGCCTGGTGGACAAGATCGTCGGGTACGTCGCGCCGCGGTTGCTCGGCGCCGGTCCCGCCGCGCTTGTCGACGCGGGAGTGACGACCATCGCTGAGGCCATCGATCTGGAGCTCGTCGACGTTACGCAGGTCGGTCCGGATCTCCGGATCACCGCTTTGCCCCGAAAGAGGGAGGGCTGACATGTTCACCGGCATTGTCGAGGAATTGGGCGAGATCGTGCGCGTCACCGCCACGGCGGGCGATTCCGCGCTGATCGCCGTGCGTGGCCCGCTGGTCACCTCCGACGCCCGCCACGGTGATTCCATCGCCGTGAACGGTGTCTGCCTGACCGTCGTGGACGCGGCGGACGGCGTCTTCACCGCCGACGTCATGGGCGAGACCCTGCGCCGCTCCGCGCTGGGCGCGCTGCGCCCGGGCGACCCGGTCAACCTGGAACGGGCCGCCGCCCTGGGCAGCCGCCTCGGTGGGCACCTCGTCCAGGGGCACGTCGACGGCGTCGGCGAACTGCTCTCGCGCGAACCGGCCGAGCAGTGGGAGACCGTGCGGTTCCGGCTCCCCGCCGACCTGTCGCGCTACGTGGTGGAGAAGGGCTCGATCACCATCGACGGCGTGTCGCTGACCGTGGCGGCCGTCGGCGTCGACGAGTTCGCCGTGGGGCTGATCCCGACCACCCTCAAGCTCACCACCCTCGGCGCGAAGAGCGTCGGCGACCCGGTCAACCTCGAGGTCGACGTGGTGGCCAAGTACGTCGAGCGGCTGCTGGGCAGTCGGCTCGCCGAGACCGGCGAGGTGGCCTGATGGGCGCCCTCGGCTGGCTCCTCGACGCCCAGGTGCAGGTGGCCGGTTCGCCGGTGCTGATCCGGGAGATCGTCGGCAACGCGTTCGGCCTGATCTCGGCGCTGCTCGGGCTGCGCCGGCTGGTCTGGGCCTGGCCGGTCGGCATGATCGGAAACGCGCTGCTCTTCACCGTCTTCCTCGGCGGGGTGTTCGCCACCCCGCAGGCCCACGACCTGTACGGGCAGGCCGGGCGGCAGGTCTTCTTCTTCGCGGTGAGCGTCTACGGCTGGTGGCGCTGGCAGCGCAACCGACGGGCCGACGCGCAGCACGCCGCCGTCCTGCCACGCTGGGCCACCGGGCGGGAACGGCTCGCCCTGCTGCTGGCCGCCGTCGTCGGCACCGCCGCGGCGTACCCGCTGCTCAAGGCGCTGGGCTCCTGGGGTCCGCTGCCGGACGCCTGGATCCTCACCGGCAGTCTGCTCGCCACCTACGGCATGGCCCGCGGCTGGGTCGAGTTCTGGCTGGTGTGGATCGCGGTGGACGCCGTCGGCGTGCCGCTGCTGCTGCAAGGCGGGTTCTACCCGTCGGCGGCCATGTACCTGATCTACGGCGCCCTCTGCGCCTGGGGCTTCGCCGCCTGGTGGCACACGTCGCGCGCCACCCGTCCGGCCGCCACGCTCCCGCCCACCTACACGGAGGCCGTCGCATGAGCAGCTTCGCCGACATCGAGCAGGCGATCGCCGAGATCGCGGCCGGACGGCCGGTCGTCGTGGTCGACGACGCCGACCGGGAGAACGAGGGCGACCTGATCTTCGCGGCCGAGCTGGCCACGCCGGAGCTGATGGCGTTCATGGTGCGCTACACCTCGGGGTACGTCTGCGTGCCGTTGACCGAGAGCGAGGCCGACCGCCTCGACCTGCCGCCCATGCACCACACCAACCAGGACCGGCGTGGCACCGCGTACACGGTGACCGTCGACGCCCGGGAGGGGGTCAGCACCGGCATCTCGGCGGCCGACCGCGCGCACACCATCCGGCTGCTCGCCGACGCCGCCACCGACCCGACGGATCTGGCGCGTCCCGGGCACGTGGTGCCGCTGCGCGCCCGTGAGGGTGGGGTGCTGCGCCGGCCCGGACACACCGAGGCGGCGATCGACCTGACCCGGCTCGCCGGGCTGCGTCCGGCGGGCGTGCTCTGCGAGCTGGTCAACGACGACGGCACCATGATGCGGTTGCCGGACCTGGAGAAGTTCGCCGCCGAACACGGCCTCGTGCTGATCACCATCGCCGACCTGATCGCCTACCGGCGGCGTACCGAGAAGCAGGTCGAGATGGTGGCCGAGGCCCGGATGCCCACCCGGCACGGGGTGTTCCGCGCGCTGGGTTACCGCGCCGAGCACGACCCGGCCGAGCACGTCGCGATGGTCATCGGAGACCTCGGCGACGGCCGGGACGTGCTGGTACGGGTGCACTCCGAGTGCCTGACCGGGGACGTGTTCGGCTCGCTGCGTTGCGACTGCGGGCCGCAGTTGGACGCCGCGCTGGCCCGGGTCGCCCGCGAGGGCCGGGGCGTGGTGCTCTACGTGCGCGGCCACGAGGGACGCGGCATCGGGCTGCTGCACAAGCTCCAGGCGTACCAGTTGCAGGACCAGGGCCGCGACACCGTCGACGCCAACCTCGACCTGGGCCTGCCGGCCGACGCCCGCGACTACGGCACCGGCGCGCAGATCCTGTACGACCTGGGCGTGCGCTCGATGCGGCTGCTGACCAACAACCCGGCCAAGCGGGCCGGGCTGGAGGGCTACGGGCTCACCATCACCGGCCGCGAGAGCCTGCCGGCCGGCGCGCACCCGGAGAACCTGCGCTACCTGCGCACCAAGCGGGACCGGATGGGTCACCTGCTGGACGAGTTGGACGAGGTGTCCGAGGCGCCGCTGGGGCGTCCCGTCGCCAACGACGAGATCGGAGCATGACGATGGCGGGATTCGGTGAGCCGGGAGTCGACGCGGTGGACGCCGCGGGGCTGACCGTCGGCGTGGTGGCCGCGCGGTGGCACGGCGACCTGACCGACCACATGCTGGAGCGCGCGGTCGCCGCCGCCGAGGCGTGCGGCGCGCGATCCGTGGTCGCCCGTGTCGCCGGCTCGGTCGAGCTGCCCGTCGTCGCCCAGGCCCTCGCACGCCGCTGCGACGTGGTGGTCGCGCTCGGCGTGGTCGTCCGGGGCGCGACCGCCCACTTCGACTACGTGTGCCGGTCGGTCACCGACGGTCTGACGCGGGTGGCGCTGGACGAGGGCAAGCCCGTCGCGCACGGTGTGCTCACCGTGGAGACCATCGAGCAGGCCCGGGACCGGGCCGGACTGCCCGGCTCGGCGGAGGACAAGGGCTGGGCGGCGACCGTCGCGGCGCTCGACGCCGCGCTGGCCGTGCGCACCGTGGCCGCCGGCAACGCCCAGCGGGTGGGCTTCGGCGGCTGACGCGCCCGTCGGTGGCCGGCGCGTCGCGGCCGGCCTGTCTCAGAGCCGGCCGGCCTCGATGATCCGGCGCAGGAACTGCCGGGTACGGGGCTGCGTCGGCTCGCCGAGCACCTGCTCCGGCGGCCCGCTCTCGATGACGCGCCCCGCGTCGAGGAAGCACACCTCGTCGGCGACCTCCCGGGCGAAGCCCATCTCGTGGGTGGCCAGCACCATGGTCATCCCGTCCGTCTTCAGGTCCCGGATCATCGTCAGCACCTCGCCGACGAGTTCCGGGTCCAGCGCCGAGGTGACCTCGTCGAGCAGCATCAGCCGGGGCGAGTTCGCCAGCGCCCGGACGATCGCCACCCGCTGCTGCTGCCCGCCGGAGAGGCCGTCCGGATAGGCGTGCGCCTTCGCGCCCAGCCCCACCCGGTCGAGCAGGTCGCGGGCCTGGGCCTCGGCCTCGGCGCGGGACCGCCGGTGCACGCGCCGGGGCGCGAGGGTGATGTTGTCCAGCACGCTCAGGTGCGGAAACAGGTTGTACGCCTGGAACACCATGCCGATCCGCCGGCGTACCCGGTCGGCGTCGACCCGAGGGTCGGAGATGTCCTCCCCGTCCAGCTCGATCGTGCCGTCGTCCACCTCGTCGAGAAGGCTCACGCACCGCAGGAGGGTGGACTTGCCCGACCCGGACGCCCCGATCAGGGCCACCACCCGGTGCTCGGCGACGGTCAGGTCGAGCCCGTCCAGCACGACGTGGCCGGCGAACTCCTTGCGCAGCCCACGGCAGCGCAGCAGCGTCATGGTCAGCCTCCCGACTGGCGGCGGGCCGAGCGCAGCGTCACCCAGTCGGTGACCGCGATCAGCGGGATCGCGAGCAGCACGAACAGCACGCCCGCCACGATGTACGGCGTGTAGTTGAACGTCTGCGCGGTGGCGATCTGGGCGGCCCGGACCGCGTCGATCGGGCCGGCGAGCGAGACCAGCCCGACGTCCTTCTGCAGCGCCGCCACGTCGTTGAGCAGTGGTGGCGCCACCCGACGGACGGCCTGCGGCAGCACCACGTGCCGCATCGTCTGCCGGTAAGTCAGGCCCAGCGATCGGGCGGCGGCGAGTTGACTGGGGTGCACCGACTCGATGCCCGCCCGGAACACCTCGGCGAGGTAGCCGCTGTAGGTGAGCACCAGCGCGAGCCCGCCCAGCACCAGCACCGACGGCATGCCCTGCAACCGCAGGCCGGGCACACCCAGGGTGAGCAGGTAGAGCACGATGATCAGCGGGAGGCCCCGGAACGTGTACGTGTAGCCGGCGGCCAGCGCGCGGACCGGGAAGAAGACCGGGCCGCGCAGCGTCCGCAGCACGGCGATCGCCAGCCCGAGCAGCAGCGCCCCGGCCGCGCAGCAGACCAGCAGCCGTACGTTGAGCCACAGCCCGTCCAGCACGGCCGGCAGCGCGTCGGCGGCGATCCTCGGGTCCAGGAACGAGTGCCGTACCCGGTCCCAGCCCGGCGCGCCGGTCACCGCGACGACCAGCAGGGTGCCGAGCGCCGCCGTGGAGGAGGCCGCGACCAGCACGCTGTAGACGGTCTGTCGACGCCGGTACGCCGCCCGCCGCGCCTGCGCCGCCGAGGGAGTGTGTTCCCGTGGCGCTACGGAAGTGGTGTCGCCCCGCGGCGTCACGTCAGCTCGGCCGCGCCCGCCACCTGCGCGAGCCACTTCTGCTCCAGCTCCTTCAGCGTGCCCGCCTCGCCGAGCTGACCGACCGCGTCGCTCACACAGCGGGTCAGCGGCGAGTTCTTGTCCAGCAGCAGCCCGAACACCTCCGGCACGCCGACGCGCGGCACCTGGCCGACGATCACCGCGTCGGTGACCTCCGCGCCGGTGATGTAGAAGGCCGTCGGCAGGTCCACGACGAGACCGTCGATCTGCCCGTTCTGCAGGGCCTTCTTGGCGTCGTCGTTGCTGTTGTAGACCTGCGGCTTCGCGGTCGGCTTGATGACGTCGGTGATCGCCTGGTAGCTGGTCGTGCCGACCTGGGCGCCGAGCTTGGCGCCCTTCAGGTCGGCCACCGTCTTCTTGCCGGCGATCTTCGACGACTTGAGCGCGATGACCGTCTGCCGCACCAGGTAGTACGGCGCGGAGAAGTCCACCGCCTGCTTGCGCTCGTCGGTGACCGAGAACTGGTTGATGTCGAAGTCGAAGGTCTTCTCCCCGGGCGCGATCGCGGTGTCGAACTTCACCCGCGTCCAGGTGACGTCACCCCGGGCGTAGCCCAGCTTCTCGGCCACCGCGTACGCGACGGCGGCCTCGAAGCCCTCGCCGTTCTCCGGCTTGTCCTGCCGGAACCACGGCTCGTACGCCGGCTGGTCGGTGGCGATGGTGAGCTTGCCCGGCGTACGGGTGGGCAGGCTGTCCTTGGCGCAGGACGGCGCGGCGGTGACGGTGGGGGTCGGTTCGTCCTGTGGCGCGCAACCGGCGATGGCGCCGACGACGGCGCCGACGAGGGTGAGCGCGAGAAGACGTGAACGGCTGGCCATGGCGGACAGCGTAGAGGTCCACGGGCATCGATCGAAGATCTTCCCACCGCGATGACGGGGAAGTGTCCGCCTGCTGGGTTCGGCCGGACCCGGACGTCCGGTGGCGGCCCGGCGGCTGGAAGAATCGCATCCCGTGAAGACGTTCGAGGAGTTGTTCGCCGAGCTGCAGGCCAAGGCCGCCGCCGGCACCCCGGGCTCGGGCACCGTCGCCGCTCTGGACAAGGGCGTGCACTTCATCGGCAAGAAGGTCGTCGAGGAGGCGGCCGAGTCGTGGATGGCCGCCGAGCACGAGGGGCCCGAGCGCACCGCCGAGGAGATCTCTCAGCTGCTCTACCAGGTCCAGGTGCTGATGCTCGCCAGCGGTCTCGAGCTCAAGGACGTCTACCGACATCTGTGAGTGCGCCCCGTCGTTGATCAGATTCGATCGAAGGAGCACTCCGTCATGCTGCGTGTCGCCATCCCCAACAAGGGCACCCTGGCCGAGCCGGCCGCCCAGATGCTGCGCGAGGCGGGCTACCGCCAGCGCACCGATCCCAAGGACCTCGTCTGCCGCGACGAGGGCAACGACGTCGAATTCTTCTACCTGCGTCCCAAGGACATCGCCACCTACGTCGGCTCCGGTGACCTCGACCTCGGCATCACCGGCCGCGATCTGCTGATCGACTCCGCCGCGCCCGCCGAGGAGGTCGTCGACCTCGCCTTCGGCCGGGCCACCTTCCGTTTCGCCGCCCGCCCCGACGACATCGACTCCGTCCAGCAGTTGGGCGGGCACCGGATCGCCACCGCGTACCCGGGGCTCGTCGAGCGGCACCTCGACGAGGCGGGCGTCAAGGCCGAGGTCATCCGCCTCGACGGCGCCGTGGAGAACGCCGTACGCCTCGGGGTCGCCGACGTGATCGCGGACGTGGTGGAGACCGGCGCGACGCTGCGTCAGGCGGGCCTCGTGGTGTTCGGCGAGCCGCTGCTGCTCTCGTCGGCGGTGCTGGTGCGCCGTGCCGGCGCGCCGGCCCACGCGCAGGCCGAGCAGCTGCTGCGCCGCCTGCACGGCGTGCTGGTGGCCCGCCGTTACGTGATGCTCGCCTACGACGTGCCGGCCGGTCTGCTGGACCGGGCCAGCGGATTGACCCCCGGCATCGAGTCGCCCACCGTCTCGCCGCTGCACCGCGAGGGCTGGGTGGCCGTGCAGGCCATGGTCCTCAGCGACGACGTGCACCGGATCATGGATGAGCTGTACGACCTGGGCGCCCGCGCCATCCTGGTCACCAACATCCACGCCTGCCGACTCTGACGGGTATTGATCCACCCGAGTTCGCCGAAATGGGGGTGTCTGCCCGCGCGGGTCACCCCCATTTCGCTGAGCTCGTGTGGATCACCGTGGCGCCTCGGCGGGTGGTGCGCGGGTGGAGCGGACGTGAGTGGCAGACTGGGAGAGTGAGTGACACCGAGCTGGTCCGCCTCAAGCCCCGCCGCATCCGGGTGGTGTGCTGGTCCGCGGCGATCGTGCTGGTGGTGGTGTTCGCCCTGGTCGCCACCTCGCTGACCGGGCCGACCGGCGACGGGTACGGCAGCTTCCAGCGCGGTGACCAGATCGCCATGATCGGCCTCGGCGTCTTCGGGGCACTGGGCTTCCTGCTGTTCACCCGCCCGCGCATCGAAGCGGACGAGCGGCGCATCCGGGTGCGGAACGTGATCAGCTCCTACGAGCTGCCCTGGGAGGTCGTCCGGGGTGTCCGCTTCGACCGCGGAGCGCCCTGGGCCAGCCTGGAACTGCACGACGACGACCTGCTGCCGTTGATCGCTCTTCAGGCGGCCGACAAGGAGTTGGCCGTCGACGGGGTGCGCGCCCTGCGCCGGCTGCACGAGGCCCACCAGGCCCGCCTCGCCGAACGCGCCGTCGGCAGCTGAGCACCCGCACCCGCCCGCACCGCGTCCGCCCGGCCGGCAGCCGCACCACCGCCCCGCCCGCATCGCGTCCGCCCGGCTGGCAGCCGCACCACCGGCCCGCCCGCATCGCGTCCGCCCGGCCGGCAGCCGCACCACCGGCCCGCCCGCATCGCGTTAGCCCCGCCGGCAGCCGCACCACCGGCCCGCCCGCATCGCGTTAGCCCCGCCGGCCACCGCGCCGCGTCCGCCCTGCCCGCCCCGCCCGCACCCGCAGCGTTCCCTCCGCCCCGCCCGCGCCCGAAAGCCGCACGCCGAGGCAGCAACTTCCCCGAAACTGCTGCCTCCCGGCGGCCAGATGCCGCAACTTCCCTGAAACTGCGCGGATCTTGAGGCCCGTCGAGCCCTCACGGAGCGCCGGCCCTGCCGCACGGCTCTCGACGGCCGCACGGCCCTCACCGAGCGCCGACCCTGCCGTACGGCCCGCCTGCCGTACGGCCCGCCTGCCGCACGGCCGCCTGCCGTACGGCCCGCCTGCCGCACGGCCTCGCCGCCCGCGGCCTCGCCGCCCGCGGCGGCGCGCCCGTAGGTCGTGTCCGGTTTGGGGGTCGGCGGTACGGCGGTGTAGTGTTGTCGAGTCGACCAGGCTGTCTCCGCGTGCGAGCAGGCAGCCTTGAAAGCGGAGCGCCTGCTCCCACCCGAGTCGCCGCCACGGTGGCCGGGTCCGGTCACCGGTTCCGGGCATGTCCCGGTCCCGGATGCGCGATCCTGTGATCGTGCCGACCGGTCGAGCAGGCCCTGGCATGCGCCGGGGCCTTCTGTTTTCCAGGTCGGTTCCCATCCGGGAGCCGCGGGGGTCGGCACCTGAGCAGAAACGACTCGAGGAGGCCCCATCAGCGTCGAACCACGCGTGAACGAGCAGATCCGGGCACGTGAGGTCCGACTGGTCGGCCCAGAGGGTGAGCAGGTGGGCATCGTCCCGCTGGAGCGCGCCCTTCAGCTGGCCGCGGACGTCGATCTGGACCTGGTCGAGGTTGCGCCGATGGCGCGCCCGCCGGTGTGCAAGCTCATGGACTTCGGCAAGTTCAAGTACGAGAGCGCACTGAAGGCGCGCGAAGCGCGGCGTAACCAGCAGCAGACCGTCATCAAGGAAATGAAGCTTCGGCCGAAGATCGACCCGCACGACTACGAGACCAAGAAGGGTCACGTGGTGCGGTTCCTCAAGGCGGGCGACAAGGTCAAGGTGACGATCATGTTCCGCGGTCGCGAGCAGAGCCGCCCGGAGCTGGGTTACCGGCTCCTGCGCCGGCTCGAGTCCGAGATCACGGATCTGGGATACGTCGAAGCCGCTCCCAAGCAGGACGGCCGAAACATGATCATGGTTCTCGCTCCGCACCGGGCCGTCAAGGCCTCCGCGGTCGCCGCCACGGCGTCGCGCGGTGGGCCTCGGGACCGGGCCGGGGACGAGTCCGCCGCTCCGGCAGCCGATGAGACCGCGGCGGTCGGCGAGACCGCAGCAGCCGGCGACACCGGCACCGCCGCCACCAGCGGCGAGTAACAGGGGAGAAGACGTTCCACATGCCGAAGATGAAGAGCCACACGGGTATGGGTAAGCGGGTCAAGCTGACCGGCAAGGGCAAGGTCGTTGCCCAGCAGGCCGGCCTGCGCCACAACCTGGAGAAGAAGCCCTCCACCCAGACCCGCCGGCTGACCGGCACGGTCGTGCTGGCCAAGGCCGACGTCAAGCGCATCAAGAAGCTGCTCGGCCGCTGACGCGCGCCACCTTTACGTAAGAAGGAGTTGAGATGGCACGCGTCAAGCGGGCTGTGAATGCCCAGAAGAAGCGTCGTACCCTGCTGGAGACCGCGAGTGGTTACCGCGGCCAGCGCTCCCGGCTGTACCGCAAGGCCAAGGAGCAGGTGCTGCACTCGATGCAGTACGCCTACCGGGACCGTCGTGACCGCAAGGGCGACTTCCGGCAGCTGTGGATCCAGCGGATCAACGCGGGCGCCCGGGCCAACGGGATGACCTACAACCGCCTGATCCAGGGCCTGCGTCTGGCCGGCATCGAGGTCGACCGCAAGATCCTGGCCGACCTGGCCGTCAACGACGCCGCCGCCTTCGCGGCGATCGTCGAGCTGGCCCGGGCCGCGGTCGCGGCCGAGGGCACCGGCGGCGCGGCGGCTCAGGCCGCCTGATCCCCACGCACCAGAACGAGGCGTCTCCCGCGTCGGCACCGCCGTCCGGGGGGCGCCTCGATCGTGCCCGAGGAGCAAACCCCATGGCCTTCACCCCGCGTACCCCCAGGGTTGTCGCCGCCCGCCGCCTGCAACGCCGCCGGGACCGCGACGCGGCCGGGCGGTTCCTGGCCGAGGGCCCGCAGGCGGTCCGCGAGGCCCTGGCGCGGCCGGGGGTGGTCACCGAGCTTTTCGGTACGACCACCGCGCTGGATCGGTACCCGGAGCTGGCCGCCACGGCGGCCCGGGCCGACGTGCCGGTCTCCGAGGTGACCGACGACGCCCTCGCGGCGCTCGCCGAGACGGTCGCCCCACAGGGGCTCGTCGCCGTCTGCCGGCACCTGGACGTGTCGTTGGAGGAGGCGCTCGCGGGCGCTCCCCGGCTGGTGGCGGTTCTCGCCGAGATCCGCGACCCCGGTAACGCCGGCACCGTGCTGCGTACCGCCGACGCGGCGGGCGCGGGGGCGGTGGTCTTCGCCGGCGACGCCGTCGACCCGTACAACGGCAAGTGTGTCCGCGCCTCCGCCGGCAGCCTGTTCCACGTCGACGTGGTCCGCGCGTCCGATCCGGTCGCGGTGGTCGACGCGCTGCGGGCCGCCGGTTTGTCGATCTTCGCCACCACCGGGTACGGCGACAGCGACCTGGACGACCTGACCGACTACGGCCGACTCGTCGGGCCCACCGCCTGGCTGTTCGGCTCGGAGGCGCACGGGCTGCCCGAGAAGTTGACGGCCGCGGCCGACGCCCGGGTGCGGGTCCCCCTGTACGGGCGCGCCGAGAGCCTCAACCTGGCTGCCGCCGCGGCCGTCTGCCTGTACGCTTCAGCGAGAGCACAGCGCTGAGGGTGTCCGCACCCGGCGCGACTGACAGCAGGGGAGAGCGTCCGTCCATGAACGCGCCACGGCGTTCGTTTAGCCAGCCCGCCGGTGTCGGCGGGCGGCGGGCCTGACCTGCTCCCTGCGCAACTCCTACCGGCGGGCTGCGGCACAGCCGCGCGTCCGTAGACTCGCTTCGCCGCCCCGATGACGGGCTGGCGCCGCCGTGAGGGAGTGCCCGTACGCCATGAGCTACCGCAACGATCCGTACGACCCGAAGCAGGTTGCCCTGCTCGACCCCGCCGCCCTGGCCGAGGCCGTCGCGGACGCCACGAAGGCGTTCACGGCGGCTGCCGACCCGGACGCGCTCACCGCGCTGCGCCCCGCGCATCTCGGTGACCGGTCTCCGGTGTCCCTCGCGCGCCGCGAGATCGGCGCGTTGCCGCCGGCCGCGAAGTCCGACGCCGGCAAGCGGGTCAACGAGGCCCGTCGGGCGATCGAGACCGCGTACGCCGACCGCGCCGAGGTGGTGGAGCGCGAGCAGGCGGCGCGGGTGCTCGTCGAGGAGCGGGTGGACGTCACGCTGCCGTACGCCCGGCGCCCCCGCGGCGCCCGGCACCCGCTCAGCACGCTGATGGAGTCGATCAGCGACCTGTTCGTCGGGATGGGCTACGAGGTGGCCGAGGGCCCCGAGGTCGACCTGGAGTGGGTCAACTTCGACGCGTTGAACATCCCCGCCGACCACCCGGCGCGTGGTCTGATGGACACGTTCCACATCGCGCCGGAGGGCTCCGGCCTTGTTCTACGAACCCACACGTCGACGGTGCAGACCCGCACCATGCTCAGCCGCAAGCCGCCGATCTACGTGATCGTCCCCGGCCGCGTCTACCGCACCGACGAGATCGACGCCACCCACAGCCCGGTGTTCCACCAGGCCGAGGGTCTGGTGGTCGACAAGGGCATCACGATGGCGCACCTGCGGGGCACCCTCGACCACTTCGCGCGGGCGATGTTCGGCCCCGAGGCGAAGACCCGGTGGCGGCCGCACTACTTCCCGTTCACCGAGCCGTCGGCGGAGTTCGACGTGTGGTTCCCGGAGCACCGCGACGGTCCGCAGTGGGTCGAGTGGGGTGGCTGCGGGATGGTCAACCCCCGGGTGCTGCGCGCCTGCGGGGTCGATCCGGAGGTCTACTCCGGCTTCGCCTTCGGCATGGGCATCGACCGGACCCTGATGGTCCGGCACGGAGTCAGCGACATCCGCCATCTCTTCGAGGGCGACGTGCGGTTCAGCCGCGCGCTCGGGACCGGGGCGTAGGGCGATGCGGGTACGAGACACGGGAACGGTGGTCTGAAGTCATGCGAGTTTCTGTCAGTTGGCTGCGGGAGTACGTCGACCTCCCCGCCGACCTGCCCACCGGCGACCTGGAGCAGGCCCTGGTCGACCTCGGCATCGAGGTCGAGTCCGTGCAGGACCTGCGCGCGAGCGTCACCGGTCAGCTCGTCGTCGGCGAGGTACGCGAGATCGAGGAGCTGACCGGCTTCAAGAAGCCCATCCGGTTCTGCCGGGTGGACGTGGGTGACGCCAACGGCACCGGCGAGCCGCAGGAGATCGTCTGCGGGGCGCGCAACTTCGCCGTCGGCGACCGGGTCGTGGTGATCCTGCCCGGCGGCGTGCTGCCCGGCGGGTTCGCGATCGGCGCGCGCAAGACGTACGGGCACAACTCGGCCGGCATGATCTGCTCGGCCAAGGAACTGGGCCTGGGCGACGACCACTCGGGCATCATCGTGCTGCCGCCGGACGGCGCGGCCAAGCCCGGTGACGACGCGCGGCCCGTCGTGGGCCTCGACGACGTCGTGTTCGAGCTGGAGATCACCCCGGACCGGGGGTACGCGCTGAGCCTGCGCGGCCTGGCCCGGGAGCTGTCGCACGCGTTCGACGTGCCGCTGCACGACCCGGCCCTGGTGCCCGCCCCGGGTGGAACGCCGACGCCGGCGTACCCGGTGGAGGTCCGCGACACGGTCGGCTGCGACCGGTTCACCGCTCGCCTGGTGCGCGGCGTCGACCCGGCCGCGCCCACGCCGTCGTGGATGGCCCAGCGGCTCGTCACCGCCGGCATCCGCAGCATCTCGCTGCCCGTCGACATCACCAACTACGTGATGTTGGAGCTGGGTCAGCCGATGCACGCCTTCGACGCCGACCGGATCGCCGGGCCGCTGGTGGTCCGTCGCGCCGAGCCGGGGGAGAAGCTGACCACCCTGGACGGTGTCAGCCGGGTGCTCACCGCCGACGACATGGTGATCTGCGACGACACCGGGCCGATCTCGCTCGCGGCGGTGATGGGCGGCGAGACCAGCGAGGTCGACACCGGCGTCACCACGAACGTGCTCTTCGAGGCGGCCCACTGGGACCCGGCCATGGTCGGGCGAACGGCCCGCCGGCACAAGCTGTTCAGCGAGGCCGCGAAGCGCTGGGAGCGGGGCGTCGACCCGGCCGTGCCGCTGGTCGCCCTGGAACGGGCCGTGCGGCTGCTCACCGAGCACGGCGGCGGCACCCCGAGCGCGGAGATCCTGGACATCGACCACGTCCGGCCGCGTACCCCCATCACCCTGCCGGCGGACCTGCCGACCCGGCGGGTCGGGGTCGAGTACCCGCCGGCGCGGGTCGTCGCCCTGCTGGAGCAGGTGGGCTGCACGGTCGCGCAGGGCGCGGACCGACTGTCCGAGGACCCGGGCGCGGTCGGCACGGCCAGCGGCGCCGGGGCGGTGCTGAGCGTCACTCCGCCGAGCTGGCGGCCCGACCTGACCGATCCGGCCGACCTGGTCGAGGAGGTCGTGCGCCTCGACGGGTACGACCGGGTGCCGTCGGTGCTGCCGACCGCGCCGCCCGGTCGAGGCCTGACCCCGCGCCAGCGTCGCCGCCGGGCCGTGGCGTGGTCGCTGGCCGAGCGGGGGTACGTGGAGGTGCTCGCGCATCCCTTCGTGTCCCCGGAGCTGGCCGACCAGCTCGGCCTGCCGGCCGACGACCCGCGCCGACCCGCGGTGCGCCTCGCCAACCCGCTGTCCGAGGAGGAGCCGCTGCTGCGCACCACGCTGCTCGGCCCGCTGCTCGGCATCCTCAAGCGCAACCTCGGGCGGGGTCAGCGCGACCTCGCCCTCTACGAGATCGGCGCGGTCTTCCACCCGCGTCCCGACGCCGGCAGTCCGCCGGCGATGGGCGTGGACCGGCGACCCACCGACGAGGAGTTCGCCGCCGCCGACGCGGTCGTGCCGGCCCAACCGGTGCACGTCGCGGCGGTGCTCGCCGGTGACCTGGACCCGGCCGGCTGGTGGGGCGCGGGCCGCCCGGCCGGCTGGGCGGACGCCATCGAGGCGGCCCGGGACGTGCTGGCCGCCGCCGGTGTTCCCGACGAGCGGGTCGAGGTGCGCGCCGCCGAGTGCGCGCCGTGGCATCCCGGCCGCTGCGCCGAGCTGCGGGTCGACGACACCGTCGTCGGGTACGCCGGTGAGCTGCACCCGGCGGCGATGGCGGCGCTGGAGCTGCCCCGCCGTACCTGCGCCATGGAGCTGAACCTGGACGTGCTGCCGCCGGTGCCGGTGACTCCCGCGCCGACGGTGTCCGGGTTCCCGCCGGCGCTGATCGACGTGGCCTTGGTGCTGGACGAGTCGGTCCCGGCCGAGCAGGTGCGTCGGGCGCTGGAGGCGGGCGCCGGCGAGCTGCTGGAGGACGTGCGACTGTTCGACGTGTACTCCGGCGCGCAGCTCGGCGAGGGCCGACGGTCGCTGGCGTACAAGCTGACGTTCCGCGCTCCGGACCGGACGCTGACCGTCGAGGAGGCGCTGGCCGCCCGGGACGCGGCGGTCGCCGTCGCGGCCGAGCGTTTCGGCGCGACCCTGCGCGGCGCCTGAGCATGCCGCTGCTGGGATGGCTCGCGGTGGCCGCCGTGCTCGCGGTGGCCACCGCCGGCCTGCTCTGGGCCCGCCGGCACCTGCTGCTGGTGGCCGTCGTGGGTCGCAGCATGGAGCCGACCCTGCGCGCCGGTGACCGGGTGCTGGCCCGGCGGGTGCCGCTGGCCCGGGTCCGGCCCGGTGACGTGGTCGTCGTGGTGGCCCCGGCGGCGATGACCGCCGGCCACCCCACCCGCCCCGACGCGACCGGCCCCGGCCTGCTGATCAAGCGGGCGTACGCGGTGCCCGGCGACCCGGTGCCGGTGGACCGGGTGCCGCTGTTGCGTGGAGGCGGTGAACAGGTCGTGCCGGCGGGTCGGCTGGTGGTGCTCGGCGACAACCCGTCGCACAGCTACGACTCCCGCGAGTGCGGCTACATCCCCGAGCCGGACGTGCTCGGCGTGCTGGTCCGGCCGCGACCGCGGGCGGACTGACCGGTCGAACCGCGCCCGGGACGGCGTGCCGCCCGGCGGGAAGCCGGACGGCACGCCGTGACCGCTCAGCAGAGGGCGGTCATCGTGCTCGCACCCGCGCTGCAGCTGTAGCCGCAGCCGCCGCAGAACGTCTTGCAGGCACCGTTCTGGCTGCACCGCTTCAGGTAGCACGTGGCGCAGACGGCGCACCACGGGTCCGGCGGACAGCCGGCCGCGGCCGTCACCCTGGGTACGAACGCGCCGAGCATCCGTTCGCCCAGGGTCTCCAGTCGACGGAACATCCGTTCACCTCCTCTCGATACTGATCGGTGTCCGGACGCTACGGCGGCCCGCTACACCCCCCGCACAGCCGGACAGCTTGTCGATGTGCATCGATGTACTTCGGATGTATCCGCCGCTCCTAGCCTGGCCCTCCCGGCAAGGAGGTGGCGTAGCGATGCGAACCCTGGAGTTGACCGCGCGGCTGTTGCTGGCCCTGGTGTTCGTCGTCGCGGTGATCGGCAAGCTGCGCAGCCGCACGGTCTTCGCGGAGTTCGTCGGGTCGGTCCGCCAGTTCGGCGTGCCGGCCCGCTGGGCACCGCCGACCGCTCGCCTCGCGGTCACCGTGGAGGCGGCCGTGGTGGTCCTGCTCGCCGTTCCCCGTACCGTGCCCGCCGGGCTGCTGCTCGCCGCCGGGCTGCTCGGCGTGCTCACCGCCGCGATCGTGGGCGCGCTGCGACGGGGTGCCCGGCCGGCGTGCCGCTGCTTCGGCGCCGGCGACGCCCCGATCGGCGGTCGGCACGTCGCCCGCAACCTCGCCCTCGCCACTGTGGCGTTGCTCGGCCTGCTGGGCTGGGCCACCAGCACCGGACAGCCGCCGTCGGCGCCGACCGTGCTGCTCGCCGTCGGCGTCGCGGTCCTCCTCGCCGCCGTGGTGATCCGTCTCGACGACCTGGTCGCGCTCTTCGCACCCGCCCCGTCCCGGGCGCCCCGCCCGGCCCGTCGGTCCTGATCCCGGTCCGTACCCCGCACCCGAAGGAGTCCTCATGGCGCTGTTGACCGTGGCCGTCGTCCTCGTCGCCGCTCTCGGCCTGCTCAATCTGATCCTGATGCTCGGCGTGATCCGACGCCTTCGTGAGCACACCGAGCTGCTCAGCGACCAGCAGAGCGCGCCGCCGCCGGTCATGTTGGAGGTCGGCTCGATCCCCGGTGACTTCGTCTCGACCACCGTGGACGGTCGAGTTCTCGATCGGTCCGACATCCCACCGATGACCATGGTCGCTTTCCTCTCGCCGAGCTGTGAGCACTGCGAGGAGCAACTGCCGCTGCTGATGGACCGGGCACGGACCATGCCCGGCGGCGCCGACCACGTGTGGATCGTGGTGGTCGGCAAGGGTCCGGACACCCAGCCGTACGCCGAGCGCTTCGCCGGCCTGGCGACGGTCTTCGTCGAGCCCGGGAACGGGCCGCTGCCGCTCGCGTTCGCGGTGAAGGGGTACCCGGCGTTCGGTCTGCTCGATGAGCGCGGGATCGTCGGGGCCACGGCGTTCGGCATCGCCCGGTTGGACCTTCCGGTGGCGCGGTGAGCGGCCCGCGGCTGACTCCCCGACGGGCCGTCCGCTACGCGCGGGCGGCCCTCGGTCTGACCTGGCGCGCGGCACCGGGGGGCACGGCGGCGGATGTTGTCCTCGCGGTGCTGGCCGGGCTCACCCCGGTGCTCGTCGCCGCGCTGACCAAGCTGCTGCTGGACCGTCTCACCGGCGCCGGCTCGGCTCCAGTGGGGTTGGCCGCGCTCGCTGCCGGCCTCGCCGTCGCCGCCGCGCTCAACGTGGTCCTGCCGCATCTGCGCACCTACGTGGCGGCCGAGCGGTCGCGGGCGGTGTCCCGCCTCGTGCGTCGCCGATTGCACGACGCGCTGCGGCGCCTGGTGGGGCTGGTCCGACTGGAGGACCCCGAGTTCCAGGACCGGTTGCAGGCCGCCCAGCAGACGGGGCATCTCGGCCCGACCCAGTTGACCGGCAACACGCTCGGCGCGGTGCAGAGCGTCCTGGCGATGGGCGGGTTCGTCGGCATCCTGCTGATGCTCAACCCGCTGATCGGGGTGCTGGTGCTCCTGGCCGCACTGCCCACCCTGTGGATGCAGTTGCGGCTCAACCGGGCCCGCGCGGCGATGGTGCTCCGCCTGGAGCACTTTCAACGACGGGACATGTTCTTCGCGCAGTTGCTGGTGGGCGTGTCCGCGGCGAAGGAGGTGCGGCTCTTCGGTCTGGGCCGGTTCTTCGGCGACCGGATGCTCGACGAACTGCACGGCATGCACCGGGTGGAGCAACGACTCGACCGCCGCGAGGTGCGTGCCCAGGCGGTGCTCGGCCTGCTCGGCGCGGCGGTGGCCGGCGTCGGCGTGGTCTACACCGTCTCGGTGGCCCGAGCCGGTGGCCTGACCCCGGGCGACGTGGTCATCTACCTGGCGGCCGTGCCGGGTGTGCAGGGCGCGTTGGGCAGCCTGGTCAGTCAGCTCGGCGCGATTCACCAGTCGCTGCTCCTGTTCGAGCACTACGACCAGGTGGCGCACGTCGAGCGGGATCTGCCGGTGCTGGCCGACCCGCTGCCGGTACCACCGCTGACCGAGGGGATCGAGCTGCGCGACGTGTGGTTCCGCTACTCGCCGGACCACCCCTGGGTGCTGCGGGGCGTGAACCTGCGCCTGGCGGCCGGCCGCACGACCGCGCTGGTCGGGCTCAACGGCGCCGGCAAGAGCACGCTGGTCAAGCTCCTGTGCCGGTTCTACGACCCGGAGCGCGGCGCCATCCGGTGGGACGGGATCGACCTGCGGGACCTCGACCCGGCGGCGCTGCGCGAACGGCTGGGAGCGGTGTTCCAGGACTTCATGCCGTACGACCTCAGCGCGTCGGAGAACATCGCGCTGGGCGACCTGAGCGCGCGCGACGATCCGGAGCGGCTGCGCGCCGCCGCCCGGCACGCCGGCATCGACGAGACGCTGGCCGCGCTGCCCCGCGGCTACGACACCCTGCTGACCCGGATCTTCTTCGACGGCCCGGACCGGGACGACCCGCAGGCGGGAGTGGTGCTCTCCGGCGGCCAGTGGCAGCGGGTGGCGTTGGCGCGGGGCTTCCTGCGCGCCGACCGGGACCTGCTCATCCTCGACGAGCCCAGCTCCGGGCTGGACGCCGAGGCCGAGCACGACCTCAACCAGCGGCTGCGCGAGTTGCGGCGGGGAAGGACCAGCCTGCTCATCTCGCACCGGCTCAATGCGGTGCGCGACGCGGACACCATCGTGGTGCTCGCCGACGGGCAGGTCGTCGAACGCGGTGACCACGATCGGCTGCTGGCCGCCGGTGGTGGGTACGCGCGCCTGTTCACCCTCCAGGCCCGGGGCTACCGCCAGGACGAGCCGGCGCCGGCCTGACCGTTGCGGTCTGCGCCGCCTCGTTGGCGGCGAGTTCGGCGGCGTACAGCCGGACGAGGTCGCCGATGTGGAAACGGCCCGGGCCGGCCGGTTCGGCGAGCTGCGCGGCGACCAGACGGTCCAGGGCGCGTGCCGCGTCCTCCGGCGGCGCTCCGGTCAACGCGGCGGTCAGCTCCGCGGTCACCGGCCCCGGGTGGGCACGGCCGAGCCGGAGAAAGATCGGAGCCGCCGAGCCGAGCCGCCGGTAGCTGGCGCCGAGCCGTGGCCCCAGGCCGGTCTCAGCGAGCCGGTAGCGTTCGTCGCGCAGCAGTCGTGCCAACCGGCTGAGCGACCAGTGCGGTCCCTCGGTCAGCCGACCCGACACGGTACGCAGCGCGAGCGGCAGGCGCTCGCAGAGACTGACCACCGCCGACGCGGCCTCCGGCTCGTCGTCGACCGGGCGGTCCCCGGCGGTGGCGCGCAGCAACGCCAGCGCGTCGGCGGCCGGCAGCGGATCGAGCCGCAGCGCCGGGGCGTCGCCGCTGGTGACCGGGGTACGGCTGGTCACCAGCAGAGCGCATCCCCCGCGTACCGGAAGCAGGCCGTCGACCTGGGCGGCGTCGGTGGCGTTGTCGAGCACGAGCAGCACCCGGCGGTCGAACAGCAGGGATCGGACGCGGGCCCGGGCCTCCGCGATGCCGGCCGGCGCCGGCTCGTCGGCACCGGGGTGCAGTGCCCGCAGCACGCGTGTGGCGACCTGCAACGGCGGCGGCGGGGTGTCGGCGACCGATCCGCCGAGGTCCAGGTGGAGCTGGCCGTCGGGGAAGGCGTCCAGCGCCGCCGCGGCGGCGCGTAGGGCCAGTGCCGACTTGCCCGTGCCGGCCATGCCGAAGACCGCGACGGTGACCGGCTGTCGCCGCGCGTCGGCCAGGGCATCGCCTAGTCGGGCCAGCTCGGCGCGCCGGCCGACGAACGGGGCCGAGGGGCAGGGCAGCTCGTGCGGTACGCGTCGTCCCTGCGGATCGACCGGACGGTCACGGATGTCCGGATGATCGCGGGCGTGCGGGGCGACGCGACGCCGGGACGGTACCGGTGACCGGGGCGCGTGCCGGCGGACCTCGCGGTACAGCTCGGTCAACTCCGGCCCGGGAGCGACGCCCAGCTCCCCGTCGAGAGCCCGGCACGCCGCCTGGTACGTCCGCACCGCGCCGGCCTGGTCGCCGGAGCGGTGCAGGGCGGTCATCAGCAGCGCCCACGCCGGCTCACGCAGCGGGTGCTCGGTGACGTGGTCGCGCAGCAGGGTCAGCAACGCGGGTGTGCCCGCGTCACCCAGGTCCAGCCGGCAGTTGGCGTACGTCTCCCGGGCGGCCGCCCGCCGCTCGCGCAGCCGGTCGAAGGCCGCCGCGGTGACCGGCCCGTACGCTCCGGACGGGTCCGTCGACGACCAGAGCGCAAGCGCCTTGCCGAGCAGGGTGGCGGCCAGTTCGGGCTCGCCGCCGATGCGGGCGGCGTGCCCCTCGGTGGCGAGCCGCTCGAACTCGGCGGCGTCCAGCTCACCCGGCTCGACCCGCAGCAGGTAACCGCCGTGCTCGGCGGGCAGCCGGGCGGGACGACCGGGGGAGTCGAGCAGGTGGCGTAGCTGGCTGGCGTGGCTGCGCAGGTTCGCGAGGGCCGATACCGGCGGGCACCGGCCCCACAGCTCCTCGCGCAGTCGTTCGACGGGCACGACCGCGCCGGCGTGCAGTAGCAGGGTGACCAGCAGGGCGGCGGGCCGACCGGCCGGGACACGTTGGGCTTCGCCGTCGCGATGGACGCGGACCGGACCGAGAATCTGGAACGACACTCCCACCGCGCCTCCGTCAGGTGCCCCCACGCGGACCGGACAACCGGTCCACCACCGTCGGAGAATGATGCTAGTCGATTGAGTGGTCACTCAGTCGATTCGTTTTCGACAGCCCTTCGAGAAGCGGCGGTCGCCGTCGCGGCGGAGAGGGCCCGTCAGTCGTCGCTGGGGTTCAGGTCACCGAGTTGTCGCAGGCCCGGCAGATCGCGGACGGTGATCCGCCGGTAGTCGGTGTCGACCAACCCGTCCGTCCGTAGCTCTCGAAGCACCTTCTGGATCGAGGTCTCGGAGGCGCCGCAGATGGTAGCCAGGTCGGGTTGGGTGAGGCGAACGTCGATGATGACGCCGTCCATGCCTTGTCGACCGTGGGTACGGCAGAGTTCGGCGACCACTCTGGCGACACGCAGTTTCACCGGGTACGAGGTGAAATCGATCCGGCGTCGATTGGACCAGCGCAGCCGGTCGGACACCATCGCGGCGAGTTCGAGGGCCGCCTCCGGATGATCCTTGAGGAACCTCTTGAACCGGTCCGGCTGGATCACGCTGTACTTCGCCGGGCCGCAGGTCGTCACGGTGGCGGAGCGGGGCTCGTTGTTCAGTGCCGACATCTCACCCACGAGATCTCCCCCGACCCGCAGTGACAGCAGAGCGGATCGACCGTCCGGCAGTGTCGCGGTGACCTTGGTCAGTCCCTCCTCGAGGAGCACGAGATGAGCTTCTCGCAGGCCCTCGTGGATGACGATCTGCCCGGCGGGGACCTGACGACGGACCCCCAGCCCCAGTAGCGTCTTCCGAACCGGTGGCGTGAGCCGCTGCAGGAACGTGCCGTAGGGCCACTCGTCGCCGGACAGTTCGTGGGGTCGTCGCACCCGCGGCCTCCTTCTCGACGGACGACTGCCGAAGCGTAGCCGTTCCTGTGCGTAGCGCGATGCCCCTGATCGATCCCACGCTTCGATCAGCAGATGGACGGTTGTCAGGGCCAGCACCGCCGCGGGCGGCCAGCCGAGGGTGAGCAACAGGTCAGGTAGATCCGTCCTCATACGGCAAGCACACGGCGCGGGTGTGCGACGGATCTGCCAGCAGGACGGGATGACCGATTTTCGACGTGCCCGCGGAATGCCGTAGTTCTACGGGGTCCCGGTCCGCACGCACCGGTTCGATGGCTCCTGCGGTGCTCGCCGGCGGGGCGAGCCGGATGGTGAAGGCGGGAGCTGGATGCGACATCCCGAGCGACGGCTGTTGATCTCCGTGGATATGGAGCGCTACAGCAGGCGGAGCAACGTCCAACAGTACGAGGCGCAGCGGCACTTCCGGGAGCTGCTGCACGAGGCCGCCGATGCCGTCGGTCTCGACCGGGTGGCCTGGATGACTCAGCAGGCGGGCGACGGCGAGCTGGCGATCGTGCCACGTGACGTGTCCGAGTCGCGGGTCATCGGCAGGTTCGTCCCGGAGCTGAACCGGCGGCTGCGCCACCACAACAGCAGCCGCCTTCCGGCTGCCCGGATCCGGCTCAGAGTGGCGGTGCACCAGGGGTTGGTGCATCTCGACGGCGCGAACGGCTTCCCCGGCAACGCCGTGGTGTTCGTCTGCCGGCTCTGCGACGCCGAGCCGGTGAAGAAGGCGCTGG
This sequence comes from Micromonospora sp. CA-249363, assembly GCF_050950185.1. NCBI lineage: Bacteria > Bacillati > Actinomycetota > Actinomycetes > Micromonosporales > Micromonosporaceae > Micromonospora > Micromonospora sp. CA-249363. Next base: position 2,550,208 of record NZ_CP192020.1, read on the forward strand.
CCGCATTTCCCGATGCCGGCGTCGCGCTTGTCGTCTCGACCGAGATCTTCCGTGATGTCGTCACCGAGTACCCGGAGGAGATGCGGCCGGAGCGGTTCGTTCGGATCGAGGTGGCCCACCCGGACAAGGAATTCCGCGAGGACGCCTGGCTCTGCGTGGTGGACGAGGATCTCGCCGCCGTCACGGTCCCGGGCACCCTGGCGAGCGCTGGGCAGGAGGGCGCTGCGCAGACCGCGGAAAAGCCGGTGGAGGCCGCGGAGGCAGAGCCTGCCAGCAGCAGGCTGGAGCACGGTGGAATTCGCACTGGCGACATCCGCGTCAAGGGGCAGAACGCGATCGGGCCGGGTGCGGCGGCGATCGGTTCGGTCGGCCGCGACGCGAACGTCGGCACGCGCAGGGACGATCCTCGGTGAGGGGTCGGTACGCCCCTGTCTCCGCCGACGGCGAAGGGGATCTGGACAACCCTTGGCACGACGTGTTGGAGGACACCTCTGCCGATGGCCCACTCGGTGACGTCGAGGATCGTGCGGCTCGCGGACCCGGGGAGAGACCACCCGTAGCCGTCGAGTCGCTCGACGGCGAGGACGAGCCGGCATCCTCTGTGGAGTCGGGCGAGGAGCCACCGGAGGAGGATGATCCGGACGACCTCGTGGACCCCGGGGACGTGCTGCGCAGGCTTGCTGGCCTGCTGGGCGGTTCGACGATCGATGTCGGCGACGTTCGGGTTCAGGGACAGAACGCCACCGGCCCGGGCGCCGTGGCCATCGGAACGGTCAACTTCACCGCCGGGCGGTCCGACGGCGCCGGGCGCGTCTGGTTCCAGACTCTCGTCGAGGCTGGTGTCCGTGAGACTGCGGGCAGGTACGCCGATGCGCCGAGTGATCGGCGGCTTGACCAACATCTCGAGCGTCATCACCTGGTCTGCCTCTCGGGCCCCGTCGGAAGCGGACGATTCACGTCGGCGACCCTGGCGGTGGCCCGGAGACACGGGTTCGAGCGGGTCCGCGTACTCGGTGTCGACCAGATGGCCGATCTGCTCGGCGTGGACGCACCGTTGCCCGCCGGGCACGGTTACGTGCTCCGGCTGAATGAGGTGGTTCTTCGGGAAGTGGACGGCTTCACCCTCGTGGCGTTGGCAGCCAGAGCCGAGACTTCCGGCACCACGCTGATTCTGATCGGGGACTTCTCCCGAAGAAAGCACGACCTCGTCGGCCACATCGTCGAACACCGTCCGGCCCCGGCGGCCGAGGTGTTCAGGGCGCAGCTTCGCCAACAGCTCACCGGGCAGTGCGTGGGCTGGTGTACGGGCACGTGCGAGGGGCGTTGCGTGGAACGCTACGTGGATGAGGACTGCGTAGGGCATCCACTGCTGTCGAGCTACCTGGCCAGCGAACCTCGACCCGGCGACGTCGTCGACATCGTCGTGACGATCGCTCGGACGGTCCCGAAGGGCGGAGCGCTGGCCGAGCGGCTGGAGCAGTTTCTGCCGCTTCAACTACGGGAGCGCGCGGCCGAGATCCTCGATGTGCGGCGCGGCGGCGAGGAAGTCGACGTGTTCCCGCCCGATGAGGTGCGGGCCTTCCGCCTGTCGTGCGCCGTCCTTGCCGGGCAGCCGGTGACTGAGATACACCAGGCAGCTCAACGTCTGGCCCGGTTCGACCTCCCGGAACCCGGATCGACCAGTGCCCCTTTTCGCGGTTCGATGCTCGACGCGCTGTTGGGGTCGACACTGGGCAAAGCCGTCACACGGCTGAACGACGCGCGCGTGCCAGGTGGGTGTCGGATCGACTTCTCGGCCGGTGCCAAGCCACTCCGGTCTGCGTTGCTGGACGTGGCATGGACAGAGTGGTGGTCGCCCAGGCTGTTGCTGGACTGGTTGGCGGACCTTGTCCGAGGAGACCTTCCGACGGTCCGACAGGCCGCGGCCGGCGCCATCGGTTGGTCTGCGACACGCGATGTGCAGTCAGCCCTCGACACCGTGGGGGAACTGGCCCGGGAACGACGGGCAGGGGTTCGGCAGGCCGCAGCGATCGTACTGGTCGCCATGGCGATGCAGCCCGGGTTGCGCACTCGGATCCGGACCGAACTTGATCAGTGGGTGGCCGGTCCGGCCGCTCACCTACGGGACACCGTGGCGCGTGCGTACAGCCTCGGGATGGCCCGGCTCTGGCCGGAGTCGGCGCTGGTCCACTTGCGTCAGGTTGCGCAGGCCCGCATGCAGCGGCGGAACAATTCCGTCGTCCGCGGGGTGGTCGAGGTTTACCGCAACGGTCACGCGGCGAGCGTCGTGCCGGCACTCGTGGACTGGACCGCATCCGTCGACCCCGAGGTGCAGCTCCACGCGGCGCGGACCCTGCGGGTGCTCGCGGACCGCTGGGCCGAACCGCCCAGGGAGCACTGGCCGGAGCTGCTGAACCTGGTGGAGCAGCGAACGATCGAACTGGCCGACCTCGCCGTGCTCTGGGCGACCGCCCTCAGCCTGCCAAGGACGGCGTACCGATCGTGGCGAACCCTCGGTTTCTGGTTGGACCGGGCGGATCAGCAGGCAGCCGTCGCCAGCCACTGCCTTCAACTCGTGCGGCACATGATCGCTGGACAGCCGGCGCTGCGTCATCGCCTGGACCACCAGCTCCACCACGTGTGGCGTCCCGTGATGCCCCACAACGACCTGCTCGACGACGTACAACGACTGATCGATGAGGAGACGCGATGACGACGGGTCCCGCCGGTGCTCCCGGCACGAGAGCAGTTATCCCTGGGCAGGCGGAACGTCGTCGTTGGTGGCATGCGTTCTTCCCGCCGACCGAGCCCCCGCTTCCCCCGGCCCCGCCGGCGCCGATCGTCCCCGCCACCGTGACGTTCCGTCAGGACGTCCCCGCGCCGATCCTGGTACCCGCGAAGGGGGACGCGTTCGACTTCCGCCTGCACGCCGTCTACAACTGGACGGCGCAGAACATGACGTACGAGGAGCTGCGGTTTCGCGCCGAGCGTTATCTGGGGTGGGCTGGCGGGATCGTCCGGGAGCGGGCGGTCGACCTGGCCCGTGAACACGAACCCCACCGTTCGCACGACCTCGAACGTGCGCTGAACAATCTGTTCGGTGGCCAGCGCTGGCCACGGGAGGGTTCGCCGCACTTCAGCGTGCTCATCCGTGTCAGTCCGGACGAGCGGGTCCGGGAGCGGCTGCGGCCGTACTGGGAGGACCGCATCCGGCTTGAGTGTGACCACGAGTTGCAGAAGATCAAGGCGACCCAGGCGGATGAGCTGACGCGTCGCTGGTGCGCGGTGCTGCAGAATCTCGAGGACGATCCGGTCACCTCGCATGCCGCGCGGTTGACCGGTGAGCAGTTCGCCGAGGTGTTCCGTCGGTACGTCCAGGAGCGCCGGGAGACCGTGCCCGGTCTCGTGGACCTGCTGCGCGAGGCGGTTCGGGGCCACGGGGATCTCGGCATGGGGCCGAGCGAGTACACGGAGGCGTGGGACGCCGCCCTACGGACGTACGAGCGACAGCACGGATTGTCCGAGCACGTGAACTGACAGCGAGGGCGTCCTCTGCTGGAATACCCGGCGGGAGGACGCCACCCTGCACCGGCCAGCACCGGCGCTCATCACCATGCAGTAGGCTGTATTAACTTGCAGGAAACAATCGCTCTTGTTAGTCTCCTCTGCATAGTCATGCGGAGGTGGGTATGGGGATTCGAGTCGCGGTCGCCGGAGCGAGCGGGTACGCGGGCGGCGAGCTGCTGCGTCTGATCGCCGGGCACCCGGAGTTCGACCTGGTCGCCGCCACCGCGCACCGCCAGGCCGGGCACCGTGTCGACGTGGTGCATCCGCAGCTCACCGGGCTCGACCTGGTGCTCGGCGAGACCGACCCGTCGATCCTCGGCGACGCCGACCTGGTCTTCCTGGCTCTGCCGCACGGCGAGTCGGCGGCCCTCGCGGCCCAGCTTCCGCCCGAGGTGCGCGTCGTCGACCTGGGCGCGGACCACCGGCTCGCCGACCCGTACGCCTGGGCGCAGTACTACGGCGGCACGCACGCCGGCCAGTGGACGTACGGCCTGCCGGAGCTGCCCGGCCAGCGGGAACTGATCGCCGGCTCCACGCGGGTCGCCAACACGGGCTGCTACGCCGCCGCGATCACCCTCGCGCTCGCGCCGCTGATCGCCGGCGGCGCGGCCAGCCCCGCCGACGTGGTGGTGGTGGCCGCCTCGGGCACGTCCGGCGCGGGCCGAGCGGCGAAGCCGCACCTGCTGGCCAGCGAGGTGATGGGTGACCTGTCCCCGTACCGGGTCGGCACCCACCAGCACGTGCCGGAGATCAAGCAGGCCTCCGGGGCGACCGGCCTGTCGTTCACCCCCGTCCTCGCGCCGATGCCACGCGGCATCCTCGCCACGGTCACGGCCGTGCCGGCCCGGGGCGTCGACCCGCAGCAGGTGCTGGCGCAGGCGTACGCCGACGCGCCGTTCGTGCACGTGCTGCCGGAGGGACGCTGGCCGCACACGGCCACCACGCTGGGCTCGAACTCGTGTCACCTGCAGGCGACCGTCGACGTCGACTCCGGTCGGCTGATCGTGCTCAGCGCGCTGGACAACCTGGGCAAGGGCGCCGCGGGCCAGGCCGTGCAGAACGCCAACCTGATGCTCGGCCTGCCGGAGGCGACGGGCCTGTCGATCTGGGGAGTCAGCCCGTGAGCGCGAGGAGTGCAGCGCAGCGGGGCCCCGCAGTCGCGAACGAAAGGGAAGTCGCGTGAGTGTCACCACCCCTCGGGGGTTCCGGGCGGCCGGAGTGACCGCCGGTCTGAAGAGCAGCGGTGGCGCGGACGTCGCGCTGGTGGTCAACGACGGCCCGGACGCGGGCGTCGCCGGTGTCTTCACCACCAACCGGGTCAAGGCCGCGCCCGTGCTCTGGAGCCAGCAGGTCGTGCAGGGCGGTGTGGTCCGCGCGGTGGTGCTCAACTCCGGCGGTGCGAACGCCTGCACCGGCCCGGCCGGCTTCCAGGACACGCACGCCACGGCCGAGCACACCGCCTCGGCGTTGAGCGCGGTCAGCCCGCGGCTGCTCCTCGGGGCCGGCGAGGTGGCGGTCTGCTCCACCGGGCTGATCGGTGAGCGGTTGCCGATGGACAAGTTGCTGCCGGGCGTCCGTACCGCGATCCGGGAGCTGTCGCGCGACGGCGGCCTGGCCGCTGCCGAGGCCATCATGACGACGGACACCCGGGCGAAGACGACGGTGGCGCGGGGCAGCGGCTGGACCGTGGGCGGGATGGCCAAGGGTTCCGGGATGCTCGCGCCGGGCATGGCCACCATGCTCTGCGTGCTCACCACCGACGCGGTGGCCGGGCCGGCGGCGCTCGACGAGGCGCTGCGCGCGGCCACCCGGGTGACGTTCGACCGGGTCGACTCCGACGGCTGCATGTCCACAAACGACACCGTGCTGCTGTTGTCCAGCGGCGCGAGTGGCATCGAGCCCACCCCGGCCGAGCTGGTCGCCGCCGTCACGACGGCCTGTCACGACCTGGCGCAGCAACTCGTCGCTGACGCGGAGGGCGCCACCAAGGAGGTCGCCATCGACGTCGTCGGTGCCGCGACCGAGGACGACGCGGTCGAGGTGGGCCGCTCGGTGGCTCGCAGCAACCTGGTCAAGACCGCGCTGTTCGGCAACGACCCGAACTGGGGTCGGATCCTCGCCTCGGTCGGCACCACCACGGCCGCCTTCGAGCCGGACGAGGTGGACGTGGCCGTCAACGGGGTGTGGCTGTGCCGCAACGGCGCCGCGGCCGAGGACCGGTCGAAGGCCGACCTCAGCGCACGGGACGTGACGATCCGGATCGACCTGCACGCGGGCGACGCGACGGCCACGATCTGGACCAACGACCTCTCCCACGCGTACGTGCACGAGAATTCGGCGTATTCAACGTGAGCGCGAGGAACGCAGCGCAGCGGAGTCCCGCAGTTCGCGAACGGAAGGCGGGCCCGGTGAGCGCGAGGAACGCAGCGAAGCGGAGTCCCGCAGTCGCGAACGGAAGGCCGGCACTGTGAGTCTCAGTGGTGACCTCACCCGGGCCCAGGCGAAGGCGGAGACGCTGATCGAGGCGCTGCCCTGGTTGGCGCGTTTCTCCGGCTCCACCGTGGTGGTCAAGTACGGCGGCAACGCCATGACCGAGCCGGCGTTGCAGCGGGCGTTCGCGGCCGACATGGTGTTCCTGCGCTACGCCGGTCTGAAGCCGGTCGTGGTGCACGGCGGCGGTCCGCAGATCTCGGCCATGCTGGGCCGGCTCGGCATCGAGAGCGAGTTCCGGGGCGGCCTGCGGGTGACGACCGCCGAGGCGATGGACGTGGTCCGGATGGTGCTCGTCGGGCAGGTCGGGCGGGAGCTGGTCGGGCTGATCAACTCGCACGGCCCGTACGCCGTCGGCCTGTCCGGCGAGGACGCGCGGCTGTTCACCGCGGTGCGCCGGCCGGCGTACGTGGACGGGCAGCCGGTCGACGTCGGCCAGGTCGGCGATGTCGAGTCGGTGGACACCTCCGCGGTGACCGACCTGATCGACGCCGGTCGGATCCCGGTGATCTCGACGGTCGCGCCGGACGCCGACGGTGTCCTGCACAACCTCAACGCGGACACCGCCGCCGCCGCGCTCGCCGTCGCCCTGCAGGCCCGCAAGCTGGTCGTCCTCACCGACGTCGCCGGCCTGTACGCCGACTGGCCGGACACCAGCAGCCTGGTCTCCGAGATCACCGCGGACGACCTGGCCAAGCTGCTGCCCCGCCTGGAGTCGGGGATGGTGCCGAAGATGGAGGCCTGCCTGCGGGCCGTGCGCGGGGGCGTGCCCGCCGCGCACGTGGTCGACGGGCGGGTGGCGCACTCCACGTTGCTCGAGGTGTTCACGTCGGAAGGGTTCGGAACGATGGTGGTGCCGCAGGACGGGACGGTCGGGGCATGAGCAGCCTGGTGCAACGGTGGACACAGTCCATGATGGACAACTACGGGACGCCGCCGCTGGCGCTGGTCTCCGGCGCGGGCGCGGTAGTGGTCGACGAGGCGGGCCGCGAGTACGTGGACCTGGTGGGCGGGATCGCGGTGAACGCCCTCGGTCACGCCCACCCGGCGGTGGTGGCCGCGGTGTCGAAGCAGGTGGCCACGCTCGGGCACGTCTCCAATCTCTTCGTCGCCGAGCCGCCGGTGGCTCTCGCGGAGCTGCTGCTGGCGCTCGCCGGCCGACCCGGCCGGGTCTTCTTCGCCAACTCCGGCGCGGAGGCGAACGAGGCCGCCTTCAAGCTGTCCCGGCGCACCGGGCGCAGCCACGTGGTCGCCACCAACGGCGGCTTCCACGGCCGCACCATGGGCGCCCTCGCCCTGACCGGTCAGCCCGCCAAGACGGACCCGTTCCGTCCCCTGCCCGGGGACGTGACCCACGTCGACTTCGGCGACGTCGCCGCGCTGGAGGCGGCCGTCACCGACGCCACCGCCATGGTGATCCTGGAGCCCATTCAGGGGGAGAACGGCGTCGTCGTGCCGCCGGCCGGCTACCTCACGGCGGCTCGGCGGATCACCGCCCGGCACGGGGCGCTGCTGGTGCTCGACGAGGTGCAGACCGGGATCGGGCGTACCGGGCACTGGTTCGCCCACCAGGCCGAGGGCGTGGAGCCCGACGTGGTGACCCTCGCCAAGGGCCTGGGTGGCGGCCTGCCGCTGGGCGCGACGCTCGCCTTCGGCCGGGCCGCCGACCTGCTCACACCCGGCTCGCACGGTACGACCTTCGGCGGCAACCCGGTGAGCTGCGCCGCCGCGCTCGCCGTGGTGGCGACGATCGCCAACGAAGGGCTGCTCGACCACGTCAAGCGCGTCGGCGAACGGCTACGTCGGGGTATCGAGGCGCTCGACCACCCGCTCGTCGCGGGCGTACGCGGGGCCGGTCTGCTGCTCGGCGTGGTGCTCACCGCGCCGGTGGCGACGGTCCTGGCCGAGGCGCTGCGGGAGGTCGGCTTCCTGACCAACCCGGTGCAGCCGGGCACGGTCCGGCTCGCCCCGCCGTTGATCCTCACCACCGAGCAGGTCGACGCGTTCCTCGCCGCGCTCCCGGCGGCCCTCGACGCGACGGCCCCCGCGGCGGCCGGCACGAGCGCTCCCGCGACCACCGAACCCTCCACCCAGCCCACCACGACGGGGACGACCGCATGACCCGGCACTTCCTGCGCGACGACGACCTCTCACCCGCCGAACAGTCCAGCGTGCTCGACCTGGCGGCCCGGATGAAGGCCGACCGGTTCGGCCATCAGCCGTTGGCCGGCCCCCGCTCGGTGGCGGTGCTCTTCGACAAGCAGAGCCTGCGGACCCGGATCTCGTTCGACGCCGGCATCGCCGAGTTGGGCGGGCATCCGCTGGTGGTGGACACCCAGGTCACCCACTTCGGCCGGGGCGAGTCGCTCGCCGACGCCGGCCGGGTGCTGTCCCGCTACGTCGCGGCCATCGTCCTGCGTACCCACGGCGACGACCGGATCGCCGAGGTCGCCGGCGGCGCGACCGTGCCGGTGGTCAACGCCCTCACCGACGGGTTCCACCCCTGCCAACTGCTGGCCGACCTGCTGACCATCCGGGAGCGGTGTGGCGGCACGTCCGGCCGGACCCTGACCTACGTGGGCGACGGCGCGAACAACATGGCGCAGTCGTACCTGCTGGCCGGGGCGACGGCCGGGATGCACGTGCGGATCGCCGGCCCGGCGGGGTTCGCGCCGGACGAGGCCGTGGTGCGGCAGGCCACCGAGATCGCGGCCACCACCGGGGGATCGGTACGGGTGTTGACCGACCCGGCGCAGGCGGTCCGTGACGCCGACGTGCTGGCCACCGACACCTGGACCTCGATGGGTCAGGAGACCGACGGGCTGGACCGGGTCACCCCGTTCCTGCCGTACCAGGTCAACAAGGAGCTGCTCGACCACGCGGCGCCGGACGCGATCGTGCTGCACTGCCTGCCGGCGCACCGGGGCGAGGAGATCACCGACGAGGTGCTCGACGGCCCGCAGAGCGCGGTGTTCGACCAGGCGGAGAACCGGCTGCACGCCCAGAAGGCGCTGCTGACGTTCCTGCTGACCGCGTCCGGGGAGCGACGATGACCGCTCCGCTGACCCGTGCCGCCCGGCACGCCCGGATCGTCGAGCTGATCCGGGACCGGCCGGTACGCTCGCAGACCGAACTGGCCGACCTGCTCGCCGCAGACGGCGTCGGGGTCACCCAGGCGACCCTCTCGCGCGACCTGGAGGAGCTGGGCGCGGTCAAGGTGCGCGGCGGCGACGGTCCGGCCGTCTACCTGATCCCCGAGGACGGGAAACGGCCGCTGCGCGACGCCGAGGCCGCCCCGGCCCGGCTGGTGCGGCTGCTGCGCGAACTGCTCAACGGAGTGGACGCCAGCGGCAACATCGCGGTGCTGCGGACTCCGCCGGGCGCGGCCCAGTACCTGGCCAGCGCGTTGGACCGGGCGGGTCTGCCCGAGGTCGTCGGCACCATCGCCGGCGACGACACCATTCTCGTCGTGGCCCGGGAGGCCGTCGGTGGGGCCGCTCTCGGCGACAAGCTCGCCGGTTGGGCCCGCCGGGAAGACAGCGTCGAAGGGAACAGCGCACCGTGACCGCGCACATGGGGAGCACGCCGAGCCGGATGGCTGCGGCCCGCGACGCCCGGATGGGTGGCTGACGAGCATGGGGACCACAATGAGCGGCGTGGACGACAAGAGCCTCACCGAGAACAGCGCCGGCACCAACCGGACGAGCCTCTGGGGTGGCCGGTTCGCCGGTGGCCCCGCCGAGGCGCTCGCCCGACTGTCGGTCAGCGTGCAGTTCGACTGGCGTCTGGCCCCGTACGACATCGCGGGTTCCCGGGCGCACGCCCGGGTCCTGGCCGGCGCCGGCCTGCTCGACCCGGAGGAGCTGGGCCGCATCCTGGCGGCCCTGGACGACCTCGAGGCGGCCTGCGCGTCGGGGGCGTTCCGGCCCACCGTCGACGACGAGGACGTGCACACCGCGCTGGAGCGGGGTCTGCTGGAGCGTCTGGGGAGCCTCGGCGGCAAGCTGCGCGCCGGCCGGTCCCGCAACGACCAGGTCGCCACCGACCTGCGGCTCTACCTGCGGGACCACGCGCGGGGCGTGGCCAGCCGCGTCGTCGAGCTGGCCGAGGCGCTCGTCGAGCAGGCCGAGCGGCACGTCGACACCGCCGCGCCCGGCATGACCCACCTTCAGCACGCCCAGCCGGTCACCTTCGGGCACTGGTTGCTGGCGCACGTGCAGCCGCTGCTGCGCGACCTGGAACGGCTGCGCGACTGGGACCACCGCGCGGCGATCAGCCCGCTCGGCGCCGGCGCGCTCGCCGGCTCCGGGCTTCCGCTGGACCCGGTGGCGGTCGCCAAGGAGCTGGGTTTCCGGACGTCGTTCGCCAACTCGATGGACGCGGTCGCCGACCGGGACTTCGTGGCCGAGTTCCTCTTCACCACCGCGCTGATCGGGGTGCACCTGTCCCGCCTCGGCGAGGAGGTGGTGCTGTGGACGTCGCACGAGTTCGGCTGGGTGGAGCTGGACGACGCGTTCGCCACCGGCTCGTCGATCATGCCGCAGAAGAAGAACGCGGACATCGCCGAGCTGGCCCGGGGCAAGTCCGGTCGGCTGGTCGGTGGCCTGATGACGGTGCTGACCATGCTCAAGGGTCTGCCCATGACCTACGACCGGGACATGCAGGAGGACAAGGAGCCCGCGTTCGACGCCGTCGACACGCTGGAACTGCTGCTCCCGGCCCTGGCCGGGATGATCTCCACGATGACCGTCCGGGTGGACCGGCTCGTCGCCGCCGCCCCGGTGGGCTTCTCCCTCGCCACCGAGGTCGCCGACTGGCTGGTCCGGCGCAACGTGCCGTTCCGCGACGCACACGAGATCACCGGCCGACTGGTGGCGCTCTGCGCGGCCCGCGAGTGCGAGCTGGAGGACGTCTCCGACGCCGACCTGGCCGCCGTCAGCGAGCATCTCGATCCGTCCGTGCGCGACGTGCTCTCGGTGCGCTCGGCCCTGGCCGCCCGCATCACTCCCGGTTCGACCGGCCCCGGGCCGGTCGCCGACCAGCTCGCCGCCGCGGCGGACCGGCTGGCCGGCTGGCGGGAGTGGGCCACCGAGCGGGTCGTACCCCGCTGAGCTCACCGTGGCGTCGGCGCGTGCCGCCGGCGCCGCGGTGGTTCAGGCCGTCGGGCGCTCCCGCTTCGGGAGCTTGGCCACCACCATGTCGTACGACGAGTCGACCGCCTCGGTCAGCTCGTCGCTGTCGATCCCACCGTCGAGGCGCAGCGTATTCCAGCCGGACCGGCCGATGTACGGCATCGGACGCGCGTCGTCGGGGTGCCGGTGCAGCCACTCGTCGGCGATCTCGCGGTTCGCGCCGCACTTGACGCCGACCGTGGGCTCCCGGTCGCCGTTGCCGAGGAACGCGAAGATCCGGCTGCCCACCTTCACCACCTCGTCGTCCTCCCACGGCCGGTCCAACCACGCCCCCGGCTTGCCCAGGCAGTACGACAACATCTCAGAACGTTCCATCAACGCCTCCTAGTCCTAGCCAACCCCCCGCGTCCCCGCGCGTCCCCGCGTCCCCGCCCCACGCTTGCGCCGATCTTGCAGTTTCTGTTGTCGATGTGTCCGGCAAGGTCCGTTGTGTCGCCACAGCAAGTGCAAGATCGGCGGCGCGTGGGTGGGGTTGGGTGGGGTCAGGGCTGGGTTTCGGTGGAGCGGGCGGCCAGCCGTTCGTAGCGTTGGCGGGCTGCCTGGGCGCTGCCGAGGCCCAGCCCGTACGCGATGGACTGCCAGGTCAGGCCCCGGTCGCGGGCGAGGGTGAGCAGCCCGGCCTCCAGGGCGTCCAGCTCGGCGCGTACGTGTGGCAGCAGGGTCAGCGCGGCGGTGAGGTCGGCCGCGTCGACCGGCTCTTCACCGCTCTCGCGCACGGCGCCACCGGCGGCGAGGGCGGTGACCAGGGCGACCGCCTCCCACGGATCCAGCACGTACGGGTGGGCCCAGCGCCCCCGCTGCGCGTCGGAGCCGGCGTGCCGCTCGCTGATCCGCTGCAACGCCTCGAATGTGCGATGGGCGCGGGCCCGACCCGGGTCGGGCGCTGTGAAGAGATCCGGGGTCGTCATGTCCCGAGCACACCCCATAAACGCCCCGTTGTCAACAGAATGTTCAAACGTCGGCGGGTTGGGTACCGTTCGGCCCATGGATCTCGTGCCGGACGACCGGACCGCCGATGCCGGCCTGGCGGGGCTGGCGGACCTGCTCGCCGGCCCGCTCCTGCCGGCGGCCCGTGGCCTGCTGGGCTGCCGCCTGACCGCCGGGGGCGTCACCGTCCGGATCACGGAGGTCGAGGCGTACGCGGGCACGGCCGGGGACCCCGCCTCGCACGCCCACCGGGGCCGTACGCCCCGCAACGCGGTGATGTTCGGTCCCGCCGGGCACGCCTACGTCTACTTCACCTACGGCATGCACTGGTGCATGAACGTGGTCACCGGTGACGAGGGGGAGGCCGCCGCCGTGCTGCTGCGTGCCGGCGCGGTGGTCGACGGCCTGACCACGGCTCGGGAACGCCGGCCCGCCGTGCGGCGCGACGTGGACCTCGCCCGTGGGCCGGCCCGGCTCTGCGCCACGCTCGGCATCGACCGGTCGGCGTACGGCGCGTACCTGCTCGGCGACGGCGCGGTCCGGTTGCGACCGCCGGTCGAGCCGGTGCCGCAGGAGACGGTGGTGGCGGGGCCCCGGGTCGGCGTGACGGGCGCGCACGACCTGCCCTGGCGGTTCTGGCTCGACGGCGATCCGACGGTCAGCGCGTACCGGCGGCACGTACCCCGCGTCCGTCGGTGAGAGCCGCCTGCGGCGTGTGACCGGTGAGGCTGTCGGGGGTTGTGGCCATAATCACCCCACCTGCCCACCGACGGTTTGGAGGACGTCATGGCAACGCTGCTCGCGATCGGCACCGCCAAGGGATTGTTTCTCGCCACCAGCGCCGACGACCGGCGCACTTGGGAGATCACCGGTCCGCACTTCCCGATGACCGGTGTCTATTCGGTGGCGGTGGACACCCGCCGTCCGACCCCGCGCCTGCTCGCCGGCATGACCAGCTCGCACTTCGGCCCCAGTGTCGCCACCAGCGACGACCTCGGCGTTACCTGGGACGAGCCCGACCAGGCGCCGGTCGCGTTCCCGGCCGATACCGGCGTCTCCCTCGGGCGGGTCTGGCAGCTGATGCCGGCCGGCCCCGACGAGCCGGACGTCATCTGGGCCGGCACCGAGCCCTCGGCGTTGTTCAAGTCCACCGACGGCGGCCGCAGTTTCGAGCTGGTCCGTTCCCTCTGGGACCACCCGCACCGCCCCCAGTGGGAGGCCGGGTTCGGCGGTCAGGCCGTGCACACCGTGCTGCCCCATCCACGTGACCCGGCTCGACTGCTGGTCGCCATGTCCACCGGCGGGGTCTACCGCTCGGAGGACGCCGGGGCGAGTTGGGCGCCGGGAAACACCGGCATCCGCGCCTACTTCATGCCCGACGAGTGGCCGGAGTTCGGCCAGTGCGTGCACAAGGTCGCCCGGGACGCCGACAACCCCGAGCGGCTGTACGCGCAGAACCACCACGGCGTCTACCGTTCCGATGACGACGGCCGCACCTGGTCCTCGATCGCCGACGGGCTGCCCAGCGACTTCGGCTTCCCGGTGGTGGCTCACCCCGGGCGTGGCGGCACGGTGTGGACCTTCCCGCTGGTGGCGGACAGCGAACGGTTTCCGGCCGATCACCGCTGCCGGGTGTTCCGTTCCGTCGACGCCGGCGGCAAGTGGGAGGCGCAGTCGGTGGGGCTGCCCGAGGGGCCGTTCTATCCGGCGGTGCTGCGCGACGCCATGTGCGCCGATGGCGCGACCCCGGGTGGGGTCTACTTCGGCACCCGCTCCGGCTCGGTCTTCGCCAGCCGCGACGAGGGCGACTCCTGGTCGTCGGTCGCCGCACACCTGCCCGACGTGCTCTGCGTCCGCGCCGCGGAGGTCTGAGCGTGGTCACCGTGCTGCTGCCCGGCCCGCTGCGCGGCGAGGCCGGGGGTGCGAGTCGGCTGAACGTGACCGCCGCCGGGACGCTGCGGGCGGTCCTCGACGAGGTGGCCGTCGCGCATCCCCGCCTGGCCCGGCGGATCCGCGACGAGCGCGGCGAGCTGCGCCGCTACGTCAACGTGTACGTCGACGGGGAGGACTGCCGGCACTCCGGAGGGTTGGCCACCCCGGTCGGCGACGGCGCCCAGGTGCAGGTCCTGCCATCCGTCGCCGGGGGGTGATTCCCGCGAGTGACCGGCGTCACCGCAGCGCATGCCCCCGACGGAATAGTTGACTCGTCAAATAAGTTGTGAGCTGCGTCCGGGTACCACGACGGCATCCGGTTGACACGCGAGGAGCTGGTCATGCAGTTCGGAGTCTTCACCGTCGGTGACGTCACGGTCGATCCGACCACCGGTCGGGAGCCGACCGAGCATGAGCGGATCAAGGCGATGGTCGCCATCGCACTCAAGGCCGAAGAGGTCGGGCTCGACGTCTTCGCCGCCGGTGAGCACCACAACCCGCCGTTCGTCCCGTCGTCCCCGACCACCATGCTCGGTCACATCGCCGCCCGCACCGAGCGGCTGGTGCTGTCCACCGCGACCACGCTGATCACCACCAACGACCCGGTGAAGATCGCCGAGGACTACGCGATGCTCCAGCACCTGTCCGACGGCCGCGTGGACCTGATGATGGGCCGCGGCAACACCGGCCCGGTGTACCCGTGGTTCGGCAAGGACATCCGCGCCGGCATCCCCCTGGCCATCGAGAACTACGACCTGCTGCACCGGCTGTGGCGCGAGGACGTGGTCGACTGGACGGGCAAGTACCGCACGCCGTTGCAGTCCTTCACCTCGACGCCACGCCCGCTCGACGGGGTGCCGCCGTTCGTCTGGCACGGCTCGATCCGCAGCCCCGAGATCGCCGAGCAGGCCGCCTACTACGGCGACGGTTTCTTCGCCAACCACATCTTCTGGCCCAAGGAGCACACCCAGCGGATGGTCGGCCTCTACCGCGAGCGGTACGCCCACTACGGCCACGGCTCCGCCGACCAGGCCATCGTCGGCCTCGGCGGCCAGGTGTTCATGCGCCGCAACTCGCAGGACGCCGTCCGGGAGTTCCGGCCGTACTTCGACAACGCCCCGGTCTACGGGCACGGGCCGTCGCTGGAGGAGTTCACCCGGGAGACCCCGCTGACCGTGGGCAGCCCGCAGCAGGTCATCGACCGCACCCTCGGCTTCCGCGAGTACGTCGGCGACTACCAGCGGCAGCTCTTCCTGATCGACCACGCGGGCCTGCCGCTCAAGACCGTGCTGGAGCAGCTCGACCTGCTCGGCGAGGAGGTCGTGCCGGTGCTGCGCAAGGAGTTCGCGGCGCTGCGTCCGGTGCACGTCCCGGAGGCGCCCACGCACGCCTCCCTGGTTGCCGCGGCCGGTGGCGCGAAGGACAGCACCGTGCACGCCGTCGACGACGTCACGGGCAAGGCGCCGGAGGGGGCGACCCGATGACCCGCCGTACGCTGGCCGTGGTGTCGGCGGGGCTGAGCCAGCCCTCGTCCACCCGGCTGCTCGCCGACCAGCTCGCCGGGGCGACCCGCGACGAGCTGGTCCGGCGGGGCCACGACGCGGAGTTGCGCCCGATCGACCTGCGCGAGTACGCCCACGACGTGGTCAACAACATGCTCACCGGGTTCCCGCCGGCCGGGCTGCGCGCGGCCATCGACACGGTGACCGGGGCGGACGGCATCATCGCCGTCACGCCGATCTTCAGTGCCTCGTACAACGGGCTGTTCAAGTCTTTCTTCGACGTCCTCGACGCGGGCTCGCTGGTCGACCGGCCGGTGCTCATCGCCGCCACCGGTGGCACCGCCCGGCACTCCCTGGCGCTGGAGCACGCGGTCCGCCCGATGTTCAGCTACCTGCGGGCGGTGGTCGTCCCCACGGCGGTCTTCGCCGCGCCGGAGGACTGGTCCGACGGCACCGCGGACGGCGCCCTGCGAGGCCGGATCCGGCGTGCGGCGGGGGAGCTGGCCGACCAGATCGAACGCCGGCCGCCCACCAGCGGGCCGTCCGACCCGTTCGCCCTCACCACCGACTTCCTGTCGATGCTCGGCCGAGGTGGCGACGCTCCGGTCAGCTGACCGGGTGGGCCACCAGCACCGGGCAGTGCGCGTGATGGACGGCGGCCTGACTGACCGAGCCGAGCAGCAGCCCGGCGAATCCGGCCCGACCCCGGGTGCCGACGACCAGCAGCGACGCCGCGCCGCTGGCCTCGACGAGCGCCTGGGCCGGGCTGGACGCCCGGACCGGGTGCTCCCGTACCACCAGGTCGGGATGCTCGGCCCGGACGACGGCGGACGCGTCGGCGAGCAACCGCACCGCCTCGGCCTGCTCGGCGGCCTGCGTCTCCTCGATCTCGTCCGGCACCGGCCGGTCGGCGCCCGACGTGCCGACGTGCGTCAACACCAACGGGACCTCGCGTAGCGTCGCCTCGACGGCCCCGTGCCCGACGGCGAGTTGGGACGGCTCGGACCCGTCGACGCCCACGACGACCGGCCCGTCCACGTCGATCGGCTGCCCCTCGGGACGCACCACCAGCACCGGGCAGTGTGCGTGCGCGGCGACCTGCGCGCCCACCGAGCCGAGCAGCAGGCCGGTGAAGCCGCCCAACCCGCGGCTGCCCACCACGACGAGCTCCGCCCGGCGGGACTCCTCGACGATCGTCGCGCCGGGCCCGCCGGCGACCTGGCGTACCTCGACGGCGAGGCCGGGAAACCGCTCGGTGAGGTCGGCCGCCACGTCCTCCACCATCTTCTGCGCCTCCTCGGACGGCGGCGGCATCCTCAGGTCGTACGGATTCAGCGGCGCGTGCAGGTAGCCGTGCACCACCAGCAGCGACCGGGACCGCAGCTGGGCGGCGCGCGCCGCGTGCTCCGCGGCGACGAGACTCGACGGCGAACCGTCCACACCCACCACGACAGGTCGGTTCATCAACTCCCCCTGACTTGGCCCAGCCCCCGCGCCACTCCCACGCCGATCTTGCAGATTCTGTCGGCGGAATGTCGGTTTGACCACTTATGCAACGACAGAAAGTGCAAGATCGGCGCGCGGGTGGGCGGGGGAGGGGTGGGGTTAGGTTTGGCGGGTGACTTCTGAGGTGCGGCTTCGTTCCGTTCGGGAGGACGATCTCGTGGAGTTCTTCCTGCACCAGCAGGATCCCGAAGCGAACCGGATGGCCGCGTTCGGTCCCGCCGACCCGTCGGACCACCGCGAGTTCGCCCGCCACTGGGCGCGGGTGCTGACCAACCCGGCGAACCGGGTCCGCACGGTCGAGGCCGACGGCGAGGTGGTCGGCTACGTCAGCTCCTTCCCCGTCGACGACCAGACCGAGGTCAGCTACTGGATCGACCCGGCCCGCTGGGGCCGGGGCCATGCCACCGCGGCCCTGGCCGCCCTGCTGCGCGAGCTGCCCCGGCCGGTGCACGCCCGCGCCGCGAAGGACAACGCCGCCTCGCTCGCCGTGCTGCGCAAGTGCGGGTTCGTCGTGGTCGGTGAGGACTCGGGGTACGCCAACGGGCGCGGCACGGAGGTCGAGGAGTGGCTGCTGGAGCTGCCCGCCGACGCCCCTGACCTGGGCAAGCACTAGTCTCGCGGGGTGAATTGGTTGGATCTGGTCGGCTGGGCGGGCTCTGCGGTGCTGGTCTGGTCGCTGCTGCAGTCGCGCATCCTGCGGCTGCGCGCCCTGAACCTCGTCGGCTGTGCCGTGCTGATCGGCTACAACGCCGCCATCGAGGTCTGGCCCATGGTCGGGCTCAACATCGTCCTCGCGGTGATCAACATCTGGTACCTGCGGGGAATGCTCGCCACCCGCCACGACGAGCAGACCTACCAGGTGGTGCAGGTCGGGGTCGACGACCAGTTCCTCGCCCACACGCTGCGGGTGCACGGGCCGGACATCGCCCGCTTCAACCCCGAGTTCCGCTGGGACCCGGCTGCCGCCGACCGGTCGGCCTTCCTCGTGGTCACCGCCGACGAGGTGGTCGGCGTGGTGCTGTCGCACGCCGAGGCACGCGGGGTCGCCCAGATCGACCTGGACTACGTGACCCCGAAGTTCCGGGACTTCACCCCCGGCGAGTTCGTCTACCGGCGCAGCCGCCTCTTCACCGAACGCGGCTTCCACCGGGTCGTGAGCCCGCCCGGCATGGTCGCCCCCTACTACCACCGGCTCGGCTTCCGCCCCGAGGGCGACTCGTACGTCCTCGACCTACCCGCGTCGCCGGCCACCGGAGCGGCGTAGCGTCACCCGGGCAGGATTCGGCCGCCGCCGCACGGGGCACAGAAGCGCGTACGCCGGGCGGGCTCGCCGACCGGCGGGCGCCGTGCGTACCGCAGGCGTCACCATCGCAGAGGGAGCGAACCGGGCGTGCAGAGCTACGGGAGCCAACTGGCCCTGGTCGGGATCCTGATCGTGATCAACGCGCTCTTCGCCGGCAGCGAGATGGCGCTGGTGTCACTGCGGGACAGCCAGATCCAGCGCCTCGAACGCACCAGCCGGGCCGGACGGGTCCTGGCCCGGCTCGCCAAGGACCCGAACCGCTTCCTGGCCACCATCCAGATCGGCATCACCCTCGCCGGCTTCCTGGCCTCCGCCGCGGCGGCGGTCTCCCTCGCCAAGCCCCTCGTCCCGCTGCTCGGGGTGTTCGGCAGCGCCGCCGAGACGGTGGCGATCGTGGTGGTCACCCTCGCGCTGACCTTCGTCACCCTCGTCTTCGGCGAGTTGGCGCCCAAGCGGATCGCCATGCAGTCGGCCGAGCGGTGGGCGCTGCTGGTGGCCCGCCCGCTCGACGTGCTCGCCAGCCTCACCCGCCCCGCCGTCTGGGCCCTCGGCGCGACCAGCGACCTGGTGGTCCGCCTGGTCGGGCTCAACCCGAAGCACGAGCCCGAGGAGATCGGCCCGGACGAGCTGCGCGACATCGTCGCCGGCAACCACGGCTTCACCAAGGAACAACGCACGATCATCGCCGGCGCGGTGGAGATCGCCGACCGGCGGTTGCGGGCTGTGCTCGTACCCCGGTTGCAGGTCTTCACGCTCGACAGCGGGACCACGGCGGAGGCCGCGCGGCTCGTGCTGGCCGCCACCGGGCACTCCCGGGCCCCGGTGGTGCGCCACGGCGGCCTGGACGACACCGCCGGCGTGATCCACCTGCGTGACCTGGTCGGCGTGCCCGACGACCGCCCGATCGACGAGATCGCCCGCCCACCGATGCTGCTGCCCGACTCGCTGCCCGTGGTGGACGCGCTGCGCCAGTTCAAGGCCGAGCGTCAGCACATCGCCCTCGTCGTGGACGAGCGCGGCGCGGTCGACGGCATCGTGACGCTGGAGGACATCCTGGAGGAGATCGTCGGAGAGATCTACGACGAGACCGACCGGGACGGCTACTCGGTGCGCCGCGAGCCGGACGGCACGATGGTGCTGCCCGGCACCTTCCCGGTGCACGACCTTCCGGACATCGGCGTCGAGCTGCCCTCGCGCCCGGCCGGCGACTACACCACCGTCGCCGGGCTGGTGCTGGCCCGCCTCGGGCACATCCCGACCGTCGCGGGCGAGGACGTCACCCTGGACGGCTGGGTGCTGACGGTGGCCGACATCGACCACCGGGCCATCACCGAGGTACGAGTGCGGCAGGTCCCCGCCGACGACGAGACGGCCGACGACGGTGACGCCGACGAGGCCGCCGAGCCGGTGCTGGACGAGGCCCGGAGCTGACCGGGCCCGTCGATCAGTCGCGCGAGAGGTTCTGCAACCGGACCTGACCGCGGGCCACCAGGCGCTCCCTCGCGTCGGTGATCTCCACCTGCCAGAGCTGCTGACTGCGCCCCCGGTGCACGGGAGTGCCGACCGCCCGCAGCTCTCCGTCGGGCACGGCCCGCAGGAAGTCGGTCTGGTTGGACACCCCGACCACCGTTCCCCGGTCGGCGAGCCAGAGCGAACCCCCGACGCTGCCCGCCGTCTCCACGACCGAGCAGTACACCCCGCCGTGCTGGATGCCGAACGGCTGGTGCAGCTCCGGGCGGACCTGCCAGCTGATGACGACGCGGTCGGGGGTCGCCTCCTCGAATTTCAGGCCGAGCAGGTTGACGAAACCACCTGTCAGATCCGGTGTCTCCACGGCAGAACCCTCCCGAAAACAGTGGGGCGCAAGCGTAACCGGGCGCGTTGCGCCAAACCCGGTACGGGTCGAAGCCGGCGATGGGGGAGAATCGGTGACCGTGACCGACAGCAACTCCCCGCCGTCCGGGCGGGACTCCCTGACCGACGACCTGCTCTGGCGTGGCCTCATCCAGGACTCGACCGGCCTCGACGAGCTGCGCGAGCTGCTCGACGGCGGGACGGCCACCACCTACTACGTGGGCTTCGACCCCACCGCGCAGAGCCTGCACGTCGGCTCGCTCATGCAGGTCATCACGGCCCGGCGGCTGCAACTCGCGGGTCACCGCCCCCTGCTGCTGGTGGGCGGGGCGACCGGGCAGATCGGTGACCCGAAGGAGAGCGCCGAGCGGACGCTCAACCCGCCGGACGTGATCGCCGGCTGGGTGGAGCGGATCCGCGAGCAGCTCGCGCCCTTCGTGTCGTACACGGGTGAGAACGCGGCCCAGCTCGTCAACAACCTGGACTGGACCGGCGAGATGTCCGTGGTCGAGTTCCTGCGCGACGTGGGCAAGCACTTCCCGGTGAACAAGATGCTCGCGCGGGAGGTGGTGCGGGCGCGGCTGGAGACCGGCATCAGCTTCACCGAGTTCAGCTACCAGTTGTTGCAGGCCAACGACTTCTTCGAGCTGCACCGGCGGTACGGCTGCCAGCTCCAGTTCGGTGGCTCCGACCAGTGGGGCAACATCACGGCGGGCGTCGACTACATCCGGCGGCGCGGCGCGGGACCGGTGCAGGCGTTCACCACGCCGCTGGTCACCAAGGCCGACGGTACGAAGTTCGGCAAGACCGAGGGCGGAGCCGTCTGGCTCGACCCCACCTTGACGAGTCCGTACGCGTTCTACCAGTTCTGGCTCAACGTCGACGACCGCGAGGTCGACCGCTACCTGCGGTACTTCAGCTTCCGTAGTCGCGACGAGCTGGAGGAGCTGGCGAAGGCGACGGCCGAACGGCCGGCGGCCCGGCTGGCCCAGCGAGCGTTGGCCGAGGAGTTGACCACGCTGGTGCACGGCGCCGAGGAGACCCGGCAGGCGGTCGCCGCCAGCCAGGCGCTCTTCGGCCGTGGCTCGCTCGACGACCTGGCCCCGGAGACGCTGCGCGCGGCCCTCACCGAGGCGGGCCTGGTGCGGCTCTCCGGAGACCTGCCGGACGTGGCGGGCCTGCTGCGGGACTCCGGGCTCGTGAGCGGCCTCAAGGAAGCCCGCCGGGTGATCGCCGAGGGCGGCGCCTACGTGAACAACACGAGGGTGACCGAGGTGGACGCCACCGTGTCGACCGACGACCTGCTGCACGGCCGGTACCTGGTGCTGCGCCGGGGAAAGCGGTCGTTCGCCGGCGTTGAGCTGGGCGAATAGTCGATCGTCGACGATGTGACGGGGGACGCGTCCGGCGGATTTGACGATCATCCGGCCGGACGCGTAACTTTCTCTCTGCCAGCGCGGAACGGACGAAACAGGCGAAAGCCTGAAGCGGCCGGAGCGCGGTGACGACCTCGGGGTCGGGCGGGTTAACCGCCGGATCGCCGACTGGGTGGTGTCCACGGAAACGCCGCGAGGCGGATTTGGTGCGGCGGAACCGACCGGGTAAGGTAGTCAGCCGGCAGGGAAACGGACGAGCAAGCGGGAGACCGCTGCGGCCGGCCTGCCAACCCATGATGAGAGCGGCGCGAGCCGGTCGAACCATGGTGCCCGCAAGACGGCGGAAAGCGCGACGAACCGGGAAACACCGGTTTGACACGGCAGAAACCAGCGGGTAACGTAGTAAAAGTGCCTGGCGCTGAAAGCGCCGGACACGCGGAACGAAAAGCCCCAAGTTGGGGTCCCGGAGATGGGGCTTCGAGTTGGTGTGTGGTTGTTCTTTGAGAACTCAACAGGGTGCTTGTAAAGCCAGTGCCAATTATGATTTATACCCCGGACTGGCAGCCTGCTTTGGTGGGTTGTTGGTTGGGATTCCTTTGGCAACATTTTGTTGCCGGGATAGCTGTTCAACTAATTTTTTGTTGGAGAGTTTGATCCTGGCTCAGGACGAACGCTGGCGGCGTGCTTAACACATGCAAGTCGAGCGGAAAGGCCCTTCGGGGTACTCGAGCGGCGAACGGGTGAGTAACACGTGAGCAACCTGCCCCAAGCTTTGGGATAACCCTCGGAAACGGGGGCTAATACCGAATATTACTTCTGGCCGCATGGCTGGGGGTGGAAAGTTTTTCGGCTTGGGATGGGCTCGCGGCCTATCAGCTTGTTGGTGGGGTGATGGCCTACCAAGGCGACGACGGGTAGCCGGCCTGAGAGGGCGACCGGCCACACTGGGACTGAGACACGGCCCAGACTCCTACGGGAGGCAGCAGTGGGGAATATTGCACAATGGGCGGAAGCCTGATGCAGCGACGCCGCGTGAGGGATGACGGCCTTCGGGTTGTAAACCTCTTTCAGCAGGGACGAAGCGTAAGTGACGGTACCTGCAGAAGAAGCGCCGGCCAACTACGTGCCAGCAGCCGCGGTAAGACGTAGGGCGCGAGCGTTGTCCGGATTTATTGGGCGTAAAGAGCTCGTAGGCGGCTTGTCGCGTCGACCGTGAAAACTTGGGGCTCAACCCCAAGCCTGCGGTCGATACGGGCAGGCTAGAGTTCGGTAGGGGAGACTGGAATTCCTGGTGTAGCGGTGAAATGCGCAGATATCAGGAGGAACACCGGTGGCGAAGGCGGGTCTCTGGGCCGATACTGACGCTGAGGAGCGAAAGCGTGGGGAGCGAACAGGATTAGATACCCTGGTAGTCCACGCTGTAAACGTTGGGCGCTAGGTGTGGGGGGCCTCTCCGGTTCCCTGTGCCGCAGCTAACGCATTAAGCGCCCCGCCTGGGGAGTACGGCCGCAAGGCTAAAACTCAAAGGAATTGACGGGGGCCCGCACAAGCGGCGGAGCATGCGGATTAATTCGATGCAACGCGAAGAACCTTACCTGGGTTTGACATGGCCGCAAAACCTCCAGAGATGGGGGGTCCTTCGGGGGCGGTCACAGGTGGTGCATGGCTGTCGTCAGCTCGTGTCGTGAGATGTTGGGTTAAGTCCCGCAACGAGCGCAACCCTCGTTCGATGTTGCCAGCGCGTTATGGCGGGGACTCATCGAAGACTGCCGGGGTCAACTCGGAGGAAGGTGGGGATGACGTCAAGTCATCATGCCCCTTATGTCCAGGGCTTCACGCATGCTACAATGGCCGGTACAATGGGCTGCGATACCGTGAGGTGGAGCGAATCCCAAAAAGCCGGTCTCAGTTCGGATCGGGGTCTGCAACTCGACCCCGTGAAGTCGGAGTCGCTAGTAATCGCAGATCAGCAACGCTGCGGTGAATACGTTCCCGGGCCTTGTACACACCGCCCGTCACGTCACGAAAGTCGGCAACACCCGAAGCCGGTGGCCCAACCCTTGTGGAGGGAGCCGTCGAAGGTGGGGCTGGCGATTGGGACGAAGTCGTAACAAGGTAGCCGTACCGGAAGGTGCGGCTGGATCACCTCCTTTCTAAGGAGCACCATCCGGCGAAAGCTGGTATGGAGCCCGCGACCTGCGAATGTCGGGTCGGGGTGCTCAATGGCGGAGACACTGGCAAGTCTGTCCCTGGCAACGGCCGGGATCACCTAGTACAGCCACTTCGGTGGTGGGAACGGATTGGTCTTGGTGCGGCTGGGGGAGGATGTAAGCACCCTGTTGGGTCCTGAAAGAACAACCCATGGTTGTCTTTCAGAGACTGATCCGACCCCGTGTGGGGTTGGGAGTCTGCCAGGCATGGCCTGGCCCCGCATACCGGTCACGGTGGTGATGTTGGTGTGGGGCATGTCGGGTTGTGGGTTGGTTGTTTGTTGAGAATTGCACAGTGGACGCGAGCATCTTTGTGGTCAAGTTGTCAAGGGCGAACGGTGGATGCCTTGGCACCAGGAGCCGATGAAGGACGTGGGAGGCCGCGATAGGCCTGGGGGAGCTGTCAACCGAGCTGTGATCCCAGGGTGTCCGAATGGGGAAACCTGGCACCAGTCATGTGGTGTCACCCACACCTGAACACATAGGGTGTGTGGAGGGAACGCGGGGAAGTGAAACATCTCAGTACCCGTAGGAAGAGAAAACAAATAGTGATTCCGTGAGTAGTGGCGAGCGAAAGCGGATTGAGGCTAAACCGGCTGCGTGTGATACCTGTCAGGGGTTGCGTGGTCGGGGTTGTGGGACCCTGCTCAACAGACTGACATCTGTTGGAGAAGTTACAAAGCCAGTTGCTAGCCGAATGGTGTGGAAAAGCCAACCGTAGGCGGTGATAGTCCGGTAGGTGAAAGCTGCTGGTCTTCTGTGGGTGTTCCCGAGTAGCGGCGGACCCCTGAAATCTGCCGTGAATCTGCCAGGACCACCTGGTAAGCCTAAATACTTCCTGGTGACCGATAGCGGACGAGTACCGTGAGGGAATGGTGAAAAGTACCCCGGGAGGGGAGTGAAATAGTACCTGAAACCGTTCGCCTACAATCCGTCGGAGCCTTGCGGGGTGACGGCGTGCCTTTTGAAGAATGAGCCTGCGAGTTAGTGGCATGTGGCGAGGTTAACCCGTGTGGGGGAGCCGTAGCGAAAGCGAGTCTGAATAGGGCGTTTTTAGTCGCATGCTCTAGACCCGAAGCGGAGTGATCTAGCCATGGGCAGGCTGAAGCGCGGGTAAGACCGCGTGGAGGGCCGAACCCACCAACGTTGAAAAGTTGGGGGATGACCTGTGGTTAGGGGTGAAAGGCCAATCAAACTCCGTGATAGCTGGTTCTCCCCGAAATGCATTTAGGTGCAGCGTCGCGTGTTTCTTGCCGGAGGTAGAGCACTGGATGGTCTAGGGGGCCCACAAGCTTACCGAAATCAGCCAAACTCCGAATGCCGGTAAGTGAGAGCGCGGCAGTGAGACTGCGGGGGATAAGCTTCGTAGTCGAGAGGGAAACAGCCCAGATCACCAGCTAAGGCCCCTAAGCGTGTGCTAAGTGGAAAAGGATGTGGGGTCGCATAGACAACCAGGAGGTTGGCTTAGAAGCAGCCACCCTTTAAAGAGTGCGTAATAGCTCACTGGTCAAGTGGTTCCGCGCCGACAATGTAGCGGGGCTCAAGCACACCGCCGAAGCTGTGGCATTCACATTTTAACCCCGCGGGGACTTGATTCTCCGTGCAGGTGTGTGGATGGGTAGGGGAGCGTCGTGCCGGGGGTGAAGCAGCGGGGTGACCCAGTTGTGGACGCGGCACGAGTGAGAATGCAGGCATGAGTAGCGAAAGAAGGGTGAGAAACCCTTCCGCCGGATGACCAAGGGTTCCAGGGCCAGGCTAATCCGCCCTGGGTGAGTCGGGACCTAAGGCGAGGCCGAGAGGCGTAGTCGATGGACAACGGGTTGATATTCCCGTACCCGCGAAAGAGCGTCCCTGATGAACCTCGTTGTGCTAACCACCCGAGCTTGGTGAGGTCTTCGGACTGATCTGAGGGAGCGTGGGAACCTGGCGGGTAGTAGTCAAGCGATGGGGTGACGCAGGAAGGTAGCTGAGCCCGGCCGGTGGTTGTGCCGGGGTAAGCGTGTAGGCCGTGCCATAGGCAAATCCGTGGCGCATGTAGGCTGAGACGTGATGCCGAGCCGATTCAGGTGAAGTCAGTGATCCTATGCTGCCGAGAAAAGCCTCTAGCGAGTTCTTAGCGGCCCGTACCCCAAACCGACACAGGTGGTCAGGTAGAGAATACCGAGGCGATCGGGCGAACTGTGGTTAAGGAACTCGGCAAATTGCCCCCGTAACTTAGGGAGAAGGGGGGCCGGAGACGTGAAGCCCCGCGCGGGTGGAGCGTTGTATGGCCGCAGAGAGCAGGGGGAAGCGACTGTTTACTAAAAACACAGGTCCATGCGAAGAAGTAATTCGATGTATATGGACTGACGCCTGCCCGGTGCTGGAACGTTAAGGGGACCTGTTAGCTCTTCGGGGCGAAGCGGAGAACTTAAGCGCCAGTAAACGGCGGTGGTAACTATAACCATCCTAAGGTAGCGAAATTCCTTGTCGGGTAAGTTCCGACCTGCACGAATGGCGTAACGACTTCCCCACTGTCTCAACCACAGGCCCGGCGAAATTGCAGTACGAGTAAAGATGCTCGTTACGCGCGGCAGGACGGAAAGACCCCGGGACCTTTACTATAGCTTGACATTGGTACTTGAGTTAGCTTGTGTAGGATAGGTGGGAGCCGGTGAAGCTCATACGCCAGTATGGGTGGAGGCAATCTTGAAATACCACTCTGGTTGATTTGGGTATCTAACTTCGGACCGTTATCCGGTTCAGGGACAGTGTCTGGTGGGTAGTTTAACTGGGGCGGTTGCCTCCTAAAGGGTAACGGAGGCGCCCAAAGGTTCCCTCAGCCTGGTTGGCAATCAGGTGTTGAGTGCAAGTACACAAGGGAGCTTGACTGTGAGACTGACAGGTCGAGCAGGGACGAAAGTCGGGACTAGTGATCCGGCACTTGCGAGTGGAAGCGGTGTCGCTCAACGGATAAAAGGTACCCCGGGGATAACAGGCTGATCTTCCCCAAGAGTCCATATCGACGGGATGGTTTGGCACCTCGATGTCGGCTCGTCGCATCCTGGGGCTGT
The DNA here is from genome assembly GCF_050950185.1 of Micromonospora sp. CA-249363. Lineage (NCBI taxonomy): Bacteria > Bacillati > Actinomycetota > Actinomycetes > Micromonosporales > Micromonosporaceae > Micromonospora > Micromonospora sp. CA-249363. The sequence goes on from NZ_CP192020.1 coordinate 2,577,120, forward strand.
AGCAGGTCCCAAGGGTTGGGCTGTTCGCCCATTAAAGCGGTACGCGAGCTGGGTTTAGAACGTCGTGAGACAGTTCGGTCCCTATCCGCCGTGCGCGTAGGATACTTGAGAAGGGCTGTCCCTAGTACGAGAGGACCGGGACGGACGAACCTCTGGTGTGCCAGTTGTCCCGCCAGGGGCACGGCTGGTTAGCTACGTTCGGAAGGGATAACCGCTGAAAGCATCTAAGCGGGAAGCCTGCTTCAAGATGAGGTATCCCACCCCACTTTGTGGGGGTAAGGCCCCCAGCTAGACGACTGGGTTGATAGGCCGGAAATGTAAGCCCGGTAACGGGTTCAGTTGACCGGTACTAATAGGCCGAGGACTTGACTACCAAGCTGCTACGCGTCCACTGTGCAACTCTGAACAAACACCCACCCACCGTGTGTGTGCCCGGGGTTGTGGTTGATATGTTCATAGAGTTACGGCGGTCATGGCGGAGGGGAAACGCCCGGTCACATTCCGAACCCGGAAGCTAAGCCCTCCAGCGCCGATGGTACTGCACTCGTGAGGGTGTGGGAGAGTAGGACACCGCCGGACAATCTTTCAGTCGAGGGCCGCCCCATCAGGGTCGGCCCTCGACTGCGTAGCGCCATTGGTGGCGCAATCAGGAAGGATGTACCTGTGAGCTCAGGACCGCAGGGCGGAGACCGTCCCCGTCGTTACGAGGACCGCACCGACGGCCCGGCTGGACGCGACCGTGGAGCGCGCCGCGATGACCGGCCCCCGTACCGGGGAGACCGTGACAACGCCGGCGGCGCCCGTGGCGGCTACACCGGCGGCCGCGATGGCGGTGACCGTGGCGGTGACCGTCGCGAAGGCGGTTTCCGCGGCGACCGGGACGGTGGCTTCCGTGGCGGTGACCGTGGTCGTTCCGGTCCGCCCCGTGAGGGTGGCTTCCGGGGCGGTGACCGCGATGGTGGCGCCCGAGGTGGCGACCGTCGTGAGGGCGGTTTCCGCGGCGGTGACCGCGAGGGCGGTTTCCGTGGGGGTGACCGCGAGGGTGGCTTCCGTGGTGGCGACCGTCGCGAGGGTGGCTTCCGCGGCGGTGACCGCGATGGTGGCGCCCGTGGTGGCGACCGTCGTGAGGGTGGTTTCCGCGACGCGTCGCGCTCCGGCGGGCCGCGTGAGGGCGGGTTCCGTGGTGGTGACCGTCGTGAGGGTGGTTACCAGGGTGGCGGTGACCGTGGTCGTTCCGGTCCGCCCCGTGAGGGCGGCTTCCGGGGCGGTGACCGCGAGGGTGGCTCCCGTGGTGGCGACCGCCGCGAGGGCGGTTTCCGCGACGCGACGCGCTCCGGCGGGCCGCGCGAGGGTGGCTTCCGGGGCGGCGACCGCGAGGGCGGTTTCCGTGGCGGTGACCGCCGCGAGGGTGGTTACCAGGGTGGCGGTGACCGTGGTCGTTCCGGTCCGCCCCGCGAGGGTGGCTTCCGCGGCGGCGACCGCGAGGGTGGCTTCCGGGGCGGCGACCGTGACGGTGGCTTCCGGGGTGGTGACCGTCGCGAGGGTGGTTTCCGTGGTGGTGACCGTCGCGAGGGTGGTTTCCGTGGTGGCGACCGCCGCGAGGGCGGTTTCCGCGACGCGACGCGCTCCGGCGGGCCGCGCGAGGGTGGCTTCCGGGGCGGCGACCGCGAGGGCGGTTTCCGTGGCGGTGACCGCCGCGAGGGTGGTTACCAGGGTGGCGGTGACCGTGGTCGTTCCGGTCCGCCCCGCGAGGGTGGCTTCCGCGGCGGCGACCGTGACGGTGGCTCCCGTGGGGGCGACCGCCGCGAGGGTGGCTTCCGGAGCGGCGACCGCGAAGGTGGCTTCCGTGGGGGCGACCGCCGTGACGGTGGTTCCCGCGACGCGTCGCGCTCCGGCGGACCGCGCGAGGGTGGCTTCCGGGGCGGTGACCGTGACGGTGGTTTCCGTGGGGGTGACCGCGAGCGCGGCTTCCGGGGCGGCGACCGCGAGGGAGGCTTCCGCGGCGGTGACCGCCGTGAGGGCGGGTTCCGTGGTGGTGACCGCCGCGAGGGCGGTTACCAGGGTGGCGGTGACCGTGGTCGTTCCGGTCCGCCCCGCGAGGGCGGTTTCCGGAGCGGCGACCGCGACTCCGGTGGTTTCCGCGGTGGTGAGCGTGGCGCCTCGCGTCCGGGCGCGTCGCGTGAGGGTGGCTTCCGGGGCGGCGACCGCGAGGGCGGCTTCCGGGGTGGCGACCGTGCGCCCCGTGAGGGCGGCTTCCGGGGTGGTGACCGCCGTGAGGGCGGATACCGCGGTGGCGACCGTGACGGCGGCTTCCGGGCCGACGAGCGGCCGCGTCGCGAGGACGACTACCGCCGCGACGAGCGTGGGGCGGGCCCGGAGGCGTCCGAGGGTGGGCGCAACGTGGCCCCGGCACTGCCGGACGACATCGTCGCGACCGACCTCGACAAGGACGTCCGTGCCGAGCTGCTCTCGCTGAACAAGCCGGTCGCCGAGACCGTGGCCCGACACCTGGTCGCCACCGGTCAGCTGATCGACGAGGACCCGGCCGAGGCGTTGGCCCACGCGCTGGCCGCCCGGCGGTTGGCGTCGCGGATCTCCGCCGTCCGCGAGGCGGTCGGCCTGGCCGCGTACCACGCGGGGGAGTGGCAGACCGCGATCGCCGAGCTGCGGACGTACCACCGGATGACCGGTTTGCAGAGTCACCTCGCCGTGCTCGCCGACTGTGAGCGCGCGCTCGGCCGGCCGGAGCGGGCGATCGACCTGTATCGGGGCGCCGACCAGGAGAAGCTGGACCAGGCCGTCGCGATCGAGCTGCTGATCGTCGCCGCCGGAGCGCGGGGTGACCTCGGCCAGAAGGACGCCGCGGTCGCGATGCTCCAGGTGCCCGACCTCACCAGCGAGACGACGGTGCCGTGGACGGCACGACTGCGGTACGCGTACGCCGACGCGCTGCTCGCGGTGGACCGGCGCGACGAGGCCCGCGAGTGGTTCTCCCGCGCCGCGGACGTGGACACCGAGGGCGAGACCGACGCCGCGGAGCGGCTGCTCGAACTCGACGGCGTCCTCATCGAGGGCGACGAAGAGGACGAGACCGAGGAGATCGCCGCCGGGCCGGGCACTCCGGGCGCCGTACCGGCTCAGCCGGACACGGACCTGACCGCAGGCGACACCGACGAGGACGACGTCGACGACGACGAGGACGACGACGACTTCGCCGCCACAGCTGGCGACGAGGACGTCGACGACGACGAGGACTTCGACGACGACGAGGAGGACGGCGTCACCGGCCGCTTGGCGCAGGACGCCGACCGGGTGGACGCCGAGGACGTCGACGGTGACGACGAGGACGTCGACGGTGACGACGACGTCCGCGCTGCCGAGAAGGACGACGCCTCTCCGGCCCCGACCACGCCCGTCGACAACGGCGACGCTGTCGTGAACGGCGACGAGGCCGCCCCCGCCCGGGGCGACGAGCCGGAGTCGACGCAGCGGTGAGCGCGAACGCCGGGGAACGGCTGATCGACGGGTACAGCCTGGTCGTCTTCGACCTGGACGGTGTGATCTACCTGATCGACCGGCCGATTCCCGGCGCCGTCGAGGCGGTGGCCCGGCTGCACGCCGAGGGGCGGGCCGTGGCGTACGCCACCAACAACGCCTCACGCCGTTCCGGCGACGTCGCCGACCTGCTGACCGGGATGGGTGTGCCGGCGCGACCGGAGGAGGTCCTCACCTCCGCCGCGGCGGCAGCCGAGCTGCTGCGCGACCGGCTGCCGGCCGGCGCGCCGGTGCTGGTGGTGGGTGCGGAGGCGCTGCGCGCCGAGCTGCGGGCGGTCGGGCTGACCCCGGTCAGTCGCGCCGACGAGAAGCCGGCCGTTGTGGTGCAGGGCTACGGCCCCCAGGTCGGCTGGGCCGAGCTGGCCGAGGCGTCGGTCGCGGTCCGGGCCGGCGCGATCTGGGTCGCCACCAACACCGACCGTACGCTGCCCAGCGCCCGTGGCCCGCTGCCGGGCAACGGGTCACTGGTCGCGGTGCTGCGGACCGCGTTGGAGCGGGATCCGGACCTGGTGGTCGGTAAGCCGGAGTCGGCCCTGTTCGAGACCGCCGCTCGGCGCGGCGACGGCGGGAAGGCACTGGTCGTCGGAGACCGGCTGGACACCGACATCGAGGGTGCCCGCCGGGCGGGGTTGGACAGCCTGCTCGTGCTCACCGGTGTCAGTGACGTACCCGAGCTGCTCGCGGCCGAGCCACGACGACGGCCGACGTACGTCGCACGGGATCTGGCGGGGCTCTTCGACCCGGCGGCGGCGGTGCGGGTCCCGGGCCCGACGGACGCCGGCGGGTGGTCCGTCACGGACCGCGACGGGACGCTGGAGCTGGCCGGCGACGGCCGGGCGTTGGACGCGCTGGCCGCCCTGTGCGGGGCTGCCTGGGCGGCCCCGGCCGTGCCGGCGATCCGCCCGGCGGGCCCGGAGGCGGCTGCCGCCCTGAAGAGCTTCGGGCTGCCCGCCGACGCGTGAGGCCGGCCACCGCGTGAAGGCCGCCCGCACGGCGTGGGCCCGGCCGACGGCGGGACAGCTGACGGCCGAGGCCGGCCACCGCCACACCGGCCGGGCGAGCGCGAACCTCTAGAGCAGCTTGCGCAGCTTCATCAGGTCGAACGGGTTGGCCTTGATCGACACCCGGCGGGACGTGACCGCCTTGGTGACGTCCAGGTCACCGCGGACCAGGGCGAGCAGGTCGTCGCTGGACGTGCTCAAGGCGATCTTGGCCTTCGGGTCGTCGCCGTCGGCCAGTTCGACCAGCCGGCCACCACTGATCCGCCCGTGAAAGGCCGTGTCCAGGTCGGTGATGCGGCAGGCCAGAGTGCGCTCGAGGTCGATACGCTCGCGGACCGTCTCGGCGTTGCGGTCCAACCGGGCGGCCAGCTCCTGCAACGCCTGCCGGCACTCGTCCACGCTGGCCACATGTCCCCCTCGCCGATTGCCACGCCGTCCCCGGCACCGTACCGCACGGGACAGTCCGCGGTGCCCGGTAGCGTGACACCTGCAGACCCCGCCCGATGGAAGGACCAAGGCATGCAGGACGCGTGGCGCGCCTACCTCGAACTGGCCCTGGGCCTGGCGGAGGCGCCCCGGAAGAAGGCGCAGGACGCGGTGCGTCGTGTCGTCGGCACGGGCGGAGCGACCGCCGCCCAGCTGCAGGCCCTCGCCGAGGAGCTGGTGAGCACCAGCGCCGCCAACCGGGAGGCGTTGACCAAGCTGGTCCGCTTCGAGGTCGACCGGGCCCTCGGCGCGGTCGGTCTGGCGACGGCCGACGAGGTGGCCGAGCTGACCCGGCGGGTACGGGACCTGGAACGGCAACTGCGCGAGGCGCGGGCCACCGAGTCGTCCGGCTCGACGACGGCCGGCGGTCCGTCCGCCGACGCCACGCCGCAGCCCGACCCGACCCGCGCGGCGCAGCCCGGCGATGGCCTGGTGCCGTCCGACGGCCCCGCCGGCGCACCGGTCGCCCAGAAGGCCGCGCCGCCCGTCGCCGAGAAGGCCCCCGCGCCCGTCGCCAAGAAGGCGATCGCGAAGAAGGCCGTCGCGAAGAAGGCCATCGCCCGCAAGCCTCCCGCGACGATCAGCCGGACCGGCGACGAGACGCAGACGCCCGTCAGCCAGGACGACACCCCGACTCCGGCGGACATGCCGGCGAAGAAGGCCGTCCGTAAGCGCCGCCCGGACGGTGCGTCGTGAGCGACGGCGCGCGTCCCGGCCCACCCGGGGGCTTCCGGCCCGGCCCGCCTCCGGCCGGCTCGTTCGCGGCTCGGCCGGGCCCGCCGCCCGGCGTCCGCCCGGGCCCGCCGCCGGACGTGGCGGCCGACGCCGACGACGCGGCGAGCCACCCGGCGGTCGACGCGGCCGTGCGGGCCATGGACAACGCGGCGGCGCTCGCCCCGGCCGACCAGATCGCGCAGTACGAGGCGGCCTACGAGACGCTGCGCGAAACCCTCGCCACCATCGACCAGACCTGAACAGGGCGACCTCGCCCGACAGACCGGAGAAACACCCATGGCACGTCGCAACCGGCTGGACGCCGAACTCGTCCGTCGCGGGCTGGCCCGCTCGCGTGAGCAGGCCGCCGCGCTGGTCGAGGCTGGCCGGGTCCAGCTGCGCGGAGTGCCCGCGCGCAAGGCCGCCGCGATGGTCGACCCCGCCGACCCGCTGCTGGTCACCGGCGCCGACCCGACCGAGGAGTACGTCTCCCGGGGCGGGCACAAGCTCGCCGGGGCTCTCGCCGCGTTCGGTGGGCTGCGCGTCGCCGGGCGGCGCTGTCTGGACGCGGGCGCCTCGACCGGAGGCTTCACCGACGTGCTGCTGCGCGCCGGCGCCGCCGAGGTGGTGGCCGTGGACGTCGGCTACGGGCAGCTCGCCTGGTCCCTGCGGACCGACGAGCGCGTCCGGGTCCTGGAACGCACAAACGTCCGTACCCTCGTCGCGGAGACGATCGGTGGGCCGGTCGACCTGACGGTGGCCGACCTGTCGTTCATCTCGTTGCGGCTGGTGCTGCCGGCGTTGGCCGGCTGCACCCGCGAGGACGGCGACCTGGCCCTGATGGTCAAGCCGCAGTTCGAGGTGGGCAAGGAGCGGGTCGGGGCCGGCGGGGTGGTCCGCGACCCGGCGCTGCGCGCCGAGGCGGTGCTCGACGTGGCCGCCGCGGCGGCCCAGCTCGGCCTCGGCCTGGCGGACGTGGCGGCCAGCCCGCTGCCGGGTCCCAGCGGCAACGTGGAGTTCTTCGTATGGTTGCGCCGGGGCGCGCCGGCGGCCGATCCGCAGCGGGTACGGGCCGTGGTGGACGCCGGGCCGGACGGCACGACGACGGCCGGCGACGTGCCGGACGTGGCGGCGGAGGAGGTCGCAGGGTGAAGGCGTACAGCGAGCGGCACACGACGGCACGCGGACGTGCCGGGGCGTGGGCGCCGGGCCGTGCCGTCGTGGACGGGCGGCCGGTCCGATGAGCCGCACCGCGCTGCTGGTGACCCACACCGGTCGTCGGCGCAGCACCGAGCACGCCCGGTCGGTCGCCGCTGACCTCATCGCCGCGGGATTCGAGGTGCGGGTCGTCGCCGACGAGGCCGACGATCTCGACCTGCCCGGCGTGGTCCCGGTCGCCGGCCCGGAGGCGGCCGAGGGCGCCGAGATCGTCTTCGCGCTGGGCGGGGACGGGACGTTCCTGCGGGCGGCCGAGCTGGCCCGTCCGGCGAAGGCGCCCCTGCTCGGCATCAACCTCGGCAAGGTCGGCTTCCTCGCCGAGGCGGAGATCGACGACCTGGACATCGCGGTCCGCGACGTCGTCGAGCGCAACTACACCGTGGACGAGCGACTGACGCTCGACGTCACCGCCGAGTTCGACGGCGGGCCGACGATCGAGTCGTGGGGGCTCAACGAGATCAGCGTCGAGAAGGGCGAACGGGCACAGATGCTCGAGCTCCTCGTCGACGTGGACGGGCGTCCGCTCTCCCGCTACGGCTGCGACGGCGTCGTCTGCGCCACCCCGACCGGCTCCACCGCGTACGCGTTCTCCGGCGGGGGTCCGGTGGTGTGGCCGGAGGTGGAGGCCCTGCTGATGGTGCCGATCAGCGCGCACGCGTTGTTCAGCCGTCCACTGGTCACCGCCCCCACCTCGACGTTCGTCATCACCGTCGACCCGTTCACCACCCTCGCCGTGCTGTGCTGCGACGGTCGCCGGGTGTACGACCTGCCGCCGGGCGCCCGGGTGACCGTGCGGCGCGGGGCCCTGCCGGTGCGCATCGTGCGGCTGCGGGCCCGCCCGTTCACCGACCGGCTGGTCGCCAAGTTCGGCCTGCCGGTGCACGGCTGGCGGGGCAGCCGCCGGTGACGGTGGCGCACACCGTCGGTGTCCGGCGGTTGTCCACCTGACGACATGTCGCCGCTGCGGCGGCGAGAGGCTAGTGACCTGGTTGTGCGCTGCGTCGCAGACTCCGATCGGTCCTTATCCACGGATGTCGGGCCCGAAGGAGTGAAGGAGCGCATCGCATGCACTGGTCCCCCCGCTGGCTCAGCGCCGGCGCGGTCGGCGCGTTGGTGGTCGGCCTCGCCGCGCCGGCGTCCGCCGAGCCGCCCGTCCGGCCCACCGGCCCGAGCCTGGGCGCGTCCGCCCCGGCCGTCGCGCCCGTCCGCATCACCCTCATCACCGGCGACCAGGTCGAACTGTCGCCGGCCGCGCCGGGCCGGGTCGCCGCCACCGTACGCCCGGGAGCCGGGCGGGAGCGGATCATCTTCCAGACCCTCGAGGTCGACGGTGGGCTGCGGGTCGTGCCCAGCGACGCCGCGCCCTACATCTCCAGCGGTGTCCTGGACGCCAACCTGTTCGACGTGCAGGAGTTGGCCGCCGACGGCTACGGCGACGCCGCGCAGGGCGCGCTGCCACTGATCGTGCGCTACCAGGAGCCGTCCGCCGGTCGGGTCCGGCCGCTCGGCGGCGTCACCGACGCCCGGCCCCTGCCGAGCATCAACGGCGCCGCGGTGCGGGTCGGCAAGGCTGACCTGGGTGGCCTGTGGACCACGCTCGCCGGTACGCCGACGACCCGGACGACGACGACCCGGACGACGACTCCCCGGTTGGGCGGCGGTGTCGCCCACGTCTGGCTGGACGGTCGGGTGCGCCCGACGCTGGAGCACAGCGTGCCGCAGATCGGCGCTCCGGCGGCCTGGGCGGCCGGCCGCGACGGCACCGGCGTGACGGTGGCCGTGCTCGACACCGGGGTCGACGCCACCCACCCCGACCTGGCCGGGCGGATCGCCGAGGAGCGGGACTTCTCCGGCAGCGGCAGCGCCCGGGACGGCCACGGCCACGGCACCCACGTCGCCGCCACCATCGCGGGCAGCGGCGCGGCCTCGGCGGGGCTGCGCAAGGGCGTCGCCCCGGGCGCGCGGCTGCTGGTCGGCAAGGTGCTCGACGACGGCGGCTCCGGCTACGACTCGGCCATCATCGCCGGCATGGAGTGGGCCGCCCACTCCGGCGCGAAGGTCGTCAGCATGAGCCTCGGCGGCGGCCCGACCGACGGCACCGACCCGATGAGCCAGGCGGTGGACGACCTGACCGCCGAGACGGGCGCGCTGTTCGTGATCGCCGCCGGCAACTCGGGCCAGGCGCGGAGCGTCAACGCGCCGGGCGCGGCCACGGCGGCGCTGACCGTCGGCGCGGTCGACCGCGACGACAACCTGGCGGACTTCTCCAGCCGGGGACCGCGCGTGGGCGACAACGGCATCAAGCCCGAGATCACCGCGCCGGGCGTGGGCATCGTCGCCGCGCGAGCCGCCGGCACCACCATGGGTACGCCGGTCGGCGACGCCTACACGGCGGCGTCCGGGACGTCCATGGCCACCCCGCACGTGGCGGGCGCGGCGGCGATCCTCGCCCAGGACCACCCGGACTGGAAGGCCGGCACGCTCAAGGACGCGCTGGTGAGCACCACGAAGGCGAACCCGGAGCTGACCGTCTTCGAACAGGGCGGCGGTCGCGTCGACGTGGCGCGGGCGCTGACCCAACGGGTGTACGCGTCGGCCACCGCGGACTTCGGCCGGGTCAACACCGGCGGACCGGTGGCCGAGCGCAGTGTGACGTACACCAATGGCACCTCCGTCGCGCGGACCCTGCGCCTGGCCCTGGAGCTGCGCAACCTGGACAGCGGCGCGGCCGAGACCGACGGCGTCGCCGTCGGCTCGGGCGAGGTGACCGTGCCGGCGGGCGGCAGCGTGGCCGTGCCGCTGCGCGCCGACCCGGCGAAACTGGCCCGGGGTCCGCACGGAGGATGGCTGGTGGCGACCGGCGCGGACGGCGTCGCCGTGCGCACGCCGGTGGGCCTCACCGTCAGCGGACCGCAGCACGACGTCACGATCAAGGTGCTGGGCCGTCAGGGTCAGTTGACCCTCTCGCCCGCCCTGACCCTCTTCGGTGAGCAGCCGGAGTCGGACTACTGGGGCTGGTGGCCGGGCGAGGGCACCCTGCGGGTCGAGGAGGGCACCTACCTGCTGACCGCGCTGGTCGAGCACGGCGCTCCCCTGGACGAGCAGTTGACCCAGACCGTCGAACCCGAGCTGACCGTCGACCGGGACCTGACGGTCGTGCTCGACGCCCGCAGAGGCACGCCGGTACGCATCGAGACGCCGAAGCCCAGCGAACAGCGGGCCACGCTCAGCTTCTACGTGCACCGGGTGCTGGGCAACGGCCGGCAGATCGACCACGGCGTCATGGCGTACAGCACCATCCAGCAGGTCAACGTCACGCCGACCCGTCCGGTGCGTCAGGGTGAGTTCGAGTTCGCCTCCCGCTGGCAGCTCGTCGCGCCCATGGTGGACGCCACGGTCACCGGTGTGTCCGCGCCGTCGGACATCAACCTGCTGGGCTCGTCCCCGGCGCCGACCGGCCGACGCACGCTGCCGCTGGTCTGGGCGGGCACCGGAACGTCCGCCGAGCTGACCCGGGTGCGGGGCGCGGCGGCGTTGCTCACCACCGATGAGAACCGCAGCGAGGACGAACAGGTGGCCGCGGCGGCGGCGGCCGGCGCGGCGGCGGTGCTGATCGTGCGCCCCGAGGACCAGAGCGCGTGGACGGTCTGGCGTCCGGAGGGGGAGCGGCTGCCCGTACCGGCGATGGTCGTGGCGTACGACGACGGGCAGCGACTCATCGCGGCGGCCCGCAAGGCTCGCGCCACGCTGGACCTGACGCTGACCGTGGACAGCCCCTACCTGTACGACGTGTGGCAGGTGTCGAAGGGGCGGGTGCCGGAGCGCATCGTGCACACGGTGACCGCCGGAAACACCGCCGAGGTGACCGCGCGCTACGGCGACACGGGCGCGGGTTGGGCCACCGAGGAGCGGTTCGGCTGGCGTCCGTGGCAGGAGTACGCCTGGAACGACGACCAGCGCCTGGTCCACAACGGCACCACGCGGCAGGAGTTCGTCAGCGCCGGTGACAACTGGTGGCAGCACCGGGTGCTGCACAAGCAGATGTTCATGCAGTGGGGGCAGTTGACCGGTGGCCTCACCCAGGAGCCCCGCCAGTATGCCGCCGACGACCGCGAGACCGAGTCCTGGCACGCTCCGGTGATCCGTCCGGCCGTGCCGGCGAGCGGCGCGCCGGTGCCGACGCGGACGGGCGACGTCCTCGACGTGCGGGTGCCCGAGTTCGTCGACGCTGACGGCCACTACAGCGTGGCGGGCGACAGCGAGGAGTCGGACACCGTCGAGGCCCGCCTCAGCCGCGACGGGCGGCAGATCGCCGACCTGTCCGACGGCTGGGCGCCGGTGTCGACCACGGCGGCGGCGGCCCGCTACCGCCTCGACGTGACGACGCGGCGGGCCTCGGACGAGTGGCGCTACGCCACCCGGACGGACACGGCGTGGCAGTTCACGTCGGCCCGCCCGGCGGGTGACGCGGCCACGCCGCTGTCGCTGCTGCAGGTGGACTACCGGGTGCCGGCCGACCTGTCCGGCACCGTGCCCGGCAACCGTCCGCACCAGGTGGGGCTGACCCTGCGCCAGCCCGCCGGGGTGGCCGCTCCGAAGGGCGCCGGCCTGACCGTGCAGGTGTCGTTCGACGAGGGCGTCACCTGGCGGTCCGTACCGACCCATGGGTCGGGCGTCCGCTACACGGCGATGGTGCCGGCCGGACGCGGAACGGTGTCGCTGCGGGTGCACGCCGCCGACCGGGCCGGCAACACCGTCGACCAGACGGTGCTGCGGGCGTACGGGCTGCGCTGATCGCCGGACCGGCCGGGCCCACCGTCAAGGCGACGGTGGGCCCGGCCGCGTCCCTCGTCGCGCCACGGCCGCAGCGCCAGGTCAGAGCCAGCCGCGCCGGGCGACCTGGAACGCCAGCCCGGGACGGGTGTCGACACCGGCGGCGTCCATCAGGTCGGCGAGCCGGCGCTGCACCGTGCGGCGGCTCACCCCGAGCTGGGAGGCGATGGACTTGTCCGGTACGCCGGCCACGAACAGCGACAGCAGCCGGGCCTCGTCGGCGTCGGGCCGGTAGCCGTCGGCCGGACGCTCGTCGCCGGTGTCGCGGCGGTCGCCACTGGAGCCGCTGCCGCGGCGGTCGCCGCTGGAGCCGCTGCCGCGGCGGTCGCCGCTGGAGCCGCTGCCGCGGCGGTGTTCGGTCGTCGCGCCGGGGAGCGGGTCGTCGAGTCGCAGTCGGGTGGCGACCCGCCAGTAACTCTCGAAGAGGGCGAGCAGCGCGTCGAGCAGTTGGCTGCGGCCGATCACCGCGGCGCTCGGCTCGCCGTTGCCCCGGTCGGGCACCAGCGGACAGATGGCGGTCCGCCCGTCCACGATGGCCAGTCGGACCGGCAGCCGGTCCAGCACCCGGGCCTGCTCACCGGCGGCGACCCCCTTGGTCAGGTCGGCCAGCGCGCCCGGTTCGAGCAGCAGGTCCCGCTCGTAGATGGCGCGGTAGCTCACCCCGCGGGCGAGGGCGTCGAACTCCTCGACGTTCTCCGGGCCGGCCATGGCGAGGGGGTTGGCGCGGCAGAACCACAGCACCTCCTCGCGGGCCGAGTTCTGCAGGTCGCGTAGGCGGTCGCGCAGCGCCCGTCCGCCACGGATCACCTCGACCAGATGGTCGACGTGGTGGCGGCGTAGGCCGGCGCGGTACTCCTCGGCCAGTTGGGTGACCCGGTGGCGGGCGGCCTCCAGGTCCTCCTGGCGGCGCAGCAGCGTGGCGCCGAGGGCGACGTCCGGCGCGGTGGGGTACAGCGGGGCGTCCGGATCGTCGTCGGTGGGCTGCACGAGACCCTTGGCCCGCAACGCCTCGACCTGCTCGACCACCTGCGCCCGCGGCCAGCCGAGCCGGGAGACCAGTTCGTCGAGGCGGGCCGTGGTGAGCTGGAGCAGGCAGCGGTAGAGCGCCTCCTCGGCGGGAGTCAGGCCGATCACGTCCAACACGGGGCAAGACTGTACGTCGGCGAGGTCACGACCGCACCGGGGCCCGGTCGTGGGGCCCGTCGGCTGGTCAACTGTCGGCCCTCGCGTCTACTGTCGGGTGCTGTGCTGGAAGAGCTGCGCATCACCGGACTCGGCGTCATCGAGGACACCACGCTGCCGTTGACCGGGGGCATGAACGTCATCACCGGCGAGACCGGTGCCGGCAAGACGATGGTGGTCACCGGCCTCGGCCTGCTCTTCGGCGGCCGGGCCGACGCCGGGCGGGTCCGTGCCCAGCCGGGCCGGGCCGTGGTCGAGGGGCGGCTGCGCCTCTCCGGGCGCGTCGCCGACGCGGTGCACGCCCGGATCGGCGACGCCGGTGGCGAGCCCGACGAGGACGGCTCGCTGCTGCTGAGCCGTACGGTGACCGTGGAGGGCCGCTCGCGGGCCCACCTGGGCGGCCGGAGCATGCCCGTGTCGATGCTCGGCGAGGTCGGCGAGCAGGCGGTGGCCGTACACGGCCAGTCCGACCAGCTGCGCCTGCTGCGTCCGGCCGAGCAGCGGGCCGCCCTGGACCGGTTCGCCGGACCGGCGCACGAGAAGCTGCTCGACGCGCTGCGCGAGGCGTACACCGGTTGGCGGCGGATCGTCGACGACCTGGCCGACCGGCGGCGCAACGCCCGCGAGCGCAGCCAGGAGGCCGACCTGCTGCGGCTCGGCCTCGACGAGATCACCCGGGTCGACCCGCAGCCCGGCGAGGACGACGAGCTCAAGACCGAGGCGCAGCGGCTGGAGCACGCCGAAGGGCTGCGCACGGCCGCGCAGCTGGCCCAGCAGTGCGTGGCGGGTGGCGCGGAGGCGACCGACGAGACGCCGGACGCGGCGGCGCTGCTCGGCACGGCCCGGCGCACCCTGGAGGCGCAGGCCGGCACCGATCCCGCGCTGGGTGAGCTGGCGGCCCGCCTGGAGGAGGCGGCCACCCTGGTCACCGACGTGTCGGCGGAGCTGTCGGCGTACCTGGCGACGCTGGACGCGGACCCGGCCCGGTTGCAGCACGTCTACGAGCGGCGGGCCGCGCTGCGCACGTTGACCCGCAAGTACGCCGACGACGTCGACGGGGTCGTCGCCTGGGCCGAGCGGGCCCGCACCCGACTGTCCGACCTGGACACCTCCGACGACCTGCTCGACGAGCTGGACCGGGAGGGGCAGCGGCTGGCCGGCGAGGTGGCCGACCTGGCCGCCCGGGTGTCGGCATCGCGGCAGGAGGCGGCGGTCCGCTTCGCCGACCAGGTCACCGTCGAGTTGGCCGGTCTGGCGATGCCGCACGCGCGGATCGAGGTGGCGGTGCTGCCCCGACCCGCGGGCCGGGCCGAGCCGTCGTTGACGGTCAACGGCGTCGAGGTGGGCGTCGCGGCCGACGGCGGCGACGAGGTGGAGTTGCGACTGCTGGCCCATCCGGGCGCGCCGTCGTTGCCGTTGCAGCGCGGCGCCTCCGGCGGTGAGCTGTCCCGGGTGATGCTCGCCATCGAGGTGGTCTTCGCGGGCTCCGGCGGTCCGCCCACGCTCGTCTTCGACGAGGTCGACGCGGGTGTCGGCGGTCAGGCCGCGGTGGAGATCGGTCGGCGGCTCGCCCGGCTGGCCCGCAGTCACCAGGTGTTGGTCGTCACGCACCTGCCGCAGGTCGCCGCGTTCGCCGACCGGCACCTCGTCGTGGCCAAGGACACCGGCGGCGCGGTGACCACCAGCGGCGTACGGGTCGTGGAGGACACCGAACGCGCCCGCGAACTGGCCCGGATGCTCGCCGGTTTGCCCGATTCGGATCTGGGTATCGCTCACGCCGAGGAGCTTCTGGCGGTCGCGGCGAAGGAAAGGCGGTTGTGACGCCGCGTATTGTGGGCGCAAGCACACCGGCTCCCGCAGGCGTGTGCTTCCCTGGGTAGGCGGCCCTGCTCAGGCATGTCGCGACAGAAAAGCCTGCCTCACATGCCAGGATGGTCACGATGCGTCTACCCACGTTGCGCCGGAACCGGAATGCCGAACCGGGCAGAGTCCTCGGCACCGCGCGCCTTGATCGCCGAACGAAACGCCTGGTCGGCCGGCTTCGCCCCGGTGACATCGCGGTCATCGACCACGTCGACCTGGACCGGGTGGCGGCCGACTCGTTGGTCGCTGTCGGTGTCGCCGCGGTCCTCAACGCCAAGCCGTCGGTCTCCGGCCGCTATCCCAACCTCGGGCCGGAGGTGTTGATCGCCGCCGGCATCCCGCTGCTGGACGATCTCGGCGAGGGCGTCTTCGAGCGCATCCGCGAGGGCGACCAGGTACGCATCGAGGGCAACACCGTGTTCGCGGGCGAGGAGCCGGTGGCGCACGGCACCCTGCAGGACGCCGAGTCGGTCGCCAAGGCGATGGCCGACGCCCGCGAGGGGCTGTCGGTGCAGTTGGAGGCGTTCGCCGCCAACACGATGGACTACCTGCGCCAGGAACGCGACCTGCTGCTCGACGGCGTCGGCGTACCGGACATCCAGACCCAGATCCAGGGCCGGCACTGCCTGATCGTGGTCCGGGGGTACGACTACAAGGCCGACCTGGACGTGCTGCGCCCGTACATCCGGGAGTTCAAGCCGGTGCTCATCGGCGTGGACGGCGGCGCGGACGCGCTGGTCGAGGCCGGGTACACCCCAGACATGATCATCGGGGACATGGATTCGGTCACCGACGACGTGCTGCGCTGCGGCGCCGAGGTGATCGTGCACGCCTACCCGGACGGGCGGGCGCCCGGCCTGCCCCGGGTCAACGGGCTCGGCGTCCCGGCCATCACGTTCCCCGCCGCGGCGACCAGCGAGGACCTGGCGATGCTGCTGGCCGACGAGAAGGGGGCCTCGCTGCTGGTCGCGGTCGGCACCCACGCCACCCTTGTCGAGTTCCTCGACAAGGGGCGCGGCGGGATGGCCTCGACGTTCCTGACCCGGCTGAAGGTCGGCGGCAAGCTGGTCGACGCCAAGGGCGTGAGCCGGCTCTACCGGCAGAGCATCTCCGGTTCGTCGTTGTTGCTGCTGGTGCTCTCGGCGATCGCGGCGATGGCCTCCGCGGTGGCGGTCTCCACCGTCGGGAAGGCGTACCTGGGTGTGGTCGCCGAGTGGTGGGACAATTTCGTGTTCCAGCTGTACCGGCTCTTCTAGTTCCCGACCGATCAAGAGGCTGCAAGCGTGATCAACTTCCGCTACCACGTGGTGTCCCTCACCGCGGTCTTCCTGGCCCTGGCGATCGGCCTGGTGGTCGGCACCGCCGCCCTCAACGGCCCGGTCGCCGACTCGCTCAAGCAGCAGGTCACCGGGCTGCGCAAGGACAACCAGCAGTGGCGTCAGCAGGTCGCCAACATGGAGAAGCAGCTCGGTCTGGAGGAGGAGTTCGCCGAGGAGATGTCGCAGGTGGTCCTGCCGGGCACCCTCAGCGGCCGGCGGGTGGTGGTGCTCAGCCTGCCGAACGGTCGTGACCACACCGAGGGTGTGCTCAAGAAGCTCCAGCTCGCCGGCGCCACCATCACCGGTCGGGTGGACCTGCAGGACAAGTTCCTCAACCCGGACAACAACTCCAATCTGCTGGAGCTGGCCGTCACCGCCGCCCGGCCCACCGCGCAGACCACCGGCCTGCCGGGCAACGGGCACGGTGTGGAGACCTCCAGCGCGCTGCTGGCCAGCGTCCTGCTGGACCGCGCCCAGGGCACCGCTCCGGTCAGCGACGCCGACCGGCGGGCGGTGCTCGCCGCGTACAACAACGCCGGCTACCTGACCACCGACAACAACAAGGTCACCGGCCCGGCGGAGGCGGTCGTGGTGGTCAGCGGCCAGCCGTACGTCGACAAGGACTCCGAGAAGCGGGACGAGTCGGTCGTCAAGATCGCCGAACAGTTCGACCGCACCGGGGCGATCGTGGTGGGCGGCAACGGCTCCGCCGGCGGCAACGTGGTGTCCGTGGTCCGTGGCGACCCGGTGCTGTCGCAGACGATCTCGACCGTCGACAACGCCAACACCGTCCAGGGTCAACTGGTCACCAGCCTGGCTCTGGTGCAGCAGCTCACCGAGAAGAAGGCCGGCCAGTACGGCGTCGGCGACAACGCCGCGTCCCTGCTGCCTAGACTGCCCCAGTGAGCGAACGACGTACCGCCGTGTCCGTAATCGACGAGGTGCCGGCATGAGCACACTGGGACGGCTGCTGATCGCCGCCGCCGGAGCGGCCGCCGCCCGGTACGCGCTGCGCGAGGTGCGGACCGCCCCGGTGGGGCCGGCGCTTGAGCGCACCAACTTCCGGGGCCGCACGGTGACCCTCGCCGCCGGCCCGGCCCTCGCGGCCGGCGCGACCGCCGCGGGCGCGTTCGGCGCGACGAGCGCCGCCACCGGTGGGGCCGCCCTGGTCGCCGGTCTCGGCGCGGGCGGTGTCGGGCTCTACGACGACGTGGTCGGGGCGCGGCCCGAGCAGAAGGCGGCCAAGGGCTTCGCCGGGCACCTCGCGGCGCTGCGCGAGGGGCGGGTCACCGCCGGGCTCGTCAAGGTGGTCGGGGTGGGCGCGGCCGGCCTGGGCGCCGCCGCGCTGCTCGCCGCCGATCCCCGCGTCGCCGCGCACCCGCGCCGGCAGCGCCACGGGGCGTTCGGCCGGGGCGTCGACGTGCTGCTGGGCGCCGGCGTGATCGCCGGAACCGCCAACCTGCTCAACCTGCTCGACCTGCGACCCGGCCGGGCCATCAAGTCCGGGCTGCTGCTCGCCGCGCCGCTGACCGGCGGTCCGCACGGCGGGATCGCCGCCGGTGCCGCCGGTGCCGCCGCCGGCCTGCTCGGCGACGACCTGTCCGAGGACGTCATGGTCGGCGACAGCGGCGCGAACGCGCTCGGCGCGCTGCTCGGCGTCGCGCTGGCCGCCCGCAGCGGCCCGCTCGGCCGGGCCGGTCTGCTCGCCGTGCTGGCCGGGCTCACCGCCGCCAGCGAGAAGGTCAGCTTCACGGCGGTGATCCAGCGAACCCCGGGTCTGCGGGAGCTCGACGCACTGGGCCGGCGCACCGACTGACGTGACCAGACCGGCCCCCCTCGCCGGCGCCGGCCGGGTGGCCGGGGCAGCCGCGCTCATCGCCGCCCTCACCGTCCTCAGCCGGCTCGCCGGCTTCGGCCGGACCGCCGTGTTCACCTGGAGCCTCGCCCCGACCGACCTCGGCGGCGCCTACGTGGTCGCCAACGCCGTACCGAACTTCATCTTCGAGATCGTCGCCGGTGGCGCGCTGGCCAGTCTCGTCGTACCGCTGCTGGCCGGCGCGGTCGAGGCCGGTGACCGTACGACGGTCGCCCGGACCACCGGCGCGTTGCTGACCTGGACGCTGGCCCTGCTGGTGCCGCTCGCGCTGCTCGTGGCGCTGTTCGCCGGCCCGGTGGTCGAGTCGCTGGGGCACCACCTCACCGACGCCCAGCAGCACAGCGGCGTACGGATGCTGCGGGTCTTCGCGCCGCAGCTCCCGCTGTACGGGGTCGGCATCGTGCTCACCGGGGTGCTCCAGGCACACCGCCGCTTCGCCTGGCCGGTGCTCGCCCCGCTGCTGTCCAGCCTCACCGTGATCGTGGTCTACCTGGGGTTCACGGCCACCCAGGGCCGCTACGCCACGGTCGGCGGGGTGAGCCCCGGCGGCGAGGTGTTGCTCTCCGCCGGCACCACGCTGGGCGTGGTGGTGCTGTCGCTGTCGCTGCTCGTCCCGGTCCGCCGGTTGGGACTGGGGGCGCGGCCCGGGTTCGGGTTCCCCGCCGACGCGCGGGCCCGGGTCGGCGCTCTGGCGGTGGCGGGCGCGGTCACCGTCACCACGCAGCAGATCGCCCTGATCGTCAGCCTGAACCAGGTGACCGCCGGCGCGCGCAGCAATCCCGGCGTCTACAACCTGGCGCAGACCGTCTACCTGCTGCCGTGGGCGGTGCTCGCGGTGCCGCTGGCCGTGGCGGCGTACCCGACCCTCGCGGCGGCGCGCTCGGTCGGCGACGAGGACGCCTACCGCGCGACCCTCGCGCCGGCCGTGCGCGGGGTGCTGCTGTTCAGTTGCCTCGGCGCGGCGGCGCTGGTGGGGACCGCGGGGCCGGTCGGGCACTTCTTCTTCCCCGCGTCCACCGCGCCCACCGCCGCCGCCGCGATCATCGGGTACGCCCCGGGCCTGGTCGGCTACGGCCTGTTCGCGATCCTCACCCGGGCGCTCTACGCGCGCGGGCAGACCCGGGCGGCGACGGTGGCGACCGCCGTCGGCTTCCTCGTGGTGCCGGTCGCGGTGCTGGCGCTCGGCCGGATCCTGCCGCTGACCGACCGGGTGCTCGCCGTGACGACCGCGAACTCGGTGGGCATGGTGGTGCTGGGTGCGCTGCTGGTCGTCGCGGTGACGCGGGCCGCCGGTGCGGCCGCGCTAGCCGGGGCGGCGCGCGCCGGGGCGGCCGGCGTCCTCGCCGGGCTGCTGGCCGCGCTCGCCGGTCTGGGCCTGAGCCGGTGGCTCGACAGGCTGGACGGCGGCACCCCGACGACGGCCGTGGCGCTCGGTCAGGGCATGCTGTCCGGGGTTCTGGTCGGTGTCGTGTTCCTCGTCGTGGTCTGGTTCGTCGACCGGCGGGACGTACGGCCGCTACTGACCGCGGTGGCCCGCCGCCTCCGGCGGGGCCAGCGGGGCCAAGCCGGCACGTCCACGCCGGGCGCGGTGCCCCCGGAGCGGGGCGACGGGAAGGAGACGGCGGTTCGGTGAGCGTTGTCAACACCAACCGGCGGTGGCCGGCATGACGGAGACCAACGGCTGGTCGGGCGCTGTGGCGCTGGTGCTGGCGTCCAGCACCGGTGGGGTCGGCCAGCACGTCCGTTCGGTGGCGCGCGGGCTCGTCGCGTCCGGGGCCACGGTGCTGGTCTGTGGGCCGGCGGCGACGCAGGAGCAGTTCGACTTCACCGGCGTCGGCGCGCGTTTCGAACCGGTGGAGATCCCGGCCAGCCCGACCCCGGCCGACGCGCGGGCGGTGCTCGCCCTGCGGCGGGTGCTCGCCACGGCCCGTGTCGACGTGGTGCACGCGCACGGCCTGCGCGCCGGTCTCGTCGCCGTCCTGGCCCGGCCGACCGCGCCGCTCGTGGTGACCTGGCACAACGCGGTCCTCGCGGGCGGGTTGCGCGGCGGGGTGTCCCGGCTCGTCGAGCGGGTGGTCGCCCGGGGCGCCCGGGTGGCGCTCGGGGCGTCCGCCGACCTGGTCGAGCGGGCGGCCGCGCTGGGCGCCGCCGACGCGCGGCTCGCCCCGGTCGCCGCCCCGACGTTGCCCGTGCCGCGTCGGCGTCGCGCCGCCGTCCGCGCCGAGTTCGGGGTGGGACCGGAGCAGCCGCTCATCCTCTCCGTGGGGCGGCTGCACCCGCAGAAGCGCTACGACGTGCTTGTCGACGCGGCGGCCCGCTGGCGGACGCGTACCCCACCGCCGGTCGTCGTGATCGCCGGGAGTGGCCCGGCGTACCTGGCGTTGGCCGCCCGGATCTCGGCGGCCCGTGCTCCGGTGACCCTGCTGGGGCACCGTACCGATGTGGCCGACCTGCTCGCCGGCGCGGACCTCGCGGTGGTGACCAGCGAATGGGAGGCGCGGCAGTTGTTCGCCCAGGAGGCGATGCGGGCCGGCGTCCCGTTGGTGACGACGGCGGTGGGCGGCCTGCCGGAACTGGTCGGTGACGCCGCCGCGCTGGTCCCCTCGGTCGACGTGGACGCGGTCGACGCGGCGGTGCGCGCGCTGCTGGACGACCCGGCGGCCCGGGCCGACCTCGGTCGGCGCGGCGCCGAACGGGCGGCGACGTGGCCCACCGAGGCGGACACGGTCACCGTGCTGGCGGCCCTCTACGCCGAACTCGCCGCCCACCCGGCGGCGCCCGGCTCCGACGCGCCCCTGACGGGACACCGGTGATGGTGCGTCGACTGGCCCCGGCCCTGTTGACCGTGCTCGTGGTGGCGTTGGGCGTCGCCGCGCTGGCCGTCCGACCGCCGCAGGGCACGCCGCAGCGCACCGCCGACTTCGTGGTGCTCGCCGGCATCGCGGGGCTGCGCTGGGAGGACGTCGACCAGCAGAGCACGCCGACGCTGTGGCGGATGGCCCAGGAGGGCTCGATCGGCTCGTTGTCGGTGCGGTCCGCGCACCGGCCCACCTGCCCGGTGGACGGCTGGCTGACGCTCGGCGCGGGCAGTTTCGCCGGATGGAACGGCGCCCGCCCGGACGGCGGCTGTCCGCCGGCCTCGGTGGCCGTGGAGCAGCCGGACGGGATCGGCGCGAACCTCCCCGACCAGGAGAGCGTGGTCCAGTACAACCAGCAGCGGCTGCCGTGGGGGACCCTGCCCGGGTCGTTGTCGGAGTCGGTGCGCTGCTCGGTCGCCGTGGGGCCGGGCGCCGCAGTGGCCGCCGCACGGCCGTTCGGCCGGGTCGACAGGTACGCCGCGGGGCTGCCGGCCGATCCGCGTCGGCTGCTCGGCTCGTGCGTCCTGAGCATCGTCGACCTCGGCACGATCGAGGGGACCGACCCGGCGGCGCGCGCCGCGGAGGCGCGGGCCGCCGACGCCCAACTGGCCCGGGTCCTGGCCGCCCGCCCGCCGCGCTCGCTGGTGCTGGTCGCCGGCATCTCCGACACCGAGCGGCCGTCGCGGCTGCACGTGGCGATCGCCGACGGGCCGGGTTGGGAGCGGGGTTGGCTCACCTCGGCCAGCACCGGCCGGGACGGTTACCTCCAGCTCGTCGACCTCGCGCCGACGGCGCTGGCCGCGCTGGGCCGGCCGATGCCGGAGCGGCTGTTCCTCGGCCGGCCGGCGGTCAGCACCGGCGGCCGGCCGGCGGACCTGACGGAGGCGATCAACGCCCCGGCGGACGCCGACCGGGAGGCGGCCGCCCAGCGGACCGTCTCCGGCGGGTTCTTCACCCTGCTCGCCGGGGTGCAGGTGCTCCTGGCCCTGGCCGTGCTGCCGTTGCTGCGCCGCGCGCGGCCACACGCCGGCCCGACCGGTCCGACCCCGATCCCCGCCCGGGTCGTGGCGGTCGTCGAGCTGGTGCTGGTCGCGGCGGCGTTGACCGTTCCGGCCGCGTTGCTGGCCGACGCCGTCCCCTGGTGGCGCGGCGGGCACCCCGGGTGGATCTTCGCCGGGGTCACCGCGCTGCTGGTCGCGGGGGGCACGGCCGCGGTCCGCTTCGCCCCCGGGTACGCGAAGACCCTCGGCCCGGTCGGCGCGGTGGCCGGCCTGACGACCCTGGTGGTCGGCGTGGACGTGCTGACCGGGGCCAGCCTCCAGCTCAACGGCGTGGTCGGCTACTCGGCGTTGCAGGGTGGCCGCTACGCCGGGCTGAGCACGGTCGCGCTGGGCGTGTTCCTCGCCGGCGCGCTGGTGACCGGCGGATGGCTCGCCCAGCGGGTGCACCGTCGCTGGCGGCCCGCCGTGATGGTCGCCGTCGGCGGCCTCGCCGTGGTGGTGGTCGGCAGCCCGTACCTGGGCGCCGACCCGGTCGGCGCGATCGCGTTGACCGCCGGCCTGAGCGTGGCGGCGGCGATCAGCGCCGGTGGCTGGCTGACCATCAGTCGACTGGCCTGGGCCACCATGGCCGCCCTGGCGGTCGGGATCGGCTTCGCCGTGGTGGACCTGCGCCGGCCGGCGGCCGAGCGGGGGAGCCTCGGCCGGTTCCTGTCCGCGGTCGGCGACGGCACCGGCGGTTTCACCGTGCACCGGTCCAGCACCGCGAACTTCGAGACGTTGGTGAACAGCCCGTTGACCGTGCTGGCGCTCGCCGGCGGGCTGCTGGTGTGGTTCGCCCTGCTCCAGCCGTGGGGTGGGCTGATGCGGTTGTTCGGCATCTACCCGGCGGTGCGGGCGGCATTCGCCGGCACGGCGGTCGCGGCGGTGCTGGGCGGTGTGCTCGACGGCGCGGCCCTGGACGTGGCCGGCGCGGCGGCGGCCCTGGTGGTGCCGATGGCGGCGCTGGCGTCGCTGCGGGTCCTCGGGCACGCCGCCGACCGGACCCGTCCCGCCACGGGCCGTGCGCGGGAGAACGAGGCCGACGACGACTCGGGTTCCGGGGGCGACGGGCCAGCCGGCGGGGGGAGCGGTCCGACCGGCGGCGGTGGTCCGCTCGGAGCGGGTCACCCTCGGCCGATCGGCGGTTCGCCCGCCGCGCCACCCCGTACGGTCGTCCTGCGGCCGGACCCGGACGTGTCCTCGGGCTCCCCGGTGGCCGACGGGCCCGGACGGCCGGAGGGTCCGACGGCGGGCGCTACGGCCACCGCTCCGGCGCAGCGGCGTCCGGCGGACGCGCCGGCGCCATCGAGCGGGGTTGCCGCCTCCTGACCGTCGGGTGTCGCCGGGGTGGCCCGTTCCGGTGCCAGCCGGGGTGCGGCCTGCGAGTACCCGTCGCGGAGGTGTTACCGTGGAATCCCGTGGATCGCGTGATCACTTTGCTGATCGAGCACGGCGGTCTGCATGACCGCGACAGACGACACGGGAGCAGGCCTTGGCCCCATCAGCACGGACGACCAGGCACATTTTCGTCACCGGGGGCGTCGCCTCCTCGCTGGGTAAGGGCCTCACCGCCTCCAGCCTCGGCAACCTGTTGACCGCGCGCGGGCTCCGCGTCGTGATGCAGAAGCTCGACCCCTACCTGAACGTCGACCCGGGGACGATGAACCCGTTCCAGCACGGCGAGGTCTTCGTCACCGAGGACGGCGCCGAGACCGACCTCGACGTCGGGCACTACGAGCGCTTCCTCGACCGGGCGCTGTCCGGCAAGGCGAACGTCACCACCGGGCAGATCTACTCCGACGTGATCGCCAAGGAGCGGCGCGGCGAGTACCTGGGCGACACCGTCCAGGTCATCCCGCACATCACCAACGAGATCAAGTCGCGGATCCTGGCCATGGCGGACCCGGACGAGGACGGCGTCCTGCCCGACGTGGTCATCACCGAGGTCGGCGGCACGGTGGGCGACATCGAGTCGCTGCCGTTCCTGGAGGCGATCCGTCAGGTCCGTCACGACC
The DNA here is from genome assembly GCF_050950185.1 of Micromonospora sp. CA-249363. Lineage (NCBI taxonomy): Bacteria > Bacillati > Actinomycetota > Actinomycetes > Micromonosporales > Micromonosporaceae > Micromonospora > Micromonospora sp. CA-249363. The sequence goes on from NZ_CP192020.1 coordinate 2,601,080, forward strand.
TGGGCCGGGACAACTGCTTCTACCTGCACGTCTCGCTGGTGCCGTACCTGGCGCCGTCGGGCGAGCTGAAGACCAAGCCGACCCAGCACTCGGTGGCGCAGCTGCGCAACATCGGTATCCAGCCGGACGCCATCGTGCTGCGCTGCGACCGGGAGATCCCGGAGAAGCTCAAGGAGAAGCTGTCGCTCTACTGCGACGTCGACCGCGAGGCGGTCGTCGCCGCCCCGGACGCGCCGAGCATCTACGACATCCCGAAGGTGCTGCACCGCGAGGGCCTCGACGCGTACGTGGTGCGCCGGCTCGGTCTGTCGTTCCGGGACGTGGACTGGGCGAGCTGGGACGACCTGCTGGAGCGGGTGCACCGTCCCCGGCACACGGTGACCGTCGCCGTGGTCGGCAAGTACGTCGACCTGCCCGACGCGTACCTGTCGGTGAGCGAGGCGATCCGGGCGGCCGGGTTCGGTAACCGGTCCCGGGTGCAGCTCAGGTGGGTGCCCAGCGACGAGTGCGTCACCCCGGCCGGCGCGGCGGCGGCCCTGGCCGGCGTGGACGGCATCCTCATCCCGGGCGGGTTCGGCGTCCGCGGCATCGAGGGCAAGATCGGCACGGCCCGGTACGCCCGGGAGAACAACATCCCGCTGCTCGGCCTCTGCCTCGGCTTGCAGTGCATGACGATCGACGTGGCCCGGCACCTGGCCGGCCTCGACGGCGCCAACTCGCTGGAGTTCGACGAGCAGGCCGCGCACCCGGTCATCGCCACGATGGCCGACCAGGAGGACATCGTCGCCGGCAAGGGCGACCTGGGCGGCACCATGCGGCTCGGGGCGTACCCGGCGACGTTGACCGAGGGCTCGATCGTCGCCGAGGCGTACGGCAGCACCGAGATCAGCGAGCGGCACCGGCACCGTTACGAGGTCAACAACGCCTACCGGGACGCGCTGACCAAGGCGGGCCTGCACATCTCCGGCACCTCGCCGGACGGCCGGCTCGTCGAGTTCATCGAGCTGGACCGCGACCTGCACCCGTTCTTCGTGGCCACGCAGGCGCACCCGGAGCTCAAGAGCCGCCCGACCCGTCCGCACCCGCTGTTCGCGTCGTTCGTCAAGGCCGCCGTGGCGTACTCGCAGGCCGACCAGTTGCCGGTCGACCTCGAGGCCGCCGCGGAGGCCCCGTCGGCCCGCAAGGCCGCCCGCAACGGCGTCGCCACCAAGGCCGCGTCGGCGTCATGAGCGAGCGGACCAGCAGGCCCAGCAGCGGGGCGACGGCGTGAGCGGGCTGGAGCACCGGTACGAGGTCCGCTCCCGCGAGGAGCGCTACCGGGGGCGGATCTTCGACGTGGTCACCGAGGAGGTGACCATGCCGGGCGGCGGTACCGCTCGGCGGGATCTGGTGCGGCACGTCGGGGCGGTGGCCGTGGTGGCCCTCGACGACGCCGGCCAGGTCGTGCTGATCCGCCAGTACCGGCACCCGGTCGGCCGGCACCTGTGGGAGCTGCCGGCCGGGCTGATGGACGTCTCCGGCGAGGAGCTGCCGGCCGCCGCGCTGCGGGAGCTGGCCGAGGAGGCCGACCTGACCGCCGGGCGGATCGACGTGCTCGTCGACCTGCACAGCTCGCCCGGGTTCACCAACGAGCTCGTGCGGGTCTTCCTGGCCCGGGACCTCGTCGACGTGCCGGCCGACGAGCGGCACGAGCGCCACGACGAGGAGGCCGACCTCCAGGTCGTCCGCGTCGACCTCGACGAGGCGGTCGGCATGGTCCTGGCCGGCGAGATCACCAACGCGTCCGCGGTGGCCGGGCTGCTCGCGGCGGCGCGCGGCCGGGACACCGGCTTCGCGGCGCTGCGCCGGGCGGAGGCGCCGCTGCCGCGCTGAGCGCCGCCGCCGGTCCCGCCGATCATCGAGTACGCGCCAGAGGGGCCCCGCCATCGGCGGGGCCCCTCTGTATGTCCGAGCGGATGGTCAGTCCCGCAGCGGGCGACCCTGCGCGTCCGTGCCGCCGTTGACGAGGATCAGGATGCCGTCGATGAGGCCCCAGAGGCCGCCGGCGCCACAGGTCACCAGGCTCACGACGAGCTGGAGAACGGCGATCTTGGTGTGTCCGGTGTAGAACCGACCGGCACCGAAGGTGCCGAGCAGGATGCCGAGGATGCCCGCGACGACCTTGCTCTTGTCGGAGACGCCCGGGGCGTACCCGGGCTGGTAAGGAGGAGTGGTCATGGGCGGACACAATAGTGATCCACTCGCCTGCTGTCCGTACCGCCACGCGGCAGATGGGACGATAATGGGCGAACACTGTCCTGACGGCTGAGGTGACGTCCACCGCCGGCCCGGTCCGTGCCCTGACACTCCGTCAGGTCACCCGGGCACCGGATGCCACTGTGCTGGCTCGTTGCGGCACCGGACGCGCCTAGACTGCCGCCGGCGGGACCGGTGGACCGCGGCGGCAATGGGGCCGTCGTGGCGCCGAGCGGTCGGGGTGACGCAGCCCCGAAGAGAGGTGTCTGCATCGTGAAGGTCGGAATCCCACGCGAGGTCAAGAACCACGAGTACCGCGTGGCGATCACGCCGGCGGGCGTCAACGAGTTCACCCGCAGCGGCCACCAGGTCTTCGTCGAGTCCGGCGCCGGTGTCGGCTCCAGCATCACCGACGAGGAGTTCGCCGCCGCCGGCGCGAAGATCCTCGCCACCGCCGACGAGGTGTGGGACACCGCAGAGCTGGTGCTCAAGGTCAAGGAGCCGATCGCCGAGGAGTACCACCGGATGCGCGAGGGGCAGGTCCTCTTCACCTACCTGCACCTGGCCGCCTCCAAGGAGTGCACGGACGCGCTGGTGGACCGGAAGGTCACCGGCATCGCGTACGAGACGGTGGAGCTGCCCGACCGGTCGCTGCCGCTGCTCGCGCCGATGTCCGAGGTGGCGGGTCGGCTCGCCCCGCAGGTGGGCGCGTTCTACATGATGCGTACCGGCGGCGGTCGGGGCGTGCTGCCCGGCGGCGTCTCCGGCGTGTACGCGGCGAAGACCGTGGTCATCGGGGCCGGCGTCTCCGGCATGAACGCCGCCGCCATCGCGCTGGGCCTGCAGTCCGAGGTGCTGCTGCTGGACAAGAACGTCGCCCGGCTGCGCCAGGCCGACGCGATCTACCGGGGGCACCTGCAGACCGTCGCCTCCAACGCGTACGAGATCGAGCGGGCCGTCCTCGACGCCGACCTGGTCATCGGCGCGGTGCTGGTGCCCGGCGCGAAGGCCCCGACGCTCATCTCCAACGAGCTCGTCTCCCGGATGAAGCCGGGCAGCGTGCTCGTCGACATCGCCATCGACCAGGGCGGCTGCTTCGAGGACTCGCGCCCCACCACGCACGCCGACCCGGTCTACAAGGTGCACGAGTCGATCTTCTACTGCGTGGCCAACATGCCCGGCGCGGTGCCGAACACCAGCACCTACGCGCTGACCAACGTCACCCTGCCGTACGCCCTCGAACTGGCCAACCAGGGCTGGCGCGACGCCCTGCGCAACGACCCGGCGCTGGCGCTGGGCCTCAACACCCACGACGGCCAGGTCACCTACGGGCCGGTCGCCGAGGCGCACGGCATGCCCGTGCTCCCGCTGGCCGAGGTGCTGGGCTGACCGACTCCACGATGAGGCGGGCCGGTGCGGGCGTCGAACCCGCGCCGGCCCTGCGTCGTGCCGTCCGCGGGTACCTCGACCACCTCACCGTCGAACGCGGCCTGTCCGCGAACACCCTCGCCTCGTACCGCCGGGATCTGGACCGCTACCTCACCACCCTCGCCGCCGCCGGCGTCGCCGACCTCGCGTCGGTCGCCCCCGGCGTCGTCGAGTCGCACCTCGCCCGCCTGCGCGCGGGCGACGACGACCATCCGCCCCTGGCCGTGTCATCGGCCGCCCGCGCGGCCAGCGCGGTCCGTGGCCTGCACCGGTTCGCCCTGCGGGAGGGGCTGGCCGGCGCCGACCCGAGCCGCGACGTCCGCCCGCCCACCCCGCCGCGCCGGCTGCCCCGCGCGCTGGGAGTCGACGACGTGGTCCGGCTGCTGGAGACCGCCGGGCCGGTCACCGCGACCGGCGACGGCGCGTCGCTTGCGCTGCGGGACCGGGCGCTGCTGGAGTTCCTGTACGGCACCGGCGCGCGCATCTCCGAGGCGGTCGGCGCGGCGATCGACGACCTGGACGTCGACGAGGGCGCCGTGCTGCTGCGCGGCAAGGGCGGTCGCATGCGCCTCGTGCCGATCGGCGGGTACGCCGTCGACGCGGTCCGCGCCTACCTGGTCCGGGCCCGCCCGGCGCTGGCCGCCGCGGGCCGGGGCACCCCGGCCGTGTTCCTCAACGCCCGGGGCGGCGCGCTGTCGCGCCAGGGCGCCTGGATGATCCTGCGGCACGCCGCCGCCCGCGCCGGACTGCCGGTCGACGGACCGTCGGCGGTGTCCCCGCACACCCTGCGCCACTCGTACGCGACCCACCTGCTCGACGGCGGCGCCGACGTCCGGGTCGTCCAGGAACTGCTCGGCCACGCCTCGGTGACCACCACCCAGGTCTACACCCTCGTCACCGTCGAACGGCTGCGCGAGGTGTACGCCACCGCCCACCCGCGCGCCCGCGACTGAACGCCCCGGCAGGCGTCGGCCCCGACACGCCGGGCCGGTGCCGAACGCCCTGCTGGTCGGTGGCGTACAGTCGGCATCGGCGCGGACCTCCTGGGGCGACACGACCGGGGTGCGCAGCGGCGCCGCGAAGGACGTCGGACGGCTCCGACGCCGGGTGGGTCGTCGGGAGGGGGCAACGAGCACATGGCTGGCAACGGTGACCGTGCCGAGACGTGGACGTCGGAGCTCCGCGAGCAGCAGGCCGCGCTCGGCAACGATCTGGGTCCGGCCGACCCGGCCGCCTACACGATGCGCAAGCCCATCCCCGAGCCGATGCCCACCGATCGGCACGGTCCGGCGCGCATCATCGCGATGGCCAACCAGAAGGGTGGCGTCGGCAAGACGACCACCACCATCAACCTGGGCGCCGCTCTCGCCGAGTACGGCCGCAAGGTGCTGCTCGTCGACTTCGACCCGCAGGGCGCGCTCTCGGTGGGCCTGGGGGTCAACCCGCACAACCTCGACCTGTCCGTCTACAACCTGCTCATGCAGGACGACGTGACCGCCGAGGACGTCCTCATCAAGACCGACGTCGCCGGCCTGCACCTGCTGCCGGCCAACATCGACCTCTCCGCCGCCGAGATCCAGCTCGTCAACGAGGTCGCCCGCGAGATGGCCCTGGCCCGGGTGCTGCGCTCGGTCCGCAAGGAGTACGACTACATCCTGATCGACTGCCAGCCGTCACTCGGCCTGCTGGCGATCAACGCGCTGACCGTCGCGCACGGCGTGCTCATCCCGCTCGAATGCGAGTTCTTCAGCCTGCGCGGTGTGGCCCTGCTGCTCGACACCATCGACAAGGTCCGCGAGCGGCTCAACTTCGACCTGGAACTCGAAGGCATCCTCGCCACCATGTACGACAGCCGCACCACCCACTGCCGCCAGGTGCTCCAGCGGGTGGTCGAGGCGTTCGGCGACAAGGTCTACCAGACGGTCATCACCAAGACGGTGAAGTTCCCCGAGTCCACCGTGGCCGGTGCCCCCATCACGACGATGGACCCGGCCTCCTCCGGGGCGCGCAACTACCGTCAGCTGGCCCGCGAGGTGATCGCCGCCCAGTCGGAGCGGTAGCCGGACGTCCCGGTGCCCGCCTCGTGGACTACGGTCGTGCGGTGACCGCGCCACCCCTCGACCCGCCCGACACCGCCGATCCGGCCGTGGTCGACGGTGCGCAGCCCAGCGGCTTCACGGTACGACTGGCCAACTTCACCGGCCCCTTCGACCTGCTGCTGCAACTCATCGGCAAACACAAGCTCGACGTCACCGAGGTGGCCCTGCACACGGTCACCGACGAGTTCATCGCCTACATCCGCGCCATGGGCGACGACTGGGACCTGGACGAGGCCAGCGAGTTCCTGCTCATCGCCGCGACCCTGCTCGACCTGAAGGCCGCCCGGCTGCTGCCCGCCGCCGACGTCGAGGACGAGGAGGACCTCGCCCTGCTGGAGGCCCGGGACCTGCTCTTCGCCCGGCTCCTGCAGTACAAGGCGTACAAGGAGGCGGCGGCACACATCGCCGAGCTGGAGGCCGTCGGTGGCCGTCGGTACCCCCGCGCGGTGAGTCTGGAGCCCCGCTACGCCGAGGCGCTGCCCGACCTGGTGCTCGGCATCGGCCCGCAACGGCTGCTGAAGCTGGCCGTGAAGGCGATGACCCCGAAGGCGGCGCCGGAGGTGTCCATCGCCCACGTGCACATGGTCCGCGTCAGTGTCCGGGAACACGCGGCGATCCTCACCGCCCGGCTACGCCGGGCCGGCACGGCCACGTTCTCGCTGCTCTGCGCCGACTGCGAGGCCATTCTCGAGGTGGTGGCGCGGTTCCTGGCGCTGCTGGAGCTGTACCGGGAGGGTCTGGTGGCCTTCGTGCAGGAGCAGGCCCTCGAGGAGCTGACCGTGCGCTGGACCGGCCCCGCCGACGGCGAGACCGAGCTGCACGTCGACGAGTACGCCGGCACGGCGGCCGAGTCCGACGCGCCTCCCGGCGCGGAGCCGGCGGGTCTGGAGCCGGCAGCTTCGGAGCCGGCCGGTTCGGAGCCGGCCGGTTCGGAGGCGGCCGGGCCGGAGCTGGCGGGGGAGACCGGCGGTGCCGCCGGGATGCGAGCGACAGAGGGTGGAGCGGGATGAGTGACGAGGAACGCCGGGACTCGCTGGCCGACCAGGCCGCCGCCTGGGTTCCCCCGTGGGAACGCCCCCGCCCAGCGGTACCGACCGCCCCGGAAACCGCGTCGGCGCCTGAGGACCACCCGGAGGTCGTCGAGCCCGCGGAGTCCGTCGAGCCCGCCGAGTCCGTCGAGCCCGCCGAGCCCGCGGAGGCCGCCGAGCCCGCCGAGTCCGTCGAGTCCGTCGAGGCCGTCGAGTCCGCCGAGTCCGCCGAGCCCGCGGAGGCCGCCGATTCCGCCGAGCCGGGGGAGTCCCTTGCGGCGCCTGACGTCGCCGAGGCAGCCGAGCCGATTGAGGCGTTCGGGACGTTTGAGGGGTCGGAGACCACCGAGCCGGTCGCGGCCGCCAGCCCCGCCGAGCCCGTGCGGGACAGCGCCACTGAGTCGGTCGTCGCCGCGCAGGCGGGGACTCCGGACGTACCCCCTCGGCAGGCGGCCGGGCGGCGGCGGGCGACGGTCGTGCCGGAGCCCGCGCCCGAGCTGCTCGACGCCGAGCTGCGCGGCGCGCTGGAGGCGATCCTCCTGGTGGTGGACGAACCGGTCAGCGAGCTGGTCCTGGCTCAGGTGCTGGAACAGCCCGCCGAGCGGATCGGGCCGATGCTCGACGAGATCGCCGCCGGTTACACGGCCGCCGGGAACGGGTTCGAGCTGCGCCGGGCCGCCGGCGGTTGGCGGTTGTACACCCGGCCGGAATACGCTACGTACGTCGAGCGGTTCGTCCTGGACGGGCAGTCCGTGCGGCTGACCCAGGCGGCTCTGGAGACCCTGGCCGTGGTCGCGTACAAGCAGCCGGTGACCCGGTCGCGGATCTCGGCCATCCGGGGTGTCAACTGCGACGGCGTCATCCGTACGCTGGTCACTCGCGGTCTCGTCGAGGAGTGCGGCACCGAATCGGACAGCGGGGCGTTCCTGTACCGGACCACCACGCTGTTCCTGGAGAAGCTCGGGCTGAACACCGTCGACGAGTTGCCACCCCTCGCACCCTTCCTGCCCGACGACGTAGAAGAGCTTGCTGATGCGACCCGATAACCGTTCCCCGAAGCCCGACGCTCCCGTTTACGAGGGCGCGGAACGCCTGCAGAAGGTGCTCGCCGCCGCCGGCGTGGGCTCCCGGCGCGCCTGCGAAGACCTGATCTTCCGGCGCCGGGTCACCGTGGACGGGCGGGTCGCCAAGCTCGGCGACAAGGTCGACCCGGCCAAGGCCGTGATCCACGTCGACGGTGAGCGCCTCCAGGTCGACACCCGCCTCGTCTACGTGGCGATGAACAAGCCGCGCGGGGTGGTCACCACCATGGCGGACGACAAGGGCCGCACCGAGCTGGCCGACTTCATCGGCAGGCGGCTGGACCAGCGGGTGTACCACGTCGGGCGGCTCGACGCGGACAGCGAGGGCCTGCTGCTGCTCACCAACGACGGCACCCTCGCGCACAAGCTCATGCACCCCTCGTACGAGGTGCTGAAGACGTACCTGGCCGAGGTGGTCGGGCCGATCCCGCGCAACCTGAGCAAGCGACTCCTCGCCGGCGTCGAGCTGGAGGACGGGCCGGTCAAGGTCGACTCGTTCAAGGTGGTCGGCACCCTGGGCAAGAGCGCCCAGGTGGAGCTGAGCCTGCACGAAGGGCGCAAGCACATCGTGCGGCGGTTGATGGACGAGGTCGGGCACCCGGTCACCCGTCTGGTGCGTACCTCCATCGGTCCGATCCGGTTGGGCGACCTGCGCACCGGGCGTCTGCGGCGCCTGACCAACGCGGAGGTCGCCGCCCTGTTCCGCGCGGTGGGCGACTGACCCCCGGCCTTCGGGGTACGGCTGCCGGTAGGCTCCGCAGCGGCCGGGGAGCGGCCGCCGGAGGTGGCGTGCGTCGCGTCGGGCGGCGTCGCGCGTGGGTCCGCCACGGGCCCCGGGCATGATGGATGACGATGGACAACCGCTTGCGGCGTCAGAGCACCGGGCGATCCGCGAGGTACGGGCTGAGGAGGACACGGTGGAGGAAAACGTACGGGCCGAGCGATGTGTGGTCGCTGTGGACGGGCCGTCCGGTTCGGGTAAGTCCACCGTGTCGCGGCGGCTCGCCGCCGGCATCGGTGCGCGCTACCTCGACACCGGGGCGATGTACCGGGCGATCACGTGGGCCGTGCTGCGCTCCGGCGTGGACCTCACGGACGCCGCGTCGGTGGCCAAGGTCGCCGGCGAGACGGACCTGCGCATCGGCACCGACCCCCAGGGGTACGGCGTGACCGTCGACGGCGTGAGCGTGGACGCGGACATCCGCGGGCCCGAGGTGACCCAGGCGGTCTCCGCCGTCGCCGCCGTGCCGGCCGTCCGTGAGCTGCTGGTCGCCCGCCAGCGCGAGATGATCGTCAACGCGGGCCGGATGGTGGTCGAGGGCCGGGACATCGGCTCGGTCGTGGCGCCGGACGCCGACCTGAAGGTCTTCCTGACCGCCTCCGAGGCGGCCCGCGCGGCCCGGCGCAGCGCCGAGGACGCCTCCGACGTCAAGGCCACCGCCGCCGACCTGGCCCGCCGCGACCGGCTCGACTCGACCCGCAAGGTCAACCCGCTGGCCCAGGCGCCGGACGCCGTCGTGCTGGACACCACCGAACTGGGCATCGACCAGGTCGTGGCCCGACTGCGTGACCTGCTCACCGAGCGGGGAGTGGCATGAGCGAGGGTTCTTGGGTTGAGCTGCGCGAGCCTGACCTCGTCGTCGAGGAGCCGACCGGCCCGCAACCGGTGGTGGCGGTCGTCGGCCGTCCCAACGTGGGCAAGTCGACGCTCGTCAACCGGATCATCGGCCGCCGGCAGGCGGTCGTGGAGGACGTTCCCGGCGTGACCCGGGACCGCGTGCCGTACGACGCGCAGTGGAACGGCCGGTCGTTCACCGTGGTGGACACCGGCGGTTGGGAACCGGACGCGAAGGACCGTGCGGCGGCCATCGCCGCGCAGGCCGAGACGGCGGTGCTCACCGCCGACGTGGTCCTCTTCGTGGTCGACGCGATGGTCGGCTCCACCGACGTGGACGAGGCCGCGGTGAAGATGCTGCGCCGCAGCGCCAAGCCGGTCATCCTGGTGGCCAACAAGGCCGACAACAACTCCATCGAGATGGAAGCCGTGTCGCTGTGGTCGCTCGGCCTCGGCGAGCCGTTCCCGGTGTCCGCGCTGCACGGGCGCGGCTCCGGTGACCTGCTGGACGCCATCCTCGCCGCGCTGCCGGAAGCCCCGGCGATCGTCGAGAACCGGCCGCGCGGGCCGCGCCGGGTGGCGCTGGTCGGCCGGCCGAACGTCGGCAAGTCCAGCCTGCTCAACCGGTTCTCCGGCGAGGACCGGGCCGTCGTCGACTCGGTCGCCGGCACCACAGTGGACCCGGTCGACAGCCTCGTCGAGATCGGCGGCCAGACCTGGCAGCTCGTGGACACCGCCGGTCTGCGCAAGCGGGTCGGCAAGGCCAGCGGCACCGAGTACTACGCCAGCCTGCGCACCGCCGGCGCGATCGAGGCCGCCGAGGTGGCCGTCGTGCTCCTGGACGCCAGCGAGCCGATCAGCGAGCAGGACCAGCGGATCCTCACGATGGTGACCGAGGCCGGCCGCGCGCTGGTCATCGCGTTCAACAAGTGGGACCTGGTCGACACCGACCGCCGGTACTACCTGGACAAGGAGATCGACCGGGAGCTGCGCCGCATCCCCTGGGCGATCCGGCTGAACCTGTCGGCCATGACCGGCCGCGCCGTCGACAAGCTGGCCCCGGCCCTCAACAAGGCCCTGGCGAGCTGGGAACTCCGCGTACCGACCGCGCACCTCAACCAGTGGCTCACCGCGCTCGTACAGGCCACCCCGCACCCGGTGCGCGGTGGACGGGCGCCCCGCATCCTGTTCGCCACGCAGGCAGGGGTCGCGCCGCCGCGGTTCGTGCTCTTCACCACGGGCCCGCTCGACGCCGGATACCAGCGGTTCGTCGAGCGCAAGCTCCGCGAGGAGTTCGGGTACGAGGGCAGCCCCATTGAGATCTCCGTACGCCCCCGCAAGAAGCTCGGCCCGGGTGGCCGCGGCAAGGCGCACGGCTGACCTTTTGAAGGCGTGGGCCAGGCTCTCTCCTGGCCCACCCTCCTAGGACGCTTTAGGGGTTGTGGGGTGGTTCGCTGCCTCGACGACGCGGGTGGGGCCTGTGCGGACGGGGCGAGAGTGCTGCGCTAAGCTGTACCGGCTGTCGCAGGGGGAACTCTGCGGGGGCGGGACGTGGCGCAGCTTGGTAGCGCACTTGACTGGGGGTCAAGGGGTCGTCGGTTCGAATCCGGCCGTCCCGACAGAGTTTCGGCAGTTCAGAGGCCTTGATTCACTTCGGTGAGTCGGGGCCTTTTGCCGTTTCGTCTCACAATTTCTCACGTACGCCCGTACTGCTGAATTTGGGGCGCTGGAGTTACCCGAACAGGCCTGATTCGAGGTGCTTGGCCGCCACCTGGAGGTGGCTGTTGTCGGGGTGGACGTAGACCCGCTTGGCGAGCGTGCCGCCGTCGGCGTGGCCGGCCCAGGCCGCCAGCACGACATCGGGCACTTTAGCGCCGGCGAGGTAGGTCAGGCAGGCGTGACGGGCGTCGTAGGGCCGTACCTTCCGCACGCCGACCTTGGCCATTAGCTTGTAGACCCGGCGACGCAGCCAGTCGGTGCGTTGTGGGCGGCCGAGTTCGTCGACCAGGACGTAGTCGCTGTCGACGTAGGCCTCGCCTGCCTGCAGACCCGGACCGCTGCGAGCGTGCTCCGAGGGGCGGCGGAGGACTTTGAAGAGCTACAGCGGCGCCTCGATGCCGCGGTAGACGCTGCTGCCTCGCTGGGCTTGCGTGTCGATGGGACGGGCCGGGTCTCTACCCGAGGAACGGACCGAGGTGACTGGAACGACCCGGACGCGGAACTGCTGCACCGTCGGGATCTGCAGAACGCGCGAATCTACGGTGACTTGATCGTCAAGATCGTTCAGGAGGCCACGGAGGTCGACGATCGGATCGCTCGGGTGCTCGGCCGGTTGAAGGCCAGCATGCCGGGCCAGTACGCGTGGGAATACAACAAGGCTCGTGACGGTGCCCGTGAGGCTGCGACTGCCCTGGGGCTCAGTGAGTCCGACATCCCCGCGCTGGGCAGTGATCCCGCAGGCGTACGGAGCTGGTGGAGTGGTCTGTCGGGTGATGAGCGGCAGGTCTACCTGGCGGCGTACCCCGAGCGGTTGGGTGCCCTTGACGGCCTGCCCGCGACGGACCGGGACGCCGCCAACCAGTTGGCGTTGCGCACCTTCATCGGTGACAACGTCAACCAGCGACAGGACCTGGACAGCCGCCAGCACGCGGCCGCGTTAATGCTGCTGGACAAGCTGGAAGGTGCCGAGAACGCTGCGCCGGACGAGCGCCTATACCTGTTGTCGGTCGATCCCAGCCGGGATGGGAAGGCTGCGGTCGCCCTCGGAAATCCCGACACTGCGGGGAATACTGCGGTGCTCGTCCCTGGTGTAGGCACGGAGCTCGCGGGGATTCGCGGCCTGATCAACAGGGCAAGTCTCCTGCAGGACACCGCGATCGCGCTCAACCCCGGGGGGCCGCCCGTAGCGGTCGTGGCGTGGCTCGGATACGACACACCATCCGCGGACACCGACATCGTCACGGCGCCCTTCGGCGGAAAGTCCGAGGCGGGCGCGCGAGCGCTCGACGGGTTCGTCGACGGGCTGCGGGCCGCACACGACGGAAGCCCATCCCACCTGACCGTCATCGGGCACAGCTACGGCTCGACGGTACTGGGCGAGGCGGCCAGCACCGGTAACGGGCTCGCTGCCGACGACATGATCGCCGTCGGAAGCCCTGGCATGCGCGTCGACACCGCCAGCGAACTCAACGTCGACCCTCGGCACGTCTGGGTCGGTGCCGCCAGCGATGACACCCTCGTCGCCCGACCCGAGGAGAACGCCGGCTGGCTCACCGGTGTGCCGCTCGTTGGTGGGTGGGTTGCCGAAGGCGCCGTGGGGATCCACGGGCCGGCGCCCCACGACCCGCAGTTCGGTGCCAATGTCTTCCACGTCGATACCTCGGGACACAGTGGCTATTGGACGCCGAACAGTCAGGCCCTGAACTCACAGGTAGCGGTCATCATCGGCGACTACGACGCCGCCCTACTCGAACAGGGGAAGGCGCCGTGACGGTCTGCACCATCAAGAGGCCCGCGCGCAGGCTGCTCGCCGTCATCGCGCTCACGATGACCCTGAGCGCGTGCACGGGCGGCGGTAGCGACCCACCGGAGAGTAAGGATGAGGCGTTGCAGCAGAAGCCGGTGAACGAGGTGCTTCAGTTGGTGCAGACGCGAGCCCAGGTGGTTGCCGATCTTGCCGACGGCCCACTCGAGGGCTGGAGCACTAACACGGTGCCGTGTGAAGGGCGTGGCGGTGAGACCGCCGACGACGGCCGTTGGTACCTCGGCGCCACCGCGAACCTGCGGGTGGCGCCCGCCGAGCAGCTCACCACACTGAACCGGGTACGGGATGCGCTGCGGCAGCAGGGTTACGAGATCACCGAGGACCGTAGCTTCGCCGACGGCACCCGCGGGTCGCTGTCGGCTCGTGACCCGAGTACGGCGATCACCGTCAGACTCACCACGACCAAGGCACTGGATCAGGTGGCCGTGGGGCTGCTCAGCGACTGCTACATGCCGGTAGACGGCGGGAGTCCGGCCAAGGCTTGATCTAGTGCCAGTATAGTTCGGACGGCAGACGAGGGTTTGCTCAGCATCGCATGTCGTAATTCAGCCACCCTTATCTGCCGATGCACATGTGCTCGCATACGCGCACACCGCAGGCCTTCTAAGGCGATCAATACGCCACTCTGCCGAATCGACCTATTTGCTCGGACTTACCTGCTTTCGCAGAAGGTGCTACAGACTCGCACTCTTCGAAGTCGCCTAAGGCATCGTGGGGCTCTGACGGCTGGCGTCCTCCTCGGTGATCGGCCTCGACCGTTGCTTGGTTGTAGCAGTCCACCCAGCGGCGGAGAATCTGCCGTTACGCTGGTCATATGGACACACGGCTGCGGTCACCAGCCCAGCGGCAGCTAGTCGGAGCCGGTTGGTGGATGCCGTCTCGCAGGCCGAACAGGTGGCGAGTGCAGCCGGCAGAGGCTTGGGCACAAGTGCGCCGGTTACCCCCTGCCACGAAACTTGTTGCGTGTGCCACTATCCAAGCCGTGACCGAGCAGCGACAGCGCACCTACGAGTGGGCAGATGATCTTCCCGAGCTGTGTCCGCCTGCCGCCGCGGTGCCGGCTACCGGCAGCTACTACCGCGTTGTCAAGGCCTTGCCGCTAACAAAGCGAGACTTTCGACGCCCTCGAGACCTCCCTAGGGCCGAGCCTTTTCCGCCGAACAAAATGTGTCAAGCGTCGGCGCTTTCGCTGTACGGAAATCTCACAGATGCGCAACGAGCAATTGTGCTTGTGCCGGGTTTCAGGAAAAGACGCTTGGTGGTAGGCGCATTGAGCCCGATTTGCGGAGTAACGCAAGTCACTCCCAGTTACTTTCCCCATGCTCACGAAATCTTGAAATCACATGCAAGCTGGTGGTTTCCCACCAATATCGAGCCGAGCTCCTTTTTTGAGGCGGTAGATGATGAGTGATGTCCCGCCCCTCGGTACACAACTTGGAGTCCTGTCGATCACCGACATCTTCGTCGAATACGACGGACCCAAACTTTTTGCTTGCGTGAATGAATTAGGGCAATACTACCTATCGATTTTTGTCGACGAAGACGACGAATCAGAATGGTACGTTTATGCTCCTCAAAGCGCTGGCCGCATGCGAGACTTGATTGCTGGCCGCATCAGCCTCCGCGATGCGATACTCAAACCGTCCGGTCCGCATGTCTGGGCAGTGAGGCGGTCCCTCGAATCAGTCGACTTTGAGATTAAATCAATTACGGCGAGCGAGTTGCCTGATACATGGCTTCCTCCTGCCGACGCCAACCTTGCCGTTTCAGGTACTGAGCAGCACCGTGGCACTCAAGACTCTAAGGCCGTTTGGATAGAACTTCAGTGGGCCTCCGATCCATCCGAACTCGATGAGCAGGCCGACGCTCCGCTGTCTCCGTGCGTCGCAATTCGGCTGGCGATCGCTGGGAGCTACGTCTGGGGTGATGAGGCCTCCGGAGCCGTACTTGACGCGAGGGAAGCTCTGCGTTTCCTGGCACGTTCTTGGGCGTACTTTTCGTGGGAAGAAGGACTTCCCCTGGATCTACCTTTCGGCAGTCTTCGGGACATACGTGACGACCTCGACCGAAAGCGGAGCCGAGCCCCTCGCGCCCTTCGACGGAGCCTTGAACTGTCGTTCAACGACTTTATGTTCGGACACGATCTAAGTCAGATGAGTTCGGCGGGTGCCCTGCCTTCCGTCGTCTTGGCTAGAGAGGGGGCGTATGGATGGATATTGCGGGAGGATGACGCTAGTAGGTATAGCATTGAAAACCTTTTGGGTCCGCTCGAATCCCTTGCCATAAAGCTGGTCGAAGGGCTTGAGCGCTTCAACGACCAAGCCGCACGTGAAGCGATAAGGGCGTGGTCATCCAAATGGAGCCTGACTAGCCACGAGGCAGCCGAAATTGTCACCGGACTCAGTAGTGAGGACGTTCGGCTTATTGAGGAAGCATCGGAGGAATTTCGCCTCGAGCTTGCTCAAATTGACGCCTTTTCATTGGCGGATCCCGACCCGTCCAAGAGCGAGCTTCTGGCAGCAGCGCGCTTGTCAGCCGGGCTTGCGCCTGAGCATGTCGCCGAAATTGTCTCGCTTATCGGACCCATTCCGGGCTCGGCTACCGATGACCTAGACAGGCTATCCGAGCTAGCGCCCGCGCAAATAGCCGGCCATGTTTTCGCGTTTGATCAAGGGCTTGAGGCTGCTCGATGGCTTCGAAAATTCTTGGAATTACCGTTGGACGCTCCGGTCGACCCCGAGCGAATGTTGATGGAGTATGGCGTCTTAGTTAAGCATGTCAAGCTAAAGTCTATCCGCTCCGTTGATGCCATCGCAGCGTGGGGATCTAAACGTGGGCCTTGTGTCCTTATCAATACCTATGGAGTGCATGCTCAGGGTAGTGCTGGACGACGAACGACTGCCGCGCACGAACTCTGCCACTTGCTGCTCGACCGTGGCGGTTCACTTCCTATTGCAGAGGTGCTGCGTGGTCAAGAGTCCACGGTGGTGGAGGCTCGTGCCCGTGCCTTCGCCGCCGAGTTCCTACTACCGCAGCAAGTTGCCGGTGAGACGTACCAGCAGTCTCCGGATAAGCCAAAGCGTGTTGTTAAGCGTCTATCAGAGAAGTACGGCGTGAGCCCTGAAGTTGTTGCATGGAACATCAAAAACTCAGGAGTTCCTATAACTGATGCAGGTCGGAACTTCCTCAGTCAACTCGTTCAGCGGCCGTGGCGCTTTTAGCTTTCTGCGGCGGACGGCGGCTACGTCTTTGCTAAAAAGAACTTCTTAAGGTGATCGGTAAAAGCGTTGGAGGGATGTGGCACCGTGGCGTGGCATGCCTTAGCCGGCACCGCCCGGTCACGTCAGCTGTCACCCGAGATTGAATGCACTGTCACGTAGCGGATCGCTCGTTGCGCTTTTCGGTTGCGGCGATGCGTCCCTTTCCGTTCTGGGTGATCGCGCCGCTGCTGCCTGAGCCTGGTGGTGCGGAGGGCGGTGGCGGACTCAACGGCAGGTCTCAATGGGATCTCGTGGAAGCTGCGCACGGGTGCGACGAGGCGTGACCAGCCGGAACGCTTCGGACCATGAAAGACCTGCCATGAGCGGTTGCGCCCCAAAACGGTCGATGGGACGTGGAATCGGATCCTGGCCGCGGCGCAGGCGCGTGACGCCGGCACACCTGTGCAGTTGACGATCAAAATCGACTCGTCCACCGCATGGACGCACCACGATGCCGCTGGGCTCGCTAGTGCGGCTAGGGTCGATGGCGACTCGCAGCGTCGTAACTTCCACCCCCGGAAGCGCCGGCCCTTCACACGTTGCAAGCGGGCACCACTTCAACGCGGACGACTGAACTCAAAGGAATGATGTAGTACCGATCCCGCTGGCCAACTCGTAGCGAGCCGTCACTGATGGTGAGCAGCTTGCCGCAGAGATGTTCCGAACCCCAGGTTACTCGAACAACCGGTTGATTGGGCCTGACCGTCGGAGCCAACCATGCTAATGCGATGCCCAGCGCGATCGCGCATAGGCCGCATACGGTCATGTGCCGGGCGGCTGTGATGGAGCGGTAGACTTGGCGGACCTCGCGCTCGGTCCACCGTGCCAGGTCCTCCCCGGTAAGCAGGCATTCATCGCCCGGGACGCCAGACGCCGCACGGATCGCCGAGAGCGTCGCAAGCACCAGGGTCGCGGCCGCAACGAGGAACAGCGTCAAGACCACCCACGGGTAGGGCTTCACTAGGGAGTTCACGTTGTCTCGACCCTTGATAATTAGCACGGCACCGAGCAGCGTGGTGAGACCGGCTAGCCCAGTGCGCCAGGTTTCGGCCTGGCGCCGGGCCACGTCGAGCTGCGTGTATCGGAGCTGCTGTGCCCGCTGTGCCCACCAGAGGCGTTCGGCGCTCATCCGAGATCCACCTGCCAGTAGGCGCCGCAGCCGATGAACGGGTCGGTTTCCGGGCGACTGGCGTGGCCGTGCCCGCAGTCGCAGCACACCGTTCGCAGGGTGTCGGTTGGCTCGTCAGGCTTACGGCGGCGCGGGCTGAAGCCCTTATAGCCGTTGCCGCTGCCATAGCTCCACGTCGTCGTCGTGTAACCGCCGCAGCCGGGACATGCGCCGGTGACCTCGATGCGGCGTCCGTTCTGAAGCTTCGTGATCCGGAATTCAGCGGACCGCTCGCGGAAATCCTGTTGCTGGTACTCGATGCTGCGGTGATGGTCGACGTATGTCGGCTCGGGCAAGGACCGTCCTCCCATCAAATTCGGGCGGTGGGGTCGAGTTGCAGTTCGAAGAGTTCGGCGAATCTGCCAAGCCGTACCTTGACCGCCTCGACGGACTCCTCGATGTCGGCAGAGACAGCGGCAATGTGGTCTGCGGAGACGACGCCGTGAACGACCGGCTCCTGGCCGTCGCGATGAAGAGTGAGGACCAGCAGGTCCTGCCACGAGACGAGCTCGTCCGGGCATGCCTCTGCTTGATATCCCAGGCGCAAACCGAGCGGCGCCAGCCGCGCCATCCTGCGGTGGCAGTACGCCACCGTCCAGCCGTAGCGCGCAGCCACCTGGACGAGCCACAACACCGAGACCACCTCCACGTTGAGAACACGGCCATTGCCCTGCGTTCGGTGCAGCATGGCAACGTCGTAACGGTCAGTGGGCAGGCTGTCCAGTGCTTGTCGCCCTTCGTCATCGAGCACCGGCAGTGGGACACCCAGCGGACGGAACGATTCCAGCCACCCGAGGAACCTGGCGACCGACTGACGCGCCCCAGCGGCCCCACGGACGATGTCCGCTGCGGTAAGCCCCCACCCCACATCGTGTACGCCATAGTGAAGGGCATCCCAGTGTCCAATCAGCGCGGTTCGTTCCTCCCAGCGGTGACACGTGGCGCCAGACCGGATCACCGCCGGAGACAGTGACGACAGGTCCGCGGTGTCCGGGAAGAGGGCGGCGTAGTACGTGACCGCCTCGGCGAGAGAACAGTCCAGCACGAAGGCCAAGTCGACAACCTCTGCCAGGGTAAGTGGTCTGCTCGGGTCCACGATGCGCATGAGCCTACGTCGCTCGGCCAGCCGGTCGGCGAAGCCGGAGACACGGCGTTGCCCGATCGCTTGTGCCATGGCGCGCACGGCTGCCCATCCCGTCGCCAGCACTTGGCGGCTGCTTGCATAGTCGTACAGCAGGAGGTCCTCGCCGATTACTACGCGCTCGCCGTCGGTCGGCGTCGCATCCGGTTCAGGATCGTGTGGAGGTAGCCGTAGAAAGCCCAATCCTGCCAGCCGGGTGAGACCGTCGCGTACCTGGCGTACGGTCGCTCCGACGCGGCCACCGAGCACGAAGAGATGCAATGCCGTCAGTTGCTCGCCCCAGCTGTGCACATACGTGAGGGCCTCATGTTCGACCTGCTGCAGATCGGCGGGAAAGGACTGCCGGCCAACCACCTCGTAGCCGAAGGGTCGATACCGGTCAAAGAGCGCGAGAGCCTCGGAAACGCTGCGACCAAGTTTCGCGCTTACCCGGACTATGTGGGACGGCGAGATCGTTGAACCGACCCACGGCGGCACGCCGTCGAGGTCGCGGGTGAACAGTTCGAGGTCGTTCCAGGTGAATACCTGATCGCGCAAGTCGCCGACGTCGGCTGGCGAGATCCAATTGGCCGGCACGAGGGCGGCGGCTCGGCGCATCACCTCACCCAGCGGTGCGTGCAGGTCCAGGGAGGCGCGAGCTAGCAAGGGGCCGATGGCCTTGCGCGGCGGACTGTCTGGCGGTGCCCAGGCGGCGACGGCGTGAAGCAGCGAGCGGTGCTCCATGCCATCCCCAAGGGTGTCGCCGTTTTCCTGGAAGCGACAATGAACAGGGGCGATCTCGCGTGCGGCAGAGACGTCTAGGCCGGTGATCGCGTAGCGGCGGAGCCTACGTAATCGCGCCACGGGAGGCTCGTCCTCGTCAGTAGCGAGCTCGACCAGATCTTCGACCGAGGGTTGCCCGTAGGCGCTGGGGCTCGCGTACCGTCGGCCTGCCTCGTAGACCTTGTCGAGCACGGCCGCGTCTACTGGTCGTACGACCGGGAAGCCGTCGAGCCGCGTCGCCTCCGGGACGGATTCCATGCCGACAAAGGTCAGAGATCCCTTCCAGGCCCCGACCCGCCACGCCAACAGCCACATGTCGCGGGGCGACGAAAAGGCTGGGCGGAGATCTCCGTTGAAGAGGAGTTGGTCACCAGGGAGGCAACCAATGCGCTCGATGGGGGCGAGCGTGCCGTGGGCAAACGATCCTTCAACTGGGACCTGTCGCCGGTGCGCAACTAGCCAGTCGAACACCTGCTCTGCCACCATTGGTGTCTTGTTGGTGACGCGCCACAGCCAAGGCAGGGTAAGGCCGGGCCACTCCTCTAGCGCGGGCAGCGACGCCTGGATTTCACCTTTGATCCACTCCCGGTCCCATTCCCGGAGCCGGTTGCGGTCCACCGTGAACTGGGGGCGCCGTGCCGCGCGCAGGTTCACCACCAACCCGTGCCGCTTCTCGTTGGTCCGTACGCCGTCGGCTGCCAGGCCGCCGTCGCCCGACACCCACCACAGGTCCGTGCCGTGCTTGAGTGGCGTCACCGTGGCGGAGGGGTAGCGCAGCTCCTCCGGTTGCCAAACCTCGGCTGACCCCTCCTCCTCGGCGACGTCGACCTCGAACTCGGCAACCCAGAGGAGTCGACGTAGCGTGCGAAGCACCGAGATGCGGTCCTCGCCAGTCAGGTACAGCCGCACCCGGGTGCCGCCGCCAGGCATGTCCGTCGAGGGAGTGATCTGGAAGAGGCTGCCGCTGCTAGCGATACGGACGCTATAGCCGTGCTGGGCGACGACGTCGTCCTCACCAATCGGCCTGGTCGCGATCGTGATTTCCTCGGCTAGCATGAAGTAGCTGAAGACGCCCACGCCGAACTGGCTGTTTGGCACCATCTGGAGCGGTGGCTCGAGCTCCTGCCAGCGGGCGTACTCGGCCCGAAACGTCGGCCGGTAAACGAATCTTTCACCCGCGTTGGCGAAGGTGCTGAGAAGAACGTCCTTGCCCATCCCGACGCCGTTGTCCGTGCACTCGATGAACTCACGTCCGTCGGCGGCGACGCCCTGGCGAATTTCAATTCGGCCGGTCCAGGTCGTGGTCGGCACGTCCACCCTATTGAGATATGCCCGACGGGTCCGGCGGTATCGGCAGGCGTCGAGAGCATTCTGGTAAAGCTCGCGGATCGCCAATTCTGGCTCGCCGTACAGCTGACGACCCATCAGCAGCTCGCGCACCTTGTCGTCGGACAGCCGAAACTGCAGCAGCGGAGTGTCGAATGCGGGCGTGCCTTCGTTGATCTCCGCGCGGACGTTGGCTGATGAGAACGTGGCCGGCAAACTGCGGTTGAACTGCTCGTCGAGCTCGAGGCCCGATAGCACTCGACGCGCCTCGTCGGCACGTCTGACCAGTCCTTCGAAGGCCGCGTAGAGTGCCGGGTGGTCGCATACTGCGGTCAACGCGAGCTCATCTCCGGTGCGGTGCCAGGTTGCCTTTACCGTGGCCGCATGCAGTGCGGACAAGGGCAGCTCCGAGCCGACGCCAACATGGTCGACTACCACGGTCGGCATCCGGCGGGGATCCGCCGCCATGACGCCGGCGAGCCACAGCACCGCGGCCAACGAGCGCAGGCGGCGATCGAAGATATGAGCGTGCAGGCCCTCGATTAGGCGGCGGTCCGCTGGGTCGCCATCGATCCCGCGAACGAGAACCCGCAGTTGAGAGAACAACTCGCGGGCGGTGACGTTTGCCTTGCCGCCATGCCTCACGACGGCGGCGGCGAGTTGTTGTAGCGATTTGGACATGTGGGAGTCGTCCCACAGCGACGCCCGGCCGGCCAGCCAGCGATGCACTAGCCATGCGGCCAGCGCATCCCGTGCTTCGGTCTGCCCTCGCCTGGCGAGGCCCTCGGCGCGACGACAGACGTGCTCGTGCATCGCGTGCGTGATTTCGAGATCGCTGCGGGGACCGTCCCGGTAGGTCCGGGTAAAGTCCTGTGGCTTGATGCCGGCGGCCAACCGGAGGCCGGCGCTCAGCCCGAGCTCCCGGAGGAAGGGTGCCGCCACCGCGACTGCGACCTCGCCGGACGTCAAGGTTGCCCGCTCGGGGAGGCATAGCTCGATGGCGGCGAGCATCCGGACTGGGTAATCCTGCGCCGACCAAGAGTCGCGCATGCCCGTGCGATCCGCTAGATGCTCCCGGCATTCCAGCCATCGCGTTGCGCAGTCATCGACGATTTCGATCACCGCCAGGCGGATCTCGCTGGCGTCGGTGTTCGTCATCTCGACCCGCCGCCACAACGGGGACGACTCCACGGCCCTGCGCCAGGCTGTGCTGACCGGGTCACCTTCGCAGATGATTAATGCCTCGACCCCATCGCGAGCGATGCCGCGTTGAGCGATGACCATCTCCGGTGTTTGCTCTAGACCGTCGGTACGTGCGGCCTTCCGGGCGAGCCGATGGGTCACCGCCGTGCGGATCGCCTCGAGCGTACGGGCTTCGTGGCGGCGGTCCAGCACCTCGGCTAGCGCCTGAGTGAAGAAGCTGCCGTCGTCACCATGCAGGCTCCGCTCCCCAGCGGTGCAACTGTTGAAAAGGACGAATGCGCCGTCCTCCGGGATCGGCAGCTGCCCCCGCTCCCAAGGCGTCGACAGTGAGTCCGCGAGATCGTTTCGGCATGCGTCGATGATGAACAGGACGAGGCGGGCCTGGCAGTGACTAAGTTCCCGCGGCACCACAGGGACGAGGCTCCCCACTTCCGGACCTGCCGGTCCTGCGTATGCGTCCTGCGGCACTAGCCAACTCTGCCCATTCACCACAACGCCGTGTCCGGAGAAATACACGACGAGCAATCCGCCAGGCGATGCCTCCCGCAGCGCCCTTGAGACTGCCGCCCGGATCCGATTGCCGGTCGGCTCCTGCCCAGAGCTGTCGCCCACACCGCAGTGGCGGATTTCGTACCCCGACTGGCTCAGCGCGTCGGACATCCGGTGGATGTCGGCGCTCACGACCTCAGGCATCGGTGCGAAGAGGTTGTCGTCGCAGGAGGGGATGCCGATCAGCAGTGCGGAGCGATCCGTCACGTTCACCTACCAGAAGAATCAGGGATACCCAGTCCATCGCATTGAGCGCGTTGCTCAGGCTGAGCCTGCTGTCCCTCAGGCTGCGAAGCAGTCCGAGGACTGTCGACGCTAGCGGCGGCCTCCGCTGACGAGCCATACCCGACAGTGTCGAGTTTCGTCAGCCTCTCCGCGGTTCAGCGTCTGTGACACCAGCGGTGAGAGGTCATCCCGTACGTCGGCGCCGCCGCCGTCGAGCGATGCAACTCGGTGAAGTGGATAGGAGCATCAACGTGCGGAGAGGCGCTGGCTGATCCTCCAACGCCCCTCCCGACCCGGCTTGTGATATCTCACGACCGTCTCACGAACGGCCTGGCAAGGCTCGACAGATCCTGACGTGACGCGGACCTCCGACCGTCCATCGACCTGCGCGTTCGGCATGAGCTGGCAACGTTCGGCAAGCCCTGGCAGACCCGCTAGTTCACTGGGGGTCAAGGGGTCGTCGGTTCGAATCCGGCCGTCCCGACGCAGGTCAGAGGGCTGATCCGGAGATCGGGTCGGCCCTTTCGCCGTTCTGGGCGCCAAGATCAGTCAAGTTGAAGCGTGCCTAGCCCTGCTTGACCGGTTCGGCGGCGGCAGGGCCGTCATCCAGCCCACCGTCGGGTGACGGGTCCTGCGCTGCGTCGGCAGCGCGGGCGGGAGCCAGCACCTGTAGCCGGCGGACGTCCCGGCTGGTCAGCATGCCGAGGACCGAGAGCACCACCAATGTCGCGAGGATCAGCAGCGCGTCGCGGGTGCCGATCGCCGCAGCGACTGGTCCGACCGCGATCTGACCGAGTGGGATGGCGACCCAGGATCCCAACATGTCGTAGGAGTAGACGCGGGCAAGTCGATCGGGCGGGATGTGCTGCGCGATCGACGTGTCCCAGGCGACCGCGAACTGTTCGACGGCGATCCCGACCGCCAATCCGGCCGACACCAGCACGACGACGGTGGGCGCCAAGGCCAGTCCCAACAGCAGGAACGATTCGGCGAACATGCAGACGACCCCGAGCAGCAGCAGCCGGCGCACCCGGATTCGCAGGGCGATCAACCCGCCGACGACCATCCCGGCTGTCTCCGCCCCCAACACCACGCCCCAACCGCTACGGCCGATCGTTTCGTCCGCGACAGCCGGACCGAGCACGTTCACGCCGCCGGCCAGGGCCGCGTTGAGGATCATGAAGCCGAGCACCACCACCCAGACCCAGGTCCGCGTGGTGAACTCGCTCCAGCCCTCTCGGAGGTCGGCGATGACGCTGGTGCGGGTGCTGTTCGCTGTAGGGGCGGTGACCCGGACTCCCGTGAACGCGACAGCCGCGATGGCGAAGGTGAGGGCGTCGACCGCGAGGCCCCACCCGGGCCCGACAGCGGCCACTAGAAGGCCGCCGAGCGCCGCGCCGCCGATCATGCCCGTGTTGACGCCGAGTCGGATGAGCGCGTTGGCCTGCTGGATCAGCTCCGACGGCACGGTCCCCGGCGTGGCGGCGGCTGAGGCTGGCTGAGACAGGGCGCTCACGATGCCGTTGGCCGCACCGAGTGCCAGCAGCAGGGGGATCGTCGCCGTGCCGGTGAGCACCAGGGTGGCCACCGCGGCCTGGGTCAGTGCACCCAGCACATTGGAGCCCACCAGCACCAGCCGGCGCGGAATCCGGTCGGCCACCACTCCGCCGAAGAGCACGAACAGAACTGTCATCAGCGATCTCACGCCGACCACCAGGCCCAGGTTACGCACCGAGCCGGTGAGATCGAGCACGGCGAAGGCCAGTGCGATGGGAGCGACACCGTTGCCCAGCATGTTGACCAGCCGGCCGGCAGCCAGGTATCGGAACGCGCCATACCGCAGCGGAGCCAGCATCAGTCCTCCATCGGGAACAGGACAACGATGAACGTGGAGCAGTTCTCGTACGTCGTCGCCTCGCCGCTGAAACCTGCTCCCATGCCGGCAGCCTGCCCGTACCACCAAAGGAAGCGCGAGCGATTCTGCTCAGGGCATTGCCAGCTTTGTTCCGAAGTGAGGGTACGGCTGGCCTTAGCCAGCTTGCCCGTGCGTGCCCGTTGGCGCGGGGGCCGAGGGTCAACGTCGGTCAGATCCTGGATGCATCTGCCGGCATAGAAGGCAGGCCAGGCCAGGTCACTGCCCTGCCGCTCCCGGCTGTATCCCTACTTCCTAGGCCGTTTGGCTGTACAGCCATCCGTACCGCCAGGCCGGGCGACGGGCAGGAGCTACAAGCGTCGACAGTCGACACGCCGAGCAGGACAGCCGCAGTGGCCGACGTCAGCCGACAGCAGGCTTGATCTTTGCAAGGTGGGGGCTAGCAGGACCTCCGTGCCAACTCCGCCTGGAAGGCGGCCACAGCTGACAGGCAGGCGTCGCGAACGTTGCTGGCCTCGGCCAAGGGCTGCTACCCGCAGCTCTACGGAGACGGCTCGTATGCCGCTGTCTGTGGCGACGGAGGCAGGGGGGTGGCGTCAAGTCGCCGCACCTCGTCGACCAGCTCGGAGAAGGTATGAATGAAGGCGCTGACGTGGCGGACGTCGAAGTCCTGGCGCTCACGTACACCGGATTGCAGGCATGCGATGAAATGCAGGCCGGCACCGCCGGCGGCTTGGGCATCTCCTGGGGAATCGCCCACGTACACGCACTGCTCTGGACCGAGCCCGGTAGCCGTCAGCAACTCATCAAAAGCTCGGGGGTCGGGCTTGCGGAACCGGGTGTTGTCGGCGTGGTAGACCGCAGTCACCCGCTGTGCCAGAACGTGATCGGGCGCCAGCATGTGTTCGACCTCGGCCTCGGTACGCGACGTCAGGAGCATGACTGTCCGGCCATCCAGGATGAGCTGGTCCAGTGCATTCAGGTTCTCGAACGCGATGTCGTCGAGACGGCCATCGAGGATGTAGCGCCTCAGCACCTGCCGGTAGGTCATGGCGAACTGATCGAGATCCAGGCCGGGCGACCGCTTCGGCATTGCGTCTAGAAGAGGCTCACCCCAGGTTGCCAGATGCACGGCCCGGGACATCGGGTCGCGGCCCATGGCCGTCAACACCTCGTTCTCAAGATCAAAGCACACGGCCTCCGTAAGGCAGAGAGTGTCATCGACGTCCACGATTACGGCTCGGATCACGAGCACGAGCCTAGGCTGTCGCCATCGCGCGGCGAAGTGTCACGCAGGTCCTCGTACCGACGGTGTCACGCAAGTCCCGAGACCGGCCA
Organism: Micromonospora sp. CA-249363; assembly: GCF_050950185.1. Taxonomy (NCBI): domain Bacteria; kingdom Bacillati; phylum Actinomycetota; class Actinomycetes; order Micromonosporales; family Micromonosporaceae; genus Micromonospora; species Micromonospora sp. CA-249363. The sequence goes on from NZ_CP192020.1 coordinate 2,626,956, forward strand.
TGCCCCGAGTGATATCTCTGCCAGCCCTGAACGCCTTTGACATTGGTCGCCTCGTCAGCAGTCCAAAGGCGTCCGCTCGTGCCGTGACGACGGGCGGGTCAGCCGGCTGGGGTGGAGCGGACGGGGAGCAGGTTGCGCTCGGCGAAGACCTTCTTGGCGACGAGCGTGGCGTTGACGGCCCGCGGCACGCCGCAGTAGACCACCGCCTGTAGCAGCGCCTCGACTATCTCCGACGGCGTCAGGCCCGCGTTGAGCGCGCCGTTGACGTGCACCTCTAGCTGGGACTCGGCGCCACCGAGGCCGGTCAGGATACCGAGGGTGAGCAGCTCCCGGTCCCGGCGCGCGAGTTGGGGCCGGACGTATAGATCCCCGTACGACCAGGCGACGGAGCGACGGCTGAGCTCGGGTGAGACGTCGGCGAGGGCTTCCAGGAGTTTCTGCCCGGCGCCGCCGTCGGCCTGCCGCAGGGCCTCAAGACCCCGCTCGTACTGTTCGTCCCCCGCCATGGTCACGCCCTACTTTCGCCAGTCGTCCTGTCGGCTGGACCGGCGGGTACCCGTGACCGTGCCGGACAAACGGCTCGCCTCCCGCGCGATACAGGGCGCGGCCGGGGAGCTGGTGTGGTTGGGCGACCATGGTTAGGCGGCGGCGTGGGCCTTGGTGGCCGGGTGGCCGCGGGGCGTTCGAGGAGCTTGCCGTGTTCGAAGCCGGCGCGCACGAGCGTGACGAGATGGGTGCGTTGACCGCGCGCCAGCGGTATGCGTCGTTGAGGGCGCACGATGCCGGCGAGGCTGTGGCGCACATCCACCGCACTGGCCCCGCCCGGCCCGGCCGCGTGCCGGCGGCCACGGGCGTTGCCGGGGTCGGCGAGGCGCGTCAGGGTGCCGGGTGGGGCGCCGGGGTCGGCGTACGCTTGGCCCGCTGGATCTGCGCGTAGACGTGGGTCCGCAGTTCGGTGAACCGGGGCAGCGCCCGAGTGGTGAGCTGGTCGCGTTCCCGCGGGAGGTCGATCACGAGGTCTTCCTGCACCCGGGTCGGCGAGTGGGACAGGACGAGCACGCGCTGGCCCAGATACACGGACTCGTCGATGTCGTGCGTCACGAAGACAGTGGAGATGCCGCGGTTCAGGTGCAGGTCGCGTACGAGGTCCTCCAGGTCCGCGCGGGTCTGGGCGTCCACCGCCGCGAACGGCTCGTCCATGATCAACACTTCGGGCCGGTACGCGATGGCGCGCGCGATGGCCACCCGTTGCTGCATCCCGCCGGAGAGCTGCCATGGATGGCTGCGTGCCGACTGCGGCAGTCCGACCGCGTCGAGGGCGTCGGCGACCCTCCGGTCGCGTTCGGCGCGGGAGAGCTTCTGGTGTCGAAGAGGAAGCTCCACATTGCCCCGGACCGTCAGCCAGGGATAGAGGCTGCGGCCGTACTCCTGGAACACCACTGCCATCGCCGGGCTCGGGCCCGTCACCGGAGATCCGTCCATCTCGACGAGGCCGCTGGTGGGCCGGAGCAGTCCGGCGAGGCATTTCAGGAGGGTGGTCTTTCCGCAGCCCGACGGGCCGACGACGCACAGCAGTTCGCCGGGCATCATGGTGAAGCTGAGGTCCCCGATCGCCTCGACCTCGCCCCGGCCGGAGGCGTAGACCTTCCGCAGGTGTTCGACCCGCAGCAGCGGACTCGCGTCAGGCACGGGTGACCTCCCTCATTCCGTGGTACCAGCGCAGGACGCGGCGTTCGACCACGCCGAAGGCCACGGCGAGGAGGACGCCGATGAGGCCGAGCAGGAGGATGCCGCTCCACATCTCGGCGATGAGGTAGTTCCGCTGGAAGTAGGCGATCCGGTAGCCGAGGCCGGCCGAGGACGCGAACATCTCCGAGATGACCATGAGGATCAGGGCCACCGAGAGTGCCTGTCGTACGCCGGTCATGATGCGTGGACTCGCCGCCGGGAGGATCAGCAGCCACACCCGTTCCCACCGGGGGATCCGGTACGAGTCGGCGGTCTCCAGCAGCACGCTGTCGGTCGCCCGGACGCCCTCGATCGTGTTCAGCAGGATCGGCCAGATCGCGCCGGACACGATGACGACGACCTTCATGGTGTCGGTGATGCCGAGCAGGAGCATCGCGACCGGAATCAGCACCGGTGGGGGAATCGCGCGGAAGAACTCCAGCAGCGGTTCGAGGATCTCGCGTAGCGGGCGGATCCGGCCGATGAGGACGCCGGCGCCGACGCCGAGCAGGATCGACGCGAACAGGCCGGCCAGCAGCCGGTACACGCTCGGCAGCACGTCGTCGACGAACGCCGGGCCGATCCAGGTCTGCCGGAACGCGTCGAGGAGCGGGCCGGGGCCGACGAGGAACCGGTTGGCCGACCGGGTGGACCAGACGGCCCAGACTCCCACGGCCAGGACGGGAAGCCCGACCGCGTACAGGATGTCCTCGGCCACCCGGACGCCGAGGCCGCGAGCGGCGGTCCTGCCCGCACCGAGCGCGGTCATCGGGTTGCCTCGTCCCCGAGCACCGACTGGTGCCAGGCCAACGTGCGGCGTTCGGCGAACCGGAACACGACGTTCACCACCACACCGAGGAGCCCGGTGACCACGACGAGGCCGTACAGGCCGACGGCGTCCCCGGTGGAGCGCGACAGCTCGATCATGCGTCCGAGGCCGGGATTACCGATCACCATCTCCGCGGTGACGGCCAGGATGAGCGCGACCGCCGCGGCGAGGCGCACGCCGGTCATCAGGTACGGCAGAGCGGTCGGAAGGATGAGATACCGCAGCCGCTCGTAACGGGTGAGGCCGAAGCTCCGCGCGGTGTCCCGAGCGACCGTGTCGACGTCGGCGACGCCGTAGATCACCTGCACGAACACCTGCCAGAACGCCGCGTAGACGATGATGACGAGTGCGGCGCGCATCTGCAGGCCGAACATCAGCACGGCGAGGGGGATCAGCGCGACCGACGGCACCGGCCGCAGGAACTCGACTGTCGTGTGCGTGGCGCGACGCAGGAACGGCACCATCCCGACCACGGTCCCCAGTGCGACCGCGCCGAGCGTCGCCACCGTCAGGCCGATCGCCCACGACGTCATGGTGAGCCGGAGCCGCCGCCAGAACGCCAGGTCGCGGACCTCGTGGAACAGCCGTCCGAACACGTCGGTGGCGTACGGCAGGTCGTGCCGGTCGACCAGCCCCAGAGCCGGGAGCAGTTGCCAGACGGCGAGGAACCCCAGCAGGCCGACGGCGCCCAGCAGGATCTTGCGCATCGGCCGGCTACTGCTGCTGGACGAGACGGTCGAAGTCGGGCTGCCGGTCGAGGACGCGGTACTTCTGCGCGAGCGCCGCCAGTTGCTCGAGGCCGGCCCGGTCGACTTCCCACCCGAACGCCGGGAGCCGGACGGAGTCCGCCACCGCATCCGGCAGTTCGAGGTTGTCCTTGATGGCCTGCCGCAGGCCGGCCTGGTTGGCCGGGTCGTTGGCCCAGGTGAGCGTCTTCTTCATCGCCGACGAGAAGTCCGCCACCAGCGTGGCGTCGGAGTCCTTCAGCTTGCTCGACGTGATCGTGGTCAGGGTGGTGAGTCCGGGAACGGTGGCCTGGTACGGAGCGACCACGAGAACGTCACCGCGCTTGCGCATCTGGGTGATGAACGGCTCGGTCACCCAGGCGGCGTCGATGTTGCCGGCGGCGAGCTGGGCCGGCGCGTCCGGGAAGGCCACCTCGACGAATTTGACCTTGGTGGGATCGCCGCCGTCCTTCTCGACCGCTGCCATGATCGTGACGTCGCCGGCCGCGCCCAGGCTGTTCACCGACACCTTGCGCCCGGCGAGCTGAGCCGGCCGGGTGATACCGGACTTCGCGGACGCCAACACGGCGTTGATGTCGTCGCCGTCGGCGTAGGACGACGCGTAGTTCCCGATGATCACCACGCCGAGGTTCTGCAGATCGGCACGGAACGGGCCGAACGGCTGGCCGATGGCGAAGTCGATGTCGCCGTTGATCAGCGCCGGGATGGCCTGTGCGCCGCCCTGTGCGGGCACCACCTCCACGTCGAGCCCCTGCTCCCGGAAGAAGCCCGCCTTGATGCCGCCCCACAGCGCGGCGGTCTCGCTGATCGGCAGCGCCGCCACGCGGACCTTCCGCAGGTCGCCGCTCGCCCCCGGGGACGGATCGGTGGCATCGGAATCCGTGCAGCCGGTCAAGGCGATCACGACGCCGGCGAGAACAGCGAGGGCAGTGACCTTCTTCATGGACGAGCCCTTCCGTGCGAAGCGCTGGTGCATCCGGAGGAGTGAGGGCCGGTGAGGGAGGTGAACCATCCGACCGCGTCGATCAGCGTCATGCAGAGACGATTGATTGTCAAGAATTCCGATAAGGCGAATCGCAATGCGGTACGAGTGGTCGGCCTCGATGTGAATACGTCTTGACGCGTGACGATTTTGTGACCAAACTATGCGGTTGGTGGCACGGTGGCGGAGGGAGCGACGACTTGGCGATCGTGATCGTGGGCGCTGGTATCGGTGGCCTCACCACCGCGCTCAGCCTGCATCGGGCCGGCTTCCGTGAGATCGCCGTCTACGAGCGCGCCGCCGCGCTGCGTCCACTCGGCGTCGGAATCAATCTGCTCCCGCACGCCGTCCGCGAGCTGACCGAATTGGGTCTCGGGGAACGCGTGGAAAGGCTGGGCGCCGCACCCGGCACGCTTGCCTACTACAACCGCTACGGCCAGCAGATCTGGAGCGAGCCACGCGGACGGGACGCCGGATATCGCTGGCCGCAGCTTTCGGTGCACCGCGGCCGGTTCCAGATGGAACTGCTCGCCGCGGTGCGGGAACGGCTGGGCGCCGACGCGGTGCGCACCGGGCACCGGCTCGTCGGCGTCCGCGACGGCGTCGCGCGCTTCGAGACGGCGGCGGGGGAGGTGAGCGTCGCCGGCGACCTGATCGTCGGAGCGGACGGCATCCACTCCGCGCTGCGCCGCCACCATCTGCCCGGCGAGGGGGCGCCACTCTGGAACGGGCTGACCCTGTGGCGGGGGACGGTACGGGCACCCGGATTCCTGGACGGGCGCACCATGATCATGGCCGGGGACGCGGAACAGAAGTTCGTGGCGTACCCGATCGGCGCCGGCCTCATCAACGTCGTCGCCGAGCGGCGCGGGCCCGGTTTCGCCGGGCCCAACGCGGACTGGAACCGGACGGTCGACCCCGCGCCGGTCGTCGCGCTCTTCGCGGACTGGCGTTTCTCGTGGCTCGACGTGCCGGAACTGCTGGCCGCCGCCGACGAGATCCTCGAATACCCCATGGTGGACCGCGATCCCATCGACACGTGGACGTACGGCAACACCACGCTGCTCGGCGACGCGGCCCACCCGATGTATCCGAACGGTTCCAACGGGGCGTCGCAGGCGATCCTGGACGCACGTACCCTCGCCTTCCACCTCGCCACCGCGCCGTCGGTCCGGGCGGCGCTCGACGCCTACGAGGCGGACCGGCGGCCGGCGACCACCGCGCTCGTGCTGAGCAACCGGCGGCAGGGCCCGGAACAGGTGATGGTGCTCGCCCACGAGCGCGCGCCGGACGGTTTCACGCACATCCACGACGTCATCGGACCGGAGGAGCTCACCGCCATCGCCACCGGCTACAAGAAGGCGGCCGGTTTCCTACCCGCCGACCTCAACGAACGGGCCTCCCTCACGCCGACGGCCTTCCCGGGCGTCCTGCCGTGACCGGCCCGGAGCCGACCGAACTGGACGCGGCGCGACTGGCGTCGGTGATCTCACCGCTGCGCCGCACGCTGCTCGCCGCAGCCCGGGCCGCCGAGCACCTGCCGGAGATCCCGGACGCGCAGATCGAGATCGTGCGGGCCCTGCCCCGGGGCACCGTGGCCGGCCCCGGCGAGCTGGCCGAGCGGCTGCGCCTGAGCCGATCCACGGTCAGCAACCTGCTCACCGCGATGGAGGGCAACGGCCTCGTCGAGCGTCGCCCCCGTCCCGGCAACCACCGCCACGTCGACGTCCTCGCCACAGCGAAGGCCCACGACCTGTTCGACCGCTTCGACCTCGCGAGCGGAGACCTGGTCGCCCGCGCCGCGGCGACCCTGCCGGCGGCGGACCGCGCGGCCCTCGCCGCCGCGGTGCCCGCGCTCGAACGCCTCCGCGACGCCCTCGCGCACGTCAAGGACACTCCATGAGTACGCGCCGAAGCGCCGGCCGGGACGCCGTGACTGCCCCGCCGGTTCCCGGGCTGGAGGCCGCGTTCGAGGTGGAGGTGCGCCTCGGCGCGCTGGAGGACCACGGGATGACCCGTGCCGGTCACCGTCGCGTAGTGCCGGTTGTCGGCGGCCGGGTCACCGGTCTCTTCGAGGCCGACATCCTGCCCGGCGGCGCCGACTGGCAGGTGGTCCGCCCCGACGGCGCGATCGAGATCGACACGCGCTACTCGGCGCGTACCGCCGACGGCGGTCACGTCTACCTGCGTACGTTCGGCGTTCGCAGCGGCCGCCCGGAGATCCTCGAGGCGTTGCTGCGCGGCGACGCCGTCGAGGTGTCCGAGTACTACTTCCGCCTGGGCGTACGACTGGAGACGTCGGTGCCCGCGCTGGCCGTCCTGGAGCAGTCCGTCTTCGTGGCGTCGGCGATCCGGCAGGCCGACCGGGTGTGCTACACCGCCTACCGCGTCACGTAGCCGCTCCCGCCCAGGGCTGCGACAGGCCGCGCTTGTCGGGCTCGCGCCGGGAGGCCGAAGAGCAGAGAGACGCCCGCCGCATGGCAGTGGGGACAACTCGGATTCACCGCGTCACGGTATCGAGCCCACCTCATCTCGACCCTCGCAGCGCTCGCTTGTTCTGCCCCGCCCGGTGGGTTGTCGTCGATCCCTACCGTGTGGTTGGGAGGGGCAACCATGGGCATCTGTGTCGTGTGTCGGGCGGATCGGCGCACGGTTGTGCGCATCAGCTGCTGGGGCGTCCCGCACGGTGCCTCGGGGCACGAGGTCAACTACCGCTGGAGCAGCGTGGTGGCCTGCCCGGAGTGTGGGTCTGGCCATCTGGTGCACTTTGATCACGATTGCTTCCACCCGCCGTGGGAAGAGCCGTGGGACATGGACTGGTCGTGGCCAGTCGACGCCGACGGGGTCCAGCGGCTGACATCTGCCTTCGTCGGGTGCCCGGACCCGCTGCAGCCATCCTGCGAATGTCCCGCGCATCGTACGTTGCGCGAGACCACCGAGAGACCGCCACCGCGTGAGGTCCCGGTGACGATCGTGTTGACCGAGGACGGGCTGCCGCAAGTCCGGTCGGTACAGGATCTATAGGGCTGGCAGGACCGACGGATAGACACCGTTCGCGCGGATGAAGGACCGTGCCCGTAGCGTCAGCCCTCGGGCACTTCGTTGAAGAGATTCAGGTTCACCGGGCCGACCCTACTCAGCGTGTCTGGTCGAGAGGATCAACGGACGACAGCGACAGCGCTGGACGGACCGGCGCGGTGGCAGACGAGTAGAGCGCTGAGACCAGTAGTTGCCGGCAGGCCGGGCATTGACACAGCTTGGATGATTGTTCGCGTGAGCGTGGATGACCCGGGGCCGGTGTGGGTCGCCTTGCGTCTCGTCACTGTGCTCCTCGGCCTTGCCTTGGTCATACTCGGCGTGCGCGTCGCGGTCACGCGACGGTTTCCCCTGGCCTGGGAGCGGATTGCGCGCCTGACGGCGAGCCAGCGATCCCAGCCCGTCCGGGGTGGCGGCTCTCTCGCCCTGCTCGGAACGAGCACACTCGTAGCGCAGGCGCCGTTTCTCATCCCGATGCCCCACGCGGTCGGACGGGCCCTGTTCGCAGTGGCACTGCTCCTCGCCATGAGTGCGGCGGCAGGGTCCGTCCTGCTCCGGCGCTAACCAACCCGGGTGATGCTGCGATCCGGCGTTCGCGACGAAGCCACGCATGCTGGCGCCGACCGTCCAGCGAGATCGGCACCTAGACACCGGTCTGTTGTCCGGGAGCCGGGGACCACGCATCCAACCTGGACAGACACAGCACCACTGCGGACGATGTCCCACCGTTACTGAGGTGCACGAACATCCAGCGCGACGCCCTGGGTCAAGGAGTCGTCGGTTCGGATCGGGCCGTCCCGACGGACAGAAAGCCCTGACCAGCGTCGACGCTGGTCAGGGCTTTGATTCTGTCTACGAGCTGCTGAACCGCTCCCGCAGGCCTTCGCTGTTACCAGGGCCGGGTCGAGACGTACGAGTTGGTGCCGCTGAAGGTGATCGGGTCACTCGAGCAGCCGTAGAGGTTGGCGTCCGAAGGTGTGTCATGCCCCCACAGGCGAACCCGGACGATGCTGATCGCGCCCTGGCCGTCCTCGTTCCACCTGTCGTTGTTGTACGTGGTGGTGCCGACCTTGTTCGCGGAGAAGAATCCGTTCGTGCTGCATCCCTCCGCGTTCTGCCGCCAGTCGCTGAAGATGGCGTACGAGCCGGTCTTCCAGAACATGTTGGCGTCCACGATCGTGTTGTTCGCACGGTTGCGTGTCCGCACCGGGTCGCCCGAGATCAGCTCGAACTTGTTGCCGTAGATGGTGGTGTTGCTCCCGTAATTGGCGACGTAGACGCCGTGTATCTCGCCGACGTTGGTGCCTGCGGCGTTCTCCAGGTTCTGGAACAGGTTGCCCTCGACCCGTAGCCGGGTCGTGTAGGTCGCGTGTACGCCTCCGTAACCGTTGCCGGGCCCGTCCTGGTACTTGCTGCCGAGACGCCGGAACGTGTTGCCACTGACGTTCAGCGCGTCGAGTGGGTTGGCCGCTGTCCCGAGGGCCCGGATGCCACCGTTGCGGCAGTTCTGGTACGTCTTGTTCGTGATGCTGACGTTGTCGGCAGTGATAATCACGCCGTACTCGGTTTCGGGCTTGTCGTCTTCGTACAAGCTGCAGTCGATCACGGCGGCGGCGCCCATCCCGGCGATCGTGAGGTGCCCGCCCGGAGGCGACCAGTCCACCTTGATCGGCTCGGTCGGCTGGTAGAGGCCGTCGGCCAGGAGCACCTTCGCGTCCTTGACGTTGCGGGCGCGCAGGATCGCCTGCGCCTGCTCGATCGACGAGACAGCGGTGTCGCGGGTCAGTCCGGCGCGGCCGCCCATCGCCTTGGCGCTGGCGGTGCCCGTGGGGCTCACGTACACGGTCAGCTGGTCGACCGGGGCGGCGCTCGCGGGCAGCGACGGGAGCGCGCCCGCGAGCGCGGCGCAGGCCACCCCCGCTGCCAGCAAGGACCGTCGTCGGCCACCCGATCGTTGCCAACTTCTCATTGAACTCCCCGTTCTCTTCATGGGGACATCCGGTCCGTCGCCCCCCGTGGTGATGAAGCTAGGAGCGAGACCTGCACTGCCTCTTGTGGCGACCTTGAATCCTCAGGGCAGGGCAGTGGAACGTCTCTGCCCACCCCCACCGTGCCGGCCGAGTCTCGGCGGGCTTCGCCCCCACGAAGCGGGTCACAGGCGCAGACCGGTCCTTCGGTACGGACCTCTTCGCTGTGTGGCTTTCTGTGGCCTGTCTCTTGACTTCCCCTGGACCCGGGCGTAAACAAAGCACAAGCAAAACGAAACGGCGGTGAAACAACACGATGTACGCCGAGGAACGACAGCAGGAGATCCTTCGCCTGGCCCGGGACGTGGGCCGGGTCGAGGTGACCGGCCTGGCCGATGAGCTCAACGTGACGGCCGAGACGATCCGTCGTGATCTCACCATCCTGGAGCGGGCCGGGGTGCTGCGTCGGGTCCACGGTGGAGCGATTCCGGTGGAGCGGCTCGGGTTCGAGCCCGCGCTGGCGGCGCGGGACGCGGTGCTCATCGAGGAGAAGGAGCGCATCGCCAAGCTCGCCCTGGCCGAGGTGCCGGAGGAGGGCGCGATCATCCTCGACGCCGGCACCACGACCGCCCGGCTGGCCCGACTGCTGCCGGTCGACCGGGAGCTGACCGTCGTGGTCAATTCGCCGGTCATCGCCACGACCCTCGGTACCTATGCCAACCTCAACGTCCTGTTGTTGGGTGGACGGGTCCGGGGCAAGACCCTGGCGACCGTCGACGACTGGGCGCTGTCGCCGTTGGCGGGCCTCTACGTCGACGTCGCGTTCGTCGGGACCAACGGCATCTCGGTCGAGCGTGGGCTGACCACACCGGATCCGTCCGAGGCGGCGGTGAAGCGGGCGATGGTCCGTGCGGCCCGCCGCACGGTGGTGATCGCCGATCACACCAAGCTCGGCAACGACTATCTGGCGCGGTTCGCCGAGTTGGCCGACGTCGACCTGCTCATCACCGACAGCCGTGCCGACCGCGACCTGGTCGGTGACCTGGAGACCGCAGGCGTTCGGGTGGCACGAGCATGAGGGGCGGCCCGGGCATGATCGTCACCGTCACCCTCAACCCCAGCCTCGACCGGGCCGTGGAGGTCGACTCGCTCACCCGGGGCGAGGTCATCCGGGCTGCCGCCGCTCACCTCGACCCCGGCGGCAAGGGCGTCAACGTGTCCCGTGCCCTGCTGGCCAACGGTGTGCCGTCGGTGGCGGTGCTGCCGTCCGGCGGTGACGAGGGCGACCAGCTCATCCGCCTCCTCAAGGCGGAGGGTGTGGAGGTTCTCGCCGTGGCGATCTCCGGACGGACCCGTTCCAACATCACCCTGGCCGAGCCCGACGGCACGGTCACCAAGATCAATGAGCCCGGTCCGGCCATGTGCCGGGCCGAGTTCGACGAGGTGATCGACCGGGTGCTCGCCCGTGCCGGCGGTGCCGACTGGGTGGTGCTGTGCGGCAGTGTGCCGCCCGGTCTGCCCGCCGACGCGTACGCCCAGTTGTGCCGCAAGCTGCGCGCTGCCGGCGTCCGGGTCGCCGTCGACACCAGCGGTCCCGCCCTGCGCGAGGCAGCCCTCGCCGGGGCGACCCTCCTCAAGCCCAACCGCGACGAACTGTCCGATGTGGTCGACACGCCACTGAAGGACCTCGGCGATGTGGTCGAGGCGGCTCAGCGCCTACGGGCCTGGGGAGCCGGAGCCGTCCTGGCCAGCCTCGGCGCTGAGGGCGCCGTCCTGGTGGACGCCGAAGGTGTCCGCAGCGGCACCTGTCCGGTCGCCCGGCCGCGGAGCACGGTCGGTGCCGGCGATGCGCTGCTCGCCGGGTTCCTCGCCGCGGGCGCGCAGGGCGCCGCCGCCCTCGCCGAGGGCCTGGCCTGGGGCGCCGCCGCGGTGAGCCTGCCCGGTAGCCGGATGCCCGGCCCGGCGGACCTGTTCCGGCACGACGTCACCATCCACCCCTAGCCGGACGACCTTTTCCCCCGCGGCCGTCTGGACGCCCCTCGTGAAGGAGATAACCCCCGTGACCTCCTCTTCCTACACACCAGAAGTCAAGGGCCAAGGTCCTCGAGCCACAGTGCAACGCCTCGGTGGCTACCTCGCGGCGATGGTCATGCCCAACATCGGCGCGTTCATCGCCTGGGGCCTGATCACCGCACTGTTCATCCCGACCGGCTGGACCCCCAACGAGACCCTGGCCGAACTGGTCGGTCCGATGATCAGCATCCTGCTACCGGTGCTCATCGGCTACACCGGCGGCCGGCTGGTCCACGGCCAGCGCGGCGCGGTCGTGGGCGCGGTGGCGACCATGGGCCTCGTCGTCGGCGCGGACGTGCCGATGATCCTCGGCGCGATGATCATTGGGCCGCTCACGGCCTACGTCCTCAAGCTCTTCGACGGACTGGTCGAAGATCGGATCCGTCCCGGCTTCGAGATGCTCGTCGACAACTTCAGCGCCGGAATCATCGGCGCCGCGATGGCCATCGGCGGTGTCTACGGCATCGGCCCGGTGGTCGAGTGGCTCACCAAGCAGGCCGGCTCGGGCGTCGACTGGCTCGTCGGGAGGGACCTGCTGCCGCTCACGTCGGTGCTCGTCGAACCCGCCAAGGTGCTCTTCCTCAACAACGCCATCAATCACGGCGTGTTCGGTCCGCTGGGGATCGCCGAGGCTGCCGACAAGGGCAAGTCGGTCCTGTTCATGATCGAGTCGAACCCCGGCCCCGGTCTCGGTCTGCTGCTGGCCTTCATGCTCTTCGGCCCCCGCGCGCTGCGTCCCAGCGCCCCGGCCGCGATCATCGTGCAGTTCCTCGGCGGCATCCACGAGATCTACTTCCCGTACGTGCTGATGAAGCCGAAGCTGATCCTCGCCATGATCGCCGGCGGCGCGGCCGGTGTCGGCACCTTCGTGATCACCGGTGCGGGCCTGGTCGCCACCCCCTCGCCCGGCAGCATCTTCGCCTACCTCGCGGTCACCCCCAAGGGCGGGCACGTCGGAGTCATCCTCGGCGTGGTGATCGCCGCCGCCGTCACCTTCGCGGTCGCCTCGGCCCTGCTCGGCTTCGGCCGTGGCGAGCCCGCCGAGGACGCACTCGGCCCGGACGAGGAGACGGTCCGCCCCGAGGAGGAGACGGTTGTCCGCCCCGACGAGGAGAAGGCCGTCAACACCGACGAGACCCTCGACAAGCCGGCGAAGCAGGAGGTCTGAACACATGTCCACCATCAACGGCACCGAGATCAAGAAGGTCGTCGTCGCCTGCGACGCCGGCATGGGCAGCAGCGTGATGCTGGCCAGCCAACTCCGGCGGCAGCTGGCGAAGAACGCGGTGACCGTCGAACACACGCCGGTCAACTCGATCCCGGCCGACGCGGACGTGATCATCTGCCACCAGGGGCTCGCCGCGCGGGCCCGCGTCAGCGCGCCCGACACGGTGATCGTGCCGATCCAGGTGTTCATCGGCGACCCGGCCGTCGCGAGGGTCGTGAACGCGGTGCAGCGCGGTGGTGAGCTGAGTGGCTGAACTGCTGGCCCGTGACGCGATCCGGCTCGACGAGCGCGCCGGATCGCGGGACGAGGCGATCAGCCGCTGCGGCGCGGTGCTCGTCGAGGTCGGCGCGGTCGCCCCGGCGTACGTGGACGCCATGCTCGCCCGCGAGCGGAGCGTCTCCACGTACATCGGGGAGGGCGTCGCCATCCCGCACGGCACGCTGAACAGCAAGGAGTCCGTCCAGCGTGACGCCCTCGCGGTGCTGCGCTTCCCCGACGGCGTCGACTGGGACGGCTTCGACGTGCGGGTCTGCGTCGCCATCGCCGCGGCCGGCGACGGGCACGTCGACATCCTTGCCCAGCTCGCCTCGGTGCTGATGGACCCGGAGCAGGCGCAGCGGCTCCGAGAATCCACGAGCGTCGACGACGTGATCTCCATCCTCGAAGGGAAGCCCTCGTGAAGGTTGTCCGATTCCACGCACCCGGTGACGTCCGCATCGAGGACGCGCCCGAACCGACGCCGGGTCCGGCCGAGGTGAAGATCCGGGTTCGCGCGTGCTCCACCTGCGGCACCGACGTGAAGATCTCCCGGTTCGGCCACCATCACATCGCCCCGCCGCGCGTCATGGGCCACGAGATCGCCGGGGAGATCACCGACGTCGGTGCCGACGTCACGGACTGGCGGCCGGGGGACCGGGTCCAGGTCATCGCCGCCATCCCGTGCGGTACCTGTGCCGAGTGCCGGCGCGGACGGATGACCGTGTGCCCCAACCAGGTGTCGATGGGATACCACTTCGACGGCGGGTTCGCCGAATACCTGGTCGTGCCGCACAACGTCCTCGCCGTCGACGGGCTCAACCGGATCCCCGAGGGCCTCAGCTTCGCCGAGGCGTCCGTCGCCGAGCCCCTCGCCTGCGTCCTCAACGGCCAGAACCTCGCCGCGGTGGGGGAGGGCGACGATGTGGTCGTGGTGGGCTCCGGGCCGATCGGCTGCCTGCATGTCCGCCTGGCCCGCTCGCGCGGCGCGGCCCGGGTGTTCCTCATCGACCTCAACCGCGAACGCCTTGACCTGGCCGCCAATCTGGTCCAGCCGGACGCGACGATCTGCGGCGCGGAGACCGATGTGGTCGACGCGGTGCTCAAGCTCACCGAGGGCCGGGGCGCCGACGTCGTCATCACCGCCACGGCCGCTGGCATCGCCCAGGAGCAGGCGGTGCAGATGTCCGCGCGGCAGGGTCGGATCAGCTTCTTCGGCGGCCTGCCCAAGGACAAGCCGGTCATCTCCCTGGACTCGAACCTCGTGCACTACCGCGAACTGACCATCGTCGGCGCCAACGGCTCCAGCCCGGAGCACAACAAGGAAGCGCTGCGACTCATCGCCAACGGCTCCGTGCCGGTCGCTGACCTCATCACCCACCGCCTGCCGCTCTACCGCACCCTCGACGCCTTCGGCATCGTGGCGCGCGGCGAAGCGATCAAGGTGACGATCGAACCGTAGGAGGATCCGATGTTCAGCCGAACAGTCCTCGTCGGCTCCGCCAGCGGGCTGCATGCCCGACCGGCGGCGCTGTTCGTCGCCGAGGCGGCAAAGCAGACGGTGCAGGTCACCATCCGTACCGGCGACAAGAAACCCGTGCCGGCCCGCAGCATGCTCGCGGTGCTGTCGCTCGGCGCCAAGAAGGGCACCGAGGTCACCCTGGAGGCCGACGGCGACGACGCGCAGGCCGCCGTCGACACCCTGGCCGACCTCCTCGAACGTGATCTGGACGCCGTCGATGCGTGAAATGCGGGGGATCGGGGCCAGCCCCGGTGGCGCGGCCGGGCCGGTCTACCGGCTGGCCCCGCCGCCGGCCCTGCCGCCGTTGGCGGAGACCGTTGATCCCGACGCGGAGAAGACGGCCGTCCGGGCAGCGGTCCTCGCCGTCGCCGCCGATCTGACCCGTCGCGCCGACACCACCGTGGACGCGACCGCCGCCGACGTACTACGCGCGCAGGTCATGATGGTGCAGGACGAGACGCTCGTCGACGCCGCCGACATCGCCATCGACGGCGGCGCGGACGCCCCGCACGCGATCACCGACGTGCTCGCCGAACACCGGGCCGCCTTCGTGGCCGCGGGCGGCTACCTGGCCGAGCGGGTCAGCGACCTCGACGACCTGCGGGACCGCCTCGTCGCGGCGTGTCTGGGAATGCCGATGCCGGGCGTGCCGAACCCCGGTCACCCGTACCTGCTCATCGCCCGCGACCTGGCACCCGCCGACACGGCCGGCCTCGAACCGGGCCTGGTCCTGGGTCTGGTCACGGCCGAGGGCGGGCCGACCAGTCACACCGCGATCCTGGCCCGGACACTCGGCATCCCGGCCGTGGTCCGCTGTGCGGGCATCCTGGACCTGGCCGACGGCGAGTTGGCCCGTCTCGACGGCACGACCGGCGTCGTGGTGGCCGGTGTCTCCGCCCAGACGGTGACCGATGTCAACGCGGACCGGCTCGCCGAGATCGAACGCCGCACCCGCTCCCAGGGCCCCGGGCAGACCGCGGACGGCCACCGGATCGCGCTTCTGGCCAACATCGGTTCCGCCCGCGACCTGACCGGCGAGGTGGAAGGTGTCGGCCTGTTCCGCACCGAGCTGCTCTACCTCGACCGCAGCGACCCGCCGTCGCACGAGGAACAGGTCGCCGCGTACCGCGATGTCTTCGCTGCGTTGCCCGGCCGCAAGGTCGTCGTACGTACCCTTGATGCCGGCGCCGACAAACCGCTGCCGTTCCTGCGCCTGGCCGAGGAACCCAACCCCGCGCTGGGAATCCGCGGCCTGCGGATCGCGCGGCAGACGCCGTCGGTGCTCGGCACGCAGTTGGCCGCCATCGCGGCGGCGGCCGCGGCGACGGACGCCGACGTGTGGGTGATGGCGCCGATGGTGGCCACGGCGACGGAGGCGGCAGCGTTCACCGAGTCCTGCCGCGAACACGGCCTGCCCACCGCCGGCGTGATGATCGAGGTGCCGGCCGCGGCGCTGCGTGCCGGCCAGGTGCTGGACCACGCGGACTTCCTCAGCATCGGCACCAACGACCTCAGCCAGTACACCTTCGCCGCCGACCGCATGTGCGGAGACCTCGCTGACCTTCTCGACCCGTGGCAGCCCGCGCTGATCGCGCTCCTCGCCACCTGCGCGGCAGCCGGCGTCGAGGCGGGCAAGCCGGTCGGCGTTTGTGGAGAGTCGGCCGCGGATCCCGATTTCGCCCTGGTGCTGGCGGGCCTGGGCATCACCAGCCTGTCCATGGCACCCCGCAGCATCCCGGCGGTGCGCGAGTCCCTGGCCGCGCACACCCTCGACGAGTGCCGCCGGATCGCCGAGGCCGCCCTCGCTGCCCCCAGCCCGGAGACGGCCCGGGCGGCGGCCTCCGGTGCTTCGCGCGAAATCCCCGCTCAGGAGCGCAGCAGCGGTAGCAGTTGCTCGCCCTGACGCCTGATCTCGCCCAGGTAGGGCGTGTCGGACAGTACGAAGTGGGTGACGCCGAGCCGCTGGTATTTCCGCAGCGAGCTCGCCACGTCCTCGGCCGAGCCGACCAGCCAGGTGGTGCCCGCTCCGCCGCCACCGAACTTGCCGGGCGTGGTGTAGAGGTTGTCGTCGAGGACCTCTCCTCGTGCGGCGAGGTCCAGCAGCCGGCGTTGACCGACGGCGGTCCGC
This sequence comes from Micromonospora sp. CA-249363, assembly GCF_050950185.1. Classification (NCBI taxonomy): domain Bacteria; kingdom Bacillati; phylum Actinomycetota; class Actinomycetes; order Micromonosporales; family Micromonosporaceae; genus Micromonospora; species Micromonospora sp. CA-249363. Next base: position 2,643,450 of record NZ_CP192020.1, read on the forward strand.
CAGTTCTGGTCGCGCGCGGCGCCTCTGCCCTTGGCCATCTCGGCGACCTTGGCTTCGGCATCGGCCCAGGCCGCTTCGGTGGTGTCTCGTACGAGTGTGGTGACCCGTAGCCCGAATTCCAGCGGAGCGTGCTCGCGCCCCAGTTTCTCGCTGAGCTGCTTGAGTCGCTCGATCCGCTCGGCCACGCCGTCGAGTGGCTCGCCCCAGAAGAGCTGGACGTCGGCTTCGGTGGCGGCCACCTCTTCGGCGGCGGGGGAGGCGCCGCCGAAGTAGAGCCGGGGGTGTCTGCGTTCGCCCCGGACGACCGGTCGTAGTGCCAGGGTGGAGCCGGTGACGGCGAAGTGCTCGCCCTGGTAGGTGACGTTCTCCTGGGTCCACAGCTTGCGCACGATCTGCAGGAATTCCCGGGTACGGGCGTAGCGGTGAGCGGGGTCGCTCTCGCCGTCGCCGTACGCGGCCAGGTCGTCCTTGCCGGAGACGATGTTGATCAGCGTGCGGCCCCCGCTGAGGTGGTCGAGGGTCGCGGCGGCGGAGGCGAAGTTGGCGGGTCGCCAGTAGCCGGGTCGGATCGCGATCAGCGGCTGGAACGTGGTCGTCCGGGCGGCGAGCGCGGTGGCCACGGTGAAGGTGTCGGGCCGTCCCCAGCCGGTCCCGAGGAGCGCGCCGTCCCACCCGTGCTCCTCCAGAGCCCTGGCGTGGTTGGTGAGGGTCTCCAGGCTGTTGTGGTTCTCGATCACGTCGTCGCCGCGGTGGCCGGGCTGCACCTGGTTCGGGATGTACCAGAGGAACTCGAGGCTCATCAGTTGGGTCTCCCCGTCTGGGGGGCGGAGCGGCGGTTGCCGCTCCGCCCCGGTGGATCCGGTCAGCGGAACAGCCGTGGTGCGTTGCGCAGCGTGTGTGCGGCCACGTCGTGGCCGAGGCGGACGCCGACCTCGTCCGCGGTACGGGTGTGGATGCCCGACCACACCCGGGCGTCGACGTTCTCGCCGGTGGGTCGCCGCCAGTCGCGGTACGTGCGGGTGGTGCCGGGCTGGCTCGGGCTGGTGATGGTGTACGGCTCCCGGGCCTGCGGCCCCAGCAGGGCGGTGAGCACCTGCTCGGCGGCGCCGGAGTAGGTGTTGTGCCCGCTCGGGTAGTCCGGGTGTGCCGGTGTGGTGTGCAGCGGCGTCCAGGCCGGATCACCCCCTGTGTCGGCGCGGATGGCGGTGACCGGTCGCCAGCTGAGGTAGGCGTACTTGGCGTCGGAGGTCGCGATCTGGGTGTCGACGAGCGCGACGTGAAAGATGGCCACGAGGCTCGCCCGCCCGGCGATCGGCCCGGTGGACTGCGCGAGCGCGGCGCGCAGAATCCCGGTGTAGAGGGTCAGCGACGAGCCGAGCCAGAAGGTCGCCGTGTCGGTTTGCTGCGGTGTGCGTACGGCGCTGTCGACCGCCCCGTACGCCCGGACCTCCGCGAGGTCCGCCCGGTAGCGCGCCGAGTTCAGCGCGGGCGGTGGACCGGGCCGGTAGCGGTCCGCGCGGTCGAGCAGGAACGGCCGGGCGAAGCGGGTTCCGGCCTGCTGAGCGGGGGAGAAGCTCGGTGGGGTGGGCTGCCAGCTACCCGGGCTCGGTTCGGGGTTCGGATACGCCGGGTTGACCGAGGCGGGGTCGAGCCCGTCATTCGTCCGCTGGGTCAGCAGCCGGCGTGCTTCGGCGCGGCCGGTGGCCGCGCCCCGGTCCTTGGCCCGTCCGTCCGGGATCCGGTCCAGTGTGGTCCGCAGTGCCATGTCGAGCGCGGCAGCGCCGTCGGGTATCAGGGTGCTCAGCGCGGTGTGGACGGCGGACGCGAGCGCGGCGTCCCGGTAGTGGCGGGAGTTTCCGGTGGGCGCGGTACGGGTGGCGCGGGCGGCGGCGAGCCAGCTGATCGCCCATGCGCGGCTGTTGGCGACCTGCGGCAGTGTGCTGGTCGCGACGGCGGCGGCGGTGGCGTCGTACCACTCGAGAGCGGTGTCGGTGGTCGTGGTGGCTGCGGCCGGCACGGCGGGCAGGCCGCCGACCAGGACGGCGGCGGCGATCATCGCCACACCGCGGCGCCAGCCGCGGCGGCTCGACAGGGTCATGATCCGGTGGCTCCTCGCGTGGGATGGGTAGGGCGGGAGGGGAAGGCTGCTCATCGGGCCGGTCCGGCGGCGCGTGGCGTCGTCCCGCCGCGTCGGCGGTTGGCCGGATCGGTCAGCGACGGTGGCTGGTAGCCGGCGTCGGCGGGGTTGAGCGTGGTGCCGGGCGGGACGATGGTGTCGATGCGGTCCAGCACGTCCTGGGACAGCGTCACCTTGGCGGCGCCGATCTGTGACTCCAGGTGCGCCAGGGTGCGCGGCCCGATGATCGCCGACGTGACCGCCGGGTGTTCCAGGACGAAGGCGATCGCGAGGTGGATGAGGGAGAGGCCGGCCTCGTCGGCGAGCGTGGCCAGCTCGTCGACGGCGGTCAGCTTGGCGGCGTTGGCGGGCAGGGTCGGGTCGAAGCGGGCCGGGAGCCGCTCGGCGCGTCCGGAGATCGGCGCTGTCAGCCCGGAGTGGTAGCGGCCGGACAGCCACCCGCCGGCAAGGGGGCTCCACGGGATGACCGCCAGCCCGTACCGCTGGGCCACCGGTAGTACCTCACGTTCGATGCCACGGGCCAGGATCGAGTACGGCGGCTGCTCGCTGACCACGCGCTCCCGGCCGCGCCGCTCCGCGATCCACTGCCCCTCGACGATCGCCGACGGCTCGAACGTGGACGTGCCGATGTAGCGGATCTTGCCCTGGCGCACCAGGTCGGTGAGCGCGCCTAGGGTCTCGTCGAAGTCGGTGTCCGGCTCCGGGCGGTGTGCCTGGTACAGGTCGATCCAGTCGGTGCCCAGCCGGCGCAGGCTGTTCTCCACCGACCGGACGATCCAGCGGCGGGAGTTGCCCCGGTGCTGCGGGTTGTCGCCGACCTGGCCGTGGAACTTGGTGGCCAGGAAGACGTCGTCGCGCCGGCCGCCGGCGAGGGCCTTGCCGACGATCTCCTCCGACTCGCCGTGGGAGTAGACGTCCGCGGTGTCGATGGCGGTGATGCCCTCGTCGAGGGCCCGGTGGATGATCCGGATGCCGTCCTCGTGGTCCGGGTTGCCCCGTTGCCCGAAGTTCATCGCGCCCAGGGTCAGAGAGCTGATGCGTACGCCGGTGTGCCCGAAGGGCCGTTGGTCGACCATGACTTCTCCTTGGCGGTGGGTCAGCGGGACAGGGCGGTGAGCTGCCGCGTGAACTGGTTGGCCGGTCGGGGCAGCCCGTAGTGCTCGCGCAGGGTGGTCCCGGTGTACTCGGTGCGGAACAGCTTGCGGCGTTGCAGGATCGGCACGACGTGGTCGACGAACGTCTCCAGCCCGGAGGGCAGTACCGGAGGCATGATGTTGAAGCCGTCGGCCGCGCCGCTGCGGTACCACTCCTCGATGGCGTCGGCGACCTGCTCGGGTGTGCCGGCGAAGGTGCGGTGCCCACGCCCGCCGCCGAGCCTGCCGATGAGTTGGCGGACGGTCAGGCGTTCGCGCCGGGCCAGGGTGACGATCAGCGTGTACCGGCTCTTGGCGCCCTCGATCTCGTCCTCGCTCGGCAGGTCGGCGGGCAGTTCCCGGTCCAGGTCGAGGTCTTCCGGGGCGACCCGCAACGTCGTGGCGAGCTGCTGCCGGGCGTACTCCGGTTTGATCAACCGGTCCAACTCCTCCTCCAGCGCGCGGGCCTCGGCCTCGGTGGCGCCGATGGCCGGCACGATGCCCGGCAGGATCTTGATCGTGTCCGGGTCGCGGCCGACCTGCGCGGCACGCTGCTTGAGGTCGCGGTAGAACGCCTGCGCCTCGGCGAGCGTTTGCTGGGCGGTGAAGACGGCCTCCGCGTAACGGGCGGCGAGGGCCTTGCCGTCCTCGGACGACCCGGCCTGCACCAGCAGCGGATAGCCCTGGGGAGAGCGGGGGACGTTGAGTGGGCCGGCCACCTTGAAGTACCGCCCGGAGTGCTCCGGCGGATAGAGCAGCTCGTCGTCGCCCCACCGCCCGGCGTCCTTGTCGCCGAGGGGCGCGGCGTCGTCCCAGCTGTCCCAGAGCTTCTGGGACACCTCGATGAACTCGGCCGCCCGCTCGTACCGGTCCCGGTGCGCCGGCAGGTCGTCCAGGTTGAAGTTCCGGGCGGCCTTCTCGCCGGCGGTGGTGACGATGTTCCAGCCGGCTCGGCCGCCGCTGATGTGGTCCAGCGACGCGAAGCGGCGGGCCAGGTTGAACGGCTCGTTGTACGTCGTCGACGCCGTCGCGATGAGCCCGATCCGGCTGGTCGCTCCGGCCAGGGCGGTGAGCAGCACGGTCGGCTCCAGCGTGCCGCCCGGCCGTCGACCGATGCTGTTCCACAGCACCGGGCTGTCGGCGAGGAACAGGGAGTCGAGCTTGCCGCGTTCGGCGATGCGGGCCAGGCGCGTGAAGTGTTCGACGTCGGTCTGCGCGAACGGGTCGCTGTCGGGCAGGCGCCAGGCGGCCTCGTGGTGGCCGACGCCCATGAGGAACGCGTTGAGATGCAGCATGGTCATCCTTCGGTCGGGTCGACGCCGAGCGCCCGCAGCAGGGTCTCGCGGTACGCGAGGAACTGCGGCTGTCGGTACGACCTCGGGGCGGGCAGGTCGATGGCGAGGTCGACGGCGATCCGGCCGCTGTCCAGCAGCAGTACGCGGTCGGCCAGGGTGATGGCCTCGTCGACGTCGTGGGTGACGAGCAGCACCGTGGGTCGGTGCCGGGCGTGCAGTACGCGCAGGAGGCCGTGCATGCGCAGTCGGGTCAGCGCGTCGAGCGCGCCGAACGGCTCGTCGGCGAGCAGCAGGTCCGGTTCGGACACCAGCGCCCGGGCCAGCGCCACGCGCTGCTGCTCGCCGCCGGACAGCTCGTTGGGCCAGGCCCGCTCCCTGCCGGCGAGGCCGACCTCGGCGAGCGCCGCACGGCCGCGCCCGGTGGCGTCCGGCCCTCGCAGGCCGAGGACGACGTTGTCCAGCACGCGCTGCCAGGGCAGGAGCCGGGCGTCCTGGAAGACGACCGAGGAGTTCTGCGGTACGTCGACCAGGCCCGAGCCGGTGGCGTCGCCGTCCAGGCCGGCGAGCGCCCGCAGCAGGGTGCTCTTGCCCGAGCCGCTGCGCCCCAGCAGCGCGACGAACTCGCCCGTGCCGATCTCCAGGTCGAAACCGTCGAGGACCACCCGGTCGCCGAAGCCTCGCGCCAGGCCGTGCACGCGCACGGCGCGGGACGCGGTCAGTCCGCCAGCGTGCGTCGCCACGACAGCGCCCTCCTCTGCGCGAGCCGGACGGCGCCGTCGGACAGCAGCCCGAGCAGTCCGTACAGCACGAGTCCGACGATGATCACGTCGGTCTGGCCGTACTCGCGGGCCAGCTCCATCATGTAGCCGATGCCGCTGGTGGAGTTGATCTGCTCGACGACCACCAGGGACAGCCACGCCCCGACCACCGCGAACCGCATGCCGAGCAGGAAGCCGGGCAGCGCGCCGGGCAGCACGATCCGGCGGATGAAGGCGGTACGCCGCAGCCGTAGCGACTCGCCCAGTTCGACGTACCGGCTGTCGATGGTGCGCAGCCCGTTGTGGGTATGGATGTAGACGGGAACGAACACGCCCAGCGTGATGGTGATGACCTTCATCTGCTCGCCGATGCCGAACCAGAGGACCAGCAGCGGAAGCAGCGCGAGGGCCGGGATGGCCCGCTTGATCTGGATCGGTCCGTCGAGGATGGCCTCGCCCCACCGGCTCAGACCGGCGAGCACGGCCAGCACCGTGCCGACGGCGGTGCCGATGGCGAGGCCCAGGCCCGCCCGTTGGGCCGAGATGGCCAGGTTGTCCTGCAACCGGCCGTCGGCGATCAGGTCACCGGCCGTGGTCACCACGGTCCAGGGCGCCGACAGGGTGCGGGGGTCGATCCAGCCGGCGGCCGAGCCGGCTGCCCACACCGCCAGCAGCAGGGTCGGACCGAGCGCCGCCCCGAACGGGATGGGGCGGCGCGGCGTGAGCCGGCGTCGCGGCCGGCGGGCGGGAACGGCGGCGTCCGACCGGGGTCGGGCGAGGGTCGAGGCGGTCACTGGGCACCTCCGGCCGTCAGTGCCTGCGCGCCGACCGACTCGTACCGTCGGTCGTACAGGTCCTCGGCCTTGAGGGGCTTGTTGCCGGTCTCCTTCGCCAGCAGGTCGATCGTCTCCTGGTGCCGGGCGATGGCCTCGGTCCAGCTCGCGGGGATGTCGGCCACTCCTCCGTTCTGAACGAGCCACCTGCCGTCGTCGGCGGTCAGGCCCTGGTCCTTGACGTAGTAGCGCTCGATCCACTCGTCCGGGTTGGCCTCACGCCACCGCCAGGCCCGTGCCCACGCCTGCACGTACTCGCGGATCGCCGCCGCCTTGGCCGGATCACCGAGCACGGTGACGGGCGCGTACAGGTGACCGGGGTCGTCGCGTAGTCCGTGGGCGATCGTCGTCGCGCCGTCCCGGGTGTACTTGGTCTCGTACCGCTTGATCTGCACGCCGCCGATCGGCGCGACCTCGACCTGGCGGCTGGCGAGCGCGGTGTTGTAGACATCGCCGGTGCTCGGCAGCTCGACCAGCTTGACGTCCTTCTTGGTGAGGCCGGCCTTGTGGAGTACCCGCAGGACCAGCGCTCCCTGCGCCTGGCCCGGGCTGTACGCGATCTTCTTCCCGGCGAGGTCGGTGAGGGTGGCGACCGTGACGCCGGGTGCGATGCCGAGGCGGTAGATGGCGTGGTTGAGCGGGTCCTGGCGGAATTTCGAGGCCACGATCTTCGTGGGGATACCCGTCCAGTGCGAGTGGATCGGGGGGATGTCCGCCACCGAGCCGATGTCCAGGGCCTTCGCGCGGAACGCTTCCAGGGTCTGCGGGCCGCCGCTGATGTTCGCCCACTCCACCTCGAAGCTGAGCTTGTCGGCCTCGCCGGAGTACTCGATCGCCTTCTGGTGCTCCTTGTCGCCGACGACGAGCTTGGTGCCCTTCGGTACGGACTGCGGCAGCGGAGCGCCAGCGGCCAACGCCGCAACGGGTGTGTCGTTCCCGGCGCAGGCGGTCAGACCCAGTGTGACCGCGCCGAGGGTCGCGGACAGGAACGCCCGACGGTCCAGGAGGGATGGTGAGGTCACTTACAACTCCTTCGTCGCAGGTTGCAGGGCGGCGTAGCGCCCCATGTGGTAGAGCAGAGGCGCACCGTCGCGGTGGCTGGCGATCAGCGGTTCGGCGAGCACGATGGCGTGATCGCCCGCGGGCACCCGTTGGGTCACGCGACACAGGAGCCACGCGACCGGCTCGTCCAGCAGCGGTACCTGGTGTGGCCCGTACCGCCACGCGGGATGTGCGGCGAACCGGTCGATGCCGCTCGTCGCGAAGGTTCGCGCGACGTCCTCCTGGTCCGCGTCGAGCAGGTGCACCGCGACGTGCTCCGCGTCGGCGATAGTCGGCCAACTCGACGACGAACGGGCCAGGCAGAACGACACCAACGACGGCCGTAGTGACACCGACGTGAGTGAGGTGACGGTGAATCCGACCGGTGGCTCGCCCGCGGCGGTGACCACCGCGACCGCTGCGGCGTGCCGGCGCAGAAGAGCACGGAACACGGTCGTGTCGACCGGGGTGACGGGTTCGGCGATGACGGTCATGGCTGTCCTCCTGGGTCGACGCAGACGGCTGCGCGCCCGCCACGAGCGCGCGTGGACGTAGGGCGGCGAGCAGCCGTCGATCGGTACGAGGAATCGGCTGCCGGTCATCGTCGAGCCGGCGGCGCGAGGGGAAAACGGGGAGGAGCGCGGGCTCAGCGGCAGCAGCCGCAGGCGGCGGTCCAGCCACGGCAGCATCCCCGCGACACCGCGATGGCGGTGCCCTGAAGCAGGGTGTGTTGGCTGGTCATGGATACGACGCTAACCCACAATCCCTATGTGTCAAGTAGGATTTCAGGCCCTGGGACGTAGGGGATGCGTTGAAGATCCTCAAAGCTTCTGCGGATGCGGTCGACCGTCGCGCAGCCGCCTTCCGTCGCTCAGCCGAGGCGATCGACGATCGCGCCGAAGTGACGTGCCAGCCGCAGGGCGCGTACGTTGCCCGGCGGAATGTAGGCCTGCTGGACGCGGTGCCCGTGCGCGGCGGCCAGTCCGGCCAGCCACCGGGCGACCGCCGTGCCGACGCCGACCTCCTGCCAGTCGTCGGCGATCAGAATCGCGACCTCCGGCGGCGCGGACTCCTGCCAGAGGAGATGAGCGAGGCCCACCAGGCGGTCCTGGTCATCTGTCGAGACCAGCAGGGTGTAGCCGTTGTCAGGTTGGGTCAGGTGCCGCCACTCACTCGCCCGGATCCGGTCCCGGCCGGCGTGGTAGCGGGCCGCCCGGCTTGCGGCCGAGCAGTCCCGCAGGTGGAAGTGGTTGACGAGGTCCAGATCCTCGGCCGTGGCCGGACGTATCCGTAGCCGATGACCCGCCGCGGTGGCCACCTCGGCGACCGAGGCGGCTGCCTCCCGCGCTGTTCCAGAGCACACATTCACCAGAAATCTCATTCACCAGAAGTGGGATGACCCAGGTCCGTACCGTCGGGCCGGGTGGGCCCTTCACCAGGCAGGATGCGCGTGGCAGAGAACAAAGTTCGGGGCCGACGGGATGACCCGGCTCACATCCGGTTGCCGACCCGCGCAGCGGCCGGCCTCGACGATCCGCGCCAGGAATCCTCGTACTCTTAAGGTTCTTTGAAGTTCTTCCGCTCGGCTTGATGCGCGGCAAACCGGCTCACTAACCTCATCCCGTCCGGATCGCCCTCAGCTCCACGATCCGGGCGAAACGTCCCCTGAGGAAAGTGGCCACTGTCATGAGGCTGTCCCGCCGTACCCTGCTCGGCTCCGCGATGGCCGGCACCGCGGCCGCCGTCACCGGCGTCTCGCTCGACGCCCTCGCGGCCGGTCCCGCCGCCGCTGCGGTCAGCCCGCCCGGCGACGTGGTCGGAAAGATCACCGTCGGCTACCAGGGGTGGTTCACCGGGGCCGGCGACGGCAGCCCGTTGTCGGGCTGGTGGCACTACGGCCAGGACTGGCAGAAGACGCCCTCGCCCGTCAACGAGGCCCTCAAGTCGTGGCCGGACGTGCGCGACTACGACCGGGTGTACAAGACCGGATACCAGAACCTGGGCAACGGGCAGCCCGCATCGCTGTTCTCGTCCTACGACCAGCAGACCGTGGACACCCACTTCCGCTGGATGCGGGAGAACGGGCTGGACACCGCCGCCCTGCAGCGCTTCAACCCGGTCGGCGGCGAGGGCCCGATCCGCGACGCCGTCACGATCAAGGTCCGCAACGCGGCCGAGGAGTTCGGCCGCAAGTTTTACATCATGTACGACGTCAGCGGCTGGACGGACATGCAGCAGCAGATCAAGGACGACTGGACGAACAAGATGAAGGCGTACACGGTGTCCCCGGCGTACGCGAAGCAGAACGGCAAGCCCGTCGTGGGCATCTGGGGGTTCGGCTTCAACGACAGCAACCACCCGTGGAGCGCCCCGGTCTGCCTGGACGTCATCAACTGGTTCAAGGCGCAGGGCGTCTACGTCATGGGTGGTACGCCGACGCACTGGCGCAACGGCGACAGCAACGGCGACTCGCGGGCCGGCTTCTCCGACGTGTACCACGCGTACGACATGATCTCGCCGTGGATGGTGGGCCGGATCGGCGACGTGGCCGGGTCGGACTGGTTCTACACGAACGTCACGCTTCCCGACGTGCAGGACTGCGTGGCGCACGGCATCGACTACCAACCGTGCGTGCTGCCCGGTGATCTGCAGGAGCGCCAGCGTGCGCACGGCGACTTCATGTGGCGGCAGTTCTACAACGTGATCCGGGCCGGCGCTCCGGCGATCTACATCTCCATGTTCGACGAGTACAACGAGGGCAACCAGATCGCCAAGACGGCCGAGACCGCCGCGTTCGTCCCGGTCGGCTCGAAGTTCCTGGCGTTGGACGAGGACGGCACGAAGTGTTCGGCGGACTACTACCTGCGGCTCAGCGGTGACGGTGGCCGGATGCTCAAGGGCGCGATCGCGCTGACCCTCACTCGACCGACCGCACCGGTGCTCGGATCCACTCCGACGACGCCCGCCGCCGTGGGAGTCCGGTCCCGGGCCAACGGCCGCTTCGTCGGAGGCTCACCGTTGGTCGCCTCGCTGACGTCGGCATCGGAGACGTTCGCCATCGTCGACGCCGGAGGCGGTCTGGTGGCCCTTCGATCCAGCAGGACCGGCAGGTACGTCTGCGCGGAGCAGGCCGGGGCGGCCGCACTGGTGGCCGACCGCGACACGATCGGCGGCTGGGAGACCTTCACGAAGGTGACGAACGCGGACGGCAGCGTCAGCTTCCGCAGCGCCGCGAACGGCAGGTACGTCTGCGCCGAGGACGCCGGCGCCGGGGCGTTGATCGCGAACCGCGAGGCGATCGGCCCGTGGGAGTCCTTCGACCTCGTCTGAGACCGATGCGGCTGGTCCTGGCCTGCGGCAGCACGCCGCCGCAGGCCAGGACCCGTCAGGCCGGCACGTGCCCGGCCGTCCAGCACGCCGAGTGGCTGTGGCAGGCGACGTACGCGGCGAGCGCGTCGTGCAGCGCGGCCCGTCGGGTGGCCGTGAGGCTGGCGGCGATGTTGGTGAGCTGGTGGGGGTCGGTGGTCCGGTTGTAGTACTCCCGCTCGCCGTTGGCGTACTCGACGTAGGTGTAGGTCGCCGTCCGCAGCGCATCGTAGGTGATCGGGCTTCCATTGCGCCGGTCCTGTGCGTCGGGGTCGTCGGCCGCCTGGTTGGGGCCGTGATGCTCGATCAGCGCCCCGGTACGCCAGTTCGGCGCCGATTCACCCTGGGCGAGGGGCAGCAGACTGCGACCGTCGACGTGCGTACCGACGTCGGCGCCGCCGATGCGTTGGAAGGTCGGCGCCAGGTCGATGTTCTGCACGATCTCGGCACGCTGCGAACCGGGGACGACACCCGGCCCGGCGACCACGAGCGGGACCCGCACATCGGTGTCGAAGGCGGTCTGCTTGCCGCCGGTCAACCGGTACTCACCCATGTGGAAGCCGTTGTCCGAGCTGAACACGACGTACGTGTTGTCGGCGATGCCGTTGCTGGTGAGCTGGGCGCGCAGGTTCCCGATCAGCCGGTCGACGGCTTGGACGGACTGGGCTCGCTTGCGGAAGTTCGTGTCCAGGTTGCTCTTCTCCTGCGCGGTCAACGGCCCGTTGCCGGCCAGCCAGGACGGCGGGTTGGTGGGCAGCCGGTCGTACGCCGCGGTGCGCGGAGCGGTGAGCCCGGGGAAGTCGTCGAGGTCCTGGTTGGCCGGGGTGAACGGGCTGTGCGGGGCGAAGGTGGAGACCTCCAGCAGGAACGGCGTGTCGGCCGCCGCCGCCCGTTGGATGAAGTCCCTGCCCTTGCGGGAAAGCACGTTGGTCAGGTAGTCGGCGGGTTGACTGCCGTAGTGGACGACTGTGTGGTTCTCGTTGAGGTCGTAGTTGTACTCGGGGTATCCGTTGCCGGCCACGTACCACTCGGACCAGCCTGGCGGCACGTACGGCAGCGACCCCCCTTGCGTGTCCGCCGGCAGGTAGCCGTTGAGGTACTTGCCCATGAACCCGGTCCGGTAGCCCCTGCCCTGGAGCACGGTCGCGAAGGTCCGGTTCTCGTTGCCCCGGCCCTTGAACACCGCGAACCCGCCGTCGGCGCCACCGTTGGTGAACACACCGGTGTCGTGCGGGAACTGGCCGGTCAGGATCGACGAGCGGGACGGGCAGCACAGCGAGTCCGTCACCGTGTAGTTGGTGAAGGTGACTCCCTCGTCCTGTAGTTGCCGCACCTGCGGCAGGTACGGCACGAGGTTCCACGCGAGATCGTCGACGAGCACGAAGATGATGTTGGGGGCGGCGGCGGTGGGTGTCGGAGCCGGCTCCGCGCCGCGTGCCGGTGTCCACGCGGCGAGCAGGGTGAGCGCGGCCACGAGGGCGGCGGTGACGAGACGTCGATGGGTGATGGCCATGCCGTCAAGCCTCGTCAAAATGTGTCAGCATCTATTCAACAGGTGGTGATGATCCGATCAACACCGTGCCGTCTCCCGGTCCGGCGGGCGCTGACTAGCATGCCCCCGTGATCGAAGAATTGGTCAGGAACGCTGCCGCCGAGGACGACGACGCGATCGAGCAGCTGTGCGAGATCGCCGACACCGACCCGGAAAGCCTGACCCCGTACCTGGGCGTCCTGCTCGACGCCGACGTGCTGTGGCCGGCGAGGGTGTACCGGGCGGCGGACGCCGACGTCATCAGCCGGATCATCGACCGGATCGACGGCGGGAGTGCGCCGGACCGGCTCAACCATCTGCTCATCATCCTGGCGCACACCGCCCATCCGCTCGCCGAGAGCGCCATGCGTCGCTGGTCGACACAACCACCGGCCGGTGCGGACGAGCTGCACGTCAGTGTCCTCAGCTACACGCTGGAGGGCGGCTGGACGGCCGAGGCGGACGGCAGCCGCCGGGACCTGTGCGGCACCACCGGGTACCAGTGGGTTCTGCGCGAGACACCGCAGCGTGCGGGCGGTCCCACCTGTCCGTGGTGCGCGTCGCCACTGTGGATCGCTGCGGACCTCGACACGGCGGACCCCGCTGTCCGGGCCGCGATCGCGCACACCGGCTGGTCCGGCCGGCTGGTGATCGAGACCTGCCATTTCTGCGCCTGCTACGCGACCCTGTTCAGCCAGGTCACGCCGGCTGGTGACAGCACCTGGTGGAGCGGCAACACCCGTCCCAGCTACCTCGGTGACGCGCAACCGGAGGACCCGCCGGCGCTGACGCCGGTCCTCGGCCCGGCACGGTCGACGCCCTACGAGGCGAGCGCCTGGGATCAGGGCGGCTCCACGCTGGGCGGACGGCCCGACTGGATCCAGGACGCCGAGCACGCCGACTGCCCCGGGTGCGGTCAACCGATGGACTACGTGGGTCTGCTCGGCGGCGCGGACCTGGACGAATACGGCGAGGGCGCCTACTACCTGCACCTGCACCAGCCCTGCGGGTTCGCCGCGGTCAACTACCAACAGAGCTGATCGCCGTACGGCGTCAGAGTGTGGCGGGCACTAGATCAGGCGACGGCGTACCCGCCACACCACCACGCCGATCAGGACCGCCGCGACCGCGACGAAAAGGGCGGCCTCGATGAGCTGGAACGTCCAGAACCGGTCGGCCGGGTGGTAGACCCCGAACTGCTGGACGCCCCGCGTGTGCAGGAACTGGTTGAGGTTGGTGCCGGCCCGGTCGGCGGCGTCCTCCAGCTCGTAGTACTCGGTCGAGCTGAGCCTGCGCCCGGTGGCGTCCGCGTAGCCGCGTTCGACCACCCAGTCGGCAAGGCCGGGCACGGTCCGTCGCCCCACCTTCGAACCGCCGGCGGGCACCGGTTCCATGGTGGTGAGCGGGGTGGCGTACGCGGGACGGGCCAGCAGCGCCACCGACATCCGGGCGGCGAGGAACGCCCCCAACGCGACGCCGAACGCGGGCAGGCTGCGCCGCAGGATCGCCCCGGCGGCGGTGGCGACGCCGAACGCGAACAGCGCGTACGCCACCGGGACGAGTCCCTCCAGGTCGAAGGCGTCGTACTGGAACCGTCCCTCCCACGCGTCGAACGGCTGACGGAACCAGGTGAGCACCGCGGTGAACATCCCGGTGAGCGTGACGGTGACGCCGGCCAGCGCCACGAGTTTGGCCGCCAGCCAGCGCATCCGCGGCACCGCCTGGGTCCAGGCGAGCTGCCAGGTGCCGTCCTCCAGTTCGCGCGCGAGCAGTGGCGCGCCGAGGAACGCGCCGATGACGACGGGGACCAGATAGAAGGCCGCCAGGAGGTTCTCGACGTACCCGTACTCCTCGTCGAGCCGGCGGAAGGAGGCCGCGCAGTCGCCGTTGAGGCCGGCCTCTCCCGCGCACCGGGCGGAACCGCCGGGGAAGAGGTCGTGGGCCTGCGCCCCGAGCACGAGCAGGACGATGCCGAACAGGCCGACGAGCAGACCCAGGACGCAGACCTCGGTCCGGTGCTGACGCCAGATCAACCACGTCATGCCGCCACCTCCGACTCCACCGGGACGCTCGGTTCGGACGACCGGCGCAGGTACGCCAGCACCAGGTCCTCCAGCGCGACAGGCTGGGCCTGCCAGCCGGGCGCGGTCGGCAGCCCGCCGTCGCGTACCAGCAGGGTCGTGTGCCGGTCGCTGTGGACGGCCTCCACGACGGTGCCGGCCCGGTCGAGGTCGGCGGCCGTGCGGGGGCCGACGAGCAGCCGGTGTTCGGTGAGCAGGGTGTCGATGTCGCCGGTGAGCGTGACCCGGCCGCGGTTGAGCACGACCAGGTGGTCGCAGACGCGCTCCAGCTCGTGCACGACGTGGGAGGAGAACAGGACGGTCACTCCGCCGTCGGCCACCGCGCCCATGAGGACCTGGAGGAACTCGTGCCGGGCCAGCGGGTCGAGGCTGGCCACCGGCTCGTCGAGAACGAGCAGGTCCGGCCGCTTCGCCAGGGCCAGCGCCAACGCGGCCTGGGCCTGCTGCCCGCCGGAGAGCGTGCCGGCCCGGCGGTCGAGCGGGATGCCCAGCTTCGTCAGCCGGCGCTCGGCCAGCCCCTGGTCGAACCGCAGGTTGCAGGCCCGGCCGAAGCGGAGCATCTCGGCGACGGTGAAGCGCTTGTACAGCGGGTGGTCCTGGGCCAGGAACCCGATCCGGGACAGGGTCTGCGGGGTGCTGGCGGTGACGTCCTGGCCGAGGACCTCCACCGTGCCGCTGGTCGGCGCCAGCAACCCGACGGCCAGGCGCAGCAGCGTGGTCTTGCCCGCGCCGTTCGGCCCGACCAGGGCGATCACGCCGCCCGCCGGCAGGTTCAGGGTGCAGTCGCGCAACGCCCAGCCCTTCCGGTACCGCTTGCTCGCACCGTCGGTGCGCAGCGCGAACTCGGTCGCTGTCACGCCACGTCCTCGTTCCTGGTCTGCTGGTGGACGGACGTGAAGAGCGCGTCGACCGCCCGTTCGTCGAGGCCGGCCTCGTAGGCGCGGCGCAGCCAGGTCGCCAGGCCGCGTCGCAGCGACGTGTACGTCGATGCCGACATCACGGCCGACTGCTGTGCGGTGACGAAGGTGCCCTGGCCGGGCCGCCCGGTGACCAGGTCCTCCTGCTCCATCTGCCGGTACGCCTTGGCGACGGTGTTCGGATTGATCGCCAGGTCCTCGACCACCTCGCGGATGAGCGGGAGGCGGTCGCCGGGTTGCAGGAAGCCCAGCAGCACCGCCTGGCGAACCTGCTGGACGAGTTGCAGGTACGGCGGCACGCCGGAGTGGGTGTCGAGCCGGAAGACGAACACGGGCAGCCCCTTACTGCTTTACTAGTGCCATAGTAAAGCAGCAGGGGGTGGGACGGTCGACGTCGACCCCCTATGGTGAGGCGATGTCCGAGCAGTGGTCGCTGACCGTCGATTGCGCCCGCCCCCGCGAACTGGCCGCGTTCTGGTGTCTCGCGCTGGGGTACGTCCCGGCCTCCCCGCCGCAGGGGTTCGCCACCTGGGAGGCGTGGCACGCCCACTTCGGCATTCCCGAGGACGAGTGGGACGACGGCGCCTTCATCGAGGACCCGGCCGGCACCCGGCCCGCCATCTCGTTCCTGAAGGTGCCGGAGCCGAAGGTGGTGAAGAACCGCATGCACGTCGACATCCAGGTCGGCGGCGGCCGGCACGAACCGCTGGATGTGCGGTGGCCGCGCGTCCAGGCGATGGTCGACAAGCTGGTCGCTGCGGGCGGCTCCGTGCTCGGGCCGGACGTACCGGACGGTACGCCCGATCACGTGACGATGGCCGACCCGGAGGGGAACGAGTTCGACGTCCTCTAGGAGCTGACACCTACATCCCGGAGCATCACGCATACTCCTGTTCCAGGATGGCCAGGTCGCGGTCGGCGAACTGCACGTGCGCCCACTGGTCGCCGAAGATGACCTGCAGGCACTTGACCGCCGTACGTTCGGCGGGCGGCGGGCAGCCGACCGCGGTGTTCGGCCCCCGCACGCGGTCCAGCTCCTCCTGCGTGACCTGCGCCAGATATGCGCGCAGATCGGCGATCCGCTCGGCGCGCACGGCGAGGATTTCGCCGAGGGTGGGCGCGGCCGACTCGTCGATGCCGAACTCGGCGCCGTTGGTGGTGAACGATGCGGGTACGCCGATCGGATGGAACGGTTTCGGGCGAAGGGCCGTCGCGTGGCCATACCAGGCGTCCACGACGAAGATCGTGTGGCGCAGGGTCTGGGCGAGCGACCATTCGTCGTTCACTGATCTGTGGACGGCCTCCTCTGGCAGCACGCTTGCGCGTCGCAGCGTCGCTTGCCACAGCTCCTCGATGACATCCACCGCATCACGCATCGTCCCGGGTGTGGTCGGCTGGAGTCGAAGCCGTTCGGGGTGCAGGCGATCCAGCTCGGCCTCGATCAATGGCATGACCTCCACGCCGTTGACGCGCAGGCCGTCGATCGCCCCGTCGATGTCGGCGTCCAACAGCAGCACGCCACGCATCCGGGCGCCGCTGAGATCCACCTCGCGGAAGGTTGCGCTGGCCATCGACAGGTCGATGAACTCCGCACCCTCGTAGTCGGGCTGCTGCACGAATCGCGTCATCGGCGCATCGTAGGGGCCCGCTACGACAGGACCACCAGATCAAGCCCCTCGCACCTAGCGGCGGCGTCGGGCGTCGGCCTCGGCGTCGAGCAGGCTGTTGAGGGTCAGCGCCGTGTTGATCAGCGACAGGTGGCTGAAGGCCTGCGGGTAGTTGCCGATCTGCTCACCGGTCGCGGCGATCTCCTCGGCGTAGAGACCGAGGTGGTTGCTGAAGGTGAACATCTTCTCGAACGTGAGTCGGGCGTCGTCGAGACGGCCGGCACGGGCCAGCGCCTCGACGTACCAGAAGGTGCACATGTTGAAGGTGCCCTCGTGGCCCGGCAGGCCGTCGGGGGAGTGGACCGGGTCGTACCGGTGGACGAGGCTGTCGGAGACGAGTTCGCGTTCGATCGCGTTGAGGGTGGACAGCCACAGCGGATCGCTCGGGGTGACGAAACCGACCGCCGGCATGGCCAGCAGGGCGGCGTCGAGCACGTTCTCGTCGTACGCCTGCACGAAACTGCCGCGTTCCTGGTGGTACCCGCGGTCCATGACCTGGTTGTAGATGCGGTTGCGCTGTTCGGTCCAGCAGGTCAGGTCGCCGGGGCGGCCGGTGCGGTTGGCCAGGCGGATGGCCCGGTCCAGCGCCACCCAGGACATCACCCGCCCGAACGTGTAGTTGCGGGGGTGGTGCCGGCTCTCCCAGATGCCGGCGTCGCGCTGGTCCCAGTTGTGGCAGAGCCAGTCGACGAGCCGGACGGTGCTCTTCCACACCTGGTGCGAGACACGGATGCCCTGTTCGTCGGCGAGGTGCATGGCGTAGAGCGCCTCGCCGTGGATGTCGAGCTGGAGCTGGTCGGCGGCGCCGTTGCCGATGCGCACGGGCCGGGAGCCGCGGTAGCCCTCCAGGTGGTCGAGCACCTCCTCGTGCAGGTCGGAGGAGCCGTCCACCCGGTACATGATCCTCAGTGGGTCCTGGTGGTGGCTGGCCGTGCGGATGCGCTCGTCCAACCAGTCCATGTAGCGGCTGACCTCCTCGGTGAAGCCGAGGCCGAGCAGCGCGTGCACCGAGAACGACGTGTCGCGTACCCAGGTGTAGCGGTAGTCCCAGTTGCGGGTGCCGCCGACCAGCTCGGGCAGCGCGGCGGTGGGCGCGGCGATCATCGCGCCGGTCGGCGCGTACGTCATGAGTTTCAGCGTGATGGCGGAGCGCTCGACCATCTCCCGCCAGCGACCGGTGTAGCTGGAGCGTTCCAGCCAGCGTCGCCAGTAGTCACGCGTCCACTCGAACATGCCCTGGATCTCCTCCGGCGGGAAGATCCGCGGTTCGGTGTCGCCCGTCTCCAGGACCACGCCGCCGACGTCGCCCTCGTTCAGGGTGCCGTACGCGACGAGGTCGCCGTCCTCGATGCGGACGTCGCCGTGTTCGTGGATCAGCCGCCGGATGGGGTCGACGGGGTTGAACGTCAGCGTCGCGCACCGGCTGCGGAAGAGGTAGCCGTTGGGGTGGCGCTCCAGTTGGTGCTCCTCCCGCGCGTAGTCGAAGCGGGGCCGGCACTCCACCCGGAAGCGCATGCTGCCGCGCACCATGGTGACGATGCGGACCAGCCGGTGCGCGTCGGTGGCCCGCTCGCCCGTGACCGGCATGAAGTCCATGACCTCGGCGACCCCGTCGGCGCTGATGAACCGGGTGATCAGGATGGGCGTGCCGGGGAGGTAGAGCTGCTTGGTCACGTAGCGCACGTCGTCCGGCGCGATCCGGAAGTAGCCGCCCCTGTCCTTGTCCAGCAGCGAGGCGAAGATGCTCGGCGAGTCGAAGCGCGGCGCGCAGAACCAGTCGACCGTCCCGTCACAGGTCACCAGCGCGGCGGTCTGCAGGTCGCCGATGAGTCCGTGATCTTCGATCGCCGGATAGCTGTCCACGTCTCTCCCCGGTTCGGCCGCGTCCTGCGCATCGAACGTAAGGGGAGAAATTGTCGAATCAGGTGTGATTCAACCTCAACCACCCTGTCGCGTACCCGGCGGCACATCCCCTGGGCGGGCCGATCGTTGGTGCGACGGGGGCGGACGGAGGGGGACGATGTCGTCGAGACGCGGTGCGGACCTCCTGCGTCCGCCGGACAGCGCGGGCCGCGCCACCTTCCTGGAACTCTTCTTCGACCTGGCCTTCGTGGTCGCACTCACGCGGGTCTCGCAGCGCTTCGTCGAGCTGGACGGCAACACGGGGTGGGCGTTCGTCAACGGGCTCGGCGGTAGCCTGCTGCTGTTCCTGGCGCTCTGGCTGGTCTGGTCGCACACCACCTGGATCACCAGTCGCTACGAGCCGGAGAGCGCGGTCATCCAGGCCGTCGTGGTCGGCACCATGTTCGCCGGCCTGGTCATGGCGGTCACGCTGCCCCGGGCGACCCAGGAGCGGGCGCTCCCGTTCGTGGTCGCGTACCTGCTGGTGATGGTGGTCCGGCCGCTGGTGATCGCCGCCGCGCTGCGGGGCCATCCGAGGCGGCTGGTCGCGTTCCGGCTCTCCGCGTGGGCTGCGCTGAGTGCACCCATCTGGCTGGTCGGCGCGCTCGGCCCGGAGCGACTGCGCCTGCCGCTGTGGGCCGTCGCCGTCGGCGTCGACTACCTCGCCTGGATTCTGGGGTGGCCGCTGCCGCGGCTGGGGGCCGCGGCGGTGGCGCACTGGCGGATCGCGGGTACGCACCTCGCGGACCGCTACCAGCAGATGTTCCTCATCGCGCTCGGCGAGACGATCCTGGTGATCGGCGTGGTGTTCAGTGGCCGGGACTACTCCGGGGGGCGGGCGGCCGCCTTCACGGTCGCCTTCGTCACGAGCGCGCTGATCTGGCGGATCTACTTCCACCGCGCCGGTCTGCTGCTGCCCGAGGCGCTGGGTGAGGCGGGCCAGCCCGCTCGCCTGGGTACGGCCTCGGAGCGTACGCACCTGCTCATCGTGCTCAGCGTGCTCCTCACGTCGGTCAGCTACGAACTGGTGATCGACGACCCGTTCGGCACGCCACGGCCGATGTGGCTGCTGTTCGTGGTGGGTGGGCCGGCGCTCTTCCTCGTCGCGCGGTTGCGGTTGGAGTACGAGGTGTTCGGCCAGATCTCCCGATCACGGCTGGTCGGATTCGTGATCCTCCTGCTGGCCACGCCGGTGTTGACGCGGTGGCCGCCGATGGTCGGCCTGTGTGCGGTGGCCGGGGTGCTGGCCCTCGTCGCGGTCCTCGACGCGCTCGGCAGTCGGCGGAACGCGCCGCGGGTGCCCACCCCGCCGAGCGGGCGGGAGACGCCCGGTGACAGCGACTTCGAGGCGTGACGGCGGGCCCTGCGGCCGTCACCCGTACCGCGGAGACGACCCAGGGGCGGGCGACCCCCAGGGCGGGCGGTCGGGTCGACCGCCCGCCCGGCTTGTCAGCTCACACTGAAGGTCACGTCGTCGACGTCGAAGGCCGTGACGCCGTTGCCGGCCATCTCGCTGCTCAGGAAGCTGACCGTCGCGGTGCGCTCGACCGTCGCCGTCCCGCTCGACATGCCGTACTGCCGCCACTCGGCCCCGCCGTCGAAGGCCAGCGAGAACCTCGTCTTCGGGGGAACGCCGGTGACCGCCAGCCCGACGTTCAGGTAGTCGCCGCGGGTGGTTTCGGTGGTGATGGTGCGGACCCAGAATCGGACCGTCAGGTCGCAGTTGGCCGGCACGGTGACGGTCGCACGCAGCAGGTCGCTACGCGTGACGTCCAGCCCGGCGAACGTGGCGTATGCGCGACCGGTGTGTGCGGGTCGGGTCTCGTCGCCGAGCACGACCATGCGAGGGCCGGCGGTCCAGCCGTTGACGCCCCGCTCGAACGACGGGTTCGGGTGAACCTGACCGGCGCAGGGCGCGGCGGGTGCCGGTGGTGCGTCGGGTGCGCCCCGTGCGGCGGATGCGCCGCCCGTGACCAGGAGAAGCAGGGCTGCGGCGGTGGTGGCGAGTGCCTTCATCGGTCCTCCTCAAATCATCGAAGGTTGCCGATATCTGACCTTGCGCGACGGGGGCCGTGACGTCAAGCCGTTCCCGATCCCGGCGGGCCTTGGCTCCGGCCGGCCGCCGATCAGTGCGGGCCGAGCTGGCTGATGTCGTACCCCTGGGGGTAGGTCCTGGCCCGGATGCCTTCGGCGAACAGCGGCGTGGCCCGCGGCGCGCCGAACCACCGCTGCCACCGCGCGCGCGTGCGCAGCGCGAGACGCAGCCCGGCCCGGACCGGCCACGGCGGCGCGTCGACCCGGGTCGCGCGCCGCAGCGGTTCGTCGTACATGGCGCTGACCAGCGCGTTTCCCAGCGGCGCGAGCGTGCGGGGGAGTCGGGCGAGCATCAGCATGCGGGTGGCCCGTTCGATGGCCGCCGCGTCGTCGTTGGGCAGTAGGTGGCTGGCGTCGTGGGCGTCGAACCAGGTCTCGAACTCCTCGAACGACCCGGGGATGTCCGTGATGCCCATCCGTCGGCCGAGCTCCCGGTAGAACAGGTAGGTGGCCTGCCGCTCGTGGCAGCAGGGCTGACGCCACCCGTAGTCGCGCAGCCACCGGATCGGGATCACGACGAGGCAGCCCAGGACGTAGCGGAAGTCGTCGTTGTCGATGTCGTAGGGGCGGTGGATCTGGTTGACACGCCGGAGGGCGTCCCGGCCCCGGGGCTGCTCGAAGCCGTTGAGGACCATCTCGTACATCAGCAGGCCGGTGTCGTCGATGCGCTTCTGGGTGCGGTCGGTCAGCTCGCCGGTCGTGGTGTGCACGGCGGCGATGGCCGGAACCGAGAAGGACCTGTTGAACGCCAGGTTGAGGCCCAGCTTCATGTCCCAGGGGAATTCGAAGCGCAGCATCGTCTGGTAGATGTCCAGGTAGTCGCGCTGCGGGTCCAGCGTGCGGATCCGCTCCAGGTTGTCGTAGCGACCCCTCATCGGCGCGCGTCTCCTGCCGTCGGGAGCGGAGTGGCGGCGTCGAGCGTCCCGGCCACCACGGGTGATCGAGCGTAGGCGTCGGTGACGAGCGTCAGCCACGCCACCTCGCCGGCATAGCCACCGTCCGGGCGGTGCAGCTCGTCGGCGGGCTGCGGGGCCGCGGCCGCCTGGCCGGCCCGATGCCACCGCAGCGCGCAGGCCAGGTGGGCGGCCTCGATCGCCGCCTGCCGCTCGGTGGCGCTCAGACCGGACCGTTCGGCGAACCGCTCGGCCAGGGCGGTCACCCCGATATCTGTGTACGGGCGCAGCGCCAGGCGGCCGTCGCGGATCTCGGCGACCCGGCGGGTGAGCGCGTAGTCGGTGTCGCGCAGTGCCGCGAACCGGCGGCGCAGGGTGGGGTCGAGTTCCAGCTCGGGGAGGGCCGCGACGAGGTCCCGCCAGAGGGGTTCGAGTCGCCGGTAGGACTGGAAGTCCTCCCACCGTTGGCCGATCTTGAGCGTGGGACCCCACGCCGGCATGGTGAGGCCGATCGTGATGAGCAACGCGCCGATGGTCACCAGCACCGCCGCGATCTGCCGCTCGCCGGTCGGCCGGTAGCCGGCCCAGTAGGCGACCAGGTAGACGATCTTGTTGGTGCTGTAAAGCAGCGCGAAGGCAGCGCCCACCGCGGTGATGCGCAGGCCACGGCGCAGCCAGGGGCGTCCGCAGATCTTCGCGAAGCCCCAGCACAGCCGGGTGATGTCGACGCAGTAGGCGAAGAACCCGAGCAGCAGGAAGATCAGCAGGTAGGCGGTGACGACGGGGTCGGTCGCGTACTCGACGGTCAGGCGCACCGGCTCGTCGTACGTGAGGGTGACGGCGAACAGGCCGAGCATGACGAGGAACGCGCAGGCGGTGACCCACACCCAGCGGCGGGCGCGGACGGCGGCCGTCGCCGGGGGCAGCGCGAAGTGCAGCAGCATGATCTCGGCGTTCGCCGAGACGGTCAGGGCGCCCGCGTGCGCCATGATCTTGGCGAGATTGGGCAGGCCCGAGACCTCGTCGATCGCGACGGCGACGGGCGGAACGGCGACCGTGATCCCGGCGGCGAACGCGCCGAGGCCCGCGCAGATCGCACGGCGGGCCCGGCTCGGATGCCGGCGCTGCAACCGCACCATGTACACGAACGCGACCCAGCCGGATGCCGCGCACACGGCGTAGAGGACGGTGTCCATTCCCGCCCTACCAGTGGGGGTGTTCGAGGGAGTGCCGCAACCGGCCGTACAGCTCCGCGTCCTGCCCGTTCACCGGCGCCTCGTCCGCGTCACCGCGCTCGCTGCGGACCCGCCGCAGCAGCAGCGAGCCGATCATCTCGGCCTCGCGTTCCTCGGCCGCAGCGTAGTTGCTGCGGCCCAGACTCCGCCGCACGAGTTGCGGGTCGAGGTCGGGGAGCAACAGCCGGGACGCGTCCGCGTCCAGCACCTCGGTGGCCTGGTGCCCGGCGAGCAGGTGACCCAGCTCGTGACCGATGATCAGCAGTTGGTGCAGCGGAGAGGTGTCCTGCTCGTAGAAGATCGCGTCGAAGTCGTTCGTCGGCACGCACATACCGCACACGGTCTGCGCGGGCAGCTTGATCGGCACCAGGTGGATGGGCCGGCCGCGCCGCTCACCGAGAGCGTCGCACAGCTTCCTGATGTCGAAGGGCTGCGGTATCTCCAGCTCGGCGACGACGCGCGCGCAGCGTCGGCGTAGGCGATACGACGTCACGTCGGTGTTCTCCCACTCGTCGGTGTGCTCCCACCGCAGGATCTGCACGGCCACCGGTTACCGACGATCCTCGGACGCGGCCGTGTCGGTGCCCTCTGCCACGGCCCGCAGCCGGGCCACCATCTG
This sequence comes from Micromonospora sp. CA-249363, assembly GCF_050950185.1. NCBI lineage: Bacteria > Bacillati > Actinomycetota > Actinomycetes > Micromonosporales > Micromonosporaceae > Micromonospora > Micromonospora sp. CA-249363. The sequence continues at coordinate 2,666,952 of NZ_CP192020.1, forward strand.
TTCGACGAGCCGCGTGTCGGTCGCCGAGAGGCCGTTGTCGGCGAGCACCTGCCGCAGCGCCACCCGCTTGACGTCCATCCGCCGCAGCTCGCTGAGCAACGTGATCTGGTCCTGGATCCGTCGTGCCGCCGCGTCGTCCACGAAGTACCCCGAATTGACACCGAAGGCGGTGGCCAGGGCGCGTACGTGCGAGGTGCGCGGATCGCTCGCCACGCCCCGCCGCAACTCGCCGATGTAGGCGGCGCTGATCGTGACGCCCGTCTCGGTCGCCGCTTCGTTGATCTTGTCGGCGATCTCCCGGTTGGTGTATCTGCGCCCGGGCTCGTCGGAGTCGCCGAGTTCGTCGGGAGTGGGGCGGATCTTGTCGAACAGGTACTCCAGCCGTGCTGCCAACGTGTCGAGGGGCGGTAACTCCCGCTCCGCGCGCCGAACGTCCACCATGCTCTTCACCCTCCGGCGACCTGAACGACAGTGTCGCAGATGGGCCCCGTTACTAAACAGACGTTGACACACGTACGGAACGTGAGCGTAAGCTCGCTCCTGTTCGGAGCAACACCCGTTGAGCGTGAACCCGTTGTGCTCAACGCTTGTTGCGCGACGGCCGATAGGGTCCGTCTAGCCGAACCTGGGGGGGCGAGCGGGGAGGAATCCGCTCCGTGAGGAGCACAACGGGGGATTCCTCCCACGGCCAGCCGCTACCGGCTACGTCAGTACGGGTAGCCCGGGACGTTGAGCCGGACGCTGTACAGGCCGGAGTCGTTGCGGGGACCCGACGTGATGAACAGGGTCTGCCGGTCGGATCCGCCGAAGGCGACGTTCGTCGTTCCGGTGAAGCCGGACCGGATCGTGCCCAGCTGAACGCCGGCGGGGGAGTAGACGTGGACGAGGGAGTCCCCGCCGGAGGTCCAGTACACGTTGCCGGCGCAGTCGATCGTCCCGCCGTCCGGGCCGCCGATGTAGTTCACGAAGACGCTCCGCGCGCCGGTGCTGCCATCGGGCTGGACGGCGTACTTGTAGATCTTGTTCTCGGAGTAGGCGCCCACGTACAGGGTGCTGCCGTCCGGCGAGAGCGAGATGCCGTTGGGCTGGCGCAGTTGGTCGTCGACCAGCGACACCTGCCCGTTGACCACGCGGAAGACGCTGGTCCGCCCGTTCATCTGGTCCGGGCGGTTGCCGCGCTGGAAGTTGGGGTCGGTGAAGTAGACGACGCCGTCCGAACGGACCGCGACGTCGTTCGGCGAGTTGAACGCCCGACCCTGGTAGTTCGCGGCGACGGTGCTGCGGGTTCGGTCGCTCAACCGGTACGCGGACACGTTGCGCTGGTCGTGAGTGGCCGCCACGAGCTGCTGGCCGTCGGCGCTGAGCGCGATGCCGTTGCTGCCGGCGTTCGACACGAACGTGTCGAAGGTCGACGGCGGGGTGAACCTGCGGATCGTGGACGGCTGCACGTTGTACGGCCCGGTGCCGGCGGCCATGTCGGAGAAGAGCAGGTAGCCGCCGTCGGCGACCCAGACGGGCCCTTCGAGGAACGAGAACCCGCCCTGGATGCGGGGCGCCGTCACGGAACTGGCCGGCAGCGGCGAGCCGTAGCCGGCCCCCGTCGGGCAGGCGCCGGGCGGCGTGCCGGGTGGGCCGGCGAGCCCGGCGTACGTGCCTGCCTGGGCGGACGCCGATCCTCGGGCGGCGGCGGGAACGGGTGCCGCGCTGACCGCGAGGCAGAGTCCGGCCAGGAGGGCGATGGTGGGACGCCGGTTCATCGGTGCTCCAATCGGCGTCGACGGGTCGCTTGGACCGGCCGACGGTGTCGAGGGCGTGTGCGGGCGCGCTGCGGCCCGCCCGCCTGGGCTATTCCAGGTGGAAGGTGGCGGAGCCTCGCTCGGCGCTGGTGGCGACCGCCTCCAGATACAGCAGACCGTCGCGGTGGCGCACGTAGCGGCCCGGATAGTTCTGTGACTCCAGGGAGATCCCGGCGCTGTCGGCGAGGCCGGACCGGCGTTGGAAGCTCGCATCGCCGGCGAAGATCGACGACCCGTCGTTGGGCGCGATGGAGAGGGCGAACCCGTAGTGGCGCAGGTAGTAGCCCGGATAGTTCGTCGACTCCAACGACACGCTGCCGCCGCCGGCCAGGCCGTTGACGATGCGGAACTGCGAGTCGGCCAGGTTGGTCACGTTCGGCTCGACCCGGGCCCGGTAGTCGTAGTGCCGGACGTAGCTGGTCGTCAGGTCGTGTGACCGCAGCCGGACCGGGGTGGCCCCGTCGGGCACCGGGATGCCGAAGTTGGGGGTGCCGTCGGCGTTCCAGTACAGCTTCTGGATGCGGGTCCGCCGGTTGGGATCGTTGAGGGGGTCGCCGCTGATGTCGCGGTAGTTCCGGTCGTGGTAGACCAGGATGTCGCTCTGCCCGTCCTCAGAGACGGTGAACGAGTTGTGGCCGGGGCCGTACTGGCCGGTGGCCGCGCTGGTGGCGAAGACCGGGTTGGGGCTCTTGCTCCAGGAGGCCGCGTCGAGCAGGTTCGCGGTGGCGGAGGCGCTCAGCATCCCGAGGCAGTAGTTGGCGTCGGTGGCGCTGGCCGAGTAGGTCAGGAAGAGGCGGCCGTCGCGCTGGATGACCGCCGGCCCCTCGGCGACCCGGTAGCCGCGGGTCTCCCAGGCGTACGTCGGCACGACGAGCCGGGTCACGGTGCCGGTGATCTGCCACGGGTTGGCGCCCATCCGGGCGAGGTAGACGTTCGAGTTGGTGGAGATGCCGGGCTCCTGCTGTGCCCAGGTCAGGTAGCGCACCCCGTTGGCCACGAAGGTCGAGGCGTCCAGACTGAACGTGTCCCAGGGTGTCGTGATCCGCCCGCGTTCGATCCACCCTCCGGTGAGCGGGTTCGCGTTGCCGCTCTCCAGCACGTACATCCGGATGCGCCACACGTCGTCGGTCCGGCCGGCGGCGAAGTAGACGTACCAGCGGTTGTTGATGAAGTGGATCTCCGGCGCCCAGATGTGGGCGCCCATCTCTCCGCTGGTGTGCCGGCTCCAGATCGTGGTCTCCGCCGCGGTCGCCAGCCCCTGGAGGGTGGTCGCGCGGCGCAGGACGATCCGGTCGTACTGCGGCACGGTCGCGGTCAGGTAGTAGTAGCCGTCGGTGTGCCGGAAGATGTGCGGGTCCGCCCGTTGGTTGACCAGCGGGTTGGTGTAGTTCACGGCGGGCGCGGCGTGCGCGGGCCCCGCCCCGGGCAGCCCGGCCGACACGGCGAGCACCGCCAGGATCGCGGCCAGGACAGCGCGGCGGCGACGCGCGACGCCGGGACCTGTGGCCCTCTGGTCAGGTGGCAGCGGCATCTGTCCTCCGTGAGCTGTGTGCACGGCGCTGGTCGACGCTGCTGCATCGGCCAACCTGCGGCGCCCGCCGGGAGCACGCCCTCGGGCAGGGTGTGTGACGGGAGTGTTGCGCCCCGGTAACGGGCTCAGTGTTGGCGCTAACATCGATGAGTGTCAAGGTCTTCCGGTAGTTCACGGGTCGGCCAGGCGTCGACCCGCCGTGCGGAGGCGTACGACGCGATGTTTCGCCGCCGTGGGACGGGTACTCAGGCGCACCGGCGCGGCCGGTGGAGGATGACCAGTGCCACGAGCGAGGGAGCGGCTGTCATGCCCGATGCGGACCCCACCGTCGTCCTGGTGCACGGCGCGTTCGCCGAGTCGTCGAGCTGGAACGCGGTGATCGAGCGGCTGGGCGACGCGTACAACGTCGTGGCCGCCGCCAACCCGCTGCGCGGCCTCTCGGGCGACGCCGCGTACGTGCGGGACGTGGTACGGGGGATCGGCGGCCCGGTCGTCCTCGTCGGCCACTCGTACGGCGGCATGGTGATCACGCAGGCCGCCGCGGGCGACACCTCGGTACGCGCCCTCGTCTACGTCAACGCGTTGTGCCCGGACACCGGCGAGTCGGCGCTGTCGCTGTCGGGAAAGTTCCCCGGCAGCACCCTCGCCGAGACCCTGGTGCAGTACCCGGTGTCGACCGGCGGCAACGAGGTGATGATCGGCCAGGACGCCTACCACGCGCAGTTCTGCGCCGACGTGCCGGACGACCTCGCCGCGCTGATGGCCCGCACCCAACGGCCGATCACCGAGCAGGCCCTGGGCGACGGGCTCACCGGCGAACCCGCCTGGCGATCCCTGCCGAGCTGGTTCGTGTTCGGTGACGCCGACAAGAACATCCCGGTCGCCGCGCACCGCTTCATGGCCGAGCGGGCCGCCCCGCGGGGCCAGCGGGAGATCGCGGGCGGGTCGCACGCGATGGCGGGGGCCCGGCAGCCCGCGGGCGAGGTCGCCGAGACGATCATCGAGGCGGTCCGGGCCACCACCTGACCGCGTACGGCGGCGGCGCGACCGGCGCGGCTGGTCAGCCGGCGCGGCCGGCCGTCTCGCGGTACGCCTCGGCCAGCCCGGCCAGGCCGCGCCCGAGTTCCGGGCCGCGCACCCCGGCGTAGCCGAGGACCAGCGCCGGCGGTCGGTCGTCCGGCCGTAGGGCGTAAAAGCGGCCACCGCGGACCAGCACCGAGCGTCGCCGGGCCGCGTGCACGAGGGCCTCCTCCGGGTGTCGGGCCGGCAGCAGCAGGTACGCCTGGAGTCCGCCGTCCGCGCCGAAGAGGGTGACGTCGGGCAGCTGCCCGGCGACGAAGTCGCGGACCGCCTGACGGCGCTTCTGCACGTCGGCGCCGAGTCGGCGCAGGTGCCGGTCGAAGGCGCCGGTGTCGATCAGTCGGGCGAAGGCGAGCTGTTCCAGGCCGGAGCAGCCGATGTCCCAGCTGGCCCGGATCCGCTCGAGCGGCGCGGTCAGGTCGGCGGGGGTGGCCAGCCAGCCGAGGCGCAGCGCCGGCGTGAGGACCTTGCTGGCGCTGCCGGCGTAGACCACCCGGTCGGGCGCGAGGCTCTGCACCGCGGGCATCCGCTGCGCCGGGCCGACGAGGGCGGCGTCGAAGTCGTCCTCGATGACGTAGCCGTCGACCTTCTTCGCCCAGGCCACGAGCTGTGCCCGGCGTCGCGCGGTGAGCGTGACCCCGGTCGGGAACTGGCTGGCCGGGGTGACCAGCACGGCACGGACGCCGCTCGCGTCCAGCGCGTCCACCCGGATGCCGTCGGAGTCCACGGGGATGCCCACCGGACGGAGGCCGGCCTCGGCGACGAACTCCCACTCGCCCGGGTGGCCCGGGTCCTCCACCCCGAGCGTGTCGTGGCCCCGGTCGTGCAGCACGCGGCAGAGCAGCGCCAGCCCCTGGGCGAAGCCGGATGTGACCATGACACGCTCGGGCCCGGTCCGCACCCCGCGCACCCGGCCCAGGTATCCGGCGAGGGTGTGCCGCACGACCGGCAGGCCGGACGGCGGGGCGTAGCCCAGCTCGCGACGACCGGCCGAGGTGACCACGGCGGTGACCGCACGGATCCAGTCCTGGCGGGGGAACGTCGAGTCGTGCGGGCTGCCGGTGCGCAGGTCGCAGACCGCCGGGGCGGGCGCGTGGTCGTCCGGGGTGAGCGCCGAGGCGACGTCGGAACGCGCCGCCGTCGCCACGGAGGTGCCCGAGCCGTGGTGCGAGACGAGGTACCCCTCGGCGCAGAGCTGTTCGTACGCCTCGACGACCACACTGCGGGACACGCCGAGGTCGGCGGCGAGCTGCCGGCTCGACGGCACCCGGGTGCCGGGGCGCAGTGCCCCCTCCTCGATCTGCGTACGGAATGCGTTACGGAGCTGCACTGCAAGCGTTCCACGCGATTGCCCATCTATTGACAGGCTTAGATTAAGGGACAAGTGGTCCGCTCCGAGATCGTCGAAGTGGTATGGACAGCGTGATCCGTGCCTGTGGAAAGTGTTGGTCGGGTGCGCAACCGCCCCGGTGGCCGGCGAATCAGGGCGTACGTTCCGAGCGTGTCCAATGCGGACGCCCCGCCGCCGGCGCCGGGGAGGTCGTGCGAAGTCCTTTCGCCTGGGGGAAGGGTCCGACCTGCCGTGTCGTCGGCGGGGCCTGCGCCAACGGTGGTGCGGAATCGGGCTGTTCAGAGGGGGTTCCGCAAGTGTCCCTATTGTCAACCGAACGCGCCACGTGGTCGATCGGAGCACATTCGTCGACCGGTACGCGTACACCATTGATGGACTCAATTCCGGTGGAAGTGACATCTGTCACACTGCCGTCGATCGATCCGTTGTCGCTCTACACGGCACTCGCCGACAGTCTTTCCCACGACGACCTGTATCTGTTCGAAAGCCTGGACGGTCCCGTTCAGGACCGGTATGCCGCAGCCGTCGGGTGGGGTCTTCTCGCCGAGGTGCGACTGATCGCCGACCGCCTCGAGCTGACCGCCGACGGTCCGCTGGGCGACGCCCTGGCCGCCGTGCTCACCGCCGTCCTGGGCGAGCCGGGCCGGCGGGGCGCCACGTCGCGGGCCTGGCCGGTCGCCGGCCCGACCGAGGTGTGGGCGGCCGTCCGGGCGGCGCAGCGGGCGTTCGCCGTGCGCACGACCATCCCCACCGACACCTTCGCCTTCGGTTTCCTCACCACCCTGGCGTACGAGGCCGCGCGGGACATGGACGAGCTCGGGACCGACCGGGTGGTCGACGACGTTCCCCGCTGCACGCTCGCGCTGTTCCGGCACACCGTCTGGTGGGATCTGCGCGCCGGCACGGTCCGGCGGCTCGACGCCCGCGGCCCGCACCTGCCGTCGGACGACGCCGTCCAGCTGCCCGAGCTGCCCGTGCGCCGGACCGACGATGAGCCGCACGTGCCGGCGGCCCCGCCGCCCACCTCGATCCGGGACACCGTCGACGAGGAGACGTTCGCCGCCCGGGTGAAGCAGTGCCTGCGGCACATCGAGGTCGGGGACAGCTACCAGATCCAGATCGGCCACCGGATCGACGTGGAGACGACGCTCACCCCGTTGGAGGTCTACCGGCGGCTGCGCCACCGCAACCCGTCGCCCTACATGTACCTCACCCCGTGGGCCGGCCGGACCGTCATCGGGGCGAGCCCGGAGCTGTTCCTGCGCATCGGGGACGGCCGGCTCTCGATGCGTCCGATCGCCGGAACGGCCTCCCGCGCCGCCGACCCCGAGGTCGACCGGCGGCGGGTGATCGAGCTGGCGACGAGCGAGAAGGAGAGAGCCGAGCACGTCATGCTCGTCGACCTGTGCCGCAACGACATCGGCCGGGTCTGCGTGCCGGGGACGCTCAGCGTCGACAGCATGTTCGACGTCGAGCCGTTCGCGTACGTGCACCACCTGGTCTCGACCGTCTCGGGTCAGCTCGCCGACGACGCCGACGTGTGGGCGGCGATCTGCGCGACCTTCCCGGCCGGCACCATGACCGGCGCGCCGAAGCTGCGGGCCATGGAGATCATCGACGGCCTGGAGGACGAGCCCCGGGGCGTCTACGCCGGCGCGGTGGGGCTGGTCGACGTGCGTGGGTACGCGGTACTCGCCCTGTGCATCCGTACCGCCGTACACGACGGCGGGCACTACCGGACCCAGGCCTCCGCCGGGGTCGTGGCCGACTCCACACCGGGCGACGAGTGGCGCGAGACGCTGGCCAAGATGAGCGCCACCTACTGGGCCCTGACCGGTCGGGAGCTGCTGCCGTGAAGGTCCTGCTCGTGGACGCGTACGACAGCTTCACCCACATCATCGACCAGTACCTGCGGACCCTCGGCGCGCAGACCATGGTGATCCGTTCCCGCTCGGCGACCAGCGACCAGCTCGTGGCCCTGCGGCCCGACGCGGTGGTGCTCGGCCCCGGGCCCGGGCACCCCGCCGAGTCCGGGCACGTGGAGCTGGTGCACGCCTTCGCCGGTCGGGTCCCGCTGCTCGGGGTCTGCCTCGGCCACCAGGCGATCGGCCTCGCCTACGGCGGGACGGTCGCGGTCGCCCGGCACCTGATGCACGGCAAGACCAGCGTGGTGACCCATGACGGCCGGGGCGTCTTCGAGGGCGCGCCCGCTCCGCTCACCGTCACCCGCTACCACTCGCTGATCGTCGCGGACCCGGTGCCGCCGGCCCTGCGGGCCACCGCCCGGTCGTCCGACGACGGCTACGTGATGGGGGTACGACACCACGCGCTCGCGGTGCAGGGGGTGCAGTTCCACCCGGAGAGCGTGCTCACCGAGGCCGGTCTGCGGCTGTTCGACAACTTCCTGCGTGACGCGTCGGCGACCGCGGAGCGGCCACCCGGATTGGCCTCACCGGATCACCCCGGATTGGCCACAACCGGTGGTCGTCCCGCTGCGTACGGTCGGGCGGACAATCGGACCCGAACCTCACGAGGATCACGATGACCCAGCTCAGCGACGGTGCGGCCACCCTCACCGTCCGCATCGACGACCGGGTGCTGAACGCGGTGCCGGACTACGTGCTGGGCGTGCTCGCCCTGCCGCTGGTCGAGGTCGTACCGGCGCCTCCCGCCGTGTCGGCGCTGCTGACGGCCGCCGAGGACGCGCTGCACGCCGCGCACCTGGACAAGGCCGGCGTGGCCGACCTGCCGGGCATCGCGGCCTGGCGCGAGGCGTACCGGGCGGTGGGGGTGAACCCCAACCGGTTCCCCTGCGCCGCCGAATCGATCACCCGGCGGGTGGCCAAGGGTGACCGGCTGCCCCGGATCAACGCCCTGGTCGACCTCTGCAACGCCGTCTCGCTCGGCGCGGCGCTGCCGGTGGCCTCGTGCGCGGTCGACGGCCTCACCGACCTCGTGGTGCGACCGGCCGACGGCACCGAGACGTACCTGCCGCTGGGCGTTCCCGACGCGCCCGAGCATCCGGAGCCGGGTGAGGTCGTCTACGCGGACGCCGACGGGCGGGCCCACTCGCGGCGCTGGAACTGGCGGCAGGGCCACCTGGTCCGCACCGACCTGGGCCCGCACGCGCTGCTGCTCACCGTCGAGTCGGCGCACCCGGGCGGCCGGGCGGAGGTGGTGGACGCGTTGGCCCGCCTCGGCGGCGTCCTCGACGAGATGTCCGCCGGCGCACGGCAGGAGGCGGTGCTCGACCGGGACGCGACGAGCGCCGTCCTGCGTACCGCGGGACCGCTGAGCCCGGCGGGCAGCAACGGTCGGAGCCGTCCGTGAACGGCGCGATCCTGGTGATCTACCGCCCGGCGGCCGGCCGGTACGCCGCCCAGTTCCGTGCCGTGGTCGCCGCCGCCGCCGAGCGGGGCGTGGCGACCGTCGCGCTGTTGCCGACCGGGCAGCCGTCCGCCGACACCGCCGGTCTGCCCTGCTACCACGCCGACCTCGACGACCGCGAGGCCGTCCGTTCGGTCGTCGCGGCGATCGTCGCCGAGCATCCGGTGCGGCGCATCTTCCCGCTCTTCGAGGGCGACGTGCTGACCGCCGCGCACTGCCGACGGGACCACGGCATCGACGGGCTCGACCCGGAGCAGGCGCTGACCTTCCGGGACAAGAACGTGATGCACCGCCGGGCCGTCGAGCTGGGCGTGCCGGTGGCCCGTTCGTGCCGCCCCGAGACGGTCGGGGCGGTCGCCGAGTTCGCCGCCGAGGTGGGCTGGCCCGTGGTCGTCAAGCCGTACGCCGGCTGGGCGTGCGGCGACACCCACCGGGTGGACTCCGCCGAGGATCTGGCCCGGGTGTGGCCGCTGATCGCCGACGACCGGCACGACTACCGGGTGGAGGAGTACGTCCGGGGGGTCGAGTACCACGTCGACTCGCTGCTGCGCGACGGCGAAGTGGTCTTCGAGCAGCTGTCCCGCTACACGTACTCCGTCCTGGAGTTCCGCGACGAGCCCGGCGGCACGGTCTCCCGCAAACACGACCTGACCGGAGCCGAGCGGCGCATCCTGGCCGCCAGCGCCACCGTGCTGCGCGGCTTCGGGATGCGGACGGGCGTGGCGCACGTCGAGTTCTTCCTCCGCGACGACGGCGAGGTGATCTTCGGCGAGGCGGCCGCCCGGGCCGGCGGCGGTTCCATCGTCCCCGCCATCGAGGCCGGGCGGGGGATCAACCTGGCCGGGGAGTGGTGTCGCCTCGAACTCGACCCGGAGCACGTGCCGGCGACCACGCTCGGGCCGGAGATCGGCACCGAGTACCTGTGCTCCGACCGGTACGGGCGGATCACGGCGATCACCTCGGCACAGGACCTGCGGGCACTCGACGCGGTGCGCGACGCGGACGTGTGGAAGAGCGTCGGTGACGTGCTCGCCGTGCCGACCGCCTCGAACGACGTGCTCGGCTGGTACGTCTGCGAGGGCCGCGACTTCGACGACGTCCGCGCCCGGTTCAAAGTCATCCGCGACTCCTTCGAGGTGCGCACCGAACCGGTGAGGGAGTCGTCATGTGGCTGAGCCGGTTCCGGGCCCTGCCCCGCCCGCTGCGGATGCTGGTCTACGCGTCCTTCATCAACCGGGCCGGCATGTTCGTCTTCCCCCTGCTCGCGGTCTACCTGGTGCAGAGCCGGCACCTCAGCACCGGCGAGGCGGGGGTGCTGATCTCCGTGGGCAGCACCGGCCTGCTCGCCGGTAGCCTGCTCAGCGGGCCGGTCTGCGCCCGCGCCGGCCGCCGCGCCGCGCTGGTGTCGAGCCTGCTGCTCAACGCCGTCGGCTACCTGGGCCTGGCCCTGGTCGACGGTCCGGTGTGGACGTACGCGGTGCTGCTCTTCGTCGCGCTGGTCGGGATGGGCATGTTCTCGCCGGCGGCCAACACGTTGATCGCCGACCTGACCGAGCCGGGCGAGCGGCCCTTCGCGTACACCGTCAGCTATCTCGCCAACAACCTGGGGATGGGGGTCGGTCCGCTGCTCGGCGGGTTCGCGGCGGCCCTGTCGTACGAGCTGATGTTCGCTGGGAACATCCTGCTCGGCCTGCTGGCGGCGACCACCATCTGGCTGTTCGTACCCGCCGAGACCCGCCGTGCCCCGGCGGCCGCGCCGGTCGTCACCACCCGGTGGGCCGGGCTGCGTCGCGATGTCGACGTGGCGCTGCTGGTGCTGGTCTCCTTCTGTTACGTCGCGCCGCTGATCGGCCTCGAATACACGCTGCCCCTCGCGGTCACCACCGTGCTGCACTCGTCGGTGGCGGTGGTCGGCGCGGTCTACACCATCAACAGCATCGTCGTGGTCAGCGCCAGCCTGCTCATCGAGAAGCGCATCAAGGCGTACTCGACCCGGGTCCTGCTGATCGTGGCCGGCCTGCTCTGGTCGGCCGGCATGGCCGTCCTGGTCTTCGCCTTCTCGCTGCCCGCCGTCCTGCTCTCCACGGTGGTCTGGACCCTCGGGGAGATCATCGCCTCGGTGGTGGTGCCCACCTACATCGCCGACCACGTCGAGGAACGGCGGGTCAGCAGCTTCATGGCCCTGAACGCGTTCGTGCTCAGCTCCGCCCGGCTGGTCGTGCCGATGGGCCTCGGCTTCGTCTGGCAGACCCAGGGGCACCGACCCGTCCTCCTGATCCTCCTGCTGACCCCGGTGGTCGGTGTGGTCGCGTTCGCGGCGCTGCGAATCCGACCGGCGGTCCGGCCCGTGCCGGCCCCCGTCGAACCGGCCACCGCCAGTCCCTGACACCCACCCACCCCTCATCGGAAGGTGCCATGACCACGTCGAAGTTCGTGCTGCCCGAGAGCGACATCCCGACGACCTGGTACAACGTGGTTCCCGACCTGCCCAAGGGACTGCCCCCGATGCTGCACCCCGGCACCCGGGAACCCCTCACCCCGGCGGACCTCGAACCGCTCTTCGCCACCGGCATGATCGAGCAGGAGTTCAGCACCGAACGGGACGTGGACATCCCCGGGCCGGTGCTGGACATCTACCGCCAGTGGCGGCCCAGCCCGCTCGTACGCGCCCACCGTCTGGAGAAGGCTCTCGACACTCCGGCCCGGATCTACTTCAAGTACGAGGGGGTCAGCCCGTCCGGCAGCCACAAGCCGAACACGGCCGTACCGCAGGCGTACTACAGCAAGCTCGACGGCGTACAGCGGCTGACCACGGAGACCGGCGCCGGCCAGTGGGGTAGCTCGCTCTCGATGGCCTGCACGTACTTCGGCCTCGACTGCGAGGTCTTCATGGTGCGGGTCAGCTACGACCAGAAGCCGTACCGACGGGGGCTGATGGAGACGTTCGGCGCGTCGGTCACCGCGAGCCCGAGCGACCGTACCGAGGCGGGCCGGGCGGCGCTCGCCGCCGACCCCGACTCCACCGGCAGCCTCGGCCTGGCCATCTCCGAGGCGGTGGAGGCGGCGATGGTCAGCGGTGGCGCCGCCAAGTACGCCCTCGGCTCGGTGCTCAACCTGGTGCTGATGCACCAGACGATCATCGGCCAGGAGGCGCAGCTCCAACTCGCCCTGGCCGACGACTACCCGGACGTCGTGGTCGGCGCGGCTGGGGGTGGGTCCAACTTCGCCGGGCTGGCCCTGCCGTTCCTGCGTCGCCAACTGGGCGGCGGCCCGGCCGTGCGGTTCATCGCGGTCGAGCCGTCCTCCTGCCCGTCGCTGACCCAGGGCACCTACGACTACGACTTCGGGGACACCGCCGGCCTCACGCCGCTGACCAAGATGCACACCCTGGGGCACGACTTCCGGCCGCCGGCCATCCACGCCGGTGGACTGCGCTACCACGGCATGGCACCGATCATCAGCGCGCTGCGGGACCTCGACCTCATCGAGGCGCGTGCCGTGCCGCAGACCGCGTGCTTCGAGGCGGGCGTGCTGTTCGCCCGCAGCGAGGGGATCGTGCCCGCGCCGGAGTCCACGCACGCCGTCCGGGTGGCCGTGGACGAGGCGCTGCGCTGCCGGGAGACGGGTGAGTCGAAGGCGATCGTCTTCTCCCTCTCCGGGCACGGTCACTTCGACATGCAGGCCTACATCGACTACTTCGCCGGGAAGCTGACGGACTGACCTCGCTGGGGGCGGACGCCGTCGTGGCGTCCGCCCCCGCGCCGAGCACCGGGGGTGCCAATGCACAGCGAAGCAGTGACCATCCTCGCCATCAACGGGTCGGAACGGGCCGGCGGCAACACCGACCACGCCATCGCGCACGCGGGTCGGCTGATCGCCGAACGCGGCGCGACCCTGCGCACGATCGTGCTCCGCGAGCACGCCATCTCGCCGTGCAGCCCGTGCGGCGACTGCAACAGCCGTACCCTGCCCTGCCGCGTGGACGACGACGTCCCCGCCCTGGTGGAGCAGATGGCCGCCGCCGACGGGCTGATCTACGCGGCCCCGGTGCACGGCTTCGGCCTCGCCCACCTCATGCAGGTCTTCATCGAGCGGGCGGGCGTCGGCTACCTGCGGTTCAACAGGCCGTTGGCCGACAAGGTCGGCGGCATCATCGTCACCGGACGTCGGTACAGCGACTCCTCCGTGCACAACCAGATCGTCAACAACCTGCTGCTCAACAGGATGATCCTGGTGGGCAGCGGATTCCCCGTCCTGCTGCGCAACACCACCGGCAGCCCCGGCCTGACCGACGCCGAGGGCGTCGACGCGCTCGAGCGGATGGTGCACCGGATGCTCGACATGGTGCAGCTGCTCAAGCGGCACCAGCGGGTCGACGGTGGTCCGGTCCTGCCGCGCCGGGACCGCAACGAACGTGTCCCGCGGCCTCGCCGCGCCGAATCCGTCCAGAGCAGAGGAGATACCGAGAATGTCCACTGAGCAGGTCGCCACGCCGGTCGGCATCGACTTCCCGGCCACCGAGTGGGAGAGGTGGGACAAGCCGGGCGCCGAGGGCCGCGTCAAGATGACGTACGTGGGCGGTCAGCGTCTGCGTCTGTTGGAGTTGCCACCCGGGTTCGACGAGCACCACTGGTGCCTGCGCGGGCACACCGGCTACGTGCTCCAGGGCGAGTTCACCATCCACTTCCGGGACCGGTCGGTGCCGTGCCGCCCCGGCATGGGTTTCGTCATCCCGGACGACGAGGAACACCGGTCCCAGGGCAGCGACGCCGAACCCACGGTCGTCTTCGTGGTCGACGAGGTGCCGCAGCCGTGAGCGACCAGCAGCACGTCGCGTCGCCGGCCGGGTCGGCGTCGGCCGGCGACGCCGACGGGCCGGCCCGGATCGCCGAGCTGCGGATCGCCATCGACGGGCTCGACCGGCAGATCATCGCCCTGCTGGCCGAGCGCACCCGGGTGGTGCAGGAGCTGACCGTGCACAAGACGGACGAGGCGACCGTCCGCTCACCCGAGCGGGTGCGGCAGGTCCTCGACCGCGTACACGGTCTGGCCGTTGGACACGGCATGCCGCCCGACGTGGCCGTCGGCACGTACCGCGCCCTCATCGAGGAGTTGACCCTGATGCAGCTCGACATGCTGGCGGCCCGCCGTGCCGCCGCCGCGTCGGCGGACACCAGATGAGCCACCGCTCGCCCGTCGACCTGCGGCACGCGCTGGCCAGCCTCGACCCGCTCCCCGGCGAGCTGGTGCGGGTCGCCACCGAGCTGCCCGCCCGCTACGGCGTGTCCGCCCACTACGCCCGGTGGGCGGGCGCGCCCGCCGCCCCGCCCACCGGGGCCGGCCCGGCCGTGCTCTTCGACCGGGTACGCCCCGACGACGGCCCCACCCGGGCGGTGCTGATGGGCCTCTACGGCACCCGCCGACGTGCGGCCGGCCTGCTCGGCTGCACGCCCGCCGAGCTGCCCCACCGGCTGCTCGACGCGGTGGCGGCCCCCCGTCCGGCGGTGCCCGGGGCCGTGTCCCGCTGGCCGCGCGAGGCGCTGCCACTAGATCTGACGGCGCTGCCGGTGCCGGTCCTCACCGACGAGGACGCCGGCCCCTACCTGACCCTCGGCGCGGTGCTCGCCACCGACCCGGACACCGGGGTCCGCAACCTGTCCGTGCACCGCATGTGCGTGCAGGGGCCCGACACGCTGACCATCTGGATGGTGCCGGGGCGTGACCTGGAACTGGCGTACCAGGCCGCCCTGCGCCGGGGTCGTGCGCTGCCGGTGGCGATCCACCTCGGCCTGAGCCCGGCGGTGCTGTTGTCGTCCTGCTGCCCGACCTCGCTGGTCCCGTCCGACCTCGACGAACTGGCGGTGGCCGGCGCGCTCGCCGGCCAGCCGGTGGAGCTGCTGCCCTGCGCCACGGTGGACGCCGAGTTCATCGCCCACGCCGAGTACGTCATCGAGGGCGAGCTGCTGGCCGACCACGCGCCGGAGAGCGCGCACGGCACGGTGGCCACGCCGGAGTTCCTCGGCTACCAGGGCCGGGCGCATCCCTCGCTGCCGCTGATCCGGGCCACGGCGATCACCGCCCGGGAGAGCCCGATCCTGCAGGCGGTCTCGGGGCCCGGGCACGAGCAGTCGATCCTGCTCGGCTTCGGGATGGAGGCCGCCGTGCTGGACGTGCTGCGGCGGCGGGGGACACCGGCGCTCGCGGCGCACTGCCACACCGCCGGTGGCGGTCAGCTCATGGTGGTGCTCCAGTGGCCGGCGAAGCGCGGGCCCGAGGACGACGTCGCGGTGCGCGCCGCCGCCGAGACGGTGCTGGAGCAGTTCCGGATGGCCAAGCTGGTGCTGTGCGTGGGCGAGGACGTCGACATCGAGTCCGACCAGGACCTGTGGTGGGCCATGGTCACCCGATTCCAGGCCGACCAGGACCTCGTCGTGCTGCCCGACCGGGAGGGCTTTCCCCTGGACCCCAGCCAGCACACCGGCTACTCGCCGTCGCTCTCGGCCGACGGGCGTACGGCCAAGGCCGTGTTCGACTGCACCGTCCCGTACGGCCAGAGCGTCCGGTTCCGCCGCCCCCGCTTCACCGAGCCGTCACGTCCCGCACCGCGGCGGCCAGCAGCGCCACTCCCTCGGTGATCCGCGCGGTGGGCAACGCCGCGTAGCCGATGAGAAAGGTCGGCTCGGTCGGCGGTTGGTCGACGAAGTAGCCCGAGGCGGGGTAGACCCGTACGCCCCGCGCGGCGGCGGCGCGCACGATCTCGGCCTCGTCGACGTCGGGCGCGCCGCCCAGGGTCACGAGCACGTGCAGCCCGGCCGCCGTGCCGGAGATCCGCACTCCCGCGCCGAAGTGCTCGTACAGCGCTTCAAGGAGTCGGGCGCGACGCTGGCGGTAGAGGCGGTCCATCCGGCCGATGTGCCGGGCGTACGCGCCGGAGGAGATGAACTCGGCCAGCGCCTCCTGGGTGACCGTCGGGGTCAACCGGTCGGTGATCCACTTGACGCCCAGGAACGACCGGACGAGATGTGGCGGCAACACCGCGTATCCGATGCGCAGCGAGGGGAAGAGCGTCTTGCTGAAGCTGCCCACGTAGACCACGTCCGCGTCCTGCGGGTCGGCGGCCAGCGACGGAAGCCGCTCCTCGGCGAAGGTGAACTCGTTGTGGTAGTCGTCCTCCAGCACTGTCGCCGCGTGGTCGCGGGCCCACCGCAGCAACGCCCGCCGTCGCCGGTCGGACATGATGAACCCGGTCGGAAACTGGTGCGACGGGGTGACGTAGACGAGGCGTACCCGGGCCGGGTCGAGGCCGTGCGCGCGGACCCGGCAGTCGATCTCGTCGACCCGCAGACCCTCCTCGTCGACGGGCACCGGCACCACCGCGGCCCGCGAGTAGCCGAAGATCTGCCGCAGCACGGTGTGGCTCGGGTCCTCGATGACCACCACGTCGCCCGGGCCGACGAGCAGCCGGACCAGGATGTCCATGGCCTGGGTCGCGCCGCTGGTGACCACCGTGTTCTCCCGCCGGGCGTCCAACGCCCGACTGCGTCGCAGCAGCGCGGTGATCTGGGTACGCAACGACGGCGCACCCTCGGCCGGGCCGTAACCGAGCGCCACCGCGTCGGCCCGGCTCACCGCGTCGGCGAGCGACTGCCGCCACCGGCTCACCGGAAAGCTGGCCAGCGCCGGGGTGCCGTGCCGGAAGTCGTACGTGCCGTCCGGCCGGTGCATCGGCGCCGGTTCCCAGGGCTTCCAGAGGGGACTGCCGGCATCGGTGGGCAGTGGGGGCTCGGGTCGCAGGTGGGTGCGGGCGGCGCGCGGGACGGGTGGTGTGCCGGCCGGGGCGGCGCTGACCCGCGTGCCGGAACCCCGCCGGGACGTGAGCACCCCGTTGGCCCGCAGCAACTCGTACGCGCGGGTCACCACCGTCCGGGAGACTCCGAGCTGGTGTGCCAGTTCCCGGCTGGGCGGCACCGGGTCGCCGGGACGCAGCCGACCGGCGCGGACGGACGAGCTGATCTGGTCGCAGAGTTGTTGTTGCAACGGCACCGCGCTGGCGCGGTCCAGAGTGACGAGGAGCTGGTCCGAACTCACCTGGGCATGCTCCCCCGTCGAGGTCAGGCTGCCCGGGAGGATCGCCTGCGGGCGGGACGGTCGGTCTGGACGAACGTCGACAGTCGGCCGTCCACCAGCCGACCGAGCACGTCCAGGAAGATCGCGCGGTCGCGCGACGGGACCGTGGCGAGGATGTCGGCCTGCAATTCCGCGACGATCTGCCGCGCCTCGGCCACCAACCGCTCGCCGTCCCCGGTGACGGTGACGATGCGGGCGCGTCGGTCGGTCGTCGATGTGCGACGCGCGACCAGGCCGGCACGTTCCAGCTCGTCGAGGGTGACGACCATCGTCGTCTTGTCGATGCCGCACATCTCGCCCAGCTGGCTCTGGGTGTACTCGCCGGTGAGACCGCGATCGAGCACGCAGTAGGCGCGCGTCGAGATGGTGAGGCCGGAGAGGGCGGCGGCGTGCTCCTGGGCGAGCGCGTGCGTGGCCCAGGACATCAGGAACATCAGGTCTGGTGTCGCGGCGTCGGGTCCGGAGGTTCCGGTGGTCATGGCGGCAGCCTAGCAACTGGTTCGTGATTCGAACTATCTCGTAGCGGAGCATCGCCGCCCGAAAACAAGTTAAGAACGAGATAGTAAAGAACAGAACCTTCTGATACGGTTCGATCTCGACAGCGCGTCCCCTCCACTGAGGAGTCACCCCTGATGTCTGCGGAAGCCTCTGTTCCCCGTGCTGATGCCAGCGCCTCGCGCGTGCGTGACCGGGCCATCGCCGTCGCGGTCGCCGTACTCGCCGCCGTTGCCGTGTGGGCGATCGCGACCCTCGGCGGCGCGCAGCTCACCGTCGACCAGGGCACCGGCCCACGGGATGTCACGGTGCTCGCCGTCGTTTTGAACTCCGCTATCGCGGCGCTGCTCGGCTGGGGCCTGCTCGCGGTGCTCGAGCGCTTCCGGGCGCGTGCCACGACGATCTGGACGGGGATCGCTCTCGCCGTCCTCGTGTTGTCGCTCGTGCCGGCGTCCCTGGTCGACGCCTCGGCCGGCACCAGGGTCGCCCTCGTCCTGATGCACCTGGTGGTGGGCGCGGTCGTGATCGTGGGCTTCCGCCGGAGCGCGCGGCGCGCCTGACCGCGCATGGCCCCATTGCTGCTGATCAGCCCGTCCTGCTCCAACGGGGGAGCAGGACGGGCGACCCTCAGGCGCGGACGCGGCTCAACGCCAGGCCACCGAGGCCCAGGGCAGCCAGACCCACCACCAGGGCCACGTACGCCCCGCCCCGGCCGTTGCCGGTGCCGATCCCGCTGTCGGAGGTCGCCACCACCAGCGCGCCGAGGAGTCCGGACGCCAGGGCCACGGTCGCGCCGAGCATCCCGCTCCCGGTGCCGACGCGACTGCCCGGGCGGGCCAGGGCCAGCGCGCCGACGATCACCCCCGCCAGGCCCAGCAGGCCGCCCACGCTCGCCCCGAGCCGACCGGCGCTCATGGTGGTGACGCTGGCCGCCAACGGCTGATCGGGGGCCGCGAATCCTCCGAGCAGGGCGGATGCGGCAGCGCTGAACACCGACATGTGCTTCTCCTTCTCGTACGTCGTGGTGTGTCGTTCGATCGTGTCGCCGCGTCGGCCGCCGGTCGTCCGGCAGCCGGAGGCTCTTCGCCCTGCCGCGGCGGGCGCAGGCGTCTGCCGCGTACGACGCGCGCGCCGGGCGACTACCGCGAATGTGGTAGTCGCCGGTCATCCGCGCGCAGGAGTCGCCGGCGGCGTACCTCGGGCTAGGGTGCGCGCATGAGCACAGGGCGTGCCGTGGTACGGGACTGGGCGATCGCCATCGGGGTGGCGGCGGTGCTGCTGGTCGCCGGTCGGTCCACGGACCCGTCCACGATCGACACCGAACTGCTGGGCTATCCGTTGCTGGCCGCCGGAGGCCTGGCGCTGGCGGCCCGCCACCGCGCGCCCGTCGCCGTCCTGGCCGTCACCGGGCTGTGCGCCGTGGGCTACCAGGCGGCCGGGTTCGACGTGCCGGCCGTCGCCTTCCTGTTCGCCGTGTACACCGGTGTGCGGGCCGGTCACCGCGTCGTCACGATCGTCGCCGCCGTGCTGATGCTCGTCGCGTTGCCGCTCACCGCGCTCGCCCCACCCCAGGACCTGCCGTTGAGCGACGCGCTCGCACGGGCCCGGGGAGCACTCGAGGTGGCGTGGCTGATCGCCGCCGGCGCGGCGGGGGAGGCCCTGCGGCAGGCCGAACGGCGAGCCGACGAGGCCGAGCGCACCCGGGAGGAGACCGCGCGTCGCCGAGCCGACGAGGAGCGGCTGCACATCGCGCGGGAGCTGCACGACTCGCTGACCCACCAGATCTCGATCATCAAGGTGCAGGCCGAGGTGGCTGTCCACCTGGCCCGCCGGCGCGGCGAGGAGGTGCCGGAGACGTTGCTGGCGATCCGGGAGGCCGGCCGGGAGGCCAGCCGGGAGCTGCGCGCGACCCTGGAGGCGCTGCGGGACGACAACAGGACCCCGCCCCGGGGCCTCGACCACCTGCCGGAGCTGGTGCAGCGCGCCCGGATGGCCGGGCTGGACGCGACGTTGACGGTGCGGGGGCAACGACAGGCCATGCCGGTGGCCGTGGACCGGACCGCCTACCGGATCGTCCAGGAGTCCCTCACCAACGTCGCCCGGCACGCCGCCGCGGCCACCGCGTCGGTCCGCGTCGACTACCGTCCGGACGCCCTGGCGATCCGCGTCGACGACGACGGGGCCGCCACGCCGGCCGCCGTCCCGACGCCCGGGGTCGGGCTGCTCGGCATGCGTGAGCGGGTCACCGCCCTGGGCGGACGCCTGCACGCCGCGCCCCGCGACGAGGGCGGCTTCACCGTCCACGCCGAACTTCCGGTCGGGCCGTCCGCGTGATCCGCGTCCTGCTGGTCGACGACCAGGCGCTGCTGCGCAGCGGCTTCCGCGCGCTCCTGGACCTGGAGGACGACATCGAGGTGGTGGCCGAGGCCGCCGACGGGCGGGAGGGTGTGGCCCTCGCCCGGCGGCACCTGCCCGACATCGCCCTGATCGACATCCAGATGCCCGAGCTGGACGGCATCGAGGCGACCCGGCTCATCGCCGCCGACCCGGCCCTGGCCGCAGTGCACGTCGTCATCCTGACCAACTACGGCCTCGACGAACACGTCTTCCACGCCCTGCGCGCCGGCGCCGCCGGGTTCCTCGTGAAGGACATCGAGCCGGAGGACTTCCTGCACGCCGTACGCGTCGCCGCGCGGGGAGACGCGCTGCTCGCGCCGTCGATCACCCGCCGCCTCATCGACCGGTACGTCGCCGAGCCGCGCCACCTGCGCGCCCCGCCGGGCCTCACGGAGTTGACCAGCCGTGAACGCGAGGCTGTGGCCCTGGTCGCCCAGGGTCTGTCGAACGACGAGGTCGCGGCGCGCATGGTGATCAGTCCGTTGACCGCCAAGACACACGTCAACCGGGCCATGGCCAAGCTGCACGTCCGCGACCGTGCCCAACTCGTCGTCGTCGCGTACGAGTCCGGGCTGGTGGCCCCGCGTCAGCACTGAGATCGGCGGGCTGCCCGACCAGGGACGGCGTACCGGCTTGCCGCGCGGGGCCCCGGTCGACCCGTGCCATGATTGCGCCCATGGGCAAGCAGCAGCACGTCGGCGGGGCCGACCGGCACAGCGGGTCGGGGACCACGGCCGACCGTCCGACCGACGGTGGGGCGGACGCGCGGCTCGCGCTCGCCCAGGACCCCGCAACGCCACAGATGACCCTCATCGACCTGGCGTCGGATTCGTCGGTCACGGTGCGTAAGGCGGTCGCGGCGCGGCCGGACGCGCCCGCGCAGGCCCTGCGGACGTTGACCCGCGACCATGATCGTCAGATCCGGGAGACGGTCGCACGCAATCCCGCGACGTCGGTCGGCAACCTCCTGCGACTGGTCAAGGACGCGGACCGGTGGGTCCGTTGGGCCGTCGCCGGCAATCCGGCCTGCGACGAGTCGGTCCGCCGGGCGATGGTCGCCGCGCCCGACAAGGAGCTTCGGGGCCTGCTCGCCGAGAGCCGCGAGTTGGAGCCCGACCTCGCCGCCCAGCTGGTCGAGGACGCCTCGCCCGAGGTACGCGAGCGGCTCGCCACGCACACCCAGGACCCCGACGTCATCGTCGCCCTGCTGGCCGACCGCACCGTACGCGTCCGCAAGGGGCTCGCGCGCAACCCGCAGACCACCGCGGCGCAGCGCAGCGCCCTGGCCAGGGACCCGGCGGTGGACGTGCGGGTTGCCCTGGTGCGCGCGCTGGAGCTGGAGGAGGCGGATCTGGCGACGCTGATCGACGACCGCTCGGCGCAGGTCCGGATGGCGATGGCCACGTCCGAGATCATCCCGGCGCACGCCCGGCAGACGCTCGAAGGCGACCCCGACGAGATGGTGGCCGCCGCGGCTCGGGACTTCCGCCCCGGAGTCAGCTCCCCGGTGGTGCGGGCGCCCCGCATCGGCTCCCGGCGCTCCGGCACCGGTCCGGGTCGGTCAGGTCGCGCCGCGCGCTGAGACGGCCCGCCCCCCGCGCTGAGACGGCCCGCGCCGCGCGCTGAGACGGCCCGCGCCGCGCGCTGAGACGGCCCGCGCCGCGCGCTGAGACGGCCCGCGCCGCGCGCTGAGACGGCCCGCGCCGCGCGCTGAGACGGCCCGCGCCGCGCGGCGCTCGTCCGATCGGGGTTACCGGCGGGACGCGCCCACGCGCGGCGGGGAGGGCGTGCTGGCGCGGGAACCCGTCCCGGAGGACGGCGACGCCGCCTCCACCGGTAGGTCACGGCCGGCGAGGCGACGGAGCAGGTCGCGGATCTGGCGCTTGTCCGCGGCCGAGACGGTGTCGTCGAGCAACCGTCGACGGATCGTGCCCATGTCCGCCTCGACCTCCGCCAGCACCCGGGGCGTCACGGCCGCGTTCGGCATCGCGAGCGGCCGGATCGCGGCGGCGATGGAGAGGTCCAGGGTGGCGCAGAGGCTCCGGACCTTGGCCAGCTCGGGATAACGCTGCCAGTCCCCGGCGAGCCAGCGGAACAGCGTCGAGCGGCTCACCCCGGTGTGGTGTGCGATGTCGCCGACCGTCCAGCCGTGCTCATCGCGGGCGTCGTCGACGGCTTGGCGGACGAACTGCGCGAAGGCCAACTGAGGCGTCGTGGGGTAGGTGTCCATCCGCAGGTCTGCCCTCCCATCAGGGGTCGGATCTGCTCACCCGTGGGTGACGGCGGTACCACTGATCGTCCACCAGGTTCTGCGGTGGCGCAGCGGTGTCCGACGCGGTCGCCTACTCGTTCGGGGTGGCTCGGATACTCAAATGCCGATCGCCGTGGCGGCGGCGCGACGGCCGAGGTCTCGGCCCGGCCGCTCCCTTCGTCACCGACTGTCACGTTCACCGACTGTGATGGTCGCCGCAGCGCTGCGGCTACACCACGTGACCTGAGTTACCGTTCGTCGAATCAGGTACCGTCCGCTGTCACACCGTTTTCGTACCAAGCTGGCTGCCCTTCACCGGGAGAGCCGAACCGGAGGAACACACTCGTGAGGGTCCGAAGCGCAGTCCGTCAAGCCGGCCTCGTCGTGGCGATCGCCGCTCTCGCGGTAACCGCGGGGTGTGCCAAGAAGGACGACAGCGAGGTCCAGGCCAGCGGGGTCAAGCTGGTCGAGGGCGGCAAGCTGACCGTCTGCACCCACCTGCCGTACCCGCCGTTCCAGTCGAAGGACGCCAGCGGCAAGGTCACCGGGTTCGATGTCGAGGTGATGGACCTCGTGGCCAAGGAACTGGGCGTCGAGCAGACCATCATCGACACGCCCTTCGAGGGCATCAAGTCCGGCCAGGACCTGAACACCGGCAAGTGTGACGCGGCCGCCGCCGGCATGACCATCACCGCCGAGCGGCAGAAGGTGATGGACTTCTCCGACCCGTACTTCGACGCGACGCAGGCGCTGCTGGTCAAGAACGGGAAGCCGTACAAGTCGCTCGACGACCTGCGGGGCAGGAAGCTCGGCGTGCAGGCGGCCACCACCGGTCGTGACTACGCCCGCAAGTTCGAGAAGGAGAAGGGCCTGCAGCTCGTCGAGTTCGAGGATCTCGCCGCCCTGCAGCAGGCCGTCGCGAACGGTCAGGTCGAGGCCGCCGTCAACGACCTGCCGGTGTGGAGCGAGTACCTGCGCAAGAACCCGGGCGGGTTCGCGGTGACCGCCGAGTTCGACACGGGTGAGCAGTACGGGTTCTCGGTGAAGAAGGACGGCAACCCGGAACTGCTCAAGAAGATCAACGAGACGCTGGCCAAGGCCAAGCAGGACGGCTCGTACGACACGATCTACTCCAAGTGGATCGGCAAGCGGCCGAACGCCTGATCGACGCTCCACAGGGGTAGGGCGCGCGGACCGCGCGCGCCCTACCCCGTCGGCACAATCCGGGAAGGCAACGAGCCAACGTGAAGCTGCGCCGCCGTCAGCGGGAACGACTGTCCCTCGGTATCCAGTACCTGGTCTTCGTCGCGATCATCGCCGCGGTGCTCCTCGCCGCGGACTGGGGCCGACTGGCCGACGCGTTCTTCCGCGTCGACATCATCGAGTCGATGTTTCCGACGATCATCACCGTCGCGCTGCGCAACACGATCCTCTACACGTTGGGGGCATTCGCCTTCGGCCTCGTGTTCGGGACGGTCCTCGCGCTCATGCGGCTGTCCCGGGTGGCGCCGTACCGCTGGCTGGCGACCGCGTACATCGAGCTGTTCCGTGGACTGCCGGCGCTGCTGGTGCTCTTCCTCGTCGGGTACGGCATCCCCATCGCCTTCCCGGAGCGGGAGATTCCGGGCGGCGTGTTCGGCTCGATCGCGATCGGTCTCGGGTTGACCGCCGCGGCGTACATGGCCGAGACCATCCGCGCCGGCATCCAGGCCGTGCCGAAGGGGCAGATGGAGGCGGCCCGTACCCTCGGCATGTCGCACTTCACCGCCATGCGCACGATCGTCATCCCGCAGGCGTTCCGGATCGTCATCCCGCCGCTGACGAACGAGCTCATCCTGCTCACCAAGGACTCGTCGCTGGCGTACGTGCTGGGCGTGACGGCACAGACCATCGAGGTCACGAAGTTCGGCCGGGACATGCTCAACGACCGGGTGAACGCCACCCCGCTGCTGGTGGCCGGCCTCGCCTATCTGGTCATCACCCTGCCGCTGTCCCAGGTGGTCCGCCGCCTCGAACTCCGCTACGCCAAGGCCCGGTGACCCGCATGACGACCAGCCCCTCCCGTCCCGCCGTCCAGATCCGCGACCTGCACAAGTCCTTCGGGTCGATCGAGGTGCTCAAGGGCATCGACTTCGAGGTCGGCCAGGGCGAGGTCGTCTGTGTGATCGGGCCGTCCGGGTCCGGCAAGTCGACCCTGCTGCGCTGTGTCGACCTGTTGGAGGAACCCACCGCCGGCACGATCTGGGTGAACGGCGTCGAGATGACCGACCCGGACGTCGAGATCGACGCCGTCCGCCGGGGCATCGGCATGGTGTTCCAGTCGTTCAACCTGTTCCCGCACCTGACCGTGCTCCACAACCTCACCGTCGCGCAGCGCAAGGTGCTGCGGCGCTCGCGCGCCGAGGCTGAGCGGGTCGCGCGGGCCAACCTGGAGCGGGTCGGCCTCACCGACAAGGCTGACGCCTTCCCCGCGCAGCTCTCCGGCGGGCAGCAGCAGCGGGTGGCGATCGCGCGGTCGCTGTCGATGGACCCGAAGCTGATGCTCTTCGACGAGCCGACCTCGGCGCTCGACCCGGAGCTGGTCGGTGACGTGCTCACCGTCATGCGCGGACTCGCCGAGGACGGCATGACGATGATGGTGGTCACCCACGAGATGGCGTTCGCCCGGGACGTCGCCGACCGGGTCGTCTTCATGGACGATGGTGTCGTCGTCGAGCAGGGGCCGCCGCACGAGGTGCTGGGCGCGCCGAAGCACGAACGTACCCGCGCGTTCCTCGCCCGCGTCCTCGACCCGACGCACGCGCGGCTCGGTCAGCCCGAGCAGTCGCCCGCGCCGCCGGAAACCCCCAGCCTGCCGGCCGACGACCGGCACGGTCTCTGACACCACCAGCTCAGGCCGATCGACGGCCCTCGTGATGTCTCGGTAATCTTCTTGCAACGAGACCCTGTACTTTCGTCGATGGATTACATAAGTTGGGTCCATCCATCGAAAGTTCTGAGTCTTCCGAGCAAAGTCCGCGACGAGCCTCACCTCGGTCGTGCTGCCGCCCCGTGCTCGGCGGTCGCTGCACCGTGCCCTCGTCGCGTCTTCGCCCGGTCGGGAACGGAGACCCATGGACGATCACGCCGTTGGCTCCCACCGCCACCTGTCCCGCCGATCACTGATCGCCACCGGCGCGCTCGCCGCCGGAGCGTTGGGCGCGTCCGCCCCCACGCTCGGGAGCGCGTTCGGAGGCAGCCCCGCGCAGGCCGCCGCCGGGGTGACCAGGAAGGTCACCATCTACGCCGAGCAGTTGCCCGGCGGACTGTTCGGGTACGGCCTCGCACCTGGTCAGGCCACCGTGCCCGGGCCGGTGCTGGAGATCTACGAGGGTGACACCCTGGAGATCACCCTGGTCAACACCACCGACCAGCGGCTGTCCATCCACCCGCACGGGGTGGACTACAGCACCGAGTCGGACGGCAGTCCGTTCAACGACTCCTTCAACAACCCCGGCGAGACCCGCACGTACGTGTGGCGCTCGCACGAGATGGTCGCCGCCTCGGGTCGCCGGTACATGCCCGGCAGCGCCGGCTACTGGCACTACCACGACCACGCCATGGGCACCGACCACGGCACCGGCGGCGTCGCGAAGGGACTGTACGGCGCCCTGATCGTCCGGCGTCGGGGCGACATCCTGCCGGACAAGCAGTTCACGGTCGTGTTCCACGACATGACGATCAACAACCGGATGGCCCCGAACACGCCCATGTTCGAGGCGAACCTGGGCCAGCGGGTGGAGTGGCTCGCCATCGGGCACGGCAACCTGTTCCACACCTTCCACCTGCACGCCCACCGCTGGGCCGACAACCGTACCGGGATGCTCGAAGGGCCGGCCGACCCGAGCCTGGTCGTCGACAACAAGGACCTCAACCCGGGCAGTTCGTTCGGGTTCCAGGTGCTGGCCGGGGAGGGCGTCGGGCCCGGCGCGTGGATGTACCACTGCCACGTGCAGAACCACTCCGACGGCGGCATGGCCGGGATCTTCCTGGTGCGCAACGCCGACGGCAGCATGCCCCCCGGCGCCGAGGAGGCGATCCACCGGTTCCAGGGCCACACCCACACGCACGGAAGCTGACCGAAAGGTGGGGACGGGGATGAGAAGAGACCTACGACGAGCACTCGCCGCGATGGCGGCCATTGCCACGCTGATTCCGGCCACGACCACGGCATCGGCGGCGGCCGCCGCGCCGGGAGCGGTGACCGCGGCGCCGGCGCAGACCCAGCAGAGCGGCACCGCCGTGCTCGTGTTCCATGGCCCGGTGGCCGAGCAGCAGGACCCGGTGGCGCGCGCGGTGGACACCATCCGACAACTTGCGGCCAGTCATGACATCGATGTCATGGCCACCACCGACCCGGCTGTGTTCACTCCGACCAGGCTGTCCGCGTACCGGAGCGTGGTGTTCCTGTCCGCGACGGGCGCCGCGCTCAACCGCGACCAGGAGTCGGCGCTCCAGGCCTACATGAAGGCCGGCGGCGGCTTCGTCGGCATCGCCGACGCCGCCCGCGCGCAGGTCGACTCGGCCTGGTTCACCGGGCTGATCGGCGCCCGCCCGACCGGCGCGATCCCGGTGGCCGAGCCGGTGGCCCGGGTGACCGCCAGCGGCGAGAACCCGCCCACCGAGACCAAGGAGAAGCTCACCGACGGCGACGCCAACACGAAGTGGCTGGTCCGCACGCCCACGGCCTGGGTGACCTACGAGCTGGCCGCGCCGAAGCGGATCACCGGGTACGCGCTGACGTCGGCCAACGACTTCGTCGGGCGGGACCCGAAGGACTGGACCCTGCAAGGCTCCACGGACGGCCAGAACTGGTCCGATCTGGACCGGCGGACCAACCAGACCTTCGCGGAGCGGTTCCAGACCCGGCGGTTCGACATCGCCTCGCCGCAGGAGTTCAGCCGCTACCGGCTGAACATCACCGCCAACAGCGGTGAGCCGTTGATCCAGCTCGCCGACCTGCGGCTGTTCACCGGGACGGCCACCGCGCCGCCGCCGACCCCCGTGAACCGGGCGGTCGTCGACATCCTGGACCGCAAACATCCGGCCACCGCGTCGCTGCCGCTGACCCTCACCCGGTCGGACCGCTGGGACAACTGGGACCCGAACCCGATCGGCGCGGTGCACACCCTCGCCCAGGTCGAGGAGCGGCACTACGACCCGGGCCCGGGCGCCAACGGCCCCTTCCACCCGGTGTCCTGGTGCCGGGACTACGACGGCGGGCGGTCGTTCTACACCGGCATGGGCCACACCGAGGGCAGCTACGGCGAGGAGGCGTTCCGCGCCCACCTGGCCGGTGCGCTGAACTGGACCACCGGGCGCGTACGAGGTGACTGCCAGGCGACGATCGCCGCGAACTACAAGGTCGAGCGGCTGACCGCGGCGAACCAGACCGGGCAGCTCGACCAGATCGGCGAACCGCACGGGCTGACCATCGCGCCCGACGGCACCGTCTTCTACGTCGGCAAGGCGGCCTGCCCGAGCGGGCCGATCGCGGACTGGAACGACCCGAAGGTCGGCCTCGGCTGCGGCACCATCCACTCGTACGACCCGCGCAGCAAGCAGGTCAAACTGCTCACCACCCTGGAGGTGATGGGCAACCGGGGCAGCGGCTCGGAGCTCGTCAAGAACGAGGAGGGTCTGCTCGGCATCGTGCCGGACCCGAAGTTCGCCGAGAACGGCTGGCTCTACGTCTACTGGATGCCGCACGAGTCGATCGACCGGGTGAAACGGGTCGGGCAGCGCACCATCTCCCGCTTCACCTACGACCGGGCGACCCAGACGATCGACCAGGGCACCCGCAAGGACCTGTTGCAGTTCCCGGTGCAGATCCACAGCTGCTGCCACGCGGGTGGCGGCATGGCGTTCGACGCCAAGGGCAACCTCTACGTCGGCTCCGGCGACAACAACTCCTCCGAGGGGTCGCAGGGCTACTCCGGCAACAACTGGACCGAGGAGTACCAGGGGATCTCGTTCCAGGACGCCCGCCGTACGTCGGGTAACACCAACGACCTGGCCGGCAAGATCATCCGGATCCACCCGGAGGCGGACGGCACGTACACCATCCCGCCGGGCAACCTCTTCCCACCGGGCACCGAGAAGACCCGACCGGAGATCTACGTGATGGGCGTCCGCAACATCGCCCGTCTCCAGATCGACCCGGTGCACCAGTGGCTGACCGCGGGTTGGGTCGGTCCGGACGCCTCGTCGCCCAGTCCCACGCTCGGCCCGGCCAAGTACGAGACGGCCACCATCATCACCTCGGCCGGCAACCAGGGCTGGCCGTACTGCATGGGCAACCGGCAGCCGTACCGGGACCGCAGCAACACCGACGCCAGCGTGCTGACCGGCTGGTACGACTGCGACAACCTGAAGAACACCTCGCCGCGCAACACCGGCCTGGTGGACATCCCCGCCGCCCGGGACAACATGATCTGGTACTCGCCGGACGGCGGCGGCCCGGTCTTCCCGAAGCGGACCGACGGCAGCGGCCTCCCGACGTACGTCGCGGCCGACGCCAACTACACGCAGCCGTACCTGCGTGGCGGCGGGCAGGCCATCATGTCCGGCCCCACCTACCACCGCAGCCTCGTCGACACGAACAGTGGCGTCGCGTGGCCGGAACACTGGGACGGCAAGTGGCTCATCGGTGACCAGTCGAACCCGGTCAACCGGGTCGCGGTCACCGTCGACGAGGCCGGCGTGCCGCAGGCCGCCCCGCCGGTGTACGCCGAGTCGCTGCGGGCCATCATCCCCAGCGGCAACGGCGACAACCGGTTGCAGAGCTGGATGGACGCCAAGTTCGGCCCCGACGGCGCGCTCTACCTGCTCGACTACGGAGGCGGGTTCTTCAGCCTGCACCCCAACCAGAAGCTGATCCGGGTCACCTACACCGGTGGCGCGCCCACCCCGGCGCCCGCCGCGACCTCGGTGGCCGTGCAGAACAAGCCGCTGACGATCGCCTTCACCGGCTCGAAGTCCGGCGGCGTGAGCCACCGGTGGGAGTTCGGCGACGGCGGCACCTCGACCGAGGCGGACCCCCGACACACGTACGCCAAGGTGGGCACCTACACCGCGAAGCTCACCGTCACGTACGCCGACGGCGAGACGGCGACCGTGCGCACCACCGTCACGGTCGGGTGCGCGGTGCCCGACGCCCGGACCACGGTGTGGCTCGGTGACACCGACACCGGTGTGCCCAGCCGGACGGTCGGGCAGGGCTGCACGATCAACGACCTGATCGACGACGAGAGCACCTGGCCCGACCACAACGCCTTCGTCCGGCACGTCACCACGGTGACCCGTGGGTTGCAGGACGACGGCCTGCTCAACGCCCGTGAGGCGGGCACCCTCACCCGCCTGGCCGCCGCGTCCGACATCGGCCGGGACGGTCGCACCGGGTACGAGCCGCTCTACGACGGCACCGCCGAGTCGCTGCGCGGTTGGGAACAGGCGCCGACGGGTTCGTTCAGCATCCAGCCGGACGGGGCGCTGCGCTCCAGCGGCGGCCTCGGCATGCTCTGGCACACCAGGGAGTTGGGCGACTTCTCGCTGAAGGTGCAGTTCAAGGACATCGCGCCGGGCACCAACCGGGCCAACACCGGTGTCTTCATCCGCTTCCCGGACCTGCGGGTTCCGCTGGAGCAGCGGCCGGAGGGCAGTTGCGGCACCATCGGTTCGGCCCGGACCTCGACCGCCTGGATGGCGATCTACTGCGGACACGAGATCCAGATCTACGACGGCGAGAGCGGTGAGCCGCAGAAGACCGGCTCGGTCTACAACTTCGACCCGGTGCCGCTCGCCCAGGCCGGCGTCACCCCGAAGAACGTGTGGAACGACTACGAGATCCGCGTGGTCGGGCAGCACTACACGATGATCCGCAACGGCGTGGTGATCAACGAGTTCGACAACACGCCGGGCAAGCAGTCCTCCCGGGCCGGCGATCCGCCGACCGACCTGCGGCAGTTCCTGCGCGGCTTCATCGGCCTGCAGAACCACGGCGACAACGACCTGACCGAGTTCCGCAACATCCGCGTGCGCGAGCTCTAGGAGTGACGATGATCCGACGACTCACGGCCGCGCTGGCGGCGGTCCTGCTCACGGTCGCGCCGTTGGCCGCGCCACCCGCCTCCGCGGCTCCGCGTGCCGCCGCGGACCAGGTGCTCACCTGGACCGCGGACGACAACATCACCCGCTACAAGTCCGTCCCCACCACGGCGGTGGCCGGCGCGACGACGATCATCTGGGAGAACAGCGCGGCCACCGGCAACACCACCGGGATGCCGCACACGTTGACCTTCGACACGTCCACCGAGGGCTACAACCACGACGTCACCCTCAACATCCTGGCCAGTCCGTTCGACGCCAACAACGGCCGCCACGAGGCGACCGTCACGCTGACGCCGGGCCGCTACCGCTACTTCTGCTCGATTCCCGGCCACAGCCAGATGGTCGGCGAGCTGGTGGTCACCGACGGCGGGGGAGGCGGCGACACCACGCCACCGACCGTCACCGCCGCCGTGTCCGGTGACCGCGACGGCGACGGCAACTACGTCGGCGCGGCGACGGTGACCGTCACGGCCACCGACGCGGGCTCCGGTGTGGACACCGTCGAGTACCAGGTCGACGACACCAGCTTCCAGCCGTACACCCAGCCGGTGCGGGTCACCGCAGTCGGCGACCACTCGGTGCAGTTCCGCGCCACCGACCGGGACGGCAACACCAGCGCCGTCGGCTCGGTGTCGTTCCGGGTCGTCGAACCGACCGAGGAGGACACCACCGCGCCGGTGGTCACGGCCGCGCTGGCCGGCGACCGCGACGGCGACGGCAACTACATCGGTACGGTCACCGCCACGCTGACCGCCACCGACGCCGGGTCGGGGGTCGCCACCATCGAGTACGCCCTCGACGGGGCCGCCTTCACGGCGTACACGAGCCCGGTCGTGGTGACCACCACCGGGATGCACATGCTGCACTACCGGGCCACCGACGTCGCCGGCAACACCTCGGCCGAGCAGATGGCCCACTTCACCGTCGTCGCGCCGCCGGCCGAGGACACCACCCCACCCACCGTGACGGCCACGGTGGCCGGCGACCGGAACGGCGACGGCGCGTACGTCGGCGGGGCGACCGTGACCGTCACGGCCACCGACGCCGACTCGGGCGTGGCGAGGACCGAGTACGCCCTCGACACCGGCGCCTGGACCGCGTACACCACCCCGGTCGTCGTCCGCACCCTCGGGGCGCACACCCTGCGCTACCGGGCGACGGACACCGCCGGTAACACCGCCGCCGAGCAGTCGGCGACGTTCACCGTCGTGGCCGACGGCACCGACGCCTGCCCCGCCTCCGACACGCGGGACACGGTGGTCATCGACGGCGTCGACACCGCAGTGGCGAACATCGACACCGGGAACGGCTGCACCATCAACGACCTGATCGACGAACACGCCGACTATCCCGGCCACGCCGACTTCGTCCGGCACGTCGAGGCGGTCACCACCGCGCTCGTCACCGCCGGAACGCTCACCAAGCGCCAGCAGGGCGCCATCGTCCGGGCTGCGGCCCGATCGGACGTCGGCGCATGAGCCCCCGCATCTCGACCAGAGGGAGAACCACGATGCCCGGACGTACCGTCGCCAAGCTGGCCACCGTGAGCGCCGTCATCGCCGCCTCGGTGCTCGCCGTGGCGCCCACCGCCCACGCCGACCTGGTCACCCACTGCATCGGCACCGGCGGTGCGGTGACCGTGCCCAACGACCTGCTCGTCCCGGCCGGCGAGTCCTGCGCGCTGACCGGCACCACGATCACCGGCAACGTCACCGTCGCCGCCGGCGCCAACCTGGTGGTCACCGGCGGCCGGGTGAGCGGCGAGGTACGGGTCGCCGCCGACGGCTACCTCGACGCCACCGAGACGACCGTCGACGGTCAGGTCGTGCTGGCCGCCGGAGGCTACGGCGTGTTCCTGTCCGACGCCCAGACCGGGGCGCTGACCGTCCGGCCGAAGGGCTCGGCGACCATCGACAGCTTCCTGTTCGCCGAGGCGTCGACGATCGGCGGGAACGTCACCGTCGGCGCCGGTGAGGTACGGCTCGACGGGGGCACGCAGGTGACGCGCAACGTCAGCAGCACCGGCACGTACTACACCGACGTGCACGACTCGTTCGTCGACGGCACCCTGTCGGTGCTCAACAGCGCCACCGGCAGCGTCGTGTGCGGCAGCGCCGTCCGAGGCAAGGCCACCTTCGCCGGCAACCTCGGCGGCGTCCAGCTCGGCCCGAACGGGACCCTGGACAGTTGCGCCTCCGGCGGCTACTGGGGCGCGGACGTCAGCGTCACCAACACCACCGGTGGCGTCACCGTCGACGACAACATCATCAACGGCCAGTTGACCGTGACGGGCAACGATCCCGCCGCGCAGGTGGCCGCGAACAACCGCATCCGGGGCGGCGTGACGGGCGACCAGGCCGCGCCGAGCGCCAACCGGGCGGCCCGGATGACCGCCGCCGACCGCGAGGACGCGGGCGACGAGCGGGCCGAGGTCCGTCGCAGCTCGGCGGTCCAGGAGGCCACCGAGGCGGGCGCCGCGAAGCTCTAGTAGCTCCACCCCCATGCTGGGCCGGACGCCATCCAGGCGTCCGGCCCAGCGGCCAGCCGAGGGGTTAGGCGTCGGGACGCATGAGCAGTGCCGTGTCAACCGCCACGACGGTGATCGATCGGATGTACCCGAGTCGCTACCGGTTGTGGTTCCGTAGATGCCGTGGATGCGGAGGTAGCCCTCGGCGCGTTGAGCGCGGCCCTCGCCGTTCTGGGGACCGTTGCCGCTTTCCTGCAATTGCGACGGCCGCCCGCCTCGTCTGTGGCGACCCCGCCCGCTGCGGCGGCGAGGGACAATCGGGGTTCATGCGGTCCGCTCGTCGTCGGTGACGTCCCGCGTGAGCCGGTTTCACACATGCGTCGCGAGGAGTTGTTGGCCGAGGTTGCGACGGTCCTGGCGACCAGCAAGGTATGCGTACTGATGGGAGGGCGTGGGGTCGGGAAGACGCATCTCGCGGCCACCCACGTGCGCGACCAATTGCGCGCGAACGTGTCCCGGGTGGTCTGGGTCGTCGCGGATGACGTCGCCGCCGTGGTCACGTCGCTTGCTGACTTCGCGCGGCAGGCGGGAGTGGTGGACGAGGTTGTCGACACCGAGCCGGCCGCGCGCACCGCACTCCGCTGGCTTGAGAACGTACCGGAGCGGTCCGTGATCGTGTTCGACAATGCGCTCGATGCCGACGCGATCGCTCGATGGATGCCGCAGCGCGGAAACGTCCACGCGCTCATCACGACAACGAATCAGGAGTTCGTCGTCTTCGGCGTCACAGTGCACGTCGAGGTCTTCACGCCCGTGCAAGCGGTGACCTTCTTGTGCTCGCGGGCGGGCCTCGACGACCCGGGGGCCGCCGCGCTGGTCGCGCGAGAGCTGGGTCAACTGCCGCTCGCACTAGCGCAGGCGGGGGCCGTGATCCGCCGCCACCGGTGGTCGTTCGCCGAGTACCTGGCTGGTTTTCGATCGATGCCGCTGAGGTCGCTACTTCCCCGTGTGCCCGGTGACGACTATCCACGCACTCTGGAAGAAGCCACGCTGCTGTCGGTCGACGAGGTTGAGGCCAGCGATCCGAACGGGCTGGTCCGCCGTCTGATCGACCTCATGGCCGTGCTGTCGGAGGCGGGAGTTCGTCGCGACCTACTGCGCAACCTGCACACCGAGCCAGCGACCGTCGATGAGGCCCTGGGTGGGCTGGCGAACGCCTCCGTTGTTGGTTTCGACGTCACCGGCACACGGGTGGCGATGCATCGGCTCACCCGCCAGGTGGTGTTGGCGCGGGCCCGAGCGGAGAGTCGGCTCCGCGACGTGGTGGGGGATGCGTTGACGCTGTTGACCCGTGCTACGGAAGCACAACCGGCGTCCGGCGTCGACCTGGTGGACCACATCGCCGAGGTCTGGGCCGAGATGCAAACGGTTCTGGTGAGCGACGGCGAGGACGATGAGATGTGCACAGAGCTGTTACGGCTGCGGCGGTGGAGCGTCGAACGGCTGACCGGCATGGGGGAGTTCAGCCGTGCGGTGGCCACGGGCCTCACGGTGTTCACCGAGCACCGGACGCTCG
Organism: Micromonospora sp. CA-249363; assembly: GCF_050950185.1. NCBI lineage: Bacteria > Bacillati > Actinomycetota > Actinomycetes > Micromonosporales > Micromonosporaceae > Micromonospora > Micromonospora sp. CA-249363. Next base: position 2,701,558 of record NZ_CP192020.1, read on the forward strand.
CGCCATCTGACGGCGAATCCATCGCCCTGGCGAGACAGGCACTAGTGGACGCCTATGTGACCGCCGATCGTCCTAGTGAGGCGATCCCCTACGCTGAGCAGGCCCTGGCCGACCGGATACGCCTGGCCGGCCACGACCATCCAGGTACGGTAAGCGCCCGCAACCTCCTGGGCTACTGCTGTGAATGCGGGGGTCAACTGCACCGCGCCTTGACCATCCATCGGTACAACCTCGCCGAGAGCATTCGTGTCTGCGGCGAGGACGCGCCGTCCACCATGCGCGCGAGGATCAATCTCGCGAGCACCTACCGCTCGATGGGCGACCTCGTCAAAGCCATCCCGTTGTTCGAAGAGAACCTCGCGGAGAACCTGAGGGTCTGTGGCCCTGACCATGGATCGACGATCAACGCCCGCGGCGAGTTGGCACGCAGCTATGTGCGGGCGGGGCGGGCCGACGAAGGCGTCCGACTGCATGAGGAGAACGCCACACTCCAGACCGACGAGCAACGAGCCGACGTCCACCTCAGTTGGTGGCCGCAGTACCGCGCGGCCGCGTACTCCGCCGCTGGGCGGCACGATGAGGCGATCAACCAGCTCCGTGCTCTCGTGCAGCGTATGGACAATGTTCTACCGCACGACAATCCGCAGGCGATCCGACTCCGCTTGTTCCTGGCACGGGCGCTGCTCGCCGGTCGACGTCACACCGAGGCACTAGCGTTGTTCGAGCGAACGGTCGTGGACCGGGAGCGCGTCCTCGGCATCGATCACCCGTCGTCACTCAACGCCCGGCGCAACCTCGGCTTGGCCCTGGCAATCACCGGGCGGCGTCGGCGGGCCCGCCTGATCCTCGGCGCCGTCGTGTCGGACTACAACCGTGTCCTTGGGCCGGAACACCCCTACACGCGCACCGCTCAAGCGAACATCGCGAGCCTGCCGAAGTCGAGCGGGTTCATGTGGGGCTGACGTTGACGCGTGCTCCATCGATTCCGAGTCGGCGGGAGTACCGTCGTCTGTGGTGGTTCGCTGGCGCAACGGCTGGTGGTCCGCTTCCCGGACCGCTACCTGGGAGACGATGATGAGCGATCCTGCGGCCTTTGGTGCGCGCCTGCGGATGCATCGCGAGCGTGCGGGGAAGACTCGACCCGTTCTTGGCGGGCTGGTCGGGCGTAGCGCGGAGTGGGTCAAGGCGTTGGAGAATGGCCGGCTGCTGCCGCCACGCCTGCCCATGCTGCTGCGGCTGGCCGAGGTGCTCGAGCTCTCGGACCTAGCGGATCTGAGTGGTGATCAGTCGTTGCCGGTGGCGTCGGTGACCAGGGCGGGGCATGCCGAGGTCGGCAAGGTCGCTGCGGTGATGCAACGGGCTTCGGTGCCGGTGGGCGCGGTGACGCCGGTTGTCGTGCTGCGCGATCTGGTGGATCAGGCGTGGGCCTTGTGGCATCGGTCAACGACCGAGCGTACGGCAGTGGCGGCGGTGCTTCCCGGCTTGTTGACGAATGCGCAGCGGAGTGGCCGGATGCTCGACGGCGGGGACCGTCGGCTGGCGTTGGTGGAGTTGGCGCGGGTGTACCACTTGGTGCAGTTGTACCTTGCGCACCAGCCGTTGCCGGAGTTGGTGTGGCTCGCTGCCGACCGAGCGATGTCGGCGGCCCAGGACGCAGACGACCCGGCGGCGATGGCGGTGGCGGCCTGGTACTACGCGCACGTCTATCGGGGCGCGAATCAGGTTGATGCCGCCGAGCAGGTACTGGTCGAGGCTGCGGGCCTGGTTGACCCGGCGGCGGGTGGTGAGCAGTTGGCGCGGTGGGGTCAGGTGCAGCTTGGTGTCGCGTTGGGCCACAGCAAGGCTGGCCGGGCCGGTCGGGCGTGGCGGGCGTGGGATGCCGCCGACTCGGCCGCGGGCCGGCTCGGTGACGGGTACGTCCATCCGTGGCTGATGTTCGGATCGGCGGCGTGTGCGGCGTACGCGGTGTCCATCGAGACGGACCTGTGTCGCACGGGTGAGGCGGTGCGGCGGGCCGACGCCACCGACTATCGGGCGTTGCCCTCGCAGACCCGCCGGGCTGCCGCGCTGATCGACGCCGCTCGGGCGCACATGCTGGCCCGTGGGGAGGTCGCAGCCGTGCACCTGCTCGGCCGGGCACTGCGGGAGAGCGTCGACACGGTACGACACAACCCTTATGCGCGATCTGTCGCCCTGGAGCTGTTGAACCGGCCGGGCACGGTCGGTGAGGACGCCCGAGAATTGGCCCTCGCCATCGGCATGATCGGGTAACCCTCCCTGAGGTACAAACTCTCCCTGCCGCAGCCAGTGACCACTCGTAGTGTTCCCGTCACTGGCGGCGGCGAGCCTGTGCTTGCTTGACACCCGATAGGGCCGGACAGAGTCTCGCCGCCGCCCCTGTTGCTCGATCGAGGGGGGCGAGTCGGTGGCGATCTGGTCTGAGCTGTGCGCGCTGATGCGGTGGCTCTTTCGGCGGCCTCAGCCACCGCCACCGCCGGGTGCCGGGCAGCGGTACCAGGAGGTTGAGCAGGCGGCCGCGCAGCAGCGTCTACTCGACCATGCGAGGCAACTGCGGCGGTGCCAGGGCCCTCATGAATCAGCAGACCAGCTCAGCGCCCGCCGACCGGAGGGCCTTCGGTGACCCGACCCGCGGCCAATTTCTTCAGCGGGTTGACCGTGAGCAGCCGGCGCGTCTCGTATGACGAATACCTCTCGGCCACCGCCCTGACGCTCGCCCGCAGGCATCGGCCGGTGTGGTCATGGCGGCTCTGGCGACATGTCTGCCGCTGCGGATCAGACCTGCCATGCCGTGCCCGACACCGGATTCCGATCAGTCGTGGCCACTGGCCACAGGAGGGCGAGCAGTGAGTAACCGCCAGCAGAAGGCGATCATCGTGGTTGGCGTCCGAGGGCTGAACGGCAGGTGTTACGGCTGCCGGACGTCGTGGACGTGGCTCACGTCGTACCCCTGCCGGCAGGTCGAATGGGCGACCGGTCGGCAGACGCCGACGATCATCGCTGGCCTCCTGGCGGGTGCGCGGTGACCGCCCACGGCCCGGTCATGCCAATCTGGAGCTGCGGTGGATGCGGCCTGCCCTGGCCCTGCACGACCCGTAAGCGCGAGTTGCGCGCGGAGTATGAGGACGCTCCGGTGTCATTGGCCCTCTACCTCGGGTCCTACCTCGTGCAGGCGACAGTGGACATGCACTGGACACCGGCCGGGGTGCTGCACCGCCGATTCCTCGGATGGACCAGGGATACCGAGCTGCCAAATCCGTTAGTACCGCAACCGAGCCATTCCGCCCGAGCCAAGCCCTAGTCGACCGACGCCCCGGCCGGGCCTGTCTCGCCGTCGCCCGGCCCACCCTGGTCTACATCGGCGAGTTCGCCCCGGACCGGGCGTTCCCGGCGGCAGCGGACTTCCTGGGTCTGCTGCGCAAGTAGGCAGTCGGGTCTGCTGGCGCGAGGTCTCCGGCATCGGCTCGGGGCTGGTCACCCGAATCGTCCACCGGAGACCTCGTCGACCGGCGACGATACGCCGGCGTGGCAGCTCAGAAATTACCGGCGGAGTTGCACTTCACCTTCTGGTCGAGGCAGTTGCGGACCCTCGCGGCCAGCGCCTCGTCCTTCCAGGCGTTGAAGAAGTCGGCGTGCATCGAGAACGAGGTGCCGGACGCGAGGGTGATGCCGTTCGTGTTCGCGCTCAACGGGTACGAGATCACGAAGGACACCGACGGGACGGGCACCGGGTGGCTCTTCGGGCAGGCTCCGGTGTGGTCGCCGTTGGCCATGTGCGCCTTGTGGTCAGGGCTGTCCAGGTGCTTGCCGTCCCAGCAGTCCGGGAAGGTGATCTGCCGGACGACGTGCGCGGTCTTGGCGCAGACCGGGAAGGTCTTGTCGGCGCTGCGGCCGATCTCGCCGCCGATGCCGGCGCACCAGAAGTGGTTGCCCTGCTTGTCCGGGGTGTCCACCTGGTTCTTGGCGTTGCCGGTGATCATCCGCAGGCCGAACGGGAAGGGCTGGGTCTTGCTCGGGTCCTTCAGTCGGGAACCGTAGTAGACGGTCACCTCGGTCGGGTCGACGACCTTGCCGTTCTGGTACATGGTGGGCACCCAGTAGGCGGACTGGTCGTCCGGCGAGTTGCAGGTGGTCGCCTTCGACGCCCGCAACGAGTCCGCCGTGGAGTTGGCGTCGGTCGACCTGTTGCCCCAGAAGGTGTGGTTGTGCGAGGCGCCGACCAGCTTGGGCAGGACGATCGGGTCGTCACTGTTGTGGTGGCTGACCGTGCAGCCGACGTTGAACTCGGCGACCTTCACCGGGTTGCCGGTCACCGGCTTCGGCTTGCGCGCGAAGAACGCCCTCGTCGCGGCGGCCTGCGTGGCGGCGTCGACGGTGATCCAGCCACCCGACACGGTCGGCGGAGCGGCGTTCGTGGACGAGGTGCCCGGCTTGGCCGGCGCGGACGGGCTGGTCGAGGCGCTCGGTGTGGCCGCCGCCTCGCTCGCCGGGGCGGTCGTCGGCGTCGCGGGGCCGGACGAGCCGATGCCGCTGTCGCTGGACGGGCCGGACGCGCCGGGCGTGCCCGGGGACTCCTTGCATCCGCCGGTGAACGCCAGGCCCACCACCAGCAGGGCGGTCAGGGCATGACGGTGTCGAGGGGTGGGTCGCAGATATGTCAACGAGGGTGCACCTTTCTTCCGAGAAGAAAGAGTACGAGTCGACCCCCGCGCCCATCCGGTTGGGCCGATTAAAAATGCCTTAAATATCGCTCCGGGATTGCCCGTTGAGCTCTGCGCGACGATCGGTCGTGTCGATTGTGTATCGAATCTCGAAAAACCGTAATCGGCGCTCCCGTCGACGGTCCATCCCCGCTGCCGCGCTGGTGACGGTGATGTCGACAGCATCGCACGGGGTCGTCCGCCTGGGTGCCCCGCAGGCTTCACAAGGTTTCCGATCCCGATCGACGTCAAGCCTTTGTCTCGTACTTCAAAGGCCCGCGCGAGTTGGAGCCGACGCGCGCCGATATGCGGCCGCGACAAATGCGGGATCCGGGTCGCGTCCGCACCGAGGAACGCGTGCGGTTGCGGGGTGGCCCTACCGTCCAGGTCATGACGTACGAGCCGATAATGGTGCCGACCTCGCCGCCCCGGACGGCTCGTCGGGTGCTGCTCGTCCTCGCCGGAGTGCTGGCCGTGTGCTGCGTGCTTGGTAGCTGCGTCGGCTTCTGGTTCTACCGGAGTCTCAAGCGGGAGGTCGGACCGGCCCGAGCGGTCGCCGTCGGGTACATCGACGAGGTACGGGCCGGCGACTATTCGGACGCGTACGGGCGGCTGTGTGATCGGGTGCGCACGACCATGACCCAGGAGGACTTCTCCCGGGTCCAGGCCGCGCAACTGAAGATCAGCAGCTACGAGGTCACCGGCGTGTACGTCAACAACGTCAACGGGCGGCTGACCGCCACCGCCACCGTGACCATGGTCCAGGAGGTCACCGGCGCGCAGGCCACCCAGACGATGGGCCTGGTCAAGGAGGACGACGAGTGGCGCGTCTGCCAGTGAGCGCCAGCTCGCGCCCCGACGACCGTCCGGCCGAGCCGGGACTGGGCGAAGACGCGAACGCGACCTACCCTGAAACCTGACATTCACGTGAGAGGCAAGGCTGTGTGGCGCCCGTCACCGGCCAGCGGGGGAGGGGCCGTGCGGATCGGAGAACTCGCCACCAACACGGGAGTGTCGGTGCGGGCCCTGCGCTACTACGAGGAACAGTCGCTGCTGATCCCCGAGCGCAGTGGCGGTGGCCAGCGTCAGTACGGCGAGGGAGCGGTCGACCGCGTCCAGCTCATCCAGACGCTGTACGCCGCAGGACTGTCCAGCCGGACGATCCTGGATCTGCTGCCCTGCGTCGACGCCCAGGTCAACACCCCGCAGTCCCGTGCCCTGCTGAACGCCGAACGGAACCGCATCACCCGTCAGATCGACCAGCTCGCCCAGGTCCGGGATCGGCTCGACGCGGTGATCAGCGCCAGCGAGGACCCGGCCGGCGGCTGCGGCTACGCCGACGAGACGCCGCGGTAGTCGCTCGTCGGCAGGTGCTGTCGCAGGATCGTCGGCGGAGCGCCGGGGTTGAGGCCGGGAATGCCGTAGAGCTGGTCGAGGACCTGGATCGCGGCCCCGGCGGCGATCACGTCCGCGCCGAGGCTGGAGAGGGTCACGGTCGGAACCAGCCAGTCCGCGCGCCGTACGTCGGTACGGACGGCCTGCTCCACGGCGGCGTGGTAGACCTCCGCGTGGCGCAGCAGGTCCGCGCCGGCGAGGACCACGTGGGCGAGGTCGAGGGTCTGGAGCAGGTTGACGACGCCGATCGCCAGGACCCGGGCGGCGCGCGGGACGTCCCCCGCCTCGGTGGCGCGTAGGTGCACGACCTCCAGGCAGCCGTGGCGTCCGCAGACGCAGGCGGGCCCGTCCAGGTCGACGACCGTGTGGCCGAACTCGCCGGCATTGGTGTGCGCGCCCCGGTGGGCCGTGCCGCCCAGCCAGAAGCCGCCTCCGATGCCGGATTCGACCATGATGAGCGCCGCGTCGCCGAACGTGGAGCCGTGCCGCCACGCCTCGGCGGTGATCCCGGCGGTCACGTCCTTGTCCAGGTGCACCGGCAGGCGAAGGCGCGCCTCGGCCAGTTCGCGCAGCGGCACGTCGTGCCAGTGCTGTAGGCCGTGCGCGTCCCGGACCAGTCCGTTGGCGTGGTCGAGAGGGCCGATCATGCCGAGGCCCATCCCCGTCAGCCGGTCCCGGCCGGCGGTGTCCGCGGTGATCGTCTCGATGCCGGCGCACAGAGCGTCGAGGAGCTGCTCCGGGGTGAAATCCGCGGGCAGCGGTCTGACCGTCGAGTGGCGCACGGCGCCGGCGAGGTCGACCAGGACCAGTCGCAGGGTGCGTCGGGCGACGTGCGCGCCGATCGCGTACCGGCTGTCGGGGACCAGCTCGTAGACGACCGCGGGTTTGCCGACTCCCGGGCGGCGGACACCCGCGGGACGGATCAGCCCGTCGGCGGCGAGGCGTGCGATGACCTTCGAGACGGCCTGCGGGGTCAGGCCGGTGGCGGTGACGACCGTCGAGCGTTCGAACGTCCGCGCCGTACGCCCGACGGCCAGCACCTGCGCCTGGTTGTATCCGCGCAGGAACGTCACGTCCGCTGTGGTACGCGTCATCTCGCCACTCTATTACGCAACGCTGTTGCTAAATTCGCTCGGTGAACGCACTGAGCAAAGGTCAACGCCTCGCGGCGCTGGTCGCCCTGGCACTGGGCGGCGTGGCGGTCGGCCTGACGGAGTTCGTGGCGATGGGCCTGCTGCCCGAGATGGCACGTGACCTGCTCGCGCAGGACTACGCCCGCTCCTCCTCGGACGCCGTCGCCCGCGCCGGCTGGATGATCACTGTGTACGCGTTGGGCGTCGTCGTGGGCGCTCCACTGATCGCCGCGCTCAGCGCGCGCCTGCCCCGCCGCAGGCTCGTGCTCGGGCTGCTCGTCCTCTTCGCCGCCGGCACGATCGCCTCGGCGACCGCCCCGAACTTCGAGCTGGTGCTGGTCGCGCGGTTCGTCGCCGCGCTGCCGCACGGCGCGTATTTCGGCGCGGCCGGCCTCCTCGCCGCGACCCTGATGGGCCCGGGCAACGAGGCCCGGGGCTTCGCCACCGTGCTCGGTGGCCTGACCGTGAGCAACGTGGTGGGCGTACCGCTGATCACCCGGCTCGGACAGGCGGCCGGCTGGCGTACCGCGTACCTGGTCATCGCCGGTGTCTTCCTGCTCACGCTGCTGGCCGTGCTGGCGGTCGTGCCCGAGGTGGCCGCGGCGGCGGACGGCTCGCCGGCCACCGAGCTGCGGGCGCTGCGGACCTCGCAGGTCTGGCTGGTCGCGGCCACCGGGGCGATCGGTTTCGCCGGGTTCTTCGCGGTCGACTCGTACATCGCGCCGGTCACCACCGACGTCACCGGCCTCTCCGCCGCGACGGTCCCGTGGGTGCTGGTCGCGGTGGGCCTCGGCATGACCGTCGGCAACGCCCTGGGCGGCTGGCTCGCCGACCGGGACCTGCGTCGCAGCATGATGATCGGCTTCGTGGCGATGATCGCCAGCATCGGGGTGTTCAGTCTCGTCGCGTCGAACCGGGTGGGTCTGTTCGTGGGCGCGTTCCTGGTCGGCGCGACGAGCCTCTACCTCGGTCCGGTCCTGCAGGCACGGCTCATCACGGTCGCCCCCGGCGCCCAGTTGATGGGCGCGGCGCTCAACCAGTCCGCCATGAACATCGCGAACAGCCTGGGCGCGGCCCTGGGCAGCGTCGGCATCGCCGCCGGGCTCGGCTACCTCGCGCCGGCCCGGGTGGGACTGGTCCTGGCGGTCGTCGGGCTTGGCCTCGGAATCGTCAGCTACGCCGGGCGTCGACGGGACCGGGAGCCGGCCGCCGTCGCGGGCTGACGTCGCGGTCGCCGGTCAGGTGACCGACGAGGCGAGCAGGTCGCCGACGGCCGCGCGGACCGGATCGGGATTCGACCAGGACCAGTTCGGGTGTGCCCGGTTCGTGAGCAGGGCGAGGACCAGCTTGCGGCCGGGGTCGACCAGCAGCGACGGACCGGCGAAACCGGTGTGGCCGAAGGTGCTCTTCGACGCGAGCCGGCCCATGAACCACCGCTGGTCGAGCACGACGCCGAGACCGTGGGCGGCCGTGCGCTGGGGACGCTCCGGGTCGACGGCCGGCTTGCCCGCGTTGTGGTTGGTCAGCATTCGGCGCACCGTAGCGGCGGCGAGGACCCGTCTGCCCTGGTAGGTGCCACCGTCGAGGAGCATCTGGCCGACGGCCGCGAGATCGCTGGCGCTGGCGAACACCCCCGCGTGACCCGCGACGCCCCCGAGCTGGTTGGCGACGTCGTCGTGCACGGTGCCGCGCAGCAGGCCGCGCGACGACCGGGCGTCGGTGGCGACCATCCGGGCCGCCCTCTCGCTGGCCGACAGCCAGCTCGTGGGATTGAAGCCGGTGTCGCGCAGGCCGAGTGGACCGGTGAGGTTCGCCTTGAGCGCCTGGTCGAGGCGTTTACCGGTGACCTTCTCAACGATCTTGCCGGCGACCATGACGCCGACGCTGGAGTAGCGGAACGTGTCCCCGGGCACGGCGCCCGAGACCAGCGGGGTGGCGAGCACCGCGTTCCACCGGGCGGCGTTGTCGGCAAGGCCGGTGACCTTCGCGCCGACCGGGAGGCCGCTGGTGTGCGTGAGCAGCATCTCGACGGTGATCCGGTCCTTGCCCGTGCCGGTGAACCCCGGCAGGTAGTCGCGCACCGGGGCGCCCAGCTCGACGCGGCCCTTGTCGACCTGCTGGAGCAGCAGGATGGCGGTGTAGACCTTGGTGACCGAGGCGAGGTCGAAGATGGAGTCCGGGCGCATGGCGACCCGGCTCTTGGCCGCGAGCAGCTTCGGGCCGGCCGCGTAGCGCAGGGCCTCCCCGACCGCGGTGTGCACGGTCGTCCTGCCGTTGACCAGCACGACGGCGACCGCACCGGGAAAGCCGTGGTGCGTGACGGTCTGCGCCGAGGCGGGCAGGTGCCGCCGCAGCAACGCGGTCACGTCCGCGGCGTACCGGGCCTGCTTGCCCGGCGCGCCCGCGCCGGCCGTGGGGGATGCGCTCGGCGTACCCGACGAAGGGGCCGGGGCTTTTCCCGCCGCGCCGAATCCCACCCTGTTCCCCGCCGCGTCGGTGGCGGTCACCGCGCCGCCCGGGTCGGCCTCGCCCGCCGACTCACCGCCGCAGCCGGTCAGGGCGGAGGTCGCGGCGGCCAGGCCAACCCCGAGCAGGGTACGACGGGCGACAGGCATGCCGGTGATGCTGACAGATCCGACTCGGGCGCGCCAAGCCCAATCAGCCGTACGCTCACCTCGTCCAGCGTTGTGGCCGGTTTCCGACACCCGTGCGGGCCGTACGGGCGACCGTCACCGCCTGTGCAACGATCGTCAGGCATCCTGTCGAACGGCCGGCGCCGCCGGTCTGCCCGTGCGGCAGACCCGGGGGAGGGTGCCCTGCCTCGTACTCCTTTGGAGAGCACCATGTCCCTCTCCCCGGTTCGGGTCTTCGCCGCGTTGAACGCTGTGCGGCCTCCCGAGCAGCCAACTCCGGTCCTGGGTAAGGCGGTGGTGGTCGGCGGCAGCGTCGCCGGCCTGCTGGCCGCCCGGGTCCTGTCCGACCACGCCGAGAGCGTGATCCTCATCGACCGGGACGACCCGCAGGTCAGCGGTGCGCGGCCCGGGGTGCCCCAGGGCACCCAACTGCACGCGCTGCTGCCCGGCGGCCTTCTGCAACTGGAGCAGTTGTTCCCCGGGTTCCGCCAGCAGGCGCTGGCCCACGGCGCGGTCGAGGCGCCACCCGCGACCCGACGCAGCTACCTCGACGGTCGTCGCAAGGTGGTCGTACCCGACGACGACGACAGCCTCGCCGGCAGCCGACCGCTGCTGGAAGGGCTGATCCGCCAGCAGGTGCTTCGACTCCCCAACGTCAAGACCGTCACCGCCCGCGCCACCGGGCTCGTGATCGAGGGCGACGCGGTCACCGGCGTACGCTGCGAGGTCAACGGCGTCGCCGGGGTCGAGGGCGGCGACCTGGTGGTGGACGCCATGGGCCGGTCCAGCCGGCTCTCCGACTGGCTGGAGCACGCCGGTTGGGAGCGGCCCGCCACCCGCCGGATGCCCGTGCACCTCAACTACGCGACCGCGCTGTTCCGACGCCCGGAGCAGGCCCCTCAGACGCGCGTCGTGATGGCCCTGCACACCCCAGGGACCATGACGGACGTCGCCGGCGCCGCCGTCTTCGCCATCGAGGACGGCCGCTGGATGGCCATGATGGCCGGCTACGGCGACGACCGGCCCGGCCGTACCGCGCAGGACTTCGTCCGGCGGCTGCGCGAGCAGTTCCCACCGGAGTTCGGCGAGGTCGCCGATCAGGAGATGCTCGGCGACGTCCAGACCTACCACCACTCCGACAGCCGACGCCGGGACTTCCACGCGCTTCGGCGCTTCCCGGCCCGGCTCGTCGGCGTGGGCGACGCCGTCGCGTCGTTCAACCCGGTGTACGGGCAGGGGATGACGGCCGCGGCCCTGCACGCGGCCTGCCTGTCGGCGTACCTACGCCCCGGCCCGGACCTGAGCGTGCCGGCCCGCCACTTCCTCGACCTGCAGAAGGTCGTGGTCGACGCCGCGTGGTCGACGTCGACCTCGGCCGACCTGGCGTTGCCGCACGTCGACGGCCCCTACCCGCGCGGCTACCGGATCTCCAGCTGGGTGAGCCGGCAGATCCTGGCGGCGACCGTGACGGACGTGGCGACCGCGCGCCGGTTCAACGAGGTCGTCTCCATGCGCGAACACCCGCTGTCGCTGGCCAACCTCGGCGTGATCCTGGGCGCCGTGCGCGCCAACCGTCGGGCGGGCTGACGGACCGGCCCCGCCGCCCGTCAGGCGTCTGACGGGCGGCGGGTTCCCCGACTACTGCGCGGCCGACCGCAGGATGTCGACGACGAAGCGGTGGTCGTCCAACTGCGGAAGCCCCGAGACGCCCATCCAGCCCACCACGCCGGTGCCGCGCACCCGCAGCGGCAGCGCGCCCCCGGCGGCGGCGTACCGGGACGCCGGCAGGCCGTAGCGCTCGGTCAGCGTCACGTTCTTGTCCTGGCAGAGCCGGGCCATGTAGAGCGACGAGTGCTCGAACCGCATCACCACCCGTCCCTTGCGGCGTAGCCAGGCGTCGTTGTCCGCCGTCGATCCGGGCAGGCCACAGTGGAAGAGCTGCCGTCCGGTCCGCCACACACCTACGGAGATCGGGAGCCCTCGTTCCGCGGCGGCGGTGACGGCCCGCACGCCCAGCTCGTACGCGTCGGTCTCGGTCAGGCCCGCGAGCTCCAGCTCGTTCTCCTCGCGCTGCAGCTCGTCAAGCGTCGGCCACTGGTCAGATGACATGTGTTTCTCCTCGTCGAGCGTCGTTCACCAGGCGCACGGCGCGTAGTCCTTCAGGAAGCATCCGTACAGGTCCTCGCCCTGCTCGCCGCGGACGATCGGGTCGTACACCCGGGCCGCGCCGTCCACCAGGTCCAGTGGGGCGTGGAACCCCTCGTCGGCCAGGCGCATCTTCGTCGGGTGCGGCCGCTCGTCCGTGATCCAACCCGTGTCGACGCTGGTCATCAGGATGCCGTCGGTCAGCATCTCCTGGGCGCTGGTGCGGGTCAGCATGTTCAACGCGGCCTTGGCCATGTTGGTGTGCGGGTGCCCCGGCCCCTTGTAGCCACGACCGAACTGACCCTCCATCGCCGAGACGTTCACCACGTACTTGCGGCGGGCCGGCGCGGCGGCCATCGCCGGGCGTAGTCGGCTGACCAGCACGAACGGCGCGGTCACGTTGCACAACTGCACTTCCAGCAGCTCGACCGGGTCGACCTCCTGCACCCGCTGCACCCAGCTGTTGACCGGGTCGAGGTCCGGCACGAGACCGCCGGCGTCGATGGCGGTGGACGCCGCGATCCGCTCCGGCGAGGCCGAACCGCTGGTCAACGCCAGCGCGGTGAGCGCGTGCGGAGTGAGCGCCGTCGACTCCGACCCGGCGGTGAGCGCGCCGCCCGAGCCGGCCGGCTTGGCGAACGTGATCAGCTCCGGCAGCGGGCCGTCCGGCAGGGCCGCGGCCTCCGCGGCGACGAGCTGGGCGTACGCCCCGGGTGAGCGGCGGACCGTCTGCGCCGCGTTGTTGATCAGGATGTCGAGGGGACCCTGGGCGCTGACCGAGTCGGCGAGGGCGATCACCTGCGCCGGGTCACGCAGGTCGATACCGACGATCCGCAGGCGGTGCAGCCAGTCCGCGCTGTCGGGCATCGCGGCGAACCGGCGGACCGCGTCGTGCGGGAACCGCGTCGTCACCGTCGTGTGCGCGCCGTCGCGCAGCAGCCGCAGCGCGATGTACATGCCGATCTTCGCCCGCCCGCCGGTGAGCAGCGCGCGCCGACCGGTCAGGTCCGTACGGGCGTCCCGCCGCTCCCGGTTCAGGGCGGCGCAGGACGGGCAGAGCTGGTGGTAGAAGGCGTCCACCTCGCGGTAGCGCTGCTTGCAGATGTAGCAGCCGCGCGGGTTGTGCAGGAATCCCGCCGTCGCGCCGGCGGTGGGCGAGGCGAGGGGGATGCCCTGGGTCTCGTCGTCGATCCGGCCCGGCGCGCCGGTGGCCGTGGCCTCCGTCACCGCGCGATCGGCCGCCAGGATGGCGTCCCGCCGCTCCTCACGGCGCCGCTGCTTGATCACCTTGTAGAGCCTCGCGGTGGCCCGTTGCACCCGCACCACGTCCGGGTGGTCGGGAGGAAGGGCCTCCAACGCCTCGAACACGCTCAGGCAGGTCTCCAGCCGTTGCCGGTCGATGCCGTCCTGAACGTTGTCGGGAATGTTGTCCACCGTCATGCGTCGTTGTCTCGTCCCGTTTCCGGTGCCGGATTTCCCCGGCCCACCTCAAGTCCGACCCGAAACTGTACGCACCGCGGCGTCCCGGACGCACCTCACGCCGTCGGGCACCCTGCTCGGTCCGGTGGTGCGCGTGGGGGATGCTGGTCCCGTGCAGATCACCATCCTCGGTCCCCTCGCCGTCGACGGCCGGCCGGTCCGGGGCGAGCGGCTGGCCGCGGTGCTCCGCGCGCTCGTCGACGCGCGCGGGCGGGCGGTCTCCACCAGCCTGCTCGTGGACGCGGTGTGGGACGGCGCCCCGCCGGACGACGCGACCGGAGCCGTGCAGGCGCTCGTGTCCCGCGTACGCCGTCTCGGGCTGCCCGTGGTGGCCGTGCCGGGGGGATACCGCCTCCCGGCCGAGGAGGTCACCGTCGACGCGGTCGAGGCACGGGCGCTCGTCGAGGGCGGTCGGGTCGCCCTGCGGGCCGGTGACGGGCGCGCGGCCCGCGACGCGGCCGACCGGGCCCGTGCCCTCTTCCCCGAGGTGCCGGAGATCGCCGGCGCGGACGACGCGCGCCTGTTCGCCGACGTCGCCGCGTTGCGTGCCGAGGCGGCGCTCGCCGGCGCGGGACCGTACGACGAGGCCGACCTGCGCCGGCTGGCCGCGCGGACGCCCCCGGACGAGCCGTCCGCCGCCCTGCTGGTCCGGGTGCTCGCCGCTCAGGGGCGGGAGGCGGAGGCGCTGGAGGTGGTCGAACGTCTCCGCGACGACCTCGCCGACCGCTACGGCACCGACCCGTCCCCGGTGGTCACCCAGGCCCACCTGGCGCTGCTGCGCGGCGAGCTCACCGCGCCGGCCGTCGTCGCGCCGCCCCGTCCGCCGGCGCGGATCGTCCTGCCCGCCGCGTGGCGCCGGCCGATGACCGCCCTCGTGGGGCGCGAGCGGGACGTCGAGGCGCTGGACGAGGCGCTCGACGAGTCGGCCCTGGTGACGATCGTGGCCTCCGGCGGCGCGGGCAAGACCCGCCTCGCGGCCGAGGTGACCCGACGCGCGGCGGCGTCCGGGCGGGCGGTACGGGTGGTCGAGCTGGCCGGCCTGCGCTCGCCCGACGAGGTGCTGCCCACCGTGCTCACGGCGCTCGGCGGCGCCGACACCTCGTCCACGGGCGGCAACCTGGGCCTCGAACGCCGGGTGCTCAGCCCCGAGGAGCGGTTGCGCGCTCTGGCGCCGGACCTCGACGGGCTGGTCGTGCTGGACAACTGCGAGCACGTCCTCGACGCGGTCGCCACCGTCGTCGCCGACCTGCTCGCGGTGGCGGCCTCGGAGGTGGCGGTCCTCGCGACCAGTCGCGCCCCGCTGGGCCTGGCCGGCGAGCGGGTCCACCGCCTGACCGCCCTGCCGGACGCCGACGCGCTCGGGCTGGTCGAATCCCGGGCACGGGCCGGTGGCGCGGTGCCGACCTGGGACACCGCGCGCGCTCTGGCGCTGTGCAACCGGCTGGACAATCTGCCGTTGGCCCTCGAACTGGCCGCCGCGCGGCTGCGGCACATGCCGATCGACGACGTGCTCGCCGGGTTGACCGACCGGTTCGCCCTGCTCGACGACGCGCTGCGCGGGTTGCCGGAACGCCACGCCAGCCTGTGGGCGATGGTCGACTGGAGCCGTGAACTGCTCGCTCCCGACGACCGGGCGCTGCTGGAACGGGTCGCCGTCATCCCGGCGCCGTTCACGGCCGACCTCGCCGCCGCGGTCGCCGGTACGCCGGACGTCCGTCGTGGCCTTGCCACGCTCGTCGAACAGTCCCTGCTGACGCTGGTCGAGGCCGACGGGCCACCGCGTTACCGGATGTTGGAGACCGTCCGTGAGTACGGCGAGGCCCGGCTGGGCGCGTCCGGCGACCGGGACGTGGCGATGGCCGGCCTCACCGGGTGGGCCCGGAACGAGGCCGTGGTGCTCGCCGACCGCCTTCTCGGCCCGGAGCAGGTCGCGGCGCTCGACCGCTGCGCGACCGAGCAGGACAACCTGCTGGCCGCCCTGCGCTGGGCGCTGGGCCACGACGACGAGCCGGCGGTCGTCGACGTCGCCACCGCGCTGCTGCACCTCTGGACGGTGCGCGGCCTGCACCTGGAGGTCCTCGCCTGGGCGCGTTCGCTGCTGCACGTGGACGACCCGCGTCGGCGGCGGCGATCGGCGATCCTGGGCGGCCGGGCCAGCGGCCGACCGCTGCCGGACGGCGACCGGCTCGCCTGGACCTGCCTGCTGATCGGAGTGAACGCCGGCATCAGCGCCGACCTGCGGCCGGCCGTGCTCGCCCGGCGGGCGCTGGGCACCCTCCTGAGCGAACGGCCCGCCGAGGTGTCACCGAGGATGACGGCGCTCGCGTCGGCGTTGCCCGGCTTCGACACGGCCGACGTGCAGGAGAGTCTCAAGAGCGCGGGCGAGCTGATCTCCCACCCGGACCCGTACGTGCAGGGGCTCGGGCTCTTCGCGCGGGCGGCGGTACGCGAGAACGGCGGCCTGCCGGAGTCGTCGATCGAGGACGCCGAGCAGGCGTACCACCGGTTCGAGGTCGCCGGTGACCACTGGGGCATGGCGATGGCGGCGGGCGCCGTGGGGCAGTTCCTGCTTCCCGGGCTGGAGGAACGCTCGGCCGAGTGGCTGACGCGCAGCGTCCGTCACATGGAGATGATCGGGGCCCAGCAGGACGCGCGGTCGGTACGGGTGCGCCTCGACGTCCACCTCGCCCTGACCGGTGACGAGGAGGCGGAGCGGCGCCTGGGGGAGATGGCCCGCTCGGGTCAGGCCGAGCAGGTGGACATCGCGCAGGCGCTGCTCGGCCTGGCTCAGCTCGCCTGGCGGCGCGAGCGGTACGACGAGACGCTCGCCCGCGCCGAGGACGTGACCCGTACCCTCGTGGACTGGACCGGACCGCCGCCGCAGCCGCGGGTGATGCTTCGGACCGCGGCGGCGGTGCTCTACCTGCGGGTGGCCCACGCCCGGCAGGACACCGGCGGTGCGGCCGACGCCCGCGCCGCCTCGCTGCTGTCCGCCGCCCGCGACGACGCGCTGACGTCGCGGGACCTGCCGGTGATCGGCGCGTGGGCGTCGGGCGGGGCGGAACTCGCCGCCAGTCGGGGTGACGTCGAGACCGCCCGTGAACTGTTCGCGATCGCCCGGCGGATCGGCACGCACATGGAGATGTTCCTCCCCGCCGGGCAGGGCGAACAGCTCACCGCCGCCCTCGGGGACGAGAGTCGGCGTGAGCAGTTGCTGGCCACGTGGCGCGAGCGCCCGGTCGCCGTCGCGGTCGCCCGCATCCGCGCCCTGATGGACGACCTGCTGTAGCGCGCCCTAGACCTTCCTGCGGTAGGCGCGCAGCGCCATCGGCATGAACACCGCCACGAAGCCCGCACACCAGGCGAGGGTCCACCAGACGTGCGCGTCGAGCGGGGTGCCGAGGAACAGACCGCGTACCGAGGCCACCAGGTGGGTCATCGGGTTGACCTTCACGAAGGCCTGCATCCAGCCGGGCAGGGTGTCGGTGCCCACGAACACGTTCGACCCGAAGCTCAGCGGCATGATCAGGGCGAACATCAGACCCTGCACGGCGCCCGGGGTGCGCACCTTCATCGACACCCAGACCGGCAGCCAGCTCAGGCAGAGCGCGAACAGCACCGCGAGCACGCAGCCGGCGATGGCCCGGAACGGATCGGTGTCGATCCGGAAGCCCATCAGGTAGCCGATCGCGAGGGTCGAGACCGTGACGATCACGTACCGGACGACGTCGCCGAGGACCGCGCCGACCAGCGGTGCGGAGCGGGGGACCGGCAGTGACCGGAACCGGTCGAAGATGCCCTTGGCGATGTCGGTGTTGAGGTTCACGCCGATCGCGATCGCACCGGTCGCGATGGTCTGCGCCAGGATGCCGGGCAGCAGGAACTGCAGGTAGTCATGGGTGGAGCCGGCGACCGCCCCGCCGAAGATGTAGACGAAGATGACCAGGAACAGCACCGGTTGCAGCGTGACGTCGATCAGCGCCTCGGGCGTACGCCACGTCTTGATGAGGCTGCGCTTGGCGAGCGCCAACGAGTGCCGCACGAGCCGGAACGGTCGCGGGTTCACCGCTGCCGCCGACAGCGCCGGGCCCGTCGTGGGTGGTGCGCCCAACAGGGTGCTCATGCCGCTACCTCCGTACGGGAAGTGGTGTCGTCCTCGGATGCCGTACGCCCGGTGAGGGTGAAGAACACCTCGTCGAGGCTGGGCAGGTGCAGGGAGAGTTCGGTGACGGCGACGCCGGCGGAGGCCAGGCGCGCGACGCTCTCGGTGAGCGCCGTGTCGTCGGCGACCGGCACGGCGAGGACACCCTTGCGGATCTCGTCGGCCTGCCCGCCCGAGCCGACCTCGGTCAGGATCGCGGCGGTCCGGGGAAGCTGCCCCGGGTCGGACGGCCGGACTTCGAGGGTCTGCCCACCGACGATGCGCTTGAGACCGTCCGGCGTGTCGTGCGCGATGACCCGACCGTGGTCGATCACCGTGATCGCGTCGGCCAGCGCGTCGGCCTCCTCCAGGTACTGCGTGGTGAGCAGCACCGTCGAGCCGTTGGTCACCAGCGACCGGACCACGTCCCACATGTCCTCGCGCTTGGCCGGGTCCAGCCCGGTCGTCGGCTCGTCCAGGAAGATCACCTCCGGTGAGCCGACGAGGCTGGCGGCCAGGTCGAGCCGCCGCCGCATGCCCCCGGAGTACGTCTTGGCAGGTCGGTTGGCGGCCTCGGTCAGGTCGAACCACTCGAGCAGCTCGGTGGCCCGCCGCCGGGCCCCGGCGCGACCGAGGTCCAGCAGCGTGCCGAACAGCTCCAGGTTCTGCCGCCCGGTCAGGTCCTCGTCGACCGAGGCGTACTGACCGGTGAGGCCGATCCGCTGCCGGACCCGCCCGGCGTCGCGGACGACGTCGAAGCCGCCGATCCGGGCGCTTCCGGCGTCCGGGGTCAGCAGGGTGGAGAGGATGCGGACGGCCGTGGTCTTGCCGGCGCCGTTGGGGCCGAGCACCCCGAGCACCGTTCCCCGGGGCACGGCGAGGTCCACGCCCTGCAGCGCCCTCGTCTTCCCGAAGGTCTTGACGAGGCCCTCGGCCTCGATCACCAGGTCGGTTGTCATGCCGACCAGCGTGCGCGGTGCGCCTGACACGGCCCCGACACGTCGCTGACAGCCCCGCCGACGTGGGCTGACACCGTGCCGTCGGTCGCCGCCGTGGTCAGCCTCGTGGCCGCCCGTGGGCGTCGCTGTGGGTGGGACCGCGACGTCTGGCGATCCATAACGCCGGGGTACGACCCAGAGGGGATGACCCGCAAAATCCATTCCCATCAATACGATTGCCGCTATCGATCAGGTGCGCTCACGAGGCGTGCCGTACCGAAGCGGAGGAATCGATGGTTCGCTGGCGTACCCTCACCGGCCTGGTGGCCGCCGCGCTGGCCGCGGCCAGCCTCACCCTCGCGGCGCCCGCCGCGGCCGACAGTCCCGTCACGCCGAACGTGGTCGGCGGCACCCGCGCCGCCCAGGGCGAGTTCCCGTTCATGGTGCGGCTCTCGATGGGCTGCGGCGGGGCCCTCTACAGCTCCCGGCTGGTGCTCACCGCCGCACACTGCGTGGGCGCGACCGGCACCAACACCAGCATCACCGCGACCCTCGGGGTGGTGGACCTCCAGTCGTCCAGCCGGATCACCGTCCGGTCCAACTACGTCTACCGGGCGCCCGGCTACAACGGCAACGGCAAGGACTGGGCGCTGATCCGGTTGGCCACCCCCGTCACCGGGCTGAGCACGTTGAAGATCGCCACCACGACCGCGTACGACAGCGGCACCTTCACCGTCGCCGGCTGGGGCGCGGCGCGCGAGGGTGGCAGCCAGCAGCGGTACCTGCTCAAGGCCACCGTCCCATTCGTCAGCGACTCCACCTGCAACTCCAACTACGGCGGCGACCTCATCCCGGCCGAGGAGATCTGCGCCGGCTACGCCAGCGGTGGCACCGACACCTGCCAGGGCGACTCGGGCGGCCCGATGTTCCGCCGCGACGCCAGCAACGCCTGGATCCAGGTCGGCATCGTCAGCTGGGGCAACGGCTGCGCCCGGCCCAACTACCCGGGCGTCTACACCCAGGTGAGCTACTTCGCCTCGTCGATCGCCTCGGCCGCGGCGAGCCTCGGCGGCTGACCGCGCGGCACGAAGGGGTGGCCCGGACGTCGGCGGTCCGGGCCGCCCCCGACTGCCGTGTGGTGTCCAGCGGCCGGGCGGACCGCAGTGGGCCAGCCGACAGAATCGGTGGCCCGCGCGTTCCGCGCCGTTCCCGGCGGCCATGATGGGTCCGTGCAGATCCTGTCCATCCAGTCGTCGGTCGCCTACGGTCACGTCGGCAACTCGGCGGCGGTCTTCCCCCTTCAGCGTCTCGGGCACGAGGTGTGGCCGGTGCTGACCGTCCATTTCTCCAACCACACCGGGTACGGCGCGTGGCGCGGCCCGCTGCTGGCGGCCGCCGACGTGGCCGAGGTGATCGCGGGCATCGCCGACCGGGGCGTTCTCGGCAGCGCCGACGCCGTGCTGTCGGGCTACCAGGGCGACCCGGCGATGGGTGCCGTGATCCTGGACGCCGTGGCCCAGGTCAAGGCCGCCAACCCGGCGGCCGTGTACTGCTGCGACCCGGTGATGGGCGACGTCGGCCGGGGGATGTTCGTCCGGCCCGGCATCCCGGAGTACCTGCGCGACACCGTCGTGCCGCGCGCCGACATCATCACGCCGAACCACTTCGAGCTGGACTTCCTGGCCGGTCGTACGACCACGACCCTCGCGCAGGTGCTGGACGCGGTCGACGTCGTCCGCGCCACCGGGCCGCGGCACGTCCTGGTGACCAGCGTGCTGCACGACGACGCGCCGACGGGCTCGCTGGAGGTGGTGGCGGTCTCCGACGAGGGCGCCTGGGCGGTGACCACCCCGCTGCTGCCGATCAACCCCAACGGCGGGGGCGACGTCACCGCGGCGCTGTACCTGGCGCACCTGTCGACCACCGGCTCGCCGGCCACGGCGCTGGAGCGGACGGTCTCCTCCGTCTTCACCGTCCTCGAAGCGACCCTCGCGGCGGGCACCCGGGAGATCCAGCTGATCGCGGCGCAGGACGCCATCGCCGAGCCGCCGGCCCGGTTCACGGCCCGCCGGCTGCGCTGACGACTCGCGGGGGCGCGCCCCGTCCGGTCGGCGTGAGTCGCGCCGACCGCCGGATGCGCCCGCTCAGCGCAGGGCGTCGTCGCGCAGCACCGCGTGCGCCCCGACGGTCTGGTTGACGATCTGGGTCACCCGGACGTCGACGACGACGCTGGCCAGCGCCGCCGCGTCCGGTCGGCTGAGACCGTGCAGCCGTTGCAGCAGGGTCAGCATCTGCTCCAGAGCCCGGAACGTCGCCTCGTCCAGGGAGGCGCCCAGGCCCAGCGTCAGCCAGGCGTCGGCGGTACGGGCCACCGGGCCGGTGACCGGGAAGTCGTCGCGGACGTCGAAGGTCAGCGTCACCTCGTCCATCGGGCACTCGATCGCCGTGCCGCCGACCTCGCCGTCGCCCTGCGCGGCGTGCCCGTCCCCGACCGAGAACAGCGCTCCGTCCACCGGGATCGGCAACAGCAGGGTGCTGCCGGCGGTCAGGTCCTTGCAGTCCAGGTTGCCGCCGCAGTCGCGCGGCGGGGTGGTGGAGTGCCGCCCCGGTTCCGCCGGCGGCATGCCGAGCACCCCCATGAAGGGACGCAGCGACACCGTGTGGCCGTGCTGGTTGCGGCCGGTCATCGTCGCCGGGTCCAGCTCCCAGGCGTGCACCACCTGTGTCGACTCGACGTCGTACCGCTCGTTGAAGGCGCTCGGCCACCCGCCCGCCACCGTCGTGCCCCAGGTGGCGGGGACGATCGCGTCGACGCGTACCTCAAGGGTCTGACCGGCGCGGGCGCCGCGGACCGCGACCGGTCCGACGAGCGCGTGCCCGTCGTCGGACCGGCGCTGCGGGACCCGGGGGCGGTCCCGGTTCGCGCCGCCCGGATATGGGCCGGCCGACCACCAGCAGTCCAGGGTGCGGTAGGTGACCGTGTCGCCGGGGTCGATGGTGAGCACCGGCGTGAGGTCGGGGGAGAAGTGGCCGTGCAGGGTCTTGTCGTCCGGTGCGAGGGTGTGTCGCATCTGCGCAGGCTACGTGCCGATCCGATGTGGCGCGACCGCCGGCGGGGGTGGGTGCGCGGCCGAACGGGTCGGCCGCGCACCCGCGCGGATCGGGTCAGTCGACGGTCGGCGGCGCCGTGCGGGCCGCCTCGGCCAACGCTGCGGCGGCAGTGGCGTACGGGTTGTAGCTGTAGCTCCGCGCCAATCCGGCCGGAACGGTGAAGTACTCGACCGAGAGCTTCGCCGGGTCGCTGGCCAACTCGCCACGGGCGGGCACGTCGTTACCGTCGTCCCAGCCCCAGGGGGCGTTCGCGGAGTTCGACGAGCAGCTCCAGGTGCCCGAGCCGCAGTCGCCGGAGGTGTCGCCGGCGAAGGTGCCCAGGCTGGCGAAGAGGTTCGCGTTGGCCCGCTGCGCCCACAGGCCGCCGGCGGCGAAGATGTCGACGAGCTGGTAACGGACGTCGCGGTCGTCGCCGCTCTCCGGCGTCTCGGCCACGGTGGACGGGTAGTAGACCAGGCCGTCGCCGTTGATGGCGTACTGCGGGTACGCCTTCAGTCCGTGGCCCTGCGCCTCCTGTGCGGTGACCGGATGCGTGAAGGAGTCGTGCGGCGAGGACTGGAACTGCAGGGTGCCGTCGACGCTCTCCCGGCCGCTGGTCCAGGTGCTGCCGGCGGGCGTGTACGAGTAGAAGTCGCTGTGCGCGACGGTGACCGCCCCGCGCAGGACGCCGTACGCGGAGCCGTCCCGCTCGATCGCGAAGAGGACGCCCTCGCCGTCGTTCTCGTGCTCGGTCTCGAAGAACGGGTGGTCGGTCCAGTCCCGGGGGTGGAAGAACAGGTACGTGATGTACCAGTGCGTGCTGGTCTCCACCACGGAGTAGTACACGTGCGCGGCGAGCGACGTGCCGGACGTGCCGACGCGGTCCCAGTTGTTGCGCCCGTTCAGGTCGCCGTCGAAGTCCACGGCGGTGATGTAGTCACTCCGGCCGCCCAGGGCGTGCGTGCCCGTGGCGTCGACGTCCTGGTAGTGGATGGGCGCCCAGCGCAGGGCCAGCTCGGCCCGGCTGACCGCGGCGGTGGCGGGTTGCGGCATCGTGAGCGGGGTGAGCGTCAGTGCCACCAGCGTGGCCGCCGCCGCCAGTCCCCTCGTCAACCGCCGGATCGTGGTGCTCTTGTCGCGCATGCTGTCTCCCACGTCGAATTGACAGACCGCTATGGATGATCGTCGATTCCGGGGCCCGGCGCGTGTCCGCGCGGCGACGGATGGGCGGCGGGCGTCCGACGGGCTCGCGACACGCGCTTGTATCGACATTCGTCGAATGCGATGCTGTGGTTCGGCCGCGCTCGGGAGCCGGCGTGGTCGACCCCTGCTCCGGAGTCGGGGACGCGCGAGGTGGCCCCACCACCCGCGCCCGGGCAGTCCCCGTCAGCGGCCGCATGCCGATCGCCGTCGGGCGGCCGCCACGCACGTCCGGATCCGTACGGCCGGCCGCCCACCCGTGGCCGCGACGGCGACGGTTTCTCGGAGGTACGGATGCGCCGCATCTTCCTGGCTCTCACGACCATCGCCATCACCGCCTGGGCCGCGTCGACAGGCGTCGCCCAGGCGGCGTCGACGCCCACCGCGTCGGTCACGGCAGCGCCGACACCCACGCCCACGCCGGCCTGCCCACCAGCCGCCCCGATCGCCGGCCGGGTGTTCGCGGCCACCACCACCAGCCTGACCATCGCCTACTCGATCGTGCTCGCCCCACCGTGCGGCTACCGGCCGCCGATCACCGTCGGTCTCTTCGCGAGCCGCGACGACGCCCTCGGCTGGCGGAACCCGGCCGCGGAGGCGGTCTCCGGCCCCGAGCGCGACGGCCGCGTCACCTTCGACCGACTGACGCCCGACACCGAGTACTGGTTCGGGTTCCGCGACTCCGACGGCCGGTGGGAGCCGTACTTCGGTGGATCCGGCCGGACCGCCCCGCTGACGTCCTGCCGGGCGACCGCCACCATCGACTCCCGCTGGGGCACCGGATTCGTCGCCACGGTGACGGTCCGCAACGTCGGCACGGAGCCCCTGGACCAGTGGCGCGTGTCGTGGCGCTGGACCGGCGACGAGCGGATCCAGGCGGTGTGGGGCGGTGTCGTCGACCCGGCCGGCGCCGACGTGGTGGTGCGCAACGCACCGTACAACGGGACGCTGGCGCCGGACGGGGTGACGACGTTCGGGCTGCTCGCGACGGCCAGCGCGCCGCCGGCCGGGCTGACGCTGACCTGCGCGCGCTGATCCGGGCGATGTACCCGGGGGTCGGCGTCGGTCAGGGCTTGCGGGCCACCGCGCCGTAGGCGTCGATACCCCGGGCGTCGGCCTCGTCCGGCCGCCACAGCGGGATCGGCACGAGACCGGGCTCCACCATCGTCAGCCCGGAGAAGCAGCCGGCGAGGTCCTCCGGGCTGCGCAGGATGTACGGGACACCGCCGTTCTCGGCCAGCCGCTGCGCGCCGGAGACCACCTCCGGGCTGGTGTTCGTGCCGTCCCAGAGCACCAGGTGGCTGCCGGACGCGGTCGCGCCCATCGTGCGCCCGACGATCGAGCGCACCACCTCCAGGTCCGGCTCGTACCCCAGCACGCCCATGAACATGACGGCGATCGGCTGGTCGAAGTCGAGGGTCCGCGCCGCCTCGGCGAGGATGGTCTCCGGGTCGTGGTAGTCGGCCGGCACGTACGTCGTGACGCCCTGGACGGTCGTGCTGGCCAGCAGAGCGCGGGCGTGCACGAGGACCATCGGGTCGTTGTCGACGTAGACGATCCGCGCGTCCGGCGTGATGCCCTGGGCGACCGCGTGGGTGTTCTGCATGGTCGGCAGGCCGGTGCCGATGTCCAGGAACTGCCGGATGCCGGCCTCGGCGGCCAGGTACCGGACCGCCCGCACCAGGAAGCGGCGGGACTGCTGCGCCATCACGACGATCTCCGGGTAGACCTCGGCGACCGCGTCACCGGCCGCCCGGTCGGACTGGAAGTTGTCCTTGCCGCCCATCCAGTAGTTCCAGATCCGCGCCGCGTGCGGCACGTCGGGCTGAAGCGTCGCGGTGAGTTCGGCGTCCGGGCCGGCCATGCCAGGCTCCAATCGAGGGGTCCGTCGGGATGAAACGGATTGTCCACTATCGACGCCGGCCGCCCCGACCGGGTCGCCCGCCGCGCGAGCGGGCGACCCGGCGACGGTCACGGCGCTTCGACGACCTCCCGGCCCAGCGGCCAGAAGGCGGCCGGGACCAGCTTGAAGTTGGCGATGCCGAAGGGGATCCCGATGATCGTCACGCAGAGCGCGATGCCGGCGAGGATGTGGGACAGGGCGAGCCACCAACCGGCCAGCAGCACCCAGAGCACGTTCGCCAGCCCGGAGCCGACGCCCGCGCCGGGCTTCGGCACCAGCGTGCGACCGAAGGGCCACAGCGAGTAGACGGCGAGGCGCAGCGCGGCGACGCCGAACGGGATGGTGACCACCAGCAGGAAGCAGATCAGCGCGGCGAAGCCGTAGCCGATCGCCAGCACGAGGCCACCACCGAAGATGAGCCACAGGACGTTCAGGACGAAGCGAATCACCCCTTCAGCATGAGCGATGCTCGCCACCGGGTCCGCGCCGCCTGCGGGGGCTCAGTTCGACAGGCCGCCGCAGGCGATCCCGTCGATCGTGCACGCCGTCGGCGTCGCGCCGACCGCCGCGCCGTTCACCCGGAAGGTCACCCGCGTCGAGGCGCTGCCCGGCACCTGCCCCACGCTGCCGTCCGGCACGAACGTCCACACCGCGCCCTCCTGGGTGGCCCGCGCGCCCTCCACCGCGCTGACCCGCAGCGACTCCCGCGGCAGGGTGATGGCCAGCGTCCAGCGCGTCGCCGGCACCGGACCCGGATTGCTGATCGTCACGGTCGCGCCGTAGCTGAGCAGCGCCTTGTCCTCGATGGCGAAGTCGGCGGCGAGGGCGGCCGGGGTCGGCGAGGCCGACGAGGGGGTCGCGGTCGGCGCGCTCGTCGACGGCTCGACGGGTGGCGGCGCGGCGCTCGCCGAGGGCGACCCGGCAGTGGTCGGGCTGGTGGCGGCCGGACGTGCCTGCCCTCGGGGCGTACCGGGGCCGGGCGTGCCCAACTGGTCCACCGACGGCGGCGCGTCGAGGGTCACCGGCGCGAGCTGCTCCGGAGTACGCACCACGCTGACGATCGAGACCACCGTCGCCACCACCACCCCGAGCGCCGCGAGTACGGCGACCCAGGTGGCCCGCGACACGTCGGCCTGGCCGGTGACCACCCGCCGTACGGCTGCGGCGGCGGCCACGATCCGGTCCAGCAGAATGATCGCCACAGTACGCCGTGGCTGCGGCGGTGTTGCCGGCACTGCCTGTCTCCCCTTCACTTCGTCACCGGACGCCCGCCCGCGACCGCTGGGTCGCGGTGGCACCCGAACGGTCACAGGGCGCGCAGCCCGACGAGTATCGACTCGAGCAGCTCCTGCGACGGCAGCTCCGACAGCGACGGCGGTTCGTGCGTCTCGACCAACCCCGCCCCCAGCAGGTCACCGAGGAGGACCCGGACTGTCCCCAGGGGCAGATCCAGCTCGGCGCTGACCTCAGCCACCGACACTGGATGGTGACACAGCTCGACGATCCGCGCCTGTTCGGGGAAGAGCGACGTGGGCGATGTCGCCGACCGCCGGGCGACGACCAGCGAGATGAGGTCGAACCGGCCGCGCTCGGGCGTCGTACGCCCACCGGTCATCGTGTACGGACGGGCGACCGGGCCGGCGTCGTCGTCGTACCACGCCTCGTCAGCGGAGCCGGCGCTGGGCACCAGAGTCTCCGCTCCTCGCCGCGGAGGCGGTCTCGAGGCGGATCGGCAGGTGTCGTTCGGCCTGCCCGACGAAGAGCGCGACCTCGTACGCCATGTCGCCCACCTCGACCTCGTCGCCGGAGATCCGCACGGTCAGGATGGTCCCGTTCGAGATGGTGGCGACGAACAGGAACGCCCGCGACATCTGCACCACGATCTGGCGCAGCCCGCCCGCGTCGCACGTCCGGGTGGCGGCCAGTCCCAGCGCCAACAGGCCGGCCACGATCCCGGAGATCTGTTCGGCCAGCTTCGCCTCCACCTGCCGGGAACCGCCGAGCGGGAGCCCGTCCGGGGAGAGCACCACGGCGAACTCCGCACCGCGTACCCGGTCGACCAGGCGGTCCAGCGCGCCGGTCAGGCTGTCCTCGGTGACCACTGCGTGCGTCATCGATGTCTCCTCGTTGTTCTCGTGATCGGCAGCTCGACGGTCTCGGGGCCGGCGTTGCCGGGGCCGGGCACGGTCGGCCCGGTTTGGCGGATCCGCATCGGCAGCCCGTCGGCGCTGCCCGTCGGCCCCGCGCCGGGCGCCTCGACCGCCCCGGGGATCGGCCGGTACGCGGGCCCCGGGGCCGTCGCGGCCGGGCCGCCGGTCACAGTGACCAGTTCCGCCGGCAGGTGCACGATCGCCGCCGTCCCGCCGCGCCGGCTCGGCCGCAGGATGACCCGGGCACCGGACCGGGCGGCCAGCAGGGCGACCGCGTACAGCCCTCCGGCGTCGCTGGGCGGGTCGCTCGGCGGGCTGGCGAGCAGGCGATTCGCCTCGTCGAGCGCGGTGGCGTCGAAGCCGGGGCCGTCGTCGACCACCACGACCGCGCAGCCGTGCGGCCGGTGCTCGCCGGTGACCCGGACCGTGGTGTCCGTGTTCGAGAAGGACAGGGCGTTCTCGATCAGCTCGGCCAGCAGGTGTACGACGTCCGTGACGGCCGGACCGGCGAGCGACCACGGCCAGTGTGGCGCCACCAGCACCCGGTGATATTCCGGCACCTCGGCGACCGCGCCGCGCGTCACGTCGAGCAGGGGGACCGGGCGTCGCCAACGGCGCGCGGGCCGCGCCCCGGCGAGGGTGATCACCTTCTCCACGTTGCGGCGGATGCGGGTGGTGAGGTGGTCGAGCTGGAACAGCTCGTCGGCCTCCGAGGCGTCGTGTTCCCGCCGCTGCATCGCGTCGAGCAGGTCGAGCTGATCGCGGAGCAGGACCTGGTTGCGCCGGGTGATCCCCAGGAACAGCTCGATGGCGCCACGTTCCCGCGTCGGCCCGGCGCCCTGCTGACCGCCGCCGTCCTCGGCGACGGGCGGCGCGGGGTCGACGGGTACGGCCGGCGGTTCGTGCCGGCGCTGGTCGGCGCCCGGCGGGGCTTCGTGCCCGGGTTCGCGCCGGACGGCCCTGGCCCAGCCCAGCAGCACCGCCAGGACGGCGATCAGCCCGAGACCGACCACCACCCCGGTCCGCCCCACGATCACCGCGGCTCCGGGGGTGGCCCGTTCGACGCTCGCGCGGGCGGTGGTCGTCACCAGCTCGTGCAGCGCGCCGAGGGCGGTGTCCGCCGCCGTGCGCCACTGCTTGGCGCTGATCCCGCGCAGCGCGTCGGCCCGGTCGGTGCGCAGCAGCGTGTCCTCCACGGCGAGCAGGCCCGCGAACTCGGGACCCGCCACGAGCCGCTGCTGTTCGCCCTGGCCGCCGGCGGGCAGGCCGGCCGTGGCCTCGGCCCGCGCGTACCGCTGGACGGTGACCAACTCGACCAGCCGGCGGTGCTCCTCGGTGCTCAGCCGACCACTCACGACGGCTGCCGTGACCAGGGTGTCCTCCCGGGCCAGCAGCTCACGGGCGCGGGCCAGGGCGATCACCGCGCGGGTGTCGACCGCCAGCCTGCTCTCGTACGCGCCCCACTCCGGTCCGTACACGTCGAAGGCGGCGTCGACCAGTTGGTCGTACCCGTCGACCGCTGCGGCCTGGTCGAGTTGCCCGTCGTCCACCCGGGACCGGATCGCCCCGAGCCCGTTCAGCCTCCGGATCAGGGTGTCGGCCCGGTCGCGGACCGCGTCCGCGCTGAGCAGGCGCAGGTCATGTCCGTCCGGGAATGCCCGGACCTGCGCGGCCGCCACGTCGGTCGCCGCCCGCGCCCCGGCCAGCGTGGCCCGCGCGGGCGCGGCGCCGGCCAACGTCTCGGCGGTCGCCCGGCGCTCGGTCTGCAGGCTCAGCACCAGCCGGTCGATGGGCTGGCCCAGGGTGTCGGCCAGGGCACGCACCCGCAGCAGGTCCACGGCGTCCTGGGCGGTCAGATAGGCCGCGTACGACCACAGCGTGAGCAGCACCGCCGCGGCCGCGACGAGCCGGACCCCTGGGCGTCGTACGCGCGTCACGTGGCGCTCCGTCCGATGTGCCGGCTCATCGGGCCGACCGCTGCGGCCACGGCTGTCCGGCGGCGTCGCTGGCCCGGTCGGCGACCATGGTCCGCAGCAACGCCAGCAGCTCCGCCCGGTTGGCGCAGTGCAGCCGGTTGCGCATGCGCGCCACGTGGTGCTCCACGGTCTTGGCCGAGATGAAGAGCCGGTCACCGATCTCCCGGTAGGTCAGCCCGGCCAGCACCAGCTCGGCCACCTCGTACTCGCGGTCGCTCAGCCCCTGCTGGGTGGGGCCGGCGGCGGCCGGCGTGGCGGTCGCGCCGTCGCTCGGCCGCTGCCCACCGGTCGGGGCGGCCGGCCGACCCTGGAGGACCCGGGCGCATTCGAGCAGGGTGGTCATCGCCCGCCGGTCCGAGGTGCGGATCGCGGCCTGCCCGGCGAGGCGGGCGCCGTCCCAGCACAGTCCGGTGTCGTGCAGGCCCCGGGCGGCGGCCTCGACCCGTACCGGGTCGACCACACCCCGCAGTACCTCTACCCAGCTCTCGGCCGCCGCGGCGACCACGCCGGCGTAGCGGCTGTGCTCGGCGGCGGCGAGCAGGGCGGCGACATGGTCGTCGGCGGCCGCCGGCTCGCCGGTCAGGATGGCGGCGTGCAGTCCGCTCCAGCGCAGCGGGACGCTCCACAGGGTCGGTGTGCCGAGTCGGTCGAGCAGCGCATCGCCCTCCCGCAGGTAGGGCGCCAGCCGGGCCACGTCACCGAGCCGCGCGCCCGCGATGGCGAGTTCGCCGAGCGGGAGCAGCGTGAACAGGTCGACCCCGTGGCGGACCACCGCCTCCAGGGCCTGGCCCCACCCCCGCTTGAGCGCGCCGAGGTCGCTGGTGCGCCGGGCGATGCCCATCCGCAGCGCGGCGGCGAAGAGCAGATCGCGGGATTCCAACGGGCGTTCGTCGGCGGTGACCGTGGCGAGGCGTTCGGCGGCCGTGAGCGTCTGACCCCGGACCATGAGGATCCAGGCCTGCAACAGCCGGTGCCGGCGGGCCATCAGCGGGCCGCCGACACCGCCGGCCTGTGCGCGGTGCAGAACCCGCTCGGCGATGTCCAGCTCGCCGCAGTGCACGGCGGTCAACGCGGCGAGCGCCGCCGGGCTGTCCGGCAGGAGGGCCGCCCGACCGTCCGGTTCCAGCAGGGCGGCGGACTGCACGAGCGCCGAGAGCGCCGCGCTCGGCGTCCCGGTGACGCTCTCGCGTACGCCGTCGGCCATCAGCCGGGCGGCGCTGGCGTGCAGGGTGGGCGGCGCGCCGGCGGGCTCGTCCACGGGCGGCGCGGCGGCGGCCAGTTCGCCGATGGCGAGCCCACCCACGGAGGCGAAGGCCACCGACGAGGCGATGCCCGACCACCGGTACAGCTCGACGCTGCGGCCGGCGTGGCCCCGGTGCGCCAGCGCGGTCGCGGCCACTGCGGCCGCCTCGGCGCGGATCGCCGGGTCGGCGGTGGTCAGCAGCCGGTCCGCCAGGCGCAGCGCGTCGTCGAGGTCGCCCGCGAGCGCGGCCGCGAGAGCCTGCCGGGCGCCGGTCGGGTGCCCGGCGGCCGTGGCGGCGGCGAACAGGTCGGCGGCGAAGGCCGGCTCGTCGGCAAGCGCCTCCTGCGCCGCAGCGGCCAGCGTCGGTGCCGGACAGTCGCCGAGGACGCCCACCGCGAGCAGCGAGCGGACCAGCGGCAGCACGGGGCCGCCCCGGGCGAGCTGCAACTCGGTGAGGCGACGCCAGAGGGCGCTGCGCTCGGTGGCCGGGCTGAGCGTGGTGACGGCCCGGCGGACCAGTGGCGTGAGCCGGCCGTCCGCGCCGATCAGGCCGGCCGCCCGGGTCGTGGCGATCAGCTCGTCGACCGCCTCCGGTTCCTGGTCCAGGAGCGGGCCGAGCATGGCCACCGGCAGCGGTACGCCGGCCGCGACCGCGAGCAGCAGCCGTCGTACGGGGGCGGGCTGGATCTCCAGTTCCGGCGCGAATTCGAGGACGACGGACCGGGGCGGTTCGGCCGGGACGGTGGTCAGGCTCGGTGCCGCGCGCAGGCCGCGCGTGAGTCGCTCGACGTCGCGAGGGACGCCCCCGGTCTGCGCGTGCACGAAGTCGACGAGGTCGGCGCGCTGGGTCAACTCGGGGACGGCTGCGACGCAGGCTGCCGTCTGCTCCCGCGTGAACGGCCCGAGCAGCACGGCCTGCCCGTCCCGGCGCAGCGTGTCGACCAGCTCGGTGAGGGCCGCCGACCGGGGCCAGGGGCGGTGGGCGACCACCAGCCGGTGCCGGCGGGTGGCGACCAGGCTCAGCAGCACGGCGATCCGCTCGTCGTCGAGCAGGTGCGCGTCGTCGACCAGGATCAGCTCGTCCGGGTCGACGGGCTCGCCGGGCGCGGGAGCGCCCGTGCGTACGGTGACACCGGCCCGTTGTTGGATGCGCGTCAGCTCGGCGAGCAGGGCGGTCTTGCCGTGCCCGGCGGGACCGGCCAGACCGACGGTGAGGGGCGTGACCGGATCGTCGACGACCCTTTCCAGCAGGGCCCTGGGCGCCCGGCCCAGCACCAGTCGAGTCTCGACGAGGTCTTTCATGATCATTGTGGTCATCCTTCGCGTCCCCGGCTGAGCGTCAGTGCCAGGCGGGACGCCTTCGGCAGGTCGAGGGGCAGGATCCGGACCGGCGGTCGGGGCGGAGGGTCGCCCGGGACGGTGGCGTGGTCCCGCCGTCGCCGCAGGGCCGGGATGCTCGCCCGGCCCCCGTCCGAGACCGGCGCCGGATCGCGGACCGGGGCGGGGGGTCGGGGGCGTGGCCGGGGGGACACCACCTGGCAGGCGGCGCTCGCCGCCCCCGTCGCGGCGGTGAGCTGAGCGTCCGGCTCCACCTCGACCGGCACACCGAGCGCCGCGCTGATCAGCTCGTTGACCAGCGGGATGCGGGTCGAGCCGCCGGCCAACAGGACCCCGTCGAGCTGCGTCGGCGTCAGGCCGGCGCCGTGCACCGTGCGCAGGAGGAGGTCCACGGTGGCCTGCACCGTGGGGCGGATCATCGCCTCGAACTGCGCGCGGGTCACCGGTATGCGCGCCGGACCGGTCGGCAGGCTCAGCACCACGTCGGCGGTCGGCTCGACGGTCAGCGCCCGCTTGACCCGGTCACACTCGGCTGGCAGCCCGCGCAGGGCGGCGTGGTGGTCCCGCCGCCCGATGGCGGCCAGCTCCCGGGACAGCACGGTACGGACGTGGCTGGCCAGCAGCTCGTCGAAGTCGGCGCCGCCGATCGGGTCGAGACCCTGCGGCGTGCCGAAGGTCTCGTAGGTGCCGCGCGGCGTGCGCCGTACCAGGGCCGCCTCGAAGCTGGCGCCGCCCAACGCGTAGACGGCCGCCGTGGTGCCCGCGAAGCCACGCGCGGCGTGACTCTCCGCGACCGTGACCGTGCGGGGGAGCAGCGTCACCGTGCGCAGCCCGAGGTCGACGAGCGCACGGCGCAGCAGCTCCCGTCGGTACGGCCGCCAGCTCGCCGGGTGGCTGAGCACGACCGCCTCGGCCGGGCCGCCTTCCGCGCTGTGCACCTGTTCCACCACCCAGGCTGCCAGCTCCGCCGTGAGGGTCTGCGGCGCGCACGCCTCGCCGCCGAGCAGCAGGGGCACGTCGTCGCCGATGCGACGGACGAAATCCCTGGTGGTACGGCTGCCGTCGTCGGTGGCGGGCCCGCCGATGTGCAGCGCGCCGTCCTCCGCCAGGTGCAGCACCGACGGTACGAGCGGCGAGCCGGCGTTCAGCGGGACAGCCTCCGGACGCGTCCAGGTCCGGCCGTCCCGCCGAGCGACGGCGGCGGCGGTGTTGGTGCTTCCGATGTCTATCCCCAGGACGTACGGCATCCGTCTCTTCTCTTTCCGCGAGTGGCCGGCTGATGGCGATGGCGTCGGCGTTGCCCGGCGACCCACCCCCGGCGAAACCCGCGGGCCCCTACGTTCGTACCAGAGATCACTGCGTGGTCGGCACCCTAATCTGACCGGGACGGTTTCCCCCAGTCCCCCTAACGGCGGAGCCGACCGATGCCCTAACGCGGCGTGATCGATTGCGGGCGCAGCCCCGATGTCCGGGACCGACCCCCCGCCATAGCGTTCCTCTCGACGAACGACGGTCGCCGACGCCAATCCGAGGAGAACCGGCACATGGACTCGCAACAGACCCTCCACGACTTCGTGCTCGACCTGCTGACCAACCCCGACGCGCGGTCGGCGTTCGACCTCGACCCGGAGGGCGCGCTGCACGCCGCGGGTCTCAGCGACATCACCGCCGCCGACGTGCAGGACGTGGTGCCGCTCGTGGTCGACTACGCGCCGGGCGCGGGCCTCGCGCCGCTGGCTCCGGTGGTCGGGCAGCTCGGCTTCGACCCGCTGGTGACCGACGCCACCGACGTGGTCGGCCAGCTGCAGAGCGTGGCGCAGCAGATCAGCGTCACCAGCTCACCCTCCGGTGTGGACGTCAAGGCCGGCGTGCTCGGCGCCATCGCGGTCGACCCGTCGACCGTCGCCGCCGGCGTGAGCGTGCTCCCGGGCATCGGCGTGGGCGTCGGGCCGAGCGGCCTCGACACCGACCTGACCGGTGTGGCCGACGTCGCGCACACGCTCGACGCGGACGTGGTGCAGCCGGTCGACGGCATCGTGGACCCGGTGCTCGGCGGCGCGACCGGGACGGTCGGGGACCCGACCGGCGTGCTCGGCGTCACCGACCCGGTGCTCGGCGGCGATGTCACCGGTGGTGTCCTCTCCGGCGTGCACGGTCAGGTCGACGGCATCGTCGGCTCCCTCGGTGTCCACGACACCCTGGGTGGCCTGGGCCTCGGTGACGGCACCGTCGGCGGCGTGGTGCCGCCGGTGGACGTTCCGTCCGTGGTGGGCGGTGTCACGCACCACGTGGACAGTCTCGTTCCCGGTGTCACCGGCACGGTCGGTGACGTGACCGGCGGGCTCACCGACGGTGTGACCGGCGACTCGCACGACGGGGGGCCCGCCTCGTCGGATCACGGGTTGCTGGGCATCACCGGCGGTCTGCTCTGACGGGAATTTCCGTCGGAAGCGGGGGGCCGGGTCGCGTCGAGCGGCCCGGCCCTTCCCGGTTTCCTCTCCGGCTCCTCTTGCTAATTGAGCCGAAATCCGCACACTTGGTGCGGTGATGGCGGGGATCTGGCTGGACGTACTGGACGAGATCGCCCGGACGTGCACGACACACGGTCGCGGCGATCTGCTCCAGACGGTCCGGCAGAAGCGTGCCCAACTGCTCGACCCGACGTTGCGGGTCCTGGTGGTCGGCGAGCCGAACCAGGGCAAGAGTCAGCTCATCAACGCGATCATCAACGCGCCTGCCTGCCCGGTCGGTGACGGTCGCACCACCCTCCTGCCGACCGTGGTGCAGCACGCCGAGGCCGCCTGCGCCACGATGGTCCAGGCGCCGGCCCCACCGGCCGGACGCCCCGCGGGAGCGCCGGCGGCGACGCTCGCCGAACGGACGCCCCTGGCGCTCGACCAGGTCGCGGCCGGCGTGTCCGGCGCCGTCGGGCGTCGGCCGGGCGGCGGTCCGGCGTACGTCGAGGTCGGCCTGCCCCGTGCGCTGCTCGCCTCCGGACTCGTGCTGGTGGACACTCCGGGCACCGACCAGGTCGCCGCGCTCGGCGCGGCCGCCGAGGTGGCCGCCTCCGCCCGCGCGGACGCCGTGCTGCTGGTCTCCGACTCCACCAGGGAACTCTCGGTGGCCGAGCTGAACATGCTGCTGCACGTCATGCGCTCGCAACCGAACGTGGTCGTGGTGCAGAGCAAGACCGACCTGGTGGCGGACTGGCGGACGGTCGCCGAGCGCAACCGGCAACACCTCGCCGATGCCGGCGTTCCGGTGCCGCTGATCCCGGTGTCGGCGACGCTGCGGCTGCGCGCTGCGGCGGCCGACGACCGTGGTCTCAACGCCGAGTCCGGCTTTTCGGCGCTGATCGCCCGCCTGCAACGGGACCTGACCGGCAAGGCCGACCACCTGGCGCGGGCGTCGGTGCAGGCGGTGGCCCGTACGGTGGTGGAGCAACTGGCCGCGCCGCTGCGCGCCGAGTTGGCGACGCAGGAGGCCGAGGAGCAGTCCGGGCCGATCTCGCGGCTGCACGCCGCCCAGCGCGAGGTCGACGAGCTGCGACGCTGCTCGACCCGCTGGCAGAACACCCTCTCCGACGAGATGGCCGACCTGCTCTCCGACATCGAGTACGACCTGCGGGACCGGACGCGTCAGATCCTGCGCGCGGTGGACGAGGCGTTCGATGAGGCCGACCCGCTGGTCGCCTGGGACACCTTCGAGGAGTGGCTGTCGCGGAGCCTGGTGGAGGCCGCGGAGGCCAACCACGAGTGGCTGGTCCAGCGCTGCGACTGGATCGCCCGCCGGGTGGCCGCCCACTTCAACCGGTACGGCTACGACGTGCTGCCGCCCTGGTCGATGACGATGCCCGAGGATATCGGCGACCGGCTGCCCGACCTGGAACGGCCCAGGATCGACCGGTTCACGACGGGTCAGAAGCTGTTCACCGGCATGAAGGGCTCGTACGGCGGCATGCTGATGTTCGGCCTGGCGACCACCCTGGCCGGGATGCCGATGATCAACCCGGTCTCGGTCGGCATCGGCGCCCTCTTCGGCGGCAAGAGCATTCGCGACGAGAGCAAGCAGATGCTGCGCCGCCGCCAGGCGACCGTGAAGACGGCCATCCAGCGACACGTCGACGAGTTCTTCGTCCGGATGGTCCGGGACTGCCGGGACGCCGCCCGACAGGTACAACGGATGCTGCGCGACCACTTCACGGGTCTCACCGAGGAGTTGCAGGAGGCCATCGTGCAGTCGTTCCGCAGCGCGAAGCAGGAGGCCGACACCGATGTCGTCCTGCGCGAGCAGCGGCAGCGGGAGATCCGGTCGAAGATGACCCGTCTCGCCGCGCTCTACGAGCAGTCCCAGCACCTGACCGCCACCCGGTCGACGCCGGTGCTGTTGGAGCCCGGGGCATGACGGTCGGGGTGCGGTTGGACGAGGCGGCCTGGGGGCTCCTGCACCAGGCGCTGGAGGTCTACCAGCACGACGCGCGGGCCGTCGGGCGGCTGCGGCACCAGATCGCGCGGTTGGAGCAGCCGTTGCGGATCGCGGTCGCCGGGCCGTGGCGTGCGGGCAAGTCGACGGTGCTCAACGCGCTGATGGGGGAGGAGGTCGCGCCGGTCGAGGGCGCCGACGGCGCGTTCACCTGGTACGAGGACGGCGCGTCACCGGGCGCCACCGCCTACCCGGTGGGGCAACCCCCGCAGGAGTTGGCGGTGGTCAAGTCGGCGACCGGCATGCGGGTGGATCTCGGTTGGCGGGCCGGGGAGGTGCGCGACATCGTGGTGCGGTGGCCGACGCGGGCGCTGCGGCAGGTGACGCTGATCGACACCCCGGCGCTCGCCACCGTCGACGAGCAGGGGCATACGCCGGTGCTGGATCGCGTGCTGGCCGACGCGGACGCGGTGTTGTTCCTGACCCGGGACGGCCGCGACAGCGATCTGCGGGTGCTGGAGTCCGGTCGGGACAGTGCCGTCGGGCAGGCCGCTCCGGTCAACGTGATCATGGTGTTGTCCCGGGCGGACGAGGTCGGCGGTGGCCGGATCGACGGGCTGCTCACCGCCCGGCAGTTGGCCCGCCGGCACCACCGCGATCCCCGGGTGGGCGCGTTGGCGGTCAACGTGGTGGCGTGCAGTGGAGCTGTCGGCCTCGCGGGTCGGCTGCTCGGCGAGTCCGACTTCGCCGCGCTGGCGACGCTGGCCGGGGTGCCCCGCGCCGAGTTGGAACCCCACCTGCTCTCCGCCGACCGCTTCGTCCGTGGCGAACTGCCGGTGCGTCTCGACCCCGAGGCGCGCGCGGGCCTGCTGGACCGGTTCGGTCTCTTCGGTATCCGACTGGCCACGACCCTGGTGCGCGGCGGGTTCGACACCCGGGTGGCGATGTCGGCCGAGCTGATCCGACGCAGTGGACTCACCGAGCTGCGCGAGTCGATGACCCGCTGTTTCGTCGATCGGCGCGACGCGCTCAAGGCGCGCTCGGCGCTGGCCGCGGTGGAGTCCCTGGTACGGGCCGAGCCGGTCCGGGGCAGCGACGAGCTGGTCGGCGCGATCGAGCAGATCCTGGCGGGCGCGCACGAGTTCCGTGAATTACGCCTGCTGGTGGCGTTGCGCAACGCCCGTCTCGGTTTCGACGCCGAGTTGGCCGCCGAGGCGCAGCGCCTGGTCGGCGGCGAGGGCGTCTCCCTGGCCGCCCGGCTGGGTGTCGAGCACGAGGCGACCGCCCAACGGCTCTGGGAGACCGCTGCGGACGCCCAGTGGCGGTGGCGGGACCGGGCCGAGGATCCGCTGCTCCCGCTGACCCAGCGGCGCGGTGCGGAGGTGGTCGTGCGGAGCTGCGAGGGGATGCTGGCCGAGCTGGCCGCGGGCGGTCGCTGAGCAGCCGCGAGTCCACCCGGGACGCGACGACCGTGTTTCGCGGCGATCAACCCATTGACAGGGCCGTGGTTGCCCGGAAGCATCTGCCCAACATCCACCGGATCTGCCCTCGCTTGTCAGGCACGCCCGATGACAACGATGTCAGAGTCCGGCCCACCGTCCACTGCCACTGTCCCCTCCACCCAGACACTCGACGTCCTCGACCGGACCGAGTCGAAAGGTCCCGCCCCCATGCCGTATCTCCCCCGTGCGCGCGCCGTCTCTCTACGGATAGCCGTGGCGACAACCGCCGTCCTGCTCCCCCTGGGGATGGTCGTCGCCGCGCCGCTGGCCAGCGCCGCACCCAGCGCCCCGCCACCGGGCGCCTTCCGTTCCTCGTTCGAATCGGCCGACCCGCAGCCCGCCACGAGCACCGTCGAGGTCGACCGCTCGGGTCGGCCCGTACAGGGCAACCTCAGCGGGTCGAGCAACGCGAACCTGCCCGGCAGCCTGCTCGGTCAGGTCGAGGCCACCACCGCGAGCGCCCAGAACCCGCCGAACGAGATCGCGGCGAACCTCGCCGACGGGAACCCGTCGACCAAGTGGCTGGCGTTCGAACCGACCGCGTGGGTGACGTACCAGCTGGCGAAGCCCGCGGTCGTCAAGCGGTACGCGCTGACCTCGGCGGACGACGAGCCGGGCCGCGATCCCCGCGACTTCACCCTCCAGGGGTCCACCGACGGCAGTGCCTGGGTGGACCTGGACCGCCAGACGAAGCAGGGTTTCGTCAAGCGGTTCGCCACCAACAGGTACGGCGTCACCAACACGACGGCCTACGGCTGGTACCGGCTGGCGATCTCCGCGAACTCCGGCGACTCCCTGACCCAGCTCGCCAGCTGGGACATCAGCGACGGCTCGGACGTCCGACCGCCGGCCACTCCCATGGTCACCGAGATCGGGCCCGGCCCGACCGGTGGTTACACGACGAAGCCGGGTGTCGGCTTCACCGGGCTGGCCGCGCTGCGCTACCACGGCGGCGCCCAGAGCGCCGGCCGCTCGTACGCGACGAACAAGCTGTTCGACGTCGACATCCCGGTCGGGCCGGACACCCGCCTGTCGTACCGGATCTTCCCCGAGTTCACCGGCCAGGACGCCCGCTACCCGTCCACCTACGCCTCGGTCGACCTGCACTTCACCGACGGCAGCTACCTCAGTGGACGCTCGGCCGTCGACCAGCACGGCAACCCGCTCACGCCGGCCGGCCAGGGCGCCTCGAAGGCGCTCTTCGCCGACCAGTGGAACGCGGTCAGCGCCGACATCGGCGCAATCGCCCGCGGCAAGACGATCGACCGCGTCCTGCTGGCGTACGACGACCCGCAGGCCACCGAGGACACCCTGTTCCAGGGGTGGCTCGACGACATCGAGCTGACCGGGAATCCGGCGGCGATCGACGGCTCCCGGCTGACGAACTACGTCGACACCCGCCGCGGCACCAACTCCACGGGCGGGTTCTCGCGCGGCAACAACCTGCCGATCACCGCCGTGCCGAACGGGTTCAACTTCTTCACCCCGGTGACCGACGCGACCTCGGACTCGTGGGAGTACGACTACCACCGCGCCAACAACGCCGCCAACCTGCCCACGTTGCAGGGCCTCGCGATCTCCCACGAGCCCAGCCCGTGGATGGGCGACCGCAACCAGATGTCGGTGATGCCGGTGGCCGGCGACGGCCCCCTCACCGGGCCACCCGCCAGCCGGGCGCTGGCCTTCCGCCACGACGACGAGACGGCACGGCCGGACCTCTACCGGGTCGCGCTACAGAACGGCCTGGTCGCCGAGATGACGCCGACCGACCACGCCGGCATCATGCGGTTCACGTTCGGGCCGGGACCGTCGACCGGAAGTCTCGTCTTCTCCAAGGGCACCTTCACCCTCGGCGCCGACAGCACGTTCACCGGCTGGGTCGACAACGGAAGCGGCCTCTCGGCCGGACGTAGCCGGATGTTCGTGTCCGGTGAGTTCGACCGCGCGCCGACGGCGGTCACCGCGACGTCGGCGACCTTCGACGTCTCCGCGAACCGCCAGGTGACGATGCGGATCGCGACGTCGTTCCTCTCCGTCGACCAGGCCCGTCGCAACCTCGACCTGGAGGTGACCGGCCGGAGCTTCGACGCGATCCGCGACGCCGCCACCGCCGCCTGGAAGGACCGCCTCGGCCGGGTCGAGCTGCGGGGCGCGACCGAGACGCAACTCGTCACCATGTACTCGAACCTGTACCGGCTGAACCTCTACCCGAACTCGCAGTCCGAGAACACCGGCACCGCCGCCGCCCCCCACTGGCAGTACGCCAGCCCGGTGTCCGCGCCGACCGGCACGTCGACCGCCACCCGGACCGGCGCGAAGATCGTCGACGGGCAGATCTACGTCAACAACGGGTTCTGGGACACGTACCGCACGGTGTGGCCCGCGTACTCGCTGCTCTACCCGGACGTCGCCGCGAAGATCTCGGACGGGTTCGTCCAGCACTACCGCGACGGCGGCTGGATCGCCCGCTGGTCGTCGCCCGGCTACGCCGACCTGATGACCGGCACCAGCGCGAACGTGGCCCTGGCGCAGGCGTACCTCACCGGGGTCAAGCTGCCCGATCCGCTCGCGGCCTACGACGCGGCCGTCAAGGACGCGACCGTGGCGTCCGGACGCGGCGCGGTCGGCCGCAAGGGCATCGAGACGTCGTTGTTCCTCGGCTACACGCCGACCAGCACCGGCGAGTCGGTGTCGTGGGCGCTGGAGGGCTACATCAACGACTACGGCATCGGCAACATGGCCGCCGCGCTGGCCAAGGACCCGGCGACGCCGAAGTCGCGGCGCGAACAGCTCAAGGAGGAGTCCCGGTACTTCCTGGAGCGGGCCCGCAACTACGTCCACCTGTTCGATCCGAAGACGAAGCTGTTCCAGGGCCGCGACGCGGCCGGCACGTTCCTCGCCGGTGACCCGCTGGACTGGGGTGGCGTCTACACCGAGACCAACGGCTGGAACTTCGCGTTCACCGCACAGCAGGACCCCCAGGGCCTGATCAACCTGTACGGCGGGCAGAAGGCGCTGCGCGACAAGCTCGACACCTTCTTCGCGACGCCGGAGAACGCCGACCGCCCCGGCGGCTACGGCGGCGTCATCCACGAGATGATCGAGGCCCGCGCGGTGCGGATGGGGCAGCTCGGCATGAGCAACCAGCCGTCGCACCACATCCCCTACCTGTACGACGTCGCCGGCGCTCCCGCGAAGACGCAGGCGGCCGTGCGCGAGATCCTGCGGCGTCTCTACGTGGGCAGCGAGATCGGCCAGGGCTACCTGGGCGACGAGGACAACGGCGAGATGTCGGCCTGGTACGTCCTCAGCTCGCTGGGCATCTACCCGTTGCAGGCCGGGTCGACCCACTGGGCGATCGGTTCACCGCAGTTCACCCGGATGACCGTCCACCGCCCGACGGGCGACATCGTGGTCAACGCGGCGAACAACAACGACCGCAACGTGTACGTGCAGAGCGTGAAGGTCAACGGCAAGAAGCAGCGCGAGGTCTCCGTCGACGTCTCCGCGCTCGCCCGGGGCGGCACGATCGACTTCCAGATGGGACCGAACCCGTCGTCGTGGGGTACCGGCCGCGACGCCATCCCCCCGTCGCTGACCAAGGGCGACGCCGTACCGCAGCCGTTGGAGGACGTGACCGGGCCGGGCCTCGGCACCGCCACCGTCAGCGGCGGTCCGGACGCGTCGACGCTGTTCGACGACTCGTCCACCACCCAGTTGACGACGTCGTCGGGCACGCCGCAGATCGGCTGGGCGACCCGTGGTGGCCGGCAGAAGCCGACCTACTACACCATCACCTCCGGCGCGACCGCGGGTGACCCGGCGGACTGGCGGTTGCAGGGCTCCACCGACGGTCTCACCTGGAGCACGCTGGACACGCGCGCGGGCGAGGTGTTCCGCTGGCGCAACCAGACCCGGCCGTTCCGGGTCGACAAGCCCGGGCGGTACTCCCAGTTCCGCCTCGTCGTGACGAAGACCGTCGGCGCGGCCCAGCCGACCCTCGCCGAGATCGAGCTGCTCGCCGGGGGCGACCTCGACCTGAGCGGCGGTGACATCACGGTGACCGCCAGCGACGGCGTGCACGCCCGCTCCGGCGCGCCCGCCACGATGGCCCTGGCCACGGTCACCGGCGGCGTCGCCGACGACTACCGGGCCACGATCGACTGGGGTGACGGCTCACCGGCCACCGAGGGCACGCTGACGCTGAGTTCCCGGGAGGTCTACCGCGTCAGCGGCGAGCACACCTACGCCACGCCGGGTTACCACCAGGCGAGCGTCACGGTGACCGACGGCGTCGGTCAGGGCTCGGTGACGGTCGGCGTCGACGTCTCGTACGCGGCGAACTCCGGCCTCACCGCGGCGTTCGACACCGTGTGCGTCGGCGACGAGGGCACCCTCGCGGCGGACTGCGACGCGAAGTCGTGGGCGTACTCGCGGGCCGCACTGGCGGCGGCGGGCGTGACCCAGGGGCAGCGGCACCAGGTGCCGGGCACCGCGCTGGGCTTCACCCTGCCGCAGGTTCCGGCCGGGCAGCCGGACAACGCCACCGGCAACGGTGCGACGATCGCCCTGCGCCTGCCGGCCGATGCCCGGAGCATCTCGTTCATCGGCGCCGGCACGCAGGGCAACCAGAGCACCACCGGCACGGCGACGTTCAGCGACGGCAGCACCGCCGGCATTCCGATCCAGTTCAGTGACTGGACGCTGGGCGGCAACGCCAACGGGACGCCGTCGTACGGCAACATCGTGGTCGCGAAGTCCGCGTACCGGCTCAGTGGCACGAGCCGCGACGGCGCCCAGCCGTTCCTGTTCGCCACCACGCCGTACCAGATCCCGGCGGGTAAGACGCTGGTCTCGGTGACCCTGCCGACGCAGACCGGCGATCCCCGCTCGGCGGGCCGGATCCACGTGTTCGCCGTCGCCGACGACGGCACTCCGGCCGCCGCGCTGGTGACCACCGCCCCGGGCGACCAGAGCGTCGACGCCGGACAGGTCCTCACGGCGAACCTCGGATCGGTGACCGGCGGTGTTCCCGACACGACCGGCTACCACGCCCGCGTCCAGTGGGGCGACGGGACGGTTCCGGACGATGCCACGGTCGGCGCGGACGGCGCGCTGAGCGGCCGGCACACCTACGCCCGCGAGGGCACCTACACGGTGCGCGTCACCGCGTGGGACTCGCTGTCGAGCAGCACCGCCACCTTCACCGTGACCGTTCGGCGGGGCGGGGCGGCCACCACCCTCGCGGTGTCCGGCACGCAGTCGGTCGCCGCCGGCGACGCGGTCACGGTCGTCGGCAGCGGGTTCGCCGCCGGGGAGCGGGTGACGGTGGGCCTCGCGGTTGCCGCCACCCGCGAGGTGACGGTCTCGGCGTCCGCGACGGGCACGGTCCGCGCGACCGTCGCGACCTCCGGGGACACGCCACCGGGGCGGTACGCCGTCCGCGCCACCGGCGCGTCCTCCGGCACGCCGGCGACGGCAACCGTGCAGGTGACCGCGGGTACGGCGGATCCGGCCTACCAGCCGCGCCTGTCGCTGCCCACGCCGTCCGCGCCGCGTGGCACGTCGATCACGGTCGACGGCTCCGGCTTCGCGCCGAACGAGGCGATCACGGTCAGCCTCGGCGACGGGCGTCGGGTCGGCACGGTACACGCGAACGGTGACGGCATCGTCGCCGGCGGGACCGTCGGCGTCCCGGATGCGACGGAGCCCGGGGCCACCAGCGTGACGCTGTCCGGGTCCCGTTCGAAGGCGACGGTGTCCCGACCGTTCACGGTCACCGGCACGAAGTAGGCGGGGAGCACATCAGTCGGGCGGGTCGTGGAACACGGCCCGCCCGACATCCGTTCCGGGCCCGC
Organism: Micromonospora sp. CA-249363; assembly: GCF_050950185.1. Classification (NCBI taxonomy): domain Bacteria; kingdom Bacillati; phylum Actinomycetota; class Actinomycetes; order Micromonosporales; family Micromonosporaceae; genus Micromonospora; species Micromonospora sp. CA-249363. The sequence continues at coordinate 2,744,822 of NZ_CP192020.1, forward strand.
CCGACCGGCGGCCCCGGCTCGCTGCCCCGGATCCGGGGCAGCTCTAGAGGAGCCGCGGTAGGCCCTCGTCACCAGTCCGCCGGTGCCGGTGCCGCGTCCAGGCGGAGCTGCCACCGTGGACCGTGGTCGGTGAGTCGGACGACGGCCAGTGGCGCGACGTCGAACTGCCGGTACGCCGCCAGTGGCAGATCCAGGGCGTGCACGAGCGCGACCCGGATCACGAGCGGGTGCGTGACGGCAGTGACCCGTCGACCGGCGCCGCGCTGCGCGTCCAGCCACCGACCGACGCGCCGGCGCAGCGCGACGACCGACTCACCGCCGTGTGGCGCCGCGTCCGGCGCAGACAGCCACTCGCGCAGCCCGTCCGGTCGCGACGCGGCGATCTCCGCCAGGGACCGCCCGGTCCAGTCGCCGTAGTCGCAGTCGGTCAGCGCCGTCTCGACGGTGGGCGCGAGGCCGAGAGCGTGGGCGGTCTCCACGGCCGCCGCCGCGGGGCTGGACAGGCACGCCACGGCGTGACCCTGTCGCCGGCCCGTACCAGCGGGGGACAGGGCGAGGGCGGCGCGCCGGCCGCCCTCGTCCAGACTGTCGTCCCCGCCGAACCGGGCCTGCCGCAGGGCGGCGGTGTGACCGTGGGCGACCAGCCGCAGACTGGTGGCGCTCACCCCGCCAGTCGTGCGTCGGCGACCACGCGCTGGCGGTGCGTCAGGGCGGCGAAGAGCAGGCCGATCCCGGTCCACAGCACCACCTGGGTGCCGAGCGAGGCGAGGCGGAAGCTCCACAGCAGCGTCGCCGGGAAGTCGCCGGGGACCTCCTGGAACGACGGCAGCACCACGTACGACACGACGGTGACCAGCAGGAACCCGCCGACCGCCGCGCTGACGCGCAGCCACACCGGGGCGCGCTCGCCGACCGACCGGTAGCCCAGCGAACCGGACCAGACCGCCACCAGGCCGAGCACCACCATCAGCAGGTAGGTGACCGTGCGCTGGTTGATGGTGGCCGGGTCGCCGATGGCCGGCGGATTCGGCGGGTACTTGAGGAACGGCACGATCACCGCGCCGAGCAGCGCGCCACCGGCCAGCAGCAGCCCGGACCGCCCGTCGTCGGCGGTCCGCCGACGACGGCTGAGCAGGACGTACGCGCTGGCCAGCAGACCGCCCATCGCGGCGCCGAAGAGGCCGGTGGCCAGGAACAGGCCGCCGCGCTGGCCGTTGCGGCCGACCAGGGCGTCCTCGCCGTGCTGGTGCCCGTCGGCGACGGGCTCGGCGTGTGTGGCCGCCTCCTCGATGGCGATGGCCGCCTCGACGTGTGGCTCCCCGACGACGTAGGCGAACGTCCCGGCGAGGAGGCCGGCCACCAGGCCGGCGAGCAGCCCGCGCAGCAGGACCGAGACGAACGTGGGTGCGGTGCCCGTCAGTGGCACGGGACACCGAGCAGGTGCCGGCCGTCGTGCATCAGCTCGTGCAGGTACATCCCGCTGCGCGAGACGGCCCCCTGGTCGAAGGCGACGAGGTAGGTCAGCAGGGCGAGCGCGGCGACGGTGGCCAGTACCGTCCACAGGAGACGGGTCGGGACAGCGGGGTGCGCCAGCGGCTGGCTGGACGTGGAGCTGGACATGCGTGGACGAACCTCCTCGGGGATGACGCGTCCCCATCGCAAGGCTGCGGACGACCGAGCGTCCTGGCTCGCGACCCCCGGGCTGGGGACCGCTCACAGTGGCGCGACCGCGCCGGATTCTCACCGGCTTCCCTCGCGTCGCCGCAGATAGTGGGTCGACCGTAGCGGTGCCGGTTCTCCTCGGTCAAGCCGATGACGACGGTCGGGGCGTCACCGTCCGCCGTCCGGCCCGAGTCGATCGACGAGGACCGTCACCGTCGACCGCGACACGCCCGAGACCGACATGTGGGGTGTGACAAACGTGCTCGCCCCTATATATGGTGTCGACCGCAGCTGGTTCGGCCGTTCCGAGTGAGTGGTCGAGGCAAGAGGGAACCCGGTGGAAATCCGGGACTGTCCCGCAGCGGTGAGTGGGAACGACCGCCGTCATCAGCACTGGGCCATCGGCCTGGGAAGCGACGGCCAGTAGGTGACCGGGTGGGCCCGGTCGCGCCCGCGAGTCCGAAGACCTGCCAGCGCGCCGCGTACCCGAACCCGGGCGCGCGGCGGTCCGAGGCCGCGCGGTACGGCTGACGCCACCTGACCCACGCCCGCGCGGCGTGGAGTCCGGCGGTGTCCGCCTCCTTGCGTCCGAGGGCCCTTGAGGTCTCGAACTCCCGAGGAGTGAGTGGTGACAGTCACCGAGGTGGTCCCGGTCAGCGGCGAGGCCGTGCGGCGGACGCCGATGCAGGTGCGCAAGCGCGACGGCGGCACCGAGGCCGTGGACGTGAACAAGATCGTCCGGGCGGTCGAGCGGTGGGCCGACGACCTGACCGACGTCGACCCGATGCGGGTGGCCACCCGTACGATCAGCGGCCTCTACGACGGCGCGACGACGGCCGAGCTGGACCGGCTGTCCATCCAGACGGCGGCCGAGATGATCGGCGCGGAGCCGCAGTACTCGCGCCTGGCCGCGCGGCTGTTGGCCGGCTACGTCGACAAGGAGGTGCGGCGGCAGGGCGTCACGTCGTTCAGCGCGGCGATCCGGGCCGGCCACGCCGAGGGTCTGATCGGTGACGAGACCGCCGCGTTCGTCGCCGCCCACGCGGAGACGTTCGACAACGCCGTCGACGCCGACGGCGACCGCCGCTTCGAGTACTTCGGCCTGCGCACCGTCTACGACCGGTACCTGCTGCGCCACCCCACCACCCGGTTGGTGCTGGAGACCCCGCAGTACTGGCTGCTGCGGGTGGCCTGCGGCCTGTCCCGTACGCCGCAGGAGGCGGTCGACTTCTACCGGCTGATGTCCAGCCTCGCCTATCTGCCCAGCTCGCCGACCCTGTTCAACTCCGGTACCCGGCACACCCAGATGTCCTCGTGCTACCTGGTGGACTCGCCCCGCGACGAGCTGGACTCGATCTACGCGCGGTACGCCCAGGTCGCCAACCTGTCCAAGTTCGCCGGTGGCATCGGCATCGCGTTCTCCCGGGTCCGGTCCCGGGGCGCGCTGATCCGGGCCACGAACGGGCAGTCCAACGGCATCGTGCCGTGGCTGCGTACGTTGGACGCGAGCGTCGCGGCGGTCAACCAGGGCGGCCGGCGCAAGGGCGCGGCCTGCGTCTACCTGGAGCCGTGGCACCCGGACATCGAGGAGTTCCTCCAGCTACGGGACAACACCGGCGAGGACGCCCGGCGTACGCACAACCTCAACCTGGCCAACTGGATCCCGGACGAGTTCATGCGCCGGGTCGAGGCCGACGAGATGTGGTCGTTGTTCGACCCGGACGAGGTGCCTGAGCTGCCGGACCTGTGGGGCGAGCGGTTCGACGCCGCGTACCGGGCCGCCGAGGCGCAGGGCCGCTACGTGCGGCAGCTGCCCGCCCGCGAGCTGTACGGGAAGATGATGCGGACCCTCGCCCAGACCGGCAACGGCTGGATGACCTTCAAGGACGCGGCCAACCGGCTGTGCAACCAGACGGCCGAGCCGGGCAACGTGGTGCACCTCTCCAACCTCTGCACCGAGATCATCGAGGTGTCCAGCGACGACGAGACCGCCGTGTGCAACCTCGGCTCGGTGAACGTCGCCGCCCACCTCACCGACGACGGCATCGACTGGGAACGGCTGCGCGCCACGGTCCGCACGGCGGTGACGTTCCTCGACCGGGTCATCGACATCAACTACTACCCGACCCCGCAGGCGGCGGCGAGCAACCCCCGTTGGCGGCCCGTCGGGCTCGGGTTGATGGGGTTGCAGGACGTGTTCTTCGCGTTGCGGCTGCCCTTCGACGCGCCGGCCGCGCGGGAGCTGTCCACGCGGATCAGCGAGGAGCTGTACCTGACCGCGCTGGAGACCTCCGCCGACCTGGCCCGCCGGTTCGGCGCACACCCGGCGTTCGCGCAGACGCGGGCCGCGCGGGGCGACCTGCAACCGGACCTGTGGGGTGTCGAGGGTACGCAGACCGCGCGCTGGACCGCGCTGCGCCAGCAGGTGCGGGAGTACGGGCTGCGCAACTCGCTGCTGGTGGCGGTCGCGCCCACCGCGACGATCGCCTCGATCGCCGGCTGCTACGAGTGCGTCGAGCCGCAGGTGTCCAACCTGTTCAAGCGCGAGACGCTGTCGGGGGAGTTCCTCCAGGTCAACACCGCTCTCGTACGCGAGTTGAAGGCCCGCGGCCTGTGGACCGAGCAGATCCGGTCGGCGATCAAGCGGGCCGAGGGGTCGGTGCAGTCGGTCGTGGAGCTGCCGGCCGAGGTGCGGGAGCTGTTCCGCACCGCGTGGGAGCTGCCGCAGCGCGCGTTGATCGACCTGGCCGCCGCCCGCGCGCCGTTCATCGACCAGTCCCAGTCGCTGAACCTGTTCCTGGCCTCGCCCACCATCGGCAAGCTCTCCTCGATGTACCTGTACGCCTGGAAGACCGGTCTGAAGACCACCTACTACCTGCGGTCCCGGCCGGCCACCCGCATCCAGCAGGCCACCGTCGCGGTCGTCGCGCCGTTGACGGGCGACGCCGAGGCGCTGGCCTGCTCGCTGGAGAACCCCGAGTCGTGCGAGGCGTGCCAGTGACCGTCGCCGACACCGTCACCACCGACAGCACCACCGACGCGAGGACCACGCACATGCTGCTCGACCCCGGGATGGACCTGACTCTCCGCCCGATGCGCTACCCGCACTTCTTCGACCGGTTCCGGGACGCCATCCGCAACACCTGGACGGTCGAGGAGGTCGACCTGCACGCCGACCTGGCCGACCTGGACCGGCTGTCGCCGGCCGAGCGGCACCTGGTCAGCCGGCTCGTCGCGTTCTTCGCGACCGGCGACACGATCGTCGCGAACAACCTGGTGCTCAACCTGTACCAGCACGTCAACAGCCCCGAAGGTCGGCTCTACCTGTCCCGGCAGCTGTTCGAGGAGGCCGTGCACGTCCAGTTCTACCTGAACCTGCTCGACACGTACGTCCCCGACGAGACCGAACGGTTCGGGGCCTTCGCCGCCATCGAGAACATTCCCTCGATCCGTCGCAAGGCCGAGTTCTGCTTCCGCTGGATCGACTCGCTGGGCGACCTGCGCGAGCTGCGCACCCGCGAGGACCGACGGGCGTTCCTGCTCAACCTGATCTGCTTCGCCGCCTGCATCGAGGGATTGTTCTTCTACGGCGCGTTCGCGTACGTCTACTTCCTGCGCTCGCGGGGTCTGCTGCACGGGCTTGCCTCGGGCACGAACTGGGTGTTCCGCGACGAGAGCATGCACATGGCGTTCGCGTTCGACGTCGTCGACACCGTACGCGCCGAGGAGCCGGACCTGTTCGACGACGACCTGGCCGACCAGGTCCGCCGCATGCTCACCGAGGCGGTCGAGTGCGAGGTCCAGTTCGCCGAGGACCTGGTGGGTCAGGGGGTGCCCGGTCTCGCCCTGACGGACATGCGCCAGTACCTCCAGCACGTCGCCGACCGCCGGCTCGCCCAGCTCGGAATCGCGCCGCACTACGGGTCGGCCAACCCGTTCGCCTTCATGGAGTTGCAGGACGTGCAGGAGCTGTCCAACTTCTTCGAGCGGCGGGTGTCGGCGTACCAGGTCGGGGTGACCGGCACGGTCGCCTTCGACGACGACTTCTAGAACCCCCACCCCACCCCCGGCCCCGCCCCGTCGATCATGAAGTTGGTGCTCCCTATCGGCGTGTCGGGGGCATTGCCTTCATGATCGACGTCGGCGGCGGACGGGGTGGGGATGGGGTGGGGGTGTTCTTGGGGGTGGGGAACGGAGGGGATCAGGCGGGGGCGCAGGTCGGGGTGATGGTGGGCGGGCTGGTCGAGGTGGTGGAGCTGAGGTAGCCGGCGGTGGTCGAGGATCCCGGCGCGAGCTGGCCGTTGTAGCTGGCGTTCGCGACGGTCACCTGGCTACCCGAGTGGGTGAGGGTGCCGTTCCAGACCTGGGACACCGTCTGCCCGCTGGCGAGCGTCCAGGTGACCCGCCAGCCGTTGAGCGCCGACGATCCGGAGTTGGTGACCGTTAGCCGCCCCTCGAAACCGCCCTGCCAGGTGTTCACCACGGTGTTGGTGACCGCGCAGGACGTTCCCGCCGGGCTCGTCGGCGTGGGCGTGGGAGTGGTCGTGGGCGTCGGGACGGGCGACGGCGTCGGGTCGGCGGTCGGGCTCGGCCTCGGGGTCGGGGTCGGGGTGGGCGTGGTGCCGTTGGCCTGGAACTGCCACCAGTTGAGGTTGAACAGCGTGCCGCTGCCGCCGGTGAACCGCAGGTACAGGTCCTGCGTGCCGGTGGCGCCGGAGACCGGGCAGGAGACGGTCTGCCAGGCCTGCCACCCACCGGTGCCGGGCGCCGTGCAGCTGCCCACCCGCGTGCCGGTGGGGCTGCCGAGGCGCAGTTCGACGGTGCCGCCGGACGTCGCCGAGGCGACCCGCGCGGAGAAGGACGTGGCGCCCGTACCGAAGGCGACGCCCTTGACCTTGATGTAGTCCCCGTTCTCGATCCATCCGACGTTCATCCCACCCTCGCTGGCGGGCTCGGTCTCGATGCCGGAGCCCCAGGCGATGGTCTCGGCCTCCTGCCGCACGTACGGGTTCAGCGTGCCGATCTGCGGCGCGCCCGTCGTGGTCATGTTGATCGTCGGGATGGTGCCGTTGGTGTTGTAGGTGAACTTCTCCACGGCCACCGAGCGGGTGTAACCGCCACCGCCCGGCAACGCGCCGTTGTGGTAGAAGAAGTACGAGCCGCCGTTGAAGTCGATGACTCCCGGGTGGTTGGTGAAGCTCGCGCCCTGGCGGGGCATGACCGTGCCGCGGTAGGTCCACGGGCCGATCGGGCCGGTGGCGGTCGAGTATCCGATGAACTCGGAGCAGCACTCCGCCGCGAACACGTTGTAGTAGATGCCGTTGCGCTTGTAGACCCAGGGGCCCTCCTCGTAGAGGGTGGGCCGGCTCGCGTTGCCGCTGCGGGTCCCGAACCCGGCGGTGGTGAGCGGGATCTTGGTGGCGCTGCCGCTGTAGGAGATCATGTCCGAGTTCAGCCGGACGTACCACAGGTTCGGGTTGCCCCAGTACAGGTAGGCCTGGCCGTCGTCGTCGACGAAGACCGTGGGGTCGATCTCGCCATTGCCGACCAGGGGACGGCCGATGGCGTCCCGGAACGGCCCGGTGGGGCTGTCGGCCACCGCGACGCCGATGGCCATCGAGTTGGTGGCCCGGGCGGTGACCGGCACGTACCAGTAGAACTTGCCGTTGCGGGCCACGACCTGACCCGCCCACGCGTTGGCGCTCGCCCAACTGAAGGTGGCGACGCTCAGTGGCGAGCCGTGGTCGGTCCAGTTGACCATGTCGGCCGACGACCACACCCGCCAGTCCTTCATGGTGAAGTACGTGGAGCCGTCCTCGTCGTGGCCGGTGTAGAGGTAGACCCGTCCGTTGTGGACCAGGGGCGCCGGGTCGGCCGTGTAGATGTGCTGGACTATGGGGTTGTCCGCGCGGGCGGCCGTGGCCGGCATCAGCGTCGAGACGAGCAGCAGGCTCGCGAGCCAGGCGAGGCCGCGCCGGAGCCGGTTCGTGGTCCGCGGTGGCGGTGTGGGGCGCATCGGTACCTCCAGGGTGGGTCACGACGGGCGGGCGGCTCGCCGCGTGCGCTGGCGGCGTGTCGCGGGTGTCGTCGCGGGTCGCTCGGGGGTGGGGCTGCGGCGGTGCCGCGAGCACGGCAGGAGGGGGGCGCGTGTCCACCCGTGGCACCCGCGTGCGGCGGCCCGCCGTACGTCGACGGCGGTGGTCAACGTCCCTGAGGGGAGGCCCGGTCACCCACCAGTGGGCGTTGGTCATGCACCGCTCCATCGACCTCAGTGGATCGGGTGGAGCGGTGAAGCGTGCCCTTCGCCTCTGCGGCCCGAGGGTAGTCTGTTATCGCTAACATTCTCAAGCGATGGACGGACCTGGATTTCGCACCGGTGTCACGGGCGGGTCGTCGTGGGGTCGTACCAGGGGTCGACGAAGCGGTCAGCGCTGCAGTCGGGTCGGGCTCCCCGGGCCGCTGCGGCGCACGAGCCACGCCTCCGTGATGTGCGTGAACATCGCCTGTGCGGCACCGTCCGGGTCGTGGGCGGCGATGCGTTCGTAGATGCGCCGGTGCCCCTGGTTCGACGCCACGCACATGGCCCGCTCGGGCTGGCCCATGTACCGGGCGGTGTTGACGACCTGACTCTCCAGGGACCGGACGACGCCCCGGGCGATGCGGTTCCCGGACGCCTGCATGACCGTGTCGTGGAAGGCGCGGTCGTGCTCCTGGTAGGTCACGTGGTCGTCGACCAGCTCGTCCATACGGTCCACGAGGGCGCGCAGCCGGTCGATCGTCGTGTCGTCGGCGAGGCGGGCGGCAACGTTCGCCATGTCGGACTCCAGCACCCGGCGGGTCACCACCAGGTCGTCCAGGATCGCCAGGGTGTCGTCCTCGGCGATGGTCGCCGCGAGGACGAGCTCGTCGAGCATGTCCCACGACGAGGGCGGGGTGACGAGCGTTCCGCTGCCCTGGCGGACCTGCACGAGCCCCTTCTCCTGCAGGATCTTCACCGCTTCCCGGATGACCGTCCGGCTCACCGAGAAGGTCTCGCAGAGCACCGGCTCGGGGGGTAGCGGCGTGCCCGAGGGATGCGCTCCCTGGACGATGCGGGTCACCAACTCGGCCGTGATCGCCTGAGCCAGATTCGTCGGGCGACGCGTCCAGGTCGGCGTCGCCGCGCCGTTGACGGCCGACCGGTTCGATGTCGTCACGTTCACCTCCGCGTAGCCGCGGGAGCGGGCCCACGAGTCCGCCCCAGTGTACGGGCAACCGTTGACGTCAGACGTCATACGAGTTACGTTCTCGTCAATCTTGCATCGACGGCCGTTCCCAGGCCACTCCCCATATGAAGGTGAGCAACGATGAAGCAACGAGCAGTGTGGTCCGCGGTCCTCGTTGCAGGGCTGGCCCTGACAGGCTGTGGAAGCGCGACAGGTTCGGGTTCATCGTCCGGAGGCTCGGACAAGAAGCTGGTCGTCTGGGACTGGAAGTCCGGCGAGGCCAGCTCCGCCCAGTACGTGGAGAAGGCCAAGGCCGACTTCGCCAAGAAGCACAAGGACGTCGAGGTCGAGTTCGTCGCCCAGCCGTTCGACCAGTACTACACGCTGCTCGGCGCGGCCATCCAGGCGGGCAAGGGGCCGGACGTCATCCTGTTCAACGGTGGCGGCCAGATCCGCGACCGGGTGGACTCGCTCCAGCCGCTGGACGAGTACGTGGGCGAGGACCGGCAGCGGCTGGCCGGCTGGGAGGCGTTCGCCAAGGCGGGCAAGACCTACGCCGCCCCGGTGACGCTCCAGGGTCATCCGATCTACTACAACAAGACGCTCTACGAGAAGGCCGGCCTCGACCCGGCGAAGCCCGCCACGACGTGGCAGGAGTTCGTCGCCAACTGCGGTGTCATCACCAAGCAGACCGGCGCCAAGTGCTTCTCCGTCGGCAACAAGGAGGGCTACGGCATCCAGTTCTTCCTGTCGGCCATGGCGTCGGGCGTCCTGACCCCGCAGGAGTACGACAACTGGATCGCCGGCAAGCGCGACTGGAACTCGCCGAACGTCAAGCGGCTCTTCGAGCTGTGGAAGGAGACCGGCGCCACCAAGCTGAACAACGACGGCGCCAACTCCACCGCCCTGTTCAACGACGCGTTCGCCGTCTTCCAGTCCGGCAAGGCCGCCCACATGATCGGCCTCATGTCGGACATCGGGCACTGGAAGGACTTCAACGAGTTCATCACGCCCGAGAAGCTCGGCGTGATGATGGCGCCGACGGTGACCAGCGGCGTGACCCCCAGCCTGCCGTACGACGGTGGCATCGGTTACGCGGTCGCCAAGTGGACCAAGGACCCGAAGGTGGCCGCCGACCTGGTGCGCTCGCTGACCTCCACCGAGGCGCTGAAGGCGTTCTACGCCAACGCGGGCGCGATCACCGCGGACACCACCATCGACGTGTCCGCGGGTGGCCCGGCCGTCACCACGATCGTCGGCGCGCTCAAGACCGGCAAGCCGGCGGCGCACGTGGCGCTCTCCTCGAAGTCGCTCGACCTGATGGGCCGCCTCTCGCAGCAGTTGCTCAGCGGCTCGATCAGCGTGGACGAGGTCGTGAAGCAGATGGCCGCCTCGGACACGGCGGGCTGATCTCGTGACGATCGGCAACTCGCTCCCGCCGGTCCGCTCGGCTTCGGCCGGGCGGGCCGGCGGGGTCCCGCCCGCCGCGCCGCCGCCGCGCGACCGCGCCGTTTCCCGGCGCGCCGCCGGCGGCCGTCGCGCCGAAAAACTGGCGCCCTTCGTGCTGGTCGCCCCGGCCGTCCTGATCCTCGTGCTGCTGCGGCTGTATCCGTTGGCCCTGGGGGTCAACTTCTCGTTCACCGGCGACGGCGACCGGGACGGGGCGATGGTCGGCTTCGACAACTACACCGAGCTGCTCCACGACCCGCTGTTCCGGCAGGCGCTGCGCAACGTGGGTCTGCTGGTCCTGCTCCTGCCGGTGGCGGTGGCCATCCCGGGTCTGCTCGCCACGTTCATCTACCTGCGCGTGCCCGGGCACCGGTTCTACCGCAGCGTCTACTTCTTCCCGGCCGTTCTGTCCCCGGTCATCGTCGGCGCGATCTTCAACCTGCTGCTTTCGTTTGACGGTCCTGTCAACGTTGTCCTGTCCACGGTCGGCATCGGGCCGGTGGACTGGCTCGGTGATCCGGACGTCGCCATGTTCGCGGTCGTCGGCGTCCACGTGTGGGCGACCTTCGGGATGGCTCTGGTCGTGTTCCTCGCGGGCTTCGCGACCCTGGACGCCGCCCTGCTGGACGCCGCGCGGGTGGACGGCGCCTCCCTGGCCCAGGTGATCTGGCACGTGATCATTCCCAGCCTGTCCCGCACCATCCAGTTCGTGTTCGTGACCACGATGATCGGGATGCTCACCTCCATGTTCGGCCTGCTCTACGTCATGACCAGCGGCGGTCCGGAGGGCTCGACCTACCTGCCCGAGTACTACATCTGGATCCAGCAGGGGCAGATGAATCGACCGGCGCTCGCGTCGGCCGCGTCCACCGTTCTGTTCGTCATCATGCTCGTCGTCGGGCTGGTGCAGCTCAAGCTGCTCCGACGCGCGGGAAGGGAGGACTGATGTCCCGCGTCCGACTCGGTAGATGGTTGCTCATCATCCCGATGGGACTGCTCGCGCTCGCGACGATCTACCCGCTGTTGTTCACGGCGAACGTCGCCATGAAGACCCGGCGGGAGTACATCCTCGACCGTTTCGCGCTGGCGGACTCGCTGCGCTTCGAGAACATCACCACGGCGTGGACCAGCGTCGGCATGGGCCGGTACACCGTCAACTCGATCATCGTCGTCGGGTGCTCGGTGTTCCTGCTGCTGCTGTTCGGGTCGATGGCCGGCTTCGCGCTGAGTCAACTGCGCTTCCGGGGCTCGACGGCGCTGTTCATCGGCTGCCTCGCGGCGCTCTTCATCCCCTTCCAGGTGATCATGGTGCCGCTGGCCCGGGTCATGGCCGACAGCGGTCTGGTCGACACGTACCCGGGGCTGATCCTGGCGTACGTCGCGCAGTTCCTGCCCTTCACGGTCTTTCTCATGACCAGCTACTACCGGACGATCCCGGCGGAGATCATCGACGCGGCCCGGATCGACGGCAACACCGTGTACGGCGTCTACCGCCGGATCATGCTGCCGCTGGGCGCTCCGGCGCTGCTGTCGGTGGGCATCCTCAACACGCTGTTCTGCTGGAACGACGTGCTCATCTCGCTGCTGCTGATGCCCTCGGCCGACCACCGGACTCTCATGGTCGGGGTGACCTCGCTGCGAGGGCAGTACTCCGAGGACATTCCCACCTTCGCCTCCGGGGTGCTCATCGCGGCGATCCCGGTCCTGGCGATCTACCTGTTCCTTCAGCGCCAGATCGCCGACGGCGTCGCCGCTGGTTCCACGAAAGGCTGACATGCGCATCACCGGGTATCGAACCCTGACGACGGTCCAGGAGTGGGGCCGACCCGTCGGCGACGCCAACGGCGTGTTCCCCGACGGCGTCACGACGCTGCCGATCACCATCGTCGAGACCGACGAGGGGGTCGAGGGCATCGGCCTCGGACCGCACGTGGAGATCGACCAGATCTTCCCGGCCATCGAAGGGGAAGATCCCCGCGCGGTGTCCACCCTGTACGACCGGATGCTGCGGCAGACGTTCAAGGCCGGCCACGCCGGCCTGGTGTTCGGGACGATCGGCGCGTTGGACACCGCCCTGTGGGACATCAAGGCGAAGATGGCTGGCGAGCCGCTGTGGCGGCTGCTCGGCGGGCGGGACCGGCGCGTGCCCGCGTACGCGTCCGGTCTCGACATCGGGCTGACCGACGACGAGCTCGTCGCCGAGTACGAGGTCTACGCCCAGTACGGCCTGCGGGCCGCCAAACTCAAGGGCGGTCTGGACATCGAGGCGGACCGGCATCGGCTCGGCCTCGTCCGGGAGGTGCTGACCGCGGCCGGGCACGGTCGACGGCCGGGCCTGATGCTCGACGTCAACGAGGCATGGTCGCGCAAGCAGGCCGTCCGGCACGTGGCCGAACTCGAACGTACCCTCGATCTGATCTGGATCGAGGAGCCGGTGCGCCGCTGGGACGCCGAGGGCCTGGCCGCCGTGGGTCGGGGCGTACGGGCCTCGATCGCCACCGGGGAGAACCTCACCGGGCTGGAGCAGTACCGACCGCTGATCGCGGCGGGCGCGGTCGACATCGTGCAGACGGCCGCCGTGTGGGGAGTCACCCACTTCCTGCGGGTGGCGGCCCTCGCGCACGCCCACGACCTGCCGGTCAGCCCCATCGGCAACATTCCGGTCGGGCTCCTGCACGCCGCGACGTCCGTGCCCAACCACCTGGTGAGTGAGTTGCAGGATCTCCGACCACCGACGGGTATCGACCTCGACCTGCACGTCGAGGACGGCGCGTTCGTCCTGGGCGAGGCGCCGGGCCTCGGCGTCCGGGTGGACGAGGCGGCGATCGCGGCCGCCGGACACCGCCCCGGCACCCCGACCGCCGAGAGCCCGAACGTCCGTCCGGAGCGGGCGGGCAAGCGTCTGCTGGCGGTCGCCGAGCACCCGGTCGCCGCCGTGCCGGCCGGGGTCGAGGCCCTGCTCGTCGACGCGGTCACGTCACCGAACGACGTGGCACCGCTGCGGCACTGAGCCGGTACGGACCGTAACCGCACTGGACCGCAATTGGTCGGATGATTACCGTGTCCGTGGCGCCGACACCGCGGACGCGGCTCCGGCCGCCCTGTCCCACGCACCGTACGTACCAACCACGTCGAGACGGAGCAGCAGTGAAGGCAGTTGTCTACAAGGGAGCACGGGACCTCGGGATCGAGGACCGCGCACCGGAGCCGCCGGGCCCCGGCCAGGTATCGATCGCGGTGGCGTACACCGGGATCTGCGGTACGGACCTGCACATCTTCCACGGCGACATGGACGCCCGGGTCGGCGCGTCGGCGGTCCTGGGGCACGAGATGTCGGGGCGCGTCGCCGCGGTCGGTGCGGGGGTGACCGACCTGCGGGTCGGGCAGCCCGTCACCGTGATGCCGACGCGCGCCTGTGGGCAGTGCCCGGCGTGCCGTCGTGGCCACTCGCACATCTGTCACGCGATGGACTTTCTCGGCATCGACTCGCCCGGGGCGATGCAGTCGTCGTGGACCGTGCCGGCCGACCTGGTGCTGCCGCTCCCCGACGACCTGCCGTTGGACCGGGCGGCGCTCGTCGAGCCCGTCGCCGTGGCGGTGCACGACGTCGGCCGGGCGCAGGTGGCGTCCGGTGAGCACGTGGTCGTCGTCGGCGGGGGCCCGGTGGGCGTCCTCATCGCTGCCGTCGCCCGTGAGCGTGGGGCCCGGGTCCTGCTCGTCGAACCGGACGGTTTCCGGCGCGGCGTCGCCTCGGGCATCGGCATCGAGGCCGTCGACCCGGGGCCGACCGACGTGGTGGCGCTGGTCAACGAACGGACCGGCGGCGCGGGCGCGGACGTCGCCTTCGAGGTGTCCGGTTCCGCGGCCGGTGTCGGTACGGCGGTGGACGTGCTGACCACCCGGGGCAGGCTGGTGATGGTGGCGATCCACCCGCAGCCACGTCCGGTGAACCTGCACCGCTTCTTCTGGCGGGAGCTGGAGTTGCTGGGCGCGCGCCTGTACCGGCGCGAGGACGTCGTCGAGGCGATCCGGCTGGTGGCGGCGGGCGTCATCCCGGCGCAGGAGCTGATCTCCCGGGTGCTCCCGGTGGCCGGCGTCACGGACGCGTTCACGGCTCTGGAGTCCGGCGGAGGTGTCATGAAGGTGCTGCTCGACTGGCGGGAGGAAGAGCGATGAGCGTCCTGTTCGACCTGACCGGACGTACCGCCCTGGTGACCGGCGCCCGGCGGGGGATCGGCCTCGCGATGGCCGAGGCCCTGGCGCTGGCTGGGGCGGATGTGATCGGGGTGTCGGCGCAGTTGGAGCCGGAGGGCGGCGAGGTCCGACGGCGCGTCGAGGCTGCCGGTCGCCGGTTCACCGGCATCCGGACGGACCTGGGCGACCGGGCCGCGGTGTACCGGCTGGCCGAGGAGGCCGAGGCGGTGGCGCCGGTGGACATCCTCGTGAACAACGGCGGCACGATCGCCCGGGCGCCGGCCGTGGAGCACCCCGACGAGATGTGGGACCGCGTGATGCAGGTGAACCTGTCCAGCCAGTTCGTGCTGACCCGCGAAATCGGCCGGCGGATGGTCGACCGGGGCCGCGGCAAGGTCATCTTCACCGCCTCGCTGTTGAGTTTCCAGGGCGGCATCAACGTCGCGAGCTACACGGCGGCCAAGTCCGGCCTCGCCGGGCTGACCAGAGCCCTGTCCAACGAGTGGGCCGGCCACGGGGTGAACGTCAACGCGATCGCGCCCGGGTACATCGCCACCGACAACACCCAGGCGCTGCGCGACGACCCCGTCCGCAACGACGCCATCCTGGGACGGATCCCGGCCGGCCGGTGGGGACGCGCCGACGACCTGGCCGGGGCCACCGTGTTCCTGGCCGCCGCCGCGTCGGACTACGTGCACGGCACCGTCCTGCCCGTCGACGGCGGATGGTTGGGCCGATGACCGCGCCCACGCCGGCCGGGCGTCCCGGCATCGTCGACGCGCACCACCACCTCTGGGTCCGCGCCCGGCACCCGCAACCGTGGATCGACCCGGACACGATGGCGGCGATCGACAACGACTTCACCCCGGCGGATCTCGCTCCGGTGGCGCGTGCCGCCGGGGTCACCGAGACCGTCGTCGTGCAGTCCATCGCCTCCGTCGCGGAGACGGAACACCTGCTGGGCATCGCGGCCGACGATCCTCTCATCGGTGGCGTCGTCGGCTGGGTCAACCTCACCGTCGAGGACATCGACGAGCGACTGGACCGGCTGCGCGCCGCGCGCGGTGGAGAGCGTCTCGTCGCCATCCGCCACCTGGTCCAGTCCGAGCCCGACCCGGCGTACCTCGACCGGCCCGACGTCCGGCGGGGCATCGCGGCTGTCGGCGCCGCCGGCCTCGCCTACGACCTGCTGGTCCGGGACCACCAGCTTCCGGCGGCCACCCGGCTCGTCCGGGATCTGCCCGAGGTGCCGTTCGTCCTGGACCACCTCGCCAAGCCGTCGCTCGGCAAGACGGACCTCGGCGACTGGCCCGCCAACCTGCGGGCGCTCGCGGCCGAGCCGAACGTCACCGCGAAACTCTCCGGTCTGGTGACCGAGGTGGACGGCCCGTCCTGGTCGGCGGCCGATCTGCGCCCGGCCGTCGACCACGCGCTGGACGCTTTCGGGCCGCACCGCCTCATGTTCGGCTCCGACTGGCCGGTGTGCCTGCTCGCCAGCTCCTACACCCGGTGGGTCGGCGTCCTCGCCGATCTGCTGGAACCGCTCGCCGACGAGGAGCAGGCATCGGTGTGGCGGGAGACCGCCGCTCGCGCGTACGGGTTGGGGGAGCGGTGACGGGCCGGGCGTTGCCTCGGCGGCCGGCGGTGCGCCTCACCACGCTGGGCTTCGGCGCCGCGCAGGGTGGCAACCTGTACCGGGCGACGTCGGACGACGAGTTCGCCGCCGCCGTCGACACCGCCTGGGACGCCGGCATCCGCTACTTCGACACCGCGCCGCACTACGGTCTCGGCCTGTCCGAGCGGCGGCTGGGGGCGGCGCTGCGGTCCCGGCCCCGCGACGAGTACGTGGTGTCGACGAAGGTCGGGCGGCTGCTCGTACCCTCGCCCGAGGACGCGCGGCACCGCGACCCGGAGGGGTTCGACGTGCCGGCCGACCACCGGCGGGTCTGGGACTTCAGCCGAGACGGCGTCCTGCGGTCGTTGGAGGCCAGCCTGGACCGCAGTGGCCTGGACCGCGTCGACATCGTCTACCTGCACGACCCGGACGAGCACTGGGAGCAGGCGGCGTCCGAGGGGGTACCCGCCCTGGTCGAGCTCCGCGACCAGGGGGTCGTCGGGGCGATCGGCGCCGGTATGAACCAGTCGGCGATGCTGGCCCGGTTCGTCCAGGAGACCGACATCGACGTGGTGATGTGCGCCGGCCGCTACACCCTCCTCGAACAGGGCGCGGTCGACGACCTGCTGCCGGCCGCGCAGGCCGCGGGGGTGGGCGTGGTGATCGCCGGCGTCTACAACTCCGGGCTGCTGGCCCGGGACCAACCACCGGCCGACGCGACCTACAACTACCAGCAGGCGCCGCCCGAGGTGATCGAACGGGCCCGGCGGATCGCGGCGGTCTGCCAGGAGTACGGCGTCACGCTGCCCCAGGCGGCGCTGGCGTTCGTCCGCCGGCACCCGGTGGTGGTCTCGACGGTGGTCGGCCTGCGGGACGAGGCCCAGGTGACCGAGACCCTGCGTCGCTTCGACGCGGACGTCCCGGAGCAGCTCTGGGTGGCGCTGCGCGACGCCGGACTGCTCCGGTGACGGCACGCCCCTGAGAAAGCCGGAGCGCCGGCCACCCGTCGTCAGGAGCGGGTGGCCGGCGCTTCGTTCGCGCTACGTCAGACCTGGGTGAACCGCCACTGCTGGTTGGCGGCGCTGTGGCAGCCCCACTGCAGCAGTCGGGCCCCGTCGGCGGTCGAGGCGCCGTTGACGTCCAGGCAGAGCCCGCTCAGCGCGCTCTTGACCGTGTAGACACCGGTGGTGCCGGTCGCCGTCACGGTGAACTTCTGTTGGTTGGAGTTGTTGCAGGTGGTGTGTTGCAGGAAGGCGCCCTGCGCGGTAGAGCCTCCGACGACGTCGAGGCACTTACCGCTGTGCACCGCCTTGAGGTAGACGGCGCCGCTGCCGGCGTCCACCGCCTGCCACTTCTGGTTGTTGCCACCGGTGGCCGCCCACTGCACGACCTGGGCGCCGTCGGCGGTGGAGACACCACTGACATCCATGAGCTTGCCGCTGTGCTGGGCCGTCAGGGTCCAGGTCTTTCCGGCCACGCCACCACCGGTGTCGCTGCCGGGGACTCCCACGCCGTTGCCGCCGAAGGTGAACGCGTCGAGGTCGAACCAGTTGGACGAGCTGCCCTTGAACACCATGTAGAGGGTGTGCGTACCGGACAGGGCCGCGACGCTCACCGGCGACGTGGACTGGTAGTTGTCCCAGCCGCCGGTGCTGGGCACCGACGTCGTCGCCAGCAGGGTGCCGGTCGGCGAGTCGGCCCGCAGCTCGATGCTTCCGCCGCCGCTGGGCGACGACAGCCGGTAGCTGACGGTGCTGATGTTCGACAGGCTCATCGGGTTGAACGCGACCCAGTCGTTGTTGGAGATGTCGCCGACGCGCTTACCGCTCTCCGCGGCGCTCTGGTCGACGACCCGGATGCCCGACTGGCTGCTGAAGTACTCGGCCTGCTTGTGCTTCGGTTGCAGGATCGCCTGCGCGTAGCCGGTCAGCGGCGCGGCGCCACCCGACCCACCGTTGTCGGTGTAGCGGGCGTTGAGCACGTAGTACAGGTTCGCGCCTTCGGGGTGCCCACCGAGCAGATCGGTGGAGATGGTGCCCGAACAGCCCGGGTACTCGGTGGTCTCGTGGGCGTGGTCGTCGTGGCCGAGGGCCGGGTTGACGAACACCTTTGTGCAGTCGATGGCCGCGCCGCCGGGATCGGAGACACTGACCGTGTACGAGACCTTGTCGCCGAAGTTCAGCATGCCGCCGTTCGGAGGCACGGTGATGGTGACCACCGGGGCGGTGTTGCCGACGGTGATCTGTACGTTGGCGAAGCCGGTCTTGCCGGTGTTGTCGGTGACCTTGAGCTGCGCGGTGTAGTTGCCGTTGGTCGTGTAGGTGTACGTCGGGTTCGCGGACGTCGACGTGCCACCGTCACCGAACGTCCACTGGTAGCTCAGCGTGTTGCCGGGGTCGGGGTCGTTGGTGCCGGCGCTGCTGAACTGGACGGTCAGCGGGGCGCTGCCGCTGGTCGGCGTGCCGACGGCCTTCGCGATCGGCGACCGGCCGCCCTGGATGTAGTCGATCCGGTAGAGCCCGGAGTCATTGTTGCCGCCGCCGAAGTTCGAGCCCCACTCCAGCAGGTACAGCGAGCCGTCCGGGCCGAACTCCATGTCCATCGGCTTGTTGAAGTTGCCGCCGGGCAGGAACGGGTTCGTCCGGGTGACCGCCGTCGAGGAGTCGAAGTGGACCTCCTTGACGTAGTTGCGGGCCCACTCGTAGAAGAAGTGCACGCCGTCGTAGTACGGCGGGAACTTCGTCGCCGACGGGTTGTTCGCGTTGTACCGGTACACCGGGCCGCCCATCGGGGCCGACCCGCCGGAGCCCAGCTCGGGGAAGGTCGTCGAGGCCGGGTAGCCGTACCAGATGTTCGGCGAGACGACCGGCTTGAGGTTGACCAGGCCGGTGTTGTTGGGCGAGTTGTTGACCGGCGCGCTGCAGTTGAACTTCGACCCGACCACGCCGGTGTCCGGGTTGAACGGCGCGTACGGCTGGTTGTTGCCGTGGCAGAACGGCCAGCCGTAGTTACCGGCGGACTTGATCACGTTCAGCTCGACGAGACCCTCCGGGCCACGGTTGGTGGTCGGTGGGTTGCGGTCCGGGCCGTAGTCGGCCAGGTAGACCCAGCCGGTGGCGGGGTCGATCGAGAAGCGGAACGGGTTGCGGAAGCCCATGGCGTACACCTCGGGCTTGGTCTGCGCGGTGCCCTGCGGGTAGAGGTTGCCCGTCGGGATGGTGTAACCGCCGCTGGCCGACGGCTTGATGCGCAGCAGCTTGCCCCGCAGGTCGTTGGTGTTGCCGGCGGAGCGGGCGGCGTCCAGGTTGGACTTGCCCGAGCGCCAGTCCAGCGGGGCGTAACCCTGCCAGTTGGGGTCGAGGTTCGGCGGCGTGTCGTCGCCGGTGCCGATGTAGAGGTTGCCGTCCGGGCCGAAATCGATGTAGCCGCCGGTGTGCCCGGGCTCTGCGAAGGTCCGGTCCCGGTACGCCGGGATGTCGATGATCCGGGCCTCGGTGGACAGGTTGAGCGTGTCACCGGAGAGCGTGTAGCGGGAGACCCGGTTGACGTCGGTCGAGCTGCTCGCCGGTGAGTGGTACAGATAGACGTACCCGTTGCTGGCGAACGCCGGGTCGATCGCGACGCCGGTGAGTCCGTCCTCACCGCCGGTGTAGACGCTCAGCGTGGCGGCGGTGACGGTGCTGTTGGTGCTCGGCTTGAAGATCTTGACCTGGCCGCCGCGCTGGACGTACAGCACACGGCCGTCGGGTAGCACGGCCAGCGCCATCGGATCGGCGGTGTTGTCGTCCAGGGTGCGCTTCTCGAAGTTGCCCCAGACGGTGCCGCCACAGTCGCCGGGCACGTTGCCGGCGGCCCACTTGACGCCGCCGAGGACGTGGTTGCGGAAGTTCGTCTCGCTGTACGACTCGATGGCGTGGCCCATCGCGGTGGCCCACACCCGGCCGCCGCCGGTGTTGCGGCACCACGAGATCGGGTGGTCCGGGCCCATCGCCCGCGAGCCCGGGTTGTACGTGCGCTCGTCGGCCGTCACCAGGACGTGTACGTTGCCGCGCGGGTTGGAGTCGAAGTTGTACCACTCCTCGCTGCGGCTCCAGCGGTCCGGCAGGCCGGCCGTCGACGGGTGCTGCTTGTCGGCGACGATGGCGGTGCCGGCGAGCACTCCGGGGGAGTGCTCGGGCATGTGGGCGCCGCCGTTCATCATCTGGTCCCACCACGGGTACTCGGACTCGATACCCATGTCGGTGGCGTTGTGCACGCCGACGATGCCCTTGCCGCTGGCGAGGTAGCCCTCGATGGCCTGGCGCTGGGAGGCCGAGGTCCAGACCATGCCGGAGGTCTGGAACATGATGACGACGTCGAAGGTGGCGAGGTTCGAGGCCGTGAAGACACTCGAGTCCTCGGTCGCCACCAGCTCGAAGTTGTTGGCAGCGGCCTGCTGCTGGAACATCGAGATCCCGGCGGGGATCGAGTCGTGCCGGTAGCCGGCGGTCTTGGTGAACAACAGGGCGCGGAACGCCGGGGCGGCCGATGCCGGCGGCGGGGCCAGGCCGAGGGCCACCAACAGTCCGACGATCAGTCCAATGATCATTGTGGGGCGACGCATGCCGTCTCCTAGGTCTGGGCGGGCAACTGGCGATTGCGAGCACGGGCCGACAGCGCGTCAGGTCGTGCCTGGGCGCGCGAGAGCCACGGGTGTGCTGGTCGCGGTCGTCGTGCCGTCCGCCGAAACGGCAGTCAGCCCCGCTGGATGTCACACAGCGTGATGTGGGCTGTGATCTCGTCCATGGTCTGCGAGGTCAGGATGGGCCATCCATCGAAGACTGTCAATGCAACGTCGAGCGTCTGATGTTACCCCTCGGTAGGGGCGGTCGGGCCTGACTCCTCCGGGACGACACTCGCGCCGATCGAGTGCCGGGCCTGGCAGTCACCGCAGATCGAGGATTGCGGACCCGCATCCAAACATCTATCTTCATACGTGTGATGTTTCCTCGATGTCAAGGAAATGTTTGCACCATAAAAACGCAAGTTCCGCAGCAGCCTGCGAAAGTGCGTCGCTCAGCGCGTCGGCCGGCCTACCAGCCGTTGTGTCGACCCCGTCGTTGACTACTATCTGTAAGGGCTATCGGGATGTCAGATCCACCACCGGCACCGCTGCTGGCTCTGCGGGGCATCGGTAAGTCCTTCCTCGGCGTACGCGTGCTCGGCGATGTCGACCTCGACGTCGCCCCGGGCGAGGTGCACGCCGTCGTCGGTGAGAACGGCGCTGGGAAGTCGACCCTCATGAAGATCGTCTCGGGCGGGTACGCCCCGGACGAGGGCGCCATCGAGTTCGCCGGTCAACCGCGCGCGTTCCACGGCCCCCGCGACGCGCAGCGCGCCGGCGTCGGCATCATCCATCAGGAGTTCAACCTGCTGCCCGAGCGCACCGTCGCGGAGAACGTCTACCTGGGCCACGAACCGGTCCGGCGCGGGTTGGTCGACCGCCGCGCGATGCTCGACCGCACCCGCGAACTCCTCACCTCGATCGGGGAGACGGCTCTGCCGGCCGACGCCCGGGTCGGGCGGCTGGGCGTCGCTCAGCAGCAGGTCGTCGAGATCGCCAAGGCGCTCGCCCTGGACGCGCGACTGCTCATCATGGACGAGCCGACCGCCGCGCTGGCCGACCAGGAGGTCGAGCTGCTCTACGGGCTGGTGCGCCGGCTCCAGGAGCGGGGGATCGGTCTGCTGTACGTCTCGCACCGCCTCACCGAGGTCTTCGACCTCTCCAGCCGGATCACGGTCCTCAAGGACGGTCGCCGGGTGACCACGGTGGACACCGCGAGCACGACCGCCGACGAGCTGGTCCGGCACATGGTCGGCCGGGAGCTGTCCAGCTACTACCCGGACCGGGCCGGCCCCGACGACCGGGGCGCGGTGCGGCTCACCGTCCGTGGCGGGGGGAACCGCAAGTTGCGTGGCGTGGACCTGGAGCTGCGCGCCGGCGAGGTGCTCGGCGTCGGCGGCCTACAGGGTTCCGGACGATCCGCGCTCGCCCGTGCGCTCTTCGGCGTGACGCCGTTCACGACCGGCGCCGTCGAGTTGGACGGTGAGGCGGTACGGCTGCGCTCACCGCGTGCCGCCATGCGGGCCGGCATCGCGTACGTCACCGAGGACCGCAAGGGTGAGGGCATCGTGGCGCGACAGTCGGTGCTCGACAACGCGCTGCTGGCCAGCCGGGCCGTCTTCGCGGCGCGGTCCGGTCGCGCCGCCCGCACGGCACGGGTACGCGAACTGCTCGCCGCCGTCGAGGTCCGCGCGGCCGGCGACGACCAGGAGATCCGCTTCCTGTCCGGCGGCAACCAGCAGAAGGTCGTGCTGGCCCGGTGGCTGGCGCTGAAGCCACGGATCCTGATCTTCGACGAGCCGACCCGGGGCATCGACGTGGGCGCGAAGTCCGCCATCCACGACCTCGTCCGCCGCCTCGCCAGCGACGGCGCGGCCGTACTGATGATCTCGTCGGAGCTGCCGGAGCTGCTCGGCATGAGCGACCGGATCGTCGTCCTGCGCGACGGCCGGATCGCGGGCGAGCTGCCCGCGGGCGCGGCCGAGGAGGACGTCGTGGCGCTGGCCGTCGGCACCACCACCGTCCGCGAGGCTGTCTCATGACCGCGCTGTCGCTGCGTCCGGCCCGCCGTGCCGTTCCGGGCGTCTACGTGGCCCTCGCCCTCACCCTCGTCGTCGGCTGGCTGATCGTCACGCTCGACGGCGGTCAGCTCTTCAACCAGTCGACGACGGTGAGTCTGCTGCACGTCGCCGCCGGCCTCGGGCTCGTCGCCGTCGGGCAGACGCTTGTCATTCTCGGTGGTTCGCTCGACCTCTCGGTGGCGTACGTGATCAGCCTCAGCACGCTGGTGGCGGCCGAGGCGATGAACGGCAGCGACGGCGCCCTGCTGCCGGCGATCGGCCTGGCGCTCGCGGTCAGCGCCGCCGTCGGGCTGCTCAACGGGCTGCTGGTCACCAAGCTGCGGATCAACGCGTTCATCGCGACCCTCGGCGTCGGACTGCTGCTCAAGGGCTACCTCGACAACGGCTACGACGGCCCGGCCGGCGAGAGCGCACCCGCTCTCGTCCGGACCCTCGGCTACCAGCGGGTCGGTCCGGTGCCGGTGTCCTTCCTGCTGCTGCTCGCCGTGACGGCGGCGGCCTGGTTCGCGCTCTCGCGTACCCGGTTCGGTCACCACCTGGTCGCCGTGGGGGGTGATCCGGAGGTCGCCCGGCTCTCCGGCGTCCGTAACAACCGGGTCCTCGTCACGGCCCACGTGCTGTGCTCCCTCTGTGCCGGGCTGGCCGGCGTCTACCTGGCCAGCCGGCTCGGCTCCGGTGCGCCACGGGTGGGCACCGAAGGGCTCTACGACCTGGAGTCGATCGCCGCGGTGGTCCTCGGTGGGACCGCCCTCGCGGGCGGACGCGGGGGCGTCCTCGGCACGATCGGCGGCGTGCTGCTGCTCGCCAGCATCGACGCGGTCTTCAACCAGCTCGAGGTCGACGCGTTCTTCAAGCAGGTGATCCGCGGCGTGATCATCATCGCTGCGGTCGCGGTCTACGCCCGACGGGCCATGCGAAAGGCGGAGTCCTGACCATGCGGGTCGCCGAGCGTCGTCCGCTCACCCTCCGGATCCGTCCCGACGGGATCGCGCCGATCGCCGCGCTCCTGGCGGTGCTGCTGATCATCATCGCGTTCGTTCAACCCGACTTCCTCGCCCCCGGTTCGCTGATGTCGTTCCTGGGTCGCTCCGCGCCGATCATCCTGCTCGCCGCCGGTCAGTACTTCGTGATCGTCAGCGGGGAGTTCGACCTCTCGGTGGGTTCCCTGGTCACGGCGCAGGTCGTCGTCGCCGCCCGCCTCATCGACAGCGACCCGTCGCGCACCTGGCCGGTGGTCGCGTTGCTGCTCGTCGGCGGCGCGTTCGTCGGGCTGGTCAACGGTCTGGTCACCACGGTGCTGCGGGTGCCCTCCTTCATCACGACCCTCGGCATGTTCCTGATCCTCGTCGGCGCCGTCTACCTGTGGTCCGACGGCGCGCCCAAGGGCGGGCTCTCGGAGGAGTTCCGCCGGTTCGGCCGACGGGCCATCGAGGACGTGCCGCTGCTCGGTCGGATCCCGTACGCGCTGCTCGTGCTGGTGGTCGTCGCCGCCATCGCGGTGGCGCTGACGCGTTCGGACTTCGGCCGCACGCTCGTCGCCGTCGGCGACAACCCGCGCACCGCCGAGATGAGCGGTGTACGCGTCGGTCTCACCAAGACCATCGCGTTCGTGCTCAGCGGTGTCGCGGCGGCGGTCGCGGCGATCCTGCTCGGCGGGTACAGCGGTGTGTCGTTCCAGGCCGGCGTCGGCCTGGAGTTCGCCGCGATCACCGCCGTCGTGCTCGGCGGCGTCGCCCTCGGCGGCGGTCGCGGCTCGGTCGTCGGGGCGATGCTCGGCGCACTGACCCTCGAGACGCTCTTCGCGCTGATGAACTTCACCGGCGTCTCCGGTGCCCTCAGATCGACCGTCCAGGGCGTCATCATCCTGCTCGCCGTGGCGGTCTCGGCTTCGCGTTCCTCCTCCTCAAGATAAAGGTGATTCGATGAGACGATCCATGACCGCCCTGGCCGCGGTCGGTGTGCTGACGCTGGCCGCCGCCGGGTGCGCCACGGACGAGCCGACCGCGTCCCCGTCCGGCAGCGCGTCCGCCGCCGCGGGGTCGGGCACCGGCGAGCAGTCCAAGTTCTTCGTGCAGGCCGACTACGACAACGAGCTGGCGCTGCTGGACGCCGCCCCGACGGGCCCGGCCGACAAGCCGTGGGAGCAGGTGCTCAACCCGAAGATGGTGGACACCGCGAAGTTCAAGAAGGCCGGTCCGCACAAGATCTGCTTCTCGAACGCGGCGCTGAACAACCCGTGGCGGCAGGTCGGGTTCAAGACCATGCAGGCCGAGGTCGAGGCGCAGCGTTCCCGCATCAGCGAGTTCGTGCACGTCGACGCCGAGGGCAAGGACCAGAAGCAGATCGCCGACATCAACGATCTGCTCGGCAAGAGCTGCGACGCGCTCATCGTGTCGCCGAACACCACCGCCACGCTCACCCCGGCCGTCGAGGCCGCCTGCAAGGCCGGCCTGCCGGTGGTCGTCTTCGACCGGGGCGTCAACACCACGTGCCCGGTGACGTTCATCAACCCGGTGGGTGGCTACGGCTTCGGTCACGTCGGCGCGGAGTTCGTCAGCCAGAAGATGAAGCCCGGCGGCAAGCTGCTGGCCCTGCGGATCCTGCCCGGCGTCGACGTGCTGGAGACCCGCTGGTCGGCCGCGAAGATCGCGCTGGACAAGGCGAAGGTCGACGTCGTCGGCGTGGAGTTCACCGACGGCGACCCCGCCAAGACCAAGAAGATCGTGAACGACTACATCCAGCGGTACGGCACGATCGACGGGGTCTGGATGGACGCCGGAGCGGTCGCGGTGGCGGCGGTCGAGGCGTTCCAGGACGCCGGTAAGCCCGTACCGCCGATGAACGGCGAGGACCAGCTCGACTTCCTGAAGCTGTGGAAGGACAAGCAGCTCACCGCCATCGCGCCGACCTACCCGACGTACCAGTGGCGTACGCCGATCATCGCGGCGCTGAGCATCCTCGACGGAACCCAGGTCTCCAACCCGTGGAAGCTGCCGCAGCCCACGATCACCCAGGACAACCTGGACCAGTACCTCGACGCGAGCATGCCGCCGCTGCACTACGCCATGTGTGGCTGCCGTGACCTGCCCGGCTACCCCCAGCGCTGGAAGTAGGTTGCGGTGTACGCCATTGGCGTCAACCCCTGGGTGTGGGCCTCGCCGGTCGACGACGAGGCCCTCGCCCGGTTGATCCCGCGGATCGCCTCGTTCGGGTTCGACGCCGTCGAACTGCCGATCGAGCAGCCCGGCGACTGGGATCCCGTCCGCACCCGGGACCTGTTGGCCGAGCACCGCCTCGCGGCGGCCGGGGTCTGTGCGGTCACCCCGCCCGGGCGGGACCTGGTGGACGCGCCGCCGGCCGTCGTCGAGTCGACCGTCGCGTACCTCATGGGGTGTGTGGCGAGCGCGGCGGCGGTCGGCGCGCCCTGCGTCGGCGGCCCGGTGTACGCGGCCGTCGGCCGCACCTGGCGGATGTCGGCGGCGGCCCGCGCGGCCTGCTACGCCGACTTCCGGCGGGCCCTCGCGCCGGTCGCCGACCGGGCCGGCGAGGTGGGCGTGACCATCGGCGTCGAGGCGCTGAACCGCTACGAGACGAGCGTGGTCAACACCATCGAGCAGACGATTGAGGCGATCGACGGCCTGCCCACGAGCGTCGGCATCATGATCGATACCTACCACATGAACATCGAGGAGGCCGATCCCTACGCGGCCCTCACGCTGGCCGGCCCGCACATCAAGCACGTCCAGGTCAGCGGCACCGACCGGGGCTCGCCCGGCGCGGACCACTTCGACTGGCCCCGCTTCTTCTCCGTCCTGCGGGGCACCGGCTACCGGGGCGCGGTCTGCATCGAGTCCTTCACGGCCGAGAACGAGACCATCGCCACCGCGGCGTCGATCTGGCGGCCCCTGGCCCCCTCCCAGGACCGCCTCGCCGTCGACGGCCTGCGCCACCTCCGGAAGGTCGTCGCCTGACCGGGCGTCGGCACGCCCTTGTTGTTAGCGCTAACCACCACCCCCATCACCCCCAGGAGACCGTCCCGTGTCCATCTCGTCCATCTCCGTGGCGCGCAGGCTCCTCGCCGGCGCCGCCACGGCGGCACTGACCGCACTGGTCGCCGTCACCGCCTCGGCCACACCGGCCGCCGCGGCGACCACCACCCTCTACGCGTCCCCGTCCGGCGGCGGCAGCACCTGCTCGGCCAGCCAGCCGTGCTCGTTGGCCGGCGCCCAGGCCGCCGTCCGGACGCTCAACAGCTCGATGTCCGGCGACATCGTCGTGGAACTGGCCGACGGCGTGTACCGGCTCACCTCACCGCTCCGGCTGACCGCCGCCGACTCCGGCACAGGCGGCTACCAGGTGATCTGGCGGGCGGCCGCCTCGGCCCGACCGACGATCAGCGGTGCGAGGGCGGTCACCGGCTGGTCGCTCGTCGACTCCGGCAAGAACATCTGGCGGGCCAGCGTCCCCGCCGGGCTGGACAGCCGCCAGCTCTACGTCAACGGCGCCATCGCCACCCGGGCGCGTACCGCCGTCAACCGCGCCGACTTCACCTTCACCACGTCCGGCATGCGGTTCAGCAACAGCGCGTTGAGCTACCTCAACAACGTCGGCAACCAGAGCCGGGTCGAGGTGGAGAGCGTCGGCTCCTTCACCGACCGGTACTCGCCGGTGCAGAGCATCAGCGGGAACTTCCTGACGATGCAGCAGCCGGCCTGGAACAACAACACGTTCGGCTTCGACACCCTGTCCCGTCCGCACCGGGCCGGCCCGTTCTACCTGGCCAACGCGTACGAGTTCCTGGACTCGCCGGGGGAGTGGTATCTCAACCCGGGCAACGGGCAGCTCAACTACATTCCGCTCTCCGGGCAGAACATGAACAGCGTGAGCGTGGAGCTGCCGCAGCTGCAGTCCCTGGTCAACGTGGGCGGTACGTACGACGCGCCCGCGCACCACATCTCGTTCAGCGGCATCACCTTCACCGGTACGAGCTGGCTCGGCCCGAGCAGCAGCAACGGCTTCGCGGACCAGCAGACCGGCGCGCACATCGTCGGCAGCTGGGCCCGCCCGTCCGACGCCCTGACCTCCTGCCAGGAGGGCTGCCCGCTGTTCGAGGCCACCCGGCCGAGCTGGGCCCAGATGCCCGCGGCCGTGCAGGTGTCGGCCGCCAACACGATCTCCTTCAGCGACTCCCAGTTCGTCAACCTGGGTCAGACGGCCATCGGCATCGGCAACGACGCCAACGCCCACGCGAGCGGTGTCGGTCTGGGCACCAGCAACATCACGGTCACCCGCTCCGAGATCGCCCGCAACTCGGCCGGCGGCATCGTGGTGGGCGGCGTGCGCGCCGACGCCCACCACCCCGGCGACCAGCGGATGGTCAACCGGAACGTCACCATCAGCAACAACCGCGTGCACGACCTGGGTGTGGAGTACCGGGGCGTGGTGTCGATCCTGACCACCTACGTCAGCACCTCGCTGGTCTCGCAGAACGAGGTCTACAACATGCCGTACACCGGGCTGTCGGTCGGCTACGGCTGGGGCGCCAACGACGCCGGCGGAAGCCAGCACTACGCCAACCGGGGCCTCTACAACTACCAGCCGCGCTACACCACGGCCACGACGGCGTCGAACAACCAGGTCATCGGCAACTACGTGCACGACGTGATGCAGCAGATGACCGACGGCGGGTGCATCTACACGCTCTCGGCGAACCCGGGCGGGACCATCAACCAGAACTACTGCCTGCGTACCAACGGCTGGTTCGGGCTCTACTTCGACGAGGGTTCGCGCTACTACACCGCCCGCAACAACGTGTTCTCCTCCACCGGCACCTGGGCCACCGCGAACTACTACTACGCGGAGAACATGGGCAACTTCACCGTCACCAACAACTGGTCGACCAACGGCAGCTCCAACGTGACGAACGGCGACCGGGGCAACGTGGTCAACAGCAACGTCACGGTCTCCAACGGGAACTGGCCGTCGGGCGCGCAGTCCGTGATCGCGGCGGCCGGCGTCCAGAGCGGCGGCAGCACCAACCCGCAGAGCGGGCAGATCGTGGGCGTCCAGTCGGGCCGCTGCGCCGAGATCGGCAACTCCAGCACCACCAACGGCACGCAGGCCCAGCTCTGGGACTGCATCAGCGGGGCCGCCAACCAGCGGTGGACGGTGACGGCCAGCCGGCAGCTCATGGTGTACGGCAACAAGTGCCTGGACGCCTCTGGTCAGGGCACCACGAATGGCACCGCCGTGGTGATCTGGGACTGCAACGGGCAGGCCAACCAGCAGTGGAACGTCAACGCCAACGGCACCATCACCGGCGTGCAGTCGGGCCTCTGCCTGGACGCGAACGGCGCCGCAACCGCGAACGGCACGAAGCTCATCCTCTGGTCGTGCAACGGCGGCACGAACCAGCAGTGGCAGGTGCGCGGCTGAACCAGGGATCGCCCCGGCCGGCCGCACCCCGGTCGGGGCTACCCCGGCGGGCAACCGCGACTACGCGGCCCGCCATCGATACCGGTCATTCACCGGTAAATGTGTTAACGCTAACCCGCGCAGGGACACACCTGCCCGGGAGGCGTGCCTCAGCGAAGGAGTGATTCATGAGAACCAACGGTGCGGCTCATCCCGGTCCGGCGTCCACGCGACGCTGGCGGTCGGGCCTGGCCGCCATCGCGGCGACGGTGCTCACGGCCGGCACGCTCGTCGCGGTCGCGGCGACGCCCGCCGCCGCCGCGACGGTGGACACCGGTGCCTGGTACGTCCTGGTCAACCGCAACAGCGGCAAGGCCCTGGACGTGTACGGCCAGGCCACCAACGACGGCGCGCGCATCACGCAGTGGACCCGCAACAACGGCACCAACCAGCAGTGGCAGTTCACCGATTCCGGTGGGGGCTTCTACCGGCTGAAGTCGCGGCTCTCCGGCAAGGTGCTCGACGTCAGCGGCGCGTCGACCGCGGACGGCGCGTCGGTCGTACAGTGGACCGACAACAACGGGACCAACCAGCAGTTCCGGCTGGCCGACTCGGACGGCGGGAACGTCCGCCTCATCGGGCGGCACAGCGGCAAGGCCGTGGAGGTGCAGGGCGCCTCGACCGCCGACGGCGCCAACGTCGTCCAGTACGCCGACACCGGCGGCACCAACCAGCAGTGGCAACTGGTCAAGGTCTCCGGCGACACCGGCACCGGCGGCGGCTGTGGCACGAGCCCCACGCTGGCCAGCGGCACCCACACGATCCAGAGCAGCGGTAAGAGCCGCAGCTTCATCCTGCGGGTCCCGGCCAACTACACCAACACCACCCGCTACCGGTTGATCTTCGCGTTCCACTGGCGGGGCGGCACCGCCGCCGAGGTCAGCTCCGGCGGTACGAGCGGGACGCCCTGGTCCTACTACGGGCAGCAGGAGCAGTCGAACAACACGGCGATCCTGGTCGCCCCGCAGGGCCTCGGCAACGGCTGGGCCAACTCCGGCGGCGAGGACATCACCTTCGTCGACGACATGATCCGGTTGATCGAGGGCGCGCTGTGCGTCAACACGACGCAGCGCTTCGCGCTCGGCTTCAGCTACGGCGGCGGCATGAGCTACGCGCTCGCGTGTGCCCGGGCGAACGTGTTCCGGGCGGTGGCGGTGTTCAGTGGCGCCCAGCTGAGCGGGTGCAGCGGCGGCACCCAGCCGATCGCGTACTTCGGTCTGCACGGCATCAGCGACTCGGTGCTCAACATCTCCTCGGGGCGGTCGTTGCGCGACACCTTCGTGCGGAACAACGGGTGCGCCGCGCAGAGCCCGCAGGAGCCGGCCTCGGGCAGCCGGACGCACATCACCACCGCCTACTCCGGCTGCCGCGCCGGGTATCCGGTGCAGTGGGCCGCGTTCGACAACGGTCACATGCCGGGGCCGGTGGACGGCACGTACGCCGAGAGCGGCATCACGACCTGGACCAAGGGCGAGGTCTGGCGGTTCTTCGCGCAGTTCTAGAGCGGTGCGGGTCGGTCCCCGTCGGTCATCCGTGACCGACGGGGACGCCCCGTGGCCGCTCGCAGATGACGGCAATGCATCGAGACATGGAAGCAGTTGAATTCGACGAAACGGCTCCGTAATATGACCGGCGTCAGCTGTTAACGCTAACAGTGGTCGTGCACATGACGGTGCCCGCCTCATCCGGGCGGCCGTCCCCCGTGGATGGCACTATCGAAAGGACGTCCCGTATGAAGCGAATCCGAGCCCGTCACTGGGGGCGGGCAGCGGCGGCCGGGCTCCTCGTGGCCGCCGCCCTCGTGGGCCTGCGGGCCCCGGGAGCCCAGGCGTTGGAGAACGGCGTCGCCCGGACACCCCCGATGGGGTGGAACAGCTGGAACTCCTTCGGTTGCAACATCAACGAAGGGCTGATCCGGCAGACGGCCGACGCGATCGTCAGCAGCGGAATGCGCGACCTCGGCTACGAGTACGTCGTCGTCGACGACTGTTGGTTCAACCCGAACCGCGACAGCTCCGGAAACCTCCAGGGCGACCCGACCCGCTTCCCGAGCGGGATGAAGGCGCTCGGTGACTACCTGCACGCCCGTGGGCTGAAGTTCGGTCTCTACCAGGTGCCGGTGGACAAGACCTGCGCCCAGTACTTCAACAGCTACCCCGGCGCGACCGGCAGTCAGGGCCACGAGGCGCAGGACGCCCGGCAGTTCGCCGCCTGGGGCGTCGACTTCCTCAAGTACGACTGGTGCTCCCCGAACGGCAGTATCAACGACCAGGTCACCACGTTCGCCAAGATGCGCGACGCGCTGGCCGCGACCGGCCGGCCGATCGTCTACAGCATCAACCCCAACAGCATCCACGCCAAGACCGGCCCGCAGCGCAACTGGGGCGACGTGGCGAACATGTGGCGCACCACCGAGGACATCACCAACGCGTGGGACACCGGGCAGACCAACGGCTACCCGATGGGCATCCAGAACATCATCAACGTGACGGTGCCGCTGGCCTCGTACGCGCGTCCCGGTGGATTCAACGACCCGGACATGATGGAGGTCGGCCGGGGCGGCATGAACGACACCGAGATGCGCAGCCACTTCGCCATGTGGGCTGTCATGGCGTCGCCGTTGATCGCCGGTAACGACGTTCGCAACATGAACGCCGCGACGCAGACGATCCTCAAGAACGCCAACCTCATCGCCATCAACCAGGACTCCCTCGGGTTGCAGGCCAGCCAGGTGTCGTTCGACGGCACCCGTCGCGTGCTCGCCAAGCGACTGGCCAACGGTGACGTCGCCGTCGCGCTGTTCAACCAGAGCGGCTCGACCACGACGATCTCCACCACGGCCGCCGCGGTCGGCAAGTCCGGCAGCTCGTTCACCCTGCTGGACGCCTGGAACAACACCACCAGCACGAGCACCGGCACCATCTCCGCCAGCGTTCCGGCGCACGGCACGGTGGTCTACCGGGTCAGTGGTGGCGGCACCAGCACGCCGCCGCCGACCACCCCGCCGCCGACCACCACCCCGCCGCCGACCAGCTCCTTCGCGCTGGCGAGTGCCGCGTCCGGCCGATGCCTGGACGTCCCGCAGAGCAACACCACCAACGGCACCCAGCCGGTGATCTGGGACTGCAACGGGGCCGCCAACCAGCGGTGGACGGCCAACGGGCAGACCCTCCAGTCGCTCGGCAAGTGCCTGGACGCGCCGACCAACGCCACCGCCGGCAGCAAGGTCCAGATCTGGGACTGCAACGGCGGCGCCAACCAGCGGTGGACGCTCAACTCGAACGGCACGATCAGCGGAGCGTCGTCGGGCCTCTGTCTCGACGTCAACAACAACGCGACCGCCAACGGCACCACGGTGATCCTCTGGACCTGCACCGGTGCCTCCAACCAACGCTGGACCCAGCGCTAACCACACCGCGCTGACAGCTCGACAGGTCCGGTCCGGGGCGGCACGGCCCCGGCCCGGACCTGTCGTCGTCCGGCCCGTCGAGTCTTGCGCGGGCCGGCGCGACCCGCGGAGCAGGTTTCCGGATCAGGAGGCGGGAGGCGCGAGGGACCGGCGTCGGCGCAGCGGCATCGCGACGAGCGACGGTTCGGCGGCCCCGCCGTCGAGGAGCAGTTCGACAGCGCGTCGCCCCATCTGCTCGTGCGGTAGCGCGGTGGTCGCGAGGCTGGGGCGTAGCCAGGCGGCGATCGGGTCGTCGTCGAACGAGATCACCGAGATGTCGTCCGGGACGTGCAGGCCCGCCTCGCCGAGCGCCTGGTAGGCGCCGAAGGCCAGCCGGTCGTTCATGCAGATGATCGCGCTCGGCCGTTGGGGGCGGTTCAGCAGAGCGCGCGTGGCGGCGTAGCCGTGCTCGGGCAGCCACTCGGTGCAGAAGGATTCCGTGAGCAGGGTGACGCCCGCGTCGCCCAGCGCCTGCTGGATGCCGTGCAGGCGCGCTCGGGCGGCGAGCGAGATCTCCGGGTCGCTCTCCTTGACCCGGTTCCGGCCGATGAGCGCGATGGCGTCGCGGTGACCGTGTTCCAGCAGGGCGGTGGCGACCGCGCGACCGGCCCGGTCGTCGTCGGGGAGCACGCAGGGCAGGTTGTCCGAGCTGGTGGCGTTGAGCAGCACCACCGGACCGCCGAGGATGGCCGGCGGCACCGTGAGCCGCCGGGTGGCCATCGCCGCGTAGATCACCCCGTCGACCTGCCGGTCGAGCATGGCCTCGATGGCGTACTGCTCGAAGGTGGCGTCGCCCTGCGTCTCGGTGATGAGCAGCACGTGGTCGCGTTCTCGGGCCGCGTCGAGCGCGCCACGGATGAGGCCGCCGGCGAAGCGGGTGGTGGCGACGATGTCGGAGACGAACGCGATGGTCGCGGTCTTGCGGGTACGCAGGCTGCGCGCCGCGAGGTTGGGCCGGTAGCCCAGCTCCTCGGCGGCGGCGAACACGCGCTGGTGTGCCTCGGCCGAGAGCCGCGTGCCCTCCCTGCCGTTGAGCACCATCGACGCGGCGGTCTTGGACAGCCCGGCCCGCCGCGCGACGTCGGCCAGGGTTGCTCTGTTGCGGCCCATCAGTCCTCCGAATCAGGCGCGGCGCCACGGGCTCCGCTCCCGCCCATCATGATGCGCCGACGCTCGGAGTCCGGCCCCGGTCGGGTCGGGCGCGGTGTGAACCCGATGTTTCCGGACCGTTGCCAGGTTGTCCTT
The DNA here is from genome assembly GCF_050950185.1 of Micromonospora sp. CA-249363. Lineage (NCBI taxonomy): Bacteria > Bacillati > Actinomycetota > Actinomycetes > Micromonosporales > Micromonosporaceae > Micromonospora > Micromonospora sp. CA-249363. The sequence continues at coordinate 2,778,798 of NZ_CP192020.1, forward strand.
GACAGCCCACCGTGGCACGCGCATGCTCTGCTAAATCAGTTTAGCGACCACTTTTGGCGCGTTGGAAGACGCTGCCGGTCGCGCTGCTGAGTCGGTACGCGAGCGCGGCGGCGCGAGGGGGTCACGGCGTACGTGTCGTGGTCGCTCGCCCGTCGCGAAGGTCCCGGTGGAGCCGTCGCGCGGCCGTGGGTCGTGGGACGTGCGGAGGAACATAGGAGTCATGACATGGCAGAAACGCTGACGACATTCCCGCGACGCGGCGCGCTGGTCCTCGCGCCGCTGCTGGTGCTGGGGCTCGCCGCCACGGCGTGCAGCGCGCCCGGAGCCGACCGGTCGTCGACCGCCGGGCCCGACGCCGCCGTCAAGACGGACCTGGGCACCGAGCCGGTCACCCTCCAGATGTACGCGGAGACCGGCTTCCCGCTGGCCAAGGCACTGGCCGACGAGTTCTCGAAGCAGCACCCGAACGTCACGTTCAACATTCGCGAGGACCAGTTCACGGTCATCGTGGAGAACGCCCCGCGCGTGATGGCCTCGGACAACGCGCCCGACATCATCCGGCTCCCCACGATGGTCGACCTCGTGAAGGACGACCTGCTCAAGAACCTCGACCCGTACGTCACCGCGTACGGCTGGGACAAGTTCCCCGCCTCGCAGCTCGTGCAGTTGCGCGTCGGCGACGAGACGCGGGGCGTCGGATCGCTCTACGGCATGGGCCTCGGCTACAGCGTCACCGGCGTCTTCTACAACAAGAAGTTGGCCGCCCAGGTCGGCATGACCCAGCCGCCGGCCACGGTCGCGGAGTTCGAGCAGTTGCTGGCCAAGGCGAAGACCAGCGGAGTCCAGCCGATCATGCAGTTCAACAAGAACACCGCGGGCATCAACTTCCCGCACCAGGCGCTGCAGAACCAGTTCGGCGACCCGGCCCAGGTCGCCGACTGGATCTTCCAGAAGCCGGGGGCCACCTTCGACACGCCGGCCGCGTTGAAGGCCACCCAGACCATCCAGAAGTGGGCCCAGGCCGGCTACTTCACCAAGGACGCCAACGCCCTGGACTACGCGGGCATGGTCGGGCAGTTCCAGAAGGGCAACGGCCTGTTCATGTTCAACGGCGACTGGGAGTCGGCGAACCTCGACAAGGCGATGCCCGGCAACGTGGGCTTCTTCCTGTTCCCCGGCGAGGCCGCCGGCGCCAAGCACGTCGCGATGTCCGCCCCCAACACCTTCGGCGTCTCCGCCAAGGCCAAGAACCCCGATGCCGCCGCGTTCTTCCTGAACTGGGTCCACACCAACGCCAAGGCGCGGGAGATCGCCGTGACGGTCGGCGGGTCCAGCCCGGGCGGCCCGAGCGACCTTCCGGTGCCGGCCGCCGCCCCGAACACCGTGCTCGCCGAGACCCTCAAGGCGGCGCAGCAGCTCGGGGCCGAGAACGGCGCGGTCGACTTCACCGCGAACGCGACCGGTGGCATCTTCGCCGCCGCGATCACGCCCGAGATGCAGAAGCTGGTCGCCGGCCAGCAGACGCCCGAGGGGTACGTCAAGGCGGTTCAGGCCGAGTACGAGAAGGAACTGTCCCGATGACGTCTGCCCTCGGCAGCGCACCACCCGGGCGGGACGACCGGGCGTCGTCCGTGGGTCGTCCCGCCCGTCCCGCGTCCGCGCGGGCCCATCGACGCCGGTGGGCCCGCGCGGCCGGGACCGGCTGGCTGTTCGTCCTGCCGGCCTTCCTGATGTACGCGGTCTTCGTCCTGCGGCCCCTCGTCCTGACCGTCCAGTACTCGCTCTACGACTGGAACGGGATCGGTGTCGCCCGCTGGGCGGGCCTGGACAACTACGTCACCGTGTTCACCGACAGCGACCTGCTGAAGATCATCTCCAACGCGATCATCCTGATCGTCTTCTTCAGCCTCATCCCGGTCGCGCTCGGGTTGCTGGTGGCGAGCATGGTCCGCCGGATCACCACCGGCGCGTTCGGCACCGTGGTCCGGACGATCCTGTTCCTGCCCCAGGTCATACCCCTGGTGGCGGCCGGCATCGCGTGGAGTTGGCTGCTCTCCACCAACGGGCTGGTCAACCAGGTGCTGCGTGCGCTCGGGCTGGGCGGCCTGGCCCGCGCGTGGCTGGGCGACTTCGACACGGCGCTGCCCGCCGTCGGGGTGATCGGGGCGTGGGTCCTGCTCGGCCTCTGCACGATCCTGCTGGTGACCGGCATGAGCAAGATCGACCCCGCGCTCTACGAGGCCGCCCGCCTGGACGGCGCGGGGCCGGTCCGCGAGTTCCTCGCGGTGACCCTGCCCAGCCTGCGCCAGGAGATCGGGGTCTGCCTCACGGTAACGATCATCGCCGCGTTGGCCAGCTTCGACATCGTCTACATCTCCACCAGCGGTGGGCCGGGCCTGCAGACCACCGTCCCGGGTCTGGAGATCTACCGGCTCGCCTTCTCGCAGCGCCAGGTGGGGCTGGCCTCGGCCCTCGCGGTCGTACTGATGCTCCTGGTGCTGGCGTTCGTGCTGCCGATCCAGCGACTGACCCGGGGGGAGAAGCCGTGAACCTGAGCCGACGTGAGCAGCTGACCGGTCGGGTCTTCCTGATCGCCCTGATCCTCGTGACCCTGCTGCCGTTCGTGAGCATGCTCTCGGCCGCGCTGCAACCGCGCGGCACCGTGCCCGACGGGCTGGCCTGGCCGTCGGACCCGCAGTGGGGCAACTTCGCCGACGCGTTCACCGCCGCCAACATGGGGGCTCTGCTGCGCTCCAGCCTGCTCATCGTGGCCGGCGTCGTACCGGTGTCCGTGCTCATCGCCACCATGGCCGGCTTCGGGCTGGGCCAGTTGCGGGTGCCCGGCGGCCGGCTCGTCTTCGGTCTGCTGCTGCTCGGCCTCACGCTGCCCTTCGAGGCCGTCGTCACCCCGCTCTACTACCAGATGCAGGACCTCGGCCTGCTGAACACCCGGTGGGCCATCATCCTGCCGCTGATCGGCCTCTACATGCCGTTCGCGGTGTTCTGGATGCGCGCCCACTTCACCAATGTGCCGGTCGAGCTGTCCGAAGCCGCCCGGGTGGACGGCAGCAGCACCTGGCAGCTGTTCTGGCGGGTCCAGGTGCCGCTGGCCCGCCCGGCCATCGCCTCGCTGACGATCCTGATGTTCCTCTGGACGTGGAACCAGTTCCTGCTCGCGATCGTGCTGGTCGACGACGCCACCAAACGCACGATGGCCGGAGCGCTCGGCGCCTTCCAGGGCCAGTGGGGTACCGACCTGGTGCTGCTGTGCGCCGGCTCGCTGCTGATTCTCACACCTACCCTCATCGTGTTCCTGATCTTCCAGCGACAGTTCATCAAGGCCCTGATCCAGGGCTCACTGAAGGGATAGGCAGTGGCCACGCAGCCGCAGATCCACGGCGACGTCGACGAGCGCTACGGGCGCGTCGCCGACGCGTTTCGCGACAACTTCACCTCCCGCGGTGAGGTCGGCGCCGCGGTCACCCTCTACGTACGCGGCCGCAAGGTCGTCGATCTGTACGGCGGGCTGGCCGACACCCGCACCGGGCGGCCCTGGACGGCGCACACGCCGGCCGTCGTCTTCTCGTGCACCAAGGGGATCCTGGCGATCTGCGCGTACCTGCTCGCCCAGCAGGGACGCCTCGACCTCGACGCGCCCGTGACGCGCTACTGGCCGGAGTTCGGCCAGCACGGCAAGGGCGAGATCCCGGTGCGGTGGCTGCTCACCCACCAGGCCGGCCTGCCGGCGCTGGACCGGTCGCTGACCCTCGACGAGGTGCTGGCGTGGGACCCGGTCATCGCGGCGATCGAGGCGCAGACCCCGCTGTGGGAGCCGGGTACCGCGCACAGCTACCACGCGATGACCTACGGGTGGCTCGTCGGCGAGGTCATCCACCGGGTCACCGGCCAGCTGCCCGGCGCGTACTTCCGCGACACCCTCGCCCGCCCGCTGGGGCTGCGTACCTGGCTCGGGCTGCCCGCCGCCGAGCGCGACAGCGTCGCCTGGGATCTGGCCCCACCACCGGACGCCGATCCCTTCGTCGACCCGGTCGCCGAGCGGGGTATCACGATGGGTGGCGCGTTCGCCTTCCCCGCCGACGGTGACGGTCTGGTCAGCTTCAACGACCCGGCCATCCAGGCCGCCGGCGTCCCGGGAGCGGGAGCGGTGAGCACCGCGGACGGCCTCGCGCGCCTCTACGCGGCGTGCGTGTCCGACGTGGGCGGTGGACCTCTGCTCACCGGGGAATCGGTCGACGACGCGGTCGTCGTCCGCTCGCGGGGCCAGCAACGGCACGGCCCGCCCGACACCGGCCAGCGCTGGGGCACCGGTTTCCTGCTGCACTCCGAGCCGGCCCGGCCGCTGCTGGGCGCACGCAGTTTCGGCCACGACGGAGCCGGCGGCAATCTCGCCTTCGCCGACGCGTACCACGAGGTGGGGTTCGGCTACGTCGTCAACCAGATGTACGGCGCGGGCGACGAGCGCGCCAACCGGCTCGCCGCGGCCGTCCGCTCCTGCCTCGGCGCCTGACGCCGGTCCCGGGTCCGGCGACGGCCTGGAGACGGCGAGCACCCCCGGGGCAGCGCGGTTGTCCGCGACGCCCCGGGGGTGCCCAGGGGGTGAGCTGAGAGGGGACGGGTCAGCTCGCGGTGCAGGTGGGGGTGCCGGAGGGGCCGCTACCGGTGCCCTGGAAACCGAACTCGGTGCTGCCGCCCGCGCCGATCTGGCCGTTGTAGTCGACGTTGCGGAAGTCCACCGTGCCCGAGGACCCGCTGGCCTGCGTGCTCCAGGTGTTGGTGACGGCGGCTCCCGAGGGCAGCGTGATCCGGACCGACCAACCCCGTACGGCGGTCGAGCCGGCGTTGACCTTGACCGTGGCGACGAAGCCACCGTTCCAGGAGTTCAGCGACACCGAGGCGGTGCAACCGCTACCGGTGGGCGGCGGGGTGGTCGGCGGCGGCGTCGTGGGCGGCGGAGTGGTCGGCGGCGGGGTGGTGGGCGGCGGCGTCGTGGGCGGCGGAGTGGTCGGGGTGCCGGTGCCCGCGTTGAGGGCGTTGAGGACGGAGGTGTACGCCGCCTTCTTGTTGCCCGACCGGTCGAACAGCAGCGGGTTGTCGTTACTGCGCCACGAGTCGCTGTCCCGTACGCCCCACACCGTGATGCCGGTGCAGCGGGGGATGGCCATGCAGGCCCGGGTCACCTGGGCGTAGGCGTTGGCCTGGTTGGAGCCCTGGGCGATGTCCAGTTCGGTGATCTGGACGTCGACGCCCAGGTCGGCGAAGCGTTGCAGGTTGGCCTGGTAGTCGCTCGGCACCGTGGTGCCGAGGTGGGACTGGAAGCCGACGCAGTCGATGGGTACGCCGCGGGACTTGAAGTCGCGGACCATGTTGTAGATGCCGGTGGACTTCGCGTTGATGCCGTCGGTGTTGTAGTCGTTGTAGCAGAGCTTGGCGCCCGGGTCGGCGGCGCGGGCGGCGCGGAACGCCGCTTCGATCCAGTCGTTGCCGGTGCGTTGCAGGTTCGAGTCGCGTCGGCCGCCGCTGCCGCCGTCGGCGAACGCCTCGTTCACCACGTCCCAGGCGTAGATCTTGCCGCGGTAGTGGGTGGCGACCTGGGTGACGTGGTTGATGGCGGCGTTGCGCAGGGCGGTGCCGGACATGCTCTGCGCCCAACCCGGCTGCTGCTGGTACCAGAGCAGCGTGTGGCCGCGGACGATCATGCCGTGCGACTGGGCGTGCGCGACGATCTGGTCTCCGCCGCTGTAGTTGAACCGACCCTGCTGGGGCTCGGTGGCGTCCCACTTCATCTCGTTCTCGGGAGTGAGCTGGTTGAACTCCCGGTTCACGATGCCAGCGAACTGGCTGTCGGACAGCTTGAAGGCGGGTACCGCGGCGCCGTAGTAGCGGCCCTTCTCGGCAGCCGAGGCGCCGAGCGTGGTGCCGGCGTTGGCGGTCGAGGTCACCGCGACCGTCGCGGCTACCGCCGCGAGGGTGGCCGCGAGCGGCACCAGCACCCGACGGCCCCGGAACCGGGGTCGCGGTGCGCGTTCGTCGGGGATCTTGTCCATGGTCCTGCCTTTCGACAATGGTGGCGGCGGAGTCGAGGTCGGGCTGCCCGATCGGCGAGGGCTGGCCGGGGGAGTCCGTACGGGGCGAGATTCGGCGGTGCCCGGCACGGTTCGACGGATCGACAACGGTGGTGCCTGCGGGGCGGACGTCACGATGGACCGCCGCGTGCGGGGGACGCGGGAATGACGTACGCGGAACAGGTGTGTCTCGGACAGCTCACCGGCCGTCGACCGGGTCGTGGGACCCGATGCCCTTCGAGGTGCCGGTGGTTCCGAACGGGAGGGACGTGCCCTCGACTCCTTGGCGGAACATAGCATGTTATCGATAACATGCTCAAGGCGACCGGTGGCCGGGCAGCAAGCCTCTCCGCTGGCGACGCCGGTGGCCGCCTCCGAAGTGGACGCGGTGGACGTGTTTTTTGGTCGGACGTATCGCGCCCGAGGCATGAATAACGATGCCACAACATGGCGGTAAGACCTTGGCAACATGAGTGTGACCATGGCAAGGTAACGCCTGATCACAGGAAACATCTGATCTATCGTGCGAGCGCTGCGGGGCGTGCCCCGTGCGTGACTTCCTGGGGAGGTCCGGTTGCGAAGGACAGCGTCGATCACCGGCGGGGGCGCGCGCCGAGTGGAGCACACAGTGGACGACAGTCGGGCCGGGCGATGAGTGCCGCCGAGGCGACCGGTCAGGCCCAGGGCGGAGCGCTCAACGACTGGCTGCGCGAGCGGATCTCCCACGCGCTGTCCGAGTTCACCGCCGCGACCGCGCTCATCGTCCTGTTCATCGCGCTGAGCTTCGCCAGTCCCTACTTCCTGACGGCGGACAACCTGTTCAACATCGGTGCGCAGACCGCGGTGATCGCCATCATCGCCGCCGCGCAGACGATGGTCATCATCACCAAGGGCATCGACCTGTCGGTCGGCTCGGTCGCCGCGCTCGCCGGCGTGGCCGGCGCGATGGTCGTACGGGATCTGGGCTTTCCGCTCCTCGCGGCGACGGCGGTCGCCATCGGCGTCGGCGCCCTGGCGGGACTGCTGAACGGGTTGCTGGTCACCGTCGCCCGGATTCCTCCGTTCATCGCGACCCTGGGAACGATGTCGGTCGGCCGGGGCCTGGTCTTCATCATCACCGGCGCGGTCGGCGTCTACGGGCTGCCCCGGTCGTTCCAGCTTCTCGGAAACGGGGAGATCATCGGCATCCCGTTCGCCGTCGTGATCACCGCCGTGGTCGCCGTCGGGGTCGCCTTCCTGCTCTCGCAGACCCGGTTCGGGCAGTACACCTACGCGATGGGCTCCAACCTGGAGGCGGCCCGCCGCTCCGGCATCGCGGTGGGCCGTCACCTGACCTACGTGTACGTCCTGGCGGGCGTCCTGGTGGGTCTCGGCGGAATGATCGCCGCCTCCCGGGTCAACTCCGGCCAGCCGAACTACGGCATCTCCCTGGAACTCGACGTCATCGCCGCCGCGGTCATCGGCGGTGCCAGCCTGTTCGGCGGGCAGGGCCGGATCGTCGGGACCATCATCGGCGCCTTCCTCATCGCCCTGGTCCGCAACGGCGCCGTGCTGCTCGACATCAGCATCCACTACCAGCAGGTGATCGTCGGCCTGATCATCTGGGCTGCCGTCTACTTCGACCAGTACCGCCGTCGGCGGCTGGAGTCACGGGGCTGACCTGCCGTTCCCTGAGCTCACCAGAGGAAGGACGAACACCATGGCACACACCACCACCAGCCGACGTCCACGAGGTCGCCTCCTGCGCGCGCAGGCCATCCTCGCCGCCGCGGCGGCGACCGCTCTGCTCAGCGCCTGCGGCGGAGTCGAGGTCCGCGACGGGGGCGACGGCGCGACCAAGGACGCGTCCGGGCCGCTGAAGCTCGCCGTCGTGCCCAAGGCTGTCGGGGCCGACTACTGGAACACCGTGAAGGCGGGCGCCGAGTGCGCCGCGCAGCGCGCCGGCGACGTCACCGTCCAGTGGGACGGAGTGACCACCGAGACCGACGTCGAGGGTCAGGTCAACCTGATCCAGAACTTCGTCACCAAGAAGGTCGACGGCATCGTCTACGCGGCCACCGACTCGCGCGCGTTGGCACCCGCCACCGACCAGGCGATCGGCGCGAACATCCCGGTCGCGATGATCGACTCTGGCACCAGCCCGCAGCCGTCGACCGTGCCGCTCTTCGCCACCGACAACAAGGCGTCGGCCGTCGAGGCGGCGAAGCTGCTCGCCACCGAGCTGGGCCCCGGCAACCACGACGTGGCGCTTGTGGAGTTCCAGCCCGGCTCGCAGACCAACACCGAGCGGGTCGACGGCTTCAAGGAGGGCCTCAAGCAGTTCCCCAACCTCAAGCTGGTCGGTCAGCAGCCCAGCCGCAGTGACGTCAACGAGGCACGGCGGGTCACGGAGAACATCCTCACCGCGAACCCGAACCTCGCCGGCATCTTCGCGGCCAACGAGCCGAGCGTGCTCGGCGCGGCGCAGGCCATCCAGGCGGCGGGCAAGTCCGGCAAGGTGGTCATCATCGGCTGGGACGCCGCCCCCGACGAGATCGCCGGACTGCGCAACGGCCAGATCTCGGCGCTGGTCGTGCAGAACCCCTTCAAGATGGGCTACTTCGGCGTCGACAAGATGGTCAAGCACCTGCGGGACAAGGCGCCGCTGGCGTCGGCGGACACCGGGGTCACCTTCGTCACCAAGAAGAACATCGACTCGGCCGAGATCAAGGCGGTCCTCGAGCCGAGCTGCGCCAACCCCCCGGTGCAGTGATGGCGACGACGTCCGCGCCGACCGCCGACAGCGACCAGCAGCGGTCTCCCGAGGAGCCGCCGGTTCTCGAAGCCCGTGGCATCGTGAAGCGGTTCGGCCACGTCGAGGCGTTGCGCGGCGCCGACTTCACGGTCCACCGCGGCGAGGTCGTCGCGCTCATCGGTGACAACGGCGCCGGCAAGAGCACGCTGGTCAAGACGCTGTCCGGCGTGCACGCGCCGGACGAGGGTGAGATCCGGGTCGGTGGCCGTCCGGTCCACTTCGCGACGCCGGTGGACGCCCGGCGCGCGGGGGTGGAGACCGTCTACCAGGATCTCGCGGTCGCCGACGACCTCAGCGTCGCCGCCAACCTCTACCTCGGGCGGGAGATCCTGCGGTCCGGGCCGCTCGGTCGGCTGGGGCTGCTCGACAAGCGGGCCATGCGCCACGGCGCGGCGGCGGCCCTGGACGAGTTGGGCGTACGGATCCCCCGGGTCACCACCCCGATCGCGATGCTGTCCGGTGGGCAGCGGCAGTGCGTCGCGGTGGCGCGGGCGATCATCTGGGCGACGAACGTGGTCATCCTCGACGAGCCCACCGCCGCGCTGGGCGTCGTGCAGACCGAGCGGGTGCTGGACGTCGTCCGGCGGGCTCGTGAGGCGGGCATGTCGGTGGTGCTGGTGAGTCACAACATGCCGCAGGTGTTGGAGATCGCCGACCGGGTGGAGGTGCTGCGCCTCGGCCGGCGGGCCGCCCGGCTGCGCGCCGACGAGGTCAGCACCGACGACCTGGTCGCGGCGATGACCGGCAGCGCGGTCGCCGAGCGGGACGAGCGGTGACGGTGGTCGCCCGCCCGTGAGCGCGCTCGGTGGACCGGCAGCGGTGCCACCGGCGCGCGGCACGGGCGGGCGACCAGCCGGCCGCGCCTCTCACCCCTCGTCGGGCAGCCCCTGGAGGGACTCCTCCACACCGATCAGGTGATTGGCCATCCGGGTGCGGGCCCGTTCCGGGTCGCGCGCCCGGAGGGCCTTCAGGATCGCCACGTGCTCGTCGTGGGTACGCCGGTCCGCGCCCTCCTCGTGCAGGCTCCGCCAGAGCCGCCCCCGCAGGGTGCGGCCCGCGAACGCCTCGATCAGGCCGATGAGCACCGGGTTGTCGGCGTGCGCGGCGATGATCCGGTGGAACGCGATGTCGATTTCCATGATGCGTTCGTGGTCCTGCGGCGAACGGCCGGCGATCCGGGCCGCCTCGTCGAGCAGTTCGCCGGCCTGGGCCAGCGCCTCGTCGGTGATCCGGGTCGCCGCCAACCGGGCGGCCTCACACTCGAGCAGGCGGCGGACGGTGTGGATGTGCCGCCCGTCGCCCTGCCCCTGGAAGTCGACCACGAAACCCATCGGGGCCAGCAGTTGCGGCGCGTCGAGGTTCGTGACGTAGGTGCCGTCGCCCTGGCGGATGTTGACGATGCCGAGGATCGACAGCGCGGACATCCCCTCGCGCAGCGAACCGCGCGAGACGCCGAGGGATTCGGCGAGGTCCTTCTCGATGGGCAGCCGGTCCCCGGGCTTGAACGTCCCTTCCAGGATCATCCGCTTGATGCCGTTCACGACCTCGTCGGTGCGGGACATGACACCTCCTAGCGGCCGGCGGGGGTGGCGGCTCCACCCGCGATGACGTACGGCTCCGGAGATGACACGGTAGCCGCCTCGGTCGAGGCCCAGTAGCGGCCGTCCGGGAACCGGTACCGTTCGATCGACTCGGGGTGCATGCGGGTGGAGTAGCCGGGCGTGTCGGGCAGGACGTATCCGCTGCCCCAACCGGTGTCCCGGATGACGCACGGATCGGTGAAGTGCTCGTGCAGGTGGTCGACGAACTCCGTGACGCGGCCGGTGAGGTCCCCTGACACCGCGACGTAGTCGAGCACCGACACGTGCTGGACCATCTCGCAGAGCCCGACGCCGCCGGCGTGCGGGCACACCGGGACGCCGAACTTCGCGGCGAGCAGCAGCACGGCGACGATCTCGTTGACGCTGGCCAGCCGGCCGGTGTCCAACTGGCAGAAGTCGATGGCCTCGGCCTGGAACAACTGCTTGAACATCACCCGGTTGTGGCAGTGCTCGCCGGTGGCGACGCCGACGGGAGCGACGGCGCGGCGTACGGCCGCGTGGCCCAGGATGTCGTCGGGGCTGGTCGGCTCCTCGATCCACAGTGGCGTGAAGCGGGCCAGCGCGTTGACCCACTCGATGGCCTGCTCGACGTCCCACACCTGATTGGCGTCGAGCATCAGGTTGCGGTCCGGGCCGAGGATCTCACGGGCGATGGTGCACCGGCGGATGTCGTCGTCGAGGTCGGCGCCCACCTTGAGCTTGACGTAGCCGTAGCCGGAGTCGACGGCCTCCTGGCACAGGCGGCGCAGCTTGTCGTCGCCGTACCCGAGCCAGCCCGCCGAGGTGGTGTAGGCCGGGTAACCGGTGCGTGCCAGCTCGGCGAGGCGGTCGGCCTTCGTGCTCTCCTGTGCCCGCAGGATGGCCAGCGCCTCGTCCCGGGTCAGCGCGTCGGACAGGTAGCGCAGGTCCGCGATGTCGACGAGTTGTTCGGGGGACATGTCGGTGAGCAGCCGCCACAGCGGCTTGTCGGCCAGTCGCGCGACCAGGTCCCAGGCCGCGTTCAGCACGGCCGCCAGGGACAGGTGGACGACGCCCTTCTCCGGGCCGAGCCAGCGCAGTTGCGTGTCGGAGGTGAGCAGGCGGTAGACCGCGCCCATGTCGGCGGCCATCGTGGCGACGTCCAGGCCGACCAGGCGGTGGGCCTGGTGGGCCGCCGCCGCCGCGACGATGTCGTTGCCCCGACCGATGGTGAAGGTGAGGCCGTGACCCGCCAGCGGCACGCCGGCGCTGTCGACCCCGTCGGTGTGCAGGATGACGTAGGCCGCCGAGTAGTCGCCGTCCTTGTTCATGGCGTCGGACCCGTCAGCGGTCAGCGAGGTGGGAAAGCGGACGTCCTCGACGGTGACGCCAGTGATCTGCGGCATGCGCTCCTCGCCCGGCTCGGCTAAAGATCAGATGATCATTCGGAGTATACGGAGGCCGGTTTGGATGAGTCAACGACGCCGCCGGCCCCGTACGCATAGATATCCAACGTTTCCTGGCGCTCTCTACGGTGGGTGGCGTCGGTCGCCCACGGCGGCTCACGCCGTTGCGGTCCGGCTGCGGTAAGGGAACCTGTGAGTTGCGATGAAGGTTCGACGTTCACCTTCGCGGCTGGCCGAGCCGCCATCGCGGGCCGCCGCCGTCGAATCGATACATCACATCTTTCGGTGATCGGATGAGGGACGTGCGAGATGTCCGCGAGCGCGGCGGAGAGCCGGTGCCCTCGCACGGTACAACTGTCTGACACGAGCGACCCGCCACACCGTGGAGAGAAGATCGGAGCCCGACCGTGGCCGAGACGACCCTGCGACCGATGAGCCCCGGCGACGCGGACCGCGTCCTGGCGATCTACCAGCTCGGCCTCGACGGCGGGGACGCCAGCTTCGAGGTCACCGCACCGACCTGGGCGGCGTTCGACGCCAGCCGTCTCGCCGCGCACCGGTTCGTGGCGGTCGCCGACGGCCTCGTCCTCGGCTGGGTCGCCGTCTCGCCGACGTCGGGCCGCCCGGTCTACGCCGGCGTCGTCGAACACTCCGTCTACGTCGACCCGGCGGCTCAGGGGCGCGGAGTCGGCCGGCTGCTGCTCGACGCGCTGATCACCTCGACCGAGGCCGCCGGCGTCTGGACGATCCAATCCGGCATCTTCCCCGAGAACACCGCCAGCCTGGCCCTGCACCGCCGGGCCGGCTTCCGCGAGATCGGCGTACGCGAGCGGATCGGCCGCCACCACGACCGCTGGCGTGACGTCGTGCTGCTCGAACGCCGCAGTCCCACCGTCGCCTGACCGGAACCCGTCCGCGCGTGGACACCCCGGCGTCCACCGCGCACCGGGTCCGCGGGCAACGCCACCGTCACCGTCGGCTGGCGCAGGCCACGCAGGTACGCGCCGACGGGCGGGCGGCGAGCCGTTCGGCGGGGATCGGGCGGTGGCACCGTTCGCAGACGCCGTAGACGCCCGCCGCGACGCGGCTCAGCGCCTCGTCCAGTTCGGCGACGCGTCGACGGGCCGCGGCCAGCACGGCGCTCAGCTGTGCCCGTTCGAACGCGATCGTGCTGCCCTCGGGATCGTGTTCGTCGTCGGCGTTCGAGGACCGGGACGCCTCGAACAGGCTCCGCAGGTCGCCTTCGAGCGCGGCGATCTCGGCGGTGGTCTCGTCGCGTCGGCGGTGGAGATCCGCACGAATCGCGCTGGGATCGGTGTCCATGACGGGTTCCACGCTACGCGCGGGGAGCGATTCGCGGGGTCAGCGTTCGGAGCGGACCTCGACACGACGCGGCCGGCCGTGCGTGTCCTCCCGGTCGATCCGCAACTCCCGCTCCAACTCGCCGATGACCGCGCGCAGATCGTCGAGCCGCTGGGTGAGCGCGATGCGGTCCACCTCGTCGGGTATGCCGTCACCGTCCTCGTCGTAGCCGGGGGCCAACCGCTCGGTCATCTCCAGGCGGCGCGCCTCCTCCATGGAGTTCACGATGACCGCGATGAGGATGTTGAGCAGCAGGTTGACGGTGATCACCACGTAGCTGACGTAGTAGAGCAGCGTCCACGGCGAGATGGCCAGCCCCTGCTCGATCAGGTCCGGCAGCGTCTCCAACGACAGCAGCACGAACAGCGTCAGCAACGACCGGCCGATGTCCCCGTACTCGTCGGGATACCGGTCGCCGAAGATCAGCCAGCCGGCCATCCCGTACACGTAGAGCGTCACCACGGCCAGCGCGAGGAATCCGGTGACGCCGGGCAGGCTGCGCCACAGCGCGGAGACGATGGTCCGCAGGCCCGGCGAGAAGCGCACGAGCCGGACCATCCGGGCGACCCGCACCACGCGCAGCAGCGCCGCGTCGCCGTGCAGGCCCGGAACGAAGATGGCGGCGATCACGAGGAAGTCGAAGACGTTCCAACCGTGCCGGAAGAAGTCCTGGGGACGCCGACCGTACGCGGCCAGCCGGATGCCGATCTCGATGGTGAACACGGCGCGGAAGAACAGCTCCAGCCCGTGCAGCGCGCCGGTCGCGGGGAAGAGCCCCTCGTACGTCTCCAGACCGAGGACGATCCCGTTGGCGAGGATGACGACGACGATGCCGACCTCGAAGGGCCGCGAGCGGGCGAGCCGTGCGCAGGCGTCGGCCACGGTGGGTCGGCGACGGCCGGGACGGGACCGGTCACCCCGCTGAGCGGGAGCGGGCGTTCCGCTCACCGGGCGGCCGATCCGTCGGCGCGTGCCGAGGTCGCCGCGCGGGCCCACCTCCGGTCGTCGTGGCGGCACCCAGGCATGGCGACCACCCTAGTGCCTCGCGTAAGGACTGGCCGGCCGTGCGGCACCTGAGCTGCCAACCCCTAGAGTGGGTCGGTGACCGACGCAGCGGGGAGGTCCGGCGACGGCGGGGCCGGCCGGCAGCCGATCTGGGCCAGACCCGAACGGGGAACGCGCGGCCCCGCGCCGACGCACAGCCGGGAGGCGATCGTCGCGGCCGCGATCACCCTTGCCGACACCGAAGGGCTCGCCGCGGTGTCGATGCGTGCCGTCGCGGGCGCGCTCGGCACCGGCGCCGGATCGCTCTACCGGTACCTGTCGTCCCGCGACGACCTGCTCGACCTGATGACCGACCGCGTGGTGGGGGAGCTGCGGCCGTACCCGCCGGAGCAGGACGACTGGCGGGACGAGATGCTGCTGGTGGCCCGCCAGCAGTTGGCCCTGTTCCGCGCCCACCCGTGGTTGGTGGACGTGATCCAACGGCCGTCGGGCGTCGGCCCCGAGAGCCTGGCCTGGTTCGACAACTGCATCCGGATCCTGGAACCCGTGCCCTGCGCCGTCACCACCAAGTTCGAGGCGATCGCCGTGCTGACCGGTGTGGTGAGCCTGTTCGCCCGCAGCGAGGCGGCGGGGTCACCCGGCTTCGCCGGCATCGACCTCGGGGCGTACCCCCATCTCGTCGCGGCCCTCGGTCGGGTCGGGCCGCCGACGCCGCCGACGGACCTCTTCGAGCGGACGCTGCGCAGCCTGCTCACCGGCCTGCTGACGCCGGCGTCTCCGCGGTGAACGGGCGGGCGACGGAGGGCGTACCCCCGTCGCCCGCCGGCACGGCGAACCCGCGCCTGAGCGCGGCCGGTCAGGCGCGCGCGGCGCGGATGGCGTCGCGCAGCCCGGTCGTGGGGCGACCGATCAACCGGCTGAGGTCGTCGCTGTCGGTGGCCAGTTCGCCGATGGCGATCGAGTGGTCGAGGGCGGCCACGAACCCGGCGGTGCCGGCGTCGAGCCCGACGTTCTGCAGCGCGGAGGCCAGGTCGGCGGTCGACATGTCCCGGTGGACGACGGTGGTGCCGGTGACCTCGGTGACGGCGTCGGCCAGCTCGTCGAAGGTGAACGCGGTGCCGCCCAACTCGTAGACGGCGTTGCCGTCCTCGTCCCGGGTCAGCGCCGCCGCCGCGGCGGCCGCGTAGTCGGTGCGGGGCGCGGCGGAGATCTTGCTGCCACCGGTGGCGCCGAGGATGGTGCCGCTCGCCAGGTACTGCGGGAGCTGGTCGGTGTAGTTCTCGGTGTACCAGCCGTTGCGCAGCACCGTGTACGACAGACCCGACGCGGCCAGCACCTCCTCGGTGGCCTTGTGCTCCGGCGCGAGCGGGTTCGTGGTCGTGTCGGCCTTCAGGATGCTGGTGTAGACCAGGCGTTCGACCCCGGCGAGCCGGGCGGCGTCGATGACCGCGGTGTGCTGGGGCACCCGCTGCCCCGGGGTGTCGCCGGAGATGAGCAGCAGGCGGCGTACGCCGGCCACGGCGCCGGGCAGCGTCGAGGGGTCGTCGTAGTCGGCCTGGCGGATCTCGACGCCGCGCGCGGCCAGGTCGGCGGCCTTCTGCGGGCTGCGGACGACGGCGGCGATCTCGGCGGCGGGCACGCCGGCGTCGAGCAGGTGCTCGATCACCAGCCGGCCGAGACGGCCGGTGGCGCCGGTGACGGCATACGTGGGCATGGGGACCTCCGATGAGCGGTGACTACTAGTAAGCACTTACGAATCTACAGCACAGTTCGTTGAGTAAGTATCGGGTACGCTTGTGACGTGACCGAGATGCCGGCCCGGGACCCGGCGGGGCCTACCCAGGAATTCGTCAGCGATGTCTTCGCGCGCAGCTGCACGTCCCGTGCCGCCTTCGAGGACGTCACCTCGAAGTGGGCCTCGCTCGCCCTGCTCGCGCTCGGCGAGGGCAGCTACCGGTTCAACGCCCTGCGGCGGCGCGTCGAAGGGGTCAGCGAGCGGATGCTCTCCCAGACCCTGCAGATGCTGGAACGCGACGGGATGCTGACCCGCGAGGTGCTCACCGCGATCCCGCCGCGCGTCGAGTACACGCTCACCCCGCTCGGCGCCCGGGTCGCCGAGCAGCTCCGCGGCCTCGCCGACCTGCTGGAAGCCTCGGTGCCCGAGGTGCAGGCCGCCCGCGAGCGGGCCTGAGCTAGTTGGTGTCCTCGGCGCAGATCGTGGTCATCTCGGCGAGGTAGCTCGCGAGTGTGGGCAGGCCAGCCTCGGCGCGGCGACGTTCGACGCCGGGCTCGTCCCTGATCGGGGTCGCCGGGACGGGGCCCTCCGGCCCGCAGCGGATCTGTGTCCCGTACACCTGGGGCTCGCCCTTGCCCACGGCCACCCGGTCCTCAAGGTAGGCGAGGTTGCCCGGCGAGGCCTGGCGGGCGGCGACCGCCGCGCGCAGCAGGTCGAGCGCTTCCTGTTGGAAGGCGGGATCCAGGTCGGAGTGCTGGACGATGGCCCACGCGGCGTTGCCGCCGTCCTCGCCCACGAGTGCGAAGGTCGGCCAGCCGTGGGTCCGGATGATCTCTTTCAGGCGGACGGTTCGCGCCTGGTCGGACTCGGTCTGCGCGGTGCCCTCCCGGTCGGCCTGGTCGCGCTCCAGCATCGCGATCAACTCGTCGTGCAGCGCCTTGTCGAAGGCGGCGGGGGAGACGGGGGTTCGCGGGGAGGGGGACCTGGGCGCGGGGCCGCCGGTCGGTCCGCCGGAGGGCCCGGGCGAGGTGCCGCAGCCGGCGAGGAGCAGCAGGCAGGCCAGCGGCAGGGCGACCCTCGGCGAAAGCTTCACGGCATCGATTTTCGTCGCTGCCGACCCGTGTCACAAGCCGGCGCCGGGGACGCCCTCAGGCGTGCAGCGTCTCGCGGGGCGGCACCCCGTAGCTGGCGTGGTACCAGGCGGTGAACCTGCTGTGGCTGGCGAATCCCCAACGGCTGGCGATGGCCGACACGGTCTCCCTGCGGGGATCGGCCCGGACCAGGTCGTGGTGCGCCCGATCGAGCCGGACCCGGCGCAGGTACGCCATCGGGGTGGTGCCGAGGTGACGGCGGAAGGCGAGCTGTACCGCGCGCAGGGAGACCGCGGCGGCGTTGGCGATGTCGGCGGCGCCGATGTCCCGGTCGGCGTTCTCCTCCACGAAGGCGACGGCACGACGCAAGGTTGCGGTACTGGCGTCGTGGCGGTCCCGCGCGGTCTCGTCGGTGAACGCCGTGTTGGGAAAGATCGCGAGCGCCGCGGCGGCGAGCATGCGGGCGGCGCTGCCGATCACCAGCGGCTGGGCGCTGGTGATCGGGTTGTTCAGGACGACGTCGTTGACGTACCGGGTGGTCCGTCGCCACTGCCGCGTGCGGGTCGCGTCGACGGGGCCGAGGTCGGTGAAACGGATCGGGCCGGGCCGCCGGGCCGGCGCGGCGGTCGCCACCTGTGTCAGCACCCCGAGGTCCAGGACGCAGAGCTCCACCTCGCCGGGTTCCCACCGCAGGTTGAACGGCTCGCCCGGTCGGTTCGTCAGGAACACGTCGCCGGGGCCGAAACGGTGGGCCTCCCCCTGACAGGTGCGGCTGATCAGGGCGCTGCGGGTGCGGCAGACGACCAGCCCGTCGATGTCGCCCACCTCGATGTCGAGGTGGGCGCTCTGGCCGATCGTGGCGAGGGCGAACGGGCCGGCGTCGACGCGCCGGTGGACGAGGTGGTAGCCGGTCTCGCCCGCGTGGATACGCAGGTCCGCGGTGTAGGTGCTGGCTAGGAAGCGGTGGATGGCCGCCGGGTCGTGACTCTCGAATCCTCGGGCCTGCACTGGTGACGTCATCCGCTGTCTCCGTCGGGGAAGGAGACCGCCGGATCGGATCGGGACCGGCGGTGTGGTCGGGACGGTGGACTCGGTGCGTGCGAGGGCGAGTGGCGACCGGTCGAGCGGTGTCGAGCTGGACGGCTTCTAGAATTTCCAGCAAATCACATATCCATTGATGGGAATTCCACCATACGGCAACCGGTCGTGCGTCGACGTCGATCCGCTAATTTGTCGAGTCGACTTCGCTTTCCGGCTATCGCGCGCGCCGATCCTGCGCCCGCTGTCCTAGTCGCCTCCGGCGGTGGCAGCGAAATCTTGTTCATGATCTGCCGGGCGTCCCCGGCGTCCGGGCCACAGCCGGAGATCCGGCCGACAGGCGGGGGTGAGTCGTTGGACGGTACCGATCCGGACCGCGTCGTACGACTGGCGGTGGCCGAGGCACTGGCGCGGGTGGCGGACGAGGACAGCCTGGGACTGGGCGAGGGTGACGCGCTGATGGGCCTCGGCGTCGCGCTGCGGGAGGTGCTGCGCCGCGCGCTCGACGACCGCGTCCCGCTGACCACCCCCGAGTTCGTCGACCTGTGCCGTGACCTACGGCTCAACCGCGACTCGTTCGACCTGCTGGGACACTATCTGCTCACGGCGTTGCTGGCCCACCACGTCGGGCCGGACGCCCTGGTGCGCGTCGGGGCGCTCCTCGGCACCGTCCGACGCTACCTGCCCGCCGCCCGGCCACCCGCGCGGCGCAACGAAGGGCCCGAACCCCGCCGACGTGACGTCCGCGCGGACAACAGCGTCGTGGGCCGCTACCGGCGCGCCAAGCTGCCCGAGCACCTGCCCAACCCACCGAGCTGGACCTGCACCGGGTGTGGTCGCGAATGGCCCTGCGCCACCAAGCAGAGCCAACTGCTCGCCGAGTTCGGCGGCGCGCGTGCCTCCCTCGCCGTCTACCTCGGCTCGTGCCTCGTCGCCGCCGCCGAGGACCTGCCGACGCTGCCCCTACCCAACGCACGACACCGTTTCCTGGGCTGGCTACCCCGCGCACGGATCTGACGACGACGCGCCGCCGTGGGCACTGGGCAAAGAGACATCGATGCGATGGAATGTCCTGGACGCGTCGCACCCGGAGGGACATCGATGGCGAACGCCCGAACCCGCGCACGGACCGCCGCCGCCCTGGCCGGCCTGCTGGGCGCGGCGCTCGCCGCCGCGCCCGCGACCGCCGACCCGACCGGCCGTCACCGTCCGACCCCACCCCACGTCGTCGGCACCGGTACGGTTCCCGCCTACTCCTACGCGCGGGCGATCCGGGAGAGCGTCTGGGTCGAGACCCGTACCGACAGCGACGGCGACGGCCGACGCGACCGGGTCGCGGTGGACGTCGTCCGACCCCGCGAGGCCGCCGCCGCGGGGATCCGCGTGCCGGTCGTCATGGAGGCGTCGCCCTACTACCTCTGCTGCGGCCGGGGCAACGAGGGCGAGTTCAAGGCGTACGACGAGTCCGGTGTCATCGCCTCGGTGCCCCTCTTCTACGACAACTACTTCGTCCCGCGCGGGTACGCCTTCGTCGCCGTGGACCTCGCCGGCACCGCCCGCTCGACCGGGTGCCAGGACGTCGGGGGCCCGGTGGAGGTCGGCAGCGCCAGGGCGGTGGTGGACTGGCTCAACGGCCGGGCGCGCGCGTACACGGCCGACGGGCGGCTGGTCGACGCAGGCTGGAGCACCGGCCGGGTCGGCATGATCGGCAAGTCGTGGGACGGCTCGGTCGCCAACGGGGTCGCCGCCACGGGCGTCCAAGGGCTGGCCACCATCGTGCCCATCTCGGCCATCTCCAGCTGGTACGACTACACGCGCTACCAGGGAACGCTGGTGTCGACCGACTATCCCGGCTGGCTGCACTCGGTGGTCAGCAGCCGCCCCGAGGCCGACTGCGCGACAGTGCTCGCCCGGCTGCGGGCGGACAGCGCCGAGGAGACCGGCGACTACAACGGGTTCTGGGCGCAGCGCGACTACCGACCGTCAGCCGACCGGGTGCGGGCCAGCGTCTTCGTGGCGCACGGCCTCAACGACCTGAACGTCACCACGAACCAGTTCGCCCGCTGGTGGCAGGAGTTGGCCGAGCGGGGCGTACCTCGCAAGCTGTGGCTCTCCCAGGCCGGCCACCAGGATCCGTTCGACGTGCGACGCGCCGAGTGGGTGGCGGCCCTGCACCGCTGGTTCGACCACTGGTTGCAGGGTCTGCCGAACGGAGTGATGGACGAACCACGGGTCGACCTGGAGACCGCGCCCGGCAGGTGGACGACGCAGCGCGACTGGCCCGCGCCCGGCACCCGGGACGTGCGGGTTCCCCTCGGGCTCGGCGACGGTGTGACCGGCACCCTCGGCGGCCGCGGCGCGCGGCCTGGTCAGGAACGGGCGTACGTCGACGGGTCGCTGACCGAGGCCGAGGTGGTCGCCGAGCCGACCAGCGCGACCGCCGGCCGGCTGGTCTTCCTCTCCGGCCCGCTGGACGCCGCGCTGCGGATCTCCGGCAGTGCGTCGGTACGACTGCGCGTCCGGGTGGACCGGCCGACCACCCAGCTGAGCGCCCGCCTGGTCGACTACGGCACCGCCGAGCGGAGCTGGTTCGGTGCGGTGCGGACGCTGGACACCGAGTCGTGCTGGGGACAGTCCACCGAGGCCGACGACGCCTGCTACCGCGACACCGAGGAGATCACCGAGGTCTCCGACCATGCCGTGCTGGCCCGGGGCTGGCTCGACGCCGCGCACCATCGCTCGCTGCGGTTCACCACACCGCTGCGCGCGGACCGGTGGTACACGGTGACCGTGCCGCTGAACGCGTACGACGCGGTGGTGCCGGCCGGGCACGTCCTCGGCCTGGTGCTCGGTCAGAGCGACCCGGAGTTCACGATGGCCGAGGACCGGGACGCGACCGTCCGCGTCGATCTCGGGCGCAGCGAACTGGTCCTTCCGGTCGCCGGTCGGGTCGGGTTGCCCGCCGTCGACGTCGCGCCGACGGTGGTCACCGCGCCCGCCGCTCCGTCGACGACCGGGTCGGCGCGCGTGGAGCGGGGGCGTCAGCGGCCCTGATCCCTGCCGCCCCGCTGTCGTGCCGTCACCCGCCGCCGGGATCCGCCGCGCCCTTCAACGGGCTCGGCCAGGGAGTTCACCGGGTACCCGTCCGCCGTACGGTGGCCGTTCACCGACCTCTTCAAGGCTCCTTGATCGAAAGAGCATTCGCTTGATCGAGGAGAGGCTTCGACGTGAGAGACAAGCAAGCCGAAGAGGTCGAGCGCGGGCAGATGTCGCGGCGCAAGCTGGTCAAGTACGCGGGCGTCGGCGCGACGCTGGCGGCCGCCAGCCCCCTGGTGGGTGGTGGCGCGGCGTGGGCCGACGAGGAGCGCCGGCCCGGCGACGACGAGGGCGACCGGGGTGGCGTCAAGAACCGGTCGTGGCGCGCGGGTGACCACCACGTCCACTCCGAGTACAGCGGCGAGTTCGACACCACCCGGAGCCCGATCGTCTTCCACAAGGGCGCGGACGCGGTCTACCCGATCGTCACCAACGCCATCATGGCCAAGAACTTCGGCCTGACCTGGGCGATGTGCACCGACCACGGTGGACCGACGCACTCGAAGGTCAACATCGAACAGGCGTACCCCGACCTGCTGCGCTCCCGCAAGCTCGTCCCCGAGGTGCTCCAGTTCTGGGGCATGGAGTTCGACGCGCCCGCGCTGGACCACCACACGCTGATGATCCCGCGCCACGACGACGAGGCGAAGCAGCTCTTCGAGCTGGAGAGCCGCTTCGCCAAGTACGACGCGTTCCCCACCGACCCGGCTCGCGACACCGAGGCCAGGATGGTGGAGTTCCTCAAGGTCGCCCGGGGCATGCCGCACAAGCCGCTGGTGATCGCCCACCACGCCTCCCGTTCGGCGCCCGGCCTCGGCGTCTACGGCCAGGACACCCCGCGCGAGTTCCGCAACGGCAACAACGCCGCGCCCGACGTCTACATCGGGTTCGAGGGCGCGCCCGGTCACCAGGCCGGTCCGCTCAACGGCGGCAAGCGCGGCGGGTACGGCAACCACCCCACCTACGGCGGCTTCGACCAGATGACCGCGCGGGTCGGTGGACTCTGGGACTCCCTCCTCGGCGAGGGTCGGCGCTGGTGGATCACCGCGACGTCCGACTCGCACGTGCACTGGACGCGCGGCGGCTCGGACTTCTGGCCGGGGGAGTACAGCAAGACCTACGTGTACGCCCGCCAGGACTACGGCGACATCATGGACGGCCTGCGCAACGGCCGGATCTGGGTGACCACCGGCGACCTGATCCGCAGCCTCGACGTGACCGCCACCTCGCAGGGGCGCACGGCCGAGGTCGGCGAGACCATCACGGTCAACCGTCGTAGCCGCACCGACGTCGAGATCGAGATCCGGTTCCGCCCGCTGGACGGCGTGAACGGCAACGCGGACCGTCCCGAGGTCCGCCGCGTCGACCTGATCGTCGGTCAGATCACCGGACCGAGCGCCAACCTGGACGCCGACACGAACCCCACCACCAAGGTCGTGGCCCGGTTCGGTCCACGGGACTGGCGTCGTCAGGGTCAGGACCACGTCATCCGGCACACCCTGCGCGACGTCCAGGCCGACACGTACGCCCGCGTGCGCGGGACCAGCACCGACGAGGCCGAGCCCCTCGCGGACGGGCTGGAGAGCCCGTGGGACGACCTGTGGTTCTACTCGAACCCGGTGTTCGTGCACGTCCGCTGATCCGGTCCCACCCCGCCCCTCCCTGTTGATCAAGAGGTTCGCGTCACCGCAGGCCGGAATTCTGACGCGAACCTCTTGATCAACGCCGTTCTCGGGCCGGATCGGGCCGTACCTCGGTCACCGCCTCGCAGAGGTCGCGGAGAGGGTCGATGGCCTGGGTTGAGCAGGCCACTTTTTGCAGCAGGGTCCGCAGGGTCGTCGACTCGGTCGGCGTGAGCGACCCCAACAGGTGCGCCTCCACCCGTCGTAGCGCCTCGCGTCGCTGCTCCCACGCCGCCCGCCCGGCGTCGGTGACGTCCACCAGTCGGCTGCGCCGGTCGGACGGGTCGGCCCGCCGGGCCACGAACCCGGGGCGTTCGAGGTCGTCGATCAGGTACGTCAGCACCGTGCGGTCGATCCCCAGCTCCTCGGCGATCGCGCCCTGGTTGCGGCCGGGGCCGGTGACCGAGGCGGTGAGCACCTGGTAGCCGCGCGGGCCGCCGGGGAAATCGGTCAGCACGTGCTCGGCCGCCCGGACATAGCCACGGAAGACGATCCCCAGCATCCAGCCCAGATCGTCGTTGAGCGGATCGGGCCGTTCCGGCCGGTCGGTGGCACCCGTCATACCCCGACGATAGCCGAAGTCACAGACCTTGTTGGCAACAGATGTTCTGTCTGACATAAGGTTGGCGTCGCGACGCATCGCGCGACGCGGCGCGTACGACAGGAGGCTCGCACATGAGCGACTACGGCCACGACCTGGTCTTCGGCTCGTTCACCACGCCCGGCATCGACGATCCGGACCGGGTCGTCGGGCTCGCCGTCCTGGCCGAGCAGGTCGGCCTCGACCTGGTCACCTTCCAGGACCACCCGTACCAGCCACGGTTCCTGGACACCTGGACGTTGCTGAGCTTCGTCGCCGCCCGGACCGACCGGGTGCACCTGTCCGCGAACGTCACCAACCTGCCGCTGCGCCCACCCGCCGTGCTCGCCCGCAGCGTCGCCAGCCTCGACCTGCTCACCGGAGGTCGGGTCGCCCTGGGCCTCGGCGCGGGCGCGTTCTGGGACGCCATCGAGGCCATGGGCGGACGGCGGCTGACCCCCGGGCAGGGTGTCCGGGCGTTGGAGGAGGGCATCGACGTCCTCCGGCAGATGTGGGACGCCCA
Organism: Micromonospora sp. CA-249363; assembly: GCF_050950185.1. Taxonomy (NCBI): domain Bacteria; kingdom Bacillati; phylum Actinomycetota; class Actinomycetes; order Micromonosporales; family Micromonosporaceae; genus Micromonospora; species Micromonospora sp. CA-249363. The sequence goes on from NZ_CP192020.1 coordinate 2,802,752, forward strand.
GGCGCGCGGCGGTGTGCGGGTCGACGGCGAGTTCCACCGGGTGGTCGGCGCGAAGCGCGGCCCGGCTCCCGCCCACGCGGTGCCGATCTGGCTCGGGGCGTACAAGCCGCGCATGCTCGCGCTCACCGGTCGTCGGGCCGACGGTTGGCTGCCCTCGCTCGGCTACCTCGAACCCGGGGATCTGGCCCGGGGCAACGCCGTCATCGACGACGCCGCATGGGAGGCCGGCCGCTCACCCGCCGACGTCCGCCGGCTGCTCAACATCTCCGGCACCTTCTCCGCGGTGGGCCGTGGTCTGTTGCACGGACCCGTCGAGCAGTGGGTGCGGGAGTTGACCGAGTTGGCGCTGGGGGACGGGATCGGCACCTTCATCCTGGCCAGCGACGACCCCGACGACCTGCGCCGCTTCGCCGGGGAGGTGGCGCCCGCCGTGCGGGAACTGGTGGCGACCGAGCGCGACCGGGACACCGCGTCGGCGCGTACCCCCGCCGAGGTCCTTGCGGACACGCAGCCGCCGGCGGTCGTGGCGCCCTCCGCGCCGCGGGCCCGCGCACGGGTGAGCGCCGGCGCCTTCGCGGTGGTGCCGACGCCCGACGACGGCCGCCGGCTCAGCGACCGGCAGGTCTGGGACGAGGCGACACGCCCCACCGGGCCGACGCCCGACCCCGCCCGCACCTACACCGCGCACGAGCAGGCCACCGGCCAGCACCTCGTGCAGGTGCACGACGGTCTGCGCGCCGAACTGGCGCAGATCCACGACCTGATCGAGCAGGTCGCGGCGGGCGAGATCGACGCCGGCGCGGCGCGGTCGCAGATCAACACGATGACCATGCGGCAGAACCGGTGGACGTTGGGCGCGTACTGCGAGTCCTACTGCCGCATCGTCACCACCCACCACACCATCGAGGACCAGGCGCTCTTTCCGCGACTGCGGCAGGCCGACCCACGGCTGCGCCCGGTCGTCGACCGGCTGGAGCAGGAGCACCACGTCATCCACGACGTGCTGGAGGGCGTCGACAAGGCGCTGGTGGCGTACGTCGGCGCGCCGGACGGTCTGGCCGAGCTGCGCGCCGCCGTGAACCTGTTGACCGACGCCCTGCTGTCGCACCTTAGCTACGAGGAGCGGGAGCTGGTCGAGCCGCTGGCCCGCCTCGGGGTGAGCTGACCGGGTTGCCCGGAGGGATCTGAGAGACTACTTTCGAAACATGTCTCTCAAGAATCCGTACGGGGATTTCGAGATCACCGAGCCGCAGGCCCTGCGAGCGCTCGCCCACCCCGTCCGCCTGGCCATCCTCGACCGGCTCCAACGACACGGCCCGTCCACCGCCACCGGACTGTCGCCGCACGTCGGCGCCACGCCATCGGTGGTGAGCTGGCACCTGCGCCATCTCGCGACGTTCGGCCTGGTCGGCGACGCCGACGGGAGCACCAGCAAGCGGGAGCGCTGGTGGCAGGCGACCGCCCGTGGGTTCCGCTTCAGCCTGCCGGACGACGCCGAGGGGCAGGCCGCGGCGCGGCAGCTGCGCGGCGAGATGTTCGCCCGGTACGCCGAGACGCCCCAGCAGTGGCTGTTGCAGGAGGAGCCCCGACTCGACGACACCTGGCGCTCGCTGGCCGGGGTGGCCGACACCTCGTTCATCGCCACTCCCGACGAGCTGCGTGAGTTGGAGGAGGCGATCGAGGAGCTGCTCGCCCCGTACGTGCGACGCAAGGACGACGACGCGCCCCCGGACGGCGCGCAGGTCGTACGAATGCTGCGCTATCTGCTGCCCGTGGTCGCCGACGACCGGTCCGATTCATGACCGCCGTCGACGCCCCGGCCGCACCGGCCCTGCACCGCGACCGGCGCTTCCGTACCTTTTGGATCGGTCAGACGATCACGGCGTTCGGCGACCGGATCAGCGAACTGGCCCTGCCCCTGATCGCCGTCGCCCTGCTCGCCGCGACACCCGTACAGGTCAGTGTCCTCACCGCGCTGATCTGGCTGCCCAACCTGCTGGGCCTGTTCCTCGGCGCGTGGGTGGACCGGCGCACCCACAAGCGCCGACTCCTGATCGTCGCGGACCTGGTCCGCGCGGTCGTGCTGCTCAGCCTCCCGGTGGCGTACCTGTTCGGCGCGGTCACCCTGACCCAGCTCTACCTGGTGGCGCTGCTCACCGGTGCCGGCGCGGTGCTGTTCGCCCTGGGGCAGCAGGCGTTCTTCGTCGCGCTGGTGCCGCGCTCGGCGTACGTCGACGCGAACAGCAAGCTCAGTGTCAGCCGCTCCCTCTCGTTCATCATCGGTCCGGCCGTCGGCGGTGGCCTCGTCCAGGCGCTCACCGCGCCGGTGGCGATCCTCGTCGACGCGGTGTCCTTCCTCTTCTCCGCCCTGCTGCTGCGCCGCATCCCGGTCACCGAAACCCCGCCACCGCCACGGCAGACGTCCACCCTCGGCATGGTCCGCGAGGGCCTGGCGCTGGTGCTGCGCCATCCGGTGCTGCGCGCCGCGCTCGGCTGCACCAGCACCGTCAACTTCTTCACCTTCATCGCCTCGGCGCTGCTGGTGCTCTACGCCAACCGTGAACTCGGGCTGTCGCCCGGCGCGATCGGCGTCGCCTTCGGGGTCGGCGCGCTCGGCGGCCTGGCCGGCGCGGCCCTGGCGCCCCGCATCTCGCGAGCCATCGGGCTCGGCCGCACGGCGATGATCGGCGCGGTGGTGTTCCCCGCCCCGCTGGCGCTGACGGCGCTGATCGATGGTCCGACCTGGACGAAGGTGGCCATGCTGGCGGCCATCGAGTTGGTGTCCAGCGTCGGGGTCATGCTGATGGACGTCAACATCAACGCCCTGCTCGCCGCCGTCACCCCGGACGACGCGCGGGGGCGTCGAGCCGGCGCGTACAGCGCCGTCAACTACGGCATCCGGCCCCTCGGCGCCCTGGTCGGCGGCGCGCTCGGCACCACCCTCGGGCTGCGGCCGACCCTGGTCGTCGCCGGACTGGGCGGTGTGCTCGCCGTGCTGTGGCTGCTCGCGTCCCCCGTACGCCACATCAGGAGCCTCGACACCGTCACACCGTGACCGACCGGGCCTGGCCGTCGCCTGCGCCGCTCCTGATCGGCCGTCGCCCCGCGTGCGCCGCTCCGGACCGGAGGCACCTACCTGCTGAAGCGTGATGCCGGTGAGTCATCAAGATGACGCACAGGCATCAGGCTCATCGCACCGACAGCCCCGAGCCGACCTCGACGGCGTGCCGGCACCGACCGCCGGTCAGCTCGCCTCTGCCGTGAGCAGCGCGGCCAGCTCGGCGGGCTGGGAGAACATCGGCCAGTGGCCGGTGGCCATCGTGACGAGCCGCCAGCGCTCGCTGGTCAGCAACGCCGCGACCACGTCGTTGGGCTCGGGCCCGTCGAGCAGGCACTTGACGTACGTCGTCGGCAGCTCGCGGAGGGAACGGGCCAGCACGGCCGGCTCGGTCAGCGTGCGGCCCGGATGCGTCGTGGCCCCCTTGACCAGCCGAGCGATCTGCTCGTCGGTGAGACCCTGACCGTCGAACTCGGCCGGGGCGAGCGGCGGCCAGTCGCCGCCGTTGTCGGCGAGCACGGACTCGAACGCCGCCTGACCCTGCCACCAGCCGGAGGCGAACGACCCGCCGTCGACCGGCACCTCCGAGTCGAGGAAGACCACGCGGGTCAACCGGTCGCCGATCCGCTCGGCGGCCTGCCCCACCGGGATGCCCGAGTAGCTGTGCCCGACCAGCACCACATCGCGCAGGTCGTGGCGCTCGATCTCGTCGACGATGTCCTGCACGTGGGTCTGCTGGCCGGCCGGCACGCCCTGCCTCTCGGCGAGACCGGAGAGGGTCAGCGGAAAGGTCTGGTGGCCGGCCGCCCGCAGGCGCGGCGTCACCTCGTCCCACGCCCAGGACCCCAGCCACGCTCCTGCCACCAGCACCAGATCAGCCATGGCCGAACCCTACTGCGACCCTCCGACCGGCGCGCGTCACGACCAGGTCCGGGCCTGGGCGTCGAACATTTCGGGTGGACTCTCGACGGGCAGGACGCACAGCAGGTGCCCGCCGGGCGCCCGCAGGATGCGGCACTCCATCCACCGCGTCACCTCGGTGGCGCCCAGGCCGACCAGCCGTGCGGTCTCGGCCGCCACGTCGTCGGTCTCGATGTCGAGGTGGTAGCGCGGCGCGTCGTCGACGGCCTGGACGGCGGTGACCAGGCCGGGCACCGCCTCGTGCAGGCCCACGAACTGCGGCTCGTCCGGGTGGGACCGGGTGCCCACGCCGAGGGCCGCCGACCAGAACTCCGCCGCCCGCGCGGCCTCCGCCTCGGGCGCGTCGATGAGCAACGCGTAGACACGGCTTCGATGCATGCGAGGCAGGATATCGAGGACTCCCGCTATCCGCCCGTCGCGAAGCGGCCGGCGGCCACCGCCGGGAGCGCGACCTCCGGAGGGTACGCCTGGTAGACGGTGATGGTGTCGGCCGTATGGCGAGCGCGGATCTGACGGGCGGGAACGGACACGCCGCGATCCTCGCCCATCGGGCGTCGCCGGATCCACCGGAATACCGCCGTCAGGCGTGGTCGTTCGGTGGCGGGCCGGCCTCGACCGGCATCCGGTAGATCCGGATCGGGTAGGCGACGGCCGGGTGTCCGCCGTTGAACCCGGCCGTCAGGTGCAGTTGGGCCGCCGGGAGCCAGAGCTGCCCCTGGGTGTCGAGCCACATCGCGTCCACCCAGTTCAGGCGCGGGTCCGCGACGAGCGTACGCACGGTGCGGTCCGGCCCCACCGCGAGGATGCGGCGGCGCTCGACATCGCTGACGTAGATGGTGCCGTGCGCGTCGATGGCCGTGCCACCCGTGCTCGGGGTGTCCGACCAGGGCTCGACCCGCCGGGCCAGCTCCTCGGCCGACAGCGTCGGGTCGTCCAACCACCGGGTGCCGATCCGGGACATCCCACCCGAGGCCGGCTGGTAGTACAGCCACCGACCGTCCGGGGACACCTCCAGTTGGTCGGCGTGCAGGCACACCTCGGCGCCGCGGGGATCCCGCAGCGCCCGGCCGTCGGCGACAACCGGCCGGCCCACCGTGCTCGGGTGCCCGTCCAACACCCGTCGGCACCGACCCGAGTCGAGATCCAGCACGATGAGACCGGGCGCGCCGGCGTCGGTGACGTACGCCGTGCCGTCGTGGAACCGGACGTCGTCGACGTAGCTGTGCGGACGCACCGCGTCGTCGAGGTGGTAGATCCGTTCCACCCGGTCGCCGTCCACGTCGACGACGATCAGCCGCGCCCCACCGGGCACCTGCTCGCCGCCGAGCTGCGCCGCCCCCGAATCGACGATCCACAGTCGACCGTCCGGGCCGAACCGCAATCCGTTGACGTGGACGAACGCGCCGTCCGGCGACTGGTCCGGACGGTTCCACGCGGCGTCCGGGTACGGGTTGCGGTCGCCGTCCGGCAGCGCCTCCACCACCTGCACGCCCGGCCCGTCCGCGGAGGGATAGCTCAGAAAGACCCGCCCCCGGAGCGTGGCCACACCCGTGCACACCCGGTCCTCGGCGAGCACCGGTGTCAGCCGGGGGTCCTCCACGGTTCCGAGCATGGACATGGGCCCGCCCCTCGCGCCACGGGCGACGTCGCCGTACCCGTCGATGGTTCGCCACCGTCGGCCCGGTATCCCCGTGTCGCCCCCGGCGAAACGCGGGCCTCGCGGGGTGCCGTCAGTCGGGCCGGTCGACCAGTGCGGCGAGCCGTTTGGGCGCCTGCACGCAGTAGCTCTCGGTGAGCAGCTCGCCCACCTCGTCCCAGTCGGTGTCCGCGTCCAGGATCATGCCCAGCACGTTCGGGCTCCAGTCCGGCTTGTAGAAGGGGTGCCCGACGCTCAGCAGACCGGCGATCTCGTCGAGCGGCGATCGGAACACCAACAGACAGGCCGGCCGGTCGAGCGCGGCGGCGCGCGCGTGCACCGCCTGACGCTCGGGGTCGACGGTGAGCACGTGGGCGTAGGTGCGCCGACGGATCCGCCAACGGATGCCCACCCAGGCCGGCTCCTCGTAGGTCTCCGGCAATCCGCTGCAGATCGGGCGTAGCCGGTCGAGAACCTCGGGGTCGACGTCTCCGGGGGCGGTCACGAGCAGAAACGCTAGTCGGCGGGTACGACAATGACGCCCGCTGACGGGCGGCGGTGGTGTGCTCCCGACGGATCGGCCAGGATGGGTCGGGCCGTCGCCCCTGAACCGACACACCCGAGCCCCGCCGAGGAGTTCCGTGCCCTCCACCCTGCTCTCCCGCCGTGACCTGGACTTCCTGCTGCACGACTGGTTGCGGGTGTCGCAGCTCGTCGACCGTCCCCGCTACGCCGAGCACTCCCGGGAGACGTTCGACGACGCGCTGGACCTCGCCGAGCGCGTGGCCACCGAGCAGTTCGCGTCGCACAACCGGGCCGCCGACCTCGCCGAACCGACGTTCGACGGGCAGCGGGTGCGGCTGATCCCGCAGGTGCGCGCGGCGTTGGACAGCTTCGCCGAGACGGGCCTGCTGACGGCCGAGCTGGACGCTTCGGTCGGCGGTCTGCAACTGCCGCAGGCCGTGGCCGCCGCCTGCTTCGCCTGGTTCCAGGCGGCCAACGTGGCCACCTCGGCGTACCCGATGCTGACCCTGGGCAACGCGAAGCTGTTGTTGGCGCATGGCGACGCCGAACAGGTCGACACGTACGTCCGACCCATGCTGGAGGGCCGGTTCTTCGGCACCATGTGCCTGTCGGAGCCGCACGCGGGCAGCTCGCTTGCCGACATCACCACGCGGGCCGAGCCGCAGCCGGACGGGACGTACCGCCTCTTCGGCACCAAGATGTGGATCTCCGGCGGTGATCACGAGCTGGCCGAGAACATCGTCCACCTCGTGCTGGCGCGGATTCCCGGCAGTCCGCCCGGCGTGAAGGGCATCTCGCTCTTCATCGTGCCCAAGGTGCTCGTCGAGCCGGACGGTGCGCTCGGCGACCGCAACGACGTGGTGCTCGTCGGGCTCAACCACAAGATGGGCTTCCGGGGGACCACCAACGCCCTGCTCAGCTTCGGCGACGGCGGCCACACCCCGGCCGGTCGCCCCGGCGCGGTGGGCCACCTGGTCGGCGCGCCGCACCAGGGGCTCGCCCAGATGTTCCACATGATGAACGGAGCGCGGATCGGTGTCGGCGCCGGTGCCACGGCGCTGGGCTACACCGGCTATCTCAAGAGCCTGGCGTACGCGCGCGAACGGCCACAGGGCCGGCCGATCGACGCGAAGGACCCGGCGACACCGCAGGTGCCGATCATCGACCACCCCGACGTACGGCGGATGCTGCTGGCGCAGAAGAGCTACGTGGAGGGGGCGCTCGCCCTGGTGCTCTACTGCGCCCGGCTGCTCGACGAGGAGCAGACCGCGCCGGAGCAGACCGACCGCGAACGAGCGCACCTGCTGTTGGACGTGCTCACCCCGATCGCGAAGAGCTGGCCCTCGCAGTGGTGTCTGGCGGCGAACGACCTGGCCATCCAGGTCCTCGGCGGCGCCGGCTACACGCGTGACCACGACGTGGAGCAGCACTACCGGGACAACCGGCTCAACCCGATCCACGAGGGCACCCACGGGATCCAGGCGCTGGACCTGCTCGGGCGCAAGATGACCATGCACGGCGGCGCGGGCCTGCTCCTGCTGACCGAGACGATGGGGGACACCGTCGAGCGGGCGCGGCTGGCCGGCGGCGAGGCGGCCGAACTGGCCGACCGGCTGGCCACGGCGGTGGAACGGATCACCACTGTCACCCGGCGACTCTGGGCCGGCGGTGACCCGGTGCTCGCCCTGGCCAACGCCAGCGTCTACCTCGAGGCGGTCGGGCACGTGGTGATCGCCTGGATGTGGCTCGAACAGGTGCTGGCGCTGCCGTCCGCCGAGAGCGGCGATTCCTTCCACGCCGGCAAGCGGCAGGCGGCCCGCTACTTCCTCACGGTCGAACTGCCCCGCACGGGACCCCAGTTCGACCTGCTGGACGGCCTCGACCGCACCGCGCTCGACATGCGTGCGGACTGGTTCTGACGATCACCGTCGACGGGTCTGGTGGTTCATGGCCTGCCGGCCCTTGACCACGCCCAGGATGATCACGATCACCAACGCGATCAGACCGATGATGATCAGCCAGCGGACCGCCTCGAGGATCAGTCCGAGCAGAATCAGCACGCCGGCGACCACACCGACGACCCAGAGCAGGGCACGCATGACAACCTCCCGTGACCGGCCGCAACGCGAGATGCCACGACCCCGGCCCCGACCTTCCCGCCCCCGCAAACCCCAAACACGCCGTCCCGACGCCCACCCCTGCGCGATCTTGCACTTTCTGTTGCGACAAAAGGGACTTCAGTCCGCAGAACGCCAACACAAAGTGCAAGATCGGCGGCGGGGAGGGTCGGGGGCGGGGGCGGGGAGGGGTGAGGGCGGCGGGTTAGGGGCGGGCTACGTAGATTGTGTTGGCGGACTGGCCGCCGGTCAGCGGGTTGGCGAACGGCACGACGTGTGGCCGTGCGGTCGTGAACACCTCCGCGAGCGTCGCGGTGAACCCGTCGTCCGGTGGGTCGTCCGACCAGAGCGCGAAGACCCCGTCCGGACGGAGCAGCGCGGCGAGCCGCCGGAGGCCGTCCGGCGTGTAGAACGGCGCGTGGCTCGGGTGCAGGACATTGCGTGGCGAGTGGTCGACGTCGAGGAGGACCGCGTCGAAGCGTCGCCCGGGCGCCTCGGCGTCGAACCCCTCGTCACCTGCCACGGCGGCGAAGAAGTCGGCCCGTACGAACCGGGTCCGTGGGTCCTCGGCCAGCCCGGCCGCGAAGGGCAGCAGCCCTCGCCGGTGCCAGTCGATGACATCCTCGATGGCCTCCACCACCAGCAGCGCCCGTACGCGCGGGTCGGCCAGCGCGGTGCACGCCGTGTAGCCCAGCCCGAGACCGCCGACCACCACGTCGAGCGTGTCGCCGGTCAGTTCGGCGAGGCCCAGTCGGGCCAGTTCGATCTCGGCGACGGGGAAGAGGCTGGACATCAGGTACTCGTCGTCGAGTTTGACCTCGTACACCTCGACCTGGAGCGCCGGGTCGCGACGCCGCCGTAGGCTGATCTCGCCGATCGGTGTGTCCCGCCAGGCCAGTTCCTCGAAACGCGCGCCCACGCTGCCCTCTCGCCGCCGGATTCGTCCACGAATGGTACCGACCGTGTCCCGCCCCGCCACGCAGGGTCCACGGGACATCGACGCAGCGCATATCCTGTGCGCGGTCGAACCAGCGGAAGGGACCCCATGCCGTCGCGGCAGGATCAGCTGCACTCCTACCAGTTCAGCGTCCAACGGGCGGTCGCCGCCCTGGTGATGCGGGAGACCGATCCGGCCCAGTCCCCGTTTCGGCGGCTGGCGGGCGCGGGCCTGGCCAGCGTCCTCGTCGCGGTGATCGCGCTCGGCGGCTCGGCGCTCTACGGCCTGTTCGCCGGTGGTGGCAAGGGCTGGCGCGACCCGGGCGCGGTGATCGTGGAGAAGGAGTCCGGCGCCCGGTTCGTGTACCGGGAGCAGAAGCTGCACCCGGTGCTCAACTACGCCTCGGCGTTGCTGATCGTCGGCGCGGACCAGTCCAAGACCGTGCTGGTCTCCCGGCGTTCGATCGACGGTGTGCCGCGCGGCCTGCCACTGGGCATCGCCGACGCGCCGGACTCGTTGCCCGCGCCGGGTCGGCTCGCGCGGACGGCCTGGACGGTCTGCTCGACGACGGTGGGCGCGGACTCCCGTTCGGCGCTGCTCATCGGTGTCGACCCGGACGGCGGTCGACCGCTCGGCGACGACGCGCTGCTGCTGCGCCACCCGGACGGCGACCTGCACCTCGTCTGGCACCAGCGTCGGTACCTGATCCGTGATCCCAACCGGGTGTTGGCCGCGCTGGCCACCACGCGGACGCGGGCGGTGCCCGTCGCGCCCGCCCTGCTCAACGCTCTCCCCGCCGGCGTCGACCTGGCCCCGCCGGCGCTGCCCGGCGAGGGGCGGGCCTCCACCCGGGTGCCGGGCGCCACCATCGGGCAGGTCTACCTGGTGCGCAACTCCGGCGGTGGCCGGCAGTACGCGGTGGCGCTCGACGACGGGCTGGCCGGGATCACCGAGTTGCAGGCCGGGCTGCTGTTGGCCCGTACCGGGCAGGGCGAGTCGGAGCCGATGACGTTGGGCCGGTTCGCCGCACTGCCCACGATGCCCGATCTCGCCCCGAGTGGGCCGACCGCGCCGCCGCCCGCCCCGCCCCGGCTCGCCGCCGTGGACGACGGGGGCGTTTGCAGCCGGGTCGGCGACGACGGCGCGGGCGAGGTGCGGTGGGGCGTACGCCTGCCGGACCTGGCGGCCGTTCCGCGGACCGCGCCGTCCGGCGCTGCGGCGCTGGCCGACCACGTGGTGGTGCAGCCCGGTGGCGGCGCGGTGGTCGAGGCCGCCGCGGCGCCCGGCGCGTCCGGAGGGGCGGTGTCCGTGGTCACCGACCTGGGCCGACGGTACGTGCTGGCCGACCGGGAGGTGCTGCCGATGCTCGGTTACCGCGACGTCCGACCGGTGCGGCTGCCCGCCGGCCTCGTCAGTCTCGTGCCGGCGGGCGCGACCCTCGACCCGGCCGCCGCGCGGGCGGTCGCCGCCCCGTCCTGACGCCGCTCGGGTCCTCCGGCGCCGCCGTCCGGACCCACCCGGGTCGTCGCCGACGCCGCGCGGGCGTCAGGTCGCCGGACGGCGCAGGATGCTGACCGCGAAGGGCGCGTCGTCGCGCCACGGACGCAGGTCCCAGGTGGCGAAGCGGTGCTCCAGGCGCAGCCCGGCGGCGACCGCGTCGGCGTCGAACGCGGTCAGCGGGTAGCCGCGTTCGGTGCCGAAACCCACCGCGAGGACGCCGTCCGGGCGGAGGTGCCCGGTGAGTCGGCGGAGCACCTCGGGCTCGGTGCCGACGGCGACGAACGCGAGCACGTTGCCGGCGAGCACGGCGGCGTCGAACGGCTCGCCCTCGCCCATCGCCGGCAGGTCCAGGTCGGCCAGGTCGGCGACCAGCCAGCGTGGGCCGGGGTGGTCGGCGCGGGCGGCGTCGACGAGGACGGGGTCGGCGTCCACCCCGACGACGGTGTGCCCCCGCTGGGCCAGGGCCGCGCCGACCCGACCGGTGCCGCTGCCCGCGTCGAGGATGCGCGACCCGGGCTCGACCAGGGTGTCCACCAGCCGGGCCTCGCCGGCCAGGTCGGCGCCCTCGGCGGCGAGCTTGCGGAACCGGTCGACGTACCACTGCGAGTGCTCCGGACCGGTGTCGGTCGCCCAGCGGGTCGGGTTGGCCATAGGGCTCACGGTATCCGGCTCAGCCCTTCTCCGCGCCGCTGGTCAGGCCCTCGGTCAGCAGCCGTTCGCTGGCGAAGAAGAGGATCACGATGGGCAGGGTGAGGACGACGGACCCGGCCATCAGCACCGTCTTGGGCACCTCCACGCCGTCGGAGAGCAGCGACAGCCCCAACGACACCGTCCACCGGTCGGGCTTGTCGACGAGGAACAGCAGGGCGAACAGGAACTCGTTCCAGGCGATCATGAAGTCGTAGAGCGCGACCGCCATGATCGACGGCATCGCGAGGGGCAGGCTGACCCGGCGGATGATGCCGAGCCGGCCGGCGCCGTCGATGGCGGCGGACTCCTCCAGGCTGACCGGGATGGTCTCGAAGTAGTTCTTCAGCATGTAGACCGACACCGGCAGGGTCTGCGAGACGTAGACCAGCACCAGCCCGAACAGCGAACCGCGCAGCCCGGCCAGGCTGAAGACCACGAACAGTGGGATCGCGATGACGATCGAGGGGAACAGGTAGACCGCCAGGAACAGGAAGTCGACCTGCCGTCGACCGAAGAACCGCAGCCGGGCCACCGCGTACGCGCCGGGGATCGCGACGAGCAGCGTGAGCACGGTTGCCGCGACCGCCACCAGGGCGCTGTTGCGGATGAAGGTGAGGAATCCCTGGCCGCCGTCGTCGGTGGCCTTGAGAACCTCGGCGTACGTGGCCACGGTCAGCTCGCCGAAGCCGACGACCAGCGCGCCCGGGTCGAGCAGCAGCCGCTCGATGGGGCGTACCGAGAGCACCAGCATGTAGTAGAAGGGAAAGACGGTGACCACCAGGAACGCGGCGATCGCCAGGCGGCGCAGCCAGCGCAGGCTCACCGTCTCGACCATGTCCCGGTCCATCAGCCGACCCTCCGTCCGAAGAAGCGCAGGTAGATCACCACGAACACGATGAGCACCACGGCCAGGACGACCGCCTGCGCGGCGGCCGCGCCGATGTCGGTACGGGCGGTGAGGAACTCGTACACCCGCACGCTCACCACCTCCGTGCCGGCGGCCCCGCCGGTGAGCAGGTAGACGTCGTCGAACTTGTTGAACGTCATGATGAAGCGCAGCACGCCCAGCAGGGCGATCACCGGCAGGAGCTGGGGCAGCAGGATGTGCCGGAACCGCTGCGTGGGCGTGGCCCCGTCGACGCGGGCGGCCTCCTCCAGCTCGCCGGGCACCGCCTGAAGTCGGGCCAGCAGGAACAGGAACGCGAACGGGAAGTACCGCCACGCCTCGAACGTGATGACCGTGGCCAGCGCGGTCGACTCCTGGGTGAGGAAGGGCACCGGCGCGTCCCAGCCCAGCAGGCGTTGGCCCCAGTGGTTGACGATGCCGAGCTGCGGGTCGAGCATCACCTGCCAGACGAACGTCACCGCGACCACCGGGGCCACGTACGGCAGCAGCATCGAGGCCCGTACCAGCGTGCGACCGCGGAACGGCCGGCGGACGACGAGCGCGGCGACCAGGCCGAGCAGGATCGAGCCGACGGTGCCGCCGACGCTGTAGAGCAGGGTGACCCACAGCGTGTCGGCGAAGCCGGGGGTGTGCAGCACCCGGTCGATGTTGTCCATGGTGAGGTCGCCGAACAGGCCGGTCTTGCGCAGGGTGGCGAGCCGGACCCGCTGGAAGGCGAGCACCACGGTCCAGATGATCGGGATGCCGATGACGACGATGGTGACGAGCAGGGTCGGCGCGACCAGTGCCAGCCCGGCACGGGACTCACGGCGGCGCAGCGTCAGCGGCCGGCGGCGGGCCGGCTCCGGCCGCTGACCCGTGGGGGAGCGGCCGGGGGCGGTGGTGGTCAATTGACGCCCGCCTTGATCGCCTCGACGTCCTTCCTGGCCCGGCCGGCGGCGGCCGCCGCGTCGGACTTGCCGGCGGTGAGGTCGCCGAGCGCCTTGGGCACCGGCAGCTCACCGAGCATCGCGCCGACCAGCTTGCCCTGGCCCTGGCTGAGCCCCCAGCGCGCGAACGTGTCCGGGCTGCGCCGCAGGGTGGCGAGCACATCGTCGCCGTAGACGTCGGTGAGGGGCTTCTTGCTGTCCACGCCGGCCGGGCTGGTGGTCCAGGCGGTGAGGAACGCCTCCGGCTCGGTCGGGGTGCCCTTGCGCACCGGGAAGCGGCCCTCGGGGGACATGCCGAACCAGCGCGGGTAGCCGTCACCGAGCATGTACTCCACGAAGGACTTCGCCGGATCGGCCACCGCGCCGTCGAGCACCGCCCAGGAGCTGATCTCGCCGTACTGTGCGGGTTCGGTGCCGTTGGGGCCCTTGATCGCGGTGACGAATCCGCTGTTCTTGGCGAGGAACGACGGGTCGGCCTGGCACTGCGGGCACGTCGGCTTGGCGTCGTCGCGCAGCCCGGCCAGCTCGTCGAGGATGAACGGCGACCAGATCACCATGGCCGCCTTGCCGGCGAAGTAGGTGGCCCGGGTGGTGTCGACGTCCTGCGCGCCCTTGACGGAGCTGGTGCGGATCAGGTCGCCGTAGAAGCGGAACGCCTCGACGCACTGCGGAGAGTCGAGGGTGACGGCGCCGGAGTCGTCGGTGAGCTGGCATCCGTTGGCCAGGGCCAGGTGCTCGAAGGTCTGTTGGGTGAAGACGTCGCTCGCCGAGGTGGCGGCGGTGATGCCGGCGACCCCGCCGGTGTTCAGCTTCGCCGCGGCGGTGGCGATCCGCTCGTACGTGTCGGGGGCGGGCAGGCCGGCGGCGTCGAACAGGTCCTTGCGGTAGACGAGCAGTTGCCCCCAGCCGTCGCTGGGCACGGAGAGCTGCTTGCCGTCGTCCGAGGTGAGCTCCAGCGCCCGGGGCGAGAACGTCTGCCGGCCCAGCTTGTCGACGATCTCCGCGTTCGCCGAGGCGTGCAGCAGCTCGTTGCCCGCGAGCGTACGGATGCCGGCCAGGGAGACCGAGCCGACCACGTCGGGCAGCTCGCCGGCGGCGGCGTTTGCGGCGATCAACGAGGGGAACTGGTCCTCGTTGACGGTCACCAGGTCGACCTGGATCCCGGTCTTGGCGGTGAAGTCGGCGATGATCGCCTTGGTGGCGGTGACGCGGTCGGCGACATCCTCCAGGCTCCACACGGTGATCTTCTTGCTGTTGCTGTCTGATCCGTCGTCTCCGCAGGCCAGCAGGGTGGACGTGGCCAGTGCCAGGATCAGGGTGGTGGCGAGTATCCGCCTCGGAGGTGCTGACATCGGTGGCACTCCTCTCGAAGGGTACAAGACGGATTCAACACCTTCGATTGATCAATAGCAAGACATATGGCTATTTTTTGGCTATCCTGGAACCCAGTGCTACCGGGATGTGACACATGGGCAACTGGGTGGTCTCCCTCGCCGGGCCTCGACAGATCAGTCTCGAGCCCTGCCCGCCAGATCCGCTCGGCCCCGGCCAGGTCCGGGTCCGCACCTGCTACTCGGGCATCTCCGCCGGCACCGAGCTGACCCTCTACCGGGGCAGCAATCCCCGGCTCCGCAAGGACTGGGACGACACCGCCCGCATGTTCGTCCCCCGTCAGGCCCCCGTGCCGTACCCGCTGGTCGGCTTCGGCTACGAGGAGGTCGGCGAGGTCGTCGAGGTGGCCGCCGAGGTCGCCGACCGGCATCCGGGCCAGCTCGTGTGGGGCATCTGGGGGCACCGCGCCGAGGCCGTGCTCCCCGCCGACGCCGTGCGTCCCCTGCCCGTCGGGCTGGACCCGCTGGCCGCGGTCTTCGCCCGGCCCGGCGCGATCGCGCTGACCGCCGTGCTCGCCGGCGACCTGCACCTGGGCGACTGGGTCGGTGTCTTTGGGCAGGGCGTCATCGGGCTGCTCGCCACCCGCCTCGCGGCCCTCTCGGGCACCCGGGTGGTGGCCGTCGACCGGGTGCCGGGCCGGCTGGCCCACGCCTCCCGCTACGGCGCACGGTCCACCGTGGACGCCGAGGTCCAGTCCGCCGCCGCCGCGCTGCGCGAGGCCACCGGCGGCCGGGGCGCGGACGTCTGCCTGGAGCTGTCCGGGGCGTACCCCGCGCTGCACGAGGCGATCCGCTCCACCGCACACGCCGGCCGGGTCGTGGCCGCCGGTTTCTACCAGGGCCAGGCCGACGGGCTCGGCCTCGGCGAGGAGTTCCACCACAACCGCATCCAGTTGGTGGCCGCCCAGGTCTCCGGGCCCACCCCCGCGCCGGGCATGGCCGGCCGGTGGACCGGTGACCGGGTGGCGCAGACCTTCATGGAGCTGGTGGCCGACCACAGCGTCGACCCGCTGCCGCTGGTCAGCCACATCGTCGACGCCAGCGCGGTCGCCGACGCCCTCGCGCTGCTCGACCGCGGCGCCGGTGACGTCCTCCAAGTGGTGTTGAGGTTCTAGATGACCACCATCGCGCTCGCCTGCCAGGAACAACTCCTGCCGGGCACCAACCTGATCCAGAAGTACGCCCTCGCCACCGCGCTCGGCTACCAGGGCATCGAACTACGCGGGCGCGGTGACCTCGCGTTCGCCCGCCGGCTGCCCGAGCTGCGCCGGGCGCGCGCCGCCGGCGTGGTGATGCCCACCGTCTGCGTCGAGATGACCCACTTCATCGGCGACTTCGACCCCGACCGGTCCGCCGACGCCGTGGCCAACCTGCGCTCGCAGCTCTCGGTCATCGCCGAGCTGGGCGGCATCGGGGTGATGACCCCCGCCGCCTGGGGGATGTTCTCCCGGCGACTGCCGCCGTTCGAGCCGCCACGCCCGCCGGCCGGCGACCGGCAGGTGCTCCTGGACGCCCTTGGCGAGCTGGGCGAACACGCCCGGGCCGAGGGGGTCACCCTCTTCCTCGAACCCCTCAACCGGTACGAGGACCACATGGTCAACCGGCTCGACGAGGCGGTCGCCCTCTGCGCGGCCCTCGCGCTGCCCTCGGTCCGGGTGGTCGCCGACACGTTCCACATGAACATCGAGGAGGACGACGTGCACCTGGCGCTGCGCGCCGCCGCGCCCTACCTCGGACACGTACAGGTCAGCGACTCCAACCGGTACCAACCCGGGGCCGGGCACCTGGACTGGCCGGGCCTCGTGCGGACCCTGCTGGAGCTGGACTACCAGGGTTGGCTGTCCCTCGAGTGCCGGCTGCGCGGCGACCCCGTCCGCGCCCTCGCCGAGGCCGTCACGGTGCTGCGGCACGCGCTGCCCCGCCGGGCCGCCGCATGACCGCCGGCGCCGTACCGGCCCGCATCGGCGGTACGGCCGAGCCGGCCGGGCTGAGCCGGCTGGCCGTCGCCACCCTCGACGCGAACTGGGAGCACGACCACACCGTGCCGTCGCGCACGCTGTACCCGCACCAGTGGAGCTGGGACTCGGCGTTCATCGCGATCGGCCTCGCCCACGTCCGGCCCGGGCGGGCCTGGCGGGAACTGGCGAGTCTGTTCCGGGCGCAGTGGGCCGACGGGCGCGTGCCACACATCGTGTTCAACCCGGCGCTGCGGGTCGGCGCGTACTTTCCCGGCCCGGAGCTGTGGCGCTCGGCCGACGTGCCGGGCGCCCCGGGCGTCGACACCTCCGGCCTCGTCCAGCCGCCGGTGCACGCGCTCGCCGCGCTGCTGGCCTACCGGCGCGCGCCCGACCAGAACGGCCTGGCGGCGCTGCGTCGGCTCTACCCGGGGCTGGTCGCCCAGCAACGCTATCTGGCCGAACGGCGGGACGTGGGCGGTGACGGGCTGGTGTGCGTCGTACACCCGTGGGAGTCGGGTCTGGACAACAGCCCCGCCTGGGACGAGCCGATGGCCGCGGTCGACGCCGAGGCGGCCGTCATGCGCGCGTACCGTCGGCACGACACCGCGCACGCCGACGCCGCGCACCGCCCCACGGACCTGGACTACGCGCGCTACCTGGCGATCGTGGCGGCCTACCGCGACCACGGCTACGCCGACCGTCACCTGGCCGACGACCATCCGTTCCTGGTGGAGTGCCCGCTGTTCAACGCGGCGTTCGGGTCCGCGGAGCACGCGCTGGCCGACATCGCCGCGCTGACCGGCTTCGACCCGGGCCCACACCGGGTCCGCGCGGACCGCGTCACCGAGGCGTTGGTACGACGGCTGTACGACCCGGACACCGGCACGTTCCAGCCCCGCGACCTGCGCACCGACCGGCTCGTCGGCGCGCGTACCGTGCTCGGGCTCGCGCCGCTGCTCCTGCCCAACCTGCCCGCCCGCCAGGTCGACGCGCTCGTCGCGGAGGCGACGTCGCCGCGCTTCGGGGTGGCCCGGCGGATGGACCGGCCGCTGCCCAGCTACGACCGCACCGCGCCGGACTTCGAACCGCTGCGCTACTGGCGCGGCCCGAGCTGGTTGAACATCGGCTGGCTGGTACGGCGCGGCCTGGCGACCCACGGGCATCCGGAGCTGGCCGCCGGACTGCGCCGCTCGATGATCGATCTGGTGGCCGGCGCGGGCTGCCACGAGTACTTCCACCCCGACACGGGGGCCGGGCTGGGCTCACCGGCGTTCGGGTGGACCGCCGCACTGCTGCTCGACCTGCTCGCCGCCTGAGCGCCCTCGGCCGTCGTCAGGTGGTAGCGTGCCCGGTCCCGACGGGGCGGGAGGCGACGTGCGCGACATCGCCGAGGTGGCCTGGCTCGGGTACGCCGACCGGCACCGCACCTCCCCGGTCGACCAGCTCATCTTCGACCACCTGCTGGCTGCGGACCTGCTGCGCTGAGCCGGGTCCGGCGCTGTTTGCCCCCGT
This sequence comes from Micromonospora sp. CA-249363, assembly GCF_050950185.1. Lineage (NCBI taxonomy): Bacteria > Bacillati > Actinomycetota > Actinomycetes > Micromonosporales > Micromonosporaceae > Micromonospora > Micromonospora sp. CA-249363. Next base: position 2,820,833 of record NZ_CP192020.1, read on the forward strand.
CGAGCGCGGGTAACCGCCCGGCGTGACCGACAGCGCGGGCGGCGACGGGTTTCCGCACTTCATCGACGCGGTGTCGCGGCGGTCCGGCCTACCGACCGGGCAGGCCGCCGCCCTCGCCCGCGCGGTGCTCACCACGATGGCGGAACGCGTCGCCGGCGGCGCGCCCGACCCCGCCGGGCACCTTCCCGACCAGATCGACGGTTACCTGTACGACTTCGCGCCGGACACCCACCCGACCGGCTCGGCCATCGTCGCTGAAGGGCTCGACACCGGTGTGGGCCTCGACGTCGGCGGACCGGTCACGCCGCCGCCCATGGACGCCGGTCCGGTGGATTTCCTGCGCCGGGTGAGCCAGCGTGCCGGAGTGGACGCGGCCACCGCACGCCTGGGCACGGGGGCCGTCTTCGCGACCCTGCGTGAGGCGGTGACCGTACGGGAGTTCCACGAGATGGTGGCCCGACTGCCCCGCGACGGGGATCCGTCCGATCTCGCGTGATCCACACCAGATCGCCGACGTGGGTGGATCCCGAAGCGCCGAAGCCGCCACATCGCCGATCCGGTGTGGATCAAGGGCGTCACCCGTCGGCGTCGGACAGCTCCTCGGGCTCGGTGACCCAGGCGGAGAAGACCGGCACCCCGTGCCACGGGCCGGTGGTCCCGTCCGCCCTGCTGTCGGTGGCGACGGCCACCACCGCGTACGGGTGGCCGAAGCGCAGCTCGGCAGTGCGGGCGACCCCCTCCGGGGGCAGGCTGACCGTGCCGAACATGCCGGTCACCGCCGCCGCCTCGAACCCGTACCGGCCGTACCGGGCCATCGCCACCTGCCCCGCCTCGAAGCCGGCAACGGGTTGGTCGAGGGCCCGGGCCAGTGTCACGGTCGCGGCCTCGAAGCCCAGCGTCTCGGCGGTGAGATCGTGCTCGCTGCGCGCCGACCAGCAGGGGAGCACCGCCTGGTGCCGCTCCTCGCGGCCGTCGCGCGCACTTGTCCGTACCCGCTCCTCGCGCAGTGTCCACAGCGAGGTCTCACCGAGCGGCAGGTCGAACAGTGACCGCCGACCCGCCGGTTGCGCGCCGTCGGCCGCGCCGACACTGAGACGGTACGCGGTGGCGAGCACATCGGCCGCCGGCACGTGCGGCGCGGCGGCCACCGAGAGAACCACCAGCCCCGCTCCGTCGGTCGGCTGGGCCCGGGCGCTGTGCACGATCACGTCGCCGGCCCCCTCGGTCGCGACGATGGCGCCCTGGTGCCCGTGGCTCGGGCTGTGCAGCGCCTGGCGCAGGTCGCCCGCCCAGGCGCTGCCGGGACCGAGCGCCCGCGCGTCGGTGACGTCGAACGGCGCGGCCCACGAGATCCGGGTGGCGAGCGCGCTGGCCAGGGCGAACACCACGTCCGGGCGGACCTTCAGAGGGAACGTCTCGATCAGGCCGTCGGTGTGCTCGCGCGCCCAGGCGTCCAACCCGGCCTGGTCGGGGAGCGCGCCGACCTCGGTCGTCGCGGGAAGCGTTGCTCGCCATCCGGCCGGCTCGTCGACTCCTCGACCCGCTCGGAGCCACAACGCCGTGGCGGACGCGACCAGCGGATGCGGCGCGTCCAGCAGCGTCCGGGCCACCTCCGCCGCGCTCACCAGGTCGGTGCCGAGCGCCGCCACCAGGGCCGCAGCCGTCGCGTCCGGGCCGGTCGGCGCGTCCGGGCCGGCGGTGTCCGAGCCGGTCGCCCGGCCGGCTCCGGTCGTCGCGGCGCTGAGGGCGAGCAGCAGCCAGGCGCCGAGCGGGGAGGCCACGTGGTGCCGGTCGCCGATGGTGGCGTGCAGCCGTTCGGCGTACGCGGACAGCGGGCCGTGCAGGTCGGTCGTCATGCCTCCACTCTGCCCGGCACGAGCCGGTACGGCATCCGCACCGACCCCGGTCACGACCACAGCTCGAACGGCTCGTCGATCCGCTCGCCGGCCAGGAAGGGCGTGATCAGCCGGGGGAGCTGACCGGGATAGAAGCGCTCGGCGCTGGCCACCACGTCGGCCAACGGCCACCAGCGGAAGCCGAAGTAGTCCTCCCGCTCGTAGTCGAGCCGGTCGGTCTCGTCCACGTCGGGGCCGGGGCCGGCCAGTCGTACGGCGACGATCACCTCGTCCTGCACGTGGCGCAACTGGCGGTGCAGGAAGCTGGCCCGCCGCCGCCAGGTCGGTGCGCCCACCTGGTCGGCGGTGACGATGATGCCGGTCTCCTCGCGCAACTCCCGCACGGCGGTCTCGCGGTACGTCTCGCCCGCGTCCATGCCGCCGCCGGGCAGCTCCCACCAGGTGCCGAGCCGAGGGTGGTCGGGGTCGCGGGTGTGGAACAGCAGCACCCGGTCGTCGTCGTCGCGGACCACTACGCGTACCGCACGGCGCTCGAGGATCGGCAGGTCGTCGGGCAGTTGGTCCATCGGCTCAGTCTGCCGCAGTGCGCCGGCTCCGGGGGTCCGTGCGCGGGCCGGTAGGCTGCCCGCCGTGGCTGGTCTGTTGAGGAACGTGGCGCAACGCATCTCCCGGGTGGGCGCGGCAATTCCGTCGCCCCGGCGTACCGGGCCGTCTCCGGCGCGGGTGGCCCGCCCCCGCCAGGTGAACGCGTTGCAGCGGCGCGAGCTGAGCTACGCGCCGGAGGTCGACGGCCAGGCCGACCCGGGTGAGATCGTCTGGACCTGGGTGCCGTACGAGGACGATCCCCGCCAGGGCAAGGACCGCCCGGTGCTGGTGGTCGGGCGGCACAGCCGGACGCTGTTCGGGTTGATGCTGTCCAGTCAGAGCGAGCGCGACGGGCAGCGGCACTGGTTCGCGCTCGGCCCCGGCGAGTGGGACCGGGACAAGCGGCCGAGCTGGGTCCGGCTGGACCGTGTGCTCACCATGCGCGAGGACAGCATCCGCCGCGAGGGCGCCGTGCTGGACCGGCCCCGGTTCGACCGGGTGGGGCAGGCGCTGCGCGCCGGCTACGGCTGGCGCTGACCGTACCCCTTCGGGGGTGGGCCGGCCGGTCAGGCCGGCTCGCGGCTGGGACCGACCGCCGCGCCCTGCGCGTCCGGCGGCGGGTACGGCTGGTCGGCGAGCAGCCGGGCCAGGTGGGCGCTGTTGAGGGCCAGGGCCTTGGTGGTACGACCGGTGGTGTCCGGTTTGGGTCCGACGTCGCGGTAGTCCACCGTGTGCAGGGCCTCGCCGACCCAGTAGGTCGCGCCGGCCGCGGCGACGGTGAAGCCCACCTCGTTGAGCGCCCCCTGCACCTCGGCGATGGTGTGGTGCGCGCCGTCCTCGTTGCCGACGACCGCGACGCCGGCCACCTTGCCGTAGGTGAGCAGCCGCCCCTCGTCGTCGGTCTCGGACAGCTCGGCGTCGAGGCGTTCGAGCACCATCTTGGTGACGCTCGCGGGCTGGCCGAGCCAGATCGGCGTCGCGATGATGAGGATTTGCGCGGCGAGCAGCTTCGCGCGAATGGCGGGCCAACCGTCGCCGTCGCCCTCGTCGGTCGACACCCCGAAGCGCACGCCGTGGTCGACCACCCGGACGATCTCGCCGTCCACGCCCTGACGGGCCAGTTCGTCCAGCACCTCCCGGCCCAACTGCTCGGAGCTGGAGGGGGCGGGCGACGGCTTGAGGGTGCAGTTGAGGACGAGGGCACGGATGTTCGGCACGAGGGTTCCTTCCGTCGATCAGCAAAGCCGTCCCTCCGCGTACCCCGGCACCGGAACGAATCACGCTCCGGACCGATAAAACCGCCACCCCTCCCGAATCAGGAGCGCGTGATCAAGAGGTTTGCGTCAGAATCCGGGCCGAGAGTGACGCGAACTTCTTGATCACCGCCGTAGGGGTGGGGTGGGTGGGTGTGGGGTTGGACGTGGTGGGGTGGGTTTCGGCGGAGTTCGGGCTTGAGCTGTCCACGGTGGACGAGGTGGCGCACGGGGCTGATCTGCGGGCCCGGCTGTGGCGGGGTGCGACGGGTGACGGCGCCCGGTATGCCGTCAAGGTCAGCGGTGGCGGTACGCCGGCCGGTCTGATCGTGGCCGCGCACCTGGCCGAGCGGGGCGTGCCCGGCATCGCGGCGCCGGTCCGCACCCGTGACGGGCGTCTGTACGCCGAGCGTGACGGGGTACGGCTCTCCGTCGTCCCCTGGGTCTCCGATCTGCGAGCGCTGGACGGCCCGATGACCGAGGCGCACTGGCGTTCCTACGGCGAACTGCTGGCCGCCGTGCACGCGGTCCCGGTGACCGGTGAACTGGAACGGCTGCTGCCGGGCGGCGGTGACGCGTACCCCTTGATCATGGCCGCGACCCGGGACGTGGCCGGACGGCTTCGCGACCAGGCCGACTCCGGCGATCCGCTGGTCGCCGAGCTGGCCGCCGTCTGGTCGGCGAACGCCGACCGGGTGTCCACCGTGCTCGGTGGGGTCGAACGACTCGCCTCCGGCCGGTCGGGGCCGGCGGTGGTCTGCCACGGTGATCCCCACCTGGGCAACCTGCTGCTCGGTCCGGACGGCCAGGTCTGGTTGATCGACTGGGACGACGCGGTGCTCGCGGCGCGCGAGTGTGACCTGATGTTCGTGGTGGGCGGGGTGCTCGCCTTCGCGCCGATCACTCCCGAGCAGGAGAGGGCCGTGCTCGCCGGGTACGGCGGCGTCGACATCGACGCCGTGCGGCTGGCCTGGTTCCTCGCGGTACGCGCGCTCGACGACCTCAGCGACTGGACCCGCCAGGCGTTGGACCCGACCGCGAGCCCCGACGATCGCGCGACGGCCGCCCGGATCGTCCGGGGGCTCGTGTCCCCGGTCGGCCTGGTCACCCTCGCCCACACCGCGCTGCGGGCCCTGGACGGGCGGCGCTAGGTGTTCTGTCCGGAGAGGGCGCTGTCGACGAGTTGGCGCGGCGCCCGTGGGCCGGAGAGGCTCTTCGCCTGGTACATGGCCGCGTCGGCCCGGCTGAGCGCGTCGGTGAGCTGGGCCGGGCCGGTCACCGGTGCGAGCCCCACCGACGCGGTGACCCGGACGCTGCACCCGGTCAGCCGGATCGGCGCGGCGACGGTCTCGCTGAGGCGGCGGGTGGCGTGTTCGATCCACCGCCGGTCGACGGTCGGGCTGGCGAGCAGCCCCGCGAACTCGTCGCCGCCGAGGCGGGCGACGAGGTTGTCGCCCGCGAACCCGGCCAGTCGTTCGGCGACGCTGATCAGCACCTGGTCGCCGGCGGCGTGCCCGTACCGGTCGTTGATCTGCTTGAAGTCGTCGAGGTCGAGCACGATGGCGATCAGCGGCTGGCCGTCGGCGTTGGTGAGCAGGGCGGCCGCGAGACGGTAGAAGGCGCGGCGGTTGGGCAGCCCGGTGAGGGGGTCGTGGCTCGCGGCGTGCCGTTCGGCGGCCAGTTCGGCCTGGAGGTGCTCGATCTCGGCCTCGGCCCGCACGGCCCGGCGGCGCAGCTGCCACGAGGAGAGCAGGGCCCCGGCGGCACAGACACCGGAGGCGACGCTCATCGGATCCGGCAGGAGACCTCCCATCGCCGCGACCGCCTCCAGCCTTGTGTCTGCGCGGCGCGGTGCCGCGTCGGGGCCAGTTTTCCCTGGTCGCTACCCCGCTCGGGGTAACGCAAAGTGAACGGATAAGCACCGATCACGTGCGTTATCATGCTCGCCATCCGGTGCAGATGCAATAGCAGATGCACGTGCATAACGGCCCGACCTCGATACCGCACCTCGCCGCGTCACCGCTCCTCCCACGGGCACCGGCGGGCTCGTGAGCAGAAAGACGCCTCTCATGCAGCAGCCACCCAATGGCGTTCCGATCCATCAGTTGCCCCCTTTGAGCTGGCAGAAGAGCCGCCGTAGCAACCCGAGCGGCAACTGTGTCGAGCTCGCCGAACTGCCCGGGGGCGCCGGCATCGCCGTCCGCAACTCGCGTCATCCGGAGGGGCCGGCGCTGATCTACACAGTGGACGAGATCGCCGCCTTCGTGCTCGGCGCCCGGGACGGGGACTTCGATCACCTGATCAACTGACCGGCCGCGCAGGGCGGTCCCAGCGATGGGACTGAATCGCCGGTCCGGAGGAGTTCACCTCACTGTCGGTCCATGGCATGCTTACACGTCGGTCGGGCTCGGTGCCCGGCCGCGTCGTCGGTATCCGGAGGTCCGCACGTGACGATGGTTCCCGCCGAGGGCGGCCCGACAACCGGGCCGACCGTGCTGCGCATGCTGCTCGGCGCCCAGCTACGTCGGCTGCGGGAGTCCAGCGGGGTGACCCGGGAGGGCGCCGGGTGGGAGATCCGCTCCTCCGAGTCGAAGATCAGCCGGATGGAGCTGGGCCGGGTCGGCTTCAAGGAACGGGACGTCTCCGACCTGCTCACCCTGTACGGCGTCAGCGACGAGGGGGAGCGCCAGGCGCTGCTCAAGCTCGCGCGGGACGCCAACAGTCCCGGCTGGTGGCACCGTTACGGCGACGTGCTGCCGAGCTGGTTCCAGTCGTACCTGGGCCTGGAGGCGGCGGCGGCGCTGATCCGCAGCTACGAGGTGCAGTTCGTCCCCGGCCTGTTGCAGACCCGGGAGTACGCGCGGGCGGTGGTGCTGCTCGGGCACGGCGGCGCCGGCGTCGCCGAGATCGACCGTCGCGTCGACCTGCGGATGCAGCGCCAGCAACTGCTGCTCAGGGACAAGCCGCCGCTGCTCTGGGCCGTGGTGGACGAGGCGGCGCTGCGCCGCCCGATCGGCGGTCCCGAGGTGATGCGGGGCCAGCTCACTGCGCTCATCGAGGCGACCAAGTCGCCCACCGTCCGCCTCCAGGTCATCCCCTTCGCCGCCGGTGGTCACGCGGCGGCCGGTGGCGCCTTCACCATCCTGCGCTTCGGCGACCAGGAGCTGCCCGACATCGTCTACATCGAACAGTTGACCAGCGCCCTCTACCTGGACAAGCGCGACGACCTCGACTACTACGCGGTGGCCATGGAGCGGCTCTGTGTCGAGGCGGAGCCGCCGGAGCGTACGCCGGAGATCCTGGGCCGGTTGCTGGAGGAGGTCTACCCGCAGTGATGGTGCCCTGAGGGCACGCGCGGGTTCGTTCGTATTGACCGTTGCCGAGGTGTCCGGCTAGTCTCTGTATCGATCCAGTCTGAATCGATACAGAGGGGCGTCGAGTGAAGCCGACACTGCAAGCCGTGGCGGACGCCGTCGGTGTCTCCCGCAGCACCGTGTCCAATGCGTACAGTCGCCCCGACCAGCTCTCCTCGGCCCTGCGCGAGCGGATCCTCGCCGCCGCGCGCCAGCTCAACTACCCGGGTCCCAACCCGACCGCCCGCTCCCTGCGCCGTGGCTTCGTCGGCTCGATCGGGGTCCTGTTCACCTCGCAGTTGTCGTACGCCTTCACCGACCCCTTCGCCGTCCGCTTCCTCGCCGGAGTGGGGGCAGCGACCGAGCGACACGGCACCAGCATGTTGCTCGTGCCCCTGCCGCGAGCGCAGGTCGACGCCCGGCGGGCCGTGGAGAACGCCGCCGTCGACGGCTTCTGCGTGTACTGCGTCGCCGACGAGGAGTGGGCGCTCGACGTCATCCGGGCGCGCGGCCTGCCGTACGTCAGCACGGCCGCACGCGACGACGCCGCCGCCGACGAGCGGTTCGTCGGCATCGACGAGCGGGCCGCCGCGCGCAGCGTCGCCGCGCACGTGGCCGGTCTCGGTCACCGGCGGGTCGCCCTGCTGGTGGACTCCGTCCTGCCCGACGCGCCCGCCGGCCCGGTGACCCTGGCCGGGTTCGACCAGGCCCCGCACCCGACGACCCGGGGCCGGCTCGCCGGCTTCGCCGACGCGTTCGCCGAGGTCGGCGTCGCCTGGCCGGAGCTGACACTGCTCAACGCGACCGGCAACAGCGGCCACGCCGCCGCGGCCGCCGTCGCCGGGCTCTTCGACCGGCCCGAGCCGCCCACCGCCGTGCTGGCCGGCTCCGACGTGCTCGCCCTCGGCGTGCTCGACGCCCTGGCCCGGCGACCGGGCGGCACCCACCCGCCGGTCTCGGTGACCGGCTTCGACGACGTCCCCGAGGCGGCGGCGGCCGGCCTCACCACCGTCCGGCAGCCGGCCGAGGAGAAGGGCCGGATCGCCGCCGAACTGCTGCTCGACCCACCTGCGGACGCTGCCGCAGGTCACGTGCTGCTACCCACCGAACTCGTCGTCCGGTCCTCCACCGGACCTCACCTGAGGAGTTGACCATGGAACACCCGACCGGATACGTCACCGCCCTCGACGCCATGAGCCGCCACGTCAACTCGGCCCGCCCGGACGCCCCGGTCGTCGTCGAGCGCGCCCGCCGGCCGCTGTTCGCCCCCACCCGGCAGGTGACCGCCGTTGCCCTGCGTCGGCTCGCCGACCGGATCCAGCCCCGGCCGGTGCCGCGCTGCTCCTGAGCCGCCGCCCATTTCGGCACTCCGGGGACGAAAAGTGCCGGTCCGGGCACGCAGGGTGGTCGATCGAGCACTCGCCGGGCAGACTGGTCTGGCCATGTCACCCTTCACGCCCACCCTCCGCCTCCACGACCGCTACGTCCTGCACGAGCGGATCGGGCTCGGTGGCATGTCCGAGGTGTGGCGGGCCGACGACGAGGTGCTCGGCCGGCCGGTGGCGATCAAGGTGCTCGCCGGCCAGCTCGCCACCGACCCGCACCTGCGGGCCACCATCCAGCGCGAGGCCCGCGCGGCCGCCCGGCTGACCCACCCGCACGTCACCCAGGTGTACGACTACGCCGAGGCGACCCTGGCCGGCGGTGTCGTCGTCCCGTACCTGGTGATGGAGCTGGTCGAGGGCCACAACCTGGCCGACCGGCTGCGCTCCGGCCCGCTGCCCTGGCCGGAGGCGGTCCGGGTGGCCGGGCACATCGCCGCCGCGCTGGCCGCCGCGCACCGCATCGGGGTGGTGCACCGCGACGTGAAGCCGGGCAACGTCATGCTCACCGACACCGGGGCCAAGGTGCTCGACTTCGGCATCGCCGCGCTCGGCGGGCTCGACAGCCAGTCCGGCGAGCCGGTGATGGGCACCCCCGCGTACTTCGCCCCCGAGCGCCTCGCCGCCGGTCCACCCGACCCGGCCAGCGACGTGTACGCCCTCGGGGCGCTGCTCTACCGCATGCTCACCGGCGCGGCGCCCCTGCCCGTACAGAGCTGGGAGGACGCCATCGAGGTGCACCGGCGCGGCACACCGGTGCCGCCGCTGCGAGTGCCCGGCCTCCCCGCCGACATCGCCGAGCTGACCCTCGCCTGCCTCGCCGCCGACCCGGCCCGTCGGCCCAGCGCCGCACAGCTCGCCCGCCGGTTCGGCGCCGGCCAGCCGGTCGAGCCACCCACCGAGCTGCTCCGGATCGTCCCGGCGGCCCACCCGCCCACCCTCATCGACCGCTCTGCCGCCCGGCCCGCGCCGATCCTGTCCGCACCGGTCCGCCGCCGTACGCGCCGGCCCCTGGCGCTCGCCGTCGCGGCCGGCCTCGCCGTGCTGGTCGGCCTCGGCGCGCTGCTCGCCCAGGGCTTCGGCGCACCGGACACGTCCGGCCCGGCCCCGGTGGCCGCCCCGTCGTCGCCCTCCACCACCACGCCCCCGCCCCGTACGCAGTCACCGAAGCCGCCGACGTCGGCCTCCCCGTCGCCCCGCCCCAGCAGCGCCGCGCCCTCGACCGTCGGGCAGCAGGTGCCGGTCAGCTTCCGCCAGGTCAGCGACGAGTTCGCGCAGGTGCTCGCCGTGGCGGTGGCCCGTGGCGACGTCGACCGCAAGACCGCCGAGGACCTGCGCGACGATCTCGCCGACGTGAACCGACGGACCCGGGACCGCGAGCGGCGCATCGCCGACCTGCGGGACACCATCGCCGAGCTGGTGGACCGTGGCCGACTGCCCCGGCAGACCGCCGCCCAGCTCGACGCGCTGCTGGCCCAGACCCGTGAGCTACCCGCCGGTCGCGCCGACGACTGAGTAGTCTCACCGGCATGACGACGCAGACGTACCGCCTCGCCGTGCCCGGCGCCGACCTGGCCTACGACGTCCGCGGTCCACTGCCTCCGACCAGCGGGCACCGCGTGTTGCTCATGATCGGTCAGCCGATGACGGCGGAGGGCTTCGGGGCGATCGCCCCGCACCTCGAGGACCGCACGGTCGTCACGTACGACCCGCGCGGGCTCGGTCGGAGCACCCGCAGCGACGGCCACTCCGACCAGACGCCCCAGCAGCAGGCGGCCGACCTGCACCTGCTGGTCGAGGCCCTCGATGTCGGACCGGTGGACGTGTTCGCCAGCAGCGGCGGCGCGGTGACCGCGCTCGAACTCGTCGCGACCCACCCCGGCGACGTCGCCACGCTGGTGGCGCACGAGCCGCCGATCAACGCGGTGCTCCCGGACGCCGCCGCAGCCGAGCGCGCTCGGAACGCCTTCTACGAGGCGTACCAGGCCAAGGGATTCGGCGCCGGCATGGCCGCCTTCATCGCGATGACGTCGTGGCAGGGCGAGTTCACCGACGCCTACTTCGCCCAGCCCGCCCCCGACCCCGCGATGGTCGGCATGCCGACCGAGGACGACGGCAGCCGCGACGATCCGCTGCTGTCCGACAGCTCGTGGGCCATCACCGACTACCGCCCCAATGCGGCCGTCCTCACGGCCGCCTCGACCCGGATCGTGATCGCGGTCGGCGCGGAGTCGACGGGCACCTACACCGCCCGTACGGCCCACGGGACGGCGGCGCTGCTCGGCCAGGAGGCCGTGGTGTTCCCGAGTCACCACGGCGGCTTCCTCGGTGGCGAGCACGGATACGCGGGCAGGCCAGAGGAGTTCGCCGCGCGGCTTCGCGAGGTTCTGGACGCCGACTGATGCCCTCGTCCGTCCGGACGGTTGATCCATCCGCGGACGTCGCTGGCATGATGGGCCGATGCGAACACGGCTGATCTTCGTGCGTCACGGTGAGTCGGTCCACCAGGTCGACGGGATCGTGGGCGGCCCGCACGGGTGCCGAGGGTTGACGTCGCTCGGCCACGACCAGGCCCACCGGCTGGCCCAGCGACTCGTCGACGACTACGCCGTCGAGGGGTCGGTGGCGGTGTACTCGTCCGTGCTGCGCCGCGCCGTCGAGACCGCGCAGCCCATCGCTGCGGCGTTCGGCGTCCGGCCGCTGGCCGACTGCGGCCTCTGCACCTGGCACACCCCGCCGTACGCCGACGGTCTGCCGGTCACCCGCTTCCGTACCGAGCACGCGGTGCCCGGCGGGGGAGTGTTCCGCCCGTTCGAGGACGGCAACGAGAGCTGGGCCGAACTGGTCGTGCGCGTCAGCCGCGCCGTCATGGAGATCGCGCACCGGCACCGGGGCGGCACCGCGGTCCTGGTCGGCCACAGTGAAACCGTGGAGGGTGCCTTCCACGCGCTCGCCGCGCAGCCGATCTTCCGGTCGTTCGACCTGGACGTGCCGCCGGCGTCGATCAGCGAGTGGGTCACCGACCACGACACCGGCGGCTGGCCGCCGGCCCGCTGGACGCTGCGCCGCTTCGGGGACGCCGTCCCGGTGGGCTAGCTCTGCTCGCTGAGGATCTGCTCGCGCAGGATCTCCGCGTGCCCGCAGTGCTGCGCCAGCTCCCGCAGGACGTGCAGGTAGACCCAGCGCAGGGGCAGCGGGCCGCGCCGGTTGCCGCGCAGGGTGTCGTCCAGACCCAGCGACGCCGTCGCGCGGCGCGACGCCTCGCACGCCTCGCGGTGGGCCTGCTGGATGCTGGCGACGGTGTCGCCGTCGTCGAGGATGAACGACTCGTCGGGCGTGGCCGGGATGCCGATCTCGGCACGTGACCGGCACGTGACCGCCTCGTCGAACCAGACCTTCTCCACGAAGGCCGCGTGCTTCACCAGACCCAGCAGTGTCGTCCGCGACGGCACCAGCGAGCGCCGTGCCTGCTCCTCGGTCAGCCCGTCCAGGGCCTCGTTGAGCGTGCGGCGGTGCTCGTCGATGAAGGTCTCGATCTGCGTCTGGGCGGGCTGATCGATGACGTCGTCGGCGAAGGTGGGCGGGAAGACGGTCATGGACCGAAGCATGTCAAAGGCCGTGGCCCGAGATCAACCATGGCTCACCCGCCGAACGAGACGAGTGCGCCGCGTTCGTCGAAGACCGCCGTACCCGCCCAGGCGATCTCCCACCGGTTGCCCTCCGGGTCGGCGATGTACGCCGATCGGCCACCCCACGAACGGTCGGTCGGCGCTGCCACGGCGGTCGCTCCCGCCGCGACAGCCGCCGCGAAAGCCGCGTCGACCTCCGTGGGGTCGTCGACGTTGCAGGCCAACGTCACGCCGGACCAGCCGCCCGGATCGGGGACACCCGGTGCCGCCTCGGCCGCCAGGTCGGGCAGCGGATAGAGGGCGAGGAGCACCCCTCCGAGCAGGAACGCCGACCAGCCGTCGTCGCTGGCGGGCAGCTCCGGCCAGCCCAGGGACCGGTAGAAGGTTCGCAACCGGCTCAGGTCGCGGGCGCCCAGGGTGATCACGGACAGCCGGGGAGGGATCGCGCTCATCGCCCGATCCTGCCGCACCGGTACGACACCACGCCCGGCGTCCTCACCGGATCGAGGCCGCCGCCCACTCACCCGGCGTCGTGCCGACCCCGGCGGCCACGTCACCCCGCGGCGTCCAGATGGCCGAGCCGCCGGCCGCCTCGCGGTAACCGCCGCCGGTCGACCCGGCGAAGCTCGCCATCGCCACCCAGAACCCGTGCGTCGCGACGATTCGGCGCGCCCGCTCGTCCGGCACGGCGGCGTCCCGGGCCGACTCCAGCACGCCCGCCGCGTACACGTCGATCCCCAGCGCCGCCGTCGTCTCCGCGTGCGCGGCGACGCCGGTGTCCTTGCACACCGCCAGCCCGATCCGCCATCCGTCCACCTCGAGCACGCCCGGTGTGTCGCCCGGCCGGAACCGCTGCCCCTCCACGCCGCCGAGGCACATCTTCCGGTACGCCACGCTCACCCCGCCGCCGGTCACCGCCAGCACTCCGATGTGGTCACCGGCCACCGGCGCGCCGGCCAGCGCCACCGTGCCCACCTCGGCGCACGCCTCGACAAGCGGCGTCAACCGCCGGTCGTCCAGCGGCACGGTCGGCGCCTGCAACTCGTACCCCGTCAGGGACAGCTCCGGAAAGACCACCACCCGGGCGCGCGCCGCGCGGACCGCGTCGGCGTGCGCCCGCGCGTTCTGTTCGACATCCAGGGGTACGCACGGCGGCTGCGCCACCGCGAGCCGCAGTGGGGTGCGGTTTTCCGCACCCCCGCCGGTGTGGGCGGCCCGCGGCGTCGGAGGGTCCGCCTCATGGTCGATTCTCAGGATCGGTTCGTAGCGTGGGGGCATGATTCGAACGTCGCACGCCGTCCTCGCCACCGGAACCCCCGCCGCCGCGGCCGAACCGCCCGAGGGCGGCGTCGTCGGGTACGTCAGCGATCTGGTGGAACGGCTCGGCGGGCCGGGGGCGGGTCTGGCGGTGGCGCTGGAGAACCTGTTCCCGCCGATCCCCAGCGAGGTCATCCTGCCGTTGGCCGGGTTCGTGGCCGCGCAGGGTCGGATCAGCCTGGTCGGCGCCATCTTCTGGACCACGCTGGGCTCGGTGCTGGGCGCGCTGGCGCTCTACCTGATCGGCGCCTCCCTGGGCCGCGAGCGGATGCGTGCCATCGTCGCTCGACTGCCCCTGGTGAAGCTCAGCGACGTCGACCGTACCGAGGCGTGGTTCCTACGACACGGCGTGAAGGCGGTGTTCTTCGGCCGGATGATTCCGATCTTCCGGAGCCTGATCTCCATCCCCGCCGGGGTGGAGCGGATGCCGGTGCGGATCTTCCTGCTCTACACGACGCTGGGCAGCCTGATCTGGAACACCACCTTCGTGCTCGCCGGCTACCTGCTGGGTGACAACTGGCACCTCGTCGAGGGCTACGTCGGCACACTCCAGAACGTCGTCATCGTCGCGTGCGTCGCGGGTGTCGCCTGGTTCGTCGGCTCACGGGTGCTGAAGGCCCGCCGCTCCGCGCGGAACCCCGGATCGGACTCGGAAGTCTCTCGCCACGGTGCGTCGGCGGCAGGAACGCCGGACCCCGACGGTCGGGGCACCCTCTACCGGGGCGCCTCCTGGGCCTCGGACGAGCGCTAGCCGGCCGCCTCCGAGATGTCTCCGGTGCGGCGCAACGAAGACCGGACCGGTCCGTGGTGGGCGCGGCTGCGGCTGCCGGTGGGCGTCGCCGCCGGAAGCGCGACGGCCGTCGTCGAGCTCGGCTTCCTGGCCGTCGCGGCGGTCGCGCTCGCCGCGTCCGCCCTCACGCCCACGGCCGGCCGCCGGACCGCGGAGCTGACCAGACGGTACGCCGGACAGCTCGTACGACTGGAACGTCGGCGCCTCGCCGGTCTGCTCGCCGTGAACGAGCCGCCCGCGACACACGAGGTGTCCACCCGGCGGCAGGTCGGCTACCTGGCGGCGCGGCTGCTGCCCGGCACGCTCGGCCTGCTGGCGTACGCCGTGCTGGGCATCGGCCTGGTGCTCGCGGGGATCGTGCTGCGTGCGGCGGTACGCGGCGAGTTGAGCCTCCTCGACGCGCTGGCTCAGGTCGCCGTGGGGGCGGTGCTGCTCCTGCTCAACGTCCAGGCGCTCGCCAGCGTCGCCGCGCTGGACGTCCGGCTCGCCCGGCGGCTGCTGCGCCCCGGGCACCGGGCGGAGCTGACCCGGCGGGTGCAGGAGCTGACGAGCAGCCGGGCAGCGGTCATCGCGGCGGTCGACGCGGAACGGCAGCGCATCGAACGCGACCTGCACGACGGCCTCCAGCAGCGGCTGGTCGCCCTCGGCATGCTGCTCGGGAGGGCCCGCCGCGCCCGGGACGCCGACCGCGCCCGGGACCTGGTCGCCCAGGCACACGAGGACGTGCAGCGGGCCGTCGCAGAGTTGCGGGAGGTGGCGTGGCGGGTCTACCCGTCGGCGTTGGACGCCAGCGATCTGGGTGAGGTGCTGTCCATGGTCGCCCGTGGCTCCGAGGTGCCGGTACGGATCCGCTGCGACCTGCCGTCGCGCCCGGCGCGACAGATCGAGACGGTGCTCTACTTCGTGGCCTGCGAGGCGCTCACCAACGCCGCGAAACACGCCGCCGCTACCCTGGTGACGGTCGAGATCGGGGTACGGGAAGGGTGGATCCGCATGCGGGTGCGCGACGACGGCGTCGGCGGCGCGGATCTCACCGGGCGCGGGCTGTCCGGGCTGGCCCGACGGGTCGCCGCGCTGGACGGACGGCTCGGCGTGACGAGTCCGGTCGGCGGTCCGACCACCGTGCTCGCGGAACTGCCGTGCGGCTAGTTCTCGCCGAGGACTCGACGCTGCTCCGGGAGGGCCTCACCCGGCTGCTGATGGAGGAGGACCACGAGGTGGCCGCGGCCGTCGGCACCGCCGACGAGCTTGTCGAAGCGGTCGGTCGGTCCCGTCCCGACGTGGTCGTCACCGATGTCCGGATGCCGCCCACCCACACCGACGACGGGTTGCGTGCCGCGTTGGAGATCCGCGAGCGTTGGCCCGATACCGGGGTCCTCGTGCTCTCCCAGTACGTCGAGCGGCGCTACGCCGCCCGGCTGCTCGCGGACCGCCCCGAAGGAATCGGTTACCTGCTCAAGGACCGGGTCGCCCAGGTGGACGACTTCCTCGACGCCCTCGACCGGGTCGCCGCCCGGGGCACGGCGCTCGACCCGGAGGTGGTTCGCCAGGTCGTCGCCGGATCGGAGCGAGCCGACCCGTTCGGCCGACTCACCCCGCGCGAACGGGACGTCCTGCACGAGATGGCCCAGGGGCACACCAACGCCGCTGTCGCACAGCGGTTGCACGTGTCGCAGAGCGCCGTGGAGAAGCACGTCAACGCGATCTTCGACAAGCTCGGCCTCGCCCACACGACGGGCTACAGCCGCCGTATCCTCGCGATCCTGCGCTACCTGGGCACGCCCTAGCCCTGTCGCTCGGGCCGGCCCCGATCCGCTTGACCGAAACGACTTCACCGATATGGCGGTGTCGACCGGTCCCGGATACCCCGAGTTCGGCGATCTCGCGTCGGTCACCAAGTCGGATCGACTCGGGTGGGGCGCGATGTCCGGTTGTGAGGCCCGTGTGGTGACCGGCCGCACTCGTGGGCTGGAATCGTGGCCGGCCGGGGGTCGTTACACACCCTGACGATCGCAGGAGCACGGGTCGGACGCCCCCACGGGCCGCCCGCCTGCGGGAATGGCCCGGATCCCCGGGTCGTTGTACCCGGTCCGCGGCGCCCGAGCCCCCCGGCTCGCAGGCCGCCGCCCCCAGACTCTGCAAGCGCCCGGACGAGGTGCTGACACCCCGCATCACCGATCCCCCCGAACGGTGACGCGGTGGGTGTTTCCTACCCCCGAAGGAGCAACCCCCATGAACACGATCTTCCGTAAGAGCATGCTGTCCGTTGCTGGTCTCGCGTTCGCCGGTGGCGTCTTCGCCGGCCCGATCGCCCATGTCGCCGCCCCGAGCACCGACTCGCGGCCGGTCGCCGTGGTGCAGGCCGACAAGCCCGACACGAGCAAGCTGATCCCGCACGGCACCCAGGGCGACCAGTCGCACATCACCCTGAACGACGAGCAGACCGCCAACGTCAAGGCCATCATCGCGGCCACGAAGAAGGCCGGCCTGCCCGAGCGGGCGGCGGTCATCTCGATCGCGACGAGCCTGCAGGAGTCGAAGCTGGAGAACCTGGGTCACCTCGGCGACGCCAACGACCACGACTCGCTGGGCCTGTTCCAGCAGCGCCCGTCCAGTGGTTGGGGCACCCCGGAGCAGATCACCGATCCGGAGTACTCGACGACGGCGTTCCTCAAGGGCCTGCGTCAGGTTGACGGCTGGCAGGACATGCCGCTGACCGACGCCGCGCAGACCGTGCAGGTCTCGGCCTACCCGGACGCGTACGCCCAGTGGGAGCAGCAGGCCGCCGACCTGGTCGGCCAGTACTGGAACAGCTGACCACCGCACGACCCGACCGACGGCCGGCATCCGCAACGGGTGCCGGCCGTCGGTGTATCCGCAGATCGTCGAGCGAGGCGGGAACACCCGGAGGCGTCGGCTGGTTGTGAACCAGTGTCGGTGTGACTCAGTGTCCCCGGGCCTCACCTACATAGCCCTCGCGGAATACCGTTCGGCTGGAGCCGCGTCGCGCCACTCGCCGAGAGGCGACCTGCACACCGACACCAGCGCCGCCCCCGACCACGGTCGGGGGCGGCGCTTTTTCTGTCCGCCGGGCACCCGTGGCCGCCCCTCGACTGCGGCACAATGTGCCGGTGACCGCAGCTCAGATCTGGCCGGAGCAGCCGGGGTTGCTCGTCCTCCCGAGCGGCGCACTTGTGCGCGGTCGGCGCGTCGCGGCGACCGCGTCGCCGGCCGACTTCGCGCTGCTGCTGGCGCCCGGTCCGGAACCGGCCTGGCCACACCGGCGAATCAGGTGGCCCGACTTCTGGGTGCCGGTCGACCGCGCGGACTCGCTCGACGCGTTGCGCGAGGCGCTGCGACGGGCGCACGACGGCGAACGCGTCGAGGTGGCCTGCCGGGGCGGTATCGGCCGGACGGGCACGGCGCTCGCCGCGCTGGCGATCCTCGACGGCCTGCCGCCCGAGCGGGCGGTGCCCTGGGTGCGGGCGGGCTACCACCCGAAGGCGGTCGAGACGCCGTGGCAGCGGCGGTGGCTGCGGCGCGTGGCTTGACCACGACGCCGCGAGCCGCCAACCGGCCCCGCCGGGCGATCTTGTTGACTAGGGTCGGGCACATGAGAGCTGCGCTGCTGGCGGTCACGGCGTCCGCCGTCCTGCTCGCTCCCGCGCCGGCTGTCGGCACGGCGGCTCCGGCCACGCGTACCGCCGCCGTGCCGGTCGTGCGGTGTCCGCGGGCGCCGGCGCCGGCGGTCTCCCGGCCGCCGCGCCCGTCGCCTCCGCCCGCCGTGCCCGAGGCTCGGGTGGTCGGCGGCGTCGGACTGGCCACCAGCGGCCTGGTCGTGCCGGCCGGCGTGGACGCGCCGCCGGCGATCACGGCCACGTCGTGGCTCGTCGCGGACCTCGACTCCGGCCAGGTGCTCGGCGGCTGCGGCCCGCACGAGTACGGCACTCCGGCCAGCGTCCAGAAGCTCCTGCTGGCGGCCACGATGATGCCCCGACTCGACCCCGCGCAGACGGTGACCGTCACCGCGGCGGACATGAACATCGAACCCGGCTCGTCCGCCGTCGGCCTGGTCGAGGGTGGCCGCTACACCATCGAGACGATCTGGCTGGGTCTGCTGCTGAACTCCGGCAACGAGGCGGCGAACGCGCTGGCCCGCCTCGGCGGCGGCTCGGACGGAGCGGCCGGGGGAGTGCGCGCCATGAACGAGCAGGCGCACCACCTGGGGGCGCTTCAGACGCATGCCGTCACGCCGTCCGGCCTGGACGGCAAGGGCCAGTTCACCAGCGCGTACGACCTGGCGCTGATCGCCCGGGCCTGCTTCGCGCAGCCGACGTTCCGCCGGTACGCGCTCACCGATCTGGCGACGATTCCCGCGCAGCCGGCGCAGCGGACGAAGGGCTTCCAGATCCAGAACGAGAACCAGCTCATCTACCGGTACCCGGGCGCGTTGGGCGGCAAGACGGGCTTCACCGACCTGGCGCGGCACACGTACGTCGGCGCGGCGCAGCGCAACGGTCGCCGGCTCGTGGTGACGTTGCTGGGTGCCGAGCCGACGCCGATGCGGGGCTGGGAGCAGGGCGCGGCCCTGTTGGACTGGGGTTTCTCGCTGCCCCGGGACGCCGGCGTCGGTCGCCTGGTCGAGCCGGGCGAGCTGACCGCCACGCCGTCAGCGACCCCGCCCGCGCTGGCCGCGCCCGGTCCGCCCCGGCCGGCGGCGGCCAGCGGTCCGGCGCACACCGGTTCCGGCTGGCTCTGGTCGGTGGCCGCGCTCAGTGGCGCGGGCGTGCTGACGCTGCTGGGCGGGTTGCTGTGGCACCGCCGTCGCCGGCTGTCCTGACCGTCGGCAACCGGCCGCAGCGATCGACAACCGGCTCCGGCGTCCATAGACTCCGGTCTTTCTGGCAGCGCGAGTCCCAGGAGGATCCCTGTGTCGAGTGAACGCGAAACGCCCTCCGGCGCGGCGGTACCCCGCCCGTCGGTGCGTACGCTGACCCGCCTCGCGAGCGTGGCGACGATCGCCGCGGCGCTTGTCATCGGCGCTTCGGCGACCGCGGTGGCCGCGCCGGGCGCGACCGTCGACGCGTCCGGCGTCGCCACCGTGGCACACGCCCCCGCGCCGCCCGCCGATCCCCGACCGCCGCGCACCACGCACGGCCCGTGCGCGTACACCGATACGCCCGACGAGCCGGCCGCCCGGCCCGTGCCGCTGCCACCCGACCCGCGCCGTACGCCAGACCGGGGCAGCGTCCGCGTGACGCTCTCCACCAACCAGGGGCCGATCGGGTTGACGCTTGACCGGGCGGCCGCGCCGTGCACGGTGCAGAGCTTCCTGCACCTGGTCGGTAAGCGGTTCTACGACCGCACCCCGTGTCACCGGCTCACCGCGTACCCCACGCTGAGCGTGTTGCAGTGCGGCGACCCGTCCGGCACCGGCGAGGGCGGACCGGGCTACCGGTACCGCGACGAACTGCCCACCGCTCTGCCGCCCGCGCCCACCGACCCGACCGGCGTACGCCGGCTCTACGCGCGGGGTGTGCTGGCGATGGCCAACGCGGGGCCGGACACCAACGGCAGCCAGTTCTTCCTGGTGTACGCCGACTCGGCGCTGCGGCCCAACTACACGATCTTCGGCACGGTCGACGCGACCGGGCTGGACACGCTCGACCGGATCGCCGCCGGGGGCATCGCGCCCACGGCCGAGGATCCCGCGCCGGTCGACGGCGCGCCCGCGCAGCCGGTGACCATTCGCCGGGCCGTACGCGCACACCACCACTGATCCCCTCGGCGCGGTGGGCGGCGACGGCCGCTCACCGCCCCCGTCGGGTGCCGGAATTTCCGGGAGTCCGACCGGTACCGGCGGAACCAGGTATCCGACCCGGTTCGAACCGGTCGGAACGACGAGGGTCAGCCGGTCGGCGGCGCGGTGGTGCTGTCCCGGACGACCAACTCGGTGGCGAGCTCGACCCGGGGGGAGTCGATGCCCTCACCCTGGGCCAGCCGCAGGACCGTTCGCGCCGCGAGGCGGCCCATCTCCACCAGGGGCTGCCGGACGGTGGTCAGCGGCGGGGACGCCCACCGGGCCTCCGGCAGGTCGTCGAATCCCACGACGCTGACGTCGTCGGGGACCCGCAGCCCGCGGCGGCGGATGGCCTCGTAGACGCCGAACGCCATCTGGTCGCTGGCCGCGAAGATGCCGGTCGGCGGATCGGCCAGGTCGAGCAGCGCCGTGCCACCCGCGAAGCCGGAGGCATGGTAGAAGTCGCCCGGGTAGATCAGCGCGTCGTCCACCGGCACTCCGGCGGCCTCCAGCCCGGCCCGGTAGCCGTCGAGTCGGGCCCGGCTGCACAGCAGATGCGTCGGACCGGCCACGAACCCGATCCGGCGGTGGCCGACCGCCAGCAGGTGCTCGGTCGCGGCGAGCCCGCCGGCCCAGTTGGTGGCGCCGATGGTCGGCACGTCCATGGCCGGTACGCCGGCCGGGTCGACGACCACCACCGGCACGTTGAGGCGGCGTAGCTGGGCGTGCAGCGGCGGGCTCAGGTGCGACGTCACGAAGATGACCCCGTCGGTGGCCCGGGTGCGCAGGTTCTGCAACCACTGGCGGGCGGCGGTGGGCTGCCGGTGGATCGCGGAGACGACGGTGCCGACACCGGCGCCGTGCCCGACGTCCTCGACGCCCCGGATGATCTCCACGGCCCAGGGGCTGTCCAGGTCGTTGAAGACCAGGTCGACGAGGCCCGCCCGGCGGACGCTGCGGCTGCTGCGGCGTCGGTAACCGTGGTGGCGCAACAACTCCTCGACGCGCTCCCGCGTGTCGGGGGCCACATCGGACCGGCCGTTGAGCACCCGTGACACGGTCGGCACCGAGACGCCAGCCTCCCGTGCGATCGCGGTGATGGTCACCCTGCGTCCGTCGTCCGCGTCCACCCGTGTCTCCTTCACCGCTCCGGGAGGGGCGACCGTACGCGTCACCCGTCCCGTGTCCCGGAACGGCACGCCCGCTCCTCGGGTCATCTTGCCTCACCGAGGGGGGTTGACGACACGCCAGGTCGGTCATAGCGTTCGGCGGAGTTGCGGAAATGTTCCGGTAATTTGTCGGACGCGTCTCGGCGTACCGTCCCGCGCGACAGACAAGGACGCCATGTACACGGATCTGCCCGAGGAGCAGCTACGCGAGTATCGGGGCGTGGTGGCCGAGCCCGCCGACTTCGACGACTTCTGGGCGCACACTCTGGCCCAGGCGCGTGAGGCCGCGTGGCCGGTCCGGCTCGAACCCGTGGTCACCGGTCTGACCGCCATCGACGTGTACGACGTGACGTTCCCCGGCTTCGCCGGACAGCCCGTACGGGCCTGGCTCCGGGTTCCGCACGGCACCGGCACCGCGCTGCCGACCGTCGTGCAGTACGTGGGCTACGGCGGCGGGCGCGGGCACCCGTTGGAGAACCTGCTCTGGGCGACCGCCGGGTTCACCCATCTCCAGATGGACACCCGGGGGCAGGGCTCGGGCTGGAGTCGGGGCGACACGGCGGACCTGGGCGCGACGGGCGCGCAGGCGCCCGGCGTGGCGACGCGGGGCATCGCCGACCCGCGCACGTACTACTACCGACGGTTGATCACCGACGCCGTACGGGCCGTGGACGCCGCCCGTACCCTGCCCATGGTCGACCCGACCCGACTGGCGGTGCTCGGGCACAGTCAGGGCGGGGCCATGGCGCTCGCGGCCGGCGCGTTGGCGCCCGGTGTGCGGGCGGTCGTGGCCCTCGTGCCGTTCCTGTGTGACATCCCGCGCGCCGTGGTCGTCACCGACGCCCACCCGTACCGGGAGATCCGCGACTACCTGGCGATCCACCGCGACGCCGAGGAGCGGACGCTGACGACCCTGTCGTACGTCGACGGGGTCAACTTCGCGCGGCGTTGCCGTCGGCCCGCCCGGTACTCGGTGGCGCTGATGGACGACATCGTGCCGCCCTCGGGCGTCTACGCCGCCCACAACTCCCACGCGGGGCCGACGGAGCTGTCGGTGTGGCGTTACAACGGCCACGAGGCCGGGGGGATCGACGACGACGAGGCGGCCCTGCGCTTCCTCGCCACGCAGCTCGTCGAGACGGCCGAGGCGACGCATGCCACGGCCCACCCGGTTCCGCTGACGCCCGGCGCGTGAGCGGGCCCGCCGGACCAGGCCCAGGGCGCCCGGCCGATGCGCCGCGCGCCATCGTCCGCCTTTGGTAGACAGGACCTGTGCGCAGGTCAGGGCGGGTGGGTGGCGTCGCGGTGCTCGCGCTCGTCGCGGCGCTCGCCGGCTGCTCCGAGCCGCCCCGCCCCACGCCGACGATCGCCACCCCGGCCTCGGCGAGCCCGCTCCCGACCCCCGACAGCCCCACCTCCCGGCCGGGCGCGACCCCGCCGGGCGCGGGTGGGTTGCCGGGCTTCGTGGTGCTGACCGATTTCGACCCGCGCATCCACGCCGACATCCGCTACGCCACCGCGCACAACTTCGTGGGCCGGCCGATCGCCGGCTACCGCGAGCCGCTGTGCCTGCTCACGCGGCAGGCGGCCGAGGCGCTGCGCCGGGTGCAGGACGCCGCGCTCGCCGGGGGTCACAGCCTCAAGGTGTACGACTGCTACCGCCCACAGTCGGCGGTGGACGACTTCGTCGCCTGGTCGAAGCGTCCCGGTGAGCAGCAGACCAAGGCCGAGTTCTACCCGGACCTGGCGAAGAGTCGGCTCTTCGCCGACGGCTACATCGGCGCGCCCACCGCGCACAGCCGGGGCAGCACGATGGACCTGACCCTCGTCGACGAGCCCGCCGCCAGCCAGCCCCCGTACCGGCCCGGCCAGTCGCTGGTGGCCTGCACCGCGCCCCGGGCGCGACGCTTCCCGGACAACAGCATCGACATGGGTACGGGCTTCGACTGCTTCGACGCCCGGGCGCACACCGACGATCCCCGGATCACCGGACCCGCCCGGGACAACCGGCGGTTGCTGCGACGGCTGATGACCGACGCCGGATTCGTGAACTACGACCGGGAGTGGTGGCACTACCGCCTGCGCGACGAGCCGTACCCGGACAGGTTCTTCTCCGCGCCGGTCGCCCGTTCTTCGGTCGGCTGACTCCCGGCGCTCACGTCCAGTAGAGGACGCGGCAGGCTGGTACCCGGGCGGCCAGCTCGTCGGTGAACCACCGCCGCAGCTCGGCCATGGTGTCCCGGGGGTAGACGTACTTCACCGCGCCGAACCGGCCGTGCTTGCGGCTGCGCGCCGCCACGTCCATCTCCAACCGCGTACGCGGGTACCAGCCGAGCAGCACCTCTCTGCTGCCGGGCGTGAACCGGTGGGTGATCAGCTCGGCGGTCAGGTCCAGTCCGGGTACCCCGTCGACCGCCGCGCGCACCTGGTCCAACAGCTCGCCGTACGCGTCGCGCCAGTCGGGCAGCGCGATGATGGGCGCGATGGTCAGCCCGACCGGATAGCCGTCGAGCGCGAGTCGGCGCAGGGCGGCGAGCCGGTCCGGCACCCGGGCGGTGCCGCCCTCGAAGCGCCGGCTGACCGGGGCGCAGTTGACGCTGAACCGGACCCGGGTACGGCCGTGGTGGGGTAGACCGACGAAGGTGTCCACGTCGGCGTACTTGGTGGTCCAGCGCAACTGCACCGGTGCGTCCCAGTCGGCGAAGTGCCGCACCGCCCGTTGCCAACTGCCGGTCAGGTGCTCCAACGCGAGGGGGTCGGTGTAGCAGGACGCCTCGAACGTGGTGCCCTCGTCGGCGCGACGCGCGTCGCGGCTGGTCACCGTGCCGCGCCCGGCGTACGGCGTCAGCCCGGCCAGGATGTCGTCGAGGTCGGCGTACACGCGGGTCACCGGCGGTCCGGAGAGCGAGCCGGCCAGGTAGCAGTACTGGCAGTGCGCGGGGCAGCCCTCGGCGAGGTCGACGCGCCAGTCGGCGCTGGGCGCGATGGGTTGCAGGTCGCGCCGCGACGGTGGACTCACCACGATCGCCAGCGTCGCCTTGGCCCGGGCGTACGTCTCGCGGTCGGTCTGCCCGCGCACTCCGCTGAGCCGGTTCGCCTTCAGACGTTCCACCTCGATGCCGAGGGCCTGCACCCGGTCGACGATCCGCTGTCCGTGCGGGTGGTCCAGGGCGGCCGGGGTGGCCACCACCCGATTCGGGGTCCAGCGACGTGCGGGTCGCGCCGCCGGGGCGACGCCGGCCAGGTCTCGGGTCGGCACCCACTCGCCGCTGGCGTCGTGCGGCGCGGCGGGCACGTCCACGGCCAACGGCCTGTCGACGTCGATGGCGTCCGGGCTGGTCACCGGGCCGGAGTACCCGCTGCCGCAGGAATCCCACCCGATCGCCGCCCTGGCGATTGACGCCGCACGCCGCTACGCATAACCTTTCGTCTATCTGTAAACCTTGTGAACAGATTCACGTCGACGCGGCGGCGCGCGTCCCGACCGAAGGGACGATCAGGTGATCGCAGAACTCTCCTCTCGTACCAGAAGGATCCTGTCCGTGTTCGTCGCCCTCGTCGTGGCCGTGAGCGCCGGCGTCGGCCTCGGCGTCGCGCGCAGCGCGCAGGCCGCGCCGACGTTCAAGGTCCTGGCCTTCTACAACGGCACCTGGGACGACGCGCACATCGACTTCGTCAAGGACGCGCGCGCCTGGTTCCCGCAGGCCGCCACCCAGTACGGCTTCTCCTGGGAAGCCACCAACAACTGGAGCCTGCTGAACACCGCCAACCTGGCCCAGTACAAGGTCGTCATGTTCCTGGACGACGCCCCGCCGACCGCCCAACGCGCGGCGTTCCAGCAGTACATGCAGAACGGCGGGGCGTGGATGGGCTTCCACGTGAGCGCCTGGACCGACAACCCGTCGAGCTGGAGCTGGTACTACAACACGTTCCTCGGCTCCGGCTCGTTCCGGACCAACACCTGGCTGCCGACCCGGGTCACCATGCGCGTCGACAACCGCACCCACGCCGCCACCCGGAACCTGCCGGCGACCTTCTCGTCGTCGTTCAGCGAGTGGTACTCGTGGAGCAACGACCTGCGGCAGAACTCCAACATCGACATCCTGGCGTCGGTCGACCCGTCGAGCTTCCCGGTCGGGACCGACCCCAACCAGTCCTGGTACAGCGGCTACTACCCGCTGGTCTGGAGCAACCGGCAGTACAAGATGATCTACGCCAACTTCGGGCACAACAGGATGGACTACGGCACCAAGACCGGCCTGTCGTCCACCTTCGACAGCGCCCAGCAGAACAAGCTGCTGATCGACGGGCTGCACTGGCTCGCGGGCATCGGCACGGCACCCACCCCGACGCCGACCCCGACCCCGACCGGCAGCGCCGGCCCGATCTCGCCGACCGCCTGGCACACCGTGGTCAACCGGGGCAGCGGCAAGTGCGTCGACGCGCGGGCCGCCGGCACCGCGAACGGCACCGCCATCCAGCAGTACGCCTGCAACAACAGCACCGCCCAGCAGTACCAGTTCGCCCCGACCAGCGACGGCTTCCTGCGGGTCAACAACCGCAACAACAGCGCCCAGGTGCTCGACGTGACCGACCGGTCGACCGCCGACTCGGCCCCCATCCAACTCTGGTCCTACAGTGGCGGCGTCAACCAGCAGTGGCGCGCGGAGTCCGAGGGCGGCGGCTACTACCGCATCGTCAACCGCAGCAGCGGCAAGTGCCTGGACGTGCCGGGAGCGTCCACCGCGGACAGCGTCCAGCTCATCCAGTACACCTGCAACGGCACCGCGGCGCAGTCGTTCCGGTTGGTGGCCGTGTCGTAGGTCCGCTATAGCCTGCCGGCCATGGCGATTCCCGACCTGGTGCCGATCGCGCACGAGCCCGACTACCGCACCCGCACCATCGGCCACTACGACAAGGGTCAGTTCTTCGGCTCCGTCACCGCCACCCTCACCGACGGTGCCGGGGCCGAAGACGACTGGTACCGGCACAAGCGGTGGTACGCGGTGCTGCACCGCTTCGACGCCGACGGCGCGCACACCGACTCGGACATCTGGTTCGCGGGCACCAGCGAGCACGAGGACGCCTCCATCGACCGGGCGGAGGCCCGCCTCACCGAGTGGCTGGACGCGCTGCCCGGTCGCGTCTTCGCCGACATCGCCATCCGGCTGTTCCAGGTCGAGGTCGACGGGCACGTGTTCGGGCTGGTCGACTGGTCCGAGGAGTACGACGGCAACGACCACGCCGAGTTCCTCCCCGACGACCTCGGGTTCGATCCGCCGTGGGACGGCTGCTACGACACCTGAGCCGCACGAGCCACCGGGCGGCGGCGATATCCATTGCGGACGCGCCGCCGCCCTTCTACTGTCACCGGTGCAAGGTCAAGAGCAACCACGAGAGGAGTACGCCGTGTCGCGACGCGTCCGCACCGACGCCGCCCGGCGCCTGCCTCCTGCCGGCGGTTATCTGCTCACCCAATCCACGACCATCACCTGTAACCCTTTGCGGGGCACCGGGCCGGGGTGGCGCGACTGACGCTGACGCGTCCGCCGGCCGCCCTCCCAATCGGGATCGGGCGGCCTTTTCCGTATCCACGGCCCGCCATCCGGCAGCCGACGCCCGATGCTGATCGATATCGGTCACCCGCGCGCGACAGAAGGAGACCATCATGGGATTCACCCCGCTCGCCGGCACCCGCGCGCCGGTCCGGGTCTGGACCGACCCGTACGCCATCGAGCCGCAGGCCGCGAAGCAGCTGCGCAACATCGGCGCGCTGCCCTGGGTGCAGGGTGTCGCCGTCATGCCCGACGTCCACTTCGGCAAGGGGGCGACGGTGGGCTCGGTGATCGCCATGCGGCAGGCCGTCTCGCCGGCCGCGGTCGGCGTCGACATCGGCTGCGGCATGTCGGCGGTACGCACCTCGCTGACCGCCGCCGACCTGCCGGACGACCTGGGCGGGCTGCGGTCCGCCATCGAGGCCACCATCCCGGTCGGCTTCGCCCAGCGGACCGAGGCGGTCAACCCGCGTCGGGTCCGTGGGCTGGAGCAGGGCGGCTGGGACGACTTCTGGGGTCGCTTCGCCGGCCTGGACCGTCGGGTGGCGCAGCTCGAGACGCGGGCACAGCGGCAGCTCGGCACGCTCGGCGGCGGCAACCACTTCATCGAGGTCTGCCTCGAGCAGGGCGGCGACGACGAGGGCCGGGTCTGGCTGATGCTGCACTCGGGGTCCCGCAACATCGGCAAGGAACTGGCCGAGCGGCACATCGGCGTCGCCCGGCGCCTGCCGCACAATGCCGACCTGCCCGACCGGGACCTGGCCGTGTTCCTCGCCGGCACGCCGGAGATGGAGGCGTACCGGCGGGACCTGTGGTGGGCGCAGGAGTACGCGCGGCGCAACCGGGCCGTCATGCTGGCCCTGCTCTGCAACGTGGTGCGCGAGCAGTTCCCGCAGGTCGGCTACGACGAGCCCATCTCGTGCCACCACAACTACGTCTCCGAGGAGAGCTACGACGGCGTCGACGTGCTGGTCACCCGCAAGGGCGCGATCCGGGCCGGCCGAGGTGACCTGGGCATCATCCCCGGGTCGATGGGCACCGGGTCGTACATCGTGCGGGGCCGGGGCAACCCGGACGCGTACTGCTCGGCGTCGCACGGGGCCGGGCGGCGGATGTCCCGGGCGCAGGCGAAGCGGACCTTCAGCACCGCCGACCTGGCCGCGCAGACCGCGGGCGTGGAGTGCCGTAAGGACGCCGGGGTGGTCGACGAGATCCCCGGCGCGTACAAGGACATCACCGCCGTGATGGCCCAGCAGGACGATCTGGTGGAGGTGGTCGCGCACCTCAAGCAGGTCGTGTGCGTGAAGGGCTGACGAGGGTACGCGCGGGCCGGGAGCACCGGCCCGCGCGTTCGTCCTCAGAAGCCGACGAAGACCCGGCGCAGGTCGTCCAGGGTCACCGGACCGCTCACCTGCACCCCGTCCGGGGTGTAGCGGGTCCCGAGCCGGCCGACCACCAGCCGCAGCCACGCCTCGGCCGGCAGGGACAGCTCGCCGTCCGGCTGCTCCGGCGCGTCGGTGAGCGTGATCTGCTCGCCCAGCCGCAGCCCGAACGTCCGCTCGGGGTCCCGCAGCCGTACCAGCAGGGTGGCCTCGCGGCCGTCCAGCTCCTTGGGGCGGCTGGTCCAGCTCAGCATGCCGCCGAGCTGATCGAGGAGCAGCGGCACCGCCTCCGGCGTCACCGCCGCGAACGGGTTGAACCCCACCTCGGCGTCCCACTGGTGCAGGGCGAACTCGCTGAGGCGGAACCGGGCGGCGGTGGCGACGTCGACCGGGTCGGGCAGGAAGCCGAGGTTGATCCGCAGCGACTGGCGGGTCTCGGCGTCCAGCGCCTCGTACGCCTCGACCAGACGCTCGTTGGACTCCAGGAAGCCGGCGGCGTGCTCCTCGGGGGACATGGCGTCCCAGCGCCGCCACACGCCGCGGTTGAAATCGCCGTCCGGGGCGGGCTTGCCCTCGATGGAGGCGTTCAACCCCGCGAGGCCGATCTCGGCGCCGCTGCCCAGGTGGCTGAGCACCTGGGAGACCTGCCACTCGCTGGCCCCGGAGGGCTGGCGCAGGTCGTCGTCCTTCAGGTCGCGTACGAGCGCGGCAAGCTCCTCGTGGCCCGCCCGTAGCGCGTGGATGATCTGGTCGGCAGGCGTGGACATGTGTCTCCTCAACGGATCTTCGACGATGGTCGGGACGCTACCGGACGGTCTGCGCCGGTCGGACGTACCCGGTGTGCGCCGCTCGGCCCGCACCCCATCGGGCGCGGGCCGGGCGGCGTCGTTCGGCTCAGCCCATGTGCACGGCGTTGCCGGCCGGGATGTCCTCCTTGCGTACCTTCACCAGGACCAGGGTGACCAGTCCGGCGAGCACGATCAGCACCGCGCCCCAGGCGAACGCGACGCGGTACCCGTGCACCAGCGCCTCCACCTGCGTCACCGGGTTCGGCGCCCGGCCGACCAGGTACGCGGTGACCGCGCTGGTGTAGAAGGTGTTCAGCAGCGCGGTGCCGAGCGAGCCACCGACCTGCTGGGTGGCGTTGAGCGTCGCGCTGGCCGCGCCGGCGTCGTGCTCCGGCACCCCGACCAGGGCGAGGCTGGACAGCGGGACGAAGGTGAAGCCGAGCCCCAGGCCGAGGATGACCTGGGCGGGCAGCAGGTGGGTGAGGAACGGGGTGTCCACGTCGATCTGGGTCAGCACCAGCATGCCCAGGGCGGCGAGCACCGCGCCGGCGACCATCAGCGGCTTGGCGCCCAGTCGTGGCATGAGCTGGCTGGCGCCACCCGCGGCGATCAACACGCCGGCGGTGACCGGCAGCGACGCGAGGCCGGCCTCCAGGGGCTTGTACTGCAGGACCACCTGGAAGTAGAAGGTCAGGAAGAGGAACGCCCCGAACAGGCCCGCGCCGATCAGCGTCGAGGTGAGGTACGCCCCGCCCCGGTTGCGGTCCAGGATGATCCGCAGCGGCAGCAACGGGTGGTTGGTGCGCAGCTCGATCACCACGAAGGCGGCCAGCAGCACCACGCCGGCGGCGATGAAGCCGAGCGTGGCGGTGGCGTCCCAGCCGTCCTCGGCGGCCTTGGTGAAGCCGTAGACGAGGGAGACCAGGCCGGCGGTGACGACGACCGCGCCGGGCACGTCGTAGCGGGTGTTGCCGTGCGCCCGGCTCTCCGGCACGAGCGGAAGGGCGAAGGCGATCGCGACGGCGGCGACCGGGATGTTGACCAGCAGGCACCAGCGCCAGTCGGCGTACTCGGTCAGCACCCCGCCGAGCAGCAGCCCGACCGCGGAGCCGCCACCGGCGATGGCGCCGTACACGGCGAACGCCTTGGCGCGCTCGGTGGCCTCGGTGAACAGCACCGTGAGCAGTGCCAGGGCGGCCGGCGCGAGCAGCGCGCCGAACGCGCCCTGCAACGCGCGGGCGGCGAAGAGCATCCCACCGGTGGTGGCGAGACCACCCAGCGCGGAGGCCAGCGCGAAACCGGTCATGCCGACCAGGAAGGTGCGCTTGCGCCCCCAGTAGTCGGCGATCCGGCCGCCGAGCAGGAGCAGACCGCCGAAGGCCAGCGTGTAGGCGGTGATCACCCACTGCCGGTTCGCGTCGGTGATGCCCAGGTCCGCCTGGGCCTGGGGGAGCGCGATGTTCACGATGGTGGCGTCGAGGACGACCATCAGCTGCGAGACCGCGATGACCGCCAGGGCGATCCAGCGCCGCGGGTGCGGCGCGCCTGTCGACGTCCCGGCGCCGGGTGCGCCGGGGGCGGTCGAGGTGGTTCCGGGCATGGTGAAGCCTTCCGTGGTGCGGATGTTGATGGATCAGGCCTGGGACGGGCGGTCGTGCCGGTAGCGGAGAACCGGGATCAGCACCTGGTCGACGACCTGGGTGAGGAACGCGTCGTCGGCGGGCAGGCCGTGCGCGACCAGTCGGGACATGAGGAGGGCGGGGGCCAGGTCGTGGAACAGGTCCCGTTCGCCGGCCTCCGGGGGGATCTCCCCACGGGCGGCGGCGCGGACGAGGACGGCGGTGCTGGCCACCCGCCCGGCGGGCAGCACCTGGTGGCGGACCAGACGTTCCAGCTCCGGGCTGGTCCGCATGGCGAAGGTCAGGGCCTGCATCAGGTCGCAGTCCGCGACACAGATGGCGGCGGTGGCGCGGAGCAGCTCGATCAGGTCACCCCGCAACGAGCCGGTGTCGGGTGGGTTGAGCACGCCGACCTGGCGGTCGCTCAGGGCGGCGACGACCAGCTCGGCCTTGCCGTCCCACCGCCGGTAGATGGTGGCCTTGCTCACGTGGGCGCGGGCGGCCACGGCGTCGATGGTGAGCCGGTCGAACCCGACCTCGCGCAGCAGGTCGATCACCACGCTGAACAGGTCGGGGGTCGTGCACCGGGCCGACCGCGCGGCCGGCACGCCGACGCCCGCGCTCACCTGCTGACCGTCCAGCACCCGAACCCCCCGTGAAACGATGTCGTACTGACCCTAGTTCGCTCGGAGCCCTTCATGCAGGGTTTTATGAGGTGCGTCGCATCAGACGAGCGAAACGGTCACGTTTCCCGCTCAGCTGCCGTGCCGCGTGAGGAGCACCGGTACGGCCACGGTGTTGATCCGTGTGCCGTCGCGGGCCGACACCTCGTACACCTCGATCGTGCCGTGCTGATCCCTGGTCGTACGCCAGGTGACCACCACCCGGTACTCGCCCCGGCAGCCGCTGCCGCAGCTCGCCGTGCCGAAGCCGGCGGCCACCTGTCGTCCGGCGTCGTCCAGCACCCGGACGCTCACCGTGGCCTCGTACACGTCCGCCGTACCGCTGATGGTGAGCGGAGCGGTGACCCTCTCGCCGACGCTCGGCCCGGCGACCACGATCGGCGCGAGCAGGCCCGGATAGTCGGCCCGACCCACCGGTGGGCCACCGGGAAAGCGGACCTGCCGGACGGTGGGGAACTGGGTGAGCGTCCACACCACCTGCGCCTCGCGTAGCCGCCGACGGTCCGGCGAGTCGTCGGCGGACGGGACGGAAGCGAGCGTCGCCACGCCGTCGGCGATGCGGCTTACCTCGACGGCGGTCGGCAGCAGGGTGACCATCCCGGTGGCGGCCTCGGCCGGCGTCGGCCCGGCGGCCAGTTCGCTCAGGGCGAGCCGGGACGTCGCGACGGTGGCCGGTCGGGTGCGCCGGGTGGGCACGAGTCGGCCGGAGCGGACGTACCACAGCTCGATCGTCACCGTGTCCGGCCGGCGGGTCCCGGTGACCGTCGGCGTCGGCGGACGCGGCGGGGTGGTGGTGGCCGTGGGCGTCGGCGGAGCCGGAGCGGCCGGCGGGGTCGTGGCGGGCGCGACGGTCGGCGGGGCAGGGGTGGGCGGCGGCGCGGTCGGCGCCGCGCCCAGGACACCGGAGCGGGGGGTGCCGCAGCCGGCGACCGCGAGCGCGGCGACGAGCGCCACGACGCCTGCCCCGCGCCACCGGTCACGGCGGCTCATCCCGCACCCCCTCCCGCGCGCCACCGTCGGGACCCCGCGCGGGCAGCTCCAGACGGAACACTGTGCCGAGGCCCGGCGCGCTGCGCACGGTCAGCATCCCGCCCAACACGGCCGCATGTTCCCGGGCGATC
The DNA here is from genome assembly GCF_050950185.1 of Micromonospora sp. CA-249363. Lineage (NCBI taxonomy): Bacteria > Bacillati > Actinomycetota > Actinomycetes > Micromonosporales > Micromonosporaceae > Micromonospora > Micromonospora sp. CA-249363. Next base: position 2,853,115 of record NZ_CP192020.1, read on the forward strand.
GCCAGACCGAGGCCGCTGCCCGGGGCCGAGCGCGCGGGATCGACCTTGTGGAACCGGTCGAACACCAGCGGCAGGTGGGCGACCGGGATGCCGGGCCCCTGGTCGGCCACCTCGACGGCGACGATCCGCTCCGCCGCGCTCACTCTCGCGCAGATCTCGCCGCCGCCGTGCTCGACCGCGTTGGCGACCAGGTTGGCGAGGACACGCTCCAGGTGGCGAGGGTCCGTTTCCAGCGCGACGGGATCGCCGGCGACCAGCACCCGGTCCGACCAGCCGCGCGCCGCGACGATCGCGCGGAGCAGCGCCAGCGCGTCCACCGGTTCGAGGCTCGGGCGTTCCCGCCCGGCGTCCAGCCGCGAGATCTCCATCAGGTCCTCGACCAGGCGGCGCAGCCGGACCACGTCCCCGACCAGCAGCCGCGCGGCCGGCCGGGCGTCGTCGGGCAGCCGGTCCAGCTGGTCGCGCAGCAGCGAGGCCGCCGCCACCAGGGCGGTCACCGGGGTACGCAGCTCGTGCGCGACGTCGGCGGTGAACCGCCGCTCCCGGGCCTGTGCGGCCGACAGGGCGGCGATCTTCGCCTCCAGCGCCTCGGCCATCTCGTTGAACGACGCCGCCCACGCGCTGAACTCGTCCCGCCCGCGTACCGGCAGACGGGTGGCGAGCAGCCCCTCGGTGAGCGCCCGGGCGGCGCGGCTGGCCCGGCCCACCGGCTCCAGGGTGCGGCGGGCCAGGAGGTTGCCCACCCCGGCGGCGACCAGGACGACGACCACCCAGCCGGTCAGCAGCGCGGCGTACACCTGGCGCAGGTCGGCCGCGATGTCGTCCTCCTCGGTGATCACGTACAGCTCGGCGCTCGAACCGGGGATGCGCCCGCCCACCACCAGCAGGCGGGACCGCTGCGCGGACGTCGACCGCTGGAACGCCAGCTGCCCGTCCGCGACCGACGCCCGCAGGCGCGCGCCCAGGGCGGGGGCGTACGCGGGATGGGAGGGACGGGTGTCGCCGTCGACGAGGACGACGTGCCGACCGCTGCCCTCGAAGCTGGTGAGCAGCTCGGCGTCGCGCTGCTCGGTCAACGGCAGGAACTGTCCGGCGAGCACGAGCTGGTAACGGGCGTCGGCGGCGGCCTGGCGCAGCGACGCGTCCCACCAGGACTGGCGCAGCAGCAGCCCGGTCCCGCCGGCGAGCACACCGGCGGACACCCCGGCGACCAGCACGAACGCGATCGTCAGTCGGCGACGCAGCCGGCCGGGCGTCACCGCGCGTACGGCCATCGCCGACCTCCCGTCAGCCGCCGGACAACTTGTAGCCCGCGCCGCGTACCGTGCGGATGCGCTGGGGGTGCGCCGGATCGTCCTCGACCTTTGCGCGCAGCCTCTGCACCGCCACGTCGACGAGCCGTGAGTCACCCAGGAAGCGGTGGTTCCAGACCAGGTCCAGCAACAGTTCCCGGGTGAAGACCTGGCCGGGACGTCGGGCCAGCTCCAGCAGGAGCCGGAACTCGGTGGCGGTCAGCTCCACCTCCCGGCCGTCCCGGCGTACCACGAAAGCGCCCGGGTCGATCTCCAGGTCGCCGACGGCGATGGTGCGCGACGGCGTCGGCGCGCTCACCCGCCGCAGCACCGAGCGGACCCGGGCCACCAGCTCCGGCAGGTCGAAGGGCTTGCGCAGGTAGTCGTCCGCGCCGCACTCCAGGCCGACCACCACGTCGAGCGTGTCGGTGCGGGCGGTCAGCATGAGGATCGGCACCTGGCTCGTCCGCCGGATCTCCCGGCACACCTCCAGACCGTCCAGTCCGGGCAGCATCACGTCGAGCACGATCAGGTCGACCGGGTGGGCTCGCCAGGTCACGAGCGCCTGCCGTCCGTCGGTGGCGGTGTCGACCCGGAAGCCGGCGCGGCGCAGGCCGAGGGCGGTGACCTCCCGGATGGAGACGTCGTCCTCGACCACCAGTACGCGGCCCTCCATCAGTCGAGGGTAGACCCGCGAGCACGGTGCGTAACCCTGGCGGAATGGCCGTCATCGACGGCCGGTCGGGTCCTCATCCCGGCACCGTCCACCCGCTACGGTCAGGTGCCTCCGGGCACCCCCTCACACGAAAGGGCACGACGTGCGACGTCATGGCTGCGTGATTCGACTCCGCCCCGAGATGCGGGAGACCTACCTGCGGCTGCACGCCGCCGTCTGGCCGAGCGTCGAGCAGACGCTGCGCGAGGCGAACTTCCGCAACTACACGATCTTCCTCCACGACGACCTGCTCTTCGGCTACTACGAGTACGTCGGCGACGACTACGAGGCCGACCTGCGGCTGATCGCCGCGGACCCACAGACCCAGGAGTGGTGGAAGCTGACCGACCCGTGCCAGGAGTCGTTGGCCGAGCCCGGCTCGGGGGACTGGTGGGCACCGATGCGCGAGGTCTGGCACCTGGCCGACGAGGCGAGCCCGCAGGGCTAGCTGCTCGACGCCGGCCGGCGCCCGCCGGAACGTGGTGGGCGCCGGCCCCGCCGGTCACCACTGGTGGGCGACGTCGAGCACGATCCGACTGTGGTCGCCCGGACCCGCCAGCACGACGGCGCGGAACGGCAACCGGGCCCGTACGCCGACCGCGAAGGTGGTGTAGCCCTCGAAGCTGCCGCCGAAGACCACGTCGCGCAGCGTCGCGTAGCGCAGCACGTTCGTGACGTGCGTGCCGACGGGGTAGGGCACCGTGCCGAGGTGGTCGGCGTCGTACGCCGGGGCCCGCAGGGAGACCCGCAGCAGCGCGCCTCCGGCGGTGTACGGCGACAGCGCGAGCCCCTCGCCCTCGGTCCAGGTCTCGCCGTAGCCGATCGCGTACCCGTCGACCGGGCCGGCGAACTCGAACACCACCCGGTCGTAGCAGTCGTGCCGGCCCGTGCGGACGTCGACCAGGGGAGCGTCGCTCAGCGCGCCGGCCGACTTCTCCCCGCTGCCCCAGGTGATTCCGCAGTACGCCGCCTCGGTCGCGGCACGCGCCGGGCCGGTACGCGCCGCGCTGCTGGTTCCCGCCGCGCTGCTGCCCGCCGTGGCGAGCACTCCGGCGAGGACGACCGCCGTCGCGGTCAGCGCGCTCCTGATCCTCATCGTCGTTCTCCGTTCGGTGTCCCGGGGTCACGTCGCGGCGGCCCTGCCGGTGACCCTCGCCGCCACCGTCGTCCCGCCCCGACACGGGCACCTCGCCGCCGCGTAACCGCTGGGTAACAGCCGACGACGCGCCGCTATCGGCGTCAGCTGCGGCGTGGCGTGGCGTGGCACCCCACGGCGTCCCACATTGCGATACGGTGCCTCGCATCGGCACATCGGAGGTGGATGGATGCCGGCCGTCGTCGTCCTCGCGTTGACCCTCGCCCTCGCGCCCACGCCCACGCCATCGGTGTCCGTCGCTCCGGGGCCGATCGGCGAACTGGTGGGCGGTGTCGGCCGGATAGTGGGCGACCTGCTGGGCGGCAGTGGTACGCCCACCCCGATCCCGACGCCGAGCGGCACCCGCGCCCCGACCTCCGAGGCGAGCCGGCCGGCGGCTACCCCGCCGTCCGGCCCGTCGAAGCCCGGCGCGACATCCGCGCCCGCCGGCTCGTCGGCCGGAGACCGGGCGACGGTCCCGCCCGCCCGCCCCGAGCGGAGCGCCGACACCAACGGACGCGACCCCGCGGTGCCCATGCGTGGCGGTGACACCCCGGCGCCGGTCGTCGCGCCACCCATCGCCGACCCCGTCCGCGACGGCTGGCCGCCCGTGTCCTATCTCCTGGTGGCGGCGGTCCTGGCGGGGCTGGCGCTCCTGCTGCTGCGCCGTCGTGGCAGCGCCGGTTCCGCCGCCGTTCCGGCACCGGCCCCCGACCCGACGCCGACTCCCGACCCCGACCCCGACCCCGATCCCGACCCCGGGCCGGAGAACGTCCGCCGTCTCCCGACCAGCCTCAACGCCGTCTACGAGTTGGGTCGACTGGACGAGCGACTCGAGCAGGAGCGCCGCCGCCGACCCTGACCGGCGGTCTCAGTGCTTCGGGTACGCGCCCTCGCGCCGGGGGATCTCGTCGTCGTACGCCCCGGACGGGCCGTGGTAGCGGGTCGTGCCGTTCGGGTACGGCCAGGCGTTGGCACGGCAACCGTGCAGGCCCAACGTCTGCTGCTGCATGACCGGCGCTGGCTGACCCTTGCCGGGGCAGCGCTCGTGGCCGAACCCGAGCTTGTGCCCGACCTCGTGGTTGACCATGTACTGCCGATAGGTGGCCAGGCTCGCGCCGTAGTTCGGCACGCCCGACACCCAGCGCGCCACGTTGAGCACCACCTTGCCGCCGTTGCGGCAGGACGTGTAGCCGTCCGGCACGTCCTGACAGAGCGTGTCGCGGGTGCCGGGGGTCGCCAGGTAGATGGTGAAGTCCGCCGCATCGTCGGCGCCCACCCGCCGCAGCCGCCAGTCCCCGCCCGCCGTCCATCCGCGGGGGTCGTTCAACGTCGCGGAGATCGCGGTGGCGATCTCACCCGCCGCGAGACCACGGATGTCGCGTTCCACGGCAATGCGATAGCGCAGCAGAGTGCCGCTCTCCGCGCCGCCACGCGTCGTCTCGGCCGCGGCGATCGTCCAGCGGTTACCGCCGGTCGCTGGATAGCTGACCGGACGGTTGGGCGTGCTGCGGGTGCCGAGGATGCCGACGCCGGTCGGCCGGCTCGAGGCCTGACCACCGGGCCGCGGCGCGGTGCCGGGGTCTCCGGCGGGCTGCCCGGCCGCTGGCCCCGTACATCCGGTGAGCAGCGCCACCACCAGCAGTGACGCCGCCGAGGCCAGATGCCACCGGCGGGTACCCTTCGTCGACATGTCTCTCCCCTCGCGCGTCGCCTGGAGGCGCGCGCACAGGAGAAGACGGGTCGCGGCGACGAAAAGTTGAAGTGATCCGGATCTCAACCTTTCGGCGGTCGTACCCGTCTGAGGTGATGTGGCACGGGGGAGGGTTCGCGGTGGCGCGGGGTGACGCGGAGTTCGTCGAGTTCGCGCGGGCGGCGTCCGCGCGGCTGGTGCACGCCGCGTACCTGATGACCGGCGACCACCACCAGGCCGAGGACGCCGCGCAGACCGCGCTGGTCCGTACGTACGCGTCGTGGGCGCGGATCCACGACGACGACGCCTACGGGTACGCGCGGCGCACGTTGGTCAACCACCTGGTGGACCGGTGGCGACGGCCGCTGCGGGAGTACCCGACCGACGAGGTGCCGGAACAGCGACGTGGTGACGTGGCCGACGACGTGGTGACCCGGCGCTGGTTGGTCGCCATCCTCGGCGCGCTGAGCCCTCGAGAACGGGCCATCGTCGTGCTGCGGTACTACTTCGACCTGCCGGAGGCGCAGGTGGCGCGAGAACTCGCCGTGTCCGTGGGCACCGTCAAGAGCACCAGCTCGCGGGCTCTGGAGAAGTTGCGCACCGCCGCGCCGCGTACCAGCGACGAGGGGGCGCGCCGATGAACGAGCTGGATCGGCTGCGGGAGGCCATGCGGGCGACCGAACGCCCCGACGCCGTGATCGACCTGGCCCGGGTGATGCGCGACGGGCGACGGTTGCGGACCCGTCGGCGGGTCACCGGAGCGGCGGCGGCGACGCTCGCGGCCGGGCTGGTCGCCGTGACCGCCGTGACGGTCGACGCGAGCGGGTCGCGCGATCCCGCGCCGGCCGAACCCGCGTCCCCGGCCGCCGTCGCCTCGCCCTCGGTCGGTGTCGCGCCGACGTCGGACGAGCCGACGCCACCGCCCACGCAGGCTCGTGGCGTGCCCCATCCGAAGCCCCTCGGTCAGGTGATCGACTCCGGAACAGGGCACGGCACCGACCGGCGGGTCTACTTCTTCGTCGCGGTGACGGTTCCGGCGGCGCCCGAGGTGACCATCGGCCTGGCCGCCGGTCGCCGTGCCGCGGACGGGACGGTGAGCACGGATATCCTGGTCAACGACGTCGAGGGCGCCGACCGCAGCCCCGGTTTCCACCAGATCGGGTACGACGAGAGCGAGTCGGTCTTTCCGGTGCCCACCTTCGGCTACTTCGTCGGCCCGGCGGCGCGGATCACCGGCACGGTCGACGGTCGGCAGGTCGACGCGACGCTGGCGCGCTGGAGTCTCGACAAGCAGGTCGTGATCTTCTGGTTCGATCCGACCACGCTCCCTCCCGGAAAGCGGCTGGACGGCATCGTCGCCCGCGACGGCGCGGGTCGCCGGCTCTGAGGTCGGCCAGGCCCCTGGGCGGTGTCTTCAAAGGATCTTGGTGGAGGAGGGTATAGCACGTCCTTCGATGGACTGGGTCGGACTCTGGCGTTCGGGCTCTCGGGCGGCAACATCAACGACTGCACCCGCTTCGGGCACACCGTGCGTCTTCGCGACCGCCACGCCATGCGACCGACGGCGACAACACCCTGATGAGCGTGATGCCTGTGAGTCATCTAGATGACTCACAGGCATCACGCTCATCAGCATTACCGCCGCCGCTCAGCGCCGCGGCCCGACCGCGCTGATCGCGGCCTCGTTCCAGACTTGATTGGTCTGCCCCCTGCCAAGTATGAAAGTGGCGTGGCTACCCATACATATGGGGCTTGAAAAGCACCTGAGAGTGAGGCCGCCGGGGCTTTCAGATCCGGAAGGGGGGTCATGAAGCGATGCTCAGGGGAATGGCCTGGCGGCGGCGGTTGTACGGGAGCGAGGACCTGGCCGGCGGGACCGTCTGGCTGGTGGAGGACGTGGAGCGCTGGATCACGGAGCACCAGCCCTGGAAGGCCAGGGGAGCGGACGAACCCCCGCCGCCGGAGAGCTGAGCGGGACGCCAGCCCCACACCGAGAGCACACACCGAACGGCCCGCCCCGTAGACCAGAGGGCGGGCCGTTGTCCGTGCGGGGCCTCTGCCTGGTTTCAGGCCAACCGGCGTTCGATGGTCACGGTCGTGCCGTCGCCGGTGGAGACGAGCCGTACGTCGCCGTAGGCGTTCATCAGCAGCGCGCCACGGCCCCGGTCCATGGCCGGTCGACGGTCCCGCCAGGTGCCGAAGTCGCGGACCGAGATCCGGACCAGCGCGTCGCCCACCTGGAGCCGGACCCGCACCTCGGGGCGGCTGGGTCGTTGCGCGTGCTCGACGGCGTTGTTCATCGCCTCGGAGGCGGCGAGCAGCAGATCCTCCGCCACCTCCCCGTCGACGTCCAGGTCGTCCAACGCCAGCCGGACGTCCTGGCGCATGGCGGCCGCCGAGGTGGGCACCGACGGGTACGTCCACTGCTCGTCCAGCCGGTCGCCGAGCCCGTCGTCGTGCGGCGTGCCGGCTGTCGCTGTGCCGGCCGTCGACGTGCTGGCCGGGTCGCCGGTCGCGGGATCGACAACACGATCCGCGGGGGGCGCGCTCTGCTCGGGCGGGACCTCGACCGCCATGGGCCGGGCGGCGGGGGCCGGGTCGCCGTCGGCGCTCGGCGCGGGGGCGTCGTCGCCGAGAACCTCGGTGCGCGCACGCCGGATGGCGGTCCGGATCCGGGCGATCAGCTCGGCGGCGGCGAACGGCTTCACCAGGTAGTCGTCGGCGCCCAGGCTCAGACCTGCCACGCTGGCCTCCTCGCCCGCCCGGGCGGAGAGCACGAGCACCGGAAGCGACCGGGTCGCGGGGTCCGCGCGCAACCGGCGGACCAGGTCGAAGCCGTCCAGCACGGGCATCATCACGTCGGTGAGCACCAGGTCCGGTGGCTCCTGGTGGATCGCGTCGAGGGCCTGGCGGCCGTCGGTGACCGACCGCACCCGCCAGCCCTGGGCGGCGAGCAGCCGGCTCAGGTACGCGCGCATGTCGCTGTTGTCGTCGGCCAACAGGATCCGGGCACCGGCCAGCTCGTCGGCGGCCGGGCCGGGCGCCGGGGCGGGCTCGGCGACCTCTCCGGTCGGGGCGGTCAGCCAGCCCGTCGCCTCCTGGACGGCGGCGCGTGCCGCGTCGCCCAGCCCTTCGGGGGACGGACCGGTCGTCGCCGTGCGCCGCGCCGCCGACCAGGGCAGGACCACGGTGAACGCGGTCCCGGCGCCCACCCGGCTCGCCACCCGGATCTCGCCGCCTTCCAGCCGGGCCAGTTCGTGGACCAGGGCCAGGCCGATCCCGGTGCCTTCGTGACTGCGCGAGCGTGCGCCCTGCACCCGGTGGAAGCGCTCGAAGAGCTTCGGCAGGTCCGCCTCGGCGATCCCGATGCCGGTGTCGGCGACGGTCAGGCGTACCTCGTCGTGGTCGGCGTCCACGGCGACCCGGATGCCACCGATGAACGTGTACTTCAGGGCGTTGGACAGCAGGTTGGTGACGATGCGTTCCCAGTTGACCGGATCGACGGCGACCGGGTGGGGCAGCGGCGGGCAGTCGACCTCCAGGGTCAGCCCCGCCCGCTCGACGGCGGCCCGGAAGACGCTGGCCAGCTCTGCGGTGAGCGCGGGCAGGTCGACCTCGTGCGCGTCGCTGCGAGCCCGGCCGGCCTCCAGGCTGGAGAAGGTGAGCAGGCTGTTGACAAGCGTCAACAGGCGGGTCGCGCTGCGCCAGGCGGTCTCGACCCGCTCCCGCTGCGGGGACGTCAGCGGCGCGGCGGTGTCGGCGAGGGCGTCGGCGAGCGGCCCGAGCATGAGGGTCAACGGGGTACGGAACTCGTGGCTGACGTTGGTGAAGAAGGTGGTCTTCACCCGGTCCAGCTCGGCCAGGGTCTCGGCCCGGCGGCGCTCGCGCTCGTACTCCTGGGCGTTGCAAATCGCCGCCGAGACCTGCTGCGTCAGCAGTTGGTAGAAGGAGCGGTACGCCTCGTCCAACGCCCGGTTCGGGTTGACGCCGACCAGCAGGACGCCGAGCGGCTGCTCCTCGGCGGCCGAGGGCAGCGGAAGGGCCAGCGCGGCGCGGGCGGGGTCGCCCCACGGGCCGGCGGGCAGCGACAGCCGCTCGTCGACGCCGGTCACGTCGGTGGGCCGGCCCGCCGCCGCGTCCGGTAGCGCCCAGGCGCGGGCCGTCGGGGCCGGCTCGGCCAGGTCGACGACGGTCGGCAGCGCCGCGGTGATGGTCCCGTGGCCCGGGTCGCCGCCCGCGCTGGCGATCCGCCGCAGGGTCCCGCCGTCGCGCAGGTAGATCGCGGCGAACGGCACGTCCAGCGAGTGGCCGCCGATCGCCTCGATCAGCCGCGCGCAGGTCGCGTCCACGTCGACGGTGCGCCCGTCGCCGCGCAGGGACAGGTCGCGCAGCAGCCGCAGTCGCCGTTCGCCGACGACCTGTTCGGTGACCTCGCTGCACACCGTCAGCACGCCCACCGTGCGGCCGTCGTCGTCGCGGGCCGGTGCGTGCGAGACGCTGAAGTAGGCCTCCTCGCGGTAGCCGGCGCGCTCCAGCAGGAGTTGCAGGGCGGGCACCCAACTGGCCACCCCGGTCGCCATGGCCTGCTCGATCAGGGGGGCGAGGACGTCCCAGCCCTCGGCCAGGGTCACCCGCACGTCGTCGCCGAGCGCGCCGGGGTGCTTGTCGCCGATCAGCGCCGAGTACGCGTCGTTGTAGAGCTGGGAGAGGCGGTCGCCCCAGAGCAGCAGCATCGGGTAGCGGGAGGAGAGCACCATCCGTACGGCGGACCGCAGGCTCTGGGGCCAGTCGGACACCGCGCCGAGCGGCGTGGCGGCCCAGTCCAGCTCCGCCATCAGCCGTCCGGTGGCCCCGCCGCCGTCGAACAGGTCGGTGCGGGGTCGTGTCACGCTCGACCCGGCCTCATCGCTAGCCCCCCGTCCGGGCCCGACGACCCCTGCTGCGTTACCTACCCATCCTGGCACCTCTACTCACCTGTGCTGACGCCGGTACCCATCGTCGAACCGGTGGGGGTTCGGGACGAACGACCGATGCCGCCTACATAGATCTCTGTAAGTGTCTCGGTTATCTCTCCAACCCCCGAGGAGCCCCCATGAGAGGCAGAACGCTGAGCGCGGGAATCGCGCTCGCCGTGTTCACCGGGACGGTGACGCTGGCCGCCCAGCCGGCGACCGCGTCACCCTCCGCCGCGACGACAGCGGCCCGGCCGATCGCCGCGTCCGCCGCCGTCCTGGCGGCGCCGGACATCTCCGTCAGCAACGTCCAGGCGCACCTGACCCAGTTCAACTCCATCGCCAGCAGCAACGGCGGCAACCGGCGAGCCGGGTCCGCCGGCTACACCGCCTCGCTCAGCTACGTCAAGACGAAGCTCCAGGCGGCCGGCTACACCGTCAGCGAGCAGTACTGCTCCAGCTGCACGTACCCGTCGAACAACCTGATCGCCGAGTGGCCCGGCGGCCCGTCCGACCAGGTGGTGATGTTCGGTGCCCACCTGGACGGCGTCTCGGCCGGTCCGGGTATCAACGACAACGGCTCCGGCTCGGCCACCCTGCTCGAGAACGCCCTGGTCCTCGCCGCGCAGAACCCGACCATGACGAAGAAGGTCCGGTTCGCCTGGTGGACCGACGAGGAGCAGGGGCTCAACGGCTCCCGCTTCTACGTCAACTCGCTCAACTCCACCCAGCGCGGCTACATCAAGGGCTACTACAACTTCGACATGGTCGGCTCCACCAACGGCGGCTACTTCATCAACCGGGTCAGCTCGACCACGGCGGCGCCGCTCAAGGCGTACTGGGACTCCCTGGGGCTGCAGCCGGAGGAGAACGTCGAAGGCCAGGGCCGGTCCGACGACTACTACTTCCAGCAGGCCGGCATCCCCACCTCCGGGTACGCCGCGGGCGCGAGCGCCCGCAAGACCAGCAGCCAGGCGGCCAAGTGGGGCGGCACCGCCAACGCGGCGTACGACCCCTGCTACCACCGGTCCTGTGACACCACCGCCAACGTCAGCGCCACCGTGCTGAACCGGGCCGCGGACGGCGTCGCGTACGCGCTGTGGCAGCTCGCCGTGGGCAGCGGCACCCCGACCAACGACTTCTCGCTCGCGGTCAGCCCCACCTCCCTCACCGTGGCCCGGGGCGCCAGCGCCAGCGCCACGGTCAGCACCGCGACCACCTCCGGCTCGGCGCAGACGGTCAGCCTCAGCGCGTCCGGCGCGCCCAGCGGGGTGAGCGTTTCGTTCAGCCCGTCGTCGGTGATCTCCGGCGGCTCGGCCACGGTGACGCTGACCGCCTCGTCCAGCGCGACCACCGGGACCGTCACGGTCACGGTCACCGGCACCGGCTCGGTCACCCGGACCGCCAGCCTCACCCTCACGGTGACCGGCACCGGGGGGTGTTCCGGCGGGCAGGTGGTCGGCAACGGTGGCTTCGAGAGCGGCAGCACGCCGTGGACCGCCTCCTCCGGGGTGATCACCAACTCGAGCGGCCAGGCGGCCCGGACCGGGTCGTACAAGGCGTGGCTCGACGGGTACGGCAGCACCCACACCGACACCCTGTCGCAGTCGGTGACCGTGCCGGCCGGCTGCGCCAGCTACACGCTGTCGTTCTGGCTGCACATCGACACCGCCGAGACGACCACCTCCACGGCGTACGACAAGCTCACCGTGCAGGTGGGCTCGACCACGCTGGCGACGTACTCGAACCTGAACGCCGCCTCCGGCTACACCCAGCGCACGTTCAACGTGGCCGGGTTCGCTGGGCAGACGGTCACCCTCAAGTTCACCGGCACCGAGGACTCGTCGTTGCAGACCAGCTTCGTGATCGACGACGTGACGCTCCAGGCCAGCTGACGGCGTCGGGTGGGGACGTCTCGTCGGGCGTCCCCACCCGGCATCTGGTCACGCCCGTCTATCTCTGGTAGAAATCCTTCAAGGCCGGCCCCTGATTCGCAGAATTCCGCCTCACGCGAACGGGAGTGCCATGTCATCCACTCGATCCACCCTGCGCCGCCGCGTGCTCACGCTGCTCGTGGCCACCCTGGCGACGGTCTGCGTCACGTTCGGCCTGGCCGCTCCGGCCTTCGCCATCAGCCACTCCAGCGCCACGTCGCAGCTACGCGCCGCGGGCATCTCCTGGACCTCCAGCGGCAACTGCAGCGACCGCAACGTGTCGACCTGCACCTCGTTCGACGGGGTCCGGCAGGCCACCATCGACGGCATCATCACCTTCAAGCGGGCCAGTGGCTGCGCGGTCACCATCACCGCGGGCACCGAGGTCGGGCACGCCGGGGGCACGTACAGCCACTGGAACGGCTACAAGCTCGACATCGCGCTGAGCACGTGCATCCAGAACTACATCTCCGCGAACTACACCTATGTCGGCTACATCTCCGGGTTCGGGTACCAGTACCGGGCGCCGTCGGGCAACCTCTACACCAAGGAAGGCAGCCACTGGGACATCCTCTTCTACACCTGCGGTGGCTGCTGACCGCGAGCGATGACGGGGTGCGCGGCGGGAGCTGACCGCGTACCCGAAAGGGGTGGGCCGCCGCCGGTGCTCTCCGGCGGCGGCCCGTCGCTTGCTCGGGCTGGAATCGGTCAGGGGAGCTGCGGGTAGAGCGCGGCGACCCCGCCCGCGAGCCCGGCCTGCACCTGCCGGCTGATGTCGTCGGTGACGATCTCGTACGCGTCGGCCTCGATGCCGTCGACGCCGATCCGGGCGATCTCCGCCGGGTCGGACTTGGGGCCGGTGACCGTCGCGGCCATGTCGGTGTCCATGTAGCCGACGTGCAGGCCGGCGATCCGGACACCCCGCTCGGCGAGCTGGAGGCGCAGCGCGTTGGTCATCGCCCACTCGGCCGACTTCGCCGCGCCGTACGCCCCGTGCAGGGGGAAGTTGACCCAGGACAGCACGGAGAGCACGTTGAGGACGGTTCCGCCCCCGTTGCCGGCGATGACCGGCGCGAAGGACCGGATCATCGACAGGTTGCCGAGGTAGTGGGTCTCGAGCTCGAGCCGGATCAGGTCGAGGTCACCCTCGAGCAGGTCCGCCCGGCTGTCGATGCCGGCGTTGTTGACCAGCAGGTTCACGTCGCCGGCCAGCTTCGCGGCGGCGGCCACCGAGGCGGGGTCGGTGATGTCCAGTCGGACCGGCGTCACGCCGGGCAGGTCGACGCTGTCCGGGTTACGCGCGCCGGCGTAGACCGTCGCCCCGCGCGAGACGAGCTCGGCGGCCAGGTGTCGGCCGAAGCCCCGGTTGGCGCCGGTGACGAGGGCGGTGCTTCCAGCGATCTTCATGGGGACTGCTCCAGGGTTCGTGGCGACTTGTCGACAGGAACGTTATCCGGCTGACTTCTGTTAAGCAAAGTCAGCTAGCTCACGCGACGGGCGGACGGGAATCGGGAATACGACCCGGAGGCGCACACACCCACGCCGGTGACGGCTCGTATCCTTTGCGCGAACCTGCGCACGAGCCGAGAAGGGAGACGGTGTGAGCAACCAGGCCGAGACGTTGGAGTTCCAGGCCGAGGCGCGTCAGCTCCTGCAGCTGGTCGTCCACTCGATCTATTCGAACAAGGACGTCTTCCTGCGGGAACTCATCTCGAACGCGTCCGACGCCCTGGACAAGCTGCGGCTGGCGACGCTCGTCGACAAGGATCTCGTCGCCGACACCGACGACCTGCACGTCGCCATCGAGGTCGACCGGGACGCCCGCACACTGACCGTTCGGGACAACGGCATCGGGATGACCCGGGACGAGGTGGTCCGGCTGATCGGCACGATCGCCAAGTCCGGCACCGCCGAGCTGCTGCGCCAGCTCCGCGAATCTGCCGACGCCCGCGCGTCGCAGGAGCTGATCGGGCAGTTCGGCGTCGGCTTCTACGCCGCGTTCATGGTCGCCGACCGGGTCACCCTGTTGACGCGCAAGGCCGGCGAGACCGGCGGCACCCGCTGGGAGTCCACCGGCGAGGGCACCTACTCGATCGAGTCCGTCGACGAGGCGCCGGCGGGCACCTCGGTGACCCTGCACCTCAAGCCGGCCGACACCGAGGACAACCTGCACGACTACACCGCCGAATGGACGATCCGCGAGATCGTCAAGCGCTACTCCGACTTCATCGCGTGGCCGATCCGCATGCGCGTCGAGCGCCCCGGCGCCGAGGGTGAGCCCGCCACCAGCGAGGTGCAGACCCTCAACTCGATGAAGGCGCTGTGGGCACACCCCCGCGACGAGGTCGACGCCGCCGAATACAACGAGTTCTACAAGCACGTCAGCCACGACTGGGCCGACCCGCTCGAGGTCGTGCACATGAAGGGCGAGGGCACCTTCGAGTACGAGGCGCTGCTGTTCCTGCCCAGCCACGCCCCGCTGGACATGTTCTCCCCGCAGGGCCGCCGTGGCGTCCAGCTCTACGTCAAGCGCGTGTTCATCATGGACGACTGCGAGCCGCTGGTCCCCACCTACCTGCGCTTCGTCAAGGGTGTCGTCGACGCCCACGACCTGTCGCTGAACATCTCCCGCGAGATCCTCCAGCAGGACCGGCAGATCCAGATCGTCCGCCGCCGCCTGGTCAGGAAGGTCCTCGCCACCGTCAAGGACCTGAAGGCCAACCACGCCGAGCGCTACCGCACCTTCTGGACGGAGTTCGGCGCGGTGGTGAAGGAAGGGCTGATCGACGACACCGACAACCGCGACACCCTGCTGGAGATCCTGTCGGTCGCGTCCACCCACGACGCGGCGGAGCCCACCGACCTGGCCGGCTACGTCTCGCGGATGAAGGACGGCCAGAACGACATCTGGTACGCCACCGGCGAGTCCCGGGCCACCATCGAGAACTCCCCGCACCTGGAGGCGTTCCGGGCCAAGGGCCACGAGGTGCTGCTGCTCACCGACCCGGTCGACGAGGTGTGGGTCGAGCGCGTCGGCGAGTACGACGGCCGGCCGTTGCGCTCGATCGCCAAGGGCCAGGTCGACCTGGACACCGACGAGGAGAAGCAGCAGGCCGAGGCCGAGCGCGAGCAGCAGCGGCAGGAGTTCGCCGCGCTGGTCGACTGGCTGGGCACGACCCTGGCCGACAGTGTCCGGGAGGTCCGCCTGTCGTCGCGGCTGACCACCTCACCGGCCTGTGTGGTCGGTGACGCGCACGACCTCACGCCGACGCTGGAGAAGATGTACCGGGCGATGGGACACGAGGTCCCCTCGACCAAGCGGATCCTGGAGATCAATCCGGGTCATCCGCTGGTCGCCGGGCTGCGCAAGGCCCACGAGCAGGGCGACTCCGGCCCGGCCCTGACCGAGACCGCCGAGCTGCTGTACGGCCTGGCGGTCCTCGCCGAGGGTGGCGAGCTGGCCGACCCGGCTCGGTTCACCCGTACGCTCGCCGACCGGCTGGCGCGCACCCTGTAGCCGCTCGCGGCCGGCGGGCGCCGATGCAAGGAGCCCGCCGGCCGCTCCCGGACACCGACACCGCCTGATCGGAAACGGTCCACGATGGTCGGTGCACATCCTCATGCCGTCCGCAACCGCTGGCGGGGACGCCTCGTGTGGACCGGTGAACAACTTCACAAGCGGTGGGCGACCGTCACCCACCGTGCCTACCGTCGGTCGGGTCCACCACCGTGGACGCCGCGACCGGCAACGCCAAATCCTGCCCCCGGTCGTCGGAAACAGAACCCGGGCAGGAGCGGGGGACCCAAGTTCCTCGGTGCATGTCACCTCGGGGTGAAGCCGCCAGCGCGCGGCCGGGCTCCTCGGCCCGAACCCGACAGCTCACCTCGCCGGCGTGGAGGAACGTTCCATGACGTCTGCGTACACCCCCCGTCATCGACGGGTCACCACCCGCCGCGTCGCCGTCGGCACCCTGGCCGTCGGCGCGGTCACCGGCGCCGTCGCCCTCTTCGGCCCGGCGGCTCCGGCCCAGGCCGGTGTCAACTGGGATGCGATCGCCCAGTGCGAGTCCGGCGGCAACTGGAAGATCAATACCGGGAACGGTTACTACGGCGGGTTGCAGTTCTCCCAGGGCACCTGGGCCGGTTACGGCGGCAAGAAGTACGCCGCCCGCGCCGACCTGGCCAGCCGTGGCGAGCAGATCGCGATCGCCGAGAAGGTGCTCGACGGGCAGGGCATCGGCGCGTGGCCGACCTGCGGCCGCAAGGGCGGCTCGTCGGGCGGTTCCTCGACGAAGTCCACCGCGAAGTCCTCGACGAAGTCGACCTCGAAGTCGTCGACGTCCACCTCCGGCAAGGAGCGGTCGTCGCGCGGCGACCAGCCGGCCACCCGCGGTCACGAGCGGACCGCCCCGACGGCCAGCGGCGACACGTACGTGGTCACGGCGGGGGACACCCTGTCGGAGATCGCCGACCGGAACCCGCGCACCGGCGGCTGGCAGGCCCTGTACGAGCGCAACCGTCAGCTGATCGGCGCGGACCCGGGTCTGATCTTCCCGGGGCAGCGGCTCGCTCTCTGACGCACAACAGACGAACGCTCGGCCGGGGAACCGGCCGAGCGTTCGTTCGTCTGGCGCTGTCCTCGCGGGACGGGGTCAGGCCGCCGAGGCGGTCCTCGCCTCGCGCCGGGCCATCACGTCGGCGTTCCAGCCCCAACGCTGCGCCGGCGCGGGAACCTCGGCCGGCCAGCCGGCACCGGCCCCGGCACCGTCGACGGCCGACTCGACCGACTCGGGGGTGCTGCGGGCCAGTCGCAACGACTGCTCGGCGGTCGTACGCGCCGCGCACGGCCAGGACTGGCCGGCGCACTGGAGATTGCGGCAGTGACCCTCGTCGTCGGCTTCGTGGGCATCGAGCACGTCGACCGCGAGCTGCCAGAGCAGCGGGTCGGTCACGTCGTGCGGGCGTTCGGCGCGACGGCTCGGTCGGTCGCTGGTCTCGTCGGACATGGGCCCCCCTCGTCAGGCTTTCGCCTCAAGATTTCACCCGTGTGCGACCGGCTAAACCGCCGACCTGCTGTGATGTGTCTCCGGTCGCACCGAGCGGGGCGTTCTAGTCGGGCAATAGCGGCATCTCGACTCCGGGAGCGCGGCCGAGCAGCACCGCCCGGGTGAGCGCCGTCGAGCCGAAGCGGTCGCGGACCGCGTCCACGGCGGCGTCCAGGTCAGCCCCGGTGTCGGCCTGGAACGGCAGCTCCGGCTGCACCGGGTTGTCGTCCAGGTTGCCCACCGAGACGCCGAGCAGGGTGACGCCGCGCCGGTCGATCTCCGGCAGGGCGGCCCGCAGCAGTGTCCGCGCGGCGGCGAGCAGCGGAGTGGTGTCCGCGGTCGCCTTGCGCACGGTGTGCGAACGGGTGGCGCGGGTGTAGTCGCCGAAGCGGAGTCGTAGCACCACGGTGCGTCCGGACCGTCCGGCCGCCCGCATCCGCCGGGCGACCCGGTCGACCAGGCCGGCCAGGATGGCGTCCAGTTCCTCCGGCGCGTGGGGGGTGCGCCCCAACGCGTGCTGCGCGCCCATCGAGCCCCGGCGGCGGCCCACCTGCACCGCCCGTGGGTCGCGGTTGTGGGCGAGAGCGTGCAGATGCCGGCCGGCGCCCGCCCCGAGCAGGGACACCAGCGCGGCCTCGCCGAGGCGTGCCACGTCGGCGACGGTACGGATCCGGCGTTCCCGCAGCTTCGCAGCGGTGACCGGGCCGACGCCCCAGAGGCGTTCCACCGGCAGCGGATGCAGGAACGCGGTCTCGGCATCGGGGGCGACGACCAGTAGCCCGTCCGGTTTCGCCACCCCGCTGGCCACCTTTGCCAGGAATTTCGTCCGGGCCACACCCACCGTGATCGGCAGGCCGACCCGGTCGCGGACCTCGCGGCGCAGCCGCTGGGCGATCTCGGCTGGCGTGCCGGCCAGCCGGCGCAGCCCGCCCACGTCGAGGAACGCCTCGTCGATGGAGAGCCCTTCGACCAACGGCGTGGTCTGCCGGAAGATCTCGAACACCGCCCGGCTCGCCTGCGTGTACGCCGACATCCGGGGTGGCACCACGATCGCGTCCGGGCAGAGTCGTCGTGCCTGGTGACCGCCCATCGCGCTGCGGACACCCCGCGCCTTCGCCTCGTAGCTGGCCGCCAGCACCACGCCACCGCCGACGATCACCGGCCGCCCACGCAGGCGCGGGTCGTCACGCTGCTCGACGGACGCGTAGAAGGCGTCCAGGTCGGCGTGCAGGATGTGGGCGCCGTACGACACGTACACATGTTCGCATGATGGCCGTTCGTCACGGCAGTGAGCTGGGAGAACTTCCGCTCAGTCGAGGCAGAACTCGTTGCCCTCCGGGTCCGCCATCACGATGTGGCCGGCGCCGAGCGGGGGAGCGGGCTCGTGTCGGGCGAGCCGCTTGGCGCCCCGGGCGACGAGCCGGTCGGCCTCCGCCTCCAGGGCCGCCATCCGGTCGTCGCCCGTCAGCCCGGGCGCGGCCCGCACATCGAGGTGGACCCGATTCTTGGCCTGCTTGCCCTCGGGCACCCGCTGGAAGAACAGCCGTGGCCCGGCCCCCGTCGGGTCGACGACCGCCGACGCGTCGTTGCGGCGCTCCGGCGGCACGCCCATCGCGTCCAACGCGGCCTCCCACGAGTCGAAGTCGCCGGGCGGGCCCTGCAACTCGTAGCCGAGGGTGTCGGCCCAGAACGCCGACAGGGCGGCCGGATCGGCGGCGTCGAACGTTATCTGCACTTCACGGGCCATGACAGCCTCCTCAATCCTGGTCTGGTCGGTCGGTCCGCCATCCTCTCGCGACGGACCGACAGGATCGGGTCACAGGTCGTCGAACGGGCGGGCGTAGCGGAACTCGCCCCGGATCGACTCGCGCCACGCGGTCAGTGGGCGGGCCATGAAGTACTGCGGGCCCCACGGCTGCGGCGGCGTGACGCCCAGCTCAACGGCCGGTCGGAACCCGAAACGCGGGTAGTACCCGGGGTGCCCGAGCAGCACCACGAGGGGTTCGTCGCGGGCGTCGGCGGCACCGAGAACCGCGTGCATCAGGGCGCTGCCGACGCCGCGCCGCTGCCACCCGGGCAGCACGCCGAGCGGCCCGAGGCCCAACGCCACCGGCGCGCCCGCAACGCGGGCACGCGTGGCCACCACGTGACCCACCACCAGGCCGTCGGTATCGGTCGCCACCATTGAGTACGCGGGCAGCCACCCGTCGTCCGCGCGCAGCGCGTCGACCAGCGTGGCCTCAACCGGCAGGCGGCCGGCGTGACCGCCATTGATGGTCCTGGTGGCGGTGTCCGTGCTGGTGGCGTCGTCCGGGCCGTGGTCCGGGCCGTGGTCCGGGCGGTGATCCGGCTCGTGGTCCGGGCGGTGATCCGGGCCGTGGTCCGGGCGGTGAACCGGCTCGTGGTCCGGGCGGTGGTCCGGATCGTTTGCAGGGCCGTGGTCGGCGGCGGCGAAGGCCGCGGCGTGCACGGCCCGGATGGCGTCGACATCGGCGGAAGTCTCGCGTCTGATCAGCACCGCGCCACCATAGGCGCGCCGGGTGCACGCCTCCAGGAGATATCCCGAGCTGCCGGACGACGCCACAGGAGAACTCGGGCGTACCCGCTTCCTGCGCGGTGCCGGATGGCATCGCAGAGGCGTCGGGACGCAAGCACCACGAGAAGCGTGATGCCTGTCAGTCATCTTGATGACTCACAGGCATCACGCTCTTCGGGCCGGGCCGGGCCGGGCCGGGCCAGGCCGGGCCGGGGCGGGGCGGGGCGGGTCGAGTTCAGGGCGGGGCGGGGCGGGGCGGCCGTGGGTCGTGAGGCGGTGGGTCGTGGACCGTGCGGTGGTGGGCCGTGGGTCGGTGGCGGTGGCCGGTGGTCGCTGGCCTATGTGGTGGTGGGCCGTGGGTCGGTGGCGGCGGGCCGGTGGCCCGTGCGCCCGTGGGCCCGTGCGCCCGTGCGCGGTGGGCGGTGGTGGGTAGTGAGCCGGTGCCCGCCTGCCCGCCTGCCGCCTGCCCGCCTGCCCGCCTGCCCGCCTGCCCGCGTGCCCGCGGGCTGGTGGCGGTGGGCCGGTGGTCCGTGCGTCCGTGCGCCCGTGAGCGGTGGGCGGTGAGCCAGCGGCGGGGGGCCGGTGCCCGCGTGCCCGCGGGCTGGTGACGGTGGTCGGTGGGCCGGTCCCGCGTGACCGCGGGCTGGTGGCGGTGGGCCGGTGGGCGGTGGCCCGTGTGCCTGTGTGCTCGTGTGCGGTGGAAGGTGGGTCGTGGGTCGTGGGGCTTTGGAGGGTGGGCGGGATCAGCCGACGGCGGTGGGCGACGGCGGGGCGCTGCCGCCCTGGGGCGCCTCCGGGGTCATCAGCCGGATGATCTCCTTCTGGTCGGCGGGGGAGGGCAGGCCCCAGTGCGGCCGGTATCCGTACACCTCGTGCAGTGGGGTGGAGCCGGTGCGGCCGTCCAGGATCTCCACGGCGTCCGTGCCGATCAGGCCGGGGTGTTCCACGCCGCACGCCTCGGCAACCTTGGTCAGGTCCCGCCGGAGTGTCGCCAGGTAGTTGGCCGCCCGGACGGACTTGAGCGTCGGGTCGAGGCCCCGGGCGAGCCACGCGTTCTGTGTCGCCACGCCGGTGGGGCAGGTGTCGGTGTGGCACTTCTGCGCCTGGATGCAGCCGATCGACAGCATCGCCTCCCGGCCCACGTTGACCATGTCGCAGCCGAGCGCGAACGCCACCACGGCGTTGTCCGGCAGGCCGAGCTTACCGCTGCCGACGAACACCACCTGCTCGTGCAGGTCGTGCTCCGCGAAGACCTTGTAGACCCGGGAGAAGCCCTGCTGGAACGGCAGCGACACCGAGTCGGTGAAGATCAGCGGTGCGGCGCCGGTGCCGCCCTCGCCGCCGTCGACCGTCACGAAGTCGACGCCCCGACCCGTGTCGCGCATCAGCCCGGCCAGCTCCTGCCAGAAGCTCAGGTCGCCGACCGCCGACTTGATGCCCACCGGCAGGCCCGTCTCGGCAGCCAGCAGCTCCACCCAGTCCAGCAGGCTGTCGCAGTCGGAGAACTCGGCATGCCGAGACGGGCTCACGCAGTCCTGACCGGCCGGGATGCCCCGGGTGGCCGCGATCTCGGCGGACACCTTCGCGCCGGGGAGCAGACCGCCGAGGCTCGGCTTGGCGCCCTGGCTGAGCTTGATCTCCAGGGCGCGCACGGGTGCGCCGGCGACGAGGTCCTTGAGCCGGTCGAGACTGAACCGGCCGTGTTCGTCGCGGCAGCCGAAGTACGCCGTGCCGAGTTGGAAGACCAGCTCACCGCCGTTGCGGTGGTACGGCGACAGGCCACCCTCGCCGGTGTTCTGCAGACATCCGGCGAGGGCGGCGCCCTTGTTCAGCGCGGTGATGGCGTTGCCGGAGAGCGAGCCGAAGCTCATGCCGGAGATGTTGACCACCGATTGCGGCCGGAAGGCGCTTGCCCGTCCCCGGGCCGCGCCGAGCACCTTCGCGCAGGGCAGTCGTACGTCGTGCCCGGCCGTCGGCGACGACGGTGGCACGGCTCGGCCGAACGTGCGGTGCTTGATGATCGGGTACCCGGGCCTGTACTCGATGTCGTTGTCCGTACCGAAGCCGAAGTAGTTGTTCTCCTGCTTGGCCGACGCGTACACCCAGCGGCGCTGGTCCCGGGTGAACGGGCGCTCCTCGTTGTTGCCCGCCACGATGTACTGGCGCAGCTCCGGCCCGATCGCCTCCAGCAGGTACCGGGCGCGGCCCAGCACCGGGAAGTTGCGCAGCAGCGCGTGGTCGCGCTGAATCAGGTCGCGTGCGGCGAGGGCCGCCACCGCGGCGGCGACGGCGGGTACGGCTCGACGGGCCCAGGTCATGCCGGGCAGTCTTTCCGCCCACGCCGTCGGCCAAACCGGTCGGCCGTCGACATCGCGCTGCTCAGGCCGCCGGCTGGGTGATGTTGACCAGCCAGGCGATCCCGTACGCGTCGATGCACATGCCGTACTCGTCGCCCCACATCTGCTTCTCCAACGGTGTGGTCACCGACCCGCTCGCGGACAGGCGTTCCCAGTATCCGCGCAGCTCGTCCGCGTCGTCGCCGCTCAGGCAGATGGCGATGTTGGTGCCGGGAACGTGGTTCATGCCGGGCGCGGTGTCCGAGGCCATCAGGACGAAGCCCTTCGTGGACTCGATGCGCGCGTGCATGACCTGGTCGGCCAGACCCGGCTCGGTGGTGCCGAACTCACCGAACGTGGTCACGCTCAGCTCACCGCCGAACACGCGGTGGTAGAACTCCATCGCCGCCCGGGCGGTGCCCGGGAAGTTGAGGTACGGGTTGAGTCGCGACTGCACAGCACCCTCCTTCTGCCCTGGTCAGCGCCATCGTGGCAGGCAGTGGGCGGGTGGACAACGAGGCGCGCCCGTACCGGAGGCGACGCGGACCGACGCCGGGCCGCCTCCGGGACCTCGGGTCAGTGGCGCTTGAACGACTGGCGGACCATGCCGCCGACGATCACGCACCAGGTGCTGGTGCTGAGCTTGCCGTCGCGCGGGAGCCCGTGCAGCGCCTGGACGTCCTGCACGGCCCGGCGGGTGGCGTGGTCGTACGCCCCGGTGGCGGTGACGGCGTACCCCTTGGTCGCGAGGATCTCCTGGACGGCCGTGACGGGCGCGCCGGCGGCGTGCTGGTCCAACTCCGGCGCCAGGGTCTCCCAGGTCGGCGTGGTGAGCGTGGCGTCCACGTCCACGGCGATGCCGTTGCGGGCCTGCCAGTCCTGCACGGCGGCCACCGTCGCGGCGTCGAACGTGCCGCTGACCGTCACGGCGTAGCCGCGGAAGGCCAGCAGGTGCTGCACCACCCGGACCGACGGCGAGTTGACGAACCGCCACAGGTCGGGCCAGCGGCGGGCCGGCACGTCACCGAGCGCGGTGCCGAGGGCGGCGTGCACGCGCCGCCGCAGCTCGGGGAACTGCCGGTAGAAGGCGGCGCCCGGGCACTCGGTGGTGCGGAAGTCCCAGTGGCCGAAGATGTCGTACGCGTGCAGGCCGTACTGCCGGCAGATCGCCACGCAGAGCTTGACCAGGGAGTCGGTCAGCGCCTGCGGTGGGGTCTCGGTGACGTAGGTGCCCTCGTTCTCGATGCCGATGGCCCGGCCGTTCTCACCCGGGCAGTGCGCCGCGATCATCTGGCGGTCGCCGGCTTCGAGGCGTTCCAGGCTGCCCCGGCGGCCCTCCAGCACGTAGCCGCCCCGGCTCACCGTGAAGTGCTGGCCGGTGTCGGACCAGCCGTTGCCGTCCATGTGCAGGTCCTGGCAGTCGTGGGCCAGCTTGACCGCCTGCTCGCGGGAGTAGTCGGTGACGTTCGGGAAGGCCATGTGATGCACGATGATCTTGTTGGTGGCGATGGCGCTGACCGACAGCGGGTCCGCCGGTGGGCGGGCGCCCCACTCGTCGCAGCCGATGATCCAGTCCAGGTCCTCCCCGGGAGCGGCCTGGGCCGCGCCGGCAAAGGCGAGTTCACTTCCGACGACGGCGACCGTGGCCGCGCCGAGACCGGCGCGCAGCAGTGTCCGGCGGTCCACTTCGGAATGCTCGACGTGCATGACATCTCCTCCTGCGGCCGACGGCGGGGGTGAAAAGTAGCTCCAATGGCCGCACGCATCACGGAGAATATTGCCAGACCCGGCCGCGCGCCAGAGCCAGACGCGTTTCCGTGTCCGCTGGTGGGGGTAGGTCGGGGCGGACTGTCCGCGCTGCCCCTTAAGGAATGACCAATATGAGTGACAACGTCAGCGACGCGGTGGGCGACGCCCTCCGCTCGGTGATGCTCTTCCTGCCCAAGGCCGTCGCCTTCCTGGCGATCCTGGTGGCCGGATGGCTCATCGCCAAGGCCGTGTTGAAGATCGTGGAGAAGGTCCTCGAACGGGTCGGCTTCGACCGCGCCGTCGAGCGCGGCGGCATCCGTCGGGCCCTGAACCGCTCCCGGTACGACGCGAGCGACATCGTCGCCAAGCTCGTGTACTACGCCGTGCTGCTGCTCACCCTCCAGCTCGCCTTCGGCATCTGGGGGCCCAACCCGATCTCGGACCTCATCACCGCCGTGGTCGCGTGGTTGCCCCGCGCGTTCGTCGCGATCGTCATCGTCGTGGTCGCCGCCGCCATCGCCAACGCCGTCAAGGACATCATCGGCGGCGCGCTCGGCGGGCTGTCGTACGGCCGGGCGCTGGCCGGCATCGCCTCGGTGTTCATCCTCGGCCTGGGCGTCATCGCCGCGCTGAACCAGATCGGCGTGGCCACCGCGGTCACCACCCCGGTGCTGATCGCCGTGCTGGCCACGGTCGGCGGCATCCTCGTGGTCGGAGTCGGTGGCGGCCTCATCCGTCCGATGCAGAATCGCTGGGAGTCGTGGCTGACCCGCGCCGAGCAGGAGTCGCAGCTGATCGCCACGCACGCCCGCGCCTACCGCGCCTCTCGCGCCGAGGCCGAGGCCGAAGCCGCCCGCGCCGAGGCTGCGCGCGCCGAAGCCGCCCGCGCCGAGGCTGCGCGCGCCGAAGCCGCCCGCGCCGAGGCCGAAGCGGCCCGGTCGTCCGCCGCCCGCGCCGACGCGGACCGCGCGTCGGCCGTGGGTCGCCCCTTCGCGGCGGGAAGCACGTCGGCGACGACGCTCCCGTCGGATGCGGACACCACGCAGGTGACCACCCGGTCCTCGGACAGCGACGCCACGCAGGTCGTCCCCCGGCCGGCCGACGCGGACGCCACGCCGGTGACCTCCCGCCAGTCCGACCCCGAGGTCACGCAGGTGGTCACCCGGCCGTCCGACGCGGACGCCGCACAGGTGACGCCCCACCTCTCCGACCCAGAGGCCACGCAGGTGGTCACCCGGCCGTCCGACCCGGACGCCACGCCGGCGCGGTCGTCGACGGACGACACCACCCAGGTCGTCGCCCGGACGGACGTCGACGCCGCCGGAGCCCGGCAGGCCACCGACGACACGACGCAGGTGGTGGGTCCCCGCCGGGACGGCGACACGACCCAGGTGATCAGCGGTGGCGCCGTGCCCGGCCAGCGCACCAGCGACGACAGCGAGGCCACGACGGTCATCCCGCCGGTGGACCCTGACCGGCGCTGAGCCGGGTCGGGCCGAGCGACGGGCCAGCGGGGCGGGATCCACCGGGATCCCGCCCCGCTCCGCGTCTCGCCGGCCGTCGAGTGACCTGGCCGTCGAGACGCCTGGCCGTCGAAACGCCTGGCCGGCGTCGGCGCGGCCGGTCTACCATCGCCGACATGACCTGGCGACATTGATCCCGCCCCGTAGGCCGCACCCGTGGGCCGCCACGGGCACCGCACGTCCGGTGTCCGTCTCCACTCCCACGGGAAGGCCCCATGATCCGTCTCGCCTCGCGCGTGCCCGACCTGGCGGTGCGCCGCCTCTCGGCGACCCTCTACGGGTACGCGTTCCTCAGTGACCTCGTCCTGCTCTACCCGCTGTACGTGGTGCTCTTCGCCGACACCGGCCTGTCGGTGGGGCAGATCTCGTCGCTGTTCGTCATCTGGTCGGCCGCCGGCATCCTGTTCGAGGTGCCGTCCGGCGCGTGGGCCGACGTGGTGTCCCGACGGCTGCTGCTGTGCCTCGCCCCGCTCGTGACCGCCGTCGGCTACACGCTCTGGGTGCTGCTCCCGTCGTACCCGGCCTTCGCGGTCGGGTTCCTGCTCTGGGGCGCGGGTGGGGCGTTGGTGTCCGGCGCGCTCGAGGCGCTGGTCTGGACCGAGCTGGCCCGCCTCGACGCCAGCGACCGGTACGCCCGCGTGCTCGGCCGCGCGCGTACGGCGGGTGTGCTCGGCGTGGTGGTCACCGGGGTGCTCGCCGGCCCGGTGTTCGCCGCCGGTGGGTACCCGGCGGTCGGCGCGGGCAGCGTGCTCGCCTGCCTGCTCGCCGCGACCGTCGCCACCCGGTTCCCCGAACACCGCCGATCGCCTGTCGCGCCGTCCGCCGCGTCGCCGCGCGTCGCACCGGACGACGACGCGTCGCCGATCGCGGCGTACGACCCGGACGACCACGACGACGAGCTGACCTGGTCCGAGACGCTGCGGGCCGGCGTGCGGCAGGTCCGTACGCGGCCACCCGTGCGAGCCGCCGTGCTGCTGGTCGCCGTGGTGGCCGCCGACTGGGGGGCGCTTGACGAGTACACGCCGCTGCTGGCCCTGGACACCGGCGTCGGCGCGCAGGCGGTGCCGCTGCTGCTCCTGCTGCTGTGGGCCGGCGTGACCGTGGGCGGGCTGCTCGTCCCGGTGGGCGAACGGCTCGGCCGTCGCGGCTACGCCGCGCTGCTGGCACTTGTCGCCGTGGCGCTGGCCGGGGGCGCACTCGTCCGGCATCCGGGTGGTTTCGTGCTGCTCGCGGTGGCGTTCGCCGCCGCGCAGCTGGCCACCGTGCTGGCCGACGCGCGCCTACAGGCCCGGATCACCGGCGGCAGCCGTGCCACCGTCACCTCGCTGGCCGGGATGCTCACCGACGTGCTGATCATCGGGACGTACGCCGGGTACGGGTTGGTTGCCACGCTGGCCGGCAACGCGGTCGCGTTCGCGGTGGCCGCCGGGGCGTACCTCATCATGGCGCTGGCGCTGCTGATCCGCCGCCGGCGCGCCGCGGCCGTGAGCGGCGGCGTCGCCGCGCGCGGGCCGGGCTGAGCGCGGCCCGGCGGCGGTCGCCCAGGTCGCGACGCCGGCGGCCCGGGCGAGCCGGCGGACCATCCGGTACGCGCCCGGCCGGCCGGTCGCCTCCGTTACGACTGCACGCCGTCGAGGTAGACCCAGCGGCCGTCCTCGCGGGCGAAGCGGCTGCGTTCGGTCAACGTGCCCGGTTGACCGGCCTCGCGGTAGTGGGCGTGGAACGTCACGGTGCCGCTGGCGTCGAGCAGGCCACCGCGTTCGGTCTCGACGATCTCCAGCCGGATCCACCGCTGGGCCGGGTCCAGCTCCAGCCGCTCCGGCCGGGTCGAGGAGTGCCAGCTGCGCAGCAGGTAGTCGGTGTCACCCAGGGCGAACGCGCTGAACCGCGAGCGCATCAACGCCTCGGCGGTCGGCGCCGGGGCGGCGTCACCGTGCGCGGGGGAGCAGCAGTCGGCGTACGCCCGACCGGTGCCGCACGGGCAGAGCCCGCCGGTCGTCGCGTTCGCCCGCCGGCCTCGTCCCGCCTTGCCCACCCGGCCATCCTGCCGCACCACCGGGCGGCCCCGGTGACCGGCCGTCCGGTCGTCGACCGGGCACTGATGGTTGACGATCGTCTCTAGACTGCCGGGCATGACGCGTGCCCCGGCGGTGTCGATCGCCCCGAACGTCTGGCGCATCCCCACCGTGGGGCGCTCGGCCGTCAACTCGTACGCCTTCGTCGACGACGACGGCAGCGTGACGCTCGTCGACTGCGGGCTGGCCAAGGCCCCGGCCCGGATCGTGGCCGGGCTCGCCGCGATGGGCAGGACGCCGGCGGACGTCACCCGCATCGTGCTCACCCACGCGCACCCCGACCACGCGGGCGGGGCGGCGGAGATGTCCCGCCGTACCGGCGCGCCGGTCGCCGCGCACGCCGCCGACGTCCCGTACGCCGAGGGCGGCCACAATCCGCCCGTCGACCCGGCGGTGACCGGCGGCCGGTTCTTCACCCGGGTTGCCGGCGGCAAATTTCCGGCCGTACGGGTGGCGCAGCCGCTCGCCGACGGTGACGTGCTCGACGTCGGCGGTGGCCTGCGGGTGGTGCACACCCCCGGGCACTCGCCCGGTCACGTGTCGCTGCTGCACGAGCCGACCCGACTGCTGATCACCGGGGACGCGCTGTTCAACGTGCTCGGCGTGCGCTGGGCGCCGAAGTTGTTGTGCAGCGACTTCCGGATGACGCGGCAGACCGCCCACGTGTTCGGGGAGCTGGAGTACGACATCGCGGCGTTCACCCACGGCCCGGAGCTGACCGAACGTCCCCGCGAACGCATCCGCGCCTTCCTGAGGCGCCACCGCGCCTGACCCGCTGACCGCGCCTGACCCGCTGGCCGCGCCTGACCCGCTGACCGCGCCTGACCCGCTGGCCGCGCCTGATCCGCCGTCGATCTTGCACTTACTGTCGCCGCATTGCCGGCAGAAGGGTGCATATCGGCGACCGAAAGTGCAAGATCGCGGGGAAGGGTCAGAGCCAGCCCGAGCGGCGGAACAGGCGGTGCAGGGCTAGCGCGGTTACCGCCATCAGGGCCAGCGCGCCCGCGTACCCGTAGCGCCAGGCCAGCTCGGGCATGTGGTCGAAGTTCATGCCGTAGACGCCGGCGATGCCGGTCTGCGTGGCGGCGATCGCGGCCCACGCCGCGATCTTGCGCATGTCGTTGTTCTGCTCGACGGCGAGCTGCGCCAGGCGGGACTGGACGATCGAGGTGAGCAGGTCGTCGTACGCGGCCACCCGGTCCACGGCCCGGCCCAGTCGACCGTCGACGTCCACGAACCAGCGGTGCAGAGCGCGCGGCGGTCCGTCGCCGGTCGGGTCGAGCAACGTCCGTAGGGGCGTCTGTAGCGGGAGCACGGCCCGCTTGAACTCCACCACCTCCCGCTTGAGCTGGTAGATGTGCTGGATGTCGGCCGACCGGTCGCGGGCGAAGACCGCCTCCTCGACGCGTTCCAGGTCGCGCTCCACGTGCCCGGCCACCTCCAGGTACGTGTCGACCATCCGGGCGCAGACCGCGTACGCCACCGCCCAGGGACCGGCGGCCAGCAGCTCCGGCCGGCGTTCGATGTCGGCCCGGACGTCGCGCAGCGCCCCGGCCGCGCCGTGCCGCACGGTCACGGCGAACCGGTCACCGAGCAGCACCATCACGTCACCCGTGTCGATCACCTCGGACGTGTCGGTCAGCTCGGCGTGCTCCACGTACCCGGCGGTGCGCAGCACCAGCAGGGTGACCGACCCGTGCCGCTGCACCGTGGGCCGGTGCCCGTCGGCGAGCGCCTGCTCGACGGTCAGCTCGTCCAGGCCGAAGGTGCGCCCCACCGCGGCGAGCACCGCCGGCCCCGGCTCGTGCAACCCGAGCCACACGAAGGCGTCGCGGCCACGCCGGGCGCGGGCGTACGCGTCGTCGTAGTGTGGTCGGCCCGGCTCGCGGCGACCCCTGACGTACACGGCGCAGTCGACCACGGCGTCCGGGTTGGACCGGCGGGGCGTCCGAGTGTCACCGCCGGGACGGCCCAGCAGTCGACGGGCCAGGGCGCGTACGCCCCGACCGGCCCGGTCCCGTACCGCTCGCTGATCCACGACGCGCCCCCCTCCCGCGCACCGTCGCGGCCACGGTGCTCGCAGGGCATGGTGCCACCGGATTCTGCCCAGCGGCGTCCGGCGTCCGACAGCCGGGTTCTCACCTCAGGCGGTGCGGGTGGCGAAGACGACGATGTTGTCCACGTAGTTGCCGGTCGCGTCGTCGAAGCGGCCGCCGCAGGTGATCAGGCGTAGTCCGGCGACGTCCGCTGAGCCGTAGACCAGGCCGCTGGGGAAGCGGTCCTTCGGGTACGCCTGGACGTTGTCCACGGTGAACGTGGCGACCCGCGCGTCGGCCCGGGTGACCTGGATCTCCTGGCCGGCGCGCAGCCGTCCGAGGTCGAAGAAGACCGCCGGTCCGGCCGGGGAGTCGACGTGTCCCACCAGGACGGCGTTGCCGGTCTCGCCGGGGCTCACCCCGTGCCGGTACCAGCCGGCGAGGGTCGGCTTGTCCAGCGGCGGGACCTCCAGTACCCCGGCGGCATCGGCGCCGACGGGGACGATCTCGGCGCGTACGTCGATGGCGGGGATCCGCACCCGGACGGGCGCCGCGTGGGGGAGTGGGGCCAGGTCCGGCGCGGGACGGGTGCGGCTCGGCGCGTCGACCGATGGCGCGGGGGGACGTTCCGGGTCGGCGGTGAGGCCGACGGTGATCAGCCCCAGCCCGGTGACGCCGAGCAGGGCGACCACGGCCGGCAGGCTTCGCCGCCACCACACGTGCGCACCTCCGTAGGGGCTCGTCGGGGTGCCCGCGCCGGTCGTACCGGCACGGGCACCCGACCTCTTGGGATGGAGCAGTCGCCGGTCAGGCGACGGTGGACACCGGGCGGCGTCGGCGTACCAGTAGCACCGCGCCCGCGGCGGCCGTGCCGAGCAGGGTGCCCCCGGCGGCGAGCGCGCCCGCGTCGCGCCCGTTGTGGTTGTCGCCGCCCGAGCCGGCGGGGGCGCCGCCGATCGGCGTGACGGTGAAGGTGGCGCTGCCCGCCGAGCTGCCGTCGCCGCAGGTCGCGGCCACCGTGTAGGTGCCGAGGGTGAACCCGGCGGTGAACAGTTCGGCGCTGAGCCCACCGCCTGCGGCGGCCGTGGTGGATCGGACGTTCTGGTCGCGGTTGGGTCCGGTGACCCGGAAGATGACGTCGCCCGACTTCGGGTTGCAGGTCGTCGCGGTGAGCACGACGGTTCCTCCGACCGGGGTGGTGGCCGGTGACACGACGGTGTCGGCCAGTGCGGCGCCCGGCAGCAGGAGCGTGCCGAGACCCACGCCGAGCGCCGCCGAGCAGAGTGCTGTTGAGACCTTCATACGCGTCTTCCCTCACTTTTCGTCCGCTGACTGCGTGGGACGTCGTTCGGGTGGCCAACTCCGTGACTAGCACCGGTGTGCCCAACACTAGGTGGGTTGGGACCCCGATCAGGTGAAAATGAGAAACCTTCGTTGCCGTCACGTGTTCACCCGAAGGCGGGTCCTGGTGCGGGCCGACAAGATTGCGCCGATCTTGCACTTTCGGTCGCCGACATGCGTGCCCTGCCCGGTATGTCGCCACCGCAACTGCAAGATCGCGGTGCGGTGTGGGAGCGTGGTGCGGGTGACCCGGCTTGACGTTGATCTCGCGCTGCTCGGCGGTGGGGGTGCCGCCTCGTTGGTGCTCGCCGCGCTCGACCGGCACGGCGCCCGGGACCTGCGGATCGCCGTCGTCGACCCGGTCCGCCGGCGCGGCCAGGACCGCACCTGGGCGTTCTGGGGCCACCCCGACACCGACCTTGACCCGCTGCTCAGCGCGAGCTGGCGCCAGGTCGAGGTGGCGACGGCGGCGCGACGCCGCGTCCTGGACCTGACCCCGCTGCGGTACGCCATGCTGCGCTCCGGCCCGGTCTACGACCGGGCTGCCGAGGCCGAGCGCCGGCTGGACGCCGTCCGGATCGCGGCACCCGCCGACGCGGTCCACGACCACGGCACCGGGGTGGTCGTGCGGACCGGCGACGGGCGTGAGATCCGGGCCGGCTGGGCGCTCGACTCGCGCCCCCGTCCACCGGCCCGCGCCGGCCGTACGACGTGGTTGCAGCACTTCCGTGGCTGGTGGCTGGAGGCCGACCGGCCGGTGTTCGACCCGCGACGGGCGGTCCTCATGGACTTCCGTACCCCGCAGCCGGCCCGGGGCGTCTCCTTCGGGTACGTGCTCCCGGTCAGCGACCGGTACGCCCTGGTCGAGTACACCGAGTTCTCGCCCGACCTGCTCACCGACGCCGGGTACGACACGGCGCTGGCCGGCTACCGCGACCTGCTCGGGCTCGACCCGGGCGGGCTGCGCGTTCGCGAGGTCGAGAACGGGGTGATCCCGATGACCGACGCGCCGTTTCCGGCCCGGCCCTCGCCCCGCGTCGTACGCCTCGGCACGGCCGGCGGCGCGACCCGTCCCTCCACCGGCTTCACCTTCTCGGCGATGCACCGCCAGGCCGACCAGGTGGCCCGCGCGCTCGCCGCCGGCCGCCCGCCGGTGCCGGCCCCCGCGTACCCGGGCCGGCACCGCTGGATGGACGCGGTGGCGCTGCGCGCGCTGGATTCCGGTGGCGTCGGCGGTCCGGACTTCTTCGACCGGCTCTTCGACCGCAACCCGCCCGAGCGGGTCCTGCGCTTCCTCGACGGCGTCACCACCCCGGCCGAGGAGATCGCGATCATGAACTCGACCCGGCTCCTGCCGATGATCGCCGCCACGGCCGCCGACGCCGCGCACCGCGTCCGCGACCGACTCCGCCCCGCCCGTCCCGCTCCGGCCGTCCCGGCCGCCGTGGCGGGCGGTCCGCCCGTGGCCGAGCCGCAGACCTGACCCGGTCCTCGACAGTCACGTCACCGGCCTCACCCGGTGAGGAGGCGGTCGCGCAGCCGGGCGATCAACGCC
Source organism: Micromonospora sp. CA-249363 (assembly GCF_050950185.1). NCBI lineage: Bacteria > Bacillati > Actinomycetota > Actinomycetes > Micromonosporales > Micromonosporaceae > Micromonospora > Micromonospora sp. CA-249363. The sequence continues at coordinate 2,885,032 of NZ_CP192020.1, forward strand.
TCGTCCACGCCGAGCCGGTCGGTGGCGTAGCCCACCACCGACCCGTACGTGGCGGTCAGGTCGGCCAGGAAGTGCCGGATGATGGCCTCGGGAGCGCGGCCGTACGCGGGCCAGAGCAGCTCACGGTCCGGGTTCAGCGCCTTCCAGTCGGCGACGAGGCGTTCGGTGGCCAGCTCGGTGAGCGCGAAGTCGGCGGCGATCTGTTCCTCGTCGACCCCCAGCAGCGCCAGCAGCAGCGCGGCCAGCAGGCCCGTGCGGTCCTTGCCGGACGCGCAGTGGAAGACCAGGGGAGTGTCGGCGGCGGCCACCACCTCCAGGGCCTGCCGCAGCTCGGCTACCCCGTCCTCGGCTACCTCCGCGTACCGGTCGGCCAGGTAACGCCACGGGTCGACCGTGGGGTCGATCGTCGCCTGGTCGTAGGTGCGGTGCTCGATGCTGAGGTTGTGCCAGGCCAGCCCGTCGATCTGCGGCGCCCGACCCCGGGCGGCGATCTCCCACGGGTACCGCAGGTCGATCACCGTGTCGACACCGAGGGCCTGGAACCGGTCCAGGTCGGCGTCCGCCAACTTGCCCAGCGAGTCCGAGCGGTAGAGCAACCGCCAGCGGACGGTACGCCCGTCGTCGGTGCGGTAACCACCGAGGTCGCGGAAGTTGTGCAGACGGTCGAACGCGACGTGTCGATCCATCCGGCAGACCCTAGTGCGTCCGGTCCCGGCGTGGCGGCCCCCGACCGGGCGGCACGGGGCCGCCGCCCGGTAGGTTGCCTGCCATGGCGGAGGGCAGGGGCGTGCAGATCTGGACCGACGGGGCGTGCAGCGGCAACCCCGGGCCGGGCGGCTGGGGGGCGCTGCTGCGCTACGGCGATCACGAGCGCGAGCTGTGCGGTGGCGAGGCCACGCCGACGACCAACAACCGGATGGAGCTGATGGCGGCCATCCAGGCGTTGGAGAGCCTGAACCGGCCGGTCACCGTCGAGTTGCACACCGACAGCACGTACGTCCGCAACGGCATCACGAGCTGGCTGGCGTCGTGGAAGCGCAACGGCTGGCGTACCGCCGCGAAGCAGCCGGTGAAGAACGCCGACCTGTGGCAGCGGTTGGAGGCGGCCTGCGAGCGCCACGAGGTCACCTGGCTGTGGGTCAAGGGGCACAACGGTCACCCGGAGAACGAGCGCGCGGACGGCCTGGCCAACAAGGGCATGACCGAGGCGCGCGCGGCGCTGGCCGGCCCCAGGCCCTAGCCCCGGCGGGTCGCGTCGGGGTGGCCGGGCATGCTCGACCCGCCGCCGCTGCTGCCGGACGAGCCACCGGCGACACCCGAGTTGTCGCCCTCGGTCACGATGTCCGGCCGTTCGTCGGTGTCCGCCGGCGCGGGAACCTCGGTGTCCGCCTCGACCTGCACCAACGGCACCTGCCCGGCCTCGTCCTCGCTGTGCTGCGGGTCGCCCGGCAGCTCACCGTCGCGCTTTCGGTAGCCCACGCCGTGCCTCCCGTCGATGCCGGTCCGCGTCGGCCGTGGCTACCCGGCGTCGTCACCTGCGAAACCTCGTCCGGCGGCGGCCGCCGGTTGGATGACCGGGGTCGCCTGCGGCGCGGCGTGCGGCAGGCGCAGGGACCGCAGGCGGACGCGGACCTCGTACCGTCGTCAGCGCCGCCGCCCACGGCGGCTCGGAGCGGGGGCGCGCACCGGTGTGAGCGCGAGCGCCGTCCAGTGCGCCGGCCGGGTCAGCGTCGCCGGCAGGGCCGTGCGAGCGTCGCCGCGCGCGGCGTCGAGCTGCGCCTGGTGCAGGAACAGCGTCGTCCGCAGGTCCGCGCCGCGTAGGTCGGCCCCGCGCAGGTCCGCGCCCGTGACATCGGCCAGGGCGAGGTCCACGCCGCGCAGGTCGGCGCCGATCAGCAGCGCGCCGCGCAGGTTCGCCCGGCGCAGGTCGGTCCGGCGCAGGTCGACGCCGAAGAGGTGGGCGCCCCGCCGGTCGAGGCCCCCGGGGGCGCGGGCCGCCTCGCTGGCGCGCGACAGCAGCGGGTTGACCCGGGCCCGGTGCGCGTCGACGTCCACGGTCCCCAGGTGGGCCGGATCGCCCTCGGTGAGCCCGGCGATCTCGACGCGGGCTCGGTCCAGCTCGGCGCGCAGCCCGGTCGACGGGCCCAGCGACAGCGCCTCGGTGAGATACCAGAGCAGTTCGTGCAGCGGACGCAGCACCCGGAACGCCTCGGCCATCGCCGGCAGGGTCTCCGGAGCGTCCCGCCAGTCCCGCCCACCGAAGGTGACCTGCGCGACCTGCTGCCCGGCGCCGAAGCAGTCGAAGACGGTGCAGCCCGCGAACCCGCGCTCCCGCAGCTCGGTGTGGATGCCGCAGCGGTGGTCCGGACGCAGGTTCGGGCACGCGCGCCCGGCCGGCTTGTCGATGGCGAAGTCGGCCGACGCGGCGAAGGCCGGCACCACGCAGCACAACCCGAAGCAGCGCGCGCAGTCGGCGGCGAGACGCGCCGGCCCGGGCGGCACGGGTTGCGTCGACACGGAAGCGGTCCTCCTGGCGGTCGGGGCGGCGACCCCATTGTCGCGGGGGCCGTGGTCCCGGCACCCGCCGGGGTCACCGTCCGTGCGCGTCGCTGGCGGCCGCGGAGCGAGGATCGGGGGTACGCGAACCGCCCGGCGGCGGCACCAGCCGGCGGATCTCCCGTTGCGCATCGCCGTACTTCTGATCGAAGTGCCTCCGCACGGTGGCCGCGGGCGTGGGGTCCCCGTCGACCGGTTCCGCCAGCGCGAACACGGCCGGGGCGCCGCCCGGCGTACGCGGTGGCAGCACCGCCCGGACGGTCAGCGGCCCGGTGACCCGGAACCCGCCGCAGTCGACGTAGTGCTGCCCCTCCACGCTCACGTAGGGCACCCGCATCTCGATGACGTCGGAGTCGTCGTGGCGCAGCGTGACGGCGACGGACCAGTACCGCTCCAGGTTGACGGTTGCCTGCTCGTGCTCCCAAAGCTCCTCGAAGCGGGCGTGCACGAACCCACCCCAGGGGCTGTCCATGTCGACCTCGAGCTGCGGCACGTTGAACGACAGCTTCCCGATCGGGAAGAACGAGATCAGCGCCCGGCTGTCCCACTGGTAGAGCTGGATCGACGGGGACGCGTCGTAGAGCCGCACCTGCAACCGGCGCTGCAACCGGGCGTCCAGGGTGTCGTGGAACAGCGCCAGGTGGCGCAGGTTGGTACGGATCTGGCGCGGCACGTCCACCCGCTGCCGTTCCAACTCCTCCGAGCGCTGCTGGGCGGCCGTGCAGTCCGGGTCCAGCAGGAGCAACTGCACCTGCGCGCCGTTCGCGAGGGCGGTTCGCACCGCCCGCAGCGTCTCCTCCCGGTGCGTGTCCTCCAGCAGGATCGTCCAGGTGTCCAGGATGCGTACCCGCCGTGCGCAGCGGTGCAGCCGGGCCACGAACGCGTGCTGGTCGAAGCTCAGGTGTTCCTGCACCCGCGCCCGGCGGGCCTCCTCGAACAGCGGGTCGAAGATGACGTACGAGATGGCGGCGAGGACCACGCTGGAGCCGATGTTGAGTAGCAGGTCGCTGAGGAAGCCGCTGCTGCGCCAGGCGGCCACCAGCATCACGAGCGCGACGCCGAGCAGCGCCCCACCGACGACGAAGGCACGGCGCTGCCGGCCGCCACTGTCGCCCCGACCCGCCCACTCGGGCATCCGGTCCCCTTCCGTCATGGCCCGCCGAGATGCGGAGGATACGTGCCGGCTTTGCCGCTCGCTGTCCCGTTCGTGGCCGGCGGTTTCGTCGGCCGTGCTCGCCCTACCACTCGTAGGGTGACGGTATCGGACTCGGGCGAGCGCGGACGGTGACGGTGTGGACGACGCGGAACGCGAGAAGGCGCTGTTGAGCGTCCTCAACACCGAGCACTACGCCCTGCAGACGTCCCGGGCCGGCACGATCGACGAGGCCACCGGCCGTGCCACCATCTTCCTGTCCGTGCTGTCGGCGGCCCTGATCGGCCTCGGCTTCGCCGCCGGCAACGACCAGGTGGTCCGCCCCTACCTGGGCGCGGTGCTGCCGATCCTGGTGGTCATCGGGGTGCTGACCTTCCTGCGGTTGGTGGAGACCACCGTGGAGAACTCGCTGGACATGAAGCGGATCCAGCGCATCCGCGCCTACTACCACCACCGTCTCGCCAGCGAGCACGACTTCTTCGTCGACGCGGTGGCGTCCGAGGACAGCGCGGAGGCGGCCCGCAAGCTGGTGGGCATCCGGGCCGGACGCTGGGAGTTCCTGCTCACCACGGCCGCGCTCGTGGGCGCGGTCAACGCGGCGCTCGTCGGTTCGGCCGTCGTCCTGGTGCTCGGCATGGTGGGGGGCTGGCACTGGCTGATGGTCGTCGCCGGGGTGGCGGTCGCGCTCGCGGCGTTCGGGGCCCAGTTCCTCTACATCGTCCGCATGTCGAGGGGACCTAGGGCTGGATCCGACGCCAGTCGTCGTCGGTGAGTGCGCTGGCCTGCGGGCCCATCAGCAGCATGCCGCCGTCGACTGGCCAGGACGCCCCGGTGACGTAGCTGGCGGCGGGCGAGGCCAGCAGGGCGACCACGGCCGCCACCTCCCGCGCGTCACCCGGCCGTCCGACCGGCACGCCGGGCCGCGACTGGGTGAACGGGTCGACGTCCTCCTGCCCGGTCATCGGCGTGGCGATCTCACCCGGCGCGACGGCGTTGACGGTGATCCCGTCGGCGGCCAACTCCTGAGCCATCACCCGGGTCAGCAACCCCAGGCCGCCCTTCGCCGCGCAGTACGCGGCCGAGCCCACCCGGGGCGCGTGCTCGTGCACGCTGGTGATGTTGACGATCCGTCCGCCGAGGCCGACGGCCCGCATCCGGCGCGCGGCCCGCTGCGCGCACAGGAACGGAGCGTCGAGATCCACCGCCAACACCTCGCGCCACTGCTCCCAGCCGGTGTCGACGAACGGCGTCGAGGCGCCGGTGCCGGCGTTGTTGACCAGCACCCCGATGCCTCCCAAGCGGTCGGCCAGGTCGTCGATCACCGCCGTCGCGTCCGGCAGGCGGGTGAAGTCCGCCTCGGCGACCTCGCACCGTCGTCCGGCCGCGCGAACCTCGGTCGCTGTCCGCTCGGCGCCGTCGGCGTCGCCGTACCAGCTGATGCCGATGTCGAAACCGGCCTCGGCCAGGGCGACCGCGCTGGCCTTGCCGATGCCGGAGTCCGCGCCGGTGACGACGGCGATCCGGGGGTACGTGTCGTATCGCTGGGGCATGGACGGGCAGTACCCCGACCGGGCGCGACGTACCGTCACCGGATGCGGATCACCCGGTTCACCCACTCCTGCGTACGCGTCGAGCACGACGGTGGGGTGCTGGTGATCGACCCGGGCACCTGGAGCGAACCGTACGCGCTGGTCGGCGCGGACGCCGTCCTGGTCACCCACGAGCACACCGACCACGTGGACGTGCTGCGGCTGGCCGGACTCGGCGTGCCGGTGTACGCCCCCGAGGGCGCCCGGCTGCCCGACCTCGCCCCGCTGCCCGTCACCCGGGTACGCCCGGGACAGCGCTTCACCGCCGCCGGCATCACGGTGAGCGCCCACGGCGGCCGGCACGCCGTGATCCACGAAGGCCAGCCCGACTGTCCCAACCTCGGCTACCTGATCGGCGACGGGCTCTACCACCCGGGCGACTCCGTGCACGTACCGGACGAGCCGGTGCGCACCCTGCTCGTCCCCGCCCAGGGGTCCTGGCTCCGCCTCGACGAGGCGATCCGCTTCGCCCGGGCGGTGGGCGCCGAGGCCGCGTACCCCATTCATGACGCGCAGCTCAACGACCGTGGCCTGGCCAGCGTCGCCGGCTGGTTCGCCGAGACCATCCCGGGCTACCGCCACCTCGCCCCGGGCGACACCGCCTGAGCGACGCGATCGTCGTTGCATCGAATCGCCGACGCCGTCCGCGCGGCGGTGTTACGGGGATGACAGCTGCGACAACTGCTCTGCTGCCCCATTTGTGGGGCAGCTCGACAGGGGCCGGATGGACCATCGGCCGGCGCGTCGCCGTGGCCGTCGTGGGTGGTCGGCGCACACACCGACATCGACAAGCATGTCGGTCCTGCTCATGTCGGGTGTGGCCCGCGTCACGGTAGCTTCGGCGCGCGTCGACGCCCCCGCCGGCGCTGCCGAGGAGAGCGTCCATGACCACACCGCGCAGAGCCGCCACCGCCCTGACCGCCGTCCTGCTGCTGATCCTGACCATCGCGGCCCCCGCCCACGCCGCGAACCCGTCCACCAGGCCACCCGTGTCCGGGTCGCTGGGCACCTACAACGTCTCCGGGGTGTACGTCGCAGGGGTGTCCTCCGGTGGCTACATGGCCACCCAACTGCACATCGCCTACTCGTCCCGGATCCGGGGCGCCGCCGTCTTCGCCGCCGGCCCCTACTACTGCTCGCAGAACACCGTCGCCCAGGCGCTCTACGGCTGCGGGGACAACATCTACCCGACGAACGTGCCGGCGCTGGAGACGTACACGCGCACCTGGGCGTCGTACGGCTGGGTCGACCCGGTGGGCAATCTCTCGGGTGATCCGGTGTACGTGTTCCACGGCAACAACGACACCGCCGTCAAGAAGTCCGTCACCGACGACCTGGTCCGCTACTACCAGCGCTTCGGCGCCAGCGTGCAGTACGACAGCGGCTCGGCCGCCGGTCACAGCTGGGTCACCCCGTACGGCACGCTGGGTTGTACGGCGACCGCGTCGCCCTACCTGAACGACTGCGGCACCGACCCGCAGAACGCCCTGCTGCGCAAACTGCTCGGCGGCGTCAACGCGCCGAACACGGGGGCGCTGGGCGGCACGCTCGTCCGCTTCGACCAGAACACGTTCGCCGTCAACGGTTGGGCCAACGGGTTGAGCATGGACGCCAACGGCTACGCGTACGTCCCGTCGGCGTGCGCGGCCGGCCAGTCGTGTCGGCTGCTGGTCGCCCTGCACGGCTGTGTGCAGGGTGCCGGGTCGGTGGGTACGGCCTTCGTCGACCGGGCTAACCTCAACCAGTACGCCGACACCAACAACCTGATCGTGCTCTATCCCCAGGCGGGCACCGCCCTGAGCAACCCGAACGGCTGTTGGGACTGGTGGGGCTACCTGGGTGCGACGAACTTCCCGATCAAGGGCGGCGCCCAGCTCGAAACGATCATGAACATGGTCCGTCGGCTGGACGGCTGACGGCCGTGGTGCTCAGCCCGCGAAGAACTGGAGCAGGACGACCGCGGTGAGCAGCGCCGGCCCTCGGAAACCCTGTCGTAGCAGGTCCACCGGGACCATCCCGAACGGCGTGTTGACCGTCGCGCCGCCGTAGTCGAGCGGCGGGCGGGTGCCGGCCCGGAAGGCGGCGGCCACCACCCCGAGCGCCAGCGTCGGCGCGAGCCAGGCCGGGCCGGCGTCGACGCTGGGCAGGCTCGGCACGGTCAGCAGCCACCACAGGCCCGCGCCGACGGCCGGCACCACCACGTGGATGCCCCGCAGGAGGGCGTCGCTGCCGCCCAGCGCCCGACGCAGCCCGGTCGACCGGCTGACCGCGCGCAGCCCGCCGGTGAGCCGGGTGACGGCGAGGTAGGCGAACACCACCTGCGCGGCCCCGGCCAGGCCGGGCAGGGCGAGCGCGGCCGCGTACTGGACACCGACGAGACCCACCCAGATCAGCAGGGCGCTGGGGTGCCGGCGCAGCCGTCGGACGTCCGCCTGGAGCAACGCCCACCAGCCCGGACCGGGCAGGAACCGGCTGCTGCGGACCCGGCCGACGCGCCGCCAACGACGGCTCTCCACCAGGCCGGCCAGCAGGCTCGGGTCGAGCAGGATCGTCGCCGTGGCGGCGGCGTTGGCGAACTGCGCGCCGGTGGTCAGGGTGGCCCGGTCGACGAGGGGCAGCGCGCGTACCGCCAGCACCGTGGCGACGACCGCGAGCGGCACGGCGACGGCGACCAGGGCGATCGTCGGCGTCGCCGACGGACGGGGCAGTCCCTCGCCGAGGCGGCCGGTGAGCACCACGACGGCGGTGATGACGGCCGCGACCGCCATCGGGACCGCGCCGGCCAGGGCCGGCCACCGCCGCCCCGCCCGGCTGCTCTGGGCCACGACGCTCAGCGCCAGCGCAGCGGTGCCCCACCCCGCGCCGGCGACGGCCGCCCAACCCAGGGCCGCCGGGTCGCTGACCCCGCCGAGCGCCGCCACCGCCACCCCGAGCGCGGCCGTGCCCACCGCGGCGCCCGTCAGCAGGATCGCGAGGCGCGGCGCCAACCAGGCCCGCCGATCGATCGGCGCGCTGGTCACCCAGCTCTGCGTGGCCGGGGTGACCAGCAGCGGGCCGAACGCCCGCAGGCCGCGCCAGACGAGCCCGGTGCCGGCGAGCAGCGTGGCGAGGGCCAGCCACCACCGCACGCCCGGCTCGGCCTGGCCCACGGCGGGGGAGTCGAGCAGTCTGCGGCTGGCGCTGATCCCGAACCAGCCGTACATGCCCAGGAACAGGACCACGACGTACGCGTCGCCCAGCACGTCGCCGAGCGAGTGTTCGTGGTGGCGGCGCCGGGCGCGGCGCAGGTGCGTACGGACCTGCCGGGCCGTGGGCAGCCCGGCCGGCGCCTCGGCGATCGTGGTCGGCGCGGCCGTCACCGGCCGATCTCGATCCGCTCGTCCACGACCGCGTCGATCAGCTCCGGGTCGTGCGAGGCCATCAGCACGGTCGTGCCGGCGTCGCGCTCGCGCCGCAGCCGGTCGGCGAGCCACTGCCGTCCGGCGACGTCGAGGCGCTGCTCCGGCTCGTCCAGGATCAGCACCCGGCGCGGCCGGACGAAGCAGGACGCCAGCGCGAGCCGGCGGCGCTGCCCGCTGGACAGGGTGACCGGGAGCTGGTCACGGGCCGGTTCCAGGCCCAGCTCGGTGAGCACCTCCTCGACCGGCTCGGCGCTGCCCCCGTGGGCGTACGCGACCAGCTCCAGGTGCTCGACCACGGACAGGTCGGGGAAGAAGTCGATGTCGTCCAGGGCGGCGGCCACCAGCGAGCGCACCTGCGGGTCGGTCTCGTCGGCCCGGTACCCGTGCACCCGCACCTCGCCCTCGTCCGGCCGGTCGGCGCCCACCACGCAGCGCAGGAGGGTGGTCTTGCCGCTGCCGTTGGGGCCCAGCACCACCGCGATCCGGCCCGGCGGCAGCGTGAAGGTCACGTCGTCGAGCACGACCAGGTTGCCGAAATTGCGGCTGAGTCCCCGTACCGAGAGAGCGTCCACGGTCACACACTCTCCCAGACCCACGCCACCGGCCACGACGAGCGATCGACATCACGCCGACCCGGGGGGACACACCGCTCAGGGGGTGGCCGGCGGCGCTTCGACGTCGGGTACCAGGCGTCCGTCGGCGGCGGTCAGCGCCCGGTCGTCGCCGACCTCCTCGGCCACCGCCGCCGCGTCCGCCCACAGCCGCCGCGCGTCGGCCCGGTCGCCCAGCGCGGCGGCGGCGTCGCCCAGATAGAGCAGGGTACGTCCCAGCCCCGCTGTGGGCCGGACGTCCTCGCGCAGCCGTCGACTCTCGGCCAGCAGCTCGTACGCCGTCCGCGCCTGTCCCGGCGCGCTGGTCAGCAGCGTCGCCCCGGCGTTGAGCAGCGCGGCGGCCCGGCTGGTCGGGTCGTTGACCGACTCGTACTCGCGCAGGGCGGCCCGCCACGCCTGCGCCGCGTCCAGGTGCTCGCCGAGGCTGGCGTGCACCAGCACCAGGTTGGTCAGCGCGGCGGCGTAACCGCGCGCGTCACCCACCGACCGGAACGTGTTCGCCGCCCGCACCAGATGGTGGTGCGCGGCGTCCAGCTCGCCCCGGGCCAGCTGCGCCGCGCCGAGGCCCAGCTGGGTGAGGGCGTGCCCGGCCCGGTCCGCGGACGAGCGGTGCCGGCGGGACAGCTCCAGGTGCTCCACCGCGTCGTCGAGTTGCCCCAGATCGAGCAGGGCCAGGCCCAGGTTCATCCGGGCCTGGGCGGTGCCCCGCCGGCCGCGCTCGGCCACCGCGAGGGTGAGCGCCGCCGCCGCGCCCTGCGGATCGTGTCGACGTCGGCGCAGCACGCCCAGCTCGTTGTGCGCCCAGCCGGCGATCTCCGGTCGGTCGTCGGCCGTCGGGGTGGCCAGGACCGTACGGCACACCTGCTCCCACTCGTCGAGCCGTTCGACGTGCGCCAGCCACCCGCACAGCGCCACGGCCAACCGGAACCACCACCGGCGTACCCGTCGGGGCAGCGTCTCGGCCGCCCCGGCGGGCACCCGGACGACCGCGAGCAGCAACTCCTGGTGCAGGTCGAACCAGCCGTACGGGTCGTCGTCCAGCGGCAGCAACCACTCCCGGTCCGGCGGTGAGCCCAGCACGGCCAGGTTGGCGGCGTGCCGTTCCGCCCGCCGGGCCAGATGCCGGGTGAGCCGAGCCTGTGCGGCGACCCGGGAACGGGCCGGGTCGGCGTCGCGCAGGTGCAGGCGGGCGTTCGCGGCGAGCAACGGACGGACCTCGTACCGGTCGCCGGGGGCGCCGATCACGAACGCGGCGGCGGCCAACTGGTCCAGCAGCCTCGTGATCCGCTCGGGGTGCCGGCGGGCCAGCGCGGCGATGGTCGGCCGGTCCACCGGGGCGGGTGCCAGGGACATCAGCCGGTACAGCCGGCGGGCCTCGCGGGTCAACGCCCGGTAGGCGGTGTCCCGTTCGGTGACGAGCTGGGCCGCCGGTGAGACGGCGACCCGCTGGTGCGGCGGGGTGCGTACGGCCCGGCGCAGCGCGTCCAGGACGTCGAGGTGCCGCCAGCCGTGCTGGGCCGTGCGGTAGCCCAGCGCGCGGACGGTGCGCGGCTGCCGGCCGCACAGGTCGACGATCTCGCGTACCGCCGGGTCGGTACGGGGGTCGGCCCGGCGGACCCGGGCGGCCGGGGCGGCGCCCCCGGCGGCGGCGAACAGCTCGACCGCCTCGTCCGGACCGGGCTCGGCGATCCAGTGCTCCACCACGCCGTTCAACCCGCTGAGCGCGGGACCGCCGGCCAGCAGCAGCCGACAGGTGCGCGCGGTCGGCGGTAGCAGCGCGCGGACCTGCTCGGGCCGGTCGACGTTGTCCAGGACCAGCAGGATCTTGCGTCCGTCGATCTTGCGGCGGATCGCGGCGGCCGCCGCCGCGAGGGCGTCCGGCCGACCGGACACCGGCGGCGCGCTGCCCAGGACCGCCGCCAGCGCGGTGAGCACCTGTCGGGGAGACCGGGGCCGACCGCCCCGGCGCAGGTCGAAGTGGTACTGCCCGTCCGGGAACTCCGCCCGGCACAGGTTCGCCGCCTGGATGGCGCAGGCGGACGTGCCCACCGCCCGCCGGCCCAGCACCGCCACGGCGTGCTCGCGCGCGAGCAGGTCGAGAACCGCCCGGACGTGCTCGTCGCGGCCCGTGAACCCCGCCGTGTACGGCAGGGTCGGCACATCCTCGACCGGCGTGCTGACCACCTCGGTGGGCTCCGGACCGGTCTCCCGCCCGGCCCGGCGCTGATGCGCGTACACCCCGAAGCCGATCGCGCCGACGAGCCCGATCACGATGCTCGCCGGACCGAGCAGCTCGGCGGCCGGGCCGAGGGCACTGCTCACCAGCTCGGAGAGCAGGTTGATGCCCACGTTGCCGAGCACGCCGCCGAGCAGCGAGACGACGGCGGCGAGCACCGGCCATCTCGGCCCTCGGCCCGGCGCGCCGCCGGGGCGGGTCACCGTACGCCCCCGGAGACCAGGCCGGCGACGAGTTGCCGCCGGGCGAGCACCATGAGCGCCACCGGCAGCACCGAGGCGAGAACCGAACCGGCGGCCAGCACCCCGCTGTTGGACACGAAGCCGCGGCTCTGCCCGGCCAGGAACAACCCGAGCGGAGTGGCCTCCGGGCCGCTGAACAGCAGGCCCACCGCGAGGTCGTTCCAGACCTGGACGAACTCCAGCACGGAGACGGCGATCACGGCGGGCAGATTGTGTCGGGCCAGTCGACGCAGCGTTCCCCACCAGCGTCGACCGCCCAGCCGAGCGCCGCGTACCTGCTCGGCGGGCAGGTCGGCGAAGGCGTTGCGCAGTACCAGCACCGCGAACGGCACCCCGAGCGCCACGTGCACCAGCGCCAACCCGCGAGCGGTGCCGGAGGAGAGCACCAGGCCGAGCACCTCGTTGACCGGTCCGGCGAGCACCTGCACCGGGACGACGGTGGCGGCCATCAACAGCAGACCGGTCGCCTGCGCGGCCGGACCGGTCAGCCACGCCAGCGGGTACGCCGCCAGCAGCGCGACGACGAGCACCGTGGCGGTGACGACGGTGGCCAGCAGCAGGGTGAAGCCCAGCGCCCGCCACAGCTCGCCGCCGCCGAGCAGGGCCGCGTAGGAGCCCGCGCCGGGCGGGGCGGACCACCAGCCCTGCGCGGCGGCGTCGACCTGCCCGTGCGCGGAGGTCGCCAGCAGCACCACGAGCGGGAAGAGCCAGGCCAGCGCGGCGGCGGCGGCGAGCACCCGGAACAGCCGGCGCGGCGGCAGCACGGGCGCCGGGTCGGGCGTCGCCTCGACGCGCGGCGGCGGCCACGCCTGGCGGACGAAGAACGCCGCCACCAGCATTCCGGCGGCCACCGCCGCCAGCCAGACGACGCCGAGCGCGGCGCCCTGCCCGGTGGTGGTGCCGCCCGAGGTCTGCCAGACCCGCAGGGCGAGCACCGACGCGTCGTCGCGGACCGACCCGGGCGTCATCACCAGGATCAGGTCGAAGGTGCGGCTCGTGCCGAGCGCCACCAGGGCGAAGACCACCGCGACGGTACGCAGCAACAGCGGTCGCCACTGCGCGTCCCACAGGACGTGTCGCCGGCCGCCGCCGTAGGCGCGTACCGCGTCGGCGAGGCTCGGCGGTACGCGGTCCAGCGCGGCCCGGAAGACCAGCACGGCCAGTCCCACCCACGCCCAGACGAACGCCGACATCAACGCCACCGTCACCAGGCCCGGCCCGAGCAGTTGCGGGGCGTCCTCGGTGGAGCGACCGGTCACCCGCGCCGCGAGCAGGGTCACCAGGCCACGGGTCGGGTCGGGGTCGTACATGAGCCGGAAGGTGACCCCGGTGACGACCAGCGGCAACGCCACCGGCACCAGCAGGATCAGGCGGACCAGGCCACCCTCCTGCGAGCGGCGCGACACGACGGCGAACAGATAGCCCAACGCCGTCACCACGGCCGGCACCAGCACCGCCCACAGCACCGTACGGCCGACCACCGCCCCGGTGTGCGGCGCGTCGAGGGCGGCCCGGAAGTGCTCCGCGCCGACCCAGTGACCGTCGGTGGTGACGCTGGCGTGCAGCGTGCGCAGCACCGGCCACAGCACCAGCGCGCCGAGCAGCAGCGCGGCCGGCAGCAGCAGCGCGGAGGTCGCACCGGCCGCCGGGTAGGCCCGGCCCCGGCGCGGAGGGCCCACGTCGTCGAGCACCGCCAGCTCGCCGAGCACCCGGGTCTCGCTCACCGGTCACTGCCCGCGTCACGGGCCGCCGCGGCGAGCTGCCCGGTGGCGTTGTCGATCGCCCGACGGGCCGGCACGCCGCCGGTGACGTCGGCGAAGAAGTCCTGCATGATGCGCCAGATGCCGACGCCGTCGGAGCCGGTGAACGCCCCCGGCAGCTGGTCGGAGAGGTCGAAGTGCAGAGTGTCCGGACCGCGCATCTCGCGGGCCAGTTGCCGGCGGACCGGGTCGTCGTACCTGTCCAGCGGAATGGTGGTGTTCGGCGACAGGTAGCCGCCGGCCTGTAGCCAGGGGGCGAACGAGTCGGCCCGGGTCAACCACTCGACCAGCTCCAGGCCGCCCCGGTCGTGGTCGAACGCCACCGCGACGTCGCCGCCGACGATCAGCGCGCCGCTGCCCGCCCCGGCGCTCGGAAAGCGGAAGGTGACCGGCTCCTCGGTGCCGCTGCGGAACCGGCCCACCACCTCGGCGGTGAAATCGGCCTCGAAGACCATCACCGCCCGTCGTGAGCGCACCACCTGGATCACCGACTCCTCGTACTGGGTGAGCAGGGCGCGTCGGCCGCCGCCGGGGAACGCGCCGTCGATGCTCCACAGTTCGGCGAGCCGGTCCAGGGCGTCGCGGACCGCCCGGCCCTGCCAGTCACCCTCGGAGGCGGCGAGCGCGTCGTACGCGGTGGGCGCGAGGTCGGCCAGCACGTTCTCGAACCAGTCGGTGAGGACCCAGCCGTCCGCCGCGCCGATGGCCAGGGGCGCCGGGCCGCCGTCGCGGGCGAGCGCGCCGAGACGACGGGTCAGCGACACCAGTTCGTCCCAGCTCGTCGGCGGCTCGGGCAGCATCGAGGGCAGATGCCAGATCAGGGACTTGTGCGCCGCCTTGACCCAGAGGCCGTAGCGCTGCCCCTCGGCCATCAGCAGGTCGCTGAGGCCGATCGGCACCGCGTACTCGATCGACGGTCGTACCGGGCGGAGCCAGCCCTTCGCGGCGTACTCGGTGACCAGGCCGGGACGCGACAGGATCGCCACGTCCGGCGAGGTGCCCGCGAGGTGCCGGGCCCGCAGGAACGCGTCGATGTCGTTGCCGGCGCTGACCACCCGCACCGGGGCGGGGGCGCGGTACGCGTCCACGACCTTCTGGAAGCGGTCCAGCTCACTGCCGCTCCAGACCACCGCCACCTGTAGGGAGCGGGCGCCGCCGGCGCACCCGGCCGCGGTCGTCGCCGCGCCGGCCGCGGCGGCGCGCAGCAGCGTACGGCGGGTGAGGCCGCCGGCCGGCGTCACCGCGGGACCTCGTCGGGCTCGGTGACCAGGTGGTGCCGCGTCGGGATCTCGGCCAGCGTGGACGGGTCGGCGGTGCAGACGAGCGTGGCGACCCCCGGCGTCTCCGACGGGGCGAGTCGGGGCAGCAGGTCGCCGAGGCGGCTGCCGCCGGCCGGCTCGACCGGCAGGTCGACGACGAGCACCTCGGGCAGACAGACGGCGGCCCGGGCCAGCGCGACCCGGAACCGCTGCGCGTCGGAGAGCACGTGCGGGAGCAGGTCGAGCGTCGGCGCCAACTCCAGCCGCTCCACCACCGTCGTCGTCCAGTCCTCGGCCATCTCGTGCACCCGTTCGCGTTTGCGTTGGCCGTACTCGATGTTGCGGCGCACGGTGAGCTGCGGCAGCAACGCGCCGCCCGCCGGCACGTAGCCGATCTGCCGGCGCGGCGGCGGCAGCGTCGTGACGTCCCGCTCGCCCACCATGATCCGGCCGGTGACCGGGGCGGCCAGCCCGGCCAGCACCCGGGCCACGGCCGTGCCGACCCGGGGCGGCGCGACCAGCGCGGCCGTCTGGCCGGCCGGGACGTCGAGGGTGGCCGGCCCGGTGCCGGGGACGGCGACCAGCGCGCGTAGTCGTAACGTTGCCCTCACCTCCGGTGACCGCTGGCGACCGTCCCAGGGTGGCACACGTGGCCGACAGTCGATGTCCCGTGGATCTTCCAATGTGGTGGAAGGCGGCGGCGCCTACCGGGGGGCGTAGAGGGCGGCCAGGCCGGCGGCCGTGGCGGCCAGGAGGTCGCGCAGCGTGCCCGGGGTGAGCACCTCCACGTCGGCGCCGAGGCGCAACAGGTCACCGTGGGCGTGGGTCAACGACTCGATCGGCAGCACGGCGGTCACCCATCCCTGGGCGTCGGCGGGACCGGCGCTGGCGTCCACGGCGGCCACCACCGGATCACTGCCGATCTCCCGCAGCCGCGCCCGGCCGGCGGGGGACAGGCGTACGGTCGCCTCGTCCTGGTGCAGCTGCGCGCGGAACCGCACCACGTGCTCCCGCCACCAGGCCGCCAGGTCGAAGTCGGCCGGCCGGTCGAACTCCTCGGCCAGCGGGGTCAACGCGAGGATCTGGTTGATCCGGTAGGTCGCCGGCTCGGACCGGCCGGGGTGCGTGGCCACCACGTACCACCGGCCGCCCTTGAGCACCAGGCCGTACGGCTCCAGCACCCGGGTCACCTCACCCCGCCAACCGCGGTAGCGCACCCGCACGCGCTGCTGTCGCCAGACGGCTTCGGCCGTGCGGGCCAGTTCGGGGGAGGCGTCGCCGTCCGCGTACCAACCGGGTGTGTCCAGGTGGAAGCGCTGCTGGAGCTGGGCGGCCCGGGCGCGCAACGGCGTCGGCAACGCCTCGTGCAGCTTGAGTCGCAGCGCCGCCACCACGTCGCCGTATCCCAACTCGTCGGCGGGGCCGGGCAGCCCGGCCAGGAAGAGCCGCTCGGCCTCCTCGGCGGTCAGGCCGGTCAGCCGGGTCCGCCAGCCGTCGACGAGCTGGTAACCGCCGGCGTGCCCGGCCTCGGAGTAGAGCGGGATGCCGGCGGCGTGCAGCGACTCCACGTCGCGGTAGATGGTGCGCGGGGAGACGGACAGCCGCTCGGCGAGCTGCGCGGCGGTCAGCCGGCCGTGCGACTGGAGCAGCAGCAGGACGGAAATGAGTCGACTGGCCCGCACTCCACTGACACTAGCTGTCAGTGAAGTGGCCCTACCGTCCCGGCATGGCATTTCACGACAAGGACCTACGAACGCCGGGACCGGTCACGGTGGACGGTTGGCAACTCAAGCGTTACCACATCGACCAGCCGGGGCAGCCGCTCGAACCGGCGGTGGAGAAGGCCGCTTACGACGTACTGCCGGCGCTGCTGGCCCGCGCAGTGCGCGACGACACGCCGGCCGCCGGGTGGGTGGTGCTGCATCGGGGCGCGGACACCGGCGCCTACCTGCTGGCGTACACCTGGGTGTGGGACAACGCGGTGCAGGTGCACGTCGCGGCGGCCGGTCAGCCGGTGCTGGACTGCCCGGACGACGACCCGACCCACTTCGTCGAGCTGGGGCGGCGCGAGGTCGGCTGCGTCTGGGAGTTGGCGGTGCTGGAGCACGAGCGGGCTGCCTGGGTCCGCCACCTGCTGACGCCGGAGAGCCCCGATCTGGCCGGTTATCTGCGCGACTTGCGAGCGGAAGGGCCGGTGGGCCGCTGATGGGCGACTTCGACTTCTACGTGGGCACCTGGAACGTGGTCAACCGGCGGCTCCGCGAACGGCTGACCGGCTGCGACGAGTGGGACGAGTTCCCCGGTGTCTCGGTCGCGCGCAGCTTCTTCGGCGGTGGCGGCAACTTCGACGAGATCACCTTTCCCACGAGGGGTTTCTCCGGTGCCACGATCAGGATCTTCGACCCGGCTAGCGAGCAGTGGTCGATCTACTGGATGAACAGCGGTCTCGGTCAGCTGGAGCAGCCGCCGGTGGTCGGTCGCTTCGTCGACGGGGTGGGCCGCTTCTACGCTGACGATCAGCACGAGGGGCGTCCGGTCCGCTGCCGGTTCATCTGGTCCGGGATCACCGCGACGACGGCCCGCTGGGAGCAGGCGTTCTCGGTCGACGGCGAACGCACCTGGGAGACGAACTGGATCATGGAATCGACACGAGCGTCCACCGACTAGTCTGCGGGCCATGCGCAGATGGCGGCGAATGGACCCCTGGGGTGCGACGCAGGCGTTCGCCGGATTCATGGCGCTGGCCATGTCGGCGATGGTTGTCGCCGTGGTGATCAGTGCCGGACGCGGGCTGGCGCAGGGCCGCATGGTCGCGCCGGCCGCCCTCGGTCTGGCCGTCGCGCTGCCGTTCCTCGGGTTGTGCCTGACCTTCGTCCTGCGGATGTACCTGGCCGGTATCTACGTCAACGACGAGGGCGTGCGGCTGCGGCACGTGTTCGGCACTCGGACGCTGCGGTGGTCGGAGGTGACCGGATTCGAGGCGCGTCCCGCGCTGTTGTTCGGCGAGCCCACCGCGCGCGACGCCTGCTGGGTGCGCACGACCGGCGGGGCGTTCGAGTCGGCGGTGCAGCGGCGTTCCCGGGAGGTGGGCTGGCGCAAGAACAACGGCCCGGTCCTCTCCCGGGACGACTTCGAAGGGATGCTCGCTCGGCTCGACGCCGAGCGGGCTTCCCGCCGCTCCGGCCCGCAGGTGGTCCGGCGCTAGTTAACGGCCGTTCGGTCGCGGTGTTAGGGTCCGAACACCGCCCCGGATGGAGGAAGCGATGCCCTCCGACCACGTCGACGTGCTCATCATCGGCGCCGGCCTGTCCGGCGTCGGCGCGGCCTGTCACCTGCGCCGCGACTGCCCCGACAAGACGTACGCGGTGCTGGAGGCGCGCGACGCCGTCGGCGGCACCTGGGACCTGTTCCGCTACCCGGGCGTCCGGTCCGACTCGGACATGTTCACCCTCGGTTACTCGTTCCGGCCGTGGACCGACGCGCGGTCCATCGCCGACGGCGCGAGCATCCTGGCGTACGTGCGCGAGACGGCCCGGGAGTACGACGTGCAGCGGCACATCCGCTTCTCGCACCGGGTGACGCGCGCCGAGTGGGACAGCGACGCCGCCCGCTGGACGGTGCACGCCGAGCGCACCGACACCGCCGAGACGGTGGTGCTGACCTGTTCGTTCCTGTTCGCCTGCACCGGCTACTACCGGTACGACGAGGGCTACACGCCCGCCCTGCCGGGCGTCGACGGGTACGCCGGGCGGTTGGTGCACCCGCAGCACTGGCCGGACGACCTCGACCACGCCGGCAAACGGGTGGTGGTGATCGGCAGCGGGGCGACCGCCGTGACGCTGGTGCCGGCCCTGGCGCGCCGGGCCGCCCACGTGACGATGCTGCAACGCTCACCGACGTACGTCATCGCCCTGGCCGCACGCGACCGGCTGGCCGACGCCCTGCGGCGTCGGGTGCCCGCGGGCGTCGCGTATCCGGTGGTGCGGTGGAAGAACGTCGTGCTGTCCACGGCCACGTTCCAGCTCAGCCGGCGTGCGCCGGGGCTGGTGAAACGGCTGCTGCGCCGGGCCGCGACGCGTCTGCTGCCGGTCGGGTACGACGTCGACCGGCACTTCTCGCCCCGCTACGACCCGTGGGACCAGCGGCTGTGCGTGGTGCCCGACGGCGACCTCTTCACCGCCGTGTCGCAGGGTCGGGCGTCGGTGGTGACCGACACCATCGACACGTTCACGGCCGACGGCATCCGGTTGGCCTCCGGCGACGAGGTGCCCGCCGACATCGTGGTGACCGCGACCGGGCTCAACCTGCTCGCCCTCGGTGGCCTGACGCTGCGCGTCGACGGGGTCGACGTCGACCTGCCCGACACCGTCGCCTACAAGGGCATGATGCTCTCGGGCGTGCCGAACTTCGCGCTGACCATCGGTTACACCAACGCGTCGTGGACTCTCAAGGCCGACCTGGTCGCCGGCTACGTCTGCCGGCTGCTGCGCCACCTGGACCGCACCGGCCAGCACGTCGTCACGCCGCTGCCGCCCCCCGGCGGGGAGCGGGTGCCGCTGATCGACCTGCGCTCCTCGTACGTGCGGCGGGGCGTCGACGCGTTGCCGCGCCAGGGCGCGCGGACCCCGTGGCGGCTGCACCAGAACTACGTCCGCGACGTGCTGCTGATGCGGCACGGCCGGCTCGCCGACGAGGGTGTCCGGTTCTCCCGCCGGGCCCGCCAGGAGAGGAGCACCGATCGTGCGGAGGTTTGAGTTCGCCGGCGCGACGGCCGTGGTGACCGGCGCGGCCAGCGGCATCGGGGCGGCGCTGGCGCACGGCCTGGCCGATCGCAGGGCCGACCTGGTGCTCCTGGACCGCGACGCCGAGCGGTTGGACGCCGTGGTGGCCGCCATCGGCGTCGCCCACCCCGACCGGCGGGTGCACACGTACCGGGTGGACCTGGCCGACGTGGCGGCCACCGCCCGGGTCGCGGCGGAGATCGGCCAGCGTCATCCGCGCGTACGGCTGCTGGTGAACAACGCCGGCGTCGGCCTCGGCGGCCGGTTCGACCAGGTCACGTTCGACGAGTTCAGCTGGGTCATGGAGATCAACTTCCGGGCGGTGGCGCAGTTGACGCACGCGCTGCTGCCCGCGCTCAAGGCCGAGTCGGGCGCGCACCTGGTCAACATCTCCAGCCTGTTCGGTCTGATCGCGCCGGCCGGGCAGGCCGCGTACGCGGCGAGCAAGTTCGCCGTCCGGGGCCTCACCGAGGCGCTGCGGCACGAGCTGGTCGACGACGGCATCGGGGTGACGTCGGTGCACCCGGGCGGGATCCGGACCCGGATCACCGAGAACGCCCGCGTCGGCAGCGGCGTGTCGACCGAGGAGTACGCCGCCGGTCGGGCGCAGTTCGAGAAGCTGCTCACGATCGCGCCGGAGCGGGCCGCCGAGGTGATCCTGCGGGGTGTCGAGCGGCGTCGGGGCCGGGTGCTCATCGGCTGGTCGGCGAAGGTGCCCGACCTGCTGGCCCGGATCCTGCCGGCGTCGTACCACCGGGTGCTGGTGGTCGGTCTGAACCGGGGCGTGACCCGGCCCGCGCCGGCCCCGCCGCCGGTCGTCGACCCCACCTGATCAGGGCGGGCTGCCGCCGCGCTTCTCCTCCTGGGCCAGCACCGCGTCCCGGTGCTCCGGCTCGTCGCGGCGGGCCAGCTCGGCGGCGAGTCGCGGGTCGGCCACCAGCCGCTGCCGGTTGCGGTGCAGGAAGCTCTCGAAACCCCCGGTGTACGGGCAGGCCAGCTCGCCGAGCGCCCGCTCCGGCGCGTACCGGCAGCCGGCGCAGTAGTCGCTGATCTCGTCGATGTCGGTGCCGTCCACCGCGTACGGGCGAGTGTCCACCCTGGCCAGGTCGGCGTACTGGCTCATGCCGATCACGGTCGCGTTCATCACCCAGTCGGTGCCGTCGACGAAGCAGCGCTGGAACCAGTCCGCCACCTCGGCGGGCCGCCAGCCGCGCTGCAACGCGTAGTTGCCGAGCACCAGCAGCCGGGGGCTGTGGTGCGTCCAGGCCCGGTCCCGGACGGCGGCGAGCACGTCGGCCAGACAGCGCGCCTCCACCGCGTCGGCGTCCAGGTCGGCGAACCACTGCGGCATCGGCTCGGTCGCGGCCAGCCAGTCCGCGCCCCGGAAGCGCGGCTCGTGGTACCAGTACAACTGCCAGAGGAACTCCCGCCAGCCGAGCAGCCCGCGGATGAACGGCTCCACCGCCGTACGGGGAGCGGCACCGGACCGCCACGCCTGCTCGGCGGCGCGTACGGCCGGCTCGGGGTGCAGCAGCCCCAGGTTGAACGACGAGGAGAGCGTCGAGTGCGCGAACAGCGGGTCGTCGGCGCTCATCACGTCGGCGTAGCGGCCGAAGCCCGGCAGCCGGTACGCGAGGAAGTGCGCCAGTCGGGCCTGCGCCTCGTCGTGCGTGGCCGGGTACCGCCGAGGGCCGTCCCGACCGACGAACCGGACCCCGTCGGCCGCCCACGCGTCGAGGTCGCGGCGGACCTGCGCGTCGATGTCGTCCTCGACGATGGGTGGTGGTGGCGGCGGGGTGGCGGGCACGGCGGGGGCCTCGCTGCGCGGGCGGCGCGGCGTCGGGGCGGTGGCGGGGAGCCGGGCCGGCCCGGTCAGCACTTCGTGCCGGCGACGGGCCTGCCGGTAGTGGTCGGCCATCCGCAGCGGGCCGCGCCGGGAGCGGTCCGCCCAGGCCGCGAAGTCGGACTGGCTGGTGATGAAGCCGCGCGGCGGCAGCACGGTCAGGCCGGGCACCGAGCGGGCGAACTCCAGCGCGGCCCGGGAGTGCGGATGGCACACCTCCACGGGCTCGGCGACCTGCGCCAGGGCCTCGCGGAACGTGTCGGTGCGCAGCAGCAGCACCCGGTCGCCCAGCTCGGCGGCGCGGTGGCGCAGGGCGGAGAGGATCAGGTGCGCCTTCTGCCGGTGCATCGGACGGCGGCGAAACAGCTCCCGGATCTCCACCAGGAGGACCGGTTGATCGGGGTCGTCGAGGAAATGTGGCCCGAGTTGGTCGGCCAGCAACCATCGGCGGCGTAGCATCCCGCAATTCTGCCCATTTTCGGGCCGTCCCGCGCGCCGGCAGGCCGGATGATCGATGTCTGATCCGGATCGATGTCAGGCAGTCGCCCCGGCGTCACTCTTTCGCAGCACCACCGTCAGGGCCACGAGGGCGACCAGCAACAGCGCGAGCACCGGCACCGGGGCCGGTCCGAGCGGCACGAGCAGCGCCACCCCGGCGACGACCGGATAGGCGACCACCACCGCGCCGTGCTGTTGGCGACGGACGTGCAGCACCCAGACGGTCAGCAGGAAGACGGCCAACGGTACGGCCACCGCGTACGCGGCGGTCGTACCGGACACGTGCGCGAGGTGCCGCTCGTGGTCCACCACCACGGGCAGGCCGGCCCCGACCGCGGCGATCGCCCCGAAGATGAGGTAGTGGCCGTAGCCCCAGACCAGGGAGTACGGCAGTCGGTCCGGCGCCTCGACCGGGCGGTCGAAGTAGAGCCACCAGAGCGCGTACACGATGACTGCGCCGGCCGCCGCGAGCGCCCAGAGACCGTGGTCGCCCGCGTCCAGCCCGGTCTGGATGGCCAGGGAGATCGCCAGCACCGCCTCGCCGAGCACGATCAGCGTGAACAGCCCGTACCGCTCGCCGATGTGCCCCGGATGCCACGGGGTCATGCCCGGCCGCTCGGCCACCGCCGGCACCAGCAGGTCGGCGAGCGCCAGCAGCACGAACGTCGCGATGCCCCAGCCGTCCGGCAGCACGAGCCGCAGCAGCCAGCCGAGCTGCACGATCGTCACGCCGATCGCGTAGCGGCGGGCGGCGGCGCGGTGCGCCGGATCACCGGCGGCGGCTCGGCTCCACTGGACGACGGCGGCCAGCCGCATGACCACGTACCCGTAGGTGATGACGGTGAAGTCGCCCTCGGCGAACGCGCGCGGCACCCCGGCCGCCAGGATCAACGCCCCGGTGATCTGCACCAGCGTGGTGATCCGGTAGACGTCGTCGTCGGTGTCGTACGCCGAGGCGAACCAGGTGAAGTTCATCCACGACCACCAGATCGCGAAGAACACCATCAGGTAGCTGCGCAGCGCGTGGTCGAGGTGCCCCTCGGCGACGTCGTGGTGCAGGGCGGACGCCGCCTGCGCCACGGCCACCACGAAACACAGGTCGAAGAAGAGTTCCAGCGGGGTCGCCGCTCGGTGTGGCTCGTCTCGGCGACGGGGCCGCATGGGCCGGTAGAACGGCCGCACCGAACGACTGTTGGTCACCGCAGCTCCTCAGGCCGACCGTCGGGGTCGGGCACACGATAACGGGTGCCGGCGGCGTGGTTCGGCCAGGTCAGCCGTGCCGTCGGCGACCGTGGGTCAGCCCCTCCAGCACCAGCGTCAGCCCGGCGCCGACCAGCCAGACGTCCTTGGCCAGCCCGGCGCCCTGCTGGGTCGGTCGGATGCCGCCGGGTCGGCGCATCCCCGGCGTCTTGAGGTAGAGCTGCACGAGACCCGCGCCGAAGGCGGTCAGACCGAGCCCCACCAGGGGCGTCGGCACGAACGGCGCGAGCAGCGCCGCCCCCAGGGCGATCTCCGAGTACGACAGCAGCTTGGCGAACCGCGGCGGGTCCAGTTGACCGAGCTGCGGCAGCGCCGCCACCGCCATCCCGTGCATGGCCTGGGCGGCCTCGCCCTCCAGGTTGCGCTTGCCGAGGCCCGAGTCGAGGAAGTACGCGCCGATGCTGGCCCGCAGCGGCAGGTGCGCGAGTTTCATGATCACTCCCGGTGGCCGTGGTCCGAATCGTGGCCCGCGTACCCCGCGTGACCCGCGATAACCCGCCTCCCGGCCGACTGGGCCGGCCGTGGTGATCGCGGTAGGTTCGCCCGGGGCCCACCGCCGAGCCCGTTCCACCGCCCGGCCCCGGGTCCCGCCACCGACCACCACCAGGAGGCGCAGTGAGCCAGGAAGTCCGGGGAGTCATCTCCCGCAGCAAGGGCGCACCGGTCGAGGTCACCACCATCGTGGTGCCCGACCCCGGTCCCGGTGAGGCGATCGTCCGGGTGCAGTCCTGCGGCGTCTGCCACACCGATCTGCACTACCGCGAGGGCGGCATCAACGACGACTACCCGTTCCTGCTCGGCCACGAGGCGGCCGGGATCGTCGAGCAGGTGGGGGAGGGCGTCACCGACGTGGCCCCGGGCGACTTCGTGGTGCTCAACTGGCGGGCCGTCTGCGGCGACTGCCGGGCCTGCCGTCGCGGCCGGCCCTGGTACTGCTTCAACACCCACAACGCCACCCAGCGGATGACCCTCACCGACGGCACGGAACTCACCCCGGCGCTGGGCATCGGCGCGTTCGCCGAGAAGACGCTGGTGCACGCCGGGCAGTGCACGAAGGTGGACCCGGCGGCGCGGCCGGCCGCGGTGGGCCTGCTCGGCTGCGGTGTGATGGCCGGCCTCGGCGCTGCCATGAACACCGGCAATGTGACCCGCGGCGACTCGGTCGCGGTGATCGGCTGCGGTGGCGTCGGGGACGCGGCGGTCGCCGGCGCGGCCCTCGCCGGCGCCACGACGATCGTGGCCGTGGACACCGACAGCCGCAAGCTGGACTGGGCGAGGAAGTTCGGCGCGACGCACACCGTGAACGCCTCCGACACCGACCCGGTCGAGGCGATCCGCGCCGCCACCGGCGGTTTCGGCGCCGACGTGGTCATCGACGCGGTGGGGCGACCGGAGACCTGGAAGCAGGCCTTCTACGCCCGGGACCTGGCCGGCACCGTCGTGCTGGTCGGCGTACCGACCCCGCAGATGCAGATCGAGCTGCCCCTGCTGGACGTCTTCGGGCGCGGCGGCGCGCTCAAGTCCAGCTGGTACGGCGACTGCCTGCCCAGCCGGGACTTCCCGATGCTCACCGAGCTGTACCGGCAGGGCCGTCTCGACCTGGACGCCTTCGTCACCGAGGAGATCGCCCTCGATGAGGTCGAGAGCGCGTTCGAGCGGATGCACCACGGCGACGTGCTGCGTTCGGTGGTGGTGTTCTGATGACCCTACGGGTCGATCACGCGGTCACCGCCGGCACGTTCTCGCTCGACGGGCAGACGTTCGAGGTGGACAACAACGTGTGGGTGATCGGCGACGACGACGAGTGCGTCATCCTCGATGCGCCGCACGACGTGGCCGCGATCCTCGCGCTGGTGAACGGTCGCCGGGTACGGGCCATCCTCGCCACCCACGCCCACGACGACCACGTGCGGGTGGCGCCCGAACTGGCCGAGGCCACCGGCGCGCCGATCCTGCTGCACGCCGACGACCGGGTGCTCTGGGACCTGGTCCACCCCCACCTGCCGCCGCACGGTGAACTGCGCGACGGGCAGAGCGTCGAGGTGGCCGGCACCGCCCTGTGGGTGCTGCACACCCCGGGCCACAGTCCCGGCGCGTGCAGCTTCCACGCCCCGGACCTGGGCGCGGTGTTCACCGGCGACACATTGTTCCAGGGCGGGCCGGGCGCGACCGGGCGGTCGTACAGCGACTTCGACACCATCGTCGAGTCGATCCGTACCCGACTGTTGACCCTGCCACCGGACACGGTCGTACACACCGGCCACGGCGACGACACCACCATCGGCGCGGAAGCGCCACACCTGCCGGAGTGGCTGGCCCGGGGGCACTGACCCGCGCGTGCCGGCGGACGCGTCAGCGTTCGTCGGCCGCGCCCAGCACCGGCTTCACGTCCAGCACGGGGGTGCCGTCGAGGGCTTCCAGGTCGGCGACCTCGACGCGCAGCCCGTCCACCGCCAGCACCCGTACCCGGTGCAGCCCGATCGGGTTGGGCCGGTGCGGGGAGCGGGTGCTGAACACCCCCGTCAGCGGGCGGGTGTCGTCACCGCGCGGATGCACCGCCAGCACGTCGCGCCGGGCCCGATCCAACCAGGTCAGCACCAGCAGCTCCGCGCCGACGTCCAGGTCGCGCAGGGCCGGCTCGACGTGCGGCTCGAACACCAGCCAGGCCGGTGGCGAACCCTCGTCGCCCTGTCGTGGCGCGGTCGTCGCGTCGGTCAGCGGCGAGGCGACCCGGCCGACCGGACGCAGCAGGTACGCGTCGACCATGCTCGCTCCTTTCGGGACAGTGCCAGCGTCAGACTAGGGCGTGGGTCGACGCCCCGGTCCGATCGAGGCCGCCGACATGCCTCGGCGGGCGTTACGATCCGGCGCATGGCCGCCGAGCACCCCGTACCCGTCGTCCGTCAGCTACGCCTCGTCGTGGAGGCGACCGACCACGAGGCCGCCGTGGCGTTCTTCCGGGACGCCCTCGGCCTGCCGGTGGAGGGCGACTTCACCAGCGACGGCGACGCGCGGGTGGTGATCCTGGACGCCGGCCGGGCCACCCTCGAGATCGCCAACCCGGCGCAGAAGCGCCTGATCGACGAGGTCGAGGTGGGCCGTCAGGTCGCTCCGCGCATCCGGGTGGCCTTCGAGGTGGACGACGCCGTCGCGACCACGGCCCGGCTGGTCGCCGCCGGTGCGAGCGAGGTCGCGCCGCCGACGCTGACGCCGTGGCAGTCCCTCAACGCGCGCCTCGACGCCCCTGCCGACCTGCACATCACCGTCTTCGAGGAGCTGGAGACGAAGCCGGACACGCCGTGACGGCGACGTCCGAGCGCGGTGGGCTGCGCGCCGGGTCCCGTACGCCGGCACAGGTGGCCGCCCTCGCGCACGTGCGATCGTCGGCGGTGCTCGTCCGGTTCGGCGCGGCCCATCCGGGCTGACCCGTCTGCGCCGATCGTCCGGTTCCGCCCAGGCATCGCCGAGGGCGCGTGGGCCGTCCGAATTCCCGGCAGTGACCGGGACCCCAGCTCGAAGTGACTCCGGCATATCCGGAATGACCGACTCGTCAACCCGGTTGTGTCCCCCGTACCGCCGGAGCCCAAACCCCTTTTCCGCGGTCACTCCCGAGGAGCGTTCACCCCGGAGCGCTCCGCACGATCGAAAGGAACCATCGTGAAGCCCGACTTCACTCGATGGCTCCCCGCCATCGCCAAGGACTCGTACCGCAAGACCGCGCTCAGCGTGGTGGGTGTGGCCGCCCTCGGCGGTCTGGCGCTCGCGCCGACCGCGACCGCCGCCCCGGTCACCTCCGGGCCGCACCAGGGCGCCGTCGCCGCCATCGACCTCGCCACCGGCAAGGCCGCCACCGGCGCTGCGCACCAGGAGCAGCCCGTCGAATCCGGGCTGACCACCGGCTCCGCCACCGGCAAGCCGCCGGCCGGCAAGCCGAGCCGCGACGAGCTGATCCCGCACGGCATCGAGGGCGCGCAGTCGCGCATCCCGCTCGACAAGGCGCAGCTCGACAACGCCCGCTCGATCGTCGAAGCGGCCAAGAAGACCGGCGTCGGCGACCGTGGCGCCGTGATCGGTGTCGCCACCTCGTTGCAGGAGTCGAAGCTCTACAACCTCGGCCACCTCGGCGCGTACAACG
Source organism: Micromonospora sp. CA-249363 (assembly GCF_050950185.1). Classification (NCBI taxonomy): domain Bacteria; kingdom Bacillati; phylum Actinomycetota; class Actinomycetes; order Micromonosporales; family Micromonosporaceae; genus Micromonospora; species Micromonospora sp. CA-249363. The sequence continues at coordinate 2,912,356 of NZ_CP192020.1, forward strand.
ACCACGACTCGCAGGGCCTGTTCCAGCAGCGTCCGTCGTCCGGTTGGGGTTCGCCCGAGCAGATCACCGACCCGGAGTACGCCGCCACGGCGTTCTTCGACGCGCTCAGGAACGTCGGCGGCTGGCAGGACCTGCCGCTGACCACCGCCGCGCAGACCGTCCAGGTCTCCGCGTTCCCCTACGCGTACGCGCAGTGGGAGGAGCAGGCGGCGGACATCGTCCAGCAGCTCTGGTGACCGCGCACTGAACACACCGGCCGGCTCCCGTCACGGGGGCCGGCCGGTGTCGTCCCGTCAGCAGGGGGCGTAGAGGCGGCGGGTGCCGACCCCGGCGGCGTACGCCTCCCGGTCACTGAACCGGCATCCGTAGTCGGGCCGGGCCACCACCGCCGGATCGGTCACGGTGTCGCCGGCCGGGCGCTTGCCGGTGCGTACCCAGGACGTCAGGTCGTCCCAGGCGGCGCCGGCCTCGGCCGGGCTGAACTCGCAGTGCTGCGCGGCCCGGATGGCCCGCTGCACCACCAGCCGGCTGCGACCGTGCCGTGCCACGTCGGTGGCGTACGCCTGCTCCATGCTGAACGGTACGAACAGGTCACCGAGGTCGTGCAGGCTGACCACCGGCGCACTGGGACGGCCGGCGATGCGCGGCACCTCCGTCAGCGTCGGCAGGAGCCGTTGCCGGATGTTCTCCGGCGCGACCCGCCGCACGGTCGAGTTCAGGTCGACCGGACTGTTCGGGCGGTAGCGGGTGAGCAGGTTCGTGGCGAGCTGTCCGGGCCGCTGGGCGGGGGAGTCGCCTCCGTCGGTCACCATGATCGAGAAGAGGAAGTCCTTCCACACCGCGAACGCCGCCTCCGCCCCGGGACGCGGGCCGCCCGAACGGTTCACCGTCACGGCCCGCAACTGCTTGCCCCGCTCGTTCGTCGTGTCCGGGCCGGTCGGCGTGAGCCCCGCCAGCCCCAGTGCCCCCTGGATGCGCGGCACCGCGTTGCTCAGGTAGTCGGCCGGCGTGGGATAGGCCGGCACTCCGGCGAGCGCCTGCGCGACCAGGTTGTAGTCCAGGTAGAAGTCGAGCAGCGTCTGGTCGCCGAGCACACCGCACATGGGTAGGGCGCCGTCGTAGTAGCCGGGATACTGCTCCAACGAGCGGCCGATGACGTACCCGCCCATCGACACCCCGGCGAGATACGTGCGGTGCGGCCGGCGCACTGTCCGGGCGAAGTGGTCCGCGAGATCCTTCGTGCCCAGCACTCCCGAACGGATGTCGAAGCCGTTGCGGTCGTACGACGACGACGCCCACGCGTACCCCTGGGACAGCATCCGTTGCCGCAGCTCGAAGGCCGGCGGCTCCGGCGAGAGCACCGTGCCCTGACCCCGGTAGCCGTGCGCCCACAGCACCAGGTCGCCGTTCCACCGGGCGGGAACCTCGATGATGTACGCGGCGTGCCGGTACGCGCCCTGACGTACGGTCGTCGGTCTACCCGCCACGGTCAGCGGCGTGAGCGGCGGGTTCTGGAAGGTGTAGCCGGGCAGCGGCTGGCTGCCCGCGGGGTCGCGGTCGGACGCCGCCGTTGCGGCGGCGGGTGCGGGGCCGATCAGTCCGACGGCCAGGGTCAGTGTCGCGGTGGCGGCGACCAGGCGGCGCAGGGTACGAACGGGTACGGACAGCATCGACGCTCCCCATCGGACGGATGTCGCCCGCGGGGCGACCAGGCGGGACGGTTGCCTACCGGCCGGTAGCGCCCTGAACCTAGGACCGCCGTCGACCGGAGTCAATGGCTACGCTGACCGACCGGTCAGCTCACGCTGGTGCTCGACGCGGGTGCCGGTCGTCGGTTGGTCCGGTCCGATGCGGTTGACTGTCGTCGTGGACGATTCGATCTGGGCGGCGGCCCAGGCTGCGCGGAGCTGGCTGGACACCGCGAACGGCGCCGGAGAGACCGAACTGACCTGCCGCATCCTCAAGCTGACCGAGGAGGCGGGCGAGGCGTCCGCCGCCTGGATCGGTCTGCTCGGGCAGAATCCGCGCAAGGGTGTCACCCACACGCGCGAGGACGTGGCGGCCGAGTTGGCCGACGTGGTGTTCACCGCGCTCGTGGCGATCGAGAGCCTGGGACTGGACGCCCAGACCGTTCTGGAGTCGTGTGCGCACAAGGTCCGGTCCCGCCTGGAGGCGTGAGACCGCCGCCGCGCTGCGCCCGGCGTCGTGATCGACACGAGGTCGCCGATGTGAGGGTGTCGACCGGTCCGGGATGCCCCAGGTTCGGCGATCTGGAGTCGATCACCCGGACCGGCCGACCCCCCGGGGTGGGGGTCGCGAGTCGGCGGCGCGTTATGTCCGGCCTGGCCTGCAGGCGTGGGCGTGAGCCTGGCGCTCTGCCGGTGCTGCCGGTGCTGCCGGTGCTGCCGGTGCTGCCGGTGGTGTCGGTGGTGTCGTGATCCGACTCGAAGTCGCCGATGTGGGGGCATAGACCGGCCTCGGATGCCCCAAGTTCGGCGACCTGGAGTCGATCACCCGTCCGATCGCCCGCTTCGGGGCAAGAGTCGCGACCCGGCCCGGGCGTTTATGTCCCGGCCTGACCCGGAAGCGTCAGATTTCCGATCCGCCGGTGCTGCTGGCGGTGTTGTGATCGACTCGAGGTCGCCGATATGGGGGCATCGACCGGCCTCGGATACCCCGAGTTCGGCGATCCGGAGTCGATCACCCGGTCTGATCGGCCTGGCTGGGCCGTATGTCCGGTTCTGGGGCCGGTGTGGTGACCGGCTGCACCCCTGGGCCGGAATCGTGGCGGGCCGGGGGTCGTTACACCCTGACGATCGCAGGACCACGGCTCAGCCGCCCGCCCGCGTCAGACCGGGCGGAGAATGACTGGGCAGGCCGGGTCGTCGTGACGGCCTCGAATGACCGCCGCGGGCCTCCCGCCTGCGGGAATGGCCCCGGCCCCCGGGTCGTTGTACCCGGTCCGCGGCGCCCGAGCCCCCGGCTCGCAGGCCGCCGCCCCCCAGACTTTGCACGCGCCGGACGAGGTGCGCACACCCCCGCATCACCGATCCCCCGAATGGTGACGCGGTGGGTGTTTCCTACCCCCGAAGGAGCAACCCCTCATGAACACGATCTTCCGTAAGAGCATGCTGTCCGTTGCTGGTCTCGCGTTCGCCGGCGGCGTCTTCGCCGGCCCGATCGCCGCCCACGCCAACCCGGCCGTGGACGCCAAGCCCGCCGCCGTGGCGGTGCAGGCCGCGGCGCCGAAGCCGCAGGGCGACCAGTCGCACATCACCCTGAACGACGAGCAGACCGCCAACGTCAAGGCCATCATCGCGGCCACGAAGAAGGCCGGCCTGCCCGAGCGCGCCGCGGTCATCTCCATCGCCACCAGCCTGCAGGAGTCGAAGCTGGAAAACCTGGGTCACCTCGGCGACGCCAACGACCACGACTCCCTCGGCCTGTTCCAGCAGCGCCCGACCAGCGGCTGGGGCACCCCCGAGCAGATCACCAACCCCGAGTACTCCACCACCGCGTTCCTCAAGGGCCTGCGTCAGGTCGACGGCTGGCAGGACATGCCCCTGACCGACGCCGCGCAGACCGTGCAGGTCTCCGCCTACCCCGACGCCTACGCCCAGTGGGAGCAGCAGGCCACCGACCTCGTCGCCCACCACTGGAACAGCTAAGAGCTCAAAGCCGATGGCCGGCACCCGACAACGGGCGCCGGCCATCGCCGTACCTCCAGATCTTGGACAGTTACCGTCCCGACCTGACGGTAACTGTCCAAGATCTGAACGGGGCAACGTAGCGCAGCGGTGTTGTCGGCGGGCAGTGATCCGATTGGCGGTCGCGTCCGTACCCTCCGGCGGGGACCGGCGGAGGGACAGGGTATGGCCGTGGTGGGTGACGGCAACGAGCGTCAAGGCGAGCATCACAGCGAGCATCAGGCGGCACGCCGAGCAGGTCGGCGATCCGCGCACACGACGGCGGCGGCTCGGACGGCTGCGGCGCACCTGCCGGCCGACGACCCGGCGACGAGCCAATCGGAGTCCGAGCCGGGCAGCCAGGACCGGGCGGCCGGCACGGCGAAGCCGCCGCCCGAGACGGTGTCGCGCCCACCGCAGACCGTGGAGCCGCGCCAAGCGCAGGCCGCAGGGCAGCGACCAGCGCAGGCCGTGGAGGCGCGCCAAGCGCAGGCCGCAGGGCGGCGACCGGCGCAGGCCGTGGAGCCGCGCCAAGCGCAGGCCGTAGAGCCTCGTCCAGTGCCGGCTTCGGAGCCGCGACCGTCGCACCACCCGGAGCCGCGACCACCGCAGGACGGGGAGCGCCGACCAGCGCACGACGCAGGCTCACCACCGAGCCGGGACGTTGAGCAGCGAGCAGGGCAGGACGCGGAGCCGGTGTCGCCGGAAACGGAGGTCGCTTCGGGACGCTGGTCGGTCGGTGCCCGCCTGCTGCTGACCGCCGCCGCCGTCGTGCTGGTGCTCGGCGCCATGGCGGTCGCGGTGATCGTGAGTGACCCCGACCGCCTCGGTCAGACCTACAGCGACACCGGTCGACACGACGCGAGGCGGGACGCGGCGGCGGCCTCCGACCAGACGTTGACCGCGCCATTGGCGGGCCGGCGGGAGGCGACGTTCGTGCTCGCCGACGGAATGACGTCGTTCGAGCTGCGGGTGACGGACCTGGGCGACGACCTGTACCGCATCAGCAGTCCGTCCGGCACGGGTGTGGCCGCGCGGCCGGTGCTCGACGGTGACACCGTCCGGCTCGGCGTGGTGGCCGCCGGCGCGTCCGAGGGACGGGCCGTACGGGTGTTGCTCAGCGAGCGGGTCGCCTGGCGGCTGCGCCTGGAGGGCGGGGTGAGCGACCAGGCGCTGGATCTGACACGGGCGCGTCTTCTCGGGGTGGACCTTGTCGGTGGCTCCGCTCGCACCGATCTCATCCTGCCGCCGGTGGACCGCGGCGCGTTGACGGTGCGGTTGACCGGCGGGGCCAACCGGCTGTCCGTCCGGGTGCCGGGCGCGCCGCCGGTACGGGTGCGGGCGGGCGCCGGTGCCGGCTCGGTGGTGGTCCGCGACGAGCGGTGGAACGGAGTCGCCGCCGGAGATCTGCTGAGTACGCCGGGATGGGACCGTTCGCCGAACCGGGTCTTCCTGGACCTGGTCGCGGGCGTCAACGCGGTGACGGTGACCGAGGCCCGGTGACGGCAGGCGGGCGTCGGTGGCCGGGGTGACGCCGGGTAGATCAAAGCGCGAAGCCGGGACGCCCGCGCGGGCTGAGGTGGCGGTCACCCCGGATCGGAAGCGCCGCTGTCGGGGGAGCGTGCGAGCGTACAGTCGGGCGGTGGAGCGTACCGAATCGATGCTGGCGCAGACCCGACCTCCCGGCGTGGCCGACGTCGATCCCGGCAGCGTGCTGCTGCCGGGCCACGACGTGCCGCTGGGGCGGTACACGACGGTGCGGCGTCTGCTGCCGCAGCGGCCCCGACGGATGGTCGGCGCGTGGTGCTTCGTGGACCATTTCGGCCCGGACGACGTGGCGCAGCGGCCCGGCATGGAGGTGCCGCCGCACCCGCACACGGGCCTTCAGACGGTGACCTGGCTGCTCGACGGCGAGATCATCCACCGGGACAGCCTCGGCAACGTCCAGGCGATCCGACCGGGCCAGCTGAACGTGATGACCTCGGGGCACGGTATCGCCCACTCGGAGCGGTCGCCGGCCACGCACCCGCCGGTGATGCACGGCGTCCAGCTGTGGGTGGCGCTGCCGGACCCGGCGCGGGCCGGCGCGGCCGACTTCGCGCACCACGCCGACCTGCCGCGCTGGCGTGACGGCGAGGTCGACGTGACGTTGCTGGTGGGCGAGTTCGCCGGGCAGCGCTCGCCGGCGGTGGTGCATACCCCGCTGGTGGGCGTGCAGCTCGAGCTGGGCGGTTCGGCGCCGACCACGCTGTCGTTGCGACCCGACTTCGAGTACGCCCTGCTGGCGATGTCCGGCGCGGCCGAGGCCGCCGGGGTGGGGTTCGAGCCGGGGGCGCTGCTCTACCTGGGTACGGGTCGCAGTGAGCTGACCGTGCGCGGCGGGGCGGGGGCGCGGCTCCTGCTGCTGGGCGGTACGCCGTTCGAGGAGCCCCTGGTCATGTGGTGGAACTTCGTGGGCCGCTCGCACGAGGAGATCGCCACGGCGCGGGAGGACTGGATGGCCGGTCGGCGGTTCGGCGTGGTGGCCGACGACGCGGCGTCGCCGCTGCCGGCGCCCGCTCTGCCGACCACCCGGCTCAAGGCCCGTGACCGCACCGGCGGCCTGCACGGCTGACGGCACCGACGGGTTTGACCTGGACGTGGGCTGGCCCACAGTTCCGCAAAAACTGACCGTACGGAGGATGTTCTGTCGTATGGTTGTACCCGGCAGTGCTGACCGCTCGGTTCGGGCGGGCATCCACCGCCTGGTGGCCGCGACCGGTTCGGACGTGGTTCACCGCCTGGGCAGGCCTGCGTGGCGCCCCCGGTCGCGGTTCGTGGCCAAGGGGCGCCCGCCTGTCCCGGCGAGCCCCGCCCGTGACGCATCCGGGCGCGAGCGCTCAGCGTGCCAGCCCCGCCAGCAGGTTCACCGTGACGGCGATGACGAACGCGCCGAACAGGTACGACACCATCGAGTGCCGCAGCACCGTCCGGCGCATCTCGTTGCTGGTCAGGTTGGTGTCGGAGACCTGGAACGTCGCCCCCACGGTGAACGCCACGTACGCGAAGTCCGAGTAGCGGGGCGGCTCGCTCTGGTTGAAGTTCACCCCGCCGTCCGGGCCCGTGTAGTAGATCCGGGCGTAGCGGGCGGTGAAGACGGTGTGGACGACCAGCCAGGACAGCACCACGCTGAGGACGCCGAGCACGCCGTACAGGTCCTGGCGGATGCCGGGTGGCGCGGCGTGCGCGCTGGCGAGGACCAGTCCGACGGCCAGCAGGCTGGCGAGGCAGGCGATCAGCAGCAGCACGTCCCGGATGGCCCGGTTGGGGTCCTCGTGCACGGCGAGTGCGGCGGTGCGGGCGGCGTCCATCGGCCAGAGCTTGCGCCACACCAGCACCAGCCAGCTCAGGGCGGCGCCGTCCCAGCCGGCCAGCGGGGCGAGCGCGGGCGACAGGGTGAGCGCGAAGACGCTGCCCACGATGACGCCGACCACCGCCACGATCACCAGCTGCGTCGCCGCGGGGGTGTGCCCGTCCGGCGGGCGTGACAGCGGACCGGTGCGGGTCATCCGCGACGCCGGTTCGCCACGGCGGACGCCCCCACCGCGCGGTCAGATGCCGCGCAGGTGCTGCGACACCCGGTTGTGCTTCTTGTCCCGGGCCTGCGCGGCGCGTTGGGACGTCGCGTGTTGCGCCGGGCCCACCTCGGGGGCGGCCTCGATGCCGGCCGAGCGGGCCACCTCGGTGCCGTTGGCATAGTCGACCGGCGGCAGGGCGCGCAGCGCCTTGAGCACGTCCGGCGGCGCGCCCTCGCGTTCGGCCTCGCGGATCACGTCGTCCTTCTCGGCCGGGAAGTCCAGGCTCGACAGGTACTGCAGGACGTCCGTGTAGCTCGCCATGTCTGGGGCTCCCTCGGGGCATGGATTGGTCACGTCCGGCGGCGGTTACCCGTCCGCCGCCGGGTCACGCCCGGGTCGGTGCGGGAAATCGGCGTCGTTTCCACCACGACGCCGCGGGTACCCGCAGGCGCCGCAGCCACCGCCCGAGGGAGTACGCGATGAACTACGACACCTTCGTCGACCAGGTTTCCCAGCGCACCCGTACGTCGTCGGAGCAGGCCGTCGAGTTGACCCGGGCGGTGCTGGAGACGTTCGCCGAGCGGCTGACCGGCGGCGAGGTGCTGGACCTGGCGGCGCAGTTGCCGCAGCCGCTGCAACTGATGCTCAAGCCGAGCCCGAGCACCGAGCAGGCGGACCGCTTCGGGGCGGCCGAGTTCGTGGCGCGCGTGGCGTTGCGGGCGCGGGTCGAGGAGCCGGCGGCGCGGGACGCCGTCCGGGCGGTCTTCACCACCCTGCGCGAGGCGATCACGGGCGGGGAGTTCGACGACGTGGCGACGCAGTTGCCGCGTGACTACCGGGACCTCGTGGAGCAGGCGATGGCGCCCGGCGCGACGCTGCGCCGCGCCTGAAGGCGGGGCCACACAGCGGTTGGCCAGGGCAACCATCGACATCCGGCTTGGCGTGTCGATCCGGCCTGGCCTAACCTGGTCGTGCGAGGGGAGTACTTCCCACGAACCATTCCGGTCAGTACGGCGCGCCCGGCGTGCCTCGGGTGGTTGCCCATCGGGTGATGGGTGAAGGAGACCTCGAACATGACACGGTGTTCGAGGAGACCCCATGACCGAATTGTCCCCGTTGGCCGCGGCGAGTGACCTGTCCTCGATCGGTACGCCCACCCTCTGGGCGGTGACGATCGTCGGCGTGGTGCTCCTGCTGGTGCTGGACTTCCTGGTGACGCGCAAGCCGCACGAGGTGTCCATGCGGGAGGCGATCGGCTGGTCGACCTTCTACATCGCCCTGCCACTGGCGTTCGGCGGGTGGCTCTGGGCCCGCTACGGCTCCCAGCAGGGCATCGAATACCTGACGGGTTACCTCGTCGAGAAGTCCCTCTCGGTCGACAACCTCTTCGTCTTCATGCTGTTGCTGGCCGCGTTCGCGGTGCCGGCCGTGCTCGCCCAGCGGGTGCTGCTCTACGGCATCGCGGGCGCCCTGGTGCTGCGGGCGGTCTTCATCGCCCTCGGCGCGGCGGCGTTGCAGACCCTCGACTTCGCGTTCCTGCTCTTCGCGATCATCCTCATCGCCACCGCGGTGAAGCTGCTGCGCGACGCCCTCTCCGGGCACGAGCAGGAGGTCGACATCAACAAGATGCGCTCGGTCAAGCTGCTGCGCAAGGTCATGCCGGTGGTCGACGACTACCACGGCACCCGGATGACCGTCCGGGAGGGCGCGCGGCGAGCGCTCACCCCGTTCGCGCTGGTGGTGGTCGCGGTGCTGGCCACCGACATCGTCTTCGCCGTCGACTCGGTGCCGGCGGTCTACGGCATCACCGAGGACCCGTACCTGGTCTTCGCCACCAACGCGTTCGCCCTGCTCGGCCTGCGGGCGCTCTACTTCGTCCTGCACGCGGCGCTGAGCCGGCTGGTGCATCTCAGCTACGGCCTGGCGATCATCCTGGCCTTCATCGGGCTCAAGCTGGGCCTGCACTGGGCGCACGGCATCTGGGAGAGCGTTCCGCAGATCCCCACCCTGGCCTCGCTCGGCGTGATCATCGGCGTGCTGGTGGTGGTCACCCTCACCAGCCTGCGGGCCACCCGGGGCGGCACGCCCGCCGAGCGCGAGGTCGTCACCGAACGGCGCTGACCGCGCCGCGCCGGGCCGGCGAGGGGGTACGCGGGAAAGCTCCCGCCCGGCCGGTCCGGGTGGTACGACTGTGCAATGGGAATCGTGTCACCGGGCTTCCAGGGTCGGCCCCGATCACAGGAGCCGGCCCTGCCACCCGGTCAGTACCTGACCGAGGACTTTCCGGTGCTCTCGGCCGGCCCGACGCCCCGGGTCTCCCTGGACACCTGGGAGTTCGTCATCGCGGCCGAGAACGGCAGTGAGTACCGGTGGTCGTGGCAGGAGTTGATGGCGCTTCCGCAGGAGACGCCGACCGTCGACATCCACTGCGTCACCCACTGGTCGAAGCTCGGCACCACCTGGACGGGCGTCTCCCTGGACACCCTGCTCGACGGTGTGGACACCGGCGCGCACTTCGCGCTCGCGCACTCCTATGGCGGGTACACGACCAACCTGCCGCTGGACGACCTGCGCGGCGGCCGGGCCTGGGTGGCGCACACCTTCGACGGCGCGCCGCTGCCGGCCGAACACGGCGGCCCGGCACGGCTGCTGGTGCCGCACCTGTACTTCTGGAAATCCGCCAAGTGGGTGCGCGGCATTCGGCTCAAGACGATGGACGAGCCGGGGTTCTGGGAGACCGCCGGGTACCACGACTACGGCGACCCGTGGCGCGAGCAGCGGTACCAGGGTGACTGAGCGGGCCGTGGCGACGGGCACCCCGGCCCGCGCGCCGATCAAGTGGCGGGTGGCCCGGCTGGTGGAGCGCCGGGTGGAGACGCCGTCCGCGCAGACGCTGGTCCTGGAGGTGCCCGACTGGCCGGGTCACCTGCCCGGCCAGCACGTCGACGTGCGCCTGACCGCGCCGGACGGCTACCAGGCCGCCCGGTCGTACTCGATCGCCGGGCCGGTCGTGGACGGCCCCGGCGGTCCGCGCATCGAGGTGACCGTCCAGCGGGTCCACGACGGCGAGGTGTCCCCGTACCTCATCGATGTCTTCGCCGCCGGCGACCCGGTGGAGATCCGCGGACCGCTCGGTGGCTGGTTCATCTGGCGTCCGGAGCAGACCGATCCGGTGCAGCTCGTGGCCGGCGGCTCCGGGATCGTGCCGCTGATGGCGATGATCCGTTCGCGGCGCGAGGTCGGCAGCAAGGTGCCGTTCCGGCTGATCTACTCGGTACGGACGCCGCAGGACGTGATCTACGCCGACGAGTTGCGTCGCCGGGGCCGTGACGACTTCGGCCTCGACGTGGCCTACGTCTACACCCGCGAGGCGCCCGAGGGCTGGCGTGGCGAGCCGCACCGGCTCGGCCTCGCCGACGTCAACACGCACGGGTGGCCGCCGGACCTGCAACCGCTCACGTACGTCTGCGGTCCGACCGGTTTCGTGGAGGCCGTCGCCGACCTGCTGGTGGGGCTGGGCCACCCGTCGCGGCGGATCAGGACCGAGCGCTTCGGCCCCACCGGCTGAGAGCGCGCCCGCCGCTCACCGTCTTGTCGAGGAGATCCGATGACCAACATGTCGTACCTGGACGGCAACATGCTCGACGGCCCGCTGCGCGAGCTGTTCGCCGTCGACCTGAGCACCGCGCAGGGCCGCTGCGAGAACTGCGGGATGACCGGCTCGATGGCCAGCCTGCACGTCTACTCGCACGCCCCGGGTCTGGTCGGCCGCTGCCCGTCCTGCGAGTCGGTGATGGTACGGCTGGTGCGCGGGCCCGATCGCGCCTGGCTCGACATGCGCGGCGTCACCTACCTCCAGGTGCCGATGCCGATGGAGCAGGTACTTCCCGAGCCGCTCTGACGAGGTGGGGTCGGGGTGAGCGCTTGAAAGTGGATAAATACTTCATTTTTCATAGTCTTGAATTTATCGATGTCTTCTTGCCCGCTTTCCCGGTATGGGGTCGGATGTCCGTCAACTGTTAAGACAGTTGTCTATTCCTCCACCCGTACTGAGGAGATCCCCCATGCGCTGTCGACGCGTACTCCTGGCGGTGGTCATCGCGCTCGCCGCCGGCGCGGTGACCACCACCGCACCCCCGAGCGCCCAGGCTGCTCCGGCCACGTTCACCCACCCCGGCGTGCTGGTCAGCCGGCCGCAGCTCGACTTCGTCAAGGCCAAGGTGCAGGCCGGCGAGCAGCCGTGGCGCAACGCCTACAACCAGATGATGGGCAGCCGGTACGCCTCGCTGTCCCGGGTCCCCGCGCCGCGGGCGACCGTCGAGTGCGGTCCGACGTCCAACCCGAACTACGGCTGCACGGACGAGCGCGAGGACGCCATCGCCGCGTACACCGACGCGCTGGCCTGGTACATCACCGGCAACTCGGCGTACGCGCAGAAGTCGATCGCCCTGATGGACGCCTGGTCCGCCACGATCCAGCGGCACACCAACTCCAACGCCCCGTTGCAGACCGGCTGGGCCGGCTCGGTGTGGCCGCGCGCCGCCGAGATCATCCGATACACGTACGGCAACTGGCCCAACCAGGCGCGGTTCGCGACCATGCTGCGCAACGTCTATCTGCCCGTGGTCATCGCCGGTGACTCCCGCACCAGCAACTGGGACCTGACCCTCGCCGAGGCGGCCATCGGCATCTCGATCTTCCTCGAGGACCGCACGTCGTACGATCGCGCGCTCGCCCGGTTCCGGGCCGCGGCCGCCGCGTCCATCTACATCGCCGCGGACGGTGTCCGACCCCTGTACCCGCCGGCCACCAGCGTCGACACGCCCGCCGAACTCGTCTCCCGCTGGCACGGCCAGGCCACCTACACCGACGGCCACGCGCAGGAGACCTGCCGCGACTGGGTCCACACCGGCTACAGCATCTCCGCCATCTCGCACGTCGCCGAGACCACCCGCATCCAGGGTGGCGACCTCTACCCAGAACTCCAGGACCGGCTGCGCCACGCGCTCGGCTTCCACACCAAGTTCGAGAACGGCACCGCCGTCCCGTCGAGCGTGTGCGGCGGCTCGGTCGTCCTCGGCCTCGGCCCGATCACCGAGGTCGGCTTCAACGCGCTGCACAACCGGATGGGCATCGGCATGGCCAACACCCAGAGCTACACCGAGCGCAAGCGTCCCCAGGGCACGAACAACCTCTTCGTGGCCTGGGAAACCCTGACCCACGCGAACAACCCGGCGTAGCCGGCGCTTCCGGTCCTCGACACGGGGATGGCCCTGTGTCGAGGCCCGGCCGCGCCAGCGGCAGACTGGCGTGATGAGCACCGGTCTGTGGCGCGGCGTTCCCCTGCGGGTTCGGCTGGTCGTGTCGGCGGCGGTGCTGGTCTTCGCGTACGGCGGCGTCGTGCACGTACTCCAGTTGTTCGTCCCCGGTCTCCGGCCGCAGCTCGCGCTGCCCGGCTGGCTCGCGGTCTACTTCGCGTCCCTGACCCTGTGGGATCCGTTGGCGGCGCTGTTGCTCGCGGCCCGCCGGGCGGCGGGGCTCGCGCTGGGCGGCGCGGTGCTGGTGACGGACGCTGCCGCCAACGGGTACGCCAACTACGTGCTCGACCCCGCCGGTGGCGTCACCCCGGGCCGGATCGGGCAGGCCGTCATCACCGCCCTCGCCGTCGCGCTCGTCGCGCTCACCCCGTGGCTGGCCCGCTGGTTCAGTCCGGCGCGATGAGCGGGCGGCGGTACGGGGTCCAGCCGACGAACCGCGCGAACATGGCCTGCGGCGCGGGCGCCTCGTCGGGATTGAGCCGGTAGAGGTCCCGGATCGCCTCGTGCAGTTGCCCGCACAGGTAGATCGACAGGCCGATCAGGTCGTGCTCGTGTTCGGCCTTGAGCACCAGCCGGGCGGTCGGGCAGGGCCACGGGCCACCGCACGCCCGGCAGCACCACATCGGACGCAGCGGCGTGTGCGGCGGTGTGCCGGTCGGCACGGGCGGTGAGGTCACCATGATTCACGCTCCTTCACAGGTGGGGGAGGGGCCGCCGCGGTACGGGGGTTCGCGGCGGCAGCTCGTTCGGTTCCGCCCGTCGGTCGGCCGGGCCGGGCGGTTCCGCTACGTGACAGTCTGCTGACAGGGCCGCTACTGTCGGAAGGCGCGCGAGTCCCACCAGCGCCGATGTACGTGTCAGACGCCCCCGGTGTGCAGAGGTGTGCAGTGGATCGTTTGCCCATGCTGGAGCTGTTCGCCGGCGAGCTGCGTCGGCTGCGCACGGTCGCCGGACTGTCGCAGGAGGCGTTGAGCGAGCGCATCAATTACTCGGCGTCGCTCGTCGCGGCCGTCGAGCAGTGCCGGCGTCCGCCCCGACTGGAGTTCACCGAGCGCAGCGACCGCGTGCTGGACGCCGACGGCCTGCTGCTGCGCATCCGCGAGACGATGATCCGCGAGTCGGTCATGCCGTGGTTCCGCGAGTGGGTGACGATCGAGCAGGAGGCGACGGCGCTACGCTCGTTCCAGCCGCTGGTGCTGCCGGGGCTGCTGCAAACCGAGGGCTATGCGCGGGCTCTCTATTCCGGCGCAAGTCAGCTTGCGGATCATCAGTTGGATCAGCCGGTCGCCGCGCGGCTGCGGCGGCAGGAGATCCTGACTCGTGAGCAGCCACCGCTCTTCGTCGCGGTGCTCGATCACACCGTGTTGGAGAGGCCCGTGGGCGGGCCGGTGGTCATGCGCGAGCAACTACAGCACCTGCTTGAGGTCGGTCAGCGGCCACGGGTGCACCTGCACCTCGTACCTCGCAGTGTGGGCGCCTATCCCGGCCTCAACGGGGCCTTCGTGATCGCCACGCCGACCGACGGGGAAGACGTGGCCTACCTGGACAATCCTCTACAGGGGACGGTCATCGAGCGGACCGCCGACGTACTATCGCTGCGGCAGTCGTGGGAATCGGTACGGGCCGAGGCGATGTCGCACCGGCAGACCCTCGACGCGATCACGGAGGCGGCGAAGGCATGGACCTGACCGGCGCGATCTGGCGCAAGAGCACCCGCAGCAGCGGCAATCAGGGCGACTGTGTCGAGGTCGCGGGCAACCTGCCGGGCTTGGTGGGCGTCCGCGACAGCAAGGACCCGGCCGGCCCGGTGCTGGTCGTCGACCCGGCCGCCTGGCGCGCCTTCGTGACCTTCGCCAAGCGCCACTGATCCCTACGTCGACGCCCGCCGGCGCGGCTGCTCGACTAGCTCGACCGGCTCGACCGGCTCCATGATCGACTCCGTTTCACCGATGTCGGGGTGTCCGAGCGTCCGGGATACCCCGACATCAGCGATGTCGAGTGGATCATCCCGGCACGCGGCACGCGGCACGCGGCACGCGGCACGCGGCACCGGCACGCGGCACGCGGCACCGGCACGCGGCACCGGCACCGGCACGCGGCACCGGCACCGGCCGGCGTCGTGGGTTGGCCTGGCGTCGCCCCGCCTCGTGGATCACCCTGGCCTCGCGTCGCTCGGCGTCGATTAATCGGGTGCGCGTGACGCTGGGCCGCTCGTAGGCTTCCGGTCCCTGGGCCGACTGGGCCTCGACCTCCCCGGATCGGAGATGAGCGCGACGATGGCCAGTGACCTGTTCGCCGTGAGTTTCGGTGCCAACGACCCCCTCGTCGTAGCGCGGTTCTGGTCCGCGATCCTCGGTCGGGAGCTGATCGACGACCCGCGCGACGGCGCCCTGGTGCTGCCCGACGACAAGACCGGCTTCCGGCTGCGCTTTCCCGCGATCCCCGAACCGAAGGTCCTGCAGAACCGGGGGCACATCGAGCTGACCAGCGAGTCGCTGGAGCACCAGCAGCAGACGATCGACCGTGCCCTGGAGTTGGGCGCGCGGCACATCGACATCGGCCAGGACCCGAACGACGACCACGTGGTGCTCGCCGATCCCGAGGGTAACGAGTTCTGCGTCCTCGGCCCGGGCAACAAGTTCCTCGCCGGCTGCGGCTACCTCGGGGATGTCTCCTGCGACGGTTCGCAGGCCGTCGGCTACTTCTGGAGCGAGGCGCTCGGCTGGCCGCTCGTCTGGGACCAGGACGAGGAGACCGCCATTCAGTCGCCCCTGGGCGGCCCGAAGATCACCTGGGGTGGTCCGCCCCTGATGCCCCGGGGCGATCGGGACCGGGTGACGTTCGACCTGGCGGTCAGCGGCGACGGCGACCGGAAGGCGGAGGTCGACCGTCTGCTCTCCCTCGGCGCCACTCTGGTCGACACCGACCAGGCCGGCGCGGTGGTGCTCGCCGACCCCGACGGCACCCACTTCCGGCTGCTGACGCCCCGCTGAGAGGCGGACGGCCGCCGACGCCGGACCGATGCCGAGCTGTTGACCTGCCGTCAGGGGCCGGGCGTCCGTCGACGCCGATCGATGCCGAGCTGTTGACCTGCCGTCAGGGGCCGGGCGTCCGTCGGCGTCGACCGATGCCGAGCTGTTGACCTGCCGCCGGGGGCCGGATGTCCGCCGACGCCGACCGATGCCGAGGTGCTGGCACCGGCCACGGTTGCGGTCCGGGCCCCGCCAGGCCGATGTGTCAAGCAGCGGTATACCTCAGCGGCATATTCATACCTCTGAGGTATACCGCTCACCGTCGCGTCGTCCCCGGCAGAGGTGACCGACGGTGACCGCTGCCGACCGGTCCTGGCGTCCTCGCGCTGGTGACGGCGGGCGGTTGGACAACCGTCCCGCCGGTCGTCAGAGTGGTCCGCCGTGAGATACCTGCGCAGCGGTGGTCCCGCCGCGATCCGGCGACCCCGGCCGACCGACGTCGACGAGTTCGTGGCGGCCGTGCGACGGAGTCGGGACCTGCACCATCCGTGGCTGGCCGCGCCGGCCACCGCCGAGGAGTACGACCGATACCTCGCCCGCATCCGCCGCCGCGACAGCGCCGGCTACCTGATCTGCGACCGGGCCAGCGGCGAGATCGCCGGCTACGTGAACATCAGCGGCATCGTTCTGGGCGCGCTGCGCGGTGGCTACCTGGGGTACGCGGCGTTCGAACCGTACAGCGGCACCGGGCACGCCTCGGCGGGCATCGCGCTGGTCATCGACCACGCGTTCACCAGCGTCGGACTGCACCGGTTGGAGGCGAACATCCAGCCGGGCAACGAGCCGTCCCGCCGGGTCGCCCGCAAGCTCGGCTTCCGCCTGGAGGGCTTCTCCCCGGACTACCTGTTCATCGACGGCGCCTGGCGCGACCACGAACGCTGGGCGATCACCGCCCCCACCCCACCGACCACCCCCACCCCTCCCACCCCCACCCCACCTCCCGCGTGATCATGAAGTTAGCGTCACGACACGCCGAGGCGGATGACGATAACTTCATGATCAACGGGGCGAAAGCGGGCGGGGCCAAGGCGGGCGGGGCCAAGGCGGACGGGGCCAGGGCGGGCGGGGGAGGGGGCCGGGTTAGGCGCCGGGGCGGGGGAAGGCTACCGGGCTGCGGAGGCCCGCTCGGTTGATCGCGCGGATGCCGAAGAAGACGTTGTCCTTGGACAGGTCGATGCTGACCTCGGTGACGTCACCGACCCCGATCACCCGCTGCCACTCGGCGGCGGTGGTCTCCCGCCACACCACCTCGTAGCCGGCCAGGTCCGGCTCGTCGCCGCGCTGCCAGCGCAGCGTCGTGTTGTTGGTCAGGTCGGTGGTCACGATGATGGCGCCCTTGGGCGTACCGGGGGCCTGGGCCAGGGACCAGAGCGCCGCGCCGTTCACCCTCGCCACCCGCGCGATGTACGCGAAGTCGCAGAATTCGGGCAGGTCACCGAACTGCTTGCCGTCCTGCACGCGTACGTCCTGGTGCTGGTGGGCGAAGTCCTCGTTCGGCTCGGTGAACCGCGCCGCCGGCCAGCCCTCGCGCAGGAACGAGATGTGGTCGCTGCCGCGCAGGTAGCGGTCCCGCCGGTAGATCACCCGTACCCGCATGCCGGTCGCGTCGTTGTCCGCCACGTCCCGGACGAACCGGGCGAGCTGGCGCGACGGCGAGTCGTTCTCGCCGCCGACGGACTGGCGGGTGGTGGCCTCCGCGGGCGTCTCCGCCGTCGGCACGCCCTCGGCGAACAGCCGCACGGTGTACGGGTCGCGGGCGCCGTCGTCGGCGGTGCTGCTGCCCACGATGTCGTCGCTGAACATGCCCTGCACGTCCGCGCCGGCCGCCTTGAGCTGCGCGGCCAGGTACGCCGAGCCGTACAGGCCCTGCTCCTCGGCGGCCACCGCGGCGAACACGATGGTGGCGGCCGTCGGCCGGGTGGCCAGCAGGCGGGCCAGCTCCAGCACCACGGCCACGCCCGAGGCGTCGTCGTCGGCTCCGGGTGCGTCGCTGACGGCGTCCATCACGTCGGTGACGCGGGAGTCGTAGTGACCCGTGACCACGTACGTGCGGTTCGGCGACGTCTCGCCGCGCAGGGTCGCCACGACGTTGGTGATCCGGGTGGCGGTGGGGATCCGCGACGCGGGCTGCTGGACGTACGACTGGAGCTCGACCGTCATCCGGCCGCCGGAGGTGGCCGCGTACTCCTGCATGCGGGCGTGGATCCAGTCCCGGGCCGCGCCGATGCCCCGCTCGGGGTCGTCCTGGCTGGAGAGGGTGTGCCGGGTGCCGAACGCGGCCAGGCGGCGCACGATCGCCTCGATCCGGCGCGGGTCGACCTGGCGCAGCAGGTCGCGCAGTTCGCGGTCGGGTCGCTGGGGGTGGGCCGGGCGTCCGGGGCCGGCGGGCCCGGGATCGGCAGCGGCGGGCGCGGCCAGCGAGGGCACCGCGACGGTGGCGGCGGTCGCCGCGGTGACGGCGGCGGAGGCGGACAGGAAGGTACGGCGGGTCGGCCTCGTGGGCCGCTCGCCGGTGTCGTCTGATCCCATTCCGGCATCCTGCCCATCGATAGTGGCGTTTGTCCATATCGTTGGATGTGGATGTGCGGGAGCTTTCACCAGATCCGGGTGATGACACCGCGTGGCCGCCGTTCCTACGGTGGGTGTCATGGCTGCCGTACGCGCGACCCCCGCCAACCCGACCGTGGGCGTGCCTCCCGGAACGGGGGACAGCGGCGACCAGCGGGCGATGCCGCCCGAGTTGGGCCCCGACTCGCTCGCCGTGCTCAGCGGCCCCACGTTCCTGTACTCCGACGCGCGCGGCGACGTGCCACCGGGCAGCATCGGCGGGCTCGTGCACCTGGACACCCGCCTGATCAGCGGCTGGACCCTCACCGTCAACGGTGGTCAGCTGCTGGTGTTGCGGGCCAGGACCATCGAGCACTACTCCGCGCAGTATGTGCTCACCAACCCGGAGCTGCCCGGCCTGGCGCCGAACGGTCTTGCCATCCGGCGGTTGCGCTATATCGGCGACGGCTTCCACGAGCGGCTGGAGCTGGTGTCGTACCAGCCTGAGCCGGTGCGGGTGGAGTTGCGCCTCGCCGTCGACGTGGACTTCGCCGACCTGTTCGAGGTCAAGTCCGTGGTCCGGGACCGCTCCGCGCAGATCGTCCACGGCCACGCCACCGACGGCTCCGAGCTGTGCTTCTCCTACCGCAACGGAGACTTCACCGCCGAGACCCGGGTGCGCTGCGCGACCCCGGCGGACCGGATCGAGGGGAACGATCTGGTCTGGGACCTGCACCTGCGTCCGCGCGAGGACTGGCTGGTGGACCTGCACGTGCCGCTGGCGCCGGGCCTGGGCGTGGTCGAACCGGTGCGGGGCGACATCATCGACGTCCTCCAGGGCCGGGCCGAAGACCCGCTGCGCCGGTGGACCGAGGACCGGGCCGTGCTGCGCAGCGACAGCCAGGCGCTGGAGTGCACCGTCCGCCAGTCCCGCGACGACCTGGCGGCGCTGCGGCTCGACCTGGAGATCAAAGGTCAGCGGGTCCTGCTGCCCGGCGCGGGACTGCCCTGGTTTCTCAGCGTCTTCGGGCGGGACACGCTGATCACCGCGTACCAGACGTTGGTGGCCGGGCCGGCGCTGGCGAAGGGGGCGCTGCTCGCGCTCGCCCGACTGCAGGGCGAGGTCTGTGACGACTTCACAGACGAGGAGCCGGGCAAGATCCTGCACGAGGCCCGCAGCGGCGAGCTGACCCGTACCGGCCAGAAGCCGTACGGTCCCTACTACGGCACCGCCGACGCCACCCAGCTCTGGCTGATCCTGCTCTCGGAGTACTGGCGGTGGACCCGCGACGACGAGACCGTCCGGCACCTGCGCGACAACGCGATGGCCGCGCTGCGGTGGATCGACGAGTACGGCGACCGCGACGGCGACGGCTTCGTGGAGTACGCCACCCGGTCCCCCGAAGGGCTGGGCAACCAGTGCTGGCGCGACTCGCCGGACGGCGTCTGCTTCGCCGACGGGCGTATCCCGGTGCTGCCGCTGGCAACGGCCGACGTCCAGGGCTACACCTTCGACGCGAAGGTGCGGCTGGCCGAGCTGTTCGACGGCCCGCTGGGCGACCCCAAGATGGCGGCACGGCTGCGCGACGAGGCCGGCGGCCTGTACGAGCGGTTCAACCGGGACTTCTGGATCGACGAGCGGGGCGGCTACTACGCGGTGGCCCTCGACGGCGACAAGAACGTGGTCGACTCCAAGACGTCCAGCATGGGTCACCTGCTGTGGAGCGGGATCGTGCCGCCGGGGCGGGCCGACGCGGTGGTGCGCCAGCTCATGTCGCCCGACATGTTCTCCGGCTGGGGCATCCGGACGCTGTCCGCCGAGGAGCGCCTCTACCGGCCCCTCGGCTACCACCTGGGCACGGTCTGGCCGCACGACAACTCGCTGATCGCTCTCGGCCTGGTCCGCTACGGCTACCGGGCGGAGGCGAACCGGGTCAGCCTGGCGATGATCGACGCGGCCGAGCAGTTCGACCACCGACTGCCCGAGGCGCTCAGCGGGTCCGACCGGCAACGGCTGCTGTTCGCCATCCCGTATCCCACCGCGTGCAGCCCACAGGCGTGGGCGGCCGGGGCGCCGCTGGCGCTGGTCCGCGCGATGCTGGGGCTGAACCCGGTCGAGGGTCGGCTCGTGCTCGACCCGGCGGTTCCACCGGAGATCGGCCGGATCTCGGCCAACCGGGTGCGGGCCTTCGGTCAGGAGTGGGGTGTGGAGGCGACGGGCTCCAGCGGCCGCGTCTGGATCGAGCGGAGCTGACGGCGCGCCTGCGCTTCGACGTTTGTCCTGGCCCGCGACGGGAAACGGCCGGCAATGACGAAACCTCGTGTGGTGATCGTGGGGGCCGGGTTCGCCGGTTACCACGCGGCGAAGACGTTGAGCCGGATCGCCCGGGACCGGGCCGAGATCGTGGTGCTGAACTCCACCGACTACTTCCTGTACCTGCCGCTGCTGCCCGAGGTGGCCGCCGGGGTGGTCGAGCCCTCGCGCATCGCCGTGCCGCTGACCGGGACCCTCAAGGGCGTCCGGGTGGTGATCGGTGAGGCGGACCACGTCGACCTCCAGAACCGCTGGGTCGGTTTCACCCAGCCCGAGGGGGAGAAGAACCGCCTGGCGTACGACCGGCTGGTCCTCGCCGTGGGCAGCGTCAACAAGCTGCTACCCATCCCGGGCGTCACCGAGTACGCGCACGGCTTCCGCGGCCTGCCCGAGGCGGTCTACCTGCACGACCACATCGTCCGCCAGGTGGAACTGGCCGAGCAGGCCGAGGACCCGGCGGAGCAGAAGGCCCGGTCCACCTTCGTGGTGGTCGGCGCCGGGTACACGGGCACCGAGGTCGCCGCGCACGGCCAACTGTTCACCGACGCCCTGTACGCGCAGCGACCCCGGCTGACCGTCCGGCCCCGCTGGATGCTCCTCGACGTCGCTCCTCGCGTACTGCCGGAGCTGGACAAGCGGATGTCGGACACCTCGCACAAGGTGCTCGACAAGCGCGGCGTGGACGTGCGCATGGGCACCTCGGTGGCCGAGGCGACCTGCGACGGGGTCAAGCTCACCGACGGCGAGTACATCCCCACCTGCACGCTGGTGTGGTGCGTGGGCGTACGCCCCGACCCGTTCGTCAACGAGCTGGGCCTGCGCACCGAGCGGGGCCGGCTGGTCACCGACGAGTACCTCAACGTCCCGGGCTATCCGGAGGTCTTCGCCTGCGGCGACGCGGCCGCCGTGCCCGACCTGGTCAACCCGGGGCAGATCTGCGGCATGACGGCCCAGCACGCGGAGCGCCAGGGCAAGCGGGTGGCGCACAACATCGCCGCGTCGTACGGCTTCGGCAAGCGCCGGCCGTACAAGCACCACGACCTGGGCTGGGTGGTCGACCTGGGTGGCAAGGACGCCGCCGCGAACCCGTTGCACGTCAACCTGGCCGGGCTGCCGGCCAAGGCGGTGACGCGGGCGTACCACCTGATGGCGATGCCCGGTAACCGCACCCGCGTGGGGGCGGACTGGGTGCTCGACGCGGCGCTCACCCGCTCGGCCGTGCAGTTGGGGCTGGTGCCGGCGAACGCGGTGCCGCTGGAGAGCACCTCACCCGAGGTCGCGGCGCGGGGTCGCTGAGCGGGGCGGGTCCGCCGGGCGGGGCGGGTCCGCCGGGCGGGGCGGGTCCGCCGGGCGGGGCGGGGTCACCCGGCGCGGGCCGTACTCGCGCAGCAGGACCTGCGCGATGCCGGCCGCGGGGATGGCCAGCAGCGCGCCGAGCAGCCCGGCCAGCTCCGCCGCGAGCAGCACGCTCAGCAGCACGGTCAGCGGGTTGAGCCGTACCGCGCGGGACAGGATGAGGGGCTGGAGCAGGTGGTTCTCCACCTGCTGGTAGACGACGAAGAAGACGAGCACGACGACGCCGGCGGTGGGGGAGTGCAGGAACCCCGCCCCGGCGGCGATCACCGCGCCGATCGTCGCGCCCACCAGCGGGATCAGGTCGGCCACCGCGACCAGCAGCGCGATCACCCCGGCGAACGGCACTCCGGTGAGACTCAACACCAGGAAGGTCAACGCGCCGCAGATCACGCTGATCACCAGGTTGCCGGTCAGGTAACCGGTGACCGTCCGGGACACCTCCCGGCCGACGCGGCGCAGCCGCTCGCCCTGCCCGTCCCCGGCCACCGCGAGCAGGCCGCGGGTGATCCGCGGCGATTCCAGGACCATGAGGTACGCCAGCACGATGACCGTGACCAGCCCCGCGACCCCCTCCACCACGCCGCGCAGCACTCCGACGGCGGGTTGCCGCAGCCGACTGCCGGCGTCCCGCAGCTCGTCCGCGTGCGAGCCGGCGTAGCGCCGTACCCCGGTGCGTTCCAGGAACTCACCCAGCGGGCCGCGGCCGGCGCGCGCGTCGCGCAGCAGCTCGGGCCCCCGTTCGGCGAACCGGCCCACCTCGTCGAGCAGCGGTACCAGGATCACCGCGGCGAGGACCGCCAGCACGACGAACGCGGCGAGGAAGACGAGCAGCGTGGCGAGCGCCCGGCGGCGCACGAACCGGCGTTGCAGCCGGTCCACGGCCGGTTTGAGCGCGACCGCGAAGAAGGCGGCCACCACCGCCCAGACGAGCACCCGACGGGTCGCGTACACGAAGGCGAGCGCGAGCGCGGTGGCCAGGACCAGCGCGATCACGACCAGGGTCCGGCGGGCCGTGGCCCGATCGTCGGCGTTGCTCACCCGCCGGGCCTTCCCCGCACAGACCACCGGAAACCCGGCATTGCGGACGGTCGGCCCTACCTCAGACGTCCGCGTCGAGAAGGGGGTGGGCGCCGGCCACGAAGGTGTCGAGGGCTGCGGCGTGCAGCAGCCCACCGGCGATCGGGTCGCGCAGCGCGGCCACGGCCAGCCGACCGACCGGCAGCCCGCCGGGGCGGTGCGTCGCGGCGAGCACCAGGTTGCCGTAGCGCCGGCCACGCAGCATCCGGCGGTCGCCGAACACGCAGACGTCCCCGAAGACCGCTCGGAGCGTCGCCACCTGCACCCGGGTGCCGACCAGCGGTGGCAGGTCCGTCACGTTGACCAGACAGAGCCCTCCGGGCCGCAGGACACGGGCCACCTCGGCGGCGAACTCCACGGTGCGGACGTGCCGGGGCATCCGGGCGGCCCGGTAGATGTCGGCGATCACCAGGTCGTACGCGTCCGCTCCGGTGGCGGAGACCGCCTCCCGGGCGTCGGCGACCTCCACCCGCACCTCGGGTGGTGGCGGCGGCAGCTCCCGCGCCACCAGGTCGACCACCGCCCGGTCCCGCTCCACGACCAGCTGCCGGGAGCCGGGCCGGGTGGCGGCCAGCCAGCGGGGCAACGTCAGCGCGCCGCCGCCGAGGTGGAGCACGTCCAGGGGTACGCCCGCCGGCGCCGCCAGCTCCACGGCCGACGCGATCCGGCGGACGTACTCGAAGTGCAGGTGCCGCGGATCCTCGACGTCCACGTACGACTGCTCGACGCCGGCGGAGAGCAGCGTCCGTCCGGTCCGGCGGACCGGATCGGCGACCAGCTCCAACCGGTCGGCGGCACGGTTCATGACGGCACGCTAGCCGAGCGCCCGACGGGCCGGCGGCGCGGGAGCACCCGCGTCCGCCGGCCCGCGTACGTCACGACGCCGGTCAGCCGCCGGCCATCCCGGCGCCGACCTCGTCGATCGCGTCGTCGATGGCGTGGGCGAGGTCCACGTCCAGCGCGGTCACCCCGTCCGCCTGGTTGGTGCGGACGGTCAGCACGGCCGCCGTGTCGCCGGGACGCCCGATGCTCGGGCCGCGCCCGGTGTCCTGGCGCAGCCGGTCGAGCCGGGCGAGCACCCGGTCGAGGTTGTCCGGCGGCAGCGCGACCACGCGGTACAGGCCGGTGGTGTCGCCGGCCCAGTACGGCAGGTCGTCCAGCGCCGCCTGGACCTGCTCCTCGCCCAGGGTGGGCGTGGTGGTGGAGGCCCCCACGATGCCGCCGCCGGCCGCCGGCGGGTTCAGCAGCTCCCGCAGACCGTCGGGGACGTGCAGGGACTCGATCAGGTCGCCGTCCTGGTCGGCGAGCGCGGCCATCGTCGCCTCCGCCTGGTAGCGGGCCTGCTCCGGCGTACGACCGCTGATCCGGCCCACCTCGGCCAGGAAGCCGGGCAGGTCGCGGTGTCGCTCGATACCGTCAACGGGTACGACGTCGTGCAACGAGTTGGGCACGGCGGCGAGCAGCCGTTGCCGCTCCGCCACGTCGAGCGCGAAGGCCAGCACCAGTACGGTCGCCTCGGCGCCCACCTTCGCCGTCCGGAAGTCGACCCCGGATCGGCGTCGGACGTCCTCGACCAGATCCTGGTAGCCCATGCTGGTCACACCGGCCGCGCCCCCGGGCGGCGGCTGCGGTCGCGGATTGTCCGGGGTACCCCTCGACGGCGGCGCCGGTCCACCACGCGTGGTGTCCGACTTGTGCCGCCCGGCCGGCGGTGGGCCGGCCCGCCTGCTCTGGTCCAGGCTGGTGAGCTGCTTGGACGCGCTCAGGCTGGCGCCGTACTCGCTGGGCTGGCCGCCCTGTTCACGGGCCTGCCGGGCCAGCGCCCGGCGGCGCTGGTTGTCGCCCTCCATCTGCTTGCGCATGGTGACGCCCCTTCCGCTGGGGATCGATCCTGCGCCGGTCGCGTTCCCGCCGTCCCGGGAGCCGAAACGGACGCTGCCGGCCGAGTAGGGCTGAGCGTCGGCCGGGCTTCATCCGCCCGGGGTGAGGGGCGCTCACCCGTGCGGCCCGCACGATCGGGGCAGGACCACAGTTCTTCCGAGGTACGCGGAAGGAAGGTCGTCATGAAACGGATCGTCGAGATCGTTCCCGCTCGACCCGGCTGGTACGCCCGCTGGCAGCTCACGCCCGACGCGACCCGGTGTTACCCGGTGAGTCTGTGGGCGCTGTTGGAGGAGTCCGACGGAACCGGCCGGGAAGTGGTCGGAATGGACTGCATCGGCCAGTGGCCGGGTGCGGACGACAACGAGGCGGGTGGGGAGTTTGTCCGTTACCTGTACCAGACACCCGACTCGGGAGAACCCGACGACATCGAACCTCCGGCGACCGTCGAACTGCGCGACGGCGGACCTCGACTCCAGCCGATGACCGCGCCCTAGGCATTTCTCCGGCCCCCGGCCCCAGGTCCCAGGGTCGGGGGCCACCCCCCTTCGCGGGGTGGTCGCCCGGTGCGCCCCTCAGCCGGTGGCGCGCAGGTCGTCGTCGGCGCTCTGCACGCTCAACAGCTCGGTGAGACCGGTGCGATCCAGCAACTGCTGGATCTGCGGGCTGACCCCGGTCAGCCGGATCGCCCCGACGCCCCGACGCACGATCAACAGGGCGCTGAGCCCGGACGAGTCGCAGAGACCGACGCCGCTCAGGTCGATCGTCAGCTGCTGCTCGCCGTGCAGGCCGGCCGCGACGGCCACCAGCTCGGGCGCGGTGTCGTAGTCGAGCTCACCGGTCAGCCGTAGCCGGGCGTGGCCGGCGTCGGGCCGGCTCACCTCGATGGTCAACAGCTGGTGGGGCATTCCACCATGTTCCCAGTCCCCGCGCGGAACGCAAACCCTGGGGCCGCGCGCCGCCGGTTCATGCCGTGGCGGCGGACGCCTCGGCGTCGGGGCCGACCTCCGGACGAGCGGACGGCATCGGCCGACCGATGAGCGTCGCCACCCCGGTGATGTCCAGGATCGTCGCCAGGAAGCGAGGCACCGAGCGCAGCCGCAGCCCGGCGCCGACCTCCTGGCCCTCCCGCCAGGCGTGCACGATCACGGCGAGACCGGTGCTGTCGATGAAGGCCAGGTCGGCGAAGTCCAGCACGATCGCGTGCGGCGTGTCGGCGAGGAGTCGGTCGATCTCGGCCTGTAGAGGGGCCGACGTCGCGTACGCCAGCTCGCCGCCGACGTGGATCAGCGGTACGTCGGGATCGGACCGGTCGACGGACATGATCAGTGGCCTCGCGTCGGTCCTACGCCTCTCCGACAGCACGATCACGCCCCTTCCCCCGCCGGTTCTCCGGCCATCGCGAGGGGATCGTAACAACCGCCGACGGGGTCCGCTCGCTACGCGAACCGGGGCCCGACCTGCTGTCGGATGCCGGTCACGGCAGACCGGCGTAGGGTGGGCGACAGGGACACGTTCGGGTGGACGACAAGGAGTGAGGCTCAGCTGGTGACTGCTTCCGACGTCAGGGACTGGGACCCGGGCGACGGACGGATCTCCACGCCGAGTACCACACGGGCCGCGGCGTGGTCCGCCGACGCGCGGTCCTGGCCTGCGCCCGCGCTGCCGCCGCTGGCTCCCGACCGCGACCAGGCCGCACCGGACTGGTCCGAGGTCGTCGAACACTTCCGCGAGGGCCTGGTGGTCTGCGACGCGGACGGTGTTGTCCGGCACGTGAGCCCGGTGGCCGAGCGGCTGTTGCCCGAGGTCGTGCCCGGTGAGACGCTGGCCGCGTCCGGCGTACCGGGACTGGACGAGGGCGCCGCCGGCGCTTTCACCCACCACGGCCGTCGGCTCACCGCCCGCCAGGTGCCCCTCTCCGCCGGCCGCTGCTGCTGGTACGTGGAGGACGTCACCGAGAGCGTCAGCCGTGCCGACGCGTTGCTCGCCGAGCGGGCCCGGTCGGCCTTCCTGGCGGTGGTGGGCGACAAGCTGGGCAACCCGCTGCACCCCGACCGGGCCGCCGCCGCGGTCGTCCGGCTCGCCGTGCCGACCCTGGCCGAGGTGGCGGTGCTGGTGCTCGCGCCCCGCGCGGGGCGGGCCCGGTGGTGGCGGGCCACCCGGGTCGACGACGACGCCCCGATGCTCGACAGCGGCGTCCTGACCGGCGGCACCCTCCCTACGGCCATCGCCGACGGGTTCACCGGTGTCGAGCCGCACGCGGTCGACTGGCTGGTGGAGCAGGCGGTCGACGCCGGCTGGCTGCCCGGCCTCACGAGTGTCGACAGCACCGTCCGGGTCGTTCCGCTGCCGGGCCGGGACACCCCCGTCGGGGTGCTGTTGGTCGCCCGCCGCTCCAGCCGCTGGTACGACGAGGACGACGTCGAGTTGATCAGGGCGTTCGCGACTCGGGCCGGCGCGGCGCTGACCACCGCCCAGCTCTACCGTGACCAGGCGGAGGTCGCCGACACCCTGCAGGCCAGTCTGTTGCCGGTCGAGCCGACCGAGGCCGCGGGCGTGCAGTGGGGCACCGCGTACCGCCCGGCGCAGGCGGGACTGCGCATCGGCGGCGACTTCTACGGCTCGCACCGGCTCGCCGACGGCGGTTCCGTCTTCTTCCTCGGTGACGTCTCCGGCAAGGGCGTCGAGGCGGCCGTGTTCACCGGTCAGCTCCGCCAGTGCCTGCAGGCGCTGCACCGGGTGGAGTCCCACCCGGGTCGGCTTCTGCGGCTGCTCAACGATGCCCTGCTCGAGACCACCCAGGCCAACGGCCAGGGCCGCTTCGCCACCATCGTGCTGGGCGTGGCTCGTCCGCAGCGCGACGGAGGCGTGACCCTCACGATGGCCGGAGGTGGGCATCTGCCGCCGCTGGTGCTGCGCAATTCGGGCGACGTCGAGGCGGTGCCGCTGCGCGGCATGCTGATCGGGGTGGTGCCCGACCCGCGCGTCGGCGAGGTGACCGTACGACTGGCGCCGGGGGAGACCTGCCTGCT
The DNA here is from genome assembly GCF_050950185.1 of Micromonospora sp. CA-249363. Lineage (NCBI taxonomy): Bacteria > Bacillati > Actinomycetota > Actinomycetes > Micromonosporales > Micromonosporaceae > Micromonospora > Micromonospora sp. CA-249363. The sequence continues at coordinate 2,940,156 of NZ_CP192020.1, forward strand.
CTACAGCGACGGCGTCACCGAGGCCCGTGGGGGTCGTCGCGGCGACGAGCAGTTCGGCGCGGAGCGGCTGGTGACGGCCGTGACGGGTTGCCAGCGCATGCCGGCGCCGGCCCTGGCCGAGCGTGTCGAGCAGGTCACCTGTGACTGGCTGGCGGACGGCGACCACGACGACATCGCGGTCCTGGCGCTGCGCGCGGTCAGCCCCGGCGGCCGCGGCGCGCGGCACCTGCACGCCGTTCCCACGCCGACGACCGGCGACGAGCAGAGGATGAGCCCCGCGTGACCGCCCCCGCCGCGACGACGGACCCGACCGACGCCTACCCCGGCTATCTGACCTGCCTCGCCGACGCCGACGAGTTCGCCGCGATCGACGTGGCGATCGGCCTCCTGGACGCGGGCGTGCCGCCGGAGCGGGTGCTGCTCGACCTGGTCGCGCCGGCGCAGGCCGAGGTGGGTGAGCGGTGGGCCCGCAACGAGTGGAGCGTGGCGCAGGAGCACGCGGCCACCCACATCAGCGAGCGGGTGGTCGGCGCCGTGGCGGCGCACGCGAACGCGCGCCCGACCGGCGGGCACGTCGTGGTGGCGTGCATGGACGGCGAGTGGCACGCCCTGCCGCCCCGGCTGGTGGCCGAGGTGCTGCGCCTGCGCGGCTGGCAGGTGACGTTCCTGGGGGCCAGCGTGCCGGCGGCGCACCTCGTGTCGTACCTGCACCGGCACGACGCGCAGGCGGTCGCGCTGGCCTGCGCGCTGCCGATGCGGCTGCCACACGCCCACCGGATGATCGAGGCGTGCCGGCGGTCGGACGTGCCGGTGGTGGTCGGCGGACGGGGCTTCGGGGCGGACGGCCGGTGGGCGGCCCGGCTCGGCGCGGCCTGGGCGCCGAGCGCGCCCTCGGCGGCCGAGTTGATCGCCGACGAGCGGGCGCTGCGGCGGGTGCCGCCGGCGCAGCTCGCGCACCTGGCCGACGACGAGTACGCGAGTCTGGTCCGCCGCCGTGGCGAGCTGATCGACAGCGCGCTGACCGACCTGCGCGAGAAGGTGCCGGCGACGCGGGAGTACACGGCCGCCCAGCTGGACTCGACGGTGAGCGACCTGGGTCACATCCTGGACTCGCTGGCCGCCGCGCTGTACGTCGACGACGCCTCGCTGTTCACCGAGTTCGTCGACTGGCTCGCGGAGATCCTGACGAGCCGTCGGGTGCCGGCCAGCGCCGTCGCCCTGACCCTGGAGCACTTCGCCGCCGAGCTGCGGGACTACCCCCGGGCGGCGCACGCGCTGGCCCTGGGGCGTGCCGGGCTGGCCGCCGCGTCCCGTTCCGCCGGCTGACCAGGGCCGGCCGAACGATCACCACGGGCTGCGGACCTGTCGTACCCCCCTGCGTATACTTGCCGCACTGCAAACGTCCCACCCGTCGGTGGAGCGAGCGAGGGGGAGACGGTGACGTTCAGTGTCAGCGACGCCGAGCGCGATGGCGGTGTCGCCTGCCTACGGCTCGCCGGTGAGCTGGACCTGAGCACCGCAGACGAGCTGACCGCCGCCATCGACCGGCTCAGCGCCGCCGGCGAGCGGCGGGTGCTGCTCGATCTCACCGACCTGACCTTCTGCGACTCCACCGGGATGGCCGTGTTCGTCCGGGGCGACAACCAGGCCGCCGCCGACGGGGGCTGGTTGAGGATCACCGGCGCGAGCGGGCGAGTCGAGCGCGTGTTGCGGGTCACCGGTCTGGCGGACGTGCTCCGCTACGTTCCGGACACGGTCGACCCGGCGTCCCACGGCGCCCCCTGATGGGCTAGATTTCCCCGCCAGCGTGGTGACCGTCCGGTCTCCATACTCCGCCGACCCGAGGCAGGTAGTGATGGGCGACAGCCCGCAGCCGGTACGCATCCTGGTGGTCGACGACGATCCCGGCGACGTGCTGATGATCGAGGAGGCGCTGGCCGACTCCGACGTCGAGAAGATCATCGACGTGGTGAGCGACGGCGAGGAGGCGATGGAGTTCCTCCGGGCCGAGGGTCGCCACTCGCAGGCCCGTCGACCGGACGTGATCCTGCTCGATCTCAACATGCCGCGCATGGACGGCCGTCAGGTGCTCGGGGCGGTCAAGCAGGACGAGGATCTGCGGACCATCCCGATCGTGGTGCTGACCACCTCGAACGCGGACACCGACATCGTCGGCAGCTACACGTTGCAGGCCAACGCGTACGTCACCAAGCCCATCGACCTGGACGACTTCAACGACGTGGTGCGTCGCATCGACGAGTTCTTCGGCCGCGTGGTCGTGCTGCCCAAGCGCCCCTGACGCGCGTCCCGCGCATGCTGAACAATTTCCCCGAACCGCCTCGGTAGGTGTCGCCGCGTCCGAGGATCCAGGTGGGGAAGTAACAGCGGCTGCCTGGGGGGCGACAGTATGAGGTTCTCCGTCGTGAAGATCGGCTACGACCAGCGACAGGTCGATTCCTGCCTGGACGAGCTGGCGGTGAGGTTGTCCCGACTCGCGGCACGGGCGGAGGGCGCGGCCGGGGCGACCCGGGAGTGGGACGAGATCCGCCAGGAGGCGACCTGGCTCAGCGGGCTGCTCCAGCGACTGGACCTGGGCGACGCCGCCACCACCCGTCGGGCCGGCGACGTGGTGCGTCAGGAGGCGGACGAGATCCTGGCGCAGGCCCGCTGCGCGCTGGACGAGGCCCGCGAGGAGGCACGTCGTCTCCGTGAACAGGCGTACGAGGATGCCGTGCAGGCCCGGCGCGACTTCGAGGAGGCGCTGCACGCGCGCCGCCGCCGCGAGGCCCTGGTGGACGAGATCCTCACCGGTGTGACGGTCGAGCCGGTGCCGGCCGACACGCCCACGGCGGCGGCCGGCACGGGCGTACCCGCGACCCGGATGGCGGCCGGCGGCCGGGACAGCGGCGCGCAGCCGCCCACCGGGCGTACGGGCCGCTGAGCGGCCTCAGGCGAGCAGCGCCGCCGCCACGGTGGTGGCACGGTCCTCGTGCGGGGCGTACGCGTCGGGGTACGCCGAGACCTGCACGGCCTGGGCGGCGGCGGTGAGGCTCATGTCCTGCCAGCCGGGGATCTCGGCGAGGGCGGTGTAGAAGGCCCGGGCGGCGTACGACGGGCGCATCAGCTCGGCGACGGTGCCCCACCCGCTGCTGGGCCGCTGCTGGAACAGCCCGACCGAGTCGTGGTCGGAGCCGCTGCCCTGGTGGGGGTACTCGCTCGACTCCGGCAGCACGTCGCTGGCCAGGTTGTAGAGGTTGCTCTCCTGCATCGCGGTCGCGAGCGCCACCACCAGAGCGCGGCGCGGCATCTTCAGTTCCACGCCGACGTCCACGATGATCTTCGCGTTGTCCATCTGCTGCTGGTCGAGCCCGGCGACAGGGCGCGGCCGGCGGGGCTTGACCGGCTTCTTGGGGGCCTTGCGGGTGACGGTCGGCCGGGGGGTGGGCGAGGCCGTCGGGGTCGGGATGACCCGGGCCGGGGCGGCGTCGCGGTCCAGCGACCGGGAGGCACGCTCGTCGGCGATGGCGGCACGGTCGGCCAGCGCGTCGGCGATCGGCCGTACGGGCTGCGGAGTCTCCTGCGCGCCGCGGGCGGCGGTGAACGCGCCCAGGCCGAGGCAGCAGGTGACGCCGGTGGCCAGGGCGACCCGGACCGGGGTCGAGCCGAGCAGGGCGCGGCGCGGCGGTTCGGAGGCCCGATGACGGCCGATCGTCCGTTCGGTTGATGCGGCGTCCCTCGTGCGGGTGGTCGGGGGCGCGTCGGTCAGCTTCTGGGCGGTGGGGTCGTCGGGATGCACCCGCCGAGGCTAGATAGTCGGTTGCCCGATGCCATCAGCCCCAAGAGTGGCATGCGCCACAATTTGCCCGAATCCACGATGTGGTATCGGTCGAAGGCTGGTTATACCGGCATAACCTCGCCGATCAGGCGAGCCGGGTATTCCCGATTCGCCTGGTCAGACCGCTCACGACGACATGCCGGTACGTCGATCCGGGCCGCGCACGGACCATCATCCGATCGGGTGAGGGCCAGATCCACCAAAGGTCGACCTCAGTGCCGACCGTTCTCCGCCGGACTGACGGTCAGCCGGTGCCGCGTGTTGTCGCTGCTGGAGAAGGGCCAGAGCCGGTCGGCGTACTCGACCAGGTCGGCCAACTGCGACCGGCTCAGACCGGCCGACGAGATCGAGGCGTGCACGTCGGCCCGGTACCGGCCGTCGTCGTCGCGCCCCAGCTTCGCCTCGGCGCGCACCTGGACCGTGTGCGCCTCGTCGGTGATCTCCCCGGCCGCCTCCACCGCCGCGTGGTGCAGGCAGGAGGCGAAGGCCGCCGCCAGCAACTGCTCCGGCCTCAGGCCGGTGCAGTGCGCCGCCAGCGGCGACGCGAGCGGCGTGGAGAGCCCGCCGTCATCGGTTCGGACGTGGCCACCCTCGGCGGTGGCGGTGGCCTCATGCAGCCAGGAACTCGGACTCGGCATCGCGTTCCTCCCGTCGCTCACCCGCCCGGCTACCCGGCCGGGGGCAGGCGAAACGCCCAGGTCAGGTCCGGTCGACGACCGACAGCGCCTCGGTGGGCTGCGCCGCCGCCCGCTCGGTCCACGGCGACGGCGTCGCCGACGGTGGCCGTTGCGTGGGGATCGCCATCGGTACGTAGACCCGGGCGTCCACGACCTCGGCCAGCAGCAGCGCCGCGACCAGGCTGGTCGGACGCTCCCCGGGATCGTCGGCCAGGCAGGAGCGGCACAACTCGGACACCTCGGGCGGGAGCCCGTCGATCTCCGGCAGCGGCTCCGGCGGTCGGGTACGGCGTGCGGCCAGCAGCTCGGCCGGGGTCTGCGCCCGGTACGGCAGCCGACCGGTGAGGCAGTAGTAGAGCAGCACGCCGAGGGCGTACATGTCGGCGGCCGGCGTGGCGGGCGCGCCGTCGAGCTGTTCCGGAGCCAGGTACGCCGGGGTGCCGAGCAGCATGCCGTCGGGCATCGGGTCCGAGGTGCCGGTCGGGGTGGCGATGCCGAAGTCGAGGACCTTCACCCCCGCCGGGGTGAGGATGACGTTGGCCGGCTTGACGTCGCGGTGCACGATGCCGCTCGCGTGCGCGGCGGACAGCGCGGCGGCGACCTCCGCGCAGACCCGTACCGAGATCCGCCAGTCCAGCGGACCCGACCGCAGGTGCGCGGCGAGCGTCTCGCCCTCGGCCAGCTCCATGACGATGTACGGGACCCGGCGGCCGGGAAGCGTCGAGGAGGTGCCGAAGTCGTGCACGCTCGCCACGTTCGGATGCACCAGCCGGGCCGCCGAACGGGCCTCCGTGCGGATCCGGTCCACCGTGTCGTGGTGGCCGTCCGGGCCGGGCGCGATCAGCTTCACCGCCACCGGTCGGTCCAGCACGCGGTCGTGGGCTCGCCACACCTCGGACATACCGCCGACGCCGATGCGCTGTTCGAGCTGGTACCGCCCGTCCAGCGTCCGCATCGACAACTCCTCGTCCTCGTCCCGCCGGTGGCGGGGCCTGGGAATCGCGGTACCCGGGGGCCGAGCTGGGCAAACCGCGTCGGCCGCCGATCACGCCGTACCTCGGCCGGGGCCGGCGTCGGGTGCGGTAGCTTGCGACCCAGGGCGGTACGCACCGAGCGTGCCGGCACCGTCACGCAAGGGAGCCGCGATGGGCGAGGTCACCGTACGCTTCATCGGCGGTCCCGCGGACGGCCTGGTCCGCGCGGTACCGGCCGAGCCGGACGGCGCCCCTCCGCAGCGGTGGATCATGCGGCATCCGGGCGGCACCGGCCCGACGCAGCCGGGCCCCGACCACCTGTACGAGCGCGACCAGCCCGACGGTCACGGCGGGTGGAGCATGCGCTTCGTACGGACCGACGCGTACGGGGTGTCCGAGTGACCACGGTCGGAGGCTGAGCGGTGGCCCGGCGGCCCGGCCGCACAGCTGGCACACAGCCGGCGCAGAGGCGCGACACAGCGGACCCGTCCACGATGGGGAGCATGGTCATCCAGGGGCAGACCGTGCCGAGCCGGATCGAGTTGCGTCGCCCGGACGGCGAACCGGTCCGGGTGCTGGTCGTGGACGACGAGGCCACGCTGACCGACCTGCTCTCGATGGCGCTGCGCTACGAGGGTTGGCAGGTGCGCAGCGCCGGCAACGGCATGGCGGCGTTGAGCGCCGCGCGGCAGTTCCAGCCCGACGCCGTCGTCCTCGACGTCATGCTGCCCGACCTCGACGGCTTCCAGGTGCTGCGCCGGCTACGCGAGCACGCCCCGACCGTGCCGGTGCTCTTCCTGACCGCCCGGGACGCCGTCGAGGAGCGCATCGCCGGGCTGACCGTCGGCGGCGACGACTACGTGACCAAGCCGTTCAGCCTGGAGGAGGTCATCGCCCGCCTCCGCGCGCTGCTGCGCCGCTCGGGCTTCGCGGTCGCCGCCCACGAGGAGGCGCTGCTGACCGTCGGCGACCTCACTCTCGACGAGGACAGTCACGAGGTCCGCCGTGCCGGCCAGCTCGTCACGCTCACCGCGACCGAGTTCGAGCTGCTGCGCTATCTGATGCGCAACCCGCGCCGGGTGCTCAGCAAGGCGCAGATCCTCGACCGGGTGTGGAACTACGACTTCGGCGGCCAGGCCAACGTGGTGGAGCTGTACATCTCGTACCTGCGCAAGAAGATCGACGCCGGCCGACCGCCGATGATCCACACGCTGCGCGGCGCGGGCTATGTCCTCAAACCCGCCGACTAGGGCACTCGCCCGTCTGCGGCGCTGGTGGGCCGGCCGACCGCTGCGGACCCGGCTGGTACTCGCCCTGGTCGCGCTGCTCGCCCTGGTCAGCGTCGCGATCGGCGGGCTCACCACGCTCGCCCTGCGGCACGTGCTGGTCGCGCAGGTCGACACCCAGTTGACGATGGGGGACCGGCCGCGCGACGTGCCGCCGTGGTTCCGTCCGGGTGGCGACCCCGGGTGGCCCGCCGCGCGGCCGGGCGTGGCCGCACCGTCCCCGCCGGAGCCTCCGCGCGGCTTCCCGCCGGGCTCGCTCGCCGTACGCCGGGCCGACGGCGTCACCACGGCGACGCGGAGCACCGCGAGCGGCAGCCTCGCCGACGTTCCCGCCGCCGACGCCGCCCGGCTGGTCGCGCTGCCCACCGACGGTCGGCCCCGCACCGTCGCCCTCGATGACGGGGACGTCCGGGCGGTGGCCCGGCAACTGCCCAACGGGGTCGTGGTCGCGGTGGGCATCCCGCTCAGCGGCGCGCAGGACACCGTCTGGGCGCTGGTCGCCGCGCAGGCCGGGGTCGTCGGCCTCGGCCTGCTCCTGGCCGGTGGCGCGGGCGCGCTGATCGTGCGGGCCACGCTGCGACCGCTGAACCGGGTGGCCGCGACCGCGGCCCGGGTCACCGAGCTGCCGCTGGACCGGGGCGAGGTGGCGCTCGCCGTCCGGGTGCCGGCCGCCGACACCGACCCGCGGACCGAGGTCGGCCAGGTCGGCGCGGCGTTGAACCGGATGCTGGGCCACGTCGCCGACGCGCTGGCCGCGCGGCAGGCCAGCGAGACCCGGGTACGCCAGTTCGTCGCCGACGCCAGCCACGAGCTGCGCACCCCGCTCGCGGCGATCCGCGGGTACGCCGAGGTGGCCCGCAGGGGCCGCGACGAGGTTCCCGCCGACGTGGCGCACGCCCTGCGCCGCGTCGAGTCCGAGAGCGCCCGGATGACCAGCCTCGTCGACGACCTGCTGCTGCTGGCCCGGCTCGATGCCGGCCGCCCGCTCGCGGCCGACCCGGTCGACCTGTCCGCCCTCGTGGTGGACGCGGTCAGCGACGCGCACGTCGCCGGCCCCGAGCACCACTGGCGGCTCGACCTGCCCGAGGTGGTCATCCGGGTTCCCGGCGACGCCGCCCGCCTGCACCAGGTGGTGGCGAACCTGCTGGCCAACGCCCGCGTGCACACCCCGCCCGGCACGACGGTGACCACCACCCTCGCCGTCGAGGCGGACGCCGCCGTCCTCACCGTCGCCGACGACGGGCCGGGGGTGCCGGCTCAGGTGCGACCGGAGATGTTCGAGCGGTTCGCCCGGGGTGACAGCTCCCGGTCCCGGGAGCACGGCAGCACCGGGCTCGGCCTGGCGATCGTGGCGGCCGTCGTCGAGGCGCACCGCGGCACGGTCGGCGTCGACAGCCGTCCGGGCCGGACCGTGTTCGCCGTCCGCCTGCCGGATCCCACAGCCGGAAGCTGACCGATCAGCCTCCGGCCGCCTGGCGCACCAGACGGCGGGCCTCGGCCCGCGGCACGCCGGTGGCGCGGAGCAGGTCGTTGGCGGCGGTCCGCAGTTGGGAGACCACGATCGTGCCGGAGAAACCCAACCCCTGCCGGCACGCCGCGCCCGCCTCCCGGACCGCGTGCAGCACGCGCGCTCGAGCCTGCACGGGCTCCCGCGTGGCAATGACCTCGCGGTGCAGCAGCCGGACCGCCGCGCCCAGATGCTCCACCGCCGCCGGCAGCGCGGCCGGCACCGGTTCCTCGTCGCGCACGGTGGTGACGATCCGGCGGACCAGACCGCGACTCGTCCGAAAGGCCCGCTCCATGTGGATCACTCCGCGCCGGTAGGCGGCGATGGTCTCGCGGCGACGCCACCGCACCGGGGACAGCCGTACCACCTCCTCGGCGGCGACGGCCACCTCGGCGAGCCGCTTGAGTTTGGGGTCGGCGGCGCGCATCCGTTCCAGCACCGCCTGCGCCCGGTCACCGTCCGCCGTCGCGAGCGCCTCCGCCGACGCGGTCATTTCCCGGGCGAACAGGTCCAGGGTGGGCTCGGCGGCCCGGCGTACCGTACGCAACGGGTTGATCGGCAGGAGCACCAGCATCACCAGCAGTCCCGCCGCCCCGCCGACCAGGGCGTTGATCGTGCGGGGCAGCTCCAGGTCGGGCGAGGTCGGCGTGAGGGTGGCGATGAGCACCGCCGTACCGCCGGCCTGGGTCATCAGCGCGCCGGTGCCACGCACCAGTACCGCCCCGGCGATCGCCAGGAACACGATCACGCCGGTCTGCCACGGGCCGGTGCCGAACAGGCCGATCAGCAGGTCACCCACACCGATGCCGAGGACCACGCCGGCGACCAGCTCGAAGGCGCGCGGCGCCCGGCTGCCCAGGGACGCGGCGATCACCGCGACGGCAGCGGCGGGCGCGAAGGTCGGTTCCGGGTTGCCGAGCACCTGGCTGGCCACCACCCAGGCCAGCGCGGCGGCCACGCCCGCCTGCACCGCCACGATGAGGTACGTCCGCAGCCGTCCGAGCCCGGCACGCACGGTCTCGGCGACCCGACCCCGCAGGGTGTCCGGGGCGCTCACGCCGGGTACGCCATGGTCGCGGCCAACGCGACCACCCCCGGCAACCGGGTGTCCTGGCGCAGGAACTGCACCACCACCGGCACGGGTGAGCGCAGCAGGCAGCCGTACGGGCGGTCGAGGCGTACCGCCTCCGGGTCGATCAGGTCATTGACCCGGACGTGCCGGATCCGCCGGGCGTCGACCCGGATGGTGTACGGGCCGACCGGTTCGGTGTCCTCGTAGAAGACGTGCAGCTCGACGTCGGCGCGGGTGTCGGTGGCGTTGAGCACGCAGACCTGGTCGAAGCTGGTGAAGTCCGGCTCCGGGCCGTTGCTGGGGAACGGGATGTGTCCGCCCGGCACAACCCAGAGGCGGGCACCGACGTCGGGCATCAGGTCTCCTCCAGCAGCCGGGTGAGGTCGGGGCTGGCGAAGACCCCGTCCGGGTCGAGACGGTGACGTACCGCCTGGAAGTCGTCCCAGCGCGGGTAGAGCGGGCGCAGGTCGCGGGCGGTCAACCAGTGTTTCTTGCCCCAGTGCGGCCGGCCCCCGTACTGGCGGAACACCGCCTCCATGTCCCGGAAGTAGTCCTCGTACGGCAGGGACGTGTTCTGCAGACAGGCGATCGTGGTGGTGGGCCGGCCGTACGCGTTGCTCAGCCAGATGTCGTCGGCGGCTATCGAGCGCACCAGCACCCGCCAGCCGGCGACGCGACTGTGCCGCCCTTTGATCCGGCGGCGCACCTCGGCGAAGCAGGCGGGAAACGCCTCGGACGGCATCATGTACTCGATCTCCTCGAACCGCAGGTCCCGCTCCTGCGGAATGGTGCGGTGCGCCGGACCGGAGCGGATCTCGTGCGGGGCGCCCCACGGGCCGGAGTCGGGCACCCGCGGTGCGGCCCACACCCGCCCACCCGGCACCTCGTCCGCGCGGTTCATGGTGCGGATCTGTGTCTGATCACTGCGCGGGTACCAGTAGAAGTCCATGTTCCGGTTGGTGTGCTGGAGTTCGGCGAGGTGGTCGAGGGTCCATTCCAGGTGCGCACACCACGCCCGGCGGCGCAGCTCGTATCGAGGTTGCACATCGAGGGTGAGCTGCGTGACGACGCCGAGCGCGCCCAGCGACAGCCGGGCCGCCGGGAGCAGGTCCGCGTTCTCCTCGGCGGAGATGTCCAGCACCTCTCCGGTGCCGGTGACCAGCCGGACGCCGGTGACCTGGGTGCACAGGTTGCCGAAGCCGAGACCCGTGCCGTGCGTGCCGGTGGCCGTCGCCCCGGCGATCGACTGGTAGTCCACGTCCCCGAGGTTGTCCATGGCCAGGCCGGCGTCGTACAGGCCCTCGCCGAGGACCTTGAGTTTCGTGCCCGCCCACACCCGGGCCCGATCGTCGTCCTCGCTGATCACACCGGCGAGCCGGTCCAGGCTGAGCAGGATGTCGTCGGTACGCGCCAGCGGGCTCGACGAGTGGCCGGATCCGACCGGGCGGATCGTCCGACCCGCCTGCCGGGCCCGGACGACCAGGTCCCGTACCGCGTCCTCGTCGGCCGGCTCGGCGTACTCCCGCGGGGTGAACGAGAGGCTGCCGGACCAGTTGACGAACCGCCGCATGGCGCGGACTACCCGTCGGCGCGACCGGTAGTCACCCAGCCTGGCGTTTCCGGGGCGGCCCACCGGGTAAGCGCGCCGCGTGCCGATCCTCGGCTTACCCGCCCCGCACGAGCGGACGCCGCCGATCGACTCGTTCGCGTTTCTCTCCGACACCCACACCGGGGCGTTGCTCGGCGCGGACGGCACGGTCGAGTGGTGGTGCGTGCCGCACTTCGAGGGCGACGCAGTCTTCGCGCGGCTGCTGGACCGCCAACGGGGTGGGGCGTTCACGGTCACCGTCGACGGCGCGACCGAGCCGGTGCGCCGCTACCTTCCGGGCACGCTGGTGCTCGAGAGCGCGTACCGCCTGGCCGGCGGCAACGCGGTCGGGCAGGACTTCCTCGCCGTGCAGGCCGGTGACGCCGCCCAGCCGTTCCGCGCGGACCGGCTGCTGGTGCGACGCCTCACCGTGCGCAGCGGCTCGGTGCGGGTGCGCGTCGCGGTGACCCCGCGTCCTGGGTACGGGACCCGGTCGGTGGACTGGCGTCGCGGTGTCGACGACGAGTGGGTGGCCGCCGAGGCCGGGTTGCGACTGCGCTCGGCGCTGCCGTTCCACCTCGACGGTGCGTCCCTGCGGGCCGAGACGGAGCTGCACGAGGGGCAGCGCCTCGACGTGCTGCTCGGCTACGGTCCGCACCCCATCGCGGCCGTCGATCCTGCCGAGCTGTTGACGCATACCTGCCGGACCTGGCGCGAATGGTCCGCCCGCGCCGACTACTCCGGCCACGGCAGCGACCAGGTGCGGCACAGCGCCGCCGTGCTGCGCGGGCTGTCCTTCGACGAGACCGGGGCGTTGCTGGCCGCGCCCACCGCCTCGCTGCCCGAGGAGATCGGCGGTGTCCGCAACTGGGACTACCGTTTCACCTGGCACCGGGACGCGGCGCTGCTGCTGCTCGCCCTGTTCCGGTTGGGCCACGCCGAGGAGGGCCGCCGATACCTGCGTTTCCTGCTCGCCACCTGCGGCGGGACCGGCGACGTCCTTGCCCCGCTGGTCGGCATCCAAGGCGTGACCGGGGACGAGCGGGTCCTGACGCACCTGGGCGGGTACGCCGACTCACGGCCGGTGCGCATCGGTAACGAGGCCGCCCAGCAGCTCCAGTTCGACACGTACGGGCACGTGCTCGACGCCGTCCTGTCGTACCAGCAGCTCACCGGCGAGCTAACCGACGCGCAGTGGACGGTCCTCCGCCGGCACGTGGACACCATGGCCGCCCGGTGGCGGGAACCCGACCACGGCATCTGGGAGATCCGCGGGCCCCGCCGGCACTACGTCAACTCGAAGGTGATGGCCTGGGTGTGCCTCGACCGGGGCATCCGCCTCGCCGGCCTGCTCGCCGACCGCGACGCACCCGTCGAGCGGTGGCGTGCCGACCGCGACGCCATCCACGCCGAGGTGATGGAGCGCGGTTACCACCGGGGCATCGGTAGCTTCGTGCTGGCGTACGACTCGACCGAGCTCGACGCGTCGTTGCTCCGGATGCCGCTGGTCGGATTCCTGCCCGGCGGCCACCCCCGGGTGCTGGCCACCATCGACCGCATCCGAGCCGACCTCACCGTCGCCCCGGCGCTGCTGCGCCGGTACACGGCCGACGACGGGCTGCCCGGCCACGAGGGTGCGTTCCTGCTCTGCTCATTCGAGCTGGTCTCCGCACTGGTTCTGGCCGGGCGTCGCGACGAGGCGGCCGAGGTGTTCGACCAACTCCGCTCGTACGCCGGACCGCTGGGTCTGTACGCCGAGCAGCTCGCGGCGGACGGCACCGCGTTGGGCAACTACCCGCAGGCCTTCACCCACCTCGCGTTGATCGAGGCGGCCCTCAACCTCGATGGCGCCGGCGACCGGGACGCCCTGCACGCGTGGGTGGAGCGGAACATGTGAGTCGCGCCGGCCCGACCGTGTTCGCCGTCCGCCTGCCGGATCCCACAGCCGACGCATAGGCGGCGCACGGGGTCCCGCCAGTTCGGCCGCCGAGGCTGGCCGCATGGACCGAACAGACACCCTGTCGACGACGCCCGACGAACCCGGCTCGGTGGGGCCGCCCCGGACGGACACGCGCCCCGAGGAGCACCCGCCGCCACCGGACCGTTCGGCGACCTGGACCCGGCCCGCTCTGCTGGCCCTGCTCCTGGGCACCGGCCTGCTCTACCTCTGGGGTCTGGGCGCCTCCGGCTGGGCCAACTCGTTCTACGCCGCCGCCGTGCAGGCCGGCTCGGTGAGCGGGAAGGCGTTCTTCTACGGCTCGTCCGACGCGGCCAACTCGATCACCGTGGACAAGACGCCCGCCTCGCTCTGGCTGATGGCCCTGTCGGTGCGGATCTTCGGGTTGAACAGCTGGGCGATGCTCGTCCCGCAGGCGCTGTGCGGGGTCGCCTCGGTCGGCGTGCTGTACGCGAGCGTGAAGCGTTGGTACGGGCCGGTCGCCGGTCTGCTCGCCGGAGCGGTCCTCGCCATCACCCCGGTGGCGACGCTCATGTTCCGTTTCAACAACCCCGACGCCCTGCTCGTGCTCCTGCTGCTCGGCGGCGCGTACGCCACCGTGCGCGCGTTGGAGACGGCCAGTACCCGGTGGATCGTGCTGGCCGGGGCGCTGGTCGGCTTCGGCTTCCTGACCAAGATGCTCCAGGCCTTCCTGCTGGTGCCGGTGTTCGCCGGCGTCTACCTGCTGGCCGCCCCGACCGGGCGGTGGCGGCGGGTGCGCCAACTCCTGCTCGCCGGCCTCGCGGTGGTGGTGTCCGCCGGCTGGTGGGTGGCCGTCGTCGAACTCGTCCCGGCCAGCGCCCGTCCGTACGTGGGCGGGTCGCAGGGCAACAGCATCCTGGAGCTGACCCTCGGCTACAACGGCCTCGGCCGGATCACCGGCGACGAGGTGGGCAGCGTCGGCGGCGGCGCCGGATGGATGGGCGGTGGCGGTGGGCCGTTCTCGGGGCGGACGGGCCTGCTGCGGATGTTCGACGGCGAGGTCGGCGGTCAGATCTCCTGGTTGCTGCCGGCCGCGCTGATCCTGCTGGTCGCGGGCCTGCTGGTGGCCGGTCGGGCCGGGCGTACCGACCGCACCCGGGCCGGTCTGCTGCTGTGGGGTGGCTGGCTGCTGGTCACCGGACTGATCTTCAGCTTCATGTCCGGGATCTTCCACGCCTACTACACGGTGGCGCTCGCGCCGGCCGTCGGCGCGCTGGTCGGGATCGGCGTCACTCTGCTCTGGCGGCAGCGCCGACCGCGGCCCGTCCCGGCCGCCGGCACGCCTGAGGAACCGGTGGCGGTGTCCCGGTGGGAGCGGTGGCGTCCGCTGGCCGCCACGGCGACGCTCGCCGCCACCCTCGCGGTCACGGTCTGGTGGGCGTGGGTGCTGCTCGGGCGCAGCCCCGACTGGTACCCGTGGCTGCGTGCCGTCGTGCTGGTCGCCGGTCTGCTCGGCGCGGCCCTGCTCCTGCTGACCGTCCGACTGCCCCGGTGGCTGGGGGCCGTGGCGCTGGGCGTCGGCGCGGCAGCGGCCCTCGCGGGGCCGGCGGCGTACGCGGCGCAGACCGCGGCGACCCCGCACACCGGCTCGATCCCGAGCGCCGGCCCGGCCGGGGCGGGCGGTTTCGGCCGCGGCCCCGGCGGGCGACCGCCGGGCGGCATGGCGTTCCCCGGCAGCGGGCAGTTCCCCGGCGACGGCCGCAACGGCAACCAGAACGGCGCTCAGCCGCGCGGCGGCGACGGCCGCAACGGCAACCAGAACGGCGGGCAGTTCCCGGGCTTCCCCGGTGGCGGGCAGGCGCCGGGTGCTCCCGGTGGCGGGCAGGCGCCGGGCTTCCCGGGCGGCTTCCCCGGTGGCGGTCAACGGCCTGGCTTCCCCGGCGGCGGGGGATTCCGGGAGGCCGGCGGCGGCATGGGCGGACTGCTCGACGCTCGCGAGCCCAGCGCCGCGCTGCGTGAGCTGCTGGAGCGGGACAGCGATGACTACACCTGGGTGGCGGCCACCATCGGTTCCAACAACGCCTCCGGCTATCAGTTGGCCACCGGCGACCCGGTGATGCCGATCGGCGGGTTCAACGGCAGCGACCCGTCACCGACCCTCGCCCAGTTCCAGCGCTACGTGGCCGACGGAAAGATCCACTACTTCGTGGGTGGCGGCGGCTTCCGGGCCAACGGAGGCAGCTCGGCCTCGCAGGAGATCTCCACCTGGGTCGAGGAGACCTTCACGGCGCAGACCGTCGACGGGGTCACCCTCTACGACCTGAGCACCGGCGCGGACGCGTCGTGACCGCGCTCAGCGGCCCGCGTCCCGCCGTCCAGACCCGGTCCAGCACCACCGGGGCGGTGCTGGACGTGGTGATCCCCGTCTACAACGAGGAGATCGACCTCGGGCCATGCGTACGCCGGCTGCACGCGCACCTCACCGAGCACTTCCCGTACCCGTTCCAGATCACCGTCGCCGACAACGCCAGCGTGGACGGCACCCTGGAGGTCGCCGACGGCCTCCGCCGTGAGCTGCCGGGCGTCGAGGTGCTGCACCTGGACGCCAAGGGACGCGGGCGGGCGCTGTCCGCCGCGTGGTCCGCCTCGTCCGCGCCGGTGCTGGCGTACATGGACGTGGACCTGTCCACCGATCTCGCGGCGCTGCTGCCGCTGGTCGCGCCGCTCATCTCCGGCCACTCCGACCTGGCGATCGGCACCCGGCTGGCGCGTACGTCCCGGGTGGTGCGCGGCGCCAAACGGGAGGTCATCTCCCGGGCGTACAACCTTCTGCTGCGCGGGGCGCTCGCGGCACGGTTCTCCGACGCGCAGTGCGGGTTCAAGGCGATCCGCGCCGATGTGGCCGGTGAGCTGCTGCCCCTCGTGCAGGACACCGGGTGGTTCTTCGACACCGAACTGCTGGTGCTCGCGCAGCGGGCCGGGTTGCGCATCCACGAGGTGCCGGTGGACTGGGTCGACGACCCGGACAGTCGCGTCGACATCGTCGCCACCGCCCTGGCCGACCTGCGGGGGATGGGGCGGCTCGGACGGTCCCTGGTGACCGGCGCGCTGCCCCTGACCGAGCTACGCGCGCAGCTCGGTCGGGCGCCGCTGGCCGCGCCGCCGGCGCAGGTGCCGGTCGGGCTGCCCGGGCAGCTGGTCCGGTTCGCCGCCGTCGGGGTGGCCAGCACGCTGGCGTACCTGCTGCTGTTCGTCGCGACCCGGGGCGCGCTCGGCGCGCAGCCGGCGAACCTGCTGGCGCTGTTTCTGACGGCGGTGGCGAACACGGCCGCGAACCGGCGGCTGACGTTCGGGATCACCGGTAGCCGGCATGCCGGTCGGCACCACGCGCAGGGGCTGCTGGCGTTCGGCCTCGGCCTGGCGTTGACCAGTGGGGCGCTGGCGGTGCTGCACGCGGCCGTCGCCGTACCCGCCCGACCGGTGGAGCTGGCGGTGCTGGTGGTCGCGAACCTGGTCGCCACAGTGCTGCGCTTCGTGCTGCTGCGCCTGGGCATGCACCACCGGCGCAGCTAGGCCGGTCAGCCGGTCAGCATCTGCGCGAGGACCTCGACGACGCGTCGGGTGTGCCGCCCGTCGGGGTCCTCGTCGGGGTTCAGGTCGGTCACGCTCATCCCGAGCAGCCGGTCGGTGCGGGCCAGCGGCGTGACCAGTGCGACGAGGTCCGCCCACCGTGGCCCGTCCGGCTCCGGGTAGGTCACCGCCGGCAGGTCCCGTGGGTCCACCACGTCCAGGTCGAGGTGCAGCCAGGCCGGCCCGTCGCCGGCGCGGGCCAGGCTCGCTCCGACCGTGCCGGCGCCCTGGCGCAGCAGGTCGGGGGCGGGCACCTGGTGGATCGCCGGGTCGATCCGGGACGCCTCGACGCGACTGTCCTCGTCGGTGGGCGGGCGGTGGCCGAGCAGGTGCACCCGGGCGGGGTCGAGGAGCGCGTCGTCGACGCCGATCGCGGCGGCCGGGCCGTGCCCGGTGACGACCGACAGGTCCATGTCGGCGGCCTCTCCGGTCGGTGACGTCGTGCCGTCGAGGAAGTCGGGATGCGCGTCGACGAACCACAGCTCGGTCGTGCGGGGCAGGGCGCGGCAGATGCCGGGCAGGATCGCGCAGTCACCTCCGAGCACCAGCGGTCGGTGCCCGTCCGCGATCAGCCCGCCGATCCGGGCGCTGATCGCGGCGCCGGCCCGGACCAGGCCGGCGGCGTCGATCACTCCGCTCGCCGGCTCCCGGTTCGGGTCCCGCAGCCGGGCCTCGTCGATCTGCCCGTCGTCGTCGGCGGCCAGGGCGGCCAGCAGGCCGGCCCGGCGCAGGGCGGCCGGCGCCCGCTCCTCGCCGCGTCGCGCGCCGGAGGAGTCCAGTGGCGCGTCCACGACCATCCAGCGCACGCTTCGCAGCCTACCGACGGAAGCGGCTTCCTGTGGCCGGGCTGGGAGTCCTCGGATGTGGGCGCGGGGGCGCGGACGAGCAGCGTACGGTGATGGACAAGTCCGGCTTTCTGGGTCAAAAGCCTCATCGCTGTCGCCCCGGGACGCCGATGTCGAGACGGGCGAGGGGAAGGAGCGGTCGGTGATCCATCTGGCCTACCTGGACGCGGGATCGGGCAGCCTGATCGTGCAGGCCGTCGTCGGCGGGGTGGCCGGCGTCGCGGTCGCCGCCAAGCTCTACTGGCGGCGGCTGGTCGACCGGTTCCGCCGGCAGCCCACCGACCAGCGGTAGCGGTCACGGCGACGATGACGACCACACCCACCGGGGTACGCCCCGAGCCCGCCTCCTTCCGCGACCCCGCCAACCGGGTCTTCCACGTCGGCGACGAGGTGCTGCGCGGGCTGAACGCCCAGGCCGCCGAGCACTGGCGCACCCTCGCGGCCAGCCCGTTCTTTCCCACCCTCGTGTCGGCGGGCAAGATCTGCGCCACCGAGGACGCCCCGCCGACGCTCGCGCCCGCCGCCGGGGCCGGCTGGGCGGCGGTGCTGCGTCACGAGCGCATCCCGTTCGTCTCCCACCCGTACGAGTGGTCTTTCGCCATGCTCCGCGACGCCGCGCTGCTGCACCTGGAGATCCTGCGGACCGCCCTCGCCGACGGCTTCACCACCAAGGACGGTTCCGCCTACAACCTCCAGTGGCGCGGCGCGAAGCCCGTCTTCATCGACATCGGCTCCTTCGAGCCGGTCCGGGACGGCGAACCGTGGGCCGGCTACCGGCAGTTCTGCCAGACCGTCCTGTATCCGCTGCTGCTCACCGCGCACCTGGGCGTGGACTTCCAGCCCTGGCTGCGCGCCCAGGTCGACGGCATCGAGGCGGAGCAGTTGCGCCCCCTCTTCGGCGGAGCCCGTCGGCTGCGCCCCGGCGTCCTGACCCACCTGCACCTGCACGCCGCCATGCAGCAGCGCAACGCCGCCGCCAGCACCACCGACGTCCGGGCCCAACTCCGCGCCGCCGGCTACTCGCGCCAGTTGCAGGCGGCCACCGTACGCGGCATCGAGAAGCTGGTCCGCCGCCTGGAGCACCGCCCCTCCGGCAGCCACTGGTCGGACTACCAGCGCACCTGTGGCTACTCGGCCCGCGACCGGGTCGCCAAGGAGCAGTTCGTGGTCGCCGCCGTGGCCGCCGCCGGCCGTCCCCGCCTGGTGCTCGACCTCGGGGCCAACGACGGCCGGTACGCCCGACTGGCCGCCGGGCACGCCGACTACGTGGTCGCCGTCGAGCAGGACCCGGCCGTGGTCGACGAGCTGTACCGGGCGCTGCGCTCCGAGGGGCAGCAACGGATCCTGCCGCTGGTGGTCGACCTGGCCGACCCGTCCCCGGGCGGCGGCTGGCGGGGCGTCGAGCGCGCCGGCTTCGCGCAACGGGCGTCGGCGGACGTGGTGCTCGCCCTGGCCCTCGCACACCACCTGGCGATCGGCCGCAACGTGCCGCTGCCGGAGGTCGTCGACTGGCTGGCCGGGCTGACCGCGCCCGGCGGGGCCGTGGTGGTGGAGTTCGTCCACCCGGAGGACCCGATGGCCGCCCGGCTGCTGGCCAACAAGCCCGACGGCCTCTTCCCGGACTACCGTCGCGACGCCTTCGAACGGCTCCTCGCCGCCCGGGGCCGGATCACCGACCGGTTGGAACTGCCCTCGGGCACCCGCACGCTCTACCGGGTGATGATGGGTGGCTGACCCACCCGCCGAGCCCGCACCGGCCCCGCCCCGGCCGGCCGCGGACGTGCCGTCGCCGTCGTCCGGACGGTGGGAGCGGGGCTGGCGCGGCGAGCTGGGTCGGCTGCTGGAGATCGTCGCGCTGGTCGGACTGGTCGTCACCCAGCCGCTGCTGGACGTGCTCGGCCGCAGCCCCGACTTCTTCCTCTTCCACCGCGCCGACACCGGCCAGATCCTGCTGCTGGTCGCGCTGGTGGCGCTCGTACCCACCCTGCCCGTGGCGGCGCTGGGCGCGCTCAGTCGACTGGCCGGCCGAACCGCCCGCGCGCTCACCCACACGGTGCTGGTGGGCCTGCTGGTCGCTGCCCTCGCCGTGCAGGTGGGTCGGCACGCGACGCCGCTTCGGGGCGTACCCCTGCTGGCTCTTGCCGGTCTGGCCGGTGTGGCCGGCGCGGTGGCGCACCGGCGGTGGCGGGCCCCGGGCCGGGCGCTGCGACTGGCCGCCGCCGGGCCGGTGGCGTTCGTGGCGCTGTTCCTGTTCGTGTCGCCCACCTCGGCGGTCGTGCTGCCGCGCGGCGACGGCGGCGCGGTCGGCACCGCGCAGGGCGCCGTGCACCCGCCGGTGGTCATGCTGATCCTCGACGAGCTGCCGCTGGTCAGCCTGCTCGGCGGCGACGGCCGGATCGACGCGGCACGGTTCCCGCACTTCGCCGAGCTGGCCGGGGCGTCGACCTGGTACCGCAACGCCACCGGGGTCAGCGGCTGGACGCCCAACGCGCTGCCGGCGATGCTCACCGGTCGCTACCCGGCGCGGTCGGTCGCGCCGCACTACTCGCAGTACCCGGACAACCTCTTCACCGCCTTCGGCGGCCTGTACGACGTCCAGGCCGAGGAGAGCATCACCCGGCTCTGCCCGCCCAGCCGCTGCGAACAGCCGGTCGCCCCGGAACAGGGCCTCGGCGTGCTGGTGAAGGAGACCGGCAGGCTGCTCGGCCGGATCGCCGGGCCGACCGAGAGCACGGTCGACCCGGAGGACTCGTACCGGGAGCAGACGCGCGCCGAGGCCGGCCTGGACGCCGCCGAGCCGGTGCCGGCCGACCCCAAGTTCCGCTGGGACAGCCTCGACGACAACCAGCCCGCCCGGTTCACCACTTTCCTCGCCGGGCTGAAGCCGCAGCCCCGACCCGCCCTGCACTTCCTGCACCTGCTGATGCCGCATTCCCCGTGGGCGTACCTGCCGTCCGGCGCGCGCTACGACGCTCCCGAGGACCTGCCCAACGACGGCGCCGGCTGGATCGACCTGGCCCGTCAGCGACACCTCGCCCAACTCGGCTACACCGACCGGCTGATCGGCGAGACGCTGCGCACGCTGCGCGCCAGCGGCCTCTACGACCAGGCCCTCGTCGTCGTCACCGCCGACCACGGGGTGAGCTTCCGGCCCGGCGCGCAGGGCCGGGGGATGGACGCCATCAGGGCCGCCGCCGGCGAGGTCGCCTGGGTGCCGATGTTCGTCAAGGAACCACGCCAGCAGACCGGCCGGGTCGACGACCGCAACTGGGAACACGTCGACCTGCTGCCGACCGTCGCCGACGAGGCCGGCATCCGTCTGCCCTGGCGGGTCGACGGCCGCTCCGCCCGCGAGGCTCCGCGCGCCGACGCCACGAAACACTTCTACGACACCCCCGGCGAGGTGGTCACCTTCCCCGGCGGGGTGCCCACCCCACCGCCGCTGCCGACACCGCACCGGCTGGTCGGCACCGAGGTACGCGCCGGCCCCAGCGGCGGCCGCGCCCGCGTCGCCGACCTGGCCGCGTTCCGGGCCACCGACCCGGACACCGGGACCATCCCGGCGCTCGTCTGGGGTGACGTGCCCGACGCCGTACCGGACGGAACACTGCTGGCCGTCGCCGTCAACGGCAGGATCGGCGCGGTGGTCCCGGTGGTGCCGCCCGACCCGGGTGGGCGTCGCTTTGCCGCGCTGCTCACCGACGACCGGCTGTTCCACGCCGGCACCAACCAGCTTGACGTCTACCAGGTCACGGCCACGGGTACGCTGCGCCGCCTGGTGCTGTCCTGAAACCGGCTGCCCGTCGGACTGCTCGTTTGCGGCTTTCGTGGGCTTCCCGCCTGCCGGGATTGCGGGTTTCCCGGCCTGCTGGTCGGGAATCGGGTGACGCATACCTCACCGCCGAACCACGGCGGGCAGTGTCCCCCGAGCCGCAATTACGGTAGAAGCGAAGGCAATTCAACGTAGATCTGCCGGCGAAGCGAGGAACCACATGACGGAAGTCAAGCTCGACCACCCCGGCGGGCAGCTGTCGATGCCGGTGCATTCCGCGGTCGAGGGCCCCGCTGGCATCGGGGTGAGCAAGCTGTTGAAGGAAACCGGGATGACGACGTACGACCCCGGTTTCGTCAACACCGCGGCTGCCTCATCCGCGATCACCTACATCGACGGCGACGCGGGGATCCTGCGTTACCGGGGGTACCCGATCGAGCAGCTGGCCGAGAAGTCCTCCTTCCTGGAGGTCTCGTACCTGCTCATCTACGGTGAGCTGCCCACCGAGCAGCAGCTGACCGAGTTCACCGAGTGGATCCGGCGGCACTCGCTGCTGCACGAGGAGATGCGTCGGTTCTTCGACGGCTTCCCCCGGGACGCCCACCCGATGGCGGTGCTGTCGTCCGCCGTGAGCGCGCTGTCGACCTTCTACCAGGACAGCCTCGACCCGTTCGACTCCGAGCACGTGGAGATCTCCACGGTCCGGCTCATGGCGAAGGTCCCGACCATCGCCTCGTACGCGTACAAGAAGTCCATCGGGCAGCCGCTGCTCTACCCGGACAACTCCCTCGGGTACGTGGACAACCTGCTGCGCATGACGTTCGGCGTGCCCGCCGAGCCGTACGAGGTCGACCCGGTCATGTCGAAGGTGCTGGACATGCTCTTCGTCCTGCACGCCGACCACGAGCAGAACTGCTCCACGTCGACCGTCCGGCTGGTCGGCTCCAGCAACGCCAACCTGTTCGCCTCCGTCTCGGCGGGCGTGAACGCGCTGTTCGGCCCGCTGCACGGCGGTGCCAACCAGGCGGTGCTGGAGATGCTCGAGCAGATCCACTCCGGCGGCGACGACGTCCGGTCCTTCGTCCGCAAGGTCAAGGCCAAGGAGGACGGCGTCAAGCTGATGGGCTTCGGCCACCGGGTCTACAAGAACTACGACCCGCGGGCGGCGATCGTCAAGAAGGCCGCGCAGGACGTGCTGGGCCGCATGGCCAAGCCGGACCCGCTGCTGGACATCGCCATGGAGCTGGAGGAGATCGCCCTCGCCGACGACTTCTTCGTCTCCCGGCGGCTCTACCCGAACGTGGACTTCTACACCGGCCTGATCTACAAGGCCATGGGCTTCCCCACGAAGATGTTCACGGTGCTGTTCGCGCTCGGCCGGCTCCCCGGCTGGATCGCCCAGTGGCGCGAGATGATCAGCGACCCGGAGACCAAGATCGGCCGTCCGCGGCAGGTCTACGTCGGTGCCGCCGAGCGGGACTACGTCCCGTTCAACGAGCGCTGACCTCCGCTCCTCGTACGACAGCACGACCGCACGACAGCACGACCGCAGGCCGTCGACCCCGATCCGGGTCGGCGGCCTGCGCCTTTCCGGGTCCGCTGCCGCCGGGCGATCTGCGGCGTTCGGCGAGGTGGCGTGCGGGCCCTTCACCGAGCCTTCCCGCCTGACGGGCCGGCCGGTCTGCCTCGGCCGGTGGTGCTGCGGCCGGTACCCCGCGTGCCTGCTCCAGCCCCTGTCGAGCTGCCCCAGATATGGGACGAGGGGTAATGGGCCTGGCGTGATGGGTTCGAGCGGCCCAACGATCTCCTGTAGCGCCTGCCCCTGCACCGTTGCTGCTCGGTCGCGTGGCCCTGACGGTCGGTCGGGTTGCACTCGCCGATGATCGACTCGGCTTCGCCGATATGGCGGTATCCAGCGCTCTCGGACACCCCGACATCGGCGAACTGGAGTCGATCAACGGGCTCCCGGTCCCGTGGGCTTCAGGTCCCGAGGGCTTCCGGTGGCCGCTTCAGGCATGGCTGGGCTTGCGGCCGGCGCTGTGCTGCCGTCGCCCCCAGGCGCGGTGGGCAACCCGGCGTCAGAAGGCGGAGATGTCGTGGGCTCGTTCGCTGCGGCTGAGCGCGCCGATCAGCGCCGACTGGCCGTGCCGGCGGACGGCCAGCCGGACCAGCAGGTCGCGGACCGGGCCGAAGACCTCATCCGGGAAGACCGGAGTGGGCACGCCGACGCTGACCGCGAGGTCGTCGGAGTGCACGACGATCTCCAACTGGCGGGTGAGCAGGAAGTCGGCGCGGCGCAGGGACCAGCCCTGCCACGGTATCGGCACCACGTCGAGGGCGGTTCCCCGGGACAGCAGGTCGGTCACCTGCGCGAGCGCCTCGCCGGAGCGGGCGTGCAGGTCGTCCGGCCCGCGGCGCGCGTCGGCCTCGTCCGGGCCCTCGGCGACCGTGTCCTGGTCCGGCGTGCCCTCGGTGACCCAGGCGGCCCGCTCGTAGTGACTGTCCGCCGATTCGAGCGTGGGCAGGTCGGCGGCGCTCGGGAGCAGTTCTGCCGCCCGGATCGCCTGGTGTCCGAGGTGGCACGCCAGACCGCCCACGGACAGGTGCGGCAGGGCGCTCGGGCGCGACCACTGCGCGGACACCTCGGGGCGCCGGATCAGGTCCAGCGCGATCGAAGCGGCGACCGGGAAGGCGGAGTCGAGGGCGTCGACAGGACGAGACATCCGCACATTCTGGCAGCCCTCACCTCGCCCCGCCCGAAGTGACCGACGGGTCCTGTCTCGGGTCGGCCGGCCGGGTGGCCAGGGTAGGGACGTCGTCCTTTGCTCTGCTTCAACCCAGGAAACACGCGACGTCCGATAACCGGACAGTAGCTGTTTCCTCCGTTGAAGCAGAGCAAAGGAGGCGAGGGGGAGGTGGCATCCTCCGGCGTGAGGCGTCGATGGGCCGACCGTGGTCGATGGGCCGACCGTGGTCGATGGGCCGACCGCGATCGATGGGCCGACCGTGATCGATGAGCCGACCGTGATCGATGGGCTGACCGTGTGGCCGCTCGGCGTCCGGAAAGTCGGGGTGTCTCGGTGACCGGACACCCCGACTTTGTGGAAACCGGGTGGATCAGCAGGTACAGAAGCGGCTCAGCGGAGGCCGGCGGCGGCGAGCAGGTTGCCCTCGGGCAGTGCCGGGAGGGCCCGGCCCTGGGACATGCGCTGCTCGGCCCGCTCGGTCGTGAACGCGGCGTCGGTGGCGATCGCGGCGCCGTAGCTGGCGGCGGTGCGCTGGGCGATCGCGGTCCAGCCGTACTGCTCGGTGACCATCCGGCGGGCGCGACGGGCCATGGCGCGGGCGCGTTCGCGGTCGGACAGCAGCGCGTCGACGGCGTCGGCGAGGCTGTCCGGGTCGTGCGGGCGGAACGTCATCCCGGTCGAGCCGGGTTCGACGATCTCGGCGAGGCCACCGGTGGCGGCGACGGCCAGGGGCGCCCCTGCGGCGGCGCCTTCGAGGGCGACCATGCCGAACGGCTCGTAGATGCTCGGCACGGCGAAGCAGTCCGACGCGGCCATCAGCGCCGGCAGGTCGGTGCCGCCGAGGAAGCCGGGCATGGTGACCATGCCGCCGAGGCCGCGGCGGTGCACCTCGGCCTCCAGTTCGGCACGGTACGGGCCGTCGCCGGCGATGACCGCGCGCAGGCCGGGGTGCCGCTCGCGCAGCCGGGGGAGGGCGGCGACGAGGTGCTGGACGCCCTTCTCGTACACCAGGCGGCCGGCGAAGGTGACCAGCGGACCGTCCCCGGCGAACCGGGCGCGGGCCGCGGCGACGTCGCGTGCCGGCACCTTCCAGCGGTACGACTCGACGCCGTTGGCGACCACGTCGACCCGGCCGGCCGGTACGCCGAACAGGGCGTTGACCTCGTCGCGCATGTAGCCGGAGCAGACGATGACCCGGTTGGACTCGCTGCTGAGCCACTGCTCGACGCCGTGGATGGTCCGGTTCATCTCCTCCGGCAGCCAGCCCTGGTGCCGCCCGGCCTCGGTGGCGTGGATGGTGCTGACCAGCGGGATGTCCAGGTGGTCGCGCAACGTCATCGCGGTGTGCGCGACGAGCCAGTCGTGGGCGTGGATGACGTCGTAGGCGCCGGCCTGGGTGGCGCGCAGGGCGGTGCGGGTGAGGGTGTGGTTGAAGGCCATCGTCCAGGCGAGCAGGGAGCCGGTGGCGAGGGGGAAGGTCACCGGGTCTTCGGGGGCGCGCAGGATGCGGACGCCGTCGGCGTACTCCTCCAGGGGTGCGCCCTCGGCGTGGCGGGTGACGACGGTGACCTCGTGCCCGGCGGCGGCCAGGGCCACGGAGAGGGCGTGGACGTGGCGGCCGAGGCCGCCGACGAGCACCGGCGGGTACTCCCACGACAGCA
The DNA here is from genome assembly GCF_050950185.1 of Micromonospora sp. CA-249363. Lineage (NCBI taxonomy): Bacteria > Bacillati > Actinomycetota > Actinomycetes > Micromonosporales > Micromonosporaceae > Micromonospora > Micromonospora sp. CA-249363. The sequence continues at coordinate 2,965,668 of NZ_CP192020.1, forward strand.
TGAGGATGCGACGGGTCTGCGGCGGCACACCGGGACCGCGCTGCGCCGGCAGTGCGGAGCCGGGCTGCGCGGACGGACCGGGCGAGGTCGAAGGCTGGGGCCGGGAGGTCACGGTGGGTCGGTGGGTCCGGTCCTTGGTGGCAGCGAGCTGCTCGTCGACCCGCAGGGTCGTCACATCTGTCTCCGTCCAGGCATGGTGGGGCGCGCCGGCGTCAGTGGCGGCGGAGAGGGTGGAAAAAGGGCGGCCGAGGGCCGAAGGGCACACGCAGGCGCGTGTCCCCTGACAAGCAAAGGCCATCGGACGCCGGTTCGCACCTCGAAATCGGCCATGGTGACGGAAGACACCTGAGGGTGTAGCGCGCATCAGACAGGTGGATTCCGGTCACCGCCTGAAAGGATGGATTGGCGCGCCCGGGGCGGGGGCACTACCCGCTTGCGCGCGGGCGGCTGAGCCGGCGCGCACATCACCATGGCTTGAGGGAGCGACATGCAGGTCTGGCCGGGCGAGCGGTATCCCCTGGGCGCCACCTACGACGGGATGGGCACCAACTTCGCCATCTTCTCCGAGGTGGCCGAGCGGATCGAGCTGTGCCTGTTCGACGAGTGGGACACCGGCGCGGAGCGCCGCGTGGAGCTGCGCGAGGTCGACGCGTACGTCTGGCACGCGTACCTGCCGGGCATCGAGCCGGGGCAGCGCTACGGCTACCGGGTGCACGGGCCGTACGACCCGGCGAACGGGCTGCGCTGCAACCCGCACAAGCTGCTGCTCGACCCGTACGCCAAGGCCATCGACGGTGACGTCACGTGGGATCCGGCGGTGTACGACTACGAGCTGGGTGACCCGGAGCGGATGAACGAGACCGACTCGGCGCCGTTCATGCCGAAGTCGGTGGTGGTGAACCCGTACTTCGACTGGGGCAACGACAAGCCGCCGCGTACCCCGTACCACCACTCGGTGATCTACGAGGCGCACGTGCGCGGGCTGACGATGCGGCACCCGGACATCCCGGAGGAGTTGCGCGGCACGTACGCGGGGATCGCCTCCCCGCCGATGATCGAGTACCTGACGCGGCTCGGGGTGACGGCGATCGAGCTGATGCCGGTGCACGAGTTCGTGCACGACCACCGCCTCGTCGACCTGGGCCTGCGCAACTACTGGGGTTACAACACGATCGGCTTCTTCGCCCCGCACCACGGCTACTCGGCGCTCGGGCACCTCGGTCAGCAGGTGCAGGAGTTCCGGGGCATGGTCAAGGCGCTGCACGCGGCGGGCATCGAGGTCATCCTCGACGTGGTCTACAACCACACCGCCGAGGGCAACCACCTCGGGCCGACGTTGAGCTTCAAGGGTGTGGACGCGCCGAGCTACTACCGGCTCAGCGAGGAGGACCGCCGTTACTTCGTCGACTACACGGGCACCGGCAACAGCCTGAACGTGCGCAGCCCCCACTCGCTGCAACTGATCATGGATTCGTTGCGGTACTGGGTGACCGAGATGCACGTCGACGGGTTCCGCTTCGACCTGGCGGCCACCCTGGCTCGCGAGTTCTACGAGGTGGACCGGCTGTCCACGTTCTTCGAGGTGGTGCAGCAGGACCCGGTGGTCAGCCAGGTCAAGCTGATCGCCGAGCCGTGGGACGTCGGCCCGGGCGGCTACCAGGTGGGCAACTTCCCGCCGCTGTGGACGGAGTGGAACGGCAAGTACCGGGACACCGTGCGGGACTTCTGGCGCGGCGAGCCGGCCACCCTGGCCGAGTTCGCGTCGCGGATCTCCGGCTCGGCCGACCTCTACCAGGACGACGGCCGCCGCCCGTTCCACAGCATCAACTTCGTGACCGTGCACGACGGGTTCACCCTCAACGACCTGGTGTCGTACAACGACAAGCACAACGAGGCGAACGGCGAGGAGAACCGGGACGGCGAGAGCCACAACCGGTCGTGGAACTGCGGCGTGGAGGGCGACACCGACGACGAGGCGGTGCTCGCGCTGCGGGCCAAGCAGCGGCGCAACTTCCTGGCCACGCTGATGCTGTCGCAGGGCGTGCCGATGATCGGCCACGGTGACGAGTTGGGGCGTACCCAGCACGGCAACAACAACGCCTACTGCCAGGACAGCGAGCTGGCCTGGATCGACTGGGACAACGCCGACGAGCAGTTGCTGGACTTCGTGCGGATGCTCACCGACTTCCGCAAGCGGCACCAGGTGTTCCGCCGTCGCCGGTTCTTCACCGGCCTGCCGGTGGGCGGGCGCGACGTCGACGCGCCCCTGCCGGACCTGGCCTGGCACACGCCGGACGGGCGGGAGATGACCGGCGAGGACTGGGGCAACGACTTCGGCCGGTCGGTGGCGCTGTTCGTCAACGGCGAGGGCATCCGCGAGCGCGGCCAGTACGGCCAGAAGCACCACGACGCCTCGTTCCTGCTGTGCTTCAACGCCCACGACGCGCCGCTGGACTTCACGATGCCCGGCAGCGAGTACGGGCAGAAGTGGGAACGGGTCATCAGCACGGCCGAACCCGAGCCGGACGACGCCACGGTGATCAGCGCGGGCGGCACCATCCGGGTGCCGGACCGGTCCCTCGTCGTGTTGGAGAGGATGATCTGACATGCCGGCCACCCCTCCCAAGGCCACCTACCGAGTCCAGGTCCGCCCCGGTTTCGACCTGGACGCCACCGCCGCGATCGTCGACTACCTGCACGACCTCGGCGTCAGTCACCTCTACACCGCCCCGCTGCTGGCCGCCACGCCCGGCTCGCAGCACGGCTACGACGTCGTCGACCACCGGAGCGTCAACCCGGAGCTGGGCGGGGAGGCCGCCCGGCAGCGACTGGTGCGCGCCCTGCGCGACAAGCAGCTCGGCCTGGTCGTCGACATCGTGCCCAACCACGCCGGGGTCGCCGTACCGCCGGCCAACCCGGCCTGGTGGGACGTGCTGCGCCGGGGGCGCGACTCGTCGTACGCCGACTGGTTCGACATCGACTGGGACCGGGGCCGGCTGCTGCTGCCGGTCCTGGCCGACGACCCGGCCGCCCTGGACGACCTCAAGGTCGTCGACGGCGAGCTGCGCTACCACGAGCACCGCTTCCCGATCGCCGACGGCACGGGCGACGGCAGCGCCCGGGAGGTGCACGACCGGCAGCGCTACGAGCTGGTCTCCTGGCGGCGCGGGGACGCCGAGCTGACGTACCGCCGGTTCTTCGCCATCGCGGGCCTGGCGGGCCTGCGGGTGGAGGACCCGGCGGTGTTCGCCGCCGTGCACGAGCTGATCCTGCGCTGGGCCGCCGACGGCGAGGTCGACGGCATCCGCGTCGACCACCCGGACGGCCTGCGCGACCCGGCCGGCTACCTCGCGCGGCTGCGCGAGGCCGCGCCGGACGCCTGGCTCGTGGTGGAGAAGATCCTGGAGTACGGCGAGGAGCTGCCGGACTGGCCGGTGGACGGCACCACCGGGTACGAGGCCCTCGCCGCTGTGAACGGGCTCTTCGTCGACACCGACGCCGAGGGCGACTTCACGGTGCTGGACACCCGGCTGACCGGGCAGCGCACCTCCTGGGAGGACCTGACCCACTCGACCAAGCTGGCCGCCGCCACGAACCTGCTCGGCGCCGAGCTGACCCGGCTCGCCGCGCTCGCGCCCGAGGTGCCGACCGAGCAGGCCCGCGCGGCGCTCGCCGAGCTGGCCGCCGTGTTCCCGGTCTACCGGGGCTACCCGCCGCACGGCGCCCGGTACCTCGCCGCCGCCCGCTCCGAGGCCGGCCGCCGCCGCCCCGACCTGACCGGCGCCCTGGACGCGATCACCCGCCGGCTGCGCGACCCCGACGACGAGCTGGCCCAGCGGTTCCCGCAGCTCACCGGCGCGGTGATGGCCAAGGGCGTGGAGGACACCGCCTTCTACCGGTGGACCCGGTTCGTGGCCCTCAACGAGGTGGGCGGCAGCCCCGCCCACTTCGGGGTGCCCCCGGCGGAGTTCCACCGCTTCGCCGCCGCCCGCCAGGTCCGCTGGCCCGCCAGCATGAACACCCTCTCCACCCACGACACCAAGCGCGGCGAGGACGTTCGCGCCCGCCTCGCCGTGCTCAGCGAGCTGCCGGCTCAGTGGGGGGAGCAGGTCAAGACCTGGATGGAGTACGCGCCGCTGCCCGACCCGGCGTTCGCCCACCTGCTCTGGCAGACGGCCGTCGGCGCGTGGCCGATCGAGCGGGAGCGGCTGCACGCGTACGCGGAGAAGGCCGCCCGGGAGGCCTCGGCCTCGACGGGTTGGGCGGACCCGGACCCGGGCTTCGAGCAGGCGATGCACGCGGTCATCGACCGCATGTACGACGACCCGGCCCTGCACGACGAGCTGACCGAACTCGCCGCCGCGATCGCCCCGGCCGGCTGGTGCAACTCCCTCGGGCAGAAGCTCATCCAGCTCACCATGCCCGGCGTCCCGGACACGTACCAGGGCACCGAGCTGTGGGACAACTCCCTGGTCGACCCGGACAATCGGCGGCCGGTCGACTTCGACGTACGCCGGGAGATGCTGGCGCGGCTCGACGGCGGCTGGCGTCCCCCGGTCGACACCGACGGAGCGGCGAAGCTGCTCGTCGTGTCGCGGACGCTGCGCCTGCGGCGGGCGCACCCGGAGCTGTTCACCACCTACCGGCCGGTGCCGGCGCACGGCCCGGTGGGCCGGCACGTGGTGGCGTTCGACCGGGGTGGCGTGATCGCCGTGGCGACCCGCCTGCCGCTCGGCCTGGCACGGGCCGGCGGCTGGTGTGACACAGCCCTGTCGCTCGGCGTTAACGAAGTGAAGGACCTGTTCACCGGCCGGGTCTACAGTGGCGGGGAGGTCCCGTTGGACAATCTCCTCGCGGACTACCCCGTTGCTCTGCTGGCTCCTCCCACCGCTGCCGAGGAGGCCTCGTCATGACCGAATTCTCCGTCTGGGCGCCGGACGCCAGCCGGGTGCGCCTGCGCCTGGCCGGCGACACCGACCACGAGATGCGCGCCGCCGCCGACGGCTGGTGGACGGTCGAGGTGCCCGAGGCTGGCCTCGACTACTCCTTTCTGCTGAACGACGACGAAACCGCACTGCCCGACCCCCGCTCGCCGTGGCAGCCTGCGGGTGTGCACGGGCCGAGCCGCCGCTACGACCATCTGGCGTTCCAGTGGACCGATTCCTCCTGGACGGGTCGCCAGCTGCCCGGCAGCGTCCTCTACGAGCTGCACATCGGCACCTTCACCCCCGAGGGCACCTTCGACGCGGCCATCGACCGCCTCGACCACCTGGTCGACCTCGGCGTCGACATGATCGAACTGCTCCCGGTCAACGCCTTCAACGGCGAACACAACTGGGGGTACGACGGTGTCTGCTGGTACGCCCCGCACGAGCCCTACGGCGGCCCGGACGGCCTGAAACGGTTCGTCGACGCCGCCCACGCCAAGGGGTTGGGGGTGATCCTCGACGTCGTCTACAACCATTTCGGGCCCTCCGGGGCCTACGCGCCGCGGTTCGGCCCCTACCTCGCCGAGCAGAGCAACAGTTGGGGCCGCTCGATCAACCTCGACGGCCCGCACTCGGACGAGGTGCGCCGCTACATCATCGACAGCGTGCTCATGTGGCTGCGCGACTACCACGTCGACGGCCTGCGGCTGGACGCGGTGCACGCGCTGCCGGACACCCGGGCTGTGCCGCTGCTCGAAGAGTTGGCGGTTTCCGTTGAATCCTTGTCGACTCATCTGGGCCGGCCGCTCTCCCTGATCGCCGAATCCGACCTGAACGACCCACGGCTCATCACCCCTCGCGAGGCGGGCGGGTTCGGCCTGCACGCCCAGTGGAACGACGACGCCCACCACGCGCTGCACACGCTGCTGACGGGGGAGCGGCAGGGCTACTACGGCGACTTCGGCTCCCTGGAGACGCTGTCGGACGTCCTCACCAACGGGTTCTTCCACGCGGGCACCTGGTCCAGCTTCCGCAACCGCCACCACGGGCGACCCCTGGACTCGCGAGTGCCGGGGCACCGGCTCGTCGCCTACCTCCAGAACCACGACCAGATCGGCAACCGGGCCACCGGAGACCGGATCTCGGCCTCCCTGTCGTCCGCCCTCGTACGGGTCGGGGCCATGATCCTGCTGACGGCGCCGTTCACGCCGATGCTGTTCATGGGGGAGGAGTGGGCGGCCTCCACGCCGTGGCAGTTCTTCACGTCGCACCCAGAGCCGGAGTTGGCCTCTGCGGTGCGGACCGGTCGGAGGCGCGAGTTCGCCTCACACGGGTGGCCGGAAGGCGACGTGCCCGACCCGCAGGACCCGGAAACGTTCGTACGGTCCCGGTTGGACTGGGCCGAGCTGGACAAGCCCGAGCACGCCTCGATGCTGGCGTTCTACCAGCGGTTGATCGCGCTGCGGCGGTCGGTGGCGGACCTGTCGGATCCTCGGATGTACGCGGTGTCGGTGCAGCACGGGGACCAGTTCCTGCTGATGCGGCGGGGGGACACGTTGGTTGTCGCCAACTTCGCTGGGCGGGGGCAGGGCGTGTCGCTGCCTGGGGTGGCTCGGCGGGTGCTGCTGGCTACCGGCGAGGGGGTCACGGTGATGCGGGACCGGATCGAGCTGCCAGCGGAGACAGCGGCGATCGTGGCCCTGTGAGTCGCGGGGAGCAAAAGGATCCAATACTGGGGGCGCAGGAATTCGGTCAACAAGTAGTTGTCCGGCTTAGTTGGAGGCACCCGGATCGAGCGTTCTGAGGTCCGCTCGGGTTGACCGGTGCGGCGGGCAGCGGCGTTGCGCACATGCGAATTTGCGCCCGATTGTCGATAAGTGCACCTGTACATATTGACAAGAGTATGGCAGCATGCGCTTATGCCGGTCCCAATGAGAGATTCAGGGTTTAGTCTAGACAAAACTCACCTCCTTTCACTGATCGGTGGTCCTGTTGAATTGCCAGCAAAGTGGTTTGCGGAGGGCGGCGGCAGGCCGCTACCTCGACTGCTGGTTGCCGCCGAATCCGGGTGCAACTGGACCTTGTTAAATTCATGCCACCTTCGACACGACTGGAGGGGTTGCAGGTGAGTTGGAATCTAAAAAAGTCGCGAGGGCTCTTTTTCGCGCGAACCAACGAGCCGCCCGTAAGCTACTGGGCAAATGAAAAGATTGCATCGCTCATAAGATCGCGCGGGCGAAGTGTGCCGCAGTACCTCCTTGATTGGAATCCCTTAGCCGAGGGTGTGCGGTCAAATTGCCCACTCTTGGATAAGCAGCTTAATGAAATGATCCAGCTCTGCGATCGGCGATGGCGAGCAAGAGCGCAGAATATTTACGCTGGCAGAACGTTTAGCGATGAAGACCTTGCCCTCGCGGATCAAAATGTTCGTGGGGGAATGGTCGCCATTTCAAGCCACTTCACCTCCATCATGTTTGCCTATTCGGCTATGTACGGAACCTTCATGAAGAGCGTCGACGACGCACTGCAAAGAAGCCCCGAAGAAGCCGAGACGGTCCAGCGCGCACTTCATGCCGAGTTTGAACGGATCATCGAGGGATACCGAATTGGCGGGCTTCTGGCGCTGGACGGATCATTCTTGATGGCGTTCGACAAGCAACACTGGGACGCCGCTGACGCGCTGTGTCGGCGCGCTGAACAGTGGGTGCTTGCTCATGAGGTTAGCCATCATATGGCCCGGGATATGTCATCGCGCCGGGATAAAGGAATCGAGGCCATCTTGGCTGAGATCTTTTCACGCACATCGCTCCGGTCGAAGTTGGCCGACATGCCGTCCTCTCACCGATGTGAAATAGAAGCGGACCTGCTCGCAACCCTTATCCTGGCCGGACGGTTCACCGAGAGTGGTTACAACCCGGCACTCTTGCAACTTTCCCTACCAGGAGCCGCAATCGGACTAATTACGGTTGCTCACCTTCGGAACGAATGGAGCACCGATCGGGCCGACTCCCATCCAGGATGCGCGGAGCGTCTGTTCATTCTCCTTACTGTGTTGTGCGAATTGTATGGCAATGATAGTGCATTGCCGCACGTTGCTCGATACGCTCATGTCACAATCTACCGCAGTGCGGCAACACTTATGACTTTCGCTCAATGGGCTTATGGCCTGGAGAAATCAGATGAGTTTCCGATAGGTGGGTCCATAAGGTACCCCCAGTTTGAAGCAACTAGTCCTGCGGCAGCGGTGGTTTTGTGGGCCACGCTATTAGGTTATGCGGCCGACGAGTTTGAGAACCCGGCCGACGGAACGGTCTAACCGGTGGCGGCTAAGTTGGCGCAGCTCTGTGTGAGAACTTTCTGTACGAGATCAAGGCGGCCCGCTTCGCAGGCCGCTCGCGCCGCCGACCAGGGGCCGACCCGGAGGGTCGCCGCTCGGGGACCCCGCCGCCCTGGCGCAAGCGCCCGGCGACACCCCAGCGGTTATAGCCCCGCCGCCGGCGCGATGGCAGATAGCAAAGGACCCCGCGCCGCCTAGAAAAGATCCGGTGGCTCGGGGCCTTCCTCGCAGTGTCCCAGGGGTAGTCATCGTCGTGAGTGGCCGGGCGGAGCGCCTGCATGGCCAGCTTGCCAAGCCTGACCTCGATCGCACTCGGCTGACGGCCAAACTGCTCAGCAAGGTCCTCGACGCTGCCGCCGTTGCGGTATCCAGCCAACAGCCGAGAGTCCTCAGCCGCAGTCCAGCGCTCATAGGCGTTCGGGTAGCGCGCCCGGATCTCACTGATCGTCGGCCGGGCCGTCGCAGAAGGCTCATCCATTGACCTGAATATAGGCGCTGCGTGTGACGCAACCTCAGCGCGTAAGAGCGTGCCTCCGGCGGGGTGCTCGGGCACTCCAGGATGGTTGGCGCCATTCCGACAACCTCCGTCCGGGCGGAGCCGAGCGGGCAGGCCCCACCCACTCGACGATGAGCGGACGAAGGCCGACGGGATGACTTGGGGCGCAACCTGAGGGAAGGGTCTGACAAAACGTGCCGGTCAGCAGGGGTCACGGACCGTCGACCTAATCCTTTCCGAGGATTCAAAGTCGCTACTCTGCTAACCGTCGTATCCCTCGCTTTAGGCGGGAGTGATAGGATTTCGCTCTCCGAAGCGGCGCATCACTCGTAACGCCTCCCACCGATTTTGTGCCTCATCAGTCAGCACGTATGCCTGAAGAACAGCAATAGCGCTGCGGCGATATGACTTATGCTTCGAAGCTATTCTCTCAATCGAGAGGATGCCGGCGGTCTGCACTATTCGAGAATTGTTGGACATCTTGTCTGCCGCTGAATCGAACTGCGAATTCAGTCGATCAGTTTCTGAATTGAAGTGGCTTCTAAATGATAGAAGAAGTGCACCCGCGCCGGCCGTGCCGGCGAACAGAGTGATGCCGGTTTTAACGGCATCAAATCTCAGTTGGGCCGCCGCCTCCTTCGGTGCACTAGATGCCTCTCTGAACATCAGCCATGTAGCCAGCAGCGTGAATCCGAGCGCAACGCAGACGGTCAGTGTAATTAGAAGCCATGGCACCGGCTTGACGCCCCTGCGGATTTGCGCCCGCTGCCAGACGTAGTACACGATCAAAAATCCGATGAACACTAGCGAGGCCAGTTGCTGGCGTTCGGTGAGCAAGTTGTCGATGGACGCCTTGCCTCCCGCGTACCACTTTTCGGTCGCGCTTACGGCCGAATTCCAATTGTTGTAACCGCAGCAAATGACAAAAATTGCGACGAGCCAGAAGATTAGCGCATGTCGCACTCCCCGGTTCCGGTCCTCGCTTAGCCAGTCGAGAACCCCAAAAGCTCGCGACTCCCAAGCCGGGCCATCGTCGGCCCTGTCGTCAGCTTCGTCGTCAGCGTCGCCTGCGGGATCGATCGGCAGCCTGTGGTCCTGGTCCTCGGCTTCGCTCGTCACGTGGTCAGTGGTAACGATTCCGGTCGTGCCGTCAAGACCTTTGGCGGAAATTTTACTTACTACGAGGCGGCCCGATCGCGTCGGTACTCTTCGCACTCATGGCATCCCGGAGCAAGCCGAGCCTCTGGCGGTATTGGGGGTACGGCGTCCTGGCTGTGCTCCTCCTGTCCCTTGGTAGCAACGCGTTTGGTCCCGGCATCTACGCGGTCCTCGTCGGCCTATTGATCCTCTTCGTGCTGTTCCAGGCGCCGGTGTACTGCGGCGCGATCAACCGGAAGCGCGGCGGCGCTGTGGAGTTCTGCCGCAACAACTCGACCGGCCTAGTCATGGGCTGTCACCTTCGACAACACAAGTGGCAGAAGTTCGGGCGTGACTGGTGGTCTCTCGGCTGGCGCGAGAAGTCGAAGGGCATCTGGACAGGGGCGTCTGCGAAGCTGGCGACGGTCAGTGGCCTCGTCGGCACGGTCACCGGGATTATTGGGGTTTTCAAGTAGGTGCGGCCTGCCGGGCGGCCGAAGGCAGCGGGCATCGTCGGCAAGATCGTCGGGCGCAGATCCGGCACAACTGAGGCCGAGAAGAGCTGTAAACGGCTGTCATGCAATGGAAGACTTCGCGTTATTGGAGAGGGAAGGTCAGGCCGCCCGCAAGATATATCGGGGAGCGTCGGCCACGGGCGCGGATCGCCGCACTAACTCGGGTGCTGACATTTTCGGGGAGGTGACGCTCGGTCTCGTCGCACGAGAAGAATGCTGCGTCCTCCAGCTCTCCTCCCGGCAGCTTGAAGCCGTCGGGGCCAGCGACGGACCCGCAATCGAACGTGAAGCTGACAATTGCACGGGGACGCTGACCGGTCGGCGGCGCCCAGTCGACTATGAGGAGATCGCCCACCGTCAACGCGACGCCTAACTCTTCTCGGATTTCGCGGGCGCAGGCATCATGCGGGTACTCGCCCTCGTCCACGTAGCCGCCCGGGAAGGCCCAGTGGTCGCGGTACGTGGGCTTGACAAGCAGCACGTTGCCCGCCGGGTCGGTGATGAAGGCCGCAGCGGCAGCGTAGAAGGAAGCCAGGTTGGCGTACCAGGTGGCGGGCTCCGTCCAGGTCACCTCAGTGACGCTAGCGGACTTGCCCAGGTGCGAACTCGGGCTAGATGGCTGCTCGCGCGGCCGTCAGGGCATGCAGGACTTCGCTGCCCTGGGGCGATGACTGCGGGCGGAGGTTGCCAGCGAGTTCGCGGAGGCGTTGACGAAGGCGCATCGACTGGACGCTCGCAACGTCCTGCACCAGTGTCCGGCTCCAGTCACACGCCACGTCGGTGTCACCAGCGCGGGCATGAGTCAAAGCGATGAGCGCAGTGTGCAGGGCGCGGGTTCGGGTGTTCTGGCTGCTGAGGCTAAGCGCGTCGGGCGCGTGTCGCAGGGCCTGCGGATACAGGCCCAGGTCGCCCAGGCATCTCAGCGCGGCCCCGGCCAGGTGGGCCGGAGTAAAGTAGCCGACCCAGCGTGGGCCGGGATCGGTACCCGTCCGGCCGAGAGAGCGCTCAGCCTTGTTGAGGGCGAGTTGGCAGGCCCGCCTCTCGCCCGCCTGTCCGTATGCAGTGGCGGCGGTGGCGTACAGCCGCGCGAGGACCGGGGCCGGGGCACGGCCAGCCCCATCAATGGCAGCTTCGGCGAGCCGAGCGGCCTCCCGAGGATGACCCAGAAACACAGCCTGGGTGGCAAGGTTCGCCAACAGGTGAGCGCCGTGGAGGCGGTCGTCACCGGCCTTCGCAAGCCGAAGACCGAGGGTTACGTGATGTTGCGCCATGGCGTGTTCGCCCGCGTCGTAGGACATGAAGGCGAGTTGACCGGCGAGCGTTGCCGCCGCGCGCATGAGGTCGCGTCCCACCGCATCGGTGTAGGTGCCCCGCAACATCGGCCCGACCTGACGAACAAGAAGGTCGGCCATGACGGCACGGGTGTGCGGAGAACCGCTGCCGTGACGCCGGTCCAGGTCGGTGAAGTGGTCCGCCAGCGCGTACAGCGATTGAACGTCCGTCGAGGTCACCTGCTGACCGCCCTGCCGAGTGACCGACGCGTCAGGCAGGTCATACCGCCAGCCGAGAGCCGCCTGGAGGGCTTTGCCGCTGTCGAAGGCCCCGTCTGTCGTCCGGCCGAGGTGCTTGGCCAGCGTCGCCCAGATCTGCTCGGTCGCATCTATCGCCGCATCGATGCAAGCGGGATAGACGCATGTTCCGGCGCTGGCGAGGGCACCGAATCCCAGCTCTGACGGGGAGATGGGACGCTCGAGCTTGCGAGTAAGTGTTTCGGCCATTGCGGCTTGAACGTTCTCCCCGGGCGTCCGACCGCGCAGCCACCAGTAGACGCTGGCCGCGTCGTACCGCCAGGCGCCCTGCTCTCGGCCGGCGTGGTTGAGCTGGCGTGCGAATGCGGCGTGCGCGTTCCCATAACCAGCGGCAGCCAACAACCCTTCGAATGCTGCATTGGTCACCGGTCGCGCCATGTTCCGCCTCCAGCCATTACGCAACTACCAACAGTGATGAGCCTATGGCTTACCGACGTCCTATGGGGACCCGCGCAACCCCGCGCAAGCCACGTCCTGACCTGCGCAACCGAGCACATCGTTCGCCGTCTGGCCCGTCAGTTCGCGGGCGGCTTCCCTGATTGCAGGGAGTTCATGGGGCGGCAACAGAGGCTGAGTGTCGCGCCCTGGTAGACGGAGGTGGAGATGCCAGGCGACGATTCGACGAGCCGGGGTGAACAGGCTGAAGCGGCCGAGCGGGAGGCTGCCAAGCAGCGGATCCTTGCTCAGGCCGAGGCAGAGCGCGTGCCCGTGGACGACACGACCCGTGCGGTCCCGGACCGGCGGTGGCGGCGTGAGCAGCGATGACCTCCCCATCGGACGACGCGTCGCCGGCTGGCGGGTGCGGCGCTCCATGACCCAGCAGATGCTGGCTGACCGGCTGCGCAGGTCGAAGAGCTGGGTGGACAAGATCGAGCGCGGCGTCCGCCCCCTGGACCGGTACTCGGTCATCCAGGAACTCTCCCGCGTCCTGCGGGTCGACCCGGAGGTACTACTCGGCCAACCGCCCAGCACCCCGAGCAGCACTCCGCCCGGAGTGGACGACATCCGGGCCGCGCTCGCCCGTTACGACGCCCCGCCGACCCCCTCACCGATGCACGAGCTGCGGCGTCAGGTCGGGCACGCCTGGTTGTCGTACCAGCACGCGCACTACCCGGAGCTGCTGCGCGTGGTACCGGGTCTGCTCGACGCCGCCCAGGGCGCGCGGTCGGCGGAACTGCTCGTGCAGGCGTACCGGATCACCTCGTCGCTGCTGGTGAAGCTCGGCGAGGCCGACCTCGCCTGGCTGGCCGCCGACCGAGCCATGGGCGCCGCCGCCGGTGACGATCCGCACCTTGCGGCGATGGCGGCAATCGCGGTGGCCCAGGCGCTACGCGCGTCGGGCCGCGACCGCCTGGCCCTGGCCGCGACGCTCGCCGCCGCAAACCGCATCGTGCCGCAGCGGTCGGCGGGGGAGTGGGCCGTGGGCGGCACGCTGCTGCTCCAGGCTGCCCTCGCCGCGGCCGGCTGCGGCGAGCACCACCGCGCCGACGAGCTGACCGAGCGGGCCGCGGGCGTCGCCACAAACCTTCGGGGGTACGACGATCAGCACCGCACCAGCTTCGGAACGGTCGCCGTCGAGCTGGTGCGGGTGCTGCTGGCCGCCGCGCGGGACAACTCGGTGGAGGCGCTGCGACGGCACTCGATCGTGGTGCGGCGGGAGGGCTGGCGGTGGTTGCCGGCCGAGTATCAGGGCGCGTACCTGCTCGACGCCGCGCGGGTGTACGTGCACGCCGGGGACCTGCGGGGGGCTGCGCGGGCGCTGGTCGACGCGGACAGTGTCGCGCCGGGTGAGGTTCGGGGGCGGCCTCCGGCGCGTACCCTCATCGCCGATTGTGCGCGGGCGCGGCCGGCGCCGGCCGGCGTGGCGCGACTGGCGACGCTGGTCGGCCTCACCCGCTGAATCGGTACGCCCCGCCGAGCTGATCGGCCTCAAGATCCGCGCAACATCAGGGAAACTGCTGTCTCCCGCGCGTCCGAGGCAGCAGTTTCGGTGAAGTAGTGCGCGTGCTCAATCGGGAGTTGTGGTCACGTGGCGGCCCTTCGCCCGAACCCGTTCCATCCGATCGGCGTACCCGCATCGTTCACCACCAACGGCGCCGAGTTCGGCATCGACGAGTCGGCCGCGCCCGCCCTTGGCGAAATCCTCGCCGTGCGCGCCGAGCGGCTCGGTCGCGTCGGTCACCAAGGGCGGTGGGGTGACTCCGCCCCACCGCCCGGCACCGCGTCCATCCTCCGAAGTCAGGACCCGCGACCACTCAGGAGGCAGGACGCTGTCGATGGCTGCTCAGAATTCTACGATGTAGAACCTCTCCCAGTTCCCCACATTGTCTGCCCGCGCGCGGAGCATGCCGTAACCGCTACCCGTGTAGGAGTACTCGGCGGTGACGTACTTGCCGGCTCCAACAGACTTGATATAGCAGATCTTGGCCGTGTCGCAGGTGAACTTGTACTTCTCCCAGGCGCCAATGTTCTTGTTGCGCGCTCGGAGCATTCCCTTCTTGGGGCCGGTGTAATCGACCTCGGTGGTGACGTAATCGCCTACGTACGATTCAATCGAAAAGGTGTCGACATCCGTGTTGCAGACAAAGAAGAGTTCTCTATTGGTGATCGCCGGGGACGTGGCGGTGAGCATCGTCTCGTCCGAACCGGTGTACTCCAGCCGGTTGGTCACGTAAGACTTCGTCTCCACGGACCTGATGCTCATCTTCCAACAGGCACCGCGGTTGCTTGAGGCCCGTTGGGTCGTACCCTGTTGCACGAAATCGATGAATGACGGGGTTTTGCTCGCGGCGGGAGCGGCCATTGCTGTGGTCGTCGTTGCCAGCACGAGCGCTGCCGCTGCCAATGGGACACAGAGCCTGCGGAGTGCAATACCGAGGTTCATCTTCCTGCCTTCTGTGATCCGTCGCGATGACCCGTCCTGCATGGTCGATATCGTCGACCAAGAACTGAGCAAAAAAATTTATCACCGTGGACTAGATGGTCAATTGATCGATCTGAGCGAGTGTCCGAGGCGGCTCGGAATGGGGCGGAACGGGTCCGTCCTTCGACGGGCCAGCCGCACGAGGATCGCGGAGGCCGCCCTCCAGAGGCCGGCCGAGTATCGGGGCGCTTACCTGCTCGACGCTGCGCGGATCTACGTTCGGGCCGGTGACCTGAGCGGGGCGGCACGCGCGCTTGTCGACGCGGACAGTGTCGCGCCGGGTGAGGTTCGGGGACGGCCTCTGGCGCGTACTCTCATCGCTGATTGTGCGTGCGCGCAGCCGGCGCCGGCAGGCGTGGCGCGACTGGCGACGCTGGTCGGCCTCACCCGCTGACCACGCCGTGCGCCGCGTCCTCAGATGGCGGGCACGGGAGGACGGTCGAGCAGGGTGCGGTCGCCGTCGACGCCCTGGTCCAGCGCGGCCGCGACATCCTCGTGCGGGGCTCCGGGCCGGACGGCGCTGACGTCGCCCAGCCGTCGGTAGTGCTGGTCGCTGAGGTCGAGGTCGAGAGACTTCAGGTATTCCTCCAGCTGGGCCGGGGTGCGCGGGCCGACGATCGGGATCATCGCCGTGGAGGCCAGTGCGGCCCGGCGGCGCAGCCACGCCAGGGAGACCTGGGTCGCGCTCACGCCGAGTTCTTCGGCGATCGCGAGTACGGCGTCGACGACGGCGGTGCGCTGCGCCGTGCCCTCGACCGCGTCGCCTCGGGCGGTCAGCCGGCCCTGTGCGCCCTGTCGGTACTTGCCGGTCAGCAGGCCGCCGGCCAGCGGGGAGTAGAGGATCGCGCCCAGGCCGTGGGCCTGCGCCATCGGCAGCAGCTCCCGGTCGGCGGATCGTTCGGCCAGGCTGTACTCGGTCTGGATGCCGACCAGGGGTGCCAGGCCGCGGAGGTCGGCGTGGACCGCGGCACCGGCGACCCGCCAGGCGGGGAAGTTGGACAGCGCGCCGTGCAGGATCTTGCCGGAGCGGACCAGGTCGTCGAACCCGGCCAGGATCTCCTCGATCGGCGTGACGCCGTCGGGGAAATGCGGCATGAAGATGTCGACGTAGTCGGTGTTCAGGCGGCGCAGACTCGCCTCCAGGGACCGGACCATGATCTTGCGGCTGTTGCCGGTCGTGCCGGGGCGGGGCTGGGCCTGCCTGCTCCCGCTGTACTTGGTGATGATCACGAAGTCGTCCCGTTGCCGCCCCAGTAGCCCGCCCAGCACGGTCTCGGCCTCCCCGTCCCGGTAGAGGTTGGAGGTGTCGAACGTGCTGCCGCCGGCGGCGACGAAGGCCTCGAAGATCTGTCGTGCGGCCTCCGGGCCGGCGCCGGCGTCCGAGGTGCTGAAGTTCGCGGTCCCGAGCGCGTACTGCGACACGCGCAGTCCGGTCAGACGGCCGAAGGTCTGGTAGCGCATGGCGGGGCTCCTGAGTTCCGGTGCGAGGAGGTACGCTCACGACAGTAGCAAGAAAACGAGGGGTCACTCTTTATGCCCAGGGTCAGCCAAGCTCATCTCGACTCCCGACGCCAGCAGATCGTGGATGCCGCGCGCGCCCGGTTCGCCACCCACGGCTTCGCCCACACGTCGATGGCCGACATCGTCGCCGAGTCCGGGCTCTCCAACGGCGCCATCTACCGGTACTTCACGAGCAAGGACGAGATCGTCGTCGCCGTCTGCGAACAGGGGACCGACGCCCTGCCGAGGGCGCTCACCGCCGAGGCGGTGGGGGGTTTCCTCGAGTACGTGCGTACCCAGGCCCGGGACACCCACCACGCCCGCCTCGTTGCCCAGATCTACGCCGAGGCGGCGGTGTCGCCGCTGCTGGCGGCCGTTGTGCAACGCCAGCTCGCCGCCATGCGGGCCGCGATCGCCGAGCTGGTGCACGACCGCCAACGCCCGCGAGCCGGCCACATCGCCGAAGCGTTCGTGGCCCTGTCCGCCAGCTACAGCCTGCAACTGGCGGTCCGCGGCGACGTGGACTCCGCCCCCTACGCCGCAGCGTTGATGGCGATCATCAACGACTAGGAGGGCCGGCGTCCGGCCCGCGCGCGGCCCCCAGCTCCCCGGTGATCATGAAGTTGTTGCCTCGACACGCCGATGACGGTGGCAATAACTTCATGATCACCGCGCCCGGGAGGGGCGGGCGGCGGCCTCTGGGATGGTCGAGCAAAGAGAGCGAGCCGTCGTTTTTGGTGTTAGGGTTGATCAGCGTTCCGTCCTCTGGAGGAGTCATGTCGGTAGCTCATCTTGCCGCGATCAACCTGGAATGTTCCGACCCGGCCGACCTGGCCCGCTTCTGGGCCGCCATGCTCGATGGGGAGGTCGCCGTCCGGACACCGGACTTCTGTGCGGTCAAGGCCGGTCCGCTGTTTCTCGGCGCCGTGCGCGTCGACGACTACCGGCCACCGACCTGGCCCTCGGGCGAGCGGTCGCAGCAGATCCACTTCGACCTGGCCGCCGACGACCCCGCCAGCCTCGACGACGCCGAGGCGCGCGCGATCGAACTCGGCGCCGTCAAGGAAGAGCAGCAGTTCGCGCCGGACCGCTTCCGCGTCCTGCGCGACCCGGCCGGCCATCCCTTCTGCCTACGCCGCTGACCTCGCGACGCTGGTCGGGTTGACCGTTCACGACCAGCGGGCACACTCGGCGACGAGGCGTGGGTCGGTGCGTACCCAGACCTCGCCTCCGGCGGCTCCGGCCGGGGCGTCGACCCGTTCGAGGCCGAGGAGCTCGATCAGCGGGAGCAGGGTGGCGCGTTCGGCGCGGTCGTCGTCGACGTCGTGCGAGTCGAAGAAGACGTAGTACTGGTCGCTGGGGTCGACGTAGCCCGAGTCCGCCCAGATCCGGGCGACCTCTTCCAACGCCGCTGCCTGCGTCGTGATCGTGGCGGCGCGGGCGGCGCCGCGGGTCTCCGGCGACGCGTCGAGGTCGGCGAGGTCGGGGAACCACTGGCCGAAGTGGTCGAGGCCGCGATAGCCGTTCTCGAAGAACAGCATCGCGCTCGGAAGGTAGCGGTTGGCCCGGTCGATCCGCAGGTGTGCCGACCGGGGTGGGTCCGCGTCCTCGATCCGGGAGATCACCCCCAGGCGGGGCATGAGCACCAGGCTCTGCCGCGCGGGCTCGTCCCTGATCGTGTACGTGTCGGACTCGCGACCCCGGAAGAACGCGGAGAACGCCACGTAGGCCTCCTGCGGGTCGCCCACCGAGACGTGCTGCGCGGTGCCGTCACCGGCGGTGAAGACGAACTGCTTCGGTCCGGGGCGGTACGGGCGGGCCATGGGTGTCCTTCGGTCACGGGTGAGAGGCCCGCCAGCCTAACCGGGGCCGGGGTTTCCGGGAACGTGAGATACGGGCATGTATCCCAGCACTGCTGGAAGGGGAGAGACAGCAATGTTGGTAACCGGTTATCTCGGCGCGGTGCTCATCGGCGCCCTCGTCGGCCTGCTCGGCCGGCTCATCCTGCCGGGGAGGCAGCGGATCGGCATCTTCGCCACGTTCGTTCTCGGCGTCGGCTCGGCGGTGCTGGGCACGGTGGTCGCCCGGGCACTGCACGTCGACGACGACGCCGGCGTCAAGGTGTGGGTGCTGCGCTGGGACTGGATCGTGCTCGCGATCCAGGTCGGCCTCGCGATCGTCGCCGTGGCGCTGGCGAACATGCTGACGTTCACCCGCCTTGCCGGTGGTGACGAAACCCCTCGTCGGCGGGTCCGTCGCACCAAGGCCAAGCGCGAGTCCTGATCGCCGATCGCACTGCTGCCGGGTGGGGCGGATGGACCCGGTTCCGGGGAACTCGATCGGGGTCCTGGAATGCCTGCCCGACACCCGTGTCATCCGGCGACGGCAGCCTCACCCGGCGGGTGCAGCGCGTTCCGACGCCGCGACCTGCGGCAGGTGACGGGCGAGTTCGGTACGCAGAACGCTCGTCGCCGGCCGAACCAGCCCGACGTTGACCGTGTAGACCGGCTGACCGGCACGGATCCGCGGACGCAGCGTCGTGGCGGGCGGTGTGACCGCTTCCGGGCGCAGGGTCACCTGGAGGACGGCGAACGGGCCCGGACGGCGAATGGTCGCCGACTGGATCGTCTGCCACGGGAGGAGGGCCGATCGTCCCTTCTCGACAAGCCCCAACGCCGGGCCGGTGACGTCGACCGAGGACCAGGTCTTGCGGTGGAACAGAACCGTGAAGGCGCTGAAAGCGACGGCATAGACGACACCTGTGACAACGAGATTCGTGTAGTCGGCCGCCAACTGCCCAGCGATGAGTGCCAGCACGGCCTGGACGAGAATCCAGGCCGGCAGGCCCAGCAGCAGCATGAACACGAACATGAGGCGGGCGGACGTGCGGAACGTCGTCCTGTCGTTCTCGTCCATGCGGGTCCCTCCGTCGACCGTGCCGTCGACTGTAGGACACCTCCCGCACCGCCGATGCCCGTGCGTGCCGTCGTGGGGCACCACGAAGGGACCACTCGCCCGAATGGTCCCTTCGTTGGTCCCTGGGGATTGGCCGGACTTCAGGCTGGCAATTCACCTGTGCTCTGCTGCGGCGGGCGCAGCCTCGGGAGGGTGTTGCAGCACCCTCTCGAGGGGCCGTCCCGTCGGACGGCGGCTACTCGCAGGGGACCCGCACGGTGGCATCGGGGGAGTCCACCTCCACGGTCACGTCGTCGAGGTGCGACGGCTTCGTCCGGGGTCGGCCGGAGGCGTGCGGCATGGGCGACGGTCGTTTCGCGGCTTGTACTCGCTGATCATCCAGACGGCGGTTCTCTGTGACGATCAGTCCGTTGCGTTCGGTGCACTACACGGCACCGTCGTGGTTGCCAAGATATTGATCGTCTGGCCCTCCGACCCCTATCTTCGACACGCCTCGATGGGGCCTGACGGGGAGGTCTGTGCCGATGCATGGCTGGAAGTCGCGCGTGTTCACCAATCTGTCCAGCGGCACAGCATTCCGCTGGACCCGCCGGATGGCGGCACTACTGGCACTGACGCTGGTGGTGACGCTGTCGCAGGTACCGATGCGGTCGCTCGTACCCGCGCAGGCGGCGACGCCGGGATCTGCCGCGGCCTCGAAACCGGCATGCCCGAAGCAGCGGCCCGACGGGGTGTCGGCGGCGGTGGCGGCCAAGCTGTGCGGCGCGCGGGTCGAGGTCGCCGACCAACTGTCGGAGACGACGCAGGTGTTCGCGAATCCGGACGGTACGACGACGGAGGAACGGTCACTGGCACCGGTGCGGGTCCGTGCCGGTGACCGCTGGGTCCCGGTGGATCTGACCTTGGAGCGCCGGGCTGACGGTTCGGTGGCGCCGAAGGCGCATCCGCGAGGGCTGACCTTCTCCGGCGCGGTGACGGGGAGCGGCGAGCACGAGTTGGTCGCGGTGGGTCAAGGTGCGGAGCGGACGGCGTTGGCGTGGACAGGACCATTGCCGCAACCGGTCCTGTCCGACCGGACGATCACCTACCCGGACGTGGTGCCCCATGTAGACCTCGTCTTCCACGTCCATTCGACCGGCTATGAGCAGCACTTCATGGTGAAGGACCGAGCGGGGCTGGCCCAGGTGCGCAAGCTGAGCCTGCCGATGCGCACTGGCAAGCTGACGGTCGCCGGCGACGGTATGGGCGGGTTACTGCTGAAAGACCGTGCCGGGCGCCAGATCGGGCAGGCACAGACGCCGATGATGTGGGACGCCGAGGTGTCTCCACTGTCCCTCGAGAGAGTGCGCCGTGGCCGCGTCGCGCTTCGTACGGTGAGCACGGGTGCCGGCCGTACGACGGTAGAGCTGACGCCTGACGCGAAGTTCCTGTCCCGCACCGACCTGTCGTTCCCCGTGACGCTCGACCCGCCGACGTCGCTGTCTCCGTCGTTCGACGCGTTCGTGCAGTCGGATTACACGAGCGATCAGTCCGGTGCGGCAGACCTCAAGCTTGGTTACTCCGACGACGGCGGCTCTCGTACCGCCCGGTCTTACCTGCGGTTCGCCACCACGGGACTCGCCGGCAGTGTGATCAGCAGCGCGAAGCTCCGATTGTGGAACTACCACTCGTGGTCGTGCACGGCGGCCTCGTGGGAGGCGTGGCGCACCGACTTCGTGGACTCGTCGGCACGGTGGACGAGTCAGCCGATCGCGCGAGGTCGGGTCGGCATCTCCACCGAGACGAAGGGATACAACTCGTCCTGCGCCGACGGCTACGTGTACATCGAGGTCGGCGGCGCCCTGCAGTACGCGGCCGACAACAACCAGTCCAGCGCGAGTGTGATGCTGCGGGGAACGAGCGAGTCGGACCACCTGTCGTGGAAGCGGTTCGACTCGGCGGAGGGCGCCCATCCTCCGCTGGTGACGATCACGTACAACCAGGCGCCGGCCGCACCGTCAGCCCAGGCGATCACCCCCTGCTACAGCCTGTGCAGTGCGGGTGGCCGCACGTCGGCCCTGCGGCCGGCGCTGTCCGCGAAACTTGCCGACACCGACGCCGGTCAGACGCTGCAGGCCGAGTTCGAGCTGCGGAACAAGATCACCCAGGCGGTGGTGACCACCTCCGGGCTGCGCTCGGGCAGCCCTGCATGGACGAACGGCTCGACCGCTTCGTGGCAGGTACCTGTCGACCTGCTCAACGACACCGCGTACGAATGGCGGGTACGGGCCAAGGATCCGTGGGCTTACGGTGCCTTCACCGCGTGGACGACCTTCACCGTGGACACCACCAAACCGGGGGTGCCCTTCGTCTCGGCCGCCATCTATCTCAACGACGGGCAGCCGCATGGCGGGGCGGAACAACCCGACACCTTCACGTTCACACCGGCGTCCGGCACGAACGACCTCGCGGCATTCGTCTACAAGTTCGACTATGAGTCGACGGCGACGACCCTGGCCGCCACTGGCGCGACGTCCGTCACGCTGCGCCCCCGGGACGGGCACCGCACGCTCACCGTGCAGGTCAAGGACTCCACCGGCAACCTGTCCAACAGCCACCAGTACGTCTTCGACGCCGGTGCGGCCGCACTGGCGCAGCCGCTGCCCGGGGCGACGATCGTCAAGCGCGCCAAGCTGGAGATCACCACTCCGGTGACCGGTTACACCCGGGCGTACTTCGAGTACCGCCGCGGCACCGGTGGGGCTACGCTGCCGGTCCCGTCGGCGAACCTGACCTCGGCCACCGGCGCGCCGATCACCGCGACCGCCGCGAGCCCGGTCGCCATGTCATCGCTCGGGGGTTACGCGGTCTGGAACGCCACGGACACGCTCGGCCTGGTCGGCGGCGTGGTGGAGGTGCGGGCCAAGCTGTACACCGCCAGCGGAAGCACCGCCGCCTACAGCACGCCGTGGGTCAGGGTGTCGGTGACCTCCAACGGCGACGGCGCCGCAACCGACGACATCGGCCCCGGCTCGGTGAACCTCCTGAACGGCAACTACTCGATGTCCTCGGCGGATGCCGACGAACTGGGCCTGTCGGTCTCGCGTTCCTCCTCGTCGCGCAAGCCCTCCGACGGCTATCAGCCGATGTCCCAGCGCCTGACGGCCAACCAGGCGCAGGTTTCGTTCGACCTGACCGGCTTCACCGTGCCGTCGACCTCGTCGGCCGCCCGGTCCACCGTCTACGGCCAGGGTGAGATAACGCCGGTGGACTCATTGGAGATCACTCCGGTCAGCACCAGCAGCAATGACACCTATGTCGCGGTGGGCGGGGACGGAGGTGGCATGCGTCTCGGCATGGCCGCCACCAAGACGTACCGGATGACCGGCTGGATTTTCGTCCCCGCCGGCAGCGGACTGGTGCCCGCGTTCACCGACCGTGGATTGCGCATCGTGGGCTTCTACCGGGTGGGCGCCAACTATTACGAGGTCGCCTCGCCGATGGCGAGCTTCACCGACGGGTGGCAGGAACTTTCGGTCGATATGGCCGTGCCGGCCGGTGCGACCGAGGCGTTCTTCCGTCTCTACAACGGCATGCAGGGCGGATCCGGGCGGAAGGTGTACTGGGACAATCTGTCGATGACGGAGGTCGTCGCACCCTTCGGGCCCACCTGGGCCGGGGGCGTGACCGGCGGCGCGGCGGACGTCGAATACACGACGCTGACCCTCCCGCAGCCCGCTCTGGCGCAGGTCGACACCATCGACGGAGATTGGATCACCTTCTCCAAGAACGCCGACGGCACCACCTTCGCCCCCGAGCCGGGCGCCGAAGGGATGATGCTGACGAAGGTCGGCACGACCTCCTACCGGTTGACCGACGTCGAGGGAAACACCACCGAATTCACCCAACAGGGTGGCCTGTGGGCGGCGACGTCGTCCTGGACGACGGAGTCCGACAGCACCGTCCGCTACGTCTACGACACCACGGGCAGCCGGCTGCTGCTCAAGAAGGTGATCAACCCGGTCGAGCCGGGAGTGGACGACACCAACAAGTGCACCGCGACCCTAATCCGCGGCTGCGAGGTGCTGGAGTACGTCTACGCCACGGCCACCACCTCCGGGCTGAGCCAGACAGTCTTCGGGGACTACGTCGACCGCGTGTCGGCGATCAAGCTGTGGAGCTGGGATCCCGACGCCAACGTGACAAACGCTGTGGAGATCACCCGCTACGCCTATGACGACCTTGGTCAGCTGCGCGAGGTATGGGACCCCCGGGTCAGTCCGGTGTTGAAGACCAGCTACGGATATGTCAGCGGTCGAGTCGTCAAGGTCACCCCACCCGGGCAGCTACCGTGGATGGCCGACTACGGCAATCCGGACGTCGACTCTGCCGCGTTGCGGTGGGACCTGGACGCCGGCTCCGGTTCCACTGTCGCCGACTCGTCGGGCAGCGGCCGCAGCGGCACCATGGCCAGTGGCGTCGGCTGGGGTCAGGGCAATGATCCCGGCAACCCGGGTGACAAGGCGGCGACGTTCACCGGAACGTCGGGCCAGCAGATCACGGTCGCGGGCTCCTCCCTCTCCAACACGTCCTCGTACACCGTGTCGGCCTGGGTACGGTTGACGGACAAGTCCGCGAACCGTACGGCGGTGTCCAAGAACGGCTCGTTCACCAGCGGCCTCTTCCTCAACTACGTGCAGTCCACCGACCGGTGGGCGTTCTCCCGCATGGACACCGACAGTTCCACGTCGCTGCCGATCCGAGCCTCGTCGAACACGTCACCAGTGCTGGGTCGATGGACCCACCTCGCGGGCGTGTACGACACCACCACCGGCAAGATGACCCTCTACGTCGACGGGGTCCCGCAGTCGACCACCGCTCCCACCGGCGGCTGGAACGCCACGGGCGCATACATCGTCGGCCGCTCCCAGTGGAACGGGACGTTCACCAACACGTGGCACGGAGGCATCGACGACGTCCGCATCTATGGCAAGGCACTCAGCGCGGATCAGGTCTCCACCCTCGCGGGCGACGAGAACGCGGGCCGGCTGCTCAGAGTTCGCCGCGCGGCGTTGCAGCAGGGCTCCAAGACAGCGACCGACGGGGAGACCGCGACGAACGTCGTGTACAACGTGCCACTGGCGAAGGCCGCAGGTGGCCCGCACGACATGACTGCCGCCGCTGTTGCCGGCTGGGGGCAGCTCGACGTGCCCACCGACTCGACCGCGATCCTCGGGCCCGAGGACAATCCCGGACGCAACCGCGCGACGGCCACGTCACCGGGTAGCAACGGCTTCGCGTACGCCACCGTGCACTACCTGGCCGCGGGTGGCAAGAGTGTCAACACCGCCACCCCCGGTGGGCATATCGACACGCGGGAGTACGACAGGTTCGGGAACGTCATACGCACGTTGGAGGCCACAGGTCGGGAGATGGCTCTCGGCGTGCTCCCCGGCGCCGACGCGTATCTTGCGGAAATCGGCCTCGCCAATTCCGACGCCGCCAGTAGAGCCCTCGCGCTGTCGACGATCAGCAGCTACAGCAGCGACGGCGTTGATCTCGTCGAATCACTCGGTCCGACCGGCAGTTTCGTCCTGGACGCCGCCGTGCCCGATCCGGATGGGAGTGGGCCTCTCGGGACGATTGCCGCCGGCGCCGACATCATCGGCCGCCCCCATACGGTCAACAAGTACGACGAGGGCAAGCCGGACGGCGCCGTTTACCACCTCCTCACCACACAGACCAGTGGAGTGCGGATCGACGGCTACCCCGACGCCGATGCGCGAGTCACCAAGAACGGCTACGAGGCCGAGGGCACTGGAACCTCCGGGTGGGTCCTCAAACAGCCGACCAGCGCGACAGCCGATGCCGGGTCGGGCGGACGTAACCTCACGTCCCGCACCCGCTACGACGCGTCCGGCAGGATCGTCCTGTCCGCCGGTATCGGCGCGACCGGTACCGACGCCCGCTCCCGAGAAATGATCTACTACACCGCCGGCGCCAACTCCTCGGACGCTGCCTGTGGCGGTCGACCCGAATGGGCAGGCACCCTCTGCCTCACACGCGCCGCCGGAGCGGTAGTAGGCCACGACCCGCAGCGCATGTCGGCGACCCTGCCCGACCGACGCGTGACCGCCAGGTCGCGGTTCGGTGGCGAGGCGCTCGTCGTCGAAAGTGTGGCGGGGCATTCCCGCAACCACACCACCACCTTCGACGGTGCCGGCAGGGTCACCGGCAGCCAGATCACGTCGGACGAGGGCACCGCGCCCAGCGGTAGCACCACCTCGTACGATCCGAACAGCGGAGCGCAGACCACCACGACCGACGGCAGTGCGAGCATCAGCCGCGAGTTCGATCTCCTCGGTAGGGTAGTCCGTTACACCGACGCCGACAGCGGTTCGACGGTGAGCGAGTACGACAGGTTCGGTCGGCTGGTGAAGACCGCTGATGGCTCCGGTCACGTCATCTACAGCTACGACCGTGTCAAGGAGCCGCGTGGGCTGCTGACGGCGCTGACCGACAGCACTGCCGGAACGTTCGGAGCGGCCTACTCACCAGACGGTCAGCTCACCAAGGTCACGTACCCTGGCGGGCTGACCCGGACCGACTACCTGGACTCCAACGCGCAACCGACCGAACGTGTCTACACACGTGACGCGGATGGCGCCGTCATCTACTCCGAGGCGGTCGGCAGGAACAGTTTCGGTCAGTGGCGGGAACACGCCTACACGGGTGGCGACAAGGAATACTCCTACGACACCCTCGGTCGCCTGGTGCGTGCCACGCATCGCAGCACGATCACCAACGGATGTGTGACCCGGACCTACACGCTCGACGATCGAGCCAACCGGATCGGCCAGTCCCGCTTTGATCCTGATCAGGACGGCGCCTGCCAATCCGCGACCGCCGCCTCGCAGGTCACCCACACCTACGACTCGGCGGAGCGGCTGCTCGACGTGGGTCACTCGTACGACCCGTTCGGGCGAACCGTAACCACGCCCGACGGAGTCGCAAACTCCTACTACGTGAACGACGTCGTGCGCAGTCAGCAGAGCGAGGACGCTCGGCGTACCTGGACGCTCGATCCGGCGTACCGGGTCCGAGCCACCAGCGACGAGTCGCTGGTGGACGGGCAGTGGACCGGGGCCGGGTCGACGGTCAACCACTACGGCGACGATTCCGATGCCGTCCGCTGGACCCAGGGCTCGGGTGGGGAACTTGTCCGCAACGTCACCGGTCCGGACGGGAACCTGATCGCAACGGCCACGTCCTCCGGTGCGCTCGCGCTACAGCTCAACGATCTGCACGGCAACGTCGTCGTCACGACCGACCCGGGCCTCGCGCAACCCACGGTCCTCGATTTCGACGAGTTCGGGGTGCCGAGCGCGGCTCAGCAACATCAGCTCTACGGGTGGCTCGGGGGCAAGCAGCGTGCGGGGGCGGGTGTCGACGACTCGATCCTGATGGGCGTGCGGCTCTACAGTCCGGCGCTGGGTCGGTTCCTGCAGGTGGATCCCGTTGAGGGCGGCAGCTGCAACCCGTACGACTACGCGTGTGCGGATCCGGTCAACAAGTTCGACCTCGACGGCCGGATGATCGTCAACGACGGAGGTGGGTCGAGTAGCGGTTGCAGCGGTGGTTCGACCTGTCCGATGAACCGCTATGAGAGAGCCCGTTGCCGTGCCTACCCCGGTCAGTGTGCCGTCTACGGTGCGGTCAGCGCCTGGGCAAGCCAGGAGAGTAATAGGTCCTACCCCGAGGGTGGCAGGCAGAACGCCTACCGACACTGCGTGTGGCAGGCGATGCTCACCTTCATGTTCGGCTCGAAGAGCAAGGCCAAGGCGTGGGGCGACGCCCACGAGGGCAACCAGAACACCCATGACAGTAGGGTCGATCGCAGGAACAACGTGGTGGGTCGGGACATCGGAGCCAAGGTGGATCGCAAGTACTACCGCTGGCAGGTCAACTCTGCCCGGAAGGCAATCTGCAAGGAATGCAAGAAGGCTGTCCGGTCCGGGCGGCTCGACCTGACGGGCGGCTGAGGGGTGAATCGTCGCTTTTCATTTCTTGCCCTCGTGGCACTGCTGACGATTGTCTCCACCACATCGGCGTGTTCGAAGCGCGAGGAGAACTGGTCGTGTGAGCGGCAGGACGAAATTGTCGACGCACTGCGGAAGGACGGAGTCTGGAGCAAGGTGCGGGGTGTCGGCACCGACCAGGGGGACTACTCCGAGTCGCCCTGCACCGGCGACGAGGCCAGCATCACCTATGGCCAGAGGTTCCGTACGGAGGGTCAGCTGTCCTTGGCCGACGTGCAGGAGTGGGGTCAGCGACTGACGCAGGGGACGCCGTGGCAGCTCAAGACGACCTCATCCCGCGACGAAGGCTCTGCTGACGCGGCGCATGTCTGCTACAGCTCATCGACCGGCCAGGACCCGACATATCTACGGTTGCACTCGGTGCCCGATGCCGCACCCGAAGCGAATCTGTACGTCGAACTCACGGTCGCCAAGCCCAACGTGGAGGTCTGTGTCTGAGACTCGCCTTCTGGGACATCGGGGTGTCCCGGCGGCGCGGACACCCCGATGTCATGGAACCGGAGTCGATCACGACGGGGAAAGGGGTCGGTCGAGGACCGACTCGGACGGAAGTCCGACGTTGCGTGTTCGCCCGCTCACGGACGGTCCAATCTGGAGTGCGGCCTGCCGTGGGGGCGGCCGTACACGATGGACCGTGGAGGTTTCGGATGCTGATCATCGCCGAGGAGCGGGACAACTACCCACCGGACGGTCAGATTCCCAACCTGGAGACCGACGACAAGGCGAACGACGAGATCCTGACCCGGATCAAGGATCTCCTCCCCGACAACCTCAAGCTCGAGGTCATCGGAGCGTTGATGAACTGGTCGGCGAGCAAGCTGTTGCCCCACCGGACCTTCGCGACATGGAACGAGGCCGTCGACGTCGCGATCCGCTTCGCACGCAACGACAAGGCCCTTTCCGCCGCCGGCAGCCTGCCCAAGCGGGAGGAGGCTGTCGGCAGCGACGAGAAGCTGGAGCTCAGCAAGGCGCTGGCGAGCACGGGGCGGATCGACGACCCGCAGATCGTCCTGCGTGACGAGAGCCGCAGGTGGGCGAACTGCGGAATGGCGGCGTTCCAGATCCGCGAGCAGTTGCACGACAAGGGCGGCGAGCCCGTTCGCCTGTCGGGCGAGACCTACGGGGCGGGCAAGGGCGACGCGCTCAAGAAGGCGCTGCTCGTCAAGCCCGCCAGCGCCGACACCGTCCTACTGCTCGACTGCCAGTTCCCGCAGGTGCACAACTTCGTCGTCGAGGTGCACCACGACGGGTCGCGCTACCTGGCCCAGGGATACCAGGGCACCTACTTCGCCCACTGGTGGCTCGGCATCAACAAGAGCTACTCCGGAACGCCGTCGGCAGAGATCCTCGCCCTGCGCGAGCGGTACGGGCTGGGTCACCCGATCAGCCCGGAAAACTACGAGAGCCTGCTCGACGGCCTGGCCGTGGCCATCTCGGGCGACTGGCAGGCGACCGCGGACCAGTGGCGGACGTTGCCGTTCAACCCGGACCGGCAGGAGGTCGACGGGATCCGCCGCCGGTCCGAGTCGCCGACCCTTCTCGTCGAGGTGTTCGAGCTGCGCAAACCGGCGGTGGCGCGGGCCGCGCTCGGCGGCGACAGCGTCGCGTCGCTCAGCGAACTGGCGACGCGAGGACTGAAGACCGCCTGACGCTGCCTCGCGGCCGGTGGGTACCACGCGCGGCGGGACCGGAGAGGTTCCGCCGCGCGCCTATGCGCCAGCGATGGCCTTCAGCGCCGTGTCGAGTGCCTGGTCGGCTGGCACGGGTAGTTCGGGGACCACTCCGACGCCCTCCCAGTTGGTCCCGGTGACGCTGTTGATGGTCCGGGCGGTCGGGACGGTCACCAGGATGTGTTCGGTGACCGCGTGGCGGGCCGTCGGATGCGCGCCGCCCCGCGTCGTCTCACCGACGACGACGGCCCGGCCGTGCGCCTGGAGGGTGTACGCGACGTCCTCGCCCCCGGAGAACGTCGACGCGCTGGTGAGCACGAAGACCGGGCGGTCCACGTAACGCGGCGCGGGGAGGTGCGCGGCGGTCCAGAACTGGCGGGTGGCCCCGGTGGAACGCTCGTAGTCAGGGGCGCGGCAGGATGCCCACGAGCTGCGTGATGATCGCGATGCGCAGGGCTGTCGGCGGGTCGATGTGGTAGACCGCGAGCGCCGGCTCGGACTCGTAGACGGCGAGCAGGCTCGGCGGCGGCGTGCTGTAGGCGGAGAACGCGCCGGCCACGAGGAGGACCTGAAGGCAGAACAGGTCGGCGCGGTCGCCGACCTCGGGCAGGTGCCGCCGGATGAGGCCGGCCATCACCGCGAGGTTGGCCAGCGAGGCCCGCTTGTGCCGGCGGGCCGCCTCGACCGAGACGTTGTGTTCGAGCACCCCGCCCTGCGCGCCGAAGAGATCACAGAGCACCGTCTGGGCGGCGAGTGACCGGCTGAGCACGTCGGCCACCTGTTCGGCCCGCTCCGGCGCGGACCGGTCCGGGTCGACGCCGTGCGCCAGCTCCTGGTCCAGCTCGGCCAGCCAGGTCGTCGTCCGGTCATCCAGGAGGTCGAGCAGCACCGCTTCGCGGGACTCGAAGTAGCGCAGCACCGCCGTCTTGGCCAGGCCGACCCGCCGGCTCAGCTCGTTGAGGGTCACGTCGGCCACCGGCATCTCGTCGAGCATCGCCGAGGTCGTCTCCAGGATCGCCTGGCGGCGGACCGCGCGCTGCTCCTCGCTGCGCGCCCGTTGGAACGTCATGCGTCAACCCTAACTTAGGTACCGGCGGTCTCTTGACAGCGTACCGGCGGTACATTAGCGTTTCCGACATAACTTACCGGCGGTACCTTGGGAGCCTGAGATGAAGTGGACCGAGCAGCAGATTCCGCGCCAGGACGGCCGGGTGGCCGTGGTCACCGGCGCCAACACCGGCCTGGGCTTCGAAACCGCCCGGCTCCTCGCCGAGCGCGGAGCCTCGGTCGTGCTGGCCGTGCGCGACACCGAGAAGGGCAAGCGCGCCGCCGCCCGGATGAGCGGCGACGTCTCCGTACAGGAACTGGATCTGACCTCGCTGGAGTCGGTGCGCGCCGCCGCCGCCGGGCTCCGCGCCACCCATCCCCGGATCGACCTGCTGATCAACAACGCCGGTGTCATGTACACGCCGAAGCAGACCACCCGCGACGGCTTCGAGATGCAGTTCGGCACCAACCACCTGGGTCACTTCGCGTTCACCGGCCTGCTGCTCGACCTGATGCTGCCCGTCCCCGGCTCCCGGGTGGTCACGGTCAGCAGCGTCGGCCACCGCATCCGCGCCGCCATCCACTTCGACGACCTGCAGTGGGAGCGGTCGTACAGTCGGGTCGCCGCCTACGGCCAGTCGAAGCTCGCCAACCTGATGTTCACCTACGAGTTGCAGCGCCGGCTCGCCCCGCACGGCACCACCGTCGCGGCGGCCGCGCACCCGGGCGTCTCCGACACCGAACTGGTCCGCAACTCCCCGGCGCTCGTCCGCGCGCCGATCACCGTGCTCGCCCCGGCGGTAGCCCAGCCCGCCGCGGCGGGCGCGCTGCCCACCCTGCGCGCCGCCACCGACCCGTCCGTTCTCGGTGGGCAGTACTACGGCCCCGACGGCCTGGGCGAGACGCGCGGCCACCCGAAGCTGGTCACGTCCAGCCCCGAGTCCTACGACCTGGCCGTGCAGCAACGCCTCTGGGACGTCTCGGAGGACCTCACCGGCGTACGGTTCCCGATCGGCCGGGCAACCGCCGGGGTGTGACCATGCCGAGCGGTCGCGGCGGGACCCGGACAGGTCCCGCCGCGAGCGTCGGCTACGGGGCTGAACGATCACGTTCGATGCGTGTGGATCGGGGCCGATCCCCGGGCGCGGGGACCGGGCTCCCTCCGCGCGGGGATCCGGTGGGCCCGCCGCTGGCGCAGCGTGGATCCGTAAGGAAACACCGCATCGGTACGGAGTGATGACCGTGAACCAGAGCCTGGAAGCATCGCAACCACCACCGGCGTGGGCGCGCCGAGCCGGTCACGTGGCGTGGATCGCGCCCGTGCTGGGCTTCATCCCGCTGCACGTCCCCTGGATCCTCGGCATCCCGCTGTTCGCACACGCCGAACCGTTCGAGGAGTGGTACCACGGTCGCGGGCCTGGCGTCGGTGATCATCCCGTCGACGGGTTCCTCGGCCTGCCGGCGGGCGCGTTCTACCTGGGCCTGCTGTGCGTCCTCGCGGGGCTCGGGGGAGTGCTGGCGCTCGGGCTGATCAGCGACTGGGGGCGTACGTTCCCCCGGTGGGTGCCCTGGCTGCGTGGCCACCGGGTGCCGCCGTGGCTGCCGCTCACGCCGACGGTGCTGGGCTCCGCCCTGATGATCGGCTACTCGTCGACCCTGCCCTGGCAGTTCGCCGCCGACCTCTCCGAGAGCAGCGAGCAGGACATCTTCACCCCGACGGGTGTCCTGATCGGCCTCCCACTGCTCGTGGCCTGGGCGATCGCGTTGCCGCTGGCCGGTTGGTCCTACTACCGGCGTACGCGCTGACGGTTCCGCGCCGCCAGGCCGCTAACCGGCGAAATCGACGGCGGCGAGCGCGGCGCTGCGGTGCGTGGCGAGGCGTTCGGCCTGGGCGGTGATGGCGTCGCGCGTGCCGGCCGAGAGTTTGCGCCAGGGCTGGACCGCAACCGTGAACGTCTTGCCGGTCTTGCGGGGACGCCAGGTGCCGACGATCTCGCCGTCGACGAGGACCGCGCCGGGGCGACCCAGCACCGGCCACAGCTCCTTCACCTGAGCGGCGTCCGTCGTCAGCGTCGCCCGGTCCTTCGCCTGCAGGAACAGGTCGAACGGGCCGAGCAGACGGGTCACGCGGACCTCGGCCGACGTCAGCGCCTCCTCGTCGGTGGCCAGCAGCCAGCGCGTCTCGCCGTCGACCGTCACCTCGACCACGTCGGCGGGCCAGTGCGCCTTCACGTCCTTGACCGGCGCGTCGAGATAGTCGGCCACGTGTTTCGGGGTGGCCGGTCCGAGCAGACGAAGGTACGCACGGACGAGGTCGAACCGGTCACCCGGGGCGGACGCCCTGCGGAACCCGGTGATGCGCCGCAGGACCGGCGGTGAGGTGTCGAGTTGCAACTCCAGCCCGGCCCGCGCGGCGGCGAGCCGGAACGGCATCTCGTACAGGTGCGTGGCGTCGCACGGCCGGCAGAACCGCAGGTACGGCTCGGGCAGCATGGTGGCCAGACGGCCGGAGACGTCGCCCTTGACCGTCGGCGTGGTGACGATCGAGCGCATGCCGGCGGCCACCTCGTCCAGAGCGGCGAGGTTCGCGATGCCCGCAGCCTTCAACGGCTTCGCGGCGTCGTAGATGCGCTTGCCCGCGTCGGCGTCGGAGAACGGCTCGACCGCGGCCACCACCTGCCCGACGTCGCTCCGGCGGTAGAGGTGCGGAGCGCCCCGCACCGTCCAGAGCAGGACCACGTCGGCATCGGACAACGCGGTCACGTCGACGCCGCGGACGGCCAGGGCCCAGCGGGCCCCGTCCGGACCGGTGTTCTGCACACCGATGTCCAGGACGGCGAGGTCGGCGAGCGTGCCCTCGTCCCGGTCGAGCTGCTGGGCCCGGACCCGGAACTTCATCACCTGGCGACGATCGACCATGACTGCACCCTAGTGCCGGCCCGCCGGACATCGGAGTCACGTGCCCGCGCCCTTCCTGGCCTCGCCGACGAGGAGCCATCCGTGGTGTGGCGAACCGCTGCGGGCCGACGCCGACCCGCAGCGAGCGCCACGCTGCGCCGGCTGTCGGGTCAACGGGGCCGTGGGTGGTGCGCGGATCCTTTGGAGCTGATGTCGCAGGCGAATCAGCGGCTTGCCGGCCGCTGACCCGGGTGCGCCGAAGGTGGACCGGTGTCGGCCGGTGGCATGGTCGGCGATGTCGTGAACGAGTCAGCTCCAAAGGACGCGAGTAGGACATGGGCTACTGCCTGGTCGGCTGCCGGGCGAGGAGAGGGCGCTCCTCCTGCCTGACACGTCGGCGAACGCCGGGTCCTACTCCGCTCGGAGCAAGGAATGCGCCGGTGCCGGCGTCGAGAAACTAGGGTCGGTGGCGTGCGGATCCGGATCGAGGGCAGCGATCTCCCAGGCCGTCGCGCCGGCGCGGACGCCGACGCGCTGCGGCTCGGCAGCGTGTACGTCGGTATCCAGCGCAAGAGCGAGGTGGTCGATCGCGTACGGGTCGACGCCACCTCAGCGACCTGGAACGTCGAGGTGTCCAGCCGGGAGGTCGACGGGGTGCTGGACGTCGGCGGGCCGTTCGTGCACGGGCGGCCCGGAGCGCGGTTTCTGTATCTGAGCTGGGGCGCGCTGACCGACGAGGGGTTCGCGATGTTCCGGCGAGCCAAGCTGATGTTCACCGACATCCCGACCACCCTGCTGCGCGCCGCGCACGAGAGCGGTGAGTTGCTGGTGGGCAGGTTGGGGCTGACGGACGCAGCCGGCGGGCCGGTATGCGCCCGGGTCCACCCACCCGCCGTCACCTGGACGGTGGAACAGCCCCGGCCGCCCGCGCGAGACGGGCGGCCGGGCGAGGGGACGTCGTCAGGCGACCAGTGAGACCCGTCCGTTGTCCAGGTCGTAGCGGGCGCCCACGACCCGCAGCGCACCCTGGCGCACCTTCTCGGCGATGATCGGGCTGCGGGCCGAGAGCGCCCGCACCTGGGCGGCGATGTTGGCCCGAACCCCGTTCTCCACCGGGTCGCCGGGCTGGTCCAGCACCGGCTCGATGATCGGGCGGAGGCTGTCGACGATGGTGCCGATGTGCCCGGGAGCGGTGCCGCCGGTGCGAATGGCGTCGATGGTGGCGGTGACCGCGCCGCAACGTTCGTGCCCGAGGACGACGATCAGCAGGCTGCCGAACTCCTCCACGGCGAACTCGGCGCTGCCCAACAGCAGGTCGTCGACGATGTTGCCGGCCACCCGGTTGTCGAACAGGTCACCGAGACCCTGGTCGAACAGCACCTCGGGCGCGACCCGGGAGTCCGCGCAGCCGACCGTGATGGCGAACGGGTGCTGGCCGGCGGCGAGGCGGTGCAGGTCGTCCAGGCTCTGGTGCGGGTGCCGCCCGTGACCGGTGGTGAAGCGGTGATTGCCGGCGAGGAGTCGGCGCAGCGCCTCGTTCGGCGTGGCGACCGGGTCGTCGGTCGGCTTCG
The DNA here is from genome assembly GCF_050950185.1 of Micromonospora sp. CA-249363. Classification (NCBI taxonomy): domain Bacteria; kingdom Bacillati; phylum Actinomycetota; class Actinomycetes; order Micromonosporales; family Micromonosporaceae; genus Micromonospora; species Micromonospora sp. CA-249363. The sequence continues at coordinate 3,000,273 of NZ_CP192020.1, forward strand.
CCGCGGCGGCGGTCGGGCTCGCCGCGGCCGCGCCGATGGCGACGGCGGTCGCGCCGCCGGCGGCAAGCAGCGCGCGGCGGGACAGGGGGGTACGAGGCACGATGATCTCCCGAAGGTGAGGGGGTTACCTCATTCTTACCAGTGGATCTCCACAGTGCGGTGTCGAGTTTCGAAAGTGGTGTGTCAGCGGTCCGTGCTGTCGGGGGCGGCGACCTCGCGTACCGCCTGGGCGACGGTCGCGAAGTCCTTCTTGAGGATCGCGCCGTGGTTGCTGGCCACCTTCGCGTGGATGCGGATGTTCGGGTTGCGGGCCGTCACCGCGTCGAGGCTGGCGCGGATGCGCTCCTGCTCGTCACCCTTGCTGCCGAGGGACGTTCCCGAGGCGACCACGTACCGCACGGGCACGGTGATGGCGTCGAGCACCGGGCCCAGCTCGCGCTCCCGGGAGAGCCGGCCCAGCTCGATGTTGCTCTCCGCCTGCTGGTCGGCGCTCATCCGCGGGGTCAGACCGGTCGGCCGCAGCAGCGGCGTGAACCAGCCCATGCGCCGGAACAGCTTGCGGATCCGCTGCTCCATGGCGTCGTCGAGCCAGTCGTGCGGGAACGCGCCGTCGACCAGGACCGCGCCGATGGTGCGATCGGGGTTGCGGTGCGCCCAGTGGGCGCCGACGACAGCGCCGTACGACCAGCCGACGAGCACCGCCCGCTGCACGCCCCGGGCGGCGAGGACGGCGTCGACGTCCCGGACGGCCGCCTCGAACGAGTAGTCCGCCGAGCGCCCCGACTTTCTGCCGCGGGCCCGCTCGTCGTAGGTGATGTGCCGCCACCCGGTGCCCAGGTCGGTGAGGACGTGCCGCCAGTACCCCTGGGTGGCGAACTGGCCGTTGAGGAAGACCACCGGGACGCCTGGGCCGCCGCTGTCGGTGACGGCCAGGGCGGTGTCGTCGACCGGCACCATGCCGGTCCACGGTGAACTGGTCGAGAAGGGGGCGTTGCTCGTCATCGTCGTACTCCTTGAAGGGGTTGGGGTTCAGAGGCTGCGGGCGGTGATGTCGCCGTGCGAGGTGGTGGCGTGGATGTCGAGGTCGACGCTGCCGTGGTTGACCAGGGCGTTGCTCACGCGCCCGTGGCCGGTGCCGGCGTCCAGAGCGGCCGAGACGCCGGTGGCGGCGGCGACCGAGATGTCGCCGGACTGGGTACGCAGCACGAGTCGGCCGCGCGTCGCCTCGGCGACGCGGATGTCGCCCCGCGTGGTGCTGATCTCGGCCGGGCCGTTGAGCCGACCGACCTCGACGGTGCCGTCGACGGCGGCGAGGCGCATGCTCGCCGCCTCGTCGACCTTGATGTGGCGGTACGCGCCGTCCACGGTGACGTCACCGAGGCGTCCGACGCCGCGCAGTTCGGCGCTGGCCGCCCGGACCTCGACGCGAGAGTCGGCGGGCAGTTGGACGGTGACCTCCACCGAGCCGGCGGCGCCCAGGAGCTGGTTGGCGGGGGACGCGGTCGTGACCCGCAGGACGCCGTCGGCGTACGCGATGGTGGTCTGCTCGGCGGCTCGGGTGTCGCGGCTGCGGCCGGCGTCGGCGGGCCGGACGTCGACGGTGGTGTCGGCGCGGTCGGCGGCGATGACCTGGATGCGCCCGGCGGCAATGTCCAGGACGGCGGCGATGGGGGCGGGGGTGGCGAAGCTCTGCACGGCGTTCTCCGATGCTTGTTCCTTGTTTCTGACATCGGAAACGCTACGTTGCTTTCCGAATCACGGCAACAATCTTGTTGCGTAGATACGCGGTAATCCCAGCTCAAGAGGCCGTAAACGTTGCAACGGCTCTGTCGATGAAGCAACGCTTCCCATCGTCGCCATTGCAATCGACTGGCGGTGAACGCTATGGTGGCGGAGCCGCTGAGGACGACCACCGAGGAGATCAACGTGCCGGGAGGCAGGCTCACCCAGCAGGACCGTCAGCAGATCGCGTCGGGGTTGGCCGAGAGCCTCCCGTACGCCGAGATCGCCCGACGTCTCGGCCGTCCGACCTCGACGATCACCCGCGAGGTGCTGCGCAACGGTGGCCCGAACTCCTACCGCGCCGACCTCGCCCACCGCGCCACCGAACGCCGCGCCCGCCGCCGCGCGCCGGCCGCCACCCGAACCGCCGAGTCGATCCCGCAGCCGCACGGCCGCGACGCCGAAGCGGTCGCCGAGTACGAGGAGGCGTTCACCACCGTCCTCATGGCCACGGGCCTGAACAAGATGGGCGCCCGGGTGCTGACCTGCCTGTTCACCACCGACACGGGCAGCCTCACCGCCGCGGACCTGGCCCAGCGCCTGCACGTCAGCCCGGCGTCCATCTCCAAGGCGATCAGCTTCCTGGAGAGTCAGAGTCTCGTACGCCGGGAGCGCGACGAGCGCCGCCGTGACCGCTACCTCGTCGACAACGAACTCTTCTACCAGGCGACGATCGCCAGCGCCCGCGCCAACGACCAGCTCGTCGCGACAGCACGTGAGGGCGTCGCCGTCCTCGGCCCAGGCACCCCTGCCGCCGCCCGCCTGGAGAACATCGCCCGCTTCCTCGACTTCATCAGCGAGAGCATCACCCGCGCCGCCGAACAGGCCCGCGACGTCCTGCACGCGCGGGCGGTCAACTAGTTCCGGTCCGGGCGGTGGCGGGCGTACGCGTCAACGCGCCCCCAGCGTCCGGGGATGTCCAGCAGCGCGATCCGGTCGAAGGCGGACGGCAGCGCGGGATTCACCGCCAGGTGTTCCTCGTGCGGCTCGAGGCCGAGCAGGGTGCGGAGCAGCAGCATCGGCGCGCCGCTGGACCACGCCTGCGGGCTGCCGGCGGTGGGGTACCGCACCGGGTACCGGGTGGTGCTGCGGTCGAAACCGCCGAACGCCTCGGGCAGCCGCCCCTGGAAGTAGGTCGCGGCCGACAGGATGCCCTCGGCGACACGTCCCGCCTCGCTGAGGAACCCGTAACGGCGCAGGCCCCACGCGATGAACGAGTTGTCGAACGGCCAGACGGTGCCGTTGTGGTAGCCGAGCGGGTTGTAGCGGCTCTGCCCGGCGGCGAAGGTCCGTACGCCCCAGCCGGAGAAGAGCGCCGGACCCATCAGGTGCTCGACCACACGCGCGGCCCGGTCGGGCGCCACGATGCCGCTCCACAGCAGGTGTCCGATGTTCGAGGAGAGGCTGTCCACGGGGGTGCCGTCGTGGTCGAGGGCGAGGGCGTAGTAGCCGCGGTCCTCGAGCCAGAAGTCCCGGTTGAATCGCTCGTACAGCGCCGCCGCCTCGCGTTCCAGCCGCTCGGCGTAGTCACGGTCGCCCCAGAAGGTACGCGCCAGCCGGGCCCCACGGAGCTTGGCGTCGTAGGCGTACCCCTGGACCTCGCACGTTGCCCTCGGGAACCCGGGCAGCCGGCCGTCCGCGTAGGAGATGCTGTCCCAGGAGTCCTTCCAGCACTGGTTGTCCAGGCCGGTGGCCCGGTTGCGCCGCTGGTACCAGACGTAGCCGGTCGACGTCAGGTCCGCGTACTCGTCGATCCAGGCCAGGGCCGCGCGAGCCTCCTGCTCCAACTCCATCACCAGGGCGGTGTCGCCGCTCCACCGCTCGTACTCGTCGAGCAGCACCACGAACAGGGGCGACGCGTCGACCGTGCCGTAGTAGGGGGAGTGCGGCTGCTCCTCGAACGCGGCCGACTCCCCGTAACGCAGCTCGTGCAGGATCCGGCCGGGATCCTCCTCCAGGACGTCGTCGGTGCGGGCGCCCTGGAGCGAGCCGAGGATCCGCAGGGTCGGCGGGGCCAACGACGGCGTGATGGGCAGCGTCTGTAGGCAGGTCAACAGGCTGTCGCGGCCGAACAGGGTCATGAACCAGGGGAGCCCGGCCGCCGGTACGGCAGCTCCGCCGAGCGACAGCGGCGCGAACCGCAGCGCCGCCAGGTCCACCAGGCTGCGGTGGTAGACCTGTTGGAGCGTGGCGCTCTCGGTGTCCAGCGTCGGCGCCTGCGCCACCCACTCGCGCACGCTGTCCGGCAACGTCGACTCGTCCGGGCGCTGGGCCCGCAGTGGGGCGCGCAGGTCGACGCCGTCCGGTCGCAGTGCCCGCATGACCACCCCCAACCGGGTGTCCCACTGCTCCCCGGGCCGCAGCCGCACCGCGTACCGCAGGCCGCGCGCGTCGATGGTGGCCGACTCGCTCGTCGACACGACGACCTCACGCCGGTACGTCCCACGCCGGTAGCCCACCCGCAGCCGGTTCGGTTCGACGTCGGTGTAGTAGCTGCCGGCCTTGTCCTGGATGTCGAACTTGATCTCGAAGATGTCGGCGAAGTCGGCCTCCACCTCCAGCCGTACGTCGAGGTCCACCACTCCCTGGCCGTAGTTGAAGATCGTCAGCGTCTCGGTCAGGTCCGGGCCGATGCGTCGCCGCCGGATCGCCGACACGTCCGCCTCCACGTAGTCGACGGCCCCGCCCGGCACCACGAAGAACGTGACCTCGTAGTACTGGCTGTCGTCCACCGACAGGGCGGTCAGCCGCTCGCCGTTGACGGTGAGGACCCAGCGGGACAGGAAGCGCGTGTCGGCGGCGAACAGTCCCACCGGCGTGGCGGGTGACGACTCCACGTCGCCACTGGCGTCCGACACGATGAAGGTGTTGCCGTCGATGCACGACACCGTGCCCGGGATGTCTCTCACGGCGCGCTGGCCGCCGTCGGCTGGTCGGGTCCCGCACCACCCTGACCCGAACGGGGGAACAGCCGCCCGATCCGCAACGCCAGGGCGAGATCGCCGTCGACCAGGATCTCGCCGCGCTCGATCGCCGCCAGACCGTTCACCTCGCCGCGCGCCATCGCCTCCGCCACCTGTGCCGGCACCCTGATGACGGTGTTGGCGGGCTCCCCGCTGCGGGAGACCCGCAGGTCGCCGTGGTCGATGACCAGGAGCCACTGCTCCAGGTCGTCTCCCTCGGAGATGTCGAAGCGGACACTTCCGCACACCTTGCTGAACCGCGGATCCCGGCACTCGTCGGCCAGCCGCTCGAAGAAGGCGCTGGTCGCCGTCATCCCACCTCCCGGCCCCTGGAAAAAGCGGATGACGGCTACCCGCTGCGACGCGGCCATAACGCTCCGACCGCCGGAAAATGAAGTGTCGGCGTGGGGCGCGTACCGCTCAGAATGGCCGCCGTGGCGAAGGAACAGGTGCTGGCGAAGGTGGCGGCGGATCTGGGGCGCGGGCACGTACACCCCGCCATGCAACGCCTGGCGAGCCTGACCGCCGCGTACCCCGACGACCTGGAGTTGCGGGCGCGGCGTGCCGCGCTCTACCGCCAGGTGGGCAACGTGACCGAGGCGGGGCGGTGGGGCTTCTTCGGCGAGGACACCGACGCGCGGGAGGTCGCCGCGTTCGAGCGGGCCTACGGGAACGCCTGGCGGCGTCTGCGGGCGTTGCGGGTGACCGCCGACCCCCGCGGCGGACTCGGTCCGGTGGCGGGCGCGCGCTTCGCCCGGCTGTTGGAGCAGGCCGGCCGGGACGAGCCCGTCACCTGGACCGATGACGGGCCACGTCCCGAGGAGCCCAGTTCGTGGCGGGACGGCCTGGGCTGTCTCGCGGCGGTCGTGATCGGCGTGATCCTGGTGGCGTTGTGCGTCGTCGGCCTGGTCACCGTGCTCCGGTGGGTGCTCTAGCCGCCCGGGTCAGCCGAGGTCGAAGTCGACCACGACTGGCGTCCGCCGGAGCCGCAGGGGAGTCGCCGCGTCGAAGTCGGCGGCGTCCTGATGCCACACCGGCGGGGCGTACGAGCAGTCGCAGCGCAGCTTCACCCGCTGCCCGGGGAGCAGGCGCAGGGCGTACCCGCTACCCACGTCCGCGACGCCGGCCAGGTCACCGGTGCTCGCGTCGAAGGCGAGCACCTGAGCGTAGGTGAGCAGCTCGTCCACGCGTACCGCCCCGCTGACCGGGATGCCGGCGGGCAACGCCTGGTTCAGGGTCGCCGTCCGCTGGGCGTGGACCCGCACCCCTCGTGCCTGCGCGCGGGTGCCCACCCCGCCGGACCAGACGGTGGCGAACCCACCCGCGGCGAACTGCACCGGCCACTCGTACGGCCCGAGCCCCGTGATCGTGTAGCGGCCGTTCTCATCGGTCGTGGGCCCGTGGTCGCCGTACTTGGGGTCCGGCACGTACGGGACCACCATCACCAGCGCTCGCGGGACCGGCGCGCCGGTCGCCGCGTCGGTCACCACTCCGACGACCGAGCCGGGCGGGTCGAGCCGGATGTCGGGCGCGCTGGTCACCGCGCCGGCCCGGACGCGGACCGCGAGGGCGCGCTCGCGCTGACCGGTGCCGCCGTGCCGGCCGACCCACTGCCAGCCGTGCCGGGTCGTGTCGTAGGGCCGCACGAGCAACCGGTACTCGCCGGGGGCGACGTCACCGGTCACCAGGCTGCCCTGCTCGTCGGCGCAGCCGCCGTACCGGCCGAGCTGGTCCTCCCCGAGCGTGACGGCCGCGAGCGCCGCGGGGTCGGTGGGCACGAGCGCGGCGCAGGCGTAAGGGACGGGCGCGCCGGTGGCCGCGTCGCGCACGACGGCGCGAACGCCGCCGGGCGCGGGCGCGGCTTCGGGGGTACGCGCCACAGCCGGCGCGGCGGCCTCCACGACGAGCAACGCGACGGCGATGGTGGTGGTCAGTTTGCGCAGGAGGGTAGGGCTCACGGGCATGCTCCTCGCGGCGACGAGACAGGGGGTGAGCCGACCGTAACCGTTCGTGCTTGATCTAAATCGGTCAATGTCGCGATCCTGACTGAAGGCGACGGACCTGCCGCGGGTGGCCGTGTTCTGCCCGAACCGGGCGCATGCCGCACAACTAGCGCATAGCGTCACCAGAGCGGACACCGCTGCCCGCCGGACCGGCGGCGACGTGCCTACCGGAAGGGACCCGACATGAGCCGTGTCGAGACCGTGCTCCTGCCGGAGCTGGAAAGGCCGGTGTCGCCGGCCCTGCCGAGGGCCCTGGGCCTGCTGAGCCTGGCCCTGGGGCTGGGCGCGCTGGCCGCGTCCCGACCGCTCGCGCGACTGACCGGAGTGGACGACTCCCCGGCGGCGCAGCCGGTCATCAGGGCGGTCGGCGCCCGCGAACTGACGCACGCCGTCGGCCTGCTCAGCGGTCGCCGCCCGGTCGGTTGGACGTGGACGCGGGTGGCCGGTGACGCCCTCGACCTCACCCTGCTGGGCCGGGCCATGAGCGAACGGCGCGGCGAACGACGTCGTCGCCTGGCCCTCACCACGGCCGCGATCGCCGGCATCACCGCCCTGGACGTCGCCGCCGCCGTCGCCGCCGGGCGCGCCCGGCGGGCCCGAGCGCGGATGATCAGGATGGAGATCGCGGTGACGGTCAACCGGTCGCCCGCCGAGGCGTACCGGTTCTGGCGCGACATGGAGAACCTGCCCCGGTTCATGGCGCACCTGGAGTCGGTACGCGCCGACGACCTGCGCCTGTCGCACTGGGTCGCCCGTGGGCCGGCCGGTCGCCGCGTCGAATGGGACGCCGAGATCATCGACGATCAGCCGAACAGGTCGATCACCTGGCGGTCGCTGCCCGGCAGTCGCGTGGCCAACGCCGGTCGGGTCGCGTTCGTACCCGCTCCGGGCGACCGCGGCACCGAGGTCCGGGTCCAACTGCGCTACGCGCCACCGGCGGGCGCGCTCGGCCGGGCCGTGGCGAAGCTCTTCGGTGAGGAACCCGAGCAGCAGGTCCGCGACGACCTGCGCCGGTTCAAACAGGTGCTGGAGGCCGGCGAGGTGGTCCGCTCCGAGGGCAGCCCGAACGGCATCTCCGTACGCCAGCAGGCCATGCAGCGGCCCGCGCAGCCGCTGCCGACGTCCCGTCGCTGACCACCCGTCGGAAGAGGCAGAGAAAATGAAGGCCACCGCCTGGATGGGCACCGACACCGTCAAGGTGATCGACGTACCCGATCCGACGATCATGAACGCCCGGGACGCCATCGTACGGGTCAGCACCACCGCGATCTGCGGCTCCGACCTGCACCTCTATCACGGTTACATCCCTGCCATGCGCAAGGGCGACATCCTCGGCCACGAGTTCATGGGCGAGGTGGTGGAGGTGGGGCCGCAGGTGCGCAACCTCAAGCCCGGCGACCGGGTGGTGGTGCCGTTCCCGATCGCCTGCGGGCACTGCTCCTCCTGTCAGCGCGGCCTCTACTCGGTGTGCGAGAACTCCAACCCCAACGCCGGCCTCGCCGAGAAGGTCATGGGCCACTCGCCGGCCGGCATCTTCGGCTACTCCCACCTGCTCGGCGGGTACGCGGGCGGCCAGGCCGAGTACGCGCGGGTGCCGTTCGCCGACGTCGGCCCGCTCAAGGTGCCCGACGAGATCCCCGACGACCAGGCCGTCCTGCTCGCCGATGTCTTCCCGACCGGCTACATGGGCGCCGAGATGTGCGACATCAAGCCCGGGCAGGTCATCGCGATCTGGGGCGCCGGACCGGTGGGGCTGCTCGCCGCGGCCAGCGCCCGACTCCTCGGCGCGGAGCGGGTGATCGTCATCGACCGGTTCCCGTACCGGCTGCGGCTCGCCGCCGAGCACGCCGACGCCGAGACGATCAACTACGAGGACGTCGACGTGCTGGACGCCCTCAACGAGATGACCGCCGGTCGGGGCCCCGACGCGTGCATCGACGCGGTCGGCATGGAGGGCCATCACGGCAATCCCGCCATGTACGCGTACGACCGGGCCAAGCAGGCCACCCGGACCGAGACGGAACGTCCGTTCGCGTTGCGGGAGGCGATCCTGGCCTGCCGGTCCGGGGGAGTGGTGTCGGTCGTCGGCGCGTACGGCGGTTTCGTGGACAAGTTCCCGATGGGCGCCTTCATGAACCGGTCACTGATCATGCGGACCGGTCAGTGCCACGTGCAGCGGTACACGCGCCCACTGTTGGAGCGCATCCAGCGCGGCGAGATCGACCCGAGCTTTATCGTCAGCCACCGCATGCCGCTGCGCGACGCTCCCAAGGGCTACAAGATCTTCCAGAAGAAGCAGGACGACTGCACGAAGGTGCTCCTCAAGGTCTGACCCCGCCCGTGTCCCCGCGATCTTGCACTTTCGGTGGCGACAGAGGGGGCGTATTACCCCAAGTCGGCAACCGAAAGTGCAAGATCGGCGGGGGAAGGGGGTGGGGAACGCGTGCGCGACGTGTGTTTGTGGTGGGGGAGCGGGGGAACGCGGCTCGTTCCGGAGACGGAAGGGAGCGGGTCATGGAGTACGAGCAGATGATCGCGACCGTACGACAGCGCGGAGGGCTCGGCGAGAACGAGGCCGTGCGGTCGGTGCAGGCCGTCCTGTCGGTGCTCGGCGAACGACTCGCCGGACAGGAGGCCGACAACCTCGCGGCACAGTTGCCCGACCGGTTGAACGCGTCCGTCACCCGTAACCCGCAGGGCCGGCGGTGGGACGTCGGCGACTTCCTGAAGCACGTGGGCGACCGCGAGCAGGTCGCGAACGCGGACCAGGTACGCGAGCACGCCCGGGTCGTGCTGAGCACCGTCGCCGAAGCGCTCGACGACGACGACCGGCACGACCTGCTCGCGCAGTTGCCCGGCGGCATCACCGACCTGTTCGGCGTCCCCACCCCACGCGGCTGAGCGCGGTCACGCTCTCAGCGGGCGCGGACCCCGGCTTCCACGGTCAGGGTCCCCGCCTCGGCGTCGATCGTCGCCCGCGCGCCGAGCGGGACGGTGAGCTGGCCGTTGCCGTGCCCCAGGCGTAGCCCGCCCAGGACGGGCACGCCCAGGTCGTACAGGCGGTCCTTGAGCACCGCCGCCGCGTCCCACTGGTCGGCGCCGCCGACGCTGTTGGTGATCTGACCGACGACCACCCCGGCGACCCGGGACAGCACGCCCACCCGGCGCAGTTCGGTCAGCATCCGGTCGATGCTGTACGGCGCCTCGTCCACGTCCTCGAAGAAGAGGATCGCGTCGTCGAACCGCGGAGCGTCCGCCGCGCCGAGCGACGTGGAGAGCATCGTCAGGGTCCCGCCGAGCAGCGGACCCGACGCCCGCCCCGGCACCACCACCGGGGCGGCCGTCTCGGCCGGGTCCCTGGTGATCGTGACGGGCGCGGTGGTCATCACCGCGCTTCGCAGCGCCTCTGCCGACTCCGGGCCGGTGCGGCTGTCGCTCCAGTTGACCATCGGCCCGTAGAAGGTGACCAGGCCGGTCTCGCGCCAGAGCCGGCCGTGAAGGCTGGTGATGTCGCTGAAACCGACGACCACCCGGGGGTCGCGGCGCACGCCGGCCACGTCGATGTCGTCGACGATCCGCTGGGTGCCGTAACCGCCCCGGGCGGCGAAGACACCGCGTACGCCCGGGTCGTTGAGCGCGGCGTTCAGGTCGGCCAGTCGCTGCGCGTCGGTGCCGGCCAGGTAGCCGTACCTGGCGTAGACGTGCTCGCCCAGCTCCACCTCCAGACCCCAGCTGCGCAGGATCTCGATGCCGCGCGCCATGTTCGTCGGGTTGGGAGTGCCTCCGGGCGAGACGACCCGGACCCGGTCCCCGGGTGCCAGCGCCGGCGCCCGCAGCGCCCGCCGCGTCTTCGGCGGGGGCGCGCTCTGCGCCGCTGCGGGGTCCGCGCGGCCGGCGACCACCATCGCGGCGGCGCTCGCCGCTCCCATGCCGAGCATGCGACGACGCGACAGGGGCGGTCGAGCGGGTGTGCGGGTCGGGGCGGGATCCACGCCGGAACTGGCCACACTTGCCTCCATCGTCATCGACGTGCGAGCCGCCACAGCCTATGACGATGGTCGATGTCGTGGGGGGTCCACAAAGGACAGGCGATGGGTCAGGGGATGGGCCACTCGTGGACCGGCCGGTTGCTGTGCATCAGCTCCACGTAGTGCCGCACCACCTCGCGCAGCGCCTCCGGCCGGTCCAGGTGATCGGCGGACTCCAGCCGGTGCAGCGTCTCCACCTGCCAGGTCGCGCCGTTGCGGTTGGTCAGGCAGCGCTGCTCGATGACGCCCAGCAGCCGATCCCGTTCGGTCGGGTCGAGGCCCCACCGGTCCAGGCCGTGGTGCGCCATCGGCAGCAGCCGGCGCAGCACCAGCTCGGTGACCGGCAGGTAGCCGAGGCCGGGCCAGAACACCTGCGCGTCGATGCCGTGCCGGGCGCAGTTGGTGAAGTTCTCCTCGGCGGCGCTGAACGACATCTGCGACCACAGTGGGCGGTCCGACTCGGCCAGGGCCCGGACCAGTCCGAAGTAGAAGGCGCCGTTGGCGATGGTGTCCAGCACCGTCGGCCCGGCCGGCAGCACCCGGTTCTCCACGCGCAGGTGCGGCCGGCCCCGCGACACGTCGTACACCGGGCGGTTCCAGCGGTAGATGGTGCCGTTGTGCAGCCGCAGCTCGGCGAGGTTGGGCACCTCGCCGGCCGCCAGGGTCTGCGCCGGGTCCTGCGGGTCGCACACCGGCAGCAACGCCGGGAAGTAACGGACGTTCTCCTCGAACAGGTCGAAGACGCTGGTGATCCAGCGTTCGCCGAACCAGACTCTGGGGCGTACCCCCTGGGCTTTTATCTCTTCCGGCCGGGTGTCGGTGGCCTGCTGGAACAGCGGGATGCGGGTCTCGCGCCACAGTTCCCGGCCGAACAGCAGCGGCGCGTTCGCGCCGAGCGCCACCTGGATGCCGGCGACCACCTGGGCGGCGTTCCAGTAGTCGGCGAACTGCGCGGGGCTGACCTGAAGATGGAACTGGGTGCTGGTGCAGGCCGCCTCCGGGGTGATCGTGTCGGCGGTGACCGCCAGCCGCTCCACCCCGGAGATGGCGATCGGCAGGTCCTCGCCGCGCGCCGCGAAGATCTGCTCGTTGAGCAGCTTGTAGCGCGGGTTGGCCGACAGGGTCTCGGCGGTCAGGTGCTCGGGACGCAACGTCGGCAGGATGCCGATCATGACCATGTGCGCGCCGACCGTGCGGGCCTTCTGCTCGGCGGCGTTCAGGCTGGCCCGCACGTGCTCCTCGAAGTCGAGGGTCCCGGTGCCGGTCAGCCGACGCGGCGGCACGTTGATCTCGATGTTGAACTGGCCCAGCTCCGTCTGGAAACTCGGGTCCTCGATGGCCGCCAGAGCGTCGGCGTTGCGCATGGCCGGATTCGACACCTCGTCCACGAGGTTCAGCTCGATCTCCAGCCCCGTCATCGGCCGGTCGATGTCGAACCGCGACTCCCGCAGCATCTCGGCGAAGACATCCAGGCAGTTCCGCACCTTTTCCCGGTAACGGGCCCGATCCTCCCGACTGAAGGTCCGTACGCCGACGTCCTCGCCCATGGTCACCGCCCTGTCACCGCTGGTTCCCCCTAACCTCGCACGCGGCCGTGCGAGCGGGGAAGACCCGAGGGTTCTTTCCTACCCAGTGGCGGGCCCCGTGACCCCTGTCGCACGCTGTGTGGTCGGCGGGAGCGCGAACGGGCGGCACCGCTAGCATTGCCGGATGCGCGAGAAGGTGACCCGGCTGTTCGTCGTGGCGGCGATTGCCGAGGCCTGCTCCTGGCTGGCCCTGCTGGCCGGCATGGCCGTCAAGTACGGTCCGCCCGACAACGAGCTGGGCGTCAAGATCTTCGGCCCGATCCACGGCGGCCTGTTCATCGCGTACGGGTTGCTGGTGCTCGCGGTGGCGCGGCTGCGCCGCTGGAGCCTGCCGGTGACCGTCGTGGCGCTGGCGTGCGCCGTGCCGCCGTTCGCCACCCTGATCTTCGAACGCTGGGCACACCGCCGGGGCATGCTCGGCGCCGCCGACCAGCCGACCCGCGAGCCCACGCCGGTCGGCTGAGCCCCGCTCAGGTCAGCGCGGAACAGGCCACGACACCGGCCAGCAGCAGAACGCCGATCGTCGCCTGCAACAGCAGCGGCGGCCCCAGGTGTGACCAGAGCGTCGCGGTACGCGGGGTGAGCAACTGCCCGGTGGTCAGGTTGACGATCCGCTCGATCCGCGGCGGCAGCTCCGGGTCGCGCTGTGGGCGCAGGGTGAGCTGCACCTGGTCGGCCGGATGCAGGGCGCTCTGCGGCAGGTGCCCGTGCAGCTCGACCTCGCAGAGCTGACCGGCGGTGTTCCGCAGGCGGACCGGGGTGACCAGGTACTCCGGGCCCTGCTTCAGCTCCTTCCAGCGCCGGCGGGCGCCACCGCCGCCGAAGGAGAACAGCGTGCGCAGCAGCAGGGCCGGCAGCCGGGCGAACGCGGCAGCGGCGAGCACCGCGACCAGCACCGGTTGGCCGACGCGTATCTCGCGGGTGTAGCCGTCGAGCAGGCGGACCAGCCGTCCGGTGACGATCCGCTCCGTCGGGTGCACGATCCGCCGGGTATCGAGTCCGCTGTCCATGTCCACCACCGAGAGTCCGCTTGTGTTCACTGATCGTATCGATGTCCCCGGTTGAACGACGTGAATGAAACCTGGTCACGGGCTCACGCCCGCGAGGTGACATCCCGGGCGGGGAGGGTAAGCGGGCGGTCGAGCTGGAAAGGGGTCGAGCATGCAGCTGTCCTTCCTGCGCCCGCTCTACGACCGACCCGGGCCGTGGTGCTCGGTGTACCTGGACGCCTCGGCGGACACCGAGGACGCCCACCCGGCGCTGGACCTGCGCTGGCGCGCCCTGGAACGCCGCCTGGCCGAACAGGGGGCGGACGAGGCGAGCGTCGCCGCGCTGGACCGGGTGGTCCGGGGTCACGACCCGATGGTCGGGGACTACGGCCTGGCCGTCTTCGCCAGCCACGGCCGGGTGGTGCTCTCCGAGTACCTGTCCGCGCCGCCGCTGCGCGACCTGGCGAGTTTCGGGCCGTTGCCGCACGTCATGCCGCTGCTCGCCCAGCGCGGCGAACAGGTGGCGTGGGTTCGGGTGGTGGCCGACCGTACCGGGGGCGACGCCGTCGCGGTCAGCGCGGGCGGGGTACCCCGACGGGCGCACGTCGCCGGCCGGGAGAGCTTCCCCCTGCGTCGGGTCCAGCCTGGCGGCTGGTCGCAGTCGCGCTACCAGCGGGCCGCCATGGAGGCGTGGCACCAGAACGCCGGCGACGTCACCGCCGCGACCGTGGAGCTGGCCGACCGCGTTGGCGCGGACGTCGTGGTGGTGGCCGGTGACGTCCGGGCCACCGGGATGATCGCCGCGCAGATGCCGCCGCGCTGGCAGGACCTGGTCGTCCGCACGGACGCGGGCTCCCGGGCCGGCGGCGCCGACCAGAGCATGCTGGACGACCTCACGGTGCAGACCATCGCCGAGGTCGCCGACCAGCGGATCACCGCCGCGCTGGACAAGTTCGGCGTGCAGGAGGACGTCGGCGCCGGTCTCGACGCGGTCGTGTCGGCCCTGCAACGCAACCAGGTCGACACGATGATCATCGTCGACGACCCGTCGGCCAACGGCGAGCTGTGGATCGGCCCCGAGCCCACCGAGATCGCCGTCGACCCGTCCCAGTTGAGCGCGATGTCGGTCGACGACCCGCAGCGGGTACGCGCCGACGCGGCGCTGGTCCGGGCGCTGGTCGGCACCGACGCGGCGTTGACGGTGCTCGGCGCGGACGAGGCGCCCCAGCTCACCGACGGCGTCGGGGCGGTGCTGCGCTACGTCGACGAAGGCACCCCGGGGCGCGGCAATGGTTGAGCGCCGCGTGGCGGACCTGGTGGTCGAGCGCATGCGGGCCTGGCGGGTCCCGCGCGCCTTCGGCTACCCCGGAGCGGCGATCGCACCGCTGGTCGAGGCGCTGGAACGTGCCGGGGGCGACCCGGCGTTCATCCCGGCCCGGCACGAGGAGACCGCCTCGTTCATGGCCACCGGGCACGCCAAGTTCACCGGCGGGATCGGCGTCTGCCTGGCCACCCAGGGACCGAGCGCGGTGCAACTGCTCAACGGCCTGTACGACGCCAAGCTCGACAGCAAGCCGGTCGTGGCGATCGTCGGCGAGGACGTCACCGGGCCGCTGGGCGGCGCGCACCAGCAGATCGGGTTGAGCCGGCTGTTCGGCGACGTGTGCAACCAGTTCGTCCAGTACGGCCGCAGCCCCGCGTCCGTACCCGTGCTGCTGGACCAGGCGTTCCGCACCGCGGCGGCGACGCGGAGCCCGACCTGCGTGGTGCTGCCGCGGCACCTCCAGGAGGCCCTGGTGCCGGACCTCGGGACGCACGCGGCGGGCGTGATCACGGCGACCCCCGGTGAGCCGCTGGCCCGGGTGCTGCCGCACGAGGTGGACCTCGACGCCGCCGCGCAGGTGCTCGGCAACGGCCAGCGCACCGCGATCCTGGTCGGCCAGGGTGGCCGGGGCGCCGCCGCCGAGATCGTCGAGCTGGCCGACCGCCTCGGCGCCGGGGTGGCGACGTCGCTGCTGGGCAAGCCGATCCTGGACGAGCGCCTGCCCTTCCACGCCGGTGTGCTCGGAGAGGTCGGCACGCCGGCCGCGGCCGAGCTGATGGGCGGCTGTGACACGCTGCTGCTGGTCGGCACGAACGACCCGTGGACCGACTACTTCCCGATGCCCGACCAGGCCCGCACCGTGCAGATCGACATTGACGGCACCCGGATCGGCAGCCGTTACCCGGCCGACGTGCCGCTGGTCGGTGACGCCACCGAGACGCTGCGGGCGCTGCTCGAACGGGTGCCCGCCCGGCCGCACCAACAGTGGCGGTCGACGGTGGAGAGCACCGTCGACCGCTGGCGCGCGACCGCCGCCGACCGGGCCGCCGCGCCGGCCGAACCGATCAACCCGCAGCTCGTGCTCCAGGAACTCTCCACGCGGGTGCCGCATGCCGGGTCGGTGGCGGTCGACGTCGGCTCGGTCCTCTACTGGTACGCCCGGCACCTCGTTCTGCCGCCCGGGGTGAACGCGCAACTGTGCGGCACCCTCGGCTCGATGGGCTGCGCCCTGCCGTACGCGGTGGCCGCCAAGCTCGCGGCGCCCGATGCGCCGGTGGTCGCGCTGCTCGGCGACGGCGCCATGCAACTCAACGGTCTCGCCGAGCTGATCACCGTGTCGCATCACTGGCAGAACTGGGCCGACCCACGGTTGGTGGTGCTCGTGCTCAACAACCGCGACCACAACGGCATGGGCGGTGGACGGGAGCCGTCGGCGGACCCGATGCGCCGCCGCCCCGACGTCCCGTACGCGGGCTGGGCCCGGCTGCTCGGCCTGCACGGCGTCCGGGTGGACCGTCCGGAGCTGGTCGGCGCGGCCTGGGACGAGGCGCTCGCCGCGGACCGGCCCTGCGTCCTGGAGGCCGTGGTCGACCCGACGGTCTCGTTGGCGCCCCCGGAACCGGCCTTCGCCGACCTGCGTGGCCTGTACGCCGACGGCGAGCCGGCCCGGCGCGTCCGCGAGCAGGTGGAGCAGGCCGTGGCCGTCGAGGATCTCGTTTAGGCGCATCCCACCAGGGCATCAGTAGCGGCCCGACGACGCTGGAGGTCCCATGCCGGAGCCCGCCGACCGCCGCTATGGTCCCGCGCACCTGCCGCAGCCGCGCGGCCCGCTGTCGACGGCGCTGACCGACGCGCTGCGCCGCGCGCCGCACGACCTGCCGGCGGACCTCGGCGTCGACCTCGATCCGGCGGACCCGCTGACCGACGAGGACCTGCAACTGACGCTGTTCCTCTGCTACGAGCTGCACTACCGGGGCTGGCGGGGCGTCGACGAGGGCTGGGAGTGGCAGCCCACCCTGCTGGCCCTGCGGGCCCGCGCCGAACGCCCCTTCGAGGCGGCGCTGCGCCGGCTGACCGGCGTACCGGCGGTGCCGGCTGACGGCGTCGCCGCCGGGCTGGCCGAGCTGGTCGCGGCCGACGACGGGCCGTCGCTGGCCGCCGCGCTGCAACGGCGTGCCGACCTCACCCAGTTCCGCGAGTTCGTCGCCCACCGCTCGGTCTACCACCTGCGCGAGGCGGACCCGCACAGCTGGGCGTTGCCGCGCCTCGGCGGCCCCGCCAAGGCCGCCCTCGTGGAGATCCAGACCGACGAGTACGGCAACGGTCGGCTGGACCGGATGCACGCCGAGCTGTTCCGCCGCACCCTCGACCGGCTGGGCCTGGACACCGACTACGGCGCTCACCTGGACGTGGTGCCCGCCGTGACATTGGCGACCAACAACCTGATGTCCCTGTTCGGGCTGCACCGACGGCTGCGCGGGGCGCTGCTCGGGCACCTGGCGGCCTTCGAGATGACCTCGTCGCTGCCGAACCGTCGCTACGGCAACGGGCTGCGCCGCCTCGGCCTGGACGAGGTGGCCACCCGCTTCTACGACGAGCACGTGGAGGCGGACGCGGTGCACGAGCAGATCGCCGCCCACGACCTGTGCGGCGGCCTGGTGCGGACCGAGCCGGCGCTCGCCCCGGACGTGCTCTTCGGCGCGGCGGCGGCGCTCGCGGTGGACCGGCTCTTCGCGGCGCACCTGCTGGACAGTTGGGCGGCCGGTCGCAGCTCGCTGCGGTCACCGGCCCCGCCGTCCCCGCCGACTCCGCCGCCCACCGTCCCGCTCGTCGGGTCGAGCGTGGTGCCCGCTGCGGATCCGGTGGCTGCCCGGGAGCCGATCGCGCTCGTCTGACCCTGACGCCCTTTACAGCCGCCGCCGAACGGCCGGGGGTCCGCCCGGTGCTCGTGCGTCCTTTGCTCTGCTTCAACGGAGGCGACAGTGACGGCCCGTCCGTGTTGCCTCCGTTGAAGCAGAGCAAAGGGAGCGAGCGAGCCTGGTGGGGCCTCGGCGCGGAGGCCGCTGTGCGAATCGTGGGCCGGTGGACTCTGCCGCGCTCGTGGCGGGGGCGACGGCGTCGGCTCACCCCTCGCGGGTGGTGCCCGCCCGGAACTTGATCGCCTTGTGGGTGCCGTCGCAGAACGGCTTGAGCGCCGACTTGCCGCAGCGGCACAGCGCCACGGTGCCCCGGCGGGCGTCGATCCGCTCGCCGTCCGGGGTCACCAGCGCGAAGTCGCCGCGGACGAGCAGCGGGCCGTCCTCGTACGGGGTGATCGTGGCGGCGGCGGGCTCGCTGGTGTCGTCGGTGCGCATGGGCCCCGATGTGCCCGCCCAAGCCCCGGTGAAACCTGCGCGGCCGATCGCCGACGATGACCGGCGCCACCCGCTGACCAGCGGATTGTGGCCGCCGGGTGGGTGATGCCCCGTTTGAACCCCATCGGGACGGGAAGCCGGGCCGCGTGGTGAGCGAACGAGGCAAGGTGGGGCCGGTGCACAAGGTGCACAAGGGGCTCACGGCCGATGGCGCCGGTCTGGCCGGCGACCGGGTCGTGGCCCAGGGCAGCGCCGCCCGGGTGCTGGTCGCCGCCACCGCCCGGGCGCTGCGCGGCGCGGACTGCGCCGACCTCGGGCACACCGGGCCGATCTCGCGATTCCCGACGGCGCCCGAGCCGGTACGCCGGGCCGCGGCGACCCGGGCCGCCGGGCGGGTCGCCCTCACCGTCGACCAGGTCGGTGAGGTGGACGCGGCCCGGGTGGCCCGCTGGTTCGTCGACCAGTACCCGCGCCGCACCTATCCCGGAGCGCTCATCGGGTCGCCGCACGGCGCGGCCGCCCACCTCGCGGTCGCTCTCGGCGTGCCGTGGCTGCCCGCCGGCTTCGAGATGACCGCGCACTGGAGCGACGGGGCCGTGGACCGTCCCCGGGAGGCGCTGGCGCACGGGGGCGCGCTCGCCGAGCGGCTGCTCGGCGGCAACCCCGACGTGCACCTGCGTCAGGTGCACTGCCCGGCCAGCCGGGGAACCCTGACCGGCGTCACCGTGTCGCTGACCGCCCGCTGGCGGTCGCTGCCGGCCGCGTACGCGCAGTTCCTTACCGACCGGCTCACCGCCGACGCACCGGTGCTGCTGGTGCGGGACGCGCGTACGTGGCCGGTGCTGGAGCGCGGGCCGGGCCACAGCTTCCAGGTCGGTTGTCCGGCGAGCGGACTCGACCCGGTGGACTTCCACCCGGACAGCCACGCCCTGCGGCAGGTTCTGCGGGCGGTGGGCGGTGACGCCGCCCAGTGGGCCCCGCCGGAGGTGTCGGTGCCGTCGGGCGACGCCGAGCACGGCATGGATCCCGGATTCGAGCATGCCGCACGGGACTTCGCGACCCGGCACGGGCATCCGCTGCACCGGGTGCTGGTGCCCCGGCCGGGAGCGTTGAGCGCCGGTGTGGCCGACCTCTACCGGCGGTGGTTGCGGGCGGCCGGCAAGACCGGTGACCGGTTGGTGGTGGAATGCGGGCGGCTGCTCGATCCGTGGCAGGTGGTGCGGGCGGGACTGGTGCCGTACTGGTGCGAGAACGCCACCCGCCGCAGCGTGGACGAGGCCGAGTGGTGGCTGGCCGGCAGCGAGGAGTTCAGCTCGGTGGACGTCCTGCCCGAGCCGCCCGGTATGCGCTCGCCCGCCCTGGCCGGGCTTCCGCAGTGGCTGGCGGTCGCGGGCTTCGGCCGGCGGCGCAGGGCGCTGGACCGGACCTCCGCGCGGGGTTATCCGGTGACGTCCGTGCCGACGCGCCGGGCCACCGAGGTCATGCGCGCCCAGCCGTACGACCTGCCGGTCCCGCCCCCGCTGGGGGTCGCCGAGGCCCTGTCGGTGCTCCGTGACACCGGCGGCCACCAGGGGTTGCTCGTCTCTTGAAGGGGAGGACGCCGAAACTTCCTCGCGAACCCGGGGTCCCGTGATTGAGTACCTACGGAGCGGGAACATCGCTGGCTGCGACGACCTGATCGCGCTGCGTAGAGATGTTGTCGCCCGCTGGCATCCCAGTCACTGACCCACTTTCCGGCCCGGTGCGTGGCTCGACCACGCGCACGACCGGTTTCCCGATCCGGGCGGGGGACCTTCCTGAGGGAGGCGCGGATGTTCGGACAGACGAGCACGACCACGACCACACCACCACCCACCGAGCGTGGTCTGGAGGACCTCGACGCGGCGGCGCTGGCGTACGCGGCCCGGATCGAAGGGCTGCCGCCGGAGCGGCGACAGGAGGCGCGGGACGACCTGGTCCGCTTCGCGCTGCCGTTCGCCGGCCGGCTGGCCCGCCGTTACCGGGGGCGGGGCGAGCCGCTGGAGGACCTGGAGCAGGTGGCCCGCCTGGGGCTGGTCAACGCCGTCGACCGGTACGACCCGGAACGGGGTTCGTTCACGGCGTACGCGGCGATCACGATCGTGGGCGAGATCAAGCGCCACTTCCGGGACCGCACCTGGGGCGTGCACGTGCCCCGACGGCTACGCGACCTGATCCTCGAGGTGGGGCAGGCCACCGCGGCGCTGACCAGCGAGTTGTCGCGCGCGCCGTCGGTGGCCGAGCTGTCGGCCCGGCTGGAGACGCCGGAGGAGGAGATCCTCGCGGCGTTGGAGTCGGCGGCCGGCTACAGCCCGGCGTCGTTGAACGCGCCGGTCGGCGGGGAGAGCTCCGCCGAGTTCGGCGACCTGGTCGGCGAGTCGGACAACGCCCTCGAATCGGTCGACGATCGGGTGACGGTGAGCGGCCTGCTGCACCGGCTGCCCTGGCGCGAGCGGCGCATCCTCGCCATGCGCTTCTACGGCAACCAGACCCAGGCGGAGATCGCCGCCCGGTTCGGCATCTCGCAGATGCACGTGTCCCGCCTGCTCTCGCGGGCGCTGACCTGGCTGCGGCAGGCGATGCTCGCCGACGCCCCACCGCCCTGGCAGAACGGCGCCGCCGAACCGGACCCGGGCAAGACCCGCATCTCCGTACGGCAGAACGGCGACCGGGTGGTCGTCGAGGTCGGCGGCGAGGTCGACCGCGACGGGGCGGACCAGCTGCGCCGGGCGATGCTGGAGGCTGTCACCGGCCAGCCGAGCGAGGTCGTCGTCGACCTGGTCGGCGCCGGCGGGTTCGACGCCGGCGGGATCGCCGCGCTGGTGGCGGGTCGGGAGGCGGCGGAGCGCACCGGCGTGCCGTTGCGGCTGACCCGGGTGCAGCCGGCGGTGCGCCGCTCGCTCACCGCCGCCGGGCTTCCGCCCGCCCGGGACTGACCCGCAGACCACCGCAGGGGCCCGACACCGGACAGGTGTCGGGCCCCTTGGGGCGTACCGAGATCTCAGCGCTCCTCGGTCTCGCCGTCGCTGCGCGGATGCCGCCAGCGTTCGTGCGGCCTCGGCGCATCCTGCGCGTCCTGCGGCGCGTCGCTCTCCTCGAAGCTCGGCCGGCGTACGCCCTCGGGGTCGGGCACGTCCACCGGGCGGGCCCCGGACTCGGGCGCCGGGTGGTAGCGGGCCGCCTCCGGGGCGCCGTGCGCGCCCTCGGGGGCGGGCGACTCCGGCGCGTGGTGCTCGAGGTGTATCTCGTCGCCGAACTGCTGGGGCGGCTTCGTGGTGCGCTGCGGCAGATCCCGGCCCAGGTCGGCGACGAGGGGGCCGTACTTCAGGTCGAACGCCGGCCGCTCGGAGCGGATGCGGGGCATCGTGTCGAAGTTTCGCAGCGGTGGCGGGCAGGTCGTGGCCCACTCCAGTGAGTTGCCGAAGCCCCACGGGTCGTCCACCGTGACCATCGCCCCGTACCGCCAGGACTTCCAGGCGTTGTAGATGAAGAAGAGCGTGGACAGGCCGAGGATGAACGCGAAGATGCTGGAGATGGTGTTCAGCGTGGTGAAGCCGTCGGTGGGCAGGTAGTCGGCGTACCGGCGGGGCATGCCCTCGGCGCCCAGCCAGTGGTGCACGAGGAAGGTGCCGTGGAAGCCGATGAACATCGTCCAGAAGTGCGCCTTGCCGAGCCGCTCGTCGAGCAGCCGCCCGGTCATCTTCGGCCACCAGAAGTAGTAGCCGCCGAAGAGCGCGAAGACCACCGTGCCGAACACGACGTAGTGGAAGTGCGCCACCACGAAGTAGCTGTCGTGGGTGTGCCAGTCGACCGGCGGGCTGGCCAGCAGCACCCCGGTGAGGCCGCCGAGGAGGAAGGTCACCAGGAAGCCGATGGCGAACAGCATCGGCGTCTCGAAGGTGAGCTGCCCCTTCCACATGGTGCCGATCCAGTTGAAGAACTTCACTCCGGTGGGCACCGCGATCAGATAGCTCAGGATGCTGAAGAACGGCAGCAGCACCTGCCCGGTGGCGAACATGTGGTGCGCCCACACGGTCATCGAGAGCACGGTGATCGCGATGGTCGCCAGCACGAGACCGGTGTAACCGAAGATCGGCTTGCGGGAGAACACCGGGATGATCTCGGTGATGATGCCGAAGAACGGCAGCGCGATGATGTACACCTCGGGGTGCCCGAAGAACCAGAACAGGTGCTGCCAGAGCATCGGCCCACCGGTGGCGGGGTCGTACACGTGCGCGTTGATCAGCCGGTCGGCCGAGAGGGCCAGCAGCGCGGCGGCCAGCAGCGGGAAGACCAGGATCACCAGCACGCTGGTGAACAGCATGTTCCAGGTGAAGATCGGCATCCGGAACATCGTCATGCCGGGCGCGCGCAGGGTCAGGATCGTGGTGATCAGGTTGACCGCGCCGAGGATCGTGCCCAGGCCGGAGACGACCAGGCCGAGCACCCACATGTTCGCGCCCACGCCGGGGCTGTGGTCGACGTCGCTCAGCGGGCTGTACGCGGTCCAGCCGAAGTCCGCCGAACCGCCCGGCGTGATGAAACCGCCGATCACCATGAGGCCGCCGAACAGGTACAGCCAGTACGCCAGCGCGTTGAGGCGGGGGAACGACACGTCCGGCGCGCCGATCTGGATCGGCACGATGAAGTTGGCGAACCCGAAGGCGGCGGGCGTGGCGAACAGCAGCAGCATCACCGCGCCGTGGGAGGTGAAGAGCTGGTTGTACTGCTCGGAGGAGAGGAACTGCAGGCCCGGTCGGGCCAGCTCGGCGCGCATCACCATCGCCTGCAGGCCGGCCACCAGGAAGAACCCGAAGGAGGTCAGCAGGTACAGCACGCCGATCTGCTTGTGGTCGGTGGTGGCGAGGAACTTGATCAGGGAGTTGCCGGGGACCGGCGTCCGCAGCGACCCGGGAAAGCCCCCGAAGCGGGCCGGTGCCAGGATCGCCGGGCCCCGGTCGCGAACGGGTTCCGTGGTTACCCGCTTGGGCATGGCTGTTCACCCCGTCGTGACGGCGGAAAGGACGGGCGTGCCTACCCGACCCTTGCACCATGTAACCAGGCTTAAGCGGTAATTTCGGTCAGATCGCCGGTACCGCTCGAAGCGCCCCGCGGCCTCAGGCCGCGGGCAACATCGCCCACACGGCCTTGCCCTGACCTGCGGGGACGCTGCCCCAGCGCTGCGCCAGCTCGCGGACCAGCAGGAGCCCGCGGCCACCCTCGGCCCGCAGGTTCAGGCCCGCGGGTTGGGCCGCCGTCGGGCTGCCGTCCACGACGGCCAGATGCAGGTACGGCCGCCGCAGTGTCACCGTCACCTGCATGGGGGTGCCCACGTGCCGGACGACGTTGCCGACCAGCTCGGTGAGCACGAGAGCCGCCGGGCCGGCCGCCTCGGGCAGGTTCCACCGGGCGCACGCGTCGCCGACCAGCTCCCGGGCCCGCCGGCACGCCTCCGCCACCGGCTCGAACCGCGCCCGGATCCGCATCGCTTCCTGCGCGCCGGCCATCCTGGTCGCCTCCGCGCAGTCCTGCGTGACCGGAACCACCCGACACGTCGTCGACTCGGCCAGCCACCGGGCGGCGGCCGGCGGAGGAGCGCAGAGCACCACCGGCACGGCCGGCCACTCCTCGGCCCGCCGGGCCGTCGCCGCGAAGACCGACAGCGCCAGCCGGTCCCGCACGGTCACCCGGGCGAGGTCGACCACCAGCGCCTCGGGCTGGGCGGCCAGGGCGCCGTCCAGCGCCTGGTGCACCGACCGCATGGTGCCCAGGTCCAGGGCGCCGCTGAGCTGGACGACCGCCACCGGTGCGGTGTCGCGCACCTCGCAGGTGATCCGGCTGGCCATCGCGGCGCCCTCGATTCGCTGGTCGGTCGGGATCTGCCCACTACCCGGGGTCCCGCGTCACCAAACCGGACCGATCGGTCAGGGCGACGCGGCTCACGGTCGTCGGGGCCGCGCGGTCAGCAGACCCAGCGCGATCAGGCCGAGGCCCAGGCCGAGGTGCAGCCAACCGTCGCCGGCGTTGACCGGGAGGACGTTCGCGCCCGTGTCGTGGTCCACCGCCAGCCCGTAGAGCCAGAGCACCAGGTAGACCGCCCCGCCGCCGACCAGGAACGTCCGCGCGCCGCTGACCGTCCGCGCCAGCGCCAGGCCGACCACCCCGAACAGCAGGTGTACGAGGTTGTGCAGCACCGACACCTGGAAGACGCCGAACAGGAACGCGCCCGAGGTGTGCCCGGCGAAGCGCAGATTCTCCGTACCGCTGGTGATTCCCGGCACGAAGCCGAGCACACCGACCAGCAGGAACAGCACGGACGCGGCGTTCGCCGCCCGGCGGACCGGCGGCTTGCCGTCGGCCGGGTTCGCCCGGGCCCGGGAGTGCGCCATCGGTCCGACCATCACCGGCTCCCTCGCTACGCGGCAGGCGTGCGGGTGCGCCTACCCGTCGCCGCCGGGGGCAAACGCGCCGACGGCGACGTGCGACTCAGACCGGTTGCAGGCGGGGCGCGGACGCCAGCTCGCGGACCCGCTGGTACAGCTCGACGTAGCGCTGGGCCATCACCGCGGGCGTGAACCGCCGCGCCGCCACCCGGCGGCACTCCTGCGGGTCGAGCAGGTCCGCGGCCAGCACCAGATCGGCCAGCTCGTCCTCCTCGCTGGTGAGCAGGCCGGTGCGGCCGTGCTCGATCAACTCGGGCAGGCAGCCCCGGGCGGTGGCCACCACGGGCGTACCCAGGGCCAGCGACTCGACCACGGCCGTGCCGCCCGGCTCCTCCCAGCGCAGCGGGAACAGCGACGCGCGGGCGCTGGCCAGCAGGTCGTCGCGCTCCTGCCCGGCCACGGTGCCGATCCAGCGGACGAGGTCGCCGTCGACGTGCGGCGCCACCTCGTCGAGGAAGAACCGCACGTCCGGGTTCTGCCGGGCCTCGTCGCCGGCCGCCGCCAGGTCCGCCGGGCGGTGGTACGGCCCCACGGGCCCGGCCAGCACCAGCGGTACGCCGATCCGGTGCGCGAGCCGCACGCCCACGTCCTGCCCCTTGCCCGGGTTGATCCGACCGAGGATGAGCAGGTGCTCGCCCTTGGGCGGGCCGGGTCGACGGTCGGCGTCCACGGCCAGCGGCGTCGACAGGTGCACGTGACCCACCGAGTGCTCCCGCAGGGCCAGCGGCGCCCGGGCCAGCTGCGACGCCGAGACGCCGTTGACCCGGACCCGGTCGCCGCCGTCCAGACTGCCGTACAGCGCGGGGTGCTTGGCCAGGTCCCAGTGCAGGGTGTGCAGCACGGGAGGCCCGGACGGTCCCATCGCCGTGAGCGTGGCCAGGCCCACCGCCTCCACGTGGTCGTGCACCAGGTCGATGTCGTCGCGCGAGTGCAGCTCGCGGACCACCCCGGCCAGGTGCGCCTGTGCGATGCCACAGACCTGGTTGTACGGCCGTTGCAGGGCGCTGAACTGCCCGTCGGGGAAGACCGAGACCTTCTCGTCCACCGGCAGAGCGCTGGACTCCACCGAGGCGAGCACCACGCGCACACCGAGCCGCCGCAGCTCCGGCACCAGGGTCGCGATCACGTTCTCGATGCCCCCGTACCCGGGCGGGGGCACCGACAGCCACGGGCCGGCGTTCATCAGCACGGTGAGGCTCATCGGCGGTCCTTCCGTACGGTGGCGGTGGCCGGCCGCCGGGCCGGGGCGCTCACGCGGCCGCCACCCGTCGTCGGCGGGGGACCCGGTGGCGCAGCTCGGCCAGCGGCGGGCGCTCCTCGATGGACACGTCGCTGACCACGATCTCCCGGTCCAGGTTCGGCAGGGTGTCGGAGCCGCCCCGGCGGAACTGGGTCAGCAGCGCCTCCGGCATCTGGCCGGGGGTCGCCCACCCGCGTCGTTGCAGGCGGGACCACGCGGTCAGCATGATCTGCGCGGACATCCGGCCGAGCGCGGCCGTGTCCTGGTGACGGTGCTTGCGTTCACCCAGGTCGACCTGCGCCAACGCGTCCAGACCGACCAGGTCCAGCAGGTCGATCATCATGGCGGTCTCCACGCCGTACCCGGAGACGAACGGCACCCGCTCCAGCACGTCGCGGCGGCCGGCGTACTCGCCGGCGAGCGGCTGCACGAAACCGGCCAGCTCGGGCCAGAAGAGGTTGAGCAGCGGTCGGGCCATCAGCTCGGTCACCCGCCCGCCGCCGTCCTGTTCCACGGTGGCGGCTCCGACGAGCGGGCGGTGGTAGAAGCCCTTCACGAAGTCCACTGACGGGTCGGTGAGCAGCGGCCCGAGCAGGCCGGTGACGAAGTGCGGGCGGAACTCCCGCAGGTCGGCGTCGACGAACGCCACCACGTCCCCCTCGGCGGCGGCGAGCCCCGCCCAGAGCGCGTCGCCCTTGCCGGTGAGCCGGGGCAGGCCCCGGGTCATCGCGTCCTGACTGACCACCTCCGCGCCGGCGGCGCGGGCCACCTGCGCGGTGCGGTCGGTCGACCGTGAATCCACCACGATCAGCTCGTCGACGAGGGCGACCCGGTCCATCAGGTGCTCCCGGATGGTCGACACGATCGCGCCGACGGTCGCCTCCTCGTTTCGCGCCGGCAGCACCACGCTGACCCGGTTCGCGCCCTTGGCCCGAAGCAGCCGGCGTGCCGGCCAGTCCGCCGCCGACGTGGTCCGGTACGTGGCCCAGGCCTCCACCACCGGTGACACGGTCGTATCCCGCACGGGCACCCCTCCATTCGTGCGTGGAACAAGCAGGGCTGTAGTTCCCACTCGGCGCCACGCGCTAACCGTTCCTCGGGCAACAGCTTGATCACGACGTGGCATCGTCGCGTTCCCGGGGGATGAACGTTTGATTGCGCACACGCCAGGGGACTCCTCCCAGCGGAGCCGAAACGTTCTCGAAAGAGGTTGTCGAATGGTCAACTGCCGGGTGGGCCTGGTCGGTGCCGGCGGGGTGGCGCAGCGTCACGCGCGGGTGTTGTCCGGATTCGACGACGTCGAGCTGGTCGGGGTCACCGACGTGGTTCCGGAGGCGGCGTCCGCCCTGGCCGCGCAACACGACGCGCGGACCTTCGCCGACGTGGCGGAGCTGCTGGCCGCCGGCCCCGACGCGGTGTACGTCTGCGTGCCGCCCTTCGCACACGGCCCCGCCGAGGAAGCGGTGATCGAGGCCGGGGTGCCGATGTTCGTGGAGAAGCCCGTCGCCGTCGACCTGGGCACCGCCGAGCGCATCGCCGACCTCGTCGCCCGACGCGGGCTGCGGACCGCCGTCGGGCACCACTGGCGCTACCTGAGCGTGCTCGACACCGCCCGGGAGCTGCTCGCCGACCGCCCGGTGCGGATGGTCAGCGGCGCCTGGCTGGACAAGGTGCCGCCGGTCGCCTGGTGGTCGCGGCGCGACCGCTCCGGCGGTCCGGTCGTCGAGCAGGCGGCCCACGTCCTGGACCTGATCCGCGTGCTGGCCGGCGAGGTCACCGAGGTCACCGCGTACGGCAACGGCACGCCGCCACCCGTCGAGGGGGCCGACATCGACTCGGTGACCACCGCCACGCTGCGCTTCGCCAGCGGCGCGGTCGGCACGCTCAGCGCCGCCTGCGTCCTGGGTTGGAAGCACCGCGCCGGCCTGGAGATCCTCGCCGACGGGCTGGCCCTGTCGCTGGGCGAGGACGGCCTGCTGATCCGGGACGCCGACGGTGAGCGGCACGTCCCGGCCGATCCGGAGGCCGCCCGGGTGGCGGTGGACCGGGCGTTCGTCGACGCGGTCCGCGGGGTCGGCGACGACGTGCGCGTCCCGTACGCCGAGGCGCTGAACACCCAGCGGCTGGCCCTCGCGGTGGCCGACTCGGCCCGCAGTGGCCGGACGGTTCGGCTCACCACGCCCGCCGGGGCGGTCGTGCCGACGACCGGGGTGACCGTCGATGCGTGATCGGGTCGTCGCGGTCGCCGCGCCCGGTCGGGTCGAGCTGGTGGAGCAGGAGGCCGCCACGCTGCGGCCCGGCACGTTCCGCGTCGAGACGCTGTTCAGCGGCGTCTCCGCCGGCACCGAGCTGAGCTACGTCAAGGGCACCAACCCCTACCTGAACGTCACCTGGAACGCCGACCTCGGGCTCTTCCAACCCGGAGAGGCCAGCACCCCGTACCCGGTCACCCGGCTGGGTTACATGCAGGTCGGTCGGGTGGTGGAGAGCGCCACGCCGGCGGTGGCCGTGGGCGCGGTCGGCGCGATGACGTACGGGCACCGCACCGGCTGGCTGGCCGACCCGGTCGCCGAACGGTTCGTGCCGCTGCCCGACGACCTGGACCCGCTGCTCGGCGTCTACGTCGCGCACATGGGCCCGATCTGCGCGAACGGTCTGCTGCACGCCGCCGCCGACCTGCACGGCGCCGACGTCCGTTCGCTCGGCGACGGCGTACGCGGTCGGCGGGTCGCGGTGGTCGGTGCCGGAGTAGTGGGTCTGTTGACCGCCCTGCTGGCCCGCCGGCACGGCGCGGCCTCGGTGGTGGTGCTCGACCCGACCCCGCAGCGTCGTCGGGTCGCCGAGGCGCTCGGCCTGGAATCGCTCGATCCGGAGACGGACGACCCCGCCGTCGTGCTGAAGACCCGGTGGGCCCACGCCGCCGGCGACCGGGGCGCCGACGTGGTGTTCCAGTGCCGGGGGCAGGCGTGGGCGTTGCACCTGGCCCTGCGGCTGCTGCGCCCCCAGGGCACCGTGATCGACCTGGCCTTCTATCAGGGCGGCGCGGACGCGGTCCGGCTCGGCGAGGAGTTCCACCACAACGGCCTGGCGCTGCGCTGCGCGCAGATCGGACGGGTGCCGCGCGGGCTCGCGCCCACCTGGGACCGGGAACGGCTCTCCGCCGAGACCGTCGACCTGCTGCGGACGTACGGCGACCTCATCCGCAAGCACCTGGTCTCGGCGGTGGTCCCGTTCGACGAGGCGCCCACCCTGCTCACCGACCTGGCCGAGCGCCGCCGTCAGGAGCTCCAGGTGGTCCTGGCCGTCTGAGAAGCCGTCGCGGGGGTGACCTGGCGGGCTACCGTTCGCCCCATGAGCACCCCGACGGACAAGCCGGTCGACAGCCGACCGGTCGGCCTCAGCGCGCTGCTGCCGTACCTGCGCGAGCATCGGGGCACCCTCGTCGTGGTGGGCGTGTTGTCGCTGGCCGGTTCGGCGGCGTCGCTGGCCCAGCCGCTGCTCACCCGGTCGGTGCTCGACCGGATCGGCCGCGAGCATCCGGTCTCGTGGCTGGTGGCGGTGCTGGTGGGGCTCGTGGTGCTCGGCGCGGCGATCGGCGGCCTGCGCGACTACCTGCTGCAACGTACCGCCGAAGGGCTGGTGCTGGGCACGCGGCGACGGCTGGCGGCCCATCTGCTGCGGCTGCCCATCACCGAGTACGACCAGCGGCGCACCGGCGACCTGCTCTCCCGGGTGGGCTCGGACACCACCCTGCTGCGGGCGGTGGTCACGTCCGGGCTGTTCGAGGTGGTCACCGGGGCGGTCATGGTGGTCGGGGCGGGCACCGCGATGGTGCTGCTCGACCCGCTGCTGTTCGGCGTCACCCTGCTCGGGGTGGGCCTCGGGCTGGGCTTCGCGGCGACCTTCGCCCGCCGGGTCCGGGCGTTGGCCCGCGCCGCCCAGGAGCGGGTCGGCGAGATGACCTCGGCGGTGGAGCGGGCCATCTCGGCGGCCCGGACCATCCGGGCCAGCCGGGCCGAGGCGCGGGAGGCGGACACCGTCGCCGGCAGCGCCCGTGAGGCGTACGGGGCGGGGCTGCGGGTGGCCCGGGTGCAGGCGCTGATCGGTCCGATCGGCTCGGTCACCGTGCAGGGGGCGTTCCTGCTCGTGCTCGGCATCGGCGGGGCGCGGGTCGCCGCCGGGGCGATCTCCGTCGGCGACCTGGTCGCCTTCGTCATGTACCTCTTCCTGCTGGCGTTGCCGCTGGGGCAGGTGCTGCGCGCGTACACCCAGCTGCAGTCCGGTCTGGGCGCGTTGCAGCGGATCGAGGAGATCCTGGCCGTGCCGGCGGAGGGCGCGGCGGACCGACCGACGGCCGGGACCGCGACGACGACCCCGCGCCGGCCCGCACCCATGATCGAGTTCGACCGGGTCGGGTTCGGCTACCCGGGCGGCACACCGGTGCTGCACGACGTCAGCTTCGCGGTACCGACCGGCACCCGTACCGCCCTCGTCGGCCCGTCGGGCGCCGGCAAGTCGACGCTGCTGGCCCTGGTCGAGCGCTTCTACGAGGTGAGCGCCGGCGCGGTCCGGGTCGACGGCGTCGACGTCCGCGAGCTGCCCCGCGACGCGCTGCGGGCGCGGCTCGGTTACGTGGAGCAGGAGGCGCCCGTGCTCGCCGGCACGCTGCGCGAGAACCTGCTGATCACCGCCCCCGACGCGACGGACGACCGGCTGCGGGAGGTCCTGGACGAGGTCAACCTCACCCATCTGGTCCAGCGCGCCCCGCAGGGCCTCGACGTGCAGGTGGGGGAGGGCGGGGTGCTGCTCTCCGGGGGTGAGCGGCAGCGGTTGGCCATCGGGCGGGCCCTGCTGGCCGGCCCGCCGGTGCTGCTGCTCGACGAGCCGACCAGCAACCTCGACGCGCGCAACGAGGCCGCGCTGCGCCGCGCCATCGACGCGGTGGCCGTGCGCCGCACCCTGCTGATCGTGGCGCACCGACTCGCCACCGTGGTGGACGCCGACCAGATCGTCGTCCTCGACGGCGGCCGGGTCGTGGCCGTGGGCACCCACGCCGAACTGACCGCCACCGACCCGCTCTACCGGGAGTTGGCCACCCACCAACTGCTGGTCGCCTGACCGCCTCCCCGGCGAGGGCCAACTTGCCGGGCGGCCGGGCCGCCCGTGTCGGTCAGAATCGCGTACCGTTGCCGCTCATGGGTGTGTCGCAACGGTTCAAGAGCAAGTTCCGGCGTTTCCTCCAGCGCCCGGGATCAACCGTGGATCTTGCTCCGCTGGAGAAGCTGCTGCCGGCGATCGCCGCGCGCGAGGACAACCTCGCCGCGCTGGACGACGCCGAGTTGACCGAGGCCGCCGGCACCGCCGTCGGCTACGAGGAGATCTGCGCGGTCGGTCGCGAGGCCGCCCGCCGGGGCCTCGACCAGCGACCGTACGACGTACAGCTGCTCGGCGCGATGGCGCTGCTCTCCGGCAAGGTCGCCGAGATGGCCACCGGTGAGGGCAAGACGCTGACCGCCACCATCGCCGCGTACGGGCACGTCCGGCTGGGCAACGGGCCGGTGCACGTGCTCACCGTCAACGACTACCTGGCCCGCCGTGACGCCCAGTGGATGGAGCCCGTCTACAAGCTGCTCGGCCTGACCGTCGGCTGGGTCAACGAGGCGTCCACCCCCCAGGAGCGGCGCGACGCGTACTCCTGCGACGTCACCTACGTCTCGGTCAGCGAGGCGGGCTTCGACTACCTGCGCGACCAGCTCGTCACCGACGTCGAGGACCGCGTGCAGCCCGTGCTGACCACGGCGATCATCGACGAGGCCGACTCGATCATGATCGACGAGGCCCGGGTGCCGATGGTGCTCGCCGGCGCGGTGCCGGGCGAGCAGGACCCGGTGCACGCCGCCGCCGCGCTGGTGCGCGGCCTGCGCAAGGGCCGGCACTACACGATCGCCGAGGACGGGCGCAGCGTGGCGTTCACCTCCGCCGGCCTGGCCGCCGTCGAGGCCAAGCTCGGCATCGACCTGTACGACGAGGAGCACGTCGAGCAGCTCTCCGCGGTCCACGTGGCGCTGCACGCCCAGACCCTGCTGCACCGTGACGTGGATTACATCGTCCGGGACGGCTCGGTCGAGCTGATCGACGAGATGCGCGGCCGGGTGGCCCAGCGCCGCCGCTGGCCCGACGGGCTCCAGGCGGCGGTCGAGGCCAAGGAGGGGCTGGACGCCACCGCCGAGGGCGAGGTGCTCGGCACCATCGCCGTGCAGGCGTTCATCGCGCTCTACCCGAAGGTGTGCGGCATGACCGCCACCGCAGTGCTGGTCGGCGACCAGTTGCGGGAGTTCTTCGACCTCGAGGTCGCGGTGATCCCCCCGAACACGCCGTGCATCCGCGAGGACGAGCCGGACCGGATCTACGCCACCCGCGCCGAGAAGGACGAGGCGCTGATCGACGAGATCCGCCGCTGCCACGACGCCGGGCGGCCGGTGCTCGTCGGCACCCTGGACGTGAAGGAGTCCGAGGCGCTGGCCGCCGGGCTCAACGCGGCCGGCGTGTCCTGCGTGGTGCTGAACGCCAAGAACGACGACGAGGAAGCGGCGATCATCGCCGAGGCCGGCGCGTACGGCGCGGTGACGGTCTCCACCCAGATGGCCGGCCGGGGCGTCGACATCCGCCTCGGCGGCAGCGACCAGGCCGACCGGGACCGGGTGGCCGAGCTGGGCGGCCTCTACGTGATCGGCAGCGGCCGGCACGACAGCCGCCGCGTCGATGACCAGCTGCGGGGCCGCGCCGGCCGGCAGGGCGACCCGGGTGGCTCGGTCTTCTTCGTCAGCCTGGAGGACGACCTGGTGGTCCGGCACGCCGCCGACGCCGTGCCCCCGTCGCCGCGGATGAACGCGGACGGCCTGGTCACCGACGAGCAGGTCGACTACGCGGTTGAGCACGCCCAGCGGGTCGCCGAGGGCGTCAACCACGAGATCCACCGCAACACCTGGCGCTACAGCGTGGTGATCGAGCAGCAGCGCAAGGCGCTGGCCGCGCGCCGCGAGCGCCTGCTGACCAGCGACGTGGCCGCGTTGATGCTGCTGGACAAGGAGCCCGAGAAGGCCGGCGAGATGGACGAGGACCTGCTCGCCCGGGCAGCCCGGTCGATCGCCCTGTTCCACCTGGACCGGCTCTGGGCCGAGCACCTGGCCGAACTGTCCGAGGTCCGTGAGGGCGTACACCTGCGTGCCCTGGGGCGGCTCGACCCGCTGGACGAGTTCCACCGGGCGGCGGTGCCCGCGTTCAACAACCTCGTCCCGGAGATCGAGGCGCGCACCATCGCCACGTTCAACGAGACCGAAATCGATGAGGATTGGGAGCCCGAGGACGGCACCCTGGTCCGGCCGACCGCCACCTGGACGTACCTCGTCCACGACAACCCGTTCGGCTCCGAGCTCGACCGGCTGATCGCGTCGATCGGGCGGCGGCTCAGCGGCGCGTCGCGCTGACCTGTCTCGCGGGGTCTCTGCCGTACCTCCGGGTAGGGCAGAGACCCCTCCTTGCGCCGTTTCGATCCCGGTTTGCGAGGGTAGTAGGGCGGGTCGGTCAAGTCGGAAGAGAGCAGACGATGGCACACGTGACGACGTCGGCGGGATGGGCGCGAGGGCGTACGAGGGCAGTACGACGGTGAACCTGGACACGCGGGAACCGGTGGTCGAACGACTCGGCGTGCTGGAGACAGCCGCGCTGTTGCGGGAGCTGACCGCCGGCCTGATCGGCTTGACCGATTTCGATGAGGCGCTGCTGGCGTTGGTCCGGGTCACCCCGGACGCGGTTGCCGGCGTGCGTTGGTGCGGGTTCACCGCGCTGCGTGCCGGCGAGCCGGCCAGCCTGGCCGCCTCCGACGATCGTCTGGCCGGCCTCGACGACCTGCGCCACGGACCCGACACACCGGCCATGAGCGCGATCCGACGCCGCGAGATGATCCTCGCGGTCGACCTGACCGGCGAGTCACGCTGGCCGGCCTGGACGCCCCGCGCCCGCGACCTCGGCGTCCGGGGGGTGATCTCCGCGCCGGTGGACATCGACGACCAGGTGATCGGCGCGATCAACCTGTACGCCGCCGCGCCCGACGTGCTCACCCCGCAGCACCAGCTCACCGCGATGCTGCTCGCCGAACACGCCGGTCTGCTGCTGGCCGCCGTCCGGGACCGGGGCCGCCAGCAGGCGCTCGCCGGTGAGCGGGACGCCTCGCTCCTGCACGAGGGTGTCGTCGGCCAGGCGATCGGGGTGATCATGACGCAGCGCGGGTGCCCGGCCGCCGAGGCCCTGGACGTGCTGCGCACCGCCGCCTCCTCGCTGGACATACCGCTGCGCGAGGTGGCCGAACGCCTCGTACGGACGGTCTCGCGTCCCCGCGAGAGCTGACCGACGGCCGGGGCGGCCGGATGCCCGTTCTCCCGACCAACGGCGAGTCGGGCGGCGTCGTTTCACCTCTCAGGCGCTCGGGTAGCAGTCTGGTACCGATGGACTGCGCCTGACCCTGGGGAGGACCGATGCAGAGCCGGCTGCGGGTGCAGGGGCATCCCATCCAACCGATGTTGGTGACGTTCCCGCTCGGGCTCTTCGTCAGCGCCACGGTCTTCGACCTCACCGACGTCGCCGGCGGACCGGTCTTCCTCGGCGAGGTCGGCTACTGGACCGGCGTCGCCGCCCTCTTCGCCGCCGCCATGACGGCGATCGCGGGCATGGTCGACCTGTGGGACGTGCCGGTCGACGGCACCCGCCGTACCGCCATCGCCTTCAACCTGGTGAACGCGGCCATGGCCGGCCTGTTCCTGATCACCAGCCTGGTCCGCGCCCACTCGCCGGATCGCGGCGCGACCGCCGCGATCCTGTTCACCGAACTGGTGGCGCTGGCGGCCGGCGGGGTCGGCGTGTACCTGGGCGCGCGGCTCATGCGCCAGTTCGACGGGGGTCGCGTCGAGACCGGCAGCCTGGACACCCTCGCCGGTGGCACGGTCGAGGTCGTCCGCCCCCGCCCGTGACGGTGGTCCGCGCCGCGGCACTCCCCGTCGCATGGCGTTGATCCACTCGGGTTCGCGGTAGTCGGGGTGTCAGAGGGTTTCCCGGAAACCGAGTCCAGCACCGCACGGAGGCCAGCGCGCGGCCCGCGAAAACTGATTGCCGCTCGGGTGGCGGGCCGGCGAGGCTGATCGTCGTGACTGACGCGCGTACCGCCGAGGAGCTGATCGCGGAGGCCGCCGCCGCGCCCGTCGACGGCTGGGGTTTCGGGTGGCTGGCCGGCCGGGCCACCGAGGAACGTCCACCCTGGGGGTACGCCCGGCGGGTCGGCGAGCGGATGGCACGCGCCCACGCGGCACTGGACGTGGACACCGGCGGGGGCGAAGTGCTGGCCGAGATCCCGTACCCCCCGAAGGTGCTGGTGGCGACCGAGGCGTGGCGGCCGAACGTCCTGGTGGCACGGCGGAACCTGCGCCCGCTCGGCGCGACGGTCGTCGCGGTCGCGCCGGACGCGGCGCTACCCTTCGGCGACGACTCCTTCGACCTGGTGGTGAGCCGGCACCCGGTACGCACCGACTGGGCGGACACCGCCCGGGTGCTGCGCCCCGGCGGGACGTACCTGTCGCAACAGATCGGGCCGGGCACCATGCGGGAGCTCAGCGAGGCGATCCTCGGCCCGCTGCCGCCTC
Source organism: Micromonospora sp. CA-249363 (assembly GCF_050950185.1). Lineage (NCBI taxonomy): Bacteria > Bacillati > Actinomycetota > Actinomycetes > Micromonosporales > Micromonosporaceae > Micromonospora > Micromonospora sp. CA-249363. Next base: position 3,035,694 of record NZ_CP192020.1, read on the forward strand.
CCGACAGCCGGCACCCCGAGGAGGCGGTCGCGTCCGCCGAGGCGGCGGGCCTACGGGTGGTCGATCTGCGCCGGGCCACGCTGCGCGCGGCGTTCCACGACATCGGCGCGGTGGTCTGGTTCCTCCGCAAGGTGGTCTGGACGGTGCCCGGGTTCACCGTCGACCACCACCGCGAACCCCTACTCGCCCTGCACCGCCGCATCACCGAGCACGGCCCCTTCACAGCCCACGCCCAACGCTTCCTAATAGAAGCAACCCACCCCTAACCCCACCCCCGCCCTCCCTCCCACCCCCGCCCTCCCTCCCGCCCCCGCGCCCCGCGCGCCCCCCCGCCCCGTCGATCTTGCACTTTCTGTTGACGTTATGCCCCCATCGGCACCTTTAGTCGCCACAGAAACTGCAAGATCGACGCGAGGGGGGGCGGGGCGAGAGGGGGGCGGGGACCGGACGCGGGGGCGGGGCGGGGTGGGTCAGTGGGGGTGGGACTTGTGGTGGGCAGCTAGGAGGTCGGCGCCGAAGTCGCTGGCGGGGCGGCGTAGCACGGTGTGCGCGTGGTTGCCGTCGTCGCTGGTGTTGTCGTACTCGATCAGCAGATCGTCGCCCTGGACCCGGTAGTAGTGGCGCTGCCCGGGGCGGGTCGGGCCGGCCCAGGCGAAGTGCAGCGGCCCGCCGGCGAGGCGGGTCGCCTCGCGGACGGCCAGTTCGGGCGGCAGTCGGTCCAGGTAGAGCGCGACGACCTGGTCGAGCAGCGCCCGGCCGGTGGGGCCGAGCCGGTCGGCGGGTACGCCGAGGGGTTCGAGTGGCCCGTCGACCTGGGGGCGGGTCGCGCTGATGATGTCCGTCGGCGCCTCGTCGGCGATGATCGCGGCGGCCCGTCCCGCGGGGCCCAGCGCGTCCAGCAGGGCGCGGCCCAGGTCCTCCTCGACGCCGAGCGGTCGGGAGACGGCACGCCCGGCGTAGCGCACCGCGGCCGGGTTGGCGCCGAAGAAGACCGGCGCGGGGGAGACCTCGTCGTCCACGATGGTCATGGTCACCGACAGGTGGTGCCCTTCGACCCGCCACGCCCAGCGGTCGTCGCGCGCCGGGTCGCCGAACACGGCGATCCAGTAGTCGCCGCTGTGCCGCCCGCGACGCCATCCCTCGGCCCGGTCCAGGACCTCCTCCAGCGCGATGATCGTCATCGCCTGGGCGTACGCCGACGGGCTGAGGGCGGTGGCCAGCAGCCGGTGCGCGGCCTTGCGCCCGGCGATGTCCAGCCCGGCGAGGCAGACGCCGGGGCGGGGGCGTGGCCGGTACTCCAGCCAGCGCCGGGCCGGCTCGTCGTCGAACGGGTACACGGCGTCGACGCGGGTCGCGGGGTCGAGCGCGGTCAGCAGCGCGCTGCCGGCGGCACGCATCTGTTCGGGCAGGGGATCTTCCACCGCCCCTGTATACCGTCAGTCGGCCCGGAGCAGTCGCACCATGTCCGGCAGGTCGAAGAACTGCGCGGTCTCCAGCGCCGAGGGATTGCCGTACGCCGGGTCGGCGCCGGCGGCGAGGAGCGCGCGGACCGCGTCCGCGCTGCTGCGGAAGACCGCCGCGGCCAGGGCGCTCTGACCCCGGTCGTTGGTACGCGTGTGGTCCGCGCCCCGGGCCAGCAACGCGGCCACCGTGTCGGGGTGCGAGTGGTAGGCGGCCAGGATCAGCAGGGTGTCGCCCTTGTCGTTCGTCAGGTTGACCGGCAGACCGGCGTCGACCTGGGCGGCCAGCTCGTCGGCGGCGCCCGCGCGGGCCAGGTCGAACATGCGGTGCGCGAACGCCAGGGTCTCGGCGTCGAGGTCGTCGGTCACCGGTCCAGGCTAGGGCGCGACCGGGCGCTTCGCACCCGCGCCGGCCGACAACGGCCGTCCCGGGATATGGAATTACCTACTAAACCTATAGGGTTTGCCGGCTAGAGTACGGGGGCACCCCACGCACCGACCCGCGAGGAACCACCGATGACCCACGATCGCCCGGCCACCGACCTGCTCGCCGTCGCCGCCCGCTGGGCCGACCCGACCGACTGGCCGGTGACGCTGCGCTTCGATCCCAGCGAACGCTGGTACGCCCGGCTCGCCACCGCCGACGACCACGAGGTGTGGGCGCTGAGCTGGCTGCCCGGCCAGGGCACCGACCTGCACGACCACGGCGGCTCCGCCGGCGCGTTCCGGGTGGTGGCCGGCGCCCTCACCGAGGAGACGGTCAGCCGGGGACGGCTGCTGCCGCGCGTGCTGCCCGCCGGGGCCGGTCGTCGTTTCGGCGCCCGCCACGTCCACCAGGTGACCAACCGCGGCGTGGATCCGGCGGTCAGCGTGCACGTCTACCGGCCGGCGCTGCGCCGGATGACCCGGTACGACCTCCTCGGCGGTCGGCTGCGCGCCGCCGAGGTGGCCGAGGCCGGCCGGTCCTGGTGAATCGACCCGACCCTCTCGTATCCGGAAGGAATCGATAATGCAGCTCATCGCCGAGCACTGTCCGGCGCCCGTGCCACCGCCGGGCTCCCGGGGCATCGACGAGATCCTGGCGGCCGCCCGGGCCCGGCTCGACCGGCTGGACCCGGAACGGGCGCACCTGGCGTACCGGGCCGGGGCTCTGCTGGTCGACATCCGTCCGGCGGCCCAGCGCGCCGCGCACGGTGTGGTGCCCGGCGCGCTCACGGTCGAGCGCAACGTGCTGGAGTGGCGGTTCGACCCGCGCTGCCCGGCCCGACTGCCGGAGGCCGTCGACTACGACGTACGGGTGATGATTCTCTGCCAGGAGGGCTACACCTCGTCACTGGCCGCGGCCGCGTTGCAGGACATCGGCCTGCACCGGGCCACCGACGTCGACGGCGGGTTCGCCGCCTGGCGCATCGCCGGCCTGCCGGCGCTCGGCCCGACCCCCCTGCACCGCGCAACCCCCCTCGCGCCCCCGGTCACCGCCGGCTGGGCGCGCCGCTGACCCCCACGCCGCACCGGGCGTGGCGGGCGTACCGCCATCAGGAGGCACGATGTCCGTCGTCGCGATCCCCACCCGTCCCTACTCGCCGGGTCACCCGGGACGGGCCGCCGTCCGCCCGCGGACCGGACCCACCCTGACCATCACCCTCGACCTGGCTCCCGGGCCGATGAGCCCTCGGCTGGCCCGGCTGGTGCAGTTGCTCGGCGAGCTGGCCGAGGCCGGGGAGGGTCGGCTGGGCCCCGTCGACGACGTACCCCCGATTCCGCGACCGTTCGCGCGCCCCGCCGCCGTCGAGACGTCCGCGACGGCCGACGCCCCCGACGTCCGCATCCTGGCCGGCTCTCGGACCGTCCGGCACGGCGACCGGGTGGTCGCCCTCACCCGCATCGAGTACGACCTGCTGCTCTTTCTCGCCGAGCGTCCGCACCGGGTCTTCACCCGCCTCCAGCTGCTGTCGAACGTCTGGGGCTACGAGCACGCGGTGGCCCGGACCGTGGATGTGCACGTCCGGCGGCTGCGCGCCAAGCTCGCCGGGGCGGAGGTGGTCACCACCGTCTACGGTGTGGGCTACCGACTGGGCGACGAGGCGCGGATCAGCGTGGACCACACCCGCTGAGGGGGCCGGCTTGGGCGGTCCAGGAGGCGGCGGCCTGCGCATGGTGAACAGGACGGGGACCCCCGTATCGGGGCATCGCGGCGGCTCTGCTGTAATCATCTGACTTCGTACGCAGAGCGAGCGCCTGGCTCCGATGCGTTCGTCAATTGTCACATTCATGCAACGCAGCCGCCTCTTGACCCTCGCCCGGGCGCCGGGAAGCATCGATGAAGCGGCGTCCCGGGCCGTGGGGAGATACCCGGACCAGCCCAAGGAGGACCATGTCGGTCAGCCCCGCCTCGTCGCGCGCCGGATGGCATACGTCCCAACCCGCGGTGCCCGGTCGACCTCCCGGCGGTCAACGCCGCCCGGCGAACACCGCCGCGCCCGTGCTCACCGTGACGCTGTCCATCCCGCTGACCTGCGAGGAGTCGCTGACACCGCCGGCCCGGCGGCTGCTCGAAGCCGCTCGTGAGCTGCTCGAACGGGGCGAAGGCGTGGTCACCAGCTCCGTTCCGGCCGAGCGGCGCGCCGACGGTGTGCCGGCCAACCGGGCACCCGTGCGGGCCCTCACCCCGACGATCCCCTCCCTGCACATCCTCGCGTCGTCCCGGTCGGTGCTGCGGGACGACGAGCCGCTGCCCCTGACCCGGTTGGAGTTCGACCTGCTGCTGCACCTCGTCGCCCACCCCCGCCGCGTCTTCACCCGGCTGCAACTGCTCAACGCCGTGTGGGGCTACGAGCACGCCGGGGTACGCACCGTCGACGTGCACGTGCGCCGGCTGCGCGGCAAGGTCGGCGTCGACGTGCCCCTGGTCACCACCGTCTACGGCGTGGGCTACCGGCTGGCCGACGACGCGCGCGTCACCGTCGACCGCACCGGCTGACCGCCACCACCGCCCGCTGCTGCGGCGCGGGGCAGGATGGACCGGTGCGCATCCGTCCCATCTCGCCCGACCTGCTCGTCGCCGAACTGACCGGCCGCCTCGCCGACGCCTCGGCCACCGTCGAACCCGCGAGGCTGCGCGTCGCCGTCGACGGTGCTCCCGCCGCCGGCCCGGACGAGCTGGCCGCCGCGCTGGTCGACCCGCTGCGCGCCCGGGGCCGCCCGGTCCTGCACGTACGCGCCGACGACTTCCTCCGGCCCGCGTCGCTGCGCCTCGAGCTCGGTCGCACCAACCCGGACGCCTACTACGAGGGCTGGCTCGACGAGGCCGGCCTGCGCCGTGAGGTGCTCGACCCGGCCGGCCCCGGCGGCGACGGGCGGGTGCTGCCGTCGCTGTGGGACCCGGTCGCCGACCGGGCCAGCCGCGCCGCGTACCTCGACCTGCCGCCGGGCGGCGTGGTCCTGGTCAGTGGGGCGTTCCTGCTCGGCGGCGCGCTGCCGTTCGACGTGACCGTCCACCTTCAGGTGTCCACGGCGGCGCTGCGCCGCCGCACCGATCCCGACCGGGGATGGACCCTGCCGGCCTTCGACCGGTACGCCGACGAGGTGGTCCCGGCCAGCTTCGCCGACGTGGTCGTACGCGCCGACGACCCCCGCCATCCCGCGCTCGTCGAGGCCACCGAAGTGGGCTGAAATTGGCTCGTTTGCGGGCCCCGTGCGGCGGGTACTCGCCCGGCTCACAGAGCGCGGGTGATCGCCCGCGTACCGCATGCGACCGTTACCGGGGCGCCACGCCGCCGGACCCGGTTCACGTGAACCACAGGCCAGGAAAGGCAGGCAGCGATGCTCGTCCACGACACGGTCGGCACCGGCCGCACCCAGACCGAGATCGACCAGATCCGGCAGTCCCTGCAGGCGCGCTACGACGAGTTGACCGCCGAGTACGACCAGGCCGTGCTGCAGAGCCAGGTGCTGCGGCTGGTGGAGGTCGGCGACACCGCCGGCGACGACCAGGCCGACAGCGGCACCAAGACGGCCGAGCGGGACACCGCCCAGTCCCTCCTGCGCACGATCCTCGACCGACGCGCCCAGTACGAGCACGCCCTGGGCCGCCTCGCCGAGGGCACGTACGGCTGGTGCGAGGGCTGCCAGGCGGCCATCCCGGTCGAGCGGCTGGAGATCTTCCCGGCCGCCACCACCTGTGTCACCTGCAAGCAGACCCGCGAACGGCGGGCGGCCTGAGCGACGGCAGCGGTTGCCGGTCGGTCCACGACACGATGGACTCCACCCATGGGTGACATCCTGGTGGGCACCGCGTCCTGGACCGACCGCACACTGCTCGACTCGGGCTGGTATCCGCAGACCGCGGACAACCCGGAGAAGCGCCTCGCGTACTACGCCCGCCAGTTCCCACTGGTGGAGGTGGACGCGACCTACTACTCGCCGCCGGCCGAGTCGACCGCACGACTGTGGGTCGATCGCACGCCGGCCGGCTTCACCTTCAACATCAAGGCGTTCAGCCTGTTGACCGGCCATCCCACCCGGGTCAGCGCGCTCTACAAGGACCTGCGGCCGGAGACGGACAAGAAGAACGTCTACCCCGACGACCTGCCCGCGCAGTCGTACGAGGAGGTGTGGACGCGCTTCCTGTCCGCGCTGGACCCGCTCGTCGAGGCGGGCAAGCTCGGCGCGCTGCTGTTCCAGTTCCCGCCCTGGTTCACGATCAAGCGGGCCAACAAGCAGTACCTGCTGGAGGTGGCGAAGCGCTGCGCGCCGCTGCGTCCGGTCTACGAGTTCCGGCACGCGTCCTGGTTCGAGGGCGACAACGCCGACGAGACACTGTCGTTCCTGCGCGAGCACGAGCTGTCGTACGTCTGTGTGGACATGCCGCAGGGTCACCGCTCGTCGGTGCCCCCGGTCCTGGCCGCCACCGGTGACCTGGCCGTGATGCGTTTTCACGGCCACAGCGACAAGTGGACCAGCAAGGACATCCACGAGAAGTTCGGCTACCACTACTCCGAGCGGGAGCTCAAGGACTGGGCGCCCAAGCTGCGCGAGCTGGCCGATTCCGCCGACCAGACCCACGTCCTCATGAACAACTGCTACCGCGACTACGCGCAGACGAACGCCGCGACGCTGGCCGGGCTCCTCGACGCCGGCTGACCCGCGTCCCGTCTCACCCGATCCGGGTGGGGTCGGGTCACCCGCTCGCCGGGCAGGGTGGGCACGGTGGTTGCGGCCGCCCACGGCCGCAGACGACACGGAGGTGACGGGGATGACGGTTCGACTGGTGACGGATCGACGACGCGGAGCCGTCCTGCACGTGGTCGGCATGGCGGACAACGCCCGACGCGCCCCGCAGGGCAGCCCGGTGCGCGCCCGGCGCGGTCCGGTGGGACCGCCGCGACGTACCGATGAGCGACGGTGGGAGGCCACGGAGCGGGGGTCGACCGATGCCTGACTCGATGATCTCCGCGTTCGAGAGTTCGCTGGACAAGACCAACCTGATCCTCAAGGACATCGAGGACGCCTACGGGTGGCCGAAGGAGCGACGCAACCAGTCGTACGCGGCGCTGCGCACGGTGCTGCACCTGCTGCGGGACCGGCTGCCGGTCAACGAGAGCGTCGAGTTCGCCCAGCAGCTGCCCGTGCTGGTCCGGGGGATCTACTTCGACGGTTGGAACCCGTCCGACGTGCCGATCAAGCTCAACCGCGACGACTTCCTCTACGAGGTCCGCCAGGGCTTCCCGTACGACGCCGAGGGCGGCGCGGAGCGGGTGACGCAGGTGGTGCTCGACACCCTGCGTCGGCACGTCACCCAGGGCGAGTGGCAGGACGTGAAGGACACCATGCCCAAGGACCTCGCCATGATGCTGCCCTGAGACGAGCCTATCGAGCGGCGCTGTCCGGCGGGGACGGCACCCGGGACACCGGGTGGCCGGCCCCGCGGGCCAGCGCCGCGAACGCGACGGCGTCGGTGACGGCCGCGCCGCCTGGGTCGTTGTTGAAGTAGACGTACGCCGGCTCGGCCGCGCCGAACGCGTCGGTGAGCCGGCGGACCCACGAGCCGAGCGCCGTACGCCCGTAGTGCGGCCACGGCCGGGCCCGCCCCTCGTGCAGCCGCAGGTAGCCGAAGTCGGTGGTCCGCCAGCGCGGGGCCACCGGCCGACCGAGGCGATCCGCCCAGACCAGCGCCGCCCGCCGCCGTTCCAGGACGGCCCGGGTGGCGTCGGTCCACCACGAGGGGTGCCGGGGCTCCACCGCCACCCGCACGTCCTGGGGGAACAGCCGCAGCGTCGCGTCGAGCGCGTCGACGTCCGCCCGCAGGTTCGGTGGCAGTTGCAGCAGCACCGGGCCGAGCCGGTCACCGAGGGCCGTGGCCCGGCCGAGGAACCGCGCCACCGGCTCGGCCGGCTCCCGCAGACGCTTGATGTGGGTGAGGTAGCGGCTCATCTTCACCGCCACGCAGAAGTCCGCCGGGGTGCGGTCCCGCCACGCCGCGAACGTCTCGCGCTCCGGGAGTCGGTAGAAGGCGTTGTTGACCTCGACGGTGGCGAAGCCCGACGCGAAGTGCTCCAACCACAGTCGCTGGGGCAGTCCCTGCGGGTAGAAGCGGCCGCGCCAGTCCCGGTACTGCCAGCCCGACGTGCCCACCAGGATCACCGTCCCATCCTGGCACTCTCCGCCGCCGCCCGCGAACCGACCGTGTCGTCCCGGTTCGGCGTCTACGGTGTGGGTTAGAGAAGATCGCGCGTGGGGTACCACCCGCAGCACGACGGACCCCGGCGTACGGCGGGGCGGCACACCCGAGGGAGTACCGATGGCACTCAACGACGATGACATGCAGACCACGGGCGGCGGCGGCCTGGAGGGCCCGGCCGACGGCGGTGCGACCCCGGGTCACCAGGACGGTGGCGCCGATGGTGGCGCGGAGGGTCCGGCCGATGGTGGCGCGACCCCGGGTCACCAGGACGGTGGCGCGGACGGTGGCGCGGAGGGTCCGGCCGATGGTGGCGCGACCCCGGGTCACCAGGACGGTGGCGCCGATGGTGGCGCGGAGGGTCCGGCCGACGGTGGCGCGACCCCGGGTCACCAGGACGGTGGCGCCGACGGCAGCGCCCGGTAGCGGCACGTCATGACATACCTCGACCCGCCGGGCGGCCACGGCCGCCCGGCGGTTCCGTCCGTGGCCCCGGACGGCGTGCCCGCCGCGGCGGCCGCCGCGCTGGCGCGCTGCGTGTCGGTCGAGCCCGCCAAGTTCGCCGCCGCGCACTGGGGCCACACCCCGCTGCTGTCCCGCGCCGCCGAGCTGCCCGACCCGGCCGGCTTCACCGACCTGTTCAGCCCGGACGACGCCGACGAGCTGCTCAGCCGACGCGGTCTGCGTACCCCTTTCCTGCGCGTCGCCAAGGACGGCCAGCTCGTGCCGGCGGCGCGCTGGACCGGCGGCGGTGGCGCCGGCGCCGAGATCGGCGACCAGGTGCTCGACGAGCGGATCCTGGAGCAGTACGCCGGCGGTGCCACCCTGGTGGTGCAGGGCCTGCACCGGATCTGGCCGCCGCTCGTCGACTTCGCCCGCGACCTGGGCCTCGCGCTGCGCCAGCCGTTGCAGGTCAACGCCTACCTCACCCCGGCGGGCAGCCAGGGCTTCGCCACCCACTACGACACCCACGACGTGTTCGTGCTCCAGGTGGACGGTCGCAAGCACTGGCGGATCCACCCGCCGGTGCTGCCCGACCCGCTGGAGAAGCAGCCCTGGGGCGGCCGCGCCGACGAGGTCGGCGCCACCGCGCAGGGCCCCGCCGCGCTGGACGTGGTGCTCGCGCCCGGCGACGCCCTCTACCTGCCGCGCGGGTGGCTGCACAGCGCCCAGGCGCAGGACGCCAGCTCGCTGCACCTGACCGTGGGCATCCGCGCGTTGACCCGCTACGCGCTCGTCGAGGAACTGCTCGCGCTGGCCGCCGAGGACCAGCGGCTACGGGCCAGCCTGCCGTTCGGCACCGACGTCGCCGACCCGGACGCCATCGAGCCGGAGCTGACCGAGACGGTGGAGGCGCTGCGCGACTGGCTGCTGCGGGCCGACCCGGGCGCGGTCGCCGCGCGGCTGCGCCAGCGTGCCTGGCCGGCGGCCCGTCCGGCGCCGATCCGCCCGCTCGCCCAGGCCGGCGCGCTGGCCGCGCTGGACGCCGACTCCCGGCTGGTCCTGCGGCCGGGCCTGCGGTGGCAGCTCGCGCCCCACGGGGACGGTCAGGTGGCGCTCCGCCTGTTCGACCGTACGATCACGCTGCCCGCCGACTGCGAGCCGGCGACCCGCGCACTGCTCAGCGGCGTCCCCACCCGGGTCGGCGACCTACCGGGCCTGCCCGACGACGCCGACCGGGTCACCCTGGCCCGCCGCCTGCTGCGCGAGGCCGTCCTGGTACCGGCCTGACCCCTTCCCGGCGGTTGATCAAGAGGTTGGCGTCACGACACGCCGGACCGATGACGCGAACCTCTTGATCAACCGGGAGAAGGGGCCGGTCAGCGGCCTAGCGCCAGCAGCAGGACCGTCGTGACCAGCCCGGCGCCGAGCACCACCATGATGGGCCGGGGGCCGAGCATCGCGTGTCGGCGGTCGGCCAGCGCCCGCGCCGGCGCGAGCCCCATCAGCGGCCCGAGCAGCGTCACCACCAGCGCCAGCACCGGCATCCCGACCGCCAGGTCGCCGCCGTACCCGACGCCGAGCGCCCGCGCGGCGACACCCAGCGCGTACCCGAGCACCGCGCCGCCCACCCCGCACAGCGCCAGCAACGGGTTGACCGAGCCCGGCAGCTCACCCGGCTGCCCGGCCCGGTTGAGCAGGTCACGGACCCGGCCGAGGAGCAACGCGGGGTCGCCGGGGGCACCGCCGTTGGCCGGCACGGGCGGTCCGCCGATGCGACGGGCGCCCAGCCGGGCGCGGGCCTGCTGCCACAGGTGGGCCACCTCGGCGTCGACCCTTTCCTGCTCCTCGCGGGCGTCGACAAGCTCCTGCTCGGCGCGGCGGACCTCGACGACGGCCTCGTCGACCGCGCGTTCGGCCGCCGCGCACTGCCGCTCGTACCAGGTGTGCGCCTCGGCGCGCTGCTCGCGCACCCGTGCGGTCAGCTCGGCGAGCCGTCGTAGCTGCGCCGTGTACGTCTCACTGGCCACCGGTTGGTTCATCTCGTCATCTCGACGGTCCATAGGGGATGATCACCTGACCGGTGCGGTGTACGGCCCGGTCGAAGAAGAGCCCGCGCCACGGGCGGGGATACCAGTCCGGGCCGCCGGTGCCCGGATAGAGCGACGCGCCCAGCTCGCCGCCGTGCGTGTCCAGCGCCACCCAGGCCCCGATCTGGTCGGTGCGGGCGGCAGGCCCACCCAGGTCGGCGCGCATCCGCGCCACGCCCCGCCACCAGGCCAGCACATGGGTACGCCGCTCCGGACCGTCGTGCAGGATCCGACGGAGCTGCTCCAGGCCGGTGCGCCGGCCCGTTCGCGCGGCGAGCGCGCCGGCCGCCGCGTCGACCGCGAACAGCAGCAGATAGTGCGGGCTGCCCGTGCCGGACAACCCGTCGGCGGTCTCGGTCATCAACTCGCCGACGGTCTCCTCGTCGTACCAGGCGGCGTCGTCGGCCAGGTCTTCGTAGAGCGTGCGGGCGATGCTGTCGGCGTCCGGGTCGAGACAGGCGATGGAGAAGCGGGCGGTGCCCGGCGGGTGCTGGCGGGCCAACGACCGGGCCGCCGCGTCCAGCACCGCGCACGCCTCGTCCACCCGCGTGCCGAGCACCGCCAGGTTGCGCCCGGGCGCGCGGGGCAGCCGCAGCGCCGCCGAACGCGCCTGCACGTCGATGATCTCGCCAAGCAGGGCCACCGGGTTGCGCGGCGCGTGGCCGTCCGGCGGGGCTTCGAGGGCCCGGAAGTCGGGGGCCTCGGACAGTCGGGGTATCGCGTCGCCGTCGAAGAGCCGGGCCGGGGCCGCGTCCGGCGGGCGCATCCGCCACAGGCGGTGTTGCAGGCCGCTCCACGTCTCCCAGTCGCTGGCGGCCGGGATCCGGGCTACCTCGTTGCCCTCGACCATGCCCGACTCGGCGTTGACCACCGCGTGCCAGCGCGGCAGTGACTGCGCCGCGTCGTTGCGCTCGGCGAGGATCCGCAACGCCTTGGGCAGCGCGATCCGCAGGGCGAACTGGGCCACCAGCGCGGGACGCCCCCACAACGCCTCGATGCCCCGGACGTCCTGGGAGGCGAGCACCAGGTGGATGCCCTGCGAGCGGCCCCGGCGGGCCAGGTCCTCCAGCAGGTCGGCGGCCTCCCGGGCCACCACGTCGCGGCCGGCCAGCAGCATCTGGAACTCGTCGACCACCGCGACGATCCGTGGCCAGTGCCCGGTCGGGTCCACCGCGCGCAGCTCGGCGAGCTTGGTGACCTCGTGCTTCTTGGCCGCGTCGGCCCGCCGCCGCAGCTCCTCGGCGAGGAAGCGCAGCAGCGCCAGGCCGAACTCCCGGTCGGTGTTCACGTTGATCCCGACCAGGCGCATGTGCGGCAGCCAGCTCGGGTCACGCCGGCCCTGCGCGAACCGGGCGAAGGACACGCCCTCCTTGAAGTCCAGCAGATAGAACTCCAGCTCGGCGGGGGAGTAGCGGGCCGCCAGCGCGCCGATCCACGCGAAGATCAGGTTCGTCTTGCCGGTGCCGGACGGCCCCCCGATGAGGGCGTGCGGCGGATAGTCGGCGAGCGTCAGGCGTACCGGCCGGCCCTGCGGCCCCTCGCCGATCGGCACGGTCAGGCCGTCCGCCGAGTTCTCCCGCCACATCAGCTCCGGTGGCGGCAACAGGTCGCCGAACGGCGTCGGCGGCGGGCCGGCGTTCACCTGGGCGGCGATCTCCCGGCAGGTCTCGGTGACAAGCGTGGCCGGCGGCGGCGGGTCCAGCCGTACCGACAGGCCCGACGGGCCGCCGATGCGGGTGCCCGACGCGTCCGCCACCACCCGGGTCACCGTCGGGTCGTCGGGCAACGCCACGCCACGGACCACCAGGTGCACCCCGCAGGCGGCGCCGGCACGGACCACCCGGTCGAGCTGCCCACGCTCGTGCCGGTTCAGCTCGTCGCCGCCGAGCAGCACCGCCACCCGCCACGGCTCGGGTCGGCGGCCGGTCGCCGAGGCCAGCTCGCGCAGCGACCCGTACTCGCCGGCCAGGACCGTCTCGTTGATCCGCCGGATCTGTTCCACCAGGTCGTCAAGGAGTGGGCCCAGCCCGCCCGGGCCGACGAAGGTGAGCAGCCCCGCCGTACCCAGGGGCGCGAACCCGGCCAGGCCGCCGCCGAGGTGCTCCGGGTCGTACCCGATGAGGCGTACCCCACCGGGGTCGGCGCGACCGACGGCCCGCAGCAGCAGCGCGGACACCACGGCGTCGCAGCCGGCGCGGTCGTCCCCGGACAGGTGGACGTGCCCGGCGTCGAGCAGCGGCACCAGCGCGGGCACCGGCTCGACGTCGTCGAGCCGGACCGTGCCGACCCGCAGCGCGCCGGGCGGCTCGGCCCGGCGCAGGGGAGTGGGCGTCCAGCCCGGCCAGTCAGCGCCCGCGCAGCCGGGCGCCTCCCGGCGGGCGGCGTCGGCGGCGTGGCGGGCCAGCTCCGCGATGCGGGTGGCGTGCCGGGCGTCGATCTCGGCGAGGCGGCGGTCGCGTTGGCCGCCCACCCGCTCCGGTACGGCGGCGGCGGCCCGGCGGACCCGGGCGAGCCGCTCGCGCCCGGCGCTCAGGTCGGCCTGTGCGGCCGACAGTCGGGTACGGGTCGCGCCCAGGGCCTCGGCGAGGGAGTCCCGGACCCGGGTGGCGAGCTGCCCACGCCGGTCAGCCATCGGAGCTCCGACGTGCCGGCGCGTCCCGCCACGGGCTGCCCGTGCGCGGCGGTACGACCCCACCGGAGGCCTGCCCGCCCACCTCGCCCGAACGGGGACCGGCGGCGCGCGGGACGCTCGGTCGTGGGCTCGCGCCGCCGTCGCGTGGACCGCCGGAGCGGGGGACGCCGGCGCGCTTGTCGTCGCGGCGCGGCGACGGGGTCGCGCCGGACGGCTGCGGTTCGGCGGGGGCCCGGGGCGTGTCGGGCAGGTCCCGGCCCAGCCGGGCGAGCAGCAGTCCGGCCGTCACGCCGGCGGCCACCGCGGAGTCGGCGGCGTGCGGCGGCTCCCCGGACGACCGTGGTGGTGGCATCCGGCACACCCGGGTCAGCAGCGTCTCCAGCACCGGTGGTGGCAAACCGGGCAGTAGGTCCCGCACCCGGCCGTCGAGCTCCCCGCGCAGCCGACCGAGGTCGCTGGCGCGGGGCGGATGTCCCAGCAGCTCACCGGCCAGCTCGCGCAGCAGCGGTGGCGCGAGCGCCGCCATGCCGAGGCCCACGTCGGCCGACGCGCGGCGCAGCTCGGTGCGCAGCCGGTCCCGGTCGCCGCCGCGTACGCCGCCCACGACCCGGCGTAGCAGCTCCGCAGAGTCGCGGAGCCGCTCGTCAGGCTCGTCCGTGTCGGCGACGCGCCCGCCGGTCAGCTCGGCCACCCGCACGGACCACCAGCGACGCATCCGTACCTGCTCGGGCCGCTCCGGCGGCACGATGGTCGGGCCGTCCGCCGGAGCCTCGTCGTGCCGCTGGTCGCGCTGCTGTGGTCGGGGCGCGGGCGTGCCGTCGGCGGCCAGTCCGATCGCTGCCAGATAGGCCGACAGCTGCTCCTGCGCCACCCGGAGCGCGTAGTTGGCGCTCTCGGCGTGCTCGGTGGCGGCGGACAGCTCGGGCACCCCCATCGGGTTGGCCGACTCCTGGCGGACCCAGCGCAGCCGCTCGGCGGCCAGGCCGAACTTCTCCAGCGCCTGACCGAGCAGAGCCACCGGGAACTCCTCGCTGGCCGCGCGGACCTGACCGCCGATGTCCTCGATGATGGACATGCCGGCCTACAGGGTGGAGACGTAGAGCTGGGCCTGCTCCACCGCGACGAGTGTGGCGGCGAGACATTCCTCCAGCTCCTGACTGGCCTGTGTCAGCGAGGCCTGGGCCGCCTCGACCGTCTCGTGGCCGCTGCCCTCCAGCGCGCCGGCCAGGGTCTGTTGCGCCTCGGCCAGCTTCTCACCCGCCGCCTGGACGGCTGTCTGCCCGTCACCGATCTGTTGGAGGGCGACATCGATGGCAGCCTTCAGCTCGGCGACGCTCGCCACGGTGGAACCTCCTGGGGGCGGGGAGATCTCCATTAGAGCCTATCGGCGTCCCCGAAAGAACATCCGCCCTGGCGGTGTTGATACCCGCCTGACCGTTAACCCCCGTGAAGTGCCGGGAGTCCGTTCTGTGGGAGTCCCAGTGCGAGAACCTTTCAGTTATCGCGGAGCCAGCGGGGGCCGTACACCTCGGCGCCCAGGGCCGTGACCCGCTCGCGCAGCTCGCGGTCGGCGGTGACCACCAGCCGGCGGCGCTGCGGGGCCGCCTGCACCAGCTCGACCACCGTGTCGTCACCCGAGCCGGGGGCGGAGACCACGCGGACCTCGTCGATGCCGGGCACGTCCCGTGCCGCGCCCTCGACCACGAGCACCACCTCGACCGGTGCCGGCAACCGGGACGGCAGCCCCTCGCCGGCCACCGGCGCGAGGGCGTCCCGCAGTCGGGCGGCGGCCCCGGCCCGGTCCCGCCACCACCCGTTGGGGCGGGAGCCCACCACATTGGCGCCGTCCACGATCAGCAGCGGGTTCTCCGTCATGCCGCCAGCCTGCCACCACCTGCCCGCAGCGACCGGACGCCACTCCACAGCGAGGTGCGCCACCGACTGCGGCGTTTGTCGGGCCGGGTGCCGGGTAGCCCCTGCCGACCGTGCGCGCCCGACAGCGGAGGAGAGACATGATGGGACCCGGTGATCTCGGCTCCGACCCGTGGGACGAATTCCTGGCCCGGTACTTCGGCCGGGGTGAGGGAGGACGCCGACCGCCGCACCGGGTCGACATCACCCGACTCATGACCGCCGACGCGCGGGAGATGCTGGCCGACGCGGCCCGTCGCGCCGCGCAGCGGCAGAGCAACGACCTGGACACCGACCACCTGCTCTGGGCCGCGCTGCAACGCGAACCCCTGCGCGACCTGGTCCGCCGGGCCGGCGCCGACCCGGACACCCTGCTCAACGCGCTCGGCGGCAAGGGCGACGGCGCGCCTCGTGGCGAGGTGCCGCCGAACCTGTCGCTGACCCCCGCCGCCAAGCGGGCGCTGCTCGACGCCCACCAGCTGTCCCGGGCGATGGGCGCCAACTACATCGGACCCGAGCACATCCTGATGGCCCTGCCGCTCAACCCCGAGTCGCCCGCCGGGCGGATGCTGGCCGCCGGTCGGATCCAACCCGAGTCGTTGCAGGCCGCCAACGCCGAGCGCGGCCCGATGAACGGACCGAAGCCGGACCGGGGTACGCCCACCCTGGACCAGTACGGCCAGGACCTCACCGACCTGGCTCGCAACGACCAGATCGACCCGGTGATCGGCCGGGCCGACGAGATCGAGCAGGCCGTGGAGATCCTGTCCCGGCGGACCAAGAACAACCCGGTGCTCATCGGTGAGGCCGGCGTGGGCAAGACCGCCATCGTGGAGGGGCTGGCCGAGCGGATCTGCGACGGGGACGTGCCGCAGACGCTGCTCGGCAAGCGGGTCGTCCAACTCGACCTCGCCGGCCTGGTCGCCGGCACCCGTTACCGGGGTGACTTCGAGGAACGCCTCAAGAAGGTCATCGACGAGATCCGGGCGCACCGGGACGAGCTGATCATCTTCCTGGACGAGATCCACACCCTGGTCGGCGCGGGTGGCGCGGGCAGCGAGGGTGGGATGGACGCGTCCAACATGCTCAAACCCGCCCTGGCGCGGGGCGAGCTGCGGGTGATCGGCGCGACGACGCTCGACGAGTACCGCAAGAGCATCGAGAAGGACGCCGCGCTGGCCCGGCGTTTCCAGCCGGTGCTGGTGCCCGAGCCGAGCATCGACGACACCATCGCGATCCTGCGCGGACTGCGGGACCGGTACGAGGCGCACCACCAGGTGCGCTTCACCGACGAGGCGCTGGTCACCGCCGCCGAGCTGTCCGACCGGTACGTCACCGACCGGTTCCTGCCGGACAAGGCCATCGACCTGATCGACCAGGCCGGCGCGCGCGTGCGGCTGCGCACCCGTACCCCGGCGTCCGACGTGCGGGAGCTGGAGCAGGAGCTCGACGACGTACGCCGCGACAAGGAGCAGGCCGTCACCGACGAGCAGTACGAGCGGGCCTCGGCGCTGCGCGACCGGATCGCCGAGCTGGAGGGGGAGATCCGGCGCGCCAACGGCGACGACGGTTCGTCGTCCTCGCAGGTGCCCGAGGTGGGTCCACAGGAGATCGCCGAGGTGGTCTCGCGGGCCACCGGCATCCCGGTCAGCCAGCTCACCGAGGAGGAACGCGACCGGCTGCTGCGCCTGGAGGGCCAGCTGCACGAGAAGGTCGTCGGCCAGGACGACGCGGTCACCGCGGTCGCCGAGGCGGTCCGCCGCTCCCGCGCGGGGCTGGCCGACCCGGACCGCCCGATGGGCAGTTTCCTGTTCCTCGGCCCGACCGGCGTCGGCAAGACCGAGCTGGCCCGCGCCCTGGCCGAGGCGCTGTTCGGCGAGGCGGACCGGATGGTCCGGGTGGACATGAGCGAGTTCCAGGAGCGGCACACGGTCAGCCGGCTGGTCGGCGCGCCGCCCGGATACGTCGGCTACGAGGAGGCCGGTCAGCTCACCGAGGCGGTACGCCGCCGCCCGTACGCGGTGGTGCTGCTCGACGAGATCGAGAAGGCGCACCCGGACGTGTTCAACATCCTGCTCCAGGTGCTCGACGACGGGCGGCTGACGGACAGTCAGGGTCGCACGGTGAACTTCAAGAACACCGTACTGATCATGACGAGCAACCTCGGCTCCGAGTTGATCACCGGCACCCAGCGGGCCGTCGGGTTCGGCACCGGCGCGCCCGGCAGTGAGCAGGAGAACGACGAGCTGCGGGAGCGGCTGATGCGCCGCCTCCAGGAGAACTTCCGCCCCGAATTCCTCAACCGCATCGACGAGGTCATCATCTTCCGCCGGCTGGAAGCCGAGCAGTTGCGGGACATCACCGCGCTGCTGCTGGAGGAGACCCGCCGCCGCATGCACGCCCAGGACATCCAGGTCGAGTTCACCACCGCCGGCATCGACTGGCTCGCCGAGCACGGCTACCAGCCCGAGTTCGGCGCGCGTCCGCTGCGCCGGGTGATCCAACGCGAGGTCGACAACCACCTGTCCCGGATGCTGCTGGAGTCGGCGATCTCGCCCGGACAGAAGGTCGTCGTCGACGCCCGGGACGGGCAGCTCACGTTCGACGTGACCGCGGGCGAGCGGGGGTACACCGCCGCCACGACAACCCACCCGCGATGAGCGGGCCGGCGGGACGCGAGGACCACGACGAGGCACACGAGGACGCGGACGCCGCCAAGCACCGGGACGAGGACGACCATCCCGACCCGATCCTGGCGCCCCCGACCGCGAACCCACGTCGGACGCGGGTACCCGCCGAGGGCCTGCATCCCAAGACCGACCAGGACGACCCGGAGACGCGAGAGGAGACGTGATGGTACGCGACACGCGGCTCGACCCCGAGGTGGAAGTGCTCTGGGAGGACTTCCACGCCGAGGTCAACGTCCCGTCGGAGCAGCTGCGCACCTGGCTGCTGACCCGCGGCTCGGGAGAGGAGTCGTTCAGTCCGAACCCGGACCTGGATCTGCCCCAGCCGGGGCGGGAGATCCTCAAGGTGCTCAACAAGCGCAAGGTCGACCTCACGCCCGAGGACATCGAGGTGATGCGGGAGGCGGTCGAGCGGATCCGCGAGCTGATGGACGCCAAGCCCCAGCGCGGCAACGCCGACGACGAGTGGCGGCACTCGCTGCTCGACCTCGGGCACGATCCGCTCGTGGAGCGCTGAGCGCGGCCGTACGGAACGGCGCCGACCCGGTACCGGGTCGGCGCCGTCGTCGCGCCCTACTGGCCCTGGTCGGGCTCCAGACTGCCGATGGTCAGCCCCGCCGCGTCGGCGGCGGCGTCGCGCTCGCCCCGGGTCTGGTCCTCGCGGGTGAGCAGGTTGGCGTACTCGGTGACGTCGGCCGGGTCGGGCACCTCCGGGAGCCGGCGCAGGAACGCCTCCACCTGGCGGGTGGCGGCGGTGTGGGCGGCGGCGGCCTGGCGGAGCAGTTCCCGGTCGTCGGCGGGCGGGTAGAGATCGGTCATGTCCGCCAGATACCCGGACAGCGGCCGTTCGCACCGCCGACGGCTCTCGTCTCGTCTCGCCTCATCGGCCCGCGATGCCGTCCAGGAGGGTGGTCAGGTTGTGGTCGAAGGTCTCCTCGGCGTCGAGGTGCGCGCCGTCGACGACGAGGCGGGCGACCGTCGGGTAGCGACCCGTGTCGAGCATGCGCGTCAGGTACGGGCCGAGGCTGGCCTGCCAGGCGCTCAACTCGGTGCCGGTGGCCCGCGCGGTGCGTCGCTCGGTGACCTCCCGCCGCAGCGCCCCGATGATGAAGGCGTTGAGGGCGCCCAGGGCCCGCTGAAGGTCGTCGACGCCGCGTACGCCGGGGGCCTGGCTGAGCGCCGCGGCGGTCGACTCGCCCACGGCGAGCGCGTGCGGCCCCAGGTGGGGTCGCCCGCCGAGCAGGTCGGAGAACCACTCGTGATCGAGGGCGGCGACCCGGGTCCGTCGCACGATGGTCAGCACCGTGGCGCGCCACCCGGCCTGCGGGCCGGCCTCGGCGATCTCGGCGTAGACGGCGTCGACCATCAGGTCGAGCAGCTCTGACCGGTTGTCGACGTAGTCGTAGAGCCGCATCGGCCCGACGGCGAGCTCCTTGGCGAGCCGGCGGATCGACAGGCCGTCCAGGCCGTGCGCGTCGGCCAGCCGGATCGCCGTTTCGGCGATCTTCGCGCGGCTCAGCGGCACCGGCGTCGCCCGCGGGCGGGGCTCGGGCCGTTCCCACAAGGGCACCACTTCGCTACCGTACGGTGTATCCACACAATACAGCGTACGGTAAGGAGCATGACGATGCGACTGGCGATCGTGGGCGGTGGCCTGGGCGGGCTGACGCTGGCACGGATCCTGCACCTGCACGGCGTCGAGGCGGTGGTCCACGAACGCGAGGCGAACCGGTCCGCGCGCTCGCAGGGCGGGATGCTCGACCTGCATCCGGAGTCCGGCCAGCGCGCCCTCACCGAGGCGGGCCTCGGCGGGGACTTCCGGGCGTCGGCGCGGCCCGAGGGTGAGGAGCACCGCATCCTCGACCCGGCCGGCCGTACGCTCGTGCACCACACGCCGCGCCCCGGCTCGTACGACGGACGCCCGGAGATCGACCGCACCGTCCTGCGTGATCTTCTGCTCGACGCGCTCCCGCCCGACACGGTCGCCTGGGGGCGCCGCCTCGTCGCGGCGACGCCGCGAGCCGCCGGGGGTTTCGTGCTGACCTTCGACGGCGGCGATCGCGCCGAGTGCGACCTCCTCGTCGGCGCGGACGGCGCACGGTCGGTCGTCCGCCCGCTGCTGACCGACGCGCCACTGTCCCACGTGTCCAGCCACGTGGAGCTGACCATCAGCGACGCCGAACGACGTCACCCGAATCTCGTCGAACTGGTCGGCCCCGGAAACCTGTGGTGCGTCGGCGTCCGCCAGATCCTTGCCGCGCAGCGCCTCGGCAACGGCAGCATCCGGGTCGGGATCTCCCTGCCCGCCGACGATCGTGACCTCGACGCCTACCGGGACAAGCGTGTCCTGCTGAGCCTGTTCGACGGCTGGGATGCGCGCCTCACCGCCCTCATCGACGCCGGCGACGACGCGCCGATCACCCGCCGGGTGGAGGCCATGCCGGTCGGCGCGCGCTGGGCCCACCGGCCGGGGATCACCCTTCTCGGTGACGCCGCGCACCTCATGCCCCCGGTCGGTGAGGGCGCCAACCAGGCCATGCTGGACGCCGCCGAACTCGCCCGCGAACTCGTCACCCACGCCGGCGATCCGGACGCGGCGATCCGGGCGTACGAGGAGGCGATGTTCGCCCGGGTCCAGCCGATCGCCGAGATGTGCGCACGGGTCCAGGCGATGATGCTGTCACCGACGGCGGCGGACGACCTCGTCCGCTTCTTCACGCCGCGCTCCGCCCCCGAGCCCGCCACGACCTAGGTCTCACACCCCGCTGGGCTGCCGGACGCCGAAGGCCGGGTTGCGCACCAGCCAGTCCAGGTAGGTGGGGTGCGACGCCAGCGAGTCGGTGTACGCCGCCTTCGCCGTGGACAGCAGTAACTCCGCGTCGCGGGCGGCGGACGAGTCCGGATGCCATCCCAGCATCAGTCGCCAGCGCAGGGGGACACCGGCCAACCGCCGGGTGACCAGACCGGTCACCGGCCGGAACGTCGCCTGGCACAGGGCCACCGCCACGCCCGCGTCCACCAGGTCGACGCAGCCGCGGATGTCGGTCTCGTACAGCTTCCTGGGGGTGAAACCGGCGCGGGCGCAGGCGGCGGCGAAACAGTCGCCGAAGCAGCCGTCGCCGGGCGCCGCCACCCACTGCTCGTGGCGCAGGTCGCCCAGGCGCACCTCGTCCCGGTCGGCGAGCGGGTGGCTCGCCGGCAGCAGGACGAGCACCGGGTCGACGGCCACCTCCCGCCACCGCAACCCGAACTCGGCCGACGGGGTGGCGTCGCCGCAGACGCCGGTGAGGGCGAAGTCCAACCGCCCGCCGGCCACCAACTGCGCCAGCTCGTCCACCGACCACGACGCGTACGTGGTGATCTGGGCCGGCGGCTCCTCGGCGGCGAGCCGGTGCACCAGCCGGCCCAGGATCGGGCTGTTCACTCCACCGAGTCGATAGCCACGTGGCGTCACGCCGCCGCCGGCCAGTCGTGCCGCCTCGTCCTGTAGGCCCTTCATGGCTGGCAGCAGCACCCGGGCCCGGGCGAGCACCAGCTCACCCAGGGCGGTGGGGCGGGCGCCGCGCCGGTCCCGGTCGAACAGCGGCCCGCCCAGCGTCCGTTCGATCCGCTGGAGCTGGGCGGTCAGCGCCGGCTGGGCGAGCCCGAGCGCCGACGCCGCCTTGGTCACACTCCCTGTCTCCGCGATCGCGCAGACCACCCGCAGGTGTCGCAGCTCCAGGTTCATACGGTGACGGTAGGACCACGCCGCAGCCTGCGGAAGGGGCCGAGTGGATCGGTGACATTGAATGCATTCCGTGGTGCGGCCCGCGCCGTCAGTCGCGCGGCGGCTCCGGCAGGTCCTTGAGGTACGTCGGCCGCCGCGTCACCGCGTCCATCACCTTGTCCACCACGCCCACCGCCGGCTCGACGATCCGGTTCCACGGCGGCGTGGCCGGGGTGCCCGGGTGCGGCCGGGTCGGCGCGGCCTCCTCGGCGATCTCCAACCGGTTACCCAGCCGGATCAGCTCCTCCGAGGTCGCCACCGCGCGCAGCTCGGTGACGAGCGCGCCCACCCCGTCGACGTGGCGGCGGACCCGCTCGGCGACCTCGGTCACGGTCTCGTCGTTCAGCCCCTTCAGGGCGGACAGCAGCGCCGCGTCACCCTCGATCTCCGCGTCCACCCGGCCGGCCTCGGCCGGCAGCGCCGCCCGTACCGCTGGCAGCAGGTACTGCTCCTCGGCGGAGATGTGCCGCGACAGCGCGGCGGTGAGCACCGCCAGCGCCTCGGTCGGCGTCGCGTCCGGGCCGGTCAACTGGTCCACGAGGGTCAGCAACTGCCGGTGCTCGCGGTCCACGATCTCGGCGACGCTGCGGCCACCGGGCCGGTAACCCTCCTCGGGTGCGGGCGCGGGCGGCAACGGGGGTAGGGGAACGGCGGACATGATGCCCTCCTCGACTGGCGGGCGGAAGCTCCGGCAGGGGACGTGTGGTCGTGGGCGGCGGTACCCGAACACGGCCGCCGCGAAACCGCCGCCCGATTCGTCGGCCTGGATGCCCGGCCACGTCTCGTCGGTGCGCCGGCCCGCCGGTAACAACGGGCTGGTATGAAGGGGCGATGACGAGCGACGCCGCCTCCGCCCGACCGGACCCCACCGCGGAGGTCGTGGACCTCTGCCGCGACCTGCTGCGCATCGACACCACCAACACCGGTGACAACGACACCAGCGTCGGCGAGCGCCGCGCGGCCGAGTACGTGGCGGAAAAGCTCGCCGAAGTGGGTGTCGAGTCGGTCCTGCACGAGTCCGCGCCCGGCCGGGCGAACGTCGTGGCCCGCATCCCCGGGGCCGACCCGAGCCGGGAAGCCCTGCTCGTGCACGGCCACCTGGACGTGGTGCCCGCCGACGCCGACGAGTGGTCGGTGCACCCCTTCTCCGGCGAGCAGCGTGACGGCTACCTGTGGGGTCGCGGCGCCATCGACATGAAGGACTTCGACGCGATGGTGCTCGCCGTGGTGCGGCACTGGCAGCGCACCGGAGTCCGGCCCCCGCGCGACATCGTCCTCGCGTACACCGCCGACGAGGAGGCGGGCAGCGACTACGGCGCGCGCTTCCTGGTCGAGAACCACCGCGACCTCTTCGACGGCTGCACCGAGGCGATCGGCGAGGTCGGCGGGTTCTCCTACTCGGTCAACGACAGCCAGCGCCTCTACCTCATCGAGACCGCCGAGAAGGGCATCGACTGGCTGCGGCTGCACGCCAAGGGTCGGCCCGGGCACGGTTCGATGGTGCACGACGACAACGCGGTCACCGCCCTCGCCGAGGCCGTGGCCCGCATCGGCCGGCACCGCTTCCCGGTGGTGGTCACCGACACCGTACGGGCGTTCCTGACCGAGGTCTCCGACCTGCTCGGCATCGAGCTGGACCCGGAGGACCCGGAGGTCGCCATCGCCAAGCTCGGCCCGATCGCCAACATCATCGGGGCGACCATCCGCAACACCGCCAACCCGACGCGCCTCGCCGCCGGCTACAAGGACAACGTCATCCCCGGCCGCGCCACCGCGACCATCGACTGCCGCAGCCTCCCCGGCCAGTCCGAGCTGCTGGAGCGGCAGTTGCGCGAGCTGGTCGGCCCGGACATCGACATCGAGTACGTCCAGCGACAGCCCGCGTTGGAGACCACCTTCGACGGCGACCTCGTCGAGGCCATGTCGGCGGCGCTGCGCGCCGAGGACCCGGGCGCGCGGCCGGTGCCGTACATGCTCTCCGGCGGCACCGACGCGAAGGCGTTCTCGACGCTCGGCATCCGATGCTTCGGGTTCGCGCCGCTGCGGCTGCCCGCCGACCTGAACTTCTCCGCGCTGTTCCATGGCATCGACGAGCGCGTTCCGGTCGACGGACTACAGTTCGGCGTGCGGGTTCTGGACCGGTTCCTCCGCACCTGCTAGCAGTGTCCGCGTTACCTCCCCATCGTGAAGGGACTGCCCCACATGACCGACCAGCACGGTGAGCTGGACGCCGCACTCGAGCGGGTGATCGAAGCGGCCCGCCACCACCTGGCCGCCGTACGCGCCGCGCAAGGCCGCGTCGACGACGACGACGTCTGGCAGGCGTACGTGGCGTTGAACAACGCCTCCTTCGCCTACGACGAGCAGCTCCTCGACGCCTTCGGTGAGGTCACGCCGTGGGACGTCGACTCGATCGACCCGGACGAGGCCGACGAGCGCTTCGGCGGCGAGAACGTCGAGGCCAGCGACCCGCACCCCCGTGTGATCTCGGTGCGGCAACGCCGCGACTACCGGGTGCCGAGCATCTCCGCGCTGCTGCGGGCGGCCGAGGCGGCCCGCCGCGAGGGCACCCCGGAGGACGACGAGCCGGCACCGGTGGAGGGCGTCGGCGAGGCGGTGCTGGAGCTGCTGCAGAGCGGCGACGGCTCGCTCGGCGCGCTGGACGTCCCGGAGCTGGAACCGCTCGACGGGGTGGTGATGGTCAGCGAGGTGGGCACCCCGGTCGACCTGGAGTCGTTCGACGACGACGACGCGGTCGGCCCGTTCCAGCCGGCCGGTGACGACCGGCTCGTCGGTCGGCTCGACGAGCACCCGTTCCTCGAGCTGGACGACGACGACCACGACCACGCCGGGCACCAGCACTAAGGGCCGTGCGACGCCCGGGGCTCGACCTAGCGCGGTTCGGGCCCCGGGCGTTTCGTCGCGGTGTCCCGCCGGGTGTCGGTCAGTACGACAGGCCCGGCTGCGGCTGGTTGACCCGCCGACGACGCAGCATGACCTGCCGCGTGCCGTCACGGAACAGCCGTACCCGGGCCAACTCCCATCCGGAGAACTCCGCCTGGATCGCCAACTGCGCCGCTGCGGTCAACCGGTCGACGTTCGGCGGCAGCCGCAGCGGCGCGTACTCGTAGTCCATGCCGTCCATGCTGCCCAGCCCTGCGGTCGTCCGCCACCCCCTCAGGGGTGACCAACGCCGCTGCCGCGCGTGGTTCGTGCCGTCCTGGCCGTCGGCGGGCGCTTCCCGCCGCCCGGACCAGCTCGGGTCACCCGTCGCGCTCGGGGTAGCCGACCGGCACCGACGAGACGTCCTCCAGCGCGGTGGTGATCTCCTCGGGCAGCGTGATGCGCTCGACCTGCAACGCACCGAGCAGCTGGCCGACGGTGCGGGCGCCCAGGATCGGCGCGGTCACCCCGGGCCGGTCCCGGATCCAGGCCAGCGCCACCTCCAGCGGCGACACCCCGAGCCCGCCCGCCGCGGTCGCCACCGCTTCCACGATGCTCGAGCAGCGCGGCTCCAGGTACGTGGAGACGAAGCGCTCGAAGTGCGCCGACGCCGCCCGCGAGTCCGCCGGCCGCCCGTGCCGGTACTTGCCGGTGAGCACCCCCCGACCCAGCGGCGACCACGGCAGCACGCCGAGGCCCAGCGCGTCGGCGGCCGGCAGGACCTCCCGCTCCACCCCCCGCTCCAGCAGCGAGTACTCCACCTGGGCGGCGACCACCGGCGCCCGGCCCGGCCAGGCCGTCTGCCAGGCGGCGGCCCGCGCGGTCTGCCAGCCGGAGAAGTTCGACACCCCCACGTAACGGACCTTGCCGCTGGCCACCGCGTGGTCCAGCGCCCCGAGGGTCTCCTCCAGGGGGGTGTCCGGGTCGTACCCGTGCACCTGGAACAGGTCGACGTGGTCGGTGCCGAGCCGACGCAGCGACGCCTCGAGGGTGCGCAGCAGATGGCCCCGGGAGCCGTCGCGCCGCCGGGCGTTGCCCGGGCGCAACCCCGCCTTCGTGGCGATCAGCAGCTCCTCGCGCGGGACGAGGGTGCCCAGCAGCGATCCGATCACGGACTCGGCGTCACCGTCGCCGTACACGTCGGCGGTGTCGATCAGGTTGCCGCCCGCGTCCAGGAAACTCTTCAGCTGGGCGGCCGCATCGTCGGCGTCGGTGTCCCGGCCCCAGGTCATGGTGCCGAGCGCGAGCCGCGAAACCGCCAGCCCGCTTCGGCCGAGCGGTCGCTGTTGCATGGGTGAACCTTATTTCGAACCCGCCGCCACCGATATCCTCGCTCCCGTCATCTCTGCCGGTTCTGCCGGTTCCGCCTCCGCGAGGCACCGCGACGGACGGGGGATCATTGGCGGTGAGCCGGTGATCGGGTCCGTTTTCGGCATTGCGTAACCTGGTGCGACCTGTGCCACGGATGGGGGAGGACCAGTGCGACTCGGGCTCAGCCTCGGATACCAGACAGCGTGGAGTACGCCCGCCGACCACCTGGCGCTGGCCCAGGAGGCGGACCGCCTCGGCTACTCGGTGGTGTGGGCGGCGGAGGCGTACGGCTCCGACTCGCCCAGCATGCTCGCCTGGATGGCCGGCCAGACGCAACGGATCGACGTGGGCGCGGCGGTGATGCAGATCCCCGCCCGTACGCCGGCGGCCACCGCGATGACGGCCGCCACCATCGACGCCCTCTCCGGCGGCCGCTTCCGGCTCGGCCTCGGCGTCTCCGGCCCGCAGGTCTCCGAGGGCTGGCACGGCGTGCGGTTCGCCAAGCCCCTCGGCCGCACCCGGGAGTTCGTCGACATCGTCAAGCTGGCCATCGCCCGCAAGGAGGTGGCGTACGACGGCGAGCACTACACCCTGCCGCTGCCCGACGGCCCCGGCAAGGCCCTGCGACTGGGCTTCCACCCGCCCCGCGAGCACATCCCGATCTACCTGGCCGCCGTCGGCCCGAAGAACCTGGAACTGGCCGGCGAGATCGCCGACGGTTGGCTCGCCGTGTTCTACGCCCCGGAGTTCGCCGACGAGCACCTCGCCGCCGTCTCCGCCGGTCGGGCCAAGGCCGGCAAGGAACTGGCCGGCTTCGACGTGGTGCCGTCCGTGCCGGTCGTCGTCGGCGACGACGTCGCCTCCTGCGCCGAGCTGGTCCGCTGGTACGCCGCGCTCTACGTCGGCGGGATGGGCAGCCGGCAGCAGAACTTCTACAACCAGCTCGCCACCCGGATGGGCTACGGCGACGCCGCCCGGGAGGTCCAGGACCTCTACCTGGCCAAGCGCCAGCGCGACGCCGCCGCCGCCGTACCCATGGAGTTCATCGACCGCACGTCGCTGCTCGGCCCGAAGGAGCGCATCGCCGAAAGGATGCGCGAGTACGCCGCCTCCGGCGTCACCACGCTGTCGGTGACCCTGTTCGTGGCCGACCGGGACAGCGGCGTGCAGACCCTGCGGACCGTCGCCGAGGCTCTCGAGCTCTCGGGAGTCGGCGAGTGACCTGGGTTGAGGCCATCGTCCTGGGCATCGTCCAGGGGCTGACCGAGTTCCTGCCGGTCAGCTCGTCGGGGCATCTGCGGATCACCTCGGCGATCTTCTTCGACCGCGACGCGGGCGCCTCGTTCACCGCGGTCACCCAGCTCGGCACCGAGGCCGCCGTGCTGATCTACTTCGCGAAGGACATCTGGCGGATCACCCGTACCTGGCTGGTCGGGCTCAAGGACAAGTCGGTGCGTTCCAGCCTCGACTACCGGATGGGCTGGTACGTGATCGTCGGCTCGATCCCCATCGGGCTGTTCGGGTTCCTCTTCAAGGACCAGATCAAGACGGCCGGGCGCAACCTCTGGGTGGTGTCCACCACGCTGATCGTGTTCGCCTTCGTGCTGGCGTTCGCCGAGTACTGGGGTCGGCAGACCCGTACGCTGGAGAACTTCCGGATGAAGGACGGCATCGTGATGGGCTTCGCCCAGGCGATGGCGTTGGTTCCCGGCGTGTCCCGCTCCGGGGGGACGCTCACCGCCGGCCTGCTGCTCAACCTCACCCGGGAGGCGGCGGCGCGGTACTCGTTCCTGCTGGCCATCCCGGCGGTGGTGATGTCCGGGGTGTTCAGCCTCGGGGACGTCTTCGAACCGTCCGCCCCGGGTACGTCCGCGCCCTCGGTCGCCCAGATGATCGTGGCCACCGCCATCGCGTTCGGCATCGGCTACGCCGCCATCGCCTGGCTGTTGCGCTACGTCGCCCACCACACCCTGTACGTCTTCGTGCTGTACCGGGTGGCGCTGGGCACCCTGGTCCTGGCCCTGCTGCTGACCGGCACGATCAGCGCCACCTGAGACGGCCTGCGCCTTCAGATCTTGGACAGTTTCCGTCAGGTCGGGACGGTAACTGTCCAAGATCTGGAGGTACGGCGATGGCCGGCGCCCGTTGTCGGGTGCCGGCCATCGGCTTTGAGCTCTTAGCTGTTCCAGTGGTGGGCGACGAGGTCGGTGGCCTGCTGCTCCCACTGGGCGTAGGCGTCGGGGTAGGCGGAGACCTGCACGGTCTGCGCGGCGTCGGTCAGGGGCATGTCCTGCCAGCCGTCGACCTGGCGCAGGCCCTTGAGGAACGCGGTGGTGGAGTACTCGGGGTTGGTGATCTGCTCGGGGGTGCCCCAGCCGCTGGTCGGGCGCTGCTGGAACAGGCCGAGGGAGTCGTGGTCGTTGGCGTCGCCGAGGTGGCCCAGGTTTTCCAGCTTCGACTCCTGCAGGCTGGTGGCGATGGAGATGACCGCGGCGCGCTCGGGCAGGCCGGCCTTCTTCGTGGCCGCGATGATGGCCTTGGCGTTGGCGGTCTGCTCGTCGTTGAGGGTGATGTGGGACTGGTCGCCCTGCGGCTTCGGCGCCGCGGCCTGCACCGCTGCGGCGGTAGCGGGCTTGGCGTCGACCGGGTTGGCGTGGGCGGCGATGGGGCCGGCGAAGACGCCACCGGCGAACGCGAGACCAGCAACGGACAGCATGCTCTTGCGGAAGATCGTGTTCATGGGGGGTTGCTCCTTCGGGGGTAGGAAACACCCAGATGTCACCGTTGGGGGGATCGGTGATGCGGGGTGTGCGCACCTCGTCCGGGCGCTTGCGAAGCAAAGTCTTGGGGGCGGCGGCCTGCGAGCCGGGGGGCTCGGGCGCCGGGTCTGTGTGTAACGACCGGCTGGCCGGGGTCATTCCCGGGGCTCGCGGCCTGCGGGCGGGTGCCTCGCGGCGGCCGGTCCGTGTGTAACGACCCGGGGGGCGGGGCCATTCCCGCAGGCGGGCGGCCCGTGGCGGTCTGTGTGTAACGCGACCGGCTGGCCGGGGTCATTCCCGGGGGCCTGGCGGCCTGCGGGCGGGTGCCTCGCGGCGGCCGGTCCGTGTGTAACGACCCGGGGGCCGGGGTCAATCCCGCAGGCGGGAGGCCCATGGCGGTCTGTGTGTAACGACCTGCTGGCCGGGACATTCCCGGAGCCTTGCGGCCTGCGGGCGGATGCCTCGCGGCGGCCGGTCCGGGTGTAACGACCCGGGAGCCGGGGCCATTCCCGCAGGCGGGCGGCCCGTGGTCCTGCGATCGTCAGGGTGTGTAACGACCCCCGGACCGCCACGATTCCGGCCCACGCGTGCGGCCTGTCACCACACGGGCCCCACAACCGGACATCGCGCCCAGCGGGGGTGATCGGTCAGGGTGATCGACTCGAGTTCGCCGAACTCGGGGTATCCGGGACCGGTCGACACCCCCACATCGGCGAAGTCGTGTCGATCAAGCCGATCGGGGCCGCGTCGATCACGCCGATCGGGGCCGCGTCGATCACGCCGATCGGGGCCGCGTCGATCACGCCGATCGGGGCCGCGTCGATCACGCCGATCGGGGGCGTGTCGATCACGCCGATCGAGGGCCACGTCGATCAAGCCGATTGGGGCGGCGTGGCCGGAACCCGTGGCACTCGGGACGTACCGGGGAGGCCTAGGGTGATCGTGTGGCGACCCTTCTGCTTCTGCGACACGGCCGTACCACCGCGAACGCCGTCGGCGGCCTGGCCGGCCGGCAGCCGGTCGAGCTGGACGACACCGGGCGCGCCCAGGCCACCGCGGTCGGCGAACGGTTGCGGGCGGTGCCCCTGGCGGCGGTCGTCACCAGTCCGCTGATCCGCTGCCGGCAGACCCTGGAACTGGCGTTGCCCCAGGCCACGCCGGTGGTCGAGGAGGGGTTGATCGAGTGCGACTACGGAAGCTGGGAGGGGCAGCCGCTGAAGAAGCTCGCCAAGGAGCCTCTCTGGCCGGTGGTCCAGCAGCACCCCAGCGCGGCGGTCTTCCCGCAGGGCGAGGCGATGGCGGCGATGGCGGCCCGCGCGGTGGCGGCTGTCCGCGACTGGGACGCCCGGGTGAACGCCGAGCACGGGCCCGAGGCGGTCTGGCTGGCGTGCAGCCACGGCGATGTGATCAAGGCCATCGTGGCGGACGCTCTCGGCGTACACCTGGATGCCTTTCAGCGGATCGTGGCCGATCCGGCGTCGGTGACCGCGATCCGCTTCACGCCGCTGCGGCCCTTCCTGGTCCGGCTCAACGACACGGGCGGTGACCTCGCCGCGCTGGTCCCGCCGCCGCGCAAGCGGCGTCGGCGGACCGCGCGGGCGGCCGACTCGGACGCCGCCGTAGGCGGTGGGGCGGGCGCGGCCCGGTGAGGTACGCCGTAACCCCACCGCCCCCCGCCACCGCGACGCCCGGGACCGCGACGCCCGGGATCGCGATGCCCGGGACCGCGATGCGCTGGACCGCGATGCCGGGGACCGCGACGCCGGGGACCGCCACGCCCGGGTGTGGCCGCCGCTACACCGGGCGCGTTGCCCCTGCGGCGATTCGGGTCGGTGGGGTGCGCGATGCCATGGTGGGCCGGATAGGGTCGTGGGTATGACCCACCAGGTGCACGCCTTCGAACCGCCGGAGCGGTTCGTCGCCGGGACTGTCGGGCCGCCGGGGGAGCGCACGTTCTTCCTGCAGGCCCGCGGCGGCGGCAGGCTGGTCAGCGTCGCGCTGGAGAAGGTCCAGGTGTCCCTGCTCGCCGAGAAGCTGGAGGAGCTGCTCACCGAGGCCCAGCGTCGCTTCGGGGTGGAGTTGCCCGAGCTGGCGCCGGTGATCGGCGACAACGAGCCGCTGGACACCCCGGTCGACGAGGAGTTCCGGGTCGGGACGCTCGGGCTGGCCTTCGACGTCGACACCGCGACCGTGGTGATCGAGGCGATCGCGGCCGGCGAGGTCGAGCCCGAGGTCGAGCTGGGCGACGAGGATGACGACGACGAGGACGAGGACGAGGACGAGGAGCCGGACGAGGACCTGGACCGGCTGCGGGTACGGCTCACCCCGCAGGCCACCCGCCAGTTCATCGAGCGGGCCCGGCGCGTGGTCAACGCGGGCCGGCCGCCGTGCCCGCTGTGCGGCCAGCCGTTGGACCCCGCCGGGCACCTGTGCCCGCGGCACAACGGTTACCACCGGTGACCTTGTCCGGCCTCCAGCCTCTGCGCGACGGTGACGCCGCGCTGCGGCTGCTCCGCGACGGCACCCTCGATCTGGAGGGTCGGCTGGTCGACGCGTCGAACACCACCCTGCGGGGCATCCTGACCCTCGACGGCGTCACGGCCCGCTGTGTCTACAAGCCGGTACGCGGGGAGCGCCCGCTGTGGGACTTCCCGGACGGCACCCTCGCCGGCCGGGAGGTGTCGGCGTACCTGGTCTCCAACGCCACCGGATGGGACCTGGTGCCGCCGACCGTGCTGCGCGACGGTCCGTTCGGCCCCGGTTCGTGCCAACTCTGGATCGACGAGCCGGAGGACGCGGAGCCGCTGGTCGGGTTCGTGCCGGCCGAGGAGGTCCCCCCGCGCTGGTTCCCGATCGCGGCGGCCCGGGACGACGACGGTGCCGCGTACGCCCTCGCGCACGCCGACGATCCACGGCTGGCCCGTCTCGCCGTGCTCGACGCCGTGATCAACAACGCGGACCGCAAGGGCGGGCACGTGCTCGTCGGCGCCGACGACCGGATCTACGGCGTGGACCACGGGGTGAGTTTCCACGTCGAGGACAAGCTCCGTACGGTGCTCTGGGGTTGGGCCGGCAAGCAGGTTCCGCCGGACGCCATGGAGGTGCTCGACGGGCTCGGCGCGCAGATCGCCGGCGCGCTCGGCGAGGAGCTGGCCGAGCACCTGACGATCAGCGAGATCGACGAACTGGCCGCCCGCGTCGAGAAGTTGCGGCAGACCGGCCGCTTCCCGCAGCCTCCGGAGGACTGGCCGGCGATACCCTGGCCACCCATGTGACTCTGCTGTCATCTTGATCACCCGTGGGGCATCCCGGTGTCGCCTGAGGGCTGGTTAGGCTGAGGCCATGGAGTCTTGGGCGGGACACGAGGTGCCACGGCTGCCGGGTCGGGGCGAGCCGTTGGCGTTGTACGACTCGGCGCGGCAGGGTGTCCACCCGAGCGACCCGGCCGATGCCGCGAGCATGTACGTCTGCGGCATCACCCCGTACGACGCCACCCACCTCGGTCACGCCGCCACCATGATCACGTTCGATCTCGTGCAGCGGATGTGGCGCGACGCCGGCCGACCGGTGCGCTACGTGCAGAACGTCACCGACATCGATGATCCGCTGCTGGAGCGGGCCGCCCGCGACGGCGAGGACTGGGTGGTCCTGGCGATGCGGGAGACCGCCCTGTTCCGCGAGGACATGGAGGCGCTGCGGATCATCCCGCCGGAGCGTTACGTGGGCGCGGTCGAGTCGATCCCGGACATCGCCGACAAGGTCGAGGTGCTGCTCAAGGACGGTGCCGCCTACCGGCTCGACGATGGCACCGGCGACGTCTACTTCGACATCTCCGCCACCGGCCGGTTCGGCTACGAGTCGAACCTGACCCGCGAGCAGATGCTGGAGATCTTCCCCGAGCGCGGCGGTGACCCCGACCGGGCCGGCAAGCGCGACCCCCTCGACCCGCTGCTGTGGCGTGGGGCGCGCGAGGGCGAGCCGTCCTGGCCGGGCGGGGAGCTGGGTGCGGGCCGTCCGGGCTGGCACATCGAGTGCGCGGTCATCGCGCTGAACCTGCTCGGCGACCGGATCGACGTGCAGGGCGGCGGAAACGACCTGCTGTTCCCGCACCACGAGGCGTCCGCCGCACATGCCGAACGACTCACCGGGCAGACGCCGTTCGCCACGCACTACGTCCACGCCGGGATGATCGGTCTGGACGGCGAGAAGATGTCCAAGTCCCGCGGCAACCTGGTCTTCGTCTCCCGGCTGCGCGCCGACAAGGTCGACCCGATGGCGATCCGGCTCGCGTTGATCTCCGGGCACTACCGCAGCGACCGGACCTGGACCGACGAGCTGCTCACGGTCGCGCAGGAGCGCCTGGACCGTTGGCGGCGGGCCGCCGCCGCGCCCGCCGGGCCGTCCGGGGCCGAGCTGCTGGCCGGTGTACGCGCCAGACTGGCCGACGACCTCGACACCCCCGGCGCCCTGGCGGTGGCCGACAACTGGGCCGACGCGGCCCTGTCCGGTACCACGGACGACCCCGAAGCCCCGGCCCTCTTCGCCAAGACGGTAGACGCCCTCCTCGGCATCCGCCTGTAACCACCTCCCGCGACCCCGCGCTTCCTGCGCGGCCCAGCGCTTCCTGCGCACCTAGCGCTTGCCGCGCGCCTAGCGCTTGCCGCGTGACCCCGCGCTTGCCGCGTGACCCCGCGCTTCCCGCGCTGACCGGCGTTCCCGGTCGCCGCCCGGCGCGCGGCGGCTGCGCCCACCCGTCAGCGTCGATCATGGAGTTGTGGTGACCGTTGTGAGGCGCTGCGCCCCTTATGCGAAGCACCACAACTCCATGATCGACACGAAGATCCTCACCTCGCCGCCGATCTTGCACTTTCTGTCGTCGCAAAAGTAGCCACACGGGGCAAAGCGGCCACAGAAAGTGCAAGATCGCCGGGGCGGGGCGGGGCGGGGCGGGGCGGGGCGGGGCGGGGCGGGGCGGGGCGGGGCGGGGCGGGGCTGGGGCTGGGGCTGGGGCTGGGCGGGGCTGGGCCGGGCTGGGCCGGGCCGGGCCGGGCCGGGCTGGGCCGGGCGGGGCTGGGCCGGGCGGGCTGGGCTGGGGCGGGGCGGGGTTAGCCCAGGACCAGGCCGGGGTCGGGGTCGGGGTCTGCGGTGGGGCCGGGGATCTTGTACTCCTCGGTGAGGGTGGTCATCGGGCCGGGCCAGGTGGCCTGGGCGACCTCGATGGGCTTGCGGTGACTGTCGTACGCGACGTGCAGCAGGTGCAGCACCGGGGTGTCCGGCCGGATCTGGAGCGTCTCGGCCTCCTCCCGACTGGGCTGGCGGGCGCTGATCGTGTCGGTGGCAGAGGCGTACCGGCGGCCGGTGGCCTCCTCGGCCTCCTGGTAGAGCGGCCGGCCGAACGCCTCGGCGCGCTCCAGCGAGGTGCCGTCGGTGTCGCGGGGGAGGAACCAGGAGGCGCCGACCTCGACGGGGGAGTCGTCGGTGCGGACGAGGTGGCGACGGCAGAGCAGGTTGGTGCCGTCGGAGACGCCGAACGCGTCGGCGACCTCGGCGGGTGCGGGGGAGAGGCCGACGGAGACGAGTTGCTGGCGGTACCGGGCGGCGAGGTCGGTGTGGTAGCCGCGGAACCCGCCGTACCGGCCCCGGGAGAGGCGGTTCAGTCGACGCCGGGTGCCCCGGACGTACGTACCGGAGCCGGGTTTGGTGATCAGGATGCCCTCGACCCGCAGTTGGTCGACGGCGCGTTGCACGGTCTGCTTCGCGACGCCGAACATCTCGGCGATGGCCGGGATGGACGGCAGTCGTTCGCCCGGCCCCCAGTCGCCGCGGCGGACCTGGGCCTTGAGCTGCGCGGCGATCTGCCGGTGGGGAAACTCGGCGGCGCCGGGGTTGATCTGCACACCCGCCTCCTTGATCACATCTAGGTTCCTAGGATGCCCTAGCGGTTGTGACGGCGCCACCCCGGACACGCGGAAACGGGCTCCGAACACAGGTACGGGCCCCCGAACCAGAAGAGGTTCGAGGGCCCGTACGGAAGAGCAGCTACCAGGAGCCGGCGGTAGGGCCGGCCGAACCGCCCCGACGCCGCAGGTACTTCTCGAACTCCTGGGCGATCTCGTCACCGGTCAACGGGGTGATGCCCTCGTCGCCGACGCGTTCCTCCAGCTCACGGACGTACTCGCCCAGCTCGGCGTCCTGCTCGGCGGCGCTGCGTACCCGCTGCTCCCACTCGGCGGACTCCTCGGCCAGGTCGGCCATCGGCACCGGCAGGTCGACGACCTCCTCGACCCGGTGCAGCAGGGCGAGGGTGGCCTTGGGGCAGGGCGGGTTGTTGGCGTAGTGCGGCACGTGCACCCAGAACGAGACGGCGTCGACCTCGGCGCGGGCGCACGCGTCGTGCAGCACGCCGACGATGCCCGTCGGCCCGTCGTAGCGGGTCGGGGTGAGCTGGTAGCGCTCGGCGGCCTGGGCGTCGGAGGCGCTGCCGCTGATCGGCAGCGGCCGGGTGTACGGCACGTCGGCCAGCAACGCGCCGAGCAGCACGACCCGCTCCACCTCCAGGCTGTGGCAGATCTCCAGGACCTGCTCGCAGAACGTCCGCCAGCGCATGCTCGGCTCGATGCCCCGGATCAGCACCACGTCGCGGTCGGTGCCCTCGGGGCTCGCCACCATGAACCGCGTCGTCGGCCACTCCACCCGGCGGGTCTCCCCGTCGGCCATGGTGATGGTCGGCCGGCTGACCTGGAAGTCGTAGAAGTCCTCCGGGTCCAGTTCGGTGATCTGCCGGGCGTTCCAGACCTGTTCCAGGTGCTCGACGGCGGCGGTGGACGCGTCGGCGGCGTCGTTCCAGCCCTCGAAGGCGGCGATGGCCACGGGGGACCGCAGTACCGGCAGTCCGTCGAACTCGGTCACGCCGTCACCTCACCCTGCTCGTCGCGGCCGGCATCGGGACCGCGCCCGGTTGTCGGACCGTGGTGCACGATGGCGTCCCTGTTCTCCTTCACGTCCGCCAGCCTACGTGTCGGGCAGGGATGCGGCTTGTCGGCCGCGCCGGTCCGCCCGCTCCACGACCCGGCATACGGCCGCGAACCGGACAGCGTGATCCGGCTGACACAATATGGGATCGGGCGCGGAGGGCGCTCGGCTTCCGCGGGGACCGCACTAACCTGAACGGGTGCGGACTTCGTTGCTGGATGTGCTGGCCGATCGGATCCTCATCGCCGACGGGGCGATGGGCACCATGTTGCAGGCCGCCGACCTCACGCTCGACGACTTCGACGGCCTCGAGGGGTGCAACGAGATCCTCAACGTCACCCGCCCGGACGTGGTGCGGGGCGTGCACGACGCGTACCTGGCCGCCGGCGCGGACTGCGTGGAGACCAACACGTTCGGCGCGAACCTGGCCAACCTCGGCGAGTACGACATCCCGCAGCGCATCCGCGAGCTGTCCGAGGCGGGCGCGCGGATCGCCCGGGAGGCCGCCGACGCGGCCAGTACGCCGGAGCGGCCCCGCTTCGTGCTCGGCTCGATCGGCCCGGGCACCAAGCTGCCCACCCTCGGGCACGCCGGCTACGCGACCCTGCGCGACGCGTACCAGGAGAACGCGGCCGGCCTGATCGCCGGCGGCGCGGACGCGTTGATCATCGAGACCTGCCAGGACCTGTTGCAGGTCAAGGCGGCGATCGTCGGGTCGAAGCGGGCGATGGCCGAGCTGGGCCAGCAGGTCCCGATCATCTGTCACGTGTCCGTGGAGACGACCGGCACGATGCTGGTGGGCAGCGAGATCGGCGCGGCCCTGGCGGCGATCGAGCCGCTCGGGGTGGACCTGATCGGGCTGAACTGCTCGACCGGCCCGGCCGAGATGAGCGAGCACCTGCGCTACCTGTCGCAGCACTCCCGGATCCCGCTGTCGGTGATGCCGAACGCCGGCCTGCCGGTGCTGACGGCCGACGGCGCGTACTTCCCGCTGACTCCCGTGGAGCTGGCCGAGGCCCTGGAACGGTTCGTCTCCGAGTACGGCGTGGGGCTGATCGGCGGCTGCTGCGGCACCACTCCGGAGCACATCCGGGTGCTGTCCGAGCGGCTGCACGGCGTCACCGCGGCCGGGCGCGAGCCCCGCCACGAGGCGGGTGTCTCGTCGGTCTACCACCCGGTGCCGTTCGCGCAGGACGCCTCGGTGCTGATGGTGGGGGAGCGCACCAACGCCAACGGCTCCAAGGCGTTCCGGGAGGCCATGCTCGCCGCCGACTGGCGCGCGTGTGTCGAGATCGCCCGCAGTCAGGCGCGCGACGGCTCGCACCTGCTCGACCTGTGCGTCGACTACGTCGGGCGCGACGGCACGCGGGACATGCGCGAGCTGGCCGGCCGGTTCGCCACCGCCTCGACGCTGCCGATCATGCTGGACTCCACCGAGCCGGCCGTCGTCGAGGCCGGCCTGGAGATGCTCGGTGGCCGCTGCGTGGTCAACTCGGTGAACTTCGAGGACGGCGACGGCCCCGACTCCCGGTACGCCCGGGTCATGCCCATTGTGCGCGAGCACGGCGCGGCGGTGGTGGCGCTGCTCATCGACGAGGAGGGGCAGGCGCGGACGAAGGAGTGGAAGGTCCGGGTCGCCACGCGGCTCATCGACGACCTGACCGGCCGGTGGGGGATGGACCGCGCCGACATCCTCATCGACGCGCTCACCTTTCCGATCGCCACCGGGCAGGAGGAGACCCGCCGCGACGGCATCGAGACGATCGAGGCGATCCGGGAGATCGCCCAGCGGTACCCGGGGGTCAACTTCACCCTGGGCATCTCGAACATCTCCTTCGGCCTCAACCCGGCCGCCCGGCAGGTGCTCAACTCGGTGTTCCTGCACGAGTGCGTCCAGGCCGGTCTGAGCTCGGCGATCGTGCACGCCAGCAAGATCCTGCCGATGTCGAAGATCCCCGACGAGCAGCGCGAGGTCGCGCTCGACCTGGTCTACGACCGGCGGCGCGACGGGTACGACCCGGTGCAGCGCTTCCTGGAGCTGTTCGAGGGCGTCGACGTGACGAGCGCCCGGGCCACCCGCGCCCAGGAGTTGGCGGCGCTGCCGCTGGACGAGCGGCTCAAGCGGCGCATCGTCGACGGTGAGCGCAACGGCCTGGAGGCCGACCTGGACGAGGCGATGGCCGGCGGTCGGTCCCCGTTGTCGATCATCAACGACATCCTCCTGGACGGCATGAAGGTCGTCGGCGAGCTGTTCGGCTCCGGGCAGATGCAGCTGCCGTTCGTGCTCCAGTCCGCCGAGGTGATGAAGACCGCCGTGGCGTACCTGGAGCCGCACATGGAGGCCACCGAGGACGGCGGCAAGGGCCGCATCGTGCTGGCCACCGTGCGCGGGGACGTGCACGACATCGGCAAGAACCTGGTCGACATCATCCTGTCCAACAACGGCTACGAGGTCGTCAACATCGGCATCAAGCAGCCGATCAGCGCGATCCTCGACGCCGCCGAGCAGCACCGCGCCGACGCGATCGGCATGTCCGGGCTGCTGGTCAAGAGCACGGTCATCATGAAGGAGAACCTGGCCGAGATGGCCACCCGCGGGGTCGCCGAGCGTTGGCCGGTCCTGCTCGGTGGGGCGGCGCTGACCCGGTCGTACGTGGAGGACGACCTTCGGTCGACGTACCCCGGGCAGGTGCACTACGCCCGCGACGCGTTCGAGGGGCTGTCCCTCATGGACCGCGTGATGACCGCGAAGCGCGGCGGCGCGCCGGTCGTCGACCCGGAGCGCGAGGCGGCGCTCGCCACCCGTCGCGCCCGTCGCGAGCGGCAGCGCACGCTTGTCACCGAGTCGCTGCCGGAGCTGCACGACTCCTCGGTCCGCTCCGACGTGGCCGTCGACGTGGAGGTGCCCACCCCGCCGTTCTTCGGCACGCGTGTCGTCAAGGGCGTTCCGATGGCGGACTACGCGGCGCTGCTCGACGAGCGGGCCACGTTCCGCGGGCAGTGGGGGCTCAACGGCGCCCGGGGCGGCAACGGCCCCTCCTACGACGAGCTGGTCGAGACCGAGGGTCGGCCGCGTCTGCGGTACTGGCTGGACCGGCTGATCGCCGACCAGGTCCTTGAGGCAGCCGTGGTGTACGGCTACTTCCCCGCGTACTCCGAAGGAAATGATCTGGTGGTGCTCGACGAGAACGGGCACGCGGAGCGCGCCCGGTTCTCGTTCCCCCGCCAGCGCCAGGAGCGACGGCTCTGCCTCGCGGACTTCTTCCGGCCCAAGGGCGACCAGCTCGATGTGGTCGCGCTGCAACTGGTCACGGTCGGGCAACCCGTGAGTGAGTACGCGGCGAAGCTGTTCGCCCGCAACGAGTACCGCGACTACCTGGAGGTGCACGGGCTCTCCGTGCAGCTCACCGAGGCCCTCGCCGAGTACTGGCACCGACGCGTACGCGCCGAGCTGACCCTGCCCGACGGGCGTCCGCTGGGGCACGACGACCCGCAGGACCTGGCCGGCATCCTGCGCAACGACTACCGGGGCTGCCGGTACGCGTTCGGCTACCCGGCCTGCCCCGACCTGGAGGACCGGGCGAAGATCGTGGACCTGTTGGGCGCCGAGCGGATCGGCGTCGAGCTGTCGGAGGAGTTCCAGCTCATGCCGGAGCAGGCCACCGACGCCATCGTGGTCCACCACCCGGAGGCGAGCTACTTCAACGCCAAGTAACGGTCGGTGGCCACGGCCCATCGTCGTGAGCTACGACCTGGTCTACGAATTGACGGCGGTCAAGCGGAGTGTGGACGCCGGGGATGCCCAATGGTCGATGACCGGACCGGCATCCGTTACGGATATGGCCTTCGATCGACATGATCGTTGGGGACGGTTGCAGTCCATCCCCTGACGAAAGGCTGCCGCCCATGCCGATCGCGCCCTCTGCCACGTCCTTCCCGCATGCAATGCACCGCGCCGCCGTCCTCGCGGTCGTCGCCCTCGCGGCGACCTGCCTGGCCGTCGTGAACGCGCAGCCCGCTTCGGCCACGCCCCCCGGAATCCCGTCGAAAGCGACGGCGCAGTCACAGCTCAACGCCCTGACCGTGGCGTCACAAGGCTCGACCAGCGGCTACTCCCGTGACCTGTTCCCCCACTGGATCACGATCAGCGGCAGCTGCAACACTCGGGAGCAGGTCCTCAAGCGCGACGGCACCTCTGTGGTCGTCGACAGCTCCTGTGCGGCCACCTCGGGCCGCTGGTACAGCCCGTACGACGGAGCGACCTGGACGGCGGCCTCCGACGTCGACATCGACCACGTCGTGCCGCTTGCCGAAGCGTGGCGCTCCGGTGCCAACTCGTGGACGACCAGCCGCCGGCAGAGCTTCGCCAACGACCTCAGCCGCCCACAACTGATCGCGGTCACGGACAACGTCAACCAGGCCAAGGGTGACCAGGACCCCTCCACCTGGCAGCCGCCGCTGTCGTCGTACCGGTGCACCTACAGCAAAATGTGGATCACCGTGAAGTACAACTGGAGCCTCACCCTGCAGTCCTCGGAGAAGTCCGCGCTACAGAGCATGCTCAACACCTGCGCCTCCTGAACGGCGCGTGGCACCCGGTCGGCAGTCACGCGACAAGGCCGGCCGGGTCGCCGCTGAACTTCCACAGTCCAGCGTCCGAGGACGAAGTAGCCTTCAAGCCCAGGTCACGGGACATCTCGTCAAGTTTGAACGACTGTGCCAATCGGCTGAATCAATACGACGCCAAGTAACGGCTCAGGTATACGGGTGCCTCCGCCCGTCCGCGGACGGCGCTGCCAATAGTTCAGACGTGACGGCGACAGTCGGCAGCGCTAGCGTGACGGATGGCAATCCTTGACCCGCAGGGTAAGGGAGCTGCCACCAGTCGACTTGAGGTGATCGCGATGACTGAAGCGTCGTTTTCGGAGCGCATGCGTCAGCTTCGCGGGCAGCGTGGTGTGTCGTTGCGTGAGCTCGCGAAGCTCACGTACTACGGCAAGTCATACCTGCACGAGCTGGAGACCGGCGCGAAGCCGCCCACCGCTCAGGTCGCCCGACACGTCGACGAGGCTCTTCGCGCCGGGGGTGAGCTGGCCGCACTGGCTGCAACGCGTCAGGGCATCCGCCGTCGTGATTTCGTCGCCGCTGCCGGCCTTAGCGCCGCGCTCCCACAGACCCTGCTCGCGCGCGGTCGACAGGTCGGGAGTGGCACGCCTGGGCAGCTGGCTGAGCGCACGGCGAGATTACGCCGGCTCGACAACTATCTCGGCGGCGCTGACACCCGTCAGATGTACGCGGCCGAGATGGAGACGACAACGCGACTGATCCAAAACGGCGTGTACGCGGCGCGCACGGGCCGGCGACTACTGACGGTCCTCGCCGAGCAAGCGCAGTTGGCCGGTTGGGCGGCGTTCGACGCGGGTGACCATC
The DNA here is from genome assembly GCF_050950185.1 of Micromonospora sp. CA-249363. Taxonomy (NCBI): domain Bacteria; kingdom Bacillati; phylum Actinomycetota; class Actinomycetes; order Micromonosporales; family Micromonosporaceae; genus Micromonospora; species Micromonospora sp. CA-249363. The sequence goes on from NZ_CP192020.1 coordinate 3,076,775, forward strand.
CGGACGCGGATGGCAAGTTCCGGATCAGCCTTGCCGCCGCACGGGAGGCCGACGACAACTCGCTGACGGCGAACGGGATGGCATTCCTTGCTTACCAGCAACTTGCCACCGGGCATCGGGGTGCGGACGTGGCCAGCGCGGCCTGCGAGACCGCCGGCGCCACGGCGACGCCACGGGTACGGACGATGCTGCACCTGCGGGCTGCCTGGGCATCCGCTGTCGCCGGCGATGCGCCGGCCGCCGACCGGCATCTCGGAACCGGTACGACTCTTCTTGCCGAGCGCGACGACCGGCCCGAGCCGGACTGGGTGTACTGGGTGGACGGCACAGAAGGCGAGATCATGACCGGCCGCTGCCAGACCGTGCTCCATCGGCCGCTTCGCGCAATTCCGGTGCTGGAGCGCGCTCTGGCGACCTTCTGCGACACGCAGGCCCGCGACAAGGCGCTTTATCTGTCCTGGCTTGCTGACGCCTATCTCGACGCGAACGAGATCGAGCAGGCGTGCCAGACTGCGGCAAGCGCCGTCCGCCTTGCCTCCGGGGTCGGGTCCGTCCGGCCACGGCAGCGAATCGACGCTTTCCTACGTCGCGTGGAGCCGCACACCGGGCTGCCGTGCGTCGCCGATCTTCGGGCCCTCGTGGCGGCTATGCCTCCGCGCCCTCGACGGAACGACTCAACCACGCCAGGTACTCCGTCGAACCCTGGACGATCGGAACCGCACTGACCTGCGGGTTGGTCCACGGATGCTCGTCTAGGACGAACCGCTCCAACTGCGGATATCGCTCTGCCGTGGTGTAGAGCAGCACCTGCCACTCCTCGCCCGAGCCCTGCGTACCGTGGTGCCAGAAGACACTGGTGACGGGGCCGATCACCTGCCCGCTCGCGGCGAGCCGGGCGGCGACCGCACCCTCCGCGAGCCGTACGCCGACCTCGCGTGTCTCGGTGGCCGTTGACACTTGGAGGTAGTCGCTCATCCGTTACACCCTAGCGGCATCACGGTACGACTCAGACCATTCGGAAGTGCGACAAACAGAGCCGTTGCCACTAGTGTTCCCGCCGTGAATCTCGTGATCGATGAGGGCAGTCGCCAGGTACGCGAGTTCGTGTGCCAGTGCTGCGACGCGCAGGCAGACCGGACCTGGGCCAACATCTACGAGGGCGACACCGCCATAGCTGTCTACTTCGCGAGCTGCTATCACCACAACGGGGTTCACGAGGCCTGGATCGACGCCATCTTGGGGACGTGGGGTCAGGATCGCTTCGACGACCACATCACGTTCGGCTGCCGGGTCGGTCCGGTGGCCGGCTCCCCGGCCCCTGCCGCGACGCTTGTCAACGGTGGCGAGGTTGCCGGCGACAGTGCGATCTTCGGGCGCAAGCTCACCCGGGAACAAGGGCTGAGTCACCCGAGGATCGCCGAGTTCTGGCAGGTCGTGGACGTGATCCTGGAACGGGACGACCTGGTGCGCCGCCACGTGTACGGGTCGGTTGCGCCGGACGGTGCGCGGCCCGGGCAGTAGCCCCGGCGCGGCGGGTCAAGGGCTGGGGCAACCATCGAGGTGTGGTCGCTATGGCGTGGTGGTCGACAACCGACAGCGCCGGAAGCTGTCGTCTACTACGCCGAGCACGACGTCTACCAACCTGAGTGACGATCACGGCCCGCTGACCAGCTCGAGGTACAGCAGGCTGTACCCGAAGATGCCCGCAGGCTTCATCGATCATGGCCGGCGGGCGACCTAGCGTCTTGGGTGTCAGCGAAAAGCGCACACCGAGAGGCCTAGTGATGATCGACATGGTCGCGGTCCGGGTCGAAGGAGTCAGCCGGACCTACGCCACGGACGGGGAGCCGGTCGTGGCGCTCGCCGGCGTTGACGCGAGCTTCGCCCGCGGCACGTTCACGGCGGTCATGGGCCCGTCCGGCTCGGGCAAGAGCACGCTGCTACAGATCGCCGCCGGCCTCGACCGGCCGACGTCGGGTCACGTCTGGATCGGCGACACCGAGCTGTCCACGCTCTCCGAGACCAGGCTGACCGAACTGCGGCGGGACCGCATCGGCTTCGTCTTCCAGGCCTTCAACCTGGTCGGCGCGCTCACCGTCGACGAGAACATCGAGTTGCCCTCGAAGCTGTCGGGCAAGCGGCCCGACCCGCGATGGCTGGCCGAGGTGATCGAGCGCGTCGGGTTGGCCGACCGCCGGTCGCGCCGGCCGTCCCAGCTCTCCGGCGGCCAGCAGCAGCGGGTCGCGATCGCCCGGGCACTGTCGGTCCGACCCGACGTGATCTTCGCCGACGAGCCGACCGGCGCGCTCGACACCGAGTCCGCCGCCGACGTTCTGGCCCTGCTGCGCTCGGCGGTCGACGACTTCCACCAGACGGTGGTGATGGTGACCCATGACCCGGTCGCCGCCGCCTACGCCGACCGCGTGCTCGTGCTGGCCGACGGTCGCGTCGTCCGTGACATGCCGCCCCTCGGCGCCGAGAAGATCGCCGAGGTGCTGGCCACCATGCGCATGACGGGAGCCGTCCGATGACCGGTCTCGCGTTGCGTCTGCTCCGGCAGCGCCCCGCCTCCGCCGTCGCCACCCTGGTGGCCCTGGCCGGTGGCGTCATGATCCTGCTGACCCTGGCGGTCTTCGTGCAGTCCGCCCGGGTGTTCCGGCCCGCACCCGAGCAGTTCGCGGCGGCCGACGTGGTGGTCGCCCATCGGGAACTGACCGTGACCACCAAGGAGTTCGGCGACACGACCACCACACGGGTGCCGCTGCCCGAAGGCACCGTCCCGGTCGGGCTGGCCGATGAGATCCGCGCGCTCCCCGGCGTCACCGAGGTCCGGTTGGTCGGAGCCGAGGGCGGCGTCGCGTCGGCTGTCGAGGTTCAGGCTTCCCGCGACGCGTACGGGGCGATCGACCGGATCGCCCGGCAGGCCGGCGTCGAGTCGTACACCGGGATGGACCGCGGCTGGGCCGAGCAGTCCGACTCCATCGAGGCTCGCTCGTTCCTGCTCGCGGCCGGCTCGGCGTTCGGCGGCTACGTGGTCCTGCTGATCGTCCTCGTGGTGGCCGGCACGATCGGCCTGTCCGTGCGGCATCGTCGCCGAGACCTGGCCCTGCTGCGGGCGGTAGCCGCCACCCCACGCCAGGCCCGCCTGCTGGTGGTGGCCGAGGGGGTCGTCGTCGCTCTGGCGTCCGCCGTGCTCGGTGTGCCCGCCGGCCTCTGGTCCACCCACTGGGTGCACCACCAACTGGTCACCCGGGGCTTCCTGCCCGCTGACTTTCCGATCGTCGGCGCTGGGCTCGCCGCGTCGGCCGCCGTCGCGGTGACCGTCCTGGTGGCGGCCTGCGGGGCCTGGATGGCGTCGCGACGCATCGCCCGCATCCGCCCGGCCGAGGCGCTCGGCGAGGCCGCAGTCGAACCGGCTCGGAGCTCCCGGGTCCGGCTCGTCTCCGGTCTGGTCACGATGGCCGCCGGCGTGGTCTCACTGTTCTTCGCAGCCGGGCTGTCCGGCACGGCCGCGCTGGCCACAGCGGTCGGCATGCTCTACCTTCTCGTGCTCGCGGTCGCGCTGCTCGCGCCCTGGATCAACGGGTTCGCCGCCCGGCTCATGTCGCCGCTGTTGCGATCGGTGTGGCGGGCGCCCGGCGAACTGGCGGCGGCCAACCTGCGGGTCAACGCACGCGGGATGTCGGTCGTCCTGAGCGCGCTCGTGCTGGCGATCGGCTTCGGCGGTTCGATCTGGTTTCTTCAGGACAACCTGCAGCGGCAGACCGTCACGCAGAGCCGCGACGGCATGCTGGCCGACCGGGTGCTGACCGCGCCGCAGGGCATCTCGTCGACGGCGGTGGCCGAGGTCCGCCGGATTCCCGGGGTCGAGGCGGCGACCGGCGTTCGCAACACGTCGGTGGTGCTCCGGTTCCTCGACGGTGCTGAGCCGGTTGTCGCCCGGGCGGTCGACCCGAGCGGGCTCACGTCGACGATCGACGTGAAGGTGCGCGAGGGCAGCCTGACCGAGTTGACCGACGGGACGATCGCCGCCTCGGCCCTGCAGGCCTCGTCCTCCGGTTGGAAGGTCGGCGAGACGGCCGAGATCTGGCTGGCCGACGGCACACCGGTCCACCCCCGCCTCGTGGCGACCTACGACCGCGGGCTCGGCTTTGGCGACGTGCTGCTACCGCAGGAACGCGGTGTCTACGACGAGATGCTCGTGCGTACCACCGGGGACGTCGACCAACGGCTGGCCGCGTTCGGGAAGGTGACCGACACCGGCGCCCTGACCGGGCAGTTGAACCGTGACCTGGCCCTCTCAGCCTGGCTCAACAAGCTGCTCATCACCGTGCTGGTGGGTTACTCGGCCCTGGCGGCCGGCAACGCCATGATCATGGCCGCGTTGGCCCGCGGCCGGGAACTCGCGGTGCTGCGCCTCGCCGGGTTGACCCGGACGCAGGTGCGGCGGATGGTCGACGCCGAACAGGTGGGCCTGATCGGCACGGCGCTGACGCTCGGGGTGGCGATCGCGGGGATGACTCTCGTCGCGGTCGTCCATGCGCTCACCGGCACGCTGATCCCGTACGTCCCACCGCTGGGCTGGGCCGCGGTGCTGGGTGGCGCGACGGCGCTGGTCCTGGTCACCACCACGCTGCCGATTCGGCGGCTGCTACGGACTTCACCGGTCCGCGCGGCAGGTACCAGGGAATAACGCGGAGTGGGTGGGCTAATTGGCGAGATGGGCGACCATCGTGTCGGCGTCGTCGAACGACTCGACAGTGGTGAAGCCCTCGCCGGCGTACAGCTTGGCGGCGAAGTTGGCCCGCTCCACGCTCAACGACACCGCGCGTAGGCCGCGCTCCCGTGCGACCGACAGGACCGCGCGCAGGAGCGCCCGGCCCACACCGCGATTGCGCCAGGAATCCACCACGCCGAGGGTCAGCTCGGGTACGTCGTCACTGACGTACCGTAGCCCGGATCGGCGGCGGTCAGGTGCCGGCACCAGGCCGCGCCGATCGGCCGCTCAGCCGGGTCCACCGCGACGACCCCGAAGTCACCTGTTCGCATCCAGCCGGCGACGTAGTGGGCCAGCTCGGGCTTCGCCAGGATCTCGGCGCGGGACCAGTCGCGCTCGGGCAACCAGTTGACGGCCTGCACGAGCATGCCGACCAGGAAATCATCGTCAGCCGAGGTGGCGGTACGAATGCTGAACGTCGTCACCGCCGCAGCTTTCCACAGGCGGATCGGGGCAGCGCACCGCCGATGCCGAGGTCTACCGTTACCGACATGATCGTGCGTACGCGCTGGATGATGCCCCACCCGCCGGAGGTGTTGTGGCCGGCGCTGTGCGACTCACGCCTGGAGTTGCAGCCCCGGTGTCCGGTCTTCTATCTGGGTACGCCCCGGCCGACGACGTGCCGCCTGCCCGAGGGCCCGGGTGAGGTGGGCGCGGCCCGGCAGTGCGTGTCCGAGCAGGGCGTGGTGCGGCAACGCATCACGACGTGGGAGCCGCCGACCCGGTTGGCGTTCCACATGGAGTCGACGGACCTCGGCTTTCACCGCTTCGTCGATCAGCTCGGGGACGTGTTCGAGTTGACCGCCACGCCGCGCGGCACTCGGGTGACCCGGACGACGACGGTGACGGTACGCGGGTTCGGCCGTGGGGCCCTGTATCCCGCGCTGTGGGTCGGGTTGAAGTCGGTGCACCGCTTCGTGTTCCGCAACTGGCAGAAGATGCGGTTGTCGCCGGCGGCGACGGTCTGAGCCACCGGGCCGCCGCGGCCAACCTGGCCGACGTACGGGTCAGCGCGCGAGCGCGACCGGGCCGCTCCTGGTCGAGAACGACGCGCTTCAGGCGCGGAACGCGCTGATGGCGAGCGCGGCGAATCGGCGGGACGCGGCGACCCGGGCGTCCGTGGAGGTGGCGTGCAGGCCACCGTTGGCCATCAGGATGAGGATGAGGTCGTCCAGGACGAAATCGGGTCGCAGGCGGCCGGTGTCCTTGGCCCGCAGCGTGAGGTCGGCGAGTGAGGCGAGGGCCGCTCGGCGTTTCGCGGCGAGATCCACGGCATGCGGGAACGCGGCGGTGAACGCCGTGGTGTAGCCGCGGTCGCGGGCGTGCAGCTCGCAGAGCTTCTCGATCACCAGGCACAGCCCACGCCACGGATCGGGGTCGGCGAGCCCTTCGTCGATGATGACCCGGCAGGCGTCCATCTGCTCGGCGAACGCCTCGGTGGCCAACGCCTCCTTGGTGGGGAAGCGTCGGTAGAGGGTGGCGGGGCCCACCCCGGCCCGGCGGGCGATCTCGCGCATCGGCACGTCCATGCCGTCGGTGGCGAACATCGCCCGGGCGGCCTCGAGAATCCGCTGCCGGTTGTCCCGCGCGTCCGACCGCAGGTTTCGAGTCAACTGCTCGGTCACGCTCTCATTTTAGCTAAACGGACGCCAGCGTCCACTACCGTTCACGCTCACCACAGGGCGGTCCGGCTCGAGAAGAGGCACACGTGAAGGCGATCATGATCAGGGAGTTCGGTGACCCTCGGGGCTTGGCGGTGACCGACATCCCCGACCCGGTCCCGGCTGCGGGGCAGGTGATGATCACCGTCGAGGCGGTCGGTGTGGCGGGCGTCGATGTCATGATCCGAAGCGGTGCCCTCGCCGCGTACGGCTTCCAGGAGGGTCACATTCCCGGCGGGGAGGTGGCGGGGACGGTGGCCGCCGTGGGCGAGGGCGTCGACGGGGCGTGGATCGGACAGCGCGTGTGGGCGTTCACCGGCACCGGCGGTGGGTACGCCGAGCACGCGGTCGCCCCGATCGCGGAGGTGCTGCCCGTCCCCGCGGGCCTCTCCGTCGTCGATGCCGTGACGCTCGGCAGCTCCGGGGTCGTGGCCCACTTCGGTCTCGCCCACGCGCACTTCCGGCAAGGGGAGACCGTCCTGGTACGCGGGGCGGCCGGCAGCATCGGGATCATGACGGTGCAACTCGCGACCCGCCAGGGCGCCGGCGCTGTCGCGGTCACCACCTCGTCCCCGGAGCGTGGTCGTCGACTGCGTGACCTTGGCGCAACCCACGTGCTCGACCGCTCCGGAGCGGGAGGGCCGGGCGCTCCCGGTGGGTACGACGTGATCATCGACGTTGTCGCGGGCGACAGCATGCCCTCGTTCTTCGACAGGCTCAATCCCAACGGTCGCCTCGTGCTCGTCGGCGCGGTCGGGGGTCAGCCGCCGGCGGACTTCGGCGCGACGTTGATGGCCGCATTCCAGAAGTCGATGTCGTTCGCCACGTTCAGCGCCGCGACAGTGCCGGAACCCGCTCGCCAGGCCGTGCGGCGCGAGCAGTTCGCCGCGGTGACCCGTGGCGAACTGGTCCCGGTGGTGCACGAGGTGCTGCCTCTGGAGCAGGTGGTGGCCGCCCACCAGAAGATGGACGCCGGCCAGGTCTTCGGGCGGATCGTCCTCACCCCTTAGCCCTCGCGCCGGGGCCGGGCGGCAGGCGATCTGCTCCGGGTGTCGAGAACGGCCGGGCAGCTCCGTCCCAGGGGAGAATGCGGCGACCGGGACCGCACCAGAGCAGGAGGCACCAGGATGGCGATCCGGCGGATGGACAACGTCCTCATCGTGGTCGAGGACCTCGACGCGGTCATCGCGTTCTTCGTCGAGCTCGGCATGGAGGTGGAGGGACGGGGGCCGGTCGAGGGGCGCTGGGTGGAGCGTGTCATCGGCGTCGACGACGTGCGGCAGGAGGTCGCGATGCTGCGGACCCCGGACGGTCACGGCAAGGTCGAGCTGGCGATGTTCCACGCGCCGAAGGCCGTTCGTCACGAGCCGGAGGACGCGCCGGCGAACACCCTCGGCATTCGCCGGATCATGTTCGCCGTCGACGACGTCGAGGACACGGTCGCCCGGCTGCGTCGCCACGGGGCGGAACTGGTCGGGGAGGTGCAGCGGTTCGAGGACATCTTCCTGCTCTGCTACGTGCGCGGCCCCGAGGGCATCATCGTCGGGCTGGCCGAGGAGCTGCGCTGAGCGGGTCGCGCGACTGCCGGTTGCGCGGATCTCGACGCCGGCGCGTACCTCTGAGGGCCTGCTCCGCCGCGTGGCGGAGCAGGCCCTCAGACCGTGCGTCAGGCCGTCGCCACTCCGAAGAGGTGGATGACGCCGCCCTCGGCGGTGGTGGGCAGCGTCAGGCTCGCGAGCCGCTTGCCCGGCTGGAGGTCGATCGGGGCCGTCGCGAAGACGTACGTCGCCACCGCCTCGATGCCCGTGCCCATCTTGTCGCGGTACGTGGTGTGCACCGCCGTGGCGTTGCCGAACGACGGCTGGTCCGATCCGCCGCCCAGCGTCCAGTCGCTGAAGCCGATCGTCGCCTGCTGCGTCGTGCCGTCGGTGTACGTCAGCGTCACCGTGCCGGTGGTGGGACCGAACGCGGCGCTGCCCAGCAGGCTCAGCTTCGTGTCGGCGTCGGTCGACTGGACGCTGAGCACCTGACCGCCGCCGCCGACCAGGATGTTGTCGGGGTCGCCCGGGGCCACGTTCGGCCAGGTGAAGTCGAATCCGTTGACCGACACGGTGGATCCCGGCCGTACTCCGGCGGCCTCGAGCGCCTTGGCGGAGTAGCTCCAGCCTCCGGTGTCGAAGTTGGCCTGCGGGTTGGTGTCGTCGGCCGAGATGCCGTTGTTGTTGAGGTTCCACAGCACGCTGTCCCGCACGGCGACCGTCACGGGGATCGTGACGGTGGGCAACGCCGTGCCCGAGGTGGTGGCGGCGGTCACCGTCACGGCGTAGGCGCCGGGCTTGAGGTCGGCCGGCGCGGACACGGTGAGCTCCCTGCTGCCCAGGCCGTCGCCGGTCAGCGTGAACTCACCCTGCGCGGGCGTGACGGTCAGGCCGGCGGGGGCGCTGACCTTCCAGCGCGCGGTGGTGGGGGCCTCGGTCAATGCCTGGATCCGGTACGTCGTCGTCCCAGTGCCGCCCGGCTCCACCTTCAGCGTCTGAGGGCTCGCCCCGGTCAGGTACGGCCGCCGGCCGTCGCCGTACGAGGGCGGGGCGTCGGCGGGGGAGCTGCCCCACGTCGTGTTCGGCGTGTCGGCGAGCACGACGTCGACCGTGCCGCCCTTGGTGACGAGGGTGTCCGGGACCCAGCTCCGGGTCGACGTCCTGCCGTTGACCTTGACCGACTGGATGTACTTCTTCTGGGCCGAGGCGTCCGGGGCGTTGACCGTGATCCTGCGACCGCGACCGGCGTCGATCACCGCGCGCTCAAAGAGCGGCGCGGTGAGCACCAGGTCGGCCCGGCTCGGGTTCTGCGGGTACATGCCGAGCGCGGAGAAGACGTACCACGACGACATGGTTCCGGCGTCGTCGTTGCCCGGGATGCCGCCGGGGGTGTTGCCCCAGAGCTGGTCCATCACCGCGCGGACCGTCTCCTGGGTCTTGTAGGGGGCGCCGAGGTAGTTGTAGAGGTACGGCGCGTTCATGTCCGGTTCGTTGGTGGGGTCGTACCGGGTGAGGTCGCGGGCCGAGAAGTCGAAGGCGCCGGCCGGGGTACGGAAGAAGGCGTCGAGGCGCTGCTCGGCCGCCTTGTTTCCGCCCATGGCGCGGGCCAGTCCGGCGATGTCGGAGTAGACCATCCAGGTGTAGCGGGCACTGCTGCCCTCGACGAACCCGTTCTCGGTCGCGGGGTGGAAGGCGCGCTCCGCCCAGGTGCCGTCGGCCTTGCGGGAGCGGGGGTAGCCGCCCTGCGCGGTGGCGGTCAGGTCGAAGACGTTGCTCCAGGTGCCCGACCGCTTGCGGAAGGCCCGCTCGTTCGCGTGGTCGCCGACCTGCCCGGCGAGCTCGGCCAGCGCGAAGTCGGCGACCGCGTCCTCCATCGTCTCGGCCGCGCCGCCCCAGCAGGAGCAGCCGTCGGCGGGGACGTAGCCCAGCTCCAGGTACTTGTCGAGGGCGGGACGCTGACCGACGCACGCCACATTGCAGCCGGCGCTGTCGGAGTCGTTGGCGTTCGGCACCGTCGCCGCGGTGATCAGCGAGCGGGTAGCGCCCTTGACGTCGAAGTCCCGTCCCCCGAAGGCGTGGATGCCGGCGACTGCCGGGGCCGACGGGTCGCCGGACATGACGCTGGTCTTGCCGTGCTGGAGCAGCCAGCGGTCCCACTCACCGCCCCGCTGGGTGGCGTAGTTGAACAACGACTGCGCATAGTCGCTGCCCGCCTTCGGGTTGACCAGCGTCATCAGCTGCACCTGGGCGCGGTACTGGTCCCAGCCGGAGAAGGTGCCGTACTGGGCGTCCTGGCCCTTGGCGAGCCGGTGCGGCGTGCCGTCGGCGCCGAGGTAGCGGCCGTCGACGTCACTGGTCAGGGTGGGTTCGAGCATGGAGTGGTACAGGGCCGTGTAGAAGGTGCTCAGCTGGTCGTCGGTGCCGCCGCCGACCTTGATCTTGCCCAGCTCGCGCTGCCAGGCCGCCGTGGCCTCCGAGCGGACCGCGTCGAAGCTCTTCTTCTGCGGGTTCTCCGCCCGCAGGTTGGCCTCGGCGTTCTCCAGGCTGACGTAGGAGATGGCGACCTTCACGCCGACGGTCGTGGTGCCCCCGGCGAAGGTGACGTACGCGCCGGACCCCTTGCCCGGCGCGGGGCTGCCCGCGTCGAGGCCGGTGCCGCCGGACGCCGTCGTGGCGTCCGGCGTGAGGGTGCCGTCCTGCCACGTGCCGACCTTGGCGAAGGGCTGGTCGAAGTGGGCGGTGAAGTGCAGCGTGTACAGGGACCTGCGGTTGTTCTCGCTCTGCGGACCGCAGAAGTTGCCCGCGGTGACCGAGCCGGTGACGGTCCGGGCCGCGGAGTCCACCCGTACGGTGGCGTCGGTGCTGCCGGTCTCCGAGTTGGAGGTACGGAACAGCATGCTGGCGGGTTGGCTGGCCGGGAAGCCGAACCGGCCCGATCCGGTGCGGGCGGTGGTGGTCAGCTCCGCCGACGCGCCGCTGTCGAGGCCCACCCGGTAGTACCCGGCCCGTGCGGTCTCGTTCTGGTGGGAGAAGCTGCTCGCGTACGTCGCGTCGGTGGTGTCGACGGACGGCGAGGAGTTGACGTCCCCCACGAACGGCATGATCGGAATGTCGCCCGCGCCACCGTTGCAGCCGACCCCGTTGAGGTGGGTGAGGCTGAAGCCGCGGATCCGGGACGCGCCGTACTCGTAGCCGCCGGGCGCGGGGGTGGAGGTCTGCCTGCCGGTGCTGGTCTGCGGGCTCCAGGCCAGCATGCCGAAGGGGCGGACCGCTCCGGGGTAGGTGTTGCCGAGGTTCGTGGACCCGATCAGCGGGTTGACGTACGCGGCGGGATCGGTGACCAGGCGCGGGGGCGGAGCGGCCGCGGCGGGTGTGCCCGCGGTGACCGCCGCCAGCGCCGCCACCGCCACGGTGGTGGCGGCGGCGAGGGTTCGGCGCTTGGCGGTGTACGCCAGGCGCGCCCTTGTGTCTGACACAGTGTTAGCCCTTCGGTTGGCACCGTCTGCATGAAGCTCGGCGGGGCGACCCGTCATGCTTCCTCCCGCTATGGCGGAGCCGCACACGGCACTGACAACGTTGTCTAATCCACGAAGGATGGTTCCCCTCGGTCGGAGGACTGTCAAGATCCCCCATTCAGGGGCGCAGGGTGGCAGCCGAACCCCGACCTACAGCAGGTGGCGACGGCCCGGGGTCGGCGTCGCCGTATGCCGTGATCGAGAACGTCGTCGTCGAGGAATCGCGGCGAGGTACCGGTCTGGGTCGGCAGATCATGGCCGGCACGCTCCAGGCCGCCTGGGACGCGGGCTGCTACAAGGCGATGCTGATGACGGGTCGCGGAACCCGGCGACGCACGCCTTCTACCGGGCCTGCGGGTTCCTGGCCGACGTCAAGACGGCGTACCTCGCGCGTCCGCCCGGCTAGGCGGGGAAGGTCTCGCGTAGCGCGGCGTCCAGCGCACGGCCGGTCGTCGGCTCGATGAACAGGTCGGCGAGCAGGAGGTCGGCGAGGAAGGTGGGGTTGATCCCGGACTCCTTGCGACCGAGCGCCTGCGCCGCGCCGCCCAGTCGCAGCGCCGTCCGCGCCGCGCCGGCCGGCAGCCGGCCGACCCGGCGGGGTCGGCCGACCGCCCCGGCGATGCGCGCGAGCATGTCGTGCCAGGTGAGGTTCTCGTCGGCGACCGGGATGTCCGCGCCGCTGGCGGCCTGGAGAGCGTCGGCCGCGACCTCGGCCACGCTGCGCGCCGAGGCCGCGGCGCTCCCGCCGGTGGGGGCGACCAGAGGGGTACGAGAGCGCGCCCACCGGTCCAGCGGACCGGCCCAGTTCGGCAGCCGGTCACCGGCCCGCCCGAAGACGAAGGGCAGTTCGAGTACGGCGACCGGGAGGCCCGGGCCGGCGGCGGCGCGCCCTTCGAGGGCCTGCTCCAGTCGGCAGCGGATGTACGTGTGCCGCTCCCCGAGCCTCCACTGCGGATGCCGCCGGTCGAAGTACGTGTAGTACGAGCCCATGACCACCCCACGGGTGAGACCCTCGTCGCGGGCGGCGCTGAACAGGCGTACCACCGGGTCGACGTTCTCGCGCCGGAACTGCGGGTAGATCGGCTTCGGCAACGGGCGCTGCTCGTCGGTCCGGGTGGCGTACACGACGCCGTCGTGCCCGGCGAGCACCGACCGCAGCTCGTCGATCGAGGCGGACCCCACATCGAGCAGGTGGTCGACGCCCGGCTGGGCGGTACGCGCCACCGAGGTCGTGGCGTGGCCGCGCTCGCGCAGCACCTCCACGACGTGCGTGCCGATCAGGCCACTGCCACCCACCACGAGAATCCGCACGCTGAATCGTCCACTGTCCAGCGGGGTGCGTGTCAAGTACGGTGCCGCTGCGGATGCGACGGCAGCGTGGCACGGCCAGAATGGCGTCCGGAGGTGATCGAGAGATGGTTGACCAGGAGAGCGTTCCCCGTCTGACGTCCGTGGTGCTCGACGGAACCGACGTGCGGACGTTGGCGGAGTTCTACCGCCAGCTCATGGGTTTCGTCTACCGGCCCGGCGACGAGCCACCCGCGGACGGTCGGCCCGACGAGCGCGGTCGGGACTGGTTGGTGCTGAGGCCCCCTTCCGGTGGCCCGCAGATCGCGTTCCAGCAGGTCGACAACCTGCCCGAGACGACGTGGCCGAAGAACGACGTGCCACAACAGCTCCACCTGGACCTGACCGTGGACTCCGTCGACGAGCTGCTGATCCAGCACGAGCGGGTGCTCCGCCTCGGCGGCCGGCTGCGCTACGACCGGATCGAGGACCCGGACGAGCCGCTGCGCGTGTACGCCGACCCGGCCGGCCACCCGTTCTGCATCATGGTGGGATAGAGGCGTCCGTATCCGTGCGTGACCGACGCGCGACCGTGGCGGGCGCGATCGTCGAGAACGGGGTCGAGGATGCCGGAACCGCGCGCCTTCTGGCTGGACGAGCAGTTCGACCGTGAGCACGGCGCCGACGGCCGCGGCCGGTACGAGGCCGAGGTGCTCCGCCGGATCGGTGACTTCGCCGAGACCTGGGGAGACTTCGCGCCGGTCGCGTTCGCCGCGGCAGCCTGGCGGGTGGCCAGCGAGCTGTCGCCCGGCTTCGTCCGGTGGCACCGGCGGATCATCTCGGCGACCTGCGAACGCAGCCCGTGGGACGGCGGCATGGTGTGCGCGGTCACGGTGGCCTCCCGCTGGCCCGCCGAGCTGACCTGGAGCAAGCAGTGGCAACGCGACCGCGGGTGGCAGGACTGGCCCCAGCTGTTCGGCCAGTTCACCACGCCTGCCGAGCAGGACCGGACGCGCCGCCCGTATCTGCGGGCGCTGCTCCAGGTGGAGGCGCCGCTGCCGCTCGACGGCCTGCCACCGACACCCGACGGTCCGGACGACGACGTCCCCGCCGCGGCGCGTCGGGCGGTCGTGGTGCTGGCCCGGGAACTCAACGACCTGCTGGCGCCGGTGATCGGGCAACTCGACAGCGGGGTCCCCGCCGATTCCTGACGGCGGGGACACCTAGGCCGTGTGTCGAAGTCCCTGGCCGGCCTGCGGCGGGCCCAGACGACGACCGGCCGCGTTGGAGATGCATCCGGATACAACACCGGTATCCGAACGCATCTCCGCCTTGCCGGACCGCCGCCTGGACTCCGCCTCGGCTCGACCGAGGACTTCGACACACGGCCTCGTCGACGCGGCGCGTCGGCAGTCGATGGTGCGGTGGGCCCGGCCCGGTCACCGAACGGGCCGGGCCCACCGCGTGTCAGCCGGTGGTCAGGTAGAACTTCTCCCAGGCCCCGACGGACGTGCGGTTGGCGATCAGAGATCCGGCCCCGGCGTTCTCGGCGCACACGATCTGGTTGTTGACCGTGGCACGCAGACCCACCGTCCCATCCGAGTTGGTGATGAGCTGGAAGGTCTCCCACGACCCGACCGCCGTGGCGTTGGCGACCAACGCTCCGGCGCCGGCGTTCGTGGCCGACACGTAGAGCCCGTTGGCGCGCGACCGCAGCGCGATGTTGCCGTTGCCGGCGTCCACCCGGTCGAACTGCTCAGTGCTGCCGACGCTGGCCTTGTTGGCGATCAACGCGGTGCTGCCGACCGCCGACACGTACTGGTTGTTCACCTGAGCCCGCAGGGTGGTCACCGGTGTGCTGCCGCCGGTGCCGGTGGCGAAGGTGAACGCGTCGACGTCGAACAGGTAGCCGGACCCGCCCTTGAACACCAGGTACAGCGTGGTCGACGCGCTGGGCGGGTTGCTGATCGTGCCGGACACCTCGGTGAAGGTCTCCCAGTTGCCGGTCACCGGCACCGTGACGGTGCCCAGCAGCGTGCCGGTCGCCGACCCGGCCCGCACCTCGATCGTGCCGCCGGCACCCGCCGACGACGCCCGCACGGTGATGCGGTTGGCGTTGGACAGGTTGTACGGCTGGTACGAGATCCAGTCGTTGTTCTCGATGAACCCGGCGGTGCGGCCGCCTTCGGCGTTGGTGTGGTCGGTGGCCTGGACACCCGACTGGCCGCCGAAGTGCTCACCCTGGCGGTGCTTCGGTTGCAGCGTCCTGATGCTGTGCGTGGTCAGCCCGCCGTTGTCGGTGTAGGCGGCGTCGAAGACCCCGTAGATGTTGGCCGCGGAGTCGTGCTCGCCGTCGGTCGGCACGGTGATCGAGCCGCTGCACCCGTTCTTCGAGGTGATCTGGTGGGCGTGACTGTCGTGGCCCAGCGCGTACGTCAGGCTCACCTTGGAACAGTCGATGGTGCCGTCCTGCGGGTCGCTCACGCTGATCTGGTACGAGATGGTGTCACCGAAGTTGAACAGCTGCCCGTCGGCGGGCGAGGTGAGTGTCACCGTCGGTGCCGTGTTGCCCACGGTGATGACCAGACTCGCCGTACCGGTCAGGCCGGTCGGGTCGGTGACCCTCAGCGTGGGGGAGTAGGTGCCGTTCGTGGTGTACGTCTTGGTGGGGTTCGCCGCCGTCGACGTGGTGCCGTCACCGAACGTCCACAGGTAGCTCAGCGCCCCACCCTCGGGGTCGGAGCTGCCCGCCGAGGAGAAGTTCACCGTCAACGGGTTGGCCCCGGACGTCGGGTTCGCCGAGGCGACCGCGATGGGGTTGCGGTTGCCGCCGCCGATGTACTCGATCCGGAACAGCGCCTGGTTGTTCGAGCCCGTGCCGTAGTCCAGCACGTACAGCGCGCCGTCCGGACCGAAGGCCATGTCCATGACCTGCGTGCCGGACCACGGGAAGCTGGAGATCTCGCCCCGGGAGCCGTCGGCGTTGATGGCGATGGGCTTGATCCAGCGGCGACCGTACTCACCGGCGAAGAACAGGCCGTTCAACGACTGCGGGAACTTGACGCTGGAGTTGAGCGAGGCGTCGTACCGGTACACCGGCCCGGCCATCGGCGACTCGGAGCCGCTGCCGAACTCCGACGGCGAGCCGGAGTCACCGGCGTACTTGATCCAGGCCGGCTTCGCGGCGGGCAGGGTCTGTAGGCCGGTGTTGCGGAACGAGTTGTTGGTCGGCCCGCCCGAGCAGTTGTACTTCGACTGCGACGGCCCGGACGGGAAGGTGTATTCGTTGTATGTTTCCGTGCTCGTGTTGCTGCCGGTGCAGTACGGCCAGCCGTAGTTGCCCGGCGCCGTGATCCGGTTGAACTCGACCTGACCCGACGGGCCCCGGCTGGAGTTCGTGCTCCCGGAGTCCGGTCCGTAGTCGCCGACGTAGACGACGCCGGTCGCCTTGTCCACGCTCATCCGGAAGGGGTTGCGCATACCCATCGCGTAGATCTCGGGACGGGTGTTGGCCGTGCCGGGCGCGAACAGGTTGCCCGACGGGATGGTGTACGTCCCGTCCGCCTGCGGCTTGATCCGCAGCACCTTGCCCCGCAGGTCGTTGGTGTTGCCCGCCGAGCGCTGGGCGTCGAACTGCGGGTTGCGGTCGGTCCGCTCGTCCAGCGGCGAGTAGCCGGACGACTCGAACGGGTTCGTGTCGTCGCCGGTGGTCAGGTACAGGTTGCCGGCGGCGTCGAAGTCCAGGTCGCCGCCGACGTGGCAGCACTGCCCGCGGTCGTTGGCGACCTGAAGGACGATCTTCTCGCTGCTGAGGTTGAGCGTGTCGTCGCTGTTGAGGGTGAACCGGGACAGCCGCAGGTGCCCCTTCCAGCGGTCCCAGTCGGACTGTGAGCCGCTGGTGGGGGCGTCCCCGGACGGGGTGCTCAGCGTGGGCGAGTAGTACAGGTAGATCCACCGGTTGCTGGCGAAGCCGGGGTCGACGGCGACGCCCTGCAACCCCTCCTCGTCGTGGGTGTAGACGGACAGGGTGCCGGAGACCTTGGTGTTGCCGGCCACGTCGGTCACCCGCAGCACACCGTTGCGGGCGGTGTGCAGGACCGAACGGTTGGGCAGGACGGCGAGGGACATGGCCTCGCCCAGCTCGGCGGAGCCGGTGGCGAGTTTGATCTGTTGGTAGTCACTGGCGGGAATCACCACCGCCTGCGCGGCGGGGGAGTTTGCGGCCACGGCCAGGGCCACACTCGCGACGGTGGTGACCGCCGCGACGAGTGCCCGTGACCAGCGCCGGGATTTCAAAAGCATGATCGTCCTTCCTCGACGACCAGGGTCGGGGCGTGCTGGGGCGCACCACGACCGGGTGGGGTGGCGGGGTGTGGGTCGCGGTGCGGTCAGTTGGTGGTGACGAGGTCGAACTTCTCCCACTGACCGATGGAGGTCCGGTTGGCGATCAGCGGGGAGGCGCCCGCGTTGTCGGCGGCCACGTACCGGCTGTTCACGGTGGCCCGCAGGCTGACCGTGCCGTCGGAGTTACGGATCAGCTGGAACGTCTCCCACGCGCCGGCGCTGGCCCGGTTGGCGATCAGCGCGTTGGCCCCGGCGTTCTCCGCCGCGACGAACTGCCCGTTGCTCTTGGCCTTCAGCGCGACGTTGCCGTTGGTGAGGCTGACCAGTTCGAACTGCTCGCTGGTCCCGGCGGAGGTCTTGTTGGCGATCAGCGGGGTGGAGGCGTTGGGCGCGCTGACGTACTGGTTGTTGGCGCGGGCCCGCAGGGTGGAACCGGTGGCGGCGGGCGGCGGGGTGGTCGGCGGGGCCGTCGTCGGCGGCGCGGTCGTCGGCGGGGGAGTGGTCGGCGGGGCCGTCGTGGGCGGCGGGGTGGTCGGCGTGGTCCCCGGCGAGCAGTTGGCGCTCACCGAACCAGCGGCGACCTGCAGGCCACCGAGCAGCATCCGGGTGAAGTTCGGGTCGGTGTACGACGCCTCGGTGTGCCCGAGACCCGTGTACCAGGCCCGTCCGCCGCCGTACGCCTTGCACCAGGTGATCGGGTGGTCGCCGTTCATGTTGCCGCCGCTGTAGGACGACTCGTCGAGGCTGGCGAGGACCCGCGCGCTGGACCGGGGGTTGGTGCGGTAGTTGTACCACTCGTCGGAGCGGACCCAGGTGGCGCCGAGGTGCGCGGTCGACGGGTTGCTCCGGTCCTCGATCCGCACGGTCGCGGTCTGGATCGCCGGGTGCGAGTCGAACCACGCCCCGACCAACTGCCCGTACCACGGCCAGCTGTACTCGGTGTCCGCGGCGGCGTGCACGCCGACGTACCCGCCGCCGGCGGCGATGTACTGCTCGAAGGCCGTCTGCTGGCTGGAGTTGAGCACATCGCCGGTCGTCGACATGAAGACCACCGCCTGGTACTGGGCCAGGTTGGAGGTGGTGAACTGGCTGGCGTCCTCGGTGGCGGTCACGCTGAAGCCGTTGGCAGCGCCGAGCTGCTGGATGGCCGCGATGCCGTTGGGGATGGACGAGTGCCGGAAGCCGGCGGTCTTGCTGAACACCAGGACCTTGGTCAGCGGCGCGGCCGAGGCCGTGGTCGGCAGTGCGACCAGGCCGGCCATCAACACGGCCAGGCCGGTGAAGAGTGCCAACAGGCGGGGACGGGAACGCATGGTGATGCTCCTTAGCTGAGCGTCGACCCCGGGAGGTGCGCGAGGGCACGCCCGGGACCATGGTGGCGGTGGTGCGGAAGCCGGGCCGCCGATGCTCGGCTGAGGTGCAGGGTGATGGTGCCGTGCTGCAATACACGAGCCAGCCGACGACTCCGGCCGGCCAGTGTGGACGGACGGATAGCATCGACTGGTGTCGTTGAGGCAGTAAACCTCCGATGTCTGCGCCCGTCAACCCCACCCACTCCGGCCTGCGCCGAACGTCCCACGCACCCGGGGGCGTACGGCAGGATCGGGGTGGTGGACGCGGACCTGTCACCGCCGTGGCGACCGCCGACCCGCCACGAGGTCGCGGCGGCGGCCGGTCGCGGCCTGGTGGATGTGATCGGCCCTGGCCTGCGGGTGCTGTTCTGCGGCTTCAACCCGGGGCTCTACTCGGCGGCGGTCGGAGAGCACTTCGCCCGGCGGGGCAGCCGCTTCTGGCCGGCCCTGCACGGCGCGGGCTTCACCGACCGGGAACTACGCCCGTGGGAGCGGGCCGAGCTGCTACGGCAGGGGCTGGGCCTCACCAGCCTCAGCAACCGGGCCACGGCCCGCGCCGACGAGCTGACCGCCGCCGAACTGGTCGCCGGGGTCACCGGGCTGGCGGTCAAGGTCGAGCGGCACCGGCCCCGGTGGGTGGCGGTGCTCGGGGTGACCGCGTACCGGATCGCGTTCGTCCGGCCGAAGGCCGCGCTCGGCCCGCAGCCGCAAGGCCTGGGCCCGGCCCGGGTCTGGGTGCTGCCCAACCCCAGCGGCCTGAACGCGCACTTCCCGCTGCCGGCGCTGACCGCCGAGTTCGCCCGACTGCGGCGCGAGGTCGACCCTCAGACCCCCTCGGTCAGCGCCTCGTAGTAGGAGCGCATGGCCGGGTGGTACTCGTCGAACCCCGGTCGTGGCGTGCCGTCCCGGGAGGCGATCAGCATGTCGAGGTAGTACTCCCAGCCGGCGCCCACCTCGGCGACACCGTCGAGGCTGGTGAGGTGCTGGGTGAAGCGCAGCTCGGTCACGCCGTCGGTCTCGGTCAGCGTGAACCCCAGCAGCCAGTCGCCGTGGTCGTCGACCATCGACACGGCCAGGCGGCGGGGCGCTTCGCACTCCTCGACGCGTACGTCGCACCAGGGCTGCTGCTCCTCGTAGGCCATCTGGACCCGGATGGTGTTGCCGGGCCGGGCGTCGCCGGCCCACGGGCCGAACCAGCGGGCCGTGCGCTCCGAGTCGGTCAGGCTCGCCCACACGTCCGCCGCCGGGGCGCGGAAGGTGCGGGTGAGGACGAGGTCGTGGCCGGTGGCGGTGCGGAACAGGCGGCCAGCGGGGGTACGGGTCATGCGGTGTGCTCCGTTCGGTGAGCGGCCGGGCCGCGGGTGCGGCGTTCCCGGCGGGTTCGATAGACCTCGGTCTCCAACGCGTCGAGGCGCTGCTCCCACTTCTCGGGCGCGACGAGCCCGCCGAGCCATTCGACGAGCGGAGCGAGCGGGCCGGGATCGAGCCGGTAGATCCGCGTGCGGCCGACCAGCTCGTCGCGGACCAGCCCGCTCTCGCGCAGCACCCGCAGATGGCGGCTGACCGCCGGGCGGCTGATGGCGAACCGTTTGGCGATCTCGCCCGCGGTCAGCGGCGCGTCGCGCAGCATGCTCAGGATGCGCCGCCGCACCGGGTCCGCGATCGCGGTGGCCACCTCGTCCACGCCGAAAAGCGTAACCTATGAGTTACGGGTTATGCGACGCGGATGCGTCGATGGTGGGCACATGATCACGTGACCTGGCACTCTTGACGGCATGCCAGCCCAGCTTCGATCCCGCCTGCTCGATTGGACCGTCGCCGTACCCGTGCTCGCGGTGCTGGTGTTGCTCGTGACGTGGGGGCGAGAACTTCCCGGCCCGATCGTCGTGGTGGTCGCCGCGCTGCTGGGCGGCGCGGTGCTCGCGGCCGTGCACCACGCCGAGGTCGTCGCGCACCGGGTGGGGGAGCCGTACGGGTCGTTGGTGCTCGCCGTCGCGGTCACCGTCATCGAGGTGGCCCTCATCGTCACCCTCATGATCAGCGGCCCGGAGAAGACCCAGTCACTCGCCCGCGACACGGTCTTCGCCGCCGTCATGATCACCTGCAACGGCATCCTCGGCCTGTCCCTGCTGCTCGGCGCGCTGCGCCGGCGGGTGGCCGTCTTCAACCCGGAGGGCACCGGCGGCGCCCTGGCGACCGTGATCACCCTCGCCACGCTGAGCCTCGTCATCCCGACCTTCACCACGGCCCGCCCCGGCCCGGAGTTCAGTCCGGCCCAGCTCACCTTCGCCGCCGTCGCCTCGCTCGCGCTGTACGGGCTGTTCGTGCTGGTGCAGACCGGCCGGCACCGCGACTACTTCCTCCCGGTCGACACCGAGGGCCGGGTCATCGACGCCGAGGAGCACGCCAAGCCGCCCACCACCCGCGCTGCTCTCGTCAGCCTCGCGCTGCTGCTGGTGGCGCTGGTCGCGGTGGTCGGCGACGCCAAGACCGTCTCACCGACCATCGAGGCCGGCGTGGCGGCCGCGAACCTGCCGCACGCGTTCGTCGGTGTGATCATCGCCCTGCTGGTGCTGCTGCCGGAGACCCTCGCCGCCGCCCGCGCCGCACGCCGCGACCGCGTACAGATCAGCCTCAACCTCGCCCTCGGCTCCGCGATGGCCAGCATCGGTCTGACCATTCCGGCCATCGCCATCGCCTCCATCTGGCTGGACGGTCCACTGCTGCTCGGCCTCGGCGGCACCCAGCTCGCGCTGCTGGCCCTGACCGCCGTGACGGCGGTGCTCACCGTCGTACCGGGCCGGGCCAACGTCCTGCAGGGCGGCGTCCACCTGGTGCTGCTGGCCGCGTTCGTCTTCCTGGCCGCCAGCCCCTGACGCGACCGCCCGCTCGGCCGTGCGCCGCTCGGCCCGGCGCTGCCCGCTCGGCTTCTCGGCCCTCGCGCTGCGTGCTCGGCTGCTCGGCCCTGCGCTGCGCGCTCGGGCGCTCGGCCCGGCGCTGCCAGCTCGGGCGGTGGCCGCTGGGCCGGACCGACGCGCGGCCCGGGCGCCCGCTCAGGCGGGGTTCGGGTCGTCGGCCAGGGCGTCCGCGCGGGCGTTGAGGTAGCGCTGCTGCGCCAGATTCGTCGAGCGTGCCGCCGCCATCCGGTACGCCTCACGCGCCGCGGCCCGCTCACCGGTCAGTTCCCACAGATGGGCGCGGGCGGCCGGCAGCCGCGGATCGTCGGCCAACCGGGCGTCGCCGTCCAGCTCGGCCAGCAGCGCCAGGCCGGCCGGCGCGCCCCGGCTCATCGCCACCGCCACGGCGTGGTTGAGCGCCACCACCGGGTTGTCGGACAGGCCGAGCAGAACCTCGTACAGGGCGGTGATCTGCGTCCAGTCGGTGGCCGCGGCGCTCGCCGCCTCGTCGTGCACGGCCGCGATCGCCGCCTGGAGCTGGTACGGCCCGACGGGCCCGCGCGGCAGCGCCTCGCTGACCAGCGCGACGCCCTCGGCGATCTGGTCGGCCCGCCACCGGCTCCGGTCCTGCTCGGCCATCGGCACCAACTCGCCGTGCGGGCCGATCCGCGCCGGCGCGCGGGCGTCGGTGAGCAGCATCAACGCGAGCAGTCCCGTGACCTCGGGGTCGTCGGGCAGCAGCCGGCGCACCAGCCGCGTCAGCCGGATCGCCTCGGCGGTCAGGTCGGCCCGCAGCAGTCCCGGGCCCGCCGTGCGCGCGTAGCCCTCGGTGAAGACCAGGTAGAGCACGTGCAGCACGGCGGCGACCCGATCGGCGCGCTCCGCTGTCGTCGGTGGCACGAACCGGAGGCCGCTGTCGCGGATCCGCTGCTTTCCCCGGCTGATCCGCCGGGTCATGGTCGCCTCCGGCACCAGGAACGCGCGGGCCACCTCGGCGGTGCTCAACCCGCCCACCGCCCGCAGCGTCAGCGCGATCTGCGACGCCGGGGTGAGCGCCGGATGGCAGCACAGGAACAACAGGATGAGCGTGTCGTCGGCGTCCCGGGGTCGGTCGGCGGCCGGCGCGAGCCACTGCTCCGGCAGCATCCACCGCGCCGCCGTCTCCTCCCGCCGCGCCCGCGCCTGGTCGCGCCGGAGCAGGTCGGTGAGCCGCCGGGACGCGACGGTGATCAACCACGCGCGAGGACTGTCCGGTACGCCGTCGCGCGGCCAGGTGCCCGCCGCCGCGATCAGCGCCTCCTGCACCGCGTCCTCGGCCGAGTCGAAGTGCCCGAAGCGGCGTACCAGCGCACCGAGGACCTGCGGCGCCAACTCGCGCAGCAGGTCCTCGGCGGGTGTCTCGGGCACGTGCTCAGCCGGCCAGGTCCTCGACGCCGTCCAGCACCGGCCGCACGTCCACGTACGCCCCCGGGGTGTCCGGGTCGACCAGGCCGGCGGCGATCTCGGTGGCCCGGTCGAAGCTGACGCACTCCACGATCGTGTAACCCGCCAGGACCTCCTGCGTCTCGGCGTACGGGCCGTCGGTGACCACGGGCGCCCGATCACGCACCTGCACACGACGAGCGTGCACCGGCTCGCTGAGGCCCCGCGCGTCGATGAGTTCCCCGGACTCGGCGAGCGCCTGGTGGAACGTCTCCATGTGCTGGTGCATCGCCGCCACCTGCTCGGCTGACATGGCCGGCCGGTCGGACGGTCGCCCGGACAAGGCGTCGTAGTCCTGCTGCGACCCGTAGAGCATGATCATGTATTTCATGGTGGCCTTCCTGTTCCCGGCGCCGCCCCGGCGCCGCTCACCAGAAACGTCGAACCCAACCCCCTCACCCGGACACCTCCCGACCCCCACCCGCCCCCGTTGATCATGAAGTTATCGCCATCGATGTCGGCGTGTCGGCGCAACAACTTCATGATCAACGGACGTGGGCGGGTGGGGTGGGGCCGGGAGAGGGGAGGGGTTACTGGCCGTGGGAGAGGCGGAGGCGGTTGTTGATCAGGTAGTTGAGGCGGTGGCGGAGGTAGCCGAGGGTGCTCTCGCTGGGCAGGTCCGCGTCGGGGGTGGTCAGTGTCCAGCGCAACGCGCAGTCGCCGCCGGGCAGCCCTCGCGAGATGTCGAAACGGATCTCGTCCCCGGGGCGGTGCGGCCAGAGCGACGACCACACCAGGAGCACCGGCGCGTACCCCGCCACCACCCGCGGCGGCACCTCGTCGTCGCGCAGCTCCAGCCAGGGCCGGCTTCCGACCTGGTACGGGTCACGGAGCGACCGCCACACGACATGCGCCGGCGCCGGCTGGCTTCGTTGACGGCTGCCCAGCACGTGCACGTCGCCCTCCTGACCGGCGGCCACATCCGCCCCGGGCCATTGTGGCCGCCCAACACCGAAACCCGGAACCACCCCCACCCCACCCCCACCCCCGAACGCGTCGATCAAGAGGTTCGCGTCACGACACGCCGGACGGGCTGACGCGAACCTCTTGATCACCGCAATCGGAGGTAGGGGACAGGGTGAGCGTGAACCGCCTGGGCCGGTCGTGCGTGAATCCGGTGGCGGGCGTGGTGGTCGTACCGTCGGGGTATGGCGTGGTACGAGCGCCGAGGTCTGGGGAGGCACAGTGGGTGCATGGTCGGGACGCGTCGCGCGGGGACCCCTGGCGGGCCTGGTGGCCGTCGCGCTGGTGTCGCTCGCCTGCGCGGGCGGTGGGCTGGCCGAGCCGGAGGGCGAACGTCCGGAGGCGAACCCGCCGGCCGCCTCGCCGGAGCCGAACACCACCCGCGCCGACAGCACCACGAGCGTGGCCGAGTTCAAACAGGACGTCGCCGACGCGCAGGCGGTCGCGGAGCGCTACTGGGCGGCCCAGTTCAAGGCCTCCGGGCAGCGCTTCACGCCCATCCGGCGGGTCACCCCGTACCAGCGGGCCGGTGAGGTCTCCTGCGGCGGTCAGCCACTGCCGCGCAACAACGCGGTCTACTGCTCGCAGGGCGACTTCATCGCGTACGACGTCGCCTGGTCGGTGGCGGCCTTCCGGGAGGTCGGTGACGCGTTCGTGTTCTACCTGCTCGGTCACGAGTACGCCCACGGCATCCAGGTGCGCCTGGGCATCAACTACAGCTTCACCATCCAGCAGGAGTTGCAGGCCGACTGCATGGCCGGGGCGTACCTCGGCGACTCGGTGCGCTCCGGCGACCTGACCCTCGCCGAGGGTGACCTGGACGAGTTCCGGGAGGGGGTCGCGGCGGTCGGCGACGACCCGGACCAGCCGTGGTTCGCCGAGGGCGCGCACGGCACCGCCGAACAGCGCACCGACATGTTCTTCCGTGGCTACGAACGCTCGCTGAAGGAGTGCGACCTGAGCTGAGCGGGGTTGCCCCGGTCACCCTCGGAGCCGTTGCCGCCACCGGCGGCGGGCCCGGCTGGCAGGATCGCCGGTGTCGGTCACGACCCCTGGAGGATCCGCTGAGCAGCCAACACCCCGCCGCCGTGCTCTTCGACATGGACGGCACGCTGGTCGACAGCGAGAAGCTGTGGGACGTCGCACTGCAGGAGCTGGCCCGCGAGTACGGCGGGGAGCTGTCCGTCGACGCCCGCCGCTCGATCATCGGCACCGCTATGGCCGAGTCGATGCGCATCCTGCACGACGACCTCGGCCAACCCGAGCGCGATCCGGAGATCAGCGCGGCGTGGATCAACGCCCGGATCCTGGAGCTGTTCCGAACCGGCCTGCCCTGGCGGCCGGGGGCGTTCGAGCTGCTGCACGCGGTCCGCGCGGCGGGAGTCCCCACCGCCCTGGTCACCTCCAGTCCTCGGGCGCTGGTCGAGATCGCCCTGGACACCCTCGGGCGGGACAACTTCGACGTGGTGGTCGCCGGTGACGAGGTGGTGGCGGCCAAGCCGCACCCCGAGCCGTACCTGACCGCCGCACGACGCCTCGGCGCCCCGATCGAGCGGTGTGTGGCGATCGAGGACTCACCGACCGGGGTGGCCAGCGCGCTCGCCTCCGGCGCGGCCGTGCTGGCCGTACCCGCCGAGGTGCCGTTGCCCCCCATCGAGGGCGTACGCCAGGTGCGAAGCCTGGCCGGTGTGGACCTGGCGGCGCTGGCGGCGCTGTTGACCGACCGGGCCGCGGCCTGAAGGAAGCCGCGACCGAAGGAACGAGGGGGCCCCGCCGTGCGGGACCCCCTCTTGTCCTACCTGGCGTCAGTCGTGGGCGATCGCGCCCAGGACGTTGATCCGGGCCGCCCGCACGGCGGGGACCACCGCGGCGACCACGCCGATGATCGCGGCGAGACCGAGGAAGATGCCCATCTGCCCCCAGGGCAGGATCAGGTCGGTGATGCCCTCGTCCTTGAGCGCTTCGACCACGGCGGCCCCGAGGCCGGTGCCGACCGCCACGCCCAGCAGCGCGCCGAAGACGGAGATCACCACGGCCTCGACCGTGATCATGCCCATCGTCTGACCGCGTCGCAGTCCGATCGCCCGCAGCAGCCCCAACTCCCGCGTGCGCTCCAGCACCGACAGCGCGAGGGTGTTGACGATGCCCAGGACGGCGATCACGATGGCCAGCGCCAGCAGGATCTGGATCATCGTGAGCAGGCCGTCGAGCGAACTCATCTGCTGCTTGATGAACGCGTCCCGGTCGGCCACCGACACCTCGGGGCTGTCCGCGAGCAGCGTCTCCACCCGCGGCTGCACGTCGGCCACCCGTGCCCCCGGCGCGAGCTGGATGAAGCCCTGGATGGGCTGCGGAATCGCGAAGTCCTTCGCCGCCGTGGCCGGCAGCGTCACCGGGTTGGTCAACTGCGACGACTCGTAGATGCCGCTGACCGTGTACGTGCGGGCCTCGCCCCGCGTCAACTGCACGGTCACGGTCGAGCCGACCGACCAGCCGCGGGACTTCGCGGTGTCGGAGCTGACGAGCATCTGCGTCGGCGAGAGCCGGTCGATGTCACCGGCGGTGGCCTTCGCGCCGAAGATCTGCCGCAGGGACGCGACGTCGCTGCTCGCCGCCACCCACGTGCCCTCGCCGTCGACGCGCGCCATGTCGCCGTACTCGCCGTCGACCATCCGCACGCCGGGCAGCGCCTTGACCTGGTCCAGCACGCTCGGGTCGAAGCTCGGCGGACGCGGGCCGCCCTGCTGACCGGCGATCACCAACTCGGCCTTGATGGTGTCCTGAGCGAGGGCGCTGATGCTGCCCTTGGCCGAGTCGAGGATCACGGTGACGCCGGTGACCAGCGCGATGCCGACCATCAGCGCGGCGGCCGTGATGGCGGTGCGGCGCGGGTTGCGACCGGAGTTGAGCCGCCCCAGCTTGCCCGGCACCGACCAGGAGAAGATCGCGCCGAGGAGGTTCACCACGGGCCGACTGATCAGTGGGGTCAGCAGCGCCACTCCGATGAAGGCGAACAGCACCCCGCCCAGGATGGTGGACAGCGTCTGGCCGCCCGCGTTACCGCTGAGTCCCAGGAAGAGCAGCACCGCGCCGATGGCGGTGACCAGCGACCCGGCCACGGTGATCTTGGTCAGCGGCCGGTCCGGGGTCGCCACGTCCTGCATGGCGGCGATCGGCGGGATCCGGGATGCCCGCAGCGCCGGCAGCAGCGCCGCCACCACCGTGATCACCAGACCGACGCCGAACGAACCGATCACCGCGGCCGCCGGCACGCCGATCCCGGCCAGGGTCAGGCCGCCGGCCAACTTGCCGAACAGGAACGCCAGCAGCGCGCCCACCCCGATGCCGGCGGCCAGGCCGAGCACCGACGCGATCAACCCGACCGCGATGGCCTCCAGCACCACCGAGCCGATGATCTGGCGGCCGCTCGCTCCGATGGCGCGCATCAGCGCCAGCTCCCGGGTGCGCTGGGCCACGATGATCGAGAACGTGTTGAGAATCAGGAAGGTGCCGACCAGCAGCGCCACCGCGGCGAAGCCCAACAGGATCTTGTTGAAGAAGGAGAGGCCCTCCTTCAGGCTGGCCGCGGCGTCCTCGGCGAGCTGCTCGCCGGTCTTCACGTCGTAGTCCGCGCCCAGGGAGCGGGCCAGGTCGTCGCGCAACGCCTCGTCCGAGACGCCGTCCGCGGCGGTCGCCGTGATGCTGCTGAACACCTCCGGCTCGCCGAGCATCAGCCGCTGCGCCACCGGCGTGGTGAAGAAGACCTCGTTGACGCCGCCGATCGAGTCCCGGTCACCGCTGTAACCGGCTATGCCGACCAGGGTGAATTCCCGCTTCTTCGACTCGAACGCGGTCAGCACGCCGACCTTCTCGCCGACCCGCACCTTCGCCGTCGTGGCCAGCGTCTTGTTGACGACGATCTCGTCGTCCGCCTGCGGGGCGCGGCCCTCGCGCAGTTGCAGCAGGTCACTCTCGCCGACCCAGTTCTCACCGAGCTGCGGCGGCCCGAACGACGTGACGACCTTGCCGTTGCTGCCGATCACCCGCGCGCCGTCGGCGTTGACGACGCCGGTCGCGGAGGCCACCCCCGGCACCTGCTTGACCCGGTCCACCACGGCGGCGGGCAGCGGGGCGGCGGTCTGCTCGCCCTCCAGCTCACTGACCTCGACCTTCGGCTTCGCCGCGACGTTCACGTCGATCTCGGAGAAGCCGTCGGCGAACACCGAGTCGAAGGAGCGACCCAGCGTGTCGGTCAGCACGAACGCGCCGGAGACGAACATTACCCCGAGCACCACGGCCAGACCGGACAGGATCAGCCGGACCTTGCGGGCCAGCAGACTCTTGAGTGTCGCCCGGAACATCAGTTACCCACCTCGGCCGGAGTGTCCAGCTTCTTCATGGTGTCCAGCACCGTGTCGGCGGTCGGCTCGATCAGCTCCGACACGATCTGCCCGTCGGCGAGGAAGACCACCCGGTCGGCGTACGCGGCGGCCGTCGGGTCGTGGGTGACCATCACGATGGTCTGACCGTGCTCACGCACCGAGTCGCGCAGGAAGCCGAGCACCTCCGCGCCGGAGCGCGAGTCCAGGTTGCCCGTCGGCTCGTCCGCGAAGATCACCTCGGGGCGGGAGACCAGCGCCCGCGCGCACGCCACCCGCTGCTGCTGGCCGCCGGAGAGCTGCGCCGGCCGGTGGTCCAGCCGGTCCTGCAGGCCAACCGTCTTGATCACCGTGTCGTACCAGGCCGGGTCCGGCCGGCGGCCCGCGATCGACATCGGCAGCAGGATGTTCTCCTTCGCCGTGAGCGTCGGCAGCAGGTTGAACTGCTGGAAGATGAAGCCCACCTTGTCCCGGCGCAGCTTCGTCAGCCCCGAGTCACCCAGCCCGGTGACCGTCGTCTCGCCGATCGACACCGTCCCCCGGGTCACCGAGTCCAGACCGGCGAGGCAGTGCATCAGCGTGGACTTGCCGGAACCCGACGGCCCCATGATCGCGGTGAAGCGGCCACGTTCGAACTCCGCGCTGACCCCCCGCAGGGCGATGACCTGAGCCTCGCCGCTGCCGTACACCTTCCACACGTCGTTCGCCCGGGCCGCGGCCTGCGCCTGCCGGCCTACCGTCGCGGTCACGTCATCTACCTCTTCCGTCTGTCCGAATCCCACGCCGCCCCCCGATGGTCCGGCGCGACCGTTCAATCATCGGCGCTGCGCGCGCCCATCCCGTCCGCCCCTGGGGGGACCCGCAGCGGATTTCCCGCTGCGGGTGCACCCCCATGCCGCATCAGGGTTGCCCCTGACCCGACGGCCGATCGACCGGTTTTGCACACTTCCCAACCCCGCCGCGCCGTCTCTGGTCACGGTAGGTGAGCGCGGCAACCGGGCCGTCCCTCCACGGAGGGATCTTCGGGTACGCCGGGTGAGGTATCCGCCGCGCGGCGGCTACGCCCTCGGGCGGACCAGACCCGACTCGTACGCCAGCACGACGGCCTGCACGCGATCGCGCAGCCGCAGCTTGGTCAGCAGGTGCCCGACGTGGGTCTTCACGGTGGTCTCGCTGACCGACAGCACCGCCGCGATCTCGGCGTTGGACAGTCCCCGGGCCACCTGCACCAGCACCTCACGTTCCCGGTCGGTGAGAGCATTGAGCGCCGCCGACGGCGTCGCCGCCGGGTCGGGCAACAGCTCGGCGAAGCGCTCCAGCAGGCGCCGCAGGATCCGAGGCGCGACCACCGCGTCCCCACCGGCGACCGTGCGGATCGCCGCGATCAGTTCCTCGGCGGGTACGTCCTTGGCCAGGAATCCGCTCGCGCCCGCACGCAGCGCCCCCACCACGTACTCGTCGAGGTCGAACGTGGTCAGCACCAGCACCCGTACCGGCAGGCGGGAGTCGACGATGGCCCGGGTCGCCGCCACCCCGTCCATGCGGGGCATCCGGATGTCCATCAGCACGACGTCGGGCAGGAGCCGTCGGGACAGCTCCACCGCCTCCACGCCGTCGCCGGCCTCCGCCACCACGTCCAGGTCGCCCTCGGCCCCGAGCACCATCCGGAAGCCCGTACGCAGCAGCGGCTGGTCATCGGCGAGCAGGATTCGTACCGGCCGCGCCGGGGCCACCCGATCGCTCATCTCGTCTCCCGTCCCGCGTCGCCGGCCTGTGCGTCGCGGACCACGGTAGAGGCAGCCCGGGTGCCTGTCCCGACCCGGACGGCACCGCTCCGGTCGGGCGGTGCCAGGGCCGGCCCCTCCAGACCCCGTCGATCTTGCACTTTCTGCTGCGGCAAATGGTGCGAATCCGATGAAGTCGACATCCGAAAGTGCAAGATCGACGGGGCGGGGTGGGGCGGGGCGGGGCGCGGGTGGGTGGGGCGGGGGGCGTTACTCGTCGGCGCCGGGGGGTGTGGGGGTGGTGCGGGCGTCGCGGAGGGGGTCGGCGTTCGCCGCCGCGACGGGGAACGGCGGTGGTGTGCCGCCGAACGTGGGGCACAGCGCCTGGTGGCTGCACCAGTCACACAGTTTGCTCGGCCGGGGCCGGAAGTCCTGCCGTGCGGTGGCCTGCTCGATCGCCCGCCACAGCGCCACCACGGTGCGCTCGAAGCGGACCAGCTCGTCGGCGTCGGGCGTGTAGTCCAACACCTCGGCGTCGCGCAGGTAGAGCAGGCGCAGCACCCGGGGCACCACCCCACGGGTGCGCCACAGCACCAGCGCGTAGAACTTCAGCTGGAACAGCGCCCGCGCCTCGAACGCCTCCCGGGGAGCGCCGCCGGTCTTGTAGTCGACCACCCGCAGCGCGCCGTCCGGGGCCACGTCGAGCCGGTCGAGGTAACCCCGGATGAGCAGCTCCTCGTCGACGACGGCCGAGATCAGGCTCTCGCGCTCGGCCGGTTCCAGACGCGTCGGATCCTCCACGGCGAAGTAGCCCTCCAGCAGCCCCGCCGCCGAGCGCAGGAACTCCCCCGGGCCGGCGGGCTCGGCGTCGTCGAAGATGGCGGCCAGCTCTGGCTGCTCGGTGACCAGCCGGTCCCACTGCGGGGCCACCAGGTCGCCCGCCGCAGCCGGCGTGCGGCTCGACGCGGGCAGGTCGAACAGCCGCTCCAGCACCGCGTGCACCAACGTGCCCCGGGCCTGCTCCATGGTGGTGCGCTCGGGCAGCCGGTCGATGCTGCGGAACCGGTAGAGCAGCGGGCAGGTCTTGAAATCCGCCGCCCGCGACGGCGACAGCGAGGCCCGCACCGTCGGCGGCGTCTGCGCCGGGGAGGAGGACTGGGTGGTGGTGACCGTTTCCGCCGTCATGTGCGCAAAGGTTAGGGCACCGGTGTGACACCGCCCGCTGCCCGCCCCGCACGAGGCCGGTCCGTAGCATCGGTGCGATGGAGCAGACATCCCGGCCGCCGCGTCGGTCCGACCGGCGACCCGGACTGAGCGTGGGTCGGGTGTTCGGGGTGCCTCTGCACCTCAACGCGTCGATGCTCCTGCTCGCCGTGCTGGTCGCCGTGCTCTACGCCGAGTTCGCCCGCCGACAACTGGACCTGCCGCAGGTCAGCGGCTACCTGATCGGGTTCGGGTTCGTGGTGTCCCTGCTCGGCTCGGTGCTGCTGCACGAGCTGGGTCACGCGCTCACCGCCCGCCGCTACGGCATCGGTGTGCGCGGAATCACCCTCGAACTGCTCGGCGGGTACACCGAGATGGAGCGGGACGCCCCGACGCCCCGGATCGACCTGCTGGTCTCGCTGGCCGGCCCGGCGGTGTCCGCGGTGCTCGGCGTCCTCGCGGTCGCCGCCACCGTCGCCCTGCCCCAGGGCACCGTCGGCCACCAGCTCGCCTTCCAGCTCGCCCTGAGCAACGTCATCGTGGCGGTGTTCAACGTCCTGCCCGGGCTGCCGCTGGACGGTGGCCGAGCACTGCGCGCCGCCGTGTGGGGCCTCACCCGCGACCGGCACCGGGGCACCGAGGTCGCCGGCTGGGCCGGTCGGGTCGTCGCCGTCGGCACCGCCGCCCTGGTCGGACTGCTGACCGCCACCGACCACCTGTCGCCGGTGGCGCTGCCGCTGATGCTGCTGGTCGCCGTCACCCTCTGGCGCGGCGCCGGGCAGTCGATCCGGGCCGCCCGGGTCAGCCGACGGTTCCCGCTGATCGACCTGGCCCAACTGGCGCGACCGGTGTGGCCGGTGACCACCGGCACGCCGCTGGCCGAGGCCCAGCGCCGTCGCGCCGAGGGCGGGCAACCGGCCGCCGCGCTGCTGGTCACCGACTCCACCGGTCACCCGGTGGCGCTGGTCGACCCGGCCGCCGCCGCGGCCGTACCCGCCGAACGTCGCCCCTGGCAGGCGGTGGACTCCGTCGCCCGCCCGCTCACCGCGCTCCCCACCCTGACGCTCGGGCTCGACGGCGAACGGGTGATGGAGGCGGTGCAGACCCACCCGGGCGCGCAGTACGTGGTGACGTCAGGCGAAGATGTCGTCGGCATTCTGCACATCGGGGACCTGGCACAGCTCCTCGAACCCAACCGGAAGATGACACCGTGACCGCAACTCCCTCCACCGTCGCAGCCGACGACGCCCCCCGGACGCTGACACCCGTGCACCGCGGCCCGTTCCGGCCCGGCGACCGGGTGCAGCTGACCGACCCCAAGGGGCGGATGCACACCGTCACGCTGGAGCACGGCAAGGAGTTCCACACCCACCGCGGCATCCTGGCGCACGACGCGCTGATCGGGTTGCCCGACGGCAGCGTGGTGACCACCTCCGGCGGCGGCACCGCGTTCCTGGCGCTGCGCCCCCTGCTGTCGGACTACGTGCTCTCCATGCCGCGCGGCGCCCAGGTGATCTATCCGAAGGACTCGGCGCAGATCGTCGCGATGGGCGACATCTTCCCCGGCGCGAAGGTACTCGAGGCCGGCGCCGGCTCCGGCGCGCTGAGCTGCTCCCTGCTGCGCGCCGTCGGCACCGAGGGCGAACTGCACTCGTTCGAGGTACGCGACGACTTCGCCCAGATCGCCAAGCGCAACGTCGAGGCGTTCTTCAACGGGCCGCACCCCTCGTGGCACCTGCACGTCGGCGACGTCGCGCAGTGCCAGGAGACCGGCTTCGACCGGATCATCCTGGACATGCTCACCCCCTGGGAGACCCTCGACATGGTCGAGCGGGCGTTGGTGCCCGGCGGCGTGTTCATCGGCTACGTCGCCACCACCCCGCAGCTCTCCGAGCTGGTCGAGGCGCTGCGCGAACGCGGCGGCTGGACCGAGCCGCGCGCCTGGGAGTCGCTGGTGCGCGACTGGCACGCCGAGGGCCTCGCCGTCCGACCCGACCACCGGATGATCGCGCACACGGCGTTCCTGGTCTCGGCGCGCAAGCTCGCCCCGGGCGTCACCGCGCCGCCGCGTCGCCGCAAACCCAGCAAGGGAACCGAGGCGTACGCGCAGCGCCGCGAGGACCTGCGCGCGGCCGAGGCGGCCCGCCAGGCCGCCGCCGCCCAGGCCGCCGCGCAGCCCGACGCGACGGGGGAGATGGACAGGCCGTGACCAACGGTGAGCGGGGGGAGGCGGCCCGATGAGCCGACCGGGGTACGGCGGCGGCGACCTGCCCGCCGTCTTTCCGGACTGGTCGCCCTACCAGGACCTGGAGTCGGCGGCGCGTGCCTATCTGCGGGACCCGGACGTCGCCCTGGAAGCGCTCGGCGGGGTCCTCCGCGGCGCCTCGGTGCTCGGCTTCACCCTGGAACGCTTCGTCAACGAGGTCAACGGCGTGTGGCAGGAGGTCGTCGTCTGCGACGGCAGCCGGCTGATCCTCTGGCACGGCGAGGACGTGCCGCCGGGGGAGGGGCCACCGGGTTCGATGACGTCGTCGCTGCGGGTGGTGCCCGTCTCCACGGTCACCGAGGTGGGCTGTCGACGCCGGCTCAACCGCTCCGAGAGCGGCGAGATCCGGGTCGACAGCATCGACGTCTACCTGCTGCTCACCTCGCTGGACGAGGCGCCGCCGAGCGAGGAGATGGCGGCCACGCCCCGGCACGACGCGCTGCGGTTCGGCAAGACCCTCGACGACGGTGGGGCCGGGCAGATCGCCCGGCTGGAGGAGTTCGCGCGGCTGGTCGCCTCGGTGGTCGGCCGCCCGATGCTCTGAGGCGTACCCCGTTCGGGGCCGGCGTCGCGCGGACCGCGCGGCGTCGGCTCAGTCGTCCTCGGCGTCCGGGCCGGCCACCTCGACGCCGTCGCCGCGCACCACGTGGATGCAGTCGCCCGGGCACTCCTTGGCGGAGTCGATCACTTCGAGGCGCAGGTGCGCGGGCACGTCGACCCGGCTGCCCGGGGCCGTCCGCAGCTCGCCGTCGACGCCCTTGACGTACGCCAGGCCGTCGATGTCGAACTCGAACACCTCCGGCGCGTACTGCACGCAGAGCCCATCGCCCGTGCAGAGATCCTGGTCCACCCAGACCTGCAACTGGTCGGTCGCGACCTCGGCCACCGGTGCACCCCCCATGTTCTCCCGTACCAGCCTCCGACGGTACCCGAACGCCGTTACCGACCCCGCAGACCACCCCTTGGCGATCAAGGTTCAGTGACGAGGGTGTTGCGTGGGACCGAATCGGGCTCATAGCGGCTAGTGTTAGCTCAGAACGTTCAAGCCCCCCGGGGAGGTGGGACGTGGCAGCACGCAGCGACGACGCGGACTCGCGCGCCGCACGGTGGGAGAAGGAAGCCCACGATCTCTCCACGCAGGTCGCGTTCCTTCAGGAGGAACTCGCCCTGGTGCGGCGTAAGTTGACCGAAAGCCCCCGACACGTCCGGCAGCTCGAAGAGCGGCTGGCGGCCACCCAGGCACAGTTGGCGCGGCTGACCGAGAACAACGACCGGCTGGTGAGCACCCTCAAGGAGGCTCGCACGCAGATCGTCACGCTCAAGGAGGAGATCGACCGGCTCGCACAACCGCCGAGTGGCTACGGAGTTTTCCTGGCCAAGCACGACGACGGCACGGTGGACGTGTTCACCGGCGGGCGCAAACTGCGCGTCGCCGTCTCGCCCTCGCTGGACGTGGCCGAGCTGAGTCGCGGCCAGGAGGTCCTGCTCAACGACGCGCTCAACATCGTCGACGCGTTCGGATACGAGCGGGTCGGCGAGGTGGTGATGCTCAAGGAGGTGCTGGAGGGGCCGAACGGCGCGCCGGGTGACCGGGCGCTGGTGGTCTCCCACTCCGACGAGGAGCGCATCGTGCACCTCGCCGAGACGCTCATCGGCTCGGCGATCCGGGCCGGCGACTCGCTCATGATCGAGCCCCGCTCGGCGTACGCATACGAGCGGATCCCGAAGAGCGAGGTCGAGGAGCTGGTCCTGGAGGAGGTGCCGGACGTCGACTACTCCGACATCGGTGGCCTCCAGTCCCAGATCGAGCAGATCCGCGACGCGGTGGAGCTGCCGTTCCTGCACGCGGACCTGTTCCGTGAGCACCAGCTCCGCCCGCCCAAGGGCATCCTGCTCTACGGGCCGCCCGGCTGCGGCAAGACGCTGATCGCCAAGGCGGTGGCCAACTCCCTGGCCAAGAAGATCGCCGAGCGGCAGGGCAAGGAGAAGCACACCAGCTTCTTCCTGAACATCAAGGGCCCGGAGCTGCTCAACAAGTACGTCGGCGAGACCGAGCGGCACATCCGGCTGATCTTCCAGCGGGCTCGGGAGAAGGCCGGCGAGGGCACGCCGGTGATCGTGTTCTTCGACGAGATGGACTCGATCTTCCGGACCCGTGGCTCGGGTGTCTCGTCCGACGTGGAGAACACCATCGTCCCGCAGCTGCTCAGCGAGATCGACGGCGTGGAAGGGCTGGAGAACGTCATCGTCATCGGCGCCTCCAACCGGGAAGACATGATCGACCCGGCGATCCTGCGCCCCGGTCGGCTCGACGTGAAAATCAAGATCGAGCGGCCGGACGCCGAGGCGGCGAAGGACATCTTCTCCAAGTACATCCTCTCCGGGCTGCCGCTGCACCCGGACGACCTCGCCGAGCACGGCACCGACCCGCAGGCCACGGTGGCCGCGATGATCGACGCCGTGGTCCTGCGGATGTACTCGGAGACCGAGGAGAACCGCTTCCTCGAGGTCACCTACGCCAACGGTGACAAGGAAGTCCTCTACTTCAAGGACTTCAACTCCGGCGCGATGATCCAGAACATCGTCGACCGGAGCAAGAAGATGGCCATCAAGGAGTTCCTCACCTCCGGTCGCAAGGGCCTGCGCCTACAGCACCTCCTCGACGCCTGCGTCGACGAGTTCCGCGAGAACGAGGACCTGCCCAACACCACCAACCCCGACGACTGGGCCCGCATCTCCGGCAAGAAGGGCGAACGGATCGTCTACATCCGCACGCTCGTCTCCGGCGGCAAGGGTGCCGAGGCCGGCCGGTCCATCGAGACCGCCAGCAACACCGGCCAGTACCTGTAGGCAGGCGCTGACACCAGCGGGGCCCGGGACGTGGACGCGTCCCGGGCCCCGCTCGTCACACCGGCCCGCACACGTGCACCCGACCCGGTACGCTGTGGCGCTTCCAACCCTGCGAAACGTCGAGGATCCGCGTGCCGTCCGAACTCACCGTCACCGACCCGCCGGCACGCCCTGCGGTCGCCCCGCAGACCCGCCCGCCCGCCCGTCCGTACCGCGCGCTGCTCGTCGCGCTGACGGTCGCCTGGCTGGTACCCGCGGTGGCGTACCCCCTGCACCTGGCCTGGCTGCTGCCCCCGCTCGTGCTGCTGACCACGGCGAGCCTGCTGCGCGGCGGCCGCACCCTGCTCGACCGGCTCGTGCTCGCCATGGTGCTGCTCGTCGGCGCCAGCACCATCGCCGGGCTGCTCTTCACCGTCTGGCCCTGGGGGCTGCACCCCGTCGCGGTCAGCGGCGCCGCGCTCACCGTCCTCGCCCTCGTCGCCGTGGTGACCGGCCGACGTCCCACCCTGCC
This sequence comes from Micromonospora sp. CA-249363, assembly GCF_050950185.1. Lineage (NCBI taxonomy): Bacteria > Bacillati > Actinomycetota > Actinomycetes > Micromonosporales > Micromonosporaceae > Micromonospora > Micromonospora sp. CA-249363. The sequence continues at coordinate 3,113,524 of NZ_CP192020.1, forward strand.
CCGGCCCAGCTGGACCGACCTGCTGCCGGTCGTCGCCACCGTCGCCATCGTCGGCTACCTCGCGTCGCCCTGGCTGCGGGCCGGCGCCCTCGTCGGCCGCCTCAGCCTGCTCGCCCTCGGCGAGGACAACTTCCGCCACGTCGCCCTCGTCGACGCCATCGGCCGGCTCGGCGGGTACGTCTTCCTCGACCCGTCGGCCGCCCGCGACGACATCGTCTCCCTGCTCGCCCGCTACCCCCAGGGCTGGCACCTCACCACCGCCGTCCTCGACGCGCACCTGCGCTCCGCCACCGGCACACCGAGCGGGGCCAGCAGCCTCAGCCACTACGAGTGGTGGTGCTTCGCCACCCTCGGTCTGCTGGTGCTCACCCTCTTCTGGGCCGCCCAACGGCTCCCCGGCCCCCTGCACCCGCTGCACCGGGTCGTCCTGACCGTCGTCGTCGGCGCCCTCGTCCTCGGCAGCCAACTGCCCCGCCTGCTGATCGCCGGCTACCCCAGCGAGGTCCTCGGGCTGGCGCTCGCCGTCGCGCTGACCGCACTCGTCGTACGCCCCCTCGCCGGCAACCGGGAACAACTCGTCCTGCTCGGCGCGCTGCTCACCGGCATCGGTTTCACCTACTACCTGTTCCTCCCCCCGGCCGGGCTGCTGGTGCTCGGCTGGCTCGTCGCGCACCGCCGGGAGCTGCTCCACGTCCGCCGGACCGTGCTCGCCGTCGGCCTGGTCACCGCCCTGCTCGCCCCGCTGCCCCTGCTACTGGGCATCTTCGCCGCCAACCAGACCGAGGCCCTCGACGCCAAGGCCGGCCTGGAGCTCGCCGAGGCCTGGCGGGCCCTGCTCGGCCTCACCCCGATCGTCCTCATCGGTCTCGTGATCCAGGCCCGCCGAGCCGACCGGGCCTGGCGCCGACACCTCGCCGCCGTGCTGGTGGCCGCCGGCTTCGCCCTCGCCATCGCCCTGGCCAACGTCCTCGCCGGCGTCCAACCCGCCTACTACTTCATGAAGGGCGTGCACCTCGCCACCGTCGGGCTCGTCGTCGGCACCGCCGCCCTGGTCGTGCTGCTGCCCGTACCGACCGCCGACGCACGTGCCAACCGGGCCCGCGTCGCCGCCGTACCCGCGCTCGCCGCCGCCCTGACCGTACTCATCGTCGTGATCCTCTGCGGGCTCACCGGTTGGAGCCGGAGCCTGCTCGTGGTGGACAAGCAGAGCTGGACCCAACTCTGGGTCCAGCACAGCGTCGACAAACCGTCCAGGGTCGCCCAGGTCTGCGCCGCGGCCTACCGCCGCCACCCCCACCAACCGGGCACCGCCACCGTCGTACTCGACCGGACCGGCTACCGGGGCTACGTGGAATCGATCTGCCTCTCGGCCCTGCAGGGCACCACCGCGCAGACCGAACAGGCGATCTACCTGCCGATGTTCGAGGAACCCGAGCGCACCCGCACCATACTGCGCTCCACCCACGGCCCGCTCCGCCTGCTGATCAGCGACCCGACCGCGCAACGACGCGTCGACAAGCTGCTGACCAGATACCCGGACCTGCGCGGCCGGGTCACCACCGTTCCGATGACCATCAAATACTGAGCCCGGCGGGCGGGCACACGGAACGACACCCGTGACCCGCCCGCACCGGCGCGCCCCCCTCGCCGAACAGTCGGACTACGCTCGACGTGACGGGGACCGGGTCGGGCGAGCGAAGCGGGTAGGTCGATGAGCGTAAGACGGATCATGGGCACCGAGGTCGAGTACGGCATCTCCGTGCCCGGCCAGGCCGGAGCGAACCCGATGGTCACCTCGTCCCAGGTGGTCAACGCCTACGGGGCCCGGCCCGAGCTCAACCGCGGTGGCCGCGCCCGCTGGGACTACGAGGAGGAGTCGCCGCTGCGCGACGCCCGCGGCTTCACCTACTCCGGAGCCGCCTACGACCCCGCCGAGGCCCTCGCCGACGAAGACCTGGGCCTGGCCAACGTGATACTCACCAACGGCGCACGCCTCTACGTGGACCACGCGCACCCCGAATACTCCACCCCCGAGGTCACCACCCCCCGCGACATCGTGCGCTGGGACAAGGCCGGCGAGCGGGTGATGGCCGAGGCCTCCCGCCGGGCCGCCACCATCCCCGGCAGCCAGCCCATCCACCTCTACAAGAACAACACCGACAACAAGGGCGCGAGCTACGGCGCGCACGAGAACTACCTGATGCGCCGGCAGACCCCCTTCGCCGACATCGTGGCGTACCTGACGCCCTTCTTCGTCACCCGCCAGATCGTCTGCGGCGCCGGCCGCGTCGGCATCGGACAGGACGGCGGCCAGAGCGGCTTCCAGATCTCCCAGCGTGCGGACTTCTTCGAGGTCGAGGTCGGCCTCGAGACCACCCTCAAGCGACCGATCATCAACACCCGCGACGAGCCGCACGCCGACGCCGACAAGTACCGCCGGCTGCACGTCATCATCGGCGACGCCAACCTCTCCGAGATCTCCACCTACCTCAAGGTCGGCACCACCGCGCTCATCCTCACCATGATCGAGGAGAAGGCGCTCGGCGCCGACCTCGGCATCGCCGACCCGGTCAGTGAACTGCGCGCGGTCAGCCACGACCCCACCCTCACGTACCTCATGCGGCTGCGCGACGGCCGCCGGCTGACCGCCCTGGACGTGCAGTGGGCGTACCTCGAACGGGTGCGGTCCTTTGTCGAGGACCGTTACGGCGCCGACGTCGACGAGCAGACCGCCGACGTGCTGGACCGGTGGGAGAGTGTCCTGGACCGGCTCGGCCGCGACCCGATGCTCTGCGTGGACGAGCTGGACTGGGTGGCCAAGCTGCGGCTGCTGGAAGGCTACCGGGAGCGGGAGAAGCTCGGCTGGGGCTCGCACAAGCTCCAGCTCGTCGACCTGCAGTACTCCGACGTACGCCCGGAGAAGGGCCTCTACAACCGGCTCGTCTCCCGTGGGGCGATGAAGACGCTGCTCACCGACGAGGAGACCCGCAGCGCCATGACCGAGCCCCCCGAGGACACCCGGGCCTACTTCCGGGGCCGCTGCCTCGCGCAGTACGCCTCCGAGGTCGTCGCCGCGAGCTGGGACTCGGTCATCTTCGACGTGGGTCGGGAGTCGCTGGTCCGGGTGCCGATGATGGAACCGGAGCGGGGCACGCGCGCCCACGTCGGGGCCCTGTTCGACCGCTGCGCGAGCGCCAAGGATCTGCTGGAGACCCTGACCGGCGGCTGAACGCGACAACCGAATGCCCGCCGTGCGCCGCAAGCCGGCGCGCGGCGGGCTTTTCGTCGTCCGGGCGAGGTAAGTTCATCGCAGACGATCGTGGAGGAGGCAGCAATGGCCACTCATGACAGCGGCGGCCAGTCGCAGTCCGGCAAGTCCCGCCAGGGCGAGGAGATCGAGGACGTCACCACCGAGGCGAACCCCGAGGTGGCCGAGCGGCACGCCGAGATCACCGAGGACGTCGACGACCTGCTCGACGAGATCGACTCCGTCCTGGAAGAGAACGCCGAGGAATTCGTGAGGGGTTACGTACAAAAAGGAGGTCAGTGAACATATAGGGTTAATTCGGACATGCCTTACATGAGTGATGACCGCGATGGGCTTCGCCGCTGTCGAGACTGCGGCGAATGGAAGTCGCTCGATGACTTCTGCGCCAGTTCGAAGAGGCCGGATGGGCGGGGCAGCTATTGCAAGCCCTGCTTCAACGAACGGTCCAAGGCCAGTTACGCGCGTCGGGTGAAGGCCAAGTTCGACCGTGAGGTGCGGGCAGGCCGCGTCGTCCCAGAGGGGCACAAGTTCTGCCCGGCGTGCGATGCGGTCAAGCCGTTCGATGCGTTTCCCCGGAACCGGGCGGACAGCTCCGGGTATGCCAGCTACTGCAAGCCCTGCCACAACGCGAAGACCAGAGAAACGAAAGAGCGGCTGTACGGGGGTAACCGCGAATACCACCTGCGGCAGCGCTATGGCATCGGGGAGAGGGACTTTCAGGAGCTCCTGGCCGAGCAGGGCGGGGTCTGCGCGATCTGTGGCGGCGCGGACCCGCAACATCTGGACCACGATCATCGCACCGGATGGGTGCGCGGGATACTCTGCTTCAACTGCAACGGTGGTCTTGGCCAGTTCCGTGACAGTCCTACGAGGCTGGCCAGGGCGATCACGTACCTGAGAGGAACCACGTGGCAGCGGGCTTTGATCCATCCGGGCGTCTACCAGATGTGTTCACCAACGCGGGGACGTCCTCCTTCACCACGTTTCTGAGCCGGGTGGCGCCCGAGATGCTGCCCGGTCGTCGGCCGCTGCCGCCGGGCATGGCCGCGGACCTGGCGCCGCACGCGACGACCATCGTGGCCATCTCGGCCGCCGGTGGCGTGGTGATGGCCGGCGACCGGCGGGCCACCATGGGCAACCTGATCGCCCAGCGCGACATCGAGAAGGTGCACCCCGCCGACGCGTACTCGCTGGTCGGCATCGCGGGCACCGCGGGCATCGGCATCGAGCTGATGCGACTGTTCCAGGTGGAGTTGGAGCACTACGAGAAGATCGAGGGCGCGATGCTCTCGCTCGACGGCAAGGCCAACCGGCTGGCGTCGATGATCCGGGGCAACCTGGGCGCGGCCATGCAGGGCCTCGCCGTGGTCCCGCTGTTCGCGGGCTTCGACCTGGCCGCCAGTGACCCGGCGCGGGCTGGACGGATCTTCAGCTTCGACGTGACGGGTGGGCCGTACGAGGAGACCGGGTACGACGCCATCGGCTCCGGCTCGCTCTTCGCCAAGTCGGCGCTGAAGAAGCGTTTCCGGACGGGCCTGTCTCTCGAGGACGCGACCCGGCTCGCGGTCGAGGCGCTCTATGACGCGGCCGACGACGACACCGCGACCGGCGGGCCGGACCTGACGCGCCGGATCTATCCGGTGGTGATGACGGCTACCGCCGAGGGCACCCGCCGGTTGACCGACACCGAGACGGCGGCGATCGCCGAGGGTGTGGTCGCCGGTCGGATGGAGAACCCGGGCGGATGAGCGCCGTCCACCCCCACCAGTCAGCAGTCGTCAGCACAGCGCCGTAAGGAGAACCGCCGCCGTGGCCATGCAGTTCTACGCCTCGCCCGAACAGATCATGCGCGACCGCTCCGAGCTGGCCCGCAAGGGCATCGCCCGGGGTCGCAGCGCGGTGGTCCTGAGCTACTCCGGCGGGGTGCTCTTCGTCGCGGAGAACCTCTCCAGCGCCCTGCACAAGGTCAGTGAGATCTACGACCGGATCGGCTTCGCCGCGGTCGGCCGGTACAACGAGTTTGAGAACCTGCGCCGCGCGGGTGTGCGGATGGCCGACCTGAACGGCCTCAGCTACGACCGGCGTGACGTGACCGGGCGGGCCCTCGCCAACGCGTTCGCGCAGACGCTCGGCGCGATCTTCACCGAGCAGTCGAAGCCCTTCGAGGTGGAGATCTGTGTGGCGGAGGTCGGGGCCACCGCGGACGACGACGAGCTGTACCGGCTCACGTACGACGGGTCGGTCAACGACGAGCCGGGCCGGATGGCGATGGGTGGTCAGGCCGAGGCGATCACCGGTGTGTTGAAGTCGCAGCACCGGGCGGACATGTCGCTCGGCGAGGCGGTCCGGGTGGCGGTGCAGGCGTTGAGCACGGCCGGCGGTGAGGGTGGCGCGGCCCGTACGATCGCCGCGAACCAGCTCGAGGTGGCGGTGTTGGACCGTCAGCGGGTGGGGCGTACGTTCCGGCGGATCACGGGGGCGGCGCTGACGGCGCTGCTCGACGGTGATGTCGCGGCGGCGGAGGAGCCGGCCGAGGCGGGTGGGCCGGACACGCCGGCGCAGCCGACCACGGAGGCGCACAAGCCGACGACGTCGGCGGGCTCGGCCGACCTGGAGGACAAGCCGGCGGACGGCAAGTAGCACCTGAGGTGTAGCGGCGGGCGGCCCGGAAACCGGGCCGCCCGCCGCGTGCGTGTACCACCCCGCACACGCCCCCGCCCAGCCCCCGAGCCCCTGCCCGCCCGCCCCGCCTCCGCTCGCCGATCTTGCACTTGCGGTTGTCTCTAAGTGGCATTTGTGCGTGTTGGTTCCGACAGAAAGTGCAAGATCGGCGGAGACGTTCGCCGGGGTCGCTGCAGAGGTAGGTGGCGCCGTGGGCGCGGTAGAAGAAGATCTCGAAGCGGCGGGGTCGTCCGGTGTGGCATCGCCGAGGAAGCCGGGGTGTCGAAGGCGACCCTGTTCAAGCAGTTCCCGACGAAGGCGGCCCTGTTCGACGCCATCGTCATCGACTCCTGGGCCGGTGAGGATGACGCGGAGGTGCCGTCCGTGGGTGACCTCGCGGCCGGTCTGACCGCGCTCGGGCGGCACTATGCGGCGCTGCTGGGCCGGCCGGGGATGGTGGACCTGTTCCGCATCGTCATCGCCGAGTTGCCCCGCTTTCCGGAGCTGGCCAGGGCGCACTTCGCGGAGGGAAAGCTGCCGTACTTCGAGACGGTTCGGACCTACCTCGTGGCCGAGCGCGGCGCGGGGACGGCGGACATCGCGGACCCGCAGATGGCCGCCACACAGTTCCTCGGCATGATCTCCAACTACCTGTTCTGGCCGAGCCTGCTGGTCCCGGGATGGACGGTGACCCCGCAGCGCGTGACCGCGGTGGTGGACGACGCCGTCCGCACCATGGTCGCGCGTTACGCCCGGCACCCGGACCGATGAACCCCGCACCCATTGGTCAGGGGGCGCTGGTTACCCCCGGTGCGACCGCCTCGCGGGCGGCGGTGGTGTGCACCGCCGCCGGGCCGCCGGTGCGGGTGCCGCGGAGCAGGGCGGCCATCGTGGCGGCGACCACGACGGAGCCGATGGCGTAGCCGAGCTCGACCCGCAGCGCGGTCGCCACGGGGGCCAGGGTGGCGGCGACCAGCGCGGCCACGCCGACGGCCCAGGCGACGGCCTGTGCCCGGTGCCGGTCCTGTGCGAGCAGCGCCTGACCGAGGACCATCGCCCAGAGGTAGGCGAGGGTGGCCGCGGCGAGCCAGGCGAAGTCGCCGTGGCCGAGGACGTCGGGCGCGTCGAAGAGGGTCTGCACCAGCCACGGGCCGAGCAGGACGGCGAGCACGGCGCCGGTGAGGCCGAGCGCGGTGACGATGCCCAGGGCCCGCCGCAGGAGGCTGTTGAAGGCCCCGCGGTCGCCGGTCGCGGCGGAGGTGGCGAGGCCGGGCAGCAGGGACGCCTGGAGCGAGGCGAAGACGAACAGCGGGATCCGGACCAGCACCAGCGCGGAGAGCAGCGCGCCGGCGGTGGCCACGTCGGAGGGGTCCAGCACCTTGACGTTGATCACGCCGATGTTGACGACGACCTGGGCGAGCAGGCTGGAGGTGATGAGCAGGCCGAGGCCGCGCAGGAACGCGGCCCAGGCGACGGGGACGCCGCCGCCGACGGCCCGCAGCACCGGCGGAGCGGTGAGGGCTACGCCGATCAGCGGCGCGGCGATCAGCACCGCGCCGAACCAGACGGGGGAGGTGACACCGGTCAGGCCGAGCAGGGCGACGAGGACGATGCGCAGGCCGCCGTCGACGCCGAGTTGGGTGCCGTACCAGGGGAACAGTTGCAGGCCGGAGAGCACGCCGCGGGTGGTGTGCGCGACGGCGAGCGCGGCGAGCGACCCGATGAGGACGGCGACCATGCGGCCGTCGCCGGCGAAGAGCCGGTCGGCGAGCGGCGCCCGGGCGACGATGATCAGCGCGACGACCGCGGCGAGCAGGCCGAGGGCCAGGGCGGCCCCCCGGGCCAGAACGGGTCCGGGGGTGCCGCCCTGACTGTGCCGGCCGGCGACGAGGCGGGCGACCTCCTGCTCGACGGGCATGAACAGGCCGATGCCGAGGGTGAAGACGATCGTCCAGAGCGCCGCGAGTGACGAGTAGTCGGCCTCGGTGAGGCTGTGCCCGGCGACGGCCAGGTGGACGTAGGACGCCAGCCCCAGCAGGGCCAGGCCGGCGCCGACGGCGACGGTGCCCGGCGGGACCAGACTCAGCAGCCGCCGGATCACCGGCGGATGAGCGCCAACGTGAGAACGGCGAACGCCCGACCGAGGTAGATCATGGCCTTGGCCGGGGAGTGGCTGGGGGTGCCGGCCATCCGCTTGCGCATGGCCACCGGCACCTGGCGGATGGTGTAGCCCCGCCGGGCGGTGTGCACGAGCGTCTCGACCGTGTCGCCCAGGTACTCCACCGGGTACCAGGTGGCGAACATGTCGATCACCCGGCGGTTGGCGGCCCGGAACCCGGAGGTGGTGTCGGTGAGCTTGGTGCGGGCGACGCGGGAGAGGACGCCGGAGAGCATGACCATGGCCCAGCGGCGGGGGCCGCGGACGCTGTAGTCGCCCTCGCCGGCGAACCGGGCGCCGATGACCAGGTCGGTCTCGTCGAGCAGGTCGACGAGCTTCGGCACGTACCGGGGGTCGTGCTGGCCGTCCGCGTCGATCTGGATGGCCACGTCGTAGTCGTGGTCGCGGGCGTACCGGTAGCCGAGGCGCATGGCGCCGCCGACGCCGAGGTTGTACGGCAGCTTGGCGACCCGGGCGCCGGCGGCGGCGGCGACGGCGGCGGTGCGGTCGGTGGAGCCGTCGTCGACGACGAGCACGTCGACGCCGGGAAGCTCGCCGCGGACCTCGCCGACGACGTCGGCGATGGAGCCGGACTCGTTGAGCGCGGGGATGATGATCAGGACCCGCTTGCCGTTAACCATCGTGCGACACCAGTTCGTCTCGGGCCGCCCGGTCCGCGTCGATCTCGGCGCGGAGCAGGGCGAAGTCTTCTGCCAGGGTCCGGGTCTCTTCCTCCAGGGCGCTGACCTCCCAGCTGAGGTGCACGCAGACCAGCAGCAGGAAGACGATGCCGAGGAAGAGCACGAGGCTCACGCCGGACTGGACGCCGAGCAGTTCGGCGACGTTGTCCAGCAGGCGGGGGAAGAGCGACAGCGGAATGACGATCACCAGGACGCAGAGCCAGAGCATGCCGTACTTCTCGCGGAGCTGCCGGCGGCGCAGCAGCTCGACGATCGTGGCCAGCAGTATCAGGCCGGTCAGGCCGGTGACGAGGGTGAGCTTCATGCGACCTTCCACGGGGCGGGTGGAGCGGCGGAGGCGTACGCGGCGGCCAGGGTGGTGCGCGTGCCCGGACGGGGTGGCACACCAGCGGCGGCCCAACGGCCGTTCCCTAGCAGACTGTACGCCGATCGGGGGGCGGAACGGGGGGACCGAACGTGGGGGTTCGCCCTCATGCGGTCGGCGCCGCCTTGAGCGGCTCCCACCAGGCGCGGTTGTCGCGGTACCACCGCACGGTCTGCGCCAGACCGTCGGCGAGTTCGATGCTCGGGGCGTACCCCAGCTCTTGGTTGATCTTGGTGATGTCCAGCGAGTAGCGGCGGTCGTGGCCCTTGCGGTCGGCGACCGGGACGACCCGGTCCCAGCCGGCGTCGCAGGCCTCCAGCAGCAGGCCGGTCAGCTCCTTGTTGGTGAGCTCGGTGCCGCCGCCGATGTTGTAGACCTCGCCGGCGCGGCCCTTCTGCTGCACCATCGCGATACCCCGGCAGTGGTCGTGCACGTGCAGCCAGTCGCGGATGTTGCCGCCGTCGCCGTAGAGCGGGACGGTGCCGCCGTCGAGCAGGTTGGAGACGAAGAGCGGGATGACCTTCTCGGGGAACTGGTACGGCCCGTAGTTGTTGGAGCAGCGGGTGACCACCACGTCCATGCCGTGGGTGCGGTGGTAGGCCAGCGCGAGCAGGTCGGAGCCGGCCTTCGAGGCCGAGTACGGCGAGTTGGGGGCGAGCGGCCAGGTCTCCGTCCAGGAGCCCTCGTCGATCGAGCCGTACACCTCGTCGGTGGAGACGTGCACGAAGCGGCCGGTGCCGTGGCGCAGCGCCGCGTCGAGCAGCGTCTGCGTGCCGAGCACGTTGGTGGTGACGAACGGCGCGGCACCGGCGATCGAGCGGTCGACGTGCGACTCGGCGGCGAAGTGCACGATCACGTCGTGCCCGGCGACCACCTCGTCGACGACGGTCGGGTCGCAGATGTCGCCCTGCACGAACCGCAGCCGCGGGTCGTCGCGCACCGGGTCGAGGTTCGCCAGGTTGCCCGAGTAGGTGAGCTTGTCGAGCACGGTCACGCCGGCCGGGTCGAGCGCCGGCACCCCCGCGGCCGTGCCACCGGGCACGCCCAGCAGCATGCGGACGTACTCCGAACCGATGAATCCGGCACCGCCGGTGACGAGGATCCTCACGGGTCCAGGAGTGTACGCGAAGGCGCGCGCGGGTATGTCGGCGGCGACCTGCGACATGCCGTCGGGCTGGTTGCGGCTAAGCTCCCCAGGTGCGCGGAATTCTACTCGCCGGCGGTACCGGTTCCCGGCTCTGGCCGATCACCCGGGCAGTGTCCAAGCAACTGCTGCCGGTCTTCGACAAGCCGATGATCTACTACCCTCTCTCCACCCTGATGATTTCCGGGGTGCGGGAGATCCTGGTGATCACCACACCGGAGGACCAGGACCAGTTCCGCCGACTGCTCGGCGACGGCAGCCAGTTCGGGCTGCGGCTGGAGTACGCGACGCAGGACCGCCCGGAGGGCATCGCCCAGGCGTTCCTGCTGGGCGCGGACTTCATCGGCGCCGAGTCGGTGGCCTTGATCCTCGGCGACAACATCTTCCACGGCGTCGGCCTGGGTCGGCAGCTCGCCGCTCACAGCGAGGTTGTCGGCGGCCGGATGTTCGCCTACCCGGTGGCCAACCCCCAGGAGTACGGCGTGGTGGAGTTCGACGCCGAGGGGCGGGTGCTCTCGATCGAGGAGAAGCCGGCCCGGCCGAAGTCCCGCTACGCGGTGCCCGGGCTCTACTTCTACGACAACCGGGTGGTCGACATCGCCGGCAAGCTCACCCCCAGTGCCCGGGGCGAGCTGGAGATCACGGCGGTCAACGAGGTGTACCGGGAGACCGGCGAGCTGTCCGTCACCCTGCTCGACCGGGGTACCGCCTGGCTGGACACCGGCACGCACGCCTCGATGATGCAGGCCGGCGAGTTCGTCCGGGTGATCGAGGAGCGACAGGGTCTCAAGATCGGTTGTGTCGAGGAGGTGGCCTGGCGGGCCGGCCTCATCGACGACGACCAGCTGCGGGTGCTCGCCGAGCCACTGGTCAAGAGCGGGTACGGCGAGTACCTGTTCGGGCTGCTGGCCGAGAAGAACGAGGGGCGCGTGGGCCGGTGAAGATCCGCGAGCTGAGCATCGAGGGCGCCTGGGAGATCAGCCCCCAGCAGCACGGCGACCCGCGCGGCATGTTCATGGAGTGGTACCGCTTCGACAAGCTCGCCGAGGCGGTCGGGCACCCGCTGCGCCTCGCCCAGGCCAACCTGTCGGTCTCCGCGCGCGGCGTGGTGCGCGGCATCCACTTCGCCGACGTACCGCCCGGGCAGGCCAAGTACGTGACCTGCGTGCGCGGCGCGGTTCTCGACGTGATCGTTGACCTGCGGATCGGCTCGCCGACCTTCGGCCGTTGGGAGGGCGTCCGGTTGGACGACACCGACCGGCGGGCCGTCTACCTCAGCGAGGGGCTGGGGCACGGGTTCTGCGCGCTGACCGACGACGCGACGCTCAGCTACCTGTGCTCGGCCACCTACAACCCGACCGGTGAGCACGCGGTGCACCCTCTCGACGAGGAACTGGGCATCGAGTGGCCCGCCGACACCCCGCTGCTGTCCGCCCGCGACGACGCCGCGCCGACCCTCGCGCAGGCGCGCGAGAGCGGCCTGTTGCCGGAGTACGACGCCAGCCGGCGGTTCGCGGCCAGCCTCGGCCCGGACGGAATGTCGCACTCAGCCGGTATGTGACCATCCCTCGGGCACGACCTGTGGTGTGACAGTGACGAACCGGGCCTCCGGGCGGCTAATGTCTCATCATGGAGCGGCGAATCTTCGGCCTCGAGACCGAGTACGGCGTCACCTGCACCTATCGCGGGCAGCGGCGGCTGTCCCCGGACGAGGTCGCGCGCTATCTGTTCCGGCGCGTCGTGTCCTGGGGTCGGTCGAGCAACGTCTTCCTGCGCAACGGGGCCCGTCTCTACCTGGACGTCGGGTCGCACCCGGAGTACGCGACACCGGAGTGCGACTCGGTGACCGACCTGGTGGCCCACGACCGGGCCGGCGAGCGGATCCTGGAAGGGCTGCTCGTCGACGCGGAGAAACGGCTGCACGACGAGGGCATCGCGGGTGAGATCTACCTGTTCAAGAACAACACCGACTCGGCCGGCAACTCGTACGGCTGCCACGAGAACTACCTGGTCTCCCGGCACGGAGAGTTCGGTCGGCTCGCCGACGTGCTCATCCCGTTCCTGGTGACCCGGCAGTTGATCTGCGGGGCCGGAAAGGTGCTGCAGACCCCGCGCGGCGCGGTCTACTGCCTCTCGCAGCGGGCCGAGCACATCTGGGAGGGCGTCTCGTCGGCGACCACCCGCAGTCGCCCGATCATCAACACCCGCGACGAGCCGCACGCCGACGCCGAGCGTTACCGGCGCCTGCACGTGATCGTCGGTGACTCGAACATGAACGAGGTCACCACGCTGCTCAAGGTCGGCACCGCCGACATCGTGCTGCGGATGATCGAAGCCGGCGTCGTCATGCGGGACCTGTCGCTGGAGAACCCGATCCGGGCGATCCGCGAGGTGTCGCACGACATCACCGGCCGCCGCAAGGTGCGCCTGGCCTCGGGCAAGGAGGTCAGCGCCCTGGACATCCAGCAGGAGTACCTGGCCAAGGCCACCGAGTTCGTCGAGCGTCGGGGCGGCGACCAGGCCGCCAAGCGGGTGGTCGAGCTGTGGGGCCGGGTGCTCAACGCGGTCGAGACCGGTGACCTGGAGCCGGTGTCACGCGAGATCGACTGGGTCAGCAAGTTGCGGCTCATCGAGCGGTACCAGCGCAAGCACGACCTGCCGCTGTCACACCCCCGGGTGGCGCAGATGGACCTGGCGTACCACGACGTGCGCCGTGGCCGTGGCCTCTACGGGCTGTTGGAGCGCCGCGGCGAGGTGGACCGCGTCGCCACCGACCCGGAGATCTTCGAGGCCAAGGAGACCCCGCCGCAGACCACCCGGGCGCGGCTGCGCGGCGAGTTCATCCGGCACGCCCAGGAGAAGCGGCGCGACTTCACCGTCGACTGGGTGCACCTGAAGCTCAACGACCAGGCGCAGCGCACCGTGCTCTGCAAGGACCCGTTCCGGGCGTACGACGAGCGGGTGGAGCGGTTGATCGCCAGCATGTGACGGGTCCGCCGGCCCCGACGGTGGTGTACGCCGCCGGGGCCGGCGCAACCGGTAGGCTGAGCGCGCCATGACGACTTCTGGATCATCCGACCCGTCCGAGCGCGGTGCCGCGCGGCAGAACTGGGTCGAGCGCCGGCGGGAGAAGATCCGCTCCGAGATCGAGCGCAACCGGCGCGGTGAGTACACCGTGCCGACCTGGGTGCTGGCCGTGGCGCTGGCGCTCATCGTGGGCGGCTGGCTCGCCCTGATCTTCCTCTCCTGATCCCGCCCCGCGCCGTCGCGCGCGGTGTCCCTCGCTGTCCCGTCGGGGCCAGCGGTTGGCCCGGCCGGGTCGCCGCCCCGGGTATCCACCGGCCGTCGCCGGCAGGTCCGTCTGCCTCGGCGGCGGCACGAGGACGCGACGACGCGGGAGGCGATCATGAACGACCCGACGGTGTCCCAGCCCGAACGCGGCGGTGGTGGCTGGGTGGACCCCGGGCCACGCGACGTGGTCCGCGACCGGCAGAACCCCGATCTGTTGACCCCACCGAGCACGGACGCGGGCACGCTGCCCAACCTGCGGTTCTCCTTCTCGGACGCGCACACCCGGGTGCAGCGCGGCGGATGGACCCGCGAGGTGACCGTACGGGAGCTGCCCATCGCCACCGAACTCAGCGGCGTGGACATGGCGCTGGAACCGGGCGGGTACCGGGAGATGCACTGGCACAAGCAGTCTGAGTGGGCGTACGTGTCGAAGGGCAGCGCCCGGATCAGCGCCGTCGACCAGGAGGGCCGCAACTTCCTCGACGACGTCCGCGCCGGTGACCTGTGGTTCTTTCCGCAGGGGGTGCCGCACCACATCCAGGCGCTCGACGAGGGTGTGGAGTTCCTGCTGGTCTTCGACGACGGCGCGTTCACCGAGAACGGCACGTTCCTGATCAGCGACTTCTTCGCGCACACCCCGAAGGAGGTGCTGGCCAAGAACTTCGGCTGGCGGCTCGATCAGCTCGACTCGATCCCCGAGCGGGAGAAGTACATCTTCGCCGGGCAGGTGCCGCCGCCGCTGGAGGCGGACCGGGTCGTCAGTCCGACCGGGGACGTGCCCCGCAGCCTCAGTCACCGGCTGCTCGCGCAGAAGCCGCAGCGGTTCCCGGGCGGGCAGGTCCGCATCGCCGACGTCACCCAGTTCGCCGCGGCCACCACGATCTGCGCCGCGCTGGTCGAGGTGGATCCGGGCGGGATGCGGGAGCTGCACTGGCACCCCACCGACGACGAGTGGCAGTACTACCTGTCCGGCCACGGTCGGATGGGCGTGTTCGCCAGCCAGGGAGTCGCCGGCACCTTCGACATGCGCTCCGGCGACGTCGGGTACGTGCCGTTCGCGTACGGCCACTACATCGAGAACCTCGGCACCGAGCCGCTGGTGTTCCTGGAGATGTTCCGCAAGCCCCGGTTCGAGTCCGTGTCGCTGACCCAGTGGATGGCGAACACCCCGCCCGAAGTCAGCGCCGACACCCTCAACCTGCCGAGAGAGCTCATCGAAGCCCTACCCCGAGACCAACGCCCAGTGATCCGCTGACCCGTCCCACCGTCTGCTTCCGCGCGCTGATCATGAAGTTATTGCCGCGACACGCCGAGACGGCGCGCAACAACTTCATGATCAACGCGGACGGCGGGTCCGGGGCCGGGAGGCCGGGGGCGGGGGGAGGGGCGGGGTGGGTTAGGGGAGGTGGGTTGTTGCTTGGCGGCCGGCTGCTGCTGCGGCCAGGAAGTAGGCGTGGTCGGCGTCCAGGGGGCGGCCCATGGTGGACAGGGGCACCGGGCTGGCCCGCAGCGCGGCGTCCAGGCCGGCGGTGGGCACCCGCACGATCCGGTGGCGGGCCGCCAGCGGGGCCAGGGCCGCGTCGACCTCGGCCGCCAGCTCCGGGTCCAGGCCTTCGGGCACCACCAGCTCCGCCGGGGCGAGCGCCACCCTCCCGTACGCGGTGAGGCTGTGGTGCGACACGCCGTTGTGCCGGGAGCGGGAGTCGGCGTCGGAGATGCGCAGCGAGCCGACCGGCCGCCCGCCGAGCGTGGCGATCGCGTTGACCGCCTCGCCGACGGCGACGCCGGAGAATCCCCACCGGGTGCCGGTGCCCAGGTTGCCGGGGCCCTGCGCCACGATGGCCACGTCGGCGTGCAGCACATGGCGGGCGGCGAGCAGACCACCGTGCAGGGTGGTGGCCTCCAGGTCGCCGCCGAACGCCTGCCCGACGCTGATCGTCCCGGCCAGCTCGTCGCGCAGCCCGGCCAGGGTGCGGGAGAACCAGGCCGGCAGGGCTCCGCCGTCGGTGAGCAGGTACGCGACCCGCGCCTGCGGGGCGTCGGCCCGGATGCCGGCCAGGATCGCCGGCAGCGCCGAGTGCAGGTCGGCGGTGACCACCGGCAGGCCGCCCAGGTCGTCGGCGTCGGCCAGCACGGCGCGGTGCGGGGACGCCTCCTCGTCGACGCCGAGCAGGATCGGCTGCAACGGCGTGTAGCGGGCCTTGACGAGGTGCCCGGCGTCGCGGGTGTCCACGGCCTCCGGCGGGTCCGGCGGCAGCCGGTCCGGCACGGCCACCACGAGGGCGTACCCGCCGGTGCCCAGGCCCATCAGCAGCGCGCCGGCGTTGAGCAGCACCCGGTCGCCGGGCTCGGGCGTGCCGACCAGCTGCGGATAGGCCAGCGCCCGCATGCGCGTGCCGTCGGGCAGGTCGACGTCGAGCTCGACCGCCCCGGTCCACTGCCGCCGCAGCGCCGCCACCGTCCCCGTACGCCATCGCACCATGACGGGCACGCTAGCCGCGCGGGCGCGGCGGACCGCGACCGGGTGCGACGCCGCCGCGATCAGGTGGGTTCGTCGCCGGGCGGCGCGGCCTGGGTGTGGCGGGCGTCTCCCGTGGCGCCGGGCTGCGAGCGGGTCGGGTCGAGGAAGACGAACCGGATCTCCGGGTAGCGCTCGGTGAGCCGCCGCTCGGCCTCGTCGGCGGTGGCCTCGATCTGCGCGCCGGTGGCCTCGTCGCGGAAGTCGACCTTGGCGGCGACGAGGATGTCGTCCGGGCCGAGCTGCATGGTCAGCAGGGTGTCGATGCGCTCCACCTCGGGCAGGCCGGCCAACTCCTGCTCGATCTCACGCCGCAGCCGCTCCGGAACGGCCCGGCCGACCAGCAGCGACAGGTTGTTGCCGGCGAGGATGCCGGCGACGGTCAGCAGCAGGAGGCCGATCAGGATCGACGCGACGCCGTCCCACACCTCGTCGCCGGTGGCGTGCGACAGGCCGACGCCGAGCCCCGCGAGCACCAGGCCGATCAGTGCCGCGCTGTCCTCCAGGAAGACGGCCTTGACGGTGGTGTCGGCGGTGAGCCGCAGGAACCGTCGCGGCGTGGTCTGCCAGCGCTCGGACTCGCGACGGACCTGCCGGACGGCCCGCGCCAGCGAGATCGACTCGATGACGAACGACACCGCCAGCACGATGTACGAGACCAGGTAGTCGCCGCTGTGCTCGTGCACGAGGATCGTGGTGACGCCGTGGGTGACGGCGAAACCCGCGCCGGCCACGAAGGTGAACATCGCGGCGAAGAACGCCCAGACGTAGCTCTCCTTGCCGTACCCGAAGGGGTGCCGTTTGTCGGCCGGCCGGGCCCCGCGGCGCAGCGCCTGGAACAGCAGCACCTCGGTGGTGGTGTCGGCGACCGAGTGCGCCGCCTCGGACAGCATCGCGGCCGAGCCGGAGATCAGGCCGGCGATCAGCTTGGCGATCGCGATGGCGAGGTTGGCGACGCCCGCGACGACCACGGTGCCGACGCTCTCGCTCTCGGTCTTCATCCCGGCTTGCGACATGAGGGCAACCCTATGGCCGCGGGCGGCGGCGCGCCGGGGGAGCACCCGATCCGAACAAGTGTGCGGCACGCCCGCGTGGATGCACGATGCAGGCGTGTCGGCTGCTAGCGTCTACCGCGTGTCGCGGACCCGCACCGAACGCCTGGTCAACCTGGTGATCTGCCTGCTGTCCACGCGACGGTTCCTGACCGCCGCGCAGATCGCCGCGACCGTGCCCGGCTACGAGCACGATCCGGACGACGCGCGCGACCACGAGGCGTTCCAACGCAAGTTCGAACGGGACAAGGCCGAGCTGCGCGAGTTGGGCGTACCGCTGGAGACCGGCACGGCCAGCGTCTTCGACGCCGAGCCCGGCTACCGCATCGCCCACCGCGAGTACGCGCTGCCCGACATCCCTCTCGAACCGGACGAGGCGGCCGCCGTCGGCATCGCCGCCCGCCTGTGGCAGCACGCCGGGCTGGCCGCCGCCGCGTCCTCCGGGCTGGCCAAGCTGCGCGCCGCCGGGGTGGACGTCGACCCGCAGGCCACCCTGGGCCTGGAGCCGATGGTCACCGTCGACCCGGCGTTCGCGCCGCTGACCGCCGCCGCCCGGGACCGCCGGGAGGTGGGGTTCGACTACCGGGTACCCGACCGGGACGCGCCCAGCCGTCGCCGGCTGCAACCGTGGGGCGTGGTCTGCTGGCGGGGCCGGTGGTACGTGGTCGGCCACGACCTGGACCGGGACGCCACCCGCTGCTTCCGCCTCTCCCGGGTGGTCGGCGCCGTCCGGGTGACCGGTGCGCCCGGCGCCTACCAGCCGCCGGCCGGAGAAGACCTGATCAGTCACGTGGCCCGCTGGTCCGGGCCGGTGGAGCGCACCGGCCGCGCGACCGTGCTGGCCGCGCCCGGCCGGGCCGCCGGCCTGCGCCGCTGGGCGGTCGAGGTGACCGCCGGGCCGGACGGGGACCGCCTGGTCCTGCCGTACGCCGACCCGGACGGTCTGGCCGGTCACCTCGTCGGGTACGGGCCGGACGTCCGCGTGCTCGACCCGCCGGAGGTCCGCGAGGCGGTCATCCAGCGGCTGAAGGAGATCGCGGTCCGCCACGACGAGCTGGCGGTCTCCGGGGGTGCCCGGTGACCCGCCCGGCCGCCCGTGGCGGTTCCCGGGCCTCGGCCGACCGGTTGGCGCGGCTGCTCAACCTGGTGCCCTACCTGCTGGCCCGACCCGGCATCGAGGTCGCGGAGGCGGCCGGTGACCTGGGCGTCACCGAGCGGCAGCTCCGGGAGGACCTGGAGCTGCTGTGGGTGTGCGGGCTGCCCGGGTACGGCCCCGGTGACCTGATCGACATGGCGTTCGACGGCGACCGGGTGACGATCACCTACGACGCCGGCATCGACCGGCCGCTGCGGCTCACCCCCGACGAGGCGCTCGCGCTCGTGGTGGCCCTGCGGATGCTCGCCGAGACCCCCGGCGTCGCCAACCGGGACGCCATCGAACGGGCCCTCGCCAAGATCGAGGACGCCGCCGGTGACCTGGTGGGCGCGCCGGTCGCGGTCCGGCTACCCGGGGACACCCGGCGGGTCGAGGCGTTGCGCGCCGCCGTGGAGGGCGGCTGGGCGCTGCGGATCACCTACTACACGGCGGCCCGGGACGAGACCACCGAGCGGGTGGTCGACCCGCTTCGCATGCTGATGGTCGGCGGCCGGGCGTACGTGGAGGCGTGGTGCCGGCGCGCGGAGGCGGTGCGGCTGTTCCGCGCCGACCGGATCGACGCGATCACCGAGCTGGACGAGCCGGCCGCCGCTCCACCGCAGGCCGTCCCGCACGACCTCACCGAGGGGGTCTTCCGGCCGTCGCCCGACCTGCCGCTGATCACCCTGCGGATCGGACGCGGCGAGCGGTGGATCACCGAGTACTACCCGTGCGAGCGGGTCGAGGCCGGCGACGGGGACCAGTGGCTCGTCTCGCTGCGCGTGACCGACCTGGGGTGGGCGCGACGGTTCGTGCTCGGCCTCGGGCCGGACGTCACCGTCGTCGCCCCGGTCGAGCTGGCCGAGCAGGTCCGGGCGACCGCGTCCGCCGCGCTGGACGCGTACGCGGTGCCCGCGCCTGTGACGCGGTTGCCCGAGGACGATCGGGGAGCCGCGGCTCCCAGCGCGCCGTCGGGCGATCCGGCGGTGGCCGGCCGCACCCAGTAGGCTGGCCCGCGTGCTGATCTGGATCGTGCTCGCGCTGGTGCTGCTCCCGCTCGTGGCGCTCGCGCTGGCCGTACGGCCGGTGCTGGCCCGGCTGCCCAAGCTGCGCCGCGCCGCCGAGGCGCTCCAGCGCCAGGCCGGTGAGGCGGAGGCGCTGCGGGAGACCGCGGAGGCGTTGCAGCAGCGCGCCGAGGGCGTCCAACGCCAGCTCGACACCGCCCAGCAGCGCATCGAGCTGATCAAGGCCAAGCGCGGCTGACCGCCCTGTCGGCCCGCGTGGTTGACGGATCATCGCGCGTTGGTCAAGACTTCACCGGCCGGGCCGGACCACCACCACCCGGCGGGTGGCATCCGACCGATCCGCACGTACGATGGGCTGCGTACCACCCCCGGACACAGAGCGACTGGAGCTTCTCATGGGTGCCCTCAAGCCGTGGCACATCGCCGTTCTCGTGGTTGTGCTGATCCTGCTCTTCGGTGCGAAGCGGCTCCCCGACGCGGCCCGCTCGCTGGGTCGCTCGCTGCGGATCATCAAGGCCGAGACCAAGAGCCTGCAGGACGACGACCGCGACCTGGCCGAGAAGGCCGACGCGCAGGCCGGCTACCAGCCCCTGCCGCCGCACGCCGGGCAGCAGGCGCCGTACACCGGGCAGCCGCAGCAGGCGCCGTACCAGCAGGCGCCGGCGCAGCAGCCGGTCGTCGACCCGGTGCACCGCGTCCGCGACAACTGACCGAAGGGCCTTCGCACCGTGGCCTTCGCCCTGCGTAAGCGCGGCCCGAGCACGTTCGAGCGGGCCTCCGACGGCTCGATGACGCTCATCGAGCACGTCCGTGAGCTGCGCAACCGTCTCTTCCGCGCCTCGCTGGCGATCCTCATCGGCTTCGGTCTCGGCATCTGGCTGGCGACGCCCGTGCGCGTGCTGCTGTCCAAGCCGTACTGCGACCTGCCGCAGTCGATCGACCCGCTGACCGACAAGTGCAAGTTCGTCCAGCTCGGCGTGGCCGACGTGTTCCTGCTCAACCTCAAGATCGGCCTGTGGGTGGGCCTGATCATCGCGGCCCCCGTCTGGCTCTACCAGCTCTGGGCGTTCATCGCGCCGGGCCTGCACCGGCACGAGCGGCGGTACGCGTACATCTTCACGGCCCTCGCCGCGCCGCTGTTCGCGGCGGGCGCGGTGCTGGCCTTCTTCGTCACCACGAAGGGCCTCGAGTTCCTGCTCAACGTGTCGGGCGACGACATCGCGACCAACCTCGAGGTCACCCGGTACATCTCGTTCGTCACCAACCTGATCCTGCTGTTCGGGGTGGCGTTCGAGTTCCCGCTGATCGTGCTGATGCTCAACTTCGTCGGCCTGGCCAGCGCCAAGCGGCTGCTGAGCTGGTGGCGGGTGGCGATCTTCGTGTTCTTCGCCTTCTCCGCCGTGGTCACCCCCACCCCCGACCCGTTCGGGATGACCGCCCTGGCGATCTGCCTCTCCGCGCTCTACTTCGGCGCGGTGGGCATCGCGTTCATCAACGACAGGCGGCGGGGTCGCGGCAAGGAGGTCTACGCCGGTCTCGACGACGACGAGGTCTCGCCGTTGGAGTTCGACACGGACCCGGTCGTCGCCGGGCAGCGGGTCGACGCGACCGCGCCGATCGGCGCTCCGGAGCCGATCGCGAAGCCGGCGCCCATCGAACGCCGCTACGACGACATGACCTGACGGCCCCGCGCCGCCGGAGTTCGCCGACGCCGTCCCCGCTGAGCGGGGACGGCGTCGTTGTGTCCGGCGTCGACCGAATCGAGCCGCCCGGTGGGCTGGGAGCGCTACCTCCGCCCGATGAACATCAGATGTACGACGAGTACGGTGCTGGCCGTGACCGTGAAAGATTTTCGGCCCGGACCGGCGGAGGACGCCGCGTCGGCCGCCGGCCCGGTGGCGGTGCTCGCCAATCCGACGGCCGGCCGGGGACGGCGTCGGGCACTGCTGCCCCGGCTGCTGGACGGGCTGTCCGCCGGCGGCCGCCCGGTGACGGTGCTGTCGGCGACCACTCCGGGCGAGGCGGAGGCGGCCTGTCGGATGGCGGTCGCCGAGGGCGCGGGCGCGCTGGTCGCGATCGGTGGTGACGGCACGGTGCACCGGGCGTTGCAGGCCGTGGCCGGCACCGACATCCCGTTCGGACCGGTGCCCGCCGGCACCGGCAACGACTTCGCGATCGACACCGGCTTCCCGGCCGATCCCGTCGCCGCCGTGGAGGTGATCGCCGAGGCGCTGCGCGCCGGCCGGAGCCGCGAGGTCGACCTGGCCCGGATGACGGGCGTCGACGGCGCGGAGCGCTGGTACGGGGCCGTCCTCGCGGCGGGCTTCGACGCGATCGTCAACGAGCGGGCCAACCGGATGCGGTGGCCGCGCGGTCCCCGCCGGTACGACCTGGCGATCCTCGTCGAGATGGCCCGCCTGCGGCCCCGGCGCTACACGATGCGCCTCGACGGGGTGCTCCACGAGATGGACTCGGTGCTGGTGGCGGTGGGCAACTGCCCGTCGTACGGCGGTGGGATGCGGATCTGCCCGGACGCCGACCCGACCGACGGGCTGCTGGACGTGGTGGTGGCCGGCCGGGCGGACCGGCGCACCATGATCCGGGTCAAGCCGCACATCTACCAGGGCACCCACATCGAGCACCCCATCGTGAGCAGCTACCGGGCCCGTACGGTGGAGTTGGCCGCCGACGGGATCGTCACGTACGCCGACGGGGAACGCTCGCTCGGACTGCCGGTGACGATCACCGCGGTGCCGGGGGCCCTGCGACTGCTGCGCTGACCCGTACGGCGCCGATGCTGGCGGCGATGACCAGCACGATGGCGACGCATTCGGTCGCGGTCAGCGCCTGGCGCAGCACCAGCCAGCCGGCGAGGGTGGCGACGGCCGGGCCGAGGCTCATCAGCACCGCGAAGGTGGACGTGGGCATCCGCCGCAGCGCCAGCAGTTCCAGGGTGTACGGCAGGCCGGAGGCGAGCACCGCGAGGACCGCGCCGAACGCCAGCACCTCCGGTTCGAGCAGGACGGCGCCGCCGTCGGCGATGCCCAGCGGCAGGGTGACCAGCGCGGCGAGGGTGAGCGCGAGGGCGAGCCCGTCCGCGCCGGGGAACCGGCCGCCGACCCGGGCGCTGAGCACGATGTACGCGGCCCACATCGTGCCCGCGCCGAACGCGAACGCGACCCCGGCCGGGTTGAGGCGGTCGAAGCCGCCCTGCCCGAGCAGCGCCACCCCGGCCAGCGCGAGCCCGGCCCAGCACCAGCTCGCCAGCCGGCGGGCGGTGAACACCGACAGCGCGAGGGGGCCGAGGACCTCCAGCGTCACCGTCGGGCCGAGCGGGATGCGTTCGATGGCCTGGTAGAACAGCGAGTTCATGCCGGCCAGGGCCAGCCCGAACGCGCCGACGGCGAGCCAGGCCGAGCGGTCGTGCCCGCGTAGCCGGGGCCGGCACACGACGAGCAGCAGCACCGCCGAGATCGTCAGCCGCAGGGTGACCGCCCCGGCCACCCCGGTACGCGGGAAGAGCAGCGCGGCGACGGCGGACCCGAACTGCACCGACAGCGCCCCGCCGAGCACCAGCCCCACGGCGAGGACGCCACCGCGGTGCCGCGGGGGCGCGTCGGTCGATGTCGACGCAGGCAGGAGGGTGTCCGTCACGCCCCTGACGCTAGGTGGTCGGCTCCCCGGACTCGCGGGCGGCCTCCAGGTGGGGTCAGGACGGCAGGGCCAGGTCCAGGACCGCGCCCAGCCCGTTCTCCCGGCCGGGGTCGGCGGCCGGCAGCACCAGCACCGCGCAGCCGGCGGCCACCGCGCCCGCGTCGGCCGGGGTGTCGCCGACCATCAGCGTCTGCTCGGGGTCGACGCCCAGCATCGCGCAGGCGCGCCAGAAGATCGCCGGGTCGGGCTTGCAGCGCCCCACCTCGTACGACAGCACGAACGCGTCGACGAGGTCGGTCAGCCCCCAGGCGTCGAAGTGCGGGCGCAGGTCGAAACCGATGTTGCTGACCACCGCGATCCGTACCCCGGCGTCGCGCAGCGCGGCCAGCGTCGGGGCGGTGTCCGGGTAGGGCACCCAGCCCTGGGCGACGAGCAGCCGCTCGTAGAGCGCGTCGGCGAAGCCCTCGATGCCGGCGTCCACGGTCTCGGCCAGTCCGGTGTACGCGCCCCGGTGGGCGTGCGGGTAGAGGTCCCGGTCGGCCCAGAGCTCGGCCAGCCGGGGCGGCACCCGGGCCGGTAGCGGGCCGCCCGCGCGGCCGGCGGTCAGCAGGCGGTCGGCCAGTGAGGTGGCCCGGACCCGGTCCAGGGTGACCCCGCACGCCGCCGCGGCCTCGAGGACCCACTGCCGAGGCTCCTCCACCTGGGCGAGGGTGCCGTGGAAGTCGAAGAGCACCGCCTTGACGGGCCGTCGGGACGCCCGGGGTGCGGCGGCTTCCGTGGCGCTGCCCGGCGGACTGGTCTGGGGCGGTTCGGCATGGTCCGGCACGCCGTGCACCCTACCGACCCTCGCCGACAGCCCCGCCGGACGGCCTTGTGGGGTGCACCGTGCCGGCACGCACTAATCTTGGTGCCATGTCGAGCCCCGCCGAGCGGTACGCCGCGGCGCGCCGCCGGGCCGCGCAGGCCTCCGAGTTTCCGGCGCTGGACGAGTTCGCCCTTGATCTGGGGTTCGACCTCGACGACTTCCAGCGCGAGGCGTGTCAGTCGTTGGAGCGGGGCAGCGGTGTGCTGGTGTGCGCTCCGACCGGCGCCGGCAAGACCGTGGTCGGCGAGTTCGCCGTACACCTGGCTCTGCGGGGGCGGCCGGACGACCCGGCGGCGGCCGACGGTGCGGGGCCGCCGGCGACCCGGCGCAAGTGCTTCTACACGACGCCGATCAAGGCGCTGTCCAACCAGAAGTACCACGACCTCGTCGACCGGTACGGCGCCGAGCAGGTCGGCCTGCTGACCGGTGACAACGCGATCAACGGCGACGCGCCCGTGGTGGTGATGACCACCGAGGTGCTGCGCAACATGCTCTACGCGGGTTCCAGCACGTTGCAGGGGCTCGCCTACGTGGTGATGGACGAGGTGCACTACCTCGCCGACCGGTTCCGCGGCGGCGTGTGGGAAGAAGTGATCATCCACCTGCCGGAGTCGGTCACCCTGGTCTCGTTGTCGGCGACCGTGTCGAACGCCGAGGAGTTCGCCGACTGGCTGGTCACCGTGCGCGGCGAGACCGCCGTGGTGGTCAGCGAGCACCGGCCGGTGCCGCTGTGGCAGCACATGCTGGTCGGCAAGCGGATGTTCGACCTGTTCCACGACGCCGACGCGGCCCGCAAGCACGACGTGCACCCGGAGCTGCTGCGCTACACCCGCGACACGATGCGCCGGCTGGAGCTGGGGGAGGGGCGCAGCGCCGGGCCGGGCTCCGGTCGCCGTGGTCCCCGCTGGCGTGGCCCGATCCGCCCGGACATCGTGGACCGGCTGGACCGGGAGGGCCTGCTGCCGGCCATCCTGTTCATCTTCAGCCGCGCGGGCTGCGCCGCCGCCGTGCAGCAGTGCCTGGCCGCCGGGCTGCGGCTCACCTCCCCCGAGGAGCGCGCCGAGATCCGCCGGGTGGTCGAGTCCCGGGTCACCGCCATCCCCGGCGAGGACCTGACGGTGCTGGGCTACTGGGAGTGGCTGGACGGCCTCGAGCGCGGCCTCGCCGCGCACCACGCCGGCATGCTGCCGGTGTTCAAGGAGGTCGTCGAGGAGCTGTTCGTCCGGGGCCTGGTCAAGGCGGTCTTCGCCACCGAGACCCTCGCGCTGGGCATCAACATGCCGGCGCGCTGCGTGGTGCTGGAACGGCTCGTCAAGTACAACGGCGAGGCGCACGTCGACCTGACCCCGGGGGAGTACACCCAGCTCACCGGCCGCGCCGGCCGGCGGGGCATCGACGTCGAGGGGCACGCCGTGGTGGTGTGGTCCCCGGAGACCGACCCGCGCCACGTGGCCGGGCTCGCCTCCACCCGCACCTACCCGCTGCGGTCCAGCTTCCGGCCGTCGTACAACATGGCGGTCAACCTCGTCGGCTCGGTCGGCGCGGAGCCCGCCCGGGCCCTGCTGGAGTCCTCGTTCGCCCAGTTCCAGGCCGACCGGTCGGTGGTCGGCCTGGCGCGGCAGGTGCAGCGCAACACCGAAACCATCGAGGCGTACGGCGCGGAGGCCGCCTGCCACCACGGCGACTTCGACGAGTACTTCGCGCTGCGGGTGGCGATCGCCGACCGGGAGAAGGCCATCGCCCGGCAGGGGCAGACCCAGCGCAAGGCCGCGGCCGTGGCGTCGCTGGAGCGGCTGCGCATCGGCGACGTGATCCGCGTGCCGTCGGGCCGGCGGGCCGGTCTGGCGGTCGTGCTGGACCCGGCGACCGGCGGGTTCGGCGAACCCCGTCCGCTGGTGCTCACCCAGGACCGTTGGGCGGGACGGGTCAGCCCGGGCGACTTCACCACGCCGGCCGAGGTGCTGGCCCGCATCCGGGTGCCCAAGCACTTCAACCACCGCTCGCCGGCGGCCCGGCGGGACCTCGCCGCCGAGGTCAGCGGCACCGGCCTGGACCGGCACGGTGGCCGCCGAGGGGGCCGCTCGCGGCAGACGCCCGGCGAGGACCACCGGCTCAGCCAGCTCCGCACCGAGCTGCGTAACCACCCCTGCCACGCCTGCCCGGAGCGGGAGGAGCACGCCCGCTGGGCGGAGCGCCGCCGTCGTCTCGAGCGGGACACCACGGAGCTGCGCGAGCGGGTGTCGGGGCGTACCGGGTCCCTCGCCCGGACGTTCGACCGGATCGTCGCGCTGCTGACCGACCGTGGTTACCTGGCCCGCGACGGCGCGGTCACCGACGCCGGCCGGATGCTGGGCCGGATCTGGACCGAGGCGGATCTGCTGGTCGCCGAGTGCCTGCGTCGACGGGTGTGGGACGGGCTCTCCCCGGCCGAGCTGGCCGCCGCGGTGTCCGTGGTGGTCTTCGAGGCGCGCCGCGACGTCGACGAGCGGGCGTCCCTGCCGCGCGGCCCGGTCTCCGACGCCGTGGACGAGACGCTGAAGCTGTGGGGCGAGATCGAGGCCGACGAGGCCGCCCGCGGCCTGGCCGCGACCCGCGAGCCGGATCTGGGCTTCGCCTGGCCGGTCTACCGGTGGGCGCGGGGCGAGGCCCTGGCGAAGGTGCTCGGCAGCGGGCACGAGATCGACGGCGAGATGCCGGCCGGCGACTTCGTCCGGTGGGCGCGGCAGGTGGTCGACCTTCTTGGTCAACTTTCCGACTCCGGCGGCGCGTCGCCGGAGCTGCGTTCCACGGCCCGGCAGGCGATAGCGGCCATCAACCGGGGAGTGCTGGCGTACCACACCTCCGCCTGATGATCAGTATCGGTCAGACGCGCCGGTGAATCGACGCATCGCACGGTCACCGTGACGGCACCCCGCGAATAGCCCGAGGGGGCTATTGCGCCTGCTCGGAGCACCCCTGATCATTGCCCCGGCGCTGTGCGTACGCGCCGGTAACGAGTGGGGAGAAACTTTGCCGTGGCGGACATCAATCACTTTGAGTACGGGTGGATCACGCCCGCGCTGAGCTACGCGCTGTCGGTGCTCGGCTCGGTGCTCGGCCTCGTCTGCGCCGGTCGTATCCGCACGGCCCGTACCGCCCGCCAGCGCGCCTGGTGGGGCCTCCTGGCCGCCTGGGCTCTCGGCGGCACCGCCATCTGGGCGATGCACTTCATGGCCATGCTCGGCTTCGCCGTCAACGGCACCCGCATCCGGTACGACGTGCCGCTCACCGTCGCCAGTACCGCCATCGCGGTGGTCGCGGTCGGCATCGGCCTGGCCATCGTCGGCACCGGCCGGCTGAACCCGGTACGCCTCATCGCCGGCGGCGTGTTCACCGGCGCCGGGGTCGCCGCCATGCACTACACCGGCATGGCGGCGATGCGCCTCAACGGCAGCCTCAACTACGACGCCCTCCGGGTCGTCCTCTCGGTGGTCATCGCGGTCGTCGCCGCGACCGTGGCCCTGTGGCTCGCGATGACCGTCCGGCGCGGCCTGGCGATCTTCGCCTCCGCGCTGGTCATGGGCGTCGCCGTGAACGGCATGCACTTCACCGGCATGAGCGCCCTCTCGGTGCACCTGCACGAGCGCTCCGGCGGAGTGACCGGTGCGGGGGTGAGCGCCCTGCTGGTGCCGATCGTCGTGGCGGTGATCTTCGGCGTGGTCGGGCTGCTCTACGCCCTGCTCGCCGCCCCCACCGACGACGACCTGGCCGCCGCCGCGTACCTGGACGCGCGGCGGACCCCGACGCCCGCCCCGGCCGCGCCGACGCCCGCCCCGGACCCGGTCGGGCTGCGCGCCCGCTCCACCCTCGGGCAGCCCGGCACCCCGTTCCCCTCCCGCCGGGACAATCCGCCGCGCTGACGGCGACGGGCGGTGCCGGGTGCTCCAGGCGTACCTGGTGCTGGTCGAACGTTCCGACGAACACGACGATCTACTTCGACTACTATTCCACGAACAACTCCGGCGGTGACATCGCAAAGGCCTCCGGAAGCGGCTCGGTCCACTACTGAGCCTCCGGGCCCGGTGAGAATGCGGGGAGGCCAGCTGGCCTCCCCGCATTCTCACGTCACCCGACGCTGACAGCCGTCGGTGGCGTCATGATAGACAAGCTGGTCAGGTTGGTAAGGTCGGCCGTTGGTGTCAGCTCCACCGTGGTGGCACCCTCCGCCTTGTCCGCAGACGCTCGACCGATCGTGACGGCGCCAACCTGATCATCCTGCTGGGACGGGTCGGGCATCAGGACACGGTTGGTCTGGTAGACCTCGCCATCCGCGGCAACTCCCTCCATGACAAGCTTCCCGCCGGTTCCGCGTACGGAACCGGCAACGTTACTGATAGCCGTGTACGCCGGGCCAGCGAATCCGGTACTGGTAACGAGCTCAACAGTGGCTTCGCCGCGGACGGGGTCGACAGCCGTTACGCGTCCGACCAAACCGGCGGCGACAACGGCTAGTTGCCCTCGGCGAACCCCCTGATCTTTCGCAAACGCCACGATCATCTGTTGGCCGTTCCTGCCGACGACCTCCGCAGGTACGGCCCGTGCGTCGCCGTCCACACCACCCTCACCAGGGACCTCGAACACCTTCGTCATACTGGCGAACGGCCGCTTCTGTTTGATGAACCCTGCGATCGTCGTCGTCTGCGCTGTCGCGGCGATCGGGAATCGTTTCACCACCAGGCGACCGGTGGGTCCGTCCGGATCTTGTGTCATCTCGTCATCGACCGCCGTGCTGGACACCCGTACTGCTGTCACGCCCGGCATGGCCAGGGCGATGGCATAGGTGCCCGCAGAGTCATCACCGACCTCGCCGCTGGCCCCGGACAACCGTGGACTGACCAGACTCAGCACCCGAGTGCTGACGGGGTCGGGCGCTGGCCGATCAACGCGCAGCCGTAAGGCGTCCGCCGCACCGGCGTCACCGGTGAAGAACGCCAACCGCGCGTCGCCCTGCTTGTCGTATCCCTGCAGGACGACCACCGTCGAGCGCAGGCGTGGATGGCGCGTCGCGACGAGGGCCCGAACATCGGTGTGTGGGCCTGCCGAGTTGGTGCGGCCCCAGACACTGGTGGCCTCACGTACCAGGTCAGCGTCCACGTTTCCCACTGCGGACCAGCCCAGGAATGGGCCATCCGGCGGCGGGGCGGCGAGTTGCGGCGTGGGCCCGAGTCCGACGGCCCGAAACATCGTGAGCAGTACCGCCACGCATACGGCCGCTGCGGCTCCGGCGGCGACACGCCGCCGTCCGCGACGCCGGCCGGCCCGCTGCAAGATCCTGGCTTCATAGCCCTCGGTCGGTACCACCGACTCAGCCAGATCTGCCAGGCTGTCACGCAACTCGGTCGTGTTATGCATACCGCACCTCTTGATCAGCAAGAGCATCGTTCTCGACCCATTGCTTGCGCAGAGTTTGCAGACCACGTGACGAAAGACTCTTGACCGTGCCGACCGAACACCCCAGCACGTGCGCCGTGTCCTGCTCGGACAGGTCCTCGTAGAAGCGCAGCACGATGGCGGCACGCTGTCGTGCTGGCAGCCCCTGCAACGCACGGCGGAGCAGGTCCCGCTGCTCCACCCCCACGTACTCGTCGCGTGCCTGACTCTCGACCAGTCGGCCCAGCGGCTGTTCCCACCAGGATCTACGCCGCCTCCAGCTGACGAAGGTGTTCACCAGAATGCGCCGAACGTAGTGGTCGATGCCCTCTGAGTGCTGCAGTCGAGGCCATGCCACGACCGTCTTGGCCAACGTTGTCTGGACGAGATCCTCGGCCTTGCCTCGGTCTCCGCACAGCAGGAAGGCGGTCCGGAGGAGCGACCCGTAACGCGCCCGTACGAAGGCTGTCACCTCCTCATCCTCGCGATCGTGCATCGGCCACCCGCACCCTCGGCTTTAATCTCACGGCCACTACTTACGCTTTGACCCCGGCTGACGTTGCCGTGATGCCGGAATTTTCTGACTATCGATTATCTCGACCCGCACGTCGCTGACGGTGACGACCCGCCCCGGCACCCGTACAGTCCGCCCCGCCGGAGGCCGGCGATGCGGCGCATCGGCGTACTGGGCGACGACGGTGTCTCATCCCGCTGACCGAGGTGATCCCGCCGTGCCGGCCGCGGGGCGTGTCGGTGTTGAATGCGGGGGTGTCCGCCACCCCCGCGAGCCAGCCCGGACACAGAGGAGGGTGAGATGAACTTCCAGCGCCTCGGCCCGAGTGGCCAGGAGATCCCGGTCGTCCAGCACGACGGTACGACCTACGACCTGCGGCCGCTCACCGCCGACCTGGACGGGGCGTTCTGGGCGTCGGACGGGATCGCGCGGACGCGCAGCGCCCTCGACCGGGGCGAGCTGACCGAGCTGCCCGGGGCCGCGTCGCTCCGGGTGGGCGCCCCGGTGGCGCGTCCGGCCAAGATCGTCTGCATCGGCCTCAACTACCGCGACCACGCCCAGGAGACCGGCGCGGCGCTGCCCGCCGAGCCGGTGGTCTTCATGAAGGACCCGATGACGATCGTCGGGCCGTACGACGACGTGCTCGTCCCGCGTGGCTCCACCAAGACCGACTGGGAGGTCGAGCTCGCGGTCGTCGTGGGGCAGACCATCCGGTACGCCGACTCCCCGGAGCAGGCCCTGCGTTGCGTCGCCGGGTACGCGGTGTCGCACGACGTCTCCGAGCGCGCCTTCCAGTTGGAGCGCGGCGGCCAGTGGGACAAGGGCAAGAGCTGCGAGACGTTCAACCCGTTGGGGCCGAGTCTCGTGCCGGCCGACGAGGTCGCCGACCCGCAGTCGCTCGCGTTGCGCCTGTGGGTCAACGGTGTGCTCCGTCAGGACGGGTCCACCGCCAACATGATCTTCCCGGTGGCGCACGTGCTCTGGTACCTCAGCCAGTTCATGGTCCTGTACCCGGGCGACGTCATCAACACGGGAACGCCGGCCGGGGTGGCGCTGGGTCTTCCGGATCACCCCTACCTGCGCGCCGGTGACGTCGTGGAGCTGGAGGTCGCCGGCCTGGGCCGGGCACGCCAGACGCTGGCCGCGGCATGAACGGGGAGTTCGCCGGGCTCGCCGCGATCGTCACGGGCGGCTCGTCCGGCATCGGCCGCGCCACCGCCGTGGAACTGAGCGCCCGAGGCGGCCGGGTGGCCGTCCTCGACCTCGACCCGAGCGGGCTCGAAGACGGCATCGCCGGCATCACCGCCGACGTGTCGAGTCGGCCGTCGGTGGAGGCGGCGGTCGCCGAGGCGGCCAGCGTGCTCGGCGGCCTGGACGTAGTGGTCAACAACGCCGGCATCGGCGCGACCGGAACAGTCGCCGACCAGGACGACGACGAGTGGCACCGCGTGCTCGACGTCAACGTGGTCGGCATGGCGCGGGTCGTCACCGCCGCCCTGCCCTGGCTGCGCCGTTCCGAGCACGCCTCGGTCGTCAACCTCTCGTCCATCGCGGCGCTCAACGGCCTGCCGGGCCGGGCGCTCTACTCGGCCAGCAAGGGCGCCGTGCTGTCGCTGACCCTCGCCATGGCCACCGACCACGTCCGCGAGGGCATCCGGTTCAACTGCGTCTGCCCCGGAACCGCGGACACCCCGTGGGTCGGGCGGCTGCTCGCGCAGGCGGACGACCCGGCGGCCGAGCGCGCGGCGCTGCGGGCCCGCCAACCCATCGGACGACTGGTCACCCCGGAGGAGGTCGCCAACGCGATCCTCTACCTCGCGTCACCCCGTTCGGCGTCGACCACGGGTACGGTGTTGGACGTCGACGGTGGGGTCACCCACCTGCGGGTCCGGCCGTGACGTCGGGCGGAGGTGTGCCGTGCGGATCGCGCTCTTCGTGACCTGCCTGGCCGACACCATGTTTCCCCAGGCGGCCACGGCGACCGTACGGCTGCTGGAACGGCTCGGCCACGAGGTCGTCTTCCCGACCGAGCAGACCTGCTGCGGGCAGATGCACGTCAACACCGGCTATCGGCGCGAGGCCGTGCCGCTGGTACGCCGCCACGTGCGGACCTTCGACCCGTACGACGTGATCGTCGCGCCGTCGGGCTCCTGCGTCGGGTCGGTCCGGCACCAGCACGCGATGGTGGCCCGGCACGCGGGCGACGAGCGCCTGGCCGGCCGGGCCGAGTCGGTGGCCGAGCGGACGTACGAGTTGTCGGAGCTGCTCGTCGACGTGCTCGGGGTGACCGACGTGGGCGCGTACTACCCGCACCGGGTCACCTACCATCCGACCTGCCACTCGCTACGGATGCTGCGGGTCGGCGATCGGCCGCGACAGTTGCTGCGCGAGGTGCGCGGCCTCGACCTGGTCGAGTTGCCGGCGGCGGAGCAGTGCTGCGGCTTCGGCGGCACGTTCGCCGTGAAGAACCCGGAGACGTCCACGGCGATGCTGGCGGACAAGATGCGGCACGTGCTGGACACCGGCGCCGACGTGTGCGCCGCCGGTGACGTGTCCTGTCTCATGCACATCGGCGGTGGACTGTCGCGGCTGCGCACCGGGGTGCGTACCGTGCACCTCGCCGAGATCCTGGCCTCGACGGAGAGCCGCGCCGGATCGGCGGCACGGCCGTGAGCCGCCGGACCTTCCTCGGCATGCCGGCGACCGCGCCGAGCGGGGTCGGGCACCTGCGCGGCGACGAGACGTTCCCGGCCGCCGCGCGGCGCAGCCTGGCCGACCCGCAACTGCGGCGCAACCTGCGGTACGCGACCACGACGATCCGGGCCAAGTCCGGAGCGGTGATCGCCGAGCAGGAGGACTGGGAGCAGCTGCGCGCGGCCGGCGCGGCCATCAAGGCGGACACCCTGCACCGCCTGCCCGAGCTGCTCGAACAGCTCGAGGCGAAGGTCGTCGAGGCGGGCGGCGTGGTGCACTGGGCGGCCGACGCCGTCGAGGCCAACCGCATCGTCACCGACCTCGTCACGGCGACCGGCGAAGACCGCGTCATCAAGGTGAAGTCGATGGCGACCCAGGAGATCGGCCTCAACGAGGCCCTGGAGGCGGCCGGGATCACCGCCGTCGAGACCGACCTCGCGGAGCTGATCGTGCAGCTCGGCGACGACCGGCCGAGCCACATCCTGGTACCCGCGATCCACCGCAACCGGGCCGAGATCCGCGAGCTGTTCCTGCGCGAGATGCCCGGCGTCGACCCCGCGCTCACCGACGATCCGACGGCCCTGGCGGCCGCCGCGCGCCGGTTCCTGCGCCAGACCTTCCTGAGTACGCCGGTTGCGGTCTCCGGCGCGAACTTCGCCGTCGCCGAGACCGGCACCCTCGCCGTGGTGGAGTCCGAGGGGAACGGCCGGATGTGCCTCACCCTGCCGCAGACCCTCATCACCGTCATGGGCGTCGAGAAGGTGGTGCCCACCTGGCGTGACCTGGAGGTCTTCCTCCAACTCCTGCCGCGGGCGTCGACGGGGGAGCGGATGAACCCGTACACCTCGATGTGGACGGGCGTCACCCCTGGCGACGGGCCGCAGGTGTTCCACCTGGTGCTGCTGGACAACGGGCGCAGCGCGGTGCTCGCCGACGAGGTGGGCCGGCAGGCGCTGCGCTGCATCCGCTGCTCGGCGTGCCTCAACGTGTGCCCGGTGTACGAGCGCGCCGGCGGGCACGCGTACGGGTCGGTGTATCCCGGGCCCATCGGGGCGGTGCTGTCGCCCCAGCTCACCGGCATCGAGGACAATGCGTCCCTGCCGTACGCGTCGACGCTCTGCGGGGCCTGCTACGACGCGTGCCCCGTGAAAATCAACATCCCGGAGTTGCTGGTGCACCTGCGCGCCGAGGCCGTCGAGTCGCGTCGGCGGCCCACCGCCGAGTCGATCGCGATGGCCGCCGCCGCGTACACGATGGACCGACCCCGGCTGTACGCGGCCGGGCAGGGCGCGGCCCGGCTGAGCCGGCTCGCCGGTCGGCGGGGTCGGGGCCTGCCCCCGCCGCTGAACGGCTGGACCGCCAGCCGGGACCTGCCCGAGCCGCCGGCCCAGACGTTCCGCGAGTGGTGGGACGCGCGGTGACCTCCCGCGACCTCGTCCTCGGCCGACTGCGCGCCGCGCTCGCCGCCGGCGGTCCCGCCGATCCGGTGCCACGCGACTATCGCCGGGCCGCCGACGCGGACCTCGACCAGTTGGCCCAGCGGCTGACCGACTACCGGGCGCAGGTGCACCGGGTCACCGAGGCCGCCGTCGCCGACACGATCGCCGACATCCTGCCGGCGGGCGGCACGGTCGTCGTACCCCCGGGTCTGGCGCCGGCCTGGCTGCCACCGACGGTGACCGCGCTGCCCGACGACGGCCTCGACCACGCGCGGATCGGCGCGGCGGACGGCGTCGTCACCGCCGCCGCCGTCGCCATCGCCCAGACCGGGACCGTCGTCCTCGACGGCTCACCCGACCAGGGACGCCGCGTGCTCAGCCTCCTGCCGGACCTGCACGTCTGCGTGGTCCGCGCCGACCAGGTCGTGGCGACCGTGCCCGAGGCCATCGCGCGACTGACGCCGCAGCGCCCGCTGACCTGGATCAGCGGGCCGTCGGCCACCAGCGACATCGAGCTGATCCGCGTCGAGGGCGTGCACGGCCCCCGCCGCCTGCACATCCTCCTACTGCCCTGAACTGGGCCGGCGTCGAATCTTGATCTTCTCGGCGATCTCGTTCGCTATGCGCCGGTAATCCACTCGCTCGATTGGCATCAATCCGCGCGCCGCAGTTGGCTCAGGACGGTGGGGTCGGTGATGCGGTCGTCGGCGGCCAGCATGATCGCCTTGGACAGGATCGTGGCGAGCATGGGGTCGTCGTCGAACGGCAGGTGCAGACGGCCGGTCCGGCCGCGCGCGGCGACGATGCACAGGTACCTGTCGTCGGGCTCCATCATGATGTTGCCCGACCCGAGGTGGATGCGGTACGTGAGCAGGTTGCCCCGCACCCGCAGGTACCGTTCGGCGAGGTCCACCCGGTCGGCGATGGCCATCCGGGGCAGCAGCCGGGCGAGCGCGTCCCGGCGTACCTGCGCGGACGGGGTCAGCTCCGCCACCGCCGTCCGGTGCCAGTAGGCGGAGAAACGATTCTCACCACGGTCGGCCCACTGCGGGTCGGTGGCGATGGAGGTGACGCCGACGAACAGGTCCACGTCGCGCATGGCCTCGGTGAACACCAGCGGCGGTACGTCGATGATCCGCGCGGGTTGCCACGTCTTCCCGTCGTGTCGGGCGAAGCGCACCTGGTCGGTCGAGCAGTACTCGACGTCGTAGCGGCGCTCCTCCTGGTCGTCGACGAGCTCGTGGTGGAAGGACGCCCGCCACGCGCCGCCGCCGAAGACCTTGGTGGCTTCGCTGTGGTACCCGCCGTCCCAGGTGCCCAGGTAGCCCGCCTGCCAGCCACGGGCCCGCAGCAGGGCGTTGGCCTGTCGGTAGCGCAGGATGTGCGCGGCGAACCGGTTGGAGTAGGTGTCCGTCTTCTCCTCGGCCGGCGTGCGGAGGTAGACCTCCCGGAACGCCTGTTTGAACGGCTGCGTCAGGCCGGTGGCGACGAGGTGCGCGCGCCAGGCGAGCACCTCGGCCGTGCTCGCGCGGGCCGGGTGCCACAACCGGACCGATCCGTGGGCAAGGGCGTGGCCGTCCCGGTCGACGATCGTCCACCCGTCGCCGTTCCGCTGGGGCAGACCGGCCGTCCAGCGCCGGCCGTCGGTGCTGGTCTCCCACAGCAGACGCCGCCCGTAGGTCCCGGTCACCGGGTGGTCGAGCAGGCGCGACGACCAGTCCGGGTACGACCACACGCGCTCCTCGGACAGCAGCCCCTCCACCCGCTGCCGCTCGCTGACCAGGGTTGCGCCGACCCGCTTGACCAGGCCCCGCAACTCGGTGAGGTCGTCCTCGTGGGACTGCTTCACCTGGGCCGGAACGCCCTTGAGGGCGACTGCGTCGCGGGCGAAGACCAGGCGCGCCCGCTCGCCCACGATCTCGACCGTCGCCTCGTACGGGCCGACCGTCCGGCGCAGCCGCCCGTCCGGTCCGAGCCCGTGGTCGTCGACGGCCAGCTCCATGACCTCGCTCAGCGACCAGCCGCGCCGCGCCCCGAGCTGGGTCAGCGCGGTCTGGACCCGGCTGCGCACCGCCTTGTTGCGGACCGTCACGGCAAGGCGGGCCAGCGTACGCAGCGGCACGTCACCGTCGCGCTCGGCCAGGAGTCGTACCGCCGCGATCGCCGTCCGCGAGGCGTACGGAAACCCGGCGGCCTGGCGTGGCGCGGACGCCGCGCCCGTGGTGGCCCTCGCCAGCAGCTCGGTCGCCCGCTCGTCGCGCTCGCGGGACAGCGCCCAGACCAGCCCGCGCAGAAGGCGGTCCGTGTCGTCGTGCACGCTCCGCCCGTGGGCGGCGAACGCGTCGAGGAGCCGGCGGACGACCTGCCGGCCGCCGTGCGCGGCCACGAGCAGTTCGTCGAGGCGGCGCAACCACTTCGCGGTCGCCGCCGGTTTGTCCAGCGCGGCGCAGTGCTCCAGCAGCTCCGGCACGCCGGGTGCGGCGAGATCGGTGCCCAGGTCGGCGCGGACAGCGGGCCCGAAGGTGTCGCCGTGGTGCAGCAGCGACGACGGCAGGCGGCTGCCGGTGGCGCGGTCGATGGCCCGACCGAGCAGCATGACGGCACGTCGCCGGGGCGCCGCCGCGATGAAGTAGTCGTCGACCAGCTCGCTGCTCATCGCGGACAGCGCCGGCACCAGGTCGGCCAGCTCGGCGGCCGTCAGGCGGGGCGCGATCACCGCGGGCAGCTCCAGGTGGGCGCCGTTGTCGAAGCAGGCGCCCTCGGCGGCGACGTGCAGGCACCAGAGCAGGTCCGCGCGCGTGAAGGGGACATCCTCGGTGGCGAGTGCGCGGACCACGTCGTTCAGCGCGGTCGGGGTCGACGCGGACGCCGACTCCCGGTGCATGGCCAGGGCAGCGCGGCGGCGTTCCTCGGCCGACCATGACTCCACGGTGGACCATTCGGGCACGTTTCTCACCGAGGACCCCCAGTAGTGGGTGCTGACGATGCGCAGCACCGCCCGAATCCGTTCGTCGGTCTCGGCGAGACCGGTCTCCACCTGCCGCCGGTCCGCGTCGCTCAGGTGGGGGAGCAGCGCCGTCCAGTCACCCATGTCAGCCACCCACCAACGCGACGAGCCGGACGAACGCCACGTCGGGGTCGCTCCGCAGGTCGATCTCCTCGTCGAGGTCGTCGACCTGGTGGTCGCCGATCAGCAGCAGGAAACCATTGTGGGAGAACGCGGCACAGGCCCGGTCCGCCTGCGCCTCCCAGTCGAGCCGCCGGCCCGGGGCGACCCGGTAACCGTTCAGGGTGGCCTCCGTGTCGGTCGGCTGCACCAGGCCCCGGAAGTGCCGCGGCTGCGCGGCGTTGAACCGCGCCACCTCCTCGCGGACCCGCAGCCGCACCAGCTCCCGCGCGGAGATGCGCTCCGGCAGGCCCGTCAACGGCCAACTGTCGACGGCTCTGCCGGTCGCCGTCTCGTCCCGAACCATCACCGTGACCATGCGTTGTGCTCCTCGCCCTCAGATGAGCGGCAGCATGGCACGGCCGTCCGACGAAAACGTGCCCCCCAGCGCGTCAGGTCAGCCGCTAGTGTGCAGCCGATCGGATCATGGGAGAGCGATTGTGAGCTACACCTTCCACGTCGACCTGCGCGGCATCGTCGACCTGCTCAGTCACCACCTGTACGCCAGCCCGCGCGTCTACGTCCGCGAGCTGATGCAGAACGCCGTCGACGCGATCACCGCCCGTCGGGCGGGTGAGCCCGGCGCGCCGGGCGCGATCCGCATCTACCCTCCGGAGTCCACCGGGGACGGCACGCTGCGCGTCGAGGACACCGGCGTCGGTCTGACCGAGGCGCAGGTGCACGAGCTGCTCGCCACGATCGGCCGCAGCTCCAAGCGGGACGACCTGGGGTTCGCGCGGCACGAGTTCCTCGGCCAGTTCGGTATCGGACTGCTCTCCTGCTTCCTGGTCGCCGACGAGATCCGGGTGTCCACCCGTGCCGCCGGCTCACCGACCGTCGAGTGGATCGGCTACGGCGACGGGCGCTACGAGCTGCACGTCGCCCCGGCCGAGCGGGAACGCCCCGAGCAGGGCACCACCGTGACCCTGGTGCCCCGGCGCGGCGCCGAGCACTGGCTGCGCCGGGACACCGTCGTCGAGATCGCCTCGCTCTACGGGTCGCTGCTGCCGATCGACGTCCACGTCGAGCACGAGGCCATCACCACCGGCCTCGCCCCCTGGGAGAACGACCCGGCCGAGCCGGCGACCGCGCGGCGGGAGCGCCTCGACGCGTACGCCCAGGAGGTCTTCGGTTTTCCGCCCTTCGACGTGATCGACCTGGCGGTGCCCGCGGCGGGCCTGCGTGGGGTGGCGTTCGTGCTGCCCATGCCGGCCAACCCGACGTCGCGGGTGGCCCACCGGGTGTACCTCAAGCAGATGCTGCTCTCCGAGGACATCGAACGGCTGCTGCCCGAGTGGGCCTTCTTCGTCCGGTGCGTGGTCGACACCACGGAGTTGCGTCCGACCGCGAGTCGGGAGGCGCTCTACGAGGACGCGCTGCTCGACGAGGTCCGCGACGCGCTGGGTGACACCCTGCGCGGCTGGATGACCCGCCTCGGACGCAGCGACCCACGTCGCCTCCAGGCCTTCCTGCGGGTGCACCACCTGGGCGTCAAGGCCCTGGCGGTGCACGACGACGAGATGCTGCGCCTGGTCGAGCAGTGGTGGCCGTTCGAGACGAACATGGGCCCGCTGACCCTTGCCGAGTTCCGGGAGCGGTACGGCGTGGTGCGGTACACGCCGTCGGTGGACGAGTTCCGGCAGCTCGCCGCCGTCGCCGCCGCCCAGGGGATCGCGGTGGTGAACGCGGGCTACGTCTACGACGCCGAGCTGGTGCGTCGGCTGCCCGACGTGGACAGCGGCGTCGCCACCGAGGTCCTCACGGCGAGTGACCTGGCGACCCGGCTGGAACCGCTCGACCCGGACGTCGAGCTGGCCGTACGCCCCTTCCTCGTGCTGGCGCAACGGACCCTCGACCGGCTCGGCGTGCAGGTGCTGGTGCGCGCCTTCGAACCGGCGAGCATGCCCGCGCTGCACCTGCTCGACGGTGACACCGCCCTGGCGGTGGACCTGCGTCAGGGGCAGGAGCAGGCCGACGAACTGTGGTCGTCGATCCTCGGCGCCTTCACCCAGGGCCGCGACGAGCGACCGCAGCTCGTGTTCAACCACCGCAACCCCCTCGTCCGGCAGGCCATCGCCACCGGCGACGACGAGCTGACGACGCTCGCGATCGAGGGCCTGTACGTGCAGGCGCTGCTCCTGGGCCACCAGCCGCTGCGGCCCGCCGACACGGCCGCGTTGAACCAGTCGTTCCTCGGCCTGCTCGCCCGCGCCATGGAGGGAACCCGATGACCACCTCGGAGCAGGAGCTGCGGGAACGCCTCAACCAGGCGTACGCGCTGCCACGCGGCCCGGCGCGGTTCGCCGCGCTGGACGCGGTCTTCCGGCACGCCGACGCGGCCGGCGACGTGCCGTTCGCCTTCTCGGCCCGGATGAACGCGATCAGCGACTTCCACCACGGCGGCGACCCCACGAGGGCGTTCCTCGCCTTCTCCTGGTGCCTGGCGACGTTCGACCGGCAGCCGGAGGTGGTCGAGGCCTACCACGCGCGGTCGCTGCTGTGGGACTTCAAGTGGATCGTCTGGGCGCTGCCCCAGTTCCCGGACATCCCGTTGGAGCGCACCATGGCGGTGCTCGACGACATGCAGCGGCGCTACCAGCTCGCCGGGCACAGCCTGCACGCGGTTCACCAGCACCGCTGGCTCGTGGCGCACCACGTCGGGGACATGGAGGCCGCCCAGGAGGCGTACGACCGGATGGTCACCGCCAAGCGGGACTCGATGTCCGACTGCCAGGCGTGCGTCCCGTCGGGGCAGGTCCGGCACCTCACGTCACTCGGTCGGTTCGACGAGGCCATCACCATCGGGGAGCCGTACAAGCGTGGCGGCTGCACCGAACAGCCACAGTGGATGCTCAGCGAGCTGCTCACGCCGTACCTGCGGACGGGCCGCTTCGACGAGGCCGTCGAGGCGCACCGCGACGGCTACCGCCGCATCCGCGACGACCGTCACCACCTCGACAACCTCGCCCAGCACGTGCTGTTCTGCGGGCTCACCGGCAACGAGGCGCGGGGCCTGGAGCTGGTGGAGCGGCACCTGAGCTGGTTGGAGCGCCCATCGTCGCCGTACGCGGCGATGGAGTTCGCCGCCTCCGCCGCGCTGGTGCTCGGCCGGCTGCGCGCGGCGGGCCACGCCGACCTGACGCTGTCCCGCCGCTCGGACGACGGCACCCGCCGCTGGGAGGCGACGGTCGCAGAGGTCCACGACGAGCTGGCCGCGCAGGCCCGCGACCTCGCCGCCCGGTTCGACGTCCGCAACGGCAACCGCCACCAGAGCGAGCGGATCGCGGCGCGCATGACCGCGACGCCGGTGGCGCAGCACGTTCCACTCACCGTCCTCGCCGGCCGGGTCACCGCCTCCGAGCAGGCGACCGACCCGGCGCTGGCCGCGCTCGTGGAACGGGTCGCCGCGCTCACCGCGGCCGGCGACCAGGCCGGCGCCGCGCGGACTCGCCTGGACGTGGCGCACACCCTGCGCAAGGCGGGCCGGCAGGAGGACGCGATCGAGGCCGCCGAGGAGGCGGTCCGCAGCCTCGACCGGGCCGGCCTGCGCGACGACGCGCTCCGCTGCCGCCACCTGCTGTGGGAGCTGTACCGCCAGCGCTACCACCACCGCGCCGCCGCGCGGGTGGTGCTGGCCGAGCTGATCCGGGCCGGGGACCTGCCCGACGGGCTGCCGCCGCTGGAGGTCGTCCTGGAGGACGCCGCCGACCTGCTCCACGGTGCGGAGGGGTTCACCCACCTGGTCACGGCGGCCGAGCGGCACCGGGCCAACGGTGACGCCGACGCCGAGCTGCGGGTGCTGCGCAAGGCGCTGGGCCGGCTCGCCAACCGGCCGCCGGACGACGTCGCGTGGGCGCTGCTGGCGCGCGTCGACGCCCTCGGCGCGGCAGCGCGGCCCGCCTCCGCCGAGCTGTTGGGCCGGGACCAGGTGGCCGCCGCGCAGTTGCTGAACCGTGCCGGCCGTACCGACGAGGCGCTCGACCGGCTCGACACGGCCGTCACCCTGTTCGACGGCGACGAGCTGGCGGACGATCGTCGCTCGGCCCGGCTGTACCGGGCGCGGTTGCAGCTGCGTCTCGGTGAGCCGGCCCGCGCCGAGGCGGAGGCCCGCGAGGTGCTGGCCGAGGACCCCGACGAGCACGGGTACGACGCCACCGCGGTGCTGGCCCTGGCGCTGCGGGCGCAGGGGCGCGCCGCCGAGGCCGAGAAGGCGCTGGCGGCGCAGGACATGGACGAGGACGACCTGGACTACTACGAGCAGGACCTCGAACCGGACGACGACGAGGACTGACGGGCCGACGTCAGCGTGGACTGCCGCCGACGACGAGGGTGGCCAACAGGGCGGGGTGGTCGGTCGCCCCGCCCAGGCCCACCGACCGCGCGCAGCAGAGTGTGACGTCGGCGCTGGTGACGAGGTGCTGCACCGCGCCGTCACCGACGCGGGGGTGACCGGGTGGCGCGCAGGCCCCTACGTCGTCGAGGCGCAGGTTGAGGTCGCCGCTCAGCACGGTGGGGGCATAGCCGGTGCTCCGAACGATGGCGGGCAGGATCTCGTCGATCAGCTCGCCGCACTGGGTGAGCGCGACGGCGTGGCTGGTGGCCGCGAGGTGGGTGGTGCAGGCGTTGAACGCCCCGTCGACGTGCACGCAGAGCCAGGGTCGCTCCTCGGGGTCCGCGAGGTCCTGCGTCGGGTGGATTCCACTGTGCACGGTGTACCGGCTGCCCGCCGACGGCAGCCGGGTCAGCAGACCGATGCCGTACGCCTGGCCGTTGCGGCACAGCGTGTCGGCGTCGCTGGGCCGGTCGCCGGCCGCCTGGAAGGCGGACGTGACTCTCGCGCGGCCGTGGACCGTCGCGAACACCGCCTCCAGCCTGGGCACGTCATCCTGGCAGATCTCGTTGAGGGTGACCAGGTCGGGACGTTCGGCCCTGATCAGTTCGGCGGCCCTGGGCACCGCCCGGCCGGTGTAGCAGGCGGCGCGACCGCTGTTGCACAGGTTCATCTGCGCCACCCAAAGGGTCGTGGGCGCGGGGGAGGCGGGGACGGGCCTGGCCGGCACACCGGCGACGACGACGAGGCAGCCGACGGCGAGGGCTCGGCGAACCGCGCGGAACGGGCCGTTCGCGCGCCGACCGGTGACGGTCGTGCTCCGGCGGCGGGGGGTGTCGCCGGGCGGATCGTCGGACATGCGGACTCCGGCAGCAGGGCGGCACTCTTCGCCGAGGTGTCCGCGATCCTATCGCCGGCCGTCCGGAGCTCTATGGTGAACCCATGATCACGTGCGTCGTGCACTACACCATCGATCCCGCGCAGATCGAGGCGTTCGAACGGTTCGCCCGCGCGTGGATGCGGCTCGTGGCCCGGCACGGCGGCGTGCACCACGGCTACTTCCTGCCCGCCGAGGGCGCCAGCGACCGGGCCGAGGCCCTGTTCAGTTTCGAGAGCCTGGCGGCGTACGAGCGGTACCGCGCGCGGTTCGGCAGCGACCCGGAGTTCGTCGCCGCCGACGCCATCCGCGACGAGTCGGGCTGCGTGGTGCGCTACGAGCGGACGTTCATGCGGCCCCTGCTGCCGGGTGACGACCTGGCCGCGCCGCGCTGACACGGGCCGTGCGGGGAGGGTGGACCCCGCACGACCCGTGCCGGTTCTCAGCGGTGCGGTCGAGGCGCGACGCGCGGCAGGACGTACGGCGGACCGGCGAAGATCAGATCCGACTTGATCTCCTGGTACGCCCGCTTGGGCTGGTAGTTCTCGTCGTAGATGGTGGCCAGACCCTCCGGCGGGTCGTTGAACCAGTCCGGCACCCACGAGTACTTGTCGCTGAAACCCCAGACGGTGTATGACAGGCAGTCGCGAACGGCGAGGCAGGCCTTCATCAGCACGCTGAAGTTGGCGGCCGACGCCTGCAACCGCGGGTTGATCTCCTCGGAGTTGCCGGCCTGGACGCCCTCGGTCATCTGGCTGCGCACGTCGACCTCGGTGAACGCGGTGGCCAGACCGAGCGCGGAGAAGCGCTTGAGGGCGGCGGTCACCTGGAGGGTGTCG
Organism: Micromonospora sp. CA-249363; assembly: GCF_050950185.1. Classification (NCBI taxonomy): domain Bacteria; kingdom Bacillati; phylum Actinomycetota; class Actinomycetes; order Micromonosporales; family Micromonosporaceae; genus Micromonospora; species Micromonospora sp. CA-249363. The sequence goes on from NZ_CP192020.1 coordinate 3,156,628, forward strand.
AAGTTGCCGTACTGGGTGCCCAGATGGCCCTGCGAGCCGACGCCGTCGATCGGGACGCCCTTGGCACGTAGGCCCTTGGCCATGTCGTAGACGAACTGCGTCTTGTCGTCGGCCGGGTTGCCCGAGCCGAACGCCTCGATGTTGTAGTCGTTGTAGAACAGCAGCGCCTTCGGGTCGGCGGCGCGGGCCCAGCGGAACGCGTCGGCGATGTAGTCCGGGCCCAGGTTCTGCGCCCAGAAACCCTTGTAGTGCAGCGTCGACGGGGTGTCCCAGGGGTCGCTGACCGCCTCGTTGACGACGTCCCACTGCCAGATCTTGCCCTTGTAGCGGTTCACGACGGTGGTGATGTGCTTGCGCAGCAGCTCGCGCAGCTCCTGCTTGCTGATGGTGCCGTCGGTGACGCCGCTGGTGAGCCAGGCGGGCAGTTGGTTGTGCCAGACCAGCACGTGGCCCCGGACGCTCTGGCGGTTGCGCTGGGCGAACTGGATGAGCTGGTCGGCGGCCGTCCAGTCGTAGGTGCCCCGGGTGGGCTCCAGGCTCTCCCACTTCATCGCGTTCTCGGCGGTCACCGAGGAGAACTCGGTGGCGGCGATCTGGCGGTAGCGCGGGTCGGTGGCGTCGTTGACGGCCGTCGCGTTGACCGCGGTGCCGATCTTCAGGCCGTGGCGCTGGCCGAGGGCCGCGAGCGTCTGGGTGGTCGGGTCGTACGGCCGGCTCGCGGTCGCCGGAACCGCGTTCAATGCCGCAGCGGTCGCGACGGCGACGACGCCGGCGCTGATCCACCGTCGTGGCTTCATCTGCCTACCTCTCGATAATGATCGACAAATGTCGATCTTTGAAGGAAGGGTGCGGCCCGGGATGAAAGGGCGCGGGGGCGTGGCTTCGAAGAACCGGAAACTCGTTCGAAACATTATGGCCGTCGATGCGCCCCGTCAACTCTGAAAACTTCCGGAAAAGAGTCGGGTGAGCTGCGCGACTGTGGATAGTCGTCGGATGAAAGTTTCGCCGCTGAGCGGCGTGGCCGGTCGACCAACGACAGTGGGGACGGCGCCGACTCGATCAGTCGGCGCCGTCCCCACGTCGCGGAACCGGCGGCGGTCAGGCGCTCAGCCGCGCCTCGATCGCCTCGATGACGCGCGGCCGCAGCTCCGCGGCGCGGATGACGGCATCCACCGAGCCGACCTCCACGGCGCGCTGGATGTTGTGTACCCGGTCGAACTCCGTGGCCACCTCGCCGAGCTTCTCCGCCCGCACCGAGGACCGCAGCTCGTCGAGCTCGGCCGTCAACGCGGCGCGGTCGGTGCCGGACGCGGCGGCGACACGGGCCTCCAGGGCGCGTACCCGCTCGTCGGCCGCCGTGCGGGCGTTGACGTCGGCGGAGAACACCACCGCCGCGGCGGGAGCGCCGCCGAGCACCGAGGCGAACGAGCCTTCCAACGCGAGCACCGTCATGCTCGGGTTCAGCGCCTTCGAGAACACCACGAACGCGCCGCCGTGGTACCGCGAGATCACGCAGAACACGATCGGACCCTGGAAGTTGACGATCGCCCGGCCGATCTCCGCGCCGTACTCCAGTTGCAACTTGCGCATCGACTCGGGCGAGCCGTCGAAGCCCGACAGGTTGGCCAGCACGACCAGCGGTCGGTTGCCGCTGGCCGCGTTGATGGCCCGTGCGGCCTTCTTCGACGAGCGGGGGAACAACGTGCCCGCCGTGTAGGTGTCCGGCCCGTCGGTGGGCGGGAACCCCCGGCGCGGCACCGACCGCGACTCGATGCCGAGCAGACACACCGGGATGCCGCCCAGGTGGGCGTCCTGCACGACCGCCGTGTCGGCGTCGGCCATGCCCGCCCACCGCTCCAGCACCGGGCGGTCCTGGTCGGCGAGGGCCCGCAGCACCGTCCGGATGTCGAACGGCTTCTTGCGGTCCGGGTTGGCCTCGGCGGAGAAGATCTCGCCGACCGTGCGGAAGGGGCTGCCCGCCACGTCGTGCGGGAACGGGGAGATGTCCCGGTCCACCGGGTCGGTGGTGCTCACCCGCCGGGGGGCGTCCTCGCCGGGCGCGACGTACGTGTGCTCGTAGTGGGCCATCAGCACGTCCCGCGCGGCGCTCAGGTTCGGCGCCCAGTACTGCGCCTGCCCGTTCGGGCCCATCACCCGGTCGTACCCGCCGATGCCGAAGTTGTCCTCGGCGGAGACGCCGCCGGAGAAGTCCAACGACTGCTTGCCGGTGAGCACCATCGCCGAGTCCGGGGTCATCACCAGCACGCCCTTGGTGTGCATGAGCATCGTGGCCTCGGCGTTCCAGTACGGCTGCGCGCCCACGTTGATGCCCGCGACCACGATGTTGATCTCACCGCCGGCCTGGGTGAACTCGACGATGCGCTTGAGCGCCGCCGCCACCCAGTCCATGTTCTCCGTACCCGAGGTCATCGAGATCCGGGCCCCGGCGGACAGCGCCCACCACTCCACCGGCACCCGCATCCGCTCGGCCAGGTCCAGCGCGGCGATCACCCGCCGGCACTCCGGCTCGGACAGCGCGCCCAACGACTTCGTCGGGTCGCCGAGCAGCACGACGCGGGTCACGCCCTGCGGGTGCCGCGCGGTGGTGGCGGTGACGACACCGGCGACGATGGCGGCGCGGTTGCGCCCCTTCGGCCGGTCCACCGGTACCAGCACGTGCGCGTCGTCGAGGTCGTGCTCGACGAACTCACCGAGCCGGCCGGTCAGCTCGTACGGGTACACGGTGTTGCGGCTGCTGGCCCGTAGCACCTTCAGCCGGTACTCGTCGAGCGGCTCGACGGGCTCGGCGGGCGGCTCACCCACGGTCAGCTCCGCGCCGCCCTGCGCGTCGAACGAGATCCGTACGGCGATCTTGGTCAGCTCGCCGGTGCGGCGGTCGCGCTGCCGCGCGATGAACAGGATCTCCTCCAGGCCGGCGCCCACCGTCGTCGGGCGCACCCGCCCGGCGATCATCTCCATCTCCTCGCGGGTCAGCTCGCTCGGCGGCCACACGTAGACGACGATCCGGTTGGTGGTGAAGCGCGTCTTCGACGGCCGGCGCGACTGGGCCCGGCGGATCGAGTCGAGGCAGGCCGCCACCGCGTCCTCGGCGGTGGGCAGCGCCACCAGCCGACCGTCCTGCTCGCGCAGCTCGGTCAGGTCCCGGACCTGGGCGAACGCCACCAGGCGCTCGTCGGCCGGGTTCTCCCGCGCCACGCACTGGAAGAGGTAGACCTCCTCGTCCGACGACGGCAGCCGGGTCAGGTCGAACCTGTGCAGCCGCTCCAACTGCATCCGCTGCGCGATGTACGGGTGCAGACCGCGGATCAGCCGGTCCTCGACCATCCCGGCGTCCGACGGGCGGAAGGTGAAGTGGTGATGCATGACCGCTCCGCCGCGACCCGCGACGGTGGCGGTGAGCCGACGGACCTGCGGCGGCAGCGGATGGGCGGCGAGCACCTCGCGCAGCGCGGCGGCCATCGCGTCGAAGTCCTCCGGCTGGTTCTCCCAGCCGAGGTAGATGTCGGCGTCGACCGAGTCCTCGGCGCCGGCCAGCTCGGCGAGCCCGCGCAGCGCGTCGCCCAGCCCGTCGAAGCGTACGGCCGCGGAGACCACACTGGAGTCGGCGCGCTCGGCGACCACGAAGGAGCACTCGGCGACCTCGCGGGTCCGCACCCGCGTCAGCGCCTTGTTGCCGTAGTAGCGGCGGGTGAGCACCTCCAGCATGACCGTGTTGTCGAGGTGGTGCCGCACGAGGCGCTGGCCCAGCAGACGGACCAGTGGCTCGGTGCTGCGGACCATCTCGGCGACCCGCTCGGCGCGGTCCGGCGAGTCCGGGTGGGCGTCCAGGTGTCGCAGGTGGGCCCGCACCTGCGCGTAGACGCGGGCGCGGTTGCGGCGCAGCAGTGGCTGCGCGAACCAGGCGAACACCACACCCCGGGCCAGGTCGGCGATGGCGGGGAAGCGGACCTGAGTGGCGGCCACCAGCCGTTCCAACGCCAGACCGGCGGGCTCGCGCAGCGACTCGTCCGGCGGCGTCTCCCGCAGCCACTCGCGCAGCAGCGACGCCACGACGGCGGCGTCGACGGACGCGCGCTGCTGGGCCAGGAAGATCCGGAACACGGCGGCTTCCAGGGCGGGGGAGCGCTCCAGGTCGGTGACGCCGTAGTGGGCGAGCGCCTTGGCGAGCTTGGCCTGGAAGGCGTCCGGCAGCCCGGCCCGCTCCACGTCGAGGCTCTGCAGGTAGGTGTGGAGGTACTCCCGGTCGCTGCGCGCGTGCGCGCCGCCGTCCTCGCCGGTCGGCCGGTTCCGGCTCAGCTCGGCCAGGTCGGCGAACGCGTCGATGAGCTCCACCTCGGCGGCCAGCGGCCGGTGCCCGTCCTCGGCCGCCAACCGGCGTACGACGAGATAGTCGTCGAGCACCCGACGGTCGTCGTGCGGGTCGACGTCGAAGCCGAGCAGCAGGCCGCGCAGGTCCTCCTGACCACGCCGGCTGCGCTCGTACGCCGACAGACCGGGGTCGGCGGCGGGCAGGTCCAGCTCGACGGTGGGGCCGCTCGGAGCGGCCACGGTGTCCGAGGCCTCGTCGGCGACCGGCTCCAGCCGCAGCAGCGGCGCGCCGGCCTCGACCTGGCTGCCCACCGAGACGGCGCACTCCTTGAGCCGGGCCCGGAACGGCGCGCGCAGCACCGTCTCCATCTTCATGGCCTCGAGCACCAGCACCGGCGCGCCCGCCTCGACCTCGGCGCCCACCTCCAGCGGAGTGGCGACGACGAGCGCGGGCATGGGGGAGCGCAGGACGCCACCCTCGTCGCGGCTGACCCGGTGCGTCACACCGTCCACCTCGACGAGGTGGGTCGGGCCGTGGGTGCCGGTGAGCAGGCGGTACCGCGCGCCGTTGACGGCGATCTGGCCGGTGTGCCGGTCGAAGCGGTCCAGCTCGACGTCGGCCGTGCGGACGTCGCCGCCCACCTCGATGCCCACGCGGAACCGGTGCGCGCCGATCCGGGCCACGCGCAGCCGGTAGGTGACGCCCCGCAGCTTGAGGTCCAGCGGTCGGCCGCTGGCGTGCTGCACCTGCGGACGTCCACCGGCGGCGGTCGACAGCAGCCGCTGCCGCTCGGCGCGCTCCTCCTCCTCGTACGACTCGATCGCGGCGGCGGCCAGGGCGACCGCGGAGTGCCGGTGCGTGACGAGCCGGCCCTCGCCCCGGACCCGGTCGATCCAGCCGGTGTCGGCGCTGGCGTCGATGACCTCCGGCTGGTCGAGCAGGTCGAGTACGAAGCTCTTGTTCGTCGCGCCACCGTCGATGATCACGGTGGTGTCGGCCATCGCCCGCCGCAGCTTGCCCAGCGCCTCGTCCCGGTTCCGCCCGTACGCGATGATCTTCGCGATCATCGAGTCGAAGTCGGCCGGGATGGTGTCGCCCTCGCTGACGCCGGTGTCCACCCGGATGCCCGGCCCGGCGGGCAGGTCGAGTCGCGCGATACGCCCCGGTGACGGCGCGAAGTCACGGTCGGGGTCCTCGGCGTTGAGCCGGGCCTCGATGGCGTGCCCGCGCTCGATGGGCGGGTCACCCACGAGCCGGCCGCCCGCCGCGACGTGCAGCTGGGCCTTGACCAGGTCGAATCCGGTGGTCAGCTCGGTGATCGGGTGCTCGACCTGGAGGCGGGTGTTGACCTCCAGGAACGCGAACAGCCGGTCGCCGGGGTGGTAGAGGAACTCGACGGTGGCCGCGCCCCGGTAGCCGACCGCCACGGCGAGCCGCTCCGCCGACGTCTTCAGCTCGGCGGCCTGTGCCTTGTCGAGCACCGGCGATGCCGACTCCTCGATGACCTTCTGGTTGCGCCGCTGCACCGAGCAGTCCCGTACGCCCAGCGCCCACGCGGTGCCCTGGCCGTCGGCGATCACCTGGACCTCGACGTGCCGGGCGCCGGTGACCAGGCGCTCCAGGAACACGATGCCGCTGCCGAACGCCCGCGCCGCCTCCTGGCTGGTGCGCTCGTACGCGTCGGCGAGCTCGGCGTCGCTGGTGACCACGCGGATGCCGCGCCCGCCGCCGCCGGCCGTCGCCTTGAGCATCAGCGGGTAGCCGATCTCGGCCGCTGCCGCCGTCGCGGCGGCCAGGCTCTCGACGGCGCCGCGGCTCCACGGCGCGACCGGCACGCCCACCTCCTCGGCGATCAGCTTCGCGCCGATCTTGTCGCCGAGTTGACGCATGGCCTCCGGGCTCGGGCCGACGAAGGTGACCCCGATCTTCTCGCACAGCTCCGCAAAGGCGGGATCCTCGGCGACGAAGCCCCAGCCGACCCACGCGGCGTCGGCGCCGGTCTCGGTCAGGGCGCGCTCGAGCGTCGCGAGGTTCAGGTACGGGCGGGCCGACGCCGGACCGAGGTCGTAGGCGATGTCGGCCTCGCGCACGAAGGTGGCCGTGCGGTCGACGTCGGTGTGGAGGGCGACGGTCTCGATCCGGCTGCCCGTCTCCGCTGCCAGCTCCCGGACCGCGTGGATGAGCCGCATGGCGGCCTCACCACGGTTGACGATGGCGACACGGTTGAACACCCGACTGACCCCTTTGGTAGACCATAGGTACGTGCCGAGACAGGACGACTCCCGGCAGTGATCACTTTTCCGGCTCGGAGCGGACGGCGCCATGGTGCAACGGCCGAACCAACCGCCGCTGATTTGTAGAGACCCCACAAAACTTTTTGGCTGTCAGCCGCTGGGTGCCGGATAGATGTCCCCTCTTCGCGATGAACGCCCCGACATCACCTTTCGGCTGCTTCACCCCATTGCGCCCACCCTGGGCGCCGACCCCACCATCGCCGGACCGGCCGCCCATCCGGTCCCTCGCCGACGGCGGGCCAGGCTTCGTCCGGGCGGTCGACCCCGGGACAGCGAACGGCCCGCGCCCGGTACGGGCGCGGGCCGGGTGAACCGCCTTCGTCCTACTTGGACGGCTCGGGCAGCTTGCAGTCGACCTTGGGGTTGGCCCCGATGTAGTTCAACGGTCCGGCCACGATCGTGACCAGGATCGTGCCCGCCTCGGCGCAGTTGGTGTCGTCGCCGCTGTAGTAGCCCCGCTGGCCGGCGGCGACCGCGCCGATCACCAGCCAGATCACGACGATGACTCCGAGTATCGAGGTGCCGCGCATCGCTGCCTCCTGAAGGAATTGTGGTGGAGCTTGAGGTGCAGGCGTTGTACCCAATCGGGTCGCGCCGCTAACGGTGGGCGCGTCGCACCCGCCGCGCATCGTCCGACCGGCCGATGCCGGCATCGGCCACCCGCACGACGTCTCCGCGCGTGGCTATCGGATCGCCGACCGACCCGGCCGCCGCGCGGGGCATCGGACGTAGAACTGCCTCACGGCCCGCCGAGGAGGACCCATGGACGTCCCGACACCATCGCTCCACATCGACCGCCCCCACGACGTCGCGGTCGCTGCCCGCGCGCTCGCCGGAGGCGCGGTCGTCGCGGTGGCGTTCGCCAACGTCTACGCCCTCGTCGCCCGCCCGGACCCGGCCACCGTCCGTCGGGTCAATCTGGCCAAGGGTCGGGCCGTCGACCAGGTCGGCAGCATCACCACCGTGATCGGGCGTATCCCGGGGATGTTCGACTGGTCCCGCATCTCGCCGCGGTTGCCGGTGGGTCGGGTGCGGGCCCTGATGGACACCCTCTACGGGTCCGGGCCGTTCGGCTTCCGGGGTCCGGCCGCCGAGCGGTTGCCCGACCACCTCACGCAGGTCGACGGCGGACTGCGGACCGCCCAGGTCATCGCACCCGGCCTCACGTGCCCGTCCAACACGTTCTTCGAGCGGGCGCTCGCCGAGACCGGCACCGACCACCTCTACATCACGTCCGCGAACCGGTCCCGGCACCACACGGGGACCGCCGACGAGCCGGCCCACTGGAAGGCCGGCGCGCTCGCCGCCGACTTCACCCACCTGCCCGACCTGGTGGTGCTCGCCCACCCGGACGAGGCGGTGGCCCGCGCCGCCTACCCGGGCTACCTCACCACCTCGGTCACCCTGCTCTCCTTCCACGCGCCGGTCGGCGAGCTGGAGGAGCCGCCGGTGCTGACCGTGGACCGGCACGGCTCGCTGCACGTCGACGACGTCCGCCGGGCCGCCGTGCCGCTGGGCCTCCAGGTCCGCCTCGGCCACACCGCCGGGCAGCGGCTACGGGCCCGGGGGTACGCGGGCGCGCTGGTGTGACCGGCCGCCGCGTCAGTGCGGCGGTGCGGGGGACTCCGGCGGTCTGCCCCGGCTGCGACGGTGGTCCGCGTAGGCGACCCCCGCCAGCACCAGCATCGCGCCGACCGAGGCGGCCAGCGGCGGCAGGTACATCGCCACGGGCGCGATCGTCAGCAACGCGAGGAGCCCGCCGGGGCGGGACGGCGACACCCGACTGAACACCTCGTACTCGAAGGAGGACCGGCCGAGCAGGAACAGCGCCGGGCCGCCGAGGATCACCGCCACCCAGGCCGGCGGCGTACGGCCCGGGTGGTCGTGCAGCACCAGGTCGAACCCGGCGGCGGTGGTGACCACCCCGGCGATCATCAGCAGGTGGGTGTACGGGGCGGTGAACAGGAACTTTCCCGGCGCGCCGGACATCTTGATGGCCGTCGGCAGCAGTTGGCCGGACTTGTGGACGTAGATCCGCCAGAGCAGCAGGGTGGTCACGAACGCCACCGCGAACGAGCCGATGTTCTGCGCCTCGGTGTGAGCCAGGTTGAACATGGTGCCGATGGTCAGGATGGCGTCGCCGAGCGCGATGATGAAGAACTGCTGGTACCGCTCGGAGAGGTGCTCGGCCGTGACGTTGCGCTGCGGCTCCGGCACCACCCCGAGTCCCGGCACCGGGTACGCGAGCCGGAAGCCGGTGTAGTCGATGGCGAGCGCGATGGCCCAGCACGCCATCCGGGCGTCACCGGCGACGAACCCACCGATGATCCAGGGGACCGCCGACACGACGAACCAGGTGAAGATGCGCAGCGCCCGGCGCTGGGTCTGCGGTTGGCGACGCACGGCCGGCATCAGGAACAGCCCGCGCCCGAGGTGGATGGCCACGTACGTGCCGGCGAAGACGATGCCGCGCGCGTTGAACGCCTCCGGGATCGCCGTGGTCATCAGCAGCGCGCCGAACATGACGGCGGAGATCAGCAGTTTGATCTCGGTCCGTTCGGGGTCGTACAGGTCGGTGACGAGGGTGGTGATCGCCCACGTCCACCAGACGGCGGCCAGCAGGATCAACGCCTGTCCGGCGCTGTGCCAGTCGAGCTGGTTGACCATGCCACGCGAGATGAGCGCGAGCGCGACCACGTACACCAGGTCGAAGAAGAGTTCGAGCAGCGTCACCCGGCGGGGGGAATCCGGGTCGCGTACCGGTGGTCGCGTCTTACCGGGCCCGGGCTCCGGCGCGGAGAACTGCACGCTCGCTCCTGCGGTGCCGGTGGACTCGGCGGACCGTCCGGCCCACCTCGACCGACGCTAGCCAGCGGCCATCCCGTCATCTCCCGATTCGTCCCACCGTCCCCCGACCGGGCGGTCAGGTCGGCTCCGCGTCACGGCGTCCGTCGGGCGGTCGGAACGAGCGAACCCCCGGCCGTCCCTGCGGACGGCCGGGGGTTCACGGTGACGCGTCAGCCCTGGTCGCCACCGGGCAGGACGGCGCTCGCCTCGTCGCCGGCGCCGGCCAGCACCCGAGCCTGCTGAGGCCAGGTGGCCAGCGCGGGCGCGGCGCGCAGACCGGCGGCCCGGATCAGGTCGCGCAGCGCCGGCTCGTCCAGCTCGCCGAGCTGGCGGTAGGTGCGCACTCCCGCCTCCTGCAACGCGGTCGCCATCTTCGGCCCCACACCCTGGATCCGGCGGAAGTCGTCCGCCGGGCCCGTCGGGTCGGTGTCCGCCGTGGCCGCCGGAACCGGCGGGGCGTCGGCCGCGCGGACCGGCGGCGTGGCCCGCGCCGGCTCGGCCTCGTCGACGTCCGCCGCCGTCACGCCCGCCGCGACCGCCGGGGTCGTGTCGGCCGGCGTCGTTTCGGTGTACGCGCTCTCGGCGGTAACGGCGTCGGCCTGCTCGACCGACGTGGCGTCGGCCGCTGCCGTGTCGGTCAGCGTGGTCGCGGTCGGGGTGGCGTCGGCCGCGATCGGCTCGGCGTCGGCCGGCTCGGCCGGCGTGGCGTCGATCGGCGTGGTGTCGGCCGGCGTGGTGTCGATCGGCGTGGTGTCGACCGGTGCCGTATCGATCGGTTCGGTGGCCGTGGGCTCGTCCGACGGCGTGGCGGTGCTGTCGTCCAGCGGCTGGCGCGGGGCGACCACATTCGCCGGGGCGGGCTGCTCCTCGAGCGTGCCCGGCTCGTCGACCGCGTCGGTCCGCTCGGCGGCCGGAACGGTCGGCGGGGCCTCGGTGAGAGCCATGTCGCCGGGGTCGACGGTGTTCGGCGCGGAATCGTCCGACGTGGTCACGGTGGCCGGCGCGCTGACCGTGTCCACCGGGGTCGGCTCGTCGGCGACCGCCACGGGAGCGGGGTCGATGGTCGCCGCCGGCCGCGCCTCGTCGGTCGTGGCCGGTGGCTCCGGGCTGGTGACCACGGCCAGACCGGCGACGGGATCACCGTCCACGATGGGCCGGGCGGTGGCCTCCGCGCCCCGCCGGCCGCGCAGCAACCATCCGGCAGCCAGGCCCAGCAGCACCGCCACGACCACTATCAGCGAGTGTCCGATAGACCACTCCACGGCGAACCTCCCTCTCACCTCGTCGAGAAAGTCACGAGAAAAACTCGCCGCAGCTTCGCACACGCGATCGGACGACGACAGACAGGACCGCCCGTACGGCGCGCGGCGACGCCCACCACCTCGCCGGGTGCCCGGCGGGTGACGCAGCGTCGCGTCCACCAGGGTCGCCGCCACGCCCCGACCAGCGCCGACGGCCACGCCCCGACCAGCGCCGACGCCGCCACCGTCGCCCGCCGCAGACGAAGCGACCCGGGTACGACGCTCACACGTCGTACCCGGGTCGCTGGTGTCGCGGTCAGTCCTCGTCGCCCTCGTAGGTGTGGAAGTCGTCGACGAAACGGCGTCGCAGTGGGGGCACCCGGCTGGTCACTCCGAAGTAGCCGCGCGCGCCGAGCAACGCGAGGCGGCCCACCACCGGCCGGTACATCCGGTCCTCGCCGTTGGTGCCGCTGCGGTTCAGCGATTCGGCGACCCGCGCGAAGCCGTACGGCACCATGGCGGCCTCGTAGTCCGCCACGGCCTGCACGAGCGTCTTGTCCCCGGCGGCGGCGTCGGTGAGGTGCTGGCAGAGCAGGCGGGCGTCGCGCAGGGCGGTGTTCGCCCCCACCCCCCGCCCGGGGGTCATCGTGTGGATGGCGTCCCCGAGCAGGGTGACGGTGCTGCTCTTCCAGGGTGGCGTCGGCTCGGACGTGCTCACCCTGATCGGCAGGACACTGCCCGGATCGCTGATCCGCAACAGTTCCCGCAGGTGCGGATGCCAGTTCGGGGTCAGGTCCAGCGCGACCCGCTTCAGGTCCTCGCCCCGGCGTTCCATCACATCGGACGGGAACCGACGGGCCGTGCTCCAGATGATGAGGTTGATGTAGTCGGCGCTGGTGTGCTCGGACAGGCCGGACCAGGACCGCAGCAGTGCGGCGTCGTCGTCGCCGACGCCGGGCTTGATCGTCCGGTTCGCGTCCCACTTGAACTCCATCACGTGCAGCACGCCCATCGTGCCGCCGGCGCCGAAGATCAGTGAGATGCCCTTGCCGACGCGCTCCGGCACGAGAGCGTGGGTCTGCGCGGTCAGCGGGATGCGAGTGGCGATGTTGATCGTCCCGGCGTCCCGGATGACGGCGTGCGGCAGGTACTGGCGGCGTACCGCCGAGTGCGTGCCGTCCGCCGCCACCAGCAGGTCGCCGGTGGCGCTGGTCCCGTCGGCGAAGTGGGCGGTGACCGTGCCGTCGTCGTGCTGCTCGTACCGGACGAAGGTTTTGTCGAACTGCACCACGTCGGCCAGGCCGGTCAACAGCACCTGGCGCAGCACCGTCCGGGCCACCGAGTGTTCGGTGTGCACGGGATCGGCGTCCGGCCGCAGCTCGAACGACGCGGTCTCACGCAGCCGCTGCGTGACGACGTTGAAGTAGCTCGGCGGCCGGGCGCAGGTGGCCAGGAACGTGGCGAACAGGTGGGGTGGCAGGCAGTCGCGCAGTGCCCGGCTGCCGGTGGGACCAATTCCCACGCGGTATCCGAGCAGCCCTTCTCCGCTGTGCCGGTGCCGCTCGTAGACCGCGACGCTGATGCCGGCGCGCCGCAACCCGTGCGCCAGGCACAGACCGCCGGTGCCGGCGCCGATGATCAGGACGTGCGGGCCGGTGGTGGACATGTCAGCCGGCCGGGTGAGGCGCCGCCGCGTCGGCCGCGTCCCAGCGGTAGAAGCACTCGGCGATGGCGTCCTTCGGGGAACGCCAGGTCGACAGGTACGGCGAGGTGTGCGCGGCGAGCCGTTCGTTGACCTGCTGGAACAGCGGATGGTTGCGGGCGGCGGCGAGAGCGCCCGGATCCACGTCCGAGGTCTCGATGAGGTGTACGAACACGTCGTGCAGGCCGTACAGGGACCGGTGCGTGACACCGGTGAGGCCGGGCAGTTCGGTGGCGTCGGACTCGGCGAAGATCTGGGCGACCCGCCCCTCCGCGCCCGGGATGATCCGACTGACGATCAGTAGACGACTCATGGGACCCCTTCCGCCGGTGGCCGATCCCGACCCGCGGGCCGGTGGTCACGTGCTCGATGCGGCCACCGTGCCGCACGTCGTGTCACGTGACCGTCACGTTCGCCGCCCGGCCGGTGACGGCCGCGTGGCGGCGTCCTGGCCGGCGGTCGCGGGGCGGGTGGCCGCGCGGATCGGGGCGAGCGTGTCGTCGAGCAGGGCGCTCATCGCCGGGCTGGGTTCGAGTCGCAGTTCCCGGCGCAGCAGGTCCCGGTAGACGTAGAAGGCGTGGACGGCCTCGAACGCGTTGCCCTCGGCGAGGTGGATGCGCACCACCAGCCGGTGCGGTGTCTCGCGCAGCGGCTCGGCGGCCATCGCCTCCAACGCGGCCTCCAACGCCTCGCCGTGCCGCCCCGCGGCGAGGTGCTGGGCGGACACCTGCTCCAGCATGTGCAGACGCAGTTGCCGCAGCCGTTCCCGGTCCAGCAGCACCCAGTCGTCGTACCAGCCGGGCAGCAGGTCGTGCCGGCCGGCGGCGAGCGCCCCGGCGGTGCTCCGCGGGTCGTCGCCGTTGCGGACCCGGGCGGCCGTCCCGACGAGGTCGTCCACGTCGAGGCGTACGGCCGGGGCCAGCCGGACGGTGTCGCCGGCCACGATCATCGGGCAGCACGGGTCCTGCCGCAGCCGCCAGAGAGCGGTCCGCAGCGACGACAACGCCCGCTCCTCGGACACGTCGGGCCAGAGCAGTCCGGCGAGCTGGCTGCGGGTCGCGCCGGGGCGCAGCCCGATCAGGGCGATCACCCGTTGCAGCCCCCGTGGCACCACGATGTGCGCGGTGGCGTGCAGGAGGCGGAAGCCGCCGAGCAGGTGCAGCGCGAGGTCGCCCTCGGCGGGACCTCCGGCGGTCGGCACGGACGGATCAGCGGCCACGGCGGCACCCCCTGCGGAACGCTCGTCCCGACTGTCTGCTGTGTCCCGGATCGGCTGCCCGCGTCGCCACCGTCGGCTCCGTCGATGGAGCCGACCACGGCTGTCCAGGCGCGGCACCACCCGCCGGAGCCGCCGGGCTGACCACCGTGAAGATTATCAATTACGGTCACGGTGAGTCAACGTCCATGTTGCCCTCAGCTCACCCATGAAATCGGTTCTGAACTGCAAAAACGTCGACCGTTCGGAGCGCGCTACACATGGGACGCATAGCTCATACACAGGTTGCGTCAACGCAGCGTCACCAGTGGGCGTCGCCGGCCGGTCCGTCGCGGTGACGCCGCCGTGACGACGACTGCCGCATCGTGGCGGCAGTCGTCCAGCGCGTCCGAGGCTCATCCGGCCGACCCGGACGCCGTGGGGGGAGGCCCAGCCATGGACCGATCGCTGATCATCGCGAAGGTCGTGCCGACCGCGCAGGAGCAGGTCGCCGAAATCTTCGCCGAGTCGGACGCGACCGAGCTGCCGCGCCTGGTGGGCGTCCGGCACCGCGCGCTGTACCGGCTGCACGACCTCTACGTGCACCTGCTCGAGACCGAGCAGCCGGCGCAGCCCGCGGTGGAGGCCGCCCGGGGCCATCCCGAGTTCGTCCGGGTCAGCGACCGGCTCCGGCCGTACGTCTCGCCGTACCTGCCGACCTGGCGCTCCCCGCGCGACGCGATGGCGCGCTGCTTCTACCGGTACGACGCCCCGGACGCCGGAGGGCGCTCGTGACCGCCGTCGCGGGGCAGGAGGAGCAGCTCTGGTCCCGCTGCGCCGGCTGCGCGAGCCTGCTCTACCGCAAGCGGCTACGCCGCAACCTGGACGTGTGCCCGGAGTGCGGTGAGCACTCCCGGCTCGGCGCGCCGGAGCGGCTGCGGCAGCTCGTCGACCCGGGATCCCTACGCCTGCTGCCCGACCGGCTGCCCGAGGCGGACCCGCTGAACTTCGTCGACGTGCTGCCGTACCCGCACCGGCTCAGCGCCGCGCGGGCCGCCACCGGCCTGCCCGAGGCTGTTCTCTGTGGCACCGCCACCATCGGTGGGCACCCGGCCGCCCTGGCGGTGATGGACTTCCGCTTCCTCGGCGGCAGCCTCGGTGCCGCCGTGGGCGAGCTGATCACCCGTACCGCGGAGCGGGCACTCGACGACCGCGTGCCGCTCGTCCTGGTCACCGCCTCCGGCGGCGCGCGGATGCAGGAGGGCGCCCTGTCGCTGATGCAGATGGCCACCGTCAGCCAGGCGATCGCCGCCCTGCGCGAGGCGGGCCTGCTCACCGTCAGTGTGCTCACCGACCCGACCTACGGCGGCGTGGCGGCGTCGTTTGCCACCAACACCGACCTGGTGATCGCCGAGAGCGGCGCCCGGATGGGTTTCGCCGGTCCACGGGTGATCCGTCAGGTCACCGGTCGGGCCCTGCCGGAGGGGTTCCAGACCGCCGACTTCCTGCTGCGCCACGGGCAGGTCGACATGGTGGTGCAGCGCCGGTCGCTGCGCGGGCGGCTGGCGGCGCTGCTGGCCGCGGCCCGCGTCGGCCGTCCGGCGCGTACCCCCGTACCCCGTCAGGAGCCGGCGCGGGACCACGATCGTCTCACCGCCGGGGAACCACCGCTGGCGACCGACGGGCAGCGACCACCGGCCGACGACGGCCCGCAGCCGGCGGTACGCGACGCGTGGGACACCGTGCGCACGGCCCGCCACCCCGGCCGACCCACCACCCTGGACTACCTGGACTCGGTCTTCGACGGATTCGTCGAGCTGCACGGCGACCGACTCGGCGGGGACTGCCCCGCCATCGTGGGCGGGATCGCCCGGTTGGCCGGGCGACACGTGATGGTGATCGGCCACCAGAAGGGGCACACCACCGCCGACCTGGTCGCCCGCAACTTCGGCATGGCCAGCCCGGCCGGGCACCGCAAGGCGTTGCGGTTGATGCGTCTCGCCGCACGACTCGGCCTGCCGGTGGTCACCCTCGTCGACACGCCCGGCGCCGACCCGGGGATCAGCGCCGAGGAGCAGGGGCAGGCGGCCGCCATCGCGGAGAACATCCTCACCCTCACCGTGCTGCCGACTCCCGTCGTCACGGTCATCACCGGCGAGGGCGGCAGCGGCGGAGCGCTGGCCCTCGGCGTCGCCGACCGGGTGCTGATGCTGCAACACGCCGTCTACTCGGTGATCAGCCCGGAGGGCTGCGCCGCCATCCTCTGGCCGGACCGCTCCGCCGCGCCACAGGCAGCCCGCGCGCTGCGGCTGACCGCACCCGACCTGTGTCGTTTCGGCGTCGTCGACGAGATCGTCCCGGAGCCGGCGGCAGCCGCCCACGACGACCCGGCCGAGACCGCCCGGCGGCTGCGCGCCGCCCTGCTGGCCAACCTGCTGCCACTGCTGGACGTGCCGCCCGCGATGCTGGTCCGCCTGCGGCGGCAGCGCTTCCGACGGTTCGGCGCCACCCGCGCCGGCGCCCAGGTGGGTGCCCGATGACCGCCGGCGCCACGGTGTCCACCGCCGACGGGCCGAACGGCCGGGCGGACGTCGACGGGCACCTCGCGGCGGACGGACGCCAGGGGCCCGACACGGACGGCGAGGAGGTGCTGGCCGGACTCCGTCGACAGGCGCGGCACCTGCTCGCCGAGTTGGCCGGGCCGGTACGTCGGATCCGGTTGCGCAGCGGGGCGACCGTACTCGAGATCGAGTGGCATGCGGACGAGGCGGCCGGCGGCTCGGACGTACCCCCGGCTCCGCCGTCGGTCGCCCCCGCGCCGCCGCCCACGGCCGTCCCCGGTCCGCCGTCCGCGCTGATCCGCCCCCCGGTTCCGGGTCGCGCCGCGGTCCGCGCGCCGATCGTCGGCACGTTCTACCGCGCGCCGGAGCCGGGGGCACGGCCGTTCGTCGCGGTCGGCGACCTGGTCCGCCCCGGCCAGCCGGTGGCGATCGTCGAGGCCATGAAGCTCATGAACGAGGTGAGCGCCGACCGGGCCGGCCGGGTCGTCGCGATCCTCGTCGAGGACGGTCAGCCGGTGGAGTACGACCAGCCGCTGGTCGAGCTGGATCCGGCCTGACGGCGGGGGTGGCCCATGTTCGAGACCGTGCTGATCGCCAACCGGGGCGAGATCGCCCTGCGGGTGCTGCGGGCCTGCCGGGAACTCGGCGTCCGCACGGCGGTCGTCTACTCCGCCGCCGACGCGGACTCCGCGGCCGTCCGCCTCGCCGACCAGGCCGTCCGGATCGGACCCGCGTCCAGCCGGCGCAGCTACCTGAACGCCGCCGCGATCGTGGAGGCTGCCCGCCAGGTGGGGGCGCAGGCCGTGCACCCCGGATACGGGTTCCTCTCCGAGGACGCCGACTTCGCCGAGATCTGCGCGGACAACGGCCTGACGTTCATCGGCCCGCCGCCGGCGGTGATGGCGGCGCTGGCCGACAAGTCCTCGGCCCGGGCCCTGATGAGCCGGGCCGGACTGCCGCTGCCGGCGGGCAGCGTCGCGCCGGTGGCGACCGCCGCGGCGGCGGCCGAGGTCGCCGACGCCGTCGGCTACCCGGTGATCGTCAAGGCCGCCGCCGGGGGCGGCGGCCGGGGGATGACCGTGGTGCGCCGTCCGGCCGAGCTGGCCCGGGCGTACGCGCGGACGCGGGCCGCCGCCCAGGCCGCGTTCGGCGACGACCGGGTGTACGTCGAGCGCTACCTCACCGAGGCCCGGCACGTCGAGGTGCAGGTGCTCTGCGACGCCCACGGCAACGGCGTGCACCTGGGCACCCGCGACTGCTCGGTGCAGCGCCGGCACCAGAAACTCGTGGAGGAGGCCCCCGCACCCGCGCTGTCCGCCGCGACGCTCGACTCGATCGCCGAGACCGCGCTGCGGGGCGCTCTGGAGGTCGGCTTCGTCGGCGCCGGCACGCTGGAGTTCCTGGTCGACGCCGAGGAACGCTTCCACTTCCTGGAGATCAACTGTCGGATCCAGGTGGAGCACCCCGTCACCGAGATGGTCACCGGGATCGACCTGGTGCACGAGCAACTGCACATCGCGGCCGGCGTGCCGTTGCGGTGGCGGCAGGAGGAGATACGCCTGCGCGGCGTCTCCGTGGAGTGCCGCGTGAACACCGAGGACCCGGCGCGCGGGTTCGCCCCCACCCCCGGACGTCTGGAGCGGTTCACCCCGCCGGGCGGCCCGTTCACCCGGGTGGACACCCACGCCCGCGCCGGCTACCTGGTCGGCCCCTGGTACGACTCCCTGCTGGCCAAGGTCGTGGTCTGGGCGCCGGACCGGGAGTCGGCGCTCAACCGGCTGGAACGCGCCCTGGACGAGTTCGACATCGCGGGTCCGGGTGTGCACACCACCATCCCGTTCGTCCGGCGGGTGCTCGACGACGCCGGGTTCCGCAAGGGCCGGTACACCACCGGCCTCGTCGACCGCCTGCTCGCCGCGCCCGCCTCGCGGCCGGCGGCCACCCCCACACCCCGCGCCGCGCCCGCCGCGGAGCCCGACGTAACCCACAGGAGGACCCGATGACCGTCACCCATGGTCGCCCGATGACCGCCGAGATCACCGACATCCTGGTGGCGCACTGCGGTCTGGACGCCGAGGCCGCGGCCCGCGCGCCCGCCGCGTCGCTGGAGGAACTGGGCATGGACTCACTCGCCCTGCTGGAACTCTCCGCGGTCGTCGCCGACCGGTGGCAGGTGAGCATCCCCGAGCAGGCCGGGCAACTCAGCATCGCGGCGGTGGCCGACCTGGTCGCCCGTCGTACCGACCCGCCCGGGCACACCGAGAATTCCGTGGTCATCGACGCGCCGCTCGCGCTGGTCTGGGACGTCACCAACGACGTGGCGAACTGGACCGAGCTGTTCACCGAGTACGCCGTCGTGGAGATCCTGCGCCGCGACGGGCACACCGTACGGTTCCGGCTCACCATGTACCCCGACGAGAACGGGGTGGCGTGGAGCTGGGTCAGTGAACGTACCGCCGACCCGGTGAGCCGTCAGGTGCGGGCGCACCGGGTGGAGACCGGGCCGTTCGAGTACATGCGGATCCACTGGCGGTACACGGAGGAGGCCGACGGCACCCGGATGGCCTGGACGCAGGACTTCGCCATGAAGCCGACCGCGCCCGTGGACAACGCCGCCATGACCGAGCGGATCAACACCAACAGCGTCATCCAACTCGCGGTGATCAAGGATCGGGTGGAGCGGATCGCCCGGGAACGCGCCGGCCAGAACGGCCCGCTCGGCGGCCCGGTTCCGGCGCAGGCCGACTCCGCCTCCCGGGAGGCCGGCGATGAGTGACCTGGGCACCCGGCTGATCGTGGCCTCGGACGTACCGGCCGACCGGCGACGCGGCGGTGAGCTGCGGGTGCTGCTCGGCCCCCGCACCGTCGGCAGCACCTCCGGCTTCCTCGGCGTGGCGTCGCTCGCGCCGGGGGAGCGGATCGCCGAGCACTACCACCCCTACAGCGAGGAGTTCCTGTACGTGGCCCGCGGCGCGATCACGGTCGACCTGGACGACCAGCCCACGCCGGTGGCCGCCGGCGAGGCGCTGTTCGTGCCGGTGAACGTGCGGCACCGGCTGCGCAACACCGGCACGGAGCCCGCCGAGGTGGTCTTCCACCTGGGCCCCCTGGCCCCGCGGCCGGAGCTGGGACACGTCGACACCGAACTCGTCGAACAGGGGGTGGGTCGTGAGCGCGAGGAGTGAGCCGGGGTTGCGAGCCCCGCAGTCGCGAACCTCAGGTGGCTCTGTGAGCGCGAGGAGTGAGCCGGGGTTGCGAGCCCCGCAGTCGCGAACAGAGGTGGCGCGGTGACCGGGCGTCGCACGGTGGTGACCGGTGTGGGCGTCGTCGCCCCCGGCGGCGCCAGCCGGGACCGGTTCTGGAAGACCATCACCGAGGGGCGTACGGCCACGCGCCGGATCAGCTTCTTCGACCCGTCACCGTTCCGCTCGCAGATCGCCGCCGAGTGTGACTTCGACCCGGTGGCCGCCGGGCTCACCGACGCCGAGCGGCGTCGCGCCGACCGGTACGTGCAGTTCGCGCTGGCCTGCTCCACCGAGGCCATCGCCGACGCCGGCCTGGTGCTCGACGACGGCGAACGGGACCGCGCCGGGGTGGTGCTCGGCACCGCCGTGGGCGGCACGATGGCCCTGGAAGAGGAGTACGTGCGGGTCAGCGAGCGCGGTCGGCGGTGGCTGGTCGACGCGGCGCTCGGCGGCCCGTACCTGTACCAGGCGCTGGTGCCCAGCAGCCTGGCCGCGGACGTGGCCTGCCGGCACGGCCTGCACGGCCCGGCGCAGGTCGTCTCGACCGGCTGCACCTCCGGCATCGACGCCATCGGCTACGCCCACCAGATGATCGTGGACGGCGAGGCGGACATCGTCCTGGCCGGCGCGGCCGACTCGCCGATCTCGCCGGTCACCGTCGCCTCGTTCGACGCGATCAAGGCGACCAGCCCCGACAACGACGACCCGGCGCACGCCTCCCGCCCGTTCGACGCCGACCGGCACGGGTTCGTGCTGGCCGAGGGCGCGGCCGTGCTGGTGCTCGAGGAGGCCGAGCACGCCCGGCGGCGCGGCGCCCACGTCTACTGCGAGGTCGCCGGCTACGCCAGCCGCAGCAACGGCTACCACATGACCGGGCTGCGCCCCGACGGGCTGGAGATGGGCCTCGCCGTCAGCGACGCGCTGCGGCAGGGCCGGATCATCCCCGAGCAGGTCTCCTACATCAGCGCCCACGGCTCGGGGACCCGGCAGAACGACCGGCACGAGACGGCCGCGTTCAAGCGGGCGCTGGGCCAGGCCGCGTACCGGGTGCCGATCAGCTCCATCAAGTCGATGGTCGGGCACTCGCTCGGGGCGATCGGCTCGATCGAGATGGCCGCCTGCGCCCTCGCGATCGAGTTCGGCGTGGTGCCGCCGACGGCCAACTGGAGCACCCGCGACCCGGAGTGCGACCTGGACTACGTACCCAACGAGGCGCGGGAGGTGCCGGTGAACGTGGCCCTGTCGGTGGGCAGCGGGTTCGGCGGCTTCCAGTCGGCGATGGTGTTCCGCCGACTTCCGGCGGCGGCGTGAGCACCGCCCGGGCGGTCGTCACCGGCATCGGTGTGGTCGCGCCCAGCGGCATCGGTGTGGACGCGCACTGGCGTACCGTGCTCGCCGGCACCCGGCGGACCGGGCCGATCACGCTCTTCGACCCGGCCGGCTACCCCACCCGCCTCGGCGGCGAGGTGCCCGACTTCGTGGCCGGGTCCTACGCCGAGAGTCGACAACTGGTGCAGACCGACCGGTGGACGCACCTCGGCTTCGCCGCCACCCGGCTCGCGCTGGCCGACGCCGGGCTGCCTGAGAAGGCGCCCGACCCGTACGGCTACGCGGTGACCCTGGCCAGCTCCTCCGGGGGCAACCTGTTCGGCCAGCGGGAGCTGCAACGGCTGTGGGGCGGACCGTCGCGCACCGTCGGGGCGTACCAGTCGATCGCCTGGTTCTACGCGGCCAGCGTCGGGCAGCTCTCCATCCACCACCAGTTCAAGGGGCCGAGCGGCGTGCTGGTCGCGGAGGCCGCCGGAGGACTGGACAGCCTCGCGCACGCGGCCCGTGCGGTGCGCCGGGGCACTCCGGTGGTCATCGCCGGGGCGACCGAGTGTCCACTGAGCCCGTACGCCCTGGCCTGCCAGTTGCGTTCCGGGCTGCTCAGCGACGTCGCCGATCCGGAGCGGGCGTACCGGCCGTTCGACGCGACGGCCAGCGGCTACCTGCCGGCCGAGGGGGGCGCGGTGTTCGTCGTGGAGGAGTTGGGACACGCGGTGGCCCGGGGTGCCCGGATCTACGGCGAGGTCAGCGGCTGGGGGGCCACCCACGACGCCGCGCACACCACGGCCGACAGCGCCGGTGACGCGACCCAGTACGCGCGGGCGATGCGGCTCGCCCTGGACCGGGCCGGCGTTCCCTCGACCGGAATCGACGTGGTGCTGCCCGACGCCCTCGGCGTGCCCCGCTACGACCGCAGCGAGGCCGAGGCGCTGCGGGCCGTCTTCGCCGACCGGTCGCCCCCGGTCACCACCCAGAAGCCGTTGACCGGCCGGGCGCACCAGGGTGGCTCGGCGCTGGACGTGGCTACCGCCCTGCTCGCGTTCGCGCACGACACGCTGCCCGCCTCGGCCGGGCCCGACGAGGTCGCCGACGGGTGCGAGCTGGACTTCCTGCGTGAGCACCGCCGGCCGCGCAGCCGGCTGGCGCTGGTCTGCGCGCGGGGCTTCGACGGGTTCAACAGCGCGCTGGTCCTGCGGGGCGCCGCGCCGACGGAAGGAGAGATGCCATGAGCGAGCAGCGGGCCCGGGTGGTCTTCCTGGTGCGGGTGCCGGTGCCGCGTACGGAGGCGTTCCTGGCCGCGTACGAGCAGATTCGGCACCTGGTCGCCGACGGGGTGCCGGGGCACCTGGTGGACCAGGTGTGCCGCTCGTCGACCGACCCGGAGCAGTGGCTGATCACCAGCGAGTGGGCGAGCCTCGCCGACTTCGAGAACTGGGAGCGTACCGAGGAGCACCGCGACCTGGTGCGACCGATGCGCGAGTGCTTCACCGACGCCCGTTCGCTGCGCTTTCGCATCCACGCCCAGACCCCCGAAGCGGCCCGTCTCGCGGCCGCCGGAGGCAGCGCAGCCGTTTGATCCACTCCAGATCGCCGAGGTGGGGCTGTCCGGACGCCCGGACACCCCCACATCGGCGATCTGCCGTGACCGTCGGGAGCGTAGGGTCCTACGGTCATGAAGGTGCTGATCTCCGTCGACCTGGAGGGCATTTCGGGAATCGTCCATCCCACCGAGACGAATCCCGATCGGTACGACTACGAGCGCGGTCGGACCACGATGACCGCCGAGGCGAACGCGGTGATCGCGGGCGTTCTCGATGCCGCACCTGACGCCGTGGTGTGGGTCGCCGACGCGCACGGGTCGTTCCGCAACATCCTGCCGGAGAACCTCGACCGGCGTGCCCACCTCGTGCGCGGCAGACCCCGTACGCTGGGCATGCTGGCCGGGCTGGACGAGCACACGGATACCGTCATGTTCGTCGGCTACCACGCCCGGGCCGGTGCCGGCCCGGCCGTACTGGCCCACACGATGAGTGACGCCATTCTCGACGTACGCGTCGCGGGGCGGTCGCTGGGCGAGATCGGCCTCAACGCCGCGATGGCGGGACACATTGGCGCTCCGGTCGTACTGCTCAGCGGAGACGACGCCGCCTGCGCCGAATTCGGTGAGCTGGCGCCCTCGGCGGTCACCGTCGCCGTCAAGCAGACCCTGGGCCAGGCCGCCGCGGTGGCCCTGCACCCGCAGGAGGCGCGCGAGCGGCTGCGTCGCGCTGCCGCCGATGCGATCACCCGACGCGCTTCGATTCCCCCGTGGACGATGGCCGGGCCGCTGGACGTCGAGGTCGACCTGTACGGCCCCTACATGGTGGACCTCGCCGTTCTGGTGCCGGGCGTGACCCGGGTCGGCGGCGGCCGGACGGTCGCCTTCCGCGCCGCTGACGTCGCCGAGGCCTACCGGCTCATCCACCTGCTCGTCCAGCTCGCCAGCATCAAGCCGGGCTAGCGCGTAGCCCCCAGACGGGCTACGGAGAGGGATTCATGTTGGGTAGTGTCTGCGTCGCTACTGCCCGTGCAACATCGGCGTCCCTCGCCGCGCGATCGACCGGAAGGACGGCATGGCCAGCATCGAGCAAGTCAAAGCCGCGCTCGCCCAGGCAGCCGAGCAGAGTGTCACGACGACGGGCCAGATCCGCGCCGCGATCGATGGCACCGACCAGGTGCTGGCTCGGCTGCGCGCGGTATCCGCAGGAACCGGCCATCCCGCCATCTCTGAGGCGATCGCCCGAGCTGAGCAGAGCAAGCAACGTCTGATCGAGGCGGCAGCGACCCTCCAGGGCAGCGCCGCGGCGGCCCGGCAGTACATCCACATCCTTGGTTGACCGTGAGCATCGGCGAGGTCAAGGCAGCACTCGACGAAGCGCGTCACCTCCTCGACCAGGGCAGGACAACGATCGAGAGCATCGGCACATCCCTGGACGAGGCTGCGGGGACCATGCTTCCCGCCATGCATGACAGCCGGCGAGATGAGGCCGAGAAGGCCCGCAAGGCCGTCTCCGAGGCGATACGCGAGGTGACGCTGACCCTGCGGGTCATCACCTCGGCGCAGGAGAGCGCTGACGAGTTCCGCAGGTCGCTGGGATGAGTGACCTGCTCGGTCAGGTAGTGGCCCAACTCCGGTCGACGATCGATCGCCTCGACGCGATCGCGGTGCAGGCGGCCCGCGCCGCATCGGACGTCACCGAGGGGCACACCCGGTACGTCGCCGTCGGGACGGGCACCGATCATCCCAGGCTGCGCGCGGCGGTAGCTCAGAGCCGCACCGGTGCCGACAAGGCTCGTCGGATCGCCCGGTTGAGCAGCGACGCCGCCCGGAACGTCGCCGACTTCCTGAACGCCATCGCACCTGGCGCGGCGCCACGACCGGCGGAGGCCGCCTCCGGGCCGCCCGGTGGTGAGGACCTCCTGGCGGACAGCGATCGGCGAGATCTTGCTCGAGACAGGGCGCGGGGGTGGGTCACGCGCTCGCTGCGGAAAGCCGACGATCTCAAGGAACATGCAACCAGCGCCACCGACAAGACACAGAAGCTGATCAAAGTTTTTACTGACCCGAAGGGTCCTTCAGGGACACAATCAACGGGCACGGGCACCCCCGCCGTCCCGGCCTCGGCACCACGAGCGAAGATCGATGGTGCGGAGTCCGCGGGACATCTCGTTGTGGTCGGCTTGTTGGCAGGTGTGGCGGCAGACCGGCTCGCAGTGGCGACCGGCAGACTGATAGCGAGGTTTTGGCGACGTGGACGTTAGCGCGCTCAGCGATCTGATCAGGGCGTTGGCCCAAGCTGACTGGGATGCCGCCGATGCCCTGGTAGGGGAGATCGGCGCAAGCGGCTGGGTCGGCGGGCTCCAAGTCGTTGGGGCAGCGTTCGCCCTCGCCGTCCACCGGCGCTTCGCACCTGACGCTACCCCGACCGAGGTGGCTGGCTGGGTCGCCGCGACCCGTGCTCAGTACGAGGATGGAGGCACTTTGCCGGCCCTCGAAATGGAAGGCCTCATCCGCGCCGCGCTGGGCGAGGAGGAACTGGCCGATAACATCCCCGCGGAAACCATGATCGCAGCCGAGGTCTTCGTTCTTGGGCAGCTCCTTCTGGAGGCGAAGTTGTCGCCGTCCGAGCTCGACGAGTTCGTGAACGAAGCCGAGGAGGTCGCAGCCGAGTACCTGTAGGCAGTGGGTGTCGCCATCGCGCCGCGCGTCCCGGGGAACGCAGGTACATCGAACGCGTCCGTACGACGTCACCGAGGTTCGCCTACTCCTCTATCTGCGCGTTCGGCCCCACTGTCGTGCTGCTCGCCCGCTTCCTCGCCGCGTTGCGCCTCGGCGACACCGACCTGGCTCTGCGCCACCACCGGACCGCCGTCCGCCGCGCCGACTGGTCCCTGCTGCCCGTCGAACATCGGGCGGCCCACCTCGTCGACACTGCCCGCGCCCACCTCGACAGCGGAGACGTCACCGGGGCCGGGCGGGCGCTGGCCGACGCCCACGTCATCGCACCCGGAGAGATCCGCTGTCGCCCTGCCGCCCGTACCCTCATCGCCGAGATCGCCCATCGCGGCCCGGCGGTTGCCGGCGTGGCCCGGCTGGCCGACCTCATCGGCCTGACCCGTCCCTGATCGACTCGGGATCCCGGGAACCGCGGTGTCCGATCGCGGGGGACAGCCCAGCTTCCAGGAAGCCGAGTCGATCATGGGCGGCGACCGCCGCGGGGACCGTGAATGGGCGGCTCGATGGTGGTGGGCGACGGTATGTGGCAATCGGTCCGGGCGCTCAATTTGATCTAGCCATTTGCATCTAGCGATGCCCAGCGCGCCTGTCGTAGGGTTCCGGCAGCACCTCGAAAGATGCCAGAAATTGGCTCCTATGCCCTACTTTGCGCTGCGCGTCGAATGGTGGGGGCAATGAATCATTTGGCCGAAAACCTTACGGTAGATGACCCGGACTGGGTGGACGAAATCCTGTTCGCCGGCCGTCCGACCGATGTTTGTCTCCGCCTGCCGGAACCGATCGACCGCGCCACCCTGCACCGGTTGGTGATCGCCGCGCAGGACCGCCTGACCACTGCCGGACTGCGTCCCGGTGGCGCCGCCGCGCTGCGGTTGCCGCCGTCGCTGGCGTACGTCGTCAACCTGCTCGCCACCTGGCGGGCGGGAGCGCAGGCCATCCTGCTCGACCACCGGCTCACCGACCACGAGGTGGACCGGGCGCTGACCCGGCTCACCCCGCAGGTGGTCGTCGCGCCGCTGCGGACCGGCGGGGGCGCGTTGAAGGTGTTCGTCGACGTCACCGAGGGCGTCACCGGGTACGCCGACGGCCCGGCGGTCAGTGGCCATGCCGTGATCCAGCTCAGCTCCGGCTCCACCGGCCCGTCCAAGGTGATCGGTCGTACGGCCGCCGACCTGGTCGCCGAGGTGCGCCGCTACACCCGTATCGACGGTGTGGCGCTACCCGGCGAGCGGATCATCCTGCTGCCCTCCATGGTGCACGTGCTCGGCCTGGTCGGTGGCCTGCTCTACGGCCTGCACGCCGGCGTGGAGCTGGTGCCGCCGCAACGCCTCAGCGGTGACGCCGTGCTGGCCGCCATCGCCGCCGGGACCACGCCGGCCACGGTGCTGGGCGTGCCGTTCCACATCGGTCTGCTCGCCTCCAGCCGGCCGACCGGCCCCCTGCCGCAGTTCCGGCGGATGACCACCGGCGGTGAGTTGGTGCCGACCGCGGTGGCCCGGGCGTTCACCGACCGGTACGGGGTGCCGCTCGGCAACATGTACGGGATGACCGAGGTCGGGGTGATCGGCACCGACCTGTACGGCGCGCACCGCCCGTCGATCGCCCCGGCGCCCGGCATCGAGGTCCGCGAGTCCGGCGGTGAGCTGTGGGTGTCCTGCCCGGCGTCGCCGTACGTCGGGCTGAGCGACCCCACCCGCTGGGCCGACGGCTGGCTGCACACCCGCGACGCCGGCGTCGTCGACGCCGACACCGGCCTGGTCACCGTGCGCGGCCGCCTCGACTCGCAGGTCTCCGTCGGCGGTCTGAAGGTCGACCTCACCGAGGTGGAGGCGACCGTCGCCGAGCTGCCCGGGGTGGCCGCCGCCGTGGTGGTGTGGGACGACGGCATCACCGCCTACGTCCAGCCGGACGGCCCGCTGTCGGAGGAGATGCTGGACAAGCTCCTCGCCGAACGGTTGGCCGGCTACAAGCGACCCCGGGTGCTGCGTCTGCTCGACGCGTTGCCCCGCACCACCACCGGCAAGCTGGTCCGCTCGACGGACGCGCTGCGCTCGGCGGTGACGTCGTGACCGGCCCGCTGCGCCACCTCGACGTGAGTCCGTACCGCGAGCGCCAGGCCCTCGCTGCTCACCACCATCGCGAGCAGCGCCGCACCCGCGCGCGGCAACCCGACGGCGGGACCCGGCCGACCGCCGGTGTCCCGACCGACCCAGACCCATTCGGTGTCCCGATCGGACACCGTCACGTGGCTTCCGCAGAGAGGGTATCCATGAGAGCCGAGGTCCGCGCCTTCGTCGTCGAGCAGCTCGTCGACATGAACTACGACGTCGAGGGGCTCGACGACGACACCACGCTCGGCCCGTCCGGCGTCGACCTGGAATCGCTGGCCCTGTCCGACCTGGCCGTCCGCGTGGAGGACCAGTTCGGTCTGAAGTTCGCCGACGACGAGTCGGAGAAGCTGGCGCTGATGACGGTCGGCGAGTTCACCACGATGGTCGCCGACCGCGTCGCCGAGGCGAAGCGCGACAACGCCTGATGACCGGTCAGCCCGACCTGGGGCGAGCTGACCTGCTGACCATGCTCGCCGAACTCACCGCGAAACCCGCCGACGAGGTCCCGGACCGGGTCGGCTCGATGGAACTGGCCTGGCTCGTGCACCTCGTCGAGCAGCGCTACGAGCGCGAGCTCGACCTCACCGAAGACGACCTGGCCGGCATCCGTACCGTCGACGACGCCCTGGCGGTCCTGCGGGCGTCGTTGACCGCTCCCGCAGATGGCTGAGCCGCCCGTCGTCCAGCTCGCCGGTGTGCACGCGGTCAGCGCCCTGGGGCGGGGCGCCGAGGCGCAGCTCGCCTCCGCGCCGGCCTTCGGTCCGGTCCGCCGCTTCGACACGACCGCCCGCCGGGTCACCGTGGCGGCCACCCTGCCCGAGGTCGGCACTCTCGCCGACGAGCTGGCCGACGCGATCGACGCGGCCTGTCGGGCGGCCGGCCTGGACGGCGTCCGGCGCGCGGGGTCCGCGTTGCTGCTCGCCGTGCACGGCGGCCCCGCCTCCGGCGTGGAGCAGGTCCCGTCCGTGCTCGCCGGCCAGCTCGCCGCGCGGTGTGGGCTGTCCGGTCACACGCGGGTCTACACCAGCGCCTGCGTGTCGGCGAGCACGGCGGTGGCCGACGCCGCCACCCTGATCAGCCGTGGAGAGCTGGCCCGGGTGGTGGTGGCCGCCGGTTATCTCGTCGAGCCGGATCAGTTCGCGCTCTTCGACGCGGGCCGCGCCCTCGCCGTCGACGGGGCGGTTCGCCCGTTCAGCGCCGGCCGCCGTGGGCTGCTGCTCGGCGACGGCGTGGCGGCCGTGGTGGTCGAGTCCCGCGCCGAGGCGCGGCGGGGCGCGGAGCCGGTGGCGACCGTCGCGGGCTGGGGGCGCACCGGGGACGCGTACCACCCGTGCCAGCCGGACCCGACCGGCGCCGGGCTGGCCCGCGCGGTCGGCGCCGCGCTGCGCCGGGCCGGGCTGCCGCCGGAGTCGATCGGGTACGTCAACGCCAACGCCACCGGCACCGCCCAGAGCGACGCCGCCGAGGCCGCCGCGCTGCTGCGGGCCCTCGACGGGTACGCCACCGACGTGCCGGTCAGTTCGACGAAGGGGTTGCACGGGCACGCGTTGGAGGCGTCCGGGCTGCTCGAACTGGTGGTCACGACGATGGCGCTGCGGGCCGGCGAGTTGCCGGTCAACGCCGGCTGGCAGGGCCCCGACGAGGCGTGCCCCGTCAACGTGATCACGTCAGCGCCGCAACGGGCGTCGGTGACGCACGCCCTGACCCTCAACGCCGCCTTCGGCGGCGCCAACACCGCGCTCCTGGTAGGCGCCCCATGACCACCCCCACCCCCACCACCCCCACCCCCACCACCCCGCGATCTTGCACTTTCTGTGGCGACGAATCCGGCGAAGAACGCGAATCGACGACACAAAACGCAAGATCGCGGGAGGCGGGGGTGCGGGAGGCGGGGGTGCGGGAGCTTGCGCGGGCGGGCTGGCCTGAGCCGGGGGACGGGGTCGTGCCGGGGGTGCCGGGGTTCGTGCACTCGGCGTTCGCTCCGACGGTCGTGGCGGTCGCCGAGCGGTGCCTGCGGCGGCGGTACGGGACCCAGCCGGTGCCGGAGGAGGTGCGCACGGCGATCGTGCTGGTCAGCGCCAGTGGTGACCGGGCCAGCGCCGACCACGTACGCGCGACGGTCGAGGCCGGCGGCCGGGTCGGGCCGCTGTTCTTCTACCAGTCCGTGCCCAACAGCGTCGCCGGCCACCTCGCGGCCCGCTGGGGACTGCGCGGACCGGTGGTCTGCCTCAGCCCGACCGGCGACCCGTACGCCGAGGGCAGCGCGGAGGCGGCGCTGCTGCGCGACGACGGCGACGCCGACGAGGTGTTGCTGATCCTGATTGAACAGTCGCCCGACCTGTCCACCGAGGCGGTCGCGGTGCTGCTGGGGGGAGGAGCACGATCATGAGGACGAAGGGACTACGCGGTCTGCTGGCCGCCGACACCGAGCTGGGCGCGGGCAACATGCTGGCCCGCGTGCTGGCGCACGGCGCCGACCCGGACGGGCCGGCGCTGACCTTCGACACCGCCGTCGACGGGCATCCCGCCGAGAGTCCGCTCACGCTCGGTCAGCTCGACGAGCGGGTCGCCGCCCGCGCGGCGTGGCTGCACGAGCAGGGGGTATGCCCCCGCGACCCGGTGGCCGTCTGGGCCACCGCCGCCGCCGACATGGTGCTGAGCTTCCTGGCGCTGGCCCGGCTCGGCGCGATCCCGGCGCTGATGAACGGCAAGCTCCGCCCGGAGATCGCCGCCGAGTACATCCGTCGGCTGCGGGGTGTCGGTGTGCTCGCCGACGACGCGCACACCGCGCTGCTGGCCGGGCACGAGCTGGGCGTACCGGTGCTGGGCACACCCACGCGGGCCGGCACGGGCGACCCGTCGGCGGCTCCGCCGCACTACCGGCACCACCCGGACGACCCGATCGTGATCACCCACACCTCCGGCACGACCGGGGTGCCCAAGGCGGTGCTGCACTCCCACGCCAGTCTCTTCGCCGCCACCCGGCACCTGCTGAGCATGCCGCAGGCGCAGGGCACCAGCCGGATCCTCAACGCGCTGCCCGCCCCGCACACCGCGACCGTGCTGATGGTCAACCAGGCGTTGGGCAACCGTGCGGAGATGTTCCTCCTGTCCGAGCAGGGCGGCGAGCGGGTCCTCGACGCGATCCAACGCTGGCGTCCCGACGGGGTGTTCGGTTTCTCGGTCACCTGGGCCGAGCTGGCCCGGTTCGACCTGTCCGCGTACGACCTGGACTCGGTGCGGCTGTGGTTCAACACCGGCGACTGCTCGCACGAGCCGCACATCCGCCGCCTCGTCGCGGTGGGTTGGCACGACACCGTCACCCGCGACGGGGTGGCACGGGTGCCCGGCTCGCTGTTCATCGACGGGCTGGGCTCCAGCGAGATGGGGCACTCGATGTTCCACATCACCCACCGCGCCGACACCGACCGGTACGGCCGCTGCATCGGCCGGCCGTACCGGTTCACGAAGGTCGCGGTGCTGGACGCCGACGGCGAGCCGGTGCCGGTCGGCGAGGTGGGTTTCCTGGGCATCGACTCGCCGTCGCTGTTCCGGGGCTACTGGAACGACTCGGCGACCACCTACCGGTTCCGCCAGCGTGGCTGGTACCTGACGGGCGACCTGGTCCGCGCCGACACCGAGGGCCGGTACTACCACCTGGACCGCGCGGTCGACTCGGTCGACGCCGGGGACGGGCGGCGGTTCTTCACCGCCCTGTCGGAGGAGCGGATCCTCGCCAGCTGCCCGGACGTCACCGACTGCACCGTCGTGATCGTCGCCGAGGGCGGGCGGGTGGTGACCGACGTGCTGCTGGAGTTGGCCGCCGGCGCGGACGAGGCCGAGGACCGCACCGAACGGGTGCGCGCTGCTCTTGGCCCGGACGTCGGCGCCACGCTGCGCCGGGTCGTGCCGGTCCGTTCCGACGACATTCCGGTGACGGTGACCGGCAAGGTCCGCAAGGTGGCCCTGCGGGAGCGCTACCTCACCGAGGCCGCGTCGTGAGCGGGCGGGTCGGAGCCCTGTCGTGAGCGAGCGGAGCGAGCGAATCGGGCAGCTCAGCCACTTGGAGCCTCGCGCCGGCGCGGAGCGAAGCGGAGCGGCGGCGTGAGCGCGCTGATCACCGGGATGGGCCTGTTCAGTCCGGTCGGGCGGGGCGTCGAGGAGACGTTCGAGGCGTTGACGACCGGCCGGTCCGGGCTGACCCGCCCACCCGAGGGTCACCCGGCGTCGGGCTCGCTGGACGTCGCCGGTCTGCTGCCCCACATCGACCCGCGCAGCGTCCTGCCCGGGCCGGAGAGCCGGGTGCTGGACCGGACCGTGGTCCTGGCGCTGCTCACCGCGGCCGACGCGCTCGCCGACGCCGGCATCGAGGTGGGCCGCGACGTCGACCCCGACCGGATCGGTGTGATCGTGGGCGGTGTCGGCGGGATGGCCACCCTGGAGTCGCAGGTGCTGGCCCGCGCGGCACGGGGAAGGTCGGCGGTCAGCCCGTACCTGCTCACCGGCATCCTGCCGAACATGCCGGCGGCGCGGATCGCCATCGCGTACGGCATCCGGGGTTACAGCTCGTCGGTCGGTACGGCCTGCGCCTCCGGGGCGCAGGCGGTGGCCGACGCGGTCCGGCTGATCCGGTGCGGGGAGGCCGACGTGGTGGTCTGCGGGGCCAGCGAGGCGCCGCTCTTTCCGACCTTCACCGACACGTTCGGCAACGCGCGGGCGCTGGCCCGTGGCGGTGGCGATCCGACCCGGGCGAGCCGGCCCTTCGACACCTCCCGCAGCGGGTTCGTGCTGGCCGAGGGGGCAGCGCTGCTGGTCCTCGAACGCGCCGAGCACGCCGCCGCGCGTGGTGCCCGGGGATACGCCGAGGTGGCCGGCTACGGCGCGACGACCGACGCGTACCACCCGACCGCTCCGCGCCCGGACGGCGCGGGAGCGGCGGCGTGCATCCGGGGCGCGCTGCGCAGCTCGGGAGTGCCCGCGGCGGCGGTCGGCTACGTCAACGCCCACGGCACCGGCACGAAACTCGGCGACATAGCGGAGACCGCGGCCCTCGCGGACGTCTTCGGTGACGGTGGCGTGCCGGTCAGCTCCACCAAGGCGCTCACCGGTCACCTGCTCGGGGCGTCCGGGGTGTTGGAGACGGCGGCGACCGCGCTGGCCCTTGGCCGGGGGCTGCTGCCGCCGACGTACCACCTCGACGACCTCGACCCGGCCTGCCCGGGCGACCACATCCGGGGAACGCCCCGGCGGGCCGATGTGGAGTACGCGCTGACCAACTCGTTCGGGTTCGGCGGTCAGAACGTGAGCCTGGTGCTCGCGCGGGTCGCCGAGCCGAGGAGGTGAGTGACGGGGCATCCCGGACGGGGGCGTCCGGACGGGGAACACGGACGAAGCAGGGAGAGGGCACTCAACGACATGGACATCCGTGGTATCGACCACATCGAACTCTACGTAGGCGACGCCCGGCAGGCGGCGTACTGGTTCTGCACCGCCGTCGGTTTTCAGCTCTGCGGGCAGGGTGGCCCGGAGACCGGTCTGACCGGGCAGCGCTCGCTGCTGCTCCGCCACGGCGACATCCGGCTGCTGCTCACCTCCGCGCTTGACGTCGACCATCCGGCGGCCCGCTACGTGCACCGGCACGGCGACGGGATCGCGGTCGTCGCGGTCGAGGTCGACGACGTCGTGGCCGCGTACGCCGAGCTGCTGGCGCGCGGTGCGACGGGCGTGACGCCACCGACCACCGTCACCGGCGCGGACGCCGAGGTGGTGACCGCCGAGGTGGAGGGCTTCGCCGACGTGCGGCACCGCCTGGTGCAGCGCCGGGGCGACCGGGGCGAGTTCCTGCCCGGCGTGATCACCCCGACCCCGCCGGAGTCGGACGAGGCCGCGCCGGTCCTCGCCGAGGTCGACCACCTGGCGGTGTGCGTGCCGCCCGGGGAGCTCGACGGGACCGTCCGGCACTTCGAGAAGCTGTTCGGGTTCGCGCAGATCTTCGAGGAGCATGTCGAGGTCGCCGGGCAGGGGATGAACTCGAAGGTGGTGCAGAGCCCGTCCGGCGGCGTCACCGTGGTGCTGCTGGAGCCGGACCGTACCCGCCGGCCCGGGCAGATCGACGCGTTCCTCGACCAGCACGCCGGTGGGGGAGTGCAGCACCTGGGGCTGCGCACCGACGACATCGTGGCGGCCGTGGAGTCCCTGGGGCGGCGCGGGGTGCGGTTCGCCGGTACCCCCGGCGCCTACTACGACACCCTCGAGGCGCGGGTGGGTCGGGTGGACGCGCCGCTGCACCGGCTGCGCGAACTGGGGGTGCTCGTCGACTCCGACCACGGTGGACAGTTGCTCCAGATCTTCGCCGAGTCGATGCACGTGCGCCGCACGCTGTTCCTGGAGCTGATCGAGCGACGGGGCGCGAGCGGCTTCGGCAGCGGGAACATCAAGGCGCTCTACGAGGCCAAGGAGCGGGAACTGGCCGCGCAGGGGGTGGGGGCGTGAGCGCGCTGAGTGCCGCGGAACGGGAGCTGCTGCCCTCCGACGAGGAGGTGCGGCACTACGCCGAGCACGGCTGGTACCTGTCGAAGAAGATCTTCACCGACGACGAGGTGGACGCGCTCGCCGCCGCCGCGCGGCGCTACTACGACGGCGAGCGCGACCGCCGCCTGCCGGTACGCCCTCCGAAGCTCGCCTACTGGGAGCCGTCGAACGGGCCCGTGCAGCGGCACAACGACTACGTCCACCACGAACACGACGGGCTCGGCGCGATCCTGCGCAAGCCGCTGCTCGGCGCGGTGGCCGCCCGCCTGGCCCAGGCCGACGAGATCCGCGTCTTCCAGTCCACCCTGATCCTCAAGCCACCGATCGACGGCGAGCCGAGCAACATCGTGCCCTGGCACTTCGACAAGCACTACTGGGCGTCCTCGTCGTCGGAGAAGATGCTCACCGCGTTCATCCCGTTGCACGACTGCGGGGAGGAGATGGGGACCATCACGATGGTCGACGGCTCCCACCTGTGGAAGGAGATCGCCGCGGACGACACCGTGGTGCGGCACTTCGCCGACCGCGACCGGAGTCAGCTCGAGGAGATGCTGGCCGAGAACGCCGCGTACAACGGCGCGGAGATCCGCAAGATCCCGATGGTGATCCCCAGGGGACACGTGAGCTTCCACCACTGCCGCACCTACCACGGCAGCGGCCCCAACGTCAGCGGTCGCCCCCGACAGGCGATCTCGCTGCACCTGCAGGACGGCGACAACGCCTGGCGGGAGTATCCCCTCTCGGACGGCACCCTCGCCGCGTACAACCACGACGTGCTGGTCCGCCGCACCCACGAGGGACGGCCGGACTACGCGGACCCCGACTACTGCCCGGTCATCTGGCGCGACCGCGCCCAGCAGGGAGGTTGACAATGTCACGGTACGACTGGGGTAAGACGCACCCGGGCATCGAGCGGCTCGAAGAGGCGGTGACCGAGCGGCGCGACGCCGTGGTCAAGCACCCGCTCTACGCCAACCTCGACACCCACGAGGCGCTGGTCACCTTCATGGAGCACCACGTCTTCGCGGTCTGGGACTTCATGTCGCTGCTGAAGTCGTTGCAGCGGCAGCTGACCTGCGTGACCGTGCCGTGGATTCCCACCGGCCCGACCGGCAGCCGCCGGCTCATCAACGACATCGTGATGGTCGAGGAGAGCGACGAGCTGGGCGAGGGCTACATCAGCCACTTCGAGCTGTACGTGCGGGGCATGGCCGAGGCCGGCGCGGACACCACCGCCGTGAACGCCCTCGTCGA
Organism: Micromonospora sp. CA-249363; assembly: GCF_050950185.1. Classification (NCBI taxonomy): domain Bacteria; kingdom Bacillati; phylum Actinomycetota; class Actinomycetes; order Micromonosporales; family Micromonosporaceae; genus Micromonospora; species Micromonospora sp. CA-249363. The sequence goes on from NZ_CP192020.1 coordinate 3,191,544, forward strand.
CCTGCTGCGCGCGGGCCGACCGGTGACCGACGCGCTCACCAAAGCCGGCGCGCCGGCCGCGTCCGCCCGTTTCGCCGCGACCACCTGGCAGATCATCGAGTCGACCCCAGTGCACTGCCAGGCGGCGGCGTTCGCGTTCGGCCGCGAGGACCTGATCCCCGACATGTTCACCCAGGTCGTCGCCGTCAACGAGCGCAGCAACCGGCTGCACACGTTCGTCGACTACCTGGAGCGGCACATCGAGGTCGACGGTGAGCAGCACACGCCGATGGCCATGCAGATGCTCGCCGACCTGTGCGGCGACGACGACGCCAAGTGGCAGGAGTGCGCCGACACGGTCAACACCGCCCTCGCCGCACGGGCCCGGCTCTGGGACGACATCCTCGCCGCCGTCAAGGGCCCCGCGTGACCGACGCCGACCCGGTCCGGCTCTACCGCACGGTCCGGCTGATCCGCCGGTTCGAGGAGCGGGCGGTGGAGCTGGTCCACGGTGGGCAGATCGTCGGCGGCATCCACCCGTACCTCGGTCAGGAGGGGATCGCCGCCGGCGTCTGCGCCGCGCTGGGCGTCGACGACGTGCTCGCCGGCACGCACCGCGGGCACGGGCACGTCCTGGCCCGTGGCGCGGACCCGGCGCGGATGCTCGCCGAGCTCTGCGGCCGGGTCACCGGCCTCAACGGCGGCCGGGGCGGCTCGATGCACGCCGCCGACCTGAGCATCGGCGTGCTCGGCGCGAACGCGATCGTCGGCGCGTCCGGGGCGATCATCACCGGCGCGGTCTGGGCCCGCCGTCGGCAGGGCCACGACACGATCGGGGTGAGCTTCTTCGGCGACGGCGCGGTCAACGAGGGGATGCTGCTGGAGGCGTTCAACCTGGCCGCGCTCTGGCGGGTGCCGGTGCTGTTCGTCTGCGAGAACAACGGTTACGCCACCACCATGCCGGTCGCCGGCGCGGTCGCCGGCAGCATCGCCGGCCGCGCCGCCGCCTTCGGCATCCCGGCCGTGGACGTCGACGGCCAGGACCCCGAGACGGTACGCGCGGCCGCGTCCGCCGCCGTCGCGCGCATGCGCGCCGGCGGCGGCCCCGAGCTGGTCGAGGCCCGTACCTACCGCTTCGACGTCCACCACACCTTCGAACACGGGGTACGCCTCGACTACCGGCCGCCCGACGAGGTGTCCCGGGGTCGGTCCCGGGACCCGGTGGCCATCCAGGGCGCACGGCTCACCGATGCCGACCGGGAAGCCGTGGACGCCGAGGTCGAGGCGACCCTCGACGAGGCCGTGCGGTTCGCCCTGGCCAGCGCGGAACCCGAGCCGGCCGACGCGCTCGCGTACCTGTACGCCAGCGGCCTGACCGCCCGCACCGGAGGTGGTTGAGGTGCCCCGACTGTCGTACCGGCGGGCGTTGACCCGGGCCCTCGCCGACGAGCTGGCCCGCGACGAGACGGTGTTCGTGCTCGGCGAGGACGTCCAGGTCGGCGCGTCGCTGGTGACCACCGGGCTCGCCAAGCGGTTCGGCGTCGACCGGGTCCGCGACACACCGCTGTCCGAGCAGGCGTTCACCAGCTTCGCCACCGGGGCGGCGCTGGCCGGGCTCCGGCCGGTGATCGAGTTCCAGATCCCGTCGCTGCTGTTCCTCGTCTTCGAGCAGATCGTCAACCACGCGCACAAGTTCCCGCTGATGACCGGCGGCCAGTGCGCGGTGCCGGTCACCTATCTGGTGCCCGGCTCCGGGTCGCGCACCGGGTGGGCCGGGCAGCACTCCGACCACCCGTACAGCCTCTTCGCGCACGTCGGGGTGGTCACCGCCGTACCGGCCACCCCCGCCGACGCGTACGGACTGCTGGTCAGCGCGATCCGGCACGACGACCCGGTGGTCGTGTTCGCGCCGGCCGGCGCGATGGACACCCGGGACGACGTCGCCGAGCTGGAACCGGTGCCGCTGGGTCGGGGCCGGGTCCACCGTCGCGGCGACGACGTCACCGTGGTCGCGGTCGGGCACCTGGTGCACGATGCGCTCGCCGTCGCCGAGGAGCTGGCCGGCGAGGTGTCGGTGGAGGTCTTCGACCCGCGCACCCTCTACCCGTTCGACATCGACGGCCTCACCGAGTCGGTGGCCCGTACCGGCCGTCTCGTCGTCGTCGACGACGCCAACCGTTCCTGTGGCATCGCCGCCGAGATCATCGCCTCGGTCGTGGAGCGGGTCCGGCTGCTCGCCCCGCCCCGCCGGGTGACCCGACCCGACGGCGCGGTGCTGCCGTTCGCCCCCGCCCTCGACCGGGCCGTGCAGCCCGGCCGGGAGCAACTCGCCACCGCCATCCACCTGACCATGAAGGACGGCTCATGATCGATCCGAACTATCCCTGGCCGTCGGCCGACGGGGCGTGGACGGACCTGCCCGAGCCGGCCCGCCGGGCCATGGTGGCCGCCGGCGCCGCCGCCTGGGAACGCGTCTTTCACGGCCGGGCCACCTACAACAAGCAGTGGCGGCTGGCCCGCCCGCCGGTGCTGGCCGCCGACACCTGGCGGGAGCTGAACGACGTCTGCGACCGGCTGGCCCAGCTCATCCTCGACGCCTGCCGCCGCCGGGTGGACACCGCCGGCGAACTGCGTCGGCTGCTCGGCGTCCCGGCGGGGGAGACCCGCCTGTTGGACGAGGCGGAGCCGCTGACCGAGGCGCTGCTGGCCGCGTACCGGCCGGATGTGATCTTCACCGACGGCGTGCCGAAGTTCGTCGAGTACAACATCGACAGCAGCCTCGGGGGAGGGCTCGACGCCGACACCGTCATCCAGCGGTTCGCGCAGCTCTACACCGAGCACGGGCTCCTCGACGGCCTGCCGCTACGGGCCGCGCCGTCACTGCTGGACCAGCGGTTCGTGGCGATCCGCGACGAACTCGACCTGCCCGAGGGCGCCCGACTGGCCCTGCTGATGGACTTCGACGCCGACTACCCGGGCCTGGACGACCCGGAGACGTTCATCCGGATTCTCAGTCCGCTCGCCGTCCGGGCCCGGGACTTCGGCATCGACCTGGTCATCGCGCCGCTGTCCACCGCCACCCTGGACACCGACGACCGCCTGGTCGTGGACGGCGCTCCGGTCGACGCGTTGTTCCGGCTGTTCGTGCCCAACCGGGTCACCCCGACCGCCGGCCTGGACGCGGTGGCCGGCGCGCTGGCCGCCGGCATGCTGCCGATGTACGTGTCGGCGGCGGCCTGGCTGCTCGGCAACAAGACCACCTTCGCCTGGCTCTGGGAGGACGTCGACACGCTGCCGGACGACGACCGGACGCTGATCCGCCGGCACGTGCCGTACACGGTGCCGTTGACCGTCGCGGTGCTCGACCGGGCGATCGCCGAGCAGGCCACGCTGGTGGCGAAGCCGGCGGACGGCTCGGCCGGGCACGGCGTGCTGATCGGCCCCGAGCTGAGCCCGGCGGACTGGGTCGACGGCCTGCGCGCGGCCGTCGACCGGGGCGGGGCGATCCTGCAGCAGTACCTGCCGGCCGACCGGGTGCCGATGGACTTCGTGCAGATCGAGACCGGTGAGACGGTCACGGCCGATGTCCCGTACAGCCTGGCCCCGTACCTGTTCGGCCGAACGGCGTCCGGCGGCCTGGCCCGGGTCGGCTACCCCGGCGGCGACGGCATCCTCAACCTGGCCCACGGAGTCCTCCTCACCGGAATCCTCCTCCACAACTGACCCCACCCCCGCCCAGGTCTCTGGACGCGGTGATCATGAAGTTGTCGCCCCGACACGCCGATGTCGGTGGCAATAGGTTCATGATCACCGGGGTGGCGCGGCAAGGTGGCGGGACAGGGCTCGGAGGGTTTCCGCCGTCGCGATGGCGTCGCTGCGGCCGCTGCCGTGGCGGCCGTCGGTGCTGTAGAGGGTCGCGTCGGCCGTGAGCGGGTGGTCGGTGAGGTGTACGTGGACCGTTCCCAGGCGTTCGGCCAGCCGCGCCGTGTGGGCGGAGAGGCGGCGCATCCGCTCGCCGAGGCCGGCCCGCACGTGCTCGGGCACGGCCGGGCTGTGCGACACGTCGAACATGCCGATGGTGATCACCTCCGCGCCCGCGTCCCGCAACGCCTCGATCATCGCCGCCAGCTCGGCGTCGACGGCGTCCGCGTCGTACGCCGGATGAAAGGCGTCGTTGCCGCCGCAGACCACCAGCGCGAGGTCCGGTTCGGCGGCGAGCGCCGGGGCGAGCTGGCTGGCCCGCACCTGGTGCGCGCGCAGACCGCGTCGGCCCAGATTCACGTACGCCAGCTCGGGGCGTACGGCCCGCAGCTCGGCGGCGAGCCGGTCGACCCACTGCACGTCCGGGTAGCCCGGCGTCGGCTCGCACATGCCCTCCACGACGCTGTCGCCGAGCGCCACGAACCGTCGCCACGGGTGCGCGCGCAGCAGGTCGGTGGCCTCGCCGGGACGCAGACAGTACGGGTCCGTCGATTCGCTCAGCGTCGATGGCATGCCGGCACGCTAGCCGACCACCGCCTCCTCGGCCAGGCTCACCACGGCCAGGTACACGCAGGTCCGTTCCTCGTGCGAGGAGTAGTAGCTGACCCACAACCTGTCGTCGTGCCACACCAGACCGGGGTAGCTGGTGTCGCCGCCCGAGGGCAGCGCGACCAGCTCGGTCAGCGCGCCGCGCTCGGGGTCGACGGCGCAGATCGCGGTCCGGACGTGGCCGTCGAGCAGGCGTACGCCGGCGACCAGTCGCCCGTCGGGCAGCCGCCGCAGCGCCGGGCCGCCCACCCGTACGCCCAGGTCGGTCCAGGTCCACTCGCGGTACGGCGGGTGCGCCCGCCCGAGCTGCGCGGTGGCGTTGTCGCCGTCGCGGCGCAGCAGGCAGTGGGCGGTGCCGTCCGGGGCGAAGGCCAACCCGGACTCGTTGGGGTAGCCGGCCTCGAACAACGTCGGCACCCACGGGCGCAGGTCGAGCCCGTCGACGCTGCGGTAGAGGCGGGCGAACCTCGGCCCGCGGGTGGCGTAGCCGACGCCGTACATCGCGTCGTCGTGCCAGGCGGCCTGCCACACCCACACGTCCGGCTCGCCGACGGGCGTCGGGTCGCCCCAGTCGTGGCCGTCGCCGGAGATCCAGGACAGCGTCGTGAACGTCTCGGTCCGGGCCGCGGCCAGCAGTTGCAGCCGCCCGTCGGGCCGCGCCACGAAACGCGGGTCGCGCAGGTCGACGCCGGCCGCCCGGATGGCCGCCGCGGACCTCCACACCCGCCCGTCCGTCGAGGTCAACACCCGGATCACGCCGTCGTCGGAGAGGTGGCTGTCGGCCTCGCGGAAGGCGCAGAACCACGTCCCGGCGTGCCGGACGAGGTCGGTGAACGCGCTGTGCGGCGCGCTGTCGCCGATCCGGTGTACGGCGACGACCTCGGCGGTGCTGCGGCGGGTGGATGACGACGTCATGCGCGACGGGCCTCCTGGCGCTGGTGGGCGGGACGTCCCGGTGACGACGGACGACGCTAGCCGCCGCCGTCGACGCCGAGACGGCCGTGCGGCGAACGGCTGACGAACGATGGCGTGTCGGAAAGGCGTCGTTCGCGGCGGCGTCGGCGCGCTGGGCCCGGTGTCGGTGGCGGCGGCCGGTCACGATGACGGTGGGACGCGGCGGTCGGGAGGTGGCAGCGTGCTCGCATCGTTGCTGCAACAGATGGCCAGCAAACTCGTCGAGGAGATCCTCAAGAGGGTCGTCGAGTGGCTCGCGCCGAAGGCGCTGGGGTCGGTGCCGCACGCCGCCTCGCCGAACTGCCCGCGCTGTGGCGGGTACGGGGTGGCCCGCTGGGCGCCCGGCGGGGTGTGGCCGCTCTTCGTGCCGTCGCTGCTGACGTTCACCTGGGGCTTCGCCGGTCTGCTGCTCGGTGTGCCGGTGCTGCTGTTGACGGTGGTCGGTGCGGTGGTGTCCGGCGCGATGATGCCCGCTCTCGTGGTCCTGCTGGGACTGCCGGTCCTCGCCACCGTGATGCTCCTGGGCGCGTTCGGGCTGGCCCACTACCACAGCTACCCGCCGAAACGCTGCCACCGCTGCCACGGGAGCTGGCCCCGGCGCACGCGCGAGGACTATCTCCGGGCGGCCCAGCCGGTGTTCACCTGCGCGTGCGGCCAACGGCTGCGGGTGCCCCGGGCCGCCGGCTCGCGGTTGCGGTGCCCGCGTTGCCACACCGAACACGCGACCCCGGTGGCGGCCGGTCGCTGACGGCTCAGCGGCGATCGTCGAGCAGCTCGCCGATCACGCGCCGGGAACCGGCGGGGTCGGGACCGTCGAGGGTGATCAGCGCCTTCCACAGGGCCCAGCCGCGCCCGCGCGCCCAGGTGCCCGCGTCGACGTCGAGCGCGTCCCGGAACGCGGCCCGGCTGGCGCCGTGCAGCAGGGTCCAGGCGATCACCGTGTCGCAGGCCGGATCCCCGACGCCGCAGCAGCCGAAGTCGATGACCGCAGCGAGGCGGCCGTCGCGCACCAGCAGGTTGGCGTACGCGATGTCGCCGTGGAACCACACCGGCGGCCCCGCCCAGGCGGCGTCGAGCGCGTCCTGCCACATGCCGTTGACCGCGTCGACGTCGAGCCGGTCGCGGTGCGTCTCGATCGCCTCCCGGGTCTCGGCGTCGTAGGTGGACAGCGGCCCTCCCCGCCAGGCGCTGTGCGGGCCGGCCGCCGGGCCGTCGGTGGCGTCGACGGCGCGCAGCGCCCGCAGGAAGGCCGCGAGGTCCGTCGCGAAACGGGTCAGGTCGTCGATCCGCTCCGGGCGCGCGGTGTGTCCGTCGATCCAGCGGTAGACCGACCAGGGGTACGGGTAGCCCGCTCCCGGTCGGCCCTGGGCCAGCGGCACGGGGATCTCCCACGCGAGCCGCTCGCCGAGCACGGGCAGCCACCGCTGCTCCTTGGCGACCTGGAGCACGTACCCCTCGCCGCTGGGCAGCCGCACGGTCATCTCGTCGCCCAGGTGGAAGGTGCGGTTGTCCCAGCCGCCCACCTCGACGGGACGTACGGGCAGCTCCGCCCAGCACGGGAACTGTTCGGCGACCAGGCGGCGCGCCAACGTGGCGTCGATCGGTGGGGCGGCCGGCGCGTCGGTGTGCGGCACGTCGGGTGCGGGCTGTGTTCTCATCCGCCCGAGCCTGCGGGCTCCGCCGGCCGGCCCGCAACCGGTTTGCGCGCAGTGGGGACCGGTCGGGCCAGCGCTCGGGACAGGTGTCCGGGAGGTGCGGGCCTGGCCGTACCTCAACTGCCGCCTTTGCTCTGCTTCAACCGGGGCAACACCGATGGCCCGAAAGTGTTGCCTGGGTTGAAGCAGAGCAAAGGGGGCGCACCAGACGGTTGTGATCCGCTGGGCAGCAGGACATCAGGCGGCGGCAGGGGTCGGCCGTGTCGGCGCCTTCGGATTGGACCCCCTGGCCACCAGCGGAAATGTGGTGACGAGCAGGCAGGCCGCCGCCATGAGCAGTAGCGCCGGGGTGAGGCCGAACGCGTCCACCGACCAGCCGCCGAGGAGCGCGCCGACCGGCAGGCCGACGAAGGCCAGCGACCCGGCGATGCCGAGCACCCGGGTCTGCAGGTCCGGCGGCACCCGCTCGTAGAGCGCCACCCCGAGCAGCGGGTTGACCGCCGCGATGCCGATCCCGGACAGGAAGGTCACCACGAGGACGACCGGCAGCTCGTCGCTGATCGCCAGGGCGACCAGTCGGGGTGTGCCGGCGACCGTCGCCCCGATCAGGAACGTCAGCCGGCCGGGCAGCCGAGGCCCGAGCGCGGTGAACGCTACATTGCCCAGCAGGGCGCCCGCCGAGAACGCCGCCAGCACGAGGCCGAGCCCGCTCGGACCGTGCAGTTCCCGGGCGACCCAGAACGGGATGTAGACGGCCACGCTCGCGTTGGCCACCATGTTCAGCGCCGAGACGACCACCAGCATCCCCAGCAGCGGCCGGTCCCGACCGAGGTAGCCGAAGCCGTCCCGCAGCGCGCGGAGGTAGCCCACCGGCGCGGCGGGCGTCGCCGGAGCGGCCGGCGGGCGGACCAGGAGGCCGATGAGCAGCGCGCAGACCGCGAAACTGGCCGCGTCGATGAGGATCGCCTGGGTTACCCCGAACGCGGCGATCAGCAGACCGCCCACGGCCGCGCCGAACAGGGTCACCACCCGGGTCAACCCGTCGTACGCCGAGGTGAGGCGGATCAGGGGCACCCCGGCTGCCTCGGCGACCGGCCGGAACATGACGTGCTTGACCCGGTCCCCGATGCCGCGCAGCGCCCCGGCCACCGCGACCAGCGCCACCAGGGGTGCGAAGCCCAGCCACGGGGTGAGCGCGACGACGACCATCGCCAGCGCGCTGCCCGCGTCGCAGAGGATCGACGTCCGGCGCAGGCCGATCCGATCCGCCCACGGCGTGCCGAGGGCGCTGGACAGCAGGTACGGCAGGGTCTCGGCGAACGCGACCAGACCCATCTTGGTCGGGCTGCCGGTGGTGACCAGCACCAGCCAGGGGATGGTCACCACCGAGATGCGGGTGCCCAGGTTGGAGATCAGATCCGCGCCGACCAGGACGACCAACTGCCGGCGGGGGTTCACGCCCCGACCGCCGCCGCCCGCCGCGCGGCGTACTCGGCGCGCAACGCCCGCTTGTCCACCTTGACCGACCGGTTCACGGGTAACCGGTCGACGAACTCCACCCCGACCGGCGCCCACATCTCGTTGAGCTCGGCGGTGACCAGGTCGATCAGCTCCGCCGCGGTGACCGTCGCGCCCGGCGCGGGCACCACGTACGCGTACGGGGCCTCGCCGACCTCGTCGTCCGGTACGCCGATCACGGCGGCGGACCGCACCTGCGGGTGCCCGGCCAGCACGTCCTCGATGGGGCGGCAGAAGATCGCCCAGTTCCGGCGATGCGTGACGATCATGTCGTGCGCCCGGTCGACCAGGTAGAGGTAGCCGTCCTCGTCGAGGTGGCCGATGTCGCGGGTGCGGACCCAGCCGTCGACGAGCGTCTGCGCGGTCAGCTCGGGCTGCCCGTGGTAGCCGGCGAAGCTGAGCCGGCTGCGCACCCACACCTCGCCGTCGTGACCCGGCGGCAGCACGACGCCGTCGTCGTCGCGGATCTCGATCCGCACGTCCCCGTAGGGTCGCCCGCAGGAGCGCAGCCGCTCCGGGTGCTCCGGATCGTCGGTCAGCCCGGGCAGCGCGGTGATGACGACGGCCTCGCTGAGGCCGTACACGATGCGCAGCACCGGACCGAACCGCGCGATGGCCTGGCGCAGCCGGGCGGGCGCGGCGGGCCCGGCGCCCACGTTGAACATGAACATGGCCGAGAAGTCGGCGCCCACCAGCGCCGGATGGTCCAGCAGCTCGTAGAGCATCGGCGGGGTCACGAACGTGGAGTTGATCCGTTCCCGCTGCACGGTGGCGACGAACGCCGCCGGGTCCCAGTCGTCGCGCAGGAACAGCACGCCGCCGGTGAACAGGTTGAACAGGGTGGTGATCTGGCCGCTGGCCAGCCACATGGGCGAGTGCGACAGGTGCCGCAGCAGCGGGAAACCGGCGGCCCGGAAGTCGGCCGCGAGGGTGAGGATCTGGGCGTAGAAGCTCTCGGTGTGGTGCACCAGCTTCGGGGCGCCGGTGGTGCCGCTGGTCTGCAGGAACGACTCCGGCGCGGGGGCCGTCGTGGGCGGCGTCACGGAACCGGTCGGTTCGGCGGTGAGGTCCGGGCCGGCGCCGCCGGGGCCCAGGCAGCACACCGGTACGCCGGGCAGCGCGGCGGCCAGCTCCGGTCCCAGGCTGGCCGGGTCGCGGGCGTCGTAGACCAGCGCGTCGGGGCGGGCCAGCCGGACGAACTCGTCGACCTCCCGGCGGGCGGTGACCGGGGCGACCCACATCGTCCGGCACCCGAGCAGGTGCAGCGCGAGCTGGAGCAGCGGCCCCTCCACGGCGTTGGCCATGGTCACCAGCACCGCCGACCCGGGCCGTACGCCGTGCCGGGTCAGCGTGGCGGCCATCGCGCGTACCCACTCGGCGGCCTCGGTGTAGGTCAGGCGGCGGCCACCGCCGACCAACGCCTCCCGATCGCCGAAGTCGGCGAACAGGTCCAGCGCCCTGTCCACATAGGTCGCGTGCCCGGGTCCGTCAGTCATCCGGCAAACCCCCATCGCAGGAAGGCGGCGGTCTCCGGGTCGGTTTCCCGGTGACGTCGCGGGCGGTGGGCCGCGTTCGGCGACCGCACCGCCGCCGCCTGCGAGCCTAGGCCGGCCAGGGCGCGGCGGGACCCGGGCCGAAGGGCGAAACCGCAGGCCCGGTGGACATTTGATCGTGTCGATCAGTTGATTGACGCCCGTCATCGGCGGCGGCTAGGTTTCTGGACCATCGTCCAGCGGGAGCCGTCAGCGGACGGCCCTGGGCTGCCACACGATGGAGGTTCAATGTCGACCCCGAAGAGATGGCATGTCGTCACCGCCCTCGCGGCGTTACTGGTCACCGCAACACCCGCCGTGGTCGCCACCGCCGGCGGATCCGCCACCGTTTCCGGCCGTTCCGATCGGGGCGAGTGGGCGGGCAGTTGGGCCGCTGCGGTCACCCGGGGCAACTCGGTCGGCCTGACCAACACCGGCCTGAACGACCAGAGCGTCCGGATGGTCGTGCACGTCTCGGTGGGCGGCCCGGCGCTGCGCGTACGACTGAGCAACCTCTACGGAGAGCAGGCGGTCCGGGTGGGACGCGCCACCGTCGCCCGACCGAACACCGCGACCGCCGACGACGTCTCCGACATCGACCCGGCCTCGCTACGCCCGCTGACCTTCACCGGCGCGGCCTCGGCGACGATGAACCGGGGCGCCGAGTTGCTGAGCGATCCCCTGACCTTCGCCGTCGCGGACGACAGCGACCTGGTGATCACCCTGCACTTCCCGACGCCGACCGGGCCGACCACCTTCCACGGGCAGTCCCAGCAGACGAACTTCATCGGCGCGGGTGACCTGACCGGGGCCGCCGACGGGGTCGGTTTCACGATCCGTCCCAACTGCTGCTGGTTCTTCCTGTCCGGCGTCGACGTGCAGCGCAAGGGCACGCCGGGGGCACTGGTCGTGCTCGGCGACTCCATCGGGGACGGCAACGGCAGCACGGTCAACGCCAACCGGCGCTGGCCCGATCTGCTCGCCGACCGGCTGCTCGCCGACCGGCCCGACAAGCGCACCCCGGGCGTACTCAACCTGAGTCTGGCGGGCAACCGCCTCAACCACGAGGGCACCGAGCCGGGCGCGGCCGACTACCCCGGCTACTTCCAACTCGGCCCCAACGCGGCGGCCCGCCTCAACGAGGACGTCTTCGCCCAGACCGGGGCGCGTACCGTCGTCACCCACCTGGGCATCAACGACATCTGGATGTCCAACGACTCGGCGGACGCGATCATCGCCACCCTGCGGCAGATCAACCAACAGCTCCAGCAGCGCGGGCTGACCAGCCTCGTGGCCACGCTGACGCCGTACGAGGGACACGGCGCGCCGACTGTGTGGACGCCGGAGAAGGAGGCCACCCGGCAGGCCGTGAACGCGTACCTGCGGGGCAGCCGGGAGTTCGACGGGCTGCTCGACTTCGACCGGGTGCTGCGTGACCCGGCCAAGCCCAGCCAGTTGCTGCCCGCGTACGACTCGGGGGACCACATCCACCCGAACGACGCCGGCAACAAGGCGATGGCCGACGCGGTGCCGTTACGGCTGCTCGGCCTGTGACACCGCCGGGGACGGCGGGGCCACCCGCCGTCCCCGGAGCACCGACATCCTGGGGAGGAGTACGTCGTGACGGTGCAGGACCTGCTCACCGGCCTCTACAGCGAAGAGGGCCGGCAAAATCCGTATCCGTGGTATGCCCGCCTGCACCGGCTCGGGCCGGTCAGCGCGGTGCCGCCGCGCGCCGAGCACCGCACCGTGGCGGCGGTGGCGGTCGGCTACGACCTGATCGATCAGATGTTGCGCGATCCACGGTGGACCAAACAGCCACCGCCCGGTTGGGAGGAGCACGAGATCCTGCGCACCTTCCAGACGTCGATGATGTTCATCAACCCGCCCGACCACACCCGGATGCGGCACGTCTTCTCGCGTACCTTCACGCCCCGCCGCCTCGGCGCCCTGGAGCCGGTGATCCTGCGCGTCGTCGACGAGCTGCTGGACCGGATGGCCGACGCCGGTGACAGTGTCGTCGACTTCGTGGCCGACTTCGCGTACCCCATTCCCGCGCTGGTCATGGCCGAGTTCATCGGTATCCCGGCGGGGGAGCTGACCTGGTACCGGGATCGGGTGGAGCGTATCGACGAGTTCCTGGACGTCGCCGGCAAGACCCCGCAGCGGCTGGCCGCCGCGAACACCGCGGCGCAGGAGCTGCGCACGTTCTACCGGGAGTTGCTGGCCCACCGCCGCCGCACCCCTGGCGAGGATCTGATCAGCGCCCTGGTCGAGGCGGTCGGATCGGGTGAGGTGGAGCTGACCGAGGAGGAGCTGATCAGCAACCTGATCGTGCTCTTCAACGCCAGCTTCGTCACCACCGTCTACATGTTCAGCAACGGCCTGCCGCTGCTGCTGGCCCACCCGGGCGCGGTCACCGCGCTGCCCACCGACAACGCCCTCGCCGTCGGCTGCGTCGACGAGGTGTTGCGGCTGCAGAGCCCGGTGCACTTCCTCGCCCGGGCCGCGCCGGAGGACACCGTGCTGGCCGGCGTGCCGGTCGCCGAGGGGGACAACGTCCTCATCATCATCGGAGCGGCCAACCGGGACCCGGCGCGCTTCCCCGACCCGGACGTCTTCGACCCGACCCGTACCGGCCCGCCGTCGCTGGCCTTCGGGGTGGGCCTGCACTTCTGCCTGGGCGCGGCGGTGTCCCGGCTGGAGGGACGCCTCGCGCTGCCCCGCCTGTTCGCCCGGTTCCCCCGGCTCGCGGTCACCGAGACCCCGACGTACAGCGGCAGCCTCTTCCTGCGCGGCATCGACAAGCTGCTGGTCAGCACCGGCGGATAGGAGATCAGCATGGCCCTGCATCCGGAGGTGGCGGCCTACCGTGCCGCCCGCGCCGCGGCCGGCACGCCGCCGCTGTACACGCAGACCCTCGCCGAGGCGCGCGCCGCGGACCTGGCCGCGATCCGCGCCGGCGGCGGCGCGGTCGAGCAGGTCGCCGAGGTACGCGACGAGCACATCCCCGGCCCGGGTGGCGACCTGCCCGTCCGGGTGTACCGCCCGGCCGGGTCGGGTCCGCTGCCCACCCTGCTGTACTTCTTCGGCGGCGGCTGGACCCTCGGCAGCATCGACACCGCCGACGGGATCTGCCGTCGACTGGCCAACGCGGTGCCCTGCCAGGTGGTGACCGTCGGCTACCGGCTCGCCCCGGAGCATCCCTTCCCGGCCGCGGTGCACGACTGCCATGCCGCGACCGTCTGGATCGCCGAGAACGCCGACCGGTTCGGTGTGGACCCGACCCGGCTGGCGGTGGGCGGGGACAGCGCGGGTGGGAACCTCGCCGCCGCGGTGGCCCTGCTGTGTCGCACGGACGGGCCCGCGCTGGCCGCGCAGCTGCTCGTCTACCCGAACACCGACATCGGCGGCGAGCCCTCCGGCCCGGTCGGCGACGACCCGACCCTGTTCAACCGGCACTCGGTGGCCTGGTACCGCACCCACTACCTGACGGACGCGGAGCAGGCGCGCGACCCGCTGGCGTCGCCGCTGCGCGCCGACGACCTGTCCGGCCTGCCGGAGGCCCTGGTGATCACCGCCGAGCTGGATCCGCTGTGCGCCGAGGGGCAGCGCTACGCCGAGCGGCTGCGCGCCGCCGGCGTGCCGGCCCGCGTCGACCACTACCCGGGAATGATTCACGGGTTCTTCGCCATGCCCGGCGTGTTCACCGACGGCCGGCGCGCGCAGGACAGCGCCGCCGCGTTCCTGCGGGACCGGTTCGGGTTGCCGTCGGACGCGGCGGCGACACCCGTCGAGTCGGAGGGCGCGGCGGTGCCCGGTGCGTGAGCCGGCGTTGGCCGACCGGCCGACCGTGACGCCGGCGGTCACGTTCGCCGACTACGCGGAGCGGGCGCGGGCGGTGCTGGCCCCGGACGTGTGGGACTACGTGGCCGGCGGCGGCGCGGCCGAGGTGACCCTCGCTGCCAACCGGGCCGCGCTGGACCGGGTCGCCGTGCTGCCCCGGGTGCTGCGTGGCGGGCAGCAGGTGGACACCGGTGTTCGGCTGCTCGGCCAGCCGTACGCGCTGCCGGTCGGGGTGGCGCCGATGGCCTACCAGCGGCTCGTGCACCCGGACGGGGAGGCGGGCCTCGCGGCGGCGGCCGGCGCGGCCGGCGTGCCGTTCGTGGCGAGCACCCTGAGCAGCACGCCGATCGAGCAGATCACCGCGACCGGCGCCCCGGTCTGGTTCCAGCTCTACTGGCTGCGCGAGCAGGCCCTGGTCCGTGACCTGCTGGAGCGGATCGTGGCCGCGGGCTGCCGTGCCCTGGTCGTCACCGTGGACGTTCCGGTGCTCGGCCGACGCCCCCGCGACCTGCGCAACGCGTTCCACCTGCCGGCCGACGTGGTCGCCGCGAACCTGCCCCACGGCAGGGACACCCTCGCCCACGCCGGCGTTCCCGGTGTATCGGCGATCGCCGCGCACACCGACGCGTCGTTCGAGTCGGCCCTGCGCTGGGCGGACCTGGCCTGGCTGCGCGACCACGTCGACCTGCCGCTGGTCGTCAAGGGTGTGCTGGACCCCCGCGACGCGGTCGAGGCGGTACGGATCGGGGCGGACGCGGTGGTGGTGTCCAACCACGGCGGTCGGCAGTTGGACGGCGCCCCGGCCAGCGTCACCATGCTGCCGGAGGTCGTCGACGCGGTCGGCGACCGGTGTCAGGTGCTGCTGGACAGCGGCATCCGCAGCGGCACCGACGTGCTGCGGGCGCTGGCGCTGGGCGCGGCGGGCGTCCTGGTCGGCCGGCCGTTGCTCTGGGCGCTGGCCGTCGGAGGGCGGCGCGGCGCGCAGGACGCGTTGGCGCTGCTCGCCGCCGAGGTGCGGGACGCGCTCACCCTCGCCGGCTGCGCCGACCCGGCGGCGGCGGCCGGGCTGCGGACCCTCGGAACGGGCTGAGCCGGTGGACGCCACCGAAACGGCCGACCTCACCGTCGCCGATCTGCATCCCGCGCTGGGTGACCCGGCGCTGACCTCGATGAACTTCCTCAACGAGGTGTCCGAACGGTATCCGGAGGCGGTGTCACTCGCGGCCGGCCGCCCGTACGAGGAGTTCCTCGACGTCGCCGCGGTGCACCGGCACCTGGACACGTTCCACCGGCACCTCGTCGACGAGCGGGGGCACTCGCCCGAGCAGGCGCGCCGGTTGTTGATGCAGTACGGCCGGACCAAGGGGATCGTGCACCACCTCGTCGCCCGCAACCTCGCCCTCGACGAGGGGATCACGGTCGACCCGGAGGCCGTCGTGGTGACCGTCGGCTGTCAGGAGGCCATGTTCCTGGTGCTGCGGGCGTTGCGGGCCGGCCCGGCGGACGTGCTGCTGGCGGTCGCACCGACGTATGTCGGGCTGACCGGGGCGGCCCGGCTGGTCGACCTGCCGGTGTGGCCGGTCGCCGGCGGGGCGTCCGGGGTGGACCTCGCCGATCTGCGAGCCCAGGCCCGTCGCGCCAGGGAGGCGGGCCTACGGCCCCGTGCCTGCTACGTGATGCCGGACTTCGCCAACCCGTCGGGGGTCAGCATCGAGGTCGCCGACCGGCAGCGGCTGCTGGCGCTGGCCGCCGAGGAGGACCTGCTGCTGCTGGAGGACAACCCGTACGGGCTGTTCGCCGTCGCCGACGGGCCGCGTCCGCCCACGCTGAAGGCACTGGACACCGATCGGCGGGTGGTCTATCTCGGCTCCTTCGCCAAGACCGTGCTGCCCGGGGCGAGGGTCGGCTACGTGGTCGCCGACCAGCGGGTGGCCGGCCCGGACGGCAGCGTCGGGCCGCTCGCCGACCAACTCGCCATGATCAAGAGCATGGTCACCGTGAACACCTCGCCGCTCGCCCAGGCGGTGATCGGTGGGCGGCTGTTGGAGCACGGGTGCAGCCTGGTGCCCGCGAACACCCGGGAGCGGGCCGCGTACTCCCGCAACCTTCGCCACCTGGTGGCCGGCCTGGCCCGGCGTTTCGCGGACCGGCCGGAGGTGCGCTGGACGGTGCCGGCCGGTGGCTTCTTCGTGGTGGTGACCGTGCCGTTCGTCGTCGACGACGCGCTGCTGGACGTCTCGGGGCGGGACTACGGCGTGCTCTGGACGCCGATGGCGCACTTCTACGACGACACCGCGCCGGTGTGCGCGCTGCGGCTGTCGGTCAGCGCGGTGACGCCGGAGCAGATCGACGTGGGGTTGGACCGACTCGCCGCCCTCGTCACCGACGAGCTCCTGCGTGGACGGTCATAATGGGCCGCATGGTTGCCTGGGAGTACGCCCTGCTCGTTCGTCGCTATCAGGGACAGGGTCGCAATTTCACCGTCTCGTTCGTCTGGTACGGCCCGGACGGGTCCCGTAAGGACATCACCGCCTACGGCGACACGGCCATCGCGCACCTTAACCGGGCCGGCCGGGAGGGCTGGGAGCTGGTGTCGGCGGCCGAGGACGTCAACAACGTCCAGGGCAGCACCGAAGTCCACCGCTACCACCTGAAACGCCCCCTGAACTAACCCCCGCGCCCCCACCTCGTCCGCGTCGATCATGAAGTTGTGGTGGTGGACAACTGTCGCCACCCGCCCTGAATCGGGCACCACGACTCCATGATCGACGCGGGCTTCTGCGCGGGCGAGTCGTCAGGCCAGGTCGACGGCGGGGTAGAGGGGGTGCGGGGCCAGCAGGTCGGCGGCCTGGCGGGAGATCTTGTCGGCCAGGTCGGCGTCGAGCGTGTACTTCGCCTTGGACGGGGTGCCGTCGGCGTTCGCGCCGGCCGTGGTCTGGGTCAGCACGGTGTGGATCAGCTCCGCCGTCTGGTCCATCTCGGCGGTGCCCAGCCCACGGGTGGTCAGCGCCGGGGTGCCGATCCGGATGCCGGAGGTGTACCAGGCGCCGTTCGGGTCCTGCGGGACCGAGTTGCGGTTGGTGACGATGCCCGAGTCGAGCAGGGCCTGCTCGGCCTGCCGACCGGTGAGCCCGTACCCGGAGACGTCGATCAGCACCAGGTGGTTGTCGGTGCCGCCGGTGACGAGGGTCGCGCCCCGGCGCAGCAGCCCGTCGGCGAGGGCCTGCGCGTTGTCCACGATCCGCTGGGCGTAGTCGGCGAAGTCGGGGCGGCGGGCCTCGGCCAGGGCGACGGCCTTGGCGGCCATCACGTGCGGCAGCGGGCCGCCGAGCACCATCGGGCAGCCCCGGTCCACCTGGTCGGCCAGCTCCGGCTGGCAGAGGACCATGCCGCCGCGCGGGCCGCGCAGCGACTTGTGGGTGGTGGTGGTGACGATGTGGGCGTGCGGCACCGGGTCGAAGTCGCCGGTGAAGACCTTGCCGGCCACCAGGCCGGCGAAGTGCGCCATGTCGACCATGAAGGTGGCGCCGACCGAGTCGGCGATCTCGCGCAGGATCCGGAAGTTCACCTTCCGGGGGTACGCCGAGTAGCCGCCCACCAGGATCAGCGGCTTGAACTCGCGGGCGGCCTCGGCCACCCGGTCGTAGTCGATCAGCCCGGTGGTCGGGTCGGTGCCGTAGCTGCGCTGGTCGAACATCTTGCCGGAGATGTTCGGCCGGAAACCGTGGGTGAGGTGGCCGCCGGCGTCCAGCGACATGCCGAGCATCCGCTGGTTGCCCAGTTCGCGGCGCAGCGCGAACCAGTCCGCCTCGGTGAGGTCGTTGACCTGGCGGACCTGGGCCTTCTTGAGCGCGGGGGATTCGACCCGGTCGGCGAGCACCGCCCAGAAGGCGACCAGGTTGGCGTCGATGCCCGAGTGCGGCTGCACGTACGCGTGCGCGGCCCCGAACAGTTCCCGGGCGTGCTCGGCGGCGAGCGCCTCGACGGTGTCGACGTTCTGGCAGCCGGCGTAGAAGCGACGGCCGACGGTGCCCTCGGCGTACTTGTCGCTGAACCAGTTGCCCATGGCCAGCAGCGTCGCCGGGGAGGCGTAGTTCTCACTGGCGATGAGCTTGAGTGACTCCCGCTGGTCGGTCAGCTCGGCGCCGATGGCGTCGGCCACCCGCGGCTCGACAGCCCGGATCACCTCGAGGGCACTCCGGAATGCGGTGGACTCGGCGTTGCGCGACATGCGACCTCCTACGAACGTGCGGAAGGCCCAGGCGCTCGGCAAACGTCCTCGTGACGGGGCCGCTCCCCGATGGTTCTCCATCCCAACGCGCCAGTAACGGCCCGCGCCGATCCTACCGGTCCGGCCCCGACCGACCCGGCCGACCTCCCGACGCGAGCGCCCCGAGGTGGTTGATCGGTCCCCGCCCGGGCATGGGACCAGGGGGCCTCGCGCCGGCACGGGCGCGACAGTCCTTCCCACGAGAGGAGTCGACTCCCATGACCACACCGACCACCGGCCGGCCGTTCGCTCTGGTGACCGGAGCGTCCAGCGGGATCGGGTACGAGTTGGCCGTGCAGTTCGCCGAGCACGGCTTCGACCTGGTCGTCGCCGCCGAGGACGACGGCATCGCCGCGGCGGCCGACAAGCTGCGCCGCGACGGCGGCGCACAGATCCATCCGGTACGCGTCGACCTGTCCACCGAGCAGGGTGTCGAGGAACTGGTGGACGCCGTCGCCGCGACCGGACGCTCCCTGGACGGGTTGGCGCTCAATGCCGGCCGGGGTGCCGGCGGCGCGTTCGTCGGCGGCACCGACCTGCGCGACGAGCTGGAGATCGTCGACCTCAACGTGCGGTCGACGGTGCACCTGGCCAAGCGACTGCTGCCCGGCATGGTCGAGCGGGGCGCGGGCCGGGTTCTGTTCACCTCGTCCATCGCCTCGACGATGCCGGGCCCGTTCCAGGCGGTCTACAACGCGTCGAAGTCGTTCGTGCAGTCCTTCGCCGAGGCGCTGCGCAACGAGCTGAAGGACACCGGCGTCACGGTGACCGCGCTCATGCCCGGGCCGACCGACACCGCCTTCTTCGACCGGGCCGAGATGCGGGACACCCGGGTGGGCTCCGGCAGGAAGGACGACCCGGCCGAGGTCGCCGCGCAGGGCTTCGCCGCGATGATGAAGGGTGACCAGACCGTCACGGCGGGTTCGCTGATCAACAAGGTGCAGACGGCCGCCGGGAAGATCATCCCGGACAAGCTCAAGTCCGAGCAGCACCGTCGCATGGCCGAGCCGGGCTCGGGCGACTGACCCGACGCCCCCGCCCTGACCCCACCCCGCCCCAGCCCCGCCTCCCGCGATCTTGCACTTTCTGTCGCGACAAAACGGCACGATACATCGCCAATCGGCAACAGGAAGTGCAAGATCGCGGGGGCGGGGGCGGGGGCGGGGGCGGGGCGGCACGGCCCCTCGGTGCGTACGCCTCGTCTCAGGCGGTCACCGCGTCGCGCGCCTTCTTGATCGCCTTCGGCTGGGTGGGGGTACGCGGCGCGTCCGCGCGCAGCGCGATCATCTTCTCGCCAATCTCCTGGAGCTGCTTACGGCCCAACGCCTCGCGGACCTTGGGGAACCACTCCTGCTCTTCCTCCTCGACGTGGTGCGTGACGTTCTCGATCAGCACCGTCGTCTTGGCGGTGAAGCGCTCGTCCTTGGCGTCCATGGCGGCCAGTTCGAGGCAGAGCACGTCGGCCACGTGGTGCTCCTCGTACGACTCGAGGATGTCGTCCTCCAGGTCGGGCAGGAGCCGGCGGACCTCCGGGTACATCACCTCGTTCTCCAGGTAGGTGTGCACCGTCAGGGCTTCCAGGATCTGGTCGACCAGCTTCTGCCGCTGGCTCGCCGGCCCCTCCTCGGCGTCCTGGAAGGCCTTGAACAGACGGCGCATCTCCTTGTGGTCCTCTTTGAGCAGGACGATGGCATCGGTCGACACCGGTGTGCCCCCTTGTGCGGTAGGTCGGCTGGTGTCGATCCGGTACCCCGAGCCCACGTGGCGAAACAGGCGAACTCGACTCACATCGCCTGGTCAGACGGTGGCCAGGGTGCGCGGGATCTCGTCGAGCAGTTCCCGGGCCAGGAAACCGATCCGGCCGTACCGGGGGATCAGCCGTTGGCCGCTCACGGCGTGCGCGAACGCGCCCCAGCAGGCGGCCTGCGCCGGGTCGGCGCCCCGGGACAGGAGCCCGGCCAGCAGACCCGCGAGCACGTCTCCGCTGCCGGACGTGCCGAGGCCGGCGTCGCCGCTCTCCTCCCGCCACCCGCGCCCGTCCGGGGCGGCCACGTGCCCGTAGAGCGAGACCACCGCGTCGTACCGGTGCGCCAGCTCGGCGGCCTCCGCGCTCAGGTCGTCGCCGGGGTCGCGGCCCAGCAGGTGGCCGGCCTCGGTGACGTTGGGAGTGAGCACCACGGGGCGACCGGAACCGACCAGCAGCTTCGGCTCGTGGCTGAGGGCGCCCAGCGCGTACGCGTCCAGGACCAGCGGGGTGCGCGGCCCGGCCGCCTCCAGGACGAGGTCGAGCAGCCGGCCGGTCTCCTCGATGCCGGACAACCCTGGACCGAGGGCCACCACGTCGGCCGCCCCGACCAACTCGCCGAGCTGGCCGGCCCGGTCGGCGGCGACCGCGCCGTCGGACGTCTCCGGCAGCCCCACCACCAGCGCCTCGGGCACCTGGATGCTCAGCGTGGCGGCGGTCGACTCGGCGAGGGCGAGCTGAAGGACCCCGGCGCCGGCGCGCAACGCGGCCACCCCGGCCAGGAGGACGGCCCCGGGAGTGAAGCGGGAGCCTCCGATCACCAGCACGGTGCCGCGGCTCTCCTTGCCGCCGGTCGGCACCGGCAGCGCCCAATCCCGCAGCAGCGCCGGCGTGATCACCTGTACCTCAGACCGGTTCGGCATGGATCTCGTCCTCCCTGGTCGCCTCGGCGCCCTGCCGGTGCAGGTGACCGACCTCGTTGAAGCCGCCCAGCCTCAGCCTGCCCTGCTCGTCCGCGGACCAGTCGGTGATCGAGCAGTTGGCGATCACGTGTTCGCGGGTCAACGCCATCAGCTCCGGCTCGGTCAACCCCTCGATGAGGTAGCGCAGCAGGAAGACCAGCGCGTCGTGGCCGAACAGCAGGACCCGCTGGCCCTCGTGGTCGCGGCGCAGGTCACCGAGGAGCGTGCGAAGGCGCAGCGCCACGTCGGTCCAGGCCTCACCGCCGGGCGGCCGGTAGTAGAACTTGCCCAGCCGGTCACGGCGCGCGGCCTCGTCGGGAAACCGCTGGCGCACCCCGTGGCCGGTCAGGCCGTCCAGGATGCCCAGTTCCCGGTCCCGGAGCCGCTCGTCGCGGCTCACCGGCACCCCGGTGCCGTGCAGCGCCAGCTTCGCCGTGGAGACCGCCCGCAGGTACGGCGACACCACCGCGACGTCGGGTCGCCGGTCCTCGGGCAGACCCGCGAGCCAGCGGCCGGTCGCCCGGGCCTGCTCCTCGCCGGTGTCCGAGAGCGGCACGTCGGCGTCGCGATGGCTCAGCGCGATCACGTCCGCGCCGGTCTGCTCGGCCCGGGTGGCCGCCACGTTCGCGGTGCTCTCCCCGTGTCGGATGATCCAGAGCGTCGACAGTTCCGCCATGCCGACCCCCTACCCGGGCGCGGTACGGGGTAACCGTGCCCGCGCCGGGCGAGGGCCGCTGAGCCGGCCCGCGCCGGGGCCGGGCGTCGACTCAGCCGCGCCGTTGCAGCAGGGCCACGGTCAGCCCGGTCACGTGCGTGACGCGGACCACGTCGTACCGTTGCGCGAGCGCGGCGGACTGCTTCTTCGGCAGGCCCGTCAGCGGCGCGTCGGTGATCGTCGGCAGCAGCACCCACAGTCGGGGCTCGTCCCGCAGGCAGCGGGCGGGAGTGGGGCAGTCCGCGCCGAACAGCTCGTCGCGCTCAGCCGCCGACCGCTGCTGGAAGACGTTGCGCGGCGAGACGTCGGCGGGGAGGTAGTAGCGCACCCCGGGCTCGTGCATCCACCACCACGGGCCACCCGCGACCAGGCCGTCACCGGGCTGGTAACCGGCCTCGATGACCCGCGCCGCCTGCGAGTAGGACAGCGGCGCGAACGCGCGCTTCTGCGGGTACGTGTACCAGCCGTGCGAGTACTCCCCGCGCAGCGCGAGCTGACCGGGGACGCTCAGGGCGGCCAGCGCCAGCACCCCCACCGCGACCAAGGGCGCGCGGCGCAGCGCGGCGACGGCGCCGCCGGCGAGCACCGCCCACGCCGGCAGCAGGAAGAGCAGGTACTTGGAGAAGAAGTAGTTGATGTCGCCGGTGGAGGCCACCAGGATCACCGGCAGCGGCAGCGCGGCGATCACCGCGGCGGCGGCCGTCCGGGCGGCCACGTCGCGGCGCAGGTGGGTCAGCACCCCGACCGCGGCCAGCGCGGTGATCGCGGCGGCGAGCAGCACCGAACCGAAGACCTGCTCCCAGACCGTCCACGGCGCGCTGTCCGGGATCCAGCTGATCTGCCGTCCCGCCTGCTTCATACCGCGCAGGATCACCGGGGCGGCGATCCCCACCCCGGCGGCGGTGGCGAGCACGAACCAGGCCAACGACCACCAGCGGCGCTCCCGCCAGCAGTGGATCAGCACGGCCACGCCGTGCCCGAGCAGCAGCGTGAGCGCCACCACGTTCACCAGGCCGATGCCGGCCACGGCGAGCACGTACGCGGTCCAGCGCAGCCATCCCGGGCGCTCCAACGCTCGGAGCAGGAACAACGTGGCCGCCGCCGCGGCGAGGACCACGAAGGCGTACGACCGGGTCTCCTGGCCGAAGCGGGTGACGGTGGGCACGAGGGCGAAGACGAAACCGGCGGCGACACCCGCCGTCCGGCCGAAGATCCGACGTCCGACCAGCGCCACGCACGTGGTCGCCAGGACCATCGCCAGCGCCGACGGCAGCCGGACGGCCGCCGGGCCGGTGCCGAACAGGCTCGTCCAGGCGTGCATGAAGAGGTAGTACGTCCCGTGTACGGCGTCGACGTTCGCCAGCATCCCCAGGATCTGCCCGGTCGAGCGGGTCGCCACGTCGATGGTGACCAGCTCGTCGTGCCACATCTCCGGACTGCCGAGACGCCAACCCACCGCGAGGGCCGCGAACGCCGTGGGCCAGAACCAGACGCTGAGCACGAGTCGGCGGGCGAGGGAGAGGGGCCGTCCCTCCGACCCGCTGGCGGGCGCGGGCGGCCCCGCGTCGGTGGGCGCGGGAGGCGCGTCCGTGGTGACGGCGCGGTCTGGCATCGGCGTCCGATCGGGGGCGTGCGGGGAGTGGGCGCGACGATGATAGCCGCCGCCGTGGTTGCCGGAGGACCCGTCGTCCCGGTCACCCGGGGTGGTGTCCGGACGGACCCGGCGGCCGGCTCGCCGGTACTGGATCCGGACGCCATGCCTGATAATGTGGCCCGCGCCCGTCGCGCACGTCCACCACGCACAGTAAGGCCCCGGGAACCGATGATTGTCGACATCATGTTGCCGTACTACGGGAGCGTGCCCCTCATGCAGGCGGCGGTCCGCAGCGTGATGGCACAGAGTGATCCGGGTTGGCGTCTGACCGTGGTCGACGACGGCACCGAGCCGGGCGTGCCGGAGTGGTTCGCGCAGATCACCGACGAGCGGGTCCGCTACCAGCGCAACGAGCGCAACCTCGGGATCACCAACAACTACCGCAAGTGCGTCGGCCTCGCCGAGCACGAGTACCTGGTGATGATGGGCACGGACGACATCATGCACCCCAACTACGTCGCGACCGTGCGATCGGTGATCGAGCAGTACCCGGGCGTCGGCATGGTGCAGCCGGGAGTCGAGATCATCGACGCCGACGGCAGGGTGGTCAACACCATCGTCGACGAGGCCAAGCGTCGGCTCTACGCGCCGCGCGTCGAGTCCCGGACGCTGATGGGCGGCGAGGACCTGGCGGCCAGCCTGCTGCGCGGCTGCTGGTTCTACTTCCCGTCGATCTGCTGGCGGACGGACGCGCTCAAGGCCGTCGACTTCCGCGAGGAGTTCCAGGTCATCCAGGACCTCGCGCTGGTGATCGACCTGATCCAGCGCGGCGAGCAGATGGCCGTCGACACCACCCTGTGCTTCCAGTACCGGCGGCACGCGGTCAGCAAGTCCGCCGCCGACGCGATCACCGGCACCCGGTTCACCGAGGCGCGGGCGTACTTCGTCCAGGTCGCCCGGCGGATGGACGAGCAGGGCTGGCCGCGGGCGGCACGGGCGGCCCGCCGCTACATGTCGTCCCGGCTGCACGCCATCACGCTGCTGCCGACGGCGGTCCTCGCCGGCCGGATGACAGGTGTGAAGAGCCTGTCGCGGCACGCGTTCGGGCCGGGCCGATGAGCCATCGCAGCCAGGGGGATTTCATGATGATCGAGCAGCGGCAGCCGGTGCGGGACGCTGGTCAGCGGCGGCGGGTGGTGGTGCTCGGCGGCACCGGGTTCCTCGGTCGCCCCATCTGCCGTGCGCTGGCCGACGCGGGGCACACCGTCTTCGCCGTGGCCCGTACGCCGCGTGAGATCGGGCCGGGCGTCGACGTCCGCGCCCTGGACCTGGCGGCCGCCGACGTCGACGAGATCACCGCGCTGCTGCGCGACCTCGAACCGGACGTGGTGATCAACTCCGCGGGCGGCATGTGGGGGCTCAACGACGCGCAGATGCTCGCGGTCAACGTGACCCTGGTGGAGCGCCTGATCGAGGCCGCCGGCCGGCTGCCCGGACGGGTCCGGGTGGTCCAGTTGGGCAGCGTGCACGAGTACGGGCTGGTGCCGGTCGACACGTCGATGACCGAGGGGCTGCGACCCGCGCCGGTGATGCCGTACGGCGAGTTCAAGCTGCGCTGCACCACGGCGGTCGCCGAGGCCGACCGTTCGGGCCGGATCGAGGGCGTCACGCTGCGGGTCGGCAACGTGATCGGCGCCGGCCAGCCCGGGCACAGCCTGCTCGGGGTGGTCGCGGGTCGGCTGCGCGACGCCGAGCGCGCCGGCGAGCGCGCCCGGCTGGAGCTGGCCCCGCTGGGCTCGCGGCGTGACTTCGTGGGTCTGAGCGACGTGGTCGCCGCTGTACTGCTGGCCACGACCCGACCCGCAGCGGCCGGCCACGTGATCAACATCGGTCGCGGCGTCGCCGCCAGCGCCCGTGATATGGTCCAGCTCCTCATCGACGTGAGTGAGGTGCCGACCGATCTGGTCGAGGCCGAGCGCACCGGCCCGGCCGAGACGAGCTGGCAGCGGCTGGACGTCGGGCTCGCCGCCGAGGTGCTCGGCTGGTCGCCGAGCGATGATCTGCACACCGAGATGAAGCAGTTGTGGGAGCACGCCGGCGCCGAGGTGCCCGCCTGATGGTCGAGAGGTCCTGACCGCATGACTACCCCCTCCCTCGTCCGTTCCCGTGGCACGCTCGCCGACCTGCTCTCCGGCCGCAGCAACGGAATCGGACTCATCCGGCTCTGCCTCGCGATCGGCGTGGTGTTGTCGCACTCCAAGCCGCTCGGCTTCGGCGCCAACGACCTCGGCTACCACCTGACCGGCCGGCAGACCAACGTCGGCACCATGGCGGTGTACGGCTTCTTCGTGCTCTCCGGCCTGCTGATCACCCGCAGCGCCCGGCGTACCGGCATCATCCGCTACGCCTGGCACCGCGCGCTGCGTATCTTCCCCGGCCTCTGGGTGTGCCTGCTGATCACCGCGCTGGTGGTCGCGCCGCTCGTCGCCCTGCGCGAGCACGGCACCACCGCCGGGTTCTTCGACAACGCCTGGGACCGTGGCGGTCCGCTGGCCTACCTCCAGGCCAACTGGTGGACCGGTGTGCGCCAGTACGGCATCGGGGATCTGCTCCGCGAGAGCACCCCGTGGGGCGAGAAGAGCAACTCCAGCGTCTTCAACGGCGCCCTGTGGTCGCTCAAGTACGAGATGTTCTGCTACGTCGTGGTGGGCGTCCTGGCGATCACCGCGGTGCTGCGCAACGCCCGCCGGTTCGTGCTGTTCCTGACCGTCGCGCTCTACCTGAGCATCCTGCAGGACTGGGTGAGCTCCGGGCGGCTCAGCGGGCCGGCGTCGACGGCGAGCTGGACGTTCGACTCGCCCCTGGTGGGCGTGATGAGCTTCCACTACATCGTCTACCTGGGCTTCCTGTTCGCGTTCGGCGCGACCCTGGACCTCTACCGGGAGCGGGTGCCGATCAACGACGCGCTCGGCATCGGCTCGGCCGTGGCGCTGGGGCTGTCCCTGCTCTTCGGCGGCTTCTTCGCCATCGGCCTGCCGGCGTTCGCGTACCTGCTGGTGTGGCTGTCGGTGCGGATGCCGCGCCAGCTGCACTGGGTGGGCCGCAAGAACGACTACTCGTACGGCATCTACATCTACGGGTTCGTCGGCCAGCAGGTGATGGCGAGCCTGGGTTGGAGCCGCTGGGGGTACGTCCCGTTCGCCGCGATGTCGCTCGCGGTCGCCTTCGTCGCCGCGTTCGTCTCGTGGAAGCTCGTCGAGCGGCCGGCGCTGCGGTTGAAGGACTGGACGCCGGGCTTCGTGGCCCGCCGGTCGGCGCAGGCGGTACCTGTCGAGCAGCAGAGCGCCGTGGCCGAGGAACCGCCCGGGACGACGCAGCCGGCGTCGGTCGGCGGCCCGACGGAGGAGTTGCCGCAGCAGCACGCCACGCTGGTCACCGGCCGGTAGCCCACCGGGTCCGCCCCCACGTCGTACCCTCGGGGGCGTGGCCACGGCGGCGGAGGAGATCCGGGTGGGACAGCGGCTGGTCCGCGTCTCCAGCCCCGACAAGCCGTACTTCCCGGAACGCGGGCTGACCAAGCTGGACGTGGTCCGCTACTTCCTGGCGGTCGGCGACGGCATCCTGCGGGCGCTGCGCGACCGGCCGACCATGTTGGAACGCTGGCCGCGCGGCGTCTTCGAGGGCGCAACGATCGCGACCCGGCAGACCAACCGCGGCGACGCCTTCTACCAGAAGCGGGTGCCGGCGGGGGCGCCCGACTGGGTGGGCACCGCGCACATCACGTTCCCGAGCGGTCGGACGGCCGACGAGGTCGCGCCGAGCGAGCTGGCCGTGGTGATCTGGGCGGCCAACCTGGGCACCCTGCGGTTTCATCCGTGGCCGGTGTCCGCCCGCGACGTGGAACGACCGGACCAGTTGCGCATCGACCTCGACCCGCTGCCCGGTGTCGGGTTCGAGCAGGTGGTGCCGGTGGCCCGGGAGGTGCGGGCGTTCCTCGCCGAGCTGGGCATGACCGGCTATCCGAAGACGACCGGCGGGCGGGGCCTGCACGTGTACCTGTCGATCGAGCCGCGGTGGAGTTTCGGCGAGTGCCGGCGGGCGGTGCTCGCGTTGGGACGTGAGATGCAGCGTCGGCTGCCGGAGCTGGTCACCACCACCTGGTGGCGGGACCAGCGGGACCGGCCGGTCTTCGTCGACTACAACCAGATGTCCCGCGACCACACCATGGCGTCGGCGTACTCGATCCGACCGACGCCGCGCGCGCTGGTGTCGGCGCCGCTGGACTGGGCGGAGCTGGACGACGCCCGTCCGGAGGACTTCGACGTGCTCACCATGCCGGCCCGGTTCGCCGAGCGGGGCGACCCGCACGCCGGCCTGGACGGCGACCGGCACTCGTTGGAGCCACTGCTGGAACTGGCCGACCGCGAGGGCCTGGAGGCGCCGCCCGAGCGGTGACCCGGCGTGCCGGCCTACTGCCACGGGCTCTGCGTGCCCTCGAACTCCTCGAAGACCAGCCACGACCGCGTCGACAGCACCCCGGCGATGCGCTGCACCCGGTCGAGTACGACGTCGCGCAGGGCGGCGTTGTCCGGCGCCCGGACCAGGGCCAGCACGTCGTGTTCGCCGCTGAGCAGCGCGACGTGCTCGACGTAGCGCACCTGGGCCAGCTCGGCCGACACCTCCCGCCAGGTGTTCTGCTCGATCGTCAACGCCATGTACGCCGAGGTGCCCAGCCCGGCCGCCTCGGGCGCGACCTGTGCCCGGAACCCCGTGATCACGCCGTCGCGCACCAGGCGCTCGACCCGGGCGTATGCGTTGGTGCGGGAGATGTGGATCCGCTCGGCCAGCGTGCGCACCGATGTACGCCCGTCGCGGACCAGCTCGTCCACGATCCGTCGGTCGACCTCGTCCAGGGCTCGGGCCGATCGTCCCGCCCCGGTCGCCCGGTCCGCGTCGTCTTCGGTCTCCTGGCTCACCGATCTGCCTTGCTCATGCCAATCGTCCCGCCTTCTTCGTGGATCTTGAGTCAATCATCCGTCAAGCGGAAGCATAGGCTCACCACACGTCCCAGGAGGTCCCGCCGTGACGACCACACCCCAGGCGGTCCGCAGGGCATCCCCGCGCGCCCGTCGGACGGTCACCCCGCCCGACCCGGCGCGTCCGCTGCTGCCGGCCGCCGACCCGGTCCGCCTGCTCGACGAGACCGGCACGCCGCTGCCGGCCCGCACCGACTACCCGGAGCCGCCCGTCGAGGCGCTGCGGGAGCTGTACCGCCGGATGGTGCTCGGCCGTCGGTTCGACACCCAGGCGACCGCGCTGACCAAGCAGGGCCGCCTCGCCGTCTACCCGTCGTCCCGGGGGCAGGAGGCGTGCCAGGTGGCCGCCACGCTCGCCGTCCGCGACAGCGACTGGGTGTTCCCCACCTACCGCGAATCGATGGCGCTGGTTGCCCGGGGCATCGACCCCGTCGAGGTGCTCACCCTGCTGCGCGGCGACTGGCACTGCGGCTACGACCCGACCGAGGTACGCACCGCACCGCAGTGCACCCCCCTCGCTACCCAGTGCGTGCACGCCGCCGGCCTCGCCCACGGCGAGGCGTACCAGGGGCGCGACACCGTGGCGCTGGCCTTCATCGGCGACGGCGCGACCAGCGAGGGCGACTTCCACGAGGGCGTCAACTTCGCGGCCGTGTTCAAAGCCCCGGTCGTCTACTTCGTCCAGAACAACAGGTACGCGATCAGCGTCCCGCTGTCGCGGCAGACCGCCGCGCCGTCGCTGGCGTACAAGGGCGTCGGCTACGGCGTGCCCAGTGAGCAGGTCGACGGCAACGACCCGGTCGCCGTGCTCGCCGTGCTCAACCGCGCGGTCGCGCACGCCCGCGCCGGCAACGGGCCGTTCCTGGTGGAGGCGCACACCTACCGGATGGAGCCGCACACCAACGCCGACGACGCCAGCCGCTACCGCGACGGCGCCGAGGTCGACGCCTGGCGCGACCGGGACCCGGTCGCCCGCCTCGAGACGTACCTGCGCGCCCGCGGGCTGCTCGACGACGCGGCCGTCGCCGAGATCGCCGAGCAGGCCGAGGCGTACGCGGCGGACCTGCGGACCCGGATGAACAGCCAGCCCACGGTCGACCCGCTGAGCCTGTTCGACCACGTCTACGCCGAGCCCACCCCGCAGCTCGTCGAGCAGCGCGAACTCATCCGCGCCGAGCTGGCCGCCGCACGCGACCAGGAGGGTGACGCCTGATGGCCACCACCATGGCGAAGGCGCTCAACACCGCGCTCGCCGACGCCCTCGCCGCCGACGAGAAGGTCGTCGTCTTCGGTGAGGACGTCGGCGCACTCGGCGGCGTCTTCCGGATCACCGACGGCCTCCAGGCCCGCTTCGGCGAGGACCGCTGCTTCGACACCCCCCTGGCCGAGGCCGGCATCGTCGGCTTCGCCGTCGGCCTGGCCATGTCCGGGCTGCGGCCGGTGGTCGAGATGCAGTTCGACGCGTTCGCGTACCCGGCGTTCGAGCAGATCGCCTCGCACGTGGCGAAGCTGCGCAACCGCACCCGGGGCGCGCTCAGCGTGCCGATCGTGATCCGCGTGCCGTACGCGGGTGGCATCGGCGGGGTCGAGCACCACTGCGACTCGTCCGAGGCGTACTACGCGCACACCCCCGGCCTCAAGGTCGTCACCCCGGCGACCGTCGACGACGCGTACTCCCTGCTGCGGGAGGCGATCGACGACCCCGACCCGGTGGTCTTCATGGAGCCCAAGA
Source organism: Micromonospora sp. CA-249363 (assembly GCF_050950185.1). Classification (NCBI taxonomy): domain Bacteria; kingdom Bacillati; phylum Actinomycetota; class Actinomycetes; order Micromonosporales; family Micromonosporaceae; genus Micromonospora; species Micromonospora sp. CA-249363. Next base: position 3,221,611 of record NZ_CP192020.1, read on the forward strand.
AGCTCTACTTCGCCAGCGCCGACGCGGCCCTGCCCACGCGGACCGAGCCGTTCGGTCGAGCCGTCGTGCGCCGGCCCGGTCGCGACGCCACCCTGGTGGCGTACGGACCGGCCGTGCCGGTCGCCCTGGAGGCCGCCGAGGCCGCGCGCGAGGAGGGCTGGGACCTGGAAGTCGTCGACGTGCGCACCATCGTGCCGTTCGACGACGCCACCATCACCGCCTCGGTCCGGCGCACCGGTCGCTGCGTGGTCATCCAGGAGGCGCCCGGCTTCGCGGGCGTCGGCGCGGAGATCGCCGCCCGCGTGCAGGAGCGCTGCTTCCACGCGCTGCACGCCCCGGTGCTGCGGGTGGCCGGGCTGGACATCCCGTACCCGGCCCCGATGCTGGAGCACACCCACCTGCCCGGCGTGGACCGCGTCCTCGACGCGGTCGCCCGCCTCCAGTGGGACGACCAGCCGGACGCGCGCTGGGCGGCGGCATGACCACCGTCGAGCGTACGCAGGTCTTCCTCCTGCCCGACCTGGGCGAAGGGCTGAGCGAGGCCGAGATCGTCGAGTGGCGGGTCGCCGTCGGTGACGTCGTCGAGGTGGACCAGAGCGTCGTCGAGGTGGAGACCGCCAAGGCCGTCGTCGACGTGCCCTGCCCGTACGCCGGACGGGTCGTGACCCTGCACGGCGCGGCCGGCGAGGTCCGCCCGGTCGGCCAGCCGTTGATCACCATCGCGCCGCTGGACGGCGGCGACGAGCCCGCCGGGCACGCCACCTACCGCGAGGAGGAGCGGGCCGGCTCCGGCAACGTCCTGATCGGGTACGGCACCGGCCACGGCAATGCCACCCGGCGGCGACGTCGCCCCCGCCTGGCCCTCGCTCCCGAGCCGGTCGACGCCGGCACCACGGCCGACGCCGCTGGGCCCGCCGTCTCCCGTTCCGGCGTTGCCGGGTCCGACGGCGGCTCGACGGCCGCCCGTACCCCCGCCGCAGACGCCGCGTCCGGCGAGCCGGCGCGGTCGACGGCCCCTCTGGTCATCTCGCCGATCGTGCGGCGGCTGGCCCGTGAACGCGACGTCGATCTCGCCACCGTGCGGGGCACCGGGCCCGGGGGCGTGATCCGCCGCGCCGACGTGGAGGCCGCGCTCACCGCGCCCGCCGCCCGGCTCGCCGCCGTGCCGGAGCCGCACGTCGCCCTCGCACCGACCGGGGACGGCGACGTCGTCGTCCCGCTCACCGGCGTGCGCAAGGTGATCGCCGACAAGCTCTCCCGCAGCCGGCGGGAGATCCCCGAGGTGACCATCTGGGTCGACGTGGACGCCACCGGGCTGCTGGAAACCCGTGCGGCGATCAACGCGGCGACGCCCGACGCCCCCGTGAGCATCCTGGCCCTGCTGGCCCGGATCTGCCTCAGCGGCCTGCGCCGGTACCCGCAACTCAACGCCCGCGTCGACACCGAGGGCCAGCGGATCGTCCAGTCCGCCGGCGTGCACCTCGGGATCGCCGCGCAGACGGACCGGGGGCTGCTGGTGCCGGTGCTGCGGGACGCCCAGCGGCTCACCACCGCCGAACTGGCCGCCGCGCTGGCGGAGACCACCGCCGCGGCCCGGGCCGGTACGCTCGCGCCGGCCCGGCTCACCGGCGGCACCTTCACCCTGAACAACTACGGGGTGTTCGGGGTGGACGGGTCCACGCCGATCATCAACCAACCCGAGGCGGCGCTGCTCGGGGTGGGGCGGATCGTGGACAAGCCGTGGGTGGTCGACGGGCAGTTGGCCGTCCGCAAGGTCACCCAGTTGAGCCTCACGTTCGACCACCGGGTGTGCGACGGCGGGGTGGCCGGTGGCTTCCTGCGGCACGTCGCCGACTGCGTGGAGCGCCCGGCGCTGCTGATCGCCGCCGTCTGACGCGTACCCCCTGAGGCCCCGACGCCGCCCGCGCGGCGTCGGGGCCGGCGCGCGCCCGGGGTTTCCCGGCCGTGTCACCGGGAAGTCGGCCCCGCCGGACGCGTCGAAGGGAGCCGACCCGTGGCGATGGGTAACGAGCTGCTGCTCAACTCGATCCGCGTGCGGCGGCCCGCCGTGGCCGGCGCGCCGCTCTACTGCGACGCCCGGGAGTACGGCCTGACCGGCGACGGCGCGACCAACGACCAGCCGGCACTGGCCGCCCTCGTGGACCGGCTCGGTGAGGGGTACGCCTCGGACGGCCGGGCCCGCGTCATCTACTGCCCGCCGGGCATCTACTCGATCCGCGACGCCGGCACGGTGTGGCGCAGCGGCGTCTCGCTGGTCGGCGCCGGCCCGGCGGCGACCCGGTTCATGCTCAGCAACGAGGGCAACCGCGCCGACCCGACCCCGCTGGCCTTCTGGACCACGGTGCAGCACGGCGCCGACCGGGACCGCCACATCGCGGACTGCACCTTCGCCGACTTCCAGATCGACGGCTCCGGCGTCGCGATGGCCGAGTACAACTATCTCGCCAAGGGCCTCGGCCTGCAGTACGTCGTGCGCGGCGTCTTTCGCAACCTCTACATCCACCACACCGCCGCCACCGGGCTGGGCTGCGACTTCCTCCAGGATTCGCTCATCGAGGGCGTGGTCGTGGTCGGCTGCGGCCGGCTGGACAACGGCGAGCAGATCGGCGGCGCCGGGATCGGCGTGGGGATCGGCGGGTGGGGCCCGGTGGAGCGCCTGACCATCGCCAACTGCACCACCCTCGCCAACGGCACCAACGGCATCTTCCTCGAACTGCAGAAGGACTACTGGCCGCCGCCGCGTGGCTACCGCATCATCGGCTGCCACAGCCAGGGCAACCGGTTCGGCATCTCCGACTGGGGCGCCGACGGTCTCATCGTCTCCGCCTGCACGATGACCGGCAACCTGGAGGCCGGCTTCGACATCTCCGCCACGGGCACCGCCGGGGTGGCCGGGCGCGGTGGGCTGGTCGCCGACTGCGTCATCGACGGCAACATCCGCGACGGCGTCAGCGTCGGCAACACCCCGGGCCCGTACACCATCCGGGGCAACCGGATCAGCGGCAACGGTCGGCACGGCTATCACACGCACGATCTCGGGCGGGGCTACCAGGGCACGGTGCGGGACGTCGTGATCGAGAGCAACGACCTCTGGGGCAACGGGCTGGACGCCATCCGGATCGACCACCAGATGACCGACACGGTGCTGCTCAACAACCGGATCCGCAACAACGGCCGACAGTACGCGCAGGCCGCCAGCGGCAGCGGCGAGACCGTCCGCTACTCCGAACGATCGGTGGTGGACCGGTCCGCGAACTGGCCGCACGACGGTCACCGCGGCAAGGTCCTGCGGGTGGGGCGGGCCGTGGCCATGGTCGCCGCGAACAGCGGCGACGAACTCACCCTCGCACCGGCGCGTCCCGACGGCATCAGCGCGTGGAGCGGGGACATACCGCCTCCGGGCTGCGGGTACGAGCTGTCCGCCGCACCCGAGCGACGAGCCGGCATCACCATCGACGCCGCGTTCGACTCGGCCACCATCCGCGGTAACCGGATCTGGGACAACCACGAGGATCCGACCCAGACCCACGGCCTGTGGATCACCGGGCGGGGAAGCTGCGTGGACTGCCGGGTCGAGGACAACGACCTGGCCGGGAACGCCGAGGACGGGATGCGCCTGGACACCCCGCCGGTGGGCGGACGCTGGCGCGACAACCACGTCGACAACGACTGGGGATGAAACGCCGCGCGGCGGCGACCGGAGTGCCGGTCGCCGCCGCGGTCGGTGCGGGTTGGTGCTGGTGTCGCGGGCTGTCAGCCGGCCAGACCGGCCACCGGTGTGGGATCGAGCACGACCGTCGCCGTGGCGGTCTGCGGCGGCACGCCGGGCTCCGTCGGCGCGTCGGTGTACTCCGCGACGAAGACCGCGGTCAGGTTGTCCGCGCCGCTGTGCCCGCCGTCGAGGAAGGTGGGGATGCTCCCGGAGCAGCCGGTCGCCGTGGAGAGCGGGTGCCCGTGCTCATCGTGGCCGAGCACGTAGGTGACCTTCACCCGCGAGCAGTCCACCGGAAGGTCGTCGGTGACCTTCACTTCGTACGCGACCGTCTGCCCGAACTGGAAGGGCTGCCCGGCCACCGGGGCGACGAACTCGACGACCGGCGCGGTCGGCCCGACCACCAGCGGCAGGGTCGCCGAGGCCGAACGTCCGGTGCGGTCGGTCACCTTGAGCGTCGGCGTGTACGACCCGTTCTCCTGGAACGTCCACGACGGATTGGGGTCGGTGCTGTCCACCGAGCCGTCCGCGTCGAAGTCCCACGCGTAGCTCAGCTTGTCGCCGTCCGGGTCGGTGGTGCCGGCGCTGGAGAACGCCACGGTCAGCGGGGCCTGGCCGACGGTCGGCGTACCGCTGATCTTCGGGATCGGCGTCCGGTTGCCCCGGACGAAGTCGATCCGGGACAGCTGGGCGTCCGGGTTCTCGGCGAAGTAGCCGTCACCGTACTCCAGGACGTAGAGCGCGCCGTCCGGGCCGAACTCCATGTCCATCGGGTTGTCCACCACGATCGACGGCGCCACCGGCCGGATGTCCGTGACATCGCCGTCGGAGTCGAGGCGGAACTCCTTGATGTAGTCCCGGGTCCACTCGTAGAACAGCGGCACCCCGTCGTAGTAGGCCGGCCACCGCGTCCGCGACGTGCTGGTGCCGTCATAGTCGTACGCCGGACCACCCATCGGGGCGATACCGCCCGTGCCGAGCTGCGGGAACTCGGCCGAGGCGGCGGCCGCGTACCAGACCTGCGGAGCCTCGACCGGCGGCAGCACGCGCTTGCCCGTGTTGTGCGGCGAGTCGTTCACCGGGCGCTTGCAGTTGAACTTCGGACCGGACTCGCCCGTGGCGAAGTCGTAGTCGCGGTACGCGATCGTCGGCGTCACGCAGTACGGCCAGCCGTAGTTCGCCGGCTTGTCGACCACCATCCACCGACCGTGCCCGGCGGGCCCGCGCTCCGGGTTCGCCGTGGAGGCGTCGGGGGAGTAGTCGCCCACGTACACGTCGTCGGTACGCCGGTCGACCGCGAAGCGGAACGCGTTGCGCAACCCCATCGCGTAGATCTCGGGTCGGGTCTTCTCCGTGCCCGGCTTGAACAGGTTGCCGGCCGGGACCGTGTACCCGCCACCGGCCTTCACCTTGATGCGCAGGAGCTTGCCGCGCAGGTCGTTGGTGTTGGCCGCGGTGCGCTGGGCGTCGTACGCCGGGTTGCGGTCGGCCCGCTCGTCGATCGGGACGTACCCGTCGGAGGCGAACGGGTTGGTGTCGTCACCTGTCGACAGGTACAGGTTGCCCTTGCTGTCGAAGTCGATCTGGCCGCCGACGTGGCAGCAGATGCCCCGGTCGGTCGGCACGTCGATGATCTGCTGCTCGCTGGCGAGGTTGAGCTTCATCCCCTCCAGCTTGAACCGGGACAGCCGCAGCGCGCCCTTGAACCGCTGCCAGTCCGCCGCGGTGCCGACCTCCGGCGCGTCCCCCTCGTTGACGCCCGGCGTGGCCGGGTCGTCCACCGGGGTGTCCAGAGGCGGCGAGTAGTAGAGGTACACCCACTTGTTCTGGGCGAAGTTCGGGTCGATGGCGATGCCCTGCAACCCCTCCTCGTCGTGCTGGTACACGTCGATGTCGGCGGCGAGGGTGTTGAGCCCGGTGCGCGGGTCGTGGATGCGCACCTCACCGGTCCGGGAGGTGTGCAGCACCCGCAGGTCGGGCAGGACGGCGAGGCTCATCGGCTCGCCGGGAAAGTCGTTGAGCGTCACCTTCTGGAAGCTGCTGTCCGGTGGCGGGGCCGGCGCGGCGGTCGCCGCCGTCGTCGGCACGGCCAGGCCGGCGGTCACCAGCAGCAGGGCGGACGCGAGTGCGGTCCGATTCATTCGGTAGCCCTTCATGGTGCTCAGTACCGCAGCGCGGCGAGGTAGTCGAAGCCCACCCGGGCGGTCTCGAGGGCGTCGGCGGGCACCCGCGGCGAGGTGCCGGCGTCGTCGCGCTCCACGATGTACTCCTCGATGCCCGCCTCCCGCTCGTGGGCGAAGATGCGGCCGAAGTCGATGACACCGTCGCCGAGGTCGGCGAAGCCACCCTCGACGTCCAGGTCCTTGACGTGCACCTGGCGGATCCGCCCGCGGTTCTCCCGGATCACGTCGACCGGGTCGTGCGCGCCGCGCCAGGTCCAGTAGAGGTCGAGCTCGAAGTGGACCAGCCGGGGGTCGGTCTGCCCGGTGAGGATCTCGAAGCCGGTCGAGCCGTCGGTCAGCGGCACGAACTCCAGCTGGTGGTTGTGGTAGCCGAAGTCCAGTCCGGCGCGCTCGGCGAGCCGGCCGGCCTGGTTGAGGTCCCGGGCCAGGGCACGGTAGATGGCCGGGTCCCGGTACGGGCGGCCCTCGGCGTCCCGACCGAAGTACGGGTGCACGATCTTCTTGCAGCCCAGGATGTTCGCGTCGGCGAGGGCGCGTTCCCAGGTGGCGGCGTCGAACGGCTGCGGGATACCGGTGTGCCCGGAGGTGGCCCGCAACCCGGCGGCGTCGAGGGCGGCGCGGAACTCCGCGGCCGTACGCCCGACGAAGCCGGCGTGCTCGACGCGCCGGTAGCCGATCCGCCGCAGGGCGGTGAGGGTGCCCGGAAGGTCGGCGGCGAGCTGGTCACGCAGGGTGTAGAGCTGGATGCTGATCCGGTCCACCGGCACCCGGCGCCGACCGTGGGAGGCGCCAGCGACGGCGGTGTCACCGGCGGGCGCCGCGCTGGCCGGGCCGGCGAGCATCCCGGCGGCGCCGACGGCGGCCGCGGAGACGGTCGCGGCGCGCAGCAGCCCCCGTCGGCTGAGCGACTCGGAGGTCGGTGTCGACTCCGAGCGATTGGCCTGCTTGTCCATGGTGGTGGTTCCTTCCTGACGGATGGTGTGCCGTCGGCAGCGGTCAGCCGGCTGCCCGTGCCGGGACGCGACGAACCGGCCGGAGAGGTGCTCCGGCGTGGACGGTGTGGACGACGCGTTATCCGCGGTCGGTGACCCTCTGGGCGGACCGCGGCCGACCCCGGCAGGGGCGGCAGGCAGGCTGATCGACGAATGGGCAACCCTCTATCTGGAAGGCGACCCTACCCTTGACTCCGGACAAAGGCAAAGCTCCCTCACGATCAGCAGAAGTTTCGCTCCACCTGACAAAAGTCCGCCCACCAGGTGCGCGACTCCGAGATCCACGCCCCCACATCCCGCGCCGATCTTGCACTTTCTGCGCCGACATACCGGACACTTCCGCCCCTATCGACAACCGAAAGTGCAAGATCGGCGGGGGCGGGGGCGGGGGCGGGGGCGGGGGCGGGGGCGGGGGCGGGGGCCGGGGCGGGGCGGGGTGCGCGGGGTGCTCCTGCCCAGCCCGTCCTGACTGGTGTGTCAATCGTGCATCTGGGGTGATAGGTGCGGGGCTGGTGGCGGTGGGGTCGGAGCGGACGTTGCGGGTCGGGCGGGCTCGCGGGTGGGCGGAGCGTGCCACAACCGGCAGTGGTGCGTTTTCTCGGCAACGGGCTCAGTGGAGGAAAATGCGGCGATAAATGCGCTCGCGATTATTTCCGAATGCCCTGAATGCTCCTGTGGAGGCGGCCAGAATGTGACCGAGGGAAGCCGAAAACGGGGGGACTGAACATGACGTCTAGGCGGCGATTGACGCTGTTGGCGGTAACTGTCGCGGCCGCACCGCTCGTGTTGGGCGCGTGCACCTTCGGCGGGGACCCGGTGGCCGGGCCGGCCAAGGGGCACGCCGCGCCGCCGGAACTCACCGTCACGCCGGGCGACAAGACCCGCGACGTCCCGGTCAGCGCCGAGGTCGGCACGGTGGTCAAGGGTGGACGGATCACCGGTGTCCGGCTCACCGACGACAAGGGCGCGCAGGTCAAGGCGGAGCCGCGTGAGGACGGCTCGGGTTGGGTGCCGAGCGCGCCGCTGCAACCTCGCCGTACGTACACGGCGGAGGTGACGGCGACCGGCGACTCGGGCGCGACGACCACGCGGAGTACCACGTTCACCACGATGGCCACGTCCACGAAACCGCAGGTCACCAGCACGCTCTATTTCGTCGGCAACCGGACGTACGGTACTGCCATGCCGGTGACGGTGGCGTTCGACCCGGCAATTCCGAAAGAGGCCAGGGCGGATGTGCAGCGTCGGTTGTTCGTGAAGACGAATCCGCCGCAGCCGGGCGCCTGGTCGTGGCTGGACGACGGAAGCCAGGTCTACTACCGGGCACCTGATTTCTGGAAACCGGGGACGACGATCAGTGTCCGGGCCGGCCTCCAGGGTCTGCCGATCGGGAAGAAGTTGATGGGGGACGCCGAGCGGACCGCGACGTCGAAGATCGGCAAGCAGGTCTCGTTGGAGATCGACAACGCCACGAAGCAGATGTCGGTGCTGCGCGACGGCAAGCTGGTCCGCCGCATCCCGGTCAGCCTCGGCAAGCCGAGCACGCCGAGCTCCAGCGGCAAGATGGTGATCATGGAAAAGCACGAGCGGACCACCTTCGACACCCGCGGTGAGCCGAACGGCGGCTACGTGGTCGACGTCGACGACGCCCAGCGGCTCACCTGGGGTGGCGAGTTCATCCACTCGGCACCCTGGTCCGAGGGTGATCAGGGCTCCACGAACGTCTCGCACGGCTGCGCGAACGTCTCCGCCACCGCCGCGGACTGGCTGATGGGCGTGACCCAGGTCGGTGACCTGGTCACCGTCAAGGGCACCGAGGTCGAGTTGCAGCCCGGCAACGGCTGGACGGCGTGGAACGTGAGCTGGGACGAGTTCGTCAGGGGCAGCGCGCTGCCGGTGCCGCCGGGGCTCAAGCCCGCGCCGGCCGCCCCGGCGCACCCGGGCGCGGTCGCCGGTGGGTCGCCGGCCCCGGCGCCGTCGGTGAGTGGTCGCTGACAGACCCCTTCGGGCCGGTCCACCCTCGCGGTGGACCGGCCCGCTCGCGTCGGGGGCAGGCGTCGCCGAAGGGGCGCGGCGCGCGGGTCCGGCTCGTCACCCCAGGGGTACGCGCGCCACGCCGGATCCGGTGAGGCTGCCCAGCCAGAGTTGGTCGTCGTGCTGTCGTACCCCGGTGATCATCGAGTAGTGCCCGGCCGGGCCGTGCAGCGTACGACGGACCGTGCCCTCGCCATCGACCAGCGCGACCAGCCCGTAGCGGCGTGGCTGCGGCTGCACGGCGTCGGGCAGCAGCGCGGCGAGCTGGCGCAGCCGCGGGTGCGGCAGCAGCCGTTCGGCGATGGGTACGCGGGGGCTGGGCAGGGCGATCCAGTACGTCCCGTCGCCCACGGCGCAGAGATTGTCCGGGTACGCGGGCAGGTCCGCGAGGACCCGCACCCCGCCGCTCAGCTCGACGCGGAGCAGCCGGTGGGTGGTGGTCTCCACCAGCATCAACGCCGACTCGTCGGGCGTCAGCGCGATGCCGTTCGGGAAGTACAGCCCCTCAACCACCACCTCGGTTCGCCCACTGCCCGGGTGGTGGGCCAGCACTCGGCCGTTGGGGCGGTGCTCCAGCAGGTCCCGCTTCCAGTGCGAGACCGGGAACCGGTCCGACGAGTCGGTGAAGTAGACGGTGCCGTCGCGGGCCACCGTCGCGTTGTTGGCCAGGTGCACGGGCGGCGCCGTCCCGGTCAGCTCGCGGACCGTGCCGTCCGGCGTGACCCGTAGCAACCCCCGGTACGCGTCGCAGACGACCAGAGCCTCCCCGGACGGGTCCAGCTCGATGCCGAGCGGCCGACCGCCGGTCCGGGCCAGCAGCCGGCCTCGGGTGCCGGCCGGTGCGTCGACCGGCCACCACCAGAGGTTGCCGTCCTCGTCGCCGCTGACCACCCGGCCGGTCGGGTCGACGAGCACGTCCTCGGGCCCGATGGCGCCCTCGGGAAGCGGTAGGAGGTCGACCTCGTCGAGGCGGCGGTCGGTGGCTGCCCACACACCGCGAAGCGGAGGCGGGACGGTGGCCGCTTCACGGACGGGCCGGATCAGCCGGGGCGGCCGGGGTCGGGGGATCACCATCGCCTCATTCTCCGCCGCCGATGCGGGGCGCACCGGGTGCGGCGCGCCACCTGGCCGTTCGACCGACCCCGAGGCCGCTGAGCTCCACCTTCGGGCGGATGAGGGGAACCCTCGGGGATGACCCTGGACGTACCCGGAATCACTCCGCGGACGGGCGAAACTGTCGGTGGTGGGGGCTAGATTTCAGGGCATGGAAGAGCGCAGCGACCGGATCGACGTGCAGGTCAGCGTGGGTGAGCAGATGGTCCAGGTGCGGGTGGCCGGTGAGGTCGACATCGCGACCGTGGCCGCGCTCCGGTCCGCGCTGTGGTCCGCGCCGGCGCGTCCGGTCGTCCAGCTCGAGCTGTCCGGGCTGCGGCTGCTGTCCGCCGCGGGGGTACGGGCTCTGCTGGCCGCGCATCTGCGCGTCCGGGCGCGGGGCGGCGAGCTGGTCGTGGTCGATCCGACGCCGGTGGTGGCCCGTGTGCTGCGCGCCACCGGCCTGCACCGGGTGATGCCGATCCTCGAGCCCGCCCGTGTGGTCGAGGCAGCGGCAGCCCGTCGTGGGGCGTCCGCCGACCTGGTCGCACCCGTCCGCCGTCCGCCGGCCGCGCCCGGTGACCTGGTGCTGGCGGCCTGACCCGGCACGACGGTCTGACGCGGCCCTGGTTTCGGCAGGGGTCGTCCGAGCTCGACCCGGACGCACGTAGGGGCCGTCCGGCGTCGCGCCGGACGGCCCCTACGACAGCGCGGTCAGCGCACGCCGAGCAGATCGACGACGAAGATCAGCGTCTCGCCCGGCTTGATGACGCCGGCCGCGCCACGGTCGCCGTAGCCCAGGTGCGGCGGGATGGTGAGACGGCGCCGGCCGCCGACGCGCATCCCGGCCACGCCCTGGTCCCAGCCGGCGATGACCTGACCGCCGCCGAGCGGGAACTCGAACGCCTCGCCCCGGTTCCAGGACGAGTCGAACTCGCCACCGGTGGAGTGCGACACGCCGACGTAGTGGACGCTCACCAACTGGCCGGGCTCGGCCTGCGGGCCGTCGCCGACAGTGATGTCCTCGATCACGAGGTCGGCCGGCGGCGCACCCTCGATCGGACCCACCTCGGGCTTGCCCGATCGGGCGCCTGCTGCCTGGTTCATGCGGGATCTCCTGCCGTGTCGTGGTGATGTCTCCGGTCACCGTCGATCCTGCCGGATCGCCGATGACCGATGGCGTCACACCCCGAACCCGGCCCGCATGACGGTGCCGGGCGTCACCCGGAGGTGACGCCCGGCACGCGGAAGCCTCACTTCAGCCAGGGCGCCTGCCGGACGATCGGCAGCCTCGCCCAGATCCTTCCGAGGCCCCAGGTCGCACCGGCGTCGACGAGCGCCAGGACGGCGAGCACCGCGGCGTAGATCAGGTGGTCGTCCATGAAGAGGTTGTTCTCCGGAGGCAGGACGGCGGTCCACATGAGGACCAGCAGCAGCCCGCCGGTGACGGCCGCGACCCGCACGCCGACGCCGAGCAGGAGCGCGACACCGATCCCGGCGAGGCCGACCATGAACAGCCAGTCGGCCCAGGCGGCGCCGGCGATGTCGGTGTACAGGTCCTTGAACGGGCCGGCGACCCCGAAGGTGAGGAAGCCCCTGGTGGGGCTACCCCCGTTGATCCAGGCGTTCTTCGAGGCGGTCTCGTGGCCGAGGCCGAACAGCTTGTCGAGGAACGCCCAGAGGAAGATCCAGCCGAGCGCCATCCGGATGCCCGCCAGGACGTACCGGGCGGCCTTCGCCCGGGTGGTGCCGGTCGCCGCAGCGGGGGTTCCGGCGGTGGTCCGGTCGATCGTCGCGGTCATGGTGTCCACGTCCCTTCTCTGCCTCGCACCGCGCTTCCCGGTGGCACCTCCAGTGGACGCCGTCGGCCCTCGGGGCGGCAGGGCCGACCGGACCGCACCGGCCCGGGACCTTCGACCCCTGACGGCCGGGCCCGGTGGCACCGCGGCGGGGTGGCGACTTGGCCGGAGCGCCGACGGCGGGTGAGCGGCTCGCATAGGCTCGGGAGCGCCGGCCGGCGGGGGCAGCGGGGGCGGTCCGCCGTGGTCGATGCGGGGGGCACCGGTGGCGGAGGCGACGGTCACGGTGCCGCTGTGGGCCTGGGCGGCGGTCGGCGGGCTGCTCGCCGCGCTGCTGACGATCGACGTGCTGGCGCACCGGGACAACCACGTGATCCAGCTGCGCGAGGCGTTGCTCTGGAGCGCGGTCTGGATCGGCGCGGGCCTCGCCTTCGGGTTGGTCGTCTGGTGGGCCCTCGGCGGCGACCCGGCCATCGCGTACTTCTCCGGCTATCTGCTGGAAAAGGCCCTCTCGGTGGACAACGTCTTCGTCTTCGCCCTGCTCTTCGGCTACTTCCGGGTGCCGTCGGGCTACCAGCACAAGGTGCTGTTCTGGGGTGTCGTCGGCGCGCTCGCCTTTCGCCTGTTGTTCGTCCTCGCCGGGGCCGAGTTGCTGGCCCGGCTCGCCTGGGCCGGGTTCGTGCTCGGCGCGTTCCTGATCTGGACCGGCTGGCGGCTGGCCGTACGCGGGGAACCGGACGTCGACCCGGACCGCGTCCTCGCCGTCCGGCTGTTCCGTCGGGTCGTACCCACGGACGCCAGGTACCACGGCGACCGCTTCACCACCCGGGTCGGCGGGCGTCGGGTGGCGACCCTGCTGCTGGTGGCGCTGGTCGCGATCGAGGCCACCGACGTGGTCTTCGCCGTCGACTCGGTGGCGGCGATCCTCGCCATCACCACCAACACCTTCCTCGTCTGGACGGCCGTCGCGTTCGCCGTCCTCGGGCTGCGCAGTCTCTACTTCTGCCTCGCGGGCCTGCTGCGGCACTTCGGTCACCTGCGGTACGGACTGGCGCTGCTGCTCGCGTTCGCGGGGGTGAAGCTGATCCTCGCCGAGACGCCGGTGGGCAAGCTGCCGGTCTGGCTGACGCTCGCCGTGGTGGTGCTGACCCTGGCGGTCTCCATCTCGTCGAGCGTCGTGGCCGGCCGTCGGGCCGCGCGCTGACCCGTACGGACGCTCGGCTCACCGCCGGTCCGGCTCGATCCGGGCCGTCACGTCGAGGTGCGCGGGCGCGCAGCCGGCCGTCGTGGCGAACCGGCGCACGGCGGCGTGGACGTGCTCGCGAACCCGCGCGGCGTGGGCGTCGCTGGTCAGGTCCACCTGGACCCACACGTCGGGTCGCGGTGGCGCGCCGGTGAGCACGACCCGGGCGCGGCGTACCCCGGCCGCCCGGACCAGGTCGCGTTCCAACGCGCGTACGAGCACCTCGGCGGCCAGCCGGGTGCGCCCGGGACGGTTCCCGGCGTGGCTCAGCATGCCGCGCAGGGGCCGGTCGGGTCGGCGTACCGTCCGGTGCAGCAGGCGCTGGCCGGCGACGGCGGTCAGCAGCCCGGCCACCGCGGCGGCCAGGGTGCTCCACGGCGTCGCCAGCCGCCACGCGTCGACCAGGCCGCCGCCGAGCAGGACCGGACCGGGCTCGCCGTCCGAGGGCGCGCCGGCGCCGATCGTCAGCGCGGTCGCCCCACCGGCCACCAGCAGCAGCGCGACGATCGTCCACAGCAGACGGTGCGCGGCGTCGGTCATGCCGGCCCCCGGGAGGGCAGCAGTCGGATCTCGACACGGTCGACGCGTGGCCGGGCGAGCCGGCGCAGCTCCTGACGCACGGCGAACTCGACCTCGGCGCGGGCCGCGGGGTCGCCGGTGGCGCGCAACCGGGGCCGCCACCGGTCACCGCGGCGTCGGACACGCACTCTCGTCCGGCGTACGCCCGGCACGGTGTCCGCCGCCTCGGTCAGTCGACGTTCCACGCACCGTCGGCGCAGGTGCCAGCCGTCGCGTTCGTCGACCCGCAGCCGGACCGGCGTCCACCGGCGCAGTTGAGCGGCCAGCACGACGAGGCCCAGCAGGACGGCAGCGCCGGCCCCCACCCGGACGCCCGGATCGGCCCAGCGGGCGCTGGTCAGCGCCTCGTACCAGCCGGGGCGGACGAGCGGCGGCGTCGGGACTTCGAGCGTCACCAGCAGCGCCTGCGCGGCCAGCAGGGCGCCGCCGGCCAGCAGGGCGACGCCCAGCAGGAGCGAGGCCACCCGGTTGACGGTCGCCATGGTCAGCTCTCCCCGCCTGGTCGGGGGACGGGGAGAGGCCTCGTCCGAGCCGGGCACCACGAGATCCCGCACCGTGATCGTCACCGCGACGACGGTGTGCCCGGTGTCGGCGTACACCCGGTCGGCGACCGCGCGCCGGACCGCCTCGGCGACGGCGGGCACGCGGTGTCCGTACTCGGTGACGAGGTCGAGGTCGAGGCCCACGGTCCGGTCGTCCACGCGGACGGTGACCGGGCGGACGTCGCGGACGCCCGGCACCCGGCCGGCGGCGGCGACGGCGCTCCGACCGACCTCCGCTGCCGAGCCCGTGTCGCGGCGCGGTGGTTCGGCCTCGGCCGGCGTGGCGCGGGTGGGTCGCCCGGGAAGCCGGTGGTGTCGTCCCGCCCGATCCGTGGTCGGTCGACGGCGGATGGTCGGCTCGCCGGCCGGTCGCGGGTGCCGGGGTCGGCGTGGCTGCTCGCCCTCGCGTCGGCGGGGACGTGGCCCGCTCGCGGCGAGGGCGCCGAACCGCAGCTGTCGCGACATGCTCCGACCTCCCAGCCGATCCGCCTTCGGGCGACCTCGCTGGATACACCCCGACAGGTCGACTGGAACGCAACGCCAGTGTGATACAGGTCACATTGGGTGCCGTCGCGGCGGAACGGGCCGCGCCACCGGCCCGGATGATCGACCGCCTAGACTCGGCGCGGTTCGACCGACCGGCGGATGGATCAGGCAGATGACGAGCAGCGACGACCGCGGCTGGCTGCGGGCGTTGCCCGCCGATGGTGGACGCGACGCGCTGTTCAGCCGCGCCGGCCACCGGGTGTACGGGCCGCGTCGGCTCAGCGAGCTGGTGCAGGGACGTCCGCAGGGTGTCACCGGCAGCCAGTGGGGCTCGGCCAGCCGGACGGCGTTCGACCTCGTGGTCTGCGCGCCCGACACGCAACGGCCGGTCGTCGCCGTGACGATCGGACCGGTCCCGCTGCCCGGGTCGGCCGAGCAGCGCGCCGAGCGGCTCACGGACGCCGTGGGCGCGGCCGTCGGCCTGCCCGTGCTGCGCATCGGGTCACCGACGCTGCGGGCCGCCGAGCACGGCCGGCGTCTGGTCGAGTACGTGCTCGACGCACGCGCCTACGCGGCGGGCGGTACCGGGGACGAGCCCGCCCCGGTGGGCTTCCGCGACATCCTGGGGCGGCTGCCCGACGGACGGACCGGCCCGGTGAACGACCTCGGCGCGTTGGCGCGGGCGGCGGCCGTCGAGGCGTACGTGGCCGGGCAGCTCGCCGACCCGATCGTGCGCGGGCTGCACGTGCGCTGGAACGAGGGTCCGGCGCAGGGGTGGAGCTGGGTCCAGCCGCGCCTGGACAGCTGCCTCGTCGAGCGGGTGTCCATCACCGCCCAGCGCTTCTCCTGCGGCGTCGACACGGCCCGCCTGGCCGAGGACCTCGCGACCGTCGCGATCGGCGAACGGCTGCGCGCCGCCCGCTCGGACAGCCGAGATCTGCTCGCGCGCGCGGACCTCACCGCCGAGATCGCCGCGCTGAGCCGCCGCCGCGACGAGCTGGTGGGCGGTTTCGCCTTCGACCACCTCTGCGCGGACTGAGCGCACTTTCCCTGCTGAACGCCGCTCCGCTCCCGATCCGTTCGGGTGCGGAGCATTTTTCTGTGTGCCGGTTGAACCTTCTCCGTCGCCGTCCCGTACTCCTGCGCGAATGAAGAGGATCTCCCCAACCGCGTCGACCGGGCGCGGGCGACGGTGCGGAAAGGGCATCGTCGGCCATCGACACGATACCGGGTAGGTCGCGGTGGCCGCCGTCATGGCGTGCCATCTCACATCCGTCGGTCCGCCGAGGGCAGGAATCCACTACCGGATCGAGAAGGAGAGCAATTCGATGCGCAGGTCCACTCGGGCGCGCCGGTCACCCGGCATCGCGCGGAGCAAGCGTCTGCTGGCCGTTGTCGGCACGCTGGTGGTCTTCGGTGGAGTAGTCGCCGTCACCCAGATTTCGTCGGCCCAGGACCGGCGGACGAACAAGCCTCGGCCCGCCGCCGGGCAATGCGTGGAACCGAGCCCCGGCTCGACCGCGCCGAGCGGCACCTCGACCAGTCGTACGTGGCAGAACGGTCGATGGGTGCGCAACCACTGGGGTGACGGTCAGGAGTCGGTCGCGGAGTGCGAGGACGGTAAGGACGGCACGGTCGGCACCGGCTCGGCCATCGCCTGTCCGGATGTCGCGTCCAAGCTGCCGCAGGTGCCGGAACGGGCGCGCGCCGAGGTCGACCGTAACCTCGCGCAGTTGCAGAGCCAGATCGCCGAGGCCGACCGCCGCCTCGCCGCCGAGGGCAACAAGGGTCAGGCGTTCATCAACAACGCGATTCTGCGGCCCCTCGCCGACAAGCGTAAAGCGGTGCTGGACCGCATCACGACCGCCATCGACCGGGTCGGACCCCGCCCGCAGGGTCTGGCGCAACTCGCCCAGTGCCAGGTGCAGCCGACCGGCAGCAACAACGGTGGCGGCAACAATGGTGGGAACACCGGCGGCGGTACCAACAACGGTGGGAACACCGGCGGTGGCAACAACAACGGTGGGAACACCGGTGGCGGCAACAACAACGGTGGAAACAACGGTGGCAACGCCCCCGGCGCGGGCCTCGGCGTCCTGGCCAACAACTGTGACGAGAGCAGGTTGGAGCCGCACAACGGTTTCCAACTCGGCAACCGCTGTGTCAGCACCGAGTTCGGTGAGGTCGGCGCCGCCGCCAACAACCCGTCGCTGCTGATCACCCAGTTCCCGCAGCAGGTCGGCCGCAACCAGCCCTTCACCCTGCGAGTCAGCACCAAGAACCTGGTGCGGGACCGGTTCCTGGCGGCCGGCCAGGGCGGCTACTACGTGGAGAGTTCGCTGCTCAACGACCAGGGCCTGGTCCGGGGTCACTTCCACACCGCCTGCCGGATGCTGGACAGCCTGACCGCCCCGCCCGAGCCGCAGGAGGTGCCGGCGTTCTTCGTCGCCACCGAGGACGGCCGAGGTGGCGCCCAGGCGGACGACGTGACCATCCAAATCCCGGGTCTGCCGGAGTCGGGCACCGCGCAGTGCTCGGTCTGGGCCGGTGACGGCTCGCACCGTCTGCCCATGATGGAGCGGGCGAACCAGACTCCGGCGTTCGACTCGATTCGCGTCACCGTCAACTGATTGGCGGCCGGCCACCCGGGCGGACAGCACCCGGGTGGCCGGCCGCGCACACGGCGACGGGGTCCCACCGAAGCGGTGGGACCCCGTCGCCGTGCTGCGTGTCAGCGGCTCTTGTACGCCTCGACGACCTCGACCGGGATCCGGCCCCGCTCGGAAATCTTGTAGCCGTTCTTGACGGCCCATTCCCGGATCGCCCGGTTCTGCTCGCGGTCCATTCCGGCACCGGTGGGTCGCCCCGGCCGCCGAACTGTCCGGGTGTTCTCTGCCGGGCCCCGGCCGATCCGCCGACCCGCATTGATGTATGGGTCCAGCGCCTTGCGCAGGACACCCGCATTCTCGTCCGAGACGTCGATGGTGTAGGCGACGCCGTCGAGACTGAACTCGACCGTCCGATCGGCCTTCCCGCCGTCGAGGTCGTCGGTCAGCACCGTGATTACTTTTCTCGCCATTGCCGATTACTCCCTGTGTGTGGCGGGATGTGTCCAAAGTCTGACCTATCACCCGGGGAATCCGCAACAATATGCGTCCCATTCATTTCGGCGCGTCGCGATTGAGTGGGCACAAAACAGCGAACCGGCCGTAATCGCAGGTGTCGGTGCGGTCTCAATCGGTGAGGAGACCGGCGTTCCCGGCGACCGCCGCCGCCTCTGCCCGGTTGGAGACCCGCAGCTTGCGCAGCAGAGAGGCGGTCATTCGTTTCACCGTCCGTTCCGAGACGTGCAGTTCCTCACCGATGTCGACGGTGCTGCGCCCGGCGGCGATGGCCCGCAGCAGGCGGCGCTCCTCGGCGTCGAGTTCAACGGACGCCGCCCGGGCCGGGCCGAGCAGGGCGCGCAGCAATTCCGCCGGCAGGACCGCCCAGCCGTCGAGGATGGCCAGCAGCGGGGGTAGCAGTTCCTCCGGCTCGCTGGTCTTCGGCAGGAACCCCTCCGCGCCGGCCCGCAGGGCTTCCAGGGCGGGTGCCGGGTCGGTCGAACCGGACATCGCGACCACCCGTACGCGGGGCGTGGTCCGCCGGATGGCGGCCACCGCCCGGACGCCGCCGGGTGGTGGCATGTGCAGGTCCACCAGCGCGAGGTCGGGATGGCAACGGCTGATCATTCCGGCCGCCGCGGCGGCGTCCCCGGTCGAGCCGACCACCTCGGCGCGTCCGTCGGTGGTCACCGGAAGCAACAGCTCCAGGCCACGGACGAACAGGGGGTGATCGTCCACGACAGCGAGTCTGAGGTTGGGGACGTCCGGCATGTCTGGCCCGTTCCCCAGCGGGTACCGATCATGCGGGTACGCACCGATCGGGGGGAGTCGGATGGATGCGCGCACGCCAGGGGTGGCAGGGCCTGTTGCGAGGATTGCGCCGCGCCGGACCCGGATCGGGCGTCCCGCCGTCCCCGGCTGTCGACGCGGACCTGCTGCTGCGGGTGCTGTGTCACGAGTTCCGTACCCCGGTCACCGCACTGACCTCGCTCACCCGGGCGCTGGCCGATGACCACCGGCCGCTGACCGGCGCGGACCGGCGGGCGGTCAGCGCGCTGGCCCGCGACCAGGCCGTGCACCTGCAGGGCCTGCTGCGTGACGCGACGGCCGGTGCCGGCGCGCTGACGCCGACGGGCCGACCGGAGGCGACCGTGCCCCTGGCGGGCCTCCTGCGTGAGGCGGCCGCGCTCGTGCCGGCGGGGCGTCGTCGGGTGCGTGCCACCCGACGGGCGGCCTCCTGGCCGGTGCCGGCCGGTCGCACCCGGCAGGTGCTGGTGAACCTCGTGGAGAACGCGCTCCGGCACGGGCCGGCCACCGGGCACGTCGGGCTCTACGCCGCGCTGCGTGGCCCCGGCCTGAGCATCGTGGTCACCGACGAGGGGCGGGTGGACGAAGGGCTGCTGGCGGCGCTGCGCCGTCCGGCGCCGGTGGTCGGGATGTCCGGGTTGGGGCTGTGGATCGTGCGGCGTCTGGTGGCCGCCGACGGGGGAGCGCTGCGGGCGCACCGGTTGCGCCCGCGGGGCGTGGCGCTGGAGGTGTTGCTGCCGGCGGTCCGTGCGCTGCCCTGACCCGTGCGGGACACGGGTTGGCCCGGCCGGGTCAGGGCGGCGGGAATTGCCCTTGGCGCCAGCATCCCGGCACCGAGGAGGTCGCATGTTCAGCCACGTCAAGGACCTGCAGTTCGAGGCGAAGCCGGACGCACCGGACGCCGCGTTCGCCCGTCGTCTGCAGGAGGTGCTGGGTGGCAAGTGGGGCGAGATGACCGTCGCCAACCAGTACCTCTTCCAGGGCTGGAACTGCCGACTCCCCGGTAAGTACAAGGACCTGCTGCTCGACGTCGGCACCGAGGAGATCGGCCACGTCGAGATGATCGTCACGATGATCAGCCGGTTGCTGGACAACGCGCCGCTGGCGCTGTCGGAGGCCGTCGCGGACAACCCCGGGGGCGGCGCGGTGTACGCCGGATCGAACCCGGCGCACCTCATCCACGGCGGGGGCGGGGCGCTGCCCGTCGATGCCAGCGGGGTCCCCTGGAACGGCTCGTACCTCACCGCGAGCGGCAACCTCCTGGCCGACTTCCAGCTCAACGTCACCGCCGAGGCGCAGGGCCGGTTGCAGGTCGCCCGGCTGTTCAACATGACCGACGACCCCGGGGTCAAGCAGATGCTTCGCTTCCTGCTGGCCCGCGACACCATGCACCAGAACATGTGGCTGGCGGCCATCGAGCAGCTCAAGGAGGACGGCCTGGAGGACATGCCGGTGCCGGAGGCCTTCCCCGACTCGGAGGAGTTCACCGACGAGTTTGGCTACACCCACCTGGGCTTCTCCTCGGGCACCGACGCCGCGCAGGGGCGGTGGGCGTCCGGGCCCGCGCCGGACGGCAAGGGCGAGTTCCGGTACGACGAAAACCCGCGCGCGAACGCCCCGGAGCCGGTGCTGCCGCCCGGTGACCCGCGGCTGTACGGCACCAATCCGGGCGACGTGGCCGGGTCCTGAACACCGCCAAGAGGTCGACCGGCGACGGGCCGCCCGTCCCGCGCGGTCGGCCCACCCAGAAGACGAGGAGAGCCGAATGTCTGTCGTCGCGCCCGCCCGCGAGTCGGCGGCGGTCCCGCTGTCGCGTACCCGGGTGAAGCTGGTCGTCTGCACGGTGCTGACCGCGCTCGCCGTGGGGGTCGGGCTGCCCGCCCGGGTGGTCCTCGCGCTGGCGCTGACCAGCCTGGCCATCCCGGTCGCCGTGGCACTGGCCGGGGGCGGCCGGGCGGTCCGGGAGCTGCTGCTCCCGGCGCGCCACCGGGCTCGGGAAAGTGGTCTGGGTCACACACCGGAACAAGGGGAACGCTTTGTTACTTGAGTGAGACACGCTCAACTCAACGCGATAGCAGGTGTTCGATGGCAACTCTTCCGGTACTGCCCCTGACCGACGCCGTGCTCCTGCCCGGCATGGTCATCCCGGTGACCCTCGACCCGACCACCCAGGCCGCCATCGACGCGGCGCGGGCAACCGGCGACCGCAAACTGCTGGCCGTCCCGCGTATCGACGGCGAGTACGGCCCGATCGGCGTGGTCGCCACCATCGAGAAGGTCGGCCGGCTCCCCGATGGTGAGCCCGCCGCCGTCGTCCGTGGCCTGTCCCGCGCGCGCATCGGCTCCGGCGTGCCCGGTCCCGGCGCGGCGCTCTGGGTCGAGGCGACCGAACTCGACGAACCCGCTCCCGCCGGCCGCGCCCGGGAACTCGCCCGCGAGTACCGCGCCCTGGTGACCTCCGTGCTTCAGCAGCGGGGCGCCTGGCAGGTCATCGACGCCGTGGAGCGGATGACCGACCTCTCCGAGCTGGCCGACTCGGCCGGCTACGCGCCCTGGTTGACCCTGGAGCAGAAGACCGAACTGCTCGCCGCGCCGGACGTCACCGCCCGGCTGGAGCTGCTGGTCGGCTGGGTGAAGGACTACCTGGCCGAGCAGGAGGTCACCGAGCAGATCAACAGCGACGTCCGCGAGGGCCTGGAGAAGTCGCAGCGGGAGTTCCTGCTGCGCCAGCAGCTCGCCGCGATCCGCAAGGAGCTGGGCGAGGACGAGCCGGACGGCTCCGCCGACTACCGCTCCCGGGTGGAGAGCGCCGAGCTGCCGGAGAAGGTCCGCGAGGCGGCCCTGCGCGAGGTCGGCAAGCTCGAGCGGGCCAGTGACGCCTCCCCGGAGGCGGGCTGGATCCGTACCTGGCTGGACACCGTGCTCGAGATGCCGTGGAGCACGCGTACCGAGGACAACACCGACCTGGCCGCGGCCCGGGCGGTGCTCGACGCCGACCACGCCGGTCTGTCCGACGTGAAGGACCGCATCCTGGAGTACCTGGCCGTACGCAACCGCCGTGCCGAGCGCAACCTCGGCGTGGTCGGCGGGCGCGGCTCCGGCGCGGTGCTCGCCCTCGCCGGCCCTCCCGGGGTCGGCAAGACCAGCCTCGGCGAGTCCGTCGCCCGGGCGCTCGGGCGCAACTTCGTCCGGGTGTCGCTCGGCGGCGTCCGCGACGAGGCGGAGATCCGCGGTCACCGGCGCACCTACGTGGGCGCGCTGCCCGGCCGGATCGTCCGCGCCCTGCGCGAGGCCGGCTCGATGAACCCGGTCGTGCTCCTCGACGAGGTGGACAAGCTGGCCGCCGGCTACGCCGGTGACCCGGCCGCCGCCCTGCTGGAGGTGCTCGACCCGGCGCAGAACCACACCTTCCGGGACCACTACCTGGAGGTCGACCTCGACCTGTCCGACGTGCTCTTCCTCGCCACCGCCAACGTGGTGGAGTCCATCCCCGGCCCGCTGCTGGACCGGATGGAGCTGGTCATGCTGGACGGGTACACCGAGGACGAGAAGGTCTCCATCGCCCGTGACCACCTGCTGCCCCGGCAGCGGGAGCGGGCCGGGTTGACCGCCGACGAGGTGACCGTCGCCGACGAGGCGCTCGCGCTGATCGCGGGGGAGTACACCCGCGAGGCCGGTGTGCGGCAGCTCGAACGGGCCCTGGCCAAGATCCTGCGCAAGGTGACGGTGACGCTGGCGACCGACCCGTCGCCGGTACGCGTCGACACCGACAACCTGAGCGGCTACCTGGGGCGGCCGAAGTTCACCCCGGAGTCGGCCGAGCGTACGGCGGTTCCCGGTGTCGCCACCGGGCTCGCGGTGACCGGCGCCGGCGGCGACGTCCTCTTCATCGAGGCGACGAGCATGGAAGGTGAGCCGGGGCTGACCCTGACCGGCCAGCTCGGCGACGTGATGAAGGAGTCGGCGCAGATCGCCCTGTCGTACCTGCGCTCCAACGGGCGACGGCTCGGCATCGACCCGAACGCCCTGGCCGGACGGCGGATCCACGTCCACTTCCCGGCCGGCGCGGTGCCCAAGGACGGCCCGAGCGCCGGCATCACGATGGTGACGGCCCTGGCGTCGCTGGTCACCGGCCGCCCGGTCCGCCCCGAGTTCGGGATGACCGGTGAGGTGACCCTCTCCGGTCGGGTGCTGCCGATCGGCGGGGTGAAGCAGAAGCTGCTCGCCGCGCACCGGGCCGGCCTCACCGAGGTGATCATCCCGGCGCGCAACGAGCCGGACCTGGACGACCTGCCGACCGAGGTGCGCGAGGCGCTGACCGTGCACACCCTGGCCGACGTGGCCGACGTGCTCGCCCTGGCGCTGCGCCCGGCCGAGGTCGAGGCGCTGGACGGACCGGCGCTCTTCACGGTCTGACGCTCCATATCGATGACCCCCGCCGTCCCTGTGACGGCGGGGGTCATCGGCGTCCGTACTGTCTCGCCTGACGCTCCTCATCACCTTCGCCGCGAGGCGGTCCCCCGGAGGTAACCCCGTGAACCTGGTGCTCTGGATCCTCCAGATCCTGCTCGCCGCCGTCTTCGCCGGCGCCGGCCTCGCGAAACTGGCCCAACCCAAGGACAAGCTGCGCGATGTGATGCGGTGGGTGGACCCGGTCCCGCCGTCGCAGGTCAAGGCCCTCGGCGCGGTCGAGGTGGCGGCCGCCCTCGGGCTCGTGCTGCCCGCGCTCACCGGCATCGCCACCGTCCTCACGCCGCTGGCAGCCGTCGGGCTGGTCATCGTCATGATCGGCGGCATCCTCGTGCACCTGCGCGACCGGAAGAAGCGCGAGACGGCGGCCGAGCGTCAACGGGAGATCCAGGGCGCGATCACCTGCGCGGTGCTGCTCGTCCTCGCCGCCGTGGTGGCGTGGGGACGCTTCGGCCCGTACTCCTTCTGAGGCCCCCGATCGGCTGCTGAACGGGCCCGTCGGCGACCGCCGTGCCGCGGCGGTCGCCGACGTCGTGCTCAGCGCTCGTCGCGTCCGCGGTCGCGGCGCACGGTCGCCTTGCGGCCCTTGATGGTGCTCTGGCGCAGCCCGGAGATCACCTCGTCGGCGACGCCCTGCGGCACCTCGACCAGGGAGAACCGGTCGGCGATCTCGATCGAGCCGATGTCGCGGCCACGGATGCCGGTCTCGCCGGTGATGGCCCCGACCAGGTCCTGGGGGCGTACGCCCGCGCGCCGACCCAGGCCGACGAACACCTGGACGGTGTTGCCTCCGCCGGCGCGCGGCCGGCCGCCGCCGCGCCGATCGCCGCCCCGCCCGCCGAAGTCCGCGCGGCCCTCGCGCGGGGCGCGGACCGGAACCTGCGGGATCTCCTCCTCGTCGTCGGACCCCGGCGACGTCACCTCGTGGGCGAGCTTCACGGCGGCGAGGGCGACCTCCATCAGGTCGAACTCGTCGGTCAGGGTCTCCACGATCACCCGGTACGGGTCGAGGTCGTCCTCCAGCAGGCTTTCCCGCAGCGCCGCCTGCGTCAGCTCCAACCGGCGCGTCCGCATGTCCGCGACGGTTGGGATCTTGTCGATGGTGATCCGCTGACCGGTCACCCGTTCGATGGTCTTGAGCATCCGGTGTTCGCGCGGCTCGGCGAGGGTGATCGCCACGCCCTCGCGGCCGGCGCGGCCCACCCGACCGATGCGGTGCACGTACGACTCGGGCGCCGACGGCACGTCGTAGTTGACCACGTGGGTGAGCTGTTCGACGTCCAGCCCACGGGCCGCCACGTCGGTCGCCACCAGCAGATCCGCCGTGCCGGCGCGCAGCCGGCCCATCACCCGGTCCCGCTGTTCCTGACTCATCCCGCCGTGCAGCGCCTCGGAGCGGTAACCCCGGCCGTTCATCGTCTCGGTGAGCCGGTCCACCTCCTCGCGGCTGCGGCAGAACACGATCGCCGCCGTGGGCGACTCCACGTCCAGGACCCGGCCCAGCGCGGCCGGCTTGTGTGCGCGGGTCACGATGTACGCGCTCTGCCGGACCCGGGGCGCCTCGCCCGCGACCGGCTGTTCCCGACCGATCTCGATGCGCACCGGCTCGGTCAGGTGCTGGCGGGCCATCCCGTCGATCCGCGACGGCATGGTGGCCGAGAAGAGCACCGTCTGGCGTTGCTCCGGAGCGTGCTCCAGGATCGCCTCGATGTCCTCGGCGAAGCCCATGTCGAGCATCTCGTCGGCCTCGTCCAGCACGACCGTGGACAGGCCGCCGAGGCGCAGGGTGCCCCGGGCGATGTGGTCCAGTGCCCGCCCGGGGGTGGCCACCACCACGTCGACACCGCTGTCCAGAGCCCGCAACTGCCGGCCGATCGGCTGCCCGCCGTAGATCGGCAGCACCCGCGCGCCCAGGTCCTTGCCGTAGCGGTGGAACGCCTCTGACACCTGGACGGCCAGCTCCCGGGTCGGCACCAGCACCAGCGCCACCGGGTCCCCGCCGTCGCGGTGGGCCGGCATCCGGTGCAGCAGCGGCAGCGCGAACGCCGCCGTCTTGCCGGTGCCGGTGGCGGCCTGACCCAGCAGGTCCCGACCGTCGATCAGCGGTGGAATGGCCTCCCGCTGGATGGGGGTCGGCTCCTCGTAACCGAGGGCGGACAGGGCGCCCAGCAGTTCGGCGCGCAGCCCCAGGTCCGTGAAGGCGGTCACGTCGGGGTCGCTGACGGCCGGTGCGTCGTGCTGTGCAGGTGCGGAACTCATGTGCCAAGCCTTTCATCACCCCGTCGGGGCCGTTGCGCCGACCGGCACAACACCGCCCGGCGGGCTCAGGCGTCGGTGCTCAGGATCGCCAGCACCATCACTGCGGCGAGGGCCGCGTCGAGCACGCCGCACCATTCGGCGTACCCGCGCGGCACCACCCGGCCGGTTCGGTGATGGACGAAGTCCCATCCGGCGTGCGCCAGCCAACCGACCGCCACCAGCCACGCGGCGGTCCGCCCGCCGGCCGCGACGGCGACGAGCGTCAGGGTGACCCAGACGGCGAGGCCGGCCAGTTGGGTGGCGAGCACGCCCGGCCCGCGCAGCGTCCGCCGGGCCAGGCCGATCACCAGGTACCCGCCGGGCAGCACCAGCATCGTCCACGGGCTGAGCACCGCCGGGTCGACCCACATGTCGACGGTCATCAGGAGCGCGAGCCCGGTCGGCCAGCGGCGGGCGAGCGCCACCACGGCCGGGTGCCGGCGTACCGCTGTCGGTGCGTGGTGCCGGTGGCGCAGCGCCACCGCCGCCATGGCCGGCACCATGAGCAGGTGCCCGCCGAGCAGCAGGGCGTCGCCGTCCAGCAGGCCGGCCCGGAACGGCACGAACAGCAGCAGGAACGGCACGTACATGGCGGCGGCCATCTCGCCGACACCTCGCCAGTGGTGCCCCCGGTAGCGCATCCACACGCTCATGCCCACGGTCATGTTCGTGGCCATCACCAGCGCGGCCACCTCCGGGCGCGCCAGCGTCGCGCCGACCCCGAGCGGGGTGCCGGCCGCGTCCCACAGCGGTCCGAGCAGCAGCATTCCGGCGACCATCGCGATCGCCATCTCGCCGAGGTGCCACCACCACCCTCGCGTCCCGCCGGTCGCCGCCGCGACCGGGGGCGCCGGCTGGTCGCTCGGCGGCGGCGCGGTCAGGGGTACGGCGGGTGCGGTGTCGGCGTACATCCGTGTCTTCTGCATGCCTCGACCCTGCCGGCCGTCGCGCGTGCGGGGCAGATGCGTCCGTCACCGGAAAAACGTGCGGGCCGCACGGTCGGACCGTGACAAGTCGCAGGGGTGGACCGTGCGCACAGCGGTCCTAGGATCGACGCGTGTTGAGCGAGGCGGGGACTCCCCGGGCGGACCGCCGGTTGCGCCGGGCGCGTCAGGCGACGCTGCTGTCGCTCGTCACCGGCGTCTGGGCGAGTCTCCTGTTGCCCGCGGTCGGTCTGTTCCGTGAGCCCGAACCGGTCCGTGCGGCGCTCGGCGCGGTCGGCGTACTCGCCTTCCTGATCGCCCAGACCGCCGTGCTGTACGCGGCCGTGACACCGTGGCTCGACCCGCGCTGGCGTCGCGGCTTCCACCTGGCTCTGGCCGGGGCGGCGGTGCTGACCGTTCCGCTGGTAGGGCCGGTGGCGGCCGGCGCCTGGCCGACGTGGGCCTGGCTCGGGGCGGCGCTGATCGGTATGGCGCCGCTGCTCGTCCGGCTGCGGGCCGCGTTCGCGGTGGCAGCAGCCGTCCTGCTGGTGTCGGTGGCCGTCGCCGAATGGACCGGCGGTTCCGTCGCCCGCCACCTGGCGGTGACCGGTGGGGTCGGGGTGGGCATCGCCGCTCTCAACGGCTTCCAGGTCTGGTTCTGGGATCTCCTGGTGGACGCGCGGCAGGGCCAGGCGGCGCAGGCCCGGCTGGCCGCCGCCGAGGAGCGGCTGCGCTTCGCCCGCGACGTGCACGACGTGCTGGGGCACCGCCTCACGGTGATCGCCCTCAAGGCCGAGCTCGCCGCCCGGCTCGCCCCGGTCGACCCCGAGCGGGCCGGTCGGGAGGCTGCCGAGGTCCAGCGGCTCGCCGCTTCCGCGCTGACCGAGGTACGCGAGACCGTGCACGGCTACCGCGTCGTCGACCTCGACGAACAGCTCACCGCCATCGTGGGGGTGCTGCGTTCCTGCGGCGTACGGTGCACGGTCCTGCCGCCGCCGGCGGACCTGCCGCAGTCCGCCGCCACCGAACTGGCGGCGGTGCTGCGCGAGGCCGGCACGAACGTGCTGCGGCACAGCCGGGCCGACTGGTGCCGGATCCGCATCGACCGGGAGGACGACGTGGCCAGGATGACGGTGGTCAACGACGGCGCCGACGACCGGGGCCCGGACGCGCACAGCCACGGTCTGCGCGGTCTGGCCGACCGGCTCGCCGCCGCCGGGGGCGACCTGCGGGTACGCCGCGAGGACGGCGTGTTCACGATCGAGGCCACCGTGCCGGTGACGACGTGATCCGCGTCCTGCTCGCCGACGACGAGGACCTCGTCCGCGTCGCGGTCGGCGCGCTGCTCGGCCTGGAGCCGGACATCGAGGTGGTGGCGCACGCCGCCGACGGGCCGGCGGCGGTCACCGCGACGCTCGCGCACCGCCCGGACGTGGCCGTCGTGGACCTGGAGATGCCGGGGCTCGACGGCATCGCGGTGGCCGCCGAGCTGACCCGCGTCCGTCCCGAGTGTGCGGTGGTGGTGTTGACCGGGCACGGCCGCCCGGGGCACCTGCGGCAGGCGCTCACCGCCGGCGCTCGTGGTTTCCTGCCCAAGGGCTCGCCCGGCGGCGCGCTCGCGGACGTGATCCGCCGGGTGCATGCCGGGGGCCGGTACGTCGATCCGTCGCTGGCGGCCGACGCGTTGACCCTGCCGCCGTGCCCGCTGACGCCCCGCGAGCTGGAGACGCTGCGGCTGGCCGAGTTCGGCGCACCGGTCGCCGTGATCGCCCGCCGGGTGCACCTGTCCACCGGCACCGTCCGGAACCACCTCTCCGCCGCCGTGCAGAAGCTCGGCGCGGCCGACCGGGCCGAGGCGGTCCGTATCGCCCGGGACAACGGCTGGCTCTGACCCGCGAGCACTCCTGAGTGGCGGTGATCAGCGGGAACGCGCCCAGGTGACGAACCGGTCGTCGAGGTCGGCCGCCGTCGTGCCGTGCTGCGCGGCGGCCTCGTCCCGCAGGACCAGCAGGTAGGTCACCAGGGCTGACCGCTTCCCGCGGTACTCGCCGAGGAGACTCAGCTTCGCCGCCGAGCACGGCCAGGCGATCCCGCACGACTGGCACCGCCAGGTGGGACGGGTCGGCAGATGGGCGAGACGCCGCCGCCTCACCCGGACGCTCCCGTCCGTGCCGGCAGGCGCTCAGGCCCCACGGAGAGCCACCGCAGCCCGTCGCGGAGAACGAACAACTCCCGCTTCGCCACCCAACTGGTACCCCTCGACCCACGTCCACCCGCAGTAGGTGTGGCGGTCGGTCAACTCGCGAACGACCCGCAGGGTGAGCGGGCGGACTAACTGCGGACTGGCGGCACGGGTCAGGTACAGGACGTCCCCGACCCTGATCGTGCGGTCACCCTCAACGCTCTCCGACACGTCGCGCTCCTTCCGAGGTGGAGGGAGCCGCCCCTGAGCGTCAACCCCCAGGGGCGGCTCCGTTGCGAACGCGTCCGCCGGGTCTCGGGTCCCTGCCGGCCGCGCCGTTCACACAACACCCTGCCGACGGTTGCGGCCCAACTACACTGCGTTGCACTATGGCGATAGGACGTTCGGGATATCCTGGGAGGACAGCGGATGAACCACGCCGTCGTGGAGGCCATGGCCCAATGCGGTGAGACGGCCGACTCCCTCGCCGCTCAAACTGGCGTCGACCCGAAGACTGCCGCCCGCTGGGCAAACCCCGGACGGATTCCGCAGACCCGACACCGTGCCCAGGTCGCGGCGATCCTCGGCCGAGAGGTGACCGAGCTGTGGCCGGACGTCCTGAAGCGCCGCGAGCCGGTGTGGCTGCGTGCCTGGATCGACTGGGAACGGGAAGCGGTGGCGCTCCGCTGGTTTGAGCTGGCCTGGGTGCCTGGCCTTCTTCAGACCGAGGCTTACGCGCGGGCGACGCTGGCGGGCGAACCGCTATCCACGGAGGAGGTGGACCACCTCGTAAAGGCCCGCATCGGCCGTCAGGCCATCCTCCATCGTGATCAACCGCCCCTGCTGATCGCGGTCATGGATGAAGCCGTTCTGCAGCGATCGGCGAACGGCGAACGGCGCCTCATGCGCGACCAGTGCACGTACCTCGTTCAGTGCGCGCAACTTCCCTCGGTGCAGATCTACGTCGTGCCGACGTCCGCAGGGATGTATTCGGGTCTAGGCGGACCGTTCATCGTGGCCGAATTGGAAGGCGGTACACGCGTTGCTCACGTGGACAGTCAGGCGCAGGCGCAGATAATCGACCAGTCTCCAGAGATTGCTACCCTTGACCGACGGTGGGAACGCATCCGCGGGGAGGCTCTTTCTCGCGGACAGTCCCTAGACCTGCTCAGGGAAGCGGCATCCTCATGGACCTGACCGGTGCGCAGTGGCGTAAGAGCACCAGGAGCGGCAACAACGGCGGCTCGTGCGTGGAGGTTGCCGACAATCTCCCGGGGGTGGTTCTCGTTCGGGATACGAAGGACCGTGACGGTGGGACGTTGGCCTTCGCGCCGCAGGCGTGGCGGGGCTTCGTCGCCTTCGCACGGGCTCAGCGCTGACCGATGAGACAAGCCAGGCCATCATGTCCGAATTGGAGGCAATGATGGCTTGATGCGCAGGAAGATCGCGGCGGGTCCGCTAGCGTGTTCGGGTGCGTACGGTGGAACTGCTCTGCTCGCCCGGGTTGGACGCCGCGATCCGCACGGCCTGGACGCGGCTGGCCGCCGCCGGGTTGCCGAGCCTGGCCCGCAACATCCATCCGACGAACCGGCCGCACCTGACCCTGGCGGCCGTGGACGACTTCCCGCCCGGTGTCGAGCGGCAACTGGCCGACCTGTTCGACGCCGCGTTGCCGCTGCCGGTGACGCTCGACCGGGTCGTCGTCCTCGACGGCAGCGCCCCGTTGGTCTGGCTCGTCCGGCCCACCCCGGCGTTGACGGCGCTGCACGCCGCTGTGTGGGAGGTCCTCGACCGGGCCGACGGTCACCGTCCCTGGCACGCCCCGGGATCGTGGGTGCCGCACCTCAGCCTGGCGCTGCGGTTCCGCGACGCGGACCTGCGAATGGCCCGCGCCGTGACCGGTGGGCAGCGCCCGACCGGCGCGTTCGACGCGGCGCGCAGCTACGACGGAACGGACCGCACGGTCACCACCCTCCGCTAGCGTCCCCGCGCGGGTGCGCGAATCGTGGAGGGCTTCTTTGGGTGAGATCGGAGGATTGTTCGGTCTGCGTCAGGTCTCGGTGATTACGGTGTGTTTCAGGGCGATCCACCCAGTGCCGTGACCGGAGAAGGGACCCCGTCATGCGAGTGCCCAGCCGTAGTCCGGGACAGCAGCCCGCGTCGCCCACCGCCCCAGCCCGTCGCCGACCCTCCGCCACCGCCGCCCGTCGGCTCCCCAGCGCCGCGCCCGACCTCGTCGCCTACCGGGCGGCCGTGGCCGACCTGCTCGTCGAGGTGGGGGCCCTGGCCGACGCCACCAGCACCCGGGCGCGTCAGGTGCTCATCGACGAGCGGCTGCGTGAACCGGCGCTCGCGGCCGTACTCGACGCCACCCCGCAGGGCCTGCTCGGCGCGCGCGAGACGCTCCTGCTGGAGATGGCCCGTTATCAGCCGAACGAGCGCACCTCGGCACGCGATCTCACCGCCCTGGTCCGGATCTACCTGCTGTCGCGCATCGACGTGCTGTGGTGGCAGGACGCCCCGGTGTTCCACACCGACGACCAGGTCAACGGCAGCGCGGAACTCGTCGACCTGGAGTGGCTGCGTCGCCGGGACCTGCTGTGCTTCCGGTACCAGGAGCAACCCGCGACCGTGCTGGGCCGGGCCGCGCGTGGACTACGCCGGCGACTACGCCCCGACGCGACCCCGCACACCGCCGGGCTGCTGTTCCGCCGCGCCCGCCGGGAGGTGGTGGCGCTGCTCAACGAGCTGGGCCGGGAGTTCGCCGCCGCCGCGCCCGCCGGCACCCCGCCGCTCTGGGTGACGAGCCTGGTCCGAAGCACCGAGCACCAGTACCGGCTGCGTCGACTGGGCTACGCGGCGATGCTGCCCAGCGGCCACTGCCTCGGCTACTCGGTCGACGTCGAGCTGGCCTGGTTCACGCGGTTCGGCGCGCGCGACGCCCTCGCGGAGCTGTTGCTGGCCCGACAGGAGGCCGGCGACCTCAACGTGATCGACGAGGGGCAGGCCTGGCACCTCTGCCTCGCGCCCACCGCCCGGCGCCGGCTGCGCCGGGCGTACGAGGCCGAGATGGGGGTCTGAAGTCGTGTGCGGTATCGCGCTCAGCCTCGGCCCCGAGGCCGATCCGGCGACGTTCCGGCGGATGCTCGCCGTCCTCGCCCCGCGCGGCGAGGTCACCGAGACCCGCTGTGAGACGGGTCTGCTCGCCGGCACCCGCCGACTCCGTGTGGTCGACCGCGACCGGGCCGTGCAGCCCTGGACGTCGACCGACGAGCGCTGGCTGCTCTGCTTCAACGGCGAGATCTTCAACCACCGGGAGCTGCGCGCCCAGCTCACCCGGCTCGGGCAGGTGTTCCGCACCGACAGCGACACCGAGGTGCTGTTGGCGGCGTTCCAGCAGTGGGGCGAGTCGGCGGTGACCCGCCTGCGCGGCGAGTACGCCTTCGCGGTCGTCGAACGCGCCACCGGCCGGGCGTATCTGGCCCGCGACCCGCTCGGCGTGAAACCGCTGTACTGGTCGCGGCAGCCCGGCTGCCTGCACCTCGCCTCCGAGGTCAAGGCGCTCGTCGGGCACCACGCCCCGGTCAGCGAGGTGCCTCCCGGGCACCACGGCTGGGCGGAGACGGACGGTTCGGTGCGACTGCGCCCGTACGTCGACCTGCTCACCATCGGCGAGGGACTGCCGGTCATCGACGACCCGGACGAGGCCACCCTGCTCGTCCGGGCCGCCCTGACCGACGCCATCCGGATGCGGGTGGAGACCGACCTGACCGTCGGCGTCGTCCTCTCCGGCGGGCTGGACAGCTCGTTGACGCTGCGGCAGGTACGGGACATCCACCCGGACTGCGTGGCGGTGACGGTCGGCGTGCCGGACAGCCCCGACGTCGCGTACGCCCGCCGCCTCGCCGCCGACCTCGGTGTGCCGCACGTCGTGGTCGAGCTGCGCCCGCGCGACATCCGGCTGGCCGACGTCCGCGAGGCCATCCGGATCTCCGAGCTGACCGAGTACGGCGACATCATCAACGCCGTCGTCTCCGTACCGATCTTCCGGCGGCTGCGGGACCTGGGCGTCAAGGTGGTGCTCACGGGTGACGGCTCCGACGAGCTGTTCGGCGGGTACCCGATGTACCGCCAGGTCGACCCGATCGCGTCCCGCCGGCTGTTCCTGCACCGCATCCGCAACCTCTGCCGTACGGAGTTGCAGCGGGTGGACCGGGCGGCCATGGGGCACGGGGTGGAGGCGCGGGTGCCGTTCCTCGACCTCAGTGTCGTGGAGCTGGCGATGCGTCTGCCCCTGGACCTGAAGGTGCGCGACGGCCAGGAGAAGTGGATCGTGCGGAAGGCGTTCGCCGACGTGCTGCCCGACTACGTCGTGCGGCGGCCCAAGCACCCCATGTCGTACTCCTCCGGCCTGCACGAGCGGGTACGGCTCTACAAGCCGCTGTTCGCCCGGATGCACCGGTCGTTCGGCTACGACCTGCTGGAGCCGGTCCGCCGCGACTTCGACACCGTGCTCAGCCGGTGTGGCAACGACCTGGACCGGGCCATCGCCGACGGGCTGAACCGGCCCGACTACACCGTCCTGGAACATGCCCGCGACCTGGTCGGGGCCGCGAAGTGGAACGCGGCGCCGATGGTCCGCCGGCTGGTCGGACCCCGTCCGTCCCGCCGCTCACCGGTGGGCTGACCCCCGCCCGACGCTTGACTCTGACACGGTGTCAGGGACCAGCGTGAGGGGATCATGTTCACCATCGGAGACTTCGCCCGACTGGGCCGGGTGTCGGTGCGGATGCTGCGCCACTACGACAGCATCGGCCTGCTGCGCCCGGCCGACGTCGATCCGCACACCGGCTACCGCTTCTACCGGGCCGAGCAGTTGCGGCGGCTCAACCGGGTGATCGCCCTCAAGGACCTGGGGCTCACCCTGGAGCAGGTGCGGGCGATCGTGGACGAGGCCGTCGACACCGCCGAGCTGCGCGGCATGCTGCGGCTGCGGCGCAGCGAGCTGGCCGCCCGGCTGGCCGCCGACACGGCCCGGCTCGCGGCGGTCGAGGCGAGGCTCCGGATGATCGAATCGGAGGGTCGGATGACCAGCCAGGACGTCGTACTCAAGGAAATCCCGCCGGTTCGCGTGGCGGAGCTGACCGCCGTCGCGCCCAGCTACGAGAGTCAGGACATCGGTCCGGTGATCCAGCCGCTCTACCCGGAGCTGTTCCGCCGGCTCGACGCCGCCGGGATCACCCCGTCCGGGCCGGCCATCGCCTGGTACGAGCCGGCCGACGACGAGGGCGAGGCC
Organism: Micromonospora sp. CA-249363; assembly: GCF_050950185.1. Lineage (NCBI taxonomy): Bacteria > Bacillati > Actinomycetota > Actinomycetes > Micromonosporales > Micromonosporaceae > Micromonospora > Micromonospora sp. CA-249363. The sequence goes on from NZ_CP192020.1 coordinate 3,255,374, forward strand.
GTGGTGGTGCACGCCGGGGTGAGCGTCGGCGGTGGTGTCGCGGCGGTTCCCGACGTGACGGTGCGGGACCTGCCGGCGGTCGGGACGGCCGCGACGATCGTGCACCACGGCTCGATGGATGACGCCGACCGGAGCGTCCAGGCCCTCGCCCGGTGGATCGAGGACAACGGGTACCGCCCGAACGGGTTCGCCCGCGAGGTGTACCTGGACTACTCCCAGGACGCCCCGGAACAGGGCGTGACCGAACTCCAGCTCGCGGTCGAACGGGGCTGATCCTCGCGGCGGTCGGCGCTCAGCTCACCAGCAGCAGCGCGCCGACCGCCGCGAGGGTGCCGACGACGGCGAGCAGGGCGCTGGTCAGCACGAACCGTCGCACCGGCACCGTCACCCCGGCCGCCCGGCAGCGTTCGAACCAGAGCAGGGTGGCCAGCGACGCCCAGGGCGCGGCCAGCGGGCCGACGTTCGTGCCGATCAGCAGGGCCAGCAGCCGGGTGTGGTCGACGGTCGGCAGCACCGACTCGCCGGCCAGGTACGCCGGCAGGTTGTTGACCGCGTTTGCCAGCAGCGCCCCGGTGCCACCGGCCCGTAGCGCGCCGGCGGCGCCCCCGTCGGCGCCGACCAGGCGGGCGACCAGGTCGTCGAGCCCGTGCCTCCCGAGGGTCTGCACCACCAGGAACAGGCCGACGACGAACAGCAGCAGCCGTACGGGCACCAGCGCCGGGCGCAGCGTCGCGGGGGAGCGGACCACGAAGCCGACCAGCACCAGCGCGAGGGCGACGGTGGAGGCGAGCCCGATCTCGACCCCGGCGAGGATGCCGGCGACGAAGAGCAGGCAGCCGGCGAGCGCGGTGCGGTGCAGCACCGGATCGGCCGGCACGTGCGGGGCCGGTGGGACGAAGCGTCCGCCGTCCGGTCGTTCCCGCCGCCACCAGGCGTACCAGAGCAGCGCCATGGTGGCCGTCACGGCCGCGAGCTGCGGCAGCGCCATGCGTTCGGCGTACGCCAGGGGGGTGAGGCCGACCCGGTCGGCGGCCAGCAGGTTCGTCAGGTTCGACACCGGAAGCAGCAGGCTGGCGGTGTTCGCCAGCCAGACCGTGGTGACCGCGAGCGGCCCGGCGGGGACGCGCAGGCTGCGGGCCAGGGCGAGCAGCACCGGGGTGAGCAGCACGGCGGTGGTGTCGAGGTTGAGCACGAGGGTGGTCACCGTGGCGAGGCCGCCGCAGAGCAGGAACAGCGCCGCCCAGCGGCCCCGGGAGGCGATGGCCAGTCGGCTGGCGAGCACGTCGAAGACGCCCGCGACAGCGGTCAGTTCGGCCAGCACGATGACGGTGCCGAGGAAGAGCAGCAGCGGCAGGATGCGGTGCAGGGTGGCCGTGGTCTCGGCGTGGGGGAGCAGCCCGGTCAGCGCGCAGACCGCGCCGGCCACCGCGAGGGCGACGGCCACCAGGTCGAGCGGGTGGGGACGCCAGCGCGCGGTCGGCTCGGGCGGGGCCGGCGGCGCGCCGGCGGCAGACTTCACAGGTGACCACGTTGACACAGGGTCCGGTTGACCGCCGAGCAACCCTGGGCGCGGGTGACCAGGCCCACCATGCGGTCGCCACCGGCGGGTCGACGCGGCCGGGCCCGGCCCCTCATCGAGAGGCCGGGCCCGGGTCGCGCGTCGGTTCTACCAGCTCAGGTAGCCGGGCTGGGTCTGCACGTTCAACTCCTTGAACCGGGTCAGGTTCGCCGACCAGGTCCGCCAGTCGTTCAGCTCCAGGACGTCCAGGCCCTTCTGGATGTCGTTGGAGTAGATGTTGCCGTTGTAGTAGTACGTCGACCAGGCGCCGCCCGTGACCGCCTGGGTGTCCGAGAGCGGGCCCCGCTCCCAGTAGGCGATCTCCTTGGGGTGGCGCGAGTCGGTGAAGTCCCAGACCGAGATGCCGCCCTGGTACCACGCCTGCACCATGATGTCCCGCCCGAGCACCGGGACCAGCGAGCCGTTGTGCGCCACGCAGTTCTCGGTGTCGCCGTTGGTCCGAGGGATCTTGTAGTAGCTGCGGAACTCCAGCTTCCGGGCGTTACCGCGTCCGGTGATGTCGTAGACGGCGTCCGCCCCGCGGTTGGGACCGACGGTCTCGTTGCAGGTGGCCGCGCCGCCGCCGCCCAGCTCGTCGGTGAAGACGACCTTGGTGCCGGCGTTGTTGAAGGTGGCCGAGTGCCAGAACGCGAAGTTCACCGTGTCCCGGACCTGGGTGATCAGCTTGGGCGCTTCGCGGTTCTTGATGTCGAGCAGGATGCCGTCACCCATGCAGGCGCCGGCGGCGATGTCCTTCGACGGGTACGCGGTGATGTCGTGGCACCCGGTGGTCGCCGAGCCGGTCTCACTGCCCGGGAAGCCGCCGTCGGGGAAGAGGTTCGGCGTCGAGATGACGGCCGCCTCGGTGGGCTTCTTCACCGGCACCTTGACGATGGAGATGGAGTCGTGCGGCGGCTGGCAGTCGGGGAACTCGGCCCGCGGGCTGTACGACGAGACGTACAGGTAGACGTTCTTGCGGTCCTTGCCCGGCACCAGCGTGTGGGTGTGCGACCCGCAGGCGGTCTCGACGGACTTGATGTATCGCGGGTTGGTCTTGTCGCTGATGTCGAAGACCTTGATGCCCTCCCACGACTCCTTCACCGACGCCGGCTGCGCGACGCTCGCACACGAGTCGTCGCTGCGTGACGAGTCGGTGGAGACGAACAGCAGGTTGCCGTAGACGGAGATGTCGTTCTGCGAGCCCGGGCAGTTCACCTGGGAGGTGATCTTGGGCGCGCTGGGCCGGGAGATGTCGTAGATGACGAACCCGTTGTAGTTGCCGGCGAAGGCGTACTTGCCCTGGAACGCCATGTCGCTGTTGAGCGCGGCCGTCGTGTCGAACGGCGCCTGCTTGGGGAGGTTGGCGATCTGCCGCAGGTTGGGGCTGCTGCGGATCTCGTCGACACCCGGGATGTCGCTGGCGGCGGCGGCCGGTGGTGCCGCGGCCGGTGCGGCCTCCTGCGCGCTGCTCGGCGTCGCCAGGGCGACGCTGGTCAGCAGCAGGCCGGTTGCGGCCAGGCTGACGATACGGAGTTGTCGGAGCCGTGCGGTAGCCAGATTGATCATCGGCGACGCCCTTCGAAAGGGGGATGGCGATGGTCGGTACCTTACCGAGCCTCGGAGATCATCGATGTGACCCGGGTCACATCTAGGCGGAGTCTTCAATGGATAGGATCGCTGCGACCTCGACCTGAGGGGAGTTCGGCATGACTGTCCGACGTGGTCGGTTACTCGCCGTCGTCATAGCGGCGACCATCGTCGCGGCGCTGGTGGTGCTGGCCGTCCGCGCCGCCGGTGACCCCGGCCCGCCGGCCGCCGCATCCGCCTCGGCGTCACCCACGCCGACGACGACCGGCCCACCGCCGCCGCCGGTCCTCGTGCCCGGCCGGCCGGGGGAGCCCGCCGTCGTCCGGTCCGCGCACGAGCTGCGCGACGACAGCCCACCCCGGTACAACGGCCTGGACACCGTCTACGTGCAGATGATGATTCCGCACCATGAGCAGGCCCTGGAGATGAGCACGCTCGCGGTGGACCACGCGGCCGATCCGCGGATCCGCGCGTACGCCGACCGGATCCGCGCCGGCCAGGGCCCGGAGATCAAGGTCCTGCGCGGCTGGCTCTCCACCCGGGGGCTGCCCGAGACGGCGCCCGGCCACGACCACGCCGGCATGCGCGGCATGCAGTCCACCGAGGCGATGCGGCGACTGGCCGCCGCCCGGGGCGTCGAGTTCGACCGGCTCTTCATCACGATGATGACCGACCACCACCAGGGCGCCGTGACCATGGCCACCGACCTGCTCTCGGTCGGGGCCGACGCCACCCTCAACGAGCTGGCGACCTCACTCGCCACCGAGCAGGCCATCGAGATCAACCGCCTGCGCGAGCTGACGCCGCCCTGACCGTCGACGACCCGTACGCTGGGTGACCGTGAGACGCACGCTGTTCGGCCGCCCACTGCGCGGCGTCGCCTTCGACGTGGCCGTCTCCGGCGTGGTGGCGTTCGTCGGTCTCGCCTCGGCGGTGTCCCAACCCGGCGGCTGGGCCGCCACCGGCGTCGGCCTGGGCATGGCGGTGGCGCTGCTGTTCCGCCGCACCCACCCGAGCGCGGTGACCGTCGTGGTGGCGGCGCTCGCCCTGGTCCAGGTGATCGCCCGATGGGGTCCGCTCGCCTTCGACGTCGCCGTGCTGATCGCGCTCTACAGCGTCGTGAAGTACGGCCGACGGCTGCGCGACGGCGTACTGGCCGGCGCGGTCGCCGCGGTGGGCGTGCTGCTCGCCGCCGCGCAGACCCCCGGCGTCGTGATGTGGTGGGTGACCGCGCTGTGGTACACGCTGGTCACCGGCGCGGTCTGGCTCGTGGCGTTGAACGTGCGGACCCGCCGCCTGTACGTGCTGAGCCTCGAGGAGCGCGCCGCCACCCTCGAACGCGAGCGGGAGGCCGAGTCCCGGGCGGCGGTCGCCGAGGAGCGCACCCGGATCGCCCGCGAGTTGCACGACGTGGTCGCGCACAGCATGGCGGTGATGATCGTCCAGGCGGACGGCGCCCGCTTCATGCTCGACCGTGACCCCGAGCAGGCACGCGCCGCCGTGAAGGTGGTCGCCGACACCGGCCGCTCCGCGCTGGAGGAGATGCGTCGGCTCGTCGGGGTCCTGCGCGACGCGGGCCCGGCCGGGGCGGACGTCGTGGCGGCCGACCCGGAGCACCGCCGGTTGGCCCTGGCCGAGCTGCCCGACCTGCTGGCCCGCTTCCGCGACGCCGGGCTGCACGTACGGGACGCCGTCACCGGCGAGCCACCGACCCTGCCGCCGGGCCTGGAGCTGACCGTCTACCGCGTGGTCCAGGAGGCGCTGACCAACGCGCTCAAGCACGCCGGCGTCGGCGCCACCGTCGACGTGCGGATGACGTACTCCGCCGACGCCATCGAGGTCCGGGTCGTGGACGACGGTCGAGGCCGGCCGGTCGTCAGCCCGGCGCCGCCCGGCGGTCACGGTCTGCTCGGCATGCGCGAGCGCGTGACGGTGTACGACGGCAGCCTCACCGCGGGCCCCCGACCGGCCGGGGGCTGGCAGGTGCGGGTACGGCTCCCGCTACCGTCGGAGCCCTCAGCGGAGGTGATCGCGGCATGACGGTCCGGGTGGTGATCGTGGACGACCAGGCGCTGGTGCGCGCCGGGTTCAAGATGGTGCTGGACTCCCAGCCCGACCTGGCGGTGGTCGGCGAGGCCATCGACGGCGCCGACGCCCTGCGCGTGCTGGCCCGCACCGAGGCGGACGTGGTGGTGATGGACATCCGGATGCCGACCATGGACGGGGTGGAGGCCACCCGCCGCATCTGCGCCGACCGTCCGTCGGGTCCGCCCCGGGTGCTGGTGCTGACCACCTTCGACACCGAGGCCGACGCGTTCGCCGCGCTGCGGGCCGGCGCGAGCGGTTTCCTGCTCAAGAACGTCCCGCCGGAGGAGCTGTTGGACGCGATCCGCGTGGTCGCCCGGGGCGACTCGGTGGTCGCCCCGTCGATCACCCGACGGCTGCTGGACCGCTTCGCCGGCCAGCTCGGCGTCACCCCGACCGCCGACCCGCGGCTGGCCCAGCTCACCGAGCGGGAGCGGGAGGTCCTGTTGTTTGTCGCCCAGGGACTGTCCAACGCCGAGATCGCGGCCAAGGCGCACGTGGCGGAGGCGACGGTGAAGACCCACGTCGGGCGGATCCTGGCGAAGCTGCACCTGCGCGACCGGGTGCAGGCGGTCGTGCTGGCGTACGAGAGCGGCCTGGTCACCCCCGGGCGCTGAGCCGCCGTACGACCGCAGTCGTACGGCCGGCGCGGCCGTGCGCCACCTGGGGAGTACGCGGGTCGAGAGCACAGGTGGAGATCGATCCGACCGGACCGGCCATAGCGTCGGAGGGGTCCGATCCGCGCCGGCACCGGGAGCCCGCACATGATCCGCCTGACCCTGCGTACGCTGCGCGCCGAGGCGCTGCGCATGCTGCTGTCCGCGCTCGCCGTCGTGCTCGGTGTCGCCTTCATCGCCGGCACGCTGATCGTCGTGGACGGGATGCGCGCGGGCGCGTACCAGCGGGCCGGCGCCTTCGACCGGCACACCGACCTCGGCGTCTACCCCGACGGCCACCAGCCGCTCCCGGCGAGGCTCGTCGACGACGTGCGTACGGTCGACGGTGTGGCCGCCGCGGCCGGTGAGCTGCTCGGCAACGGCGGACTCCTCGGCGCGGACGGGCGGCCGGTGCTCGGCTACGCCGTGCTCGCCGCCATCCCCACCGAGCCGGCCCTGCGCTCGTACGACGTGGTCTCCGGTCGCCTGCCCGACCGCGCGGGCGAGGTGGTGCTCGACGCGCCGACCGTGGCGAAGGAGGGCTTCACGCTCGGCGCTCCGGTCCTCGTCGGCGGGACCGGCGGCGCGGCCCGCCCGTACACCCTGGTCGGCACGGTCGACGTGGCGGGCAGCGTCCGCGACGTCGGCGGCCCGTTCATCGGCCTGGTCGGCGCGGACGCGCTCGCGGTCACCGGCGGACGTGGCTATGACCGGATCATGGTGGCGGCACGACCGGACACCGCCCAGGCGGCGCTGGCCGAGCGGCTGCGCGCCGCCGTCGGGAGCGTCGACGCCGACGTGAAGGGCCGTCAGCAGATCCTCGACGAGGCCGTCGACGACGCCGTCCGCAACCTGAACCAGTTCCTGATGCTGCTGCTCATCTTCGTCGGGGTGGCGGTGGTGGTGGCCGGGTTCGTGATCGCCAACACCTTCGCGATCGTGCTGGCGCAGCGCACCCGACGGACGGCGCTGCTGCGCCTGGTGGGCGCGACCCGGGGGCAGGTCTTCCGGGCCGCGCTCCTGGAGTCGGCGGTGCTCGGCCTCGTCGCCTCCGTCCTCGGCGTCCTGCTCGGGGTGGCTCTCGCCGGTGGACTCCGACTGCTGATGTCGCGACTCGACGTGCCGCTCTCCGGTGGGTTGACCATCGCCGGCTCGACCGTGCTGACGAGCCTGCTGCTTGGTACCGGGCTCACCGTCGCCGCCGCACTGCTGCCGGCCTGGCGGGGCACCAGGATCGCCCCGGTGGCCGCGCTGACCGACGCCGCCGTACAGCCCGCCCGGGGCGCGGGCCGGGCGCGGCTCGCCCTCGGCGCGGTGGTGCTGGGCGCGGGGATCGCGGCGCTGGCCGGAGCGGCCAGCGCCGCTCAGGTGCTCCTCGTGGCGGTGGGCGGCGTGCTGGCCTTCTTCGGCATCGTGCTGTTCGGTCCGGTGCTCGTCCCGGCGCTGGTCCGGCTGATCGGCTGGCCGGCCCGCCGGGTGTTCGGCATGACCGTCGACCTGGCGGTGGCGAACGCGGTCCGCAATCCGCGTCGGATCGCCGCGACGGCGACGGCCCTGGTCATCGGAATCGGGTTGGTGTCCGCGTTCGTGGTGGGCGCGCGCAGCACCAAGGACGGCATCGAACGCAGCGTCGACGCCGAGATCGGGACCGACGTCGTGGTCAGCGGCATCGGCCAGAATCTGCCCGCCACGCTCGCCGGTGAGCTGGCCGCACGCCCCGAGCTGGGCGTGGTGCACGAGCAGCGCGCCGTCGTCACCGGCGACATCGAGGTCCGCGCCGCCCACCCGGCGCTGGTCGGCCGGACGCTGTCCGGCGTGGTGGCCGGCGACGTCGACCGACTCGGTCCCGGACAGGTGCTGGTGCACCAGGAACTGGCGCGGGCGCACGGCTGGCAGGTCGGTTCCGCGGTCACCATCGAGGGGCGGGCGTTCCGGGTGGCCGCGGTGGTCGCCGACGACGCGCCGGCCATGGTCGGGAGCGCGGCGCCCGAGGGACACGTCATCGAGCTCGACGACCGGGACTTCGCCGTGCTCTTTCCCCGCGAACGAGGTTTCCTGGCCGAGATCGACCCGGCCGACGGCGTGAGCGCCGAGCGGGCCCGCGCCGCGATCGAGGCCGTGCTCGCCCGCTACCCGACGGCGAACCTCATGGACCAGGGCGCGTACAAGAAGATGCTCACCGGCACGGTGGACATGCTGTTGGCCTCCGTCACCGCGCTGCTCGGCCTGGCCGTCGTGATCGCCCTCGTCGGCGTTGCCAACACGCTGAGCCTGTCGGTGGTCGAGCGCACCCGGGAGAACGGCGTCCTGCGGGCGGTCGGGCTGACCCGCGGCCGGATGCGGGCCATGCTCGCGGTCGAGGCGATCCTCATGACGCTCGTCGGCGCGGTCCTCGGCATCGGGCTGGGCACCGGCGTCAGCGCCGCCGGGATGGCGCTGCTGGCCCGCCTCGGCGGGGACTTCCACGTGGTGCTGCCACTGGGCCAGCTCGGGTCGATCCTCGCCGTGGCGGTGCTGGCCGCTCTGCTCGCCTCGGTGCTCCCGGCCCGCCGGGCGCTGTCGCGGCCCGTCGTCGAGGCGCTCGCCGACCAGTGACCGTGGGTCGGCCACGGGCGCCCGAAGCGACATCCGCCGGCCGGCCCCGCCGTCTTCCCCGGCGGCGGGACCGGCCAGCGGTGCCGGGTCCAAGGCACGCCCTAGAGGAGCTCGACCATCTCTCCGGCGCACCGGTTGCGGGTGTCGAAGACGTAGCGGGCGTGCCGGGCCACCAGGTCGTAGTCGAAACAGTCGTGGTCGGTGACCACGACGACGCCGTCCGCGGCCCGCAGCTCCCGCTCGGTGAGGTCGACGACGGTGACCCCGGCGGGGATCTGGTGGGCCTCCGCGTACGGCTCGACCGCGTGTACCTCGGCGCCGAGCGCCTGCAGACGGCGGGCCACGTCGACGGCGGGGGAGTCCCGCATGTCACCGGTGTTCCGCTTGTACGCGAGCCCCAGCAGCAGCAGTCGGGCGCCGCTCACGGCCCGCCCGGCGCGGTTGAGCCCTGCCATGATCCGCTGGGCGACGTGCTCGGGCATCTCGTGGTTGATGTCGTTGGCCAGCTCGATGAACCGGAACTGCCGGCCGAGGCGTCGCTTGACCTGCCAGGACAGGTAGCACGGGTCGATCGGCAGGCAGTGCCCGCCGACGCCCGGTCCGGGCCGGAACGGCAGGAACCCGAAGGGCTTGGTCTCGGCGGCGTCGATCGCCTGCCAGACGTCGATGTCGAGGTGGTGCGAGAGCATCGTGAGCTCGTTGATCAGCGCGATGTTGACCTGCCGGAACGTGTTCTCGATCAGCTTGGTCAGCTCGGCCACCCGGGTGGAGTCGACGGCGACGGTCTGCTCCACGAGCCGCTGGTAGAACCCCTGCACCCGGTCCAGCGACGCCGCGTCGATGCCAGAGACCACCTTCGGGGTGTTCTCCAGTCGCCACGTCGGGTTGCCGGGGTCGATCCGCTCGGGGCTGTAGCCGAGGTGGAAGTCGCCGGGGCTGGTCAGCCCGCTGGCCGACTCCAACAACGGCCGAAGCAGCTCCTCGGTGGTGCCGGGGTAGGTGGTCGACTCCAGGATGACCGTGCAGCCCGGCCGCACGTACGGGCCGATGCCGACGCCGGCCTGCTCGACGAAGCTCAGGTCCGGGGTGCCGTCGCGCAGCGGGGTGGGCACGGTGATGACGCAGACGTCGAAACCCTCGGCGTCGGTGTAGTCGGTGCTGGGGCGGTACCGGCCGCTGCTCAACGCACGGCCCAGCCGGTCGGTGGGGATGTCCTCGACGAACGACTCACCCGACGCGAGCCGCTTCACCCGGTCGGCGTCGACGTCCAGGCCGACGACGTCCAGGCCCGCCTCGACGGCGCGCATGGCAAGCGGCAGTCCGACATACCCCTGGCCGATCACGACCAGCTTCTCAGCGCTCACCCGGGCTCCCGCAGACGGTGGAAATGACCTGCGGAGAGCCTAGAGTGGTTTTCGGCGACGTAAGTCCGGTTTGGGGATATCGGTGCTGGTGGGACTGCTGGTCAGCCGCCCACCGGGTCGTCCGGGCCGGTCGAGGCGTCGGTGGTGGGCGGCGGGTCGCTCGGCGGCGGGTTGCTCGGTGGCGACGAGGTCTTCGGCGGGTCGCTGGGCGGTGGCGCGGTCGTCGCGCTCGGCGTCGGCGACGGCGAGTTGGACGACTGGCTGGGCTGCGCGCTCGGCGTGGCGCTGGTGGACGCGGACGTGGTGGCGTCCGGGGTGCTCGGCCGGTTCGGCCGTTGCGGGTCGTTGGTCATCTGCTCGTTCGCCGCAGGCAACTCCACCTGCTCGGTCGCCCCCTGCGTCGGCGCGTTCGTCGGTAGCTTGACGGCCGGATCGTCGCCGGTGTTGCGCGCCGCGCCCAGGGCCGCGCCGAGGCCGACCAGGGCGACCAGCATGGCCACCGCCGCGCCGACCAGCGGCCCGCGCCGTCGCGGGCGGTCCGCGTCGGTCGTGCCCGCCACCGCCGCGCCGACCGGCACGTCGGTGCGGGTGCCCGGACCGCCGTCGCGCAGCGGCGCCGCCGACGCCAGCGCCGTCGGCGGCTCACCGCCGGTCACCGCGGTACGGGCCGCCTCGGCCATCGCCGAGCCGCTCGTGAAGCGGTCCAGCGGATCCTTCGCGAGGGCTCGCGACACCAGGGCGCGGACCGCCTCCGGGATGTCGTGCGGCAGCTCCGGGGGCTCGTCGTCCAGGTGTCGGACGGCGACCTGGAGGGGATTGTCGCCGGTGAACGGCGGACCGCCGGTGAGGCAGCAGTACGCGACCGCGCCGAGCGCGTAGATGTCGGTGGCGCCGCTGACCGGCCGGCCGGCGGCCTGCTCGGGCGCCATGTAGAGGGCGGTGCCGGGCACCGCGTTGGTGCTGGTGATGCTGGTGACGTTGGTGGAGCGGGCGACGCCGAAGTCGACCAGGACGACCGTGCCGTCCTCCTGCACCAGAAGGTTGCTGGGCTTGACGTCGCGGTGCACGATGCCGCCCCGGTGTGCCGCGCCCAGCGCGTGCCCCGCCTGGGCCACGATCGACATCGTCTCGGCCACGTCGAGACGACCCGCGGCCTCGATCCGCTTGGACAGCGGCTCGCCCTCGACGAACTCCATGACCAGGTAGTCGGCCCGGCCGCCGTCGGGCAGGTCGTCCTCGCCGCAGTCGTACACCTGCACGATGCCGGGGTGCCGCAGCGCCGCCATGATCCGCGCCTCGGCCCGGAAACGGGCGATGAAGTCCGGGTCGGAGACCAGCGCCGGCAGCAGGACCTTGACCGCGACCTGTCGGCCGAGGACCAGGTCGGAGGCACGCCAGACGTCGCCCATGCCGCCCGTGGCGACACGTTCGTCCAGGCGGTACCGACCGCTGAGCACGACCTCCGATGACAACACAGCATTACCGTACCCAGAGTGGCGACCATCGGCTCGTCGTGGTGAAGCCGCCGAGGGGCCGTACCCGCCGGGCCGACGGGGGCGACCTGCGGGGTCGGGTCGGTGTGTGACGCCTCGATGACGCGGCGTCACAAAAACTGACACATTGCGGTGTCAGCCTGCCCGGCTGTGGTCGCGCAGGCTCGCCTGAGTCGGGGAGCGCCCGGAAGGCGTCGTCCGTTACGGCGGCACGCCGGTCGGACGGCTTGATAATTGTCACTCTTCCGTAATGCGATCCCAACTTGTCGCATCAAACGTCCCCTCCTAGCGTTAGCCCGGCTCGGGCCGCCGCCTGTCGGCGCGTCCCGGGCCATCGCCGGGTGTGGACGCCCCGGCCGGCGCCCGGACGCGGGCACGAATCGGATTCGGCGGAGGGCGGTGCGGGTGCGGGAGTTGGTGGGACCGACGGTTCGCCACGCGCGCACGACGCCGACGCGTGTCGTGTCGATCCGCTCCGGGCGGCCCGTGAGCCGCCGATGACCGCCGAGCTGTCCGACGCGGTCACCGCCGCGCAGTCCGGGGACGAGGACGCCTTCCGCTTCCTGTACCGCAGCCTCCAGCCGGGTCTGCTGCGCTACCTGACCGCCCTGGTCGGCGCGGACGCCGAGGACGTCGCGTCGGAGACCTGGTTGCAGATCTCCCGAGACCTGCCCGCCTTCACCGGCGGCGAGTTCCGCGCCTGGACGGTCACCATCGCCCGTAACCGCGCGATGGACCACCTGCGGCGGATGCGGCGACGACCGTCGCTGCCGGTACCGGTGCAGGCGCTCACCGACCTGGCCGGCGACGGCGACACCGCCGAGCGGGCCGACGAGACGATCAGCACCGAGGCGGCGCTGGCGCTGATCGCCACGCTGCCGCCCCGCGAGGCCGAGGCCGTGTTGTTGCGGGCGGTGATCGGGCTCGACGCGGAGTCCGCCGGCCGGGTGCTCGGCCGCCGGGCCGGCGCTGTCCGGACCGCCGCCCACCGCGGTCTGCGTCGACTCGCCACCCTGCTGGACCGGCAGACCGCACCGACGCCGTCGGTCGACGGTGACGCCACCGCCCCGCTGCCCCCGTCCGACGCGCCGGACGCACCGGCCGACGGCGGCCCGCCGGCCGTCGACGCGAAGGTGGTTCCGCCCCCTCGTCGCCGGATCGGGCGTTCCCGGCAGACCTCACCTGCCGAGCAGGCGGACGGCTGACGTGAAGGGATTCCGGATGAACCCGTACCGGCCGGACCGGCGTGCCGGCCGTGCCGAGACCGAACGGCTGCTCGACGCCCACCGCGACGCGGCGACCGACCCGGCCGCGACCGTCGACCCGCTGGCGCCGCTCCTCGCCGCCGCCGCGGGCCCGGGCCGGCCCGGCGAGCTGGCGGGCGAGGAGGCCGCGCTGGCCGCGTTCCGTGCCGCCCGCGCCGAGCCGACGCCCGCCGTGGCCCGCCGGCCCCGCCGCCACCGGCTCACGGCCGGAGCGCTGGCGTGGATCGGGGCGCTGGCCGCCACGGCCACGGCGGGGGTGGCGTTCGCCGCGGCCGGTCTGGAGAAAACGCCCGACCCGCCTCCCGCGCCGAGCGTCGCGCCGTCGAGCTCCACGGCTCCGGCGGCGACCGCCTCCACCGCGCCGAGTGGGTCCACTCCGCCCGGCCGCCCCTCGGTGTCCGTCTCGCCGTCGATCGGCGCGACGCCCGACGGTCAGGTGCACGGACTGTGCCGCGCGTGGCGGGCCAAGAAGCCCGAGCAGCGGGAGAAGGCGCTGCGAACCCCGGCCTTCGAGCGGTTGGTGACGGCCGCCGGCGGGGTCCCCGGGGTCGAGGAGTACTGCCAGCGGCTGGTGCCCGAAGCGAAGCACTCTCCATCGCCGCCGTCCCCGTCCCCGTCCGCATCTCCGGCCGCGCCGCCGGCACCGTCGCCGCCGGCGGAGCCGTCCGCGCGGGCGACGCCACCCGGTCAGGCGAAGGTCAAGCCCTCGCACCCGGTCGGGCCGGCCGGAGACTGAGCGTACGGACGGCGCGGTTCGTTCTGCCCTGCACCGGGAAACGCGTCTGTTAGACAAGGGTTGGCGGTCCCGTCGACGCTCGGAAAGGGAAGTGTCGGTGGCCGGGTTTACGGTGGCACCCGTGCTCCGGGGCTGACGCACGGCGCACACGGTCGTCGCACGACGAGGGAGGCTGCACCGATGGTGACGTCGCCGGAGCTGCACCAGAGCGAGATCCTGCGCGAGTCCGCCGCCGCGAGCCGGCACCTCGCGCGCATCTGCTTCAAGACCGGCCCTCCCACGTACACCGGCGTCGAACTGGAATGGACCGTGCACGACGCCGCCGACCCCGCCCGAGGAGTCGACCGGGCGCGGCTGCGGGCGGCGCTGGGGCGACACAGCCCCGTCACGCTGGATCCGGCAAGCCCCGCCGAGCCGCTGCGACACGGCGGCACGGTGACCCTCGAACCGGGCGGCCAGCTGGAGATCTCCACCCCGCCGCGCACCTCGACCGGCGCGCTGATCCAGGCCACCGAGGCCGACATCGCCCAGGTCACGGCCCTGTTGGCCGCCGCCGGGCTGACCCTCGGGCGCAGCGGCATCGACCCGCACCGCCGGCCCCGCCCGGTGTTGGACACTCCCCGCTACCGCGCCATGCGCCGCGCCTTCGACCGGCGTGGTCCGGCCGGCCGGACGATGATGTACAGCACCGCCGGCCTCCAGGTGTGCCTCGACATCGGCGAGCCGGACCAGGTCGCGCCGCGCTGGGCGGCGGCGCACGCCGTCGGCCCACCGTTGCTCGCGGCGTTCGCCTCGGCCGGTCGACACGCCGGGCGGCGAACCGGTTGGGCCTCCGCGCGGATGGCCGCCTGGCTGGCGATCGACCCGGCGCGTACCCGCCCGGTGTGGACGCCCGACCACGCGGACGACGATCCGATGGCCGCCTGGGAGCGCTACGTGCTCGCCGCGCCGCTGCTGTGCCTGCGTCGGCCCGGCCCGGACTGGACCCCGCCGCCGGGGGTCACCTTCGCCGACTGGCTGGACGGCGCGCTGCCCCGCCCGCCCACCACCGACGACCTCGACTACCACGTCAGCACCCTCTTCCCGCCGGTGCGTCCGCGCGGTTACCTGGAACTGCGGTATCTGGACGCCCAGCCCGACCGGGACTGGCGGCTACCGCTGGCGGTGCTGAGCGCGCTGTTCAGCGACGCGGGCACCGTCCGAGCGGCGTACACGATCGGCGCCCCGGTGGCGCACCGCTGGTCTGCCGCCGCCCGCCGAGGCCTGTCCGACCCGGCGCTGGCCACCGCGGCGGCCGCGCTCCTCGACCTGGCCCTGGCCGCCCTGCCTCGTCTGGAGCTCCCGGGCGGCACGGTCGACGACATCCACGACGGCGTACGGCTGCGACTGGCCGCCATAGTGAGCCTCAAACGAAAGGGACGACGGTGAGCGTGAGTACGACGGACCATGCCGACGGTGAGCTGTTGCGGGGGCGGATCGCGGAGGAGTTGGCGCGGGCCCGCTCCCGCACGGCCCTGCTGACCGAGGCGGTCGACGACGACGACCTGATGCGCCAGCACTCTCCGTTGATGTCGCCGTTGGTCTGGGATCTGGCGCACGTCGGCAACCAGGAGGAGTTGTGGCTGGTACGCGACGTGGGCGGCCGTGAGCCGGTCCGCCGCGACATCGACGACCTGTACGACGCGTTCAAGCAGCCCCGCCGGGACCGCCCGCGGCTGCCCCTGCTGCCGCCGGCGGAGGCGCGCGCCTACGTGGGCACGGTCCGCGACAAGGTGTACGACCTGCTCGACGCGGTGCGCTTCACCGACCGGCCGTTGGTCGCCGACGGGTTCGCCTTCGGCATGATCGTGCAGCACGAGCAGCAGCACGACGAGACCATGCTCGCGACCCACCAGCTGCGGGCGGGCGCGGCGGTCCTGCACGCTCCGCCGCCCCCCGAGCCGGCAGTGCGGGCCGGCGGGGAGGTCCTGGTGCCCGCCGGGGAGTTCACGATGGGCACCGACACCGATCCCTGGGCGCTGGACAACGAACGGCCCGCGCACCAGGTCCACCTGCCCGCGTACGTCATCGACGCCACACCGGTCACCAACGGCGCGTACGAGGCGTTCATCGCCGACGGCGGCTACTCCGACCGGCGGTGGTGGAGCGTGGCGGGCTGGGAACACCGGGTGCGTGAGCAACTCGTCGCGCCTCTGCACTGGCGTCGCGACGGCGACGGCTGGGCGTACCGGCGGTTCGGCCGATGGGACCCGGTACGCCCCGACGAGCCGGTGGTGCACGTGTGTTTCCACGAGGCGCAGGCGTACGCGACGTGGGCCGGTAAGCGTCTGCCGACCGAGGCGGAGTGGGAGAAGGCGGCGCGGTGGGACCCGGCGACCGGGCGGTCCCGCCGCTACCCCTGGGGTGACGACGACCCGACCGAGGCGCACGCCAACCTCGACCAACGTCACCTGCGGCCGGCGCCGGTGGGCGCGTACCCGGCCGGTGTCTCGCCGCTGGGTGTGCACCAGCTCATCGGGGACGTCTGGGAGTGGACGTCGAGCACGTTCACCGGTCATCCCGGCTTCACCGCGTTCCCGTACCGCGAGTACTCCGAGGTGTTCTTCGGCGACGACCACCGGGTGCTGCGCGGCGGCTCGTTCGGCACGGACCGGTCGGCGTGCCGGGGGACGTTCCGCAACTGGGACTATCCGATCCGGCGGCAGATCTTCAGTGGCTTCCGCTGCGCCCGCGACGCTCGTCCGGACGAGTCGCCGCGGTGAGGCGTCCGGTGCCACGTGGGGCGCGCTGATGTGCCGTCACCTGGTCTACCTCGGCCCGCCGGTCACGTTGGCCGAGGTGCTGTTCGAGCCGGCGTACGCGCTGGTCCGTCAGTCCTGGGCGCCGCGTGACATGCGCGGCGGCGGCACGATCAACGCCGACGGGTTCGGCGTCGGCTGGTATCCGGACGACGGCGCTCCGGTGCGGTACCGGCGTGCCCAGCCGATCTGGAGCGACCCGACGATCGCCGAGCTGGCGGCGGTGACCCGGTCCGGCGCGGTGCTCGCGGCGGTCCGGTCGGCCACCGTGGGGATGGCGGTGGTCGACGGCGCGGCCGCGCCGTTCGCGGAGGGCCGGTGGCTGTTCAGCCACAACGGTGTGATCCGGGGCTGGCCCGACTCGATGGTGCCGCTCGCCTCCGGCCTGCCGGTGCGTGACCTGCTGACCTTGGACGCGGCCACCGACTCGGCGTTGCTGTGGGCGCTGGTCCGGCATCGGCTGCGCGCGGGCGACGACCCGGCGGAGGCGGTCGGCCGGACGGTGGTCGAGGTCGCCGCCGCCGCCCCGGGGTCGCGGCTGAATCTGCTGCTCACCGACGGACGGCGGGCGGTGGCCACCGCGGTCGGGCACGCGCTGTCGGTGCGTGCGGGCACGGACTCGGTGGTGGTGGCGTCCGAGCCGCACGACGACGACCCCGGGTGGCGGCCGGTGCCGCAGCAGCGACTGGTCACCGCCACGCCGGACGAGGTGCGGGTGTGCGGACTGCCGGCGGGATGAGCGTTGTCGGCGAGCTCGGCGAGGTGTCTGACGAACAGGAAAGAGGCGGGGGCGATGAGCGCGGAACCGTTGGAGATCTACCTTGAGCCGCAGGACCTGGAGCGTGGTCTGCGGGCGGACGTCCGGGCGGGGTTGACCGCCGAGGCGAAGTGGCTGCCGCCGAAGTGGTTCTACGACTCGCGGGGCAGCGAGCTGTTCGAGGAGATCACCCGGCTGCCCGAGTACTACCCGACCCGGGCGGAGCGGACGGTGCTCGCCGCGCACGCGGACGACGTGGCGGCGCTGACCGGCGCTAAGACCCTGATCGAGCTGGGCTCCGGTTCGTCGGAGAAGACCCGGTTGCTGCTGGACGCGTTCACCCGCCGGGGCGGGCTGGGCACCTTCGTCCCGCTCGACGTCTCGGTCAGCGCCCTGCTCGGGTCGACCGCGCAGATCGCCGCCGACTATCCGGGGCTGCGGGTCCGGGGGATCGTGGGCGACTTCACCCGTCAGCTCGACCGGCTGCCGACCGGCGGGCGACGGTTGGTGGTGTTCCTGGGCGGCACGATCGGCAACCTGCTGCCGGCCGAGCGGGCCGCTTTCCTGGCCGCGATGCGCGCCGCGCTGGAGGTCGGCGACTGGCTGTTGCTCGGCACCGACCTGGTGAAGGACCCCTCGGTGATCGTGCCCGCGTACGACGACGCGGCCGGGGTCACGGCCGAGTTCAACCGCAACGTGCTGCACGTGATCAACCGGGAGTTGGGGGCCGACTTCGACCCGGAGGCGTTCGCGCATGTCGCCCGGTGGGACCCGGAGCGGGAGTGGATCGAGATGCGTCTGCGGGCGACGCGACCGATGCGGGTCCGCGTGCTGGACCTCTCGGTGGTGTTCGACGCGGGGGAGGAGCTGCGGACGGAGGTGTCGGCGAAGTTCCGCCCGGAGGGGGTGGCCGCCGAACTTGCGGCGGCGGGTTTCGCGGCGTCGCACTTCTGGACCGACCCGGACGGGCTCTTCGGAGTGACGCTGGCGCGGGCGCGGTGAGCCTCTTCACCCGCGACGTCCGGCCCGCTCACTGATCGGTTAGGCTGGTCGCGCGAAGGGGAGTAGCCCCCAATGTCGTGGTCGACATACTGGTGCGTTTTCGCATCCGGCCACGCGGCCCCGGTCTCCGGGGCGGGCGAGACCTTCGACTCAGGCTGTCGCAGCCGGGTCGAGGGCGCCCCCGTACCTCCTCCCGGCGTGAACGGGAAGGTTGTCATGGAGGGATTCCTCGCCGCGCTGGTCATCAGCTTCGGTGTCATCTTCGTCGCCGAGCTGGGGGACAAGTCCCAGTTGATGGCGTTGACGTTCGCCACGCGGTTCAAGCCCATTCCGGTGCTGATCGGCATCACCGTCGCCACGGCGGTGGTGCACCTGGCGTCGGTCGCCATCGGCTCGGGCCTCGGCGCGGTGCTGCCCACCGACTGGATCTCGCTGGTGGCCGGCGTGGCGTTCCTCGGCTTCGGCGCGTGGACCCTGCGCGGTGACAAGCTCACCGAGGAGGAGAAGCGCAAGGCCGAGAAGACCAGCAAGACCGCGATCGTGGCGGTGTCGGTGGCGTTCTTCCTGGCCGAGCTGGGCGACAAGACGATGCTCGCGACGATCACCCTGGCCACCAAGTACGGCTGGTTCGGCACCTGGCTCGGCTCCACCGTGGGCATGGTGGCCGCGGACGCGCTGGCCATCCTCGTCGGCCGGATGCTCGGCCGCCGTCTGCCGGAGAAGACCATCAGGTACGGGGCCGCGGTGCTCTTCGCCATCAGTGGCCTCTGGCTGATCCTGGAGGCCGTCAACGAGCTGACCTGAGCGCCGACTAGCCGCCCCGGTGGCGGGTAACGCCTGCGAGTGGAGCCGGCGGAGCTGCTGCGCCACGGCGACCAGGTGCTGGTCGCCGTGGTGGAGGCGGCCGGTGCCCTGGTGATCGTCGTGGGCGCGCTCTGGGCGGCGGTGCGGTTCGTGGCCGAAGGGCTGCGGCACCGCACCGCCGCCGTCTTCACCCCGATCCGCCTGTCGTTGGGCCGGTTCCTGACGCTCGGTCTGGAGTTCCAGCTCGCGGCCGACGTGCTGCGGACCGCGGTGTCGCCGTCGTTCACCCAGATCGGCCAGTTGGCGGCGATCGCCACGATCCGGACGGCGCTGAACTACTTCCTGGGCCGGGAGATCCGGCAGGAGCAACGGCAGGTCGCCGACGGGCAGCGGCGGACGTGATCACCGGACTGGTCGAGGCGGTGACCGCGTTGGCTCTGGTCGCCGGCGTCGTCACGGCGGTGTGCACCGGCGACGTGCGGGTGGCCGTACGCGTGCTGTTGGACCTGCTGACGGCGGCCGGCCTGCTGCGACTCGCCGGGGATCCGGCGTGGGGTGGGCTGGCCTCCACCGCCGCGATCGTCGCGCTGCGTCAGCTGCTCGCGGCGGCGCTGAGTCTCCCGCCGCCGTGGTCGCGCCGACAATCCCCGCCGCGCTGCGGGGACGGCGATCACCGCCTACCGTGGGCGGTACCAGAGAAACAGGGAAAAGCGGGAGGATAGCCACATGAGCCGGCACGACGAACCGAACGAGTACGGGTACGCCGGCGGCGCCACCGCTCCCGAGCCGCAGCCCGGCGGCAAGCCCGACGAGCAGGACCTCGCGGAGGAGGTGGCGGTCCCCGCCGACGATCTCACCGCCCCCACGACCGACGCCCTCGCGGACGAGAGCGAGGAGCGGGCGCCGCACGACCGCCGCCACTGATCACGGCGCGTCGTCGCCCGGGCCGGTCAGTCCCGGCCGGGCCGCTGGTAGACGTCGGGCACCCCGTCGCCGTCGGCGTCGAGTCGTTCCTTCTCGGCCACCCGCCGGTACGCGGCGTTGCGGCGGACGAGCACGGCGGCGGCGAGCGCCGCGGAGATCACCGACCCGGTGAGGACCGCGGCCTTGACCCGCTCGTCGGCCGTACTGCCCGCGCCGAACGCCAGGTCGCCGATGAGCAGTGAGACGGTGAATCCGACCCCGGCCAACAGGGCGATGCCGAACAGGTCGGACCAGGTGATGTCCTCGTCCAGCTCGGCGCGGGTGAACCGGGCCAGCAGGTAGGTCGAGCCGAAGATCCCGATGCTCTTGCCGAGCACCAGGCCGGCCACCACGGCGAGCACCAGCGGGTCGGTCAGCAGGGCCCCGAGATCGGTGCCCCGAAGTGTCACGCCGGCCGCGAAGAGGGCGAAGACCGGTACGGCGAAGCCGGCGGACACGGGTCGCCAGCGGTGCTCCAGGTGCGCGGCGAGCCCGCCCGCGTCCGCGCCGCCCGACTCCGCCCGGTCGGCCGTCGCCGTGGTGCCGCCCGGGGCGCGGGTCAGCACCGGCACGGTGAAGCCGAGCAGCACGCCCGCGACCGTGGCGTGCACCCCGGAGGCGTGCACCAGCGCCCAGGTGGCGACCGCGAGCGGAACGAGGGCCCACCACCAGGTCCGGCCCCGGCGCACCAGCCAGGCGAAGAGCCCGATCGGGACGAGCGCGGCGAGCAACGGCAGCGGGTGGAAGTCGGCGGTGTAGAAGACCGCGATGATCGTGATGGCGAACAGGTCGTCGACCACGGCCAGGGTGAGCAGGAAGGCGCGCAGGCCCTGGGGCAGGTGTGAGCTGACCACCGCGAGGACGGCCAGCGCGAAGGCGATGTCGGTGGCGGTCGGGATGGCCCAGCCCCGCAGTCCCTCGCCACCCGTGCCGAGGAGCACGCCCACGTAGATCAATGCTGGCAGCGCCATTCCCCCCAGCGCCGCCACCACCGGCAGCGCCGCGCGTCGCGGGTCACGCAGGTCCCCGGCGACGAACTCGCGCTTGAGTTCCAGGCCCACCACGAAGAAGAAGATGGCGAGCAGGCCGTCGGCGGCCCACGTGGCGAGGCTCAGGTCGAGGTGCCAGCGCTCGCCGCCCGGCCAGGGCACCCAGGCCCCGAGCCGGACGTACGCCTCGCTCCACGGCGAGTTCGCCCAGATCAG
Organism: Micromonospora sp. CA-249363; assembly: GCF_050950185.1. Classification (NCBI taxonomy): domain Bacteria; kingdom Bacillati; phylum Actinomycetota; class Actinomycetes; order Micromonosporales; family Micromonosporaceae; genus Micromonospora; species Micromonospora sp. CA-249363. Next base: position 3,276,242 of record NZ_CP192020.1, read on the forward strand.
CGCGAGGACGGCGCCGAGCAGCAGCAGGGCGCCGCCGACCGTCTCGGTGCGCAGCACGTCGGCCAGGTGCCGGGCCTCCGGCCAGGACGACCGCGAGAAGAGTCGGTCGCGATGGGGGGTACGGCCGGTCATGAAGGGGCTCACCTCTGGTGTCGGGACGGCAAAGATCCAATCGCCGACCAGACTTCCCGGCACACCGCCCCTGACCCTATCCGGTCGGCGTCGGCACCGCCGTGATCGTGGGGCGCGACAGGGCGAGCGAGATCGGCGTGGGGAATCGGTCGCCGACTTTTCCGGGCGTCGCCGCTGCCGAATGGCCCTTTGTCGGGTTGGTCATGCGGGAGCGCACACGCTAACGCCGAAAATACATAACTCCGGACATAAGTCCTATGAGGGGCTTTAATGGTTTCACGAGTTGACAGACGACCTTGGGGGTTTTCGTGAAGTTCTTTGGCGTAACCGGACCCGTCCGGAGGCAAGCCTGATGGACCTGCTCCGCCAATTGCGTCACGTGCGTCGGCACTGGTGGGTCGTGCTGGTCACGATCATGGTGGCCCTGGGCGTCTCGGCGTTCGTGACCGTACGGGCCCAGCCCCGGTACGTCGCCTCGGTGACCTTCTTCGTCACCACCCCCAACCAGGGCGTCAGCGATGCCTACCAGGGCGGGCTGTTCCTCCAGCAGCGCGTCAAGTCGTACGCCGACCTGCTCAGCAGCGACCGCCTGGCACAGAGCGTGGCGGCCGAGACGCCGGTCGGGCTCACCGCCGACGAGGTGCAGCGCCGGGTGACCACCTCCACCGAGACGGGCACCGTCCTGCTGCGTGCCTCGATCACCGACACCGACCAGGCCCGCGCGCTGCGGGTGAGCGAGACCCTCGCCGCGAAGTTCGTCGAACTCGTCCAGAAGGTCGAGACGCCACCCGAGGGCAAGGCGCCCATCAAGATCGAGGTGGTCAGCGGCCCCCGGGTCAGCACGAGCCCCGTCTCGCCGAAGCCGCTGCGGAACCTCGTACTCGGCGGTCTGCTCGGTCTCGTCCTCGGCGTCGGCCTGGCGATCCTGCGCGGTGTCGCCGACGTCCGTCTGCGCGACGCCGCCGGCCTGCAACGCGCCACCGGAAGCCCACTGCTCGGCGAGATCCCCTTCGAGGGCGCGGCCCGCTCGGCCCCGCTGATCGTCGGCGACGCCGCGACGTCGGCCCGTGCCGAGGCGGTCCGCAAGCTACGGACCAACCTGCGCTTCGTGGACGTGCACGAGCCGGCTCGCGTCATCGCCGTCACCAGCGCCCTGCAGGGCGAGGGCAAGACGACCATGTCGTGCAACCTGGCCATCGCGCTGGCCGAGGCCGGCTGGCGTGTGCTGCTGGTCGACGCCGACCTGCGACGCCCGAAGGTGGACGACTACCTGGGCCTGGATGCCGGTGTCGGCCTCACCGACGTGCTGGTCGGCGACGTCCAGGTCGGTGACGTGGTGCAGCGCTGGGGAGACAAGTCCCTGCTGGTGCTGCCCAGTGGCTCCGCGCCGCCCAACCCGAGCGAGCTGCTCGGGTCCAAGGCGATGGCGGATCTGCTGCTCGCGCTGCGGGAGTCCGCGGACATCGTGATCATCGACACCGCGCCGCTGCTCGCGGTGACCGACGGCGTCGTGGTGGCCGTCCAGGCCGACGGCGCGCTGCTGGTGAGCCAGCAGGGCCGTACGTCGCGGGCCCAGGTCGCCGCGGCGGCCCGGTCGCTGCACTCGGTCTCGGTGCGGTTGCTCGGCTGCGTGCTCAACATGGCCAAGGTGGCCAAGGCCGAGGCGTACCAGTACGAGGCCTACCGGGTGGTCGCCTCGACCGCCACGCCGTCGGTCCCCACCGGCCGGGCCACCGCGGCCCGGCACAGTGAGGACGCCGGGGTCAACAACGGCGTCAGCGACCGTACCCAGGAACTCACCCGGCTGCCCCGATGAGCGCGGCGAGGGGTCGTAGCGAGCGTTCGATCTCCTCGGCGCAGCGACGGAAGTCGGCGACGGTACCGCCGATCGGGTCCCGCAGGTCGTCCGCGTCCGGAGCGGCGGGTTGCAACCGCCCCCGGGCGTGGGCGGCGGCGGCGATGGCGGCCCCGAGCGGATCGTCAGCCGCGCCGACGGGCGCCTCGGCCGCCGCCGCCAGCCGGCCGAACTGCCGCAGGGTGAACGTCCGGTGCAGCGCGCCGGGCGCGAGCGAGGTGCACACCGACCGCTGCCGCCGCGTCGCGGTCAGCACGAGCGTCGCATCGGTCAGCTGTTCGGCACGCAGCGTACGGCTGCTGAAGGCCGTCGGGTCGCCGCCCTCCTCGACCACGACCTCCGCCGCGTACGGGTGCATGGCCAACCCGTCCATCGCGTCGGTGCCGGCGCTGGACACCAGCACGGGACGGTCGGCCAGCAGCCGTCGGGCCAGGTGCTCGGCCATCGGCGAGCGACACAGGTTGGCGTGGCAGACGAACAGAACGCGGTCGACCATCGGGAGCCCTTTCGTGGATGCGGGCAGGGACCGGCGCACCGTGAGGGCGGTGCGTCGACGCCGCTGGGCGCGCGGGGAAGGGTTGCCAGCATCGTACGCGGGTCGATCCGCCGGACGCGGTGCCGCGCCGACCGAGCCCGATCCGCGCCCCCTGGCGGTGCAGCCATGAAGATCGGCATCCTGTCGTACCACTTCCCGCCCGAGCCGGCGTTCATCCCCGGCAGCCTGGCCGAGGAGTTGGCCGCGCGCGGGCACGAGGTCCGCGTACTCACCGGATTTCCCGACTATCCCGGCGGGCACGTCTATCCAGGGTGGCGGCAGCGGTGGCACCACGAGACGCACAGCGACCGACTGTCGGTTCGCCGGGTGCCGCGCGTCTCCGGCGGGGCCACCTCCACCGCGGCGCGGATGGCCAGCTACCTGTCGTTCGCCGGGAGCGCCTCGCTGGCGGCCCGCCGGTTCCTGGGTGACGTGGACGCGCTCTACGTCTTCCAGTTGCCGGCCACCACGTTCGCCACCGCCGCCGTCCTGCGGCTCCTCGCGCGGGTGCCGTCCGTGCTGCACGTACAGGATGTCTGGGCTCGCGACGGCGTCGACGCGGCCGGCGGCGGCCGGTGGATGGCGCGGATGGACGCCGCGATGACCCGCATCTACCGGTCGGCCACGCGGGTCGCCGTGGCCGCGCCGTCGATGCGCGACCTGGTGGTCGCGGCCGGTGCCGATCCGGGCCGGGTCCGTCTGGTCCTCAACTGGACCGACGAGCGCATCTTCTACCCGGCAACGCCCGGCGCGGCGGCCCGGCAGATGGTCCGCCGGGATCGCCGGTGCGTGGTCATGCACGCCGGGACCATCGGACCGCGGCAGGGCCTGGAGACGGCGGTACGGGCCGCGGCGGCGCTGGACCGCACGATGGACCTCGTCCTGGTCGGCTCGGGCGCGGAGGAGCGGCGGGTGCGGGGGCTCGCCGCCGAACTCAAGGCGGAGAACGTCCGCTTCCTCGAACGACGGTCGCCTGTCGACATGCCGGAGCTGTACGCCGCTGCCGACTACCAGCTGATCATGCTGCGCGACCTGCCCGAGCTTCGCGGCATGGTGCCGGGCAAGCTCCAGGCCGCGCTCTCGTGCGCCGCGCCGGTCGTCGCGTCAGCCGGCGGGGACACCGTCGAGCTGGTCGAACGCGCCCGAGCCGGGCTGTCCTGCCCTCCCGAGGACTGGACCGCGTTGGCCGACCGGTTCTGGCTGGCCGCCACCATCCCGCCGCCCGCGCGCACCGAGATGGGTCGCCGGGGGCGGCAGACGTACCTGCGGGAGATGTCGTTGCCGGCCGGCGTGGACCGGATCGAACGGCTGCTGCACGAGGCCGCCGGCCGCGTCCCGCAGGGGGCGACGGCACCGCGAGGAAACCTCGCGTAAAGGACGAGAATTGCCATAACGGTACGAGAGTCCTCGTAACGTGCTAAGAACGTCAGGGAATCCGACAGACTGTCCGATTCCGGGATCGGGAGTGTGGTGTGACGGAGAGCGAACGACCGCGTCGACGACGAAGCCGGTCCCGGCGTCGCCGCCGGGCGCGGCTGCGGCGGGCCCTGCTCGGCGCGCTCGTCGTCGGATCGCTGGTGCTCGCCGCCGGTGGATGGATCGGCTTTCGCGGGTGGCAGGCACGCGCCCACCTGCTCAACGCCGCCGGCCTGGCCCGGGAGCTGAGCGCCCAGGTCGTCGGCGGGGACACCGACCGCGCCCTGCGCACCCTCTCCGCCCTGCAGGAGCAGTCCGGCGCGGCCCGGGCCGCCACGTCCGACCCGAGCTGGAAGCTCGGTCGGCACACGCCGGTGGCCGGCGATGATCTGGACGCGGTCCGGCTGATCGCCGTCGCCATCGACGACCTGGCCCGGCAGGCGTTTCCCAGCCTGCTCCGCACGGACCTGACCAGCCTCGTCCCGGCCGGCGGACGGTTGAACCTGCCCCGGCTCACGTCGGTCTCCGCCGAGCTGACCCGGGTCAACGACTCGGTGCAGGGCACCCGTCGGGACCTGGCCACCGTGCCGGCCGACAAGCTGGTCGGCCAGGTACGCCAGGCGCTGACCGACCTGCGTGGCGAGATCGACCGGCTGGCCAGCCTCACCGCCGCGGCCGACCAGGGAGCGCGACTGCTGCCGCCGCTGCTCGGCGCCGGTGGCCCGCGGCGCTACCTGCTCGTCTCGCAGAACCTGGCCGAGCTCCGCGCGACCGGAGGCATGTTCGGCGCGTACGCCATGATCGAGGCCGAGAACGGGCAGGTCCGGATGGGCCGACAGGGCAGCAGCGGGTCCCTGGGCCAGTTCAGCCCGGCGTTGAAGCTGCCCGCCGAGACCCGGGCGATCTGGACCGACCTGCCCGGCATCTATCCCGCCGACGTGAACCTGACTCCGCACTTTCCGACCGCCGCCGCCCTGTACCGGGAGATGTACCGGCGCAAGACCGGCACCGTTGTCGACGGTGTGCTCGCCGTGGATCCGGTGGTGCTGTCCTACCTGCTCAAGGCGACCGGTCCGGTGCTGGTGCCCGGTGGGGTGCCGTTGGCGAGCGAGAAGGTCGTGCAGACCCTGCTCAACGAGACCTACCAGCGGCTGGACACCGCGCAGCAGGACGCGTACTTCGCGTCGTCGGCCGCCGCGGTGTTTGACGCCTTCTTCAAGAAGAATGTCAACCCACGGGTGTTGTTGTCCGCATTTGACCGTGCTATCACGGAACGCCGGATATTGTTCTGGAGTGCTCACCCGGAAGAACAGCGGACGCTCGGCACCAGCCGGATGGCCGGGACGCTCCCGGAACAGGACACCGTGCCGACGGTCGGCGTGTTCCTCAACGACGGCAGCGGCGCGAAGCTCGGCTACTACCTGCGGCCGACGGCGAGCCTCACGGTCGGCGAATGCCGGCCGGACGGCCGCCGCGAGCTCCGGCTACGGGTGACCCTGCGCTCGACGGCGCCGAAGTCAGGGCTCAGCAAATCGATCCTTGGCCTCGGTCTGGCTGGCGATCCGTACACCGTTCGCACGCTGGTGTCGATCTTCAGCCCGGCCGGCGGCTCCGTGCTCGACGCCCGGCTCGACGGGACCGAGACGGCACTGGGCAGCGGCACCGAACGCCGCCGCCAGGTGGCGACGGCCAGCGTCGACATCGCCCCCGGCGTCGAGAGGGCGCTGGAGGTCACCGTCCTGACGGCCAAGACCGGCGTCGGGCAGGCCGAGTTGTGGCTGACCCCCACCGCCAGCCCCTGGACCACCCAAGTTCATTCCGCACCAAGCTGTGACCAGTAGGAGGGAACCAATCATGCGGCTATCCCGCATCATCATGGCGCTCACGGTCGGTCTGGCCGTGGTGGCCGTGCCGACGGCAGCGGGGGCGGCACCGGCTCAGCCGACGCCCAGCACGTCCGCCGGCCCGACCCAGCCGCCGCCGTACGCGCCGCAGCCGCCAGCCCTGACCGTCAACCGACCGACGATCTTCCTGGGCGAGACGGTCGTGCTCACCGGCACGGGCTTCGGTCCCAACGAGACCGTCGACATCTCCGTGACGGTCACCCCCCTCGCTGCCCCGGCCGTCGGCAACGCGCCGGCTCGCCGCAGCGACGGCACCACCGTGGCCATGGCGCCGGTGGCGTACCAGGCCAGCGCGCCGCTCACCTTCACGGCGTACACCAACGCCCAGGGGCGCTTCACCAAGAGCTACAAGCCGTCGGTGACCGGTCTGCTGACCTTCACCGCCACGGGCCGCGAGTCCGGCCGGACCGCGACCACCGAGCTGCGGGTGCTGCACCGCAAGCAGCCGCTGCCCGTCACCGGTGACAGCATCGGCACGCCCATGAAGCTCGGCGGCGGCCTCGTCGGCGCCGGCGCGATCATGCTGCTGCTGACCCTGGCCTGGCGTCGCCGCCAGCGCTTCGGCGGAGCCGCGCACTAACCGGCACCATCGACCGGGCAGTGCCCCGGACGTACCCCAGACTGGCGCCCGTCGGATGTCCCGACGGGCGCCAGTCGTACGTCGTAGGTGATGTCGTGTTCGCCCGGTCGATACCGTCCGGCGCGATCGACTTCCAGATCGCCGTCACGGGGCGTCGACCGCGGGACATGACACCCCGCCTAGTCGCCGACACGGGTCGCAGGGGGCCGTTCGGGCTGGCGATGATCCGCTCCAGGTCGCCGACGTGGGGCTAACGCGATCCGCCGCAAGGCGGGTGCCCGTTTGTCCTGCCGGTGGTCTCGTGATCGACACGAGGTCGCCGATGTGGGGGTGTCGAACGGTCCCGGATGCCCCGGGTTCGGCGATCTGGAGTGGATCACCTGGGGTCGATCGACCTCGCGGGGAGGGGGTCGCGAGTCGGCGGGCCGTTTTGTCCGGTCTGGCCTGGAGGCGTGGGACCGCCGCTCCGCCGGTGCTGCCGGTGGTGTCGTGATCGACACGAGGTCGCCGATGTGGGGGTGTCGAACGGTCCCGGATGCCCCGACTTCGGCGACCCCGAGTCGATCACCCGGTCTGATCGACCTGGCCGGGCGCCATGTCCGGTTTCGGGGCGTGTGTGGTGACCGGCTGCACCCGTGGGCGGGAATCGTGGCGGGCCGAGAGTCGTTACACATGGACCCGGCGCGAACGAGTCCCGCCCCTCGCGGGCCGCCGGTCCCCGGGAATGACCCCGGACCGCAGGTCGTTGCACCCAGACCGCCACGGGCCGCCCGCCTGCGGGAATGGCCCCGGCCCCCGGGTCGTTGTACCCGGTCCGCGGCGCCCGAGCCCCCCGGCTCGCAGGCCGCCGCCCCCCAGACTTTGCACGCGCCGGACGAGGTGCGCACACCCCCGTCACCTGATCCCCCCCAACGGTGACATGTGGGTGTTTCCTACCCCCGAAGGAGCAACCCCTCATGAACACGATCTTCCGTAAGAGCATGCTGTCCGTTGCTGGTCTCGCGTTCGCCGGCGGCGTGTTCGCCGGCCCGATCGCCGCCCACGCCAACCCGGCCGTGGACGCCAAGCCCGCCACCGCCGCAGCGGTGCAGGCCGCGGCGCCGAAGCCGCAGGGCGACCAGTCGCACATCACCCTCAACGGTGAGCAGACCGCCAACGTCAAGGCCATCATCGCGGCCACGAAGAAGGCCGGCCTGCCCGAGCGCGCCGCGGTCATCTCGATCGCGACGAGCCTGCAGGAGTCGAAGCTGGAGAACCTGGGTCACCTCGGCGACGCCAACGACCACGACTCCCTCGGCCTGTTCCAGCAGCGCCCGACCAGCGGTTGGGGCACCCCGGAGCAGATCACCAACCCCGAGTACTCCACCACCGCGTTCCTCAAGGGCCTCAAGCAGGTCGACGGGTGGCAGGACATGCCCCTGACCGACGCCGCGCAGACCGTGCAGGTCTCGGCCTACCCCGACGCGTACGCCCAGTGGGAGCAGCAGGCCACCGACCTGGTTGGCCAGTACTGGAACAGCTAAGAACGAAGACGATGGCCGGCACCCGACAACGGGTGCCGGCCATCGCCGTGTCTACAGGCGTGCGGCGTCTCAGTGGCGGTGATTGCGCACGATGTCGATCAACGCCGCGATCAGCGCGAGCGCGATGATGCCGGTGGCGAGTAGCAGCGACTTTTCGAACGCCGCCGTCCAGTCGCCGCGACTGTCGGCCAGCGAGGAGAAGAACATCGAGCCGACCGCGGCGATGCCGGCCGCCGCACCGATCCGCTGACCGGTCTGGAGCATGCCCGCCCCGCTGCCCGCCTGGGGGACGGGCACCTGGGCGAGGGTCAGCGTCTGGTTGGGGGCGATGACCAGGCCGCTGCCGATGCCGGCGACGAGCAGCGGACCGGCCGTGACCCAGGGCGCCGGGGCGTCCGGCGCGAGGTGCAGGGCGAGCACCGTGGCGGCCAGCCCGATCACCACGGCGAGCAGGCCGATGGCGACCAGGGGCCGGCCGAACCGGTTGACGATGCGTCCTCCCAGAGCGGACGCGGCGGCGGACCCGAGCGCGAACGGGGTGATGGCGAGACCGGCGACGAGCGCGCTGTAGCCGAGCCCGTTCTGCAGGAACAGGGTGAAGATGAAGAAGATCGCGGTGAAGCCGCCGAAGTAGATGAGCGCGATGAGCGATCCGAGCGTGTACGACTGGAAGGTGAACAGGCGCAGGTCGAACAGCGGTTCGCGGTGTCGCGCGTACCACCGCTCCCACAGGCCGAAGGCGACCAGCACCGCCAGGCCGGCCGGGATGAGCGCCCACTTCCACGGCGTACGCCACTGCTGCTCCTGCACGAGGGGCAGCAGGATCAGCACCACGCCGACGCCGAGCAGCAGCACACCGACCGGGTCGAGTCGACGGCGGCCGGGCTGACCGTCGGGTCGACCGGGCAGCAGCCGCCAACCCAGGATGACCGCGACGATGCCGACCGGCACGTTGACGAAGAAGACCCACCGCCATCCGTGCTCCTCGCCGCCGAGAGCGATGAGCAGCCCGCCGAGCAGTGGCCCGACGGCGGTGGAGATGCCGATGGTCGCGCCGAGCAGTCCGAAGGGGCGGGCCCGCTCCGGACCCCGGAACAGCTGTTGGATCAGCCCGATCACCTGGGGATTGATGATGCCCGCGGCGGCGCCCTGGAGCAGCCGGGCGGCGACCAGCCAGGTGGGTGAGGTCGCCAGGCCGGCGAGCGCGCTGGTCACGGTGAACAACGCGATCCCGAAGACGAACGCGTTACGGCGGCCCCGGAAGTCTCCGAACCGGCCGGCCGGTACGAGCACCAGGCCGAAGGTGAGCGCGTACCCCGAGAGGACCCACTGCAGGTCGCTCGGCGAGGCGTCCAGCGCGCGGTCGATGGACGGCACCGCGACGTTGACGATGCTCACGTCGAGCAGCGTCATGAACGCGGCGACCAGCCCGACGCCGACGGCCTGCCAGCGTCGGCGGTTCTCGGCCGCGTCGACCGGCTGCGGCTCGCGCGCCGCCTTCATCGCGCCCCCTGTCGATGGTCGATCATGCATTCCTGACCGCTACCCCGACCATCGGGGGCCAACCGTTCAGGGTCACGCCATCTGACGGGCGCAGAACCGGGGGCCGAAGTCGAGGCCGGCCATCGGCGAGTCCTCTCGGTGCAGCAGACCCTTCTCGGTGAGCTGGTGCAGCGGAGCGTGCACCTGCTCCTGGGTCAGCCCGGACCCTTCGGCGATCAGATCCGGATAGGGCACCTGGCCGCGTGCTTCGAGGGCGGTGACCGCCTCGTACACCCGCTGCTCGACCTGCGACAGCTCCATCCGCTGCATGATCTCCTCCTTCGACCACCCGCCGGACGCGGACGGTTGCGCCGCCTCGGTTACCCCCTGCCGCACCGAAGATGCCCACCCGTTCGGGCGGTGGAGGGCGAACACGCCCTACGCTGCAACGGTGATCGTCTGGGATCTGGTCGTTGTCGGCGCGGGCCCCGCCGGGCTCTCCGCGGCACACGCCGCGGCCCGCGCGGGCGTTCGTACCCTGGTTGTCGAGCGGGCCACGCACCCGCGGTACAAGACCTGCGGAGGCGGCCTCATCGGCACGTCCCTGGCCGCCGTGCGGGAACGGATCGAGGTGCCGGCGCACGACCGGGTCGACCGGGTGACGTTCACCCGCGACGGCCGGCGGGAGTTCACCCGCCGCAACGGCAGCCCGGTGGTGACCATGGTGCGCCGGGAGGAGTTCGACGACCGCCTGCGCGCGGCGGCGGTCGCCGCCGGAGCGCAGCTGCGCGAGCAGGTCGCGGTCCGCGCCGTCGAGCAGGACCCCGAGGGGGTACGCCTGCGACTGGCCGACGGTACGACGCTCACGGCCCGCACGGTGATCGGCGCGGACGGCTCCTCGGGCGTGACCGCCCGACACGTGGGGGTGCGCTACCGCCAGGTGGACCTGGGGTTGGAGCTGGAGATCCCGGTGCCGCCCGCCGAGCAGGAGCGTTGGCGGGGTCGGCTGTTGCTGGACTGGGGGGCGATGCCGGGCTCGTACGCCTGGGTGTTCCCGAAGGGTGACCGGTTGACGGTGGGCGTGATCGCGGGCCGGGGCGCGGGGGAGGGCACACGTGCCTACCTGCGGCAGTTCGTCGACCGGTTGGGTCTGACCGGGTTGCCGGCGGCACACGATTCGGGTCATCTGACCCGGTGTCGCGAGGAGGACTCGCCGTTGCGCAACGGCCGGGTGCTCGTGGTGGGGGACGCGGCCGGGCTGTTGGAGCCGTGGAGTCGTGAGGGGATCAGCTTCGCCCTGCGTTCCGGCGAGATGGCCGGGGCAGCGGTCGCGGCCGGTGATCCGGCCGGCTACGAGCGGGCGGTCGCCGAGCGTCTGACGCCGGAGATGCGGGCGGGTTTCCGGTTGCTCGACCTGTTCACCCGTCGCCCGGAGGTGTTCCACGGGCTGTTGGCGACCCCACCGGGCTGGCGGATGTTCGTTCGCTTCTGCCAGGGGCAGGCGAGCTTCGACGACATGCTGCGCCGCCGACCGATCCGCGCAGCGCTGGCAATCCTAAACCGCCTGCCGTCCTGACCCCCCGCCCCCGCCCCCATCCCGCGTCGATCTTGCAGTTTCTGTGGCGACAATCCACACGAATCTGAACACTTCGTCAACCGCAAGTGCAAGATCGGCGGAGAGGGGGACGCCCTCGCACTCATGCCCCAGGATCCTAGGATGCTCTACGGGGTGTGTCGCTGTCGACTTCACGTCGACCGCTGTCAGCCGACGGACTGATGCGCCGGGCCCTCGCCGTTGGACAATGACGGGGGAGTAGGGGGACGCCGATGGCCGAGCAACCGTTCACCGACGACGAGTACGCGTTTCTGCGCCACATCCGGTTCGGGGAGCTGCCGCCCGCCGTCCGTCCCGAGGATCAGGTCGCGTTGACCGAGACCGACCCTGGGCGGGACCGGCCGGAGAAGGCCGAGGACCCGGTCCGCTGGAACGTGCAGGGCTGAGAACGCACGGACGGGCCGCGGGTGTCGCCACCCACGGCCCGCCGTCACGCCACGGTCAGAAGACCGGCACGCCCTCGCGCACGAGACGCCAGTTGGGCTGGAAGAAGTCGTCCGGGTTGATGGTCCCCCTGGCCTGGGCCCAGTCGATGAGCAGCTGGCGGATCTCCTGCTGCGCGTTGTAGACCTGGGTCTTCACGATGCCGGGGAAGTTGCCGCCGCCGCTGCGCCGGTAGTTGTTCACCGCCACCACGAACTGCGCGTCGTCCGCGACCGGGGTGTCGGTGCCGGGCAGCGCCAGTCGGGTGATGCGCTGACCGACCGGCTTGGAGATGTCGATGTCGTAGTCCAGGCCGGAGATCACGTCGTAGTTGTAGTCCGGCACGGCCGGGTCGCTGATCTGCTCCGGGTCGACCGGAGCGCCCGGCGCGAGGGTGCGGAAGAACTTCGCCGAGTACTCCAGGTACGCGCGTACCTCGGCGCCGCTGAGCACGACGGCTTCGAGGGTGTTGTCGTACACGTACAGGCCGGCCACGTCGCGGATCTTGACGTCGCCGGCGGGGAAGACGGCGGTACGGCTGAACGGCGCCGCGATCGACAGCACCGGCAGGTCCGCGTACGCGGTGCCGGTCAGCGCCGCGCCGACCACCTCGGTCTGCACGTGGTTGATGAAGTCGAGGATCGGGGTGTCCTTGTAGCGGGACTCCGCCGCCGACAACTCCACGGTGGACGTGGCGACCACCTGGTTGACGTACGCCACGGTCTTGGCGTGCTGGGCCCGTACGGCGGCGAGCACCTTCGGGTCCTCGACGACCGTGTTGGTGTTCAGCATGGTGGCGGCCTTCTTGGTGATCGCCCACCGGCCATGCTCGCGGGTGAGGGTGAAGTCCATCCGGGTGAGCCGCTGACCCCACTTCGAGGGCTCGGAGAGCAGCACCTGCTCCCCGGTCCGCTCGTTGGTGACGAACCGCTCGACCACCTCGTTGTGGGCGTGCCCGAAGAGGATCGCGTCGATCCCCGGCACCTGCTGGGCGATCAGCGCCACCGGGTTCTCGTTCGGCAGCTCGGGGCCGTAGCTGGAGGTGCCGCTGTCGCCGCCGTGGGCGGAGATCAGCACGAGGTCGGCGCCCCGGGCCCGCATGATCGGCACCCACTTCGCGGCGGTCGCGATCATGTCGTCGAAGCGGAGCTTGCCCTCGACGTTGCCCCGGTCCCAGATGGCGACGCCCGGGTTGGTCAGGCCGAGGATGCCGACCCGCAGGGTCGGCGCGGCGAAGCCCAGGGAGACCTTCTTGATGACGTACGGCAGGAACGCCGGCTTGCCGGTCCTGGCGTTGACCGCGTTGGCGGCGAGGGCCGGGAAGCCGAGCTGGCGGATCCACAGGTCCAGCAGCGGCAGGCCGTAGTTGAACTCGTGGTTGCCCAGGGTCACGGCGTCGTAGTCGATCACGTTCATCGCCCGGGCCATCGGGTGCTTCTCGCCGGTGGCGGTGATGGGCTCCTGCTTGGCGTAGTACGTCGCCAGGGGAGTGCCCTGGATGGTGTCGCCGGCGTCGAGCACCAGGGTCGCCTTGCCGCGCCGCTCGCGGCGGATCTGGTTGATCAGGGTGGCCAGCTTCGCGACGCCGACGTCGTTGTGCTTGCTGTCGTCGTACTCGGCGTCCCGGTAGTAGTCCCAGTTGTAGACGTTGCCGTGCGTGTCCGACGTGCCCAGCAGCGTGAGGTCCCACGTGCGCGTCCGGGCGGGCCCCGCGGCCTGGGCGGGGGTGGCGGCGATCAGCGGGGCGGTCGCGGCGGCGGCGGCGACCGCGAGCACCTGGCGACGCGACGGACCGGATCCAGAGGTCATGACGTGCCCTTCCATGGGGGTTGACGCGCCTCGTGAGCGCCTCGCGCACCATAACGAGCCCCTGTCACTCCCGCCACGCCAGCCCCGGTTTCCGCAGGCCGACGCCGGGTAGGGCGATATCGGAAGCCCAGCGCGAGGAGATCCCGGTGAGCCAGGACCAGCACACGCAGCAGGACCCGACCAGCCAGTACGGCCAGCAGCAGGCGCCGCCGGGTTCGACGGCGGGGATGACGCCGAGGCCGGACCACGGGGAGGAGTCGTACCGGGGCAGCGGCAAGCTCGACGGCAGGCGGGCGCTGATCACGGGCGGTGACTCGGGGATCGGCCGGGCCGTGGCGCTCGCGTTCGCCCGGGAGGGCGCCGACGTGCTCATCGCGTACCTGGGTGAGGAGGAGGACGCCGACGCCCGCGAGACCGTGCGGCTCGTCGAGGAGGCCGGCCGGCGGGGCGTGGCGGTACGCGGCGACATCCGCGACGAGGCGCACTGTCAGGAGCTCGTCGACCGGACGGTGCGTGACCTGGGCGGGATCGACATCCTGGTGAACAACGCGGCGTACCAGATGTCGCAGGACAAGGGCATCCTCGGCATCAGCACCGAGCAGTTCGACCGGGTGCTCAAGACGAACCTGTACGCGATGTTCTGGCTCTGCAAGTTCGCCATTCCGCACCTGTCCGAGGGGTCGGCGATCATCAACACGGCGTCGATCCAGGCGTTCGACCCGTCGCCGCAGTTGCTTGACTACGCCACCACCAAGGCGGGGATCGCCAACTTCACCAAGGCCCTCGCGGCGGACCTGGCGGACCAGGGGATCCGGGTGAACGCGGTGGCGCCCGGCCCGGTCTGGACGCCGCTGATCCCGGCGACGATGCCGAAGGAGAAGGTCGAGCAGTTCGGCACGGACACCCCGGAGGGTCGGCCCGGTCAGCCGGCGGAGCTGGCCCCGGCCTACGTCTTCTTCGCCTCCCAGGAGTCCAGCTACGTCACGGGCGAGATCCTGGGGGTCACCGGCGGTCGACCGACCAAGTGATCAGGCGGACGTTCAGCGCGGCCAGGCGGCGAAGCGTCCGCGTACCCGTGCGACGTCGTCCGGGCTCAGGCCGTACCGGCCGAAACGGGTGTCGGCCAGCCGGTCGAGGTAGCGCCCGGCGGCGCGGACGTCGTCCGGGTCGAGCGCGGGATCGACCTGCCGGGCCAGCACCAACAGCTGCGTCACGTCGTAGTGCTCCAGCGCCGCCGCGACGTCGATGAAGTCGCGGACCTCCCGCCGGTTGACCAGTGCCGCGATCTTGTTGGCGACCAGGTCGCGGACGTCCATCACCGGGCCGAGGTCCATCACCACCGGGCTCTGCTGCCGATCGAGCCGGGCCAGGCTGAGCCGGATCTGCCGCTCGTCGCGGCTCACCACGAAGTCCTTCATGTCCCGGCCGTACCCGTCGAACAGGTCGGCGAGCTCGCTGTCCGGGTCGGCGTCGGTGACGGTGAACCCGGCGCGTTCCAGCGCGGCGCGTACCCCGGCGGAGGCCGCGGCGGCGGCGCCCTCCACGTCGGCGAAGAGGTCCACGTCCTCGGTGGGTCGGGCCACCAGGCCGTGCGCGGCCCAGGCCACCCCGCCGCCGAGCACGAACCGGTACGGCCGGGCGGCGGTCAACGCCACCCGGGCCACCTCCCGGTAGAAGTCGTGCAGGTGTGGTGCGATCACGCCGCGCGCAGGCCGCGGTGCCGGCTCTCCCAGGCGAGGCGTACGCCCCGGGGGAGGTTGAGCAGCCGCCACACCCGCCGCAGGGTGCGCCCGTTGATGAGGGTGCGCAGGTCGTCGGCGCTGGCGGTCTCGCGCAGCACGTTCTCGTACATCCAGAGCAGCTGGTCGGGGTCGCCGAGGTCGAAGGTGCGCTCGGCGTTCCACATCAACCGCACCGGCAGCTCGACGACGCCCCGGGTGGGGCCGGCCAGCTCGGTGAGCGTTCGCGCCACGACGGCCGGACGACCCGGGCGGGCCAGGAAGGCCACGCCGGTCGCGGGGGGCGAGACGGCCTGCATGGTGTCAGGGTAACTCCCGCCGGTGCGGGGTGTCGCCAAGGCGCGTCCGGACGCGCGGTCGGCGCGGGGTGATGAGTTCTCCGGCCCGGGCCCGTCATAGGTGTGACGGGACACGACGATGGGAGCATGACGTGATGGGTACGGACACGCGGGGCGAGGGCGCGGGCGCTCTGGCCGAGGTCGACGAGACGGCCTTCGCGGGGCTGGCGGAGCGGCACCGGCGGGAGTTGCACGTGCACTGTTACCGGATGCTCGGGTCGTTCGAGGACGCCGAGGACACCGTGCAGGAGACGTTCCTGCGGGCCTGGCGGCGGCGGGAGACGTTCGAGGGCCGGTCGACGGTGCGGGCCTGGCTGTACCGGATCGCCACCAACGCCTGCCTGGACCTGTTGGCCCGATGCCGTCCGGAGCCGGCCAGGGGTGGTGAGGTGCGGTGGTTGCAGCCGTACCCGGATCGGCTGCTCGACGAGGTGCCGGCGGGCGACGCGGACGAGCCGGAGGCGGTCGCGGTCGCGCGGGAGACGATCGAGTTGGCGTACGTGGTGGCAGTGCAGCACCTCGCGCCGCGTCCCCGGGCCGTGTTGATCCTGCGGGACGTGCTCGGCTGGCCGGCGAAGGACGTCGCCGACCTGCTCGGGGACTCGGTCAACTCGGTGAACAGCGCCCTGCAGCGGGCTCGGGCCGGCATGCGCGAGCACCTGCCCGCCGAGCGGCAGGACTGGACCGGCGGTGAGCAGGACGCCGGGACGCGCGAGCTGGTGCGGGACTTCACCGAGGCGAGCGTGGCCACGGACATCGGTCGGCTCACCACCATGTTGCGCGAGGACGTGCGCTGTTCGATGCCGCCCACGCCGGGTCTGCGGGTGGGCCGGGACGCGGTGGTGAACGACTGGATCGCGGACGGGTTCGACGGGATGACGGGCCTGCGGGGCGTCGCCACGTCGGTGAACCGGCAGCCCGCCGTCGCGTTCTACCACTGGCGGGAGGCCGATGGCGCGTACCTGCCGCTGACCCTCGACGTCCTGCGCGTCAGCGGTGGAGCGATCACCGAGCTCGTCACCTTCCACGCCGACCAGTTCCCGCGACTCGGGCTGCCGGAGCGCCTGCCGGCCGGAGGTGCGCGATGAGCGTCGCGGCTCCGACCCACCGCCCGCACCGGCTCCTCGGGCTCGCCGGCGTCGGCCTGGTCGCCACCGTGGCGGCGATGGCCACGACCACTGTCGCGGCCGCGCTCGCCGGGGCCGCCGGTGTCGATTTCGAGGTGCCCGAGGGCGGCGAGGTGATCCCGCTGGCCGGGTTCGCCGTGGTGACCGGCGTCTTCTCGGTGGTGGGCGTCGTTCTCGCCGTCGTGCTCGGTCGGTTCAGCGTGCGCCCCGTCGAGCGGTTCCGGTGGACGGCGGTGGCGCTGACCGCGATCTCGCTGGTCCCGCCGTTCCTGGTCGGAGCGGCGCCCGCCACCGTCGGCGCGCTGGTCGTGCTGCACCTCGTCGCCGCGGCGGTGATGATCCCGGCGTTGGCGTGGGGCCTGGGCCGGTGGAACCGTGCCCGCGACGGACGGGTCCTCGATTAGCGAAGACTCCTCATCTGACCTATGTTCGGGGAGTCGCTCGCGCGCGAGGGAGGTGTCGGGGATGGGTCTACGGACGTTCATCGAGGGTTGGCCGGTGTACCGCCAGCTCACCGGCACCGACCCGCTGGGGCGGGGCGCCGCCGCCAAGTCGGCCCGGTCATCCGCTCTGACGGCGCGTACCGAGACCGCCGATTCGGTCGCCCGTTCGGTGTGTCCGTACTGCGCTGTCGGTTGTGGTCAGCGGGTCTTCGTGACGGACGGGCAGGTCACGCAGATCGAGGGTGATCCGGACAGTCCGATCTCGCGAGGCCGCCTGTGTCCCAAGGGCGCGGCCAGCAAGAGCCTCGTGACGAGTCCGCTGCGCCAGACCACCGTCCGCTACCGCCGGCCCTACTCCACCCAGTGGGAAGACCTCGACCTCGAGACGGCCGTCGACATGATCGCCGATCGGATCGTCGCGGCCCGCGAGGAGACCTGGGAGGACCGCGACGCCGAGGGTCGGCCCCTGAACCGGACGTTGGGGATCTCCAGTCTGGGTGGGGCGACGCTGGACAACGAGGAGAACTACCTCATCAAGAAGTTGTTCACGGCGATGGGGGCGTTGCAGATCGAGAACCAGGCCCGTATTTGACACTCCGCCACCGTCCCCGGTCTGGGGGCCAGCTTCGGTCGTGGCGGTGCGACGGACTTCCAGCAGGACATCGCCAACGCTGACGTCATCGTCATCCAGGGCTCCAACATGGCCGAGGCGCACCCGGTGGGTTTCCAGTGGGTGATGGAGGCCAAGCGTCGCGGCGCGAAGGTGTTCCATGTGGACCCACGGTTCACGCGCACGAGCGCGGTGGCGGACGCATACCTGCCGATCCGGGCGGGGACGGACATCGCGCTGCTGGGTGGGGTGATCCGCTACATCCTCGACAACGAGTTGGACTTCCGCGAGTACGTCCTGGCCTACACCAACGCGGCGACGATCGTCAGCGACCGGTTCAGCGACACCGAGGACGGCGACGGGTTCTTCTCCGGCTTCGATCCCGAGACCGGCAGCTACGTGCAGGACAGCTGGCAGTACGAGGGGCACGAGGACTCCTCGGGCAGTGGACACACCGCGAAGGAGCGGGACACGGCCGCCGGACTGGAGCACGAGTCGCACGGCGCGGGGGTCGGCGGGCAGACCCAGCGGGACGAGACGTTGCAGCACCCCCGCTGCGTCTACCAGATCCTCAAGCGGCACTACGCCCGCTACACGCCGGAGATGGTGGAGCGGGTCTGCGGCATCCCGCAGGAGAAGTTCCTGGAGCTGGCCCGGGAGTGGACGGCGAACTCCGGCCGGGAGCGCACCGGCATGCTCATCTACTCGGTGGGGTGGACGCAGCACAGCGTCGGTGTTCAGTACATCCGCGCCGGAGCGATCATCCAGCTCCTGCTGGGCAACATGGGCCGGCCCGGGGGAGGGGTCATGGCGCTGCGCGGGCACGCCAGCATCCAGGGCTCCACGGACATCCCGACCCTGTTCAACCTGCTGCCCGGCTACCTGCCCATGCCCCACCACGCCGACCACCCGACCTTCGACGAGTGGGTGGACAGCATCCGGCACCCCGGGCAGAAGGGCTTCTGGGGCAACGCCCGGTCGTTCGCGGCCAGCCTGCTCAAGGCGTACTGGGGTGACGCCGCGACGCCGGAGAACGACTTCGGCTACGGCTACCTGCCCCGGTTGACCGGCGACCACGGCACCTACCAGCAGGTCCTCAACATGATCGACGGGAAGACCAAGGGGTACTTCCTGCTCGGCCAGAACCCGGCCGTCGGGTCCGCGCACGGCCGCGCGCAGCGCCTCGGCATGGCGAACCTCGACTGGCTCGTCGTGCGCGACCTGTTCATGATCGAGAGCGCGACCTTCTGGCAGAACGGCCCCGAGGTGGCCACCGGCGAGATCGTGCCCGAGGAGTGCCGCACCGAGGTCTTCTTCCTCCCGGCGGCGTCGCACGTGGAGAAGGAGGGCACCTTCACGCAGACGCAGCGGCTGTTGCAGTGGCGGGAGAAGGCCGTCGAGCCGCCGGGCGACGCCCGCTCCGAGCTGTGGTTCTTCTACCACCTGGGCCGCAGGCTGCGGGAAAAGCTGGCCGACTCGTCGCTGCCGCGCGACCGGGCGCTGCTCGACCTCACCTGGGACTACCCCACGCACGGTCCGCACGCGGAGCCCAGCGCCGAGGCGGTCCTGCGGGAAATCAACGGGTACGACGTGACGACCGGCCGGCCGCTGTCCAGTTTCGCCGAGGCCCGCGACGACGGCTCCACGGCCGTCGGCTGCTGGATCTACACGGGCGTGTACGCCGACGGCGTCAACCAGGCCGCCCGCCGCAAGTCCCGACACGAGCAGGACTGGGTGGCCGCCGAGTGGGGTTGGGCGTGGCCGGCGAACCGGCGGATCCTCTACAACCGTGCCTCCGCCGACCCGGACGGCAACCCGTGGAGCGAGCGCAAGCGCTACATCTGGTGGGACCCGGACAAGGCCGAGTGGACCGGCCACGATGTGCCGGACTTCGAGAAGACCAAGCCGCCGTCGTACCGGCCGCCGGCCGGCGCGTCCGGCCCGGAGGGGATCGCCGGTGACGACCCGTTCGTCATGCAGGGCGACGGCAAGGGCTGGCTGTACGCGCCCAGCGGCGTGCTGGACGGGCCGCTGCCCACCCACTACGAGCCGGTCGAGTCGCCGGTGCGCAACCCGCTCTACCGCCAGCAGGCCAACCCGACCCGCAAGTCGTACGCGCACCCGGTGAACTCGGTCAACCCGAGCCCGCCGCAGGAGCACAGCCAGGTCTTCCCGTACATCTTCACGGTCAGTCGGCTCACCGAGCACCACACGGCCGGCGGGATGAGTCGGACGGTCCGGCCCCTCGCCGAGTTGCAGCCGGAGATGTTCGTCGAGGTGTCGCCGGAGCTGGCCGCCGAGACCGGGTTGGCGCACCTCGGGTGGGCGCACCTGGTCAGCGGTCGGGCGGTGATCGAGGCGAAGGTGCTGGTCACCGACCGGCTCACCCCGTTGCGGGTGGACGGTCGGGTCATCCACCAGGTGTGGCTGCCGTACCACTTCGGTTTCGAGGGCCTGGTCACCGGTGATTCGGCCAACGACCTGTTCGGCATCACCCTCGACCCCAACGTCCTCATCCAGGAGAGCAAGATCGGTACCTGCGACGTCCGGCCCGGCCGGCGGCCCACCGGGCCCGCCCTGCTCGACCTGGTCGCCGATTACCAGCGGCGGGCCGGGATCACCCCGGGTGGGCACGCGCCGGCCGTCACCACCGACCAGGACGGGAAGGGCAGCGGTGATTCCTGACCCGAACAGCCTCTACGGGCCGCTCGATCCGGCGCCGGACGCGGGGTACGTGGACGCGCCGGCGCGGATGGGGTTCTTCACCGATACGAGCGTGTGTATCGGGTGCAAGGCGTGTGAGGTGGCGTGCAAGGAGTGGAACGGCGTTCCGGAGAGTGGTCTGGATCTGTTGGGGATGTCGTACGACAACACGGGCGCGTTGACGGCGAACTCGTGGCGGCACGTGGCGTTCGTCGAGCAGCCGCGCCCGGCGGGACACGGCAGCGCGGCGTTCGCGGGCACGCCCACCGGTACGACGGTCAGCGCGGCGTCGGCGGCCGTCGCCGCCGGCACGACCGGACCGACCGGCACCGAACCGGGTCTGCCGCCCGGATCGCCCTCGGCCGCCGCGCGCATGGTCGACACCGCCCCGACCGGCACCGCCCCGGTCACCGGCGGCGCGCAGCCACAGTTCCTGGGTATGCCGGGTGCGCAGCCGCCCGGGCGGGACACCGGCGTGGAGAGTCGGAGTGATTTCCGGTGGTTGATGATGTCGGATGTGTGTAAGCACTGCACGCATGCGGCCTGTCTGGATGTGTGTCCGACGGGGTCGTTGTTCCGGACGGAGTTCGGGACGGTGGTGGTGCAGGAGGACATCTGCAACGGCTGCGGTTACTGCATCTCCGCCTGTCCGTACGGGGTGATCGACCAGCGTAAGGGTGACGGTCGGGCGTGGAAGTGCACCCTCTGCTACGACCGTCTCGGTGCGGGGATGACGCCGGCGTGTGCGCAGGCCTGTCCGACCGAGTCGATCCAGTACGGGCCCTTGGACGAGTTGCGCGAGCGGGCGGCGGCGCGGGTGCAGGTGTTGCACGAGCGGGGTGTGCCGGAGGCGCGGTTGTACGGGCACGACCCGGACGACGGCGTCGGTGGTGGCGGGGCGTTCTTCCTGCTGCTCGACGAGCCGGAGGTGTACGGGTTGCCGCCGGATCCGGTGGTGACCACCCGGGACCTGCCGGCCATGTGGAAGCGCGCCGGCCTGGCCGCGTTGACCATGGCCGCTGCCACTGCGGTGGCGTTCCTCGGCAGGCGGCCATGACCGACGCGACGCCACCGGTGGGCGAGCGGTTCCGCCGGTTCCGCGACCGCCTGACCGCCGCGAGCCCAGACCTACCGGCCCAGAGGCGGGCGGACGACCGCACCGCCGTGGACGTGCCGGCGAACTCCCACGAGGATCGGACGCCACAACCCCCGGAGAACGCGGCGCGGCGCACCCGGCGCGGTCGTCGCGGTGGCGGTGAGGAGCTGCGGGTCCCCGAGGCCGAGTTCACCTCCTACTATGGCCGGCCCATCCTGAAGGCCCCGGTCTGGAAGTGGGACATCGCCGCGTACCTGTTCACCGGCGGGTTGGCGGCCGGCTCGTCGCTGCTGGCCGCGGGAGGTCAACTCACCCGGCGGCCGGCGCTGCGCCGCGCGGGCCGGGTCACCGCGCTGGGCGCCGTCAGCGCCAGCGCGGTCTTCCTCATCAGGGACCTGGGCCGGCCGGAGCGGTTCCACCACATGCTGCGGGTGGCGAAGCTGACCTCGCCCATGTCGGTGGGCACCTGGATCCTCAGCGCGTTCGGGCCGGCCGCCGGGGTGGCGGCGATCGCCGAGACCGCCGGCTGGCTGCCCCGGCACGGGCCGCTCGGGTTGGTCGGTCGGGCTCTGCCACCGGCCGGGCACGCCGCCGGGCTGGTCGCCGCCGTCACCGCACCCGCCCTGGCCACGTACACCGGGGTCCTGCTCGCCGACACGGCGGTGCCGTCGTGGCATGAGGCGTACCCCGAGCTGCCGGTCATCTTCGCGGGCAGCGCCCTGGCCAGCGGCGCGGGCGTCGGTCTGCTCGCCGCGCCGCCGTCGCAGACCGGGCCGGCCCGCCGTATGGCGGTGGCCGGCGCGGCCCTGGAGTTGTACGGCGCGCACCGGGTGGAGACCCGTCTCGGGCTGCTCAGCGAGCCCTACCGGTCGGGCCGGCCGGGTCGGCTGATGCGCGCCGGGCGGCTGCTGACCGCAGCCGGGGTGGCCGGGGCGCTGGTGGGCCGGCGCAGCCGCGTCGTCGGGGCTTTGTCCGGGGCCGCGCTGCTGAGCGCGTCGGTCGCCACGCGGTTCGGCATCTTCTACGGCGGTGTCGCGTCCGCCCGCGACCCCCGCTACACCGTCGTGCCGCAACGCGAGCGGGTGAACGCCCGGCGGACCGAGGTGGATCCGGCGACTGACTGAGCGCTCGCACCGGCGTTGTGATCGAATGTGCGACGGAGGCGTTCAGGCGGCTGGTGCCCCTCCCGGTCTTCAAAACCGGTGTGGTCCGGGACCCGGGCCAGGCGGGTTCGATTCCCGTCCGTCTCCGCCAACGGCGGCAGGAGTGACGTGATGCGTGACGGCAGCGAGGACCCGCGGCGTCGGGTGCCCCGCACCGACACCCTCCTGGCCGATCCGCAGCTGGCGGCGGCCATCGCCACCCTCGGCCGCGAGCGGGTCAAGGCCGCCGTCGTGCAGGCGCAGACCCGGGCCCGCCGTGGTGAGATCGCCCCCGACGAGGTCCGGGACGCCTCCGTCGCCGGGTTGCCCGCGCCGGGTCCCCGGTCGGTGCTCAACGCCACCGGTGTCGTGCTGCACACCAACCTGGGTCGGGCGGCGCTGTCGCCGGCCGCCGTCGCGGCGGTCGTCGCGGCCGCCGGGCACACCGACGTCGAGCTGGACCTGAACACCGGGCGGCGGGCCCGCCGGGGGCGCGACGCCCTCGACGCGCTCGCCGCCGCCGTGCCCGACGCCGCCGCCGTGCACGTGGTCAACAACGGCGCTGCCGCGCTGGTGCTCGCGGCCACGGCGTTGGCCGCCGACCGGGAGATCGTGGTCAGCCGAGGTGAGCTCGTCGAGATCGGAGACGGGTTCCGCCTGCCGGATCTGTTGGAGAGCACCGGCGCGCGGCTGCGCGAGGTGGGCACCACCAACCGCACGACGCTCGACGACTACGCCGCCGCCGTCGGTCCGCAGACCGGGTTCGTGCTGAAGGTGCACCCGTCGAACTTCCAGGTCACCGGCTTCACCTCGGCCGTGCCGGTGCGTCGCCTCGCCGCCCTCGACGTGCCGGTGGTCGCCGACATCGGTTCCGGGCTCCTCGCGCCGGACCCGCTGCTGCCCGACGAGCCCGACGCGGCCAGCACCCTGCGCGCGGGCGCGGCCCTGGTCACGGCGAGCGGCGACAAACTGCTCGGCGGCCCCCAGGCCGGCCTGCTGCTCGGCGACGCTGCCCTCGTCGAGCGGCTGCGTCGTCATCCGCTGGCCCGGGCGCTGCGCGTCGACAAGCTGACCCTCGCCGCGTTGGCCGCCACCCTGCACCGTCGGGACACCCCGACCTGGACCGCGCTGCACACCGACCCGGCCGCCCTGCGCCGCCGGGTGGAGCTGCTGCGCGACCGGCTGGGCGCGGACGGACGCAAGGCGGAGGTCGTCCCGGCGGTCGCCGTGGTCGGCGGTGGCGGCGCTCCCGGCGTCGAGCTGGACTCGTGGGCGCTGAGCCTGCCCGAGCGGTACGCCGCGCCGCTGCGCACCGGAGAGCAGCCGGTGCTGGGCCGGGTGGTGCGCGGCCGACTCCTGCTCGACCTGCGCTGCGTGCCCGTCGACGCCGACGACGCGGTCCTCTCGGCCGTGCTGCGCGTCCCCGAGGACGACTGAACATGTTCGTCGTCGCCACCGCCGGGCACGTCGACCACGGCAAGTCGACCCTGGTCCGGGCGTTGACCGGGATGGAACCCGACCGGTGGGCCGAGGAACGCCGTCGGGGCATGACCATCGACCTGGGGTTCGCCTGGACGACGTTGCCGTCCGGCGGCACTATCGCCTTCGTCGACGTACCCGGGCATGAGCGGTTCGTGCCGAACATGTTGGCGGGGGTCGGTCCGGTGCCGGCCGCGCTGATCGTGGTCGCCGCCGACGAGGGGTGGATGCCGCAGTCCGCCGAGCACCTGGCCGCGCTCGACGCGCTCGGCGTCGGGTACGGCCTGCTGGTGGTGACCCGCGCGGACCTCGCCGACCCGCGGCCGGCGGCGGAACGCGCCCGGGCCGAGATCGCGGCGAGCAGCCTCGGCGCGGTGGAGACGGTGGCGGTCAGCGGGTTGACCGGCGCCGGGTTGCCGCAGTTGCGGGACGCGCTGGACCGGCTCGTCGCGCGGCTGCCCGACCCCGTCGTGGAGGCGCCGGTGCGCCTCTGGGTGGACCGCAGCTTCACCGTGCGGGGCAGCGGCACCGTCGTCACCGGAACGCTGGGCGCCGGCCGGCTGCGGGTCGGGGACACCCTGGAACTGGCCGGCGTCGACGAGCCGGTCCGGGTCCGCGGCCTGCACTGCCTGGGCGAGGCCCGACCGGAGGCGTCGGCCGTGGCCCGGGTGGCGGTCAACCTGCGGGGTACGCCCCGGGACCGGCTCGGGCGCGGCGACGCGCTGCTCACCCCGGGGCGGTTCCACCGCACCGACCTCGTCGACGTCCGGCTCACCGGTGACCCCGCCGCCGATCTGCCGGCCACCCTCACCCTGCACGTCGGGTCGGCGGCCGTGCCGGTACGGGTCCGGCCGCTCGGTGTGGACACCGTCCGGCTCCGGTTGGCCCGCCCGCTGCCGCTGCTGGTCGGCGACCGGGCGTTGCTGCGTGATCCCGGCCGTCATCACGTGGCCGGTGGCGTACGGGTCCTCGACGTCGCGCCGCCGCCGCTGTCCCGCCGGGGCGCGGCGGCTGCCCGCGCGGCGGTCCTCGCCGAGCTGGACGGCCGTCCCGACCTGGCCGGCGAGCTGCGTCGCCGTCGTCTGGTGCGGGTCGGCGCGCTACGGCGGATGGGCGTGCCGGTGCAGGCCACTCCGGTGGCCGGCGACTGGCTGGCCGACCCGGGGCACTGGCGGCGGCTCGGCGAGCAGGTGACCGAGGAGGTCACCCGCTACACCCGGGAGCACCCGTTGGAGCCGGGCATGCCGGTGGACGCGCTGCGGCAGCGTCTCGCCCTGCCCGACCGGGCGCTGGTCGAGGCGCTGGTGCGTCCGCCGCTGCGGGTGCACGGCGGCCGGATCGGCACGGCCGCCGTGGACACCCTGCCCGAGCCAGTGGCCCGGGCCGTGCAGCGGGTCCGTGCCGAGTACGCGGACCGGCCGTTCCGCGCCCCGGAGGCGGACCACCTCGTCGAACTGGGCCTGGGACCCCGGGAGATCGGCGCGGCGGTACGCGCCGGCGCGCTGCTGCGGCTGGCCGACACCGTGGTGCTGCTGCCCGACGCAGTCGACGCGGCGGTCACCGTGCTGGCCGGGCTGCCCCAGCCGTTCACCCTGTCGGCGGCCCGGCAGGCGCTGGACACCACCCGACGGGTGGCGGTGCCGCTGCTGGAACTGCTGGACCGGCGCGGCGCCACCCGTCGGCTGCCCGACGACGCGCGGGTCGTCGTCACCTGAACGCCGGTTCGGACGCGCGGGTGCCGCAGGACCGTCCGTGGTTGCGGCGCTCATCGTGGTGCCGGGTGGGCTGACCTGTGCCGCGACTGTCCGTGACGCCGCAAAGGCAGGAGTAGGTCATTACCCTGCGTGCTGCCGGTGGATCCTAGCCCGCCGACCTGCGCCCCCTTTGCTCTGCTTCAACAGAGGAAACAGGTACATAGCGTCACGTTGGTGGGTCCGGGGTGTCAGGTGCGCTCACCAAGTTTCCCCAGCTTGAGGCCGGTGTTGCCTCCGCTGAAGCAGAGCAAAGGGGGCCGCGGAGGGGTTGAGGGCCGGCTGGAGCCAGACGCTGCGTAGCCGAGCGACGTTCGGCGCGGATGGCGACAGTGGGCGACGTCGAAGGCGCACAACCTCCCCCCAAACCGTCGGCGGTCACCTACGGTGACGCCATGGACCCTTCGGCGGTCTGGCGGGACCGGCAGCACCAGTGGCGGATCGAGGCGTACCGCGCGCCGGATCTGCGGTTCGCCATCTACGCGACGAACGGCCCCACCGAGTCGGTGCCGCTGTGGCTGTTCGGCATGACGGCGCTGGCCCGCTGGCTGATGACCCACTCCATCTCGCTCGACGACCTGGAGGTCGACTAAACGGCCCCGGGAGCCTGGCGCGCTGCGGTTGAGTGACGGGAGGCGGTCGACGGGGGTGCGCGGTGGGCGGTCAGCTGGGGCAGTTGGCGCTGGTGGCCGTCCTGGTGCTGGTCAACGCCGCGCTGTCGGGCAGCGAGATGGCACTGGTGACGCTGCGCGAGGGGCAGTTGCGGCGGTTGGGTCGACGCAGTCGGGCCGGCGAGCGGCTGATCCGGCTCTCCCGTGACCCGAACCGCTATCTGGCCACCATCCAGCTCGGCATCACCCTGGCCGGGTTCCTCGCCTCGGCGGCGGCGGCGGTGTCCCTCGCCCAGCCGCTGGTCGGCCCGCTGGGTTTCCTCGGCGCGGCCGCTCGTCCGGCTGCGGTGCTGCTGGTGACGGTGGCCCTGACCTTCGTCACGCTGGTGGTGGGCGAGTTGGCGCCGAAGCGGCTGGCCATGCAGCGCGCCGAGCGGTGGGCGCTGTTCAGCGCCGGCCCACTGGACCTGCTCGCCCGGGTGTCCCGCCCGGCGGTGTGGCTGCTCAGCTCGGCGACGGACGTGGTGGTCCGCCTGGCCGGCGGGAACCCGCGGGCCAGCCGGGAGGAGACGACCGAGGAGGAGCTGCGGGAGATGCTGGCCAGTCAGCGGGGACTGTCGGCGCAGCAGCGGGAGATCCTGACGGGCGCCTTCGACATCGCCGGCCGGACGCTGCGGGAGATCCTGGTGGCCCGGCGGGAGGTGACCACGCTGCCGGCCGACCTGCCCGCCCATGAGGGCGTTCGAAGGCTCGGCGCCGCCGGTCGGTCCCGTGCTCCGGTCACCGGCCCGGGCGGCCTCGACGAGGTGATCGGCGTGGTGCATATCCGTGACCTGGTACGGGCCGAGGCCGGCACGGTGGGGGAGCAGGGCCGGCCGCCGCTGCTGCTGCCGGTGACCCTGCCGGTCGCCGACGCGCTGCGCACCCTTCGTCAGGAGCACCAGCAGATGGCCCTCGTCGTGGACGAGCGCGGCGGCATCGACGGCATCGTCACGCTGGAGGACCTGCTGGCCGAGGTCGTCGGCGAGCTGTACGACGAGACCGACCGGGACGTGCACGGCGTGGTCCGGGAGGCGGACGGGTCGCTGCTCGTACCCGGTGACTTCCCCCTGCACGACCTGCCCGACGTGGGTGTACGGCTGAGCTTCCCGCTGTCCCGGGAGTACACGACGGTGGCCGGGCTGGTGCTGTCGCGGTTGCGGCACCTGCCGGGGTCCCCGGGCGAGACGGTGCGGTTGCCCGGGTTGACCATCGAGGTGGTGGAGGTGGCCGACCGGGCGGTGCGAAGGGTACGGCTGCGCGGCTTCGTCACCGAGCGGTGAGTGGATACCTCGAAAGAGGGACAACACGCGCGAAACGGCACCTGATGGCTGCGGCGCGCCTACGGTCCGGTACGTGAAGGACCGAGGGTTGCGTACGTTCGTCACCGTCCTCGCCGGCCTCGCGGTGATCTACTTCGGCAGCACCGGCCGCAGCCCCGAGGAGGGCCGCGGCATCTCCGGCGGGGTCATCGTCCTGGCGTTGCTCGCCGCGCTGCTGGTGTGGCACCTGACCCGACCGGGCGACAAGACCGTCAAGTGAGCGGCTCACCCGGCGGCGACGCGGGCGACCTCGCCGGCGGACTCCTCGCCGAGCGCCACCCGTACCAGCGCCGACGCGAGGCGACCGAAGTCCGGTTCGTCGACCAGGGAGGCCAGCCGGTCCGGTGAGCCCGGCAGGCCCAGCCGCTTCGCGCCCGCGAGGGCCCGACGGTCGGCGTACGGGCGTACGTCGGACCAGACCGTCTGCGCCTCACGCAGGTAGATGTCCGCGCCGGTGGGTCCGATGCCGGGGAACTCGGTGAGCCGTCGGCGCAGGCCGGCCGGGTCGCCCTGGGCGTCGCGGTGCAGTCGACGCAGGTCGCCGTGCCACCGGTCCAGACACAGCCGGGCGCCGGTGCCGAGCATGGTGGCGGTGCGTTCGTCGTAGCGGCGGTAGTGACCACGGCCCAGCGCGTCGACCCGCTGCTGCCAGCTCGCCGCCTCCATCGCCTGCGGCGTGCGGTAGCCGGCCGCGAACAGCTCCCGCGCGGCGTCGACGGCGACGCACGCCCGGATGCGGGTGCTCAGCAGTGTGGCCAGCACCAGCAGCTGGTACAGCGGACCGGGACGGTCGGACAGCCGGATGCCGGCCTCCTCGGCGTACGTGTCGCCCCGCCGGTCCAGCAGGACCCGCACGACCGCTCGATCGTCACCCACACTCCCGGGGTACCCGTCCCGCGCCCGGCTAGCCCTCCCGAGCGCCGGCGCCCGGAGAATGCCATCGGGCCCGGCGGGTATGCGGCCGGTGGAGGCGGTCGATGCCGCCTGCCGTACCGGGAGGGAGACGCTCGTGGTCAACCCGCAGCAGGAGGAGTTCCGGCGTAACGCAAACGGAGCGACCAGCCAGGACAGCAAGGGGCCCCGACCGAGCGGGCATCCGCTCAACCGTGGCTCGTCGCGCGGGGACGCCGGGCGGCCGGTGCCCAAGGGGCAGGTGTCGCCGTACGGCCCGGCGGGTGAGCCGGTCGCCGAGGACGACAGCGACACCCGCTCCTAACGCGTACGCGTCGACGGCCGCCGCAACCTGTTCCAGGTGGCGGCGGCCGTCAGTCCGTACGCCAGGTGCGGGATGATGTCGGAGATCCAGTCCGAGCGCCGCCAGGTACGGGGATCGCTGATGCCCAGCGCCGTGATGGACCCGTCGGTCATCGCCATGACACCCGCGCCGAGCACACCGGTGGCCATCGGCAACGGCTGCCGTCGGCCCCCGGCGTAGAGCCCGAACGCCATGCCGGCGGCGATGCCCAGCCCGTAACCGATCAGAGGGCCGAGCCCCGAGCGGCGGGTGGCCGCCCGGGGCTCCGGTCCCAGATCCACGTGCGCGAGGTGGGCCAGCTTGTCGACGGTCTGCTCCGGGGTGCTGCTCGCCGGCCGCGCCCGCAGCGCGATGTCGAGATAGCCGACCACGTTCAGCGCGGTGCTGCCGACGGCGCCCGCGATCGCGCCGTCGGCCAGGTCGACGCCCCTCACTTAGGGTCGCCCGGTTCGCGTTCGCTCTTGGGACCGTAGGTGCGCTCACCACGCACGACGCCCCGTTGGCCGCGATCCTCCTGCAGGATCCGGTTGGCGACCTGGTTGGCCTTGCCGTCTGGTACCCGGCGTCCGGAGTCGTCGATCGCGTTGCGCAGGCGCGCCCGCTGCTTGTCGTACGCGTTGCTGCCCGGCCGTGGTCCTGGCATCTGCTGCCTCCTTCGTCGCCGTTGGCGTACCGCGGCCGTCTACCCGTTGGGCGGCGCGCCAACCCCGGGGCGTCAGCGGGGGCCGCGCACCACGACGACCGGACAACGGGAGTGGTGCAGCACCGACTGGCTCACCGACCCCAGCAGCAACCCGGTCACCTCGCCGCGCCCCTGCCCCCCGACGACCAGCAGTTGGGCCTCGCCGGACGCCTCGGCGAGCACGGCGCCGGCGCGCCCGCGTGTCGCCCGGCAGGTCAGGCGCAACCCCGGATGACGCTCGGTCAGCCCGTCCAGCCAGCCGGCGAGCAGCCGCTCCTGTTCGCCGTGCAACCGGGCCTCGTCGTACACCAGGGGTTGCATGTCGCCGGGACCGCCGCTGCCGGGGTGCCGGTAGGCGTGCACCGCGCGCAGCGGCACGCCGCGCGCCACCGCGGCCTCGGCGGCGACGTCGGCGGCGAGCAGCGACGCCGCCGAGCCGTCCAGCCCGACCACCACCGGCCCGTCGGGGCGTTGCTCGCCGCGCGCGACCAGCACCGGACAGTCGGCGTACGCGCTGACCTGCACCGCCACCGAGCCGACGACGAGCGCGGAGAAGCCGCCCAGTCCCCGGTCGCCGACCACGATGAGCGCGGCGGTGGGGGACTCGCCCACCAGCACCGCGGCGGCCTCGCCGTCGATGATCTCGCCGGATACCGTCAGCCCGGGGGTGGTCGCCTCGGCCTCGGCCACCGCGGCGGCGACCAGCTCCTGGGCCCGCTCGCGCAGACCCGCCCCCGGCGGCGCGTCGGGCGCGGGCGTGACGGGCACGCGCAGCAGCGGCCAGATGAAGCCGTGCACCACCCGCAGCGGCCGGTGCCGGCGGACCGCTTCGGCGGCGGCCAGGCGCACGGCGCGCAGGGACGGTTCCGAGCCGTCCACGCCGACCACCACCGCCGCGCTGTCCGCCGCGTTCACCGCCTCACCCCCCGCCGGGCCAGTATCGCGGGCGTGGCGGCGCGGCGGAGCGATACCGCCGCTCGGGCACCGGTCGGTACGCTGGCGACGACTCGGAGGAAGGAGCGTCGTCGATGGGTGAACCGGACGAGCCGAGCACCGCTCGCATGATCGACTTCTGGCTCGGTGGGGAGCACCACTTCGCCGTCGACGTGGCCGCGGCGACCGCCTTCGAGCAGGCGTACGGCCCGTGCGCGCCGGTCTTCGCGGAGCTGCGGGCGTTCCTCGGCCGGGCGGTCCGGGCGATGGTCGAGCAGGGCGTGGACGGGTTCCTGGTCTTCGGGGCGGGCGTGCCCACGATGGGCAACGTGCACGAGGTCGCCCCCGACGCCACCGTGCTCTACACCGACGTCGACCCGGTGACCATCCGGCTGGGCCAGCGGATCCTCGCCGGCAACGACCGGGCGGGCTACGGCTACGGCGACGCCACCGACATCGGCACCATCGACCCGGCCCAGCTGCACCGCTTCGTACCCGGGTGGGGGCGACGGCCGGTCGGGGTGGTCTTCCTCGGGCTCGCCGCGTTCCTCGACGACGACACCCTGACGCGTACCCTCGACGAGCTGTACGGCGCGGCGGCGCCGGGCAGCCTGCTCGCCGTGGACTTCGACACCGAGGAGCTGGCGGCCCACCCGCAGGCGTTGGCGATGATGGGGCCCGCGTTCCGGATGCGGGCACCGGCCGCGTTCGCGCCGCTGCTGGGCCGGTGGACGCCGACGTCGGACGGGATCGTCCCGGTCAACCGCTGGCGGCCCGACGGCTCACCGGTCGACGTTCCGGACGCCTTCCACGGGGTCCTGGCGGCGCGCGGCGCCGACTGACCCGCGACGACGGGTTGTCCGGGGGCCTCCGTATGATGCTTGCCCTGTAGCAAGTTTTTTGGAGGGACGACCAAGCATGGTGGACGCGCCGGACGGGGTGTCGCGCGCGCTGCGCGAAGCCGCGCCCGACCAGTTGGCGGAGGCGGCGGACCGGGCTATCCGGGCGGCGTTGGGGGCGGTGCGCACCGACGTGTTCGTCGCCGACTACCGGATCAGCGGGCTCTGGCCGGTGCTCGATCCGGACCTGCCGGCGGCCGGGGCCCTGGCCCGGCACACCGTGGCGCAGCGCTGCTTCTCCAGCCAGCAGCCGGTGCGCGACGGTCTCGAGGACGGCGCCTGCCGGCTCTACCTGCCCCTGACGGTGTGGGGGGAGCGCCTCGGCGTGCTGCTCATCGAGTTGCCGACCGTGCCCGGCCCGGCGGTCACCGGCCGTGCCACCGACATCGCCGGTGACCTGGCGGTGGCGATGCGGGCCGCGGACCGGGAGACCGACCGGTACCGCCGGGCCCGTCGTCGGGAGCGGCTGAGCATGGCCGCCGAGATGCAGTGGGACCTGCTACCCGGGCGCAGCGTGGCCCACCGCTCCTTCCACCTGGCCGGGCAACTGGAGCCGGCGTACACCGTCGGTGGAGACCACTTCGACTGGTCGTTGGACGGTGAGCGGCTCACGCTGACGGTCCTCAACGGGGAGGGCAACGGTCTGGCCGCGTCCCTGCTGACGGCGGTCACCGTGAACGCCATGCGCAACGCCCGCCGGTCGGACGGCGGCCTCGTGGAGCAGGCGGAGCTGGCCTCGGACACGGTCTACTACCAGCACCGGGGCCGTCGACACGTGGCCACGTTGCTGCTGGAGCTGGACATCGTCACCGGGCGGGTACGCGCGGTCGACGCCGGTTCGCCGCACCTGCTGCGGATGCGTGGCGCGACCGTCGAGCCGATGACGCTGGATCAGCAGTTGCCGCTGGGCATGTTCGCCGAGACCCGCTACGAGGTGCAGGAGTTCCAGCTCGCGCCGGGTGACCGGGTCTTCGTGGTCAGTGACGGGGTGTGGGCGGCCGAGCCGGCGGGTCGGGAGCCGTACGGGGAGCGGATGATGGCTCGTTCGTTGCGCGCCACTCGGTTGCAGCCGGCGACCGAGGCGGTTGGTACGGTAATGCGCGAACTACACGCCTACCACGCGGATTCCGATTTGCGCGACGACGCCGTCGTCGTCTGCCTCGACTGGCATGGTCCGCGTGGGCGGGATGGCGGATGAGAGTCGCCGCCACCGTCCCGGGCGGGCACCAGCGCGACGACGGCAGGGGACATCGGGTGGAGCGACCGGCGGATCTCGCCGCGGCGATCAACGCGGCCGCAGAGACGCTGATCGCCGTGCTCGATTCGGCGGCGGCGCGGCACCAGGTGCCACCGACGCAGTTGCGGGTGCTGATGCTGATCAGTGGCCGGCCGGAGACGAATGTCAACGGGCTGGCGGAGTTGCTGGACGTGGTGCCCTCGTCGGCCAGCCGGCTGTGCGACCGGTTGGAGGCGACCGGCCTGTTGCGTCGGGTGGCGGATCCGCGCGACCGGCGGGAGGTGCGGTTGGTGCCCACCGCCGCGGCGTTGACGCTGCTGGGGGAGTTGGCGGAGCGGCGGCAGCGCGCGGTGCAGGCCGTGTTGGACAGGATGCCGCCCCGGACGCAGCACGACCTGTTGGCGTCCCTGTTGGCGTTCGGCCGCGCGGCGACGCAGACGGTGCCGGAGCAGCAGACCGACCAGGCGGCCGTCCAGACCGCCTGACATCTTCCGCTAGTATCCTAGGACGCTCTAGCGGTGGTGATCCACACCACAGTGGCACACCACCGC
Source organism: Micromonospora sp. CA-249363 (assembly GCF_050950185.1). NCBI lineage: Bacteria > Bacillati > Actinomycetota > Actinomycetes > Micromonosporales > Micromonosporaceae > Micromonospora > Micromonospora sp. CA-249363. The sequence goes on from NZ_CP192020.1 coordinate 3,309,473, forward strand.
GCCGACGCCGCACGGCGACCGGGACGCCGGCGCGAGCCCGATATAGTGGCAGCGCACTTACCCGGCCCGCGATCACCGAGATCGCGGGCCGTATCAGGGCAGAGGTCCCGTCCCGGGGCCGCAGGGGAGCCGGTGGTTGCCGGCCCGACAGCGCGTACGACCTCCGCCGCGCCCGATCTCGGCCTGGCGTCGGGGCGTGCCGTAAAGGAGGTTCGGTGTCGCGTCGGCCGGCTCAGGCGGAGCACCCGCGGGACACCGGCGACCAGGCGCCCGGCGACCAGGTGCTCACCCTGCCCAACCTGATCAGCTTCGGACGCCTGCTGGGCGTACCCCTGTTCCTCTACCTCTTCCTGGTGGCCCGGGCGGACGTCGCGGCGGTGGTGGTGCTGGCCATCGGCGGCACCACCGACTGGGTCGACGGTTGGATCGCCCGCCGACTGCGGCAGGTGAGCCGGCTCGGTGAGCTGCTCGACCCCCTCGCCGACCGGCTCTACATCCTCGCCACGCTGCTCGCCTTCACCGCCCGGGAGGTGGTGCCGTGGCAGTTCACGGCGGCGCTGCTGGCCCGGGAGTTGCTGCTGCTCGGTTCGCTGACGGTGCTGCGCCGCTTCGGGTACGGGCCGCCGCCGGTGCACTACGTGGGCAAGACCGCCACGTTCCTGCTGCTCGCGGCGTTCCCGGTGCTGCTGCTGGCCACCGAGTGGAGCGCGGCGGCGACGGCCACGGCCGCGATCGGCTGGGGGTTGGCCTGGTGGGGGCTGGTGCTCTACTGGGTGGCCGGCGCGATGTACGTGGTGCAGGCGTCGCGGCTGGTCCGCGCGGCGCGTGGCCGGGGAGCGGCCGCGTGAGCGCGACGCCGCCGCAGCGGCCCCGCTCCGATCGGGTGTACGCGCCGGACTTCCTCACCGAGTTGTTCCGCAACCCGCTGGATCCGGGGTACGCGGATGCGGCCGCCGCGCGTCGGCGGGGGTCGTCCCCGGACGCGCCCCGGGGCTGGGCGGCGCGGTCGGTCGGCCTGGTCGTGGTGGTGGTGCTGGGTTTCCTGTTCGCGGTGGCGTATCGCCAGACGATGGCGGACGAGCCGGGGCGCGCCCAGGCGCGTTCGGGGCTGGTGGCGCAGATCAAGGAACGGGAGAGTCAGACCGACCGGTTGTCGGCGCGGGCGGACCAGCTGCGTGAGGAGGTCAGCCGGCAGCGGGACGCGGCGCTGAGCGGTTCGGCCGCGGCGCGTCTGCGGGACCTGGAGGCGAGCACCGGGCTGGGTCGGGTGCGCGGTGACGGTGTGGTGGTGCGCCTGGCGGACGCTCCGGGGAACGCGGACGCGGTGACGGGTGCGGGCGCGGGGCCGCCGCGGGTGCTGTACAGCGATCTGCAGGGTGTGGCGAACGCGTTGTGGAGCGCTGGCGCGGAGGCGATCGCGATCAACGGGCAGCGGTTGACGTCGACGTCGACGATCCGTTCGGCGGGTGAGGCGATCCTGGTGGATTTCCGGCCGGTGACGGGGCCGTACGAGGTGTCGGCGACGGGTCCGGGGTCGATGCGGCGCAAGTTCGAGGACAGTCGGAACGCGGCGCTGATGCGGGAGGTCGCGCAGAAGACCGGGTTGTCGTTCGGTGTGCGGGAGGCGGAGGACCTCACCCTGCCGGCGGCTCCGGAGCCGCAGCTACGCTACGCCAAGCCGTCGGTCAGTCCGAGCCCTTCGGGGACGGGTGGCCGGTCCGGCAGTCCTGGGTCGTCGGGTTCGCCGGGGACCGCTAGTCCTTCCGGAGGTGGCGGATGATCGCGGTGCTGGCGTTGCTCGCCGGTGTGGTGCTCGGGGTGTGGCTTGATCCCACGGTGCCGTCGGCGTTGCAGCCGTACCTGCCGATCGCGGTGGTGGCCGCGTTGGACGCGGTGTTCGGTGGGGTGCGGGCGAAGCTGGACCGCATCTTCGACGACAAGCAGTTCGTGGTGTCGTTCATCTCGAACGTGCTCGTGGCGGGCCTGATCGTGTATCTGGGTGACCAGTTGGGTGTGGGTGGGCAGTTGTCCACGGGTGTGGTGGTCGTTCTGGGTGTGCGCATCTTCGGAAATGTGGCGGCGATCCGTCGGCACCTGTTCCGGGCGTAGGTTTGACAGCGATGAGCGACGAGCAGGCGGAGACGGGGACGGGTTGGCCGCAGCCGGCGGTGCCGGGGCGGCCCGGTGGGCCGGCGGGTGAGCCGGATCCGCGGCCGGACGCGCCGGATCCGGACGAGTTGAGTCCGTTGGCGCCGCGCGAGCCGGTACGGGAGCCGCAGCCTGATGACGCGGAGCCGGAGGTGCTGCCGGCCGATGACGGTGCGACGGTGGACCTGCGCGCGGTGTCGCGGGCGGGGGAGTCGGCGGTGTCGTCGGACGAGCCTGAGGTGACGCCGCCCGCGCCGGGGGTGGCGGGTCGGTCGCGGTGGAGCGCGGCCGGGGTGATGATCGCGGTGTTGTTGGCGTTGCTGGGTTTCACGCTTGTCGTGCAGTTGAAGACGACGTCGACGGATCCGACGTTGGGGGCGACGCGTCAGGAGGACCTGGTGCGGATCCTGTCGGATCTGGACGCGCGGGAGAGTCGCCTTCAGCAGGACATCCGGGCGTTGGAGGACAGTCAGCGGCAGTTGGCCTCGGGTGAGCAGGGTCGGCAGGCGGCGTTGGACGAGGCGACGCGGCGGGCGGATGAGCTGGGGATTCTGGCGGGTACGTTGCCGGCGGTGGGTCCGGGGTTGACGGTGCAGTTCACCAGTGGGGCGAAGCCGATCACCGCGAACCGGGTGCTGGACGCGGTGCAGGAGTTGCGGGGCGCGGGCGCGGAGGCGATGCAGATCTCCGGCGGTGACCGGGCGACGGTGCGGGTGATCGCGTCGACGTACTTCCTGGATGGGGAGAACGGATCGTTGATGGTGGAGGGGCGCCGGTTGACGGGTCCGTACACGATCACGGTGATCGGTGATCCGGCGACGATGCGTACGGCGTTGAACATTCCTGGTGGGGTGGTGGCGTCGGTCCGCGGTGACGGCGGTAACGTGACGTTTGGGGAGCGTGAGGTTGCCGAGGTTTCGGCGCTGCACGCGCCGACCAAGTAGGAAACACGCCCGTCCGGTCTCCTGACCGGCGCGGCCGCGCCGGGCCGGGTGGTCCGGGGCACGATGGATGAGGACGCGTCTGGTGATTCCCGAGGATCTGCGATACACCGCCGAGCATGAGTGGGTGGCGGGTGACGGCACCGGTTCGATCCGGGTCGGCATCACGCACTTCGCGCAGGACGCGCTGGGTGACATCGTGTACGTGCAGTTGCCGGAGGCGGGTGCGGTCGTGGCGGCCGGTGACTCGTTGGGTGAGATCGAGTCGACCAAGAGCGTGTCGGAGATCTACGCGCCGGTGGCGGGTACGGTGGCGGCGCGGAACGAGGCGTTGGGTGACACGCCTGAGCTGATCAACACGGATCCGTACGGTGAGGGTTGGTTGGTGGAGATCACGCCGACTGATCCGACGGCGACCGACGGGTTGCTCACGGCGGGCGCGTATCAGAAGATCACCGAAGGCTGAGTGTGCTTGATCCGGCGTGCGGGATGTCTGCGCGCGTCCGGTTGCCCTGCATTTCGGCGCTGGCTAGGCTCGCCCAGTCGACCGAGAAGAACCCATTAGTTGTGCGTTGTGGAATTGCCTTCCCGGGCACGGGGAGCCAGCCGCCGGGTGTTGGAGTGCCCGGCGGCCAGACCCGCCATTACCCGACGCCGACCGAACAGATCCGTGAGGTGGTCCCATGACGCGGCCAGACGACGAGTTCCCCCCGCTCGACGTCACTTCGACGCTCAATCTCGGTTCGCTCGACGAAGTGCTGGAGGGGCCGGACACCGATGTGGTGCCGAGCCGGATGTCCGGTTCGTTGCCGCCGGGTATGGCGCTGCTGGTGGTTCGTCGCGGTCCGAATGCGGGTGCCCGGTTCCTGTTGGACCACGATGTGACGACCAGTGGCCGGCATCCGGACAGTGACATCTTCCTCGATGACGTGACGGTGTCGCGTCGGCACGCGGAGTTCCACCGTGACGGTGGGACGTTCACGGTGCGGGACGTGGGTAGCCTGAATGGCACGTACGTGAATCGTGAGCGGGTCGAGGCGGCCACGTTGAGCAATGGTGACGAGGTTCAGATCGGTAAGTTCCGGGTGGTGTTCATCGCCGGTCCGCGCCCGGAGGAGGAGGCCGGCCGGGGGTGAACGAGCCTGCGGCCTCCACGCCACCCGGGGCGGCCCGGTCCCAGCCGCTGATGAGCATCGGTGAGGTGCTGGGTCAGTTGCGGGTGGATTTCCCGGACACCACGATTTCGAAGTTGCGGTTCCTCGAGGCCGAGGGGCTGGTCGAGCCGCAGCGGACGGCGGCGGGTTACCGGAAGTACAGCTGGGACGATGTGGCGCGGTTGCGGTTCGTGTTGACCGCGCAGCGGGACAGGTACCTGCCGTTGCGGGTGATCCGTGAGCAGTTGGCCGAGTGGGATTCGTCCGGTGAGCAGCCGGAGCGGTCGCGGCCGGCGTTGGTGGCGGTGGGGCCTGATGGTGCGGTTCCGGGTCGGGAGTCGGCGGAGCCGGCCGAGTCGTCGCAGGTGCGGCTCGGCCGGGCTGAGTTGGTGTCCCGCAGTGGGATCGACGAGTCGACGCTGGTGGAGTTGGAGCGGCTCGGTGTGCTGGTGTCGGATCCGCCGGGGTGGTATGACGCGGATGCGTTGATCATCGCGTCGGCGGTGGCGGGTCTGGCGGCGTACGGGTTGGAGCCGCGGCATCTGCGGGGTTATCGGACTGCGGCCGATCGTGAGGTCGGGTTGTTCGCGCAGTTGGTGGCGCCGTTGGCGCGGCAGAGTGATCCGGCGGCGCGGGCGCGTGCGGCGGAGACGGCGCGGGAGTTGGTGGCGTTGTCGGAGCAGTTGCACGCGGCGTTGGTGCGGGTGGGGCTGCGGTCGACGTTGGGTCGGTGAGGTGCCCGGCAGGTGCGGCGGAGCGGAAAGATCTCTTCGGGGAAGCGTGCCGTAGGCTTGCCGGGGTAACCCCTTTTCGGCGCGGACGTGGTGCTGTAGCGCATGGGACGGCCGTGTTGCGGTCCGTGTACCGTGCAGGGAAGGGCGCGGTGCGTAGGTTGACGACGACACGGAGGCGGCGGTGCGCGAGCTGAGCGTGGTCGGTGTTCGGGTGGAGCTGCCCAGCAACCAGCCGATCGTCCTGCTCAGGGAGGTCGAGGGCGACCGCTATCTGCCGATCTGGATCGGTGCGGTCGAGGCCACGGCTATCGCTTATGAGCAGCAGGGGGTCAAGCCTGCCCGCCCGTTGACGCATGATCTTCTGCGGGACGTGTTGGCGGCGTTGCAGGCGCCGTTGCAGGCGGTGGAGATCACCGAGCTCAAGGAGAACGTGTTCTACGCCGACCTGTTGATCGGTGACGGGGTGCGGGTGTCGGCGCGTCCGAGCGATTCGATCGCGTTGGCGTTGCGCGTTGGTGCGCCGATTCGTTGTGCCGAGCAGGTCCTCAGCGAGGCGGGGATCGTTATCCCTGACGAGCAGGAGGACGAGGTGGAGAAGTTCCGCGAGTTCCTGGAGCAGGTGCGTCCGGAGGACTTCGCGGGCTGAGCGGTTCTGGTCCCCCGGCTGGTGTCACGGTGGGTGACGCCGGTCCGTGGCGGTGATCTTTCTCGGTGGCTGCGCGGCGTGTCGCGTCGGTTCCTCCGCGGTAACCCCTGAAGGTGGCGTTAGGGTTGCCGTGTCGAGGGGTGCGCGTCGGACGAACGATGCGTCGCCGCACTGACGGGGAGGTTGTCCGGATGCACGAGCCGCAGGATCCCGATCCGGGTACACAGGTCAACGAGCCGGGTTCGTCGTCGCCGGGTGTGGCGACTGAGGGTGACGGCTCGGTGGGCTACCGAGGTGTGACGGCGTGCCACGCGGTGGGCATCAGCTATCGGCAGTTGGATTACTGGGCTCGGACGACGTTGGTGGTGCCGAGCGTTCGGGACGCGTCGGGTTCGGGGACGCAGCGGTTGTACTCGTTCCGTGACCTGGTGGTGTTGAAGGTCGTGAAGCGGTTGTTGGACGCGGGGGTGTCCCTGCAGAACATCCGTAAGGCGATCGAGGCGTTGCGGTCGCGCGGTGTGGAGGATCTGGCGGGCATCACGCTGATCTCCGACGGGACGACGGTGTACGAGTGCCGGTCCCCGGAGGAAGTGGTGGACCTGTTGCAGGGTGGGCAGGGCGTGTTCGGGATCGCCATCGGTGGGGCCTTCAAGGAGATCCAGGGGTCGTTGTCGCATCTGCCGGCGGAGCCGGCGGCGAGCGGTCCGGCGGAGCCGGTGGTGGGGTCCTCGTCGGATCCGGTGGGTGACGAGTTGGCGGCGCGGCGGGCGCGGCGGCGCGCGGGTTGAGTAGCGCTGCGCGTCGGCCGGTGCGCGGTCCGTTGGTGCGGATGACTTTTTTGGGCACGCCCGTTTGGTGACTGTGGGTCAGGGCGGTCGACGTCGGGTGGCTGTTCCCCGGTCGATGAATCCACGGTGGACACACTGTGTGGTTTTCCGGTTGCCGTGAGTGGATTCTCCGGTGAACTGAGGTGACGGTGTGTGTCCACCAGTTGTCGGGAATCGGATAGGGGGGCCCTGACCGGAGGTCGCGGGCACGCTATGGTCCGTCACGGTCCCCGCCGTGGTGCCCCGTCGCATGCGGGTGTCGCGTCGGTGGCCGTAGCCCCTGCGCGTCACCGCGCGCGACCTTTCACCCCGGAAGGAACGACCGTGACGGTTACGGAAGAGACCGCTGCCGCCTCGCACTACGACCGCATCGGCGGCGCGAGTTCGGTGAAGGCGGCCGTCGAGCTGTTCTACGACAAGGTCCTCGCCGATCCCGAGCTGGCGGGCTATTTCGCCACTGTGGACATGCCGACTCAGCGTCGACACCTGGCGTTGATGTTGACGGTGGTGTTGGGCGGCCCGAACGAGTACGCGGGTCGCGGTCTGGCCGAGGCGCACCAGCCGCTGGGCATTCCGGCGGAGCACTACGCGAAGGTGGGCGTGCACCTGATCACGACGCTGACGGAGCTGGGTGTGCCGGCCGACGTCCTGGACGACGTGCGCACGGTGCTCGGGCAGGTGCAGGACCAGGTGGTGTCCACCGGAGAGCGTCCGGGCGTCTGAGCGTGGACGCAGCCCGACTCAAGCAGAGCTGGTCCCTCGTCGCCGCGCACGGCGACGAGGTGCCGCTCTACTTCTATTCGACGTTGTTCCTGGCCCATCCCGAGACGCGGCAGATGTTCCCGACGAACATGGCGGGGCAGCGGGATCGCCTCGTCACCGCGTTGGGGCACATCGTGTCGCATGTGGACCAGGTCGATCGGCTGGTGGGTTTCCTGCAGGACCTCGGCGCGGACCACCGGAAGTTCGCGGTGCGCGCGGAGCACTACCCGGCGGTCGGTGAGGCGCTGTTGGCGACGTTGCAGCATTTCCTGGCCGAGGAGTGGACGGACGAGCTGGCTCAGGACTGGGCAGGCGCGTACGGGTTGGTCGCGCAGGTGATGACGGAGGCGGCGCAGGCCGCCGAGGCGGTGAATCCGCCGTGGTGGGTGGCGGAGATCGTGGCCCACGAGCGGCGGGCGTTCGACGTGGCGGTGTTGACGGTGCGTCCGCAGTACCTGTTGCCGTTCACTCCGGGTCAGTCGATCGGGGTGTCGCATCCGTCGGTGCGGTCGTGGCGGTACTACTCGCCGGCGAACGCTCCGCGCGCGGACGGCACGTTGGAGTTGCATGTGCGGGCCGCTCCGGGTGGCGCGGTGTCGTCGCGGTTGGTGTACGGCTCGGCGGTGGGTGACCGTGTCAATCTGGCCGCGCCGGTGGGGGAGCGGTTGGCGTTGTGGTCGGCGGGTTCCAGTGACCTGTTGTTGTTGACGTCGGGCACGGGCTGGGCGCCGATGAAGGCGTTGGTGGAGCAGATCGCCGCGGAGGGCTCCCGTCGTCGGGTGGACCTGTACGTGGGTGCGCGTTCGCGCAGCGAGTTCTACGACAGTGACGCGATCGACAAGATGGCGTCGTCGTTCCCGTGGTTGACGGTGACGTACGTGGTGGGCGCGGACGTGAACCGGCCGGGTGAGTTCGTGCAGGCGGTGGACCGGGCGCTGGCCGACGGTGACTGGCGTTCGCGGCACGTGTACGTGTGCGGGTCGGACGAGATGGTGTCGCACGCGGCGCAGACGTTGGCGCGGGCGGGCTACCACGAGGGCCAGGTGCATCACGAGGGTCTGGGCAAGCAGTGGTACGGCCCGGCGTGGCGTACGGCGGTCCAGCAGTCGAGTGCAGGGGGTGACCAATGAGCGCGAGCCCGATCAGCCGGTACGACGGGATTCACGTGTCCGGCGGTGTGCAGGTGCGGATGACCCCCGACCGGGTTCGGCGGTGGGAGTTCGGTACGGCGCCGTTCGCACGGCGGGGCTACGACCACGCGGACGTGGACCGGTTCCGGGTGCAGGTCGCCGACGAGTTGGATCTGTTGGCGACGCAGATCGCGCATCTGCGGGCGGAGAACGAGCGGCTGACCGATCGGGTGGAGTTGCACCGCCACGGGGTGATCCCGAGCACTCCGGCGGCGGCGAAGGCGCCCGCGGCCAAGGAGGTGAACCTGCTGTCGGCGGCGCAGCGCGAGGCCGAGCAGATCATCGCGCAGGCGCACGACTACGCGCGGCGGGTCGCCGAGTACGCCCGGGTGCAGTACGAGAGTTACATGCGGGCGGCGGCGGAGGAGGCGAAGCAGGAGGCCGAGCGTGCGGTGGCGGAGTACCGCAGTTCGGCCGGGTCGAACTTCGACGACTCGGTGGCGACCCGGGAGGCGTTGCGGATCTTCGGCGAGATGATGGTGTCGCACATGCAGGCGGCGGCGCGGCATCTCGACGACGGCAGTGAGCAGTTGGTGCGCACCATGGACCGGATCGCGAAGGAGACGCCGGGGGCGCCCTTCGTGGGTGGTGCGGCGGGGCAGACGGCGCTGCCGCGTCACCACCAGCGCTGAACGCCTACCGGGGTTGGGGCCTGACGTGCGGGGGCCCAACCCCGGTAGCGGTTCAGGTGGTGGCGGCGCGGACCGCGTCGCCGATCGGTGTCGGTCCGCCGACGAGTTCCAGGGTCGCGCCGGCGGTGCGGGGCTCGTCCAGGAGCGCGGCGAGGACGAGGGCGACGTCGGCGCGGCTGATGGCGCCCCGGCCGGCGTGTGCGGTGAGGGTGACGTGGCCGGTGGGTTCGTCGTCGGTGAGACGGCCGGGCCGCAGTACCGTCCAGGCCAGGTCGCGGGCGCGCAGGTCGTCCTCGGCGGCGCGTTTGGCGCGCAGGTAGGCGGCCCACACGTCGTCGGTGCCGGCGGCGGGTGGCTTGTCCACGCCCATCGAGGAGACCAGCAGGTAGCGGTGGACGCCGGCGCGGGTGGCGGCGTCGGCGAGCAGTGCGGCGGCGGCCCGGTCGACGGTGTCCTTGCGGGCGGCGCCGCTGCCGGGCCCGGCGCCGGCGGCGAAGACGACCGCGTCGGCGTCGTGCAGGTGCGCGGCGACGTCGTCGACGTCGGCACGTTCCAGGTCGCAGAGGGCCGGGGTGGCCCCCGCGGCGCGAAGGTCGTCGACTTGGTCGGGGTTGCGGATCAGGCCGACGGCGGTGTCACCGCGGTCGGCGAGGTACCGCTCCGTCAGCAGGGCGATCTTGCCGTGGCCGCCGGCGATGACAACACGCATGTGCCCAACCTACCGGCGGCGTCGACGTCGGCGTGGGTCGCGGTCCAGCTCGCCCGCCGTCCCAGGGGCGGCCGCGACGGCGGGCCGTGTGCCCTCGGCCTCCTTTGGAGCTGACTCGTCTGCGACATCGTCAGCCGTGCACCCTGTGCCGCAGCCCGCAGCCCGCAGCCCGCAGCCCGCAGCCCGCAGCCCGCAGCCCGGGGGGCCGGGGCCGGGGCCGGGGCCGGGGGGCCGCAGCCCGCGAGCCGGGGGAGACCAGCGGGTGCGCCGTCCCCCGAGTCAGTCCTGACCGTCTGATTCGTTGCCGACATCAGCTCCAAAGGATCTGCGCACCACCCGCGCCGCCGCCGTTCGTACCGTCAGGCGCGCCGCCGCCGCCGTGGGCGCCGTCGGACACGCCGCCGCCGTGGGCGCCGTCAGCCGCCGGCACGGCCTCCCGGCGGGTGTTCGGCATCGGGGGGTGCGCTGAGGCAGCATGAAGGGGTGACGACGAGTGTGCAGGAGCTGGCCGCGCTGGTGGCCGGCGGTGGAGTGGTCGTGCTCAGCGGGGCGGGCCTGTCCACCGAGTCGGGCATCCCGGACTATCGGGGGCCCAGCGGGGTGGCCCGCCGGCACACCCCGATGACGTACCAGGCGTTCACCCGTGACCCCCTCGCCCGGCGGCGGTACTGGGCGCGGAGCCACCTGGGGTGGCGGTTGATCGCGCGGGCGACGCCGAACGACGGGCACCGGGCGGTGGCGCGGTTGCAGGATGCCGGCCTGGTCGACGCGGTGATCACGCAGAACGTGGACGGGTTGCACGGGGCGGCGGGCAGTGACCAGGTGGTGGAGCTGCACGGGCGCCTGGACGAGGTGACCTGCCTGGACTGCGGCAACCTGACCTCCCGTGAGGAGGTGGACCGGCGGCTGCGCGAGGCGAACCCCGACTTCGTGGCCGGGATCGCCGCGGTCAACCCGGACGGTGATGTTGATCTCCCGGACGAGCAGGTGGCGGGGTTCCTGCCGGTGGACTGCGGGATCTGCGGGACGGGGATGCTGAAACCGGACGTGGTGTTCTTCGGCGAGACGGTTCCGCCGCAGCGGGTGGCGCGGTGTTTCGCGCTGGTGGAGCAGGCCCGGGCGGTGGTGGTGCTCGGGTCGTCGTTGACGGTGATGTCGGGTCGACGGTTCGTGATCCGGGCCGCGAAAGAGGGCATTCCGGTGGCGATCGTCAACCAGGGGCCGACCCGGGGTGACGCGTACGCCACGGTGCGCGTCGACGCGCCACTGGGGGAGGTACTGCCGATGCTCGCCGAGCGGGTGACCGGCGCGTCGGCGGTTCCGGTGTGACAGCCGCCCCGGGGTAGGACATCTGCCGGAAACACCGGCGCTGGTAGCGTTGACCATGCCGGTACCACCCACGTGGGAGAGACCGCCCGGCAGTTCAGGCGGCGCCGAAGGGGCAAATCCTCCCCGGAACCTCTCAGGCAAAAGGACCTCGTGGGCAGGCACTGTGGAGCGCCCCGTGGGGTGTGACAGAGGGGGAGGCCGACCCGTCGACCTCGCCCGGGAGCGCCCCTGATGTCCCTAGAGCAGTTCGCCACCCGTCACATCGGCCCCGGCCCCGACGACGAGCGCCGCATGTTGGAGGTCGTCGGCCACGACTCCATCGACGAGCTGATGGACGCCGCGATCCCCGAGGTGATCCGCTGGCACGGCACCCTCGACCTGCCGGAGGCGGCCACCGAGGCCGAGGCCATCGCCGAGCTGCGGGCCCTGGCGGCCCGCAACACCGTCGCCGTGTCCATGATCGGCCTGGGCTACCACGGCACGCACACCCCGGCGGTGATCCGCCGCAACGTCCTCGAGGACCCGGCCTGGTACACGGCGTACACGCCGTACCAGCCGGAGATCAGCCAGGGCCGGCTGGAGGCGCTGCTGAACTTCCAGACCATGGTCACCGACCTGACCGGCCTGGCCACCGCGAACGCCTCGATGCTCGACGAGGGCACCGCCGCGGCGGAGGCCATGACCCTCGCGCGCCGCGCGTCCAAGAGCAAGAGCCCGGTGTACGTCGTCGACGCCGACGCCCTGCCGCAGACCATCGCCGTGATCACCAGCCGGGCGGTGCCGCTCGGCATCGACGTGCGGGTCGTCGACGTCGCGCGCGACGAGTTGCCGGCGGAGTTCTTCGGTCTGCACCTGCAGTACCCGGGGGCGTCCGGTGCGGTCCGCGACCACGCCGCCCTGGTGCAGGCGGCACACGCCGTGGGCGCCCTGGTGACCGTCGCGGCGGACCTGCTGGCGTTGACGCTGCTGCGCGCGCCGGGGGAGATCGGCGCGGACATCGCCGCCGGCACCACTCAGCGTTTCGGCGTACCCATGGGCTTCGGTGGGCCGCACGCCGGCTACCTGGCGGTGCGCGCGGGCCTGGAGCGGATGCTGCCCGGGCGCCTGGTCGGGGTGTCCCGCGACGCGGACGGCAACCCGGCGTACCGGCTGGCGTTGCAGACCCGCGAGCAGCACATCCGGCGGGAGAAGGCCACCAGCAACATCTGCACCGCGCAGGTGCTCCTGGCGGTGATGGCCGGCATGTACGCCGTCTACCACGGTCCGGACGGGCTGCGGGACATCGCGGCGCGTACCCACGCCATGGCGGCGCGGCTCGCGGCCGGGCTGCGCGCCGGCGGCGTGGACGTCGCGGACGTCGCGTTCTTCGACACCGTCACGGCGCGCGTGCCCGGTGGCGCGGCGCGGGTCGTCGCGGCGGCGGCCGAGCGGGGCGTGAACCTGCGCCTGGTCGACGCCGACCGGGTCGGGATGTCCTGCGACGAGACGACCACCGACGCGCACCTGCGCGAGGTGTGGGCGGCGTTCGGTGTGCCCGCGTTCGACGGTGACGTCGACGCGGCCCTGCCGGACGACCTGGCCCGGACGTCCGACTTCCTGACCCACCCGGTGTTCCGCAGCCACCACTCGGAGACGGCGATGCTGCGCTACCTGCGGCGGCTGTCGGACTTCGACTACGCCCTGGACCGGGGCATGATCCCGCTGGGGTCGTGCACGATGAAGCTGAACGCGACCACCGAGATGGAGCCGGTCAGCTGGGCGGAGTTCGCGCACATCCACCCGTTCGCGCCGGACGCGCAGACCGCCGGGTACCGGGAGATGATCGGCCAGTTGGAGTCGTGGCTGGCCGAGGTGACCGGCTACGACGCGGTCAGCGTGCAACCCAACGCCGGTTCGCAGGGCGAGTTGGCCGGCCTGCTGGCGATCCGCTCGTACCACGCGTCCCGGGGTGAGACGCACCGCGACGTCTGCCTGATCCCGTCGTCGGCGCACGGCACGAACGCGGCGTCGGCGGTCATGGCGGGCATGCGGGTCGTCGTGGTGGCCTGCGACGACGAGGGCAACGTCGACCTCGTCGACCTCGACGCGAAGATCGACAAGCACCGCGACGCGCTCGCCGCGATCATGGTGACGTACCCGTCGACGCACGGCGTGTACGAGACGGGCATCGCGTCGCTGTGCGCAAAGGTCCACGACGCCGGCGGTCAGGTGTACGTCGACGGTGCGAACCTCAACGCCCTCGTCGGGTACGCCAAGCCGGGCAGGTTCGGCGCGGACGTGTCGCACCTGAACCTGCACAAGACGTTCTGCATCCCGCACGGCGGCGGCGGTCCCGGCGTCGGCCCGGTGGCGGTGCGCGCACACCTCGCGCCGTTCCTGCCCGGTGACCCCCTCGGCGCGCACGTCGACGCCACCCCGGCGATCTCGGCGGCCAAGTACGGGTCGGCGGGCATCCTGCCGATCCCGTGGGCGTACCTGCGGATGATGGGCGCCGAAGGGCTGACCCGGGCCACCGGCGTGGCGGTCCTCGCGGCGAACTACGTGGCGGTGCGGCTGCGGGGGCACTACCCGGTGCTGTACGCCGGCAACAAGGGCCTGGTCGCGCACGAATGCATCCTCGACCTGCGGCCGTTGACGAAGGCGACCGGCGTGAGCGTCGACGACGTGGCGAAGCGGCTCATCGACTACGGCTTCCACGCCCCCACGATGTCGTTCCCCGTCGCGGGGACGCTGATGGTGGAGCCGACCGAGAGCGAGGACCTGGCCGAGCTGGACCGGTTCTGCGACGCGATGATCGCCATCCGCGCCGAGATCGAGCAGGTCGGCTCGGGGCAGTGGCCGGCGGGCGACAACCCCCTGGCGAACGCGCCGCACACCGCGGCGATGGTCAGCGGCGACGAGTGGCCCCACCCGTACCCGCGGTCGGTGGGTGCGTACCCGGCCGGCGTGGACCGGGCCGGGAAGTACTGGCCGCCGGTCAGGCGTATCGACGGCGCGTACGGCGACCGGAACCTGGTCTGCTCGTGCCCGTCGCCGGAGGCGTTCGAGGACTGACGGCGGGCACGCCGGGGCGGGCGGTATCGGCCCGTCCCGGCAGCCGCTGCGCAGATGGACAGCGACTCGGTGTGGTGACGCTGGGTGGTCGTTCAGGCCACGAGGGCGTGGCGGGCGGGGCCGCGGTGGGGTGCGATGCTACTGCCGTCGGGGAGCAGCTCGCCGGTGTCCTCGAAGACGATGACACCGTTGCAGAGCAGGCTCCAGCCCTGCTCAGGGAAGCAGGCGAGGACCCGGGCGGCTTCCCGGTCGGTGGCTTCAGCGGAGGGGCAGGTCGGTTGGTGCTGGCACATCGGGTTCTCCGGACTGTGGGGGCACTGTGTCATGGTTCACATGACCAGTGACGCACAGTACCAAGCGAAAGTGTCCAGCATCGAGCAGGTGTCGGCTTGGCGTACGGGAAATCCACTGAACGGATGAGGAAGATCGGACCATACGGCGTGGAAACGCTCCCACAGGTGCTGGTCGATGCGCCCGCGTCGCCACCCGGATGCCGCCACCGACTCGTCGAACGGGACCGCCTTCAGTGGCACCGCGCCGACGGCGGCGACCCCGCCGTACTCGCCGAGGAGTTCCTGGCCGCACACGGCCTGGACCTGCGCGACCTGAGCCGACCCGCCCCCACCCACCCGCGCGGCGACGCCTGCGGCGCGGCCCTCTACCTGTCCGCCGCCGCCGGCGCGCTACTGGCCGGCGCCCCGGCCACCGCGCCCGAACCCGCGCCCACCCTGCCCGACCTCGCCATCGTCATCTACGACCACGGACCCACCCGAACCGCCCCCACCGACCCGGCGACGCCCTGGTGGCTCGGCCCGTGGACCGAGAGCTGGACACCCGCGCAACACGCCGACGCCGTCGACGCCGTCCGCGCCGCCATCGGCCGCGGCGACATCTACCAGACCAACCTCGTCGGACACGCCGCCGCCCCCTACAGCGGCGACCCCCTGCCCGCCCTGCGCCGCCTCGGCGCGCTCCCCGGCGCCCGCTACGGCGGCGTCCTCACCGGCGACGGCTGGGCCATCGGCTGCGCCTCCCCGGAAACCCTCGTCGAGGTCCACGACGGCCAGATCATCACCCGACCCATCAAGGGCACCCGCCCCGCCACCGCCGCCGGCCGCGCCGAACTGCTCACCAGCGCCAAGGAACGCGCCGAACACATCATGATCGTCGACCTGGAACGCAACGACCTCGCCCGGATCGCCCGCACCGGCACCGTCACCGTCGACGACCTGTTCACCGTCCGCCGCTGGTGCGACCTGTGGCAGGCCGAATCCACCGTCCGCGCCCACGCCGTCGACGGCCTCGGCCTCGCCGACCTGCTCCGCGCCACCTGCCCCGGCGGCTCCGTCACCGGCGCACCGAAACTCGCCGCCCTCACCCACATCGCCGCCGCGGAACCCGTCGGCCGCGGCGCCAGCATGGGCGCCCTCGGCTGGATCGCCCCCGGCCGGATCGACCTCGGCCTCACCATCCGCACCGCCGCCGCCGACGGCGACGCCCTGCACACCTGGGCCGGCGGCGGCATCACCTGGGACAGCGACCCCACCGCCGAGGTCGCCGAGGCCGCCGCGAAGACCGCGCCCGTCCGCGCCACCCTGGCCGGACACTGACACCACCACCACCACCACCGGCGATACGCTGAACCCCATGACCATGCGGCCCATCCGGATCATCGGCGACCCCGTCCTGCGCACCGAAGCCGAGCCCGTCACCACCTTCGACGCCGAACTGCGCGCCCTGGTCACCGACCTGATGGACACCCTGCTCGGCGAACCCGGCCGCGCCGGCGTCGCCGCACCCCAGATCGGCGTCAGCGCCCAGGTCTTCGTCTACGACGCCGACGGCCACCGGGGCCACCTCATCAACCCCACCCTCGAACTGTCCGACGAACTCCAGGACGACGAGGAAGGCTGCCTGTCCATCCCCGGCCTGTACTTCCCGACCGTGCGCGCCCTGCACGCCACCGCCCACGGCGTCGACCAGCACGGCGAACCGTTGACCATCAGCGGCAGCGGATTCCTCGCCCGCGCCCTGCAACACGAGACCGACCACCTGCGCGGCACCCTCTACGTCGACACCCTGCGCGGCGACACCCGCCGCCGGGCCCTGCGCGAGATCCGCGCCGGCCGCTTCGACTCACCCAGCCGCCGCAGCTGACACCCGGCCCCTCAGGCCGCCCACTGGTCGTAACCCAGCTTCGCCACCAACGCCAGCACCACCACCAGCAACACCACCCGCACGAACCCCGACCCGCGCCGCAACGCCATCCGCGCACCCACCACCGCGCCGGCGATGTTGCACACCGCCATCGCCGCGCCCAACCACCACCACACGTGCCCGGTCACCGCGAACACCACCAACGCACCCAGATTCGTACCCGCGTTGACGACCTTCGCCATCGCCGACCCGTGCACGAAATCCGCACCCACCAACGTCGTGAACGCCAGCACCAGAAACGTGCCCGTACCCGGCCCGATCAACCCGTCGTACAGGGCAATGCCCACACCCGCCACACCGATCGCCGCCGCCACCCGCGCCCGCGTCCGCCGCGCCGGCAGAGCCACCACCCCCAACCGGGGACGCAACAGCACGAACACGGCCACCGCCACCAGGACCACCAACACCACCGGCCGGTACGCCGACGCCGGCACCGCCCCGGCCAACGCCGCGCCCACCCCCGCACTGAGCACCGCCACACCCGCGGCCGGCCCCGCCACCCGCCAATCCACCTTCGTGCGCCGCGCGTACGTCGCCGCCGCCGTCGCCGTACCGAAGATCGCCGCCAACTTGTTCGTGCCCAACGCGGTGGCCACCGGCACACCCGGAGCGGCCACCAACAACGCCGGCAGCAGCAACAACCCGCCACCACCGACCACGGCATCCACCCACCCGGCCATCGCCGCGGCGGCCAACAGGGTGCTCAGCGATACGGCGTCCACGGCCGGCAAGTCTGCCCGCCCGACACACCCCACCGACCCGTGAAGTGGCACGACTCACCGCTCACCGATCCCGCCTCCGCCGCAACCACACCCCCCACGCCCCGACCGCCACGAACACCAGCATCGAACACAGCAACAGCTTCACCACACGGCAACCCTGCCACGGGCACGTAAGGTGCAGGAGTGCGCCTGGCCACCTTCAACCTGCTGCACGGACGATCCCTCACCGACGGCCTCGTCGACCCCGACCGGCTCACCGCCGCCGTACGCGCTCTCGACGCCGACGTCCTCGCCCTGCAGGAAGTCGACCGCGACCAACACCGCAGCGGCAACCTCGACCTCACCGCCATCGCCGCCCACGCCCTCGACGCGCCACACCACCGCTTCGCGGCCGCCGTCGTCGGCACCCCCGGCGAACGATTCCGCCCCCTGCGCCACGACGACGACGGCCACGGCGAACCCTGCTACGGCATCGGCCTCATCAGCCGCCACCCCGTACGCAGCTGGCACATCACCCGACTCAAACCCGCGCCCGTACGCTCACCCGTCTACGTCCCCGGCCCCGGCGGCGGCCTCATCCTCCTCGACGACGAACCCCGCGTCGTCCTCGCCGCCATCCTGGACACCCCCCACGGCCCACTCACCGTCGCCGCGACCCACCTGTCCTTCGTACCCGGCTGGAACGCCCACCAACTCCGCCAGACCGTGCGCGCCCTGCGCGCCCTACCCGGCCCCCGCATCCTGCTCGGCGACCTCAACCTCCCCGCCGGCCCGGTCCGCCTCGTGTCCCGCTGGCAGCCACTCGGCCGCCGCCCCACCTACCCCGCCGGACAACCCCGCGTCCAACTCGACCACATCCTCGCCGACCGACACGCCCTCGACGCCCTCCCACCCGTACGGGCCGTCACCACACCGGCGTCCACCATCTCCGACCACCGACCCCTGCTCGTCGACCTCGGCTGAGCCGCCGCGCACGCTCAGCGCGGCCCGTCACCCTCCGCCGACACCAGAGCAGCCAACACCCGATGGGTACGACTCGCGCGAATCGCCTCCCGCTGCTGCCCGGCCGTCACCTCGATGTACGTCTGCGACGACGCCAACGAGGCATGCCCCAACAACCGCATGATCTCCGCCGCGCCCGCCCCGTCCTCCGCCAACCGGGTGGCGAACGTGTGCCGCAACGCGTGCAACCGCGCCCCCTTCGGCACCCGGTCACCGATACCCGCCCGCCGGTAACACGACTCGACCAGATACTGCAGACCACCACGGCGCAACGGCTCACCCCGCCGGTCCACCAGCAACGCCGAGTCGGGGCGTACCGACCGCGACCCGAAACGCCGCGCCCGACTCGCCAGATAGTCCATCAGCACCCGGTCCAGATCCGCCTCGATCGGCACCACCCGAGGCCGCCCACCCTTGCCCGCCACCTCCACACGCCGCTCACCCGGACGCCCGCCCAGCGACCCCACCCGCAATGCCAGCAGCTCCGACAGGCGCAAGCCGGCGCACAGCGCCACCGCCAACACCGCCATGTCCCGCTCCGGCCACGGGTCCCGCTGCCGCCCGTCGTCACGCGCCACCGACGCCAGCAGCACCTCGGGCGTGTCCGCGCCGCGCAGCGGCTTCGGCTCGGGCAGGACGGCCCGAGGCCGATCGACCGCCGGCATCGGGTTGCCCGCCACCACACCGTCGGTCACCAGGAAGGTGAAGAAGCTGTTCCAGGTGGACCAGGCGCGGTGCACCGACGCGGGGGCCCGGGGAGCGGCGAACCGGGCGAACGCCGCCCGCAGCACACGAGGGGACAGGTCGGTGATCGTCAGCTCGTCGAGGGGGAGGGGAGTGGCGTCACCGTCGGCGACCAGGGCGGCGACGGCGTACAGGTCACGCCGGTAGGCCGCCAGGGTGTGGGGGGAGGGCTTACGGGTGGCCCGAGCGGTCAGGAACTCCTCGATCAGCACCTTGAGCGATTCGTCCTGTTTGTCATGCATAAGCCATATTATGCATGACTCTCGCGTTGCTCGACAGAGGGGAGAGGGGGAGCACGGGCAGGCGCTCGCCGGCCGATCTGGTCGCCGCCCGGCCCGGGCAACGACGACCTCGACGTTCGAGGCGAGCTGCGGCGTTGGCCGTGCGAGGCCTGCCATCCGCCCGACGCTCTCGAACCGCGAGACCGCCCATGATCGTGCTCGATCCAGGATCGAGTGGTCTCGCTGCGCGGTGGAGGCCACTACTTCCTGGTTCGAGCGCGATCATGCCGTGTACGACCGGGGGGCTCGGGGAGCTCGAGGGAAGGCCCTTCCGGAGTCAACTTTACATAATGTGCATTATCGAATGTGGAGCGGCACCCGGAGATTGATCCGGTGGGCTAGCGTGTCGTCGATCTACTGGGGAGATTCCCCGCAGCCTTGTACGGAAAGAAGCAATCACGTGTCTTTGTGGAAGAAGGCCGCCGTCGTCGCGGTCTCGGCGCTCACGGCGCTCGCCGCCTCCGCCTGCGGTGTGACGACCGGTTCGTCGGGTTCGTCCGACGCGCCGAAGCAGGCCAGCGTCCTTGAGCTGCTGGCCAGTGACCTCAAGGGGTCGTTGCAGAAGACGATGGACGTCACCGACAAGAGCGACTCGGTGACGATGACGATGACGGGCACGACCGGCGGCGAGAAGATCTCGATGAAGGGTGTCATGGACCTGGGTGACCCGGTCAAGGCCGAGATGTCGATGGAGGACCCGGCCGACGGCACGACCACCGTCCGCCTGATCGGGGCGGTGTTCTACGTCGAGGTACCGGCGAAGAACCGCGCGAGCATGGGCGGCAAGCGCTGGCTGAAGATGGACATGGCCAGCGTCGGCAAGCAGGCCGGGATGGACTTCAGCAAGCAGTTCGAGGACATCGACCCGACCAAGCAGGTCAAGACGCTGCTCGCTTCCGAGGGCGTGAAGGTCGTCGGTGAGGAGACGGTGAACGGGGCGAAGACGGTTCACTACACCGTCACCACTCCGGTGGCGACGCAGCTCGCTCAGGTCGACGCCAAGCTGCGGGCCGGCGTCGAGAAGCAGTTCACCGCCGCGGGCGTCAAGGAGATCACGATCGATCTCTGGGTCGACGAGCAGTACCGGCCGCGTCGTGCGGCCACCGTCATGGGCGCGATGGGCGACATGGTGGTGGACTACACCGACTACGGCAAGGCGGTCACCATCGAGACGCCGCCGGCGGCGGAGACCACTGACTTCGCCGAGATGTTGAAGGGCCTGAGCACCGACAACTGATGCCAGCGGTGTGGCTGCCCTGCCGGCGCGGAGACGCGGCGGCAGGGCAGCGTCGTTTCGGCCGCCTCTCCCCCAGCTCGGCTTGTCGACGTGGCTGGGTATCAGTGCGGTACGCCGGCTGGGAACTCCTCGACCCCCAGCACGCGCAGCAGTTCAAGCTTCTCCCGGGCCTCCGCGTCGGCCGGGGTCAGCACGAGCAGTTGCTGGCCCAGGTCGGGGGTGACGAGGGTTTCGCAGTCCATCGTGACGCGGCCGACGCGCGGGTGCCGGAACGTCTTGCGGTCGGCCCGGCGCACCGCCACCTCGTGCTCGGCCCACAGTCGGCGGAAGTCGTCGCTCGCCGCCCGCAACCGTTCGATCAGGCCGGTCACCACGGGGTCGCCGGCCCGCCGGCCGGCCACGGCGCGTAGGTCGGCGACCTGCTGGCGGGCGTGCCGCTGCCATTCGTCGGGGCCGTAGAGGTCGCGGATGGTCGGGTCGGTGAAGTAGCGGTACGCGACGTAGCGTCGATCGCCGGTCAGTCCGGTGGTGTGGTTGCCGCTGAGCAGGATCGACATGCGGTTCTGCGCCAGGATCTCGCCGAGGTCGGACAGGACCATGGCGGGGGTGTCGCCCACCAGGTCGAGCATGCGGACCAGGCCGGTCCGGGCGAGGCGGGCGGTGCCGTCGGCGGGCGGCGGCTGGTGGCCGGCCAGGTGGAACAGGTGGTTTCGCTCGTCGTCGGTCAGGCGCAGGGCGCGGGCAAGGGCGCCGAGCAGCTGGGTTGACGGCTGGCTGCTGCGGCCCTGCTCGAGGCGGACGACGTAGTCGACGGACATGCCGGCGAGCATGGCGACTTCCTCGCGGCGCAGGCCGGCGGTGCGGCGGCGGGGGCCGTCGGCGATGCCGACCTCGGCGGGGCGGATGGCCTGGCGCCGGCGCCGTAGGAAGTCGGCGAGCTGCTCGCGCTGCATGCCTCCATGCTCCCTCGGGGACCGGGCGTCGAGCCAGGGAGTGGCGCTCCCACGATAAGGGCTCCGCTGCCGGAGGGCCGGGATGCGGCGCAGGGTGGAGGGGAGATCGACCGCTGAGGGAGAGTTTCGATGCAGACACGCACTCTGGGCAAGACGGGTCCCACGGTTTCGGCGGTGGGGCTGGGGGCGATGAGTATGTCGGGCGCGTACGGCCCGGCCGATCGTGAGGAGAGCATCGCCACCGTACGGGCCGCGTTGGACGCGGGGGTCACGCTTGTCGACACCGGTGACTTCTATGGGATGGGGCACAACGAGCTGCTGCTGTCGGAGGCGTTGCGCGGACGCGAGCGGGACAGCTATCTGCTGAGTGTGAAGTTCGGGCAGCAGGTGGGGCCGGGTATGCGGTTCGCCGGCCAGGATTCCCGCCCGGCTTCGGTGCGGAATTTCCTGAGCTACTCGCTGACCCGGCTCGGCGTCGACTACGTGGACATCTACCGGCCGGCCCGGCTCGACCGGTCGGTGCCGATCGAGGACACGGTCGGCGCGATCAAGGAGCTGATCGACGCCGGTTACGTACGATATGTGGGGCTTTCCGAGGTTGATGCGGAGACCGTCCGGCGGGCGCACGCCGTCCATCCGGTCGCTGATCTTCAGATCGAGTATTCGTTGCTGTCGCGGGCGGTCGAGGCCGAGGTGCTGCCCGTGCTGCGGGAGCTGGGCATCGGGCTGACCGCGTACGGGGTGCTGAGCCGTGGTCTGCTCTCGGGGAACTGGGTGCCGGGGCGGGCGGACGATGCGCGTAACCGCAGTCCTCGCTTCTTGGCCGAGAACGCGTCGCACAACCTCGCGCTGGTGGAGGCATTGCGCCGGGTCGCCGACGCGAAGGGGTGCACGGTGGCGCAGTTGGCGATCGCGTGGGTGGCGGCGCAGGATCCGTCGATCGTTGCGCTGGTCGGTGCGCGTACCAGGGATCGGCTGGCCGAGGCGTTGCCGGCGCTGGACGTGGAGCTGTCGGCCGGGGATCTGGAAGAGATTGAGGCGGCCGTGCCGAAGGGTGCCGCGCGGGGTGACCGTTACCCGGCGGCGTTCATGTCGGGCCTCGGCGTCGGTAACTAGTGCCTCGTCGTGCCGCCTCGGCCGGGTGGTGTGGGATGGCTGTCCGGCCGGCGCGGGGACGTGCCGGCCGGACAGCGCGGTTCGGGCAGCCCTTGTCCCCCAGGCCTGGTCAGTCGAACTGGTCGGCCAGCTTGCGCAGCTTGTCGACGTACGCCGGCCAGTCGTACTCGGGGATGCTGGTGCCGTCCTTGCGCCACCCGACCGCCCCGTCGTGCTGCTCGCGCATGATGTCCAGGTGGCCGGCGTGGCGGGCGAGGTCGCCGGTCACGTGCGCGATGACCCGGGCCAGTGTCACGTCCTGGCGGCCGGGTTGCCACCAGGACACCCGCCCTGGCGCGTCGAGCGGCAGTTGGTCGATCGTCTCGTCGGCGAAGGCGCCGACGCGGCGGTACAGGTCGACGAGGCCGTCCTTGGTCTCGTTCTCGTACGCGTACCAGTCCGCCTGGGGGTCGTCGTCGAACGCTTCGAGCGGGACCAGCTCCGCCGGTGTGGGGAACTCGCGGCCGAAGGTGGGCCCGAAGTAGGCGGCCTCGACGTTGAGGCAGTGTTTGACGACGCCCAGCATGTTGTTGCCGGTGGCGGTGCGGGGCGTTCTGGCGTCGCGTTCGCCGATGCCGTCGAGTTTCCAGATGAGGTCGTCGCGGGTCCTGCGGAGGTAGTAGTGCAGCGCGGCCTTGATGTCGCCCAGGTCAGCCATGGCGGTCATTGTCGCGTACCGGCGTCGGGTTGTGGGGTTCGGCGGAGCCAGGCCTGGGTGTGGGCGTATCGGCGTGCGGGGTGCGGCGGCGGGGTTCGTGAGCCGTAGGATGATCGAGAGCCGTCGATCCGGGTGGGCGTCGTGCGCCTCGCGGCCCGAGCTGCGGGTTTGTGGCCAGCTGTCGCCGACCTCACGTGGGCCGCTCGCTGGGAATTCCTTCGGTGGGATGCGCCGTTGTCCGTTCGGAAGATCAGGTCCACATGATCGGATGGAAGTGTCATGCACGTGCGCTCAGACGCGGTTGTGCTGTTCGGCGTGACAGGCGATCTTGTCTCGAAGAAGCTGTTTCCGGCGCTGTACGAGTTGACGCGGCGGGGACGTCTCGACGTTCCGGTGATCGGGGTGGCCCGCTCCCCCTGGGATGACCAGCAGTTGGTGACGACCGCCCGTAAGTCGGTGGCGGAGGCCACGGACGAGGTGGATGACGAGACGTTCGACGCGTTGGCGGCCAATCTGTCGATGATCTCCGGGGATTACGCGGATCCGGCGACGTACGAGCGGCTGGCGGAGCGTCTGCGCGACGCGCAGCGGCCGATCTTCTACCTGGCGATTCCGCCCATGGTGTTCGGCGCGGTGGTGCAGGGCCTGGCGGCGGTCGGGTTGGCCGATCGTGGTCGGGTGATCGTGGAGAAGCCGTTCGGGCGTGATCTGGCGTCGTCGCAGGAGTTGGAGCGGACGCTGGGGGCGGCCTTCGACGCGAGTCGGGTGTTCCGGATCGACCACTACCTCGGCAAGGAGGCGGTGGAGGGTTTGTACGCGTTCCGGTTCGCCAACCGGCTGTTCGAGCCGTTGTGGAACCGTGAGCACGTCGACAACGTGCAGGTGACGCTCGCCGAGGGTTTCGGTACGCAGGGTCGGGCCGGTTTCTACGACACGGTGGGTGCGACGCGGGACGTGTTGCAGAACCACATTTTGCAGGTCGTGGCGTTGATCGCGATGGACGCGCCGGCGGGTGACGACGTGGACGCGTTCCGCGAGGCGGAGGCGGCGGTGCTGCGGCGGATCGCGCCGTTGTCGCCGGAGTCGACGGTGCGGGGGCAGTACGCGGGTTACCGCGACGAGCCGGGTGTCGCGCCGGATTCGAACACGGAGACGTTCGTGGCGACGCGGTTGACGGTGGATTCGCCCCGGTGGGCGGGTGTGCCGTTCTATCTGCGCACGGGTAAGTCGTTGCCGGGGACGGCGACGGAGGTGGTAATCGAGTTCAAGCGGCCGCAGCGGTCGTTGATCCCTGCCGAGGGTGGGGCGGTGCCGCCGGCGAACCTGTTGCGGTTCCGGTTGGGTCGTGGGGACGGCATCACGATGTCGATCCAGGCGAAGAGTCCGGGCGCGGAGGTGACGAGTCGACCGGTGGATCTGTCGGTGGACTTCGGCGCGGCGTTGGGTCGGCGTCAGGAGGCGTACGAGCGGTTGCTCGACGACGCGATGGACGGGCAGCATCTGCGGTTCGCGCGTGCGGAGACGATTCGGCAGGAGTGGCGGATCGTGGAGCCGATCCTGGATCTGGCGGCGCCGGTGCGGTCGTACGACAGGGGTAGTTGGGGTCCGGCGGACGCGGATGCGTTGGCGGGCGGCTGGCACGCGCCGGACCTGGGGTAGGCGCGGCGTGGGCTGAGTGACCGCTCAGCTCACGGGAGGGACCGTCCGGCGACGGTGAGGTTTGCTCCTCGGGTGCGGGGTGGGCACGTTGTTGCCACGTTCCGTCCGCCTCCGAGAGGAAGCAGCGCATGCTGTCCGCACTCGATCGTCGGCACACCGTCGCGCCACCCGGCTACAGCCGGTGGCTGATTCCCCCGGCGGCGTTGGCCATCCACCTCTGTATCGGTCAGGTCTACGCCACGAGCGTCTACAAGAATTCGTTGATCGCCCACTTCGACACGGGTCAGACCGCGATCGGGGTGATCTTCAGCATCGCGATCGTGATGCTGGGGTTGTCCGCCGCGGTGGCCGGAACGTGGGTGGAGGCGAACGGGCCGCGTAAGGCGATGTTCGTGTCGGCCTGCTTCTGGGCGACAGGTTTCCTGGTGGGGTCGCTGGGCATCGCCACGAAGCAGTTGTGGCTGCTGTACCTGGGGTACGGCCTGCTGGGCGGCATCGGCCTGGGTATCGGGTACATCTCCCCCGTGTCCACGCTGATCAAGTGGTTCCCGGACCGGCCGGGTCTGGCAACCGGTTTGGCGATCATGGGGTTCGGTGGTGGGGCGATGGTGGCCTCTCCCCTGTCGCGGCAGTTGCTGTCGTTCTACGACCCCGGTTACGACCCGTCGAACGCGGGTTCGACGGCGTCGGGCAGCGCGCTGGTGTGGTTGTTCGTGACGCTGGGCCTGGGCTACTTCGTGATCATGATGTTCGGGGTGGCGAACGTGCGGGTGCCGGCCGAGGGTTGGCGGCCGGCGGGCTTCGACCCGGGGTCGGTGGCGGCGAAGCCGCTGGTCACGACGGCGAACGTGTCGGCGGCGAACGCGGTGAAGACCCGCTCGTTCTGGCTGTTGTGGGTGGTGTTGTTCTGCAACGTGACGGCCGGGATCGGCATCCTGGAGCAGGCCAGCCCGATGATCCAGGACTTCTTCCGGGACAACGGGACGTCGGCGGTGTCGGTGGCGGCGGCCGGCGGGTTCGTGGGTCTGCTGTCGCTGTTCAACATGGCGGGCCGGTTCGTGTGGTCGTCGACGTCGGACGTCATCGGCCGTAAGCCGATCTACCTGGTGTATCTCGGTGTGGGCATGGTGATGTACGCGCTGCTGGCCCTGTTCGGGCACACGGCGACGGCGTTGTTCGTGCTGTTCGCGTGCGTGATCCTGTCGTTCTACGGCGGTGGGTTCGCGACCGTGCCGGCGTACCTGCGGGACCTGTTCGGCACGTATCAGGTGGGGGCGATCCACGGCCGGCTGTTGACGGCCTGGTCGGCGGCGGGTGTCGCGGGGCCGTTGATCGTGAACGGGTTCCTCGACGCGCAGGGCAAGCCGGGCACGTTGACGGCGGCGGCGTACCGGCCGGCGCTGTTCACGATGGTGGGTGTCCTGGCGGTCGGTTTCGTGGCGAACCTGCTGGTGCGGCCGGTGCCGCAGCGCTATCACGAGCCGGCGCGGGACGAGAGCGCGGACGACGACACGGCGGTCGAGAGGAGCGGTACGCGATGAGCGACGACGGTCGGAGCGGGCAGCAGGCCCGGTTGTGGATTTCCTGGCTGGTGGTGGCGGTGCTGCTCGGCTACGGGGTCGTGCAGACGGTGATCACGGCGGCGAAGCTGTTCACGCACTGAGAGCGGTGAGCCGGGGCGCGTGTCTGCGCGCCTCGGCTCACAGGCCGCCGGAGACCCGCAGCACGGTGCCGGTGGCGTAGGAGGCGTCCGGGCTGAGGAGCCAGGCGATGGCGGCGGCGATCTCGTCGGGTTCGCCGGCGCGGCCCATCGGGATACGACCGGCGGCGCTGACGGCGCGGTCGGGTACGCCGGAGTCGGCGTGGATGTCGGTGCGTACGAGGCCGGGGGCGACGCCGTTGACGCGGATGCCGCGCGGGGCGAGTTCCTTGGACAGGCCCACGGTGAGGGTGTCGGTGGCGGCCTTCACGGCGGCGTAGTGCACGTACTCCCCCGGGCTGCCGAGGGTCGCGGCGGCCGAGGAGACGTTGACGATGGCGCCGCCGTCGGTGAGGCGGCGGGCGGCCTGCTGGGCGCAGAGGACGTACCCGATGAGGTTGACGTCGACGACGCGGCGCAGGTCGTCGACGCGCAGGTCGGTGAACGGGCCGATGAGGCTGGTGACGCCGGCGTTGTTGACCAGGCCGGTGAGGGGGCCGAGCTGCGCGGCGGCGTCGAACAGGGCGGTGACCTGGTCGGGGTCGGTGGTGTCGGCGCGTACGGCGATGGCCTGGACGCCGGTGGCGTGCAGGTCGGCCAGGACGGCCGCGGCGGCGTCGTCGTCGCGGCGGTAGCACAGGGCGATGTGGTGGCCGGCCGCGGCGAGGCGGCGGGCGGTGGCCGCGCCGATGCCGCGGCCTCCGCCGGTGATGACGGTGACGGGTGTCATGGCGGCTCCACGGGTGTGGGTGGGTTGCGCCGACGCTACCGTGACCGGCGCGGATCGGTCGTCGTAAGGAGGGTCACAGGCGGCGCTGGTGGCGCACGAGGCGCTGCGGGTGTGATCGCTTACGCTTCCCGCGCGGTCGATCGGACAACGGAGGTGCGCGGTGGCGGGTGTGGGTGTCGGCGACGTCGTGGACGATTTCGAGCTGCCGGATGAGACGGGTACCCCGCGGCGGTTGTCGGAGTTCCTGGCGTCGGGGCCGGTGGTGCTGTTCTTCTACCCCGGGGCGATGACGCGGGGGTGCACGGCGGAGAGCTGCCACTTCCGGGACCTGGCGGCGGAGTTCACGGCGGTGGGCGCGTCGCGGGTGGGCATCAGCCGCGACGAGGTGGCCAAGCAGGCGGAGTTCTCGACGATGCACGGCTTCGACTATCCGCTGCTGTCGGATGTGGACGGCACGGTCGCGCAGGCGTTCGGGGTGCGGCGGCGGGTGCCGTTGGCGGCGCTGAGCACGAAGCGGATGACGTTCGTGATCGGCACGGACCGCCGGGTCATCGAGGTGATCCACAGCGAGGTCAGCATGAACGACCACGCGGATCGGGCGTTGCGGGCCCTCGGCGGTTAGGGCGTGTGTGAAAGTCCTCGGTCGAGCCCAGGCGGCGGTCCGGCAAGGCGGAGTTGGGTTCGGATACCGGTGTTGTATCCGAACCCAACTCCAACGCCGCCGGCCGTTGGCTGGGCCCGCCGCAGGCCGGCCAGGGGCTTTCACACACGCCCTGAGCCCCGTGCGGCGGGTGTCGCAGTCGACTGGTATCAAGACAGCAATCAAACAGGTGTACGGAAGAGGGTTGTGATGGATGCCGGCCAGGGTTTGTCCACTGACGAGGTGCGCAGCATCCGGGAGGCGTTGGCGGCCGGCCGTAAGCCGAGGGTGGTGTTCACCGCCTCGGCGGGGCAGATCGCCGGTCAGGTCGGCCAGGTGGTCGAGCTGACCGATCCGGACGTGTCCGACGAGTTCGTCGTGGTGCGGTTCGGCCGTGACGAATTGCCGTTCTCCCCCGCCGATCTGGCGATCGCGCCCAAGGGCGCCGGCCGGCGGGTGGCCGAGCCGAAACCGGAGCCGGAGCCGGAGGCGCCCGCGGTGGCCGCGCCGGAGTTCGTGTTGGACACGCCGCGGGTGCCCGCGCAGCGACAGGAGGAGCCGAAGGTGGAGCAGGCCGAGAAACCGCCGGCGCGGCGGGCGGTCAAGGCCGCGAAGCCCAAGAGCCCCGCGGGCCTCACGGTGACCCTGGCGTACGCGGACGGCGAGTGGACGGTCGCCGCGCAGCAGGGCAGCAAGGCCCTGGCCAAGCCGTACGTGGTGAAGCCGGCCGAGGCGTTGAAGATGGTGGCGCTGGTGGACGTGCCGGGTGTGCAGGAGGCGGTGGAGCAGATCCTGGGCGCCGAGCGGGCCGAGGCGGAGCAGCAGGCGGAGAAGCTGCGGGCGGAGCTGGCCGAGATCGAGGCCCGGCTCGCGGAGCTGCGCGAGGCGAGCTGAGCGTTCGTTTTCCTGCTCGCGGCGGGTCTGCCCCGGTGGGGTGGGCCCGCCGTGGTGGTGCCGGTTCAGGAGCCGCTGTGGTGGTCGAGCAGTCGGGTGAGCAGGCGGGTCAGCTGCTCGCGTTCGCTGCTCGACAGGGGCGCGAGCAGGTCGTCCTGCACGCGGGCGACGGTGTCGGCCATCCGGTGGGCTTCGTCGGCGCCGGCGTCGGTGAGGCTGATGATGTTGCGGCGGCGGTCGGCCGGGTCGGGGGCGCGTACCACGAGTTCCCGGCCGGCCAGGTCGTTGATGGCGGCCACGACGTCGCTGCGGTCGATGCCGCAGCGGCGGCCCAGGTCGGCCTGGCTCGCGGGGCCGTCCTCGGCCAGCGAGGCGAGCAGCCGGAAGTGGTAGCCGCGCAGGTCGTGTGCGGCGAAGCCCGCGCTGGCGAGCCGGCCGGCGTGGGTGGCGGCCTGGTTGAGCAGCCAGCTCGGGGTGGTACGCAGCCCGGCGGGTGACTGCGGGGCGGTGGCGTCCATGGCGGGAGCCTAACAGTAATCGTTGGCGTGACCCACAAACCGTGTTACGTTGGCTCTACCAACGTTGGTTCAGCCAACGTTTTCGAAGGAGGCAACGTGTCCACACTCAACGGACAGGTCATCGGTCAGGCCCACTTCGCCACCCGGGCCCTGCTCGACCGCGCCGTCGCGCCCCTGGGCGTCGACTTCGGCCAGGTCCTCGCCCTCAACGCCCTCACCGCCGGCCCCGTCGCCCGTACCCCTCTCGTGCGGCGCCTCGCAAACGCCCGCAAGGTCGACGAGTCGGC
Organism: Micromonospora sp. CA-249363; assembly: GCF_050950185.1. NCBI lineage: Bacteria > Bacillati > Actinomycetota > Actinomycetes > Micromonosporales > Micromonosporaceae > Micromonospora > Micromonospora sp. CA-249363. Next base: position 3,338,995 of record NZ_CP192020.1, read on the forward strand.
CGTGCACGAGGTGATCGACCACCTCGTCGACGCCGGCCTGGCACAGCTCGACGACACCACCGAGGCGCAGGTGTCGCTCACCGACGCCGGCCACGCCACGCAGGCCCGCGTCGCCGAGGCCGTCGCGGGTATCACCGCTCGGCTGTACGGGGACATCCCGCCCGCCGAGGCCGACGTCGCCGGCCGCGTCCTCACGCTCGTCACCGAGCGGGCCAACGACGAGCTGGCGGGTGAGGCCGCTCAGAAGTAGTCGAGCAACTGTGCCGGGCCGCCGACGCCCAGCAGGTCCAGGGCGTCCGGCTCGACGCCGGCGGTGTGCAGCAGACCGGCCTGCGCCACCGAGCGGGCGCGCGCCGCGCCGGTATACAGCAGCGCGAAGCCGCGGACGTCCAACCGCAGGTCCGCCTCGCCGCCGATCCGAACCAGCTCGGCGTCGCCGTCGGCGACGGCCAGCCGCCAGGTGCCGGTGTTCCACTCGGCCAGCGGGTCGGTGAGGTGGAAGTCGACCACACCCTGGGCGTGGACGGGCCAGCCGCGGTCGGCCACCGCCCGTACGACGTCGACCGGTCGGTGCATCCACAGGTCGCGTTCGTGGTCGCGGGCGGCCTCCAACGGCAGGTGGACGCTGACGGCGTCACCGTCGAGCGGGCACCACCGCAGGGTCGGCGCGACGCTGGCCCAGCTCCCGAGCACCCCGACGAGTTCCCGGGCCGCTTCGGCCGTGGTGGCCAGGGCCTCGTCGACGGTCAGCACCGAGTCCGCGCCGTACCCGCGGCCGCGTTGCCAGGTGGCGTAGCCGACGAGGGTGCCGTCGTCCTCGACGAGGGTGAGCCCGTCACCGGGCAGCTTCGCGTCGGCGGCGAAGAAGTCGAACAGCTTGCCCCGGCGCGTCAACATGCCGTTGCGGTGGCGGGCGACCCGCTCGTACAGGTCGGCGACGGCGTCCAGGTCGGCGGGCGTGCCGGCGCGGACGGTCAGGTGCGACGCGGGCCGGTGCCGGGGCAGCGTGGCGGTGGCGAGGTTGACGGTGCGCAGCACGCCGCCGGTCTCCCAGCCGCAGGCGCGGTAGGGGGCGGCGATGGTCGGGTACAGCGCGCTGATCGCCGCCCCACGGTCCCGCGCCCCGGCCAGCAGGGCGGTGAGCAGGGCTCGGGCCACGCCCCGGCCCCGGGCCTCGGGGGCGACCGCCACCCCGGCGACGTCGGCGGCCGGCACAGCCCGACCGGACCACCACTGGTCGTGGTGCAGGTCGACCGCCTTGCCGACGAGCCGGCCGGCGTCGTCGAACGCGCCGTAGCGGGTCATGCCGGGCACGTCGACGCTCGTGCTGGGGGCCCGCTCCTGGCCGGATCCGAAGGCCAACCGGCCCAGCTCCCAGGCGTCGTCCAGGTCGTCGACGGTGAGTTCGTTAACGCGCATCGGCACACCGTAGCGACACGGCCCGACACCGACGAGCCGATAAACCCCCGCCCTCGGGGCCGGTCCCGGGGGTCAGTGTTGGGGGATGTTGGCTACGCCGATGCGCTTGCGGAACACCCAGTACGTCCACGCCTGGTAGGCCAGCACCACCGGTGTGAAGATCACCGCCACCCAGGTCATGATCTTCAGGGTGTACGGGGTGGAGGCCGCGTTGGTGGCCGTGAGCGTGCCCGCCGCGTCGAGGGTGGACGGCAGCACGTTCGGGAACAGCGCCGCGAACAGGGTCGCCACGGCCAGGCCGATCGCCAGGGCCGTACCCGCGAACGCCCAGCCCTCCCGGCGTACCCGGGCGGCGGCGAGGGCGCCGAGCAGCGCGAGGGCCGCGCCGACGGCGAGCACGACGGCGGCCGCACTGGAGCGGATGCTCAACGTCCAAGCCAGGAAACCGACCGCGAGCACGGCGGCGCCGACGCCCAGGCGCACCGCGAGGGCGCCCGCGCGCTCGCGGATGTCGCCGGTGGTCTTCAGGGCCAGGAACACCGCGCCGTGGGTGAGGAACAGCGCGAGCGTGGTCGCGCCACCGAGCAGGGCGTACGGGTTGAGCAGGTCGACGAGGCCGCCGACGTACTCATGGTCGGCGTCCAGGGGTACGCCGCGCAGGATGTTGGCGAAGGCGACGCCCCACAGGATCGCCGGCAGCAGCGAGCCGATGACGATGGCGGCGTCCCACCGGCGCTTCCAGGACGCCTCGGGGCGCTTGTGCCGGTACTCGAAGGCGACGCCGCGCGCGATCAGGGCCAGCAGGATGAGCAGCAGCGGCAGGTAAAAGCCGGAGAACAGGGTGGCGTACCACTCGGGGAACGCGGCGAACATCGCCCCGCCGGCGGTGATCAGCCACACCTCGTTGCCGTCCCAGACCGGGCCGATGGTGTTGATCAGGACGCGGCGTTCCCGGTCGTCACGGCCGAGCACGGGCAGCAGCATGCCGACGCCGAAGTCGAAGCCCTCCAGGATGAAGTAGCCGGTGAACAGCACGGCGACGAGGAGAAACCAGATGGTGGTCAGGTCCACGATGGGCTCCGGGTTCAGTAGGCGAAGGCGAGCGGGCGCTCGGCGTCGTCGGTGTCGTCGGCGGGGGGCTGTTCGCTGACGTCGGGCACTCCGGCCCTGGCGTAGCGCAGCAGCAGCTTGACCTCGATCACGGCGAGGGCGGCGTAGATCAGGGTGAACGCGGTGAACGAGGTCAGGACCTCGGTCAGCGAGACGCTGCGGGACACGCCGTTGCGGGTGAGCATCTCGCCGAAGACGATCCACGGCTGACGGCCCATCTCGGTGAATATCCAGCCGAAGGAGTTCGCCAGCAGCGGCAGCACCGGCATGGCCAGCCCGGCGCGCAGCAGCCACCTGCTGCGCGGGGTACGGCCCTTGCGCTGGCTCCACAGCACCAGCAGGGCGATGGCCCCGGCCGCCAACCCGAAGCCGACCATGAAGCGGAAGCTCCAGTAGGTGACCGGGATGATCGGGGTGTAGCTGCCCGCGCCGTACTGGGTGGCGTACTGGGCCTGGAGGTCGTTGATGCCGTGCACGGTGCCGTTCGGGTCGCCGGTGCCCAGGTACGACAGCAGGTACGGGATCTTCAGGGCGAACACCTCGCGGCTGCCGTCGAGGCTGCCGATGGTGAGGACGGAGAACGAGGCGGGGCTCTCGGTGGTGTAGAGACCCTCGGCGGCGGCCATCTTCATGGGCTGCACCTCGGTCATGATCTTGCCCTGGATGTCACCGGTGAAGAGCACGGCCGCGGAGGCGACCAGGACCACCCAGGAGCCGAACTTCGTGGCGAAGCGGTACGCGCCGGTGTCGGCGGAGTCGCGGTTGCGGATCACGTGCCACAGGCCGACCGCCACGATCAGCGACCCGGCGACCAGGAACGAGCCGGCCAGGGTGTGCGGGAAGGTGATCAGGGCGACCTTGTTGGTCAGCACGGCCGGGAAGTCGGTCAGCTCGGCGCGTCCGCTGTCGGGGTTGATGCGGTAGCCGACGGGGTTCTGCATGAACGAGTTCGCGGCGAGGATGAAGTACGCGGACAGGTTCGTGCCGATGGCGGCGGCCCAGATGCTGGCCAGGTGCGCGCGCTTGGGCAGCCGGTCCCAGCCGAAGATCCACAGGCCGATGAACGTGGATTCGAGGAAGAACGCCACGAGCGCCTCGATCGCCAGGGGCGCGCCGAAGATGTCGCCGACGAAGCGGGAGTAGTCGCTCCAGTTCATGCCGAACTGGAACTCCTGCACGATGCCCGTGACCACGCCCATCGCGAAGTTGATCAGGAACAGCTTGCCGTAGAACTTGGTGAGCTTGAGGTAGCGCTCGTTGCCGGTGCGGTGCCACATCGTCTGCAGGATCGCCACCAGCACGGACAGGCCGATGGTCAGCGGCACGAACAGGAAGTGGTAGACGGTCGTGACACCGAACTGCCACCGGGCGACGTCCAACGCGTCCACCTGAACCCCCAACTATGCGTACTACGAGACGTAGTAAATACTACTGCCCGTCGTAGACAAAGGAGTAGGGGCGGGCGGCCCGAACCGGCCCGGGACCAATGACTCTGATCACCCCGGGCATCCGGCCGACCCGCCCTCGCGGGGCCGTCGCCGCATGCGACGATGGCGCGCTGATGAACACCGCGCACTCCCCCTGGCAGCCACCACTGCTCTGGCGGGCCGCCCTCGTCGTGGCCCGCGCCCTGGTCGGCCTGCTCGCCCGCCTCGAGGTCACCGGCGACGTCCCCGCGCACCTGCGCCGGGGGCCACTCGTGCTGGCCGCCAACCACATCAGCCCGTTCGACCCCCTGGTCATGATCGCCGCCTGCCAGCAGCGGGGCATCGCCCCACGGATCATGGCGACCGCCGGACTGTTCCGCGCACCCGTGCTCGGCGCCGCCATGCGCCACGTCGGGCACATCCGCGTCGACCGGGGCACCAGCGCCGTCCACCAGGCCCTCGACGACGCGGCCCAGGCCGTCGCGGCGGGCTCGGTGATCCTCATCTACCCCGAGGGACGTATCGGCCTGGCCCCCGGCATGTGGCCCGAGCGCGGCAAGACCGGCGTCGCCCGGCTCGCGCTGGCCTGCGGCGCTCCCGTCGTCCCGGTCGCCCAGTGGGGCGCGCACGAGGTGCTGCCCTACGAGGCGCCGAAGGGGATGCTGCGCGGCATCGCCCGCGCCCTCTGGCGCCGACCGGTGATCCGGGTGCACTTCGGCGTACCTGTCGACCTCGGCGAATCGAGCGCCGCCCACCCCGGAGCGGCCCGCCGAGCCACCGACCGGATCGTCGACGCGCTCACCGACACCCTCGCCCCACTACGCCCCGACGAACCCGACGACCCCCGCCACATCGACCCCGGCCGCCCCACCGACACCTCCCGAATCCACCACCGCCCCACCCCCTGAACCCCGCCCCCGCGCCCGCCCCCCTCGCGCCCCGCCCCGGCGCCCCGCGCCCCGCGCCCCCGCGCCCCCGCGCCCCCGCGATCTTGCACTTTCTGTGGCGACATAACGGACCGAGCCGCCTATAACGACGACACAAAGTGCAAGATCGGCGCGATCGTGGGGCGGCGTGACCGTGGGGGGCGGCGTGACCGTGGGGCGGCGTGACCGTGGGGTGAGGGTCCCCCGGACAGGGGAGGCGGTTGGCTCGGTGTGGGGAGGAGGGGCGGTCCGGGTGGGGCGACGCTGGACTCGTCGGGAATCGAGGCGCGAGGGGGCGCAGGGGCCGTCCAGCCGGCGCCTCCGTGAGCCCTCTGGCGCTCCCGTCCCACGGGGGTGACGGGAGCGCCAGGGTCCGGGCGGACGAATGTCGCCGGCGGGCCACCTGCGCTCCACCGGTCGCGTGCATACTGCGTCGCGTGCTCAACCGATCCGCCTACCTCGACGCGCCCGCGCCGCTGGCGTTCGCCCACCGCGGCGGGGCCGCCGACGGCGACGAGAACACCACCGCGGCGTTCGCCCGGGCCATCGGGCTCGGTTACCGGTACGTGGAGACCGACGTGCACGCCACCGCCGACGGCGTTCCGGTGATCTTCCACGACCCGACGCTCGCGCGGGTCACCGGTGAGGCGGGGCGCATCGCCGACCTGAGCTGGGCCGACCTCGCCTCGGTACGCGTCGGCGGCGCCGCCGTCGTACCCCGGCTCGACGAGGTGCTGGACGCGTGGCCGCAGGTCCGCTTCAACATTGACGTGAAGGCCGACGGCGGCGTGGCGCCGACGGTCGCCACCCTGACCCGGGTCGGCGCGGCCGACCGGGTGCTGCTCGCCTCGTTCAGCGACGCCCGACTGGCCCGGCTACGGGCGCTCACCGAGGGGCGGGTCGCCACCAGCCTCGGCATGCGGGCGGTTGCCCGGCTGCGGCTGGCCTCCCTGCACGGCCGGCCGTTGCGGCTGCCCCCGTCGGTGGTCGCCGCGCAGGTGCCGCCCCGCTACGGGCGGGTGCCGGTGGTGGACCGCCGGTTCGTCGACTACTGCCACCGGCTCGGCCTTCAAGTGCACGTCTGGACGATCGACGAACCGGACCAGATGCACGACTTACTGGATCGTGGCGTGGATGGCATCATGACCGATCACGTCGGCGTGCTGCGCGACGTCTACCGCAGCCGCGGCCACTGGACCGCCTGAACAGCACCGAAGGAACCCCCGATGGCCGAGACCGTGACCCCCACGGTGACCGACACCCCACCTCCGGCGAGCACCCCCCGCGAGCGCCGAGGCTGGTACCTCTACGACTGGGCGAACTCCGCCTTCCAGTCCACGGTGATCACCGTGTTCCTCGGCCCGTTCCTGACCACTGTCGCCGAGACGGCCGCCGGCTGCGAGCTGGGCGCGGACACCTGCGACGGGTACGTGCACCCGCTGGGCATCCGCGTCGCGGCCGGGTCGTACTACCCGTACCTGATCTCGTTGTCGGTGTTCCTGACCGTGTTCGTGCTGCCCGTCATGGGGGCGATCGCGGACCGGTCGGCGCACAAGAAGCGCCTGCTCGGCGGGGCCGCGTTCACCGGCGCCGGCGCGACCGTCGCGATGGCCTTCGTCACCGGCGACCGGTACCTGCTCGGCGGCGCGTTGTTCCTGGTCGCCAACATCTCCTTCGGCGCCGCGATCGTGGTCTACAACTCGTTCCTGCCGCAGCTCGGCGGCCCGGACGAGCGGGACGGCATCTCCAGCCGTGGCTGGGCGCTGGGTTACCTCGGCGGTGGCCTGCTGCTGGCGGTGAACCTGGCCACCGTCTCCCTGCTCAGCGAGGACGACAACCCGCAGCGCACCCTGGACCTGGCACGCTGGTCGATCGTCTCGGCCGGCGTGTGGTGGGGGGCGTTCACGCTGGTGCCGCTGCGCTGGCTGCGCGACCGTCCCGTCACGGCGGCCCTGGCCGCGCGGGGCAACGTGCTCACCGACGGGTTCCGGCAGCTCGGTCACACCCTGCGCGGGATCCGGGCGTACCCGCTGACGTTGTTCTTCCTGCTCGCGTTCCTCGTCTTCAACGACGGCATCCAGACCGTCATCACGATGGCCAGCCAGTACGGCACCGAGGAGCTGCGGCTGGGGCAGAGCACCCTGATCGTCACGATCCTGCTGGTGCAGTTCCTCGCCTTCGGAGGCGCGTTGCTCCTCGGCGCGCTGGCCCGGCGCATCGGCGCGCAGAAGACGGTGCTGATCAGTCTGGTGCTCTGGACCGCCGTGATCCTGGGCGTGTTCTGGCTGCCCGCCGAGGCGCCGGTGCCGTTCATGGCGCTCGGCGCCTGCATCGGCCTGGTCCTGGGCGGCAGCCAGGCGTTGAGCCGTTCCCTGTTCAGCCAGCTCATCCCGGCCGGCAAGGAGGGCGAGTACTACGGCTTCTACGAGATCAGCGACCGGGGTACGAGCTGGCTCGGTCCGCTCGCGTTCGGCATCGTGTTCCAACTCACCGCCTCCTACCGGGTGGGCCTGATCTCACTGGTGGGCTTCTTCGTGGTCGGTTTCCTGCTGCTGCTGGCGGTGCCGATGCGCCGGGCCATCATCGCGGCCGGCAACACCCCACCACGGGTGCTCTGAGCACGTGCGACGCACCTGACAGATCCAGGTCGGCCGATCGGCTAGGCTGCCCGACCGTGACCGACGACGCCGCTGCCACCCCGACCTGCCTGGCCCACCCGTTCCCCGGCCAGCCGCACGCTCCCGCCGGCTGCGCGGCCGCGCGCGGGCTCGACGGGCGGCCGGTGCACGCGGCGGCGTTGAAGTTCTTCTGGGGGCCGATGGACTGCGGCAAGTCCACGATGGCGTTGCAGATGAACTACAACCACGCCCGGCAGGGCCGCCGTGGGCTCGTCACCACGCGCATCGACCGGTCGCTGGGTCCGCAGGTCACCACCCGTATCGGCCTGGCCCACGAGGCCATCGAGGTCACCGACGACCTGGACCTGCGGGCGCTCGTGCGCGGCCGCTGGGCCGACGGCGTACGCGTCGACTACCTGATCTGCGACGAGGCGTGCTTCTACACCGTCGAGCACGTCGAGCAGATGGCCGAGCTGGTGGACAGCTACGACGTGGACGTGTTCGCGTTCGGCCTCGCCACGGACTTCCGGTCGTGCCTGTTCCCCGCCGCGCAGCGCCTGTTCGAGTTGGCCGACGAGGTGGCCCGCATCCAGGTCGAGGTGCTGTGCTGGTGCGGTCGGGAGGGGCTGCTCAACGCGCGGGTCGTCGACGGGCGGGTGGTCCGCGAGGGCGAGCAGGTCGTCATCGGCGACACCGTGGAGACCGCCGAGGTGCGCTACCAGGTGCTCTGCCGCCGGCACTACCGCAGCGGCGACCTCGGCCCCCGCGTCTAGGACCGCTGCCCGGCCCGGAGCCGATCAACCATGATCACCGCGATGGTCACCGCCGTCGCCAGCGCCGCGCACGTCACCACCGTCGCGCCCAGCCCCACGCAGACCGGCACCAACGCCAGCAGCAGCACCACGGCGGCGATCCGGCTGGTCGGCAGCGCCCGCCAGAGCACCGCCTGGTAGGCGGCGTGCCCGGCGAGGAACAGCGCCGGGCCACCCAGGGTGAACAGGGCGGTGACCGTGGTGGCCGTCGCGCCCGGGGCATGCAGCAGCCGTTCGTCGCCCGCCGAGGTGACGACGATGCCGGCGACCATCACCGGGTGCAGGTAGTTGAACGCGAGCCGGCTCAGCGCCCCCGTACGGCTGCCCGCGCGGGCGACGACCTCCGCGGCGGCCGGCGCCGACCGCGCGAAGTACACCCACCACAGCGCCACCGAGCCGGCGAACGCCACACCGAACGCGCCGAGGCGTACCACGTCCACGTGTGCGGTGAGGGTGCTGCCGGTGACCAGGATCGACTCGCCGAGCGCGATGAGGACGAACGCCGCGCAGCGCTCCGCCAGGTGCCCACCCTCCACCATCCACCGTTCCGGGCGGCTGCGTTCCCGCCCCGGCAGTGGGTAGCCGATCGACAGGCCGACCACCTCGAGCACGATCACCGCCGCCCACGCCCCCTCCCGGGCCGGAGTGTCGAGCAGGCCGCCGACCACCACAAGCACCGACGTGGCGGCGATCCAGGGCAGCGACTTCTGGAACCCGTCGACCAGCCACGGGTTGCCCTGCGCGGCCCACAACGCGAACGCGGTCCGGCCCACCTGCACGGTGACGTAGACCGCCGCGAAGAGAAGACCCATCCCGGCGAACGCCTGCGGGATCGTCGCCGACAACAGCAGGCTGCCCAGCGTCACCCCGATCAGCATCGCCCGTACCGGGCCCTGGTCGGGTTGCAGCCAGTTGGTCACCCAGGTGGTGTAGACCCAGACGAACCAGACCAGCGCCAACAGCAGGGCGGTACGGGCCGCGCCGCGCCAGTCCGGGTGCGCGATCAGGTAGTGCGACACCTGGGTGATCGTGAAGATGAAGACCAGGTCGAAGAACAACTCGGTCGAGGTGGTCGGCTCGACGCCCTGACGCCGGCGCAGGAGCCGGGGGTGCGCCAGGTCGACGGCCGGCGGCTCAGAAGGGGTCACCGCACACCCGCCAGTCGCCGCCCTCGCGGACCACCGGCAGGCGGCGTTCCTCGCTGATGCCGCCGTCGCGGGTCACCTTCACGGTCACCGTGCCGCGCGGACGCCCACCCTTGGTGGACACCGACACGTCGGTGATCTCGTAGTCGGTCACCATGGGCGGGGTCCGTACCCAACTGGTGAACCCGATCGCGCTCCACCGGGTCCGCGCGTCGGCGCACAGCCGCTCGTACGCACGGTCGCTGTCGCCGAGGGCCACCTCGCTGAGGAACCCGTCGGCGGTCTCCCGGATCGGGCCGGCGGCCTGCCGTACGGTCTGCAGGTTCCACGCCCCCAGTCCGGCCACCCCGACGCAGCACAGCGCCATGCCGAACCCGGCGAAGGCCAGCCCGGCACGCATCGGACGGCGCCGCCGGGCCGGTCGGCTCCACGACTGGCCGGCACCCACGACTACCGACCGTAGAGAACGCCGTCGCGGTGAGGCATGGCAAGCCGGAAACTGGGCCTTCTTTCGGTGCGACGACGCATCGTCTACCGTCGGCGCACACCCCCGTTGCGCCAGGGAGCCGATCGATGAGCCGCTTCGTGCAGCCCGTACCACCCCCCGCCGACCCGTACGCCGGTGACGCCCTGCTGCGGTCCTGGCTGGAGCGTCACCTCGGCGCGGCCGGACACGCCGCCGCGAAGGGCCGCCTGGCCGACCTGGCCGCCGATGTCACCGGGCCGCTGCGCGCGGCGCACGCGGACGCCGAGGCGCATCCGCCGACGCTGGTGCGGTACGACCCGTGGGGCGCCCGCGTCGACCGTATCGAGGTGTCCGCCGGCTGGCAGGCGCAGCGGGCCGCCGCCGCCCGGCACGCGGTGGTGGCGCTGCCCTACCTGCCCGACGCCCGGGGCACCTGGGGCGCTGCCGCGCGGGTCGTGCAGCACGCGCTGCTGCACCTGTACGGGCCGGAGTCGGCCACGTTCTCCTGCCCGGTCGCGATGGCCGACGGCGCGGCGGCGCTGCTCAGCCTGCCCGACGTCGACGCGGCTGTCCGGGACGCGTGGCTGCCCCGGCTGACCTCCACCGACCCCGACACGGCGATCACCAGTGGGCAGTGGATGACCGAGTCGCAGGGTGGCTCGGACCTGGGCCGGTCCAGCACCATCGGCCGACCGGCCGCGGACGGATCGTGGCGGCTGACCGGGGAGAAGTGGTTCTGCTCCGCCGCCGACGCGGCGATGGCGGTGGCGCTGGCCCGCCCCGAGGGCGCCGGGCGGGGCAGCCGCGTGCTCGCCCCGTTCCTCGTACCCCGCTACGCGGTCGACTCGCCCCTGTCCACCGGCGCGACGGCGGACGCCCCCGCCCCCGGCGTCGTCGTGCACCGGCTCAAGGACAAGCTCGGCACCCGGGCCCTACCGACCGCCGAGATCGGGCTGCGTGACGCGTACGCGGTGCCGCTGGGCGACCCGGCGGTGCCCGGCCTGGTCCGGGCCATGACCCTGGTCGTGGTGACCCGGGTGCACAACGCGGCCGCCGCTGCCGGCGGAATGCGACGCGGGCTCGCCTACGCCCGCGCGTTCGCCGACGCGCGGCACGTCGCGGGCGGTCCGCTGGCGTCCTCGCCCCTGCACCGCGCCACGCTGGGCACCCTCGCGGTCGACGCGGCGGGCGCCTTCGCCCTCGCGGGTCACGCGTTCGCGCTGCTCGGGCGGGTGGAGGTCGGCGCCGACCCCGAGGCGGTCGCGGAGCTGCGCATCGTCGCGCCGCTGGCGAAGCTCGCCACCGGCCGGCTCGCCGTCAGCTCCGCCAGCGAGTACGTGGAGAGCTTCGGCGGCGCCGGGTACGTGGAGGACACCGGCGTGCCCCGGCTGCTGCGCGACGCGCAGGTGCTGCCGATCTGGGAGGGCACCACCAACGTCCTGTCCCTGGACGTGCTGCGCGCGTTGACCCGGGAGGACGCCGGCGCGCCGCTGCTGCGTCGGCTGACCGCCGCCGTCGACCTGGCCCGACCGCTGTCGCCCGCGCTGGCCGACACTCTCGCCGGCGTCGCCGGGCAGCTCCGCGACACCATCGTCGCGGTGACCGACGACCCGGGCGCGGCGACCGTCATCGCGGGCGCCCGTGCGCTGGCGCTGCGTCTGGCGTACGCGCTGACCGCCGCGCTGCTCGTGGAGCACGCCGCCTGGGGTGACGAGCAGGCGGAGCTGGCGGCCCGGCTGTGGGCGCGCCGGTGGCTGCGGCACGAGGACATCTCCGAGGACGCCCACCACCACCTGGACCTGCTCTGCTGACCGGCTCGACGGGAATTGTCGGGGGTACCGGGCAGACTGCGCGGATGACGACAACCGCCGACCTCGCCATGGTCAATCTGGACAGCTCCGACCCGGCCGCGCAGGCCGCCTTCTACCACCGGGCGCTGGGCTGGGAGATCACCCACAGCCAGGCCGAGTACGCGATGATCCGCAACGGTGGCGTGTCCATCGGGTTCGGCCTGGTCGAGGGCTACCAGCCGCCGGCCTGGCCCGATTCGGCCGGGCAGAAGCGTTACCACCTCGACCTCTACGTCGACGACCTGGCCGTGGCCGAGAAGGAGTTCGTGGCCGCCGGCGCGTCGAAGCCGGAGTTCCAGCCCGGCGAGACCTGGGTGGTGCTCCTCGACCCGATCGGGCAGCCGTTCTGCCTCTGCCGCCGACCGCAGGGCTGAGGCGACAGCGCGCCGCGCGCCGCCCAGGGCCGACGCGCGCCGCCGTCGGCGACCCGGCGGCGCTCAGCGCAGTGGGCCGCGGGCCACCGCGTCGCGCATCGCCGCCGGGTCGCCGACCGGGACGTACTCCAGCCACCAGGTCGCCCCGGCGGCGGCCAGCTCACGGCGGTAGGCCCGCTCGGCGCGCTCGTCCGGCCGACGACGCCGGCCGCCGATCGCCACGTCGAACGGCTGCCCGTCGGCTCGCGTCGCCGGCAGCGCTCCGACCAGCTCGTGGACCTCGTCGGGGGTGAAGTCGGCCCAGCCGTCGGTGTCGGTCAGCTTGTACGGGACGATGCCGTCCGCGCGGGCCGCGCGACGTCGCACCGCCCCGGCCTGCGTGCTGCCGCCGACCCACACCGGCACCCGGGGCGACTGCACGGGCGGTGGACGCAGCGCCACGTTCTCCGCGCGGTAGTGGACGCCCCGGTGCTCGACCCGTTCGCCGCTGAGCAGGCCGGTCAGCAGGTCGAGGCCCTCGTCGAGCATGGCGGCGCGGACGGCCACGTCGGTCGGCTCGCCGAACGCGGCCAGCCCCCGGTCGCCGGGGTCGCCGACGCCGACGGCCACCGTGGCCCGGCCGGCGCTCAAATGGTCGAGGGTCAGCACCTCGCGGGCCAGCTTCGCCGGGCGGCGTCGGGGCAGCGCGGTGACGGTGGTGCCGAGGCGCACCCGTCCGGTGCGCCCGGCGATCGCCGCGAGCAGCAGCCACGGGTCGTAGGTGGACGGGTCGTCGCCACGGTGGTGGATGACGTAGTCCTCCAGGAACACCCCGTCCCAGCCGGCGTGTTCGGCCAGCTCACCCAGCTCGACGAGGGTGGCGGCGGTGAGATCGTCGCCGCCGCAGGGGATCTCCAGGCCGTGTCTCATCCGCCGACCGTACGGCGGGGGTCCGACGCTCAGGCGCGCCGACGCGACCGGGCGGCCCACACCGCGTACGCCGGGTCGCGGTCGAGGTTGTGCCGGTCCCGGTCGTAACGGCGGGTGGTGCGCGGGTCGGCGTGCCCCATGGCGTCCTGCACGTCTTCGAGGGGAACGCCCTCGGAGCGGGCGGTGGTGGCGAACGCGTGCCGCAGCGAGTGCGGTGACAGTCGCGCCCAGGCCGGAATGCCCGCGGCCCGGGCGAGGCGACGGACCATCCGGAACACGGAGTGCCGGTCGAGTCGTGCGCCGCTGGCGGTGACCAGCAGCGGCCCGCTGAGCTGCGTCACCGGCACCCCGGCGGCGGCCGCCCGGTGGGCCAGGTACGCGTCGACCGCGTACGCGGTGCCCGGGGTGAGGGCGCGGCGACGCTGTTTGCCGCCCTTGCCGACGAAGCGCACGCTGCGGTGCCCACGTTCGGCGCCGAGGTCGGTCAGGTCCAGCGAGACCAGTTCCCCGACCCGCAGGCCCAGGTCGGCCAGCAGCGCGATCGCGGCCCGGCTGCGCGCCGCCGTCGGGCCGGTCTCGGCGTCGGCGGCGGTGAGCAGGGCGTCCACCTCTTCGGGGGTGAGTCCGATGGTGGCGGAGTGGTCCCGGTCGACGCGGGGCCGGTCCGCGCCGGAGACCGGGTTGGCCGGTACGCCGCCGAGCTTGACGAGGAAGTCGTACCAGCTCGACAGGGCGGACAGCCGACGTGCGACGGTCGCCGGGGTCAGCGGTCGGCCGCTGCGGGCCACGAGGGTGGACTCCAACGCGCGGGCGTACTCGTTGACGTGCAGGAACGTGGCCCGCAGCGGGTCCAGATCGTGCTCGGCGCACCAGCCGAGGAACGCGGCGACGTCGCGCCGGTAGGCGTCGCGGGTGTGCTCGGAGAGCCGACGGTTGCGCAGCCACGCCTCGGTGACGTCCATCGGCGCGCTCGGCAGGGCCGGTCGGGCGGTGGGGCGGGCGAGCACGGGCGCGTCGGAGAACACCATGTGAAAAAGGTTCTCAGCAGCGGATGGGATTGCCACGCAGGCGCGCCGACGGCCGGCACCCTTGGTGGGTGCCGGCCGTCCACTGCGGTGCGTCAGGCGTCGATCTTGCACTTTCTGCGGCGACACAAAGCACATAAAGCCCATAACCACAACCCAAACTGCAAGATCGCCGCCCGCGCCCGCGCCCGGGGCGCGCCCGGGGGCGAGGGCTGCGTCTCAGGCGTTGATTTGTCGGCGGCCGTTGCTGTTGGCGGTGATGGTGACCCGGCGGGGCTTGGCCCGCTCGGCGACGGGGATGCGCAGCGTCAGCACCCCGTGCTCGTAGCCCGCCTCCAGCTTGTCGGTGTCGAGGGTGTCGCCGAGGAACAGTCGCCGGGTGAAGGTGCCCATCGGACGTTCGGCGGCGACCAGCTCGACACCGTCCCCGGACGGTCGGCGGCGCTCGGCGCGGACGGTGAGGACGTTGCGCTCGACGGTGCAATCGATGGTGTCGGGGTCGACGCCGGGCAGGTCGAACGCGGCGTAGAAGAAGTCTCCGTCGCGGTAGGCGTCGAGCTGCATCGTCGCCGGACGGGCTGCCGTACCGAAGAACTGCTCGGCGAGCCGGTCCACCTCGCGGAACGGGTCGGTACGCATCAACATGGTCATGCCTCCTCGGTTCTCCTGGCCGAAGGTAATGAGTTGAGCCTTGGCGACTCAACTTCCTCTTCTTATTTAGCGCCTTGCGGGCCGGCCGTCAACCTCTTCTCGAACCAGTGCTCGGCGTACGGACCCTGCGAGTAGGCCGGGATCTCGACATAGCCGTGCCGGGCGTACAGCGCGCGGGCCTCGACCAGGTCGGAGCGGGTGTCCAGGCGGATGCGGGCCGCGCCGGCCGCCAGCGCCCGCGCCTCGACGGCGGCCAACAGGGCGGCCCCTCCACCCGTGCCGCGGTGCGCGGGCCGGACGAACACCCGGGTCAACTCGGCGAACTCGGCCTGCCACCGCAGCCCGGCGCAACCGGCCAAGCCCGCGCCGCGGTGGGCGACGAGAAGCACACCACCGGGGTACGCCAGGTCGTCGCTGGGCATCTCGGCCAGCGCGGCGTCGACCTCGCCGGGTCGGGCCGGACGGCAGTGGTAGCGCACCACCATCTCCGTCATGTACTCGCGCAACAGGACTGTCGCGTCCGGATGGTCGGGACGGACGGCGGCGGTCACCCACCGCGCCCCGACGGCCGTGGTCACGCGTTGTCCTCGGCGGTCCGCTGGTAGATGCCCTGCTCACGGGTCAGCAACCGCTCGTCCACCAGGTACCGGCGCAGGGTTGCGTGGTCCGACGCGCCTCCCGCGCACCACGGCTTGAGCGCGTCGTCGACGGCCCGCTCCGGATAGCGGGTGCCCGGCGCGAACGACCGTTGCGCGATGTGGGCCAGCAGCGTTCGCCGCCGTCCGCGCTGCGCCGGCATGCCCACCAGGACGTCCCCGCGCAGGAACGTGCGCAGCACCGGATCCTCGGCCGGCTCGGCGTCGTCGGTCGGGCGGCTGTCGCGCGCCGCCGCCCGCAGCGACGCCTCGTCGACCGCGAGCGCGCCGTCAGCGCCGGTGACGAGGCCCGCGTCGGCGAGCCGACGGAGCCCAGTGAGCACGACCCGCGCCGGCAGGCCGGAGCGCCGCACGACCTCGGGCACGCTTGTCGACCCCAGCGCGACCGCCGCGAAGATCCGTCGCCGTCCGTCGTCGGCCAGGGCCCCGGCCAGAGCGTGCGCAGTCATGCCGGTCACCCTCCCATCGGGGTACGCGCGCCGCCAGGCGATTTCCGGGGTACGCGCCCAGCCGCACCACCGCCGGCCTGCTGGTCTTCGTTGCGACGTCGAGGAGGATCGGGGCAGCGGTCAGCGGCGGAAGCGATCGCGGTGCGAGGTCCGCTGCGGCGAAGTCCACCCGGGAGGCGCTGCGCTGGGTGCGTGGCAGCGGTGGGGGCGCGAAGACGCCTGAGGCGTGGAACTCGAAGGCAGGCGTGTGCGCGCGGACGAAGGCCGGCATACGGACAGGGCGGGAACCATTCATGGCTTCGGCGATTCCAGGTGTCGGCAGGAGGCGCCGAGGGGCCTCCTGGATCCAGTGACGGATAGCCGGTGCATCCGGCTGGCGCGACGTCGCAGATCACGTCGCTGACGGAAACCCGCACCGGTTCTGCGGCGCGGGCTCCGAGTGGCACGGCGGACGGAGGCGGGGAGGTCACTCGAACCCGTCCTCATCGCGCACGTGCGCCACTGGTCACTGATCCATAGGCGCCAGCATGGTCAAGCCGCGGCTGGTGGGCAATGGATTTACCGCACGGCCTCGCGGCCGGCCCTCGGCCACGCCCGGCGCGTCGGCTGGTTGCGCGGCGACGTGCCGTCGACCGGGCTACGGCGTGTCGGCCGGCTGTTCGGCGACGAGGAGCACCCGGCGCAGCAGGTCGGAGAGCATCCGTCGCTCGTCCGGCGTCAGCGCGCCGAAGAGTCGGTGCTCCTCGTCGCCCTGGCTCTCCATGGCCGCGCGCCACGCGTCCATGCCCGCGTCGGTGAGCTCCACGTCCACCCGACGACGGTCGACGGTGGACGGGATGCGCCGGACGAAGCCCCGTCCCAGCAGGGTGTCGACGCGTGCGGTGATCGAGGCCGGGGCCACCGACAGATCCGCGGCCAGGTCGGAGGGCGCCGCGCGACCGCGCCGACCGGCGAGGGCGTGCAGGGTCTCGTACTCGTGCCGGGGCAGGTCGAAGTCGGCGAGGACCCGTTCCTTGACCGAGCGCAGGTGCCGGGTCAGGCGGATCATCCGGGTCACCGCCCCCTCGATGTCCCTGTCGAGGCCGGGCACCACGGGGAGCCAGCGCTTGATGTGCTGGTCGACGACATCTTCGGCGGCGGTCACGACGTCAGCTTAGCTCAACACCGAAATATTCATTGCCGAAAAGTTCGGCGTCAAAGTATGTTCGCGGCATGGCTCACCCGCTGCGCGCCCGCCCCTTCCGCTTGCTGTTCCTCGGCCGTACCGTCTCGGCGGTCGGGGATGCGGTGGTGCCCGCCGCTCTGGCCCTGGCCGTGCTGCGGGCCACCGGCTCCAGCGGGGCGTTGGCGGTTGTCCTGGCTGCCGCGATGGTGCCCCGGCTGCTCCTGCTGCCGCTCGGCGGTGTCGTCGCCGACCGGTTCGCCGCTCGCCGGGTCGCCCTGCTGGCCGACCTGGTCCGCTGCGGGACCCAACTCGCGGTCGGCGTGGAACTGCTCGGCGGCGAGCCGTCGCTGACCACCGTCGTGGTGGCCTCCGCGCTCGGCGGCACCGCGTCGGCGTTCGCCATTCCGACCGCGTCGCCCCTGGTGGCCGGCACCGTCGCGGGAGCCGACCGGCAACGGGCCAACGCTCTGATGGGGGTCACCGCCAACGCCAGCCGACTGCTCGGCCCGGCCCTGGCCGGGGCGTTGATCTGGGCCGCCGGGCCGGGTTGGGCGTTCGTCATCGACGCCGGGTCGTTCGCGCTCAGCGCCGCCCTGCTCGCGCTGGTCCGGGTCGCACACGTGCCGGTGCCTCGCCGCTCGGTCCTGGCCGACCTGCGGCACGGCTTCGGCGAGGTACGCGCCCGTGACTGGTTCTGGACCAGCCTGCTGGGGCACGGCATGTGGAACGGCGCCGCCGCCGTGCTGATGACCCTCGGGCCGGCCGTCGCCATCGACCGCCTCGGCGGCGAGGCGACGTGGGTGCTGCTGTTGCAGGGCGGCGCGATCGGCATGCTCGTCGGCTCGCTGCTGGCCGGGCGCGTCCGGCTACGCCGACCGGTGCTGCTGGCCAACGTCGGGCTGGCCACCTACGCCGTGCCGCTGTTCCTGCTGGCCGTGGCCGCGCCCGCCCCGGCCGTGATCGTCACGTACGCCGTGGCGCTGACCGCCCTCGGCTACTTCAACCCGGTCTGGGAGACCGTCGTGCAGCACCACTTCCCGCCGGAGGTCCTGGCCCGGGTCACCTCGTACGACTGGCTGGTGTCGCTGGCCGCCATGCCACTGGGCTACGCGCTGGCGCCGCTGGCCGCTGACTCGTTCGGCACGCCCTTACCTCTGGTGGTCGCCGGCCTGCTGGTCCTGGTCGCCTGCGGCGGCACCGCGCTCGTGCCCGGCGTACGCCGGCTGACCTGGCCGGCGGCCCGCGAGCCGCAACCGGCCGAACCCGCCGGCGTGCGCTGAGCAGGCCAGGCCGATGTGGAGGGTCAGCCGGCGGCGCGGGCCATGGCGACGAAGCCGCGCCAGGCGTCCGGCCGGAAGGCCAGCGTCGCGCCGTCGCGGTCCTTCGAGTCGCGGACCAGCACCACGCCCGGAAGGTTGTCGGCGACCTCGACGCAGTTGCCGCCGTTGCCACCACTTCTCGTGCTCGTGCGCCACCGCGCCCCGGTCATGTCCATGATCCCGCCGCTTCTCTGAGAAGGTCCAGGGAGCGTCCCCGGGGCAGCGCCTCGCCGCGAATCCGCTCCCACCGCCGCTCCAGGCTAACAAGCTCCGAAGGCCGATCGAGGATCTGCGCCTGCGCGGCGCTGTCGACGTGCGCGAGGCGCGAGCCGTCCGGGAGATCGGCGATGGTGAACGGCCCGTCGAGCCCCGGGTAGCTCGGCGCGTCCGCCGGAACGACCTGGAGTTGAACGGTATCCGTCTCGACGTAGCCGAGCAGGCGCGTGAGCTGCGCGGCCATCAGCGCCCGGTCGTCGCCGACCCGGCGGCGCAGCACCCCCTCGTCGAGCAGGGCGATGAGCAGCGGCCCCTCGGTGTCCCGCTCGATGATCGACTGCCGGTTCATCCGCGCCTCGGTGAACTCGTCGACCGCGTCCGCCGTCAGCACCCCGCCGGCCAGGGTCGCCCGGGCGTACGCCTCGGTCTGGAGCAGCCCCGGCACCCACGTCAACTCGAACGACCGCAGGGTCACCGCCTCGCGTTCGATGTCGACCCACGGTCGGAACCACACCGGCTCCCGACGACGCAGGGCGTCCGGCCACAGTGCCTCGGCGTCGCGGGCCAACAGTTCGGCGACGGTCGCCCGGTGTCGACTCTGGGGAACGTGGCCGGGGTTCGCCCACCGGGCGACGGTCTTGGGGTGCACACCGATCCGGTCGGCGAGGCTCTCGGCCGTGTGGCCCGCCTCGGCGAGCGCGGCGACAAAGGCGTGGTTCATTCCGTTCCTTCCGGGGAGCAAAGGGGCTGTGCCAAAGAGAACACGTAACGCTGTGTGCTTGTCCAGAGACTCCCGGGAAAGTGGGGTATCGACGGCGCGGCCGGCAGGGACCCGAACCCGGCGGACGCGTTCGCAGCGGGGGTCGCTTCCGCGATCAGAAGCGGCCCCCGCCTCCACCAACCGATGAGGAGGACAGCCGTGCCGCACATCGAGGAAAGGGCCACGAGACGCACACACTCCCCGTTGCGCCCGTCGTGGCGTTGCCCGGTCTGCGGCATCCTCTGGCCGTGTTCGACCGCGAAGCTGCGTCTGCTCGGTCAGTACCGCGAGGACCGTCCGGGTCTGTTGACGCACCTGGCGGCGGTCCAGAAGGAGGCCGAGGCCGACCTCGCCGCGCTCAACCCCGACGTGGCGCTACCCGACCTGACCCCGCGCTTCGTCGGCTGGGCCCTGCCCCGCTGATCAGGTCGGCCTGTCGGTGCGCAGTCGTGCGTGCCGGTGCATGTCGTGCCAGCCGTCGGCGTGCCGCATCGACCGACGCGCCACCCCCTCCACGGCGAAGCCGCCCCGCGTGGCGACCCGGCACGACGCCGCGTTGGCCGTCGAGTGGTCCAGCCCCAACCGGTTCAACCCCGCCCGCGTGAAGCTCCACCGCGTCAGCGCTCCCAGCGCCGCGGTGGCGATGCCCCGACCGCGTGCGTCGGGCAGCAGCCAGTACGAAATCTGCGCTGACGCGTCGGTCAGCGACACGTCCCGCAACCCCGTCTGACCGATCGGCCGGTCGTCATCCTCGACGATCGCGAAGCTCACGGCCGTCTCGGCCCGCCAGCGGCCGGTCCACTGTGCCGTCCACGCCCTGGCCTCGGCGTCGTCGTCGAGCCGGAGCACGTGCCACCGCTGGATCGCCGGACAGTCGAACGCGGCCCGTACGGCCGGGGCGTCATCGTCGCGCCACGGCCGCAACGCCAGCCCGGGGCGTACCTCAAGGTGGGGTTGTTCCTGGGCGGCGAGACTCCCGGCGGCCAGGGCGGGGGTGACGAGCAGCGGCATCGGCCCATTATCGGGCCGGCGGCCTCACCCGCCTCCTGATGATCGTGCTCGATCCACGATGTAGTGGCCTCCCTTCGCGAGGAGGCCACTTAATCCATGTTCGAGCGCGATCATCGCGCGTCGTGGGAACTGCGGGCGGTCTCACTCTCCGGTCGGGCCTCCCGCCAGCTCGGTGACCACGTCGAGGTGGCCCAGGTGGCGGGCGTACTCCTGCACCAGGTGGAACAGCACCCGTTCCAACGACGCCGGGTCCGCGCCGTCCCAGCGTGGGCCCGGCGCGCCGATCTCGGCCAGGTCGTGCGCCAGCACCACGGCGGTCGTGTGCGCGCCCTGCGCCCGTAGCGCCGCCACCAGGTCGTCGCGGGTCTCCTCGGGAGCGACGTACCAGCGGTCGTCCCGATTGTCGCCCCACGGCTCGGCGACGTCCCGACCCTGGAAACCCCACTCGATCCAGCGCAGCTCGACGTGGCGCAGGTGGGTGACCAGTTCCAGCGGCGTCCAGCCGGACGGCAGCCGGCTGCTGCGCAGCTCCGACTCGTCCAGCGCCGACACCTTCGCCACCACCGACTCGCGGAAGTAGTCCAGGTAGCGCAGGAAGACCTCGGTGCGGCTGCCGGCCGGCGCGGTCGGCTCGGGGAACGCCGTCACGGCAGGTCACGCCCGCGCTGCCGGACCCCGGCCGCCCCGTACGGGTAGTCGCCCACCGGGGGCGCGCTCGCCTCGTCCAGCAGCCGCATCTGCTCGTCGCTCAGGACGAGGTCGGCGGCGGTCAGGTTGTCGTCGAGCTGCTCGGTGGTACGGGCGCCGAGGATCACCGAGGTGACCGCGGGCCGGGCCGCGAGCCAGGCCAGCGACACCGCCGACATGGACGCGCCGAGGTCCCGCGCGACCTGGCCGACCGCGTCGAGCACCTGCCAGGTGCGCTCCTGCCCGTTACGACCGGCGTACGCCTCGACGCCGCGCTGCGGGTTCTCCCCGAGCCGGGTCGCGCCGGTGGGCGTGGTGTCGCGCCGGTACTTGCCGGTCAGCCAGCCTCCGCCCAGCGGTGACCACGGCAGGATGCCGATGCCCTCGTTCTCGCAGACCGGCACCAGTTCGAACTCGATCTCCCGGGCCAGCAGGTTGTACTGCGGTTGCAGCGTCACGATCGGGGTGAGGTTGAGGTGCTGGGTGAGCAGCGCCGCCTTCTGCAACTGCCAGCCGGTGAAGTTGCTGACCCCCGCGTAGCGGATCTTGCCGGCGCGGACCGCGTCGTCGAAGAAGCGCAGCGTCTCGGGCAGCGGCGTCAGTGGGTCCCACGCGTGCGCCTGGTAGAGGTCGACGGCCTCGACGCCGAGCCGCCGCAGGCTCGCGTCCAGGGCGCGGGTGAGATGCACCCGGGACAGGCCGGCGTCGTTCGCCCCGGCGCCCATCGGAAAGCGGCCCTTGGTGGCGATGACGAGCCGATCGCGTACGCCGGGTCGGGCCCGCAGCCAGCGACCGACGATCTCCTCCGAGACGCCCCGGGAGTACACGTCGGCGGTGTCGAGGAAGGTGCCGCCGGCCTCGACGAAACGGTCGAGCTGCGCGAAGCTGCCCTCCTCGTCGGTCTCCGCGCCGAAGGTCATGGTGCCCAGACAGAGGGTCGACACCACCGTGCCGGTGCCGCCCAGATTGCGATAGCGCATATCGTCCTTTCGGTCCGAGTGACAAAGCTGATCTTCGCACTCGTCCCCACCACCCGCATTCGGACGATCCCGAACACCCGCACGGGCACCCACGCGGCCACGCCGCCGGTCATCATGAGCGGGTGAGCGAGCCCGCGATCGATATCGACCGACCGCACCGGCCCACCCAGCCGCCGTCGGCGACGCCACCCGAGCCCGGCGCGCGCTCGCGCGGTCCGTGGCTGGTGGCCGCCGCGACCACGGTGATGCTGCTGCTGCTCGCCGGTCGGTACGGCTACCACCGCGACGAGCTCTACTTCCTGCTCTGCGGCCGGCACCTCGACTGGGGTTACGTCGACCAGGGTCCGCTGGTCCCCGCGCTGGCCCGACTGCTCGACGAGATCGCGCCGGGCAACCTGGTGGTCCTGCGGACGCCGTCGGCGCTGCTCGCCGGGGGCGCGGTCCTGCTGGTCGCCGCCATCGCGCGGGAGTTGGGCGCCGGCCGGGGCGGGCAGAGCTTCGCGGCGGTGCTGGCCGCGATCTCCGGCATCGGGCTCGCCAGCGGCCACCTGCTCAGCACCACGACCGTCGACCTGCTGGTCTGGCTCGGCGTGGCGTGGTGCGCGGTGCGCCTGCTGCGCACCGGCGACACCCGGTGGGCGCTCCCGCTCGGTCTGGTGCTCGGCGTGGGCATGCTCAACAAGCTGTTGCCGGCGCTGCTGGCCGTGGGCCTGCTCGCCGGGGTGCTGATCGCGGGGCCCCGTCGGCTGCTGCGCGACCGCCGGGTGCTCGCCGCCGCCGGCATCGCCCTGGTGCTGGCCGCGCCGAACCTGATCTGGCAGGCCGCGCACGGTTTCCCGCAGCTCGGCGTGGCCGCGTCCATCTCCGACGGGGCCAGCTCCTACAGCGGCCGCCTCGACGCGTTCACCCTCCAGTTCCTCATCATCAGCCCGTACGCCGTACCGATCTGGATCGCCGGCCTCGTCGCGTTGCTGCGCCGGCCGGCGTGGCGGTCGTACCGTGCGGTGGGTTGGGCCTGGGTGGTCGTCTTCGGCGTGGTCCTGGTGGCCGGCGGCAAGGGCTACTACGACGCTCCCCTGCTGTTGGTGCTCGCCGCGGCGGGCGCCGTGGTGACCGCGGCCTGGGCGTCGCGCGGCTCGGCGTGGCTGCGGCGGGGGGTGCTCGCGGCCGGCGCGGTGCCGTTCCTGCTGCCCAGCATCGTGCTGCTGTTGCCCGTGCTGCCGGCCGACCGGCTGCCCGCCTTCGTCGTCGACGTCAACTACGACGCCGGCGAGACCATCGGCTGGCCGGCGTTCGCCGACTCGCTCGCCACCGTCCACCGTGGCCTGCCGGAGTCGGATCGCGCCCGGGCGGTCATCCTCACCGCCAACTACGGCGAGGCGGGGGCGGTCGCGCGCTACGGACCGGCCCGAGGGCTTCCCCGGGCGTACTCCGGTCACAACAGCATGGTCGATTTCGGCCGGCCGCCCGCCGACGCGGACGTGGTGATCGCGGTGGGCTGGGAGCGCCCCGACGCCCTCAACGGCTGGTTCGAGCGGTGTGTGCAGGCCGGGCAGGTCGACCAGCGCGTCGACGTGGCCAACGACGAGAACGGCGGCCCGATCCACGTGTGCCGGGGGCTGCGGCGTCCGTGGGCCGAGATCTGGGACACCGAGGTACGCCGGACCGGCTGAGTCTCGCTGCATACGGCCGGTCGGCGTCGGCGATGCCGGCTGAGCGCGGTCAGCCGGCGGGGTTGCCGGTGAGCCAGGCGCGGACGGTGGCCAGCGCCTCGGGTCCGGAGTCGACGTCCACGTCGCGGGCGAGGTCGGCGATCGTGATGCCGGCCAGGGCGTCGCGCCACGCCGTCTCGGCGGCCCACATGGCGCGGGCGATCGGGCACGCGCCGGTGCAGTTCTCAGGTGGGGTGGCCAGCGGTCCGCGCTGGCGGATCTCGGTGCACACGAAGGCGGGACCCGGCCCGTCGACGGCGTGGACCACGTCCAGCACGCTGATCGTCTCGGGCGCGCGGGTCAGCGCGTAGCCACCGGACTTGCCCTGCACCGAGTGGATCAGCCCGGCGCGGGCCAGCGACTGGAGCTGCTTGGCGAGGTAGCTGCCGGAGACGTCGTGCAGCTCCGCGAGCCGGGCGGCCGGGACGGGCCTGCTGCTGGTGGTGAGCACGACGCAGCAGTGCAGCGCCCACTCGACCCCGCCGGACATCTTCATCGCCTCACCCTAGCCACCCCTGATACTCGGACCCTTCCTGTCCGAGTATAGTTCTCGGACATAAGAGGTCCGAGTTTGGCGGCGCCGCTGGGGTGCCGGGACGAACCGGACACGAAAGGCGCAACCGACATGAAGATCGCTGTGATGGGCGGGACGGGCCTGATCGGGTCCCAGGTCGTCCAGATCCTGCGGACCGCCGGACACGACGCGTTCGGGCACTCGCAGTCGACCGGAGTCGACCTGCTCACCGGGCAGGGCCTGCCCGAGGCGCTCAAGGACGCCGACGTCGTCGTCAACCTCACCAACTCGCCGACGTTCGACGAGGCCTCCCCCGCCTTCTTCCAGACCACCATGGACAACCTCCTGGCCGCCGCCGAGCAGGCCGGCGTCGGACACGCCGTCATCCTGTCGATCGTCGGCGTCGACCAGGTGCCCGACCTGGCCTACTACCGCGCGAAGGTGCTCCAGGAGGACATCCTGAAGGCCAGCGGGGTGCCCTACTCGATCGTGCGCGCCACCCAGTTCTTCGAGTTCATGGACGCGGTCATCTCCTGGACCGCCGACGAGTCCGGCGTCCGCCTGCCCAGCACCCCCGTGCAGCCGATGGCCGCCGCCGACGTCGCCCAGGCCGTCGCCGACGTGAGCGTGGGCGCGCCCCTTCAGGGCGTCCGCAACATCGCCGGCCCCGACGTGTTCGGCCTCGACGAGCTGGGCCGGATCACCCTCGCCGCGCGGGGCGACCAGCGGACCGTCACCACCGACGACACCGCCGGCATGTTCGCGGCCGCCCCCGGCGACGTGCTCATCGGCAAGCAGGACGCCGTTCTCGCCCCCACCTCGTACCGGGAGTGGCTGGCGCGCTGACGTTCCACCGTGACGGGCGGGCTACGCTCGGCGCATGGTCACGGCGGGTCTGCTCCTGGCGGCCGGCGCCGGTCGACGGCTCGGCCAGCCCAAGGCCCTCCTGCCCTACCGTGGCCGCCTGCTCGTGGAACACGCCGCCGACCTCCTCACCGCCGCCGGCTGCGGACCGGTGCTGGTGGTGCTCGGCGCACAGGCCGACGAGATCCGCACCCGCGCCCGGCTGCCCGAGGTGGTGGTCAACGGCGACTGGGCGTCGGGCATGGGCTCCTCGCTGCGGGCCGGGCTGGACTTCCTCACGTCCAGCCCGGCCGCCGCCGTCGTGGTCACCCTCGTCGACCAGCCCGACCTGACCCCGGAGGCGGTACGCCGCGTCGCCCGCGACGCCACCGCCGCATCCCTCGCCATGGCCACCTACCGCGACGGGCGACGTGGACATCCGGTGCTGCTCGGGCGTGACCACTGGCCCGGAGTCGCCGAGGCGGCAACCGGCGACCGGGGCGCGCGCGACTATCTCCGCGCCCACGACACCGCCGTACGACTGGTGGACTGCGCCGACGTCGCCGACGACACCGACGTCGACAGGCCCGACGAGGCCGCGCGCCTCCGATAGGGTGACGCCGTGCTCAGCGAGGTCAAGGGACTGTCCCGACACTTCACCGAGGCCACTCTGCGCGAACACCTCCTGCGGCGTTCGGTCCGACAGGACGACGGCTGCCTCATCATCAGCGGGTACGGCACGCGGCGCGGCGTCCACCAGAAGGTCGCGGGCCGCGCGTGGGCGCACATCGCCGCGTACGTCGTCTTCGTCGGCGGGCACCAGCCCGATCTGGAGGTCGGCCACCTCTGCCCGGCGAAGGACTGCATCGAGCCCACCCACCTCCGGCAGGTCAGCCGCGCCGAGAACTGCCGTACCCGAACGCAGGGCCCGGTCTGCCGCAACGGGCACGACCGCGAGATCGACGAGTCGACGGGTCGATACCGCCGGACGTGCCGCGCCTGCAACCGGGACAGTCAACGCCGGTGGCGCGAGCGCCAGGCCGCCGAGGTGAGCCAGGCCCGCTCGGCGTACGTCCCGAACTGACGCCCAGGGTCACTGTTTCACCAGGCGATTCAACCTCCGCGCAAGGTTCCCGCACACCCGTGCCGGCAGCCTTCGACGCAGACACCCCGGACGTCCGGGGTAACTCGCACAGGAGGTTTCCCATGCAGCTCGGACGAATCGCGACAGCTCTCGCCATCCCCTTCGGCGCGGCGCTGGCGTTCGCCGCACCGGCCTCGGCGGCGGCACCCTCGGCGCAGGCGGCGGCGAGCCCGCCCTCGGCCTGCTACGGCGGCTACTCGTACGACGGCGGCGCCTTCGCCTGCTTCGCGCCCTACGGGGAGCACCTCTGGGTCTGCGACACGGGCCTCAACCACCACCCGGTGGTGAACTACGCCATCAACGGCGGCTCGTACAGCGGCAACCGGCACTACTACCCCGGCAATGGCAACTGCGTCGACATCGACCTCGACATCGCCGAGACCGGCTACATCACGTTCACGATCGCGAACTACGAAGGGTCCACGTTCGTCAGCGGCAGCCGGCTCTACGAGGTTCCCGCCGGCGACTGACGCCCTGCGCGCACCACCGCCGCAGCGGGCCCCGGAACTCCCTCAAGGAGTCCCGGGGCCCGCTGCCGTGCCATCCCAGCACGTAGACGGCGGTCCTCGCGATCCGGATTCGAGAATGTCTCCGAATACAATGGAGAGACTTCTTGAGCGAATCTTGAATCGCCTGGTCAGGCCGGCGACAGCGGGGGACGGTGTCGGTGAAGTTCAGGCTGCTCGGCGAGGTCGAGGCGGAGATCGACGGCGAATGGGTCGACCTGGGCCACGCCCGGCAGCGCAGCGTCCTGGCGATCCTGCTCATCGAGGCGAATCGCGTCGTGCACGTCGACCAGTTCCTCGAACGCGTCTGGGCCGACCACCGTCCGCAGCGCGCCGTGAATTCGCTGTACAGCTACCTGTCCCGGCTGCGGTCCTGCCTGGCCGGCGGCGCGGAGATCTCCCGCCGCTCGGGCGGCTACCTGCTCAGCGTGGACCCGGCCGCAGTGGATCTGCACCGGTTCCGCGACCTGGTCGCCGGGGCGCGCGCGGTGCCCGACGACGAGGCGGCGCTGGGGCGGTTCGACGAGGCCCTCGGCCTGTGGCGCGGCGAGCCCTTCCCCCGGCTGGACACCCCGTGGCTCAACGAGACGCGCGAGGCGCTCACGCAGGAGAGATTGTCCGCGGAACGGGACCGTACGGACACCGCGCTCCGCCTGGGCCGGCACGCGTCCCTGCTGCCGGACCTCCTGCGGGATGCGTCGGCCCATCCGCTCGACGAGCGCCTCGCCGGGCAACTCATGCGCGCCCTCTACCGTTGCGGTCGGCAGGCCGAGGCGCTGGAGCACTACGAGCGGCTGCGCCGTGTCCTGGCCGACGAGACCGGCGTCGACCCCGGCCCTGATCTGCGAGCGCTGCACCTGGCCATCCTCAACGCCGACCCGACACTCGCCGCGCCGACGTCCGGGGCGGCGTTGGCTCATCCGATCCCCCGGCAACTGCCGGCCCCACCTCCGTTGTTCACCGGCCGGGTCCGCGAACTGGCCGAGCTGTCCCGCCTCGTCGAGAGTCAGACCGACGACGCGCCGGCCGTCGCCGTCGCGGTGATCGGTGGGACCGGCGGCGTCGGCAAGACCTGGTTGGCCCTGCGCTGGGCGTACGACCACCTGGACCGCTTCCCCGACGGCCAGTTGTACGTGAACCTGCGCGGCTTCGACTCCGCCGCCGAGCCGGTGCCGCCGGCGGTGGCCCTGCGCGGCCTCCTCGACGCCCTCGCCGTACCGCCCAAGGAGATCCCGACCGGTCTGGACGCGCAGGCGGCCCTCTACCGCACCCTGATCGCGGGCCGGCGGATGCTGATCGTGCTGGACAACGCGCACGACACCGAGCAGGTCGCCGCACTGCTACCGGGCAGCCCCACCTGCACCGTCCTGGTGACCAGCCGTCGCCGCCTGGGCGGCCTCGTGGCGCAGGGCGCGCAGGGCTTCACCCTGAACGTGCTGACCGACGACGAGGCCCACCACCTGCTGTCCCGCCGGTTCGGGCCGCGGCTCCTCGCGGAGGAACCCGACAGCGTCGCCGCGCTGCTGGCCCGGTGCCACGGCCTGCCACTGGCCCTCAGCATCGTCGCGGCCCGCGCGGCGATGCACCCCGATCTCCCGCTCCGGGCGCTCGTCGAGGAGCTGTCCGAGGAGGCGACGCGGCTGGACGCCCTGACCACCGGCGACCTGAGCGCCGACCTGCGCGCGGTCTTCGCCTCGTCCACGCGCGCCCTGGCGCCGCAGGCGGCCCGGATGTTCCGGCTGCTCGGTCTGACGCCCGGCCCCGAGGTTGGCCTGGGGGCGGCGGCGAGCCTCAACGGCCTCTCCCCGCAGCAGACCCGGCCGCTGCTGCACGACCTGTACGAGGCGCACCTGGTCCACCAACAGACGTCGACGCGATACCGGCTGCACGACCTGGTCCGCCTGTACGCGGCCGAACAGGTCGAACGCGACGCCCCGGACGACCGGCAGGCCGCCCTGACGCGCATGCTCGACCACTACCTGCACACCGCCCACGCGGCGACGTGCCTGCTCGACCCGGCACGCGAGCCGATCACGCTACCGCCCGCACAGCCCCAGCTCACCCTCGATCCGGTAGCCGACCAGTCGCAGGCGCTGGCCTGGTTCCACACCGAGCACGCCGTGCTGCTCGGCATTCTGCGGCGGTCGGCACGCGACGGGCTCGACGCGTACACCTGGCAGTTGGCCTGGACGATGGAGAGTTACCTCGACGAGCAGGGGCACTGGCGCGACTGGACCGCGACGCAGCTTGCGGCGCTGCGGGCCGCGAGCCGGCTCGGCGAGCGGCGCTGGCAGGCGTGCTCCCACCGCAGCCTCGGGGTGGTTCACACCCAGCTCGGGGAGCTCGACGAGGCCCACCGGCACTACCAGGCGGCACTGGCGCTGTTCGAGGATCTGGGCGACCCGGTCAGCCAGGCGCACACCCATCGTGGGCTCGGCTGGGCCTACAACCAGCAGGACCACTGGGCCGACGCGCTGCGCCACAACGAGTTGGCCCTTGAGCTCTACCAACAGGCCGGGCACCGGGCCGGGGAGGCGATGGCCGTCAACAACGTCGGCTGGCTGCACACCCAGCTCGGCGACCACGCCGCGGCCGTGGCGTACGGCGAGCGGGCGGTCGAGCTCAACCAGGAGATCGGCGACCAGCACGCCGAGGCGGGCGCCTGGGACAGCCTGGGTTACGCGTACCACCACCTGGACCGGCACGCCGAGGCCACCACCTGCTACCAGCGGGCCCTCAAACTGGTCCGCAACTTCCGGGACCGGTACAACGAGGCGGAGATCCTGACGCATCTGGGGCAGAGCCACGCCGCCGCCGGCGAGGCGGAGCAGGCGCGCGAGTTCCTGCGGCAGGCGACGACGATCCTTCGCGAACTCGACCACCCGAACGCCGAGACGGTGGCCACCGCGCTCCGCGACCTCGAAGGCTGACCGGGACGTCGACCGAACACCGGGCCGATTCACACCAACGTAAAGCCTTACGCCCCTTAACTGTCATTATGGTGCGTGCGTGTTATGCACCATTTGTGGGCATGGATTAAAGGATTATCGTTACTGGTAATCCGTTAATCCATGCCGGAGGCGGTCGCCTACGCTCAGGAGCGACGTTGCGGCAGCTCGGTGGAGGGTTCATGGCTTTACGGTTCGAGCATCGTCCGACCGAGACGGACGCCCGCCTCGTCGACCGTGTCTGGCGCACCACCAGCGACGCCGAGGCGACGATGACCTCCGTGGCGCGTACGTGCTGCCACCTGATCGTCACGCGAACGCCCGGTCGGCTCCTGGTCTCGCTGCGCGGGCCCGAGACCAGGGCGACCACGGCACCCGTCCCTCCGGACGCCGAGTTCCTCGGGATCCGGCTCACGCTCGGCGCCGTCTTCCGACCGCACCCCGCGACCTCGATCGTCGACAGCCACGTGTCCTTCCCGGTGACACACTCGGGCCAGGTGGTCATCGGCGGCACCGAGTGGGAGACGCCGACGTATGAGAACGTCGAGCAGTTCGTGCGTCGCCTGCGCGACGCGGGGCTGCTGGTGCCGTCCCGCCTGGCCGGTGCGGAGCTTGACCGTCACCGGTCCACGCGCACCCACCAGCGGCACCACCGGGCCGTGACCGGACTGTCGCAGACCGCCGTGGCCCAGATCGACCGCGCGAACGCCGCGGCCACGATGCTGCGCGACGGCCTCGACTGGCGCACCGTCGTCGACACGCTGGGCTACTTCGACCAGGCTCACCTGGCACACGCGCTGCGGCGCTTCGTCGGACACACCGCTGGAGGGCTGGGGACGGCCGACGAACCGACGATGTCGTTCCTGTACAAGACCGACCCGCGGCCCGGTAGCTAACCTCCGTCGGCCGGCCGCCCGGAGGCGGCCGGCCGATTTCACGCGAACGGAGGAGAGCCGTGCTGCTCAGCGTCAACGTCTTCGTCAGCCTCGATGGCGTCATGCAGGGGCCGGGGGCCCCGGACGAGGACCGCTCGGACGGCTTCGACCGGGGCGGATGGCTCGTCCCGCACATGTCCGCGCACACCAACGAGGTCGTCGAGGGCTGGTTCCGTGCGGCCGACGCCTTCCTCTTCGGTCGCACGAGCTACGGCCTGCTCGGCGGGTACTGGCCGAAGGTCACGGCGCCCGAGGACCTGATCGCCACCAAGCTGAACACCCTGCCGAAGTACGTCGTCAGCGAGACGCTGACCGACGAGGAGGCCGGCTGGAGCCCGACGACGGTCCTGCGCGGCGGCGTCGTCGACGCGGTGCGCCGGCTCAAGGAAAGCCCGGGTGGGGAACTCCAGGTGCACGGCAGTTGGCGGCTCGTACAGACGCTGCACGAGGGCGGACTCGTCGACCTCTACCGGCTGTTGCAGTACCCCGTCGTCGTCGGCGGCGGGAAGCGTCTGTTCCCGGATGGGTCGACGCCTGCCACGTTCGCGGCGTCCGAGGACGGCGTCCGGGTGCTGCCCGGCGGCGTCGTCTCGCTGACCCTGACGCCCACGGCCCTCGGCGACCTCTCGACGGGCGCGTACACGGTGGACGAGGGGCGTTCGGTGGCGGTCCTCGACTGACACCGACGGCCTCACTCGGTGGGCCTGCCGAACCACCGCGCCAGATGGTCGTCCAGGGCCCGCTGATCGTCGCCGATCCAGGCGACGTGACCGTCGGGACGCAGCAGGAGGCACGGGACGTCCACCGCCGCTCCGGCGTCCGCGAGGTGGTCGACCCGGTCCGACCAGGCGCCGACGGTCAGTCGTCCGGTGCGGTCCAGCAGCAGGCCACGGCCGCGATGCAGCAGACCGTAGAGGTTGCTCTGTCGCACGTGGACGTCGGGCAGGCGGCGACCGAGCAGGTCGGGGCCCTCGCCCACGTCGTAGCGGATGCCGGTTCCGGTGATCTTCTCGAGGAGATGGCGGTTCACCTCGTCGACGTCCATCAGCTCGGTGAGCAGCCGGCGTACGGCCTGCGCGCCGGGTTCGTCGGACAGCAGGTGCGTCTGGGCGCGGGTGTTGTCCAGCACGTCGGCGGCGACCGGACGGCGTTCGGCGTGGTAGGTGTCCAGCAGGGTCTCCGGCGCCCAGCCTCGCACCTGTGCGGCAAGCTTCCAGCCGAGGTTGACCGCGTCCTGGACGCCCAGGTTGAGGCCCTGACCGCCGATGGGCGGATGGATGTGGGCGGCGTCGCCGGCCAGCAGGACCCGGCCCACCCGGTACCGCTCGGCGAGCCGGGTGGCGTCGCCGAAGCGGGACATCCAGCGCGGGGAGTGCACGCCGAAGTCGGTACCGGCGACGGTTCGCAGCTGTCGTCGGAAATCCTCGATGGTGGGTGGTACCGCGCGGTCGCTGACGCCTGCCGCCGGGACGACGACGCTGTAGATGCCGACGCCGGCGGGTCGTACCCAGAATCGGTGCCGGGGCCCGCCGACGGCTGCCGTCGCGGAGGCGATCTCCTCCGGTGACAGGTCCGCTTCCATCTCGCCCATCAACGTCTCGGTCCGCGTGGGCTCGCCGGCAAAGCCGACGCCGAGGAGTTTGCGCACGGTGCTGCGTGCCCCGTCGCAGCCGACGAGGTAGCGCGTGCGCACCTGCTCGCCGTCGGACAGCTCGACGGTCACGCCCTCGTCGTCCTGTGCGAGACCGGTGACCGTTCGTCCGCGCCGGATCTGCGCGCCCAGATTGGTCGCATGCTCCGCGAGCAGACGCTCGATGACCGGCTGCCGTATGCCCAGCAGGTAGGCGTACGGGGAGTCCAGCCCGGTGGGCGCGGGTTTGTCGATGGCGGCGAAGAAGCCGGCGGCCGGACGTCGCCTACCGTGCGCGAGCATGCGGTCCAGGAGTCCGCGCATCGCCAGCACCTCGAGGGTGCGGATGTGCAGACCCACGATGCGCACGGCCGACGGAGGTTCGGTCTCCTTCTCGAGAACGAGGACCCGGACGTCGTGCAGGCGGAGTTCGGCGGCCAGCATCGCGCCGGTCGGCCCGCAGCCGACGATGATCACGTCGAACAGGCGACCCGCGTCGGTGCTCGGGGGCGACGTCAGGAAGGGATCGGGATTGATGGAGGACACAGGAGCGGCCTTTCGGGAGTGCCTTGGGTGAAAGGCGCTCCCGGCGACACCTACGTCAGTCGCCCAACCGGGACGGCGAGGGGAGCACCCACTTCGAACCAGCGGTCATGGGTCTCACCTCCTCGGACGGTGTCGCGGTCGACTGCAAGCTACCGCCCGTGCGGCGTCGCGTCCAGCTCATTCCGCGCCGCTCACCGCAGCATCGCCCGGGTCATCCGGCGCGTGGCCACCCACATGGCGATCGAGCCGAACGCGACGAGGTACGCCGCCGCGATCAGCAGGTCCCAGCCCAGGTGACCCAGCGCCGGCTCCCGGACGAGTTCGATGCTGTGGTAGAGCGGCAGGGCCTGGATGAGGGGCCGTACCGCCTCCGGATAGACCGAGAGGGGGTAGAACGTCGTGGCGAACAGGTACATCGGCAGCATGAACAGTTGGATGTACTGGAAGTCGGGAAAATCGCGCAGGTACGTCGTGACGGCCAGCCCGGCCGCCGCGAAGGCGTACGAGATCAGCAGCGAGGCGGGCAGTGCCAGCAACGCCCAGGGCGAGCTGACCAGCCCACCGATCGCCATGAGAGCCAGGAAGCCGACCGACGTCAACAGGGCGTTGATCATCGCGCTGGTGACCTCACCGACGGCGATGTCGGTGACCGAGAGCGGTGTCGGCAGGATCGCCTCGTACGTCTTCTCGATCCGCATCCGGTTGAAGACGCCGAAGCTGGTCTGGTTGAACGCCGTGTTCATCGCGGTGGTGGCCAGGATCGCCGGGGCCACGTAGGCGGCGTACGGGACGTCGACCCCGGGGACGGTGCCGACGAGCAACCCGACGCCGACGCCGATCGACAGCAGGTAGAGGATCGGTTCGACGAGCGCGTTGAGCAGCGGCGTGATCGAGCGCCGGTAGATCATGAAGTTGCGTTCGACGAGCGCGAGCACGCGGCGGCGGGTCCAGGCGGGTACGACGACGCTGGTCATGGTGTCTCCACATGGCTTGGGACGTGGGGCGTCACGGGTGCAGCCGGCGGCGGTAGGTGACGCGGGCGACGAGGAAACCGCCGATCGCGAGCGCCAGCAGGTAGGCGATGTGGACGCAGCTCGTGGCGATCGTGGCCGTGCCGAGGCTCACCGTGCGGCACAGTTCCACCCCGTGCCACAGTGGCAGCAGATAGGACACCGGCCGGATCCACTCCGGTAGCTGGGACACGGCGAAGAAGGTGCCGGAGAACATGTAGAGCGGCATGATGACGAAGCGGAACACCGTGTCGATGTGGCGCAACGTGCGCACCCCGACCGCCCACGCCGCGGCCGGCGCCGCGAACGCGAGCCCGGTCAGCGTCGCGCCGAGCAGGGCCCCGAGCGCCCACCGGCCCTCGATCAGCCCGAACGCGGCCATCACCGCGATGAACGCGCCGCTGGTGACGAGCAGCCGTACGGTGATGAAGAGCAGGTGCCCGGCGGCGAGTTGCGCGGGTTCGATCGGCGTCGGCGTCGCCCCCCGGTAGGCGCCGTAGCCGGCGGCGCGGGCGACTCCCCAGGACGCCTCCAGGAACGCGTTCTGCATCGCCGCCGCGGCCAGTATGCCCGGTGCGAAGAACGCCGCGTAGGACACGCCGCTGATCTGGGCGGGCGCGTTGTCGTCGACGAGGGCACCCAGGCCGGCCCCGATACCGACGAGGAAGAGCAACGGGTTCAGGACGTTGATGACGATCGTGCCGCGCCAGGTGCGCCGGTAGCGGGTGAGCCAGTATCGGAATGCGTGCAGCACGAGTGATCCCCCCGCTACTCGATGAGCGATCGGCCGGTCAGCGTGAGGAACACGTCCTCCAACGTCGCGCGACGGACCAGGGCGGTGAGCGGGGTGAGTGAGAGGGCGTGCACCGTGGCGAGGGCGGACTCACCCTCGGCGCAGTAGACGAGTGCCCGGTCCGCGAGCAGTTCGACGCGACCGTCGGCGGCGGTGCCGCCGGTGGCCAACGCCGATGTTCGGAGTTTCTCCGCCGCGGTGTCCCGTTCGTCGGGGCGGAAGCGAAGTTCGAGGACCTCCCGGGTGGCGTACCGGGTGATCAGGTCTCGGGGAGAGCCCTGCGCGACGATCCGACCGTGGTCGACGACGACGAGCCGGTCGCAGAGCTGCTCGGCCTCGTCCATGTAGTGCGTCGTGAGGATGAGCGTGACGCCCTCCTGTTTGAGCTGGAAGAGCCGGTCCCACAGGATGTGTCGGGCCTGCGGGTCGAGGCCGGTGGTCGGCTCGTCGAGCAGCAGGATGTCGGGTTCGTTGATCAGGGCGCGGGCGATCGTCAGCCGCCGCCGCATGCCGCCCGAGAGCGTCTCCACCTGGTCGCCGGCCTTCTCGCGCAGGTGGGCGAAGTCCAGCAGCCGGGTCGCCCGGTCCCGGATGACGGCCCGGGGCAGGCCGAAGTACCGCCCGTAGATGTGCAGGTTCTCCCGGACGGTGAGTTCGTTGTCCAGGTGGTCGTCCTGGGTGACGACACCCAGCCGGGCGCGAATCTGCGGCCCCTGCGTCATCGGGTCCATGCCGAGGACACGCAGGCTGCCGCCACTGATCGGCGACGTCGCGGCGATCATCCGCATGGTGGTGGACTTGCCGGCGCCGTTGGGCCCGAGAAGCCCGAACGACTCACCCCGTTGGAGCGTGAAGTCGATGCCGTCGACCGCCCGGAACTCCGCTGTGGACCCACGTCGCGGATAGATCTTGGCCAGATTCCTCGCCTCGACGAGGGGTTGCTCGATCACCGGGGCAGCCTACGAAAACCAGACTGATACGTGCAAGATTAATACCGATCACTGAAAATTCTCGACGGTCCGTCGGCTGCTCGTCGTTTGACCCTCGACCTGATCGAGGCCCGAGCATCGGCGACATGACCGACCAGATGACCCCCGACCCCACCATGACCCGCATCGTCGAGGCGGTGCAGCTCGGCCGGACCAGCAACGCCGCCGAGGCCCGTGAGCTGCTCACCGTGCTGTGGGACGAGATCGGCCCGGCTGGCGACGCCCTGCACCGCTGCACCGTCGCCCACCATCTCGCCGACCTCCAGGACACTCTCGACGCGGAGCTGAGCTGGGACGAACGTGCCCTGGCGGCCGTGTCCGAACTGACCGACGAACGCACCCGGCGGCACCTGCCGTCGCTCGAGGTACGGGCGTTCCTGCCGTCGCTGCACCTCAACCTCGCCGACTGTCACCGGCGACTGGGCAACGCCGGCCCGGCCCGGGAGCACCTCGCCCGGGCCCGAGAGCACCTGGACCAACTGCCGGACGACCCGTACGGCGAGATGATCCGCACCGCCGTACGCGACTTCGACGCGGACGACCCGACCGACCACCGTTAGCGGCTGCCGGGTCACCGGTCCGGCGGTGTGTGGGCCGCCCGGTACGCCTGCGGTGAACATCCGAAGCTGGCGCGAAAGAGACGGCTGAAGTGGGCCTTGTCCGGGAAACCCCAACGGGCGGCGATGAGGTGGACCGGCTGTCGCGCGTGCAGTGGGTTGGCCAGGTCCCGCCGGCACCGCTCCAGACGCTTGACTCGGATGAGCCCGGCAGGTGTCGTCGCCTCGCCCTCGAACAGGCGGTGCAGGGTACGCAGGGAGATGTGGTGGGCGGCGGCCACGCTTCGCGGGTTGAGCTCGGCGCTGCCGAGGTGGCGGTCGATGAAGTCGACCACGCGAGCGCGTAGGGCGGCGTGCCGTGTCTCCGGCGACAGAACGCCCTCGATGTCGAGGTGCTGGGCAAGCGTGGCGGCGAGCAGGTCCAACGCCATCCCGGCCAGCATGTCGGCCTGGTTCGACTCGTACTGCTCCGGGTGCATCGCGATGCTCCGCAGGTGATGGCCCAGGAGCCCGGCGACGCCGAGACGGGACGACATCGGCGTGGCCAGCAGGCGGCGCAGGCGATCCGGCGGCAGCGGCAGCGCCGCGTAGGGGATCTGCACGGTGATCGTCCTGGCGAGACCGGGGCCGTCCGCCCGGTGCCGGGCGATGTACGGATGGGCCGTGTCCAGCAGGGTGAAGTGGCTGGCGGCGACGAGTGCGGTCTCGGTGCGATCCTGGACCAGGGTGCTGCGACCCGTCAGTGGCAGCGTGAGCTGGTAGATGTCCGTTGCCGTCCGGCGGACCAGGCCCGCGGGTCGGGTGGCGTGCAGCGAGGGGTACCGCAGCGAGGTCACGCGGATTCGGCCGAGGTCGACGGCCCGGGCGTACGCGACGAAGTCGTCCAGCCGTGCGCTGGTTATGTGCACAGGTCCCGTCTCCTGCGCGACCAGGGAGTACCAGAACTCGAACCGGTCAGCCGGCGGCAGTACCGTCGTGTCGACCACCAGGTTGGGCAACATGTGGTTCGCCTCCCCCCGATCGCGAGGATGGATTCTTGCACGCATCGACGTACCGATGTCCCCGGTGACCGGCGCCGACGTACGGGCGGCGGCCGACGAGATGACGGGTGTGCTGCGCCCGCACCTCGACCGCGACTGGTCGGTGCCAGCCGGCAGGTTGACGTGGAGCTGCTGGACGACCGCCGCGCACGTTGCGCACGACCTGCTCGCCTACGCCGGCCAGGTCACCGGCCTGGCTCAGGACAGCTATCTGCCGTACGACCTGCGGGTCTCCCCCACGGCGAGCCCGGCCCGGGTGCTCGACGTGGTGCTCGCCTGCGCCCGGCTGCTCGCGGTCGCCGTCGAGGCCGCCGAACCGACCGAGCGGGCCTGGCACTGGGGCCCCTGCGATCCGGCCGGGTTCGCCGCGATGGGGGTGGCCGAGACGGTGCTGCACACCCACGACATCACCCTCGGCCTCGGCGTGCCGTGGCAGCCGCCGCACCGCCTGAGCGCGCTGGTGTTACGGCGACTCTTCCCGGACGCCCCGCCCGGCGACGCGCCCGATGTGCTGCTGTGGATGACCGGCCGGGGTGAGCTGCCGGGTCGGGCGCGGCGTACCTCCTGGACGTGGCGGGCCGCGGTGGACTGACCCGGTCGGGCAGGTGCCGCGACGGTCGAGGGACCAACGACCACCGCGGCACCCGCCTGCTCGAAACCGTCACGTCCAGCTGATGCCGCGCTCGCGAACGCCACGCATGCGCTTCTCCCTCCCCTTCAGGGCGACCCCGTGCCCGCCCGATGGCCTCAGCGTCGACCGCCGCCCACCTCGGCGGTAGGGCTTTCGGCGTTCGGACTCGTTCGAGCTTGTACGACCCGGTCCCCGAACCGGGGTTGAGCAAGCTCGGTGAGCCCGCGCTGCTGGTCGAGCGGCGTATCCTTCGCCCGTGGCACTGCGGTTCGAGACGCGCCGGTCCGACTCGCCGTGGGTCGACACCGTCTGGACATGCGCCAGCGAGCAGGTCACCACGATGACCTCCGTCGCAGGAGTGCGTTTCGGCCTGGTCTTCTGGGAGCAGGCCGGTCAGGCGTACGCGGGCATCACCGGTCCCGAGACCCGGACCGGCACGGCGCCGGTGCCGGCGGGCGCGACCTTTACCGGCATCGAGTTCGCGGTGGGCACGTCGTTGCGGGCCGTGCCGATGTCGGCGCTGGTCGACGGCGGCATCGGACTCCCCGACACCACGCGCCGGACGTTCCGGCTGGACGGCGCACGTTGGGAGACACCCGGCCCGGACGATGCCGAGGCGCTGGTCGAAAGGCTCGTCCGAGCCGGGACCGTGGTCCGTGACCGGCTTGTCGCCGAGGTGTTGCGGGGGCACCGCCCGGTCGTTTCGGGCCGCACGGTCGAACGCCGGTTCCGCGCCGCGACGGGACTGACACGGGGTGCGGTGCGGCAGATCGAGCGGGCCCGCACAGCGGCGCAGCTGCTGGCCGTGGGCGACCCGGCCGCCGACGTCGTTGCCAAACTCGACTACTTCGACGAGCCGCACCTGGCCCGGGCACTGCGCTTCTACGTCGGACGCACCGTCAGGCAGCTACGCCAAGGCGCCGGCGGCGCGATCGCCCTCGACCTGGATCGGGATCAACGCTTGACGTCGTAGATCAGCTTCAGGATCCCGTTCGAGTAGCTCTCCGACTCCCGCAGCGTCAGGATGTGCTTGTCCCGATCGGCCCGGCCGAACAGGCTCTTGCCGGCACCGAGCAGCACGGGAAATACGAGCAGGTTGTACTGATCGATCAGGCCCGCGTCCGAAAGCCGCCGGGCCAGCTCGGCGCTCCCGTGAATGAAGATCGCACCGCCCTCGCCCTGCTTGAGTGCGGCGACGTCTTCGGTCGAGCGCAGGATCGTCGTCGGTCCCCACCCGTCGACGAGGGCATCGTCAGGCAGCGTGCTCGACACCACGTACTTGGGCAGCAGCTTGTAGTCGGCGTGGTCCTCCGAGCCGGGCCAGACCGGCGCGAACGCCTCGTAGCTGCGGCGGCCGAACATGAGCGCCGTCGTGTCGGCCAGTTCCTCGCCCTTCAGCGACCAGGCTTCTGGGACGAACTCGAGGTCCTTGACCACCCACCCGCCGCTGCGGTGCCCCTCCCCCGGCCCGCCGCCGGGCGAATCGACGACGCCGTCGAGCGACATGAAACCGGTGTAGACCAGGTCACGCATGTGTGCTGTCTCCTCCTGCTCGGGCGGGTTGCCGGGTCCACGCTAGGCGCGGCCGCAGCGGCTGTCTTGGATGAAAGCGACAGCGGGTCCACAGAGTCAACCCGCCGGGACGTCCGTTCGCCTCACCACCGGTTCATCCCCGGCGCCGACCGCCGTACCGCTCTTCCGCAACCCCGCGAACGACGCCGACCCGGCGGCACGCCGCCACAGTGGGCCGAGGGCGAGGACGGCCACCGCGCCGGACAGTCCACTGAACCCGACCACGGTGGTGGCCGACCACCGGTCGGCGGCCAGACCCGCCAGCACCATCGCCGTACCCTGCAGGCCACTGAGGCCGGTGACGGCGACCCCGAACGCGCGTCCCCGGTACACCGGCGGCACCGCCCGGCCGAACAGCGCGTTCAACGGCACAGCGAAGGCGCTGGCGGCCCCGGCCAGCCCCAACAGCAGGAGCAGCACCCACAGCGGCGGAACGAGCCACGCCGCCGTCAGCACACCGGCGGACAGTGCGGCCAGGGGCAGGATCAGCCGCTGGCGGGCCGCCGGTGGGCAGAACCGGGTGAGGGCGACCCCACCGAGCGCCATGCCCGTCGGCGCGGCGGCCAGCAACACACCCATCGTGGCGGCGTTCCCGTCGTACTGCCGGGCCAGCGGCGCCATCAGCCCTTCGGCGGCGTAGGTGAACGCGCTGGCCGTCCAGAGGACGAGCACGTAGGCGCGCAACCGGGGGTCGGCGACGAGCACCCGCAGGCCGTCCGCGCGACCACGGCGGGTCGGGCCGGTGGGCCTTCGGGGCGCGGGACGTGCCCGGACGCCGCGCGCGATCAGCAGGGCGGAGACGAGGAACGTGCCGGCGTCCACCAGCAGCGCCCCGCGCAGCGACAGCAGCGCCACCAGGCTCCCGCCGACGGCGAATCCGAGCACCTGCACGACCTGGGCGCAGATGTTGTCTACGCCGTTGGCCACCGCGTAACGGTCGCCGTCGAGCACGTCGGGCAGCAACGCCGCACGGGCGGCCACGAACGGCGGCCGCATCAGGTTGACCGCGAAGAGCATCGCCACCAGGGCCGGCGCGGGGACGGCCGGTAACGCCGCCAGCGGTACGAGGGCCGCGCGGGCGAGGTCGCACACGATCAGGACGCGCCGCCGGGGATACCGGTCGGCCAGGCCGGACAACAGCGGGCCGCCGACGAGCCACGCCAGGTAGGAACTGGCGTACGCGGCGGCCGCCAGCGCCGCCGAGCCGGTCCCTCGGTAGACGAGGTACGCCACGGTGACGGCCGTGAGCTGGTCGCCAAGCAGGGACAGCAGGTACGCGACGAACAGGTGGCGGTACTCGCGCACCGCGAACACCTCGGCGTACGTCGCGGCGCGCTCGCTCACGTCGCCCCCCGTGTCCCGTGCCACCCGTCGGGTCGTCCGGTGCCGACCGTAGCGGCGCGGCCGGGAACGAGGGCGAAAGCGGGTGTTCGGGACCGTACGGACCTGTTCGGGGCGTCAGCGGTGGCGGCGCCAGGGCCGCCACCAGCCCCGGCGGGCTCGGCGGGCTCGGCGGGTCGGGGCGACGATGGTGGCCGGCTCGGTGGCGGTGGTCGGCTCGGTGGCGGTGGCGGCGGTGACGTTCCGACGGGCGCGTTCGGCGCGCCAGCGGGCGACGACCTCGTCGACGTTCACCGGGCGGACCGCCACCCGGGGGCCGTCCGGGTTGCGAAGCCACGCCACGACCTGCGCGTTGAGCTGCCCCACGAAGGCCCGTACGGCCTGTTCGGTGGGCAGGTCGCGGACCTCGTCGGGGACCTGCTCGATCCGTCGACGAAGTTGCAGTGGGGTGGGCAGCAGCAGGTCACTGGGCAGCTTCTCGCGCTCCAGGAAACTCTTGATCCACCACGACTCGTCGTACGGCATGCCCCGACCGGGGATGGGCTTGCCCATGCCGGGCAGGTTGTCGAACTCACCGCGTTGCGCGGCGCCCCGGATCTGCGCCTCCACGGTCGCGTCCCACGCGTCGGTCACCTGCGGCACCTCCCCTGGCCCACCGTATAACGCGCCGCCTCCGGCGACGGCGCGCGCTGCAACCGATCAGCGCCGCCAGGCCGCCGGCCATTCCCGCCCGTCGGGTGCACCTCGGCAGGCCACCGCCTCGCAGGTGGCTCTGGGGCACCGGCCGCCGCCCGGCCTACGGTCGATCCGGCTGACGGCGAACGGGGGGCAACGTCATGGTCGACGCGGGTGCGCTGCTGGGTATCGCGCTGGTGGCGTTGGGTCTCGTGCTCACGCCCGGCCCGAACATGGTCTACCTGGTCTCCCGGTCGGTGGCGCAGGGCCGCCGGGCCGGCCTGATCTCGCTGCTCGGGGTGGCCGCCGGCTTCGGCGTCTACCTGGCCACGGCCGTCGCCGGCCTGGCCGCCGTGTTCGTCCTGGTCCCGGCGTTGTACACGGTGGTGAAGCTGGCCGGCGCCGGCTACCTGCTGTGGTTGGCGTGGCGCACGGTGCGCCCGGGCGGCGGGTCACCGTTCACGCCCGCGCCGCTGCCACCGGACCGGCCGGGGCGGCTGTTCACCATGGGCCTGGTCACCAACCTGCTCAACCCGAAGATCGCCATCCTGTACGTGTCGCTGCTACCGCAGTTCGTCGAGCCGGCGCGGGGACAGGTGGCGGCGCAGAGCCTGCTGCTCGGCCTGACCCAGATCGCCGTCGCGCTGAGCGTCAACGCGATGATCGTGCTCAGCGCCGGGGCGCTGGCCGGGTTCTTCGCTCGTCGGCCGCTCTGGCTGCGTGTCCAGCGCTGGGTGACCGGTACCGCCCTGGCCGCGTTGGCCGTCCGTATCGCCGCCGACCGTTCCCGCGCGGCCGTCGCCGTACCCTGATCCGGTAGGTCTCACCGCTCACGGTGCCGGCGGATCATGCCGGCGGCCAGCGGCGCGGCGTCCAGGTCGCCGGCGGCGAGCCGCGCCGCGAGGGTACGGCGTACCAGCCGGTCGGCCAGCGCGGGCGCGTGCCGGCCGACGGCCATCTCCAGCCGGCCGCGTCGGGTGGTCGCCACGTCCCGG
Source organism: Micromonospora sp. CA-249363 (assembly GCF_050950185.1). Taxonomy (NCBI): domain Bacteria; kingdom Bacillati; phylum Actinomycetota; class Actinomycetes; order Micromonosporales; family Micromonosporaceae; genus Micromonospora; species Micromonospora sp. CA-249363. The sequence goes on from NZ_CP192020.1 coordinate 3,381,351, forward strand.
GGCGCCCGGCGGGCGGTGGCGGCGCGCAGGATCGCCGCGACGACACCCTCGACGGGCTCGGGGCGGGACACTCCGCGCAGCGACAGGCCCGCCTCGGCGGTGCTGTCGTGGATCGGTGAGGCGACCATGCTGGGGTAGACGACGCTCACCCCGACGTGGGTGCCCACCTCGTGGCGCAGCGCGTCGGCGTACGCGACGAGGGCCCGTTTGCTGACCCCGTACGCGGCGGCGAGGGGCAGCGGCAGCACCGCCATCCGGCTGGCCACGAAGATCACCCGCCCGCGGGTGTCGAGCAGGGCCGGCAGCGCGGCGGCGGTGGTGCGCCAGGCGGCCAGCAGGTTGACCTCCAGCTGCCGGCGGACCACCTCGTCGGGTGGCAGCTCCGCCGGCGCGGGACCACCCACCCCGGCGTTGTTGATCAACAGGTCGAGCCCTCCGAGCCGGGCGACCGCCTCCCCCACCGCGGCGGGGACGGCGGCCGGGTCGGTCAGGTCGCAGCCGAGCACGGCCAGGTCGTCGTCCTCGCGGGCACGCAGGTCGAGCCCCACCACGTGGGCGCCGCCGGCGCGCAGCGCGACGCCGAGGTGCCGGCCGAAGGTGCCGCTCGCGCCGGTGACGAGGACCCGCCGCCCGGTCAGCGCCGTCACCGGCGCGCTCCGGTCTTCAGCTCCCGGGTCAGCTCGGCCAGGTACACGTCGAAGTCCACCCGCATCGCCGGTCGGCGGTGACCCCAGCGGGCCGTCGCCGCCCGCAGCTCGGCCCGGCAGGCGGCCCGCTGCCGTGCGGCGTCGGGCAGGGCGTACCGGCCGGCGAGCTGCGCGGCGATCAGCTTGGCCTGCGCCTCGACCAGCGGAAACGCGGAGCCGGTGGACTGCATCAGCCCGACGAACGTCAGGCCGGGGGCCTCGGGGTGGAACACGTGCCGGTACAACGCCAGGGTGTCGGCCCCGCCGCCCAGCAGCTCGGCCGGCAGGAACCCGATGTCCACCCGGTAGCCGGTGCACCACACGATCAGGTCGACCTGGTCGGCGCGGCCGTCGGTGAACTCGACCCGGTCGCCGTCGAGGGCGGCCACACCGGGGCGGGCCTCGACGTCGCCGTGGGCGAGCCGGGACAGCAGGCCGTCCGAGAGGGTCGGGTGGTCCTGCAGGAAGCCGTGCGTCGGCGCGGGCAGCCCGTAGCGGGCGGGGTTGCCGACGGCGGTGGCGATCATGGTCTGGCTGATGCGCTGACGCAGCCGCCACGGGAGCCGGCGGGCCAGCGCGCCGTTGAGGGTGTCCGAGGGGCGACCCAGCAGGTGCTTGGGCACCACCCAGACACCCCGGCGCAGCGACAACAGGGTCCGCTCGGCGGCGTACGAGGCGTCCACCGCGATGTCCATCGCCGAGTTGCCGCCGCCGACGACCAGGACGCGCCGGCCGGCCAACTGCTCGGGGCCGCGGTAGTCGTGGCTGTGTATCTGCTCGGCGGTGCTGACGCCGGGGTACGGCGGCTCGGGCAGCCGTGGCACCCGGTTGTGGCCGTTGGCGACGACCACGGCCTCGACGGTGACCTCGACCGGCCCGTCCGGCCCGCTGGCCAGGACCGTCCAGGTGCCGTCCGGTCGGCGGGTGACCCGCTCGACGGTGTGCCGCAGGCGGATGGCGTCGTGCAGCCCGAACCGGTCGGCGTAGTCGGCGAGGTAGCCGGCGACCCGCGTGTGGTCGGGGTAGTCGGGCCAGTCGGCCGGCATCGGGTGGTCGGCGAACTCGGTGCGGCCACGGCTGGTGTTCAGGTGCAGCGTGCGGTACGCGGGCGAGTCGGGCGCCCCGTACACCCAGAGGCCACCGACCTGGTCGGTGGCCTCGAAGCAGACCACGGGGACGGCGGCGTCACGCAGCGCCTTCACGGCGGCGAGTCCGGCCGCGCCCGCGCCGACCACCGCAACCCTGGGTTCTGCCCGCATCGCCGCTCCCCGCGTAATCCAACGTCCGATGGATAATCGTCGGGCGACGGCGACCCGTCAACCCGTCGGCCCGTACAGCGCGGTGAGGAAGCGGTGCACGAACGCCCGGAACTCGCGGCGTTCCCGGGCCGCCGGCACGCCCGCGGCCAACGCCACGACGTGTCCGTGAGTAGCCCAGACCAGGCTGCGGACGGTGATGTGCGGGGTCGGCTCGGCCAGCGCGCCGGCGGCCGACGCGGCGGTCAGCAGCTCCGCCACCAGCCGGTAGAGCGGCTCGGCGTAGCGCTGGTCCAGCTCGGCGTGCCGCTGCGGCTCCAACCAGCGTCGCAGCCACAGCGCGGTGGTCTCCGGGTGGTCCTGGAGGAAGTCCACGAACACGTCGACCAGGTCGTGCAACGCCCGCCGCGCCGCGTCCGGGCCCGCGTCGAGGGCCGTGCGGGCCCGCTCGGCGGCCTCGGTGAGGACCTGCCGCTCGACGGCGAACACCCGCGCGAAGCACGCCTCGTAGAGCGCCGCCTTCGTACCCGTGTGGTGGGCGACCGTGGCGACGTCGACCCCGGCGGCGGCGGCGACCTCCCGCAGCCCGACGGCGTCGAAGCCCCGTTCGGCGAACAGCGCGGTCGCGGCGGTGAGCACCGCCTCGCGGGTGGGTCGGGTCTCGTCGCGCCGGGGTCGACCCGGACGGCGTCGGGGCATGGTCATGGCCGCCATTCTCCCCCTAGAATCCAGCAACTGTTGGATTGCGGAGAGGATGCGGCGATGACCGGGCTCGACCGGCGGCCCGCGGCCGCCACCGACGCGACGCTGCCCCGCGGCCCCCTGGCCGGGTTCGCCACCGGCTCCCTCGGCATGGGCATCTGGGTGACCGTTCCCGGCCTGCTGCTGCTCTACTTCCTCACCGACGTGCTGGCCGTCGGGCCGTGGCTGGCCGGCCTGGCGCTGCTGCTGCCGAAGATCGCCGACGTGCTGCTGCACCCCTGGGTCGGGCACCGCGCCGACGTCGAACAGGCCCGCCGGGGCGACCGGCGACGGCTGCTGCTGATCGGCTGCGCCCTGCCGGTCGCGTTCGCCGCGCTGTTCGCGGTGCCCGGCGGCCTGACCGGCGCGCCGGCCGCCGCCTGGGTGGCGGTGGCCTTCGTCGCCGGCAATCTGCTCTTCGCCGCCTACCAGGTCCCCTACCTGGCCACTCCCGCCGACCTGCGCATCGGCTACGACGAACGCACCCGGCTGATGGCGTTCCGGATGGTCGTGCTGACCCTCGGCATCCTCGCCTCCGGCCTGCTGGCCCCGCTGCTGACCGGCGGCGACGCCGCGACCCGGGGCGGCTACCAGCGCATGGGCGTGGTCCTGGCCGTCGCGATGCTGGCCGCCATGCTCGTCGGCGTGGCCGGCATCGCCCGGCTGCGCGGTGTCGCGTCGGGCAGCCCGGCGCCGAGCCACGGCGGGTGGCGGGCGCTGCGCACCGCCCTGCGCGACAAGCAGTTCCGCCCGCTGGGCGCCGCCTACCTGGCCATGTCCACCACCACCCACCTGGTCCTGGCCGGGGTGCCCTACTACGCGGAGTACGAGCTGCGCGCCCCCGGTATGACCACGGTCCTGGTGGCCGCGTTCGTCGCACCGGCGCTGCTGGTCACCCCCGCCTGGCTGATGCTGGCCCGCCGGATCGGCAAGCAGCGGGCGCTGCTCGGCGCGCAGGGCGCGTTCGCGGCCGGGTCGCTGGTGCTGGCGGTGGGCCGCCCCGCCGGCCTGCCCGTGCTGGTCGGCGCGGTGGCGGTGCTCGGAGTGGCGTTCGCCGGCATGCAACTGCTGCCCTTCTCGATGCTGCCGGACGTGATCCGGGCCGCCGGTACCACCGGGGCCGGTACGTACACCGGGGTGTGGACGGCCACCGAGGCCACCGGCGCGGCCCTGGGCCCCTACGCGTACGCCCTCTGCCTGGCGGCAGGCGGTTTCGTGGCGTCGACGGCCGGTGAGTCACCGGCGCAGCCGGACGCGGCGCTCGCGGCCGTCCGCTACGGCTTCGGCCTGTTGCCGGCGGCGGCGATGCTCGCCGCCCTGCTGCTGCAACGCCGCTACACCCTGGACGCGACGGCCCGGGCGGCGACCTGAGCCGTCGGCACTAGACTTCGCCCTCGATGGACGCCCCGCTCACCCCCGCCGAAACCCGCCCGTGCGCCCACTGTGGAGCGCCGGTTCCGCAGCGTGTCGGCGCGGGCCGGCCGTTCCGCTACTGCCGCGACAACGACGGCGCCTGCCAACGCGCCTCGCGCAACAGTCGGATGCGCCACCGCAACGCCCCCGGCCTGCCCGGGCAGGTGGCCCGCACGTGGGAGGCGGTGGACCGCCTCGACCAGATCGTCGAGACGTTGACCGAGGCGCTGCACGCCGAGCTGTCCCCGGTGGGTGTGCAGCGCCAGCTCGCGCAGGCCCGCGCGGAGGCCGCCACCGAGGTCGCGGCCGCCCAGACCGAACGCGACGAGGCCCGCGACGACGCCGAGACCGCGTCGGCCGACGCGGCGCGCGCCCGCGAGCAGGCCCGCACGGCCCGCGCCGAGGCCGACGACGCGGTACGGCGTGCCGAGGCCGCCGCGCACCGCGCCGACGCGGCCGACGAGCGCGCCCAGCGGGCCGAGGCCGCCCGCGACCAGGCCCGCCACGACGTCAGCGCCGCCGAGGCGCTGCGTACGCAGGCCGAACGCGACCGTGACCAGGCCCGCGTCGAGGTCCGTGATCTGCGGGCCGAGCGGGACACCGAGCGGCAGCGCGCGGCCGATCTGACCGTCGAGCGGGACGCGGCGCGCGCCGACGCCGAACGGGCCACCCGGGACGCGGCCGACGCGGGCGAGCGGGCCGCGCGGTGGCAGGCCGAGGCGCAGGACGTACGCCGGCAGATCGACCAGGCCCGCGCCGACGCCGCGCGGACCCGCGCCGAGGCCGCGGACGCCGCCCGGGCCCGGGAGCAGGCCGAACGGGCCCGTGACCGCGCCCAGGCCGTGGCCGCCGAGGCCGACGGCGCCCGGCAGGAGGCCGCCGAGCTGGCCGCCCGGCTCCGCGCGGAGCTGACCGCCGCGACCGGGCAGCGGGACACCCTCGCCGCCGAGCTGAGCGCCGCCCGGCAGGCCGCGGCCACCGCCGAGGGCCGGCTCACCGCTCTGACGGTACGGCTCGACGCCGCCGAGGCCGACCGGGACGTGGCCCAGCGGCGCGTGGCGCAGCTCGGTGACCAGGTCAGCGACCTGGCGCTGGCGCTGGCCCGCCTCGGCGCGGCCGCCCCCGCCGCCGGCGTTTCCGACCCGGGGGCGACGTCACCGCAACCTTGACCGCGTTCGGGCGGTTAGGGCGTGTGTCGAAGTCCTCGTACGCCCTAACATCCCTGGTGGCAGTCACGACACGCCACCGCCGTGGCGTCCCGGTCGTGGCCGGTTACCCTTGGTTCCGGCCCGCCCGTGGACGCCTCACGCCCTCGGGCGGGAATGGGGCGACGGGAACGCGCCGTTACACCCAGAAGACCAGCACCACGAACGAGGGGAAGTCGATCATGGGCGAGCGTATGCTGCGCGGAAGCCGGCTGGGCGCGGTCAGCTACGAATCCGACCGCAACACGGAGCTCGCGCCGCGTCAGACCCGCGAGTACCTCTGCGCCAAGGGCCACCAGTTCGAGGTGCCGTTCGCCGTCGACGCCGAGGTCCCGACGACCTGGGAGTGCAAGTTCGACGGCAGCGTCGCCCGACTCGTCGACGGCAGCGAGCCGGAGCAGAAGAAGGCCAAGCCGCCGCGTACCCACTGGGACATGCTGCTGGAGCGGCGTTCGATCGCCGAGCTCGAGGACATCCTCGCCGAGCGGCTCCAGGAGGTCCGTACCCGCCGCGGCCGCGCCTGAGCCGCACCCGTACGACACGGCGCCCCGGGGTTACCCCGGGGGCGCCGTCGTGTGCGTGGGTTCAGTGGCGGCCCGGCTCGATGATCTCGCCCTCGATGGCCCGGCCACCGTCGACGACCACCGGCTGCTCCGGCTGCGGACGTGGTGGCGGCTGCGGCGCGCCCTGACGCACCCGGACCGTACGCGGCCCGAACAGGTCACCGGCGACCATCGACGACACCCGCCGCTCGGCGGCGCGTTGCACCCCGGCGCGGGCCAACCGGCGCACCGGCGGCACCATCAGCAACAGCCCGGTCAGGCCGCTCACCAGTCCGGGTATCGCCAGCAGCAGCGCGCCAGCCAGACCGACGAGCCCGTCGGTCACCTGGCGTCCCGGCGGCTGCCCGGCCTGAGCGGCCGTGCGGAACCCCCGCCAGGCGCGCATTCCCTCGCGGCGCAGCAGCACCAGCCCCAGCAGGGACGCGGCGAACACCAGCAACACCGCCGCGCCGAACCCCACCGCCCGGCCCACGACGACGAACACCGCAAGCTCCACCACCACCGCCAGCAGCAGGGCCAGCGGCACGAACCTCAGTCCTCGGCGCATCTCACCTCATCGCCATCCCGCGGCACGACACGAACCGCCCATCCAGCATGACACGGCCGCGCTCACGGCCACCGCACCTGACCGGTGGGGGTGCCGTTCAGGCTGCGGCGTACGGCCTGCCGCCGGTCCTGCACGCCCCACGCGGTGATTCGCCACAACGCCTCGGCGACGATGCGCGGGCTCATCTTGCTGTCGCCGCGTTCCCGCTCGGCGAACGTGATCGGCACCTCCACGATGCGCACCCCGGCGCGGTGCGCCAGCCGCGACAGCTCCACCTGGAACGAGTACCCCTGTGAGGTCACCGACTCCAGGTCGATGGCGTCCAGGGCGCTGGTGCGGTACACCCGGTAGCCGCCGGTGGCGTCCGAGACGGGCATGCCCAGCGCGAGACGCGCGTACAGGTTGCCGCCGCGCGACAGCAGCAGCCGCCGCAGCGGCCAGTTCACCACCCGTGCCCCGCTGGTCCACCGCGACCCGATCACCACGTCGGCGTCGCGGGCGGCCTCCAGCAGCGCCGGCAGGTCCTCCGGGGCGTGGGAGCCGTCGGCGTCCATCTCCACGACGGCGTGGTAGCCGTGCTCGCGCGCCCACCCGAACCCGGCCAGGTACGCGGCGCCGAGCCCTTCCTTGCCCCTGCGGTGCAGCACCTGCACGTGCGGGTCGCCGTCGGCGAGGGCGTCGGCGATCGCGCCGGTGCCGTCGGGGCTGTTGTCGTCGGCGATGAGGATGCTCACCGTGGGGGCGGCCCGGCGGACCCGCCCGACGATCGCCGCGACGTTGTCGGCCTCGTTGTAGGTGGGGATCACCACGAGGACCCGACCCACGCCGGGCACCTCGTCCGGACGTCGGATCGTATCGGTCGCCTGGACCACGGTTCCTCCGCTCCCGCCGGCGTACCGGCTGCTGCTATCCGGGCACGACGCGCTGGCGGCGGCGCAGCACACCCGCGCCGACCAGGGCGGCCACCGCCAGCCCGGCCAGGGCCAGTTCCGGCCACCAACCGAGGCGGGTGGCGAGGGTGCGCCCGCTGTCGAGCCGTAGCTGCCGCACCACGACCTCCCGGGTGTTGAACCCGGTGGCATCGCTTACCCGCCCGTCGGGGGCGACGAACCCGGACACGCCGACCGTGGAGGCCATCAGCGCCGGGCGGCCGTGCTCGACGGCCCGCAGCCGCACCATGGCCAACTGTTGGCGCGCCTCCGCCTCGTTGAAGGTGGCGTTGTTGGTCTGCACCACCAGCAGTTGCGCGCCGCCGGTGACGGTGTCGCGGACCACCTCGTCGTAGGCGACCTCGAAGCAGATCACGTCGCCGAGCGTCACCGGGCCGGCGCGTACCACGCCCGGGGTGCTGCCGGGTACGAAGTCGTTGCGGATCAGGTCGACCTTGTCGCTGACCTGGCGCGCGATGTCCCGCAACGGCACGTACTCGGCGAACGGCACCGGATGCCGTTTGGTGTAGAGCTGCGTCATGTCCGCGCCGGTGTCGGGTCGCCAGAGGATGCCCGCGTTGCGGACCTGCCCGGGGCCGGGTCCGAGCAGCACCGCGCCGACCAGGATGGGCGCGCGGACGGTGTCGGCGGCCTGCGCGATGCGGGCCCCGGCGGCCGGGTTGCGCAGCGGGTCGATGTCGCTGGAGTTCTCCGGCCACACCACCAGGTCGGGCTGCCGCTGCGCGCCGGAGGCGACCCGCGCGGCCAACTCCAGGGTGGCGTCGACGTGGTTGTTGAGCACGGCCTGGCGCTGGGCGTTGAAGTCCAGCCCGAGACGCGGCACGTTGCCCTGCACGATGGCGACGGTCACGGTCCCGCCGCCGCCCGCGGCGGCCACGGGCACCAGCACGCTCACCACGCCCACCGCCACGACGACGGCGGCCGGCACGACCGCCGCCAGCCACCACTCGGGCCGGGCGTCGTGGCGGGCCGCCCAGCCCCGCCAGACGGCGGCGACGAGCAGGCCACCTACGAGGGCCACGGCGAAGGTGACCAGCGGCGCGCCGCCGAGTGCGGCCAGGCGCAGCAGGGGCGAGTCGTCCTGGCTGAACGCGAGGCGACCCCACGGGAAACCGCCGAACGGGGTACGGTCGCGCAGCGCCTCCTGCCCCACCCACAGCAGCCCGGTCAGCGCCGGCCACTGCCACGGGCCCCGGTCGGCCAGCGGCGACACCCAGGCGGTGGCGGCGCCGAGCAGCGCCAGGTAGCCGGCCTGCAACAGCGACAGCAGCACCCACGGCAGGTAACCGGTGTGCAGGTTCGTCCAGGCCAGCATCGGCGCGAACAGCGCCACCCCGGTGAGGAAGCCCAGGCCGGCGCCGGCGCGTAACCGTCGCCGGTGTGCGGCGGCGGCCAGCAGGGCCACGCCGACGGGCGCGAGCGGCCACACCCCGTACGGCGGGAACGACAGCAGCAGGGCCAACCCGGCGACCACGGCCATCGGCGCGGCGACGCGCAGCGGCAGCGGCCGACCCGCGGTGACCGGCGCACCGGTCACGGTGGGGACGTGGCTCTCGTCCCGGTCCAGCGTCGTCACCGCTGCTTCACCTCGATCACCCGCCGAAGGCTACCCGGCCGCCCTCCGCGCCTGACCCGTGCTCCGCCCGCGCCCGACCCCTGCTCCGCGATCTTGCACTTTCTGTGCCGACGAACGGGGCATTCCTGCCCGTTTCGACAACAGAAACCGCAAGATCGACGCGGTGATGGGGGGTGGTCACGGTGAGGGCGCTCATGAAATCGGGGCGCGGCTTGCGCCGCGCCCCGATGCTCCCAGGCCCTTCCCGGCCGGTGGGGCGAGGATGGGGCACGCCGACCTTCGGACCGACCAGGCGGTTGACTGGCTGCCCCCGCCGGGCCGTTGTCTACTGGCCGTGCACCTCACCCTGCCCGTACACCGGTAACCGCGGCCGGTTCGCGCCGCCCCGCCGACCCCCGCCCGCTGGACCTGGCCGCCGCGACGATGACGCTGAAAACATGTCGCTCGGCCAGCGGACGAAGGGACGAAGCGAACAACAGCCGCTTCCCGTGGTAGGACTCAAAGACGGTACGTGCTGCACCCCGCCCCCTGTCAACCCACCCCGGCCTGTCGTGTGTTGCGCCACGGCGTGTCGGATCGGTGTGTCTCAGTGCGGGCACAGATGGTGGCGCACCAGCGCCTGCGCCGCCGCTCGGTGCTCCTCGGCGAGCAGCCCCGCGGCGGCCAGCACGTAGTCGACGTCCACGACCGCGCGGGCGGCGCGCGGCACGGCCCACCCGCCCGCGTGGTCGGCCAGGACGGCCGCCAGCACCTGCCCGGACGCGTCCGCGGGCGCGTGCCGCAGCACCCCACCGGAGCCCACCAGCAGCCGTACGTCCCGCAGATCCCGCCCGGCCCGCTCCCCGGTGGCGGCGCCACGGGCGTGCCGGCGCAGCGCCACCGTCGCGGCCAGGGTGGCGATCCGCGCGTCCACGGCCCGCTCGGCGTCGTCGACGGCCAGGAACGCCGGGTCGGCCGCACGCCGGGCGGCGGCGTCGGCGAGGTCGCCGGCGTCGGCGAGCAGCCGCTCCTCGACGGCGGCGCGGACCACGCCCGGCGCGCTCCACCGCATGCCGAGGTCACCCTCCACGGTGCGGGCACGCCACAGGCTGCCGGCGACCTCCCGGCCCGGCCCGGTGGCCCGCTCGTCGGGCGTGAGCACCGAGTACACGTCGGTCGTGGCCCCGCCCACGTCGACGACGGCCAGGTCACCGCCGATGGTGTCGGCCAGCACCTCCACCCCGGTCAGCACCGCGTCGGGCGTGGCCGCCCGTACCAGCCGCGCGAAACGGGTGCCCCGGGACAGTCGTTTACCACCGATGACGTGCCGCAGGAACACCGCCCGGATCGCCGCCCGCGCCGACGCCGGCGCGAGGACCCCGATGCGCGGCAGCACGTTGTCCGCGCCGCTCACCGGTACCCCGGCGCCCTCCAACAGCGCGATCAGCTCGGCGCGCACGTCGGCGTTGCCGGCCACGACGAGCGGTGTGCGCCAGCGGGCGCGGGCCAGCCGGGTCGCGTTGTGGCGGATCGTGTCGGCGTCGCCGCCGTCGGTGCCCCCCACCAGCAGCACCACGTCCGGCCGGGCCGCCCGCAGCGCCGCCAGGGCCGCCGCGTCGAGCCGCCCGGCGGCCGTGTGCACCACGTGCGCCCCGGCGGACAACCCGACCCGCCGGCCCGCCTGCGCGGTGACGAGGGCCTCGTAGCCGATGACGGCCAGCCGCAGCCCTCCGCCGGCGGACGAGCAGACGTACCACGGCACGTCGCGCAGCCCGAGCCCGGCGGTGGCCGCCGTGACCGCGGCGTCCAGGCCGCGCAGCACGTCGCTGCCCACCGTGGTGGGCGCGGCCGCCGCGCCGACGAGGACACCGGCGGCCAGGTCCACCACGGCCGCCTTGGTGTACGTGGAGCCGACGTCCGCGCAGACCGCGAGGGTCACGAGACCGCGGGTACGACCACGGTGCCGGTCGCGGTGACCGCGACGATCGGCGGGTCGAGGACGTCGGCGGCGGACTCGGAACGGTCCGGGCGGCCCCGGCACACCACGGCGCAGCTCAGCTCCAGGGTGCGGCTGCGGCTGCCCACCCGCGTCACGCGCGCCGTCACCTCGACCACGTCACCGGCGCGGATCGGCGCGGTGAACCGCACGTCGGCGTACCCGGCGAACAGGCCCTCGTCGCCGTCGGTGCGGATGCACACCTCGGTGGCGACGTCACCGAACAGCCCCAGGGCGTACGCCCCGTCGACGAGGTTCCCGGCGTAGTGGGCGTGCGCGTACGGCACGTACCGCCGGTGCGTCACCGTCAATCCGAGCCGCGCGTCGTCGCTCATCCGTCCGCCTTCCGTTGTGTGATCAGGGCGTGCACCAGGTAGCTGGCCACCTCGCCCGGCGTGGTGCCCCGGCCGAAGATCCGGTCGACGCCCAGCTCGTCGGTCATCGTCTCGTCGAAGCGGGGACCGCCGACGATCAGCAGGGGCCGCTTGCCCGCCGGCATGGCCTCCCGGAACGCCGCCGACATCTCCCGCGTGTTGTGCAGGTGCGCGTCGCGTTGGGTGACGACCTGCGAGACGAGCACCGCGTCGGCGCGCTCGCGCCGGGCCGCCTCGACCAGCTCCGGGACGCTGACCTGCGCGCCCAGGTTGGTGACCTTCAGCTCCCGGTAGTACTCCAGGCCCTTCTCCCCCGCGATGCCCTTGACGTTGAGGATCGCGTCGATGCCCACGGTGTGCGCGTCGGTGCCGATGCACGCGCCGACCACGGACAGCTTGCGCCGCAGCCGCTGCTTGACCACCGTGTTGACGTCCTTGGCCGACAGCAGCGGGAAGTCCCGCTCCACCACCTGCACGGCGTCCAGGTCGACCAGGTGGTTGACCCGCCCGTACACGACGAAGAACGTGAACCCGTCGCCCATGGGTTTGGCGTGCACCACCATCGCCGGGTCGATGCCCATCCTGGTGGCCAACTGCACCGCCGCGCCCTCGGCCCGCTTGTCGTGCGGCACCGGCAGGGTGAACGACACCTGCACCATGCCGTCGCCGGTGGTGTCCCCGTACGGGCGCACGATCGTCCTGCGCACGCCGCCGGCGCGAAGCGGCGGCGGCGTGCGCGCGGGACTGCTGTGCTGGCCGGTTCGCTCGCTACGCTCGCTCACGCCGCCGCCTCCAGGATCTGCGTGGCCGGGTTGTAGTAGTCGGCCTCGTGCGCGGCGACCCCGTCGAGGCCCTTGCCCCGGTCCGCGGGCCGCTTCATGATCCCGAACGTGCCCTCGGCGATGGCGGTGAGCAGCGTCTGCTCCCCGATGCGCTCCAGCAGGTCCAGGGCCTCACCGAGCACCTGGTTGGCGCGGCGACGGATGAACCCGCCCTCCGCCGGTACGAAGTCCTCGTGCAGCCCGCCGGCCGCGCCGAGGACGTACCGCACGTTCTGCAGGGCGATGTCCCGGTCGGACAGCCACGGCGTCACCACCGCCTCGGTCATCATCCCCACCAGCAGGATGCCCTGACCGGTCAGTGTCCCGGCCAGGTTGAAGAACCCGTCGAGCAGGTTGCCCCGGAACACGTCGCCGGTCATGTGCTTGGTCGGCGGCATCCACTTCAGCGGCGCGTCGGGGAACAACTCGCGCGCCAGCAGGGCGTGCGCCAGCTCCAGCCGGAACGACTCCGGCACCTCCGGGTTGATCTCGAAGGCGTGGCCCAGGCCCAACTGCCAGTCCGCCAGGCCCGCCTCGTGGGCGAAGAACTCGTTGAGCAGCTGCGACACCGTCACCGTGTGCGCCTCGTCGACGGCGTCGGCGGTGGTCAGGTAGTTGTCCTCACCGGTGTTGATGATGATCCCCGCCCGGGCGTGGACCTGCCGGGAGAACCGCTGGTCGACGAACGTGCGCACCGGGTTGATGTCGCGGAACAGGATCCCGTACATCGAGTCGTTGAGCATCATGTCGAGGCGTTCCAGGCCGGCCAGGGTCGCCATCTCCGGCATGCACAGACCCGACGCGTAGTTCGTCAGCCGCACATAGCGGCCCAGCTCCTTCGACGACTCGTCGAGCGCCGCCCGCATCAGGCGGAAGTTCTCCTGCGTGGCGTACGTGCCGGCGAACCCCTCGCGCGTCGCGCCCTCGGGCACGTAGTCCAGCAACGACTGGCCCGTCGACCGGATCACCGCGATGACGTCCGCGCCGGCCCGCGCCGCCGCCTGCGCCTGCGGAATGTCCTCGTAGATGTCCCCGGTCGCCACGATCAGGTAGATCCACGGCCGCTGCGCCGGGTCGCCGTGCCGCTTGACGAGCCGGTCCCGCTCGGCGCGCCGCCGGTCGATCCGCCGGATGCCCGCGCCCACGGCCCTGCGGGCCGCGGACCGGGCGGCCGTGGCCGCCCGCCCCGACGGCACGTCGAACCGCACCGACCCGGCGGCGGCCTTCTGGGCCAGTAACGTCACGTCGGCGCTGCCCTCGCGCACGAGGGCGTCGAACACCGGCGCCGCCACCCCGTGGCCCAGGCCGACGTCCGCGACGACCGCGTCGACGAGCCGGTTCACCCACGGAATGCCGTCCGGGTCGGCGCCCGCCACCCCGGCGAGGCGCAGCACCGCCCGCTCCACCGACACCGTCGTGTGGCTGCGCGCCAGGTCGACCACCGGCTGCCCGGCCCGTCGCGCCAACTCCCGCGCCCGCGCCACCAACACCGGATCAAGATCAAGCTTTCCGGTCACGCCACACCGCTCATCTGTTCGCTCACGACGACCCTTCCTCGTAGATGACCTCGCCGCGCAGCACCAGCCGCCGGCACACCGGCAGCGGCGTCGGGTCGTCCGGGCCGCGCAGGTCCGGATCCTCGGCCAGCAGCACCGGCAGGCCCCGCTCCACGCCGGCCGGCGTCGACCACACCGCGAACGTCGCCGGCGCGCCCAACGCCAGCACCCCCTCGGTGTCCAGGTGCACCGCCCGCCACCCGCCGCGGGTGTGCGCCGCGAACGCGGCCCGCACACTCATCCGCTGCGCCGGGTTGTGATGCGCCGCCGCTGCCCGCACCGACCCCCACGGGTCCAGCGGCGTCACCGGCGAATCCGACCCGAACGCCAACGCCACACCCACCGAGTGCATCGCGCCCATCGGGTTCGACTCCAACGACCGGGCCAGGCCCAGGCGCGCCTCGTACATCCGCCCCGCACCACCCCACAGCCGGTCGAACGCCGGCTGCATGCTCGCCACGATCCCGTACTCCACGAACCGCGCGATCATCCGCCGGCTCATGATCTCGGCGTGCTCGACGCGGTGCCGCGCCGCCCGCAGCCGCTCCACGCCCAGCGTCGTCGCCGCCGCCGCGAACCCGTCCAGGACCGTGCCGATCGCCGCGTCGCCGATCGCGTGGAACCCGCCCTGCAGGCCGTGCGCCGCGCAGTCCACCAGGTGATCACGCACCTGCTCGACCGTCAGATAGCCGTGACCACACCCGTCGCCGTCGCCGTACGGCTGCGACACGTGCGCCGTGCGCGACCCCAACGCCCCGTCGGCGAACAGGTCCCCACCAGCGCCCACCGCGCCCAACTCCCGGGCCCGCGCCGCGCCGCCCAGCTCACCCCAGTACCCGTACACCTCCGGCACCCCCGCGCCCGAGATGCCCAGCAGGCCCGTGAAGTCCTCCTCGTCGGAGATCTCCGGACCGCCGCACTCGTGCACCGCCGCGACACCCAGCGACGCCGCGTGCGCGAGCGCCACCCGCTGCGCCGCCACCCGCTGCGAACGCGTCACCGACCCCTGCGCCGCCGCCCGCACCACGTGGTGCGCGTCGCGCCGCAACCACCCCGACACGTCGTAGCCGGCCGCGTCCACCGCCTCCGGGCACGCCGCCAGCAGCGCCGACGACACCAACGCCGAGTGGATCGACGCCTGCGACAGGTACACCCGCCGACCACCGGCGGCCCGGTCCAACGCCGCCGCGTCCGGCAGCGTCGCGTCCGACCAACCCGACTCGTCCCAACCGTGCCCCAGCACCACCGCGTCCGCCGGCAGACCCGCCGCGAAACCCGCCACCGCGTCCAGCAACTGCCCGGCCGAACGCACCCCGGACAACTCCAGCCCGGACAACGCCAACCCGGTGTCCGTGGCGTGCACGTGCGCGTCCACGAACGCCGGCGTCACCAGCGCCCCGTCCAGGTCCACCACCCGGTCCGCCGACGGCGCGTCACCGTCGGTGCCCAACCAGGTGATCCGCCCACCGGACACCAGCAGCGCGGTCGCGCTCGGATCGGCCGGACAGTGCAACACGCCGCCGCGGTACAACGTCGAGGGGTTCGTCATGACCTCAGTCTGCCGCGATCCGCGCCGCGAAAAGCCGACGCACCCCCGGCTCGGCACGCAGCAACCCCAACGCCAACTCCGCGTGCCCCGGCACGTACCCGTTGCCCACCAGCATCGTCACGTCCGCCGCCAACCCCTCGGCGCCTAACGCCGCCGCCGAGAAGCTCGTCGCCATCGAGAAAAAGATCACCGTGCCGCCGTCCGCGGTCGCCAGGACCGCCCCGTGCTCACAACCCGGCACGTCCACGCAGACCACCGTCACGTCCGCCGGCGTACCCAACGCCGTGGTCACCGCCGTGGACAGCCCCACCGGGTCCCGGGCGTCGGCCACCGCCACCACCGACGCCAGCCCGGCCGCCGTCAGCGCGTCGCGCTCCGCCGCCACCGGAACCACCCCGACGGTACGGGCGGCGCCCGCACGTCGCGCCGCGGCCAGGGACAGCGACCCGCTCTTGCCCGCGCCACCGATCACGGCCACGCTCACCGGCGTCGGATCACCGGCCCGTTGACGGTCCTCGACGTAGCGCGACACCACCCGGGCGGTCAGCGCCGGCGCCCCGCACACGTCGAGCACGGCGAGGGACAGCTGCGGATCCTCGTCCTCCGGCAGCGCCGCCGCGATCGACCGCGCGAACAGGATCGCCCACCCGTCACAGGGCACCTGCTCGCTGCGCCCGTCCCAACGGGCCAGACCGTCCGTGATCACCAGCGGCGTCAGCGTCAACGACACCAGTGTGGCCACCCGCTCACCCGCCTTGAGCCCCAGCGGGGAACGCCGACCGGCCTCCTCGACGACGCCGATCAACATCCCACCCGACCCGGTCACCGGGTTCTGCATCTTGCCCCGCGCGGAGATGATCTCCAGCACCTCGGCGCGTACCGCGTCACCGTTCCCGCCGTGCTTCTCCGACAACTGCCGGAAGCTCGCCGCGTCCAGGTTCAGGCGCTGCACCCGGATCCGCACCTCGTTCGGCGCGATCTCCCTCGACGCGTCCAGGCGCCACGCCGCCTGCGGCAGCACCCCCGCCGGTTGCACGACGCGGTGCAGTCCCACCGGTGACGTCACGCCGACCTCCCCTGCCCAGCCGCCCGAAGCCCCGGCCAGGGCTCGCGTGACGGGAAAACTTACGGCAGACTAATTTCTTTGCCGAATATTTTCCAGTAGCCTTCGAGCTTCGATGATCAGCCGCACCACCGAGGAGGGGCCGTGACCCAGACCATCCCCCAACCCCGTCACGCCCCGGTCGCCACCCCGACCGCCGGGCAGCCGTACGAATACCACCGCCGCCCCCTGGTCGAACCCGACTGGACCCGCTTCCCCGGCTGGCGACACGTCACCCGCGACCAGTGGGAGAGCGCCCAGTGGCAGCGGGTCAACTGCGTCAAGAACATCAAGCAGCTCCGCGCCGTCCTCGGCGACACCGTCGACGAAACCTTCTACGCCGACCTCGAGGCCGACCAGAAGGCCCTGGCCACCATGTCCATGCTGGTGCCGCCACAAATGATCAACACGATGGTGCCGCACGAGCCGATGACCACCGAGGCGTTCCTCGCCGACCCGATCCGCCGCTACATGATCCCGGTGGCCTCCGACCGGCGCACCGACTGGCCCTCACACCCCTACGCCAGCCGCGACAGCCTCCACGAACACGACATGTGGGTCGCCGAAGGCCTCACCCACCGCTACCCCACCAAGGTCCTCGCCGAACTGCTCTCCACCTGCCCGCAGTACTGCGGGCACTGCACCCGCATGGACCTCGTCGGCAACTCCACCCCCGCCGTCGACAAACTCAAGCTCACCCTCAAGCCCGTCGACCGGTACGACGCCCACATCGCCTACCTCAAGGCCCACCCCGGCGTACGCGACGTCGTCGTCTCCGGCGGCGACGTCGCCAACGTCCCCTGGCGCAACCTCGAGTCGTACCTCATGCGGCTGCTCGACATCGAAACCGTCCGCGACATCCGACTCGCCACCAAGGCCCTCATGGGCCTCCCCCAACACTGGCTCCAACCCGACGTCGTCGAAGGCCTCGAACGGGTCGCCCGCACCGCCGCCCGCCGCGGCGTCAACCTCGCCATCCACACCCACGTCAACCACGCCCAGTCGCTCACCCCACTGGTCGCCAAGGCCGCCCAGACCGCCCTCGACGTCGGCGTACGCGACGTCCGCAACCAGGGCGTCCTCATGCGCGGCGTCAACGCCACGAACGCCGACCTGCTCGACCTCTGCTTCGCCCTCCAGGGCGAAGCGGGCATCCTGCCGTACTACTTCTACATGTGCGACATGATCCCCAACGCCGAGCACTGGCGCGTCCCCGTCTGGCACGCCCAGCAACTCCAGCACGACATCATGGGCTACCTGCCCGGCTACGCCACCCCGCGGATCGTCTGCGACGTCCCCTTCGTCGGCAAGCGCTGGGTGCACATGCTCACCGACTACGACCGCGAGCGCGGCATCTCCTACTGGACCAAGAACTACCGCACCTCCATCGAGTCCGCCGACCTGGAGGCGCTCAACAAGCGCTACGCCTACTACGACCCGATCGACACCCTGCCCGCCGACGGCCAGCAGTGGTGGACCGACCACCGCGACGACTGACCCCACCGACGGCGACACCCTCCCGGGGGGTGTCGCCGTCGGCCGTTCATCTCGTCGCGGTGGCCCATTCGGCCGCCACCGGAAGGCTGTAGTAGCGGGTGAAACCGCAGCCCCACGCGATCGCGTCGGCGAGCGGCGCGCCACCCCAGCGCGGCGTACCGGACACGAGCAACCGGGTGCCGACCTGATAGGCGGGGGCATGCTCGAACGTGACATCGCCCGTCCCGGCCGCTGCGGTCGGCGGTGACATGTCCACCACGGTCGTGCCGGCGGAGCCACCCCTGAACCAGGCATGCACCTGGAAGGTCACCGATCGCAGATCCTCGGGCGGATGCGTGCCACGCCCGGTACGCGCCGGCCCGATACCGATCACCGTGCCGTCGAAGGCGAACGCCTGCTCGGCGAGCGTCTCCGGTGAATACCCCTTCACGCACTGCGCCGCACCGAACGCGAGCGGATCGCCCGGCTCGACACCGGCCGGCAGACCCGCCGCCGACGCCGACGAGGAGATGATCAGCGGCTGTACCTGCGGCGTCGCGTCCGGCCGGTAGACGCCGTACACGCCCGCCGCAGCGACCACCGCCGCCGTGGCCGCCACCACCAGCAGGCTCCGACTCCGACGCCGACGGTGGACCCTGCGCACCGCCGCAGCGGCCACGGCCACCTCGTCGGGCGCCCCGGCGGCCTCGGCGGCGAACAACTCGCGCAACTCGCGCTCGGTCGACTGGTTCATCGGGCCTCCCTCTGTGCGTTCACGGCCGCGGGTCCGCGCAGGCTCGCCAGGGCACGCGAGGCGGTCGCCCGCACCGAGCTCTCGCTGACCCCCATCGCCACCGCGATCGCCGCATCGTCCAGATCGGCGTAGTACCGCAGCACAAGCACCGTGCGAGCACGCGGAGCGAGCCGGCTCAACAGCACCCGCATCTCGTCCCGTACGGCGACCGCGTCCGCCGGGTCCGCCACCGTCGCGCCAACCTCCTGGCGCAGATCGGCGGGCCGCTCCGTCGTCCAACGCCGACGACGCCAGCTCAGATGAGCGTTCACCAGCATGCGGCGCACATACGCCTCCGGGTCCGCCGCCGCGCGCACCCGCCTCCAGTGCCGGTACGCATCCGCCAGCACCGTCTGGGCAAGATCCTCCGCCAGCTGCCGGTCGCCGCTCAGAACGAACGCCAGACGCACCAGCGACCGCCCATACCCCGCCACGAAATCCTCGAACGACACGCCCGCTCCCGTCAGTGCTTCCACTTGGAGAGACGCATCGGCCACCGCCAGGCGCTGCACACCCACCCTCATCGGCACACGGCCGGACGGCGGCGACCACCTGCCGTTCGACCCGTACCCACGGCCGGAGGACCAGAGCCGTGCCGGCCTCAGCCGGCCAGGACCTCCGACAACGGCGCCGGCGTCAACCCCCGCTCGCGTAACCCGGCGAGAATGTGCGGCAACGCCTCATCGGTCATCGCCGCGTTCGCCTCGGTCACATGCATGATCACCACCGAACCGGGACGGACCTGGTCCAGCACGGCCCGCACCAACGGCTTCCACGCCTTCGCGAACGGATCACCGCTCACCACGTCCCCGTCCACCACCGTCACACCCAACGGCGCCAACGCGTCCAACGCCGCCGCATCGTGACACAACCCCGGAAAACGGAAGTACCGCGTCTGCCGACCCCCGTACGGCGCGATCACCTCGAACGTCTTCGCCACATCGGCGGCCAGCTCGTCGACCGGCAGCCGGGGCAGGTCGTAACAGTCCGCCGTGAAGGCCGCGTGCCCATAGGTGTGGTTGGCCAACTCGAAGCGCGGATTGCCGGCGATCCGCCGCGTCACCTCCGGGTACCGCCGCACCCACTTGCCGGTCAGGAAGAACGTGGCCGGCACCTGCTCCCGCTCCAGCAGGTCGAGGATCCGCAGGTTGGCGTACGACCGCACCTTGCCGCTGCGCAGGTTGGCCAGCATGCCGTCGGTCATGTCCGCGTCGAACGTCAGCGCGACCCGGTTGCCGATCCGTGGCCCGTGGTCGACCACCGGCGCCCTGGTCCCCACCGTGGACGCCCCGGGGACGCTCGGAGCTCCCGGTGTCGGAGTCCCCGTTATGGCTGCCGCCGGAACGGTGGGCCGGGCAACCGCGGCCGTCGGGGAACCCGTCGGTGCGACATTTCCGGCCACCAGCGACGCCGACGCCGAGGGCGAGGGCGTGGCGGGCGAGCCGACGAACACCGGCCGCTCCGGCGGCGGCACCCGAGACGCCGCACACCCACCAACGCCAAGAGAGGCCGCCACAACCAGTACGCCACACCAGAAGAGGCGAAGCCGGGGTCCGATCACGCGCCGCATCATCGCAGAAGCGAGTACGTCTCACCGCCCCGCCCAGCATGCGCCGATCTTGCACTTTCTGTTGCGGCATAAGGGGTATTCCACCTGTTCCGATAACCGAAAGTGCAAGATCGGCGCACTGGGAGGCGGGCTACGGCGTGGGGGTGCGGGGGGCGTACATGATGATCGCTACGCCCAGCAGGCAGAGCGCCGCGCCGGTCACGTCCCAGCGGTCCGGGCGGAAACCGTCCACCACCATCGCCCAGCCCAGCGAGCCGGCCACGAACACCCCACCGTACGCGGCCAGGATGCGGCCGAAGTTCGGGTCCGGCTGGAACGTGGCCACGAAGCCGTAACAGCCCAGGGCGACCACACCGGCCGCGATCCACCACAGGCCGCGCTGCTCACGCCAGCCCTGCCAGACCAGCCAGGCGCCCCCGATCTCGGCCAGGGCAGCCAGCGCGAACAACACCAGCGAACGAAGCACAGTCACGCCGCCGACCCTAACGGTCCGCACGCATGGGGTCCCCGAGCAGCATCTGCTCGGGGACCCCATCACCGCTCAGGTCACTTGTTGAAGGCGTCCTTCACGTTGCGACCCGCGTCCTTCATGTTCTGACCGGCCTGCTTGGCGCGCGCGTCGCCCTTCTGGCTCGCGCCGTCACCACGCATCGACTCATTGTCGGTCATGTCGCCGACCCGCTCCTTCGCGGCGCCGGCCATCTGCTCGACCTTGTTCTTTGCCTTCTCGGTGAAGCTCATCGCGCCTCCTCGGTCTGGCGGTTGTCTCCGCTTGCATGCCCGGTCTCCCGGTGCCGAAACCGGCAGTGCCGGTCGGCACAACCGCTAAGGCATCCTAGGAAGATAGGTTGAGGGAGGCTGGCCCGGGCCCTGCCGCCACGGTGGTTAACTGGCCGCATGGGAGAGCTCCTGCTGATCCGGCACGGCGAGACCACCTGGAGCGCCAGCCTGCGGCACACCTCGTACACCGACCTGGAGCTGACCCCCGACGGCGAGCGACAGGCCCGCACCCTCGCGGCGTTCCTCGCCGGCCGGCGCTTCGCCACCGTCCTGGCCAGTCCCCGCTCCCGGGCGCTGCGCACCGCACAGCTCGCCGGGCTCACCGTCGACGCCGTCGACGAGGACCTCAGCGAGTGGAACTACGGCGAGTACGAGGGCCGCACCACCGTCGACATCCACGACGACGACCCGCACTGGAACATCTGGACCGACGGCTGCCCCGGCGGGGAGTCACCCGCCGAGGTGGGCGAGCGCCTGGACCGCGTGCTGGCCCGCGTCACCCCGCTGCTCGACCGCGGCACCGTGGCCCTCGTCGGACACGCGCACAGCCTGCGGGTGCTGGGCGCCCGCTGGATCGGGCTGCCACCGTCCGCCGGAGGACGACTGCGCCTGGACACCGCCACGGTCAGCGCGCTCGGTCACGAGCACGGCCGGCAGGTCATCCTGCGGTGGAACCAGCCGGCTCCTCCGGCGCCCGGGACCGCGACCGACCAGGCGCCCCGGCACTGATCTTCGGCGGACGGTTCTCGTACGGCGTGGACAGCACCACCGTCGTCCGGGTCGTCACGTTCGCCGAGGTGCGGATCTCCTGCAGGACCCGCTCCAGGTCGGTCGGACTTGCCACCCGGACCAGCAGCAGGTAGAAGTCCTCCCCCGCCACCGAGTAGCACGAGTCGATCTCGGGCAGGTGGGCCAGCCGCTCCGGCGCGTCGTCCGGCTGCGACGGGTCGAACGGCCGGATCGCCACGAACGCGGTCAACGGCAGGTCCAGCGCCTCGAAGGAGACCCGGGCCGCGTACCCCTTGACGACGCCGCGTTGCTCCAGCCGCCGCACCCGCTGGTGCACGGCGGACACCGACAGTCCCACCCGCTCGGCCAGGTCGGTGTACGACAGGCGGCCGTCACTGGTCAGTGCGGCGACGATGGCGCGGTCGATCTCCTCCACGGCGAGCAACCTACCGGGAAATCGGCGCGACGGCGACGCGGAACCCGCCGCGCCGCCCCGGGCCCGGTCAGCTCCGGGCCAGCGCCCGGGAGATCACCAGTCGCTGGATCTGGTTGGTGCCCTCCACGATCTGCAGCACCTTCGCCTCGCGCAGGTACCGCTCCACCGGGTGGTCGGCCACGTAGCCGGCCCCGCCGAGCACCTGCACGGCGTCGGTGGTCACCCGCATGGCCATGTCGGTGGCGAACAGCTTCGCCTTCGCCGCCTCGATCGAGTACGGTCGCCCGGCGTCGCGCAGCCGCGCCGCCGCCAGGGTCAACGCGCGGGCGGCGGAGATCTGGGTCGCCGCGTCGGCGAGCAGGAAGCCCAGGCCCTGGAAGTCGATGATGGACCGGCCGAACTGCTGCCGCTCCCGCGCGTAGCCGACCGCGTAGTCCAGCGCCCCCTGGGCGAGCCCGACCGCGCAGGCCGCGATACCGAGCCGCCCCGAGTCCAGCGCGGACATCGCGATGGCGAATCCGGCGCCCTCGCCACCGACCAGCCGGTCCGCCGGCACCCGTGCCTCGTCGAAGACGATCTGCGCCACCGGCGAGGAGCGCAGCCCCATGGTCCGCTCCGCCGCCTGCGGCGCGATGCCGGGGTTACCCGCGTCAGCCACCAGGCAGGAGATGCCCTTCGGACCGGGCCCACCGGTGCGGCAGAACACGTTGTAGAAGTCGGCGCTGTGGGCGTGCGTGATCCACGCCTTGGTGCCGGAGACGACGTACGCGTCGCCGTCGCGGACGGCCCGGGTGCTCAGCGACGCCGCGTCCGAGCCACCCTGCGGCTCGGAGAGGCAGTACGCGCCGAGCAGTTCGCCGCCGAGCATGTCCGGCAGCAACTTGCGCTGCTCGTCGGTGCCGAACGCGGCCACCGGGTAGCAGCTCAGGGTGTGCACGCTGACCGCCTCGGCGACCGCGAGCCACCGGCTGGCCAGGATCTCCAGCACCTGGAGGTACACCTCGTACGGCTGTGCCGCGCCGCCGTCCTCCTCGGCGTAGGGCAGGCCGAGCAGGCCGGCGCGGCCGATCGTGCGCAGTACCTCGCGGGGGAACTCGGCGCGTTCCTCGAAGCCGGCGGCCTTGGGCGCCAGCTCGCGGTCGGCCAGCTCGGTGGCGAGGTCCAGCAGGTCGTGGGCCTCGTCGGTGGGGAGGATCCGGTCGACAGTCATAGCGCGATGAGCTCCGTGGGGGTGATGTTGAGCCGTTGCACGCCGTCCGTCGTGCAGACGACGATGTCCTCGATGCGGGCGCCGTGCCGGCCCGCCAGGTAGATGCCCGGTTCGATGGAGAACGCCATGCCCGCCTCCAGCGGCCGGTCGTTCCCGGCCACCAGGTAGGGCTCCTCGTGACCGTCCAGGCCGATCCCGTGCCCGGTGCGGTGCAGGAACGCGTCACCGTATCCGGCGGCCGTGATGGGCGCCCGGGCCGCCGCGTCGGCCGCCGCCGCGGTGAGGCCGGGCCGGACCGCCGCCACCGCCGCGCGCTGGGC
This sequence comes from Micromonospora sp. CA-249363, assembly GCF_050950185.1. Taxonomy (NCBI): domain Bacteria; kingdom Bacillati; phylum Actinomycetota; class Actinomycetes; order Micromonosporales; family Micromonosporaceae; genus Micromonospora; species Micromonospora sp. CA-249363. The sequence goes on from NZ_CP192020.1 coordinate 3,404,979, forward strand.
GGCGTCCAGCACCGCGTAGTAGTCCACGAACTCGGCCGGCGCGGGCCCGCCCGCCACGTACGTGCGGGTGCAGTCCGAGCGGTACCCCGTCGGCATGGTGCCGCCGATGTCGACCACCACCGGCTCGCCGACGCCGATCGGCCGGTCCGAGGTGCCGTGGTGCGGGCTCGCCCCGTTGGGGCCGGCGGCCACGATGACGAAGTCGACGCTGACGTGCCCGGCGGCGCGGATCGCCGCGGCGATGTCGGTGGCCACCTCCGCCTCGGTGCGCCCGGGTCGCAGCCACTCGCCCATGCGCAGGTGCACCTCGTCGATCGCCGCGCCGGCCTCGGCGAGCGCCGCGACCTCCGCCGGAGACTTGCGGATCCGCAGCTCGCGCAGCACCTCGCCGGCGAGCCGCTGCGCGGCGCCGGGCAGCGCCGCACGCAGGGCGAGGACCTGCTCGGCCCACATCCGGTCGGCGAGCCCGACCGCCGCCGCCGGGCCGTCGAGGGCGGCGACGACCAGGGGGTACGGATCGGAGCCGTCGGGGTGGTCGACGACGCGCAGACCGGTGGTGACCGCCGCCTCGGCGGCCGGACGTTCCAGTCGGGGCACCACGAGCGTGGGTTCGCCCTCGGCGGGCAGCACCAGGCAGGTCAGCCGCTCCCCCGCGTGGGCGTCGTAGCCGGTCAGGTAGCGCAGGTCGGAGCCGGGGGTGAGCAGCAGCGCGTCCAGGCCGGCGGCGGCGGTGGCGCGCTGCGCGGCGACCAGCCGGTCCGGCGGGTACAGCTCGTCGATTCCCACCCCGTCAGCTTAACGGTCGTTTGGGGACCGCCAGAAGTCGCGTACGCCCCGCGAACGGAAATCCACCGGCGTTGATTGACTCTGACAGTTAACACTCTTTAAGATTTGGCCACCTCGAGGCCACCCGTTCCTGCGTCCCCCACACGTCCCGCCCGCGAAACCCTGCGTGGGCGGGTGTCGTCCCCCGCCCACGGGAAGGCCCCCATGTCCTCACCACTGCGCCGCGCCCTCAGCGCCGGTCTGCTCGCCCTGGCCACCGCCGCCGCCACTGTCACCCTCGTGCCCACCGCCGCGCAGGCCGTGGTGCTGCCGAACGGTTTCAAGAGCGTGGGCTACATGCCCTCGTGGGCGGGCAACGTCAACACGATCCAGTACAACAAGCTGACCCACATCAACTACGCCTTCGTGCTGCCCAACAACGACGGCAGCCTGCGCGCCGTGGAGAACCCGAGCAAACTCTCCTCGCTCGTCTCCCAGGCGCACGCCAACAACGTCAAGGTCTCCATCGCCGTCGGCGGCTGGAACGACGGCAACGACTCGGCCTTCGAAGCCCTCGCGGCCAACTCCGGCAGCCGCACGGCGTTCGTCAACAACCTGGTCAACTTCGTCAACCAGTACAACCTCGACGGCGTCGACATGGACTGGGAGTACCCCGACCCGGGCGCCTCGGCCAACAACTACACCCAGCTCATGACCCAGCTCGGCAGCGCGATGCACAGCCGCGGCAAGCTGCTCACCGCGGCCGTCGTCTCCGAGGGCTACTACCTCGACGGTGTGCCGACCGCCGTGTTCAGCCAGGTCGACTGGCTGAACATCATGGCGTACGACGGCGGTAGCCCGCACTCCAACTACGACTGGTCGATCAACAGCATCAACCTGTGGAAGTCCCGTGGACTGCCGGCCAGCAAGGCCGTCCTCGGCATCCCCTTCTACAGCCGTCCCGGCTACTACACGTACTCGGCGCTCGTCGCCCTGGACCCGGCCAACGCCAACCGGGACTGCACCACGGCCGGCGGCGCGCAGCAGTGCTACAACGGCATCCCCACCGTCAAGCGCAAGACGCAGTGGGCCCTGGCCAATGCCGGCGGCGTGATGAACTGGGAGCTGTCGCAGGACACCACCGGCTCCACCTCGCTGGTGAGCGCCATGTACGACACCATCATGGGCGGCACCACCCCGCCGCCGTCGGGTCGTACCGGCCGGATCACCGGGCTCGGCGGCAAGTGCGTCGACGTGGCGGCCGCGAGCACCGCCAACGGCGCCGCCGTTCAGCTCTACACCTGCAACGGCACCAACGCGCAGACCTGGACCGTGGCCACCGACGGCACGCTGCGGGCCCTCGGCAAGTGCGCCGACATCACCAGCGGCTCCACCGCCAACGGCGCGAAGGTGCAGATGTACGACTGCAACGGCAGCGGCGCGCAGGTGTGGCAGGCGCAGTCCAACGGCACGCTGCGCAACCCGCAGTCGAACAAGTGCCTCGACGTCACCGACAACACCTCGGCCGACGGCACCCGCCTGCAGATCTGGGAGTGCTTCGCCGGCGCCAACCAGCGCTGGACGCTCCCGGCCTGACCCGACCCGTACGCCTCGATCCCCGGTTGACGCCCCCGCGTCAGCCGGGGATCGTCGCGTGGTCGCGGGCCAGGGCCAGCATCTCGTCGACCGACCCGGCCGGATCGGTGACCGGGAACTGCACCGCCCGCACCACCGACGTCGGATCGACAAGCATCGTCAGTCGCTTGAACCGGGTCACGCCGCCGGCCCGGAAGGTGGGCAGCAGCAGACCGGCGGCGAGCCGGCCGTCCTCGTCGGACAGCAGCGGAAACGGCAACCCGGCGTACGCGGTGAAGTCGGCGAGCTGGTCCGGTCGTTGGGTGCTGACGCCGTACACCCGCACCCCCAGGTCCCGGAACCGCGGATACCGGTCGGCGTAGGTGGTCGACTCCAGGGTGCAGCCCCGCGCGCCCGGGATGTCGGCCCACCCGGGCGGATAGGCGTTCACGCCGGGCGCGTACGCGCCCGGGAAGAGGTAGAGGACGCTCCAGGCGTCCGGCGAGGCCACCGGGACCGGCCGTCCGTCCGGCCCGGGCAGGACGACCTCGGGCAGTCGCCGCCCGACGAGGTGCTGCACCCGTCGCGCCTCGGCGGAGGCGTCGTCGGCGGTCGCCGTCAGTTTCCCGTCCCCCATCAGATGCCTCGTTCCCCAGTCCTGTAGGGCGATCAGCACCGGCAGCAGTCCTTCGCCCCGCGCGGTGAGCAGATAGTCGTGCCGTGGCGGGTGCGCGGAGTACGGGCGACGTTCGAGAACGCCGTGCTCCACCAGCGCGGCCAGGCGTTCGGTCAGCGCCCGTCGGCTGACGCCCAGCTCGCGCTGGAGCGCGTCGAAGCGGGTCGTGCCGCCGGCGACGTCGCGCACGATGAGGAACGTCCACCAGTCCCCCAGCACACCGAGCGCCTGCGCGATGCCGCAGTCCGCGTCGGCGAGATCCTCCCGTCGCACCCGCTTCCTCCCTCAGTCCTGACCCGACTATAGTCCGTTCCATAATGGAACGCACCGACACCGGGCACATCTCGGCGCGACGAACGGGGGCCGACGACATGCACGTCGACGAACGGGCCGGGGTGTTCTGGCGCTGGTGGACCGCCGGCACGACCAGCCTGGTCGGGTCGGCGGTCGGCGCGGTGGCGCTGCCGCTCACCGCGCTGGTCGTCCTGGACGCCTCCGCCTGGCAGATGGGACTGATCGCTGCGGCCAGCTACGTCGCCTGGATCGTGATCGGCCTACCCGCCGGCGTCATCGTGCAGCGCCTACCGCTGCGCGGCGCCCAGGTCGGTGCGGACGTGGCCCGGGCTCTCGCCGTCGCGTCGATCCCACTGGCCTGGTGGTGGGGGCAGCTCACCGTGACCCACCTGGTGGTCACCGCGCTCGTCGTCAGCTTCGCCAACGTGCTGTTCGACGTGGCCAACTCGACCTTCCTGCCCAGCATCGTCGAACGCGAGCAGTTGCAGTCGCGCAACAGCCTCACCTCGGCCACCCACGCCGCGACCCTGCTCAGCGGCCCGTCCCTCGGCGGGCTCGCCGTGCAGGCGCTCGGCGCGGTGCCCACCCTGCTCGTCGACTCGGCCAGCTACCTCGTCTCCGCGGCCCTCCTGCGTACCCTGCCCGCGCGCCGAGTCGACGCGCCGGAACACTGGCCGCCGGTCGGTGAGCTGATCCGCGAGGGCTGGCGCTACGCCGCGTACCACCCGGTCATCGGCCCGTGCATGTGGGCCGCGACGGCGATGAACTTCGTCTGTGGCGCGCAGTTCGCGCTACACCCGCTCTACCTGGTCCGCGACCTGCACGCGCCGGCCGGCCTGGTCGGCGTCCTGCTCGCCGTCGAGGGCGTCGGCGCGCTGGCCGGCGCTGCCCTGACCACCCGGATCACCACGCGGCTCGGCAGCGCCCGCGCGCTGGTCGCCGCCGGATTCACGACGGTCGTCGGAGCGTTCCTGATCCCCGGCGGCACCGGATGGCCCGCGTACGTCGCCTTCGCCGCCGGCAGCATCGTCTTCTCCCTCGGCACGGTCGTGCTCAGCGTGATCACGCGGACGTACCGGCAGATCGCCAGCCCGCCCGAGCTCCTGTCCCGGGTGATGGCGACCGTGCGGTTCGTCTCCTGGGGCGCCATCCCGGTCGGCGGGCTGGTCGCGGGCGCGCTGGCCGGCCCGCTCGGCGCGCGCGCCACCCTGCTCGTCTTCGCGGCGACCCTGATCGGTGCGCCCCTGGTGCTGCTGCTCTCCCCGGTCCGGCACCTGCACGACCTCACCGACCATGACCGCGACGAGAGCCCGCGTCCGGTCGTCACCACCGGTCGGTGAGCGCGTCCGACAACAGACCGTCGGCCACCCGGCGGGCCCGGGCCGGCTCGCACGCTGGTTTCCCGGGTAGGACCGGGGCGGGGGCCATAGCCTGGGATGGGATGCCGGCAGGGGCAGCCCCGACCGGGAGGGCCGACGTGGCAGCGAACGACGCGAACCGGGCGGCGACCCGTCGCCGTCGGCAACTGTGGGCCGGAGTCCTCGCCCTCGTCGGCCTGGTCCTGCTCGTGATCGGGCTGACGGTGGCCGACGGGGTCGCCGCCTGGGTCGAGGTGGTGGTCGCGATCCTGCTGCTGGTGACCAGCTACGTCGTGCAGCACCTCGCCCGCCGCGACACCGTCTACCGGCACGACGAGCGGCGCTGACGTCGCCCGGGCGGCCGGGCGTGCCGCTGATCGTCGGTGGGCTGTGCCAGGCTGTCGGGCGTGGCACACCGATCCCCGATCCTGCTGATCGACGCACCCAGCCTCTACTTCCGGGCCTACTTCGGCATCCCGGAGTCCGCCGCGCGCGCCGAGGACGGCACGCCCGTCAACGCGGTACGCGGCTTCCTCGACATGCTCGCCACGCTCATCCGGGGTCGCGGCGCCGACCGGATGGTGTGCGCCCTGGACTACGACTGGCGGCCGGCGTGGCGGGTCGAGCTGCTGCCGTCGTACAAGGCGCACCGGGTCGCCCCGCAGGGCGGCGAGGTCGTCCCCGACACGCTCTCCCCCCAGGTACCGATGATCCTGGAGGTCCTCGACGCGGTCGGCATCACCGCCGTGGGCGCGAACGGCTACGAGGCCGACGACGTGCTCGGCACCCTGTCGGTGACCCAGCCGGGCCCGGTCGAGGTCGTCTCCGGCGACCGGGACCTGTTCCAACTCGTCGACGACCCCCGGGACGTACGCCTGCTCTACGTCGGGCGCGGCGTGGCCAAGCTCGATGACTGCGACGACGCGGCGGTGCGCGCCCGCTACGGCGTGCCGGCCGACCGGTACGCCGACTTCGCCGCCCTGCGCGGCGACCCCAGCGACGGACTGCCCGGGGTGCCGGGCGTCGGCGAGAAGACCGCCGCACGGCTGATCGAGCGGTACGGCAGCATCGACGGCATCCTGGCCGCGCTGGACGACTCCGACTCGTCGTTCGCGCCGGGCCTGCGCACCAAGCTGGCGGGCGCCCGCGACTACCTGGCCGTCGCGCCGACGGTGGTCCGGGTGGCCCTGGACGTGGCTCTGCCGGAGCTGCCCACCGCGTTGCCGACGGTCCCCGCCGACCCGGAGCGGCTGCTCGACCTGGCCGGCCGGTGGAACCTGGCCGGGTCCGCCCGCCGACTCGTGGACGCCCTGGCCGCCCGCGTCGACGCCGGAGACCCCGAGGCCGCCGCGCGACGACGGCCGACCGCGAGCGCCCCGAGTCGGGGTGACACCTAGGCCCGCAGGTTCGCCGCCAGGTCGCCGATCGCGGCCATCGCGTACCGCTGCAGGCCCGGGCCGAAGGTGATGCGGGTGGCGCCGTGGCGGGCCAGCTCGGCCACCGACTCCCGATTCGGTGCGGCGGCCATGTTGATGGGGCCGGTGATGCCCTCCCGCAGCGCCGGAAGCACCTCGACGGGGGCCCGCAACGGGTACACGCAGTCCACGCCCGCCGCCACGTAGAGCCTCGCGCGGGCGATCGCGTCGGCCGGGTCGCCCGTACCGAACAGGAACGTGTCGACGCGCGCGTTGATGACGAGCGCGTCACCGGCCGCCGCGCGCACCTCGGCCAGCCAGTCCGCGTGCCGCTGTGGGTCCTTGAGGGTGGCGTGCCCCTCGGAGTCCTCCAGGTTGCAGCCGGCAGCGCCGGCCTCCAGCAGCCGTTCGACCAGCTCGGCGGGGGCCAGCCCGTAGCCGTCCTCGACGTCGGCGGACACCGGTACGGCCACGGCCCGCACGATCCGCGCCACCGCGGCGAACATCTCGGCGGGCGGGGTCGAGCCGTCCTCGTACCCGAGGGAGGCCGCGACTCCGGCGCTGGGGGTGGCGAGCGCGTCGTAGCCCGCGTCGGCGAGGACCCGGGCGCTGCCCGCGTCCCAGGCGTTCGGCAGGACGAGCGGGTCGCCGACCGGGCGGTCGTGGTGCAGGGCACGGAGGGTGGAGGCAGTCATCGTTCAGGTCTCCGGGGTGGACGTGGGCGGACGACGGCGCGGGCCGGACAGGCCGGCCAACCTGGACCGTACCCGTCACCGCACGCCTCGTGCCGGCCGCGCAACGCGCAACTGAAGGTTGCACACCGCCGCCGGGCCGTTGTACCGTGACGCAACCAAAGGTTGCGAAAGGGTGGTACGCATGGAGTACGGAGTCATCGAACGCGACATCGACGTCAACGCCTCGCCCGAGGTGGTCTTCGAGGTCATCAGCCAGCCCGAGCACGTGCGCGAGTGGTGGCCCGACGACGCCCGGTTCGAACCGGTCGCGGGCGCTCCCGGCGAGCTGGTGTGGCGCGACGCCGAGACGGGCGCGACGACGACCGTCGACCTGGCCGTCGTCGACGTGGACCCGCCGAAGCGGTTCTCCTTCCGGTGGTGCTTCACCGAGCCCGACCGCACGGGGCAGTCGCTGCTGGTCACCTTCGACCTCGTCCCGGTCGGCGCGGGAACCCGCATCCGCATGACGGAGACCGGGTTCCGCGAGATGGGCTGGGAGGTGGCGCTGCTCGAGAAGCAGTACCAGGACCACGTCAGCGGGTGGAACCACTACGTCCCGAACCTCGGCGCGTACGTCACCCGGCTGGTCGCCACGTCATGAGCACCGCAGTCGACGACGCCCTGTGGTCGGCGATCGGAGATCCCATCCGGCGCAGCATGATCGACCTGCTGCTCGCCGGCGGGCCCGGCACCGCCACGTCACTGAGCGAGCGACTTCCCGTCACCCGCCAGGCCGTCTCGAAGCACCTGGCCGTCCTGGACCGGGTGGGCCTGATCCACTCCGCGCCGGCCGGCCGGGAGCGGCACTACCAGGTCGACGAGGCGCAACTGGCCCGCGCGGTCGCCCAACTGACCGCCGTCGGGGCGACCTGGGACGCTCGCCTGCGCCGGATCAAGCGGATCGCCGAGACGATCGAACGTCACCGCACCGACAACCAGGGAGAATGAGATGGTCGACATTTTGCACCGGGTCGGCGTGGTCGCACCGCTCGACGACGTCTACCGCGCGGTAGCCACCCCGGAGGGACTCGCCGGCTGGTGGACGACCGACACGGTCGGCACCAGCGAGGTCGGCGGGCAGTTGGCCTTCCGCTTCGGCGACGTCGGTGGCTTCGACATGCAGGTCCTTGAGCTGGACCCCGGTGGCCACGTCCGCTGGCGGGTCACCGAGGGGCCCGAGGAATGGGTCGGCACCGAGGTGGACTGGCGGCTCGACCAGCGGGGAGACCACACGATCGTCCTGTTCGCCCACGAGGGCTGGCGGGAGCCGGGCGAGTTCATGCACCACTGCAGCACCAAGTGGGCGACGTTCCTGATGAGCCTCAAGGAGCTGGTGGAGACCGGGCGCGGCAGGCCCGCGCCGGACGACGTCGCGATCAGCGACTGGCACTGAGCGCGGGACTACTTCACCTTGCGGGTGGACCGTACGACGATGTTCTCGTACTCGGGGTGCTTCACCAGCCACTCGGCGAGGAACGGGCAGATCGGCACCACGCTGCGGCCCTTGGCGCGCGCGTCGTCCATGACGGCACGCGCCAGGGTCGAGCCGACGCCCCGACCCTCGTAGGCCGGATCGACCTCGGTGTGGGTGTAAGCGATGATGGCGCCGGTCAGCTGGTAGGTGACGATGCCGGCGACCGCGCCCGTCTCGTCGCGCGCCTCGAACCGCTCCCGGGCGGGCACGTCTGTCACGGTGAACTGCACCGGATCATCCAAGCACAGCGCCCGTGGCGACCAGTCGTCGCCACGGGCGCGTGGGGGCCGGCGGGCCCCCGGGGAGCGGGGCGTCAGGGACGCCGGCGGCCCAGCACGGCGGCGGCGCCGGCCACACCGATCGCGGCGAACACGACCTGCAGGAGCAGCTCGATCCAGTCGATGCCGGCGGTGTCGTCGACGCCGAGGGCACCGGCGACGAGGGTGCCGAGGATCGCGGCGAGCACGCCGATCGCGAGGGTGAGCACGATCGAGATGTTCTGCTTGCCGGGAACCACCAGACGCCCGAGGGCGCCGATGACCAGGCCGATGATGATCGCGGTGAAGAAGCCCTGGATTTCCACGGGGGCCGTCCCTTCCGAATGTGTTGTCGTCAGCGACGTCTGGTTGCCCCACGGCCGGCCCCGCCGAAACCGGTGATCGGCCCACGGGCTGATTTGTCACACGTTTGTCATGTACCGGGGGCGGCGTGCGCTGGTCCCGGCCGGGAGCGACCGGGACCAGCGGCGGTCGATCGTCAGGAGGCGGCGATGCCCTCCATGCCGATGCCGTCGGCGAACTTCGGCAGGCCTTCGACGGTGGTGACGAGACGGAGCGAACCGTCGTCGTTCACCTCGTAGCCCTGCACGTTGCCGGCGGCGGCGTTCTGGACGTACAGGAAACCGTCGCTGGTGGTCATGTCGATCGCCCCTCCGCCGGTGTCGACGGCGACAGCGTGGACGAGTTCCAGCTTGCCGTCGTCGTCCACCCGGTAGGCGCTGATCGTGGAGTTGCCGGCGTTCGCGACGTAGAAGTAGTCGCCGACGCGCTGGATCCAGCAGGGCGCCTGCTGGCCGTTCGGCACCGAGGGCCCGACCTGGTCGAGGGCGCCGTCCTCGTCGAGGTCGAACCGGCTGACCTCGTTGCTGCCCGACTCGGTGACCAGCACCGAGTCCTCGGTGTCGAAGGTGAAGCCGAACGGCGCGGACCCGGCGTCACTGATGACCGGGTGGCGGGACAGTTCGCCGTGGCGACCGATCTCGTAGCTGAACATGACGTTGGCCGCCTTCGCCGACACCAGGACGAACTCGCGGTCCGGGTCGATCTTGATCTGTGCCGGGGCGGTCATGAACGCGGGCGGGTTGCCGTTGTGCAGACCGAGCGAGCGGTTGGCGCCGTGGATCGGCGACAGGCGCCCCTTGTGCAGCTCGAAGCCCTGCACCGAGCCTTCGCCACCGGCGTTGAGCACGTAGACGAGGTTGTCGCGGACCGTGACGCTGACCGGGAGCAGGCCGCCGGACCAGATCACCTGCCGCTTGTGCAGCCGGGTGCCGTCGACGTCGAAGACGGTCACGGTGTTGCTGCCGGCGTTCACGGCGAACAGCAGCCCACGGTGGTACGTCAACGAACCCTGCGACGCCAACGCGTCGACGGGCGCGCCGATCGTGAAGCCGCCGAGGCCGCCGGTCTCGTACTCCCCCGCCTTGCTGAGCTGACCGTCCTCGTCCCGGTCGTACACCTTGATGGTGTTGCCCTCGGCCTTGTTGGTCTGGACGAAGACCGCGCCCTCGCTGCCGCGGTGGTGTCCGCCGCCGCGCTCGTCGTGGCCGCCGGCGGGTCCGCCGCCGTCGGCGAAGGCAGCACCGGGGAGTGTTCCGGCGCTGGTCAGACCCACCAGGAGGGCCGCCGCTAGCGCTACGCTGCGCTTCATCACTGACTCCTTAGCCGCATCTCGTGAAGAATGAGAGTTTTTCTCTTATTGGCAAGCTATCGGAGGAAGATCCGGCTTAGAGGCTGATTGCCCGTAAGTGGCACTGCCGCCCTGAACGGCTGATTTGTGCTACAAGGGGCGCGCCGACCAGGCGTTGTCGGTGCGGTAACGGGAACCGCAGTGTCATGACGAACCCATCGACGCAGCCACGGTCGGCGGCGGGCGGCGGCGTCGCCGTCGTGGAGTTGTTCACCTCCCAGGGTTGCAACAGCTGCCCGCCGGCCGAGGAGCTGCTGACCGAGATCGAGCGCGACGCCCGTACGCGCGGGGAGCCCGTCTTCGCCCTCGGTTTCCACGTCGACTACTGGGACGACCTGGGCTGGCCCGACCAGTTCGCGGACGCGGCACACACCGCGCGGCAGGAGGCGTACGCCCGCGCCTTCGGCTCCGGACGTCTCTACACGCCGCAGATGATCGTCAACGGCAGCGTGGAGTTCGTCGGCTCCGACCGTGGCCAGGCGGCGAGCGCGATCGCGTCGGCCCTGACGTCGGCCGCCGCCGCGCCTCTGACGGTGTCGGTCACGCAGCTCGGTGGAGGCGGCACGCCAATGGTCCTGGACTACCGGGTCGAGCGGCCGCCGGAGCGCGCGGTGGTGAACATGGCGATCGTGCAGCGCGGGCTGGACAGCGCGATCGCCCGTGGCGAGAACGCCGGCCGGACGCTGCGGCAGGACAACGTGGTACGCGCCTTCGCCTCGACACCCCTGGACGGTGAGCGGGGGCAGGTGGAGCTGGCCGTGCCACCGGACCTCGACCCGGGCCAGGCCGCGGTGATCGGCTACGTCCAGCGCGAGGCCGACCGGGTGGTCGTGGGCGCCGCAGGCGTCGACCTGTCCGGCTGAGCCTTGTCGGTGCCGGTGCGTACTCTCGGCTCATGCGGATGGCGCGCGACGTGCGGGGTCTCGGTGGCTGACGCCGACGACGTCCGCCGCCTGGCCCTGGCCCTGCCCCACACGGTCGAGATCGACAGCGAGGGCTTCGACTTCCGGGTGGCCGACAAGGGCTTCGTCTGGTCCTATCCGGAGCGCACACCGGGCAGGCCACGGGTGATCCGCCTCGACATCGCGGTGCTGTTCGTCGGGGACGAGGCCGAGAAGCAGGCCCTGCTGCTCGGCGAACCCGAGATCTTCTTCACCACGCCCGGGTACGACGGCCTGCCGCTGGTGCTGCTGCGTCTGGCGGCGGTCGACGTCGACCGGCTCGCCGAGCTGGTGACGGACGCCTGGCGGATGCGCGCGCCCGAGACGCTGCACGCCGAGCTGGACGGAGTCGGCGCTGCGGAGGGCTAGGGCGATCAGTTCGCGACATCCGCACGCAACCGAACGGACACATTGACGGGGATCTCGACGGTCGATTACCGTGCCGACTGAGAGAGCGCTCTCTCGATCGACGTTTTCCACAATTCAGACGCATGGCGCCGGGGCGGCACGATCCGCGCCCGGACGCGCGATGGAGGCACCATGAAACCTCCCGTCCCCCACCGCCGATGGGCGCTGGCAGCCGCCACCGCCCTGGCCCTGGTCGTCGGTGGCCTCACGATCCCCGTCACCCGTGCCGCCGAGGCCGCCCCCGTCGGCGCCGGCAGCTACACCACCACCCCCGTCGGCGCTCTCCCCACCGGCTGCGGACAGATGTCCAGCAACCCCCGGCAGTTCGCCACCGCCAACGCGCCCGCCGGAGCGGTGCCCACCAACGACTGGTGGTCCTCCCTGCTCTGGAAGCGCACCGACTGCGCCTTCAGCGAGCCCCTGCACGCCCACCCCACCTCGTACGACACGTTCACCGACGGGCTCGGCTTCTCGGCCAACTCCACTCCCGCCATCAGCGGCACCGCGACCGGCGTCGGCGAGTACCACTACCCGTACGTGCAGGACATCCGCGTCGGCGTGGCCGGGCTCGCCGCCGGACAGGTCAAGGTGGACGGCTGGACCGACTGGACGGTCAGCCCGTACTGGAGCGACGGGACCCGTACCCTGCGCGCCACCATCGGCCACGGCCTGCCGTTCGCCTACTTCCAGGCCAGCGGCGGGGACGCCGTGATCGGCACGTCCGGCACCCCCGAGGTGTGGTCCAACAGCGGGACCACCATCGGCTTCCGGGTCAACGGCCACGACTACGCGGCGTACGCGCCGAGCGGCGCGAGCTGGACCGTCAGCGGTGGCCGAATCTCGTCCACCCTGGCCGGTCGCGGCTACTTCTCGGTGGCCCTGCTGCCACCGACGAGCAGCGCCGGCGAGCGTGCCGATCTGGCCACCACCTACGGCCGGTACGCGCACGCCCACGTCACCGGCACCCGGGTCTCCTACTCCTACGACCCGTCGACCAACGGCCTGAGCACGACGTACGCGTTCACCACCACCGCCCGCGAGGGCAGCGCCACGCAGACCGTGGTGAGCCTCTACCCGCACCAGTGGAAGTCCCTGTCCGGCTCGACCCCGATCACGCCGACCTACCCGTCGGCGCGGGGCCGGATGAAGGTCCTCACCGGGATCAGCCAGTTCCGTACCGCCATGACGTTCCAGGGCGTGCTGCCGGAGTTGCCGGCCGTCGGCGACGGCAGTGGCTCGGACCTGTCCACGCTGACCGGTCACCTGGCCGCGGCCCGGAGCAACCCCATGGACCAGCGCGGCAACGACACGTACTGGACCGGCAAGGGGCTCGGCCGGGCCGCCCGGATCGCCGAGATCGCCGACCTGGTCAACGACACCACCACCCGCGACAGCGCGCTGAACGCGATCCGCTCCACGCTCACCGACTGGTTCACCGCCTCCACGGGCAAGACCAGCAGGGTCTTCTACTACGACGCCAACTGGGGCACCCTGATCGGCTACCCGGCGTCGTACGGCTCCGACCAGGAGCTCAACGACCACCACTTCCACTACGGCTACTACATCGCCGCCGCCGCGACGCTTGCCAAGTTCGACCCGTCGTGGGCCGCCAGCAGCCGCTACGGCGGCATGGTGGACCTGCTGATCCGCGACGCCAACAACTACCGCCGCGACGACACCCGCTTCCCGTACCTGCGGGACTTCGACATCTACGCGGGGCACGACTGGGCGTCCGGGCACGGCTCGTTCGGCTCCGGCAACAACCAGGAGTCGTCCTCGGAGGGAATGAACTTCGCCAACGCCCTCATCCAGTGGGGACAGGTCACCGGCGACAGCGCCGTCCGGGACGCCGGCATCTTCCTCTACACGACGCAGGCCGCCGCGATCCAGGAGTACTGGTTCGACGTCAGCGACCAGAACTTCCCCGCCGCGTTCGGGCACTCCACCGTCGGCATGGTCTGGGGCGACGGTGGGGCGTACGCCACCTGGTTCAGCGGCGAGCCGGAGATGATCCAGGGCATCAACCTGCTGCCGGTCACGGGTGGCCACCTCTACCTGGGCGCCAACCCGGCGTACGTCCGCACGAACTACGCCGAACTGGTCCGCAACAACGGCGGGCCGCCGACGGTGTGGCAGGACATCCTCTGGCAGTTCCAGGCCCTCGGCGACCCCGACGCGGCTCTGGCCAACCTGCGCGCCAACCCGGGCTACACCCCGGAGGAGGGCGAGAGTCGGGCGCACACCTTCCACTGGATCCGTAACCTCGCGGCACTCGGCACCGTCGACACCTCGGTGAGCGCCAACCACCCGCTCAGCGCGGTGTTCTCCCGCAACGGCGCACGCACCTACGTGGCATCGAACCCGACCGCGAACCCCATCACCGTCACGTTCTCCAACGGCACGCGGCTCACCGTCGGGGCCGGACGGACGGCCACCACCGGGGCGTACACCTGGAGTGGTGGCAACGCCTCGGGCGGCGTACCGCCGACCAGCGCGCCGCCCACGACCGCGCCACCGACGACGGCACCGCCCACGACGGCGCCGCCGACCACGCCGCCGCCCAGCTCGGGCTCGCCGACGCGGTACCTGCTCGCCGGTGGCGGGCTGGGCAACGCCGGCAGCGCGACCACGACCACGGTCGCGGCCGCCAACGGAAACCACGACGGTACGCCGACGAACGCCCAGGTCTTCACGGCGACCGGCCTCAACCTCACCTACTCCGGGGCGCAGACCGCATTCGACCTGTTCCTGGACGCGGGAACGGCCGTCGGCAACGGCACACAGGTGCGGGTCTCCTACGACCTCACCGGCAACGGCAGCTGGGACCGGACGGAGACCTGGCGCTACTTCGCCACCGACCCGGTCGCCGGCTACGAGCACTACACCCAGAGCGCCGGCCTGGCCTCGGCCACCGGGACGTTGGGCACGTTGAGCAACGGCACCGTCCGGGTGGAGGTGTGGTCGGCCATCGGCAACAACCCCACCACCCTGGGCATCGGCAACCAGTCGGTGCTCCGCCTTCCGTACTCCTGATCCGTCCATCCGCGCCCGCCGCCGGCCGTGCCCCGGCCGACGGCGGGCGCGGTGGCGTCACCCGCGGCCGGGGCGATCGTTGCCCCGAAATGGAAAGCGCGGGTACGACAGCTCGGGGCAACCACCGGCCTGCAAGGTGCAGCCGGCCAGCGCCGATACGGTCCTGCATTCGACAAATGACAGCACCGCTAAATAGATAAACACCAATCTTGACTTACGCATCGGAGCAGCGCACCGTGAGGAGCAGGCGGCGGATCCCACCATTGTCGGCCCGCCTCGCAGGACGGACGGAATGCGAGCGCCGCTGATTTCGTGCGGTGTGTCAGGAGGCATTCGATGCAGTTGAATCCGTACTCAGGGGCCTATCTCAGCGATCCGGCCGCCACCTGGCGACGCATTCTCGACGATCCCGGCCGGGCGCTGTACGCCGAGGACCTGGGCCTGTGGTTGATCAGTCGACACGCGGACGTCCGGCGTGCCCTCGCCGACGCCACGACGTTCGGCAACGCCCTCACCCTCGTTCCGGTCTACCAGGTCTGCCCGCGGGCGATGAGCATCGTCACGCAGATCGACGCGCCGCCGACCACGGCCGCCGCCGACCCGCCGGTACACCCTCGCACCCGCCGCGCCCTGCGAGCGACCTTCGCCAACACCGCCGACCGGGCCGAGGCCGAGTACGGCGAGATCGTCCGCCGACGCGTCGACGACCTGGTGTCCCGGCTCGTCGCCCAGCAGGGCCGGCGGGTCGATCTCGTCAGCGCGTTCACCACCGAGCTCCCGCTGCTGGTCATCCTGGACATCCTCGGGGTTCCCGACGGCGACGTCGAGGAGATCCGGCGGTGGGCGGACGGCCAGGTGGCCCTCGTCTGGGGGCAACCGGACCCGGACGAGCAGGTACGTCTGGCCCAGGGCCTGCTGGACTTCTGGCGCTACTGCCAGGACCTGGTGCGGCAGCGACTCGACAGCGGGGCCGACGGCACCGACTTCATCAGCCGCGCCCTGGCCTACCGCGACGATGACGACGACGTGCTGACGGTGCCGGAGGTGGCGAGCCTCGCCTTCAACCTCCTGGTGGCCGGGCACGAGACGACCGCCGGGCTGCTCGCCCACGCGCTCGACGCGGCCCTGTCCAGCCCGCGACGGTGGCGGGCGCTCGTCGACGACCCGCGATCCGTGCCCGACTTCGTGACCGAGACCCTCCGGTTCGCGCCCGCCATCGACGGCTGGCTGCGGGTGACCCGGCGGGACGTCACCCTGGGCGAGGTCACCATTCCGGCGGGCGCGCGCTGCCTGCTGATGATCGGGGCGGCCAACCGGGACCCTTCGGTGTTCGACCGACCGGACCGGTTCGATCCGCACCGCACCGACGCCGGCGATCACCTGTCGTTCGGGCACGGACCGCATTTCTGCATCGGCGCGGCATTGGCGCGGCTGGAGGCCGACGTCGCTCTGACGCGCCTCGCCGCGGCCATTCCCGGCCTGAGCCTCTCCTCCGACCATCGCCGTTCGTTCGCGCCCAATGTGTCGTTCCGGGCGCACCACTCTCTTGTCGCGACAATCGACGTTCGCATGCCCGCCGACGTTCCGGAGGCGACCCCGGCCACGGCACAGGCCGCGTGACGAGGCGGGCCACGGCGGCGTCGACCGGCGCGGCGGCCCGACGCCCCACCGGGTCCTATCGGCAGGACGCTGTCGGCACCGTAGGAGCAGTCGGCGGCGTGGATCTCTCGCGCATTGCGCGACAATTCATCGCGCACGTCTTCACACCCATCGTGTCAAGGGTTAAGAATTGCCCCCTATGAATGTCCGGCCCATCGGTCAATCTAGATCTGATGCCCGCCGCTGATTCGCGGGCGCCACGAAGGTGAGCGCATGGAGCACACGCCCCCGCCGAGCGCCGCGTACTCCGCGGCCAGCCAACAGTTCCGGTGGGAGCTGCGCGCCTGCCGGGTACGGCGGGGCCTGACCCAGCGGGCCCTGGCGGACCTGGTGCGCTTCAGCCGGGAGACGGTCGCGGCGGTGGAGTCGGGCCGCCGCTTCGGCAGCCAGGAGTTCGCGGTCCGCTGCGACGACGTGCTCGACACCGGGGGCCGACTGGCGTCGCTGTGGCCGCAGGTCGCCGCCGAGCAGTTGGCGGCGGACGGACGACGGGGCCCACGATCGTCGGACCGTGCTCGCCTCGACCCACCCGTGCCGCGCCAACGCGGTCGTCGCGACGCGCGCGACCCGGGCGCCGTGGTGGACGCCATCGACGAACTGCGCGAGTTGATCGGCCAGGTGCTCAGCAGCCAACCCGAGGCGGACGACGCCGGACCACGGCGCGGGCCCGAGCGCCTCGACGACCAGCGCTGAGCGCGTCCCGCCGCGACCGGAGGCGCCGCGACACCGGTCGCTGACTCTGGGTACAGATGCTGGTACGGCCAGTTTGTACCACCGCGAGGTCTGGCCTCCGAGCGCGGGTTCCGGCGGAATGGGACTTGCATTCGGCAAGGTGCGTATAGACCGTCATCGACGAGTCGTGGGAGTCAATCTTGGCGTCGAGCACGAGGTCCCACGCGGCCCGACCCTACCCGACCCGCCAGCGCGGCTGGAAGATCGCCGGCCGTATGCGTCTCATCGTGGCGGCGCCACTGGTCGCCGTCATCGGGTTCGCCGGCCTGGCGCTGACCGAGAGCGCCCGCCAGACGACCCGCGCCAGCGACCTGGAGGTGCTGGCGCGCCTCGGCGCCGAGGCCGGTGACCTGGCGTACCGGCTGCAACGCGAACGGGTCGCCGCCGCCGACCTGCTCACCAACGCCGCCGCCGAGCAGCAGGACGCCTTCGGCGCGGAGATGGCCGCCACCGACGCCTCCGTCGCGCGCTACCGCCGCCAGCGCGACCGGGTGCCCACCGACGCCAACGCCGCGCTCCTGCGCCGCGTCGACACCGCGCTCGACGGCCTGGCCCCGCTGCGCACCCAGGTCCGGACGGCGGAACACGCCTCGGTGTCCGCGATGACGTTCAGCTACCGCATCGCCATCGCCGACCTCATCACCTTCCGGGACAACGTCTCGCACGGCGTCGTCAACGCGCGGCTCGCCGACGGCATCCGCGCCTCGGCCGCGCTGTCGAAGACCGCCGAGGCGATCGGCCAGCAGCAGGTCGCCGTCCTGCGGGCCGTCGCGGCCGGTGAGCTGACCCCCGCCACCCAGCAGGACATCACCGCCGCCCGCACCAGCTACACCGAGTCCAGCCTGTCGTTCCTGGCCCTCGCCCCGGCCGAGTGGGGCCAGTGGTGGGAGCAGGCCGGCACCGGCAAGGAGGCGCTCGCCCTGCAACGGATGCAGGACGAGGTGAACCGCGCCCAACCGGGGTCGCCGCTGCGCCTCGCGACCGCCGACTGGGTCACCACGACGCAGCAGCGCGCCGCCCGCCTGGCCGACCTTCGGGGCCGCGTCGACGTGGCGGTGCTCGACGACGTGCGGGCCGCGTACGCCGATCAGCGCCGCCGGGCCGTCGCCGAGGCCGTCGGCGTACTGCTGGCGCTGGTGCTGACCGCCCTGGTCACCTGGGCCGTCGCCCGGCAGATCACCCGCCGGCTGCGCCGCCTGCGCGACGCGGCCAACGCCGTCGCGTTCGAACAGCTCCCCGCCGTGGTGGCCCGGCTGCAACGCCCCGACAGCTCCAGTGTCGACCCCGACGAACTGGCCCGCCAACAGTCCACGGCAGCCCTGGAGGCGTCCAGCGACGACGAGATCGGCGAACTCGGACAGGCGTTCAGCGCGGTGCACCAGGCCGCCGTGCGGACCGCCGCCGAGCAGGCCGTCATGCGCGCCAACACCGCCGACATCTTCATCCACCTCAGTCGACGCGAACAGCGGCTCGTCGACGCCGTGCTCGCACAGGTCGACCGGGTCGAACGGGACGAGACCGACCCCGACCGCCTGCACCAGCTCTACGCCCTGGACAACCTGGCCACCCGGATGGGCCGGATCAACGCCAGCCTCCTCGTGCTGGGCGGCGTCGGCGTCGGCCGGGTACGCCAACACGACGTCCCCCTGCAACAGGTGCTCCAGGCCGCCCAGTCCCAGATCGAGCACTACGCGCGGATCCGGCTCGGCATGGTCGACGGCGACGTCGCGGTGGCCGCCAAGTCCGTCGACGAGGTCGTGCACCTGCTCGCCGAACTCATGGACAACGCGACGGCCTACTCACCGCCGGGCAGCGAGACCTGGGTGAGCGGCCGCAGCCTCGGCGACCGGGTCATCGTCCAGATCAGCGACGAGGGCGTGGGCCTGCCCCCGCACCGGTTGCAGCAACTCAACGAGCTGCTGGCCCGGCCACCCGCCATCGACGTCGCCGCCGTCCGAGCCATGGGCCTGGTCGTCGTGGGCCAGCTCGCCGCCCGCCTCGGCGCGAGCGTCCAACTGCGCCGTGGTCCCCGACGCGGCACCCTCGCCGAGGCGACGCTGCCCGCCGCCATGATCCGATCACTGCCGCCGGAGGAGTACCTGCTCGCACCCGGCCGACTGTCCCGGCGGGCCGCCCGCACGTCCACCGCCCCGCCCCCGTACCGGCCGGGCGGGGAACCGACCGCCGGGCGCGCCCCCGCCCCACGGACGCTGCCGGCGGCGCCCGTGTTCCATCCGACGTCCCGGGTGGACACCGGTGACGCGCCGACCGAGGAGCTGCTCATCTTCGAAGAGGTCAACCACTGGTTCCACACCGACGTCGTGGACGCCCCGAACGGCCGCCAGTGGTCCAGCCCGGCCGACGACGCGTGGCGTACCGCCGCCCAGGCGCAGACGCCCGAGGTGGCCACGACCACCACCACCGGCCTGCCCAAACGACAACCGCAGCGACACCTGGTGCCCGGCGGCGTCACCCCGCCCGCTCCGCAGCAACGCTCCGAGTACCGCGACCCGGCCCAGGTCGCCACCGCGATGGCCGCGTACGCGCGCGGAGTGGCGGCCCGCCGGCGTACCCCGATCAACCTCGGCAACTCGTGACCGACAGGGAGAGCACGTGACCGACCACCAGGACCTCGGCTGGCTGCTGGACAGCTTCGCCGAGCGCGCGACCGAGGTCAGCCATGCGATCGCCATCTCCAGCGACGGCCTGATGGTGGCCGCCACCCGCGACCTGCCGCCGGACCGGGCGGACCAGCTCGCCGCGACCGGCAGCGGCCTGGTCAGCCTCCTGCGGGGCGCGGCGGCCTTCTTCGACGCCGGGGCGGTGATCTCCAACGTCACCCAGCTCGAGGGCGGCTTCATGTTCTCGATGGCCTTCAACGACGGGGCGTCGCTGCTCGTGCTCGCCGCGCCCGACTGCGACGTGGGCAAGGTGTCCTACGAGATGACGGAGCTGGCGAACCGGATCGGCGACGCGCTGACCCCCGCCGCCCGAGCGGCGCTCGCCCGCACCCGCTGATCCACCGACCGACCCCCTCCTTCTTCCCCTGGAGACGACATGTCCCGCAATACCCCTGCGCGTAGCCGTGCCGTTGGCGCCACGCTGCTCGCGCTCGTGCTCGCCGTGAGCACGGCCTGCGCCGACGACGAACCGGGCACGACCGGCGGCGGTTCCATCAAGATCGGCCTCCTCGCGTCGCTGTCCGGGACGTACCAGTCCGTCGGCAAGGAGATCCGCGACGGCTTCGAGCTGTACCTGGACACCCACGACGGCAAGCTCGGCGGCCGGCAGGTCGACCTCGTCGTCGCCGACGAGGGCAACGGCGCCGCGACCGCCGTGCCGGCGGCGACCAAGCTCCTCAAGCAGGACCGCGTCGCCGCGCTCACCGGCATCGTCGGTGGCGGCTCGGTCGCCGGCGTCTACCCCCTGCTACAGGAGACCAAGGTCCCGCTCGTCGGCTCCAACGGCCGGCCGGAGATCAAGGACGTCTCCCGGGTGTGGCACACCTCGTACCTCTCCGACGAGCCGGGCGCCGCGATCGCCCAGCACGTCAAGGACAACGTCAAGGGCTCGGTGTACGCCATCGGCCCGGACTACCAGGGCGGCTGGGACGAGCTGCGCGGCTTCACCGAGGCCTTCGCCAAGGCCGGCGGGACGCTCGCCAACCCCGACGGCAAGACCACCTTCACTCCGTTCCCCGCCACCACCAACTTCACGCCGTACTTCGCCCGGATCAAGGCCTCCGGCGCGCAGGCGGTCTACACCTTCTACGCCGGCAGCGCCGCCGTCGACTTCGTCAAGCAGTACGCGCAGTCCGAGATCAAGGACATCCCGCTGTACGCGGCCGGATTCCTCACCGAGGGCGGCGTGCTCAACGCCCAGGGCGAGGCGGCCCGGGACATCTACTCCGTGCTCAACTACTCCCCCGACCTCGACAACGCCGAGAACCGCAACTTCGTCGCGGCGTGGAAGGCCAAGCACGACGGGTCGCCGACGACGTACGCCCTGGCGTCGTACGACGCGGCGGCGGTGCTCGACCGCGCCATCGGGGCCGCCGGCAACGACCCGACACCCGAGGCCATCAACGAGCAGATCGGCAAGCTCGGGCAGATCGCCAGCCCGCGCGGCGCCTGGCAGTTCTCCTCGGTCACGCACTCGCCGGTGCAGAAGTGGTACCTGCGTCAGGTCCGCCAGGACGGCCGGGCGCTGTCCAACACCGTCGTGGGCGACCTCGCGACCATCGGCCGGTGAGCACCGTGGCGGCCGGCACGAACCGGATCGACCCGTACCTCATCCCGGCGTTGGACGGTGTCGCCTACGGGCTGCTCGTGTTCGTCGCCGCGGCGGGCCTGGTCTTCTGCTTCGGCGTCGCCAACATCCTCAACCTGGCACACGGCATGCTCTACGCCATCGGCGGCTACACCGCCGCAGCGGTGCTCGACGGCGGCTGGGCGAGTCTGGCGCTGGCCCTCGGGGTCGGTGTGCTGGCCGCCGCCGCGGCCGGTGTGGTGCTCGCCGCGCTGCTCACGCCGGTCGCCACCGGCAACCACCTCACCCAGGCCCTGCTGACCTTCGGGGTGGCGCTCGCCGGCGGCAGCCTCCTCGTCGCCGGTTTCGGCCCCGACGACCCGCAGGTACGGGTCCCGGCCGCCCTCGACGGGTCGGTGGCGGTCGCCGGGCACCGCTATGCCGCGTACCGGCTGGTCTTCATCGTCGTGGCGGCGGCGCTCGCCGCCGGTCTCTACCTCGTGGTGCGGCGGACCCGGGCCGGGATGCTGGTCCGCGCGGCCGTGGACGACCCGGAGATGGTCGCCTGCCTGGGCGTGAGCCCGGCGCGGATCCGCGCCGGGGTGCTCGCCGCCGGCGGCGCGCTGGCCGGCGCGGCCGGGGTTCTCGGCGCGCCCATCATCGGTCCCGGCGCGGACACCGCCGACACGGTGCTGCTGCTGTCGCTCGTCGTCGTCGTCCTCGGCGGGCTCGGGTCCATGACGGGCACCCTGCTCGCGGCCCTCGCGGTGGGCGAGATCCAGACCCTGGGCGTGGCGCTGCTGCCGTCCGCCGCCCCGTTCCTGCTGTTCGCCGCCATGGCCGCCGTGCTCGCCGTGCGAGCGCGCGGCCTGGCCCTGCGGTGGGCGGCGACGTGAGGGAGCGGGTGCTCCGCCGGGTACGCGTCGCCGTCGCCGCGCTCGTCCTCGCCGGCCTGGTCGCGGCCCCATGGGTGGTCGACGACTACACCGCGGCGATCCTCGCCCGGACGCTGGCGTTGGGCCTGGTCGGGGTGAGCGTGGCACTGCTCACCGGTGTCGCCGGCCAGCCCACGCTGGGCCAGACCGCGCCGTACGCCGCCGGCGCGTACGCCAGCGCGGTGCTGGGCAGCCAGATCTCCGACGTCGGCGTGGTGCAGGTCGCCGTGGCCGCGCTGGCCGGGGCGACCCTCGCGGCGGTGACGCTGCCGCTGGTGGTGCCGGCCCGGGGCGTCATCGTCCTGATGATCACCCTGGCGATCGGCGAGCTCGTCGTGACCGTCCTCGGACGCTGGCGATCGGTGACCGGCGGCACGGACGGCCTGGCCGGGATCACCCCGGTCCGTCCGCTGTGGGGACTGCCGGTGCTGGCCTCGGACCGGGCCCGGTACGTCTACACCCTCATCGTCGTGGCGGCCCTCGTCGGCGCGGTCCTGCTGCTGGTGCGGACCAGGAGCGGGCTGCTGCTGCGGGCCGGTCGCGACGACGAGGCGCGGCTGCGGGCCAGCGGGCACCGGGTGCCGCTGTACCTGTCCGGCGCGCACGTCGCCGCCGGGGCGATCGCCGGCGCGGCCGGCTCCCTGCTCGTCGTCGCCCAGCAGTACATCTCCCCCGCCGACTTCGGCTTCGACACGTCCGCGCTGCTGCTGCTCGGCGTTGTCGTCGGCGGCACCGTGTCGGTCGGCGGCGCACTGGTGGGCGCGGTCCTCGTCATCGCCGTACGCGACTGGTTGTTCGGGGTGCTGCCCGGTCACGCGCCGCTGGTGCTGGGCGTGCTGTTCGTGGCGACGGTCTACCTCCTGCCCACCGGCGTCACGCGAATCCGCCGGCCCGCGCCGCGGCAGGCCGCGCCCACGACCGTCCATCCGGTCGCGACGCCCACCCGCGCGCGCGACACGACACCGGAGCTGCGGGTATGACCTGCCTGCTCAGCGCCGAGAACGTCACCGTGCGGTACGGCTCGCTCGCCGCGCTCACCGACGTCGACCTGTGCGTGCACGACGGCCAGCGCCACGCCCTGATCGGGCCCAACGGAGCCGGCAAGACGACCCTGCTCAACGTGCTCGGTGCGACGACACGCCCGCAGCACGGCAGGGTGCGTTTCGCCGGGAGCGACGTCAGCCGGCTCGGACCGGCGGCACGGGCCCGACGCGGCATCGACCGCACACACCAGCGGCCCGCCGTCTTCGCGACCCTCACCGTCAGCGAGAACATCGAGGTCGCCGCGATGCCCCGGACGATCCGGCCACGCCGCTGGTGGCCCGGTGGAACCCGGGACGCCGCCCGACAGCGAGCCACCGCGCTGCTCGACCAACTCGGACTGTCCGACCTCGCGACGGTACCCGCCGGCCAGCTCGCACACGGGCAGCGCCGGCAGGTGGAGATCGCGATGGTCCTCGCCGGCCGTCCCCGCCTGCTGCTGCTCGACGAACCGGCGGCCGGACTGTCCGCCACCGAGGTCGGCCGGCTCGCCGAGCTGCTGGCGGCCCTGCCCCGACAGGTCGCCGTGCTGCTTGTCGAACACCACCTGGACCTGGTGTACGCCCTCTGCGACACCGTCACCGTGCTGCGCGACGGCCGGACGGTGGCCGCCGGCACACCGGACGAGATCCGTACCTCGCCGCTGGTGCGGCGGGCCTACGCCGACGGGGTGTCCTGATGCTGTACGTGGAGCGGCTCTGCGCCGGCTACGCCGGGGGCACCGTGCTGCACGACGTCGACCTGCGGGTGCCGCCGGGCACCATCCAGGCCGTGGTGGGTCGCAACGGCGCCGGCAAGAGCACCCTCGTCCACGCCATCGCCGGGCTGGTCCGCGCCTCCAGCGGCCGCGTCGAGATCGGCGGCGTCCACGTGGCCGGCCGGCAACCGCACCGGGTCGCCCAGTCCGGCGTCGGCCTCGTACCGCAGGGCCGGCGGGTCTTCTCCCGGTTGACGGTGGCGGAGCACCTCGTGCTGGCGGCGGCGCCCTGGCGGGCCGCGACACCCGGCGGGGAGGGCTGGACGGTGGCCCGGATCCTCGAACTGCTGCCACGCCTGGGGGTACGGCTGCGACACCGCGGATGCGAACTATCCGGCGGCGAGCAGCAGATGCTGGCCATCGCCCGCGCGCTGCTCGGCCAACCACGGGTGCTGCTGCTCGACGAACCCTGCGAAGGGCTCGCGCCCGACCTGGCCGCGCGGGTCCGCGACCTCGTCGGTCACCTCGCCGCGAACGGGTTGACCGTGCTCCTCGTCGAACAGCAACTCCGCCACGCGATCGAGATGGCCGACCGGGTGGCGGTGCTGGAGTACGGCCGGGTGGTCTACGACCGGCCGACCGCCGAGGCGCGCAGGGACCCGGGCCGCCTGGAGGCGATGGTCGGCATCACCGCCACCACCACACCCCCGGGTACCGGAGCGATCCCTCGGCTCTGGGCCGACACCCCGTAGTCAACCGGTCCCCCGCTCGGGGCCGACACCCCGTAGGTCCCCTGCTCGGGGCCGACACCCCGCAGTCACCCACTCGGAGAGGCGGAAGACGAATGGCGACCCCGACCAGCAACGGCACGTACACCTTCGACAACGGCGCACCGGACGCGGTACCGCAGATGCGGGCGCTGGAGTCCTTCCTGGACCCGATCACGATGCGCCGCCTGGCCCGCCCCGTCCTGCGCCTCGGGTCGAGCTGCTGGGAGGTCGGGGCCGGTGGCGGCTCGATGGCCCGGCGGATCGCCCGCGCGGTCGGCGGGGACGGTAGCGTGCTGGCCACCGACATCGACCCCACGCACCTGGTGGCCGACGGCAACCTGAGCGTGCGCCGCCACGACGTACGCGCCGATCTTCCGCCCGGGGACACGTTCGACCTGGTCCACGCCCGCCTGGTGCTGCTGCACCTGCCCGAGCGCCGGCGGGTCCTGCGTACGCTCGCCGGCGCGCTGGCCCCCGGCGGCTGGCTGGTCGTCGAGGAGTTCGACTGCACCACCCCGGTACGCGTGCTGACCGCGCCCAGCGACGACGCGGCGAAGCTGTTCGCGCAGGTGATGGACACCATGATGGGCGTGCTCCAGGACCACGGCGCCGACCTCGGGTGGGCGCAGGACGTGCACACCGAGATGACCCTCGCCGGCCTGACCGACGTCGACACCGTCACCCACTCGCAGAGCTGGGCCGGCGGGTCGACCGGCACGTCGCTCTACGAGACGAACTCCCGCCAGTTGGAGCCGGACCTGCTGGCGGCGGGGCTGTCACCGCAGCAGCTCGCCGCCTTCCGCCGACTGGTACGCGACCCCGCGTTCGCCGTCATGAGTTACCACTTCGTCTCGACCCGAGGCCGCACACCCTCTAGAGCGTCCTAGGACACCACCCTCCAGCTGCCGTCGATCATGAAGTTGTTGCCCGCCCGGCCGGCGCGTCGAGGCAACAACTTCATGATCGACGGGTGGGAGGCACGGGGTGGGGCGTGACGGGGGTCGGTTCCTGTGGGGCGTCCTAGGGGGCTGGGTTGGGGGTTGGGCGGCGTTTGTTGGTCTGGTGGTCGGGAACCGGGTGGCGTCAGGGGCCGGAGGAACGGATGTCGGGGGCGCGCCAATGCAGATCGGCTACAAGCTGGCCTCGGAGGGTTTCGGGCCACAGGAGATCATCCGGCAGGCCGTCCGGGCCGAGGAGGCCGGTTTCGACTTCGTCGAGATGAGCGACCACTACCACCCCTGGCTGGAGGCGCAGGGCCACTCGTCCTTCACCTGGAGCGTCCTGGGCGCGATCGCGGCCCGAACCACCACGCTGCGCCTCGCCACCGGCGTCACCTGCCCGACGGTGCGCTACCACCCGGCGATCATCGCGCAGGCGGCGGCGACCATGGGGCTGATCTCCGACGGACGGTTCACCCTCGGCGTCGGAGCCGGTGAACGGCTCAACGAACACGTCGTGGGACAGGGCTTCCCGAGCGTACGGGGACGGCACGAACGGCTGCGCGAGGCGCTGGAGATCATCCGCCTGCTCTGGCAGGGCGGCTACCAGTCGTACGAGGGACGGCACCTGCACCTGGAGGACGCCCAGGTCTTCGACCTGCCCGACACCCCACCCGTGATCGCCGTCGCGGCCAGCGGAGAGGCGTCCGCCCGGCTCGCCGCCGAACTGGGCGACGGACTGTTCGCCACCGATGCGGACGCCTCGATCGTCGAGCACTACCGGCGCGCCGGCGGGTCGGGTCCCCGCTACGCCGAGGTGCCGCTCGCCTGGGCCACCGACGAGCAGCAGGCGGTGCAGGCGGTGTTGCAGACGAGCCGGTGGTTGGTCACCGGGTGGAAGGTGATGAGCGAGCTGCCCAACCCGGTGAACTTCGACGCGGCGAGCGCGCACGTCGAGGAGAAGCACGTCCGTGCGCTGTTCGCCGTCGGCCCCGACCCCGAGGCGCACGTGGCGAAGGTCCGGTCGTACGTCGACGCCGGATTCGACCACATCGTGTTGCAGAACGCCGGTCCGGACCCCGACGGCTTCCTCGACTTCTTCGCCGCGGACCTGTCCGGCCGGCTGCGCGCGCTGGGCTCGAACGGCTGAACCAGCGCGGCCATCGGTGGTGGAGCCGAGACCCGGACCGGCTGGTCAGGCACGCGAGCACGCCCGCCCGGACGGCTGCCGGGCGGGCGTGCTGGGCTCAGGATGGGCGGAAGCTCAGCGGAAGCAGTGTGCGATCGGTACGGCGCTGCCCTCGCAGTTGGTGGGCTCGTTCTCGACGACCACGCTCTCGTCATCGATCTTGACCTGGGCGTGCTCGGCGAAGATGCCGCCCGGCTTCACCGTGGCCGCGTTGTGGGTGACCTTGCTCGTGTAGAGCGCCACCGCGCCCGCGGTGGCGTAGATGCCGCCGCCCTTGGACGTCGCGCCCACCGCCTCGTTGCCGGTGACGTCGCTGCCGCGTACGAGCAGGTTGGACTTCTCGGTGTAGATGCCGCCCCCGATGCCGTGGGTGGTGTTGCCGGCCACCACGCTGTCATCCAGGGGCAGCAGCCCCTTGACGGTCGAGATGCCGCCGCCGTTGACGGTGGAGGTGTTGCCGCGGATGGTCATCTTGCGCATCACCAGCACCGCGTCGGAGTTGGCGGCGCCGCCGCCGACCTGCGCGGTGTTGTTCAGCAACTCGGTGTCGTACACCTTGGTCCGGGCCGAGAAGCTGGCCAGGCCGCCGCCCTGCCCGGCGCTGTTCTGCGCGAAGCTGGTGCTCTCCACGTCGGCCGCGCCCCGGTAGTTGCCGAGCCCGCCGCCGTAGCCGTTGGCGCTGTTGTGGTGGAACTCCGAACGCTTGAGCGTCAGCACTCCGCCGTTGAGCAGGCCCCCGCCCTTGCCCGCGGCGCCGGAGGCGCTGTTGCCGATGAACGTGGAGTCGGTGACCACCATGTTGCCGTCGTTGAAGATCCCACCGCCGCCGCCCTCGGGCGACAGCGACGTGCTCTGGGTGACGGTGACCCGTTCCACCACGGCCGTCGCGCCGTGCACGACGTGCACGCTGCCGCCCTCGATGGCCGAGCGGCCGTTGTGCAGCTCGACGTCGCGCAGGGTCAGCTCGCCGCCGTCGCGGACGGTGAAGAAGCGGAACGCCTCGGCCTGGGCGTCACGGGCGATGGTCGCGCCGGCGCCGTCGATGGTGATGGGCTGGTAGATCACCGGCAGACCGGCCGTGTCGTCGGCCGGGTTGTGCGGCGGTGCGTCGGCGTCCCCCGGGGTCTCCGCGGCGTCGGCCTGCTCCCGGGCGTCGCGGATACCGCCGTCGTACTGGTCGGTCTCGTGGAACGCCTCGGTCAGCGTGTACCGGCACCGGGGCGCGAGCCGCAGCTCGGCGCCGCCCTCCGCGTTGGCCGTCACCAACGCCGCCACCAGCTTCGCCGCGTCGCACGGCACCTCGACCACGCCGCGCTTGCCGGTGCCCGGCGTCTGCGGCCGGCCCCGCTCGGCGTCGTCCCCGCCGCGCTCGGGGGTGGACCGGTCGCCGGAGCGCCGGTCGTCGTCGCGGTCGGCGGCGGTCAACCTGCCCAGGACTCCGAGGGAGAGGTCACGATCGGCGGCGGCGGCGACGCCGGCCACCCCGGCCGCGCCCACCACCAGGCTCCCCGCCAGGAGTCCGCCGGCTAAGAACCATCGGGACCGCCGTCGAGGTCGAGCTTCGCGGTCTCCTGGTCGGTACATGGACATCCGGGTTCCTGCCTTCCTGCGTACGTGCCGTGACCGCGTCCCATTCGGGCGCGGGGGGCCGGACGTGCCGCCGACCACCAGAGGTCACGATATGACCGCAATACGGACAGGATGGTGTGAACGTGAATAGTGCTGCCATTCATCTTTTTCGGCATCAGACGGCGCAGGCTGTCACCCGCCGACATGGATGCCGGGGCGGCGCAGCGGGTCCGGCTCGGTACGACGGATGATCTCCCGCACCACCGGCGGGGTGTCCCCCCGGCCGAGGATCAGATAGCGCAGCAGGTGCGCGATGGGGCTGCCCTCGGACCACTCGAAGTGCGCGTGCGGACGTACCCCGGTCGCGTCGCGCAGCGCCAGCAGGATCGCGGCGATCGCGTTCGGCGCGGCCGGACTGCTGGCGCGCAGCACCCGGAATCCGCCCACCTCCACCCCGTGCACGCACAGCACCTGGCTGAACCCCGACGGGTCCACCACGTCGATCTCCAAAAACAGCACGTCGGACGCGCCGGGCACCGGGTTCATGCCCCGCTGCGCCCGTTCCTTGATCGTGTACTCCTTCATCGACCCGCCCTGGCGCTTGTTCGCGATCAGGTGCAACTGCCCGTCGTGGGCCAGCGACTCGCTGATGAACCGTCGCGCCGGCTCGTCGAACTCGATCCGTTCGGCGCGCAGCTCGGTGGTACGGGTGACCCGGGAGATCAGCGACACCGCGATGATGCCGAGGATGAACAGCGCCGAGATGGTGATGCCGTCCGGCTTCTCGACGACGTTCTCCGCCAGGGCGTACACCAGCACCAGCGTCAGCACGGTGAAGCCGATGGCGCCGCCGCGCTGGCGGCTCCGGACCGCCGAGATGGTCACCGCCACCGCGCCGGACACCATCATCGCCAGGATGCCGGTGGCGTACGCGCCGGCCTGGGCGTTGACGTCGGCGCGGAAGGCGACCGTGATGGCGACGCTGACGACGGTGTAGACGATCACCACCGGGCGTACGGCGCGGGCCCACTCCGGGGCCATGCCGTACGAGGGCAGGTAACGAGGCACGATGTTGATCAGCCCGGCCATCGCCGACGCGCCCGCGAACCAGAGGATGAGCACGCTGCTCAGGTCGTACACGGTGCCGAACGCCTCACCGAGGTAGGTGTGCGCCAGATACGCCAGCGCCCGCCCGTTCGCCGCCCCGCCCGGGCGGAACTCGGCGGCCGGGACGAGCGCGGTGGTCACGAACGTCGTCGAGATGAGGTACACCGACATGATCAGCGCGGCGGTGGTGAGCAGCCGCCGGGTGTTCCGGATCCGGGCGGCGAGGCGGGCCTGCCGGTCCGGCCCGTCGGCCGCCACCAGGGGCATCATGCTGACTCCGGTCTCGAAGCCGGACAGCCCCAGCACCAGCAGCGGAAAGGCCAGCACTGCGGTGAGCAGCACGTCGGCGGGTCCGCCGCCGCCGGCCGTCAACGCCGCCGTCCAGTTCGACACGATGGCGGGATCGCCGACGATCCGGGTCACCGCGACCACCACGATCACCGCGTTGAGCACGAGGAACACGGCCACCAACGGGATGGCGACCACCACGGCCTCCCGGAAGCCGAGCAGGAACACCCCGCCGAGGACGAGCAGCAGCGCCACGGTGACCAGCACCGGCACCGCCGGGCCGTGCAGGGCGTCCGGGAGGTACGGGTTCTCCAGCAGGTGCACGGTGGCGTCCGCCGAGGAGAGGGTGATGGTGATGATCCACGAGGTGGCCACGAACCCGAGCAGCACGAGCACGAAGATCTTGCCCCGCCAGAACGGCAGCAGTCGTTCCAGCATCGCCACCGAACCCTGCCC
Source organism: Micromonospora sp. CA-249363 (assembly GCF_050950185.1). Classification (NCBI taxonomy): domain Bacteria; kingdom Bacillati; phylum Actinomycetota; class Actinomycetes; order Micromonosporales; family Micromonosporaceae; genus Micromonospora; species Micromonospora sp. CA-249363. The sequence goes on from NZ_CP192020.1 coordinate 3,435,249, forward strand.
GTGCGGGCTCTCCTGGGCGACCCGCCGGTACATGGGCAACATCCCGAACAGGGTCAGCGCGACGATCAGCAGGGTCGCCAGCGGTGACAGCGCCCCGGCGGCCACCGCCGCGATGCCCGGCAGGTACGACAGGGTGGAGAAGTAGTCCACCCCGGTCAGGCACATCACCTGCCACCAGGCGTGCCTGCGGTTCTGTCCCTCGCTCGTCTCCGGGCCCGGCGGCTGCACCCGGTGCTCGAAGAGCCACCGCCGCAGCGGGCTGGCCGGCGGCGTCGAGCGGACCGGGCTGTCCACCCGCTCCGGCACGACGACACCATGTCGACCGCCCGGGTGCGGTCGGGCCGGGTCGCGGGCCGCGCGCAGGGCCGGGTCCGGCCCGGTCGGCGTGTGGCGTCGTCCGCCCCAGCGTCGCGGTCTCGCCCGGTGCTCGTCAGCCATCGCCCGTCCCACCCTCGCAGGTCCTGCTCCGACCGTAGGTGCCAGGCCACGGCACGAGCGGCCGAACTGGCCAGGTAGATCGCCTGCTCAGGGCCGGTCCGGTCCGGCGAGGAGCCGAGCGAGGGCCGGCGGGTCGGCGACGGTGACCGTGGCCGCCGGGTGTCGGAGCCAGCCACCGGGCGCCAGGGCCGGCACCGGGACGCCGAAGCGCACGCAGACTCCGCCGGCCGTGCTGCTGCCGAAACTCACACCGCGGTCGGCCAGCGACACGTGCGGGCCGATCACCCGCCACCACCGGTACGGGCCGCCGACCTCGACGCCGCGCACGTTGTCCCGACCGGTACGCAGCCGCCACGGCCCGTACCGGATCAGGAGGTCCCGCTCGGTGACGGCCACCCACGCCGTCGCCGGCCGGACCCCCACCAGCGCCAGTGCCGCACGGAACGCCACGTCGAACCGGAACGGAAAACGTGTCGGGGCGTCGGTCATCGGGCGCCCGGCCGGGCGGCGGGCCGGGAGACCGGGCCGCCCGGGCGCAGAGGGCCGGGCCGCGCCGGACGAGGTCGGGCGGCGGGACGACGCCGAGCCAGGACGGTCATGGCGCGGGCGTACCCCGAACGGGCCGCCCGACACCCGTGGATGTTCCGCGCCCGCCGCTCCCCCGTCGCCGGCCGACACCCCCCGGGCCGGCCGACGACGGCAGACGGTCGACACCCCCCGGAGCCGACCGGCTGACTCCCCGCCGCCCGCCGGTGGCACCGGCCGGCTGTGCGGGAAGGTGGAGCGGGCGGGCGGTTGCGCCCCCGCGCTCCGCCGCCCCCACGGGCGGAGCGCGGGGACCCCCCGTCCCGGCTACTGCAGGAACGCCCCGAGGGGCGAGAGCAGCAACCGTCCGAGCGCAGCGGCGTTGTCGTCCAGCCGCAGACGCTCACACTCTCGGGCGTCCGGATCGTGCCGGCATCGCCAGATCTTCTGCGCGTTGCGCCAGGCGACATCCCGGGTGTACTCGACCAGTTCCCCCTGGTACCAGTCGTCGATGTCGCCGTTGAGCATGTCGATGAGCAGCTGCCACCGCTCCAGGTAGCCCCGGCGCAGACCGGGGATCTTGTCGGCGAAGATGTTGTTGATCTCGAGGTAGTCGTGGTGCTGGTCGGTGCCGTCCACCGGCTCCGACTCCAGGTGGTCGAACGTGGTCACCAACGCGAACGGCAGGTCGAAGTTGATGTGCGCGTTCACACCGGCCGCCGCCGACGGCAACGGGCGGGCGTCGGGCCCGCGCATCCGCTCGAACAGACACGACCAGGCCTTGGGCGTGCCCGGGCTGGAGTCGGTCCAGAGCCGCAGGGCGTCGAAGTAGCGGGCCGCGAACTCGACGTCCAGCCGGGAGAGGAAGACCGGGTCGACGAAGCGGTCGTCGTACAGGCCGTCCAGCACGCTGCTGGTGATCGTCAGGTAGAGCCTGTTGAAGTCGGCGAGCGGGCAGCTCGCCTCCAACGGAGGCAACCGCACCAGCATGTCCTGGAGCTTCGTGAGATGGTCGACCACCGCCGGCACGTCCGCCGGGTGATCGGCGAGCAGGTCGACGATGTCCCGGTGCACGGGTCCCCAGACCGGTTCGGTCATCTCTCCTCCATGATGGTCGTTGCGCCTCCGCGACGCCGTCGACGGGGCACAGCCTCTCAGCCGGCAACCGCCGCCGGGATCAGTAGAACGACGTATCCCCGGCGCACACACGCGCCGGGGATACGTAGTGGTGTGGTCAGCCGCGCGCGTTGCGCAGGTGGATCGCGCTGGCCTGCACGCGGGTGCGGACCTGCAGTTTGTCGAAGATGTGCGACACGTGCACGCCGATGGTCCGCTCGCTGATGAACAGCCGCTGCCCGATCTCCCGGTTGGTCAGTCCCTCGGCGACCAGCGCGAGCACCTCCCGCTCCCGCGCGGTGAGAGTCGCCAACTCGTCGTCGGCCGGCTCGACCGATCCGGAGGCGCCGTCGGGGCTGTCCCGCTCGGCAAGGGACACCCGGGCCCGCCCGGCCAACTCCCGGATCTCCGAGGTCAACGGCACCGCGCCCAACCCCTGCGCCACCCGGTACGCCTCCCGGAGCAACTTGCCCGCGGTGGCCACCCGGCTACGTCGGGCCAGCAGAGCCTCGGCCTGGCGCAGCCGCGAGTACGCCGCCGGGTAGGGGTGGTTGCGCCGGTCCCACTCGGCGACCGAGGCGGCCCACAGCTCCGGGTCGCTGCCGTCGAGGCGGCTCACCTCGGCGGCGCACAGCGCCAGGAAGCCGTCCACCACCGACCGCACCGGCCGGGCCGCGGAGGCGCTCTTGCGCGCCACCCGCTCGGCCACGTCCCGCAATCGGCGTACCGCCGTCGGATCCACCTCGACGGTACGGCTGGCGTGCGCCTCCGCCTCGGCGCGCAATCCGTGCCAGACCAGGGCGGACAGGATCGTCACGTCGTCCGAGCGGCTCTCGGTGAGGCCACGTTGCACGGCCTGGCGCGCCACGTCGTGCCGGCCCTCCCACATCGACAGCCCGGCTCTCAGCGTCAGCAGCGGGATGACGTGCCGGGCGCCACCGCCGGCCAGCACCGTCGCCACCGCGTCGAGATCCCGGGCGGCGGCGGCGATGTCGCCGTAGCCCACCGACAACCGGCACCGGGCCAGCAGCAGCTCGACGGCGTCCGCTCCGGACGGTCGGTGCCGCAGCGCGGCCGCCACCACCTTCTCCGCCTCGGCCCACTGTCCCACCCGGAACAGCCCGTTGGTGGCGATGGCCAACAGGCGCGTCTCATAGGTACGCCCGAGGCCCAGCTCGGCCACCCGCTCGGCGCCCCGGCGGGCCACCACCACGCCCTCCTCGAGGATGTTCAGCGGCCCGGTCAACAGCTCCGCCAGGTGCAGGTAGGCGCAGGCCACGTCCTCCGGCTGGCCGGAGCGCTCGGCGGTCTCCAGTGCCTGCCGCACGACGGCCAGCCCGGCGTCCGGGTCCTCCAGGTACGCGTCGCTGAAGCCGAGCGCCGAACTGGCGAGCACCACCTCCGTGGTGGACCCCTCCACCTCGGCGGCCAACGCCAGCGCCTCCCGGGCGCGCCGACCCGCGTCGGCGTACCGGCCCAGGTGCAGCAGCAGTTCGGCGAGCCGCGCGGCGGCGGTCGCCCGGTCCCGTGGCGAGCAGTCCGCCGCGTCCAGGGCCCGCTCGTACTCCTTCTCGGCGAGGGCGGAGCGGCCCGCGGCGGCCAGGTATCGCGCCCGGCGGATGTGCAGCGCGCAGCTCGGCGCGCCACCCTGCACCGCGGCCAGCTCCTCCAGCAGCACCAGGGCGCGGGCGTGCTCCCCGCAGTGGTGGGCGGCCTCGGCCGCGTTGCCGAGCAGCTCGACCCGGTCCACCTCCGGCGAGCCGGAGTCGCCGGCCAACTGCAACGCGGCCGTCCAGTGGCGGTGCGCCTCGGCGTAACCGTGCAGCCGCTCGGCCTCCTGGGCAGCGCCCACCGCGGCGGGCAACGCCCGGGCCGGCTCGCCGGCCAGCCGCCAGTGATGCGCCAACCGGGCCTGGTGCAGCTCGCCCGGCGCCGCGGTGAGCGCCTCGGCGTAGCGGCGGTGCAGCCCGGAGCGTTCGGCGGGCAGCAGCTCGTGCGCCAGCACCTCGGCGACGAGTCGGTGCCGCAGCCGGTAGCCGTCGTCGGCGCTAACCAGCAAGCGGTGCGCGACCGCGGCCCGCGCGGCCTCGATCAACTCGCCATCGGGCAGGCTCAGCACCTCGGCCAGCAGCCAGTGCTGCACGGGCTCGACACCGGCCGCCACGGCGTGCACCACGGCGTGCGCGTGCTGCGGCAGCGCGTCGACCCGGTCGAGGAAGATCTCGCGCAGCGTCTCGGACAGCCCGTCCCGCCCGTCCCGCAGGTCGCGGGCCAACTCCTCGATGACGAACGGGTTGCCGCCGCTGCGCTGCCAGACCTGGTCAGCCGCCTCGACGGGAAGTGGCCGGCCCACCACCGCGGCGGCCAGCTGCTCGGTGCCGGCACGGTCCAGCGGGGACAGATCGAGCACCCGTACGGTCCGTAGCCGGCGCAGCTCGGTCAGCACGCGGCGCAGCGGGTGCGCGCCCTGCAAGGATTCGGCGCGTACCGCGGCCAGCACCGAGAGTTGCAGGTCACCCAGACCGGCCAGCAGGTACAGCAGGAGCTGCCGGGTGCTGCGGTCGACCCACTGCAGGTCGTCGAGGATCAGCACCAGCGGTCGTCCCTCGGCGATCAGGTGCAGGCCCCGGGAGACGCGTTCCAGCAGGGTACCCGCGCCGTCCGGGCCGCCGGTCTCGTCGGCGAACACCTGCAACAGCCCTCGGACGGCCGAGGAGGTGCGTGCCTGCGCGGCGGTCAGGTCGGCGTCGAAGCGCCGCAGCGCCTGGAGCAACGGGTGCAGCGGCGAGGCGTCGCCGATGTCCAGGCAACTGCCGGTCAACACCAGCGCGCCCGCCTCGCGCAGCCGGACGCCGACCTCGCCGAGGATCCGGGTCTTGCCCACACCGCTCTCGCCGTTGAGGAAGACGGCGGCCGTCTGTCCCTGTGCCACGTCACCGAGCAGCGCCGACCGAACCGTCTGTACCAGCTCGGCCCGGCCCACGAGCGGTGCGGTGTCCACATCGCTGGCCATGGAACGCAGCCTAATCACACGCCCGCCGACCCTTCTACTGCCATCTGCCGCTTGTGGTACTCCTCGCGTCGACATTGCGACTAAAGGTTGCGGGTGGCCGACATACGTCGTTCTGCCGATCCCCAGTCAGCCCAGGGATGCCAGTCTCCGAGGATCGTCAGCCCATCACCGGGGAAGGTCGGGTGCGTCACCCATGAACACCATCGTCGCCGACAGACAGCGGACCGACCGCCCACACTGGCCGGTGCCCGAGGAACGACGGACGGTCAGCGTCCTCTTCGCCGACATCGTCGGTTCGACCGCGCTCGTCGACCAGCTCGACCCGGAGGACGTCCGCGCGTTGCAACGGGCCTACTTCGACCGGGTCGCCGGTGTGCTGCGCCGCTGGCACGGCGTGGTGGAGAAGTACGTCGGCGACGCGGTGATGGCGCTGTTCGGGGCACGGCACTCCGACGGCTTCGACGCGTACCGCGCGGTGCGGGCAGGCCTGGAGATCCAGGCCGCGCTGGACCGCCGTCCGATCCTCGGCGACATCACCCTGCGGGTTCGTGTCGGCATCGCCACCGGCGAGGTGGTGGTCGACCTGGGCGACGCGGTCAGCGGCGGCCACGGCGTGGCCAGCGGCGCGGTGATCACCACCGCGGCCCGCCTACAGGCGTACGCGGCACCCGGCGGCGTCGCGTTGTGCGCGGCCACCGCGCGGGCCACCGCCGGCCTCATCGCCCAGCGTCAGCTCGCGCCGATGCCGGTGGCCGGCCGGTTGACGCCGATGCCCGTGTGGCACGCCACCGGTCCCGCCCAGTCCAGCGCCGAACGGCACGACGGCCCCCTCATCGGGCGTCGCCGCGAACTGGCCGGCATCGGCGAACAGGTGAGCGGGGCACTGCGGGCGCGCGAACCGCGCTGGATCTCCCTCGTCGGCCCGAGCGGCAGCGGCCGCAGCAGGTTGCTGCACGAGCTGAGTCGGACGCTGCACACGGTGGACGGGGTGCCGGTTCGCTGGTGCGTGGTGGGTTGCCCGCCGTACCCCGATCAGGTGCTCGCGCCGGTCGCCGAGCTGGTCCGCGTTTTGGCCGGCATCCGCCCCGGCGACGGCCCGGCGGCGGTACGCGAACGCCTGGCGGACGCCCTGACGCCGCTGTACCCGCCCGAGCGCGTCGCGGAGGCGGTGTCGGCGCTGCACCGGCTGCTGACCAGCCCGGACGCCTCGACCGAGGCGCTGGCCGCCGCGGCGATCTGCCGCGACGTCCTCCTGCGGCTGGCCGCCCGTCGGCCGCTGGTCGTGGCCGTGGACGATGTGGACCGAGCCGCGCCGGCCGTGAGTCGTTTCCTGCACGACCTGTTCACCGCGGCCACGGTGCGGGGCGTGCCACTGGCCGTGCTCACCGTGCACCAGCCGCAGTGGGCCGACACCCGGCCGGGCCCGGCCCGACGGGTACCGGTCCGACCGTTGGCGGCCGTTCAGTCCGGCCGCCTCCTGCGCCAGTTGCTGACCCGCGTCGGGCAGCCGGTGGCCCTGGTCGGCCGGCTGCTGCCGCTGACCGGTGGCCGGCCCGGGCACGCCGCCGCATACGTCGCCTCGGTCGCGGCGGGCGCGGACCCGGCGACGCTGCCCGAGACCGTACGTCGCAGCGCCGCAGCCGAGCTGGACCGGCTCGGCGGTGACGGCCGGGCGGTGCTGATGGCCGCCGGCACCCTCCGGGGCGTGCTCTCCGGCCCGGCCCTGGACCGGGCGCTCGGCTGGACGCCGGGACGGTCCGCTCCCCTGCTGCGCGCCCTCGTCTCCGCCGGACTGCTGCGCGACGACCGCGCCCACGGGTACGCGTTCGTCGCGCCGGCGCTGCGTCAGGTCGCCGCCGAGCGTCTTCCCCACGCCCTGCGCGCCGTGCTCACCCGGCGGGCCGCGGCGAGTCCGGCATCCGACACCGTCGGTGGCCTCGCGCCGCTGCCGCCCGCCGGCCAGCCGCGGCGCGTGCCCACCCCGGCGGGGCCCACGCCCGAGCGCGCGCGGATTCTCCGACCGCTGCGCGCGGCCCCGGAGGCGCCGACGCCTCCGGTCGACCGCGCGCCGGTCCGCCGCCGACTGCGCGCGGTCCCGGCGGACGACGGTCCGCCGGCTCGGACGAGCGCGCGCACGCCCGGCGGCCACACCCGGACGGCGATCCGCGCGAGCGGCGCCCGGGCCGGATTCCGATTACCGGTGACGCCTCCGCCGGTCGATCTGGCCGCCTCGGCCTGACGGTGACGACCCGGGCCCAGGGTGCGGTGGGATCGACTTGACTAGGATTGCCGCAGTCATGCTGCTACGGGTGCTCGGGCCGCTCGAGGTCGAGGTCGACACCGGCGGACCGACCGACCTCGGCGGCCCCCGTCAACGCGCCGTGCTCGCGCTGCTGCTGGCAGCCCGCGGCGAGGTCGTCTCCGTCGGCCGGATGATCGAGTTGCTGTGGCGGGGGGACGCGCCACCACGCGCGATCGTCTCGCTCCAGGCGTACGTCTCGCACCTGCGCCGTGTGGTGGAGCCGACCCGCGAACGCCGCGCGCCGGCGCGGGTCCTGGTCACCGCGCCACCCGGGTACGCCCTGCGCCTGCCGGCCGACGCTGTCGACGCCGGCCGGTTCGAGTCGCTGCTGGCCGAGGCCCGCGTGGTCAGCTCCACCGACCCGGAGCGCGCGCGTCGGCTGGTCCGCGCCGGGCTCGATCTGTGGCGCGGGCCCGCGTACGCCGAATTCGTCGGCGAGCCGTGGGCGCAGCCGGAGGTGATGCGGCTGGAGGAGCTGCGACTGGTCGCCCGGGAGCTGCTCGTCGACGTGACCATGCGCGGCGGTGACCCCGCCGAGGCGGTGCCGGAGGCGGAGCTGCTGACCCGCCAGGCGCCGCTGCGGGAGGAGGCGTGGCGGCTGTTGGCCCTGGCGTTGTGGCGTACCGGCCGTCAGGGGGACGCGCTCGCCGCGCTGCGGCGGGCCCGGGCGACCCTGGCGGACCAGCTCGGCCTGGATCCCGGCCCGGCGCTGGTCGAGGTCGAGTCCGCGATCCTGGGCCAACGCCTGGACCTGCTCCCGCCGGTCGCCGCGACGACGCCCGTCGACGCCGAGCCGCCGGAGGAGATGTTCGTCGGCCGGGAGGCCGAGCTGGCGGCCCTCGGCCGGGCAGCCATCGAGGCGCGGACACGGGGTCAGCGCGTCGCGCTGGTCAGCGGTGAGGCCGGCGCGGGCAAGACGCGTCTGCTCAGCCGGTTCGTCGAGGACCTGACCGCCACCGGATGGCTGGTCGCTCTCGGCCGCTGCCCCGAGGTCGAGGGCGCCCCACCGGCCTGGGCGTGGGTCGAAGCGCTCCGGCACCTCGCGCTCCACGCGCCGCCCGGCGGTCTCGCCCCGGCCCTCGCACCGCTGCTCGACGAGCGTGACGGGGACATCGGCGGGGACGTCACCGCCGGCCGGTTCCGCCTGCACCGCGCCGTCGCCGCCTGGTTGGACGCCGCGGCCGCCGACCGACCGGTCGCCGTCGTGCTCGACGACCTGCACGCCGCGGACGCCGAGACGCTGCTGCTGTTGACCAGCGTCACCGGGACGACGGCGGGCGCGGTGCTGTTCGTCGCGGCGTTGCGGCCCGCCGACAACGCCGAACGGCTCGCCGACGCCATGGCCGTCCTGGCCCGCCGGTCTCCCCACCGGATCGCGCTGGGCGGACTGGCGACGCCCGAGGTCGAACGGCTGCTCGGCGCGCTGGCCCGGACCACCGTCGATCCGGACACTGTCGCCGCGCTGGCCGAACGCACCGGCGGCAACCCCTTCTACGTCCGCGAGTCGGCCCGGTTGCTCGCGGCCGAGGGCACCCTCGTCGCCACCTCCGACGTGCCCGAGGGGGTACGCGACGTGCTGCGCCGGCGACTCGCCCACCTGCCGTCGGCGGCGGTGTCGGTGCTGCGCCTCATCGCGACCGTGGGGCGGGAGGCGGAGGTACGGACACTCGTCGACGCCTCCGGCACCGATGAAGGCACCGTCCTGGGCGGGCTGGAAGCCGGGCTGAGCGCCGGTCTGCTCACCGAGCCGGCGCCGGGACGGGTCCGCTTCGTCCACGGTCTGGTCCACGACACCATCTACCGCGACCTGCCGCAGCTCCGTCGCACCCGCCTGCACGCCCGTATCGCCGCCGTCACCCGCCGGCTGGACCCGGACGACTACCCGGCCCTGGCGTACCACTACTCGCGCGCCGCGTCGACGGCCACCGCGCCCCTCGCCGTCGAGTACGCCGTCCGCGCCGCCGAGCTGGCCGAACGTCGGTACGCGTACGACACCGCCATCGAACTGCTCGGCAACGCCGTCGACGCCGCCGCGTCGGTGCCCGGGGATCGGGACGCGCTCCGCGTCGACCTGCTGGGCCGGCTGCTGCGCGCCCAGGCCCGGGCCGGCGCGGTGGCCGCCGCCCAGCAGACGCGGACGCGGGCCGTCGACATCGCCATCGCGGCCGGCCGCGACGAGCTGCTCGTCGCGGCCTTCACCGCGTGGACCGTGCCGAGCCCCTGGCTGCGACACGAGTACGGGGCCGTGGACCACACCGCCGTCGAGCTGCTCACGCGTCTGTTGCGCACCAACCACCTGGACCCGGTCATCCGGTGCCGGCTGCTCGACGCGCTCGCCACCGAGCTGGACGGTGAGGCGGACCCGCGGGGCGTGGCGGCCGGCCGGGAGGCCGTGACGATCGCCCGGCGGCTGGACGATCCCGAACTGCGTGCTCTCGCGCTGGCCGCCCGGGCCCGCACCATGAACTACGAGTTGGAGGCGTCGCAACGCCTGGAGCTGGCCGGGGAGCTGCGGGACCTCGCCGACGAGCACGGCCTGGTGACCTGGCGGTGGGTCGCCGAGCAGGTGGTCGGTCACTGCGCCGCCGCGCTCAACGATCCGCAGCGGTTACGTGCCAGCGTCGCCCGGCAGGGGCAGTTGGCCGAGACGTACCAGCTCAAGGAGGCACAGGTGCTGCACCTGTGCTCGCTGGCGGTGCTCGCCCACGTCGCCGGGGACTTCGTGGCCGCGCGACGGCACTACGACGAGGTCGCCGAGCAGATGCGTCGGCAGGGATCGCTGCACGCCGAGGCCTTCCACTACCTCGCCGTGGCGACCCTGCTGATGAGCCAGGGCCGGTTCGGCGAGCACGTCGAGGCGACCCGCCGGATGCGACCGGTGCTGGGGCCGATCGTGGACGACCTGCTGGCGTTGGCGTTGATCGAGAGCGGTCGGGTGGACGAGGCCCGGGCCATGCCGATCGGCCGGCACACCTACCGGCCCGACTACTTTGAGTCGTCCCTGCTGAGCGTACGGGCGATGGTCATCGTGGCCCTGGGTCGGCGGGACCTGGCGCAACCGGTGATCGACGCGCTGCTTCCGTTCCGTGATCAACTGGCCGGGCTCTGCACCACCGCGGCCGTGGTACGACCGGTCGCGCTGACGCTCGGGGAGCTGTTCCGCCTGACCGGTCGTACCGATGAAGCGGCGGAACACTTCCGGCTGGCGGCGACCTTGGCGCGCCGGTGGGAGTCGCCGCACTGGCTGGCCCAGGCGACGGCAGCGCTCACCGACTGAATCCTGCCGGGTTCCAAGTGGGTTCCAAGTGGCGGCGCGAATGATCGTCGTGTTCGACCCACCGAATCCTTGGAAAGGGCACCGTGAACCAGACCCACCAGGAAGCGATGGCCGACGTCCGCGACATGTACATGGTGCACATCATGTTCCGTCGTGAGCTCGGCCTGCTCCCGCAACTCGTCCGCGGCGTACACCCCGGCGACGCGAAGCGCGCGGACGTCGTCGGCGCGCACGCCGCGCTCCTGTGCCGGCAGCTGCACCTGCACCACGAGGGTGAGGACCTCTTCCTGTGGCCCCTGCTCGCCGAACGTGGTGGCGCGGAGGCGGCCGCCGTCGTCCCCGCGATGCAGACCCAGCACCACGCCATCGAGCAGGCCTACGAGGCGGTCGTCGCCCTGCTCCCCGGATGGCGTCGGACCGGACACGACGGCGCGGCGGTGGCCGACGCCGTGGAGCAACTTCGTGCCGCGGCCGTCGAGCACATGGCCCTGGAGGAGGCCGAGATCCTGCCGCTGGCGCAGCGGTACGTCACCGCGGCCGAATGGGCGAAGCTCGGTGAGCACGGGCTCAACGACACCCCGAAGAAGGACCTGCCGCTGATCTTCGGAATGGGGATGTACGAGGGCGACAAAGCGGTGATCAAGGCCGTGCTCGCGCACGCCCCGCTGCCGGCGCGGCTGCTCATGCCGATCGTCGGGCCCCGCCTCTACCGCTCGTACGCCAAGCGCGTCCACGGCACGGCCACGCCCCCACGCATCGGCGCGAACGCCAGCTGAACACTCGGCTCGTGCTGAGATCTTGGACAGTTACCGTCATCTGCGGACGGCAACTGTCCAAGATCTCGTCAGATCGGCCGCGCCGACGAGGGGGTGGCGCGGTCGACGCACGCCGACCGCCGCCGGCGAATTGGGGGCGCCGGCGACGAACGCCGCCGCGCGGGGTGGCACGGCGACCAGGACGCCACGGACGCCCGGAGTGAGGCGGGGCAAGGGCGACGCCCCCGCCGGGGAAGGCCGTGGGGCAAGGACGCCACCGCGCCCGGGGGTGAGGCCGGGGCGAAGACGACGCCGCATGGGGACCGGGGCGACGCCCCGCCCGGAGTGGCAAGGGGCAGGGGCGCAGGCCAAGCCGAGGTGGCACGGATGCGGCGAGGGTGACGCCTGACCGCACGCAGATGGGCGGTCAGGCGTCGGCGAGGAAGGCCAGCACCCGGGGCCAGGCCGCCGTGGCGGCGTCCGGGGAGTACTCGGCCAGGGCCGGGTCGGTGAACAGGTGGCCCACGCCGGGGTAGCGGAACACCGTCAGGTCGGCGCCGGCGGCGGTCATCGTCCGCTGCCACTCGTCGACCTCGTCCGGCGCGTCGTACGGGTCCGGGTCGGCGACGTGCAACTGCACCGGCAACCCGGGCCGGACCACGTCCGGCGCGCCGCCGGTGCCGTGCAGCAGGAGCAGGCCGGCGGCGTCGGGGCGTTCGGCGAGCAGCGCCCCGGCCACCCCCGCGCCCATGGAGAAGCCGGCGAGGACCGTCTGCGGCGGCAGGTCGCGCAGCGCCGCGCGGGCCCGGTCGAGCACCACCTCGTGGCCGATCTTGTCGAGCAGCGCGAAGCCCTCCTCGACGGTGTCGGCGGCGGGGACGCCGTACAGGTCAGGGGTCGTGACCTGGTGCCCGGCGGCGCGCAACCGGTCGGCGGCGGCGCGGACGGCGGGCCGCAACCCGTACACGGAGTGGAACAGCACGACGTGGCGCATCCGGTCATCCTGCCGCCACCGGGCCACGGACCGGTGGGGACACGCGGGGGTGGGCGCCGACCAGCTCAGCCGGCTCGGCGCTGGTCGACGATGCGCCGCATCTTGCCCATCGACCGCTCCACCTGGTCCGGGGCGAGCACGTCCACGGTCACGCTCACCCCGATCGTGTTCTTCACCAGCTCCACCAGCGCGACGCCCGCCCGCTCGGCGGCGTCGGCGGCCACGTCGGCGCGCCGCTCGACCCGCACCGTCAGGGTGTCCAGCCGGCCCTGGCGGTCGAGGACGCACTGGAAATGCGGCGACAGCTGGGGAGTCCGCAGGATCAGCTCCTCGATCTGGGTGGGGAAGACGTTCACGCCCCGCACGATCATCATGTCGTCCGTCCGGCCGGTGATCTTCTCGATCCGGCGCATGGGTCGGGCGGTGCCGGGCAGCAGCCGGGTGAGGTCGCGGGTGCGGTAGCGCACGACCGGCATCGCCTGTTTGGTCAGTGAGGTGAGCACCAGCTCGCCCTGCTCGCCGTCGGGGAGCACCGCGCCGCTGACCGGGTCGATGATCTCCGGGTAGAAGTGGTCCTCCCAGAGGTGCAGCCCGTCCTTGGTCTCGACGCACTCGGTCGCCACGCCGGGGCCCATCACCTCGGAGAGTCCGTAGATGTCCAACGCGTGGATGTCGAGGTGCTGCTCCATCTCACGGCGCATGTCCTCGGTCCACGGCTCCGCGCCGAAGATCCCGACGCGCAGCGAGGTGGCGCGGGGGTCGACGCCCTGACGTCGCATCTCGTCGACGATGGCGAGCATGTAGCTGGGCGTCACCATGATGATCTCGGGCTCGAAGTCGCGGATCAGCATGACCTGCCGCTCGGTCATGCCGCCGGAGACCGGGATGACCGTGCACCCCAACTCCTCGGCGCCGTAGTGGGCGCCGAGACCGCCGGTGAAGAGCCCGTAGCCGTACGCGACGTGCACGCGGTCGCCGGGGCGTCCCCCGGAGGCGCGGATGGACCGGGCCATCAACCGGGCCCAGGTGCGCAGGTCGTCCCGGGTGTAGCCGACGACGGTGGGTCGGCCGGTGGTGCCGGAGGAGGCGTGCAGGCGGGCGACCTGCTCGCGGGGTACGGCGAACATGCCGAACGGGTAGTTGTCGCGCAGCTCCGCCTTGCCGGTGAACGGAAATCGGGCCAGGTCGGCGAGGTCGCGGCAGTCGTCCGGGTGCGCGCCGACGGCGTCGAAGGCGCGGCGGTAGTGCGGCACGTTGTCGTACGCGTGCCGCAACGACCAGCGCAGTCGCTCCCGTTGCAGGGCGCGCAGCTCGTCGACGTCGGCGCGCTCGATCGGCTCCAGCTCCTCCGGTGACGGGGTGCGGTCCTGCATCGCGTGTCTCCTCGGTGCGGCGGTCCCGGTGGGGCTGCCGGTACCGTACGCCCGCCGCCCTCAGGCTGACCCGGCGGTCAGCGGACGGCCGGCAGCCGGTGCAGGGCGTCGACCAGCGGCGCCAGCTCGGGGGTGCCGTGCGCCTGGGCGAGCGCGTCGGCGAGTACCCGGTCGTGGGTGGGCCGGGCACGGTCGAGCAGCTCGGAACCGGCCGGGGTCAGCTCGGTGTAGATGCCGCGCCGGTCGTCGGCGCAGAGGATGCGGGTCAGCAGTCCGCGCTGCTCCAGGCGGGTGACCAGGCGGGTGGTGGCGCTGCCGGAGAGCGCGGCGGCGCGGGCGAGCTGGCTCATCCGCATGTGCCAGCCGTCCTGGCGCGAGAGCGCGTCGAGCACCGTGTACTCGACGACGGACAGCTCGTGGTCGGCCTGCAACGCCCGCTCCAGGGACGCCTCGATGAGCCCGTGCAGGGCGGCGAGGGTGCGCCAGCCCTGGGCGCGGATCTCCACCGCGTCGTCGGCGATGCCCATGTCGGCCTCCTCGGTGTGATCTGTCCGGGGCCCAGGCTATCACGCTTGCGCCGATATAAGGCGCGTGCAAGTATTTTGTTGCCGGCGCGGGTAGTTGCATGCGCCGCACATCTGACCCCTCCCCGATGGGAAGACCATGTCCGCACGTCAACAGTCCCTGCCGCCCGGCCTGATCGCGCTGGCCATCGGCGCGTTCGGCATCGGCCTCACCGAGTTCGTGATCATGGGGTTGTTGCCCGAGGTCGCGGCCGACTTCGCGGTCACCGAGCCGGTGGCCGGCTGGCTGATCTCCGGCTACGCGCTCAGCGTGGCCGTCGGCGGAGTCGCTCTCACCGCGGCGGTCACCCGACTGCCTCGCAAGCCCGTACTGCTCGGCCTGATGGTGCTCTTCATCCTCGGCAACCTCCTCTCGGCCGTCGCCGGGAACTACGGCGTGCTGATGACCGGTCGCGTCGTCGCCGCGCTCTGCCACGGCGCGTTCTTCGGCATCGGCGCCGTGGTGGCCGCCGGCCTGGTCGCGCCGGCCCGTCGCGCGGGCGCCATCGCCATGATGTTCGCCGGACTGACGATCGCGAACGTGCTCGGCGTACCCTTCGGCACCTTCCTCGGACAGCACTTCGGCTGGCGCTCCACGTTCTGGGCGATCACCGCCATCGGCGTGGTGGCGCTGATCGGGTTGGCCCTGCTCATCCCCGCCCGCGACACCGCCGACGCCGACCGCCCCGCCGGCGGGCTCCGCACCGAACTGGGAGCCTTCACCCACGCGCAGGTCTGGCTCTCCCTGGTGATCACCGTCCTCGGCTTCGGTGGCATGTTCGGCGCGTTCACCTACATCGCCTTCACACTGACCGAGGTCAGTGGGTTCGCCAGCGGCACCGTGCCGTGGCTGCTCGTCCTGTTCGGGGTGGGCCTCTTCGCCGGCAACCTGCTCGGCGGCCGGGCCGCCGACCGGTCGCTGTCGCGCACCCTGGTCACCGTCCTGGCGGCGCTCACCGTGGTGCTGGTCGGCTTCGCGCTGACCGCGACGAGCCCGGCGCTGACCATCGTCGCGCTGGTGCTGATGGGTGGGTTCGGCTTCGCCACCGTCCCGCCGTTGCAGATGCGGATCATGCACTACGCCCGCCAGGCCCCGACCCTGGCGTCCGGAGCGAACATCGCCGCGTTCAACCTCGGCAACGCGCTGGGCGCCTGGATCGGCGGGATGACCATCGCCGCCGGGCTCGGCTACACCTCGCCGATCTGGGCCGGCGCCGCGCTCACCCTGGCCGGACTGCTGGTCCTTCTCGGGGCGCTGCGGTTGGCCCGACGGGACGAGCCGGCGCGGACGGCCGAGGCGGAGCTGGCGGGGACGGCGACCTGACCGCCGGGACGACGACGCCGGGACGGGCGCGGGCCCGACCCGGCATCGCTTCGATCATCGCCCTGCCATCTTCTCGCAGTTGCAAATTATGTGCAACAAGGTCTGGACAACGCTTCGGAGCCGTAACTAGCCTCTTGCGTATGAGTCCTTACATCACCGATCCGTGGGCGTGGCAGGAGAGCTGGGACCGCCAGCAGGAGGCGTACCTGCCGGACCGGGAACACCGGTTCACCGCCATGCTCGACGCCGTCGACGCGGTCGTCGACGGCCGACCGCCGCGCGTGCTCGACCTGGCCGGCGGCACCGGGACCATCTCGTTGCGTACGCTGACCCGCTTCCCCGACGCCGAGGTGACCCTGGTGGACCTCGACCCGGCGCTCCTCGCCATCGCCCGCGCCTCGCTGGGCGGTCGCGCCACCGTCGTCACCGCCGACCTCGGCACGCCCGACTGGCACGCCGCGCTCCCCCACCGGGAGTACGACGCCGTCCTCACCGCCACCGCCCTGCACTGGCTGCCGGCCGACCGGCTCGGGCAGCTCTACGCCGAGCTGCGCGACGCGCTGCGCCCGGGCGGCGTCCTCGTCAACGCCGACCACATGCCCGACGACGCGCTGCCGGAGCTGACCAAGCGACTCCTGGATCGGGCCCGCGACCGGCGCAACGCCCGCTACGCCGCCGGCTCGACGTTGTCCTGGTCGGACTGGTGGGCCCGGGCCGGCGCCGACCCCGCGCTCGCCCCGCTGGTCGCGCGGCGACAGACGATCTACCCGAGCGGGCACAGCCCCGAGTGGAACCCCCCGGTCTCCTGGCACCTGACCGCTCTCACGACAGCCGGCTTCGACCAGGTCGGCACCCTGTGGCGAGGCGGCGCGGACGCCGCCGTCGTGGCCGTACGCTGAGCCGGGGCGTGCGCGGCCGCCGTCCGTGAGCCGTACGCGGACGCCGCCGGCAGCGGCAGTACGCTGAGAACCCGTGGCAGAGCCGCTGGACCCGCGCACCGACCCCGACGTCGACCTCCGGGTACCCGCCGACCGGGGTGAGCTGACCGCGCACCCCGCGACGGTCCTCGCCACCATCGCGGCGGGCGGCGTGCTCGGCGCGCTGGGTCGGGCCGGCCTGCAACACCTCGCTCCGCACACACCGACCGGCTTCCCGTGGGCGACCTTCGCCGTCAACACGTCCGGCTGCCTGCTGATCGGTGTGCTGATGGCAGCGCTCGGGCACCTCGGCGGCGGGCACCCCCTCGCGCGCCCGTTCCTCGGGGTCGGGATTCTCGGCGGCTTCACCACGTTCTCCACCTACGTGGTCGACATCCAGCAGGCGCTCGTCGCGGGCGCCCCGGGCGCCGCGCTGGCCTACCTGGCCGCGACGCTGCTCGGGGCGCTCGTCGCCGTCGCGCTGGGCGACGCCGTCACCGCCCGACTGCTGAACGGCCGAGCGGCCCGATGACCGTCCTGCTCATCGCCCTGGGCGCGGCCGTCGGCGCGCCTCTGCGCTACCTCACCGACCGGGCCGTGCAGTCCCGGCACACCTCGGCGTTCCCCTGGGGCACGTTGGCCGTCAACGTGGTCGGCTCGCTGCTGCTCGGCGCTCTCGTCGGCGTACCGGTGGGTCCGACGGTCAGCGCGCTCCTCGGCACCGGATTCTGCGGGGCGCTGACCACCTACTCGACGTTCAGCTACGAGACGCTGCGGCTGACCAGGGGCGGTCACCGGCTGCTCGCGCTGGCCAACGTGGCGGGCAGCGTCGCCGCGGGGCTCGCCGCGGCCACCGCCGGCTACGCCCTGACCCACGCTCTGACGGGCTGACCCCTCCCACCAGCACGCCCCGGATCAGGGGGCCGACGACGAACACCCTGAAGGTATATACGCGAGGTATACCCTCGGTGTAGTCTCCTCGGCATGAGCGTGCCACTGACCCTGCTCGGCCTCCTCGAACGGGAGCCCAGCCACGGCTATGACCTCAAGCGCGACTACGACGCCTTCTTCGGCCGGGGCAAGCCACTGCCGTTCGGCCAGGTCTACTCCACCCTGAGCCGCCTGGCCCGGGACGGAAAGGTCGTGATCAGCGACGTCGCGCCCGGCGCCGGCCCGGACCGCAAGCGCTACGTCATCACCGACCGGGGCGCGACCGAGGTCGAGCAGTGGTTGACCCAGCCCGTCGACCCGGAACCGCACCTCCAGACGGTGCTCTTCGCCAAGGTCGTGCTCGCGCTGATGACCGACCGTCCCGCCGACGAGTACCTCGACACCCAACGCCGCGCCCACCTGCGCCGGATGCGCGAGCTGACCGAGATCAAGCGCTCCGGCAACCTGGTCGACGCGCTGCTCGCCGACCACGGGCTGTACCACCTGGAGGCGGACCTCCGGTGGATCGAGATGACCGGCGCCCGCCTGGACGCCCTGCGCAAGGAGGTACGGCCATGAGCGCCGTCATCGAGGCCCGCGACGTGACCTTCGCGTTCGGGCAGACACCCGCGCTGCGCGGCGCCAGCATCGCCGTGGACGCCGGCGAGATCGTCGCCGTCATGGGCCCCAGCGGCTCAGGCAAGTCCACCCTGCTGCACTGCCTGGCCGGCATCCTGGTGCCCGACGCCGGCGAGATCCTCTTCGACGGCGCGCGGATCGACACCCTGGCCGAGACCGCCCGCAGCAGCCTGCGCCGCGACCGCTTCGGCTTCGTCTTCCAGTTCGGCCAGCTCGTCCCCGAGCTCACCGCGGTCGAGAACGTGGCCCTGCCGCTGCTGCTCAGCGGTGTCCGCCGCACACCGGCGCTGGCCCGGGCGCGAGCCTGGTTCGCACGCCTCGGGCTGGACGGGCTCCAGGAACGGCGCTCGGGTGAGCTGTCCGGCGGGCAGGCGCAGCGCGTCGCCCTGGCCCGTGGCCTGGTCGCCGAGCCGCGGGTGCTCTTCGCCGACGAGCCGACCGGCGCCCTCGACTCCCTCACCGGCGAGCACGTCATGGACCTGCTCGTCGACGCGGCCCGGGAGCAGGGCACCACGGTCGTCCTGGTGACCCACGAACCCCGGATCGCCGCGTACGCCGACCGCGAGGTCATGGTGCGCGACGGGCGTGTGAACGCGCCGGAATGGGTCGCGTCGTGATCGGCTTCGCGCTGCGCCTCGCCGTGGCGGGCGGCCGAGAGGCGCTCACCCGCCTGATCGTCATCGCCGCCGCCGTCGCGGTCGGAAGCGGGCTGCTGCTGGTCACCCTGGCCGGGGTCAACGCCACCAACGCCCAGCTCACCCGGTACGCCTCGATCTATCCCCAGGCCGCGAGCGACGGCCCGCTGTGGTGGTCGACCCGGGACGACTACTTCCAGGGCCGACAGATCATCCGGATTGACGTCGCCGTCACCGGGCCGAGCGCGCCCGTCCCGGTCGGCGTCCCGGCCACTCCCGGGCCGGGCGAGTTCTACGCCTCCCCCGCGCTGCGTGACCTGCTGGCCGCCCACCCGGCCGCCGAACTGGCCGACCGTTACCCAGGACGTGACCTCGGCGTGGTCGGCCCGGCCGGGCTGACCTCGCCGGACACTCTCCTCGCCATCGTGGGCGGCACACCCGAGCGGGTCGCCGCACTGCCCAACGCGAGACAGGTCCGCAGCGTCGGCGACACTCCCGCGCTTCCCGAGACCACGGTGAACCTCATCCTGGGCGTGGTCGCCGGCGGGCTGCTCTTCCCGGTGCTGATCTTCATCGGCACCGCCACCCGGCTCAGCGCCGCCCGCCGGGAGCAGCGCTTCGCCGCGATGCGCCTGGTCGGCGCGACACCCCGGCAGATCGCGACGGTCGCCGCCGTGGAGTCGGCCCTCGCGGCCGTCGCCGGCACCGCCGTCGGCTTCGGCCTGTTCTACGCCTTCCGGGGCACGCTCGCGGGCATCCCGTTCACCGGCATGCCGTTCTTCCCCGGCGACATGTCGCTGGGGGTGTGGGACATCCTGGCCGTGGCGCTCGGCGTCCCGGCCGGCGCGGCGGTGGCGGCCCGGGTCTCGCTGCGCCGGGTCCGGATCTCGCCGCTGGGCGTCACCCGGCGGGTCACCCCACGGGCGCCGCGCGCGTACCGGCTGATCCCGGCCCTGGCCGGCGTGGCCGTGCTGGTGGCCGCCCTCGGCTACCGGCCCGGGACGTCGGACGGGCAGACGGCGGTGTTCCTGCCCGGTCTGCTGCTCATCATGGCGGGCCTCGTCGTCGCCGGGCCGTGGTTGACGATGGTCGGCGCACGGATCATGGCCCGGTACGCCGACCGTCCGGCCACGCTCATCGCCGCCCGACGGCTCGCGGACAACCCGAAGGCCGGCTTCCGGGCGATCAGCGGGATCATGCTCGCGCTGTTCGTCACGAGCGTCGCCGTCGGCGTGATCACCACCATCGTCGACGAACGCGGCCCGGCACCGGTCGGCTCCACCGACGCGGGCACGGTGACCACCGTCTTCGACGAGAAGCCGACCATGGTGCCGAACACCGTCTTCGCCGACCTTCGGGCGATCAGCGGGGTGCGATCCGCGACCGCCATCCGGGAGAACCCGCAGCTGACGGCCTCCGGAGAGGTCGGCCTGATCGCCTGCGCCGACCTGCCGAGCGCGTACGGCCGGTGCGCCGAGGGCGCGAGCGTCATCGAGGTGCCGTACGGCCTGAGCCGCTGGGAGGAATCGGCGTCGTCCGCGACGGTCTGGCCCGCCGCGTCGCTCACCCTCGACGATCTCCAACGGCTACCGGTGGGGGCGATGGTCGTCGGCACGGACGGCTCCGCCGCCGCCGTCGAGCGGGTCCGCACCGTGTTGGAGGTCGCCTTCCCGACCTTCTGGGTGGGGCCGAACGTGCCCGGCGACTTCGAGTCGGACTTCGCCGACACGCTGCACGGCTGGGAGCAGCTGGCGAACGTCGTCATCATCGCCAGCCTGGCCCTCGGCGGGTGCAGCCTCGCGGTCAGCGTGATCGGCGGCCTGACCGAACGGCGGCGACCGTTCAGTCTGCTACGCCTCAGCGGCGCACCGGTACGGGTGCTGCGCCGGGTCGTCGCGCTGGAGAGCGCCGTACCGATGCTCGCCGTCACCGCCGTCGCCATCGGGATGGGCCTGCTCGCCGCGCACCTCTTCCTGCGGGCGCAGATGGGCTACACGCTCGTCGCGCCGCCGCCACGCTTCGCCGTGATCGTCGTCGTCGGCCTGGCTGCCTGCCTGGGCGTCATTGCCTCGACCATGCCGCTGTTGGAACGCGTCACCGGCCCGGAGACGGCCCGCAGCGAGTGAACCTACGGCCCGGTGGCCACCGCGATCGCCGCATGCCCATGGTGGTGGTGATGGTGGTGGCCGACCGGGTCGTCGGGGTGGTCGTGCGGTTGCTGCGGGCGGCCCACCTTGTCGGCGAAGCCGGGCATCAACACCCGGTAGGCGCAGGTGTCGCAGTTCATCCGGATGTCGCCGCCCAGCGCCTCGTCGTAGCGTTCACGCACCAGGTCGGCGAGGTCGTCGCAGTCGCCGATCACGTCGGCGACACGGACGTCCAGGTCGGGGTGGGCGGCGGCGAACTCGGCCGACTGGGCGACGATCCGGTCGGGCAGCACCCCGGCGAACAGGAAGTACGGCGCGACGACGATCCGCCGCGCGCCGAGCCGGCGCAGCCGTTCCAGCACCGCCGGCACGGACGGTTCGGCGAGGGAGATGAACCCCGGCTCGACGCCCGCGTACCCGCGCCCCTCCCAGAGCAGCCGGGCGACCTTGGCTACCTCGGCATTGGCGTCCGGGTCGGTGGAGCCACGCCCGATCAGCGCGACCCACGTGCCGGCCCGGTCGGCGACCGCCGACGCGCCGTCCGCCCGGTCGACGTCCGCCGAACCCACGTCGGCGCGGTCGACATCCGCCGACACCACGTCGGCGCGGTCGACATCGGCCGGTGACGCGCCCGCCAATGCGGCGTCGATGCGCTCTTCGATGGCCGTGTGCAGCAACGGGTGGGGGCCGAGCGGACGCCCGTAGCGGTACGTCAGCCCGGGGTGCCGCTGCTGCTCCCGGGCCATCGCGGCGGGGATGTCGCCCTTGCCGTGCCCGGCGCCGGTGAGCACCAGTGGCAGCGCGACGAGGGACCGGTGGCCGCGCCCGACGAGCGCGCCGACCGCGTCGGTCAGTGGCGGACGGGACAGCTCGATGAACCCACCCTCGACGTCGCCGATGTCCCCCCGACGCCGGACCCGCTCGACGAGCGCCGCGAACTGCTCGACCCCGGCCGCGCTGCGCGTGCCGTGCCCGACGATGACCAACCCGGTCATGACCTCTCCTCGCTGTAGAGCAGGGCGTTGAGGGCGGCGGCGGCCACCGCCGAACCGCCCTTCTCGCCCACGTTTGACACCCCGGGCAGGCCGCTGGCCCGCAGCGCCGCCTTCGACTCGGCCGCGCCCACGAAGCCGACCGGCAGGCCGACGACCAGCGCCGGCGCGGCGTCCAGGGTGAGTAGTTCGACCAGGGCGGTCGGCGCGCAGCCGACCACCCAGACCGCGCCGGGGCCGACCCGGTCCAGGGCGATCCGCACGGCCGCCGCCGAGCGGGTGATGCCGGCCGCGCGGCCCAGCTCGGCGGCGGCCGGCTCGGCGACCGGGCAGACCAGCTCCAGGCCGGCCCGGGTGATGCCGGCGGCGACCATCGCCACGTCCGTCACCACGGGTACGCCTCCGCGCAGCGCGGCCAGACCCGCTTCCAGGGCCGCCTCGTCGCAGACCAGGTCGTCGACGTACGCGAGGTCGGCGCTGGCGTGCACCACCCGCTCGGTGACCGCCCGGCTCAGCGGCGGCAGGTGCGACAGGTCGACGCGCTCGCGCAGGATGCGGTACGACTCGACCTCGATCGGGTGTACGGCCCGGCTCATCGGGTCCCTCCACTGTGGTCGGGTTCGGTCACGCGGATCGCGTCGACCGGGCAGATCTCCAGGCACTCCAGGCAACCGGTGCACCGGTCGGCGAGTACCGTCAGGCCGCCCGCGACCGGTCGGATCGCGTGGGTGGGGCAGGTGCGCAGGCACGCGCCGCAGCCCTGGCAGGCGTCGATGGTCACGAACGCCACCGGTACCCCCGGGGTGTGACCATCCGCCCGGCGACCAGCCGGGTGTCGCTGTTGCCGACCACGACCACGCTGTACATGTCGACGACGGCCGGATCGACGGTGGCCAGCGTCGCCAGGTGCACACGCTCACCGGCCCGGCTGGCGTTGCGCACCACCCCGACGGGCGTGTCCGGTGGCCGGTGCGCGGCGAGGATGCCGAGCGCCTTGCCGAGCTGCCAGTCGCGGGCCCGGCTGCGCGGGTTGTAGAACACCGTCACGAAGTCGCCCTCGGCGGCGGCGGTCACCCGCCGCTCGATGACCTCCCACGGGGTGTGCAGATCGGACAGGCTGACGTACGCGTGGTCGTGGCCGAGCGGCGCGCCGAGCAGCGCCCCGGCGGCGAGGGCGGCGGTCACCCCGGGCACGCCCACCACGTCGATCCGCTCGTCGGCGTACTCGAGGGCGGGGCTGGCCATCGCGTACACCCCGGCGTCGCCGGACCCGATGAGCGCGACCGCGCGGCCGGCGGCGGCCTCGGCCACGGCGGCGCGGGCCCGCGCCTCCTCCGCGCCGAGTGAGCTGGCGAGCACCCGGGTACCCGGCCGCAGCACGTCACGGACCTGGTCGACGTACTGGTCCAGGCCCACCACCACCGACGCGCGGCGCAGCTCCGCCACCGCACGGTGGGTGCGCAGGTCGGCCGCGCCCGGCCCGAGGCCGACGACGGCGAGCCGGCCGCGCGGCGCGTGCCGCGCCACCGCCACGGTCGCCATCGCCGTCGCGGTCTTGCCCACCAGCAGCGTCGCGTCGTCGACCCGGCCGTCCGCGCCGAGCAGCGCCGCGGCCTCCGCGACGCTCGGCGTGCCGACCGCGGCCCGGACCACCTCGCTGGGGTGCGGCACGTCGACCGCCGCGAGGCGCGTCGCGGGCCAGGTCACCAGGGGTACGCCGAGCGCGTCGGCGGTGCTGCGGATGCCCGCCTCGTCGGCCTTGATGTCGGCGCTGGCCAGGCAGCTCAGGCTCGCCGGGTCGAGGCCGGCCTCGGCCAGCACCCGGTGCAGCAGCTCGGCCACCTCGGCGGCCGGTACGCCCCGACTCGCCCCGACACCGGCGACCAGCGACGGCGGTCGCAGCACGGCGGTCCGCGCGTCGGCCGGCACCACCCGATCGGTGACCACCAGCCGGTAGCGGCCGTCGGCCGCCCGCCCGCCGGCCGCGCCTTCAACGGCCACGCTGCCGGTCGCGCCTGCAACGGCCGCGCCTTCCACGGCGGCGCCCTCGTCGGCCGGGCCTTCAACGGTCGCGCCTTCAACGGTCGCGCCTGCAACGGCCGGGCCTTCAACGGCCGGGCCTTCAACGGTCGCGCCTTCAACGGCGGCGGCCCCGGGGTGGACGGCGTGCACGTTCGGAGGTAGGGCGGGTAGCGGCCAGATGGCGTCGGCGACCAGCTCGACCGGCTCGCCGTCCAGGATGGCGCGGGACACGGCGGCCACCGCGCCCCGCACGGGCCAGCCGAGCGTGTCCAGCCCGGGCAGCCCGACCGCGTCGGTGGCCGTGGTGACCACCGGTCGGGCGTCCAGCAGCGCGCCGACCTGCTCGGCGAGGTCGTTGCCGCCGGCGGCATGACCGCCCAGCAACGCGACCGCGTGCCGGGCCGCCTCGTCCACGACCACGACGGCTGGGTCGGTGCGCTTGTCGCCGAGCAGTGGCGCGAGGACGCGGACCACCGCGCCGGTGGCCAGGAAGGCGACCACCGCGTCGCAGCCCGCCCAGGCGGCGCGTAGCGCGTCGGCGACGCTGTGCCCCTCGATCAGCCGGGCGTGCGGCCAGGCGGCGGCCAGGGTGTCGGCGTGCCGGCGGCCGGCGGCGGTGGCCGCCACCAGTCCGATCCGGGCGGGGGTGTTGTGGTTCACGGGCGCTCCCCGGTGAGGACGACCACCGGGTTGGTGGCCGCGAGTCGGATCGAGCCGCCGGGCAGGTCGGCGAGGCGGGCGACGGAGAGCTGGCTGCCCTCGACCGAGTAGCCGGCGGCGCGCAGCAGGTCCACCGCCGGCGCGACCCGGTCCAGGGCGGCCAGGGTGAGCACGATCCGCCCGGGGTGGCGGGCCACCACGGCGGCGAGGACGTCGACGCCGCCGCCGCCGACAAAGACCGCGTCCGGTTCGGGCAGCGCGTCCAGCGCCGCCGGGGCGCGCCCGACGACGATCCGGACGTCGACGGCGTGCGTGGCGGCGTTGTCCCGGATCGTCGCGGCGGACGCCGGGTCCTGCTCGACGGCGAGCACGGCCGCGCCGAGCAGCGCACACTCGATGCCGACGGAGCCGCTGCCCGCGCCGACGTCCCAGACGAGCCGGCCCAGCCGGGGACGCAGCCGCGCGACGACCAGGGCACGCACCTCCGATTTGGTGATCATGGAGTCGCGGTGGGCGTACCGGCTCTCCGCGAGCGCCCACCCGCCGGCCGGCGCGGCGGCCGGCTGGTTGTCGACGCGCATCCCGCCAACCGCGACGAGGCCGGCCTCGGAGAGGCCGGCCTCGGGCACGGCAGGCGCGGGCACGGCAGGCGCGGACATGGCGACGCTGAGCAGGACGTGTGGGTCGGGCCAGGTGCCGGACGCGGCCTGCGCGGGGGTCACCTCGCGGACGCGTTCGGCGTCGGTGCCGAGGTGTTCGGCGACCAGCAGGCGACGGGACCAGCCGATGAGGCCGGCGCCCAGTTCGGCGGCCCCGGCCCCCGGCGCGGTGAGGACCGCGACCAGTGGCAGGGCCCGGCAGGCGTTCAGCGCCGGTCGCAGGTCGCGGCCGTGCGCGGTGACCACGGCGGCGCCGTCCCAGGACAGTCCGGCGCGGGCGAACGCGGCGGCCACACTGGACACCGCCGGTACCACCCGCAGCGGCAGCCCGGCCGCGCGCAGTCGCCGGACGATGCCGAACAGGCCGGGATCGCCGCTGGCCAGCACGACGGCCGGCACCCGGGCGGCGACGGCGTCGGCCAGTCGGCGCAGGGCCGGGGCGAGCGGTCCGAGGACGACGGTGTCGACGCCGGGCGGTACGGGCACCGTGCCCAGGTGCCGGGCCGCCCCGACGACAAGCCCCGCTCCGGCCAGCGCGGACGCCAGGGCGGGATGCGGTAGCGCCCCGGCGGCGTCCAGCCCGACGACGGTCACCAGCGCCTCCGGGGATGCCCCCGTCGCCGGCGCGTCGCTCGATGTCACACCGCCCACCAGCGCGTCCGGGGCGCTCATCGCGGCCACCGGCCGGACGAGGCGACGACCCGCGCTCCGGCGAAGTCGACCATCGCCACGTCCACGGTGACGGTCGGCCCGGCGAAGCGGCGCAGCACCGCCTGGACCCGCTGGCAGAGCAGGTCTCCGGCGGTGCCGAGCAGACCGGCGGCCTCCCACAGCTCGTACGCGTGCCGCCCGGTGTTGGCCTCGGTCACGGCGGCGACGAGCGCCGGATCGCCACCGGCGTCGGCGGTCACCGCGCCCAGCAGGGAGAGGTCCACCTTGGAGCGGGTGTAGTGGGTCATGAGGATGCCGGCGGCGAGTTTGGCGAGCTTGCCGGCCATGCCGACGAAGACCACCCCGGTCATCGCGTCCTCGACGGCGGCGGTGACCGCCGCACCGGTGAAGTCGCCCACCTCGACGAAGCACACCTCGGGCAGGTCGGGCAGCAGCGCGCGGGCGGCCCGCTCGGTACGCCCACCGGTGCACAGCACCACGGTCCGCTCGCCCTGGGCGGCCATGACGTGCACGGCCTGTACGACGCTGGCCCGCCAGGAGGCCGTGGAGAAGGGCCGGACGATCCCCGTGGTGCCGAGGATCGAGATGCCGCCGAGGATGCCGAGCCGCCGGTTGGTGGTCTTGCGGGCCATGATCTCGCCCCGGGGCACGCTGATGACCACCCGCACGCCGACCTCGGTGAGGTCGACGACCTCGGCCACCGCCTCGCCGATCATCCGGCGGGGCGTGTCGTTGATGGCCGGGCCGCCGACGGCGAGCCCGAGGCCGGGTTTGGTGACGGTGCCGACGCCGGCGCCGCCGGCCAACCGCAGCCCCGGGGCGTCGGTGAAGTCCACGGTGGCGGTCAGCTCAGCGCCGTGGGTGACGTCCGGGTCGTCGCCGGCGTCCTTGACCACGACCGCCTCGGCGCGTACCGGTGGGCTGCCGGTCACCTCGCAGCGTTCCACCGGAAAGCGCACCCGACGGCCGGCGGGCAGCCCGATCTCCACCTCCGGCTGGATCTCGCCGGTCACCAGGGCGGTGACCGCCGCCTTGGCCGCCGCGGTCGCGCACGCGCCGGTGGTCCAGCCGGTCCGCAGCGCGGTGGGCCGGACCTTCGCCGTACGCGGAAGGTCCGGCTCACGCAGCGGCGGCTCGGCGTACGTCATGGGGTTTCGGTTTCTCCGGCGCGGGCGCGGCGCAGCTCGGCGCGGGCGGCCGGTTCGGCGCGACGGAAGGTGTGGAAGTGCCCCGGGTGGTAGAGGTGTGAACGGGTGCCCGTCGCGGCGAGGGCCGGCCCGACCAGGAACAGGGTGTGCTTCCACAGCTTGTGCCGCTTGACCGTGGCCTCCAGCGTGCCGACCGTGCAGGTCACGACCAGCTCGTCGGGCCAGGTGGCCTGGTACGCCACGACGGCCGGGGTGTCCGCCGGGTAGCCGCCGGCCAGCAGCTCGGCCTGCACCTGCCCGGAGCGGGCGGCGGACAGGAACAGCGCCATCGTCGTGCCGTGTCGGGCGAAGTCACGGACCCGCTCGCCGGGCGGCATGGGGGTCTTGCCTCCTTCGAGGCGGGTGAGGATGACCGACTGGGCCACCTCGGGCACGGTCAGCTCCCGCCCGACCAGCGCCGCGACGGCGGTGAACGAGGAGACTCCGGGCACGATCTCGACGGCCAGGCCGAGCGCCCGGCACAGGTCCAGTTGCTCCTGCACGGCCCCCCAGAGGGCCGGGTCGCCGGAGTGGATGCGGGCCACGGTGAGCCCGTGCTCGGCGGCCCGCTCGTAGAGCGGCAGCACCCCCTCGATGGGCAGTTGCGACGAGTCGACGACCTCGGCGTCGGGGCGGGCGTGGTCGAGCACGTCGGCGTGCACCAGGCTGGCCGCCCAGATCACGATGTCCGCCGTGGCGATCACGCGGGCGGCCCGCAGGGTCAACAGGTCCGCGGCGCCCGGGCCGGCGCCGACGAACCACACCTTGCCGTCGCTGGTCACAGCTTTCCTCCTCGGTGCGCGCGGCGGGCGGGGACCAGCAGCGTGGACAGGTACGGCAGGTCGGTCCCGGTGTCGTCGACCGGGCCGACCCGTTCGCCGGGCAGGCCCAGGGCGCGCCCGAGCACCGCGTTCCGAAGGCGGCCCTGCCGGCGTAGCTCGGCCAGCAACTCGGGGTGCCGCCGCCAGCCCTTGTAGACGACCACGGTGCCCGGCCCGGCGAGGGCGTCGGCGAACGGCGCGAGGCCGGCGGTGGCCGGCAGCAGCGTGAGCGGTTCGCGTCCCTCGACCAGCGGGACGCCGCTGCGCGCGGCCAGCTCCTGCATGGCCGTCACGCCGGGCACCGTCGCCACCCGCACGGCCGGGCGCAGGGCCCGCACGCTCTGCGCCAGGTAGCCGAAGGTGGAGTAGACGTTGGGGTCGCCGATGGTCGCGAAGGCGAGCGATTGTGCGCCCGCGTCGATCGCCTCGACGACCGTCCGGGCGGCCTCGTCCCACGCCGCCGCGCGGCGGGCGGTCACCCCGCCCCGGTCGTCGAGGGCGAACGGCAGCCGGCGCAGCCGGTCCGCCGGCACGTGTTCCCGCACGGTCGTCTCGGCCCGCCCGGCGTCCGCACCGGGCCGGTCTGCCATCACGGGTACGAGGACCACGTCGGCCTCACGCAGGACCCGCACCGCCTTGACGGTGAGCAGTTCCGGGTCACCCGGGCCGACACCGACCCCGGTCAACGTGGCGGTCATCGGCACGCCTCGACCAGCCGGCGGGCCGCCTCCGGGTGCCCGGCCCAGTGGGTGTGCAGGTAGGAGGCGTGCACCCGGCCGCTGACGAAGCCGTGCTCGGTGTCGTTCCAGCGCCACGCCGGCGTCTCGCCGTGCCCCGGGTCCGTGGTGGTGCGGTGGAACTCGTGGCCGCGTACCGGCTCGCCGGCCCGGGCCACCGGTGAGTCGGTGACGGCCACCGCCTCGCGGTAGCCGAGGGTGAGCCGGCCGGTCATCCGGGCGGTCAGGTCCAGCCGGCCGCACATGGGTACGCCGTCCAGGGACCGCCCGAGGTAGAGCAGCCCGGCGCACTCGGCCACGATCGGCCCGTCGAAGTCGGCCAGTTCGGCGCGGAGCGTGCCGTTGCCGGCCAGCGCCTCCGCGTACGCCTCGGGGAAGCCGCCGCCGATCACCACCGCGCGGGTGCCGGCGGGCAGGGACCGGTCGCGCAGCGGGTCGACGGTGACGACGTCCGCGCCGGCGGCGGTGAGCAGTTCGGCGGTCTCGGCGTACGAGAAGGTGAAGGCCGGACCACCGGCGACCGCGACCTGTGGCCGCCCGAGGCCCGCCGGCTTGCCGACGGCCTGGACCGGGTCCCACGCGGGGGCGGTCAGCGGCGGGGCGTCGCGGGCCAGGTCGAGCACGGCGTCGAGGTCGACGGTGGCCTCGACCAGGTCGGCGAGTGCGGCGACGATGGCGAGGGATTCGGGGGCCCGTTCGGCGACCGGCACCAGCCCGAGGTGCCGGGCGGGCGCGGCGACCTCGGCGGCGCGGGTGAGCGCCCCGAGCACTGGTACGCCCACCTCGGCGAGAGCGTCGCGCAGCAGCGTCTCGTGCCGGGGTGAGCCGACCCGGTTGAGGATCACGCCGCCGATCCGCACGGCGGGGTCGAACGCGGCCATGCCGAGGGTCAGCGCGGCGGCCGAGCGGCCCTGCGCGGTGGTGTCCAGCACCAGCAGCACGGGCGCGTCGACGAGCCGGGCGACGTGTGCCGTGGAGGCGAAGTCGCGGCGGCCCACCGCGCCGTCGTGCAGGCCCATGACGCCCTCCACCACGGCGATGTCGGCGGGCGTGGGGACGCTCGCGCCGTGCCGCAGCAGGGCGGCGATCCGCTCGGGCCCGACCAGGAACGGGTCGAGGTTGCGGCCGGGCCGCCCGGCGGCGAGGGCGTGGTAGCCGGGGTCGATGTAGTCCGGGCCTACCTTGTGCGGGCTGACCGCCAGGCCGCGCCGGCGCAGGGCGGCGAGCAGCCCGGTGGCGACGGTCGTCTTGCCGTGGCCGCTGGCCGGCGCGGCGACCACCACCCGGGGCAGCGACAACGGTGTGCTCACCACTCGATGCCCTTCTGGCCCTTCTGGCCGGCGTCCATCGGGTGCTTGACCTTGGTCAGCTCGGCCACCAGGTCGGCGGCGGCGACCAGGCGCGGGTCGGCGTCGCGCCCGGTGATGACGACGTGCTGGAAGCCGGGGCGGTCGGCGAGGGTGGCGACGACCTCGTCGACGTCCACCCAGCCCCACTTCATCGGGTAGGTGAACTCGTCCAGCACGTACAGCCCGTAGCGCTCGGTGGCCAGGTCACGCTGGATCTGCCGCCACCCCTCCAGGGCGTCGGCGGCGTGGTCGGCCTCGCCGCCGCGCTGGATCCAGGACCAGCCCTCACCCATCTTGTGCCAGGCGACCGGCGCGCCCTGGCCGGTACGCTCGTGCACCTCGCCGAGCGCCCGGAAGGCGTTCTCCTCCCCCACCCGCCACTTGGCGCTCTTGACGAACTGGAACACGCCGACCGGCAGGCCGGCCGTCCAGGCCCGCAGCGCCAACCCGAAGGCGGCCGTCGACTTCCCCTTCATCTGCCCGGTGTGGACGATGACGAGCGGCCGGTGCCGCCGCTGCCGGGTGGTCAACCCGTCAGCGGGCACGGACGTCGGTTGTCCCTGCGGCATCAGCCCATCCCCCGTCCCGTGTCCAGCTGTCCCGCGATCTTGCAGTTTCTGTTGACCATTTGTGTCCTTGAGTCCTTTATGCCGCGACAGAAACTGCAAGATCGCGGGGGTGGGGGTGGGGGTGGGGGTGGGTCAGGGTTGCGAGGGGGTGTACGGGTGCGGTGAGCTGGGTTGCCAGGCGGGTGGCCAGGTTGAGGCGGATCGGGCCGGTCTCGCAGTCGACGACCACGCAGGGGGCTCCGGTTGCCGCCAGTACTCGGGCCGCCGCTGCTGCGCGGTCCAGCGGGCGGGTTCCGGCGGTGGCTCTGCCGTCGGTGACGATGAGGACCAGGGGGCGGCGCTTCGGATCGCGCAGGCGCTCCACGCGCAGCAGATCGGCGGCGGCCAGCAGGCCCTCGGCCAGTGGCGTCCGCCCGCCGGTCGGCAGTTCGGCCAACCGGGTCGACGCGGCCAGCACCGAGGAGGTGGCCGGCAGCAGCGTCCGCGCGCCGGCGCCCCGGAAGGCGATCACCGCGACCTTGTCCCGGCGCTGGTACGCGTCGGTGAGCAGAGCGAGGACCGCGTCCTTCACGGTGACCATCCGCTGCCGCGCGCCCATCGACCCGCTGGCGTCCACCACGAACAGCACGAGATTGCCCTCGCGCCCCTCCCGGACCGCCTCGCGCACGTCGTCCGGGCGCAGTCGCAGCGGACCGGTGAGCCTCCCTCGCGCCGCCTGGTGCGGCGCGGCGGCACGGATGGTGGCCGGCAGGTGCAGCGCGCCGACCCGGCCCGCCGGAATGCGCGCGCTGGTCGTCCGCCCGCGCCCGGTACGGGCGCGCGACCGCCGGCCGGGCACCCCGTCACCGACGCCGGGCGCGGTGAGCAGCCGGGCCCGCAGGCCAGCCCGGGGTACGGCCACCGCCCCGCCGTTCCAGTCCCGATCGTCGCCGCCGTCGCTCGGCCCCGCGTCTCCGGGCCGTCGACGCGGCCTGCCTCTGCCGTCGGCCTGCGATCGGTCGGAGGGCCTGCCCGCGCCGGCGTCGCCGACCTGCGGCTCGGGACCGTCGCCGCGCTCGCCCCCGCCGGTGCCGCGCTCGCCCCCGCCGGTGCCGCGCTCGTCCCCGCCGGTGGAGCTGTGTCGTTCCGGGCCGCCGGTCGGGTCGGGGGCGGCACCACCACGGCCACGAGCGTCCGGTCCGTACCCATCGGAACGGTGACCACCGCCCGGGCCGCTGCCCTCACCGCCCGGGTCGCCCGCACCGCCGGCACTGCTGCCCGGGCCGCCACCGTCCGGGCCGCCGCCTCCGCGGTCCGGGCCGTCGGGGCGCGGGCCGGCGGGGCCGCCGTCGTGCGGGCCGCCGTCGTCGTCCGGGTCGTCCGGGTGGGCGTCCTGGGCCCGTTGCAGCGCCTCGTCGAGGCGCTTCTCGTCGAGCCCCGGCGTGTCGAACGGGTCGCGGCGACGGCGGTGCGGCAGCGCCAGCCGGGCCGCCACCCGAACGTCGTCGCCGGTGACCCGGTCCCGCCCCTGCCAGGCGGCGTGGGCGAGAGCGGTTCGGGCGGTGACGATGTCGGCGCGCATCCCGTCCACGTCGAACGCCGCGCACACTTCGGCGATCTGCCGCAGCGCGGAGTCCGGCAGGCGTACCCCGGGAAGCCGGCGGCGGGCGGCGGCCACCTGGGCGGCGATCTCGGTGTCGGCGTCGGCCCACCGGGCGGCGAATCCGGCCGGGTCGGCGTCGGCGGCGAGCCGACGGCGGACCACCTCCACCCGGATCTCCGGGTCCCGGCTGGCGTTCACCTCCACGGTCAGCCCGAACCGGTCGAGGAGCTGCGGACGCAGTTCCCCCTCCTCCGGGTTCATGGTGCCGACCAGCAGGAACCGGGCGGCGTGACTGACCGAGACGCCCTCGCGCTCGACGTGACTACGGCCCATCGCCGCCGCGTCGAGCAGCAGGTCGACCAGGTGGTCGTGCAGCAGGTTGACCTCGTCCACGTAGAGCACGCCCCGGTGCGCGGCGGCGAGCAGACCCGGTTCGAAGGCGCGTACGCCCTCGCCGAGCGCCTTCTCCAGGTCCAGCGACCCGACCACCCGGTCCTCGGCGGCGCCGACCGGCAGCTCGACGAGGCGCGCCGGGTGGGTCTCGGCGGCCGACCCCTGCGGGTGCGGCCCGTCCGGGCAGGCCGGATCGGGCTCGGTCGGATCGCACCCGAAGCGGCAGCCGGCCACCCGGCGTACCGGGGGAAGCAGCGCGGCGAGCGCGCGGACGGCGGTGGACTTGGCGGTGCCCTTCTCGCCCCGGACGAGGACGCCGCCGATCGCCGGGGAGACGGCGTTGAGCAGCAGTGCCAGCCGCATGTCGGCCATGCCGAGCACGGCGCTGAACGGGTACGTGGGCACTGGGCCTTCTTTCGTTCGCGACTGCGGGGCTCGCAAAACCGGCTCACTCCTCGCGCTCACACCCGGTCCTCCAGGTCGCCCTCGCTGGCCAGGTACGTGTCGCGGAGGCGGTCCAGGGTGGCCGGCTCGGGCTTGGCCCACAGCCCCCGGTCGGCGGCCTCCAACAGTCGCTCGGTGATGCCGCGCAGCGCCCACGGGTTGGACTGCTCCAGGAACTCCCGGGTGGTGTCGTCGAAGAGGTACGCGGCGGCCAGGTGCTCGTACATCCAGTCGTCGACGACACCTGCCGTGGCGTCGTAGCCGAACAGGTAGTCCACGGTGGCCGCCAGCTCGAACGCGCCCTTGTAGCCGTGCCGACGCATGGCGGCGATCCACTTCGGGTTGACCACCCGGGCCCGGAACACCCGCCGGGTCTCCTCGCCCAGCGTGCGGGTCCGCACGTCGTGCGGCATCGCCGAGTCGCCCACGTACGCCGCCGGTGACGTGCCGGTGAGGTGGCGGACCATCGCAACCATCCCGCCGTGGTACTGGAAGTAGTCGTCCGAGTCGACGATGTCGTGCTCGCGGGTGTCCTGGTTCTTCACCGCCACGGCGATGCGTGCGAACGAACGCTCCATGTCGGCGCGCGCCTCCCGCCCGTCCAGGCCCCGGCCGTACGCGTAGCCGCCCCAGACCGCGTACACCTCGGCCAGGTCGGCGTCGGTGCGCCAGGTCCGGGCGTCGATCAGCGGCAGCAGGCCCGCGCCGTACGCGCCGGGCTTGGAGCCGAAGATGCGGGCGGTGGCCCGCCGCTCGTCGCCGTGCTCGGCGAGGTCGGCGGTGACGTGCGCCCGCAGGTAGTTCTCCTCGTCCGGCTCGTCGAGCGCGGCGACCTGCCGTACGGCGTCGTCGAGCAGCGCCACCACGTGCGGGAACGCGTCCCGGAAGAAGCCGGAGATGCGCACCGTGACGTCGACCCGGGGCCGGCCCAGCTCGGCGGTCGGCACCACCTCGACGCCGGTGACCCGCCGGGACCGGTCGTCCCACACCGGCCGGCAGCCCAGCAGCGCGAGCACCTCGGCGATGTCGTCGCCCTGGGTGCGCATCGCGCTGGTGCCCCACACGGTCAACCCCACCGAGCGGGGGTACGCGCCGGTGTCGGCGAGGTGCCGGGCCAGCAGCGAGTCGGCCAGGGCCACGCCGACGTCCCAGGCGTTGCGGCTGGGGATGGCCTTCGGGTCGACGGAGTAGAAGTTCCGGCCGGTGGGCAGCACGTTGACCAGGCCCCGGGTGGGCGAGCCGGACGGGCCGGGCGGCACGAAACGACCGTCGAGCGCGCCGAGGGTGTTGCGCAGCTCGTCGGTGGTGCGCTCCAGCCGGGGCACCAGCTCGGTGGCGGCGAAGCGCAGCACCGCGGCGGCGTCCGGAATCGGCTGGCCGGCCACCTCGGCGACGACCGTGTCGGCGGCGTCGACGGCCCAGCCGAGGGTCTCCATGCCGACGACCAACCGGCGCGCGAGTCCCTCGATGAGGTCGATCGCGTCGGCTGCGGTGCCGGCCGGCCCGTCCACCGCGTCGGTCAACGCGGCGGGCACGGCGATCCGCTGTCCCGGTGCCGCGAGCAGCGCCTGCTCGTCGAGGGCGTACGCGGCGGCGAGGGCCTGCCGCAGGCCGGGCAGGGCCTGCGCGCCGCCCCAGATCTGCGGGGCGCGCAGCACCGCGAGGACCAGGTTGACCCGCGGCTCGCCGGTGGGCGCGTCGGCGAGGATGTGCAGCCCGTCGCGGATCTGCACGTCCTTGACCTCGCACAGGTAGCCGTCGAGGTGCAGCACGAAGTCGTCGAAGTCGTCCGCGTCGGGCATCGCCTCGGTGTGCAGGTCGTGGTGCAGCTCGGCGGCACGCACCAGGTCCCAGATCTGGGCCCGCACGGTGGGCACCTTGGCCGGGTCGAGCGCCTGCACGGTGGCGTACTCGTCCAGCAGTTGCTCCAGCTTGGCCAGGTCGCCGTACGTTTCGGCGCGGGCCATCGGCGGCACCAGGTGGTCGACGACCACGGCGTGCGCCCGCCGCTTGGCCTGGGTGCCCTCACCGGGGTCGTTGACGATGAACGGGTAGACCAGCGGCAGGTCCGCGAGGACGGCGTCGGGCGCGCAGTCGGCGGCCAGGCCGAGTCCCTTGCCCGGCAGCCACTCCAGGGTGCCGTGCTTGCCCAGGTGCACCACGGCGTCCGCGCCGAAGCCGCCGTCCGAGACCGGAGCGGCGAGCCAGCGGTACGCGGCCAGGTAGTGGTGGCTCGGCGGCAGGTCCGGGTCGTGGTAGATGGCGATCGGGTTCTCCCCGAAACCACGTGGCGGTTGGATCAGCAGCGCCACGTTGCCGAAGCGCAGCCCGGCCAGCACGATGTCACCGCCCTCGGTGTACAGCTCGCCGGGCGGCTCACCCCAGTGCTCCCGCATCCGCGCGCGCAGCTCGACCGGGATCTGCTCGAACCACCGCCGGTACGTCTCCCCGGGCACCCGCGCCTCGGCGGCCGCCAACTGCTCCGGCGTGAGCCACTCCACGTCGTGCCCACCTGCGGCGATCAACGCGTGGATCAACGCGTCACCGTCCGTGGGCGGCGGCGCGTGGCCCAGGTCGTAGCCGGCCTCGGCGAGCGCGGCGAACAGCCGGACCGCCGAAGCCGGGGTGTCCAGCCCGACGGCGTTGCCGACCCGGGAATGCTTGGTGGGGTACGAGCTGAGCACCACGGCGATCCGCTTGTCGGCGTTCGGCACGTACCGCAGCCGGGCGTGCCGCACCGCGATGCCGGCGACGCGGGCGGCCCGCTCGGGGTCGGCGACGTATACCGAGAGACCGTCGGCGTCGACCTGCTTGAACGAGAACGGCACGGTGACGATCCGGCCGTCGAACTCGGGGATGGCCACCTGCATCGCCGCGTCCAACGGGGACAGTCCGGCGTCGCTGCCGGCCCACTGCTCGCGTGTGCTGGTCAGGCAGAGCGCCTGGATGACCGGCACGTCCAGGGCGGCGAGCGCGCCGACGTCCCAGGCGTCCTCGTCGCCGCCCGAGGAGGCGTCCGCCGCGACCGCGCCACCGGCCGCGAGGACGGTGACCAGCAACGCGTCGCAGCGGGCGAAGAGCCCGAGCGGGCCGGCGCCGGCGGTCAGCCCGCGCAGCGAACCGCAGAAGATCGGCAGCGGGTTGCCGCCGGCCGCGCGCACCGCCTCGGCCAGCACGTCGACGAACGCGGTATTGCCGGCCAGGGCGTGCGCCCGGTAGAA
Source organism: Micromonospora sp. CA-249363 (assembly GCF_050950185.1). NCBI lineage: Bacteria > Bacillati > Actinomycetota > Actinomycetes > Micromonosporales > Micromonosporaceae > Micromonospora > Micromonospora sp. CA-249363. Next base: position 3,471,505 of record NZ_CP192020.1, read on the forward strand.
GACGATCCCGATGGTGGGCCGATCCGGTTCGGTGGGGTACTCACCGTGCACGCCGTACGACGGGGTCGGCGCGGGCGGGGCGAATCCCTCGCCGGTGAGCAGGACCGTGTCGGAGAGGAACCGGGCCAGCTCCCCCAGGTTGTCCGGCCCACCCTCGACCAGGTACGCGAGGGCCTGGGCGACCACCCCGGACGGCACCGTGGAGACCGCCATCAGCTCCGCGTCGGGCAGCGCCTCGCCGCCGAGCACGACCGTGGGCACGCCGCTCGCGAGCACCGCGGCGAGGCCGTCCGGCCACGCCTGCCGTCCCCCGAGCAGGCGTACGACGGCGAGGCCGACCCCGTCCAGCAGGGCGGGCACCTCGCCGGCCGCCACGCGGGCGGGGTTGGCGAGCCGGTAGTCGGCGTCGCTGGCACGGGCGGCCAGCAGGTCGGTGTCGGCGGTGGAGAGCAGCAGAATGCGCACGGCAGGCTCCGGACGGTAACGTCAGCGCGTTCGCGGAGGCGATTCGGCGACGACGTGGGGTGAGCGCGGGGTTCAGGGGGCGCCGCGGCCCGGACCGCTCACCGGCACGGGGCCGGCAGCGACGGGTGGCGTGGCGCGGAACTCAGCGGGAAACGGAGTCGATGCCGATCGCGGCGACAGCACGGCCGCAGTGCGGGAGACGGCAGCGGTGCGGAAGACGGCTGCGGCCGTCGATGGTGGAGACGCCAAGCGTCATCGGGTCCTCCTCGGGTGTCCACGCCCTGGGGTACGTCCCGACGGCCGAAGTATCCTGGCTTCCGGATCGACGCTCTCCCCCGGCCTTCCAACCGCAGACACACGGTCGTGACTCACGAGGGGGGATCACTCCCCGGTGACAGTGGCGGGACCGCGTCGGATTCGCACCGACTTCCTTCACTGCCGTCAGGCCGCGAATGCTGCCACACCGCCGAGCCGCCGGTCAACGCCGCCCCGACCCGCCGGGCGGGTGTGACGCGGCGACGGATCGGCGGGTGACGCGGCGACGGATCGGCACACCGCGATGCCCCCCCGGACCTGCACCCACGGTCCTTTGCTCTGCTTCCCCATAGGCGACACTGCGGCCCGCTGGCTGTCGCGTATAGGGAAGCAGAGCAAAGGACGCGTCACACGCCCTGGCCCGCGCGGTCGCTCAGCGTGGCGCCGCCCATCCGGCACGCTGGTCGGTCATCCCGGCCCGGCAGATCAGCGGGGACGCGGGGACGGTCTGACGCGGAGGGCTCAGCGGGCGTGGCGCTCCGGGTGTGCCCGATTCCACACCCGCATCCGCTCCGGGTAGCCGGTGCGGGCCGCCTCGTACAGCGGCACCGCGTGCTTGCGGGCGATGTCGCCGGCCGCACGGGGTGTGCCGGTGCGGCGACGGATCCACTCGCCGTCATGGGCGATCGCGACCACGGTGGTGTCGGTGGCGGTCGTCTCGGGTTCCAGGTAGAACTCCACGCCCCGCCGGCTGGTGACGAACGCCTCCAGCGCGGCGAGGTCCTCCCGGGTGGCCTCCCGGTCCAGCTTCGTCGGGGTCGCCTCGGCGCTTCGAGACCGCCGGTTGAACCAGCCCATGCCCAGCCCCTCTCCCTCGACTCCACTCCCAGTTCAGCACCGATTCCTGGCAACACGCTGGACGGCGGGTGGGAGAAATCTGACTCGTCCGGGGCGGAACCCGACGCGCGCGGGTGGTGTCATCAGTGCGAGTCCGACCGGAGGTTCCCCCTGGACGACGACGTGCTCGTCAGCCGCGCCCGATCCGGTGACCTGGAGGCGTACGACCTCCTGGTCGCCCGGCACACCGCGTCCGCGTACCGGACGGCGGTGCTGCTCGGTGCGGGTTCGGACTCCGAGGACGTCGTCCAGGAGGCGTTCGTGAAGGGCTACCGCAAGCTGTCCCGTTACCGGGGAGAGTCGTCCTTCCGCTCCTGGTTGCTGGCGATCGTCGCCAACGAGACCCGCAATCTGCACCGGTCCCGCTCCCGGCGGGACGGCCTGGTCCTGCGGGCGGCGGCGAATCCGCCACCGGAGATCGCCGAGGACGACGCCGTCGACGCGGTCCTGGCCGGCGAGCGTCGGGCGGCGCTGGTGGCGGCCCTGCGACAACTGCCGGTACGCGACCGCGAGGTGATCGTCTGCCGGTTCTTCCTCGATCTCGGCGAGCAGGAGACGGGCGTCCTGCTCAGCTGGCCCCGGGGAACGGTGAAGTCCCGTACCTCCCGGGCACTGGCGAAGCTGCGCGCCCTGCTCGCCGACGAGGAGGTGCGGCATGGATGACCTCGCCCGCGACGACCTCGAAGCGGAGCTGCGTGACCTCGGCGGCTGGCTGGACACGCCCGCCGCGCCGGACGTGACGGCGCGCGTGCACGACCGGCTCGTGGGGGGCGTACGCGGGTGGCGTCGGTGGCGTTCGGTGGCCGCGGCGGCGCTCGCGGCCCTGCTGGTCGCGGCGCTGCCGCCGACGCGCGCCGCCGTCGCCGACGCGGTCGGTGAGGTGCTGCGCTTCGCCGGCGTCGACATCGTCACGTCGTCCAGCCCGTCGCCGCCCGGGGACGAGCCGTCACCCCTGCCGTCGCTGCGGACGGTGGGGCTCGACGAGGCGCGGCGGGCCGTGCGCTTCCCGATCCGTGTCCCGGCCGCGCTCGGTCCGCCGGAGCGGGTGTCGGTCGCCGACCCCGACGGCACCGGCGCGTGCTGGGTCGCGACGCTGCTCTACGAGGGCGGCACGGTACGTCTCGACGCGTTCGACGGTCGCCTCGACCTGGCGTTCCACAAGCAGACGAGCCAGCCGGGAGCGGAGTGGACGCAGGTCGAGGGTGACTTCGCCATCTGGGTCGACGGTCCCCACGTGCTGTCCTACGTCGACCGTTCGGGTCAGATCCGCCGGGAGACCGCCCGACTCGCCGCGTCGACCCTGATCTGGGAACAGGCCGGCGTGACCTACCGGCTGGAGGGTGCGCGCAGCAAGGCCGTGGCGCTCGAGATCGCCCGTTCGCTCCCCTAGGAACCCGTGCGGCCCGGCCGGTGTCTCCAGACCGGGGCACATGTTGTTTCGGGAGGGAGCGCGATGGTCACCTGGGGCAGGTTTCTACTGGGGTCGGTTCTCCTGCTGGCCGGCTGCACGGCGAGTGGTCAGCCGGCGACGAATGCCGACGGCCCGGCCACGGCGTCGGTGAACACGGCGACCGGCTGCGCGGCGCGCGTCGAGACCGGGTCACTGCCCGACTGGGCGGACGAGGGGTTCCACGGGGACACCCGCGCGCCGCACGTCTTCGGCGCACGGGGCGAGATCGTGGCGGTGCTGTTCGGCAACCCGCTCGCGCAGGTCCGATCGGACGGGTCGAACAACAAGATCCTCTGGGTGGCCCGGCCCGCGACGACCTCGCCGGCCCCGGGGGCGTCGACCACGCTGGAGATCACCGCGACGCTGGACGGCACCGACACGACAGTGACCCACGAGGTCGCCGGCGGGCCGGGGCCGTCGATCATCGACATGCCCGAGGCGGGGTGCTGGCATCTCGATCTGCGGTGGGCCGGGCGTACCGACACGATGGATCTCGTCTACGCCGATCGGAAGCCGTGAGGACGGGGACAACCCTTCCGCCATATCCAACATATACCGCATGGGGGGACTTGCGGCAAGGCCCCCGCTGTGCCGCAGAATGGCCCGTCCAAGGCCATGACCTGCGGAAACGGGAGCCATGCAGATGAACGTGTCGTCGTCGGCGGCCAGTGTGTTCGACCTGCCGGAGAACCTCGCCGCCAAGGCCGACCCGGCGCTCGTCGCCCGGGACGAGCAGCACTTCGCCGTGATCGCGACGAGCCTTCAGCGGTCCGTCGCGGACCTGTCCGACCGCCTCGACGCCGAGCGTCGGGCGCCCGCCGGCAAGGGGCGGCAGGCGGTCGTCCGGGATGAGGAGGTCCGGCGGCTGACCGCCCGCCTGCGCGCGCTGCGTCGTTTCGGCCTGGACCTGTGCCTCGGCCGCATCGTGCACGCGGACGACCCCGATCCCGTCTACATCGGACGGTTCGGCCTCAGCGACGGCGACGGCCGCCGGCTGCTGCTCGACTGGCGCTCGCCGGCCGCCGCGCCGTTTTTCGGTGCGACCCACGCCAACCCGATGGGCCTCGCGAGCCGACGCCGGTACCGCTGGACCCTCGGTCGGATCAGCGACTACTGGGACGAGGTGTTCACCCCGGACGGGTTCGAGGGGCACGCCGCGCTGGACGACCAGTCGGCGTTCATCGCCAGCCTCGGCGGCAACCGCTCGGCGCGGATGCGCGACGTGCTCGGCACCATCCAGGCCGACCAGGACGCCATCATCCGGGCCGGATCACGCGGCGCGCTCGTCGTCGACGGCGGTCCGGGCACGGGCAAGACCGTCGTCGCCCTGCACCGCACCGCGTACCTGCTCTACTCCGACCCGCGCCTGCGGCAGGGCCGCGGCGGGGTGCTGTTCGTCGGGCCGCACCAGCCCTACCTGGCGTACGTCGCCGACGTCCTGCCCAGCCTCGGCGAGGAGGACGTGCAGACCTGCACCCTGCGGGACCTCGTACCCCAGGGCGCCTCGGCGGCCGTCGAGACCGACCCGGAGGTGGACCGCCTCAAGTCCTCGGCCGACCTGGTGGGGGCGATCGACGCGGCCGTGCGCTTCTACGAGGAGCCGCCGACGACGGCGCTGACCGTCCCGGCCGGCGACACCGACATCCGGCTGGACGCCGACGACTGGGCCCAGGCGTTCGAGGCGCCCGGACCGGGCACCCCGCACAACGAGGCCCGCGACGAGATCTGGGACGAGCTGCTGAGCATCCTGCTCGGCAGGTACGACGGCGACGAGCCGGAGGACCTCGTCCGCGCGGCGCTGCGGCGCGACCCGGAACTCCGTACGACGGTGAACCGCGCCTGGCCGCTGCTCGACGCCGCCGACCTCGTCGCGGACCTGTGGTCGGTGCCCGCCTACCTGCGCAGATGCGCCCCCTGGCTCGCTCCGGAGGACGTCCGCCGGCTCCAGCGCGTCGACGCCCGCGCGTGGACGGTGTCCGACCTGCCGCTGCTGGACGCGGCACGGCAGCGGCTCGGCGATCCGGAGGCGTCGGGGCGTACCCGCCGTCGTGAGGCCACGATCGCCGCCGAACGGGCACGCATGGCGACGGTCGTCGACGAGCTGATCGAGGCGCACACCTACGACGACGGCGAGGGCGTGCTGTCGAGCCTGCGCCAACTGGACCTGCAGGACGCGCTCGTCGACGAGGCCGTCCTGCCGGGCGTCGACGCGGACCTGTTGGCCGGCCCGTTCGCGCACATCGTCGTGGACGAGGCGCAGGAGCTGACCGACGCGCAGTGGCAGATGCTGCTGTCGCGGTGCCCGTCGCGCAGCTTCACCATCGTCGGGGACCGGGCCCAGGCCCGGCACGGGTTCACCGGCTCGTGGGCGGAACGACTCGCCCGCGTCGGACTCGACGACGTGACCCTGACCTCGTTGACCATCAACTACCGGACGCCCCGGGAGGTCATGGCGCAGGCCGAACCGGTCATCCGGGCCGTACTCCCGGACGCGAACGTGCCGACCTCGATCCGCGGCAACGGGATCCCCGTCACCCACGGATCGGTGGCCGACCGGGACGCGATCGTCGACGGCTGGCTCGCGGAGCACACCGAGGGGATCGCCTGCGTCATCGGCGACCCCACCTTCACGCCCCGGGACCGGGTCCGGTCGTCGACCCCCGAGCTGTCGAAGGGGCTCGAGTTCGACCTGGTCGTCCTCGTCAACCCGCACCTGTTCGGCGAGGGCGTCCAGGGCGCCGTCGACAGGTACGTGGCGATGACCCGCGCGACCCGGCAACTCGTGGTCCTCACCTAGCCACTCCGGTGATCATGAAGTTATCGGCGTGACACGCCGGCATCGACGGCAACAACTTCATGATCACCGGGGCGGGGGCGGGGCGGGGCGGGCGCGGGAGCGGGGGCCGGGGGCGGGGCGCGGGCGGGGTCAGGGCAGGCGGAGCAGGTCCTCCGGGGTCAGGTGGAGGGCGGCGGCGGCGATGTTCTCCACCAGGTGTGCCGGGTCGCCGGTGCCGGGGATGGCCAGGACGTGAGGGCCCTGGTGCAGGGTCCAGGCCAGGCGTACCTGCGAAGGGGTGACGCCGTGGTCGCGGGCGACCGCCTCGACGGCGGCGCCCGGCGCGGCGGTCGCGCCCGCTTCCCGGAAGGTTCCGGCCAGCGCGAAGAACGGCACGTAGGCGATCCCCCGCGCACCGCAGGCCCGGACGAAGGCGTCCTGCTCACGGTAGGCGTCCACGCCGTAGTTGTTCTGCACACAGACCACGGGCGCGATGCCGGCCACCTCGTCCAGCTGCTCGGGCCGGACGTTGGACAGCCCGAGGTGCCGGATCAGCCCGGCGTCGCGCAGTTCGGCCAGGGCGCCGAACCGCTCGGCCAGCGGCACCGCGCCCGGCCCGCGGCCGAGCCGTAGGTTCACCACGTCGAGCTGGTCGCGGCCGAGACGCCGCAGGTTCTCCTCGACCTGCGCGCGCAGCTGCGCGGCGGTGACCGCCTCGTGGAACCCCGCCGCCGGGTCGTAGCCGAAGCCGACCTTGGTGACGATCACCAGATCCTCGGGGTACGGGGTGAGGGCAGCCCGGATCAGCTCGGTGGCGTACCGGGCGGGACCGGTGCCCACCCGCAGGGTTCCGCCGGGCGAGACGTAGAACGCGGCCGTGTCGATGTGGTTGACGCCCAGCTCCACGGCGCGGCGCAGCAGCGCGATCGCACGCTCACGGTCAGGGTTCGCGGTGATCCGCATCGAGCCGAAGCCCATCCGGCGCACCGTGCGGTCGCCCAGGGTCCAGGTGCCCGCCGCGGCGGCGGTGATCTCGTCGGTTGGCATCGGGCGACCGTAGCCAGCACGGGCGCGCGGCGCACTCGGCCGCGCGCCCGATACCGGTACGCCCCGATCCGGGCTAGTTTTGCTGTGCTGCCGGCGCCTGCTCGGCGACGGCCTCCTCCGACTCCTCCTCGGCGGCGCGCGGCGGGCGCAGCGCCGGCACCAGCGCCAACGTCGGCAGGAGCAGCAGCGGCACCACCAGCAGCGCCCGCAGGACCCCGACGTGATCGCCGAGCAGCCCCAGCAGCGGCGGGCCACCCAGGAACGCCGTGTAGCCGATCACCGCGACGACGCTGACCCGTACCGCCGCGTGCGCCTCCTCGTCGGCCGCCGCGCTCATGCCGACGGGAAAGCCGAGTGACGCGCCGATTCCCCACAGCGCGACGCCCACGATGGCCACCGGTCCCGAGCCGGCCAGCACGGCCAGCGCCGCGCCGACGGCGGCGAGCAGGACGGTGCCGCTGAGGACCGGCACCCGCCCCCAGCGGTCCAACGCGATCGTGCCGGCGGTGCGACCGAGGGTCATGCCGACGACGAACACGCCGAAGACCGCCGCGCCGGCCGCCTCGCTCAGGTCCCGACCGTCGACGAACGCGACGGCCAGCCAGTCGTTGGCGCTGCCCTCGGTGAAGGCCGCCACCAGTACGAACAACCCGATCAGCAGGGTGCGGGGCTCACGCCAGGCGGCGAGCTGGGCCCGCCGACGGCCGGCCGGGCTGGTGTCCGTCGAGGCGTCGGCCGCGTTCACGGCCGGCTGGGGCAGGTACGCCCGGGAGGCGAGCACGGTGCCGACCAGGACCACGACCGCTATCACGGCGAGGTGCGCGCCGACCGGCACGTCCAGGCGGGCCGCCCCGGCGCCGACGCCCGCGCCGGCCACCGACCCGAGGCTCCAGGCCGCGTGGAAACGGGGCATGACGGTACGCCCCAACCGACGCTCCACCGCCGCGCCCTCGACGTTCATCGCCACGTCGCACGCGCCGGAGCCGTAGCCGAAGGCGACCATCCCCAGCGCGACGACGGCGGTCGACCCGGCGACCGTCGCGCCCAACCCGGCCACGACCAGGCCCACCGCGACCAGCACGGTGGAGAGGGTCACCGTGCGGGCCGAGCCGAGGCGCTGGGCGAGCAGCCCGGACGTCGGCATGGCGAGCAGCGCGCCGACGCTCAGCGCCAGCAACAGCAGCCCGAGACGGCCGGCGGACAGGTCCAGCGCCTCCCGGACGGCCGGCACCCGGGAGAACCAGCTACCGACGGCGAGGCCGTTCAGGGTGAAGGTGAAGGCGACGCCGTTGCGGGCGAGCCGGACGGCGCGCGCCGGCACGGTGGCGTCCGGAACGACGGCGGGACTGGTGGGGGCGCTCAAGGGGGTGGTCCTCTTCCTGGGGGGTGATCTCCTGGCACGATCGCACACCTGAGAGCGCTACCACCACAAGCGGGCCACCACCCCTTACCGGCGGCATGCAGGTCGGGGGATGATTCCTGGCAGGCGCACGCCCGCGGGGGGTGGGCGTCGTCGGGGAGGACACGATGACGGCAGCGGCGCACCGCCCAGCCACTCTGGAGGACGTCGCCCGGGCCGCCGGGGTGTCCCGGTCCACCGCCTCCCGGGTGATCGCCGGCACGGGATTCGCCTCGCCGGCCGCCCGGGCACGGGTGGTGACGGCGGCCGACCAGCTCGGCTACGTGCCCAACTCGGCCGCGCGCGCACTGGTGCGCGGCGGCGGCGTACGGCTGGTGGTGGCCGCCCTGGGGACCAGCGCGGCGGTGCTGGACGACCCGTACGTGGACCGGGTGGTCGCCTCGGCCGCCCGGGTGTGCGGGCCGGCCGGCATCGGGGTGGCCCTGCACTGGCTGGCGCTGGGCGACCCGTACGGCCTCGACCAGCTCGCCGCCGATCGCAGCGTGTGCGGGGTCGTGCTGGTCAACACCACCGAGGAGCTGCTCGACGCCGTACCCCGGGCGCTGCACGGCCGGATCGCCTCGATCGGCATCGGCTCGGCCACGGTGCCGTCGTTCGACGTCGACAACACCACCGGCGCCGGCGCGGTGCTGCGCCACCTGTACGAGACGGGCCGCCGCCGCATCGCCATGGTGACCGGCCCGCGCTGGCTGCCGTGCGCGCAGCGGCCCGTGCGGGCGTACCGCCGGCTGATGCGCGAGGCCGGCCTGCCGGAGCGGGTCGTGTGGGGGGACTTCACGGCGGCGCGGGGCCGGGAGGCGGCCGGCGAGGCGCTGCGTCGCTGGCCGGACGTCGACGCGATCTACGCGATCAGCGACGAGACGGCCCTCGGGGTGATCGCGGCGCTGCGCGAGGACGGCGTACGCGTGCCCGGCGACGTGGCGGTGGCCGGCTTCGACGACATCCCGCTGGCCGGCATGACCACGCCGGCGCTCACCACCGCGAGTCACCCCGTGGGCCGGATCGCCGCCGCGGCGGCCACCGCCGTGCTGGCCGGCCGCCCGGGAGCGCCGGTGACGCTCTTCCCGTCCGCCCTGGTGGCCCGCGACAGCGCCTGAGCCTGCCGCCCGCTTAACGGGCGGCCGACCGGGTAACCGCCTCGCACCTCTCGTCGACCGCGAGGAGCTGGTGGCCCGTGTCCGACCCCGCGCCGCCGAGCCGGGCGCCCGCGCAGGGTCACCGGCACGGCCGGTTGACCACACGCCCGCACCCGCCGGTGGTGACCGGGCCGCCCGGCATCGTGCCGCTGCCGGGTGGCGACGGCGGCCGGCCGGCCATGGCGTACGTGCCGGAGCCGGCCGCCGACGGCGCCCCGTACCGGCTGGTGGTGCTGCTGCACGGGGCGGGTGGCTCCGCCCGGCACGGACTGGACCTGCTGCTGCCGGTCGCGGACGCGCACCGCCTGCTGCTGATCGCCCCGCAGTCGTCGGCGACCAGTTGGGACCTGATCGCCGGTGGCCTCGGGGTGGACGTCGAGCACATCGACGCGTTGCTGGCCAGCGCGTTCGACGGCTACCCCGTCCGCGGTGTGACGCTCGGCGGTTTCTCCGACGGCGCCTCGTACGCGCTCTCGCTCGGCCTGGCCAACGGCGACCTGGTCGACGCGGTGCTGGCCTTCTCCCCCGGCTTCGCCGCGCCGCCGGTCGTCCGTGGGCGGCCACGGATCTTCGTCTCGCACGGGGTGGACGATCCTGTCCTGCCCGTCGACGTGTGCAGCCGCCGCTTCGTGCCGCACCTGCGCGGCATCGGCTACGACGTCACCTACGAGGAGTTCCCCGGCGGTCATGAGCTGCCCGCTGGAATCCGCGCGAGGGCCACCGGGTGGCTCACCGGTTAGGTCGGGGCGTCGGTCAGACGGCGGGGAGGCCGAGGGCCGCGTCCACGCGGGCCAGGACGGCGACGTCGTCGTCGGGGTGCACGCCCCGCAGCAGGTCGATCGCCGTCGCCCGGACCTGACCGATGATCATGGCGAGTGGGAGGGTCTGGGTCGACCCGAAGAGCTGCCCGGCGGTACGGACGGCGGCCAGCGCCGCCTCGTCCGCCCGTACGGCGTGCCGGTCGGCGATCTCCTCCTGCCCGTCCAGGTCGGCGGCGAGCGCCGCGCCGGCCTCCCGGACCGCCTCCACCAGGCAGCGCAGCGCGTCGCCCAGCTCGGGCGGGGTGGGGGTCCGCAGCCGACTGAGCGTCACGCCCGCGCGGGCCAGCACCCGGACGTTGCGAACCACGTAGTCGATCTGCCGGACCGACTCGTCCACCGACCGCAACCGGCCGATGTGCCGACGTCGACGCACGTTGAGCCGCAGCGCCTCGCCGGCGGCGAGCACGCCGTCGCGCAGCCCGTCGACCCGGGCGTCCATGCCCCGGGCGCGGGCCAGCGCGGCCACCGCCGCCGGCTCGTCGCGCCCGTCCAGCGCGTCGGCGATCTCGCCGAGCAGACCGGCCAGCTCGTCGAAGGTGCGCCGTACCTCGGCGACGAGCGGCGCGAGCGGGTGCCGGGCATCGACGAGGAGGCTGACGGCGAGCGCCACCGCGCCGCCGACCAGCGCGTCGACGAAGCGGAACGGCACCAGCGACCCGTCCGGCGGCGCGACCACCACCAGGTAGAGCGCGGAGACGGCGGCCTGCACCAGGGTGACGCCGGTCGCGCCGAAGGCGACCGCGAGCAGGACGGTGAGCAGGATGACCGTGCCGACCGTCCACGTGCTGCCGGGGCCCAGCGCCTGCACGGCCAGGTCCGCGACGAGCACCCCGGCAGCCACCCCGAGCACGACCTCGACGGCCCGCCGGATGCGCTGCCCACGGGCCTGACCGAGGACGATCAGCGCGGCGGCCGGCGCGAAGAACGGCTGCGGATGCCCGAGCAGGCGGGTGGCGAGCAGCCAGGCCACGGTCGCCGCGACGGTCGCCTCCAGCACCGGCCGCCAGCCCTGCCGCAACCGGCGACCGGCGACCCGCAGGCCCGCGAACCACGCCATCGCCATCTCCCACCACCCCGCACCGGCCGGCCGACGCCGTGCGCGACCACCTTCATACCGGTCGCGCGTCACGCCGCCGGAACGCCTCCGGCGATCGTCCACCATCGGACGAAAGGGCCGCTCACCGGGCTGCTCGACGGTCCCGACGCCGCCCCCGGGTCGGTGAGCGGCCGCCGGCACCGGGCACGGTGGCCCGGTCAGCTCCCGGTCAGGGCGCGCAGCAGCGTACGGACGGCGTCCGCGAGATCGGCACGGCTGGCCGGGGTGCCGGGGGTCGGGGCGGTGGCCCGCGCCTCTTTCCGCGCCGGCCGGTACGGCCAGCAACTGCGCAACCCGCTCGCCCTCGCGGCGCGTACGGCCGCGCTGCGTCTCACGCCGGGCAGCGCGGCGCTGCGGAGCATGACGTGGTGCACCAACTGGCGACCGCCGCAGGGCTGAAAAGCGGCGGCGCTGCGGCAGGCGTGGGCGCAAAATTCCAGTCTATTCTTCGGGACCGCCTCCGACCTCGGCCGGATACGACAGTGTCCCGGTACAATCGGCGACTGCCTTGTGACCGATCGCTGACTGCTGATGGTGAAAGCGATCACACACACTGAGCGCATGAACAGGAGCGTCAACCGCGGTAGGGCACTCCGCGTCGCGGTGTGTCTCCTTCTTCTCGCCGCTTTGAGCGGCTGCATGCAACTCAACATCGGGCTCACCGTGAACGCCGACGACACGGTCGACGGGCAGTTGCTGTTGACCGCCCAGAAGTCCCTGCTGAGCGCCCGGAACAAGAACATCCCGGCCGCCTTCGCCGAGCTGCGGCAGAACATCCCGGCGTTGCCTCCCGGCGAGGAGACCACCTACGAGGACAGCAAACTCTTCGGTAGCCAGATCAATTACCGCAGGGCGCCGCTGGCGGGCTTCGACACCGAGAGCGTCAAACTGGTCCGCGACGGCGACTTCTACCGTTTCACGTTGCCGCTGGACCCGAAGAAATACGGCGGGAAAGTCGCCCAGCAGAATCCTCAACAGCAGCAGGCATTCCTCAAGCTGATGTCGTTCGAGATCTCGGTGACCTTTCCCGGACGGGTGATCGACACCAATGGCACCGTCAACGGCCGATCGGTCACCTGGAAGGTCGACTCCAACCAGGACAAGCCGATGGAGTTGCGCGCCGTCGCCGAGGCGCCACCCCGTCCCTCGACCTCGCCGGCAGCCGCCGACACCGACTCGGGTGGTTTCCCGTGGCTGCTGGTCGTCGGCGGCGTACTCCTGCTGCTCGTCCTCGCCGCGGTGGTCGTACTCCTGCTGCGTCGCCGTCGTTCGACGGCGCCGGCGGCAGCCGGTCCGGCCGCGCCCGACCCGACCGCACCCGGCCCGACCCCGCCGGGGCCGCCCGCCGGCGCGCCCGGGCCCAGCTGATCCATCCGGTGGCCGGCCCGTGCCGGCCACCTCCCGGCCCCGGCCGCCCCGCGACGACGGCGACCGGCGTCGGTGCTCCCCGCGCGGGAGCGCCGGCCTCACCACCACCATCACATCCCCGGTCGCACCATCGCAGAAAAGGGGGGATCGCCGTGAACGATCTCTTCACCTGGGCAGCCCTGGGCAGCCTCGCCGGCGCGAGCGCCGCCACCCTGCTGGCCACCAACGTCATCGGCGGGTTGATCGGCCCGAGCGGCGACAAGCTCCGCAAGTGGATCGCCATCGCCATCGCCCTGCTGCTGTCCTACATCTCGGCGGCGTTCGCCGACGAGGTCGGCGGCGAGAAGTGGGTCATCGCGTTCTTCAACGCGCTGGTCATCTTCTCCGCCGCGCTCGGCGTCAACCAGTTCCCGCCCGGCAACCGGCAGGCGACGCCCACGCAGGTCGCCGACGGCCGCGAGCCCCGCGTCTTCCGGTCCTGGGTCTGAGGGAGGTGTCGTCATGATCTTCGGAATCCTCAGCGCGGTGATCCAGATTGCCGGCGGCGCCGTCCTCGGCCTCCTGGCCGGCGGGCCGATCGGCCTGCTCGTCGGGGCCGTCGTGGGTCTGCTGATCGGAGCGGTGTTCGGCTGGGCGGTCGCCTCGGCCGGGGTGTACGCCCCGGACGCCCGCGGGATCTTCCTCTTCGTCGTCGACCACACGTGGAGCCTGCTCAACACGGTCATCGGCGCCGTCTACCTGGTCGTGCACCTCGTCTTCGGGCACTCGCTGGACCGGCCCACGTCGGCCGCCAGCGGGCGGGTCAGTGTGGTGGAGGGGGTCTCCCCCCGCTACGCCACGACCATCGGCACCGTCTGCGCGGGCTCCAACTCCAGCATCCAACGTCACGAGGACGTGCACATCTTCCAGGCGCGACTGCTCGGACCGCTCTACATCCCGCTGGTGCTGGCGAACTACGTGCTGTTCACCGTCGCGCCGATCTGGCTGCTCTACCACGACCACGCCAACGCGCCGATCAACCGGTTCACCCGCTACTTCGAGATCGGCGTCTACCCGCACGTCTGGAACGAGGCCATCGCGTACCGCATCCAGGGGACGCCGCCGCGATGACCATCGACGGGCGCGGACCGATCGAGACGGCCACCGCGGAGCTGGTCGATTGGCTGACCGGCGCAGCGGGGGAACCCGTCCCGATCGGTCCACCCCGCGCGGGCGGCGACGCCGACGGGCTGACCCTCTGGCCCCTGGAACTGCGTCCGGCCCAGCAGACCCGCTCCAGCGGCGCGGTCCGCGAGCCGTACCGGTTCACGGTCCGCTACCTGCTCTGCGTGGCCGGTCCGGCCGGGCTCGCCCTGCTGGACCGGGTGCTCGCCGCCGCGACCCGGGACGGCCGCTACCCGGTGGTGCTGGAGGCCGGCGCGGCGGCCCTGTGGCGTGCGCTGGACGCCGCGCCGCGCCCGGCGCTGCTCATCGACGTCCCGGCTCAGGTGGACCATCCGACACCGGCCGCGCCCCCGGTCCTGCAACCGCTGCGGTTGCGTCAGGTCGCGGTGCGCGCGCTCGCCGGTCGGGTCGTCGGCCCGCAGGACCAGCCCCTCGCCGCCATGCGCGTCGAGGTGCCGGGCACCGCGTCCGCGACCCGCACCGGGTCCGACGGCCGGTTCCTGATCGCCGGGGTCCCGCACGACCCCGAACACCCCCGCCCGGTACGGCTGCGGTTGACCGGTCGCGGGCTCGTGCTCACCGCCGACGTGGACGCGGACGACGACGACATCGTCATCGTCTGCGCGCCGCCGACCCACTGACGCCCACCCCGCACAGGAGGACCGATGCCCAGCTACTTCTCCCCCGGCATCTACGTCGAGGAGGTCCCCAGCGGCGCCCGACCGATCGGACCGGTGAGCACCAGCATCGCCGCGTTCGTCGGCGTCGCCCCGAACCGCGGCGCCCACCTGGGCAAGGCCGTACCGGTGAACAACTGGACCGAGTTCCTGCGGCTCTTCGCGGACGGCGACCAGGTCGAGAGCACGCCGCTGGCCCGGGCCGTGTTCGGTTTCCTGGACAACGGGGGCGCGCGCTGCTGGGTGGTGAACGTCGGCGAGGGCGGCGCGATCACCGGCACCGGCAAGCAACGCGGCGGCCTGCAACTGTTGGAGGCCGTCGACGAGATCTCCATCATCGCCGCGCCGGGCTTCTCCGACCCGGTTTCCCACGAGGCGCTGATCAGCATGGCCGAGCGGACCCGCACCATGGTGGCGATCTGCGACCCGGCCCCGGACATCGACGACATCTCCGCGCTGACCCGGGTCGCCACCCCGTCGTCCGGAAAACCCCCGAAACCCGCCGAGGGGGGCGGGCCGGGCGGTGGCGCGGCGCAGCCGGGCGGCTCCGGCGGCGACGGGCCGGCGTACCGGCCCCGGCAGTCCGAGTTCGCCGCGTTCTACTACCCGTGGGTGCAGGTCCGTGACCCGATCAGCGGGGAGTTGGAGCTCACCCCGCCGAGCGGGCACCTGGCCGGCATCTGGGCCCGCACCGACGCCCTGCGCGGCGTGCACAAGGCGCCGGCCAACGAACCGGTCCGGGGCGCCGTCGACCTCGGTTACCGGGTCACCCGACCCGAGCACGACGTGCTCAACCCCAAGGGCGTCAACGTGATCCGCTACTTCGCCGGCGAGGGCATCCGCGTCTGGGGCGCCCGTACGCTCGCCGCCGAGGCCAGCGAGTGGCGCTACCTCAACGTCCGGCGACTCAGCATCGCCATCGAACAGGCCATCGCGAACGGCACCCGGTGGATGGTCTTCGAACCGAACGACTTCACCCTCTGGCGCTCGATCCGGCGCGACATCGGGGCGTTCCTCACCCGCGTGTGGCGCGACGGTGCGCTGCTCGGGCGCAGCCCGGAGGAGGCGTTCTTCGTCAAGTGCGACGAGGAGACCAACCCGCCGGACGTCCGTGACGCCGGCATGGTGATCGCCCACATCGGCATCGCCGTCGTCAAGCCCGCCGAATTCGTGGTGTTCAAGCTCAGCCAGTGGGCCGGCGGCACCGAGACCGAGACGATCGGAGGCTGACATGGCCAACCCCGCCACCCCGCAACCCGGCGCGCCCGTCGACCCGTACCGGGCGTACAACTTCCGGCTGCTCATCAACGGCGTCACCAACGGCCACTTCACCGAGATGAGCGGACTGGAGGTGAACATCCCCGGGCAGCCGTACCGGGAGCACGGCCCCGGGCCGACGCGGATGGTCCCCGGCCAGGCCGAGTACGAGCCGGTGACACTGCACTTCGGCCTGACGGCGTCCCGTGAGCTGTGGGACTGGGTGAACGCCACCGCCAAGGGCACCCTCAACCGCCGCAACGTGTCGGTGGTGCTGCTCGACGCGGCGGGCACCGCCGAGGTGCTGCGCTGGAACCTGATCGACGCCTGGCCCACCCGGTGGCGCGGAGCGCACCTCAACACGGTCGGCCACGAGATCGCCATCGCGTCGCTGACGCTGCGCTACGAGGGCCTCGAACTGGAGGCCGGCGGTGCCGCCGCGCCGGCACCCGCGTAGCTGGCTGGCCGGTCGCCTCCGCTCGGTGGCCGGCGCGGTGCAGCGCCTCGCCGGACGCGTCGAGAACGCGGTCGCCGAGCCGGAACCTCCGACGGACGTGCCGCGTCGTCTCGGCGAGCCACCGCGGCACTGGGTGGACCTGGTCGCCGCGCACGCCCCCGGCCTGCTCCGCGAGCTGGACCTCGACCAGGGCGCGGCGGCCCGGGACGAGACGCCGGCGCGGCGGCCGGACCGATCCGGCGGCCCGGTCGGCCCGGCGGCCCGGCCGTTCGCGGGGCGGACCGACCGGCCCACCGCCGCCGTTCAGGGCCGGCTCGGCGAACCGCACCCGCGCGTCCGGCCGGGCAGCGCTGGTGAGCACGCCCACCCCGATCCGGGAGCGGGCGGTCCCGGGCACCCGGACGGCGGGTCCGACCGACGGCCTCCGGTCATTCGACAAGCGATCCCGGACGGCGCGGAGTCGTCGAGCGGGCCGGCCCGCTCCCACGGATCCCCGTCGACCAGCGGGCGGGACAGCGCGGCGGGCGGTGGCAGGCCGTTCCGAGCGTTCGGTGTCGCCGACCCCGCTGCGGCGGTATCCACCGCGACACACCTGTCCCCCACACCGAAGCCACCCGTCGTGGAAGGTCTCGGCCCACGATCCATTGCGGACGCGACGGGGCTCGGGCAGGGCGACGCGAGGGACGGCGAATCGTCCTGGCCCGCTCTGCCGGGCGAGCACCCCGCCGAACGGATCGCCCGGCCCCACACCGGCCAGCATCCCGCGCGACTCCCCGACCAACGGACCGAGCAGCACCGGGAGCGAGTTGCCGACCACCACCCCCGCGGGCACCTCAGGCAGTTGCCCGAGCACCACGCCGGCCGATTCCGTGACCAGCAGCAGACGGTCCGGTATCGGGGGCCGGAGGTGGCCGCGCCGCCGCCCGGCCAGCCCGCCGCACCCCAGCACCCGCGACCGGAGCGCGACCAGCGCGCCGACCGCCCGTCCGTCGGCGTGTGGCACGGGCAGCGCGGCGGCGAACTCGGGCAGTGGGACAGTTCGCCGGGGTACGGGACGGGCACCGACAGCGCCGGACGCCGGCCGGTGAGCGTGCCGATCCCGGCGGCCGCCGTCGGGCCCGGCCTCGACCCGTGGCCGGCCCTACCGGATGACGGACCACTGTGGACGGTGCCCGGCGCGGCGCTCGACGCGGGCCACGAGCGCCGCCTCGACCGGGAGCAGGCGGGCGGCTGATGGAACGGGTCGCCTTCCTGATCGACACCACCGGGGAACGGGTGGACTGCCTGCTCAATCCGGAGACCGTGCAGGTGACCCGGCTCGCCGGCGTACGCCATCGGGGTGCGGGCGGCGCGCAGCTCACCGGCTCCGGTCTGGCCGACGACCCGCTGATCTTCACCGGCGGCGGCCGTACGGAGCTGGTGCTGGACCTGCTCTTCGACGTCGACTTCGTCCAGGCGCAGGTCCGCCCCGCCGACGTACGGCTGCTGACCCGGCCGCTGTGGATGCTGGCGGAGAACTCCGCCGCCGAGCACGGCTGGTTGCGTCCGCCGCTGGTCCGGCTGGTCTGGGGCAAGACGTGGAACGTGCCGGGCGTGATCGTGGCGGTGGCCGAGCGGTTCGACGCGTTCACCGGTACCGGTTCGCCACGGCGCTCCTGGTTGCGGCTGAAGCTGGTGCGGGCCGCCGAGACCGCCGACCAGGCACAGGCCGGCTTCGCCGAGGAGCTGGCCGCGGCGAGCACCCCGGCCGCCGCGCCGGGTGGCGCCGTGGTCGCGGCCGGCGACGGCGCCACCGAGCCGGGCCACGCCGGGGTGCGCTTCGACCTGCTGGCCAACGACGCGCTCGGGTCGCCGCTGCGGTGGCGGCTGCTGGCCGAACACAACCGGATCACCGATCCGCTCGCGGTGCCGGCCGGTACGACCCTCGCGATTCCCCCCGTCACCTCGGGCGGCCCCACGTCCGAGTCGACGCTCGGCACGATGGCCCGGGCCGGCGGGTCGTTCGTGGACGCCGCCGTCGCCACCGCCGCGAGCTGGGCCGCCTCGATCGCCGCCGCGACCCGGGCCGGCCCTGGCGAAACGGCCGCCGCGACCTGGGCCGGCCCTAGCGACACGGCCACCGCGACCCGGGCCGGCCCGCCCGGAACGGCCGCCGCGGGCGCAACCGCGTCGACCGGCGGCCCGCCAGCTGCGGGGAGTACGCCGTGACCAGCGTCGCGCCCCGGGCGCTGACCGTCCTGCTCGACGGCGTCGAGCTGAACGCCGTGGCCCGCCGGCGGATCCGCTCGCTGCGGGTGGCCGCCCGTCTCGACCAGCCGACCCAGGCCGAGCTGGTGCTCGCCACCGCGGCCGGCACCGCGGCGCTCGACCCCGCCGTGCGCCCCGGCACGACCCTCGACGTGCGGCTCGCCGACCATGCCGACGCGCTGTTCGTCGGGGAGGTGACCGGTGTGGAGGTCGAGTACGCCGCCGACGGCGCGGCGGTGCTGCGGCTGCGGGCGTACGACCCGCTGCACCGGCTGCGCAAGCGGCAGGACCTGCGGGTCTTCACGTCGGTGACGGCCGTGGAGCTGGCCCGGGACCTGTGCGGCGCAGTGGGGCTGACCGTGACGGCCGAGGACGACGGCCCACGGCTGGAACGGTTGGTCCAGCACCGGCACAGCGATCTGGAGCTGCTCTGCGAGGTCGCCGGGCGGGCCGGGCTGCACCTGGCCGCCGACGGCGACGGCGTACGACTGGTCACCCTCGCCGGCTACGGCGAGCCGGTCCCGCTGGCACTCGGCGCGGGTGTGCACACCCTGCGGTTGTCCACGAACGCGGACCAGGCCAGCGGCGCGAGCGCCGCGCTGGGGTGGCACCCGCAGCGGGCCGAGCCGATCAGCCAGCGGGCCGACGAGGCGCGCTGCGGTCGACCGGCCGGTGACCGTCCGGATGCGGCCGACGTGGGGGCCGACGGAATACGTACCGCCGTCGACCAGCCGGGACGCAGCGACGACGAGTTGGCCGCGCTGGCCCAGGCGCGACTGGACCTGCGCGCGGCCGCGTTGTCCACCGCCGAGGGCGTGGCCGAGGGTGATCCGGCGCTGCGACCGGGACGACGGATCGAGCTGGCCGGGGTGCCCGACCCGCTCGCGGGGGCGTACGTGCTGACCGAGGTGGTGCACACCGTCGACGGCGACGGGCACCTCACCCGGTTCTCGACGGTGCCGCCGGCCACGACGCCCACGGCGGCCGGCGGGGCGGTCGTCACCCTCGGCACCGTGACCGACGTGGCCGACCCGGACGGGTTGGGCCGGGTACGGCTGACGCTGCCCGCGTACGGGGACCTGGACGCCGGTTGGCTCGGCGTGCTCTGCCCCGGCGCGGGACGCGGCAAGGGTCTGGTGGCGCTCCCCGACCCGGACGACACCGTGCTGGTGGTGCTGCCCGGCGGCGAGCCGGCCGCGGGCATCGTGCTGGGCTCGCTGTTCGGGGCCGTCGAGCCGTACGACGCGGGCATCGACGACGGCCGGGCCCGGCGCTGGACGCTGCGCACGGCCGGTGGCCAGTCGATCGTCGTGGACGACGTCCAGCGCAGCCTGCGGCTCGGCACCGAGGGCGGCAGCTGGCTGGAACTCACCCCCGACCTGGCCACCCTGCACGCGGCGACCGACCTGGTGATCTCCGCGCCGGGGCGGGCCATGGTGGTCCGCGCCCGCAGCGTGGACTTCCTGCACGCCGAGGCGACGGAGGACCCGACCACCGCGGCGCAGCAGGCCCGTTCGCTCGCCCGCGCCCATCACGAAGGAGGCGGCTGATGCGCTGGATCCACCGCGACTCGGTGATCGCGTGTGACCACGACGGCCGGGTCGAGAACCAACCGTCGCAGCGGTGGGTGACCGTCACCGCCGTGCCGGTGCTGGTGGACGACGACCCGGAGGGACGGACGATCGTGGCCTGCCCGAACTACGGCCCGACCATCAAGCCGTGCGGGAAGACGCTGACCGTTCGCGTGGGCTACAGCGAGTGGCTGCGCGTGGACGGGCACCGGGTGGTGCTGTCGCACCTGGAGGGGTTCACCGACGGCACACCGCCGAACGCGGTCCACCACACCGTCCGCGACCCCCGGCAGCGCTTCCTGGGGGCGGACCGGTGAGGGCGTTCCGCTTCGTCGGGGCCGGCTTCGACGCCGGCCGGGGCGGCGGGTTGGCGCTCACCGCCGCCGGTGGCCTGGCCATGACCGAGGGCGACGAAAGCGTACGCCAGGCGTTGTTCCTGCTGTTGTCGACGACGCCGGGCGAGCGGCTGATGCGACCCGGGTACGGCTCCCGGCTGCACCGGCTGATCTTCGCGCCCAACGACGACACCACGGCCGGGTTGGCCATCCACTACGTGCGGCAGGCCATCGCCCGCTGGGAGCCCCGGGTCGAGGTCATCGACGTCGACGCCGGGCCGGACCTGGACGACGCGTGGCGGCTGGTGATCCGGCTGGACTACCGGGTGCGGGCCAGCCTCACGCCCGGCCAGTTGGTGTTCTCCGTGGATCTGCTCCCCGCCGACGACGAACCGGGAGAACCGTCATGACGCTGCCCGTGCCGCACCTGGACGATCGCGGGTTTCTCGACCTGGTCACCGAGGCCCGCGAGCGCATCCGCCAGTCCTGTCCCGCCTGGACCGACCTGTCGGCGCACGACCCGGGCATGGCGCTGGTGGAGGCGTTCGCGCACCTGACCGAGGTGATGATCTACCGGCTGAACCAGTTGCCGGAGAAGGCGTACGTGCAGTTCCTGAACCTGCTCGGGGTGGCGCGGCACGCGCCCACCGCGGCCTGGGCGGACGTGGTGTTCACCCGCGCCGGAACGGACACCTCGGCCGTGCGGATCCCGGCGGGGCTGCGGGTCGCGGCGGCGCGTGGCGCCGATCCCCGGCCCGTCGTGTTCGTCACGACCGAGCCGGCGGTGCTGCCGGTCGGGGAGTCCTCGGTGACCGTCCGCCTGCACCACTGCGAGCCGGTGGACGCGGAGCTGCTGGGCGTCGGCACCGGCCAGCCGGGGCAGGTGCTGCGCGCGGCCCGCGCTCCCCTCGCGCACACCGGCGAGCCGCTGGACCTGCTGCTCGGCGTGGAGGTGCCGACCGGGTCGGTGGAGCTGGGGGCGGCGGCCCGCGAGCACGAGGGCCGCACGTTCGAGATCTGGCAGCCGGTGGACAGCTTCGCCGGGCTCGGGCCGCAGGCCAAGGCGTACCTGGTGGACCGCTGCTCGGGCACCGTCACCTTCGCCCCGGCCCTGGACCTGCGGTCGCCCGCCGGCGGGCCCGCCGCGTCGACGCCGGTGGCGGCCGTGCCGCCGGCCGGGCGGCAGGTCCGCCTCTGGTACCGGGCCGGTGGTGGTCCGGCCGGCAACGTCGCCGCCGGGACGCTGACCACCCTGCGCGATCCACTGCCCGGGGTACGCGTCGACAACCCCACCCCGGCGGCCGGTGGCCGGGAGATGGAGGCGTTGGAATCGGTGCTGCTACGCGGCCCGTACGAGTTCTTCGCCCAGCAGCGCGCGGTCACCGCCCGCGATTTCGAGGTCCTCGCCACCAGCTCCGGCGCGGTGGCACGGGCCCGGGCGTTCACCCGCTCGGCCGTCTACAGCTTCGCCCGCCCGGGTGAGGTCGAGGTGGTGCTGGTGCCGTACGTGCCGCCGGCGGCCCGCCCGGGCGGCCGGCTGCCGGTGGCGGTGCTGCGTGAGCACGAGGTGCCCGAGGCCCGCCAGCGCGTCGAGACGGACCTGGAACAGCGCCGGATGGTGGGCATCCGCTCGCGGGCCAGCTGGGCCCGGCTCAAGGCGGTGTCGGTGCGGGCCCGCGTGGTGGTACGGCGGGAGGAGGACGTGGACGCGGTCCGGCGGCGCATCCACGACCGGCTGCACCAGACGCTCAGCCCGCTGCCCACCGCGCTCAACCCGAGCGGGTGGCCGTTCGGGGAGCCACTGCGGGCGTCGAACGTGTACCGGTTGTTGGAGCAGGCCGAGCCGGGCGTGCGGTACGTCGAGTCGGTGCGCTTCGTGGTGGACGAGGCGCCCGACGCCAACGTCCGCGCCCTCGCCGTCGACGCGTACCAGCCGCGCACCTGGTACGCCGGGCGCGGCCCGGTGCTGTTCCGCTCCAGCAACGCGGGCGCGGGCTGGGAGCCGGCCGGCCGGTTCGAGGACGACGAGACGGTCCTGCGGGTGGCGCCCGCGCCCGCCCCGGTGCGGCCCGGCATCGTCGCGCGTCCCGGGTCGGTGGCCGTGGTGACGGTGCGCGCGTCGGGCGGGTCCCGGGTACGCCTGAGCACCGACCTGGGCGAGACGTGGTCGCTGCTGGCCGACCTGGACGCGCGCATCTCCGACGTGGCGTGGCTGGACCGCGACGGCGCGGGCGCGCTGCTGGTGGCGACCGACACCGGCCTGTACGAGGTGTCGCTGCTGCCCGGCGCGGTGCCGTTGCAGATCCTCGTCGATCCGTCCGACGCCGACCGGGGCTTCTACGCGGTCCGCGCCTTCGTGTCCGAGCGCGGCGCGCCGGGGGTGGCGGTCGCGGCGCAGGCCAGCTTCGGGGTGTACCTGTCGACGGCCGGCGGCCGGCCCGGCACCTTCACGCACGTCGGGCTCTCCAACGTGGACAATCGCGTCCTCGCGGTGCAGTACGACGGCCCGGCCACGCTGCTGTGGAGCGGCGCGGGCGAGCCGGACCCGAAGAAACCCGGCCAGGGCTGCCACCGCACCCGGCTGTTCGAGTCCGACGTCAAGTGGCAGTCGGTGCAGGCCGGCTGGATCGGCGGCACCTGCCGGGATCTCGCGTTCGCCGGGCAGCAGGCGGTGGCCGCCACGCAGAGCGGCGGGGTGCTGCGGCTGGACACCCTGGCCGCCCAGCCGCAGTGGCAACCGGTCTCGGTCAACTGCGGGCTGCCGTTGCGGGACCGGACCCGGTTCGTGCCGGTGGACGCGGTCGCCGTGAGCGGCCCTCCGGCGGCGGCCGTCGGCGCGGGCGGTCCGGCGGCCCCCGGCGTGGGCGGCCCCGCGGCGGACCGGCTGGTGCTGGCCTGCGGTGAGCGCGGCGTGTACCGCAGCGCCGACACGGTCACCTGGACCGCCAGCGCCAACCAGGCCACCGCCGACGTGGTGACCGTCCCGGACACGTGGCTGCTCTGCTCCGGCGAGCACGACATCGAGGTGGTGCGCCAGGATGCGACGCTCGGCGATTGAACGGCTGCTGCCCGCCGCGTACCAGCGGGCGTGCGTGCCGGGCAGCGTGCTGTGGGCGCTGCTGGACGTCATGGAAGGGCTGCACGCCCCGGACGAGGCGATCCTCGCCGAGGTGGACGCGCTGTTCGACCCGTACCGGGCGCCCGACGACATGGTCGTACGCCTGACCCGCTGGGTGGCGATGGACCACGTCGTGGCGTCGCACCGGCCGGACGCGCCGCTGCCCCTGCCGGTCGGGCGCCTGCGTGACCTGGTGGCCCACGGCGCGCTGCTGGCGCGGTGGCGCGGCACCCCGTACGGGATGCGCCGGGCCCTGGAAGTGGCCACCGGAGTGGACGGCTTCGCCGTCGACGAACCCGACGACAGGCCCTTTCACGTCGTGGTGCGGGTGCCGGCGGCCGCCGCCGACCACCTCGCCGTGATCACCCGCATCGTCGAGGCGGAGAAACCCGCGGCGACCACCGCCGAGGTCGTCCTCGCCGCCTCGCCACCATCGGATCAGCCGACCGCGGCACCGTCCGCTTAAGGAGCTGTCATGACCACCGAATGGGCCGTCGTCGCCGCCGCGTCGCAGTTCACGCTGGACGCCGCCAACCACGGCGAGCTGACCTTCACCGTCTCCAACCCGGGGCTCGCGCCGGACACCGTCGTCTTCGACGTGGCGCCCGGCGAGGGCAGCCAGCGGGCCTGGTTCACCGTCACCGAGCCGCAGCGGGTGGTGCCCGGTCAGGGTTCGGTCTCGTTCCTCGTCCGTCTCGCCGTGCCGGCCGGCACCGCGCCGCGCCGCTACGACATGACCGGGTTCGCGTACTCGGCGAACACCGCGCCGGAGGAGAGCTCACGCTCCAGCGGCCGGGTGACGTACGAGGTCCGGGCGGTCGCCGCGCCGAAGCGGACGCCCTGGCCGTGGATCGCCGCCGCGGCGGCGCTGGTGCTCGTGGTCGCGGGGGTGGTCGGCTACCTGCTGACCCGCTCCGACGGCCCGCCGACGCCGGGCACGCCACGGGTCGTGACCCTGGAGGCGGAGAGCCTGGTCGACGGCGCACGGGTGGACTCTCCGGCGAAGACCGCCGCGGGCATCGACGCGCAGCCGAACTGCTGCGACGTCACCTGGTCCGACGACGCGCAGCTGTTCTTCACGGGCCTCGCCCCCGGCGACCGGGTGAGCGTCACCGTCGAACTGCCGGCCGACGCCCTCTGGCGGTTCTCCACCACGCGCACCACGAGCTTCGACTACGCCAACACCATCTGGCAGATCGACGGCGTGCAGCTCGGCAGCACCTTCTTCGGCTTCACCCCGACGGTCGTCCTCCAGGACTTCACCGACGTGGGCACCGTCCGGCTGGGGGCGGGTCGGCACACGCTCACCCTGGTCGTCGTCGGCAAGACGCAGGGCTCCGACAAGTACTTCGCCGGTGTGGACCAGATCCGCTTCACCGAGGTGACCGGGGCGGTCGCGCGGCGATGAGCGGTCGGCAGAAGGTCGTGCTGGTGACCCTCGCGGTGCTGCTGGTGGCGCTCTTCGCGCTCGCCGTCGGCGTCGGTGGCGGCGAGCAGGGACGCGCGGACGATCGGCCGGGGATCGTGCAGCGGTTGGGCCGCCTGGCCGGCGGGAGCGGCACGATAGATCCGGCGACGGTGCAGGCCGACTGCGACCGTACCGGCGACGTGCTCAGCTTCGTCGGCGGCTGCGCGGTACGCGTGGCCGACCCGGGCGAACTGCGGACGTTGGTGCTGCGCAGTGGCCGCCCGTTCGTGGTGACCGCCGCGGCGCCCGGGGACGCCGACCTCACCGTGCGCTCGGAGGTCGATCGGGACGACGACGGCGAGGCGGTCGCCCGGATCGCTGTCGACAGCGCGGCCACGGTGCTGCTGGGCTGCCCGGGAGGTGTCGGATGCACGGTCACCGTCGCCGCCGAGTGACCGGCGTCCCGGGCAGCGTCCTCCTCGACCGTACGGAGGCCCGCCATGGGTGACCTGCGCAAACCCTTCCTGCTGCTGGCGTTGGTCGCGATCACGCTGGTGGTCCTCGTCGAGGTGGGATCGTCGTTGCTCACCGGGGGCGGCGACGCCACCGGGGCGCTGCTGGTCGGCGCGGCGGAGCTCGGCGTGGAGGTGGACGCCGCCGGGGTCAGCGAACCGTCCGGGCGGGGCACCACCTACCTGGCGCTGGTCGACGCGGTGGCGCTCTGGACCACCGGCCTGTTCTGCCTGAGCCTGGTGGTGCCCGAGCGGGTGCAGGGCCGGATCCAGGGCGTCGCGACGCTGATCTTCTCAATCCTGCTCATCCTGGGCTCGCTCGTGCTGCTGATCATCGCGTTCGTGGAGCTGATGATCATGGTGTCGCTGTTCCTGGCCGTGCCGTTCGGCACTCTCGCGTACCTCGCGCTGTGGGGCTTCTTCCCGGTCGGCGACGCGGCGGTGCTGCTCGGGCTGGCACTGCTGCTCAAGCTCGTGTGGGCGGGGTTGCTGGTGCTGGCCCAGCCCCGGTTCCTGCAGAACAAGGGCCTCGTCCTGATAATCCTCACCACCCTGCTGTGCACCGTCGTGCTGGAGTTCCTGCACAATCTGGTGCCGGTGATCCTGGTGAGCATCGTCGACGACGTGGCGGCGCTGGTCTTCGCGATCATCGCCATCATCTGGGGCCTGGTGCTGCTGATCGGCTCGATCCCGGCGATCGTCAAGGCCATCCGGGTCACCGCCGCCGCCGTACCCGCCGCCCTACCCGGTCGATCATGAAGTTGTCGTCACCACGCCCGGCGTGTCGTGACCACAACTTCATGATCAACGGCCGCTGACGAGGGCCGCACAGCGGTCGGGCGGCAGGGTGCCGTCGCAGATCAGCACCTGGTAGCGGCCCTGGCGGGTTCCGGCGGCGGGGATCTCCGCGGGGGTGTCGAAGGCGAAGGCCACGCACACGCCGGGATACATCGCGGTCCGCACGAACCAGCGGTCGCCGGGGCCGAGGCCCGCGAAGACCAGGGTGTACGCCCCACCGCCCGGCCCGACGCCGGCCAGCGCCAGCCACGGGGCCGCGCTGCCGTTGACCGCCTCCTCCCCTGCCGCGTCGGCGGTGAACACCGTCGCCTCGCCGTCGGCGACCGCCCGCCAGAAGAACCCGCCGTAGCCGGCTCCGCCGGGACGGCCGTTGGTGGCTGGGCTGCCCAGGCGCACGGACCTGTCGGGCGGCGCGGTGAGCGCGGAGTCCAGGTCGAGCCGCCAGACGTCCGGCGTCACGGCCGACGCGACGAGCTGACGCCGCTCGGTGAGCAGCACCCCGCCGCGCGGGTCGCGCCACTGGAGCTGGTGGGCCAGCAGGTCGGCCGAGCGCCGCGTCCAGTCGGTGTGGACGATCCGCCCGTGGTCCTCGCGCCACGTGTAACCGACGTCGCGCACGTAGGTGCGTCCGCCCCACAGGTTGACGCCGTCGACGTCCTGCACGGCGAGGGAGGCCCCCAGGTGCCAGACATGGTCGGCGGGGAGCGCGTCGGTGACCACCGTGCCGCCGAGGGTGTGTACCGGGTGCAGGTACGGCCGGGGACCGTGCCGCGCGTCCAGCGCCGGGTCGACGACGTACCCGGCCACCTCGTTCCCGCCGACGAGCAGCCGGGCGGGCTCCTCGACGCTCACCGTGCCTCCACCCGCTCCGGGACCGGTCGACGGTTGGCGACGGCGTGCAGGGCCGCCAGGGTGTAGCCGGCGAGGATCGGCACGGCCACCGGTGTGACCAGGACGGCGAGCAGACCGGCCAGTACCGTCACGCCCACGAGGGCGGCCCACCGGGCGGGCGCGTCGAGGCAGGCGCGGACGCTGGAGCGGGCCGCGACCCGCCACCGCCCGCCCCCGTTACGGCCCGCCTCGACGACGACCAGCCCGGCGTACCCGGCCAGCGCGACCGCGACCAGCCCGGTCACTACCAGCACCGGTTGACCACCGGGCACCCGGCCGGTGGCCAGCGCCGCCAGGTCGGCGGCGAGCAGCCCGAGCACGCAGAGTCCGAGCAGGCTGACCGGCACCCCGGGCAGCACCGAGCGGCCGAACCGGCGCAGCGTCGTACGCGCCGACGGCCAGCTCCCGGTGCGCGTCCAGTCGTGCACCGCCGCGCTGGCCGTGCCGGCGGCCCCGGCCACGGTGAGCAGCGGCGCCGCCGCGAGGGTCAGCAGGATGCCGAGCAGCGCCAGGTCGGCGGCGTCGCGGGCGACGTCCCGCCAGTCCCGCCGTCCGACGGCGTCGAGGGGTTCAGCCCTTGATGCCACTGGTGTTGATCCCCTCGACGAGCATCCGTTGGAAGGCGACGAAGAACAGGAAGACCGGCAGCAGCGACAGCACCGACATGGCGAACATCGGCCCGACCGCGCTCTGGCTGGTCGAGTCGATGAACAGGGTCAGTGCCACCGGCACCGTGTAGTCCTCGAGTTGGGACAGGAAGACCAGCTGGCGGAAGAAGTCGTTCCAGGTCCAGATGAACGAGAAGATCGCCGTGGTGACCAGCGCGGGTCGGCTCAGCGGCAGGATGATGTGCCGGAAGATGCCGTACGGGCCGGCGCCGTCGATCCGGGCCGCCTCGTCCAGTTCGCGCGGGACGCCCCGCATGAACTGCACCATGAGGAAGACGAAGAACGCCTCGGTGGCCAGGAACTGCGGAATGAGCAGCGGCAGGTAGGGCCACTCGCCGCCGACCAGACCGAGGGTGCGGAACAGGATGTACTGCGGCACGATCAGCACGTGCTGGGGCAGCAGCAGCGTGCCGATCATGACGGCGAACCACATCCCCCGGAGCCGGAACCGCAGCCGGGCGAAGGCGTACGCGGCCAGCAGGCAG
Source organism: Micromonospora sp. CA-249363 (assembly GCF_050950185.1). Taxonomy (NCBI): domain Bacteria; kingdom Bacillati; phylum Actinomycetota; class Actinomycetes; order Micromonosporales; family Micromonosporaceae; genus Micromonospora; species Micromonospora sp. CA-249363. The sequence goes on from NZ_CP192020.1 coordinate 3,499,824, forward strand.
GAGATCCCGTTGCCGACGACGGTGAGCAGGCTGACCAGCGCGCTGTTGAGGAAGAACCGGCCGAAGCTGACGTCGAAGTTGGACCATCCGGCGGTGTAGTTGCCCGGGGTGAGCCGCTCCGGCAGCAGCCCGATGTTGTTGACGATCTCCTCCTGGGACTTGACCGAGGTGCCGACCATCCAGATCAGCGGATAGAGCACCACGGCCACGATCGCCACCAGGATCAGCAGCCGCAGCACGGGCCGGCCACCGGGGCGTCGTCCCGCTCGCGGCAGCGCCGCCGCCGTCGGAGTCGCCATCACCGGTCCTCCCCGTCGGAGTAGTGCACCCAGAACCGCCCGGTGCTGAAGAAGATCGCGGTGATCACCGCGATGGCGAGCAGGAACACCCAGGCCATCGCCGAGGCGTAGCCCATCTCCAGGTCGGTGAAGCCGGTGATGTAGAGGTTCAGCGTGTACATCAGGGTGGAGTCGACCGGGCCGCCGGTGCCGTTGCTGAGCACGAACGCGGCGGTGAAACCCTGGAACCCGTTGATCGTCTCCAGCACCAGGTTGAAGAAGATCACCGGGGAGAGCATCGGCAGCGTGACGTTGCGGAACTGCCGGAACCGGCCGGCCCCGTCGACCGACGCGGCCTCGTACAGCTCGGTGGGCACCTGCTTGAGCCCGGCCAGGAAGATCACCATCGGGGCGCCGAACTGCCAGATCGCCAGCACCATCAACGTCTCAAGGGCCCAGTCCGGGTCGTTCACCCAGGGCCGGCCCTCGATGCCGACGAGGCTCAGCAGCGAGTTGAACGCCCCGTCGCGGTTGAACATGTTGACCCACACGATGGCCAGCGCCACGCTGCCGCCGAGCAGCGACGGCAGGTAGAACAGACCCCGGAACAGCCCGACGCCGCGCCACGCGCGGTTGAGCAGCAGCGCGACGCCGAGGGCGGCGGCCAGCTTGAGGGGTACGGCGACCAGCGCGAAGGTCAGGGTGACCCGCACCGCGTGCCAGTACGACGGGTCGGCGGTGAACATCCGCTCGTAGTTGGCCAGCCCCACCCACCGGACCTCGGAGAACGGGGTGAGGATGTCGTAGTCGGTGAAGCTCAGGTAGAGCGACAGCAGCATGGGTACGGCCGTGACACCCATCAGGCCGATGAGCCACGGCGACAGGAAGACGTACCCCGCCAGACCCTCGCTGCGCCGGGCGGTGCCGGGCCCACGCCTTGCGGCGTGGGCCCGGTCGGATCCGGGGCCGCGTCGGGCCTTGACGGGCGCCGTGGTCAACGCCACGAGCAGCTCCTCTCCTCGCCCGCTGGGCGGGTCAGGCGATGGCGGCCTTGCACGCCTCGACGAACTGGGCGGCGGCCTGCGCGGGGGTGGCCCGGCCGTACTGTGCGTTCTCGGCAGCCTTGACCAGTTCGGACTTGACCTTGCTGTGTCCCTTGATCGGCACCTGCGGCGAGGCGCCGAACTTCTGGGTCAGCTCCGCCTCGACGGCGATCGACTGCTTCATCGCGGGGTCGGTGGTGTCGTCGCTGACCACCCGGCGCAGGTCCAGGTTGGACGGGAGCCCACGGTCGGTGCCGAGCAGCTTGACGGCGTCCTGGTCGTTGTTCAGGAAATTGATCACGTCGACGGCGACGTCCCGGTGCTTGCTGCCCTTGAACACCGACCAGTACATCGAGGCCCGGGCCCACTGGGCGCTGGGGTCACCGGGGTACGCGACCACCCCCAGGTCGTCCTTGGTGTTCTTCTTCAGGTCCGGCATCTGGTTGGCCCAGACCCAGGACGTCGCCGATTTGCCGGTGACCACCAACTGCTTGGTGACGTCGCTGGAGTTGCCCTCGTGGATGACGTCGGCGGTCGGCGTCGCCCTACGGTCCCGGGCGCCCTTCCACAGGTCGAACCACGCTGTCACGTCCTCGGCCGTGAAGCCCAGCTCCTTGCCCTTGTAGAGGTCCTTGCCCTGCTGGCGCAGCCAGACCCAGAGCGCCTTGTAGTCGGCGCTCGGGTCCTGGGTGCCGGGCACGCCCGTCTTCTTCGACACCTCCTCGGCCCAGGCGATGTGCTGCTCCCAGCTCATCCCGGTGGTCGGCTCGGGCAGGTTGTGCTTGGTCAGCAGCGTCTTGTTGTAGACCAGGCCCTGGGTGTTCTCCCCGGCGGCCACCCCGGCGAGCTTGCCGTCGACCACCCCGTACTCCAGCAGGCTCCGGGGGAACTTGGACACGTCGAGCTTGCCGGAGTCCTGGTAGGTCTTCAGGTCGAGCGTGGTGTTGCGGGCCGCGTACTCGGCGAGGTAGTTGTCGTCGATCTGGAACAGGTCCGGCGGGTTGCCCCCGGCGGTGAGCGTGGCGAGCTTGTCGAAGTAGCCCTGGTTGGCCTGCCAGGTCTTCTCGAACGTCACGTTCGGGTGCTTGCTGGTGTAGAGGGCGAGGGCGTCCTCGGTCAGCTTGGCCCGGGCGTCGCCGCCCCACCAGAAGATCGAGAGCTTGACCGGGGCGTTCGGATCGGCGGCGCCGTCGTCGCCGCAGGCGGCGGCGCCGAACAGCAGCGGCGCGGCGACCGTCGCGGCGAGCAGGCCGCGCAGCAGCCGCCGCCGGGGCAGCGGGGTACCGTGATGACGCCCGACGGGCGCGTCAGTGGTGGGGGGCGTTGCGGGGTGCATGTGCGCTCACTCCTCGGCTTTAGGAGGCGACGGCATCACCGGTGGCCGCGGTCGGGATGCCCGGGCCTGCAGGGCAGTGCGGGTCCGGGCCACGGGAAGCGGCCAGGGGACGTGCCGGTCGGGCGTGCGGGCCCGGACCGGTCGAGTCGCGGATAACCAGGTCGGTCTGGAGCATTACCTGTGCGGTGGTACGACGGACGCCGACCGCCGTGCCGGCACCGGGCCCTCGCGCGCCGCGCGGTGACTCGATGTCCTGTTGCAGCAGCATGTCGACGGCCGTCCGGCCGGCGGCACCGGTGGGTGTGGCCACCGTCGTCAGTTTGGGTCGGGTGAGCCGGCTCAGGGCGATGTCGTCGACCCCGACGACGCTCACCTCCTGCGGCACCCGGACCCCGAGCGCGTCCAGCCCCTCGATGAGGCCGATCGCCATCAGGTCGTTGTAGGCGAGCACGGCGGTCACGCCGCTGCGCCGCACCTGCTCCGCCACGGCGGAGCCGCCGGTCTCGGTGGGAGCGTTGGGGCCGAGCACGGTCAACTCCCCGCCACCGGCCCGGACGGCCGTGGTGGCGGCGCGCCGCATCTCCCGGTTGGTCCACGAGCTGCGCGGCCCGCCGAGCAGGGCGATGTCACGGTGACCGAGACCGATCAGATGCTCGACGGCCGCTCGGGCGCCCTGCCCGACGTCCATCAGCACGCAGGGCAGGCCGGTCACCTGACGGTTCACCACGACCAGCGGCACCTCGCGGCTGAGCTGCTCGATCAGGCTGTTGCTCATCCGGGGGCTGCACAGGAGCACCCCGTCGACCTGCTTGGCGAGGGCGTGGACCAACTCCTCCTCGGCGGTCGGGTCCTCGTTGGTGTCGGCCACGAAGACGTGGTAGTCGCGGTGCCGCGCCTGACTCTCCGCCGCCTTGATCAGCGGCGGGAAGAACGGGTTCGCGATGTCGGCGATGATCAGCCCGATGTTGTGCGTACGCCCGGTGATGAGGGCGCGGGCGGCGCGGTTCGGCCGATAGCCCAGGTCTTCCGCGCAGGCCAACACCCGGACCCGGGTCTCGGGATTGACGAGGTGCGGTGCGGAGAAGGTGCGGGACACGGTGGAGATGTGCACCCCGGAGGCGCGGGCGACGTCCCGGATGGTGACTGGCACGGCGGCCCCTTCGTCCGAGTGCGGCGGTGGTCACGCGGGTGCCGCCAATTAATGCAAACGGTTGCTCCACTGTCAACGGTGAATGTTTGCAGGTCTGTTGCGTCGACGCTTCCATCGGTCACCTTCAAACCCGCAAAAACCCATAATTGCCGCCGATTGTGCCGCCGTCGTTGACGTCATCAGATCGATCGTGGTTACTTCACTGCAAACCTTTGCAGGAGTCATCCGGAGGGCGAGCACATGTCACCGAGGTCCGGCGAACGCGCCCGGTACGCCGTCGTGGGCACCGGCGCGCGGGCGGAGATGTTCGTCCGAGCCCTCGTGCTCGACCACCCCGACACCACCGAGCTGGTCGCCTTCACCGACGTCAACCAGACCCGGATGGACGCGCACAACCGCTGGCTGGGCGAGCTGGGACACCGGCCGGTGCCCACGTACTCCGCCGGCGAGTTCGCCTCGATGCTGGACAAGGAACGCGTCGACGTCGTCCTCGTGACCAGCGTGGACGTCACCCACGACGAGTACGTGGTGGCCGCGCTGCGCGCCGGCCGGGACGTCGTCACCGAGAAGCCGATGACCGTCGACGCCACCCGTTGCCGGCGCATCCTGGACGCGGTGGCCGAGACCGGCGGCCGCGTCACGGTCGCCTTCAACTACCGCTACAACCCGCTGCACGAGCAGGTCCGCCGGCTGCTCGCCGACGGCGCGGTCGGTGAGATCGGCTCGGTGCACTTCGAGTGGCTGCTCGACGTACGCCATGGCGCCGACTACTTCCGCCGCTGGCACCGCGACAAGGCCACCTCCGGCGGCCTGCTGGTGCACAAGGCCAGCCACCACTTCGACCTGGTCAACTGGTGGCTGGCCGCCACCCCGACGGAGGTGTACGCGGCCGGCCGACTCTTCTTCTACGGCGAGGACGGCCGCCGGCACGGCTACGCCCGCGACTACGACCGGGCGTACGGCGCGCCGACCGCCGTCGACGATCCGTTCGCGCTGCGGCTCGACGCGCACCCCCGGCTGCGCGAGCTGTACCTCGACGCCGAGGCCGAGGACGGCTACCAGCGCGACCGCAACGTCTTCGCCCCCGGCGTGAGCATCGAGGACGACATGGCGGTGCTCGCCCGCTACTCCACCGGCGCGACCATGACCTACCACCTCACCGCGTACGCCCCCTGGGAGGGCTACCGGGTGATGGTCAACGGCAGCCGGGGACGCCTCGAGCTGGAGGTGACCGAGAACGACTACGTCGACCGGGGCACCGCCGGCGCCGTCAAGGGCGCGGCCCTGCACGGCGTCGAGGCGCCGGCCGAGGGCGGTGGCGCGACGCTTACCGTTCGCCCGTTCTGGGAACCTCCCCGACGGATCCGGGTCGAGGGTCGTACCCGGCACGGGCACGGCGGCGCGGACGCCCGGATGACCGCGGTGCTCCTGGGCGGCCAGCCCGATCCGTTGGGCCGCGCCGCGACGGCCGAGGACGGCGCGTTGGCCCTGCTCACCGGCCTGGCCGCCAACCGGTCCCTGGAGACCGGGCGACCCGTACGCGTCGCCGACCTGCTCACCCCCCGCTGAGAAGCAGAACGAGGAGCCCCGTGCCGACGTCCGACCACACCGACCTGCTCCTGCCGGCCGAGCCGGGCCAGCGCGCGCTGGCCCGGGAGCTGTACGCCCTCGCGGCGCGACAACCGATCATCTCGCCGCACGGGCACGTCGACCCGGCCCTGCTCGCCGAGGACCGGCCCTTCCCCGACCCGGCGCGGCTGCTGATCGTGCCCGACCACTACCTGACGAGGATGCTGCTCAGTCAGGGCGTACCCCCGGCGGACCTGGGGGTGCCCACCCGCGACGGCGGTCCGGTGGAGACCGACGGGCGGGTGATCTGGCGGCGCTTCGCCGCGCACTGGCACCTGTTCCGGGGCACCCCGTCGCGGCTGTGGCTGGAGCAGACCTTCCGGACCGTCTTCGGGGCGCACACCCCGCTGCGTCCCGACACCGCCGACGCCCTCTACGACGAGATCGCCGCGAGGCTCGCCGAGCCGGAGTTCCGGCCCCGGGCGCTGTTCGAGCGCTTCGGCATCGAGGTCCTCGCCACCACCGAGTCGCCGCTGGACGACCTCGCGGCGCACGCCAAGCTCGCCGCCGACGGGTGGGGTGGTCCGGGGGGCCGGGTGGTCACCACGTTCCGCCCGGACGACGTGGTGGACATGGAGTTCGACGGCTGGTCGACGAACGTGGCCCGGCTCGGCGCGCTGGCCGGCGAGGACACCGGCACGTACCCCGGTTATCTGGCCGCCCTGCGGGCCCGCCGGGCCGCGTTCGTCGCGGCCGGGGCGACCTCGTCGGACCACGGGCATCCCACCGCGCGCACCCTGGACCTGACCCCGGCCGAGGCCGCCCGCCTGTACGACCGTGGGCTGCGCGGCGAGGCGGACGCCGCCGACGCCGAGGCGTTCCGGGCGCACATGCTGATGGAGTTCGCCCGGATGTCCCTCGACGACGGTCTGGTCCTGCAACTGCACCCCGGCGCGGTGCGCAACCACAACCGCTGGCTGTACGACCGGCACGGCCGCGACGTGGGCGGCGACGTGCCGCAGGCCACCGAGTACGTCCACGCGCTCGCCCCGCTGCTGTCCCGCTACGGCAACGACCCGCGGCTGACGGTGGTGCTCTACACCCTCGACGAGGACACCTTCACCCGCGAGCTGGCGCCCCTCGCGGGCGGGTACGCCGCGCTGCTGCTCGGGGCGCCCTGGTGGTTCCTGGACTCCCCCGAGGCGCTGCGGCGGTTCCGCGAGACGGTCACCGAGAGCGCCGGCTTCTACAACACCACCGGGTTCGTCGACGACACCCGGGCGTTCTGCTCCATCCCGGTACGCCACGACGTGGCGCGCCGGGTCGACGCCGGCTTCCTGGCCCGGCTGGTCGCCGAGCACCGGCTGGACATGGACGAGGCCGCCGAGACGATCGTCGACCTGGCGTACCGGCTGCCCAAGCGGGTCTTCCACTTCGAGGGAGCGCACCAGTGACCGTCACCATCACCTCCGTCGAGGTGCACGACGTACGGTTCCCGACCGCGGCCCGGGGCGACGGGTCCGACGCGATCAACCGGGGCGACTACTCGGCGACGTACGTCGAGCTGGGCACCGACGCCGGGCCGGTGGGCGCGGGCTTCACCTTCACCAACGGGCGGGGCAACGAGATCACCTGCGCGGCGGTGCGGGCGCTTGCCCACCACGTGCGGGGTCGTACGGTCGAGGAGATCGCCGCCGAGCCGGTGGCGTTCTGGCGCTCGCTCAGCGCCGATGTGCAGTTGCGCTGGCTGGGCCCGGAGAAGGGCGTCATCCACATGGCCACCGGGGCGCTCGTCAACGCCGTGTGGGACCTGCGGGCCACCCTCGCCGGCAAGCCGATGTGGCGGTTCCTGGCCGAGCTGCCCACCGACGACCTCGTCGCCAGCGTCGACTTCCACCACATCAGCGACGCGCTGACGCCCGACGAGGCGGCCGCGATCCTCGACAAGGGACGCGACGGTCTGGCCGACCGCCTGGCGACGCTGGAACGGGACGGTTTCCCTTCGTACACCACCTCGGTCGGTTGGCTCGGCTACCCGGACGAGAAGGTGCGGGCGCTGACCCGGCAGGCGTACGACGACGGCTGGCGGGCGATGAAGATGAAGGTCGGCGGCCCGCTCGCCGACGACCTGCGCCGGGCCCGGATCATCCGCGCCGAGATCGGCCCCGACGCGCTGCTCATGATGGACGCCAACCAGGTCTGGGACGTCGACGAGGCGATCACCGCGATGAGCGCCCTCGCCGAGGTGGACCCGTACTGGATCGAGGAGCCGACGCACGCCGACGACATCCTCGGCCACGCCCGGATCGCCCGCGCGGTGACCGAGCTGACCGGCGGCCGGTGCCGGGTGGCCACCGGCGAGGTCGCCGCCAACCGCGTCATCTTCAAGCAGTTGCTCCAGGCCGAGGCGATCGGCGTCATGCAGGTCGACGCGTGCCGGGTCGGCGGCGTCGACGAGGTCCTGGCCGAACTGCTGCTGGCGGCGAAGTTCGGGGTGCCGGTCTGCCCGCACGCCGGCGGCGTCGGCCTCTGCGAGTACGTCCAGCACCTGGCGATCTTCGACTACCTGCGGGTCGGCGCGAGCCTCGACGGCCGGATGATCGAGTACGTCGACCACCTGCACGAACACTTCGTCGACCCGGTACGCACCCGCGATGGCCGCTACCTGCTGCCGGACCGGCCCGGCTACAGCGCCGCCATGCGACCGGAGTCGATCGCCGAGTTCCGCTTCCCGGACGGCCCGGCATGGCGGTGACCGTCGGCGCGTCCCGCCTCGGCCTGGGGGTGTTGCGCCACCTGCCCGTCGACTCCCGTCCGCTCGTCCGGCCGGGCACCGTGCCGACGGGCGTCGTACACCTGGGGTTGGGCGCCTTCCACCGCGCGCACCAGGCGGTCTACACCGAGGCGGCGGTCGGCGCGGCCGGCGGCGACTGGGGCATCGTGGCCGTCGCGCCGCGCAGCACCGCCGTGGTCGACGCGCTCACCGCCCAGGACAACCTGTTCAGCGTGAGCGCCCTGTCCGCCGCCGACGCCACCACCCGGGTGGTGGGCGCCCTGAGCGGCGTCCGGCACGCGCCGAGCGACCCGGACGCCGTGGTGGCCCTGCTCGCCGACCCGGCGGTCCGCGTCGTGACGCTCACCGTCACCGAGAAGGCGTACCACCTCGACCCGGTGACCGGCCGGTTGTCGCCGGACGCCGCGCTCGCCGCCGACCTCGCCGGTCATCGGCCGCCGACGACCGTGCCGGGTCTGCTGCTGCGCGGGCTGGCCGCCCGCGCCGCCGCAGACGCCGGGCCGATCGCCCTGGTGAGCTGCGACAACCTGCCGGCCAACGGCCGACGGCTGCGGGGCCTGGTCGATCAGGGGATCGAGCGGACCGCCGGAGCGCCGACCGCGCTGGTCGAGTGGGTGAGCGCCAACGTGACGTGCCCGGGGACCATGGTGGACCGCATCGTGCCGGCCAGCACCCCGGAGACCATCGACACGGCCCGCCGGGCGCTCGGCGTCACCGACCTGGCCGCGGTGGCCGCCGAGCCGTACGCGCAGTGGGTCATCGAGGACGACTTCCCCGGGGGACGGCCGGGCTGGGAACACGCCGGGGCGGTGCTCACCGACGACGCCGGGCCGTGGGAACGGTTGAAGCTGCGCGCCCTCAACGGCGTGCACTCGGCCGTGGCGTACCTCGGCGCGCTGGCCGGGCGGGAGACCATCGCCGACGCCCTGGAGATCCCGCACCTGACCGACGTGCTGCGCCGGCTGATCGCCGAGGACGTCGCGGCCAGCTTCACCCCGCCGGACGGGGTGCGGGTCGTCGACTACGGCGAGCAGGTCCTGGCCCGGTTCGGCAACCCGGCGATCCGGCACCGCACCCTCCAGGTCGCGATCGACGGCTCGCAGAAGCTGCCGCAACGCGTCCTGCACACCATCGCCGACCTGCGCGCGTCCGGACGGTCCGCGCGCTGGGGCGCGCTGGTCGTGGCGTCCTGGTTGCGCTTCGCGCTGGGGTACGCCGACGACGGCCGCCCGTTGCCGTTGCAGGATCCCCTGGCCGGGCCCATCCGGGCCGCTCTGGACGCCGGAGCGCAGAGCCCGGCCGGCGCGGTGGACGCCGTCTTCGCGCTGCGCGAGGTCATCCCGGCCGAGGTCGCCGACGACGACGAGGTACGCGCCGAGGTGATCGCCTGGCTCACCGCGCTCGGGCGGCACGGCGTCGAGGCGACCCTGGCCGGCGCCCGGTGAACCGGGCGGAGGTGGCCGGAGTGTCGGCCCTGGGTGGCGTGTCGGCCCTGGGTGGCGTGTCGGCCCGGGCTGGCGTGTCGGCCCTGGCTGGCGTCGTCGCGCGCCGGGCGGCTTCGGCGGGTGTGCCGTGAACGGGTCGGTGCCGCCGGCGACGGTGGCGGTGATCGGGGCGAACGGGCACGGCCACTGGCACCGGCGGGTGATCGCTCCGCTGCACGCCGACGGCCGGCTGCGGCTCGTCGCCCTGGTCGACGTCGGACCGGTGCGCGACGAGCGGGAGGCGCCCGTCCCACCCGGCGTCGGGGTGTTCACCGACCACCGGGCGATGCTCGCCGCCACCCGCCCGGAGGTGGTGGTGATCTGCACCCCGCCGCACACCCACCTGCCGATCGCCCGCGACGCCGTGGCGGCCGGCGCGGACCTGCTGCTGGAGAAGCCACCGGTGCTGTCCCTGGCCGAGCACGACGAGCTGACCGACGCGCTCACGGCGGCCGGCCGGGTGGCCCAGGTCGGTTTCCAGGCGCTCGGCTCGGCGGCGCTGACCGCGCTGACCGACGCCCTGACCGCCGGCCGCCTCGGCGCGGTCACCGCCATCTCGACCGTCGCGGCCTGGCAGCGTCCGGACGCCTACTACGCCCGCGCCTCGTGGGCCGGCCGCCGCTCGGTGGACGGCCGGCCCGTGTTGGACGGCGCGTTGGCCAACCCGCTCGCGCACGCGGTGATGCAGTGCCTGGCCGTCGCCGAGGCGCTGGGCGGAGCGCCACCGTCGCCGGTCGCGATCGAGGTGGAGCGTTACCGGGTACGACCGATCGAGGTGGAGGACACGGCGGTGCTGCGCGTCCGGTTCCGCGCCGGCCCACCCGTACTGGCGGCGGTCACGCTGGCCTCCGCGCGGTTCGTGGCGGGCGAGGTGACGGTGACCGGTACGACCGGGCAGGCGGTGCTGGAATACCCGACCGACCGGCTGCGCCTGCCCGGTGACGCGGCGCCCCGTCACGTCCCCGGTCGGCAGGGCCTGCTGGAGAACCTGCTCGCCCACCGGATCGACCCGCCCGCGGTACCGCTGATCGCGCCGCTGGCCCGTACCGCCCCGTTCACCGCGCTGCTGGACGGGCTGCGGTCCGCGCCCGAGCCCCGACTGCTCGACGGCGACCTGGTCGACGTGGTGGGCGACGGGCACGAACGGGCACGCCACGTGCGCGGCGTGGTCGAGGTGCTGCGTCGCTGCGCCGACCAGGGGTCGCTGCCGAGCGAACTGGGTGTGCCGTGGGCGGTGCCCGCGTACCGCGCCGACCTGACGGGTCGGACGCCCGACCACCACCAATGACCGGGAGAATCCCCATGCGCAGAACCCTCGCGGGCGTCACGGTGACCGCCCTGCTCCTCGTCGCCGCGCCGGCGTCGGCCGCCGCCCGGCCCGACCGGCTCCCCGGGTTGGCGTACCAGCTCGGACGCCAGACGCTGCCCGAGCGGGACGGCTGGGCAGCCGACGGGCCCGGCACGACCGGCGGCTCGGCGGCGACGAGCGAGCGGACCCGCGTGGTCCACAGCCGCGCCGATCTGGTGGCCGCGCTGGGCGGCGACAACGCCACGAACGCCGCCGACGCCACCCCGAAACTGATCTACGTGGACGGTGCCGTCGACGGCTTCGAAGGGGCCGACGGCACGCCGCTGAGCTGCGACGAGCTGGCCGACCCGGAGTACCGGCTCGCGGACTACCTGGCCGCGTACGACCCGGCGGTGTGGGGGCGGGTCGCACCGACCGGGCCGCTGGAGGAGGCCCGGGTACGGTCGGTGACGAACCAGACCCGCCAGACCCAGATCAACGTGGGCCCCAACACCACGATCATCGGGCTGCGCGGCGCCCGGCTGACCGGCCTCACCCTCATGATCGACCGGGCGTCGAACGTCATCGTCCGCAATCTGACCTTCGTCGACGCGCGCGACTGCTTCCCCGCCTGGTCACCCACCGACGGCGACGCCGGCAACTGGAACAGCCAGTACGACCAGATCTCCGTCCGGCGCGGCGAGAACGTGTGGATCGACCACAACACCTTCACCGACGGCGACAACCCGGACAGCGCCCAGCCCACCTACTTCGGACGCCCCTACCAGGTGCACGACGGGTCGCTGGACGTCACACACACCGCCAGCCTGGTCACCGCATCGTGGAACCGTTTCACGGGACGGGACAAGCTGCTGCTGATCGGCTCGTCCAACACCGTCGGCCCGGACGTGGGTCGGCTGAAGGTCACCCTGCACCACAACCTGTTCGACGGCGTCCTGCAACGGCTCCCCCGGGTGCGCTTCGGCCAGGTCGACGTGTACAACAACCACTACCGGCTCGGTGGCGACGGCTTCCAGTACGCGCTCGGCGTCGGCGTGCAGTCCGCGATCTACGCGCAGAACAACTTCTTCACCCTGGACGCCTCGGTCGACCCCGCCGACCTGCTTTACGACTGGGGCGGCACGGCGTTGACCGAGCGCGGGTCCTGGGTGCGCCAGGGCGGCGGGCCGGCGCGACCGACCGACCTGCTGGCGGCGTACAACGCCGGTCATGACCCCGACCTGGGCGCCGACGCGGGCTGGACCCCCACCCTGCGGCGCGATCCGGTCCTCCCGGCGCCGCTGGTCCCTCTCCTGGTGGGGCCGCTCGCCGGCGCCGACCGCCTGCCGGTCTGAGTCGACGGCGGGCCCGGAACTCGCGGTCGGGTCGGCGACGTACCGGCTCATCGACGTGGAGAAGATCGGCTATAAGTGACGCATGGACTTCCCGCCGCACCTGGGCAGCATGCCGATGCACGCGATCACCGAGATCCACGGCGAACCGGGCCTGCTGGAGCGCTTCCGCCTGGAGGTCCGGCAGTTCGGCGACACCGACCGGGCGCGGTTGACCGCCGCCCTCGATCTCGCCGCCGAGCTGCACCGCGACGACCGACGCGTTCGTGAGCCGTACCTGAACCACCTGTTGCGTGTCGCGATCCGGCTGATGTACCACTACCAGGTGCGGGACGTGGACGTGGTGGTCGCCGGTCTGCTGCACGACGCGGTCGAGGACCACCCGTTGGAGCTGGCCGGCGGTGAGTCCGGGGCCGACCCGGTCCCGGCCGCGTTGCGAGCGCTGGCCGCGCGGTTCGGGCCGCGCGTCGCCACGCTCGTCGCGGCCGTCACCAACCCGGTGTACGACCCGCACCGGGACCGCAACGAGCAGTACCGCGAGCATCTCGCGGTCAGCCTGGAACGCGAGCCGTGGGCACGGGTGATCAAGGTGTCGGACTTCACCGACAACGGCGTGGGGGTCATCCACACGATCGGGCCGAAGGTCGTCTCGTCGGCCCGCAAGTACCGGCCGCTGGTGCCGCTCTTCCGCGACCTGATCGGCCGGCCGGACACCCCGCTGTCGCCCGCGGTGAAGCGGCACATCTTCGGCCAGCTCGACCTCGCCGAGGAGCGCTTCAGCGCCATCCTGGACCAGCCGGCCCGGAACTGACGCCGACTCCAGCCGGGCGCACCGCCCACCTCGCCCGACCCCCACCCCACCCACCCCGCTGCACCTCACCCCACCCCGCTGCGCCCCACCCCGCTGCACCGCACCCCACCCCGCTGCACCCGCGTCCTTTGCTCTGCTTCAACGGAGGCGACAGTCACCGGCCCCAACTGTTGCGTCCGCTGAAGCAGAGCAAAGGACGAAGACAGGTGGTCGGGGGGCCTCCGCCGGGGGCACCGCGCGGCGCGTTTCGGTCCCGGGACGCCGCACGTCGGGCGACTGCGGCGGCCCGGTCACAGAGACGGGACGGTCACGGAGACGGGACGGTCACCCCGGTCAGGCCGGCGCGCACGAGTTGCTCCAGCCAGGGTGTCGGGGCGATGCCCAACTCCCGGCCCAGGTCGGCGCGGAACAGCTCGAACCGCCGTACCGCCTCGTTGAGGTTGCGCTCGGCCAGGTGCACGCCGATCAGCACGCGGGTGGCGCTCTCCCGCAGCGGCTCCAGGTGCACGGCGGTCAGCGCCACCTGCACCGCCTCGCTGAGGCGTCCCTGGGCGGTGAGCCGTTCGGCGAGGGCCTCCAGCGCGTGCAGTTGGGTCTGGCGCAGCCGCTCCCGCTCGGTCAGCACCCAGTCGTCGTACCAGCCGGGCAGCAGCTCGCCGGTCGCCAGCGCGGGCACCCCGACACCGACCCCGGCCGGCACGCCGCCGGTCAGCAGGGCCGCGGCGGCCACACCGAGGGTGGCCACGTCACTGGTCACGCCGGCGGCCAGGGCCAGCCGGTCGTCCTCCTCGACCAGGGGCTCGGGGGTGGCCCGGTGCAGTCGCCACAGCATGGTGCGCAGGTTCGCGCGAGCCCGCTCCTCGTGGGAGCCGGGCCAGAGGGTGCCGGCGGCCTCCCAGCGGGCGCACCGCTGGCGTACGCCGAGGAAGGCGAGCAGTCGGCGGGCGCCCTGCGGCACCGCGACGGACCGACCGTCGCGTTCCAGCGCGAACCCGCCGAGCAGCCGCAGCGCGTAGCGCGGTGGTCGCGCCGCCTCGGTCTCCTGCGCCCCGGAGCGGAGGTCCTGTGCCACCTCGTGAACTGCCATCCGTGCGCCCTTCGTACCCGATCGCTCCGTGGGAGTCCCACGGTCGGGTGTGGAGGGTCGGTACGCCAGCGCAGTGTCGTCACACCGACCCGGCGAACGGCGCGGATCAACCGTTCGCCGGAGTCGTCGCCGCCCGTTCAGCGCAGCTTGCTCAGCGTCTGGGCGTACCCGGTCCACTCGGCGGCGTCGCCGGCCTCGGCGCGTACACCAGCCTCCTTCATGATGCCGAGCACCCGCTCGGCCGGCGCCTCGGCGAGCTTGCCCAGGGTGCTGATGCCGGCGCGGGCGAGCGCCGCGCGGGCCTTGGTCGGCACCCCGGCGAGCATCGCGATGTCGGCGTCCGCGACGTTCTCCAGCCCCGCGTCCACCCCGAGGGCCGCAGAGACCGCCGACTGCGCGCCGACGGTGGTCCGGACGATGACGGCCTCGCGCTCGCTGACCTCGGCGATCATCGCGTCCAGGCTCGGGTAGCTGCTGTCTGCCGGCAGCACCTTGAGCACGTCGCGGATGGTCCGGCCGTCGGCCACCTCGTCCTCACCGAAGTAGCGGATGAACTCCACCACCTTCACCTCGCGTGGGAAGCGCTGCCGCACGTCACCGTGCTCCACGGCATAGCGGGCGACCTGGGCGGCGCCGCGCACCTTCGGACCGACCACCACGTCCACGCCGAGGGTCTCCACGGCGGGCAGCACGATCGTGCCGGCCTTGGTCTGCCAGATGCTGACCTTCTTGTCCATGAACATGGTGGTGCCCATGTACTTGCCGAAGTCCAACGCCCCGATGTAGTTGGGGATCTGCTCGAAGGTGTACGGGCCGGGCACGATCTTGTTTTCGTGCACCGTGGAGTGCAGCCGGTTGATCTCGGCGCGGATCTCGTCGAGCAGCCGACGCAGGCTCACCCGCATCGCGGCCATGCAGGTGAACGCCTTGGCCAGATCGGCGCCGAGGTGGTCCAGGTCGTGCTCGATGCGGTGGAACCGCTCGTTGAAGCCCTGCTCCCCCGGTGTCTGGCCGGCCTGTACGACGTCCTCGCCGTCCACCCAGTCGGTGTGCGCGAACGTGCGGGCGAACGGTGGGGGCGCGCAGCCCGGCTCGACGGCCGGGAACGGCTCGGCGTAGCTGAACACCCGCTTCGCGGTGCCGACGTTCTCGTAGATCCAGGAGGAGACCAGCACGCTGGCGTCCGAGGCGGGAATGCCGTTGCGGGTGAACGCCTCGTACAGCTCGGTGACGGTCACCCCGTCGTAGTTGATCTCGTTCGCCATCGTGGTGTCCCTCTCAGAGCTGGTCGTACACGCCGCGGTGCCGGCGCTGCTGGAAGGTGCGGAAGGTCCGGGCGACGGCCGGGCGCAGCGGCTCGGCGGTCCCGTCGTCGTCGAGGTCGACGTGGTCACGCCGGATGCCGTACGTGTTGATCTCCACGCCGAGCGGGCAGACCCTCGTCAGGGTGTTCATCAGCCGCTCGTACTGCTCGAGGGTCAACGTCACCCCGTCGGGCAGCTCGACCCGGAACTCGTACGGATCGGTCCGGCCGGTCCGCACGTAGGACAGCGCCACCACGGCGACCAGGCCGGCGTGGGTGGGGCGTAGCGCGGTCCGCGCGCCGACCGCCTTGATCTCCGCCGTGCCACCGCCGAGCCCGACCGTGTACCAGCGGAACCCGGTGGCCCGGCGTTCGCTCAGGTTCAGCCCGGCCTGCGGCAGGCCGATGACGCTGCACACCAGCAGCACCCGGTTGCCGGTCTCGACGAGCGGGAGCACGGCGGCGAGGTGCTGGTCGCGCAGCAGCCCGACCAGCCGGGCCAGCCGGTCGGCGGCGGCCGGCTGGCCGGCGATCAGCGCGGACGCCAGCGCGGCCGGCAGTTCGATGGTCTCCACCAGTTCGTCGGGGAGCCGGTTCAGCGCGGCCACCACGGGCGCCGGGTCGCGCACCGCGGGCAGGCCGGCGGCGGCGAGCACCGCGTCGACCGGCTGCCCCGCCGGTCGGGTCGGCACGGCCGCCCACCGGGTCCGGGCCGCCGCGTCGGTCAGCGGGCTCCACGTCGTCTCCCCGGCGGCCACCCAGGCCGTCCTCGCCGCCGCCAGGCCGGCCAGCAGCAGGGCGTTGCCACCCGGATCGCCGGGGGCGTGGAACTGCGCCTCGACCGCCGCGTCGACGCCCACCGCAGCGGTCAGCGGCGCGGTCACCGCGAGACCCCGGGTGGGCAGGTGCGACAGGTACATCACGGTGGTGCTGAGCCGGTGCGTGGTCGGCAACCCGCACACCCGCCACAGCCAGGCCAGCTCGCCGTCGGCCGAGACGCTGGGCACGCCGGCGGCGCGGGCGGCGACGATGAGCGCCTCGGCGGTCCGGTCGGCGGTCACCGTCCGGCCGGTGTCCAGCACCCGGTTGCGCAGGTCGGTGGCCTGCGCGGGGGTCGGCCAGCTCACGTCGACGCCGAGACCCAGCTCGTAGCGGCTCCCACCGGCGTCGTCCTGGGCCCTGCTGACCTGCCACACGATCGTCGAGCCGAGCGCCCGGCAGACCCGTCCCGCACGGTCCAGGGCAGCCGCCAGCGGCGGCGCGATGCCGTGCGCGCTGCCGAAGGCGTACGACTGACGCAGGCTCGCCCGCAGCGCCGTGACCTGGGCGAGCCGGCTCGCCGGCAGCGCCCGACCGGCGTGGACCGTGTTGTTCGGCGGCGTGTTGGCGGGCAGCACCAGGCGGTCGCGGCGCAGCTGGGCGAGGAAGTTGGTGCGGTGCTGCGGGTCGCCGACGGCCACCAGCCGGACCGCCACCGCGAACTGGTCGTCGTCCTCGCGCAGCGTGAAGCGCGCGCCGCCGGGCAGGTCGGCGAAGAGGCCCGTGTTCGGGTCGGTGTCCGCGCCGGGGCCGTTGAGCAGGCGGCGTACCGCGCCCGGGGTGGGCAGCAGGAACCGCCGGTACAGCCCGAGCCGGTGAGCGTACGCCGCGTCCGGCTCGCGGGCCGGCGGCGCCAGCCGGCGGGCGTACACCTCGCCGTTGGTCGGCTCGTGGACCAACTCGTCGACGAAGCGGGCCACCCCGACGTCCGCGCCGATCCGGTCCAGGGCGTCGCGTCGGGCGTGGGCCAGGGTGCGGTACGCGTGCACCTCGCGGGCCGCGCGACGCAGCCGGTGCTTCTCGTACGACACCAGGTAGAGCAGCCGGCCCAGGTTTCCCTCGACCACGGCCAGCTCGACCAGCGCCGCAAGCGCGGTACCGGTGACCGCCGTGGCGGTGGCCCCCTCGACCGCGCGCTCGGCCGTCACGGCGACGGTGAACGGCGCGACCAGCGGCTCGTCGGCGGTGTCCGGCACGTACGCGGGCACCGACGCGCCGGCGGCGGACCAGGGCGCGAAGACCGCCGGTGGCAGCACCCGCTGCCCCGCGCCGCCCGGGTCCACGGTGACCGTCACCCGGACGGTCTCCTCGGCCAGGTCGCGGCGCAGTACGACGGTGAGCAGCGGGTGTCGACTCGTCCAGTCCACGGCGGCGGCGCCGGCAGCGGCCCCGGAAGCGGCGAGCGGCACCACGACCCGCCGGACGGTCCCCGGGTACGGGCCCTCCAACTGGTCGACGAGGTTGCGTTCGACGGACGGGTCGGCGCCGTCCACGGGTACCCGGATGTCGGTCATCGCGACCCCGCTCAGACGATCCGGAACGGCCGGGGATCGTCCCGGTCGACGTAGACGGGCACCTGGTTGGCGGCGAGCACCGCGTTGTCGCCGACCGGGAGCCGCTGCACCCCGTCGCCGGTGGGCGCGCTACCGGTCACCACCACCGCCGAGTCGGCCGGGAAGCGGACCAGCCGCAGGTTGCGCACGTCGGCGACGCCCGGCTCGTTCATGATCGTCCAGATCACCTCGGCGGCGCGGACCGGCTCGCCGAAGGGCAGCTCGTCGACGTACCGGCGCAGCCGGGCGTGCAGCCGGGCGCGCAGCTCGGTGGCGGCGGTGGAGGCGTTCACCGTCTCCTTCGAGCCGGTGGGCAGCGGCAGGCCCCGGATCACGAGGTCGGCCTCGACGCCGATGCCGACCTCGTCGGCGCGGTCCACCGAGGCGAAGATGCCCACCGGGCGCAGGTCCTCGATGACCGACTCGACGGCGGCGTGTAGCCCGTCCGGCCCGTCCCAGATGGCGGCGGCGGTCGGGGCGACGAGCACCGTGACGTAGTACGGGTTGCCCAGGTCGCGTTCGGTGCTGAACACCCGCTCGATGAAGCTGAAGTTGCCGAAGATGGACTGGTTGAGGTCCAGCCCGCCCCGGCCGTCGAAGACCTGCACCTGCCGTACGCCGGGCACGGTGGCCACGGCGAGGCCGATCGCCTCGGCCGTCCAGATGGAACGGGGCGCGGCCAGCAGCAGTTGCCGGTATCGGGCGTCGGAGACCTGCTGCTCCCCTCCGCTGAGCGCGACGGTGTGGGTGATCTCGACCAGTTCCTTGCCGGCGGCCTGCTCGGCGTCGTCCAGGTCGGCCAGCAGGGTGTCGGCGCGGTTCCAGCGGTCGATCTTCTGCTGCGGCTGGGTGGGATCGAGGTTGTGGGCCGGGCCGGGATAGAAGGCCGCGACGGCCGGTTCGCGCTCGCCGACGGCGGCGGAGAGCACCACCGTCTCGTCCAGGGCGACGTGGTGTCCGCCCGGGGTGGACAGCCGGGCGCCCCGGGGCAGCGTGAGCTGGCTGTGACCGGTCGGCAGGGCGGCCTTGAGCTTGAGCTTCACCGTCCCTCGGGCTTGCAGGTATGGCCGGGCGATGCCGAGTTCCTCGCCGAGGCGGGTCAGCGCGTCGGCGGTCGCGGACACCACGAAGGAGTTGTCGTACACCGCCCCGAGCGCGGCCCACATCCGGGCGTCCTCCAGGGCGGCGAGTTCGAGGACCTTGCGCAGCACCGCGCCGCTGGTCAGGTCGACGTCCTCGCCGAACAGCAGCCGGGCGGTGGCCAGCTTCTCGGCGAGCAGCCGGGCGAAGGACTTGGGCACGAAGCCGGTCTCGACGATGCCGAAACCCGTCGAGCCGGTGGCCCGCAGCGCGGCGGCGTCGACGGCGAGGACGTCGGCCAGCTCGGCCGGGAGGGTCGGGTCAGACACTGGGCAGCTCCCCGAGGCGCACCGAGAGCCGGTCGTCGGTGATGGTTTCGAACTGGACCTGGACCTGGAGGGTGCGCGAGGCGCGCAGCGCGGCGGCGGACGCGTCGTCGGCGCGGCCCGCGCCGAGCCGGCCGTCGTCGAGGTTCACGTCGACGATCTTGCGGACCCGCGGATCGCGGTCGAGCAGGGTGATGATGCCGATGCGGACCTGCTCGCGGATGAGGTTCGGCTCGATCTGCTCCGCGAGCGCGTTGAGCCCGTCGAAGCCGAACGTCGCGTCGAAGACGTTCGAGCCGCGCAGCGTGGTCAGCGCCACCGCGAGGCTCTGCGCCACGTTGCCGGTGCCCTCGACCAGGGCCAGCGTCCGGCCGTTCGGGCCGTCGTCGAAGACGATGTCCCGGGCCAGGTCGACGCCGGGCATGGTGGGTTCGAAGGCGAGCCCCCAGCCGAGGTAGCGACGCTGGGCGGCCTGCCGTTCCCGCTCGGTCCGGTCCATCTCAGACCGCCTTCAGCTTGGTCTGCCCGGCGTTCGCCGCCAGGCCGGAGGTGCTGCCGTTGGTGGTGCCGGTGAGGGTGCTCAGTGCGACTCCGGCACCGCCGACGACGAGCTTCTGGGCGGCGCCGGTCGCCGACATCACCGACTTGCACTGCACGGTGGAGTTGCTGTCGGTGATCGTGCACCCGGACACCGACTTGCCGGTGATGCCGTCGAGGCGGGTCACCTGGGCGCCGGCCACGATCAGCTTCGACTGTCCGGCCGGGGTGACCGTGCCCTGGCTGGGGCAGTGCACGTCGCTCGACGTGGTGAGCACGAAGGCCATCTCGATCTCCTCAGTGGACGTTCATCGCGTTGTCGACCTGGACATCGACGTCGTCGGCGGCGATGTTGACGGTGCCGCCGCTGATGTTCACCGCGCCGTTGCCCGCGTTCAGGTCGATCTGGGTGGCGGTGATGGTGATCGAGCCGTCCTGCCTCATGACGATCGACGACCCGCCGGCGGCGTGCTCGATGGTGATGCTGTCGGCCTCCTGCGCGCGGGCGGGGCGCTGGCCGCGACCCTTGAGCTGGGCCCGGCCCACCCGCACGGTCAGCTCACCCAGTTCGATGACCCGGTTGCCGTCGCCGTCGGTGAGGTCGTGCGCCACCTTGCCGTCGTGGTCGGCCGGGGTCACCGTGTCGGCGATCGACGAACGGCTGGTGCTGGCCACCCCGACCGGCAGGGACAGCCACCAGTCCCCCGGCTCGGACACCGGGGCGTGCCCGGTGGGCCAGAGCGCGCCGACGTCGACCGGGTCGTCCGGCGCGCCGTTGCGGTACGCCAGCGCCACTCGGGTGCCCGGGTAGCGGGGCAGGATCAGCCCGCAGCCGCCCCAGGCGAACGGCGTCAGGTAGGTCACCCCGGGCAGCGGCGCGGGCTGCTGCCGGCGTACCGGAAGGCGGCGGGCGGCGTTGGGGCGGCCGTCCGGGCGAACGAGGCCCTCCCACACGGTCTCGGTCTGCGCGGGCGGCTCGACCGCGCCGCTGGCGTTGGTGGCGACCGCGCGTACCTCGCCGATCTCCAGACCGCGCGTCTCACCCCGGGCCGCGCGAGCCGCCCGGCGCACCGCCTCGGCGGCGGCCACCCCGGGTGACGACGCCGGACCGGCCGGCTCGGCGGCGGCCACGCCGGACGCGTCGCTCCAGGTGTCCCAGGCCTGCGCGCCGGAGGCGACCTCGACGCCCTGCACGACGGTGACGAAACCGGCGGTACGCGACAGGGTGTGCCGGGCGGCACTGAGGTAGAGCAGCTTCGACCCCGCGCCCAGCTCCCCGGTCGACGGGGCGAACGGGGCGGCGAACGAGCCGAGCAGCGCCGCGCCGACGCTGCCCAGCGTGGTGGCCTCATCGGTGACGGGCGGGTCGAAGCGCACCAGGTCGCCGGGCTTGAGGTCGGGGCGGCCCTTGAGGGTCAGCGTCCACGCCTTACGACGCGGCGGGGCGGTGCCGCCGGCCTCGGTGGCCGCGTACGGGTCGGTGTCCTGGGTGCCGTTCTCGGTGCAGGCCAACAGGCCGGTGGCGAGGGTCAGCGGCTTCGGCTCCCCCTCCGGGTACGGGATGGGCCGCTTGCCGACGTGCACGGTGCCGTCGCGGATCAGCAGCATTCCCCGCCCGTACGCGTTCAGCGACTGCTGCAACGCGCCGCCGAGGCGGTCCAGGGCGGCCCGGTAGAGCAGCCCCGCCCCGAAGGCGACCCGTTCGTCGCCGGCCGCCTCGGTCGCGCCCCGGGTCATCGTGCCGTCCGGGTTGGCGCCCCATCCGGTCACGTCGACCCGGGTCCGCTCGCCGATGGCGCGGATCGCGGCGGTGAACGTGGCCGCCTCGAACCGCTCGGCGACCCGCTGCCCGAGCCGGGCGTACGCCTGCTCGACGAGGGTCAGCTCGGTGTCGTACGTCCGCTCCCCGGTGAGCCGGCGCACCTTCGTGACCCGCAGGACGGCGACCAGCGCCTGGGTCAGCTCGGCCGGAGTCGGGCCGGCGTTCACGCCGACCAGGTTGGTGAAGAACGCGCCGACCGAGGTGTTGGCGTCGCGCCAGTACAGGTGCAGCTTCGCCACCAGCGGCGGTTGCCCCTCGGCGGTGCGCAGCGCGGCGAAGTGCTCGTCGACGAGCCCCTGCACGGTGACCGTGTACGCGCCGGGGCCCAGCCCGTCGGGCAGCGCGGCGTCGATGGCCGCGTAGTAGTCGGCGCTGGACAGGGTGAGCGCGGCGTCCGGACTGATTCCGGTCGGGGTCTCCCGGTGGAAGGTGATGGTCCAGCCGGCGTCGTTGCCGACGGCGCCCTGGCGTACCTGGCCGGTCTGGAACGGCGTGAGCGTCATCGCAGCACCCTCCGCATCTTCTTGTCGAGCAGGTAGCGGTAGCGCAGCCTGCCGGGGCCGAGGTCGGACTCGACGCGCTGCGCGGGCGGACGGCGACGCCAGACGAACTCGTTGATCGGTGGCGGCCCGAACTGGTCCACCGCGCGGTCGGTCCGCCGCCAGGCCACCGTCAGGTGGGAGCCGTAGTCGCCGGAGCCGCGGACCGTCCCGGCGTGCAGCAGCCAGGCCAGCACCAGCACCTCGACGGCGACCGGGGTGACGCCGGGGACGGTTGGTGTGCCCGCGTCGGGGCAGACCCGGCGCAGGCCGGTGGCGACCGGTACGGAGCCGAGGATGCGGGTGCCCTGGCGTACGACGAGACGCAGCGGCACCCGACCGACCAGCGCCGGGAGCGGGGGCGTGGCCGTCGGCGCGGGTCGAGGCGCGAGGTCGTCGGCGGAGCTGCTGACCACCGCGAGCGGGTCGGTGGCCAGCCACTGCCGGGCCAGGCCGGTGGGCAGGATCAGCACGGCGTGCACGCCCGCGCCCAGCTCGACGCGGTGCGGGAGGCCGGCGGTGAGGTTCTGCCGCACCTCGGTGAACCCGTCGGGCACCTCGATCGGTGTCTCCGGCAGCAGGTAGCGGTCGATCGGGAACGGTGGCATCAGTTGCCCAACCCGTCGGCGAGCGCGCCGACTCCGATGCTGGCCACGTCGAGCAGCTTGCCGAGCAGGCTGGGACGCGGCACGTGGACGAGGGTGATGGTGGTGTCCAGGACGTCGCGGCGGGCGGCGGAGGCGTTGAAGGTCAGTGACTGCACCTGCATGTCGGTGCGGATGGTCATGGAGGTGACCAGGATCAGTCCGCCGAACTTCCCCCCGGAGTACGCCGCCAGGGCGGTGCCGCGTTTGCTCGCCTCGGCCATCGTCTCCAGGGCGAACTTCCAGGCGTAGCGTTCCGCGCCGACCAGTACTCCGGTGAGCGTGATGGTGTCGTCGTGGGTGGCGACGATGGCCTTGTGGGCGGTGGAGCCGATCGGTGGCAGGTGGTACGTCTGCGCCAGGGAGATGGCGGTGACCGCCCACAGTGGGATCGGCAGCACGCCGTCGCTGATGATCGCCGACGGCACCGTGCCGTACCGCATGAAGCTGCTGGTGATGGCCATGCTCAGCGCCCTCCGGTGGGTGGCAGCGGCACCGGCGTGCCGGTGGGTTCGACGGCCAGGCCCAGGTCGCGCAGGGCCTGGGTGATCTCGCGGACCTCGCCCGCGGCGCTGGTGACGCGCAGCCGCAACCGGCGCTCCTGTAGGGCCGCGCTGATCCGCGCGGGCCGGGTGGACGCGGACCCCCGCCGGTTGATCCGGTCGATCTCGGCGGCGGCGTCCTCCATCCGGGAGATCGCGTCGAGGAGTCGCGGGTCGGGGGTGAAGCCGGGGTCGTCGCGTTGCAGCCGGGCGATGGCGTCCCGGAAGTCGGCGGCGTCGCGGCGCAGGTTGACCACCAGGTTGTCGGTGAGCGCGCTGACTCCGGAGACGCTGGTGGCCCGGTGGGACTTGTCGTCGACGAGCCAGACCCAGCCGTCGTGGCCGATGCCGACGAGGTCGGTGCCGGCGACCTTGACGTTGGCGTCCGGTCCCTTGAGGAACAGCTCGATGCTGCTCAGCGAGAACGCGGCGCTGTACTCGCCGAGGACGCCCCGGCCGTAGGTGACCATGTCGTGCCGGAGGTAGGCGCGGAAGCCGGGGCCGTCGTCGGCGCGCCCACCCCCGTCGCGGAAGCGCCGCCAGAGGGTGGCCAGGGCTTCCGGGTTGTGCACGGCGAGCTGCTGGGTGAGCCAGACGTCGCCGCCGGCCACCACGGCGCGCAGGTCCGGATCGCCGATGCGGGCGAGGGCGTCGGCGAGCCGGGCGTCGCTCATTTGCAGGCCTCGCGAGCGGGCCCGGCCCAGGTCGTCGACGGCGGTGCGCAGCCGGGCCAGCTCGTCGGGGGTGAGCCGGCCACCGAGGCGGGTTTGCAGGTCCGCGACGGCGGCCCGTTTGCCGGCCTCGCTCTCGGCGGCGACCGCGCGCCACAGCGCGGCCGGTTCCAGCTCGGCGGCGCGACGCAGCGCCGCCTGGCGGTCCGCCGGCATGGCCCGGAACGCGTCACCGACGATCGCGGCCGGCTCGACGTGCCGGCCCGCCGCGCCGCCGCCGGCGTCGAACTCGCGCAGCAGCGAGTCGGCGTACGCGCCCGCGTCGTCGGCCAGCCGCAGCGGCGCGTCGCCGACGATGCCCTCGCGCGGTCGGCTCAGCTCGCGCATCTCGGTGCTGAGCTGGTCGAAGTACTCGCCGAGGGTCGCCACCCGCACCCCCTCGGGCAGGGTGCCACCCTCCAACACGTGGTCCAGGATCGCGGCGATGTTGTCCCGCAGCACGGCGATGCGTTCCAGCCGGTTGAGCGCGTTGCCCAGGTGCAGGTCGCCGACGTCGTCGACGATGCGGCGGATGAGGTGTTCCAGCAGCCGCCGGGAGCGCACCTCGCCGGCCTCGCTGTGCTCCGCGATCGTGCGCATGAAGCGCCGCAGCCGGGGGTTCGCGTCGGCGGCGGCGTGCACGGCGGCGGCGTCGAGGAACCGGCCGGCGCGGAACCGGCGGGGCCCGGTCACGGTCGTACCACCGGCACGCGCGGCCCGGCGGCGGCGCCACCGGGTTGCGAGTCGAGCACCATGAGGATGAACCGGGCGCCCTCCGGGCCGCCGACCGCGCCGCTGAGCATCGCCTCGCGCTCCACGTACGCGAGAATCGGCTCCATCAGCTTCTGCACGACCCGTTCGAGGACCTCGTTGAGCAGGATCTCGGTGAGGAACCCCTGAAGCAGGTCACGGGACGCGGCCTCGACGATCTGCCGGGTGACCCGGCGCACCACGTACCCCCGGGCGGCGCGCAGCCCCGCGCGGACGCCGAAGCGCAGCGCGACCCGGCCGCCGCGCACGGCCGCGCCGCCGATGGTGCCGGCCTCCGGGATCAGCGACATCGCCAACCCGAGGTACGCGGCGAACAGCTCGACCTCGACCTCGGTACGGGTGAGCACCAGCTCCGGGTCCAGCATGGAGCCGTAGAGGCGATCGCGCTGGTGGGCGTGCGCCACGTCGACGGCGGCGACGGCGACCCCGACCACGAAGCCCAGCGGCGGGCAGAGCAGGGACAGCGCGATGATGCCCACCATGACGGCGAACGCGCTGAGCGCCTCCCGGCCCAACTCGGTGCTGAACAGACTGTCGACGCCGGTGGCGTAGTAGAGGTTGCCGCCGAAGAACTCGCCGAGCTGCTGGTGGGTGACGAGGTGGACGCCCTGCAACGCGTAGCGTCCGCCGGGGATGGTGGCCGACGGGATGTGTTCGCTGATCCGGCTGGACCGGAAAGCGAAGCGCGCGTCGCTGCGGGCGCGCCCGAGCATCTCGGTGTTGTGGCGTCGCATGTCCTGCAACACCCGCCACAGCTCGTCGCGGATCGCCGACCGGTTGCCGGCGAAGCGGGCCAGCACGTCGGGCAGGTCGCTGATCTGCTTGACCAGCGGGTCGACGCCCTCGGCCTCGCCGCGCTGGATGACGAGCGCCTGTTCGATCTCGGCGAGGGTCCAGAGCACCGCGTGCGAGTCGCGGATGCGGGTGACGCCGTCGCGTTCGACGATCTCGCCGGCCGCGCCGGGGCTGGTCAGGGCCGCCTCGGTGGCCAGGAACGCGCTGGAGATGGCGCGGGCGGCCCCGTACCAGGCGGTGGACGGGTTCAGCACGCTCAGCGTGGCGACGGCACCGCCGCCCAGGTCGGTGTGCTCCTGCGTCCAGCGGGCGGCCTCGTGGCGGCGCAGCCGCTCGCGCAGCCCCTGCAACTCGGCGTAGTCGGTGAGCTGGGAGACGATCAACCGCTCGAAGATCGGCGCGTACTGGTCGAATCGGGCGATCCGCGCCTCGATACCGGTCCGGGAGCTGAGCAGGAGCTGCACCAGCATGGCCTGGCTGCCGACGACGAACAGCTCGCCCACCGCCGCGTTCACGGCCGGGCTGAGCGCCTGCACGAAGTGCAGGTTCCAGGAGGCGGAGGTGTCGATCCAGCCGCCCTGGATCCGGGCGAAGTGCTCGGGCTGGCGGTAGCGGCGCATGACGAGCTGGGCGAGGTGGTCCAGGCGCGGCACGACGCCGGCCAGGTGACGCAGGAACTGTACGGCCGGCGAGGCGACGGGCCGGAAGTCCAGCGGGCCGAGTCGCCCGCTGCCCTCCGGTACGGGACGGGTGAACGCCTCCCGCTCGGCCGAGCCGACGAGCAGGCTGATCGCGGCGGCCCGGCCGCGCAGCACGGCGGCGGCCTGGAGGCAGAAGTTCGCGGGGTAGCGGCACGCCTCGCCCATCTGCAACCGGAACGCGATGTCGTCCATGAGCCGCCGCAGCTCGTCGCCGTCCGGGCCGAGCGCCGCCAGCTCCGGCTCCCCGTTGAACGACGCGCAGGCGGGCATCGTGGAGTGCCCGGCCCCGACGGCGGGGAACCGCCGTCCCTCGACGCCGGGCGGGGCGCTGGGACTGCTCGGGTCGAAGACGAACCCGCCCCGTCGTGCGGCCGTGCCACCGTCACCGGTGCCGCCGGCCCCGCCGCCCGGACCGGTGCCCGTGCCGAGGCCGCCCGCGCCGGTACCACCCGGCCCGCTCCCGCCCGATCCGGTCCCGCCCGGCCCGCTCCCGCCCGGTCCGTTCCCCGCGCCGGCGCCGGTGCCCGTGCCGACACCGCCGCCGGGCGGCGCGTTCTCATCCGGCGGGGTGGCCGGACGGTGCTCGACGCTGATCGGCAACAGGTTGGCCGTACCGGTGAAGTGCAGCGTCGCGTCGGTCTCCTCGGTGCCGACCAGCAGCAGGGAGACGCCGCCGATGTCCACCACGACGAGGCTGGTCGGCGTGGCCCCGCCCACCGAGGCGAGGATCGCGTCGACCCTCCGCCTCACCTCGGCGTCGACGGCCCGCTCGATCTGCGCCTGGTACTCCTCGACGCTCGTGGTCTCGCCGCGCGGCGAGGCGATCCGCAACCGCCGCCGGATGTCGCCGCTCAACTCCTCGTCCACCATGGCGACCAGGGCGCTGCGGTCGGCGACCGGCCGCCGCTGCACCGTCCCGGGTTGCGGGCTGGGCACCCGCGCCTCGACCTCGAAGTGCGGTTGCGGGGTGGCCCGGAACACCGTCTCGCCGAACTGCTCGAAGGTCAGGACCGACAGTGGAGTGGTGGTCACCATGATCGCCCAGACCGGGCGGCCGTCCACGCCGATGACCCGGGCGATGATCCCCTGCGGGGTGCCCGACGGGAGGCCGCCGTGCTGGCGTACCGCCTCGCGGGCCAGCTCGGCGAAGTGACCGGCCAGGTAGGCGGCCGGGCGCAGCAGCCACTGGTAGGTCACCCGCGGCGGCTCGGGGCCGTCCACCGGCACCTCGGCGGCCGCACCACCGTCGTCGTAGGACGGCACCCGGTACACGGCGAGCAGGTGGCGCATCCGCTGCGGGTCGAACAGCTCGGTGGCCGGCTCGCTCAGTGGCAGGGGCACCCCGGGCGGCAGGCCCGGGTCGAGCCGCGCGGCGGTGACGACCTCGTCGACGCGCCGGCGCAGCCGGGCCTCGAAGGCACGCCGTTCGTCCGGCGACACGTGCTCGCGGGCCGCGCCGGTCCAGCGGAACTCCGGCGCGTCGGTGCGTACCTCCAGGTAGCCGCCGTGCGGCGCGACCACCTCCTGGCGGGAGCGTTCCAGGGCGCGGGCCAGGGCGGCGGCGAGCGCGTCGGTCACGACCTCCGGCCGCTCGGTCACCGACCGGGCGTCCAGCCGGATCCGCACCGGCACGTGCACCGAGATGGCCACCGTCAGAACCGCCCGTCCAGGTGCTCGGCGAGCCGGGCCAGCGTGAGGTCCGCGAGCGCGTCCGCGTCGAACGCGCCGCCGGCCGCGACCACCTCGATCTCCACCGGAAAGTGGTACGCGATGACGGCGCGATCGTCCTCGGCCACCTGCTCGGCCTCGGCCTCGCTGCCGGCCGCCGGCAACACCAGCTCGCCCGCGTGCACCAGGGCCAGCCCGGTACGGGTGACCCGGGCGGCGCGGCCAGCTCCGGTCGCCATCTGTTACCTCCGTCGGTGGTCGTCGGCTACGGCAGGACCGACGGGTCGCCGGTCTTCGGGTCGACCGAGGCAGCGAGGCTGAAGCCGCTGAAGGTCGCCGCCGGCGCGCCGGAGATGGTGGCG
This sequence comes from Micromonospora sp. CA-249363, assembly GCF_050950185.1. Taxonomy (NCBI): domain Bacteria; kingdom Bacillati; phylum Actinomycetota; class Actinomycetes; order Micromonosporales; family Micromonosporaceae; genus Micromonospora; species Micromonospora sp. CA-249363. The sequence continues at coordinate 3,528,188 of NZ_CP192020.1, forward strand.
GTGGTCGGCGTCGCGCTGGTGATGAGGCAGTCCTGCAACACGAAGGACGAGAACGCCCAGTCGTCGCCGGTGTGCTCCAGCAGCGCGATGTCGAACAGCTCCCCGTCGAGGGCCAGCTTGGTGAGCCGGCCGGCGACGTCCCCGATCGCCTTGACGGTCATCGTGAAGTTCATCGACACGGGCGCGTGGATGGCGCCCATGTGGGTCACCTCGCACGAGTGCAGCGCCTCGACGTTGAGCGAGAACGACGGGCTGAACGAGTCGATCGGGCTGATCAACACCGTCTCGGTGCCCTTGGTGTACTGCACCGCGAGGCGGGTCTTCCACTCCATGGTCTGGTTCCTCCGGTCAGAACTTGGCCACGAGCGTGACCAGCAGGCGGCTCACGGCCGGGCCGTAGGTGACGGTGACGACGAGGTCGACGGTGCGGTCGGCCCGGGCGGTGGTGACGATCGATGTGTCGGTGGCGGTACGGGCGACCTCGGGGATGGTGAGGATGTCCAGCACCGGGATCTCGATGCGGTAGTCGTCGATCACGGCCTGCCGCTTGAGCGGGCCGAGGATGCCGTCCACCTGGGTCTTGAGCAGGGTCATGCCCGGCTTGGTGATGCGGGCGTCGCCGACCAGGCCGATGAGCCCGGCGCGGAGCATGAACTCGATCGCATCGAGAGTGCGGACCAGGTCGACGTGCAGCAGGCTCGCGTCGGAGGTGAAGAGCCGCCCGTCGGCGAAGTGCAGGCTCTCGCCGGTGATCAGTGTCGGGTCGATGATCGGCGTAAGGTTGGCCTCGGAGAGGCCCTTGATCTCGGCCGGGCTGTACTGCTTGGCGACCGGGATGGCCACCCCGCGGATCTTCTTCAGCACGATGCTGTGGTGCACCGGCAACCCGGCCACGGCTGCCATGGCAGCGGTGGCCGCGTCGCCGTCCGCGCCCCGGGCGGCGATCATCACCATCCGGCTGGTGCTGCTCTTGAGCGGGTTCGCGGCGGTGGTGATGTCCCCGACGTAGCTGGGGCTCTTCTCGGTGGCCGGGTTGACCATGGCGAAGCCGATCCGCCGCTGACCGGCCGCGGACATCGTCTCGACGTGCGCCTTCAGGGCGTGCAGCCCGGTCGGCGCGCCCGCCCCGGCGGGGTTGCCGACGGTCGACTCGTTGGCCAGCGACACCATCGTCACGTCGTCGGCGGCCTCCAGACCGCCCAGCGCGGCGGCGTAGTCGTCGCCGGCGACCTTGACGCCGTACACCTTCGCCGGGCGCGGATCCTGGAGGAACGCCAGTTCGAGCGAGTTGTAGAGGGCGTTGCGGACGACGTTTCCGGCCTGCCGACGGGCGAAGTTGGTGACCGCGTCGTCCAGGGTCTCGATCCGAACCGGCGTGTTCGCCGGGGCCGAACCACCGTCGGCCGTGGACGGCGTCTTGCCCACCACGGCGATGACGCCCGGCGAACGCTGGGCCAGCGGCGCCGGTGGCGGCACGATCCGGACCTCGATGAACGGGAATGCTGCTGTCGGTGCCACGGGTCCTCCCGGACGAAGTTGCTGCGGGTCTGTTCTCAGGTCGGGACGGCGGCGAGCCCGATGCCGCTGCGGGCGAGCCACTGGCCGGCGCGGGCGAACCGGTCGGCCCGCTTCTGCGCGGCGGTGCCGGTGTCGCCGCCGGGCCATCCGTCGTCGTCGAACGTCTCGACGGGCACCACCCACACGGCGACCACCCGATGTCGCCGCCGGACATCTTCGGGCGCGGGCACGTCCAGCCCCAGCTCCTCGGCCCGGGCGCGGACCAGCCGCGTCTCGACGAGCAGGTCGGCCAGGGAGAAGCCCTTGTCGCGGATCAGCACGGCGGCGGCGAACGGCAGCGGGCGGGGTATCGGTGGGGCGGCCGGCGGCGCGGCGTAGCGCAGTTTCACGGTCGCGCCGGCGGCCTGCCCGCGCATCCGGTCCACCAGGTCACCGGCGTTCGCGGCGCCGACACCGGCGAGCAGCCGGTCCAGGTGCGCGTCGGTGAAGGCGGCCGGCTGGTGCAGGCCCGCCCGCAGCCGGGCCACCAGTCGGGTACGGCGCTCGGCCTCCAGCAGCGCCGGATCGGCCGGCAACGCGCCCAGGTCGGCGATGATCTGCGGGTCGACGTCGAAGGCCGGCATCGCCACGTCGAGGTCCTCGACCCGGTCCCGGGCGGCGCTCGTGCGCACCACGAGGCTCCCCCGCCAGAGCGCGTCGATGCGCAGCGCCGAGCCACCGAGGCCGTGCAGACGTACGCGCAGCTCGGTGCGGTCCGTGCCGCCGGCGCCGAGCCACTCCCCCTCGGCGAGGGTCACCGGCGCGGCGGCGAAGCCGAGGGTCAGCTCGTCGAAGACGGCCGCGTACGGGGGCGCGACGGGCATCGCCTCGGTGTCGTACGCGGCCTCGACCAGGTGCGCCAGCGACGCGTCGTCAAAGAGCGCGGCGCGAGTGCCCGGGTCGGCCAACCGCACCAGCACACCGTCGACGAAGTCCACGCTGCGGCCTCCCCGCTCCCCCACGCCGGGGCACACCGCCCGGCTCGGCACGATGATCGCGAAGGGGCCGTCACCCGAGCGTCACCGCCACCGTCACCGTGACCGGTCAGCGGCCGGACTGTCGGCAGCCCGACCGCGACCTCAGGGGCGCAGGACCACGCGCAGGGGGTGCGGGGCGTCGCCGGCGAGGTCGTCGAGCACGTCCGTCAGCAGGGCGTGCTGATCGCTCGGCTCGTCGGCGAGGAGCTGACCGGCGTCGGTGACCAGCAGGGTCAGCGGGCCGGCGTCCAGCCGGTCCCGGAGCACGTCGGCGAGGGCGTCCCAGGTGTCGCCCAGGTACGCCGGCAGGGCCAGCGCCCCGGCCAGCGCGGCGAAGAGCGCGGGCCGGGTGCGGGTGGTCGCTCCGGCCAGCGTCACCGTGCCGGCCTGCTCAGCGTCGTCCATGCACGTGCCTCCCGGACCGGCCGGCCACCGGATCGGTCAGAGCCGGTAGAAGTCGGTGTAGTGGTTGGGCGAGAACCAGGTGACACCGGTGCTGCGGTTCACCACGATCCGGTACGCGTCGCGGGCGGCGCCCTGGGTGCGCGGGTACACGTCGTACTCGTAGTAGGTGGCGTTCGTGGGCAGTTGACCCTCGTAGTTGTAGAACCGGCCACCGGCGAAGTTGGACAGCCCGCCGCTCCAGGAGTACCAGCCGCGGCTGGTCGGGAAGCCCTTGGCGGACCAGCCGGATCGTGCGGTGCGCGCGTCCGCGCAGCGGCTGATGGTGCAGGAGCTGTAGACCGCCGCCGACGCGGAGTCCGTCAGCCGTGGGGTGACCACGGAGGGACCGACCAGCGCGGTGGCGACCATGGCGAGGAGCAGGGCGAGGGTGGTGGTACGCCGGCGGATCGCGCCGAGCGTGGCCAGCGGGGACACGAGGGTGGACACAGGCTGCCTCCAGACCATCCGATCCATCGACCCGCGTGATTGGCGGATCGGGCTCAGTCTGGCCGCTGCCCGCCCTCGGCGACAGCCCCACCGGCCCAACTGCTCCACAATGCCCGGTGAATCCCGGGCAACCGACATCGCGCCGCACACCGGCGCGGCGTCGGGCATTTCGGTCATCCATTGTTAGCGTGAGCTGCGGGCGCGCGGACCCGTGACCGTGAAGGGGTGCCATGACGGACGCTCCCGAGCAGAGGCCGAAGCCGGCGGATCTGTGGCGGCAGCGGGGCATCCGTGGGCTCACCATCACCCGGGACGTGAGCGTGCGCGGCTGGCGGTGGTGGGCGCGCACGTGGGACCGGCTGGTGGCCGCGCTCCAGGACGAGGCCCCCGTCGGCGCCGGGGCCGGCCCGTCCCCGCCCGGTCCGCTCGTCGAGCAGCGCGACGCGCCCCGGCTGATCGCGGTGCCCGCACAGGGTTACGTCTACTCGTTCTACGTCCGCGCCACCTTCGCCTGGTCGTCGCCGGCCAGCCTGCGGGCCGAGGTGCTGAACTGGTACGTGGGGTACTTCCAGCCGAACGCCATCCAGCGGCTGACCCGACTCGCCGCCGACGCCGCCCGGGAGCTGCCGCCGCACCGGGCCGCCGACCTGGAGGTGGCGTTGCAGCGCGCGCTCGCCGACGACCCGGAGTGGTCCTACCGGCGCGGGGACGTCCTCGTGACCTGCCGACCCGACGCCGCCGTACGCCTCGACGAGCGGATCATGCCGGCGCTGCGGCCGCACGTCGACGCGATGGTGCGCATGGAGTACCAGTTCGACGAGCACATGCGCCGGGCGACGTACGCCGAGGAGTTGAGCCGGCGGTGGGCGACGATCCTCGGCGATCACCTCGACGCGGACGCGGATCAGGAGATGGCGGACGCCCGCGAGCATCTGCTCGCCGCCCAGCGGGAGGCCGCGCGCTGGATCGGCGAGCTTCTTCACCATCGCGTCACCAAATCTTGATCACGACTCGTTAGCATCCTCCCGTCCTTCCGCCAGGGAAGGCACGGGGGAGGAACACACAATGGAACTTGAGCGCAACTGGAAGCCGTACGCCAAGGGCCCGGCGCTGCTGGTGCTCGCCGTCGTCCTGCTGTTCTCGCCGGAGCTGCTGGCGATGATGAACCAGGAGTTCACCTTCGGCAACTGGGTCGGGTACGCGATGGCGGTGCTGGCCCTGATCGGCGGCCTGGGCGCGCTGCGGGAGAGCCGCGAGGCGTTCGCCGTCCGCATCGGTGAGCAGGGCATCACCTGGACCAAGGGGGCGGCCACCACCGAGTTCGGATGGTCGGAGGTGACCCGGGTCGCGATCGAGAAGAAGCCGAACGCCGGCAAGCTGGAGAAGCCGAGCATGCTCACCGTGTGGGTGGCCGACCAGACCCAGCGCGCGGTGCCGCCCGATGTCGAGCTGACCGGCCTGCGCGGCTACCGCGTCGCCGACCTGCGGAACACCCGGCAGTCCCGCGGCGAGGTCGAGGCGGCGCTGCGCCAGTACGGCGGGGACCGCTACCCGACCCCGGCCGCCTGAGCACGGGGAGCCACCGATGTCGACAATGCCCACTCCCGCGCCCGTGCCACCCCCCGCGCTGCGGCCACCCGCCGACGGGGAGTGCCAGTTCTGCGGCAGTCACCCCGCCGCGCGGGTGTCGTTCCAGTCGATGACGAGCATCGTGATCCTGTACGTCGTCTCCGCCCAACGCGGCTGGATGTGCCGCGCCTGCGGCCTCTCGCTGTACCGCCACCACACCAACAAGACCTTGCTGGCCGGCTGGTGGGGAATCGGAATCATCGGCATCCCGATCTTCCTCGGCGTCGACCGCTTCCGGCTGCGGCGCATTCTGCGACTCGCCCCGCCCCAGCCGACGCCGGGCGTCGCGGCGCACCTACCCGCGCCCCTCGACCCCGGCAAGCCGGTCATCCAACGCCCCGGCGCAATCGTGAGCCTCATCCTGCTGACCCTGTTCCTCCTGATCGCCGCCTGCGGCGCCCTGGCCTTCGCCACAACCCCCTGAAGCGTGTGGCGCCGCTGGCGCTCCGGCGCCGCTGGCGCTTCCGGCGCTTTTCATGATCACTTGATGGTGACCAGTTGTCAGAGGTCGCGGAGAGCTGGTGACCATCAAGTGATCATGAAGATGAGCGGCGGCTCGCCAGGATTGCCAGGGTCTGCTGGCGGACCTCGTCGGGGTTCGCCAGCAGGCGGCGGTGGGTGAAGCGGACCACGAGGATTCCCCTGGTGGCCAGCAGGGCGTCGCGGCGGAGGTCGATCTCGCGTTCGGCCGGGTCGCCGTGGCTCGTGGCCCCGTCCAGCTCGATGTCGACCCGCTCGGCCTCGGCGAACATGTCGAGGTAGACGGTCCGGCCGCCGATCCGCACCGGTGCCTGCCGGACGAACGCCGGCATGCCCGGGCCTATGAACACGTGGTCGTGGCCCCAGATCTCCAGCGCGCTGCGGCAGCCCGTGGCCAGCCGTTCCACCAGGCCACGCAGAGCCGCGCGGTCGGTCAACCGGGGCTCCTCGGCCAGAGCGACGACGAGCCGCTGCGGCGTGGTGAGGCGGTCGTTCACCGCACGGATGACCGGCCCGGGACGGTCGACCGGCGGCAGCAGCGGCCAACAGTCCACCAGGGTCCGGTCGAGTCGCGTCACCGGGAAACCCGCCCGTACCACCACCTGCGGCGGCTCGGCCGCGAACCCGGTGCGGTGACGGAGGACCAACGGCGGCCGATCACGCCGACCCGAGCCGGTCGGTACGTCGACGTAAACCGGCTCGCCGGGTGGCTGGCGGCGTAGGCCCCACACGTCGAGCGCGGTCAGCCGGCTGAGCGCGCCCCGACCGTCGGTGTACGCGAGTGCCGCCCGCCGCGCCACCTCGGGTTCGACACGGGCCAGGACCGGTTCCTCAGTGCCCGTGCGGGAGAGCAGCGTGGCATCCAGGTAAACCCCGGGCAGCACGCGGACCAGACGGCCAGCCCGGCAGGCTGCCTGAACCGCCCATTCGGGTGCGACCCGCGCCATCTCCCGCCAGGTGCACACCCCACCGCCGCACGCCACCAGCGCGGAGAGTCGGGAATCCATGGTACGAACCTGCCGTACCGCGCCCTGGCACACCGGCCGCGCGAGCGCCCTTGTGGACGGTGCGCACTCCTGTGGACGACGCCCCAGGCCGCGCCTCGACGTGGTATGCGACGGGACAGTTGCTCAGCGACGGCTGTCAATGCTGTCCGAGAGTCGTCATGCGAGTCGGTTGAGTGAGCACCGACCGGGCCGCTGGGATGTCCGCCAGTCGAACGGCCAGCGTGGCGACGGCGAGACGGTTCGGCAGTGCGGCACTGAATTTGAGGCCGGCGACTGCCCGCTCGGACACCTCCGGCAAGCAGATCCGCTCAGCGGCGTCCGCCAGCGCCAACCGCATCGTCCGGTTGTCGACGTCCGACCGCAGCCGGATCGACGCGTCGTCGTACCGCTGGGCGGGGTCGGCGAGTTCGCTCAGGGTGGCGACAAGGGTGGCGTTCGCGCGAAAGCCCGCCCAGGTCCACCACCGCACCTCGTCATCGCCATCCCTGGCGACGACGGTGCCACCGGGATGCACGATCGACGTCGCGCTGTCTCGTAGATCAGCCAGCCTGGTCTTGGCCCGGCCGGTGAGGGCGACCGGCGGTTCGGCACCGAGCAGCACGTCGCGCATGGCGCGGACCATTTCGTACGACAGTCCCTGACGGGGCCCATTGGTCATCCACAGGGCCTTTCCGCCGCCGTCCGCAGGCTCGACGAAGCATCGCCGGCGTTTCCAGTCGACATGGGTAACGCGCCAACTGCGGCCGGCGAGCAGCAACAGCCGGGGGCCGGACACCTTCGCCGTCAACAGAGCGGGATCGGTCCGGCCGATCTCGGTACGACCAGCCAGAACGGTGAACTGGGGCGGTGCGGTGAAAACCGCCAGCATGTCCATGAAATGCCGGCGTCCGAACCGCATCTCCGCCTCCGGGCCGATGAACAGCATCCCGGAGTCGACATCGAGGTACCCATGGTCAATGAGGTGCCGCACGATCACGTCCGCGCTCTCGTCGAACGGTGTCAGCCCGTTCCACTCCCGCGACCAGAGGCTGTCGCCGACGCGATGTCGCTGCAGGGACAGAGCCAACACCTGCTGGGCGACGATGTGTCGTGGTTCGGGTGGAGGCACGACTGCTTCGACCCAACCCTGCGCCCAGAGGTCGAGAAGGCCAGCAGCGTGCAGTAGTCCTTCCTCGTTCAGTGCCAGGAACAGGCAGTTGCGGGTGCCGCCGGGACGCCTGCCCGTCCGGCCGATCCGCTGCAGGAAGGCAGCGACGCTACGCGGAGCGTTGATCTGGATCACCCGATCGAGGTCGCCCACGTCGATGCCGAGTTCGAGGGTGCTGGTGGCGACGATGACGCAGTCGCGCTCCTGAGCGAAGGCTTCCTCCGCCCGTCGCCGCTCGTCGGCGGAGAGAGACGCATGGGAGAGGAACGTCGTCACGTTGAGGGCTCGCAGTCGCTGACCTAGGTCCTCGACCAGCGCTCGGGAATCGCAGAAGACCAGACGCTTCTGGCCATGATGAAGCGCTGCGATCACCTTCGCCGCGTTGTGCACGGACCCGACGTAGTCCAGCTCAACCTCACCCTTCGGAGGTGGCACGGGCGTCGGCGAGGCCGTCGCGGGGGGAAGGTCCGGTGCCACCACCCGTGCGGATTTCTGGCCATGACCGGAGCCCTGCAACCACGACAGCAGTTGAGCCGGGTTGCCGACCGTCGCAGAGAGTCCGATTCGCTGCACCGACCGCCCCGCCACCCGGCTGAGACGTTCCAGCACGGCCAACAGATGCCAACCCCGATCATCACCGGCGAACGCGTGCACCTCGTCAACGACGACCGCCCGGAGCTGACCGAAGAAGGCGTCGTGATCGACGACAGCGCTGACCAGCATCGACTCCAGGGACTCCGGGGTCGTCAGCAGGATGTCCGGACGCTCGCGCAGGATCGCCCGACGCCGTCCCGTCGTCACATCGCCATGCCAGAGCGCCGCCCGACGCCCGAGCCAGGCCGTGTAGGTCTCCAGCCGGGGCAGGAGGTTGTTGAGGAGCGCCTTCAGCGGGCAGACGTAGAGCACGGACGTGCCCGACCAGTTCTCCTGCGCCATTCGGGACAGGATCGGAAACACCGCCGCCTCGGTCTTTCCGCCGGCGGTGGGAGCAAGGAGAAGCGCGTCCTCTCCCGCCAGCAGTGGCTGGACCGAGGCGTCCTGTAACGGCCGCAGTGCCGGCCACTGGAGGGAGTTCACGACGTGATGCAGTACGACCGGGTGTAGCAGGTCGGCACCCCTCATGAACTGATTCCTCCTAGAAGTCGAGCGAGATCTCGTCGGCGCTCGTGGCGTTTCGCTCGACGTCCGTCAGCTCTGCCTCGGCCAGCGTGAGCGCGTAGTGTCGCCGAGGATCGAAGTCGGCGAACTGGTCCACCCGGTCGAGCACCTCTCCGACGAGCTTCTTCAGGAACAGGCGTGGCGCCACCCCCACCCTGCCGCCCAGGCCACCGGCAACAGCTCGTGCCAGCTCGGCGAGGTACTTGTCGTCGACCAGGGCGGACACCCGCTCCGGCGCGGCAGAGCCGTCGGCGTAGAGGTGCCGTACCCGGCCCCCGAGTTCGACGAGAGATTCGACGGTGAAGCCCGACAGTCGGATCTGCACGGCGCGTGGATTGTCGAACCGCGGGTCCGTCGTGAAGTCCACTGCCAGTCGCTGCGCCAGTGGGGCCAGTCGCTGGACGCCCTGCGGGCCGTCGTAGAACGCCGGCGTACCGGTTATCACCAGGTAGAGGCCGGGAAACCGCCCGGAGTGCACCTCGTCGATGAGCTGCCGGAGAGCGTTGAGCGCCTTGTCCCGTGCGTCGGACCGGACGCGTTGCAGCGTCTCCACCTCGTCGAGCACCAGCAGAAGGCCCGGGTGCCCGCTGTCGCGTAGGACAGCCAGGAGGCCCTGCAAAAAGCTGAGCGCCGCGAAGTGGTCGAGATCGCCGCGTACTCCGGCTGCCCGCCGGGCAGCGGCCGCCACATGTGGTTGCCCACCCAGCCAGGCGAGCACGGCGTCGGCGGTCGCCGCGTCTCCCCGGGCGGCAGCGGCTCGGTAACCGCGCAGCGCGGCGGCGAAGGCGGGTGCGCTGCGGCTGACCATGGCCAGTCGGTGGTCGAGCAGCTTGTCCACCGCGCGGTCGAGCCCGTCGGCATCATCTCCAGCGACCTGGCCGGCCGCCAGCACATCCTCCTCCAACGCGTAGAACCAGCCATCCACGATGGGACGGAGCGCGCTGGGCGGGAATGTCGACGTGGTGAGTCGCTCGGTGAGCCGGCGATAGACGGTCTCCAGCTTGTGCAGCGGCGTTTCGCTCTCCGAAATCTGCACTTCGGCGACAGCGAGATTCGCCTGCTTCGCCCTCTCGCCGATCCACCGCGTGAAGAACGTCTTGCCGGAACCGTACTCGCCTCGAACCGCCTTGAAGACCGATCCGCCGGCAGCGACATTGTCAAGGTCGTAGCCGACCGCGGCGTCGAAGCGGTCCAGGCCCACCGCGAGCAGGTCCAACCCGGCGGATGGCACCGCGCCTCGGCGTAGTGCGTCGATCACCTCGCGCCGGCGAGCCGGACTCACCGTCGTCACGCGCGTTCCCTCGGCAGTCGGAACTGCTCCCGAAGGAGCCGGACATCCAACCGGACGGTCCGCGCGTTGTCGGTGAGCGACAGAACCGGGTAGTTGTCGACGTTGAAGATGCGCTGGAGGGTGGTGGCGAAGCCGACGGCCCGTACCGGTGCCTCGCCCGCCTTCTGGGCCAGCACCGCCACGGGTAGCACGCCTTTGCCGTCGACAAGCGCTCGCAGCGCCGCCTCTACCTTCTTCAACTCCACGCGCCGCGGCGTGAGGCTGTGCTGTGCCTCGAACAGTTCGGTGTCCAGTAGCGCCGCCACGAGATCAGAGGCGGCGGGTGGCGCGGTCGCCGCCACGGGTACGTCGAAGAGGGCGTCGGCGGAGACGGCAGCGGACGTCTTACGGCGCGACTTCGGCGTCGACGCCGCTAGTGCCGCGGCACGCGGCTCCGCCATCGCAGGATTCTCCTGCCACCACTCCGGGATGCGCTCCTCAATGGGCGCCCAGCCCTTCGGCGGATCAGTAACGTTCGGAAGCAGATAGGCCAACAGTGGGATGGTCACCTCGGCCAGGGACGCGCCACCGTGATAGCCCGCCCGGCTGGGACGGTGGCGCAGCAGCGGATCCCACAGCGCGATGATGCGATTGCCGTCCGCGACGACTCGCGGACCCATCAACTCCACCTCGCCGGGCCCTATCGGCCCGGAACCCGTTCGGTGCCGGGCGGACGCCGCATCCGGGGTCTTGAGGTGCTGACCGCCGCGCTCGAGCACATGTCCGTGATCGCTGGTGATGATGACGGCCCGGCCGGTCGAGCGAGCCTGGTCGAGCAGGCTCCTCAGGAAGCCGAGGTCGTTGAGCTGCCAACCGGCCTCGTCGCCCTCGCGACCACGGTCCAACGAGTCGTCCACCGTGTTGATCACGGCCGCCACCACGGGCGCAGCACTGGCCAACGCGTCGCTCAGCTCGACGGCGACGACTTCGCCCGCGCCGCCACGCGCCGGCCCCTTGTGGAAGATCCGTGAGTCCCGGCCCCACCGTCCTTCGCGGAAGAGTCTCCGCTCCAGATCCTGGTTACCGCTTCGCAGTGCCCCCGCGAAGAGCGAGGTGCGGGATACCGCAGTGAGGGTGGGCAGCGCGGCGACAATTCCCCGCCGCCGAGCCGCTCCCGATCCCGCCAACGGGTCGTACTCGACCCAGTGCGGCGCCAGTTGGTCGGCAAGCTGCACAGCGACCGCGGCGCTCATGCCATCGAGCACGACGAGCAGCAACGGTCGTCCCGCTCGGATCAGTGGATCGACCACTCGCGGCAGGAAATTCTCGATGGTGAGCAGGTCGCCATCGCTGCCGGGGCCGGCGGTGGCCCACGCCGCCAGCCTGCTCGCGAACGCACGGTCGAGGTCACGCCGCCGCTGCTGCGCCAGCTGATGAATCTCCCGGTACGCCCGCTGCAATCCCGCGTGGGTTTCCTCACCGGCCCACACGTGGTTGAGCGCCTGGTCCACCCAACCCCACTCGGCGATGTGCCGGTCCACCCCATCCGCGACGCTCTGTGGGGGTTGCACCGTCGTCCCGAGCCAACGCACCAGCCGTTGGGCCATCCGGGCTCGGCGTACCCGCTCGGCCTCGGCCTCGGCCAACCAGTGCTCGGCAAGGTGCGCGACCGCCGCGTCAAGGCCCTGCGTCGCGGCGTCCCGCAATCCGGCGAGAAGTGCGTCTGCCGCGGCACCGAGGCGGTGCGTGAAACCGGTCCGCAGGAGCGGACTGTGCCCGGCGCTGCTGACGGCGGAGAACTGGGTGAGCAGATCCTCCGCACGATCGAGGATGGCGTGCCCCTCGCGACGAACCGCAGCGCTCGGCGCGGTGAGCAACGCGGTGACCACCTGCACGGCCGCGTCCGCGAAAGCCCGCAGGGTGGCATCATCATTCAGGTTGCCGAAGTACTGGTCGATGCGCCCCTGCGCACGCACCGCCTCCGCACCCTCGGTGGTCCACAGGGCGTCGCAGACGAGGCCCAACGGCAGCGCCTCGGTGCCGTTCCCGGCGTCGACCAGCGCGAAGAGCGCCTTCGCCGGTCGACCGAACTGTTCCAGCAGCCACTGGGAGAGTCCAATGCGCTCGCTCTCCCGCAGAAGGCCGTAGGCATCGACGGCACCGGGCTCGGCACTCCACCGCAGCAGGGCCGTCACGTCCAGGTCGTCGGGGCCGATGCCCTGGTGATAGACATGGAGCCGCGCCGCCGCGAGGTGCCGGAGAGCCACGTCCCTGGTCAACACCGAGGTGGCCAGCCTCGGCCAGCCGCCGGGGGGCATGGCGTCGAGCAGCGCCTCACCCGCCCATACCTCGCGTTCCAACGCGGCGTCCGGCAGGTGCGCACCGAACGCGTCGACCACGAGGTCCCACGATTGCACGGTGATGACGTGTTGACGGAAGATCCGGCTGCGTACCCCGTGGTGCAACACCGACTCCGGAACGTCGGTGAGTAGCACCAGCACCTCTTCGCCGCGGTCGGCGGCGAGGTGCTCCCACACGGCCAGCGGTGAGACACATGGCACCACCCGGACCGGGCGTCCGTCCGGCAACAGCACCGTCGGATCGTGCGGCCATGCCGGTTCGGCTCGGATCACCATCACCGGGTACGCGTCGCCGTTGCGGTGTCGCTCGAGCTGCTGCGCCACCTTCTGACGCAGCGCCACCGGACTGATCCGCAGTGCCTGAGCCGGAGCGGGTGCCTGAGTCACGTGACGATTCTCCAGGTCACCTCGATCGTGGCCTCCGGGTGGGCGGCGGCGAAGGCCTCCAGGTCGCCCAGGGCACGGCGAAGGTCGGTCGCCGGGACCGTAACGGCTTCTGGCGGGACGACCCTGCTCTGCTCGCCACCAGTCCGCTCGACCTTGCCTAACGGCGTCAACTCTGGGCCGGGGGTCCGGTTCGGAGCGGGAGTCGGTCGGGTAGCGCGGCGGATGAGAGCAACCGCGTCAGTCTGCGCCGTCCGGAGTGCGGGGCTGAGTGCCGCGGTCAACTCGTCGGCCTGGCCGACGCGGCGCAGCTCGGCGAGGATCCGCGTCGCGTCACCGACGTAGGGCTCGCCGAGGCCGGCGATGATCTCGAAGTTGGTCCAGGCGGTAGCGGCGAGGCTCGCAGCCACCTGCTGGGCGCTCTTGAGGCTCTTGCCGATCCTCTCGGCCGGCCCAGCCAGATCCGACTGGGCGAGCCGCTCGATGGTCTCCACCGCCGTACGCCCGGTCGCCAGCCGCTCCAGGAGATCGGCCGCCGCGCGGGCGGTGGCGAGTCGGCCAGTCGGCGATGCCGGGTCGACACCCAGCCACTTCTCGTGCTGCTCGAGCAGGGCGGTCAGGTTGTGGGCAGCATCGCGGTACCGGCCGGCCTCGTTGCTGATGTCGCGGCCGAACATCGCCACCAGGCGACCCCGCCGCAGGTTCAGGCTGTGCACCCCGAAGATCACGCCGGCCCGGGTTCTAGCTTCGATCCACTCCTTCTCGCTGGGCAGCGGGGCCTCCCGCAGGGTGTGATCCAAGGTGATCCGGCCCGGCTCGGGAGCCGGTGTGACCGCGCTTCCGTGCAGATGAAAGGCCCTGTCGGTCTGCTCCGCGAAGGCGGCTACGACGAGTTGGGCCACGATCGGGTCGAGGCCGCGTGGACTGGGATCGTCGATCCAGCGCAGGAGGTCCGCGACGCGTAGTTCGCCGGTGACGGCCTCGGCGGCAGCCCTGTGGTGGAACTGCTGGGCCCACAGGCCTTCGACCACGAACGCCGCCTCGTGCATCGTGCCGAGCCCGAGCGGGTTGGCGATGCGGCGCATGGTCTGCCGGTGCGTGCGCTCGACCTCGACGCGGCCCTCCGGCGACTCGACCGCCCGTCGCACGTGGTCGAGCACGATCTTCACGTCGGCAGGGCGTACCGGCTCGCCCTTGCGGTCGGGGTCGAAGTCGGGATGGGCGGGGAACTGTTGAGCGAGCATCTGATCGCCGAGGCTGCGCAGGGCGTCGGCGAACGTGGCACCCATCGGCAGCTTCGGCTCAAGGGCGCGGGTGAGCGACTGCAGATGGTCGTCGAAGCCGAGCTGCACATCCGAGGGTTGCTTCGCAGCCAGCCCGTATGCCTGGCGCAGCACCGACTGCATCTTGTTGAGCAGAGCGGTGCGCAGGTTGGTCAGCGTGGCGTGCGCCCGCCGTCGGTCGTCCGGGTTGAGGTGGCCGGCATGGCTGTCGAAGCGCTGGCCCTCCAGCAGCTTGTCGATGATGGCGAGCTTGCCCAGTTCGGTACGGCGCTCGATGGTCAGCGCGGCCGGGATCCAGCAGACCGTACGGGGATTCATCCGGCCGCTCAGCTCCTGGACCCGCTGCCGGTCGTCGGCCGGCCCGTGAGTGCCGTCGTCGAACGGGTAGTCGACGATCAGACGCCACCCGCTCGGGTCACTGGGGTGGAATGTCTCGTCCCTGATGTCGTGCGGGTCGCGGACATTGCCGTACACCAGCTCGATCGTCCGTCGACTCCCCCGCCAGGTCAGCGCGGCCTCGGCGAAGAACGAGTCACTCCACGGCACTCCGAGCTGCTTCCAGAGCAGCCGTTGGACGAGGTGCTTGCGGGCGCCGTCGTTGTCGTACTGCTTGGCGGTGGCGAGCACACTATCGACGTCGACGCCCACCAGCTCCAGCGACACGATCGGATCGTCGTCCTCGCCGATGCGAATCTCGCCAAAGCGACCGGCCCAGTCGGTCAGCTTCCGGTTGACCTGAGCGACCTCGCCGCCGGGAATCGGGCTGGTGATGCTGCCGTGGTTCAGCGCCGAGAGCCGTCGGGCGGTGAGGTTCCGCAGCGCCGGGACGCTCGGCGCCAGCGCGGCCAGCAGCAACGTCTTGATCAGCCGGTCGTCACCGGTGAAGGCACGGATACGTCCCGCCGCGTCAGCGGACTGGGCGTCTCCACGACGGGCTGCTTCCAGCTCGTCATCGGTGAGGTCGTACTGGCTCAGCAGGTAGGGGCGCAACTTGAGGTCGTACAGCTTCTGGGCCATCTCGAACTCGGCCTTGAGCTTCTCGGTGAAGGGTTGGTCACCCCCGGTGCTGATGACGTCGTAAAGGTCGCCCAGCGGTACCAACTGGCCGAGGCGCAACGAGTCGCGGCGGTCGACCAACAGCTGGCGCATCAGCTTCAGCGCCGTCCGGGACCGCTGCAACGCGCTGGAGACGTGCACCAGCGTCGAGAGAAACGCCGGGCTGAACGGGTACGTCGACCGGAAGGCGTCGATGTCGGCACCGCTGCCGGAGTCGGTGCCGAGCAGGGTGTCGAAGACCTCCCGACGTACCTTCGTGGTGGCGTCGAAGGCCCGGGAGATGGCCTCGCCGGCCGTGGTGTCGCGGGGTTTGAGCAGCCGGCGGCGGGCGATCTCCGGAAGGTTGCGGTCCTCCAATTTGATCACGTCGAACCGGCCACTGGCCAGGTTGAGGGTGTCCTGGTAGCTCAGCTCGTTGGCGCCGGTGACCTCCTCACCCACCAGCTCACGCAGGTCGCGTTGCCGGGCGATGAAGCTGACCACAGGGATGGGGCGACGCGTGTCGCCACCCTCGACGAAGTTGGTGATCTTCTGGATCTCGCGGGAGACGAACTGCTGGTCGCCGATCGAGTTGGCCAGCCAGAGGATCAGCTCGTCAAGAAAGAGGATCAGGCCGTGATAACCGAGTTCCTTGGCGTGCCGGCTGATCTCGGTTAGGCCCCGGTCGAGCGAGACGAACGCCTCCGCGTCCTCCCGGGCGTTGCTGAAGAAGCCCTTGTTCCAGCTGGTCAGCAGGTCGTTGACGAGCTTGCGGCGCAGCTCATCGGAATACGCGCCGGCGAACGCCTCATCCAGACGCTCGGGCGTCCAGAAGGTCTCGCTCTCGCCCCACTCGTCCTCGACGTCCCCTCCGGGCAGGCCGTCAATGAACTGCTTGTCACCGATCTTCTCCCGCAGCGAGGCGGCCTGCTCCAGCAGCGCGTCGGTGCGGTGCACCGCCGGAATCGGCGCTTCGGGGTGCAGCGCCCGGACCCGGTCGACATAGCCACCGAGCACCCGCTGCTCCAGCGAGCGGGCGTCGAGCAGGTGGTACGGCACCAGCAGGAATTTGCGGCCGTCCAGCCACACGCTGTGCTTGGCGACCAGCGGCGCCAGCTCGTCCCGACCACGAGCGGCAGCCTCGCCTCGCAGGAGCGCGTGCAGCACGGCCATGAAGTGCGACTTACCGGAACCGAACGAGCCGTGCAGGTAGGCGGCCTTCGACGCGTGCCCCTCGACGGCGGAGCGGATCAACCCGAGCGCCTCGTCGAAGTTGCCGAGCAGCCGGTCCGTGACGACGTAGTCGCGGAGGGTGGCGTCGACGTCAGCGACGCTGTCGGCGAGCTTGAGCACGAAGTCGCTCGTGCTCGTGCGCTCCGGGATGTCGATGAACTCCCGGAGTAGCGGCGCGGGGCTGGGCGAAGACATCTGCATACCGTACCGATCAACGTCGGCAGAGTTGAGTACAGGCGCGTGCGCGACGACAGGATTGGCCTTATGGCCGACGCGGTTCGGCCGTATCCCCCACCTGAACATCACCATCCACGAATCGGACGGCCGATCATGGGGTGGACAGGCGTACCTACGCACGGTAGGACTTCAGTCGGGCAAACCGCTCAGCGCGCCACGCCGCATACCGGCGTGCGGCGAGCCGAGTACGGGTTGAGACCGCTGCTCAGGTGCGTGCCCGCCCGTCTCGGGTTCCAAATCCTCGTGGGATGAAGAGGTTGACTGATGCACGTCGACAGGATCGAGCGGTCCATCGGGAAACTGATCGACGAGATCTCGGGAGGCGAGATCCTGCTTCCTGAGATCCAGCGCGAATATGTCTGGAAGCCGACACAGGTCGCCAAACTGATGGACTCCATCTACCGGGGCTACCCCTTCGGTTCGCTCCTCTTCTGGGAGACCGATGATGTCCCTGAGACACGCGAAATGTTCGTTAGTGGCCCTGAACGAGCACCATCGAAGCCGCCACTCTTCCTGCTCGACGGCCAGCAACGCCTCACCTCCCTGCACCGGGTGTTCAGTGACCACCCCGAGGCCCAGGTCGTGTTCCACGTCGAGAACCAGAAATTCCAGAACCAGAGCGCGGCCACGCAGCGCGACCCGAAGTGGGTGAAGGTGGCCGACGTGCTCGACCCCAAGGCGAGCATGTTGCGCCTGACCCAGCGGCTACTCGACGCGGGTTCCACTCTCGAGGACCACGAGATCGAGGATCGACTCGGCAAGATCAAGGAACTGCGCAACCGCCGGTTCTTTATGGAGGTCCTCAAGGGCTTCCCGTACGACGAGGTCGCCGAGATCTTCGTACGAGTCAACAGCGGTGGCCGCCGTCTCGGCACCCTCGACCTGGCCATGGCGACCCTTTCGACCAGGTGGACGGGGGTACTGACCAAGCTGCAGCGGGAGTCGGAGCACTGGCTCCAGAACGGCTACGGACATATCGACGTCAACTTCCTGTCCCGGGCGCTGGCGGGTGTCGTCCTGGGACGTGGCCTGTCCGTGTGGTCGCACAGCAAGCTGCGACAGACCGGCGACACGGAGCTCGAGCAGGGTTGGGCGGTGGTCCAGCGCGGCCTCCAGCGGCTGGTTCCGCTGTTGCAGACCCATCTCAAGCTGACGCGATCGGACCCGTTGCCCTCGATGATCGTCCTGATCCCTCTGGTCGTGCTTCTCGGTGAACGCACCGACGACACCGTCGACGAGGAGACCTCGAACGGACTCATCTACTGGCTGCTGCTCGCCACCATCCGGACCCGCTACAGCGGCTCCACCGATACCCGACTGAGTCAGGACATCAGGGCTGCTCGGCAGCCAGATCCGGTCCGGGCGCTCCTCGAGGGTCTCAATGTCGAGAACTCCCGAGCTGAAGTCACCGAGCGGGCGCTGCGGGGCCGGACGAAGGAGAGCCCGTACTTCTTCCTCAGTCTGCTCGTGTCCATGGCCCGAGGTGCCCGTGACTGGTGGTACGGCTCCGACATCCTCCCCGACAGGGAAATGGCACCCCGGCTCGAGCACCATCATGTCCATCCGCCGTCAACTCTCGATGATCGCCGCTTCGACAAGGGGATGGTCAACGATCTCGCCAACCTGGTGTTCATCTCGACCCAGGCCAACAAGAAGATCAATGGTCGGAGCCCGGCCGAGTACTTCCCGACGTTGGGCGAGGACGAGCTGCGGGCACATCTGGTGCCGCTGGACGAGGCGCTGAGGGATCCGAATGGCTACCAGCGGTTCCTCAATGCCCGCCGCGCCCTCCTCGCGGAGGCCATGAACGGGCTTCTGGACCGCTTCAGGCCAGCGTTCCTCGACGAGGTACCGGTGGAGAACGCCGACCCGAGCGCAGGGTTGTCGCTCGACCTGGCGCTCTACGGCAGCGTCCGCGAAGGTGGCCGGATTGTCTTCACGGCTTCGGGCGACGGCATTTCCTGGTTGGGTTCGGCCAGCATGGCCGAACTGGACAGCGCCATCGAGTCGGCGCGGATCGCCGGCATCGACAGCGACGTGACGATCGGCGGCGAGTCCACCCCCGTCGAGATGATCGAGGATTCGTTGCAGGTGAACATCGGCCCCTTCATGGTCACGGGCACTCCGGAGGAGTGGCGCGGCGTCTTCGACCGGGAACTCGACACCGCTCAGCCGCTCTCCGCGCTCCCCCAGGTGGAGGCCAAGCGGTGGGACGGTGAACCCATCAAGTTCCCGATCACCAGTACCGACTGACCGGCACACTGACACCCCTGTGAAGGAGATCCGATGACGAAGGCATGGATCGTTCGGGCTGGTCGTGACGACAGCTACGACGCCCTCGCCCTCGACAAGAATCTGATCGCGGTCGGCTGGTCCGGTGCGGGAGATCTGACGGAGGCCACGACCCACAGCGAGATCTACAAGCGGGTCCAGGCCGCCTACCCCGAGGTCGAGCGTCGTTCGGTAGAGAATTACGCCATCCAGCTGCTCGCGTTCCGGTCACGGATGTCCGAGGGCGACATCGTGTTGTTCCTCCAGCGAACCAGCCCCGATGTTGCTGTTGGCAGGGTCGTCGGCCCCTACGACTACCGGTCGGACCTCCCCTCAGGGATCCGCCATGTGCGGCCGGTGCACTGGTCCCGCACCGACATCCCGCGGGCCCTGGTGGAGCAGGAGGTGCTGACCCTCCCCTCCCTGACCACCGTCTACCGGATCAACCAGGCGGACAGCGTCGATCGGCTCGAGCGGCTTCTCGGTCACCACATGCCGACGACGACGCCCGAGGAAACCGTCACCTCCGGCCCAACCGGCCAGGATGACGGCTCCAGTCCGTTCACGAACCTGCGGCGCAACCTCAACTACGCACGGAGTCTCGCCACCGCGGGCCAGCACCTGGATCAGCTCAAGGTGGGTTCTTTCGAGGTCTCCGACGTCTTCCGGGCAGCCTGGGTGCAGAGCGTCGCCGCACTCGACCACTGGGTCCGGCAGGAGATCCGCAGTCGAATGCTCAAGTTGGTCGCGCAGCCAACAGCCCAGAGGCCCAGAGGTTTCACCACCTTCCAGATCTCGCTCGGCCTGGTCGAGGAGGTCCAGCTCGGCACGAAGACGCTCATCGAGGCTCTCGATCAACAGCTCCGCGATCAGGGCCACCTCACTTACCAGAATCCGGACAAGATCCGTGAGGGTTTCGGTCTTGTCCATGACGTCAAGGGCTTCTGGGACCGGGTGGCGCGGGTCCTCACGGAGCAGAGCGGCGACGGAGTCGTCTTCACCGGCAAGGACATCCAGGAACAACTCCGGCAGGTCGTGCAGCGTCGCCACAAGATCGCCCACGAGTACGACGAGGATCCTGACGACACCAGCCGGAAGCGGCCCATCGACGGGCCCAGCACCACACGGACGATCGACTACATCGAGCAGGTCGCCGCCGCGATGCTGGACGTCCTCAACGCCGCCGAGTCCACCGTGCAGTGACGATGGCCAAGTACGACGGTCTGCGCGACTACCTTCGGCACCGTTCGGGAGATGTCGAGATGAGCTTCGAGGAGGTTTCGGCCCTGGTTCCTGGGGGCCTGCCCAGCTCGGCTCACCGCTACTCGGCCTGGTGGACGAACGAGGACAGGACCCATCCCCAGTCCAGGTCATGGGGCGACGCCGGCTTCTCCGCTCACCCGGACATCGCTCGTCGCCGTGTCCGCTTCGAGCGGCGGAGCTGATCAGATCGCGGGTGACGCAAGTAGGCCGCCCACCAGCGCACAACCCAGCCTGTGCAGTTGCGTCAAATGCGCGGGTGCGCGTCCTCGACCCGTTCCGCTCGTACGTACTTGAGGAAGTCGACCTGCTCGCTGCTGTCGAGCGCCTCGAACGCGGCGTAGGCGCTCGCACGGGCGTGGGCAGTTTCCGCGGCCAGCAGGCCGATGATCGCCGCCCAGGCGAGGGAGACCAGGTGAAACGCGCGGTCTTCGCGCAGGGCCGGTAGCCGGCTCAACTGGCCGAGTCTCGTGGCGGCGTCGTCATCGGAGCGTGCTCTGTCGATGAGCTCGAACACCGCCCTGCCTCGGTACGGGTCGCGGCTCGCGGCCAGATCCGCCAGTTCCCCGTTGCCCATCTGACGCACCGGCGGCACCGGGAGGTTGGGTGGGGGCGGCGCGGTCATGGTTCAACTCCAAAAATCTTCACATACTCTTCGCGTATCGCCTGGTTCAGTCGCTCCACAGACTCGTGATCACCGATTGACCTGGCGTAGTCGATCTCCCTCTGATACGCCCGTACCTCGTTCTCATACCGTACGACCGGATCTTCGAACCAGCCTCTCATGCCCGCCCAGCCGGCAGCCTGGTCGTCGCGCAGGTGCTGCATCTCGTGCAGCAACGCGCCATACGACGCGTCCGGGTCGAGGACGAGTTGGCCCGGGCGACCGGGCCCGGGGGCAGGGCCGTATGCGAGCGCGTCCGAGCGGAAGGTGACCTCGACATCCAGGTCCCGCGCCTCCTTGATCGCCGCCTCCCACTCCTCGGGGTGCGTCTGTCGCGCTGGGCCCCACTTTCGAAGCGGGTCAGCGTCGGTGTGGAGAAGATGGGTACTGCGATCGGGCGCTCCGGACCCCGGATGTCCCCCCGGCGCCCTGCCGCGGACGAGCGTCTTCAGGTCAGCGACAAGCTGTTCCAGACGTCGCAGGATGGGTGCCAGCCGGCGCAGGCTTTCGACCAATCCGTGTAGTAGACGGGTGATTCGGGCCGCCCACTTCCCGGCGAGAGTCGTCACCTGCGTGACCACCCACGGGGATGCCAGTCCCAGGGTGAGCCCTGCCTCGGCGAGCCATTCCCAGAGGCGGACCGCCAGCACCGACACGAACTCCGCAATGAGGTCACGGACCAGCCCTCGGACCATGGCGACGAGCATGCCGGCGCCACTGGTGATCTCCGCCATGGCGTCTGCGGCCCTGGTGAGAGCGTTCATTGCGGCAACGTGCTGCTCGCTGTTGCGACGGTACGCGTCGGCGGCGGCACCGCTCCAGCCCACTAGCTGGCTGCTGACCATCGCCCTGAAGTTGGTACCGGTCTCTGCTACCGCTTTGGCGACGTTGCGCCAGGTCTGCGCGTACGCGGTGATCTGATCGGGGTCGCCCGCCAACTCGTCAAGCGCGTCGGACAGAGGCTTGACGTGCTCGATCAGCCAGCCCACACCCCACGCGGCCAGTTGCCCGAGCGGATCCGTGACGAACGCGAGGGCATCCATGGAGGTCGCGATGCCGCCGATTGCACCATCGATCCAGCTACCGGATTTGTAGCCCGCCACCAGGGCGTCGATGTCCTCGGCGATGAAGACGCCACTGAACGCGGTCGTGCTGTCCCGGCGGGCAGCGATCAGCGGAGCTGGCTGGTCCACTACAGGGCTCCACCGAACCGACCGGCTGCCCGTTCGTCATCCCGCTCGTACCGCTCGGAGACCGCACGCAGCCCGTCCGCCGCCTCCTGCAGCGCCCGCACCGTGTCGGCGATGCTGTCGATGATGGCGTCCTGCGTCGGGTGCAGCAGGCTGGGTATCAGCTGACACATCCGGCCGTACGCATCACGGCCCAGCGAAATCGAGGACGCCGCACGACGGCATTCGTCGATCGCATCGGAGGTGTCGTCGACGGCCGACGCATGGACTCGCAGCGACTGGGGGTCGACTTCGAAGCCGCCGGTCACCAGCCGTCCTGTCGTCGCTGGGCGCGATCAGCAGACTGCTCGGGCTTATCCCCAACCATCATCCGCTCGTCCTCCGAAGTCTCGACCGTTCCCTGCTTCACGCGGGAGTCGCCGACTCCGGCCTCCGCATCGCGGGGATGCGGGCAGGTCCTCCGCTCTGTGGGAACATGCGGAAGCCGAGGTGCTGGGCCAACGGCGCCCAGCGGGCGGAGTCGACCAGCTGCCCCACACTGTTGGCTTTCTGGCCGTTGGCGAGCCGCTCGATGAGCACTGTGTCGAACGCCGAGGACTCGATCCAGTCGATAGTCCTGGTAAAGCCGCATACCATCGCCGCCCCGGTCTGCTCCACGATGTCGTCGAGGGTGCTCTCGGGGACGCGGAGGATGGTGCCGCAGTCGAAGTAGAGCCTTTTCCCGGAGCATCGGCCCTGCAACCAGCTCATCAGCTCAGCGAGGTCCAACTCGTGCCGCTTGGAGAGTCGCAAACGGCCCGGTGAACCATCGATGGCGAAGATGCCGACTTCGTAGGCGGCGTACCTGCGGGACAGCCACTGATCCAGGTAGTACCGCAGCTCGTCGAGCGTGGCCACGTCTCGATGGATGTAGCGAATTTGTCGTAGCCGCTCGAGCAGTTCCAATGTCGGCAGCACGGACCCACGCTCAGCCATGTCGTCGCCCCACTGGCCCTCTAGACAGAAGACGCTGCCAGGTCTACCCACGTCGCATCCCCTCGTACGCTAAGGATGCGTCACCCTACCGAATGTGATCGGCACTCAGCTATCCCGCAAGCGGCGGGGGACCAAGTCAACGCGCCCGGTGGTGCGGCCTCACGTAGGTGAGTCCGTCTGGGAGTCCGCGATCCACGATCCGCGCTTCGCGGATCGCCTCGCGGTATGCGTCCTCCTGCTCGGGGGATGCCTTCGCACCTGGAGGCAGCCGCCGGAGAAACCCAGCCACGTCGTGCGAGCGTCGCCGCGGAGCCTCGCCCGCTGGCGCGTGTCCCGTGGCCACCGCCTCGACTCGGGGCCGATACCGTAGGAGCGGGACTCGCGGCTGCCTCGCCAGCGGTGGGTACCAGGGATAACCTGAGCTGTCCTGACTACCGATGACGCGATCGAGCGTACGAGCGCGCAGGAGTTGCCGGACAGCGTCCGGGATATCGACGGCGCGGTGAGCAGGCAGTCCAAGTCTCAGGCAGTTTTCTACCAGGGCATCCTCGGCAAGGATCGCCTCGCCGTCCTCAGTCAGGTAGCCCAGCTTCCGCAGTGTGTGCAATGCCCAGCCGGTATCGGTGAGGTCCGGAACACGGTCGTACTGGTCGGTGCCGGGCGCATTCTGTCTGGTCACCACGTGTGGGTCGTACTCGTGGGTGAAGTAAACACCGTCGATTCGCTCAGGTTCTGCCAACGGAGCGGTCTCACCGGTGACGAAGCCCTCCGCGAGGCGCCAGGTGAAGGTAATTAGCGTTCCTGGTACCAGGCCCGACGGCCAGGTCAGCCCGGCGAGCTCCCACTGGCTTCCGCGCTGGCGCAGCGCGACGCGTTGCACCGGCTCGTACGAGGTGTCCTCGGGCTCGTGGTTGAGGTAGAGGCTAAGGTGCCGTCCCTCCTCACGATCGGGCATCCGGCCCTCGGGCAGAGGGCACCAGTTGTTGTCGAGGTGGACACGATGCAGGGCGACTCGCCACGACATCTCGACGCCTTGGCCGCCGTTGACGGTCAGCCATCGGGCTGGGCCGGCCTCGTCGTCGGGTCCGACCAGTCGCTCCGTGGCCGCCGGTACGAGCGCGCGAGGCGCTACTTCGGCTGCGGGAAGCGCCTCATCCGGACGTTCGTCCGCTCCGCCATCAGCGCCCAGCGCCGCGAGTCGCGCCAATTCCTCTGCTCTCATCGATCCCTGGTGACGTTGCTCGCATGGGTCGATCGAAACGGCGATGCCATGCGGACGCTCGGCCACCTGCCGCAGCGACTCTCGTGTCCGTTCGGACATCTGGGCGTCCAAAGGGGTGTAGGCAGCGCCTGATCGCAGCGTCAGGTGCACGATGTTCACTGCCCTCAGATGGCGACTGACGAGGCGAACGCTCGACGCCGTCTCGCGTATCAGGAGGGCGGAGGTGCAGAGAGCCTGCACCGTCTGATCCAACTCGTTGAGCGCGGTACCTACACCCTGCCCGTGACTACCGTCCCTCGCCAGCCACGCGTAGCCGAAGGTGCCGTCGTCCGGGCCGGTCTGGCATTCCAAGACGACGAGACTCAGCTTCTTCTGGTCGGAGAAGCTTTTCAGCAGCTCTTTGCAAGTGAAGAGCCCATCGGAAGGCTGCTCGGCTATCTTCCGCTCCGATGGCTGCGGCAGGTCCCGCTGTGCCGGCTGTCGCGGCACGTCGATTGGAGGGGCCTCGCTCAGGCGCTCACGCACCACGTCTGCCACCTGAGGTGGGCAGTCTGCGCAGGGTCGGACACCGTCGGCGGCGGGGCATGCAACGCGATGCTCCCGGCACGCTTCCGTCACGATAGCGCTGAGTACGGTGTCCGCCTCGATCACCGTTCTCGTGGCTTCGGCCAGACAATCGGCACGCAGGTTCCGCATCCCTTGAGTTCGGTACTTCCGGACAGCGCGAAGCTGAAGGTGGCCAAGAATCAACCGAGCCTCAAGACACCTGGCACCGCCTCTGGCGTAGGCCTCCCCGCTCTGCTGCAGCCGGTCCTTCAACGCAGCCTTGGCGGCTGGAGGTGCGTTACGCAACTCCGACTCCAGCGATCCCCGTACTCGTATCAGGGCGGACACGATCTCGTTGGCGCAGCTCACCCACTGCTCCGCGACGGCCTCGTGTGCCAGATTCGGATCACGCTGCGCTCCGTAGACGTCGATGAACGCTTTGCGCGTGAATGCCGCGGAGTCCAGCCGGCACATCCGGCGTACTCCAGACGGCAGTGACCGCCACCGCGACCCTTCATGTTCATCGAGCCATCGCCAGACGTCGGTGGTAGGTCGCTCGAGGGCGTGCACTCGAAGCGAGCGCCGCTTGAGTGCCTGGGTCAATGCTGCGGTATAGCGGTCACCGGTCACGGCACGAACGACCGCCGCCTCCAACGGATCCGACATGACTGGCTCCGCATCCAGAGCGGTGCGCTCACGCTGATACTCGTTCTTAAAGGTCAGTGCTGCCGCCTGGCACGACTGAGCCAGGATGTCCCGAACAGCGGTAAGCCTCCTAGCCCCCTGCGCGTCGCCACACACGTCGGCGACCCGCGCCTCGCTGTCGACCAGAAGCTCCGCGTAACGTATCGCGGCGATTGAGTCTGGTTTGCCAGCCCCTGACTCGAGAAACTTCTGCTCCGCCGGTGCGAGCTTGCCGCCCTCTGCGACGGTGCGATGCAGCGACGCCAACCATGCCATGTCCCGAGGTATCGAACTGGCGACCGGCTGCGGGCGCAGTGGCACGGCGGTAGGCTCGGGCTTGGGTTTGGTCTCTCTCGTCACGGGTGCATCGGTCTTCGCATGGCTGTAGCACCGGATGCAGAGCAGTTTGCCCCAGTCTCCGGAAACGGTGACCACCGAGCTGGACATGCTGGTCTGCTGACACTTGGAGCAGCGCAGGGTGATCGGCTGGTCGAGGAGAAACCGCTGCAAGTGCCCCCGCGCCGGGTAGACCCGCGTGACGCGGTAGCCGGGAGATTTCTTCCTCGATGCCATCACGCCTCCCGCAGCCACCGGACTTCAATGTGAAGCTCTGCTCGACCCTGCAACTCGCGGGATGAGCGAATGCCAACCCAGCCGTCAGATCGCGCGATCCACACAGTCAGGCGGTGACTGCAGGGAACACCACGATCGACCCATCGCCGGTCCGCTCGATGTCGATTGCAACGTCAGCCTGGTGATTCCCAACGGTGAGCCCGTCACCCCACGACCGCAGGCGATACGCCGCCTTGAGCAGCTCGTCGACCTCGCCCTGCGTGAACATGATGTTTCGGAAACCGCCGTGACGCTTCAACTCCACCGACGACAACCGCAACAGCACCGAGTTGATGCCGGATTCCAGCTCGTCGACGCGACGCTCGTCCTCGTGCAGGCTCGCGACGAAGCTCTTGAACGGATTGTCCGCACCCACCAGTTGGGCATGCTCCACCGCTTGCAGCACGAGCACTCGCCGTTTGAGGGCGATGGCGAGTCGCGCCAGTTCGAGGTGCGCGCGGAAGGCGCCGCTCTCCTCGTTGATGCCAGGGAACAGCTTCGTCAGTACGCCGAGTTCCACCGGACCGTCGGGCAGCGTAGCGAGGGCCTGTTGCCACTTCACGAGCCGACGCTTGGTGCCTTCGATCGCCGTGTTGATCGCGTACGACGACGAATCCAGTCCTAACGACAGGCCGACGCGGCCCTGGTCGAGGAGGACCGACGTCGCCTTGTCGATCGCGTCTCGGCAACCGTCCAACGCGTTGCGTTCCCTGTCCAGGCCGTCCTGGTGCAACTGCTCCAGGAGGTCGGTGATCCGCTCGATCGCCTGCTGGCGTTGGTGGTCGGCGTAGGCGCTGACGCCGACCGCAACGGCCATCAACACCAGTGGCGCGGCCACCGTCAACGCTCCGGCACCGGCCACCGCCGCACCTGCCGTTGCGGCCGAGCCGGTTGCGGCACCCGCGGCAGCGGCCTTGCCGGCAACGGGCACGAACCTGGCCTGGGCGGCGATGCCGCTGGAGTTGACGAGCGCGCCGTGGATGCCGCCGGTAGCAGCTGTCGACGGCATGGACCGCACGAGTCCCTTGCCGACCTGCGCAGCGACCTTGGCTGGCACCACCATCCGGTAGAGCACCTCACCGGAAGCGGCAACGCCCTGCGTTGACTTCGCCGTCTGGCTCACGAGTTGCGAAAGCTGCTGGGCGAGCGGGCTCGTGGCGTGCAGCGGAAGCCCGCTGGAACGGTCGCGTCTGGTCGATATCGGGTGCGCCTCCAGCGTGGCGATGGGCGCACCTGCGAACGTCGCCAGAGCCGTTCTCAGCTCGGCGAGTCGGGCCGGCGTCATACCGTCCGTATCGAACACGTCGGGCACACTCACCGCCTCCGTGGCGAGCGTCCACACCGGCACGGGTGCCATGTCAACAGTGGTCACGTCCTGTCCCCTCCCCGAAACTGACATCACCATCGGCGACGTACCGACACCAACCGAATCCTCAAGCCGCCGATCGCAGCCTGGCCTTCCAATCCGCGATTGCCTCGCCCTGGAGCAGGACGACCTGGTTCTCGTTGCAGATGTCGAACCACGCCTCGTCCGTGCATCTCGACACGACCAGCACGGGCGTCGCAATGACTCCGCGCGTCGCGAGGCGGTGACGGTATTCGAGGACCTGACCGAGGCCCAGTCGCAGCTGCTCCGACTCGTTGCCCTCGACCGCGCTCTTCACCTCGGCGACGAACTGCCGCCCGTCGACGTCCCGCCACGCCAGATCCACCGGTACGCCGTGCAGTCCCGCACCGACCGGGATGCCGTCGGCGCCGAGGTGGTCGATCACTGCCCGGCACAGCCGGTCGTGCTCGCTCACCCCGGCGCGGTAGGCGTCCCCGTCGAACAACCGTTGCGCCGGCAGGTCGACCGGAGCGGCCGACCCCGCGTACTCCCGGTCGAAGCCACGATGCCCTCGGACGCCAGCGGGTGTCACGTCCTCGATCATGGTCTCGGCGGCCTGCCACGCACGCGCGGCGATCTCGGGCCGGTAGCGGCTCTCGAACGGGAACGGGCCGGCCGCCACCCAGGCGTTGAGCATCCGGGCGGCGGACATCACCGGCGGCTGTCGCAGCAGCCACAGCGCCGTGTCGATATCGGGGCAGGTGAGGAGCAGCTTCTCCTCGGCGAGGGTCTTCGTTCGGTCCTGCACCACGTCGATACGGCGCCGGCCCCACTCCTCCAGGTCCGCCGCCCCGGCCTCCATGGCAAGGACGATCGGCGCTCCGGCAACCCGCAACCACACCTCCTCGCCGGACTCGTACACGCCGAGGGTTTCCAGCAATCCGACGGTCAACCGCAGCAGCGGACCGTGGCCGTCGTTGACCCGCGACAGCAGCCAGTGCGTGCCGGCGGTCGACGCCGCCTCGGGCACGCCCATCCGGGCCACCCATCCGGCCAAAGCCCACACCGCGCGCTGCCGCTCGTCCAGTCCGTCAGCCCAGCCACCGTCCAGGGCGGCCGGCGGCGGGTCCAGCGGCGCGGGCTGCGGGTCGGCGAACACCCAGGCCGCGAGGTCGGCCGGCCGGGTCACCTGCCAGAGCCGGGACCGGCGGGCCGCCAGCATCCCGGTCAGCTCCTCGACGTCACCCGCCGACCAGAGGCCGGTCGCCGCCGACTCGGTCGTCATACCTTGGCCTTACGACCGCGGGTGGCTTTGGCGGGACGCCACGACGCCAGTGCCTCGTCCGTGAGGTGTAGCCGGTTGGTGGTCTCAGCGAGGAAGCCTTCGTAGATGTCCGCCGGCGACGCACCCCACTCGGGGTCAAACTCGCCGTGCCACTGGCGTACCCAGGGAAGAACCTCGCGCAACCCCGCGACCAGCGGCAACAGCCGGTCGTCGGCCCAGCCATCCTCCTGCTCGCGGGCCACGATGAGGGTGGCCAGGGCCTGGGCCTGCTCGCGGTGGTCCCAACCGGCCCAGCCGACCAGCAGCGACGGGTCGCCGTCGCGGCTGACGCCGGGGTACGAGACAAACCGCTCCTTGGGTACGTCGAGCTTGCCGCGATGCTTCCAGTAGCTGCTCTTGAGGAAGTCCGCCGACGTGTACTTCGGTGGCACCGGGATGCTCTTGCGAAACTCCCGCTTGGCCGCCTCGTCAGGCAGCGCATCCTCCTGCCGCTGCAGGTCCCACACCTGCTCCCAGTCGGCCCGCTTGACCAGGCCGCTGTCCTTGTAGCGCAGCGCAGCCAGGTGCGGCACGTGCTCGTCGGCGACCAGGTCGGCGATCACCTTGCCGAGATCCTTGCCGGGCGCGTAGAGGTTGGCGACGGTGAGCACCTCGTCGTCGCGGCGCAGCTCGTCGGCGAGTTGCGCGGTGGTCAGTGGACGCGGCTGCTCCAGGCCGTCGACATGCTGGTACCACAGCTCACGCGCCTCACACTGGTCCAGCAGCCAATCGCGCAGCGCCTTCGCCTGCATCGCGTCCCAGCCCTCGCTGGCCCACCGCCGCTTGCACTCCGGCCGCTCGATCAACCCGATGTTGCGGTTGCCCTCGATGACTGCGATCCGCCGCTCCACAACCGCCTTGTACTCGTCCGACCAGTGCGCCGGCAGCTCGGTGATCGGCGTCGACTTGTGTCGCTCAAACCACTGCGTCTCCGCCTCACCGGCGGCCATCTTGCGCGCGAGCACGATCTCGAACGCCCGCTGCCCGAGGCTGAGCATCGGCGGTCGGACGCTCTCCGGCGAGGTCAGATCCTCGTCCAACAGCCCGTAGAGCGAGTAGACCTGCCAGTCCAACTCCTCCTGCAACGAGATCATCTGGCCTCGTATGGCGTGCCACTCGTAGGCGGCAGCGTCCAGCCGGTCTCGGGTGGGAACGCCGGAGGCCGCGACCGCCGCCGGGGTCACGGTGGCGAGGCGCTGCGCCAGGCCGTCGATCTCCCGGCTCAATTCGAGGGGGTACGCGGACGGCAGCGGAAAGTCTTGCAGCTTCGTGCCGGCGAACTCGTAAAACCGCTCCCAATCCTCGCTAGCGATTCCACCTCCGATCCCTCCATTACCCCGATCGAAGCTAACTCGCTTAAGCCAGAAGCACCCGGTCGAACTATTCAGAAGCCCGACGAGTTCCATGTGCCCATCTTCTGACACCTGGACAGCCAGTTTGATCACTGGCGCAGTCTGTTTAAAGACCTTTCCACCTCGATCGAGGACGAAGTGGTTGTGCGTTGACACAAATGCGAAGGCGATCGACAGTGGCCTCTTAAGCTTGCTCGGGTAGACCTCTTGCCATTCCCACCAGACCATGCCCCGCTGAAGCATCGGCACGCCGAATCGCTTTCGGCCTGAAATAGCAGTGCGGTAGGGCTTAAGGTACCTGGCATTAGCCGCTTGCTCCTCAAGCGGGAGTGGGCGCAGTTCGTCGTCGTAAACCCAGACAGCCTCTGCATCGACAGCCAGCACATAGTCGCGGATCACGTCACCGGTCACGAGCGGGCGGGTCTCATTCACGCGAACCCTACTCCGGGCTCCATTCATTGGGAGCATGAATAGGTCGTCCTCGCCTGTGACCGACGTGATGCCCACTGAGTCTGCGATAGCGGAGAGTCTGCCTGGCGTGGCCTCTAGCATTGCAAGGAGATCTCCCGCGCCGCCGCCGCTCAAGCTCCAAGGATGGCTTGCCAACTGCGTCCGCGGGAGATCACTGGCGCTGATCCACTCACTCTCTGAACCCGGCCGGTCTACCTGGCTAACTATGGCCTGCCAAACAAAGCCTTGACCCTGGTTTGCTGGCGCACTGGGCTCGCCTCGGATGCCCATCACAGTGCGGATCGTTCCCGCTCGACCTCGGTTGGTGTTGCGACCAACCAAGACTACGGTCGGAGTGCCGTGGCCAGGTATGTAGGCCCCGGAGGTGTCGATGACGTGGGTCAGGTTCACCTCGACGGCGAACAGCTTCTCAATCATCCTCTTGCCGAACTCGCGCTTCATGAACGAGTTCGCCGTGATCTGCCCCACGTGCCCGGCGCC
Organism: Micromonospora sp. CA-249363; assembly: GCF_050950185.1. Classification (NCBI taxonomy): domain Bacteria; kingdom Bacillati; phylum Actinomycetota; class Actinomycetes; order Micromonosporales; family Micromonosporaceae; genus Micromonospora; species Micromonospora sp. CA-249363. The sequence continues at coordinate 3,559,214 of NZ_CP192020.1, forward strand.
CTTGCCGTCCCCGTCGCCAGGCTTGGCGAGCTGGAAGAAGCGCTGCGCGAATGGGACGGACAGGGCGTACTTGCCGGAACAGGCGTCATACATGCTGCGGTAGGCCTCGTTGAGGCCCTTGTCTTTGACCGTGATGTAGGGCGGGTTGCCCACGACGACGTGGTAGTTGCCGGGGCCGAGGATGCCGGCATACTCCTGCACGTCCTCGGTCGCGTAGGCGAACTCCGTCATTGGGTCTTCGCCGAAGAGCATGGCCTGCCGGCGCTTGATCAGCGAATCGCCGACTGCGAGGTGCATCGGGAAGACGAAGCCGGCCGTGTCGGCGAGAGTCTTGACGCTGCAGGCGCGCAGGGCGGCGACGAGGAGTCGGAAACGAGCAATGGCTACCGCGAAGGGGTTGATGTCGACGCCGTGCACCGCGTCGAGGGCGAGACGTACTCGCTCGTGGGGGTCGCGGTTGGGGGCGTGTTGCTCCCATTCCTTGAGCAGGCGGTGGAAGGCGCCGAGGACGAAGTGGCCCGAGCCGCAGGTCGGGTCGATCATCTTGACGACGTCGTGGCCGAACTCGGCGATCGCCGGGGTGAGCGTCAGGTCGAGGATGAACTCCTCGACGAACTCCGGAGTCTGCAGCAGCGCGTAGGTCTTGCGGGCAGCCTCGGAGAGATCTTGGTAGAGGTCGCCGAGGAAGCGGGTGTCCCACTCGGGGTCGGTGAAGTCGTGGACCAGGTTGCCGGACTCGCCGCGCCGACGCCAGAAGGCGATCAGATTCTTGGCCTCGTCGTGTGACAGCGGGATCTGGTAGAGCGGATTGTGCCGCTTGTCGAAGAGCGACTTGCCGGCCTGGGTGCTGGCGATGGCGTCGTAGCTCTGGTGCAGCCAGTCGCGGAGGGTCTTGTCGGGCCGCTCCCGGAAGAACTGCGCCTCGGCCTCCTCGGCGAGCACCAGGCGGTCCCCCGGGCCAGCCAGATAGGGGTCCGGCAGGAGGCCGTTGTCCTCGCAGAAGCGTACGAAGACCGTGCCGAGCACCCAGGCGACGGCGGCCTGGGTGACGCGCTCATCCCGCCAGGCTGTCCAGGTGGCGGCGGTGCGTCCGACCCTGAAGGCGTGGTCGTACTCACCACGCAGCCGGAGGCGCACCTCCTCGACCGACTCGGCCTGCTCCCGCAGGTCTTTTTCCAGGTTCTTGACCTGCTTCTGCAGGTCGGACAAGAGCAGCTTCCGGTCGATCACGCGCCGACTCTAGTCGTCCCGTCGATGAGACGGGGGTACCCAAAAGGCTCAGATCGGTAGCCGGCCCGCTACCTACGGCTCCCGCATCCAGGTCTTCGGGTCGGTCACGAAGACACCCTTGCCCTGCTGTCGCCGGATCACCCGCAGCGCCTCCAACCGGGCATAGGCCATCTGCGCGGTTCCGTGGCTGACGTCGTAGCGGGAACGCAGTTCGGCGATCGAGGGCAGCTTCTCCCCCGGCTTGAGCTTCCTTGACCTGACGTCGGCGATCACATCATCGGCGATGCGCCAGTAATCCGGCACTTCTCGCATGGCACTCCTCGCGTGGCAATCCGATTTGATCACACCGCGACGCGCCTAACAAGCAGCGTTGACTCAACTAGCATGTCTAGATATGTTGGTCCTGAGCCGATCCTCGCGTGGCAACGAGTTCGGCTCATCCCCTCGGTCGGGGCGGGTGCATGTGCCCGTCCCGACCCCACGAACTGCTCTGCCGCCGTACCGCCGAATAGGGCTGCGGGGGCGGAGCGGGCGGGTCGCCCGCGGCCCCCGCGCGGACGGCCCGCCCTTCCAGACACACCACCGGGACCTTCCGCGCTCCCGCCTGCCCCCAGAGAGGATCGTCGTGGCTCAGGTGTATCGAAGTGGTCAACCCCAATCGGCTGGCTACCCGGCCCGGTTGACGCCCTACGAGGTGCGGACCCGCGAGTTCGCCGCGCGCCGGCGCGGCGTCGACCTCGATGAGGTACGCGAGTTCCAGGCTCGGGTGGCCGACGAGATGGCCTTGCTCAACGAGACGGTACGGCTGCTCAGCCAGGAGAACGACCGCATTCGGCGGGCGCTGCGCGACTGGCAGGCGATGCACGCACGCGAGTGCCAGCCACCGCATGACCAGCCCAACTCCGGCCACTGGTGACCGCGCGCCCCTCCCCCGGCGACCTGCTCGCGATCGACGGCCGAGCGTCGGTGCAGTTCGCCGGGAATCGCGCGCTGACTCTCCGCGTCGTCTCGGTGTCCGACGAGCTGACCTACCAGGGCTGGGTCTGGTTGACCGGCTACGTCATCAGCCGCCGAGGCGAAGCGACCGACAAGAGAGAAGTCTTCGTCCAGCTCGCCGGCCTTCGCCCTGCTGCCACACCCGTTGCACCGGCTCGGAGAGCGTCGGGGCGCCGGCAGCGGTGCGTCCGCTGAGCGGTGCCTCCGATGTGCTCCTCGGTATCGCGTGTCACTGGGCGGTCGCTGGGCGCTTTCGTCGCCACCAGGCGGTGAACAGGGTGGCAACCTGAGCTTTGACCTCCTCCGCGACGAGCCCTTTGGCGTCGCCCATGAGCGGCACGAGTGCGTGCTAGTAGACGTCCCGGTGCCGTTCGACCGACGGACAGGCGAACACGACCAGCATCCGGAGAACGCGCACGGTATCCGCGCCCAGGAGGGGGAAGTGGGCGTCCAGCACCCGCTTCAGTCCCGACCACACCTTGTCGACGACCGCATCCTTCAACTGCGCCTTCTTGAATGCCTGCTTGGCGACGTCGGCGACCAGGCCGATGGCTTTGTTGACCTTCTCGATCACTTGGATCAGCGCCACCAGCATGCTGCACCAGCCGTGCCAGGCAAGACCCTTCTTGATCTCTCTGGCGATCTGTTCGCTGCCAGTCGTGATCATTTTGCAAGGACACTGAGACCAGGCGGTGGTTCAGGCGTCTGACTACAGAACAGCAGCCGCGAACACTGCTATATCTGGCGTCGCTCTGTCGGGTAGCCGACACGTCACCGCAGAGCAATTTGATACCGTTCGCAACTCGCCTTGACCAGAACCATCCACAACCAATCGGTGAGCGGAGGGATCTTGGCAGAAGAAGACAAGGCCGCAAGAACCTCCAGCCTTACTAGATCGCGTCACCCAAATCGCTGGATAGTAATGCTTCTAGCCGCTGTGATCAGCGCTTCCGGCGCCTATCTGGTTGGTGGATATTGGCGTATTTTCAAAACCGCAGAAAAAGATATGGGCGCTGGCGTCGAGAATGAGGCTGGACGCTCGGCGGGTGCGCTCGCGAGCAGTGAGATCCTGACCATACCCAGCGAAACAGAACTCATGATCTCCGGGGCCTGCCTCAGCGAGTGCAACCTTGACGGGCTGCTGCTCGTGAACCACCCGACGTGGGGACGAACTTTCCTAGGAGTTGTTGATTGGGGAGAGGAGGGAGAAGATCGCCAATTTGCGATCGTGGCTGTCAATTCGGGCGGGGAATTGCAATGGAGGAAGCCGCTAGGCGACTGGTACAGCCTCGATTACGCCGATCCACCGACGGACTCCTCGGGCAACGTATTCCTGACCTACGACCCTGGGGGCGAGTCAGGCGTCATCATTCTTCGCGCCATCGATGACGGTATTGATGATTTTGGCACGCTCCCCGATCCGGGCGAGTACAACGCTCGCTTTTACGGTGCGAAGCTCATTCAGGTTGAGCGCACGTATCAGGTCGACAAGGCGACGAATGACTGCGATCCAAACTGCGCCGAAGGTGACGTCACCCACGCTTATTATTATTGGAACGGAACGGACTACGTCGAATAAGGGCCGTCTCGAAAGATGTGAGGGTGGGCTTGACTGGGCGAAAGAAGCAGCGGCGGGGCGGGCAGGCCCGGCCGGCTACCGAGATGCCTTTGGCAGCCACTGCGACTGCTGCGCGCTCGCCCTGGCGACGGATGAAGTCGTGGGCTGCCGCACAAGGCACCGCCATCTTCGTCGGCGTCGTCGTCGGAACTGTACCGACGCTTGTGTTGCTTCGTTTGACACCTCTTGTCGATCCAACATCTGTAGCCACACCGTCACCTACGCCTGGCCCTCCGGTCATCCCGGTGATGCGCGTGGAGGCCCGACCCAACGTTTTCTTCGGCGGCATCTTTGACGAGTCTTTCAACTACGTAATTCCGCACGAGCGATCCAGCGTACCGCCCCCACCTCCGGTGTCGTGTAAAGAACGGAGGGCTTGGGCTTGGCAACACGACGGCGCCGACGCAGGCGAGACATGGGCTGAAATGACTCTCGCCAGCAATCGGTCAGCGGAGGTGACGATTGCGGACCTTCACGTCGAGATCGTCAAGAAAACTCCCCTGTCTGTAGGTTTTATCGCCGAATGCACTACTGGAGGCGCTGATCCAGATAAAGAACAAGGTTTGCAGATAGATCTGGATAGCCCGACCCCCAAAATTGGATTCATCTCTGATTATGGAGGCGCTATCAAGGAAGTGCCGCGATGGAAATTGGGGCCGGGCACTCAGGACACCTTCAACCTCTTGGCGAGAGTTCGGCGCGGCTTCTTGGTCGAATGGCGCCTTGTGGCGACTGTCATCAGTGACGGGAAGACTGAGCAGCTAATCGTCGACGATCGGGGTGCACCATTCCGGACAGCAGGAGCCACGCTTCCCAGCTACTCCGATGACTGATGGATTGAGGAGAGAATTCTTGATCACTTTATCGTGAGTAGTGAGTGCCCCGAAGTGCCGCAGAGGCTGGTCCGTCAAGCGATGACTGCGCTGCGGTGAGCGTTGACGACCCAGGCGTCCGGTAGGGCGATCCACTCGTTGTCGCCCACCCGGACCACCGAGCCGTCCAACTTCGGTAGTAGCGCCGGGTCCTCCATCGGGCATAGCAGCCACACGTCCCCCGCCCCACCGCGCGCCGCATCGGCCAGCTCGTGCAGCCGCTCCATCGCCCGGTACCGGGCCAGCAACGCCGCGTCGTGCAGCAGCACCGGCCCGTCCGTGGCAGACAGCGCGGCGCGCAGCGAGGGCATCGTCAGTTGCCACGCCTGCTCGACGTACTCCCCCAACTTGATTGCCGGCCGCGATCCTTCCTTGGCGATGTCCGCGCCGAGCACGGTCTCCCACGTCGGCTTCGGGCGGGCGTCGACCAGGGCGCGCAGGTGACCCAGGAAGGCCGCCGCCACGTTGACCGGTCGGGCGTCGAAGCGCCGGGCCAGTTCCTCCCGGGCCAGGTGGTACCGGTTGAGGCGTACCGTCAGCGCGCGGAACCCTCCGGCGGACCGCGCCCCGGAGAGCCGTTCCTCGGCTCGCATCGCCGCCGCCAGTTCGGGCGAGTCCGCCGTCCACCGGCTTGGCGGGGTTGGCGTCGACGGACGCCGCTGAATGATCGACACCGATGACGAGGCCGTGCGGGGCGGCGGTGGGACATAGCGGTCCCGGTCCCAGCGCAGTTCGAAGCCCGCCTCGGCGAGCAGCCGGTCCAGTTTGGGGTGACCCGGCAGCGGGTCCAGCTCCGGGAAGCGCGCCGTCACCCGGTCCGCCACGTGCGTCGGGGTCAGCCCCCGTCGACCGTCGGCGGCGACGGTCGGCGGCACCACACCGGCCTGGGCCAGCCGCAGCGCGCGCACCGGGTCGAGGTCGCGCGGATAGATCTCCAGCCGCGCGGTGGCGGCGGCCCGCTCCGAGGCAACCGCGGCGAGCAACACCCGTCGCCGCTCGTCGAACGCCTCGGCCGCACCGCCGGGCGCGGTCACCGCCGCGAGGGTACGCAGAACCGTCGCCGGGCTGGGCAACACTTCACTCGCGGCGAGCTTGTCGGCAGCCTTGCCGAGCGCGTCGGCGTAGTCGAGCAGGGCCGGCGCGGCCGGGGTGTCGGGAGCGTCATCGTCGCTGACCTCCAGAGCCACGAGGAGCCGGTCGCCGCGCGGGTGCGGCTTGCCGTCGATGTCGGCACGGGCGTGCCGACGCAGCAGCAGGCGAGGCTCGTCGGCGAGCGCGTCGACCTCCACCGCGGCGCGGACCGCCGCGACGGCCACCGCGAGACGCAGCTCGTCCCCGGTACGCACCGAGCCGCGACTGCTCAGCAGCGCCGCCGCCAACTCGGCGACACCCATCACCCGGCCGCCGTCGTGCAACAGCTCGATGATCTGAGTACGCACGCTGCCGACCACGGGGATGTCGAGCCAGCGCTTGCGCTGCTTGCCGAGGATCTGCGCCACACGACCCGCGGTGACGCCCAGGGCGGTGGCCACCTGCGGCTGCTGCGGCCAGAGCTGCAACGCCGGCAGCGCCCCCAACTCGTCGGGCAGGTGCAGCAGTAGGCGGGTGCCTTCGATCTCGGTGGCGTTGCGTCCGTTCTTCGCCGGCACGAGCAGCGTGGCGATGGCGTCCAGGCCGACGCGTACCAGATCGGTGTCGCCGCGACCGGCGGTGGACTCGGTGGCCACCTCCTCGCTCGCCGCCTTGCGCGCGGCGGGCGTGGTGGGCAGTGTTTCCCGCTCCCCCAGACGCTGACGCCACTCCTTGACCCTGCGTTGCAGCTCCTGGCGAGTCTTCGCGCCCAGGCCGGGCAGGTGGGCGAGCTTGTTGGCGACCGCGAGCAGCTCGCCGACGGTGGTGGCTTCCAGCCGGTGGGCGGCGGAGACGGCCCGCGGAGTGAGGCCGGCTGCCTCCAGCGCGGTGGCCCTGTTCGCCTTGCCGGCGGCATCGTCGCGTGCCGTTGCGGCAACCTGCTCGTCCGGCTCGTCCACCTCGGGGTGATCGCTGCCGACCGGGGTACTCGCATCCGAGCGCCGGAAGACGTCCTGCCACGCGTCGCGCAGATCCTTGAGTGACGCGTGCCGTCGACGGTGGTCGCGGTGCAGCGCGCGCTGGAAGAACTCCACCAGGCCGTCGCGGATCGCCGGGTCGAACGCCTCCGCGGCCAACATCGGCGGACCGTCGGTGAGCTGAGGCTCGGTGCCGCCGTCACCCCAGACCGGCAGTTCGCCTGAGGCCATCTCGTGCAGGGTGACCGCTAGCGCGTACCACTCGGCGTGCTTGTCGTAGACCGGGCGGTTGGCGGTGCCGAGGAACGGGTCCAGGTAGCGTGGGGTGCCGGCGCTGATCTCCTTCACCGAGACGCCGGCGAGGGAGAAGTCGAACAGCACCAGTTGCCGGGTCCGGTTGGGTCGGATCCGGATGGCGATGTTGTCCGGCTTGATGTCGCGGTGGTAGACCCCCTCACCCTCCAGGTAGTCGAGGGCGCCGAACAGGTAGTCGCTGTACGTCTCCAGCTCGTCGACCGTGAGCCGACCGTCGTCGCGCAGCTTGCGCGCGAGGGTGTGGTCGCCGGCGTGTTCCAGGACCACGACGGTGCGCTTGCCGAGCTCCAGCGGCTCGGGCCGCGCCAGCCGGATCACCCGCGAGTCGGTGAGCGGGCCCAGCACCCGGGCCTCGTGGGCCAGCCGGGCGCCCTTCTCGTCGGAGAGCCCGACCTTGAGCACCTCTTCCCGGCGGGTGCGCTCGTTGAAGCCGAGGAACGCTCGGCAGGTCGAACCGGTGCCGAGGCGGCGGACGATCTTCCATTCGCCGACCCGGTCGCCGCCGCGCGCCTCCAACGGGTCCGGCTGCTCGGGCTCCGGCTCGGGCGGGTGCACCGACTCGGCGGGTGGGGTGGTCAGCTCGTCCTCGACGCCCTGCAGCATCTCGACGAAGTCGGCGACCGTGGTGAGCCGCTGTGCCGGGACCGGTGCGGTGGCGGCCTGGATCAACTCGTCGGCGAACTCGCTGATGCCGTCGGCGACCGCGGCTGCCCGCAGGCCGTTGTCCCGGGCCAGCCGGGCCAACAGCTCCGGGCGCTTTGCGGCAGGTGGTTGACCGGTCAGGATCAGGTACGCCAGCGCGCCGAGGCCGAAGACGTCCATCGCCACCGCGTCGGGCGTCGGCGCGGTCAGCTCCGGAGCGAGGTACGCCTCGGCGGACCGCTCGATGTGCGCCGAAGCGTGCGAGGAGAGGCTCACCGGATCACCGCTGCTGCCGCCGGCGCTGTCCGCGCTCCGGGTCGCCGCCTGCCAGTCACTGATCTGTAGTTGGGGAATCAGCCAGGCTTCGTCCTCGTTGCCGCCCCGCCGCTTCGGGCCGGGGTTAACCAGCACACTGCGGGCGGACAGGGCCCGGTGGTGTAGTCGCCGACGGTGCGCGTACGCCACCGTGTCGGCGAGCTGACGGATCATGGCGAGCCGGCTCAGGGAGTCGAGGCGCTCGCCGTACTGGGCCATGTAGTGGTCCAGTCGCACGGAGCGGGGGTCGTACCGGAAGATGAGCGCCGGGCCGGCCTCGTGCGACTCCATCGAGTCGACCTGCACGATGCCCGGGTGGTTGATCCCGTGCAAGGCGAGCATCTCGCGCTTGGCGGCGCGTTCGATGCTGGCCCGTTCGGTCTGCACGGCGTTACGCTCGACCAGGTAGATACGCACCCGGCGACGTTCGCGCTCTAGATCACGGTGGCGCGCCTGGTGGTCCTGCCAGGTGGGGCCGACATCGAATGGGCGAGGTTCCAGCTCCCAGGCGCCAACCTGATAGTGCCGACGGCTCCGCGCGATGCCCACCGCGGCGAGCAGGTCGGGCAGTGCCGCCGATACCTCCTTGGTGACCCGCTGGCGTTCATCCTGCGGAGGTCGCTCGAGCAGGGATTTGATCGTCGGTAGTGGCCCCGGCTCATGCCCCGGGGCCGGAACCGGCCCGAGAATGCCGTGCAGGTGATGCTCCGACAGCTCCACCCGCAGGCCCGGCTTGGACAGGAACACCGCCGCCTGCACGAACGGAACGCGGACCTGCTGACCTTTTCGCCGGGAAGCGGCTACCTGCAGCAACGACTTGAGCTTCTTCGCCTTGCCATCCGCGAGGTGCAGAGGGTTGTCGAAGGTGCGGGTGCCGTTCGGGCCCTGGAGGATCCAGTTGGAGCCGCTAGACCGGAGCTGGCCGTTCAGACTTTTGATCTCGATGAGGTAGAGGCCGCCCGGCGCGGCGACCAACAGGTCAACCTCGTAGGGATGCCCGGTCTGGGCGGTGAAAGTGAAATTCGACCAGGCTCGGTAGGGCTCGCTGTCCGGTAGTAGCGCCTGGACGTGCGCCAGCGCCTCCCGCTCGTGCGCAAACTGCGACGGCGTGATCGTCGTCCACCGGCCCTCCTGCATTCCAGAGATCCTAGAGCCCGCCGGCAGGGAAGGAGGACCGCCACCTGGACACGATTGCGGTGTATTGCCAGCATGCGGGTCCGGCGGCGTCTACCGCACATGTCGCAAGCGCCGGCTTTGGGGAGTTGCAGGTAACAGTTGGCAGAGTGGTGGGGGCGGTTCCGACGCCCGGCCACGTTGCCGCGCCACCGACCCGTGGAGTACGGCAGCCAGCGCAGGCGAACCCGGCACTCAGCGCATCCGTTTCCGCGTATCCCGGATCAGCAGTTCCACGAGTTTCGCGAGCCCGGCGGCGCCGTACCTGTCATGCGCCTGCCGCACGGTCCTCAGCAGCGGCGCGGCGCGGTCGAGGACCACCCCCTCCCGGGCGAGCACGTAGTAGAGCGCCAGCATGGCCGAGCGCGCGTTGCCGTCGTCGAACGGGTGGAAGAACGCCACGTCGAGGTAGACCCGCGCGGCTCGGGAGGGTAGCGGGAGGTCGTCCTCCGTCGCCGCGAGGAGGTACGCCTTGAACTGGGCGGGAAGGTCGGCGTGCCAGTAGTAGCGTTCCCGCCCGCCCTTGGCCCACGCCGGGCCGTCGCGGAACGCGGGCGTCGGCACACCGAGCAGTGTGCCCTGCCAATGCGCGAGCAGGGCGAAGGTGAGCGGCCCGCCCTCTGCCGCAGCCTGCCGTGCCTGATCGACAGCGGCGATCAACGGCGGGCCGTCCGCCGCGCGACGGGCCGCGTGCTCGGCGATCGCGTCCTCGCCGGTGGCGACGGGACCGGACACGGGCTCGGATGCGCTGGCCCAGTCGACCCGGGCGCGAATAGCCTGCCACGTCTCCAGGTCGTCCGGGCGTCTGCCCTCGGGACGGCGCTGCTGCCTCGACCGAGACCCCCGGGTGGTGGTGCGCGATGACGGCCAATCCTGCGGCCACGTGTCGGGCCATTCGTCGTCGCGGTGCACGACCGACGGAGGCGAATCGACCAGGGATTCGCCGACGAGTCGCCGGGCGAGACGCTCCGCGACATCGTTCACGTCAGCCGCGGACGGCCGCACCCAGCTCCGGAACCGTCCGCCGATGGCATGCTCGATCAGAGGCACATGGCGGTCCTCGGGCACACCGGCAGCGACGAGAAACCACGAGAGGACTTGCTTGCAGTGGCCGTACCAGCCGCTGTCGCTACTCGTGCGACCCACCGTCAGATTGACGAGCTGGGCGACCGCCACCTCCCACGCCATGATGAGAACGTCGGGCGCCTCATCCGGACCGGGCAACGGCAGGAAGTCGTCGAACCGGGCAGCCACGGTCTCCAGCCAGGCTCGCCACTCACCCAGCGAGTCGGCGACCGCGGTCAGGGTCTCTTCCGGCGATGCGATGGAGTGGGAGATGCAGCACCACGAGTAGACCGGCCCACCGTCATAATCGCTCTCGCCCACGGCCCAACACCAGCCGCTGGCCCAGCGGCCGTAATGGTCGACGAGGGCGTGACTCATCGACTCCCGCCACCGCTCGGCGTCGGCGCGGCCGACGAGCGTGAACCCCGCCCAGCGGGGCCGTGGTGGCACCGGAGGTGCGACGCTACGCACCAGGTCCAGCACGTCATCCGGGTCGAACGGATGCCGCGCGGGATCGACCTCCGGCCAGGTGAGCAGGTGCGGGTTGATTCGCCTACGCGATTCGTCATCCGTCATCGGTGATCATTCTGGCACCGGTGTCCGGCTCGCGAGCGCCTGACGCAGGGCTGCGGACTGCTCCACCGAGCCACCCCGGACGCCGAGGCTCCGCCGGGCCGCCCGATAGTAGGCGTCCCGGGCCTCGTTGACGGCGTCCAGATCCGCCGAGATGTCTTCCGTGACGTCGACGATCCCCCGGGCCAGCCGCTCCAACTGCCGGATCGCGTCCCGCCAGTCGGCGGCGGCCAGCACTGTCGGCTCGTCGCCGAGAAGCAGCAGGTTCTCCCACACGATGGTGCGTCGCGCGTCCGACTCGGCGAGCCGAACCAGGCCCTCCTCCCGGTCAATGGGGTGGCTGTGCGAGCCGGGCCGCAGGTGGGCCGTCATCCGTAACGCCACCGCTTGGCTCTCCTTGAGGGCGTGCGCGAACTCGACGTACGCGTCGAGACGTCGTTCGTCCCAGCGCACGCCCTGGCTGCGTCGCCAACGCGCGCGGTCGGCGAGCGAAGTGGCGAGGATAGTGCCCAGCGTGCCGATCAGCACGCCGAGGAGCGCCGGAAGCTGCGTCAGAAGCATGCCCACGCCCCGAGGCTGCCAGCACCGGGCAAACCGAGCCACCCGCACCATGCGTCCTGTTCAGACAGCACGGCGGGTCGCAGTTCACGCCACGGACCGAGATCCGCAGGCAGCCACCCCAGCCACTGTGGACAGCGCACCCACTGTAGAAAGCCCCCACCGGCGCCCGAGGTCTGCTACGCCTCGATCGGTGGCTGCTCAGCAGCACCTCGCCCGGCGTGTCGTATTGCCCAGCAGCCAACGATCAAGAGGGGCCTGTCGAGCGAGGCGCGACGATCAAGGAAGCAAGAGTTCAGGCCGCCAGGGCGGCGTAGCGGCCCTGGCGGTTGAGCAGGCTGTCGTGGTCGCCCGATTCGACGATGCGGCCGTGGTCGAGCAACGCGATCTGGTCGGCGTCGCGGACCGTGGAGAGGCGGTGGGCGATGGTGATGGTCGTACGTCCCTGGGCGAGGACGTCGAACGCCCTCTGCACCGCTCGTTCGGTCTCGGTGTCCAGCGCGCTTGTCGCCTCGTCTAGCACCAGGATGCGCGGGTCGCGTAGCAGCGTACGGGCGATGGCGAGCCGTTGTTTCTCGCCGCCGGAGAACCGGTGCCCACGGGAGCCGACCATCGTGTCGTACCCGTCGGGGAGCGCGGCGATGAGGTCGTGGATCTGGGCGGCGCGGGCGGCGGCCTCGATCTCGGCGTCGGTGGCGTCCGGCCGGGCGTAGCGCAGGTTCTCGCGGACGGTGGTGTGCAGCAGGTACGTCTCCTGACTGACCACGCCGACGATCGCGGCCAGGTCGGCCAGGCGCAGGTCGCGCAGGTCGACGCCGTCGATGGTGACGCGACCGGCGGTCGGGTCGTGCAGGCGGCTGACCAGGCCCGCGAGGGTGCTCTTGCCGGAGCCGGTCTCGCCGACGAGGGCGAGGCTGGTGCCGGCGGGCACGTCGAGGGTGATGCCGGCGAGGGCGGCGGTGTCGCTGCCCGGGTAGCCGAAGGTGACGTCCTCGAGGCGCAGGTGACCCCGGACCCGGGCCGGGTCGAGGCGGACCGGGTCCGCCGGGTCGGCCACGTCGACCGGCAGGTCGAGGTATTCGAAGATGCGGGCGAACAGGGCCAGCGACGCGGTCAGCGACACGCCCACGTTGAGCAGGCCCATCAGGGGCCGGAACAGGCCGCCCTGGAGGGCGGTGAAGGCGACCAGGGTGCCGATGCTCAGCGTTCCGGCGGTGCCGGGCAGGCCGGCGGCGAGGTAGATGACGGCCGGTACGGCGGCGAAGATGATGCTCATCGAGGCCATCCGCCAGCGTCCGGCGAGCTCGCTGCGCAGTTCCAGGTCGACGAGTCGGGCCGAGGACGTGGTGAACCGCTCGATGAGGGCGGGACCGGTGCCCAGGGTCTTGGCGAGCTGGACGCCGCTGACCGACAACCCCTCCTCAACGGTGACGTTGAGGTCGGCGAGTTCGCGTTGACGCTGGGCGGTGATCTCGCGGCGCATCCGGGCGACCCGGCGGGTCAGCCAGATGGCCGGCGGCAGCACCACCAGCGAGACCAGGGAGAGCTGCCAGGAGAGCGCGACCATCGCGACGGCGGTGGCGACCACGGTGGTGAGGTTGGCCGCGACGGCGGTGGCGGTGGACGTGACCACCGACTGCATGCCGCCGATGTCGTTGGTGATCCGGGACTGCACCTCGCCCGTGCGGGTGCGGGTGAAGAAGCCCAGCGACTGACGCTGAAGGTGGCTGAAGACGTCGGTGCGCAGCCGGTGCATGACCCGCTGGCCGACCTGGGTGGAGATCCAGGTCTGGACGACGCCGAGCGCGGCGGTCACGGCGGCGACGCCGACCATGCCGAGGACCAGCCAGACCAGCAGGGTCACGTCACCCTGCGGGAGGGCCCGGTCGATGACGGTACGGAGCAGGAACGGGCTCGCCATCGAGACGATCGAGGAGAGCGCGATGATCGCGGTGACGACGACCATGGCGGGTCGGTGGGGGGTGAAGAGGCGGCCGATGCGGCGCAGGGAGACCTGGCGGGCCTGCTCCTTCTCCTCGGCGCTGACGGTGCGGTGGCCGCGGTCGCGGCCCGTCGGGGTGGGTTCCAAGGGGAACTCCTTCCGGAGAGATATGCTGAGGTTACCTCAACATGAGGGAACAACAGCATCGGCTGCTACCGTATTCCGGTGACCGAGGACACCGCCGACAACGGCGACGAGAGCCTGGCCGAGACGTTCTGGGCGGTCGCGTCCCGCCTGCGCCGGCAGACCCGCGAGTCACTGGCCCCGTGGGACGTCACCCCCGGCCAGGCCCGGGCGCTCGGCGTGCTCGGCCGCCACGGCGAGGTACGCCCCGGCACCCTTGCCGAGCACCTGCGCATCGCGCCCCGCTCGGCGACCGAGGTCGTCGACGACCTTCAGGCCCGAGGGCTCGTCGAGCGGCGGCCCGATCCCGCCGACCGCCGGGCCACCCTGGTCGCGCTGACCGCCGAGGGCACCCGGGTCAGCGCCGCCATCCGGGCCGCCCGCCGCGCCGAGGCGGACCGCTTCTTCGGCCACCTCCCGGACACCGACCGGGCCGAGCTGACCCGCATCCTGCGCACCCTGCGGGGCTAGGGCCGCGGAAGCAGCAGCGGGTTTGCCCGTCCGCTGCGCGGGTAGCCAGCGGGCCCCGTTTTCCGAGGGGCCCCGCCACCACCAGTCGGGGAGACCTGACAGGAGAGGCCATGTCCGCCCTGAACCAGCACCACCGCGCCTGATGTGTGGGATCAGCGGGGAGGCACGCTTCGACGGCCGGCGACCCGACGCCACGGCGGTCATCCGGATGACCGAGGCGATGCGCTCCCGGGGCCCCGACGACGAGGGCCTGCTGACCGATGACTGGGTGACCCTCGGACACCGGCGGTTGACCATCATCGACCTGTCCGAGGCCGGCGGCCAGCCGATGGCGCGCGACGACCTGGGCCTCGCCCTGGTCTTCAACGGCTGCGTCTACAACTATCCGGAGCTGCGCGAGGAGCTGCAGAACGCCGGGTACGCCTTCCGGTCCACCAGCGACACCGAGGTGATCCTGGTGGCGTACGCCCATTGGGGTGAACGCTTCGTCGACCACCTGGTCGGCATGTTCGCGATCGGTCTCGTCGACCGGGTGCGGCGACGGCTCGTCCTGGCCCGGGACCGGCTCGGCATCAAACCGCTCTACCTCGCCGAGACTCCCGGACGGCTCCGCTTCGCCTCCACCCTGCCCGCGCTGCTGGCGGCCGGGGACGTCGACACCGGCATCGACCCGGTCGCTCTGCACCACTACCTGTCCTGGCACTCCATCGTGCCCGCGCCGAGGACCGTGCTGCGCGGCGTCCGCAAGTTGCCACCGGCCACCCTGCGGGTCGTGGAGGCCGACGGGCGCAGCCGGGAACAGGTGTACTGGCAGCCCGACTACGTGCGGGAGCCCGCCGACGCCGGCATGGACGCCGCCGACTGGCGGGCCGCCGTCGGGGACGCGCTGCGCACGGCCGTACGCCGCCGGCTCGTGGCCGACGTCCCGGTCGGTGTGCTGCTCTCCGGTGGTCTGGACTCCAGCCTCATCGTGGCGCTGCTCGCCGAGGCCGGTCAGGAGCACCTGCGCACGTTCAGCATCGGCTTCGACAGCCGGGGCGACGAGGCCGGCGACGAGTTCCACTACTCCGACCTGGTGGCCCGCGCGTACGACACCGACCACCAGCGGATCCGGCTCGCCGACGACGACCTGGCCCCCGCCGTCCGCAATGCCGTACGGGCCATGACCGAACCGATGGGCAGCCACGACGTCGTCGCCTTTCACCTGCTCTCACAACAGGTGGCGCAGCACGTGAAGGTGGCCCAGTCCGGGCAGGGCGCGGACGAGGTGTTCGCCGGTTACGGCTACCACCAGCCGTTGGTCGACGTGCCCCGGCACGGCGCCGCCGAGACGTTCGCCGCGGCGTTCTTCGACCGGGAACACGACGAGCTGCGCACCATCGTCGGCCCGGAGTACACGCTGGACCACGACGCCAGCCGGGACCTGCTCGCCGAACACCTCGGCGCGCCCGGGGCGCAGACCGCGCTGGACGCGGTGCTGCGCCTGGACACCCACCTGATGCTGCCCGACGACCCGGTCAAGCGCGTGGACAGCATGAGCATGGCGTGGGGATTGGAGGTGCGCACTCCGTTCCTCGACCAGGACCTGGTCACCGTCGCCGCGCACTGCCCGCCGGAGCACAAGGTCACCCACGGCGGCAAGGGCGTCCTCAAGGAGGTGGCCCGGGAGGTGCTGCCGGCCGAGGTGATCGACCGGCCGAAGGGCTACTTCCCGGTGCCGGCGCTGCGCAACGTGGACGGGCCGGTGCGCGCGCTGGTCGCCGAGTCGTTGCAGGCCCCGGTGGCCCGGGAGCGAGGGTTGTTCCGACCCGGGTACGTGGCTCGCCTGCTCGCCGAGCCGGACCGGGCCGAGGCGGCGGCCGGCAGCAACAAGCTGTGGCAGCTCGGCCTGCTGGAACTGTGGCTACAGACCCACGACATCCACTGAGCCGGCGGGCCCGTCAGGCGGCGGCGGTCTGGGCGGCGAGGTCGTCGATGACGGCCCGCAGGTCCCCCGTGTCGTCGAGCACCCGGCGCTGTCGCGCCGCGCCGGTGCCGTCGCGGCGCAGCCGGGCCAGTTGGGCCAGGACGTAGCCGAGGTCGCCGTGGCGCAGCAGCGCCGGGGCTACCGTCGCCATCAGGTCGTCGACCAGGTCCCAGGCCGGCCGTGCGCCGCCGGCCCGCAGGTCGATCAGGTCACCGTCCAGGCCGTCGTGGGCGGCCCGCCAGTGCGCCGCGGCAACGAGACAGTCGCGCACCCGCGGGGCGGGCACACCGGCGCGTACGTCCTCGGCGAGCACCGCGACCAGGCTGCGGACCAGGGCGGCCACCAGCACCGCGTCGTCCACCGTCGGGCAGACGTCGCCGACGCGCACCTCGACCGTCGGGTACGCCGACGACGGCCGGGCGTACCAGTAGACCATCGCCGCGTCGAGCATGATGCCGGCGGCGATCAGCTCGTCGACCGTGCGGTCGTAGTCGGCGACCGAGTCGAAGTACGGGGTGGGGCCGATGCTGGGCCAGCGCTCCAACTGCATCGACCGCCAACTGGCGTGGCCGGTGTCGTACCCGTCGTGCAGCGGCGAGTTGGCGGTGATCGCCTGCACCACCGGAAGCCACACCCGCAGGTGGTTGCAGACCTGCACGGCCAGTTCCCGGTCCGGCAGCCCGACGTGCACGTGGCAGCCGCAGACCGCCGGATCGTGCGCCACCGGCCCGTACCGGCGGGACATGGCGTGGTAGCGCGGCTCGTCGGGCACCGTCCGGTGCGGCTCGGCCATCGGCGTCGCGCCGACCGCGACGAGCCGGGCGCCGGCCCGCGCGGCGGCGTCGACGGCCGATCGCCGCAGCGCCACCAGGTGGGTACGCAGGTCGTCGAGATCGGCGCAGACCGGGGTGACCATCTCGACCATGCTGTGCCGGAACTCCTGGCGGGTCTGGTCGCGGGCCGGTCCGCGCAGCGCGGCCCGCACCTCGTCGGCCACCGGCAGATTGCCGCCGCTGACCGGATCGAGCAGCAGGAACTCCTCCTCGACGCCGAGGGTGAGCATGCCGAGGTCGGCAGCGGCGTCGACGGTCGCCGCACGGTACGCCATCTCCGCCTCCGTCCACTGCTGCGGCCACGGGCGGGAACCCGGGCCGACGGGCGGCTCGGGTTCCCGGGTGGGCCACCGGCAAACGCGCGGTCAGCCCGCGGCCAGCGCCGCCGCGCGTGCGGCGAGGAAGGCCCGTTCGGCCGCGTTGTCCGTCAACGTCACGGCCGTCCGGTACGCCTCGACGGCCTCGCCGTCGCGGCCGAGCCGGACCAGCAGGTCGGCGCGGACCACGTGCCGCACGTGATAGCCGGGCAGGTCGAGCCGGTCCACCTCGGCCAGCGCCACGGCCGCGCCCGCGACCTCGGCGAGCGCGACGGCCCGGTTCAGCGCCACCACCGGGCCGGGGGCGATGACCGTGAGCTGGTCGTACAGCGTCAGGATCTGACCCCAGTCGGTGTCGGCGGCGCGGGGCGCGGCGCTGTGCACGGCGGCGATCGCGGCCTGGATCTGGTACGGCCCCGGCCGGTCGCGGCGCAGGCAGCGGCGCACCAGCGCCTGCCCCTCGGTGACGAACGCGGCGTCCCACCGGCCCCGGTCCTGCTCGGGCAGCGGCACGAGGTCGCCCTCGGCGGTGGTGCGGGCCGCGCGGCGGGCCTCGGTGAGCAGCATCAGCGCGAGCAGTCCCAGCGCCTCCGGCTCGTCCGGCATCAGCTCGACGAGCAGCCGGGCCAGCCGGATCGCCTCGGCGCACAGGTCGGCGCGGACCAGGTTCGGGCCGCTGCTGGCCGTGTACCCCTCGTTGAAGACCAGGTACAGCACCGCGAGCACGGCGTGCAGCCGGTCGGGCAGGTCGGCGTCGCCCGGTACCCGGTACGGGATTCGGGCGTTGCGGATCTTCGACTTGGCCCGCACCAGCCGTTGCGCCATCGTCGCCTCGGGCACCAGGAACGCGCGGGCGATCTCGGCGGTACGCAGGCCGCCGAGGAGGCGCAGGGTGAGCGCGACCCGGGTGGCCGGCGCGAGCGCCGGATGGCAGCAGGTGAACATCAGACGGAGCTGGTCGTCGCGCACGGGCCCCTCCTCGGCGGGTGGGTCGGGGGCGTACAGCAGAGCCGCCTGGGCGTGCCGCTCGGCACGGGTCGCCTCCCGACGCAGCCGGTCGACGGCCTGGTTGCGGGCCGTGGTGATGATCCAACCGGCCGGGCTGGGCGGTACGCCGGTGGTCGGCCAGCGCCGCAGCGCGACGGCGAAGGCGTCCTGGACGGCCTCCTCGGCGAGGTCGATGTCGCCGAGGAGGCGCACCAGGACGGCGACCGCGCGGCCGTACTCGGCACGGAACACCGCCTCCACGTCCGGCACGGTCAGCCGCCGGCGCCCCGGAAGGGACGGACCTCGATCGGCAGGGTGGTGGCCAGCGCGTAGCGGTGACCCCAGCGCAGGGCGGCGTCCAGGTCCGGCACGTCGATGATGGTGACCCCGCCCAGGTACTCCTTGCCCTCGACGAACGGCCCGTCGGTGACCAGGACGTCACCGTCGCGGGGGCGCAGCACGGTCGCGGTCTCCGGCCCGTGCAGGCCCTGACCGAACACCCACGACCCGTCCGCGACGAGCTCGTTCCGCAGCTCACCGACCTCGCGCATGACCTGGGCCAGGAACTCCGGCTCCGGTGTCCCGCCGTCGGGCTGGTGAATGCTGAGCAGGTACAGCGTCATCGTTCCTCCTCGCGGCGACGGTCGACACGATGCCGACCCCTCATCCTCCATACGAACGACGACCGCCCACATCGACAGGTCGACCGGACGGGTGTCGGCCCGCCGACGCCGAAGGGCCGTGGTGGTACGCCAGGTAACGGCACGGTGGCCAGCGCGTACGGGGTACGGTGTCGCGCCCTCGCGGGCCGGGTGCGATGGTGTAGAAAGGCGGAGTGAGCGCAGCGGTGACTCAGGTGCCGGCCTTCGACCGAAGGACGGTCCACGGTGGCTGACCACGACCAGCCGCCCATCTCCGGCACTGTCGGCACCGCTCTGGTGCAGCTCGGCGACGTACCCCTGGCGGACCTGCTGGCCGGCGCCGGCGACGGCGTCCTGGCGCACGTGCTGGGCACGCTGGCCGCCGAAGGTGAGCAGGGTCGACCCGGCGACGTGTCGGCGTTCGAGTCGAGCTTCTGACCGTGCCGGCCGACGCCTCGCCGTCGGCCACCCGACACCGCCCTGCCGCGGTCGCGCCACACATCCGTCAGGTGGTGCTGAAGATCCACTCACGATGCAACCTGGCCTGCGACTACTGCTACGTCTACCGCCACGCCGACCAGGACTGGCGGTCCCGTCCCCGGATCATGGCCCCCGGGACCGTGCGCCGGGTCGCCGACCGGCTCGCCGCCCACCTCGCCCGGCACGGCGTGGACCGTGTCCGGGTGGTGCTGCACGGCGGTGAGCCGCTGCTCGCCGGTGTCGCCGTGCTCGACCGGACGGTACGCATGCTGCGCGCCGCGATGCCGTCCGACGTCACCCTCGATGTGGCGATGCAGACCAACGGGCTGCTGCTCGACGAGGCGGCGCTCGAGCTGTGCCACACGCACGGGATCGACGTCGGCGTGAGCGTGGACGGTGACCGTACGGCCAACGACCGCCACCGCCGTCACGCCGACGGGCGCGGCAGCTACGCCGAGGTGGCTACGGCGCTGCGCCTGCTGGCGCGACCCGAACACCGGGCCCGCTACGCCGGCCTGCTCTGCACCGTCGACCTGGCCAACGACCCGATCGCCGTCTACGAGGGCCTGCGGGAGTTCGACCCGCCCCGGCTGGATCTGCTGCTGCCGCACGGCAACTGGAGCGCTCCCCCACCCGGCTGCCATCCGGACGACCCCGCCACCCCGTACGCGGACTGGCTGATCGCCGTCTTCGACCGCTGGTACTCCGAGACGCCCCGACGGACCGGCATCCGGCTGTTCGAGTCGCTCATCGCGCTGCTGTTGGGCGGGCGCAGCGGCACGCAGGCGCTGGGCGTCGCCGAGCCGGACGTCATGACGATCGAGACCGACGGCACCATCGAGGGCACCGACACGCTCAAGACCACCACCGCGTCGGTGATGCGCACCGGCTTCGACGTCTTCCGGCACAGCTTCGACGAGGCGCTGCGGCACCCGTCGCTGGCCGGGCGTCCCACCGGGATCGCGGCGCTCGCCCCGCAGTGTCGGGCCTGTCCGGTCGTCGGTGTCTGCGGTGGCGGCCTCTACGCGCACCGCTTCCGGGACGGCGTCGGCTTCGACCACCCGTCGGTCTACTGCGCCGACCTGTTCCGGCTGATCCGGCACGTCCAGGAGAGGGTGACCGCCGACCTGGAGGCGCTGCGTGGTCGGAGCGTGCCGGCGGTGGGCCCGTGACGGCCCCGTTGACGGCCGCGCAGCTCGCCGGGCTGGCCGCCGGCCACGGTGACGCCGACACCATCGCCGTGTTGCGCGGCGGGCAACTCGGTCGCCGCCGGCTGTTGACGGTCGCCGCGGCCCGCGCGTGCCCGGACGGGCCGCTGGTGCGGCAGAGTCTGGAGCTGCTGACCCGGGCCGAGCATGCCGACGCGGCATCGGTAGCCGCGGTGCTGGCCCATCCACCGGTGACCGGTTGGGCCCGCGCCGCGCTCGACGGCGCCGCCGGGCCCACCTACCTGGCGACGCTCGCCACGGCGGCGGCGGTCCGGGCCGGTCTGACGTTCACGCTGACCCTGCCCCGCCCGGCCGACGGCGTACTGCCGCTGCCGACGGTCGGCGCGGCGACGGGCCTGCGCGCCGACGACGCGGTGCGGCTGAGCGGCGCGGCCGGCGCGCTGCGCATCGACGTCGGCGCGGCCGACGACGGGGTACGCGTCGACGCCCGCGACGGTCGGCTGCTGAATGCGGGAAACGGCCGGATCGGCTGGCAGCCGGCGCGCCGGACCGTGCCGTTCGACGCGGCCGGGGTGCTGGTCGACGACCAGGACCCGTGGCGCAACTGCTACCACCGGCCGTCCGCGCCACGGCTGGACGACGCCGGGGCCGCCCGTCTGGACCGTCTGGCCGCCGAAGCCGGGCAGTGGCTGCGCGAGCACCTTCCGGCGCACGTCGACGCGCTGGCCGGTCTGCTGCGCTCGCTCGTACCGCTGCGACCCCCGCCCTCGGGCAACCCGGTGAGCGCCACCAGCAGAGACGCGCTGGGGGCCATCGCGCTCTCCGTACCGGCCGACGCGCGGACCCTCGCGCTGCTGCTCGTGCACGAGGTGCAGCACACCAAACTCGGCGCGCTCCTCGATCTCGTTCCGCTGCACTCGGCAGGTGGCCCGGCGCGCTACCGGGCGCCGTGGCGGCTGGACCCGCGCCCGGTCGGCGCGCTGCTCCAGGGCGCGTACGCCCACCTGGGGGTGGCCGAGGTGTGGCGGCAGCGCCGGCACGAGGGCACCGCGGCCGCGTTCGAGTACGCGTACTGGCGGGAGCAGACCATCCGCGCGGTCCGGCAGCTCGCCGGGGCGGCCGAGCTGACCGAGGCCGGTCGGTCCTTCGTGGCCGACATGGCGCGTACGTTGCACGGCTGGCGTGACCCGCTCGACGGCCCGGTGGAGGCCGCCGTGCGGGACGTCGCGGACGCCGGCGCGGTGCGCTGGACCCTGGCCAACCTGCGGCCCGACCCGGACGGGGTGGCCCGCCTGGCGCACGCGTGGCGACAGGGCCTGCCACCGGCTCTCGACCGGGCGGCGTCGACGGTCGTTGCGGCCCCGGCCCGGCCCGCTCTCACCGTGGCCAGTGGCCCCGAGGCCGCCGTCCGCCACCGTCTGCTGGGCGGCGGCGGGCCGTGCGGGTCGAGCCCGAGCGACCAGGCGTACGCGGCGGGCAACTCCGAGGACGCGTTGGCCGGGTACCGGCGACGTCTCGCGGCCGACCCCGGCGATGTCGACGCCTGGGTGGGACTCGCCCTGGCCGCACACCACACCGGGCAACCGGCGGCGGCGCGGGTGCTGACCCACCGGCCCGAGCTGGTACGGGCGCTCAGCCAGACCCTTGGAGACGCCGACCCGCTCACCCTCGCGGCCTGGCTGACACAGCCCTCCTGACCGGTCGGCCGCGGACGAGGCTGCTCGGCCAGTGCGGCGACGCCAGCCACCAGCCGCCCCCGGATCCGACGCCAGGAGCCGGCCGCCTCCGGATCCACCCCCTGGAGCCGGCCACCTCCGGATCCACCCTCAGGGGTCACTTGCGTCCTTTGCTCTGCTTCAACGGACGCAACACTCGCGGCCCACAAGTGTTGCCTGGGGTGAAGCAGAGCAAAGGACGCGTGAGAGGTGGTCGAGGTGGGACCCCGACGCCGTCGGGACCTGGCTGGGCGTGGACGCCGGAACGGTGCAGGGTGGCGGGGCTGCGCCGAACGACGGGGCGGTGCGGGTCTACAGCAGCGCCGGCTCGATGTAGGCGTTGGAGCGTTCCCGTTGGCGGGCCTGCACGACCCGCGGGTTGTCGCCGCCGAAGAGCTGCACCAGTTGCCCGAACGCCTCGTCGAAGAGCGCCCGGCCGGCGTCCGCCTCGCTCTCGGTGGCCTGGCGGCTCAAGGCGAGGTTGACCGACGCGGACAGCGTGTCCGGGTGCTCGGCGCCCAACGCACGGGTCAGCTCCACGTACGCCGTGGTGTCCAGCAGCAACGCGTTCTCGCCGTCGCCGAGGGCGAACAGGTCGTTGGCCAGGTTGAGCGTGGCCAGCAGGGTGTGCGGGTGCCGATCACCGAGGCTGTCCAGCAACTGGTCGCGGACCCGCTGGGACAGCTCGCGGGCCTGGGTGTGCTCGCCCTGCTTGCGCAGCAGCACGCCGAGGTTGTTGAGGCAGGCCAGCGTGATGGCGTGCGACTCGCCGAGCAGCCTCTGGTAGCCGTCGCGCAGGCGACGCGCCATCCGCAGTGCGGTCTGGTTGTCGCCCACCGCGGACCAGGTGGTGGCCAGGGCCATCTCGGCCGAGAGGGTGTCGGCGTGCTCGCCGCCGAGCGTGCGTTGGTAACGGACCACGGTCCGCTCGATCAGCCGGTGCGCGTCGGCGAAACGGCCGAGCTGACGCAGCGTGAGCGCCAGTTCCTTGGCCGTCCGCAGGGTCTCCGGATGGTCCGGGCCGTTCACCTTCTGCTGGGTGGTGTACGCGCGCTGCAGGACGGTGTGCGACCGCCACAGCTCGCCGATGTCGCGCAGGCCGCGACCGTAGTTGCTGGCCGACGCCAGGGTCGACGGATCGTCCTCGCCGAAACGGTCCCGCCGCCGTTCGTGGATGTGCTGGTCCAGCGCGGCCGCGCCACGGAAGTCACCGACCAGGCGAAGTGACACGGCGAGGTTGTTCTCGGCGGTGAGCGTCCGGCCGCTGTCGTCGCCGAAGGTGCGCACGCTCAACTCCAGCGTGCGCCGGTCCTGCGCCTCGGCCTCGTGGTAGAGGCCCTGGGCGCGCAGGTCCGCGCCGAGGCTGCGGGCCGTCATCAGGGTGTAGAGGTGCTCCTCGCCGAAGATCCGCCGCTGCCGGTCGTAGACCTCCCGGTCGATGTCGTACGCCTGGTCGAACTGGCTCTGCGCGCGCAACACGTTGGCCAGGTGGAAGCGCATCCGCAGGCGGGTGGGATCGTCCTCGTCGGTGTCGCGCCACCCGTTCAACGCCTCCTCGGCCAGGGCGCGGCTGGTGTCGTAGTCGCCGCGCCGGTAGAGGTAGCGCACGATGTCCACGACGAGCTGGCGCGCCTCGTCCAGGGTGGACAGGTGCAGGCCGCTGGGGCGTACGTGCGGCCACAGCTCGGCGTACTCGGGCCAGTTGACGGGCTTGTCGGGGTCCCGGGGGTTGGCGGCGGCGAGCAGCAGTTGGGCTTCCCGGCGGGCCACGTCGGGGTCGCTGAGCTGGTCCTGGATGACGAGCTGGACCAGCCGGTGGATCTGCACCGTGTTGTTCTCGGCGTCGACCTGGGCCAGGCCGTAGCGGCCCAGCTCGGCGGTGACCAGGCCCTGCAGGATCGGGTCGGTGAGCGTCGGATCGATCGGTGCCATGAAGGTGGCGAAGCGGTCGCCGGTGAGCATGGCGACGGGGATCGGCTCCGGCGCGTAGAACGAGCACAGCTCCAGCAGTCGGGCCGCGGCCGGCTTCTCCGCACGCAACTGGCCGAGGGTGAACAGCCAGGTGGCGGCGAGCGCCTTGGAGTAGCCCGCGGACTGCCGACCGTCGAGGATGCGCAGCAGGCCGGGGGTGTCCAGGGAGTTCAGGTACTTCTCGACCTGCATGGCGCTGGCCCGCAGGTACGCCGCGCCCTGCTCGACCGCGAGCGGCAGGTCGCCGAGCTTCTCCGCCACCTGGGCGGCCTCGGCCTCGGTGAGCCCACGCACCCGGTCGCGCAGCAGTTGGACGCTCTCGGTGCGGTCGAAGACGGTCAGCTCGGTCGCGGTGGCGTACTCGCCCCAGCTCTGGTCCCGGGTCGTGAGCAGGACGTGGCCGGGCCCCTGCGGCAGCAGCGCCCGGGTGGCGTGGGTCGGCTTGTCGACGTTGTCCAGGACGATCAGCCAACGCTGGTCGGGCCCGGCGCGGCGCAGCGCGTCGAGCACCCGCCGGGCGGCCTCGGCGCCACCGCCGGTGCCCAGCTTCATCGCCTGGCCAAGGTCGGCGAGGCCACCGCGGATGCGGTCGTCACTGTCGGCCGGAATCCACCAGACCACGTCGTAGTCGCGGGCGAAACGCAGCGCGTACTCGGCGGCGAGCTGGGTCTTGCCGACACCGCCGAGGCCGTGCACGACCTGGATGGCCGGGTCCGGTGAGGTGGTGAGCCGGTCGCGCAGCGCCTCGAGTTGGACGGCCCGCCCGACGAACGGGGTGCCGTGCTGGCGGACGTTGGAGATCGCCGGGGACGAGCCGGGGAACCGGCCGACCGCGCGCCCGCCGGCCGTGACCGTGACTCCGGCGGCCTCCAGCAGCCGGCTACGGGCCGTGGACGGGTCGACGTCGGTGAGGTCCACCGGGCTGTGGTCGCTGTACGGCATCGCCAGCCGCGACTCGTCGACGCGCAGCGGCACCAGCACGCCAACCCCGCCGAGCTGGTCCCGGCCGGTGGCGTTCTTCCACACCTCGCCCGCGAGATGGGTGCCGACGTAGTGCCGGGTGAGGACGGCCAGCACCCGGCTCGCGCCGCTGACGGCCCGGTCGAACTCGGTCCGCCCGCGGGCCGGCACCGGCACGTCCAGCGCGCGGCGATCCACCCGCAGCCCGGCGTCCTCCAACTGGTCGGTGATCCACTCGGCCCAGAGCCGGTCCGCGGATGCGTAGCTGAGCAGCACGGCCTGCTCGGCGGTGAGTCGGCTGCGCTCGAACTCGGTCAACGACCGTCGTCGGTCCGCCTCACCGATCGGGTGCAGCTGGGTGACCCGCCCGTCGGTGATCACCGAGGCGAGTTGCTCGTACGCGGCCAGCAGGGTGCCGACCTGCTCCGGCCGGTCACCGAACGCGGCGAGGATCTCCTCGTAGGCGTAGAAGGTGCGGTAGGGAACCTCGATCGTGTTCCAGTAGCGGGCGGCCTCCGCCTCCGAGAGGTGGTCGAGGAACGGGGCGAACTCGGCACGCACCAGATCTCGACCGGTCTCCAGCTTGCGCAGCTCGGCGTCCTCCACGCGCATCGGCACCGGCAGCAGCAGTGGCGGGTCGTCCGGGCGCTGGCTGCGGATCGAGCGGGCCACCGCCGCCGCGCCCCGGATGCTCTGGGTGGACATGGTGAAGCAGTTGACCACCAGGTCGGGCAGTTGCACGGTGCAGATGCCGGCCACGTCGCTGAGGCCGGTACGGCTGTCGATCAGCACCACGTCGTACTCGGCGCGCATCTGCGCCCGGACCGCGTCGATGAACGACGCGCCACCCTGCCGTTCGTAGAAGTTGGCCCAGTCGAAGGTGCTCACCAACC
This sequence comes from Micromonospora sp. CA-249363, assembly GCF_050950185.1. Classification (NCBI taxonomy): domain Bacteria; kingdom Bacillati; phylum Actinomycetota; class Actinomycetes; order Micromonosporales; family Micromonosporaceae; genus Micromonospora; species Micromonospora sp. CA-249363. The sequence continues at coordinate 3,585,147 of NZ_CP192020.1, forward strand.
GGGAGTACGCCGAGTCCTGCTGACCGGCGGCAACGAAGTCGATCACGCCGCCATGGCTGAAGTCCCAGTTCAGCGAAACCGCACGACGTTGGATCTTGGCGTGGCCGGTGAGGAGTTCCTGGGAGTCCTCGTCCCGGTTGCGCTGCATCGTGGCGATCGAGTAATCCCAGATCATCTCGATGACACCGGGGGTGGCCCGCAGCTCCTTGTCGCGCAGGAACGGATGGAGGTAGCGGTGCAGGCCCGGAGACTCCAGGTCCCAGTCGACGACGAGCACCTGCAGGCCCTGGCTGGCCAGGATCCAGGCCACGTTGGCCAGCGCCATCGTGCGGCCGGTGCCACCCTTGTACGAGTAGAAGGTCACGATCTGGCCGCGTGCCGTCTCGTTCAGCGCCATGACGTGCCTCCCCTAGGGACCTTCGAGGATCGGGCGGGTACCGGGGCCGTCGGTGGGCGGCTCCTGGTAGACGGTGCCCGTGCGGTAGATCCGGCCCTGTTCGACGACCAGCACGTCCTCCAGCTCCTCCTGGAAGCGCGCGGAGGTCGCGATCTCGGTGCGCCACACGTCGCGGTCGTTGTGCACGACGTGATGCGGGAGCACCCGGGCCAGGGTGTCCCACATCTTGCGGTTGCCGTCGGCGGCCGCGGCGTCGGCGGCCGTCCACGGCACCAGGACCGGCGACCGGGGCGAGTCTTCGTCGCTGTCGTGGCGGATCAGACTCACCCGGTAGCGCGGCAGGTCGGCGGACCAGACGTCGACCACCAGCACGACGATCTGGTTGTGTGCCCGCGCCCACTCCCGCACGTCCGCCAGGTCCTCGGCGTCCTCCACCGTCCAGCCGTAGCTCTTGGTGGTGGCGATGGCACCGGCCCAGCTGCCGATCGGGACCTCCAGCTCGGGCTGGTACGGCCGCCAGTCCCGCGAGACCGCGCCGTAGCGGTCCTCGGCGCCGGGGCGACTGGCGGCGAGCTCGGCGGAGCTGCCGGCGACCAGGACGATGTGCACGTGTCGGGCGCTGGTGGCGCGCTGCACCGCCGTCGAGGCGGCCGGGCCGTGGTGCGCCTGCGGCCTCGGTGGCAGATCGAAGGCGCTCGTCACCTTGGCCAGTACGGGGCGCTGCGCCGGCCGGTGCAGCTCGTGCTTGCGAGCGGTCTGCACGATGTGCCGGGCGAGCGCGTCGACGAAGTCCCGGTAGTCGTCCTCGTGCCGTTTCCGCTGTTTGAGCGTGAGCAGTCCGTCCTGGGCGTACGCGTTGCCGGTGGCGAAGTTGCGGTACTGAAAGCCGGCGACGGCCTCGGGCAGGCGGTCACACGGGATCCACTGCACCGGCACGATGGCAGGTGGACGGACCCTGTGCTGCCGCTCGTGCTCGTCGATCCGTTCGGCGAAGACCTGGAACTCCCGACCGCAGTAGTCGCTCACGACGTACCGGGGTGAGGTGAGCGCGATGAGACAGGCGCTTGTGGACAGCGCATCGGAGAGCGTGTCCGGCCACGTGCTGCCCAGTGGGATGCGGCCGTCGATGAACCCCGCCTCGTCCCGGTGCAGGGCGGCGAGCCCGCCCACCGCCTCACTGAGATCGATGAAGAACTGGTGCACCTGCTTGTTGCGGTTGTCCTCTTGGGCGTAACTCAAGAAGAAGAGTGGCACGCCCGCCTCCGCTCACGGGTTCCACGACCGGTAGGCACAGTATAGGACCGTCGATGCCAGCCCACCCGAGCCGCGATCATCGGCGCGGGCGCGCGGAGAGTCGTATGCCCGACGCTTGCGGCTGCCCGGGGAGCTGGCGTACGCGGACACGACCGTGGCCGGCCCGGTCTTCGGCGGGACCGGGCCGGCCTCGGCCCTGGGTACGACCCGCGCCGGCCCGGTCAGATGAGTCAACCGGATCGGCGCGGGCGCCCCGGTCAGGGGTAGTTCGTCAGGTACACCGTCTGGTTGGCCGCGTTGGCGGTGCCACCGGCGTTGTTGATCACCCGGTTGATGGTGCCGACGCCACCGAGCGAGACCGTGACCATGTTCGTGAAGCGCACGTTCGAGTTGACGGGCACCTCGAAGGAGTGCTCCTCGACGACGGCCGGGTTGACGTTGAAGTAGCTGTAGCTACCCAACCCGTACGCCTGGTGGCTGGTCACCGAGTCGGCCACCTTGTACGCGGCGTAGCCCCGGGTCGACCCGTTCATCCAGGCCGCCTGGTTCGGCACGTCGTACGGCAGCTCGTTCTGGTAGAAGTACGTCCGCCCACCGTTGCCGTTCCAGATGGTCTGGTACTTCTGGTAGTGCTCGACGAAGAGGCCGTACATGGTGACGTCGTCGCCGTTGACGGTGAGTCCGGTGTCGGCGGTGTTCAGCGTCCACCCGGTGGGCACGCCCTGGGCGGCGTGGTCGGCCCGCCACAGCCACATGTGGTCGCCGATCACGTTGTCGCTGTTGACGGTCAGCGTGTTGGTGGCCTTCCCGACGAGCGGACCGCCGATGCGGAAGAACACGTCGTGCAGCGAGGTCGGGTTGCTGGCGTGGCTCGCGGACGAGCCGGACGGCCCGACCTCCATGAGCACCGGCGAGTTGGTGGTGCCGGCCTCGAACATGATGCCGGCGACCTTCACGCCGTCCACGTCGGCGACCCGCATCCCGACGCTGCCGTTGTCGGCCTGGATGGTGGCGAGGCCGAGGCCGAGGATGACCGTGTCGGCCCGGTTGACCTGGATCGGCTCGGTGACGTGGTGCACGCCCGGGGTGAAGAGCAGGTGCTTGCCCTGGGCGAGAGCGGCGTTGATGGTGGCCGCGCTGGTGCCGGGCTGGACGACGTAGAACTGCGACAGCGAGATCGACGAGCCGGCCGGGGTCTTGTTGTACCAGCTCGTGCCGGTGGAGTTGGTGCGCAGCGCGGGCACGAAGACCCGGTACTCGCCGCTGCCGGTCACGTAGAGGAACGGCTTCTCGCGGACCTGCGGGGTCTGGGCGATGACGGTGTGCGACGGGTTGGGGAAGCTCGGCGGCGGAGCGCCGTTGACCCCCTGGAAGACCATGTTCCACACCGAGCCGGTCCAGCCGTTGCCGAACTCGCTGTTACGCGAGTACCACTGCTGCTGCGAGCCGGAGACGACCAGGCCGTCGATGCGGGTGTCGGCCAGCAGGCCACCGCTGGACCAGCCGTCGCCACCGTTCCAGAGCTGGATCTGGTTCTGCGCGCCACGCAGGTGCATCCGCCGGTACGGCGCGGCCTGCGACACCGCCCAACGCTCCACGCTGACGCCGGAGGGCAGCGTCACCGAGAGGTTCTCCGCGGCCCGCCAGAAGTTCTGGGTGGCGTTGCCGCCGAACCAGGTCGCCTCGGCCCGGACGTGGCCGTTGAGGTTGACGTCGTCGGGGCTCATGCCGAGGCCGGCGACCTGGGTGAAGAAGCCGAGGTTGACGTCGGCCGTGTACGTGCCCGGCTTGAACAGCACGGCGTAGCGCTGCGCGCCGAACTGGTTGGTCTCCTGCTGGGTGAAGATGGTGTTCAGTCGACTCTGGATCGTCGACGTCGGGGTGCTCGGGTCGAAGACGTACGTGTTCGCGCCGAGGTTCGGGTTGTACGGGTCGGTCGTGCCGACCGGAGGCTCGCTGGTGCCGCCGCCGGTCGTGTTGACCGCGACCTCCCAGAGCGAGTAGCCGTAGGCGGTGCCCCGGGCGGTGCCGTACACGCGCAGGTAGCGTCCGGTGCCGGTGACGGTGAGGCTCTGCGTGCCACCGGTGGCCGTGGTGGTGGAGTAGATCGTGGTCCAGGTGGAACCGTCGGCCGAGGTCTGGAGCTGGAAGGCACGGGCGTACGCCGCCTCCCAGGTCAACGTGACCCGGCAGATCGTGCGGCTGCTGCCCAGGTCGACGCGCAGCCACTGCGGGTCGCTGGCGGCGCTGGCCCAGCGGGTGCCGGTGTTGCCGTCGACCGCGGCGGACGCGGGGGTGCCGGCGCCCTCGGTGGACGAGGCGGTCGCCGGGCTGCCCTGCGCCACGTTGGCGGTGCCGCAGGTGGACGTGCCGCCGTCGGTCTCGCCGTAGACCTGGAACTCCCACAGGGAGTAGCCGTAGCCGGTGCCCCGGGCGGTGCCGTACATCCGCACGTACCGGCCGGCGCCGGTCACGGTGAGGTTCTGCGTGCCGCCCGCGCCGGTGGTGGTCGAGTAGATCGTCGTCCAGGTGGCCGCGTCGTCGGAGGTCTGGATCTGGAAGGCACGGCCGTAGGCGCCCTCCCAGAGCAGGTTGACCTGGCTGATGGTGGCCCGCGCGCCGAGGTCGACCTGGAGCCACTGCGGATCGCTGAAGGCGCTGGCCCAGCGGGTGCCGGTGTTGCCGTCGACCGCGGCCGACGCGGGGGTGCCGGCGTTCTCGGTGGAGGAGGCGGTGGCCGGGCGGCCCTGCGAGAGCAGGGTGGGGGCGGCCTGCGCGGGCGCCGTGGCCACCGCCGGGGTCAGGGCTGCCACCAGGGCCACCGCGACTCCGGTGAGGAGGTGCCGAACGGTCCGCCGCCGGGGACGCGGGCGTACGGATGTAGCACGAGATGTCATGACATCGCCTGTCGATAGGGCGTTACGGACGCCGTGCGGGTGGGGTCGGATTTCGCCCGTGGTGCCGTGGGTGGTGCCGCCGATGCGACGCCGCGGGGGATGAGAGCGCTCTCGTAGGAGTGTTGCGGCGAGATTGCGGCGGCGTCAAGACATCGATCTATAACTTCGTTATTTATCCCGAGGATCAGTTTTTGTGTAATTCCACCCCGTCCCCGCCCGTCCCCGCTCCAGGCTGACTCCCAGTGATCAAGAGGTTGGCGTCAGAAACCGGGCCCAGGTTGACGCGAACCTCTTGATCACCGCACGAAGGAGGGTCAGGAGGGGCGGACGCCGCCGGCGGTGAGGAAGCGGGCGATCGGGAGGGTGGCCGCGCCGAGGGCCACCGCGTCGACGCCCAGGCGGCACAGCTCGATCGACGCCTGCTCGTACGGCTGCCGCAACGCCTGCCGGCCGGCGGCCTCGCGGACTGCCGGCAGCAGGTCACCCAGCGCCATCGCCGCCCACCCGCCGAGGACGACGCGCTCCGGGTTGAACAGGTTGATCAGGTTGGCCACCCCGGCGCCCAGGTAGCCGGCGGTGTCGGTCAGCACCCGACGGGCGGTGGCCGAGCTGTCGGCGGCGGCGACCAGCGCGGCGAGTTGGGACTCCTCGTCCTCGCCGGGAACGACGCGTCCCCGACGCGCCTCCCGGTAACGGTCGATGATCGCCTCCGCGCCCACGTACGCCTCGAGACAGCCGCGCGCGCCGCACCGGCAGGTCCGGCCCCCGTACACCAGGGTGGTGTGCCCCCACTCCCCCGCGCTGCTGGACGCGCCCCGGTAGGTGGCGCCGTTGGTCACCACGGCCGCGCCCACACCCGAGCCGACCAGCGCGAAGACGGCGTGCCGGGCCCCGCGCCCGGCACCGAACCACATCTCGGCCTGCCCGAGGGTCTTCGCGCCGTTGTCGATGTGCAGCGGCAGGTCGGTGCCGGCGCCGATGAGGCGTTCCAGCGGCACCCGGTCCCAGCCGAGGGCCTGGGCGTGCACGACCGCCTCGTCGCCCTGCTCGACCACGCCGGAGACGCCGATGCCGACGCCGAGCACGTCGGCGGTGGTGACGCCGGCCTGGCCGGTCACCACCTCGATGCCGGCCAGCACGTGCCCGGCCACCACGTCCGGCTCGGTACGCGCCGGATCCAGCGGGTACTCGACGCTGGCCAGCAGTGTCATCGCGAAGTCGAACAGCTCGACCCGGACCCGGGTCTCGCCGACGTCCACGCCGATCACGAAGGCGTACCGGGCGGCGACCCGCAGCAGCATGCTGGGTCGGCCGCCGTCGGACTCGGCCGCTCCGGCCTCGACGACGATGCCCTCGTCGATCAGGTCGGTCACCACGTTGCTGACCGCCGGCTGGCTCAGCCCGGTGCTGCGCACCAGGTCCTGCCGGGTGAGCGGGGCGTCGAGGAAGAGCTTCGTCAGGAGGGCGGACCGGTTGCGCAGCCGGACGCTCCGGTTCGTGGCACGCGCCAGCTCCACTCGTCACCTCGTTCCCGTCGGCCGTAGGTGGCGACTGTAACCGCACCGTGCTTGACGACCCACCGGCCAACCACTTTAATGACGACATTCATTAAGCCGTGATGTAACTCCCGGGAAACGCCGACGGAACTCCGACGGCGCGTCCGGAGAAACCCCGTCCGCAGCCGACCGCCGTCGCCAGACCCCTATCGACGACGACCGTCGGCGGACCCCCACCACGTACCGGAAGGGCTGACCGTGTCGAGACGACACCTCGGGATATTCGCTGCCGCCGTACTGGCTGCCGCATCGCTGACCGCCTGCGGCGGCTCCGGCGACGACTCCGCCTCATCGCCCAAGACCCTCACCTACTGGGCCAGCAACCAGGGCGCCAGCCTGGAGGCCGACAAGGCCACCCTCCAGCCCGAGCTGGACAAGTTCGAGAAGCAGACCGGCATCAAGGTCAACGTCGAGGTGGTCCCCTGGTCGGACCTGCTCAACCGGCTCCTCGCCGCCGCGACCTCGGGCAAGGGCCCGGACGTGGTGAACATCGGCAACACCTGGTCGGCGTCGCTGCAGGCCACCGGCGCGCTCGTCGAGTTCGACGACGCCACGCTCCAGGCCGTGGGCGGCAAGGACCGGATCGTGCCCGCCGCGCTCGCCGCCGCCGGCGCGCCCGGCAAGCCGCCGGCCGCCGTGCCGCTCTACTCCATGGCGTACAGCCTGTACTACAACAAGAAGATGTTCGCCGACGCGGGCATCACCGCCCCGCCGACGACCTGGGAGCAGGTCGTCGAGTACGGCAAGAAGCTGAGCACCGGTGGCAAGTGGGGCCTCGCGATCGAGGGCGCCAACCCGTCGGAGAACGCCCACCACGCCTTCACCTTCAGCCAGCAGTACGGCGGCGAGTGGTTCGACTCGGCCGGCAAGCCGACCTTCGACACCCCGCAGAACGTCTCGGCCATCAAGCGCTACGTCGACTTCATGGCCGCTGACAAGATCACCAACCCGAGCAACGCCGAGTACGCGCAGAACCAGTCGGTCTCGGACTTCGCCAACGGCAAGGCCGCCATGCTGCTGTGGCAGTCCGCCGGCTCGAACCTCAAGACGCAGAACATGGCCGCCGACGCCTACGGCGTGGCCCCGGTGCCGTTCCTGGCCAACCCGCCGGCCGGCGGCAAGAAGGTCAACAGCATGGTGGCCGGCATCAACATGGCCGTCTTCAAGCACACGAAGAACAAGGACGGCGCGCTGAGCTTCGTCAAGTTCATGACCAGCGACGAGGAGCAGACGATCCTCAACAAGACGTACGGCTCCCTGCCGGCCGTCAAGACCGCCGGCTCCGACCCGGCGTTCAGCGCCCCGGAGCAGAAGAGCATCCAGGAGACCCTGGTCACCACCGCGGCCCCGCTGCCGCAGGTGCCCGAGGAGAGCACCTTCGAGACCCTGGTCGGCACCGCGATGAAGGAGCTGTTCGCCGACGCGGCGAGCGGCAAGCCGGTCACCGAGGCCTCGGTGAAGGCGAAGCTGACCGACGCGCAGCAGAAGATGCGCTGACCCACGCAGCGCCGGTGGCCGTGGTCGGGGCTCGTCGCCCGACCACGGCCACCGCCTCCGAGAGGACCCCGATGGCAACCAGCACCACCGCGCCGGACGCCGACCGGCGCGTACCCCGGGCCGGGTCACCCGCCCGGGGACCCGCCCGCCGGCCGCGCGGCCCACGCCGTTCCCTCCTGCCGTACCTGCTGCTCGCACCGGCCATCGTCCTGGAACTCGCCATCCACGTGATCCCGATGGTGGTCGGGGTCTGGATGAGCATGCTGGAGCTGACCCAGTTCCACATCCGTGACTGGTCCACCGCGCCCTTCGTCGGCCTGGAGAACTACCGGGCCACCCTCGACTTCAACAGCGCCGCCGGCAAGGAGCTGCTGCACTCGTTCTGGATCACGCTCGCCTACAGCGTGCTCTCGGTCGGGTTCGCCTGGCTGTTCGGCATCGCCGCGGCCGTCGTGCTCCAGAAGCCGTTCCGCGGACGGGCCATCCTGCGGGCGCTGTTCCTCACCCCGTACGCGCTGCCGGTCTACGCCGCCGTGATCACCTGGAGTTTCCTGCTCCAGCGCGACACCGGCCTGGTCAACCACGTGCTCGTCGACCAGCTCGGCCTGCTGAACGAGCGGCCGTTCTGGCTGATCGGCGACAACAGCTTCTGGTCGCTGCTGGTGGTGTCGGTCTGGCGCAACTGGCCGTTCGCGTTCCTCTGCCTGATGGCCGGCCTGCAGAACGTGCCCGGCGAGATGTACGAGGCCGCCGCGATCGACGGCGCCGGGTTCTGGCGCCGGCTGCGCTCGGTGACCCTGCCCATGCTGCGGCCGGTGAACCTGGTGCTGCTGCTGGTCCTGTTCCTCTGGACGTTCAACGACTTCAACACCCCGTTCGTGCTCTTCGGCGGCTCCGCGCCCGCGCAGGCCGACCTGATCTCCATCCACATCTACCGCAGCTCCTTCAAGACCTGGGACTTCGGGTCGGGCTCGGCGATGTCGGTGGCGCTGCTGCTGTTCCTGATGATCGTCTCGGCCGCGTATCTGCTGATCACCAACCGTCGGAGGGACGACCATGCGTGAGACCGCCGGTGAGCGCTGGGGCCGACGCATCGTGCTGACCCTGCTCACCCTCTTCGTCGTCATCCCGCTCTACGTGATGGTCACCTCCGCCGCCAAGCCGTTGCAGGACGTGCAGAACGGCTTCACCTGGTGGCCCAGCCGGCCCACGCTGCAACCGTTCGTCGACATGTGGAGCACCGTGCCGCTGGCCCGCTACCTGGTGAACAGCCTCGTGGTGTCGAGCATCGCGGCGGTCTGCTCGGTGGCCGTCGCGATCTTCGCGGCCTTCGCGGTCAGCCGCTACCGGTTCCGCGGCCGGGGCGTCTTCACGGTGACGGTGCTGTCCACGCAGATGTTCCCCGGCATCCTGTTCCTGCTGCCGCTCTTCCTCATCTACGTCAACCTGGGCAACGCCACCGGCATCGAGCTGTACGCCAGCCGGACCGGCCTGATCATCACGTACCTGACCTTCTCGCTGCCGTTCTCGATCTGGATGCTGGTCGGCTACTTCGACTCGATCCCGCGCGGGCTGGACGAGGCGGCGCAGGTCGACGGCGCGGGGCCGCTGCGGACCCTGTTCCAGGTCATCCTGCCCGCCGCCGTGCCCGGCGTCGTCGCGGTGACCGTGTACGCGTTCATGACCGCCTGGGGTGAGGTGCTGTTCGCCTCGGTGATGACCGACGAGGGCAGCCGCACCCTGGCCGTCGGCCTACAGGGTTACTCGACCCAGTTCAACGTGTACTGGAACCAGATCATGGCCGCGTCGCTGGTGGTCAGCATCCCGGTCGTCGCCGGGTTCCTGGCCCTGCAGCGGTACTTCGTCGCCGGCCTCACCGCCGGTGCCGTCAAGTGAGTCACCCCAACCCAGAGGAGAGCCTTCCCGTGCCGGACCTGTCCAAGCTGCCACCCGACTTCCTCTGGGGCGTCGCCACGGCGGCCTACCAGATCGAGGGGGCCGTCGACGTCGACGGCCGGGCGCCGTCCATCTGGGACACCTTCTCGGCGACGCCGGGCAAGGTCGACAACGGCGACACCGGGGCGGTGGCCTGCGACCACTACCACCGGTGGCCGGAGGACCTGGCGCTGCTGGGCCGCCTCGGCGTGGACGCGTACCGGTTCTCGGTGGCCTGGCCCCGGGTGATGCCCGAGGGCGTCGGTCGGGTCAACCCCGCCGGGCTGGACTTCTACGACCGGCTCGTCGACACGCTGCTCGCCGACGGGATCCGACCGTTCGTCACGCTCTACCACTGGGACCTGCCGCAGACCCTGCAGGACGCCGGCGGCTGGCCGGAGCGCGCCACGGCCGAGGCGTTCGCCGACTACGCGGCGGTGGTCGCCGGCCGCCTCGGCGACCGGGTGGCCGACTGGTGCACGGTCAACGAGCCGCTCTGCGTGTGCTGGATCGGGCACCTGGACGGCAACATGGCCCCCGGCGAGCGGGACCTGACCCGCGCGGTGCGCGCCTCGCACCACGTGCTGCTCGGGCACGGCCTGGCCACCCAGGCGATCCGGGCGAACGCCGCCCGGCCCGCCTCGGTGGGCCTGGTCGTGAACCTCAGCCCGATCGAGCCGGCGACCGACCGTCCCGAGGACGTCGCGGCGGCCCGGCGGGCGGACGGCCACGTCAACCGCTGGTGGCTGGACCCGATCCACGGGCGTGGCTACCCCGCCGACATGGTCGAGACGTACGGTGTCGAGCCGCCGGTACGCGGTGACGACCTGGCGGTGATTGCCACTCCCACCGACTTCCTCGGGGTGAACTACTACTTCCGGCAGTTGGTGGTCGACGACCCCACCGGCCCGGCGCCGTTCGTGAAGCAGGTGCCGGTGCCCGGCTCGGTGGAGACCGCGATGGGCTGGGAGAACTACCCGGCGGGTCTGGAGCGGCTGCTCGTCGACGTGCACGAGCGGTACGGACCGGCCCGGATCATCGTGACCGAGAGCGGTTCGGCGTGGCACGACGAGGTCACCGCCGAGGGCACGGTGGAGGACAAGGAGCGTACCGACCACCTGGAGCAGCACCTGGCGGCGTGCGCGTCGGCGGTGGCGCGGGGTGTGCCCCTGGAGGGCTACTTCGTGTGGTCGCTGCTGGACAACTTCGAGTGGGCGTACGGCTACGACAAGCGCTTCGGGCTGGTGCACGTCGACTACGCCACCCAGCAGCGGACGGTGAAGGCCAGCGGCCTGCGCTACGCGGACCTGATCCGCGCGCACCGGAGCCTCGCCCGGGCGACCACCGACGTGGCCTGAGACCGAAGGCGGGCGGACGGCCGCCCGGGTGGCGCTGCGGCGCGTACCCGGGCGGCCGTCGCCGTTCGCGGGGCGGCCGCGCCGCACGACGCGGGTGAGCGAAGGGCTCTTCGCGTTATCCGCCCGGATTTGTACCCCGTACGGCTAATCTGGGGCGATGTCCGCAGGAGCAGAGAGTCAGACGGTCGTCGACGCCGCGCACGCGTCACGGGTGGCGTTCGACGTCAACGGCACCCCGCGCCAGGTGATACTGGACAACCGCACCACGCTGCTCGACACGCTGCGCGAGCATCTCGGCCTCACCGGCGCCAAGAAGGGCTGCGACCACGGCCAGTGCGGCTCCTGCACGGTGCTGCTCGACGGTCGCCGGGTGAAGAGCTGCCTGCTTCTCGCGGTCACCCTGGACGGCCGGTCGGTGGTCACCGTGGAGGGGCTGGCCGACGGGGAGGAACTGTCGCCGTTGCAGGCCGCCTTCATCGCCCAGGACGCGTTCCAGTGCGGCTACTGCACCCCCGGGCAGCTCTGCTCGGCGCGCGGCATGCTCGACGAGGTCGAGCGGGGCTGGCCCAGCGCGGTCACCGAGGACATCACCGCCGCGCCCGACCTGACCGACGCCGAGATCCGCGAACGGATGGCCGGCAACCTGTGCCGCTGCGCCGCGTACCCGCACATCGTGGCGGCCGTCCGCGAGACGGCGGCGGCGCGATGAGGCCGTTCCGCTACCACCGGCCCACCGACGTGGCCGATGCCGTCGCCGTGCTGGCCGCCGAGCCGCAGGCGGCGTACCTCGCCGGCGGGACCAACCTCGTGGACCTCATGAAACTCGGCGTGCAGCGCCCCGACGTGCTGGTGGACGTGAACCGGCTGCCTCTGGACGCCGTCGAGGAACTGCCCGACGGCGGACTGCGGATCGGCGCGACGGTACGCAACAGCGACCTGGCCGCACACCCGACGGTCCGCCGCGACTACCCGGTGCTGACCCGCGCGCTGCTCGCCGCCGCCTCCGGGCAACTGCGCAACATGGCCACCACGGGCGGCAACCTGTTGCAGCGCACCCGCTGCCCGTACTTCCAGGACACCGGCAAGGCGTGCAACAAGCGCGACCCGGGCAGCGGGTGCGCCGCCCTGCACGGCGAGAACCGCGACCTCGCGGTGCTGGACTGGTCCGAGCAGTGCGTGGCCACCCACCCGTCGGACCTGGCCGTGGCCCTCGCCGCGCTGGACGCCGTGGTGGAGGTGCACGACACCGAGGGCGTGCACGACATGCCCATGGTCGAGCTGCACCGCTCTCCCGGCGCGCATCCGGAACGGGAGACCACGCTGGCCCAGGGCGCGCTGATCACGGCCGTACGGCTGCCGGCGCTGCCGGCAGCGCGCCGCTCGACGTACCTCAAGGCCCGCGACCGGGCGTCGTTCGCATTCGCGGCCGGCTCGGTGGCCGCGGTGCTGGACCTCGACGGCGACGTCGTCCGCGACGTGCGGCTGGCCTACGGGGCGTTGGCCCACCGACCGTGGCGGGCGTACCGGGCCGAGCAGGAGCTGCGCGGCCACCCGTTCAGCCCCGAGCTGGCGGCGCGGGCCGCCGACGCGGAGCTGGCCGAGGCACGCCCGCTGAGCGACAACGGTTTCAAGCTGCCCCTGACCCGGTCCATCACGGTACGGGTGCTCAGCGAACTGGCGGCGTCGTGAGCACCGGGGCGATCGGCCGGGCGCACCCCCGGCTGGAGGGCCGGGAGAAGGTCACCGGCACGGCACGGTACGCCGTGGAGTACCCGGTCGACGGCGTCACCTACGGCTGGGTGGTGCCCACGACCGTGGTGCGCGGTCGGATCACCCGGATCGACACGACCGAGGCGCTGGCCTCGCCCGGCGTGCTGGACGTCGTGCACCACGGCAACGCGCCCCGACTGGCGACCTGCGTGGAGCCGGACCTGTGGCTGCTTCAGGACCCGGTGGTGCACTACCGGGGGCAGTACGTCGCGGTGGTGGTGGCCACCAGCCTGGAGGCGGCCCGCGAGGGCGCCCGGCTGGTGCGCGTCGAGTACGACGCGGGCCCACACAGCACGGTGCTCACCGACGACCACCCCGGTCTGTACAAGCCGGACGAGGTCAATCCCCACTACCCGACCGACACGGCGGAGGGCGACTTCGACGCGGGGTACGCGGCGGCGCCGGTCCGGGTGGACGCCACCTATCGGACCCCGGCCTACCACAACAACCCGATGGAGCCGCACGCCACCACGGCGCAGTGGACCGACGGGCGGCTGCTCGTGCACGACTCCAACCAGGGCGCGTCATCGGTGCAGGCCACCCTCAGCGAGCTGTTCGACCTGCCCCGGGAGTCGGTCCGGGTGATCGCCGAGCACGTCGGCGGGGGCTTCGGCAGCAAGGGGTACGCCAAGGCCGCCGTGGTGTTGACCGCCCTGGCCGCCCGGCACGTGGACCGGCCCGTGAAACTGGCGCTGACCCGCCAACAGATCTTCGGGCCGATCGGCTACCGCACGCCCACCATCCAACGGGTCCGCCTGGCCGCCGACACCGATGGACGACTCACCGCGATCAGCCACGACGCGATCAGTCAGACGTCCATGATCCGCGAGTTCGCCGAACAGACCGCCGTCTACACCCGCAGCATGTACGCCGCGCCGCACCGCCGTACGACGCATCGACTGACCCGCCTCGACGTGCCCACGCCGTTCTGGATGCGGGCGCCGGGCGAGTGCCCCGGCGCGTACGCCCTGGAGTCGGCGATGGACGAGCTGGCCGTGGCCGTCGGCATCGACCCGGTGGAGCTGCGGATCCGCAACGACCCCGAGGTCGACCCCGATCAGGGGGAACCGTTCACCAGCCGCAATCTGGTGACCTGCCTGCGCGAGGGCGCGCGGCGGTTCGGCTGGGCCGACCGGAACCCGACGCCCCGGTCCCGGCGCGAGGGGCGCTTCCTGGTCGGCTCCGGAGTGGCCGGCTCGGCCTACCCGACCCGGTCCCGCCCGTCCTCGGCGCGGGTCACCGCCCGCCCGGACGGCGGCTTCCTGGTCGAGATCGACGCCACCGACATCGGCACCGGGGCGCGTACGGCGCTCTGGCTGGTGGCCGCCGACGCCCTGGCTGTGCCGTCGGAACGAATCGAGATCAGGATCGGTGACAGCGACCTGCCCACGGCCCCGCTGGCCGGTGGATCGATGGGCACCTCCAGTTGGAGCTGGGCGGTGATCCGGGCCTGTGCCGCGCTGCGCGCCAAGCTGCCCGACGGCACACCGCCGGCCGCCGAGGTGAGCGCCGAGGCGGACACCACCGACGAGATCGGCGAGCAGGCCGCGCTCCCCCGGTACGCGTACGGGGCGCAGTTCGTCGAGGTCCGGGTGGACACCACCACCGGCGAGATCCGGCTCAACCGGATGCTCGGAGTGTTCGCGGCCGGCCGGATCGTCAACCCGACGACGGCGCGCAGCCAGCTCATCGGGGGCATGACGATGGGCCTGTCGATGGCGCTGCACGAGGGGGGCCTGCTCGACGAGCGGTACGGCGACTGGGTCAACCACGACCTGGCGACCTACCACATCACGGCCTGCCCGGACGTGGAGTCCATCGAGGCGTACTGGGTGGACGAGCACGACGACGAGTTGAACCTCGCCGGCGTGAAGGGCATCGGCGAGATCGGGATCGTGGGCGCGGCTGCGGCGGTCGCCAACGCGGTGTACCACGCCACCGGCGTCCGGATCCGCGACCTGCCGATCCAGCTCGACAAGCTCATCGGAGTATCAGAGTTGGCTTAAATAAGCCATCGGTGATACAACTGTCGCCGTGCACGCCTTCGACGTGCTGGGCGATCCGGTCCGGCGCCGCATCCTGGAGCTGCTCGCCGACGGCGAGCAGACCGCGGGCGCGGTCAGCGCGGTCATCCGCGACGAGTTCGGCATTTCCCAGCCCGCCGTGTCCCAACACCTGAAGGTGTTACGGGACAACGGCTTCGCCACCGTGCGTCCGAACGGCGCCCGGCGGCTCTACGCGGTCGACCCGCGCCCGTTGCGCGAGGTCGACGGCTGGTTGGAGCACTTCCGCCGGTTCTGGGCGCCACCCCTGGCGGCGCTCGCCACCGAGCTGGCCCGCGGTCGACGCGAGCGTCGCCTGCGCGGGCCCTCAGACTCATCCGACGAGAGGAACACCTGATGTTCGACGCGACCGAGCAGATCAACGCCGTGCAGCGGCAGGTCGGCAGCCGCACCCTGGCCGCCGGTGAGGCGCGGGTGACCACCATCAGCCAGACCTACCAGGCGACGGCCGAGGACCTGTGGGACGCCTGCACCAACGCCGAGCGCATCCCCCGCTGGTTCCTGCCGATCAGCGGCGACCTGCGGCTGCACGGCACGTACCAGCTCGAGGGCAACGCGGGCGGCACGATCGAGACCTGCGAACCTCCGCAGCGGTTCACCGCGACCTGGGAGATGGGCGGCGAGGTGAGCTGGATCGAGGTGCGGGTCACGCCGGTGGGCGACGACCGGGCCCGCCTAGACCTGAACCACATCGCGCACGTCGACCAGGACCGGTGGGCCCAGTTCGGCCCGGGCGCCGTCGGTGTCGGCTGGGACCTGGGCCTGCTCGGCCTCGCCACGTACCTCTCCGGCGGCGTCGGCGTCCGCCCGGAGGACAGCGCCGAGTGGGTCGCCTCCGCCGAGGGGCGACGGGCCATGGAGCTGAGCAGCCACCTGTGGTGCGAGGCGAGCATCGCCGCCGGCACCGACCCCGACGAGGCCAAGGCCGCCGCCGAACGCACCACCGCCTTCTACACCGGCACGCCGATCGCCTAGGGCGTGCAAAGCCCTCGGTCGAGCCGAGGCGGAGTCCAGGTCCGGCAGGGCGGAGATGAGCCCGGATACCGGTGGTGTGTCCGAGCCCATCTCCAACGCCGCCGGCCGTGGTCCGGGCCCGCCGCAGGTCGGCCCAGGGCTCTGACACACGCCCGCAGCGCAGCCGGCGGGTAACGTGCTGCGGCATGACCGGGACGCCGTACTCGCACTGCTCCTACTGCGGCGCCGCCTACCCGGCGGCGGCCGGATGGCCGCGGGTGTGCGCGGTCTGCGGCGAAACCGTCTGGCGCAACCCGCTGCCCGTCGCGGTGGCGGTGCTCCCGGTCCGCACGGCCGCGGGCCTGGGCGTGGTGGTCGTCCGCCGGGCCATCGAGCCGGCCCGCGGGCTGCTCGCGCTGCCAGGGGGTTTCATCGAGTACGGCGAGGAGTGGTCCGACGCGCTGGTGCGTGAGCTGTGGGAGGAGACCGGGCTGGTCGCGAACGCCGGCGACGCCCGGCTCCTCGCCGTGTGGGGTGCACCGCAGGGCGGCACCATGATGATCTTCGGGGTGCTGCCGGAGCGTGCCGCCGAGGATCTGCCGCCGTCGCAGCCCACCGAGGAGGCGACCGAGTGGTTGGTCCTCACCGAGCCGGTCCAGTTGGCGTTCTCCACCCACACCCGCGTCCTGGCCGACGTCCTCACCGCACCCCACCAACCCTGACCACGACCCCCGGGCCCCGGCCCCCGGCGCCCGGCGCCTGATCGACTCCAGATCGCCGAGGTGGGGGCATGCCACCGCCGCGATGCCCCCGCATCGGCGACCTGAAGTGGATCACCGCCCCCAGGCGCGATGATCCACTCGGGTTCGGGGATGTCGGGCCGTCCTCGGCGGCGAGACGCCCCGGATTCCCTGAACTCGAGTGGATCAAGCCCAAGGCCACGCTCCCCCCGACCCACGACCCGCCGCAGCTCCCACAAACCCCCCAGCCCGGGCCCGGCCAGCCCGACCCGGCCGGCCCAACCGGCCCAGCCCGACCCAGCCCAGCCCAGCCCGGCCAGCCCGACCCAGCCCAGCCCGGCCAGCCCGACCCGCCCAGCCCGGCCAGCCCGACCCAGCCCAGCCCGGCCAGCCCGACCCGCACAGCCCGGCCAGCCCGACCAGCCCGACCCGACCAGCCCGACCCGCCCAGCCCGGCCAGCCCGACCGGCACAGCCCGACCCAGCCCAGCCCAGCCCAGCCCGGCCCGGCCCGGCCCGACGCAGCCAGCCCGGCCCGGCCAAGCTCGGCGCGACCCAGCCAGTCCGGCCCGACCCAGCAGCCCGACCCGACCTGACCTAGCCAGCCCAGCCGGCCCCGCCGCGTCGCGATCTTGCACTTACTGCGGCGACATAGGGCGCATACCCAGCGAATTCGACAACCGAAAGTGCAAGATCGCGGGGGCGAGGGGCGGGGGCGGGGCGAGGGGCGGGGGCGAGGGGCGAGGGGCGAGGGCGGGGCGAGGGGCGAGGGCGGGGCGAGGGGCGGGGCGGGGGCGAGTCGCGGGGGCGAGGGCGAGGGGCGGGGGTCAGTGGTGGTGGGCTTCGTTGGTGTTGGCGCGGTAGCCGCTGGCCTGTAGTTCGAACAGCTCGCGGTAGAGGCCCCCGGCCGCCATCAGCTCGTCGTGGTTGCCCTGCTGCACGAGGCGACCCTGGTCCATCACGAAGATCCGGTCGGCGTGCCGGACGTTGGCCAGCCGGTGGGTGATCAGGACGACCGCACGGTCGGGACGGCGACGCAGGTGCTGGAACAGGGCGTGTTCGGCGCGGGCGTCCAGGGCCGCCGACGGTTCATCGCAGATCAGCAGGGCGGCATCGCGGTAGAGGCCGCGAGCGGCGACCAGCCGCTGCCACTGTCCGCCGGACAGCTCGTGGCCGTTCTTGAACTCCCGGTCGAGCAGGGTGTCGTAGCCGTGCGGCAGGCCCACGATCATGTCGTGGGCGGCGGCCGCGTCGGCCGCCTCCTGCACACTGGGGCCGGGCCGGTCGGGCGTACGGTCGTGCCGGCCTACGCGGATGTTCTGACCGGCGGTGAACGGGAACTTCCAGTACTCCTGCGTCATCACGGCGACCTGTGCGCCGAGCGCGCGGGGGTCCAGCTCGGCCGCGTCGACGCCGTCCCAGCGGATCGTCCCGCCGGTCGGCTGGTAGAGCCCGGCGATCAGCTTGGCGAGGGTGGTCTTGCCGGAGCCGTTCTCGCCGACCAGCGCGACCACCTCGCCGCGCCGGATCGTCAGACTGACCCGGTCCACGGCGGGCACGTCGGTGTCGGGGTAGCGCAGACTCACCTCGTACAGGTCGATCGCCTCGACGCCGTCGGCCGTCCGGCTGCCGCCGACGGGCACCCGGCCCTGCGCCCGGGTGAGGAAGTCCCGGTAGTCCTGGTAGTAGAGGGCGTCCTCGTACAGCGAGTTGGTGGCGACGACCGCGACGCCCAGGCTGGTCCGGGCGGACTGGAGGGCGAGCAGGGCGGTGGCCGCGGCGGCGAGGGCGACCATGCCGGCGAGCAGCAGGCCGCCGAGCACCGCGTACACGCCGAAGGTGGCCAGGCCCGCCACGGTGGCGCCGGCCACGCGGGTGCCGGTCTGCGAGCGGACCAGCCGCAGTTGGGCGCGGGTCTCGACGGCCATCACGCCCCGGTACTCGGCGAGCAGGAACTCGCGCATCTGGTAGGCGCGCACCTCGGCGGCGGTGTGCCGGTTGGCCATCAGGTGGGCGAGCATCCACATTCGCCGACGACGGGTGATCCGGGCCAGCATCGCCAGGTACTCCCGACGGGCCATCCGCACGGCCGTGACCGCCTGGGGCACCGCCGCGAGCAGCAGGCACGGCAGTAGCAGCGGCTGGATGACGGTCACCGCGACGGCGGTGGCGAGCATCCCGACCACTCCGGTGACCAGGTTGACGGTGTGGTCGACGATCCAGGCCGCCTCGCCCATGCCGCGGTCGCGGACGCGGTCCATCTCCTCGGCGAACCCGGCGTCGTCGAACGCGGCCAGGTCCACCGCCGTGGTGGCCTCGAACAGCCGTAGCTCCACCTGGTAGTTGATCTGTGGGGTGAGTCGGGCCTGGGCCCACCCGGCGGCGATCGTCAGGCCGCCGCGCGCCGAGATCGCCGTCGCGGCCACGATCAGCGCCGGCAGGGCTGAGCGCACCCGGTCCGGGGTGGGACCGGCGGCGAAGAGTTCCCGCAGTACGCCGGTCGTCGCGAGCAGGCCGAAGGTGGTCATCACCCCGGCGGCGACGTTCAGGCCGATCGAGGCGACCGTGTCCGTGCGGTTGGTGGCCCAGGCCAGGGCCACCGCCTCACGGACGAGCCTCGGCAGCCGGCGGGCCACGGCCCAGAAGCTGGTGTGCGCGAACGTGTGCGCGTGGTGCATCCAGGCGGCGTCCTCCAGCTCCGGCAGCACGGAGCTGTCGTCGGGGGGATCGATCGGCTGGTCATCGTGGGTCGGGGTGCGTGGGCGGGCCATCGAGTCCACGGACGCTCCTCGGGGGGCGGGAAGCACGGACGCCGCCCGACACTACTGCCCGCAACCACCCGATGTCTCTAGGTAGCGGGCGTGTCAGGGCAGCACGTTCGCGTCCTCGGTGAGCGGCAGCAGGACCCGGAAGGTGGTTCGGCCGGGCTCGGTCTCCACCCGGATGTCGCCGTGGTGCTTGTTGACCACGATCCGGTACGAGATGTCGAGCCCCAGCCCGGTGCCCGTCCCGACCGGCTTCGTGGTGAAGAAGGGCTCGAAGATGCGCGGGCGCACCTCCGGCGGGATACCGGGACCCGTGTCGGTGATCTCCACCGCCAGCAGGTCGCCGACCCGTCCGGTGCGGACGGTCAGCACGCCCTTCTCCCCCATCGCGCCCAGGGCGTTGTCGACGAGGTTGGTCCACACCTGGTTCAGCTCCGCCGCGTACGCCGGGATCGGCGGCAGGCTCCGGTCGTACTCGCGGACGAGTTTGACCTCGGCCGGGATCTTGCCCTTGAACATGACGAGCGTCGCGTCGAGAAGGTCGTGCACGTCCACCACCCGGTGCGGCGCGCGATCGAGCTGGGAGTACTGCTTGGCCGCGCCCACCAGGCCCGAGATGCGGGTCACCGCGTCGCCGATCTCGCGCATCAACAGTTCGGTGTCGACCGTGTACGACAGCCATCGCACGGCGGCCTCCAGGTCCGCCGGGCCGACGGCCGCCTTCACCTGCGCGAGCCACTCCGCGTCCAGACCCCCGGCGACGAGGATGGGCGCCAGGTCCCACGCGCCGGCCACACCGTGGTCCTCCAGCCAGTCGGTGAGGGTGTCCTCGGCGTCGGCGGTGGCGACCGGGGTCAGCTTCGGCGCGGTCGCCACCCGGGCCACCGCCTCCTCCTGCAACGCGACCAGCCCGTGCAGCGCCCGGCCGTCGAGCCGCCCGTCGGCGATCATCGCGAGCTTGTGCCGCATCCCCGCGACCCGGTCGCGCAGCACCGACGTGGCCCGCACCGCAGCGGCGGCCGGATTGTTCAGCTCGTGGGTCAGCCCTGCCGAGAGCGAGCCGAGCGCCAGCAGCCGTTCCCGCTCGCCCACGATGGTCTGGCTGTCCCGCATGCCGAAGAACAACCCCTCGAGAAGGTGCATCGGCATCGGGAACCAGGACCGCAGCGCGTGCGCGAAGTCCTCCGCCGGCAACACGAAGAAGTCGGCGTCGACGAGCGCGCGCAGGCTGTTGCGGTACGTCTGCTCCACCTGGTCGCCCAGGTACGCCTGGGTGGCCCCGCCGTACACGCCGCGCTGGTCGGTGCGGCTGACCTCGACGTCGTCGCCGTGGACCTGACGGCTCAGCGCCACCGCGCCGCGCAGCAGCACGAAGAAGCAGGTGGCGGGCTCGCCCTCGCCGTACACGAGGGTGCCGCCGGCCCGCTGCTCCACGCGGCCGTGCTCGCTGAGCCAGTCGAGCTGCGCGTCGTCGAGGGCCTCGAACAGGAACAGGTCCCGAAGCTCTGCCGGGGTCAGCCGATCGGACGCGGTCGTCATTGGGCCTCCAGGTAGCGGTGCACGAGCGACACGGCCATCGCGCCCTCGCCGACGGCCGAGGCGACCCGCTTGACCGACTCGGCGCGGACGTCACCGGCGGCGAACACCCCCGGCAGGCTGGTCTCCAGGTGGTACGGGTCGCGGGACAACAACCAGCCGGCCGGGCGACGTCCGCCGGCCAGCAGGTCCGGGCCGGTGACGATGAAGCCGCGCCCGTCCCGTACGAGCACCCCGTCCAGCCAGTCGGTGCGGGGTTCGGCGCCGATGAAGATGAACAGCCAGGAGGTGTCGACCGTGCGACTCTGCCCGGTGCGGGTGTCGCAGAGGGTCAGCCGTTCCAGGTGGTCGTCGCCGACCGCGCCGACCACGGCGGTGTGCGGGTGCACGGTGATCCGGTCGATGCGCTCCAACTGGTCGATGAGGTAGCTCGACATCGACGCCGTCAGGTCCGCGCCACGGATGAGCAGGTGGACGCGGGCGGCGTACCGGGAGAAGTGCACGGCCGCCTGGCCGGCCGAGTTGGCCCCGCCGACGATGTAGACGTCCTGGTCGACGCAGCTCGGGGCCTCGGTGGCGGCCGCGCCGTAGAACACCCCCCGACCGGTGAAGTCGGCCAGTCCGGGGGCGTCGAGCACCCGGTACGACACGCCGGTCGCCAGCACCACCGTGTGCGCGGCGATCTCGCTGCCGTCACCGAAGCGCAGCAGCCGCGCGCCGCCGGCCTCGCTCAGGCCGACCACCTCGCGGGCGCTGAGCAGCTCCGCGCCGAACTTCACCGCCTGCCGGCGGGCCCGGTCGGTCAACTGTGCGCCGGAGACGCCGTCCGGGAAGCCCAGGTAGTTCTCGATCCGGCTGCTCTGCCCGGCCTGCCCGCCGGTCGCCCGCCGCTCGACGAGCACGGTCCGCAGCCCCTCGGACGCGCCGTACACCGCCGAGCCCAGGCCCGCCGGGCCGCCGCCGACCACCACGAGGTCGTAGAAGTCGGACGCGGGCACCACGGTCAGCCCGGCCAGCGCGGCCAGCTCGGCCTCGCTGGGGGCCACCAGCGCCTTGCCCTCGGCGGTCACCACCAGGGGTACGTCCGCCTCGGTGGCCCCGGCCGCGTCGAGCAGCCGAGCGCCCTCCGGGTCGTCCGAGAGCAGCCAGCGGTACGGCACGAGGTTGCGGGCCAGGAAGTCACGAACCTTGAACGACGGCGCCGACCAGCGGTGCCCCACCACACGGATCTCGGCGCTCGTGGCGTCCGGGGTGACCGACCAGGCCTCCAGGAGCCCGTCGACCACCGGGTACAGCTTCTCCTCCGGCGGGTGCCACGGCTTGAGCAGGTAGTGGTCCAGGTCCACCACGTTGATCGCCTCGATCGCCGCGTCGGTGTCCGCGTACGCGGTGAGCAGCACCCGGCGGGCCGCCGGATAGATGTCCATGGCGGCCTCGAGGAACTCGACGCCGGTCATCTCCGGCATCCGGTGGTCGGCCAACAGCAGGGCCACCTGCTCGCCGCGCAGCTTGACCTCCCGCAGCGCGTCCAGCGCCTCCGGCCCGGAGGCCGCGCGCAGCACCCGGTAGCGGTCGCCGTAGCGGCGCCGGATGTCCCGGGCCACCGCCCGGGACACCGCGGGATCGTCGTCGACGGTCAGGATCACCGGGTTTGCCATGGCGCCAATAGAACCACCTCGCCGGGCCGTACCGCACCACCGGCGGTCACCGACGCGAGGCGTGACACGGCCCGGGACGGGTAAGCCGCACCGCCGCGGGCGGCCGGCGCCGCGACCTGCCGGCTGTCACACACCTCGGGGGGCTCATGGCGGACGCGTCGCCGACCGAACCGACGACGGGTCGGATCGTGGAGCTGCGGGTGCACGGCGTCTCGGGGGCGGGCGCCGACCGGGTGCTCAACCGGCCGTTCGTGCACCAGGTGGCCGGCGACCGCAGCGGCGGGTTCTACCGCCCCCGCCCGGGCTACCCGGACTCGACCGGCACGGACGGGGTGACGCTGGAGGCGTACCGCTGGAACGACCTACCGTCCGGTACGGCCGTACGGACGCTGTCGCTGGTGTTCCTGTTGCCGTTCATGCTCTGCAACGTGGCGCTCTGGATGCGCCCGGAGAGCCCGTCCGCGAAACATGCCATCGTCGCCCTGTGCCGGGTGCTGGCACTGACCCTCACGGCGCTCTACGTGCTCACCATCGTCGGGGTGGCGGTGGACCTCATCGCCTGGCGCTGCATGGGCGACCCCGCCTGCGTCGCCGGCCGGAGCTGGCTGTCCTGGCTCGGCGGGCGTCCGCCCGGCGTACGCCTGGGTGTGTTGGCCCTGGTGCCGGTCGCCGCCATCGGGATCGTGTGGTGGCTGGGCGCGCGGCCGAGCCACTCGTTCGACGCCTTCCGTACGGGAGCGGTGCAGGAGACCTCCGTGCAACAGTTGAGCGCGGTCGGCCAGTGGGACCGCAGCCCGGTCGTGGGACGTCTGCGCTCGGTGCACGTGGCGGCCGCGTTCGCCACGCTGGACGGCAGCCTGCTGGCCGCCTGGGACAGTGACAACTCCTCGTGGGTCCGGGCGGCGCTGGCCGTGGCGACGCTCGCCGTGCTGCTCGCCTGTCTGGTCCTGCTGACCCAGGTGAGCGGCATGGATCGGACCAGCACCGTGCCCCCGCTGGAGCGCGTCACCCGCGGCCTCCGCACGATCGCCTTCGGCCTCACGATCCTGGTGATCGCCTACACCATGAGCAGCGGTGAGCCGTGGCCGCAGAGCAGGATGCTGCCCGGGTACAGCGCCACCGTGGCGTGGTTGTTCGTCAGCCAGACCGTCCTGCTGGTGGCCCTCGCGGTGGTGGTCATCTGGGCGCGCGGCGACGGGCGACGCGCGGACGGACAGCGGCTGCCGCGGCTGCGGGCGCTGGGCGCCCCGGTGTTCGTCACCGTGGCCGCCGGGCTCGCGGTGGCGTTCTCCGCGGAGTTGGTCTACCGGGTGGCGGACGTGTTGGACCGCGACGGTGGGCGCGCGCAGAAACTGGCGTTCGACCCGCCGCTGGCCTACAAGTGGGCGATCTGCGGGTTCTTCCTGGCGGTGTTGACGGCGGTGCTGGTGGGCGTGCTGGTCACGGTCGTGACCCGCTCCGGTCGGTGGCGGGTCGCGCGGGCCATCGTGGCCGCCGACTTCCCGGACGCGCCGCCGGAGGCGGCGCTGCGATTGCGTCAGGTCCAGCAGGCGGTGGCACGGGCCCGGTTCACCGAACGACTGGAACCGCTCGCCGTGGTCTATGCCGGACTCGCCGCCCTCGGGTTGGCCACCAGCCTGTTCGGCCTGTTGCAGATCTATCCCGGCGACGTGTCCGAGGAGTACCTCGGCGTGCCCGACAACCTCGTCAACTTCCTGATCGTGGCCGGCAGCTACGCCATCGGCGCGATCCTGGTCGGGCTCGTGATCGGCGGCATCTTCGCCTATCGCACGGCCGGGTTCCGCCGGTACGTGGGCGTCCTGTGGGATCTGGGCACCTTCTGGCCCCGAGGAGCGCATCCCTTCGCGCCGCCCTGCTACGCCGAACGGGCGGTGCCCGAGCTGACCAAGCGGATCACCTACCTGGTGGACCGGGGCGAGGGGGTGCTGCTTTCGGGGCACAGTCACGGGTCGGTGCTGCTCGCGGCCACGCTGCTGCAACTGCCACGGCGGGTCACCCACCGGGTGGCCCTGCTGACCTACGGTTCACCGTTGAGCCGGCTGTACTCGCGGCTGTTCCCCACCTACGTCAACCAGGGGTCGCTGCGGGAGATCGGCGGGCGTATCGGCTGGCGTTGGGTGAACCTGTGGCGCGACACCGACCCGATCGGTGGGTGGATCTTCGCCCCGCATCGGCGCGGGGACACCGTGCCGGCGACCGGGCCGGCGGCGGTGGACCGCCGGTTGATCGACCCGCAGGGGCTGATGCCCCCGCCCAGCGACAGCGTGCCGCCGCCCATCCTCGGTCACTGGCCGTGCGAGTCGCAGGAGGAGTTCGTGCAGGCGGTACGGGACCTGACCGCGCGGCTGCGTGCCGAGCGCCGGACGGAGGGCTGAGGGGGCGGCCGGATATCGTCGCCGGGTGAGCACGTCCCGCAAGCCCGAGCGCCGACTGATCGCGTCGAACAAGAAGGCGCGGCACGAGTACACCGTGCTGCGCACGTACGAGGCGGGCATCGTGCTGGTCGGCACCGAGGTGAAGTCGCTGCGCGAGGGGCGGGCGTCGCTCGTGGACGCGTTCGCGCACGAGCGCGACGGCGAGATCATGCTGTACGGGCTGCACATCGCCGAGTACCGCTACGGCACGTGGACCAACCACGCGCCCCGCCGTAACCGCAAGCTGCTGCTGCACCGCTCCGAGATCGGCAAAATCCTGGAGAAGGTGCGCGAGGGCGGGGTGACGCTGGTGCCGCTGTCGATGTACTTCGACAACGGGTGGGCCAAGGTCGAACTGGCCCTGGCCAAGGGCAAGCGCACGTACGACAAGCGGCAGGCCCTCGCCGAGCGCGACGCCAACCGCGAGATCGCCCGGGAGCTGGGCCGACACCTCAAGGGTCATCCCCGCCACCC
The DNA here is from genome assembly GCF_050950185.1 of Micromonospora sp. CA-249363. Lineage (NCBI taxonomy): Bacteria > Bacillati > Actinomycetota > Actinomycetes > Micromonosporales > Micromonosporaceae > Micromonospora > Micromonospora sp. CA-249363. Next base: position 3,610,435 of record NZ_CP192020.1, read on the forward strand.
CTGACGGCGGGTTCTCGGCGCGGCACGCGCGCCATCGTTGACGACACGGGAGCGACATGGTGTGCTCCTGTCGACGCCGTTAATGAAAACGGTAGTCGTTTCTATACATGGAGGAGAATCATGTCGCTCACCGTCCCGCCCGCCCTGCTCGACGCCGCCGAGCGCGGCCCCGTCGACGACGAGGCGTTCATCGCCTGCGTCCGCGAATCCCTGCCGTACGCCTGGGCGACCGTCAGCCGGGTGGTCGCCGATCTCGAGGCCGGCGACGCCGACCTGGCGGACAACGTCGTCCCGCCGCCCACCGACGCCGATCGGGGGCAACTGCTCCGGGCGCTGGCGAGCGACGCGATCCGTTCCGGCCTGGAGCGTCACTTCGGCGTACGACTGGCCTTCCAGAACTGCCACCGGGTCGCCGCGTTTCGCCCGTCGGCGGTCGACGGGGAGCGCTACCGCCGCTTCGTGTCCACCCGGGGCCAACTCCTGAACCAGTCCCCCGAACTGCGCAACTGCTGACGTACCCGTTGGCCTGACCGGGCGGTGGGGGCGTCGCGCCGCCGCGACACCCCCACTCGCCGACCGCCGTGCGGGTCGAGGCGCCCTCAGCGCCCGGTCGTGTCCAGCTCGACCAGGTCGTCGGCGCAGAGGGCGAGTGCCGCGCCGGCGATGTTCTCGCGCAGGTGCGCCACGGACGACGTCCCGGGGATGAGCAGGATGTTCGGCTGGGCGGAGACGCACATGGACGACGTGTCCACCAACCGTGCCGCGTACGACACTCGCGCCGGCTGACGCACCTCGCACCCGCCGCTGAAAACGCCGCATCAAGACGCAGAATCCACCCCGTCTGGCGCTTCATCCTCGCAGATGCGGCAGCTATGGTGATCCGGTGACGACCTTCCGGATCGGCGCGGCGGCCGACCTGCTCGGCGTCAGCGCCGACACGATCCGCCGCTGGGTGGACGCCGGGCGGCTGCCGGCCGGGCGCGACGAACACGGCCACCGGATCATCGACGGCGTCGACCTGGCCGCGTTCGCCCGGGCGCAGGCGGCCGACCCGGACGCGGGCGCGGAGTTCTCCTCGGCGCGCAACCGGCTGCGCGGCATCGTCGTCGACGTCCGCAAGGACACGGTGATGGCCCAGGTCGACATCCAGGCCGGCCCGTTCCGGGTGGTGTCGCTGATGAGCCGGGAGGCCGTCGACGAGCTCGACCTGCGGGTCGGCTCGGTCGCCGTGGCCGTGATCAAGTCGACCACCGTGGTGGTGGAGCGCGCCGCGCCCACCACCTCGGCCGGCGCCAGGGGGAACGGATGAGGATTCGGGCCCGATCCGTCGCGGCGCCACTGGCGGTGGCCGTGCTGGCGACGGCCGGCTGCGACCAGGCCGGCGACCCGACGACCGGGCGTGACACCGCAGACGGCCGGGTCCGCGGCACGGTGACCGTGTTCGCCGCCGCCTCGCTGACCGAGTCTTTCACCCGTATCGCCCGGGACTTCGAGGCCGCCAACCCGGGCGTCACCGTTACCCTCAACCTGGCCGGCAGCTCGGCCCTGGCCAACCAGATCACCCAGGGCGCTCCGGCGGACGTCTTCGCCTCGGCGGCGCCGAAGAACATGGCGACCGTGACGGAGGCCGGCGACGCCGACGGCACGCCGGTCGTCTTCGCCCGCAACCAACTGGTGATCGCGGTGCCCAGCGGCAATCCGAAGGGCGTGAGTGGTCTCCCCGACCTCGCCCGGCCGGGAGTGAAGGTCGCGCTCTGCGCCGACCAGGTGCCCTGCGGCGCGGCGGCGCGTACCGCCCTGACCGCTGCTGGCGTCGCGCTGACCCCGGTCACCCTCGAACAGGACGTCAAGGGCGCGCTGGCCAAGGTCAAGCTCGGCGAGGTCGACGCGGCCCTCGTCTACCGCACGGACGCCCGCGCCGCGAGCACCGACGTGACGGGTGTCGAGTTCCCCGAGTCGGCGCGGGCGATCAACGACTATCCGATCGTCGCGCTGACGGACGCGCCGAACCGGCCCGGCGCGCGGGCCTTCGTCGCGTACGTCCGCTCGACGCCGGCACAGACGGTCCTCGCCGAGGCGGGGTTCCAGGCGGTTCCGTGAGCCTGGTCCGCGAGCCCACCCCTTCCCGACGGCGTCCACGGGTGCCGGCGGCACTGCTGATCCCGGCCGTGCTGGGCCTGCTCTTCCTGGTCCTGCCGCTGGCCGGGCTGGTGGTCCGGGCACCGTGGACGACGCTGCCGCAGCGGCTCACCGCGCCGGGAGCGTTGACGGCGCTGCGCCTGTCGGTGCAGACCGCGACCCTGGCCACGCTGCTCTGCCTGCTGCTCGGGGTGCCCCTGGCGTGGCTGCTGGCCCGGGTCGAGTTCCCCGGCCGCCGGCTGGTACGCGCATTGGTCACCGTGCCGCTGGTGCTGCCGCCGGTGGTCGGCGGTGTGGCGCTGCTGCTTGTCTTCGGCCGGCGCGGGCTGCTCGGCGGCTGGCTCGACGCCACGTTCGGCGTCACCCTGCCGTTCACGACCGCGGGCGTGGTGCTGGCCGAGGCGTTCGTCGCCATGCCGTTCCTCGTCATCGCCGTCGAGGGCGCGCTGCGCGCCGCCGACCACCGCTACGAGGAGGCCGCCGCGACACTGGGCGCCAGCCGGTGGACCACCTTCACCCACGTCACGTTGCCGCTGGTGGCACCCGGGCTCGCCGCCGGCGCGGTGCTGTGCTGGGCACGGGCGCTCGGCGAGTTCGGCGCCACCATCACCTTCGCCGGCAACTACCCCGGGCGTACGCAGACGATGCCGTTAGCCGTCTACCTGGCGCTCGAGACCGACCTGGAGTCCGCCATCGTCCTCAGCCTGGTGCTGCTGATCGTCTCGGTGGGCATCCTGGCCGCGCTGCGCGACCGCTGGATGGTCAGTCCATGACCGCGCCACCACCCGACGACCGGCCCGGGACCGCGCCGCTGGTGGATGCCCGGCTGGTCGTCGACCGGGGCGCCTTCCGGTTGGACGTACCGCTGCGGGTCGCGCCGGGTGAGGTCGTCGCGCTGCTCGGGCCGAACGGGGCCGGCAAGACCACCGCGCTGCGCGCGCTGGCCGGGCTGCACCCGCTCACCGCCGGACACGTCACCCTCGACCGTGTCGACCTGGACCGACCGGCGACTCGGGCCTGGGTGCCGACCGAGCGCCGGCCCATCGGCGTGGTCTTCCAGGACTACCTGCTGTTTCCGCACCTCGACGCGTTGGACAACGTGGCGTTCGGGCCGCGCCGGCACGGCATCGATCGGCGCACGGCACGGGCCACCGCGCGGAGCTGGCTCGACCGGGTGGGTCTCGACGGCCAGGCGCACCGCAAGCCCCGCCAGCTCTCCGGTGGGCAGGCGCAGCGCGTGGCGCTGGCCCGCGCGCTGGCTGTCGGCCCGTCGCTGCTGCTGCTCGACGAGCCGCTGGCCGCTCTGGACGCCCGTACCCGCCTGGAGACCCGCGCGCAGCTGCACCGCCACCTGGCCGCGCACCCGGGCGCGACGGTGCTGGTCACCCACGATCCGCTGGACGCGTTGGCGCTGGCCGACCGCCTGGTCATCGTCGAGGGCGGGCGGGTCGTCCAGGAAGGCGACGGTCCGAGCGTCACGGCCCGCCCGCGCACCGACTACGTGGCGCGTCTGGTCGGGCTGAACCTCTACCGGGGTCTTGCCGAGGGCCACGGCGTACGCGTCGCGCCGGAGTTGACCCTGAGCGTGGCCGACCGGCTCGCCGGCGACGCGTTCGTGGCGTTCCGCCCGGCGGCGGTCGCCCTGCACCCGTCGCGGCCCGACGGCAGCCCTCGCAACACCTGGGCGGGCACGGTGAGCGGCGTCCAGCGCCACGGCGACAACGTGCGGGTGCAGGTGGACGGGCCCATCGGCGTGGCCGCCGACGTCACGCCGGCCGCGGCGGCCCAGCTCCGGCTGATCCCGGGCCAACGGATCTGGGTGGCGGTCAAGGCGACCGAGACCCACGCCTATCCCGCGACGACCTGACGCTCGCCACCGCGCGGCGACCCGACGCCGCCACCACGTGTGACGAGCGGAGCGTGTCCGCGGCTCCCGGCCTCGGCACGCAGGCCGATGCCGGACCGTCTGCGCCACCGCTGCACGCGATGCGGGAACACGTGCGCGCCGCCGGTGCACGGTGCGCAGGCCGACGCCGGACCGTGCGCGAGCTGCCACCGGTTCCGGTGAGACGCCGGTTCCGGTGAGACGCCGGTTCCGGTGAGACGCCGGTTCCGGTATGCAGCGGTCAGTCGGCGAGCAGGTCGGCGTGCGCGGCGCGCAGCCGGGCCAGCGCCGGGTCGCTGCCCGGGACGACCCGACGGTCCAGCTCGGCCCACACCTCGGCCAGCGCCGCGCGGACCGCGCCCAGCTCGGCGGCGTGCCGCTGGCTGCTGCGGCGGTGCTGCTCGTCGAGGCGGCGGGCCCATCCGGCGGTGACCGCCGCCAGCCGGTCGGCGTCGGCGCGGGCCTGTGCGGCGCTGCGGGCCGCGGCGGCGGGAACGATCGCGGCGACCGGGCGGGGATCGCCGTCGCGGGTGACGACGGTGACCGCGTCGGTCAGCTCGGCCAACGCGACGAGCTGGCTGAACCGGGTGCGCGCCTCGCGCAGCGGCACGGAGCGCGGCGGGTCGGGATGCGGGGTGAGCGCGGGGATGGCCATGGATGCATGCTGCCGCCCGGGTACGACAGAAATCCGTCGTCGTCAGTGGACGGTGGGTGGCGGCGGTGCGGACGCGGCCCGCCACTCGTCGGCCAGCACCGACCAGATCTCCAGGTCGATGCGACCGTGTGGCCCCGGGTAGACCTGGCGCAGGGTGCCGTCGTGGCGCAGACCCAGCCGGCGGGCCAGGGCGATGCTGCGCACGTTGGCGGCGTTCGTCCGCCACTCGACGCGCTGGATGCCGCGCTCACGCACCGCCCAGTCGACGATCCGCCGGACCGCGGGGGCGACGAATCCCCGGCCCTGGGCGGACGGCTCCAGCCAGCAGCCGACCTCGCACAGGCCCAGCGTGACGTCGAACGACACGAACATCACGCCACCGACCAGCGTGCCGCGCCACCACAGGCCCCAGATACCGCCGGCGTCGGCCGCCCAGCGGTCGGCGTAGCGCTGCAACACGGCTCGGGCCGACGGCAGGTCGGTGGCGACGAAGGACGGCGACACCCAGGGGCGGATGTGGTCCCGCGCCCGGTCGAGGTGGGCGAGGAACTCCTCGGCCCGCCACGGTTCCAGCGGGCGCAGCTCGACGTCCTCGGTCAGCGCCAGGGCGAACACGGAAGCCTCCCGAGTCTGGGTGTACGACGACGGAGAGCAGCCTCGCACAGGCCGGCTGAGTCTCAGACCGGCAGGTGCGTACGCAGGGCGGCGAACTGGGCCACCGTCAGGTACGAGGGACTGGCCGCCTGCGGCTGACGGAACACCTCCAGGGCGGCGAGGCGGTCGTCGGCGCGCAAGACGCCTCGGGGTACCCGGTCCCGCTCGGGGAGGATGGGCAGGTCCACGGGCACCGACCAGGGCTGGCCCGGTGGCCCCGGCTCGGCCGGTCCGGCGACCCGCCCGACGCCCCACACGCCGTAGGGCAGGCGGGCGCGGCTGCCGCTGGCCCAGAAGACCACCGGCTGCCCGGCCCGCATCAGCCGCGCCCGGTAGCCGGGGCGTACGCACCAGCTCGTCACCAGCGGTTCGTGGGCGAAGCGGGCGGCGAGGTCGACCGTGTCCGCGTTGCCCTTGATCAGCCACGCGCCCAGGTCGTCGAGGCGTACCCGTGGCTCGGTCATCGCCTCATCCTGCCCCGACCGACGTCCCTCCAATCAGATGATCATGTGGGTCCAATAGGTGAGCCAGAGCACGAACAACGCGCCCTGCACGAGGGCGAGCGCCGCCGTGAGCCACACGTCGACGCTCGCGCGGCGGGCCCACCGGGTCAGCACCAGGGCCACCGGGAACGCGGCCAGCAGGTAGCGCAGCAGGCTCTTGTAGACCGCCGGGCCCAGCGACAGCGGCACCACCACCATGAGCACGCCGTAGACCAGGTAGGGCAGTTCCCGACGGCGGACACCGACAGCCAGGACGGCGAGCACGACCAGGGCGAACAGGACCCGGGCCGCGTCGCGCGGCTCGCCGGTGAGTCCGTCCAGCACCACCGGAAAGGGGTTCTGCGCCTCGATCCCCCAGCCGGCCTTCTGGGCGTGCTGGTAGGCGAACCAGTCGCCGCCACGCCACTTGCAGAACGCCATGAAGGTGAACCATCCGGCGGGCAGCAGCAACAACGGCCACCCGGTCCGCAGGTATCCGAGCAGGGCACGCGGACCGAGGCGCCAGTCGTGCTGGCGCAGCAGCACCAGCGCCAACGGCAGGGCGACGAGCAGTCCGAGAGACCGACTCATCGCCAGGAAGTAGCCGATCACACCGACCAGCAGCCACCGGCGGCGCTCGGCGTAGTAGAAGGCGGCCAGCGCGAGGCAGACGAACAGCGACTCGGTCAGCGCGGCCTGGAACAGGAAGGCCGTCGGGAGCAGCACCAGGTAGCGGGTGAATCGACGCGCCGCGTCGCCGTCACCGAACAGCAGCTCGGCCAGCCGGTAGCCGTACCCGAGGGCGCCCAGGAACGCGACATTGCTGATCAACAGCAGGGCCAGCGCGTTGTCGCCGCCCAGCAGCGCGCCGACCGGCCGGGCGAGGAAGGGGTAGAGCAGCGGAAAGCCGAAGTCCCCCCACGGTCGCCCGGTCAGCGGCAGCTCACTCAACCCCAGGTAGAGCAGCGCGTCCCAGGCGAACCAGAAGGAGATCCACCGGTGCCCGGAGATCTCCCGCTGCTGCGCCCACATCAGCGCCTCGTTTGGCGGGGGCGCGCCGGGAACGCCGTCCCAGGCGTGCAGGACCACCAGGCCGAGCAGGGTCAGCAGCAGCTTCGCGCCGAGGAAGAGCCCGATCAGGTACGGCCAGGGCGGCGGCACCCGGTGGATCAGTCGCGCGCCCGCCCCGGCCAGCGCCGCCACGCGCCGCCGGCCGCCTCGCCACCGGTGCATCCGCCCCGCTCCCCCGGTCCGCCGAACCGCCCGCCGCCCTCCCCGTTGTACGCCCCGGCGACCCTCGCCGGAGGAGAAACCCATCAGGACCGGAGGTGACATCCCGGGCATAACGGGTACGCGGGCCGCCTCGACCAGCAACAGGGAGTACGGCGGCATGAGCGAGCAGCACGGCACGGTGGTCATCGGCGCGGGGCCGGCAGGGCTCACCGCGGCGTACGAGTTGCTCCGCCACGGACGGCCGGTACGGGTCTTCGAGGCCGACGAGGTGGTGGGCGGAATCAGCCGGACCGTGGAGCGGGACGGGTGGCGCTTCGACATCGGCGGACACCGGTTCTTCACCAAGGTCCCCCGGGTGGAGGCGTTCTGGCACGAGATCCTGCCGGACGAGGACTTCCTGACCCGACCCCGGATGAGCCGGATCTTCTACCGGGGCGCCCTGTTCAACTACCCGTTGAGCGCGACGAACGCGCTGCGCAACCTGGGTCTGCCGGAGGCGGTGCGGTGCCTCGCCTCGTACGCCCGGGCGCGGGTTCGCCCGCCGCGCGACCAGTCGCACTTCGAGGGCTGGGTGTCGGCCCGATTCGGCTGGCGGCTGTACTCGATCTTCTTCAAGACGTACACCGAGAAGGTCTGGGGTATGCCCGCGGACCGGCTGCGGGCCGACTGGGCCGCGCAGCGGATCAAGAACCTGTCACTGGCCACGGCGATCCGCAACGCGGTGCGGCCCGGACGCGGCCGCACCGACGTGACCAGCCTGATCGAGGAGTTCCAGTACCCGAAGTACGGGCCGGGGATGATGTGGGAACGCTGCGCCGACCAGGTACGCCAGCGCGGTGGGGAGGTCTCGACCGGCACCTGGGTGACCGCCGTGCACCGCGACCCGAAACGACGTCGGGCGATCAGCGTGACGGTCAACGGCGTGGCCGGGCAGCGTACCGAGCCGGCCGACGACGTGATCTCGTCGATGCCGATCTCGGAGCTGGTCGCCGCGATCCGCCCGCCGGCGCCTCCGCACGTGCTGGCCTGCGCCACCGACCTGCGCTACCGCGACTTCCTGACCGTCGCGCTGGTGGTGCCGGCCGAGTTCTCGTTCCCCGACAACTGGATCTACGTGCACGATCCCGCGGTGCGGGTGGGCCGGATCCAGAACTTCGGCTCCTGGTCGCCGTACCTGGTGAAGGACGGACGCACCTGCCTGGGCCTGGAGTACTTCGTCTTCGAGGACGACGAGATGTGGCGTAGCCCCGATGCCGACCTGGTGGCCCTCGCGACCACGGAGCTGGAGCGGTTGGGCCTGGTCCGCCCGGGGGTGGTGGAGGCCGGCCACGTCGTGCGCATGCCGAAGGCCTACCCGGTGTACGACGAGCGCTACCAGCACAACGTCGAGGTGATCCGGGCGTGGCTGGCCGAGGCCGTGCCGAACGTGCACCCGGTGGGACGCAACGGCATGCACCGCTACAACAACCAGGACCACTCGATGCTCACCGCGATGCTGACCGTGGAGAACATCGTCACCGGCAGCGCCCACGACGTCTGGTCGGTCAACGTCGAGCAGGACTACCACGAACAGTCGACCGACGGCGGCGCGCACCGGGGCACGGGCCGGGACGCGCCGGTGCTGCCGAGCCGGATCATCACCGCTCCCGAGGGCGTCCGCGCGGCCGGTGACGGTGACCGATCGGCGCAGGCGCCATTGGTCTGACGGACCCGCAAGGATGAGGGCATGCCGAACGTCGGTATACCTCAGATTCATATTTATACCTCTGAGGTATACCGCTCATCAGCACATCGACGCGACGGGCAACCGCTGCCGTCGGCGGCCACGGAGGCGGAGGCGGACGCGACAGAGGCCGTCGAGACCGTTCGCCGCCGGTTGGGCAGCAGGAGCGGGGTGGCGAGCAGGAGCACGCCGGCGATGGTGATCGCCGTGAGCGGACCGGTGAGGGTCGCGAGGCCGCCCCAGATCACGACCAGGGCCGCCTGGACGATCCTGCTGACGGCGCTCCACGTGGTGAGGACACGGACGGTGTGGCTGAGCGGGATGCGGCGCAGCCGCTCGGTCGCGGAGATCGGGTTGAAGACGCCCATGCAGGTGATCAGCAGTCCCTCGACGACGATCACGGTGAGGAGCCCGGGGACGCCCGGCCGGACGAACGCGAGACCGAGTGGGAAGACCGCGCGCAACCACCCGAAGACGATCATGACCTGGTGTCGGCCGTGGCGGGCCACGAGGCGTGCGGACAGGCGCGCGCCCACCAGGCCGCCGAGCGCCGGAACGCCGAAGGCGAGACCGTACTGCCACGCCGGGAAGTGGTACTGCCCGAGCAGGAGTACGGCCAGCAGCGGGGCGGTGGCCATGATGAGGCCGCCGACCAGGACCGAGTTGAGGAACAACCTCCGCAGAACGCCGTCACCGAGGATGACCCGCCACCCGTGCCGAAGGTCGGCGGGCCGCAGCCCGCTCGCGCGGTCGCGGGGTGACGCGACGTCACCGCCGCGCACGCGCAGGACCGCGAGCGCCGACAGCAGGTAACTGACGGCGTCGACTCCGACGGTGACGACCGGGCCGAGCAGTCCGACGAGCGCGCCGCCGAGGGGCGGTCCGGCCGCCGTCGCCGCCCAGGCCGTGCCCTCGAACCGGCCGTTGGCGACCAGCAGGTGGTCGCCACGAAGGAGATGCTTGAGGTACGCGCCGGACGCCGCGGCGAACGCGATGCCCGCGGAGCCACCGACGACCGAGACGATCAGCAACTGGCCGTACGACAGCAGACCGAGGGCGTACGCGACCGGGACGCTCGCCATCGCCGCGAACCGGATCAGGTCCATGGCGACCAGCACCGGACGCTTCGCCCGGTGTTCGACCCAGGGCCCGAGCGCGAACGCCACGACCGCCGCGACCGCGGGCCCGGCCGCCTCCAGCACCGACACCGCGAACGCCGAGGAGTTCAGCACGCGGACCGCGATCAGCCCGAACGCGCCGTAGGCGATCCATGTGCCGTACGTGCTCACGGCGTAGGCCGACCACAGCCACCCGAAGTTGGGCCCCAACCGATCGCGCATCCGACTCCCCCGTGACAACCGATGAGCGGGTCCGGGGAAGCAGATCGCGGCAGCGGGCTCGGAAGCAAACAACCGACCACGGCCTCGTCACAACCATTGGTTGTGCGGGTACATAATCAGCCGGTGGATACCGAAGCGGTGCGATCGTTCGTGCGGGCAGCGGAGTTCAGGCAGTTGCAGCACGCGGCCGACGAGCTGGGCGTGACGCAGCAGGCCGTGTCGAAGCGGATCGCGGCTCTCGAACGCGCGCTCGACGTCCGGTTGTTCACGCGTACCCCCCGAGGGGTCGAGCTGACGCTCGACGGCCAGGCGTTCCTCCCGCACGCCCGGGGCATCGTCGCCGGGGTGGACCGCGCGGTCGCCGCGATCAGACCGGGCTCGCGGGCCCTGCGGATCGACGTTCTCGGCCTGCGCTCGGCGCAGGCCGTCGTCCTGCACGACTACTGGCGCTCGCATCCGGAGATCAACCTCGACGTCGTGACACTGCGGGTCGACGACCCGCGCGAGGCGGTCGCCGCCGTCCAGGCGGGCGACGTCGACGCCTCGTTCCGGTCCGTCACCGATCCGGCGACGCTGCCGCGCGACGTGCGGATGGTCCACGCCTTCGACTCGGCGCTGGAACTGCTCGTCGGCCCCCGGCACCCGCTCGCTTCCGCCCGCACGCTGACGCCGACCCAGCTCCGGGGACACCGGATCTGGGTGCCCGGCATCGCGCCGCGCTCCGAGTGGGCGGACTTCTACGACCAGCTCACCACCGCCTTCGACCTGCGGATCGACGCCGCCGGCCCGCACTTCGGCGACGAGGTACTGCTCGACATCCTCGCGGAGTCCGCCGACGTGGCGACCCTCGTGGGCGCGCGCGACCGGTACCTCTGGCCGACGAGCCACGATCTGCGCCGCATCCCGATCGCGCGCCCGACGCTCGCGTACCCGATCTCCCTCCTGCTGCGCCGCGCGAACCCGCACCCGGGCCTGGGCGCGGTGCTGGACCACTGCGCGGGCCTGACTCCGTCACCCGCGACGACCTGGCGCCCCTCCTGGGCGTCAGGGCCTGTTTCATAAGGGCGGTCGAGCCGAGGCGGAGTCCGGGCGGCGATCCGGCAGCCCGCGCCATACGGTCGGTCGGAGAATTCTCTGCGGCGGTGTCGATCCGCGGTCCGCTCGGTCGACGAAGAGGCGCGAGGGGCGAGCGGCGACCCCGCCGAAGGAGGAGAAGGCGATGGCGAAGTACATGCTGATCATGCGGGGCACCGACGAGTCGAACGCGGCCATGATGGCGTCGATCGACGAGGCGATGGCCGCGACCGGCCGGTTCATCGAGGAGATGCTGAAGGCCGGTGTCCTCCTCGCGGCCGAAGGGCTGGACGATCCGGGCCAGGGCGTCGTGGTGGATTTCGGCGGCGACGCGCCCGTGGTCACGGACGGCCCGTACGGCGAGACCAGGGAGCTGTTCGGGGGCTACTTCCTGCTCGACGTCGCCTCGAAGCAGGAGGCCGTCGAGTGGGCCAGGCGGGTGCCGGCGGTCCGTGGGTCCAAGATCGAGGTCCGGCGGGTGGCCGAGGCCGACGAGGTCCCGCCGGGCAGCCTCACCAACGGTCAGCCCTGATGGGTACGGCCGACGTCGAGGCCGTCTGGCGGGTCGAGTCGGCGCGGATCGTCGCCGCGCTGACCCGGTTCACCGGTGACGTCGGGCTGGCCGAGGATGCCGCCCAGGAGGCGGTGGCCGAGGCGCTGGTGTCCTGGCCGCGCGCCTCCCCGGCCAATCCGGCCGGCTGGCTCATGGCCACCGCGCGACGACGCGCCATCGACACGATCCGCCGCCGGACCGCCCTGCGGGAGCGCTATGCGCTGCTGGCGGTCGACGCGGCGACGGGCGAGGACCTGGACGAGGCCGTCGACCCCGATCGCATCGACGACGACATCCTCGCCCTGATGTTCGTCAGCTGCCACCCGGTGCTCTCCCCCGAGGCGCGGGTGGCGCTGACCCTGCGGGTGGTCGGCGGGCTGTCCAGCGAGGAGATCGCCCGCGCGTTCCTCGTGCCCGTGCCGACCGTGCAGGCCCGCATCACCCGCGCCAAGAAGACGATCGCGGCGGCTGGGGTGCCGTTCGAGCTGCCCCCGGCCGGCGAGCGTCGGGCACGGCTGGACGGCGTGCTCCACGTCCTGTACCTGATCTTCACCGAGGGGTCGACGGCCACCTCGGGCGACCGCCTGCTGCGCCCCGACGTCGCGTACGAGGCGATCCGACTGACTCGTACGCTGGCCACGCTCCAACCCGACGAGCCGGAGGTGCACGGCCTGCTCGCGCTGTGCGAGCTGACAGCCGCGCGGTTCCCCGCCCGGACCGACCCGGACGGCACTCCGGTCCTGCTCGACGAGCAGGACCGACGGCGGTGGGACGCCTCCGCTATCCGCCGAGGACTGACCGCGCTGGCCCGGGCGTCGAGCGGCGGTCTCGGCCGCTACGGCCTACAGGCCGCGATCGCCGCCGCGCACGCCTCGGCGCCCTCCGTGGAGGCGACCGACTGGGACAGCATCGTGGCGCTCTACGACGCGCTCGGCCGGGTCGCGCCGTCGCCGGTGGTCGATCTCAACCGGGCCGTCGCCGTGGCCATGGCCTCCGGCCCGGCGCGGGCGCTGGCCATCGTGGACGAGCTGGTTGCCGCAGGTCGGCTCCCCGGGTCACAACTGGTCCCGACCGTGCGCGGCGAGTTGCTGGCGCGACTCGGCCGGCGTACGGAAGCCCGCGCCGAATGGGAGGCGGCGGCACGGCTTTGCGCCAACCAGCGCGAACGCTCGGTGCTGCTGCACAAGGCCGCCGGGTTGAGCTGACGAGCTGTGCGCCACTGGGTGCGGCAATCTGGTGGCGTGGACGGTGACGACGTGCGAGTTCCCCGGGCCCAGGTCGGGTCCAGCCCGCAGCACCTGTTGGCGACCGTGCTCGGCGAGTATCTCGACTCGGCGGACGCCGATCTGCCGTCGGCGGCGGTCATCGCGATCCTGCGCGAGTTCGGCGTCAGTGAGTCCAGTGCCCGTGCCGCCCTGTCCCGGCTGGTCAAGCGTGGCCTCATCGCGATGCGGGCGAGCCGGCGGCCCCCGGTCTACCACCTGACGTCCGGGGCGATCGCCCGGCACCGGGCGCGGATGCGGCAGTTCCTGACCTTCGGCGCGCAGCCACCACACTGGACGGGCGACTGGGTGCTGGCCACCTTCTCGATCCCGAATTCCGGACAGGCGTCCCGGCACGCGGTGCGCCGGGCGTTGGGCGCGTTGCGCTTCGCGGGCCTGTACGACAGCGTGTGGATCCGGCCAGGCTCGGACGCCGCGCCAGCCAGGAGGGCGCTGAGCGAGCTGCTGGACGACGTCAGGGGCGCTCGGTGGTCGGTCATGCACGTCCGGTTCGACGAGGAGTCCGGACCACACGGGCCGGCCGCCGCGTACGACCTGACCGCGCTCGCGTCCGCGTACTCGGCCTTCATCCAGCGGTACGCGCGCCTGCGGGTGGCGGTGCGCAGCAACGAGGTAGGCCCGGCCCAGGCACTGGTGGCCCGGACCTCGGCCATGGACTCCTGGCGCAGGTTCGCCGACATCGACCCGGACCTGCCCGATCACCTGCTGCCGACGCCCTGGCCCCGCCAGGAGGCCCGGGACACCTTCCTGGAGGTCCACTCCGCGCTCGGCGCGCTCGCGCAAGCGCGGCTGGTCGAGGTGGCGACACCGCACTGGCCGGACGCCGCCGTGTGGATCACCCATTTCGAGGCGTCGGAGGATTCCTCGGCGGCCGGGCCGGGTGCCAGCGGCAGGGCGGGCCGATGACGGCGGCGGAACACCCGAGACATTGACACTTTTCGTTGCGACAGTGATAGTAACTGCACACCGCTCCCATCGGATCGCCTGTGGGGACCCCGCCGGGTGGTCGACGCGTACCTATCGACCTGGCCCGTGGCCTGCGCCGACCCACCGGTCGCCGCGCGAACGTACAGCCGCCACCGCCGCCGCGGGGAGCCCCACGTGACATCCGTTGGAGGGGTGCATGAGAAGAAGATCGAAGATCTACGCGGGCCTGGCGGCCGCCGTCGTCCCGATCGCCACGATGATCATCACGCTCGGCGCGACACCCGCCGATGCCGCCGTCGGCGGGTCCGGCCCCTATCCCGCCGACTACGAAACCTCGGCCAGCCTGGCCAACCACACCATCTTCCGGCCGCAGACGCTTCCGTCCGAACGCCTGCCCATCTTCGTCTGGGGCAACGGCGGGTGCTCGGCCAACGGCCTCTCCCAGGGCAACTTCCTGCGTGAGATCGCCTCGCACGGCTTCCTCGCCATCGCCAACGGCGCCCCGAACGGCTCGGGCTCCACCAACTCCCAGATGCTCACCCAGTCCATCGACTGGGCCATTGCGGAGAACTCCCGGCAGGGCAGCATGTACTTCAACAAGATCGACACGACGAAGGTCGCGGTCGCGGGCTTCTCCTGCGGCGGGCTCGAGGCGTACGCCGTCTCCAACGACGCGCGCGTCACCACCACCGGCATCTTCAGCAGCGGCCTGCTCAACGACGCCGACGACTACCAGCTCAGGAGACTGACCAAGCCGATCGCCTACTTCGTCGGCGGGCCCAGCGACATCGCCTACCCGAACGCCATCGACGACTGGGGCAAGCTGCCCTCCGGGCTGCCCGCCTTCATGGGCAACCTCAACGTCGGGCACGGCGGCACCTACGACCAGACCAACGGCGGCGAGTTCGGCCGCGTCGCGGTGCTCTACCTCAAGTGGCGTCTCAAGGGCGACACCACCGCCGGCGCCAACTTCGTCGGGTCCAACTGCGGTCTCTGCCGTACCCAGTGGACGGTCCAGCAGAAGAACCTGACGCTGGACCCCGGCACTCCGCCGACCACGCCCCCGCCCACGACTCCGCCTCCGACCACTCCGCCTCCGACCACTCCCCCGCCCACCACGCCGCCGCCCACCACCCCACCGCCCACGACGCCCCCACCCACGGGTGCCGCCTGCACCGCCACCTACGCCGTGCAGGACCAGTGGAACGGCGGTTTCGTCGCCAACGTCACCGTCACCGCCGCAAGCACCGCGCTCAGCGGTTGGCGGGTCACCCTCAACCTGCCGAGCGGCGCCACAATCACCTCGCTGTGGAACGGCGTCGCGACCGGTAGCAGCGGCACCGTCACCGTCGCCAACCAGAGCTACAATGGGCGGCTGGCCGCGGGCCAGACCACCAGTTTCGGATTCCAGGGCACCGGAAACGGCGGCGGCGCCACCGCCACCTGCACCGGAAGCTGACACCGGACCACCTCGGCGGTCGGCGCGTCACGCGCCGGCCGCCGAGCGCGTTTCACCGACCCGAGGAGACGACGATCGCCGGGAGTACGCTGGCCGACATCCTGCGGGCCGCGGCGAACGGGCACTTTCCGCCGGCGGACGGCGGGACCACCGTCGTACCGCAGCCGTGTCACCGAGACGCCGGAGTCGTCGCGTTCACCGCGCACTCCGTGGTGTTCATCGACGAAGACCCCGACTGGGTACGCCACACGCTGGCGACCCTCGACTGCGACGGCCTGGCGGCCACGATGAACCCGCGTTTCCTCGCCGCGCTGCTCGACCGCACCGGGCGATCCACCGACACCATCGACCTGTTGACGGTCGCGAGTTCGCTGCCCGGGCCACCCCCGCTGCGACTGATCGAGGTTCCGGACGCCGGGCACGCTCGTGCGGGCCGGGCACGGCGGCGACGTGACGACGTCCGGGTCTGGGCCGCCGACGGCGGGGTGGTCGTCCTGGGCCGAGGCGTGGCGGGCCGCTGGGAGACGGCGATCGAGGTCGACGAGGACTGCCGCCACCGGGGCCTGGGCCGGGCACTGGCCACGGCCGCCCGGCACCTCGTACCCGACGGGCAACCGCTCTGGGCGCAGCAGGCCGCCGGCAACGCCCGCAGCGTGCGCGCCTTCCAGGCGGCCGGGTTCCGCCCGGTCGGCGCGGAGGCGCTGCTGTTGGCGACGGATCGGCCGTAGCGAGGGGCGGGTGGGCGGCCCCGGAGTAGAACGATAGCCAGGAGCTCCGAGTTCGCGGGCCGCGCGTTGTCGTCACGCGCGTGAGAGGACGTCGTGTTAGCCTCCTTGTGCGCCCCAGATGGGCCTACCCCCGGAGGTTCTGGCTACTTCAGCCGCCATGCCGAGTCGACGCGTACGCGTCTGCCGCATGGGTCCGGGGCGTTGCCGCCTTCGGGGTCTGTCATTCAGTACGGCTGCTGGACGCCGTGATCTTCCGGTCGGGTCTTCGGATCGACCGAAAGACGGGTACGCGTGACAGTCACGTTCAACCACACGATCATCGCCGCGACGGACAAGCACGCGTCGGCGGCGTTCTACCGGGAACTGTTCGGACTCCCGGAGGCACCCTCGTGGGGGCTGTTCGTCAACGTCCTGCTGGACGAGGGTGTACTGCTCCAGTTCGCCGAGCCGCCGGTGGACATCCAGATGCAGCACTACGCGTTCCTCGTCGACGACGAGTTGTTCGGGCGGTGCCTGGCGTACATCGAGGAACGAGGCATCACGTACTGGGCGGACCCACAGATGAAGCGGCCCGGAGAGACCAACAGTGAGCACGGTGGTCGCGGGGTGTACTTCAAGGACCCCGCAGGACACGCGATCGAGCTGATCACGCGCCCGTACCTCTAGCGGGGCGACTCTGGTCGGGCGCCTGCTGCACGGCGTCCGGCCAGGGCGACGCCCACCGGCACGTTGTAGCCTCGCCACTCCCACACGGCGCCCTCGAACTCGTACTCGATCACGCCATCGGACGGTAGTGGGCCACGGTGGCGTCGTCGGGGACCGGGGCGTCGGGGCCGCCGCTCACCTTCGCCTCGAACTCGCGCACGCGGCGGATGACGGCGGACGAACCCTCGGTGGCGAGCAGTTCGCGTACCCCGGGCCAGTCGGTCAGGGCGTACGGGCTGACGATCCGGCTGGCGCCGTTGCTGAGCAACGCGATGCCGTCCAGCTCGTCGAGGTCAGTGCTGCCGGTCACCGCCTCCCATGCCGCGCGCGGATCGTCCTTGGCGATCCAGTAGCCGCCCGGCCGGTTGCGGCGAGCGCGTAGCGCGGCGGCGCAGGTGGCGCGGATCTGGTCGTACTCCGGTGTTGCGGGTGGAATGCCGTTCAGGGGCATCGAGCACTCCCGCCTGGCGACCACCTCGCGCTCGTCGGTGACCAACCGCACGCCGCCGCCGACCTGGTCGAGGACGAGGTACGAGTCCGCGAGCAGGAGGTGCTCCAGCCGTCCCCGGTGGGCGCGGACCATCAGGACGGTGGCCTGCGGGCTGCGGGGATCGGCGATGTCACAGGTGCCGCGGTGGGCGGCGGCCGTCTCGCCGATGGCGTCGGCGAGGACGGCCGCGAGGTCGCGTCCGTCGGCCCGCGAGAGGCTGCCGAGCAGCGTCCCACCGAGACGCTGGGTGTACCAGGCGACGCCGTGCGCGCAGAGCCTTTCGGCGCCGGGGATGCCGGCGCCGTCGAGCAGTACGACGGCGCCGGGGACGGCTCCGACGAAGTCCTCGTTCGGCCGGCCGGCGCTACCGGCGCTCGTGGCGAGGTCGACGTGCACGGCGGGCTCCTCGGTTCGGGGCGAGGGCGGGGACGCTGGACGGCGATCCACCAGGAAACCGCTTACCTCTGCTCTATTGACGTTCGTAACTGCGCGTCAGTACCGTGATCCGGGCAGCGAGAAAGCGCTTTCCGACCCTCACCGTCCGACAGGGAGCGCCCCCATGCCCAGACACCTGCGCGCGATCTGCCTCGTCCTGCTCACCGTCGCCACCGTCCTGAGCACCACCACCGCCCTGCCCGCCGAGGCCGCCCCACGCTTCCGGGTGCTGGTCTTCTCGAAGATCACCAACTTCTACCACGACTCGATCCCGGCCGGCGTCGCCGCGATCCAGCAACTCGGTGCCACCCACAACTTCGAGGTCGTCGCCACCACCGACGCCGGCGCCTTCACCGACGCCAACCTCGCCACCTTCGACGCCCTGGTCTTCAACAACACCAACTCCACCCCGGCCTCGGGTGACCTGCTCAACGCCAGCCAGCGGGCGGCGTTGCAGACGTTTATCCGCAACGGCGGCGGCTGGGCCGGCCTGCACGCCGCCTCCGCCAGTGAACGCGACTGGCCCTGGTACGAGGGCCTGGTCGGCACCATCTTCGACTACCACCCCGACTTCTCGGCCACCGGCGGCACGTACCCCGGACGGGTGAAGGTCCTCGACCGCGCCCACCCCTCCACCCGGAACCTGCCGGAGCTGTGGGAGCAGAGCGAGGAGTGGTACAACTGGCGGACCAACCCGACCGGCAAGGTGCACACCCTCGCGCAGATCAAGGTGCGCGACGGGATCAGCGGCCTGGACGAGGGCGTCGACCACGCGTACTCCTGGTGTCAGCGCTACGACGGTGGTCGCTCCTGGTTCACGGCCGGTGGACACGCCAGCGCCCAGTTCAGCAGCGCCCCGTTCCTGGAGCACCTGCGCTACGGCATCGAATGGGCCGCGGGCGCGGTCGCGGGTGACTGCTCGGCCACCAGGACCGGCACCTTCGAGCGGGTCGGGCTGGTCACCGAGAACCTGGCCGACCCGTTCGAACTGGCCGTCGCGCCCGACCGCAAGGTCTACTACATCCAGCGCACGGGCGCGCTCAAGGTGGTCGACTCGGACACGCTCCAGGTCACCACGCTGCTCGACTTCGCCTACACCTCGGCGATGACCGACCAGTCCGACGGACTGCTCGGGATGACCCTGGACCGCAACTTCGCCAGCAACGGCTGGGTCTACCTGCTCTGGTCGGACAAGACTCTCAAGCAGCTCAACCTGTCCCGGTTCACGGTCGCGAACAACAGCGTCGCGCTCTCCTCGGAGAAGCGGCTGCTGACCGTCCCGACGTACCGGGGCGTGGGTCGGGCCAACTCGCACATGGGCGGATCGCTGGCCATGGACGCGGCCGGTCGCCTGTACGCCGCGATCGGCGACAACACCGACCCCTTCGCGTCCAGCGGTTACACCCCGATCGACGAGCAGTCCGGGCGGGCCGCCTGGGACGCCCAGGGCACCGCCGGCAACACCAACGACCTGCGCGGCAAGATCCTGCGGATCACCCCGCAGGCCGACGGCACGTACACCGTGCCCAGCGGCAACCTCTTCCCGGCCGGCACCGCCCGGACCCGACCGGAGATCTACGCGATGGGCATGCGCAACCCGTTCCGGATCACCATCGAGCCGGGGACGAACGCGGTGCTCGTCGGTGACTACGGCCCGGACGCCCGCGCCGCGGATGCGAACCGTGGACCGGAGGGGACGGTCGAGTTCAACCGCATCACGACCGCCGGCAACTACGGCTGGCCGTACTGCGTGGGCAACAACATCCCGTTCAACGACTACAACTTCGCCACCAGCACCTCCGGGGCGAAGTTCAACTGCGCGGCGCCGGTGAACAACTCGCCCAACAACACCGGCCTGACCACCCTTCCGGCGGCGAGGCCGGCGCTGGTCTGGTACGCGTACTCCGCCTCCACCCAGTTCCCCGAGGTGGGCACCGGCGGAGGCGGGCCGATGAGCGGTCCGGTCTACGACTTCGACCCGGCGAACACCCGTACCACCAAGTTCCCGGAGTACTTCGAGGGCAAGTGGATCACGTACGAGTTCACCCGCAAGTGGTTCAAGACGCTCTCGATCCACAAGACGGCGCAGACGTTCGGCAACTCACGCTTCGCGCCCACCGCCGTCGGCGACCTCCAGTCGATCAACGGGATCTTCGAGAACATGAGCTGGATCCAGCCCTTCGAGGCGGAGTTCGGCCCGGACGGGTCGCTCTACGTCATCGACTTCGGCGAGGGCACCGGCAGCGGTCGCGGCGGCAGCAACGCCGGCGCCGGCATCTACCGGATCGACTACGTGGCGAACGGCCGGCCACCGACCGCGAAGATCACCGCCACTCCGGACACCGGGCGTACCCCGCTGACGGTCAGCTTCTCCTCGGCCGGCACGACAGCCGGCGACGGGACCGCGCTCAGCTACGCCTGGGACTTCACCAACGACGGCACCACCGACTCCACCGTCGCCAACCCGAGCTTCACGTACGCGGCGGCCGGGAAGTTCACCGCCCGGCTGACCGTCCGCAACAGCGGCAACGGCCTGACCGCCACCGCCGTCACCGATGTCGTGGTCGGCAACACCCGGCCGACGGTCACCATCACCGTGCCCGACGGCGGGTTCTTCGACTTCGGCGACAAGATCCCGTACACGGTGACGGTCACCGACCCGGAGGACACCACCATCGACTGCGCCAAGGTGACCGTGCAGACGCAGCTCGGCCACGACACGCACGCCCACCCGCTGGACGTCTACACCGGCTGCTCGGGGCTGCTCGCCACCGAGGCCGACGCCGGTGACGGGCACGGGCCGGGGCAGAACCTCTACACCCTGATCACCGCGCAGTACACCGACGGTGGCGCGGCCGGCGGCGTACCGGCACTCACCGGCTCGACCCGGGTCCAGCTGCAACCCAAGAGCAAGGAGGCTGAACACTTCAGCGCCCAGTCCGGCCTGATCGTCAACGACCGGGCCACCGCCCGCGCCGGCAAGCGGCTCGGCGACGTCGACCACAACGACTGGGCGGCGTACGGGCCGGTGGACCTGCGCAACATCGGCTCGGTGACGCTCGGGGTGACCAACGGCGGCCTCGGCGGCACCGTCGAGCTGCGGACCGGCTCGCCCACCGGCACCCTCATCGGTACGGCCACCATCGGCTCGACCGGAGGGTGGGACAACCTGGTGTCGCCCACGGTCACGCTGACCAACAAGCCGACCGGCACCACCACCCTGTACGCGAAGTTCGTCAACGCCGCCCAGGTCGGCGGCACCCCGGACCTGATGTCGCTGGACTGGATGCGGTTCAACGGCGCCGGCGTCAAGCAGGAGCCGGGCGGAACCCTGTCGATCGCGGCCAACCCGACCGGCGGCGCCGCACCGCTGACCACCACGCTGACGGCCACCGCCACCGCGCCGTCGGGGCAGAGCATCACCGACTACGCGTGGGACTACGGCGACAACAGCGCGGTGGCGCACGGTGCGACGCTGCGGTCGACGAGTCACAGCTACGCGCGCAAGGGCACCTTCACCGCCCGCGTGACGATCACCTACACCGGCGGGGAGACCCGCTCGCTCAACCTGACCGTCACAGTCACCTGATCAGCGGTCGGTCGAGGAGATCGTGGACGATTTTCGTCAGCTCCGGACGGAAACCGTCCACGATCTCCCCGGACCGACGCCCATGATCACAATCCCGGGCCGGAGGACTAGACTCGGGAAATGTCCGAGCACCGCCCCTTTCCGCTGTGGGCGGGACGCACGGCCGCGCTGCTGGGCATCGTGCTCGTCGCGCTCACCCTGCGGCAGGCGGTTGCGGCGGTATCAACGATCCTCGGCGACATCCGGGTGGACATCCCGATCTCGAACATCGGCGTCGGGCTGCTCGGCACGTTGCCACCCATCCTGTTGGCGGCGTCCGGGTTCGTCGCGCCGCGCGTCGCCCGCGGCGTCGGCCTCGACGGCGGCATCGTGCTCGCGCTGATACTCATGACCCTCGGCCATCTGGTACGCGCGTTCGCCCCGAGCTTCGCGGTGCTGCTCGTCGGCAGCGTTGTCGCGCTCACCGGTACGGGCATCGGCAACGTGCTGTTGCCGCCGATCGTGCGGCGCTACTTCTCCGACCGGGTGGCGCTGCTGACCGCCGTCTACGTCTGCATCGTGGGCGTGAGCACTGCGGTGCCCGCCGCGGTCGCCGCTCCGATCGCCGAGCAGATCGGCTGGCGGTTCTCGCTCGGCGTCTGGTCGGTGACCTCGGTGGTCGCGCTCATGCCGTGGCTCGTCATCATCGCGCGGGAGCGCCGCCGGCGACTCTCGGACGCCGTCGCCGTCGAGTCCCCGCCTGCCGCCCTCGTCACGCGACTGTGGCGGTCCCGCGTGGCACTGTCGATCACCGTCGTGTTCTCGACCAGCACGATCTGCACCTACGCCGCTTTCGCGTGGCTGCCCGAGATCCTCGGCGACATCGCCGGCTCGACGCCGACCGAGGCCGGTGTGCTGCTCGCCGTCACCGGCATCATCAGCGTGCCCGGCGCGCTCATCGCACCCCTGTTCGTCGCGCGGCTGCGCAATGTCGGCTGGCTGATCGCCGCCGGTGTCGCGAGCTTCGTGCTCGGCTACCTCGGCCTGCTGCTCGCGCCCGCGACGCTCACACTGCTCTGGGTGCTGCTCATCGGCTCGGGGTCGATCCTGTTCCCGGTCTGCCTCGTGCTCATCAACGTGCGCACCCGATCCCCCGGCGGCACCGTCGCGCTGAGCGGGTTCGCCCAGGGGGTCGCGTACGCGCTCGGCGCGCTCGGTCCGCTGCTCGTCGGACTGCTGCACGACGTGAGCGACGGGTGGACCCTGCCGCTGCTGTTTCTGCTCGCGGTCGCCCTCGTGGCGATGATCCCGGCGATCACGCTCGCAAGGCCCGCGTTCGTCGAG
Source organism: Micromonospora sp. CA-249363 (assembly GCF_050950185.1). Taxonomy (NCBI): domain Bacteria; kingdom Bacillati; phylum Actinomycetota; class Actinomycetes; order Micromonosporales; family Micromonosporaceae; genus Micromonospora; species Micromonospora sp. CA-249363. Next base: position 3,633,112 of record NZ_CP192020.1, read on the forward strand.
GACGAGCTCACCCGTCAGCGCGAGATCCCCGCCTGAGTGGCCCTAGTTCGACAGGGGCGCTGGCACGGGTAGCTCGAGATGTGCCAGGAGGGCGGCGACCTCACGGTCGAGCTCCAGGCCGACCTCGTGGATCGCGTCCACTCCGAACGAACCGAAGGCGTGACTGGGCTGCTCGATCACGAACCGGACCCCGCCGCCGGGGACATCGCCGATCATGGTGCGCAACGGCGCGTAGAGCACGGCGGTCGGGTCGTGCCGGTACATCTTCTCGGCGATGGTGTGGTTGCCCATCAGGTACTCGACAGCGTTGCCGGCGTCACCCGCGAGGCTCATCATCGGCCGCAGCTCGCCACTGCTCCAGTAGATGAGGAAGTCGTGGGGCGCACGCTCGCGCATCAGGGTGAGGACGTCGTCCCAGGGGGCGTGGCGGGCCACCAGGGCGTCGAACGCCGCCTTGTCGTAGGGCGGGACGGCCTGCTCGTACTGCCGCCGAAGCTCCTCGAACGGTCGATCGACGCTGATCTCCAGACGCCGGGCCTGGTAGGTGCGTTCGGTGTACCCCTGCCTCATCCCGCGTTCCCCGATCCCCGTCCAGCTATTTCACGAGCGCCACCACTTTAGTCCGAAATGCCTGCTTAGGATCGAGTCACTGTTGGTTCAGCCGTCGGTGAGGTGATGTGGGTGAACGGGGCGGAAGCACTGCTGCGGACGCTGGCCGACGGCGGGGTGGAGGTGCTCTTCACCAACCCCGGCACCACCGAACTGCACCTGGTCGGGGCGCTGGAGTCGGTCCCCGAGCTGCGCGGCGTGCTCGCGCTCTTCGAGGGCGTCGTCACCGGCGCGGCCGACGGCTACGCCCGTATCGCGGGCAGGCCGGCGGCGACCCTGCTGCATCTCGGGCCCGGGCTCGCGTACGGGCTCACGAATCTGCACAACAGCCGACGCGCCAACTCGCCGGTGGTCAACATCGTCGGGGACCACGCGACCTTCCACACCGCCTTCGATCCCCCGTTGAACTCGGACATCGCCGCCCTGGGCGGATGGCTGCGTGGCCCGGTCCGCCGCCCCGAGGACGCGCCCGGCGCCGGGGCGGACGGAGCGGCCACGCTCGCCGCCGTACTGGAGCCGCCCGGTCAGGTCGCCACCGTCATCATGCCGGCGGACGTGTCGTGGTCGGACGGAGGCACGGCCGCATCGCCGATGCCGCCCCGCCCGGCACCACCCGTCAGCCAGGAGGTGCTCACGCAGATCGCGGAGGTCCTTCGCACCGGCGAGGCCACCGCTCTGGTCATCGGCGGGACCGCGCTGCGCGAGGCAGGTCTGCTGGCGGCGGGTCGCATCGCGGCGGCGACGGGCGCGCGGGTGCTCCAGGAGTTGTACTCGAACCGGGTCGAGCGGGGGGCCGGCCTGCCCATGTTTCCGCGGCTCGGCTTCTATCCGGATCAGGTGCTCGACCAACTGCACGGGATACGGCACCTCATCGTCGCGGGCACCAAGGCACCCGTCTCCTTCTTCGCCTACTCCGACCAACCGAGCCTGCTCGTACCCGAGGGAGCGCAGACGCACGTCCTGGCCGAAGTCGGCCAGGACGCCGTCGCCGCGCTCGACCGGCTCGCCGACCTGGTGGCACCGGGAACGACCGCCCCGGTGACCGAACCGCGTCGGCCGGCGCTGCCGAAGGGAGAACTCACCCTCCAGAACTGGACGGACGTCGTCGCGGCGTTGCTGCCGGAACGCGCCGTCATCATCGACGAGACGGTCAGCTCCGGCATCACCCTGGCGGCCGCCACCGCCGGCGCTCCACGCCACGACGTGCTGATGCAGACCGGCGGGGCGATGGGTGACGGCCTGCCCCTCGCCGTCGGCGCCGCCGTCGCGGCACCCGACCGGCCGGTGCTGGCGCTGGTGGCCGACGGCTGCGTCATGTACACCGTCACCGCCCTGTGGACCCAGGTCCGCGAGCAGCTGAACATCACCAACGTGGTCCTCAACAACCACGCGTACGCGATCCTGCGCCAGGAATGGGAGTACTTCGGTGATCGCCCGGGCTCCACCAACCCGGACGCCAATCCGCTCTTCGACCTGGCCAACCCGCAGATCGACTTCGTGGGCCTGGCGAACGCCTTCGGCATGCCAGCCAGTCGTGTCACCACCGCCGAGCAACTCGCGGAACAGCTCTCCCGAGCGCTGACCCAGCCCGGCCCGCACCTCATCGAGGCCGTGCTCCCGGCCGCCGCGTAGACGGCTCCCGGCAAAGGAGCGATGCGTCCGGCCCGGCGACACCTGTCGGCACGCCGACATTGATCGTTTCCGGTCGTCGCCGGCGGGGAACTGCTCAGATCGAGGTGAGGGGGAACCATGAGCCGACACGCACTGTCGCCGACCACCCGGGCGCTGGTCCTGCCGTTGCTGGGCACCGTCGCGTTCAGCACCGCCTGCACTGCCGACGCCGGCGGGTCCGATCCCACGCCGTCGGCCGTGTCGACGACGTCGACACCGTCGGGCGGGCCCACGCAGGCCGACCAGCCGTCCGGGAGCGCCAGCGCCCCGACGACCATCCCGACGTCGGCCTTCGTGGAGCTACCGGCCGAGCTGCGGAAGTCTCCGCGCCGTCCGACGCCGGTAGCCGAGGCCCTGCCGAAGCTGTGCGCCAACGAGTTCGGCACCGGGGGTCGACAGGTCACCGCGAGCGCGGCCATGACGGTGACGTACAAGAAGGCCGGCGAGCCCGACACCAACGTGCCCCAGGGCATGATCCACCAGACGATCTTCACCTTCGCCGGGGACGGCGCCGCGGACTACGTGCGCCGCCTCGGCGACGCGGTGCGGGCGTGCCCCTCCTTCGACCAGGGTGGCAACAAGGTCACCGTCGAGAGCAAGGCGGTGCCCGGTGTCGGTGACGAGGCGCTGCTCGTGACCCGGACGTGGCCGGCCACGAGCCCGGGCGGTGAACGCACCGGCGGCGAGACCTCCAGCCAGATCGCCGTGGCCCGGGTCGACGGTGTGGTGACGGTCTTCGACGACCAGGGCTGGGAGGGCACCAGCGGCAACCCGGCCACCCTCGACCGGACGATGCGCGAGGGCGTCCGCGCCATCGACGCCTGGCAGCGCTAGAAAGAGCGGTGGGGCGGCGCCGTCGTGCGCCGCCCCACTGCTCCGGTACGGCTACTCCTCCCAGGCGCTCTGCTGGGTGTAGACGAGGTTGCCGGGGATGACCGTGCCGTTGGTCCGGTACTCGGTGTACGCCCAGAAGTCACCCTCGGGCAGCGGCCGGTCGGGCTTCAACGTGAAGTTGAGGCTCTTACCGCGCTCGGTCGTCGAGGGCAGCGTCAGCGTGGCCGGCGCGTACGTGGCGTTGCGGCCGACGATGGCGTGGCTCAACTGGAAGTCCACCACTGGACCGCCGGGCACCTGCGCGAACACGTACGCGGTGTAGCGGCCCGGTTCGGGCAGGAACTTGTACGCCTCCTCCAGGCTGGTCCAGTACCTGTCACTGCTGTAGACGAGCTCGTCGCCCTTGTACAGGTACAGGTCGAGGTTGGTGTTCGGATCCTCGGTGTTGGCCTCGACAAGGATGGCGGCGGTGTTCGCCGGCACCGTGAAGTCGACCTTCTTCACCCCGGACGCGCTCGGGTCGAACACGCCGCCGTACACGCCGGCCGGCATTGAGTACGACTGCCGGCGCATCGGCGTGTAGCCGGTGCTGCGACCGGTGATCGGTCCGGTGAAGCCCGGCTCGGCGTAGCCGTAGGAGCCGCTGGTCTTGCGGCCGAACTCCTCGCCGTCGTCACCGTACGGCCGGGGGGTGATTCCCCACGGGCGGGCGGCGACCGGAATCCGGGCACTGTGGACCTTGCCGCGCCAGGTGATCGACCCGGTGACGTACCGGTCCCAGGGGGCGCTGCCCCGACGCAACGTGATGGTCACCGTGGCGGACTTGCCGGGCGCGAGCGTCACCGACGCGGGCGAGACCGTGACCGTCATGCCGGGCAGGCCGGACACCGACGACCGGTAGGTCTCCCGCGTCGTACCCATGTTGGTCATGGTGCGTTTGATGGTCACCGGGCGGGTGCCGTCGTACTCGCGCAGCGAGATGGCCGGCAGGTTGAGTTCCTTGCCGTCGGGCTGGGCCGTCTCGCTGAACGTGACCAGCTCGGCCGCGGTCGGTTCGATGACCAGGCCCGGGTCCTTGGCCCCGGCCAGGTTGATGAAACCGCTGCCCTGGTCCAACGGGTTGCTGGTGCCCCGGGTGTCGGTGGCGGTGGTCCGCAGGGCCGAGGCGACCGTCCCCGGCGACCAGGTCGGGTGCGTGGCGCGCAGGATCGCCGCCGCGCCGGCGACGTACGGCGACGCCATCGACGTGCCGGAGTACGCGTCGTAGCTCCGTCCGAAGTTCCCCGCCGGTGACACCGCGGCGATGATGTCCGCACCCGGCGCGACCAGGTCCGGCTTGAAGACGCCGAAGGTCACCTTGTCCGGGCCGGTCGAGGAGAAGTCCGCCACGCTCGGGACGCCCGGAACGCTGGAGCCGTCGCCACCGGTGCGCAGCGACACCCTCGCGTCGGTGGGGTGGCGCATCAGGTAGTTGAACAGCGTGCCGGCCTGCTTCTCGGTGTTCAGGTAGACCACCGGGAAGTTGTAGATGGAGTTGACGCGGTAGTTGCCGCTCGGGTCGAACACCACCATCGCGGCACCGCCCTTCTCCTTCACCTCCAGCGCGGAGTTGAAGGGGGTCGACAGCGCGCAGGCGACCACCTTGCCCTTGATCTTGGCCGGGTCCAGGCTGCCCGGTTCGCAGTACGCCGAACCCTGCTCCAGCGAGCCGGCCTGGTCGCCGAAGACCATCGGCCGCGAGGCGTCGCCGGGCAGAGCGTCCAGTGAGCCGCCGACCAGCTTCGTGCCGTCGCCCAGCTTGACCGTCGCCTCGTTGGGGTTGGTCACCGCCGCGCCCACCGTGGTGACCCAGGGCGCCGCGTTGCTGATGGCCCCGCTCACGATGCCGGTGTTGCCCGCCGACGCCGCCACGAAGACCCCGGACAGCGTGGCGTTGAGGAACGCGACGCCGATGGGGGTGTTGGCCTCCCAGTCGCCGAGCTGGCTGCCGATGGAGAAGTTCAGGACCTGCACGCCGTCGGAGACGGCCGCGTCGATGCCGGCGATGATGTCGGCGTCGTAGCCCATCCCGCCCCAGAGCACCTTGTAGACGGCGATCTGGGCGTCCGGCGCGACGCCGGAGACGGAACCGAAGGACCGGCCGTCGATCGTGACGTCCCGCACCGGCAGACCGGCTGCCGTGGACGCGGTGTGCGTACCGTGCCCCGCCATGTCGCGGGGGGACAGCACCTCACCCTCGGGCACCGAGCCGCCGCCGGCGAGCCACGTGTCGGCGAAGTACCGGGCACCGACGATCTTGCCGTTGCAGTGCTCCGCCACGAAGGCCACGCCGGTCTGGCACGTGCCGTGCCACGTCTTCGGCGCGGGCATCTTCTTGGCGAACGACGCGCTCTCCGGCCAGATGCCGGTGTCCAGGACGCCGACCACCATGCCAGCTCCGGTGGCCGGACCGGGCTTGACCGGTTTGGCGGGCGTGGCGGGCTTGGCAGTGTCGTCCGCGGTGGGCGGAGCGAGCGCGGACGAGATCGGCGCACCGGCGGTGGTGGCGGCCGCGAGCGGCGTCGCCGACCGGGTGCCCAGTGCCCGCGCGGCGGTGACGGCGCGGACGCGCTTGTCGGCCCGCAGCGCGGTCGCCTGCTTCGCGGTCAGCGTCGCCGAGAAACCGTTGAAGGCGGCGGTGTAGGCGGTCTTGACCTGGACACCGGCCGCGCCTGCGACAGCGGATCGCTGCGCGTCGAGGTGCTGGCGGTACGCCTGCGACGGCGCCGACGTCACATCCAGCCGGGCGCCCGGCGTGGGGCGGGTCCGGGCGAGCCCGGACGTCCCGCCGACGTACGTGGTCAGCGGCGCCTCGGCCAACTCGACGATGTAGACCCCCGAGCCGGTCACGTCCACTGCGGACTTCGGGCTGGTCTCCTCGGCGTCGTCGCGACGATCGGCGCCGTCGGTCAGGGTGGCGCGCCGGTCCGATCCCTTGGTGAAGTAGCCGGGGCCACCGCTGGCCGACCGGTCCGTGGGCGCTGCCGACGCCGATCCCGCGACACCGGTTGTACCGGCCAGCATCGCTGCGACCAGCGTCGGTATCGCCAGTCTTCGCAGGTTTCTTCCGCTCGTGCGTGTGGACACGAGACTCCCTTCCATCGCCCCGGTGTGGGGCTTCTTATCGATCGCGACCCGCGTGGGAGCGCTCCCCCACCTAAGCCCTCGACGGTTAATCGAGGATTTGAGCGGTGTTACGGATCATGACGCAGATAAGATCATGATGTTTTACCCGTGCCTAGATCATGATTTTTCGCCGCGGCTGCGGGACAATCACTGGCTACGGCCAGAGCCACACCACGGCGACGACGGCGGCGATGACGATCGCGGGCAACACCACGTAGATCGCCAGGAGCAACCAGGGCAGCAACCGGAGCGCCCTCCCCATCGGACTCTCCGACGGGGTGTAGCGGACCGGCGACCCCAGACCCGTCCGCTGCCAGACCAGCCCGGCCGCGTCCGTGAAGCGGATCCTCGCCTCTCCGACGAACGCGGCGCTGCCGGTCAACTCGAAGCGCACCACCTCGGACTTCTCCACCACCGCGAAGCGTCTGCCCCCGTTCGCGATCACGGTGCCCCGCACCTCTCGGCGACGCCCGGGCCAGCGGAACGACTCCTGCCAGGCGACGTCGACATGCACATCGAAGATGGGCGCGGCGCTGTGGTTGACGAGGGTCACCGTCGCCCCGGTCGGGTCCCGCCGGACCACGACGCCCTCGTCCTCGCTGTCGTCGTCATCGCGGGTGAGGACCGGGATGACCAGGCGGGCCTGCGCCGCCTCGCGGCTCGCCTGCTCCTCCCGACGGACACGGGTCTCGTGACGGAACAGCAGTCCGGTGAAGACGACGGCAAAGGTCGACATGACCAACCCGGCCAGGCTCCCCCACGCCTGCATCCAGTCCGTGATCTTCGGGGCTTCGGCGCTCAGCACCGGATCAGGGTAGGTGCGGCCGATCGGTCGCGTCGATCGGGAAGCGGCCCTGACGCCACTGCCAGTGCCGGCCGGCCGAGAGGTGGTCGACGATCGCGCGTTGCAGAGCGGTGCGGCGCGGCAGCTCGTCGAGCGGCGTGCTCAGCGTCCGGAACACGAACCGCAGCACCTCGACGTCCGCGTCCAGCCCCTCCGGCTCCGTGTAGGGCTCCAGCTCGAACCGTCGCTGGAACCGGATGATGTTGGACTCCTCGGGCAGGTACTCCCGCAGTTGGGGATCGAGCAGCCACGAGCCGCAGGAGAACGCCGTGTAGCTCTCGTCGGGAAAGTGGCGCGCAAAGAAGAGGCGGCCCGCGTCGAGCGACGCCGAGACCGCCTCCGGCGTCAGCGGCCCGGCGTCCGGGATGTGCAGGCCGATGGCCCCGTCGCCACGGTGGTGCTGCAACCGGCCCAACTCGTACACGGCGCCACGCACGTGCAGCGTCAACCAGCTCTGCATGACCGGCCAGCCCTCGCCACGCATCCGCCGGTCCACGGCGAGGTTACGGCCCAGGTCGGCGAGCGTCGCCCAGGACACGGCGTCGGGAACGCCGTGGTCGCGGTGGTAGCCCCGGACGACCTCGACCAGCGCGAGGTACGCGTACACGTAGAGATGCCGCCAGGCGAGACCACGGTCGCGCGGCAGCTCCGGACCGGGCGGCAGCCAGGTGTACCCGCCGAGATCCGCGCGGACCAGCGCGATCGAACGGTCTAGCAGCCAGCGCAGCTCCGGCGTCCACAGTGGTGACCCGTCGTCCGGCCAGCCCGCCATGATCTCGGTGGCGTCGTCCGACGGCACCGCGAGCCGATCGAGGATCGCCGGCGCGTCGGCCTTGGCGGGCAGCGGGGCCGAGGGTCGGTCGCCGGCGAGCCGGTGCACCCGCTCGACAGCCTCGACGGGCACCCCGAGCAGGGCCGCGGTCTCGTTCAGATCCACGCGGACGACCCTACCTCCGGCCGGCGTCAGACGACGTGGCGCAGGTAGCCGGCGATCGCCGCGTCCAGCACCTGCGGGCCCGGCCGCGCCCAGACCTCGGCGGAGAAGACCTCCACCTCGATCGGGCCGCGGTAGCCCGCCGCGTCCACCGCCTCACGCAGCCGCCGCAGCTCGATGCACCCGTCGCCGGGCAGCGCCCGGCCGAGCAGCACCCCCTCGGGCAGCGGTGTCACCCAGTCGCAGACCTGGAACCCGGCGATCCGCGTGCCGGCCCGGGCGATCTGCGCGTACACGGCGTCGTCCCACCAGACGTGGTACGCGTCGACCACCACTCCGACCACCGCCGGATCGAACCCCTCGGCGATGTCCAGCGCCTGGCCGAGGGTGGCGATCACGCAGCGGTCGGCGGCGAACATCGGGTGCAGCGGTTCGATCGCCAGCCGTACGCCGGCTGCCGCCGCGTGCGGTGCCAGCTCGCCGATCGCGTCGGCCACCCGACGGCGGGCGGCGTCGACGTCCCGACTGCCCGCCGGCAGTCCACCGGAGACGAGGACCAGCTCGGGCGCGCCCAGTGTGGCCGCCTCCTCGATGGCCCGCAGGTTCTCCGCACGCCAGTCGTCGGCCGTGAAGAAGCCGCCCCGGCACAGCGACGTGACGGTCAGGCCGGCGTCGCGGACCAGCTTCGCCGCGCGGGCCAACCCGTACTCGGCCACCGGCTCGCGCCACAGTCCGATGCCCGGCACGCCGGCCGTCACACAGCCGGCGACCACCTCGGCCAGCGGCCAGCGCTGGGCGGTGGCCTGGTTGAACGAGAACCGCGTCAGACTCATTGCAGCACCCCCGCCACGGTGAAGAACGCCCGGGCGCGGGCTGCGGCCAGCTCCGCGTCGGGCAGCAGCCCGGCGGCGTCGGCGAGGGTGAGCAGGGTCGCCAGGTGCGCCGGGGACCGGCCGGACTGCGCGCCGCCGACCATCGTGAAGTGGTCCTGGTGCCCGGCCAACCACGCCAGGAACACGATGCCCGTCTTGTAGTGCCAGGTCGGCGCCGCGAACAGGTGCCGAGCCAGCGGCACGGTCGGCGCGAAGATCTCGTCGTACGACGACAGGTCGCCCCGGTCGAGGGCGGCCAGCGCGGCGGCGGCGGCCGGCGCGATGGCCGCGAACACACCCAGCAACGCGTCGGAGTGCCCCACCTCGTCGCCCCGGATCAGCTCCGGGTAGTGGAAGTCGTCGCCGGTGTAGAGGCGTACACCGGCCGGAAGCCGGCGACGCAACGCGATCTCCCGGTCGGCGTCGAGCAGCGACACCTTGATGCCGTCCACCGTCGACTGGTGGGCCTTGATCAGCTCGACCACCGTGTCGGCGGCCAGGTCCAGGTCGGCCGACCCCCAGTAGCCGGTCAGCGCCGGATCGAACATCGGGCCCAACCAGTGCAGCACCACCGGCTCGCCGGCGGCGGTCAGCAGTTCGTCGTACACCCGCAGGTAGTCCTCGGCGTCGCGGGCGGCGGCGGCCAGGTGCCGGCTGCACATCAGCACCGGCCGCGCCCCGGCGGCGCGGACGTCGTCGAGCTGCTCGCGGTAGGCGGCGATGACCTCGGTCAGGCTGGCCGGGCCGGTCGGGAGCTGGTCGGTGCCGACACCGGCGACGATCCGCCCGCCCACGGCACGGGCCTCGGTTGCGCTGCGCCGGACCAGCTCCCGGGTCGCCGGATAGTCCAGCCCCATCCCCCGCTGGGCGGTGTCCATCGCCTCGGCCACGCCCAGCCCGTACGACCACAGGTGCCGCCGGAACGCGAGGGTGGCGTCCCAGTCCACCGCCGCCGGGGCGCCCGGCACGTTCTCCGCGCCCGGATCGGCGACGACGTGCGCGGCGGCGTACGCGATCCGGCTGGTCGCCGGTGCGGCCGGGCGGGCGAATCCGCCGACCTCGGTGAGCCGGTGGCGTCGCCCGCCCGGCAGCGCCACGTCGACGGCACTCACGGGTGCAGCTCCGGGACCTCGACGCGGACGCCCTCGCGGGCCGCGCGCAGCCCCAGCTCGGCGAGTTGGACGCCCCGCGCGCCGGCCAGGAAGTCCCATTGGAACGGCTCGCCGGCCACGACGTGCCGCAGGAACGCCTCCCACTGCACCTTGAAGCCGTTGTCGAACTCCTCGTTGTCGGGCACCTCGGACCACTGGGCGCGGAAGTCCTCGGTGACCGGCAGGTCCGGGTTCCACACCGGTTTCGGGGTGACCGCCCGGTGCTGCACCCGGCAGCGACGCAGCCCGGCGACGGCGCTGCCCTCGGTGCCGTCGACCTGGAACTCGACCAGCTCGTCGCGGTACACCCGCACACCCCACGACGAGTTGATCTGCGCGATCACGCCGCCGTCGAGTTCGAAGATGGCGTACGCGGCGTCGTCGGCGGTGGCCGCGTAGGGGCGACCGTCCTCGTCGACCCGCTCGGGCACGTGGGTGGCGGTGACGCAGGTGACGGCGGTGACCCGGCCGAACAGCTCCTGGAGCACGTAGTGCCAGTGCGGGAACATGTCGGAGGTGATGCCGCCGCCGGCCTCGGCGCGGTAGTTCCACGAGGGACGTTGGGCCGGCTGCCAGTCGCCCTCGAAGACCCAGTAGCCGAACTCGCCGCGCACCGACAGGATCCGGCCGAAGAAGCCACCGTCGACGAGCCGCTTGAGTTTGCGCAACCCGGGCAGGAACAGTTTGTCCTGCACGACGCCGGTGCGGATGCCGGCCGCGTCGGCGGCGCGGGCCAGGTCGAGCGCGGCCTCGGTGTCCTCGGCGAGCGGCTTCTCGGTGTAGATGTGCTTGCCGGCCTCGATCGCCTGGCGGATCGCCTTCTCCCGCTGCTGGGTGACCAGGGCGTCGAAGTAGATCTCGACGTCGTCGCGGGCCAGCGCGGAGGTCAGGTCGGTGGTCCAGTCGGTGAGGCCGTGCCGCGAGGCGAGCTCGCGGAGCTTGGTCTCGTTGCGTCCCACCAGGACCGGTTCCGGCCAGATGGTCGTGCCGTCGGCCAACGTCACGCCGCCGGACTCGCGGATGGCCAGCAGGGACCGGACGAGGTGCTGGCGGTAGCCCATCCGTCCGGTCACGCCGTTGACGATGATGCCGATCGACCTGCGGGTCATGGTGGTCCCTTCCGTCGTGCTGGTCGTTCAGTGGTTGGCGGCCGCGCTGCCGAGCAGTCCGCGCAGTTCGGTGGCGAGCCGGTCGAAGCGGGAATCCGACATCACCTGCGCGTAGTCGCGGTGCGCCGGCAGCTCGACGTCGAAGGTGCGGATGATCCGGCCGGGCCGGGCGCTCATCACCACGACCCGGGTGCCGAGGAAGACCGCCTCGGCGATGGAGTGGGTGACCAGCACCACCGTGGTGCCGGTCTCCCGCCAGATGCGGTGCAGCTCGGCGTTCATCTGCTCGCGGGTGAGCGCGTCCAGGGCGCCGAACGGCTCGTCCATGAGCAGCACCGGCGGGGCGTGCAGCAGCGCGCGGCAGAGTGCCACCCGCTGCTGCATACCGCCGGACAGCTCGTGCGGCAGCGCCTTCTCGAAGCCGGTCAGCCCGGTCATCTCGATCAGCTCGTCGGCCCGGCGGGCCGCCTGTGCCCGGTCCATACCGCGCATCTCGGCCTGGAGCAGGATGTTGGCCCGTGCGCCACGCCACTCCAGCAGCGCGGCCTTCTGGAAGACGAAGCCGATCTCCTTCTGCGGACCGCGTACCGGCTGTCGCAGCAGCGAGACCTCACCGGTGGTGGGCTTCACCAGTCCGGCCACGATCTTCAGCAGGGTGGACTTGCCGCAGCCGGACGGGCCGACGATGGTGACGAACTCCCCCGGCTCGATGTGCAGGGACACGTCGTCGAGGGCGGTGGTCCGTGAGCGTCGGGTGGTGAACCGGACGGTCACCCCGGACATCCCGATGGCGGTGCCGGCGGTCGCCGGCGCGCCGCTCACCGCGTCAGCCCTTGGCCGCGTACGACGAGTCCCAGTACGCGTTCGGCGCGCCCGGGTCCTTCAGCTCCGCGTAGCGGGCCATCAGGTCGATGGTCTCGGACCACTGGGCGTCGGTGTTGACCCCGGCCGGACCGTCGGCGCCGAGCAGCGGCAGGTTCAGGGTGAGCTGCTTGGTGAGCACCTCGGGGGCGGGCTCGTTCTCGGCGAGCGCGACCATGGCGCTCACCGCGCCGGCCGGGTCGCGCGCCGCGTCGGCCCAGGACTTCTGGGTGGCCCGGACGAACTTGCGGGCCAGCTCCGGGTCCTTCTGCAGGGTCTGGGTGTTGGCGATCAGACCGGTGCCGAGCAGGTTCATCCCGTAGTCCGCGAAGAGCAGCACGTCCACCTTCTTGCCGGTCTTGCTCTCGATGGTGGGCGCCTGGTCGTGGAAGAAGCCCATGATGGCGTCGACCTTGCCCTCGGCCAGGGCGGCGATCTTGCCGGCGGCGTCGACGTTGACGACCTTGACGTCGTCCTTCTTCAGGCCGTTCTTCTCCAGCCAGGCCGGGAAGGTCGCGTAGAGGGCGTCGCCGGGGGTGCCGCCGACGGTCTTGCCCTTGAGATCCGCCGGGGTCTTGATGTTCTTCTCGGTGAAGAACTCCACCGAGGAGGGACCCTTCTCCAGGTACGCGCCGAGGCTGCGCACCGGCATTCCGCTGGCCACCGACTTGAGCAGGACGGGACTGTCGGCCCAACCGAAGTCGGTCTGTTTCTGGGCGACCTGCTTGACGGTGTTGCCGGAACCGTTGCCGGGCAGGATCTTCAGGTCGATGCCCTCGGCGGAGTAGTAGCCCTTCTGCAGGCCGTAGTAGAAGGGCGCGTGCTCGCCGTACGGCACCCAGTTGAGGGTGAGGGTGACCTGCTTCCTGCCGTCGGCGCCGGTCTTGCCGGCGGAGTCCGAGCCGCCGCAGCCGGCGGCGGCGAGCAGCAGGGCGACGGTGGCCAGGATGGTGGTGGCGGTGCGCTTCATCGGTGCCTCCGTGATGGGGTCGGTCAGGAGGTGGTGAGGGACACGCCGGCGCGACGGCTGGCGTGCCAGGGGATGAGCAGCGCCTCGGCGATCTCGACGAGGACGAACAGGACGATGCCGATGGCGGACATCAGGATCAGGTCGGCGAACAGCAGCGGGGCGTCGAGGTTGCCGTTGGCCAGCAACAGGACGTAGCCGAGCCCTTCGCTGGCGCCGACGAACTCGCCGACCACGGCGCCGACCACCGCGAGGGTGACCGCCACCTTCAGGCCGGCCATGAGGTGCGGCAGAGCGTTCGGGAAGCGGATCTTGCGGAAGGTCCGCCAGGGCCCGGCGCCCATCGTGGCGGAGAGGTCGAGCAGTTCCGGGTCGGTCGAGCGCAGGCCGGCGACGCCGGAGATGACCACCGGGAAGAACGCGATGAGCACCGCCAGGATGATCTTCGGAGTGAGGCCGAGACCGAACCAGACGACCAGCAGCGGCGCGATGGCGATCTTCGGGATGACCTGTGCGAACAGGACGATCGGGTAGAGCGCCTTGTCCAGGGTGCGCGAGTAGGCGATGGCGACCGCGGTGGCCAGCCCCAGCGCGGCGGCCAGGATGAAGCCGAGCACGGTCTCGTAGAGCGTGACCATGGTGTGTCGGGCCAACTCGGACCACTGGTCGGTCATCGTGGTCCAGACCTGGCCGGGAGTGGGGACGAGGTAGTTCGGCACGTACTCCCGGGCGGCGACGAACCACCAGGCGAGGAAGAAGGCGACCAGCACGAGCGCCGGCCGCCACAGCGAGTCGGCGACCGCCGCCGCACGACGGCCGACGGTGGGTCGGGGCGGACGGCCACTGCCGACCTCCGGCTGGTTCGCCACCGTGGACGACGGCGCGCCGTGCGTGTCGGCCGGCACGTCGAGGGGGGACCGCGTGGGAACGGCCACCCGGTCGGCGGCCTGCCGGCTGTCCAGGGAGTTCTCGGTCACGCGGAACCTCCTCGGGGCCGGGCACGGCACCTGGGGGCCGGGCCGGTCAGCGGGTCAGGCAAACGCTTTCCTGGGGAGCCTAGGCGGGGTCCTCGACACCGGGCAAGGCCTTTCCTCGATCTATTCCCGCAAATGCGCTCGCACCCTCCGAACGCGAGACCGCCCGCGCTGTCAGGCTCCGGCGGGATAGGTGTCGAGCAGGCCGCACATGCCCAACCGACCGCGCTCGGCCGGTGCGTCCACCGCGTACACGCCGGCCTCGCCCAGATAGCCGGAGTCGCCCCGCTCCAGGGCGTCCAACTGGGCGCCGGTGCCGGCGGCGGCCCGACCCGCGCCGGCCGCCCACCGCTGCCGCCAGGCCGCCAGCAGCGGCTGGCGCAGCGCCGCCGCCGCCGTGTGGAAGGCGGCCAGCGCCGCCGGACCGCCGGCCCGCAGCGCCGCGAAGCCGGTCACCGCCAGATCGCGTCGACGGTACGCGGCCCGCACGTCCGCCCCCGGCGCTCCCCCGTCCGGTAGTGCCGCCGCCTCGGCGTACGCGCCCGGGTCGGCCAGGACCTCGGGTGGGAAGGTCAGCACCGCGTCACCGGCCTCGGGGAGGCCGCTGTTCTGCATGAGCACCACGATGGACAGATCACCGCCGTTGACCAGGCGGTGCACGGTGCCCGGCTCGAACCAGACCATCGCGCCCGCGCGCAGCGGGGTCTCCCGGAAGCCCTCGCCGCTGAGGGTCTGCACGACGCCCTCGCCGCCGGTCACCACGTACCCCTCGGTGCAGCACAGGTGCACGTGCGGCGTGCCGCCGACCACGCCGTCCGGCGCCGCCGTGTCGTAGACGCGCAGCCGGGACACTCCGATGCCGCCGGGCAGTGCCGCGAAGCGTTCCGACATGGCCGGGCCTCCCTGCGGGAAAGGGCTTTCTCTGCGGTACGGTGACGCTAGTCGGCGCGGCGAAACGCCGTCAACAGACCGAGGGGGCGGGCCATGGCGACCCTGTCCGACGTGGCCCGGCGCGCGGGCGTCTCACCCGCCACGGCCTCGCGCGTCATCAACGGCAGCAGCAAACCGGTCACCGACGAGCTGCGTGAGCGGGTGCTCGCGGCTGTGGCCGAGTTGCAGTACGTGCCGAACGCGCACGCCCAACTGCTGGCCCGCTCGCACCGCAGCGCGGTGGGCGTGATCGTGCACGACGTCTCCGATCCCTACTTCGCCGAGATCACGCGCGGGCTGCAACGGGTCGCCACCGACCAGGGCCGGCTGCTGATGATCTGCAACAGCTACCGCGACCCGGACCGCGAGCTGGAGTACGTGGAGCTGCTGCGAGGGCACCAGGTGGCGGCGCTGATCCTGGCCGGCTCCGGCTACCACGACGACGCCTTCACCCGGCAGCTCAACGAGAAGCTCGCCGCGTACGAGGCGACCGGCGGGCGGGTCGCGGTCATCGGCCGCCACGAACACTCCGGCGACGCCGTCATGCCGGACAACCGCACGGGCGGTCACCTCGCCGGCCGCGAACTCTGCGCGCTCGGCCACCGGGCCATCGGCGTGGTCGCCGGTCCGCGCATCCTCACCACCACCACCGATCGGCTGGCCGGGCTCCGGCAGGCGCTGACCGAGCACGGCGTCGACCTGCCCGAGCGGCGTATCCGCTACGCCCAGTTCGACCGTGACGGCGGCGCGGAGGCCACCGCCCGGCTGCTCGACTCCGATCCGGAGCTGACCGCCATCGTGGCGCTCAACGACTCGATGGCCATCGGCGCCCTCGCCACCCTGCGGTCCCGCTCGCTCGCCGTACCGGGACGGATCTCCGTCGTCGGCTTCGACGACATGCCGGTCGCCCGCGACGTCACACCCGCGTTGACCACGGTGCGGCTTCCCCTCGTCGACATGGGGGTCCGGGCCATGTCGCTGGTGCTCGGCGCGGCGGCGCCGACCCCCCGGGTCGAGGTGCTGCCCGCCGAACTGGTCCGCCGGGACACCGCCGGGCCGGCGCCGGATCCCGCACGCGCCACGGCCTCGACGACGCCCCGCGCCCGGCGGGCCGACGCCGCCTCGTGACGGGCACGCAAACCCGTTGTCCCCGGCGGCCTGTCCTGCGTAGCCTGCGCCCGTGTTGATCCGTACGTTCACCGACCAGGACTGGTCGCAGGTGTGGCCGATCATCGAGGACGTGGTCCGGGCACAGGAGACATTCGCCTACGACCCTCAGATGACCGCGGACGAGGCGTACGCCGTCTGGGTGGTGGCCCCGCCCGGGCGGACCGTCGTCGCGACCGACGGTGACCGGGTCCTGGGCAGCGCGAAGATGGGGCCCAACCGCCCCGGACCGGGCGCGCACGTCAGCACCGCCAGCTTCCTGGTGGCCGCCGACGCCCGCGGCCGGGGTGTCGGCACCGCGCTGTGCCGCGACGCCCTGACCTGGGCACGCCTTGCGGGGTACGCCGGCATGCAGTTCAACGCCGTGGTGGAGACGAACCGGACGGCGGTCGAGCTGTACCTGCGGGAGGGCTTCGACGTGGTCGGCACCGTGCCGGGCGCGTTCCGTCACCGCACCCTCGGCCGGGTCGGCCTGCACGTCATGTACCGGGAGTTCTAGGCCGTGTGTCGAAGTCCTCGGTCGAGCCGAGGCGGAGTCCAGGCGGCGGTCCGGCAAGGCGGAGATTCGTTCGGATACCGGTGTTGTATCCGGACGAATCTCCAACGCGGCCGGTCGTCGTCTGGGCCCGCCGCAGGCCGGCCAGGGGCTTTGACACACGGCCTGACTCGCGCCTCAGCCGCCGGTCGTGCCCACGGCCGGTGCCGGCCCGAGTGCCGGCGGGGCGGACGCCGGTTCGGCGCCCGCGCGGCGGATCGGGGTGAACAGCCCGCCGACCGCGACCAGCAGACAGCCGACGCCGGCCACGAGCGCCACCGCCGGTACGCCGTACCGGCCGGCGGCCCAGGTCAGGATGGCCGCGCCGGCCGGGCCGAGGGCGTAGTGGGTGCTCCAGAACGCCGAGGTGACCCGGCCGAGAAGGTGATCGGGCGTGATCTCCTGGCGCAGTGACATCGAGCAGATCCCGCCGACGCTGAGACAGCACAGGTACACGGCGGTCAGGGCGGTGACCGTCGGCACGGTCGTCGCGACGCCGACGCCCGCCACCGCGAACCCGCAGACCGCGTGCGCGCCGATCCAGGTGGCGCCGAAGCCGCGTCGCCGACGCAGCGGGGCCACCAGCAGCGCCCCGGCGACCGTGCCCAGGGCCGCCAGGCCGAGCACGGCGCCGACCGTCCCCTCGGTGCCGCCGAGGTCATGTGTCACGTGGTAGATCAGCACGTCGGTGAAGCCGTAGGTCAGGAAGATGAACACCGACAGCAGGACGGTCAACGCGCGCAGCACGGGCTGCCGCCACAGGAACCGCGCACCGGCCAGGAACTCGGCCAGGGGGCGTTCCCGGGCCACCGGCGCGGTGTCGGCGGCCCGGGGACCGCGCAACCGGATCAGCCGCAGGCCAACGGCCGAGAGGGCGAAGCTGGCGGCGTTGACGGCGATGGCGACCGCCGGGCCGAAGCGGGCCGACACCACACCGGCGAGCAGCGGCCCGAGGACGGCAGTCGCCGCGAAGGTCGCCTGGAGCCGGCCGTTGGCCTCGGTGATCCGGTCGGCGTCGACGAGGTTACGGACGGCGGTCACCGCGGCGACCTGGAACAGCATGCCGGCCGCCGCGCAGATCGGCAGCACGACGAAGAGCAGCCAGACCTGCGGGCTGACGAGCCAGACGAGCGGCACGAGACCGAACAGGACCAACCGGACCAGGTCCGCGACGATCATCAGCCGACGCCGGTCGTACCTGTCGACGAGCACCCCGCCGAAGACACCGGCGATCACCGACGCCGCGCCCGCGACGGCGGTGAGCAGACCCATCCGGGCCACCGATCCGGTCGCCTCGAGGACCAGCAGCGGCACCGCCAGGTAGGCGAACGCGTTGCCGGCCGCGGAGAGCGTCTGCGCGATCCAGTACGTGCCGAAGGAACGGTCCCGCCACAGCGGGGCCCGGGCCAGCCGGGACGCTTCGCTCATCCCGCCGAGGCTATCGTGCTCGACCCCGGCGGTGGGTACGCGAACGGCCGCGGGAGCGAGTCCCGCGGCCGTTTCGAGGCGTACCCGATCAGGTCAGCTCTGGCGCAGCGGCGCGAGCGCGGCGCTCCAGGCCACGACCTGGTCGAGGGTGGTGGTCAGCGCCGACAGGTGCTGGTCGCCGGGCTTGAAGGTGCTGAAGTTCTCGAAGTCGGTGAAGAGCGAGAGCGCGACCTGCGAGCGCACGTCAGCCATCTGCAGCTCACCGGCGATCAGGCGCAGGTGCTCGACGGCGCGGGCGCCACCGAGGGAGCCGTAGCTGACGAACCCGACGGCCTTGTTGTTCCACTCGTTGTAGAGGAAGTCGATGGCGTTCTTCAGGGCGCCGGAGGTCGAGTGGTTGTACTCGGGCGTCACCATCACGAAACCGTCGAACGACGCGATGGTCTCGGCCCAGCGCAGGGTGTGCGGCTGGCTGTACTGGCCCATCGCCGGCGGCATCGCCTCGTCGAGGTGCGGCAGCTTGTAGTCGAGCAGGTCGATCAGCTCGAACTGCGCGTCGGTGCGCTGCTGGGCGTTCTCGAGAACCCAGCGGGCGACGGCTTCGCCGTTGCGCCCCGGGCGGGTGCTTCCGAGGATGATCCCGATCCTGGTCATGGCTGCGCCTTTCAGTGGTTCGAACGTGACCGCCGGAACGCTAGCCGCTCCTTGCTTCGTCAAGCAAATGGCTGCCCCATGACCGTGCTCACACACTGCGTGAGCATTTGCTCAATCAAGCAACTATACTGGGAGAATGGCCGATTCCCGCGCAGAGGTGCCGCGCCCCCTCGATCCCGACGAGGAGGCGCTGGTCCGTGCCCTGGGACAGGTGATGTACGTGGTGCCCCGCAGCATCGACGCCGACATGGTCGGCGACCGGCAGCTCCCCCTGACCGAGTACACCGCCCTGATGAACCTCTCCGAGGCCCCCGAGCGGCGGATGCGGATGCACGAGCTGGCCGCGGCCTGCTACCTCTCGCTGAGCGGGATGACCCGGACGATCATCCGGCTGGAGAGCCAGGGGCTGGTCAAGCGGGAACGGTGCGAGGAGGACGCCCGGGGCTGGAACGCGGTGCTCACCGACGCGGGCTTCGCCCGGCTCGAGGAGTCCTGGCCCAGCCACCTGGCCGCGGTACGCCGGCGGTTCCTGCGCCACTTCGAGGGGCTCGACCTGGCCGAGCTGGCCCGCGCGTTCCGGCGCGCGGGAGCAGCCGACTGAGCCGGGCCGAGCCCTCGACGTGACTGTCTAGGCGTTGGCTACGAGCCGCCACCGGTTGTCCGCGGTGCCGTTGTCCGAATCTTGCACGGCCTGCGCGCCCCGGGCGGTCGAGTTGTTCAGGATGCCGAGCAGCTTGCCGCTGTTGACGTTGCGGATCTTGTAGGTGCCGTCCCCGTTGTCGACCAGGGTCCACCGGTGGTCGGCGGTGCCGTTGTCCGACCACTGCAGGACCCGGGCGCCGTCGGCGGTGGACATGTTCTCCACACCGAGGACCTTGCCGCTGTTGACGTTGCGGAACCGGACCGCGTTGCCATCGGTGATCATGACCCAGTTGTGGTCGGCCGTGCCGCTGTCGTCCCACTGCAGGGCCAACCCGCCGTCGGCGGTGGACATGTTCTGGATGCCGAGGACCATCCCGCTGCCCACGTTGACCAGCCGGTAACTGCCTCCGCCGCTGCTGGTGCTGGTGTTCCAGTACACCGTGTAGTTGTAGCCGTGGGCGTCCTGGAACGGCGCGAGGTTGACGGTGGCGCCGTTCGCGGTGGCGGTGAACGCGAGCGAGCTGGTGCTGGTCCGTGCGATCGACGAGACCACCAGCGACGGCAACGAGTTGAGCGTGGTGTTGCCGTAGTTGCCGCAGAGCACGCTCGGGCCGTACGTGACGGCGGCGACGCTGGGATTGTCGTTGGCCGCCCGCATGACGACCCGCATGGGCAGTCGTACGGTGATGGTGTCGCCGGCGGCCCAGGTGCGGGTGATGGTGGCGTAGCTGCCGGGCGTCGTGCTGGCGGACTCCGCCACACCGTTGACGCTGATGGTCGCGCCGCTCGTCCACGCCGGGATGCGCACCCGGATGCTCCACGAGCCACTCATCGTGCCGGAGAGGGTGAGCGTGGTGGTGTCGCTCACCGGGTACGTGGTGCTCTGGGTGACCGTGATTCCCCGCTGCGACCAGTTCAGCTCGGACGGTACGAAGAGGTTCACCGTGAGCGTCGTGCCGTTGTAGAAGTAGACGGAGTCCATCAACTTCGTGTTGATCTCCAGGCCGGTGCCCTGGCAGCACCAGAACGAGTTGTAGTCGGTGCTCCAGGTGCCGCCGCCCCACGCCGGGCCCACGCCGCGCCGCCCGCCGGGCTTGAGCGGGGTGAAGTAGGTGATGTGGCCGCGGCTGTCGGCCGGGTTCTGCGCCCCGATCAGGTGGTTGATCAGGGCGCGCTCGTAGAAGTCGAAGTAGTCGGTCCGGTTCGGGTCGAGCAGCCACAGCTCGCGCGTCAGCTTGAGCATGTTGTAGGTGTTGCACTGCTCGCAGGTGTCGTTGCTCAGGTAACCGGCGATCGCGTTCGGCGCGCGGAAGTGCTCGGCCTGGCTGTTGCCACCGATGACGTAGGAGTGCGCGTTCACGGTGATGTTCCACGCGTTGCTGGCGATGTCCCGGTAGCGGGTGGTCCCGGTGGCCTTGAACTCGCGGGCCGCGCCGATCCACTTGGGCACCTGCGTGTTGGCGTGCAGGCCGTTGAGCTGGTCCTGGTTGTTGGCCAGGGGGTTGAACACCGCGGCGTGGTCGAACCGCTGGGCGGCGGTGAGCCACCGGCTGTCACCGGTCATCTGGTAGATGTCCGTCAGCACGTCGTTCATGCCGCCGAACTCGGTGCCGAGCATCGACTGCATCTGGCTGGAGCTGAGCCGGGACGTACGGGTGTCGACCCAGCCGGCGAGCGCCAGCAGCACCGTACGGGCCTGGGTGTTGCCGGTGTAGCGCCAGACGTCGAGCAGACCCGCGAGCGTCTTGTGGATGCAGTAGTACGGCACGTTGCCGTTGGAGAGGGTCCGCGCCTCGAGCGCGGTGAAGTCCGACTCCGGAAAACCCGAGAGGTAGCCCGCGCCGAACCCGGCCGCGCCGTTGTTGGCCTGGCACTTGGCCATCTCGGCGACCATGTAGTTCGCCTTGTCCCGGCAGGTGGTGTCACCCAGCACGGCGTAGGCGTGGGACCACGCGGTCAGGAAGTGCCCCTGCATGTGCGTACGGAACGGGAAGTTCGGCGCGTCCCACCCACCGTTGGTGGCGGCGCCGTTCGTGGACAGCCGATGGTTGGCGCGGAAGTTGTAGAGCATCCGGTCGACGTCGACGAAGCGCAGGTAGTTCAGGGTGCGGTTCTGGTTGTCCAGCCAACGGCCGCTGGTCAGTCGTACCTGACCCGGGTCGAAGGCGTAGGCGGCGACGCCGATGTCCGCGCGCGCCGGCGGGACCACCGCGGCGGAGGCGGGGCCCGCGCCGAGCGTCGTGGCGCCGGTCGCGGAGAGCACGGCGGTGGCGCCGGCGGCCTGCAACACGCGGCGTCGGCTGAGGGGCAGGGACGACATGGGACCTCCAAATGAGCGCAACCGGCGATGGGACGGCAACCGGGCGGGACGGGCTCGGCGGGATGCAGGGGTCCGAACGTTAGCGTTCACATCCGTGTTCGGCATGTTACGGCTGGACGACGCACGAATTCAAGGTTCTAACTATTACAGCTCGCTGTGCACCCCGCTGAGCTGGGAGATCAGGTGCGATGGAGAGGACGTGGGGCGGCGCATCACCTCGTGTTATCGATAACACCACGGGCCTGCCGCAACGCCCGCCCACCGTCGGCGGGCCCGAAACGGGATGCGCGCCGACGGGTGTCGCTGGTGGAATCTCGAGATGGAGCACGATCTTGTTCGTCCCCCCAAGGCGCGTCCGGGCGACCGCATCGCGGTCGTGTCGCCCTCCTTCGCCGCGGCCGGCGCCTTTCCCGCGATCCACGAGCAGGCCATGCGCCGGCTCGCCGACGTGACCGGCCTCGTCCCGGTCGAGTACCCCACCACCCGCACCGTGGGCGCGACCGCGCAGGCGCGCGCGGCGGACCTCAACGCCGCCTTCGCCGATCCTCGGGTACGCGCCATCCTCGCCGTCGTGGGCGGCGAGGACCAGATCACCGTCATCCCCCACCTGGACGCCGACCTGGCCCGCGCCGACCCGAAGCCGTTCCTGGGCACCAGCGACAACACCAACCTGCACCAGTGGCTCTGGGGACTCGGCATCGCCAGCTTCTACGGCGGGTCGTCCCAGGTGCACCTCGGCCCCGGCCCCGCCGTGGACGACATCCACGCCCGGTCGCTGCGCGCCGCGCTGCTGACCGGCGAGCGGTTGGAGGTCACCGATCCCGGCGAGTCCGAGGACATCGGGGTCCCCTGGGACGACCCGCGGGCGTTGCAGTCGTTCGGGGAACGGGAGCCGACCGAGCCGTGGAGCTGGCACGGGCCGCGTCGCGCGGTCACCGGCCCCAGCTGGGGTGGGTGCCTGGAGGTCCTCCAGTGGATCCTCACGGCGGGACGCTTCCCGTTTCCTCCGGAGATCCTGCGGGGCGGCGTGCTGATCATCGAGACGTCGGAGGAGCTCCTGCCCGCCCGCGAGGTCGGTTGGATCGTGCGCGCGCTGGGTGAACGCGGCCTCCTGGCCGCCGTCGACGCGGTCCTGGTCGCCCGTCCCCCGGTCTCCGACTTCGACCGACGGCCCGCCGCGCAGGAGCGGGCGCGGCTCCGCGAGCAGCAGCGCGACACGGTCGTCGACCTGGTACACCGCTACCACCCCGAGGCGGTCGTCTGCGTCGGCGTGCCGTTCGGCCACACCAGACCGCAGTGGATCCTTCCGCACGGCGGCCCGGTCACGGTCGACGGCGTACAACGGCGGATCTTCGCCGACTACCGCTAGGCGGGGAATGATCACTTGATGCTGACCAGTTCCATGAGGGGCCGGACAACTGGTCAGCATCAAGTGATCGCGATGAAGACGGAGGGCTGCCGCCGACCCGGTGAGGGAGCGCAACGCGTCCCGGCCGACGCCGGGACGCGGAGTGGCGTCAGCGGGCCGGGGCGCGGGCGGCCAACGGATTCGTGAGGGTGCCGACGAACTGGAGTGCGGCCGAGGGGTCGGCCAGGTCGATCATCTGCTGGTTGTCGCGGAGCTGAAGGCGGTTGAGGCAGGACAGCGCGAACTCGGGGGCGAACAGGTCGTAGTGGCGTACGCGCTCGGCCAGGTGCGGCACCCGCGCGAAGTAGTCGGTGGCGCAGGCCGCGACCGTGCCCCAGAAGGCGTCCTCGGTGAGCACCCCCGCCTCGACCAGCACCGCGCCGAGGTGGCGCAGGAAGCAGTCCACGACGTCGGTGAAGATGGTCAGCAACTTCGTGTCGTCGGGCACCTCGACGCGGATCCGCTCGACCTCGGCCGGCAGCTCGACGTCGGCGCTCAGCACCGCGATCTCCTCGGCGATGTCCTTGAAGATCACCCGCTGGACCGTGTCGTGCTCGTCCAGGACCAGGATGACGTTCTCGCCGTGCGGCATGAAGGCCAGGTCGTGGGCGTAGAAGCTGTGCAGCAGCGGGGTCAGGTAGGCGTCCAGGTAGCGGCGCAGCCACACCTCGGGCGTCCGGCCGGACCGGTCGATCAGGGCCGCCGCCAGTGAGCCGCCGTCGTCGTCGACGTGCAGCAGCGCGGCCATCGTGGACAACCGCTCCCCCGGGGCCAGGTTCGGCACCGGGCTCTCCCGCCACAGCGCGGCGAGCATCTTGCGGTACGGGGACGTCCGCTCGGTGGCCGCCTCGTACTGCCGGTGCCGGTAGCCGACCGCCGCCCGCTCCCGGATCACCGTCAGGCCCGTGCCGGCCAGCACCTCGTCGGCGGCGATCAGGTCGGCCAGCCAGTCGTTGATGGCCGGGGTGGCGGCCATGTACGCCGCCGACAGCCCCCGCATGAAGCCCATGTTCAGCACCGACAGCGCCGTCTTGACGTAGTGCCGGCCCGGCTCACTGACGTTGAAGAACGTACGGATGGACTGCTGCGCGAGGTACGAGTCGGGACCGGGACCGAGGTGCACCAGCCGCCGCTCGGCCAGCTCCCCCGCGAACGTCACCGCCAGCTTGTTCCACCACTGCCAGGGGTGCGCCGGGATGAGGTGGTAGTCGGCGAGGTCGAGCCCGTTCTCGGCCATCGTGGCGGCGAACCGCGCCCGGGTCGGCGCGTCCAACTCAGCCTCGACGAGGGTGTCGTAGTCGAGGTCGGCGGCGCTGCTGAACGTCGAGTGGTCCCGGTGCGCGGCCAGCCACTCCAGGTGCACCGGCGTGCCGGCCTCCGGCGCGTACCGGTGGTACTCGTCGACGCCGAAGCCGAGCCGGCCGTTGTTGGCCACGAAGCAGGGATGGCCCTCGGTCATTGACGTCTCGATGGTCTGGAAGTCCGCCCCGGCCAGCTCGGCGGCGCTCGGCAGGCCCTGGGCCAGCTTGTACGCCGTACCCGCGAGGGTGGAGGTGATCTCCTCCAGGTAGACGGGGAGCACCCGCGCGGAGAGCCCGAGGGCGCCGCGCAGCTCGATGATCAGGTCCACCGCGTCGGGTGCCAGCGGGACGCCGTCGCGGTGCCGGGTGATGCTGTCCGCGTCGATCTGCCAGTGGGCCAGGGCGAGCACCCGGGCCGCGAACCGGTAGGTGACGGTCTCGTCGTCGCTGCGGACCTCGTACCACTGCCGGTCGTCGGGGCCCGGCACGGGCGCCGGGGTGAGCAGCCGCTCGTGGGTGAACTCGGCGAGCGCCTTGCGGACCAGCATCCGGTTGGCCCGCGCCCAGCGCTGCGGGGTGAGGTGCGCGACCGGGTCGCCCGGGGTGGCCGGGCCGGCGACGGTCGGCGAGGTGGGGACGGCGGTGGTGGTCACGCCGGGACTCCTTCTTCTGCGGTGACGGCGGCCGGCTCGGTGGCGGCCTCGAACTGGGCGCGGGTGCAGACGCTGAGCAGCGCCTCCTTCTCCGGCTTGGTGATCGGACCGACGACCTCGAAGCCGACGGCGGCGTTCAGCGCGTGCACGGCGGTGTTGCGCACGTCCGGCTCGACCACCACGCGCACGGTCGCCGGGTCGGCGAAGAGCCAGGCCATGACGGTACGGATCACCGCGCGGGTGAAGCCGTGCACCGGCGTGCCGACGGGTGCGCACAGGAAGTGCATGCCCACGTCACCGGGCCGGTGGTCGTAGAGGCCGACCAGTTCCACGTGGGCCGGGTCGTAGCGCTCGGCCAGGAAGGCCGGACTCCCCCGCCACAGGCCCAGGTACGCGTCGTGGTGCGGGTGCGCGGCGATGCGCCGGTACTCCTCGACGACCTGCGCCTCGTCGGCGTCCTGCATGAGCCAGAACGCCGACTTCGGGTGGGTCACCCAGCCGTGCAGAAGCGCGGCGTCGGCCTCCGGATCGAGGGTACGCAGGGCGAACTCCCCGAGACCGTCGTCGGCGCGGGTGAAGACCACTCTCACGACACCACCCCGAACTCCTGAAAGGTGATGCTCTTCTCGATCGGGTAGTGCTCGCGGCCGAGCAGCTCGCGGATGATCCAGGAGTTGCGGTACGCGCCCATGCCCAGGTCGGGTGAGGTGATGCTGTGCGTGTGGGTGCCCGCGTTCTGCAGGAAGATGCCCCGCCCGTCGTGGTCGATGCTGTAGTTGCGGGCCACGTCGAAGCGGCCGTGCGCGTCCCAGCGGATCCGGTCGCGGACCGGTTCGAGGAACGACGGCACCCGGTAGTGGTAGCCGGTGGCCAGGACCAGACCCTCGGTGCGCAGGGTGAAGTCCCGCTCCTGCTCCACGTGCCGCAACCCGAGCGTGTACTCCCCGTCGTGGTGGGTGGCGCTGACCAGCTCGGTGTTGGTGATCAGCCGGGTGTTCACCGGACCGTCGACGCTGTGCGCGTAGAGCAGGTCGAAGATGTCGTTGATCAGGTCGGCGTTGATCCCCTTGAACAGGCCCTTCTGCGCCGATTCGAGCCGGTAGCGGGTCTCCTCGGGCAGCGCGTGGAAGTAGTCCACGTAGTCCGGCGAGGTCATCTCCAACGTCAGCTTGGTGTATTCCAGCGGGAAGAACCGGGGCGAGCGGGTGACCCAGTTCAGCCGGTAGCCGTACCGACCGATGTCGCCGAGCAGGTCGTGGTAGATCTCGGCGGCGCTCTGCCCACTGCCCACCACGGTGATGCTGCGCTTGGCCCGCAGCGCGTCCCGGTGCTCCAGGTAGCGCGAGTTGTGCACGGCGTCCCCGGCGAGCCCGGCGACGGCGGCCGGCAGGTGCGGCGGTGTGCCGGTGCCGAGCACCAGATGCCGGGCGCGGTACTCGACGCTCTCGGACCCGCCGGTGGTCGCCCGCACCACGTACCGCTCGTCGGCGCTGTCGTACTCCACAGTGGTCACCGTCTGACCGAAGCGCAGGTTCGGCAGCTTCGCCGCCGCCCACCGGCAGTACGCGTCGTACTCGCTGCGCAGCGGGTAGAAGCTCTCCCGGATGTAGAACGGGTAGAGGCGGCCGATCTCCTTGAGGTAGTTGAGGAACGAGTACGGGGAGGTCGGGTCGGCGAGGCTGACCAGGTCGGCGATGAACGGGGTCTGCAACCGGGCGGACTCCAGCAGCATGCCGGGGTGCCAGGCGAGGCTGGGCCGGGCTTCCAGGAACACCCCGTCCAGCTCGTCGATCGGCGCGGTGAGACAGGCCAGGCCCAGGTTGTACGGGCCGAGCCCGATGGCGACGAAGTCGTGGGTGGACATCTTGTTCTCCAGGCGGGGGTTCGAGGTCAGCCGACGGGGCAGGTCAGGTCGGCGGTGACGGTGTCGCGCACGTACCGCCCGGCGTGGGCGGCGATCAGTTCCAGGACGTGGCCGACGTCGTCGACGGTCGTGGCCGGGTTCAGCAGCGTGAACTTGAGGAAGTGCCGGCCGTCCACCCGGGTGCCGGCGACCACGGCCAGGCCGGAGGCGGCCAGCGCCTCCCGGGCGTACAGGTTCGCGGCGTCGGCCAGCTCACGACCCGGACCGGTGGGCAGGTAACGGAAGACCACGGTGCTCAACTGCGAGCGCGTCACCACCTCGAAACGGGGGTCCTCGCTGACGAGCTGCCAGGCGTCCGCCGCCCGGTCGACCACCTCGTCGAAGAGTTCGCCGAGCGCGTCCGGGCCCATCACCCGCAGGGTCAGCCACAGCTTCAGCGCGTCGAAGCGGCGGGTGGTCTGCAGGCTCTTGTCGACCTGGTTGGGAATCCGCTGCTCCACCATGCGCGCCGGGTTGAGGTAGTCGGCGTGGTACGTGGCGTGCCGCAGCGTCCGCCGGTCGCGGACCAGCAGCGCGCTGGAGCTGACCGGCTGGAAGAACGACTTGTGGTAGTCCACGGTCACCGAGTCGGCGCGTTCGATGCCGTCGAGCAGGTGCCGGCGCGTCGGCGAGACGAGCAGTCCACAGCCGTACGCGGCGTCGACGTGCAGCCAGACGCCCGCCGCCGCGCAGACCTCGGCCAGTTCGGCGAGCGGGTCGATGGAGCCGAAGTCGGTGGTGCCGGCGGTGCCGACGACGGCCATCGGGACCAGTCCGGCGGCCCGGCACCGGGCGATCTCCTCGCGGACGGCGGCGGGCTGGATGCGCCGCCGCGCGTCGGTGGGCACCGCGATCACCGCGTCCGGGGCGAGGCCGAGGAGCTTGGCGGACTTCTGGACGCTGAAGTGCCCGGCGACGGAGGTGAGCACGCGCAGGCGGGGCAGCAGGTCCAGACGTGCCGCCGGGGTGGTGGCGGCGAGGCACGCCTCCTCCCGGGCCAGCAGCAGCGCCTGGAGATTGGACTGGCTGCCCCCGCTGGTGAACACGCCGTCGGCGTCCGGACCGAGGCCGATCCGGGCGGCGGTCCAGTCGATCAGCCGACGCTCGATGAGCGTCGCGCCGGCACTCTGGTCCCAGGTGTCCAGCGAGGAGTTGACCGCGCTGAGCACCGCCTCGCCGAGCAGCGCCGGGATGACCACGGGGCAGTTGAGGTGGGCCAGGTAGCGGGGATGGTGGAACCAGACGGCGTCGCGCAGGTAGACGTCCTCCAGCTCGTCCAACGCCGCGCCGGCGTCACCCAACGGCCGGTCCAGGTCGACGCCGTCGACGAGGGGCGCCAGCTCGGCCGGCGCGATTCCGGTGGTGGGCCGGTCCACCGTGGCGACCCGCCGGGCGACCCGGTCGACGCCGTCGGCGATCGCGCGCCGGTACTGCTCGACCGAACCGTCGTGCAGCAGGTGGGCCCGCGCCGCGGCAGGCGCTGTGGCCGATGGTGGAGCGGCCGGCGCGCTGCTCGGATCGGTCTCGCCGGGGTACGTCGGCACGGTCACGGGATGTCCTTCCACGTTCTGACGATGGGCAGCCGGAACCCTCCCCCGGCGCAGGTGCGCGCCGGGGGCCGTGCTGCGTTCTGGTGGGAGCGCCGGTCAGGCGGTGGCGACGGCCAGCGCCTCGGCGCGCAGGTCCTCCTCGGAGAGCCCGCGTCGCCAGTAGCCGGCGAAGGTGACCCGTCGACGGTCGTAGCCGCGTTCGCCGACCAGGTGCCGGCGCAGCGCGCGTACCACGCTGGACTCGCCGGCGATCCAGGCGTACGGCGTGACCGCCGGTAGCCGGGCCGCGCGGAGCGCGCTGACCAGCAGGTCACTCCCGGGGGCGGTGCTGCCGCGCACGATCCAGCGGATCTCCGCGTCGGCGTCGGTGGGCAGCTCGGTGATGTCCGCCGCGTCCGGGACCTCGATCCAGGCGCGGACGCGGGTGCCGGCGGGCAGCCAGGCCAGGATCCCGGCGGTGGCCGGCAGTGCGGTCTCGTCGGCGGCCAGCACCACGAGGTCGGTGTCGTCCGGCGGCCGGAAGCAGACGCTGCGGTTGTCGTACACCGCCGGACCGAGCAGCAGCACCCGGTCACCGGACACCGCCAGGCTGGCCCACCGCGAGGCGGGACCGGTGCCGCCGTGGCCGACGAAGTCGATGTCCACCTCGCCGACGCTCGGGCGGTGCTCACGGATGGTGTACGAGCGCATCACCGCACGGACGTCCGACGGAAGGGCCCGCCAGGCGCCGAACCAGTCATCGCCGCGCTCGACCGGGACGACCGGGGCGTCCTGACCCGGGTGCGGCAGGAACAGCGAGACGCTCTGGTCCCGGCCGCCGCCGGCGAAGTCGACCAGCTCCGCCCCGCCGAAGGTGACCCGGATCAGCGAGGCGCCGACGCGACGGGCCCGTACGACGTGCGCGGCGAAGAAGCGGTACTGGAGGGCGACGGGTTCGACGGTGCTCGTACTCATGGTGTCAGCCGACCTTCTTCGCGTTCCGGATGGCGGTGGCGAGGTTCTCCAGCAGCGGCGCGGCCCCGGCGTACGAGAAGCGGGGCACCGCGTCCCACGGCGTCACCTGGTTGGCCCGCACGGCGGGAAGCTGTGCCCAGGTCGGCTTGGCGGCGAGGTCCTTGGGCTGCAACGCGGTGCTGCGGTTGTCCAGCAGGATCAGGTCGGCGGGGAACTTGCCGGCGTTCTCCCAGCTCAGCGCCTCGAAGTAGTCGCCGGCCTCGAGCTTGGTCGGCACCACGATCTCGACGCCCAGCTCGGCGAAGTACATGAGGTCGGTGCTGACCTTGGGGTTGGACACGTAGAACAGGTCGGGGCTGCCCGAGCAGGCCATCACCCGGATGCCCGGGTTGGCCTTGACCGCCTGCCGGACGGCGTCGGCGGCGGCGTCGAAGCGGGTCTTCGCGTCGGTGACCTTCTTGGCGGACAGGTCGGCGCCGAGCGACTCCGCGAGCGCGGCGTACCGCTCGATGGGCTTGGTCATCGGCACCCGCGCGGTGGTGATCGCCACGCTGGGCGCGAGCGGCAGGATCTTGTCCTTGCTCTCGTCCGGCACGTACCAGAGGGCGTCCGGGTCGTACATGTGCGTGACCAGCAGCTCGGGGCGCAGGGCGGCGTACTTCTCCAGGCTGAACTCGCCCCACACGTTGCCCAGGATCTCGACGGCCTCGACATTCAGGTCACCGGCCTGCGGGTCCTTCGTGCCGTCGGCGCGCTTGGTCTCGCCGAACACACCGACGAGCTGCTTGTCGAGACCGAAATCGACCAGGGCCGCCGCCACGCCGGTGAAGGCCACCACGCGCGCCGGGCGAGCCGCCGCGTCGACCTTCTTGTTGCGGTCGTCGGTGAACGACCAGGGACCGGCGGCGTTGTCGTTGCCCGAAGGTTTGGCGGTGTCGTCCTTGCCGCAGCCGGCGAGCAGCGCGGCCAGCGTGGCAGCGCCGCCAGCGGCCAGCAGGCCACGACGGGAGAGGCGACGGGCGGACAGTGCATCGGGCATGGTGTCGTCTTTCGATCAAAGGAAGGCCGGGGTCGACCGGGACAGCGGGGTTAGGTTAGCCTAACCTCGCTCGTTGTCAACAGCGGTTCGCCGTGTCGCCACACCCCGGAGCCCACACTGGACGCCACACCCACCGTCACCACTCCGCCACCATCCGTGCCGGACGCGTCGACGGCCCCCGCACCGAAGCGACGTCGGGCGACCCGCGCCGCCGGTCTGCTCGCCGCCGTGGCGCTGCTCGGCGTGATCCTGGTGCTCAGCATCGCGGTGGGCGCGAAGTCGCTGCCGCTCGCCGACGTCTGGTCCGGGCTGCTGCACCGCGACGCCACCGAGTACGCCGTGGTGCACCGCATGCGCCTGCCCCGCACCCTGCTCGGACTGCTCGCCGGCACGGCGCTCGGTGTGGCCGGCGCCGTGATGCAGGCGCTCACCCGCAACCCCCTCGCCGACCCCGGGCTGCTCGGCATCAACGCCGGAGCGTCCGCCGCCGTGGCCACCGCCGCCGCCTTCCTGGGCGTCACGGCCATCGGCGGGTACGTCTGGTTCGCGCTGCTCGGCGCGGCCCTGGTCACCGCGCTGGTCTACGCTGTCGGCGGCGGACGGGGCGCCACCCCGGCCCGCCTCGCGCTGGCCGGCGCGGCACTCAACGCCACGCTCTACTCGTTCGTGAGCGCGGTCATGCTGCTGGACACCGCCTCGCTGGACCGGCTGCGGTTCTGGACGGTCGGCTCACTGGCCAGCGCGGACTCCGCGACGGTCGCCCGGGTGACGCCGTTCATCCTGGTCGGCCTGCTGGTCGCCCTCGGCGCCGCCCGTCCGCTGAACGCCCTCGCGCTCGGCGACGACGCCGCCCGCGCGCTGGGCGCCCGTCCGGCCGTGATCCGGGCCGCCGTGATCGTCGCGGTCACCCTGCTCTGCGGCGCGGCGACCGCCGCCTGCGGTCCCATCGTCTTCGTCGGTCTGCTCGTGCCCCACCTGGTCCGCGCGCTGACCGGACCCGACCTGCGCTGGCTGCTGCCGTACTGCGCGGTGCTCGCGCCGGTCCTGCTGCTCGGCGCCGACGTGCTGGGCCGGGTGCTCGGCCGACCCAGTGAACTCCAGGTCGGCATGGTCACCGCCGTGCTGGGCGGCCCGCTCTTCCTCTGGCTGGTCAGTCGCTCGCGGATGGCCCACCCGTGAGCGCGAGGAGTGAGCCGGGTTTGCGAGCCCCGCAGTCGCGAACTGAGGTGGCCCCGTGAGCGCGAGGAGTGAGCCGGGTTTGCGAGCCCCGCAGTCGCGAACTGAGGTGGCCCCGTGAGCGCGGTCATTCGTACCCCCGGTGGGTTGTCGGTGCGGTTCCGCCCCCGCGCACTGGCGGTCGGTCTCGGCGCGACGCTGCTCGCCGCCGGGCTCTCGCTCGTCGCGATGGGCAGCGGCGACTACCCGATGGGTCCGACCGACGTGCTGCGCGCCCTGACGGGTGGCGGCAGCGCGGCGGAGCAGTTCATCGTGACCGAACTGCGCCTCCCCCGGTTGGTCACGGCCCTGCTGGTCGGTGCCGCGTTGGCGCTGGGCGGCACGCTGTTCCAGTCGCTGGTCCGCAACCCGCTGGGCAGCCCGGACATCCTGGGCTTCACCCAGGGGGCGTCGACCGGCGCGCTCGTGGTGGTCGTCGTGGGTGGCGGGAGCCTCGCCCTGGCCGGTGCGGCGGTGGTCGGCGGGCTCGCCACCGGCCTGCTGATCTACGCGCTCGCGTGGCGGCGGGGCGTGCACGGCTACCGTCTCGTCCTGGTCGGCATCGGCGTCGCCGCCATCCTCACCGGCGTCAACGGCTACCTGCTGACCCGCGCCCCGCTGATGGACGCCGCCCGCGCGGTGCTGTGGCTCACCGGCAGCCTGGACGGGCGGGGTTGGGCCAACGCCGGGCCGCTGTTGGCCGTCACCGCCGTGCTCGCGCCGCTGGTGCTCGTCGGCGGCGGCCCGGCGCTGCGGATGATGGAGCTCGGCGACGACACGGCCAGCGCGCTCGGCGTACCGCTACGCCGGATCCGCCTGGTGCTGCTCGCCGCGGCGGTGCTGCTCGTCTCGTTCGCGGCGGCGGCAGCCGGCCCGGTGTCGTTCGTGGCGCTCGTCGCGCCGCACGTCGCGAAGCGGCTGACCCGCGCGCCCGGGCCGAACCTGGTGCCCTCGATGGCGGTCGGCGCGGCCCTGCTGGTCGGCGCCGACCTGGTGGCCCAACGCGCGTTTCCCGGGCACCAGCTTCCGGTCGGCGTGGTGACCGGCGTGCTCGGCGGCGGCTACCTGGTCTGGCTGCTGGCCGTCGAACGCCGGGCGGGCCGGCTGTGACCACCCCTGAGCAAGGAGCACCCATGACCTCCCGCCTTGGCGGCAGCGCGCTGACCCTCGCCTACGACCGGCGCACCATCTCCGAGAACCTCAGCGTGGCGGTGCCCGACGGGTCGTTCACGGTGATCATCGGGCCGAACGCGTGCGGCAAGTCGACGCTGCTGCGCGCGCTGTCGCGGATGCTCCGCCCGAGCGCGGGCGCGGTGCTGCTGGACGGCCGGGACATCCACCAGCAGAATGCCCGCTCGGTCGCTCGGACCCTCGGGCTGCTGCCGCAGACGTCCATCGCGCCGGACGGGATCGGCGTCGCCGAGCTGGTCGCCCGGGGTCGCTACCCGCACCAGGGACTGCTGCGGCAGTGGTCGCGCGAGGACGAGCGGATCGTCGACGAGTCGATTGCCGCGACCGGGGTCGCCGACCTCGCCGACCGGCCGGTGGACGAGCTGTCCGGCGGCCAACGGCAGCGCGTGTGGATCGCGATGGCACTGGCGCAGCAGACGCCGCTGCTGCTGCTCGACGAGCCGACGACCTACCTCGACATCGCCCACCAGATCGACATCCTGGACCTGTGCGCCCGGCTGCACGAGGAGCAGGGCCGTACGCTGGTCGCGGTGCTGCACGACCTCAACCACGCCGCCCGGTACGCCACCCACCTCATCGCGATGCGCGACGGTCGGGTGGTGGCCGCCGGCGACCCACGCGAGGTGGTGACGGCCGACCTGGTGGCCGAGGTGTTCGGGCTGCCCTGCCGGGTGATCGACGACCCGGAGACCGGCACCCCGCTGGTCGTACCGGCCGCCCGCCGACGCGCGGCCGAGCCGGCATGACCGCGCGGCGCTTCCGCGACCCGTGGGGCGTGCCACACGTCCGCGCCGCCGACCCGCTCGCCCTGGCCGCGGCGCAGGGCCGGGTGACCGCGTACGACCGGGCGTGGCAGATCGAGGTCGAGCGGCACCGGTCGCAGGGCACCAGCGCCGCCTTCCTCGGCGTCGACGCGCTCGGCTGGGACCGCTTCGCCCGACAGGTACGACTGGACGACACCGCCCGTCGCTGTCACGCCAACCTGGACGCGGCGACCGCCGAGTGGGTGGGCGCGTACGTGGCCGGGGTGAACGCCGGTCTCGCCGCCGGGGCGACCCGCGCGCCGGAGTTCGCCGCCGTCGGGCTCGCCCCGGGCCGGTGGGAGCCGTGGACGCCGCTCGCGGTGTGGCTGGGGCATCACATCCTGTTCGCGGGGTTCCCGAGCAAGCTCTGGCGCGAGCACGTCGCGCAGCGCCTCGGTCCGGAGGCGGTCGAGGCGTTCGCCACCGACGGGCCGGCCGTCGCCGGCAGCAACGGATGGCTGCTGGCCGGTTCCCGTACCGCCAGCGGCGCGGCGCTGCTGGCCGGCGACCCGCACCGGATCCTCGAGGAACCGGGCGTCTACCAGCAGATCCGGCTGGCCTGCCCGGAGTACGACGTGGTCGGCCTGGCCGTGCCCGGCGTGCCGGGTGTCGCGCACTTCGGCCACGCCGGCCCGGTGGCCTGGGCGATCACCAACGCGATGGCCGACTACCAGGACGTCTACGTCGAGCGGCTGCGCCGGCACGACGACGGGGTGCGGGCGCTCGGCCCGGACGGCTGGCGGGAGGCGTCCGTCCACGTCGAGACCATCGAGGTGGCCGGCGCGGACCCGGTCGAGGTGGAGGTCGTCGAGACCGACCGGGGCCCGGTGATCGCCGCAGGACCGGACGACGAGACGGCGCTGAGCCTGCGCTATCCGCCCCGGGTCCGGGGCGAGTTGGGCTTCGCGGCGATACCGGAGCTGCTGCGGGCCCGTAGTGTGTCCGATGTGGACTCAGCCCTGCGGCACTGGGTGGAGCCCGTCAACGTGGTGCAGGCGGCCGACACCGCCGGTGCTCTGCTGCACCGGGTCGCCGGTGCGGTGCCCGTGCGACATCCGGACAACGGCCGGCGGCCCGTCCCGGCGTGGGAGACCGCGTACGCCTGGCGGGGCTGGTACGCGCCGATGCCCCGGGCCGAGGTGACCGGCCGGGCGGTGATGGCCAACGAGCGCGGGCTGTCGGCGCCGCTCGGCGTCGAGTTCGCGCCACCGCACCGCGCGCGTCGCATCGCCGACCTGCTGGACGCCGGGCGGGACCACACGGTCGAGGACATGGCCGCGATCCACACCGACACGTACCTCGGTTCGGCCGGGGCGCTGCTGGGGGTGCTCGACGGAATGACCGGGCTCGGTCCGGCCGCCGCCGCGCTGCGCGACCGGCTGCTGCGCTGGGATCGGCGGATGGACGCCGAGAGCGTCGACGCCGCCGACTTCGCCCTGCTGCGGGCCGCCGTCGTACGCCGGATCGCCGATCATCCGGCCCTGGCGGCGTTGGCCGGGCCGCCCGCGTACCCCGAGGTGTTCGCGCCCTGGTTGGCGCTGACGCCGCGGGTCGGTTACGCGCTGGAGCACCTGCTCGGCGCGGCCCCGCTGCCCGGCGTGGACGTCGCGGCGGTGGTACGCGACGCGGCCGAGGAGGTCGCGGCCGCGACGGACGGCACGGTCCGCTGGGGTGACCTGCACCGGCTGACGGCCTGGCGTGCCCTGCCCGACCCGGACGCGCGGCCCGGCCCCCGCCTCGACGGCGACCACGACTGCGTGCTGGCCACGTCGAGCGTGCCCGGGATCACCCACGGATGCTTCCGGGGGCCGGCCGCACGGTACGTCTGGGACCTGGCCCGGCGGCACGACAGCCGGTGGGTGGTCCCGTCGGGCGCGAGCGGGGTGCCCGGCGACGAGCACCACCACGACCAGCAGTCCGCGTGGCTGACCGGTGACCTGCTGCCGGTGACCACCGACTGGGACCGCCTCACCGAGGAGCCGGATGAGCACTGACCGACAGCACTACCGACGTGACGTCCCCGGATTCGGCGTGGTCACCATCCGGCCGGTACGCCCCGACGACGACGCCGACCTGCTGCACGGCTGGGTCACGACCGACCGGGCCCGATTCTGGGGGATGCGCGAGGCCAGCCCCGAGCGGGTGCACGAGATCTACGCGTACCTGGATTCGCTGAACACCCACCACGCGTACCTGGTGCACCGTGACGGTGTGCCGGCGGCGCTGGCGCAGACGTACGAGCCCGAGGCCGACCCGGTCGGCGACGTCTACGAGGTACGCCCCGGCGACGTCGGCGTCCACCTTCTGGTCGGCCCCGCGGTGACCGTCGAGCGGGGCTTCACGGGCGCGCTGTTCGACGCGATCCTGGCGTTCGTCTTCGCCGACCCGGGCCGACGGCGGGTCGTCATGGAGCCGGACGTGCGCAACGAGCGGATGCACCGGCGGCTGCTGCGCAGCGGCTTCCGGCCCGGCCCGGAGATCGAGCTGCCGGAGAAGAGCGCCCGGCTGTACTTCCTCGACCGGCCGGAGAGCGCCGCCCCCGCCCACGACGGCAACGCCGGCTGAGTCCGGCACGACATCGCCGGCTGAGCCCGGCACGGGCGACGCCGGCTGAGCCCGGCACGACATCGCCGGCTGAGCCTGGCACGACGACGGCCGCCGGTCGGGATGCGTGGGCACCCCGACCGGCGGCCGGTCCCGCACTACCGCAGGCCGAACGCCCGGGTGATGCTCTGGCTCACGGTGTTGCCGGCCGCGTCGCGCGCGGTCGTCCGCAGACTCACGAAACGGGCCTTCGCCGGCGCGTCCAGCGCGGTACGCCAGCCGTCACCGTGCCGGGTGAGACGCGGCTTCTGCCACGTCCTGCCGTCGTCGTACGAGACCTCCACCGTCACCGCGCCGACCGTGCCCGAGACGCCGGGCAGCTGGGAGGCCACCACGGTGAGCGGCGCCCGACGGGACGCCAAGCCGTCGCGGTCGATGGCCACCTCGTAGTCGAGCTGGATCATCGGCAGCACCTCGGCCGACTCCTCGCCGGTGGCCGCCGAGCTGAAGCCCCACTCGGTGCGGGTCTGCCGGGAGTACGGGTTGCTCCAGGCGGCCCGGTCGTTCTCCACCACCAGGCGGTACGGCAGCCGCTGCGCGGACAGGCCATCCACCTGGAGGTACTCGGCGTTACCCCAGTTCAGCTCCTTGTCGCCCTGGTAGAGGGTGGTCCGGTTGACCATGTCGAAGTTGGCGTACGCCTCACCGATGTGCCCGCCGCCGTCGCCCCACCCGGGTGCGGGCAGGTAGACGGTGTCCAGGTAGCGCACGGGCACGTAGCTCCCACCCATGCGGGGGCGTTGGATGGGCCCGAACCAGGTCACCGTGCTCGGCTTGTTAGCCGCGTAGGTGGCCACCGCCATCGGGTGCTGCCCGGTCTCCCCGGGGATGAACGCGTCGTCGAGCCAGCGCTGGTCGACGCTCACCCAGTCGGTGCGCCGGCCCTGCGCCGGTGCCAATTCCTGGTTGCCGGACCCCAGGCCCTTCCAGATGTCGGTGCGGAACTCCAGCGCCCGGCCCTGCCGGTAGTTACGGAACTCCACGTCCACCCGGGCCAGTTCCCGCTTCGTGAACCGGTGGGTCGGGTCGACCGGAACCGCGCCGGTCCAGTGGTGCGCCACGTCGTACAGGTAGGTCGTCTCCGGGTGCGACTCGACGGTCAGCCGCACCGGGCCGCGCTCCAGCTCCGCGACGAGCTGGTCACCCTCGTCGGCGGTGAGGGTCGCCACGGTCAGCGGGGCGGCGGGGCTCTCCGGGCCCCACATCGCCTCGTCCCACGGCTGGAGCCGGCCGACGCCGTCGTTGACCACCAGCAGCAGCTTGGCCCCGGCCGCCGCAGCGGCCTGCGCCTGGGTGGCGACGTCCACGGTGTCGCTGCGCCGGACCACCACCGCCCGGTCCCGGACCGGCCGCTTCGCCAGCCCGGCCGCCGACGCGTCGGCGACGTAGACCGCGTCGAGCTGGCGACGACCCGCCGGCAACGCCGGGGTCGAGCGCTTCACCCGCAGATCGTCGTACGACCGGCCGCCGGCCGCCACGGTCAGCGCGGGCTGCTCCAGCCGCCACCGGGCACCGAACTCGAACTCGCCGTCGGTGACCGCCGGGCCCGTCGGCAACGCCCACATGCTGTCGTACGAGTCGTCCGGCAGCACCTGGCTCTCCATGAGGCTCACGTCGGTGGCGCGGTGGATGTCCATCCGCAACGAGGTGGCGGTCGCCTCCTGCGGCACCTCGGCCCGCACCTGCCGGGCCTTGCGGGCGTCGAGGGTGACGGTGCGGTCGGCGCTCAGGTCGACGTCGACGAAGCTGAGCATCGCCATGCCCTTGGAACGCGGCCCGTGGACACCACGCACGTCGGCGGAGATCCACCCCGACCAGCTACCGACCGGCAGCCGCAGCGTCGCGGTGCCGCTCTCGGGCAGGTCGACGGCAGTGAACAGGCCGTCGGTGGTGAGCAGGACCTTGCCGGCGAGCGGCTTGCCGTCCCGGTCCTTCGCGACGAGCGTCAGGTTCTGCCGCTGACCCTCCCGGCTCGCCCCGATCAGGGTGCGACCGCGGACCGTACCGGCGGCGTCGGTGGCGACGATCATGCCGCTGACCTGCTTCTCGACCGGAAGCTTGTCGTACGCGGCGGTGAGGGTGACGGTGGCGGTGCCGTTGGCGGGCACGGTCACCGTGTCGGCGGAGAGCGCGAAGAGACCGGTCGGGGCGCTCGGCGCGTCGAGGGCGAGCTTCAGGCTGACCTGCGCGTTCCCGACGTTGGTGTAGGTCACCGTCCGGTCGACCGTCGTACCCGGCTGTTGCGGCCAGGCCTGGAAGCCGGAGTAGGCGCTCGGGGTGGCGAAGACGGTGGCGTGCACGGCGGCGACCGCGTCCACCCGCCCGGCACCGGCCTGGTACGGGGTGTAGTCCGGGGTGGCCTTGACGGTGCTGACCAGCGCCTCCTTGATGCGCTGACCGGTCCAGTCGGGGTGCGCGGCGGCGACCAGCGCGGCCGTGCCGGCCACGTGCGGAGTCGCCATCGAGGTGCCGCTCATCAGCGTGTAGTCCCCGGAGCCGCCGCGTACCAGGTGCGAGCGCGCGGCCAGGATGTCCACGCCGGGTGCGGTGATCTCGGGCTTGAGCCCACCGTCGCCGGCGCGCGGGCCCTGGCTGGAGAAGTCGGCGAGGTGGTCGGTCGAGTCGACGGCGCCCACGGTGAGCGCGGAGTTCGCCGCGCCGGGGCTGCCGATGCTCGCCGGGCCGCTGTTGCCGGCGGCGATCACGAAGAGCGCGCCGGTCTCGGCGCTGAGCCGGTCGACGGCCTGGCTCAGCGGGTCGCTGCCGTCGGTGGACTCACCACCCAGGCTCATGCTGATGATCCGGGCCTTCTGCTCCCGGGCGGCCCACTCCATGCCGGCGATGATCCACGAGTCCTGCCCGCCGCCCTCGCTGTTGAGCACCTTGCCGACGTGCAGCCGCGCGCCGGGGGCCACACCCCGCTCAACGCCCCCGGAAGCGGCGCCGGTGCCGGCGATCGTCGAGGCGGTGTGCGTGCCGTGCCCCTGGTAGTCGAGGATGTCGGGCTCGTCCGGCACGAAGCTGCTGGACGCGGCGATCTGGCCGGCGAGGTCCGGGTGCTCGGCGTCCGCCCCCGTGTCGAGCACGGCGACGTCCACACCGGCGGCGGTGTTGCCCTCGGCCCACACCTTCGGCGCGCCGATCTGCGCGGTCGACTCGGCGAGGTCTGCCCGGACCCGGCCGTCCAGCCAGACCTTGGCGATACCGCTCGCGAGCGTCGGGGTGTCGCCGGTCCGGCGGGCCGCGCCGGCGGTCAGCGCGCCCCAGAACTTCTCGGCGTTCTCGCGCGGGCGGTTCAATGCCGCGCCCCGCACGCTGTCCAGGGGCCGCACCAGCTCGGAGCCGTCCACGGTGGGACGGGTACGGGCGCGGGCCGCGGCCTCGGTCAGGGTGACGATCAGCGGGAGCGCGTCCGTGTGCGCGTCGTCGTACCCGTCGGCGATCAGGTCGGTGACGTTGAACAGCCTCTTGTCGACCAGGCCGCTGGTGACGTACGGCAGCGCGGCGTCCGGGTAGACGTAGGTGTCGCCGTCGAGCACCGTGCGGTGGAACGTCGGCGTGCTGCCGTCGGGCCGGCGAACGGCCGAGACGGTGCTGCCGTCGGCCGCCGTGGTGACCGTGACGAGGTCCCCAGTGATCAGGGTGACGGTGGACGCCCGCCCGGGGGCCGCGGGCGGCTGGCCGGTCGGTCGGGTGGGGTTGCCGGGCGGGGCGGCGGACGCCCCCGTGCCGGGCGGGGTGAACCCGGCGGTCAGAGCGAGGGCGGTACCGAGGGCGATCAGCCCGGATCGGCGACGCCTGAGAGACAGAGCCACGATGACCTCTTTGTGTCGAGGAGCGGTACGCAGCACAGCATCGGCGTAACGCCCGGCTGTCCCACCCCGCACGCCCCGGCGCGTTCCCGCCATGGCACAAACCCGCCACCCTTTGCCCCGCGCCCCTCCCCCGCGCCGATCTTGCACTTACTATCGCCGATGCGCCCCGATTCACGACTTTCGTCACGACAGAAACTGCAAGATCGACGTGCGGAGGGGGTGCGGGTCAGGGACGGGTTGTCAGCTTGGCTAGGTGGTTTAGCTGGGTGGGGTCTGTCAGGGCGCTGCCGACGGCTACCACGCGGACTCCGGCGTCCAGGAAGGAACTGGCGTTTGTGGCGTCCAGGCCGCCTGTTGCCACGAAGCGGAGCTGCGGGAAGGGGCCGGCCATGGCCTTGAACCAGGCCGGGCCGAGGGAGATCGCGGGGAACGCCTTGAGCCAGGTGAGGCCGTGCCGCAGAGCCGCCTGCGCCTCGGTGGGCGTGGCCACGCCGGGCAGGTGCGGCAGGCCGCGCGCGGCGGCGGCGTCGGCCACCGCGAGGTCCAGACCGGGCGCGACGGTGAACGCGGCGCCCGCATCGACGGCCGCCGCCACCGTCTCTCCGTCGAGCACCGTGCCGGCCCCGACGATCCGGCCCCGCGCCGCGCCCGCCTCGACGGCGGCACGCAGGGCGGGTACCGCCTCGGCGGTGGCGACCGGCACCTCCACCACGTCGATGCCGAGGTCCCAGGCGCGCTCGGCGAGCCGGACCGTCTCGGCGACCGGCAGGCCGCGCAGGATCGCCATCACCCGGGCGCCGCCGAAGAGGTGCGCGAAGTCCGCTGTGGTCATGGTCCACTCCATCCGAGGTCGCGGGAGATCTGCCGGGTGGTGTCCAGCAGTCGGGGTAGCAGGGCACGCAGGTCGGCGAGGGTGGCCACCACGGTCGGCGCGGTCACCGACACCGCGGCCGTGACCGTGCCGTCGGCCTGCCGGACCGGCGCGGCCACACAGGTGATCAGCGGCTCGAACTCGCCGTCGTCGGCGGCCCAGCCCTGCGCGGCGACGGCCGCCAGCTCCGCGCGCAGCGCGGCCGGGTCGCAGATGGTGGCCGGGGTGTACGCCGGCAGCGGGACGCCGTCGACGAGTTGGGACACCCGGGACGCCGGGCCGTACGCGAGGACGACCTTGCCCACCCCGCTGGCGTGCAGCGGCGCGGTGCGGCCGATCCGGGAGTACATGCGCACCTGACCCCGGGCCTCGATCTTGTCGACGTAGACGAGGTCGTCCTCGACCACCTGCGCGAGGTGGATGGTGTGCCCGCAGTCGCGGCCCAGCGCCGCCAGGTGGGGGCGGGCCACCGCGCGGACGTCGAGGGAGTCCAGGGCCTGCTGGGCGAGGTCGATCAGCCGCAGACCCACCGTCCAGCCGCCGTCGGCGCGGCGCGCGAAGCCGCCCGCCTCGAGCGTCTGCAGCAGCCGCAGCGCGGTGGACTTGTGCACGCCCAGGTGGGCAGCCACGCCGCCGAGCTGCGCCGGCTCGCGGGCCAGGAGTTCGAGCACGCGCATCGCCCGGTCGACGCCCTCGGACACCGCTCAGCCCTCCGCTTCGGGGGCGGTCAGGTCCGGTGGCGACCAGGGGCCGTCGAGCAGCCGCTCGAACCACGGCCACGGCGGCAGCGCAGCGTTGTCACCGGTGCTGCCCAGCGCCTGCGCGGCGACGAGGTGACCGAGACGCAGCCGTCGCGTCGGGTCGAGGTCGCGCAGCAGTCCGGCCAGGTAACCGGCGGCGAAGGCGTCACCCGCGCCCACCGGCTCCACCACCGACACGCGTGGGGCCGGTACGACGACCGGCTCGGCGTCGCGGAACAGGACGGTGGCGCACACCGCGCCGTCCTTGACGACCACCGCCTCGGGGCGGGGCAGCAGTCGGCGTACGGCGGCCGGGTCGCTCGCGCCCCAGAGGGCGTACGCCTCGTCCTGCCCGACGAAGACCAGGTCGCTGCGGTCGGCGAGGTCGCGTAGCACGGGCGCGGCCCGTTCGGCGGGCCAGAGCCGGGCTCGGTGGTTGACGTCGAAGCTGACCAGCGCGCCCGGCAGCGGTCGGTCGGTCAGGGCGCGCTCGACCAGCGCCCGGCAGGACGCCGAGAGCGCCGGGGTGATCCCGGAGAGGTGCAGCACCCGCGCGCCGGCCAGTCGTGGGTCGGTCACCGTGTCGCCGCCCATCCGGGACGCGGCCGAGCCGGCCCGGTAGTAGTGCACGGCGGTGGCCGTGGGGCCGGGATCCTTGACGTAGAGGCCGGTGGGCGCCGCCGGGTCCACCGCCACCAGGTCGACGTCGACGCCGGCGTCGGCGACGTGCCGGACGACCAGCCGGCCGAAGGGATCGTCGCCGACGCGGCTCACCCAGGTCGCCCGGTGGCCGAGCCGGGCCAGGTAGGAGGCCACGTTGGACTCCGCGCCGCCGACCGAGACGGTGACGCGTTCGGCGTGCTCCAGCGGCTCGCCCGCGGGTGGGCACAGCATCACCATGGTCTCGCCCACCGTGACCACCTCGGCCGGCGGCGGGCCGGCCGAGGTGGATGCACGGTCGGATCGGGGCTCGCTCGGCATCGCGGCGCACGTCCTCGGGGAGGGGTCCGGGGTCCCGCCGAGCCTAGGCGCGTTGTGCCAGGCGAGCAAGCCGTTGCGGAGAGCGCAACGACGGTCAGGGCAGGGTCAGTCCGTATGCCGCCAGCACCTCCGCGATGGGCTGGTAGTAGGTCGTCCCGCCGGAGGTGCAGTTGCCGCTGCCGCCGGACAGGATGCCGATGATGGTGCCGGTGGACGCCACGTACAGCGGCCCGCCGCTGTCACCCGGCTCGGCGCAGATGTTGGTGCGGATCAGGCCGGTGACCACGCCGGTGGCGTAGTTGACGGTCTGGTTGAGCCCGGTGACCGTGCCGCAGCGCACGCCGGTGGTGACGCCGCTGCGGCACACCGCCTGACCCACGTACGCGGTGCCGGGGCCGTTGATGGTCAGCAGCCCGGGATAGGTGTAGACGGCGCTCGGATGCGCGATCCGGCCCGTGTAGCGGATCAGCCCGTAGTCGTTGCCGGGATAGCTGGTGGCGGTTCGGGTGCCCAGGACGGTGGTCTGTGCGCTGTCGGCGTACCAGGTGCTGACGGTCGCGGTGCAGTGCCCGGCGGTGACCACGTAGTAGGTGCTGCCGCTGCGCACGTTCGCGCCCAACGAGCAGCGACCACCCCCGCCGTAGATGCCCTGACCGGCGGCGATCAGGGTCCGCAACGTGCCGGGCTCCCGGCGCAGCAGCGCGCCGGAGCGATCGGCCACCGTCCGCAGCCGCGCCAGGTCGGCGGGCGCCACCGTGTCGTCGACGGTGACGGTCATCCGGCCGCTGGCCGGGTCGACACCCCAGGCGACGCCCGGTGTGCGTACCCCGGACAGGACGCCGGCCGCGTCGGACGCGGCACGGTCGGGAAGGGCCGCCTGCGCCGCTCCCGGCGCGACGAGCAGGAGGGCGGTCAGAACGAGGGCGACGAGCGGCGTACGGCGCATCCGAACCTCCGACGGAGATCGAGATAGATGGATGCCGACAAGCGTCGCCCGGCTACGACGGCGTGGCAACCTCCGGCCGCCCTCTTCCCCGGTCAGCGGGAATAGCCGATCCGGGGACGCGCCGCGCCCCCGCCGCCGATAATCCTCCCAGACACGGCGGGAGGCCGGGCATGACCACCGGAGGCACCGCGGCGCTGGTACGCCGGCCGGACGGGTCGACCCGGGCGACGCTGCTCGAACTGCTCTTCGACGTGGTCTTCGTGGCCGCGCTCGCGCAGACCTCGAAGCTGCTCGCCGACCAGCAGTCCTGGGCCCGCACCGCGGCGGTGGGGCTGATGCTGACCGCGATCTGGTGGACGTGGTCGGTCACCACCACCACGACCGAGTTCTACGATCCCCAACAGCGCCCGATCCAGGGCATTCTCATGATCGCCATGGTCGGGTCGGTCGGGATGGCGGCGTCGCTGCCGATGATCACCAGTGGGCAGGCCGCGGCGTTCGCGCTCGCCTACGTCGGCACCCACGTGGTGCGCGGCATCGTCCTGGTCAGCACCCTGTATCGGCAGCGGCACCGCGCGGCCATCGCGCGAGCCAGCCGGTTCCTGTTCTGGTTCCTGGTGTCCGGCGTCCTCTGGATAACCGGCGTGCTGTTCGATACGGCACGGTGGTGGATCTGGACCACCGCGATCGCGATCGACCTGCTCTCGGCGGCGGCGCGCTACCCCACACCGTGGCTCGGCCGGGTGCCTCTCGACCAGTACGACCGGACCACCGCGCAC
The DNA here is from genome assembly GCF_050950185.1 of Micromonospora sp. CA-249363. NCBI lineage: Bacteria > Bacillati > Actinomycetota > Actinomycetes > Micromonosporales > Micromonosporaceae > Micromonospora > Micromonospora sp. CA-249363. The sequence continues at coordinate 3,677,532 of NZ_CP192020.1, forward strand.
CTGGGCGAGCGGTACCAGCAGTTCGTCATCCTGGCCCTCGGCGACATCATCCTGGTGCCCACCCTGGAACTCAGCCGCAGCGAGTTCGACCGCCTCCGGATCGCCGCCCTGCTGTGCGCGTTCGCCATCATGCTGCTGCTCTGGCAGATCTACGTCTTCCGGGCCGGCGAGTTGCTCGAGACCTCGGCGGCCTCGGCGCGAGGCCGATCCACCCGGGCCGCTCCGTACACCCACCTGGTCCTGCTGGTCGGTGTCGCCCTCACGGCCGCCTCCTTCGACCTGGTCGTCGACCGTCCGACCGGAACGACCCCGGCGCGGTGGCTGATGCTGATCATCGGCGGACCACTGGTGTTCGTGCTCGGCCGGGCACTGTTCGCCTACCTGCTGTCCGCCCGCATGCCGTGGCGGCGACTGGCGTCGCAACTGCTGCCCCTGCTGGTGCTGCCCTGGGCGGGCGGCTGGCCACCGGTGCTGGTCACCGCGATCGTGGCCCTCGCGCTGGCCGGACACGTCGTGGTCCCCGTGGCCGGTGACCGCGAGACCACGCGGGGGCTCAAGCCGCGCAAGCTCGCCGGATGACTCCTTCGACGATCAGGCGAGGTGTCGCCCGACCCACTCGGCGAGGTCCCGGGCGCAGTCGTCGACCGACTCTCGCCAGGTCCGCGCCGCGCCGTCCCCCGCCTCGTCGCTGACCTGCTTGATGAGCCGACACGGCACCCCGGCCTGCGCGGCGGCCCAGGCCACCGCGTACCCCTCCATGTCCACCAGGTCGGCGCGCTGCGCGAGCCGGTCCCGCGCGTCGTCGTCCGCCACGAAGGTGTCGCCGGTGGCCAGCACCGCGCCCTCGGCGGCCAGCGCGAGCGGCGCGCCGTAGGTCTGACCCGTGAGGGTACGCAACAGGGCGGTGTCCAGGTCGTGCTGGAGCACGGTGGCGACCTCGTGGATACCCGTCCAGCCGGGGCGCAGCGCGCCGGCCGTACCCAGGTTGAGCAACAGGCTGGGACGTGGCCCGGCGGCCAGCACCGCCGCGACCGCGCTGGCGGCGTTGACCTTGCCCATGCCGGTGAGCAGCACGGGCAGCTCGTCCGGCAGGTAGCGGGCCTCCTCCCCGACGGCGAGCACCACCAGCGGACGATCGGCGCGCACGACACCCCGGAGATTCACCGGAGCATCGTACGGGCCGGTGGTCAGTCGTCGGCGAACCGGTACAACACGAAGTCCTTGTCTGCGCCGCACACGATCACCCGCGTGTTCCACGAGCAGGACTCGCTGCGCACGTCGACGAGCTGGCCCAACTCGTCGACGTCGCCCGACTCGGCCCACACGCCGGCCACGCTCCGGTTGTCCGCCACCGTGCTGGTCGGCTCGGCGAAGACGAGCAGGTTGCCGGCGTCCAGTCGGGCCGCCACGCCGGGGCGGTCGGCCAGCACCGCCTTGCCGGCCGGGTCGAAGAGGGTGACCGTCGGCTTGGGGTACTCCCGTTGGGTGAGCACCTGCTCGCCGACCGGCACCAGGTCGGTCGCGCCCGGCGCCGACCAGGAGATCGCCGCCTTGCCTTCGGTCGCCGCCACCACCTCGGTGTGCTCGGCGTCGCCGCTGCGCACCTGCACCAGACAGGCCCGCCGCTCGCCGCAGGCCACCAGCGCCTTCGGCCGGTACTCCGCGTTCTCGGCCCGGTAGACAACCACCGGTGCCGCGTCGGAACCCAGGTCGTACGCCAGCACCTGGTACCCGCCGTCGGTGGGGGCCACGAAGAGGCGGTCCTCGTGCGCCACCACCAGGTCGTCCAGGTCGGCTACGTTGCCCCACTCGCGCAGCACCGAGCCGGAGGACATGTCGAGCAGTCGCGCCGAGCGGTCCGCCTCGATCTGCACGAGTCGTCGTCCCTTGCCCGTCCACGGGTCGCGGGCAGCGCCGCCGAGGAACGCCGGCCCGCCCGCCGCCGCGTCGGTGCCCACCGGCAGGACGACGGTACGCACCTCGCCGTACTGGTCACGCGGGTTGGGTCTGCTCCACTTGTCGGTGCCGTCGCCCAGCTTCAGGCCGACCAGCCGACCGGCGGCCCGGTCCACCAGCACGGCGGTGTCGTCGGAGAAGTAGACGTCGTCGTCGCCGCGGACCGCCCGGTGCCAGCGCTGGGCGCCGGAACGGGCGTCCAGGACGGCCAGTTCACGCGGAGTGCTGTCGCCCGGCGCGTCCGCGAGGACCGCAACCGCCCCCGGTACGGCGACGAGGCCGGTCCAGTCGTCGGCGGTGACGCCGGTCTGCCTGCGCCACAGCTCGTCGCCGGTGCCGGTGTCGACGGCGACCACCTCCAGCCGGTCGTCCGACAGCGGGTACCCGAGATAGGCCCGGTCGCCGAGCACCGCGGTCCACATTTCAGTGGGCCGCTCGGCGCCGGCCGACGGCCTCGACACCTCGCGCAGCGGCCCGAACTCCAGGTCCGGATAGCGGTCCCGCAGCAGGTAGAGCGTCGTCGCGGTGGCCACCCCGGCCAGGGCGAGCACCGCCCCGAGCACCACCCACCGGGCCAGCCGCCAGGTCGTACCGCCGCTCGGGATGGGCGGGGTGGGCGTCGGCGCGGCGCCCGCCCCGCCGACCAGGGTGCCCGCGCCGTTCGGCCCGGCCGACGCTGGCCCGGGTTGCGACGGAACGGTCGGCGCGTTCTCCGACGCAACCGGCACGGCCGGCGGACCGGCCGGGGCCGGCACGGGCGACGCCTCAGCCGGCACGGGCGGGCCGGCCGGCGAGGCCTGCGGTCCCGCGTACGCCGGCAGCGCTCGGCGCAGCGGAAGGTCCGTCAGTGCGCCCTCGGCCACCGGCAGCTCCGGCTGGTCCAGCACCGTCGGCGCCACTCCCAGCTCGGCGTGCAGCATTCGCGCCACCAGCGGAATCCGCGAGGAGCCGCCCACCAGGAACAGCCCGGCGAGCTGGTCGGGGCGCAGGCCGGCCGCGGCGATCACCTCCCGGGCCCGCTCCACGGCACGACGCAACAGCGGCGCCGCCACCCGCTCGACGTCGTCGCGCGTCAACCGCACCGCCTCGGCCACCCCGGGCACCGCGACCGGCGCCACAGTGGACCGGGACAGCGTCTCCTTCGCGCCGCGTACCTCGTCCCACAGTCGGACCTGGTCGCGGCGCTGCGCCGGGTCTGACGGGCGGACCAGGCGCGCCCACCGCCGGGCGTGCCGCTCCCCCAGCAGCTCGCCGACCCGCTGCACCAGCGCCGCGTCCAGGTCGAGGCCGCCCAGGTCGGGCAGACCGCCGTCGGCGACCACCCGGAACCCGGAGTCACCCCACGGGTCGGCGCCCTCGTTGCGCAACACCGCGACGTCGAGCGTCCCGCCACCGAAGTCGAACACCGCGATCGCGCCGCCGACCGGCACCGGCCGGTGCAGGACCTGGGTGTAGTAGCGGGCGGCGGCCACCGGCTCGCGCAGCAGACGCGTGCCCGGTGGCGTCGGCCCCGCGAGCGTGTGCTCGGCCGCCTGCGGCCACCCGGCCCGCAACAGCGCGTCGGCGAGCACCTGCCGCCGTGACTCGTCCCAGGCCGCCGGGCAGGTGAGCACGGCCGGAGGCAGGAAGCCGACCGCACCCACCGCGGCCCGGGCGACCGCCGCCAGCACCGCGGCGAGCAGTTCCGCCGGCGGGTACGACCGGTCACCGAGCAGCACGGTCGGCTCGTCCACCCGACGCTTCGGGTTCGCCTCGAACCGGGCCGGATCGGCCTGCGCCAGCCGCCGGGCGTCCCAGCCGACGTGCAGCGTGCCGTCCGGGTCGGCGTACACGGCCGACGGGCTGACCGACTGACCGTCCATCAGCACCGGGCGGGTCCGGCCGTCCGGCCAGCGCAGCACGGCTACCGTGTTGGACGTACCGAGGTCGACGCCGAGGGCGAAACCCTCGTGCTGGCCTGACATCTACCCGATACCTCCGCCGTGACGAGGAAACTCAGCCCCGCATCGTACGCAGGCAGACCACAAGCGGCCCCGCGGAGACTCGGGATCAACGTGACCTCGGCCTCCGGGCGGGCCACCGCACTGCGCACCACAGGCCCCGCCGTCAGCAGGCGAACCGTAAGGAGACCACAAGATCTGCGGAATCGCCGGCCGCATCGGCCCTGGCTAGGCTGGTCGCGGGGAGGTGGCCGGTGGCGCAGCGGGTGCTCGTGGTCGACGACGACCGGACGGTCAGCGACGTGGTCTGCCGCTATCTGGAGCACGCCGGGTACGAGGTGAGTCACGTCGCGGACGGGCTGGCCGCCCTCGATGCCGTGCAGGACCGGCCGCCGCACCTGGTCGTCCTGGACCTGATGCTCCCCGGCCTGGACGGGTTACAGGTGTGCCGGCGACTGCGGGAGCGGCCGGACGGCGTACCCATCATCATGCTGACCGCCCGCGGCGACGAGGCGGACCGGGTGCTCGGGCTGCAACTGGGCGCCGACGACTACCTGAGCAAGCCGTTCTCGCCGCGTGAGCTGGTGCTGCGGGTCGGTTCGGTGCTGCGCCGGGCCGGCGAGCCGGTGACGCCGGCGGCCGAGTTGCTCGCCGACGCGGGGTTGGAGGTGTCCACCGGGCCGCGGATCGCCCGTCTGCACGGCCGCGAGCTGGCCCTGACGCTGCGCGAGTTCGACCTGTTGGCCCATCTGATGCGGCACCCGACCCGGGCGTTCAAGCGCGCCGAGCTGCTGGAACGCGTGTGGGGTTGGAACTTCGGCGACCAGTCCACGGTGACGGTGCACGTCCGCCGGCTGCGGGAGAAAATCGAGGACGACCCGGCCGAGCCACGACGGATCGTCACGGTGTGGGGCGTCGGCTACCGGTACGAGCCGGCCGATGCGTGACCTGGCGCTGATCTTCGGGGCGGCCCTCGCGGCCGCGCTCGGCGTGGGCCTGCTCGGCGCGTTGACCCTGCGGCTGCTGCGGCACCGGTCGATCACCGTGCACGTGTGCGTCCTGCTCACCATCACCGTGGTCGCCGTGGTGGCGGGGGTGGTGGTCGTCGCCCAGGCGATGTTCCTGTCCCCGCACGACCTCCAGGTCGTCCTGCTCACGGTCGCCGCGGCGGCCGTGGTGAGCCTGGGGGTGGGCTGGTACTTCGGGCGTCGACTGGCCGCGGCAGCGGTGTGGGCGGCCCAGGCCCGGGAGCGGGAACGCCGGGTCGAGAAGGGCCGCCGGGACCTGGTCGCCTGGGTGTCGCACGACCTGCGGACACCGCTGGCCGGCCTGCGGGCGATGGCCGAGGCGCTGGAGGACCGGGTCGTCGACGACCCGGCGACGGTCGCCGAGTACCACCGGCGGATCCGCGTGCAGACCGACCGGATGACCCGACTCGTCGACGACCTGTTCGAGCTCTCCCGGATCAACGCCGGCGCGCTGCGCCTGACCCTGTCGGCGGTACCGCTCGGCGAGGTGGTCTCCGACGCCCTCGCCGGCACCGCGCCGCTGGCCAAGGCCCGTCGCATCCGCCTGGAGGCGGCCGAGTCCGGCTGGCCCACCGTGCTGGCCAGCGAACGCGAGCTGGCCCGGGTGGTGGGCAACCTGCTGCTGAACGCGGTGCACTACACGCCGGACGACGGCACGGTGCGGGTGGACGCCGGATGTGAACGCGACGCCGCCTGGCTGGCGGTCGCCGACACCTGCGGCGGCATCCCCGAGGACGACCTGCCCCGACTGTTCGATGTGGCGTTCCGGGGCGAGCCGGCCCGGACGCCCCGTCCCGGCGGCGAGGGTTCCGGCGGTCTGGGACTGGCGATCGTGCGCGGACTGGTCGAGGCGCACGGCGGCCGGGTGGACGTACAGAACGTCGGCGGTGGCTGCCGGTTCGTGGTACGCCTGCCGGCGGCCTGACGCCCCCGCGTCCTCAACGACTCGCCCGCAGCTCACCGAACCAGCGCCGCCCCTGCCGGAACACGTCCTGAACCGCCAACCCGGCGGCGTCGGCGACCGCGGGCACCGCACGCGCGTCCACCCGGGCCCAGCGGAACACCGGGCCGAGCAGCACCCGGCCGGCCCGCTGCTCGGCGGCCACCCGGGCCTGGCCCTGCCACAATCCCGCGCCGGGCGGCTCCAGCTCGACCAGGACCGTGCCACCCGGTGCGAGCAGGTCCCGGCAGCGACGCAGCAGCGCCACCGGATCCCCGCCGATGCCGATGTTTCCGTCGATCAGCACCGCGTGCGCCCACCGGCCCTCGGCGGGCAGCGGTCCGAACAGGTCGCCGTGCACCGCCACCGCGCCACGGGCGCGGGTGAGCCGCACCGCCGTCGGCGAGACGTCCACGCCGACCGCCGTCCGGCCAGCCCGGGTGAGCGCCGCGGTGAGCCGACCCGGACCGCAGCCGAGGTCGAGCGTCGGGCCGCCACAGCGGGCGACGAGGCCCGCGACCGCCGACTCGGCCGTGCCGTGCCAGCGGTCCACGGGGAGCCGGCTGCGGACCCCGTCGCCGTGCACCAGCCACCGCCGCAGGGCCACGCGGTCGGCGGCGAGCGCGGCGGCGAAGGGGTCGCCGGGGGACCCGTCGTACCCCCGGGTCGACGTCGGCGTGGACGGTGACCGGCGCGGCGACGTGGCCTCGACCGGGGTGGTGTCGACGGGGTTCACCGCCGGACCTTCGGCAGCAGGGTGAGGCGGACCGCCGCGACCTGTCGGGCGAAGCGTCCACCGGGCACCTCGACGGCCACCGCGAGGGCGTCGGACCACTCGTCGACGTCACGCAGGACCGGCAGTGGCGCTGTCCGCAGGCCACGCCCGGTCAGGGCCGCCCACGTGTCGCGACCGGTGTCGGGCGTCGACATGGGCACGTCCCGCAACACCCCGGCGTGCCGCGGGTCGCGCAGCCCCAACGACCACCAACCGCCGTCGTGCGCCCGGCCGAGCACCGCGTCGGCGGCGCGCAGCCCCGCCACCGCCGCGGCCAGCCGGCCCGGCGTCACCTGCGGGGTGTCCATGCCGATCTGCACCACCGGCTGCCCGGGGTACGCGGCGGCGACGTCCGCGTACGCGTTGGCGAGCCGCTCGCCGAGCCCGACACCCCGCTGGTCGAGGACCGACCAGCCGTGCAGCGCGGCGGTCAACACGTCGGCGTCCTCTGCCTCGGCCAGCCGACCCGACCAGGCCAGCACGGGAGTGACACCGGGGGTCGCGCGGACGGCGTCGAGGGTGTCGTGCAGCGCGGCGGCGGCGATCCGGGCCGCCTGGGCCGGCGTGACCGGTGGGCAGAGCCGCGTCTTCACCGCCCCGGCGACCGGCGCCTTGGCGACCACCAGCAGGACGGTCACCGGGAGCCGTCCACGGTCCGCAGCACACCGGCGAAGTCGCGGGTGGCCCGCAGGGTTCCCCGCACCGACCCGGAGACCTTGGACCGGGTGCCGGCGGCCCGGGGCGCGTAGGTGACGTCCGTCTCGTGGATGCGCCAGCCGGCCGCGGCGGCCCGGATCAGCAGTTCGAGGGGGTAGCCGAAGGCCCGGTCGGTGACACCGAGGTCGAGCAGCGCCTGGCGGCGGGCCACCCGGATCGGGCTGAGGTCCCGCAGGGGTACGCCCCGACGGCGCAGCAACGCGGCGACCAGCGCCGTACCCGCACGGGCGTGCCACGGCCACACCCCCGCCCCGACCGGACGACGCCGACCCACGCTGAGGTCGGCCGTACCGGCGGACACGGGTGCGACCAGGGCCGGCAGCTCGGCGGGGTCGAACGACCCGTCGGCGTCGAGAACGCACACCAGCTCGGCGTCGGCGGCCTCCAGACCGGCGTGCACCGCCGCGCCGTAGCCGCGTCGGGGTTCGTGCACCACCCGGGCGCCGTGCCGGAGGGCCACCTCGGGCGAACCGTCCCGGGAGCCGTTGTCCACCACGATGGCCCGGTAGCCGGGCGGCAGCGCGGTGAGCACACCCGGCAGGGCGGCTGCCTCGTCCAGGCAGGGCAGCACCACGTCGATCTCAGTCGCCATACCGCCGACGCTAGGACGACGCCCTCGCGGCGGAGGCCGGAATGTGCTTACCGAACCCTTACCGCCCGGGCATTTCTTACCGTCCGGTGACGGGCCGCCGATTGGCGAGCGCGGGTGTGGGCTGTCGCCGTACCGTCCGGTGGTCATGGCCTCGACCACCGCTCACGCCGCCGCCCCCGGGCGGACCACGCCTCGCCGCCACGGCGGAGACCTCCTCGTGCTGGGCCTGGAGGCGGCGCTGCTCGGCGTCGCCGTGCTGGTGGGTGCCCTGCTCAACGCGCGCGGTTCCGGGCTGCACGCGGACGCCGCTCCGCTGTACGCGACGTGGCGGCCACATGTCGGCTGGGGCAGCCCCGCCGCGCTGGTGGTGGCGGTCGCGGTGGTGGGCTGGGGTGCCCGATGGGCCCGCACCGCCCGCTGGGGCCACCTGCTGGCTGCCGCGTGGCTGACGGCGGTGGCCTGGACGATGTCGTTGGCCCTGGTCGACGGCTGGTCGGCAGGGTTGACCCGACGGCTCACGCCGCAGGCCGAGTACCTGCACGAGGTTCCCGGGGTGACCGACATCCCGACGATGCTGGCCGGATTCGCCGGCCGGATCGTGGACTTCCAACCCGACTCCTGGTCCACCCACACCGCCGGCCATCCGCCGGGCGCGCTGCTCATCTTCGTCTGGCTGGACCGCGTCGGCCTCGGCGGAGGCACCGCCGCCGCGCTGGCCTGCGTCCTGCTCGGCGCCACGATCGCGGTGTCGGTGCCGGTGACCCTGCGCGCGCTCGGCGCGCCCGACGCGGCCCGCACGGTGGTGCCGTTCCTCGTGCTGCTTCCGGGGGCCGTCTGGGTGGGCGCCTCCGCCGACGGCATCTTCGCCGCCGTGGTCGCGGCCGGTCTGGCGCTGCTGGCCGTCCGGGGCCGCGTGGCCGCCCTGGCCGGGGGCGCGGTGCTCGGGTTCGCGCTGCACCTGTCGTACGGGTTCCTGCTCGTCGGTGTGCTCGCGCTGGCCGTGGTGGCGCTGCGCCGTACCCACCGACTGGGCGCGCTGCTCGCCGCCGCCATCGGGGTCGCGGCCGTGACGGCGGTGTTCGTCGCGGCGGGCTTTCACTGGTGGGACGGCTACCAGCTGGTGGTCCAGCGCTACTACCAGGGCTGGGCCGCCGACCGCCCGTACGCCTACTGGGTGTGGGCCAACCTGGCCGCCCTGCTGCTCAGCGCCGGCCCGGTTCTGGGGCCGGCCCTGCGCCGCGCGCTTGGCCCGGCCCTGCGCCGCGCGCTGACGGCCGCGCGTGGCCGGCGGGTCGGTGGGCGGTTGGCCCTGCCTGCGGCAGCAGGAGTACGCGCAGCCGGCCCCACGGTGCTGCTACCGCTCGCTGCCCTGGTGGCGGTCCTCGGGGCGGACCTGTCCGGGCTGAGCAAGGCGGAGGTGGAGCGGATCTGGCTGCCCTTCGTCGTCTGGCTGCTGGTCGCCACCGCCCACCTGCCGGCGACCTCGCGACGCTGGTGGCTGGCCGCGCAGGCGCTCACCGCCCTGGCCGTCAACCACCTCCTCTGGACGGTCTCCTAGAACCGACGCTCCGTCGCGCGTGCGACGACCTCGCCGCACGACACGGCGCGGGCGGCCATGTCCGGGCAACGCGGCGCGGGCAACGCGGCGCGGGCAACGCGGCGCGGGCAACGCGGCGCGGGCAACGCGGCGCGGGCAACGCGGCGCGGGCAACGCGGCGCGGGCAACGCGGCGCGGGCAACGCGGCGCGGGCAACGCGGCGCGGGCAACGCGGCGCGGGCAGGCCCGGCGCGGGGCGGCCCGGCGTGGGCAGCGCAGGCGCGCGAAGGCGCAGGCGCGCGAAGGCGCAGGCGCGCGAAGGCGCAGGCGCGCGACGAGCGGCGGTCATGCGGGTAGAGCCAGGGGCACGGCCAACGCGGACAGCCGGATGCCCGACCACTTCAATGAGCGTGATGACTCTGCGGCATCAAGATGCCGCACAGTCATCACGCTCGCAGGAGCGGCAACGCCTCCCCGACGGCCAAGAACCCCTCCCCGGACGGCAGCGACGTAAAGAGCCGCCAGCCCCGCGCTCCCCGCCCCCTTGACGCGTCGATCTTGCGGTTTCGGTTGCCGATATGGACTGTGTGCCCACATCTGTCGCAGCAGAAAGTGCAAGATCGGCGCACGAGCGGGCGGGCGGGGCGGGGTGGGGGTGGGGGCGGTGGGGGCGGTGGGGGTCAGCTTGCTACGGCGGCTGGTTCGCGGAGCGGGTCGGTGGCGAAGCCGGCCACGCCGTCGGCGAAGCCGACCCGGGCGGTGTAGCCGAGCAGTTCCGCCGCCCGGCGGGGGTCGGCGACCACGTGCCGTACGTCGGCCGCGCGCGCCCCGCCCACGACCTGTGGGGGCGGTCCGCCCATCGCCTCGGCCAGTGCGACCGCCAGCTCCCCGACGGTGTGCGGCTCGCCCGAGCAGACGTTCACCGGCACCAGGGTGGCCGGCGGCAGGTCGCTGGTGAGCGCCAGCAGGTTGGCCCGCGCCACGTCGGTGACGTGCACGAAGTCCCGCCGTTGCCGGCCGTCCTCCAACACGCGCGGAGCCATACCGGCCGCCAGCGCGGACCGGAAGATGGACGCTACTCCCGCGTACGGGGTGTCGCGGGGCATCCGGGGGCCGTAGACGTTGTGGTAGCGCAGCGCCCACACCGTCCCGCCGGTCTGCCGGGCCCAGGCGGCGGCCAGGTGTTCCTGCGCGAGCTTGCTGGCCGCGTACGTGCTGCGCGGCTCCAGCGGCGCGTCCTCGGGCACGAGCACCGGCTCCAGTCCCCGACCGCAGTGGGGGCAGGTCGGGTCGTACCGGCCGGCCGCCACGTCCTCGGGTCGCCGTGGCGCGGGGCGGACCGTGGTGTGCTCCGGGCAGGCGTAGCGCCCTTCGCCGTACACCACCATCGAGCTGGCCAGCACCAGCCGGCCGATCCCCGCCCGATGCAGGGCGGCCAGCAGCACGGCCGTTCCGTAGTCGTTGTGCGTGACGTAGTCGGGGCCGTCCGACGGGTCCAGGCCGTGGCCGACCATCGCCGCCTGGTGGCAGACCGCGTCCACGCCGGGCAGCAGGCGGTCCAGCAGGGCGCCGTCACGGACGTCGCCGCGCACCACCTGGTGCTCGCGTGACCACGCGGGCAGCTCCCCGCCGTGCGCCTGCGGCAGCAGCGCATCCAGCGCCACCACCTCGTGGCCCTGCTCGACGAGCAGGTCGACGACCTGCGACCCGATGAACCCGGCCGCGCCGGTGACCAGTACGCGCATGCCGGCCACGGTAGGGCCGACCGGGGGCCCGGCGGGCCGGTTCGGCGCAGCCGTAAGGAGTTCGCAACAGCTAGGCGGGCTGCGTGGCCCGGTAAGCGTTCGGTAATGCGTAAACCCCGTTGGGGCGTACCCCCGGGGTCTAACCTGCCGGCAGTGCCCGCCGCCGGCGCTCGTGCCGGGCGGTTCGGCGGGCCGGCGACGGCGGAGCGTGCGAGGAGGCGACAGCGAGTGCCAGGAGGAAGGCCCGGACCGGGCGGTGGCGGGGCCCCGGCGTCGGACGAGGACGGCTACGGCGCGCCGCGCCGGCTCTGGCGCGGGCTGGCCCGACATCGTCCGCCGGGCGTGGACGCGGCCGACCATGCCTGGCGCAGCCCGTTGCGGGGTCCCTGGCTCACCGCCGTCTACGGCACGGCGCTGCTGGTGGCGCTGCCCCTGGTGATCATCACGGGGCTGCTCGACTACGCCGCCTACAGCCCCCGTTTCGACCAGGCGTTCCCCCAGGACGTCGGTTGGCTGCGACTGCCCGTCTTCGACTGGCCGACGCGGCCGTCCTGGCTGTTCCGGGTCACCCAGGGCCTGCACGTGACGCTCGGCATCGTGCTCGTCCCGGTGGTGCTGGGCAAGCTGTGGTCGGTGCTGCCGAAGCTGTTCGACTGGCCGCCGGCCCGTTCGGTGGCGCAGGTGCTGGAACGGCTCACCCTGCTGCTGCTGGTCGGCGGGATCCTGTTCCAGATCGCCACCGGCCTGCTCAACATCCAGTACTCGTACGTGTTCGGCTTCGACTTCTACACCGCCCACTACTTCGGCGCGTGGATCTTCACGGCGGCCTTCGTGGCGCACGTGATCATCAAGTTTCCCCGGCTGGTGACCGCGCTGCGGTCCCGCCCGCTGGGCACGGAGCTGCGGACCGCGCGCGCCGACACGCGACCCGAGCCGCCCGACCCGGACGGCCTGGTCGCTGCCGAACCCGGGCCGGCCACGGTCAGCCGGCGTGGGGCGGTCGCCCTGGTCGGCGGCGGGGCGCTGTTGCTGGCCGTGCTGACCATCGGGCAGAGCCTGGACGGTCCCCTGCGGCGGACCGCGCTGCTGCTGCCCCGGGGGCGACAGCCCGACACCGGACCGAACGGCTTCCCGGTCAACCGCACCGTGGCCGCCGCCGGCGTACGCCCCGAGCAGACCGGCGCGAGCTGGCGACTGACGCTGCGCGGCGGTGGACGCACGGTCACCCTGGACCGGCCCGGTCTGCTGGCTCTGGCCCAGCACACCGCCACGCTGCCGATCGCCTGCGTGGAGGGCTGGTCGACCCGGCAGAGATGGACCGGCGTACGTCTTCGTGACCTGGCCGCGCTCGCCGGCGTGCCCGACCCGGCCTCGGCGCAGGTGTCGTCGCTGGAGCAGGCCGGGCTGTTCCGCACGGCGGTGCTCGCGGCCAACCAGGTCCTCGACACCGACTCGCTGCTGGCCCTGCGGGTCAACGGCGTCGACCTCTCCCCCGACCACGGCTATCCGGCCCGGGTCATCGTCCCCGCCCTGCCCGGCGTGCACTGCACGAAGTGGGTCGCCGAGATCGACTTCCGGGAGCGGGCCGATGACTGAGCGGGTCGGGCCGACGCGGGGACCGGCCGGGCGGACGGCCCGGCTGCGGACCGCCTACGGGGCCGCGCCCTGGCACCTCGTCCTGGTGACGGTGGTGATCGTGCTCGCCGGCTGGGTGGCGCTCCGCCTCGCCGACGAGGCGACGTTCGGCCGGATGCTGCTCTGGTTCGTCGGCGCGGTCATCGCGCACGACCTGGTGCTGTTCCCGGTGTACGCGGGCGTCGACCGCGTGCTGCGCGCGGCGGCACGCGGTCGTGTCGCGCTGCTCAACCACCTGCGGGTGCCGGCGCTCGGCACGGCGCTGCTGTTCGTGGTCTACGCCCCCGGCATCCTGCGCTGGGGCGAGACGACCCACGAGGCGGCCACGGGCCAGACCCAGCGGCCGTACCTGCTGCGCTGGCTGGCGCTCAGCGGGGCGCTCTTCCTGCTCAGCGCGCTCGCGTACGCGCTGCGACGTCGCCGTCAGTCGTCGGGGCAGCGGTCGGAGAGCGCGTAGCGCAGCAGCACCACGTCGCCGATCTGACGCGTCTCGGCCAGTCGCGCCCGCCGGCCCGGGTGCCAGGGGAAGCTGCCCTCGTCGACGAAGCGCGGCGCCCGGCGGTCTCCGACGAAGAACGGGGCGACGACCAGGTGCAGTTCGTCGGCGAGGCCGGCGGTGAGGAACTGGGCGTGCACCGTCCCGCCACCCTCGACCATCAGGCGACGCACACCCCGGGCCGCCAGGTCGGCGAGGACCCATTCGAGATCGACCGGCTCTCCCCCGTCGACGACGGTGGCCAGCGCGCCGACCCGCTCCCGGGTCTTGTCCAGCGCGCCGCTGGCGCAGTAGACCAGCCGGGTGGAATCCCCGGCGGTGAAGAACCGGGCGGTCGGGTCGAGGTCCCCGCGCGCGGTCAGCGTCACCTTGACCGGCGAGGCGGGCTGGCCGCACGCCAACCGTTCGGTCCGCCGCTCCGCCGACCGCACCAGCAGGCGGGGGTCGTCGCGGCGGACGGTGGAGGCCCCGACCAGGATCGCGTCACAGTCGGCCCGGACCGCGTCGACGCGGTCGAGGTCGTCCTCGTTGGACAGCAGCAGACGCTGGTCGGAGGCGTCGTCGATGTACCCGTCGATGGAGGTGGCGCAGCTCAGCAGCACGTAGGGCCGCGGCGACGCCGGCCGGCAGCTCACCGGGAGACGGGCCGGTCAGGGGTACGGCCCGCCGGCTCACCGATCGCCTGCGCCTCGGCCGCCTCGACCTCCGCCGCCTCGGCCTCCGCCGCCTCGGCCTCCGCCGCCTCGGTCTCGGCCGCCTTGGCGGCCTTTGCCGCGAGGTAGTCGGCGTTGGCCGGGGAGAGGAAGATGCTGGTGGGGACGCGTTCCACGACGTCCACGCCCAGCCGGCTCAGCTGCTCGGCCTTGTCCGGGTTGCTGCTGAGCAGGCGTACGCGCGGCACGCCGAGGGTGGCCAGCATCTGCGCCGCGGCGGTGTAGTCGCGCTCGTCCTCGCCTCGGCCCAACGCCACATTGGCCTGGTAGGTGTCCAGGCCGGCGTCCTGGAGGGCGTACGCGTCGAGCTTGGCGTACAGGCCGATGCCCCGGCCCTCCTGACGCAGGTAGAGCAGGAACCCGCCGGTCTCGGCGATCCGCTGCACCGCCTCCCGCAGTTGCGGCCCGCAGTCGCAGCGCTGGCTGCCGAACACGTCCCCGGTCAGGCACTCGCTGTGCGGGCGGACCAGCGGCGCCTCATCACCGGCGGCGAGCCGGTCCAGCGCGCCGGCCCAGTCGCCCAGGCCGAGGGCGAGGTGTTCACGACCGTCGACCAGACCCTTGAACGTGAACACCCGGACGGTGGTGGTGTAGCCGTCGGGGAACGCCAACGGCACCGTGACCTGCGTACGGACCGTGGCGATCGGCAGTGCTTCGGGCATGGGACTCCTTTGTCCGGCGCCGCGGGACGGCGGCGACGCGTACCGTTTCACCACTGAGTCAACAGCCGCCGGGCGAGGCGGCTTCCCGAACGGTGGTGGGTTCGCGGGCCCGCCGGGCCAGCAGCACGGCCGCGCCGGGCAGGCTGGCCACCAGCACGAGAGCGCCGTAGACGGTGGCGGTGGCGACCCCTTCGGCGGCGCTGAGACCGGCCGCGCCGAACACCCAGGCGGCCACCCCCTCGCGGGGGCCGAAGCCGGCGACGTTCAGGGGCAGGCCCATGGCCAGCAGGGCGAGCAGGGTCAGTGGCAGCAGCCGGGTCAGCGGCGCGTCGGATCCGGCGGTCCGGGCCGCCACGAGGAAGGTCGCCAGGTGACCGGCGACCATCACGGCGGAGGCGACCAGCACGCCGAGCCAGGTGCGCCGCGCCAGCAGCCCGGCCCGCACGTCGGCGACGGCGGTGCGCAGGCCGCGCGCCCACCGGGACCGGCCGGTCCCGGGCAACAGCCGAGCCAGGAGTACGGCGGCCAGCCCGACCGCCACGAGCAGGGCGGCGGCGGCCGGCAGGTACGACCGCACCGGGGACGGGAACGCCGCGAGCACCACCAGGGCGACGCCCACCAGGACCACCTGCCCGGCGGTACGCTCCCAGACCACCGCACGGATGCCCCGGCTGACGTCACCGGCGTCGCGGCCGTGGCGCACCGCCCGGTGCACGTCCCCGAGCACCCCGCCGGGCAGCGTGGCGTTGAGGAACACGGCCCGATAGCAGTGCGCCACCGCGGTCGCCAGTGGCAGCCGTACGCCCAGGCCACCGGCGACGAGACTCCACCGCCACGCGGCGCAGACCGTGGTGAGCGCGCCGATGAGCAGGGCCGCGGCCAGCGCCGGGGCGTCGATCAGCCGTACGCCGGCGAGGAACGCGCCGCCGCCCACCTGCCACAGCAGGACGGCGAGCAGGCCCACCCCGCCGACCACTCGTGCCCAGGCCCACACCATCGACGCCGGTCCTCCCTGAAGATCGTCCACTCCCTCTAGTGCACGTACCCAGGGTGTGGATGGTTCATCCGCCGGCCAGAAGGTCCCGGTGCTCGAGCACCACGCCCAGCCGGCCGGCCGCCGCCTCGGCCAGCCGACGTTCGGCGTACGCGCCGGCCGGACCGGCGAGGTCGGGTCGCTGCTCGCAGGCCGCGCCCAGCCAGCCCCGGAACCACTCGGCGGCCAGGTCGGCCTGCTGGGGGCCGAGCCGCCACGGGCTGGGCCGCTCGGCCACGGGCACGCCCCGCCGGGCGAACGCGGCGGCGGTGACGGCGGCGGCGTCCGGGCCGAGGAGCCGACGACCGTCGACGGTACGCCGCTGGTGCGCGTTGAACGCCTCCTCGACGACGGCGTCGAGCGGGTCCTCGGGGGTGAGCCGGACCCGTCCCGTCACCGAGATCGCGAAGAGGGCGGGACGACCGGCGTCGACGCAGGCCGTCACCACCCGCTCGACCTCCTCGGCGGTCAACATGTCCAGCAGCGCGGACGCGGTGACCAGCGCGCCGTCGGACAGGTCGGCGCCGCTGAGCCGGGTCAGGTCGCCGCAGCGGGTCTGGACGGTGACCGGCGATCCGTCGGCGGCGGTCACCCCGGCCAGGCTGTCGGCGGCCCGGGCCAGCAGGTCGGCGTCCCGGTCATGCAGCACCCACTGCTGTGGTCCGCTCAGCCGGGCCGCGAGCCAACGGCTCATCGAGCCGGTGCCGCTGCCCAGGTCGTGGATCACGATCGGGTCGTGGCCGACCAGCCGGGGTCGGACGGCGTCCACCAGGTCGTCGGCGCGGGCCGCCGCGTCGGCCGGCTCCCGCAGACGCAGCCAGTCGGCGAACGGCAGGGTCTCCTCGACGGTCACCCCGTCACCTCCTCCAGCACGGCGGCCAGGCGCGCGGTCGTCACCGGCCAGTCGGTCAGGGTGTCGCGGCGGCCCAGCGCGGCGCGCCGCAGCCGGGACCGCAACTCGCCGTCGCCCAGCCACCCGCTCAGCGCGCCGGCCAGGGCGGCCGGATCGTCCGGCGGGACCAGCAGACCGGGCACGACGCCGTCGGGGGCACGCCCGAGCGCCTCGGGCAGGCCTCCCACGTCGGTGCCCAGCACCGGCACGCCACGCGCGAGGGCCTCGGTGACGACCATGCCGTACGTCTCGCCCCGGGAGGGCAGGACCAGCAGGTCGGCGGAGGCGTACGCGGCGTCGAGCGCCGGGCCGGTCAGCGGGCCGGCCAGTCGGACCCGCTCCGCCAGACCGGCGCCGGCGAGCCGGTCGCGCAGCCGGCGTACCAGCTCGGGTTCCCGGGTCAGCGTGCCGGCGCAGACCAGCGTCCAGGGCGTCTCGGCCAACACGCACAGCGCGTCGACCAGCACGTCGTGGCCCTTGTGGCGGGTGACCGCGGCGACGCAGAGCAACCGGTCACCGGCTGCGCTGCCCTGCGGCGCGACGGGCGCGGGCGTCACCCCGGGCGCCGCGACGTGGACGCGCTCGGCGGGCAGCGGGTGGCGGGCCAGCAGCCGGCGGCGGGTCCACTCGCTGGTGGTGACGACGGCTCGGGCGGCGGCCAGGGCACGCCCCTCGGCCTCGTCGTCGAGCGGCATGTGCACCAGCGGGACGAGGCGCAGCCGTGTCGCGTGCGGGGCGAGCAGGTCCGGCACGGTCGAGGCGATCAGGCCGTCGACGAGCACCACGGCATCGTCCGACGTGGCCGCGAGCAGCCGGGACAGCGCGGCCCGCGCGACGGTGTCGGGGTGCGGCCAGGCGCCGGGCACGGGGTGCTCCTGCACCGCCCAGCCACGCTCGGCCAACCCGGCGCAGACCCTCCGGTCGTACGTGTTGCCACCGCTGGGCGCGCCCGGGTCGTCGATGTCCCCGGGCAGGACGACGTGCACCGTGCGTCCGCGCCGAGCCTCGGGAGCGTGGGCCGGCGTCGGCCGGCCCGCGTCGATCACAGCGACCGCTCGTAGCTGGCCCAGGCGACGTGTGACTCGTGCAGGGTGACGGTGATGCCGGCCAGCTCCCGCGCACCGGCGCCCAGGTCGCCGGCGTGCACCCGCTCGGCCAGTCGGTCGGCGACGGTACGGGCGAGCACCTCGGTGGTGGTGTTCATCCCGGCGAACGCGGGCTCGTCGTCGAGGTTGCGGTAGGACAGCTCCCCCACCACGGCCCGGAGCTGCTCGGTGGCGAGGCCGATGTCCACGACGATGCCGTCGGCGTCCAGGTCGGGACGGCGGAACGTCGCGTCCACCACGAACGTCGCCCCGTGCAGGCGCTGGGCCGGGCCGAACACCTCGCCCCGGAAACTGTGGGCGATCATCATGTGATCCCGAACGGTCACGCTGAACACGGTCACTCCCCGTCGTCGTAGGTGATGAGGTGGCAGAGGGCGGGCAGGTCGCCCGAGCTCAGTCGGGCGAGTACGTCGGGCAGCTCCGCGAACCGGGACGCGCCGGTGATCAGCGCGTCGAACGCCGGGTCGTCGAGCAGGTCCAGGGCCAGCGCCAACCGGTCGGTGTAACTGCGGCGACCGCGCCGCGCGGGCGCGACCATGCCGACCTGGCTGCTGCGGACGGTGAGTCGTCCGGAGTGAAACGCCCCACCGAGGGACACCTGCACCTGGCGGTCGCCGTACCAGCTCAGCTCGATCACCGTGCCCTCGGGCGCGAGCAGGTCCAGCGCCTGTTGCAGGCCGGCGGACGTGGAGCTGGCGTGCACGACCAGGTCCCGGTCGCCGGTCGCGTCGGCGGGTCGCGCGAACCGGACGCCGAGCGCGCCGGCCACGCCGGCCCGGCGGGCGTCGGTGTCGACCAGCTCGACGTCCACACCGGGGAACCGCGCCACCAGCGCCGCGACGCAGCAGCCCACCATGCCCGCGCCGATCACGCTGACCCGGTCGCCGACCAGGGGCGCGGCGTCCCACAGGGCGTTCACGGCGGTCTCCACCGTGCCGGCGAGCACGGCGCGGGCCGGTGGCACGTCCTCCGGCACCGGCACCACGGCGGTCGCCGGGACGACGTACGCGCTCTGGTGCGGGTGCAGGCAGAACACCGTACGCCCGAGCAGGTCCGGCGGGCCCTGTTCGACCACGCCGACGCTGAGGTAGCCGTACTTCACCGGGCCGGGAAAGTCGCCCTCCTGGAACGGGGCGCGCATCGCCGCGTACTGGTCGGCGGGCACCCGACCGGCGAACACCAGCGTCTCGGTGCCTCGGCTGACCCCGGAGTAGCGCGCCCGGACCAGCACCTCGTCGGGGCCCGGGACGGGCAGCGACACCGGCCGGATCTCCGCCGCGCCAGGCTCGCGCACCCAGCAGGCGTACGCCTCGCGGTTCACCCTCGTACACCTCACCTTTTGTCCCGGTCGAACCGAACGGCCCTGTTTTCCGTGTTCCCTGTCGGGGTCGTCGATCATAAACACGGAGGTACGGTGCCCACAGTTCGAAGCGGTCCGGTGATCGGGCTCACCGCACAACTGGTCGTGCTGGCGGGGCTGGCCGCCACCGTGGGTCTGGACATGGCGGGTTGGCTGGCCGGCGTCGGCTACGCGGCGGTCACCTGCCTCGCGCTGAGCCGGGGCCTGCACCTGTCCGGCGCGTCCCGCCTCGGCCCCGCCGACCGGGTGACGTTGGCCCGGGGCGTCCTGGTCGGCGCGGTCACCGCGCTGGTCGTGGACTCGTTCGACCACCCGGCCCCGGTAGGGCTGCTGGTCGCGCTGAGCGCGGTGGCCCTGCTGCTGGACGCGGTGGACGGCCAGGTCGCCCGGCGCACCGGCACGGTCAGCGCGCTGGGCGCCCGCTTCGACATGGAGGTCGACGCGTTCCTCATCCTGGTCCTCAGCGTCTACGTCGCCCCGACGGCCGGGAGTTGGGTGCTGGCCATCGGCGCGATGCGGTACGCCTTCGTCGCGGCGAGCGCGGTGCTGCCCTGGCTGCGCGGCACGTTGCCGCCGCGCTTCTGGCGCAAGGTGGTGGCCGCCGCCCAGGGAGTCCTGTTGACGGTGGCCGCCGCGCGGGCGCTACCGGAACCGTGGACCACGCTGGTGCTGGTGGCGGCGCTGGCGTTGCTGGTCGAGTCGTTCGGCCGGGACGTGGCCTGGTTGTGGCGTCGCCGCCCGGCGCCCCGGCCGGCTCGTTCCCTGCTGCCGGTGCCCACGCCGACGCTGCCGCTGCCCACCGCGACAATGCCGGTGCACACGACAGCGCTGCCGGTGCCCCGGCCCGCGCTGGCGGCCCGCTCCGGCGGTACGGTCCACTCCGACTGGAGGCCCCGATGACCCCTGCGCCCTGGCGACGCCGGCTGGCCGACCGGCTGCGCGGGCGCTCGGCGTCGACCGCTGACGCCGGTGGTCGTACTCCCCTGGTGTCGCCCGCATCGCGCGGCGGCCCGGCGCGGCGGACGCTGCGGTGGGTGGGCACGGCGCTGGCGGTCCTGCTGGTGTACGCCGTCCTGGTCGGACCGGACCGGCTGGGTGAGCTGACGCCCGGCGCGTTCGTCCGCATCCCGCTGGAGGGTCTGCTGGTCGCGGCGCTGCTGCTGGCGCTGCCGGCGCGCCCACGGCGGACGGTGGTGGCCGTCCTCGGGCCGCTGCTCGGTCTGCTGGCCATCGTGAAGTTCGCCGACCTGGGCTTCCGCACGGCCCTCGACCGGCCGTTCGACCTGGTGCTCGACTGGCTGTTGCTGGACGACGCGTTCGGATTCGTCCGCGATTCGGCGGGACGGGCCGGCGCGCTCGGCGCGGTCGTCGGCATCGTGCTGCTGATCGGAGCGCTGCTCGTCGTGGTGACCATGGCGCTGCGGCGGCTGGCGTCGCTGCTGGTCGACCACGAGCGCACGGCGACCCGGACGGTGGCCGCGCTGACTGTCGTCTGGGTGGCCTGCGCCGTCGCCGGGGTACGGATCGTCCCGGGTGTGCCGGTGGCCGACTCCGGGACCACCGCGCTGGTGGGCGCGCACGCCGAGCAGGTGGACGCGCGGCTGCACGACCGGAGCCGGTTCACCGCCCAGATAAACGCCGACCCCTTCCAGGACGCACCGGGCGAGCAGTTGCTGACCGGGCTGCGCGGCAAGGACGTCGTGCTCGCCTTCGTGGAGAGCTACGGGCGGGACGCCGTCGAGGACCCGGAGTTGGCGCCGCAGGTCAACGCGGTGCTGGACGCCGGGACCGAGCGGCTGCGTTCGGCCGGGTACGGCTCGCGCAGCGGCTATCTCACCTCCCCCACGTCCGGCGGGGGCAGTTGGTTGGCACACGACACCCTGCTGTCCGGACTCTGGACGGACAACGAGCAACGGCACCGCAGCCTGCTGGCCAGCGACCGGCTCACCCTCAACGGCGCGTTCCGCCGGGCCGGCTGGCAGACCGTCGGGGTGCTGCCGGCGGCCACCCAGCCGTGGCCGGAGAAGGACTTCTTCTCGTACGACCGCTACTACGACGCCGAGGCACTCGGCTACCGGGGCCCGAAGTTCAGCTACGCGCCGATGCCCGACCAGTACACGCTGTCCTTCTTCCAGCGGCAGGTCCGGGCCGGCGCGGACCGTCCGATCATGGCGGAGATCCCGCTGATCTCCAGCCACTCCCCGTGGACGGCCGTGCCCCGCATGATCTCCTGGGACGCGGTGGGCGACGGTTCGGTCTACCACGACGACGCCGGCGCGAAGGACGACGGGAACGGCGACGACCGGGACACCGGCCGGGTACGGGCCGGGTACCGGCAGGCCGTCGCCTACTCCCTGTCGGCGCTGATCTCCTATGTCGAGACCTACGGCGACGACGACCTGGTGGTGGTCTTCCTCGGCGATCACCAGCCCGCTCCGGTGGTGACCGGCGAGGGCGCGAGCCGGGACGTGCCGATCACGATCGTCGCCCGGGACCCGAAGGTCTTCGAACGGATCGCGGGGTGGGGCTGGCAGGACGGTCTGCGCCCCGGTCCGCAGGCGCCGGTGTGGCCGATGGACTCCTTCCGCGACCGGTTCCTGACCGCCTTCGGGTCGACGGCGGCGCCGCTGGCTGCACCGCGCTGACCGATTCGGACAAAAGACCTATATCCCCATAACTGCCTCGTTACGCTTCGCTCGCACATGGAGCAACGGGGGCGTGATGAGGATTCTTGCGTGGGGCAGCCGCGGATCGCGGACGACGGCGCTGCTGGCCGTCGGCGGAGTGCTGGCGGTCACCGGCCTGCTGCCGGCCTCCGCCGCGCCCGCCCGGACGGTGCTCGCCGCGGTCAACGAGGCCATCGGGCCGGTGGACCCCGTCGCCGAGGCGCTGAGCTTCGGGGTGATGACCGAGGGCGACGCCAACGTCGTCAACGACGAGAACGAGGGCACCCTCGCCGTCGGCGGTGACCTGACCTTCGGCAACTATCAGCTCGCCGGCGCGACGGCCGGATCGTTCGTCGTACCGGGTGACGCCCGACCGAGCGCCCTCGTCGTCGGCGGACGCGTGAACTTCGCCGGCAGCGTCGGTGGCACCCGCCTCCAGGTGCTCTCCAGTGGGTACGCCAAGGTCGGCAACCTCACCGGCACCGTCGTACGCGACACCGACAACAACGGCGCCCAGGTCAACACGCGGATCCTGCCGACGGACAACTACGACGCGTACCCCCGGGTCGAGCTGGTCACCCGGCAGCCCGTCGCCAGCGTCGGGCCCACCTCGCCGATCAACTTCGGCGCGGCGTTCGCCGCCTTCCGCGACACCACCGCCGGTCTGGCCACCTGCGACAACACGGTCGTGCTCCGGACGCCGAACGGCGACGTGCTGCCCCGGCCGATCCCGCCGGGCAGCAACGCCGTGGTCACCCTCACCCCGGGTGTGACGAACGTGCTCAACCTGACCGCCACCGACCTGACGAACATCCAGATCCTGACCTTCGCGAACCAGCCCACCGCGTCCACCCCGCTGCTGGTCAACGTGGACACCACCGGCGTCGGCAACACCTTCGCCTGGACCGCGCCGAACTTCGCCGGCATCGGCGGCGAGCAGGCGCGGTACGTCCTGTTCAACTTCCCGACCGCGACCGCGCTCACCCTCACCCCGCAGGCGGCCACGGTGGAGGGCACGATCTACGCCCCCAACGCCAGCCTCACCGACCTGTCGGCCAGCAACACCGAGGGCAGCGTCATCACCCGTACGCTGGACCACCGCGGTGGAGAGATCCACTACTTCCCGTTCAGCACCACGCTCTCCTGCGAGGGCGCCACCCCGGCCGACATCTCCCTGATCAAGTCGTCGACGACGACGCTGATCACCACCGTCGGGCAGCAGGTGCCGTACTCGTTCCACGTGGTCAACACCGGCGGCGTGCCGCTGACCGGCATCTCGGTGGCCGACACCCAGACGCCGCCGTCGTCGAACGACAACCTCGGCCCGATCACCTGCGCTGCCACCACGCTCGCGCCCGGGGCGCGCACCGCCTGCACCGCCACCTACACCGTCACGCAGGCCGACCTCGACAACGGCGGGGTGACCAACACGGCCACCGCCAGCGGCACCCCACCCGTCGGTCAACCTGTCGTCTCCGACCCGAACAGCCTGACCATCCCGGCGCAGGTGCTCACCGCCGCCATCGCCGTGGTGAAGTCGTCCACCACCGCCTCGATCACCACCGTCGGGCAGCAGGTGCCGTACCGGTACCTGGTCACCAACACCGGCGGTGTGACGCTCAGCGACATCGCCGTCACCGACGTGCAGACACCGCCGTCGTCGAACGTGAACCTGGGTCCGATCACCTGCGCCGCCACCGCCCTCGCGCCCGGGGCGTCGACGACCTGCACCGCCACCTACACCGTCACCCAGGCCGACCTAGACAACGACGGGGTCACCGACACCGCCACCGCGCATGGCACACCACCGAACAGCGAGACACCGGTGGACTCACCGCCGTCGGTGCTGACGATCCCCGAATCCGGGCTGGTGGCCGCGATCTCGGTGGTCAAGACCTCCGAGGTCACCACCATCGGCATGGTCGGTCAGCAGGTGCCGTACCGGTTCCTGGTGGTCAACACGGGCGGACTCACGCTGACCAACGTGAACGTCGCCGACGTACAGGCGCCGCCGTCGTCCAACACGAACCTGGGTCCGATCACCTGCGCCGCCACCACCCTCGCGCCCGGGGCGTCGACCACCTGCACCGCCACCTACACCGTCACCCAGGCCGACCTCGACAACGACGGGGTCACCGACACCGCCACCGCACACGGCACACCACCCCGCGGCGCTCCGGTGGACTCGCCGCCCTCGACGCTGACCATTCCCCAGGCGGGGGTCGTCCCCGCCATCGAGGTGATCAAGGCGTCGACCACGGTGGCGATCACCGCCCCGGGGCAGCAGGTGCCGTACACCTTCCTGGTGGTCAACACCGGCGGCCTCACCCTCACCGGGGTGACGGTCAACGACACCGTGCTGCCGCCGTCCCCCCGGGCCGAACTCGGCGTGATCACCTGCGGTCCGCAGAACATCCCGAACGGCCAGGTGACCCTGGAACCGGGCGCGTCCATCCAGTGCCGGGCGACCTACACGGTCACCGAGGAGGACTTCACCGGCTCGGCGCTGCGCAACGTCGCCACCGCCACCGGCACGCCGCCGTACGGGCCACCGCCGGTCTCGCCGCCGTCCCCGCTGGACATCCCGATCCCGCACCCGGCGATCAGCATCACCAAGTCGGCCACACCCGGCGCGGTCTCGACGGCCGGTGACGTGGTCACCTACCGGTTCGTGGTGAGCAACACCGGCAACACCCCGCTGACCGCGGTGACCGTCGACGAGACGGCGTTCTCCGGAACCGGCACGCCCGGGACGATCACCTGCGGCACGCCGCCCGTCGCCAACGGCAGCGTCACGCTGCCCACCGGGGCGAGCACCACCTGCACGTCGACCTACACCGTCACGGCGGCGGACATCGCGGCCGGCCGGATCACCAACACGGCCGTGGCGGCCGGCACTCCGCCGACCATCCCGGGCCAGGAACCACCCGCACCGGTACGCTCCGGACCCGTCACCGCCGAGGTCACCGCCACCCGGGGCGCGGCGATCACCGTGGTGAAGTCCAGCAGTACCGAGAAGATCCACCGGCCCGGTCAGCAGGTGCCGTTCCAGTTCGTCGTCACCAACACCGGACAGGTGACGCTGACCGACGTCACGATCACCGACACGCTCACGGCGCCGGCGTCACCGGCCAACCTCGGTCCGATCACCTGCGGGCCGGACCGGACACCCAACGGCACGGTCACCCTGGCCGCGGGTGCGGCGGTGACCTGCGCGGCGACGTACACGGTCAGCAGGGCCGACATCCACCACGGGTCGCTGCGCAACACCGCGACGGCGACGGGCACCCCGCCGGACGGTCCCGCGCCGGTTTCGCCGGAGTCCACCATCACGATTCCGGTGAAGGGCAAGTTGCCGGTGACCGGCGCGGCGTTCCCGATCGGCGGCTGGATGGCCGTCGGGGTGCTGGCGGTGCTCCTCGGTGCGGCGTTGCTGCTGGTCGTCCGGCAGCGCAGGCTCCGCGCCTGACAGGGCCCGTCGCGGGGGTCGGACCGGAGGGGAACCGGTCCGGCCCTCGCGGCAGGTGTTCACCGTCTCAGTCCGGCCGGTCCGAGCCGATGGGGCGGGCGCGTACGTGCAGCCGCTCCCCCTGCGGCCCGAAGAGGCTGAGCGCCTCGGCCGTGCCGGGCCCGGGGTTCAGGATGAGGTGCGGAATGCGGGTGTCGAACTCGGCCACCTCCCCGTGCGTCAGGATCAGGTCGCGGTCACCGAGCACCAGGCGCAGTCGACCCGAGAGCACGTACAACCACTCGTACCCCTCGTGGACCTGTGGGGTGCGTCCCCCGGCGGTCGGGTCCGGCGGAAAGATCTGCTTGAACGCCTGCAATCCGCCCGGGCGGCGGGTCAGCGGCAGGTGCGTCACGCCGTGGATCACGATCGGCTTGGGGCGTACGCGGGGGTCGCCGGTGGCCGGCGCGTCCACCAGCTCGTCGAGCGCGACCTGGTACGCCCGGGCCAGCGGGAGCAGCAGCTCCAGGGTCGGCTTGCGGGAGCCGGACTCCAGCCGGGACAGGGTGCTCACCGAGATGCCGGTCAGGTCGGCGAGTTGGGTCAGCGTGGTGCCGCGCTGGTGGCGCAGGGCCCGCAACCGGGGGCCGACGGCGGCCAGCGCGGCGTTGTCCTCGTTTGCCATAACGGCAACGATACTTGCCATCTCGGCGGCGGCGACGGATGGTGGGCTCAGCCGACGACAGAGGGGGACCTTGCGGTGGACGAGACGTACGACGTGGTGGTGGTGGGCGGTGGCGCGGCCGGGCTCAGCGGCGCCCTGGCGCTGAGCCGCGCCCGGCGGTCGGTGCTGGTGATCGACTCGGGCGAGCCGCGTAACGCGCCCGCCGACCACGTGCACAACTACCTGGGCCGGGAGGGGACGCCGCCGGCCGAGCTGATCGCCGCCGGCCGCGCCGAGGTGGCCGGGTACGGCGGGCAGTTCCGCGCCGGCCGGGTCCGTACCGCGACCCGGGACGACGACGGCTTCCGGCTGGCCCTCGACGACGGCGACGCGGTGCGGGCACGTCGACTCCTGGTGGCCACCGGGCTCACCGACGAGCTGCCCGATGTGCCCGGGGTGGCGCAGCGGTGGGGCCGTGACGTGCTGCACTGCCCGTACTGCCACGGCTGGGAGGTGCAGGACCGACGGGTCGGCATCCTGGCGACCGGGCCGATGGCCGTGCACCAGGCCGAGATGTGGCGACAGTGGACCTCCACCGTGCTGCTCCTGCTGCACGACGCCCCGGCCCCGGACGAGGAGACGGCCGAACGGCTCGCCGCCCGGGGCATCGCGGTGGTGCCCGGCCCGATCGCCGCGCTGGAGGTGACCGGGGACGCGCTCAGCGGTGTCCGGCTCGCCGACGGCCGCGTCGTGGCGCTCGACGTCGTCGTGGTCGCCACCCGCACGTCGCCCCGCGCCGACCTGCTCGTGGGGCTGGGTCTGGCCCCGGAGGAGGTGACGATGGGCGGGCACGTGGTGGGCACCCAGATCCCCGCCGACGCCACCGGCGCGACGACCGTCCCCGGCGTCTGGGTGGCCGGCAACGTGGCCGACCTGCGCGGGCAGGTCATCACGTCGGCAGCCGCCGGGCTCATGGCCGGGGCGGCGATCAACGCCGACCTCATCGCCGAGGAGACCCGGGACGCGGTGACCGCGTACCGGCAGTTGGTCGCCACGACCTTCGAGGAGCCGGCGTGGGAGGAGCGGTACCTGTCGAAGCCGGCCGTGTGGAGTGGCCGCCCGAACCCGCAGCTGGTCGCCGAGACCGCCGACCTTGCCCCTGGGCGGGCGCTGGACGTGGGCAGCGGTGAGGGCGCCGATGCGGTGTGGCTGGCCGAGCGGGGCTGGCAGGTGACGGCGGTGGACATCTCGACCACCGCCCTGGGCCGGGCGGCCGAGCACGCCGAGGCCGCCGGGGTCGGTCACCGGATCGAGTTCACGCACGTCGACCTGCGCGACAAGCCGCCCGCCGAGGAGGCGTACGACCTGGTGACGGCGCACTACATGCACCTGCCCCCGGCGCAGCGGCGCGAGTTGTTCGCCCGCCTGGCCGCCGCGGTGGCCCCGGGCGGCGTCCTGCTGATCGTGGGCCACCACCCGATGGACCTGTGGACGTCGAGTCACCGGCTGCACATGCCGGACATGATGTACACCGCCGAGGACGTCGCCGCCGACCTGGACCCGACGCACTGGGACGTGCAGACCACCGACACCCGTCCCCGCCCCGGCCCGCACGACGTGGTCCACCACGACGCGGTGCTGGTGGCCCGCCGCCGCTGACCCGCACCGTCGATCATGGAGTCGTGGTGGTTAACAAGAGCCGCCAATCAGGGCCTTCCGGGCACCACGACTCCGTGATCGGCGAATGAGGGGTGCGTGCCTTCGCACGGGGGTGTGCTCGGCGGTAGCGTTGCGCCACACTCACGGCCCGCAGGGCGGTTGACCTTGCGCCCGACGTACGGAGGATGGTGCATGTCCATCGGCGCTGAGCCGCTCGCAACACGCGACGATGCGGCCTCGCGGCCGAGCTTCGAGCTCGCCCTGCGCGGCTACGACAAACGCCAGGTGGACCGGCACCTGGAGCAGCTCGACGGGCAGATCGCCATGCTCAGCGGCGAGCACGGACGGTCGGCGGTGCGGGTACGTGAGCTGACCGCCGAGGTGCAGCGGCTGCGCGCCGAGCTGGCCGAGATGCACGAGCAGCCGGTCCAGGTGGACCGCGCCTCGTTCCAGGATCTGGGCCCGATGGTGGGCGAGATACTGACCCTCGCCGAGAAGCAGGCCGCCCTCATCACCGAGTCGGCCAGCGACCGCGCCAACGAGCTGCGCACCGAGGCGGAGCGAATCCTCGCCGACACCCGTGAGCGGGCCGCGCAGGCGCGACAGGACCTGTCCGAGGAGTTGGCCGCGCGGCGCAGCGAGCAGGAGCAGGCCTACGAGGAGCGGCGCGCGGTGGCCGAGGCCGAGTTGACGGCGATCCGGGAACGCGCCGAGCAGTTGCGCGCCGACGGTGAGGCCGCGCACGAACGCGCCCAGCACGAGGCGAAGCGCATCACCGAGCAGAGCGCGCAGCAGCTCAACCAGACGCGGGTGGCCGCCGACGCGCTGATGAAGTCGGCGCGTACGCAGATCCAGCAGGAGGTCCAGGCGGCCCGCGCCAAGAACCAGCAGGAGATGGCGCAGTGGCAGGCCGGCGTGGAGCGCGAGGTCGCCGAGCGACGCAGCGCCGCCGAGCAGGAGATCGCCGAGTTGCAGGCGGCCACGCGGGAGGAGTTGGCCGAGGAGCGCAGCTCCACCGAGCAGCAGATCGCCGCGCTGCTCGCCGAGGCGCAGCAGCACGTGACCGAGCTGCGGAACCGGGCCGACGAGCAGGCCGCCAGCCACCAGGAGCAGTTGACCGCGCTCCAGCAGGAGATCGAGGAGCGCCGGGAGGAGTCGGCCCAACTGCACGCCGAGTTGGAGACCGCCCAGCAGCAGCTCGCCGAGGTCCGCCAGGAGGGCGAGACCCTGGAGAACGAGCTGTCCCGGATGCAGCAACGGCTCAGCGAGGTGCGCCGGGACCTGACCGCCGAGGCGAGCCGGCTCGACGAGGCGCGGCGGGCGGGCGACTCCGCCGAGCGGCACGCGAAGGAGGTCCGTGCCCGGGTGCAGCGGGAGGCGAAGCGGGTGGCCGACCTGGCCGCCGCCGCCGTGATGGCCGCCGCTGCCGGTGGTACGGAGACGGCCGAGTACCCGATGGTGGGTCCACGGTCGGCACCGTCCCGCGCCAATGTGGAGCTGCTCTCGGTCGACCAGCCCGCCGGTGACCGCGCCGACGTTGCCGAGCGTGCTGGCGGCGACGGGGACGACGCCGAGCTGTCCCGCGCCGACCGGGTCGACGCGGACCGGCTCGGTGACGACGAGGTCGGCCCCCACGAGGCGGCCGCTGCGGACGGGACCCGAGCCGACGAGACCCCCGCCGACGCGGAGCACACCGATGGTGACCGGACCGATGACGAGCACCCGGAGGGCACGCCCGTGCGGTACCCGGTAGCGCTTGCCGACCGGTCGGCCACCTCGGGGCCCGCGCCGCATCCCGAGCCGATCTTCACCCGCCCCGAGCCGACGCCCGTACCCTTCCTGGCCTTCGGGCAGCCGGTCAACGACAACGGCAACGCCCGGCACTGACCTCGCAGCGGTGAACCGGGCCCGGGGCGCGTGCGCCCCGGGCCCGGCCCGATCCACGGTCGGCAACCTTCACCGAATCCACGCACCGGCTGCACCGCGCGCCCACGGACCGATGGTGGGATGGGCGGATGAGCCAGCTCACGAGCGACCCGGTACGCCGCGTGTTTTCGCCGGGAACCGCTCCGGACGTCCGGTCTGAGCTGGCAGGCTGGGCTGGCCGAAGGCACCGACGGCCGCCGGTCCGGGTGGCGACGACGAACGCCTCGTGGCCGCGAAGGAGTGCCCGTGACCGACCAACCGGAGGACTTCGACCTGCTCGTCGTGGGCGGCGGCAAGGCCGGCAAGACGCTGAGCATGGACCTGGCCCGCTCCGGACGTCGGGTGGCGATGGTGGAGCGCGGCATGATCGGCGGGAGCTGCATCAACGTCGCGTGCATCCCCACCAAGGCGCTGGTGACGAGCGCACGGGCGGCTCGCCAGCTACGACACGCCGCCGCGCTCGGCCTCGCGGTCGAGGGTGGCCGGGTCGACCTCGACCTGCTGCGGGCGCACAAACAGGACGTCGTCGAGGGAATGGTCGCCGCCAACCGGCAGCAGTTCCTCGACTCGGGTCTGCACCTGGTGATCGGCGCCGCCCGTTTCGTCGCCGCCCGGACCGTTCGGGTGACGCTGGCCGACGGGGGTGAACGACTGCTGCGGGGCGCCGACGTGGTCGTCAACACCGGTACCCGCCCCCATCTGCCGTCCGTGCCCGGGATGGCCGAGGCCGGGGTGCTGACCAGCAACGACCTCCTCCGGCTGGATCGGATGCCGGCCCGGCTGGTGGTGCTCGGCGGCGGAACCGTCGGGGTCGAGTTCGCGCAGATGTTCGCCTCGTTCGGCAGCGCGGTGACGGTGATCGAGGCGGGTCCGCAACTGCTCAGCCGCGAGGACCCGGACGTCGGCGACGCGCTGATGCGGGTCTTCCTCGCCGACGGTATCGACGTCCGCGTCGGCGTGGCCGTCGCCCGCGTCGACCGTGATCCCGACGGAACGCTCCGGGTCGCCCTCGACGACGGCAGCGTGGTGACCGGCGACGAGGTCCTGGTGGCGGCCGGCCGGGCGCCGGTCACCGACGGGCTCGGGCTGGACGCGGCCGGTGTCCGGCTCGACGAGCGTGGCTTCGTGCTGGTCGACGAGTACCTGCGCACCAGCGCCGAGCGGACCTGGGCGGCCGGGGACGTCGCGGGTAGTCCGCAGTTCACGCACGTGTCGCTCGACGACTACCGGATCATCCGGGCGAACCTGGGCGGCGAGCGGCGCAGCACGTCGGGACGGCTGATCCCGTACACCGTCTTCACCACCCCGGAGCTGGCGCGGGTCGGTCTCAGCGAGAGCGACGCGCGCCGCGCCGGGTACGACGTCGAGGTGGCCCACCTGCCCGTCGCCGCGATCCCCCGCGCCCGCACCCTGCGCGAGACCCGCGGCATGTGGAAGGCGGTGATCGACACCCGCACCGACCTGATCCTGGGCGCGGCGCTGCTCGGCCCGGAGTCGGGTGAGGTGATCACCTCGGTGCAGTTGGCCATGCTCGCGCGGATGCCGTGGACCGCGCTGCGGGACGCGATCATCACGCATCCGACCATGGCCGAGGGCCTCAACCTGCTGTTCGCGTCGCTCCAGACCCGACCGGTGCGCTGAGCACAGGTCAGCCGGCGATCTCGGCGCGTACCCGCTCCTGGAAGGCACGGGCCTCGGCGCCGGTGGGTGGTGGGCTTCCGTGCCGGGCGTCGATCGCCCGGCGGACGACCTCGGCGGGGTCGCCGCCGTCGACGAGCCGCTGGCCGGCGGCCACCTTGGACAGCCACACCCCGTCGCGGTGCCGCACCAGGGATCGGCAGGCGCCGAGCACGGCGTCCTGGACACCGGGCGCGGGCTGGTCGTCCGGGGGCGTCGGCAGGGCCAGCCACCAGGTCAGCGCCTCGACCAGCAGGCGGCGCAGGTCGGCCGGGGCGAGGTCGGCGAAGACCTCCGCCGCGGAAGGGCCGAGAAGCGGCAGACCGCTCTGGTGCAGGATGCTGCGGTCCAGCCCGTACCAGAACCGACCGTCGGCGCTCGGCCGGTCGGCCGGGTCGAGGGTGCGGCGGAACGGCATGGCTCGTCCGGTGTTCAGCTCGACCTCGAAGCCGGGTTCGGGGGTGCCGGACGCCGCCACGGCCCGCTGGTAGACGACGAGTTCCAGCCCGCGCGCCGGACAGGGCAGGGCCTCGTGCCGCAGTCGCGCCACCAGCGTCCGCTTGACGGTGTCGGTGAGCGGGCCGGCGCAGACCAGCGCCACGTCCACGTCACTGCGGCCAGGCTGGTACGCGCCGAGCCCCACCGAACCGGCCGCGTACGCGCCGACGAGATCGTCGTCGAGCACGGTCCGGGCGGTGTCCACGAGATCGTCGAGGTAGCGCTTCAGAGCAGAGTCCACGCCACCATCCTCGTCTGCGGGCGCGGACGGCGGACTGCCCGGCCGACGGACACCATTGTGAGCGTGATGCCTGTGCGTCATCTTGATGACTCAGAGGCATCACGCTCAATGGAGCGGGCGGCTCCGATCCGGCCGGGGCACGGGTCCGCGAGCGGCGGGCAACCAGCGACCGGCTTCCGGCTGTGACAACGCCTAACCGGCGTAGAGCAGCAGCAGGCCGGCGATGGTGTAGGCGACCATCAGCGCGAGCAGCGGAAGCTGACCGGCGACCGCCCGCGCCCGGGGGAACAGGTACAGGGCGCGGTCGTGGGCGAGCAGCGTGCCGAGCAGGTGCCCGACGATGATGACGGTGATCTGGAGGTTGGCGACCCCGGACGGGGTCACCAACGCGGTGTGCGGTTCCCAGTTCGCGGTGCCGAAGACGTTCGCGCCGGTGTCCCGGGGGTCGGACAGCAGGGCGAGGGTGCGTTGACCCTCCAGGACCAGCAGCGAGTAGTAGTGCGCCACCACGTAACCCACCGCGATCGGCACGATCGAGTGCGCGATCTCGCCCGGTACGCGTCGTGCGAGGACAGCGCCGTCCGCCCGCTCGGTGCGGCCGACCCGAGCCGCGACGCCCGTGGCGGCGAGGTACGCCACGGCGACGGCCCCGATCACCAGGACCAGTCCCGCGCTGCCGGTGACCGCCGGAGGCAGCCCGCTCTCCTGGGCGAAGCGCAGCCAGGCCGGCGCGTTGGAGAGACTGTCGAACATCGTCGAGCCGAGCAGCACGACCACCACGGCGACCAGCCCGGGGCGGGGCCGCAGCCCGGCGATTCCGTCGAGCGGGTTGCGCCACACCAGCACACCGTCGGCGGCCCGGCCGATCGGAGCGAGGTGGCCGACGAGCGCGCTGTAGACCTCGAACGGATCGGCCCGGTCGAACCAGCCCGCCCCGAAGACCACGGCGCCGGCCAGCATCACCACGGCGTACGCGGCCAGCCA
Source organism: Micromonospora sp. CA-249363 (assembly GCF_050950185.1). Classification (NCBI taxonomy): domain Bacteria; kingdom Bacillati; phylum Actinomycetota; class Actinomycetes; order Micromonosporales; family Micromonosporaceae; genus Micromonospora; species Micromonospora sp. CA-249363. The sequence goes on from NZ_CP192020.1 coordinate 3,710,422, forward strand.
CGCGGTGATGACCGGCAGGGTGGCCCGGTCCGGCGCGACCAGTTCGAGCCAGACGAACCCGAAGAGGGTGAGCGCGGCGGGCCAGAGGCCCAGGCCGGCCGGCAGTTCGCGGACGCCGCGCGCGGGGTCGCGCCGGGCCGCCAGCGCGACGAGCAGATGCACGGTACGCAGTGGGTTGACCGCCCGCCAGACGGGACCGAACAGCAGCGAGACGGGCACCAGGCCGACCCAGAGGAGCACGTAGAGCGCGCCGGCCGTCGGGTTCTCCGGGGTGTCCGGCCCGGCGAGGAGGCCCACGCAGAACCAGCCGGCGGCGAGCAGGCCCAGTGCGCGCAGCGCCCACCGGAACGCGGGGGCGTCGACGAGGCGGGCCAGCCGGTCCGGCACCGGACGACCACCTGCGGCGTCCCGGTCCAGGCGTGGCTCGCGCCAGAGCACGCCCAGCGCGACGAACGTGACGACCAGGGTCAGGGCGGCGGCCACGACGAGTTCGGGCAGCGTGATCGGAAGGTCCTGACGGCCACCGACGCCGTGCGCCAGCAGCGTGGGTGCGGCGGCCATCCCCGTCAGCGGACGACGAGCTGGAACAGCACCAGCTCGGTCTCGTGCGTCTCGACCTCGAACAGCCCGGTCTTGTCGGCCCGGAACTCCACCGAGCCCGGTGTGCCGGCCGGGAGGCGGGCGCCCAGGTCGTAGCCGTGCACGTGCAGTTCGTCGGCGACGTCCGAGGTGACGGTGATCCGGACCGACTGGCCCTTGGTCACGGTCACCCGGCCGGTCGGCGGGGTGATCCGTCGCTTGGCGATGGTCACGGTGATCTCCCGGTCGACGGCGGGAGTGCTGGCCGCGGGGCTGGGAGTGGGGCTGTCGGCCGTGGTCGGCCCAGCGGAGGTGGCCGGCGCGGCGGCTGATGTCGGGGCCGTGGAGGGGGCGGCCACGGACGGGTCGTCGTCCTGGCCACAGCCCGTGGCGAGCACGGCGGTGAGCAGACCGGTGACCAGCAGGGCGGTGGAGCGGGCGGTGGGGCGCGAACCGGGGACGGACACGGGTGGACTCCGAACGACGCGGGGGGACGGGGTGTCGAGGTGATCGTCGGAGGGTGAACTCTACGTCTTGTTCGGCGGCGGGGAAATGACCATGATGAACGAATGCGATCGAGGCTGGTCACTGTCGGTAATGTTGTGCGCCGCGCCCTGGCGGTGCTGGCCGTGCTGGTGGTCGCGTCGTTGGCGCTGCCCGCCGCCCCGGCGTCCGCGCACGGCCAGTTGGCGACGTCCACCCCGCTGACCGGCACGGTGGTGCGCCAGCCCCTCGAGCGGGTCGGGTTGTACTTCACGGAGAAGCCGGCCGCCAACGCCCACTTCACCCTCACCGGCCCGGACGGGTCGCGGGTGGACAGCGGCTGGTCGTACGGCGAGCCGAAGCGGCTGGACAAGCCGGTCCAGGAGTACTTCATGGTCAATGGCACGTTCGAGCCCCGGCTGTACCACACCGGCTTCCCCGCGATGGTGGCCGTCGCGCACTGGCCCGCGAAGGGCCGCTACACCGCCAGTTACCTCACGGTCGCGTCCGACGGTGAGGCGGTGAAGGGCACCGTCACGTTCGACTACCAGGGGCCCAGCACGGCGGCTCCGGCCGGTTGGACGGCGCCGACGAACGGCCCCGATCCGGCCCTGCTCGCCCAGGCCGAGGGCAAGGCGTCGGCCGTACCGGCGGCGACACTCGACCCGGCCGTCACGCCCCCCGCCGTGACGCCGGCCCCCGCGAAGGAGGGCGGGCTCCCGCCGTGGGTGGTTCCCGCCGCCATCGTCGCCGTCGTGGGCACGCTCATCGTCGTGGCGGCCCGTCGCCGCCCGGCGGCACGGCCCACCGCGGGCGCGGCCCGCCAACGCGGCGGCGCTCCCCGCCCGCGCAGCGGCACGTCGACATCGCGTGGCGGAACGAATCGCCGGCCGGCTCGTCGCGGCCGCCGCTGAGGCTCGGGTCGCGGTCACATCCCTGGACATTCCGGGATCAGTGCCGCGACCTTTCGCAGAGACATCGGGAACTTTTGATGTATCGATGCAAAGGCATGGACACCTCAATCGAAACCCCTTAATGTCTCGACCCATCAACCCGGTGTTTCCGGATCGTCACTCGTCGGCGTCGAGGGCGTTACGGACCGGGCCGGCGGCCACCACCTCACCATGCTGCACGCCGGCCGTCGGTCACTCCTCATCCTCGTTGGAGGAACGATGGGTACACGGCTGCCTCGCCGATTCCGCAGTCCCGTCCTGGGCGCGCTCGCGCTCGTCCTCACCCTCGGCTTCTGGGCCGATCCGGCCGACGCCGCCGCAGAGCAGGAACCGGGCGTCACCCTGCGCGTCTACGACGTCCAGGTACCGCTCTCGGAGATCTGCACGCTCAAGCCGGCGCAGACCCCCAACGTCGACAAGCTGATGTCCACCATCAACTGGACGTCGGCGGCCGACTTCGGCTTCGACGACAACTTCGTCTCGCAGGTGCTCGGCAACATCACCGTCACCCAGGCCGGTAGCTACACCTTCCGGCTCAGCAGCGACGACGGGTCCAAGCTCACCATCGACAACACGGTCGTCGTCAACCACGACGGCCTGCACGGCGCGACCCCGCCCAAGGAGGGCACGGTCACCCTCGCCGCCGGCCTGCACCCGCTGCGCATCGACCACTTCGAGCGCGGCGGCGACCAGCAGATCACCCTGGAGTGGCGTACGCCCGGCTCGTCGTCCTTCGTGGTCGTACCGAACTCGGCGTTGAGCACCGACGCCGGGGTCGTCCGCGTCACCGCGCCGGGCCGCAAGGAGTGCGAGGGGGTCAGCGACACTCCCGGCGACGGCCTGCCGCTGACCGGCGTGCACCCCGGATACACGCTCACGAACCTGCGGCCCAGCGGCTTCCAGCCGAAGGTCACCGGGATGGACTGGCTGGCCGACGGACGCCTGGTCATCAGCACCTGGGGTGGCAGCGACCAGTCCGGCACCTCGCAGGACGGCGAGGTCTACATCATGGGCGGCACCGGCGGCACGACCGGTCCGGGATCGGTGACCACCAAGAAGATCGCCGGTGGGCTCAAGGAGCCGATGGGGCTCAAGGTCGTCGACGGCGTGGTCTACGTGTCGGAGAAGCAGCGGCTGACCCGGCTCGTGGACACCACCGGCGACGAGGTGGCCGACCGACTCGACACCGTCGCCACCTGGCCGTACGGCGGTAAGTTCCACGAGTTCGCCTTCGGCCTGCTCTACCAGGACGGGTTCTTCTACGTGAACCTGTCGGTGTCGATCGACTACGGCGGCGCGACCACGGTGCCGCAGCCGGCCGCCAACCGGGGCACCACCATCAAGGTCAGCAAGGACACCGGCGCGGTCAGCTACGTCGCGGGCGGTCTGCGCACCCCGCACGGCATCGGGTGGGGCCCGGAGGGCGGCATCTTCGTCACCGACAACCAGGGCGGCTGGCTGCCCTCGTCGAAGCTGGTGCACATCAAGCAGGGCCGCTTCTTCAACCACTACATGACCCCGGCCGGTCCGTTCGACGCCAACCCGGTCACCCCGCCGGTGCTGTGGATGCCGCAGAACGAGATCGCCAACTCCCCCAGCACGCCCCTCTACCTGACCAGCGGGCGGTACGCCGGCCAGTTCGTCATCGGCGACGTCACCTACGGCGGTCTCCAGCGCGCCAACGTGGAGAAGGTCAACGGCGAGTACCAGGGTGCGCTGTTCCGGCTCACCCAGGGCCTGGAGGCGGGCGTCTCCGAGGTCAACCTCGGCCCGGACGGCGCGATCTACGTCGGTGGGCTCGGCGCGGGCGGCAACTGGGGGCAGACCGGCAAGCTGACGTACGGGTTGCAGAAGCTCACCCCGAACAGCGCCAGCACCTTCGAGATGCTGGCCATACGCGCCACCACCACCGGTTTCGAGGTGGAGTACACGCAGCCGGTCTCGGCGGAGACCGCCGCCAACCTCGCGTCCCACTACAAGCTCAAGCAGTGGCGGTACCAGCCGACGTCGGCCTACGGCGGCCCGAAGATCGACGAGGAGACGTTGACGGTCAGCGGGGCCACGCTGTCGTCGGACGGCCGCAAGGTCACGCTGACCGTCGACGGTCGTAAGGCCGGCCGGGTGGTCTACCTGCGTTCACCCCGCCCGTTCACCTCCACCAGCGGCCAGTCGCTGTGGAGCACCGAGGCGTGGTACACGCTCAACGCCATCCCGGGCGTCACCCCGCCGCCCACCGGAACCAACCTGGCGCTCAACAAGACGGCCACCGCGGACAGCTCCTGCTCCACCACCGAAGGGCCGGCCAAGGCCGTCAACGGCAGCGTGTCCGGCGGCAACGGCGACAAGTGGTGCTCGAAGGGCACGTCCAAGTACCTCCAGGTGGACCTGGGCGGCAGTTACGCGGTGAACCGGGTGGTGGTGAAGCACGCCGGCGCGGGCGGTGAGGACGCCGCCTGGAACACCCGGGACTTCACGATCGCGTCCAGCCCCGACGGCACGAGCTGGACCACCCGGGCCACGGTGACCGGCAACACCGCGAGCACGACGACGCACGACGTCACCGCGCCCGGGGCCCGCTACGTCCGGCTCACCGTGACCGCGCCGACCAGCACCACCGACACCGCCGCCCGGATCTACGAGCTGGAGGTGTACGGCACCGCCGCCAGCGGCGCGGGCAGCATCGTCGGCGTCGGCGGCAAGTGCCTCGACGTGGACAACGCCGGGACCGCAGACGGCACGAAGGTGCAGTTGTGGAACTGCAACGGCACCGGCGCACAGTCGTGGAGCCGCAACGGCGACACCTACCGGGCGTTGGGCAAGTGCCTGGACGTGGACAACGCCGGCACCGCCGACGGCACGAAGGTGCAGTTGTGGACCTGCAACGGCACCGGATCGCAGGTGTGGCAGCCGCAGTCCGACGGGTCGATCCGCAACCCGCAGTCGGGCAAGGTGTTGCAGGCCGCCGGGGGTGCCAGTGCCGACGGCACCCAGATCCAGATCGGCACGTACGCCGGTGGCGCGCACCAGAAATGGGTGATCAACGCCGGCTAGTCAGGCGCGGGCGTGGTCCGGCCGCCGGTCGGTCGGACCACGCCTCGTGCGGTCGGCCCGTCAGGGGCCGTGCGGCAACGGTTGGGCCAGCGCCCGCAGGTCCGCCGGAAGCTGGGACAGGGCATCGGAGAACTCCCGGTGCCCGACCACCCGGTGCAGGGTCTGCAGAACGGCCCGTGCGCCCCGCTCGGCCCCGGCCCGGTCCGTGCCGGCGCGGTCGGCGACGCGGCGCAGGAACTCGTCGTACCCGAATGTCTCGGGCGGTTCGGCGGCCTTGACCAGCAGCGGGCTCAGCTCGGCGGCCACGTGCGGGGCGAGCGCGGACGCCTCGCCCCCGCTGAGACGCTCGGTGAGCGTCTGCAGCACGGCCTCGGTGAGCGGGCGTGCCTCGGCGGGGCCGATCCCCGCCCGTGCCGCGACCTTGTCGACGAACGCCAGTTCGGCCATGGACCCGCCCCTCTCGTCGCCGGGACGCGTGGCTACCCGGGCCGGGCGGCGGCAAACCCGGGGCGCCGGACCGGCGGTTCTGCCGGTTGCGCCGCGCCCCGCCCGCCGTGTCTCGTACGGTGAGGGCGGACCGGGACCACGGTGGCCGCCCGACGGCGGCCCGTGCCGCAGGAGGAGCAGATGGCGGTCGACCTGCCCGACGTGATCGACAGGTACTTCCGGGCCGTCGGCGACGGGGACGTGGACGCCTTTGTCGCCTGCTTCGCGGACACGGCCAGCGTGGCCGACGAGGACCGGCTGTACGACGGCCGGCCCTCCATCCGCTCCTGGCGGGAGCGGACGATGGCGGAGTACTCCTACACCGCCGAACCGGTGCGGGTCACGCCCCAGGCCGGCGACTCGTACCTGGTCCTCACGCGGCTGTCGGGCGACTTCCCCGGCAGTCCGGTCGAGCTGCGGTACCGGTTCACCCTGCGCGACGGCCTGATCGGCGCCCTGGACATCCGCCCGTAGCGATCGGTCATCGGTCGGAAGGAGATGCCGTGCCGCGAGTCTGGCTCGTCACCGGCTGCTCGCGAGGGCTCGGCCGGGCGCTCGCCGAGGCGGTGCTGGCCGACGGGGACCAGCTCGTCGCCACCGCCCGCGACCCCGCGCAGCTCGCCGACCTCACCGACCGGTACGGCGACCAGGTTCGGACGATCGCGCTCGACGTCACCGATCCGGCCGCCGCCCGGTCGGCCGTACGCGCGGCGGTGGACGCCTTCGGCGCGCTGGACGTCCTGGTCAACAACGCCGGGTACGCCGACGTCGGCGCGATCGAGGACATGTCCGAGGACGCGTTCCGGGCGCAGATCGAGGCCAACTTCTACGGGGTGGTCCACCTGACCCGCGCCGCCCTGCCGGTGCTGCGGGAGCAGGGGCGCGGGCACATCGTGCAGATCTCCAGCGTCGGCGACCGGGTCGCCAGCACCGGACTGGGCGCGTACCAGTCCGCCAAGTGGGCGGTCGCCGGCTTCTCGGCGGTACTCGCCACCGAGGTCGCGCCGTTCGGGATCCGGATCACCACGGTCGAGCCCGGCGCGCTGCGCACCGACTGGGCGGGCGCGTCGATGAGCATGTTGCCGACCACCGAGCCGTACCGGCCGGTGATCGAGCCGGTCGTCGAGCGGATGCGCCGCACCAGCGGGAACCAGCCGGGCGATCCCGCGCGGGCGGCGCGGGCGATCATCGAGATCACCCTCGTCGAGGACCCACCCGCGCGGCTGCTCCTGGGCGCCGACGCCGTGGCGGCCGCCGCGACGGTGGCCCAGGCGCTCGCCGCGTCGGACGCGCGGTGGCGCGAGCTGAGCGAATCCGTCGCGTTCGACTCGGGGTCATGACCCGTCCGCCGTCGCGGAGTGACCGCGTTTTCTTGATCAACCGCCAAACGGAGGACACGGCCGGCCGGCCATCGGATGACATGATGTCCCGACAACGGCTGACGCGACGAGAAAGGGTGCTGCTGTCCGATGGCGCACTTCGAGGCCCGCACGTCCACGGCACCGGGGCGGATCGTGGTCACGCTGACCGGTGAGTGCGACCTGGCGGCCCAGCCCGAGCTGACGACCGTGCTGTCCGCGGCCGTACGCGCCGCCGCGGTGGTGGTGGTCGACGTCGGCGGCCTCCGGTTCCTCGACTCCACTGGCCTGCACGGCCTGGTGACCGCCCACCAGGCGGCGCGCGCCGACGGCCGGCAGCTGTACGCGGTCAACGCCACCGGTCCGGTCGCGGCCGTCCTCGACATCACCGGCGTCGGCAGCCTGCTGCGTCCGCCCGCCGACGACCCGCGGCTGGCGGGCTGATGGCGGCCGACCGACCCCACGCCCACGCCGTGGCCGACGAGCCGCCGTCCGTCCCCGACACCATGGCGTACGAGGTGGCGGCCGACCTGCGGGCGCTGCGCGCGTTCGTCTGCCACGGCGCCACGGCTCGGGGCCTGTCGGCCGAGCGGGTGGAGTTGCTGGCGCTCGCGGTCAGCGAACTGGCGACCAACACGTTGCAGCACACCACCGGCGGCGGCCAGGTCCGGCTCTGGGCAGAGGGTGACCAGGTGTTCTGCGACGTCGTCGACCAGGGCCCGGCGCGGACGCTCGGCCGGGAGATGCCCGCGGCCAACGCGGTACGCGGTCGCGGGCTGGCCATCGTCGAGCAGATCTGCGACGAGGTGCGGGTGCTCGCCGCCGAAGACGGCACGGTGGTCCGGATCCGGCTGTCGCGGTGAGCCGGGCCCGGGTCAGGGCAGGACGCGCACGGCCAGGGTGCAGGTGTCGTCGTCCGGGCTGGGGTGGTGCAGCAGATTCCGCAGCCGGGCGAGGGTCTGCTCCCCCGGCGTCGCGCTGAGCGCGGACAGGGTGGCGCTCACCTGCCGCAACCGGTCCTGCTCCGGCTCCCGGCGCTCGACCAGGCCGTCGGTGTAGAACAGCACGAGGTCGTCGGGGCGCAGTCGCGGGGTGAGCACCGGGTACGTCGAGTCGGCCACGGCGCCCAGCAGCAGACCCGGCGGGCATTCGAGCGGGTCGGTCCGACCGGCGCGGGACAGCAGCGGCGCCATGTGCCCGGCACGGCCCCAGCAGAGCGCCCGGGTCGCCGGGTCGTACACGGCGACCACCGCGGTACCGGTGATCGAGAGCTGACCGCAGAGCCGGTTGAGGTGCCCGAGCAGCACCGACGGGTCCCCGATGCCGATCGACAGCCAGGACACCAGGGCGAAGCGCAGGTGCGCCATCCCGCTCGCCGCGTCCAGCCCGTGACCGGCGACGTCGCCGACGGCGAGCACGACCGTGCCGTCCGGCAGGGCCTGCGCGTGGTACCAGTCGCCGCCGACCTGCGCCGTGCTCTCGGCCGGCAGGTAGTTGACCACCGCCTCGATGCCGGGCAGGGCGAACGTCTCGCGGGGCACCGGCTGGATGAGGTTCTGCAACTGCCCGGCGAGCCGGTGCTCGGCCAGCGCGGTCATCTCCCGCGTCCGCAACTGGTCGCTGAGCCGTTCGATGGCGGTACGCGAGTCCACCCGGGCGGTCACGTCCTGCACCACGGCGTGGATCTTCAGCGGTACGCCGTCCGCGTCCCGGGACACGTCGGAGAGGATCCGCAGGTGCCGCACCCCGCCGGTCGTCTGGAACCGGACGGTCACGTCGGAGGAAGCCCCGCTGTCCAGCGTCTGCCACGCCGCCTCGCGCAGCATGTTGTCGTCGGGTAGCAGGGCGGCGGCCTGCTCGGCGCGCGACAGCGGCCCGAGGGCGGGATCCCGTTCGAAGATGCGGTACATGCCGGGTGACCACTGACTGATCCCGCTGGCCAGGTCGTACTCGGCCCAGCCGAGGTTGCCCAGCAGCTCGGTGCGGTCCAGGCGACGACGGTCCTCGTCGAGCCGCTGCCAGGACACCAGCAGGCCGCCCAGGACGCGGTGCACCTCGATGTCGAACAGCGAGTCGGCGACGACGCCGGTGCGCTTCTCCACGTACCGGAAGTCGGCCAGGCGGCCGGACGACCCGGTGGTGAGCACCCGTTCGTAGAGCTGCCAGAGCGGCCCGCCGACCATGCTGGGGTACAACTCGCTGAGGCAGGCGCCGATCCGGTCGACGCCCCGACCGTAGATGTCCTGGCTCTGCCCGCTGGTGGCCTCGATCCGCCAGTCGGCGACGGCCCGGTGGTCGTCGGGCACCGGCACCAGCCAGGTGCACCCGGCCGGGACCACCGCGAGGATCTCCCGGACGACCGTCTCGACCGGCCGCGTCGCTCCGGCGGCGTGCGCGCCCGGACCGTCCTGGTCCGCCATGGCACGAAGCCTAGTACGCACCGCTGTCCGAGCTACCCCATGGTGGCGCGGGCAGCGGAGTCGATGAAGTCGGCGACCGGGCCCGGTTGCGAGACCGCCACGGCGTGCGACCCTTCGACCTCGACCACGGTGGACCCGGCCCGCTGGGCCAGGAAGCGTTGCAGTTCCGGTGGGATGCCCTGGTCCTGGGTGCTGATCAGGGTCCACGACGGGATCGTCTTCCAGGCCGCCTTGGTCACGGACCCGGTCTGGGCCTCCGCCGTGGCCGGCCGCTGCGTGACCGCCATCAGCTCGGCGACCTCGGGATCGACGTCGGCGGCGAAGACGGCCGGGAACTTCTCCTGGTCGATGTACTGGTCCATGCCGGTCCCACCGTCGGGCTGGGTGAACGGAACCATCTTCACGGACGTGACGAGCTGACTGCCGGGATACTTCATGACCAGGTCGACCACGCTCTCGCCGACCTCCGGGCTGACGCTGGCGACGTACACCAGGGCCTTCACGTTGGCCGCGCCGTCCGCGGCCTCGGTCATCACCACTCCGCCGTACGAGTGCGCGACCATGACGACCGGACCGTCGACACTGTCGACGACGGAGCGGGCGTACGCCGCGTCCCCCTGCACGCCGCGCAGCGGGTTGGCGACGGCGATGGCCGGATAGCCCCGGCGCTTGAGGTTCGCGATCACCCCGTTCCAGCTCGACGAGTCGGCGAAGGCCCCGTGCACGAGCACGATGGTGGGCAGCCCTGCCTGCTGGCCGGACGTGTCAGAAGCACTCATGCGGCATCACCTTCCGTGGCATAGAACCAGTATTCGGGATGAATCAGACTCCGGTCGGTGGTTTCTCGAAACGGGCGGGCGCGCCGCCGCGCCGATGCGCCCACGTCCGAGCGGCGCGGGCTGCCACAATGCGGTCAGTCCGGACGGTGACGCCGGGCGCGGGAGACCGGGAGGACGGCACCATGCCGGACAGCGCACGCGAGGCGGAGCTGCTCGACGCCGAACGCACCCTGCAGGCCGCCCAGCGCGCCGGTGACGTCTCGGCCCTGGACCAGTTGCTCGTCGACCAACTGATCGCGATCGGCCCAGACGGCCGAAAGCACACCAAGGCGGAGGACCTCGTCACGCACCGGGACCGGACCTCGGTCGTCGATGAACTCGTCGAGGAGGAGCTGGACCTGCTCGTCGTCGGATCGACCGGCGTGACGTTCTGCCTGGCCCGGGTCGCCGGGATGTTCGGCGGCGCGCCGTTTTCCGCGCGCCTGCGCTACACCCGCACCTGGGTGCACGACGACCCGCACGGGTGGCGGGTCCTCGCCGCGCACATCAGCCAGGTGTGAGCGCCGGTCAGTTCACGGTGGCCGTGATCGGGCCGACGCGCAGCACGCCGTCGTGCAGTGGCGTGCAGCGGACGCCGCCCGTGGTGCGCAGCGCCTTCCAGGCGCCCGGGCCGACGGTGACGTCCATCCAGGCGCAGGGGCGCGCGGCCCGGTTCACCCGCAGGCCCACGGGGCCGTCGCCGGAGTCGAGGACCAGCACCCGGCCGATCAGCTCGTCCACGGCCAGGCCGGTGGTGAGGATGTTGCGGCGGACCTGAGCCAGCCCGATGCCGGCCGGCAGCGACTCCTGGGCGATCACCGTGACGCTGGCGTCGCGGTGTGCCGGCTTGCCGAAGTAGCGGTCGCCGACGATGCCGAGGCCGGCCCGGATCTGGACGGTGTCGACCAACTCGCCGGGCGGCGCGGGCGCCGGGCCGTCACTGGGTCGGCCCAGGAAGCGGTGCACGGGCGAGGCCAGCAACTCGACGATCTGCGCCATGGCACGGATTCTACGAACCAGAACGGCCGCCGAGGCACGCTCCGACTCGACTCAGACCGCGAGGGCGGCGCGTACCTCCCGCTCCGCCGTGACGCCACCGTCGCCGTGCGAGGTGACCCGGCCGGATTCGAGAACGTGGTAGCGGTTCGCCACCCGCAGCGCGAACCCGAGGTGCTGCTCGACGAGCAGCACGCTGAAGCCGGACTGGCGGGTCAGCTCGACGATCCGCTCCTGGATCTCGGCGACCACCGACGGCTGGATGCCCTCGGTCGGCTCGTCGAGCATGAGCAGCCGCGGCCGGGTGATCAACGCGCGGGCGATGGCGAGCTGCTGACGCTGACCGCCGGAGAGCAGCCCGGCCCGCCGCCGCAGCAGCGGGCGCAGCGCGGGGAACAGGTCCAGCACCTCCGCCGTGGCCACCGCGCCGTCGCGCCGACCGTCGGCCACCAGGCGCAGGTTCTCGGCCGCCGTGAGGTGCGGGAAGCACTGCTGGCCCTGCGGCACGTACGCCATCCCGCGCGCCACCCGCTCGTGCGGCGCGAGCCGGGTGACGTCCTCACCGTCCAGCTCGACCGTGCCGGCGGTCGGGCGCAGCAGGCCCGCCGCGAGCCGCAGCAGGGTGCTCTTGCCGGCGCCGTTGTGCCCGAGCACCGCGGCCACCCCGTCGGGCGGGACGGCGAGGTCCACCCCGTGCAGCACCCGGGAACGCCCGTAGCCGGCGTGCACCCCACGCAGGGTCAGCATCATGCCTCCACAGAACTGGGGACCGACCCGGCGTCGACCGGGTGGCCAAGGTAGACCTCCTGCACACGCGGGTCCGCCTGGACCTGCGCCACCGTGCCCTCGCTGAGCACCTTCCCCGCGTGCAGCACGGTGACGCTGCGCGCGAAGCGGCGCAGGAAGTCCATGTCGTGCTCGATCACCACGACCGTACGATCGCGGCTCACCGTCTCCAGCAGGACGCCGGTGGCGTCGCGCTCCTCGTGGCTCATCCCGGCGACCGGCTCGTCGAGCAGCAGCAGCCGAGCGTCCTGCACCAGCAGCATGCCGATCTCCAACCACTGCTTCTGACCGTGCGCGAGGGTGCCGGCGAGCTGGTCGGCCCGGCCGATCAGTCCGATGGTCTCCAGCGCGGCGGCCACCTCGTCGGGGATCCCCCGGCGACGCCGGGCGAGGGTGGCCCAGCTTCGGCGGGCGCCGGCCGCGATGTCGAGGTTCTGCACGACCGACAGCTCCTCGAAGATCGTCGACGTCTGGAACGTCCGTCCGACGCCGAGGCGGCTGATCCGGTGCACCGGGCGGCCCAACAGCTCCTGGTCGCCGAAGCACACCGAGCCGGTGGCCCGCACCAGGCCGGTGATCGCGTCCACGAGGGTCGTCTTGCCGGCGCCGTTCGGCCCGATCAGGAACCGGATGTCCCCGGCGGGCACCTCCAGCGAGACGCCGTCGACCGCGGTGAAACCGTCGAAGCTGACCCGCACGTCACGGACGGACAACCCGTCCAGTCGGTCCTCGCTCATGAGGCCGGCACCTCCGCTCGCTCGGCGCGTCGTCGACCCAGCGCCGACCACCAGCCCCGTCGTGACGCGGGGTCCGCGTCGCGGCGGCGGGCCAGCGCCCACAGCGACGCCAGGCCGCCGGGAAGGAACGCCACCACCACCACGAAGAGCAACCCCTGAAGGTACGTCCAGGTGCCCGGGAACCGTTCGGAGAGGGCGGTACGCGCCCAGGCCACCGCGACCGCGCCGAGCACCGGCCCGAGCAGCGTGGCCCGGCCGCCCACCGCGACCCCGATGACGAACTCGATCGACGGGACGATGCCGATCAGGGCGGGCGAGATGATGCCCACCGCCGGCACGAACAGCGCGCCGGCGAGCCCCGCCATGCCCGCCGCCACCACGTACGCGACGAGCTTGACCGACGCCGGGTCGTAGCCGAGGAAGCGGACCCGCTCCTCGCTGTCGCGTACCGCCACCAGCAGCTCGCCGTAGCGGCTCTGCATCAGCTGGCGGGCCAGGACGAGCAGCGCCAGCAGGACGCCGGCGATGATGAAGTAGACCATCCGCTGGTTGACCGGGTCGTCCAGGTCGTACCCGAAGAAGCCCTGGATGTCGGTGAGCCCGTTGGTGCCGCCCGTGGTGCCCTGCTGACCGATCAGCAGGATCACCATGGCGGCGGCGAGGGCCTGGCTGAGGATGGCGAAGTACGCGCCCCGCACGCGGCGGCGGAACACCAGCGAACCGAGCCCGAACGCGACGGCCATCGGCAGCAGCACCGTGGCCGGCAGCGCGAACCACGGGCTGGCGAACGGCCGCCACCACACGGGCAGTTCGTCGAGCTGCCCGTACAGCTGCATGAAGTCGGGCATCCCACCGGGACCCGCGTCGGCGAGCTTGAGGTGCATGGCCATCGCGTAGCCGCCCAGGCCGAAGAACACGCCCTGGCCGAGGGTGAGCATGCCGCCCCGCCCCCAGGCGATGCCGATGCCGACGGCCACCATGGCGACGCAGAGGTACTTGGCGAGCAGGGCCAACCGGAAGTCCGACAGCGCCAGCGGCGCGACGGCGAACAGCAGCGCCGCGCCGAACGCGAACCCGGCCAGCGTGCGCAGCCGGGAGCGGCCACCGGGCCGCTTCGGTGGCACGGCGTCGGTCGGGGCCGGTGTGCTGGCGGTGCTGGGCGGCGCGGGTGTCACGGCGGTCATGCGAGGCTCCTGGTCCGCAGGGTGAACAGGCCCTGTGGCCGCCACTGGAGGAACGCGACGATCGCCACGAAGACGATCACCTTGGCGACGCTGAGGGTCGTGAGGTACTCCCCGGTGGCCTGGAGCACGCCGAGGGCGAAGGCGACGATCACGCTGCCCTTGAGCTGGCCGATGCCGCCGACCACGACGACCAGGAAGGCGTCGATGATCAGGTTTGTGCCCATGGTCGGGCCGATCGGGCCGAGGAGGGTGAGCGCCACTCCGGCGAGCCCGGCCAGGCCGGAGCCGATGAAGAACGTCGTCCGGTCGACCCGGGCCGTGGGGATGCCGGACACCGCCGCGAGGTCGCGGTTCTGCACCACCGCGCGGACCCGACGCCCCAGCGGGGTGAGCCGCAGCGCCAGGGTGAGCGCGGCGACGGCGGCCAGGGCCAGGGCCAGGATGAACAGCCGGTTGTTGGCGACGGTCAGCCCGCCGGGCAACGCCACGTTGCCGGTGAGCAGGTCCGGCGCGCGGGTCTGCACGTTCGGGCTGCCGAAGACGTCCCGCGCGAGCTGTTGCAGCATCAGGGACACGCCCCAGGTGACCAGCAGGGTGTCCAGCGGGCGGGCGTAGAGCCGGCGGATCAGCAGGATCTCCAGCAGCACACCCATCGTGCCGGCGACCACGAACGCCACCGGCAACGCCACCAGCAGGGACACGCCGGCCCCGGTGATGCTCTGTTGCAGCACGTACGTGGTGTAGGCGCCGGCCATGATGAACTCGCCGTGGGCCATGTTGATGACGTTCATCTGGCCGAAGGTCAGCGCCAGCCCGAGCGCGATGAGCAGCAGCACCGCGCCGATGCTGATGCCGGTGAAGAGTTGACCGAAGAGGACTGTCACGGTGGGTACTCCGTACTGCTGGTCGGGGGACCCGGGCGGGCCGCGCGTCGTCGCGCCGCCCGCCCGGGCCGGCGTCGTCAGCTCAGGCCGCTCGCCCACGGGTAGGTCTTGAGGTACGGGTCCGGCGTGACCGGCTTGCCGGAGTTCCACACCTCGGTGATCAGGCCGTCGGCACCGATCTTGCCGATGCGGGCGGTCTTGGCGATGTGCTGGGTCTTGCCGTCGACGGTGACCAGGCCCTCCGGCGCGTCGAAGGTGATCCCGTCGGAGGCGGCACGGACCTTCTCGACGTCGAACGCGCCGGCCTTCTCGACCATCGCCTTCCACAGGTAGACGCTGACGTAGGCGGCCTCCATCGGGTCGCTCGTCGGCTTGTCCGCGCCGTACTTCGCCTTGTACGCGGCCACGAACTTGCTGTTCGCCGCGCCGGGCGTGGTCTGGTAGTAGTTCCAGGCGGTCAGCTGGCCCTCCAGGTACTGGGTGCCGATGCCCTTGACCTCCTCCTCGGCGATGGACACCGACACCACCGGCATGGCGGCGGCGGTCAGCCCGGCCGACTTGTACTCCTTGAAGAAGGCCACGTTGCTGTCACCGTTGAGGGTGTTGAAGACGGCGTTCGCGCCGGACGACTTGACCTTGTTGACGATCGTGCCGAATTCGGTCGACCCGAGGGGCGCGTAATCCTCGCCGACCACGGTCATCCCGTTCGCCGCCGCGTACGCCTTGATGATTTTGTTGGCCGTCCGGGGGAACACGTAGTCGCTGCCGACCAGGTAGACCGACTTCGTTCCCTGGGCCTTGAGGTAGTCGAGCCCGGGGACGATCTGCTGGTTGGTCGTGGCGCCCGTGTAGAAGATGTAGGGCGACTGTTCCAGACCCTCGTACTGCACCGGATAGAACAGCAGGGCCTTGTTCTTCTCGAACACCGGCTTGACCGCCTTGCGGCTGGCCGACGTCCAGCAGCCGAAGACGGCCGCGACCCGGTCCTCGGAGATGAGCTTCTCGGCCTTCTCCGCGAAGGTGGGCCAGTCCGAGGCGCCGTCCTCCCCGACCGGCTGGATCTTCTTGTTGAGGACGCCGCCGGCCGCGTTGATCTCCTCGACGGCGAGCATGATCGAGTCGCGGACGGTGACCTCGCTGATCGCCATGGTGCCGGAGAGCGAGTTGAGCAGGCCCACCTTGACGGTGTCGCCGGAGACGTCGGCGGTGACGCCGGCCGCGCCGCCCTCGTCACTGGTCTTGCTGCCGCACGCGGTCATGGCGGCCGCGGCGACCAGGGTCATGGCACCCGCCAGGATGCGGCGGCCCCAAAGAAGTGACATCTAATCTCCCTGCGGTGCACTCAAGTATCGAAAGGACGGTCGGTGCGGTCCGGTGGAGCTGACGTTGGCGACGCCGAGGTCGACGGGTGGACGTCGCCTGTGGTCATCGCATCGGGTACGGGCACGCAAAGCGTCGACCGGCATGATTGCGTGAGTGTTTCCCAGTCCTTAATTGACTGTTTCCCCGGCACGTGGAGAGTGCGCACGCCACAATGGCCGGCAGCGTCTTCGCAGAACGATGCCGGCAGCGATTAATTCAGCGGGAAAAGGGCCACCACAATGGTCGGCGGACAGATTTCCGCCGACGGTGGACACACAATCGCGGTATCCGGCCCGAGCCAGATACTTCACGCAGGAAGCATCTTAGGGTCGTGCCGGGTGGACCTGTCAAGGGTCCGGACGGGCGGTCAGAGCTGGGCGAGCACGGTGAAGTCGAGACCGTCGGCCTCGGCGAGGTAGATCCGCTGGCGCACGTGCCGCCGACGCAGCCGCAGCCGACCGCGCGGCCCGTGGTACGCCACCGTGTCGGCAGCCGTCTCGATCGCCCGTACGTCGAGGGTGCGGGCCTGCGCGATCAGGGCGGCGAGCAGCATCACGCCCTCGTAGCAGGACTCCCCCAGACTGCCCAGCGGCGGCGCCTCCACCCCGAACCGGCGCGCGAACTCGCCGTGGAAGTCCAGGTTCTCCTGCGTCACGAGGCCGGCGAAGAAGCCCGCGGTGCTGTAGAGCCGCCGCGTCGCGCCCACCCCACTGGCGAGCAGCATGTTCTCGTCCATCAGGGTGCTCAGTCGCAGGCACCGCTGGTCCATCCCGGCACGCCCGAACGCCCGGTTGAACCGCACCGCGTCCGCGCCGACGAGCAGCATCACCACCGCGTCCGCCTCGCTGCGCTCGATCTGGCGCAGCACGTCGTCGAAGTCGTGCGTCTCCAACGGCAGGAACGCCTGCCCCACCACCCGACCGCCGCCGCGCAACGCGTACCGGTGGGCCGCCCGCGCGGTGCGCCGGGGCCACACGTAGTCGTTGCCGACCACGAACCAGCGACGGACGCCCTGCTCACCCGCGAGCAGCCGCATGGCGGGCCACAACTGGGCGTCCGGCGTCTCGCTGGTCAGATAGACCCCCTCGGTACGCTCACCGCCCTCGTACAGGGCGGTGTAGACGTACGGCACGCGGTGGGCGACCCGGGGCGCGAGCGCCTGGCGCACCGAGGAGATGTGCCAACCGGTGACGCCCTGCACGGCACCCACCGACACCAGCGCCTCGACCTCGGCGGCCACCTCGGCGGGCGGGGCGCCACCGTCGACCGGCACCAGCCGTACCTCCCGGCCCAGCACACCGCCGCAGGCGTTGATCTCCTCGACCGCGAGCTGGGCGCAGAGTTCGCAGGTCGGGCCGAACATTCCCGCCGGCCCGCGCATCGGGTACACCAGCGCGATGCTGACCACGGCCCGATCGACGGTGAGCCACGGCGGTGCCGGCGCGGACATGAGCACATGATTGCCCGGACAACGACGCAAAACCAGACCTCACCACGGACCGGGACGACTCGCTACCATGACAGGGCCACCTGCCCAGGGAGTTCCATGTCAGACGTGCCCGGGGCGCCAGCCGACCTGCTGCGCTCGCTCACCCGCGCCGAACGGCTGCTCTCCCGCCGGTTGGCCGCCGTTCTGGCCGACGACGAGCTGACCACCGAGGCGTGGCGGGTGCTCTGCCTGCTCGCCGACGGCCAGGGCCACCCGATGAGCGAGGTCTCCGCCGAGGCCTCGTTGCCGCCGGGCACCCTCACCAAGCTGGTCGACCAGCTCGTCGACCGCAACCTCGTGTTCCGGCGGATCGACCCGCTGGATCGCCGACGGATCCGGGCCTACCTGACGACGCGGGGCCGACGTGAGCACGCCCGCCTCGACGAGCGGGTCCGCGCCAGTCTCGCCGAGGTGGGCGTACCGGCCGACACCGCCCTGCTCGACGACCTCGCCGAGCTGATCGCCCGCCTCGACCCGGCGGCTCGCCGTGATCACGCCGAGGCGGCCGGCCCGCGCCGCTGAACGCCGGGCTCACTCCACCTTGGTGAGCAGCGGTTTGCCCTTCTCGACGACGTACGTGGCCAACTCGACGGCCACCCCGTCGCCGACGTTGCGGGCCTGGTGGTGGACCCCGTACGGCACGGTCAGGGCGTCACCGACGTTGCACACCACCGGCGGCTGACCCTCGAGGGTGTACTCCAGCGACCCCTGGAGCACGCAGATGATCTCTTCGCCGGGGTGGAAGTGCAGGAACGGCGGCGAGTCCGGCGTGAACTCGACCCGACTCTGGACGACCTCCCGGCCCTCGATGCTGAGGTCGTGCCGCTGGAGGTCGACGCGCCACAGCCCGGGAGCGCCCTCCACGGCTGTCGGACTGATGCCCTCGGGTCGAGCCTTGCCACTCATCACGGCCTCCTGTGAGCCATCCGGCGACCGGCGATCGCACGTTTTCCGAGGATAGGAGCGAAGCGAGCGCCGGGGGCCGAGATGCCGCAGAACGGCGTACCGGATCAGGCGGTGACCTCGGCGAGGGCCGCGCCGCCGAGGTGGGCGCGCAGCGTGTGCGCGTCGGGCGCGGTGGCGCTCCACAGCGTCGCCGGACCACCGGCCAGGGGAAGCCGGGCGACGGTGCCCTCGACCATCGCCGAGTCGGCCGGTCGGGTCGGGTCCACCACCAGCAGCGACCCGGTGGCCGGCGCGCCGCCGAGCACCGCGGGGCCGGCCCAGCCGGGCGCTCTGGGCCCCACGGCCAGCGACTGGCGCAGCAGCGGCCCGCCGTCGTAGTCGACCCGGGTGTGCACGACGGCAGCTCCGGGCGTCTCGCCGTACCGGCCGCAGATCACCTCGTCCCGCCAGGTCAGCGTCGCGCCCACGGCCAGCTCGACCCGGGACTCGGCGAGGTGCGCGCAGCCGGCCGCCGCGACCAGTTGCTCGGGCAGCCAGTGCAGTGCGCCACCGTCGTGCACCACGGCGTGTACCGCCATCCGCGACACGGCATCGGGCCGACCGGGCAGGGCGATCGAGGCGGCGACGCTGTGTACCCGCACCGCCGCCCCCGGCCCCACGTCGATCTCCAGCCGCAGGTCGTCGCCGGCGAGCGGGCCGGCCGCCCCGCCCACCACGTACACGGTCGCGACGCGACCATCCCCGGGCGTCTGCCGCAGCAGCAGCGGCGTCTCGCCGCGCAGCTCGGCGAGGACCGTGCCGCCCCGGCCGTCGGCGCGGGCCACCACCCGGGCGTACGCGCGCATCAGGCCGAGCCGGCCTGCGCGGCGATCGGGTGCAGGGCCGCGTGGTGCGCCAGCTCGTGGCGGATCCAGTCGGCGACCCGACCCGCCGTCGGGTCCCCGACGATCGACAGGAACACGGTCGGCAGGTCGCCGCGCCGGGCCCGCGCGTCCCGGTCCATGACGGCCAGGTCCGCGCCGACCATGGGCGCCAGGTCGGTCTTGTTGATGACGAGCAGGTCGGCGGACGTGACCCCCGGGCCGCCCTTGCGCGGCACCTTGTCCCCACCGGCCACGTCGACCACGAAGATCTGCCGGTCCACCAGGCCCCGGCTGAACGTGGCGGTCAGATTGTCCCCGCCGCTCTCGACCAGCACCAGGTCCAGCGGGCCGACCGCCTCGGCCAGCTCGTCCACGGCGTCGAGGTTGGCCCCGATGTCGTCGCGGATGGCGGTGTGCGGGCAGCACCCGGTCTCCACGGCGCGGATCCGGGTCGGGTCCAGCACGCCGGCCCGCTTGAGGAAGTCGGCGTCCTCGGTGGTGTAGATGTCGTTGGTGACCACGCCGAGTCGCAGCTCCCCGGCGAACGCCCGGCACAGCGCCGCCACCAGGGCGGTCTTGCCGGACCCGACCGGCCCACCGATGCCGACGCGCAGCGCCCGGCCGGGCCGCGCCAACGGCGGATGGGGGTCCACCCCCGGCTCGGGATGGGTGTGCGGAACGGTCTCGTCGTGCGGTACGAGGGCCGGGTCGGCAGTGGGCGCAGCGGTCGGCGAAACGGTGTCAGGACGCAAAGAGACGCACCTCCCAGGTGGCATGAGCTTCGGCGTAGATGTCGGCAAGGGGCGCGGCGGCCGCGGGCAGCCGCTCGGGTGGATCGTCGGCGGCGCGGGCCGCGTCGGCGGCGGTGCCGTCGCACAGGTCGGTCAGACCCACCAGCAGGGCCTGCACCTGGTACGGGTCGAGGCCGAGCAGGCGTACGCCGGCACTGGCCGCGCCGGTCACCGTTCCGTAGGCGGCGACCATGGCGGTCTCGGCGCGGCTCAGGCCGGCGGCGGCGCAGAGCAGCCCGAGCACCAACGGCTGGTGCGCTCCCTGCGGTGTCGCGGGCAGGTCGTCGAACGGCGCGTCCGGCCAGATGGCCCGGCCGGCGCGCAGCAGGGCCCGACCCTGTCGGCGGGACACCCCCCGTAGCGCCGGCGACGCGGTCCGGGCGTCCAACTCCGCGTCGAGGCACACCAGCGCGGACCCGCGTACCTCCGGATCGGTCCACACCGCGCGGTGCGCCGCCGCCGCGAACGCGGCACCGACCAGACCGGCGGTGGCCAGCCGGCCGACGAGGAACGCCTCCAACGAGGCCAGGTCGCCGACCCGGCCGGCGGCGACGGCGGCCTCCAGGCCGCCGGAGTGCGCGTGCGCGCCGGCCGGGAAGCGACCGTCGGCCAGCAACAGGAGCAGGCTCGACGTCGGCATCAGAACAGGAAGTACCGCTGGGCCATCGGCAGGCGGGGCACCGGATCCGGTTCCACCACCTCCCCGTCGATCCGCACGGTGAAGGTGTCCGGGTCCACCTCGATCCGGGGCATCGCGTCGTTCTCCGGCAGGTCGGCCTTGCCCCGCGAGCGCACGTCGGCGACCGGCACCACCCGTCGCCGTACGTCCAGGCGCAGCCCGGCGTCGAGGGCGGCCGGCGCGACGAAGGCCAGGCTGGTGGCCGCCGCCGCGACGCCGTACGCCCCGAACATCGGTCGCGGCAGCATCGGCTGCGGTGTCGGGATGGACGCGTTGGCGTCACCCATCTGGGCGTACGCGATCATCCCGCCCTTGATCACCAGGTGTGGTCGTACGCCGAAGAACGCCGGATCCCACAGCACCAGGTCGGCGAGCTTGCCCGGCTCGACCGAGCCGATCTCGCCGTCCAGCCCGTTCGCCATCGCCGCGCAGATGGTGTACTTCGCCACGTACCGCCGGGCCCGGTGGTTGTCGGCCGCCCCGTCGCCGGGCAGCGCGCCCACCCGCTCCTTCATGACGTGCGCGCTCTGCCAGGTCCGCAGGATCACCTCGCCCACCCGGCCCATCGCCTGCGCGTCAGAGCCGATGATGGAGATCGCCCCGAGGTCGTGCAGCAGGTCCTCGGCGGCCATGGTGGACGGTCGGATGCGGCTCTCGGCGAACGCCAGGTCCTCGGGCACGGACGGGTTGAGATGGTGGCAGACCATCAGCATGTCCAGGTGCTCGGCGAGGGTGTTGGCGGTGTACGGCCGGGTCGGGTTGGTCGACGACGGCAGCACGTTCGGCTCGCTGGCCACCGTGATGATGTCCGGCGCGTGCCCGCCTCCCGCCCCCTCGGTGTGGTACGAGTGGATGGCCCGGCCGCCGATCGCCCGCAGCGTGTCGGCCACGAACCCGGCCTCGTTGAGGGTGTCGGTGTGGATCGACACCTGCACCCCGGAGGCGTCCGCCACCCGCAGGCAGGCGTCGATGGCCGCCGGGGTGGTGCCCCAGTCCTCGTGCAGCTTGAAACCGCCCGCGCCGGCGCGTAGCTGCTCCCACAGCGCCTCTTCGGAGACCGTGTTGCCCTTGCCGAGCAGCAGGACGTTGACCGGCAGCGTGTCCAGCGCCTCGTGCATGCGGGCCAGGTGCCAGGCGTTCGGGGTGACCGTGGTGGCCCGGGTGCCCTCGGCGGGGCCGGTGCCGCCGCCGACGAGCGTGGTGACGCCGCTGGCGAGCGCCTCGGTGACGATCTCCGGGCAGATGAAGTGCACGTGGGTGTCGACGGCCCCGGCGGTGAGGATCCGCCCGTTGCCGGCGATGACCTCGGTGGCCGGGCCGATGACCAGGTCGGGGTGGACACCGGGCATGGTGTCCGGGTTGCCGGCCCGACCGAGGGCGACGATCCGCCCGTCGCGCAGGCCCACGTCGGCCTTGACCACGCCCCAGTGGTCGAGCACCACCGCGCCGGTGATGACGGTGTCGAGGGCGCCCTCGGCGCGGGTGGCCCGCGACTGGCCCATCGACTCGCGGATCACCTTGCCACCGCCGAAGACCGCCTCGTCGCCGCCCACGCAGTGGTCGGTCTCGACCTCGATGAGCAGGCTCGTGTCGGCCAGTCGGATGCGGTCGCCGGTGGTGGGCCCGTACAGGTCGATGTAGCGGTCCCGCCGCACGGCGCTCACCGCGCCGGCCCGTCGGTCGTCGGCCTGGCTGCTGACGCCGCGTCCAGCGGCCCGGCGCACTCGCCGCGCAGGCCCGGCACGACGCGCGCGCCGCCGAGCGGCACCAGGTCGACGCTGCGGCTCACGCCCGGCTCGAACCGGACCGAGGTACCCGCCGGAACGGCGAGGCGCTGCCCCCAGGCGGCGCCCCGGTCGAAGGCCAGGGCCGGATTCGCCTCGGCGAAGTGGTAGTGCGAGCCGACCTGCACCGGACGGTCGGCCGTGTTGACCACGACCAGGGTGGTCACCGGTCGACCCACGTTGATCTCCACCGGGCTGGCCGCCGGCAGGATCTCCCCGGGGATCACGGGATCGGGTGGTGCACCGTCACGAGCTTGGTGCCGTCCGGGAACGTGGCCTCCACCTGCACCTCCCTCAGCAGCTCGGGAATGCCGTCCTGGACGTCGTCGCGGCCGAGCACGGTCCGGCCGGCCGACATGAGGTCGACCACCGACCGCCCGTCCCGGGCCCCTTCGAGCAGGAAGGCGGTGATGATCGCGACGGCTTCGGGATAGTTGAGTCGCAGGCCGCGTTCGCGGCGGCGGCGGGCCACGTCGGCCGCGACGTGGACGAGCAGGCGGTCCTGCTCGTGCGGGCTGAGGAACACGGGATTCTCCGGTGGGGATCGGCGTGGCCGGCTCGCCGTCGGCTCCGCGCTGAGCCACGCCCGGGCAGCACCACCCGGAGAACGAGCTGGGATCACACGACCGCCGTGACGACCGTCGACGGGGTGGCCCGGGACTCCACCATCCCGGCCCGCACGACGGGCACCCGGCGGTGTCGGTCGGATGCGGACCGCACCGCCCACCGCTTGTGCCGACCGTAAAGGATCGTCACCGGCGAGGGCAACAGTCTGCTCGGGATGAGAGATCACGCCGTGGGCCTCCTTCACGCCCGGCGCGAACTGGTGCTTCCGTACCTCGGAGGGTCGCCTCGGGTTCGCCACCATCACGAACACCCGCGCCGATCAGACGTTCGTCATGCACGTCGTGGTGTGGGACGTCACGGGCGGCTGACGCGGCGCCGGGTACTCATTTCCGCCAGACGTCACTGCGAGAGATGATCGCTCGATGACGGCGACGAGGCGTACGGGCGCACTGATCGGCGGGCTGTTCCTGGCGGTGGCCACCGTCGGGGTGTGGCTCGTCTGGCTGGGCTGGGACACCGGTTACACGGTCGACGCGCGGACCGGCGCGACGAGTGGCCCGTACGAGGCGTGGCAGGTGATCGGCTGCGTACTGACGCTCGTGCTGCTGGCCGCGCTGGCCGCGTGGCGACTCAGCCCATGGCTGGTGGCAGCCGTGATGACTGTCGCCTTCACCGCCGCCTGGTCCCGCCAGGCGGCGGCGCGCGACGACAGCGGGCTGTGGGTTGTCGGAGCGGTCCTGGTGCTGGTCGGGATGGCGGTGGGCAGTACGACGGTGAGCCTCGCCGTCCGCCGGCTCGCCGGTGGCCGGGTCGCCCGTTCCGACTAGGACGCATCCCGACGACCTCGCACCGGCTCGTTGGTTGCCGTCGCGCAGGCCGCTTCTGCCGAGTTGAGGGAGGCGTTCGTCACCGCAGTGCTGCTGCGAGTTCGGCGGCGTTGTCGAACGCGGGTGCCGCCCTTTCGGATTCGTCGTCCGTGAGCGTGACGGACTGGGCGCGGGCCAGCGTGTCGGCCGCAGTCTTTGGATCGTGCAGCACCATCGCTAGTTCGGCGCGGTAGACCAGGACCTCCACCTGCTCGACCGGGTCGTCGTCGGCTTGCGGGCGGGCCAACGCGCTGTCGAGGATCCGGACGGCCTGCTCGACGCTTCCCCTGGAATCGGCCTGCACGACAGCATTCGCCAGGGCCTTGGCCAGCCGCCCGGCAGGCGTGGCGGCCGGCATGGGTGCGGTGGCGGGGTCCCGAAAGACGCGGATCCAGTTGCCGCCCGGGTCGATGACGCTGAACCCGCCCAACCCGTCGGCGTTCTTCCGCGCCCTGGGCCGGGTCATCCGCGGCGTTCCGGACACCAGTACCTTGCCGTACGCGGCCCGCATGCCGGCTGCGAATGCCTGATGTAGTCCCTCGATGTCCGGGGTGATGACGAGACAGGAGCCATAGGACTGCTCCGGGTCAAATCCGGGGATCTCGAAGAACTGCAGATGCAGGTCTTCCCGCTGAACCCCCACACACGCGTTGGGCTTGCGTTGCTTGTACGTGGTGCGGAAACCGAGAACCCCGTAGAAGGTTTCGATGTCGTCGATGGATGCGCACGGCAGCAGGGGAACGGTCCGCTCGTTGGTCATGCCTCCTTCCTAGGCGTCGCAGGGTGTCCGTCGCACATGGAAATAGCCGATCATCGCCTTCGGTCAGCCGATCGGCTGATGACCCAGAATGCAAAGCTGCCCAGCCGAACCGTCTCAGGACGGCGCGGCGGTCCAGGGCGCGTCCGGCCCGGTGCGGTGGGCGCTCTCGCCCGGACCGAGGTCGAGAACGTCGAGCAGCGTGAGGTCGTGTTCCACGGCGTGGTGGAGGTGGCTCAGCTTGCCCGTCGCGGGGTCGGCGTCGCTCGCGCCGATGAGTTGCCAGAGTCCGTCGTCGGCGTCGTGGCTGACGTACAGGATCGGCTCTTTCTGGTCGAAGACCTCGCCGGTCTGGATGCTGCTGGTGCCCAACAGCCAGTGTTCCATCCACCGTGCGCGCCGGTCACGCTCCATGACGCGGTCCACCACCCACCAGATGAACGGCAGATCCTGGTGTGCGCGGGCCTCGGTCGCGGTGAGGTCGGGGCCGCCCTCGGGGACCCGCTCGAACGGCTCGTCGACGAGCGAGCAGGCGTAGCTGTTCTCGCTGTCGAAGATGATCGCGTGGAAGCTGCCGCCGCCGGGGTTTCCGGCCCCGATTCCTACCGTGAGCCGGGCGACGTGAGGCTCGGAGTTGGTCGTCCAGCCGAACGCGTACGACGCGAGCTCGCCGCGGGGCCCGACGAACTCGCCGAAAGCGCGCCGTTCCACACCCGAGCCGGCCCGCGTCTCGGTCAGCCGACCCTCGATCACCTTCAGATTCACGCGCGGAGACTACCGGCACGGACGGGATGCGCGTCCCGGCAGCGGCACGTCGTCGGGTGCGGGCTCGCGGGGCGCCCGCACCCGACGGCCGGTCAGCGAACCGCCGCGGGCTCCGGCGACGGCCGGCGTGTGGTCGTACCGGCGAAGGGGACGTCCGGGAGGTCGGCCGGGTCGGGCTGGCCGTCGGGGTGTCGCCACAGGCCGCGCTCGCGCAGGATCGGCAGTACGCCCTCGCCGAACCAGTACGCCTCCTCCAGGTGCGGATAGCCGGAAAGGATGAACTCGTCGATACCGAGCGCGTGGTACTCGGCGATCCGGTCGGCGATCTCGCGGTGGCTACCGACCAGGGCGGTGCCGGCCCCGCCCCGTACCAAACCGACGCCGGCCCACAGGTTGGGTGAGACTTCCAGGCTGTCGCGGGAGCCGCCGTGCAGGTCGAGCATCCGGCGCTGCCCCTCGGACTCGCTGCGGCGCAGCCCTTCCTGCACCGCCTTGATGTCGGCCTCGGCGATGCCGTCGAGCAGCCGGCGCGCCTGCGCCCAGGCCTCGTCGGCGGTGTCCCGGGCGATGACGTGCAGCCGGATCCCGAAGCGCAGTTCCCGGCCGGCCTCGGCGGCGAGCGCCCGTACCCGGTCCAGCTTGTCGGCGACCTGGGCCGGCGGCTCGCCCCAGGTGAGGTACACGTCGCTGTGTCGTACGGCCACGGGCAGGGCGGCGGCGGACGAGCCACCGAAGTAGACCGGCGGCGCGGGGTCGGGCAGCCGGTGCAGTCGCGCCTGCTCGACGCGCAGGTGCTCGCCCGCGTGGTCGACGGTCTCTCCCCGCCACAGGGCGCGCACGACGTGCAGGAACTCGTCGGCTCGCGCGTACCGGGCGTCCTTGTCCAGGAAGTCCCCGTACGCCCGCTGCTCGCTCGACTCGCCGCCGGTGACCACGTTGAGCAGCAGCCGGCCCCGGGAGAGCCGCTGGAAGGTGGAGGCCATCTGGGCGGCGAGGGTGGGTGAGGTCAGGCCGGGCCGGAACGCCACCAGGAACTTGAGGCGTTCGGTGACCTCGCTGAGCATCGCGGTGGTGAGCCACGCGTCCTCGCACCACGCGCCGGTCGGGGTGAGCGCGCCGACGAAGCCCAGTTGCTCGGCGGTGCGGGCGATCTGACCCAGGTAGGCCACGCTCGGCGGGCGGGCGCCCCCGGCCACGCCGGTGGGTACGCCGTGTCCCCCGCCGACGACGTCCCGGCTGTCGCCGTTGGTGGGCAGGAACCAGTGGAAGGTGAGGGTCATCGCGGCTCTTTCCGTGTGTGCGCGTGGCGCTCCTGAGGGGTGGGACGAACCCGCCGACAGCCTACCGATAAAACCTATCGGGTTAGTAGGCTACCGCCCACGCCATCCCACGCCGGTCGACGCGGCCCGGCTCGTCCGCTCATCGCAAGGAGCCGTCATGCGTACCCTCTCACCTGGCCATCCCCCGCGTCGCCGGCTGCTCGCCGCGGCCCTCACCGCGCTCGCCCTGCTCGCCGCGGGCGGCGTGAGCGCCTGCGGCGGTTCCGCCGACGCCGGCGACGACGGCGGCAAGCTGCGGATCGGCTACCAGCGCTTCGGCGGGCTCAGCCTGGTCAAGGCGCGCGGCGCGGCCCCGGACGTCGAGTGGTCGCTGTTCGAGAGCGGTCCGGCGCTCACCGAGGCGCTCAAGGCCGGGTCGATCGACATCGGACAGGTGGGCGAGGCCCCACCGGTCTTCGCCGCCGCCGGCAAGATCCCGTTCTCCATCATCGGCACCTCGGAGCCGATCCCGCAGGGTGAGGCCGTGCTCGTCAAGGCCGACAGCGGCTTCCGCAGCTTCGCCGACCTCAAGGGCAGGACGGTCGCCCTGAACAAGGGCTCCAACGTCCACTGGCTGCTGGTGCGGCTGCTGGAGGCCAACAAGATGAAGCTGAGCGACATCAACGTCAAGTACCTCAAGCCGGCCGAGGGACGCCCCGCCTTCGACAGCGGTCAGATCGACGCCTGGGTGATCTGGGATCCCTACTTCGCCCTGGCCGAGCAGCCCGGCGTGCGGGTGCTGGCCGACGCGACCGGCCTGGCCAGCAACCGCGAGTACGTGCTGGCCGCCCCGGACGCGGTCAGCAAGCGCACGGACGACGTCCGGGCGTTCCTGGCGAAGTACCGCGAGGTGACCGACTGGGGCATCGCCAACCCGCAGGAGCGGGCCCGCACGCTCGCGCCGGAGCTGAAGATCCCGGAGGACGTCACCAGTCGCGCCCTGAGCCGCAGCGCCAAGCCACTCGCACCGGTCACCCCGGCCATCGGCGACGAACTCCAGGCGATCACGGACAGCTTCATCGCGCTGGAGCTCATCCCGGGACCGGTCGACATCAGGAGCCGGGTGGACGACCGCTTCAGCGCGGTGTTCCAGTGAGTCGTACCCCGTTGCTGGAGACGCCGGTGGAGGTCGTAGCCGAGGCGACGGCCGCAGCCCGCCCACGGCGGACCCTACGGTGGCGGCGGATCGTCAGCCCGGTCGCGCTGGTGCTGGGCTGGGAGCTGGCGGCCCGGACCGGGTTGCTGGCGCCGGAGAAGCTGCCCGCGCCCAGCGACGTCCTCGCGACCGGCTGGCGGCTGTCCCGCGACGGCACCCTCGCCGTGCACCTGGTGGACTCCCTCACCCGGGCCGGCGCGGGACTGCTCATCGGCGGCGTGCTGGCGCTCGTCCTGGGCACCGTGGCCGGGCTGCTGCGGCTCGGCGACGACCTCGTCGACCCACCGGTGCAGATGGCCCGCATGCTGCCGCACCTGGGCCTGGTGCCCCTGCTCATCATCTGGGTCGGCATCGGCGAGTCGCTGAAGATCAGCCTGGTGGCGCTGGGCGCGTTCTTCCCCGTCTACTTCAACACGTACGCCGGCATCCGCGACATCGACGAACGGCTGGTGGAGGCGGCCCGGGCCTGCGGGCTCGGGCCGGCCGCCCGGCTGCGTCACGTCGTGCTGCCCGGGGCACTGCCGTCGCTGTTTCTCGGCCTGCGCCTCGCGATCGGCGCGGCCTGGCTCAGCCTCGTCGTCGGCGAGCAGGTCAACGCCCAGACGGGCATCGGCTTCCTGATGATGGAGGCGCGGGAGTTCAGCCAGACCGACGTGGTGGTGCTGGGCCTGCTCGTCTACGCGCTGCTCGGGCTGATATCCGACCTTGCCCTACGCGTGGCGGAGAGGAGGATGTTGACATGGCGACGCGGACTGCGAGCCACCTGATCGGCGCGACCCCGGTGCTGACCGCGAGTGCGATCCGCCGGTCCTTCGGGCCGACGGTCGTGTTGGACGGGGTCGACCTGAGCATCGCCCGGGGCGAGGTCGTGGCCCTGCTCGGCGGCAGCGGCTCGGGCAAGAGCACCCTGCTGCGCATCCTCGCCGGCCTGGACGGCGACGCGACCGGCGAGACCGTGGTGCACGGCACCGCCGCCGTGGTCTTCCAGGAGCACCGGCTCCTGCCCTGGAAGCGGGTGGCGGCGAACGTCGGGCTCGGCCTGTCCGGCCCCGACACCGCCGGTCGCATCGAGCGGGCGTTGACCGAGGTCGGGTTGGCCGAGCGGCACCGGGCCTGGCCGGCCGAGCTGTCCGGTGGGCAGGCGCAGCGGGTGGCCGTCGCCCGGGCGCTGGTCCGCGAGCCGGACCTGCTGCTGCTCGACGAGCCGTTCGGCGCCCTCGACGCGCTCACCCGGCTACGGATGCAGGTGCTGCTGCGCCGGCTGCGCGCCGAGCACGGCTTCGCCGCCCTGCTGGTCACCCACGACGTGGACGAGGCGCTGCTGCTCGCCGACCGGATCCTGCTGCTCGACGAGGGCCGCATCGCCGCGGAGCTGCCCGTCGACCTGGCCCCCACCCGTACGCCGGACGACCCGGGCTTCGGCGCGCTGCGCCGCCTGCTGCTCGACCGACTCGGCGTCCCAACCACCTGAGGAAGCGGAGATGCGATGACCCGCTGGACCCCCGACCCGACCTTCTATCCGTCCCCCCGCGAGGCGGCGACCGCGCCGGCCGAGAAGCTCGCCTACGTGGCGGCCTTCGACCGTACGGCGAGCCGCCCGGACGCCATCGTGGTGCTCGACACCGACCCGGACTCCCCCGACTACGGCCGGGTCGTCGGCTGGACCGACCTGCCGCACCTCGGCGACGAGCTGCACCACTTCGGCTGGAACGCGTGCAGCAGCGCGCTCTGCCCGACCGCCCCGCACCCGCACGTCGAGCGGCGCTACCTGATCGTGCCGGGCCTGCGCTCCTCGCGCATCCACGTGATCGACACCCAGCCCGATCCCCGACAGCCGCAGGTCGTCAAGGTGATCGGCCCGGAGGAGCTGGCGAAGCGGGCCGGCTACTCCCGCCCGCACACCGTGCACTGTGGCCCGGACGGCATCTACCTGTCCGCGCTGGGCGGCGCGGACGGCGAGGAGGGCCCGGGTGGCATCGCGATCCTCGACCACACCACCTTCGAGGTCCGCGGGGCGTGGGAGGCCGACCGGGGGCCGCAGTTCCTCGCGTACGACGTGTGGTGGCACCTCAACCAGGACGTGCTGGTCACCAGCGAGTGGGGCACGCCGTCGATGATCGAGGACGGCATCATCGGGGAGCTGCTGCTGGGCCGCCGCTACGGGCACGCCATCCACTTCTGGGATCTCGCCAAGCGCCGGCACGTGCAGCGCGTCGACCTGGGCGATGCGTACCAGATGCCGCTGGAGCTGCGTCCGGCGCACGACCCGACGAAGTCGTACGGGTTCGTCGGGGTGGTGATCAGCGTCGAGGACCTGTCCGCCTCGGTGTGGCTGTGGCACCGCGACGGCGACGGCTGGGCGGTCACCAAGGTCATCGACATTCCCGCCGAGCCGGCCGACCCGGCGGACCTGCCCGACCTGCTCAAGCCGTTCGGCGCGGTGCCGCCACTGGTGACCGACATCGACCTGTCCGTCGACGACCGCTTCCTGTACGTGTCGTGCTGGGGCACCGGCGAGCTGCGCCAGTACGACGTCAGCGACCCGCTGCACCCGGTGCAGACCGGCTCGGTGCACCTCGGCGGCATCGTCCGTCGTACGGCACACCCGTCCGCGCCCGACGAGGCCCTGGCCGGCGGCCCGCAGATGGTGGAGGTGAGCCGGGACGGCCGGCGGGTCTACGTCAGCAACTCCCTCTACGGCGCGTGGGACGACCAGTTCTACCCCGACGGGGTGGGCGCGTGGCTCGCCAAGCTGGACGTCGACGTCGAGGCCGGTGGGCTCACCCCGGACGAGCGGTTCTTCCCGCACGGGGACGAGTTCCGGGGGCTGCGCGTGCACCAGACGCGCCTACAGGGTGGGGACGCGTCCTCCGACTCGTACTGCTTCCCGTGACCCTCGGGACCCTGGCGACGCTCGCGGCGCTCGGCGCGTTCCACGGCCTGAACCCGGCGATGGGCTGGCTGTTCGCGGTGGCCCGGGGCCTTCAGGAGCGCAGCCGTTCGGCGCTGCTGCGGGCCCTGCCACCGATCGCGGCGGGGCACCTGGCCTCGGTGGCGATCGTCGCCGCCCTGGTCACGGCGACCCGCTCGGTGACGGCGAGCACGGCTCTGGCGGTGGTCGGCGGGGTGCTGCTGGTCGGCTTCGGACTGTGGCGGCTGCTGTCCGAGCGGCACTTCCGCTGGGCGGGGATGCGACTGTCGGCGGCACAGCTCGCCGGCTGGTCGTTCCTCATGTCGTCGGCCCACGGCGCGGGGCTGATGCTGCTGCCGGTGCTGGTGGCCGAGCCGGTGTCCGGGGGCCATTCCGGGCACCTGGCCGCGGCGCCGGTGGGCGCGCTACCCGGGTTGGCCGCCGCCGGGGTGCACACCGTGGCGATGCTCGGCACCGCCCTGGTCGTGGCGGTGCTGGTCTACGAGGTGCTCGGGGTGGGGGTGCTACGCAAGGCGTGGTTCAACGTCGACCGACTCTGGGCCGGCGTGCTGGTCGCGGCCGGGCTGGTGACGCTGATCCGGGCGTGATCGAGCGATCAAGGAAAGCCGGCACCCGGCCCCGGTGCGAAACGCTGGGGCCGGGTGCCGTAGCGCCGTTACGGCGCTGGCGTCCGATCGGCTACCGGTACGGGTCAGGCGCGCGCCTTCGCAGGCTGCTTCATGAAGTCCATGATCGCCTTGTTGACCTCGTCGGCGTGCGTCCACGGGATACCGTGCGGAGCGCCCTTGAGCGTGACGAGCGTGCCGGTCGGCATCATCGGGCCGAGCCGCTGACCGGTCACCGGGTACGGCAGCACCCGGTCCTGGTCGCCCTGCACGATCAGCACCGGGATGTTGATCTTCGGCAGGTCCGGCCGGAAGTCCTCCTGCCAGGCGTCCACACTGTCGTGGGTGGCCTTGCCGGAGGCCATCGCGCCGATCTGCCAGTGCGCCCGGTACGCCTCTTCGCTGACCCGCTTGCCCATGTTCTGGTCCGGGTTGAAGAACGCGTCGCAGAAGGACGTCAGGTAGGCGAACCGGTCCTTCATGATGGCGTCCTGGAAGCCCTTGAACATCTTCCGGTCGACGCCCTCGGGGTTGTCGTCGGCCTTGGCCAGCATCGGCTCGAGCGGGCTCAGCAGCACGGCCTTGCTGACCCGCTGGGAGCCGTAGTTGCCCAGGTACCGCACGACCTCGCCGGTGCCCATCGAGTGGCCCACCAGGGTCACGTCACTGAGGTCCAGCTCGGTCATCAACACGTCCAGGTCGGCCGCGAACGTGTTGTAGTCGTACCCGAACGCCGGCTGCGCCGAGTTTCCGAAGCCGCGCCGATCGTAGGTGATCGTCCGGTATCCGGCATTCAGCAGCGCGCTGGTCTCCTTCTCCCAGGTCGCACCGTTGAACGGGAAGCCGTGGATCAGCACCACGGGCTTACCGGACCCGTGGTCCTCGTAGTACAGGTCGATGGGCGCGGAGTTCTCCGTCCCCACGGTGATGAAAGGCATGTTTCGTCTCCTGCTCCGGTTTCGGGCTCTCGGACGCCCCGCGCTTTCCCGCCGGGCCTGCGGATATGCCGGCCGGCGGGCACGTCCCGTGGTAGCGCCGCCCATCGACATTTATCGACACGATCGCTAGGCTCGCCGGTAGGAAAGTTTCGGCACACCGGAGGTGGGCATGCGTCGAGGAGTACCCGCAGCGCTGGCCGTCGGAGCGGTCGTGGCCGCTCTGGGCGGCACACCGGCGCAGGCCGATCCGGTGGTGCCCCGGCACGCCGTCGTCATCTGCCAGAGCGCCAGCTTCTACGCCAACTACGACTCCGCCGGCGGTCCCACCGGCCTGAAGCGCACCCTCGCGTACGGCAACAAGATCGGCCACACCCCCGGCGCGCACCCCGTCTACAACGGGTGGGCCGCCTCCTTCGACTTCGGCCCCAACGACTGGGGCTACCTGCGCATCGAGTGCATCGGCGGGTACGACTCATGGTGAGGCGACGGGTGATCGCCGCCCTGCTCGCCGGGGTCGCCACCGTGACCCTCGCCGCCGCTCCGGCGCAGGCCGCCAACGGCACCATCGGCCAGCGCGAGACGGTCTGCGCGAACGACCTGTTCGTCCGCACGCAGCCCAACGGCGCCTGGATGGGCACCCTCTACCAGGGTCAGACGTTCCTGGTCGAAGGTCCGCGCAGCGGCGGTTACGTCTACGGCTTCGCCTACGGACACATCAACCGGCGCGGCTGGGTGCAGGACGGCTGGTTCTGCTGACCGACCGGCCGGATCGGGGTGTCCCGATCCGGCCGCGACGGCCTAGCCTCGATGCGTGAGCGTATCTCCCCGGCTGCGGGCCGTCAGCGACCTGCACATCAGCTACGCGGAGAACCGCGCGTTCGTCGAAGAGCTGCGCCCGGACCACCCCGGCGACTGGCTGCTCGTGGCCGGTGACGTGGCCGACCGGTTCGCCGACATCGAGTGGGCGCTCGCGCTGCTGAGCACTCGCTTCGCCAAGGTCGTCTGGGCGCCCGGCAACCACGAGCTGTGGACGCCGCCGGGCGACCCGGAGCACCTGCGCGGCGAGGCCCGCTACCGCGAGCTGGTGGCGATGTGCCAACGCCTGGGCGTCGTCACGCCCGAGGACCCGTACCCGGTGTGGGACGGCGAGGGCGGCCCCGCCACCATTGCCCCGCTGTTCGTGCTCTACGACTACACGTTCCGGGTGCCCCAGGCGAGCACCAAACAGGAGTCCCTCGACATCGCGTACAAGGCCGGCGTGGTCTGCACGGACGAGGCGCTGCTGCACCCCGACCCGTACCCGAGCCGCGAGGCCTGGTGCGACGCCCGCGTCACCGAGACCGAGCGCCGGCTCACCGAACGCGACCCGGACCTGCCGACCGTGCTGGTCAACCACTACCCCCTCGTACGCGAACCCACCGACATCCTGTGGTTCCCGGAGTTCGCCCAGTGGTGCGGCACCGTCCGCACCCGCGACTGGCACCTGCGCTTCGGCGCGTCCACGATGGTCTACGGGCACCTGCACATCCCCCGCACGACCTCCTACGACGGCGTCCGCTTCGAGGAGGTCTCCCTCGGCTACCCCCGCGAGTGGCGACGACGCGGCCCGGTCCCCAACCCGGTCCGCACCATCAACCCCGCCGACGACGTACGCCGACGCGAGTCCGTCACCGGGTAAGCCCAACCAGCGTCGCCAGCCGCGCCACCCCGGCCGGCGCCGGCTTGGCCCGGGCAAGATCGGCGATGAGAGTACGCGCCAGAGGCCGCCCCCGAACCTCAGCCGGCGCGACGGCCAGGGCAGGCCTGGGTGCTTCTGACGCAAGCCTCAGGCTTGCGTCTCCGGTGCCCGGGTCGTGTTGGCGATGAGTCTCTGTAGCACTGTGAGCGCCGCAACGTAGTCCGCGTCGTCGATACCTCGATGGATCAGCGACCGGATCTCGGGAGCGGACTGCTTCATCCGCAGGCGAGCCGCCTCGCCGGCGTCGGTGAGTCGTAGGTTGCCGTCATGATCCGCGTGGATCCATCCGCGGCTGAGGAGCACCTCGGCGTCGCGCGCGAGGTCATCCTCGGGGCGGATGTACTCGGTCATGGCGTGCTCAAGCTCGGGGATGGTCCTGGCTGCGCGGTCATGAGGCGCGAGGTCGTGCGGAGAGAGGTGGCGCAGGATCCAGAACTGCGGCTGCGTGAAGCCGCGCTTGGCCTGCTCGTCGCGGGTGAACCGGATGATGGATTCGTACGCCAACCGCGTCCAGTACGCGGCCACCTGGTTCGCGTCGGCCTGCATCTGAAGACCGCTGCTTCCTGGGATCTGCATACGGCTGATGCTGGGGGCTCAAGGCAGGTTGAAGTCAAGACCGTGTTGCCGCATGTTGGGGACATGACCGTAGTCCCGAACCCGGTCCGCACCATCAACCCCGCCGACGAGGTGCGCCGACGCACGTCCGTCACCGGGTAAGCCCGACCAACGTCGCCAGCCGCGCCACGCCGGCCGGCACCGGCTTGGCACGGGCAAGATCAGCGATGAGAGTACGCGCCAGAGGCCTCCCCCGAACCTCACCCGGCGCGACACTGTCCGCGTCGACCAACGCCCGCGCCGCCCCGCGCAGGTCACCGGCGTGCAGGTAGATCCGCGCGGCGTCGAGCAGGTAGGCACCCCGATACTCGGCCGGCAGTCGCCGCCACACCTCCCGCCGCACGATCGTCGAATGCCGTGCCACTGCGCCGTCGGTGTCACCGCGCTGCCCCGCGAGGAGCACCCGCGCCATTTCCACGGTGACCGTCCCGAAGCTGGTGCCGTGCGGGTCGTCGTACCCCCGCAGGTTGGTGGCGACGCCCGCGGCCCGCTCGATCAGGTCGGTGGCGCGGCGGTGCTCGCCGCAGCCGGCGGCGGCCAGTGCGGCCTGGACCAGCAACGTCCCGCCCACCGCCCACGCTCGACGGTCACCCCGGCGCTCTCCCCCGCCCTCGCTCCGGTGATCAAGAGGTTTGCGTCGACTTTGATCTCCAAATGCGCCGTAAACCTCTTGATCATCTTCGTCGGCTGACGGTGGGAGGACACGGTGTGCAGCGCTGAGGGTCGCCAACAGGGCCAGGCGGTCCCGGCCCGACGCGCGTAGCGCCTGGGATACCGCGACTGCCGCTGTCGCGGCCAGGACGGGGTCGTCCTGGGCAGCGCCCATCGCGCGGTCGGCGGCCAGCCAGGCGAGGTCGGCCTCGCCGAGCTTGACCAGCAGTAGCGCGGTGATCCGGTAAGCCTGCACCAGCAGCTCGGGTGATCGCGCGCCCTGGGCAGCGTCGAGCACACTCGGCACCGCGCGTACCAACTGCGGGTAGTGCGCGTGCTGGTAGGCCAGCCAGGCGTGCCCGACCTGCCGCCTCAGCTCGTGCATGTGTGGCGGGGTCGGCGGGGTGTCGTAGCGGGCGAGGGCGGCCCGGACGTCGTCCACCCCGGCCGGAGCGCTCGTCGGCGTGCTGAGCGGCTGGCCGAGCAGCACCTCCGGGTCAACCCGCAGGACGCGGGAGAGTTCCTGGATGACCGAGTACCGGTCCAGGGGGCGGACGCCGCGCTCGATCTTGTCTACCCAGCTCTTCGACCTGCGCAGGCGATCGGCCAGCATCTGCTGCGTCATCGAGCGCCGCACCCGCCAGCCGGCGACGCGTCGTCCGATGGGGAGGTCATCGCTGCTCACGCCGCCACCGCCGGTCCGGGACCGCACGGGTCGTGTCGTCCACGGGCACGCGTTCCGCCTCGGCCTGAGCCAGGATGCGCTGCTTGGCAGCCTCCCGCTCGGCAGCCTCAACCTGTTCACCCTTGCTCGCCGTCTGATCGCCACGCCCATCGTGTCTGCCGCTCATTCCCCCACCTCACGGGTCGGGGCGCGACGTGCACATGACGGAGTTGGCAGCCGCGCCCGGCTCGCCGCGCCCCACCGGGCGACCGATCAGCGATGCCTAGGTGACAGCCTGTGACCATCATCGATTGCGATCCAGACGGATCGCGTCCGCTACTGTCCTTCGAGGTGTCCGCCCGACGCGGCGGACAGGCCAGCGGACAGCTCTAGGAACTCGTCAGCGGCGCTCGTCCTGCCGTCGACGGCGGCGATCATCTGGCGCAGCTCGGCGACACGGTCAACGGCACGTTGCGACCGCGCTGTGCGCGCCAGAGCCACGGAACGTCCGGCCACGGCGATGGCCTGCTCAACCTCTCCGGCTTGCAGCAGCGCTTGCGTAAGCCAACCGAGATACAAGGAGGTCTCGCGGGGCGAGTCGTCGCCGTAGCGACGGATGGCGTCTTCCAAGAGGGGCACCGCTCTAAGCGGTCGACGCAATTCAGTCCACACACGCCCTGCCATGACCTGAACCTCGTCCTGGGTCAACCAGTACGCCCAGGAAGGTGCTTCGCGCAGGTCAACATGCTGATAGATCTCCGCGACGTCGCCCAAGGCCCGCTCGGCGAGATTCGCCTCGCCCATGCGTGCATGCGCCCAGGCCACGCGCTCAAGCAGCAGAGCTTGGCCGGTGGACTCGGCCGCGTGCCGGCCCCCCACGTAGGCCGATCGTGCCAAGGTGACTGCCTCGCGCCGGTCGCCAAGATTCGCCTCAAGGTAGGAAAGGCTGCTCAGACAGTTGGCCGCACTCACAGCGTCGCCACCAGCATGTGCAGCCCGCATCCCGGTCAGGTAGTAATGGCGCGCCTCGGAGAGCCGGCCAGCGTCCTCGGCGACGAAGCCCGCCAACTGACACAGGTCGGCGATGACGACGAGCAGCCGGCAATGTGTAGCCTCCCGATAGCTGCCCTCACGAAGCAGGTCAGCGGTGGCGGACAACTCGGCGGAAACCATCGCGTAGGTCTCGGCACTACCAACGTGGTCGTCCAGCCGTCGGAGCTGACGAACCCGCTCTTCGATCCGAGCCACCGTCTCGTCCCCAACCCGTCGGCCCGCACCCAGCTCATGTCGCTGTGGTGGCTCGGCGATCAGCCACTGATGGGCCAAGGCAGCAGCGTTCACAGACGTAGGCGTCTGCGTGACGAGCAGTCCGGCGAGTTGTTCCGCATCGCATGGTGGCCAATGGGCCACGCCGGTGCCCGCCGAATTCTCCCTATCCCAGCGACCGCAAGGAGTGCAACCAGCTTCCCGCCCGCCGCTAGGGCAGTGTCCAAGCGCTGAGCAGTACTCAGGGCCGGCGTCTTACGACCGCAGGCTAGGTCATGCAGGTAGCTCTTGCTGTAGAACGTTTGACTTGCCAGCGCCCGGTAGCTGACTCCACGGTTCATGATCAAAGCGCGAAATTGGTCAGCGAAAGACGAGGTGGGTTCCGACATTACTGCTCCCGACGGTGCTGCGCAGGGCAGCGTCGACATCGCAACTGCCACTTCGGACAGTACCTCCGTCGTCATCGCCCGGCCATGGAGACACACGCCGCGCATAAGCGAGCGCTTTCCGGAGGGGCTTGCACCGAACTGACAGCGGACTGTTTGGGCGTGTCCCGCCGGGCCCGTGGGCTCACCCGGGGTTAGAAGGCTTGGGTAGGCCTGCCGCCGGTCAACCTCCCCACCTTGCGCAGAGCGGAGCGCGGTCCATCGATCCGTGACAGAGCGTCTTGCCAATGTGCGGTTGAGCGTCATCTAACGCGCTGTCAAGCGGCTACCCGACAGGCAGAGGGTCGCTACGGGTGATAGTTATGAGTAACATCCGTCACATGCAGTTCCGTCGTTCGTCACGCTGCGCAACCAGAATCGAGAGACCCGCCCTCTTGGTGGAATCTTTATGACGACCTACGGGGCCGAGACCGCCGGCGCCGCGCGAACGCGTTTGGAGCAAGTTGCGAGGGTTGCAAGCGATCCGACAGGTACTCGCACCTTTGCTCGATACAGGTGGCAGGCGAAGCAGGCTGCCCTTCAGTGGCTCTCGTGCCTCTCGGAACAGGGCCCTTCATTTGTTCTTTGTGAGCACGTCGAGGACGTGACGCTCGTATACCCCGACCGATTCCGCTTCATCCAGCTCAAAACGCGGGATCGCGGTTCTTGGAGCGCGAAGAACATGTGCAAGAGCGGATTCGACTCACTTGTCAGGTCATATAATAATGTGCGACAGGCGCGACTTCACGGTGAGTCAAATTTTGAATTGTGGCTAGAGGGCCCAATTTCAGAAGTGCGCGCAACGGTCAATTTCGTTAACGACCCGGCGACTGCAGACTCCGAGGTCCGGAACAAGCTCGTTACCCACGGACTGAACCGTAGATGGATAAACGACTTTCTGTCGCGCTTGGTTATCCGCCATAACCAGCCAACCCAGGGCCAGATGGATGCGCACGCAATTTATGAGATGGGAAGCATCTGGCCGGACATGTCAATGTCGGAGCTGGAAACCATTTATATACGTTTGCTGGAAACAGCTACGACGGCGCAAGAAGCAGGAAGCCTCCCCCCTACCATCTCCGCGATTCTATCCCAAGCAAAGAATGCGCTGGCCGACCACGGCGAGGCCCCAGACAGCGAGTGTATTCCTGCCGCCATCTCACGGCAGACTCTAAGTCGAGAGATGGTAAGGGCCTTGACGCCGCCCTTGCCGAGCGAGCCCCTTGAGTCCTTGACCCGAAGGCTCTCAACTGGAGCTGGCGTTTCTATGCTAGAGCTAAAAATGCGGGCAGGAAGAGCGCGCGAGGAGACGATTCAGGAAGCAAAATACTATCGGGCTGAAATGGAGGTGCAACGACAACTTCTGATAGCTCAAAGAGTAGACGCGCAAGAAAGCTTGGAAGGGCTTAGTCGTCGAACCCTTTCATTGGCTCGAGCTGTAGCAAGTCAAGCTCGGATGAGCGCGGCCGCAAATCCCGTACAGGGACACCGAGAGGCCGAGTTTATCGCCACAGGTCTTCTATCACGCTTGGCAGACCTCAGTTATTGTGATCACGACAAGCTCTTCGGTGGCAACCCATTCCACGTCTATGGATACCTGGCACATCTCTCCGATAAGTGTGATTTCCCCTGGCGGGCGGCAGCATGACGGTCGTTGCTCAAGTGCCGCCGGGGACCGCTGCGAACAGCGGTCTTCCGCCGACCCACCTCGGGCCGTATTCGGTCAGCCGCGCCCGCTACCGTGCATCTCGCGAAGGCGAGGCGCGGATTCTGCTGCTGATTGACCAATTTAGTACAACTGCAAGAGGGAGACCTCGACATCTTGAGGGTCGCGTTAAGCTGGCAAAGCTTGACTTTCTTTTGCGATATCCGCGACACCTGCGCAGAGTCCTCGAGGCGCATAACGCGCGGCCCGCCGATCTCGCCTCTGTCGAAGAGGATGACGCACCCTTGGACGCACGGATGATGCGTTATCGCTATGGCCCCTGGGATCCTTCGTACTATTCGATACTTGGCTCCCTTGTCGGCCGAGGGCTCATTGAGCTGACGCCTCTTGGCACAGCGAAAGGCCTTGGCTATAGAACCACTGGATTAGGGGCAAACCTCGCGGCGACGCTGAGAGAAGACGAAAGCTTTGCCTACATGGCTCAAAGGTTACGCCTTCTTGCGAGATATCTGGACAAAAGTGGTAGTACGTTAAAGAATTACATTTATGAACTACCCGAGGTTGCCGACGCCGAATGGAATGAGGAGCTAGCATGACGGATCCGGCGGATCTACCCGAGATCCTCCGCTCGAATGACCTTCATCCGAACCGTCATCGTCTGGAGCTTGTATCCATCGAACTTGTCGGCGGCAATCGGCGAGTCAGATTCACGCCCGGCCTGAACATTGTTCAAGGTGACATAACCACCGGAAAGACCACGTTAGTAAATCTTATCCGTGGGTTGCTTGGAACAGTCCCGCGAAACCTCCCGCCAGAGGTTGAATACGTCCGAGCATTGCGCGGTGAAGTCGTGCTCAACGACCATGCCTGGCAAATATATCGGCCCCGAACAACCACACGAGATGCACCGGTCGAAGCGGCCGAAATGACGTCATCAGCCGACAGCCTCAGTCGCGCATACCGCCTTCGCGCGACCGGGGCCGAGTCATCGTACAGCACCTTCATGTTGGACCAGCTTGGCATCCCCACAATCAACGTTCCTCAGGCACGTAGTGAACCGACAGGCGCTCAGACGCCCGTTACGATGACTGACTGGCTTGGTTACTGCATCATTACGGGCGACGAGCTGGACACCCAACTCTTCGGCCATCAACGTGTGTTTAGGGATGCTAAAAGGCGCTGGGTCTTTGAAATAGCATATGGCTACTACGACCAATCGATCGCAGAGCTAAACGCAAAGCTCCGAAGCGTTGAACTCCGCCTCGACGCATTAGATCGAGCAGCGGCTGTCCAAAAGCGCTTTTTGGAAGAGACCCCTTTTGCTGATCGGCAGACAATTGTTCAGGAATTGGAGGCTCTTGCAGAGCACGCGACTCGTCTTCGCATCGCCCGTGAGAGCCTAAGCGAATCCGCTGTGGAAGTACCGGGAGTTCGTGAATTACGTGAACGGCTTTTAGCCGCAAGAAGTGAGCGGGCAGAGGTTGCGGCAAGAATCTCTCGAATTGAGGGACAGATTAAGGATTTGTCGGATCTCCAGCGTCAGCTTTCGAGTCAGTCTGCTCGGCTGACGCGAGCAATCGTGGCAGATGAGTGGTTAGTGGACTTCGACTTCCTGGTCTGTCCAAGATGCGGCAGCGATGTGGAGGCAGCGAGGGCACCGGTCGACAAGTGCTACCTGTGCTTGCAGGATCCCCAGCCGTCGACTTCTCGGGAACAATTGCTCGCCGAGCAGGAGCGCGTCATTAGCCAGATAACTGAGACTGGAGAGGTTCTCTCTCTGAGACGCTCTGCTTTGGCGAAACTCGAAGCATCAGGCGACAACCTTGAAGTGGTGGCGCACGACCTAGCCTCAGCGCTGGAGATGCAGACTCGGACCTTCGTGTCAGATAACGCCAGCCGCCTCGAGCACCTTGCCGAAGAGCAGGGGCGATCCCAGACTCGGTTACGCACCCTTGAGGATTATCTGAGGGTCTTGGATCGGCTTGACAGTCAGGGGCGCGCGCGTTCTGACCTGGAGGCCGAAAGGGAAGAGCTGGTCGGCATAATCGGCAGCTGGGAGCTTACGCAGGGAGACGCGGAAAGTAACGTCACGGCACTTGAATCTCGCATGCTTGAGTACCTACATGCTCTTCACATCCCTGAGCTGGGGCAAGAGTTGACCGTAGAAATCAACAGGAACACGTACCTGCCGATCGTTGCTGGAAGATCTTTCGACGAATTGTCGAGTCAAGGTCTCAAAACTTTGGTCAACATCGCTCATGCGCTTGCCCACCACACGGTTGCAATTGATCGAAATCTTCCCCTGCCTGGCCTCCTTGTACTGGATGGACTTTCTGCCAATGCGGGCTTTGAGGGCTTCGACCAAGAACGAGTTAGCGACGTGTATAGACTGCTTGCCACGGTTGGGCGAGAATATGAACACTCACTTCAGATCATTGCTTTCGATAACGTTCTGTCTAATCGGATTCTTCTTGAATATGCTCAAATGGTCGCCTTGAACTTGACCCAGGAGGATCGCCTGATTCGCCTGCCGGCTATCGATGGCAGTACTGGAAATGACTAAAGGATGGTGGTGCTACTGAGCG
The DNA here is from genome assembly GCF_050950185.1 of Micromonospora sp. CA-249363. Taxonomy (NCBI): domain Bacteria; kingdom Bacillati; phylum Actinomycetota; class Actinomycetes; order Micromonosporales; family Micromonosporaceae; genus Micromonospora; species Micromonospora sp. CA-249363. The sequence continues at coordinate 3,752,546 of NZ_CP192020.1, forward strand.
TCCGGTGGTCCGTTTCATCCCGCAAAACCGTTTGCCAGCTGCCCGTTCGCTGGCAACTTGTCAAGCGGTGACGGCGATCTTGCGACTCCGCTGCACAGTCGACGAGTTGTGTGCCACCGCGGCTTGGCAGCCCGTCGATGCGCAGTGACTGGCTGTCGGCCACGACCTGGCCGAAAGAGCCCGCTCGCCAGCTGGGAGCGCGGTGGGTGGCGGCCGCCGGTCGGCGTCCGGCGGCCGCCCCACGTCCGGTCAGCTCGCGTACACCTCAAGTGCCGCCAGTTGCCCGGCCGGCCAGCCGGTGTTACCGGTAACGGTGATCCGCACGTAGCGAGCCTGCGCGGCACTGAACGTCAGCGACACCGAGTTGCCCGTCGAAGGATCGAACGTCCGCCCCGCCGCTCCAACCAGCGTCCCGAAGCTCGAACCGTCCGTGCTGCCCGTGACGGCAACCGTCTGCGTACGAGCACCCCACGCCGATGACGGCGGCAGCTTGAGCACCACCCGTCCGACCGTGCGGGTAGCGCCCAGGTCGACCTGCACCCACTGGGGGAAGGCGTTGTTGGCGCTCTCCCAGTAGCTGTTCGCGTCGCCGTCGACCACGTTGCCCGAGCCGTAGCTCTGGACGTGGCTGCTCTCGCTGGTGGAGCGGCCGCGGGCGAGGTCGGAGTTGGCGGCGGCGTCGGTGGTCACGGTGACGGCGTTCGACGCGCTGGAGGTGTTGCCGCCCGCGTCGCGGGCGACGACCGTGAAGGTGTACGAGGTGGACGCGTTGAGTCCGCTCACGGTCGCGGTGGTGCCCGTGACGGTGGCGACGACCGTGCCGCCCTGCCGTACCTGGTAGCCGGTGACGCCCTTGTCGTCGGTCGACGCCGTCCAGGCCAGGGACACGCTGCTCGACGTCTTGGCGGTCACCGCGAGGTTGCTCGGGGCGGTCGGCGGGTTGTCCGTGGTGCCGCTGGATCCGTACACCTCGACCTTGGCGAGCTGGCCCGCCGCCCAGCCGGTGTTGCCGGCGATGCTCAGCCGGACGTAGCGGGCCGTGGTGGTCGTGAGCGTGCGGCTGACGGTGTTGCCGGTCGCCGGGTCGAAGGCGAACACCGAGGCCCCGGCGATGGTCGAGAAGGAGCTGCCGTCGACGCTGCCCTGCACGGTGATGGTCTGGGTCCGCGCGCCCCAGCCGGCGGGGAGCCGCACCACGAGCCGGCTGACCTGCTGGCTGGCGCCGAGGTCGACCTGCCACCAGTGCGGGAACGAGCCGCCGCCGCTCTCCCAGTAGCTGCCGGCGTCGGAGTCCACCGCGTTCGCGGCGACGAACGGGCCGTTCTGACTGCTGGCCGAGGTGGACCGGCCGGCCGCGAGGTCGCCGCTGGTCGGCGGTGGGGTGCCGACCGTGGGCGGGGTGGGGCGGGTCGCGGTGAGGGCGAGCTGTCCCTTGAGCATGCGGCCGCCGTCGGCGGTGATGCGCAGGTAGTAGTCGGAGGAGCAGGCGACGCCGTCCTCGTCCAGGGCGCGGATGTTCGCGCCGGCCGGGGTGGTCGCCTGCGTCTCGGAGGTCTTGGCGATCTGGTTGCCCTCGTTGTACTCGTCGAACATGGACACGTAGAGGCCCTGGGAGCCGAGCCGGACCATGTTGTAGATGTGCCGCCAGTAGAAGTCGCCGTGGCGGCGGTGCCCACCGGCCAGGTCACCGGGCATCACGCAGGGCAGGTAGTCGATGCCGCGCGCCGCGCAGTCGGCCATGTCGCCGAGGTTGACGTTGTTGTAGTACGAGTCGAGACCTTCGAGGGTGTCGGTCCGGTAGACCATCCACGGCGAGATCGCGTGGAAGGCGTGGTAGACGTCGAGGAAGCCGGATCGGGAGTCGTTGATCCCCTGCCGCCACCACGTTGGCACGCCGCCGATGACGTAGCAGCCCTGCGCCTTGAACCAGTTGATGACCTCCAGGCAGGGCCCGGGGGTGAAGGGTCGGCTGGGTTCGCTGAAGCCGAAGCCCCAGATGCAGACGACGGGCTTGCCGTTCTGGCGGGCGTACGCGCTGGACGCGGTGTGCGTCGACATCTTGTTCAGCCAGTCGGTCTTGATGTCCGCCTGCATGGTGAGCCAGTCGGTGACGTCGTACATGATGTAGAACTTGCGGCTGTAGCGCTCGGCCGCAGAGCGGACCTTGAGCGTCATGGCGTCGCGGGTCGGCCCCTCGTCGCCCGTCGGGTTGAAGCGTTGCAGGGCGGCGGTGTCGCAGCCGTACTCCTGCATCCAGCGGAAGTGGGTGTCCACGGTCTGCTGGTCGTAGGAGGAGAAGAGGGTGGCCGGCGACCCGTTGCCGAGGTTCGGGTACGCGGTGGTGTAGCTGCGCGTGTACTCGCGCATGTCCGGCCAGGACACGATTGTGGTGTTGCTGGGCGACGGCGGCTGGAACCGGTCGCGGCTCCAGTGCCACCAGCCGCCGATGGGCGCGGAGTCGCCGGGGGCGCTGAACCAGCCCTGGTAGCCGACGGTCACCTTGCCGACGACGTCGCCGGGAGGGCTGGCGGCCTGTGCGGGGCTGTCGAGCGTGGCGAGCAGTTCGGTGGTGGAGGCGGCGGCGAGGGCGGAGCCCGCCAACACGGACGTGACGAACCTGCGGCGGGTTACCGCCATGAGGACCACTCCTTCGGGACGGAAGGCATTGACGGCCATCGTGGCAGTTCCGAATGCGGTTCAGCAAGAGTACGACTGATCGATGGAAAAATTCGTCAGGTCTCGGGAAGTGGCGCGGGGCTCTGGTGTTTCATGCATCAAAAGCCCTGCTTGGGCGTTATGTACGTTTTACCCTGTTTCGATGGAGACAGCAGCTCGGTGGTTGGTGACCGGAGCGCACGGCATGCTGGGTCGCGACCTGGTCGACGCGCTCGCCCGTCACCCCGGCGCGGCCGTGACCATCGCCGACCACGCCACGCTCGACGTCACCGATCCGGTGGCGGTCGCGCGCCTCGTGCCGGGCCACGACATCGTGGTCAACACCGCCGGCTGGACCAATGTGGACGCCGCCGAGGAGGCCGAGGACGACGCGACGGCCGTCAACGGCACGGCCGTGGGACACCTGGCCCGAGCCTGTGCCGACTCCGGCGCCTGCCTGCTGCACATCTCGACCGACTACGTCTTCGGCGGGGCCGCCCGCCGCCCCTACCGGGAGCACGACCGCACCGGCCCGCTGAACGCGTACGGCCGGAGCAAGCTCGCCGGCGAACACGCCTTGCTGCGGCTCCTGCCCGAGCAGGGCTGGATCGTCCGTACCGCCTGGCTGTACGGCGAGCACGGGCGCAACTTCGTCGCCACCATGCTCGCCCAGGCCGCCGAGTCGCGCGTGGTCCGGGCGGTGGCGGACCACACCGGCCAGCCGACCTGGAGCCGGGCGCTGGCCCGCCAGCTGGTGGAGCTGGGCCAGGCCGCCCACGCCGGGGTGGCCCCGCCGGGGATCTACCACGGCACCAGCGCCGGCCACTCGACCTGGTACGACCTGACCCGGGCGCTGTTCGAGCTGGCCGGACTGGACCCGGAGCGGGTCCGGCCGGTGCCGCACACGATGTTCCCCCGCCCCGCCCAGCGTCCCGCCTACGGCGTGCTGGCGCACGGGCGGTGGCGGGTCGCCGGGGTGCGCCCGCAGGCGCCGTGGCGCGAGCAGCTCGGCGAGGCGTTGCGGACACCGGTGTTCGCCGCTCTCGCCGAGACCGCCCGCGCCCGCTCACCGCGCCTCGAGACGACGGGGCGGTAACCCGCCCGCCGCCGTTACTGGGTCGCCGCCATCTGGTCGAGGTCGCGCGCCTGGGTGAGGACCTGGCCGCCGTGGCGGCGACGGGCGTCCCGCACCGTCATCCGCACACCCTCGGTGAGGCCGACCTTCGGGTACCAGCCGAGCAACTCGCGCGCCTTGCGGATGTCGAGGGCCATGGTGCGTACCTCCCCCGGCCAGGGCAGCGGCTCGTAGCGGGCCGCGGCGTCGACCCCGCACGCGTCCCGGACGGCGTCGTACACCTCGTTGATGCTCGTCTGCCGGCCGGAGGCGATGTTGACCATTCCGGCCCCCGGGTGGTGGGAGGCGACGGCCACCGCCTCGGCGACGTCGCTGACGTGGATGAAGTCGCGGGTCTGCGCCCCGTCGTCGTAGATCACCACCTGCCGGCCACGGACCAGGGCATCGGCCATCAGGGACACGACGCCGCAGTCGCCGCCCTCCTGGCGGGGGCCGTAGACATTGCCGAAAACCATCGAGGTGTACGCCAGGCCGTGCTGGCGCCCGTACCAGTCGAGGTAGTGCGCGGCGGCGGCCTTGCTGATGCCGTACGGGCTGACCGGCGCGATCGCGTGGTCCTCACGGATCGGCAGCTCGTTGGCGGGGACCCGGCCGAAGATGGCGCTGCTGGCCGCGTTGATGACCAGCCGTACGCCGTTGCGGACGCAGGCGTCCAGCACGTTGACGGTGCCGAACACGTTGACGTCGGCGTCGTACAGGGGCGAGCGGCGGGCCGCCGGGACGCTGGGCTGCGCGGCCAGGTGCACCACCACCTCGGGCTGCCACTGCTGCACGATCTCCAGCCCCTCCGGGGTGCGGATGTCGCCGGTCACCACGTCCGCCTCGGTCAGCCCGCCGTACGCGGCGTCGGCGAGGTTCTCCAGCCGTCCGGTGGAGAAGTTGTCGAGGACGCGGACCTCGCTTCCCATCAGCATCATCCGGGCGACCACGTGGCTGCCGATGAAGCCGGCGCCGCCGATCACCAGAACGCGCCGGGGCACCGGGGTTGTCGCCGGTTCTCCACTGACGGCGATGTCGGGCAGGACCATCTGGAACTCCTCGGTACGACAGGGCCGTCGGCCGGCGCGGCAAACCCGGGTTCGGGCCACCGGCGCTGGCCTGGAACGCCCAAAAAGGGAACCTTTCCCCACCCAGGTTGACGCCATATCGGCACGCTCGTCCCCAGAATCCTTTTTTTGCCGTTTTGACCCTGTTGGGTCTTTTGTCCTTGACACTTGCTCCCGGGGTGCTGGCCGGCATGCCCTGTGAGTCCCTGACCGAGGAGGTCGACGCGTTGAGGAAGACCCGGGGTCCCATCCGTGCGGGCCACTCTCCGGCGTCGCTCGACCGCGCCGACGTCCCGATCGGCGTCGGGCCGAGGTCACCGGCGGGAGTCCACCAGGTGTCCGTCCACCGCGCCGAGCGCCGCGAGCGGACGCCGAGGTCGGAGGAGAACAACCGGCGGGTACGCGTGGTGGTCATCGAACCGGACGACGTCCCCGCCGTGCCCGATCGGCTCGACGAGGAGTTCGACGTCGCCGCCCGGCTCCCGATGCCGTCGCGCGCCGAGGACGTCGTGGCGGTCCTCACCCGCGTCCGCCCCCGACTCCTGCTGCTCAAGCACTCCCTGGAGAGCATCGACGAGCGCCTCATGACCAGTTGCCTGAGAGCCGGAGTCGAGATCCTGGTGCTGGCCCGACCGGTCTACGGCCTGCTGCGCGCGCCGGCGATGGCCCGCTTCGGCGGGCTGCCCTGGATCCGCCTCGCCTCCGGCGCGGGCCGACCCCGGCACGAACGACTCAAGCGGGCCTTCGACCTCGCCGTGATCCTGCTCAGCGCCGTCGTGGTGATCCCGCTGATCGCGCTGATCGCCGCCGTGGTCTCGTTCACCGGTCCCCCGTTCTACCTCCAGGAGCGCGTCGGCGCGGGCGGCCGGCTGTTCCGGCTGGTCAAGTTCCGGACCATGCGGGTCGGCGCGGAACAGACCACCGGACCCGTCCTCGCCCAACCCGACGACGCCCGGATCACCCGGGTCGGACGCTGGCTCCGCCGCTCCCGCCTGGACGAGCTCCCCCAACTGTGGAACGTCGTACGCGGCGAGATGAGCCTCGTCGGTCCACGCCCCGAGCGTCCGGAGTTCATCGCCGGCTTCGATCGCCTGCCGCACTACGACCTGCGGCACCTGATCCGCCCGGGCCTGACCGGCATCGCGCAACTCACCGGCGGCTACGCGGCCACCGTGGAGGACAAGCTCCGCTGCGACCTGCTCTACCTCAACTGCCGGTCGATGCGGGTCGACCTGGCCCTGCTGCTGCTGACCGTCGTCGAGCTGTTCCGGGGGTTCCCCCGTGGGTAGCGCCACCGACGCGGTCGACACCCGGGTCACCCGCAACACGGCCAGCATGCTGGGCGCGCGGGTGGTCATGGCGGTGTCCGGCCTGGTCTCGGTGCCGGTCGTCTACCAGAGCCTCGGCCCCCGGGAGTTCGGCGTCTGGATCGTGCTGGCCGGCCTGCTGGCCATGGCCGCGCTGATCGATCTCGGACTCGGCTCGGCGTTGGTGCGCGAGGTGGCCAAGGCCGGCAGCGCGGCGGACCGTGACCTGGTGCGCCGGCTGCTCGGGCTGGCACTCGGTTGGGCCGTGCTGCTCGGTCTGCTCACCGTGGGCGCGCTCGGCGTCTGCTGGCCGTGGATCAGCGGGCTGCTGCGGCTGGGCGACCTCGCCGACGAGGCGTGGCACGCGACGATCTGGCTGGTGCTCGGGCTGGTGGCCGGCGCCGTCGAGCTGCCCTGGCGTGCCGTGCTCGAAGGCGGCCAGCGGTACGGGTCGCTCGCCGCCGTCAGCGCCGGCACCGCCGTCCTCGGCGCCGCGTTGGCCATCCTGGTGGTACGCCTCGGCGGCGGCCTGGTGGCGTTGGCCGCCTCCGCCGCCGCCACCGGCGCGATCCGCACCCTTCTGCTCGCCGGGGCCACCCACCGGCAGCACCCGGAGCTGTCTCCGCGCTGGGGACGTCTGCACCGGCGCGACGTACGCCGGATCGGCGGGTACGGCATGCGCGTGCAGGTGTCCACCGGCGCCGGCATGGTCAACGTGGAACTCGACCGTCTCGTCCTCGGCGGCGTCTTCAGTCCCGCCGTCGCCGGCGACTTCGACCTCGGCACCCGCCTGCTCAACCTGCTGCGGCTACCGCCGAGTCTCGCCCTGGTCGTGCTGTTCCCCGCGGCGGTCGCCCGCTCGGCCGCCCAGGGCGTCGGCTGGGCGGACCGGTTTCACCTGGCGGCCACCCGTTACCTGGCCCTGTTCCTCGCGCCGGCCGCCGCGGCCCTGATGGTCAGCGCCGACCCCCTGGTCCGGCTCTGGCTGGGACACCAGGTCACCTGGGCCACGGTGAACATCCTCGTGCTCACCCCCGCCTACGCCCTCAACCTGATCAGCGGGGCGACCACGGTGGTGGCGCGGGCCGAGGGCCGACCCGGGTTGGAGACGCGCTACGTGCTGCTCTCCGTCGTGCTCAACCTGGCCCTCACGGTGCCGCTGATCTGGCTGTGCGGGCCGCTGGGCGTACCACTGTCGACCGCCCTGGCCGTGGTGCTCAGCACCGCGTACTTCCTGGTCCACTTCCACGCGGCGACGGCCCGGCGGCTGACGCCGCTGGCCCAGGCCATCTGGCCGCCGATCGCCGTGGCGGTCGCCGCCGGACTGGTCACCAGCGCGGCGAGCCGGTACCTGCCGGACGGCCCGGGGCGACTCGACGCCGCCCTCGCCGTCAGCAGCCGGGCGGGTCTGACCCTGCTCGTCGCCGCCGTCCTGCTGGTCGTCGGCGGACACGTCAGCGCGAGCGACCGGATGCGGCTGCACCGGCTGCTGCGCGCTCCCGCGGCCATCCTCGCGCCCACGACGGGCGGTCCGCGATGAGCGTCGACCGCCGGACCGCCCGGTGCCTCGTCTGTGGACCGCGGCAGGACCACCAGCCGGAACTCGGTGGGCTGCTGCGCCGCTGCGGGGCGTGCGGGTTCGCCTGGACCGCGCAGGAGCAGGCCGAGGCGGACGGCCGGTACGACGAGGACTACTTCGCCGACGGCGGCTACGACGACTACTTCCGGGCCGGGCCGCGCCGGTTCGAGGCGGGCCGCCGGTTGCGCTGGCTGTTCTCGGTCACCCGACCCACCACCCTGCTCGAAGCCGGCTGCGCCGGCGGCTACTTCCTCGAAGCCGCCCAACAGGCCGGCATCAACGCCACCGGCATCGAAGTCAGCCACGCCGCCGCCACCTACGCCCGCGACCACCTCCACATGCCCGTACGCCAGGGCTACTTCGAAACCATCGCACCCACCCTCACCGCCGACACCATCTGCGCCTTCCACGTCCTCGAACACGTCCAGGACCCCCGCACCTTCCTGCACGCCGCCCACACCGCCCTCACCCCCGGCGGCTGGCTCGCCCTCGAAGTACCCAACATCGACTCCGCCGCTGCCCGCCGACTCGGCACCGACTGGCCCGGTCTGCAACCGCGCTACCACCGCTGGCACTTCACCCCCGCCACGCTGGTCCGGCTCGTCACCGACGCCGGCTTCGAGGTGGTCCGGCAGGACACCACGGTCTTTCGCTACTACATGCCGCTGCGGTACCGGCTGCGGCACGCGCGACACCTCCTACCCGCCGACCTGATCGGGCTCCGCTCACCGCGGCTGACCCATCCGCGCCTCGGCGACCTGCTCCGGGTGATCGCCCGGACGCCACGAAACCGACGGAGTACCCGATGAAACTGGATGGGATCGAGCTGGTCCGCTGCCGGCTCTGCGGCCGCGCCGGCGGGCACTCGCCGACACTCGGCGACCTGCTCTGGAGCTGCGGCGACTGCGGCTTCGTGTGGACGGCCGGCGACGCGCCGGACCCGGAGGAGTTGTACGACGAGGCCTACTACACCACCGACGGGTACCAGGAATACTTCGCCTCGGCCGGCCAGCGCCGGTTCGAGGCCGCCCGCCGGCTGCGCTGGCTGCTCTCGGCCACCCGACCCACCACCCTGCTCGAAGCCGGCTGCGCCGGCGGCTACTTCCTCGAAGCCGCCCAACAGGCCGGCATCAACGCCACCGGCATCGAAGTCAGCCACGCCGCCGCCACCTACGCCCGCGACCACCTCCACATGCCCGTACGGCAGGGCTACTTCGAAACCATCGCACCCACCCTCACCGCCGACACCATCTGCGCCTTCCACGTCCTCGAACACGTCCAAGACCCCCGCACCTTCCTGCACGCCGCCCACACCGCCCTCACCCCCGGCGGCTGGCTCGCCCTCGAAGTACCCAACATCGACTCCGCCGCCGCCCGCCGACTCGGCACCGACTGGCCCGCCATCGCCCCGGCGTACCACCGGTGGCACTTCACCCCGGACACGCTCAGCCGGATGCTGGTGGAGACCGGCTTCCGCGTCATCGCGCACGACACGGTCTTCTCGCGGTTCTACTGGCGGCCGGCGGCCCGATGGCGCAACGCGCGCAACCTCCTGGTCGCCGACGTCGCCGCCAGCGGATCGCCCCGGGTGACGCACCCGCGCCAGGGTGACCTGCTGCGGATCTTCGCCCGCCGCGACGACCGGAGCGGGTCGTGATGGGCGCCCCGCTGCTGTCGGTCCTGCTGATCAGTTGGAACACGCGCGAACAGACCCGGCAGTGCCTGGAGTCGCTGGCCGCGACCGCCCCCGCCGACCTCGACTACGAGGTGGTGGCCGTCGACAACGCCTCCTCCGACGGCTCCGCCGACATGCTCGCGGACCAACCCCGGGTCCGCCTGATCCGCAACAGTCACAACACCGGCTTCGCCGCCGCCGTGAACCAGGCGTACCGCCGCTCGACCGGGCAGTTGGTCCTGCTGCTCAACAGCGACGTCCGGTTCCACCCGGGCGCGCTGACCCGGATGATCGACCATCTGCGGGAGCGGCCGGAGGTGGCCGGGGTCAGCCCGCTGTACCTCAACCCGGACGGCACGTTCCAGCAGCACTACGTCCAGCAGCCCAGCTTCGCGGCCACCCTCGCGCTCGTCACCGCGCTGCGCCGCATGCCCGGGTTCCGCCAGGCGCTGCACCGGTTCCAGATGCGCGGCGAGGACTTCAGCCGCCCCCGGCAACTCGCCTCCGGCAGCTGCATGCTGCTGCGCCGCGCGGTGCTCGGACGGCAGGCCATCTTCGACGAGGCGTTCCCGGTCTACTGGAACGACGCCATCCTCGCCCGCCAACTCCAGCAGGCCGGCCACCAGCTGTGGATGCTCCCGGACGCGGTGGTGACCCACACCCGGGGAGCGTCCTGCCGGCTGCTCGGGCCGACCATCCGCTTCCGGCACCTCCTGGGCAGCCTGATCGGCTACCTGCGCACGACCCAACCTCGGCACCGGATGGCGGTGTTCCGGGCCGTCCTGCTCGTCGACCACCTGGTCAAGCGGCTGCTCGGCCGACCCGTACAGCTGGGGGTGGCCGACCTGTTCGCCGCGCTGCGCGGCGACGTCGGCCCGCTGCCCGACGGCGACACCCGCGACTGGCTGGTGCTGTTCAGCCGTACGAGGTGGACCGTCGACGGGCATTCGGCGGTGCTGCGGCAGTTGACGCCCGGGCAACGGCTGCTCATCGTCGACCCGCCGACACGGCGTCCCCGCTGGCGTTGCGAGGTGACCCCGATCGGCTCGGCGGCCTGGCACGCGATCGCGCCCACCGCGCTGCCGTTCGGCGACGCGCTGCCGATGGTCAACTGGATCAACCGCCGGATCGCGGCCAACGCGGTGCGCAGCTGGCTTGACCGCCACGCCGGCGCTCGCCTGGTGCGCCTGGACGACGAGCGCGCCCGTCCGGTGCTCGGCCGGTTGGGTGAGGACGAGGTGCTGCCGGCCGCGGGGCCCCGACCGATGCAGCGGTCGAGCCGTGGCTGAGCGGACGCTTCGCCGGGCAGCGCCGACCGTCGACGCCACGGTCACCGACGACCGGGACTGGGTGGTCGTCTTCAGCGGCACCCCGTGGGCCAACGGCGCCCACCGTCAACACGCGCTGGCGCGCGAGCTGACCGTCGACCACCGGGTGCTCTTCGTCGATCCCGCCGGGCACCTCCCCCGCTGGCGGCTGCGCGTCCGGCAGGTGGCCGACGGCCTGTGGCAGTGCGCCGGGCCGGCGCTGCTGCCGCTCGGCCGGCACGTGCCGCCGGTCAACCGGGTCAACCGTTGGTTCGCCGCGCTACGGCTCCGTCGCTGGTTCCGCCGGCACGCCGAGTCGGTACGACTGCTCTGGCTGGACGAGGACCTGGCCGCGCCGGTCGCCGCCCGCCTGACCGCGTCCGCCGTCGTGTATGACGCCACCGACCTGGACTGGACGTTCACGAGACGCTGGAACCGTCGGCACCTGCGCCGGGCGCTGGACTCCGCCGTCGGCGCGGCCGACCTCGTGCTCGCCTCGTCCAGCGCGCTACCGGAACGGATGCCCGCCGTCGACCCCGCGCCCGTGGTCCTGGCCAACGGCTGCGACCCGGAGCACTTCTCGCCGGACGGCCCGGTCGCGCCCTGGTTGGCCGGGCTGCGCCGGCCACTGATCGGCTACAGCGGGGCGGTCGACACCCGCGCCTTCGACGGGGACCTGGTCGCCGAGGTCGCCCGGGCGCACCCCGAGTGGACCTTCGTACTGATCGGACCGTCCACCCGTGCCGGCCGGGCACCGCTGCTGCACCTGTCCAACGTGCAGCTGGTGGACGCCGTCGGCTTCGCCGAGGTGCCGAACATCCTGCGGGCCTGCGACGTCACCGTCATCCCCTACCGGGTCGGCAGCCTCGTCGACTACGTGCACCCGAAGAAGTGCTACGAGTACCTCGCCCTCGGCAAGCCCGTCGTCGCGACACCGCTGCCAGCGCTGCGGGCGCTCGCCGACGTCATCGCCCTCGCCGACGACGCGGCGGGCTTCGCCGCCGCCATCGGCGCTGCGCTGGACGACGCCGGCACGCCCGAACAGGTGGCCCGACGGCGGGCGGTCGCCGCCCGCAACAGCTGGTCGGTCCGGGGCCTAAGGCTGCGCTCACTGTTGGCGGGGTTGCCGCGATGAGAGTGCCGATCGTCGCGCCCACCGTGCTCCTCGGCGGCGCCGGGCTGGGCGCCCTGGTCACCGTGGTCACCCTGCTGCCCGGGCCGGTGGGCCTGGCCGCCTCCGCCGCCGTGCTCGCCGGTGGCGTGTTCCTGCTCTGGCCCTGGGCGGTGCTGCCGGTCGGCATCATCGGCGGCGCGGTGATCGGCGCCGTGCTCAGCGGCGGTGACGTGCGGGGATTCATCGCGGTGAAGGTGCTGCTGCTGGCCGTCGGCGGCGCCGCGCTGGCCGTACGGCACTGGCTGCGGGTGGAGGGGCCGACCCGGCGTACCCCCGCCGACGTGGGCATGCTGCTCCTCGTCGGGTTGACCGTCGTGGCCGCGATCTACGGCCTGGCCGTCGGCAACGCGCCCGAGGAGGTGCTGGTCGCCGCGTACCAGATGGCCACGATCCCGGTGTACTTCTTCGTCGCGACCCACACCCTGACCACCGCCCGTCGGATCCTGGCGGCCGGGATCCTGTACGTGGTGCTGGCGGCCACCTTCACCGCCCTGTCGGTCACCACGCCGGGCCGGCACGGTGGACTCATCACCCTCATGGCGGTCCCGCCGCTGGTCTGGGCCGCCGGTCGACGGCGGGGGTGGCGTCGCAACGGCGTCCTCCTGCTCGCCGGGTTCTTCGCCCTCGACGTGCTCCTGGCGTCGTACCGGGGAATCTGGCTCGCCGCCGCGCTGACCCTGCTGATCATGCTGGTCCGCGGTGGTCGGGCCGTCCGCACCGGGCTGGCCGCGACCGCCGCCGCCGCGGTCGCGGTCGCCGCGGTCCTGGCCCTGCAACCGGGGGTACGGGACCGGGCCGACGAGATCGCCAAGGGCCTTCAGCAGTCGGCCGGCTACCGGGGTGCGGAGTCGTCGGTGGGCCTGGGCGTCTTCGCCGACCAGCCGCTGGTCGGCGCCGGCCTCGGACAGAGCACGCCCGGCGTCTACCTGTCCGGCTTCACCCTCACCGACGTCGGGCCGGTCTACCACGCCTTCTACGTCACGGTGCTGGCGAACCTCGGGCTGGTCGGCCTGCTGTTCGTTCTCTGGCCGATCGTGCGCAGCATCCGCGTCGGCCTGCGCGGCCGGGACGGGATCACCCTGCCGTTCGCGGCCCTGTCCTGCGGCTTCCTGGCCGCCGCCGTCTTCGCGGCGCCGACCGACGGGCACTGGGAACTGGGCCTGTTGCCGGCGCTGACCCTGCTCACCGCACAACAGGAAGGTGCGCCGCTCCGACGATTCGCAGGGGCGCCGCTCCTGCGCCGTCCGGTGCACCGGACGGGAGTTCCGGCATGAGAAACGCCGACGCCACCGCCGTGGTGGTGACCCACAACTCGGAGCGGCAGATCGTCGCCGCCCTGACCGCGCTCCGGCAGGAAGGGCTGCCGGTGCGGTTGGTGGACAACGCCTCCACCGACGGCACGGTCGCGCTCGTCCGCAGCCGCTTCCCGGAGGTGACCGTCCTCGCCAACACGACCAACACCGGCTTCGCCAGCGCGGTGAACCAGGGCGCGACCGGGATCGACACCGACGTCGTACTCCTGGTCAACCCGGACTGCGTGGTCACCCCCGGTATGACCGCGGAGCTGGTCCAGGTCATCCGCAGCCGGCCGTCGGTGGGCATCGCGGGACCGCGGCTCATCGACGCGCACGGCCGGATCGCGATCAGCGCGCACCGGTTCGAGTCCCTCGGCACGGTGCTGGCCAGCCGTTTCGGTGGCTCGCTGACGCCGGTCGCGCTGCGCCGGCTGCTCAGCGGCCGGCAGCGCCGGGCCGCCTACGACGCCTGCGTACGGGGATCGCAGCCGGTGCCGGTGGACTGGGTCTCCGGGGCCTGCCTGGCGGTGCGTACGGACCTGTTCGAGGCGGTCGGCGGGCTCGACGAGGGCTACTTCCTGTACTACGAGGACGAGGAGCTGTGCCTCCAGGCCGCCCGGCGGGGCGCCGAGGTGCTGTACGTGCCGTCCGTGACCGCCCTGCACACCGGCGGCGCGAGCAGCTCCGACCCGGCCTGGATCTGGCCCCACCTGTACCGCAGCATGCTCCGGTACTTCGCCCGGCACCGCGCTCACACCCTGCGCGCCGTACGCGGCGCCGTGCTGCTGCGCGCCCTGATCGGTATCGGTCTGGCCGGTGTGCGGATGCCCCTGCAACCCCGGGCCGGGACGGCACGGCTGCGGGCCTGGGCCCGCATCGGCCGGATCGCGGTCACCCGAGGAGAGACGAGAGGAGGAGCGTGATGCACGTCCTGATCACGGTCGTCGGCAAGCGCACCGAACACTGGACGGACCTGTTCGACGTGCTGTGTGAACAGCCCGACGTCACCCTGACCGTCCTCGCCGCGGACGTGTCCCCGGTGACACGACGCGAGCTGGCCCGGCTCACCGGGCGACACCGCAGACTGCGGTACCACGTCGTACCGCACCTGCTCGGCGAGTCGCTGACCGGCCACATGGCCTCGGTGCTGTTCCGGCTCCCCGGGAACCACGGCGTGACCGCCGCCCGCCCCGACATCCTGCACGTCATCGGTGAGGCGGCCTACCTCACCACCTGGCAGGCCCTGCGGCTGCGTCAGCGCTGCTGGGCAGGGGTGCCCACCACCCTGTACGCCGCGCAGAACGTGGTGACCCGGTTCCCGGTGCCGTTTCCGCGGATCGAGCGACAGTCCTATCTGTCCGTCGACCACGCCTTCCCGATCACGCCCGCGGCGCTCAACGTGCTGCGCGTCAAGGGCTACCGCGGGCCGGCCACGATCGTCCCGCTCGGTGTGGACACCCGGACCTTCCGTCCGCTGCCCACCGATCCGGCGATGCGCCCGTTCACGGTCGGATTTGTCGGTCGGTTCGAGCCACACAAGGGCGTGACGGACCTGCTGCGCGCCACCGAGCTGATCGACTGCGACGTGTCGCTGGTCGGGGACGGCAGCCTCGGCGGCGAGATCGATCGGGCAGCCGCGCGACGACCCGGCCGGGTGCACCGGCACGGCTGGGCCGGGCACGCCGAGCTGCCCGGTCTGCTGAACCGGATGGACGCGTTGGCGATGCCGTCGGTCGAGGTGGTGCAGCGCAACACCCTGCCGTGGATCGGCATCCCGTTGCGCGAGCAGTTCGGCCGGGTGCTGGTCGAGGCCATGGCCTGTGGCGTACCGGTCGTGGGCAGCGACGTCGGCGAGATCCCCCACGTGGTGGGTGACGCCGGCCTGGTCTTTCCCGCCGGCGACGTACCCGCGCTGGCGACCTGTCTCGCGCGCCTGCGCGACGATCCCCCGCTCGCCGGCCGGCTGGCCAACCAGGGCCTGCGCCGGGCGGACGCCGAGTTCGACTGGGAACGCATCGCCGACACCCTCTGCGCCACCTGGCGCGGGCTGCGGTCCCCCACGCGCCCCTTTCGCACACCGCCCGCCGAGGCCGGGCACTCAACAAGAGAGGCGATCGCCTGATGAGCGCGTCGATAGATGTCAAAGGCCTGCTCGGTGCCTCCTGGCGCCGAGTGGGCGTACCGCTGATCGGCCTGTGCGCGGGCCTGGCCGCCGCCCAGGGGGTCACCGAACTCCTCCCGGCCCGCTACGAGGCCGAGGCGTCCGTACTGGTCAGCGCCGAACAGACCGACGAGAGCCGACCCGCAGATCTGGCTCTCGCGCAGAACCTCACACCCACCATCGCCCGGCTCGTCGGCTCCCGGGAGGTGGCGATCGAGACGGCGCGGACGCTGCGACTGCCCGAGCACGCGGTGCTCGGGCACGTCAGCGGTGAGTACGAACTCGGTCTCCAGATCATCACCGTGCACGCGAGCGCCGGTTCCGGGGCCCAGGCCGCCGCGATCGCGAACGTGGCGTCCCATGCCGCCAGCGACCGCCTGAGCAAACTGGAGATGGGCGGCTCGACCAGCATCAGCGCCCGGGTGCTCGACACCGCGAGCGCGCCGACCACCCCGGCCTTTCCGAAGCCGCTGTTGAACGGCGTACTCGGCGCCCTGGCCGGACTGCTGGCCGGCTGGGGCGCGACGCTCCTGCGTGACCGGTTCGACAGCCGACTGCGCGACGTCGGGCAGGTCGAGACGCGTCTGGGCCTGCCGGTCCTCGGCGTGCTGCCGAAGCTGCCGCGCCGCTTCTCCCGCCACCACGCCAGCGCGCTCTACGCGCGCACCGACGTCACCGACGCCGTACGCGCCACGATCTCGACGCTCAGTGTGCTCACCGCCCCGCTGCCGCGCCGGAGGCTGCTGGTCACCAGCGCCCACGACGACGACGGCAAGGCGTTGGTGACCGCGCTGCTGGGTCTCGGTCTGGCCGACGAGCACTGCCGGGCCACCCTGGTGGACGGGGCGGTACGGGACCCGGTGTTGTCCGGCCACTTCCCGGAGGCGCCACACACCTGGCAACAGGTCCTCACCCAGAAGTGCTCTCCGGTGCGCCTGGTCGACTTCCCCACCCTGACCGTGCTGCCGGCCGAACCCCGCGAGGGCGCCGACACGCAGGCCCTGCACGACCTGGGCGGACTTCTCAACGCGTTGGGCGAGGACGAGGACTGCGTGCTCGTACACGCGCCGCCGATCCTGGCGGGACGGGAGATCTCCGCCTTCGCCCAGCACGCGGACGGGGTGCTGCTGGTGATTCGCGCCGGCCGGACGAACCTCGACGACGGTACGCGGGCCGCCCGGCTCGTGCAGCGCCTCGGGCTCCCGCTGGCCGGTGTCGTGGTGATCGGCGCGGAGGCGCGTACGGACCACCGGGTGGCCGGTCAGCAACCGACTCCGACGCCGGACGCGACACACGACACCCTGTCGGTGCCGGCATCGAGGTCGGGCGCCGTCATCCGGGAGCTGGTCAGCGCGCTCGTCGAGGACTCCTCCGGCAGCACCGGCGGGCGGCACCGCCGGCAGACCGGAGACTCGGGCGGATCGGTTCGCCCGTCCGCGAGGACGGTCGAAGGCACCGCCGTCGAGCGGTCGGTTCCGGTCGAGCGGGCGGCCCCAGTCGAACGGCCCGCTGCGGTCGAACGGCCGGTTCCGGTCGAGCGGCCCGCTGCGGTCGAGCGGCCGGCCCCGGTCGAGCAGGCGGTGGGCGACGCGAATGGCCGCCTCCCGCATCCGCCGGTCAGGCCGACCCGCATCGAGGACGCCATCACCGAGCCCAACCCGGTGGTGACCGACGTTCCCCGCGGGCCCGAGCACACGAATGGCTCGCCGGCCCGGGGCGGCAACGCCGGGGTGAGCGTGCTCGGACGGCCACTCGCCCGGCCCGAGGCGAGCTGGCGGTCGGCGACGGCCGAGCCCGTGCCGCCGCCGTCGTCCCCGCAGACGCCCATCCCGGACCCGACGGGCCGGTGGTCGACCTACGGGCAGGAGCTGCTGCCTGCGGGACGACCGGGCACGGAACGACTCTCCTCCACGTCCATCGTGCTGCGCCGCGCGGTCGCCGTCGGCGAAGCCGAACGTTGGGGCTGACGAACGAAGGGGCGGCTGCCCGCGAGCCCGCCAGTTGCCGAGCAGAGACACCGAACAAGGAGATTGCCGATGAGTGAGATGTTGGCGCCGACCCCGTCGTCCGAGCCGATGCTGGACGATCCCCGCGCGCTCTACTGCGACCTGCTCAAGAAGGCGTTGACCAGGTACGTCTTCCGTGAGACGTGGATGCCCTACCAGCCGCGCCGGGGTTCCCTGCACGGCAAGCTCTACCAGCGCGGCCGGCACCTGCTGCAACGCAAGGGGCTGGAGCTGGTGCTCCAGTTCCCGTTCGACGCGGAGGCCCGGGCCAACGGCCGGGACTGGCCGCCGGAGGCCGACACGATGATCGGTCTGCGCCGGCTGGACAACCTGGAGCAGTGCATCGCGGACGTGCTGGACCGGGGCGTACCCGGCGACCTGATCGAGACCGGGGTCTGGCGGGGCGGCGCGACCATCTTCATGCGCGGGATGCTGCGCGCCTACGGCGACCGGGACCGCACGGTGTGGGTCGCGGACTCGTTCCGCGGTCTGCCCAAACCGGACCCCCGCCGGGTCGAGGACGTCGAGGACGCGCTCTGGCAGGTGCCCTTCCTGGCCGTCTCGCAGGAGCAGGTAATGAAGAACTTCGAACGGTACGGGCTCCTCGACGACCAGGTCCGCTTCCTCAAGGGCTGGTTCTCGGACACTCTGCCCACCGCGCCGGTGGAACGCCTGGCGGTGATGCGTCTCGACGGGGACCTCTACGACTCGACGATGGTGGCGCTGCGCTCGCTCTACCCGAAGCTGTCGGTCGGTGGATACGTGATCATCGACGACTACCACGCCGTACGCGGCTGCAAGCAGGCCGTCGACGACTTCCGTGCCGAGCACGGCATCGAGGACGAGCTGCACCAGGTCGACTGGACGTGCCGCTACTGGCAGCGGACGCGCTGAACGAGGGCGCCGGCCGTTCGCTCGGCTGCCCGCCGTGTCGATGTGCTGGTGAGCGGTATACCTCAGAGGCATCAAGATGACTCTGAGGTATACCGCTCATAACGGCGTCCGGCGCGCGCAAAAGACCGTTCGCCGTGCTGCGACGCGCCGCTCGGACGTGATCCGGGCGGCGCGTCGTCGTACCCGTCGAGAGCCCGAGCGTCACCACCAGGTGGGTGGAAGGTCCGCCGCCTCTCGTCGTACCCCGTTGGTTCTGTCGCGGCGGGCGGCGCGGCTCAGTTGGCCGGCGCCGTCTGCGGGTTGGCCGCGAGCCACTGCGCGACGCGGTCCTCGCGGACGGCCGCGAAGAGCGCCGGGGCCTTCACCTCGTCCAGCCGTACCGCGGACCCGGCCGGGGTCTGGAGGTTGGCGTCGCTGAAGGGGGCGGTGACGAACTGGACGGACTCCGGCTTGACCCGGCGCACCGCGAGGGCGAGGTCGGCCAGGTCGAGGTCACGGTCGACGACAAGCGACTCGGCCGCCGTGGTGAGCACCCGGTCGAGTCGGGTCGGGTTGGTGAGCAGACTCGTCGCGCTGATCCGCTCCGCGAGGGCACGGACCACCAGCTGCTGGTCGTAGATGCGCCCGAAGTCGCCGCCGGGCACCCCGTGCCGCTGCCGCATCAGGTCGTCGGCCGCCCTGCCGTCCAGGTCGTGACAGCCGGCGGTCCAGGTGACTTTGGTGTCCGAGGAGGTGACCGGGTACGGCAGGCAGACGTTGATGGTGCCCACCGCGTCCACGAGCTTGCGGACGGCGGCGAAGTTGGCCACCAGTACCCCGTCCAGGGGAAGGCCGGTGAGTTTGGCGACCGTCTCGGCGGCCAGCGCGGCGCCGCCGAAGGCGAACGCAGCGTTGATCTTGTTGAGTCCGCCGGACCAGACCGTTCCGGCGGCGGGAACGTCGACGTAGCTGTCCCGGGGAATCGAGACGACGGTGGCCGCGTCCCGGGCGGCGTTGACGTGCACCAGCATGATGGTGTCCGAACGCTGCCCCGGGTAGAGAGCCTGATCCGGCTCGCCGTCGCGGGAGTCCGACCCGAGCAGCAGCAGGTTGAGGGGTCCCGACTTCCACCGGCGCTCGTCGCGCGGACCGGTGCCCTGACCGAGGATGTCCTCGCGCTGCACCCGGCTCTCGTACCGGTGCTTCAGACCGAAGCCGACCGTGACGACGCCCGCGCAGAGCACCGCGAAGACCAGGGTCAACGCGACCATGGCCTTCTGCCAGCCCGCCATGGCCCGCCAGCGGGACGTTGCCGTCGGGTCGGTCCTGCGGGGGGATCCGGTCACCATCTTGACCACCTCTGCACCACCTGTCGGGACATCGAACCTGTTGCGGCGCAAGGGATGCCGGCGACCATCGGCACCACCCCACCAGGCGTATTTAATCACCCTTTAGGGTTTCTATGGGCTTTTATCCTGTTTGCCCGATTCTGCCGATGCCATCCTGACCTCCGAGTTGACGAGGGGGTTGGCCATGTACGTAAGACCTACCAAGGGTCCACACATCGGCGGAGGGCTGGCGGCCACCGGGATCGCCATCCAGTCGTGGTTGCTGGTCGGCATCGGCCTGGTCGTGCTCGGCCTGGCGCTGTGGTTCGTCGCCCTGCTGGGCCGTGAACGATGACAGGTTCCACCACCTGGGGAGCGTGGCTGCGCGCGACGACGGGCATCCTGTTCGGCGTCGCCGTGGCCGCCGCGACCCTGTGGCGCTGGCACGACATCGCCAGCGGCGAGGCCTGGCTCAACGCCCGCCTGGTCGACGCCGTCGGCCTGGCCCACGCCAGGTCGATCGGCGCGGCGGTCATCTTCCCGCTGGACGAGCGCTGGGTCGGCTTCATGGTCTCCAGTGGATGCTCGGTCGCCATGTTGCTGATACCGCCGATCGTGCTGGCCTCGACGCTCGTCGGGTTCCGGCGCATCTCGATGACCCGGGGACTCAACGCCCTGGGAATCGCCACCCTGCTGCTGGTCACCGTGAACCAGGTGCGACTCGCGGCGGTGGTGGTCTCGATGCAGACCTGGGGTTTCCGGCTCGGCTACGAGCGCAGCCACGTACTGATCGGATCCGTGATCACGACGGCCGGCCTGATCGCCGTGGCGATTCTGTTCGTCGTCCTGGTCAGCCGGACCAAGCGCATGCGGGGGGCGATCGCCGGTGTCCGCTGAGACGCAGACCCTCGCGTTGCTCAACACGGCGGCGTTCCTGCTGTGCGTCAGCTTCTGCGCGTACGTGCTGAGCATCCTGGTCCTGCACCTGAAGACCCGACGTAGCCGGGGCGGCAGCCCGGACGGCTTCGACTGGCACATCATCGTGCCGTGTCGCAACGAGGCGTCGGTCATCGGCGACACCCTGCGGCGGTTGCTCGGCGACTTCCCGCAGGTGACCGTCTGGTGCGTCGACGACGCGTCCGACGACGGCACGCTCGCCGAACTGGCCGCGTTCGCCGACCAGCCCCGGGTGCACGTCGTCCGGCGTCAGCTGCCGGACGCGCGGCAGGGCAAGGGCGCCGCGCTCAACGCCGCCTGGCGGTGCATCGAGCAGTCGCTGCCGGCCGGTGCCGACCGCAGCCGGGTGATCGTCGGGGTCCTGGACGCCGACAGCCGGCTCGACCCACAGGGCCCCGTCGCGCTCGCCGGCCGGCAGTACTTCGGCTCGGCGGACGTCGGCGCGGTCCAGGTGGAGGTGCGCATGCTCCAGTGCGCGCCACGTCGGTACGCCCCGGCGACCGAGGTCAGCCGCTGGGGACGGCTGCTGATCCGGCTACAGGACATGGAGTTCCGCGCGCCGATCGCCGCCATGCAGTCCCTGCGCCGACACACCGGCAGCGTGGCGATGGGCGGCAACGGACAGTTCACCCGCCTGTCGCTGCTCAACGACATCGCCGCCGAGCACGGCACACCGTGGCACGGGGCCCTGCTCGAGGACTTCGAACTGGGCCTGCACATCCTGCTGGCCGGTGGACGCACCGAGTACTGCGCGGAGAGCTGGGTGGCCCAGGAGGCGCTGACCCGGATCCGGCCGCTGGTGCGGCAGCGGACCCGCTGGGCCCAGGGCTCGATGCAGTGTGGCCGCTATCTGGGCAGGGTGCTGCGCTCCCCCCGGATCAGAAACTCCGCGACGCTGGAGATCGCCCACTTCCTGGCCGCGCCGTGGACGCAGCTCCTCGGTACGCCGATCTACGTCGCCTGCCTGGCGGTGATGATCTACTACGTCGACCACACCGCCGGCGGGCTGGCCGGCTGGTGGGAGGGCGGCGGGTGGGGCGTACCACCGCTGGTGCTCGTCTTCGGCATCGGACCGTTCGCCCTGTGGGGGATCGTCTACCGGGCTCGCTGTGAGCCGCAGTTGTCGGTGGGCAAGGCTCTGCTGCTCGGCGTCTGCCACTGGCTCTACAGCTACGCCCAGTCGCTCGCGGTCTGGCTGGCCTTCGCCCGCATGGTGACCGCCCGCACCGACTGGCAGAAGACCGCCCGTGCCGCCGACCCCAAGCCGCAACCGGCTCCGGTCCGGGCCGTCGGTCGGGTGGCCGTACCGACCCAGCCCCAACCCCGACGGGCGCATCCGGCGCGCGGTTCGAGCCGGGTCGCCGGACCTCGCTCGATCAGGCCGCCACGGCACCTGGTCCACCTCACGCATCTCACCACCACCCCCACCACAGACCGCCCCACAACCGCCCACGTCAGAAAGTAGACATCTATGCCACGAGTCAGATCCGGTCTCGCCCGTACCGCTGCGGTGCTGGCCGGTGGCCTCGCCATGGCCGTCCTGGCGGCCTCCCCGGCGTTGGCCGACACCTCCCAGTCCTCAGCCTCCGCGCTGCAGATCAGCCTGCTCGGTGGAGGTTTCGCGAGTTCCGGCACCGCGTCGGCGACCAACGACGGCACCACCGAGTCGATCTCCGGTAACCAGAACCCGCCGTTGGCCGTGCTCGGCGGACAGACCGTCATCACCGCCGGGGTGTTGGCGCAGAACGTCCGCGCCTTCAACGACGGCACCTCGGCGGCCTGCGCCGGCGTGCTCGGCGTGGGGGGCACGGTGACCATCGGCGCGGGTGGGTCGTGCCTCGTCACACCGGGCGCGGCGGTGAACCTGAACCTCGGTACCAACGGTCTCGCCACGATCGCGCTGGTGGCCGACGCCATCTACTCGTCGTGCACCGCCACCAGCAGCCCGTCCGCGACCGGCACGACGACCCTGGTCAACGCCCGCATCACCTCCACGGTGCTGGGCGTCGAGACGACGCTGCTCAACCTGCCGGCCAACCCGGCGCCGAACACGGGGCTGAGCGTGCCGGGGCTGATCGACCTCACGCTCAACAGCCAGAGCAGCTCGGGCGTCGGTCAGCTCAGCGTCACCGCGCTGAACCTCACGGCTCTCGGTGGGGCGCTGGCGGGCGTCACCATCGGCACGTCGAACTGCGGGGCCAACGCGGTCGCACCGCCCATCCCGGTGATCCCGCTCGCCGGGGCACCGCTCGCACTCGGTATCGGCGCACTCGTGGCCGGCACCACCGGCGGGTTCTCGCTCTACCGGCGTCGCCGCGCGACCGTCAGGAGCTGACCCACCATGTGTGCGAGCAGGTCGACGACACGAGAGGTCATGATTCTCGCCGGCACCAGGCCGGAGGGTGTGAAGACCGCGCCTCTGATCCGCCGTCTCCTCGATGATCCGAGGTTCACGGTGCGGGTGGCGGACACCGGCCAACAGCCGGGACGCGTCGCCGAGGCACTCCTCCCGTTCGGCCTCCGCCCCGAGGTGAGCCTGCGTCCACAGCGACGCATCGGCTCGCTCGCGGAGTTGGCGGCGGCCCTCATCACGGGGGTCGACGACCTGCTCGCACACCACCGTCCAGCGGCGGTCGTGGTGCAGGGGGACACCACGACCGCCCTGGCCGGCGGAACGGCCGCCTTCTGGCGGCGTATTCCGATCGTCCACCTGGAAGCCGGCCTGCGGACCAACGACCTGGACCGGCCGTTCCCGGAGGAGGCGAACCGCGCGATGCTCGCCCGGATCGCCGCGCTGCACCTTGCGCCCACGGACGCCGCCCGGGCGAACCTCCTGGGCGAGGGCATCGCCGCCGAGGCCATCGCGGTGACCGGCAACACCGTCGTGGACGCGCTCGAGGACCTCATCGAGCGCGGCGCGGCCCGGCCACCGGCCTGGGTCGAGCCGACCCGCCAGCTGGTGGTGGCGACCGCGCACCGCCGGGAGAACTGGGGCCAGGGGGTGGCGGCCACGATAGACGGGTTGCGCCGCCTGGCACGGCAACGCCCCGACGTCCAGGTCGTCATGGTCGCCCACCCAAATCCCCGCCTCAGCGCCGAGGTCAGCGCGGGCCTGGCGGGCATCGCCAACACGCGGGTCACCCCGCCGCTGCCCTACCCGCAGATGGTCGGGCTGCTGCGGATGGCAGACCTGGTCGTCACCGACTCGGGCGGGCTCCAGGAGGAGGCGGCCACCCTGGGAGTGCCGCTGCTGGTCACCAGGGACACCACGGAACGGCCGGAGGCCCTGGCAGCGGGTCGGGGTGAGCTGGTCGGCACCGATCCGGAGCTGCTGCTGTCGGCGGGTCTCCGGCACCTCGCCACACCGCGCGCCTCGGCGATCGGCTCACCGTTCGGCGACGGACGGGCCGCGGAACGGTGCGTCGCCGCCATGGCACGGCTCCTGGACGTGTCGGCTCGGCGCGTCACGCAGGTCCGCCGGACGGTCGGCGCCGCCACCTGACACACCCAGATTCGGACAATCGTTAGAATTCTGCGACAAACCTCCTCAGTCACCTGATAATTGACCCATCGATCGGCAGCGTTCCGGGCCGAGGTTCTCACTGGTCAGTGATCGAAGGAGTCGTCAGGTGCAGGCGTTGGTCAACGGGCAGCAGTCCCCGACTCTGCAAAACAGGTTCTCCGCCCAGCACAACGCCTTCGGGGTGCTTCGCCTGGCGATGGCCTGTGGCGTGATCATCGCGCATGCCGGTCCACTGGGCTTCGGCCGCGCGAACATCGGCGCGGCCACGTTCGGCCGGCAGAGCGACCTCGGCACCATGTGCCTGTACGGCTTCTTCCTGATCTCCGGCTTCCTCATCGCCGACAGCGCCCTGCGCTCCACACTGCGCCAGTACGTGCGCGCCCGGGTGCTGAGGGTCTTCCCCGGGTTGTGGGTCTGCCTGCTGGTCACCGCGTTCGTGTTCGCCCCGCTGGCGGCGCTCTACGAGAACGGCAACCTGAACGGATTCTGGGGGCACCCGGACGGTCCGTTCGACTACGTCATGACCAACGTCCTCGCCTCGATGGAGCAGTTCCCCATCTCCGGGCTTCTGGCCGACACCCCGTACGGACAGATCGTCGGCGGACCGAGCGCCTTCGACGGATCACTGTGGACACTGCGGTACGACCTGGCGCTCTACGCCGTCGTCGCCGTACTCATGGTGACCTCGGTGCTGCACCGCTCCCCCCGCGCGGTGCTCGTGCTGGCCGGCGGTTGCTACGCCCTGATCCTGGCGGACTTCTTCGCGGCGCCCGACTGGAGCTCCCGGCCACCCCAGCACGGCGCGGTCGGGCCGTTCCCGTTGATCGGGGCGTTCGCCGCGGACTGGACGTTGATGCTCGGCTTCCTGTTCCTGCTGGGAGCGGCCGCACGCCTCTACGCACACCGGGTCCCCATGAACTCCACGCTGGCCGTGCTGGCCGGCGTCACGCTGGTCGGCTCGCTGTGGCTGGGCGGATTCTTCGCGGTCGGTCTTCCGGCGTTCGCCTACCTGGTGCTGTTCGCGGCGGTCGCGCTGCCCAGGCGGTGGTCCCGCATCAGCCGCCGGAACGACTACACGTACGGCATCTACATCTACGGCTTCCCGGTGCAGCAGATGGTCGCTCTGCTCGGCGGCACCCGGTTCGGGATCGTCGGCTACATCGTGCTGAGCCTGCTCGGCAGCGTCCTGTGCGCCGCGCTGTCCTGGCACCTGGTGGAGCGTCCCGCGCTCGGGTTCAAGACCGGCAGCGGACGCGCCCGGCACCGGGTCGCCAAGCAGGCCGCCCGTCAACGTCCGCAGCGCGCCGCCGGCGCGGGGGGCGCGCGGAGGGCCGAGGCACGCCCGTCGACCGGCCGGCACCAGGCCGGCGCGCGACACAGCCGGTCGACGCAGCCGATCCCGAAGGCGGGAGCCGCGGCGCGCCGTGCCAACCGGTCCCGTACGCCGGACCTGACGTTCCTGGTCTCACCGGGCCGGGCCACGAAGGCGACCGCGCCGGAGAGCACGATACCGGGCATCCCGGCCATGACCGCGCCTCCCGAGCGGGCGCAGACCGCCGCCACCACGTCGCCTGAGTGACCCCGACGCGACACGGGGGCCGGAGCCGTACGCCGGCTCCGACCCCCGTTGGTACGCCCGGAAGCGTTACGAAACCGGGAACTGCGCGAGGTAGATCGGCACGCCGACCTTCGTCATGTCGGCCGCGTCGCCGACGCCGTTGACGACGTGGTCGATCGTGCCCGCGCTGAGGTTGACGGTCATGATGTGGTGCAGCCGCACACCCGGCCGGTTCGGCACCTCGAAGCCGTTCTCGGTGTGGATCGACGGGTTGTTCTGGTTGAACACGTACACCCCACCGCCGTAGAGGTCGTGGTGGCGTACCCGGTCGCCGACCTTGTAGCCGGCGTAGCCCTCGACCGGGCCGTTCATCCACTCGGCCTGCGTCGGCGGGTCGTACGGCAGCTCGTTCTGGTAGAGCACGGTGGTGCCGTGCTCGCCGTTCCAGACGGTGTTGTAGCGCTGGAAGTGCTCGACGAACAGGCCGGTGGCGGTCACGTGGTCGCCGTTGATGACCGCGCCGTAGCGACCGGTGTTGGTGCGCCAGCGATCGGTATCGCCGTTGACGCCCTCGGTGAAGCCCTCGACGCCGTGGTCGCCGCGCCACACCCAGGTGTGGTCGATGAGCACGTTGTCGCTGTTGACCTCCAGCGCGGTGTCCGTCCGGCCGATGTGCGGGCCGCCGACCCGGAAGTACACGTCGGACAGCGTGGTGGGGTTGGCCGCGCTGCTGTGGTCGTGGCCGTGCTGCCGGCCCACCCGCAGCAGGACCGGCGACTCGACCGTACCGGCGTCGATCGTGACGCCCGCGACGATCACGCCGGGAACGTTCGCGACGTCCAGCGGGACCGCGCCGTTCACGGCCGTGAGGGTGGCGTGACCGATGCCGAGGACCACCGTGTTGGCCCGCCGGATCTCGATGCTCCGGGCGATGTCGTAGACGCCGGGGGTGAGCAGCAGGTGCTTGCCGCGCGCGAGCTGCGCGTTGATCACGCGGACCGGATCCGACGGCTTCGCGATGAAGAAGTCGTCGATGCCGAGGGTGCGTCCGGGCGTCATGCCGTCCGCCCACGAGACGCCCCGGGTGTCCCGCTGCGCCGCCGGCACCCGCACGTTGTAGTGACCCTTGGCGTCCACGAACAGGTACGGCTTCTCCCGGCTCACCGGCGTCGTGTCGAGGGTGGTGTACGGCGGGTCGGGGAAGGTCGCGTCGTCCGGCGCGCCCTCGACACCCGCGAACACCTGGTTCCACACGGCGTTGGACCACCCGGCGACCTCGCTGTTGCGGGTGAGCCACTGCTGCTGGGAGCCGTTGGTGGTGGCCGGCAGCCGCGAGTCGGCGATGAAGCCGCCACTGGCGTACTGCGGGCCGGCCGTACAGTAGTCCATCAGGGACAACCCGCCGCCGGTGATGTTGAGCCGGCGCATCGAGACCGCCTGGGACACGGCCCAGAAGTTCGCCGTCGAGCGGCAGCCGTCCTGGCCGGCGGCGTTGACGGTGAGCGACAGGTTCGACAGTGTGCGCCAGAAGTTGACGAGCGCGAGGCAGTTGCCGGTGCCGCCGTCGGCGAGGCAACGGTTGTAGACCTCGATCTTGCCGTTCACGGCGACGTCGGTGGGTGACGCGCCGAGGCCGGAGACCTCGGTGTAGTAGCCGACCTTGGCCTGCAACGGCTGCTCGGCCGTGCCGTACGCGCCGGGCTTGAACAGGTACGCGTGCCGCTCGGTGCCCATCTCGCTGTCGACCTGGCGGGCGTGCGCGGCGTCGAGGGTCTGCTGAATCTCCCCGAACGGCATGGACGGGTCGAAGATGGTCACGTTCGGCCCGAAATCGGGTGCGCCGTGCGTCGGGCGACCGGCGCTGGCCGCGGTGCCGCTCACGGTGACGGCGGCGGTCACCAGCAGCGCAAGGGTGAAGGTACGTCGGGACGGGCTCGTCATGTGGTTCGTCCTATCCACTGGGCGGACCATGGGCGCACTCGACGGTGAGAGCGCTCTCTGACCCCGTTTCTACCCGGTCGACGCTCCGTACGCCATCGACCCGGTCGACGATGTCCACCGGGAGGGCGAGAATGGACCGGAACGCGGGGAGGCGCCGATGCGGATCGACTCGTTGCCCAAGGTGGACGAACACACCATCCTGATCGCGGCCGAACCGCACGACGTCTGGCCGCACCTCCTGCACGTGGTGCAGGAGACGTTCGACGGGCCCACCGTGACCGCGTACGCCCGTCTCGTGCGCGCCGCCGACCCCGTCGCGTCCGGGCCACGGCCCCTCGCCGAGGGCTCGACCCTGCCCGGCTTCCACGTGGAGACCGCGCACCCCGCTCGGGAACTGGCGCTGCGCGGCAGCCACCACTTCTCGACGTACGCGCTGACGTTCCGCGTCGAACCGGTCGAGCCGGGACGGACGCGCCTGCGCGCGGAGACCCGTGCGATCTTCCCCGGCCTGGCCGGCGGCCTCTACCGACAGCTGCTCCTACGGTCCGGCGGCCACGTGCTCGGCGTACGCCGAATGCTGGCCGGAGTCCGCCGCCACGCCACCCCCTAGCCGCGCGCCACACGCCGCTTCCGTGCGCCGTGCGCCGTGCGCCGTGCGCCGCGCGCAAGATCCTCACAACATCCGGGATGTTGCTGCCTCAGCCGCGCCGGAAGCAGCAACATCCCCGAAGTTGCTGCCTCACCCGACGGCCGGAGGCCGGGCGGGCCGGGGGCGGGCGGGCCGGGGGCGGGCGAGCCGGGGGTGGGCCGGGGTGGGGGCGGGCCGGGGTGGGTCAGCCCAGGGTCAGGCGACGCAGGCCCAGGTGGTCCAGGGCGCGGCGGTCGTCGGCGGTGACGGGTTCGCGGCCCGTCGCCCTGCGCAGGAGGGTGATCGGGTCTCCGGTGGCGTCGACCGCGACCTGCCACTGTGGGCCGAAGAGCAGGCGCAGCAGGTGTTCGGTGGCGGCCGGGGTGAGCCACGGCTCGCAGGGCACCGCGTCGGCGACGTCGAGGCCGTGCAGGGCCACCTCGACGAGTCGGGTGGTCAGGAAGTCGGAGAGCAGCATGGCGTCGCCGTGCCGGGTCCGGACCACCCGGTCCGCGGGCTCCGTGCGGCACACCTCGACGATGGTCCGCCCGGCGTCCGCGAGATCCCGCACCAGTGTGGCCGCGTCCGGGTCGGCCGCGCGGCGCTGCGCCGTCCGCACCCGCTCGTCGTTCGTGTCGTCGCTGAACCGTCCGTCCGCGCGGTAGTAGCCCGCCGCGGTGGTCCCGGCCCGCTCGGGAGCGGGCGCGGCCACCATGTCCGGCACCCGCGAGAGTACGACGATGACGTGCCCCACCACGTCACGTACCCGCCACGGGTCGCAGCGCGTCGGCCGCTCCCACCCCGACGGCGGCATCTGGTCCAGGGCACCGGCGAACGCGCCGATCTCGCCGGTCAGGACGGACAGGGAATGGTCAGTCATCGTCCACCATTCTGCCGCCGACGCTTCCGACCGCTCGTTGGTACTCGATCGTCGCGGCGACCCGGTCCGCGGTGGCGACGCCCCTCTCGCGTTCCGTGATCCAGAGGGCCAGGTCCAGCCCGGCGGAGAGCGCGCCCGCCGTGATGCGGTCCCCGTCGTCGACCACCCGCTGGTCGAGGACCGTGACACCGAACGCCCGCAATTCCTCGTACGCGTTGCGGTTGGTGGTCGCGCGCCGGCCGGTCAGGAGTCCGGCGGCGGCGAGCAGGAGACTGCCGGTGCACACCGACGCCATCCAGCGCGTCGCGGGTGCGAGCTCGGCCAGCCGGGCAGGCAGCACCCCGTGCTGCGCCTGCGCCCAGGACCCCGCCGCGGCCCGGTTCAGCCAGCCCCCACCCGGTACGACGATGCCGTCGGCCGGCCCGAGCACCGTCGGCAGGTGCAGGTCCACGCCCCGCATGCTGCGTACCGGGCCCGGCCGCTCGACCGCGACCAGCTCGACGGCGAACCCCGCCATCGCCAGCACCTCGAAGGGGCCGAACACGTCCAGTTCGTCGAAGCCGTCGAAGACCACGATCTCTATTCGCACCGGGTCAGGATCTCGTCCGTCCGTCGGCCCTGACGAGTGGCATTCTTGCCACCGTGCACAAGCAATCCGCCACGCACCGGGTCGCCGTACTCGCCCTGCCGCCCGTCGTCGCCTTCGACCTGACCATCGCGACACATGTCTTCGGTCACGAGGGGCAGGGCCGGTACGCGACCACCATCTGCTCCCCGGATGGCGGCACCGTGCCGACCACGACGGCGGGACTCGGCATGACGGTCGACGCCGACCTCGAGGCCGTGCGCCACGCGGACACCGTCCTCGTGCCCGGCTTCAGGCGTGGACCCGCGCCGGTCCGAGCGCTCGACGCCCTGGTCGCCGCGTACGAACGGGGTGCTCGTGTCGCATCGATCTGCACCGGCGCCTTCGCGCTCGCCCAGGCGGGGCTGCTCGACGGCCGCCGGGCCACCACCCACTGGGTCCACGCCGCGGCACTGGCCCGCGAACACCCCAGGGTCACCGTCGACGCGAACGCGCTGTACGTCGACGAGGGCCGGGTGCTGACCAGCGCCGGGCTGGCCGCCGGCCTCGACCTGTGCCTCTACCTGGTCGGCCGGGACCACGGCCAGACGGCGGCCATCGAGCGCGCCCGCGTCATGGTCACACCCCTGCACCGAGCCGGCGGTCAGGCGCAGTTCATTCCCCTCCAACCGACCGACGACAGTGACCTGGCGATGGTCACCGAGTGGGCGACCGCCCACCTGCACCTGCCACTGACCGTCGCGGACCTGGCCCGACGCGGCCACCGGTCCACCCGTACGCTGCACCGCAACTTTCGGCAGCACTTCGGGATGAGCCCACAGACCTGGCTGACGCAGCAACGACTACGTGCGGCGTGCGGCCTGCTCGAAGACGGCACGGTCACCATCGACGAGGTGGCCCGACGGACCGGGTTGGGCACCGCCACCAACCTGCGAGCCCACTTCCGCCGGGCCTTCGCCGCCACTCCCACCGCCTACCGCCGGGCCTTCAACCCCTGAAGCCAGCCCCGCCCACCTCCTCCCCCGCGATCTTGCACTTTGTGTCGGCGTTCTGCGGCATTCGCGCCCTATGCCGCCACAGAAACTGCAAGATCGCGGGGAGGAGCGGGGGTGGGCGCGGAGGGAGGCGCGGGGGTGGGCGCGGGGGTGGGGTCTTCTAGGAAGTCGTCGATCATTGGGGTTAGCCAGTCGGCGCGGTGGGGGATCGTGGTGTGGGTGGTGCCGGGGAGGATGGCCAGGCGGCAGGCGGGCAGGCCGGTCAGGTCGCCGGGCACCGCGCCGCCGAGCAGTCGGAACATGCGTACCGCGTGTTCGGGCTGGACGATGTCCGAGTCGGCCAGCACGATCATGGTGGGTACGGCCAGGGCCGCGATCTGCTCGGGCGTCCACCGGGGCAGGTTCGCGTCCAGCACCTTCATCTTGGTGACCAGGTTGGCCCAGCCCGTCGGGTCCGGGGCGGTGCGCAGATACTCCTCGTGGAACTCCGAGCCGTGCAGGTGCTCCGGTCGCAGGTCCTGGATGCCGTCGAGCAGCCCGGGGTGCAGGCCGGCGTCGTCGAAGCTCACCGAGGCGAGCACCAGCCGTCCGACCCGCTCGGCGTGGTGGGTGCCCAGGCGCAGCGCCACGGCCGCGCCCATGCTCCACCCGTACACGTCGGCCCGGGCGACACCGAGGCGGTCGAGCAGTTCGACCACGTCGGCGGCGAAGTGCTCGACGGTCAGTGGACGGTCGGTGTCCAGGGTGTGGCCGTGCGCCTGCAACTCCACGGCGATCACCCGCCGCGACCGGGCGAGGAGCGGCAGGATCGTGCCGAACGAGGTGCCGATGGCGGAGAGCGCGCCGTGGATGAGGACCAGCGGCCGGCCCTCGCCGTTGCCATGAAACTCGTGGTAGATGTCCATGCCCACACGGTGCGGCAGCCCGCTTACGGTCCGCTTCAGGTCGGCTTACCGGCGTTCGGAACTGTGCCGAAGCCTGCGCGGTCCGACCGGGGACGTCGATACCGCCCTAAGATGACCGCCGTGCAGTTCGGGGTGCTCGGGCCGCTCGCCGTCACCACGGACGCCGGCGAGCCGGTGGTGGTGCCCGGCGCCAAGGTCCGCGCCCTGCTGGCCGATCTGCTGACCAACCGCAATCAGGTCGTCTCCGCCGACCGGCTCATCGACGACCTGTGGGGCGACGACGCCCCCGCCAACCCCATCGGGGCGCTTCAGGTACGGGTGTCCCAGTTGCGCAAGGCGCTCAACGACGCCGAACCGGGCGCCCGCGACCTGGTCGAGTCCCGCGCTCCCGGCTACCTGCTGCGGGCCGCCGCGATCGACGCCGACCGGTTCACCGAGCTGGCCCGGCACACCGACGTCGGCCCACTGACCGAGGCGCTGGCGCTGTGGCGGGGCGACGCGTACGCCGACGTGGCCGACGCCGAGTTCGTCCGCGCCGAGGCGACCCGCCTCGCCGAGCAGCGTCTCGCCGTGCACGAGCGGCTGGCCGAGGCGCGGGTGGCCCGGGGTGAGCACGACCTGGCCGTCGCCGCCCTGGCCGAGCTGGTGGCCCGAAATCCCCTGCACGAGGGGCTGCGGGCGGTGCAGCTCCGCGCGCTGTACGCGGCCGGCCGCCAGTCCGAGGCGCTGGACAGCTACACCGACCTGCGGGACCGGCTCGCCGAGGAGCTGGGCCTCGACCCCAGCCCGGAACTGGCCGCCCTGCACCGCCGCATCCTCGAACAGGACGCCGGCCTGAGCGCGCCACCGAAGGCCGCGATCATCCGTAACAGCCTGCCGGCGCAGCTCGACGAGCTGGTCGGGCGGGCCGAGGCGGTGACCGAGCTGCGCGCCCTGCTGCCCGGGCAGCGCCTGGTCACGCTGGTGGGGCCGGGCGGTGTCGGCAAGACCCGACTGGCGACCGAGGCCGCCCGTACCCAGTCTCCGCCGGACGGAGTCCTGCTGGTCGAGCTGGCGCCGCTGCCGGCCGGTGACCCGGGCGTCGCCGAGCAGGTGCTCGGCGCGCTGGACGTGCGCGAGTCCGCCGGCGCCAGCGTGTCCCCCACCGACCGGCTCGTCACGGCGCTGCGGCAACGGCGCCTGCTGCTGGTGCTGGACAACTGCGAACACGTCGTCGAGCCGGCCGCCGCGCTCGTCGCCCGGCTGCTGCGCGACGCGCCCGGGGTGCACGTGCTCGCCACCAGTCGGGAGCCGCTCGGGCTGACCGGGGAACTGCTCTGGGACGTACCCCCGTTGTCGTTGCCCCCGTCGGACGGCGACCCGGACGCGGTCCGGCGCTCGGCGGCGGCCCGGTTGTTCGCCGCCCGCGCCGCCGCGCAGCAGCGCGGATTCCGTCTCGACGAGCGGACCGCGCCGGCCGTCGCCCAGCTCTGCCGTCGCCTGGACGGCCTGCCGCTGGCCCTGGAGCTGGCCGCGACCCGGGTCCGCGCCCTGGGTGTGCACGGGGTGGTGGAACGACTCGACGACCGGTTCCGGCTGCTCAGTACGCAGCAGCGCGACGTGCCACCGCGTCAGCGGACGCTGACCGCGGTGATCGGCTGGAGTTGGGACCTGCTCGACGAGGCCGACCGGCAGGTGCTCGCCCGGCTCGCGGTGTTCCGCGACGGCTGCACGCCGGAGGCCGCCGAGCTGGTCTGCCGCACCGACCTGGACGCCCTCGCCCGGCTGGTGGACCGGTCGCTGGTGGTGTTGGACGACTCGCCGGAGGGCCCGCGCTATCGCCTGCTCGAATCGGTCGCCGCGTTCTGCGTCGACCGCCTGGACGACGCCGACGACGTTCGGACGCGGCACGCGGCCTACTACACCGAGCTGGCCGAGCGCGCCGACCCGGAGTTGCGCGGACCCGAGCAGCGGCGGTGGCTGGCGCTGCTGGACGCCGAGACGGCGAACCTGCGCGCGGCACTGGCCCACGGCGGCGGGCTACGACTGGCTGTCGCGCTGAGCTGGTACTGGTATCTGCGCGGTCGGCTCACCGAGGCGGGCCGGGCGCTCGCCGTTCCCGGCGACCCGGAACAGGAGCGCAGAGCGGCCCCCTGGCGGGTCGGGTTCGCGCTGCTGCGGGGCGCGGCGGTCGCGCCGGCGGACGTCCGGGCGGCGGTCGCCGGCGATCCGGGCGGCCGGGGCGCGTGGTTCGCGGCGAACGCGCTGATCGAGCACAGTGACCTGGCACTGGCCATGGAGCTGATGCCGGCGGACGTCGACACGTGGACCGAGGCGGCCGTGCTCGCCTCGCAGGCCAAGATCGCCCACGTCGCGGGTGACCAGGCGACCCTGGAGCGTACGGCGACCCGCAGCGCGACGCTCTTCGCCGAGATCGGCGACCGGTGGGGCCGGCTTCAAGCCACCGAGTGGGTGGGCGGGCTCGCCGAGATGCGCGGCGACCACGAACGCGCCGCCGCGCTGCACGCCGAAGGGCTGCGCTGGGCGCAGGAGTTGCGGCTCTGGCCGCAGGTCGGCACCGAACTGTCCTGGCTGGCCTGGCTGGCGGTGCAGACACGGGACTACTCGCAGGCCCGGGAGCTGGCCGAACGCGCGTACCACCTGGCGGTGGAGCAGGACGCCCCGGGCGCGCTGGTCTTCGCCGAGCTGAGCCTCGGCTTGGCCGCCCGCCGCGACGGCAAGCTCGACCTGGCCGTCACCCACCTCGGCAACCTCGCCGAACGGGGACGCGCGGAGGCCCAGCCGGCGCTGTACCTGCCGCCGGTCCTGGTCGAGCTGGGGCACGCGATCGAGCAGGGTGGCGACCCGGACGCCGCGCTGGCCCTGCACGTCGAGGCGTTCGAGGCCGCCGAGGCGATGGCCGCGCCGCGCGACGGGATCTTCGCGCTGGAGGGGATGGCGTCGGCGGTGCGCGTGCCGGAGGTCGCGGCCCGGCTGCTCGGCGCGGCGGCAGCCGCGCGGCTGGCCACCCAGGCGCCGTGCGCGCCGGCCGAACGCGACGAGGTCGACCGCGTGACCCGGCGGGTCCGGGCCGCGCTCGGGGCGGACCGCTTCGACGCGCTTGTCGACGAGGGCACGAAGCTGAGCCCGGGCGAGGCCCGGGCCCAGCTCTAAGGCGACCGTCGGGCGGCGACCCCGACGACGGTCAGGCGGCGCTCTTCGGCCGGTACGTCGCGACGATCACGCCGCTCTTGTGCACCCGGGTGTCGACCAGGTCGAACGACGCCGTGAAGTCCGCCAGCGGCGTCGTGACGCTCGGCGCGCCCTGGAGCACCGGGTGGATCCAGAAGCGGACCTCGTCCACCAGGCCCGCGTCGACGAGCTGGGCGGTGACCGAGCCGAAGCCGTACTGGATGATGTTCCTGCCGTCCTGGGCCTTGAGCGTGCGGACCGCCTCGACCAGGTCGCCCTGGAGCACCTCCGTGTTGTTCCAGGTGGGGTCGGTGAGGGTGGTCGAGGCGACGTACTTCTTGACGTTGTTGAAGTAGGCCGCGCCGGTGCTCGGGTCGCTCTCGTCCTGCTGCGGCCAGGCCACGGACATCCCGTCGTAGGTGGCCCGGCCCATCAGCATGGCGTCGGCGGCGTCGGTCAGCTCGCCGGCGAGGCCCATGGCCTCCTCGTCGAAGTACGGCGCGGTCCACATCGGGTTCTCGATGACGCCGTCGAGGGTGATGTAGGTCGAGTTGACGAGCTTGCGCATCGGTATCTCCTGGGTGTCGGTCGTGTTCTCCGGTGACACCCAGAACCCTGCCGGGCCCCGCTTACGATTCGCTTCAGGTGCCCTTGCGCGGGTCCGAAAGCGGGCCCGAAAGCGGGTCCGACAGCGGCTCGACCAGCGGAATCGGCAGCGCCTGCGTGGCCGCCGTGCCGCCGCCGGCGGAGTGTGCCGGCGCGGGCCGCTCGCCGCCGCGGCTGTGCAGGCGTCCCCGCCCCGCCGGTCCGGAACGTCGGGTGACCTCGACGGTCACCATCGCCACCGGTGGCGGCGGAACGGTGAATCGGCCAACGCCCCAGCGCACCCAGATGGGAATCCGTCCGGCGTCCGCCTCCGCGGTCAGCTTCTGCACCGTACGGGCCCGGTCGGTGTGGTCGACCTCCACCACCACCGGCGGCCCGTCCGGGCGGGCGCACGCCACGTCGAGGACCGAGTGCCGCTGCTGCATCGGCGGCGGCAACGGCAGCACGCTGGGCGCCCGCCGGTAGACCCGCCAGCCCTGCGCGCGCGCCCACCGCACCACCGCGTCGATCACCAGCCCGGTGACCTCGTCCGTGTCCAGGTCGACGAAGGTCAGCTCGGCGAGGGACCGGCCCAGGTCGGCGGCCAGCCGCTCACCCTGCGCCGTGACGTCCACCGGCGCAGGATAACGCCTCAGCCGAGGGTGATGACCGTCGTGGCGAGGTGCCGGGTCAGCCATGAGGTGGTGGCCGTACGCGCCGCCTCGGCGTTGTCGCGGGCCAGGAAGTCGTGCCCCTCACCGGCGAGGACGAGGTGCCCGTGCGGTACGTCCCGGGCGGCGAGCGCCTGCGCCACCTGCTCCGACTCCCCGGCCGGCACGTTGGTGTCGTTCGCGCCGTGGATGAGCAGCACCGGCACGTCGAGCTGGTCGATGCGGGTCATCGGCGACAGGTCCCGCAGCAGCTCGGCGTCGCGCACCGGGTCGCCGTACTTGCTGACGGCGGCGGCGGCGATCCACGGCTCGGTGCCGGCGTAGAAGGTGCGGAAGTCGGAGATGCCGCACTCGGCCACGCCCGCGGCGAACAGGCCGGGGAAGTTCACCAGCACCGCGAGTACCAGGTAGCCGCCGTAGGAGCGGCCCAGGCAGCCGAGGTGGCCCGGGATCGCGACACCGCTGTCGACGAGGTGCTCGGCGCACGCCGCCACGTCGGCGATGGCCCCGTAGCGGCCGGCGAGGTTGTCGGCGGTGACGAAGGAACGGCCGAAGCCGGACGAGCCGCGCACGTTCGGCGCGAACACCGCGATGCCCTGCGCCACGAGGGCCTGGAACAGCGGGTTGTAGCCGGGCCGCTCCTGCGCCTCGGGGCCGCCGTGCAGGCTGATCGCCGTCGGCCAGGGGCCCGGGCCGGCCGGGCGGTAGAGCCAACCGGACAGCGGCAGTCCGTCGTGGGCCCGCAGGTCGACCAGTTGCGGCGCGACCCCCGCGCCACTCGTACGCGCGGCGTCGGTGTCCGGCCGCAGCGGGCGCGGATCGCCGATCGCCGGGTCGACCAGCCAGACCTCCCGGGGCTGCACCGGCCCCTGAGCGGTGAGGCAGAGCAGGTCACCGTCGGCGGCGAAGACGGCGTCGCCGAGCACCTCGCCGGGGGCGGTCACGGCGCGTTGGACGCCACTGGCGAGATCGCACAGGCTCAGCTCGCTGCGCCCGCCGTAGGTGTTCCACAGCAGCGCGGCCCGCTCACGCCGGGCGTCGAGCGCCACGTGCTCCAGCTCCGCGTCCGGTCGCGCCGCGACGCGCGTCGGGGCCAGCGTCGGTCGCGCGAGGTCGACGCGCACCAGCGCCGCCAGCTCCGAGAACGCGTCGGTACGCGCCAGCACGCTCCCGTCGGAGCCGAACCAGCCCTGCTCGGTGCTGCCCCGACCGGTGTCCGGCAGCAGGCGTACCCGGTCGCCGGTGGTCACGTCGAGCAGTTCCAGCCAGCGGGCGTTGCGGGGGCCCCGGCGCAGCAGGGCGGACGCGCCGTCGTCGGTGACGTCCAGGAGGATGAGCAGGTCGTCCTCGGCGAGCACCCGCCGGTGCCCGGTGTCGACGTCGACCAGCACGGCGGCGCCCCGCTCGGCGGTCTCGGTCACCGCCATCGACGCGCCTCCGGGCAGCCACCGGGACAGGCTCGCGCTGCGGCGGCCGAAGCCGGCGACCTGGCGGCGTTCGGTGCCGTCCGGGCGCAGCACCCACAGTTCGGTGCGGGGCGCACCGCCGGGCGCGACGACGATGGCCAGCCACCGCCCGTCCGGTGACCAGCTCACCGACAGGACCGGCTCGTCGCCGCTGGGCAGCGCGACGGCCTCGGCGGCGTCCACGTCGCGGACCCAGACGGCCGGGGTTCCGGCCCGGTCGGACACGTACGCCACCCGCCGGCCGTCGGGCGACGGCGCGGGCGCGAAGTCCTCGCCGGGAGGCAGGGTCACCGTCGGCCGGTGCCGCGCGGGGCGGGTCCGGCGCGGCACCTCGGTCCGTACGCTCATCTAAACCCCGATCCGCTGCAACCAGAGCTCCAGCAGCCCGAGCTGCCAGAGCGCGTTCGATCCCAACGTGGTCCGCTGGGCGTTCGGCGTGTCCAGCAACTCCTCCAGGTAGTCCTTGCGGAACAGGCCGCGCTCGCGGGCCGGGCGCGCGGTGAGCGCGTCCCGGACGTCGTCCAGCAGCGGACCGGAGAGGTGCCGGATGGCCGGCACCGGGAAGTAGCCCTTGGGCCGGTCGATGACCTCGTCGGGGACGATGCCCCGGCTCGCGGCCTTCAGCACGCCCTTGCCGCCCAGGGCCAGCTTGAGCGCCGGTGGGCAGGCGGCGGCCAGCTCGACCACCTCGTGGTCGAGGAACGGCACGCGGCCCTCCAGGCCCCACGCCATCGTCATGTTGTCGACCCGCTTGACCGGGTCGTCGACGAGCATCACCAGGCTGTCCTGGCGCAGCGCCGCGTCGAGCGCGGTGTCCGCGCCCGCCGCGCCGAAGTGGGCGGTGACGAACTCCAGGCTCGCGTCGTGGTCGAGCATCCACTCGGGCGCGAGGTGGCCGGCCAGCGCGTCGTGGCGACGATCGAAGAACACCCGGGCGTACGCCTCGACGGCGTCCTCGCGGGCGACGTTGGCCATCGGCGGGTACCAGTCGTAGCCGGCGAAGATCTCGTCCGCGCCCTGGCCCGACTGGACCACGGTGATGCGCTTCGAGACCTCCTCGGAGAGCAGGTGGAACGCCACGCAGTCGTGGCTGACCATCGGCTCGCTCATCGCCGCGATGGCGTCGTGCACGGCCGGCACGAAGCGGGCGGCGTCGATGCGGATCTGCTGATGGTCGGTGCCGAAGTGGCGGGCGATGAGGTCGGAGTAGTGGAACTCGTCGCCGGTCTCCCCCGCCGCCGCCTCGAAGCCGATGCTGAAGGTCGCCAGGCCCGTCTGGCCCTGTTCGGCGAGCAGGGCGACGATCAGGCTGGAGTCGAGACCCCCGGAGAGCAGCACGCCCACCGGCACGTCGGCGACCATCCGCCGTCGTACGGCGGTGCGCAGCGCCTCCATGATCCGTTCCTGCCACTCCTCGGCGGACATGGCCGGCGCGGCGGCGCGGGTGAACTCGGGCCGCCAGTAGACGGTGTCGGTGCTGCGCCCGTCGGCGGTGATCACCCGCACGGTGGCGGGCGGGAGTTTGCGGACGCCGGCCAGGATGGTGCGCGGCGGCGGCACCACCGAGTGGAAGCTCATGTAGTGGTGCAGCGCCACCGGATCCAGGTCGGTGTCGACGTCACCGGCGGCGAGCAGGGCCGGCAGCGTCGACGCGAAGCGGATGCGGCCCGGCGTCTCGGACAGGTAGAGGGGTTTGATGCCGAGCCGGTCGCGGGCCAGCACGAGAGTGTGCGTGGCCAGCTCGACCAGGGCGAACGCGAACATCCCGAACAGCCGCTGGACGCAGGCCGTCCCCCACCGGTGGTACGCCTTGAGGATCACCTCGGTGTCCGAGGTGGACCGGAACGAGTAGCCGGCGGCGGTCAGCTCGTCGCGCAGCTCCCGGTAGTTGTAGATACAGCCGTTGAAGACCAGGGCGAGGCCCAGCTCGGCATCGACCATCGGCTGGGCGCCGGTGTCGGACAGGTCGATGATGCGCAGCCGACGGTGCACGAGCGCGGCCGGACCGTGCTGCCACCGCCCCTCACCGTCCGGGCCGCGGGAGGACAGGACGGGGAGCATCCGCTCCAGGGCCGCCAGGTCCGGTGACGCCCCGTCGAGGCGGAACTCGCCTCCGATACCGCACATGGCACACACCTCTCATCGGCTCGTTCCGCGCGGGCCGCTGACCGGTCCAGGCTTGGTGGACCCGGTTGCGGCCCGATGACATCCATATCAAGCGTGGGTTACACCGAGGGTTCTCCGGCTCCGCCGAGCAGCCAGGTGTCCTTCGACCCACCTCCCCGCGACGAGTTGACGATCATGCTGCCGGCCGGCGCGACCCGGGTCAGGGCCACCGGCGCCACCTCCGCAGTCTCGCCGAGGAACACGAACGCCCGCAGGTCAACGTGGCGAGGCGCGAGAGCCGTACCGTCGAAGACCGGGTGGGTGGTGAGCGTGACCATCTCCTGGGCGATCCACCGGTGTGGGGCGGCGAGGATCTGGTCCCGGACGGCGTCCAACTCCTCCGCCTCGGCGCGCGGGCCGATCACCACGCGGTCGCCGCCGTACCCGTCGACCGGCTTGAGCACCAGCTCGCCCAGCCGGGCCAGCACCTCGGCGCGCTGCTCGGGCACCCCGCACAGGTACGTCGGCACGTCGCCGAGCAGCGCCTTCTCCCCGAGGTAGTACTCGATCAGCCGGGGCACGTACGCGTACAGCGCCTTGTCGTCCCCGACGCCGTTCCCGAGCGCGTTGGCCAGCGTGAGCCGCCCGGCGTGCACCGCCGCGAGCAGCGGCCAGCCCAGCGGCACACCGTCCGCGCCCGGGGCGTGCAGCAGGGCCTCCTCGTCCATCCGCAGGTAGATCACGTCCACCGGGCTGCGGTGCCCCTCGGAAACCATGTGCACGCGGCCGTCCTGGACGAGCAGGTCACCGCTCTCGGTCAGCGGCACACCCATCTCGTCGGCGAGCAGCCGATGCTCGAACCAGGCCGGGTCACCCGGGCCGCTGCTGAGCACCACCACGGCGGGATCGTCGGCGGCGGCCGGCGCGGCGGCGACCAGCGCCCGGCGCAGCATCGCCGGTGTCTCGTCGGCGGGCAGCAGGTCGTCGGGCACCGGCAGCTCCGGCAGCACCGCCCGGGTGAGCCGCCGGTTCTGCACCGCGTAGCCGATGCCCGAGGGCACCCGCAGGTTGTCCTCCAGCACGTACCAGCCGCCGTCGGGGTCGCGGACGAGATCGGTTCCGGACACCTGGGCCCGTGTGCCGTGCCGGCCCATGAGCGCGCCGGTCGGGCGCAGCCCCGGCGAGGACTCCACCACCCAGGCCGGTACGACCCCGTCGGCCACCACGGCCCGGTCGGCGTACACGTCGCGCAGGAACGCGTCGAGCGCGCGGGCGCGCTGCACGAGGCCGGTGCGCAGCGTCCGCCAGTCGTCGGCGGGGACGACCCGGGGCACCAGGTCGACGGGGAAGAGCCGGGTGCTGGCCTCGCCGGCCACGCTGAACGTCACGCCCCGGGCGCGTTGTTCCTCGTCCCGGTCGTGCTCGCGTTGACGCAGGCCGGCGGCCCCGAGGGTGCGCAGGGCGGCGAGCAGCGGACGGTACGCGGGCGTCGGCCCCGCCGGGCCGAAGACCTCGTCGCCGACGTCGGTGTACGTGGACAGCGCGGGCGATGTCGACGAGCCGGACAGAGTCGGGCGCACCCGACCCCGGGTCTCGTCGAGCAGCAGGTCGACCACGTCGGCCAGCCGGCCCCGCCGCTCGTACGCCCGCCGCTGCCGCGCGGCGGAGCTGCCCCGCTCCAGCGCGTACCGGGCCAGCTCGCTGACCTGCTCCCAGTCCCCGGTCGCCTCCAACTGGGGGCGCAGATCGGTCACCAGGCGACGGATCGCCTCGGCGGCCGGCACCGGCCGGGCCGAGCGGGGCAGGTCGAGCAGGTCGCCTTCGAGGCCGGACCGGGCGGCCCGCCACACGGCGGCACGCAGCACCGGCGGGCGGACGGCGGTGCGCTCGACCCCGGCGCGCAGGGCGGCGACCTCCCGCCGCACGAGCGCCCGGAACAGCCCGGTGAGCAGGACGATCGTCTCGACGTCGGCGTTGGCGTCGGTGATGCGCAGCTCGACGGTGGGCACGTGCGCCGACGGCCGGACGTCGAAGTAGATCATGGCGGGGTCGGTGATGGTCTCGGACGAGATCAGCTCGGCGACGAGGGCCTCGTGGTCGGC
This sequence comes from Micromonospora sp. CA-249363, assembly GCF_050950185.1. NCBI lineage: Bacteria > Bacillati > Actinomycetota > Actinomycetes > Micromonosporales > Micromonosporaceae > Micromonospora > Micromonospora sp. CA-249363. The sequence goes on from NZ_CP192020.1 coordinate 3,794,161, forward strand.
CGCGCTGGTCACCTCGCCCGGGTCGCCGGCCGTGGGCCAGCGCTGCCAGACCAGCGAGCGGACGCTGGCGTAGCCGCTGTCCTGGCCCATCCAGTAGGGCGAGCTGGTGGAGAGGGCGAGCAGCGCCGGCAGCCACGGCTGGACGCGGCGGGTGACGGCCACCGCCAGGTCGCGGTCGGAGACGCCCACGTGCACCTGCGCGCCGCAGATCAACTGTTCCCGGGCGAGCAACTGGTACTCGTCGACCATCCGCCGGTAGCGCGAGGTCGGGGTGACGCTCGGGTCGCCGTCGGCGCGCAGCGGCACCGTACCGGCCGCCACGATGCCCAGCCCGATCCGGTCGGCGACCTGGACGGCCGACTGACGCAGCCGGGTCAGCTCGGCACGGATCTCGTCCAGGGTGCGACAGACCGCGGTGTTGGTCTCCACCACGCTGCGGTGCAGCTCGGCGGTGAACGACGTGGCCGGCAGCCGGTCGAGCAGCTCCCCGGCCCGGGGCACCAGCTCCCGCGTGTGCAGGTCGACGACGTGGAACTCCTCCTCGACACCGAGGGTGGCGAGGTCCGCCGGGTCGTCGTGCCCGGGCGGGGCCGGAGCGGGACGGGACGCGGGCACGGCCCGGCCGTTGCCGGACCGGTCCACCGGCCCGTCGAACGTGGCCGCGTTGGTGGTGTTGTCGACCATGGTCACCCCGGTTCGCGTGTCGGTGGTCTCGACTGTCCGACGAGCGTTCCCAGGCTTGGTACCGGGGGTGTTTCCGGCGCGTTAAGGTGACGCGCCGTTCCGCCTCGTGGTCACCGGCTCTCTGATCACCTTCGGACAGCGACGAGCGGCGTGCCGCCGGGTCATCGTTCTGACTCCGCGGCACACCGCTCGTCCTTTGTACGAGCCGCCCGGGGCGGCCGCGTCAGCGCATGTTGGCCACCACGAACGGCGCGTGGCCGTGCAGGTAGTTGTTCCAACCGCCGGTCACGGGCGCGCCAGGGCTGAGCAGGTTGGTGGTGTCGGTGCCGACGTCGAGCTTCCAGGCGGTCCAGGAGATGCCGTTCGCCCTCATCCAGTCGATCCAGGACTGCGCCTCCGGCAGGCAGGCCCGGCCGTCGAGGCCACCGTCGGCGTTGCTGGCGCCCCACTCGGTGACGAACAGCGCCAGGCCGGCCCTGATGGCCGCGTCGCCCTTGGCGCGCAGCGACGCGCCGTGGGTGCAGGAGTAGAAGTGCAGGGTGTACATGAGGTTGGTGCCGGAGAGCGGGCTGGCCGCGGCGGCGTCCACGTCCTGCGACCACGTCGGCGTCCCGAGCACCACGATGTTGTCCGGGTCGGCGGCGCGGATCGCGGAGACCACCGCCTGGTGGTACGGCTTGATGACGCCGGTCCAGCTGAACTGCAACGGCTCGTTCCACGTCTCCCAGATGACGTTGGGCAGGTGACCGTAGCGTCGTGCCAGGTCACCGAAGAACGCCACCGCCTGGGACTGGTTGTTCTGCGCCTCGTGGGCGTGCCAGTCGACGATCACGTACACCCCGGCGCTGACCGCGTTGTTGATGATGGTCTCCACCTGTGCCCGCGCCTTGTTCGGGTCGCTCAGGTACGCCCCGGCCGGCTCGACGCCCATCGCCGCGCGGATCACCTGGAGGTTCCAGTTGTCCCGCATCCATCGCAGCGCCGACAGGTTCTCGGCGTAGGGAGCGGTCTCCCAGTTGAGCCACATGCTGCTGATGCCGCGCAGTTGCACCCGGGCGCCGTTCCGGTCGCACATGGTCGTGCCGCAGACCCGGAGCTGCCCGTACCGCTCGACCGGCGTGCCGGCGGTCGGCGGCGGAGTCGTGGGCGGTGGGGTGGTCGGGGGCGGGGTCGTGGGTGGCGGGGTGGTCGGGGGCGGGGTCGTGGGTGGCGGGGGCGTGCCGCCGGAGCAGGACACGCCGTTGACGGTGCAGTTCACCGGCGTGCCGGAGCCGTTGACGAGGAAGCCGAACGAGGTCGACGCGCCGGCGCCGAGCGTGCCGTTCCACGACACGTTGCTGAACGTGTAGTGGCTGCCGGAGGTCGCCTGCTGGGCGTTCCACGACTGGGTGATGCTCGACCCGGACGGCAGGTCGAACTCGACGCGCCAGCCGCTGATCGACGCGGAGGTGTCGTTGGTGACCGTGACCTGGCCCTGATAGCCACTGCCCCAGCTGTTGGTCACGGAGAACGCGGCGGTCGCCGCGCTGGCCGGCGTGGCGATCGTCGCGACCGCGCCGGCGAGCAGGCCGGCGACGGCCAGCGACGTGACAAGTCTCAGTGTGCGCATGCGGAACCCGCTTCGGATCGACGGTGATGGTCTGAGGCGGGGCGGCGCCTTCGCGCACAGTATCGATCAGTGACGATGTCAGGCAAGCCGAGCCGGACGGATCACCGCCGCTCAGCGCCGCCAGCCCCAGCGACGCGAACCGGCCGTGCCCCGCGATCCACCCTTCTCCCGAGCCAGCATCTCGGCCGCCACCCGCAACTTCTGGGCGGGCTCCGCGGCGGCCGGACCCAGCGTCTCGACGAACCGGTTACCCATCGACAGCACCAGGGCAGCCCGATCCAGGTCCCCGATCAGGACCAGGCACTGGGCGTACACCCCGTAGGTGTTGGCCATCTCCCAGAACGACAGCGGACGCGCCATGTCCAGCAGCCCCTGTCGTAGCTCACACGCCCGTGACGCCGCCAGCGCCGCCTCCTTCGCGCCCTCGGCCGACGACGGCCGGGTCAGGTGCCGGTGCAACAGCGCCACCGCCTGGTTGTGGTAGGCCGTCCCCATCGCCTCCCGGGTCCGTGGGCCGGCGGACGGCGGTGATCCGGCGGAGGTCAGGCCCACCGTCACGGCACGCTCCAACAGGTCCCTCCGGGTGGCGGGCTGACCGGCGGCGAACGAGACCTCGGCCAGATCCACGAGCGCGGTGATCAGTTCGGCCAGGGCATCGTCCCGGGGTGCGGCGGCGATGCTCCCGCCCTCGGCCGCCACGGCGTCGTACACCCGCTCGAAGACGACGACCGCCTCGCCGCCGGGCGCCATCGCGTCGGCGGCCCTGCCCCGCGCGGACAGCAGCATGCTGTGCCGCCACAGCGCCCGGGCCAACTGCTGCTGGTCCTCCCGCGCCGCCCGACCCGGCCCCCGCACGGCCTCCCGGTACGCCTCGATCACCTGGCCCCACAGCCGGTCGGCTTCCGCCCACGTCTCCTGTCGGGTCGAGCGCTCCCGCGCCTGCTCGAACAACCGTCGTCGCTCGTCCGGCCCCATGCCGCCCACCGCCCTTCGTGTCAGCCCCCAGCCCACACCACCAAAAGCAGTGAGCATTGTCGATTCTAATTGGGGCCGATCGTCACCACCCGAGCCCACGCCGTCCACCGCCGATGCGCCGTCCGGCGGGTGGCCGGCAACGGTCGTAGCGTGGGGGCATGCGAACCACCACGCTGGGCAGTGCGGGGCCTGAGGTCGGCGTCATCGGTCTCGGGTGCATGGGCATGAGCCACGGATACGACATCACCGGTCCTCGCGACGACGACACCTCGATCTCCGTGATCCGGCAGGCGCTGGACCTGGGCGCCACGCTGATCGACACGTCCGATGTGTACGGGCCGTACACCAACGAGGAGCTGGTCGGGCGGGCGCTGACCGGCGGCCACCGGGAGCGGGCCGTGCTGGCGACGAAGGTCGGGCTGGTCGCGGCGTCCCCGACGGGCGGCCCCGGCAACTCACCGAAGCTCGGCAACAACGGCCGGCCGGAGCACATTCGCGCGGCGATCGACGACAGCCTGCGCCGCCTCGGCACCGACCACGTCGACCTCTACCAACTGCACCGCGTCGACCCGGACGTGCCCATCGAGGAGTCCTGGGGCGCGATGGCGGAGGTCGTCGCGGCGGGCAAGGCGCGACAGATCGGCCTGTCCGAGGTGACGGTGGCCCAGATCGTGCGGGCTCAGGCGGTGCATCCGGTGGCGTCGGTGCAGTCCGAGCTGTCGCTGTGGACCCGGGACCCGCTGACCGAGGTGCTGCCGTACTGCGCCGCGCAGGGCATCGCGTTCCTGCCGTTCTCTCCGCTGGGTCGTGGTTTCCTCGCCGGCCGGTTCGCGTCGTTCGACGACCTGCCGGCCGACGACTTCCGGCGCGGCCTGCCGCGCTTCCAGCAGGACGCGCTGCGCGCCAACCTCGCCATCGTCGGCCGGGTCCGGGAGATCGCCGACCGGGCGGGCGTCAGCCCCGCGCAGGTCGCGCTCGCGTGGGTCGTCGCGCAGGGGGACCGGGTCGTTCCGATCCCCGGTACCAAGACCCCGAAGTATCTGGTGGACAACTGCGCGGCGGGCGACGTGCGGCTCGACGCTCAGAACCTTGCCGACCTGGATGCCCTGCCCGCTCCCGAGGGCGGCCGCTACTGAGCGACACCGACGCGGCCGGTCGTTGCCCGGCTGTCGTCGCTCGCGTCGGGTCGCCGCTGTGGGCCTGCCGGTGCCAAGATCCGCGCAACTTCCCTGTTGTTGCTGCTTCCCGCGCGCGGGAGGCAGCAACAACCCTGATGTTGCGCGGATCTTCGGGCCCAAAAGGGGGGTTGGGGTGTGATTGCCCCGTAACGGCGCGACATTGGAGACCGAAGTGCTGCGCCGGCGGCCCGGCGTCATCGGCCGGGCCGCCGGGCCGCCGGGCCGCGACGCCCGGTCCGCCTCCCGCCGTACGCTTGGTGAGCAGCCATGTTCAGAACGGGCGTTTCGGGGAGGAACTGGGCATGACGGTGAGTGACGCCGATCTGGTGGCGCTCGCGCGGACCGGGGACGCCGCTGCCCTCGGCGTGCTGCTGACCCGCCACGAGGCGAGCATGCGGGCGGTCGCGGTGAGCCTGCTCGGCTACGGACCGGATGCCGAGGACGCCGTGCAGGACGCGATGGTGGTGGCGGTGCGGCGGGTCGGCGAGGTCCGCGACGCGGCCGCCGTCGGCCCGTGGCTGCGCGCGATCGTCCGGAACAACGCGCGGATGACGCTGCGCGGCCCGCGTCCGACGCCGGTCGCCGACCCGGAGTGGTTCGCCCATCCCGCCACCGACCCCACCCTGGAGGAGGCGCTGGACTCCGGCGCGCTGCGCGACTGGGTGTGGCACGCCGTGGGCGCGCTGTCCGAGCCCGATCGCCTGGTCACCATGCTGCGCTACTTCAGCGACGCCTCGTCGTACGAGCAGATCGCGGCCGTGTGCGGTGTGCCGGTCGGCACCGTCCGCAGCCGGCTCAGCCACGCTCGGCGGGCGCTCGCCGGCGGCCTGCGGGCGGCGGCGACCTCGGCGCACGCCGACGTGCGCGCGGAGGGCGACGCGCGGTGGCGCGAGGGCGTCGACATGATCGCCACGGCGATGCGGGGCGACTTCGACCGGGTGGTCGAGGACAGCTGGTGGCCGGACGCCCGGATGATCGTTCCCGGCGGACCACGCGGTGGCCGCGACCTGGCGGTCCGGGGCATGACCACCGATCTGCGAGCGGGGGTACGACAGCGGCTGCGCAACGTCGTGGCCAGCGGCGACGTGCTGATCTGGGAAACCGACCTCATCAGCCCGCCGGACGACCCCGAGCACTGCCCGCCGTCGGCCCTGTGGTTGCAGGTGCTGCGCGACGGCCGGGTGCGCCAGCTCACCCTGTTCCACCCCGTGCCGGCGCGAGGCTGAGAAAAGGTCCGTACCGAGCGAACTTTCCCCTCGGCCCGCGCATCTGGTTCCCGACAGCCACTGGTTACCGTCGCGGCACACGCCGCACGGGTCACGCATCGGGAGACAGTTCATGGGTTCCACGCACCACGACGTCGGCGCGCTCGCGCCCGGCGTCCACTCGTTCACCGTCGACGGAGTGCGGCAGGTCTACCACGTCGCCGGCACCGGCCCGGTGTGCGTGGCGCACTCGGGCGGCCCCGGCATCGAGTGGTCCTACCTGCGGACGCCGGGCCTCGAAGAGCACTTCACGATGGTGTACGTCGAGCCGGTCGGCACGGGCGCGTCGGGACGACTCGACAGTGCCGACGACTACCGGATGAGCACCTATGTCCGGTTCCTGGACGCGGTCGTCGCGCATCTCGGCGAGCCCCGGGTGTACCTGCTCGGGCACTCGTACGGCGGTTTCGTCGTCCAGCGGTACGCCCTGGAGCACCCGGACCGGGTCGCCGGGCTGGTCCTGTACGACACCTCGCCGCTCACCGGCGCCGACTTCTGGGCCGAGGCGATGACCAACCTCGCCGCCTACCCGCAGCGGCACCCGGACCGGCCGGAGGCCGCGGAGATCCCGGCGGCCCTGCAACGGGCCCTTTCCGCCACCGACGACGAGACCCTGAGCGCCGCTCTGGGCGGCGCGCTACCGGTCTACTTCGCGGACTTCTGGGCCCGGCAGGCCGAGTTCGCCCCGTTGCAGGCGGGCCTGCGGGCCTGGGCGGCGCCGGCCGGCGCGCAGGACCCGGTTCCCTTCGACGTACGCGACCGGCTCGGTGAGATCACCGCTCCGGCCGTGGTGGTCGTCGGGGCCTACGACTTCATCTGCGGCCCGCGTTACGCCAGCGAGTTGCACGCCGGCCTGAAGGACTCACGGCTGGTCGTGCTGGAACAAAGCGGTCATTTCGGCCACATCGAGCAGCCGGAGGAGTTCACCGAGGCCGTGGTGGAGTTGCTGAAGCGGTGAATCCCGCCGCCCCCGAGGCCTGTTCGTCACAGCGGGCAGGCCTCCGGGGCCGCCGGTGTTGCACGGTCTTAGGCTTGGCACTTCGCTGCGCCCTGACGAAGGAGAGACCGCCGTGAGCCAGACGGATTCCGTCGACGAGTGGAACGTGGCCGAGGACGACGGGGTGCTGGACGCCTCCGACACTCTCGACGACGACCTGGTCGGCGACCCCCTCGACACCGGCATCGTCGCCGCGGACCACTGGACGGCGGCGAACCGGTTCGGCACCACCCCCGCCGAGGAGCGGGCCGGCGAGTCGCTGGAACAGCACCTCGCCCAGGAGGTGCCGGACGTCGACCCGTACGCCGAGGGTGGCGATGACGAGGACGAGCTGACCCGCCGGGGGTACGAGACCGAGGCGCGCGCCGGCCGTCTCGTCGAGTACGACGAGGGCGTTCGCGAGGACGACGAGGCCGACTCGGTGGCGTGGGACGCCGGGATCGACGCGGGTGGCGCCAGCGCCGAGGAGGCCGCGGTGCACGTGGTCGACGACCCCGACGGGCCCGGCGACGGTCCCCTGCGCTGACCCGGCCCACCGCCGCGCTCGACACCGCAACGGGCGTCGAGCGCGGCGGGCGCGTCGGTCAGTGGATGACGACCGGCGTCTTCGGCATGTCGGTCTGCTCGTCGCCGAGCGGCTGCGCGGGCGTACGCCGGCGCGGCAGCAGGGCGGCCGGGATGAAGGTGGCCAGCACGAGCGCGAACCCCACCCAGAACGTGTGGGCGAACGACCTCGCGGCGAAGTCGAGACCGCGCTCGATGATCGAGGGGTCCACCGGCATCTGCGCGAGCAGTTCCGGGCGCTGCTGGGAGGCGATGGCCAGCCCGGCCTCGGTGATCGGCTTGCCGCTCTCGTCGACCAGGCCCGGGATCGGCCGGGAGCCGTTCAGCTCGTTGGTGAGGATCACCGACATCACGGCGGCGCCGACCGAGCCGCCGATCTGCTGCAGGATGTTGACGAGCGTCGAGCCGCGTGCGACCTCCTGCGCCTGCAACGTCCGTAGCGCCGACGTCATGATGGGCATCATCGTGCCGCCCATGCCCAGGCCCATCACGAACAGCGACCCACCGAGCAGCCAGTACGACGTCTGCGGGTCGACCTGGGTGAAGCCGAAGAACCCGGCGACGATCAGGGCCAGCGCGAACGGGACGGTACGGCCGATCGGCACCCGGTCGGCGAGCGTTCCGGCGATCGGCATGGTGATCATCGCGCCGATGCCCTGCGGGGCCATCAGCAGGCCGGCGGCCAGCGTGGACTCACCGCGCACCTGCAGGAAGTAGCTCGGGAAGAGCAGGCCGGCGCCCATGAACGCGATGATGAACACGAACAGCGTCACGGCCGCGATGGTCAGGTTGCGGTTGCGGAACAGCCGCAGGTCGAGCAGCGGGTGCCGGGGCTTGAACGAGTAGAGCACGAACGCCACCACCAGCGCGCCGCCGACCAGCATCGGGGCCCACACCTTGGTCGCGCTGAAGGTGCCCGCCTCCGGCAGCGACGAGACGCCGTAGAGGAAGAGCGCGAGACCCGGGGAGAGCATCAGCATGCCGAGGAAGTCGAAGGACTCCGACGGCTCGGGAGCGTCCTTCGGAAGGGCGAACTGCGCGTAGATCAGGGCGATGACACCGATCGGCAGGTTGATCAGGAAGATCCAGTGCCAGCTCGCCGTGTCGATCAGCCAGCCACCGAGGATCGGGCCACCGATCGGGCCGAGGAGCATCGGGATGCCGAGGACGGCCATCAGCCGACCGATCCGGTGCGGCCCGGCCGCCCGCGTCATGATCGTCATGCCGAGCGGCATGAGCATGCCGCCGCCGAGGCCCTGCAGGACGCGGAAGCCGATCAGCTGGCCGATCGAGTCGGCGGTGGCGCAGAGCCCCGACCCGATCGTGAACAGGGCGAGCGCCACCATGTAGAGACGCTTCGTGCCGAACCGGTCGGCCGCCCACCCGCTGAGCGGGATCACCGTGGCCAGGGCCAGCGTGTAGCCCGTCATCGTCCAGGCCACGCGGGCGTAGGAGGCGTCGAACTCGGTCTGGAACGTGGGCAGCGCGACGCTGACCACTGTCACGTCGAGGATCGACATGATCGCGCCAAGGACGACGACACCCGCCACCTTGAGCACCGCGGCGTCGAGCTTGTCCGATGTCGCGACGGATTGCTGTGTCACTAACTCTCCTGAGGTCGGTTGGTCCGGCGGATGGTGGGCGGTGGCGGCGGACGCCGCGCCGACCAGGCGCGGGACGCGACGTGCCGGGGCGACGACGCGCGGAGGCAGACTAACCGGGGACTGTGACGCTCCGCCGCCGGATTTCGTGACGGCCGCGTGGCGAAAACCGATCAGCCGTCGGATTGCAGCCAGTCGGCGGAGTGGCCGGCACGCCGAGCGCCGCCGACCGGTCGCACGGGCGCGGAACATCCGGCCCCCGCTCGTCCGTTGCACCGACCGTGCGGTCTGCCCGCCGCCACCCATGCCGATCGGAGTCACCGTGAACCGCGCCCACCTCGCCAGCTTCCTGCGGACCCGACGCGAGGCGCTGCGGCCCGAGGACGTGGGGTTGCCCCGTGGCCCGCGCCGGCGTACCGGTGGGCTGCGGCGCGAGGAGGTCGCCGCGTTGAGCGGCATGTCCACCGACTACTACACGCGGTTGGAGCAGCAGCGCGGGCCGCACCCCTCCGAGCAGATACTCACCGCCCTGGCCGGTGGCCTGCGCCTGTCCCTGGCCGAACGGGATCACCTGTTCCAGCTCGCCGGGCACGCCGTCCCCCACCGCGCGGTACGCGCCGACCACGTCAACCCCGGGATGATGCGGATCCTCGACCGGCTGCACGACACCCCGGCCCAGGTGGTGAACCACCTCGGCGAGACCCTGGCGCAGACTCCCCCGGCCGTCGCCCTGCTCGGGGACGAGACCCGGCACACCGGTCTGGCCCGCAGCGCGCACCACCGCTGGTTCACCGACCCGGACGCCCGACAGCGGTATCGGGCGCAGGACCACCAGCAGCACAGCCGGCTGCTGGTGGCCCACCTGCACGCCGCGTACACCCGTGACGGCCGTGGCTCGCGGGCCGCGGCGCTCGTCGACGACCTGCTGGCCGCGAGCCCGGAGTTCGCCCGACTCTGGCGCGAGCACCCGGTGCCGGGCGGCCAGTGCCCACCGAAGCATCTCCTGCACCCGCAGGTCGGGCCGTTGGAGCTGCACTGCCAGACGCTCGTCGATCCGGACCAGTCACAGACCCTGCTGGTCTTCACCGCCGCCGCCGGCTCCGCGAGCGACGACAGGTTGCGCCGGCTCTCCGTGGACACGGTGCGGTCGGGGCGGTGACGAGGCCAGCGGGGCGGGCCGCTGCCGGGCCGCCGCCGCCCCGGGCCGTGCCTAGCCCTCGACGCCCAGCGCCGCCACCGGGCTGACGTGCGAGGCCCGCCGCGCCGGCAGCACGCCGGCCAGCGCGGTCAGCCCGACCAGCGCCACGAAGAGCCCGACCAGCGGCAGCACCGGCAGCGTCAGCGGCGCGTTGAGCCCCAGCGCCCGCACCGCCAACCAGGCGTACGGGACGCCGAGCAGCAGACCGAAGGTCGCCCCGATCACCCCGTACAGGCCGGACTCGACCGTCAGCATCGTGCGCAGGCCGGCCCGGGACAGGCCGACGGCGCGCAGCAGCCCGGACTCGCGTACCCGCTCCACGACCGACAGCGCGGTCGTCGACCCCACCCCGACCACGGCGATCAGCACGGTGAGACTGACCAGCCCGGCGGTGATCCAGACCAGCGCGCTCAGCACCGCGTCGTTACGGTCCCGATCGTCGGCGAGCACGCCGATGTGCAGCCCGGGGGCGTTCCCGACCGCCTGTCGCAGGGCACGCGCCCCGGCGGTACGGCCGTCCTCACCCGCGCGGGCCGCGTCGGCCAGCAGACCGGTGTACGCGGTGGGCCCGCCGATCCGGTCCAGGTCCGCACGGTCGGCGAGGATGCCCGCGTACAGGGGACCACGGTCGGGCAGGACCGCCGCCACCCGCACGTCGACCGTCGACGCGGCGCGGCCGAGGGTGACCCTGTCGCCGGCCCGCAGCCCGGTGACGTCGGCGACTGCCTGGCCGAGCACGATCCGGCCAGGTCCCCGGTCGGCGAGGCTGCCCTGCGCCACGGGCAGGTCGGCGAGGGTCGGCAACGCCGACAGGTCCAGGTCGGTCGTCGAGTATCCGGCCTCGGTGTCGCCGAGGCGCTCGCCGCCCCGCGACAGCACGACGTCGTGGACCATCCGGTACGGCACGACCCGCGTCAGCGCGGCGGTGGCCGCCCGCGCCCGGGCCAGGACGGCGACCGGCAGGGCCGTACCCTCGGCGGAGGCCACCTCGAAGTCGGCCGGCGCGGAGAGGGCCATGTCGCGATCGGCGACGACCCGCATGGACGCGCCACCGATGACCACCCCGGAGATCAGCGTCACGCCGAGCGCCACCACCACGGAGACGGCTGCGGCACGGCGCGGTGTTCCACCGATCCCGCCGACCGCCAACCGGCCGAGGGTCCCGAGCTGGCGCAGCGGCCAGCCCGCGACCGCCAGCACCGGACGCACCAGCAGCGGCCCGAGGGCCACGAGGGCGAAGAACGCCGACGCGCCCGAGGTGACCAGCAGGAGCAGACCGGCCGTCGGGTCGTAGGACTCCGCGCCCGGCGTCGGCATGCGGCGCACCGCCGCGACACCGGCCAGCACTGCACCGAGGACCAGCAGGGCCCCGGACACCAGGCGTGCCGATCCGATGCCACGCCGCCCGGCGGTGACGCTCGCGGCCCGCAACGCCTCCAGCGGCGAGACCCGAGCGGCGGAGAACGCCGGGGCGAGGACCGCCCCCACGGTGACGACGACCGCCCCGACCACCACCGCGACCGCCGCCGTCAGCGGCAGGCCCGGCGACGACACCACCGAGCCGAAGGCGCGCAGGATCGGCGGAAGCGCCTGCCCGACGGCCAGGGCGGCGGCCACCCCGACGACACCGGCGACCAACCCGGTCAGGGCCCCCTCGGCGGTGAGCGCGACCACCAACGCGCCCCGACCCGCCCCGACCGCCCGTAGCAGCGCGAGGTGCTGCATCCGCTGGGCGAAGACGATGCGGAACGTGGAGGTGACCACCAGCGCCGCGGCGGCCACCGCGATCCCGACGAACATGCCGACCAGCGCGAACAGCCTTCCCACCTGCTCGGCCGCCGCGTCGGCCTCGGCGTCGCGCACCTCGGCGCCCGAGCGGATCCGCTGCTCGCCCGGGACCGCCGCGATCAGGCGTTCACGGACCGCCTGCGTCTCCCCCGGGGCGGCCCGCAGGTCGATCCGCTCCACGTAGCTCAGGTGACCCCACGCGGCCACGACGTCGTCCGGCGCGTACGCGTTCGCGCCGTCGTCGGTGAGGGTGTCGACCACTCCCGTGACGGTGAGCGGCGAATCGCCGCCGAGGTCGCCGCCCGTCCCGGTGGTCACCGTGCCGACGGTCAGTCCCAGCCGCTCGACCGTACGCGGGCTCACTGCGATCTCGCCGGGCTGGTCGGGATAGCTGCCCTGGACCAGTCGGACCGTGGCCAGCGGGCCTCGGCCGGGATCCGCCCGGAGGTTGACGTATCCCCCGCCGACCGACACGCCGATGGTCACCCGAGCGACCGCCTCGACGACGCCGGGCACGGCACGGACGTCCCGCAGCTCCGTCAGGGCGGGCGGTCGCTCGGGATCACCGATCGCCAGGTCGGTGGCCGCCGGTGTGCCGCTGAGGGTGTCCCGGGCGGTCCGTTCGGTGATGTCCTGCGCCAGCACGGTGCCGAAGACGACGAACGACGCGACGAGGATCGCCAGGCCGGTGAGGATCAGCCGGCCCGGCCGTCGGGCCGCGGCGATCACCTGGGTACGCAGCACGGTCGTCCTCACGCGGCGACCGCCAGGGCGCGCAGCGCGTCGGTGATCGAGCCCTGGTCCGGCTCGTGGACCTCGCCGGCGATCCGTCCGTCGGCGAGCAGCACCACCCGGTCGGCGTACGCGGCGGCGATCGGATCGTGGGTGACCATGACGACCGTCTGGCCCAGGTCGCGTACCGAGTCGCGCAGGATGGCCAGCACCTCCGCGCCGGAGCGGGAGTCGAGGTTGCCCGTCGGCTCGTCGGCGAAGACGACCTCGGGGCGGGACACCAGGGCCCGGGCCAGCGCCACCCGCTGCTGCTGACCACCCGAGAGCTCGCTGGGCCGGTGCCCGAGCCGCTGGCCGAGGCCCAGCACGTCGACGAGATGGGTGAACAGGTCACGGTCGGCGTCCCGGCCGGCGAGGTCCAGCGGCAGGGTGATGTTCTGCGCGGCGGTGAGCTGCGGCAGCAGGTTGAACGACTGGAACACGAAGCCGATCCGGTCGCGGCGTGCCCGCGTCAGCGTACGGTCGGACTGACCGGTCAGTTCCGTGCCGCCGAGCAGGACCCGCCCGGACGTGGCCGTGTCCAGGCCGGCGAGGCAGTGCATCAGTGTCGACTTGCCGGACCCGGACGAGCCCATGATCGCCGTAAACTCGGCCCGGCCGAAGGCGACCGAGACGCCGTCCAGGGCGCGGACGGCGGTGTCGCCGCTGCCGTACACCTTGACGAGGTCGACGGCCGCGACGGCCGCCTGCCCGGTCTGCGGTGGGGCGTGGGTTGTCATGGGTTCCTCCAGTGGTTGCGATGTGACCGCCGGAAGCCTCGCCCGCGCCGGGTGGCAGCCGCATCGGTCCGCGGTCAGGGACCGCGGCCGACGGGTCTGTCTTTCGGCTGATCTGGACCGGCCCTCCGCGTGGCTACGCTGGGTCACGATGAACGCGCCGATCTCCTCGACCTGGTGGGTACGCCTGGGTCAGCTCGCCGGTCTGACGGCGCTGGCCCTGCTCTGTGCCTTCGACCTCCGGTACGGCCTCTCCAGCGGGATGGGGATGGTCGAAGCGCTGCGTGCTCTGCTCCAGGTGGGGTTGGCGGCGGCGACCGCGGTCGTCTGGCTGCCCGTGCACCGACAGGGATCGCGGGTGCTGCCGGTCGCGGCGCTCACGCTCGGTGCCGTCTCACTCACCGTCACGGCGGGCTTCCTGCTGCTCGGCGCACGCGGGGCCTATCTGCTGGGCGGCACGTGGGGGCTGGCCGAGTCCGCCGGGATGATCGCTGTGGTGTTCGTGGTGACCCGGTGGGGGGCGGCCCGGCTCGCCCCACCGGCGGCGGTGCTCGTCGCGCTCGCCGCCGCCGCCCTACCGCTGCGCGCCGGCCCCGACCTCGTCTACGTGATCTTCGGGCTGCTCCAGGCGCTCGGCGCGATCGGCGCCGCCGCCGCCGGGATCTACCTGCGCGTCGTCGCCAGCGGCCGGGAGCGGGCCATCGCGCTGGTACGCGCCGAGCAGCGCGCCGAGTTCGCCCGCGACCTGCACGACTTCATCGCCCATCACGTGACCGGCATCGTCGTGCAGGCGCAGGGCGCACGGTTCGTCGCCGAACAGGACCCGCAACGGGTGATCGTCGCCCTGGAGCAGATCGAGCGGGCCGGCGCCGAGACGATGGCCTCGATGCGGCGGATGGTCGGCGTGCTGCGTGATCCGGACGCCCCGCCGGACGCGCCGCTGGCCCCGCTGGCCGGGGTGGCCGATCTCGCGCCGCTGCTCGAGGGCCACAACGGCACGACCGACGCGCCGGCCCAGCTGTACGTCGACGGTCCGCTCGACCAGCTGCCGGTGGAGGTCTCCACCTCGGCGTACCGGGTGGTGATGGAGGGGCTGACCAACGCCCGTCAACACGCGTCGGACGCCCGGTCGGTGGCGGTGTCCGTGCGTCGTACGCCGGACTGGCTCCTGGTCCGGGTCGCGAACGACGGCGCGAGCCCTCGCCCGACGCCCGCCCGGGGGCACGGCTTCGGCCTGGTTGGCCTCACCGAGCGGGTACGCGCCCTCGGCGGTACGGTCACCGCCGGACCGGGCGTCTCCGGCGGCTGGGTGCTCGACGCCGCGTTTCCCCTGCGCAGTGCGGTGACCCGATGATCCGGGTGCTGATCGCCGACGACCAGGCGATGGTCCGGACCGGCTTCGGCATGATCATCGGGGCGCAGCCGGACATGGCGGTGGTCGGTGAGGCCGCCGACGGGATCGCGGCCGTCGAGATGACCCGTCGACTACGCCCGGACGTGGTGCTGCTGGACATCCGGATGCCCCGCCTCGACGGCCTGGAGGCGCTGCGGCTGCTCGCCGGACCGGGCGTCGCGGACCCGGTGCGGGTGGTCGTGGTGACGACCTTCGACCTCGACGAGTACGTGCACACCGCGCTGTCCCACGGCGCCTGCGGCTTCCTGCTCAAGGACTCCGGCCCGGCGCTGCTCGTCGAGGCGGTCCGCGCCGCCGTCTCCGGCGACGCGCTGATCAGCCCGTCCATCACCGTACGGCTGCTGGAGCACCTCAGCTCGCCCACCGCGCCGAGGGACGACGCGGGCCTGTCCCCACGGGAACTCGACGTCGTGAAGCTCGTCGCCCGGGGCCTGACCAATGCCGAGATCGCCGGCCAGCTCTTCATCGCCGTCGGCACGGTCAAGACGCACCTGGCCAGCGTGCAGGCGAAGCTACCGGCCCGCAACCGCGTCGAGATCGCCGCCTGGGCCTGGGAACGCCGCCTGGTCAACTAGCAGCCACCTCGGCCGGCCGCCCCCGGGCTGATCGCCCCACGTACCGATGACACTGCCAGCCGCTGACCAGCGATCCGGCGACGGGATGGCGGCGGCGAGATGGCGGCAGCCTCAGGGGAGGCGGGTGTCTGGTGGGGAGCCTTTGGAGCTGATGCCGCAAACGAATCGGACCAGGACCTGAAACCGGAGTGGCTCTGAAGGTGCCAACCGCCGAACTGCCGGACTTGCCTACCCTGAAGACCGTGAACAAGCGCCGGCGAAAGAAACTCGCCAAGCGCCTGACGGAGGCGGTGCTCCGCGAAGACGCAAGGGCCGCCGGCGCCCTCCTGCGCGTCGGAGCGGACCCCGACGCGGCCGACCGCGAGGGCACGACCCCGCTCTACCAGGCATCCGTGCACGGCGCGGTCGACCTCGTGCGGCTTCTCCTTGCCGCCGGCGCTACGCCGGACACCGAAAGCGGGCACGGCGAGGAGGGAACGCCCCTGTGCGCTGCGGCGGCCTGGGGACATACCGACGTCGTGCAAGAGCTCCTCGCCCACGGCGCAGACCCGAACCTTCGCGAAGACCGAGGGGCCGGCTACTCGCCACTGGACTGGGCGCTACGAGGCGGCCACTCACAGACAGCAGATCTGCTCATGACCGCTGGCGCTTACTCCGCCGCCGCCGACATCTGAAACACGCCGTGGTCGCGAGGCTGCGGGGACGCCCGGCGGTCGGGACAGCCAGCCTCCGGGCCGCTCAACACTGCGCCGCCGGCCACCGCGCCGCCAGGCCGCCGCGCCGCCGGGCCACCGCACCGCCAGGCCGCCGCGCCGCCGCACCGCCGCACCGCCGCACCGCCGCACCGCCGCACCGCCGCGCCGCCGGACCGCCGGACCGCCGGGCCGCCGGGCCGCCGGGCCGCCGGGCCGCCGGCGATGTCGTAGACGATTCAGCTCCAAAGGATCCGAGCAACACCCTGCCTGCCAGGTCCCGCCGGCACCCGCCCACCTCGGGCGGGCCCCGGGGTGAGTGCGGCGACAGGACATCCTCGAATCTCCCGCTGCCATAAAATCGACGACAGTGGATCGCCGGCCCGCTGCGGACAACCGGAGGCGAGGGATTCATCGTGCACCCAATCCGAACACGGCCCCGGCCGCGGGCCGTCTCCCTGGCCGTCGCCGCGCTGGTCGCCGCAGCGACCATGCTGGGCACGAGCCCGGCGTACGCCGGGGACGACACCGAGCGCCCCACCGCCCCAGGCCCGATCACGGTCACCGCCATCGACACCACCTGGGTGGAGCTGACCTGGGCCGCCTCGACCGACAACGTGGGCGTGGTCGGCTACGCGGTCTCGGCGCTGTTCGAGGACACCGGACGGGCGTACTCGACCGACACCACCACGATTCGCATCACCGACCTGCGCCCGTCGCGGACGTACACCCTCAGCGTCGCCGGGCTGGACGCGGCGGGCAACCGGTCGGTGTCGAACCCGACGCTGCGGTTGACGATGCCACCGGGTGACACCCAGCCGCCCAGCGCGCCGGGCCAGCCGGTCGCGTACGACGTCGCGGCGACCCTGGTGTGGCTGCGCTGGACCCCCTCGACCGACAACGTCGTGCTCGACCGGTACGAGGTGTACCGGGTCGACGCCGGTGGTCAGCTCACCCTGGTCAGGGAGTTGTACCAGTTCCCGCCGAGCCCCACCATGGCGCAGGTCAGCGGGTTGACGCCGAACACGACGTACACCTTCGTGGTCCGTGCCCGCGACGAGGCGGGCAACTGGTCGGCGCTGTCGCCGCCGGTCACCGTGACCACCCTGCCGCCCCCGCCGAGCTGCGAGGTACGCACCGTCGTCCGGCAGTGGCCGGACGGCTTCGTGGCGTACCTCGCCATCGAGAACACCGGCACGACAGCCGTGGACGGCTGGACGATGACCTGGCGGTTCTGGGCCAGCCAGGAGGTACGGGCGCTCTGGGGCGCGCAGGTCGTCGACCGGCCGAACAACAGCTATCTGCGGGTCCGCAACACCAGCCACAACGCGGTGATCAGACCCGGTGGCACGGTGTTGCTGGGCATCATCGCCACCGGCACCCAACTGCCGGAGGAGATCACGCTGAACGGCGGTGTCTGCGCGGCGGCGGACGAGTAACGCTCACGTCCGGGGTCTGGTGTCGACGGCGACATCTTGCGACGCTAACGCTCGTGTATGACTACGACCTGTTGGTGCTGGGCTCCGGACCCAGCGGTCAGAAGGCCGCGATCGCCGCCGCCAAGCTCGGCAGGCGGGTGGGCATCGTGGACCGCCGCGACATGATCGGTGGGGTGTGCATCAACACCGGCACCGTTCCGTCCAAGACGCTACGCGAGGCCGTGCTCTACCTGACCGGCCTGAGCCAGCGCGACCTGTACGGCAGCAGCTACCGGGTCAAGGAGGAGATCACGGTCAGCGATCTGGCCGCCCGGACCCAGCACGTCATCACCCGACAGACGGACGTCATCCGCAACCAACTCGCCCGCAACCGGGTCGCGATGATCACCGGAACGGGGCGATTCGCGGACGCGCACTCCATCTGGGTCGACGCGGGCTCCGGGCGCGAGTCGAAGGTGACGTTCGACAAGGCCATCATCGCTGCCGGCACCCGCCCGGCCCGGCCGGACAGCGTCGACTTCGACGACCGGACCATCGTGGACTCCGACGGGGTGATCAACCTCCAGGCCGTACCCCGCAGCATGGTCGTGGTCGGCGCCGGCGTGATCGGCATGGAGTACGCGTCGATGTTCGCCGCCCTCGGCACCAAGGTGACCGTCGTCGAACGTCGCGAGCGGATGCTCGACTTCTGCGACGAGGAGATCGTCGAGTCGCTGAAGTACCACCTGCGCGACCTGTCGGTGGCGTTCCGCTTCGGCGAGGAGGTCGCCGCGGTGGAGAAGCACCAGACGGCGGCCCTGTGCATCCTCAAGAGCGGCAAGAAGATCGTCGCGGACACCGTCATGTACTCGGCGGGCCGGCAGGGCCAGACCGACGACCTGGCCCTGGACGCGGCCGGGCTGACGGCCGACCGGCGGGGCCGGATCGCCGTCGACGCCAACTACCGGACGTCGGTCGATCACATCTACGCGGTGGGTGACGTGATCGGCTTCCCGGCGCTGGCGTCCACCTCGATGGAGCAGGGTCGGCTGGCCGCCCAGCACGCCTGCGGCGAACCGATCCGCGGGATGCTCGGCCTGCAACCCATCGGGATCTACACGATTCCGGAGATCAGTTTCGTCGGCCAGACCGAGGCCGAGCTGACCGAGGCGTCGACGCCGTTCGAGGTGGGCGTCGCCCGCTACCGGGAGCTGGCCCGTGGCCAGATCGTCGGCGACTCGTACGGAATGTTGAAGCTGCTCGTCTCCCCCGAGGACGGTCGGCTGCTCGGCGTGCACGTGTTCGGCACGGCCGCCACGGAGATCGTCCACATCGGACAGGCGGTGATGGGCTGTGGTGGCACGATCGACTATCTGATCGACGCGGTGTTCAACTACCCGACCCTGGCCGAGGCCTACAAGGTTGCCGCCCTGGACGCCTCCAACAAGATCCGCAACATCACCCGAATCGACGGCTGACCCACCCCAAACCCCGCCCCCGCCCCGCCCCGCCCCGCCCCGGTTGATCATGAAGTTATTGCCACTTGCGCCGGCGTGTCGTGGCAACAACTTCATGATCAACGCGTTCGGAGCGGGGTGAAGCGGGGGTGGGACGTGGGTGGGTGGGGGTGGAGCGGGGTTTAGGCGGGGGCGCAGGTTGGGGTCAGGGTGCCGGCGGTGCCGGTGCCCTGGAACCCGAACTCGGTGGACTGTCCGGCACCGACCTGACCGTTGTAGGACACGTTCCGCCAGGTCGTCGTGCCGGTGCTACCGCTGTTGGTGGCGCTCCAGGCGTTGGTGACGGTCGCGCCGGACGGCAGGTCGATCGTCACGGTCCACCCGTTGAGGGCCGAGGAGCCGGCGGTCACCCGCACGTTCGCCACGAAGCCGCCGTTCCACTGGTTCACCGTCACGGAGGCGGAGCAGTTGCCCTGTCCCGGTGGCGGCGTGGTGGGCGGCGGGGTGGTGGGCGGAGGCGTCGTCGGCGGAGGCGTAGTCGGCGGAGGCGTAGTCGGCGGCGGTGTGGTGGGCGGCGGGGTCGTCGGGTTGGTGCCGCTGTTCAGCGCGGCGAGCACGGCGTCGTACGCGGGCTTCTTCTGCCCACTGTTGTTGAACAGCAGCGGCGACTGGTACGACCGCCACGAGTCGCTGTCCCGGATGCCCCACACGGTGATGCCGTTGCAGCGGGCCACCGCGAGGCAGTCCTCGACCACGCTGCGGTACGTGTTCGCCGGGGCGCCCTCGATGTCCAGCTCGGTGATCTGCACGTCCACGCCCAACGCCGCAAAGCTCGACAGCGTGGTGCGGTAGTTGCTGACGTACGGGGAGTCGCTGTTGAAGTGCGACTGGAAGCCGACGCAGTCGATCGGCACGCCACGGGACTTGAAGTCGCGGACCATGTTGTAGACGCCCTGCGTCTTGGCCCACGTCCAGTTGTCGATGTTGTAGTCGTTGTAGCAGAGCTTCGCGCCCGGGTCCGCGGCCCGCGCGGCGCGAAACGCGGCCTCGATCCAGTCGTTGCCGGTGCGCTGGAGGTTCGAGTCGCGCCGACCACCGGAGTTACCGTCGGCGAACGCCTCGTTCACCACGTCCCAGGAGTAGATCTGCCCCCGGAAGTGCGTGGCCACCTGCGTGACGTGGTTGAGCATCGCCTGGCGCAGGGCGCTGCCGCTCATGCCCTCCATCCAACTCGGCTGCTGGGAGTGCCACGCGAGCGTGTGACCGCGTACCTGCATGCCGCGGCTGCGGGCGTGGTTGACGATCTGCTCGGCCGAACCGTAGCTGAACCGGTTCTGCTGCGGCTCGGTGGCGTCGATCTTCATTTCGTTCTCGGCCGTCACCATGTTGAACTCACGGTTCAGGATCGTGGTGTACGCGCTGTCCGAGAGCTTGAAACCGGCCACCGCCGTACCGAAATAGCGGCCCTTCTCGGCGGCGGACGCGCCGAGCGTGGTCCCGGCGGCGGCGGGCGCCGTCAGGACCAGCGCCATGCCGGCGGCGAGCGCGCCCGCCCCGGCCAGCGCGACGGCGGCTCTGGACACCGCCCTCCATCTCGCGTTTCGCATTTGTGCGACTCCTCTTGGTGGGTGGGGTGTGGAGGGGATCAGGAGACCGAGCAGGCCGCCCCGTTGAGGGCGAAGGTCGTGGGCTTGCCGGCGTTGCCGGTGTGGGTGGCCTGGAAGCCGATGTCGACTGAGGTGTTCGGGGCGATGGTGCCGTTGTAGGAGACGTTGCGGGCCGTCACCGCGCCGCTGGTCGGCGAGTAGCTGGCGTTCCAGCCGCCGGTGATGGTCTGGCCGCCCGGCAGCGTGAAGGTCAGTGCCCAGCCGTTCACCGCCGTGGTCCCGGTGTTCGTGATCCGTACGCTCGCGGTGAGCCCGTTGTTCCAGGCGTTGACCGTGTAGGTGACCCCGCAGGCACCCGCGCTGGGCGGCGGCGTGGTCGGCGGTGGCGTCGTCGGGGGCGGCGTGGTGGGCGGCGGCGTCGTCGGGGGCGGCGTCGTGGGCGGAGGGGTCGTCGGAGGCGGCGTGGTCGGCGGAGGGGTCGTCGGGGGCGGCGTCGTCGGCGGGGCGGTGCCGTCGAGGCCGAAGAAGCGGATCACCTGGGCGGCGTCGACGGGGATGTTGTGCGTGACGCCCTGCATGCTGATCGCCTCGACCGGGGCCATCGGGCCGCTGCTGCCGTACCGGGTGCGGGTGTAACCCGACTGCGGGGAGTCGGTGTACGTCGGGGTCTGGCTCAGACCGTGCACGTTGGTCCACTGCTTGACCTGCTCACCGAAGTTCGGGTAGCGCAGGGTGTCGTCGCTGGTGCCGTGCCAGATCTGCATCCGCGGTCGTCGGCCGCTGTAACCCGGGTACGCCCCGCGGACCAGGTCGCCCCACTGCTGGGCGGTCTTGATGGACTGCCCGTTCGCGCACTCGCTGTTCCATTCCGAGGTGCCCCCGGTGGCGAAGCAGGCGAACGGCACCCCGGCGAAGGACGCGCCGGCCGCGAACACGTCCGGGTAGTCACCGAGCATGACGTTGGTCATCATCGCGCCGGACGAGGTGCCGGTGGCGAAGACGCGGTCCGGGTCGGCGGAGTACCGCTGCTTGACGTAGTCGATCATCGACATGAGCCCGGCCGGGTCGCTGCCCCCACCTCGGCGCAACGCCTGCGGCGAGGCCACGTCCCAGCACTTGCTGCTGCGGGTCACCGACGGGTAGATGACGATGAAGCCGTACCGGTCGGCGAGTGAGGCGTACTGCGTGCCGGAGTAGAAGGCGGGGCCCGATCCGGTGCAGTAGTGCAGGGCGAGCAGGATTCCCGGCCGAGAGGCCACCCGGTCCGGGACGTACAGGTGCATCTGGAGGTTTGTGGGGTTGCTGCCGAAGCCGGTCACCTGCGTGAGCGTCGCCGCCGAAGCGGGCGTGGCGAACGCCAGCGCGGCGGCGGCGACCGTCGCGACCGCCGTGAGGACGCCGAGCAGCCTTGTCTTCAGTGTCATGGTTCGCGAATCCTCGGGAGAATGGCGCATGGAAGGGGGTTAGTCGAGGACTGCCCTTCGCCCGACCGTGACCGCGGCTCGCGTGACCGATGTCAGCTTCGATCGAGACCACTCGATTGTCAAGGCTTCCGGAAACCTTTCGGCGCAAGGGATTGCGCGGTCACCTGCACGCTCATTCCGCTCGACGGGAGCGTTCGACACCTGCCGATGGCGGGATATTATCGGCACGTTCCCGATAACCAGACCGCCCTCGCGCCCACCCCCTGCGAGCGTCCCCACCCGACTCCCGCGGGCCCCAAGGAGATCGAGTGAAGATCGTCGACGCCCGGGTCATCGTGACCTGTCCGGGCCGCAACTTCGTCACCCTCAAGATCGTCACCGACGAGGGCGTCACCGGCGTCGGAGACGCCACCCTCAACGGTCGCGAGCTGGCCGTCGCGTCGTACCTGCGCGATCACGTGGCGCCGCTGCTGATCGGCCGGGATCCGGCACGGATCGAGGACACCTGGCAGTACCTGTACCAGGGCGCGTACTGGCGGCGCGGCCCGGTCACCATGAGCGCGATCGCCGCGGTGGACACCGCGCTGTGGGACATCAAGGGCAAGGTGGCGGGCCTGCCGGTTTACCAGCTGCTGGGCGGCCGGTCCCGCGAGGGCGTCACCGTGTACGGCCACGCCAACGGCGAGACCGTCGAGGAGGTGCTGGTCGAGGTCGCCCGCTACGTCGACCTCGGCTACCGGGCCGTGCGGGTGCAGTGCGGTGTGCCGGGGCTGCCCAAGACGTACGGGGTCAGCGCCGACAAGCTCTTCTACGAGCCGGCCGACGCGGCTCTGCCCAGCGAGGCCACCTGGTCGACGCAGCGCTACCTGTCACACGTGCCGGGCGTGTTCGCGCGGGTCCGCGACGAGTTCGGCCCCACCCTGCGGCTGCTGCACGACGTGCACCACCGACTCACCCCGATCGAGGCGGCCCGGCTCGGCCGCAGCCTGGAGCCGTACGCGCTGACCTGGATGGAGGATCCGGTCCCCGCCGACCTCCAGGAGGGCTTCCGGCTGATCCGGCAGCACACGACCACGCCGATCGCCGTGGGCGAGGTGTTCAACAGCGTCGTCGACGCGGCCCAGCTCATCCGCGAGCAGCTCATCGACTACATGCGGGCCACGGTGGTGCACGCCGGCGGGATCACCCACCTGCGGCGCATCTTCGACCTGGCGGCGCTGCACCACGTCCGCAGCGGCTCGCACGGCGCCACCGACCTGTCTCCCGTCTGCATGGCCGCCGCGCTACAGCTCGACATCTCGATCCCCAACTTCGGCCTCCAGGAGTACATGCGGCACACCGAGCAGACCGACGAGGTGTTCCCGCACGGGTACCACTTCGCCGACGGCTACCTGCACCCCGCCGAGACGCCCGGGCTGGGCGTCGACATCGACGAGGAGGCGGCGGCCCGCTATCCGTACGCGCCCGCGTACCTGCCGGTCAACCGGCTGGAGGACGGGACCGTCCACCCCTGGTGAACCCGACCGCGCCGGCGCTCCGGCCGGCCCGATCGGGCCGGCCGGATCAGTAGATGCGCCGCCCTCGCGCGTCGGGCACCCCGGACTTGCGGAAGAAGTACGTGTTGATCTGATCCCGCCACTCGGTGGCGCTGCGCATCTGCTCGTCGAGGCGTTCGGCCACCCGCTCGTAGACGGCCGGGTCGATCATCCCGTTGAGGGTCTGCCACCGGCGTCGCATCACCGCCACCTCCTCGACGCCCGCGAAGTGGGTGTCGTAGATGTGCTGGATGACCGTCGATCCGCTGTGCAGAACGTGGTCGTACGGCACGTGGTGGAAGAACAGCAGCAGCTCGTCCGGGCAGGTCTGCGGCGACTCGTACACGTCGGCCCAGTACGGCGGGTACTGGGCGGCGAAGCCGGTGCCCGAGGCGCGACTGCGGTCCACGCCCACGCCGTCGCGGTCGGCGAAGTGGTAGGTGCCCCACCGTGAGTACTCGTACCCGTCGACGTCCGGGCCGTAGTGGTCGCCGGGATGGACCATGAAGCCGACGCCCAGCGGGGCGGTGTACCGCTCGTAGGTGCGCCACGAGTCGTCCATGATCTCGTGCAGCGTCCGCCGCACCAGCTCCGGGTCGGCGGTCGCCGACGGTGGGAACGTCAGGGTCATCCACTCGTCGAGGACCGCCGTGGGGTCGAGCCGCGGGTCCCAGGCGAGCCGGCCGACCGTGTAGAGGTTGGCCTGCGCCAGCGGATGCCCGGTCCAGAACGAATCATCGCCGGTGTTGGCGACGGCGACCAGGCCGCCACCCTTGCCGGCCTCGCCGGTGACCACGTCGGCGATGGTGCGCCCACCGGAGCCCCACGGCGCGAAGCTCAGCACCTCACCCCAGCACGGGCCGAGGTGACAGACGTGCCGCTGCTGACCCGTGTACTCCTGGGTGACCTGCAACTCCACCGCGACCCGGGTGGCCGGCATGGCGGCGAGCACCGGCGACACCGGCTCGCGCGTCTGGAAGTCCACCGGACCGAACTTCACCTGAAGGACCACGTTGGTGCGGAACCGTCCGTCGAGCGGGGTGAAGTGGTCGTACGCCGCCCGTGCGCGGTCGGTGGACCGGTCCCGCCAGTCCTGGTGGTGGTTGTAGACGAACGCCCGCCAGTGCACCACTCCCCCGTACGGAGCGAGGGCCTCGGCGAGCAGGTTCGCCCCGTCGGCGTGGTCGCGCCCATAGCTGAACGGGCCGGGCTGCCCCTCGGAGTCGGCCTTGACGACGTAGCCGCCGAAGTCGTCGATGCGCTCGTACACGCGCCGGGTGGTGGCCGCCCACCAGGCGCGTACCCGCTCGTCGAACGGGTCGGCGGTGGGCAGTCCGCCGAGCACCATCGGCGCGGCGAAGGTGACCGACAGGTGGACCCGGATGCCGTACGGGCGCAGCGCGTCCGCGACCTGGGCCACGTCACCGAGCCGGTCGGTGAGCAGCAGCGCCTCGGCCCGACCCACGTTGACGTTGTTCACCGAGATGGCGTTGATTCCGCTGGCGGCCAGCAGCCGCCCGTACTCCCGGATCCGGGCCAGGTCCCCGCGCGGGCGGCCACCGGCCCAGAAGATCGAGCCGCCCGCGTACCCCCGTTCGACCTGGCCCATCACCGGGTGCACGGCCACGTTGTCCCAGTGGTTGAGCATGCGTCGGCGCAGCGCGGGCCGGTGCAGCTCGGCTGGGCGGGCCGGGTCGAAGGCCGCCGCGCAGAGGCGTACGACGTGGAACAGCCCGTAGAGAAGGCCGGCCGGCGCGTCGGCCAGCACCACCGTCGTCTCGCCGCTGCGGGCCAGCAGGAACCCCTCGTCGCCGAGCGCCTCGCCGGTGTCGGCGAGCGCCGCCTCCCCCGCCGCACGGGCCGCCTGCACGGCGGAGCTGGGCAGCTCGCTCGCCCCGCGCAGGGTGAGCACCAGGTCGACGTCGACGTCCCAGGAGGGTGAATGCCACACCCGCCCGCCGTAGCGCGTGCAGGCCCGCGTCACCTCGTCGAGAACGGTGTCGACGAGCAGCCCGTCGCCGTGCACGAGGACGCGCCGCGCGCCGAGCGCCCGGAACGCCTCCGGTGGCAGCCAGGCGGGGTGTACGCGTGGATCATCGACATTGGGCGGCTCGGCCACGAACACCGGATCCTCCAGGTCGGCGTTCACGCGTCCCCCCGCGGAACGATCACCTCGGCGGTCGTGCAGCGGCTCATGCGACGAACTCCTTCCGGATCAGGTGGACCATCGGGTCGGCGACGCGCAGGACCCCCAGGGCCACGACCGAGGCGAGCAGTGCCAGCACCGCCTCGGAGAAGACGGCGGTGATCCCGGCCGCCGCCGCGAGCAGCAGGGCGTTGCCGGCGGTGACACCGGGAGTCCGCACGAGGAAGTGCACGGCCAGGCGCAGGACGTCACGGGTACGGAACTCGAACAGCGAGGTGATCACCAGCGCGTTGAGCGCGCAGAGGGTCACCCCGACCGCGACCAGGATCAGCGGGACCACCCACCAGCTCGGCAGGCCGACCGCGTCACGGTAGGCGAGGTTCAGCGCGAGCACCGTCAACCACAGCAGCGTCGGCGTCCAGACCCGCAGCGCGCCCCCGACATTGCCGCGGTAGCCCCGCCAGAACAGCGCGGCGGGTCGCAGGTCGGTCAGGTCGGTCCGCTGGTGGCGCAGGGCGTAGAGGGCGGCGGAGATGGCCGGTCCGACCGGCACCAGCAGCAGCGCGACCAGTGGCAGGTTGCTGGGGTCCCGGTCGAGCAGCAGCAGCGGAAGCAGGGCGGGCAGTGTGGTGACGAGGAGCAGCGCCTCGACCACGAGCAGGATGTAGATGCGGGACGCGATCCGGGACAGAGGTCCGTCGCCGATCTGCCGCCCAGCCTGCGCAGCGTCGTTCACTGTCCTCCTTCCCGTCCGCAGGCGATCCCCGCGCGGTTTGCCGTGGTCGGCCGGTCCGGGGCCGTCACCGGACCGGCCGACACGTCAGCGATGGTCCTTCTGGTACCGGTCGTACGCCTTGTTGACCATGTCCAGGTAGGCGTCCATGTTCTTGCCCTTCAGCTCGGCCAGGTAGGCGTCCCACTGGGCGAAGTCCCGCTGGCCCAGCGCGAACTGGAGGGTCGCCTGGTAGACGGCGTCCTTCAGCGGCGTCTCCCACAGGGACGCCTGCTCCCGCTCCTCGTCGGTCAACGGGTGCGGCGGAGGTACCGCGACCGGCGTGCGGGCGTTCATGACCTTCTGGAACTCCTGCTCCTCCGGGGCGAAGAAGCCCTGCACCAGTTCCGGCTTGCCGCCGTACGCGAAGACACCGTTGTAGAAGCCGAAGTCCTTCTGGAGGTGCTTGGCGGCCTTGGGGTTGAGCCCGATGACGTTGACGTCGGGCGCCAGCTTGGGCATGCCTGCGGCGTCCCGGACGAAGGTCGTGCCCTCGACACCCCACTTGGCGAACTCCTGGCCGGCGTCGGAGTACCAGAGCCAATCGATGAACTGCATCATCGCCACGAAGTTCTTGCTGTCGCGGGCCTTCGAGGAGATCATCACGCCGTTCTCCATGCGGCTGGCCGGGTTGATCTCACCGGCCGGCCCGATCGGCAGCGGAATCTTGGTGATCCTGGCCTTGGGATTGGTCTTCGCCAGGTCCGGTCGGTAGTCGTTCACCACGGCCTGCGCGTTGGCGCTGATCACGAAGGACTTGCTGTTGGCCAGCTTCTGCCGGGCCTGGTCGTCGGTCTGGGTGAAGCTCTCCGGGTCGAGCAGCTTTTCCTTCACCAGCTTGTTGAGGTACTGAAGCATCTGCTTGTACTTGTCGCTCGCACCGGTGTAGACGAACTTCTTGCTGTCGGCGTCCCAGCTCGTGTGCTGGAAGTTCCAGCCCGCGCCCTGAAGTCCGTACGACACGGCCAGGAGGTTGAGCAGGTTGCCGGCCGGGTTGGGCTTGCTCCACCGGTCCGAGAACGGGTAGACGTCCGGGTACCTGGCCTTCATCGCCTTGAGCACCGTGTACAGCTCGTCCCAGGTCTTCGGAGGGGCCAGCTTCAGCTCGTCGAGGATGTCGGTGCGGATCGCCAGCGAGTAGTCGTGCCAGGGCTTCTCGTGCAGGCCGGGCAGCAGGTAGAACTTGCCGTCCTCCTGACGCCGCGTGTCGATCTCGGGCTTCAGGTTCCACTTCGAGATCTTGTCCTGAAGGTTCGGCATGAGGTCCAGGTAGTCGCTGACCGGCAGGATCGCCCCCGACGAGACGTACGCGTCCTCCTGCGCCGGGTACGTCTTCGGGATGATCATCGGGGCGTCGCCGGCGCCGATCAGCAGGCTGCGCTTCTGCTCGTAGTCGCTCAACGGCACGGCGACCGGCGTGAGGGTGACGTTGGCCCGCGACTTCAGCTCCGACCAGAAGAGCCAGTCCTCGCGCAGCGGGTAGTTCGGGTGGTTGTTGTACAGGATGGAGAAGGAGACCGGTTCGCTCGCCTTGAACTGCTTGCCGATGCCGTAGTCGGCCATCGCACCGGCCTTGTTCTCCGACAGGTCCTTGGCGTCGGACGGGTCATCACTGCAGGCGGCGATGCTGGTCGCCGTGAGCAGCACGGCTACCGCTGTCGCGACGCGGCGCCACGATCGGTGGAGCATGGCGGTCCTTTCGGGTTCGGTGGAGGAAAGGTGGACGTGCTGGCTAACCCTTCACGGCGCCGAGCATCACGCCGCGAACGAAGTACCGCTGGACGAACGGGTAGACCAGCAGGATGGGCAGGGTCGTGAGCACGATCGTCACGGACTTGAGCGTCGCCTCGGCCTGCACCTCGTCGGCCTCGGCGATCGCGCCGACGTTCTCCGCGCCGGTGGCTCCGGCGATCAGGTTGCGCAGATAGACGGTCACCGGCCACAGCTCCTGCTGGTCCATGTAGAGGAAGGCGGCGAACCAGGAGTTCCAGAAGGCCACGGCGTAGAACAGCACCATCGTGGCGACGATCGCCTTCGACAGGGGCAGCACGATGCGCAGCAGGATGCCGTACGTGTTGAGCCCGTCGACGGCGGCGGCCTCCTCCAGCTCGGTGGGCAGCGACTCGAAGAACGCCTTCATCACCAGCAGGTTGAACACGTTGATCGCGTTGGGCACCGCGATGGCCCAGACGGTGTTCTTCATGCCGAGGCTGGTCACGAGCACGTAGTTGGGGATCAGGCCGCCGGTGAAGAACATGGTGAAGACCGCGATGCCGACCAGCGCCGTACGACCCCGCAGGTGCTTCTTCGACAGCACGTAGGCGTAGCAGGTGGTCAGCACGATCGAGATGACCGTGGCGACGACGGTGTAGAAGACGGTGTTGCGGTAGTTGGTCCAGAAGAGCGAGTCGCCCAGCACGAGCCGGTAGGTGTCCAGGTTGAACCCGCGCGGCACGAGGTTGACCTGGCCGGCGATGATGTACCGCTCGTCGCTGAGTGAGGTGGCCACCACGTTGACGAACGGATAGAGGGTCGCCACCACCACGATGCTGAGCACCACGGCGTTGGCGGCCTGGAACACGCGGTAGCCCCGGGTGGGCCGGATGCTGCGGGGCCGGACGCGGGCGGGCAGGTCGCCGGCGCGGGCCGTGTCGGTGGCGTCGACGCTCACCACAGGCTCGTCCCCACCGTGCGCCGGGCGATCAGGTTCGCCGTCAGGACCAGCGTGAGGCCGATGACCGCCTCGAACAGCCCGATGGCGGCGGCGTAGCTGAAGTTGCTGGACCCGAAGCCCATCCGGAACAGGTACGTCGACAGCACGTCGGCGGTCGGGTAGGTCAGCGGGTTGTAGAGCAGCAGGATCTTCTCGAACCCGACCGCCATGAAGGAGCCGATGTTGAGGATCAGCAACGTGACCATGGTGGGCCGGATGCCCGGGAGCGTGACGTGCCAGGTCTGCCGCCAGCGGTTGGCCCCGTCGATCCGGGCCGCCTCGTACAGGTCGTCGTCGACGGTGGTGAGCGCGGCGAGGTAGAGGATGGTGCCCCAGCCGACCGTCTGCCAGACCTCGGACGACACGTAGATCGTCCGGAACCACTCGGCGCGTTGCAGGAACGGCACCGCCTCGCCGCCGGCGGCCTGCACGATCTGGTTGATCGTGCCGTCGACCGAGGTCATCTGCATGACCATCGCCGCGACGATCACGATCGACAGGAAGTGCGGCAGGTACGACACGGACTGCACGAACCGCCGCAGCCGTCGGGCGCGTACCTCGTTGAGCAGCAGCGCGAGGACGATCGGCAGCGGGAAGCAGAACAGCAGGGTCAGCGCCCCGAGCACCAGCGTGTTGGTGAACACGTCCCAGAACGTCGGGTCGGTGAGGAACATCCGGAAGTACCGCAGCCCGACCCAGTACTCACCGAAGATGCTCCCACCCGGCTTGAACCGGCGGAACGCGATGACGTTGCCGATCATCGGGAGGTACCGGAAGACCAGGAAGAACAGCAGCGGAAGGACGGCCAGCGAGTAGAGCTGCCAGTCCCGGCGCAGTGCCTGTCGCCAGGTGCGCCGCCGACCGGGCGCGCGTGGGGCGGGGACGCTGGCCTCCACCGCGGCGCCGGGTGGCGCCGGCGGCGGGGGCCGTAACGTGTCAGATGACATCCTCGCCTCCTATGCGGAGTGCGGAACGGCCACGAGCGGCTCGATCCGCACCGACGTGAGCAGGTCCCGCTGGTGTCCGACCTCGCGTTCGGCCCCGGTGAGCCGCAGCGTCAGGGCGTCCACGACCTCTCCGCTGGAGCGCCCGAACCGCAGCTCGACCGCACCGGGCTCGACCACACGCCGGCCGGAGCGACCGGTGAACGACGTGACGTCGGCCGGTACGCCGAAGGTGACGTGCGCCCGCGCTCCGGGTTCCAGCGGCACCCGGGCGAAGCCGACCAGCCGGTGCACCGGGCGGGTGGTCTGCGCCACCGGGTCGTGCAGGTAGAGCTGCACGACCTCGACGCCGGCCCGGTCACCGGTGTTCGCCACGGTGATCCGCACCTGGATCTCGCCGTCCACCGGCCAGGGAGTCGGCTCGTCCCGCGCCTCACCCACGACGGTCGCGTCGGACCACTCGAAGGTGGTGTAGCTCAGGCCGTGGCCGAACGGGTACGCCGGGGTCGGGTCGATGGAGGACACCTTGTTGCGTCGTCCGAGCGGCGGTGCCAGGTAGGTGCCCGGCAGCCCGCCGGCGTGGCGGGGCACGCTCACCGGCAGCCGCCCGGACGGGTTCACCGCGCCGGTGAGCACCTCCGCGAGCGCCTGCCCGCCGAGCTGGCCGGGGAAGAACGCCTGCACCACGGCCGCCGCCGCGTCGAACTCCGGGCCGAGCGCGTACGGGCGGCCGGTCAGCAGCGCCAGCACCACCGGGGTGCCGGTGGCGAGGACGGCCCGGACCAGGTCGGCCTGCACGCCGGGCAGCCGCAGATCGGCGGCGTCGCAGCCCTCGCCGGAGGTGCCGCGGCCGAACATTCCCGCCCGGTCCCCGACGGCGAGCACACACACGTCCGCGTTGGCCGCCGCGGCGACCGCTGCCGGGATGCCGGACGCGTCCTCGCCGGTGACGGCGCAGCCCGGTTCGTGGACCAGCAGCGGGACGCGGCGGGCCAGCTCGTCGCGCAGCGTGGGGATCTCCACGCCGAGGCCGTGGTCGGGATGGTTGACGCCCACGTGGTTGGGGAACGTGTAGCAGCCCAGCATGGCCATCGGGTCGTCGGCGAGCGGACCCACCAGGGCGACCCGGCTCGCGACGGGCAGCGGCAGCACGCCGGTGTTGCGCAGCAGCACGACGGACTCGCGGGCCAGGCGTACGGCGACGTCCCGGCCGGCCTCGTCGTCGAGGCGCAGGGCCGCGACGTCGTCGGGCAGGGCCCGCCAGTCCTCGTCGAGCAGGCCGATCTCGATCTTCTGGATCAGCACCCGACGCGCCGCCCGGTCGATCAGCGCCACGTCGACCTCGCCGGCGTGCACCGCCTGCACGAGGGCGTCGCCGAAGGCGTCCACGGTGGGTAGTTCCACGTCGATGCCGGCGCGCAGGGCGAGGCGGGCGGCGTCGACGGCGTTCCCGGCGAGGCCGTGCAGGGTCTCGAGGAACCGTACGGCGAAGTAGTCGGCGACCACGATGCCGGTGAAGCCCCACTCGTCGCGCAGCAGCCCGGTCAGCAGGTCTTCGTCGGCGGCGGCGGGCATGCCGTCGATCTCGGCGTAGGAGTTCATCACCGACCGCGCGCCGCCGAGTCGCAGGGCCATCTCGAACGGCGGCAGGATGTGGTCGGCCAGCTCGCGACGGCCCATCGACACCGGGGCGAGGTTACGGCCGCCCCGGGAAGCGGAGTAGCCGGCGAAGTGCTTGAGGGTGGCCACGATTCCGGCGTTCTCGAGCCCTCGCACGTACGCCGCGCCGGTCGTGCCCACCAGGTACGGGTCCTCCCCGATCGTCTCCTCGGTCCGGCCCCAGCGGTAGTCGCGGGTTACGTCGAGGACGGGCGCGAGGCCCTGGTGCACGCCCGCGGCGCGCATCGACGCGCCGATCCGGCCGGCCATCTCCTCGACCAGCTCGGGGTGGAACGAGGCGCCCCAGGCCAGCGGTGTCGGGTAGACGGTGGCCTTCCACGCCGCGAACCCGGTCAGGCACTCCTCGTGCACCTGAGCCGGGATGCCGAATCGGCTGGCGGCGACGATCTGCTCCTGGGAGGCGGCCAACGAGCGCGCGCCGAGCACCGGGTCGACCGGCGCGGTGCCGAACGGGCGGGTGAGTTGACCCAGCCCGTAGCGGATGATCGTGTCCCACGACGGGGTGTTGGCGACCATGTCGGACTGGTGCGGCGCGACACCCTCGCCGGACGCGTCGGCGCCGACCCACACCCCGAAGAGTTGGGCGACCTTCTCCTCGACGGACATCAGCGCGAGCAACGCCTCGGCCCGCTCGGACGGCGACCGCCGATTGTCGCGCCACGGTGCGGCGTCGCGGGACGCCGGTTCAGCGTCGGCGGGCTGCTGACTTCTCATGCCGAGACCCCTTAGCTCGGCCACGAACCGCGCCGTCGTGGGACCGGTTCATGGCGCGCGGTTCCACAATCCGAAACTTTCCGGAAACCAGAGCAACCTTTTCGGCAACCTAAGTCCGCTGCCTGAGCGTGTCAAGAGTTTCGATGCGTCCTGGGATGCCTACCAGGCCGCCTAGCTGCATCGACGAGAATCGTCGACTGATCGTGTTAGTGTCGTCCGAAACTTTCGGATGCTGTACGAGGCTGCGATGACAGAGCACCACCCGCTCGGCCCACCCGGCTCCACCACCACCATCGCGACGATCGCCCACGACGTGGGAGTGTCGGTCGCGACGGTCTCCAAGGTCCTCAATGGACGCGAGGACGTTTCCCCCGGCACCAGGGCGCGCGTCGAGGAGAGTCTCGACCGACACCAGTACCAGCGCCGCAGTCGGCGCTCCTCGTCCGCCACCCGTCGGATCGACCTCGTCTTCCACGAGTTCGACACCGGTTGGGCGATGGAGGTCCTGCGCGGGGTCGAGGCGGTGACGAGCGTCCTCGGCGTCAGTCTCGCCGTGTCGCAGCTCGGCGGCGCGCACCGTCCGGCGGCGCGATGGCTCGACACCCTGCTCGGTCAGCGTCCGCTGGGCGTGCTGTTCGTCCTCTGCCACCTCACCGACGCGCAACAGCAGCTCCTGCGGCGTCAGGGGGTACCGTTCGTCGTGATCGACACCGACAGCGCGACCTCGGCCTCCGTGCCCACCGTCGGCTCGAACAACTTCAACGGCGGCCTGCTCGCCGCCCGACACCTGATCGAGCTCGGGCACCAGCGGATCGCCGTCATCTCCGGGCCACCCGACATGCTGTGCAGCCGGGCCCGGGCCGCCGGATTCCAGTCCGCGCACGAAGAGGCCGGCCTCACCCTCGACCCCGATCTGGTCCGCTACGGCAGCTTCTCCGCCGGGGCCGGGCACACCCACGGGCTCCAGCTCCTGCAACGACCGGACCGACCCACGGCGATCTTCGCCGGTTCGGACATCCAGGCGATGGGGGTGCTCCGGGCCGCACGTCGGTGCGGCCTGCGCGTCCCCGAGGACCTTTCGGTGATCGGGTACGACAACCTGCCGCTCGCCACCTGGACGGACCCGGCCCTGACGACGATCAACCAGCCGTTGCGCGACATGGCCGGCATCGCCACCCAGATGCTGCTCGACCTGTCCGCCGGAACGGTCCCGGCGACCAGCCGGATCGATCTGGTGACCGAGCTGGTCGTCCGGGAGAGCACCGCGCCCCCCGCCCCGCCGCGCTGACCCCTGCGAGGAACCGTGTCCGACCCCGCTGTCCGCCTCGACGAGCTCGAGCGATACTGCCCCACCGTCGCCGAACCGGAGGACTTCGACCGGTTCTGGGACGACACGCTCGCCGCTGCCGCCGCCCGTCCGGCGCTCGTCGACGTCCGCCCCGAGCCCACCGGCCTGCGCGTGTTCGACACCTGGGACGTCACGTTCGCGGGCTTCGACGGCGACGAGGTACGGGCCTGGTTCACCCGCCCGGCGGGCGTACCCGAACCGCTGCCCGCCGTGGTGGAGTACGCCGGCTACGGACGCGGGCGTGGCCTCCCGCACGAGCGGCTGGTCTGGCCGGCGGCCGGGTACGCGCACCTGTTGATGGACAACCGGGGCCAGTCCGGGCTGTACGCCGCCGGGGACACCGCCGACCCGCACGGCGCGCCCGGAGGCCCCTGGCCGGCGACCTGGGGCATCCTCGACCCGCACGACTACCACTACCGACGGCTGATCACGGACGCCGTCCGGGCCGTCGAGGCGGTACGCGCCCTGCCCGGCGTCGACCCGGGACGGGTCGCCCTGCTCGGCAACAGCCAGGGCGGGGGCGTGGCCCTGGCCGTCGCCGGCCTGGTCGACGACCTCGCGGCGGTGCTGATCACCGCGCCGTTCCTCTGCGACGTCCAGCACGCCATCGCGCTCAGCGACGCCTCGCCGTACGGTGAGATCGCCCGGTTCCTGGCGGTCCACCGGGAGGCCGAGCCCGCGGTCCGGCGCACGCTGTCCTACGTCGACGGGGTGACCTTCGCCCGGCGGGCCACCGCACCGGCGCACTTCGGCATCGGCCTGCGCGACAATGTGTGCCCGCCGAGCACCGGCTTCGCGGCCTACAACCAGTACGGCGCCGCGACCGGCCGACCCGACGCGCCGCGGCGGGAGATGCACGTGTACCCGTTCAACGGTCACGAGAGCGGCGAGGCCCTGCACGTCCGGCGGCAACTGCGCTGGCTCGCCGCGACGCTCGCGAGCTGAACAAGCCATGGCCGGCGGTCGATGCATTGCCGGTGTTAGCGATAACAAGCTATGGTGCGTCCGGGCGGGGTGAAGGGCACATCCCGACGTCCGGGTTCCTGGTCGTCGACCCACCACCCGAGGAAGCCCTCATGAGCCCTGTGACCCTTGGTAAACCCGTACCCCCGACACCCACCAGGCCCGCGACGAGCCCGAGGCCCCGCCGGGCCCGGCTGTGGTGGGCGGCACTGGCTGCCGTCGCGGCCATGACCGCCGCCGTACCGGTGGCGACCGCGCCCGCGAGCGCCGAATCCAACGGCGGGGTACGCGTCATGCCCCTCGGCGACTCGATCACCGACGGCTTCAACGTCGCGGGTGGCTACCGGATCGAACTCTGGCAGCGGTTCACGTCCGGCGGCTACCGGATCGACTTCGTCGGCTCGATGTTCAACGGCCCGTCCAGCCTCGGTGACCACGACCACGAGGGCCACTCCGGCTGGACCATCGCGCAGATCGACGCCAACATCGTGAACTGGCTGCGCGCCACCAACCCGCGCACCGTGCTGCTGCACATCGGCACGAACGACATGTACGGCGACACCTCCGGAGCGCCGGGCCGGCTGGCCACCCTGGTCGACCGCATCACCAACACCGCACCGAACGCGGACGTGTTCGTGGCCACGATCATTCCGAAGTCCGGCGCGGACAACGTGGTCCGGGGCTACAACGCGGCGATCCCGGGGATCGTGCAGACCCGCGCCTCGGCCGGCAAGCGCGTCCACCTGGTCGACATGTACAGCGCGCTGACGCTCAGCGACCTGGCCGACGGCGTGCACCCCAACGCCACGGGCTACCGCAAGATGGCCGTCGCCTGGTACGACGCCCTGCGCGCGGTTCCCGGCAGCATCGGCGGGGATACCCCACCCACCACCACTCCGCCGCCGACCACCCCGCCCCCGACCACTCCCCCGCCGACCACCCCGCCGCCGACCACCCCACCGCCGACCACTCCCCCGCCCACCACGCCGCCGCCGTCGGCGGGCTGCCGGGTGACGTACACGGTCAACGCCTGGAACAACGGGCTCACCGCGGCCGTCTCGGTCACCAACACGAGCAGCAGCGCGATAAACGGATGGGCCCTGGCGTTCACCCTGCCGGGCGGCCAGACCATCACCGGCGGATGGAACGCCAGCTACTCCCCGACCAGCGGCGCGGTCACCGCCCGCAACGTCTCCTACAACGGCACCATCGCCCCGAACACCTCGGTCGACATCGGCTTCCAGGCCACCCACACCGGCAACGCCGGCAAGCCGACCGCCTTCACGCTCAACGGCACCGCCTGCACGGTCGCCTGACACGCACTGGCACCGAACGTGGGGGCGGCGAGGACCTTCTCGCCGCCCCCACAGGTACCAATAGCTCAGGACGCGTAACGGTCGGGCGCCGAGCGCCCCGCCGCTCGGCGTCCGGATCTGTCGAGGAGCGGGCGTTCGTCCTCCGCCCGGGCACCCGTCAATCGACGCCGGAGAGGCCCAGGAGGTCCCGCAGAGCTGCTTTTCCGTTCGGGGTGAGCCGGACCGCCCGACCGGACCCGATCCGGGCCACCCACTCGTTGCCGAGGAACGTCTCACACAGCTTTGCCCCGGCCAACCCGGCGAGGTGCTGCCGCCGCTCCGTCCAGTCGAGGCATCCGCGTGCGAGGGGTCGGTTGCCGGGCCGTAGGTCCTCGGGGCTCAGCCCGAGCGGGTCGGTGAGCCAGGCCAGGCCGGCCGCGGTCAAGGCGAAACCACCGGCCTGGTCCAGCAGTCCCGCGCGGGTCATCGCGTCGGTCACCGCCACGCCGAGCCGTCCGGCAAGATGGTCGTAGCAGGTGCGGCCGCGTCGCAGGGCCGAGTTCGCCGTCACCGCCCGCAGCCCTCGCGGCGAGGCTGGGCGGTGCTCGATCCGAGCCGCCAGGTCCTCGAGAAGCTGCGCGACGGACGGGCCGGCGAGTTGTACGTACCGGTGACGACCCTGGCGTCGCTCGACGAGCAGCCCGCCGTCGATGAGGCGGTGCAGGTGCTCGGTCGCAGTGGAGGGTGCGACGCCCGCGTGCGACGCCAACTCGCCGGCGGTCCACGCGCGGCCGTCGAGCAGCGCGAGGCACATTGCGGCCCGGCTCTCGTCAGCCAGCAGAGCAGCGAGCGACGCCAGGTCGGTGGCTGAGGTCACCTGCCCAGCGTAGGTCGTTCCCTTTCGGCCGCCGCCGAACGATCCCGGCCGTACCTTCGCCTGATGCAGCAGATCAACGGCCGCGACACCGCTCTCGCCGTCCTGAACGACCCGGCCTTCGTGGTGCCGCCGGTCCCGTCCGGGGCCGCCGGACTCGCCTGGCTACGCGCCACGGTCGGCCGGTTCAGTACCGGAGAGGCCCACGAGCGCCGACGCGCGTTGTCCGTCGCGATCCTGGATACGATCCCGCCGGAGTCCCTCGGAGGTTACGGTCCGATGCATCCGGTGGCAGTCCTCGCCGGCGAGATGGGCATCGACGAGCCCGTGGTGGACCTCGTAGGCGATGTCACGCAGGCCTACCAGCCCGGCACCGGCGACGAACCCAGAGCGGACGCGGCGGTCGCCCGGCTGGTTGCGGCCTTCGGTGGCGTCTTCGACGAGCCGACCGCGGCCCGCATCGGGCTACTCGTGCAGGCTTGCGACGCCACCGTGGCAATGACCGAACGGGCCCGGCACCGCGCCGTTGACGACGTGCTACGTGACGACCCGCCGGTCCCGGCGACCAAGCGGCAGGCGCTCGTCAAAGCCATCGTCGGTGACGTCACGGTCGAAGCCGGCGAGGTGGTGCAGGTGCGGCTGGCAGGCGATCTGGCATTCGGGGCGGGGCCACGCCGCTGCCCGGGACGCGCCCATGCCCTCGCGCTCGTCGAAGGAGCCGTCGCATGAACGACTTCGCCGCCCTGCACCGCAGCGGTGATCCGCTTGTCCTGCCGAACGTGTGGGACGTCGCGTCAGCCCGATGTCTGGTCGAGGCCGGCTTTTCCGCACTCGGCACCACGAGCCTTGGCGTAGCGGCCGCAGCCGGCCTCCCCGACGGCACGGGTGCCGCCGACGCCGAGACGCTGCGCCTGACCCGCGCGCTGGCGAAGCTGCCGGTACACCTCACCGTCGACATCGAGACCGGTTCGGTCGGCACCGCGGTCGCCGTGGCCGCGGCCGGCGCGGTCGGCGTCAACATGGAGGACGCCATGGGACCCGCCGAAGCGCACGCGGCGTTGATCCGATCGGTGAAGCGGGAGGTCCCCCACCTGTTCGTCAACGCTCGGACCGACACCCACTGGCAGCGCCCCGGCGACCTCGCCGAGACCCTACGCCGCGTACGGCTCTACGCGGACGCCGGCGCCGACGGGGTATTCGTTCCCGGCCTGGCGGAGCCGGCCCATGTCGCCGCCGTCGTGTCGGCGGTCGACGTACCGGTAAATATCCTGTTCCTACCCGGCCGGCACACCGTCACCGCCCTGGCAGAACTGGGCGTCCGACGAATCAGCACCGGTTCCCTGCTTTTCCGCGCGGCCCTGGCGGCGTCCCTGAGTACCGCGGAAGCCGTCCGTGACGGCCTCGCCGTGCGACCGAACCTGCCGAGGTACGACCAGGTCAATACCTGGTCGACGGCACACTGACGCCAACGGGACCAAGGCTTCTACCCGCCCTTGTGCCCGGCTTGGCATGCTCCGGCGCACAGTTAGGTGCCTGGGGCGCTGACCATCCGCTGTGGCTGGCCGCCGTGCCGATGTGCTGTTGAGCGTGATGCCGCAGAGTCATCTTGATGCCTCTCAGGCATCACGCTCACGAACGCATCCGCCCGCACGGAGGCGACCGAGGGTCACCGCTGGCCGAGCTGTTCGCGGCGACCGGCGACCGGTGACCTCAGCGGCTCGCCGCGCGGTAGAGGCGGCTCACCGTCTCGGCGACGCAGACGGGCTTGTCGCCGCCGTCGCTGTGCACCGTCACCGCCGTGACCAACTGCACCCCACCGCTGACGGGCGACACCTCGGCGATGACCGCACTGGCCCGTACGGCGGCACCGACCCGCAGCGGCGCGGGAAACCGCACCCGGTTCAGCCCGTAGTTGACTCCCATGGCGACGCCCTCGACGCGGTAGAGCTGACCGGCCAGCGCCGGCACCAGCGACAGGGTGAGGAAGCCGTGCGCGATCGGGGCGCCGAACGGACCGGCCGCCGCGCGTTCCGGGTCGACGTGGATCCACTGCTGATCGTCGGTCGCGTCGGCGAACAGGTTCACGCGGTCCTGCTCGATCGGCTGCCAGGGACCGGGGCCGAGGGTCTCGCCGATTGCGGCGGTCAGCTCGTCGACGGAGGTGAAGACGCGCATGCGGGTGTCCTTAGTGCTGGAGGGTGCCTGACGCCAAACTAGCGGTGATAGTTAACGCCGTCCAGAGCGGGACGGCGCTCAGCGGTCGGAGGCGAGGCCGGCGTGCTGTTCCCCGGCGAACGCGCGGGCCAGCTCCGTACGGGACCGGATGCCGAGCCGGTGGAAGACGTTGCGGAGGTGGTGGTCGACCGTCCGGGTGGACAGGAACATCCGGGCGGCGATCTCCCGGTTGGTCGCGCCCTCGGCGACCAGTCGGGCGATCCGCAGCTGCTGACCGGTCAGCAGCCGCGCCGCCGGCAGATCCGGCGGCCCGACCGACTCCCCGGCGGCGCGCAGCTCGGCCGTGGCCACCTCGGCCCAGCGACCGACCCCGAGCAGGGTGAACGCCTCCCAGGCACGGTGCAGGTGCTCCCGGGCGTCGCGGGGTCGCCGACTGCGGCGCAACTCCTGGCCGAAAAGCAGTTCGGTGCGGGCCCGCTCGAACGCGCCGGCCTCCGTCGGGTGCAACCGCAGGGCCGTCCGGAACTCCCGCTCCGCCTCGACGCCGCCCCGGGGCGCCAACAG
Organism: Micromonospora sp. CA-249363; assembly: GCF_050950185.1. Taxonomy (NCBI): domain Bacteria; kingdom Bacillati; phylum Actinomycetota; class Actinomycetes; order Micromonosporales; family Micromonosporaceae; genus Micromonospora; species Micromonospora sp. CA-249363. The sequence continues at coordinate 3,833,838 of NZ_CP192020.1, forward strand.
CGCGTGGCAGCGGGCCGACAGCGCCCGGCGCAGCGGGCTCGCGGTGCTGCTCGCCCACCTGTCGAAGGCCGCCAGCGCGGCGGTCGCCGCCGGGCGGTGCGGCAGGTACGCGGCCGCCTCCACCAGGTACGGGGTGGCCATCACCTGGACGAGCACCTGGCCCCGACCGGTGCCGAGGCTGGCCAGGGACGCAAGGCGGGTCGCCGCCTCCGCGTGCCGACCATCGACGAGGTCGAGCACGGCCAGCGCCCATCCGGCGAGGGCGTGCGGTCGGCTGCCCGGTGTCGGCGTCGTACCGATCTCCCGGATCCGCCGCAGGCTGCTCTCGCGGTCGGCGCGTACGGCGGCCAGCACGGCCAGCATTCCCAGGTGGACGTTCGCGCAGTTGAACTGGCCGGTGGCCCGCGCCACGCGCAGCCCTTCCCGGGAGGTCTCGGCCGCCACCTCGTGCCGCCCCAGCCAGTACTCGGCGACCGCCCGCAGCTCCAACGCACGGGACAGCATGGACAGCTCGCCGTGCTCGCGTGCCAACCCGACGGCGCGCTCGGCGAGGCGGTGCGCGGCGCCGTCCACGGCCACCACCAGCCCGGCCGCCGCCGCACAGGCGAGCGCGGTCGGGGTCAGCTCCGGCCCGGCGAGGCGACCACCCAGCACGACCGCCCGCCGCAGTGCGGGGCCGGCCCGCTCGTGGTCGCCCCGCAGGGTGGCCGCCACCCCGGTGACGAGGCATCCGGTCAGCTCCACGGCCGGTGGGTCGTCCCGCTGGCGGAGCGCGTCGGCACGCCGGCCGACCTCGGCGTACCGGTACTGGTCGCCGGCGAAGCAGACGGCCTCACCGGCGCGTGCCAGCCCCTGGATGGCCCGGGCACGGTCGACGGCGGCCACACCCCGCGCGGCGGACAGCAGGGTGGCCGCCGCGCCGGTGGCGTCCTCGCAGCGCAGGTCGATCTCGCCGCGCAGCAGCCCGGCCTGACTCTCCACGAGCGGGTCCGCGCAGGTGGCGCGGAGACGGTCGAGCAGGAGGCGGGCCTGGCCGGGCTGGCCGCCGGCCCAGGCGTACCGGGCGGCCGCGAGCAGGCGGGCGGCGGCGTCGTCGGGGTGGTCGCTGAGCGCGGCGGCCCGGCACAGCGCCGCCGACGCCACGGCCCAGCCGCTACGTCCACCGGCCGCCGCCCGCTCCAACTCGGCGGCGAGGACCGGATCGGCGCCCGCGGTCGCGGCGGCGAGGTGCATCGCCCGCCGTAGCCGCTGGCCGAGCGGATCGAGTACGCCCGCGAGCAGCTGGTGCGCGGCCCGCCGCTGCGCGAGCGGAGCGGCGGCCGCGACCATCGCGCGGGCCAGGGGCTGCGCGAACGTGACGCCGCCCGACTCGACGCGGACCAGTCCGGCGGCCTCGGCCGGGGCGAGCGCCTCGATGGCCATCCCGGCGGCGTCGGCGGCGCGGACCAGGGTCGCCGCGTCGTCCGACTCGTCGAGCGCGGCGAGCAGCAGCATCCGGCGGGTGTCCGGCGGCAGCCGGTCGAGGCGGGCCCGGTAGGAGCGCGCCAGCGCGCCGTCGGCCGGCGGCGCGGCCGGAAGCGACTCCTCCCCGCGCCACTGCGCCGGGGTGAGCACGTCGGCGAGGTCCACGAGCGCCTGCGGATTGCCGCCACCGACGGCGGCGAGCGCGGCGGCGACCGGGACGGCGGGCCGCTCGGACAGTCGGTCGGTGAGGACGGCGATGCTGTCCCGCTCGCTCAGCGGGGCCAGCCGGTGGGTCACGAGACCGTCGACGGTGGCGGTGGCGTCCGCGGTGAGCAGGACGACCACCGGCAGCTGCCGCAGCCGGCGGGCGACGACCGCGAGCACCTGCGTGGTCTGCGGGTCACCCCGGTCCACGTCGTCCATCGTGACGAGCAGGGGACGCTCCCGGGCGGTCGCGGCGAGCAGCCCGAGGACGGCCACCGACAGGGCCAGCCGGCGCTCGGGCGGGCAGCCCTCCCCGTCCATGACCCGGTACAGCAGGCGGCGGCGCTCCTCGGGCAGGGCGCTCGCGCGGTCACGCACCGGGTCGAGCAGGCGTTGCAGGCCGGCGTACGGCAGCATCGCCTCCTCGGGCAGCCCGGTGGCGGCCAGGACGGCGCAGTCCTTCGCGTACCGGTGGGCGAAGGAGATCAGCGCGGTGCGGCCCGACCCCGGCTCGCCGTGCAGGAGCAGAGCGCCGCCACCGTCGGTGACACCGTCGACCAGGCTCCGGACGGCCGCGCACTGGTCGTCCCGGCCGCGCAGCACAGTTATTTGCACTTGTGATGCAGTAACCATGCGACCCAGTGTCACTCATCCAGAAGCGGATGGAAAGAGGACAGGCTGGGATCAGTCGGCCGCGACCTCGGCCAACAGCGCGCCCACCGTCCGGGTCATCACCGCGCGGGCGGCGTCCACCCCCAGACCGAGGCCGTAGCGCAGCATCGACCAGGCCGGCCACATGCTCGCCGCCACCACCGCGTTGAGCAGTTGGCCGCGCTCGCGCCCGGCGCGCGCCAGCTCGGCGGCGAAGAGCTGCTCGACCTCGTCACGGACCCGGTCGACGTGCTTGACGCGGTTGCGGCGCAACTGCTCGGAGACGGGCTCGCGCATCTGGGCGGCCCGCGCCGACGGCGCGATGAGCTGGAGCAGCCGCGCCCGCTGCCGGCAGTACGCGTCGACCCGCTTGGCCAGCGGCAACGCCGTCGAGATCGGCCGGTAGGCGGCGTCCTGCTGCCGCAGCACCTCCGCGCCACTGGCCTCGAAGAGCGTCTCCATGTCCTTGAAGTTGGTCCAGAGCGTCCGCAGCGAGATCCCGGCCCGTTCGGCGATGCGCTCGCCGGTGGGCCGCAGGTCGCCCTCGGTGATGAGCGCCAGGTGCGCCTCGACGATGGCCGCCCGGGTGCGCTCGGCGCGGGCCGTCCGTCCGTCGACCCGCGCCGGCGTATCGACCCTGTTCATCCGCCCCCGCCCCTTCACCGCCACGGTGTCGTCCGGCTCTGCGACGAGTCTAGACAGGCGATGATCGAAAGGCTTCGCGTACGCGTGGGCGGCGTCATCCGGGCCGGCCGGATTGCATTCACGGTGCAAATAGTATGAGAGTCGGAAGGTGTTGGTCAACGCGTGGGCCGTACGGCCCGGCCGTGGTGACCGGGCCGTACGACGCCATGGCGCGCGGGTCAGGAGGCGGTCGGAACCCCGTTCGCGGGCGGCGCGACCGGCGCGGCGGTGTACTCCTTGACCGGTCCGTCCCGCTCGTCGGTCTCGTACGTCGGCCCGAAGTAGCTCTGGACTCCCCCGGTCACCTTGCTCAACCGCTGCCCGCCGTAGCCGGAGTGGTCGTCGGCGGCGAAGCGCAGCGGCGCGAGGCCAGGACCCTGGAAGCCACCCTTCTCGACCGCGTCGACGACCTTCTCGCGGGTGACGTCCTTGCCGGCGGCGAGCAGCACCTGCACGAACAGGTAGCCGACCGACATGCCGTAGACGGTGTTGCCGTCGAACGGCGCGTCCCCGTTGTGCGACTTGTTGATCTTCATGAAGAGCTGGATCCACGGGTTGGCGGTTTCGTTCTGCATCGGCAGGTAGTTGGTGCCGACCATGCCCTCCAGCAGCGGCGCGGCGGCGCCGAGCTGCTTGGCCAGGGTCGGCTGGTCGGCGCCGACGTTCGACACCAGCCACTGCGGCTTGAAGCCCAGCCGCGCGGCGGTGCCGATGGACAGCGCGGTGAAGCCGGGCACGGTCGCCAGCATGACGACCTGACAGCCGGCCGCCTTGAACGCGCCGATCTGCGGCGCGACGTTGGTGTTGCTGGTGACGTACGTCTGCTTGACCGCCACCGCCTGAGCGCCGAGGACCTTCTCCACGCCGGCCAGGCTGTCGCGGCCGAAGTCGTCGTCCTGACCGAGGAAGCAGACCTTCTGGCCGGCCAGGTTCGACTTCGCGTAGTTGGCGAGGATCTTGCCCTCGACGGTGTAGTCCGGGTTGAAGCCGAACGTGCCGGGATAGGTGTCGGGCTGGTCCCAGCTACGGCTGCCGGAGGCGACGAAGAGGTCCGGCACCCGGTTGCTCTTGAGGAAGTCGAGCACACCGCTGTGGGTCGGCGTGCCGAGGCCGTTGAGGATGGCGAAGACCTTGTCCTGCAACACGAGTTGGCGTACCACCTGCTGGGTGTTCGCCGGGTTGTAGCCGTCGTCCATGACCTTGTAGGTGATCTTCCGGCCGTGCACGCCGCCGTTGGCGTTGACGTAGTCGAAGTACGCCTTCGTCGCCGGCGCGATCTTGGAGTAGCCGGCCGAGGCCGGCCCGGTGAGCGGCATGTGGGTGCCGACGACGATCTCGGTGTCGGTGACCCCCGGCACCGACCTCCCGCCGGAGCCGGGGCCGTCGTCGCCGCCACAGCCGGCAGCGGCGATGAGCAGAGCGATGGTGCTGGCGATCGCGAGACCGCGTCGCGCCGTAGGGTGCATGGGAGACACCGACCTTTCTCGGTCCGGTTGGGTGGGAGCGGTGTGGTGGTGAGGCGCCCGGCGAAGGCCGGGCCGGGAACAGTTCAGGAATGTCGCGCCGGCCAACGGGCCAGCAGCGCCCGGCCGAGGCGGGCCAGCAGGCCCTGCACACCGCCGGGCGCGGCGATCATCACGACGATCAACGTGACGCCGAAGATCGCCAGCGGGAGGTTGCCCTCCAGCCGCTGCGCCACCGCCGGCGAGAGGGTGAGCAGCTCGGTCACGGAATGGGTGAGGTCGGGCAGGGCGACCAGCAGCACGGCCCCCCAGAGGGCGCCCGCGAGGCGGCCGAGACCGCCGATCACCACGGCCATCAGCAGGAAGAGCGACAGGGTCAGCGAGAACGCCCCGGGCGACACGCTCTGCGCCAGCACCGCGAGCAGTCCGCCGCCGAGCCCCGCCGTGGCGGCGCTGACCACGAACGCGAGAACCTGCGTACGGGCCACGTGGATGCCCGCGAGTCGGGCCGCCACCTCGTCGTCGCGGACGGCCCGGAAGGTCCGCCCGTACCGGCTGCGGACCAGGTTCGCCAGCAGCAGCAGCGCCAGCAGCGTGGCAGCGCCCGAGACCCAGAGCTGCCACCGCTCGTACGGGAAGTAGGGGCCGAGCGCCAACGGCGGCGGCTCCACCGGCACCGACAACCCCTGCTCGCCGCCCAGGACGCCGTCGAAGGTGACGGCCAGCGCCGGCACGACGACGGCCACGGCGAGCGTCACCCCGGCCAGGTAGGGGCCGCGCAGCCGGGCCGCCGCCACACCGACCACCGCGCCGACCACGACCGTGCCCAGCACCGCCACGAACAGCGACAGCGCCAACAGCCAGCCTCCGGTCCACCCTCGGTCGAGGAAGGCGTTCTGGCACAGCGCCACCATGTACGCCCCGGTCGCCATCAACGCCCCGTGCCCCAGCGAGAGTTGCCCGTTGAGCCCGGTGAGGACGGTCAACCCAGCGGTGGCGCAGAGGTACGCCGCGATCGTGGCGAGCTGGAAGTTCCGGAACGGCTCGACGGTGTAGCTGACCGCCACGAGCAGCGCGCCCACGGCGAGCGCCACGGCCAGGTGCCGCAGCAGCGTGGACCCCCGTCGAGGCTCGGGCGGGCGCTCGTCGGCGTCGACCGGCCGGCGCCTGGGCGGCAGGACCGCCCGGGTCGCGCTCACACCCGCCTCGCCGCGACCGGGGCGAACAGCCCGCCGGGGCGCACCAGCAGCACCGCCAGCAGCAGGACGAGCACCGCGAGGGGGGTGAGGTCACTGCCGGCGTACCCGCTCACGTAGGAGAGCAGCAGCCCCACCGCGAGGCCGCCGACGACCGCCCCCGGTGGACTGTCCAACCCACCCACCACCGCCGCGGTGAACGCCGAGACGAACACCAGGTCCATGGCGTGCGGGTGCAGGCCCAGCTCGGTGGGGATGACCAGCATCGCGGCGAGCGCGCCCACGCCCGACGCCAACGCCCAGCCGAGCGTCAACATGCCGCCGACGTTCACCCCGAGCAGGCGGGAGACGTCCGGCGCGAACGCCGCCGCGCGCATCCGCAACCCGACCGAGGTACGGGCGAACATCCAGCCCAGCCCGCTCACCACCACGCCGATCGCGGCGAAGACGAACAGGTCGTACGGCGACAGCACGGCGATCCCGCCGACGGTGAGGGCGGACCGGCTGAACGGGACGTCGGCGGGGCGGAACTCGTTGCCGTACACCATGCCCAGCACCGCCTGGATCAGCAGCACCAGGCCGAGCGCGACGATGACCGGGTTGAGCGGTGAGGCGTGGTCGACGTGCCGCATCACGACCCGGTCCACCAGCGCCCCGAGCAGCAGGCCGGCGACGATCGCGACCACGAAGCCGAGCCAGTACGCGCCCGTCGCGGCGGACACCGAGTACGCGACGTACGCGGCGGCGACGGCCATCGCGCCCTGGGCGAAGTTGACGACCCGGGCCGCCCGCCAGATGAGCACCAGCGCGAGCGCGAACGCGGCGTACACCGCGCCCCGGGACAGGCCGTCGACGGTGAGGAAGACGAAGCGGTCCAACTGTTCTCCCTCCGAGGGACGTCCGGTGCTGGTCAGAAACCGAGGTACGCGTGGCGCAGGTCGACGTCGTCCCGCAGCGACGCCGCCGGGGCGGCGATCACCACCTGGCCGAGGGACATCACGACGCCCTGGTCGGCGACGGCGAGGGCGCTGCGCACGTTCTGCTCGACCAGCAGCACGGTCAGGCCGGTCCGGTCGCGCAACTGGCGCAGCAGGGCCATGATCTGGGCGACCACCCGGGGCGCCAGCCCCAGCGACGGCTCGTCCAGCAGCAGCAGGCGCGGCCGGCCGACCAGCGCCCGGCCCAACGCGAGCATCTGCCGCTCGCCACCGGAGAGCTGGTGCCCGAGGTGGCGACGACGCCGCGCGAGTGGTTCGAACAGCTCGTAGACCTCGTCGAGGGCCCGGCCGGCGTCCGCCCGGTCGCGTCGCCACAGCCCACCGAGCCGCAGGTTCTCGTCGACCGTCAGCTCGCCGATCACGCCCCGGCCCTCCGGGACGTGCGCCATGCCGCGCCGTACGAGCTGCTCCACCGGCGTACCCCGCAGGTCCTCGCCGGCGAGGACGACCTGGCCGGCGGCCGGCCGGATCATGCCGGAGAGCGCCCGCAGCAGCGTCGTCTTGCCGGCGCCGTTGGCGCCGACGACGGCGGCGATGGTGCCGGCCGGCACGGTGAGGTCGACGGCCCGCAACACCGGCGCGGCGCCGTAACCGGCCACCAGCCCCCGGACCACGAGCAGGTCCGGCGCGCTCCCTGAGCCCTCTTGCGTTCGCGACTGCGGGGCTCGCAGAACCGGCTCACTCCTCGCGCTCACGCGGCCTCCTCGACGAGGGCGCCCAGGTACGCGTCGGTGACCGCCGTGTCGTCGCGGATCTCGTCGGGGGTCCCGGTGGCGATCACCCGGCCGAAGTCGAGGACCACGATCTCGTCGCAGACGTCCATCACCAGATCCATGTGGTGCTCCACGAGCAGCACCGCGCACGGGTCGACGTCCCGCCGGGGCAGCCGTCGGATCAGATCCGCCAGCTCGGCGATGTCGTCCGCGCCGAGGCCACCGGCGGGTTCGTCGAGCAGCAGCAGCCGGGGCCGCGCGGCGAGCGCGCGGGCCAGGGCGACCCGCTGGCGTACGGCGAAGGGCAGCGTGCCGGGCGCGGCCTCGGCGTGCGCGGCGATGCCCAGATCGTCGAGGACGTCCAGGGCCTGCCGGCGCAGCCGGCGCTCGTCGCGGTCGCTGCCGGGCAACCCGAACAGCGCCGCCGCGAAACCCGCACGGGCGGTGTGGGACGCGCCGGTCATCACGTTCTCCACCACGCTGAGGCCCGCGAAGAGCCCGGTCCCCTGGAGGGTCCGGGCGATGCCGAGCCGGGTCAGCCGGTGGGGTTGGGGTCGCAGCGGCCGATTGTCGAGGGTGAGCGAACCCGTCTGCGGTGCGACGAAGCCGCAGACCACGTTGAACAGGGTGGTCTTGCCGGCGCCGTTGGGCCCGATCACGCCGACCACCCGCTGGGGTGGCACCCGGAGCGAGACGTGGTCCAGGGCGGTGAGGCCGCCGAAACGGACGCCGATGTCGTGCAGTTCGAGGCCGCGCTCCATGCACCCATCCCTCTGCCGTGGCGGGTGTTATTTACACTCGCAGTGTACGTTTCTCGGTGATCGCGTCAAGACCCTTCGATGCGCCCACGCGACCGGGACGACCGCCCGACAGCGGCCGTCCCGGTCGACACGATCAGGCGCTGGGGCAGGTGTTGCGGTACTCCTCGATCTGCGACCCGCTGGGGCCCGGGCAGAGGAACTGCTCGTAGCGGGTGTCGTCGTCGACGAACCGCTTGAGCCAGGCCACCATCTGCCGCGCCGTCGGCGTGTTGACCGTCTGCGGGAAGAAGTGGCTCGCCCCGTTCAACTCCAGGTAGGCCTTCTCGGCCGAGGCCGGGATGCTGTTGTAGAACGGGACCGAGTGCGTGGCGACCGGCGCTACGCTGTCGCTCTCACCGCCGATGATCAGCGTCGGCACGCGCAGCTCGGACCAGCTCTTGTCCGTGTTCCAGGGCGCGAGGGGCACCGCGGCCTGCAACGACGGCCGGGACGAGGCCGCCTCCAGGCTGCCTCCGCCGCCCATGGAGTGACCGGCCACCGCGAGCCGGCTGCTGTCGATCCGGCTCCGCACCGAGCTGCGCTGGGTGAGGTAGTCCAGCGCGGCGAGCAACTGCCGGCCACGGCTGTCCGGCTGGTCCAGTCGGGTGTTGGTCTCGATGCCGATCACCACGAATCCGTGCGAGGCGATCCGTGGACCGAGCCAGCTGATGCTGGACCAGGCAGCGGTGTAGCCGGGCGAGATGGCGACGGCGCCGAAGGTGCCCTCGCTGGTGCTGGTCGGGTAGTAGATGACCCCGCCGCCGAAGCCGGTGACGCTCAGCGACGAGACGCTCTGCGACGCGGTGGCGAAGGGGCCGCGGCTGGCCTCCAGGATCGCGGTGGTCGGGTCGGGACCCCGGTCGTACGGGCCGGCCGCCTGCGCCGCGCCCGCCGGTCCGACGAGGACACCGGCGACGAGCAGGGTGGCGGCCAGCGCGAGCCGGGCGGCTCGGACGGGCAGGGAACGGGGACGGGTGGTGGTTGGTGACGACACGTCGGGCACTCCCTAGAGTCGAGGAATATCGACATTCGTCAGTGTTCTTCGACCGGGTCGGCCGGCGCATCGGCGAAATCACCAGTCCCGGATTTATCGTGCGTTTCGACCCTCAGGGCAGGGGTAGGGGTGCAGGGGCCTGCTCAAACGCTCCAGCGAGAGGTTCGCCAAGTGGAATCCAGCAAGCCCGCCGAGGCAGTCAAGAACGTCGTGAAGACCGCCTCCGAGAAGATCGCCGATGCCCTCACGCCGGACGTGCCGGGCGCACCCGGCAGCGCACCGCCCACCGTCGAGGAGCCGACCTCGCCCCACGACCCGCTGCCGCCGAAGACGGAACAGGGCGCGCCCCAGACGCGTACGCCCACCGGCGTCGAGACCGGCGCGCCGACGACCGCGAACGGCCAGCAGGGGGCGTACCTGACGACGGCGAACGGGGCACGGCTGCGCGACACCGACCACTCGCTCAAGGCCGGTCCCCGGGGACCGGTCCTGCTCCAGGACCACCACCTGCGCGAGAAGATCACGCACTTCGACCACGAACGCATCCCGGAGCGCGTGGTGCACGCGCGGGGCGCGGGCGCGCACGGGGTGTTCACCGCCTACGGCACCGCCGAGGCGGTCACCCGGGCCGGCTTCCTGAAGAAGGGTCGGGAGACGGAGGTCTTCGTCCGGTTCTCCACCGTCCTCGGATCGCGCGGCTCGGCCGACACCGTCCGGGACACCCGGGGCTTCGCGACCAAGTTCTACACCGACGAGGGCACCTTCGACCTGGTCGGCAACAACATGCCGGTCTTCTTCATCCAGGACGCCATCAAGTTCCCCGACATCATCCACGCCGCGAAGCCGCACCCGGACCGGGAGATCCCCCAGGCGCAGAGCGCGCACGACACGTTCTGGGACTTCGTCTCGCTGCACACCGAGGCGCAGCACCACACCATCTGGAACATGTCCGACCGGGGCATCCCGCGCTCGTACCGGACCATGGAGGGCTTCGGTGTGCACACCTTCCGCCTGGTCAACGAGGCCGGGGAGACGGCGCTGGTCAAGTTCCACTGGAAGCCGAAGCTCGGCGTGCACTCCCTGACCTGGGAGGAGGCGCAGATGCTCGGCGGCATCGACCCCGACTTCCACCGCCGGGACCTCTACGACGCCATCGAGGCGGGCGCGTTCCCCGAGTGGGAACTCGGCATCCAGGTCTTCCCCGACACACCCGAGGAGACCTTCGCCGGCATCGACCTGCTGGACGCCACGAAGATCGTCCCGGAGGAGTTGGCGGAGGTGCAGCCGATCGGCCGGTTGGTCCTCAACCGGACGCCGACGAACTTCTTCGCCGAGACCGAGCAGGTCGCCTTCCACCTCGGCCACCTGCCGCCGGGCATCGACGTCACGAACGATCCGCTGCTCCAGGGGCGGCTCTTCTCGTACGTCGACACGCAGCTCACCCGCCTCGGCGGGCCGAACTTCGCGCAGATCCCGATCAACCGTCCGCACGCGGCGGTCAACGACATGCTGCGCGACGGCTTCCACCAGCACGCCGTGCACGTCGGGGTCGCGCCGTACCGGCCGAACTCCCTCGACGGCGGCAACCCCTTCGAGGCCGGCGACGCCGAGCACGCCTTCGTCGACGTGCCGGTGACGGTGGCGCAGGCGCCCAAGGTCCGCGCGAACCCTGCGTCGTTCGACGACCACTACAGCCAGGTACGACTGTTCTGGCTGAGCATGTCGCCGGTGGAGCGGGAGCACATCATCCGGGCGTACACCTTCGAGCTGGGCAAGTGCTACCACCAGGCGATCAAGGAACGACAGCTGCAGTGCCTGGCCAACATCGACCCGGTGCTGTGCGAGCAGGTGGCCACCGGCCTGGGGCTGCCCGCGCCGCAGCCCACGGTGACGCCCGTCGACGTCACGCCGAGCCCGGCCCTGTCGCAGGTCGGCGGGGAGTGGCCGGCGGACGGCCGCACTGTCGGGATCGTCGTCGACCCCGACGGTGACCTGGACGACGTCGACGAGGTCCGCCGGGCCGTGTTCGATGCCGGCATGGTGCCGCTGCTGATCGCCCCACACGGCGGCATGGTGGGCGACCTGACGGTCCAGCGGACCTTCGCCACCGGCCGGTCGGTCGAGTTCGACGCGCTCCTGCTGGCCGGGGCGCCGGTGCCCGCGCCCGACGCGCTGCCCGCCCGGGACGCCAAGGCGGGCCGGCCGGACGCGGCGACCGTCGACCCCCGCGTGCTGCTCCTCGTCGAGGAGTGCTGGCGGCACGCCAAGGCGATCGGCGCGTGGGGCGCCGGTGTCACCGTCCTGGAGCAGGCCGGGGTGGCCGGCACCCCCGGCATCGTGGCTGCCGGCTCCGGCGCCGAGACGCTGACCGGGGTGCAGCGGCTGATGGCCGCGCACCGGGTCTGGGAGAGGTTCCCCGCCTCGGTGGGCTGATCCGTCACGGAACGAGGGCTGTCCTTCCCTGGGCGGGAGGGCAGCCCTCGTCAGTCCATTACCGGATCATGACAATTCGGGGATCAGGCGCGGATATCCCGCTGGCACCTTTCGCTGGGTGATCCAAGAGCTGTCTCGTACCGAGCCGCGACCGGACGGGTACGACCCCGACGCGCGCGTCCGGTTCCGTCACCGACGGCGGGCCGGGGCCGACATCGGCGGACCGCAGCGTGTGGTGTGGGCGGACGCCGCGAAGGGCGTCTGCATCGTCCTCGTCGTCGGCTGGCACGTCGTCATCAAGGACTACCTGCGGATCGACTGGCACGTCGGCGTACCCGTGCCGGGCCTGTGGGGAACGCTGGGCGAGCAGTTCCTACCGCTGCGCATGCCGCTCTTCTTCACCATCAGCGGCCTCTTCGCGGCCAACGCCGTGCAGCGTCCCTGGCGTACCGTCGCCCGGGGCCGTATCGCGGGATTCCTCTACCTGTACGCCCTCTGGCTGCTCATCCACACGGCGGTCCTCGCCGCGACGCCGGACTTCCCGACCGACCGGGCCACCTCCGCCCTCGGTCTGCTGGCGCAGCTCACCGTCACGCCCTCGAACCTCTGGTACCTGTACGCCCTGGCGCTCTACTTCACGCTCGCCAAGGCGACCCGCCGGCTGCCCCGGTCGCTGGTCGTCGTACCCGCCGCGGCGCTGTCCGCAGTCGCCGCCGCCGGCCTGCTGGCCACGCCGGGCAACCGGGCCGGCCTCTATGCGAACCTGGTCTTCTTCCTGGCCGGCCTGTACCTGCGGCCACACATCCAGCGCTGGGCCGCCACCGCCACCCGACGTCGACTCGCGCTGACCGGCGGGGCGTACGCCCTCACGCTCGCCGTGATGGCGGCGGCCGACGCCCAGCGGTGGTTCGGCGTCTGGCCGGCCGTCTCCGTCGTCGCGGTGGCCTTCGGCGTCACCGCCGCCGCCCGGGTGGTCCGGTGGCCCGCCGTCGGCGACCGACTGGCCGCGCTCGGGCGCGTCACGCTGCCCATCTACGTCATCCACATGCCGCTCGTGGCTCTGCTGCACCGCCTGCTGGTCGCCCCGGTCTCCGAGCTGGACGCGGGTGCGCAGGGCCTGATCGTGGTGGGCTACCCGATCGTGCTGACCGCGCTCGTCGCCGGTCTGAGCCTGGCCGTGCACCGCGCGCTGCTGGCGGCGCACGCGCGGTGGCTGTTCGCGCTTCCCGGGACCCGCCGCTCGGCGGTGACCGGATGACCGCCCTGGCCGAGGCGGTGGTCGACCTCGGGGCGATCGCCGACAACGTGCGGACGGTCGCCGCGGTCACCGGCACCGAGCTGATGGCGGTGGTGAAGGCCGACGGGTTCGGCCACGGCGCGGCGCCGGTAGCCCGGGCGGCGCTGCGCGCCGGCGCGACCTGGCTGGGCGTGACCTCGTCGGCCGAGGCCCTGGCCCTGCGCGCCGCGGGCATCACCGCGCCCACGTTGAGTTGGCTGCACCGTCCGGACGACGACTTCTGCGAGTTGGTCCGCGCGGGCGTCGACGTGGGGGTCTCCACGATCACCCACCTGCACGCGCTCGCCGACGCGGCCGTGCGGGTCGGCGTGCCAGCGACGGCGCAGCTCAAGGTCGACACGGGCCTCACCCGCAACGGCGCCGGCCGCGACGACTGGCCCGACCTGGCCACCTGGGCCCGCAAGTACGAGGTCGAGGGCACGGTCCGGGTACGCGGCGTGTGGTCCCACCTCGCCGACGCGGACGTACCGGGCGCGCCCGCGCTGGACGGTCAGGTGCGGACGTTCTCCGAGGCGCTGGGCGTCGCCCGGGCCGCCGGCCTCGACCCCGACCTCGTCCACCTGGCCAACTCGGCGGCCGCGCTGTCCGCGCCCCGGACCCGTTTCGACCTCTGCCGGATCGGATTGGCTCTCTACGGCGTCGACCCGTTCGGCGCGGCCGGTCCCGGGGCGTTCGGGCTGCACGCCGCCCTGACGCTGCGGACGACCGTGGTGAACGTGAAGCGGGTGCCGGCCGGCACGGGCGTCTCGTACGGGCCGGAACACGTGACCGCCGCCCCGACGACGGTGGCCCTGCTGCCGCTCGGCTACGCCGACGGGCTGCCCCGCGCCACGGAGGGTCGGGCCGAGGTGTGGCTCGGCGGCCGACGCTGCCCGGTGGTCGGGCGTATCGCCATGGACCAGTGCGTCGTCGACGTGGGCGACCTGGCGGTGCGGATCGGCGACCCGGTCGTCGTGATCGGCACGGGACGCGACGACGACGCGCCGACCGTCACCGAATGGGCGCGCTGGGCCGGCACCAACCCACACGAGATCTTGACCGGAATCGGGGCGCGGGTGGGCCGCGCCCATCTTCACGAAAGGGCGGACGTCGCATGTTGACGCGACTGGCAGTGCTGTACGGCGGGCGGAGCGGCGAACACGAGGTGTCGCGACGTTCGGGGGCCGCCATCCTCGCCGGTCTGGACCGGGAGCGGTACCAGGTGACCGAGGTGCTCATCGACACCGACGGCGGCTGGCACGTGGACGGTCGTCCCATCGGCCTGCCGCAGGCGCTGCGGGTGCTGCGCGCCCAGGACGTGGTGTTCCCGGCCCTGCACGGCCCGTACGGCGAGGACGGCACGGTCGCGTCGCTGCTGGAGTGGCTCGGCGTGCCGTACGTCGGCAACGGGGTGTTCGCCAGCGCGGCGGGCATGGACAAGGGCGTCACCAAGCGGCTCCTCGCCGCGGAGGGCCTGCGGGTCAGCCCCGGTGTGACCCTGCGGCCCGGGGAGAACCTGTCGCCGGCCGACCAGCAGCGGCTGGCTCTGCCGGTCTTCGTGAAGCCGGCACGGGCCGGGTCCAGCCTGGGCGTGGTCCGGGTGACGGAGTGGTCGGCGCTGCCCGCCGCGCTCGCGCAGGCCCGTCAGGTCGATCCCAAGGTGCTCGTCGAACAGGGGGCGCAGGGTCGGGAGATCGACATCGCCGTCCTTCAGCACCCCGACGGTCGGGTGCAGGCCGGACCGCCGCTGGAGATCCGGGTCAGCGGCGCGGGCTTCTTCGACTACGACGCGAAGTACGACGGTGGCGCGGTCTTCCAGATCCCGGCGCAGCTCGACCCGGCCACCACCGAGGTGCTCCAGGACCGGGCCGTCCGCGCCTTCGACGCCCTCGACTGCCGGGGACTGCTCCGGGTCGACTTCTTCCTCCCCCACGAGGGCGCCGAGCCCATCGTGAACGAGGTCAACACCTTCCCCGGCTTCACCGCCGCGTCGCAGTTCCCGCAGATCTGGCAGCGGGCGGGCATCGAGTTCCCGGCCCTGCTCGACATCCTGATCTCCGGCGCGCTCGCCGACCGACGTCGGGCCCTCGCCCCGGGGCTACCCCGGCCGGAACGGGCGGTCGACCTGGTGTGAGCGGCCGTCGCCCCGGTCACTCGATGGGGCAGGACCAGGGTGGCCGGGCGCCGTCCGAGCCGGCGAGGGTGACCGGGGCGTAACTGATCTGCTGGCTGGAGAGCGCCACGGTGCAGATGATCTGGTTGGCCGCGAGGGTGGACAGCGGCAGCACGGCGCCCTTCATCCGTACCGTGATGCCGGGCTCGTCGGCGCTCGGCGTCATGCTCACCGGTGCGATGTCGGCCGGCACCTCGCTGGTGAACCCCGCGCTCCGCTCGGCCTCGGTGGGACCGGTCGCGAGCAGCACGAGTGTCTCGAGCGGTGACGCGGGCGCGTTCTTCGCCGGCCGGACGACGAGCGCCAGTTCGCCGTCCGCGATCAGGTAGAGGCCCTCACCCGCGGACGGACCGCTCACCGCGGAGCGGCCGGTGATGACGTCGGTCGGCCGGACTCCGCAGCCGGCCGTGAGCAGCGCGACCAGCAGCCCGACCGCGAGCACCGCCCCGCGACGGCGGCTCACCGTGCGACGTGCGCGGCTCACCGTACGCCTCCGGCGTGGACGGTCTCGGACGCCACCCGGGGCAGGCGGAGCGTGAACACCGCCCCGCCCCGCGGGTCGTTGCTCGCCGTCAGGCTCCCGGACTGCCCGGCCTGCCGGTGCAGGCGCGCGTTCTCCCACGCGATGGCGAGTCCGAGGCCGCTGCCCTCGGAGCGGGTCCGGGCGGTGTCCGCCTTGTAGAAGCGGTCGAAGACGTGCGGCAGCACCTCCGGGTCCAGCCCCGGTCCCTGGTCGGTGACCTCGATCGTGAACCAGTCGGGTTCGGCGGCGAGACGGACGGACACCGGCTCGGCGCCGTGCCGGAAGGCGTTGCCGACCAGGTTGGCGACGATGACGTCGAGCCGCCGGGGATCGAGCCGGGCGACGACACCGGACGGCAGGTCCGCCCGTACCCGATCGGTCCACCCCCGCAGCCGCAGCGTCGCGGTGACCGCGGCGGCGACGTCCACGTCGTCGAGGGCGAGCCGGGCGGTGCCGGAGTCGAACCGGCTGACCTCGATGAGGTCGTTGACGAGCTGGGTGAGGCTCTGCGTCTCCTGGCTGACCAGCCGGGCGGCCCGGCCGGCGTCGCCCGGCAACCGGTCCGCCTCCTCGTCCAGCACGTCGGTGACGGCCGTCATCGCGGCCAGCGGCGTACGGAGTTCGTGGGACACGTCGGCCACGAAGCGCCGGGCGTCGGACTCCATCCGCCGCAGCTCACCGACCTGCCGCTCGATGGTCGCGGCGGTGTCGTTGAAGGTGCGCGTGACGTCGGCCAACTCGTCGACGCCCCGGACGGTCAGCCGGGCGGACAGGTCGCCCTCGCCGAGCCGGCGTGCCGCGCGACCCAGCTCGCGTACCGGCCGCAGCACCCCCTGCGCGGCCACCAGGGCCAGCAGGACCGCGAGAATGAGGGAGAGCCCGCCGGTCACCCAGGCGAGGGTGGCGAGCCGGTCGATGCTCTGCTGCTCGGAGGCGAGGCTGCGCACCGAGTAGACCTCCACTCCGGACGCGACGGACGAGCCGTCGGGTCGGTCGAGCCGGAGCTGCGTGCCGATGATCAGCTGGGGTTGCCCGTAGCGCTCGACGCGCTGCCACGCGATGCGGCCGTTCGCCACCTCGTGCCGCAGCTCGGCGGGGAAGGGTTCGGCCGCCTCGACACCTTCCGAGCGGTGGTCGTGGTAGAAGACGACGGTGTTGCCCTCGCGGTCGGAGAGCTGCTGGGACAACAGCTCCAGCTCCTCCTGGCTCGGCGGCAGGCGCAGCACCGGGTACACCTTCGAGAGTTGGTCGGTCAGCGAGGCCACCGCCGCGTCCTGCGCCTGCTGGAGGATGACGGTCCGGGCCTGGAAGTAGCTGCCGCTGGCGACCACCGCCGTGGTGGTCACGCCGAGCAGGGCGAACGCCAGGAGCAGCCGGGTACGCAGGCCCAACGCCATGGCGCGGGCCCGCTGCCAGGGGGTCACAGTGGGCCGAACCGATATCCGAAGCCGCGTACCGTCTGGATGTAGACCGGCGTCGACGGCTCGTCTTCGATCTTGGCGCGCAGCCGCTGGACGCACGCGTCCACCAGCCGTGAGTCGCCGAGGTAGCCGTGCTCCCAGACGGCCTCCAGCAGTTGCTGACGGCTGAGCACCTGGCCTGGCGTGTGCGAGAGTTCGAGCAGCAGACGCAGCTCCGTGGGGGCCAGGCCGACCGGCACGCCGTCCTTGCTGACCACCAGCGCGGCACGGTCGATGGTCAGGTCGCCGTGCCGGTGCAGCCCGGGCCGGTCGGCGCCGGGCCGCCGCGAGTCGCCGCCGGTACGACGCAGCACCGCGCGGATGCGTGCCTCGAGCACCCGGGCCTGCACCGGCTTGACCACGTAGTCGTCGGCGCCCGCCTCGAGACCCGCCACCACGTCCATGTCGTCGTTGCGGGCGGTGAGCATGATGATGGGCAGGTCGCCCTGCTGCCGGATGCGACGGCACACCTCGAACCCGTCCATACCGGGCAGCATGATGTCGAGGACCACCACGTCGGAGGCCGTCGTCCGCAGCTGCTCCAGGCCCTGCTCGCCGGTGGCCACGGCCACCACGTCGTGGCCCTGCCGGGTGAGCGCCAACTGCAGTCCGTCGCGGACCGTCTGGTGATCTTCGATCAGCAGGACCTGGGGCATGCCGTCAAGTATCCCATCATGAATATGTTTCGTATCTGTCGATGTTCCGGGGCCGCTGCCGACCGGCCGGAGCCCCGGTCCTCCCCGGTTGGACGAACTCCACGGGCCGGATCAGGAACACCGCCACGCCCACCGCCAGCATCGTCAACGCGGCCGCCATCAGGACGGCCAGCAGCGGCCCCGACCGCAGCTCGGCGGCCAGACCGGGAACCAGCACCCGAACCGCCCAGACCAGCACGGCCACCCCCACCGCACCCTCGACGAGAGCGCGCCGGACCCGGCCGGAGGTCGGCCCGCCGGACGGCCGGAGCGCGTCGCCGCCGGACCGGGCCGCCAACGCGGCCGCCGCCAGGCAGAACAGCGCCAGGCTCAGCAGAACGCCCCCGAGTACGTCGCTGAACCGGTGCCATCCCGCGATCATGGTGGCCGCGCCGATCACCGAGACACCCGCCGCGGCGGGCACCACCAGCCACCGCCGGGCCGCGCCGGGCGCCACCAGCAGGAAGGCCAGCGCCAGAGCCGTGGCGACCGCGACGTGGCCACTGGGAAAGCTGTTGTGGGTGGTCGAATCGGCGACCGCGAGTTCCGGGCGGGGCAGCGCCGACTTCGCCGCGCCGGCCGCCAGCACGGCGGCGAGCACCGTGCCGACGCCCACGACGCCGGGCAGCAGCCGACGGCCGTGCAGGCCCACCACCAGCACGGCGGTGAGCAGGACGGCAAGCAGGGCCGGCTGACCGAAGTACCGCAGGACGACCGTGGCCGGCCCGAACAGGCCACCGGGCTGCGCGTAGCCCCCGCCCCGCTCGGCGCGCGGCAGGAGCAGCCCGTCGATCCACTGGCCGGGCTGGGTCCACACGAAGACCACGCCGACCAGACCCAGCGCGAGCAGGCAACAGACGCCCGCCGCGAGCAGTCGGAGAGCCGGCGGCACGGCGGGCCGGTCGTGGGTCAGCGCATGCGGCAGCGTTCGCGTCGTGGACGACGGGCGACCGACGGGGTACGACGATCCGTGGGACATGACGACCATGCTCGGCCCGCCAGATCCGGACGCTGTCCGGGGAATGTCTTGGTTCTGTCACAACCGGCGCTCGTACCGGGAAAACCGGGCGATCCTGCCCCGCCAACGCCCGTGGCCGCCTCCTGTCGCCAAGCTGTCCGGACGTGAACGTTTATTCACATGCTTACATGCAACTATGTTTTACCTGGCCGAGACGAGCCGTCACTAAGATCAAGACGCCGATCGATGATCCTCGGCGGTGCGAAAACCATCCGGAGTGTTCGTGGGGAACCGGAAGGGGTTGGGCAATGCACGGGGTTTCGGTCGCTCCACTCGTCATCGGCATCGCGTCGTCGCCGGCCGAGCGCCGGCAGTTGGCACGCCTGCTCGGCGGCAGCGACGCCTTTCTGATCGTCTCGAACGTCGAGCAGGCACGGGAGTTCCTCGGAGTGGGCGACCTGCCCCCCGTCGCGCCTCCCGCGACCCCGCCCGTACGCGTGGAGGTGGCGCAGCGCCCGCAGCCGCCGCCCGACCTGAGTGTCGACTCCGACCGCCGGGTGCTGCGCTGGCGCGACCAGGAGATCGACCTGACCCGGCTGGAGCACGACGTGCTGCTCTGCCTCGTCGACGCTCCCGGGCAGGTCTGGACGTACGAGCGGCTGCACCTGGAGGTCTGGGGCAATCGGCACCTCGGCCGGGGGTCGGACATGCACTCGGTCGTGCGTCGGGTACGCCGCAAGCTCGCCCGGCTCGACGCCGCCGCCACGATCCACGCGGTGCGCGGGGTCGGCTTCCGGCTCGCGCCGATCTAGGGTCTGTTTCCGGAGAACAGGCCGGCCCGCCTGGTCGAGGACCAGGCGGGCCGGATCAGTGTGCTACCTCCCGGGTGTCAGCACCGGATCGGCGACAACCCGAAGTTCTCCACGGTGGGAGTGGTGACGTTGACCTTCGTCTGACGGGTCTGGGGCTTCCAGCCGTCCTTGGCGACGATCATCGTGAGCGGGTTGTTCCGGCGGTCCATCCAGTAGGCGTAGTTACCGGCGGCATCGGTCGCGAAGGTGAACGACATCGCCCACGAGTCGACCTGGACCACCGCCCCGGCGATCGGCGCGGTCGCGCCCGCGCAGCTCGTACCGGTCACCGTACCCATCAGCTTGCCCCAGGTCTTCGGGGGCGTCACGTTCATGGTCACCGCCACCGGCGGCACCGAGTACGGCGTGTTCTCCCGGATCGTGACCCCGGCCGAGTAGGTGCCCGGCTGGTCCACGTTCGCGGTCAACCCGACGGTGACCGTGACCTTCTCCCCCGGCGCGAGGGTGGCCGTGGTCTTGTCGATCGTCATCCAGCTGACGTCGGCCGCCGCCTCGGCGCACCCCTCGAAGCCCGGCAGCGCCTCGCTGTCCGGCGCGGCGTTGAAGCTGCCCGACGAGCCACCGATCTTGTAGAAGCCGCACGCCGCGCCACCCCGGTACCGGGCGGTGTTGGCGTTCGGCAGGTTCGACCACGAGCTGGTGGCCGGGTCGAAGGCGAAACCGGCGTTGGTGATGGCGCCGCCCTGCGAACCACCCACGACCAGGAGCTTGCCGCTGGCCACCGCGTACGAGCTGGCCCAGTTGTCAGTCGGCGCGTCCGCGATCGCGGTCCAGGTGTTGGCACCCGGGTCGTAGGCGTAGCTGGCCTTCTGCGCCGCGGTGCCGTCGTTGCCACCGGTGCAGTAGAGGACGCCGTCGATCCCGCCGCAGGAGGCGAAGGCCACCGACTTCGGGTAGTTGGCCACCGTCTCCCAGGTGTCGGTGCCGGGGGTGTAGCGGACCACGGTGTTCGACATCGGCACGCAGGCCGCGGTCGTGCAGCCACCCACGGCGTAGAGCTTGCCGTCGACGACCGCCTGCCCGGCCGCCGCCCGCGGCGCGGGGTTGTCGGCCAGCTCGGTCCAGGTGTTGGCCGCCGGGTCGTACGACCAGGTGGCGGCGTCCGGGCCGGAGTCGCCCCAACCGCCCGTTGCGATGATCTTCCCGCCGACCACGCCGACGGTCAGCGCGTTGCGGGCGCCGGGAATGTCGGCCGCCGCCGTCCAGGTCTGCGCGACCGGGTCGTAGGCGTAGGTCTTCGCGGTGGAGGCGGTTCCGTCGCCACCACCGATCGAGTACACCTTGCCGTCCAGGGTGACCACCCGGTTGTCCATGATGTTGCCCGGGTAGTCGGCGATGTCCGTCCACGGCGCGGCCTGCGGACCGGCCGTCGCGGGCGTCGCCGTCGCCGCCTTGCCGGACGCCCTGGAGGCGACCGATGTCGGCACCGTCAGCCGTTGCTCCGGCGCGCCGGCCGCGCCGATCACCTGCTGCCGGGTCACCCGCGAGCCGTCGGCCCGCAGCAGCTCGAAGCCGTCGTCCCGCTCACCGAAGGCGACCTCGACCGGAGCGCCGCCGGTGTTGGTCACGGTGAACGTCCTGGTCGCCTTGCCACTGGGCATCTGGAGCGTCGCGCTCAGCGCGGTGGGCGTCACCGACAGGCGTCCGGCCGCGAGGACGAAGTTCGCGGTCGTCGCCCAGTCGGGCTCGACGTCGACCTGCTTGCTCTGGCTGACGTAGCTGCCGGCCGTCGCGGTGAACTTGTGGGTACCGGTCAACGTCGAGTAGATCCAGTAGAACCCGTCGGGCAGCCCCGGGTCGTCCGGGGTCGCCACGGTGACCGCCTTCTCGGCGGGCCGGTCGTTGCTGGTGACGGTGGCGCCGTTGAGGTAGCTGTCGTCGTTCTTGTCGCGGACGTTGCCCACGACCAGACCGCCGTCGACCGGCACGCAGATGACCTGGCTGCCGATCAGGACGTTGTCGACCTCCCACCACCAGTCGTACTTGGCGTCGTAGTAGTGGAACCGGACCTGGACCTGCGACTTGCCGGCCGCCTGCGGAATCGGGATCTCGGTGAGCTTCGGTCCCCGGACGTCGGTCTCCTGCCGGAGGACGTTCGTCCAGGTCGCGCCCCCGTCGATGCTCAGGTCGACATCGGCGGTGTCGTCGTTGAGCTGGTTGAAGTCCTGGTTGAACCGGATGACCGGGGCGCTGACGGCGGTCAGGTCGACGACCGGGCTGACCAGGGAGCTGTCCTGGGTCTTGCCCGCGCCGTAGTCGTCACTGTCGATCATCGCGAAGTTGCCGGTGCCACCGGTCAGGTTGCCCCGGGCACCGTCGTCGGTGAACTTCCACACCTGGCCGGCGCCGACGTTGTCCACCACCGACCAGCCGGCCGGGGTGGTCGTCGCGTCGAAGGTCTCGTACTCGCCGTCGGAGCCGAACGTGTAGCCGGGGGCCGTCGTGCACTTCGTGGTGTCGACCGGCACCGCGACGTTGGCCGTCACGTTGCGGGTGCCGACCACGACCTCCTTGGTGACCTTCTGGTAGCCCGGGTACTGCACCTCGTAGGTCAGCGTGTACGTCTGACCCGCCGGCAGCGTGATGCTGTAACGGCCGTTCGACGGGGTCGTGTAGTCGTACACGCCGGCCGGGCCGCTCACGGTCACCTTGGCGTACAGCGGCCAGCCGTGGCCGGAGCCGTCGGTGACCGAGCCGGTGACGTTGACGCGCGGCACCGCCGTCAGGGCGACGTCGAGCGTGGTCGTCGTGCGGTTGGTGACCGTCGCTGTCTTCGTGGCGCTGCCGTATCCGAACGCGGACACGACGACCTGGTAGTCACCGGTGGGGACGAGGGTCGAGTACGTGCCGTCGGCGCCGGTGGTGATCTCGCGCGAGGTCGGGCCGGTGAGCGTCAGGGTCGCGCCGGCGATCGGGGCGCCGGTGGCCGCGTCGGTGACCGTGCCGGCGAGAGTGCCGACGTCGCCGGTGGGGGCGGCGTTGAGCAGCGCGAGGGCGTCCAGCCGGCCCTCACCCCAGACGTTGTTGTCCGCCGCGGTGCCACCGCACTGGTCGTCGGCCTTGTCGATCGCGGTGCCGTTGAGCAGCGCGCGGGTCGCGTCGACGTCACCCACGAGCGAGGGCGCCCCCGAGTACAGCAGGGCGATCGCGCCCACCAGGTGGGGAGCGGCCATCGACGTGCCGCTGGCGGTGCCGTACCCGTTGCCGGGCACGCTCGACCGGACGTTGACGCCGGGCGCGGAGATGTTGGGCTTGATCTCCCCGTTCTGCCCGACGCCCCGGGCCGAGAAGCTGGCGATGTTGTTGTTGACGTCGTACGCGCCCGCCGAGTAGTTGCTGGCCAGGCTTCCCGGCGAGCCGCTGGTCTGGCAGGCCGGTCCGCTGTTGCCGTTGGAGAACACCCCGAAGATGCCCGAGGCGGCCCAGGCCAGGGTCACGTCCTCCATGAACGGCTCGTTGGACGGCAGTCGCGTGCCCCAGGAGTTGTTGATGATGTTCGGCCGCTTGCTGGCGTCCGGGTTCTGGCCGTTCGAGTCGGTCGGCTCGAGCATCCACTGACCGGATTCGATGAGCGCCTCGTCGGTGGGGCAGCAGCCGTTCGCCGCGATCCACTTGACGCCGGGCGCGACACCGATCTGGTTCGCGCCGGCGGAGCCGGCCATGGTGCCCATGGTGTGCGTACCGTGGCCGTCGTCGTCGCAGGGCGCGCCGTCGCACGTCCCGGCGGCGTCGAACCAGTTGTAGTCGTGGTCGAACGTGCCGTCCCCGTTGTTGCCGCGGTAGGAGTTCACCAGGGCCGGGTGGTCGTACTGCACGCCACTGTCGATGCTGGCGATGGTGACGCCCTCGCCGGTGACGCCGTACTGGGACCAGACGTCGTCGGCGTTGATGTTGGCAACGCCCCACTCGACGGCGTTGACGGTCTTCTCGTCGGTCCCCTTGGTCAGCTTCGGCAGTTCGTAGGCGACCGGGGCGTAGAGGCCCTCGACCTCACCGTGGGCGGCGAACTGCTGGGCCATCGCCAGGGAGCCGCTGTTCACCTTGATGGCGTTGGTGGCCCAGAAGCTCTGGTACTTCGTACCCGAGCTGTCGAGTTCGGCGCGGATCTTGCCCTGGCTCGCGGCGGCGCTCTCGCGCAGCGCCTGCGCCACGGCCGCACCCCGCTTGGTCCAGTCCTTGATGGCGCCGGCCTTGCTCAGGTCGGCCCGGTCCTTGAACCGAATCCAGAAGTCCCCTGCGCTCTTGGCCTGGAACTGCTTGGCCAGTTCCGGCCGGATCTTGTCCCCGACGGCGGTGCCCGTCGAGCCGGGCGCGGCCTGCGCCCCGGAGCCGAAGCTGGCCAGGCACGTGACGGTGAGGACCAGCGCCGCGCCGGCGCTCACCATCGATCTGGCCGTGCGTCTCCATTGTGGACGTCTGAACATCGGTGCCGCCTTCCTCAGAACGACCCAGGGGTGTACGTGGGCCATGTGAGAAGTGCGCGAGATCCACTCGACGGAACCGAGCGAACGGACCCCTCATGCCTCCCCCATGCACCGCGCGGGTCACGCCGGTTGCCCGAGTGGACACTATGATCGAGAGGAAAGGACGATCAAGAACTTGCTGTGAGCATCTTGTCGCTACCGGTTGCCCTGCTGATGACGCGCTTGCCAAACACTGTCAGTGCCGTGACGATAAGGTGCGCAGGGATGCCCGTCGATTCGCAGGTGGTGCGGTGGCCGAGACCGACGACGCGGCGTTGGACGGGGGCGACCCGGCCGACGAGGAGTTTCCGCTCCTGATCGCGGTGACGCCGTCACCTCGCGAGCGCATCCGGCTCGCGGAACGCCTCGACGGAGTCGCGCCGCTGCTGCTGGTGGCCGACCTCGACGAGCTGCGCCGGCTGATCGGGGTGCCGCAGCAGCGGCCGGGGCTGCCGGGCGAGCCGCCGCCGGGTCGTCCGCCCGCCGCCGAGCCGCACCCCGCCCTGGTCGTCGACTCGGCCCGTTCCACCGCCCGGTACGAGGCGCGCGAGGTCGACCTGACCCGGCTGGAACACGACCTGCTGATCTGCCTGACCACCGAGCCGGTACGGGTGTGGAGCTACGCCGAGCTGCACCGGTCGGTCTGGCACGACGAGGGGCGCGCGCGTAGGGCCGACGTCCAGTCCCTGGTGAAGCGGCTGCGGCGCAAGCTGGTGGACCTCGGCACCGGCGCCACGATCGAAGCGGTCCGTGGCGTCGGGCTGCGACTCACGGACCGGCGCGACCCGCGGATCGGGCGCGCCTGACTGCTGCCTGATGCAGGCAGTTCGTCAGCACGGACCGACCGCCACGGCCCGGGTCGGCGCGTTTTCGCGTATCCGGGAGCCGCGTCCGACGAGCACGTAACGTGAACTACAGCCGATCAACGGCGAACGCCGGACGCGCCCGCCGCCTGCCCGCTCAGCCGCAGGAGGTGAGAGCCCATGCTGTCGGTATTCGATCCCCGGCACACCGTCGCTCCCCCGGGATACAGCCGCTGGCTCATCCCGACCGCCGCGTTGGCCGTGCACGTGTGCATCGGTCAGGTCTACGCGACGAGCGTCTACAAGAACTCGCTCATCGCGCACTTCGACACGAGCCAGACGGCGATCGGTGCGATCTTCAGCATCGCCATCGTCATGCTGGGCTCGTCGGCCGCGGTGGGCGGCCGGTGGGTGGAGCGCAACGGCCCGCGCCGGGCGATGTTCGTCTCCGCCTGCTTCTGGGCCACCGGCTTCCTGGTCGGGGCGCTCGGCATCGCAACTCAGCAACTCTGGCTGCTCTACCTCGGCTACGGCGTCATCGGTGGCATCGGACTGGGCATCGGCTACATCTCGCCCGTCTCCACGCTGATCAAGTGGTTCCCGGACCGGCCCGGTCTCGCCACCGGCTTGGCGATCATGGGGTTCGGTGGTGGCGCCCTGATCGCCGGTCCGCTCGCGCGCCAGTTGCTCTCGCTCTACGACAGCGACTACAACCCGGCCAACCCGGCGGCCGTCGCCTCGGGGTCCGCGCTGGTGGGGCTGTTCGTCACGTTCGGCATCGGCTATTTCGTGATCATGATGTTCGGTCCGTTCAACGTACGGGTGCCCCCGCCCGACTGGCGGCCCGCCGGCTTCGATCCCGATCGCGTCGCGACCCGGCCGCTGGTGACGAGGGCGAGCGTGTCCGCGTCCAACGCCGTACGGACCCGCTCGTTCTGGCTGCTGTGGATCGTGCTGTTCTGCAACGTCACGGCGGGCATCGGCATCCTGGAACAGGCCAGCCCGATGATCCAGGACTTCTTCCGGGACAACGGGTCCACCGCCGTGTCGGTGTCGGCGGCGGCGGGCTTCGTGGGTGTGCTGTCGCTGTTCAACATGGCCGGCCGTTTCGTCTGGTCGACGACGTCGGACGTGATCGGCCGTAAGCCGATCTACCTGGTCTACCTGGGCGTCGGCATGGTGCTCTACGCGCTGCTCGCGGTGGCCGGGCACGCGGCGACGGCGCTCTTCGTGCTGATCGCCGCTCTGATCATCTCCTTCTACGGCGGCGGCTTCGCCACCATGCCCGCGTACCTGCGGGATCTGTTCGGAACCTTCCAGGTCGGCGCCATCCACGGGCGGTTGCTGACCGCCTGGTCGGCGGCGGGCATCGCCGGCCCGCTGATCGTCAACCGGATCCTCGACACCCAGGGCAAGCCGGGGACGCTCACCGCGTCGGCGTACCGGCCCGCGCTGTTCACCATGGTCGGCGTGCTCGCCATCGGCTTCGTCGCCAACCTGCTGGTCCGTGCCGTTCCCGACCGGTTCCACGAGCCGGACCGGGGGTCGACCTCGCCCGTGGCGCGGGCCAGCGTCACCGAGCCGGTCGCCCTCGGCCCCCAGAGCAGACCGCCGGTGCCCGAACACGTCGGCGGTCAGACCGGGCGGCTCTGGCTGTCCTGGCTGCTCGTCGCGGTGCTGCTCGGCTACGGCATCGTCGAGACCCTCAGCACGGCCGCGAAGCTGTTCACGGGCTGAGGCCGCCGGCGCTCAGCGCACCTGGCGGTCAGCGCCGTCCGTCGCCGGGCGGTCGGCCGCGAGGCGTTCCCGCTGGGGTACGACCGTGTACCTCGGATCGCGCGCCGACACCGAGCCGGCCTCGAAGATCCCGAACCGGGTGGCCACCGACGAGGCCACCAGGGCCGCGCCGGAGAGCACCGAGAGGAGCCGGCGGCGTCGGGAGAGCAGCGCGGCGACCGCGCCGACGCTGATCAACCAGTTGCCCGCCCGGACCAGGCGACCGCTGTGACCGCTGCGGTAGGGCTCGCCCGTGATCGGCATCCGCTCCATCCGGTGACCGCCGACCAGCTTGATGGCCGCGCCGGCGACGGCGAGCCGTCGCAGTGGGGCGGTCTCGGCGGGGGGCGCCACGATGAGTCCGACCCCGGCGGCCGCGACGAGCGCGCTGCCGCCGAAGACGAACGGCATGTCGGGGTACGCGTCGTGCCAGGCCGGTACGGCGGTGTCGGCGAGCAGGACCCCGGTGTACGTGGCCAGCGCCGGGGCGGCGGCCGCCGCGGCGAGACCGGCGACGTCACCGACACCGGGCGCCAGCCGACGGGCGAGGCCCAGCACACCGTGCTGCGGCAGTCGTGGCGCGAGTTCCGCGATCGCGGCCACCCCGGCGGCCGGACCGAATGCGGTGAGGATCCAGGTGCCGATCGACATGGGCGAGGTCGGTTTGGCGACCCGCAGCATGTGGTGGAACCGTTCGGGCCGACCGAGGTCGTGCACCAACAGGTAGGCGCTCGCGAGGATGCCACCGAGGGCCGTCCAGCGGCCCACCCGACGCAGGGCGGGACGTCCGGTCAGTTGAGCGCCCGCGCCGATCAGGGCGCCTCCGGCGGCGAGGCCACCGGCGAACAGGTATCCAGCGATGTCGCGCTTCCACACCGGCGCCTTGAGGATCGGCCGGCCGTAGTAGGAGCTGAAGTCGGCCGGCGGCACGGTCAGCTGTTCACCGCCGTGGCCGCGCCCCCGCCGACCGTCGGGGCGGTCCAGGTGGGCCTGGTACGCGCGGAACCGGGCACCGACCCGGTCGTCCGGTGACGTCTCGTCGGTCATGGCCGCCTGCCGAGGAACGCGACCGCCGTGACGGCGGCCATCGTCAGGGCGGCGATGCCGGCGTGTTTCCACATGGCCGGTAGGTCCCGGGTGGTCACGATCGGATCCGGTGGTAGCCCGTACACCTCGGGCTCGTCGAGCAGCAGGAAGAACGCCCCGTCACCACCGACGCCGTCGTCCGGGTCGTGACCGTACAACCGCGCCTCCGGCACGCCCCGCTCGTGCAACACCTGCACCCGCGCCGCCGCCCGCTCGCGCAACTCGTCCAAGGGCCCGTACTGGATCGACTCCGTCGGACACGCCTGCGCACACGCCGGCGTCATCCCCACACCCAACCGGTCGTAACAGAGCGTGCACTTCCACGCCCGACCATCACCCTTACGCTGATCGATCACCCCGTACGGACACGCCGAAATGCAGTACCCACACCCGTTGCAGATGTCCTCCTGCACCACCACCGTCCCGAACTCCGTCCGGAACAACGACCCCGTCGGACACACATCCAAACAGGCCGCATGCGTGCAGTGCTTACACACATCCGACATCATCAACCACCGGAAATCCGTCCGCCCCTCCCCACCCGTGCCCCGTCCCGGTGGCTGCGCACCCGGCATACCCAGGAACTCCGGGCCGCCCGACATGCGGGTCGCCGCGCCGGGCTCGCCGGGTGGCAGACCCGGGTCCGTGCCGGTGTCGGTGTCGGTCCGCGACCCGACGGCCGCGGTCGCCGGGCTGACGGCCGGCCCGTCCGGGTAACCGGCGAACGGCGGACTGGCCCAGCCGACCGGGCGCGGCTGCTCCACGAACGCCACGTGCCGCCACGAGTTCGCCGTCAACGCACCCGTGTTGTCGTACGACATACCCAGCAGATCCAGACCACTCTCCGGAACGCCGTTCCACTCCTTGCACGCCACCTCACACGCCTTGCACCCGATACACACACTCGTGTCGGTGAAGAACCCCATCCGCGCCGGCGCGTCCACGTACCCCGCGTCCGGCGCCGGATCGAGCGGCCCGTACAGGGCGTTGGCATGCGGCATCGCTCAGTCCTCCTGGTCGCTGCTGCTGTCGGCGACGTCCGTCGTGACCAGCGGCGGATAGCGGTGGCTCAGGTTCCCCGACCGTCGCCGGTAGTCCATGACGAGATCCAGCAGCTCCTGCCCTCGCGGACGCCGGCCGGGCCGGACGTCGCACGTGCCGACCTTGCTCTCCTGGATGAGGACGTTGGGGTCGAGGGTGATGCCGAACAGGTCGTTGGCCGAATCACCGGTGACCAGACCCTCGAACCCGAAGTGGTACGGCAACCACACCTGGTGCAGGATCCGACCGTCCACCCGCAGGGGCGTCACGCGGTCGGTCACCAGGACCCGGGCCTCGATGGCCGCACGGGCGGTGACCAGGTGCGCCCAGCCCAGGTGAGTCAGTCCCAGCTGCACGGCCAACTCGGGCGACACCTCGACGAACATCTCCGGCTGCAACTCGGCGAGGTGCGGCACGGTCCGGCTCATGCCACCGGCGGTGTGGTGCTCGGTGAGCCGGCTGACCGTGAACACGTACGGGAAGACGTCGACCTGCTGCTCCGGCGGGCTCGGGTTGAGGGTGTTGATCGGATGCGTGTAGACCTTGCGGGTCGGGTTGGCCTGCTGGCGGTAGAGCGGATTCCGCACCGGCGACTCGACCGGCTCGTAGTGGGTCGGCAGCGGCCCGTCCAGCACGCCGCTGGGCGCGTACAGCCAGCCCTTCCCGTCGCCCTGGAGGATGAACGGGTCGTCGCCCGCGATGCCCGCGACGCCCGAGGTGTCCGGCGGGGGCCGGTACGACGGCGGCTTGGTCTTCTCGAAGTCCGGCACGTCGTATCCGGTCCACTCGGATTTCTCCGGGTCCCACCAGACGTACTTCTTGCGTTCGCTCCACGGGTTGCCGTCCGGGTCGGCGGAGGCACGGTTGTAGAGGATCCGCCGGTTGGACGGCCAGGCCCAACCCCATTCGAGCGCCACCATCGACTGTTCCGCGCCGGGCTTGCGGCGGGCGGCCTGGTTGACGCCGTCGGCGTACACCCCGCTGTAGATCCAGCAGCCACCCGCCGTGGAGCCGTCGTCCTTCATCTCCGTGTAGCTCGCCAGTGGTCGGCCGGTCGTCACGTCGTACCCGTTGATCTCGCGCAGGACCGCCTCGGCGCTGGGCTCCGCGTGCGGACCGTGCGTGGGGTAGTCCCAGGCGAGGTCGAGCAGCGCCCGGTCGCGGGGCCGGGTGGAGCGTGCGAGGCGTTCCCGGACGATGCGGCCGAGGTGGTAGAAGAACCACAGCTCGGAGCGGGCGTCGCCCGGCGGCTCGACGGCCTTCTCCCGCCACTGCAACAGCCGCTGCGTCTGCGTGAAGGTGCCCTCCTTCTCCACGTGCGACGCCGCCGGGAGGAAGAACACCTCGGTCCGGCACTCCTCGGGCACGATCTCGCCCGTCTCCGTCTCCGGACCGTTCTTCCAGAAGGTCGCACTCTCGATCATGAACAGGTCGCGCACGACCAGCCAGTCGAGGTTCGCCATGCCGAGGCGCTGCGCCCGACCGTGCGCGGACCCCACCGCCGGGTTCTGGCCGAGCAGGAAGTACCCCTTGACCTTCCCGTCGATCATGTTCAACACCTGCTGGTAGGTGCCGTGGTCACCGGTCATCCGGGGCAGGTGGCCGTAGCAGTAGTCGTTGTCGGCGGTGGCCGCGTCACCCCAGTACGCCTTGAGCAGGTTCACCCCGTAGATGCGCGCGTCGCCCCAGAAGCCCTTCTGGTCGGGGTGGGCGATGCTGTTGATCCAGTCGTCGAGGGTCGGGTGGTCGGCGTGGTGGGGCATCGGCAGGTAGCCGGGCAGCAGGTTGAACAGGGTCGGGATGTCGGTCGAGCCCTGGATGCTGGCGTGCCCGCGCAGCGCCATGACCCCGCCACCCGGGCGACCGACGTTGCCCAGCAGCAGTTGGATGATCGCCCCGGCCCGGATGTACTGCACGCCCACGCTGTGCTGGGTCCAGCCCACCGAGTAGACGAGCATGCCGGTGCGCTCCCGACCCGAGTTCTCGGTCCACGCGCGCGCCAACTCCAGGAACTTCTCCTGCGGGATGCCGCAGACCCGCTCGACCATCTCCGGGGTGTAGCGGGCGTAGTGGCGCTTGAGGATCTGGTAGACGCAGCGCGGATGCCGCAGCGTCTCGTCCCGCTGCGTCTGCCCGCCCACCGGCGCGCCGTGCGACTCGTGCTCCAACCCGGCCGCCGTCTCCCGCTGCGTCTCGGTGTCGCGGGTGGAGATGTTCTCCGGGGCGCCCTCGTACTGCCAACTGCTCTGGTCGTAGCTGGCGTTGGCCTCGACGAAGCCGGAGAAGAGTCCGTGCAGATCCTCGGTGTCCCGGAAGTCCTCGGTCACGATGGTGGCGGCGTTGGTGTAGGCGAGGACGTACTCGCGGAAGTCCAACTCGTTGTCGAGGATGTAGCGGATCACCCCACCCAGCAGCGCGATGTCCGTCCCCGCCCGGATCGGCAGGTACGCGTCCGCCAGCGCGCTGGTCCGCGTGAACCGCGGATCGACGTGGAACACCTTCGCGCCGCGACGCTTGGCCTCCATCACCCACTGGAAACCCACCGGGTGCGCCTCGGCCATGTTCGAACCCTGGATGACGATCACGTCGGAGTTCGACAGGTCCTGCTGGTACTGGGTGGCGCCGCCGCGACCGAAGCTGGTCCCCAGACCGGGGACGGTGGCGGAGTGTCAAATACGGGCCTGGTTCTCGATCTGCAACGCCCCCATCGCCGTGAACAACTTCTTGATGAGGTAGTTCTCCTCGTTGTCCAGCGTCGCCCCACCCAGACTGGAGATCCCCAACGTCCGGTTCAGGGGCCGACCCTCGGCGTCGCGGTCCTCCCAGGTCTCGTCCCGGGCGGCCAGGACCCGGTCCGCGATCATGTTCATCGCCGTATCGAGGTCGAGGTCCTCCCACTCCGTGCCGTACGGCCGGCGGTAGCGGACCGTCGTCTGACGCAGCGGACTCGTCACCAGGCTCTTGCTCGCCGCCCCCTTGGGACACAGGCGGCCCCGCGAGATCGGACTGTCCGGATCACCCTCGATCTGCGTGACCTGCCCGTCCGTCACGAAGACCCGCTGACCACACCCCACCGCACAGTACGGACACACCGAACGGGCGACCGAATCGGCGGTCTCGGTACGGGCGGTCAGAGCGGCCGAGCCCGCCGACTTGGCGGCGGTGCCGCGACCGAGCGGGTCGGTGCCCGCGAGCTGGCGATAGAGGGGCCAGCTCTCGATCCAGCGGCGCACCCCCATCGCTGCACCTTCCCGACGAAAGTCACTGAACGTGAACAATCCGACAGTAGATGAGGGGCCGGCCCGGGCGCAGCGGGATCAGCGGGAACGCCTACTCGTGATCACCTCGCGGGTTGCTCGACGGCCAGATGGTCGCCGAAGGTGCGGTAGCGGCGCAGCTCCCAGAGCAGCCAGCCGATGCTGACGATCGCCACGGCGACGAAGACGAACGAGCCGGTGAACGTGTCCCAGAGGGTGTGCAGGACGACCACGCCCACGAAGGTGCCGAGGAACCCGAACAGGCGGCGGACGCTCGGGGCGGCCAGCAGCGCCCACAACGCGCCGGCGGTCAACCCGGTCCAGGCGGTGTGCCCGGCGGGCGCGGTCAGACCACGGATGAACAGGGTCTGCTCCACCGCGCCGATGTTGCCCTTCGAGCCGAGCAGGGCGGTGAACGCGTACCCCATCGTCTCCAGCGCGGCGAAGCCCATGCCGGCGGCCACGCCGATGACCAGACCGTCGGACGGCACCCGGCGGCGGTGCTGGGCCAGGGCCGTGAACAACAGCACCACGGGGACGATCAGCTTGGCCGACTCCTCGATCAGCGCCACGAACAGCATGGGCAGGGTGCCGAGGCCGCGCAGGGTGTCGTACTCCAGGGTGCCGGCCACCACCGTGCCGATCACCCCGCCGAAGAACGCCGACGTCACCAGAACCGAGGCCGGCACCTGCCACCGCCCGGTACGGGCCTGGGCGAACGTCAGGAACGTCAGGGGCGCCAGGGTCGCGCCGAGCAGGATCAGCGCCGGCACGAAGTTCGGATTCTGCGTACGGACCAGCGTCCGCAGCACCGCCAGGTAGAGGACCAGCCCGACAACGAGCACACCGACCCACGCCCACCGGCGAGAACGATCACGCATACCGGGGAGTCTTACGGATCCAGGTTACGAAGACCAGCCTGGGTGTTGTGATGGCTGCGATGACTCGCCACGCATCGCTGCGGCCACTGCTGCGCGACCGGACGGCTCCGAAGCAGCCGGCGTTCATCGAGCTCTTCTTCGACCTGGTGTACGTCTTCGCCCTGACCCAGCTCACTCACCTGCTGGTCAACGACCTCACCCTGGAGGGTGGGTTCGAGGCGCTCGTGCTGCTGCTGGCGCTCTGGTGGATCTGGCTCCTGACCGCGTGGATGACCGACCAGTTCGACCCGCAGCACGCGTCGGTCCAGTGGTACGTGGTGCTGGTCATGTTCGGCGTCTTCCTGATGGCCATCCAGGTGCCCGAGGGATTCCACGGCAACGGCCCGTTCTTCGCCGCCACCTTCGCCCTCATCAATTTCGGGCGCTTCCTGTTCGTCGTACGGGCAGCCCGCACCACACCCGTGCTGAACCACGTGCTGCGGGCCCGGTTCTGGTCCCTGATCTCGACGCTGCTGTGGATCCCCGGAGCATTCGTCGACGGTTGGGCCCGCGGCCTCCTGTGGCTGGGGGCGCTGACCGTGGACTACGTCGCGGCGGCGCTGCGCTGGCCCACCCCGCGCCGGTTCGGTCACGAGCGGGGACCGGCCCTGGAGATCACCGCCACCCACATCGCCGAGCGTTACCGGCAGGTCTTCATCATCGCGCTCGGCGAGATCGTCCTGGCCATGGGCATGACCTTCACCAACATCAGTTCCTACGGGTTCACGCCCCGACGCATGGTGGCGCTCGTCCTCGCCTTCGCCAGCGCCGCGCTCATGTGGCGGCTCTACATCTACCAGGCGGGAAGCCAGCTCGGGCCGGCCATCAACGCCGCCCGCGACCCCCACCGGCTCAGCCAGTGGTCGGCGTACGCCCACATGACCATGGTCGCCGGGACCCTCCTCGCGGCGGTCGGCTTCACGCTGGCCATGGACCGTCCCGCCGCGCACACGCCACCGCCCTGGATCGCCGGCATCATCGGCGGTCCCGCCCTGTTCCTGCTGGGGCGCGTCGGCTTCGAATACGTGATCTTCGGTCGGGTGACCGTACCCCGGTTGATCGCCATCCTCGCCCTGGCCGCCCTGTCCCCCGTGGCGATCCACCTGCCGCCGGAGGTTCCATTGGCCTTCACGACGCTGGTCCTCGCGGCGCTCGCCGCCGAGGACACGGCGCGCGGCCGGCGCCGCCCACCGAAACAGGCGATGCCACCCGCCTGACAGCGGCCCATCGTCCACCGCAAGCCCTGCCAGTCTCGGTCACGGTCACGGCGGATGCGGTGGTGAGCGGTATACCCCAGAGTCATATTCATACCTCTGTGGCATACCGCTCAACAGCAAATCGCCACGGCGAGCCGCAAAGCGAATGACCAGCGTGACAGAAGCCGGACAGGGTGAAATGGTCTCGTGGTGGCCACCTACGACGTCGCCCTCGTGCTGCTCGTCGATCCGTCCGGGGCCGTGCTCATGCAGCATCGCGACGAGCACGCCCCCGTCTCGCCGAACCAGTGGAGCCTTCCTGGCGGCCACCTGGAGCCCGGCGAGTCGCCCGAGCAGGCGGCCCGCCGCGAGCTGCTGGAGGAGACCGGTCTGACAGGAGGACGTCGTGCTCGGCGAGGGGCGGGCCATGGTCTTCGTGCCGCGCGACGAGGTGTTCGATCGGAAGCTGGCGGCCTCCACCGCCGCGGTGTTGTCGATGCACCTCGGGGACGCCTGATCCACGGTTCGGCCAGGCGCCCCCGGTCTAGCCGCCATCCATGCAGCTCGGACGGCGCGTCCGTCGGTGACAAGGACCGGTGAGAGTGCCATAGTCCCGTCATGGCCACTTTCGACGTCGCTCTCGTGCTGCTCGTCGATCCCACCGGGGCGGTGTTGATGCAGCATCGCGACGAGCACACGCCCGTCTCGCCGAACCAGTGGGGCCTCCCCGGGGGCCACGTCGAGCCCGGCGAGACGCCCGAGCAGGGAGCCCGCCGCGAGCTGCTGGAGGAGACGGGCCTGAGCGCCGGTGAGCTGCGCCTGCTGTGGAGCGGTCCGCGTCCGTACGAGGCGGGCTTCCCGCACACCGTGACGGTGCACGCCTTCCATGGCACCACCACCGCGCGGCAGGAGGACGTCGTACTCGGCGAGGGGCAGGCGATGGTCTTCGTGCCGCGCGACGAGGTGCTCGATCGGGAACTGGTGGCCACCACCGCGCTGGTGTTGTCGATGCACCTGGGCAGCACGGTCAACGCGCCCGCGGAACGGTAGCCACCTGCTCCCTCGACGGTCGCTCCGAAATGAGGTTGTCGGCGTGGTGACGCGGGCCTACCGTCATGGGGCACTTTCCGGTGCGCAGGCAACGGCTACTTCCGCTTCCAACGGGGAGACGTGGGTTCGAATCCCACCGCCACTTCGGGTGGCGTCGACCAGCGGCCCAGGTCACCTTGGCCCGCGAGGGCCGGTCGCCGTCGCCGCTTCGATCTCGGGAGGTGCGCTCGCCGCACGCCCGGTGCGACGGATACGGCTACTTCTGGTAAAGGCCCGGCAAGGGCCTGCGGTTCGAGCCCGCAAAACACCGTGTCCATCCTTGATCTCGGGCGTGCGGCGCGTCCGCACAAGGGCTCGTCACGTGATCACAAACTCCGTTGCCCGCCCGGCGCCACCGCCGCTACGGTCGTGACCGCACTTCCCGGTGCGCAGGCGACGGTTACATCTGGAGGGGTTTCGGCCCTGGTGAAGGACATCCGTCGCCGACCTCGATCTCGGGGAGCGCGACCACACGCACACCCGGTGCGCAGGCAACGGTTACTTCCCGGATCCGCAGATGGGGGTTCGAATCCCTCCGGCACCTTCGGGTGAGTGGTTCAACGGACAGAACGGCGGACCAGTCCGTGGCCGACTTCGATCTCGGGTGTGCGTGGTGGTGGCGCCTTCTCGGCCGACCGACGTGGGGGACGTCATGGCCAAGTTCAACCTCAAGCCTCGCACGAGCCGGCAGCGGCCGGTGACCGCCGAGGGCGCGCCCGGTGTCGTCCGCGAGCCGCGCCTCGAACTGTTCCTGCTCGGTGTCTCGAACATGATTGGCGAGGCCACCTTCTACGAGGGCTCCACCTACCGGGACGCCCGATTCCGCGACCTGGTCGCCACCGTCGCCGTCGCTGACCCCGACTGGTTCGGCCGGTTCGTGCCGTGGCTCCGGACCGGCGCGATGATGCGCTCGGCGTCCGTGGTGGCGGCCCTCGAGGGCGCCCGCGCCCAGGTGGCGGCCGGGATACCGGGTTCGCGCGCGGTCGTCGACGCGGCGTTGCAGCGTGCCGACGAGCCGGGTGAGGCGCTCGCGTACTGGCTGGCTCGTCACGGCCGGGCACTGCCCAAGCCGGTGAAGCGGGGCATCGCCGACGCCGCGGTCCGGCTGTACACCGAGCGGAGCCTGCTCAAGTACGACTCTGTCGGCCGCCAGGTGCGCTTCGGTGACGTCCTCGACCTGACCCACCCCACCGCCCGGGACGAGCGGCAGGGTGACCTGTTCCGGCACGCGCTGGATCGGCGGCACCAGCGGGACAATCCGGTTCCGGAGTCCCTGCGGATGCTCAGGGCGCGGGACGCGCTCATGGCGATGCCGGTCGAGCAGCGCGCAGAGGTCGCCGACCGGGCCGCGTTGGACGAGGCGGGTATGACGTGGGAGGCCCTGGCCGGCTGGCGACAGACGGCGATGGACGCGGCGGCATGGGAGTCCGTCATCCCGACGATGGGCTACCTGGCGCTGCTGCGTAACCTGCGCAACTTCGACCAGGTCGGAGTCGGCGACGCCGTCGCCGGGACGGTGGCGGCCACGCTCTCCGACCCGGCGCAGGTGGCGAGGTCGCGGGTACTGCCGATGCGCTTCCTGTCGGCGTACAACGCGGCACCGAGCCTGCGGTGGGCGTACCCGCTGGAGACGGCGTTGCAGCACGCCCTCGCACACGTTCCCGCCCTGGACGGACGGACGCTGATCCTCATCGACACGTCCGGCTCGATGCAGAGCGGGTTCAGCAAGGACGGCACGCTGCGCTGCTGGGACGCCGCCACGGTGTTCGGTCTCGCGCTGGCCGCCCGCGCGCAGGCGGCCACGGTGGTGTCGTTCTCCGGTCACAGCCGGGTGTTCCCGGCGGTGGCGGGTGAGTCGGTCCTCGCGGCGGTACGGCGTTTCAAGGAGGGCGGCTACTTCATCGGCGGGGGAACCGACACCGAGAAGGCGGTCCGGACGCACTTCAGCGGTCACGACCGGCTGATCATCCTCACCGACGAGCAGGCCCACTGGCACGGTTCGGCGGATGTGGTCGCGACGGTGCCGGCGGAGACGCCCGTGTACACCTGGAACCTCGCCGGGTACCGGGTCGGGCACACGAGGAACGGGACGAGCCGACACACCTTCGGTGGGCTGTCCGACGCCGCGTTCGCGATGATCCCGCTCATCGAGGCCGGGTCCGCCGAGCGGTGGCCCTTCTGATCCGCGCCGCGGGGGCCGCCGGCCCCCGTGGCGCGCGGCTCAGGGCAGGAACTCGCCGGTCAGGGCGATGAGGGCGCGGGCGGCGGCGCCGACCGGGCGGTCCACGGGCGTGGCCAGCGACGCGGTCCAGTCCAGGTCGGCGTCGGTGACGGTCAGGGTGCGGACTCCGGCAGCGTCGGCGACGACGAATCGGGGCAGCAGGGCGATACCGAGACCGTGCCGGACGTGGTCGGCGCCGGTGGCGATGTCGGGGATCTCGATGGTGACGCGCCGGGACAGGCCGGCGGTGGCGAACGCCCGGTCGGTGACGGCGCGGTTGCCGTAGCCGATCGGGGAGTCGATGAAGTCGAGGCCGGCGAGGTCGCGCAGCGACACCGCCTCGTTCGCGGCGAGCGGGTGACCGTCCGGCACGACAAGATCGATCACCGACCGGGCCAGCTCGGTGAGGTGGATCTCCGCCGGTGGCGTGCCGGGCAGCGAGACGAACGCGAGGTCGAGCCGGCGTTCGGTGAGCGCGTCGATGAGCCCCTGGGAGCCGGACGGCGCGACGCTGGTGTGCAGCAGCACCCCGGGGTGCCGGCGGTGGAACTCGCCGAGCAGGGCCGGCAGGTGCAGGAGCCTGATCGAGGTCATCGTGCCGATGCGCAGGGTGCCCCGGAGGCCGCCGTGCACCTCGGCGACCGCGTCGCGGGCGTCCCGGGCCGCGTCCAGGGCGATCCGGGCGCGCGGTAGCAGGGCGACACCGGCGTCGGTCAGGAGTACGCGTTTGGAGTTGCGGTCCAGCAGCGGCGCGCCCAGCTCGCGTTCCAGCGTCTTCACGGCCGCCGAGACGGCGGACTGCACGACGTGCAGGCGGGCGGCGGCGCGGGTGAAGTTCTGCTCCTCGGCCACCGCGACGAAGTACTCGAGCTGGCGCAGTTCCACGCCGCCAAGTATCACTCACAGCGATGGTGACTAGCGCCAACTTTCGTTGGACGTGATGATCGGGTGGGGTGACAGTGGGCTCATGTCGTCTACGACCCTGTCCTCCCGCCAGCCCGTCACCCCGGCTGACACTGGCGGAGGATCGTCCCGCCACGGCCGCGGCTTCTGGGCCATCGCGCTGGCGTTCCTCACCGCGATGGCGTTCTGCACCGTGCCGTCCCCGCTCTACCCGCTCTACCAGGCGCGGGACGGCTTCTCCACGTTCGCGGTCACGATCGTGTTCGCGGCGTACGCGGTGGGTGTGGTGATCAGCCTGCTGCTCGCCGGGCACGTGTCGGACTGGGTCGGCCGCAAGAGGATCCTCGTCCCGGCGCTGGCGCTGGAACTGGTCGCCGCCGCGCTGTTCCTGAGCGACACGTCCCTGCCGGTGCTGCTGGTCGCCCGTCTGGTGAGCGGGCTGGGCATCGGCATGATCACCGCGACGGCCACCGCCTACCTCCAGGAGTTGCACGCGGCGCACCGTCCCGACGCGTCCCGGCAGCGCTTCGAGGTGGTCTCCACCGCCGCGAACATCGGCGGCCTCGGCGTGGGCGCGCTGGTCGCGGGCGTCCTCGCCCAGTACGTGCACGCGCCGCTGCGCACCCCGTACCTGGTGTTCGCCGTGCTGCTGGCCGTCAGCCTCGTGGCGGTCGCGGCGACGCCGGAGACCGTGCCCCAGCAACCGGTCCGGCCCACCTACCGGCCGCAGCGGATCAGCGCCGACCACGGTGATCCCGCCGGGTACGTGGCGGCCACCGCCGCCGGCTTCGCGTCGTTCGCCGTGTTCGGCCTGTTCACCTCCGTGGCGCCGGGCTTCGTCGCCGGCGCCCTGCACCTGCCGTCGCGGGCGCTGGCCGGGGCGGTCGTGTTCGCCGTGTTCGGCGGCGCGGCCGTGGCGCAGAGCCTCACCACCCGGCTGCCCGCCCGGGCCAAGGTACGGCTCGGACTGCTGGCGCAGGCCGTCGGCGTGCCCGTCGTGCTG
The DNA here is from genome assembly GCF_050950185.1 of Micromonospora sp. CA-249363. Lineage (NCBI taxonomy): Bacteria > Bacillati > Actinomycetota > Actinomycetes > Micromonosporales > Micromonosporaceae > Micromonospora > Micromonospora sp. CA-249363. The sequence continues at coordinate 3,873,153 of NZ_CP192020.1, forward strand.
GTGGGGATGCACACCGCGAGCCTTACCGCGTTCCTCATCGGTGGCGTGCTCGCCGGCGTCGGCGCGGGCGTGCTGTTCAAGGCCGCCGTCGGCACGGTCGCGGCGATGGCCGTGCCCGCCCGGCGCGGCGAGGCCCTGGCCGGGCTGTTTCTCATCGCCTACCTCGGGATGAGCCTGCCGGCCCTCGGCATCGGGATCGCCACCCGCGCGGTCAGCACGATCACCGCGATGAACTGGTTCACCGGCCTCCTGCTCGTCCTGTTGGCCGGCGTGACGGCACTGTTCCGCCGCAGCTCCGCGAACCGCTGACCGGGGCCGGGCGCGGTCAGCCTGCGACGGACCAGAACGGTTCCAGCAGGTCCGGGTCCGCGACATAGGCCGCGACCTGGGTACGCTCCGACTCCGTCAGCGTGAGCGCGCGCAGTCGGGCGCCCCACTCGGGCACCCGGTCGGTCTTGCCCAGCGCCACCGACAACTCGACGAGGGCGGCGAGCGCCATCGCCTGCTCGACCACCGGGGCGTCCTCGGCGCGGCGGCGCATCCCCGAGTCGAGCGCCCGGTAGGCGGCCCGGTCGTCGGTCTTGAACTCGCGCAGGATCCGCGCGTTGTCCAGTACCCGGGCCAGCCCCTGGAGCTTGGACGACCCGCCGTACTCCAGGTCCTGCGGCTCGTCGCGGCGGATGAAGACGATGGTGTTGCCCGACGGGTCGACGATGCTGAACCGCGACGCCCCCGCCCGGAAGCGGGTCATCCGGGGCAGGCCCTTGACGAGCACCTTCCCGTACGCGCGGCGCATCGCCTCGGCGAACGCGGCGTGGTACGGCGCGACCGCGTCGACCATGACCAGGGCACCGCCGGACTGCTCCCGCGCCGGGTCGAGGTCCTTCGGCGCGGGGCCGTAGTGCAGGTCGAACCCGCTCCACCGGAACGCCAGGTACACGTACGGCCGCAACTGCTCGTAGGTCACCTCGAAGCCGAGGGCCCGCCAGAACGCCAGGGTCTCCTCCGGTGCCGGGCAGGGCAGCAGCGGCACGGTGGTCTCGTTCGGCTGGACGCGGTCCTCGCTGATCGTCACGGTCACTCCCCCGGTCGGCAGGCCGGCCATTGTGCCAGCCTCGGCGGCGGATCGCGCCCGACGTCATCTCCTACCCAGGGAGGAGGCGGCCTCCGACCCGGAGCCGTGACCGGGACCCGAGGTCGGACGCGTACGGCACAGACGGCCACGAGCATCTACAGGCATGACTACCGTTCTGCGTCGGGCGGCACGCTGGAACCGCCCACTGACATCTCTCGTGGCCGCGATGGTGGTGCTCACCGTCGTCGCCGCCGTCGGCATCCTCGTCGACCCGCGCGTCCTCACCGGGGCGCCGATCTGGCTCAAGCCGTTCAAGTTCGCGGTCTCCTTCGTCCTGTACGGCGCGACGCTCGCCTGGATGCTGTCGCTGCTGCCGCGCCGCAACCGGGTCGCGGAGTGGGCGGCGGCGACCATCGTCGCGCTGGCGCTGGTGGAGATGGTGGTGATCGTCGCGCAGGTGATCCGGGGTACGACGAGCCACTTCAACGACACCACGCCGCTGAACAGCGCCCTCTTCGCGGTGATGGGCGCGGCGATCATGGTGCTGTTCGCCGCGCACCTCGTCCTCGGGGTCGTGCTGCTGATCCGGCGGATCCCGGACCGGGTCGCCGCGACCGCCGTCGGGTGGGGGCTCGGCCTGTCCCTGCTGGGTATGCTCGCGGCCGTGCCGATGGTGCGTCAGACGCCGGACCCGGCCATCGAGGGCGTCTCCGGAGCGCACAGCGTGGGCGTGGCCGACGGTGGGCCGGGGCTGCCCGTGGTGGGTTGGAGCACCACCGGCGGCGACCTGCGGATCGGGCACTTCGTGGGGCTGCACGCCCTGCAGGCCCTGCCCCTGTTGGCGATGCTGCTGAACCGGCTCGCGTCCCGGCTCGACGCACGGACCCGCGTCCGGCTGCTGGTCGTCGCGGGCGCCGCGTACGGCGTACTCACTCTGGTGTTGACCTGGCAGGCCCTGCGCGGGCAGCCGCTGCTCCGCCCGGACGCCCTGACCCTGGCGGTCGTCGCGGCTCTGGCGGTCGCGACCGCGACCGCCATCGGCCTGGTGCTCGCTCGCCGCCGCCCGGATCTGGCGCTCGCGGCATGACCGGGACGCTGTTCTCGCTGACGTTCGCGCTGGCGGCGCCGTTCTGGGCGCTGATGATCCTGCTGCCGCGCTGGTCCTGGACGGCCCGCGTCGTCGGCTCGCCGCTGATCGTGCTGCCCGTCATGGCGATCTACGCGCTGCTGGTGGTGCCGGCGTTCGGCACGGTGCTGCCCGCCGTCGCGTTGCCGACCCTCGACGGGGTGCGCGAGCTGCTCGGCACGCCCGACGGCGCGGCGGCGGGCTGGGCGCACATGATCGCGTTCGACCTGTTCGTGGGCCGGTGGGCCTGGCTGGACAGCCGGGAACGGGGGGTGCCGGCGCTGGTCATGGCGCCGGTGCTGCTGCTGACCATCCTGCTCGGGCCGCTCGGCCTGGCCGCCTACCTGGGCGTACGGGCCAGGTGGCCGCGGCCGGCGGTCGCGGCCGTCCACACCGAACACCTAGGCTGACGATCGTGGGGTGGGGGCGGCTGTTCGACGCGCGGGACGCGCGCGTACGGATGGCGCTGCTCGACCTCAGCGGGTTGTGCTACCTGCTCTTCGTACCCCACTCGGCGTCCGTGCCGACGCCGACACAGTGGACCCTCGCGGTGGCCGCGTTCGCCGTGGCGCTCGTGGCGTACCGCCGGCCGGTCGTCAACCTGGTGGCGCAGACGGCGTTGCTGGCGGTCGCGATCCACCTCGTCGACGACTTCACCATCAACCAGGTGGGCGCGAGTTGGGCTCTGCTCGAGGTCACGATGCTCGCGGGTCGCGTCCGCACGATCTGGCTGGCGGCCGGGCTGCTGACCGTGGTCGAACTGACCGCCAGCATCGGTGACCCCCTGCGTCAGGTCGCCTCCGGTGTCGTCGGTCTGGGCCTGGAGGTCGGCGTCCCGGTGCTGCTCGGCCTGGTCATCCGGGCCAACCGGGAGCTGGGTCGGCAGGCGTTGGAGCGGGCGCTGGCCGAGCAGCGACGCCGCGAGTCGGAGGGCCGGGCCGCGCGCGCCGACGAGCGCGCTGCCATCGCCCGCGAGCTGCACGACGTCGTCGCCCACCACGTGGCGTCGATGGTGCTGCGGGTCGGTGTGGCCCGGCACGTCCTGACCGACCTCGACCCCCGGGTGGGCGAGGTGTTCGACGACGTGCACGGCACGGGCACCGCGGCGCTGTCGGAGCTACGCGGGCTGGTCGCGGTGCTGCGCGACCCCGACGGGGTACGCGGTGACGCCGCGCTGACCGCGATCGAGCCCTCGGCGCTCCCCACGGCGCTCGGCGCCGCCGTCGACCGGGCCCGCCAGGGCGGCATCACCGTGGAGGCCGACGTCGACGCGGCGATCGGCTCACTCGACGCGGTTCGGGGTCTGGCGGTGCTGCGGCTGACCCAGGAGGCGCTGACCAACGTGGCACGTCACGCGGGGACGTCCGCGCGGGCGCGCCTGGTGGTGGCGGTACGCGACGGGGCCGTGCACTGGGAGGTCACCGACGACGGGGGCGGTGTCGACGGCGACCGCGCGTCGACACCGGTGCCGGCCGGCGGTGGTCACGGCGTCACCGGGATGGCCGAACGGGTCGAGGTCCTCGGCGGACGCCTGGAGGCGGGCCCCACCGGAACGGGCTGGCGTGTGCGGACCGTCCTGCCGAACACCCGGCCCGCCGAGTCGCCGCCCCGGGCCCGTACGGTCCCGCCCGGAACACCCACCCGGAGGCCGGTGTGATCCGTGTCCTGCTGGTCGACGACCAGCACCTCATCCGCGCGGGCCTGCGCATGTTGTGCGACGCGCAGACCGACATCGAGGTCGTCGGCGAGGCCGACAACGGCCGCGAGGCGGTCACCCTCGCCGCGCGGCTCGTCCCCGACGTGGTCGTCATGGACCTGCGCATGCCGGGTGTCGACGGGATCACCGCGACCGGCCGCATCCTCGCCGAACGTCCCGCCACCCGGGTGCTGGTGCTGACCACGTTCGGCGACGACGACCACCTCTACCCCGCCCTGAGCGCCGGCGCGTGCGGCTTCCTGCTCAAGGACGCGCCCCCGGCCGAACTGCTGGACGGCATCCGGCGGGCCGCCGCGGGCGACAGCCCGTTCAGCGCGGAGGTGCTGCACCGCCTCGTCCAGCGCGCGGTGCGGGCGCGCGTCACGCCGCCCCGGCAGCTCGACGGGCTGACCGCCCGCGAGCAGGACGTGCTCACCCTGGTCGCCGAGGGCCTGTCCAACACCGAGATCGCCGAGCGGCTCCACATCGGCGTGACCACCGTCAAGACCCACATCACGAGCCTCATGACCAAGACCGACAGCCCCAACCGGGTACGCCTCGCGCTGTTCGCGCGCGGCGCGTGAGACCGGCGTCCGCTACCGGCCGCAGGCGTAGCCCTGCATGCCTCTCGGATTCGCGCCGGCGGCGAGCACCCCGGTGGCCGGGTCCCGGGTCACGGCGCAGAGCCGGCCGAGGCTCCACGCGTCGGCGAGCCGCACCTCGTGCCCGTACGCCCGAAGGGCCGTCACCACGGAGGCGTCGAGCCGGTCCTCCACCAGCAGCACGCCGGGCTCGGAGTCGCGCGGGTAGAACGACGACGGCACGCCGAGGCTGTGCCAGGCGGGCGCGTCGATGGCCTGCTGGAGGTGCTGGCCGCCGAGGAGGTGGCGCAGCAGGAAGGGCACCTGCCACTGGTCCTGCTGGTCGCCGCCGGGCGTGCCGCAGGCGAGGACGGGCTGCCCGTCGCGCAGCACCATGGTCGGGCTGAGCGTGGTGCGTGGCCGGCGGCCCGGAACGAGCGACGCGGGCAGCCCCTCCTCCAGCCAGCACATCTGCAACCGGCTGCCGAGCGGGAACCCGAGCTCGGGGATCGTGGGTGAGCTCTGCAACCAGCCACCGCTGGGCGTCGCGGAGATCATGTTGCCCCACCTGTCGACGACGTCCACGTGGCAGGTGTCGCCCCGGGTCACCCCGTCGGAGCGCACCGTCGGCTCGCCCGTGGTCGGATCCGGCACGTCGCCCCGGTGGGTGACGCCCGAGCGGAGGTGCCCCGGCAGGCGCGGCTGCGCGCCGCCAGGGCTCCCTGGCCGCAGCTCGCCGGACGCGCGGTCACCGATGAGGGCCGCCCGGTCGCTCGCGTACGCCGGGTCGAGCAGTGCCGTGGCGGGCACGTCGGCGCTGTCGCCGTACCACGCCTCGCGGTCGGCGAACGCGAGCGTCAGCGCCTCGGCCTGGGCGTGGATGCCGGCGGCGCTGGCCGTGTCGTACGCGGCGGCGTCGTCGAGCGCGTCGAGAATCGCCAACGTCTGGAGCAGCACCGGGCCCTGACCCCAGAACCCGGTCTTGGCCACCGTCCAGCCCTGCCAGTCGAGGGTGGCCGGCGCCTCCCACGTCGCCGAGTACGCGGCCAGGTCGTCGCCGGTGACCAGCCCGGCGTGTGCGCGTCCGCTGGAGTCGCGGAACGGTTTCCGGCTGAACGTGTCGATCGTCTCGGCCACGAAACCCGTACCCCAGGCTCGGCGGGCCGCCTCGATCTGGGTCTCCCGGTCGACGCCGGCCGCCTGCCCCGCGTCGACGAGTCGGCGCAGCGTGCGCGCGTACGCCGGATTGGCGAACCGTTCCCCCGCGACCGGCGGCCGGCCGCCGCGCAGCCAGAGCTGGGCGGACGTGGGCCAGTGCTCCTCGAACAGCGATTGCACGGCCGTCACCGTCGCACCGACCGCGCCCACCAGGGGGTGGCCGGCGGCGGCGTAGCCGATCGCCGGTTCCAGCACCTCGGCGAGGGAGAGCGTGCCGTGGTCGCGCAGCAGCAGGAGCCACGCGTCGACCGCGCCGGGTACGACCGCCGCGAGCGGGCCGGCGCCCGGGACGAGGTCCAGGCCGAGGGACCGGAAGTGGGCGGTCGTCGCGCCGGCCGGCGCGGGACCCTGCCCGCACAGCACCCTCGGGCGCGGGTCCCGGGCGGTCGCCACGATCGCCGGCACCTCGCCTGCGGGACCGTTGAGGTGGGGTTCGACGACGTGCAGGACGAAACCGGCGGTGACGGCGGCGTCGAACGCGTTGCCGCCGCGTTCGAGCATCCCCATCGCCGACTGGCTGGCGAGCCAGTGCGTCGACGACACCATGCCGAAGGTGCCCTGCAGGGTCGGTCGGGTGGTGAACGACATGACAACACCTCACTGGGGCCGGTGACACGGGGAGGCGACTCCTCGCGGAGCCGCCTTCCCGCGCCACATGCTAGGCCGCGTTGTACGCCTGGGCGGTCACGGTGGCCTTGCGGGCGAGGCCCGGCCGAGCCGGCCAGGAGATACGCACCTCACGCGTCTCCCCGGGCAGCAGCCAGAGGTAGTTGTCGTCGTAGCGGGCCGGCAGGACCCGCTGGCCGTGCTCGTCGCGCACGGCGAGGCGGACCATGGCGGCGACGGTACGGCCCTGGTTGCGGACCGTCGTGGTGACGGTGTTCCGGCCGTCCACGACGCGTACGGCGCTCGTCGACGTCGACAGGCGGGCGCCGGCCAGCGTGGTGAGCGCCCGCATCTGCTCGGCCCTGTCGTACCGCCAGTAGGTGTTCTCCGCGAGCGGCCGGTCCCGGCCGTCGCGCAACTCCAGCCGCACCAGGTGCAGCCCACCGCCGTCCGGCGCGGCGACGGGGAACACGGGCGTCGTCGACGAGCGCGCCACGTCCACCCGCTGACGCTGGGCGGCGCCCAGCGACCGGCCGTTGAGGTCGTACCGGCGGGCGGTGACCGTCACACCGTTGAGCGCCCCCGTGGTGTGGTTGACCACCCGCGCCTGCCAGGTGCCCGGGTCGGCCTGGACGTGCACCGGCTCGCACCCCTTGCGCGCCCCGTAGTACGCGCCGTTGACGTCCAGGTCGTAGTCGTACGTCTGCCAGACCGTGCTGTGCCACGCCGGGTGCGACATCCAGAGCAGCAGGCCGGTGGCGTCCCGCCACAGGTTGGCGTTCCACGCCTCGAACATGGCGCGGTGGCTCTCGTAGTTGACGAACTGCGCCCGGGCGGCGAACTCGTCGAGCGAGCCGGACGCGCCGAGCCGCGCGTCGATGGCCTCCTGGTACGTGCCGACGCGCTGGTTACCGATGGTCGACCAGTCGTGGTAGTTCCACACCTCGCCGATCGGCCACTCCGGCGCGTCGCCCACCAGGTTGCGCATGCTCTCGGCCACCGACACCACGGGCATGCCGATCTCGGTGTGGAAGCCGAACGAGTCGGCCTCGTAGATCGTCGCGTCGGTGTAGGTGGTCGGGTCGACCCAGCCGTACGGCCCGCGTCCGCTCACGATTCCGCTGGCGGAGTTGGGGATGTAGAGGATTTCCGGGTGCTCGGTGGCGACGGCCTGCTTGAGGCCGGCGTCGACGATCGGCGGCGGGTCGCCCTCGTTCGCGCCGCACCAGACGACGATGCTCGGGTGGTGGCGGAACCGCCGGATCGTGTCGGCGGCGATGTCGACGTACCCGGGCGGGTTGGGCAGGAAGCCGCCGGCCTGCCAGAAGTCGTTCCAGACCAGGATGCCCTGCTCGTCGCAGGCCCGGTACAGCTCCTCGCGGTTGCTGCTGCCCAGCCAGTTACGGATCATCGTGAAGTTCATGTCGCGGTGCATCTCGACCGTGTCGGCCAGCCGGTCCGGCAGCACCCGGCGCAGCAGCTCGTCCCAGCCCCAGTTGCCGCCTCGGGCGAACACCGGCACGCCGTTGACGCTGATCTTCAGCTCGGTGATCTTGTTGCTGACCGCCTTGACGTCGGTCCACGACTGTCCGTCGTCGGAGACCTGGATGACGAAGTCGCGGGCGTACGCCTGCTCCCAGACGATCGTCACCTGGTCGAAGTCGACCGGGGCACCCAGGTCGACGGCGATCCACTGGTTGTCCTCGAACGTCGAGGACCACCGGGTACGCGGGTTGCCGTCGACGGCCCGCCCCGGCCCGTTCGAGTCGCCGTCGGACGACGACGCGGTGGCCGTCCTGCCCAGGGCCAGGTCGACGTCCGGCTCGGCCTGCCGCTGCACCGACAGCGTCCACATGGACACGCCCCACGACGTCGCCCGCGCGCCGGTCTGGACGCGCAGGTGGCGGGCGGTCCGGCTGGCGAACGTCTCGACCTGGGTGGCGCGGCTGCCCAGCGGGGTGTCGTTGCTGACCGACGTGACGTCCGTCCACCCCTGCCCGTCGGCGGAGACCTGGACGCGGTAGTCCAGGGCGTACGCCTGCTCCCAGACGATCGTGACCCGGTCGAAGTCGACGGCCGCGCCGAGGTCGACCTGGATCCACTGGTCGTCCTCGGCCTGCGAGGCCCAGCGGGTCGACACGTCACCGTCCACCGCCCTGGCGGGCACGTTGGTGTCGTTCTCCGACGACGAGGCGGTCGCGTCGCGGCCCAGCGCGAGGTCCGGGCCCGAGCCGTCGGCCACCGACAGGGCGTACATCGAGACGCCCCAGCCGGTGGCCCGCTGGCCCGCCTGGATACGCACGTGCCGGGCGTGCTGCCGGTCGAACGTGACGGTCTGCGTGGCGGCTCCGTCGACGAAGTCCAGCGGGGGCTGGCCGGGCGGGGAGATCACAACCGGCTGGTGCCAGTCGTAGCCGAACTGGCGGATTCCGAAGCGCAGCTCACGCCGGTCGCTGACCGCGCGCTTGACGGTGGCGGTGAGCGTCAGGTCGTACAGGTGCGGCTCGCCGTAGCCGTTGGGCCACCAGAGGCGGGGCTTGGCGAGCCGCAGCGCCCCGAAGCGCTCCGGCGCGAAGGTGACCGTCGTGGAGGCGTGGGCGGCGATGGTGACGGTCGACTCGACGCGTACCCGGTCGAACTCCGCGCGGACGGTGACGGTGGTCGCGGTGGCCGTGGCGTTGCGCACGGGCACCCGGATGGTGACCTCGGCCGTGCCGGTGTCGGGCAGTTTCGGCAGCGTGGTCTCCACGTGCGGGTCACCGACGACCACAGCGCCGGTGCTGCGCAGCCGCACGTGGTCCCACAGGCCGGTGACGCGGTCCCGAACGGCGGGCATCCAGTCCCAGCCGGACACCGCCAGGTAGGTCGGCGCGTCGAGGTAGTGGTGGGCCGACTGGAGGAAGGTACGACCGTCGGGCCCCTTGTCGCCGGGGGTGCCGACGTGCGGCATCGGGGTGACCCGCACGGCCAGGACGTGGTCGCGGTGGCCCGCGAGAGCGTCGGTGATGTCGAAGGCGGCCCGCGCGAACGGGTGCTTGACGCTGCCGACCGGTACGCCGTTCACCCAGACGGTGGCCTCGTGGTTGATGCCGTCGAACTCCAGCCAGATGCGGCGGCCGGCGGAGGTGTCCAGGCCGCGCGGCAGCCGCAGCGCCCGCCGGTACCACCAGGTGTGCCGCGACAGCGCCTCGGGGATGCGCAGGTTGTTGAAGCCGGCGACCGGGTCGGGCAGGTGGCCCTGCTCGACCAGGGTGCCCAGTACGGTGCCGGGCACGGTGGCCGGCAGCCAGGAGCCGACGTCGACGCCCGCGCGGGACAGCTCGGCGCCGTCGGTCGTGCCCGCGAAGTCGTCAATGGTCAGCGACCAGCCGGATTCCAGCGCGACCGTGCCGTCCGGGGCGACGGTCAGCTCCGGCGCCCGCCCGGTGTTGCCGCCCTCCCAGCTCGTCCAGCCCTCGGCCTTCGGACGAGGTGACAGGGCGACGCCGTAGACCTGGAAGCCGTTCAGGCCGACCGGGTTGCTGTTCGACCGCCTGGTGACCGTCATCCGGACCCAGCGCGCGGTGACCGGCTGCGGGAGCGTGATCGCCTGCACACCGCCCTGGCCGTCGGTGGTCTCGTACACCGACCGCCAGTCGTGCCCGTCGGTGGAGACCTCGATGCGGTACGCCGTCGCGGCGCTGGAGAGGATCTCGTCGCCGTCGGTGTCGGTGTAGTTGCCGTCGAACGGCCCGTCGGCGAGGGTCGCCTCGAAGACCAGGGTGACGGCCTCGACGCGACACTGCGCCTGAAGGTCCACCGAGATCCACTGGGGATCACCGTTCGCGGCCCGCCATCCGCTGCCCCGCACGCCGACCTGGGGCAGGCCGTCCACGGCGAACGTGGCCGGCGTCGGCGCGTAGTCGGTCGACGAGACCGCCACCGGGCGGTACCTGGCCAGGTCGGTGGTGGTGGACGCGTCGCCGGCTGGCGGCGCGGCACCGGCGACCGCGTCCGGCAGGACGGCGGTCACCCCGACCGACGCCAGCAGCGTCGCTCCGGCGGAGAGGAAGGTACGCCGCGATACGGTCGATGGCTCGGACATTGCGCCTCCAGGGTGACAACGTTGTCAGGTGATCGAGGGTGGTTGACAACGTTGTCAGATGGTGGCCTGATGTTTTCCCGGAGTCAAGAGCCAGCGTCCTATCCACTGGGGAGCGGGCGGCAGGTCGCCGCCCGCTCCCCGAGCGGCGTCACTCCGGGTACGACGGTCCCGGCTCGGTGCGCAGCATCCGCTTCAACATGCGGTTCGCCTCCCGCATGTCGTCGGTGATCAGACGGGTCCGCACCGTTCCCTTACCGCTCAGCTTGCCGCCCACCTCGAACACCACGTTCTCGCCCGGCAGCGGCACCGCCTGGCAACCCGTGTACGTCTCGGCGGGCAGACGGCCGTCCAGCAGGTAGGCGTACACCGGGTCGTCCACACACGGGGTGTAGTACGGGAAGACGCCGTGGCTGCCCTCGTTGTCGACGCTGATCATCGACGCGCCCGGGAGCTTCCTGGACGCGGCCAGCGCACCCTCGTACGCGGTCGCGACGTCGAGTTCGTCCTGGAGCATCAGGACCTTCGGGAAGGTCTTACGGTCGAACTTCGGCATCCGGTTGCTGGTCGGCCAGTACGCGCAGGCCGGCGGGTTCTGCAGGTACGGGGCCACCAGCGGCGCGTCCCGGGTGAGGCGGCGACTGAACGCGTTCCAGTGCGCGATGCTGTCGTTCCACTGCCCGTCCTGGCAGCGGATCACCTCGAAGACGTAGTCGATGTCGTACGTGTACTCGTCCGCGCCCTGGGCCAGCAGGGACCGGTCACGCTGGGTCTTCAGCGCCGCCTGGGCGGCGACGCGGGACTGCTCGATGTACACCCGGTCGTCGGCCGTGATGCCCGGCGCGGCGAGCAGCTTCGCGGTCGCGGCGCTGAGGATCTGCTCGGGCGTCCAGCCGTTCCACTGCTCGTAGTACTCGATGACGGTGTTCACCGCCGCCGCGGCGGTCGGGTAGTTCTGCGTGTCGTAGAGCGCCCCGAGGATGAACCAGCCGAACATGAACGGTCCCATGCCGACGCGCGTGCCACCGGCCCGCTCGAACATCTCCCGGATCTTCATCGGGTCGCTGCCCCGGCCGTACAAGTCGTCGTGGCGGGCCATGTAGGGCAGCAACTGCTCCTGGAACGCCCGGTCCCGGGTGAACGGTTGCAGGTCCCAGGTCTCCTGGAGCGTCGGCGAGCCGACCGCCGCCACCGAGTCGAGCACCATCCGGCCCGTCCGGCTGCCGAACGTCGCCGCGTACCAGGTGCCCAGCCACGTGCCGTACGAGTAGCCGAGGTAGTTGAGCTTGCGCTCGCCCAGCAGCACCCGGATGAAGTCCATGTCGTACGTGGTCTGCTCGGTGGTGATGTACTTCGTCAGCTCGGTGCTGCGGCATCCGCGCACGTTGGCCTGGGTGATCAGGTCGTTGGTGTTGTCGGTGTCGGAGTAGGTGACCGTGCAGAGCAGCGGGGTGCTCTGTCCGACCCCGCGCGGGTCGAAGCCGATCACGTCGTACCGCTCGGCGAGGGCGGGAGCGGACCGCGCCACGTACGGCGCCAGGGACAGGCCGCTGCCGCCGGGGCCACCCGGGTTGACCAGCAGGATGCCCGCGCGGTCGCTGCCGGAGGCGGCGGTGCGACTGATCCGGACCTGGATCGTCCTGCCGTCGCGGGGGTTGTGCCAGTCGCGGGGCACGGTGACCGTCGCGCAGGACAGGCCGAGCTGCGCCTCGTCCTCGGGGCTGACCTCGGCCAGCCCGCACGGCTCCCAGGTGAGCCGCTGGGTGGCCAGCGACGCGGCCAGGGCGGCGGTGTCCGGCTCGGCGACCGTGGTCGCGCTGGCCGCAGTGCCGGCCGCGCCGCTGGTCAGGGCCGCCGCGACCAGGGTCACGGCGAGCAGGGCGGCCGGCCGGCGCACGCGGCGTGGGTGGCGCGATCCGGTCGTGGGATGGGGCATCGTCCCGTCCTCTCGTACAGCGATTGATCGAACGGCCTTCACCCTGGCCCAGGAGTGTTTCGCCGCCGCCGTCCCGCCGTGACGAAGACCGGTCATGGCAGGATCCGGCCAGTTACAACCAGCCGCGGCGGGTGGCCTGCACGCCGAGCTGGAACCGGCTGCGCGCGCCCAGCAGTTCCTGGAGGCGACTGACCCGGCGGTGCACCGTACGGTTGCTGACGCCCAGGTCACGGGCGATGGCCTCATCGGTCAGGCCCGCGGTGAGCAGCGCGAGCAGCCGTTGGGTGGCCACCGTCGGCTCGGCGTCCGGTTCCGCGGTGTCGGCGGTGGCGTGGATCGGCGCGCCGAGCCGCCAGAACACCTCGAACAGCTCCGACAGCCCCTCCAACAACCGCGAGCGGTGCACCAGCACCGCGTCGGCCTCGTCACCGCTGGCCCGGGGCAGGACGACCAGAGCGCGGTCGACGTCGGCGAGCATCATCTTCAGGGGCAGCTCGGGAAAGACGCGCGCCTGCTCACCAGCGGCGACCGTGGCGCGTACGGCCGCCAGCATCGCCTCGTCGTGCAACAGCTCGCCCTCGTACACGCAGCGGTACCGCCGCCCGCGGCGCAGGGCGTCGTACTGCACCTCCTCCGGCACGCGGGTGGTGTCCCGCAGGTACGGCCCGCGTTCCAGACCGCGCACCTCGGCGCGGGCGCCGGCCTGCAACTGGCGGAACAGCTCGCGGACGGCGTCCTTGCCCTCGATGACCTCGACGAACGCGGCGCCGTCGCCGTGCACGGCGGTGTAGAGACCGGACAGCGTCTCGGCGGCGGCCCGCGCCCGGGTGGCCTCCATCTCCCGCTGCGCGGCCCAGTTCTCCAGGGCGGTACGCGGTGGCCGGACGTGCAGCACGCCGGCGTCGTCGCGGTGCACGGCGCCGCTGCTCAGCAGGCTCGCGAGCGCGCGCGTGGCCCGTGGCGACGCGGTGGTCAGGAACGTCCGCTGCGCCACCGGCCCCACCCGCAGGAGGTTCTGGTAGACGTCCACGGCGTCCGCCGTGAGCGGAAGCGATTCCACGTCGAGGGCGGGCGTCACGGCGGGGGGACCGATCCGCATGCCGGCGATCGTAGAGCGCTTCCGTGTCGACGGTTCACGCAGGTCGGACCGCATTTATCGCGATCATTTCGGGGTCGCTTCCCCGCCCGGGCCGGGCTCGCGACGGTGGTACTCGGGTTGCAGCCGCGCGCTCGTGAACGCCGACTTCACCGCCGCCTTGAGCGCGGCGATGTCGTACGCCCCGTGGTGGCGCTGGCCGTTGATGAAGAAGGTCGGGGTGCCGGTGACGCCGCTGAGGTCGGCCGACTCGACGTCCTCGGCGATCCGGTCGACGCCCATCCGCTCGGCCATGTGCTCCCGGAACACCTCGAGCTCCAGGCCGAGCTGCTCGGCGTAGCGCATCACGTCGGCGGGGTTGAGCGCGTCCTGGTGCGCGAGCAGCAGGTCGTGCATCTCCCAGAACGCGCCCTGCTCGCCCGCCGCCTCGGCAGCCTCGGCGGCCAGCTGCGCGTGCGGGTGGACGTCGGTGAGCGGCAGGTGCCGCCAGACGTACCGGACGTTGGCGAAGTCGGCCAGCAGCTCCCGGACCACCGGTTCGGCCTGCCCGCAGTAGGGGCATTCGAAGTCGCCGTATTCCACCACCGTCACCGGCGCGTCGAGCGACCCGCGCATGTGGTCGCGCTCCGGGTCGACCGGAAGTTTCAGGTCGACGATGCCCATGGCCATGCCGAGCAGCGCACGTGCGCGCCGCGTCGGCGAGAGCCGGGCGACGATCCGGAACAGCAGCCAGGTGAGGACGGACGCGCCCACCGTCGCGACGAGGATGCCGAGCTTCGCCTCGTCCAGCGCCGGGCCGTGCAGGGCGTGGTTGGCGATCAGGAGCGCGACGGTGAACCCGATACCGGAGACCGTGCCGACCCCCACCACGGCGACCCAGCCGACGGGCGGGCGGAACCGTTCGCCGCTGAGCCGGGTCACCAACCACGAGGTGATCACGATGCCGACCGGCTTGCCGACGACGTACGCCACCACCACGCCGAGCGTGACCGGAGACGTCACGGCCCGGCCCAGCAGCTGGCCGTCGATGACGATCCCGGCGTTCGCCAACGCGAACAGCGGCACGATCACGTAGCTCGCCCACGGGTGGTAGAGGCTCTGCAGTCGATCGTTCGGCGACAGCGCGGCGGTCAGCCCGGCCTGGGCCATCCGGGCGAGCTTGGGAGTGGGCTGCTCCCGGAAGAGGCGGAACTGGTCGCTCGCCCACTGCAGGTCCTTGCGACCCGGGTCGTACGCGTAGGTCAGCAGCCCCATCACCAGACCCACCACGACCGGGTCGACGCCGGACTCCGACACCGCGAGCCAGGCCGCCACACCGAGCAGCGCGTAGAACCATCCGTTCCGGAGCCCCCACGCCCGCAGGAGCAGCACGAGGCCGAAGATGCCGGCCGCGACGAGCAGCGCCGTCGACGACGAGTGCTCCGGGTAGGCGATCGCCAGCACCGCGATCGCCACCAGGTCGTCGACGACCGCGACCGTCAGCAGGAAGGCCCGCAGCCGGTCCGAGAAGCGCGGCCCGAAGACGGCCAGCGCCCCGAGCGCCAGGGCCGTGTCCGTGGCCATCACCGCGCCCCAGCCCACGGCGGTGGGTCGCCCGGCGTTGATCGCCAGGTAGATCCCGATCGGCAGCAGCATGCCGCCGAACCCGGCCAACATCGGCAACGCCAGCCGACGCCGCTCACGCAGCTCACCGATGTCGAACTCGCGGCGCAGCTCCAGCCCGGCGACCAGGAAGAAGAACGTCATGAGGCCGCTGTTGACCCAGGTACGCAGGTCGTGCGAGACGGGCCAGTCACCGAGCCGGACCGACAGGGTGGTACGCCACACCGACTCGTACGACGACGGGTGCAGGTTGGCCCAGAGCAGGGCCACCACGGCGGCGACCAGCACCACCCGCGCGCCGCCCGTCTCGGTGCGCAGGAACGCGCGCAGCGGGGCGTTGACCCGCCCCTGCCAGGCCGTTCGGGCGGACCAGCCCCGGAGCGGATTGTTGCTCGTCACGGAGGCAATCTTCCTCGGCCGGACCGTCTCGTGGCGCGGATTTGGGGCATGCACGGAGCGCCACCGGTTGGTAGCGTACGGGTGATCTCGCTGGCGGCGGCCGGCGGTGGTCCCCTGGGGAGGGTCAGCATGTGGGCGGACGACGCTGCGCTCGACGCGGCGGGGCGCCGGCTCGACGAGTGGGAGTCGTCGCTCGCCGAACGGGCGGAACGGGCCAAGGCGCTGTCGACGCGGGTGCAGGAGCTGACCGGCACCGCCCACACCCCCGATCGGACGGTCCTGGTCACCGTCGACTCGGCCGGCCTGCTGATCGACCTGCGGCTCGACGAGCGCAGCCGGCAGCAACCCGCCGCACGCACCGCCGAGCAGATCCTGGACACCACGAGAGCCGCGCGCATCGACCTGCTGCGGCAGGTCGCCGAAGTGACCGCCGAGTCTCTCGGCGACGACGCGAGCGCTCGGGCCATCATCGACTCCTACCGCGATCGACTGAGCCACGAGCCGGGGCCGAGCGATGCCGGGCGGTGACGGCATCCAGGTCGACCCGGACGATCTGACCGCCCACGCCGCACGCCTCGATCGCTGCGCCGGCAGCCTCGACAGCGCCCAACAGGCAGGGCAGCACGTCCGGTTGGGCACCGACGCGTACGGTCAGCTCTGCGCGCGGATGCCGGCACTGCTCGACGGCCTCCAGCGGACCCTGGTCGACGGCATCGGCGGCGCCGCCGCGTCGGTGCGGGACACCGCCGGCAAGCTGCGAACCACCGCCGACCGCTACCGACACTCCGACGCCCACGCCAAGCGCCTCCTCGACGGGGTACGGCAGCGCCCGTGACGTCCAACCCGCTCGTCGCCGCCGCGGCGGACACCCCGCCCAGCGCCTGGGCGGGTGTGTGGATCTGCGAGGACATCGAACTCATCGCGCAGGGCGTGCGCAACGGCAGTTGGATCGACGGCAGCCTCGGTGTCGTGAGCGCCGGCCTCGACGCCCTCGCCCTCGTCTCCGACCCGGTCGGCGCCCTGCTCCAGTACGGGATCGCCTGGCTCATCGAGCACGTCAAGCCGCTCAGTGAGGCGCTCGACTGGCTCGCCGGCGACCCGGCGCAGATCACCGCACACGCCCAGACCTGGCGCAACGTCGCCGTCTCACTCCGCGAGGACGCAGCCGAGCTGGCCCGCGCCGTCCGCGACGACGTCGCCGCCTGGGGCGGCAGCGCCGGCCCCGCCTACCGCGCCTGGGCCGCCGAACAACACCAGGCCATCACCGGCCTCGCCCAGGGCGCCGACACCATGGCCGCGATCACCGAGGGCGCCGCCGGCCTGGTGGCCGCCGTCCGGCTCCTGGTCCGCGACGCCATCGCCACCTGCGTGTCCCGTCTCATCACGTACGCGGGCGAACTCGTCATCACCGGCGGACTGGCCACACCGCTGGTCGTGGAGCAGGTCACGACGCTGGTCGCGTCCTGGGGGGCGCGGATCGCGCGGATGCTTCGTGCCCTGCTGGCCAGCCTGCGACGGCTGATCCCGGAGGTACGCCGACTCAGCGACCTCATCGAGAAGCTCAAGCAGGCGCTGGGTCGCCTCACTCGGCTCGGGCCCGCCGACCGGATGGGACAGCGACGTGACTGGGCCGATCCGAGGAGTCGGCCGCTACCGCCAAGCCGGTCCCCCGACTCGTACCTCTCCGCTGGAGACCCGGTCTACCACTCCGATCGTTCAACAGGCATCGGTTACGACGAACTGACGATGCGGAACATTGAGAAGGTGCGGCCACTGGACGGGCACCATGACGTCATCGTGCACGGCACCGACCAGGGCTACTTTGTCCCGGGCAAGGTTTCAGCAGACGGAGCACACATGGACGGAAACGCCACCAACGCAGCGCAGATCGCCGCCGCGGTTCGGGAAAATCCCGCCTACGACGGTCGCCCTCTCCGTTTGGTCTCCTGCTATGCCGGCACCGTCAAGCCCGGCCTCGACGCGGTGCCACTGGGCCAACAGGTCGCCGACGAACTTGGGGTGAGCGTGCTCGCGCCGACGGCCCGAGTGGGAACCCAGAGATGGACCGCAGAACCTCAGCCACCAGTCATCGAGAACGGCGGCTCCTGGGAGGTCTTCGAGCCACGAGCGAGGGGGCACCGATGAGGACCGTGGGGTTCTTTCGAGAACTAGGAGCTAACCAGACCGAGGTGTACGTGGAGAGCATCCATACGCACGTCGACGCGCAGCCGCTCCCCGACGCCCTCAAAGTCGAAGACTATCTACGCCATGGGCACGGCCTCATCGACGTCATGGGCGCGGAGATCGACGTCCTCGGGAGCGGCCGACACCTTGTCGGGGGCGCATCCGTGCTGACGGATGGTGAGTGGTTGTGGCGCGAAGACCTGCGGTTCTACCTGGCCACATACCGCGTGCAGCTACCCACGGAATTCTTGGAGACAGTGCGTGGCAATGATTACCGCGTGCCCGATCTCCGAGGAGATCAGCTCCGGCTGGCCGGCGAGGAAGCAGCACGGATCCTCGGCTACCGCTGACGCCGTACAGGACGACCGACCAGGCCGGCAAGCATGGCAATATCACCATCAGTAGCTGTCCGTAATCCGACAGCTACTCACTTTCGCCTTGGGCCCAGATCCACACTGATGCATGGCCCGCTCGGACGGTACGCCACATGTAAGCCGTAGCCGCCAGACGTCACCTCAACCGGAGATGCGTGCTCCGGACGGCTTTCCCCCTTCCTTGCAGTCGTTGTTGGCGCGGATTGCCGATCGCCGAGCCACGCGCAGCGAAGCGACCCTGCAGGCCGACATACGACAACTCCTGCTGGCTGGCGACTTCAGCCTCGCCGACTCCCAGCTCGACGTTGATCTTGAGACCCCTGCCGGCGGTGGACGCATCGACATCGAAGTCGGTTACACCGTCATCGAGGTCAAGCGCCGGCTCCAGAACGGGCGTTCACTGCGGGAAGCCGAGGGGCAACTCGGCGGCTACGTCCGGTCGCGAAGCCAAGAGAGCGGCCAACGGTACGTCGGCATCCTCACCGACGGGGCCACATGGCGTGCGTACCAGTTGACCGGCGACTCGCTGACCCTCGTCGACAGCCACACGCTGGCGGCTGCCCGTCCTGACGGGCTGGCCCTCTTCTACTGGCTTGAGGGCGTGCTGGCGACGAGCCAACGGGTCCGGCCCGAGCCCGCCGAGGTGGCCCGTCGCCTCGGCGCGGCGAGCACATCCCACAAGCTGGATCGTGCCGCGCTCGCCGCGCTGTACGACGAACACGCGGAGCTGCCGACCGTGCAGTTGAAGCGGAAGCTGTGGGCGGAGCTACTCGACAGCGCGCTCGGCACGCAGTTCGTCGACGATCCGGATCTCTTCGTGGAGCACACCCTGCTGATGAACAGCGCGCACATCATTGCGCACCTGGTCGTCGGCATCGATGCCCTGGAGTTGCAGCCGCAGGACCTCATCACCGGGCAACGGTTCGACCAGGCCCGCATCCTCGGGGTGGTCGAGCACGACTTCTTCGGCTGGACCACCGAGGTGCCCGGCGGCCGCGAATTCATTCAGGGGCTCACCCGCCGGCTGGCCCGGTTCGAGTGGCTGCTGGCCGACCACGACATCCTGAAGGTGCTCTACGAGTCGATGATCGGCACCGAGACACGCAAACGGATGGGCGAGTACTACACCCCGGACTGGCTCGCGGAGCATCTCGTCGACACCGTCGTCACGGAACCCTTGCGGCAACGGGTGCTCGACCCCGCCTGCGGCTCCGGCACCTTCCTGTTCCACGCCGTGCGCCGGTATCTTGCTGCCGCTGAGGCGGCGGCCGTTCCACTCGACGCCGCCTTGACGCAGCTCACCCACCACGTGATCGGTGTCGACCTGCACCCGGTCGCCGTGGCGCTCGCGCGGGTGACCTACCTCCTCGCCATTGGCCACCAGCGGCTGACCGATCAGCGCGACGCCATCACCATCCCGGTTTACCTCGGCGACAGCGTGCAGTGGCGCGAGCGCCGCGACCTCTTCACCGAAGAGCATGTACGGATCAGCGCCGGATACAACGCGAGCGAGGTCGAGGAGTGGCTCCGCTTCCCCAAGGAGTTGCTCAATGAACCGAGCCGCTTCGACCAGATCGTCGCGGGGCTGGCCACCATTGCGGCAAAGCCGAAAGAGGGGAACGGTCGCCCGTCGCTGACGGCGTTCTTCGACCGAATGAAGATCGTGCCCGACGATCAACCGATGATCCTCAGCACCTTCGAGGCAATGTGCCGGCTGCACGACGAGGGGCGCGACCACATCTGGAGCTACTACCTGCGCAACTTGGCTCGGCCCGTGTGGTTGGCTATGCCGGCAAGCCGGGTGGATGTTCTCATCGGCAACCCGCCGTGGCTGTCCTACCGTCATATGCCACGAGACATGCAGAGACGATTCAGGGACCTCTCCCGCGACCGCGGCTTGTGGCACGGCCGTGAGTTCGCCACGCACCAGGATCTCTCGGCTCTGTTCGTGGCGAGAGCGGTCCAGCAGTACCTTCGCGAGGGCGGCTCGTTCGCCTTCGTCCTACCGAACTCGGTACTCGACCGCGAATACTTCGAAGGCTTCCGCAGCGGGTGGTACGACGACACCGTCGAGCCAGCTGCCGTCGCCTTCACTGACTCCTGGGATCTGCGACGTCTGCGTCCGCACCCCTTTCCGCGCGGCGCCGGCGTCGTCTTCGGCGACCGAGCCACCCTGAGCACCTACCGGCGTCTTCCCTCGGTGACCGAGCGGTGGACGGGCCGGGTACCGACGAACGCGAAGTCATGGCGGCTGGTCGAACCGTTCCTCACCCGCGCGGCAGCCGATCTGGTCGCCGGTGAATCGGCCGCCAGCGCTTCACCGTACAAGCCGCGGTTCACGCAGGGCGCCACGATCGTTCCGAAGTTGCTGTTCTTCGTCGAGACAGAATCCGGCGGCCCTCTTGGCCTCGGCACCGGCCGTCGCGCCGTACGCTCGGCGCGCAGCAGCCTGGAGAAGGCGCCTTGGAAGGAGTTGCCCGCTCTCGAAGGCGTCGTGGAGGCCGAGTTCATCCGGCGGGTGCTGCTCGGCGAGAGCTTGCTGCCATACCGCATCTTGCCGGCGAAGGAGGCGGTTCTTCCGCTGGACGGCTCCGCGTTGATGACCGACGCCGAATCGCGCCTCGACTACTATTTCGGCCTGGCCCAGTGGTGGCGGCAGGCTGAGGCCACTTGGGAGGCGCACCGCAGCAGCGCTCGTCTCACCCTGGCCGAGCAACTCGACTTCCGACACAAACTAACCGCGCAGTTCCCCGCACCGCCGCTCCGGTTGGCCTACACCGCCTCCGGGATGCACGTCGCCGCGGCGATCATCGACGACCCGGCGGCGGTCGTCGAACATAAGCTGTATTGGGCCCCAATCGCGACCCGGGAAGAGGGTCTCTTCCTATCCGCAATCCTGAACAGCACCGTGCTCACCGAGCTTGTCCGACCGATGATGTCCTACGGCAAGGATGAGCGAGACATCGACAAACACCTGTGGAATCTACCCATCCCCCGATACAACGACGCGAACCCGACACACCAGAGGCTCGCGGAGTACGGCCGTGATCAATGCGAGGTCGTCGCCGGGCTGAACTTCGCGGAGGGCATGAACTTCGTGGCAATGCGTCGCCGGATCCGCGTCGTGCTGGGTCAGCACCCAGCTACCTCGGAGATCGAGGCCGTCATCAGAGCCATGCTGGGAGGATGACAGGATTATCCTCCCGCGCCCGGAGGACAGCGAACCGTGCGAGGGCGAGGCGTACGAGCCAGTGCTGCGTGGTAGCTCGCAAGATTCAGCGGGGGCAGCTCAGCCACTCCCAGGCGTGGCAGAGGCCCACCTGCACCGGGTCGTCACCCGCGGCCTCGGCCCTTCTGGCCGGCGTGTCCTCGTCCAACTTGTGCATCTCGGCACCGGGCACCAACAGCACGACCCCCGCTCGTGACAGGTCGGCGATCTGCTCCCGGTGGGCGAAGCGGTGGGACCCGTACGGCTTCGGCGGCGCGACGACCACGCCGTGGAAGATGTCGGCTCCTTCGTCGCCGAGCCGCAGAGCCAGCTCCGCGTTGCTCGGCAGGACCGGGCTGCCCACGTCCTTCACCGCAGCAGTTCTGCCCACGACGCCTCTGCGGAAGGCTGTCAGTGGGACTATGACCAGGCGTTCGGCCCGGCCAGCGGCAGGGCCTACCCGGCAAAATCAACCTCCACCAGCGCGCACCGTACTCGGATCGAGCGAGGAAGTGGATCGGTTCAGGCGCCGACGCTGCGGTCCGCCGGACGGAGCAGCCGCCGGAAGTCCTTTGGCAGCTCGGATTCCAGCTTGTCGAGGTCTTCCGCGCTCATCGCCTCGCGCAGGGTCGTCAACACGGCCCGGGCCCCCTCTGCGGTCCGCTCGTCATCCGTTCCCGCGCGGACCCCTACCTCGTTCAGGAACTCCACGAGGTCGATCCGTTCGGCGAAGTCCACGTCCTTGTACAGGTACCCCCGCAACTCCTCGGGCACCCGGGTGGCCAGGTGCCGCGCCTCGCCACCACTGATCCCTTCCGACAAGGTCGTCAGCGTGGCTCGGACGACGTTCTCCGCCTGCACCGCCGGCATCCGCGCCCGCTCCCCCACCGCTGCGAGAAATTCGGCGTAGTTCACCAGTTCTCCTTCCGGACCAGTTGGGGTGCGTCGCGGGATCCCGCGTGCTACCCGCGGCGCTGCCTGCTGTCGGCACCCACCGGTTCGACCACCTGCCGGAACTCCTTCGGAAGCTGGGCCATTGCGTCCTCGAACTCGTCGCGTGTAACAGCCTCACGCAACGTGGTGAGCACCGCGCGAACCCCGGTACCGGCAATCGCACGGTCGATGGCCGGGTGGTCCGCCACCCGCCGCACGAACTCATCGAATCCGAAGGGCTGGGCGTGATCCTGCCTTCCAAGCGGTGGCGGTTTGCGCAGGTGATCGTCGAGCCCGTCGGGAAGCTGATAGGCAAGCTCCTCAGCCTGGCCGGCGCTGATCCGATCCGCCAATGTCTCCAGCGTCGCGCGGCTGACCGTCGCCGCCTGCTCGGTCGACATCTTCGCCCGCGTGGCCACTAGGTTGATGAAATCATCGTATTCCACCTGATTCTCCTCTCCGGCCCGATCACCGTCGAACCGCCGGTTAGTGCACCCCTGACCTCGATGCGCCCAATGTCGGTTCGCTGCTCCTCGCTCACGCGTAAGGGGTCAGCGTGTTCGAAATGGCTGACTCCTGGGTTCCCGGCAACGGCGGAAGGATTCCCTGGCGTTCCCGCTCCTTGAGCCCGCCCGTGATCCCCACCGGTTGTCGCGCACCCTCGCAGCTCGACAACCTGCCGGAACTGGAGGTGAGCGGACCTCATCCCGATCGGGCGAATCAGGAGTGGGTGATTTCCCCACCGCCGGCCACCCGTTCGGCCCGTACTGCGGAGGCCGCTCCAACGGTTAGCCTTACACTCATAGGCTTCGATGTCCTGGCCTCGACTCGGCGCAAAGCACGTTCAGTGTGGACGGTGACGGAAGGAGACTCCATGCGCGGACGCAGATGGGCGACGCTGGCGGTGGCCGCGACGCTCGCACTCGGCGGGCTGGTCGGGACCGGCGCCGCCCCGGCGGCAGCAGACCCACAGGGCGGCACGCTTCGCGGCGTCTACTACGACGGTCAGTTCTGCAACAGCTACGGCAGCGAGGGTGTCCAGACCGGCCAGTGGAGCTGGTACTACTGCGAGTACCGCCAGTACGGTCCCAACGCCCCGGGGTTCTACTTCCTCTGGAGCTTCACGTACTGACTGGCGCAATCCCGGCCGCCGGACCCACTGGCCCGGCGGCCGGCTCCACTCCCCACACCGGCGCAAGCGGCGGGAGCACTCGCCGTCGTGGCATGACTGATCCAACCGGCGCCGCCTGGCGTAGGAGCACCCGGAGCGGCGACAACGGTGGCGACTGCGCTATCCGGCAACCCCACTCGCTCATTTCATTTATCCACGTGGCGTAGACAGTCGACCGAACGGGCTGATCCCGGCACCTGCTCGGTGGCTAGCCAACAGTGCTGGTGATCATGAAAATCGGCGAGTCACTTTTCCTCAACAACCGCCACCTCCTCCGGGTCTGCCCACAATGCCGAAGAAGGCGACCAACCCGCTCGTTGTCGGTCTCGTCGCAGGTTCCGTCGCCCTACTTATCGGGTGTTGCGGCGGCGTGGCGATCGGACGAAGCATGGGCCAATCCGATCCTGCGCCTACGGCGGTCGCATCGGCTCCCGCCGATGCCGCTCGGGCCACGAATGCCCCGACCACACCGTCCGTATCGGCGGAGATTCCAGCCGCCAGCGGCACGCCGGCCGCACCGCCATCAAGCACCGCGCCGGAAACCGTCGCGATGCCCAATGTGGTTGGGCAGAACGCGGCCGTGGCCGCGGACCAACTCCGTGACCTCGGATTCACCAAAATTCAGTACGGCTCCCAAGACGAACACGACACCGTTGTTCTGCTTGCTTCTAACTGGACCGTCACCAAGCAGTCCACCAAGGCTGGGAACAAGGTGCCCACTGACACGCTGATTGTGCTCACCTGCACCAAGCAGCGTTGACGCCCAGCGAAGCAGATGGCCTCTGCGACGCGTACGGCGAAGGGCACTTGTCATCGACGTAAACGCCGGGAGCAGTCGCCGTCGTGACCGTCGCGCAGGAGGCAGCGCCGGCCGCCGGGCAGCCGCAGGTCGCAAAAGACCCGGTGGCGCAGGAACTGCTGGTCCTCCTCGGAGACGGTGGTCTCCCCCGGATCGGCCATCGGCAGCACCACCATCCAGCGTCCAATCACCCGGGCCAGGCGTTGCGCGGCGGGCAGGTCGGTGGCGACGACGGGCAGGTGGATGACGTACCGCTGGCTCATCGGGGCTGCTCCTGCGCCGGGTTACGGCGGTTCAGCTCGCCCTTGATCCGGGTGACCTCGCGGCGGCTCTGGGCGAGGGCCGCGTAGACGGCGGCCATGTCGACGGCGACCCGGTCGAGGAAGGCGTACACGTCGTCGGGGTTGAGACCGCGACGTCCGAGCCCGGCCGCCGCGAAGCGCCGCTCACGCACCTGCCACGGCAGCAAACTGGTGTACGCGCCGGAGCGGCTCACTCCGACATCCCGCGCCGGTCGTTGGTTACGGACGCTCATCTCTCCAACCTGCTTTCCGTTGATTGAGGGGCGGTACGGCGTGCATGTCGCTTACGCGAACATGCGGCCTGCCGCCGCGTTGGACAGCGCACGGCCGCAGGCTGCGGCAAGGTCTCACTCGACCGAGCTACAGGTCCGCATCCTGGCTACAACTGCCGCCGCCTTGATGAATATACGCACAGGGGCACAGGGGTACAACCAGTGCGGCACACGGGGGGACAAGGCTTAGCAGGCATGACCATCGATCCGCGCTCCCACACGCCCGTCTACGTGCAGGTCGCCGACCTGTTGCGGAGGCAGATCGAGTCCGGTGAACTGGCACCCGGGGTGTCGCTGCCGAGCGAATCCCGGCTGACACAGGAGTACGGCATTGGCCGCGAGGCGGTCCGGATGGCGATTTCGATCCTGCGGTCCGAAGGGTTGGTCAGCACCGTCCGCGGGCACGGGACGCGGGTGCGACGCGCGCCCGATCGCCAGCGGGTCGAGTTGCCTGCCGGCGCGTCGGTCATCGCCCGGATGCCGACCGGCCAGGAACGGAACGAGCTGCAACTGGACGAAGGCGTTCCCGTGCTGGAGATCCGCCACGGCACGGGCAGGGTTGAAGTCGAGCCCGGCGACCAGGTCGAGCTGATCCGCCCGACCGAGCTTTAGCAGCAGCAGCCGGGACGAGACGGCGGCCATGACCGCACAACTCGGCCGACCTCACCGGACTAGTCCGAACTGCAAAGCGCCGACGTCAGGATGTTGCCTTCCACAGGGACACCCACGACGAACTGGACCCCTATCAGCGCGTCTGGCGAGGGCTGGATGCAATGGCCCTCGGCGAGGCAGAATCGAAAGACATGATCAAGAGGATCTCCGGGGAGATGCGACATGACTGACCTGTCCGGTGCCATCTGGCGTAAGAGCACCCGTAGCGGCGACAACGGCGGCGCCTGCGTCGAGGTCGCCACCAATCTCCCCGGTGTCGTCGCCGTACGTGACTCCAAGGATCAGGCCGGACCGACTCTCACCTTCCGCCCAACCATTTGGTCCGCCTTCGTCAGCAGCGTCCGCGACAACGCGCTGATCCACTGAAGTCGTATACCCGGTAGCCGCACGGCCGCTGGGACGGCCCTTGCAGTCCGATGCACGGGACCAAACGGCGGGTGACTCGCAGACTATCCGAACGCGAGACTCGTGCAGTGACTCATCCCGATCCCTATCAGCAGTGGCAGCCCGCACCGACCGAGCAGCTACCGGTACCTGTTACTCAGCAATATCACGTTCCGGTGCCCACACAGTCGGTCTACGTCGGACCCCAAGCGGTGCTCATTCCACAGAAATCCGCCGGGGCTGCCGTCGCCCTCGAGTTGATCCTGGGCCTCTTCGGCATCTTCGGCGTGGGCAACCTGTATGCCGGTCGCACGTCAACCGGAGTGCTCCTGATGCTGTCTTTCTGGGGGCTCTTCTGGATCAACTTCCTCCTCATATTCGCTGTCGTCGGTCTCGTGACGATGCCCCTGACGTGGATCGCGTACCTGGTCTTTGGCCCCCTACTCGCAGCCCGCGGCGTCGAACGACACAACGCGGGTGTTGTCGCTGCTACCCACACCGCAATTACCCGCTCGTACTGAGCCCGCGCCGAACCAGTCTGTGCGTCCACTGACCGACAGTTCGTCGCCGTCCCGCCGCCGAAGCTACTGATCAACCGGCGCGGGTCCGCATCTCCGACCTGATCGAGGCGGGGCGGTTCGCTGTGGGTGAAGGATGTCGCCGACGAGCTCGCGCAGGATCCTGGCGGCCCCACGAGGAGGCAGCAGCGGCACGCCGCGCTTCACCATGCTCGAGGGAGCGCGGGTCGCGGCCGAGGAGGGCAGAACCCGTATTGCGCCTTCAAGCTCGGCCGTGTGCAAATTGTTTCCTCAGGAATTGCGGGTCGACGACTGAGATTGGTCGATCCTGTCCACAATCGTCCGGCGGATAGTTGTCCGACATACGACCACGGCAATTCGGGCCGGATAGACGACAGCGTGTTCCTTCGCCCACCGGGCTAGCCTCCTCTCGTCCGTCCCAATAAGGCAGCGAGCCGGAGGTGCATGTCATGTTCATCGTGGCGACCCAGGACCCGAATACCCGCCGTAATTCTGAGGGAGCCGAATCGGGCGCGGCCGCATGGGGTGCTCTCCTGCCCATCGACGCTGGGCTCACGCAGGCGGAGGCGGATCGGCAGTTGGCCACCTACCTGGCCGGGGTGCAGAACGGCGAGCCATTGTGCATCCGGGCGCACGGCAACGACGAGGAGATCGGTGACGCCGAGGCGGGTGCCAAGGACTGGGGTTGGACCTACAAGAAACTGGCCCGGATGCTGGCCACCCACCTGACCGCCACCCCGAGCGTGGTCCTGATCCGCTCGTGCGCCGAGAAGGTGACCAACTTCCCCACCCAGATCGCGGTCCGCTTGGAGTCGAACTGGCCGGGCGCGAACCACCTCGACGGAGTCGCCATCTACGGCTACAACCTGTCCGTCGACATCAGTACGCCGGTCCCCTCGCCTCAGCAGTTGACCAAGAATGTCCAGGTCCAGCCGGTCGTCGTCTCGTTGTGACAGGCGATCATTGCGACGTGAGTGTCAACGTTCGTCAGGCTCGCGGAATCATGAGCTATGGCGGCGGCACGATGGCGAGGTGGACGGAGGCACCGGCCATATTGAACACACTTGGAATGTCGCTCGCACCCTGATCCCCGGCATCGGCACTTCCCCGCGTGGCCTCGAAGTCGGGCCGCGCGGGGAAGACGTCGCTCAGCCCGGCAACGCCGCCTTCATCACCAGCGAGGCGGCCGAGGGCGGGAGTGGAACATTGAGGAGAAGCTCGTCCCCCCGGTCTTCGACCGGACCGATCACCACGGCGACCTCGTAGAGTTGGGGTCTGGCCCAGATGTCGGGCCAGGTCAGGGACGGGCACAACACCTCTCGCGGGCCCAGCTGCAGTTCGTGGGGTTTGCCGGGAGCGAGATCGAACCCACCTCGGATCGCATCGATGCCCTGAGGGCTGGGATCGCCCGGCTGGTTGACCATCGGCCCTCCGCCGACAATGACACCGTCCTTCAGATAGAGCACCTGAAGAAGCGATGGCGGACTGGAAGCCACGTGGACCGCCCGTGTGGCGGCGAACATCACCGTCACCGCTGGACCGGAGTCGGCTTTCACCTTGACCACCGAGGACACCTCTGCCGTGAGGAGGGGGCCCGGAGTGGGAACCACGTGGTCGTAGCGGTCGCCGCAGACGTACACCTCGGGCTCCTCCTCGGCAGTGGCGGTTGGCCCGGTGGGGGTCGACGGCCCCGGGCTCGCGCCTGCGCCGATGGGCGTATCACCGTCGCCGACGATCCCCGCCGCAGCGACCGCCACCAGCGACATCACCATGACCGAAGCGAGGCCGGCTCCGGCCGCTAGCAGCCCTCGCCGTCGCCGCACACGTGCGCGCACGTGATCAGTGGCGAACGACGGCGGATCGGCCTCGTCCGCCACCCTTGCCAGACGGTCCCGCCAAAGACGATCATCGGACGGCACGGTCGTCCTCCCCTATGTCATCGTGCAGCAGCCCGGCCAGGCGACGTCTACCGTCGTGCAGGTGGCGTTTCACCGTCCCGGCGCCGCATCCGAGTTGCGCGGCGATCTCTGGAATGGGCAGATCGACGTGGTAGTAGAGGACAACGCAAGCACGTTGTTGTGGGGTGAGCTCCAGGAGCGCCGCCCGGAGGTCATGTCGGGCATCCGCAGCACGTGAGCCGTCCTCGACCCGGTCCGGCGCCAGCGCGAATGGCATCACGCGCCGCCACACGTCCCGCCGCCGGACCCGGTCGAGGTAGAGGTTGACGACGGCCTTGCGCACGTACTGCTCAGAGTTTGCGACCTTGTCGTGCCGTGGCCGGGTGAATGCCCGCACCAACGCGTCCTGTACCAGGTCTTCGGCGTCGCTGTCATTGCCGCACAGCAGGTAGGCGTAGCGCTTCAGCGCCGCACCCCTGGCGTTGACGAGATCCGCCAGCGCCTGCTCCCAACCTGCCACGACAGAGTCCCCTCGGTGTTGTCCTCACTATCTTGGACGAACGAGAGGCCGGTCCGGTTGGGGCACAACCATCCGGCAGTTGCGGCGGTCGAACTCGTCAAGAGACGTCTGGGCGAGCGAGCCAGCACGACAGCTCCAGTGGCTTATGGTGATAAACCGGACGCTCGGTGAGCGTCCGGGCCGTGGATTGCGCGCTGTTTCAGCCGGAGGGTGGACCGATGACCGAGCACACCCGCGGCGTCGACGACTGCTGAGATGGACTGGGCCGGATGGGCGTTGTTCGGGTTCGTCGCCACCGCGGCGCTCACCGCGGCGATGATCACCGCTCAACTGGCCGGCCTCACCCGGCTCGACCTGCCCCTGGTGCTCGGTACCTTCGTCACGGACGATCCCGACCGGGCCCGGTTCGTCGGGTTCTTCCTGCACCTGTGCGCCGGTCAGGGCTTCGCCCTCGGGTACGCCGCCACGTTCGCGCTGTTGTACCGCGCCACCTGGTGGATCGGAGCGCTGCTCGGAATTGTCCACGTCGGGATCGCGCTGACGGTGCTGCTGCCGCTGCTTCCTGGCGTCCACCCCCGGATGGCGTCGCAGCGGGCGGGACCGGCCAGCACGGCGGTGCTGGAGCCGCCCGGGCTGTTCGCCCTCAACTACGGTGTCCAGACTCCCCTGGTCACGGCCGTCGTCCACGTCGTCTACGGAGTCGCTCTCGGACTGCTCCTGCACGCCAGGTGACACGCCCCTCGTGCAGGGGCGATCGCCGTGACCGCTGAGCCACCGATCAGCGACTACGGGCTGCTCGGCGACACGCGTACCGCCGCCCTGGTCGCGAGTGACGGCGCGATGGACTGGCTCTGCGTGCCGCGCTTCGACGGTGATCCGCTGTTCGGCAGGCTGGTCGGGGGCCCGGACGCCGGAACGTTCCGGGTCGGCCCGGCCGGCCCGGCGACGGTCCTCGAACGGCGGTACCGGCCGCACACCGCCACTCTGGAGACCACCTGGGCGGTGGGTGGCGGCCGGCTGCGCCTCACCGAGGCGATGGTCGCCGAGGTCACCGGTCGCCTGCTGCCCACGACACTGATCGTGCGACGGCTGTCGGCCGAGCGGGCGGCCGTCGACGCGGTGGTGGAGTTCGATCCGCGCCTCGGCGCTCGGCACCGCCGGCCCCGGGTCGAGCGCCGGCGTCGGACCCTGGTGTGTGAGTGGGGGGCGCTGGCGGTCGCGCTGGACAGCACGCCCGCTTTCCGGATCGAACCGGGCCGACCCACCCCGGTCACGGTCCGGCCGGGTCGTCCGGTCACCCTCGTGCTGGCCGTGGCCTACCGCGAGCCGGTGATCCACGTCGAGCCCGAAGCCGCCTGGGACCTGCTCGTCGAGGACGAGGCCCGCTGGCGCACCTGGACCGGGGAGATCGACGAGCGGGTGCCCTTCCGGGAGCACGTCGTACGGAGCCTGCTCACGATGCGGCTGCTCACGTACTCACCCTCGGGAGCGCCGGTGGCCGCGCCCACCACGTCCCTGCCCGAGGATCCCGGCGGGGAACGCAACTGGGACTACCGCTACGTCTGGCCCCGTGACGCCAGCATCGGCGTCAGCGCCTTCCTCAACGTCGGGAAGGCCGACGAGGCACAGGGGTTCCTCGCCTGGCTGCTGCACGCCAGCCGGCTGCAACGGCCACGCCTGCCGGCGCTGCTCACCCTGCACGGCCGGCACGTACCTGCGGAACGGGCACTTCCCGGTTGGCCCGGCTACCTCGACAGCCGCCCGGTACGCATGGGCAACGCCGCCGCCGGCCAGCACCAGCTCGACGGGTACGGCTGGGTGATCGACGCCGCCTGGGCGTTCGCCCAGGCCGGACATCGCCTGTACGCCGAGACGTGGCGGGCGGTGCGCGGTTTCGCCGACGTGGTGGACCGGTGTTGGCGGGAGCCCGATGCCGGTATCTGGGAGGTACGGACGCCCGCCCAACACGTCCATTCCAAGCTCATGGGTTGGCTCGCGCTGGACCGTGCCCTGGCCATCGCCGACACGCATCCCCTGTCGGACCGTCGACGTCGACGCTGGCAGCGATCCCGAGATGCCATCGCCGCCGAGGTCCGGACGCGCGGCTTCGACCCCGCGGCGGCCAGCTACGTGCGCAGGTACGGCTCCCCGGACCTCGACGCGGCCCTGCTCGTCCTGCCGCTGCTCGGCATGGACCGGGCCGGGTCACCCCGGGTCCGGGGCACGATCGACGCCATCCGGGACCGGCTGTCCGCCGGCGGTCCACTGCTCTACCGCTACCCGCCCGGGCGGGACGGCCTCCCCGGCGTCGAGGGCGCGTTCCTGCCCTGCTCGTTCTGGCTCGTTCAGGCCCTGGCCCGTACCGGGCGTCGCGGCGAGGCCGTCGCGCTGTTCGAGGCCCTGGTCGACCACGCGAGTCCCCTCGGCCTGTACGCCGAAGAGGTGGACCCGGCGACGGGCGTCCACCTCGGCAACTATCCCCAGACACTGACCCACGCCGCGCTCGTCCAGGCCGCGCTCGCCATCCGCGACGCCCCCGTCGGTGATCCCGGGCCTGCCTGAGCGCCGAGCCCGCTCGGGCGAGTAGGGTCCCGATCATGACGATTCCGCACCTGAGCGCTGCCGACGGCACGACCCTGCCCGCGATCGGGCTCGGCACGTACCAGCTGAACGGCTCGGCGGGCGTCGACGCGATAGGGCACGCGATCCGGGCGGGCTACCGGCTGCTCGACTCGGCGGTCAACTACGAGAACGAGGGCGCGGTCGGTCGGGCCGTGCGGGACGCGGGCGGCGTCCGCGACGAGCTGATCGTCACCTCGAAGCTGCCGGGGCGGCACCACGACTACGACGAGGCGCTGACGACCATCGAGGAGAGCGTGTTCCGCACCGGCCTCGACCGGATCGACCTGTACCTGATCCACTGGCCGAACCCGAAGGTCGACAGGTACGTGCAGGCCTGGCGGGCGCTCATCGAGGCGCGGGAGCGGGGTCTGGTACGGCACATCGGGCTCTCCAACTTCCTGCCCGAGCACATCGACCGGCTGGTGGCCGAGACCGGGGTCGCCCCGGTGGTCAACCAGATCGAGGTGCACCCGTACTTCCCGCAGCAGGAGGCGCTGGACTACCACCGGGAGCACGGGATCCTGGTGCAGGGGTGGAGTCCGCTCGGGCACGGCAACGACCTGCGGCAGCACCCGGTCATCGCCGAGATCGCGGCCGCGCACGGCGTCAGCACCGCGCAGACGATCCTGGCCTGGCACGTGGCCCGCCAGGTGATCCCGCTGCCCAAGGCCGCGTCGCCGCAGCGGCAGGTCGAGAACCTGAACGTCTTCGACGTCGCGCTCACCGACGCCCAGGTCGAGGCCATCACCGCGCTGGGCCGCCCGGACGGGCGGCTGTCAGATCAAGACCCCGCGGTGTACGAGGAGTTCTGACCGACCCGGCACGCCGGACGGTCGGGGCCTCGGGAGAGCATGTCGGCGTGCTCGACGGACTTGACGACATCGACTGGGCGCGGCTGGGCCACGCCTACGGGGCGGCCGACGACGTGCCCGGCCAGCTGCGCGCTCTACTCGACCCCGATGCGACCGTGCGGAACGAGGCGCTGGGTGAGCTGTACGGCAACGTGTTCCACCAGGGCAACCGGTTCGAGGCGAGCGCCTACGCGGTGCCATTCCTGCTGGAGATGCTCACCGACGCGGCCACCCCGGACCCGGCGGCGGTGCTCGGGCTGTTGAGCGCCCTGGCCGTCGGGTACGACGAGGGTGTCCTCCCAGACGGCTTCCCGGTGGCCGAGTACCGCCGGGCCGCGAAGGGTGGGCGGGCGCTGCTCGCGGCCAAGCCGCCGCCGTGGACCGGCAGCGACGAGTCGCAGAAGGAGTACGTCGAGTACCTCTACGTCGAGTCGCTGTCGAGGGCGGATCAGGGCAGGCTGTGGGCGTACGTCACGCTGGCGACCTACGACGCGGTGCGCGCCGGGGTTCCCGTGTTCCGCGCCCTGCTGGATCACGCCGATCCGGACGTACGCCTGGTCGCGGCGTACCTCCTGGCCTGGTTCCCCGAGGAGGCCGACGGCAGCGTGGCCGCGCTGGCCCGCGCGGTCGACGTTGCCGAGACGCCCGGTGCGGTGGCCACCATGCTGGTGTCCCTGGGGCTGCTCGGCGCCGCGCCCGACGGCCGGTGGCTTACCGATCCGCGCCCGCTGGTCCGCTGGGGCGCCGCGATCGGTCGGGTCCGCGTCCTCGGCGCGGCGGCCGACCCGGCGACCCTCGCGGAGGTGTTGGGCTGGGCGTCGGCGGCATCCGGCGAGATCCCGGCCAAGCCGGAGGAGGGTGAGTGGGTGCCGTTCCTGTCTAGCGACCTCGGCGGCTACGCGGCGCTCGCCCTGCGGCAGCTCGGTCCGCAGCACGCCGACCGCGCGTTCGACGCGCTGCTCGAACGGTTGCCGACCGTCAGCGGCGACCGGTCGTTGACGCTGCTCGGAGTGGCGCTGCACCTGGCGTTCCCGGACGGCCCGTCGGCCGCGCAGCCACCGGTCGACGCGTTGACGCCCCGGCAACGTCGGCTCGTCGAGGAATTGAGCCGATCGACCGAGCCCTGGCTGATCGACGGTGAGCAGTTCGGCAACGTCAGCGAACTGATCGGCGGCTACGGTCTCCCGGGAAGCCGCGAGGAGATGCGCGCCTACCTCGCCCGCACCCCGTAGCGAGGCGTCGAGGGCACCCGATTGATCGCTACCGTGGGTGACCTCGGTGGGGGCGGACGCCGGGAGGAGCGTGATGACTGTGCGGCATCAAGATGCCGCTGAGGCATCACGCTCGTCGGGACATCCGGCCCCGACCGCCGGGCACAAGTCGCCCACCGCGCCGATCTTGCACTTTCGGTGGCGACATCTGGGGCGTCACCGCGCATATCGACAACCGAAAGTGCAAGATCGGCGGGGGTAGGGGTAGGGCGGGGGCGGGGGCGGGGCGGGGCGGGGCGGGGGGGGTTACACGAGCCCGCCGAGGGCTGGGTCGCTGATGCTGTCCTTGCCGTTCTCGACGTGGCCCGCGCAGCGGTACGCGAAGCCGGGGTCACCCGCCGCGACGACCGTCAGGTCGTACCAGCCGTGGGTGCGGGCCAGCGGCCAGGTGGCGCGCTCGGTGTGACCGGGGCGCAGCGACAGCGTGACCGGCCGGGAGTGGTAGGCGTCCCGAACGGTCACCTCGACCCGCTTCGGCCCCCGGTTGGTGAGAGTGAGCTCGAGCTTGTCGCCCTGCTCGTCGAAGGCGGGCGTGATGTCGAGATCCGACGCGCCGCCGGCGAACCGGCGGAAGAAGCCGTTCGGTCCGTGCACCGACAGGTCGTACCCGGAGGAGGTCTTCCAGGTGTCGGCCAGGCGCTTGCCCGGCTCGACGGTGTAGCTGCGCGGCGCGGCCGTGCTGCCGGCCTGGCGGACCTGGAGGACCGCTCCCGCGCCGCCGGTGTTGCGGAACTCGATCCGGAACTCGCCGTCGCCCCGACGTCCGTCGGCGTGCAGGGCGTACGGGATCGCCCGCGCCGGGCGCACGCCCGGCTCCTGCCTGGGCAGACGCTGGTCGGCCGGCGGTACCGGCACCTCGTCGGGGTGCCGGACCAGGTCGTCGGGCTTGAAGTCGTCGGTGTCCGGCAGCGTCACGTCGCGCGACCGGTTCGGGTGCCGGAAGTCGAAGGCCGTGGTCAGGTCACCGACGACGGCCCGCCGCCACGGGGTGATGTTCTTCTCGACCAGGTCCGGCCGGCCGTGCCCGAACCGCGTCTCCAGGAACTTGATCAGCGAGGTGTGGTCGAAGACCTGCGAGTTGACGTAGCCGCCACGCGTCCACGGCGACACGATGATCATGGGTACGCGGATGCCGAGGCCGTACGGGCCGGCCGGGTGGTCGGCGTCGCCGGGGAAGATCTCGTTGGTGGTCGGCACGGTGGACTGTCCGTGCTCGCGCGTCTGCGGAGGCGTCGGCGGGACCACGTGGTCGAAGAAGCCGCCCTCCTCGTCGTACGTGATGAAGAGCGCCATCTTGCTCCACACCTCGGGGTGCGACGCCAGGATGTCGATGACCTGCGAGATGTACCAGGAGCCGTAGGCCGGCTCCCAGTTCGGGTGCTCGGTGTACGCCTCGGGCGCGGTGATCCAGGAGACCTGCGGCAGGCGTCCCGCCGCGACGTCGGCCCGGAAGTCGGCCAGCAGCGCCTCGGGGTCACGGCCCTGGGTACGGATCTCGGTGCCGGTCTTGGCGCGGTCCGCCAGGGGCGTGCCGGGCTGCGCGTTCTGGTACTGGTGGAAGTAGAGCAGCGAGTTGTCGCCGTAGTTGCCGATGTACGGGTCGTTCGTCCAGCCCCAGGATCCGGCGGCGTTAAGGCCGGTGCCGACGTCCTGGTAGATCTTCCAGGAGATGCCGTTGCGCTCCAGCCGCTCCGGGTACGTCGACCAGTCGTAGCCGGCCTCGGCGTTGGTGATGACCGGGCCGCCGCCCTTGCCGTCGTTGCCGACCCAGCCGCTCCACATGTGGTAGCGGTTCGGATCGGTCGGGCCCATCAGCGAGCAGTGGTAGCTGTCGCAGACGGTGAACGCGTCCGCGAGCGCGTAGTGGTAGGGCAGGTCCTGCCGGGTGTGGTACGTCATCGACGTGACGCCCTTGTTCGGCACCCACCCGTCGAACCGGCCGTCGTTCCAGGCGGCGTGCCCGTCGTTCCAGCCGTGCGGCGGGTCGGGCAGGAAGGTCTGGCCGAGGTTCTTCACCTCGGGGCGGAACGGCAGCAGCTCGTCGGCGCCGTCGGGCTGGTGCCACACGTCCCTACCGGACGGCAGTGTCGCCGGATGGGGGTCGCCGAAGCCGCGTACGCCGCGCATGGTGCCGAAGTAGTGGTCGAAGGACCGGTTCTCCTGCATCAGGATGATCACGTGCTCGACGTCCTCGATCGAGCCGGTCCGGTTGTTCGCCGGGATGGCGAGCGCCTTGCTGAGGTCCAGCGGGAGCGCCGCGCCGATCGCGGGAACTCCCATCGCCTTGAGGAACGTACGGCGATCCACCGTGCCCATAACTCCGCCTTTGTGTGCTCTGGTCGAGAAACTGGCGAGCGGACGCTATCGAGGGCGGGTTGACGGCAGATGACCATAATTGGGCCGGGCGGGAGCCCTCCGACGTACCGTGAGATCGTGCCGACGAGAGACATACTCACCAAGGCTGACCTCGCCGAACTGCGCCGCACGGCGCTCGGGGCGGCCGACCCGCTCGGTGTCGCGGCCGACATCGCCGAGGCGGTCGAGCAGGGCCGGTTGGAGGATCCGGACGACGCCGGGGACGCCCTGACCCTCGCCGCCGAGATCGCCCGGATCCGTACCCGGACCGAAGCCGCGCTGCGGTACGCGGATCAGGCGCTGG
This sequence comes from Micromonospora sp. CA-249363, assembly GCF_050950185.1. Taxonomy (NCBI): domain Bacteria; kingdom Bacillati; phylum Actinomycetota; class Actinomycetes; order Micromonosporales; family Micromonosporaceae; genus Micromonospora; species Micromonospora sp. CA-249363. The sequence goes on from NZ_CP192020.1 coordinate 3,909,228, forward strand.
CGGCGTACCCCTCGGTGGACGACCCCCGGGCGGGCGTGGCCCGCGCGCTGCGGGCCCGGGTGATGTTCCAGGCCGGCGGCCGGGACGACGAGGCGATGGCCGAGTTGACCGCGCTGCGTCCGTTGCTGCTCACGCAGCCCGACGTGCCCGCCTACCTGAGCGCGGCGCTGGACGCGGCCGGTCGCTCGTCGACGGCCGAGACGTGGCTGAGCGAGGCGGTCGACACGCTGCTCGGCGAGCGCGACACGACGGCGGACCCGGAGGTCGGTCCGCCGGACGCGCCCGGTGTGCTGTTCCTGCTGCTGCAACAGCGCCACCGGGTACGCCGCAACCTCAACCTGCCGCACGACCGGCAGGACGACCTGGCCGACCGGCTGGAGAACCAGCTCGTCCGTCAGGTCTCGGAGCGGCAGGGCGGCGCGTCGGACCTGCTGCTCTGGCCACGGGACGAGTTCGACAGGCTGCTCGCCGCGCATCCCGAGCTGACCGACGTGTACGGGCCGGACTGGGACGCGCACCGGGCGCGACTGGAGAAGGAGCTGGTACGGCTGACCGGCGCCGGCCGGACCGGGCTGGGCGTGTATCGGGCGAGCGTGGCCGGCCTGGACGCGTTCGCCCGTGGACGCGACGGCGACCCGACCGACGCGGCGATCCGGGCCGGCTACGCGGCCGAGGTGTCGGCGCGGCCCGCCGCCCGGGTTCCCTGGCCACCCGAGCGCAACGACGCCTGCTGGTGCGGGTCGGGCCTGAAGTACAAGAAGGACTGCCTGCCGCGGTCGCGGAGCTGAGCGGCGGCTCCGCGTACACGCTCTGGGCACGCCCGGTCGGTACCGATAGCCTCCATGCCTCGGATCATCGAGATCCGCCATGGCCGGAGGAGTCGCCGAATGTTCGAAGAGTTCCAGGGCATCCCCGCCCACCCGCTGGTGCTGCACGCCGCGGTCGTGTTCGTGCCGCTGCTGGCGCTCCTGGCGATCGCCTACGCGCTCGTCGCGCCGATCCGGCCGCACACGCGCTGGGTGCTGGCGCTGCTCGCGGTGGGCGCGCCCGTCTGCGCGCTGCTGGCGAAGCTCACCGGGGACGCCTTCTTCGAGCGGTTGCGCTCGGCGAACCGGGTGACGCCGGAGTTCGTCCCGAAGCTGGAGGCGCACCAGGAGTTCGGGGACCTGACCCTGTACGCGACGATCGCGCTGGCGGTCGTGGCGCTGGCCCTGGTCCGCTTCGTGCCGCCGCGCGCCGCCGAGGGAGTAAGCGCCAACCGGGCGGTGACCGTGACGTTGCAGGTGCTGTCGGTGGTGGCCGCCGCCGTCGCCGTGTACTACGTGGTCCGTACCGGCGACTCGGGCGCGAAGGCGGTCTGGGAGGGTCAGTGACGGCGGTGGTGTCGGCCCGGCCGTGGCCGAGCCGACACCACGTCATCGGTCAGCCGGCGTGGTACGCCCGGATGACGGTCTGCTCGATGCCGCTACCGCCGTTGCCGGCGGCCTTCACGCGCAGCGAGACGGCCTGCCCGGAGGCGACCTTCGGCAGGTCGAACCGGTAGCTGTCACCGCTGCCGGTGACCCGGGCCGACGTCCAGGTGACCCCGTCGTCGGTCGACGTCCACACCTGCATCGACGTCACCTTCTGCGCCTTGACGCCGTGCGCCTGCCGGACGGTCAGTTCCACCGGACCGCCGACGGGGTGGTTGTCGTGGTCCATCGGCAGCGCGTAGTCGACCCCGAGCAGCGCCACCGGCACGTGGCCGGTCCCGTCCGGCCCGGCGGACCGGAACGTCCAGGACGTGCTGACCTTGGTGGAGATCGGCAGGATGAGGCTGGTGTCGACGTCGAAGGTCAGCCGGTAGTCGGCCATCGCCTGCGGCACCGTGAAGTCGGCGATCGGCCGGTCGCTCTGCTCGACCAGCTTGCCGTTGCGGTACAGCGACAGCGTGCGCTTCACGCCGACCGCCTCGCCCTGGAGGCAGTCGGCGCGCTGGTGCTGGTCGGTCAGCGTCACCATGTCCAGGTGCAGGTTGCCCCGGGTCCGCGACGGCGGGCTGGCGCAGCTCCAGCCGTCACCGGCCGGGTCGTCGTACCAGTCGGAGTGCAGCGGCTGCCGTGCCCAGACCTTGGACTGCTGGCTGCCCGGCCGGTACTGGCGCGGCGCCTCCACGGCCGGCAACCCGCCGTAGACGCCCTCGTCGGCCCAGACGATCTCCGGTGAGAGGTACGACGTCCGGTTCGGCGGCATGACGCCCTCGAAGGTCTGGGTCACCGCGACCCCGTCGGGAGTCTCGCCGAAGCGGACGAACGTGGTGTACATCTCCGGCGAGTCGGTCTGGTGGAACCGCTCGTCGATGCGGGCCAGCCGGGCCTGCTCCGCCCGGGTCACCCGGAACGACGGGTCGGCCGGTACACCGCCGGTGTACTCGTGCACGATGTTGTAGCGGTACGGCTTCGCGGTACCGGCCGGCGAGTCCATGTTGACGGCCGCCCAGATGCGCCGCGATCCGATGGTGGGCTTCGGGACCGCCACGCTGCGGATCGCCGTCGCCACACCGAACCCGCTGATCTGGTGCCACCACGGCAGGCCGTTCACCGCGGTCTGGAAGGTGGTGAGGTCGGTCCGGGTGGTCCTGGTGGCCGTCCCGTCGACGGTCGCCGTGACCGGCCGGGCCTGCGCCGGGTCGAGGGTCACGCTCCGGTCGGCGTGCACGTCCAGGTCACCCGCGGCGGTGAGGGTGCTCTCCTGCACGTCGCTGTCGACGTAGTAGGCGATCGACGCGCCGAGCACCGAGTACCGACCGGCCGGCACCCGCAGCGTGAAGGTTCCGCCGGGCGTGCCGCCGCCCCCGCCGTAGAACAGCAGGGGGTCGGTGAGGTTGGTGACCATGAGGTTGACCCAGCTGTCCGCGCCCTCCCGCAGGCCGGGCATCGGCTTGGTGTGGATCGTCAGGTCGTAGCTGGGCTGCTCGACGTAGAAGCTCACCGGGGTGGTGGCGACCACGATGTGGCCGGTGCGGGCGGTGACGGTGGCCAGGTAGAGGCCCGGCCGGCTGGCCAACGCCTTGCGGTTGATCCGCAGGGTCGCCGCCGCGGTCGCGCCCCGCTTGAGGGTCACCCGGCTCGTCGACAGCGACGCCGCGCCGCGCGGCACGCTCTGGCCGTCGTGGTTGACGATCGACACGTCGAGGTCGAGGACCGTCGTGGCCGGGCTGGACCCGCTGGTCCAGCTCAGCTTCGTCTCGCTGGTCCCGGACTGCGGGTACGCGAACGTGCCGAGGTTGACCACCGGCTGGTCGCTGGTCGGGCCGTCGAGGGCGCGGGCGGCGTTGAGGCGGCCGGCTCCCATGGCGTACGGGTCGATGCCGGTCAGCGGGTCGGCCGCGCCGACCAGGGCGGCCTTGAGCTGCGCGCCCGTCCAGTCGGGGTGCCGCTGGGCGAGCAGAGCAGCGGCGCCGGCGACGTGCGGCGTGGCCATCGAGGTGCCGCTGAGCGACTCGTAGTACTCGTCGATCGGGTCCTGCAGGTTGGTGCCGGCGGCGCGGGCCGCGACGATGTCGACGCCGGGCGCGACCAGCTCCGGCTTGGCCGCGTTGTTGTTGATCAGCGGTCCCCGGCTGGAGAAGTCGGCGAGCTTGTCGTCGCGGTCGACGGCCCCGACGGTGAGCGCGGTGGCGGCCGACCCGGGCGAGGAGATCTGCGCGCCGCTGTTGCCGGCGGCGATGACGAACAGCGTACCGGTCTGCTCGCTCAGGGCGTCGACGGCGAGCGAGAGCGGGTCGCTGCCGTCGTCGGCCTGGCTGCCGCCGAGGCTCATATTGATGACGTCGGCGCGGGCGGCCGCCCACTCCATGCCGAGGATGATGCCGGAGTCCTCGCCGGAGCCGTGGTCGTCGAGCACCTTGCCGATCACGAGCTTGGCGTCCGGCGCGACGCCACGGCGCAGGCCGTGCGAGGCCGTGCCGGTGCCGGCGATGGTCGAGGCGACGTGCGTACCGTGGCCGTTGTGGTCGACGGCGTCGCCGCCCTCGGCGGTGAAGTCGGCCCGCTCGGCGACCCGCCCGGCGAGGTCCGGGTGGCTGAAGTCGGCGCCGGTGTCGAGCACGGCGACGCGGGCGCCCCTGCCGGTGTAGCCCGCCTTCCAGGCGTCCGGCGCGTCGATCTGGGTCAGGTTACGGTCCAGGCCGGCGGGCTTCGCGCCGGCGGGCAGGGCGGTGGCGCGGACCTTGCGGTCCAACCAGACCTTCTTCGCCCCGGCCAGCAGCGAGTTCGTCGCCAGCTTCGCGGTGGCCGGGCTCTTCTTGGGTACGTGGCCGGCCACGGCGCCGATGCTGGACAGCGTCTGGACGTCGGCGAGCGCGGCCACCCGGGCGGAGGCGGTGGCGGGCTGCACGATGACGGGCAGCTCGGCGGTGTTCTCGTCGTCGTACCCGTCGGCGATCAGCGCGGTGACGTCGAACAGGTCGGGGTCGAGGACCGAGCCGATCTGGGACTCGACGCGGGCGGGGACGACGTGCAGGTGACCGTCCGGGCCGCAGCTCTGCCGGATCACGGCGTTGGCGTCGAGCGGTCGGATCGTGGCCTGCGGGCATCCGGTGCCGGTGCTGCGGACGGTCACCACGTCGCCGGTCAGCAGGGTGACGGTGTGTGTCGTGCCGTCCGCGGAGGTGCGGGGTGTGTCGGTGCCGGCGATACCGCCGGAGCCGGCCGTGGCGGTGCCGCCGGGCACGGCGGTCAGCGCCGTGGCCGTCACGGCGACGGCCAGCAGCCAGCGTGTTCTCCTGAGCATGTTGCTCCTGTCTCATGTGGACAAATGACGCCTCTTGGGCGACATTTGCAAGATCATAGGTCTGCCCGGCGGATCTTCGGGAGGTCGCGACGAGGCTTTTTTCTTCCGCCGAGACAACGTTTTCCGCCATGTGTCGACGGGCTACCCGGTTCGATGTCGATTCGATTACCGCCCCTGTCGCGCCCCGCAATTCGGCCGATGGCGACCACCCGAAGGGATCGACGCCGACGTCCACTCGCACCTAGCATGGCGACGAATGGATCTTCGCGATTGGCCCCTGCCGAGACCCGGCAACCAGCCCGACCGAAGGGAGACGCGCGTGCGTCGACCCCGCCATCTGGCACTTCTCAGCGTCGGTGTATCCGGCGCACTGGTCCTGAGCGCGACACCCGCACCAGCGGCGGCCCGGCCCACGACGGCCGCGCCCACCGGCATCGTCGTGGCCGACGGCATGACCCAACCGGTGTTCTCGCTCGCCGACGCCATCGAGGAGCGGGTGTACGTCCAGACCCCGGTGGACACCGACCACGACGGCCGCCCGGACCGGGTCGCCGTCGACATCTCCCGGCCCCGCGAGACCGCCACCGAGGGCTTCAAGGTGCCGGTCATCTTCGAGCACAGCCCGTACCGCAAGGGCACCTGGGGAGACGTGCCGTACCCGAGCGTGCTCGTCGACGACCTGCCGCAGAACGGCCTGACCGACCACTCCGGCCGGCGCTCGCTCGACGCCGGCACGCAGCGCGCCCAGGCCAAGGCCAACCTGCCCGGCTCGCTCGACGACTACTACGTGCCGCGCGGGTACGCGGTGGTGCTCGGCCAGAGCGTCGGCACCGGTGACTCGGACGGCTGCCCGACCAGCGGCGACCAGGCCGAGACGCTCGGCACCAGGGCCGTCATCGACTGGCTCAACGGGCGGGCCAAGGGGTACGACGCCAGCGGCGCCCCGGTGACCGCCGGCTGGACCACCGGCGCAGTCGGCATGACCGGCGTCTCCTACAACGGGACGCTGCCCAACCAGGTGGCCACCACCGGGGTCAAGGGCCTGAAGACCATCGTGCCGGTCTCGGCGATCAGCAGCTGGTACGACTACTACCGGGCCAACGGCCTGGTCGTCGCGCCCGGCACGTTCCAGGGCGAGGACCTCGACATCCTGGCCCAGTACACGGCCGGGCAGGCGCGCGCCGAGGGGCCCTGCGCGGACGAGCTCGCGCAGATCACCGAGGAGCAGGACCGCATCACCGGCGACTACTCGCCGTTCTGGCGCGAGCGCGACTACCTCGACGCCCGCAACGTCCAGGCCAGCGTCTTCGTCGTGCACGGCCTCAACGACTGGAACGTCAAGACCGAACACTTCGCCGGCTGGTGGGACGAGCTGGCCAAGCGCCACGTGCCGCGCAAGATCTGGCTGCACCAGGGCGGGCACGGCGGGCCGGGCAGCAGCGCCTCGGTGACCCTGCCCAGCGGGCAGACCTGGACGTACAAGCAGACCGAGAACCGGTGGTTCGACTACTGGCTGTGGAACGTGCGCAACGGCATCATGGACGAGCCGACGGCGGTGCTCCAGCGCGAGGACCGGGCGTACACCACGTACGCCAACTGGCCGGACCCGGCCGCCCGCGAGGTCGGGCTCCGGTTCGCCGCCACCGACGCCACCGCGCCGGGCACCCTCACGACGGGCAAGCCGCCGAAGGCCCGTGTCGAGCAGAGCTTCGTCGACGAGGGGCGGACGATCCACCCGGACACCCTGGTCGCCGACCCGGACACGGCCAGCGCCAACCGGCTCGCCTACCGCTCCCCCGCGCTGACCCAGAACGTCCGTATCTCCGGCCGTCCCGAGATGCGGCTCCGGATGGCGATCGACAACAAGCCGGACGCCAACCTCACCGCGTACCTGGTCGACTACGGTCCGGCCGGGTCGACCGCCGCGCCGGTCGTGGTGACGCGCGGCTGGATGGACCCGCAGAACCGCGTCAGCGCCGCGCGCACCGCACCGGTCAAGCAGGGCAAGCTGTACGACTACCGGTGGACCATGGAGCCGAAGGACTACGTCTTCCCGGCGGGCCACCGCATCGGTGTGGTCGTCTTCTCCAGCGACCAGGAGTACACGCTGTTGCCGTTGGGCGGCACCGAGCTGCGGGTCGCCCCGAACGACAGCGAGCTGCGACTCCCCGTGGTGGGCGGGCGGGGCGTACTCGGCTTCTGACCGGCTCGGTCAACGGGTGGGGCGGTTCGACGACTCGTCGGGCCGCCCCACCCGCGTCTGGTGGTGCAGGCCAACACATCCGCTCCGCCATCCTAGGAGGATAGGTCGTAGCCTCCGACCGTTTCGCGTGGGCCGCGCGAGGCAGCGGGTGATCCACTCCAGGTCGGTGATGTCGGGCTATCCCTGCGCGAGGATGCCCCGACTTCGGCGATCTGGAGTCGATCACGCCAAAGGGTGGTCACGGTCGCCGACTCCGCCGACCCGCGACACCGCACCACCAACAAGGGCCGGGTTCGGCAGCGTGCGGTCGTCATTTTTCCAGCAACTGCGGTACGTATTGACAACTTTCGACATCGGGGTGAGGCTTGGACTGCTGAGAGCGCTCTCTCGCACCGGCCCCACCGGGCCACCACCAGTCTGGCCAGGCCACACTCCGCTGTCTTCGGCGGCGGCACCGGAGTTGCCCCTGACCCGTCCCCGACAGGAGTCACGATGGACAGGGCCGCACCCCTCTCCCACCGCCGGCTACGCCTCACCGTGGCGATCGGCGCTCTGCTGACGCTCCTCGGCACGTACCTGGTCTCGACCACCGACCGGGCCGACGCCGCCCCGGTCGCCAACGTCATCCGGGTCGCCGAGTTCCCCGCGGACTGCACGTACAGCCACCGGTTGCCGGACGACCCGATCGTCTTCCCCGGGCTGCCGGGAGCCTCACACATGCACAGCTTCTTCGGCAGCACTGTCACGAACGCCACCACCACCCTGCCCGACCTCGTGAAGTCCACGACCACCTGCAACCCGGCGGTGGACGTCTCGTCGTACTGGGTGCCGACCCTCTACCGCGACAACGTCGCGGTAGAGCCGGCCATCGCCACGTTCTACTACCTCGGTGAGGGTGTGCGCTCCGACGTCGTGGCCAACACCCAGCCGTTCCCGCAGGGCCTGCGACTCGTCGCCGGCAACGCGAAGGCCACCGGATCGAACGACAGCATCGCCCGCTGGTCCTGCCTGCACGCCGGTCAGGTGCCACCGTCGAAGGACTTCGTGAACTGCCCGGCCGGCACGATGCTGGAGTCGTACCTGGACTTCCCGCAGTGCTGGAACGGCCGTGACCTGGACTCCGCCGACCACAAGAGCCACCTGGCGTACCCGGTGAACCAGGCCTGCCCGAGCACCCACCCGGTGCACGTGCCGAAGTTGCGCCAGGTGCTGCGCTACCCGGTCAACGGCGACCCGTCGCACTTCCGGCTCGCCTCCGGGCCGGGCTACACCATGCACGGCGACTTCTTCAACGCCTGGCCGACGGCGGAGATGGCCCGCCGCGTCCAGGACTGCATCCGTCCGGTCATCAAGTGCGGCCACGACGGCCGACCCATCTGATCCGTCGAAAGGGGCGGCCCGGTTCTGCCGGGCCGCCCTCTCTCCACGCCGAGGCCGCGCCGGAAGGAGGACGCATGCGCGTTCACGTCGCGCTGCTCATGACGGCGATGCTCGTCGCCGGCTGCGCCGGCGGGCCGTCGAGCACCACGGACGACGCGGCACCGCAGGCCCCCGCACCGACCGCCGCGAGCCCGACGGCCGGCGCCTTCAGCCCCACCGACATCGCCTGGCTGCAACTCACGGCGGCGATGACGCAACGGCTGCTGCCGGTGCTGGACCTCGTGCCCAGCCACACCAGCGACCCGACCTGGCGACGGTTGGCCACGCAGGTCCAGGCGAGCGCCCGGGCCGACCTGACCCGCTCGCGCGACCTGCTCAACGAGGCCGGCGCGCCGACGACCAACCCGCACGAGGGTCACGACATGCCCGGCATGATCACCGCCGACGAGCTGGCCGCGCTGCGGTCGGCCAGCGGGAAGACGTTCCAGCGGCTGCTCGCGGCGCATCTGCGGGCGCACCTCGCGCAGGCCGTCAAGATCGCCGCCGCCGAGCAGCGGGCCGGAGTCCACCCGGCCACCACCGCGCTGGCCGCGGCCGTGATCCGAGCCGGCGACGACGACCTCGCCCGCCTCGACCAGCTCGACCGACCAGCGACCCCGCCCGCGACCTGACCGACCCGGGGACGCTCAGGCCGCGTAGCGGGCGGCCAGGTCGACGGTCCGACGGGCGGCGGCCACCATGGCCCGGTCGGCGAACCGGCCGTCGGGCAGCACGACGGTCCCGGAGTCCCGCTGCTGCGCCTCGGCGACCGCCGCCAGCAACTCCTCGGCGCGGGCCACCTCACGCTCGACCGGTCGGAACGCGTCGACGATCACCGGGAGCTGGCGCGGGTGGATCGCCGCCCGGCCGAGGAAACCCAACCGCCGGCCCACCGCGCACGACGCGGCCAGACCGGCGACGTCGACGACGTCGGCGTACACCGACATCGCCGGCGGGGTCAGGCCCGCGGCCCGGGCGGCGACCACCACCCGACCACGGGCCCAGGCCAGACCGTCGTCGTCGCTGACCCCGAGGTCCGAGCGCAGGTCGGCCTCGCCGAGCCCGATCGAGGCCACCGCGGGGTGGGCCGAGGCGATCGGGTACGCGGACTCCAGCCCGAGGGCCGACTCGATCAGCGGGTGCAGGGGTACGTCGGTGCGCTCGGCGAGCGACGCGACCACGGCGGCCGACTCGACCTTCGGCAGCCGCAACCCGGACAGCCCGGGTCGCCCGGCCACCGCCGCGAGATCCGCGTCCAGGTCGGGCCCGGTCAGCTCGTTGACCCGCACCTGCACGGGCACCGGATGCGCCTCGGCGAGGAACTCGGCGACGGCGTCCCGGGCGTACGCCTTGCGCCCGGCGACCACGGCGTCCTCCAGGTCGAGGATCACCGCGTCGGCCCCCGAGGCGACCGCCTTGGCGAACCGGTCCGGACGGTCGCCCGGCACGTAGAGCAGGCTCAGCAGCATCAGAGCACCCCCCGTTCGCGCAGCGCGGCCAGCTCGTCGGCGTCCAGACCGAGCGCGCCGAAGACCGCGTCGGTGTCCTGCCCGTGCCGACGCCCGGCGTGCCGGATCTCCCCCGGCGTGGCGCCCAGCCGGAAGGGCACGTTCTGCATCCGTACCTCGCCCAGCTCCTCGTCGGGAACGGTCCGTACGGTGCCCAGCGCCGCGTACTGCGGATCGGCGAGGATGTCGCGCACGTCGTAGACCGGCGCGACAGCGGCCTGCGCCTGCTCGAACGCGGCCACCACCTCGTCCCGGTCCCGCTGCGCCACCCAGGCGCTCACCGCCGCGTCCAGTTCGTCGGCGTGGGCGGCCCGGCCGCTGCCGGTGGCGAACCACGGTTCGGCGATCAGCTCGGCCCGGCCGACCAGCCGCAGCACCCGCTCGGCGATGCTCTGGGCGCTGGTCGAGACGGCGACCCAGCGTCCGTCGGCGCACCGGTACGTGTTGCGCGGAGCGTTGTTGTTGGAGCGGTTGCCCAGCCGTGGCTGGACGTAGCCGAGCTGGTCGTACCAGGTGATCTGCGGCCCGAGCATCGCCATGATGGGCTCGATGATGGCGAGGTCGACCACCTGCCCGGTGCCGGTGACGTCCCGGGCGCGCAGGGCGAGCATGACGGCGTACGCGGCGGCGAGCGCGCTCACCGAGTCGGCCAGCCCGAACGGCGGCAGCGTCGGTGGGCCGTCCGTTTCCCCGGTGGCCGCCGCGAACCCGCTCATCGCCTCGGCGAGGGTGCCGAAGCCGGGCCGGCGGGCGTACGGGCCGACCTGCCCGAACCCGCTGATCCGGGTGATCACCAGCCGGGGGTTGACGGCGTGCAGCTCGGCCGGGCCGAGCCCCCACCGTTCCAGGGTTCCCGGTCGGAAGTTCTCCACCAGCACGTCGGCGTCGGCGAGCAGCCGGCGCAGCAGTTCCGCGCCCTCCGGGTCGGACAGGTTGAGGGTCACGGTCCGCTTGTTGCGGCCGAGCACCTTCCACCAGAGCCCGACGCCGTCGCGGGACGGGCCGTGCCCCCGGGACGGGTCCGGCTTGGCCGGATGCTCCACCTTGATCACGTCCGCGCCGAAGTCGCCCAGGAACGCCGCCGCGAGCGGACCGGCGAACAGGGTGGCCAGGTCGACGACCGTGATGCCGTCCAGCGGCGCGCTCACCGGGTCACCTCCGGCAGATCGGCCGCGCAGCGGAAACCGACCTGGTCGGATCGGGTGAGACCGGCGCCGGTGAGCAGCAGCTTCACCGACACGTCCGCCGGCTGCGGCCCGCCGTCGAGGTACCAGTCCGAGCCCTGCGCACGGTACGCGGCGCCCCCCTTGAGGATCACGAAGCGGGTACGACCGTCGGTGTGTTCGCTCTCGGTCAGGTTCCACACCAGCGGTTCGCGCCGGACCAGCAGCCCGGCCTCGGCGGCCACCTGCCACTCGTCCTCGGTGGGCAGTCGCAGTCCGGCCCACGACGCGTACGCCCGCGCGTCGGTCAGCTCGACCCCGGTCACCGGGGCGTCGGCCGGCCCCTGACCCGTCGTGAACCGCTCCGGACGCACCGGGTGGTAGCCGGTGGCGCGCAGGAACTCGGCGTACTCGCCGTAGGTGACCTCGTGAGTGGCGATGGCGAACCGGCCCAGGTGGACACTGCGCCGCAGCGTCCCGATGTGGTGCAGGCGGGGCGGCAGCGGCTTCCACTCGTCGACGTAGGGCGTCTCGCCGTAGAGCCCCGTCTCCCGTACCCGGTGCCGGACGACCAGGTCCCGCCGGCCGCCGTCGACGGCGACCAGGCCCGGCGGGACATGCGGCTGCGGCGCCCACGGGGTGCGGACCCGTACCGCGGCGCGGGCCGGGAAGGACGGGTCACCGGTGGGCGGCTCGTGTCGCTGCGCGGCGGCGACGCCGGGGACGACCGCCGCGACCGCGCCTGCGGCCAGCGGTCCACCCACCGCGAGTCGACCGTCGGCGGTCTCGGTGACGGTCAGCGCGACGCCGGTGACCAGGTCGACGAATCGTCGCCCGGCGCTGGGGTCGACGACCAGCCACGGACCGTCGTGGTCCGCGCCCCGGTTCACCACCGTCCACAGTGGCTCACCGTCGTGCGTCCAGCGCGACGCGTACACCTGACCCTCGCCGGGGTGGTCCGCGAGCGGAACCCAGTCCTCGGCGCGCAACCACGCGGCGTGGCTGCCCTGGACCCGGCGCATGGCCCGCAGGACCGCGCGGTCGCGGTCGTTCCAGCCGACCCAGACACCGAAGACGCTCTCCCAGACCAGCACGCCGACGCCGTTGAGCCAGGCGGAGTGCAGCTCGTCGAGGTGGTCGCGGTGCCAGCGCCGGGTGTGGTGCAGCACGTGCCGGCGCTCGAACCACTTCGCGCGCAGCACCCCGGGAACCTCGGAGTCGGCGAACCACTGCGCCCAGGACATGGCGTGGTCGGCGATGCGGGCCAGCGGGACGCGACTCTCGCCCTCCAGGACCAGGCCCGGACGGACGGCGTCCAGCGTGGCGCGCAGCTCCCCGGCGCCCTCCTTGAGGGTGTCCAGGAAGACCCCGTCGACGCCGAGCGTGCCGGCGAGCGCCGCGACCTCCTCGGCGTCGGCGCCCGGCTCACGGCGGGTGCCGGTGTCCCAGGGGTTGTAGTCGACGAAGACCCGGACCCCCCGCTGCTGGAACGCGCGGACCACCTCGGGCAGCTCCGGCACGTCCCGGTACCAGTCGAACTGGTTGCGGTCGTCCAGGCCGATCACCGGGTACGCGTGCCAGAGGACCACCCCGTCGAAGCCGCCGAAGTCGCGCCCGGCGGCGTCGAGGAACTCGTCGACGGTGAAGACACCGCGCTCGTGGTCGTAGAGCGTCTCGTCCCACAGCCAGATCAGACAGACGCTGAGGCAGTCGCCGGTGATCTCGTCGTAGTGCTCGCCGGTGTAGCCGATCCGGCGTCGGGCGTCGGCCCGCCACCTGGTGATCTGCTCGCGCCAGGCCGGCCAGTCCGCCGGGTCGCCGGGCGCGGCGAAGATCTTCGCCTCGTCCAGAACGCTCAGGTCGGCGTGCCCGTCCAGCGGTACCTCGGTGGGCCGGTCGATCGGGCGGGGAACGTACGGGTTGAAGCTCACGGTGCACCTCGGTAGGTCGCGTCGTGGAGTGCGTCGATCGCCGGCCGGTCGGGCAGCGCGGTGGACGCTCCGGGTCGCTGTGCGCAGGCCGCGCCGGCGGCGCACGCCCAGCGCAGGCTCGCCGTGACGGCGTCCTCGCTGCCGGCGTCGCCACGTTCGGCCCAGCCCACGGCGAGTGCGCCGGTGAACGCGTCCCCGGCGGCGGTGGTGTCCACCGCCTCGATCCGGGGGGCCGGCACCGCGACGCGCAGGCCGTGCCGATCGGCGTACGCGGCGCCCCGCGCGCCGAGGGTGAGCACCACCCGGGGCACCAACTTCAGCAGGGCGTCCAACAGCACCGGCGGGTCGTCGGAGGTGACCCCGGCGACGACGGCCGCCTCGTGTTCGTTGACGACCAGCACGTCGACCAGATCGAGCAGTTCGGTGGGGAGCGTCGCAGCGGGGGCGGCGTTCAGCACCACCGTGGTGCCGTCGGCGCGCGCCCAGGCCGCCGCGCGGGTCACCGCCGGCAACGGCACCTCCAGTTGCAGCAGCAGCACGTCGGCTGCCGCGATCGTGGCCCGGTCGTCGGCGTCCAGCTCGGTCAGGGTGGCGTTGGCCCCGGGCGCGACCACGATGAAGTTCTCCGCGTTCGCATCGACGGCGATCAACGCGACGCCGGACGGGCCGGCGACGGTCCGCAGGCCGCGGACGTCCACGCCGGCGTCGACGAGGCTGGCCCGCATCCGCGTACCGAAGTCGTCGTCGCCGACCGCCCCCACGAAGTCGCAGGCGGCGCCGGCGCGTGCCGCGGCGACGGCCTGGTTGGCGCCCTTGCCGCCGGGCACGGTCCGGAAGTTTCCGCCGAGCACCGTCTCGCCCGGGGCCGGCAGCCGCGACGCCGTGACCACGAGGTCCAGGTTGCTGCTGCCCACCACCGCCACGCGTGCGCTCATGCCACGCTCCCTTCCGTCGCGCCCTGCTCCGCCAGGGCGAGGGTCCGCTCGGCCAGCTCGTCGAAGCCGATCCCGTCGAAGCCGGCGATGCTGCTGGCGAGCCGGTTGCGCAGCGGGTCGACCCAGCGGGCCGGCAGACCGGACGCCCCGGCCAGCGCACCGGTCACCGCGCCGACGGTCGCGCCGGTCGAGTCGGTGTCCCAACCGCCGCTGACCACCGCCGTGACGGACCGCTCCAGATCACCCCGGCCGTACGCGAGCGCGGCGGCGACCAGGGCCGCGTTGTTGCGGACGTGCACCCAGTGCAGGTGGCCGTGGCGCTCGTACAGTTCGTCGACGACGCGTTCCCAGTCGTCGGCCTGCGCGCCGAGAGCGCGTGCCTCGCGAACCGTCGCGGCGAACCGGCTGCGCGGCGGGAGCACCGCCTCGGCGGCGTCCAGCACCTCGTCGATCGTGGCCGCGACGGGTGCGGCGGCGGCCAGGGCGGCGGCCCAGATCGCCCCGTGCACGCCGCCCCGGACGTGACTGACGGCGGCGTCGCGGACGCCCAGCTCGGCCGCCCGGTCCGGCCGGCCGGGGTTGACCCAGCCGTACACGTCGGTGCGGATCTGCGCGCCGATCCACTCCCGGAACGGGTTGTGCCGGCGGGCGCTGTCCGGTGGCGCGTACCCGAGCAGCAGGTTGCGGTAGGCCACCCGCTCGGCGGTGAAGACCCGCCCGGCGGGCAGCCAGTCCAGCCACGCCTGCGCCACGTCGGCGCTGGTGAAGCCCCGGCCCTTCGTCTCCAGCACCCGCAGGGCCAGCAGGGCGTAGTTCAGGTCGTCGTCCTCGGGCATCCCGTCGATGGTCTCGGCGAGGCTGGTGGGCGCGCTGCGCCGGTTCCACGGCCAGCGGGCGGCGACCTCGGCCGGCAGGCCCTCGGCGGTGAACCAGTCCCGCAGCGGCCACCGGCCGGTCGCCGTGAGGATCTCCCGAATGCCCTCGCGGGGGATCTTCTCGACCGGCTTGCCGAGCAGGCAGCCGACCGCCCGGCCGAGCCACGCGCCGTGCAGCCGGTCGTACGCGACCTCGGTCGGCAGTGACCAGGCAGTCGGCCACCCGGCGCGCAGCCCGGCCACGTCGTCGGCCTCGTCGGCGGTGTCGGCGGCGGGCAGCGCGTCGGCGGCGTCCAGCAGCTCCGCCGCGAGGGCACGCAGCTCCGGTGCCGCCGGCGCCGCCGACGCCCCGCTGACCGGTGGGGTCGGGTCGCCGCCGGCCGCCGTCCAGCGCTCGGCCAGGGCCGCGACGTCACGCCCCTCGTCCCGGCTGGCCGCCAGCTCGTGCGGCAGCAGGTCCTCCGGCTGCACCCAGGTGATCCTCACCGGGTCTCGCCCCCAGCCTCCCGGGAAGAGCCGGCGGCCAGCGCGGCGAAGCGGTCGGCCCGCCGGGCGAACCGGGCCTGGTCGCGCTCGAAGACCTCGCCGGCCACCGCCGCGAGGACCCGGGCCGGCTCGACCAGATCGGTCCTGGACGCGGTGGCGACCACCTCGGACCATTCCGCCGGCACCGCGTCCGCGCCGCCCAGTGCCCCGGCGATCGCGGCCGCCATGGTGGCGGTGGAGTCGGCGTCGCGGCCGTAGTTGACCGAGCCGAGCACCGCGGCCCGGAAGTCGCCGCCGGCCACCACCAGCATGCCGAGCGCCACGGGCAGCTCCTCGATCGCGTGCAGGCGGCTCGGCCGCCGCGCGCCCAGCCCCGGGCTGCGGTACTCCTCCCCCACCGTGTCGAAGGGGGCGACCGCGGCCCGCAGCGCCGCGATGGCCTGCTTCCAGTCGTCGTGACCCCGGGCCTCCTTGACCACCGCGTCGATCGCCGCGCGGGTGCCGTCGCGGGCCAGGTCCAGCGCCGCGGCGACGACGTCCTCGACGCCCGAGCCGGGGGTCGCCGCCGCCGCGACCGCTGCCGCGAAGACGGCGGCGGCCTCCCGCCCGTAGCTGTGCTGGTGCGCGCCGGCGATCTCCACCGCCTCGGCGTACGCCCCGGCCGGGTCGCCCGCGTTGACGATGCCGACCGGGGCCATGTACATGGCCGCGCCACAGTTGACGATGTTGCCGACCCCGGCCTCACGCGGATCCGCGTGGGCGTGGTGCAGGCGGGTGACCAACCACCGCTCGGCGGCGGCGAGCCGGTGGAAGGTCACCCCGTCCCGCTCCAGGTCGGGGATGTGCACCACCCGCTCGATCAGGTCGGGGACCAGCAGCTCCACCACGTCGTACGCGTCGAGGTGGTCCCGTTTGGCCGCGTAGGCCCGGACCAGGGCGTGGGTCATCAACGTGTCGTCGGTGATGTGCCCGTCGCCCTTGTGGTACGGCGCGAGCGGCCGCGCGGTCGCCCAGTCGGCGTGGTACGGGGGCACGATGCCCTCGACCCAGCCGCCGAAGCGGGTACGGATCTGCTCGGGCAGGGCCGTCTCGGTGGCGCCGCCGAGGGCGTCTCCGACCGCGGCGCCGACCAGGCAACCAACCGATGTGTCGAGCAAGAGTGACATCTCGTTACCTCAGAACCTGCTTGCCACCGTCGACCAGCTGCGTACCGAGCTGATCGAGGGTGATCTTGTTGGCGAAGTACTGCTGGAGGGCCGGGGTGGCGTACTTGGTCTTCCACTCCGGGTAGCCGTCGGCCTGCTGGAACGGGGCGACGGTGAGGTCGGCGGCGCTGTCCGCCGCGACGTCCCAGCCCTGCTTGCCGGCGGTCAGCTTGACCAGCTCCTCGTTGGCCTGCTTGCCGGTCGGCACCAGCCAGTCACCCTTGGCCAGGGCGGCCATGTTGGTCGGGTTGAGGAAGTACTCCAGGAACTGCGCGGCCTGCTTCTTGTGCGTGCTGTCCTCGGAGATCGACAGTGTCTGCGGGTTGGCCGCCTGCTTGCTGGACATTCCCTTGATCGGGGGCAGGGTGACCCACTCGAAGCCCGCCGGGGCCTGCTCGACCATCTGCTGGCGCAGGGACACCGAGCCGGGGAGCATCGCGTACTTGCCGCCGAAGAAGCCGGGCAGGGTGTCCGCGCCGCTCATGCCGAGCGCCTCGGGGGAGGCCGACTTGGCGGTGTAGAGCATGTCGTGGATTCGCTTCGGGACCTCCTTCTCCGCGTCGCCGACCTTGACCTCGGTGCGTCCGCCGTCGGAGTAGAAGAACTTCCCGTCGTAGTTGAGCGCCAGGTTGAGCACCCGGTTGGTCGGCGACTTCAGCGCCCAGGCCGCGCCGTACTGGCCGGGCTTGGTGAGCTTCTGCGCGTTGGCCTGGAACTCGTCCCAGGTCCAGCCACCGTCGGCGGGTGGCACCGCGACACCGGCGGCGTCGAGCAGCTTCTTGTTGGCGATCACGACCTGCGACTCCAGCAGGAACGGCACGCCGGTGACCTTGCCATCGGTGGTGGCGGTGTCCCAGATGCCCTTGTCGATCTGCCCCTTGAGGTCGTCGGAGACCAGGTCGGACAGGTCGGCCAGGTAGCCCTGCTTGCTGAACTCGCCGATCGACGAGGCCTCGTAGTGCACGATGTCCGGCGCGTCGCCGCCCTCGAACGACGTCAGCAGCTGGTCGTGGACCGAGTTCCAGTCACCCTGCACGTACTCGACCTGGATGTCCGGGTGCTCGGCGTTCCACTTGGCGACCAGGTCCTTGTTGACCTGGAGCGACTCCTTCTGCCAGGCGAGGCTGAGGAAGCGCAGCTTGGCGGGGCCGGACGCGGCCTCGTCGTCGCCGCCGGACCCGCACGCGCTGAGCGCGCCGAGGCCGACGACCGCGACCGCGGCGGCCGCCGCGAGTCGACGGAATCGGGTACGAAGCATGGGGGGTTACCTCCTTGGTGGTGGTTCGGGGGGACGCTCAGCCCTTGACCGCGCCCGCGAGCGAACCGGACGAGAGCCGGCGCTGCATGAACGCGAAGAAGATCAGGCTGGGCAGGGTGGCGAGCAGCGAGCCGGCGGCCAGCGGGCCCAGTCGGGCGGTGCCCTCGATGCCGACGAACCGGGCCAGCGCGACCGGCAGGGTGGCCAGCTCCGGAGTCTTGATCAGGACCAGGGCGAAGAAGAACTCGTTCCAGGCCGAGATGAACGAGAACAGGGCGGTCGCCACGATGCCCGGGGCGAGCAGCGGGAACACCACCCGGCGCAGCACCTGTACCCGGCTCGCGCCGTCGACCGAGGCCGCCTCCTCCAGTTCCCGGGGGATGTTGCGGACGAAGCCCTGCAACATCCACAGCGCGAACGGCAGCGCCCAGACCACGTAGATCAGCACCAGTCCGGCGTGCGTGTTGGCCAGGCCGACCTGCCGCAGCACCAGGAAGATCGGGATGATCAGCAGCACGAACGGAAAGAGCTGCGACAGCAGCACCCAGCCCAGCGCGGCGGTGCCGAGCTTGGAGCGGAACCGGGCGAGGGCGTACGACGCGGGCATGGCGACCAGCACGGTCAGTACGGCCGAGGCGAGCGAGACCTGGAGGCTGTTGAGCGCCGCCCGGCCCAGCTCCTGCTCGGTGAAGGCCTGCACGAAGTTCTGCAGCGTCGGGTTGTCCGGTATCAGCGTCGGGTGCAGCCGGACCAGCTCGCGCGGCGGTTTGAACGCCGTGGACAGCAGCCACACGAGCGGGAACCCGAGGAAGATCAGGTAGCCGGCGAGCGCCAGGTACTGCAGTGTCCGGCTGGTGCGACTCGGTTTTCCGAACATGTCAGTTCGCCTCCCTGAGCCGGCGACGGAGATAGACGGCGAGCAGCGCGACGATGATGACGACCATGACGTTGCCGAGCGCCGCCGCGTAGCCGTAGTTGCCGTAGCGGAACGCCTCCTCGTACGCGAAGAGCATCGGCAGCATGGTCTTGCCGCCCGGTCCGCCGGCGGTCAGCACGTAGACCAGGCCGAACGAGTTGAAGTTCCAGATGAAGTCCAGCGAGGTGATCGCCACGATCACCGGGGCCAGGGCGGGCAGCGTGACGTGCCGGAAGCGGTGCCACGTGCTGGCCCCGTCCACGGCCGCCGCCTCGTGCAGCTCGCGACCCACGCCCTGGAGGCCGGCGAGCAGGACCACTGTGGTCTGCGGCATGCCCGCCCACACCCCGACGAGGATCACGGCGGGCAGGGCGGTGCTGAAGTCGCCCAGCCAGTTGCTGCGCAGCCCGTCCGCGCCGACGCGGTGGAGGAACTCGTTGATCAGGCCGGCGTCCGGGTGGTAGACGAGCTTCCACAGGATGCCCACCACGACCGGCGGCATCGCCCACGGCACCACGGCCAGCACCCGGGCCACGCCCCGGAACCGCAGCTGCTGGTTGAGCAGCAGGGCCAGCCCGAGGGCCAGCAGGAACTGCAGGACGGTCACCCCGACCGCCCAGAGCAGGCCGATCCTGAACGAGTTCCAGAACAGCTCGTCGCCGAGGAGTTCCCGGTAGTTCGCCAGGCCCGTGAAGCTGACCTCGACGTTGCGCCCGGCCCGGGCATCGGTGAAGCCGAGGTAGATGCCGCGCAGCAGCGGGAACACCGACAGCACCAGGATCGGCAGCAGCGACGGCAGCAGAAGCAGGTAGATGGTGGTGCGGTCGGAGCGGAACCGGCTCGGCCGGCGGACCGGTCCGGCCCGCTCGACGTCCGGCCGCTCGGCCAGGGCGGTCATGCGGTCACCCCTTCGGTAAACGGGTGGGTGGTGGGCGGGTCGCCGGGCCGGGGAGCGGGCAGTGTCGCGGCGCTGGACGCGCGGATGCTGAGGCTGGGCGGCACCTGTTCACGGCGCGGTGGCAGGGCCGCGTCGGCGATGCGCTGCAGGAGCAGTTCCGCGGCCCGGCGACCGCGTTCGGCGGATCCGAGCGAGACGCTGGAGAGCTGGGGGAACATCATCCGAGCAAGTTCGGTGTCGTCCATGCCGACCAGGGCGACGTCCTGCGGCACCCGCCGTCCGGCGGCGAGCAGGGCGTGCAGCGCGCCGACCGCGATGAGGTCGTTGGCGCAGACCAGGGCATCGGGTTCGGCGCGGGCGAGCAACCTTTCGGTGGCGTCCCGTCCGGCGGCGTACTGGAAGTCGCCGACCTCGATCAGCCGCTCGTCGACCGGGATGTCGTGCCGGGCCAGAGCGGCCCGGAAACCGGCGTCCCGGGCCGTGCCCGGGACGGTGTCGAGTGGACCGTTGACGAAGCCGATCCGCTGTCGGCCGGTGGCGACGAGGTGGTCCACCGCCAGCGCCATGCCGTGCCGGGAGTCGGTGCGTACGTTGTCGACCGGGGCGTCCGCGGCGAGCTGACCGACCACGACCACCGGCACCGGACTGTCCACGAGGGCGGTCAGGTGGTCGTCGGTGACCCGGATCGGCGAGACGATCATCCCGTCGACGTAGCGGTTGGCGAGCCGCCGCAGCAGCGCGGTCTCGTTGTCGATCCGTCCGCCGGTGGCGTGCACCAGGAGCTGCCGCCCCGAGCCGGCGACGACGGCCTCGATGGCACGCATCATCTCCACATACACCGGGTTGCCGATGTCCTCGACGGCGAGCGCGACGAGGCCGGTGCGCTGCGACTGGAGCGACCGGGCGATCGCGTTGGGCACGTAGCCGACCTCCGCCGCGGCCTCGCGGACCTTGCGGATCGTCTCTGGGCTGCCGCCGACGCCGTTGAGCACCCGCGAGGCGGACGCGATGGAGACGCCGGCGCGGGCGGCGACGGTGTGCACTGTGGGGCGGCCGTCCACTGGTTCCTGTAAACGTTTACGACCCACGTCCGGCACCTCCACCCGATAGCTGTAAACGTTTCCGGGGAGTCTGCTACCGCTGCGTCGGAGAGGTCAACCCCTCGTTACGAAAACGTTTCCAACCTCGTCCGACCTCGGTGATCAAGAGGTTCGCGTCGGCACACCCGGCGTGTCGTGACGCGAACCTCTTGATCACCGCTCGAGATCGGCGGGCGTGGCGGAGTGGAGGTGGAGGGGGAGGTGGCGGGCCTGCCAGTGGGTACGGAGGTGGCGGTCGTGACTGGCCACCACGATGGCGCCGGGGCTGGAGCTCAGTGCGTCCTCCAACTCGTCGCAGAGCGTCGGCGAGAGGTGGTTCGTGGGCTCGTCCAGGAGCAGCAGCTCCGGCGGGTCAGCGACGAGCACCGCCAGGGCGAGCCGCCTGCGCTGACCCACCGACAGGTCGGCGACCGGGCGGTCGAGGTCCGCCGCCGCGAGCAGGCCGAGCGACGACAGCGGCACCGCCTCGGCCCGTCGTACCCCGACGGTCGTGTCGAAGATGTGCCGGGCCGTGCGCCGCGCGTCCGCGAACTCACTGTCCTGCCCCAGTCGGCCGACCCGCAGGCCCGCTCGTCGCCACAGCGTGCCGGAGCAGGTCAGGTTACCGGCGAGAACGGCGAGCAGGGTCGACTTGCCCGCGCCGTTGGGGCCGGTTACCAGCAGTCGGTCGCGGGCCGTGAGTTCCAGGCGCTCCACCCGCACCCGGTCGGGAACCTCCAGGCCTTCCGCCCGGACGATCATGTCGTCGCCGTCACCGGTGGCGAGAGTGGACGGGTGAAAGCGCAACGGCTCGGGCGGCTCGGGGATCCGGTCCCGCTCGATCGCCTCCAATCGACGGGTGGCGTCCCGGACGCGGCGGGAGATCTGGTTCTGCACCCGGCCGGCGGTGTGCCCGTACCCCATCTTCTCGCGGTCGCGCGGCCCGCGGCCGTGGGCGACCTGATGCCCGGTCACGGCGGCGGCCTCCCGCAGATCGGCCAGGAGCGCCTGCTCCTCGTCGTAGCGCCGACGCCACCGGTGCGCCTCGGCGCGCTTCGCGGTCAGGTACGCGGTGTAACCACCGCCGTAGCGGACCGACCCCTCGATCGCCGGGTCCAGGTCGACGACGTCGGTGCACACCGCGTCCAGGAAGGCGCGGTCGTGGCTGGCCACCACGACCACGCCGGGCATTGCCCGGAGCCGCTCCTCGCAGAACGCCGCCGCCGTGTCGTCGAGATGGTTGGTGGGCTCGTCGAGCAGCAGCGCGCTCGGCCGACGGATCAGCATGGCCGCGAGTGCGAGGCGGCCCCGTTGGCCACCGGAGAGGGCGTCCACCGTCCGGTCGTGGGGTATCCCGCCGAGGCCGAGCCCGTCGAGCACCGTCCGGGCCTGCCGGTCGGCGTCCCAGGCGTCGCGGTCCTGCGCCCGTTCCAGTACCGCGCCGTACGCGGTGAGCAGCCGTTCGTGCTCCTCGGTGCCCTGCGGCGCGTCGGCGAGGGTGATGGCCAGCCGGTCCAGCTCGGCCAGGTCCGCGCGGGCCTCGCGCAGCGCGTCGTCGAGGACGCCGGCGATGGTCACGGACGGGGTGAAGGGCATCTCCTGGTGCAGGAACCCGACGTCCGGCGGACGGGTGACGTGGCCGGAATCGGGTTCGTCGACGCCGGCCAGCACCCGTAACAGGGTGGTCTTGCCGGTGCCGTTCGCACCGATCAGGCCGATCCGGTGACCGGGCGCGGCGGTCAGGGAGACGCCGTCGAGCACGCGGCGGGCGCCGCGGACGCGCACGACGTCCTGAGCGACGAGGGCAGGTCGAGCAGACATGGGGACTCCGGAGGACGACGACCCGGGCGCACGCGGGCGACCCGGCGGGAGCAGGGCATGACGACGGAGGCCGCGGCGACAGCGGCGCGATCACGCGCCGGTCGGCGGCCGGTCCGGGTGCTCACCCGGAGATGTCGTCGTCACCTGCCACGTCTGCTCCGATCTCCGGCGATGTCGGCGGCAAGGATAGCCGGCTCCGGGCCGGCCATCCTCTCGCCCCGCCTGGCGCTCAGCTCACCAGCAACCGGGCAATCGTCGCCGGTTCCGCGAGGTGCGGGAAGTGGCTACCGGGCAACACGGTGACCTCGACCTGCGGCAGAACCCCCGTCAGCCAGGCGAGGTAACGAGCCGGCGGCTCGGACGAGGTGACCCAGCGGTAGGGAACGTCCCGCTCGGCGATCGACCGCAGGTCATCGGACCGCTCGGCGGCGATGCCCTCGTCGGTGGAGTGCAGGATCTCGCCCCAGTAGCCCAGCAGCAGATCCGGCCGGGGATCGGTCGCGGTGGTGACGATCGTCCGCGCCTCGGCGGGCAACGACTCGATGCCCATGCCGGCCAGCATGCGGTCCCACACCTGCCGCCACTGCGGGCCGCGCAGCGTCGGCTCGGCCTGGCGTACGGCGGCGCCGAACGGGCCGGGCAGCAGGATCTGGTCCAGGTTGACCACACCCCGCACCGGATGACGCGCCGCGTACGTCGTGGCGACGACCGCGCCCACCGAGTGCCCCACCACGACGGGCGCGGCGAGACCCGCCTCGGTCACCTGGGTGTGCACGACCTCGGCGACCTCGGCCATCCGGTAGGAGTCCCGCCGGGGCGCGTCGCCGTGACCGGGCAGGTCCAGGGCGAGGATCTGCCGCCGCGGGTCGAGCGTCGCGAGCTCACGCCGGACCGGATCCCACTGCCTCCGGTCGTAGGTCAGGCCGTGGATCAGGACCAACGGCGGTCGGTTGTCGTCGTCGTTCACTGCCGTACCTCTTCCGGGTCTCGGTCATCTCGGCGGCTCGCCCGCAGGCGTTCGATGGTCAGGTCGAGGGCGGCCTCCAGGTGGTCGGTCCTCCCGGTGGAGAGCAGCAGCAGGACGCCGCCCTGGATGCCGGCCAGCAGTGCCGCGGCCGCGCGCTCGGCGTCCACCTCGGGGGCGATGTCCCCGGTCGACTGCATGTGCCGGACGCCTTCGGCGATCTTGTCCTGCCAGCGCCACATGAGCCCGGTCACGATCGCCTGGGCACCCGGCGCGCGCCGGCCCGTCTGGCCGAGCAGGCCGTTGAGCGGGCACTTCACGCCCTGGGCGCGGTAACGCTCGATGAGCCGGTCCCGCCACGCCTGCCAGGCCGCCCAGGAGGTCAGGTTGCTGAGCATCGGCTCCTGGTCGGTGAGCACCTGGTCGGCCTCGTGCTGGGCCACCGCGAGCAGCAGCTCCTCCTTGCCGTCCGGGAAGTAGTGGAAGAGCTGGCCCTTGCTGGTGCCGGTGTGGGCCATCACATCTTCGAGGCGTACCTCGTCGACGCCGCGCTCACGGATCTCGGCGGCGGCGCCGGCGACGATCCGCGCACGGGTCGCCTCGCCCTTGCGGGTCAACGCGCGAGTCATGGCCCCACCCTAGCTCGGGTTCTGGACTTGCGGGTCCATTTTTGGCGAGCCAAGGTCGTTGACGCGCGGCCCGCTCCGAGGCCCGCACAGCGACCAGGAGGACTCGACGATGAACCAGTACTACCTGCTCGGACGGTCCGGCCTGCGGGTGAGCCGACTCGCGCTAGGCACGATGAACTTCGGTGTCGACGGCTTCCACGCCGCGTACGGCAAGACCGAGGAGGAGTCCGAGCTGATCTTCCGGCAGTATCTCGAGGCGGGCGGGAACTTCGTCGACACGGCGGACTTCTACACCGCCGGGGAGAGCGAGAAGATCCTCGGCCGCCTGATCGACCGTGCCGGCGTACGGGAACGGCTCGTGCTCAGCAGCAAGTTCACCTACAGCGTCGACCCGGGCGACCCGAACGCCAGCGGCAACGGCCGCAAGCACATCATGCGCGCCGTCGAGGCGTCCCTGCGCCGCCTCGGCACCGACTACATCGACCTGTACCTGCTGCACACCTGGGATCGGATCACCCCGGCCGAGGAGGTCGTGCGGACCTTCGACGACCTGGTACGCGCCGGCAAGATCCGGTACGCCGGGCTGTCCGACGTGCCGGCCTGGTACGCGGCCCGGGCACAGAGCTACGCCGAGGCGCACGCGCTGACCCCGATGATCAACCTTCAGCTCCCGTACTCGCTGGTGGGCCGGCACATCGAGGCGGAGTACACGGCGATGGCCCAGACCCTGGGCATGGGCATCACCGCGTTCAGCCCGATCGGCGGCGGCCTGCTCAGCGGCAAGTACCGCCGTACCAGCGAGGGCCTGAGCGGGACCGGCCGGCTGACCACGCCCAACGCCGGGGGACGGGAGATCAGCCCCGACGACTGGAAGGTCATCGAGGCCCTGGAGGAGGTCGCCACCGAGCTGGGCCGTCCCATGGCGCAGGTCGCGATCAACTGGGTGGTCACCCAGCCGGCGGTCAGCTCGGTGATCATCGGGGCGAGCAGCGCCGAGCAGGTCGCCAGCAACTTCGGAGCCCTGGACTTCGAGATCCCGGCCGACGCCCGACGCCGCCTCGACGAGGCCAGCGCCCCGAACCTCGGGCTGCCGTACGGCATGTTCACCCCGCAGTACCAGTCCTGGCTGGTGAGCCCGGGCCTGCACGTCGGCGACAAGCCGGCCGGCTACGCGCCGCCGGTCGTCAACGCGGCGAGCTGAAAGCGGGCGACGGTGTGCCGTGGCGAGCCCTCGGCACACCGTTCGTCAGCCGCCGACCGTCGCGGCGTCGGAGGCGTCGGTCGTCGACGCCGGATCGCCCTCGTAGAGGTCGACGTAGCGCCCCAACACGTCGGCGGCCTCGTCGCCGAGCGCGGTCAGGGCGAGGGTGTTGTGGCCAACTCCCAGCGCCTCGGGCAGGGCGTACACCCGCAGGTCGATACCGTTCGCCCGCGCGATCCGGCGAGGCACCCGCACCGCCGCGGCGGGATCCACCACGGTGTCGAGCGGGCTGATCGCCACGGCCGCGCTCACGAGGTCGGTCCGTCGCGGCGGGCGCGGCAGCGACCGCACGATCGTCAGGTACCGCGTGACCGCCGCGAGCGAGTAGCCGCGAGCGGTGACCCGGTCGCGCAGGACGCGCCGCCCGTACAGCGTGATGAGGGGCCGGACCGCGAACGCCGGTCCCTGGCGGGGGCCGAAGAACGGCGACAGCACCAGCAGCCGCCGTACGACGTCCCCACGGACCTGGGCCAGCCAGGTGGCCAGCACCGCCCCACCGGAGATGCCGACGACACCCACCTCGTCGCCGAGGCCCGCCGCGACCGTCACGGCCTGCTGGGCGTACGCCGTCAGCTCGCCGGCCTCGACCCGGTGGTGGGCCCGCCGGTCGACGGTGCCGTGGTGCGGGGCTCGCGGTATCCACACGTTGTAGCCCCGCGCGAAGAACAGCTCGGCCAACTCGTCGTACTGCTCCGGCGCCATGGTGTAGCCGTGCAGCAGCAGGACCGCCCGGGCGGTACGCGTGCCGTGGCTCAGCAGGCGGCTGCGCGAATGCGGCCGTACCTCCGGATCGGCGGCCTCCGCCGCCGTGATGCTCGCGGCGGCCTCGGTGGCGGCGGCGAAGTCGAGCGGCGACGCCGGCGCCAGCCGCAGCCTCCGGTGCCCCAGCGGCCAGAGGTACAGCCCGGCGACCGCCGCCGCGAGCAGCGCCGCGGCGCCGCCGACGACGAGGGTGATGAACTCCGGCATGGGCAGATCCTGGCAGGAGGGGACGTCGGCACGGCCGCGGGGGGCGCGCCCCGGTGACCCGGGGCGCACCCGAAGCGACTACGCCGTCCCGGCCGCCTCCCTCGGCGGCGTGAACAGCACGCGCGCGCGGAGCTGCCGGAACCCGGTCCGTTCCAGCTCCGCGAGCACCGCGACGCGGTGGGCGTCCACGTCGGCGATCACCTCCCGCGCGCCACCGGCGGCGAGCACCCGGACCGCCTCGGCCAGCAGCTCACCGCGCGCCGCGTCGTCGAACAGGCCGAGGTACGCCAGCAGCGGGTAGCAGGCGTCGCCGGCCGTCCCGACCAGCCCCGCCGGCCGCCCGTCCGCCACGGCGACCCGCCAGTTCTCGGGCGACTCCCCCAGCCAGGCCACCGGATCGGTGGCCAGGTCGACGCCTCCGACGGCACGCGCGATCTCCCTGCCGGTCAGGATGTCGGGCTCGGCGACCCGGGCGACCAGGGCGTTGATCGCCGCCACGTCGGCGGGTGGACGGAACGTGTAGCGGCCGGAGGTCGCCGGCAGCGGCGTACCCGTCCACGAGCAGCGCAGCCGCTCACCCACCTCGACCAGGCCGGCGAGTCGGGCCGCCTCCATCGGTGCGGTGACCACGGCCAGCACCTCGGGTCGACGTCGCCAGTGCGCGGGCAGGGCGGCGTAGTAGTGACCGGGGCCGCCGAGCGCCTCGTGGGCCGCGCGCAGCAGCGTGGCCCCCACCTCCGGCTCGGCGGCCAGGTCGAACCGCTCCAGCCAGGGGTCCCCCACCGCGCCGGGTGGGAGGAGCCAGGCCGCCCGGCCGACGACCCGGCCGCCGCGCAGGGCGATCCAGGTGGTCTCGGGCCGGTAGCCGCCGCCGGCGATGCCGTCGGCGTACGGGATCTGCCGCAGTTGGGGCAGCGGATCGACCATGGAGTCGAACAGATCTTCCTCGCCCGCGACGAGCGGACGGATGAGCACGTCGGTCATGTGGTGACCCTCCGGGAAGCGAGCGCCCCGGGTCAGATCCGCGTGGACGCCGGGGCGCGGAGGGGGCGCAGAACATCGGACATTGTTCTGACCTCCTTCCGGTTCGACGGCGTGCCGCCACGATACGGGAGGTGTCCCCGGCGTTCAACGCCCCCGGATCACAGCGTCGGGTTGGTCTGCGCGCCGCGCTGGTGGGCGCGCCCGTCGGCGACGGCGATCCCGGCCAGGATCAGCGCCGCCAGGCCGGTCACGGCGACCGGTGGGAGCAGGACGCTCGGCAGGGCCGCCACCGCCAGCACCGCGGCGCCGATGAACAACATCTGGCAGCGCGGCGCGACCGAGTACCGGCGCTCCAGGTAGCTTCGGCCGATCAGGAACAGCACCGGGCCGCCGAAGATGATGACCACGAGAGCCCAGTCGATGGGCGGGTGCGGATCCTCGATGACCTGCCCGAACCCGACGGCGGTGCAGATGATGCCACCGACGATGAACAGCAGGCTGTAGCTCGCCAGCCGGGAGAGCTGAAGCCCTTCGCCGCCGGTGCTGCCGCTGGCCTTCTGACCCGGGCCCACGTGGTAGAAGTAGATCCGCCAGAACGAGACCGTGGCGACGAACGCGGACACGAGGACGATGGTCCGCTCGGTCGAGAAACCCGGGAAGCTGACGGCGGCGCCGGCTTCGAGCACCACCTCGGCCAGCGCGATCATGAAGAACTGGTTGTACCGCTCGGCGAGGTGCACCTCGGACACCGAGACCAGGCTGGCGATCGGCGCGCGACCGATACGCGGCACGGGCCAGCTGGCGGCCGCGCCGACGAGCTCGATGCCGAGCGCGAGCGTCCAGAGCACACCGCGACCGAGGCCGCCGTCGATGCCGCCACTGATCCAGAGCACGCCGGAGACCGAGTGCCAGACCAGCACCCGGTACGAGAACATCTGCGCCGGATGCCCCCGGAGGGCGAGCGCCAGGTAGAGCGGTCTGCCGAGCTGGATGACGACGTACGTGCCGGCGAAGATCGCGCCCCGCTGACCGAACGCCTGCGGCAGCGAGACCGCCAGCACCAGCGTGCCGAACATCGTGGCGAGGAGGACGACCTGGATGTCCACCCGGCGCGGATCGTACGTGCTGGCCAGCAACGCGTTCAGCGACCAGATCATCCACATCGCCGTGAAGAACAGCAGCGTCTGCCCCGCCTCGGACAGCAGGGTGTGCCGGACGATGGTCAGGTCGTCCGCGACCCGCCCGGCCAGGCGGGCGAGCGCGAAGACGTAGACGATGTCGAACAACAGCTCCAGGACGGTGGCCGAACGCGGGCTCGTGCTGTCGGCCAGCCCGCGCATCCAGGTGCGCGTCAGCATGGCCGCACCCCCTCGTACCGGTTGAGGGAACTTTATCCCGGTACGGCCGGTGGTTATGCCGGATCGCCCGCAGCGGGCTCGACGTGGTCGCGCCACGAGTGCCGGGGCTCGTAGCCCAGGACGCGGCGCGCCTTGTCGATGCTGAGCAGGGTCTCGTGCTCGCCCAGCTCCTTACGGATCTCGACGCCCGGGTAGACCTCCGCCATCAGGCTGGCGCTGGGGCGGGTCATGACGGTGTCGGCGTTGGCGATGATGAAGACGTCCGCCCCGGGCCGGTCGTACGCGAGAGCCCGTTCGACCGCCTGGGCGCCGTCGCGCGAGTCGATGTAGCCCCACAGGTTCCACCGCCGTGCCCGGGGGTCGGCGTCGAACGAGGGGAACGGCGCGTAGTCCTCGACGTCCATCACGTTGGAGAACCGCAGACCCACCATGACCAGCTCCGGGTCCCACCGGCAGAAGTGCCGGGCCATCTCCTCCTCGAGGGCCTTGTTCAGCGAGTACGTCGACTCCGGCCGGGGCGCGTACTCCTCGTCGACCGGCGCGTACGGCGGTGGGGTGTCGAACGGCAGCCCGAGCACCGTCTCGCTCGACGCCCACACCACCCGCCTGATGCCGGCGGCGCGGGCGGCGGCGAAGACGTTGTACGTCGCGGCGGAGTTGTTCGCGAACGTGACCGCGTTGGACATGAGCCCGGGCGCCGGGACGGCGGCCAGGTGCACGACCGCCTCGATGCCACCGGCGTGCTCGTCCGCGCCCCCGGTGAACGCCTCGACCACCTGCCCGTAGTCGGTCAGGTCGACGAGGAGGAACTCGCCGTCGACGTCGCGGGGGTCGCGCCCGCCGACGCGGTCCACGGCCAGCACGTCGACGCCGACGCCGCGCAGGTGGGCGACCACGGCGCGGCCGAGCTTGCCGGTGGCGCCGGTGACGACGACACGTCCGGGGAGTACGGGATCGCTCATGAGCCCATCCTCGTCGGCTGGTTCCGGCGACCCGCAGGCGGGTGCGTACCGGCGGGTCGCCCACCGGATCGATCAGGAATCGAGAAGTCACCGCCGGCGGCCCTACCTAGCATGAGCAGCATGGACATCACCATTCACACGACCGTTCTCCCCCACGTCGACCCGGACGCCTCGGTGGCCTTCTACCGCGACGCCCTCGGCTTCGAGGTCCGCAGCGACGTCGGGAAGGGCACGATGCGGTGGATCACCGTCGGCCCCGTCGATCAGCCCGGCACGTCCATCCTGCTGGCGCCCCCGGCCGCCGACCCCGGCATCACCGAGGACGAGCGACGCACCATCGCCGAGATGATGGCCAAGGGCACCTACGGGTGGATCCTGCTGGCGACCCGCGACCTGGACGCCACCTTCGAGAAGGTGCAGTCCGGTGACGTCGAGGTCGTCCAGGAGCCGACGGAGCAGCCGTACGGCGTGCGGGACTGCGCCTTCCGGGACCCGGCCGGGAGCATGGTCCGCATCCAGGAACTGCGCTGAGCCCTCGCGTCCCCCGCCGCGCCGAACCGGCCGGCATGTCGCCCGACCACCGCCCGTCGGTGCGTACGGTGCAGGGGTAGCTGTTCCACGCGAGGAGGAGACCCATGTCCAAGCCACCGCTTCCCGAGGCCGCGGTCGAGATGCTCAAGAAGCCGAACCCGGCTGTCATCACCACGCTTCGCAATGGTGGTCAGCCGGTGTCCGCCGCGACCTGGTACCTGTGGGAGGACGGCCGGATCCTGGTGAACATGGACGAGAGTCGCCGCCGCCTGGAGCACGTCCGCAACGACCCCCGGGTCTCCCTCACGGTGCTGGACGAGGCCGGGTGGTACACCCACGTGAGCATCATCGGGCACGTCGCCGAGCTGCGTCCCGACGAGGACTTCGCGGACATCGACCGGTTGTCCCGGCACTACACGGGCAATCCCTATCCCCGGCGTGATCGTGGTCGGGTCAGCGCCCTGATCGAGATCGACCGGTGGCACGGCTGGGGCTCGCTGAAGGACAACAGCCAGATCGGCTGACCGACAGGGGCGGCGGTGGCGGACGGACGGCTCTTGACCGCAGAGCGTGATCGGCTTAACTTCATCAATCAGATAAGTGTCTTTACTAATTCTGATTGATCCCTCGTGGGAGTGCCGATGCGTCAATTGCGCCACCGCCGCCTCACCGCCGTCGTCGCCCTGGCGACCCTCCTGGTCACCGCCGCCCCGCCCGCCGCCGCGAGCGCCACCGCCAAGCCCGACCGCCGGCCCGGCTACCACCGGGTCGGCTACTTCACCCAGTGGGGCATCTACGGTCGGGCGTTCCCGGTCAAGAAGCTCGACACGTCCGGGGCGGCGAGCCGCCTCACCCACGTCAACTACGCCTTCGGCAACATCAGCGAGGACGGCCGCTGCTATGTGGACGGCGGGCCGGGTGAGGGCGACGCCTGGGCCGACTACCAGCGGCCGGTGCCCGCCGAGGAGAGCGTCGACGGCGTCGCTGACGCTCCCGGCCAGGCGCTGAACGGCAACTTCCACCAGCTCGCCAAGCTGAAGGCCAAGCACCCCCAGCTCAAGGTGCTGATCTCGCTGGGCGGGTGGAGCTGGTCGACGTACTTCTCCAACGCCGCCCGGACCGACGCCTCCCGCAAGGCGTTCGTCGCCTCCTGCATCGACCTGTACCTCAAGGGCAACCTCCCGGGCGCGCCGGGCGCCGGCGCGGGCGTCTTCGACGGCGTCGACCTCGACTGGGAGTGGCCGAACTGGGACGGCGAGCCCGGCAACGTCATCCGCCCCGAGGACCGGCAGAACTTCACCAAGCTGCTGGCCGAGTTCCGCCGGCAGCTCGACGCGTACGGCCGGACCACCCGCTCGCACCACCCGCTGACGGCCTTCCTGCCGGCCAACCCGGCCGCGATGGACGCCGGCTACGAGGGCCGCAAGATCTTCAAGTACCTGGACTTCGCCACCGTGCAGGGGTACGACTTCCACGGCGGCTGGGACGCGCTGGCCAACCAGCAGTCGGCGCTGCGCGTGCCGGCGGGCTCGCCCGACAACCCGGACTTCTCCGTCGAGGTGGCCGTCGACGGGTGGATCGCCCGCGGCGCGCCCCGCGACAAGCTGGTCCTGGGTATCCCCTACTACGGTCGCGGTTGGACCGGCATCAGCGGCGGCGGCAACGGTCTCTTCCAGCCGGCCACCGGGCCGGCGCCGGCGACGTTCGAGGCCGGCTACGAGGACTACAAGAACCTCAAGAAGCTGGCCGGCAACGGCTACACCGTGCACCGCGACCTGCGGGCCGGGCACGCCTGGCTCTTCGACGGTACGACCCTCTGGACGTACGACGACCCGGCCGTCGTGTTGCAGAAGACGCTCTACATCCGACGCGCCGGCCTGGGCGGCGCGATGATCTGGTCACTCGACGGCGACGACGACAACGCCACGCTGACCAGGACGATCGGCCTCGGCCTGACCACCCGGTAGGCGCACCCGACGCCCGGCTCCCTTGATCACTTGATGACCAGCAGTTGCCAGTACCGGTCCCCCAACTGCTGCTCATCAAGTGATCAGGGGGTCGGCCCTACTCCGGGGCCACCGCGCGCACCGCGGCCGCGATGAGCGCCGTCACCTGGTCCATGTCCCGCGCCCGGCGGACGTCCAACTCGGCCGACGATCCGCCGGGTAGAACGAGTTGCACCGTCACGTCCTCGCGGCGGTGGGTCAACCAACTGGCGACCGCTTGGACCAGCACCATGACAGTGCCGGCGTCGCCGATCGCCACCCGCAGCACGTCCGTGCCGTCCGTTGACGTCTCATCGGTCGGCGGCGTCGTGGTCACCCCGTCGCGGAGTCGGTCGTCGGCGCGCAGCCAGGACGCCAACGAGCGCTGGACATCGGCGGACGGAAGATCCGGACGAACCGCGAGCGTTATCGCCTCCGGCACGGTCTGCTCCTCCCAGGACGACGCTGAGTCACACCCCCATCCTGCCAGCCGGTCCCGGAGCCGGCATCCCACGCACTCACCGAAGTCGATCAGACCTTGACCGCCGTGTCGGCCGGTTCATAGGCTCCGGCCACTGCGAGGCTTTCCCCCAAGAAGGGAACCCGAGACATGGCCCCATCGTCGCGTCCGTTCTGGACGGTCCCTCCGAGACGGCTGGCGGGCGCCGCCGCGATCACGCTCCTGCTCGGCACGACTCCCCTGCTCGGCGGCACCGCACCGGCGAGCGCCGCCCCACCGTCGACCTGCAGCAGCGACCCGACCGCCCGGCTGGCCGGTGTGCCGAGCCCCGAGGCGGCGCTCGGCTTTCCCCTCGGCGCCGGCCAGGAGCGGGTCGTCACCAACGACGAGGTCCGCACGTACCTCGGGGCCGTCGACCGCGCCTCCGAGCGGGTCGTCACCGGAGTGCTGGCGTCCAGCGTCCTCGGGCAACCTTTGCCGTACGCGGTGGTGTCCAACGAGCGGCACGTGCGGCCGTCCGCGCTGAGAAAGATCGCCGACGACGTCCGCGACCTGCGGGATCCCCGCCGGACGAGCGCCCGGACGGCCGCCCGTACGGCGAAGGACGGCCCGGCCATCGTCTGGATCACCGCGAACGTGCACGGCGGCGAGAAGAGCGGCACCGACGCGGCCCTCAAGACGCTGTACGAGCTGGCCGCCGGCCTGTCCTGCGAGGTCGCCCGGCGCAACGACAACCTCGTCACGATCATCGTGCCGACGCAGAACCCGGACGGCCGCGACGCGACCCGGCGACAGAACGAGTTCGGCTTCGACCTGAACCGGGACTGGTTCTCCCGTACCCAGCAGGAGACCGACGGCAAGCTCGAACTGCTGCGCCGCTACCCGCCCCAGGTGTTCGTCGACGCCCACGAGATGGGCGGCCGGCAGTACTTCTTCCCGCCCAACGCCGACCCGATCCACCACGAGATCGCCGGCGAGGCCGTGGACTGGATCAACCGGATCGGCGAGGCCAACAAGGCCGGCTTCGGCTACAACGGCGCCTGCGACGACACCGTCACCACCGAGTGCTACTTCAACTACGACACGTACGACATGTTCTTCATGGGCTACGGCGACACCGTGCCGACCACCGGTTTCGGGGCGGCCGGCATGACGTACGAGAAGGGCAGCGCCTCGGCCGTCGCCGACCGGGTGCAGCAGCAGTTCCACACCCAGTGGTCGACGCTCGGCTGGGCCGCCGCCCACAAGCGCGAGGTGCTGGACGGCTACTTCGACATCTGGACCGACGCGCTCGCCCAGGGCCGGGCGGGCACCCTCGAACCGAACGAGGTGGTGCAGCCCACCAACGAGGTCCAGTTCCCCGTGCCGGCCGTCACGATCCGCTCGTACTTCCTGCTGCCCGACCGGCAGCTCGCCGACGTCCGCCGGCTCGTCGAGCGGCTCCGCCGCATGGACGTCGAGGTGTACGAGGTGCAGAAGCCCACCCGGGTACCCACCGCGCGCGTCTTCGGTGGACGCAGCGCCACGAACGTCACGGTGCCCAAGGGCGCGTACTGGATCCCGATGGACCAGCCGCAGAAACACTGGATCCAGGCGATCATGGGCGAGGACCCGTACGTCCCGTTCCCGTACTTCTACGACGTGTCCTCCTGGAGCAACCCGCTGCTGATGGGCGTCTCGACCATCTACACCGGAGACGCCGTGCGCCCGCAGGCCCGGCTGGTCAAGGGGATCACCGGCGGCCGCAACGGCGTGGCCTGGCCGTGGGGCTCCTACACGTACCCGCTGGACTCGGCCGCCGCCGCCGAGCTCACCTTCACCCTGCTGGGCCGGGACGTGCCGCTCGTGCGTGACCTCGACACCGGCCGCGTCGCGATACCGGCCCGCAGCCTGAGCCGCACGGTCGACGACCTCGCGAGGGCCGCCGGGGTCACCCTCACCCCGGGCGGACGACCCACCGGCACGCCACTCGGCCTGCCCGACGTCGGACTGTTCCAGGGCACCGGCATATCCACCACGTCCGGCTCGCACGGCGAGGCCCGCTACGTGCTCGGCAAGCGGTGGGGCCTCGACCTGAAGCCGGTCACCACCGCCGACATCAACGACAACACCGACGCGTTCACGGGACGTACCGTGCTGCTGGTCCCCGACGGCAGCAACGCGACCGGCGGCCTGACCGCCGCCGGCCAGGCCAACCTGCGCGACTGGATCGCCCAGGGCCACACCTACCTCGGGCTGCGCAACGAGGGCACCCGACTGGCCCGCGCCGCCGGCCTCACCTCGACCACGGAGAAGACCAAACCGGCCGACTACCTGGTGATCGGCTCACACCTGCGGGTCGACGTCGACACCGACAACCCGGTCGCCCTGGGCCGCCCCGCCGAGGACTTCGAATTCAACAACAGCGACCCGATCCTCACCCCGAGCAGCACCGGGACGAACGTGCTCAGCTACCCGACCGGCGACACGTTCTGGGCCAACGGCTACACCGTCGGCGCGGACACCCTCAGGGGCACGGCGGCCGTCGTCGACGAACCCACCGGCGCCGGTCGGGCGGTGCTGTTCGCGTTCAACCCGCTCTTCCGGGCGTACAACGAAAACGGTCTGCACCTGGTGGCCAACGCGCTGCTCTACCCGCCGGGCGCGCCGGACGCCCGACGGACGCCGGGCGTCGACGCGGCGCGCGCCAGCGCCGCCGCCGCGCCGGTGACGGCGGACCTCGGCGGCGGATGGCGGCCGATCACCATCGAGGTCGCGGCGGCCGACCTGCCACGCGCGCGGGCCGTCGTCGAACGCTTCACCACCGACGCGCGCACGACCGCGAAGGACACCTCGGCGTACGTCGTGATCCCCAACCCGCAGGGCCTCCAGGCCGACGAACACCCCTTCACGAACGATCTGGTACGCGCCCTGCGCGCCGCCGGAGTGCCGCTACGGTCGGTGGTCGCCTGACCGCTTCGGCGCACAGCGAGAGCGCCCGTCCCCGATTCTCGGGGGCGGGCGCTTGTCTCTTGGGACGCTGGTTACGACCGACGGGTGACGTCAGCGACGAACGCCCGCCACGACGTCGGCCGGAAGGTCAAGGTCGGCCCGTCGGGGTCCTTGGAGTCCCGCACGCCGACGATGCCCGGCAGATTGTCCGCAACCTCGACGCAGTTGCCGCCGCCAGACCCGCTACGAGTGGACTTACGCCACACAGCGGCGGTCAGGTCCATGACGTCACCACATCCTTCATCAGCTCGATCGACTGACGGCGGGGAAGTGCTTCGCTGCGAACCATCTCCCACCTCGACATGAGCGTATCTACATCTTCGTCCCGATCGATGACGACCCCGCCGAGCTGGTTCTCCATCTCTGCCACCCATTTGTGCTCCGGAAGACGTGCCAGGCTGAACGGCCCGGTCAGACCGACGTGCATGCTGACCTCGTCCGGCAGCAGGTGAACGTTGATGTTGGGCTGCTCCGCGAGGGTGGTCAACTGCTTGATCTGCCCCGCCATGATGTCGCGGAAGTCCATCCCGGCACGGCGCAGCACCGCCTCGGCGATCACGGCGACCACATGCGGGGCGTTCGCCTTCGTCAGGATTGCCTGCCGGTCGATCCGGTGTGCCAGCCGCTTTTCGACCTCGTCTTCGCTCAACGTCTCGTTGCACCGGATCACCGCTCGGGCATATGCATCGGTTTGCAGAAGGCCCGGGACGAGGTTTGGCTGGAAGCACCTGAGCTGGGTCGCGGTGCGTTCGGCGTCCAGCCACGGCAGAAACCAGGACGGGGTGCCCAGCTTCCCCACCATGCGCTCGAACAGGCCGTTGTTCTTGAGGGCGCGGTCGGCACCTTTGATGAAGTCCATCGTCAGCGCCCGCGTCTCGCTCTCGACGGCGCTGACGTGCGAGGCGCTGAACCCGGCACCCCGACCAAATGATTCCTGCGTCATTCCGGCGGCCCCTCGGGCGCGACGGATCTCGGCAACGATGAACGCGGCGAGCGAGTGCGGCAGATCGGCCATTCAGTGCTCCCCAAACCGGAAGATCGACTACTCACGCCACTGCCCAGCGTGGAAAGCTTCGCCAGCTCAACCCGGAGCGACGAAGTGCCTTCCGAGCGTAGTGCCCTCCACAGCAGAGTGTCACCAACGGCGCGGCCGGCGAAGGACCCGGGACCCGGCGGACGCGTTCGTACCGGGCCCGCCGCACTCGCGGTGTGGCACTCCCGACGACTGCCAGGGAAGATCACCATGCCCGTCGATCAGCCACCGCGGGTACGCTCCGGCGACCTGCTGTACCTGAACCGCGCCGCGAGCCCGCAGTTCGCCCGCCCTATCACCGTGCGCGTGATCCGCGCACTCACCGACCGGCACACGTACGACGGTTGGTTGTGGATCGACGCCTACCAACTCGGTCCGAACGGCGACGCGGTAGCCCGCCGCGAGTTGTACCTGATGCCTGCCGGCGCGCGTCGGCCCACCTCACCGCCCACCGCCCTGCCGCGTCGGGATACGCGGCGGCCGGTCACCCACGGTCCGGCGCGGGTCGGCTGATGCCCCGCCGCGCCCGCGATCACCAACCGGCTCGCCCGACGTGGCGCTGCGGCACCTGCGGGATCGCCTGGCCCTGCTCGCCGGCGAAGCTTCGCCTCCTCGCGTCCTACCGGCTGGATCGCCAAGCCCTGCTGGCCTACCTGGCGGAGCTCCAGGCGGAGGCCGCCGCCCACCTCACCGCCCTGAACCCGGACACCCCACCACTACCCGCCACACTGACCGACCGATTCACCGCCTGGGCCTCCCCCCGCTAGCCCGGACGCCACGATCCCGCAGATCTTGGACACTTACCGTCCTCCGTGGACGGTAAGTGTCCAAGATCTGCTGGCCGCATGACAGTACGGCGGCAAGGATCGCCCACATGGTGCCCGCCGACGACGCTGACGCTCTCGAATGGCTCGCCTTCGAGCAGGCGCGTGTGCTGACGACTCCGCAGGCCGCTGGCATCCTCGGCGATCCGGTGGTGCGGAGCCGGATCCGCACCGGCCGCTGGCGCTCGATCTGCCGAGGCATCCTGGTGACCGGCAACGGCCGGCTGACCCGTGACCAGCAACTGTGGGTGGCGGTCCTCGCGGCCGGTCCGGGAGCGGTCCTGGCCGGGGTGACCGCGGCTGCCGAGGCCGGCGTACGGGGACTGCGGCGGGAACCCCTGCACGTCCTGGTGCCGGCCGAGCGTCGCGCCGCGCGGACCACCCTGCGTCGGCTCCCGATCGACATGCCCGCGGTGCTGGTCCATCGCACGTCGGTGCTGCCCGACGCGCATGTGCAGCTCGCCCGTCCGCCGCGTACGACGACGGCCCGCGCCCTGGTGGACGCGGCCGGTTGGGCGGGCAGTGCGGACGAGGCGCAGGGGTTGTTGGCGGCCGGATGCCAACAGCGTCGCGTGCTGCCCGAGGAGTTGGACGCCGTGCTCGACGTTCTGCCCCGGGCACCGCGCCGACAGCTGATCCGGCAGGCGGTCGCCGACATCGCCGGCGGCGCGGAGGCGCTCTCCGAGATCGATTTTGTGCGGTTGTGCCGACGGCACCGGCTGCCGGTACCGGACCTGCAACGACACCGGGTCGACGCGGCGGGCCGCAACCGCTGGTTGGACGCGTACTGGCACGAGTGGCGGGTGCAGGTGGAGGTCGACGGCGCGCACCACATGGACGCGCGGCAGTGGGCGGCGGACATGCGTCGACAGAACGACGTCTGGACCAGCGGCGACCGTATCCTGCGCTTCCCTGCCTGGCTGCTCCGCGCCCGCCCCGACGAGGTCGCCGACACCGTACGACGGGCGCTGATCGCGGCCGGCTGGATCCCGACCGACGCGGCGCGACGGTCGCCGAGACGAGCCCGATGACGCCTACGGCTTGCGGGCCACGCCGCTGTAGCCGGTGCGCGCCACCTCGGCGTCGACGGTGGCCGGCGGCTCGGGGTACGGCCACATGTTGACCAGACCGGGTGACTCGAGGACGA
This sequence comes from Micromonospora sp. CA-249363, assembly GCF_050950185.1. Taxonomy (NCBI): domain Bacteria; kingdom Bacillati; phylum Actinomycetota; class Actinomycetes; order Micromonosporales; family Micromonosporaceae; genus Micromonospora; species Micromonospora sp. CA-249363. The sequence goes on from NZ_CP192020.1 coordinate 3,947,796, forward strand.
AGTCGCCGAAGAACCCGGTGACGTCCCCGTGGCCGCGCGGCACGAACGGGCTGTTCGCGCGGGCGTAGATCGCGGAGATGCGGGCCATCAGGTCCGGGTGCGCGTCGGTGCTGGCGTGGGAGAGCGCCAGGTAGCTGCCGGCGGCGAGCGCGTCGCGGTAGGTCGCCACGATGCGCTGCGGGGCCTGCTCGTCGGGCACGAGGTGCAGCACGAACATCATGAGGACCGCGACCGGGCTGTCGAAGTCGATGGCGGCGGCGACCTCCGGGTGACCGAGCACCTCGGCGGGTCGGCACAGGTCGGCCTGCACCACCGACACCGTCGCCGCGTCGGCGAGCAGGGCACGCCCGTGAGCGCAGACCACCGGGTCGTTGTCGACGTAGACGACGCGTACGGTCGGGTCGATGCGGTGGGCGATCTCGTGCACGTTGTCGCGCGTCGGCAGCCCGGAGCCGAGATCCAGGATCTGCCGGACGCCCTTCTCCTCGACGAGGTGGCGGACCGTACGGGCGATCAGGTCGCGGCCCTGCCGGGCGGCCTCGGGCATCCACGGCGCGACCTGCAACACCATCTCGGCGGCGGCCCGGTCGGCGGCGAAGTTGTCCTTGCCGCCGAGGTAGTAGTCGAACATCCGCGCGGCGTTCGGCCGGTCGGTCTGGAGGTTCACCCCGGGCTCGGACTGCGTCATGGCCGACCACCTCTCCCCTGCCGAGCCAGCAGCATAACGTCCACGATGGTCGGCCTTCTGCCCGGCCGTACCCTGATGAGGTTGATGCCGAACGCGGCCCCGTGCGCATCGAGGCGGCCCGCAGGTGCCGGTGGCGTCTGCGATGCTGTCGGCGTGGAGTACGTGTCCAGAGTGCCGCGGCCGCCGCTGGACGAGCTGATCGATGACCTCTACTACCTGGAGGGCACTGCGCCGTACGCCCGGCTGACGCTTCCGGCGATGCCGGCGGCGTTGCTGATCATCAACCTCGGAGCGCCGTTCCGTATTCGCGGCGGCACCGACATCGAGCCGGCCGAGTACGCCGACGGCTGCGTGATCACCACGCCCACCCGTGCCTACGAGTTCGGCTACCCACTCCGGACCCGGTCCGTCGGCGTGCACTTCAAGCCCTGGGGGCTGGCACCCCTTCTGCCGATGCCCGCCGTCGAGCTGTGCGACCGGCCGGTGACGGTCGAGCAGGTCTGGGGCCGACCCGCCACCGCCGCGCTGCGCGACCGGCTCGCCGCGACGTCCGGACCGTACGAGATGCTGACGCTGCTCGAACAGGAGCTGACGCGCCGGCTGTGCGACGCCGCCGGTCTGGGGCTCGTCCGCCACACGAGCAGGGTCATCGCGGCGACCAGCGGGGCGGTGGCGATCGGCGACCTGAGCGTGGCGGCCGGGGTCAGCAGCACCCATCTGGCACGACGGTTCAAGGACCTCGTCGGCGTCACACCGAAGCGGCTGGCCCGCACCTACCGGTTCACCGCCACCGTGTTCGCGATGGACCCCGCCGGACCGGTCGACTGGGGCGATCTCGCCGGTAGCGCCGGTTACTTCGACCAGGCGCACTTCGGCCACGAGTTCCGGGAGTTCACCGGGCTCACGCCGACCCGGTACGTCGAGGTCCGGCGGCGGTTCCTGCGCGAACACCCCGGCCACGTGCTGGACGGTTGGCCGCTGCCGACAGATTGATTTCCTACAAGAGCCGCAGCTCACGACACGCTAACTTGAGGGCATCCCAAGACGTGAGGAGAGCCCTGTGGGCACGGTGGTCCTGTACAGCTCGGTGTCGGTGGACGGCTTCGTCGCGGATGAGAAGGACCGGCCCGGCCCGCTGTTCGACTGGCTGACCAGCGGTGACGTGCCGTTGGACGACAGTGGCGCGCTGAAGGTGTCGCAGGCGTCCTACGACCACGTCCGGCCGTACTGGGACCAGATCGGGGTGACGATCGTCGGCCGCCACGTCTTCGACCTGACGGACGGCTGGGACGGAAAGCCGCCGAGCGGGATCGCGCACGTCGTCGTCGTGACTCACCGGGGCCGTCCCGAGGGCTGGGATCCCGAGGCGCCGTTCCACTTCGTCGACGGCGTCGAGGCAGCCGTGGCCAAGGCGCAGGAGCTCGCGGGTGAGCGTGTCGTCGAGGTCGCCGCCGGCGACGTCGGCGGCCAGGTGCTCGCCGCGGGCCTGATCGACGAGGTACGCATGGACGTCGTACCCGTGGTGTTCGGGTCCGGCAAGCGCTACTTCGGATCGGTCGACGCGCAGCACCTGTTGGCGGATCCCGACGTGGTGATCCAGGGCGACCGGGTGCTGCACCTGCGCTACCGCGTGCGCCGCTGACCGCCTGGCGACGCCTGAGGACGGCAGCCGTACGGTCAGCGGGGTGGTCGGGCGCTGTCGCGGACGACGAGTTCGGTGGCGAGTTCGATGCGGGGGCTCTCGGTCTTCTCGCCCCCGGCGAGTCGCAGTACGGTCCGGGCGGCCAGCATGCCCATCTCGGCCAGGGGTTGCCGGACGGTGGTCAGCGGCGGGGAGCACCAGCGGACCTCGGGCAGGTCGTCGAAGCCGACCACGCTGATGTCGTCGGGCACCCGCAGGCCGCGTTTGCGGACGGCCTCGTAGACGCCGAGGGCCATCTGGTCGCTGGAGGCGAAGATGGCGGTGGGTGGGTCGGGCAGGGCCAGGAGCTGCGTACCCGAGGTGAAGCCGGACTCGTGGTAGAAGTTGCCGGGCCGGATGAGGGCGTCGTCGACGGCGATGCCGGCGGCACCCAGCGCAGCGCGGTAGCCGTCCATCCGGGCCCGGCTGCACATCAGGTGTGGCGGGCCGGCGATGAAGCCGATGCGGCGGTGACCGAGGCCGATCAGGTACTGGTTGGCGCTCAGGCTGCCCGCCCAGTTGGTCGCGCCGATGGTGGGTGACTCCTGCGGGTCGACGCCGGCGGGGTCGATGATGACCACGGGCAGGTGCAGTCGGCGCAGCTCCGCCTGTAGTGGAGGGTTCACCATCGAGGTCACGAAGATGACGCCCTCGGTGGATCGCGTCCGCATGTTGTCGAGCCACTGCTTGGCCGAGGAGATGCGCCAGTGGATGGCGGAGACGACGGTGCCGACGCCGTTGGCGCGGGCGACGTCCTCCACCCCGCGGATGATCTCCACCGCCCACGGGCTGTCCAGGTCGTTGAAGACCAGGTCGATCAGCGCGGCCTCGGTGCGCCGGGCCTGGGTGCGCCGGCGGTAGCCGTGATGGTTGAGCAGGGCCTCGACGCGCTCCCGGGTCTCGGGAGCGACGTCGGTGCGGCCGTTGATGACCCGCGAGACCGTGGGCACGGAGACACCGGCCAGTCGCGCGATCATCGCGATGGTGACATTTCGGCCGTTGTCGGAGCCCACGGTCCGCTCCTTTGTCTGGCGGGGCGTTTCAGGTCGGTCGGCGATCTGGTGTCGTCACCCCTTGACGCTGCCGGTCAGGCCGCCGATCAGTTGACGTTCGGCCACGGCGTAGAAGCCCAGTGCGGGAAGCATGGACAGGACGACGTAGGCGAGCACCCGGGCGGTGTCGTCGGCGTACTGCCCCTGGAACGCCTGGACCCCGACGGGCAGCGTCCACCAGCTCTGATCGCTGAAGACGACCAGCGGGAGCATGAAGTTGTTCCAGCTCGTGACGACGGCCAGGACCGAGACGGTGGCCAGCGCGGGGCGGGCCATCGGCAGCAGGACCCGCCAGAAGAACCCGAAGGAGCTGCAGCCGTCCAGGACGGCGGCCTCCTCCACCTCGCCCGGGATGGTGCGGAAGAACTGACGCAGGATGATGATGGTGATCGGCAGCCCGAAGGCGGCCTGGGGCAGGATGACGCCGAGCGGGTTGTCCAGCAGGCCGATGGAGCGCAGCAGGACGAACAGCGGCAGGATCGCCACCGCGAACGGGAACATCAGGCCGATCGCGAACAGGGTCACCAGGAACTCGCGGCCCCGGAAGGCGTACCGGGCGAAGACGAACGCGGCCATCGCCGCCGCGGCGACGACGATGAACGTGCTGCTGACGGCGATGAGCAGGCTGTTGCCGAGCTGCCGCCAGAACACCCCGGAGGCGAACAGGTCGGTGTAGTTCGACGGCACCCACGGGTCGGGCAGGCCCAACGGGTTGGTCGACAGCTGGCCGTTGTCCTTGAAGCCGCCGATCACACCGAACCAGACCGGCACGACGATGAGCGCGCCGACGCCGATGCAGACGAGGTGCAGCACGATGCTGCGGGCCCGCTGGGCGCCACTGGTCTTGGCGGTCATCGCTGGCCTCCCTGGTTGGTGATCGCGCCCGCGGTGTCCCGACGCAGGACGATGCGCTGGTAGAACAGGGCGAAGACGAGGCTCAGCAGGAACATGACCATGCTGATCGCGCTGGCGTAGCCGACCTCGAACCGGCGGAAACCGAACTGGTACATCGTGACGGCCATGGTCTCCGAGGAGTGGATGGGACCACCGCCGGTGAGCACCCAGACCATGTCGAACAGCTGGATGGTGCCGATGACCGACAGGAAGATGCTGATCCGGATCGTCGGCCCGAGCAGCGGCAGGGTGACGTGGCGGAACGACTGCCACGCGGTGGCGCCGTCGGTGACCGCGGCCTCGGACAGCTCCTTCGGGATGCCCTGTCGGGCGGCCAGGAAGAGCATCATGTAGAGGCCGAAGTACTTCCAGGACACCACCAGGAAGACGGCGTACAGCACGGTGGACGGGTCGGCGAAGACCGCGCCCGCCTCCGCTCCGAGGAACTTGGAGACCGACTCGCCCAGCCCTCGGTTGGGCGAGAACACCAGCGTGAACAGGACCGCCGTGGTGACCTCGGACAGCACGTACGGAGCGAAGAAGATCAGCCGGTAGAAGGCCCGGCCGCGCAGCGGCTGGTTGAGCAGCATCGCCAGGGCCAGCGCGGCGGGCAGCTGCACGGTCAGCGACAGCAGCACCAGCACAAGGCCGCGCCACAGGTCGCCGCGGAAGGTCGGGTCACCGAAGGCGCGGGTGTAGTTGTCCAGCCCGACGAAGTTCTCCGGGAGCCCGAAGCCGTTCCACTTGTAGAGACTGGCGTAGCCGGCCACCACGATGGGCGTGATGACCAGCAGCAGGAACAGGGTCAGGGCGGGCGTCAGAAAGACGGCGAGGACGCCACCCCGCCCCGGCCGGGGCTGGCGGCCGCGCCGTCGCGCGGTGCCCGGCCCCGGTGCCGGCGGATCTGTCGCCGTGTCGCCGCGTCCTGTGTACGACACGGTCGATGGCCTGGTCATGCCTGCTCCACTCGGTTTCTATCGCCGGCTACGGATGGGTACGGGGTCACGATCAGACGGTCTTCGCCACCTGCGTGATGTCCTTGAGGATCGCCGCGGGCGCCTTCTTGCCGGCGATGATCTCGGCGACGCTGTCGTTGATCTGCTGCCCGAGCGCGGGCGCGTACGCCTGGTCGAGGTAGAGCTGGAAGCCGGTGTTCTTGGCCAGGGTCTCCGCGACGACCTTGTTGTTCGGGTCGCTGATCGCGTCGGTGGCGTCCTTCACCGTGGGCAGGACCGCGCCGGTCTTCGCGGAACGGCGCTGGTTGTCGGCGCTGAGCAGGAACTTCAGGAAATCGATCGTGGCGGGCGGGGCGTCCTTGCCGACGGCGAAGCCGTTGCCACCGCCGAACACCTCGGTCGCGGTGCCCTTGCCGCCGTCCACGGCGGGGAACGGGAAGAAGCCCAGCTTGTCGCCGATGCCCTTCTTGCTGGTCGAGCTGGAGGCCTGCACCGCCGGCGCCCACTGACCCATCAGCTCCATGGCCGCGCCGCCGTTGCCCATGGTCGCGGCCTGTCCGTCCGGGGAGCCGTACTCGGCGCCGAGGAAGCCCTTCTGGAACGGCTGCAGGTCGACGAGCTCCTTGAGCCGCTCACCGGCGGCGACCAGGTCGGGGGTGTCGAAGTTCTTGTCGTCGACGGCCTTCTGCAGCGCGCCGACGCCACCGATGCGCATCGCCAGGTACGACCAGTAGAAGTGGGCCGGCCACTTGTCCTTGCCGGCGATGGCGACCGGGGTGATGCCGGCGGTCTTGAGCTTGCGGACCGCGTCGAGCAGGGCGGTCCAGGTGGTGGGGGGCTCGGTGATGCCGGCGCGGGTGAAGAGGTCCTTGTTGTACCAGAACCCGACCATGCCGATGTCGAACGGGATGCCGTAGATCTTCCCGTCGATCGTGTACGGCCCCATGGCGGCCGGCAGGATGCCGCCCACCAGGTCCTTCACGTCGTCGGTGAGGTCCTTGACCAGACCCGCGTCGACCTGCTGCTTGAGCACGCCGCCGCCCCAGGACTGGAAGAGGTCCGGCGGGTCGCCGGCCTGCGTGGCGGTGGTGAGCTTGGCCTTGAACGCCTCGTTCTCCAGCGGCTGGATGGTGAAGGTGACGTTGCTGTGCGCGGTCTTGTACTCGTTGGCCATCGCGGCCCAGACCGGCAGCATCGGCTCGGTGTTCTGGATGTGCCACCAGTTGATCGTCTGCGCCGCGTTCGGGTCGCTGGACTTGTCGTCGCCGCTACAGGCGCTGAGCAGGTAGGCGCCGGCGCCGGCGCCGGCGATGCCGAGCAGCGATCGGCGGGAGAGGTGCGCTGTCATGATCCATCCCTTCGGGGACTCACGGTTTGCTCGGACGCCGGCCGAGCCGGCAAGGGTTGGAACCTGGATCTCCGGAACTTTCATTGCTTCGTCGGTATTACCGATCGATGGCCGGGACGCTACGAGCAGTTCCCCCAGCGGTCAAGACCCCTGTCCTATCGCGATAAGACCGGCTACCGTACGAGGGGCTTCCAGTGATCTGGTCCCGCAAGTTTCCGGAAGTTTCACAGCCGCACCGCACAGAGGAGCCCCCGTGTCGACCGACACCGCTGACGTGGCGACCGCTGCCTGGTCGATCCGCAACCCCGTCCTCGCCGGGTTCCACCCGGATCCGTCGATCCTGCGCGTCGGCGATGACTTCTACCTCGCCACCTCGACCTTCGAGTGGTATCCCGGGGTACGCGTGCACCACTCACGCGACCTCGTGAACTGGCGCCCACTGGGTGGGATCATCACCGACCGCCGGCTGCTGGATCTGCGCGGCTGCGGCGACTCCAACGGCGTGTGGGCGCCCGACCTGACGTACCACGACGGAGAGTTCCACCTCGTCTACAGTGACGTGGCCAGCTTCGCCAGCGGTTACTGGGATCCACAGAACTTCCTGATCACCGCGCCCGACATCGCCGGGCCCTGGTCCGACCCGGTGAAGCTGCACGGGCGCGGCTTCGACGCCGCGCTCTTCCACGACGACGACGGCACCAGTTGGCTGCTGAGCATGAGCGCGGACTGGCGTCCGGGCCGGGACCGCTTCGGTGGCATCGAGATCCAGCAGTACGACCGGGAGGCGCGTCGTCTCGTCGGCCGGCCCCGCATCCTGTTCACCGGTACGCCGGTCGGGGTGACCGAGGGGCCGCACCTGTACCGCCACGACGGCTGGTACTGGCTGATCACCGCCGAGGGCGGCACGAGCTGGGAGCACCAGGTCACCGTGGCACGCTCGCGGGAGTTGTTCGGCCCGTACGAGGTGGACCCGGACGGGCCGCTGCTCACCTCGGTGGGCCGTCCGGACCTGCGCCTGCAGAAGGCGGGGCACGGCAGCCTGGTCCAGACCCCCGACGGTGGGTGGTACCTGGCCCACCTGGTCGGCCGCCCCTACTCACCCCTGGGCAACTGCGTGCTCGGGCGCGAGACCGCGATCCAGCGGGTCGAGTGGCCGAACGGCGGCTGGCCCCGCATTCCCGGCGGCGTTCCGGCCGAGGAGGTCGTCGCTCCGGACCTGGCACCGCACCCGTGGCCCGAGGAGCCCGCCACCGACGACTTCGACGCCGCCGAGCTGGCCTCCTGCTGGTCGACGCTGCGCCGGCCGGCAACGGCGGACTGGGTCGACCTGCGCTCCCGGCCCTCGCACCTCCGCGTCCACGGTGGACAGTCGCCGGTGGGTCGCCAGGCGCCGAGCCTGGTCGCACGACGGGTCGGGGCGACGCACTGCTCACTGGAGACGGTCGTCGAGTTCGATCCGATCGACCACCGGCAGCTCGCCGGGATCACCGCGTACTACAACACCCTGAACTGGCACCACCTCTACCTGACCCGCGCCGACGACGGCCGTACGGTGTTGGAGCTGCTCAGCTCCGACAACGGCCGGCGTACCCCGTACCCCGAGCTGACGGTTGACGCCAGCGGTGTCACCCGGGTCGGTCTGCGGGCGGTGTTCGACGGGCCCGTGGTCCGCTTCGACTACGACCTCGGGGCCGGGTGGCAGCGCCTGCCCGTCGACCTGGACGCGACCATCCTGTCCGACGAGCACGCCGCGCTGATCATCGACGGGGAGCCCGCGGCGTGGGGCTTCACCGGCGCCTTCGTCGGCCTGTGGGTGCAGGATCTCGGTGGTGACGGGGTGTACGCCGACTTCGACCACGCCACCTACCGGGAACACTGACCACGCGAAGGCCTCACGGCCGTCGGGCGACCGCGCGCAACTCGCCGAGGGTGGTGCGGAACCCGCGACCCGACGCCGTCGCGTCCTCGGTGCGCAGGCCGGTCACGGCCATGGCCTGCGAGCGGGTGGCCGCGACGGCGTCGTCGTCGGATCCGGTGACGTCGAAGATGCCGAAGTCGCCGCTGAGCGTCCGGTACGTCGACGTCGCGGCCCCCGCGTCCTGGGACAGGTAGAGGACCACGTTCTGACCCGCGTCGAGGGTGGACATGTGGGCCATGTCCGCCACCCCGGCGTCGAGGCTGGCGAGCGTGATCGACGCTCCGGGGCGTACCCCGGAATCGGTTCTGGCCCGCAGCACCTCGTCGACCCGGAAGCCGGCGGACGCGACCTGGCCGCGGACGACCAGGTCCGCGGTCTCGGTGAGCTGCTGCACCGTGCCGTACCCGCGCAGCTTTCCCCGCGCCGGCGCGGGCGGCGCGCTCGCCGCCGGCGCGACCGCGCCGCCGGTGGTGGGCGCGGCGGCCGGCTCGGCGCCGTCGGCGCTGGCGCAGGCCGACAGCGCCGCGACCGCGAGCACGGCGGTCGCGGCGGCCCACCAGGGCAGGGTACGGCGGAGATCGACTGCCATGGCACGCTCCTCGCGGTCGGTGGCGCTGCTGACGCACGCCTGTGTGCGCTCCAGGCACCGTCGGGGGCCGCGCGCGGGCTGACGATAGCGACCGGCACGCACGGCCGGGCAACGGCCGGATGAACAAATGATCTTTGTCTCCGACGTGTCACGTCGGCTCGCTCGCCACCCTGTCCAACCGACGGAGCGCCCGCCGGGTCGCGTCCTCGTCGGCGGGCAGCAGCGGCAGTCGCACCGCCGGGGTCGGGATGCGTCCCCGCGCGTGCAGCACGGCCTTGATGACGGTCGGGTTAGGTTCGGCGAACAGCGCGGCCGACAGGCCCGCGAGTCGATGACCGAGCGACCGTCCGCGGACGACGTCGCCCGCGCGCCAGTGGGTGACCAACCGGGCGAACTCCGTGGCCGCGACCTGGGCCGAGGCCGCAATGGCACCGTGCGCGCCGAGGGCGAGCAGCGGCGCGAGGAGCGGATCGTCGCCACCGAGTACGGCGAAGCCGGGCGGGACGTCGGCGAGGAGGTCGATCGTGTCCGCGTCGATCTGACCCGTGGCGTACTTGACGCCGACGACGCCGGGCACCTCGGCGAGCCGGCGGAGGTCATCGGCGTCGAGGTGCTGCCCGGTCCGGTACGGGACGTGGTAGACGACCAGCGGCACCGGGCTGGCCTGGGCGAGGTGGACGAAGTGGGCGAGCACTCCCGCAGGGCCCGGACGAAGGAACGGGGGTACCAGGCTCAGGGCCGCCGTCACCTCGGGTCGCTCCCTCAACGTGCGTAACGCCGCGACGCTGTTGGCGCCGACGAGCAGGCGCGCGCCGCGTTCACGGCACACCGTGGCCAGGACGTCGAGGACCAGGCTCTGCTCCTCGTCGCCGAGGGCGGCCGGCTCGCCGGTCGTGCCCAACGCGACCACACCGGCCGCCCCGGCGTCCAGGGTGTCGTGGGCCAGCGTGGTCAGCGCGTCGGTGGCGACGGCTCCGGACCTGTCGAACGGGGTGATCAGGGGCACGTACAGGCCGGTCAGGGTCATGCCTCCACTGTCGATGGGTCGGATCGGGTAGGTCCAGTTCCGATTGCTCACGCAATACCTAAGCTGGGCTGATGCTTGACGTCCGTCGCCTCGTCCTGCTGCGGGACCTGGCCCGTCTCGGCACCATCGCCTCGGTCGCCCAGGCGCACGCCTACACGCCGTCCGCCGTGTCGCAGCAACTGGCCGCTCTGCAACGGGAGGCCGGCACCCGGCTGCTGGAGCGCACCGGCCGCCGGGTCACCCTCACACCGGCGGCGACCGCGCTCGTACGGCACACCGAGGTCGTCCTGGCCGCGCTGGAAGCCGCCGACGCGAGCCTCGCGGCCGCGCGAACGGGACTACGCGGGAGCGTCCGCATCGGCGCCTTCCCCAGCGCCGTCCGCACCCTGCTCCCGGCTGCGCTGGTCACCCTGGCCCGCGACCATCCCGCGCTCGACCTGAAGATCACCGAACTGGATCCGGTCGACATGCCGGCCGCCCTGCGGAGCCGGCAACTCGACGTCGCGCTGCTGCACGACTACGACATCACGCCGGTCGCGCCCGACCCGGCGCTGGACTCGATCGCACTGCTGGACGAGCCGGTCCACCTCGCCGTACCCCCTGGGGTCGTGTCGGACGACCACGGCGCCGATCCGGTCGGCGCAGCGCGCGACGCGCAGTGGATCGTCGGCACTCCCGGGACGCTCTGCCACTCGGTCGCCCTGCACGTCTGCCGGATGGCGGGCTTCGCTCCGGCGGTGCGGCACCACGTCGACGACTTCACCGCCACGCTCGCGCTGGTCGCCGCCGGCGAGGGCGTCGCCATCGTCCCCCAACTCGCCGTTCCGCGGCCCTCCCCCGAGGTTCGACTCCTCCCGCTGGCCACCCGCCGCCGTACGCGGGTCGCCTATCGCAGGGGCGCGGGCGACCACCCCGCGGTGCTCGCGTGCGTTTCCGCGCTGCGAGGTGCCGCCACCACAATGCCCGGTTGAGCCCGATTGACAGGTGATCGACATACTGCTATCTGTTAATACAGTTTCCTGATATTCAGGGTGCCCGCCGGGGCCCGACGTCGCGCCGGGCACCCACCGGCCGGCGGCCTGCCGCCCCTTCCCCGAGGAACACCATGGTGCGCAAGAGAACAGCCGCCTACGCCGTGGGCACCCTGCTGATCGGCGTCGCGGCGGTCGGCTACGGCCTGCCGTCCGCCAGCGCCGCGACCGCCGGCCCGATCACCGGCCTGGCCGGCAAGTGCGTCGACGTGGCCGGCGCCAACTCCGCCAACGGCACAGCGGTGCAGCTCTACGACTGCAACGGCTCGGCGGCCCAGACGTGGACGGTGGGCAACAGCGACAGCTCCATCCGCGCGCTCGGCAAGTGCCTCGACGTCACCGCCGCGTCGACCACCAACGGCGCCAAGATCCAGCTGTACGACTGCAACGGCACCGGTGCCCAGAAGTGGACCCCCGCCAGCGGCGGCGCTCTCGTCAACACCGCCTCGGGCAAGTGCCTCGACGTGACCGACCGCAGCACCGCGAACGGCGCCCGGCTACAGATCTGGACCTGCGGCGGCACCACCAACCAGCAGTGGACCCTCCCCGGTGGCGGCACCCCCACCCCCACGCCGACCGCCAGCGGTTCCACCGGCACCAACCTCGACGACCCGGCGAAGAAGGACGTCGCCATGCAACTCGTCTCGGCGGCGGAGAACTCCTCGCTCGACTGGCGCGCCCAGTTCTCCTACATCGAGGACATCGGCGACGGTCGCGGCTACACCGCCGGCATCATCGGCTTCTGCTCCGGCACCGGCGACATGCTCGAACTCGTCCAGGCGTACACGAACACCAAGCCCGGCAACGTGCTGTCCGGCTACCTGCCGGCGCTGCGCGCCGTCAACGGCACCGCGTCGCACTCGGGCCTCGACCCGAACTTCCCCCGCGACTGGCGCACCGCCGCCAACGACTCGGTGTTCCGGGCCGCGCAGGAGGCCGAGCGGGACCGGGTCTACTTCAACCCGTCGGTCCGCGACGGCAAGAACGACGGGGTACGGGCACTCGGCCAGTTCGCCTACTACGACGCGGCGGTCATGCACGGGTACGAGGGCATGCGTCAGATCCGCAGCCGCGCCCTCACCCGGGCGAAGCCGCCGGCCCAGGGCGGCAACGAGCGGACCTGGCTCAACGCGTTCCTCGACGAGCGGGTCATCGAGATGAAGAAGGAGGAGGCCCACTCGGACACCTCCCGCGTCGACACGGCCCAGCGGGTCTTCCTCAACAACGGCAACTTCAACCTGAACACGCCGTTGGTCTTCGCCGTCTACGGCGAGCAGTTCCGCATCGGCTGATCCGCCTGCCGAACAGCGTTCGGTAACGGTGGTCATCGCGCCGCCGCCCCCGGTCCGGATGGACCTGCGGGTGGCGGCGCGATCGCGTCCAGGCCGTCGACCTCGCCGTTGATGACGCTCTGATCGGTCATGGTGACTAAAACTGTCGTACACCTGTTCTAGTGTCGGGTCATGGTCGAGGAGCTGGCGCAGGCGGACGGGGCGATTTCCGCCTGCCTCGACGCCGCCGTCTGGAGCCTGACCGAGCAGGAGCTTGTCGCCGCGCTCGATGCCACGCACCGCCTCGCGCAACGCCTCGCCGCGCTCCAACTGACCCTCGTCCGCGAGCTGGACGGTCGTGGCACGGCTCGCGCCCAGGGCGCGTCCGGCACCGCCGTCTGGCTCCGCGAACGTCTACGCCTCACGATTCCTGCCGCCCGGCGGCTCGTCGACCTCGCCGCCGCTCTCGACGACGGCCGCAACGACGGGGTCCGGGAGGCGCTGGCCGACGGTGCCATCAGCATGGAGCAGGCCCGAGTCATCGCCGACACCGTGACCACCGTGCACTCCGCCGCCGGTGCCGCGGTCGCCGACAAAGCCGCCGGCGTCCTCGTCGACTGGGCCGGCCAGTTCGACCCCACCCTGCTGCGACGGATGAGCACCCGCATCCTCGACCACGTCGCACCCGACGTCGCCGACGCCGCCGCGAAGGCCGCACTGGACGCCGACGACCGCCGGGCCGGCCGCGACCGACACCTCACCGTGTCCGAGCAGACCGACGGTCGGCTGCGACTCGCCGGAACGCTCGACGCCGAGACCGCCGGCCTGCTCCGGGCCGCCATCGACCCGCTCAGCGGCCCCAGCGGCCCGGACGACACCCGTACACCGGGTCAGCGCCGCCACGACGCCCTCGCCGACGTCTGCAGACTCGCCCTCCGCACCGGCGACCTACCCGCGAATGGTGGCGAGCCCGCCCAGGTCGTCGTCACCACCGGCTACGACACCCTGAGCCGACAGCTCGGCGCCGGCACGCTCGACACCGGCCTCACCCTGACCCCGCAGACGGTACGTCGACTCGCGTGCGACGCCGCCATCCTCCCCGCCGTCCTCGGCGGCAACAGTCAACCACTCGATGTCGGGCGGCAACGCCGTCTTGTCAGCGGCCCCCTGCGCCGCGCCCTCGTCTTGCGGGACCGTGGCTGCGCCTTCCCCGGCTGCGACCGTCCACCCCGCTGGTGCGACGCCCACCACATCCGCCACTGGGTCGACGGCGGCGACACCAGCCTGGCCAATGCCGTGCTGCTCTGCGGCTACCACCATCGCCACGTACACAAGGGGGACTGGACAATCCGGCTCGGCAGCGACGGCACACCGGTGTTTGTCCCGCCGGCCTGGCTGGATCCCCACCAGATCCCCCGCCGCAACCGCTACCACCGGCGCAACTAGGACACGAGAGCGGGAGTGTGGGCGGCGCCAGCGCTGGCGCGGGGCCAGCCCTTCGCGTCGCAGCCGGTGTCCCGCGTGAACGATCCGCTCCGCCTCAACGACCACCAGGGTCTCCTCGGGAAGCGGTTCCCGCCTGCGCGGAACTGGCGGTGTCGTCGTGTCCCGACGAGCCGCCGACTTCGGCGTCTCGCCAGTGGGGTGGGCGGCCGCTCGCTCCGCCCAACCAGACCGACAGGGGCCGTTGCTGCCGTCCCATGGATCGGCGCATGGCGTTGACCAGGTCCAGGTGCGCGCGGGCCGGTGCGATCATCACCTGCTCGAAATCGCTCTGCGACAGCGGTGTCGTCGTCGTGTCCACGCCTGCGGTGGCATCCAGGAGCCCGTGCACCGCCCGGCCGAATCTGTCGATCTCGGCGGCGACGGCGCTCGGGGCGACGAGACTGGCCGACATCAGGGCCGTGCTCCATGCTCCCCAGTCGTAGTCCCAGGGGGTGCGCCCGAGGTGGGCGCGCCGCAGGATCATCGAGAACGTCGCGTACTCCCGCAGCAGGTCCTGATAGGCGACGAGTTGACGATCCCGTAACCAGTGCCGGTCCTGTGCGCGCCGGGCGAGCATTCCGCCGACGACGACACCGGCGGTGGCCGCGAGCGCTCCACCCACTGTCGTCACCACGACGTCCAGCAACTCCATGGGCTCTCCCCCGTGAACGCGGACCGCGGGTTGACCTCAAGTTCGGATGAGGTCCTAGCCTCCGACATCGGAGGTACGCATGAGCATGGAAGTTACCGCGTGGACGTCTCTGCGCCACGCGATGAACGCGCGGGACGAGCGACCGCTGTCCCGCGCCACCCTGAAGCGGATCGGGCGGTTCGCCCGGCCACACCGCGCGCGGATCGTCAGATTCCTGCTGTTGAGCGTGGTGACGGCCGTACTCACGGTGGCGTCGCCGATTCTCGCGGGTCGGGTGGTCGACGCGATCGTGGACGGCGCCGACGGCGGTGTCGTGGTCCGGTTGGCCGTCCTGATCGCCGCGATCGCCCTCGCCGAAGCCGGCCTGGGCCTGGTGACGCGATATCTCTCCGCCAGCATCGGCGAAGGGCTGATCGTCCAACTGCGGACGGCTGTCTTCGACCACGTCCAACAGATGCCGGTGGCGTTCTTCACCAGGACCCGGACGGGCGCGCTGGTCAGCCGCCTGAACAACGACGTGATCGGCGCGCAGCGGGCCTTCAGCGACACCTTGTCCAGTGTGGTCGGCAACGCGGTCACCCTGATGCTGACGTTGGCCGTCATGCTCAGCTTCTCGTGGCAGATCACGCTGTTGGCGCTCGTCCTGCTGCCGATCTTCGTGCTACCGGCCCGCCACATGGGGTCCCGGCTCGCCCGCTTGCAGCGGGAGGCGGCCGAGCACAACGCGGCCATGAGCACGCGCATGACCGAACGGTTCTCCGCACCCGGCGCCACGCTGGTCAAGTTGTACGGACGACCGGCCGAGGAGTCCGCCGAGTTCGCCGCCCGGGCCCGGCGGGTACGGGACATCGGCGTCCGTACGGCGATGCTCCAGTGGGTCTTCATCACCGCGCTCACCGTGGTCGGTTCGCTGGCGCTGGCCCTGGTCTACGGGCTGGGCGGCCTGTACGCCCTGCGGGGCAGCCTCGACGCCGGGACCGTGGTGGCTCTCGCGCTGCTGCTGTCGCGGCTCTACGCGCCGTTGACGTCGCTGGCCAGCGCCCGCGTCGAGGTGATGAGCGCGCTGGTGAGCTTCGAGCGGGTCTTCGAGATCCTCGACCTCAAACCGTTGATCCTCGACAAGCCCGACGCCCGACGCCTTCCCGACGGACCGGTCGCGGTCGAGTTCGACGGGGTGCGGTTCGGCTACCCGTCGGCCGACCGGGTGTCCCTCGCGTCCCTCGAGGACGTGGTGAAGCTCGACACGCGTGGCGGCGAGGACGTGCTGCACGGGGTGTCGTTCCGCGCCGAGGCGGGTCAGATGGTCGCGCTGGTGGGCTCCTCCGGGGCGGGCAAGTCGACGATCGCGCAGTTGGTGCCCCGCCTGTACGACGTCGACGACGGGACGGTGAAGCTCGGCGACGTCGACGTCCGTGACCTGTCCGCCGAGTCGATCCGGACGGCGTTGGGTGTGGTGACCCAGGACGGGCACCTCTTCCACGAGAGCATCCGCGCCAACCTGGCGTTCGCCCGGCCCGACGCCACGGAGAACGAGATGTGGGACGTGCTCCGGCGGGCCCGACTCGACGACCTGATCCGTACGCTTCCCGACGGGCTCGACACCATCGTCGGCGAACGCGGGTACCGCCTGTCCGGCGGCGAGCGGCAGCGGTTGACGATCGCACGACTGTTGCTGGCCCGGCCGCGCGTGGTCATCCTCGACGAGGCCACCGCGCACCTCGACTCCACGTCGGAGGCGGCGGTCCAGGACGCCCTCGCCGAGGCTCTGAGCGGCCGCACGAGCGTGGTCATCGCGCACCGCCTCTCCACGATCCGGGCGGCAGACCAGATCCTCGTCGTGGAGGACGGCAGGATCGTCGAACGCGGACGTCACGGCGACCTGCTCGCGGCCGGCGGTCGCTACCACGAGCTGTACCGCACGCAGTTCTCCCAGGACCAACCGACGGGCCAGGACCAACCGACGGGCCGGGACCAACCGACGGGCCAGGACCAACCGACGGGCCAGGAGCAACGCGTGCCGATCCAGACCACCGTGCCGGGATAGCTGCTCCACGACGTCGCCGCCCGCCTCGGGTCGATCCCCGGGGCGGGCGGCGAGTGTCGACGGTCAGTCGTCGTCGCCGTCGTCCGCGTCGTCGTCCTTGTCATCGGCGTCGTCGTCCGCGTCGACCGGCTCCTGCTCGGCCTTGACGACCGAGCCGTTCTCACGGTCGACGTCCACCTCGTGCTCGGTGTCGCCGGCGACGATCTCGATGCTCCAGACCGGGCGGCCGTTCTCCTGCTCGGCCTCGACCTCGACGATCTGGCCGCCGCCCGCCTTGGCGAGCGCGATCTCACCGGCGCGCTTCTCGTCGACGGCGGCGCCGGCCGGCGCGCCGCCCGCGGACGGGGCGACACTCGACGACGGGGCACTGCTCGTCGGCGTACCCGATGGGGTGCCGGTCGACGACGGATCGCCGGTCGCCGGCGCGGCGGTGGTGGTGGTGTCGGGCGTCGGCGCGACGGTCGCCGCGGCGAGCGTCGTGTCGGTACGCGAGTCGTTCGCGGCGGTGACGCCGAGCGCGACCGCCGCGGTCGCCAGCACCGCCGCCCCACCGACCGACGCCAGGAGCAGGTTGGTCCGCTTCATGATGGTGTTCACCTTTCCTCGTTGTCGACTACGAGGATCGGCTGAATTCCGATAGCAGCGCGCTGTCCGAACGCTAAGGCCGGGTTAAGCCGGCAGGAGCGACATCCGCATGAAGACGTCGGCGCGGGCGTACGGCGGCAGCGGGATCTGCTCCGGTGCGACGTGCTGGAAGCCGGCCCTCTCGTAGAGGTGCACGGCGTTCGGGAGCTTGGTGCTGCTGCCGAGGAACAGGGTGGCCGCGCCGAGCTGGCGGGCGCGCTCGATCGCCGCCTCGATGAGCTGGCGGCCGAGGCCTCTGCCGCGCGCCGCCGGGGCCACCGCCATCTTCGACAACTCGAAGACGTCCTCGGAGTAGCGCACCAGGGAGACACAGCCGACGATCTGCCCGTCGTCGCGGAGGACGAGCACGTCGCCGCCCGGTTCGACGATGGCGGCGAACGGGTCGGCGAGCGTCTTACGGTCCGACTCCTCGATGGTGAAGGAGCGGGAGATCCACTCTTCGTTCAGCGTCCGGAAGGCCGCGGCCTCCTCGGCGGTGGTCATGGACGTGACGGTCAGCGTGCTCGGGTTCATGCCCCGATTCTCCGGTCGCCGCCATTCGTACGTCCAATATCTTGTTGGAACTGATTCGTATCCTCAACGTATGGATCCCGAGTTGCGCCACCTGCGGTACTTCGTCGCGGTCGCCGAGGAGCTGCACTTCGGCCGGGCCGCGGTGCGGCTGCGGATGGCCCAGCCGCCGCTGTCGCAGCAGATCCGCCAGCTCGAGGCGATGATCGGTACGCCGCTGTTCGTCCGCACCTCCCGGTCGGTGGCGCTGACGCCCGCCGGCGAGGCGTACCTCGTCCGGTGCCGGCGGGTGCTGGCCGCCGTGTCCGACGACGTGCACGAGGCGAGCCGCATCGGGCGCGGGGAGCAGGGGCGCTTCGACATCGGCTTCGTCAGCTCGGCGATCCAGCTCGGGCTGGCCGGGCCGATCCGTCGTTTCCGTGAGCGCCACCCGGCCGTCCACCTCCGCCTGCACGAGGCGTACACGGCGCAGATCGTCGACCGGCTGCTGGACGGCGAGGTCGATCTCGGCGTGGTGCGGGATCCGGACGACCACGACGACCTGGTCGGCGTCACGTACGCCACCGAGTCCTTCGTCGCCGTCGTGCCGGCCGACCACCCGCACGCGGGAGACCGCGCGATCGACACGGCGGTGCTGCGGGACGACCCGTTCGTCTTCATCCCACGCGTGGCCGGCGAGCGGGCCTACCAGCGCAACCTGCGGCCGTGCCTGGACGCCGGCTACACACCGCGCATCGTCCAGGTCGCCGGCAGTTGGACCACCGTGGTGCACCTGGTCGCGGCCGGCCTCGGAGTGACGATCGCGCCGGCGAGCGTCACCGCCGTGGCGCCCCCTCCGGTGGCGGTGCTGCCGTTGACCGGCACCGAGGCCACCACCGAGGTGCGGATCCTGCGCCGCCGGGACGACGACCGGGTCACCTCGACGGGCTTCGGGACGGCTGGCCGCGCCGGTTGAGTTCCGCCTCCAGCCGCTGGACGAGGGTCTTGCGGTCCTTGCCGGCGTGCTCGTTGCGCAGGGCGGTCCGGAGCTGTCGCGTGTCCATGCCACGGACGAGTTTGCTGGCCTCGGCGACCGACATCTCCGAGATCCGGCCGGCCGTCGTGGCGTCGCGTCGTGCCTTCTTCGCCGGCCCGGTGTTGGCGACGTACTGCCGACCGGTCCGGGACGCCTCCCGCTTCTTGGTGTCGGTCGCGCGCTTCTGGCTCTCGGACATCTCGTCCCAGGCCTTCTTGGGCAGGTAACGGCTCGTGGTGCCGTCCTTGCGGGCTCGGGCGTCGCCCTCTTTCGTCTGCCACTTCTCGTTGCCCCAGCGCTGCAACGCCTTCTGCCGCTCGTCCTTTTCGCCCAGGAATCCGCCGCCGCGCCGCTTGTACTCCTGCGTCACCAGCTGTGACTTGCGCGCCGACCACTGACCGGGCCTGCCGCCCTTGTCGGACGCCTTGATCTCTTCCTTGATCTGCTCTCTGAGCTCGGGTTTCGTGTACCGCGCCATGGTTGGCAGCTACCCGGCAGCGCAGCGGCTATGCCTGGCGCTGCGGCGGTGGGCCGAGCCGCAGCACCACCTGCGCCCCACCTCTCGGGCCGGAACGCAGCTCCAGCCGCCCGCCGCCGGCCTGGGCGGCGCGGCGGGCGATGTCCAGACCGAGCCCGGTGGAGCCGGCCGCGCTGGCGCCCCGCTGGACGGCGCCCGCCGGCATCCCGGGTCCCTCGTCGGCGACGGTGAGCAGCACCTCCCCGGCGTCGGACGCGAGCCGGACGGTGAAGGGCGTGCCGTCGGGGGTGTGCGCGAAGACATTGCCGAGCAGGGCGTCCACGGCGGCCGTCAGGTCGTCGGCGGCCACGGCGACGGTCAGCGGGCCGGGGGCCAGGTCGAGGTGGACGGCCCGGCCGGTGTCCTCGGCGAGCACCGACCAGAACGCGACCCGGTCGGCGACGATCGCCGCGGCGTCGGACGCGACCGTGCCCGGCGCCGGCGCACGACGCCAGCGGGCCTGCTGGATGAGCCCGGTGACCGCCCGTTCGAGCCCGTCGGCGGCGGCCGCGATCCGGGCCGCGTCCTCCGGGTCGCGCAGCGACTCCGCCTCCAACCGCAGCGCCGTGAGGGGTGTCCGCAGCCGGTGGGACAGGTCCGCGACCTGCTCGCGCTCCTGGAGCAGGAGGACCTGGATCCGGCCGGCGAGGTGGTTGAGCGCGCCGGCGACCTCGCGCAGCTCGGCCGGGCCGGCGGGTACGACCCGGGCGTCCAGCTCGGCGTTCGCCAGGCGGTGCGACACGGCGGACAGGTCGCTGATGGGCCGCACCAACGTGCGGGCCAGCCGGTCGGCGACCACCAGCCCGATCAGCACCAGCACCACACCGAGCAGCGCCAGCACCAGCCAGGCACGGGTCACCCCGGCGGTCAGCTCCTGCCGGGGAACGACGATCCGGATGACGCCGGTGCCGTCCGCCCGGCCCTGCACCGCGATGACCACCTCCCGGCCGGCAGCCGACTCCCCGGTGAGGCTCTGCCCGCGTGCGGCGAGGGCCACCGCGGGCGTACGGGGCGCCTGGGCGCCGAGCACCGTGCCGTCGGGCAGGAAGACGCTCACCGGTCGGCCGGACTCCGCGGCGAGCTGCTCGACGGTGAGCCGGATGGTGGGCGCGTCGGCGGTGCCGACCACCGGCACGAGGCTCTGCGCGTCGGCGGTGGCCCGGACGGTCGCCCGGTCCTGGGCGACCGTCCGCACGAGCAGCGCCAGCGGCACCAGGAACGCGACGAGCGTGAGGACGCTGACCGCGGCGACCAGCAGCGCCAGACGCGCCCTCACGGGCGGACCGCGGGCGCTTCGAGGCGTACGCCGACGCCGCGCACGGTGTGCAGGTAGCGGGGGTTCTGGGCGGTCTCCCCCAGCTTGCGGCGCAGCCAGGACAGGTGCACGTCGACGGTCTTGTCGGCGCCGCCGTACGGGATCTGCCAGACCTCGGTGAGCAGCTCGCGTTTGGTGACCACCTGACCGGGCCGCCCGGCCAGGTGGTGCAGCAGGTCGAACTCGCGCGGCGTCAGCTCCACCAGCGTGCCGTCCAGGGTGACCTGTCGGGACCTCGGGTCGACGCGCAGACCGCCCACCAGGAGGGACGGATCCTGTGCGTCGAGGCCGGCGGCCCCGCGTCGCAGCACCGCGCGGGCACGGGCGTCGAGCTGCGCGGCGGTGAACGGCTTGACCACGTAGTCGTCGGCGCCCGCGTCGAGGACCCGGACGATCTCCGCCTCGTCGTCGCGGGCGGTCGCCACGATGACCGGCACGGAGCTGACCGCGCGCAGCATCCGCAGCAGCTCGCGTCCGTCCAGGTCGGGCAGGCCCAGGTCGAGCACCACCAGGTCGGGCCGGTCGTCGAGGGCGTCCCGCAGGCCCGCCATCGCGGTCGAGGCCGCGGCGACCGCGTGGCCGCGTTCCCGCAGCCCACGCAGCAGCGGGGTACGGATGGTCAGGTCGTCCTCGATGAGCAGCAGGCGGGCCACAGCAGGCAGGCTAGCCGGTGTCGATGCCGGCGCGACGCACGTTAACCGTGCCTTAGCCTCCGGATATGCGGACGACAACCGTGGATCGGGGATAGTCGGTGCCATGAGCCGTCGTTCGATCCTCGTCGCCGCCGGGTGGGTGGCCACGGTCGCCGTGGCGACCCTGATCGGGTTGGGCGCGATCCGGCTGGTGGGCGAGAGCATCACCGGCACGCCGGGCGGGGTGCGCAGCGAGGCCGAGATCGAACGGGCGCTCGCGTCGCCCGAGACCCCGCCGAGCGGCACCGTGGGCGTCGCGCCGGGCGGGCCGTCCACGGCGAGCGCCGCGCCGAGCACGAGCGCCGGGGTCCGCCGTAGTTTCGCCACCGGCGGCGGCACGGCCGTGGCCGAGTGCGGCCCCGACGGGGTACGCCTCGTGTCGTGGGCGCCCGCGCAGGGTTACCGGGTGCGCGAGGTGGACCGGGGCCCGGACGACGACGTCGAGGTCACCTTCGAGGGATCGGCCGGCCGGCACGAGTTGAAGGTCCGCTGCATCGGCACCGAACCGGTGGCCGTCCCCGACGACTAGCGGAACGAACGGCGTGGCCGGCACGGAGATCCGTGCCGGCCACGTCGTGGTGGTGGTGGTTCAGCTCGTGTACGCCTCCACCTCCCAGAGGGAATGGCCGTAGCCGGTCCCCCGGGCCGTGCCGTAGATGCGCAGGTAGCGGCCGTTCGCGCCGAGGCCGCTGTGCTCGTCCACGCCACCGTCGGCGCCGGTCACCGTCTTCACGGTGGTCCAGGTGGTGCCGTCGTTGGAGGTCTGGATCTGGTACGCGCTGCTGTACGCCGCCTCCCAGGCGAGCTTGACCCGCCCGATCGCGGTGGGGCTGCCCAGGTCGACGCGGATCCACTGCGGGTCGGAGAACGTGCTCGACCAGCGGGTGGCGAGGTTGCCGTCGACGGCCTGGGCGCCCGTCACGTCGGCGCCCTCGGTGCTGGACGTCGTCGTCGGCTTGTTGAGCAGCAGGTTGCCGCCGGTCGGGGTGCCGGTGCCGCCGTACACCTCGAACTCGTAGAGCGAGTAGCCCCAGGCGGTGCCCCGGCCGGTGCCGAGGAGCCGGACGTACCGGCCGGAGCCGGTGAGCCCGGTCAGGTCGTCCACCCCGCCGTCGCCGCCGGTCACCGTGCGGATCGTGGTGAAGGTGACGCCGTCGGTCGAGGTCTGGATCTGGTACGCGCTGCCGTACGCGGCCTCCCAGGTCAGCTTGACCCGACTGAGGGCGTACGTCGCCCCCAGGTCCACGTCGATCCACTGCGGGTCGCCGAAGGCGCTGCCCCAACGGGTGCCGGCGACACCGTCGAACGCGTTGGCCGCGACGAACGCGCCCTCGTAGCTGGATGCGCGTGCCGGCTTGCCCTTGGCCAGGTTGGTGCCCGTCCCGGGATCCGGGTCCGGGTCCGGGCCGGGCCCGCCGGGGCTGGTGGAGAGGGTGAACTCGTCGATGTCGAACCACGGGCCGGTGCCCTTGAACACCAGGTACAGCGTCCGGGTGCCGGTCGGCGCGGTGACCCCGCCGGTGACGGTGGCGAAGTTGGCGTACCCGCCGGTGGAGGTGACCGTCGCCGAGCCCACCAGCTGTCCGGTGGGTGAGTCGACGCGCAGCTCCAGCGTCCCGCCGCCGCCGGCCGGCGCGCCGACCCGGGCGCTGAACGACTGGATGCCGGTCAGGTTGTACGGACGGAACGAGATCCAGTCGTTGTTGTCGATGTAGCCGACCGCCGCCCCGCCGTGCCCGGCCGCCCCGGCGACGATCTGGACGCCGGACGAGTCACCGAAGTGCTCGGCCTGGCGGACGCGGGGTTGCAGCACCGCCTGGGTGTGCGTGGTCAGCGCCGGCTGGCCGCCCCCGCCCAGATCGGTGTACTCGGCGTCGATGATGCCGAAGATGTTCGCCGCGGTGTCGTGCTCGCCGTCGGCCGAGGTCTGGATGACCCCGGTGCAGCCCTGCACGCTGCCGAGCTGGTGGCCGTGCGAGTCGTGGCCGAGGACGTAGTTCACCTTGACCCGTGCGCAGTTGATGGTGCCGTCCTGGGCGTCGGTGACCGTGACGGAGAACGGGATCGCGTCCCCGAAGTTGAAGGTCTGCCCGTTCAACGGGGTGTTCACGGTGACCACCGGCGCGCTGTTGCCGACGGTGACGACCACGCTCGCGGTGGCGGTCTTGCCGGTGGTGTCCCGCACGGTCAGCGTCGGGCTGCGCGTGCCGTTGGTCGTGTACGTGAAGCTCGGGTTGGCGGCGGTCGAGTCGGTGGTGCCGTTGTTGTCGAAGTCCCAGGCGTAGGTGAACGGGTCGCCGTCCGGGTCGAGGGTGCCGGCCGAGGAGAAGGCCACGGTCAACGGCGCGGTCCCGCTGGTGGGGGTGGCGGTGACCTTCGGCACGGGCGCCCGGCCTCCGCGGGCGTACTCGATGCGGTAGAGCGCCGAGTTGGCGTCGCCGTTGAACCAGCCGGTGCCGTAGTCGAGTACGTAGAGCGCGCCGTCCGGGCCGAACTCCATGTCCATGACCTGGGTGCCGGTCCACGGGAACGGGTTGATCTTCAACGGCTGACCGCTGGAGTCGAGCTTGACGTTCTTGATCCAGCGGCGGCCGAACTCGCCCGCGAAGAAGGTGCCGTCGTAGTACTGCGGGAACGCCACGGGCGAGGTGTTGTTCGGGTCGTACCGGTAGACCGGACCGCCCATCGGCGACAGGCCACCGCCGGTGAACTCGGGCGGCGAGCCGGAACCGCCGTACGGCAGCCAGGCCGGGACGGCCGGCGGGAGCTGGGTGATGCCGGTGTTGTTGGGCGAGTTGTTGACGGGTCCGCCGGCGCAGTCGAACTTCGGCCCGGACGGCCCGGACGGGAAGGTGTAGTCGTTGTACGCGTCGTTGCGGGCCGTGCAGTACGGCCAGCCGTAGAAACCGGGCCGGTCGATCCGGGCGAATTCCACGTTGCCCGCCGGCCCCCGGTTCGGGTCGGCGGTGCCCGCGTCGGGGCCGTAGTCACCGAGGTAGACGATGCCGGTGGCCTTGTCCACGCTCATCCGGAACGGGTTGCGGAAGCCCATCGCGTAGATCTCCGGACGTGTCCGCGCCGTGCCGGGCGCGAACATGTTGCCGGCCGGGATGGTGTAGCCGCCCGCCGCGCTCGGCTTGATGCGCAGAACCTTGCCGCGCAGGTCGTTGCTGTTGGCCGAGGTGCGCTGCGCGTCGAAGGCCGGGTTGCGGCCGGACCGCTCGTCGATCGGCGTGAAGCCGGCCGAGTCGAACGGGTTGGTGTCGTCCCCGGTGGACAGGTAGAGGTTGCCGGCCGCGTCGAAGTCCATGTCGCCGCCGACGTGGCAGCACATGCCCCGGCTGGTGGGCACGTTGAGGATCAGCGTCTCGCTCGCCATGTTGATGGTGTTGTCGGCGTTCACGGTGAAGCGGGACAGCCGGTTGACCCCGTCCCAGACGGCGAAGTCGGCAGCCGTGCCGGTGGCCGGCGCGCCGCCGCCGGGCGTGCTCAACGGGGGCGCGTAGTACGCGTACACCCAGCGGTTGGTGGCGAAGTTGGGGTCGGCCTTGATGCCCTGCAGGCCCTCCTCGTCGCCGGTGTAGACGGCGAGGGTGCCCGCGACCTTGGTGTTGCCGGCGGCGTCGGTGTGCCGGATCACGCCGTTGCGGGAGGTGTGCAGCACACCCCGGTCGGGCAGGACGGTGAGGCTCATCGGCTCGCCGGTCTCGGCCGCGCCCTTGGCCAGCTCCACCTGCTGGAAGTTGGTGGTGACCGTCGGGCCGCAGTCGGCGGTGACCGCTCCCGCCGCGGTCTGGATGCCGCCGAGCAGGTGCTGACGGAAGGCCGTGTCGGTGTACGAGGCGTCGGTGTGGCCGAGGCCGGTGTACCACGCCCGACCGCCGGAGTAGTTCTGGCACCAGGAGATCGGGTGGTCGTACCCCATGCTGCCGCCGGTGTAGGTGCTCTCGTCGAGAGTGGCCAGCACGTGCACGTTGCCCCGGGGGTTGGTGCGGTAGTTGTACAGCTCGTCGAAGCGGCTCCACCGCTGCGGCAGCGCCCGGGTGGACGGGTGCACCTGGTCGGCGACCTTCACGGTGGCGGTCTGCTCGGCCGGGTGCGAGGCGAAGTACGCGCCGACGAGCCCGCCGTACCACGGCCAGTCGTACTCGGTGTCGGAGGCGGAGTGCACTCCCACGTAGCCGCCGCCGGCGGTGATGTAGCGCTCGAAGCTCGCCTGCTGGGCGGCGTTGAGCACGTCGCCGGTGGTGGACAGCCAGATCACCGCCGCGAACCGGGCGAGGTTGGCGTCGGTGAACTGACCGGCGTCCTCGGTGGCCTCGACGGTGAAGCCGTTGGCCGCGCCGAGCTGCTGGATCGCCGTGATGCCGGGGGTGATCGAGCCGTGCCGGAATCCGGCGGTCTTGCTGAAGACCAGGACGGTGAACGGGGCGGCACTGGCCGCGGGGGGCGTGGCGACGACGCCACCCAGCACGAGGATCGCGCTCAACACAGCGCCGAGCCACGCTCTCAGGGATCTGCGCACGGATTGGTCCTTTCGCGGGACGACGTGCGCCGATCACGCCGGTGGTGGTGTGCATGCATCGTTACGGGTCGATTACCACCTCGTCAAGGACTTCCGCACTATCCGAGAGAGCGTTATCTCGGCAGGTCAGGGCGACTGCGGCGAGGGAGATCAGATTACGGTTTCCGAGCGACCCTGAACCCGTCAGGGGCGGCCGGGCGCCTCGGCGGGGCCCGTGCGGGTGTCGAGCACGGCGACGACGGTGAGCGCCAGGGCGGCCGTGACCAGGACCGCCAGCCCCGGCAGCCGGGCACCGACCGGGACCGCCGCCGCCAGCACCAGCGCCCCGACCAGACGGTGGACGGAGTGTCGACCGAAGACAGCGTGGTCCGCCCAGGCCTGCGCGAGCAGGAACAGCGCGGGCCCGCCCATGAGGATGACCGCCAACGGGTACGTGCGCTCGCCGGTGGGGTGGGCGATGACCAGTTCGAATCCGACGGTGGTGATCAGCACGCCGGCCACCGTCACCAGGTGGTTGTACGTCGCCATCTCACCGAGTCGCGCCGGGGACGGCGCGTCACGCACCGCCGTCGGCAGCCGGTGGCCGGCACGGTGGAAGTAGATCCGCCAGAACAGCACGGTGATGGCGAACGCGATCACGAACGCGGCGATCTCCACCGGGGTGAACGGGCTCGCGCTGGAGGTCAGGCCGACGACCAGGATGGCCTCGCCGAGCGCGATCAGGAACACCTGCTGGTAACGCTCCACGAGGTGGACCCCGTTGATCACCCACTGGTTGACCCGGGACGCGCCGAGTCGGGGGATCGGCCAGCCGAGGGCGAACCCCACGTACTCGATGGCCAGCGCGCCGGCCCACACCGCGGGCCGGGCGTGCTCGCTCGAAACGGCGCCGACGAGCCAGGGCACGGCGGCGACCGCCGTCCAGATCGTGATGCGGAGGGTCACCAACCGCCGCGGATGACGGCGCAGCGCCAGCGTGAGCGCGAGCGGCCGGCCGAGCTGGATGGCGACGTAGGTGCCCGCGAACACCGCGGCCCGGGCGCCGAAGGCGCGGGGCATCGTGACCGCCAGAATGAGCGCGCCGAGCATGACCGCGATCACCAACGCCTGGACGAACGCCAGCGCGGGGTCGTAGAGGCTGGTGACCCAGGCCGCCAGCATCCAGATCAGCCAGAGCGCCAGGAAGAAGAACAGCGTCTCGGCGGCGCTCGCCAGCACGTTCCGTTCGGGCTCGCTGGCGTCCAGCTCGTCGATGAGCCGTTGCGCCACCCGGGTCAGGGCGAAGACGAAGGCAAGGTCGAAGAAGAGTTCGAGGAACGCCGCCCGGGGCGCGGCCACCGGATCCCGCAGCAGGCGTCCCGTCCACGTGTGCGACATCCGTGCACCCCTCGGGCACTAACGAGCCCGGTGACGGCGGGTTGCGCGCGGCCAGCCGGCCGGCTGCGATCTCCTATAGTCGGTCGGTGGGCACGGAACGGGTGCGGCAGGCGTACGGCGCGGTCGCGGATCTGTACATCGAACTGTTCGGCACCCGCGAGCAGGTGCACCCCGACGACCTCGCCTTCGTCGGCCGACACCTGGCGGGCCTGCCGGGTCCGGTGCTCGACCTGGGCTGCGGCCCCGGCCACCTGACCGACCACCTGCGGTCGCTGGGCGTCGACGCCACGGGCATCGACGTGGTGCCCGAGTTCATCGCCCACGCGCGGGCGACCCACCCGAGCGGCAGCTACCGCCTCGGGTCGTTGGACGACCTCGACGTGGCCGACCACACCGTCGCCGGCATCCTGGCCTGGTACTCGCTCATCCACCTGCCCCCGGAGCGCCTCGACGGCGTACTGACGACATTCCGACGGGCCCTGATCCCGTCCGGAGCGTTGGTGCTGGGCCTCTTCTCCGGCGACGAGGTCGACGCCTTCGACCACAAGGTCACGACCGCGTACCGCTGGCCGGTCGACGAGATCTCGGAGCGGCTGACGAGGGCCGGGTTCGCCGAGGTGGAGCGCCTGGAACGCCCCGACGGCGGCCCGCACCGGCCGCACTACGCGATCGCGGCCACCGCGACGGGGTGAGTCGGGCCGCCCACGAACAGCGAGCACCACGAGGAACGCTCAGCCGACGCTAAGACCGCCCTCAAGGCCCGTTCCTAGCGTGTGCGGGCATGGCGACACCACCCGTATCTCCGCCGCCGACCGCCTGGTTGAGCTGCGTCGCGTCCCGTCCGGCCGCCCGGCTGCGGCTCGTGTGCCTCCCGTACGCCGGTGCCGGTGGCGGCGCGTACCGGCCGTGGGCCGCCCTGCTCGGCGACGACGTGGAGGTGTGGACCGCGCAGTTGCCCGGCCGTGAACGTCGGCTGGCCGAGCCGCCCCTGAGCACGATGGACGACCTGGTGCCGCCGCTGGTCGAGGCGATCGCCGCGCGGGTGCCGACGCCGTTCGCGATCTTCGGGCACAGCATGGGCGGCCTCCTCGGGTACGAGGTGTCGGCCCGCCTGGTCGCGCGGGGCGGCCCGGTACCGCAGCGGCTGGTGGTCTCGGCGGCCCGTCCGCCGCGCGACGCCGCGCCGCTCGGTACGGCGCACCGCCTCGACGACGCGGCGCTGACCCGCTGGCTGCACGACCTGGGCGGGATTCCCGACGAGGTGCTCGCCGACCCGGGCCTGCTGGAACTGATCCTGCCCACCGTGCGGGCCGACCTGAACGTGGTCGCGTCGTACCGGCCGGCGACCGTGACGCCGCTGCCGCTGCCGGTGGACGCGGTGGCGGCCGCCGACGATCCCCTGGTCAGCCCGGATGAGGTGGCCGGCTGGGCGGCCTGCACCGCAGCCGGCTTCTCGCTGACCGTCGTTCCCGGGGGCCACCTCTACCTGCACGACACGCCTCCCCCGCTGTCCCGCCTGCTCGACGGCGGGGCGACCGTCGACCGCGCGTACGTCGAAGGGGCCACCCGATGACCCAGGACCTGCACCCGGACCTCGCCGACCTCACCCCCGAGCAGCGGGAGCTGCTGGCCCTGCGACTGCGCCAGGCCCGCGGCAACCCGGGCCAAGCCAGCCCGGCCCGCGCCAACCAGGGCCAGGCCAACCAGGCCCGGGCCGGCCGCGCCGATCCGACACCCGCGAGCTACCCGCTCTCGTTCACCCAGGAGCAGCTCTGGTTCCTCGACCGGCTGGAGCCCGGCACGCCCGTCTACAACGTGCCCTTCGCCGAGCGCATCACCGGCCCCCTCGACGTGGCGGCGCTGCACCGGGCGGTCAACGCGGTGGTGGCCCGGCACGACGCGCTGCGGGTCGTCTTCGCGACCGTCGACGGCGTCGTCACCCAGCGGGTGTCGGACGCGCTGGAGGTGCCGCTGCCGCTGCTCGACCTGACCGGACTGCCGGCGTCGGAGCGGGAGGCGGCGGCCGAGCGGGAGATCGCGGCGCACGCGGCGGTCCGCTTCGACCTGACCAGCGGGCCCCTGCTCGCGGCACGGGTGGTCGCCCTCGCGGACGACGAGCACCTGTTGCTGGTGACCGCGCACCACATCGTCTTCGACGCCTGGTCGGCAGGTGTGTTCGTCGAGGAGTTGGTGCGCTGGTACGGCGAGTTCGCCGGGGACGTCCCGGCGGGGTTGCCCGCGCTGCCCACCCGGTTCGTCGCGCACGTCGCCGCCCGCCGTCAGCCGGAGGCCGAGCGTGAGTTGGCGGGTCACCTGGCGCACTGGCGCGAACGGCTCGCCTCCGCGCCGGCCCGGTCCACGCTGCCACCGGACCGCCCCCGGCCGCCGGTGCAGACCCACCGGGGCCGGAGCCTGCCGTTCACCGTCGACGCCGCGCTGACCGACGCCCTCGGCGGGCTGGCCCGCCGCGCCGGGGCCACCGTCAACGCGGTGGTCCTCGCCGGGCTGACCGCCCTGCTGCGCCAGGCCACCGGCCAGGAGGATCTGCTGCTCGGCATGCCCGCCGCCGGCCGGGCGAGCACCGACCTGGAGCCGCTGATCGGCTGCTTCGCCACCATGCTGGTGCTGCGGGTGGACACCGGCGGCGACCCGAGCGTCCGCGACCTCGTGCGCCGGGTGCACCGCACGGTCAGCGAGGCGTACGCCCACCAGGAGGCCCCGTACGCGCGGGTGGTGGAAGAGGTCCGCCCGGTCCGCGACCCCAGCGTGAACCCGCTCTTTCAGGTGTTGGCGACCATGACCGACGGCGGCGTACGGCAGCGGCAGGCCGCCGGGGCGACGTTCCGCCCGGTGCCGGCGGAGAGCGGCCTCACCGACTTCGACCTGTTCGTCAGCCTGACCGTCGACGGTGACCGGATCGACGGCGCGGTCGACTTCAACGCCGACCTGTACCTCGACGAGACGATCGCCGCGACCGTGGGCCGGCTGCCCGAGCTGCTGCGCGCCATGGTGGACGATCCGGACCGGCCGCTGTCGGAGGTGCCCGGGCTGCGCCGGCACCGGATCGCCCTGGCGGCCACCTTCACCGTGGATCCGCTGCGTGATCCGGTGGAGTTCTGGCTGCGCTTCCTGCGCGTACCCGCGTCGGTGGAGCTGGTCGGGTACGGCCAGTTGGTGGCCCACCTGCTGGCCGGGCCGACGGTCGACGCCACGGTCTGCCTGCTGCGGTTCCAGGACTGGCTGCGCCGGCGGGACCAGACCGCCGGGGCCCTGGACGCGGCGATGGACGACCTCGACGCGGCGGTGGCGGCGTACCGGCGGCGAACGGACGCGCCGTTGCTGCTGGTGGTCTGCCCCGCGTCGGCACGTGTCGAGGACCAGGAGCACGGCCGGCTCGACGACCGGCTGGCCGCGCTGGCGGCGCGTACGCCGGGGGTCCACGCGGTGTGGGCCGCCGACCAGGCCGGCGCCTACCCGGTCGGCGAGGTGGACGACGAGCGCGCGGACGAGTTGGGCCACGTGCCGTACACCGGGGAGTACTTCGCGGCGTTGGGCACGATCGTGCTGCGCGAGCTGCGGCGGCTCGCCGGTCAGCCGCGCCGGCTCGTGCTCGTCGACGGCGAACGGTTGCCGGTCGACCGGCTCGCCGACGCGCTGGCCGGTCACGAGGTGCGGGCGTACACGGCGGAGGCGCTCGCCGCCGCCGACCCGGCCACCACGATGGTGTTGCACAGCGACCCGGAGGCGGTCGCGGCGCTGCGCGGCGACCACCCGGGCGTGCTCGCGCTGGCCGTGCCCGCCGGCACGGAGGACCTGCGCCGGGTGCTCGCCCACGTCTGGGCCTTGGATCCGCCGGTGACGAGCGCCGGGCCGAGTGAGCTGTGCGCGCCGATCGGATCCGAGCGGGCCGCGTACGTCGTCGAGGAGCTGAGCACCGCCGCCGCCATCGCCGAGCGCAGCCGACCGGCCCCCGTGCGCACCGTCGGAGACGAGGAGGTCGTCGCGCCGCGCACCCCCACCGAGGAGCGGCTCGCCGGACTCTGGGCCGCCGCGCTCGGCGTCGAACAGGTCGGCGTGACGAGCGACTTCTTCGGCCTCGGTGGACACTCGCTGCTCGCCACCGGTCTGCTGTCGCAGGTGCAGGCCGAGTTCGGCCGGGAGGTGTCGCTCTACACCCTGTTCACCAACCCGACCGTGGCCGGGCTCGCCGCCGTGCTGGACGCCGATGAGGACGCCACCGCGCTCGCCCCGCTCACCCCTGCCCCGGCGGGTACGCCGGCGGTGGCGTCCTCGGCGCAGGTACGGCTCTGGGCGCTCGACCAGCTCGACGACGACGTGGTCCGGCACAACACCACGGCCGCCGTCGAGCTGCGCGGCGACCTCGACACGACCGCGCTGCGCCGGGCGTTCGACGACGTGCTGGCCCGGCACGAGGTGTTACGGACCACCTTCCGCGGCCGGGACGGTGAACCCGAACCGGTGGTGCACCCGCACGTCGACCCGTGGCTGGAGACGCTGGACCTGACCGCGCTACCGGCGGCGAAGCACCCCCGTACGCTGCGCCGGGCGGCCGCCGAGCTGGCCGCGCACCGGTACGACCTGGCCGCCGGGCCGCTGGTGCGCGCCCGCCTGCTGCGGCTGCCCGACCAACGCTGGCACCTGCTGCTCGGCATGCACCACATCGTCTGCGACAACACCTCGTGGAGCATCCTGCTCGACGACCTCGCCGCCCGGTACGCCCACCACGCCACCGGCGTCGACCGGCCCCTGCCGCCGCTGCCGGTGCAGTTCACCGACTACGCCCGGCACCAGCGCGAGTGGCTGGCGTCCAGCGCCGTCGAGCCGCACCTGACGTACTGGCGCAAGCGGCTGGCCGACGCGCCGCCGCTGCTGGACCTGCCCACCGACCATCCACGCCCCGACGAGAGCTCGGACGTCGCCGGGTACCAGGCCCAGCGGCTCGGCGCGGGGCTCGGCGCGGCCGTGCGGGAGCTGGCCCGGGCGGAGGGGGTCACCCCGTTCGCCGTCCTGCTGGCCGGCTTCGCGGCCCTGCTGCACACCGAGAGCGGACAACCGGACCTGGTGCTCGGCACACCCACCGCCGGCCGGGAACGCGCCGAGCTCGCCCCGCTGATCGGGTGCTTCGCCGACCTGTTGCCGCTGCGGGTGGACGCGGCGGGACGGCCCACGTTCCGCCAGCTCGTGGCCCGGGCCTACCGCACGGCCCGGGAGGCGTACCGGCACCAGGGGTTGCCGTTCGCCACCATCGTGGAGGCGCTGCGGCTGCCCCGGCAGGCCGCGTACCACCCGCTGTTCCAGTGCGTGCTCAACGTCCTCGACGGCGCGGACGAGCTGCCCGAGTTCGCCGGGCTGGCCGCCACGCCGGTCGAGGTGCCGAGCGTGGGTGTCGACTTCGACCTCTTCCTCAGCGTCACCTGGCAGGGCGACGACCTGCACGCCGACCTGGCGTACCGGGCCGACCTGTTCACCCCGGAGCGGATGGTCCGGCTGTTGACCGGCCTGGCGAAGGTGCTCGACGACGGGGTGCGTCGACCGGACGCGCCGATCGGCGCGGGTCGCCGTACGCCGGCGTCCCGGCGGTCGACGCCGCCCGCGCCCCGGCTGGTGGTCGGCGGCACCGTCGCGGTTCCGGAGCTCGCGGAGACCGTCCGCTTCTGGGCCGGGCTGCTCCACCTGCCACACACCCTCGAACAGCTCGCGCCCGGCGCGCTGCTGCGGCTGCTCCGCGACCCGGCCGCCGGGCTGGCGACCGGCCGGCGCGACCGCAACGCGCTGGTCCTGCGCTGGGAGGACCGGCTCGCACCCGGTCCGCTCGCGGCGGGCATCGCCGGGCTGCGCGACTTCCACACCGAGCTGCTGTCGGCGCTGGACGCGCACCGGTCGCGCCGCGCGGCGGCGCTGACGATCGTGGTCTGCCCGCCGTCGCCGCCGTACCGGACGTCGCCGTACACCGCTGTCTTCGCGGAGCTGACCGCGCGGCTGGCCCGGGCCCGACCGGACGTCGACGTCGTACCGGTCGAGGCGTGGGCGCGGCGCTACGGAGTGCCGAAGCTGCCCGGCGACGACTGGTCGCCGGAGCTGGCGGCGGTCACCGCGACGCTGCTGGTGCGGCGGGCGGTGCGGCATCCCGCGCTGCGCCGGCTGGTCCTACCGGCCGGGCCGCCGCACCAGCAGCCGGAGCTGGCCCGGCTGCTCGCGGCCCAGGCCCGTGCCGGGCGCGAGGTGCTGCTCACCACGACGCCGCAGCGCGCGGAGCTGTCCGCGCTGGTCACCGCCGGGATCATCGGGTACGCCCCGACGCCCGCCACCGACGCGGCCACCCTGCTCCTGCATCCGGCCACCACACCCGCGCCACCCGACGTCCTGGCGCTGCCCGTCGACGAGCGCGTCGGGCCGATGGACCTGCTGCGCGGTCTCTGGTCGCTCGACGCCGGGACCACCGTGGACGGGGACGCGCCCGTCGACCGGATTCCCGCCGGCCTGCTGGCCGAGGTGGCCACCGAGTTGGCCGACGCGGCGGCGGTGCGCGGCGCGGTCGCCGACGGGTACCGGCGCTCCGCCGACCGGGCCGCCGCCGCGCCCCGCACCGAGCGGGAACGTCAGCTCGTGGCGATCTGGTCGGAGCTGCTGCGGACCAACCAGCTCGGCATCACCGACGACTTCTTCGCCTCCGGCGGCGACTCGCTGCTCGCCATGCAGCTCGTGGCCCGCTGCGCGGCGGCCGACATCCACATCACCCCCCGACAGCTCGTCCGCCACCCCACGGTGGCCGAGCTGGCCGCCAGCCTCGGGGAGGCGAGCGCGACGTCGAACGCCGAGCAGGGCGAGGTGCACGGCGACGCCCCGCTGACCGGCGCGCAGCGATGGTTCACCGACGTCATCGCCCCCACCATGGGTCGACCCGCCCTGTTCAACCACCCCTACTACCTCGAGCTGGCCCGGCCGCTCCCGGCCGACCTGGTCCGCGAGGCGGTACGCCGACTGGTGGCCCAGCACGACGCGCTGCGGCTGCGCCTGACCCGGCAGGCGGACGGGGGCTGGCGTCAGCACCACGCCGACCCGGCCGACGCGGTGCCGTTCGTCAGCCACGACCTGACCGGACTCGCCGTCGACGAGCGGAAGGCGGCGGTCGAGGTCCACTGCGCCGAGGCGCAGACCGGCCTGGATCTCACGGCCGGCCCGCTGGCCCGGGTGGCGCACTTCCGGCTCGGCCCGGAGCTGCCCGACCGGCTGCTGCTCGTCAACCACCACCTCGTCGTCGACGCGGTCTCCCGGGGCGTCCTCCTGGCCGACCTGGAGACGCTCTGCGACCAGCTGGAACGCGGTGTCGAGCCGACGTTGCCGGCCAAGACCACGTCGTACCGCGACTGGGCGCAGCGGTTGGCCGAGTACGCGGGTTCGCCGGCACTGCGCGCGCAGGTGCCGTTCTGGCTGGCGCAGGCCGACGACGGGGTGCTGTCCCGGTTGACCGACGAGCCGACGGCCACGCCGTTCCGCCTCGGTGACCTGGGCCTCGCCACCGTGGCCCTGGACGAGGCCGCGACCCGGGGACTGCACGCCGCCGCCCGTCGGCTGCGCGCCAGCGTCCGGGACCTGCTCGTGTGGGCCGTGGTGGACACCGTCGCGGGGCGTACCGGCGGCGCGGTCACCGTCGCCACGACCGGTCACGGACGGGAAGCGCTCTTCGACGACGTCGACGTCAGCCGTACGACGGGCTGGTTCCAGGTGCTGTACCCGCTGCGCCTGGAGCTGCCCGCCACCGCCGACGCGACCCGCTCGGTCCGCTCGGTGATCCGTCAGCTCGGCCGGGTCCCGGACAACGGCATCGGCTACGCGCTGCTGCGGCACCTCTGCCCGGACGACGACGTGCGCGCCCGGCTGGCCGCCGCCGCCGCGCCGATGGTGGCGGTCAACTACATGGGCGGGTACGGGTTCGACGACGTCGCCCCGGCCAACCACCTCCTCGACGTCTGCACGGCGCCGTTCGGGCCGACCGAGGACCCCGACGGGCACTGGCCCTTCCCCTTCGACGTGACGGGATCGCTCACCGGCCCCGAGCTGCGCGTCGACCTGAGCTACGCCACTCCGGCCTTCCGGCCGGAGACCGCTGAGAACCTGCTCGACGGCATCCGGCACGGCCTGTTGCGCCTGGCCGGACGCCCCGGGCAACCGCCACGGCAGTAGGAGGAGACCCCCATGGCGTTCCGACGCCCGTCCCGGTTCGCCGGGTTCACCACGATCTGGTTCGGCCAGCTGCTGTCGGCGCTCGGCACCCGGATGACGAACTTCGCCCTGAGCATCTGGGTGTGGGACGCCACCGGCCGGGCCTTCGACCTGACCATGCTGATGGCGTTCGCGTTCGGCGCGACCGTGATCTTCAGCCCGATCGCCGGCGCGCTCGTCGACCGGTGGGGACGACGACTGACCATCGTGCTCAGTGACGTCGGCTCGGCGCTCACCACGGCCGTCGTCCTGCTGCTGTTCCTCAGCGGCTCGGTCGAGGTGTGGCACCTCTACCTGGTCAACCTGGTGACCGGCGCGTTCCTCGCGTTCCAGCTCCCGGCGTACCAGGCGACCATCACGGTGATGATGGAGAAGGGCCAGTACCCGAGGGCCAACGCGATGATGTTCGCGGTCCGGACCATTCCGGTGATCTTCGCCCCCGGGTTCGCCGCCGCGCTGCTCGGTGTTCTGGACATCAAGGTCATCCTGCTCGTCGACGCGCTCTCCTACGTCGTGGCGATCGGCGCGGTGCTGCTGGTGCAGCTCCCACCCGTGCCCCGCTCGACACAGCCGAACGAGGGCGGCTTCTGGTACGACACGATCTACGGCTTCCGCTACATCCTGGCCAGCCGGGCGTTCACCGGGCTGGAGGCGATCATGTTCGCCATCAACGTCCTCGCGGCGGTCGGCTTCGCCCTGCTGGTGCCGCAGATCCTGGCCCGCACCGACAGCAGCACCAACGCGGTCGGACTGGTGCAGACCATCGGCGCGGTGGGCGGCGTGGCCGGCGCGCTCCTGCTCGGGCTGCTGCCCAACACCCGCCACAAGATCCGCCGCATGCTGATCGCCATCCTGGTCTTCAGCGTCCTCGGCCGGATCGTCTACGGCGTCGGGGACAGCATCATCGTCTGGTCGGTCGCCCTGCTCTTCCTGCACCTGTCCATCCCGTTCATCGACGGGTACGCCCAGTCGGTGTGGCAGGAGAAGGTCGAGCCGTCCCACCAGGGCCGCGTCTTCGCCGCCCGCCAGTTCATCGAGGACCTGGCGTACCCCGGCGGCACCGCCCTGGCGGGTATCGCCGCGGACCGCTGGTTCGAGCCGATGATGCGCGAGGGCGGCCCCGGCGTGCCGTACTTCGGGTGGCTGGTCGGCAGCGGACCGGGCGCCGGAATGGGCCTGATCTTCGTGATCGTCGGTGTGTTCGGCATCGGCGTCGCGGCGGCCGGGTTCGCCTCGCCGAGCGTCCGCCGGATGGAGACCGACCTCCCCGACTACGACGAGCCGACCGATCCGCCCGCCCCGCTGCCGTCGCCGACCGGCACCGAGGAGCTGACCGACGACCGCGCGGTGGTGGCGAAGTGACGCTGACCGAGGTGGTGGCCGGGGTCCTGGAGGTGGACCCGGCCGAGGTGACCGACGAGTCCGGGCCGGAGACCATCGGCACCTGGACCAGCCTGCGCCACCTGCAACTGGTGGTGACCCTGGAGGAGGTCTACGGGCTCTCCTTCGCCTTCGACGAGATCCGGGACGTGCGCAGCGTCGGCGAGCTGCGGACGGTGCTGCGCGCCAAGGGCACGGAGACGCGATGAGCGCGGACCTGTTCACCCGACGCACCCGTTGGCAGGCGCTCACCCGCCAGCGGCCGACGCCGACGCTGCGCGTCGCGCTGCTGGCCAGCTACACGGCGGACCCGCTGGTGCCGTACCTGGGCCTGGACCTGCACGAGCGCGGTCTACCGGCCACGCTCAGCGTCGGCCCGTTCCAGCAGGTCATGCAGCAGTGCCTGGCCACCGACGGATTCCTCGCCGACGTCCGGCCGGACGTGCTGGTGGTCGCCCAGCGCCTCGAGGAGGCCGGCGACCCCGGCCCGGCCGGCGACGCGTGGGCGGCGGAGCTGCTGGCCGGGGCCGAGGCCGCCGTCACCGCCGCGCGCCGGCACGGCGCCCTGCTGGTGTACGTGCTGCCGGCCGTCCCCGCCGCCCGCCCGTGCGGGCCGGCCGACGCGATGCACGCCGACGGGGTGTCCGCCGGCGCCACCGTCGTACGACAGCGCCTGCGCGACCGGTTGGCCGGCGACCCCCGGGTGCTGCTCGTCGACGCCGACGAGGCGGTACGCGCCGTCGGCGACGAGCACGCGTACCACCAGGTGCTGTTCCGCCTCGCCAAGGTGCCGTACACCGAGGAGGTCTTCGCCCGGCTCGGGGCGACCGTCGCCACGCTGGTGGCCTCCTGGTTCGGCACGGGCTGCGGGGCGCTGGTCGTGGACGGTGACGGCCTGACCGGCGCGGCGCACCTGCTGCCGGCCCTGGGCGAGCTGCGCGCCGCAGGCGTACGGGTGGCGTTGCGCGCCACCGGCGACGACTGGTGGTCCACCGGCGACGCCGTCGACCTTCTGCGCGTGCTCGACGGCTGGGTCACCGACGACCGGCCGCTGGGCGACCAGCTCGCGGAGATCGCTGCGGAGCTGGACGTCGTACCGGCGCAGATCGTCCTGGCCGGCGTCGGCGCGGCGCAGCCACCGCCACGACACGTGCCGCTCGGGGCCGATCCCACGCTCTGGTCGGACGAACTGCGGGCGGCCGGGCTGACCGACCGGCTGCCGGAGTGCCGGTGGTCGGGCGGCACGTCCCGACCCGTCGCCGCGCCCGTCGAGCTGTCCCTGGACGACTTCGTGGCCGGCCTGCACGTCCAGGTCGACTACCTTCCGGTGGTCGCGGACGGCGTCGCCGAGGTCGCGGAGGTGGTCGCCCGGGCGCACGACTTCGCCCTCGCCCCGGCGCCACCGGCCGCCGCGTTGGCCGAGCGGGCCGACGACCTGGTGGCGATCCGGGTCCGCGACCGGTTGGGCGACTACGGAACCTCGGGCCTCGTCGCGCTGGACCGGGCCGACCACCGCTGGACCGTCGACGTCTTTTCGCTCTCCTGCCCCGTGCTGGGCAAGGGCGTCGAGGCGGCCGTGCTGCGCGAGGTGACCCGCCGGGCCGGCGCGGCGGGAGCGGACGAGGTGGTCGTGCGGTGGA
Organism: Micromonospora sp. CA-249363; assembly: GCF_050950185.1. Taxonomy (NCBI): domain Bacteria; kingdom Bacillati; phylum Actinomycetota; class Actinomycetes; order Micromonosporales; family Micromonosporaceae; genus Micromonospora; species Micromonospora sp. CA-249363. Next base: position 3,986,292 of record NZ_CP192020.1, read on the forward strand.
CCGACACGGGCCGCAACGGCACCGCCCGGCGCTTCCTGTCCGAGGTGGACGCGGTCGCGCCCGGCGATCCACGGGTCCGGCTACGCGCCACTCCCGCGAGCGACGACCAGAGCACGGGGGTACGGCGATGAGCGCGCCGCCGGTCGGCGTCGGGGTGGCCGCCCTGGCCCACGTCCTCGGCGAGCCGGTCGACGTGGCGGCGGCCGCGGCCGCGTACACGAAGGATCTTGATCGTCTGCGGTCCTGGGAGTACCGGACCTTCCACCGGGCCGGTCCCGCTGTCGGGGTGACCGACCTGGCGGTGGTCGCCGGCGGCACGGCCCTGGACCGGGCCGGGCTGTCCGCCGCCGACGTGGACCTCGTCGTGCTCGCCATCCCCGACCTGGCCGAATACCTCTACTGGGACCCGGCCGCGCACACCCAGGCCCGCCTCGGCGCGCACCGGGCCGAAGCGGTGCTGCTCAACCAGGCGTGCGGCGGCGGGGTGGCCGCGTTCGACACGGTCGCCGGTCGGTTCGCCACCCACCCCGGGTACCGGACGGCGCTGGTGATCGGCGCGAACCGGGTGTGCGAGCCGTACTGGAACCGGATGGAGGTGAACACCAGCGTCTTCTCCGACGGCGCGGCGGCGGCCGTGCTGGTCCGCGACCACGACCGGTGCCGCTGGCTGGCCACCGAGACCATCACCGACGGCCGGTACGCCGGCTTCATGCGCATGCCCGTCGGAGGCGCCGCCCAGCCGTTCACGCCGGACGCCGGCACCCCCCGCGTCGGCGACCCGGCGGACCGGCTCAACGAGTTCTTCGCCGGGGACGTCCGGCGGATGTTCCGGTTCGTCGCGACCATCCGCGAGCGCAACCGGCAGGTGGTCCAGGCGGCCTGCGCCCGGGCCGGCGTCCCGCTCGCCGACGTCCGCCGGTTCGTGCACTTCCACGACAACGCCCGGCAGTTCGCCGAGCTGGCCAAGGACCTCGGCGTGGAGCTGGAACGGACGAACGTCGAGCTGGCCCTCGCGCACGGCCACATCGGCTGCGCCGACCAGCTCATCGGCCTGGAGCGCCACCTCGACAGCGGCGAGTTGACCACCGGCGACCTGGTCGCCCTGACCAGCACCGGCAGCGGCATGCACTGGGTCTGCACCCTGCTGCGGGTCTGACCGGCCGCACCCCACCCACGGGAAGGAACACCGAACATGAGAGTCGAGGAGGTCCTGCACCGGATCCGCCGACTGCGTCGAGGCGACGCGGCCGCCGACCCGGAGCTGGCGCCCGGCCTGGTCCACCTGGACGACGCGGCGGTCACCACCGTCGCGACCGCCGGGCGGCTGCTCGCCGACGTGCCCGCCGGGAAGCTGGCCAGCCCGGACTTCCCGCTGCGCCCGCTGCGGGTCGCGGTCACCGGCACGTTCACGCCCGGCACGCTGGAACCGCTGCTGCGGGTGGCGCTGCTGCGGATCGGCATCGCCGCCGAGATCCACGTCTCCGGCTTCGACCAGCTCGTGCTCGATCTCAGCGACCCCGGCTCGGCACTTGCCGAGTTCCAACCGGACGTGACGCTCTGCCTCTTGCACGACGGCTGGTTCCTGCCCACCGAGTGGGACCCCGGCGACCTCGCCGGCCTCGCCGACGTGCTGCGCGAGCGGACCGCCGTGCTCAGCGCCGCGCTGGGCGGATACGCCGCCCGCACCGACGGCGCCGTGCTGCTGCACACCGTGCCGCTGTCCCCGTTGGAGCACCGCGGCCTGGTCAGCTTCCGGGGACGGGCCGAGCTGGGCCGCGTCTGGCGGGAGCTGAACGCCCAACTCCTGGAGCTGGGCGGACGGGACACCACGTACACCCTGGACCTGGAGACGCTGCTGGTCGACCACGACGGCCCGGTGCGCGACGAGCGCCTGTACCGGTTCGCCAGCATGGCGTGGACGCCCACGGTGGAACGCCGGTACGCCCACGAGGCGGCCACCTTCTGCCGCGCGGTCCTCGGCCGGACGGCGAAGGTGCTCGCGCTGGACCTGGACAACACCCTCTGGGCGGGTGTGCTCGGCGACGACGGGCTGACCGGCATCCAGCTCGGCACCGACTACCCGGGCAACTGCCACCGGGACGTGCAACGTCGCGCCCTGGCGCTGCGCCGGCAGGGCGTCCTGCTCGCGATGTGCAGCAAGAACGATCCGGACCTGGTGACCGAGGCGTTCGCGCAGCATCCGGACCTGCTGCTGCGCGCCGACGACTTCGTCGCGCAGGCGGTGAACTGGGGACGCAAGGACGAGAACCTGCGTCAGCTCGCCACCGGCCTCAACCTGGGCCTGGACGCCGTCGTGTTCGCCGACGACAGCCCGTTCGAATGCGAGCTGGTACGCCACGAGCTGCCGACCGTACGGGTGGTCGAGCTGGCCGGCGACCCGGCCGGTTTCTCCACGAAACTGCTCACCGAGGGGCACTTCACCGTGCTGGCCACCGGCGCCACCGACCGCGAGCGCACCGAGCTGTACCGGGCCCGGGCCGGGCGGGAGCGTTTCGCCGCCACGTTCGAGTCGGCGGCCGACTACCTGCACGAGTTGAAGTTGCGCGTGTGCGTCCGGGACGTCGACGCCCACAGCCTGCCCCGGGTCGCGCAGCTCGGGCTGCGGACCAACCAGTTCACGATGGCCGAACGGGCGCACACCGAGGCGCAGACCCGGGCGCGCGCCGACTCCCCCGACCACCTGGTGCTCACCGTCGAGGTGGCCGACCGGTTCGGCGCGGAGGGCCTGGTGGGCGGCCTGTGGCTGGACCGCGCCGACCCGGACGCGTGGGTGATCGAGAACTTCGTGCTGAGCTGCCGGGTCTTCTCCCGGGGCGTCGAGCAGGCCGCCCTGCACCGGGTCGCGGAGCTGGCCCGGTCCGCCGGCGCGACCCGCCTGGAGGCGCTGTTCCGGCCCACCGCCCGCAACAAGCCCGGCGGGGCCGTCTGGCCGTCCGCCGGCTTCACCGTGGCCGCCGTCGAGGACGGCACGACCCGGCACGTGCTGCCGCTGCACCCCCCGCCCCGGCTGCTGCCGGCGTGGATCGCCCTAGAGGAGGGAGACATCCGTGCCTGACCTGTTCACCACCGTCGCGGGCCTCATCGAGCAGGTCGCGGACGTACCGGCCGAGGAGATCTCGCCCGACGTCCGGTTCGCGTCGCTGGCCCACTGGACCAGCCTGGAGGCGCTGCGGCTGCTCTCCGCGCTGGAGGACGACCTCGGCGTACGGCTGGACCTGCGGGCGTACCTGGCGGTGACGGCCGTCGGCGAGCTGGTCGACCTGGTCGCCGGCGAACTGGACGGGGCGACCCGGTGACCGCCACCCACACCGAGGCGGCGCCGGTCGCGCCGACCCGGCTCGCCGACACCGACCTGGACCTGCTGCTGCTGATCCGGCACTTCGAGCTGGCCCTGCTCGACATGTTCGGACGCGGGGAGCTGCACGGCACGACGCACACCTGCCTGGGTCAGGAGTACGTGCCGGTGGCGCTGCGCCCGCTGCTGGACGACGGCGACTTCGTGTTCAGCAACCACCGAGGCCACGGCCACTACCTGGCGCGGTTCGACGACCCGCACGGACTGCTCGCCGAGGTGATGGGCCGCGAGGGCGCGGTGTGCCACGGCGTCGGCGGCAGCCAGCACATCCTGCGGGACCGCTACCTGTCGACCGGGGTGCAGGGCGAGAGCGCGCCGGTGGCCGCCGGGGTGGCGCTGCACCTCAGACGCACCGAACCCGGCCGGTTGGCGCTCGTCTACCTGGGCGACGGCACGTGGGGCGAGGGCGCCGTCTACGAGGCGCTGAACATGGCCGCGCTGTGGGGCCTGCCGCTGGTGCTGGTCGTGGAGAACAACGGCATCGCCCAGTCCACGCCGACCACCGCGCAGCTCGCCGGCAGCATCGGCGGCCGGGCGCGCGCCTTCGGGGTGGACCACCTGCGGATCACCTCCACCGACACCGAGGTGGTCCGCGCCGCGCTGACACCGGTGCTGCGCCGGGTCCGCGAGCGGTCCACGCCGTACGTGGTGGAACTGCTCACCCACCGGGTGGGACCGCACAGCAAGGGGGACGACAGCCGCCGCCCCGAGGAGATCGCGCACGCGCGGGCGCACGACTGGTACGCGCGTTACGCGCAGGCGTACCCGGAGCAGTTCGACGCGCACGACGAGCGCCAACGGGCGTACGTGGCGCAGGTGGTCGCCGACGTCGCCGGCCGGCCGGCGAGCCGTTGGACGGAGGAGAGCCGTGGCTGAGCGGGTGGTGGAGAACCTGAACCAGGCCCTGCACGCGCTGCTGGCCGACGACCCCACGCTGAGCGTGCTCGGTGAGGACCTCGTCGACCCGTACGGCGGGGCGTTCAAGGTGACCCGGGGACTGTCCGAACGCTGGCCGGAGCGGGTGCTGTCCACCCCGCTGAGCGAGGGCGGGATCGTCGGCGTGGCCGGTGGGCTGGCGCTGGCCGGGCAGAGCGCCATCGTCGAGATCATGTTCAGTGACTTCGTGGCGTTGGCGTTCGACCAGATCCTCAACTTCGCCAGCAAGTCCACCGCCATGTACGGCCGGCGGGTGCCGATGCGGCTGGTGGTGCGGTGCCCCAGCGGCGGCAACCGCGGGTACGGCCCGACGCACAGCCAGAGCCCGCTGAAGCACTTCATCGGCATCCCCGGCCTGAGCGTGCACGAGGTGTCGCCGTTCCACGACAACCGGGCGGTCCTCGCCGGGATGCTCGCCACCGGCCGGCCGGGGCTGCTCTTCGAGGACAAGGTCCTCTACACCACGCGCATGTACGCCGACGGCGTGGTGGACGAGCTGTTCCGCTACGACCTGATCGGCCCGGACGCCGACGTCGCCCGGATCCGGGTGGACGAGGAGGAGCAGGCCGACTGCGTGCTTGTCGTACCCGGCGGGCTGGCCGCCCGGGCCGTCTCGGTGGCCCGGGAACTGCTGCTGCGCGACGACGTCGTCTGCCAGGTGCTGGTGCCGTCGCGGCTCTGGCCGCTGGACACCGACGCCCTGCTACCGCCGATCGCCCGGGCCGGACGGGTCGTGGTGGCCGAGGAGAGCACCGCCGGCGGCACCTGGGGCGCCGAGCTGGCGCAGGTCGTGCACCGGCGGCTCTGGGGATCGCTGCGCGCGCCGGTACGCCTCGTGCACTCCGCGGACAGCGTCATCCCGACCGCCGCGCACCTCGAACGCACCGTGCTGGTGCAGGACACCGACATCCACCAGGCCGTGAAGGAGGTCGTCAGTGGTGACTGACCTGGTCGTCCCCAAGCTCAACAACAACGACACGACGTACGTCCTGCTCGACTGGCTGGCCGAGGACGGCGAGCGGGTGCGCGCCGGCGAGCCGGTCGCCGAGGTGGAGACGTCCAAGGCGGCGGAGGAGCTGCTCAGCGACGGCGACGGCGTGCTGCACCGGCTCGTCGAGGTCAACCAGGAGTGCGCCCCGGGCGACGTCATCGGCCGCGTCTTCGCCGACGAGGAGGCGCGGCAGCGGTTCCTCGCCGAGGCGGTCGCTCCGGCCGCCCCGACCCCCGACGTGCGGCCGGGTGGACCCGTCCTCACCGACTCGGCCCGGGACCTCGCCACCGCGCACGGCATCGGCGACGACGAGCTGCGTGGGCTCGGCAAGGCCGTCGTGCGGCGTACCGACGTGGAGGGTCTGCTGGCCGACCGGTCGACGGCGCCGGTGGCCACGACCGAGCCGGTGGTGGTGGCCGCGGCCGCCGCGCTGGCGGCCGGCGACGGTCCGGAGCCGGACGACCCGCGCCCGGTCCACGCGCTCTCCCGCGCCCAGCGCGCGGTGGCCGCCGTGGTCACCGAGTCGCACCGGGAGGTGCCGGCGGCGCTCGCGGTGATCAAGGTACGGGCCGACGCCGCCCTCGCGGTGGCCCGGCAGCTCACCCGCACCACCCGCACCCTGGTCGGCCTGCCGGAACTGCTGGTCAAGGCGATCGGCGGAACGCGCGAGGACCACCCGTTGCTGTTCGCCTCCCCCGGCGACGGCAGCAGCGTACGACTGGCCGAGGCGGCCCACGTCGGCGTCACCATCGACGTCGGCACGGGCCTGTTCATCCCAGTGGTCCGCGACGTGGAGGAGCTGACCTGCGCGGAAATCGCCGAGACGCTGATGGACTTCCGCAGCCGGGCCGGCGGCGAGGGCTTCCGGGCCGGCGAGCTGGCCGGCGGGACCATCGTCGTGTCCCTGCACACCGATCCCGACGTGGTGCTCGCCGGGCCGATCGTCTTTCCCGGCCAGACCTGCGTGGTGGCGATCGGTGGGACCCAGGAGGAGTTGGCGCTGGACGCGGACGGTCAGGTGGTGACCCGCCGGTTCGTCAACCTGAGCGCCGTCTACGACCACCGGGTGGTCAACGGACGCGAGGCGGTCGCCCTCCTCCAGGCCGTGAAGACGGCCCTGGAGTCCCCCGACCACCTCGCCGAGGAGTGACTTCGTCAACCGGTCGCGGACGTCGCTCGGTGCTGATCGTTGGCTGTTGAGCAGCGGTGTCGCCGGCGTGTCATGTTGCTGAGCGGCCAACGATCGCGAGCGGCGGCGGTCGCGGCGAGCGCGCAGAGCGCGGTGGCGGCGAGGACCGGTGGGCGGCCGCCCAGGTGGACGGCGGCGGAACCGAGCGGGATTGCGAGGACCAGCGGCCCGAACATCGCGGTGTTGGCCGTCGCGGCGACCCGGCCGAGCAGCGCCGAGGGGGTGTGCGTCTGCACGGCGGTGACCGCCGCGACAAGGGTCCACGGCAGCCCGACGCCGGCGACGAGCGCACCCGCCACCATCGCCTGCCACCAGGGCAGACATCGCGCGAGACAGCTCACGGCGAACAGCGCCGTTCCGGCGAGCCCGACGGGTACGGGACCCCACCGGGTCAGGAGCCGGCCGACGATGATTCCACCCAGGACGGAGCCGGCGCCCTGGGCACTGGCCAGCACCCCCAGAAAGGTCGTCGGCAGGCGTAGGTCCGCGACGACGATCGTGTAGAGGGCGGCGGTCACGAAGCCGGACATGGCGATCGACACTCCGGCGAGCAGGACCGGCACGCGAAGAGACCGCTGCCCGGTCAGGACCGACAGTCCGCTACGGAACCCGCGGTCCCGCCTCATCAGTCGCTCGGGCGGCGTCCGGTTCAGGCGGACCGCCAGGTAGAGGACGGCGACCAGGATCGGCATCGCCGCGCTCAGCACGGCGACCGCGTGGCCGCCCTGCCAGGCGTAGAGGCCCGCGCCAGCGAGCGGCGCGACGAGCTTCATGCCCTCCTGGGCGCTGGACCGCCACCCGTTGACGACGCCGAGTTCCGCCGCCGACAGCGCCGACGGCAGCAGCGCGGTCTCCCCCGCGTCGATGAGCACGTAACTGACGCCGTAGGCGCACGAGACGGCGAAGATGACCCACGTCTGCTCGGGGCCACGCACGGCGAGGAGCGCCAGCAGCGCGGCCGCCAGCAGGAGGTTGACGGCGATCACCAGTGGTCGCCGGGGCGCACGGTCGAGCAGGCCGCCGAGCCACGGGCCGGCGAGCACCGGGGCGTAGACGCAGAGCCCGGCGAGGGCGGCCAGGCCGGCGGAGCCGGTGAGGTCCAGGATCCAGATGCCGGACACGAGGGCCATGGCGCTGCTGCCGAAGCCGGACAGCATCGAGATCGCCACGAACAGACTCGCGTTACGCCGCATGAGCCCTCCCAGGTTGAGTCGGATCGACTCACATCCTGGTTCTTGAGCCAGGCCCGGGCAATGCCGTTGGCAGCTGTCAATCCCGCGTTGACAACGCGGTCTCCAGCGTTGCCGCCACCGCCCGCACCGGCGGCGGCAGCCGGTCGCCGGCATCGTCGAGGTCGGTACGCAGGTGCAGGACCAGGGCGTGGAGCGAGCCCGGGTCGGCGTCCAGGGCGGCGTCCACGGTGCTCCGCACGAGCGCCGCCCGGCGGAAGCGGGAGTCCCACCGCCGGTCTGTCGCGATCCAGCGCCCCAGCTCGGCCACCGCGGCTCGCAGGGCGGCGATCTGACGCGGGTAGCCCCGGTCCAGGTCCTGCCGCCGCGCACGTCGCGCCACCGCCAGACGCTGCCGGCGTTGCTCGGCGGCCTGCCGGGTGCCGAGGCCCAGTGCCGCCGCGATCTGCGCCCAGGTCGCGCCGTCATGGCGGGCGCGGTCGATCAGCTCGGCCTCCCGCTCGTCCAGGTGCGCCCGAGCGGCACGCACCTCGGCCAGGCCAGCCAACGGCGTCGTCATCGTGTCAACGATACATTGACAGCTCGGCGTTGGGGGTGCGGCAGCTCGGGGCGCCTGGTAGCTGCCCCACTTCTGGGGCAGCTCGACAGGCAGCACGGACACCTACCTCGGTCGACCGGGCCACCGCCGGGGCCGAGCCAGCATCGAGGCCGCACTACCGCCTGGCTGGCGGCCGGCGTCGCTCGGCCTGGCGGTGACCGACCGTTTCAGCTGGCGAGGTGTTCGCGGACGCTGCGAGGACGCATGTCGGTCCAGGTGCGCGTGACGAAGTCCAGGCACTCCTCGCGACTGCCGGCGCATCCGGCGTCCCGCCACCCGGCCGGCGCCTCCCGGTGCCGGGGCCACAGGGCGTACTGCTCCTCGTCGTTGACCACCACGCGGTGTTCGTCAGCCATTGGGGTTGCCTTCCTCGTGTCGGGCCAGGTGCAGCTCGCGGGCGAGACTCTCCGGCGAGAGCGCCCGGATCTCCGCGAGCAGGTCGGTGAGGTCGCCGTCCGGTACGGCGGGAGCGGGTCGGACCAGCGCGGCGACGGTACGCGCCAGCGCGGCGGGGGTGGGTGACTCGAAGATCGCGGCAGGCGGCAGGTCGACGCCGAACGCGTCGCGCAGCCGTGCCACCACGCGGGTGCCGAGCAGCGAGTGGCCGCCCAGCTCGAAGAAGTCGTCGTCGGGGCCGATCTCGTCCACCCCGAGCAGGTCCACCCAGATCCGCCGCACCACCTCGTACGGCTCGTCGGTCGGTACGGCGGCAGCCTCCGGGACCGTCGGCGGTGTGGCGGCGGTGACCGGCTCGCTCTCGTCGACCGTGACCGGACCCGGCCGGTACGCGTCGACCCAGTGCCGCTCGCGGGCGAACGGGTACGTGGGCAGGGGCACCCGCCGTCGCCCGGTGGGCCAGTCGACGGGCGCCCCGGCGAGCCAGAGCCGGCCGACGGCCAGCGCGACGGCGTCGTCCTCCCCGGCCGGAGTGCGGTCGGCGGGCAGGCTGGTCAGCACCGTCGCCCCGCGGGCCGCCCCGTGCTGGCGGACGAGGGTCGCCAGGGTGCGACCCGGACCGGCCTCCAGCAGCGCGTACCGCTCGCCCAGCAGCAGGTCGGCGGTGGCGGTGAAGTTGACCGGGCTGCGGAGCTGCCGCACCCAGTAGTCGGGGTCGGTGGCCTCGTCGTCGGTGAGCCAGCGTCCGGTCACGTTCGACACGATCGGCAGGTCGGGCGGGCTGAGCGGAACCTCGCGCAGGTGCGCGGCGAAGCCGGCCAGGGCGGGCTCCATCATGGCCGAGTGGAACGCGTGCGAGGTGCGCACCTCCCGGCAGGCCACCCCGCGCCCCCGCAGGTCGGCGGCGAACGCGCCGACGGCGGCGGTCGCGCCGGACACGGTGACGAGGCGCGGCGCGTTGGCGGCGGCCACCTCCACGCCGGCGGGCAGCAGCGCGGTGACCTCGTCCACGCCGAGCGCCACCGAGAGCATCGAGCCGGGGGCCTGCGCCTGCATGAGCCGGCCGCGTACGGCCACGGTGGCGAGCGCGTCGGGCAGCGTGAAGACGCCGGCCAGGCACGCGGCCACGTACTCGCCGAGGCTGTGTCCCGCCATCGCGACCGGGCGTACGCCCCGATGGCGCAGCAGCTCGGCGAGGGCGTACTCGACGGCGAACAGGGCCGGCTGGGTGAGTCGGGTCTCGTCCAGCTCCGGTACGGCGGGGACCGGCTCGCCGGGTGGGCAGAGCAGCGTACGCAGGTCCACGTCGAGGTGCGGGCGCAGCAGCTGGGCGCAGCGGTCGAAGGCCGCCCGGTAGACCGGTTCGGTGCGGTACAGGGTGCGGCCCATCCCCGCGTACTGCGCGCCCTGGCCGGGAAAGAGCAGCGCCACCCCGGCCGGCGTACCGGTGGCGACGCCGGTGCGGACCAGCGACGAGTCGCGGTCGGCGAGCCGGGCGGCGGCGGTGCGGACATCCGGGGCGACGGCGACCAGGCGGTGGCCGAACGCGCGCCGCGTGTGGGCCAGGGTGTACGCGACGTCGGCCAGCGGCACGTCCGGGTTCGCGTCCAGGCGGGCGGCGAGCTGCGTACGGGCCTCGGCGAGCGCGTCGGCGTCCCGGGCGGAGAGCACCAGCACGTGCGCGGACCGCTCGTCGTCGGGGAGACGTTCCGCCGGTTCGGCGGCCTGGAGCACGACGTGGGCGTTGGTGCCCCCGATCCCGAAGGAGCTGACCGCCGCGCGGGGCGGCGTGCCCAGGTCGGGCCAGGGCTGCGCCGTGGCGGGCACCCGGAACGGCCCGCCGGCCAGCGCCGGGTGCGGCTCGGTGCAGTACGGGCTGGGTGGCACCACCCGGTGGTGCAGCGCCAGCGCGGCCTTGATCAGCCCGGTGACGCCGGCGGCGACGTCGAGGTGACCGACGATCGCCTTGATCGAGCCGAGCGCACAGCCCCGGCCCCCGGCCGCGCTCTGGAACGCCTCGGTCAGCGCGCGCAGCTCGATCTGGTCGCCCAGCTCGGTGCCGGTGCCGTGCGCCTCGACGTAGCCGATCGTGGCCGGGTCGACCTCGGCCACCTCCTGGGCGGCCCGGATCGCGGCCACCTGACCGTCCACACCGGGCGCGGTGAAGCCGACCTTCACACGGCCGTCGTTGTTGATGGCGGAGCCCCGGATGACCGCGTACACCGTGTCGCCGTCGTCGCGGGCGTCCGCCAGCCGGCGCAGGACGACCGCAGCGGCGCCGTCGCCTCCCACGGTTCCGGTGGCCCGTACGTCGAAGGGCCGGCAGTGCCCGTCGCGGGACATGATGCCGCCGACCTCGTGGCGGTAGCCGGTGCCGCCGGGAAGCAGGACGTGCGCGGCGCCGGCGAGCGCGACGTCGCACTCGCGGGCGAGCAGCGCCTGCGCGGCGAGGTGTACGGCGACCAGCGACGACGAGCACGCCGTCTGCACCGCGACGGCGGGCCCTCGCAGGTCCAGGTGGTACGCCACCCGGGTGGGCAGCGAGTCCTTGTCGTTGGCCAGCATCAGCTCGTACTCGGAGACCGAGTCGAGCCGCGGGTTACGGAACAGGTGGTGCAGGAGGTAGCCGCTGGCGGCCGCGGCGGCGTACACGCCGACCAACCGGTCGGGGTCCCCGGTGAGGTGACCGGCGCGTTCCAGGGCGGTCCAGGCCGTCTGGAGGAAGAGCCGCTGTTGCGGGTCGAGCAGCCGGGCGTCACGGGGTGAGTAGCCGAAGAAGGCGGCGTCGAAGCGGTCGACGTCCGGCAGCGCGCCGTGCGCCGGTACGTGGTCGGGGTGCCTCCGCTCCGGTTCGCTCAGCCCGGCGGCGGCCAGCTCCGCGTCCGTGAACCGGGTGATGGTCTCCTCGCCGGTGAGGACCCGCTGCCACAGTTCGTCGACGTCGGCCGCGCCCGGGAAGCGGCCGGCCATCCCGACGATGGCGATCTCCAGTCCGGTCTCCTGGTCACTCATGCTCGTCCCTCCCCCGCCGGCACCGGGCGAGCCCGGCGGGCCCGGTCGGCCAGCGCCTGCTTGCGTTCGTCTCGTCGGCGGCCGCCGGCCGGCGTCGGCGTCGGCGTCGGTGCGGACCCGCCGTCGAGGAAGCGGGCCAGTTGCGCGACGGTCGGGTGGCGGAACAGCTCCACCGCGGGGACCGGTCGGCCCAGCCGCTCGGCGAGTCGGGTCTGCACCCGCGCCAGCAGCAGCGACGTTCCCCCGAGATCGAAGAAGTTGTCGTCCGCCCCGACGTCGTCGACCCCGAGCACCTGTCGCCAGGTGTCGGCGATGGCTTTTTCGACGGCCCCGTCGGGTGCCACGTACGCGGCGCCGAGGTCGGCGCGGGCCACGGCGGGCGCGGGCAGGCGGGACGCGTCGAGTTTGCCGCTCGACGTGAACGGCAGGTCGGGCACCACCACGAAGGCGCTCGGCACGAGATAGCGGGGCAGCCGCCGCAGCAGGCTCCGGCGCAGGTCGTCCACCGCCAACCCGTCGCCCACGAGGTAGCCGACGAGTCGCCGGCCGCCGGGCGAGTCGGTCCGCACCACGGCGGCGGCCCGGCGTACGCCCGGGTACTGCCGCAGGTGCGCTTCCACCTCGCCCAGCTCGATCCGGAACCCGTTGATCTTGACTTGGTTGTCCGCCCGGCCGAGGAAGACCAGTTGCCCGTCGGCACGCCACCGGACCAGGTCCCCGGTGGCGTACATCCGTGCCCCCGGCGTGGGCGCGTACGGGTCGGGCAGGAATCGGCCGGCGGTGAGCGCCGGGTCCCCGTGGTAGCCGCGGGCCACTCCCACGCCGCCGAGGTGCAGCTCGCCGGGCACTCCGGGCGGCACCGGCCGCAGCTCGGTGTCGAGGACGTAGGCGCGTACCCCGGTCAGCGGACAACCGATCGGCAGGTCGGCGTCGGTGTCCACGCAGCGGGCGGCGGTGGCGGTGACGGTGGCCTCGGTGGGGCCGTACCCGTTGATCAGGAGCCGGCCGCGCGACCAGGCGGCGGCGACGTCCGGCGCGCAGGGTTCCCCACCCACCGTGAGTATCCGCAGGTCGGGGACGGCGGCGGGGTCCAACGCGTCGAGGACCACCGGCGGTAGGTCGGCGACCGTGACGCGGTGCCGGACGAGCGCGGCGGCCAGGTCGGGGCCGGGCGTGCGCTCGTCGGGGCCGAGCAGGCGCAGGGTCGCGCCGACGGTGAGCGCGGTGACCACGTCGGACAGCGCGACGTCGAACCCGATCGAGTGGAACTGCAGCACCCGGTCGCCGGCCTGGACGCCGACCAGCCGGGCCTGCGCCTCGGCGAGGTTGGCCAGCCCCCGGTGCGTGCCGATCACGCCCTTGGGCAGCCCGGTCGAGCCGGACGTGTAGATCAGGTAGGCGGCGGCGTCCGGGTGGACGGCCGCGAGCGGCGCAGCGTCGTCGTCGGGCGCGGGGTCGTCGAGGAGCAGCAGCGGCAGGTCGGTGGCGGGGAGCGCGAGCTGCGCGTCGGCAGTGGTGACCACCAGCGCGGCGGCGGAGTCGGCGAGCAGGTGCGCCAGCCGGGCCGCCGGTAGCTGCGGGTCCAGGGGCAGATAGACCCCACCCGCTCGGAGTACGGCGAGGAAGGTGATCACCCAGTCGGGGCCGGCCGGCAGGCAGACGCCGACGGTCGTCTCGGCCCGCACGCCCCGGGCGGCGAGGGTCCGGGCCAGCCGGTCGGCCCGCGCGTCCAGGTCCCGGTAGGTGACGGCCTGATCGCGGTACGCCACGGCGACCGCGTCCGGGTTGGTCCGGGCCTGACGGGCGACGAGCTCGCCCAGGGTCGGCTGGTCCGGCGCCGCGGGCGCGGTGGCGGCCCAGCTGTCGACGAGGTCCCGAGCGGCGGCCGGGTCGAGCAGCGGCAACCGCTCCACCGGGGTGTCCGGGGCGGCGAGCGCGGCCATGAGGAGGGTGTCGAGCTGGTCGGCGAGCGCGCGGGCGGTGGACTCGTCGAAGAGCCGGGTCCGGTACTCGATCCGCCCGTCGATCCGACCCTCGTGCACGATGACGGTCAGCGTCAGGTCGAACATGGACGTGCCGGTGTGCGTCTCGCCGCTGGTCAGCACGGTCACGCCGGGCAGCGTCAGCCGCTGTTCCCAGCCGTCCTCGACGGCGAACATGACCTGAGCGAGGGGATGACGGCCGGGGTCGCGGACCGGGCGCAGCTCCTGCACCAGGGCGTCGAACGGCACCGGGTCGGTCAGCGCGGTCAGCGCCGAGTCGCGGAGCCGGTCCAGCAGCGCGGCGAAGGTCAGTCCACCGTCGACCCGGCTGCGCAGCACCAGGGTGTTGACGAAGAAGCCGACGGCGGTCTCGCTGTCGAGCGTCTGCCGGTTCGCCACCGGGGTGGCGATGAGCAGGTCCGGTTGCTGGCTGCGCCGGTGCAGCAGCGCCGCCCAGGCCGCCGCGAAGATCATGTACGGGGTCGCGCCGGTGCGTCGTTGCGCCTCGGCGACCCGGTCGGCCAGCGCCGGCGGCCAGGAGAACTCGATCTCGTGGCCGGCGTCCTCCAGCTCCGCCGGGCGGGGCCGGTCGGTGGGCAGGTCGAGACCGGGCGGTGCGCCGGCCAGCGCGTCACGCCACCAGGCGAGGCGCCGGGCCACCTCGGTCGGGCCGAGCAGCCGGTCCTGGGCCAGCGCCGCCGGCACGTCCCGGGGAACCGCCGGCAACGCCACGGCACGGCCTTCGCGCAGGGCCGCGTACGCCGCCGACAACTCCTCGAAGAGCAGACCCATGCTCCAGCCGTCGCAGACCACGTGATGCAGGCTGAGCAGCAGCGAGAATTCGCTCGGGCCGGTGCGGCACAGGGTGGCGCGCACCAGTGGCCCCCGGGCCAGGTCGAACGGGCGTACCGCCTCGGCGGCGGCGTACTCGTCGATCCGCTCCGGCGCGACGTCCACGACCGTGAGCGGCAGACCGGTGGGCGGCAGGACCATCTGGTACGACTGGCCGTCCAGTGGCACGAAGACCGTGCGCAGCGCCTCGTGCCGCGCCACGATCTCGTCGAGCGCGCCGCGCAACGCGGTGACGTCCACCTCGCCGCGCAGGTCCACCCGGTACGGCACGTGGTAGGCGGGGCTGTCCGGTCGGAGCTGGGCCAGCAGGAGCATCCACTCCTGGGCGGCGGTGAGCGGGTGGATGCCGTACCGGTCGCCGTCAGCCTCGATCGCCGCGAGGAACGTCCGCCGCCGCTCGGGTGGCAGGGCGTCCACCCGCTGGCGCAACTGCGCGGGGGTGAGCGCGCCGATCATCGGGCGATGCCCTGTTCGAGCTGGTCGAGCAGGCCCGCGAGATCGGCGGGGGGCGGCCCGTCCAGCACGACCGGCGCGACCGGCTCGGCGGAATCGGCGGGCACGCCGCTGATCCGGTCCAGCGCGGCGGCCAGCCCGGCGACCGTGGGGTGGTCGAAGATCAGCCGCAACGGCACCTCCGCGCCGATCGCGGCGGCGAGCCGGGAGCGGACCCGGGTCGCCTTCAGGGACCGCCCACCCAGGTCGAAGAAGTCGTCGGCGCGACGGCGCACCGGCACACCGAGGACGTCCTGCCAGATCTCGGTCACCGCCCGCTCGGTGGGCGTACGGGGAGCGTCGTCGTCGGCCGTCGTGGCGGCGTCGGGGGCGGGCAGCGCCGCGATGTCCACCTTGCCGTTGCGGTTGAGCGGCAGCCGGGGCAGGACCACGAACACGGCCGGCACCAGATGGTCGGGCAGTTGCTCGCGGGCCCGTTCCCGGATCGCCTCGACGCCCACCCCCTCGTCGGGCACGACGTACGCGACCAGCCGGGAGTCGCCGGCGGCGTCGCGGTCGGCGCGCACGATCGCGTCGCGGACCAGCTTGCCGCCGCGCAGCGCCTCGGTCACCTCGCCCGGCTCGACCCGGTAACCGCGGATCTTCACCTGGTGGTCGGACCGGCCGACGAACTCGATCAACCCGTCGGGGCGCTGCCGGACCACGTCGCCGGTGCGGTAGAGCCGGCCCCCGGCGCGGGGCCCGAACGGGTCGGGCACGAACTTCTCGGCCGTCGCGTCGGGGCGGCCCAGATAACCACGGGCCACCCCGTACCCGCCGATGAAGAGCTCGCCCAGCACGCCCGGCGGCACCGGCTGCAACAGGCGGTCCAGCACGTACACGCGGGTGTTGGCGATCGGGCCGCCGATCGGCACGACCGGGTCCGCGGCGGTGAGCCGGGCGCAGTCGTACGTGGTGCTGTAGGTGGTCGCCTCGGTCGGGCCGTACCCGTTGACGAGCGTCGTGCCCGGACAGGCCGCCCGGAGCCGGTCCACGGCGGCCCGGTCGGCCTGTTCGCCACCGAAGGTGAGGTACCGCAGCGCGGCCAGGGCGTCCGGCGCCTCGGTCGCCACCTGCCGGGCCACGGAGGTGGCCAGGAACATCATCGTCACGCCGGTGTCGCGCAGTCGGGCGCGGAGCCGATCCGGCACGATCACGTCGTTGATGTCCAGGTCCGCGAGGCAGGCGCCGTTGAGCAGCGCGCCCCAGACCTCCAGCGTGGCCGCGTCGAACGACATCGTGGCGGCCTGCCCCATCACGTCGTCGGGGCGTACGTCGACGAAGGTGGTGTCGCGGACCAGCCGCACGATGTTGCGATGGGTGACGCCGGTGCCCTTGGGCCGGCCCGTGGACCCGGACGTGTACATGACGTACGCGAGCTGGTCGGGGTGGACCGTCACCGCCGGAGGCTGCGCCGGGCCGTCGTCGGCGGGCAGCCGGTCCACGGCGATCCGAGGTGTGCCGTCGTCGGGAAGCCGGTCGGCCAGCGCGGCGGCGTGCAGGATGACGCCCGGCGCGGCGTCCTGGCACATCAGCGCCAGCCGCTCCGGCGGGTAACCGGGGTCCAGCGGCAGGTACGCGGCGCCGACCCGGAGCGTGGCCAGGGCGGCGACCACCCAGGTCGTGGTGTCGGCGAGGCAGATCCCGACGATCGTCTCGGCGCCGATCCCGAGTCGGAGCAGATGCCCGGCCAGGTGGTTGGCACGCCGGTCCACCTCGCGGTAGTCGAGGGTCCGCTCGTCGTCGCGCAGCGCGGGCGCGTCCGGGGTCCGCCGGGCCCACTCGGCGAACAGGGCGGGCACCGACGACTCGCGCGGATAGTCGGTGTCGGTGGCGTTCCAGTCCCGCACCACCCGCCGTTCGGTCGCCGGGTCGAGCAGCGGCAGGTCGGACAGACGGGCCGCGGGGCGTTCCCGCGCCCGGTCGAGCAGGACGGCGAGCGCGGTCGCGATCGACGTGGCGTGGGGGTGCCCGCCCACCGTGGCCGTCGGTCGTTCATCGGCGTCGTCGATCAGCAGTCGCAACGTCCCACGATTACCGGGCGGCGGTTGATCGGGCCCAATCGATACCACCGGCCGATAGTCGAGCGGATTTTCGGGCAATTCCGTATCGTGCTCGCGGGCTTCACACAGCGCCGTTCGGACCAGGCCCCGCAGCTCGGTCCAGGTGGGATCCTCGGGCAGCCGGACCCGGACCGGCAACCAGCGCCCGGCACCGGACGACGCGGACGGCGTCGCGGCGAGCAGGTCCCGACCACCGACCCAGCGGCGCAGCAGCGCGAACACGCCGGCCAACGCGCTGACCTGCGGATCGAGCTCGTCGCCCAGGTCGACTCGGGCGTCGCCGGGCGGGTCCGTGGTCGGCGGAAAGGGCAGGTCCGGCGGTTCGGGGAGGGCGGCGAGCTGCCGCCCCCAGAAGGCGGAAAGGCCAGCAACAATTGGCTGTTCGGTCATCGGATCTCAGCTCCGATCGGCGGGTGACACGCAATGACCGGGAGTCTGGCCCGCACCCGTGCCAGTTGCTTGTACGGGCCGTTCGGGTGCCGTTGCGGCGGCCTGAGGGAAACCTGAGCGCGGCTTTATGCCGATAGCGCATTGCAGTCAGTAAGTACACCGACTCTTTTGGTTATGGCGATGCCGCTCGATGGAGGCGATGATCGTGCCGGGGGGAAGCCACGCCGGGCGACGACTCGCAGGGCCCGGTTGTCTCTTCGCTCGCCTGAGCCTCCACGAGAGAACACAGGAGCGGTGAATGTCCGGAGACCTTGTCAACCATGCCTGGCGCACGTCGACGCCGGCCCGCAGCGAAGGTGGAGGCGACGCGTCGGCGGCAGAACGACAACCCACGAGCGGTGATCCGGGGCGGGCGCTGCGTCATCTCGCCACCACCGGTGACCGCACGGCGGCGCACCTGTGGCTCGCCACCCAACCCGACCTGCTCACCGCGGATCCCGATGAGACCGACGACCCGGTCGCCCAGATCTGGCGCACGGCGCTGCGGCACCACCTCGCCGGGGAACCACACCTGGCGACGGCCCTCCTGGCGACCGCGCCGATCGGCGCGACCGGGCCGCACGCCGTGCAGACGTACTGCCACGCCGCGGTGCAGCACCTGCTCGACGACGACATCGAGCGGGCCGGCGCCGACGTCGAGGAGGCGGCCCGCGCCGCCCACGCGTGCGGCGTACCGACCGCCCACCAGGCGTACGCCCGGGTGGTCGTCCTGTTCGCCGCGGCCACCGGCGACGCGGCGGCGACCCTCGGACGGGCGGAGGCGACCGACGGGCTGCGCCGTGCCGACGCCAACCTGTTCCGGCTGATGGTCCACCTGAACCTGGCCGGCCACCTGCTGCGGGCCGGTGACGCCGTCGAGGCGCTGCGGCAGGCCGAGGCGGCCGTACGACTGACCGAGGTGGCGGGTGACTCCGGCTTCGAGCCGTACGCGCTGACCCTGGCGGCCGCCGCCAAGTGCCAGCTCGGTCGGTTGGAGGAGGCGCTCGCCGACGGCGCCGCGGGGCTTCGGCTGCGGGAGCTGGCGGGTGTCACCGCCGACGAGGCGTTCTCGCTGGCCGCCCTCGGGATGGTGCACCGCCGGCGGCGGGAGCCACGCCAGGCCCGGCAGGCGTTGGAGGGCGCGCTGAGCGCTCTGGCCACGTCCGCACCGCGTCCCGCCTACCCGGCCTGGGTGCTCGCCGAGCTGGCGCGGATCCGTGCCGCCGACGATCTGGCCGCCGCACAGGATCTCGCCGATCGGGCGGTCACCATGGCTCGCGAGCTCGACCGGCCGTACGCCCTGCTGGCGCGCGGCTGGGTGGCGCTGCTGCGCGGCGACACCACCGCCGCCCACTTCGACGCCGCCGAGGCCCGCACCGGGGCCACCGTCGGGCGGCGACGGGCCACCCTCGTCGAGGCGCTTCAGCTCACTGTCCTCGCGGCGGACGACCCACGCGCGTCCGCCGGGCTGCTCGACGACGCGGCGGCGCTCTGCCGGGAGCTGGGCGACGCGGCCGAGGAGGCCACCGTCCGGCTGATCGCCGCACGGTTGCAGGGTCGGCAGGCCCGTCGCGGCGCCGAGGGCGCCGAGCAGAAGCTGCGCCGCTGCGGGGTACGCCTCGACCCGGGCGTCGCGGACGGGCTCACCGCGATCACGCTGCGCGTACCGGCGGTGGTCATCCACACCCTCGGCGACTTCCGGGTGTTCCGGGCCGGCGCCGTCGTCCCGTACGGCGAGTGGCAGTCCAAGAAGGCCCGGGACCTGCTGAAGATCCTCGTCGCGCACCGGGGCCGGGCCGTGCCCCGGGCCCGGCTGATGGAGCTGCTCTGGCCGGACGAGTCACCGTCGCGCACCGCGAACCGGCTGTCGGTGCTGCTGTCCACGTTGCGTCGGGTGCTCAGCACCAGCGGTCGGGGGGCGGTGCTGGCCGACCGCGGTTCGGTGGCGGTCGACCTCGACGTGATCGACGTGGACGTCGAGACGTTCCTCACCGCGGCCGAGGAGGCGCAGGCCGCCCTGCGGGCCGGGCACCCCGACACGGCCCGCGCGCTGGTCCGCGCCGACGAGCTGTACGGCGGCGACTTTCTCGCGGACGACCCGTACGAGGACTGGGCCCAGCCGCTGCGGGAGGAGGCGCAGGTCGCCCACACCAGCGTGCTGCGGGCACTGGCCCAGCACACCGCGGACACCGACCAGAAGCTCGTCTACCTGATGCGGCTGGTGCACCGGGACCCGTACGACGAGGACGCCCACCTGGAGTTGGTGCAGGTGCTGCGCTCGGCCGGGCGGCACGGTGAGGCGCAACGCCGCTACCGCACGTACGTCGAGCGGATGCGGGAGTTGGGCATTGCACCGGCCGGCGGTCCGACGACCGGCGTGGACACCGGACAGCACGCGGACTCGGCGGCTGCGCCGGGGGCACGGGTGGCCCGGTGGCGGACGCCGGACGCGCAGCCCCCGTGGACGGCGGAGGTGGACGCGGGCCATCGTCCGACCGGCGTGCCGGCCCAGCGGACGTCGAGAAGGCTCATCGAGCACCCTGCCTGACCGGCGCCCGTGCGTATTCCGCCGGCGTGCAGGGCTCACCGCTCCCGCAACGACTCCCGTACGTGCCGGCGGGCGTGGTGGATCCGCGACTTGAGCGTCCCGACCGGGATGCCCATCTGAGCGGCGATCTGCGGATAGTCCAACTGGCAGAAGTCGCGGAGCACGAGCGCCGTGACGAGTTCCGGCCGGTGCGCCTCCAGCCTCTCCAGCGCGTCGAGCAGGTCCAGACGGGTCCCGGCGATGACGCTCGTCGTACGCGGGTCGGCGACCTCGACGGGCAGCAGTTCGCTGGGGTGCTCCACGGCGCGCCGCCGCAACGAGCGGTACGTCTGCCGGGCCGAGTTGGCGACCACCGCGTGCAGCCAGGTCGCGAACAACGACCTGCCTTCGAACCGCTCGATATGTCTGGCGACCTGCATGAGCGCGTCCTGGGCCGCCTCCTCGGCGTCCTGCCGACACGGCAGGAACCGACCACACTGCTCCAGCACCCGCGGCCCGATCGCGGACAGCAGATGGTCGAGCGCCGCCGCCTCGCCGGCCGCGGCCCGGCGCGCCAGTTCCTCTGTCTCCGACCTGTCCACTGTCGACGCCCCCCGGTCGTCCGTGTTGTCGCCGCATAATACGGCCGTGTCCATTCCGTCGCAGATCGGCAGGTACCGCGTCGCGCACTCCGTCGGCGCCGGAGCGTTCGCCACCGTGTGGCTGGCGTACGACGACGAGCTGCGGTCCCCGGTCGCCGTCAAGGTGCTCGCCGAGAACTGGTCACAGCGGGCCGACATCCGGGCCCGGTTCCGCCAGGAGGCACGGTTCATGCGGCAGGTGGACTCCGACCACCTGGTCCGGGTGCTGGACGTCGGCGAACTGCCCGACGGCCGGCCGTACCTGGTGATGACGTACGCCGACGGCGGTTCGCTCGCCGACCGGCTGGCCGACGGTCCACTCCCGGTCCACGAAGCCCTGCGCATCGCCGTCGACATCGCCCGCGCGGTGGCGGTCCTGCACGACAACGGGGTGCTGCAC
Source organism: Micromonospora sp. CA-249363 (assembly GCF_050950185.1). Taxonomy (NCBI): domain Bacteria; kingdom Bacillati; phylum Actinomycetota; class Actinomycetes; order Micromonosporales; family Micromonosporaceae; genus Micromonospora; species Micromonospora sp. CA-249363. Next base: position 4,007,366 of record NZ_CP192020.1, read on the forward strand.
CGGGACCTCAAGCCCTCCAACGTCCTCTTCGACACCGCCCGGTCGGGAAGCCGCGTGCTGGTCGCCGATCTGGGGCTGGCGAAGACACTCGCGCACGCCTCCGGCCTCACACTGGTCGCCGGCACACCCGGTTACATGGCGCCCGAACAGCTCGCGGACGGCGGGCTGGACGAACGGGCCGACGTCTACTCGATCGGCGCCCTGACCCACCACATGCTGACCGGGGGCCCGCCCGGGCAGGCCCCGGCGACCGCACGCCGGCTGCCCGCCGCCGTCGAGCGCGTCGTACGCCGGGCCCTGCACCGCGATCGGGACCGGCGTTGGCCGACCGCCACCGCGTACGCCTCGGCCCTGGAGGACGTGCTCGCCACGCCGCCGGGTCGGGCACGTCCGGCGCTGCGGCGTGTCCTGCGGTCCGTGGCCGCCGTCGGCGTCGCCGCGGCGACGCTTGTCCTGGCGGGATCGACCCCGGTTCCGGTCGCACCGCACGGCTGGACGCGGGTGAGCGACGTGACCGGAGCGCTGTCGATCGCCGTACCCGACGACTGGGCCCGGCAGTTGCGCGACCGCGGCTGGAACCCGGCCGTGGTCGGTCTGACCGCCGGCCGTGGCCCGGGCCTGCTCGTCGGGCCAGACCTCGCGGCCTGGCCCGACGTGGGCAACGTGACGTCCGGGGTCTTCGCCGGGGCGAGCCCGTCGCTCGCCGGTCCGGCGGGCAGGCCGGCCCTGCCGGACCACAGCGAGTGCACCCGCGCGGCCGATCGCGCGGTCACGGTCGGCGCCCTGACGGGAAGCGTCGGGCGTTGGTCGGGGTGCCGCGGCACCACGATGTCCTTCAGCGAGGTCACCCTGGTCGCGCCCGAGGGCGCCTTCGGCGTCTACGTCCAGGTCAGACAGACCGGAGGGGTGGACCGCACCGACGAGGTCCTCGACACCCTGCGGGTGGACGGCCCGACGGTCGCGCAAGGCTAGAACCGCTCCCAGTTGCCGGCGCCGTCGGCCTTGCGCCACCGCCGGGTCTCGCTGCCGCCATCCGTGCGCCGGACGGTGGCCTCCACGGTCTGCCCCACCACCCGGTACGACGTGAAGGTCATGACCTGCGCGCCACCCGCGGCCGGCGCGTCGCCGGCGATGACCGGCCACGCGTACAGCCCTCGACCGTTGTCGGAGAGCTGGACCGGCACCAGCGCCTGCCGACGTGCGGCACCGGGGTTGCCCAGCTCCACCAGCACGAGCGCGTCCTCCGTCGACGGCGCGTTGGCCGGCTCCTCGACCACGAACTCGGCGTACACCGGGCGGGCGCCGCCGGGCAGGATCGTGCACGGCACGTCGAAGCCGTTCGAGCCGTCGCGGAATCGGACGGTGTCGTCGGACTGCCCGCAGAAGCGCAGGTTGGTGATCGTGGCGTTGGGCCAGTCGGTCTGCCGGATCGCGCTGGACTGACCGCTCGACCCACTCGACCCCGAGGTACGGGTGGCCGAGGCGGTCGGCCCGGCGGTGCGGCTGGCGGAACCGCTCGGCCGTGGGCTGCCGGTCGCGGCAACGCTCGACGCCGAGGGCGCTGCGGTACTCGCGCTCGCCCGGGGCGAGCCGGCGGGCGCCGCGTCACCGCCGAGCCGTTCCGTCGCCGGCGTGCAGCCGGTGACCATGGTGAGGCTCAGTGCCATCGAGGTGAGCGTCCCGTAGCGCATGGGGGTCCCTTCTCCGTGATTTCACCTGTCACAGAGTTGGATGCCCCGATCCGGGTGACGGTTCACGGATCGGGGCCGACCCGAGATCAGTGGCGGGGCTGGTAGCTCTTCGGCAGGCGCATGCCGCGCTCGGCCATGATCTCCCGCACGCGGTTGGGGTAGTTGGTGATGATCCCGTCGACGCCCATGTCCATCAGCGCGGACACGGTGGCCGGGTCGTCGCAGGTCCACGGGATGACCTTCAGGCCACGGGCGTGCGCCTCGGCGATCATGCTGGCGTCGGGGTAGAAGCGGAAGTTCGGGTCGGCGATGGTGCCGTTCTGCGGGAATCCGTAGTTCGGCGACAGGGCCGTGACGCCGGGGATGGCGGCGGCCGCCCTGACGAAGTCACCGTCGTAGTCGTCGGCGTCGATCCCACCGAGCCACGGGGACGCGCCGGGCTTGCCGACCTGGAGGAAGTCGTAGTTCGTCAGGGCCACCAGCGGCCACTTCGGCGCGAGCCGGTGCATTTCCTTCAGCGCGCCCCAGTCGAACGACTGGATGGTGACCTGCTTCTCGATGCCGGAGGCGTGGATCTCCTCGAAGACCCGCCGGACGAACAGCTCGCGGGGCGCGGTCTGCTCGGGTGCTCCCGCCTCGACCTTCGTCTCGATGTTGAGGGTGACCTGCTTCGCGTGGTAGCTCTTGACGAGGTCGAGGACGTCCCTCAACTCGACCATGCGGAAGCCCTCGACCTGCTCCTGCTCGGGAAAGCCCGGGAGTTGCTGGTAGCCGCAGTTCATGGTCTTGACCTGGGCGAGGGTGAGGTCCTTGAGGTACTTGCCGACGTACGGGTACATCGGGTCACCGGCCACAACCGGCGCGGTGTCGGCGCACTTCTGCGCGCTGACCTGGCGGTCGTGGTTGACGACGACCTTCTGGTCCCTGGTGATCTGGGTGTCCATCTCCAGGGTGGTGACGCCGAGGCGCAGGGCCTTGGCGAAGCCCTCCAGCGACTCCTCGGTGGTCATGCCGATGCCACCGCGGTGCGCCTGGAGGTCGAAGTGGGTCTTCTGGGGCAGCAGCGCGTTGGCGCTGTCGACGGTCGACGCGTGCGCGGCCACCGGAACGGCGAGCGCGGGCAGGACGACGAGGCCGGCCAGAACGTGACGCAGGGACATGGTGCGAAACCTCAGCTCTTCAGGTGCAGATGCCCTGGCCACGCTAGGTGGGAGACGGCCGGCCCCGATGACCTCGCCGCGAGCGGAACGTGAACGCTCGCCGAACCTCAGAAGCACCTGCCGTCCGCCGACGGTCACCCTGGCGATGCGGTGACCGTCGGCGAACGCCCCTAACCGCCGAGGGTGACGTGCAGGACGCGTTCGTTGCTGTTGTTCGGGGTGCTGTCCTTGTCACCGGTGTTCGTGGTGGTCAGCCACAGACCCCCACCCGGGGCCGGCTCCACCGTGCGCAGCCGGCCGTACGTGCCACTGAAGTACGTCTGCACGTTCGTCAGGCTGCTGCCGCTGATCACCGCGCGGTACATCCGCGCGCCCCGCGCACACGCCACGTACAGCGCGTCGCGCACGATCGTGATGCCGGAGCAGGAGCCCTCGGCGGTCGGGTAGGTGCGTGCCGGCGCGATGTAGCCGGCGGTGCCGCAGGTGCCGCTGGTGCCCTCGCAGGCCGGCCAGCCGTAGTTGCCGCCCTTGGTGATCAGGTTCGTCTCGTCCATGATCGAGTTGCCGAACTCCTGCTCCCACAGGCGGCCCTGCGAGTCGAACGCGAGCCCCTGCGGGTTGCGGTGACCGTAGCTCCACACGTAGTTGCCGAACGGGTTGTCACTCGGCACGCTGCCGTCCGGGTTGAGTCGCAGGATCTTGCCCTCGAGAGCGGCGCGGTCCTGGGCGTACGCGCCGTTCTGCGCGTCGCCGGTGCTGGCGTACAGCTTGCCGTCCGGGCCGAAGCGCAGCCGGCCGCCGTTGTGGTACTTGTTGCGCCGGATCCCGGTGAGCAGGACCTGTTCGCCGGCGGTGGTGAGCCGGCCGTTTTCCAGCTTGATCCGCACGATCCGGTTGTCGGTCGGCGAGGTGTGCATGATGTAGAGCCAGCGGTCGCTGGCGAAGCTCGACGAGATCGCCAGGCCCATCAGGCCACCCTCACCGTCGGTGCTCTGCACGTTCGGCACCGTGCCGACGGTGGTCTTCGCCCCCGTGGCCGGGTCGAGCTGGACGATGTCGTGCGCGTCGCGGCGGTTGTAGAGGACCGTCCCGTCCGGCAGCGTCACCAGCCCCCACGGCACGTCGGTGTCGGTGGCGACCTGCCGTACGGTGCACACCGGGTTGGCGCAGGTGGCGCCGGTGCTCACCGCGACGGAGGCGCTGCGCCCCGAGACATTGTCCTGCCCGTCGCGGGCCGCCACCTGGTACTGGTAGGTGGTGTTCGCCGCCAGGCCGCTGTCGGTGAAGGTGGTCACCGGCGGAGCACCCGTGACGGCGCCGATCTTCACGCCACCGCGGTAGACGTCGTACGCCCGGACTCCGACGTTGTCGGTGGACGCGGTCCAGCGCAGTGTGACGGTGGTGCCCGAGGCGGTGCCGGTGAGCTGCGTCGGCGTGCTCGGCGGCACGGTGTCGGCCTGGCACTGCGGCGGGGTGATCGTCACGGTGGAGCTGGCCTGCGACACGTTCCCGGCGGCGTCTCGCGCGTTGACGTACAGCCCCCAGGTCGCGCCGGGCACGACGGTGAGGTTGGCGGACAGGGTGCTTCCGCTCACCGACGTCATGAGCTGGCCATCGTGGTAGATGTCGTAGAACGCCACCGCGACGTTGTCCGTCGAGGCGTTCCACGCGAACGTCACCGAGTTGCAGGTCAGTCCGCTCACCCGGGCGCTGCCGGGCGTTGTGGGTGGCTGGGTGTCGGCGCTGCCGAACGACGACGTCCACCGCTGGTTGGCCTGCCCGTTGCAGGTCCAGAGGCCGACCGTCGTGCTGTTGGCGGTGCCGCCACCCGTCACGTCGAGGCAGAGTCCCGACTGGACGCCGACGATGGTCCCGTTGGTGTTGATCCGCCAGCGCTGGTTGGCGCCGCCGGTGCAGCCGTAGATCTGCACGGCGGCCGGCGCCGTGGTGTCCTGGCCGACGACGTCCAGGCACATCGTCGCGTCGTACACCCGCAACTCGCCGGCGTCGGTGAGCGTCCACGCCTGGTTGGCCTGCCCGAGGCAGTCATAGATGTTGATCCCGGTGCCGGCGGTCCGGCCACCGCCCACCACGTCCAGGCACCGGCCGGAGGCCGCGCTGACGATCGTCGACGGACCGGCCGCCGCCGCCGGCACGCCGAGCGTCACGGCCACCAGCACTGCCACGATCATCGGCGGCAGGAGCCGTCGTGGTCTGAGCCGCGCGAAAATGCTCATCCGTCCTCCAAGGTCGGGGCGTCGGCCGGCCCGACCCCACGTCGGGCGACCCAACGCGCCCAACCAGACCGACGAGAAGACAACATCGACCATCCAAGATGGAATTCCGGCACATGTCAACGATCTCGATCGATCGAGGACAAACCGCGTCAACAAAGCCGGCTCTGCACGGATCGGTTTCGATGCGACGTAATGGCGTGGCAGCGCGGCGTGACGGGACAGCGCGGCAACGTGGCGGCGCGGTGTGACGGGACAGCGCGGCAACGCGGCGGCGCGGTGTGGCGCGACAGGGCGGGGCGGTGTGCGGGAGCGGCGTGGCGCGGCGGCCCAGCAACCGCCGCGCCACCAGCGCCTGTCGGCGCCGAGCCGGACCGCCCGGTCCGCCGCTCCGGGCGGCCCCGCAGCGCAGTTCCACCCGGCCGGGCGGGCCTCCCGGCGGGTGGATCCCTGCGCGCACCGACGTCGTGCGACGCGACGGCGTCGGCCGGCCCGCCCCGCCATCGGCGGCCGGCGTTCGGGTCGCCGTGGACGACCCTGATCGACGCTCATCGAGGTCCGTCGGTGGCGAAAGTATTGGTACGACGCGAGCGCGATGTCAACGTTTCTCGGAAACTTTGCGAAAGGTCAGACGGCAGACCCAAGGCGGTCAACAGTCGTCCACACTGGTCCCCGCGCATCGGCCAGGCAATTGAACTCACAACCGACGGCAAGGGACGCCATTCATCGACCGGATTGACGCCGATAGTTCCGATGAATTTCCGGACCACCGCGATCGGAGCTCGACCTCCGAGGGGCCGACGCGCCGACGGTCCGCGCCTCGTCGCAGGCGGATCGCCACTGCTCGGCACGAGGATGGTCGATCCGCGACGACCGCACCCCGCTCTCGGAGGACTTCCGGAACTTGTTGACTGCCCCGAATTTACGCTGCAATACTCCGATCCACCGTGATCGATGCGATCCGACGTCCGTGCGGTCGCCGTCGATCTCCCCACCCACCACCCACCACCTCCGGACCGTGCTCTCCTTCCACACCGCGACGGCCCGGGCCGGTAGAAGGGGCTCAGATGAGCACTGTCTCCGCTGGCACGCTCGTACGGTCCAGGCCACTACGGGCGGCGCTGTCCATCCTCGTCACCGCCGCCGCGGCGTGCGGCATCGTCGTCGTGGCCACCGCCACCCCGTCGAACGCCGCCACCTGCAACGGCTACGTCGGTCTCACCTTCGACGACGGTCCGACCGGCAGCACCAGCGCTCTGCTGAACGTGCTGCGCGCCAACGGCGTACGGGCCACCATGTTCAACGTCGGGCAGAACGTGCAGAACAACCGGTCGGCGGCGCAGGCGCAGGTGGCCGCCGGCATGTGGGTCGGTAACCACAGCTGGAACCACGCCCACATGACGTCGATGAGTCAGTCCCAGATGCAGTCCGACCTGTCCCAGACGAGTTCGGCCATCCAGTCGGCGACCGGCACCCGACCCCAGTTGTTCCGGCCTCCGTACGGAGAGACCAACTCCACCCTCCAGTCCGTCGCCTCCTCGCTCGGGATGCGCCAGGTGATCTGGGACGTCGACTCGCAGGACTGGAACGGCGCCAGCGTCAGCCAGATCGTCTCGAACGCCAGTCGCCTCCAGGCCGGCCAGGTCATCCTCATGCACGACGGCATCCAGAACACCCGGGACGCCATCGGGCAGATCATGGCCAACCTGACCAGCCGCAACCTCTGCCCGGGCATGATCTCGCCGTCCACCGGCCGGGCGGTCGCGCCCGACGGCGCCACCCCGCCGCCGAGCGGCACCACGCCGCCCCCCAGCGCGACCACCCCACCGCCCAGCGGCGGCTCCTGCACCGCCACCGCGTCGACCACCAACGTGTGGGGCGACCGGTACAACACGTCGGTGACGGTCAGCGGCAGCACCACCTGGACCGTGGTCGTGGCCCTCACCTCGCCGCAGCGGGTCTCCACCGTCTGGAACGGCAATGCCACCTGGGACAGCAGCGGCACGGTGATGACCGTGCGGTCCAACGGCAGCGGCAACACCTTCGGCTTCACCACGATGTTCAACGGCAACAGCAGCGCCCGGCCACAGATCCGCTCCTGTAGCGCCGGCTGACACCCCGGGGCGAGTCCCGCGTGGCGCGCACGGCAGCGCCACGCGGGACGAGTCTGCCGGCGCCCCTTTTTGCATTCGTGAAAAAAGATCGGCTCCTCTTGAAAAAAGCCTCGCCGTGGCGAGGATGTTCAGATGCGTCGTCTCCCCCAGAGCTTCGGCCGGCTGGTCTCGGGTCTGTTCGCGTTCGCCCTCGCCACGGCGGTCACCCTCCTCGCGTCCGCCCAACCCGCGACGGCGCACGGGACGCTCGGGATGTCCACACCGGCCGACGGCGCCACCGTCACGACCCCGTTGACGTCGGTGGCGCTGTACTTCACCGAGAAGGTCGGCGCCAACGCGTACTTCACGATCACCGCGCCGAACGGCGTACGCGTCGACAACGGTTGGACCTACGGGGAGCCGAAGCCCCTGACCAAGCCGGTGCGGGAGTACTTCCTCGTCGACGGGCAGTTCCAGCCGCGCGAGTACACGACCGGGTTCCCGGCGGTGATCTCGCTCGCGCACCTACCGGCGGCCGGACAGTACTCGGTGAGCTACCTGTCGGTGGCCTCGGACGGCGACGCGGTCCGCGGCACCATGACCTTCCGCTACTCCGGCCGCGCGACCACAGCGCCGCAGGGGTGGCAGCCGCCGACCCAGCAGCCGGATCCCGCGCTGCTGGCGGCCATCGAGCAGCACTCGTCCGCGGGCCAGACGCCCGCCGCGTCGGCCGCGCCCACCGGGTCGCCGGCCGTACCTCCCGCACCGGCGTCCTCGGACAGCGGAAGCGGGTCCGGCGTCCTGCTGTGGGTCGGCGGCGCGATCGCGGTCCTCGCGGCCGTCGCCGGGTTCGTCACCTGGCGTCGTCGCTCCTCTGCCGCCAGCGCCTCGCGCCGGGCCCGTGGCTCGAAGGCGTCCGCCGGACGGCGCGGGGCCACGCCCAGGTCGGGCGGCGGCCGCAAGGGTGGGAGCGCCGGCCGTCAGCGCGGCGGCGTCGTGCCGGCCGCGCGCAGCCGGGTCGCGGCCGGATCCTCGTCGGCCGTGCCGGACCCGGACCGTGGGTCGGTCGCCGAGGCGTCGCGGCCCGAGCCGGACGACGCCGCTGCGGTACGAGGGGCGCGGCTGACCAACGCCCACCTGGCGTTGCTCGTCGGCGGGTTGGTGGCGGCGCTACTGGCCGGCTTCGGTCTCGCCCGAATCGGTTCGGACGACGCGTCCCCCGCCGGTGACGCGCGGCGGCAAGCGGGTCCCGGCGGTGGATCGTCCAGCTCCGCCCTCTCGGCGGGGGTCGGGCACGACCACGCACCCGGGACCGGCCCGCACTCGCACCCGGGGGACGCCGGCGCGGGCGAGAGCCTGGCGGCCGGGACGACGGTCAGCGCCGGCGGGTACACGTTGCAACCCGTGGAGCGGTCCCAGCCGAGCGGCGTACGCGCCGACTACCGGTTCCGGATCGTCGGGACCGACCGGCAGCCGGTGACCCGTTTCGCCGTCGTCCACGACAAGCCCCTGCACATGATCGTGGTGGGTCGCGACCTGGGCGGCTACCAGCACCTGCATCCGAGCATGGCGGCCGACGGCACGTGGAGCGTCCCGCTGACCCTGGCCCGGCCCGGTGGGTACCGCGTCTACGCCGACTTCTCCGTCGACGCCCCCGACGGCCGGCAGATCCCCCTCGTGCTGGGCGTCGACCACCACGTGCCGGGCGTGTACGCGCCGGCCGCGTTGCCGGCGGCCCAGGCACAGGCGACGGCCGGGGCGTTCACGGTGTCGATGACCGGCACGCCCACGGCCGGGGTGACGGCGCCGGTGCGTTTCCAGATCACCCGCACGGACGCCGCCGGCCCGGTGCGGCCGCAGCCGTACCTGGGCGCGTACGGGCACCTGGTCGTCGTCCGCGAGGGTGATCTCGGGTACGTGCACGTGCACCCGGAGCGGGATCTCGTCGACGACGCGGTGGCCTTCTGGCTGACCGTCCCCAGTGCCGGCCGGTACCGGGCCTTCTTCGACTTCCAGGTCGACGGCAAGGTCCAGACCGCCGAGTACACCGTCAATCTGCCCTGACCGCGGCCGATCCGGAAAGTGGCGGGAACCACACGGGCCGATGTCGCGACTACCAGACATGTCACTGACCGAGCTGACCGGCCCGCCCACGCCGGAGGAATCCACCCCGGCGGAACCCTCGATCCCGCCGAGCCGGCGCAGCTCGCCGTTCGGCGCGCTGCTGGTCCGGCTGCACTTCTACGCCGGCATCCTCGTCGCGCCGTTCCTCGTGGTCGCCGCGCTGACCGGGCTCGCCTACACGGTCGCGCCCCAGGTGGACGGCGCGCTCTACGGCGACCGGTTGACCGTGGGCGCGCGCGGTGACCGTCCCCTCCCCCTCGCCGACCAGGTCGCCGCCGCCCGCGCCGCGCACCCCACCGGGACCATCGCCACCGTCCAGCCCGGAGACGGCGACCGGACCACCCGGGTGGCGTTCTCCCTGCCCGAGCTCGGCGAGAAGGTGCACACCGTCTACGTCGACCCGTACACCGCCGAGGTCCGGGGCCAGCTCACCACCTGGTTCGGCTCCACGCCGGCCACCACCTGGCTGGACGACCTGCACCGCAACCTGCACCTGGGCGCGGTCGGCCGGCACTACTCGGAGCTGGCGGCGAGTTGGCTCTGGGTGCTGGCCCTCGGCGGTCTGCTCCTGTGGTGGCGACGACGCAGGGCCTCCCGGTCCGCCGCCCGACACCTGTTCGTGCCGAACCTGTCCACCGGCAGGGGTGTCCGCCGTACCCGGGGGTGGCACGCCACGACCGGTGTCTGGCTGGTCGTCGGTCTGCTGTTCCTCTCGGTGACCGGCCTGACCTGGTCCCGGTACGCCGGAGCCAACTTCGGCGCCGGCCTCGACGCCCTCGACGCGCGCTCGCCCGAGATCTCCACCAGCCTCACGGCCGTTCCGGCCGAGACCGGCGGCGGTCACCACCACGGCGACGCGCCGGCGGAAGGGGTCGTCGACCCGGCGGCCTTCGACCGGGTCCTGACGGCTGCCCGTACGGCCGACCTCTCCGGCCCGGTCGAGATGACCCCGGCGGAGCCGGGCACCGCGTGGACCGTCACGCAGATCGACAACACCTGGCCGGTCGCGAAGGACCGGGTCGCCGTCGACCCCACCAGCGCGACGATCACCGCCCGGAGCGACTTCGCCGACTGGCCCCTGCTGGCCAAGCTGAGCGGTCTCGGCATCCAGGCCCACATGGGTGTGCTCTTCGGCCCGGTCAACCAGATCCTGCTCGCCGCGCTCGCCCTGGGGCTGCTCTGCGTCGTCGTCTGGGGTTACCGGATGTGGTGGCAGCGTCGGCCGACCCGCGCCGACCGCCGCGCGCTCGTGGGCGCGCCGCCGGCCCGTGGAGGCGTACGTCGGCTGCCCCGGTGGGCGGTGCTGCTCGGCGCGGCGGTGACCGTGGCGGTGGGTTGGGCCCTACCCCTGTTCGGCCTCAGCCTGCTCGCCTTTCTGGTCGTCGACGTGGTCGCGGGCGTGGTGTCCCGGCGTCGGCGTCCCGGCGCCACGCCCGTCTCGCCGGCGCCGGCGGGGAGCTGACCGTGGGCGTGCGGCAGGGGGTGGTGTTGCGAGAAGCACATCATCGAACCGATGATTTGTCCGGTTCGGCCGCTCGGATCCGTCCGTTGGTGGAACGATGACTGTCGTGGGAACTGCCAATACCGCCATGCCTGCCATCTCGCCACTTGCCGGTGAGCCGATCAAACGCGCCGACGCCGAACGGCTCGCGGGGGTGCTGAAGGCGTTCGCCGATCCGGCCCGACTGCGCCTGCTCAGCCTGATCCAGGCCGCCCCGGACGGCGAGGCCTCGGTCACCGACCTCACCGCGCCGCTCAACCTCTCGCAGCCGACCGTGAGCCATCACCTGCGGATCCTCACCGAGGCCGGTCTGATCGAGCGGGAGAAGCGCGGCGTCTGGGCGTACTACCGCATCGTGCCCTCGGCGATCGCGGCGATCGCCGACCTGCTGACCCCGCCCCGGAAGCGGCCGACGAAGAAGACCCGCTGATCGGGTCGTCCCGTCGGCGACGGTGACGGTTGTCGTCAGCGGACGCGGGCGACCGCGCCGTTGAACGACACGTCCTGCACGGACGGACGTGGCTGCGGCGCGTCGTCGGCGTGCCACCGCGCCACCGAGACGATGCCCGGCTCGACGAGGTCCAGCCCGTCCAACAGGGCCGCGAACTGCTCGGTGCTGCGCGCCTGGAAGCGGCCGTCGCGGTTGTTGGCGGCCAGCTCGGCGGTGACCGCGGGCGGCAGATGTTCCCAGGTCACGTGCGAGGCGACCACGTAGCTGCCGGACGGCAGCGCGGCGACGAGCCGATCGAGGATGGCCTTGGGGCCCTCGTCGTCGCGGACGAAGTGCAGGATGGCCACCAGCATCAGCGCGACGGGCCGGGTCAGGTCCAACGTCGCGCGCAGGTCGGGGTGCGCGAGGATCTCGGCCGGCGCACGAAGGTCGGCGTCGAGGTACGCCGTCCGCCCCTCGGGCGCACTGGACAACAGCGCACGGGCGTGGGCGAGGACGATCGGGTCGTTGTCGACGTAGACGACACGAGCCGACGGGTCGACGGCCTGCGCGACCTCGTGGGTGTTGTCGGCGGTCGGGATGCCGGTCCCGATGTCCAGGAACTGCCGGACGCCGCGCTCAGCCAGGAAGCGCACCGCGCGTTGCAGGAACATCCGATTCTCGACCGCGGCGAGCCGGATGGTGGGCATCGCCGCCGCGAGCGCGTCGCCGGACGCCCGGTCGGCGGCGAAGTTGTCCTTGCCGCCCAGCAGATAGTTGTACCTGCGCGCCGGGTGCGCGACCGACGTGTCGATCCGGTCGGTGGCCGCGGGGTGTCCGCCGTGCGAGCTCATCCGGCCTCCCCCTCGCTGCGCGTCCTCCACAAGGTACACACGTCGACGGCGGGGCGGGTGCCCGCCGACTCCGCGCTCAGGAGGCGCAGCCCTGGGCGTCGTCGGCCGTCTCGGCGCCGCGTACCCCGGCGAGGATGTCGGCGGCGGTGTGCGCCCGGATGCCGGACTGCGCCTCCTCGGCGAACCGGGCGACGACCGCTCGGACGTGCCGCTCGGCGGGTGCGGCAAGGCCGTCGTAGATGGTCTCGAAGAGTTCCCGCGCCGGCCGCCTGAGCCATCCGGCCGGCAGCAGGTCCAGGGGCAGCCGCGGGTCGAGGGTGGGAAATCGGCGGAAGGTGTCCATGACCTCGGTACGCGTCCGCACGGCCGTCGCGCCGTCGACGCCTTCGGCCCGCACCGCCGGCACCAGGGGCGTCCACCGTCGGAGGAACTCCTCGTAGTGCCGGCTGATCGCCTCGATGTCCCAGGCGTCGATCGGAGAGCGCTGGGCGATGGCGTCGAGGTCGGCCTGCCGTCCACGGAACACCGTGACGGCACCCGGGGTGAACCGGGCGAGCTGGGCTCTGCCCGGTGGGCTCAGCTCGTACGGCGAGATCCACAGCCCGTCGTACAGGGGCGCGTACCCGAGCCAACGGAGCTGGCCGCGCAGGGCCCGCCGCTGCGCGCCACGGTCCTGGGGCAGGGAGAAGGCGACGATGGTCCAGCAGCCGTCCCACGCGACCACCTCGGTGGTCGCGGCCAGGATCCAACTCCCGCCGCTGGACAGGTTCGCGGCGGCGGCCCGGCTGAGCCGGTAGGAGCTGCGTCGACCCTCCCGGCTGCCCTCCAGCACACCGCGACGGGCCAACCGACTGATCGCGGCGCGCGCGCCGGCCGTACTCACACCGGACTCGGCGAGCAGCGCGACGAGGGCCGCGGACGGGACCCGCGCCCGGGTCCGCAGCGTGTAGTCGGCCAGCAGGGTCACCGCGAGGTCCTGCGGGGAACTGCCGGCCTGCCGTCGGGGCAGTCGCGGCGGCTCGTCCCCCTCGTCGGGATAGATCTCCTCGATCGTGAAGGGGTTTGCCACAGGCGCTCCCGGCTCGACTCAGGGACGGTGCACCGACTGTAGACGGACCGCCCGGACGGCGGTGTCGGCACCATCGCGCTCTGATCGAGATGCATCGATTGACACTTCGGCGACCGCGAGGAACACTATCTGCTACGCGACGCCGTACGCAGCCGGGCACAGGGCGAGCACACGTAGTGGGCGAGGCGCGATCACCACGGGGAGTCGGGCGCACCCGTGACCGCACAGCGCGCGACCCCCCACACCCACCCCGCACAGGTGATCGAAGGAGTCATCCCCGTGAAGATCCGAAGGAAACTGCTGCTCGGCCTGGTCACGTCACTGGTGGCGGCCGGCCTGGTGGCCCCCGCGCTCCAACCCGCGTACGCCGCCTCGCTCACCGAGGTGACCGCGTTCGGCGACAACCCGGGCCGGATGCGCATGCACATCTACGTGCCGGACACCCGTCCGGCCAGGCCGGCGATCGTCGTGGCCATGCACGGCTGCGGGGGGTCGGGCCCCGGCTTCTACTCCGGGAGCGAGTTCGCCGCCCAGGCCGACCGGTACGGGTTCATCGTGATCTACCCGTCGGCGACCCAGCAGGCCGGCTTCGGCAACTGCTTCGACACCTGGTCGGACGCCGCCAAGCGCCGTGGCGGCGGCAGCGACCCGGTGTCGATCATCTCGATGATCCGCTACGCCCAGCAGCAGTACAGCGGTGACCCCGACCGGGTGTACGCCACCGGCAGCTCGTCCGGCGGCATGATGACCAACCACATGCTGGCCCTGTACCCGGACGTCTTCAAGGCCGGCGCGGCGTTCATGGGTGTCCCCTTCAACTGCTTCGCCAACGCGGCGGACTACCCACCCGGAAGCAGCCAGTGCACCGGCGGGAACATGAACCGGACCCCGCAGCAGTGGGGTGACGCGGTGCGCGCGGCGTACCCCGGTTACGCGGGTCCCCGTCCCCGGGTGCAGTTGTGGCACGGCACCAGCGACACGCTCGTTCCGTTCTCGCTGTTGCAGGAGACTATCGAGCAGTGGACCAACGTGTTCGGGCTCAGCCAGACACCCACCTCCACCGACACGCCGCAGACCAACTGGAACCGCCGCCGGTACGCCGACGCCAACGGAACGGTCCAGATCGAGGCGTACAGCATCCAGGGCGCGGGCCACAGCCTGCCTTCTGGCGGCATGGCCGCCGCCGCCGTCGCGTTCTTCGGGCTGACCGCCCCGCCGAACCCGACCACCCCGCCGCCGAACCCGACCACCCCGCCGCCCAACCCGACCACCCCGCCCCCGAACCCGACGACTCCGCCGCCCAACCCGACCACGCCGCCGCCGAACCCGACGACGCCGCCGCCGAGTTCGGGCGCGTGCCGGGTGGGCGTCGCGATCAACGCCTGGAACAACGGACTGACCGAGAACATCACCATCACCAACACCGGAACCAGTGCCGTCAACGGCTGGTCGCTCGTCTTCACCCTGCCCGGCGGCCAGAGCATCACCTCGGGCTGGAACGCGACCTACTCCCCCACGTCCGGTCAGGTGACGGCCCGCAACGCCTCCTACAACGCCAGCATCCCGCCGAACGGATCGGTGACCGTCGGCTTCCAGGCCACGCACACCGGCAACACCGCCCGGCCGAGTTCGTTCACGCTCAACGGCGCGACCTGCGCGATCGCCTGAGCGACTGCGAGCCGTTCCGACCAGATCGTGCCGGCCCCGTCGCCCACGGCGGCGGGGCCGGCCCGACTCAGTTGCCGGCGGGCACCTGGTCCACGACCTCGTCGTACCCGACCGCGCCGGGCGCCGCGGTCGGCGCGTAGATCACGCGGAGCACGCCGTTCGGGAACGTCTCACTCGCGATGACCCGCAGGTGGTACGGCGTGTCCCCGTCGTCGAAGAGTCGACGACCCTTGCGCGCCGCCACCGGGTGCACCAGCAGACGCAACTCGTCGACCAGTCCGGCGGCGAGCAGCTGCTGGACGACCGAGATCGACCCGGGGATGAGGATGCCCTTGATCCCGGGATCGGCCTTGAGCGCGGCGACGGCCTCGGGGAGATCCCCGGCGATGAGCTCGGAGTTGCGCCAGGAGAAGTCCAGCGGCTGGCGGGAGACGACGACCTTGCGGATGTCACCGAGCTGCTTGGCGAACCCGGCGTCCTCGCCGCCCGCGGCCTCCCGGTCGGGCCAGGCCCCGGCGAAGCTGTCATAGGTCGGCCGGGCGATGAGCAACACGTCGGACGTGTCGTAATCCTCGGTGACGGCGCGGCCCATGTTCTCGTCGAAGTACGGGAAGTGCCAGTCGGGGTCGATCTCGGCGACGCCGTCGGCCGAGATGAACAGCGTGGAGATGACCTTCGCCATCGCGGTGCTCCTTTGCATGAGGTGCGGTCGGGCCCAGAGACGGGCACAGCATCGCAAACCCGTGCGACGGTTACCGCCGTCCGCGCCGAACGCGGACGAGCCCCGGCCATCGGTCTCAGGGGTTCACCGCTCGTCAGGGCAAGAGAAGGCCCGCCCGGGTCACTTCCCCACGGGAAAGAGATCCCAGGGCGGGCGGTCCGGCTGTCACGGAGCCTCGACGATGGGCTTACGGAACGGGCCCCAGCCCACGAACCGGTCGAACAGGGCTCGCGGGCTCGGCCCGTCGTGCGGGTTCAAGTGGTACAGGTCGCGCATCGCCTCGTACAGCAGCCCGGCCAGGTAGATCGACAGGCTCGGCATTGAGTTTTCGTACTCGGCCTTCAACATGAGCCGCGCCGTCGCGCACGGCCACGGCTGTCCGTCGGCGCGGCACGCCCAGTGCGGCCGTAACGGCGTGTGCGGCGGGCCCTGGCGGTGCTGACGCGGACGGTCCGCGACCGGTCCCCGCTCAGGACCTGAAACCTGCGTAGATATCACTTCCGACCCCCGCTCGCCCGGAACTCCTGCGCCGGGGTCAGGTGACCTCTTCGCCCGATCTCGTTTACACGGAACGCCTCGGGGTGCGACGTGACCCAGGCCGGAAGTCACGGGGCAGGCCGCGGGGCAGGGCCACGCACAGGCACTTCCGGAGCGGGTTCGCTGCGCCAGAACGTGAAGCGCACGGTGCCTCCTTCGCGCTGTCGTCGGAGGGGCCGCCCCCGTGTTTTGCTCGCCGGACAGGGGCGGCCCCGGGTACGAACGCGTCCGCCGGGTTCGGGTCCTCCACCGGCCGCGCCGTCTGGTGACACTCTGTTCCGTGACCGCCTAGTGTCGGAAGGTGTTCGACCACGTTGGAGAGACCCTGACGGCCAACGATTGCCCTGGTGAGGGGACTTGGGGGACGCGAGGGACAGAGGTGGGGAGGAGTTGGGGACATGAGCATGACCGCAGCCGAGATTCTGCTCGACGAGTTGCGCCACGCCCGAATGGCACGGGGACTGAATCAAGACGACTTCGGCAGACTCATCAGCTACTCCGGCACCCATGTGAGCGCCGTTGAAACCGGCACGCGCCCGCCGACCAGTGACTACGCGACGGCAATCGACAAGGCGCTGACGACCGGCGGCATGTTCGCGCGGTTGGTAGCGCGGCTGGCGGCGCTCGACACGGCCCCGGTCTGGCTTCGCGAGTGGATCAAGTTCGAGGAACAAGCTCGGGCGTTGCGTTGGTACGAACCGGCCTTCGTGCCGGGTCTGTTACAGACCGAGGCGTACGCACGGGCGACGCTTCAAGCGAGCGGATTGCTGACCACCGAGCAGATATCGCAGCGGGTACGGTCGCGAATGGAGCGGCAGGCAATCCTCACCCGCGACGATCCTCCCCACGTAATGATCGTGCTCGACGTCGCAGTTCTGCGCCGGACGGTGGACGACGACCGCACGCTGATGCGGAAACAGGTCGAGCACCTCGCTGCGGTCGCCGAGCTTCCACACGTCCACATTCATGTCGTGCCGGACGACGCCGGGCTCTACCCTGGCCTACAGGGCGGGTTCATCATCGCCACGATGCCGGATGGCTCTGCCGTCGGGCACACGGACTACCAGGTGCGGTCTCAGACCGTCAGCGGCACGGCCGAGATTGTTACGCTTCAAAAGACGTGGGAAGCGATCCTCCGCGACGCCCTCCCGCGTAGATCCTCCCGAGACGTGATCAAGGAAACGGCGAAGACATGGACATGACCCACGCCCGTTGGCGTAAGTCGACGAAGTCCGGAACGAACGGCGGCAACTGCGTGGAGGTCTCCGACAACCTGCCCGGCGTCGTTGGTGTCCGGGACTCGAAGGACCAGGCAGGTCCCGCGCTGGTCTTCAGCCCGACGGCTTGGCGGGCGTTCGTCGACATGGCGAAGACTTACCCTGCGGCCTGACCAGTACTGCATAGACGCCATCGGTCCGCTGCGGGTTCTAGCGATCCCCGCAACTCCCTGAATTCAGGGAGTTGCGGGGATCGTGGGTTTTACGGACTTGGCGGAAACGCGGACGAGCCCCGGCCGGTGGGCCGGGGCTCGTCGGGGAAAGCGGGATCAGGCGATGTCGAACCGGTCGAGCTCCATGACCTTCGTCCAGGCGGCCACGAAGTCACGCACGAACTTCTCGCGCGCGTCCTGGCTGGCGTAGACCTCGGCGAGGGCGCGCAGCTGGGAGTTGGAGCCGAAGATGAGGTCGACCGCGGTGGCGGTCCACTTCACCTCGTCCGTGGCCAGGTCGCGGATCTCGTACACGTGCTCGTCGGTCTCCGACGCCTTCCACCGGGTGCCCGGGGAGAGCAGGTTGGTGAAGAAGTCACCGGTGAGCACGCCCGGCCGGTCGGTGAGGACGCCGTGCGACGCACCCCCGACGTTGTTCCCGAGGGCGCGCAGGCCGCCGACGAGGACGGTCATCTCCGGCGCGCTCAGGTTCAGCATGTAGGCACGGTCGATGAGCAGCACCTCCGGCTGGGTCTTCTCGCCGGGCCGCAGGTAGTTGCGGAAACCGTCCGCGCGCGGCTCGAGGACCCGGAAGGAGTCGACGTCGGTCTGCTCCTGGGTGGCGTCGGTGCGGCCCGGCCGGAACGGCACGGTCACCTCGACGCCCCCGTCACGCGCCGCCTTCTCGACGGCGGCCGAGCCGGCCAGCACGATCAGGTCGGCGAGCGAGATCTTCGCCCCACCGGCGGCGTTGAACTCCTGCTGGATGCCCTCCAGCGCGCTCAGCACCGTCGCGAGCTGCTCGGGCTGGTTGACCTCCCAGTTGCGCTGCGGCTCCAGGCAGATGCGCGCGCCGTTGGCGCCACCGCGCTTGTCGGTGTTGCGGAAGCTCGCGGCGGAGGCCCAGGCGGTGGAGACCAGCTGCTCGACCGTGAGGCCCGAGCCGAGAACCTTCGCCTTGAGGGCGGCGATGTCGGCGTCACCCACCAGCGCGTGGTCGACGGCCGGCACCGGGTCCTGCCACAGCTGCGGCTCGGCGACCCACGGCCCGAGGAAGCGCTCGATCGGACCCATGTCGCGGTGCAGCAGCTTGTACCAGGCCTTGGCGAAGGCCAGCGCGAACTGGTCGGGGTTCTCCAGGAAACGGCGCGAGATCTTCTCGTACGCCGGGTCGACGCGCAGCGCCAGGTCGGTCGTGAGCATCGTCGGCCGGTACTTCTTCGACGGGTCGAACGGGTCCGGGATGATCTCCTCGGCGTCCTTGGCGACCCACTGCTTCGCGCCACCCGGGCTGGTGGTCAGCTCCCACTCGTAGCCGAACAGGATCTCGAAGAAGCGGTTGCTCCACTGCGTCGGCACGTCGGTCCACGTCACCTCGAGACCGCTGGTGATCGTGTCGGCACCCTTGCCGCTGCCGTGGGTGCTGAGCCAGCCCAGGCCCTGCGCCTCGATCGGAGCGCCCTCGGGCTCCGGGCCCACGTGGTTGTCGGCGACACCGGCGCCGTGGGTCTTGCCGAAGGTGTGGCCACCGGCGATGAGGGCGACGGTCTCCTCGTCGTTCATCGCCATCCGGCCGAAGGTCTCACGGATGAAGTACGCCGCCGCAGCCGGGTCCGCGTTGCCGTTGGGACCCTCCGGGTTGACGTAGATGAGGCCCATCTCGGTCGAACCGACGCCGGCCGCCATCTCCTTCTCGGAGACGTAGCGCTCGTCGCCCAGCCAGGTGTCCTCCGGACCCCAGAAGATCTCCTCGGGCTCCCACACGTCCTCACGGCCGAAGCCGAAGCCGAACGTCTTGAACCCCATCGACTCCAGGGCCACGTTACCGGCGAGCACCAGCAGGTCGGCCCAGGAGATCTGCTGGCCGTACTTCTGCTTGACCGGCCACAGCAGGCGGCGGGCCTTGTCCAGGTTGGCGTTGTCCGGCCAGCTGTTGAGCGGGGCGAACCGCTGACCACCGTCGCCGGCGCCGCCACGGCCGTCCTCGATGCGGTAGGTGCCCGCGGCGTGCCAGCTCATGCGGATCATCAGGCCGCCGTAGTGGCCGAAGTCGGCCGGCCACCAGTCCTGCGAGGTGGTGAGGACCTCGGTGATGTCCCGCTTGAGAGCCTCGACGTCGAGCTTGGCGAACTCCTTGGCGTAGCTGAAGTCCGGCCCGAGCGGGTTGCCCTTGGCCGAGTGGGCGTGCAGCACCGACAGGTCGAGCTGGTTGGGCCACCAGTCCCGGTTGGTGCGCGGGCGACCACCGGTCTTCGGGGTCGGCGAGTCGATCGCCGGGTTCTCGCTCTCGCTGCCGTGCGCGGTCACCGAGTCGTGTGCGACCGGGCAGCCGGCCGCGGCCTTCTGGTCCACGCCCTGCGCGCTGACGGGGGCGTTGTCCTGGGTGTCGCTCATGTACTTCCTTCCGAACTGGCGGATCGCTGGGAGGTGCGGTCGGCCGCGCAGCCGGGGCAGGTGCCCCAGTAGACGACCTCCGCCTCGTCGACCGCGAAGCCGTGGTCGTTCGAGGCGGTGAGACAGGGTGCGTGGCCGACGGCGCACTCGACGTCGGCGATGGCGCCGCAGGAGCGGCACACGACGTGGTGGTGGTTGTCCCCCACCCGCGACTCGTAGCGGGCGGTCGCGCGGGCCGGCTGGATGCGCCGCACCAGACCGGCGTCGGTAAGCGCGCGCAGCACGTCGTACACCGCCTGGTGCGAGATGGCGGGGTGGTCCGCCCGGACCAGCGCGATCACCGTGTCGGTGTCGACGTGGGGGTGATCCCGCAGCACCGCGAGCACGGCCAGCCGGGGTCGCGTCACTCGTAACGAGACCCCTCTCAGCTGCGCTTCGAGGTCGGGCATCACGCGCTGCACACTAGCTCACTTTTTTGGAACGAATCAAGTTTTCACCCTTCCGCGCGTCGGCGTGGCGCACCTTTCACCCCCGGTTCACCCGCCGGCGGCCATCCGACGGTCCGGAAAGTCTCCGGAAGTTCCGCCCGGCATTCGTCGGATGATGCCTCCCGCCGGAGCCGCCACCGCCCTCGCCGCCGCCACCCCTGATCGATAACTGACCTCGAAAGATGCACACCCTTTCGAGCATGGCGGTGGGATGATCGCCGCCGCCGAGCTTCCGGAAAATGTTGACAAGTGGACGACCGGCTCAATACCGTCCCCATCGACGACACTCAATCGCCGTCACCGCCCGCGCCACGACTGCCGCCTCCGGTCGTCGCGCGGACAACCGGTCAAACCACCACCACGCGCTACGGCCGCCGTGGCCGTCACCAGCAACCGACAGCTTCCCGCGTCGTAGCGCACCGCTGGCCCCGCGCCAGCCGTGACGAGGAGGAAACACCTACATGATCGACACCGACCACACTTCCACCGCAGCACCGAGGCGCGGCCGGATACGGCTGCTCCTCGGCGCCGCCTGTGCGGTCGTCCTGGCCGTCACGGGCACGGTCGCGGTCACGGCCACCAGCGCGTACGCCGAGGCCGACCGGACGCTCACGTCGAACCTGACCGGCACGCACAACGGCTACTACTTCTCCTTCTGGAAGGACAGTGGCAACGCCAGCATGACGCTGCGCGAGAACGGCCGGTACTCCAGCAGCTGGGACCGCAGCACCAACAACTGGGTCGGCGGCAAGGGCTGGGCCACCGGGTCGCGGCGGACGATCACCTACTCGGCCAACTACAACCCGGGGAACAACAACACCTACCTCGCCCTGTACGGGTGGACGCGCAACCCGCTCATCGAGTACTACGTCGTGGAGAACTTCGGTAGCTACAACCCGAGCAACGGCGCCACCCGGTTGGGCACGGTCACCACCGACGGCGGCACCTACGACATCCTGCGCAGCCTGCGGACCAACGCCCCGTCGATCGACGGCAACCAGACGTTCTACCAGTACTGGAGCGTCCGCCAGAACAAGCGCTCGAGTGGCACCATCACCACGGCCAACCACTTCGACGCCTGGGCCCGCGCCGGCCTGAACCTCGGCACCAACCACGCGTACCAGATCATGGCGACCGAGGGTTACCAGAGCGCCGGCAGCTCCGACGTCACCGTGTCCGAGGGCAGCGGCGGCAACCCGACCTCCGGACCGACCTCCGGGCCCACCACCGGCAACCCGGGAGGCGGCAACTGCAGCGCGACGCTCTCGGCGGGCCAGCAGTGGGGTGACCGCTTCAACCTGAACGTCGCGGTCAGCGGCACCAACAACTGGGTCGTCAGCCTCAACCTCAACGGCGGTCAGAGCATCCAGAACAGTTGGAACGCGTCCGTCAGCGGCACCAGCGGGACGGTGACCGCCCGACCGAACGGCAACGGCAACAACTTCGGGATCACGATCATGGCCAACGGCAACTGGACCTGGCCGACGGTCAGCTGTCGTACGAGCTGACCCGCGCCGACGCACCACGTCCCGGCCCCCGCCGCCACGCGACGGGGGCCGGGCCCCTGCCCGGGCGCTCAGGAGTACACGAGGTGCAGCATCATCCCGGCGTCGGCGTGCCCCAGGTTGTGGCAGTGGTTGGCCCACATTCCCGGGTTGTCGGCCCGGAACGCCACCTCCCACACCTCACCGGGCCGGACGTCGAACGAGTCCAGCCAGAGCGGGCTTCCGGTGGCCGGCCGCCGGTCGCGGGACAGCACGAGCACGTGATGGCCGTGCAGGTGCCACGGGTGCACGATCTGCGACCGGTTGACGATCGTGAACCGGACGACGTCGCCGGGCCGGACGACCTGCGGCGGGATGTCCGGATCGGATGCCCCGTTGACGGTGTGGGCGTAGCGCGGTAGCAGTCCGCGCAGGTCGAGACCGCGATCGAGGACGAGGGTGAACTCCCTGCCGAACCGGGTCCAGGGCGTCGGGGCCGGTCGGCCGTAGGTGAGCGGGTCCAGTACGGGCCATCCGTCGGTCGCCGTCGACAGCGCGCCGGTCGAGTAGACCAGCCGTCCGTCGACGTACAGCGCCACCGGGGTGGCCGGGGCGCTGAACACCAGGTCGTAGCGACCTCCGGCCGGGATCAGCACGGCGGTGTCCCGCACCGGCGTCGGCCCAGCCAGGTCGTGGCCGTCGATCGCGGCGACCTGGAAATCCGTCCCGGCAAGGGCGTAGCGGTGGGTCGTGCTGTCAGTGTTGATCAGTCGCAGCCGCACCGGAGCGCCGGCCTCGGCGGACTCCACCCGGGCGTCCGGCAGCGGACGACCCGCGAGGGTGTGCACCGGCACGATCACGTCGAGGCCGCTCGTCGGCGCGGGACGCACCACGAGGACGCCGTACAGGCCCATCCGCACGCCGACGTCGGACACCGAGTGGGTGTGGTACCAGTACGTGCCGGCCTGGTCGGCACGGAACCGGTAGACGAACTCCTGTCCCGGCAGCACCGCCGGCTGCGTCACCCCGGGCACCCCGTCCTGACTGTTCGGCACGTCGTACCCGTGCCAGTGCAGGGTGACGCCCCGCCCGATGTCCCGGTTGCGCAGCGTCACCTCCACCACGTCGCCGACGGTGGCGGTCAACTCCGGCCCGGGCACCTGCGCGTCGAACGCCCAGGCCGCGACGTCGTGGCCCCCGACGCGCACCGTGGCGGTGCCGGCGGTCAGGGTGAACCGCCGGGTGGGTTCGTCGGAGATCCGGGCCTGCGGGTACCCGTGGTCGTGCGGTGCGGCGGGCGCCGCGCCCGGGGTGACGGCCAACCCGGTGCCGGCCAGCAGCGCCGCGGCCGCCACCGCGACCGCCGCCCGGGACACCGTCCGGGACGGGCGCGCGTCGAGCAGACGCCACGAGACCGCCGTCGCCGCGACGACCCCGGCGACCGCGAGCAGCCCCGCCGACGCCGACACCGGGTAGCCGTGCAGGACCGTGACGAGCAGGGCGGCGCTCAGGGCGTACCCCGCGAAGAGGAGCGGCACCGCGACGGACCGGATGTCGCCCGCGGCCCGCAGCAGTCGCGGCCCGGCGACGGCGAGGGCCGCGAGCGACAGCGGCGCGGCGACGACGACCTTCTCCGCGGCGAACCACCAGCCGGCCCGGGCGAGCGCGACCACCGTGGTCGCGCGGGCGAGCGTGGCGAGCAGCGCGACGGCGGCCAGCGCGAGGGCGAGGGGCCGACGCCGGGCGGCCGCCGCGACCCCGCCGCCCAGCCATCCGGCGGCGGCCAGGACCGCCAGCAGAAGGTCCGCCGCGAGCAGCGAGGCGGTGGTCATGCCGGCTCTTTCTGGGGTACGACCACAGGCG
The DNA here is from genome assembly GCF_050950185.1 of Micromonospora sp. CA-249363. NCBI lineage: Bacteria > Bacillati > Actinomycetota > Actinomycetes > Micromonosporales > Micromonosporaceae > Micromonospora > Micromonospora sp. CA-249363. The sequence continues at coordinate 4,031,106 of NZ_CP192020.1, forward strand.
CGTCGCCCGTCGGCGTCCCGGCGGCCAGCCGGCGTGCTCCCCGCATGACGCCGACCACGACGTGCACCGCGACGATGCCGTTGACCGCGTGCAGCCCGCCGATGATCAGGCCGAACGGCGTGCTGACGCCGACGGCGTCGGTGCCGGCGTTGGCGAGCATGGCGAGCAGCGCCTGCACGACGACCAGGCCCAGCGGGAGGACCGCCAGCCCGACGAGCCGACCGGGTGCCCGGGCCAGCGCGGCGAGCAGGACGGTGAGCAGGGTGAGGATCGGGATGACCGCCATGCCGTTGACGCTGTGCAGGGCATACGCGTCGTCCCCCGCCGGCTTGGTGAACCCGCCGACGGCGGCGAAGACGAACTGGAGGGCGAACGCGGTGAGGAGCAGACCGCTACTGACGACGAATGCCTTTCGCATGCGGGACTCCTAGAGCTGCGCCGAGGTCAACGCCCGGGCGACGTGGTCGGTGGCGGTGATCGCCCCGAAGGCGACGATCCGGACGAGGTCGGCGTCGGCCGGGTGCGACAGCCGCCACAGGGCGACGTCGCCCGGGCTGACCGCGCTGGGCGCGAACGCCGCCAGCAACGCGATCCGCGTGCCGACCCGGTCCCGACCGGGCACGTCCCGGACCAGGTCGACGGCCCAGTCCGCGGGCCGGGTCGGGAACCGGCCGTCCTCCCAGCGCACGGTGGCCGTCACGGTCTGGCGGGCCACGTCCCCCAGCAGCTCGCCGCCCCGGGTGGCCGCGTCCCGCAACGACGCGTACGCGACACCCACCGGGCTGTCCCCCGCCCAGGCGGGCGACGGCGTCGTGCTGGCGTCCAGGAGCCCGAGGCTGCGTCCGGGCGCCTTTTGCTCCCGGGCGGACCTGGCGTACAGCCGGCCGCCGACCGAGCGCACCAGCGGGGCGCGTTGCAGGCCGCCGGGGAGCAGGTCGGGGTCGAGCAGCGCCGAGACGACCCGGTTGACGAAGTGGAACGCGAGCAGGGTGCCGGTGAGCTCGGGGCCGTACGGGCTCGTCCAGTCGCCGGTGCGGGGGCTGCGGCTGGCCTGGGCCCAGCGGGCGAGTTCGGCGTGCCCCGGCTCGGCCGGCGTCCCGCCCCGCGCGACGACCTCGGCCAGCCCGTGCTCGCCCAGGGCGTGCAGCAGCAGCACGTGGGCGTCGAGGCAGAACTGACAGCCGTTGGCCCGGGAGACCACCGCCGCGACGAGTTCGCGGTCGACCCGGGACGTGTCGCCGGCGAGCAGGGCCTCACGCAGCAGCGACCAGGTCGCGGCCAGCACCTCGGGCACGACCGAGAGCGCCTGGAAGGTGGGCAACGGTCCGAGGAAGTCCTCGCGGAGCTGCTGGTAGACCTCCGCGGTGCGTCCGGTCGCCGCCCTCGTGGGGACGGGGGTGAAGAAGCGGTATGTCATGTGCTCGATGCTCGCGGCGACGGCCCGCCACGGCGTCGTGCCGGCGCAGACACTTCGCGCCGCCGAGCTACCACGGTCGCGGTACGCCGGAACTACCGCGCGTGCGGGATGCTCCCGCGAGGACGATCGCTCTACAGTGCGACCATGCGCCGCGACCTGCCGTACGTCCTCAGCGGCCTCACCCTCGGCGGCTTCCTGCTCGGCAACGCCGCGCTCGCGCCGGACGCCGCGACGGTCGGGGCTCTCGACGTCGTCCTGGTCCTCGCCATGGCCGCGGCCCTCGGGGTGTGCCGGCGGCATCCGGTGCTCGCGCTGGGCGTGGTGACCGTCGCCATGCTGGCCCTGCACGTCCGGGTGCACTCCGGGGTGTCCGCCGCCTTCCCCGTCCTCGGCGTCGTCTACGTGACCGCCTGGCGGGGGCACCGGGCGGCGGCCGCTGTGGCCAGCGTCGCCTTCCTCGGTGGCTTCCTGGCCCGCGACGTCTCGGTGGCGCCGGTCGACCGTCCCAACCAGTTGATCGTCGAGCGGACGGCCCTGCTGCTGGGATGGTTCGTGGCGGCGAACGTCGCCGGACTGGTCGGCCGGCAGCGCCGCGCCTACCTGGAGCAGGTCGAGCAGCGGGCCGTCGAGGCCGAACGCACCCGCGAGGAGATGGCGTTGCGGCGCGCCGGCGAGGAGCGGCTGCGCATCGCCCGCGACCTGCACGACTCCCTGACGCACAGCATCTCGGTGATCAAGGTGCAGGCCGGGATCGCCGTGCACCTGGCCCGCAAGCAGGGCGACGAGCCCTCGGCCACGCTACTGGCGATCCAGGAGGCCAGCGCCGCCGCGATGCGCGAACTGCGCACCACCCTCGACGTCCTGCGCGCGCCCGACGACGATCGCGTCGGGCTGGCCCGGGTCGACGAGCTCGCCGAACGGACCCGCGCGGTCGGCGTGCCGGTCCAGGTGAGCATCACCGGCCGGCCACGGCATCTGCCGGACGAGGTCGACCAGGCCGGCTTCCGGGTCGTCCAGGAGGCCCTGACCAACGTGGCCCGGCACGCCGGTCCCGCGACCGCACGTGTCCACGTCGACTACGCCCCGGCCGGGCTGACCGTCGCGGTGAGCGACGACGGGCAGGCGTCGTCGGCCCGTCCCCCGACACCCGGGGTGGGACTGCGCGGCATGCGCGAGCGGGTCACCGGGCTGGGCGGCACACTGTCGGCCACCGCCAACGACGACCACGGGTTCACGGTGCGGGCCACGTTCCCGCTGGACGAGTCGGCATGACCGGGCGGCCGCACCGATGATCCGGGTTCTGCTCGCCGACGACCAGGCGCTGATGCGGGCCGGCTTCCGGGCCCTGCTGGCCGCCGAGGACGACCTGGAGGTCGTGGGCGAGGCCACCGACGGCGCGTCGGCCGTACAGCTCGCCCGACGTCTACGCCCGGATGTCGTGCTGATGGACGTGCAGACGCCCGGACTCGACGGGATCGAGGCGACCCGGCGCATCGCCGCCGATCCCGACCTCGCCGCCACCCGCGTCCTCATCCTCACCAACTACGGGCTCGACTCGTACGTCTTCGCCGCCCTGCGCGCGGGCGCGAGCGGGTTTCTCCTCAAGGACGCCGACCCCGTCGACCTGTTGCAGGCCGTCGCCGTGGTGGCCGGTGGCGACGCGCTGCTCGCGCCGGCCGTGACCCGTACGCTGATCAGCGAGTTCGTGGCGGGGCCACCGCCGGCCGTGCCGACGGCGGGTCGGGACGTGCTGACCGCCCGGGAGCAGGAGATCGTCGAACTGGTCGCCCGGGGGCTGACCAACGACGAGATCGCCCAGCGCATGGTGATCAGCCCGTTGACCGCCAAGACGCACGTGAACCGGGCCATGACCAAGTTGCACTGCCGTGATCGCGCCCAGTTGGTCGTGTGGGCGTACGAGTCGGGACTGATCACGCCGCGCCGCCGGTGACCGTGCCGTCACCGGCGGCGCGACGCGAGCCGGTGTCAGGACCCGATCGCGATGGCGAAGACGTGCATCGTCGGCACGTTGGCCGCCGCCCGGGCGCTGATGTTGGGCAGCACGACCTGGGTCACCGCCTTGTTCTGCAGGGCGACGCCCACGTAGTAGATGCACGCGGCCGTGGCCTGTCGACCGTTGTTGGGCCGGTTCTGGTAGGCGGACACGATGGCGGCGGTCGCGCCGGACGCCGGGCCGCCGTACCAGTCGGGCGTGCTGAGGGTGAACGTCTGGCGGGTGCCGTCCGCGTACACCACCGTTCCGGTGCCCGACACGGCCCCGTACGTGCCGGTCAGGAGGAACCCGAGCGTGCTGCCGGTGCCGCTGACGCCGATGGTCTGGCCCGAGGCGATGGCGTTGTCGGCCGTGCCGGGACTGACGTTGGGCCAGCGGAAGTTCACCCCGTTGCGGCTCACCGTGCCACCCGGGCTCGCACCCGCCTGCGCCAGGGCCTGCGCCGACAGGGTGGCCCCGTTGCCGTCGAAGTTGCCGACGTTGGTATTGCTGTCGTTGGTGATGCCCGCGTTGGTGAAGCTCTGCTCCAACGTCGGCGTGGCGACGCCCGTACTGGTGACCCGGTAGGTGCGTCCCGCCTGCACGGTGACCTCGACCAGGTCGGACTCGACCCGGGTGACCTGGCGCGACGTGCCGTCGGCGGTGTCGACGACGCTGACGGTGCCGGTCAGGAAGCGCGAGCGCAGACGGACGGTGCCGGCGCGGTCCGGTCGCACCAGCACCTCGGTGGCGACACCGCTCGCCCACGTGATGCCGACCGTGTGCCCACCGCGGCCCCGCAGCCCGGTCACCCGGCCGCTGGGCCAGGCCGGCGGCAGCGCGGGCAGGATGTGCAGCTCACCGATGTGGCTCTGGAGCAGCATCTCGGCGATGCCGGCGGTGGCGCCGAAGTTGCCGTCGATCTGGAAGGGCGGGTGCAGGTCAAACATGTTCGGGGCGAGCCGGGCGGTGGTGGCGAGGTAGCGGATCAGGTCGTGGGCCCGCTTGCCCTCCTCCATCCGCGCCCAGAAGTTGATTTTCCAGGCCAGCGACCAGCCGGTGCCGTCGTCGCCGCGCAGCGCCAGCGTACGGCGGGCGGCCTCGAACAGCTGCGGGGTGCCGCGCTTGGTGATCTGGTTGCTGGGCGCGAGGCCGTACAGGTGGGAGATGTGCCGGTGGTTGGGCTCGGTCTCCACCCAGTCGTAGAGCCACTCCATGATGTTGCCGCGCGAGCCGACCTTCATCGGGGGGAGCCGGTCCCGGGTGGCGCGTACCTGGGCCCGGAAGGTGCTGTCCACGTCGAGGATCTCGCTGGCCCGGGCGACGCCGTCGAAGAGGTCCCGCAGGATCTGGTTGTCCATCGTGGGCCCGGCGCAGACGCTGGCGTTCGAGTGGTGGCTCAGCTCCGGTGAGTTCGACGGGTTGGTCACCAGGTAGCCGAGGGTCGGCTCGGTCACGAGGGTGTTGAGGAAGAACTGCGCGGCGCCCTTCATGGCCGGGTAGTTCGTCCGCAGGAACTCGATGTCACCGTTGAACAGGTAGTGGTCCCAGATCAACGTGGACAGCCAGGCGCCGCCGGTCTGCCACATGCCCCAGAACGCGCCGTCCACGACGGCGGTGGCCCGCCAGGCGTCGGTGTTGTGGTGGGTGACCCAGCCACTGCTGGAGCCGTACTGCACCTGGGCGGTCCGCGCTCCGGTGACGGCGAGCTCCCGGACCATGTCGAACACCGGGTTGTGGCACTCGGCCAGGTTTGTCGTGTTGGCGGGCCAGTAGTTCATCGGCAGGTTGGCGTTGATCGTGTACTTCGAGTCCCAGGAGGGGGTCAGCGAGTCGTTCCAGATGCCCTGGAGGTTCGCCGGCTGGGTACCGGGCCGCGACGACGAGATCAGCAGGTACCGCCCGAACTGGAAGAGCAGCGCGGAGAACTGCGGGTCGTTGACGCTGTTGTGCTGGGCGATGCGCACGTCGGTCGTCTGGTCGGCCGCGGAGGTGCGACCCAGGTCCAGGGACACCCGTCCGAACAGCGCCTGGTAGTCGGCGACGTGCCGGCTGCGCAACTGGTCGTAGCTGTAGGCACGGGCGGCGCTCAGGCGCTGCCGGGCGATGCCCGCGTAGTCGCCGCCGACGTTGCGGTAGTTGACGTAGCTGGAGCCGATCGAGATCAGCAGGACGACACTGGTGGCGCTGGTGACCCGCAGGGTGCCGCCCGAGCTGGACACGCTGCCGCCGGTGACGGTGGCGTTGGCCAGGGTGAGGAAGCGGACCTGCCCGGTGACGCCCTCCTGGCTGCCGGAGACGCCGTCGAGGCCGATCGTCGTGCCGTCCGGACTGGACACCGTCGTACGCTGTGGGCTGTCGAAGGTGGCGGTGAAGCTGATCGAGGTGCTGCGGTCGGCGGTCAGACGCATCGCGATGACCTGGTCCGGCGCGCTGGCGAAGACCTCGCGCGAGTAGCGGATGCCGTTCAGGACGTACGACGTGGTGGCCGTGGCGGTGGTGAGGTCGAGCGTGCGGTTGTGCTGGGACGCCCCGCTGGCCGATCCGAAGGCGAGCCGTAGGTTGCCGACGGTCTGGTACGCCAACTGCCCGCCCGGGTTGCCCATCATGGTCTGGTTGATGAGGTCCTGGGCCTGGGTCCACTGGTTCGCGTTGACGAGCCGACGGATCTCCGGCAGGGCTGCCGCGCCGCGGGTGTTGCTGGGGTCGTGCGGGCCGCCCGCCCACACCGTGTCCTCGTTGAGCTGAAGCCGTTCGGTGTCGACGTTGCCGAACACCATGGCACCGAGCCGGCCGTTGCCGATCGGCAGGGCCCGCAGCCAGTCCGTGCCGGCGCCCTCGTCGTACCAGAGGGCGAGGTCGTTGGCGGCCAGCACCTGCGGCGGCGCGACGGAGTCGGCGTTGGCGGTCGCCGTCCACGGCAGCGGCAGCAGGGCGCCACCCGCGCCGGCCGCGCCGATCTTGAGGGCCTGCCGCCGGGTCAGGTCTGACATCGATCCTCCAAAACGGTGACCGGTGCGGCCACCCGAGCGCGACAACGACGACCCCCGATAGTGGGTCCGCGCGGTGACACCGACCGTGCAGCGCAGGTCGTAGGCAGACCCGTTGGACGAACAAACGTCCGATGTGTTTCGGGAAGATTACTCCGGCGTCACGCAATAGGCAACGGTCGATCGCTGGCGGATCGCCGCTGTACGACGGCGTGCGATGATCGAGAATCGGCCCGGTCGAGACCGCGCCGGGGACGCGCGTTCACCCGGGTCGCCTCGGACGGGCCAGCATCGGCCAGACATCCGACGAATGCATCAGCCACGCCGCGACGGCCTCAATGGACCGGCGGCGCGGCTGAGGGTGCCTCACTCGGGCAGCGTCGCCCCCGACTGCTCGGCCACCAGGTACGTCGCGTACCAGTCGGGCCAGTTCTCGTCCCGCTGGCCGGTGCGCTCCTCGTGCGCGCCGTGGGCGGCCGCCGCGCGTCGCAGCGCGTCCGCCAGGTCGGTCGACGACCGGTACGACGTCAGGTCACCCTCGACGCGCCCGGGCAGGCGGGTCGTGATCTCCTGCATCAGCCAGGTGTTGCCGTCCGGGTCCCGGAACGTGGCGCGCGAGACGTAGCTGCGGCGCTCGGGGTCGAGGCCGTCGACCGGCCCGTCCGGGGTGACGTGGAAGACCGGGCTCACCTCGACGCCGGCGGAGGCCACCGCGTCGCGGGCGGCCTCGATGTCCGACACGACCAGGTACGCCGTCGCCGACCCCGGCGTCGCCGACGGAAACTGCTCGCCGAACTGCACCGAGCACGGGGAGCCGTGCGGGGTGAACTGCACGATCCCGGGCGGCGTCCGGTCGAGTCGCCACCCGAGCCGCTGGTAGAACCGCGTCGCGCGGTCGACGTCCGACACCCCGATGACGATCACCTCGACCTTGACGTCGAGGCTCGCGAGGCCCTGGTCGCCCGGGCCGGTCTTCGGACTCATCGCGACCTCCTGGCTGTCGGTCCCACCGTCGACGACCACGCTACGTCCTGCGCCCGGACGAGATGCGGCGTTCGGGGCATCAGGCCGCGGCCGCCCTCGTCGCCCTGCGCAGCCCGAACAGGGCGACCACCGCGAGCAGGATGACCGCGACGGAGTACTCGTCGGCCGTCCGCGGGAGACCCCCGGCGTACACCACGAGGAAGCCGGCGATCACGGTGGGAAGGCCGAAACCGACGTAGCAGACGACGTAGAGCAGCGACAGCACGCTGGCGCGTTCGTGCGCCTCGACCAGCGGCATGATCGTCTTGAGGCTGCCCTGGAACCCACCGCCGAAGCCGACCCCGCCGAGCGCGAGGCCGACGAAGAACCCGGGTACGGACTCGGCCATGACCGAGACCACCGTGACGACCATGCCCAGGATGAGGGCGACGATTCCGGTCAGGATCACCGTCCGCGCGGCGGTGTCGCGCAACAGCAGGACGGCGACCGACCCGAAGAGCGCGAAGACGAAGAGCACCAGACCGGCGACCACGATCGACGTGTCCATGAGACTACGCACGAGCGCCGGACCGAGCGCGCCGAAGAAGCCGGCCAGCGCCCAGACCGCGAACAGCACCGGAGCGACCACCAGGACCGGCCCACGTACCGAGCGCGGCAGCCTGATCTCCGGTCGCAGGCTGCGCCGCGCGCCCGGCATCCGGGTGACGGTCTCCGGCATCAGCGCGACCCCGACGGCCTGGATCAGTAGGACCACGACGAGGACGACGTACACGAGGCGGGTCGGCGCGGGCAGGTAGCGGATGAACAGCGCCGACAGGAGCGCTCCGCTGCCGGTGCCGAGGCCGGGTGCGATCGAGTTCGCCAGCGTCCCGCGGGCACGGTCGATGTCCAGCATGGCCGCGCCGACGGCGCCCGTGGCGGCACCCGCTGCTAGCCCCTGCACGAGGCGGGCGGCCAGCAGCGCGGGTACGCCGTTGGCGAGGATGAACACCAGCAGCGACAGGATCTGCACGGCGATCGCGGCGGCCAGGACCGGACGCCGGCCGACGTGGTCGGAGAGCTTGCCGAAGGTGAGCAGCGAGGCGAGCACCGCGAGCGCGTAGACCGCGAACACCACGGTGGTCGTGACCGGCGAGAAGTGCCAGCGCTCCTGGTAGGTCCCGTACAGCGGGGTCGGGGCCGCCGAGGCGGCCAGGAACGAGACGAGGATCGACGCCAGCAGCACCAGGGAGACGTTCGGCGCGAGTCGTGCCCGCCCCGCGATCGACATGTCGGTGCTCCTCGGGCTGCGCGGCGCTCGTCGGGCTCGACGGCCGCCGGCGGTTACCCGATGTGCCGGCCTCCATGCGCCGACCGATCGTCGTCGTGCGTCCCGAGGTGCTGGCGCAGCGCCCGCGCGATGTCGCCGGCCGCGCGGAGCTGGTCCGGCGTGAGCGCGTCGACGAACAGCTCCCGGATGGTACGCAGGTGCGGGTACGTGGCCCGCTGGAACGCCTCGGCCCCGGTCGGGGTGAGGAGCACTTCCGCCCCGCGCGGGACGGTCCGGCGCTCCTCGCGACGGATGAGCCCGCGTCGTTCCATCCGACCCAGATGGTGCGAAAGCCGACTCCGCTCCCACCCGATGTGCGCGGCCAGGGCGGAGGAGCGCATCCGCCGCTCCGGCGCCTCGGTGAGGGCGAGCAGGACGGCGTAGTCACCCGGCGAGAGGGAAGAGTCGACCTGGAGACGCGACCCGACCCGGGAGGTGAGCACCTCCGTCGTCTCGACGAAGTCCCGCCAGATCCGTAGCTCCTCCGCCGTCGGCAGCTGGCGACCCCTGCGCCGCTCTCCGGTGGCGTCGACCATCGAACCCTCCCGGGAATTGACGTGTCAATCAGCAGGTTAGCATGATTGACACGTCAACCGGGGAGGCCGCTTCCCGCGTGTCGACGGCGAGGAACGCCGAGGAGGAGACATGTCCGCCACAGCCTTCGAACTGGGGCTCAACTCGTTCGGCGAGGTGGCCACCGACGGCGACCGGACCCTGAGTGACGCCGAGACCGTACGACTGCTGGTGTACGAGGCCCGGCTCGCGGAGTCGGTCGGGCTCGACGTGTTCAGCCTGGGCGAGCACTACCGGGAGGGACACAACGACTCGGCGACCCCCGTCCTGCTCGCGGCGATGGCCACGGCGACCGAACGGATCAAGCTCGGCACCTCGGTCACCGTCCTCAGCACGAACGACCCGGTACGGCTCTACCACGAGTTCGCCACCCTGGACGCGGTCAGCGACGGCCGGGCCCAACTGGTCCTCGGACGGGCGTCGGCGACCGAGTCGTTCCCCCTGTTCGGCTACGACCTGGCGGACTACGAACGGTTGTTCGAGGAGAAGCTGGACCTCTTCCTCCGACTCCAGCAGGAGGAGACGGTCACCTGGTCGGGAACCGTCCGCATCCCCCTGGTCGCGCAACGACTCCATCCGCGGATGCGCCCGGGCGGAATCCCCACCTGGATCGGCGTCGGAGGAAGCCCCAACTCGGTGATCCGCGCTGCCCGGTACGGGCTCCCCCTCATGCTGGCGATCATCGGTGGACGCCCGCAGCGGTTCGCCGGCCACGTCGACCTCCACCGTCGGGCGCTCGAACAGTTCGGGCAGGCCGCGCAACCGGTCGGGCAGCACTCGCTCGGCCTCGTCGCGGACACCGACGAGGAGGCCGTCGAGACGTGGTGGCGGTACTGGCAGCCGACCGTGGCGCGGCTCGCCGAGGAGCGCGGCTTCTACCGGCCGGACCGCAAGCGCTACGAGGCCGAGATCGACCACGGAGCGCTGTTCGTGGGGTCGCCCGAGACGGTGGCCCGCAAGATCGCAACCATGGCCCGCGACCTGCGGCTGAGTCGGTTCGACCTGAAGTACGACATCATGCACCTGCCTCGCGAGGCGCGGGCGCGCACCATCGAGCTGCTCGGCAGCGAGGTCGCGCCACGGGTCCGGGAGCTGTTGGCGAAGGAGCCCACCAATGTCTGACCTCGTGTTCGGCCTCGACACCTTCGGTGACGTACCGGAGGACGACTCCGGCAGGCCCGTCTCCCACGCCACCGCCATCCGGCAGGTCGTCGACGAGGCGGTACTGGCCGACGACCTCGGCGTCGACGTCATCGCCCTGGGCGAGCACCACCGACCGGAGTACTCGGTGTCGACGCCGGAAACGGTGCTGGCGGGCATCGCCACCCGTACCTCGCGGATCCGGCTCTCCTCCGGCGTCACCGTGCTGAGCTCGGACGACCCGGTCCGCGTCTTCCAGCGCTTCGCCACGGTCGACGCACTGTCGAACGGCCGGGCCGAGGTCATCCTCGGTCGGGGCTCGTTCACCGAGTCCTTCCCGCTGTTCGGCTACGACCTGGCCGACTACGACGTGCTGTTCGAGGAGCGGATCGAGCTGTTCGCGAAGCTGCTCGACGAGCAGCCGGTCACCTGGAGCGGCACCACCCGCGCCCCGCTCACCGACGCCGACGTCTTTCCCAAGACGGAGTCGGGGCACCTCACCACCTGGGTGGGCGTCGGCGGCTCACCGCAGTCGGTGGTACGGACCGCCCGGTACGGCCTGCCGCTCATGCTCGCCATCATCGGGGGCGCTCCGGAACGTTTCGCGCCCTACATCGACCTGTACCGGCGGGCCGCCGACCAGCTCGGCACCACCGCGCACCCGGTCGGGATGCACTCGCCCGGCTTCATCGCCGACACCGACGAGCAGGCCAAGGAGCTGTTCTGGCCGCACTACCGGGTCATGCGGGACCGGATCGGCGCGCTGCGCGGCTGGCCACCGATCCGCCGCCAGGAGTTCGACTCGGAGGTGGAGCACGGCTCGCTCTACATCGGCTCGCCGGAGACGGTCGCCCGCCGGATGGCCAGCGCCATCAAGGGTCTCGGTGTCGGCCGCTTCGACCTCATCTACACCGCCGGGGCGCAGCCCGTGAGCGCCCGGATGCGGGCCGTCGAGCTGTACGGCTCCCGGGTGATCCCCATGGTCCGCGACATCCTGGCCAGCTGACCGCCGGCCGATCCTCGGAGAGGGAAGACATGAACGACAGCGGCTCCGACCGACCACGGACCCTCGCCATCCTCGGTGCCGGCAAGGTGGGCACCGTCCTCGCCCGGCTCGCGCTCGCCGCCGGCTTCCGGGTGCTCGTCGCCGGCTCCGGCGATCCGGCGAAGATCGCGCTGACCGTCGAGGTGCTCACGCCCGGAGCGCTGGCGACCACCGCCGTCGACGCCGTGGCGGACGCCGACATCGTCATCCTCGCCCTCCCGCTGGGCAAGTACCGTGCGCTTCCCGTCGAGGCGCTGCGCGGCAAGCTCGTGGTCGACGCGATGAACTACTGGTGGGAGGTCGACGGCATCCGCGACGACCTGACCGACCCGCGCACCTCGTCCAGTGAGATCGTCCAGGCGTTCCTGGCCGGGTCACGGGTCGTCAAGGCGTTCAACCACATGGGCTACCACGATCTCGAGGACGGTGCGCGGCCGGCGGGCACGGCCGGCCGCAAGGCCATCGCGATCGCCGGCGACGACGAGGCCGACCTCGCTCCGGTCGCCGCGCTCGTCGACGCCCTCGGCTTCGACCCGGTCGTCGCCGGCCCGCTCGCCGAGGGCGTACGCCTCGAACCGGGCAGCGAGTTGTTCGGCGCCAACGTCAGCGCCGACGAGGTGCGCGCCATGCTGCGGCGCTTTCCCGAGTCCGAGCGCGGTCAGGCCGTGGCCGCTGCCCGGTCGGCCTGACCGCCCGGACGTCAGCGCTCGTCGTCGTCGAACGCCGTACGAGGATCGAGGTGCCGACCCCGCTCCTGCGCGGCGGCGTAGGCAGTGGGGCCGAGCGCCCCGATCGCGGCGTCGCGTACGGCGGCGAGGTCGGCCGCGTCGTCCGGGTCCGGCACCTGGCCGATCGCCGCGAACGCCGCGTCCGCGAGGCCGACCATGACCGCCGCGCGCGGATGGTCGCCCTCGGCGGAGGCGAGCGCCGCTCCCGCCACGCAGACGTACGGCACGAAGTCGTCCCAGCCGTGCTGGAACACCCGGGTACGGCTGAGGGCGAACAGCTTCCGCGCCTCGGCGAGATTGCCGAGGCCCAGCTCGCAGAAGGCCAGGTTGTGCGTCTCGGAGTTCACGGTCTCCGGTCGGCCCAGCGACTCGTTCAGCGCGATGCTCGCGCGGTAGAGGTCCCGCGCCCGGTCCAGGTCGCCGGCCATCCGCGCCACCGCCGCCAGCACGTGTCTCGGCCGCTCCTCGAGCGCACGGTCACCCGAGCGCACCGCGACGTCGAGGGCCTCGCGCGCCCGCGTCTCCCCGAGCGCCAGGTCGCCGCCACGGATCGCCACCCGGGCCAGGCTGTAGCGGGCCTCCACCTCACCCGCCGCGTCGCCGACGGCCCGAGCGCGCTCGATCTCCGCCGTACTCATCCGTACCACCGCGTCGCTCTCCCCCCGACGGAAGGCCGAGCGGACGTCGTCACTGAAGGTTGACGGCTGCTCAGGCATGGAAGGCGATCCAGTTCTCCTCGAAGCGGAAGCCCATCGACTCGTACAGCGGCCGCCCGAGCGCGCTGGACTGCAGGTACGCCGCGTCCGCGCCGGCCGCGACGCCGTCGCGCACCACCTTCTCGGTGATCGCACGGCCCAGACCGCGACCACGCGCGTCGCGGACGACAGCGATGTTGAACACGCCGACCGCACCTCGGGTGCGCATCCCGAGACCGGTGCCGAGAACCTGGCCACCCTCCTCGTACAGGTAGCCGTCGATCCGCTCGGCGTCGAGCACCGCGCCGCCCATCAGCGGGCCGAACAGACCGTCCGGCACCTCGAAGCCCCGGGTGAGGACGTCCGTGTACCGATCGCTCTCCGCCGCGCCGACCCGCCGTACGCGCTCCAGCTGCGCCGCGTCCGCCCGCAGGACCAGCTCGTTCGCCGCAGCGGCCAGCAGGGGCAGCTCACTGCGCGCGGAGCGGCCGTGGCGGGTGGCGAGATCGGCCACCCCGCCGTCGGCGTCACCCCGGACCATGATCGACCAGGCCTCCACGTGCCCGGACACCTCGATCGCCATCTCGTGCAGGGCGTCGAGATCCGGCTCCCGCGACAGGTCGTACGCCACGTTCAGCGTCGCCGCTCCCGCGTGGGTGACCGCCGCACGGGCGGTGCCCCGCCGCGCGTAGTGCCCCTTCGGTGTCGCACCGCACAGATCCTCGATGGCGTCGTCGTACGCCGCCGCCATCCGATCGCCGATGATGTTCATGCCTTCTCCCCCTGACGCTCCCCCGAGCGTGCGCAAACATAGCCGCAGCGCCACGACCTGCGCGAACCGAGGTGGGGCGGGGGGTCAGCTCCGGCGGGTGCCGCCCCCGAGCCACCGCAGACCGGAGCGGAGGCCCTGGCTGGTGGCCCCATGGAAGATGATCATTACGACCACGCCGACCAGGCCGAGGAACGGGTTCACCAGCCAGCCGAGCACACCGGTCAGGCCGTAGAGGACCAGGCCGACGATCGGGCGGATCTCCTGCACCCGTACCTGGTCCTGACTGACGGTGTCGGCCCGCAGCGCCGGATGGCGGCGGACATAGGAGAAGAGCACCCACCAGGGCGCCGACATCAGCGAGGCGGCGAACGCGTACAGGACGACGGCCACCCGGAGGTCGTCGGTGTTGCCGTCGGCCAGCGCCGACGCCAGGACGGCGGTGGGGAAGGGAATGATCACCACGCCGAAGAGGATGCCGAGGTTGATGGAGCTGAACGCGGGGGTGGTGCCCCGCACCAACTGGAGCACGGCGTGATGGTTCAGCCAGAGGACGCCGACGTAGATGAACGACACGACGAACGCCAGGTACGACGGCCCTTCGCCGAGAAGCCCCTCGGCCAGTTCACCCTCGTGGAAGTCCGGCACCCGCAGGTCGAGCACCAGCAGGGTGATGACGATGGCGAACACGCCGTCGCTGAACGCCGCCAGGCGACCCGCGTCGGTCACCGCGGGATCGCCGTCGCCTGCCTGGATCCCCCGTTGACCTGCGGACATTGCCGCATGCTAACAGTGACGTCGCGACGACCGAACGTGATTGCACGTCGGGGCAGCTCGGGCCGAGCTGGTTCACACGGCGTGAAGGGCCTTCGCCTGACCCGCCATGCCGATGCGTAGCAGCGGTATACCTCAGAGTCATCTCCATACCTCTGAGGCATACCGCTCAGCACCGCGTGACCGACGCGCCCGCCATCCGATGGTCAGCTGGCGTACGTCTCGAACTCGCCGACCCGGGGCGTACCGCTGGAGCTGTTGATCTTAAAAGTGATCTTGCTCAGCGTCGTCGCGGCGAACGTGATCGTGGCCGCGCCCGCGCCGGAGGCCAGGACCGCGCCGGTGTCATGGTTGACGAGCTGCCAGGAACCGATGGAGCCCTGGGTCCCGGAGGGCTCCCGGATGACCACGCGGGACACCCGCGTGGCAGATCCCCACTTGATCGAGATCGAACCGGTCGAGCCGGCCGGCGACCAGTAGGTGGCGATGGCGCCGTCGCGCACGTTGCCGTAGCTGGTCCCGCTGGCCTTGCTGGAACCGTCCGCGCCGGCGTCCAGGCTGAGATTCGTCCCGCTGGGTGGCGTCGTGCTCGGCGGCGGGGTGGTCGGCGCCGGGGTGGTCGGCGGTGGCGTGCTCGGCGGCGCAGTGGTGGGCGGGGGCGTCTGCGGCGAGCAGCTTCCGTCGGACACCCGCAGGCCGGTGTTGGCGCCCGCCGTCTGGCCGACCACGCTCGGGACGCAGCTCGCGCCGTCCAGCCGGTACGCGTACGGGATGCTGACGGTGGTGGTGGACGTCGGGTTGGGACCGGCGGGGTAGTTCTCGCTGCCGGGGGTGGACCAGGTGACGTTGTCGAAGATGTTGCCGCTGACCTGCCAGTAGCCGCGCTCGTCGGTGTAGAAGGTGCCCAGGACGTCCTTCGAGTCGCGGAAGTGGTTGTTCTCGACCTTGGCTCGGGCGCCGGCCCGGGAGTTGATGCCGGACTCGTTCAAGCTCACGTAGCTGTTGTTGTAGATGTGGGCGACGCCGCCGCGCAGCAACGGCGTACGGGAGTCGATGTTCTGGTAGAGGTTGTGGTGGAACGTGACGTAGCCGTTCGACAGGTCGCTCTCACTGGACCCGATGAGACCGCCGCGCCCCGAGTTGCGCAGGATGCTGTACGACAGGGTCACGTACTGGGTGTCGTTCTTCATGTCGAAGAGGCCGTCGTACCCCTCCGACTCCCCGCCGGACGCTTCCAGGGTGACGTGGTCGACCCAGACGTTGCGGACGGTGCTCTCCATGCCGATGGCGTCGCCACCGTTGGAGGTCGGCGAACCCGACTTCTTGACGTTCCGGACCGTGACGTTCTGGATGATGATGTTGCGGGAGTCACGGATGTGGATGCCCACCTGGTCGAAGACGGCTCCACTGCCGGCCCCGATGATGGTGACGTTGCTGATCTGCTTCAGCTCGATCACGCCGTCCGCCGTGCTGCAGCTCGATCCCGACACCTTGCTGGTGTTGCCGTGGTTGATCGTCCCGGTGACCTCGATGGTGAGCGGAGTGCTGCTGCTGGCCCGCCCGCACAGGGCCGCGTGGATCGCGGTGCCCGTGCTGGCGCGCACCGTCTGCCCTCCCGCGCCACCGGTGGTCCCACCGTTCTGGGTGGCGTAACCGGTGGCGGCGCCGACCGCCGCCGCCGGCCGGGGACCCTGGAGAGTCACGCCGGCCGCGACCCCGACGGCCACCGTCACGAGTGCCGCCGGAAGACGGCGTACGAGTGTTCGTCTCATCTCGCCTCACTTTCGAAGAAATCGAGTGATGCGTCGATGGCGGACGGTCCGAGTTGACCGCCGTCGCGCGAATCGGAATAGTCGACAACCATTTAGGCATCGATCGTCGGCAATACGATCGCCCTGCCGTCCGGGGGCAGAGCCGCTGGCCAAGCGGCACGCGACCGGCAGCGCCCTGGGGCGCACCCAGTCAGTCCGGGGACGAAACATCGACGTGACACGATCGTAGGAAAGCGTTTTCCGTGAAGCAACACCTACCGTTTGCAGGTTTGTTGCAGCACGCCCTACTTGCCCCGGTGATCATGAAGTTGTTGCCACGACACGCCGCCGACGACGGCAACAACTTCATGATCACCGGGAGGGGGTCCGGCGCGGCGGGGCGCGGGCGGGGTGTGGGTGGCGTTGACACGGGGGCATTGAACGAAATAAATTCCTGGCAACGAGAAACTGTTTCGCGCGCTCGCTGTGCGGCACTCACCCGCGAGCCGCGAATGAGCAGAGCGGCCGCCCGCCCGACGAGCCGGTCGACAAAGGAGGGTGCCGCAGCCCCGCCGGACCCGCTCGCCGCATCGCCATCCTCGCGCCGCCGCCCCCGCACCACCGCCGGCGCGGGCCGATCCGGCGTCGACTCCCGGCCGCCGCACCGGCGTTCCCCGGTGTGCACCCTCCGCGAATCGTCGCGCGGTGTGGGGATCGGCGGCCGACACGGCATGTCGAGGGTGACCGGCAGGGCTGATCTGGACAGCGGATCCGACCATCGCCGTCGCGCCCTTGGGAGCGCTCCCGGCGACGCCTGACCTCCGCCCGACGCCCTCCGAACCGACCAGCCCGGACGCGTCGGCCGCCACCACCATCTCGGGAGAAGTCTGATGAGAAAACGAAGGGTCACCAACGCCGCCCTCGTGTCGGCGGGCGCCGTCCTGCTGGCGTCGACAGCGGTCGCGCTGGCCGCGCCCGCCGGCGCCGCAGCCGCCGGCTGTGCCGTGAACTACGCCGTGTCATCGCAGTGGCAGGGCGGCTTCGGCGCGAACGTCACGATCACCAACCTCGGTGACGCGGTCAGCAGCTGGACGCTGACCTGGTCCTACAGCGCCGGACAGACCGTCACGCAGGCCTGGAACACGACACTGACCCAGAGCGGCGCCGCCGTCACCGCAAAGAACGTCAGCTACAACGGGGGCATCGGGACCAACGGCACCGTGTCGTTCGGGTTCAACGGCTCGTGGACGGGCAGCAACCCCGATCCGTCCAGCTTCGCGCTCAACGGCGTGACGTGCACCGGCGGCACGACGCCGACCACACCGGCCCCGACGACGCCGCCGCCCACCACACCGCCACCGACCACCCCACCCCCGACCACGCCGCCGCCCACCGGTCCGGCGGACATCACGGTGAACGGCAACACCAGGTACCAGACCGTCGACGGATTCGGAGCCGCCCAGTCCATCTGGGGCAGCGCCTGGTCGACCACGGACACCCAGACGCTGGTCGGGCTGGGCGCCAACCAGCTCGGCCTGTCCATCGTGCGTACCGGCCTCTCGCCGGAGTCCAGCGAGTGGGCGACCCACGTCAACTCGTTGAAGACGGCGAAGGCGTACGGGTCGAACGTGAAGATCCTCGCCTCGCCGTGGACCGCTCCCGCGGCCTGGAAGACCAACAACAGCAGGACCAACGGCGGCAAGCTGAAGACCGACTACTACGACGACTACGCGAACCACCTGAACAGCTATGTCCAGTACATGCGGGGTCAGGGCGTGACCATCGACGTCACGTCCGTGCAGAACGAGCCGGACTGGCACCCGGACTACGACTCGATGGACTGGAGCGGCACCGAGCTGCGCACCTTCGTTCGCGACCAGGGTGCGAGGGTGCAGAACAGCAAGCTGATGGTGGCCGAGGCGGTCAACCTGAACTACGGCTACACCGACCCGACCCTGAACGACGCGACCGCCCGGAACAACATCGGTTACATCGGCGGCCACCTGTACGGCACCGAGTCCGCGGGGCGGCTGGCCCCGTACCCCCTGGCCGCGACGTACAACAAGCCGGTGTGGATGACCGAGTGGAACCTGCACGCGGCGGACGGCAGCGGCTCGAACATCTGGGGCAACCCCAGCAACCTGGCCGTCTGGAACGAGACGCTCGACGACATCATGCGGACGGTGCACCGGTCGATGGAGGCCAACTGGAGCGCCTACATCTGGTGGTACGGCAAGCGCTACTACTCCTTCATCGGTGACGGCGAGGCGGCCTACGGCACCACGGCGGGCGCCCCGCTCAAGCGCGGGTACGCGTTCTCCCAGTACGCGAAGTACGTCCGACCGGGCTACCAGCGGGTGGCCCTGACCAAGAGCTCCAAGGCGTCTCCGCTGGAGGTGACGGCCTACCAGGGAGACGGCAAGATCACGCTGGTCATCCTCAACCGGTCGAACAGCGCGGTCAACAACGCCGTCATCCAGGCCCCGCAGAACGTCAGCCGGGCGGAGTACTACCTGACCTCGCAGAACGCCAACGCGGCGAGCCAGCCGACAAGCGTGAACGGAGGCCAGGCCACCATCAACGTCGGCGCGCGGAGCATCTCGACCCTCGTGTTCACGCTCTGACCGCCGCCGCGATACGACGAGCGTGAGCCGGATTCCCTCCGGTCGGGGAGCGCCCTCCCCGACCGGAGGGAAGCCCTGCGGCGGGGGCGCCGCGAGGATCACAGGCATGACGACGACGGCGCCCCGCACACGCAGCAGCGGTCACGGCCTGACGTACGCCGTACTCGGCTGGGCCGTGGCCTACGGCGCCCTACGCCTGGTGTGGACGGTCGGACCCACCCCGGAGTTCCCACCGTTCGGGTCCGACCTGCTCGGCTTCACGGGCTGGCGATCGGTGGCGTTGTGCCTGGTCGCGGGCGCGGTGGCGGCCGTCCTCGACCGTACGACGTCCTGGCGGCCGGCCCTTGCGGGACTGGCCTGGATCGTCGCCGGCGCGCTGGTCGCGGCGGCGGCGATCCTGCTGCCGGAGCTGGTGAGTCTCCTGCTGTTCGCGCCCGGACCGTCGTTCGACCCGCTGGCGTTCGCGAGCCGGCTCGGCTGCGCCACGGGTGCGGCGCTCCTCGGCCTGCACACCTTCGACTATCAGCGCCGCACCCGTGGCGACTGCCCCGACTGCTGCCGGACGGTCCGACCCGGCCAACGGCGCTCGACGCCCGCGCCGTGGGCACGCTGGGGGGCGTACGTCGCGGTGGCCGGGCTCGTGACCCGCTTCGCGGCGCAGGCCGTGGTGGGCTTCGACGACCTCGCGCAGAACGCGACCATCATCGGGTTGGAGATCGGTCTGGTGCTGGCCGGCGTGCTGCTGCCGCTGGCGCTGGTGCACTCCTGGGGTGAGGTCTGGCCGGGGTGGGTGCCGTTGCTCGCCGGCCGGACGATCCCCCGCCGGCTGTTGCTGGTGCCGGGTTTCGGGCTCGGGGCGGCCATCGTCGCGTACTTCGGCATGGGGATGGCGCAGGTGGCGTCGGGGTCGGCCAGCGAGTTCTCCGACGCGTTCCTGTGGGTGGCCATGTCGGCGTACTGCCTCCTGGGGCTCGGCCTGCTCGCCGCGTCCACCGACTACCACCTGCGTACCCGCAGAGCGTGCCGGGCCTGCGGACGCTGACCCGCCGCCGGCCCCGCTCAGCTCCGGTCGGGGTCGCCGACCGCACGCCGACCGGACGCCGGCCGGGAGAGGGGATCCTCCCGGGCCGACGTCGCCCGTTGGCCCCGCACCGGAGCGCGCGGCGCGGGCCGCGCCGGAATACGCGGCCGCTCGCCCGTCTCCGCGACGAGGTGCTCGGTCTCCTGCACCAGGTAGTGCGGTCGACGTTTGGTCTCGTAGTAGATCCGGCCGATGTACTCGCCGATCACGCCGAGGATCGTCATCTGGATGCCGCCGAGCCCGATCACGCTGACGATGATCGTCGTGTAACCGGGGACGTCGATGCCCTTCTCGACCGCGTCCGCGACCACCCACGCCATGTAGGCCAACGCGATGAGGGTGAGGAACAGCCCGCCGTAGATGGCCAGGCGCAGGGGCCGGTTGTTGAACGACAACAGGCCGTCGAACGCGTAGTTGAAGAGCTTGCTGAGCGTCCACCTGCTCCGCCCGGCCTGCCGGGTCTCGTTGGGGTGCGCGACGACGGCCGTACGGAAGCCGATCCAGGAGAACAGGCCCTTGGAGAAGCGGTTGTACTCGGGCATCGCGAGTATCGCGTCCACCGCGAGCCGGGACAGCAGGCGGAAGTCGCCCGCGCCGTCCTGGAGGCGCACGTCGATCCACCAGTTGATCACCCGGTAGAAGGACCGGGAGGCGACCATACGGACGAACCGGTCGCCGCGCCGGTCCCGACGGGCGATCACCTGGTCGAAACCCTGCTGGTACAGCGTCACCATCTCGGGCAGCAGCCGGGGCGGATGCTGCAGGTCGGCGTCCATGATGACGACCGCGTCGCCGGTGGCGCGCTGCAAGCCGGCGAGCATCGCCGCCTCCTTGCCGAAGTTACGGCTCAGCGACGTGTAGCAGACGGTCGGATCGGCGGCGGCGAGCCGGCGCAGCGCGTCGAGAGTGCCGTCCTCGCTGCCATCGTCGACGTACACCACCTCGACCTCGACGTCGGGCAGCTCGGCGAGGGCGGCGCACACGGTCTCGTGCAGCCGCTCGACCGACGCCTCCTCGTTGAAACAGGGCACCACGACGGACAGTCGCATGCTCGTCACCTCACCCCGCCCGCACCCGGGCATCCGCCGCCCACCGGGTCAGAGGTGGTAGACAAGCGTGCCATCGAGATCCTCCCGGGTGATGCCCAACCCGTCGATGGGCCGGGTCGCGATGCTCTCCCACGGCGTTCCCACGACGCGGCTCGGCACGACCATCACCGAGCGCACGCCGATCCCGCGCAGGTGCGCGACGCTGACCGGATCGGGGAACGACGCCACCGCCGTCCGGGTCTGCGCCTGGCTGACCGGCTCGAACCCGGCCAGACCGTTCGTCACGCGGGGGAACCCGTCGGTCGTCCACAACATGTACGTCAGGTCGCCCAGTCCCCCGGCCGGCAGCACGAGGATCGGGTCCTGCACCGTCCGCATCGCGGCCGGGGGCTGCGGCACGGTCAGGTGGGGTGTGGAGTTGACGCCCTCCAGGGTGACCACCGTCAAGGGAATCAGCAGGACCAGCGGCGTGAGGGTCCGCGCCCACTGGCGGGGCGTGGACTGCCGCAACGACTCGGCCAGCGCGGTCACCGCGCCGGCGGCCAGCACCGCGAGCAGCAGGCTCGTCCAGTGCATCATCCGGCCGGGCGTCCGCAACGCGTCCCAGCCCGGCAGGAGCGTGGACAGGGTCAGGTAACCCGGGTCACCGTCGCCGCCGAGGGTGGCGCCCAACCCCAGCAGCACCGTGCCGACCACGCCGAGCCCCAGCGCGACCCGGTGCCGCAGCGGGTACGCCGAGAGGAACAGCCCCGCCGCGGCCAGCCCGATCAGCATCATGCCCGGCAGCAGCGCCATCTCCGGTGGCCAGGAGAGCTGTTCGCGAGCGGCGGCGTGCCGCTCACCCCACAGCCACGAGTCGGCCGGCGCGGTGACGAAACCGATCAGCGGGGGCGAGAACATCTTCGTCCAGTCCAGCGTCCGCTCGGCCTGCGGGTTGAGGTCGACGACGCGCAGGTAGACCATGCCCAGCAGGAGCGTCACCAGGCCGAACACACCGCCGCCGACGAGATCCGCGAGCAGCAGCCGCCGGCCGAACGGAGGCCGTTCCCGCTTTCGCCACCAGAACCAGCCGTAGCAGCCGGCCGCCACCAGGACCGCGGCCAGCAGGAAGTAGACAAGCGGCAGGCCGATGCCGAACCCGAGACTGACCTGCCAGGCGGCGACGAGCCACCCGGCCACCGCCCAGCCCGGCCTGCGCAGCTCGGGCCGGTACCCGTGGCGCAGCGACCAGCCGTGACCACGGGCCAACATGGCCAGCGACAGCGCGATCGCCCCGCTGGACAGGATGTTCAGGTGCCCGGAGTGCGCCAGCCGCCAGGGCGCGTACGCCCACGCGATCCCGGCGACCGCGCCGCCCCACCGGTTCGCGCCGAGCTGCCGCGCGAGGGCGTACGCCCCGAACGACGCCAGCGCGTGCAGCAGCACGTACAGCAGGTTGTAGTGGATCACGGCGGCCGTGAAGCCGGAGCCGAGCATCCCCATCGGGGCGTAGCCGAGCAGCGTGTCGCTGTAGGCGTACGTGTACGTCTCGGGGTAGAACGTGTTCGAGTTCCACAGGTCGGCCGGGCTGCTCAGCAGGGCGTGCCCCGACCAGGCGACCTGCCACGCCTGCAACAGCGGATCACCCAGGTCGCCGGGGACCGTGGTCGCCGGGTGGCGCATCGTCGGCCAGGTCAGCACCACCGCCAGTAGCAGGCTCGCCGCCACCGCCACGGTCCATTCCGAACGCGCCCAGTTCCATCGACCCCAGTCGGCCGGCGGCCGATCCTCGGGGATCTCGTCGGGGGTCACGTCTTCCGAGGTTGGTGGAGGGGTGGCGGACCGGATAATCATGAAATCGATGCTCTCCAATAGTGCCGGGGTTGTCCATCTGATGTCCGAAGCGTGGCGGGTTCTCCCGCACGACGCAACGGCCGCACACCGATAGACGGTGCGGGGAGCGGCGACGGTGGCACGGACGACGAACGTCCGCGCCACCGCGCTGCCGATCCGACCGACGGATGATCAGCCGATCTTGATCAACTGCCACTGCTGGTTGTTGCCGCCCCAGTCCGCGTACTGGACGACGTTGCCGCCGTCGGCGGTGGACGCGCCCTGCACCTCGACCGCCTTGCCGCTGTTGCGGTTGATGAGGCGCACGTAGCCCCCGGAATCCGCCACCCGGAACTGCTGGTTGGTGCCGTTGCCGTCGGTCCACTGCACGATCGCCGCCGAGTCGGCGGTCGAGCGGTTGTAGACGTCGAGCACCTTGCCGGAGTTACGGGACTTCAGTCGGTAGTAGCCACTGCCGGAGTCGACGAACTGCCACTGCTGCCACGCCCCGTCGTTGCGGGTCCACTGGTCGATCCGGGCGCCGTCGGTGGTCGCCCGCTCGTACACGTCCAGGGCCTTGCCGCTGTTGCGGTTGATCAGGACGTACCAGGCGGTGGTGTCCACCGACGAGCCCGGCGGGGGCGTGGTCGGGGTGCCGCTGCCCGCGTTGAGGGCGTTGAGGACGGAGGTGTACGCCGCCTTCTTGTTGCCCGACCGGTCGAACAGCAGGGCGTTGTCCGAGCCGCGCCACGAGTCGCTGTCCCGTACGCCCCAGGTGGTGATGCCGGTGCAGCGCGACACTGCCAGGCAGGCGCGGGTCACCGAGGCGTAGATGTTCGCCTGGTTGGAGCCGGTCATCACGTCCAGTTCGGTGATCTGGACGTCGACGCCCAGGTCGGCGAAGCGTTGCAGGTTGGCCTGGTAGTCGCTCGCCAGCGTGGTGCCGAGGTGGGACTGGAAGCCGACGCAGTCGATGGGTACGCCGCGGGACTTGAAGTCGCGGACCATGTTGTAGATGCCGGTGGACTTGGCGTTGATGCCGTCGGTGTTGTAGTCGTTGTAGCAGAGCTTGGCGCCCGGGTCGGCGGCGCGGGCGGCGCGGAAGGCCGCTTCGATCCAGTCGTTGCCGGTGCGTTGCAGGTTCGAGTCGCGTCGGCCGCCGCTGCCGCCGTCGGCGAACGCCTCGTTCACCACGTCCCAGGCGTAGATCTTGCCGCGGTAGTGGGTGGCGACCTGGGTGACGTGGTTGATGGCGGCGTTGCGCAGCGCGGTGCCGGACATGCCCTGCGCCCAGCTCGGCTGCTGGGCGTGCCACAGCAGGGCGTGCCCGCGCACGCTCATGCCGTTGGCCTGGGCGTGGCTGACGAGACGGTCTCCCCCGGTGTAGCTGAACCGACCCTGCTGGGGCTCGGTGGCGTCCCACTTCATCTCGTTCTCGGGGGTGACGCTGTTGAACTCGCCGTTCAGGATGCTGACGTACTGGCTGTCGGAGAGCTTGCCCGTCGCGACGGCGGCGCCGAAGTAGCGGCCCTTCTCGGCCGCCGACGCCTTCAACGTCGTTCCGGCGCTGGCCGTGGGAGCCAGCGCGACCGTCATACCCGCGGTCAGCGCGACCGCGAGGGTCGCCGTCGCCAGCAGAGCTTTTCTACGTCTCATGTCGATCCTTCTCAGTGCGTCGGCGGTGGTGATGTGCCACTTCGCTCAGGACGACCTGTTCCCGGCAGCGCACGCCGGGCGGACCAAGGAATCCGGGACGGTCATCCTGGGCCACCTCGCACCGGCGCACGCGGGATCGGCCGGCGTTCGCCGGGAACCGCACGAGTCCTGAGACGGCGTCCGTTGCCCGTAGGACGCCGTACGTCGAGGCGCGACCACGGGACTCGCCCGGTGAGCCACCGACGCCGCCGACCTCTGCATCGAGGGTGAGCGATAACATGCTGTTCGTCAAGATGTAACGAGCCGGACAAACGCCCCCTGGTCGGCATCGGCCCACGACGATGCGGCTGCGGGGTCACACCGACCGGATCATGCGGTGGTATCGATGGACGCGATCCTTGTTATCGCTCACAGGGCCGGTCTGCCCTGTCCTTGCACCGCGAAAGACGTCGATCGCCCGCGACAGGTGTAGCCCGAGTTCCCCAGGGGCAACAATCCGCGCATGGGTGGGACGCCGCGGGTCGACGAGCGACTGCTCGACCAGGGACGTCGACGTGACGACGCCGCTCCGACGCGACGGTCGGCGGCAGCCGCGTGACGCCGCCGAGGCACTGCCCGCCACCGGTGGCTCTCGGCGCGGTCGCGCTCGGCGCTGCCGCGCTCGCGGCGGCCCTGGGCGCCGAGCCCGCCTCCGCCGAGACCACGCCGATCCCGACGCCGGCGACCACCGGGCCGACGGAGACCGCCACCGCAGGGGGAATCGTCGGCTCGCTGGTGCGGGGCCTGCTCGACACTCCCCTGCACATCGATCTTCCCCTGCCGACAGCGCTCCCCCTCCCCCTGCCGACCGCTGTCCCGGTACCGACGGCGGTCCCTCTGCCGACCGCCACCCCCCTGCCCCTGCCGAAGGTCACCGGGCCACCGGCCTCGACGGACGAACCGGCGACTCCCACGCCCAGCCGAGCCCCCAGCACGCGACCCTCGTCCCCGCCACCCGACGCGCGGACGCCGATCGCCTCCTCTGCGCGCCCCACCCCGCCGTCGTCGCCACCGCTGACGGTGCGGGCATCCCGCGCCGACCGCGCCGACCGTCGCGTGCCCGCGCGCCGGCCGACGGAGATGACGGCCGAGAGGTCACCGACGCCGGTCCCCGCACCTCTTCCCCTACCGGCGCAGCCCGCGCTCGTACCCGCATTCGTGTCCGCGCCCAGCGGCACCGGCGCCGGGGGCGCCGACCTGACGGCGTCGACGAGCGACACGCCGCCGTCCATCGGGCCGCTGCGTCGAGGCGGCGCCGTCGGGCCCCTCGACAGCCGGGCCACCAGTCGACCCGTCCAGCGGGGTCCCCCGCCACCCCGGCAGCTCCTGATCACCCATCCACGTCCACGACGTTGATCAGGAGAGATCATGGAGCTAGCCATCATCTGGGTACCCGCCGACATCGAGCCGTCGGAACACGCCATCGCGACGTGTCTGAACCACCTGCGCCGACATGACTACCGGCTGAACGGGATCATCCGCGCGCCGTGGGAGACCGTCGAGCAGAAGATGGTCGACGGCGAGGTGGACGTGGTCGTCATCGCCGACCCCGCCCACCTTCCGCCGGACCGGTCGCCCCGGATCGAGGTGGCCACGTCGCCGGGTACGGACGAGGACCGTCCGACGCCCGGCACACCGTTCGGCTGACGCCACGAAGCGCCCCGTCCACACCGGACGGGGCGCTTCGTCGTGCGGTCGGTCATCGGGCCGCGACCACCTCCGGCCGGTTTCGGCTCGGCGACCGGTCAGTCGAGGTCCGGTGCGGGTTCGGAGACGTGTGCGGTGACGATCCGCCACCCGACGGGCAGGCGTACCCAGGTCTGGGTCTGCCGTCCGGTGGCGGCGGTGCCGGCGTACCCGAAGCGGGTCGTCACGACCGCGAGGTCGGCGCCGAAGGTGCTGATCCTCGTCTCGACCAGCCGGCGGTCGGCCGGCAGCGGTGGCTGCGCGGCCCGCCACTTGCGCTGTTCTTCCAGCCCGTACTGATGGTCGGCGAGACCGAACCGCACCGTCCGGTCGGAGTCCCAGAAGTACCCGCAGATCGCCTCGGCGTCACCGTCGATGAGCGCCCGCTCGTATCCGGCGAAGGCCGCCGCCACCTCGGCGACCACGTCCGCGCGATCGATCTCCATCCGGTACGTCCTCTCCATCTCCTCGAGTGGCCCCAGGCTCAGCCGCGCACCGGCGCGGTCCGCTGCGCGTCGGCCTCCGGCTCGGTGGCGGGCACGGCCGGACCGTCCGTCTCGTCCATCTCGGCCTCCCCCGGCTCGGGCACGCGTGGCGTGGGACGACCGAGCGCGAAGACCCCGCAGAACACCGCGACGAAGAGGTAGCCGAGCGCCACCTGCCCGTTGGCGTTCCACTCGATCCGCTCACCGTGGATCAGCCCGATGAACGACAGCACCGCGCCGGTTCCGGCGAAGACCGCCGCCCGGACGAACCGCTTGTCGATGATGAACACCACCACCGCGCCGAGCACCAGGCCGGCGAGGATGGCACCCTGGCCCAGCACCAGCAGCCCGTCGTAGACGACGCCGGCACCGTTGAGCGCCTCGTCGCCCACCGTGGCGGCGGTGGTGCCGGCGGCCGCCAGCGCGTTGTCGATCTGCCCGGTCGCCCAGGCCGCGATGTTCGGCACCAGCGCGGCGACCACGGCCGCGGCGTGCGCCCGCGGGGTCGCCTGGAACGCCTGCGCCCCGATCAGCAGACCGATGTAGAGCAGGATCGGCACGATGGCCGCCGTCGGGAGGATCGCCGCGAGCAGTCCGAACATGCCGAGGAAGCAGAGCACGGCGATCACCACGCCGGTCGCCATCGAGTAGCCGCTGCGGCCACCCGCGGCCTTCCAGCCCGGATGCCCGACGTAGACGGCGGGCGGGAACGGGGAGCCGAGCGCCGCGCCGATCACCGCGCCCGCGCCGTCGGCCAGCAGCACGCTGCGCAGGTTGTAGTTGTCGCCCGCGGTCGCCGCGCTCTCCACGTTGGTCATGCCCTCGGTGAAGTTGTAGACGCCGAGAGGGATGGCCGTCGCCAGCAGCGGGGCCATGTCGGACAGCCCGGTGAACAACAGGTCGAGCTTGAACGAGGGTACGGCGACCGCGATGTCCCGGGCGGCGGCCGTCACGTCCGGCACCGACATCGCCCCGCCGACCCAGCCGATCGCGGTGCCCACCAGCAGGGCCGCGAGCCCGATCGGGAAGTTGAACGGCAGCTTAACGTCGGTGAGCAGGCCGATGAGCAGCAACGCGAAGACCGGCAGGGCGACCCAGGCCATCCGCCACATCTGCCCGGCCGGGTTCATCGAGATGAAGGTGATCGAGATCCCGGCGAGCGTGCCGAGCAGCGCCGCCCGGGGCGCGTACCGGCGGATGTAGGGCCCGACGAACGCGCCGATCAGCACGATCACGCCGATGATGAAGGCCCACGCCAGCCCGGCCTCCCAGGCCCGCACCGGGTCCTGGGTACGCAGGTAGATCGGGAGCATGATGACGAAGATGACGATGAACATGTGCGGCACGCTCGGCCCGTACGGCAGGGCCGTCACGTCGGTGCGGTTCTCCCGGCGGGCCAGCCGGCGGGCCAGGTAGGTGTAGTAGATGTTGCCGGCGACCAGGGCGATGCCGAGCGCCGGCAGGATGGTGCCGAACACCTCCCCCTCGGGCAGCTTCACCACCCCGATGCAGAGCCCGGTCAGGGTGAGCACGTTGACCAGGACGTTGACGCCGAAACCGAAGAACGCGTTGGTGTCGCCGCGCACCCAGAAGGGGAGCGGGACGACGGTGGGCTTCGAGGAGACCATGGCTGCTCCCGGTCAGGAGGAGGGTTGCAACGCGGAGGTGGTGGGCAGCACGGCGCGGACCTGCGTCGAGTCGGCGACCCACCCGAAGATCCCGCCCTGGGCGGCGATCATGTCGAGCCCCACCCGGTGGAACTCGGGAAAGTAGGACCCGACGCAGTCGGCGAGTACGAGGCACTCGTACCCGCGGTCGTTGGCCTCGCGGACGGTGGTGTGCACGCACACCTCCGTGGTGACCCCGGCGACCAGGAGGCTGCGGATGCCCCGCTCGGCGAGCAGACCGTCCAGGTCGGTGGCGTGGAACGCGCCCTTGCCGGGCTTGTCGACGACTGGCTCGCCGGCCACTGGGGCGAGTTCGTCGATGATGTCGTGGCCGTACTCGCCGCGGACCAGGATCCGGCCCGTGGGGCCGGGATCGCCGATCCGCTTGCTCGGCGCGCCCCGGTTGAGCTTGGCGGGCGGGCAGTCGGACAGGTCGGGCAGGTGCCCCTCGCGGGTGTGCACGACGGCCAGGCCGACGGCGCGGGCGTCCGCCAGCAGGGCCGCGAGCGGCGCGATGGTACGACGTAGTTGGCTCACGTCGTTGCCGAGGCTCTCACCGAAACCGCCGGGCTCCAGGAAGTCCCGCTGCATGTCGATGACGAGCAGCGCGGTGGTCGAGATGTCGAAGGAGTACGGGCCGGGTCGCGCGGCGGCGATGGTCGGCATGGCTCACCTCACTTCGCCGTGGCGGCGATGACGTCGTCGGATGTGGCGACGCAGCCGAAGACGCCGCCCTGCATGGTGACCATGTGCAGGGCGGCCTCGTGGTTGGCCTTGTCGGTGGCGCCGGTGCAGTCGGCCAGGATCAGGCACTCGTATCCCCGGTCGTTCGCCTCGCGCATCGTGGTGTGCACGCAGACGTCGGTGGTGATGCCGGTGAGGATCAGGTGGGTGATGCCCCGGGTCCGGAGCACGAGGTCGAGGTTGGTGGCGTAGAAGGCGCCCTTGCCGGGCTTGTCGATGATCACCTCGCCCGGCAGCGCGGCGACCTCGGGCACGATCTCCCACCCCGGCTCGCCCCGGACCAGGATCCGGCCGGACGGACCCGCCCCGCCGATCTCCGCGCCGATGCGGGCCGAGCGCCAGCGCTTGTTCGCCGGCAGGTCGGACAGGTCGGGGTCGTGGCCCTCGCGGGTGTGCACGATCAGCATCCCGAGCGACCGGGCGTGCTCCAGCAGCCGGGCGGTGGCCGGCAGGCCGGCCCGGGTGAGACCGATGTCGTATCCCATCGCGTCGACGTAACCGCCCGGCCCGCAGAAGTCGGTCTGCCAGTCGATGCAGAGCAGCGCGGTACGCGCGGTGTCGGCCACACCGTCGTACGGCCACGGGTAGGGGTTGGCCGGTACCGGCCCGATGCTTCCCATCCTCTCGCCTCCTGTCGTGATCGCTGATGCGCCCCGCCTCAACGCCGGGCGGCGGCGGAACGGCGGTAGGCCCGCCACCCGCCACTGGCGCTGATGTCCTCGGCCGGCGGGCCGGCCGCGTACGTCTCGCAGAGAAAGCCGAGCACGTCCCGCCCGTCGTGCAGCCGGACCCAACCGAGCGAGAGCGGTGCCGGCACGCCGGCCAGCAGTCCACCGAGCGCGGCGCTGGGCAGCCGCCACAGCTCGACCTCGATCGGGTGGCCCGCCGAGGTCTCCGGGGCGACCCGGACCAGCCCCGGCAGTCCCTCGCCGTCGGCGGTGTCCATCCGGTAGAGCCGGTAGAGCGGCGCGGTACGGGCGACGCCGGCGAGGACCGCGCCCCGCCCGAGCAGTTCCCCGTTGCGGGACTCGCCGCTCAGGTGCCGACCGACCACGGCGATCAGCACCTCCGCCGAGGTGGCGGCGGGCGGTTCGGGCACGGCGTCCCGGCCCGTGGTGAGGGTGGCGGCGAGCTGGGCCAGCGTGGTGTCGCTGAACGCCGGACCGAGCAGGGTGAGGCTCGCCGGCCGACCGGCGGCGGTGAAACCGTTCGGTACGGACACCGCGGCCAGGTCGAGCAGGTTGGCGAACTGGGTGTAGCGGCCCAGCATGGCGTTGCGCCCGATCGGGTCCTCGGCGATCTCGTCGAGGGTGAAGGTGGTGCCGACGGTGGGCACGACGAGCACGTCGACGTCCTGCCAGAGCCGGTCGACCTGGGCGCGCAGCTCACGCAGGCGGTGGCGCCCCCGGAAGGCGTCGACCGCGTCGTAGCGTCGGCCGGTCTCCAGCACGGCCCGGGTGACCGCCAACACCGACTCCGGACGCGACCGCAGGAAGTCACCCAGGCCGACGAGGCGCTCGGCCACCCAGGGCCCCTGGTAAAGCAGGTCACCCGCCGCGAAGAAGTCGCCGAGCGGCACCGAGCGCAACGACCCGACGAGGGTACGCAGCAGTTGCACCCCGGCGGCGAAACGGGCCTCCTGCCCGGTGTCGCCGAAGAACTCGAGGTCTTCTGCCCAGGGCACCCCGAGGCGTAGCGTGCCCGGCATGCGGGCGACCACCCGCTCCGCCGGTAACGGACGGCCCCACGGGTCGGCCGGGGTGACGCCACGGGCGGCGTGCAGCACGTCGACGGCCCCCGCCACGTCGGGCGTGAAGACCGACACGCAGTCGAGCGAGCGGCAGGCGGGCACCACGCCGGCCGTGCTGAGCAGACCGCGGGTGGGCTTGAGGCCGACGATCCCGTTGAGCGCCGCCGGCACCCGGCCGGAGCCGGCGGTGTCCGTACCGAGGGCGAAGCTGACCTGGCCGTCGGCCACCGCGACCGCGGAGCCGGAGCTGGAGCCGCCGGAGATGAGCCCGCCGCCGAAGACGCTCTCGCAACTGCCGTACGGCGAGCGGGCGCCGGTCAGGCCGGTGGCGAACTGGTCCAGATTGGTCTTGCCGACGAGCAGCGCGCCGGCGTCGAGCAGGCGGCGTACGACCGGAGCGTCCTGCGCCGCCTCGTATCCGAAGTCGGGGCAGCCGGCCGTGGTGACCATGCCCGCGACGTCGATGTTGTCCTTGACCGCGAACGGGATGCCGTACAGCGGGGACGCGGGATCACCGTGTCGGGTCAGCGCCTCGGCACGGGCTCGCAGGTCGTCGGCCGGCACCGTGCTGATCCAGACCGGCCCGTCGGCGCGCCCCGCGAGCCCGTCGAGGACCCGTTCGACCTGGTCCGTCGGGGTCAGGCGGCCCTCGCGGTACGCCGTCCGTAGGTCCGAGATGGATCCGACTGGCTCTGGCATACAGTCGATTGTCGACCGTTCTGTTACAGCGGGCGACCCGTTCTGTATCGGGGACATGACGGCTTGTGCGCCCGCCGACCCCCGGCTGGGCCTGTTTCAAGAGCGGCGGCCGAGCCGAGGCGAAGTCGGGGCGGCGCTCCGGCAGGGCGCGGTGGCGCGGTCGGGCGGCGCCCGTCCGACCCCGGACGGGCGCCGCCGGCGTTGCTCAGCAGCGCGTGCAGGGAGAGTCCTTGCGGACGCTCCAGGTGAAGGTGGTGCTGCCCAGGCTGCCGAATCCGTCGTCGGCGGTGACCGTGACGTTGTAGGAGCCGATTTGAGTGAGCGTGCCGCTGATCCGGCCGGTCCCGGGTTCGATGGTCAGCCCGGGAGGTAGGTTGACCGCCGTCCAGGTGTACGAGTAACTGCCGCCGGTGGCCTGCATCTGCAGCCCCCCGTTGTCCCCCTTGAGCGAGCTCTGGGTGCCCGGGTTGGTGACCGTCACCGTGCTGGGATTCGGGCCGGTGGGCGGAATTTCGGGAAACGAGCAGTTCAGCGATACCTGCTGCGACGCGATCGACCTGGTGATGTACTCCGGTTCGCCCGAGCGGTACTGGACGGTGGCGGTCGCTCGACCCGAGTAGAAGCCCGAGTCGCAGAGCGTGTTCGGGGTGGTGACGCCGAGCGCGACCACGGGGATCGAGGTGCCGTCGGTCCACAGCGTCGTCCGGCCGTTCACGGTCGTGCCGGCGCCGCCGCCCGTCCCGTGGTACAGCAACTCCACCGAGAGGTCGACGCGCCGCACCGCGCCGTCGCACGTGACCGTCGCGGTGTAGTTGACGATGTTGTTGGCCGCCTTCCACGGCACACTGTCCGGCAGGACGTACCAGCAGTAGTGGCCGTCGGGGGTCGCGGCGGCGGCCGGCGTACCGAGGCCCAGGGACGCGATGGACATGGCCGCTGCGGCCACGGTCAGCAGCACGCGGGACCCGTTGCGACGCAAGAGATTTCCCCTCATCGATGCATGTTCCCACGGGCGAGTCGGGAGCGGCAATGGCCTCGTACAGCTGATGGGAAGAGGGCCGCGCCCTCGATGTCGGTGTGCACGTCGAGGACGATTGAACAGCCGACGGAAAGGGGGTGTCCTGCCCGCCGCACGCGGTCGAAGCGCGCTTGCTCTGGCTGAACCTAGTCCAGGTAGGAGCGTGCGCCGTGCTCGGACAGCACGGACAGGACCTCCTCAGGGTCTCCCCCGGCGACCGCCTCGAGCAACCGCTCGTGCCGGTGGACCCCGTCCAAGGGCTGCGCCACCTCGGCCTCACGCCGCAGGTTGATCGCCATGTAGAGCTGCAACTTCACCAGGATCGAGCCGTACACGGCGGACAGTTGGCGGTTGCCGGCGAGTGCGACGAGCGCGACGTGGAAGGCGCGGTGCGACTCGGCGACCCGCATCCGGTCGCCGACCCGGGTCGCCTCCCGCATCGCGTCCAGCGTCGCCCGCAACCCCGCCAGATCGCTCTCCCGGCCGACCGGGATGCCCGCCCGCACCGCGAACCGCTCCAGGACGTCCCGCAGCTCGTACAGCTCCCGCACGTCGCGGTCGGAGAGGGTGGCCACCCGGACGCCGCGCCGGGGCACGTGCTCGACCAGCCCCTGCTGTGCCAGCAACCGCAGCGCCTCCCGCAGCGGCGCGCGGCTGATCCCGAGCCGACGGGTGAGCTGCTCCTCGACGAGGCGTTCCCCCGGATCGCTCTTGCCGCTGAGGATCTCCCGGGTCAACCGGGAGACGGCGAGGTCCACCAGACTGACGCTCTCCAGCTCACCGTCCATCGTCGGTGCGGCCATGTCGTTCACTCCGCCGAGTCTGCCACCTGTCGCCGTCCGAGCGGCGGGGGCGCGGGCGTACGGCCCGGCGACCGCTCCGGCCGCGCCGTGGCTGCCCACGAGCGTGCCGCCCGCCGCGGGCGCGCGACGGGCGGCACGGTTGACGCGAGACGTCAGGAGATGACCACGTCGCGGTAGTAGTGGCGCAGGATCGACTGATAGCTGCTGCCCGAGTTGGCGAGGTCACGCGAGCCGTACTGCGACATCCAGTCCCCGTCCACCCAGCCACCGCACGCGGTGGTGGTCGCGCAGTAGTGCGATTGCAGGATGTTGCCGCTCCGGGTCATCCGGGTCGACCAGGTCCGGTCCACCGCCGCCGACGTCGAGGACTGCGCCGACGACGGCCGGTAGACCTGGTCGCCCGTGTCGTCCCGGACGTCGTAGCACTGGCCGCCGGGGGTCTTGCGGGTCGAGTGCAGCGCCCAGTACCAGCCGTAGCTCTTCACGGCCATCGCACCGGCGTCCAGTGAGGCGGCCGGCCAGCTCGTGATCCACTCGTTCGGAAGGACGTTCTTGACGTACGTCTTGAAGTCGACCCGGTCGACGCGTCCGAGACCGACCCGGTAGACGAGGATGGTGCTCGGCAGTCTGCTGTTGGTGCCGTCGGTGCTACAGCCCGTCGCCCCGCTCAGCAGTTCGTGCGAGGCGTTGTTGTTCTTCAACGTGGCGTTGAGGTTGCCCTTCGCGCCGGCCGTGAAGTCCTGCGTCGTACCCGCGAAGTTGCTGTTGAAGTAGACCCGGACGGTCCTGCCGGTCCGGTTCCACACCGACGCCGCGTTGTTCTTCACGCACAGGCCCTTGCCGGCGCCCGTGCCCTTGAAGTCGTAGCAGGTCGGTTGGGTCGTGCCGTAGTCGTCAAGCGAGTCGGTGAAGTCGGAGACCGAGCCGGCCTGGTTGCTGTTGTAGTAGTAGCAGAACTCGCCGCTGTCGCAGGTTCCGTCCCGCCCGGCCGCCGCCGCCGGCG
Organism: Micromonospora sp. CA-249363; assembly: GCF_050950185.1. Classification (NCBI taxonomy): domain Bacteria; kingdom Bacillati; phylum Actinomycetota; class Actinomycetes; order Micromonosporales; family Micromonosporaceae; genus Micromonospora; species Micromonospora sp. CA-249363. The sequence continues at coordinate 4,065,390 of NZ_CP192020.1, forward strand.
ACGCGACGCTCAGGATGGAGGTGGACATGGCGAGGACGGCGCTGACGGCGGCGAGGCCCTTGCGGATGTTCACGGCGTCCTACTTCTCGTTGTAGCCCTGGGAGTTCCAGAACGCGGTCGGATCGGCGTTGTCCAGGGTGGGGTCCCCGACGCTGACGGCCGCGTGGGTCTGCCGACCGGCCCGGACCTCGACGTGGGTGTGCGCGCCTGAGCTGGAGGACACTCCGTGCCATGACTCATCGGCGATGATCTCGCCCTTGCTGATGGCGTCCCCCACGCTCACCCCGGACCTGGGCGCGGTGTGCAGGTAGATCACCGTCTTGTTGAGCGAGGAGTTGTAGACCGAGATCGTGGACAGGCCGCCGCTGCCCGTGCTGCCACGCGCGACGTAGATGACCGTGCCGGAGACCAGGGCGCGCACGTCCGAGCCGACGCTGCGGGCGATGTCGATGCCCTCGTGCCGGCCGGGCGTGGTGGTGTAACCGTCGAAGCCGCACGTGACCGAGCCGCCGCTGGCCTGGTACAGGGCGTACGACAGGTTCGTGCGCGTCGACGGCGAGAACTGGTGCGAGGCGTTGTTGTTCTTCAGCGTGGCGTTGAGGTTGGTCTTCGCACCGGCGGCGAAGTCCTGGTACGAACCGGCGTAGCCGCTGTTGTAGTAGACGCGTACGGTCTTGGTGCTGCGGTTCCAGACCGAGGCGGCCTCGTTCTTGATGCACAGGCCCTTGCCGGCGCCGGCGCCCTTGAAGTCGTAGCACGAGGGTTGCTCGGTGCCGTAGTCGTCGAGCGAACCGGTGAAGTCCGAGAGCGATCCCGCGTTGTCGCTGTTGTAGTAGTAGCAGAACTCGCCGCTGTCGCAGACCCCGTCCCGGGCCGCCGCCGAGGCGGGCGCCGCGACGCTGACGATCGAGGTGGTCGCGGCCAGCGCGACGCCGACGGCGGCGAGACTCTTACGGATGTTCATGGTGTCCTTTCCGGGACGGTGAGGGGGTGTGCGGGTCACTGCCCGCGCTGGTACTGCTCCCAGGTCTGGATCGGGATCTGGGGGCCGTCGTCCGGGCCACGGTTGGCCAGACCGTTCATGCCGAGGTGGTAGTCACCGGTCTGGTGCTGCGCCTGGCTGGACAGGTCCGTGTCGCTGATCGCCGCGGCGTGGATGTGCCACGGCCAGTCGCCCTGACTCGGGTTGCGCACCCAGGCCGCGAAGCCGACCCGTCGCAGTGCCCGGACGACGGCGGTGCGCCGGGTCGCGGTCATGCCGGTGACCGCGATGTCCACCACACCCCCGCCGTCATGCGTGCCGGCCGAGGTCGGGTCACCCCCGGGGTTGTACGAGCCCTGCTCGAGCACCAGGGTCTGGCCCAGCAGACGCTGCGCCTCGGCCAGCATCGCCTGGGTTCGGGCGTTGACGACGTACCCGTCGCGCGGGACCTTCGCGCCCGGTCCGATCGTGTTGGCGACCGTGTAGCGGTTCTGCCCGAGCTTGGTCAGCGACGCCACTCCGGGCAGGCCGTTCGCGGCCAGTCCGGTGTAGCCGAGCGAGCGCTGGTACGCCGCGTACGCCGAGACGGTCACCGTGCCGAAGTAGCCGTCGACCCACTGCGCGTTCAGCAGGCCCTGCGCCTGCAACGCCTGTTCCACGGCGAGCACGGAGGTCTTCGCACCGGGCGTCAGTGTGTTGTCGGCCCGACGGGGATCGATCTGAGCGGCCAGGACGGTGGCCTCCATGTCCACGATCGGCCACGCGGCCGTGGTGGTGGTCCGCTGCGCTGTGGCGCCGGATGCCACCGCGGGACCCGGGAGGCCGACGGCCACGCAGAGCGCGGCGAGTCCGACTGTTGACCAGGGACGGCGCAAGGTGGGTCCTCCTCGTAACTGGGGAGTCGTTCTCGGTTCGACCTCACCCTGCGAGAAGTGCCCTGCTGTTCGGTACCCCCGGTGTCCTGTCAGATCCGTCAGGCCATCACTGACCTCGATGAATGCGGTGTTGTCAGCTCGGCTCGAAGCCCGTGTCTGACATCGCGACCCGACCTCAGGCGGTCACGGTGACCATGAAGTACACCGGCCGACGGGTCGGGAAGTACTCCCGTCCGGCCTCGTCGACCATCTTCCAACTGACCCAGCACCTGCCGGGGCGGCTCGGCGCGGTGACCCGAACACGGATCATCACCTGTTCGCCCGGTGGCGTGTCACCGATCGCCACCCGGTCCGGTGTCCGGCAGCCGGCACCGTCGGCGGCGGGGTCCATCCGCGCCAGGTACCGGTTGTGCCAGTCGACCTTCCCCACGTTCGCGAGGGCCCATACCTTGTCGAACTGGGCGTTCACCTTCACCTGGGTGCCGTCGGGGATCGTGACGTCGGCGACGAACCTGCTCGAGTCCCCGGGGATCAGGGAGTCCGAGATCGCCGTCGCGGGCGGTGACGGTGACGCCGTCGGCGCGCCGGCGCCGTCCGAGTCCGACCGGTCGCCAAGGGTCACGCCGAGGACGGCGGCCACCGCCACCGCCAGCACCACCGCTGCGGCGTTGAGCCACGCCAGACGGCGGCGCCGCGTGATCACGACGCGATCCTCGGCCCGCGGATGCTCCACGAGCTGCACCGTGCCCTGCTCCGTCGACGCGGACGTGGCGACGACCGGCGCCAGGTCACCGTCTCCGCCGGGCCGAGCGGCCGCTGCCGGGTGCGCCTCCTCCCACCGGCGCCGCCACAGGGCCTCGTCCGCCTCACAGGCTCGGACGAACTCCCGCGTGGTCTCCCACGAGGGAAACCGGGTCCCGGCGGCGGCCTCGTGCAGGGTCGTGTGCGAGATCCGCCCTGATCGCCCCGCCATCTTGCGGAACGAGGGGTCTCCCGCGGCACTGCGCAGTCTGCGCAACTGCTCGGCGAACCTCTCGGCGGGCCGTCCGTCCTGAGTCGACTCCGCGGCACGCTGGTCCTTCATCAGTCCCCCAGGTCAGACGACTTTGTCAGACGTTGTCAGAGCGTGTCAGAGGCTACCGAACCAACCACGGCGGGCATCAATGTGGTGCGTCGACGACCCGGGCGTCGACGGCCCCGCTTCCGGCGAGACGAACCCGGGGGGATTCAGTTGTGCGGGGTGGGTCGGTAGATGAGTTCCTGGGTCCGGCCGTCGAGCGTGCGGCTCTCGACCAGCTCCAGGTCGAAGTCGGCCGCGCCGTGGAAGATCGGCTCGGTTCCGGTCTGGCCGGTGACCACCGGGAACAGCGTCACCTGCACGAGGTCGACCAGGCCGGCGGCCATCAACGCCCGGTTCATCGACAGGCTGCCGTGCGAGCGCAGGGGCACGTCGGACTCCTCCTTGAGCCGGGCGACCACGTCGACCGCGTCGCCCCGGACGAGGGTGGCGTCCGGCCAGTCGAGCGGGCCCGCAAGGGTGTTCGACACGACGGTCGCCGGCAGGCTCCTCATCCGGGTGACCCAGGCGTCGCGGACATCGGAGTCCTCGGTGCTGTCGGCCAGCATCTGTCGGAACACCTCGAAGGTGCGGGCGCCGAAGACCATGCGGTGCTCCTCGTCATAGCTGGCGAGGCGGCGCTCCAGCAGTTCCGGGCCCTGCTTGCCCCAGTAGCCGCCCCAGTCGCCGGTGGTGCTGCCGAAGCCGTCGAGGCTGGTGAAGACGTCGAAGGTGTAGGTGGCGGTCACGCTGGTCTCCTCGGGTGGGTGAGTTCGCTGCGACGCGCCTCGAGAAAGGCGCGTTCGGTCTCGTTCTCGGCCATTCCGATGGCCTCGTCGTAGGCGGCGCGGGCCGGCGCGTCGCGACCCAGCCGGGCCAGCAGTTCGGCCCGGGTGGCGGGCAGCCGGTGGTAGCCGGGAAGGTCGACCGCGTCCAGCGCGGCGAGGGCCGCCTCGGGACCGTGCACCTCGGCCACCGCGACCGCGCGGTTGAGCGCCACGACGGAATTCGGCGTGAGCGCGATGAGCTGGTCGTACAGCGCCAGGACCTGCCGCCAGTCGGTGGCCGCGCCGTCGGTGTGCACCGCGTTGATCGCGGCCTGGATCTGGTACGGGCCGGGTTGGTTGCGCCGCAGACACCGCCGGACCAGATCGTGCCCCTCGGCGACGAGAGCGGCGTTCCACAGCGACCGGTCCTGGTCGGTCAGGAGCACCAGCTCGCCGCCCGGGCCGAGCCGGGCCGGGCGGCGCGCCTCGATCAGCAGCAACAGGGCGAGCAGGCCGAGAACCTCGGGCTCGTCCGGCATCAGCGCGGCCAGTTCGCGGGCCAGCCGGATCGCCTCGGCGCACAGGTCCGTCCGGATCAGCGGCCCCGCGGTGGAGGCGTAACCCTCGTTGAACATCAGGTAGAGCACGGTGAGCACGGGCGGCAGGCGGTCCGGCAGCTCGTGCTCGGCGGGTACCCGGTAGGGAATGGCGGCGTCCCGGATCTTCTTCTTCGCGCGCACGATCCGCTGCGCGATGGTCGTCTCGCGGACCAGATACGCCCGGGCGATCTCCGGGACCTCGAGGCCACCGAGCAGGCGCAGCGTGAGGGCCGTCCGCGCCTCCGGGGCGAGCGCGGGGTGGCAGCAGGTGAAGATGAGTCGTAACTGGTCGTCCTTCACGGGTCCCACCTCCTGGGGCGAGTCCTGGTGCGCGAGCAGGAGTGCCTGGGCGTGCCGGGCCTCGCGGGTCGACTCCCGGCGGAGCCGGTCGATCGCCCGGTTGCGGGCGGTCGTCACGATCCAGGCGCCCGGGTTGGGTGGCGGCGTCTGCCACTTCTGAAGCGCCGTGGCGAAGGCGTCCTGGACCGCCTCCTCGGCGAGGTTGATGTCGCCGAGGAGGCGGGCCAGGGTGGCGACGCAGCGGCCGTACTCCGCGCGGTAGATGCTCGCCAGGTCCATGTCGATCGGCCGGCTCCCGGTCAGGCCTGGGACAGGTCGTCGAAGGGACGTACCTCGATCGGGCCGCAGGCCGCCGCGCACTTCTCGGCCCAGGCGAGCGCCTGGTCCAGATCCGGGCACTTGATGATCCAGAATCCGGCGAGGTGCTCCTTCGTCTCGGCGAAGGGCCCGTCGCTCATGGTGGTGGCCCCGTTGTCGATCCGGACGACGGTGGCGCTCTCCGGCGACACCAGGCCGCCGGCGAAGACCCAGACGCCGGCGGCCTGCATCTCGTCGTTGATGCGGCCGGTCTCGGCGAACATGACCTCCGTCTCCTCGTCGGACATGGCGGGCGCGCCCTCGACGAAGTGCACGGACAGCAGGTACTGCTTCATGACGGTCCTCCTGATGTGTGACGGTCCGATGGTGACAGTTCAGGCGGCCAGGCGGCGGGCGACGGCGGGGATCACGATCGCAGCCGCGACCAGGTGGGTGAGCATCAGCAGCGCCTTGGTGGCCGTGTCGGCGTCGGCGATGACGTCCGGCACCAGCGACAGGACCGTCAGCGCCACCGTCGTACGGACGAACGTCCGCCGCGGTCGCCGCGCGAACCGGGACAGCAGCGCCGCGAGGACGACGCCGATCAGCGAGAAGACGGTCGTCAGCACACCGAATCCGGCCACCGGTATGGGAGCGCCGCTCACGTCGAGGCTGACGCCCACCGCCCGGCCGGCGGCGGCGACGATCATGGTCGCCGCGCTCGCGGCGACGGTGGCGACGACACCGGTGCGGACCAGCGCGCCGAGGGTCGACGTGGCGCGGGCGCGGTTGGTGTGCGTGGTCGTGGTCATCGTGCCCTCCAGCGGGTGGGTGGTCCGGCTCGATGCCGGGCTCTCACCAGGGCTACGAACGGACCCGGCCCCGATCGACAGCCACGTCCAGATTTTTTCGTCGAGTCAGCCGGGGCGGTCGGTGGACTCGCCGTCCTCACCGCGAATGGGCAGGTAGTAGGCGGGCAGGAAGGCCGCGATGATGACCACGCCCGCGATCGGCAGGAACGCGATGACCATCAGGAGCAACGTGTTGAGGAACAGGACCTGACGGTCGACGTGCCGGACGCGGTCGAACATGACGTGGTGGTTGACCCACACCTGACCGACCAGCAGGAAACTCAGCGCGTAGGCCAGGTACGACGGCCACAACGCGCCGAGCCCTCGCAGGAGGTGTCCGAAGTCCTTCGGCGGTTGGATCTCCAGCACGAGAAGGGTGACGGCGATGGCGAAGACGGCGTCGCTGAAGGCGACCAACCTCCCCGGCTGACGCGCGAGCCGGGGGACGCCGGTCCTGGAAGGCATGCCATCAGTATTAATAGAAACTTAAGGGTACGAGGGCAAAAAATTGTTATTCGGAACCGGCCCGGCGGCCACCAGGACACTTGTCCTCGACCCTCCTTAATTCTTTTTCCGCACGTTGCCGCAGGTCCCGGACGTGCACATACTTCATCGGACAGAGCGTTATCGTCGACTCGAAGGAAATCACTGGTAATGCGGACTCCTCCCCCCGCGCACGTCGCACCGCCGGACCGGGCGCGCAAGCGCCGCCGCCTCGCTCGCATCACGCTCGCCTCGGGGGTCGCCGCCGCCCTGGTCGGCAGTGGCATCTACATCGCCGGCGCCCAGGCCGAAGAGGTCGCCGTGGCGGGCCGGGTCCAAGCGGAGTCCTTCGCGGCCCAGTCCGGCGCGCAGACCGAGAGCACCGGCGACGCCGACGGCGGCCGCAACGTCGGCTGGCTCGGCAATGGAGACTGGCTGCGGTACGACGGCGTGTCGATCACCGGCGCCGACCTGAAGGCCCGGGTCGCGGCGAACAACACCGACGGCGGCGCTGTCGAGCTGCGTCTCGGTACGCAGACCGGCGCCCTGCTGGCCAGCTTCCCGATCGCCCACACCGGCGGCTGGCAGAAGTGGACGACGGTGACCGCCACGGCGGCGAGCGTGCCGTCCGGCCCGCAGACCGTCTTCGCCGTCATGAAGAGCAGCTCCCGGTCGGACTTCGTGAACCTGAACTGGTTCACGTTCGGCTCCACGACGGGTACGACGCCGAGCGGGTCACCCACGCCGAGCGCCAGCCCGGCGACGCCGACCACGCCGGGCACGACCCCGACCACCCCGGGTGCCACGCCCACCACGCCGGGCACCGCGCCCGCGGCCGGCTGGGTGCCGGTGGACCAGGCCCGGTGGGACCGGGAACTGGCCGCCTTCAACGCGATCACGCCGAAGCCGGTGACGCCGGGAACGACCCGCGTCCCCGAGTTCCACACGGACTGCGAGCTGGCCAACTCTGCGCCGGACGACCCGATCGTCGTCCCCGGCCTGCCGGGCGCCTCGCACATGCACACCTTCTTCGGCCCGAAGATCGACGCCTTCACCACGACCGACCAGCTGCTCTCCTCGACGACCACCTGCAACGCCCCCGGTGACCTGAGCGCCTACTGGACCCCGGAGCTGCGCAAGGACGGCAAGCCCGTATCGATGAAGAGCTTCCGGGTCTACTACGGCTCGCGGGTGAAGGACCCGTCGACCGTGAAGCCCTTCCCCCCGGGCCTGCGGATGGTCGAGGGTGACGCCAAGAAGCAGGTGGACACCCCGAAGAACGCCGGTAGCAACCAGTTCTGGTGTGCCGGCAGCGCCGAGACCGGCCGCAGCTCCGACGGCAACTGGCCGGTCTGCGCCTCCGGCGGCAACCTGATCTTCCAGCTCGTCTTCAAGGACTGCTGGGACGGCAAGAACATCGACTCACCCGACCACAAGTCGCACATGGGCGACCCGGTCAACGGAGTCTGCACCGGCAAGTACCCGGTGGCGGTGCCGAACCTGTCCTTCATGGTCAACTACCAGTCGCTGGGCGGCAACGGCCTGAGCCTCTCCTCCGGCAAGCCGTCCTCCATGCACGGCGACTTCATGAACGCCTGGGACCCGGCCCACATCGGACCGCTGGTCAAGTCCTGCCTGAACCAGAAGGCCAAGTGCGGCACCGAGGTGACGTTCGCCGGCGGCTGACCCCACAGGTAACCCGAGAGGCGGCCCCACGCGCAGGCGTGGGGCCGCCTCTCGTCAGCCGACACCCGACACCGAAGGCGTGCGGTAGCCGACTGTCACCGAACCATCACCGAAAGCACACTCCTCCCCGACACGTCCCTGTCGAATGGAGGAACACATGCGTCTCCGCTCGTTCGTCACCGCCGCGCTGGCCGCCGTCCTGGCCGCCGGCGCGCTCGCGCCACCGGCGCCGGCCGCCGCCGCCACCGCCGACCGCTGGGGATTCGCGTACGTCAAGGACCCCACCGTCACGGTCTGGACCGTGCTGGACACCAGCCGCCAGTGGGGTAGCTGGAAGACGGCGTTCCCGGCCGCCTGGGCCGACGGCGTCAAGCTCGCGCCCGGCCGCTTCCAGGTGCGCTTCCCGCAGGTGGGTGCCGCCGCGCGCGGCGTACCGCACGTGACGCCGGTGAACCGGACCGGGCACTACTGCGAGGTGGTCCGCTGGTTCCAGTCCGGCGCCGACGAGATCGTCGACGTGCAGTGCCACCGGCCCGGCGGCACGCGCGAGGACACCCCGTTCACCGTGCTCTGGACGACCAGCTCCGGCGTCCTGCCGGCCGGCACCTCCCACGCGTACGTGCAGCGGACCAGCGGTCTGGTGGCGCAGTCGTACAACTCGACGGGCGTGGTGAACGCGGCCGGCCCCGTGGGCGTCGGGCAGTATCTGGTGCGACTCCCCGGTGTCGGACTGGCCGGCGTGCTCGCCGGCGACGTGCAGGTCACCGCCGTACAGCCGAACGCCGGACCCCGCCGGTGCAAGGTCTACTCGTGGGCGCCCGTCGGCACCGAGGTGCAGGTCCACGTCTTCTGCTACGACCAGGCCGGTGCCGCAGTCAACACCGACTTCGTCCTCTCGTACCACCGTCGCCGGCCGGTGATCGGCTCCCTCGGCCCGCCGTCGTACTTCGGTTACCTGGGTACCGCCGTCGGCGGGCCCACCAACGACAACTCGGTGCTCGGCGTCGGCGCGAACACCGTGGCGGCGATCGCGCCCGCCGGCCGCTACCTCGCGACGTTCCCGCAGATCGGTGTCAAGGAGACGCACGCCCAGGTGGTGGCGCAGGGCGCCGGCAGCAACTACTGCCACCTGACCCAACCGTGGACGTACACCACAAACGCCGACGTCGACGTGATCTGCTTCGACAACGCCGGCGTCATCACCCCACACCGCTTCCTGGCCACCTTCACCTCCCGCCTCTGACCGCACGCGGCCGGTCCCGCCCACGGTCCGATCTGGTGATCGGACCCGGGCGGGACCGGATGCGGTGTGCCGCGGTGTCAGCCGAAGCAGTTGGGTACGGGTGGCGCGCTGGGCGTGCAGTTGGTGGGTCGGTTGCCGCTGATGACAGTCTTGTCGTCCGCCGTGACCTGACCACCGTCGTTGAAGACCCCACCCGGCGCCACGACGGAGATGTTCTCCGTCACCTTGGACGCGGTGAGGGTGAGGGTGGCGTTGTTGTAGATCCCGCCGCCGCGTGAGTTCGTGCCGAAGGCCTTGTTGCGGCTGACGAGGGTGTGCCGCAGCACGACCACACCGCTGCCGTTGTAGATGCCGCCGCCGTTCTCGATGGTGCTCCTCGTGCTGGCGGCGTTCTCACTGATCTGGCTGTCCTCGGCCACGAACTGGCCGATCTGGTTGAACACACCGCCGCCGCGTTGGCCGGCGTCGTTACGAATGATCTTGCTGTGCTGAAGGTGGAAGGTGCCGTCGGTGAAGATTCCGCCGCCCTCGCTACCGGCCGCGTTCTCGGTGACCTCGATGTTCCGGGCCGTGGTGGTGGCGTTGATCCCGGTACGGATGCCACCGCCCCGGAAGCCGGCGCTGTTGTGGTGCACGCGGACGTCGTCGAGCACGGCGACGCTGGAGTTCGACAGGCCACCGCCCGCGCCACCGATCGGCAGGATGTTGACAACCCCGATCGTGCTGTTGTCGCTGAGTTTGGTGTTCTTCACGGTGAGGTTGCCGTTGTTGTAGACGCCACCGCCGTCGAACAACGCGCCGTTGTCGCTGATCCGGCTCTCGTCGTCGCCGTACCGCTCCCGGTCCTTGCCGTCCTTGTCCTTGCCGCCGTGGTCGCTGCGGCCGAGGATCCTGGTGTCGCCGAAGTTGGCGATGCCGCCACCGGGGCCGTTGGAGTGGTTGAAGACGACGTCGAGGTTTTCCAGGGTGGCCCGGCCGCCGACGTCGACGCGGATGCCGCCACCGCCGCCGCCGAGCCCGCTGGTGTCGTCGCCGCCCTTGACGGTGGCGTCTCGGAGCTTCAGGTCACCGCCGGCGCCCACCTCGAGGATCCGGAACGGCGTGGCGTTGGCCGCCCGGACGATGGTGGCCCCGTTCCCGTCGATCGTGATCGACTGGGTGACGATCGGCAGGCCGACGGGGCCGTGGGGCACGGGCGGTTGGGGCGCGGACGCGGTGAGCGTGTAGGTGCACCCCTTGGCGAGCCGGAGTTTCGCCCCGTTGCCGGCGTTCGCGCGGACGATCGCCGCGATCAGCTCGTTGGCGCCGCACGGCACGTCCCAGGCGTCCCGGCCGCCGCCGCTCCAGTCGTCGTCCCCGCGCTCCTTGTCGCCCCCGTGCTCCTTGTCGCTCCCGCGTTCCTTGTCGCCCCCGTGCTCCTTGTCGCGCCCGCCCGGGTCGTGCTTTCCGCTGTCGTCGTTCGCCGCCCGGCTGCTGCCGGCGAGGACCTGTTTCCCGAGCAGCCCTCCGCCCGCTCCGAGCGCTCCGGTCAGCCCTCCGGGTGCGCCGACGGCGACCAGACCGGCGACCCCGGTCAGTCCGGCCACCCCGGCGACGAGCCAACGGGCCCGGCGCTTCCTCGGCGGGCGTGGCTGGCCGGCCGCCGCATCGCTGACGTTCGGGTGTCGATGGTTGGACATATCTGGCCCTTCTCCGTACACCGTGTCTCTGCACGCCACACTCGGCGCAGACAGCGACAAATCGGTTGTCGCTCCCACGGGGAACGTAGTCGAGCCGAACTCGCGTTAAACGGTCTTATCCGAAGAAGTCCCACAATCGGTGCATCTAGGAGCAGGAGGGGCAATCAGCGACAGCACCGCAGTCCGGCCTTCCTGACGAAGATCGACCGCCGGGCCACGGCGTCGCCCAGTTCGCCGACCTGGTAGCCGTCGAGCCATACCCACCCGTCGTAGGTAACCCAGTCGAGCTGCCGGATGAGCCGGAACCTGATTGGGCGGGCGAACTGAACGCTGGCCTCTCGTCCCACGATCAACAGGTCGCCGGCCTTCACGCCAACCACCCGACGAACCTGCGGTCGACGGCGTCGGCGGGAGACCCGATCAGGTCCTGCGTAGCTGCCGCAAGATACGCAGCCATATAGGTCCGCAGGGCTACCGGCGAGGTGGAGTACTCGTCCAACAGCTCGAGACGCCTTGCGGAACAGGGCCACGGGCGTTCGCACATCTCGCACAGCCAGAGCGGCAAGACCGGTCCGTGCGCCGTCATTGGCCCTCACCTGGCCAGTGGCCCCGACTGATTGGGATCTTGTGGCTGGCGCGACACGGCAGCTCGCTTCCGCACCTGCAGACGTTCCGCCACTTGACCCACGACCACACCGGCCGATGCCTGCGAGCGAGGGTCATGGCTACTGCCGCCAGATACTCCGCATAGGTAACTCGTCGGGCCACCCGTTCATGGCACCATGGGCAGTTGTACTAATGCAACCCCCTGAGGAGTTGTCTCACCCAGAACCGCCAGGGGCAATCCCCAGGGCTCCTACGGTCGGTACCGTGGAGTTGCTCGGGCTAGATGAGATCCGCGACCTGCTTGGCGGCATCAGTAAGCAGCGCGCCACGATCATCGTGGGCCGCAAGGGATTCCCCGACCCGCTCGCCACCTTGAGCATGGGCCGCGTCTGGGACGGCAAGGCCGTTCGATCTTGGATCGCCAAGAACCGCCCCAGCCCAGTCGACGAGGGCTGACCCCCGACGCCATCGCCCGTAAGCAGCGCTGGTTCGCGCAGCCACCGCCAGCCTGCACGACCCACGACCCACGACCCACGACCCACGACCCACGACCCACAGCAGCGAGCATCAGCGGATGCGCATACGTGAGTGCATCGCTACTATGGGTCAGCAATCCAGAGGGGAAGGGGGTCGTGCCCGCGTGCGAAGTCCCGTCAACGGAACCGCGCCGACGTCCGCGCCGGACCGGCCCATGCCGTCCGTGGCCGACCGACTGCGCAGGCTCGCCCGGCGGCTGGCGCTGATCGGGGTCGCCGTCGGGGGCGGCTTCCTCCTGGCCCTGCTGTTCCAGGGGCCGGCCAGCGCGGACGGCACGCGCGGCAGTTCCGCCGACGAACTCCACCGGCAGGTCGGCGCCCTGGTGGAGCCGGTCCGGCGGGTCACCAGCACCGAGCGCGCCGACCACGGTCCCCCGCCCGCCGTGCGTGCCGACGACCGCCGCCAGGGCGGGCGCCACGCCCCGCTGACCGGCGCGATCGCCGGTGTCGTCGGCGCACGGGACGTACCGTCCCCGGCCACGTCCCGCCGCCCGGCGGACGCCGCGCGGACGTCCGTGCCGCCGTCCCGGCCGGACACACCCGTCCGGCCCGGCACCGCCCGGCACGATCGGCTGCGCGCCCCGACCGCAGCCCACGCGACTCATCGTCCCGCCCAGCGCGCCCGCCCACCACGAGCGGCGGCAGATCCCGCACGGCAGCCGGCCGCTGCCTCTCCCGATCACCGAGAGCTGCCCGGACCGCTCGGATCACCCGCCGTGGCGGATCTGCTGACCCCGGTCCTGCGGCCCGCCGTCGACGTCGTGCGCGCCCTGCCGATCGCGCCCGTCGTCACGGCGCTCCTGCGCGTCGTCGACGCCGTCCTGCCGCCGGCTCTCGGCGCGGTGGTCGTTCCCGCGCCGCGTGCACCGGTCGCTCCCCCGGCGCTCACTCCGACCGTCGTGCCGCCGCCCGGCGCGGCGCTCGCGCCCGCCCCGCCAACGCCGCCGCCGGGTCCGGCACTGCCGCCCGTACGCGCCGCGGCGACGCCAGCCCTGGCCGCACTGCCGCCGACACCCGTGGCCGCGTACCCAGCTTCTCCGGCCCCACCGGGTCACCTCGCCGCGCGGCCGGCGTCGCCGGCCGTAGCGGCCCACCCTCCGGGTCAGCCCGTCACCCCGGTCGACCAGGACGCCGCCGGCACCGGCGAGGGCTCGGCGCCCGCGCCGGGTCTGATCCGGCCGGCCCACCGGCAGTCACACCCCGGCATCGCCGCGCCCTGCCGCCTCCTGCCGCTCTTCGTCGAGAGCCGAACTCCGTCTGCGATCGCCCGCCCGGGCTGAGGCCGTCCACCGACCCGGGGCTGCTCGCCCGCACGGTCGGTACCACCCTGCTGGCCTGGTCAATGGTGGCCGTGCCCGCGCGCCCTGACGGCGTCGTGGGCCGATGGCCGCCCGGCTTCTCGCGTACGACGATCGCAGCCGACCCGTGGACACACCGGGTTCGGTGATCGTCGCGACGTGCACCTGAGATCGGAGAAACACGGTGATCCACGTTGTTGTCGCCGAGGACATGGGTCTGCTGCGCGGAGCGCTCTGCGCCGCGCTCTCCCGTGAGGAGGACATGAAGGTGGTCGCCGACGTCGAGGGCGTCGGCGAACTGTTGACGGCGGTCCGCCGGTGCAGGCCGCAGGTGGTGGTGCTGGCGCTGACCCCGGAGCTGCCCGACCCGGTGGAGGTGGTCGCCCGGATCAGCACCGAGGCGCCACACGCCGCGGTATTGGCGATGAGCCCCCGGTGGAGCCCCGCGCTCGTGGAGGCGGCGCTGGCGGCCGGCGCACGCGGCCTGGTCGGCAAGGACAGCCCACTGGTGGAGTTGGTGCGGTCGATCCGTGCGCTCGCCGCCGGGGAGCGGGCGATCGACCCGGCGGCTGCGGTGGCGGTGCTCAGCCCGCCGGAGATGCCGCTGACGCCACGGGAGTTGGACGTGCTGCGGATGGCTGCCGAGGGTCTGCCACTCAAGGAGATCGCCGGTCGCCTGTTCCTGGCCCACGGGACGGTGCGTAACCACCTGTCGGCGATCCTGCGCAAGATCGGGGCCCGCAACCGGTTGGAGGCGGTGTGGCACGCCCGACGCAACGGCTGGCTGTAGCCATCGGGGCGGGTCCGTGGCGGACCCGCCCCGCCGCCGTGCGGCCCCGGCGGATGCGTGTTTGAATATTGACGTTGAGTGATCACTATGCAAGCGCGGGAAGGTTCGTCGTGATCCGTACCCTGCTCGCTCTGGACGGGGCCCTGGTGCTGGGAGCGCTGTCGTTCGTCCTCGCCGCCGAGGACGACATCCGTGTCGTGGCGGAGGTGGATCGCGGCGACGCGGTCCCCGCGGCCGTCCGCACCCAGCGCCCGGACGTGGTGGTGGCCGACCTCGATCTTGTCGAGGAGGAGGTGCCCGGTCGCCTGGGCCTGTGCCCCATCCTGATGCTGGTCCACCCGAGCCGGGCCCGCCGCCTGCGGGGGATGCTCAGCCCGTCCCGGACGGTCGGCGTCCTGCGCAACGACGCCGCTCCCCAGCGGGTCGTCGACGGGATCCGCCGGCTCGCCCGCCGGGAGCCCGTCCTCGACGCGGACCTCGTCGTCGCGGCCCTGCGCTCGGACAATCCGCTGACCGAGCGGGAGCGGGAGGTGTTGACGCTGACCGCCGCGGGGGCGCCGGTCGCCGAGGTGGCCGCATCGCTCGGGCTCAGCCGTGGCACCGTCCGCAACCACCTCGCTCGAATCGCCCGCAAGGTGGGTGCGCGCACCCGGGTGGAGGCGGTGCGGTTGGCGGGCGAGGCGGGCTGGATCTGACCGGTGGCGGTCAGGCCGGCCGCGTCGCCGGGAACGGCGTCACCGGATCCTCCCAGCAGCCGACGAGCGCCCGGTAGGTGGCCGAGCGGATCAGCAACTGCTCGTGCGTCCCCTCGGTGGGCGCGTCGCCGTCGAGGACCAGCACCCGATCGGCCCGCAGGGCGGAGCTGATCCGGTGCGCGACCACGACGAGGCTGCCGGGCCGCCGAGCGAAGGCGGCCTCGACGGTCGCCTCCAGCGCCGGGTCGAGGTGACAGGTCGCCTCGTCCAGGACCGCCAGCGGGGCGGGCGCGAGCCAGGCCCGGACCGCCGCGACGAGCTGCCGCTCACCGGCGGAGAGCAGGGACGGTACGACCGGAGCGTCCAGGCCTCCCAGGCGGGTCGCCAGGGGGCGCGCGCCCAGCGCGTCGAGGGCCACCTCCAGGGCGTCGTCGTCGGCGTCGGGCCGGAGGTAGCGGAGGTTGTCGGCGAGGGTGCCGGTGAAGACGTACGCCTGCTGGGGCAGCAGCACCCGCATCCGGGCCAGGACGGCCGGCGCGGCGTCGGCGACCGGAGCTCCGGCCAGGCGGACCGTGCCCTCCTGCGGCCGTACGAGCCCGGCCAGCAGCGCGGCAAGCGTGGACTTACCCGCGCCGCTGGGTCCCACGACGGCCAGGTGATCGCCGTCGGCCAGCGTCAGTGCGAAGTTCCGCAGGACGGGCGCGGCGCTCGGGCCGTACCGGAAGGTCAGTCCCCGGACCTCGACGGCCGGTGCGCCGCCGACCGGCCCGGTGGGCGGTCGCGAGCGGGGGGCCTCCCCCGTGGACGGCGGTAGCTCGGGGTAGACGCGCAGGATGTTCTCCAGCGTGACCGCGTAGCGCAGTCCGCCGCCGCCGAGGCCCTGCACGAGGGTGTGCAGGGCCGGTTGCAGGCCGGTGGACACGTAGATCAGTGCCCCCAGGACCGCGCCCGCGGTCATCCCACGGTCGACAAGCCACGGGGCGGCGACGAGCAGCACCACCAACGGGGACCAGCCGCCGATGCCGAGGCTGAGGCTACGGATCACCGCCATCCGCGCGAGGGTGCGCTCGGCGGCGGCCTGCGCCGACACCCGACGTTCCACGTCGGACGTCACGCGGGTCTGGGCGCCGCAGGCCAGCACGTCCCGGTGCCCGGCCAGCGCCGTCGCCGCCGACTGGCCCAGCAGCTCACCGGCACGGACGTACGCCCGCTGGTGCGCGACCATGGCCGGTAGCGCGGCGAGGAACACGACGAGGCCGACGACCAGCGGCGCGGCGGCCAGCGCCGCCGCCACCGGCGCGAGGGCGAGGAGGCCGAGCAGGGCCGCGCCGGCGGAGAAGAGGAACCCGCGCGTCACCATCAGCAGGCCGGCGAAAGTGTCCCGGACGATCTCCATCTGGTGGGTCAGCCGGGTCGTCGCCGCGCTGTCCGGGCGACCACCGGCACGGGTGGCGTCGCGCAGCGCGCCCCGCACCACCTGGGCGGCCAGCTCGTCGCGGAACGGCTCGACGATCGCGCCGAGGCTCCGGTACGTCCGACCGGTCGCCGCCGCGCCGACCAGGACGGCCCCGGCCAGGACCCCCAACCACGCCAGCCCGTCGACCAGGCGCCCGGCCAGGAAGCCGTCGTCGACGGCACGGGCGACCAGCAGGCCGGCGAGCAGCGCCGGCAGCGCCTCGACGAGCGACCATCCGCAGAGCCGGGCAAGGTCACCCCGGCGGGACCGCAGCGCCCGCCAGGTCACCTGGCGTACGGTCGGCGGGGTCACGACCCACCGCCGTCCGGCGCGAAGACGGCCCGGTAGTCCGGGTCGGCCCAGAGTCGGCGGTGTGGCGCCAGCGCGCGCAGCCGACCGCCGTCCAGCCAGGCGACGAGGTCCGCGCCGGCGGCCGCCGCCGTCCGGTGGGTGACCACCAGTCGGGTCCACTCGCCCGAGCGCCCGAGGACCGCCTCGGTGATCCGGTGTTCGGTCGCGGTGTCCAGGCTGGACGTGGCGTCGTCCAGGATGAGCAGCCGTTCGGCGGCGAAAGCCCGGGCCAGACCGAGGCGTTGGGTCTCCCCACCGGAGAGCGGCGTGTCCACCAGAGGGGTGCGATAACCCTCGGGCAGCCGTTCGATCACGTCGGCGACCGCCGCCAGGCGGGCCGCCCGCAGAACCGCCGGGGTGGCCGGGCGCGCATCGGCCGGCGGCGTCGCGGCGGCGCCCGGCAGCGCCAGGCCGACCGCGTCGTGGACGGTCGCGCCGATCAGCACCGGCTGGTCGAAGGCGTAGCCGACGGCTCGGCGCAGCACCGACGCGTCGAGGTCACGCAGCGGTACGCCGTCGAGGAGCACCGCACCGTGGTCCGGGTCGTGCAGCCGTCCCGCCACGGCCGCGAGGGTCGACTTGCCGGCGCCGGACGCGCCGACGACGGCCACGGTCGCGCCCGCCGGTACGTCCAGGTCGATGCCGTCCAGGATGGGCCGGCCGTCGTCGCCGTACACGCGCACGCCCCGCAGTCGCAACGCGCCGCCGCCGGGCGGAAGGGGCCGGCAGCCGCTCGTCGCCGCGGGCTGTCGCAGCGGTTCGGCGATCCGCTGCGCCCCAGCGCGGCTGCGTACCAGGTGGTTGAGCGTGGCGAGGACCGCACCGAGCCCGGCGCCCAGGGCCGCGTACCGGACGGCGGCGACCAGTTCACCGGGCGTGAGCCAGCCGGCCGTCAGGGCGTACCCGCCGACCGCCACGACGCTCAGGTGCAGCAGCGGCGCCACGGCCGCGGTCCGCGCGCTCGCCCGGGCGAGCAGGTCCCACGTACGTCGGCCGTGGCGGCCCAGCTCCGGCAGAGCCGCCAGCACGCGGGCCTCTTCGCGGTGGACCGTGGCGGCGGCGGCGATGGTCCGCGCCCCGGTCAGCGACTCCAACAGTCGGCCGGCGATGACGCCGAGCACCCGTTGGTAGCCGGCGGTCGCGGTGGACGCGTCGGCCACGAAGGCGCGCATGAGCACGGCGAGCAGGCAGAGGCCGGCGAGCAGGGTGATCCCCAGGACCGGCTCCAGAAGGGCGAGCGCGACGACGCTGCCCAGTGGCGGCAGCACCGCCACGGCGGTCAGGACCACCGCGTTGCCGGCCTGTCCCGCGTCGGCGGCCTGGCCGACCAGGCGTCCGACGAGATCCCCCACCGGATACCGGCGGGTGGCGCGGACGTCCAGCGCGAACAGGTGGCGCAGCAGGTGGCGGCGTAGTCCGGCGGTGGCGCGTGCGGCGCCGAATCCGCTGGCCAGGTCGGTCAGGGCGTCGACGCAGACGAGGACGACGACCAGCCCGCAGGCGGCCACCGCCCACCAGATCGAGCCGGCGGTGAGGGCGGCGTCGACGGCGCGGCCCAGGGCCGCGGGAAGCAACAGTTCGGCGGCCGCGCCCAGGAGCGCGACCACCGCGAGCCCGGCGGTCCAACCTCCGCCGGCCAGGACCGTCCGCCGCAGTAGCCGGTCCCCCGCGTCGAACGTCGACATCGGTCCTCCCGGTGCTACGCGGTCGCCCTGGGTGGGCACGTCTACCCACCCAGGGCGATCACGTTGTTGCGACGGATCAGTTGCAGGTCGTGACGGAGAGCGAGCTGTCGCCGCAGAGCAGCAGGCTCGCCCGGCTACCGCCACCCGTGCGGTCGGCCGGAGCCATCTCCAGGCCCTGGAGGTCCAGAAGCGCCATGTCGTTCACCTCCCTTCCATTCCTTCGTCGATCCGGTCGCCCCCGCTGTCGCGGGGGAGTCTCTGCGCGCCCGGCAGGGGCGCGAGGAAGGGCAGCACCGGCGGGTCGTCGTCCCGCGCGCAGGTCAGCGCGTAGAGCACGCCGGCGGTGCCGGTGCCGAAGTCCATGGAGAGCCGGAGCAACTGCTCGCCGGGGAACGCCGTCCCCTCCCGGTACGGCAGCGCGTGCCAGGCCAGCCGGTCCACCTGGGCGTCGAGTTCGAGGCGGTCGCCGTCGTGGGCGGAGGCGGCGAGGTAGGCGATGACGCCCGCCCGGCCGGCGAAGAGACCGGACTGCGCGTAGAACGGTGACCGTGCCGCGCGGCGGATGCCCGCGCTGGCCTCGGCGAACCGGTCGTCGTCGCGGTGGCGCAGGTACTGATCGAGGACCAGTCCGATGCCGACGCTGCCGTGTGCCAGGTACGGCATGGTCCGCCAGCCCTCGTTGACCTCCAGGGCGCCGTCCGGGCGCAGCACGCACCGGCGCAGGTCCTGGCGCAACGCCGTGGCGGCGTGCCCCAGCAGGTCCTCGTCGCCGCTGAGCTCGTACAGCCGCAGCAGCATCAACGCCGGTCCGGTACGGCCGCGCAGCAGCCCGGCGTACGGGTGGCGGCCGCCGCTGATGTCCGGGCCGGGGTCGTCGGCCAGTTGCCCGATCACCCGCTCGGCGGCCCGCCAGGCGGCGTCGCGCAACGACACCTCCCCGGTACGGGCGGCCAGCTCGGCCAGGTTGAGCGCGATCCCGGACAGTCCGCTCGCCAGGCTGTGGTCGAGTCCGTCCAGTGGCTCGCGCAGGCAGATGTCGAGCACGTCCAGCGCGTCCTGGCGTCGTCCCAGGCTCTCCAGGGCGTGGGCGACACCGTGCAGGCCGTCGTAGAAGCCGCAGCGGGTGCCGGACGGGGGCGCGGTCGCCCGTCGTACCAGCCAGTCCTCGTGCTCGGGCCACCGTCCGACGCCGCTGGTGTGCAGTGCGTACAGCACTCCCGCCGCCCCGTGGGCGAGGTTGAGGCCGCCGCTGCGGAACTGCTCGATGTCGCCGGGGAAGAGCCGATCGTCGCGCGTGGGGGTGGCGCTGGCCAGGATCGCCGTCGCCAGCCGGTCCCGCGTGACGGACGCGTCGTGCGCGCCGGTCGCCCCGGGGCCGCCGGTGATCTCCTCGACCGCCGGGTCGAGGAAGGACCTCGGCACCGGAAAGTTGGCGGCGATGACGTCGGCCAGGTGCGCCGCCTTCGCCGGGGCGAGCCGCACGAGCTGGGTCAGGGGCAGGAACAACGCCAGTCGCAGGCACGCCAGGGCGTACGTGTCGACCGCCGGCCCGGTCCGGTCGCGGGGAGCCGCGAAGCCCTGGTTGCGCAGTCCTGGTCGGCGATGCCTGTCGATCGGGGCGGCCACCTCGAAGTCGACGAGGGCGACCCGGTCGTCCGGACGGATCATGATGTTGAACAGGTGCAGGTCTCCGTAGACCAGGCCGCGCTCGTGGATCGCCGCGATGAGGGCCTCGACCTGCTCGTGGACGTGCCGGGCCCAGCGGGCGTACGCCGCCCGATCCTCGTCGGTCGCGTCAGCGTCGATCAGCGGGTACCTGTCGACGAGCACCTTGTTCAAGGGTCGGCCCTCGATGAACTCCAGCGCGAGGAACCGGTGCTCGCCGAGGTCGAACTCGTCGTGCACCCGCGGCACCTGCGGCAGGTCGGCGAACTGCCGCAGGGCGTCGGCCTCCCGGGCCAGCCGGGCGACGGCGTCGACACCGTCAGCGTCCAGGCCGGCGTGCGGCCGGGCCTCCTTCAACACCACCTCGGTGTCGGTACGCAGGTCCCGGCCCACGTACAGACCACCGCCGTTGGAGAAGTGGATCACCCGTTCGATCCGGTACGGCACCTGGTCGGTGCTGGTTCCGCTGCGGGCCGCCAGGTGCGGGCCGAGGAAGTCGGGCAGGGTGACCCAGGACGGCACGTGGAAGACCGGGTCGCGGCGGTCCGGTACCAGCGTGCCGGAGTCGTCCTCGATCGCCGGCACCACCTGGCCGTCGGGCGAGTGGCAGTAGCGGGCGGCGAAGCCGCCGTAGCGCACGTGGATCGGGCCGGCGCCGTACCGGAGGTCGCTGAGGATGTACGGCCCGGACTCGCCGGCGAGCAGCTCGTCGAGCTCCTTGCAGACCAGCTCCAGCTCCGCGTCGTCGCGAGGGTAGACGGTGACGAACTTGCCGCTGGCGGCCCGGGAGGCGTACTTGGAGTTGCGCAGCAGGAGCGTGCGCGGCCCGCGGAGGAACTTGAAGGACAGGTCCCGGGGTACGCAGTAGTCCCAGATGGTGTCCAGCACCCGCTCGGCGTTCGTCAGACCCGCCGACACGTGGATCTTCCAGCCCTGCTGCGGCAGCGAGCCGCCGTCGGGGGCGTAGATCAGCCAGTCGTCGAGCGGCTCGCGGCGCCACCCGGCCGGAATCTCTCGCTCGGCGGCCGGAAAGACGGGCTGCGCGACGGCGCTGCCGAGCGAGTCGTAGAAGAGGCGATCCGCGGCGCAGTAGCTGTCGTAGCGTTCGTCCACTGTC
Organism: Micromonospora sp. CA-249363; assembly: GCF_050950185.1. Classification (NCBI taxonomy): domain Bacteria; kingdom Bacillati; phylum Actinomycetota; class Actinomycetes; order Micromonosporales; family Micromonosporaceae; genus Micromonospora; species Micromonospora sp. CA-249363. Next base: position 4,086,408 of record NZ_CP192020.1, read on the forward strand.
CCGCCACCTCTCGATTCCGGCCGGCTGCTGTCGTCCGGCGTTGCATCGAGTCTCATCGACGGGCCGCGGTGGGCTCCAGTGCGCTTAGTCACTGACCGTGATGCGAGGTGCACACGAACTCGTGACAATAGTCAGGCACTGCCGAGGTTTGAAAAGACGGCAGGTGGGAAGCGGGCCGTCGCCCGATCCCCACCTGCCGTTGGGAACGTCGTCAGCCCAGGTACTTCTCCCACGGGCCGGTGATGGCCAGGGTCAGACCCGGGTCCTGCATGTTGACGAACAGCACCTTGCCGTCGGCGCTGAAGGTCGGCCCGCAGAACTCCGAGTCGTTGAGCTGGTTGCGGGCGATCGCGTACGTCGGCCCGCCCGGGATGGTGCTGAGCACGTGCGAGGCGCCCTTGCCGTCCTCGGCGAGCACCAGGCTCCCCCACGGGGTGACCGTCACGTTGTCCGGGCCGTCGAAGGTGATGTCGGTGTACCTGACCGGCGTCCCCTCCTCGGAGGCGGCCTGGTGCGGGAAGTACGTCACGAGCTGGATCGTCTGGTCCTTGAAGTTGTAGAACCAGACCATGCCGTCGTGCGGCGCCGCGTCGGCCGGCAGGTCGCCCTCGTCCCACGCGTAGGAGTTGACGACGTACACGCCCTCGTCGGTGCTCCACACGCCCTCGAACTTGCGGCCACGGGTGACCTGACCGTCGGCGAACTGCTCGCGGACGGAGGTGTGCCGCGCGTCGCGGTCCGGCACCTCGATCCACCGGACGGGGAACGGGCGGCCCAGCTGGGCGGAGGTCAGGTAGGCGACGTCCGGCAGCACGGACCCGTCGTCCATGATGATCTGCATGGCGGCGAGGACACCGGCGTCCGGCGCGAGGCGGGTCAGCACGCCGGGACCCAGCTTCACGCCGCGCGGCGCCGACCAGCGGTAGAAGAGGCCGTTGGGCTCGTCGGCGTCCTCGGAGAGGTAGACGTGGGTGCGGTCCTTGTCGATCGCCAGCGCCTCGTGGGAGTAGCGACCGAGACACTTGATCGGCCTCGGGTCCGCGCTGCCGTCGGCCCAGACCTCGAAGACGTACCCGTGGTCCTTGGCGTAGACGCCGGAGCGGTCGCCCTCGGTCCACCTGTCGCCGGCGCGGTCCTCGGTCTCCTCGCAGGTCAGCCAGGTGCCCCACGGCGTCGGGCCGCCGGCGCAGTTGGAGATGGTGCCGGAGAGCGCGACGAACTCGCCCAGGTTGCGGCCCGCGAGATCGGTCGTGATCACCGTGCAGCCGCCGGCGTCGACGGCACCGGGGTCGTAGACGGTGCCCTTGACGTGGGGTACGCCGAACTCGGCGCCCGGGTCGATCTCGTGGTTCTGGATGAGGGTGTAGCGGCCTCGTCCGGCGTCGTAGACGGCCATGCCGTCGTGGTCCGCCGGGGTCACGCCCTGACCACGATCGAGCCGGGTGACGCCGGTGCGGGTGACGATCGTGTAGCGGAAGCCCTGGGGCAGGGCCAGGATCCCCTTGGGGTCGTCCACCAGCGGCGGGAAGGGAACGCGACCACCCACGCCCGGCGAGTGCGGTCGGGCGGGGCTGGCCTGCGCCAGGGACGGCAGGCCACCGGCGACGGCGAGGCCGACACCGGCGGCGGCGCCGCTGGCGAGGAAGGTGCGACGGGAGGAAGGCACGCGGATCAGCTCCTGATCAAGACAGTGCGACGGCCGACAGCCAACTCCCGCCGGCAGACACCGAAGCGTCACCTGTGGGGTCGACCGGTGACATCGAGGTGAAGAAGCGGTGTCACCGGGGTCGTCGCGGCGACGTCCAGCCCTGCTCCTGCAGCCGTTCGATACCGTCCAGCAGCAGGTCGAGCGCGAACTCGAACTCGAACTGGTCATCGCAGCCCTGCCCCACGACCGACTCGTCGTCGTGGGATGCCGCCGTGGCGATCTCCGCCAGGTGTGGGAAGCGGGCGGCGAACTCCGGCGGCAGCGCCGCGGCGGGTTCGGGGCTGGTCGCTCCGGACCGACCGGCGCGACGGGAGTCGTCGAACAGTTCCTGACTGAAGCCCAGAACCCGGCTGCCCATCGTGTGCATGACGTGGTGCGCGAGGTTCGCGGTGAACCCGCCGGCCCTGAGGGTGCCGACCACCGAGTCGAGGTAGGCCAGGACGGCCGGCGTCGCCATGGTCCGCGATTCGATGGCCAGCGGCGCCCAGGGGTGCCGGCGCAGCACCGCCCGCGCCGAGAGGATGCGCCGGCGGATGGCGTCCTTCCAGGTGGTGTCGCGCTCGGGCGGGTCGATCTGGCCGACGATCACGTCGATCATGCCGTCGAGCAGTTCGTCCTTGTTGGCCACGTGCTTGTAGAGAGCCATCGGTACGACGCCCAGGTCCTGGGCGAGGTTGCGCATGCTGAGCGATTCGATGCCGGTCTCGTCGGCGAGCGCGACGGCCGCCCGCAGGATGCGGTCCCTGCTCAGCGGTGTGCGGCGCAGCGTCTCAGCCTGGTCGACCATCTCGTCCTCGTCCTGTCCGGCGGTTGTTGAACGATAACCACCTTGACAGGTGTACGGCGTACACCTACCGTCGGTGTACACCGTACACCTCAGGGAGGCGTGATGAAGGCGATCGTGCAGGAGCAGTACGGCGGCCCGGAAACCCTCGTTCTCAAGGACGTCACCGAACCGGTGCCCGGCCCGGACGACGTGCTCGTTCGGGTGCAGGCCGCCTCGCTCAACGCGTACGACTGGCATGCCATGCGCGGCGATCCCCGGATGGCGCGGTTGTCGATGGGGCTGGCGCGGCCTCGCGCGCGCATTCGCGGCCGGGACATCGCCGGCCGCGTCGAGGCCGTCGGGTCCGACGTACGCGACATCCGGGCGGGCGACGCGGTCTTCGGCGACCTCGGCGACGCGAACGGCGCGTTCGCCGAGTACGCGTGCGTGCCCCGGACGCAGGTCGCGTCCATGCCGGCGAATCTGACCCCCGAGCAGGCGGCGGCCCTGCCACTGGCCGGCATCACCGCGCTCATGGGTCTGTGCGACGTCGGGCGGGTCGAGCCCGGTCAGCGCCTGCTCGTCAACGGCGCCTCGGGCGGCGTCGGCACCCTCGCGGTGCAACTGGGCAAGGCGCTCGGCGCGACCGTGACCGCGGTGTGCAGCACCCGCAACGTCGACCTGGTCCGCTCCCTCGGCGCCGACGAGGTCATCGACTACCGCCGGGACGACTTCGCCGACGGCGCGCGCCGCCACGACGTCGTGCTCGACCTGGTCGGCAACCGCTCACTCACCGACCTGCGGCGGGCGCTGACACCGACCGGGACGCTGGTGCTCTCCGGCGGCGGCGTGTACGGCGGCGGCAGCCTCGTCGGGCCGGTGTGGCTGATCGCGCGCGGACGACTACTCGCGCCGCTGATCCGGCAGCGAGTCGTCACGCTCACCACGACGCCGAGCGGGCGACACCTCGACACGCTCCGCGCCCACGTCGAGGCCGGCCGCCTCACCCCGGTCGTCGACCGGACGTACCCGCTGCACGAGGTGCCCGACGCCATCCGGTACGTCGAGGGCGAGCACGCGCGGGCCAAGGTCGTCATCACCATCTGACGTCCGCCGGCCGACCCGTCAGCGTCCCTTCCACTCCGATGCCGGGGTGAGCGGCACCGGCACGGGACGCCGCGCCTTCGTCGTCAGCTCGATCCGCCGGCCCTGCGCCGCCGACTCCAGCAGCGCGGTCATCGTCTCGAGGACGTGCAACGCGACGTCGCCGCCGGCGCGGGGGGCACGCTGGCCGTCGGCCAGGACGAAGTCGAGCAGGCCGATGCCCCGACCGCTCTCGACGTACCCGGCGCGCGCCGGGAGGGCATGCCACTCGGCGCCACCGAGCGGGAAGTGGCGGACCTCGCCGTCGAAGTAGTTCGGGTCCGGTACGGCGAGCGTGCCGGTCTCCCCGTGGACCTCGATGGGCGCGGCCGTCGTCGCGGTGCCGTCGAAGCTCGTGGTGATGGTGGACAGGGCGCCGTCGACGTGTTCGAGGACGCCGGTGACGTGGGTGTCCACCTTCACCGGGATCCGCTCGCCGGCGCGTGGCCCCGAGCCGATGACCCGCTCGGAGCGCAGCCGGCTGGCGGCCCCGACCACCGCGCGGACCGGCCCGAGCAGGTGCACGAGGGCCGAGATGTAGTACGGCCCCATGTCGAACAGGGGGCCGCCGCCCGGGGTGTAGTAGAAGTCGGGGTGCGGGTGCCACCGCTCGTGGCCGGCTGTGACCATGACGGCCGTCGCGGACATCGGGCGGCCGATCAGTCCGTCGTCGATCGCGGCGCGCGCCGTCTGCGTGCCCGTACCCAGGACGGTGTCCGGGGCGCATCCGACGTGGACGCCCGCCGAGGCGGCCCGCTCGATGATGGACCGACCGTCCGGGAACGTCACGGCGAGCGGCTTCTCGACGTACACGTTCTTGCCGGCGTCGATCGCGGCGCGGGAGATGTCGGCGTGCGCCGCGGGGATCGTGAGGTTGAGCACCGTGTCCACGTCCGGGTGGGCGAGCAGGCGGTCGACGCTCATCGCCTCGCTGCCGGGGACGGTGGCCGCCGCCGCGGCCGACCGGGACGCGTCGAGGTCGGCCAGCGCGACGACGCGCACCGCGGGGTGCTGCGCGAGGGTGTCCAGGTACGCGCGGGAGATGACCCCGAGACCTACGATGCCGACGCCGTGCGGGTCGCCCACACCATCCCCCTCTCGATGACGGTACGCACGGCCGGGTGCTCCAGCACGTCGAGGCTGTGGCCCGGAGTCGTCACGACGACGCGGCCCGCGCCCCAGCGTCGGGTCCAGATCGCCGGCGAGGTGACCGGCCGGTGCCACGGATGCCACTCCCGCGTGGGGTGGGTGGTGACGGCCAGGACGTCGATGAGGTCGTCGTGCAGCACCCAGTACTGCTCGGTGACCAGGTCGAAGTCCTCGATCCCGGCGGTGACCGGGTGCTCCCGGCCGAGGTCGGTGACGCGCACGGTGTGCGGCAGGAAGTTGTCCTCCTCGCCGCCGTGCCGCTCGCACGGCTCCTTGCCCGGGTGGGTGGCGAACTGACCACCCACCAGGTGCAGGTACTCCGACGACGCGCGGAACGCGTCCACGACGCCGCCGTGCCAGCCGGTGAAGCCCGTGCCGGCGACGACCGCCGCGGCGAGTCCGGCCACCTGGGCCGAGGTGATCTCCGACATCGTCATGCACTGCACGATCAGGTCGGTGCCGGCCATCTCGTCGGCGTCGGCGTAGATCTCCGTCGACTCCTCGACCCGGACCGCGTAGCCGTTCCGTTCGAGGATGGGGATGAACAACTCGGTGGCCTTGACCGGCTGGTGCCCCTCCCATCCGCCTCGGACCACCAGTGCTCTCGGCTGCGTCACCGTCGCTCCTTCCACCGTCCGTCGCCACCGGGCCGGCCGCTGCCGCCCCGGCGTTTGTCGGGCATCGAAACCGTACCCGTGAAGCGGTGCGGCGGCACGGCGCGGAGCGTGCCGGATCGTACGTCGGATGGCCGATTGTCCACGTTCAGCGCCGTCGATACGGTGAGTCCCGTGTTCGGGGAGGCCGTGCAGGAACTTCGGCGCAGCAGCGCGTTGACCCAGGAGGATCTGGCCGCGAAGACCGGGTTGTCCGTCCGGCATCTGCGGGACCTGGAGGCGGGACGGATCGCCCGGCCGCGTCCGGCGACGATGCTGCTGCTCGCCGACGCCTTCGGTCTGCACGGGTCGCGGCGGGACCGCTTCCTCGCCGGGGCGCCCAACCCGCCCCCGTCGAGCGGCATTCCGGCGCAGCTACCGGCGGACGGCTTCGGTTTCGTGGGCCGCGACGGCGCGCTGGCCCGCCTGGACGGGATCCTGGCCGGGTCGGTGGACCAGCCGACCGCGATGGGCCTCGCGATCGTCTCCGGTACCGCCGGCGTGGGCAAGACCACGATCGCGGTGCACTGGGCGCACCGCGTCGCCGCGCACTTTCCCGACGGCCAGCTCTACGTCAACCTGCGCGGCTTCGACCCGGGCGGTGTCCCGCTCAACCCGAGCACGGCGCTCGCCGGCTTCGTCAACGCCCTCGCGGGGCCGGCGGCCCGTCCGCCGACCGGGCTGGACGAGCAGGTCGCCCGGTACCGGAGCCTGCTGGCCGGGCGACGGGTACTCGTCGTGCTGGACAATGCCGGCGACGCCGAGCAGGTACGCCCGCTGCTGCCGGGAGCGCCGGGCTGCTTCGTTCTCGTCACCAGCCGCCACCAGTTCCTGGGCCTGGTCAGCGTGAACGGCGCCCATCCGGTCACCCTGGACGTCATGTCCGGGGCCGAGTCCCGTGAGCTGCTGACCCGACGCCTCGGCGCGGAACGGATGACCGCCGAACCCGAGGCCGTCGACGCCATCGTCGGCGCGTCCGCCGGCCTGCCGCTGGCGCTGTCGGTCGTGGCCGCCCGGGCGGCGATCCACAGTGGGTTCCGGTTGACGGACCTGGCGGCGCACCTGCGCCCGGAGACCGGTCGCCTCGACGCCTTCGACGGCGGTGAACCCGTCACCGACCTACGGCTGGTCATGTCCTGGTCGTACCGGACGCTCGACGCGGCCACCGCCCGCCTGTTCCGGCTGCTGAGCGTGCATCCCGGTCCGGACTTCGCCGTCGCGGCGGCGGCCAGCCTCGCCGGGGTCACGCCCGCGCAGGCCCACCGCCACCTGACCGAGCTGACCCGGGCGCACCTGCTCAGCGAGCACCGGCCAGGCCGGTTCACGTACCACGACCTGCTGCGCGCGTACGCCGCCGAGCTGACGGCGATCGAGGACGGCGAGGCGGAGCGTCACGCGGCCCGCAGCCGCCTGCTCGACCACTACCTCAGCGTCGCGTACGCCGCCGACGAGCTGCTCTACCCGCAGCGGGACCGGCTGCCGATCGACCCGCCCGGTCCCGGGGTCGCGCCGGTGCCGCTGGCCGACCGGGAAGCGGCCCTGGCGTGGTTCACCGACGAGCACCCGGTGCTGCTCTCGGCGCTGCGACTGGCGACCGACCACGGCTTCGACCGCCTCACGTGTCACCTCGCCTGGGCGATCACCACCTACCTCAACCAGGGCGGCTACTTCCAGGACTGGATCGGCAGCCTGCGGGCGGCGTTGTCGGCGGCCCTCCGGCTGGCCGACGACCGGGCCGAGGCGTACGCCCACGGGGTGCTCGGCTTCGCCGACATCGCGCTGCACGAGTACGCCGACGCGCGAGGCCACCTGGAGCTGGCGTACGAGCGGTACCGGCGGCTGGGTGACCTCGCCGGTCAGGCGCGTGTCGAGCTGAACCTCGGGTGGATCCGCGACCGGACGGGCGAGCCGGAGCTGGCCCTCGGCCACGCCCGGGAGGCGCTGCGGCTGCACCGGCAGGCCGGCCACGTCACCGGCCAGGCGTTCGCGCTGAACGCGGTGGGCTGGTCCCAGGGGCAGCTCGGCGACCACCACGCCGCGATCGAGAGCTGCGAGCAGGCGCTGGCCCTGTTCACGTCGGTGGAGAACGTGCTCGGCCAGGCGATCACCTGGGCCAGTCTCGGACAGTCGCACCTTCAGCTCGACGCGTTCACGGACGCGGTCACCTGCTACGGACACGCCGTCCGCCTGCGGCACGAGATCGGTCACCGCCGGTTGGAGGCGGACGCGCTGGTGAGCCTCGGCGACGCCCACCTGGCCGCCGGGAACGGCACGGCGGCCCGCCTCGCGTGGCAGCAGGCGCGGGACATCCTCGTCGCGCTCGGCGAGGACGACACCGCCGCGCTCGACGCCAAAATCTCGTCAGCGCGCTAGTGCTCCGACTTCTTCTCGGCCCGTCGACAGCACTCCCCGATCGGCACGGCCGCCGCTGGGTCTAGCTCCCGGGCGTGTCGAGGAGCCGGTCGAGAGTCAGCGCTGTGTTGATCAGAGACAGGTGGCTGAACGCCTGCGGATAGTTGCCGATCTGTTCCCCGGACGGGGCGATCTCTTCGCTGTACAGCCCGAGAGGACTGCTGTAGGTCAGCATCTTCTCGAAGGTCAGCCGTGCGTCGTCGAGGCGTCCGGAGCGTGCCAGCGCATCGATGTACCAGAACGTGCACATGCTGAAGGTGCCCTCGGCGCCGGGTAGTCCGTCCGGCGCGGTCCGGGGGTCGTAGCGGTAGACAAGGCTGTCGGACACGAGGTCGTTGTCAATCGCTCTCAGGGTGCCCTGCCACAGCGGGTCAGCGGGGGTGATGAAGCCGAGGGCCGGCATGGTGAGCAGGGACGCGTCGAGGACGTCAGAACCGTAGTGCTGGACGAAGGACTGCCTGCCATGGTGGTAGCCGCGGCGGATGATCTGCTGGTAGATCGCGTCGCGGTTACGGATCCACCGGTGGGTGTCCGCGGGACGGCCGAGGCGTGCGGCGAGACGGATCGCGCGGTCGAATGCGACCCAGCACATCATGCGGCTGTAGGTGTGGTCGCGACGGCTTGCCCGCACTTCCCAGATGCCGTCGTCGGGTTGGTCCCAGTGATCGCTGAGCCAGTCGACGAGAGCGGCGAGGTTCTGCCAAGCGTGGTGGGTGATGCCGAGGTTGCGGCGGCTCCCGTAGTGGAAGGCCTCCAGAATGGCGCCGTACATGTCGAGTTGCAGTTGCCCGGCCGCGCCGTTCCCGATCCGTACGGGCGAGGAATCCTGGTAGCCGGCCCAGTGCTCCAGGGTCTCTTCCTGGAGGTCGCTGGATCCGTCGATCCGATACATGATCTGCAACGGGCTCGCGTTGTCCGCGGCCTCCCGGACACGGTCCTGCAGCCAGCGGGCGGCGCCTACCGCCTCCTGTGTGAATCCGAGTCGCATGAGTGCGAGCACGGACAGGGATGCGTCGCGGACCCAGCTGTAGCGGTAGTCCCAATTCCGCGTCCCGCCGATTCTCTCGGGCAGCCCAGCAGTGGGAGCCGCGATGACGGCGCCCGTCGGCGCATAGGTCAGCAGCTTCAACGTCATCGCCGAGCGCTGCACCGTCTCCCGCCATCTGCCGCGGTAGGGCGAATGGTCCAGCCACGACCGCCAGAAGTCCTGCGTCTGTCGCTTCAGGTCGAAAACTTCGGCAAGGCCGTACGCCCGTGGGATGCCCGCTTCGCCGGTCTCCAGCACCACACCGCCGGACTGGCCCTCGGTCAGCTCGAGGGTGACCTGAGAGTCCCGCCCGTCGCGTTCGACATGTCGATCGGTGAGGAGTCCCGCTCCCGCCCGGATCATGTGTACGGTCAGCGTCGCTGCTCGGCTGCGGTAGACGGTGCCGTCCGGGTAGGGCTGTACTTCATGGCTGTCTCGTCCGTAGTTGAAACGGGGCTGGCATTGGACGCGGAATGTCATCGCACCGCGGACCACGCGAAGCAGCCGGACGAGACGATGCCGGTCGGTGGCCTCGCCGCCTGCGACCGGCATGAAGTCGAGAACCTCACCGACACCTCGATCGCTGAGGAAACGGGTGATCAGTACCGGCGTCCCCGGCAGGTAGAGCTGCTTGCAGACGATGTCGGCGCCGTCGGGGCGAATAGTGAAGGTGCCACCACGCTCCGGGTCGAGCAGGGACGCGAAGATGCTGGGTGAATCGAAGCGCGGCGCGCAGAACCAGGTAACGGCGCCGTCGTGCGCGATGAGAGCCGCCGTCTGCAGGTCACCGACCAACCCGTGCTCCTCCACCATGGGAAAGCCACTTCTCATCTTCCACCCCTTCTGACGCTGGCCTCCGAATTACCTCAACGCATCGCCGCGAGGTCAGGAGACGCCTCGTGCCACCGGAGTGACGTCGTGCGCCGCACACACGGCGACCCCTCGATGGGCGACCACGCCGCGCAGCAGTCGATCGGCCCCAAGTGCCGGTCAATCTCCGGTCCGGCTCCTGTTCGCCGCCCGGCGGTGGACGAAACGATGGTGAGGCAAGCCGCTCGTCGCATCGATGCGCATGCGGCGACTCTCACCTCGACCTGGGGGGTTCCATGCTCCGACGTCTCCAACGCCTCGGCCTGACCGCGCTTCTCGCCGTCACGACCGCAGGCGGCGCGGTGGCGATCTCGTCACCCGCACAGGCCGCCCTGCCGCACTGCAACGGCGCGGGCGTCTACACCTCGACCTGGTCCGGCGCGCGGGGCGCGACGGCCTGGATCCCGGCGTACGTCTCCAGCACCATCAACTTCAACTGTTTGCTGACCCGGGGCGACCACAGCTCCGGGGTCGGTGAGCTGCAACGGACGTTGCAGGGCATCTACGGCAGGTACCTGGGCCCCAACGGAGTCGACAACGACTTCGGCGGTTACACCTACAACGCGTTGCGCAGCACCCAGGCCGACCTCGGCATCTCCGTCGACGGCGAGTACGGGCCGCAGACCCGTGACCACCTGTGCTGGCGGTGGACGGGCAGCGACAACTCCTGTATCTGGCTGAACAACAATCACTGAGTACGCGCGGGGCACGCGTCACATCGGGGGTGTTCGGCCAACGACCGTCCCGGCTTCGGCCGGGGCGGTCGTCCCGCGTACCGGTCAGAAGGTGGCGATCGGGTTGACCGGGCTGCCGGAGGTGCCGGCGAGGCGCACCGGCGCGACGGCGAGCTGGAAGTCCCACTGGCCCAGCTCGGCGGCCGTCGTCGCGCACGCCTCCAGGTCGCAGTTGTCCAGCAGCCACAGACCCATCGCGACGAGAGCGACGGCGTGCACGGGCATCAGCACGTCGTCGTACCCCGAGGGTTGGACGTCCTGCGGGGAGTCGGCGGCGATCAGCGCGACGCCGCGCTCGTGGAGCCACGGCAGGCAGGACGCGTGCCAGCCGGTCTGCGCGAAACCGCTGGCCGCGCGGCCCTCGCGCCGGAAGCGCCCGTGGCCGGTCCGCAGGAGCACCGCGTCGCCGGCACCCACCCGTACGCCCTGGCGGCGCTCGGCCTCCTCGAGGTCGTCGGGATACACGCCCTGCCCCGGTTCGAACCACGCGACGTCCCGGGCCCGGGCGACGTCCAGCAGGACGCCGCGGGTGACGATGCCGTCCGCCGCCGCCGTGACGGCCGCCCACGCCGAGCCTGTCGCCTCGTCGACCAACGCGTGCGACCGCCCGTTGTACATGAGGCCGTCCCAGAAGAGGTGGCACGGCGAGTCGAGGTGGGTGACGGTGTTGCCGTGGAACATGATTCCCAGCCGCTCGGACGAGAAGCCCCAGCGCCGGTCGGCGTGGAAGGCCGCCGGCATGTTCTCCGCGCCCGGCATGTCGACGGCGTACGGGCAGGTCGTCGTCGACCGCTCCATCTCCGCCGGTACGGCGACCTCCCACGCGCAGGACACACTCCTGCCGTGGCGTACGGCCCGCGCCGCCGCGAGCCGCACGTCGTCGGTGATGTGGTTCAGCGTGCCGCGCTCGTCGTCGTCGCCCCACCGGCCCCAGTTCGACAGCTTCTCGAAGTACCCGAGCACGTCCTCCTGGGTCGGGTTGACCCGCCCTGCCGTCATCGCTTCGGCTCCTTCACCACGCCGTCGGGGCACCACGGGCAGGGTATCCCGTTGGCCGGGGTGAGCCGACGCGTCAGCTCTGGATGGTGAACGTGGCGACGACGCCGTTGTGGTCGGACGCGGTGCCGCCGACGATGTCGTAGCCGGTCATCCACATGAGCTGGTACTCGGGCAGCCGCTTCCAGAAGTAGATGTAGTCGATGTGCCGGTTGCCGTGCGTGCCGGTGCCCTTCTCGCCGTACAGGTTGTAGATGGAGCGCAGGTTGGGCAGCTCGTTGGCCTCGAAGACCCGCCACGGGAACTTCGCGTACCCGTAGCCGCGGTCGGCGCTGAAGTCGACGTTGAGGTCACCACTGACGATGACCTGACCCTCGCGCTGCTTGTCGACCGCCAGGTCCTTGAGGCCCTGGAACTGCGCCTCGGCGCACCGGGTGCGCGGCAGGTCCTCGGGCCGGCCGGCGTCCTCGATGCCGGCCACCGCGTGGGCGTTGATCTGTGTGACGGTGCGCCCGCTGGCCTTGTGGCGGTACGTGACCCAGTTGTTGTACCGCGCGGGCGGCACCTCGCCCGGGCCGTTGGTGTCACACACGAAGATCGAGCCCTTGTCCCGTACGTCGAACATGCTCCTGCGGGCGATCAGCGCCTCGCCGGCCTGGTTGGTGCCGCCCGGCGCGTACAACCACCACCCGTTGTCGGCGGCCCAGCTCTCCAGGAAGTCCTTGCGGTTGCCGACCTCGTTGAGACCGACGAGGTCCGCCCGGGACGCGATCAGGTTCAGGTCGTGCGCGAAGTCGGCCTGGCTCAACCCGTTGTAGATGTTCAGCGTCGCCGCCCGGAAGGCCGTGGTCGCGGCGGCCGCCGGTGTGGCCGGCAGCAGAGCCGCCACCAGCGCGACGGCGGCTGCGAGAGCACCGAGGGCTCGGGCTGGCCGGCGTGTTGTCGTCGACATCTACTCCCCTTCGCACACCTGCGGACCGCCGTCGGCGACCGTCGGCGCACTCTATCGATCTCAGTCGACGTGACGCCGAACAGCGGGGAACGAGGACGCGACGGATCGGCTCCGGCCGCTCTGACCATCGGTGGCCGGGAACGCCTCGCGCTCCCGGCCACCGGAGGTCAACCACGCAGGATCAGTTGGTGATCACCGGCCAGGCGTAGGCCAGCAGCGCGCAGGCGGCGCCGAGCAGCGCGAACGAGATGCCGCGGGTGGGCAGGGGCAGGGCCGCGAGCACGATCAGGATGACGGCGATGATGTACAGAAATGCCTGGGCGGACATAAGGGTCTCCTCATTCAGGGGGTTTGAGCAGGGAAAACGATCAGCCGTCCGGGGTGAAGAGCCCTTGCACGCCGACGACGATCGCGATCAGGCCGAAGATCGCGAGCAACAGGCGGACTCCGGTCGCGGCGTCCGACCGCTCGGCCCGTGCCGCGGGACGACCGGTCAGCCGGTCCCACAACAGGGCCAGCCCGACACCGATGCCGACGACCTCGAAGTGGAAAACCCGAGGGCCGGACACCAGGTGGACGATCAGGTAGTAGCCACCGGTCACGAGCGCCACGAGCCCGACCACCCACGCGATCGGCGCGGCCCGAGCCGCGAGGCGGCCCAGGTCGTCACCGACACGTGGCAGCAACCGCAGCACCGCCACGGCGAGCAGGAAACCGCCGACGATGTTGGCGAGGTCGAGCAGCAAAGCCATGATCACGAGGGTCTCCGTCGATCGGACGATCAGCCGGCGGGCAGATACCCACCGACCTGTCCGGTTGAAACGACATCCGGCGGTCGACCTCGGACGGCTTCGCGAGCGGCACCGCTCACTGTGGAGCGATCAGCGGGGCGTAGTCGGCACGGCTGAGCGGCTGCGCGGACAGCAACCCGTCGGCGCGGGGCACTCCCAGCGGCCGATCGTCGCGCAGGAACGTCACGGTGCTGACGTCGTGGCGGCTGGTGAGGGTGCAGACGATCTGCCCGAAGGCGAGAACCTCGTCGCTGCGGCCGGTGTCGGCACCAGGTTCGTCGACCATCACCCGGGCCTGGAAGGCGCTCACCGTCGCGCCGGCCGCGTTGACCGCCCCCGGCAGGGCGCTGGTGAGGTCGGTGTCGCGTTCGGCCGCCGTGGGGCCGGCGAACAGGTGCCGTAGGTGCTCCTCGACGCCGGGTGGACGGTCGACGCTCCGCAGCACCGGGACGATCCGGTTGTTGCGGACGAGGCAGAGCGTCTCGGTGGCGGGGCCGGCCGGCGCGGAGTCGGCGGGGGCGGTGTCGACGGTGCTCGGGAACGGCCCGCGCGGGGGCAGCACCGGGCGGGGCGCGTCGTCGGTGGGGATGCCGCAGCCGGCCAGCAGCACGACGAGTCCCAGACCGAGCAGGTGCCGACGACTCATGGCAGGCTCTCCGGCAGGGTGACGCGGAATCGGGCGCCACCGCCGGGGTGGTCGGTGACGATGACGGTCCCACCGTGCGCGGCGGAGTGCTGGGCGACCAGGGCGAGACCGAGACCCGTGCCGTCACCCGCACCGCGCGTGTGGGCGGCACGCCCCCGCACGAAACGGTCGAAGATGGCCTCGCGGTCCTCGACGGGTACGCCCGGGCCGTCGTCCTCGACCTCGATCACGGCGGCGCTGCCGTCCCGGTCGAGCAGGACGGACGTCGGACCGCCGCCGTAGGTCACGGCGTTGTCCAGCAGGTTCGCCAGGATCTGCGCGACGCGCCGCCGCTCGACCCGCCAGGTCGCGGGCACGCCGGGCGCGAGCCGCACGATCGACTCCGGAAGGTCCAGGGCGGCGCAGGCGGCGCGGGCCAGCGCCACCGGGTCCACCGGCGCGCGGAGCGCGGGCTGGTCGCTGCGGGCCAGGTCGATCAGGTCGTTGACGAGTCGCTGGAAGCGGTCGATCTCGTCGGCGACCAGCCCCGCCGCGAGCGCCGTCCGTTCGTCCTGGTGTTCCCGGCGACGGGCCAGCACGCTCGCCGCGGCGGCGAGGGTCTGCAACGGCGAGCGCAGTTCGTGGCTGACGTCGGCGGCGAACCGCCGGTCGCGCTCGATGCGCTGGGCGAGCCGGTCGACCATCTGGTTGAACGAGGAGGACAACCGGGTCAGGTCGGGGTCGGTGGCCGGGGCCAGGCGGGCGGTGAAGTCGCCGGCCGCGATCTTCTCCGCCGCGTCGGCGACGGCCGTCAACGGGCGCAGTCCGTGCCGGGTGGCGTGCCACCCCAGCGCGGCGCCGGACCCGGCGATCATGATGGCCACGGTGGTCAGCGCGAGCGCCAGGACCTGGAACGTCTGCTCCAACTCGCGCAGGGAGTTGACCTCGAAGTACGTCGCCGTCGCGGAGAGGGGCACGCCGACCACGAGCACGGACTGGCCGTCCACCCGTACCCGCTGCATCGCCGGCTGCCCGGACGCCACGACGCGTCGCAGGTCCTGCGGAATGACGGTGGTGGGTCCGGCGTCGGCCGTGCGGGCGTACCACTCGCCGTTCAGGTGCAGCACCGGACGACGCCCACCGCCCGTGTCCAGCGACCGCAGCACCTCCACGACATCGGGGGTGTCGGTGTCGATCCCGGCACGCACGACCGTCGCGTCGAAGTAGGCGGCCCGCAGGGCGGTGCGTTCCCGCTCTCCGAGCAGGGACCGGCGGGTCAGCTCGTAGGAGACCAGAGCCATCGAGGCGGCGAGCAGGAGCGCGCCGACGGCGAACGCGGCGGTGACCCGGGTACGCAGTCCGAGGCGTCTCATCGCTGCAACTTGTAACCCATACCCCGCAGGGTGACCAGGTGCCGGGGAGTTGCCGGATCGGCCTCGATCTTCTGCCGCAACCGGCCGACGTGCACGTCCACCAACCGCTCGTCGCCGATGTCGTAGCCCCAGACCCGTTGCAGCAACTGCTGGCGCGACAGCACCCGACCCGCGTGCTCGGCCAGCTCGCACAGCAACCGGAACTCGGTACGGGTCACCGCGACCGGCCGGCCGTCACGACGCACCTCGCCCGCGTCGGGGCTGATCTCCAGTTCGCCGAACGCCAGCACGGGCACCGGCTCCGCCGCCGCTCCCCCGACCACGGCGCGGGCGCGGCGGCGCAGCGCCCGCAACCGTGCGGTCAGTTCCTTGATCGCGACCGGTTTGACGAGGTAGTCGTCCGCGCCGGCCTCCAGGGCGGCGACGATGTCATGGGTGTCGTCCCGGGCGCTGACCACCACGATCGGCACATCGTCGTCGCGGCGGAGCTGCCGGATGCACTCGAAGCCGTCGAGGCCGGGAAGCATGAGGTCGACCAGCACGTAGTCCGCCGGATCACGACGCTGCGCACGCAGCCCCTCCTCGGCGGTGGCCGCGCCCACCGCGTCGTACCCCTCGTCCGCAAGGGCGAGCAGCAGCGCCAGTCGGATCCGGTCGTCGTCCTCGATCACCAGTACGGCCGTCATAACCGCATCATCCCCAGGCCACGACGACACGGCCAATCGCGTCCGCCGGCCTGCGGATTTGTCACCCAACTGTCATAGATCCGCGCGGGGTCCGCCACGCCGGACCGGCACGGTGGCAGGCGAGAGGAGCCACCAGAAAGGGGTACGACAGTGACGGGACCACTCAAACCTCCGTCGTACGCGCTGCCGCTGGTGCAGGTCAGCATCACCCAACTCGACCTGAGCTGCCTGCCCGAGAGCGGCGGCGTGTTCGACCGGCTACTGGCGCTGCGCCCCGGGCAGGTCGTCGTCGACCTGTCGGAGTGCCGGTACATCGACGCCGCCGCCATCGGCCTGCTGCTGGACGTCCACCGACGGCTGACCCGCTCGGACGGGGTCCTGGTGCTGCGCAACCCCAACCGGCGTATCCAGCGCATCCTGCACCACGCCCGCCTGGACCAGGTCCTGCCGATCGTCGACGAACCGCCGTCGGCACCGGGCGACGACCCGGAGACCCCGGACGAGCCACGGCCCGTCGAGCCGGCGCTCGTCACCCTCGGCGGAGAGGAAGGATCAGCAGCATGACCGTCGTCCCGGACGACAACCTGATGACACTCATCTGTGACACCTGCGGCGACAGCCTCACCGCCGCCGCCTGCGTACTCCCCGACGCCGAGGTCGTCTGGACGCTCGTGTCGGAGCACGGCTGGAGCGGCTCCCCGTTCGCCACCGGCCCGCACCGCTGCCCCCACTGCAGCCTGTTCCCGCCGTCGAACCCCGGGCACTCCTTGGGCGAGGGCCTCGGTCCCGGTGGGATCCTCGGCATCGACCACCTCGACGACGCCACCGTCGTCACCGCCAGCGGCGACATCGACGTCGCCACCGGCGACGCGCTGCGTGCCGCCCTGCGACAGGCGGCCGACGGGGGCACGCCCGTACTGGTCGACCTGAGCCGCGTCCGCGCCATCGACTCCACCGGCCTCGGCCTGCTGGTGCGGGCCCACCTCGACGCCCGCGAGCGGGGCCTCACGCTCGGCCTCGCCGCGCCGTCGCGGTTCATCCGGACCGTCCTGCACACGATGCGCCTGGACGGCGTGTTCCCGATCTTCGACAGTCGCGAGGACGCCCTCGACCGGATGGCCCGGCCGGCACTCTCCACGGCCGCGGCGCCCACGGCCGAGACGTGAGGCCGACGGCCCCGGCAGCAGGCTCAGACGCCCATCGCCACCCTCGCCGGCACGGAGCCGTCGTACGCGACGGTCACCAGCGGCAGCGGCGGCGGCACGGGTATCCCCCGCCACCGGGACCACCCGGACCGAAGCGGGTCGGCGCGGTCGTCACGGCCGGCGGCGGGGCCGTGGTCGCGGGCGCCTGGGCCGTCGTGGCCGCCGGCCGGGCCGGGCTCGTGGCGGCGCGGCTGGCGGGCGGCGCGGCCTTCGTCGGGGCGGCTGGCCGGACCGACGGCGACGCGGAGGTCGCTGACGAGGACGAGGACGGCGACGGGGACGGCAGCGGCGCGGACGGCGGTGCCAGCCGGGTGTCGAGCCGGTAGTAGTCGGTGTACGCGGCGACGGTCGCCAGGTGTGCCCGCGTCATCGCGTCCGGCACCCCGCCGGCCCGGCGCACCGTGTCGACGCTCGCGTGCCACGCCGCGACGGCCAGCAGGTAGGGATCACCCGGAAGCGCGGACAGCTCGCGGACCAGACGGCACAGCACGTCGCCCATCACCGGCACGGCGACCTGCGGATCCCACACGGACGCGCCCTTGGGCGCGCTGTCCTGCCACAGATCCTCGGAGAAGCCCGCGATCCCCAACTCACCCGACGCCCCGCGCTGCTCCGCGTTGAAGCTGGACAGCGCCATCAGCTGCCCGGCGACCGCTGGCGGGCTCACCTCGGGGCAGCGGCTACCGGCGGCCACCACGGCAGGGACCAACTCGTCCGGCAGCGGCACCGCCGCGGGCACCGACCCGGCGGCCAGGGACTGGGTCGACCCGGCGGACGCGAACTGTGGCAAGGTCTCGTAGTAGGCGGCGTACTTTCCCGTCCGGTCGACGTAGTCCTTCGCCTTGCCGGGCACCCGGCCCGCCTTGCGGACCTCGGTGAGCCCGGACCGGAACGCCGCGAGCGCCAGCCGCCACGCGTCCCCGTCGACACCGCTCGTCCGCAGCTCGCCGACGAAATTGCACATCAGATGCGCCAACGCGAGCAGAACCGCCCCGGTGTCCTCGCGCTGCGCGCCGGGCCACGGCGCCCACCGACGCCACTGCTCGTCGGTGAGCCCGGCGATGCCCCGTCCACCCGACTCCGTACGCGCGGAGGCAGGATCGAGTTCGGACTCCGCCATGAGCTGGCCGGCGAGGCGGGCGGAGCTCACGGCCGGGCAGGCGTGGCCCGCCCGGGACAGCGCGGTGAGCTGGTCCCCGGTGAGCGCGCGGCCGGTGAGGGTGTCCTTTCCCGCGTACGCGAAGCTCCAGCCCAGGCCGACCACCAGCACCAGCACGATCACCGCCGCCACGCCCGCGATCAGGCCACGGCCTGTTCCGGTGATCCTCTGTAGCCCGAAGCCCCGCACCGTGTTCCACCCTCTCCCGGTAGCAGCCACGTCTTAGCAACGTGGACGGGATCGCGCTCGTTCACTTCGACGGCAATCGACATCGAAGATTCTGCCCGGACACCCACGGCGTGAACCGGGCGGGGTGCCGAGCCCGTTGCAAGGACGTGACTGCGATCGGGTGGAGAAAGCGCCGACGGGACGTGCCCCTGCACGTCGAGTGGCACGGCGCGACCGCCGTCCTCTCGCACGTCGAGGATCAGCCGCTAGAACTGTGGCGGCTGTTGCGCGCCGGGGCACCGCCCGACGTGCTGGTCGTCCCATCGGACCGCGCGCAGCGCGAGCCGGACTGTGCCGCGGTGCTGCGAACCGTCGTGCAGGAGGCCGCGGACATCGGCGGGGTGCGGCGGGTCTGGGTGGCGGCGGACCGCGTCGGCCGCCCCGACGAGGCGTACGCCCCGTGGTTGACCGACCTCGCGGCGCGCACCGGGGTGGAGTTGCTCGCGCCCGACGGGCCGGTCGTCGTCGTGCCGAACGGCACCTGGTACGCCGCGGGCGGCACCGGGGCCTGGGGTTGGCGCTCGTTCTCCGGCGGTGGTGACTGCCCGGTCACCGCCAACCGGTGTCCCACGCCGGCCTGGGAGCCGTGCCTGCCCGACCGGCCGACGAATCTCGGACGGCTGGTCGCCGACCCGGTCCCGGCCGGCCTGCTGCTGCGCGCGGCCACCTCCGCGCCGGCCGCCGCCGGGGATCCGGCGTACCGCATTCCGGTCGACCCGCGCGGACCGGTGCTCGTGCTGCGCCACGTCGGGCGGCCGGTGGCCGACGCCGCCGACGTGGCGTCGCTCTTCGCCGGACTGCCGGCGCACTTTCCGGTACGGGTGGAAGCGGCGCTGCTGGACACGTCGGACGTCGTGCCGGAGCCGGCGTGGTGGGACGCGCTGGCCACCCTGCTCGGCGATGCGCGGCCGCCGGAGCCGACTCCCGCCGAGCCGATGCGACACGGGGCACCGGCGATCATGGAGGGTTGGCGTCGCACCGGGGACCGGCTCTACCGGCACCGGACGGTGGAGCGGCTGCTCGCCGAGGTGGTACCGATGGGGGTGCTGCTGCGCCGCGACGGCGGGTACGCCTCGACGGACCTGGCCTTCGTCGACCCGGTCGAGGGACGCCTCGTGCTGGGGTGCGAGACCTCCCCGGCCATGCGGGACGCGGTACGCCGGGTGTGGGACGGACCGGACGCGTCCGTGCCGGTGCACGCGCCGGCGACTCCCCCACGGCCCGCACGGCCCACCTGGGCGACCTCGGAGATCGTCACGCTGCCTCTTCCACCGCGCCCGGTGAACCCGCCCGCAGCGGAGACGAGGACACCCGCCGACACCGAACCGGCCGTGCCGGAACCGGTCGCGCCGGAACCGGCCGCGCCGCCACCGGTCGTGCCGCCACCAGTCGTGCCGCCACCAGTCGTGCCGCCACCGGCCGTGCCGACAGCAGTCGCGCCAGCGCCGGCCGCGCTGCCACCGGCCGCACCGCCGCCGGCCGTGGTGCCAGCGGTTGTCGTTCCGCCCGGACCGGTCGCCGCTTCAGCGCCGCCGGTCGCGCCGCCTCCGCCGCCCGTCGCGCGGCCTGCGCACGGTACGTCGGCACCGCCGCTGAGCGTCGTCGGCTTCGGGCCGATCCCGGCCATGCGCACCATCTCGGGTCCGGACGTCACCGAGGTGCCGGCTGTCGACGAGGTCCCGCGCTGGATCCCGGCGTCCGGCACGGCGGTGGTCGACCGGCCCAGCACCGCGGAGGAGCAGAGCGCGCTGGCCGCCGCCCTCGGGGTCACGTACCACGACTCGATCACCCTGGTGAACGCGGCGCTCGCCGCCTGGCCCGCGCTGCGGCAGGAGATCGCGCCGGCGGAGAAGTCGGACCTGGTCGCGGTCCGGGCGTACCTGCGCACCTCGGCCGCCACGGTCAACGCGGCGCTGCGGGCGGGACAGGACGTCGGCACCCCGGGTTTCCTGCCCTGCCTGGTCTCCGGGCTGCGGCGACTGCCGCCGTACCGCCGGGCCGTGGTCGGCCAGGGGCGGTTGGGCGTACCCGCCCGGCGGCTCTACCCGGAGGGCACGACACTCGTCGAGCCGGCGTTCCGCAGCGTCAGCGGGTCCCTGGACGTGTGTGCCGACGGCGCCGACGTCGACTTCGTGGTGTTGTCCCGGACCGCGCGGCAGATCGGGGTGCTCGCCGAGCACAGCGACCTGGACGAGGCGGTGTTCCTGGCCGGTACGCGGTTCCGGGTCCTGGCGGTCAACGACGAGCCGGGCGGCGACCGGGGCGCGCTACCCGGCACCGCAGTGCTGCTGCGGGAGCTGCTTCCCGGCGACACCGGCAGCGGGCGCGGGCTCGACGACGACGACCGGGCGGCGCTGCGCCGACTGCAACGGGCGTTGGACCGGCGCCGGTCCGCCGCTCCCCGCGTGGTCACCGACGAGGGCACCGCGGACCGCCTCGCCGGGCCGCCGCTGGGCTTCGTCGAGCGGACCCTGACCGCGAACGCCTCCTGACCGGACGGAAGGTGACCACGCATGCGTCTCCGACGGCTCGTCCACGCCGCGACGGCGGGACTCTCGACCGCCCTCCTCGGCGTCGGCCCGGCGTGGGCGGCACCCGTCCTCCCGCCGCTGCGGACCGGGCAGTGCCTCCCGGCGCCGGCCGCGTCGATCCCGGACATCCCCTGGCCGCAGCAGCACCTGACACCCGAGCGGGCGTGGACGCTGACCGAGGGCGCCGGAGTCGTGGTCGCCGTCCTCGACTCCGGGGTGGACGCCCGCAGCCCGCAGCTGGCCCGGCGCGTACTCCCCGGTGTCGACCTGACCCGGACGGGCGGTCGACGGGCCGATTCCGACTGCCTCGGGCACGGCACCTTCGTGGCGGGCATCATCGCGGCCGCGCCGGCGTCGGGCACGGGATTCGCCGGCCTCGCGCCGGGAGTGCGGATCCTGCCGATCCGGATCACCGACCAGCCGGCCGGCGCGCCGGACGCGATCGCGAACGGCATCCGCACGGCGGTGGACCGGGGCGCGGACGTGGTCAACGTCTCGGCCGGCACCACGGTACGTGATCCGGCGATGGAGGCCGCCGTCCGCTACGCCGAGCAGCGCAACGTCGTGGTCGTCGCGGCGGTCGGCAACCGGGACGCCGGGGCGGGCGTACGCACCTATCCGGCGGCGCTGCCCGGCGTCCTCGCCGTTGGGGCGATGGACAGCAGCGGACGGCGCTCGGACTCGGCGTCGCAGAGCGCGGGGGTGGCGCTGATCGCGCCGGGTGAGGACGTGGTCAGCATCGGTCCACGGGGTGCCGGCCACTGGCAGGGCAGCGGGACCAGCTACGCGGCGCCGTTCGTCGCCGGGACCGCCGCGTTGGTGCGCGCCTACCGCCCCGGGCTCAGCGCGGCGCAGATCCGTCACCGCCTCCAGGCGACCGCGGATCTGCCCGCCGCCGCGTTGCCGGACGCACAGTTCGGCTGGGGAGTGGTAAACCCGATGGCCGCGTTGGCGACGATGCTGCCCGAGGAGGGCACGGCGGGCTCGATCGCGGGCGAGGCCCGACGGGCGACGGCACCGGACCTGACCGGCCCCCCGCGGGTGGGACCGCTCCTGGCGACCGGCGTGGCGCTGGTGCTGCTGGTCGCCGCCGGGGGCGCGGTGCTGGCGGTCCTCGGGCCCGCCGGCCACCGCCGGCGCTGGCGTCCGGCGCGTACGGCCGAGGTGTCCGGGCCGGACCCCGCGGCCACCGCGCCCGAGGTCGCCCCGCCGGTGCGGTGACCGCGCCCGCCGGGGGCGACCCGGACGGCGGCGACTCACTCGACGACCGGCGCCTGCACGAGACGTACGTTGCGGCGGCGGTCGATGTACTGGGCCCGGCCGACGGGTAGCACGCGGGGCCGCACCGTGCCGAGGAACGCGCCCTCCTCGCGCGGGCAGGAGAACAACATGGCCGAGGTGCCCAGCTCCCAGGCCCGCCGGACGACCTGGTCCATCATGGCCCGGGACGCGCCGGCGGTCCGCCGGGCCACGATCAGGTGCAGGCCGATGTCCGCGCCGTGCGGGAGCAGGGGCAGCAGGTGTTGCAGGGGCTTCTCGGCCTCGGCCAGCTCGTAGTCGTCGACCAGGATGAAGATCCGGCCGCCGGACCACCAGTCCCGCGACGGCAGCCGGCTCGGGATGATGTCCGGGCCGGGTACCCGTTCCTTGAGCAGGCCGACCGCCTCCTGCAGCGCCGAGGCGAGCGAGCCCGCGCTGACCGAGTAGCCGATCTGGTGCTCCTGCGGCACGGCGTCGTACAGCTCGCGGCCGAAGTCGCCGAAGATGATCCGCGCCTCGTCGGCCCGGTGGTGTGCGGCGATCGAGCGGGCCAGATGACGCAGCAGCGTGGTCTTGCCCGTCTCGGCGTCACCGAAGATCAACAGGTGCGGGCTGGCGTCGAAGTCGTGCCACAGCGGTTCCAGTTTGACGTCGTCGAGCCCCAGGGCGACCTGGACGTCCGCGCTCGGGCGCGCGGCGGTGGGTGCGGGCAGCGCCGTGTCGGGCAGTCTGCTCGGCAGGAGTCGGACCTCCGGCGCGCGCGGCAGCGATCCGGCGGCCACCGCGTCGACCAGGTCGGCGACCGCGTCGGCCAGGTCCTCGGTGCCGCTGTCCCCGTCCACGCGGGGCAGCGCGCCCAGGAAGTGCAGGCGCTCGGGCACGATGCCGCGCCCGGGAATGGACGGTACGGTGGCGGCGAACTTGCTGTTGATCTCGGAATCGATCGGGTCGCCGAGCCGCAGCTCGAACCGGGTGCCGAGGGCGTCCCGCAGCCAGGGCCGCATCTCCGCCCAGCGCCGGGCGGCGACGACGAGGTGGACGCCGAAGCCCAGACCGCGGGCAGCGATGTCGGTGAGGCGGGGCTCCAACTCCTCGAAGTCCTGTCGTACGGAGAACCAGCCGTCGATGACGAGGAACACGTCGCCGTACGGGTCCTGGTCGCGCAGTGAACCGGTGGCACGGATCCGGCGGTAGCTCGCCATCGAGTCGATGTTGTACGTGCTGAACAGGTTTTCCCGAAGGACCAGCAGGTTGGACAGCTCCAGCACGGTACGGGTGACCCGGTCGCGGTCCAGCCGGTTCGCCACCGAGCCGACGTGCGGCAGGCCGCCGAGGGACGCGAGGCTGCCGCCGCCGAAGTCGAGGCAGTAGACCTGCACGTCCTGCGGCCCGTGGGTGAGCGCGAGCGCGCAGATCAGCGTCCGCAGCAGGGTGCTCTTGCCGCTCTGCGGCCCGCCCACCACGCCGATGTTGCCGCGTCCGCCGGACAGGTCGGCGAGCAGGAGCTCGCGGCGTTGCTGGGCGGGCAGGTCGAGCAGCCCGACCGGGACGGTGAGGGGTTGGTAGCCGCCGATCGGGCACAGCCCGCGTTCCGGGTCGTCGGTGAGCGGTGGCAGCAGCCGGTCCAGGCTGGCCGGCTCCCGCAGCGGCGGCAGCCACACCTGGTGCGCGGCCGGCCCGCGTCCCTGCAGGCGTTGCAGCAGCACCTCGGCGAGCATGGGCGGCTTCTCGCCGTCGGGGTCGTCGGGGCTCTGCGGCGGCGCGGCGACCGGCTCGACGTGTTCCACGCCGAAGGTGACCACGCCGGTCCGCGTCGCGCCCCGCTGGGTACGCCCGTTCCGGCGGTACGGGCCGGACGAGTAGGCGGCCTTGAACCGGGTCAGGGTCTGGATGTCCGAGCGCAGGAACCCGTTGCCCGGGACGTTGGGCAGCTCGTACGCGTCGGGGACGCCGAGCACGCTGCGACTCTCCATGGCGGAGAAGGTCCGCAGGCCGATCCGGTACGACAGGTGTGACTCGATCTGGTGGATGCGCCCCTCGTCGAGCCGTTGGCTGGCCAGGAGCAGGTGTACGCCG
Source organism: Micromonospora sp. CA-249363 (assembly GCF_050950185.1). Taxonomy (NCBI): domain Bacteria; kingdom Bacillati; phylum Actinomycetota; class Actinomycetes; order Micromonosporales; family Micromonosporaceae; genus Micromonospora; species Micromonospora sp. CA-249363. The sequence goes on from NZ_CP192020.1 coordinate 4,110,752, forward strand.
AGTGAGCGCCCGAGCCGACCAATCATCGCGAAGACCTCGATGAACTGCGGCTTGCCGGTCAGCAGTTCGCTGAACTCGTCCACCACGATCAGCAGGGCCGGCATCGGTTCCAGCGGCGCGCCCTCGACGCGTGCCCGTTCGTAGTCCCGCCGGGAGGCGTAGTTGCCGGTGGCCCGGAGGTGCTCCTGCCGCCGGACCAGCTCACCGGTGAGCGCGTCGCGCATCCGGTCGACCAGTTCGAGCTCGTCGGCCAGGTTGGTGATCACCGCGGCGGTGTGCGGCAGCCGGTCGAAGCCGAGGAACGCGGCGCCGCCCTTGAAGTCGACGAGGACGAGGTTGAGTTCGGCCGACGTGTGTCGGGTGGCGAGGGCGAGCACGAGCGTACGCAGCAGTTCGCTCTTGCCGGAGCCGGTGGCGCCGATGAGGACGCCGTGCGGGCCCATGCCGTTCTCGGCGGACTCCTTGAGGTCCAGCTCGATCGGCGCGCCGGTGGTGGAGATGCCGATCGGCACGCGCAGCCGTTGCGCGGCCGGGCGGTTGGCCCGGTAGGCGTCCGGGTCGAAGGAGCGCAGGTCGGCGATGCCGAGCAGGCCGGCCAGGTCGTAGTCGGTGGCCAGTGGTTCCTCGGTGTCGACGGCCTGGCCGATGCGCAGGCGGGAGATCCGGCGGGCGAGGGCGTCGACAGACGGCAGGCCGATGGTGTCGGGGCGGCACAGTCGGCTGCGCGACGGCTTGCCGAGGTGGTCGAACGTGACGAGGTGCAGGTCGTCGGCGGTCACCTCGGCGAACAGGGTCTGCGGGCGCGACTGCCAGTCGAACGCACCGGCGGTGTCCACGACGACCGCGTTGCGGTAGCCCTCGACGGCGAGCCGGTGCTCGCCGTGGACCGCCGGGCCGTCGAGCACGACCACGACGAACGGTTCGGAGGCCGTGATCGGGGTGTCTGGCTCGAAGGCCGGACGGTCGGCGACGCCGAGCCCGGCGAGCAGCGCGTCGAGCCCGGGCAGGTCGGCGGCCACCAGGCGAGCGGCGCCGGCGCCGTCGGGGTCCTCGTCGTTCTGCGCGTGCGGCAGCCACTTCAGCCAGTCCCAGTCCCTCTCCCGGCCCGGCGCGGCGAGGGCGGCGATGACAAGGTCACCGGGCGCGTGCGCGACGGCGAGTTGGGCGAGCATCGCGCGGGTGAGCCCGTGGACGGCGGCCGCGTCGCCGGTGAGCTGGAGGCGGGCGAATCCCCGGAGGTAGACCGCGACGGGGGCGTCGCGCAGGGTCGAGTAGGCGCGGATGAAGCGGCGCAGCGCGTGCGCGGCCATCGGTTCCAGCTCCTCGACGGGTTTGCTCTGCGGCGCGGTCAGGGTGGTCGTCGACCGACGCGCTCCGATGCCGACGCGGACCTCGCCGAAGTCCTCGTGCGCGGTGCGGCGCTCCCACAGCCGCCGGCTCATCGCGTGTGACCAGAGCGCCCGCGGATCGGGGTGCTGCCAGCGCGCGGCACGGTACTGGTCGACGAGACTGCTGCGGGCGCTGCGCCGGATCTGGGTGAGGTAGCGCTGGTAGTCGCGCCGGTCGCCGTGCATGCGTTCCTTGTGCTCACTGGCCGCCCGGAAGAACGGCACCACGACGCCGGCCAGCACCGACACGGCCATCAGACCCATACCGATGTACGCGAGCACACCCGCGTCACGGCGCACGAAGACGAGCATCATCGCCATCGACGCGAGACCCATCGGGATGTAGAGCCAGATCTGTCCCATGCCGCCCGCTGCCGGCTCCGGCACCGGCGGTGGCGGCTGGAGCTCGATCTCCCCGGGTGGCGCGACCGGGCCGGCGACGCGCGGACGGCGGACGAAGGGAACGGTGCCCACGTGCACTCCTGTCGTTCGTGGAGGTTTTCCCCCTACCTGCGACCGGCCGCGCGACGGCGGAGGCGGCGTACCGCTGTCGCCGCTAGCGTGACGGCCCTGATCTGGCGAGATCTGGTCGGCGTCGCAGCGGCAGGAGGGAACCGGGTCCGAACGATGGATGAGCTGATCCAGCATCGCACGGTAGCGCCGGTAAGGCTACGTTTTGTCCTGAAAGAACGCGTCGTGGATCTGGCGATGCCGGTCGATACGCCGCTGGTCGACGTGCTGCCCGTCGTCCTCGCCGAACTCGACCCGCAGGCCGGCGACCACGGCGCCGGTCACGACGGCTGGGTCCTGCAACGGATCGGCGGTCCGCCGCTGGACGAGGAGCGCACTCCGGCCGCTCTCGACCTGCTCGACGGCGACACGGTCCACCTGCTGCCACGTGCCGCCGCACTACCCCCGATCGGCTACGACGACCTCATCGACGGGCTCGCCGAGCAGGTCGGACAGCACCGTGGCACGTGGACGCCGGCCCGGCTACGGGCCCTGCTGCTGTCGTTCGGCGTCCTCGCCGTCCTGACCGGGCTACCGGTGCTGGCGCTGGGCGGGCCGTCGGCGTACCAGGCGATGGTCGCGGCGGTGGCGGCGATCGTGCTCGTCGGCGCGGCGGGCCTGGTGAGCCGGGCCGCCGCCGATCCGGTGGCCGGCACACTCCTGGCCGGCTGCGCCGCCGCGTACGCCGCCGGGGCCGGCTGGGCGGCGGCACGGTGGGCCGCGCCGGACGCCTCGTGGACGGTCGCCGTCGCCGCCGTCTGTCTCTGCGCGCTGGCGGCGGTCTGTGCCGGCTTCGCCGCGGTCGCGGACGGCGCGGTGCTGTTCACGGGCGCGATCACGGCTCTGCTGCTGACCGGCGTGCCGGCGGTGGTCGCCGCCGCCGGCGGATTCGACACCCAACGGACCGCCGGTACCGCCCTGGTCACCACGCTGGCGGTGATGATGGTGCTGCCGCTGCTGGCGTTCCGCCTCGGCGGGATGACGCTGCCGATGATGCCGCGCCGGCCGGAGCAGCTCTCCGACGACATCGACCCCGTTCCGTACACGCTGGTGGTGGAGCGCGGCAACGCGGTGGTCGGCCACCAGTCCGCGCTGTTGATCGGTGTCGGCGCCGCGCAGCTCGCGCTGGCCGTGTTCCTGACCCTGCCCGGCGGTCCCTGGCCCCGCACCCTGGCCCTGATCACGGCCGCCCTGCTCCTGCTGCGTGCCCGGCACCTGACCACCACCGTCCAGCGGTGGACGGTGGTGGTCCCGGCGACGGTCCTCGTCCTGTCGGTGCTGCTCGGCTTCGGCGGCGAGCAGCCGTTCTACCTGCGCGTCGCGGCGCTGCCCGTGCTCGCCGCGGCCGGACTGGCCTTCCTCGCCGCGAGCACGACCCTGCCGGGGCGGCGGCTGCGACCCTACTGGGCGCGGGCCGCGGACATCGTGGAGCTGGTCGTCGCGCTCGCCGTCCTGCCCGTGCTCGGTGCCGTGCTGGGCGTGTACTCCGCGATCCGGGCCTGGGCCGGCTGACGTGCGCTCGCGCAGGGACCAGGTCCAGGCCTACCTCTTCGAGGCGGGCCGGTTGATCGGCGCGCTCATGAAGGGCCGCCCGGAGGGCGACGACCCACCACACCGACGGTTCACCATCGGAGCGGCCGTGGGGCTGCTGCTCAGCGTCCTCATCGCGGCGGGCTTCGGCATCTACGGGCTGCTGCGCCCCGGCGGCAACGACCAGTGGCGGCAGCCCGGCTCGATCATCCTGGTCAAGGAGACCGGAGCGCGATACCTGCTGCTCGGCGGTGAGCTACGGCCGGTGCTCAACTACACGTCCGCTGCGCTGATCATGCAGAGCACCGCCCCGGTGCGGTCGGTCTCCCGCAACTCGCTGACCGGGGTACCCGTCGGCGCGCCGGTGGGCATCCCGGACGCGCCGGACGCGGTGCCGACCGGCAGGCAGCTCTACCGGGGCGCGTGGACCGTCTGCACCCGACGCCCGCTGGACCGCACCAAGGCCGAACGCACCACCCTGGTGCTCGACGACGTCGAGGGCCGCGACCCGGGAGCGCTGCTGGTGTCCACCCCGGACAACGCGCTGCACCTGGTGTGGCAGGGTCGCCGCTACCGCCTCGGCGGCGACCAGGTGCGGTTCGCGCTGGGGTACGGCGGCGTGCCCCCGGTCCGGGTCACCGCCGCCTGGCTCAACCCGCTCGACTCCGGGCGGGACCTGGTCGTGCCGGCGGTCGCCGGGCGAGGCCGGCCCGGGCCGCCCATCGCCGGTGGACCCTCGGTGGTCGGGCAGATCTTCGAGGTGGCGAATCCGGCGCTCGCCACGCGGGAGCTCTACCTCGCGCGCACGGACGGACTCGCGCCGATCAGCCGTACGGTCGGCGCGCTGCTGCTGGGCGACCCCGCCACCCGCCGTTCGTACCCCGGCTCGACGCCACGGCCGATCCCGATCGACGCGGACGCGCTGCACGGGACGTCCGTGCTCGACGGCGGTGAGTACATCACCGGGTTTCCCGCCGAACCACCGTCCACGGTCAACGACCTGCGGGGGGCGGTCGCGTGCGTGCGGCACACGATCACCAGCGGCACCGTACGCTCCGAGGCGCTCGCCGTCCCCGACCCGGCACTGGCGCGGGCCGTCAGCGCGTCCACGGGGGCGGACGCGGCCGGTCTGGCCGACGAGGTGGTGATGAGGACCGGCAGCGGGATGCTGTTGCGCGATCGACCGGCCCCCACGGCGGTACCCACCGGCGTCTACCTGGTGTCCGAGTTCGGGGTGAAGTTTCCACTGCCCGACGATCAGGCCGTCGACTCGCTCGGCTACTCGGGGGTGTCCCCCGTGGACGTGCCACGCGAGTTCCTCGCGCTGCTGCCCACCGGGCCGGTGCTCGGCCGCGACGCCGCGCTCGTCGGACGTACCTGGGGCCGATGAGCGCGCTCGGGCACGCCGCCGCCGAGCAACTCGTCGACCTCGACCGGCGCGAACGTCGTCCGCGCCCATTGCTGCGGGGTGAGCCGGGCGACGAGACCGGACAGCAGCGTCCGGACGCCGGGCGGCGGCGGCTGACCCGGAAGGCCGACCAGGATGGTGAGCCGCGTGCCGTCGGTCGGGCGCTGGCGCACGTCGTCGCGGTCCTTCCCGACGGACGGCGGGCGCACCCACAGGCCCCACGCCGTCGGCTCCACGACCCAGCCGTCGCCGAGCCGGAAGGCGTCACTTTCGGGGGGCAGTCCGGCGACCACCGGTGGCGGCCCGATCGGGACCGGCGGCTGGCCGGGCGCACACCGCAGCCGCGACGCCGGCGGAACCCACCAACCGAGGCCGTCGGGGTCCACGGCCGCCGACACTAGGGCCCGGTCGTCCACGGTGGGCAGGCCGGTCGCGACCTCCACCGGGCGTCCCCACCGCCCGGCCAGCTCGGTCGCGAGATCCAGGACCAGCGACAGGGGTACGCCGTACGGCGTCAACAGCAGCGAGGGGTCGAGCGCGTCCAGGACGGTACGGACCGCACGCGGGTCCGGCGGCGCGAGCCCGGGCCGGCCGACCACCACGACGGGCCGGGCGTCGTCCACCGGGATCGCGTACACCGGGTCGTCGTACGAGGCCGACGCCGACTGGGTGGTCTGCCGGTGCAGCCAGAGGCCGGCCGGGATGGAGCGCGCGCGTAGGGGACCCGAGGTGTGCCGGGCGACCGTGTCGACCTCCCGTTCCCAGTCCGGACGCGGATGGCGCAGGACGGTGGGGGCCGGTGACCCGGGCTCGCCGAACCGCCGCCAGCCGTGCGGCGCGTACAGGGTCCCGCCGGGCACCAGCAGCACCGGCCCGTCCGGGGCGTACACATCGGTCTGGATCAGCCGGGAGAGGGCGGCGGCGGGCGAGACGTCGGACTCCGGGGTGGGACCCGGTCCGAGGGCGGTGCCGGCGCCGGAGAGGCCCAGCCGCACGGCCGTGCCCGGCCGGACCAGCGCCGGGAGCGCCTCGGTGACGGCCCTCCAGTCCTGGTGCCCGGCCACCTCGCCCACGACCGTCACCACACCGGGTTCCGCCGGCAGCTGGGCGGCGGCCACGGCGACGGCCCCGTCCGGATCCGGTCCGACGACGGCGAGGCCGTCGGCCAGCCAGCGCAGGGAGCCGGAGAGATGTCGACGCGGGCCGGTGGAGGAGGCTGCGGACGGTGGCATCAGGGGCGGGCCGCCGACCGGCTCGGCCATCGGGACTGGTCGGGCGTCATGCAGGCGGCGACGGTGGACGGGCGTGGCGCACGCCGCCGGGGGTGGGCATTAGGCGATGGTAGGCGCTGGTTGTTTCCGGTGGGCAACTATCGACTGAGAGTTTGTTGAACCTCTAACCGGGCGGGGTCGGCGCGTCGGTGTCCCGACGTACCGTGGCCGCCACGACGAGCGCGCCGTCCGGGGCCGTCACGCTGAACCTCTCCAACCGGTTCATGGGGACCGGGCACGAGGTGGTGAAGTCCTGGGCCTGTTCCGCGCCCGTCACCGCGGCCATGTCGTAGCTGTTGCCGTCCACGTCGGTGACGTAGAAGCGGTAGCTGCGGTTCGGCTCCAGGCCCGACACGGTGGCCCGTACCGCGCTGTCACCGCCGCCCGCCGAGACCGTCACGGACAGGACGGCACCACTGGCACTGCCTCCCGAGTCGGCCACCAGCGCCGTCGGCGCGGACGGCGGCGGCCCGAACAGCGCGGCCTGGCCGAGCACCCCGCCGAGCGCCAGGAGGACCACCAGGACCAGCCCACCCGCGACCATGACCGGTTTACGTCGCAGCGTGCGACGCGCGCGCGAACCCGGCCCGGTCGCACCGGGCGCCCGCGCTGCCGGCCGCCGGTCCGCGTCGACCCGTGCCGGCGGCCCGGACGCCGTCGCCGTGCGCGCGGCCACGTGCGTGGTCGCCACACCGCCCGGTACGCCGAACTCGGCGATCAACTCCTGCCGATCCGCCTCGCCGAGAAGCGTCAGGGCCAGCACGGCGTCGCCGAGGATCCGGCTCTCGTCCAGGCACTCGGCGCAGCGGGCGAGGTGCTCCTCCACCGCCCACCGCTCGCTGTCCGAGATCTGGCCGACGACGTAGAGCGCGACCTTGCCGCGCACCTCCGGTTCGTCACATCCGTTGTCGCCCACTGGGCATCAAGTCCTCATGATCCTGGTCGCCCGCTCCGTACGTACCGCTGCACCTGGAGAACGAGTGTGGCCAGGTGGAGGTTCAGGCGTGGAGTGACTCATCGTCCGCCACCCGGAGTCGAGGGCGCCGAATCCTCGTCCCGTACCGGTTCGGCGCTGACCGGAGGATCGTCGCGCTCGGCGGCCGTACGACGCGCGGAGCGGCGCAGTCGGACGACCAGCAGCGCGCCGGCCACCAGCGCGGCCAGCATGACCAGCAGGATGGCGACCTGCGTGATCGTGCTGGCGCCGCCGACCCCGCCGGCCGTGCCGGTCGACTCCGGTGGCAACGACTCGGTCTCGTCCGGCAGGTCCTCGACGACCGCGGCCTCGGGGTCGATCATGCCGTGGCCGTACGGACTCCCGGCCGGCGATCCGCCCATCTCGTCGGCGGTCAGCACGATCCGGCGGGCGACCTGGACCGCCGACAGGCGCGGGTGGGCGGCCCGGACCAGCGCCGCCTCACCGGCGACCAGCGCCACGGCGTACCGGGTGCCGCTACCGACGAACCCCTTGGTGCCGGTGATGCCGATGCTGGAGATGTTGACGCCCGGGGCGACGACGTCGACGGTGTCGGTCGCGTACTCCTCGGCCGCCTTGCCGTCGGCGCTGACCCCACCGACCGAGAGCAGGTACTCCGGCAGCAGCGCCGCCGCGCCGGCGTTCTCGGCACCGGCCGGAGCGCCCGCGACGACCACGATGTCACGCGACAGCGCCTGATCGATCGCCTGTCGTACCTTCTCGTCGGTGACCAGGACGTGGTCGCCGAGGGCGATCACGGTGGCGCCGGCGGACGCGGCGACCTCGATGGCCGCGGCCTGGTCGGCCGGACCCACCGGCTTGCCGTCGGTGGCGATCCGGACCGGAAGCACGACCGCCTCCGGCGCGACGCCGGCGAACCCGCCACCGGCCGGTGCGGCCGCGGCGATCAGACCGGCCATCGCGGTGCCGGTGCCCAGACAGTCGGCATCACCGCGGCCACGACCGGTGACCAGGTCCGCCCCCTGTGCGACCCGACCGGACAACTGGGGTAGCCGACCGTCCACGCCGGAGTCCACGACCGCGACCAACTGGCCGGCGCCCTTGGTGCGGGGCCAGACCCGGCTCGCCGCCAGCCGGGTGAACGCCCAGTTGGACGGGTCGCTGGCCACGGCGGCGGCCACGCACTTGCCTCCTGGGCGTGACGTCGGCGCCGGCCCGGCCGCGCCGGGACCCACCGGTGGGCTCCCCGGACCGCCGGGGGCGGACGACGACGTCGGGGCGGGAGACGCCGCCGGTGGCCGGGTCGGCAGCACGCCGTACTGGACGCCGGGCCCGACGGCGTCCCAGGGCAGCACGATGTACCACCCGGCGGTGAGCCGGTTCGGGTCGGTCAGCGCGGCGCCGTCCGGCTGCTGGCGGCCGCTGTTGATGTTGAACAGCTCCTGCGCGCGCTCGCCGTCGCCGAGGTAGCGTGCGGCGATGTCGGTCAGGGTCGGCGCCTTGTTCGCGCCGCCCGCGGTGACCGTGGCGTAGAGGACGTACTCGTCGGCCGCCGCCGCCGAGCCCGGCATCAGGACGGCGAGCAGCGCGGCCACCAGCCCGGCCGCCACCCGCCGGCGGATCGATCGGACCGTCACCGGAAGCCTCCTAGAGCGCGAAGTCACGTTTCACCAGTTCCTCGTGCAGTGCCCGCAGCGCGTAGAAGGTCCGGGACTTGACCGTCCCCTCGGGAACGGACAGGTTACGGGCCGCCTCGGCGACCGAACTCTCCCGGAAGTAGATCTCGATGAGCGTCCCGCGCAGCCGCTCCGGCAGCGACGCCACCGCTTCCCGCACGGTCCGCGCGTTCAGCAGCCGCTCGAAGTCGTCATCGGCCACCTGACGTTCCGCCACCCGCTCGTCGAGGACCTCGGTCGACCTGCCCTGCACCGACCGCATGTGGTCGATGGCGATGCGCCGGGCGACCGTCAGCAGCCAGCCTCGGCTCCACTGGCCGTCCTCCGTCCGCGCCTGCGGGTGGTTCCAGGCACGGACCAGTGTCTCCTGGAGGATGTCCTCGGCCAGGGCACGGTTGCCCATCGTCATGCGCGACAGGTAGTTGAGCAGGATCGGACCATGGGTCCGATACGCGACCCGTAACGCCTCGTCATCCGCCGGAGGCTGTGACAACTCACCGGACGCCGCCTGCGCGGTGGCCTGATCCACGGAAACCATAACGATGCCGCCGAATGCCGGGTTCACGGACGAGGGGACCCTACCGACACCTGCGGTGTCCACTGGGGATCGGACCTGTGCAAACAGCGTTCAAACCCACGATGTGTCGTACGTCACACCACCCTTCCCGGGTCCTTCACGACGTTCGCCGCGGCCACGACCTGACCGCCCACCTCCCACACGCTGAGGTACGCGAGGTCGTCGATCGGCACCGTCGCCACGCCCGACCAGTCGGCGGGTCCCGCGACACCGGGCAGCTCGCCGAGCAGTTCCAGGTCACCGTGGACCGTGCCGACGTACACCTGGTAGGTGGCGCCCGGGGCGAGCCCGGCGACGGTCAGCTCCGCGCGCACGCTGTCACCACCGCCGCGCAGCACCGCGCGCAGGTCGACCTGCGCCGTATCGCCGGAGGCAGCGGTCGCCACGACCGGAGCCCGCCCGTCGGCCGGGGGCCACGGGGCCAGGACCGCACCGGCGGTCAGGGTCACGGTGAGCAGGACCAGCGACACCGGGAAGCGGGCCGACCTGCGACGCGGCCGCCGGTGCGAGTGTGGGCCCCGGGAGAGGGGGCCGGTGGTCGGGCGAGGTGGCAGGTAACCGTCGGGACGGGACGCGATCGCGGCGACGGGCGCGTACGGCAGGGCCGGCGCGAACGCGGGCTGCCGCGGCGCGGGGAGGCGGGACATCGGACGGGAGGTTTCGATCGGCCACGGCGCGAGACGCTCGGACGCGCCCGGCGGGGACGCCGGACGCCCTGGTGGATCCGTCCGCAGTGGCGTCACGATCACGGGCGCGGGGTGGCCGACCGGGTCGCGCGCCGGCCTCGACAGGCCGCCGGATTCCAGGGCCGGACGCAGCGGAGCCGTGGTGGTCCGCGGCGACGGCGTGCCGGGCGCGCCGAAGAGTTGGGCCGGAGGGCGGGGCGGCGTCACGGCGGGAGACGCGAGCGGGTCGTACGGGGCAATGTCCGAAGCGGAACGCAGCACCTCGAGCATCCCGACGACGCGGGCGATGTCGTCCCGCTCGGACCGGCACGACGGACATTCCGTCAGGTGGCGCGCCACCTCCGAGCGTTCCGCGTCGTCGACCCGCCCGATGGTGAGAAGGCCGACCTGCGCACGCATGATGGCGTCCTCGCAGTACATCTCACGCACCCCGTTCCGCCGCGCCGCCCGTGTGCCAACCGGCGTCCCCGCCGACCGACCAGCCCGCGTCCAGGGCGCCGCCGATGAGGCTGAGGATGCCGGTCCGCCCCAGCAGCCCGTCCACGGCTATCGCGCACTCGTGCTCCGGCGGCAACGCGACCAGGCCGGACGCCGGGGCGGCCGCCGTGGTGGGCTCCACGAGCTGTCGCAGCATGGCCAACCGGTTGACGAGATCCGCCGCCAGCTCACCGATGGCGGAGCCCGGGTCGACCTCGTACGGTGTCCCGGTCATCGGTTCTCACCAGCGACCATCTCGAGGTCGCGACGAGCGGGCACGGCGGGTGGCCGTAGCTCGGCGACGATGTCGTTCAGCGCGTCGTCGAGCATCCGAGCGTAGATGTCGAATCCGACGAGCAGCGCCTGGAACCGTAGGGGGGACATGCGCAGCCGCTCGGGGTCCAGCCGTCCAAGATGGACACGTAGCCGATCGACCTGTTCACCGATCTCCAGGACGGCGGCACGGCATCGGTCAGCGACATTGCCCTCGCCGGACGAATACGGTGTAATTCCGCTCATAATGCCTCCACACTCAGGAGTTCACCATGGGAACGAAGTGCGGGGCTCCGCTGTTCACGATCCGCGCCACGGATCGCGGCAAAGCGCCCGCGGTCCTGGCCGCCGTGGTGATCGGGCTGCTCCTGACGTGGGGGCCGACCCGGGACGCGCACGCCGCGCCGGCCCCGACGCCCACGGCCACGGCCACGGCCACGGCCGACAAGTTCTACGTGGTCGGCGATCCGGTCGACGGCCGGCGTGAATTCCTCTTCGCGATCGCCGCACAGACCCTCGGGGACGGCAAGCGCTACCGCGAGATCTTCGACCTCAACCGGGGACGGGCGCAGCCGGACGGTCGCGTCATGGACGACCCGACGGTCCTCGAGCCCGGCTGGATCCTGCTGCTGCCGGCCGACGCGCGCGGCCCCGGTGTGCGAACCGGACCACTGCCGTCCGTCGCGCCGCCGTCCACCCCACCGTCACCCGGGGCCCCGGACTCATCCGCCGAGGCCGGGCCGCGTACCGACGGGGATGGGATGTCCCCCACCCTGCTGGTCACCCTGACCGCCCTGCTGCTGGCGGCGCTGGCCGTACCCCTGCTGATCCTGCGCGCCCGCCGTGCCCCGACGCCGGCCGGCCCGTCCCGCCGGGCCAGCGGCGGACGCCGCGACCGCACCACGCGCACGACCGCCGACGCGCGCACCGCCGTCGGCGTCGTGGCCGTGCCCGCCGCCTCCGCCGTGGACCCGGCCCCCGCGCCGCCGGTCACCACCCGCCCCTCCGCCGCGCCCATGGCCTCCACGGCACCGCCGTCCGAGGGCGCACGGTCGCCCGCCCGGCTCGCGCCCACCGACAAGCCCGACGCGCCGCTCGTCCCGAGGCTGCCCGACGAGACCCGTGGCGCGCCCTCGGGCACCGTTCCGACATCCGCCACGCCCGCGACCTCCACTGTCGAACCCCACCGGCCGCCGCTGTCCGCCGCACCGGCTCCGGCTCCGGCTCCGGCTCCGGCGATCGTCGCCCGGTCCTCCCCCGCTGCCGATCCGGTCGCGCTTCCGCCGGTGGCACCAACGCGCGACACGCCGCCGACCACCGGCCCATCGACCGCCCCGCCGCGAACCGTCGAGCCGTCGACGGAGGAGTCGAGCACGGCCGGGCCGCCTGCCGCCGAGCCAGGTGACGCCGCGCCCGCGACGCGGAGGCCGGAACCCGCCGGATCACGTGAGGGCGAGCCAAAGCCCGCCGCGCCACTCCCCGCCGATTCAGCGCCCGCCGACTCGGTGCCCGCCACGCCGCTGCCCGCCGCGCCGCTGCCCGCCGAATCGGCGCCCGCCAAATCCGTGCCCGCTGATTCAGCGCCCGCCGAGTCGGCGCCCGCCGGATCGGTGCCCATCGCGGCGGAGCAGGCCGGGCCGCAGCGGGTCGTACCGCCGAAGCCCGCGGCAGCACCGACCGCCGCGCCGCGGCTCGTCGCCCCGCGACCGCTCAGCCCGGCCCCGACGGCCGCGCCGCAGCCGGTCACCCCACTGACGCCCGCCACGCCGCCGACGCGCGTGTCACCACCGATCGCCGCGGCCCGCCCAACGCCCGTGCCTGTGCCCCGGCAGCCTCCGGACGACGCCCCGTTCGTCCCGGCCGAGCCGTCCACACCGCCCGACGACCTCCCGTCGGTCGACGACGAGCAGGCCACGGATCCGGCGACGCAGACGCCCGCGCCGGTGGTCGAGGGACTGCGACGTGCCATCGTGCTGCCCGCCGGTGACCTGCAACGCGTGGCCGGCATCGGATCGCTCGCGGCGACCATGCCCGGCTGGTTCCCGCCCCTGGTCGCCGACCTGACCACCGACACGACCACCACGGCGGTACGGCTGGTCGGCGCGCGGCCGGCACGCTGGGGCTCGGCCTACGGATGGCTCGAGGACGGCTGGAACCCGCCGCCGTCGAGCATCCCCGTCGTGCTCGGCGAGCGCGACGGGCGTCGCCTCTGGGTCGACCTGGCGGCCGCCCCGGACGTCCTCACCCTCGGCGGCGACCCGGACGCGAGCCGGCGACTGGGCGTACGGCTGCTCACCCAGCTCGCGCCGGCCGTCGACGTCGTGGTGATCGCTGACGTGCTCGGCGTGGAGCCACTGCCGGAGCGGACCCGCCGACTCGCGTCCCTGGACGAGCTGGCGCGGCTGGACCCGGTACCGCTGCGTGTGGTGTTCTGCCCGGCGACGTCCGTGGGAACTCTGTGGCGGGAGCGTCGCTCGCTGACGCCGGTCGGGCACCGTACCGTCCCGGTGGTGATCGGTGCGGCCCCGGCGGCCCGATGGTCCGTGCGCGCGATGGCTGAAGGGCTGGCGACATGATGCGACAGGCCCCGGAACCGGTGGTGGACGTGGTGACGCGGGACCCGGACGATCGTCCGTCGTCCGTTCCCGGCCTCGCCGACCTGACGCTGGTCCGCTGCGACGAGGGCGGAGTCGCCACGCCGGAGGATCCGGTGACCGCGCTCGGCGTCGAAGCCCTGGCCGACCTCGCCCGGGAGGCCGGCGCCGGGGAACGGGACCTGCGCGTGCTGATGGACGACGGCGCGCGGCAGGCCGCGGTGTTCGCCCGGCTGGCGGACGCGCTGGGCTGTGATGTCCTCGTCACCCCGACCGGTGCGACGGTCCAGCCGACGGCGGCGGCGGGAGCCCGGACGGAAGCGGTGCCGGTGAACCGGGCCAGCGGCGAGGTGGTCGACTGGGTGCTGGTGCAGCCGGCGTCGATGCGTACGTCGCTGCCAGGCTGGTACGACCTGGCCGGCGGCCTCGTCCTGCAACGCGGTGGGCTCGTCACCCTGCCCCTGCCGAACGGCCTCGAATTCGCCGACCGGGAGAGCTACGTCGTACGGCGGGCGGCGGCGGCCCGGTTGGGGGCAGCGCATCCGGATCTGGCGACGGTGGCCCTCGCCACCCGTGGCGGCAGGTTCGTGCTGTCCACCTATCGGGGGCGCAGCGGGGTGCACGGGGCCGACGAGGTCGCGGCCGCGCTGTCCTCGATCCCGCTGCACGGTGGCGACCTGCGACTGTGGCTGCGGTGGCCGGTGGACGAGGCGGAGCAGCGGCTGCTCGACGCCGAGGTGCACGCGTTGGCCGAGACGACCGGCGCGACGGTGTGGACCCCTCCGGTCGGCGCGGAGGCGGTGCTGCTCAAGGGCTGCCGGGACCTGGCCGCGCGGGACCGGTCCGGTCAGGCGGTGCCGTGGCGGGCGGTCCGTCCCCCGTACGCGACGGGTGAGCCGGTGTTCGACACCGACCTGGACGGGCGGCTCACCCCGGCGGACGGCGTCACGACGGCCTCGGCCGGCGCGGTGGCGCTGATGAGCACGTCGCGTCAGCGCGAGGCGGCGACGCGCGACCGGTACCGGGGCCTGGGCGCGGAGCCGGGCCTGACGCTCGTCGACCTGACGATCCTGGAGGACGGTCGGCTGGGGCTGCGGCACGGTGACGGCGGCGTCCTGGCCACCGGCACCGCCCAGCTGCGCCGGCTGTTGGAGATGGCCGGCTGGGACGGCGGTGACCTCATGGTGCTCACCCCGGTGCCGCCGGAGCGGGCCGACGGTCTGCACGAACACCTGCGGGTGCTGGAGGAGGAGCTGGGCGTCCAGGTGTGGTCGCTCGCGCCGGGCGCCGTGGTGTCCGTACAGGAGGGACTGCCGCGGGCCGTCGACGAGCAGCGACTTCCCGCGCGCTGGCAACGCGCGGCCTCCGCCGGCCCGGACCCCGACGACAGCCGGTGGCGCAACGACGACGGCTGGCTGGTCTCCCTGCGGCGGCGGGTCCCGGAGCTGTCGCCGGCCGGTGGGGGCGTGGCGGAGCCGGCCGCGACGGCCCCGGCGACCGCCGGTCCGCTGCCGCCGCCGAGCCCACGGCCGTCGCTGACGGTCTCCGCGCGGGGCCGGCGGCCGCACGGCGTCCGCTGGCTGCCGGAACGGCCGGAGGTCAACGCGACGCCGGTACGGCTGTGGCTGTCGTCGCCGTGGCCGGCACAGCGCGTCGCCGTGGAGGGGGTGCCGTCGGCGAACCTTCACCTCGTCGGCCACCTTGCCGGCGACGGGCTGGCCCGGTCCGGTCCACACCAGCATCTGCTGGCGCTCCGGGTCGAGGCGGGTGGCGCGGTACACCCGGGCGGGGCGGGCGTCGACCTCCCCGCCGACCTGCGCCACCAGGCGACCGACGGGACGTTCCTGCTGCCGGCGGGGTGGTTGGACCTGGCCCGCCTCGAACAGGGCTACCGGGTGGACGAGGCCGGGCAGCCGCGGGATCCCGTCGAGCTGCCGGCCAACCCGCTGACGCTGCGGTGTGCCGGCGCCCGGCACGGCGCCGACGGCCTGCCGAACGAGGTGGTCTTCGCGCCGCGCGGCGGACGGATGTGGGCGGTGGTTCCGGACCGACCGGACCCCTCGGGTACGGACGACGACCTCCTGGTGCTGCTGGCCCGGCGTCCCGCAGTTCGCGCCGGTCACCGGCTGGTCCGGTTGCGGGTCGCGCCGAACCGGGCGGTGGACGTGTTGGCCAGCGCCGCCGCGCTGGCGGGCCTGACCTCGGTGCGGTCACGGCTGCCGGAGCTGGTGGCGGACGGGGTGACGATGCTGCTGCCCAGCCGGTACTACGAGCGCACGACAGTGGACCAGGTGCTGCACGCGGAGAACGACCGCTGGCGGCCCCGGGCCAAGGGCATCGAGCTGCCGCTGTCCAGCCTCATCGCCCCGGAACGGCGTTAGGCCGTGTGTCAAAGCCCCTGGCCGGCCTACGGCGGGCCCAGACGACGACCGACCGCGTTGGAGATTCGTCCGGATACAACACCGGTATCCTGACGAATCTCCGCCTTGCCGGATCGCCGCCTGGACTCCGCCTCGGCTCGACCGAGGACTTTGACACACGGCCTGACCGGGTCGGCCTGCCCCGGGAACGTTCCGGCCAGCACGGCGGTGGCCAGCTCGACGCGGGAGCGGTAGCCCGTCCGGGCGAACAGGCGGCTCAACCGACCCTCGACGCTCTTCTCGCTGCTCTGTGTCGCCGCTGCCAGCTCCCGGTTGGACAGTCCCTCGGCCACCAGGACGGCGAGCAGCAGGTCGCCCTCGGCGACGGTCTCGGCGCGACCGGCGACCGGGGCGCCCCGGTTCCGGGCGAACTGCCGGAGGCGGGAACGGTGGAGCAGCGCCCCCAGCGCGCCGAGGATGTTGTACGCCTCGGCGAGCAGGCCGGGGTCGGCGCCCGCCCAGCGCACCGCGCGTTCCAGGGTGCGGGCCACCTCGTACGGCCGTTCCTGTCGCCGCGTCCACTCCACGGCCTCGGCCGCCGCGCCGGCGTCCCCGTCGACGATCAGGCGGACGAGAGCCGCTGGGTACGCGGGCAGAGTCGCCGCTCGGGCCGCCCGGGCGGTCGCGGGGTCACCGTGTTCGATCGCCAGTTCGGCGGCGAGCACCCACAGCTCCCCGCCGGTCGACAGCTCCAGGTCGGTCCGTACCGCCTCGGCGGCGGCCGCCGGATCACCGAGCGCCCGGTGCAGGTCGACGCGTACCGGTGCCAGCAGGTGCGACGGCTGGTCGGCGGCGGCGTCCAGCAGGGTCCGGGCCCGGGCCGGCCGGCCCCGGGCGAGCAGCACCTCGGCGGCCACCCGGGCGACCGGCACGTCGGTTCCGGGCTGTCCGGCCGCTTCGGCGAGCACCGCGCCGTCGAGGGCGGCGGTCCAGCGGCCCGCCCGGAAGTCCAGGAGGCAGCGGTCGGCCAGGGACGGTCGGGCGGGCCGACCACCGGCGTGTACGCGGGCGAGGGCTGCGACGGGCCGCTCGGGGTCGACCGACGTGCCGGCCTCCACGAGACGGTCGGGCAGGTCGCGTGGATCGGGTACGGCGGACCGGTCGCCCCCGAGCGCCTCGGCCGCGACCTGGGCGGTGCGATGTCGCTCGTACGGGCCGAGGTCGGCGGCGAGGGCGAGCGCCAGGGCCGGCGGGGTGAGAGTCCAACCGCCCGGCCGAGCGCGGGTGACCCCCTCCGTACGCGCGACGGCGAGCTGCCGGTCCACCTCGTCCGGAGTCAGGCCGAGGGCCTGTCCGATGAGGGCGGGCGCGGCCGGGCCGAACGGTTGCAGCACGGCGAGGGCACGCGCCACCGCACGCGCCGTGCGGTCGAGCCGGCGTACCGGCCGCAGCAGTTGGTGTCCGGTCGGGATGACCGGGACCGCGCCCGGGTCGCGGAGACCGGCGCGGCCGTCGGCCACGACGAGTTGCCCGGTGTCGCGGTATCCGGCGATGACCGCGTCGATCGCGGCGGGCACGCCGGCGCCGTAGCGGCGCAGCGCGGCGGCCAGGTCCTCGTGCGGGGTGGCGCGCAGCAGCCGGGCGGCGAACTCCTCGGCCTCGGTCGCGCGTCGCGGCCGCAACGGCACGATGCGGGCGCGCAGGCCGGGCCGGGGGCGTGGGACGGCCGGTCCACCAACGGTACGGAGGGCGGCCACGCACCGCACGGGCGAGCCCGCCGGGTCGTCCAGCACGTCGCCGATCGCCTCCGCCGACTCCGTGTCGGCCCACTGGGCGTCGTCGAGCACGAGGAGCAGGCCGGGCCGTCGGCGCAGGATGCCGGCGAGGGCGGTCGTCGGTGGCTCGGCCACCCGGCCGGACGGACGGGCCGGGCTGAGCGCGGCGAGGATGCGTCCGGCCAGGTACCACGGCTCGTGGCGGTCCTGCGGGGCGAGGCGTAGCGCCAGCACCGGCGCGCCGTCCCGGGCGGCGGCGTCGGCGGTGGCCCGCAGCGCATGGGTACGGCCGACGCCGGGCGGCCCGGTGACCAGGGTGAGCGCCGGCCCGCCGCGCAGGTCCACGCCCGTCACGCGTCACCGGCGAAATCGGCGGCGGTGAGCAGTCGCATGTCGGCGTCGGTGAGCCGGTCGGACGTGGCGAGTCGGGACGCCTGCCGGTCGGCCATCCGTTCGAAGACCTTGCGGGCGGTGCGGCCGTTGCCGAACGTCCCGGTCCTGGGGATCGTCTCGAAGTGCGTCAACAGCAGCTCGGCCGCCTCGGCGTCCAGGTGGTAGTCGTGCCGGCGACACTGCTCCTCGACGATGGTCACCAGCTCGGCGGCGCTGTAGCTGAGGAACTCGATGGTCCGGCTGAACCGCGATTCGAGGCCCGGGTTGGTGTCGAGGAATCGTTGCATCTCGGCGGAGTAGCCGGCGGCGATCACCACGATGTCCTCGCGGTGGTCCTCCATGAGCTTGACCAGCGTGTCGATCGCCTCGCGACCGAAGTCGGGGCCGGTGCCGCCCCGGCCGGTGCTGAGCGTGTACGCCTCGTCGATGAACAGGACACCGCCGAGCGCACGGTTGAACGCCTCGGTGGCCTTGATCGCGGTGCCGCCGATGATCTGGGCGACCAGGTCGGCGCGGGCCACCTCGACGAGGTGACCGGAGCGCAGGACCCGCAGGTCGGCGAGGATCGCGCCGTAGAGCCGGGCGACGGTGGTCTTGCCGGTGCCGGGCGGCCCCGCGAAGACGAGGTGCCGGGCCATGGGCGGGGCGCTGAGTCCGGCCTCCTTGCGGCGTTGCGACATCTTGTTGAGGTTGACCAGCGATGACACCTCGTGCTTGACGCTCTGCAGGCCGACCAGGTCGTGCAGCTCGGCCAGCGGGTCACCGGCGCGGCGGATCTCGGCGCGGTCCGTTGGGGCCGTTTCGGCGTACACGGTGGCGGTGGCGGCAGCGGTCGTGCCGTACGCGTCCGGCGCGCCGTTGCGGGCGCTGCTGAACCCGTCCACGGTCAGCTCACCCGGCACCAGCTGGCGCAGCCCGGATCCGCGGTTGTCGTGCGCCGCGCAGCCGGTCAGGCGCACCGTCTCGGTGGTGGCGACGGTGATCCCGTTGCCCGCGTTGGCGTGGAACTCCGACTCCGCGACGACACCGGACGCGTCGGCGGCCAGCGCGCACCCGTCGGCCCGGCCGTCGTGCACCCGGCACCGGGTCAGGGACAGCTCGGCGCCGGCGGCGGCCTCCACGCCGGGGCCACCGGACTCGGCGATGTCGGCGTCGGTGCAGGTGAGCGTGGCCCCGGCCACCCGCAGGCCGGCGGCCGTGGCGCCGCGCAGGCTGAGCCCGCTGACGGTGGTACGTGCCCCGTCCTCGACGACCAGTCCGTGGTTGCCCGGTCGGTCCACGGTGATGTTCTCCAGGGTGCCGCGCGCGGCACCGGTGACCACGATGGCCGTACCGGGGCAGCCGGACACCTGGAGCCGGCGGAAGAACGGGTCCGCGCCGCCGCCGACGCGTACCGCCGAGTCGCCTCCGCCGTCGACCTCCAGCTCGCCGAACTCGGGTGTGGATCGTTCGTCCACGCTGACCGCCGTGACGCCCGCCCCGACGACCGCGCACCGCTCGACGACGCCCGCGGCCTGCCCGACGAAGCTCAGGCCGTGCCGCCCGGGGGAACGCACCGTCAGCCGCGTCAACCGTGGAGCGCACCGGCCGCCGACGAACACGCCGTCGTGAGCGACGCCGGTGATCGCGCTGTCCTCGATGGAGACCGCGCCGGTGGTCGCCAGGTACGCGCCGATGCTGTCGCCGCCGGTGACGGTCAGCCGGCGGATCACCGCCGCGGCCTGCTGCTCCACGGCGAGGGCCGGTTTACCGGCGGCGACGATCTCGCAGTCCTCCAGGTCGAGGGACGCGCGCCCGTTGAGGCACACCCCGTTGCCGCCCGCGCCCTGCACGGTGCTGGCCCGCATCCGCAGCACACCGGTCTCGCCGACGACCACGCCGGAGGTGCCCAGCTGGACGAGCCGGCAGTCGTCGAGAACGGTGCCGGTCGCGGCGGTGACCACGACCCCCGCGCCGGCCTGATTGGTGACGCGGCTGCCGCGCATGGTGAGCGAGGCCCGGCCGAGGACGAAGACGGTCGCCCAGGAGCCGGCCGACAGCTCGCACTCGGTGACCCCGAGCTGGCCGGCCTCGAACGCGACGGCGGGGCTGTCCGCGTCGAGCGCCTCGATGGTCAGCGCGTTGAGGGCCGCCGACTCGGCGGTCAACACGACGGCCGGGCCACTGGCAGCAGTGATCTTGACGGTGCCCGGTCCTTCCTCGGCGGTCACCGTGACCACCTTGTCCAGCACCAGGTTCTCCGGGTAGTGACCCGGCGCCACCATGATGAGCGCGCCCGGCTCCGCCTTCTGCAACGCCTCGCGGATGCTGCGGCTGGCCCCGCCGGCGGTCCGGGAGACGAGGATCCTCTTGCTTCTCACGCCGGGTGGTACCTCCGCGTCGGCCGGTCAGGACACCGCACCGAGAACGTCCCCGTCCAGGCTCGCCGCGGCCAGCTCCACGCGCGAACGCAGGCCGGTGCGGGCGAACAGTCGGGTCAGGTGGTTCTCGATGGTCTTCTCGCTGAGGCGCAGGCGAGCGGCGATCTGCCGGTTCGTGCGCCCGCCGCGCAGCAGCTCGATGATCTGCAGCTCGATCGCGGTGAACGCGGGCCGGGCGCTCCGGGCCTGCGGCAGCGGTACGCCCCGTCGGCGCATCGCCGTGGCGACCACCGTTCGGGCCGGCGCCGCGTCCAGCGTCCGGGCCACCTCGTACGCCTGACGTAACCACGGTCCGGCGTCCTCGGCGGTGTGGCCGAGGGCCAGGGTGGCGTGCCACAGGTCGAGGCGGTGACCGCGCGCCCGGGTCTGCTCGACGCTCCGCTCGGCGGCCGGGGCATCCCGCTCGACGAGAGCGTGGATCAACGCCTCCGCCTCGGTGGTGAGCCGTGGACCGCCCGTCCGGCCCGGTGCCGGCAGCCGGAGGTCCGCCGCGCCGGGGGCATACCGGGCGCCGAGCTCCGCGATCCGGACGAGCAACTGCTCGACGCCGAGCACGCTGCCGTACGACAGGTGCGCCTCGTAGGCCCGCCAGCCGGCGGCGAGCCGCTCCCGTACGTCCGCCGCGTCGCGGGGCTCCCACCCGGGGCCGTTGGCGACCCACCAGCGCAGGGCCGCGTACGGCGGATCGGCCGGCACCGAGCGCAGCCACTCGGCGGCGGCCTCGCTCTGTCCGCGCAGCGCCAACGCCTCGGCGGCCCACAGTCGGGCCAGCCGGGGCACGAGCCGGTCCGGCAGGTCGGTGACGTTCGCCTCCCGGGCGGCGGACAGAACGCCGGCGAGGTCGCCTCGTGCGCGGTGCTCGTGCAACCGGTGGTATGCGGCGACCGGACCGTCGACCGGTACGCCGTACCGGCCGTCGCCGAGCACCAGGCGCAGCACCAGGGCCAGGTCGCCGAGGCTGCCGGCGCGTACCAGCGGATCGTCCTGCGCGCCGACGGTGAGCGCCCGCCGGACCGTGGCGAACTCGTGCGCCGTCAGCAGCGACGCGGCCCCGACCGGCGGGTCGGTGACCGGGATCGGCGTACCGGCCGGCCAGGCTTCGCCGAACGTCACCATCGCGTCCGGACCGGGCAGCGCCGTCCGCACCCACGGCGACAGTGGCCGACCGGTGTGCAGGGTGGCGAGCAGCGCGGCGGCGGCCAGGTCGGCGTGGCCCGTGCCGGGGACGCCGAGCGCGGCGATCCGGTCGACGTCGGCGGTGAGCCGCGTGAACTGGCCCGTCCGCACGAGCAGCCGCAGCAGTCGCGCCTGGATGTCGCCGGCGGAGTCGTCGCCGTCGCAGTGCCGCAGCGCGGCGCTCAGCCAGTGCGCCGCGCGGTCCGGTTCCCGTTCGGTGGCCCGGGCGGCGGTGGACAGCAGCGTGCGAGCGGTACGCCGGTCGGGCGGCACCGCGGCGCCGGCCGAGGTGACGTGGTCGGCGAGGGTGGCCCGGTCCGCCCGGTCCCCCGCGCCCGTACGTCGGAACAGGGCGGCGGCACACGCCCGGTGCAGTCGGGCCACCGCCCGGGGTCCGGCGTCGTGGACGAGACGGGCGGCCAGCGCGGGGCTCTGCGGGCGGATGCCGCCGTGCCGGTCGGCGACCAGCACCCCGGCCTCCACCAGGTTGTCGATGATCGCGCCGTGACCGTCGGGGTCACCGAGCGTGGCCGTGGCGAACAGGGGCAGGTCGGCGATGCCGAACCGGACCACCGACGCCATCGTGGCCAGACGTACGGCGTCGGCGCCGTGAGCGTGCAGCCGGACGGTCAGCGGGTGATCCGGCGGCAGGAGGATCGGCGCGTACGGGTCCCGCAGGCACAGATGCCCGCCGGCCTCGGTGAGCCGACCGCCCCGGCGTAACGCGTCGACGGTCGCCACGACGGTCGCCGGATGCCCGGCCAGCGGACCGAGCGCGTCAGCCAGCGCCGAGGCGAACGCGTCGTCGACGGGTGTGCGGTAACGGCGACCGAGCAGCTCGCGTACCGCCGAGGTGGGCAGCGGCGGGAGGTCGACGACCACGTCGGCCAGCGCGTCGAGACGTTCGGCGGCGGGCGCGTCCGGCTCGGCGGCGGCGACGACCAGGACTCCCGGACGGACGGCGGCGCCGAGCGCGAGGACCCGGGCCGGCTGGTCGCCGGCATCGTCGGCCAGCAGGACGGTCGGGCCACGACGGCCGATCAGCGAGAAGAGCGCGCCGGCCTCGCGGGCCAGCACGGCGTTGCGGCCCGGCGACGGGTCGGTGGACGAGGGGCACAGCGCGCCGAGGGCGGCCACCGGCGCCGCCAGTGTCGGCTCGCCCAGCGACTCGTAGTGCTCCCGTACCGCGTCGAGCAGCGCCTCGAACCCGCTCGTCGGGGCCTGCGCCGGACCGGTAGGCGGCAACCGCAGCACCGCGACGCCCGCGGACCGCCAGGCGTCGGCGGCGGCGCTCAGCAGGGCCGTCCGCCCGCTACCGGCGGTGCCACGGACCAGCACGAACCGGCCGTCCTCCCCGGCGTCGCGACCGGCCGTGGCGAGGGCGTCGAGTTCCGCCTGCCGTCCCACCGCCGTACGCCGTCTCCGCATGCCCCGGTTCCTATCAGCGCACGGGCGCGGTCGGGTCGCCGTCACCGCTCGCCCCCGCGAAGTCGGGGGACATCCCTCGCGAATGCCCCTCCCCCACGGTCAGGACGATCTCCCCGGCAACGGCCAGCGAGCGCAGGTAGCGCTCGTCGTCCTCGGTGTCCAACCAGATCGTGGCGTCGTCGCGGTGCCGCCCGTCGGCCGCGTCGTGCTGCACGTCGACGAGGACCGTCGGCGGTACGGCGTCCGGGCCGAACCCGGCGGCCAGCCGCTGCCGGATCCGGGCCAGTGAGCGTTGCGCGTGGGCGACCCGGGCGGCACGGCGGTGCCGCGACGGCAGGCGGGCGTACCCGCCGATCAGCTCGGCGAGCAGATCCGCGGGCTGCTCCGCCAGTACGTGCCGGCCGCCGTCGGCCGAGATCATGCGGATCGTCATGACTGACCAACGGGGACGGCCGGTCCGTGGTTCACGTCGTCGGCGAGCAGGGCGAGGGCGATCAGATCCGTGGGGTCGTCGGGCAGGACGGCGGCGACGGCCTCGAGCAGGCGGCGTGCCTCGTGCGACACGGCCACCGGCTCGTCGTCGTGCCACCAGTAGTGGTGGTTGCCCAGCCACACCGGAGCGGCCGCTCCACCGGCGCCCCGCAGCGCGTGCACCAGCCGGATCTGGGCCTGCAGGATGCCGAGGTTGAGGTTCGACCGGCTGATCGAGGCGCGCAGCGCGTCCCCGGTGGCCTCGGTGACACCGACCATCCGGGCGAGGGCCGCGTGGTGGGTGGACACGAACGCGGCGAGCGCGGTGTGCTCGCCCGGCCCGAGCACGGCGTCGATCGTGGCCGACCGGATCCCCGCACCGGAGGCCCGGACGTGCCGGGCCACGGCCCGCAGGTCCGCCCAGGTGTCGCGGGTGTCGGACAGGCGCAGGGTCACGGCGTGGCCGTCCGGCCCGGTGGTCACCGTGCTCGGGTCGGCCAGCCGACCGGAGAGGTCGGCCACGTCCACCGGGCCGGCCGTGCGCAGGGTCAGGCTCAGGCCGGCGGCGTCCGCGCCGGTGAGGACCTGACCCGTCCGGTACGGGATCGGGTCGTCGCCGGCAACCGCCCGGTCGTGCAGGGTGGCCCGTACCGCCGCGACGTCGACCACCACCCGCGCGGGCGGCTCGGCGTCGGGCTGCGCCACCGGCGTGACAGGGCTCGGAGCCGGTGGCCCGTCGCCGGTCGAGGAGGGCGGCGGGACCACCGAGGGCCGCACGGCTCCCCGGACGGGGACGCTGCCTCGCACGTCGTGGCCCAGCGGCGCGTCCACCACGGCACGCGCGGTCGAGGCGGATTCCGGGCTGGTCCGGCCGGGGGCGACGGTCGCGTCCGCGCCGATGACGAGGACACGGGCGGCGATGGCCGACTCGAACCGGGCGTCCGCGAACGGCCCGGGACGCGCGAAGACCCGCTCACCCGGTGGGCGGCTCGGATCGGCCCAGAGCACCTGGCCGCTCGCGAGGGTGTGTGCGAGGAACATGTGGTGCACGGTCTGGTTCGGTCGTTGCAGCAGCACGACGGCCGTCGTGGCGGGCCGGTCCCGCAGATCCGACTCGACCGTCTGCCAGCCTGTGACGGGCGTCCAGTCGGTCTGCCCGGTCAGCCAGGACGCCGCGGCGTCGGCCTCCCGGGTGCGACTCGGGCGCAGGGCGTGCAGCTCCGGCCTGGCCGACGGGTAGAGCCGGGCGACCATCCGCTCGGCCAGCGCGAGGCACTCGGCGAGCGACAGCAGACCGGTGCGGACGGACGCCGCGTTACCGGCGTCGGCCACCTCGTCGACCATCCGCCGGAACGCCGGCTCGTCCATCCTGGCCGGCGACGGCGCCGCCAATGGGGCGGTGGGCGTGGTGTCGATCCGGCTGCCCAGCTCCATGCCCTGCACGGGGTCGACGACGGTGGGCGCGAACCGGGCCGGCGGCTGGTAGTTGGTGTCCGGCCGCACGGTCGTCACCGCGAACAGGCCTCCGTCCCGGTCGATCAGCAGGCGGTGACCCGGATCGCCCGGCGGGTAGATCACCAGCGTCACGTCGTATCGCATGAGGTGGTAATCGGCCCGTCGTTCGCTGTTGCGCTCACCGACGTTGCTGGTCTCGCCCTCGTACCCCCGGCCGCCGCCGAACCCGCGATAGCCGGAACCACCCGGACCGGTACGGATGTTGCCGGACGTGCCACGCAGGGTCGCTCCACCGCCCACCGAGGAGCTGGTGCTCTGGGAGACCTCGTAGCTGGGCTTGGTGTCCCGCTGCCGGTAAGTGCGGCCCTTGTGGGCGAAACCACGGGGCCGCACGGCGCCGTCCGGGCTGAGGTCGACGTTGAACGACGCGGCCCTGAGGTCAACGCCGAGCCGGATGCCGGTGTCGCCGACCTGGTACCGGTGTTCGAAGAGTTCGTCGAACCGCCGGTTGAGCTGGCGGTCCGAGGTGTGGTGGGCGACGTCGCGTTCCAGGGAGCTGAGGGGGCCCTTGCGGGCGATCCGTGGCGGACGGCTCCCGTCGAACGTCGCCGGCCACCTCCGCAGGGGTTCGGTGACCAGCTTGGCCCAGGCGTGGATGGCGCGGGCGATCGGGCGCATCGACTGCGGGTTGAAGGTGGGGTCCGCGAGCACCGCCGCGTTGAGGGCGGGCGGCGCGGGGTGCGGGCCCCGCTCGACCCGGACCGCCGGCTGCGCCGCCGCCCGCGACGGGCCGGCCGGCGCCCAACTGCCGTCCACCGGGCCGGTGGCGGCCGGGGGTAGGTTCGCGATCGTCAGGTACGCGGGGACGACCAGCCGGCCGTCGCCGGTGATGCCGGTGACGGTGGTGGTCTTCTCCCACCACGCCGCCCGACCCAGCACCGGCGCGTCGGCCGACCAGCGGCTCCACGAACCGGCGTCGCGCAGGACCAGCCCTTCCAGAGCGCGGTAGAGGTTGGCGCTGGTCGTGGCGAGGAACCGGATCAGCTCCGGAAGTTCGGTGGTGAGGCCGATGTCGATCCGGAAGATGATGGGCTGGGTGAACTCGTGCGACTTCTTGATGCCGAGCCGCATGATGTCCTTGGTTTCGTCGGCCAGGCCGCTGCCCACGCCGGTGGTGCGCTGCCACTCGGCCCGGAACTCGCCGGCCAGGTCCGCCTTGGAGGAGATCTCGCCACGGGCGCGGGTCCGACCGCCCACGTGCAGGGTGCCCGAGTGCGAGGTGTCGGTCGAGTGCGCCGTCACCGCCTCGCTGCGTTCGGTCAGGGCGACGTCGCCGCGGGGTAGGTCGGCGGTCGGCGCCTGGAGGTCGCCGGTCACCTGGACGAGCAGGAACCGGAGCTTCCCGTCGGTGACGATCGGTTGCCACACCCGCAGGCCCGCGCCGGTCAGGGTGGCGAACTGTCCTTCGAGGGCGGAGGGCCGCAGCCGGGCGGTGAGCGCGCGGACCAGGAGCGTGGGCGGCAGGTCGACCGGGTCGGCACGGCGCGGCAGCAGCTTCCAGACCGACAGCGCGCGGGTGACGGCGGGCAGCACGGCGCGGGTGTCGAGCCGCTCCGGGTGCGACCACGCGCGGACGGGCTCCGGGTCGAACGGGCGACGGGCCGGCGGGCTGGCTGGCGAGATGGCGGTGGCGCCGGGCAGGCCGAGCGCCGCCGCGAGCCGGTCCGGCGCGATGAAGTCCTTGCCGAGGTTGACGCGCAGGTAGCGGACAATCCTCGTGACCTCGCCCTGCTCACCGTCCCACCGCTCCGCAGTGATCTTGAAGACGAGGTCGCTGCGATAGTGCTGGGTGAGTCCTCCGTAGGTGGCCCGGGTGATGTCGATGTAGCCGGACTCGTCGGACACCCCGTCCTCGCGGGACCACCGGTAGCCGCCGGACGGACCGAAGGCGAGGCGACCGAGACCGCCCTCGCCCGCGGTGTCACCACCGGGCAGCGGTCCGCCGCCGCCGCCGACGCCGCCGACCTGCCGCCGGGTCGGGCCGGACGGGTCGGACGGCGCGACCCGGTCGGTCGGATCGTCGACCTTGCCGGAACCGCCGAGGGGGAAGACCGGACCGGTGGAGATGCTGATCCCGGCGCTCCTGCCGGTGTCGTGCGACCACTTGTGGCCGGCGCTGAACTGCTGGTAGTGCTCGATCTCGACGTCCGAGGGCGGCCGGGTCTGCTCGGGGTTGAACGCCCGCATCTGCACCCGTACCGCCTGGTGGTGCCCTCCCTCGTCGGGCAGCGCGACGAGCCAGCCGTAGCGGTCGCTCATCTCGGCGAGGTGCCCGGCGGCCTGGCTGGCGATGCCCAGGCCCCACAGCGGACGCGGCCAGTTCAGCGGTTCCGCGAACCACCGGCGATCCAGGTTGTTGATCTGCGCGTACGCGTGAGCGGCCTGAGCCGCCACCTCGGGCAGCCCGGGCAGGAAGGGGAACACCCCGGCTGCGGACTCGTCCTCGTACGGGATGGGGTTGGCCCGGTTCCACTCCCGGAAGGTCACGGTGGTCACCCGGCCGGCCAGGTCCTGCTCGCGCGGTGTGACCGTCCGGTCCAACCGGTGCTCGTCGGGCACCACGGTCCGCAGCGCGGTGACGTCCGGCTCGTCCGGGTCGTTCGAGTCGTCGCCGATGAGGTACGTGACCCGTGGCTGCGTCCCCTGACGCAACACGACCTCGTAGATCACCCGGTAGCGGAGTTCGGTCACGCCCCGCGTCGTCTCGGTGCGCCGGTAGTGCTTGACCGCCCCGTCGTACGCGTCGGAGCGGGCCCACTCCCAGTCACCCTGCAGTTCGGCCCGCCCGAGCTGAAGTTTCCACTCCTCGAGCGGCAGCGGGACGAGCAGACCACCGCCGACGCCACCGCCCAGGCCGTGGGAGGTGCCGACCGAGCCCTCCACCGAGCTGCCCTGCAGGGCGCGCAGGTTGACGTCCATCGGATAGGCGACCGTATCGCGCAACTCCTCGAGATAGGCGATGACGAGCACGTCGTACGGGACGCCGCCGATGGTCACCTGGAACGGATCGCCCGTCTGGAATCGACTCGGATCCGCCTCCATGGCGTCGCGACCAATGTGGATCTCCAGGTCCTCGATGACGTCGACGGGCAGCTCGTCGCGGTGCGACAGGGCGAGCAGCCCCTCGGTGGCGGTGTCGAGCACCACCTCGGCGCCGGGCAGCGACAGGGGCGCGCTCGGGCCCAGTCCGCGTCGGGTGGCCAGCGCCAGGGGTTCGCCGGGCACCGCCGTCGCCGGATAACGGCCCCGCAGCTGCGGCGTCTCGACCCTCGGCATCAGCCGTCGGGTCTTCGGGTCGACGACCCGGCCACCGGTGAGCACCTCGACGGCGCGCGGCCCGAGGCGGTCGCGGACCTCATCTTCGTCGACCAGCCGGCCGATACGCCGAGGCGCCGGCGGCACCGCCACGATCGGGCCGTCCATGGGTGCGCCGAGCAACGCCTGCTCGTACGCGCCACGCTGGTCCTGCCAGACGGCCACCTCACCGGGCATGCCGAGCAGCACCACCGGCCGGACCTCGCCGGAGCTGAGCCGGGTCACCAGGACCGCCTCGAACTGCTGGCGGTACCGGGTCTGCGCGGCGGTGCGCTTGAACACCGTGTGGTTGAGCACGCTCTCGCCGAGTTCGACGCCCGCGTCGCGGCCGACGCTGCCGCCCAGCTCACCGCTGACCGTGCCCTGCAACCTGTTGTCCTTGGGCAGCTTCCCGCCTGGCGTGGGCAGCGCACGGGCGATGTGACTGATGCCGTATGACGCGATCTCGCCGGCGATCGCGACGCTCCGGCTGCCGTCGGCGCTGGTGCCGGTCTCCGCGATGACGCCGAGGTCGTCGCGGACCGCCACGTCCGGCGTGTCACCGAGGTGCTGGAGGCTCATCGGCTGGAGCATCAGGTGCAGCGACATGGTCGTGCTGCCGTGGTGCAGGCCGGTGGCGCGGTCCGAGCCGTGCAGCAGGCGTCGGTTGCGGTTGAGCGCGGTCCGCTCGTTGAGCAGTTGCGCCACGCCCTGTCGGGCGAAGTCGGCGGCCGCGTCCGCGTCGAGGCTCTCCCGCAGGGCCCGGTGCCAGCTGGTGATCAACTGTTCGGTGGCCAGGGCGTTGAACACCCGATCGGCGTACGAGGTGCGAGGTGGTGAGCCGTCGACGGAAGCGGCGGCGCGGGCCGGGCGGTACTGCCCGTTCGCGGGGTCGGTGTACGGCGTGGGGAACTGGATGAGCAGCAGGTCCTCGTGCGCGGGCAGGGTTCGCGTGGTGGTCCAGAGGCGGCCGTCGACGTACACCTTGAAGGCCAGTCCGGCCTGGAACGGGGTGGTGTCGGTGACGAACATCTGGCGGCCGGCGAGCACCTTGCGCCCCTCGGAGCTGCCGTGCTCGCGGTTGCTTCCGAACGTGATGTCCGGCATCTGGAAGATCACCCGGGTCAGGTACTGGCTGATGCCGCCGAGCGCGGTGTCCGGGCTGAAGATGCCGCCGGTCGGCCGCTCGCTGTCCCTGCTCCAGCCTCGGGACGTCGAGCCGAAGCTGACCTTGTAGATCGTGGCGTCCTGCTCGGGTGCGGGTGGCGAGGGGCGGGCCACCCGGGGCACCGGCAGGATCCAGACCAGACGGTTGCCGACACTGAGGTGGGTGCCGCTGGTGAGCCGCTCGTCCCAGTGTTCGAGGTACTGCTCGTACGCCGCGTCGGCCGGGCCGGTGCCGCGCTCCGGCGCGGTCAGCGCCCGGGCGATCTCCCGCCGTATCTCGACCCGGATCGCCTCCGCGTGGTGGGCCGGCACGCCGGGGAGGACGGGCAGGCTGGCCGCGAGGCCTCTCGCGAGCTGCGCGGCGGCGACGCGGGCGCTCGCCGGTCGCCCGGCGGCCAGCACGGTGAACTGGCCGAGCGCGCCGTCCTCGAGGTACCAGGGCACGTTGGGCCCCTGGGCCGGCGCGGCGGGCGGCGGCAGCGTGTCGGCCGGGCCCTGGCCGCCGGGCTGTCCGTCCGCGTCCAGCCCCAGGACGGTGACGCCGGGCGTGCGCAGCATCCGGTCAAGGACCCCGGGCGTGGGCCGGTCCAACAGCCCGGCATGGGTGGGATCGACGACCCGCACGATCGGGGCGTCGCCGGTGTCGTCCGACCAGAGCCAGAAGACGCGGTCGCGGTCGGGTACGTGCACCAGGGCCATCGCGCCGGGCGCGCCGCGCAGCGCGGTGAGCATGCCCGGTACGTCGTTCAGGGCCCGCACGGCACCGCCGAGGAGTTGCTGGAGTTCGGGCAGGGTGAGCCGGACGACGTCCGGGGACCGGCGGCTGTCCACCACGTTCGCCGCCCGGCCGTGCATCGCGACGAAGGCCCCGTACGCGCGGGCCACGTCGTGCTGCAACACCATCTGCGGGCGCTGCGACTCGACCGTACGCACCCAGGCACGCAACCGGCCCGGGTCGCGGCCGGTGGACCGGCCGGGCAGGGCCAGGGCTGCGGCCACGGCGTCCGAGCCGGTCCCGTGGCGCGTTCCCGGCAGGCCCAGCACGCCCGGCTCGGCGGGTGAGCGCGACGCCAGGGTCACCGCGTCCAGGTCGGACCGGTCCGGCACCGGCTGCGTCGACGGCCGGCCGTCGACGTCGGGCGTCGACTGCGTCGGTGGCCGGCCGGCAACGTCCGGCGTCGGCAGCGTGCCGGGGCGGCCGTCCGCGTCGAGCAGCAGGGCGCGGACGCCGTACCCGGTCAGCGCCCGCTCCCACCGACTGCTCGGCGTCCCGGCGAACGCCTCGTCGGCGAGCAGGCCGGCGCGTTGCGTGTCGATCACCCGCAGGGTCGGCGTCCCGGTCCGGTCGTCGGACCACAGCCAGAAGACGTGCCCCCGGGCCGGGCCTGCATCCGGGGCGAGCACCAGGTCGTTCGCGGGCAGGTGGATGAGCGCCAGCGCGCCGGGGGCGCCACGCAGCCCGTCGACCAGCGCGGGCCAGTCCGTCAACCGGGTCAGTGACCCGTCCAGCAGATCCTGAAGGTCCCGGACGGTCATCGACTGCGGAGCGGCGGCGGCCCGGTTGTCGACCACGTTCGCGCTGCGGCCGTGCAGGGCGACGAACGCCGCGTACGCCCGGATGACGCAGTCCGTCTCGCTCAGCGTGACCTCGTCGCCGGGCCGGTCCGGCTCCACCGCGGCCACCCACTGTCGCAACCGTTCCGGGTCCCGGCCACCGACCCGACCGAGACCGGGCAGCGCTCGCCCGACGAGATCGCCGGCCGACAGTCGGGGGCGTAACGGGGTGTCGGGGTCGCCGATCGCTCCCGGTTCGGTGGGAGACCGGCGCGCGGGCGTCTGCGCGTCCACCGTGCTGTCCGTGTCGGTGTCGGACGAGTCGTCGGCCCGGTCCGCGGCCGCCTGCCACTGCGCCGCCACGTCCGCCTGCCACTGCGCCGCCGCCGCGTCCGCCTGCTCGGTGTCGGCGAAGTCGGTGACCTCGACGCCCGGGATGGCCCGCAGCAGGTCCAGCAGACCGGGCGGATCCTCGATCTCGGTGGGCCGGACGCCGGGGGCGTCCGCGGCGTTGATGACCTCGTCGAGGTCGAGCGAGTTCGCCGGTGTGGTGATCGCCGAACGTCCCTGCCGGGCGGCGCGTTCCGCCCGCCACTGCGTCAGCAGGTCCGCGACCTGGGCGGCCGACCCGTCGTCGAGGACGGTGAGGGTGTGCCCCTCACCCCGGAGGAAGTGGAAGAGCGAGGCGATCTCGTCCTCGGCCACCGACCAGCGCCGCTGGAGCCGGTCCACCCACTCCACCGCCACGTCGCGTACCCGGGCGGCCCGGTCGACACGCGGCACGCGTGGCGCGGTGGATGTCGCGTCCTGCGGCGGGGCGTCCGGCAGGGACTGCACCAGCACCGACACCGTGCGCGGGTCCATCCCCAGGCTGGCGGCGACATCGGCGAGCACCGCCGGGTGCAGGTACGCGCTGGCCGCAAGCCTCATGAGATCGGTGGGAACGCGTTCGGTCACCCGGTGGATCTGCCACAGCGACTCGATCAGTGGCCGGGGCGGTCGGCCACCGTCCGGTATCGGGTTCACCCGCGCCCCCGGCCGGGTCCACGCCGTGGCGAGTCGCGGGCCGGTCACCGGGTCCGCCAGCAGGGCGTGCACCGGCGCGTACCGGTCCTCCGCCGGGGCCGGGTCGTTGAGCGCCCGCAGCCCGTCGGCCGAGGTGAACACGGCGGGGTCGACGCCGAGTTCGGCGACCAGCGCGAAGAGCAGCAGCGGGTCCACCACCCCGAGCCGCGCCGCGTGCGCCGCGACGTCCAGTGGCACCCGGCCGATCCGCGTACCGACCAGTGCCGCCCACATCGCCGGCACGCCGAGTTCGGCACCCAACCTGAGGGACGAATCCCGGACGTCCATCAGGTCGATCAGCGACACCTGGAGCTCGCCGAACTCGATAAGAGTCTCGGGTGAGACCGGGTCACCCGTGCCCCAGGCGCGGGGCAGACCCATGCTCAGCACCACTGCCGTCGGATCGTCGAACAGCAGGGTGTCCGCCGGCGGACCGGCGAACCGGCCCTGCGTCGCCCGGGCCAGCACGAACTGCCGGACGGCGCTGCCCTGGGCGTCCAGGTGCTCCTCGAGCTGCGTGGCGTACTCCGCGTGCCGGTCGTCGTCGGCGAGCGCCGCCCGGTCGAGCAACCCGAAGACGGCCGGATCGAGGAACCAGCGGGCGGCGTAGTCCAGCAGGCGGTCGAGGGGTATACCGTGCCGGTTGTCCGGGTCCAGCAGCTCGACCGGGGTCCGCTCCAGTTCCTCGGCCACCAGCTCGTAGATGCTCCAGGGTGGTTGACCGGCGGCCCGGGCGAGCGCCAGGACCGCCCGGTGGTCGAGCCACGGCCGTGCCTCGTGGTCGAGCGCGATGGTGTACACATCGAGCCGCGGGTCGGCGAAACGCCTCGACCAGTACGTCTCCATCCACGCTTCACCGGAGCGCTGACCGGTCACGGCACTGCCGTGGGTGTCCGGCAGCGCGTTGGCGAGACGTTCGTCCAGTTCCAGGGCGGTGAGGTCGTCCGGTCGCTGGAAGAACGGCTGGTCGTGCAGGACCGCTTCGAACGCGCTGCCCACCGCCTCGACCGCGCTGCCCAGCTCGGCGGCGGCCGGGTGCGGCGTGCCGTCCGGTTCGCGCAGCTCAGGGCGCTGCCGCAGGTTGGTCGCCACCTCCGCGGCCAGCAGCCGGACGTACCGGGCGTCGGCGGTGAGGACCGCGAGGTAGAGCCCGGGCAGGGTGCGGGCGAGGCGGTCCGGTGGTTCGACGGTGAGGTTCAGCAACGCCTGGTCGCGCTCGGCCCACGCCGCTCGCAGCTCGGGCCCCGGCCGCGCGGAGGCGTCGAGGAGCTGGATGATCTCGCGTTCCAACCGGTCGCGCGCCTCCACGGCGTTGAGCAGCGGATCCCGGTTGGCGGTGGCCGCCGCGGCGACGGCCCCATGCATGCCGGTGAGCTGCCGCAACCCTCCCGCCCAGCGCCTCAGACGGCCGCCGAGATCACCGAGACGGCCGATCCGGTCGGCGGGCAGGTCCGTGACGAACCGCTGCGTCGCCTCGCGGAGCCGGTCACCCCGGTCGCGCAACACGTCGGTGTGGGACTCGGGCACCTCCGCGCGCCCCAACCGGCCCAGAGCCGTGGTCAGGACCGCCGGGGTCACCGCCGCGCCCCACGCCCCGGCGACGCCGCGCGCCGCCTGCCGGAACATCCACGGTACGCGCAACGCCTCGTCGTGCAGCGGCGAGCGACGGGCCGCGTACGTCCGCAGCAGCGCGGCGACCTCCACCACGTTCTGGTGGTCCGGGTCGGACACGGGCAGCTCACTGCGCTGAAGCGGCGCGGTGAACGGGTGCAGGTAGCGCGGGTCGGTGCCGATGACACCGGCCGCGACCAGCACCGTGTCCGCCGACAGGTTCATCCGGTGCGCGATGCGGAGCAGGTCCACCGGCAGCCGGCCGCTGGCCACCGCGACCCGGGCGACGTCGACGAAGCGGTTCAGCGCCGACGACCCAACCCGGTAACCGAGCGCGGTCGCCCCGCGCAGATCACCCCACGGCCGGTCGAGCAGCGCGCGGGCGGCGTCCCGGAGTTCCTGGGCGACGACATCCAGGCTGGTCAGCGAGCCCGCCCACGCGGTCAGCTCCGCGTCGCTGACCTCGGTGGTGCGCGGCAGACCGGTCAGCAGGGCCTCGGACGGGCCGGTCAGGTCCTCGGCGAGCAGCCGCAGGGTGAGCTCGACCCGTTGCAGCGGCACGTCGACGAGGAACTCGTGGGACAGCAGCACGATGTGCGGCGACGGCAACAGGAAGGAGAGCTGACCGGGATGGAAGCCGAGCCGGCCGGCCAGGGTCAGTTGACGGGTGAGGCCGGCGGCGTTGTCGTGCGGCAGGTAGCCGCTGCGGCGCAGATTCGCGCGAACGGCCTCGGCCCGTCCGGCCACCGGTGCCCTGCTCGAACCCGGCACGTCCAGGTCCGGCAGCACGGCGTCGCGGACCTCCGGCGCGATCACCGCCAGGTGGCCGGGCAGCACGCCCAACTCCATCGCCAGGTCCTCGACCTGGTCACGGTCGTCGAGGCCGAGCGCGTCGGCGGCCCGGTCGGGGCGGGTGTCGATGTCGTGCCGCAGCCGGGCCACCGCCACCGCCTCGGCGAGCAGGGTGTCCGGCAGTGCGGTGAGCAGGTCGAACGGCACGGCGTACCGAACGAAGTCGAGGAGCGCCGGGAGAGCATCGGCGGCGAGCCCCAGTCGGCCGGCGATGTCCGCGACAGCCACCACGTCGTCGTCGGTGATCCGGCCGAATGGGTCGAGACTGCCGCGCAGCTCCCGCACGGTCACGTCGTCGAGCCGCGCGAGGTGACTGGCGAACACGGCCAGCGCCCGCGGGTCGACGCCGACATCGACGGCGAGGGTCAGCAGCGCCCGGGGAGCGACACCGATCCGGTCGGCCAGAGCGGTGAGGTCGCCGGGTGCTCGGCCGACCGCAGCGATCCAGCTGAACAGGCGCGCGGCGGGCACGTCCGGGGCGAGCGCCGTGAGCGCGTCCCACCGGGGTCGGTCGAGATCCAGGGACGGGTCGGCCCACCTGACGTTGTCGACCCCCTCCGGTGCCGGGCCGAGGCTGCGCGTCGGCTCCGCGTACCCCGGCGGACGCTCGTACGACGCGAGACCGTCCAGACCCGGCCCGGCGAAGTGGTCCCGCAGCTCGGCGACGGCGGTGACGTCGAGCAGCAGCTCCAGCGGACCCTCGCCTCCGACGGCCCGGGCCACCAGGCGGTAGTGGTCGCCGAGCTGCACGAACCCCAGCGGTACGGCGTCGGTGAACCCGTCCGTCCGGGCCCGGTCCGACCGGTTACGGGTCGCGCCGACCGTCACCGCGCCGCTGCGGAGCTGATCGGCCGTCACCGGGAACGGGACGCCGGTCGGCTCCGGCATCCCGGACGGCGGCAGCGGCAGCAGCGGGACGGTCCGCGTGAACTCCTCCGTGAGCGCCACCGTCCGCGGCCACTCGCGGGTGGTGCTGCCGCGTACCTGGCCGATGCGGCGCAGGGTCACGGTGACGTCGACCCGGCTGGTGAGGTGGTCGACGCCGAGGTCGTAACCGTCCGCGCGGCGACCGGTCAGCCGCAGCTCGTAGCGGTGTGCCCGCGGGCCGGTCCGGTCCGACCGCACCACCAGGTTGCCGTCGAGCAGCCGGGGCAGGTGACGGTGCACCGACGGCAGGGTCAGCAGCGCGCCCAGGTTCACCTGGTGACCGTCGAGCGTCCAGCGGTACCGGCCGAGGCCGCCGTCGTGGGCGTCGAGCAGTTCCGACGCCACGGCGCGTACCGGCTCCGCGCCGTCCCGGCCGGTCAGTCCCCGTGGCTGCCCGACCGCCTCGACGTCCCCGTCACCCGGCAACTCCGGCTCGCGGCCAGCGGTCGGCGTCAACGCCAGATAGCCCCCACCGCTGCGCGCGACGAACGCCTCGGGCATCCCCGGATCGCCGTACGCCCGCAGCGCGCCGTCCTCCCCCAGCACGACCAGGCGGAGCCCGAGGCCGTTGGCGAGGCGGCCGGGATCGGTCGTACCCCAGCGGTGCGCCACCGGCGCCGGCTCCTGGTCGCGTCCCGCCGCCGCGAGCACGGCGGCGACGAGGTCGCGGGGCCGGCCGCCGAGCGGTTGCAGGCCGAACAGCGCGGCGTGGTCCGATCCCGCGAGGTCCGGCTCCGTCGCGGGCGCCGGATCCGCCGGTACGGCCGGCGCCGGCACGTCGGCGGTGGTGGCGACGAAGCGGACCCGCGACGGCATCGGCGGTACGGTCGCCGGCGCGTTCGTCTGACCGTCCAGGAAGAACACTCCGTGCTCGTCACGCACCACGTTCACGGCGTGCGCCACCGAACCCGTGGCGTCGTTGACGACCAGGACGCCGCGCGACCCCACTGGTGACGCGCGCATCGCGTCGATGACAGCCCGATAGCCGTCGACCTCCTGCAGGGGGCGTCCCGCGTAGAAGCCCAGCACCCCCACCTCGGTGACGACCGACGCGGGCGCCTCGAACCGGTCCCGCCCACCGACGCGCACCAGCAGATCGGTGACGATCGCCGCGAACACGCAGTTCAGCAGCGACCGGAGCGGGTTGACCCGGTCCAGGTACGGGTAGCGCTCCCGCATCTGGTCCACCGTGATCGGATCGCCGACCGGGATCCAGCCGCTGCGATCCACCGGCACGGCACCCGCGACGTCGGCGGCGGCCGGTACGGCGCTGCTCGACTCCTCGGACGCGGGTGGCGACGTCGGGGTCGGTTCCCCGTCGGTACGGGGACGCTCGGCCGGACGCGGCACCGCGTACCCGAACACGACACCGCCCACGTCACCACCGCCACCGTCCCGCGCAGGTGTCGTCGGCACGGGCCCGGTGACGTGCGGAGCCACGCTCAGACCGGTGGTGGCGGTGTGCGAGTGCTGCCGGGTACCCGACGCGGAATCAGCGGTCGACGCGACTGGCACCGGCTTGCCCGCCGAGGCGTCCCCGACGGCGGTCGGCGGCGTGGCCGCCGGGGCAGGCGACACGGTCGGAGCCGGCGTCGGGGCTGACATCGCCGTCGACGTGGGGTTCGGCGTCGCGGTCGGAGCTGGCGTCGCGGTCGGACCCGCCGTTTGGCTCGGCGTCGGGGACGGCGTCGCAGTCGGGGACGGCGTCGCAGTCGGGGACGGCGTCGCGGTGGACGTGGGATTCGGTGTCGCGGTTTGGCTTGGGGTCGCGGTTTGGCTTGGGGTCGCGGTCGGACCCGCCGTCGTGGTCGGCGAGGGCATCGCGGTCGTGGGGTTCGGCGTCGTCGTTGGTGTCCCGGTCGACGTGGGGTTCGGCGTCGTCGTTGGCGTTCCCGTCGACGCGGGGTTCGGGGTCGTCGTTGGCGTCCCGGTCGACGTGGGGTTCGGGGTCGTGGCTGGCGTTCCCGTCGACGCGGAGTTCGGGGTCGTCGTTGGCGTTCCCGTCGACGCGGGGTTCGGGAACGTGGCTGGCGTTCCCGTCGACGCGGGGTTCGGGGTCGTGGCTGATGTCGCCGGCGCGAGGGGCGGGGCAGCCGAGGTTCCGGGCGTGGCCGGCGTCGCGGTGAGGGCCGTGGGCGGCGACATCGCGGTTCCGGGCGGGGACGTTGTGGTGGGCACGGTCGGTGGCGTTGGAGCAGGTGGAGTCCCCGTCGTGGGCGGAGTGGAGGCAGACGTCGGGGCGGAGGTCGATGTGGGGGCGGAGGTCGTGGCCGGCGCTGAAGTCGTCGCCGACGCCGCGCCGGCGGTCGACGTCGAGGCGGTCGTCGAGGTGGCGGCCGGTGCCACCGGCGGGCCTGCCGTGGCTGTCGGCGCTGGTGCCGCCGTCGGCTGGGGAACACCCGGCGCCGACGTCGACTGTGGATTGAGCGACGTTGGCGTCGAGCCACCGCTTGCCGTCGGCGTCGACCCGGCGGTCGACGTACCCGAGGCGGGCGCGGCGACCGACGCACCGGAGGCGGACGTCGACGGCGTCGGTCCCGTCGACGGCGAGCTGGCCGACGAGGTCGGCGTGGCGGTCGCAGCGCCAGCGGACGAGCCCGGGGTCGAGGCGGTGGTCGAGCCGGGCGTCGTCGTAGTAGCCGTCGGACTGCCGCCGGCCGCCGTCGTGGCGGTAGGCGCCGCCGTGGCGGAGTTGGCCGTACCCACCGACGCACCCGCGACGGTTGACGTACCGGCGGGTGACGACGAGGTGGTCGTCGACGTCGAACCGGTGGCGGTGGCAGCGCCGGCCGTCTGCCCGCCCGACGGTCCGCCGACCGTGGCTACCGGTGTGCTGCCGGCGGTCGTCCCGGACGTGGAAGCCCCCGCCGCGCTGCCGCCTGCGGTGGCGGCCACCGGAGCGGTACCCGCCGAGCCGCCCGCCCCTGGGCTCGTACCGGATGAGACTCCCGGCCCCGACGCCGACATCGAGGCAGTGGAACCGGACCCGACGCCGCCGGACGACGATCCCGCCGAGGACACCGGAGCCGAGGCCGAGGAGGCCGACGCAGCGGCGGCCGGAGCCGAGGACGCCGCAGCCGGAG
Organism: Micromonospora sp. CA-249363; assembly: GCF_050950185.1. NCBI lineage: Bacteria > Bacillati > Actinomycetota > Actinomycetes > Micromonosporales > Micromonosporaceae > Micromonospora > Micromonospora sp. CA-249363. The sequence goes on from NZ_CP192020.1 coordinate 4,149,170, forward strand.
TCGACGCCAACGACGCGGAGGCCGCAGCCGGGCCCGACGACGCGGACGCCGGAGCCGAGGAGGCCGACGCAGACGACGCAGACAACGGGGAGGGCGAAGCTGCGGCGGCCGCTGAGGGCATCGGCGCGGAGGACGTCGGCGCGGAGGACGTCGACGGCGGGGCAGCCGAGGCCGAGGCGGGTCCTGTGCTTGCCGTCGGCGGACTGGTCGAGGATGTCCCGCCCGCACGAGCGGCCGTCGTCGGCGCGGTGGTCGGACCGGCGGCGGACGTGCCCACCGAGGCCGGTCCGGCCGTGGGGCCCGACGCCACCGCCTGCGGCGCGGCGTCCGAGGTGGACCGATCGGCGACAGCGTCCCCCGCCTTCTCTCCGCCAGTTCCGGCCGACTTCTCCGGAGCGGTCGCGTCGGGCTTCTCGTCGAGACCGGGCTTCTCCTCGACGCCGGGCTTGTCGGCGGCGTCGCCGACCGCCTCGGCGTAGCTGGGCAGGCCGTCGACGTCCGGCACGGCCACCTCGCCCACGCCGCCGCCGTGACTGCCGTTGGAGGGTCCGCCCTCGGACGCGCCGCCGATCGTCGCGGCGGTCACCGAGCCCCAGTTGAACGCCTGCCCGAAGATCGCGCCGGTGCTGGCGTCCGCGATGGCACCGCCGGCGCCCTGCGCGGTCGCGGAGATGGCGGCGTACGCGCCCTTGAACTGGATGTCCCTGATCTCGCGCATCCCGTTCCCGGTGATGCTCTGGGTGGTGCTCGTCCACGCGTTGGCCAGGTGTCGGGCGGCCTCGCCGGCGACGAGGCGGCCCGCGCCGGCGGCGACGCCACCGATCACGCTGCCGACGCCGGACACCAGCAACGACTGGGTGTCCAGGCCGCCGATGCGCAGACCACGGGCGATCTGGGCGAGCTGGGTGGCGAGGTCCACACCGAAGCCGAGGGCGACCTCGGCGGCCAGTTCCGTGACCAGGGTCCGCAGGATCGCGTACAGGATGCCGCGCGCGGTGGCCACCACCACCGGAATGAAGAGCGCGCCGAAGAGGGTGGCCAGCAGCCAGGCGATGGACGCCGCCAGCACGATCAGCTGCACGATGATCGTGACCTTGGTCTTCTGGATGTCGGCGGCGGCGTTCATCGAGGTCTTGGCGAGTTCGTCGGTGACGCTGGCGAGGGCGTCGAGGACGCCGGGGAGGTCGGACCGGACGAGATCGGTGTACGTGGTGGCGGCCGACCCGGTCATCGAGTCGCCGAGCGAACGACCCAGGCCGGGCATGTCCTCGCGCAGCGCCCGCAGGACGCGGCCGTGCTCGCTCCAGAGCCCGTGCATGCGCCGCAGCATCGCCTCGTTGCCCTCGGGCCACTCCATGCCGACCACGACCTTCAGCAGCCGCTGAAGGTCGGGGGGAAGGTCGACGACCCCGGGCCCGGAATCCTCCGCCATCGAATCCTCCGTACCCTCTCCTACTCGCTGGTCAGCTCCAGCGAGCCGCCGCCCTGCGCGTCGAGTTGCTGGAACGCGTCGGCGATGACGTGCAGGTTGTCGGCGACCCCACCGAGGGTCTCGACCGTCGTGGCGATGTCGGCGAGCTGCTGTTCGGCGGTTCCGACGTAGTTGTTGGCGAACGACTTGCCCGCGTCGTCGTCGCCCCAGCACCCGTACACGGCGTCGAGGTCCCGCTGCAACGCCCGGAGCGCTTCGCCGAGTCGGTCGCCGCCCTTGCCGAGCCGGTCGGCCACGCCGTGCACACCGGGAATGTCCGCGGAGGTGATCTCAGCCATCAGTGGTCCCCCCGCAGTCGTGCCTGGTCGGCCGCGGAGACCGCGCCCGGCGGCAGGACATCCAGCGAGGCACTGAGGAAGCTGCTCACCATCCGGTCCAGGTCGACCCGGCCGCCGGCCAGATCCTGGAACGAGATGCCGGGCAGCACCTCGTCGCCGGCGACGTCGGTCAGCTGGGCCAGGGATTCGACCCGGGCCGCCGCGATCGTCTCGGTGACGAGCGCGGCCAGCTCGGCCGGGGCCATCTGGCGGTACCGGGTGTTGTGGAACGTCAGCTTGAGGATCTCGCCGCGGGCGTTCACGGCGACCGAGAGCATGCGGTCCTTGGAGGTGGTCGTCGTGCCCTGGGCCATCTGCTCGTGCATGCGCCCCAGGCGTTCCCGTTCCTCGGCGAGGGTGTGCAGGGCGGCCTCGAAACCGGCGGTCGCGTCGCCGGGTGGTCGCTGGTCGGTCATGACGGGCTCCTCTCGGGGCGTACGGGTGTCGAAGGCCGACCGCGTCCCGGGGTTCCCCAACCGTCGGACGATTCGGCCCAGGGGCCGGGGTCGACCGGCGCGGTGACGACCACACGCCGCTCGCGCTGTTGCGCGCCGACCGCGCCCATGCCCATGCCCATCCCGCCCATCGGCATCATCGGCATCATGGGCGCGCCGGAGCCGGGCGATGCGGCAGCGGGCGGGCTGGGCGGGACGTCCCGGTCGGGGTCGAGGTCGCCGGCGAACAACTCGACTCCGGGGGGCGCCGATCCGGTCAGCTCCCGGCCGGTCGCGGTGATCGGGGGCGGCGGCGGCAGGTCCTGCCCGGCCCGCAGGAGCGCCGCTCCGGTGGACGAGAGGACGACCTGGCCCTGCACGTCGTACCCGTCGGGTCGCGTCTGTGGATGCGCGGCCTGGCGGGCGGCGAGGTCGCCCAGCCGGTCGCGGGCGTCGGCCAGCGAGTCGCCGGCCCGGCGCAGCGCGCTCGCGAAGTCGGTCGTGGCGAGTTGGTCGAGCACGGCCGCGATGTGGGCGGATGACGACGGCACCGAGGATGACGAGCCGGACGTCCGGCAGGCCTCGTCGGCGTCGCGCAGGGCCCGTCGGTACCGGTCGGCGAGTTCCGCGAAGGTCTGCCGACGCTCCTCGAAGCGGTCCGCGGCCGCGTAGAGGACGGCCGGCGGGGTACGGCTCAGCCGGGCGACGGCCTCCTGGAGCAACGCGACGGTCACGACGGCCGCCCGATCGCCTCGGCGGAAGCTCCGTCGCTGTTCTCCTGCCAGGCCTCGTCGTCGCCCTCCAACCAGATGCTGCGTTCCCGGTCGCGGGGCGGCTGGTGCCCGTGGCCCTGACCCATCGGCGGCATCATCGGCATGCCCTGCCCGGCGGACGGGTCGACGGCACCCGGGCCGGCCGGTCCGGCCTGCGCGACCGGGACGGCGGGACGGAGGTCGGTGAGCGGGCCGCCGGCGGTACCCACACCGCCCGGACCGCCCGCCGAGCCACCGCCACCGCCACCGCCACCGCCACCGGCGGAGCCGAGCCCGCCGGACGAGCCCGAGCCACCGCCCGAGCCTGCACCGGCGCCGGTCCCCCGCAGGAAGTCGGCGAGACTGGTGGGCCGGCCGTCCCCGGTGTGGACGCCGTTCTCCTCGATCAGGTCGTCGAGAGCATCGGTCGCGCTCTCGCGGGCGTCCTCCAGCGCCTCGATCCGGGCCTTCTCCTCGGCGCTCTCACCCGGCTGCGCCTCGGCGTCCGCGACCAGGTCGTCGAGCGCGGCGTCGACCGCCTCCCGGGCCTCGCGGACCGCGTCGTCGTGCCGGGCATCCTGAGGATCCATGGTGTCCGTGGACCGGGCCATGTCGCCGAGGCGGTCGTCGAGCGCGTCCCGGGCGTCCTCGAGCGCCTCACGACGCTGCTCCTTGGACTCGGGATCCGCGTCACTGGCCGCGTTCTCCTCCAACAGGTCGTCGATGGCGTCGGTGGCCGCGTCCCGGGCATCCTGCACAGCCTCACCGCCGGTGCTGGCGTCGCCCTTGCCCAGCAGGTCCTCGATGGCCTTGTCCGCGGCCTCCCGAGCGTCGTCGAGCGCCTGCTGACGCTCGGCGCCACTCGCGCCGGACTTGCCCGACAGGTCCGCGATGGCGTCGTCGGCGGCCTTCTTGGCGTCGTTCAGGGCCTGCTGCCGGGCCGCCTCGGACGGCTGTCCACCGCCGCTTCCCGGGCCACCGCCGGAACCGCTGGACGGGCCGGAGGACTCGGTCGGCAGGCCGCCTCCCGAGGAGCCGCCGCCCGGCATGCCACCACCGGCCGACTGCAAGCCCTCGATCGCGTCGTTCGCCGCCTTCTGCGCGTCATCCAGCGCCTTCTGACGGGCCTGCTCAGCGCCGCCGGTGCTGCCCTTGCCGCCACCCGAGCTGCCCGATCCACCGCCGGGCATGCCGCCGCCGGGACTACCAGCGCCACTGCCGGGGCCGCTGCCACTGCTCGGACCCCCGCCGCTGCCGCTGCCCTTGCCGCCACCCGAGCTGCCGGACCCGGGGCTGCCGCCACTGCCCATTCCCGGCATGCCACCGCCCGCACCCGCGCCGGAGGTCTCCCCGCTCGGCGCCCCACCGCTGCCGGACGTACCGCCGCCCGGGTTCGAGAGGCTGTCGATGGCGTCGTTCGCTGCGTTCTGCGCGTCCTGAAGGGCGGCCTGCCGCTCGGCGGCACCGTCACCGCCGCCCGACCCGGAGCCGCCACCGGAGCCGTCACCGGCACCGGAGCCGTCACTGTTCAGCGCGCCGTCGCCGAGGCCCCCGCCGGACGAGCCGCCGCTCGATCCGCCCAGGCTGTCGTCCGGCGCGGCGTCCTGGAGGTTGTCGATCGCATCGTCGGCCCGGTCCTCGGCCTCGTCCCGATCGTCCCGGTCCGACGAGGAGTCCGAGTCGGAGTCGTCGGACAACGAGTCGTCGTCCTGGCCGGACGAGGAGTCATCGTCCTGGTTGGACGAGTCGTCCTGGTCCGAGGATGAGTCGTCGTCGTCCTGGTCGGACGACGAATCGTCGTCCCCGTTCGACGAGGACGAGTCGTCCGCCGCGCTGGTGAACACGTTCGGCGGGGTGATCTCCAGCGGGTCCAGCGCCTCGCCCTTGATGACGTACTTGTCGCTCAGCGTCATCAGCAGCTGCCGCATGTGCGGCATCATGATGTTCTGCTCGACCATCTGGTACGCCGCGTCGCGGGCCTTCTGCAACATGTCCGCCGGTGGGGACATCTCGACAGCGCTGTACGCGTCGTACACCGCCCCCTCGAACAGCTTCTCCTGCTGGTCGGTGAGCTGGTGGAACGTCTCGACCGCCTCCCAGAAGGCGGTGGCGAACACCTTGATGTCGTGCCCGACGTCGCCGACCAACTGCCCGTACCCGTCCAGCCGGTCGTGCACGGCGCGGCTGTGGTTGAGCAGCTCCGTTGTCCGCTCCTGGAACGCGTCGCCCGCCTGGCCGACGAAGCCCGGGTCCAGTGCCGTCTTGATCCGGTCGAACTCGTCGTTGATGCGGGCGAGTTCGGCGGCGGCCTTGTCGAAGGCCGCCCCCGCGTCGTGCCAGGCGTTGCCGGTCTCCGCCGTGTTGTCCACCAGTTCGCTGACGTACGGCTGCAGGTCCGTCCACACGTGCAGCGAGGCGAACGTCTGCCCACGGGGGGCGGGCGTCTGGAGTGAGCCGACCGAGTCCTCGGGCATGGCCTACTTCTCGTCGTCCTCGGGCGTGACGGTCGCGGTGACGCTCGTGCTCGTTGGCACCGACTGGTTGTTGGTGCCCTCGGTGAAGAACCCGCCCTCGTAGTCGTAGTCGACGACGTCGGTGTCGGTGAAGAGCACGTCCGGGGTGATGGAGGTGTCCGGGAAGACGGTGACGTTCAGGTCCTCCGGCGCCGGCAGGGTGACCTCGATGCTGCCGTCGTCGGCCTTTCTCGCCTCACCCGTCATCGGGTCGACCTCGAAGCCGAGGCGCGCGCCGTCGCGGTTGACGTTGTCGCCGGTGTCGTACGTCTCCTCGCCGTCGGCGGGCGGGATGGTGAGGCCGCCGACCGATGCGGTCCAGGTCTCGATCTCGTCGACGGCCTTGCCCTGCAACGAGTCGCCGTTGGCCTGGTCCTGCTGCTCGAAGATGTCGGCGATGGTGCGCAGCCGGGTGCCGAGCGCCTCGAAGGACGCCTGCAGGTCGAGGGCGTGCTGGCGCAGGCCGGCCCCGCGGTCGGCGACCATGGCCTCGAGCCACTGGGCGGCGTCCAGCTTGCCGGCTTCCAGCGCGCTGGTGTCCGCCGCCGTCTCGAAGATCGTCATGCTGCCGTCGGTCATGAGGTCCTCGATCTGTCTCGCCGCGTCGCGCAACGCCGCGAGGTCGATCTCGGTGCTGTCCGAGCTGGCCATTGCTCACTGCTCCTTTCCGGGCCGAGGCCGAGGTGTGCGTCGCGCGGTGCGGGCGGCGGCGGAGAAACTCCCCGCCGCCCCTGCGGTCTACCGGGAGCCGAGCTTCCTGTCGGTGGCCTGGTAGTCGGCGAACTTCTCGGCCAGATCCTTGCTGCGCAGGAGGGTGGCGTCGTTCAACTCGGTGATCCCGTCCCGGACCTTCTGGGCCTTCAGGTCGTAGGCGTCGACGTAGTCACCGTTGAAGGCGAGAACCCGCTTCGCCTCCTGCTCCAGAACGTCCAACTGGCTGATCACGTTGTCGCTGATGCGCTTCATCTCGTCATAGGCGAGGTCCATGGAGTTGTAGTCGTACTTGATGTAATCCGGGTCCGTCATGGAGGATGCTCCTTCTTGAGATCTGCGAGGGACAGCGATCAGGAGAGCGAGCCGCCCTGCTCCTGGTTCAGCCGTTCCAGTTCCGTCTTGCACTCACGCAGGAACTGCTCGCAGGCGTCGAGATCCTTGAGAATGGCGATCATGTCCGTGCTCCAGGCATCCTGGACTTCGTTCAGCTTCTGCATGAGAAAGCCGCTGTTTGTCGTAACGAGGACGTTGACCGTGTCGTCGAGACCCCTGCGCTGACTGTCAAGGTCCTGCTCGGCGGCCTGGTGGTTGTCGGCCGCCGTCTCGACGTCCTCCGGTCTGATATCGGTGATCGCCATAATGGCTGCCTCCTCTGGGCCGGTGATCGTTGGCACCGGTAGACAACCAGCCGGCGGACGGTCGCGGGACCGCCCGGGAGGCTCGCGAGCCGTTCTGCGGGGATTTCCCTCACCCGGATCCAGGCGGCCGGATCAGGTGGTCGGCCGCCAGGTCTGGTCGGCGTCGTAGTTGCAGGTCCAGATGGCCGTGGTCGCCAGGTCCCAGCCGATGTCCACGCACATGCCGCCGTTCACCGGGCTGACCAGGGCGTCGTCGCGGAGGGTCCAGCGCTGGGTGGCGGCACCGTCGCAGGTGGCGGTCTGCACGAGGGTGCCGTCGGTGACGCCGCTGTCGTTGACCTCGAGGCAGAGCCCGCTGCGGGCGGACCGGATCGTGCCGTCGGACCGCACGTTCCACCGCTGCGACACCTTGTACGGGTCACACGGCGCGATCCGGGACGCGAGCAGGTTGGTGGCGGCGCCCGCGTCCAGGCACTGACCGGACCGCTCGTGCGCGAACATCGTCCCGGACGGCTTGCGGCTCGGCGTGGGCTTGGGTGCCACCGGCTTCGGCGACGCGGGAGGCGGCGTGCTCGCCCGCCGTGTCGGGGTGGCCGCCGGTGGCTTCGACGGGGCTACCGGGGCGGACGGCGAGGGCGAGACCACCGGCACGACGCCGAGGCGGGTGTCGAGGCGGTAGTAGTCGGTGTACCGGCGGACCTGTTCCAGGAAGGACAGTGTCCTGGCGTCCGGTACGCCCCCGGCGCGTCGGACGGTGTCCTCGCCGGCCCGCCACGCGGCGAGCGCGAGCAGGTACGGGTCACCCGGCAGTCCGGCCAACTCCTTCGTCAGCCGGCACATCGCGAGAGCGAGCACGCCGACCGCGTCCTCGGCCTTCGACGCCGAGGCGTCGGCGGGCGCGTACCGCCGCCACAGCTCCGGCGGCACGCCGGCGACGCCGCCCGGTCCGTCCGCCCGGAACCCGGACACGGCCATCATCTGACCGGCGAGCGCGGCGGCGGGCACCTGCGAGCACCGCCGGCCGGCGGCGGCGATGACGGGCGCGAGCGCCTGGGGCAGGGGTACGGCGTCTGGTGCCGTCCCGGCGCTGAGGGTCAGTGCACCGGCGTCCGCGAAGTGCGGCAGGCCCTGGTAGTAGGTGGCGTAGCCGGCGGCCCGGTCGACGTACTCGGTTGCCGAGTCGGGGACCCGGCCGGCCCTGGTCACCGCCGGGACACCGGCCCGGAAACCGGCCAGCGACAGCCGCCACGGGTCGCCCTGCACGCCGGCCTGCCGGATCTCGCCGCCGAGCTGGCACATCAGGTGCGACAGCGCGGCCACGGCGGCGCTCGGGTCGGTACGCTGCGCGCCCGTCCAGGGTGCCCAGCGTTGCCACTGCTGGTCGTCGAGGCCGGCGAGGCCCCTGCCGCCGGAGGTGGTGCGCGCCGCGTTCGCGTCCAGGCCGGACTCGGCCATGAGCTGCCCGGCGATCCGGGCCGAGGACAGCATCGGGCAGGCGTGCCCGGCGGACAGCACGGCAGACATCTGGTCGTCGGACAGCGACCGTCCGACCGTCTCGTCGTGCCGGGCGTACGCGGTCACCCCGATGCCGACGGCGGCGGCGACACCGGCCGCGACCAGGCCGGCGACCCAGCCACGACCGCGCAGAGACACCCAACGAGCCCGCACGTTCGGTCCTTCCGACGACGACGCCACGCACCTGCAACGAGATTCGCGGGCGTCCGGTTCACGCTGACGACCACCGCCTTCGCAGGGTAGCCAGGCCGGCCGGGGTGACCTCCCCGAGGATGCGGAGCCGGGCCATCCCGCCGTCCGGGTACGCGTCGAGTCGTACCCAGGTGACGGCGTCCGCCTCCGCGACCAGGAAGCGGTGCCGGGTGTCGGGTTGCAGGCGGGTCACCGGCAGCAGGTCGAACCAGCCGTCGCCGTCGTCCGGGTCGGTGGCGCAGCCGCGGACCGCCGCCGCCCCGGGCGCGTTGCCCTTGAAGTGGCTGGTGTCCAGCTCGACGAGGCGGACGACCCCGGGCGCGGCCAGGCGCAGCAGGACCCAGTCGTTGCCGTCGTCGCGGCGGCGGGCGGTCTCCCAGCCATCCCCCATGGTGCGTGCCCGGCCGGGGGCGATGAGGTTGTGGGGCGTGCCGTAGAACATGTCGCTGCATTCCACGACGAGACCACCATGCTCCAGGGCCGCGAGGTCGACCAGGCCGCCGGTGAGGAACCGGGGGTCGGGGGTCGCCTCGCCGTGCACCCGCAGCCGGGCGACACCGCCGTCCGGGAAGATCGACAGCCGTACGTGGGTGACCCGGTCTCCCGGTTCGACGGAGAAGACGTTGCGGGTGTCGCCGGCCAGCGCCGCCCGGGGCACCAGCGGCGTCCAGGCCGCGTCGGCAAGTTCCTCCGGCGACGGGTGCCCGTCCAGGCGGCAGCCGTCGACGGCCGCGTACGGCGGGTAGTTGCCGGTGAAGTGGCTGGTGTCCACGACGACCGTGTGCACGATCCCGGGAACGCCGAGCCGCACGATGGCGTGGTCGTGCCCGGGCGTACGCCGCCGGCGCGTCTCCCACCCCTCGTAGACCTGGCCCTTGGCCCCGAAGGTGCCCGGGGTGAACGTCGGCGGGTTCGGATCGACGAGGTGGTCGGCGGGGGCGAAGAACTCGTCGTTGGCGTGGACGACGCCACCGGACAGCGCCCGGGAGGCGAGGTCGGGAAGGTTGGTCATCGGCTGCTCCCGGAGATGAGGCGCCCCTGTGGCGGGCCGTCCGGCGACACCTGTCGACCGCGCAGCCACACGCCGCGGACGACGCCGTGCAGCGTCCGCCCGGCGTACGGGGTGACGGGGTGGCGGTGTCGCAGCGCGGTCGGGTCGACCACGAACGGCTCGTCCGGCGCGAAGGCGACGAGGTCGGCGTCGAAGCCCGCGGCGATGCGCCCCTTGGTGCCCAGTCCGGCGATCTCGGCGGGCCGCTGCGCCATCCAGCGGACGACGTCCAGCAACCGGTACCCGCGCCGCCGGGCACCGGTCCACACCGCCGGCAGACCGATCTGCAACGACGAGATGCCTCCCCACGCGGCGGCGAAGTCACCGCTCGGCGGCCTCTTCAGCGTCGGTGTGCTGGGTGAGTGGTCGGAGACCACGCAGTCGATGACGCCGGCGACGAGGCCCGCCCAGAGCCGGTCCTGGTTGGCGCGATCGCGGATCGGCGGGCAGCACTTGTACTCGGTGGCCCCGTCGGGCACCTCCTCGGCGGTCAGGCAGAGGTAGTGGGGGCAGGTCTCGACGGTGACGCGGACGCCGGCGCCGCGCGCGGCGGCGATCAGCGGCAGGGCGTCGGCGGACGACAGGTGCAGGATGTGAACCCGCGCGCCGGCGCGTCGGGCGGCGTCCAGGACCCGGGCGATGGCCTCCGTCTCGGCGTTCGGTGGTCGGGACGCCACGAAGTCGGCGTAGTGGCGCGACGGAGGTGCGGCGGTGACGGCGTCCGGGTTCTCGGCGTGCACGATGAACAGGGCGTCGACCGCGCGCAGGGCCTCGTCGAGCGCCGGCGGGTCCAGCGGTGGGAACTCCGGCACGCCCGAGTCGACCAGGAAGCACTTGAAGCCGAGGACACCGGCGCGGTGCAGCGCCGCGAGGTCCCCGGCGTTGCCGGGCACCGCCCCACCCCAGAATCCGACGTCCGCGTGCACCCTGCCGTCGGCGGCGCGGCGCTTCACGTCGAGGGCCGGCACCGACACGGTCGGCGGGACGGAGTTGAGCGGCATGTCGACGATCGTGGTCACGCCGCCGGCTATCGCGGCACGGGTGGCCGAGGCGAAACCCTCCCATTCGGTACGCCCCGGTTCGTTGACGTGCACGTGCGTGTCGACGACGCCGGGCAGCAGGGCCAGGTCGCCGAGGTCGGTCACCGGCCCGTCGGGCGTGGCGTCGTGGTCGGTCACCGCCTCGATGCGTCCGTCGGTGACGCAGACCGTCGCCGGCCGCTCACCCTGTGGGGTGACGACCCGCGTGGAGCGCAGGACGAGGTCGTAGCTCACAGCGCCTCCAGGGTGGCTCGGTCGACGCCGACCTCGTCCGGGTCGAGCGCGCCGCAGTCGAGGCCACGGCGCAGGAAACTCGCGAGCGCGTGGGCGGTCGCCGGTTCGTCGAGCACGCCTCCGGCCCGGCGGTCCAGGTACGCCGTGAGGCGTTCCACGGTTGCCGCACGGCTCTCGCGGAAGAAGGCGTAGGTGGCGGCGTACCGGGTGGGCAACTGCGCGGGGTGCAGGTCCCAGCCCTGGTAGAAGCCCCGTGTCAGGGACCGCCGGACCAGGCTGGTGTGCAGCCGCCAGGCCCGGTGCACGGCCGTCGCGTCGCCCACCGGGAGCACGTTTGACGAGCCGTCGCTGAGGCGTACGCCGGTGCCGGCGGCCGCCGCCTGCATGACGGCCTTGGCGTGGTCGGCGACGGGATGATCGAGCGACTGGTGGGCGGCGGCGACGCCGCAGGCGGCGCTGTAGTCGTAGGTGCCGTAGTGCAGCCCGACGCAGCGGCCCTGGGCGGCGGTGATCATGCGGGCGACGGTGGCGGTGCCGTCGGCGCCCAGCACCGCCTCCGGGGTCTCGATCTGCAGCTCGAAGCGCAGGCTCGCGGCCGGCAGCGCGTACGCGGCCTCCAGCGCCGCGCAGAGCAGGGACATCGCCGCGACCTGCTCCACGGCCCGGACCTTCGGCAGGGTGATGACGAAGCCGGGTGGGGGCGGGCCGAGCGCGTCGAGGAACACGTCGAGGGTGCGAATCGCCCGGTCCCTGCTGTCGGGGTCGAAGCTCTTGCAGCGCAGCCCGACGAACGCGGGGCGCGGGCCGTCCCGCAGCGCCGTCGCGGCGACGCGGGCGGTCTCGTCCTCCTCGTCGTCGTCGCGTACGCCGTAGCCGTCCTCGAAGTCGAGCCGGAGATCCTCGATGGGCTCGGTGGACACCTTCGCCACCACACGGTCGCGCAGCTCCACCGGAAACGGCAGGGGTGGGCACGCGTCGAGCGCGTCGAGTGCCTGCTCGCCCCACCGCCGGCACAGGTCCGGGGTGTACCGGTCCGCCGGCACGTACACGGTGTGCACCGGCTGCCGGCCGGGGGCCTCGCCGGGGTACCGCCGCCGCAGCGCCTCGTCGACCGGCGCGAGCCGACGGTCGAGTTCGAGGCCGGTCCGCTCGTGGAGTCGGCGGCCCATCAGTCGACGACCTCGTACGCGGGCACCGTGAGGAAGTCGACGAACTCGGGATCCAGCGCGCCCCTCTCGACGAGGGCGCGGGCGTCCGGCCACCGTCCGGCCGTGTAGTCGGCCTCGCCCACGGCGTGCCGGATTCCGGCCAGTTCCTCCCCCACGACGCGTCGGACGAGGTCCGCGGTGACCGTCTCGCCGGTGTCGGCCAGCCGGACGCCCTGGTGCGCCCACTGCCAGACCTGGGCGCGGGAGATCTCGGCGGTGGCCGCGTCCTCCATGAGGTTGTTGATGGCGACGGCCCCGACGCCCCGAAGCCAGGCCTCCAGGTAGCGCAGCGCGACCGAGACGTTGGTGCGCAGCCCGGCCGAGGTGACCTCGCCGCCCGCGACCGTGAAGTCGAGCAGCCGGTCGGCGGGCACGCGCACGTCGTCGCGCGTGCAGTCCAGCTGGTTGTCCCGCTGCCCGAGGACGCCGTCGAAGACCTCCCGGCAGACCGGCACCAGCGCGGGGTGGGCCACCCAGGAGCCGTCGAAGCCGTCGCTCGCCTCGCGTTCCTTGTCCGCGCGGACCTGCGCGAAGGCCGCCGCGTTCCGCTGCGCGTCACCGCCGGGAATGAAGGCCGACATGCCGCCGATCGCGACCGCGCCGCGGCGGTGACAGGTCGCGACGAGCAGATCGGTGTACGCGCGAAGGAACGGCGCGGTCATCGTGATCGCGGCACGGTCGGGCAGGACGGTGCGCTCGCGGAAGTTCTTGATGATGGAGAACAGGTAGTCCCAGCGGCCCGCGTTCAGGCCGGCGGCGTGCGGGCCCAGCGCGTGCAGGATCTCGTCCATCTCGAACGCCGCCGTGATGGTCTCGATGAGCACGGTCGCGCGGATCGCGCCGCGCCCGATCGCGAGCGTGTCCTCGGCGTACGCGAACACGTCGTGCCAGAGCCGCGCCTCCCGGTGGCTCTCCAGCTTCGGCAGGTAGTAGTAGGGGCCGGTACCCCGCGCGATCGACTCCCGCGCGTTGTGGAAGGCGTGCAGGCCGAAGTCGACGAGCGCGCCGGCGGCCGGCACGCCGTCGACCAGCACGTGACGCTCGTCGAGATGCCAGCCCCGTGGTCGTACGACGATGGTGGCGAGCGGCCCGTCGGCGCGCAGGGCGTAGTGCCGCCCGTCCGGCGCGTCGTGGGTGATCGTGGCGCGTACGGCGTCGTACAGGTTGACCTGCCCGGCCACGACGTTGGCCCAGTGCGGAGTGTTGGCGTCCTCCAGGTCGGCGAGCCAGACCTGCGCCCCGGAGTTGAGCGCGTTGATGGCCATCTTGCGGTCGGTGGGTCCGGTGATCTCCACGCGACGGTCGACGAGGCCGGGCGGCGGCGGGGGCACCCGCCACTCGGACTCACGGATGTCCTTCGTCTCGGTCAGGAAGTCGAGTCGGCCGGTCCGGGCGATCTCCGCCCGTCGTCGGGCGCGACGGGCGAGCAGTTCCGCACGGCGGGCCCCGAAGCGCCGGTGCAGCTCGCTGACGAACTCCAGCGCCTCGGGGCTGAGGATGTCCGGTTCGGTCGTCGTCGGCACGTCCACTCCTGTCCTTGCTGTCGGTACGCCGTCACGGGGTCGCGCCGCGCAGCCGAACCGCCGCGCGTCGGGCCCGCAGGAGCAGGTCCCGTTCGTCGACGGTGGTCAGGCGGCCGCCTTCGACGACCGGTCGCCCGCCGACGAGCAGCAGCTCCACCGGCGGCGGCGCGCCGAGGACGAGGGCGGCGACCGGATCGGCGATGTCGGCGTGCCCGAGCCCGTCGAGTCGCCAGAGCGCCACGTCGGCCAGCTTGCCCACCTCCAGTGAGCCGATCTCGTCCGCGCGGCCGAGGCAGCGAGCACCGCCACGGGTGGCGAGGGTGAGCGCCTCGCGCGCGGTCAGGGCGGTGGGCCCTCCCCGTAGGCGGGCCACCAGCAGGGCCTGGCGCACCTCGGCGACCATCTGTCCGGCCTCCTGCGAGGCGGCGCCGTCGACGCCGAGCCCGACGGACGCGCCGGCGTCGAGCAGGTCCCGCACGGGAGCGATGCCCGCGCCGAGCCGGGCGTTGGAGCTGGGGCAGTGGGCCAGCGACGTTCCGGTCGCGGCCATCCGCCCGATGGCGTCGGCGTCCAGGTGCACACCGTGCGCGAGCCAGACGTCGTCGCCGAGCCAGCCGAGCCGCTCGGCGTACTCGGCGGGCGAGCAGCCGTGCGTGGCCCGGCAGTAGTCCTCCTCGTCGACGGTCTCGGCCAGGTGGGTGTGCAGCCGGACGCCCCGGTCCCGCGCCAACGCGGCGGCGTCGCGCATCAGCCGTTCACTCGCGGAGAACGGGGAGCAGGGGCCGACCGCGACCCGGACCATCGCGTCGGGCGCGGGATCGGAGAAGCGGTCGATCGCGTCAACGGTCGCGGCCAGCGCGGCGTCGGTGTCCTCCACGAGATGGTCCGGAGGCAGACCGCCGGCGGACGCCCCGAGATCCATGGAGCCACGGACGGGGTGAAAGCGCAGCCCTACCCGACCCGCCTCGGCCACCTCCGCGGCGAACAGGTCACCGGCTCCCGCCGGGAACACGTAGTGGTGGTCGGTGGTCGTCGTGCAACCGGACAGCGCGAGCCAGCCCAGTCCGGCGCCGACGGCCGCCGACACGTCCTCCTCGCCGATGCGCGCCCACACCGGGTACAGGTCGGTGAGCCAGCCGAACAGGTCGGCCTGCTGCGCCAGACCCCGGGTGACCCACTGGTAGAGGTGGTGGTGGGTGTTGACCAGCCCCGGGGTGGCGAGGCAGCCGGTGCCGTCCACGCGCGTGACCCGCACGGCCTCGTCCGTACCCGCCGCCGGGCCGGCCCCGACGGCGACGATCCGTCCACCCTCGACGACGAGGTGGCCGCTCTCGTACTCGCGGCCCGTGCCGTCGACCGTCGCGACCGCACAGCCCTCGATGACGATGCGCTCCGGCCGGGGCGGGCTCACGAGTCCCACCACGACTCGACCCACCGTGGCGCGTCGTCGCGGCGCACCGCGCCCTCGATCAGCCCGTACGGGCGGTCGGGCGCCTGGAAGACCTGGTCGGGGTTGTCGAGCCCGAAGGGCGCGAGGTCGACGAGGAAATGGTGCTTGTTGGGCAGCGACATCCGCACCTCGGTGATCTCCGGCCGGTGTTCGAGGACCCGCTGCCCCATCGCGTACAGGGTCTGTTGCAGGGACCGGCTGTACGTGTCGACGAACGCCTCGACGAGGTGCCGTCGTACCTCGCCGAACGAGGCCTCCCAGTCGTCGCTTTCGCTCGTCGCGTGTCGCCAGCGGGCGTCCACCGCCGTGGCCAGGATCCGGTCGTGCGCCTCGGGCAGCGTCGTGTACTCGTCGCGGACGAAGCCGAAGAACTCCGAGTCGGTGGTGTTCATCAGCACCATCCCGGTCAGCCCGGAGACGACGACGGCGTCGGACCCGTCGACGGTGACCGTCGCCGTCCGCGTCTCCGCCGCCGAGCGGGCGAAGGAGTGCCCGCCCAGGCGCGTCCAGGCGTGCTCGTGGATGTCGACGGTCGCCCGGGTGACGGCGGGCTGCGACTCGACGAAGTGCCGTGCCAGGCGCAGCCCGAAGTCCTCGATCGCGCCGACGCCGTGGCGACGGGCGAAGGCGTACACCGTGTTCTTCTGGCTGTCGGTCGGCAGGACCTTGCTGTTGTCGCCGGTCAGGTGGGTGTCGGCCAGGTCGCCGGCGAGCGCGACGCCGACCGTCAGGTCGGTCAGGTCGTGCCGTTCGCCGTGGCGGACGACGTGGACCAGCCGCACTTCGGCCTTGCCGTACTGGTGGGGACCGAGAACAACGTCCAACGGGGTCAACTCCCTCGATACGTCGAATAGCCGTACGGGCTCAGCAGCAGGGGCACGTGCACGTGCCGCCAGACATCCGTGACCACGAACACCACCGAGACCTCCGGGAAGAACGCCCCGAGGCCGAGATAGCCGGCGGTGTCGAAGCGGAGTCGGTACGTCCCCCGGGCCCAGCGCCGCTTGGGCACCCAGTCGCGCAGCCGCCCGTCGGGGTCGGTACGCCCCGTGGCGACGTCGATCCACCGGTCGCCGGTCCAGCGGTACAGGTGCACCGCCACCCCCTGGGCCGGTTCTCCCCGGGCGGTGTCGAGGACGTGCGTGGAGAGGCTCACTCGTCCATCAGCCTCGTCAGTCGCAGCGCCGTGATCCGTGTCAACTCGCTCCGGACCACCTCCCGCTCCGCCTCCTCGTCGTTGGCGAGCCGGGCGGTGGCGGCGGCGACGATCTCGGCGGACGACCGTCCGTTCGCGAAGATCAGGAAGAGGTGCCCGAAGCGGGCCTCGTAGGCGCGGTTGACCTCGTGCAGGGCTCGTCCGGTCACCTCGTCGTCGTCCGCGACGCCGGCCTGCTCACGGCGGGACCAGGCGGCATCGCGCCCGTCGCCGTCGGCCCGTTGCCCGATCCGCGGATGCGCCGCCAGCGCCTCGGCGATGTCGGGCCAGGGCAGGGCGGCGAGCGTCGCGGATCCCCCCGCGACCAGCTCCCCCGGGGTGGCGTAGGGACGGGAGGCGACCACGGCCCGCGCCCACGACGGCGACGCGCAGCAGGCCGACAGCTCCCGCTCGGCGTCCGCCGCCGGCAACGCGTTGAACCACGTCAGACGCTCGTGCACCGGACCTCCCCTCCACCCTGCGGTGGCGGTAGTCAAACAGCGACATCGACCCGGGTGCATTGGGTGAGCGAACCGAACTTGAAACATTGCCGCCCTACGGTCTCTGGAGCTTCCTCCAAGGCAAGGAGTTGTCGATGCGACTCAGCGACCTCCTGGGCCAGGCCGGCCTCAAACTGACGTTGCTCAGCGGCCACAGCCAGGGCGAGCGGGTGATCCAGCAGTTCTTCACCACCGACCTGCTCGACCCGAGCCGGTACCTGTCCGGCGGCGAGGTGGTGCTCACCGGTCTCATGTGGAGACGCGGTCCGACGGACTCCGAGGTGTTCGCGGCGGCCGTCGCGCGGGCTGGCGTCAGCGCGGTCGGTGCCGGCGCGGCGGCGTTCGGCACCGTCCCGGCTGACGTCGTCGAGGCGTGCGCACGTCACGACATCCCCGTGTTCGAGGTACCCGTCGAGGTGTCCTTCACCGTCATCAGCGATGCGATCGGCACCGCCCTGCGGGTCGAGAGAGCCACCGGACTGGCCGCGACCGTGCATCGACACCAGGGTCTGATCGCGGCGCTCACCGAGGACGCGCACCTCGCCGACCTGCTGCCCTCGGCCGCCGCCGAGATCCCCTGCTGGGTCCTGTCGCCCACCGGCCGGGTCGTCGCGGGCACCGCACCGATCGACGGCGACCTGTGCGCCCGTCTGGCGCGTACGTTCCTGACCGCCCCTCGGCTGCCACACGTCCTCGGCGTCGGCCGGGACCGGCGCTTCTCGCTCTTCGGCGCAAGCGCCCACCCCGGCCGGCGGGTCGGCGCCTGGTTCCTCGCGTGCACGGGCGACGTGACCACCTGGGAGCCCGAGCGCCGTCAGGCCGTCGAGGGGCTGGTCACCCTGCTCACCCTCGAACGCGCCCATCTCGACCGGCACCTGCACGTCGAGCGTCGCCTCGCCGCGCTCCTGCTGCGACCGCTGGTCGGCAGAGCCGCACCCGCCGAGATCGCGGCGCGTCTCGAGGCGTGTCGTCTGGACCCGGAGGCCACCTTCCTCGCCCTCACCGCCGGCACCGCCACGGCAGCGCCCGACGACCTGGCGCTCACCGTCGTCGAGGAGGTCGTGCGGCCGCTCGCGCCCACGTCGGCCATCGCGGCCGTCGGCGACGAGGTCCATGCGGTCATTCCCATCGACTCCCCCACCGACGTCAGCCCGGCCGACCTCGTGGAGGGAATCCGTCAGTCGACGCGGGCGCTGACACCGGGTCTGCGCGGAGAGCGGTTCGCCGTCGGGCTCAGCGCCCCGGCGTCCGGGGTCGACGCGCTGGACACGGCGGTCGAGGAGGCACGCCACGCCTACCGGTACGCCGTCACCGGACAGGAGCGGGTGGCGGTGGTGTCCAGTGGGGACCTGTCCTCGCACGCGCTGCTGCTGGCCGGGGTCCCGACCGAGGCCCGGCGGGCGTTCCACCGTCGGCTGTTGCGCCCCCTCGCCGAGTACGACCGGGCCCACGACGCCCGCCTCGTGCACACCCTCGACATGTTCCTGCGCTGCGACGGCTCGTGGACCCGCACGGCGAAGGAGCTGCACGTGCACGTCAACACCCTGCGCTACCGCATCCAGCGCATCGAGCAGCTCACCGGCCGCAAGCTGCACCGCTTCGACGACCGGGTCGACCTGTACCTCGCGCTGCAACTGCAACGCCACTAGTACTCCAGCCGCATGTGGCTGATCCGGAGTTTCGACAGCTCACTACCAAGCAGCGGATTCATCCTCGAGAAGTCGCCGTACGGTCTCGTACTCTTCGAGCACCTGCGGCCTATCGCTTTGGCTCTCCTCGGAAGTGTCGATAATATTCAGTGCTTTCTCCAGGCAGTTGGCTGCGGCCTGGAAGTTGCCTTCCATTCGCCGTACCTTCCCCAGCTCGTAGAGGGTGTTGGCCTGCCCGTGCTGGTTGCCGAGGCGCTCGTAAATGGGCAGGAGCTGCCGCAGTAGTTCGTGCGCTTCCTGGTAGTTACCTTCCTCTCGCCGTACGATCCCCAGCTCGAGGAGGGTGTAGGCCTCCCCGCGCTCGGAGCCGAGGTGGGCGAAGAGGGCTCGGGCCTCCGTCTGTTTGTTGGCCGCGTCCTCAAGGTGGCCCGTCCTCCGTCGCACGGCTCCCAAGGCATAGAGGGCGTGGGCCTGTCCGAGTCGGTCGCCGAGGCAGGTGCTGAAGTTCAAGGCCTGCTGCAACATTTCGACCGCTTGGGGGTAGTCGTCGGCCCTGTACCGCAGTGCCCCTAGATCGTAGAGGGCCTTGACCTGTCCGCGCTGGTCGCCGAGGCGTTCGTAGAGCTTGAGGGCCTGCTCCAGCCGGCTGGCTGCGGCCGTGAAGTTGCCTTGCGCTCGCCGTACGGCCCCCAGCTCATAAAGGGTGTTGGCTTGTCCGAGTTGGTCACCGAGGCGTTTGTAGAGCTTCAGGGCCCGCCGTAGCAAGTCAACTGCGGCCGGGAAGCCTTTGCCTTCCTGCAGCCGCACGCCCGCCAGGCCGTGGAGGGTGTTGGCCCGTCCGAGTCGGTTGCCGAGGCGTTCGTAGAGCTTCAGGGCCTGCCGAAGCAGTTTGTCCGCTTCCAGGAAGTCGTCGGTCAGCCGCCGAACGGTCCCAAGGTCGTGAAGGGTGTTGGCCCGTCCGAGTTGGTCGGCGGTTTCGGCGGTTTGGGCGGCGATGGTGTGCAGGTGGATCGCGTCGAGCCAGGGGCCATCGGTGCGCAGGATCTGTGCGAGTGCCGTAGTGAACGCAATGATCCGGACGCGTTGAGTGGCGGTATCCGTGACGTGATCCAGGCAGGCGTGCAGGTTGGGCCGTTCGGTGCGGATCCAGGTCAAGGCTTTCGGGTACTGCTCAACCGGGGGAACGGTGGAGTCCAGGGCGGGCAGGGCGGGCCCGGTCCAGGGAATCTGGGACAGGACGGTCGCGGCTCGGGTGGCAGCGTGCTGGTAGTAGTCCAGTAGCCGGTCGAGTGCCTGGTCGCGTTCGGTGTCGGAAAGTCCGGTGGCGAGTTCGCGGGTATAGGCACGGATGAGGTCGTGCATGCCGTAGCGGCGGTAGGCGGTCTCGGTGAGCAGGTTGTCGCTCCAGAGCGCGTCCAAGTGGTTGGTGGCGTCCTGCAGGCTGGTGGCAGTCAGCGCGGCCGCGGCGTAGGGGTCGATGCTGGTTCCCGGGTGCAGTGCGAGCAGGGTCAGGAACCGGCGGCGCTGGTCGGTCAGGTAGTGCACGGACAGGTCGAACGCGGCTGCCACGGTGTTGTTTTCGGCGGTCAAGCGCAGTATCCGGGTTTCGGTCTCACAGATCAGGTCGGCCATGCTCCAACGCGGGTGCTGGTTGTAGACGCGGGCGACGATCGTGATCGCCATCGGTAGATAGCCGCAGAGTTTGGTCAGGGTTTCGATGTCGTCGCTGTCGTCGACAGTGCGTTCGGCTGAGCGGTCGAACATGTTCCGGGCTTCTCGGGGGGACAGGTCGTCCAGGGGCAGCGACCTGGTCTGTCCGGGCAGGTCACCGAGGTGGCGTCGGGCAGTGATCATGATCAGACAGGCGGGATTGCCGGGCAGCAGCGGACTGACTTGGCTACTGCTGGCGGCGTTGTCGAGGATCAGCAGCAGCTTCTTGTCCGCGGTCCGGTCGCGCCACAGCGTGGCGCGTTCTTCTAGGTGTGCGGGAAGCGAGGATACGGATAGGCCGTCGGCGAGCAGCAGCATCGCCAGCGCGCGGAATGTATCGGTGGGCTGCTGTCCCGGTGTGTGCGCGTGCAGGTCAAGAAACAGCTGGCCGTCGGGGAACCGGTCGGCAAGCTGGTGAGCTGCGTGCACGGCCAGGGCGGTCTTACCGATACCGGGCATCCCAACGATCGCGTGGATGCCGCCGATGTCCGCCTGCCGCACGGCATCGGTGATGGAGTCCAACTCGGTGCTCCGGCCGGTAAACGCCGCGGTGTCCCGAGGCAGGCTGCACGACACGCGCTCCGGCGCCGGTACCGGCGCCGGATAGTTGTGCTGGTCCCCGGCGATGTTCGTCTGGGTTCCGAACGAGGTGTAAGCGTTTCCCCCGGCACGGGCTTCGATCTTCGGCCGGTCACCATCCGCTGGAGGTGGAGGTGGAGGTTGCTGAGCGGTACCGTCCGGGCCTGCCTTACCGTCAGCGGGCATCGTGGTCACACCGGGCCGATATTGGTCTGGCTACCGCCGATGTTGACCTGGTTCCCGAGGGCGGTGTAGGCGTCTTTCCCGGCAACGATGTGGATCTGCTGGCCGTTGTCTCCCCGCAGTTCCTGTACGAGTGCCTGGTCGGCGGGTCGCAGCGCGGGGGTCAGAACCTGGTCGAGGACCTCGCGCAAGGCGGCAGCCATATCGGGGTCGGCGCGCAGCAGCCGGTGCAGCCGCGAACGCCACTCGCCGGTGAGGGCGTCCTCAGTGTCCTGGTCGCGGGCCGCGCGGGCTTCGAGGATTTCCGTGCGTAGGGATTCGAGGTCGCTACCAACGTTCTCAGCGGCCCGGGTGTCGAGGGCACGGTGCCACAGACCGGTCACCGCGTCACGGACCGAAACCCAGCCGTCGGTGGCGATCGCGCCAACCAGCGCCGTGCCGAACACGATCACAATGTCATCCATGTTGGTCCTCGCTGTCGATTTCCGACCGACTAAACAGGACCCAAGGTAACGTTCCCGCCGGGTTCGGTTCAGATCCGGGGTCGCGGCCGGGCGTGATCGCCTGAGGCGTAGCGGATCCAGGTTCCGCCGGCGTCGCGCAGGCGGGATCTGTCACGAAGACCTACCGGTCCTTCCGCATCGTGACACCAGCCAACATGCTGTAGCCGTCAGCACCCCCGCCACCGATCGCCGCCCCGCCCGCACTCGGGGGCGGGGCGCTTGGACCAAGGCGCCCGCTGTGCGAACGCCCAACTCGCGGCGGCGACCACCCGGCCGCCTTCGTGCCCTGCGCCAATGGGATGCGACCTCGCGCACTGCTGAGATGGCTGTCAGGTGAGCCGACCGGGTTCGCGGGACGGGGTGTGCGGGGTGGATCTGGACTCGGTGCGGACGGTGGTGCCGGCGGCGGCGGCCGGTCGCTGGCAGCCGGGCGACGCCTGGCTCGCCGGTGGCACGTACCTGTTCTCCGAGCCCCAGCGACACCTCCGCCGACTCCGCGACCTGACCGGCGAGGACTGGCCGCCGGTGACCGCGACACCAGGCGGCCTGGACATCGCCGCGACGTGCACGATCGCGGAGCTGGCGCGGTCCACGGTGGTGCCGTCGACGGCGCTGCGGGACCTGGTCCGCCGATGCTGCGAGGCCTTCCTCGCCTCCTTCAAGATCTGGAACACGGCGACCGTGGGCGGGAACCTGTGCACCGCGCTGCCGGCCGGGCCGATGATCTCGCTGGGCGCGGCCCTGGACGGCACCTGCCTGCTGCTCACCGCCGAGGGCGGCCGGCGTGAGCTGGCGGTCGTCGACTTCGTGACGGGCGAGGGCAGGACCGCCCTCGTACCCGGGGAGTTCCTGCGGTCGATGACCCTGCCCGCCGCCACCCTGCGCAGCCCGACCGCGTTCCGCCGGGGATCCCTGTTCGTCGGCGGCCGGTCCGCCGCGCTGCTGGTCGGCCGCACCGACCCGGCCGACGGGTCGTTCGTGCTCACCGTGACCGCGTCCACGGTACGGCCGACGCAGCTCCGGTTCGGCGCCCTGCCCACGGCCGACACCCTGCGGCAGGCCGTCACCGACGGCATCCCCGCCGAGTGGTACGTCGACGACGTGCACGGTCTGCCACGGTGGCGACGCCACCTCACCCTGCTGTTCGCCGAGCAGATCCGCGCCGACCTCGCCGGAAGGAGCACGTGGTGACCGCCGGAGAGATCGAGGTCGACGGGACCGCCTGTCCCCAGGCGCCCCGGCCCGGCCAGTGCCTGCGTACCTACCTGCGGGAACACGGCCGTTTCGGGGTCAAGAAGGGCTGCGACGCGGGCGACTGCGGCGCCTGCACGGTGCACGTCGACGGCGAGCCCGTGCACAGCTGCGTCTACCCGGCGGCCCGGGCCCGGGGGCGCCGGGTCACCACCATCGGCGGTCTGGCCACGCCCGACGGCCTGCACCCGGTGCAGCAGCGCTTCCTGGACGCGCAGGGCTTCCAGTGCGGTTTCTGCACCGCCGGGTTCATCATGACGGCCGCCGCGCTCGACGAGCGCCAGCTCGACGCGCTCCCGCAGGCGTTGAAGGGCAACCTGTGCCGCTGCACCGGCTACCGGGCGATCGAGGACGCCGTTCGCGGTGTCCGCCACGTCCGCGAGCCGGCCTCGGGCGCGGCGGTCGGGGCCAACGTGCCGGCGCCGGCCGGTCGGGACGTGGTCACCGGCGCGGCCCGGTACACGTTCGACGTCGACATGCCCGGTCTGCTGCACCTGAAGGTGCTGCGCTCGCCCCACCCGCACGCGCGGATCCTGGCCGTCGACGCCACCGCGGCGCTCGCCCTGCCGGGTGTCCACGCGGTGCTCACCCACGTCGACGCCCCCGATCGCCGCTACTCCACGGCGCAGCACGAGCACGCGAGCGACGACCCGGCCGACACCCGGCTCCTGGACGACGTGGTGCGGCACGTGGGCCAGCGGGTCGCCGCCGTCGTCGCGGACACCGAGGCCGCCGCCGAGGAGGGCTGCCGACGGGTCGTCGTGCGCTACGAGGTGCTGCCGGCGGTCGTCGACCCGGAGGAGGCCATGGCGCCGGGCGCGCCGGTCCTGCACGCCGACAAGGGCGCCGAGGCCGGTATCGCCCGGCCGGCCGACAACGTGGTCGGCGAGATCCACGCCGAGGTCGGCGACGTGGACGCCGGGCTCGCGGCGGCCGACGTCGTGCATCGGCAGACGTTCCGCACCCAGCGGGTGCAGCACGCCAGCCTGGAGACGCACGGGGCAGTGGCCTGGGTCGACGCCGACGGGCGGGTGACCGTACGCTCCAGCACCCAGACGCCGTTCCTCACCCGCCGCGCGCTGTGCCGGCTGTTCGACCTGCCACCGGACCGGGTGCGGGTGCTCACCGGACGGGTCGGCGGCGGCTTCGGCGGCAAGCAGGAGATGCTGGTCGAAGACCTCGTCGTCCTCGCCGCGCTGCGCACGGGCCGCCCGGTGAAACTCGAACACACCCGCGCGGAGCAGTTCACCGCCACCACCACCCGTCATCCGTTCACCGTCGAGGTGACGGCCGGCGCCCGTCGGGACGGCACCCTGACCGGCATCCGCCTGCGGGTCGTCTCCAACACCGGCGCGTACGGCAACCACGGGCCCGGTGTGCTGTTCCACGGCTGCCACGAATCCCTGTCGGTCTACCGGTGCCCGAACAAGAGGGTCGACGGGTACGCGGTCTACACCAACACCGTCCCCGCCGGCGCGTTCCGCGGCTACGGCCTCGGGCAGGTCAGCTTCGCCGTCGAGTCGGTCCTCGACGAGTTGGCGCGACGCCTCGACATCGACCCGGTCGCCCTGCGCGCCCGCAACGTCGTACGCCCTGGTGAACGGCTCGTTCCTCCCGCCGGCCACGACGACGACCTGACCGTGGGCAGCTACGGACTCGACCAGTGTCTGGACGTCGTCGCCGCCGCCGGAAGGGACGCCGGACCGCCCCCACCGCCCGGCTGGCTCACCGGGCACGGCATGGCCCTGTCGATGATCGCCACCGCGCCACCCGGTGGTCACCACGCGGACGCCCGGGTGACGCTGCTGCCCGACGGGCGTTTCGAGGTCGCCGTCGGCACCGCCGAATTCGGCAACGGCAGCACCACCGTGCACCAGCAGCTCGCCGCCGAGACGCTGGGCACGACGCCGGACCGGATCGTCATCCGCCAGTCCGACACCGACCTGGTCGGCCACGACACCGGGGCGTTCGGCAGCACCGGCACGATCGTCGCGGGCACCGCCGTCCTGCGAGCCTGTTCGGCGCTGCGGGACCGCCTGCTCGCGCTCGCGTCCGCGCACACCGGCGTACCGGTCGCGCGCTGCCGGCTCGTCGCCGACGCCCTCGACTGCGCCGGAAACCGGCTGTCCCTGCCGGACCTGTGGGAACTCGCCCAGTCGGTCGGTGAGCGGACAGCCGCCGACGGGCGCTGCGCGGGCACACCACGGTCGGTGGCCTTCAACACGCACTGGTTCCGGGTCGCGGTCGACCCGGACACGGGCGAGATCCGCATCCTGCGCAGCGTCCACGCCGCCGACGCCGGCACGGTCGTGAACCCCATGCAGTGCCGGGGCCAGGTCGAGGGCGGGGTCGCCCAGGCCATCGGGGCCGCCCTGTGCGAGGAGGTACGCGTCGACGCCGGCGGTACGGTCACCACTGCCGCGTTCCGCCAGTACCACCTGCCGACCCTCGCCGACATCCCGCGAACGGAGGTCCACTTCGCGCAGACGCGTGACGCCGTCGGGCCGCTGGGCGCGAAGTCGATGAGCGAGAGCCCGTTCAATCCGGTCGCGGCGGCGCTGGCGAACGCCCTGCGCGACGCGACCGGCGTCCGCTTCACCGATCTGCCACTCACCGCCGACCGGGTCTGGCTCGCTCTGCACGAGCGTGGTTCAGCACCGAGAATTACCTGATGGTCACGTGAACGGGTACGTTACTCGCCATTCACACAGATGACTGACCATGAGCGCGAAGATCAAGCAATCTCCTTCGAGGGCGCCCGGACGGCGCTTCCACCGATGGTTCGATGAGGAGTATCAGTTGCGTTCCCTTTCCTTGCGCGCGGCACTTGCCACAGCCGCGGCGACACTCGTCGTGCTGGGCACCGCGCCGGCACCGGCGCAGGCCGCGCCGACCGAGGTGCAGATCCTCGGCTTCAACGACTTCCACGGCCGCCTGGAGGCGCCCACGGCGGGAGTCGGTGGCGCCGCGCAGATGGCCGGCATGATCAAGCAGTTGCGGGCGGCCAACGACAACACCCTGCTCCTGTCCGCCGGTGACAGCATCGGCGCGTCCCCGTTCATCTCGCTCGTGCAGAAGGACGAGCCCACGATCGACTTCCTCAAGATGATCGGCGTCGACGCGTCGAGCATCGGCAACCACGAACTCGACCGCGGATTCGACGACCTCAACGACCGGGTCATCCCCCGCGCCGGCTTCCCGTACCTGGCCGCGAACGTGTACCGGGGCACCGAGGCCGCTCCCGGCCGCCTGGCGGAGTCCACCGTGCTGACGGTCGGCGGCGTCCGCATCGGCGTCGTCGGCGCGGTCACCCTGGAGACCCCGTCGCTGGTGTCGCCGGCCGGCATCCCGGGCCTGACCTTCAAGGACCCGACCGCCGAGGCGAACCGCGTCGCGGCGAAGCTGAAGGCCGACGAGGACGTGGACGCCGTCGTGCTCCTCGTGCACGAGGGCTCGGAGGCGAGCGGGACGGACGCCGCCGCCTGCGCCGCCGTGGCGGACCCGACCACTCCCTTCGGCAAGATCGTGACCGGCGCCAGCGCCGACATCAACGTCATCATCTCGGGTCACACCCACGTCCCGTACAACTGCGCGTACGACGTGCCGAACCTGGGGCACAAGCGGCCCGTCCTGCAGACCGGCCGGTACGGGGACGCGTTGGACCAGGTCAAGCTCACCATCGCCGACGGCAAGGTGACGGCCGCCGAGGGCGCGCTCCTGCCGATCAAGGGCTATCCGGCGGATCCGGCGGTCACGCAGTTCGTCGCCGACAAGAAGGCCGAGGCCGACGTACAGGGCAAGGTGAAGATCGGCGAGATCACCGCCGACATCAAGCGGGCCGTCACCGCCGAGGGCGTCGAGGACCGTGGCAACGAGTCGACCCTCGGCAACTTCATCGCGGACGTCCAGTTGGAGGGCACCCGCGCGGCCAACCGGGGCGGGGCGCAGATCGCCTTCATGAACCCGGGCGGCCTGCGCGCCGACTTCGTCAAGCGTCCCGACGGCACCGTCACCTTCGCCGACGCCGCCACCGTCCAGCCGTTCGCCAACGACGTGATCACGAAGACGTACACCGGTGCCGAGATCAAGGAGACGCTGGAGCAGCAGTGGCAGCCGGCGGGCGCGTCGCGGCCCTTCCTGCACCTGGGCGTCTCGAAGGGCTTCAGCTACGTCTACGACCCGAACGGTCCCGCCGGTAACCGGGTCATCGCCGACCGGATCTTCCTCAACGGCACGGTCGTCGACCCGAAGGGCACCTACCGGGTGACGGTCAACTCGTTCCTGGCCTCCGGCGGCGACAACTTCAAGGCGCTCGCCGGCGGCGTCGACCCGCTCGCGACCGGCGACAACGACCTCACCGTGCTGGTCGACTACTTCCGGGCGAAGTCTCCGGTCACGGCCGACACGGTGGAGCGCGCGTACACCGTCGACCAGCCGGGCGCCCCGGTCGGCGGCGGTCCCAGCGGTCAGCCCAGCGGCAGCCCCACCGCCGGTCCCAGCGGCGGCACGGGCAACGGCGGTGGGTCCGGCGACCCCGGCCTGCCGATCACCGGCGTCAAGGCCCTCACGATCGCCGGCGCCGGCATCCTCCTGCTGCTGGTCGGCGCGGTCGCGCTCGTCGCGGCCCGGCGGCGGCGCATCCGCCTGACCGTCGAGTGACGCGGAGCTGAAATCGGCGGTCGTCTCCGCAAGCCCCGGTGGCTTTCGGGGACGACCGCCGGTCTGTCACACCGCCCGGGTCAGCCGCAGCAACCGCCAGACGGTACGCAGGGACACGCTCGGGTAGAAGCCGACGTACTCGGGCGTCACCCGTGGCTGCCACTTCTCCTTGAACTCGGCCTGGCTGCGGGCCGGGTAGATCCAGTCGCCGTGTTCGGCGATGAACCCGACCAGCCGGTCCGTACCCCGGTGGCTGCCAGCGGCCGGCTGGTGCCGGGGCGACAGCTCGCGAAACGGCGTGAGGCCCAGGTGCAGCCATCCCACACCCTCGGCCTGGAAACGCTGCAACGCGACCACGAACGCCAGATCGACCGCGCCGGGCGGCGCGTCGGGCTCACGGCGCGTGATGTCGTACAGCCACCCGCCCTCGCGGCCGAACGCCGGGGAGTACGACACGTACGCCACCGGCTCACCGTCGAACATCGCGAGGAACAGCCGGCGTACGGGGTCGTCCCGGCGGGCACGTTCACCGACCAGGAACTCGATCTGCTTGACGTGCCGGCCCTTGTCGGCGAGCCAGCGCGCGTCCATGGCGTCCAGCCGGGCGGTGAGCGCCGCGTCGTACGGCACGTCCCGGCCAGCCTCGACCACGGTGACCCCGGCCCGCCGGGAACGCGCCAACTTGTTACGCACCTTCTCGAACTTGCGGCCGCGCAGACTGAAGCTGTCCAGGTCGATCGAGTAGGCGGCGCCGAGCTGACTGAGCTGGTAACCGAACTCGGCGTACAGGTCGAGGTCGTCCGGGGTGAGCTGGACCGCGCACAACCGCCGGCCCTCCTGCTGGGCCCACCCGTGGAACGCGCCGAGCAGCCGCTTGCGGTCCTCCGGGTCGGCGTAGACGCTGCCCAGTTGCACGGCGTGCCGCCGCCCGGCCGGCCGGTACGCGATGAACCCGTCGAGGCCGGCCATCGTGAAGTGCCGCGTGTCCCGGTTCAGCGACAGCGCGGCGCTGGAGTGCTGCGCGTGCCGACGCAGGACGGCCAGTGCGGTCAACGGTTCCATGGCGGCGGCCTCCACCTCTCAGGGAGCGGACGGGTCGTGACGGGTCGCCGCACGCCGGCGCGCCCACGCGAGCTGGACAAGGTCCACGGCCTCGCGCCCGACGGCCGAGGCGGGTTCGCCGCCGGTGACCCGGTGGGCGACGGCACCCACCAGCCGGGGCAGGGTGAGCAGCCGGTCGGCGTCGAGCCGGTCGCCCATCACGTCGTCGAGCCGACCCACGGCCCGAGGGTTGCGCCGGAGGCCGGCGAGGAACGCGTGCTCCATCGCGGTGACCGTGCCGCCCCGGCCGATGTCCTGGCCGTACCAGTAGTTCGGCAACTCGGCCCGGTCCCGGTCGCGTGCCCACCGGGCGAGCCCCGACGACAGCGCCGCCGGCTGCTCCCAGTGCGCCGTGAGCACCGCCGCGAGTCCGCGGGCGTTCCGCAGCGCGTCGTTGATCCCGTGGCCCAGGGTCGCGTCCTTGGCGTGCCCGGCGTCGCCCACCAGGGCCCAGCCCGGCCCGAACGGCTTTCGGAAGAAGCACGGGTACCGCACCACCCGGTTCAGGTTCCCCACCGGCTCGCCGGAGGCGGCGAGGTGGCCCACCTCCGGGCTGACCGTCTCGACGTGCCGCAGGAACCCGGCCACGTCCCGACCGGCCAACTCACCCTGTAGGCGCTCCGGAGGTTGCGCGATGACCACGAAGTCCTCGGGACCGGTGGGCAGGATCGAGACGATGTGCGCCCCGATGCGGTGCCACAGCAGCGCCGGCGGGATCCGGACGCCGGTGAAGTACCGCCAGAGCAGAGCCCGTTCGCTGCGCGCCGTCAGGTACTGCCGGGCGCCCGCCCACCGGGCCACCGACGAGTTACGGCCGTCCGCGCCCACCACCAGCCGCGCCGACACGTCCTGGACCGACCCGTCGGCGCGCTGCACGGTCACGCCACGCACCACGCCGTCCACGCCGCGCCGCAGCCCGACGACGGCGGTGCCGGTGGAGGTCTTGGCGCCGGCGGCGACCGCCCGCTCCAGCAGGACCTGGTCGAGGACGTCCCGGGGTGGACACAGCCCGGGATCGTCCGGGTGGCGGAAGTGCAACTTCACATCGTCCAGCCGGACCCACACGTCGTGCAGCGGCGGCACACCGAGCCCGACGACGGTGTCGTACACGCCCTCGATCCGCAGGTCCTCGGTGCCGTGCAGGATGTGCGTGGACAGGGTCGGCGCGGGCAGGTCGCCGCGGTCGAACACGGCCACCGACAACCCGGCGGCGGCGAGCCGGGCCGCCAGCGCCGAGCCGGCCACCCGCGCCCCCACGATGACGACGTCGACCTGCTGCTCCGCCGCCCGGTTGCCGGCGACGGCGGAGCCGCCCGTCGCCGCCGGCGGCAACCCGGTGGCCGGGGCCGGTGGCTCCGCGGCCGCACCGACCGGCGGCACCGTCGCGGTGGCCGCTGGCGCGGGGGCCGCGGCGACCGGCAGGTCGGGCGTGGTGGCCGGCCCGGACGCCGCGGAGACCGGCAGCTCCGTCGCCACCGCGACCGGGGGCCGGGTTGGCTCGACGGCCGACGTCGGGTCGGTGGCCGCGACCGGGGTCACGAGGGCGGACGAGCGGCGGGCGGGGGCGATCTTGTCGGCCGCGTCCAGCCCACGCAGGTAGCCGGCCAGCAGCAGATTGCCGACCCGACCCGTCGGCATCAGGCCCGCGGTGCTGCGCAGCCAGGGCAGCTCCGGCAGCGGCGCGGTCGGGTCGGCCGCCTTCGGATTCGAGGCGTCGGCCAGCCGGGGGGCGAGCAGCTCGGCCGTCAGAGCGGAGAGGGCCAGGCCGTGCCCACACCAGGCACCCGCGAACCACACGCCCGGCCGGCCCGGCACCGGACCGACGATCGGCAGCCGGTCGAACGTGGACGCCGTGACGCCGGACCAGAAGTCGGTCACCGGCACGTCCGCCAGCGCCGGGAAGGTCGCGGCGAGCTCGCGTACCAGCCGGTCCCGCACGGCGGCGATGCCGCGCTCGTCGACCCGTGGCTCCAGCAGGGCGGGACCACCGCCGAACAGCAGCCGGCCACGGGCGGTCATCCGCAGGTAGTTGAAGAAGGAACGGCTGTCGATGGCCGCGCCGCGCCCGTCCCAACCGGTCCGCGCCAGCAGTTCGGCGGGTACGGGGCCGGTGCGCAGGACATGGGTACGGATCACCGCGACGTTCCGGGTGAACAGTCCCAGCCCGGTGGTGAAGCCGTCCGTGGTCAGGGCGACCTGTCTGGCGCGTACCCGATGACCGCCGGCCGTCAGCGTGACCGGGTCGCCGCCCGTGATCGCGGTGACCGGCGTGTTCTCGGCGATGCGTACCCCGGCGGTGAGCAGCGCCGTCCGGAGCGCCTGGACCAGCAGCCACGGGTTGACCAGCGCCACGTCGGGATAGCACAACGCGCCGTGGTAGCGGGCGCTGCCGAGCCGTTCGATGGTGCCGTCGCGGTCCAGGTAGGAGGCGCCGAAGCCGAGGTCGCCCAGGGTCTGCGCCTGACGTCGGAGCGATCCGGCGTGTGCGGGGGCCGACGCGGCCACGAGCTGGAAGCCGTCGGTCAGCTCACAGCCGTCGGGCAGGGCGCCGGCCAACCGCCGCAGCGCGGCGATCCCGTCGAGCGTGGCGGCGAACATGGTCCGGGCCCGGTCCCGCCCGTAGCGTTTGACGAGGGTGGTGATCGGGCCGCCCACCCCGGGGCCGACGATGCCCGTGCTGTGTCCGCTGGCGCCGGCGCCGACCTCGGTTGCCTCCAGGACCAGGATGTCGCTCGCGGGCAGATGGTTCGTCAACTGGTACGCCAGCGCGAGCCCGGCCAGCCCACCTCCGAGGACGACGACGGACGCCTCCTCGTCGCCGGCGAGGGCAGGCTGTCGGGCGGCCCGCGGGTCGTCGCGCTGCCAACCGCTCGGCGCGGAGCCCGGCCGGCTCATCAGGCCACCGAGGTGGGTCTCGACGTGGCCGCCGGGACCGGTGCGTCGGTTCGCCCGGCAGGGGTCGGCGACGGACGGCCGGTCACCTCGCGCAGCAGCGCGTCGAAGGCGGGCAGGCGCTTCGGCTCGAACGGCACGCCGAAGGGTTTGAGCTGGTTGCCGAAGAGCGAACGGTCACCGAAGAGGTGGATCGGCACGGCCAGCAGCGCCCACTCCGGCCCGATCAGCCACGCCCACAGCGCCACCACCAGACCCGCGCTGAGCAGGCTGTGCATGCTGTTGTAGAGGACGTAGTACGCCTTGGAGATCCGCCCGTCGGGGCTGCGATGGTAGGCGATCGCGCCGGGGAGGTAGCCGATCAGGTCGATGTAGAGGAACAGCCCGATCGCCGGCAGCCACCGGATCTCGTCCCAGTGCGCGATGAACAGGCCGCTCGCCAGCGCGAGCCCGGCGAACCACTCCGCGCGGTGCAGCCGGGCGGTCGTCGGCGTGTCGAAGGTGTTCAGCTGGTCCATCGTCAGGCCTTTCCGCCGACGCCGGCCGACGCGGTCGCCAGGACGCCGTCCGGGATGGTCACCGCCGGGAACAGTCCCCGGAGGACGTGGTGGATCGTCTCGGTGAGCACCCGCTCGGCGACCGGGTCGATGATGCTGGCGAGGCTCGGCACGCCGAAGTCGAAGCTCGCCACGAACGTCATCGCCACTCCGTCCGGGTCCTGGCGCAGCGTCCAGGCGCCGGAGAACTCGTCGAAGTCGCCGTCGATCTGGTCGAACTCGATCGTGAGACGATCGCGGTCCAGGTCGTCGGCCTCGGTCCAGGCGAGGATCCCGTTGCGGAACAGGACCTCCCACGAGCTGACGACCCGGCCCGCGTCGGCCGGCGACTGCACCGTCACCGTCTGGACGACGTCGACCAGGTGCGGGTAGCGCTCGAAGTCGACCAGTTGGTCGAACACCGTGCCGCCGTCCCCACCGGGTAGGAACGCTTGAATCTCGACCCGTCGCATGTCAGTGGACCCCCAGCCGGTCTGCTGTCGGATAGCGGTGGCCGAGCGTGCGCAGCGCGCCGTCGAACGCGTCGACCAGGAGGGCGACCTCGTCGCCGGAGAGCACCGCGGGTGGAGTGAGGCGCAGCACGGCGCTGGCGTTCAGCGAGTGGTTCACGATCACCCGGGCGTGGAGGAGTTCGAGGATTGCTTCGCCGGCGAGCCCCGGACCGGCGAACTCCACGCCGATCAGCAGCCCGACGCCGCGTACCTCACGCACCAGGTGCGGGTACCCGGCGGCTACCGCCCGCAGGCGGGCCAGCAGCTCGTCGCCGAGCGTCCCCGCGCGCTCGACCAACCGTTCCTCGGTGGCGGCCGCGATCGCCGCGCGGGTCGCGGCCATCGCGATGGGCGCGCCGGAGAACGTCGACGTGTGCAGGAACGGATCCTTGTCGAAGGCCTGGAACGCCTCGGCGGTGGCGAGCACGGCGGAGACCGGCACGATGCCGCCGGACAGGCTCTTGCCGGCCAGCAGCACGTCCGGTGTCACGCCCTCGCGGAGAGCGCCCCACCAGTGGCCGAGACGGCCGACGCCGGTGAGGATCTCGTCGAGCACCAGGAACGCGCCGTGCTCCCGGCACAGTCGGGACACCTCACGCAGGTAACCGGACGGTGGAATGACCACCCCACCCTCGCCCTGCACCGGCTCCATGATCACGCAGGCCGGCGGTCCAGCCGCCAGCACGGTACCCAGCGCCTCGGCGTCGCCGTACGGGACGTGCGTGGCGTCCGGCAACAGCGGGCGGAAGGGGCGCTGGTAGAGGTCCTGCCCGGTGACCGAGAGGGCGCCCATGGTCTTGCCGTGGTAACCGTTGACGGTCGAGACGAGCCTGCGCCGGCCCTGGACCCGGGCCATCTTGATGGCCGCCTCCACGGCCTCCGCGCCGGAGCCCGCGAAGTGCACGCGGGTGAGCCCGGGCGGCGCCACCGCGACGAGCGCCGCCGCGGCCTCGGCCACCGACGGCTCCAGCATCATCCGGGTGGCTATCGGGTGGCTCTGGATCTGCGCGATGACGGCGGCGACCACGGCCGGGTGCCGGGCGCCGTGCAGGAACACGCCGTACCCACCCACGTTGAGAAAGCGGTCGCCGTCCGACGTGTACACCCACGCGCCCTCGGAGCCGACCTCGACGTGCCCGCCGAACATGTCGCCGAGCTTGGCGCGGCCCCGGGACAGGAACCGACGGTAGTTGTCCCGGACCTGCTCCCGTACCTGGTGATCGGTCTCTACGCTGCTGGTGGTCACCACTCCCCCTAACTCACCACGAGCGGCTGGCCGCCGAACCAGGCCGTCAGCTGCCCGGCGGTGCTCACCCGGGACGGCGGATGGAAGGCGACCGCGTGCGACGCGGCGGCCAGATAGGCCACCTCGGGCGAGGAGATGAACGCCATCCCACCGAGCAGGTCCACCGCCCCGCGCACCGCCGTGGCGATCGCGTTGGCGGCGGCGAACCGCACCACGAGCGCCCGGCCGAGTGCGTCGTTGCCGCCGTCGCCGTCGTCGAGGCTCCGTGCCGCGCCGTCCAACATGATCGCCGCGCCCTGCACGGCCGTCGCCACGTCCGCCCGTTCGGTAACCGGTCCCCGGCCGCTGGTGATCGCGCGCTCCACCAGCGCCGACGCCACCCCCAGGTAACACGCGGTCACCAGGAGCTGGAACCAGACGAACCCGATGGTCTGCAGGTCGTCTAGCTGGCCGTCGAGCGCGACCTCCGGGTAGACGAACAGGTCCGGATGCACCTCGACGTCGTTGAGCAGTACGGCGTCGGACTCGGCGCCGGTGAGCACCGACGTCGCCCAGAAGGGCTCGATCGTGATGCCCGGCGACTCCGCCGGGATGAGCGCCACACCCAGGCGGGTGCCGCCGTCGTCGGTGGGCACGGCGACGCTCGCGGTCAGCAGGTCCATCGAGGCGGAGAGGCTGCACGGCCGCTTCGCTCCGGTGACCCGCCAGTTCTTGCCGTCCCGCCGGGCCGTCATGGTGGGCGTCAGGATGCCGCGGCCGGCGTGTCCCTCGGCGAAACCGGACGCGACCAGCCGGCGATCGGTGGCGACCGCCTCCAGCAGCATCCACTCGAAGCCGACGTTCGCCCTGGCAAGCGCCACCAGGCCGGCGACCGAGAACTGGTGCATCGTGGTGGCGACCGCCAGCGACGGCGCCTGGGCGGCCAGGGCGCGGGTGACCCGCACGGCCTGGAGGGCGGACGCGCCGAGCCCCTGGTACGTCTTGGGCACCACCAGACCCGCGCCGCCGGCCTCCCGGAAGAGGGCGACGCCCGGGCCACCCGGGCGCTCCAGCTCCATCAGGGGAACCTCGCCGAGCCTCTTGAGCAGGCCCGGAAGCAGCATGTCGCAGGTGTCCCGCTCGGTGTCGAGAAAACTCATGCGGCCAGACCCTCCCGCTCGGCACGCAGCGGGGAGGCGAGTGCCGCCCGCCGGGGTTGGACGTCGCGGCCGATGCTGATGCCCTGCAGGTGCGACGTCCGCAGCATTGGATAGTTGCTCTCGCCCAGCGGGCCGCCGGTCAGGCCGGCGCCACCGTGGGTGGACAGGTACGGGACGAAGCCGATGTGCGAGTCGTTGATCTTGAGCAGGCCGCCGTTGTGCACCCGGGCGACGAACTGCTCGACGGTGGACTCGTCGCCGGTCCAGACCGAGTTGCGCAGGGCGTACTCGTTGGCGTTGAGGAAGTCGATGACGTCGTCGAGCAGGCCGTCGCCGTGGTCCGGGTCGGGCACCACCACCGGCAGCAGCGGAAAGAAGGTCTCCCGGGCCACCGCCCACACCGCCCGGGCGTCGGCCAGGCCGTTGACCCGCAGGACGGTCGGCTCGACGAACACCCCGGTGGACGAGATCGAGCCGTCCAGCTCCATCCGGTTACCACCGGCGAGCACCTCGGCGCCGCACTCGGTGGCCTGCTCGACGTACCGATTGAACTGGTCGCTCTTGAGCACCGGCGACAGCAGCACGTCCGGGTCCTCGGGACGACCGGGCCGGATCTTGCGGGCGTGGCTGATCAGGCGGGCCAGCAGGCGGTCCGCGATGGCCGGATGGGCCACCACGTAGTTGGGGACCATGCAGATCTGGCCGGACCCGAAGAAGCTCTCGGTGAGCGCTTCGGCGGCACGGTCCAGGTCGGCGTCGTGCCACACCACGCAGCCGTCGTTGCCGGCCAACTCGAGGATCGGCTTCTTGCCCCGGCGGACCGCCTCCTCACCGAGCGGGATGCCGAGCTCGCTGCTGCCGAAGTAGAAGATGTCGTCCACGAGCGGACTGGCCAGGAACTGGTCGAGGATCCGCTTGGGTGGGCCGCAGACCACGTTCAGGGTGCCGGGAGGCGCGCCGACCTCGTCGAGGATCGGCGCCACGATCTCGCGCAGCACGAACATCACGCCGTAGGGGCTCCCGCGCGGCGCCTTCACGACGAGCGCGTTGCCGGCGGCGAGCGCGGGCACCCCGAGCAGCGAGTTGACCGCCGCCGCGTTCTGCGGTGGGCTCAGCGCGACCACGCCGTCGGGCTTGCGTACCACCAGCAGACGCCGGTTCGCGTCCTCGTACTCCCGGTGCATCTGCTCCGCGCACAGCCCGATCGTCTCGGGGCTGGTGCCGTGCAGGCAGCCGGCCAACTCCCACTCGGCGAGCGCGCGGGGGTGGCCCTCGTGGACGAGGACCTCCACCACCTCGTCGTGGCGCCGACGCAGCTCCTCGTGCAGCCGGTGCGCCACCTGGAGCCGTACCCGAAGAGGCATCGCGCCCCAGACGGGCGCCGCCGCCGCGGCGGCCTGGATGGCCTGCTCGACGACGGCCTCGTCGGCCACCGCGCAGCGGGCCAGGACACTCGCGTGGTCGTCGCCGTCGTGCCGACGACCACGGTCCAGGTCACGCTTGAGGGAAAGCTGCGGCAGCATGTCGTCGAGCACCGCCGAGGCGCGCAGGCAATGTACCCACTTCTCCGCTGGAACGTCCTGACCTGCGATGTAGGACCCGTACGATCGCAACGTCGCAGCCCCCTCCCGTATAAGCCAGTCTGTGCTACTAATTCATTGGCCGAGGAACGGTCGAACCATAGATGCCCGCGTTGAAGGGTGTCAACGAACCTTTGAGCAGAGGCAAGATGCCGACACACGACGCAGAAGAGCCCAGGAAGAGCCCCATGCGGTGGATTCGGATCGGTTCGGCACTACTGGCCGCGCAGATGCTCGCCCTCGGCGTGCCGGCGTCCGTCGCGCCACGGTGGTTCTTCGACTGGTTCCCGTTCGGCGCGGGCTGGGTGGCCGCCGGTGGCCCGTACAACGAGCACCTGTTGTCCGACCTGGGCTACGCCTACCTGGCGTTGGCGGTCGTCCTCGGATGGGCGGCCGCGCGGCCGGTGCGGGAGTTGTGTCTCGCCGCAGCGGCCGCGTCGGTTGTCGCGAACACGCCACACCTGCTGTTCCACCTGGCCCACGCGGAGGCGCTGCCGACCGTCGACAGCGTCGCGGAGAACGCCCTGTTGGCCGGCGCCGTCGTGGTGGGACTGGCGGTCTTCTTCGCCGCGTACCGTCTCCGGCCCGGCGACGCGGTCGCCGGGCCGGCACCCACCGACCTCCCGCGCGAGCGGCCGTAGCCCGGCGGCGGATTCCCTGACCGGTGGTGGCGGTGCTGCCCGGTCAGGACCGGCTGGTCGGCCAGATGCGACGGGCCGGGCGGCCGTCGGCCGCGGGAAGCGGGCGCGTCGACTCCCACAGCCGCCGCCACTCGGCGGCCTGCGGCCCGGCAGTGGACGCGACCGCGGCGGCCGGCGCGGTCCGCAGTGAGCGGTACCAGCCGACCTCCTCCTCCACCCACAGTCGACCGATCGCGGCGGTCATCCGCTCGTGGAACGCCCGCGCTCCCTCGCCCTCCCGGGGCCACAGTGGCCGGCCGTAGCGCACCACGACGGTACGCCGGCCCGGCACCGGCCAGTTCCGGCCCCGCGGCATGGCACCGAACGTGCCCCGCAGCGCCACCGGCACCGCCGGCACGTTGTGCGTGCAGCACAGGTGCGCCGCGCCCAACCGCATCCCGCTCATCCAACCGTCGGTGGACCTGCTGCTCTCCGGGAACAGCAGCAGGCTCCAACCGTCGCCGAGCAGCTTGGTGGCGAGGCTGCGCAGCCGCCGGTCGCCCTGCCGCTCGATCGGGAACGCGTTGAACACCAGCGACGTCACGACCGCGCGCCAGCGTGCGTCGAAGAAGTAGTCGGCGGCGGCCCCGACGGCCAGCCGCCGCGCGAACCGGCGGGGCACCGAGCCGAGGATCAGCGGCGTGTCCAGGTGACTCGCGTGGTTGGAGACGAAGACGGCGGGCCCCTGCAGACCGTCGAGGTACTCGGTGCCGCGGATGACCGGATGGGTCTGTGTCCAGGCCACCGACTTGAGCACGCCCCGCTGGAGGCCGAAGCGGACCGCCCCCGCCGCCCGGGTACGCGCCCAGGCGGTGGGGAACTCGGCACGCTCGCGGCGGATCTCGTACGGCTCGGCGGAGCGAGGGGTCGTCGCCCGGCCACGCCAGTCGCGGCGGCCGCGCAGCAGCCTCACCTCGTCGATCAGGCGCACGTCGCCTCCCGGGTCATCGGACGTCCGCCAGCGTCACCGGCGGGGCGTGCAGGTAGGTGATGCTCGGGCTCGACCCGACGGTGTCGCGCGCCATCTCCAACGCGTCGGCGAGCGAGGACGCCGCCCGGAAGCCCATCACCGCCGCCGTCTTCCGGTCGGCGCCGACGAAGATCACGTCGCCGAGGTGCTCCATCGCGTGCGCTCCCCAGTACCACATGTAGAACGGGTGCACGCCGTGGTACGCGTAGCTGGTCCGGTACAGGTGCCGGTACCAGGGGTCCTGCGCGTACTGCTGCTCGTACTTCGCCTCGATCGCCGCCGGGTCGGTGGTCTGCGGCAGGACCTCCTCGAAGAAG
Organism: Micromonospora sp. CA-249363; assembly: GCF_050950185.1. Lineage (NCBI taxonomy): Bacteria > Bacillati > Actinomycetota > Actinomycetes > Micromonosporales > Micromonosporaceae > Micromonospora > Micromonospora sp. CA-249363. The sequence continues at coordinate 4,187,445 of NZ_CP192020.1, forward strand.
TCGATGTAGCTGGGGTGGTGCACCGGGTGGAACTCCTTGGGCATCGGGTGGTAGAAGATGCCGACCCCGCCGCGCCGCACGATGGGCTGGTTGCGGTAGAGGTTGAAGAAGTAGCCCAGGCCCAGCGACATCACCAGGATCGGGTTCATGATCGAGTTGACGTTGTACGGGCAGATGAAGGGCAGTCCCCACACGCCGATGTCACTCTGACCCTGCACCTCGGTGAGCTGCTGACGGTGCACGTTGGCGAGCGTGAGCGGGTGGACCGAGTCCGGCCGGCCCGCGTTGACCCCGGTCACCCCGTACGGCGCGTCGTTGTTCTGCCAGACGCGTCGGCGCAGCTTGGCCGGCGTCAGATCGTTGGCCCGCTTGGCGGCCAGGTAGGAGAGCTGGTCGCCGATCCCCCACTCCCACTCGCGCTTGTTGAGGAAGCCGACCTGGTTGGGGAACGAGTCGAGGTTCAGCGTGGTCTCGACCGTGAAGACCTTGACCGCCTCGCCCAGCACCTCGGCCATCCGGTCGTACGAGTGGTGCATGGCCGAGTTCGGAGGGTCGTTGAAGGAACGCGAGTGGCGCAGCGTGTGGACGTTGTGGTGGTGGCGCAGACTCTTGTAGGAGCCGAGCCCCACGGTGACCGACTTGCTGCCGCCGCTCATCGCGGTGAGGTTGATGTTGGCGTAGACGATGAGATCGCTCTCGGCCGCCCGCCGGTTGATCTCCACGTCCTCGCCGTGGGGGGTGGTGCCGAGGTGGACCAGACCGTCCGGATCCTCGGCGTCATGATTCTTCAGATGCTTCGGGAAGAACGCGCGGAAGACCCGCTCGCCGACGATCCGCTTCAGCTCGGCCGGCGTCATCCGCCGGTGCAGCGAGTTCGCCGCGATCAGCTCGACGTCGTCCACACCGGCCTCGGCGGCGAGCTCCAGCACGTTCTCGATCACCCGCTGCCTGATGTCCGGCGGGCGCATCTGCGGCAACGGGAGCGACAGGTCGTCGAAGACGATCGTCAACCGCATCCCGGGGCGTAGCAGGTCGGGCAGCGGCGGCGAGTCCACCGGGTGCAGCAGCGCGCGCTGGATGGCGGCGTCGACGTTGGCGATGGGCGGAAGCGAGTCCGGCGGGTACACCACCCGCGTGCCGAGCGGGAACCGCTCGAGGAGGAAACCCTCCCCCTGATGGACGAGCAGCGGCGGCGTACGCTCGTCGACCTCGAGCACGAAGCCAGGTCTGCTCATGAAATGTCCTTTCGTCGTTCCGGCTCGTGCGTGTGCGTCAGGCTGCTCATTCAGTTGCGACTGGGGTCGAAGGCGACCTTGACGGCGCCCAACTGCCCAGCCTTGGCGGCGTGGCCGAGCGCCTCGCGCCACCGCGACAGCGGATAGATCGCGTCGACGTAGCCGTCCAGGGGCGCCTCGGCGGCCAGCGCCATCGCCTCGGCGAACGTGCCGCCGACGTGCTCGCCCGTCTCCTGCGCATCGGCGTCGGGCTCGGCGGTCGGGCTCGCCGCCGCGCTGCCGCTGGAGGCGTACGACCCGACGAGGTTCAGCTCTCGGAACCAGACGGGTGTCAGATCCACCCCGCCGGAGGGCATGCCGGACAGCAGCACGGTGCCACCGGCCCGGACCAGCCGCAACGCCATGTCCAGGCCGGCCCCGGCACCGGTGCACTCGAAGGCCACGTCCGCCCCGCCGAGGAGGAAGTCGCCGCCGATCATGGGTTGCTCCAGCGTCCCGCCACAGGCGCGCCGCACCGCGCGAGCCGCGCGGGACGGCTGGAACACCTCGGTGGCCCCGAGCTCGCGGGCCCGGGCGTGCTGGTGCGCGTGCTTGGCGACCACGTAGATGGGGCCGGCCTTGGTCAGGGCCCGCAACGCCAGCAGAGTCAACAGGCCGACCGTGCCGGCGCCGACGATCAGCACGGCCGCCCCGGCCGGCACCTGCGCGCGGTGGACCGAGTGCACCGCGCAGGCCAGCGGCTCCACGAGCACCGCCCGGCGGTCGTCCATCGCGTCCGGTACGGCGTGCAGCTGGGCCGCGTGTGCGACCATCTGCCGACCCCAGCCACCGCCGGTGTCCGTGCAGTAGCCGGTCTGCAGGCCGGCGGAGACACGACCGGCGGTCACCCGGTCACACCGGCTGTGCTGCCCCGCGAGACACCAGCGGCAGGGCTCCCCGCCGCGTACGGCGCAGGACAGCACCGGGTCGACCACCACGCGGCTGCCCTTGGGCAGGTTGGGCAGGTCGTCCAGGGTCTCCGCGACAACCTCGTGCCCCGGCACGAAGGGCATCGACACGACCGCGCCGAAGTACGGCGACGAGCGGCCCGTCAGCAGGCTGACGTCCGAGCCGCAGATGCCGGAGAGCAGCGGTCGCAGCCGGACCCAGTCGCCTGACGGCAGGCTGGGCTCGGCCCGGTGCACCAGGCGCAGGGGCGCGACGTTGCTGGCGAGCACCCCGGACATCCGGCCGCCGAGTTTGGTGGAACTGGCGCCCCGGGCGGCAAGGAAGCGGGGAGTCGACTGGCGGTACTCCAGGGCCGGCATCATCGGTCCGCTCCCCGCGCGCCGGGGCCGGCGGCCGAGGTGGTCAGCTCGACCATGGTCTCGACCGCGCCGACCGTGTGCCCGCCCCACTCCTCGATGCGCCAGTTCTGGCGCTTCGCGTGGCGGTACAGCTTGGGATCGGGGTTGACGGCCACCGGGTTGCCCACCCCCTCAAGAAGTGATCGGTCGGAGAAACTGTCGCCGTACGCGTACGAGCTGCGCAGGTCCGCGCCGATGTCGTCGGCGTGGTGGCGGAGCCAGGCCAGGCGGGCCTCGCCCACCAACGGCGGTGAGGCCAGAAAGCCGGTCAGGACGCCGTCGCGCACGTGCAACCGGCTCGCGACCACGTCGTCGAAGAGCGGTCGCAGCGACTCGATGAGGATGTCCGCGGTGCCGGTGATCAGGATGGTGCGGTGGCCGGCCGCACGGTGGGCCCGGATCTGCCGGATCGCCTCCGGCAGCGCCCGCCGCAGCAGCGCGTCACCCATCCGTTCACGGATCAGATCGCGCAGCGCCTCCTCGGAGGCGCCGGCGTACCGCCGCATGAAGGTCCGGATGAACTCGCCCCGGCTGCGCTGTTCGGCGCGCAGGTAACGCGGCGCGGCGCCGGCGAGCGCCGCGAGTTCCTTGGCCCAGCCGCCCTTCGGGCGGTCGGACAGGCGGGCCCACAGGAAGGTCTCGATGAGGTTGGACGCCACCACCGTGCCCTCCAGGTCGAAGACCGCCACCGTGTCGCGACCCTCGGGCAGCGGCCCACGCGCGCCGGAACGGGGACGCCGGGTCACCGACTGCCGCAGCAGCGCGGTGATGGCCGGGCAGTGCACCTCCTGGAGGTAGTGCGGCCAGTCCACCTCGGCGACGTCGAAGCTGCCCCGGCTGACGACCTCCTCGGGCACCTGCTGGTGCAGCGCCAGCACGTTGCTGTCGGTGTAGATGGCCTCGACCTCGGTGTAGACGCCGTAGAGGTCGGACAGCCGGCGCAGCGACTCGATCCGCTTGGTTTCCTTGTGCACCTTCGTCATCCAGTCGCGGGTGCGCGGCGAGGCTGGCAGTCGCAGGAGCGCCCGTTCGGCGAAGGACACGGCACGCTCACCGGCGCGCAGCCTGCGCTCGATCTGGCTCGCGCCGGGGAAGCGCCAGGTCGGCACCGCGATGTGACCCCGGCCCGCCTCGGGCAGCGGGTGACGGCGGAAGTAGTTGCGGATGTTCTCGTCGAGCTGGCGTTGGGTGAGCGGGTTCCGCGCGCCGGTGCCGACGTGGTAGTAGACCGGCGCGGCGGGCTCCGGCTCGACGGCCGCGACCGCCAGCAGGGCGTTGGTGACCAGGTCGATGGGGACGATGTCCACCACCGCGTCGGGCAGGCCCGGGAAGTCGGGAAGCGTGCCGCGCCCGTACGACAGGATGATCGGGTCCACCATCTTGAAGGAGTCGAACCACCCGGGAAACGGGTGACGCAGCGCGCTCTGCACGATCGCCGGGCGCACCACGGAGAGGCGCAGCCCCTCGTCGCGGGCGTACTGCTCGGCGACCCGCTCCCCCAGCGCCTTGGTGAACGTGTAGACGTCCGGCCAGCCGACGCTGTGCGCGCGCAGCCGACCGTAGTCGACCAGCCGCTCGGTCACCTTGCGACGCCGTGCCTCCTCGGCGGCCCGCGCCGTCGCCTGCGGGCCGGCCTTGCCGTGCTCGGCGCGGGCCTCGGCCAGGAGCGCCCGGAGCGCCTCCGGACGGCGGGAGGCGCGCTCCACCTCGGCGCGGGCAGCCAGCGCGGCGGTCAGCTCGGCCTGCCAGTCGACGTCGTGGTCCAGCGGGGCCTCCGGAACCACGCCCTTGCGGGCGCCGGCCACGTACGCCGTGGAGACGTGGACCACGTGCGGGCGTCGCGGCAGTGCGACGACCGCGTCGTAGAGGTTGACCAGGCCGCCGACGTTAACCTGGAACGCCTCGTCGATGGGCGGGTCGAAGGACACGGTGGACGCGCAGTGCAGGACGGCGGTCAGGTCGTCCGGCAGCGCCGGCACCGAGCCGGTGAGGTCGCCTTCGAGAACGCTGACCCGCTCGGCCAGCAGTTGCGTGAGCGCCGGCCCGCCGATCCGGCGGCGCAGCGTGCGGAACACCGGCTTGCGGCCCAGGCCGGCGACGCGGTCGGCGCCCGACGTCGCGCCGCGACCGCGCACCAGCACCGTCACTCGGGTGTTGGGGTGGTCGGCGAGAAGCCGTTCCAGCGCTGCCTGCCCGAGGAACCCGGTCACCCCGGTGAGCAGGACGTGGGCACCATCGAGAGACCAGTTCGGCGTGGCGGGTCGGTCACCCGGGTTGTAATTCACCAGATGAGGATAGCGTCAAACGGGCCGCGCGTCAGCCCACCGATTCGCGGAAAAAACGACGCCCTCGGTCAGCGCCAGCGGTCCGGATCGTCGAGCAGCTCGTTCATCGATCCGGAACGGAACGCCTCCACGGTGAGCGGCACGTCGGGGAAGCCGGCCGCCCGGATGGCGGCGGCGAGCCGCTGGTCGGCGCGGGCCCGTTCCACGACGGGCGCGTCGACCTCGAGGCGTACGCCGTCGCCCAGGTCACGGACCCGCAGGTCGACGACCCCGTGCGGGTCCAGCAGGCGGCGGGCGGCCAGCTCGGCCATCTCCACCCGGGCCAGTCGAGCCGGCGAGATGGGCACGCCGAACGCGATCCGGCTGGCCAGACACGCGGCGGCCGGCTTGGCTGCCGTGTCGAGCCCCCAGAGCGCCGCGATCGCGCGTACCGCCGGCTTGTCCAGCCCGAGGTCCGCAAGCGGCGTGCGGGCCGCGCGCTCGGCCGCGGCGGCGATCCCCGGCCGGAACCCGGCGGCCAGGTCCGAGGCGTTGGTGCCGGTCACCACGGTCGTGAAGCCGAGCCGGTCAGCCAGCTCGCGCACGGTGTCGATGAGCGTGCTCTTGCAGAAGTAGCACCGGCGCGGGCCGTTCTCGCGGTAGCCCTCGACCTCCAGCTCGCGGGTGCCGAGGACGTGGTGCGCCACGCCGAGCCGGGCGCAGAAGTCGCGGGCCGCGGCGACCTCGGCGGCGGGGACAGCTGCCGAAACCGCTGTCACCGCAGCGACGTCGGCCGGTTCCAGAGCCCGCACCGCCGCCGCGACGGCGACGCTGGAGTCCACGCCACCGGAGAATGCGACGAGCGTTTTGCCGTATCGTGTGAATTCCGCGACGAGCTGATCCGCGGCCCCCCAGGCCCATCCATCAGGTCTCACAGCTCGACAGTACTGGAAGGAGCGTGAGGTGTCCGCACCGGAATTCATCGACCTAGGATTCGCACGGATGGACGTGGACCGTCTGTCGCGCACCGGCGACCCCGAAGTGGTGTACGGCGCGGGCAAAACCCCTGAACAGGTGACCGGGGCGATGCACGCGTTGCGCGTCGCCCACCCCGACACGCCGATCCTCGCCACCCGGCTCACCGACGCCACCATGGCGCGGTGCGCCGACGAGTTCGGCGCCGACGTGGTGGATCCGGTGTCCCGGACCGCGGTGGTGGGTCCCGCACGCACGCCCGTGGGCACGGTCGCCATCGCCTGCGGCGGCACGAGCGACCTGCCGGTCGCCCGCGAGTGCGCGGCCACCGTGGCGGTCTTCGGCGCCCGGGCCGATCTCGTGGTGGACGTCGGGGTGGCCGGCCTGCACCGGTTGCTGGCCGAGCGGGACCGCATCGCCCGCGCCGACGTGGTGGTGGCCATCGCCGGGATGGAGGCCGCGCTGCCGTCGGTCCTCGGTGGACTGGTCGGCAGCCCGCTGATCGCGGTGCCGACCAGCGTCGGGTACGGCTGGCACCTGGACGGCCTGACGGCATGGCTCGGCATGCTCAACTCGTGCGCCCCCGGTGTGCTGACCGTCAACGTGGACAACGGCTTCGGCGCGGGCGTCGCCGCCGCCCGGATCGCCCGCCGCACGCCGAGCTGCGCAGGCGCGAATGGCTGAGGCGCAGGCGACGGCCGACGGAACCAACCCGCCGGCATCGACCACCGCCCTCTGGGTGGACCCCAGCAACGGCGCCGCCGGCGACATGCTGCTGGCGGCGCTGCTCGACGCCGGCGCGAGCCTGTCCGCCGTCGAGCAGGGCGTGGCGCGACTCGCGGTGGAGCCGGTGACGCTGAAGCTGGAGAGCGTACGCCGACACGGCCTGCGCGCCGCCCACCTGGTCGTCACGGCGCCCGACAGCGGCACCCACCGCGATCTCGCCGCGGTGACCGCGATCATCGACCGGGCGGCGCTCCCGCCGGCGGTGCACGACTTCGCGGTCGCCGCCTTCACCACCCTCGCGCATGCCGAGGCGCGGGTGCACGGCGTACCCCTGGCGGACATCCACTTCCACGAGGTCGGCGCCCTCGACGCGGTGGTCGACCTGGTCGGTTGCGCGCTCGCGCTCGCCGACCTGGGCCTCCTCGACGCTCCGATCCGGGTGGTCGGCCCGGTCGCGGTGGGCTCCGGCGTGGTCCGCACCGAGCACGGCCCGATGCCGGTGCCCGTACCCGCCGTCCTGGAGATCCTCTCCGGCGCGGGCGCCCCGATCGCCGCCCATCCGGCCGCGATGGAGCTGTGCACACCGTCGGGCGCCGCCCTGCTCGCCACACTGGCCACCGGCTGGGGGCCGCCACCGGCGTTGGTGCCCCGCGCGGTCGGGGTCGGCGCCGGCACCAGGGACCCGGCCGGCCACCCCAACATCCTGCGGGTGCTGGTGGGCGCCTCGGCGGTCCCGGACGCGGACGACACGCCCTGGCAGGGCGAACCGCTGCACCGGGTCGACACCACCATCGACGACGTGGACCCTCGGATCTGGCCGGATCTGCTGGAGCAACTGCGGGCCGTGGGCGCGGCGGACGCCTGGTGCACGCCGGTGCTGATGCGCAAGGGGCGGCCGGGGCAACTGCTCAGCGTGCTGGCCGCGCCGGCGCAGCTCGACCTGGTCTGCCGGCTGGTGTTCACCTACACGGGCACGCTCGGCGTGCGGGTGTCCACCGTGCAGCGACGTCGGCTGCGCCGCGACCAGATCGCCATGCCGTACGGCGACACCGCCGTACGGGTCAAGCGCGGCTACCTGGGTGACCGTCTGGTCAGTGTGCAACCGGAGTACGACGACGCCCTGGCGGTCGCCCGGCGCGCCGACGTGCCGGTCGCCCGGGTGCTGGACGAGGTCCGCGCGGTGGCCCGCGGCGTCGGCCCGTCGCCGGCGGCCGACCCGCTCCCGGAGGCCGACCCCCTTCCGGAGGCGACGACCGCATGATCTGCCTCATGCCGCACTGCGGCTTCCTGTCCGCCACCTCGCGCATGTTGGAGATCTACCGGGCGCTGCGCCAGCGTGGGGTGACCGCCCGCATCGCCACGCACGGCGGCACCTACGAGCACGTGCTCCGTGACGTCGGCGTCCCGTACGACATCGTCGGTGAACGGATGACGCCGCAGCGGTGCGAACGGTTCATCCGCGACGAGATCGGCATGGGGTACGTCGGTCAGAGCATGTACACCGACCGGGAGATGCGTGACTACGTCACCGCCGAGACCGAGTACTTCCGCCGGCACGACATCCGCACGGTGGTCACCGGCTTCACGCTGACCACCCTGCTGTCGACCCGGCTGGCCGGCGCCCGGCTGGTCACCGAGCACGCCGGCAGTTGGGTACCGCCGCTGTTCGAGCGCGGCATGCTGCCGGCGCCGAGCCAGGCGCACTTCGGCCTGCTGCCGTCGCCGCTGCTGCGGTGGTTGTCCAACTCCCTGCCATCCCGGGTCGGCTTCTACTGCGGCGGGTTCAACCGGCTGGCCGCCGACCTGGGCGTACCACCCGTGCCCAGCCTCGCCGCGCTCGTCCTCGGCGACCTGGCGCTCATTCCGGAGGTGCCGGAGGTGCTGGGCGTGTCCGCCACCGAGGTGGCCGACTGGCGGCCGGACGGCCGGTCCGGCTACCGGGCGAGCACCCGGCTGCGCTGCGTCGGGCCGCTCTACGCGCGGCTCGACCTGCCGTTGCCGGAGCGGGTCGCCCGTTTCCTCGCCGAGCCGGGGCCGGTCGTCTACGTGGCGGTCAATTCGGCCGAGGTCGGCTTCGTGCGACGCGTGGTGACGACCGTCGCCACCCTGCCGGTGCGGGTGCTGGTCGCCGGCACCCATCACGACCTGCACGACATGGCCGGCGACCGGGTCATGGTCGGCGGTGTGCTGCCCAGCCACCTGATCATGCCGGAGGTGGACCTGGCGATCACCGCCGGTGGGCAGGGCAGCGTGCAGACGGCGATGTCCGGTGGCACGCCGGTGCTCGGCTTCCCGCTGCAACCTGAGCAGGACCTCAATCTCGCGCTGCTGGAACGGGTCGGCGCGGCACGCCTGCTGGCGCCGAGGCACGTGGGCGCGAGGCTGGCCCCGCTCGCCGCGGAGATGCTGGCCGACCCGTCCTACCGGAAGGCGGCCGAGCGGGTCCAGCGCTGGTACGCGGACACCGACGGGCCTGCGAACGCGGCCGAGGCCATCCTCGCGCTGCACGATGCCGGCGAGGCCGATCCCATCGGCCCCGCCGGCGTGCTCGGTTGATTTCTAGGCGGCCGGCGGGGCGCCCGTCCCCGCCGGCCGGACGACCGGTCCGGTCGACCACTGCTCCTCGTGGTCGGCCTTGCGCAGGAGTTCGTCGGCGCTGTGCGCCACCCGGGACATCGCCAGGCGCAGCAGCGGCGGCGCCATCATCGACGTGACGATCGCGACGAGGGCGATGATCGTGAAGGTGGCGATGTCCAGGACGCCGAGCCGCAACCCCACCATCGCGACGACGATCTCGACGACGCCCCGGGCGTTCATGCCGGCGCCGACGGCCAGGGACTCCCAGTGGCCGAGCCGGCTGGACCGCGCACCCAGGTACGCCCCCGTGAACTTGCCGAGGATCGCCGCCGCCAGCACCACGACGGCGGCGATGGCCACATCGCGGTCGAGCAGCACGCCGAGGTCCATCCGCAGGCCGGCGGAGGCCAGGAAGATCGGTGCCAGCACGGTGAGCACGATGGTCCGCAGGGGGGCCAGGACCGCCCGCCGTTCCCGGATCGCCTGCCCGACGAGGATGCCGGCGACGAACGCGCCGAACACCGCCTCCATGTGCAGCGACTGGGTGATCGCCGCGCCGGCGAGGACGATGATCACGGCCGTGACGATTGTCGGCCCGCTCTCGGTGGAGCGGCCGGCGAGCCGCAGCGCGCCGCGCACCAGCGGCCGGCCGACGACGATCGCGGCGACCACGAACGCCACCAGCAGCAGCAGCGACAGTGCGACCTGGTTGGCGCGTACACCGACGGTCGCCATGGCCGACACGACCGACAACAGGAACCAGCCGACGGCGTCGTCGACCATGCCGGACGTCATGATCAATTGCCCGACGTCGCGGTGGATCAGCTTCATGTCCGCCAACGTCTTGGCGATCACGGGGATCGCCGTCACGCACATGGCCACGGCGAGGAAGAGCGCGAACACCGGGCGTTCGGTGGTGTCCGGTATCAGGACGGCCGGGGCCAGGTAACCGATCAGGATGCCGAAGCCGATCGGGATGAGCAGGCCGCCCAGGCTGATCCGGACGGCGGACGTGCCACGGCGGCGGACGATCCGGGTGTCCAACTCGATGCCGGCCACTCCGACCAGCAGGAGGACGCCGATCTGGGCGACCGCGTCCAGCAGGTGCATCTGTGCGGGGTCGGCGGGGAACAGCCAGTCGTGGACCGCCGGGGCGGCGTGGCCGAGCAGCGACGGCCCGAGCACCACGCCGGCCATCAGCTCGCCCACGATCGGCGGCAGCCCGAAACGCGCCACCAACCGCCCGAGGGCGAGACCCAGCAGGAGCAGGGACGCGATCTGGACGAGCAGGATCACGACCTGCCCGCCCGCCAGCGGCATGATGGGTGCGTTCATACCGGCCTCATCTCCGTGATCAGGGCCGCCAGCCGATCGAGCCCCTGCTCGATCTGCGGCGGCTGCAGAAGGCTGACCGACAGGCGCAGTTGGTGACGGCCACCTCCGTCGGCGTAGAAGTGGTGCATCGGCGTCCACAACACACCGAACTCGCGCGCGGAGCGCTCCAGCAGCGCGTCGTCCACCACGAACGGCACCGTCACCACCAGGAAGAAGCCGCCCGTCGGCGTGTTCCAGGAGACTTGACCCCCGCCTGGGCCGGTCCGGGGGAAGCGCGCGGCCAGGCCGTCCAGCACGTGCCGCAGATTGCGCCGGTACGCGCCGGCCTCGCGCTCGTTGGCGCGTACGAGGCTGCAGTCGTGCTCCAGCAACTTGCCGGCGATGACCGCCTGCGCCAGCGGCGAGGTGTTGACGGTCACCATGCTCTTGATCTTGGAAAGCTCGTCGGCCAGCAGGCCCGTTCCCTCGGGGCCGGCCACCTGCTGGTCGGCGACCACGTAACCCACCCGGGCGCCGGGCATCCCGGTCTTGGCGAACGAGCCGAGATAGACGACCCGACGCTCGTCGTCCATGGCCTTGAGCGTGGTCGGCCGATCGCCGCCCGCGTGGAACAACCCGTACGGGTTGTCCTCGATGATCAGCAGGTCGTGTTCGGCGGCCGCGCGCAGCACCGCCACCCGGGTGTCGGTGTCCAGGCTCGCCCCGGCCGGATTGGCGAAGTCGGGCACGAGGTACAGCGCGCGGGGGCGCTGCCCCGCCGCCCGCGCGGCGCGCACCACCCGGGCGAGATCGTCGAGGTCTATCCCGCGCGGGCCGTCCCGCACGCCGAGCGTGGTCATGTCGACGAGTGACGCGGCCCCGCGAATGCCCACGTAGTTGGGCGAGACCGCCAGCAGCACGTCGCGAGGGTCGGTCCGCAACGCCCGCAGGACGAGGAACATGCCCTCCTGCGCGCCCACCGTCACCACGACGGACTCCGGGTCGACGTCCATCCCCTCGTCCACGGACAGGTTGCGGGCCACCAGGTCGTGCACGATGCCCTTCGTCCGCCCGTACTGCAACAGCGTGCGGTTGACCTGACGCTCGCTCAGCCCGTGCTCGTCACGCAGGTGCTCGCAGTAGCGGCGCAGGTAGCGGTGCACCGCCTCGACCTCGAAGAACTCCTCGTACGGCCGGCCGGCCGCGAACGACACCGCGTCCGGGAAGCGACCGGCGATCTCGTTGAGGAAGGTCATCGAGTCGAGCACCGGGTCGGTCAGCGAACCGTGCAGGTCGGCCAGGTCGATCGGCGCGCGGGCGCCCACCGTGGTCGTTCCCGCCAGGCCGGTCACGGGGACCATCCCGCGAGGGCGCCGCCGGACGCCCGGCTCCGCGTCGTCGATCCCGGCCCGCCAGCGGCCACGGTGGTTCCGTGGCCCAGCGCCCGCAGGTCGGCGCAGCCCATCATCGTCATCGCATCCTCCAACTCGGTCCGCAGCAGCGAGAGCACCCGGCGGGCCCCGGCCCGGCCACCCACCGCCAACCCCCAGAGAGCGGGCCGACCCACCAGCACCGCGGAGGCGCCGAGGGCCAGCGCCCGTGCCACGTCCACGCCGCCACGGACGCCGCTGTCCAGGAGCACTGCGCAGCGATCGGCCACGGCCGCGACCACCGGCTCCAGCGCGGCGATGCTGGGCACCGCGCCGTCGAGCTGGCGGCCGCCGTGGTTGGACACCACGACCGCATCCACCCCGAGGTCCGCCGCGCGCACCGCGTCGTCCGGGTGCAGGACGCCCTTCACGACGATCGGCAGACGCGTGCGTCGCCGCAGCCACTCCAGGTCCCGCCAGGACAGCTTCGGGTCGAACGCGAGACCCGTGTGCACCATCAGCGCCGAACTGTGCAGCCCGCCGGAGTGCGCGGGCGCGCCGACCTCCGGCGGCAGGTTGGCGGCCACCACGTCGTCGGGCAGCGTGAACCCGGACCGCATGTCCCGCAGGCGACGGCCCATCCGGGGCACGTCGACCGTCAGCATGAGAGCACGGCAACCAGCGTTCTCGGCGCGGGTCACCAGATCGGCGACCACCGCGCGGTCGCGTAGCCAGTAGAGCTGCATCCAGACCGCCGCCTGGGTGGCGGCGATCCGCTCGATCGGCTCGCTGCTGAGCATGCTGGCGACGAAGACCGCGCCCTCGTCCCGGGCCGCCTCGGCGAGCGCCACCTCACCGTCCGGGTGCAGGAGCCGCTGGTAGGCCATCGGCGCCACCCCGACGGGCAGGCCCAACGGCGTGCCCAACAGCTCCGTGCCGAGGTCGCACGCCTCCGCACCCACCAGCACCCGTGGGACCAGGTGCACGCGGTCGAAGGCGTCCCGGTTGTCGCGCAACGTCGACTCCGTGCCGCTGCCCCCGGCCACGTAGTCCCAGACGGGCTCGGTCAGCACCCGCCGCGCCGCCAGTGCCACGTCGTCGAGGCAGAGCAGGCCGGCGAGGTCGGTTCCCTGGGCCGCGACGGTGGTCACAGGACGTCGTGGGTCTTGGTCCGCTCCGCCTCGACCGCCTCGTAGAGCGCCCGGATGTTTCCGCTGCCGAAGGTGCGCGCACCCAGCCGCTCGATGACCTCGAAGAAGAACGTCCGGCGCGGATGGGTGGACCTGGCGAAGATCTGGAACAGCTGGCCGTCATGGTCCTCGTCGACGAGGATGTTGCGCGACCGGAGCTGGTCCACGTCGTACCTGGCGAGGTCGAGGCGCTGGCCGAGCAGGTCGTAGTAGGCCTCCGGCGTGCGCAGGAACTCCACCCCACGATCGGTCAACGCCGAGATCGCCGACACGATGTCCGGGGAGCACAGCGCCACGTGCTGCACCCCCGGGCCACCGTGCCCCTTGAGGAAGTCGTCGATCTGCCCGGCGGCGGCGGACGAGTCCGGCTCGATCAGCGTGAGCGTGACCAACCGCGACGGGCTCTGCACCACCTTGGAGAACATCGCCTGGTTGCCGACCAGGATGTGCTCCTCGAACGTCATGTCGAAGTCCAGCACCGTGCGGTAGAAGTCCACGGTCGGGTCGAGCGTGCCCGCCTCGAGGCAGACGGCGAGGTGGTCGACCACGCCCAGCTCCGGCCCCGGACCCGATTGGAGCACGTGCCCGTCCGGAAGACCGGGGGTCAGGCCGGGCAGCACCGGCCCGGCCGAACCCTCGGGTGGCTGCACGAACGTATGCGTCACGTCGCCGAAACCGCCGACCGTGGCCGTGACGAACCCGTCACGGGCGGCCGGCTCGGCCACCGCTCGCGCCCCGCGGGACACCGCGACCTCGAACGCCGCCCTGGCATCCGGGGTACGCATCGCCAGGTCGGCCACGCCGTCACCGTGCTGCTGCACGTACAGGCTGGCCGGGTGCTCGTCGGTGAGCCCCTCGGTCACCACGAGAACTGTCGAGCCCTGCCGCAGTGCCACCGACACATGGTCCTCGTCGCGGCGCGAACCGACGACGGCGAAGCCGTACTGCGCGGCGAGCTCGCGTGCGGCCCAGACCGCGTCGGTCACGTGGAATTCGACGTGGTGCACAGCCAGGTCGCTGAACACACTGCTGCCCACGCTCACTGATGTCCCCCCTACCGGGGCCGCACGGCCCCCTTGTGGTCAGAAGATGGGAGCCGCCGTCGGAGCCGACAGCTCACCGAGATACGGATGCCAGAGATGTTCGGGGTCCTGCTCAACGGCCCGGATGACGTTCCGCATCTCGACGAGCGCCTTGGGCTCGGCCTCGTCGTACATGTTGCCCTGCAACATCTTCAGCACGTCGAGGCGATACCGCGGGTCCTGGACGAACGCGGTGAACAAGATGTTGAGCCGGTAGTAGGCCGAGATGAACTCGTACCAGTTACGCACGCCGCGCCGCAGCAGCATCTCGTACGTCGTGAACCGCTCGCGCTTGAAGTCGCCCGCCTCGGCGGCGGCGATGATGTCGTTGCAGGCCAGCCGGGCGCTGTTGAGGGCGATGCTGACGCCGGTGGAGAAGATGGGATCGACGAAGCGTGCCGCGTCCCCGATCATGACGAAGTTGTCGCCGCAGATCTGCTTCATCGCGTAGCTGTAGTCACCCTCGGCCTTGAACGGCCGCACCTGCTCCGAGCTGCGCAGGGCCGCCTCCAGCTCGGGCCGACTGCCCACGCACTCCCAGAAGAAGGCTTCCAGGTCTTCCTTGGCCGCCTCGGCGAACCGGGCCTTCTGCGTGACGACACCGATCGAGGTGACGGTCTCGGTGATGGGGATCTGCCACACCCAGGTGTCGGTCAGCGGCAGGAAGTGGATGAAGATGAAGTCGGACTTCGACTCCTCCGCCGACAGCGCCTGCCGGTCGAAGCCGTCGAACCAGGTGTGGATCGCGTACTGGTTGAAGACCGGGTCGGCGACCTTCACCTTGAGCTGGCTGCCCAACGTGGTGTTCCGGCCACTGGCGTCGATCACCAGCCGCACCGGCACCTCGCGCTGCCCGTCGGCGGAGCGGGTGTGCATCACGGGGTGCTCACCCTCGAAGTCGACGCGGTTGACCCGCACGCCGTGGTGGACCTCCGCGCCGAGACTCGCCGCGTTCTCCAGCAGGATCTGGTCGAACTTGCCCCGGTCGACGTGGAAGGTGTAATCCCGGTCGACGCCGGCCTGGTCCCGCTCGTTGAACATGACCTCGGCGAGCCGGAAGTCGTGGGTGAGGTTGGAGAATCCCATGTGGCTCACCGGCCGCGACTCGGCCGACGTCCACGCCGCGCCGAACTTGCGCGGGAAGCCGGCGGCCTCGACGGCGGCCATCGCCCCGGTCTCCAACAGCACCGGCGTGGTGGCCGGGACCAACGACTCGCCCACGTGCTCGCGAGGGAAGTGCGCGCTCTCGAAGACCACGACGGAGAGCCCCGCCTTGGCCAGGTACGCGGCGGCCGTGGACCCGGCGGGCCCGCCTCCGATGATGCCGACGTCCCACTCTGCTGGCTTGGTGTTCATGGCGCCTCCTCGGCGGGCCTGTCAGGCGCGGGGCAACGACAGGATCAGGTCGGTGATGGTGTCGAGACTGCGGAAGTGCCGTCCCGTGATGTGCGAAGGCGGCACGTCGACGTCGAGCTCCGCCCGGACGAACGCGATGAGCCGAGCCGTGTTCAGCGAGTTCAGAACGCCCCACTCCAGCAGTGGCGAGTCGGGGCGCAGGTCGACTCCGGTGACCGCCTCGTCCTGGTCGCCAATCAGCTCGTGGCGCACGTACACCATCAGTTGGCCGAGTATCTCGTCGCGTTGGTCAGTCGGCACAAACCCCTCCCAGGTCGCCGGACATGGTCTCCCCCGTGGGGCGTCACCCGGGAGGCCGCGAATCCCGCCGGCTCTTCCCCTTCTGATGACATCCCTGCTCGATGAATTCTAGAAGCCCACGCGGGTTCGTCAAGGGGATGCCGCGCAAGGATCGACGCCGGCCACTGGCACGACGACGGTGGAGCCCGCCCGCTGAGGGCGGACTGATCAGGCCAGGACGCCCGTGAGGTAGGTCTGGACGGCCTTGCCCGTGCCCGCGGCCAGAGCGGCGGCGCTGAGCTCGGCGATCGCCGGTACGCGGAAGACGTACCGGGTGGTGGCGAGACCGATCAGGTGCGAGCCGACCATGGCGGCGCGCAGCTCCGGCTGGGAGTGGCCCAACGCCCGGGTCAGCGGGAGGATCACCTGGTCGCCGAGGAAGTTACGGACGGCGTCCGCCGCCATGTCGTTGGCCGTCATCGAGCGCAGGATGCCGCCGAGCCGGGCCGCCGTGTCGGGCTCGTCCCAGTGGCTGAAGAACAGCTCGACGGCACGCCGGCCGACCTGGCCACGCGGGCCCTTCATCGCCCGCTCCACCAGGTCCGGCGGCTGCAGGGCGCCACGCACCGCGGCCTCGAACAGGCCTTCCTTGGTGAGGAAGAAGTGGTGCACCAGCGCGCTGTCGACACCCGCCTCCTGGGCGATGGTGCGCACCGTGGTGCCCTCGTAGCCCCGCTCCGCGAACTGGCCACGAGCGATCTCGAGGATGAGCTGATGGCTCACCGTCGGCCCGACTCGTCGCCCCGTCCGTCGTCGTGGAGCACCGTTCGAGGACACCTCCGCGCCCACAAGTTCACCTTTCCCAGTTCATCGCATGCCCTATTCATCGTATGGGGGCAAAGGACATAGTATCGCCTTCCCACGTGCGGAAATACGCAGGTTCTACGGACAGGCAACGACAACAGTACGTAACGATGCCTTGACATGGTGCCCCGCACGGGCCGTAGCATGGCGCAGTGCTACGAACACGGGCCGTCGTCGGAAGTCTTGTCTTCTTTTGCGCCGCGCCGGGTGTGGTCGCCGGCCTCGGTCCATGGTGGATATCCGACTGGGAGGTCGAAACACCGTTCGGCTTCTACCAGCCGGTTCGAGTCCTCGGCGCGCTGATGCTGGTCGCCGCCGTGGCGTTTCTCCTGCAGTCGTTCGTGCGGTTCGTCGTGGAGGGTCTGGGCACTCCGGCCCCGGTGGCGCCGACCGAACACCTGGTGATCGGCGGGCCCTACCGGTACGTCCGCAACCCGATGTACGTCGCGGTGGTGACGGCGATCCTCGGCCAGGCACTGATCTTCGGCCAGGGCGCGCTCCTGTGGTACGGGTTGGCCATCGCGCTCATCCAGGCCGCGTTCGTACGGTTCTACGAGGAACCCGGCCTGCGCCGGCGATACGGCGCCGCGTACGACACCTACCGCGCGGCGGTCCCGGCGTGGATCCCGCGCCTACGCCCCTGGCAGGGGGCCACCTCACCGCAAGCGTGACCCGATAACCCGCATCACAGAACGTGCGGCCGGTGGACCCGGCCGCCGACCCGCGAAAGGGCTGCCATGTCGCCTACCCCCGAGGGCTGACTGCCCTCCGCCCACGACGGAGGGCAGTCAGCCGTCTAGGCGACCCGTTCCCGGGTGGGAAGCTCCGCCTGTGTCACCGATGCCTGACAGCTGGCCGTCAACACGGGCAGCCGCCCGGAGACCTCGGCGATCAACTCCCCCCGCAGGAGGTCGTCGCCGGCTGGTTCCCCCCAGATGATGAGCCGGCAGTTCACCTGCTCCGCACGCACCGATGCCGAGGCCGTCCAAATGATGGGCATCCGGTGTCGTGCCGCTCCCAGCAATTCCACCGTGACGAACTCGGGTGCTGTCTTGTCGGTGCCGTCGCACTGTTGGAAGCCGACATGCGCCGTAATCTCACCACTGCCCAGGTAACTCAATTGAAACATTACGCGGTACTCACGCCCAGCTACATCCGCCGGCAATAATCCCGCTGTCAATAACAGCCCTTCTGGCTCGTAGAAGAGTACCTGGACATCCGTAACCGCTAGCGCTGATGACTTCATATCCCTGGTGGCCCCATCCCCCATTAGCGTACCGCCAGTTCATCGATGGATGTTATCCTGCCGAGGGCCGCGCTGTCCCCCCCTAAATGGGTGGGCCATCACGCAGCACCGGTCGGGTTGCAGACCGTTACGGCTCGAATAGGTCTCAACGGGCATGGCCCGCCGGGCGGAGATGTCGCACCGGAAAGCGAGCACGGCAATCGGCGACCCCGGTTGACATGGGCCAACGCCGACGCCACCCTCGACGACGCCGCATCCCGACGTGGTGAGGTCAAGGGCCCGGACGCGCCGAGCCCGTGCCCGACGCCGGCGCGGCGCAACCAGCTCCCACCGTCGAACCTGCCGCCATTACGACACCAACCACCGGCGGTTCACCGCCGGACCATCGAACGATCCGCGCGCCAAGCCCCCCTGGCGCGACCGAGGCCCCGACCGTGCGGTCGGGGCCTCGATTCCCGTCAACCGCTCAGGTCGGGGCGCCCGCCGCGAGGACCTCCTCCTCTTCCTCGACCGCGTGGCCGTGTCCCTGTGTGCGCAGGTGCGGAATGAACAACGCGATGACCGCGCCCACGGCGAGCGCGGAGGCGGCCACCAGGTGAGCCTCCTCCAGACCGTTGACGAACGTGGCCACGGACTCGTAGCCGCCGTTCGCGCCGAGGATCGCGCCGCCCACCGACACCCCCATCACGGTGCCGGTCTGCCGGATAGCGTTGGACACACCCGAAGCCACGCCCTCCAGCTCGGCGGGTGCGAACCCGAAGGCCAACCGGCCGATCGGCGCGAGGAAGATGCCCAGGCCGAGCCCGGTGATCACGAACGGCACCACCAGCTTCGAGTACGTCAGGTCGCCGACGACCGAGCCGATCCAGCCCACGCCGATGGCCTGCATCGTCAGGCCCAGGATCACCAGCGGCTTACCACCGATCTTGTCGGTCAGGATGCCGGAGATCGGTGCCGCGATCATCGGCATGGCCGTCCACGGCAGCGTGCGGAGACCGGCCTCCAGCGGTGAGTAACCGAGGATGCTCTGCAGGTACTGGGTGCCGAGGAAGACCGCGCCGAAGACACCGAACGGCATGATGATCGTCGCCACCATGGTGAGGCTGAAGCCTCGGCTACGGAACAACGACAGCGGCACCATCGGCGTACGCGCCCGCGACTGCCAGAAGATGAACACGAGCACGAGGAGACCGCCGACGATGAACCCCGCCAGGATGGAGGGGCTGTCCCAGCCGGCGCTGTTGCCCCGCACGAGGCTGGACACGATGCCGAGCATGCCGGCGGTGATCAGGACGACGCCGATCGGGTCCAGGCGACCGTAGCCGCCGCGGCTCTCGCGAACGCGCGTCATCACCGGCAGCAGCAGCAGACCGATGGGCACGTTCACCCAGAAGATCCACTGCCAGGACCAGGCTTCGGTGACCGCACCGCCGATGACCGGTCCGAGGGCGATACCGAGACCCACCATCGCGCCCCACAGCCCGAACGCGTGACCGCGCTGACGTGCCGGCACCACGCTGGCCAACAGCGTGAGCGTCAGCGGCAGGACGACCGCGGCGCCCAGGCCCTGCACCGCGCGTGCGGCGATCAGGAATTCGATGTTGTCGGCGAGGCCCGCCAGCCCGGACGCAATGGTGAAGACCAGCAGCGCGATGGTGAAGACCTTGCGCCGGCCGAAGCGGTCACCGAGCGCCGCGCCGGTCAACAGAAAGACGGCGAAGGTGAGCGTGTACGCGTTGACGATCCATTCAAGATCTTCAAGGCTCGCGCCGAGCTCGGTGCGGATGACCGGTAGCGTCGTCGTGACGACGAGGGTGTCGATTGCGACCATGAACACCGCGACCAGGGCCGCGACCCATGTCCATGCGGCACTGTGGGTCGCCGGTTGGTTCTTGTCCACTCTGTTTCCCTACTCGAGATGGATTGACTGGGAAGGATCGCTGGGACGCTGCCCGTTGCGCTCCTCTCGTTGGTAATGGGGGCGAGAGACCCGGACGTATGTCCCGCGCCAATACCCCAGCGGGAATCGGTCCGGCGCCGTCGCCCCGCCGACGAGACGGCCGAGCACGATGACGTGGTCACCGGCGGTGATCACGTCGTGGAGCGCGCACTCGGTGAAGGCGACGGTGGGTTCCAGCTGCGGCATGCCGGCCACGTCGCCGGGACGCCACGCCACGTTGGCGAACTTGTCGCTGTTGTAGCTGGCGAACAGTTCGGAGACCTCGTGGCCGTCGGCGTCGAGGAAGTTGACGGCGAATCCGCCGGTCTCCCGGATGGCGTCCAGGGTGGAACTCACCTGCCGCACGCAGAACAGCAGCAGCGGTGGGTCCTTGGAGACGCTGCACACCGACGACGAGGTCAGGCCGTGCGGCCGTCCGGCCGCGTCGAGTGCGGTCACCACGCTGACGCCGCTGGCCAGCGAGCCCATGATCGCCAGGAACGCACTCGGCGCCACGTTGACTAGTTCGGTGCCAGTAATGGTCCACCTCCTTCGATCGCCGCCAGCAGCGCGGCTCGATCGGTCTTTCCGTTCGGGGTGAGCGGTAGGCTCGTGGCCGCCTGGACCGAGTCGACGATCATGTACGTCGGCAGCTGTCCGGCGCACCAACGCTTGATCTCCAGCAGGCCGGGCCTGCGCTCGCCCGCCGGTACTACGACCGCGTGCAGCCGCGCGGCGAGCCCGACGCCGGCGACGACCACCGCGGCCGCGGCGACGTCCGGATGCGCGGCGAGGACGGCCTCGATCTCGCCGGGTTCGACCCGGTTGCCGCGTACCTTCGCCATGTCGTCGCGGCGGCCCAGATACTCCAGGGCGCCGTCGGGCGCGAGCCGCCCGAGGTCACCCGTCCGGTACGGTCCACGCTGCGGATCCCGCCCCCAGTAGCCGAGCATCACCGTGGGCCCGTCCGCCAGGATCTCGCCCTCCGGGCAGTCAGCGCCGCCGTCCGCACCGTCAAGGCTCGGCGGAACCAGGGTCAACACCGCGCCGCTGGCCGGCCGGCCGATGGGCAGCGGGCGGTCGCGCCCCTCGTCGGCGTCGGTCACCTCGTACGACGCGCACACGTTGGTCTCGGTGGGCCCGTACCAGTTGAGCAGCCGCACGCCAGGCCAGGCGGCACGGAGTTCGTGCACGTACCGGATCGGCATCACCTCACCGGCGAAGACGCAGGCCCGCAGGGCCGGCGGCGGCGGACCGTCCAGCAGTCCGCCGTCCCGGATCATCAGGGTCAGCGCGGACGGCACCGAGTACCAGACGGTGATGCCCTCGTCGCGCACGAACCGCGCCAACTGCACCGGCGCGTACGCCAGCTCGGCCGGGACCAGGTGCACCGACGCGCCCGCGCGGAACGCCGCGTAGAGGTCGAAGACCGACAGGTCGAAGTTGAACGGGGCGTGGTTGGCGAGCCGGTCGCGTGGCGACACGGCGAGCAGGTCACCGGCCCACTCGACGAACGCGGCCGCGTTGCGGTGGCTCAGGCAGACGCCCTTCGGGGCCCCGGTCGACCCGGAGGTGTAGAGGATGTAGGCGGGGTCGTCCGGGGCCGGTCGGTGCACCGGCGGCGGGTCACCCTCGGCGCCCAACCGCTCCAGCTCCTCCAGTGACACGAGCGGCGGCCCGTCCGGAACACCGCCCTCGCGCGCGACCCGGTCCGCGGCCGGACCGTCCGCGACGACGACGGTCGCCGCGCAGTCGGTCGCGATGCGCCACACCCGGGCGGGCGGGTTCGCCGCGGACACCGGGACGTACGGCGCGCCCAACGCCAGCGCCGCCTGCATGACGGCCACCGCGTCGGCCCGCTTGTCGGACCACAGCACCACCCGGTCGCCCGGGGTCACGCCGACGCGCGCCAGCCCCGCCGCCAGGCGCCGCGCGGCCGTCGCCAGCTGCGCGTACGTGAGCTGGCCGTCGTCCGCGACCACCGCCGGCGCGTCCGGCGTACGCCGGGCCCACTCGGCCACGTAGCCGTGGATCCCCGCCTCACCCGACGTGTCGGACTGGTCCACGTCCCGCACGCTCGACACCTCCCTGGTCACGGCGCGGCCCTCACAGGCCCAGCTCGCGGGCGATGAGCAGCCGCTGGACGTCCGACGTGCCGGAGAAGATCGTGCTGGGGACGGCGTCGCGCAGCATCGTCTCGATCCCGGTGTCGCGCAGGTATCCGAGCCCACCGAACAGGCGCACCGCGTCCAGCGCCCCGGCGACGGCCGCCTCGGAGACGGCCAGCTTCGACAACGCCACGTTGAGCTCCGAGCCGCCGCCGTTGTCCATCTCCCAGCAGCACCGGTAGAGCAGCAGCCGCGCCGACTCCGTGCGCAGCTTCATCTCGACGATCCGGTTCGCCACCGCCTGGAAGTCGCTGATGCGCCGGCCGAACTGGCGGCGTGAGGTCACGTGCTCGACACAGCGCTCCACCAGGCGATCCAGCAGGCCGACATATCCGGCGAACAGGCAGGCCCGTTCCCAGCGCATCGAGTGCTGGAAGATCGCCGCGCCCTGGCCCGGCTCGCCGAGCACCCGGTGCGCCGGCACCAGACAGTCCTGAAAGGACACCCGGCCGGCCGGCGCCGACACGAGGCCCATCTTGTCGAACGGCTCGCCGACCGTCAGGCCGGGAGTGTCCCGGTCCAGCACGAACGCGGTGACACCGAGATGGGCGGCAGCCGGATCGCTGGTCGCGTAGGTCACCAGCACGTCGGCCACCGGTCCGTTGGTCACGAACGTCTTCTCGCCGTTGAGCAGGTAGCCGTCCGCCGTCTCCGTCGCGGTCACGGCGAGCCGCGAGACGTCGGAACCCGCGCCCGCCTCGGTCATCGCGTTGCCGGCCACCACCTCGCCCGAGCAGATCCGCGGTAGGAGGCCCTTCTTCACCTCCGGGGTGCCGAACCCGGCGATCGGCACCGCGCACGCGAACTGGTGCGCGCTGGCCGCGAACACCAGACCGGTGTCCGCGCACCCCCGGCCGAACGCCTCGACACGCAGCGCGGTGTCCAGCGCGCCCAGCCCGCCGCCGCCGTACTCTGCGGGAATGCACAGGCCGAGCAGCCCCAGTCGGCCGAGACGCCGCCAGGCCTCGCGGTCGTGCAGCCGGCTGGCGTCGGCGGTGGGCGGAAACGCCTGCTCGGCGCTCGCGCGCACCTCGTCGTACGCGTCCCGCTGTTCAGACGTCCAGGTGAAGTCCACGGTGCCCCCTCGGCCGCGCGGTGAACCGGCGCGGCGGAATGACCGGCTTGCAGGAGCAACCCGGACCGGACAGACATATGCTCAAAGGTCTAGACTTAGGCATTTGATCGGGCCGTGCGCTCGGGCGTACGGGAACTCGTAAGAGGTTGCCTTGACGACGCAGCAGGGATTCGACGGTGGCAGCGGCATCCGGCAGGCGATCCTCGACGTCACCCGGCGGGAAATCTCCGAGTGCGGCCTGACCGGGGTGAGCATCCGCAGCGTCGCCCGGCGCGTGGGTGTCGACCCGCGGCTCGTGCGGCACTACTACGGGTCCAAGGAGCAGCTCCTGCGCCACGCGGTGCAGGTCGACGGCAACCCGGTTGAGCTCGCCGAACAGCTGCTGGCCGGCAGCCGTCGCCGACTGGGTCGGGCCACCGCGACGGCCCTGCTCGCCCACTGGGACAGCCCTCGTACGACGATCTCCTACCGGGCCCGGCTGTCCGCCTCGCTGACCAGCGACGAGATCGCCGAGCTGATGCGCGACGAGTTCGTCCGGGCGTTCTTCGGCACGTTGGCCGAGGGTGTCAGCCCCGACCGACACGAGCTGCGGGCGGCGCTCGCCGCGTCCCAGGTGATCGGCCTGGCCCTGTGCCGCTACCTGATCGACGGCACCGAGCTGTCCCGGCACGACCGCGACGATCTGGCGCGGATGATGGGTCGCACGATCCAGCACTACCTCACCGCCGACCTGGCTGAGTGACACCGGGCGCGTCGACGGTCGAGCCGTCAGCGCGTTCCAGGTCGCGGGCCGCCACCGGCCCGTCGTCGCCCGACGCCCGCCCCCGGGTCGGCGACGGCGCGTCATCCCGGCGGCCGGTCACGTTGTCCTTGGTCAGCAGCCGCTTGAAGTCCGCGGGCGCCACCGTCATGACCCAGGCCACCATGAGGAGCCGGCGGGGCATCGTGAAGTGGTAGTACCGCGCGTTCGGGTCGCCGAACCGGTACAGCGGCGGCACGAACCGCGCCCGGCGCAGCTCGCGGAAGATCATGTCGGCCGCCTCGGCCTGCCGCAACCCGCCGGCCCGGACCCGGGCGAAGACCTCGAAGAACCAGTCCAACATCTGGCGCAGGCCGTCCGGGGTGCGGAACCACAGTCCACCGTCGGCGAACCGCTCGACCGGATCCCACGCCCCGGCGGCCAGGGCGTCGTTGGTCGCCCGCTTCAGCGACAGGTGGGCCAGGATCTGCCAGAGCAGCCAGACCCGGCTGTACGCGTTCCACAACGCGAAGCTGCCGGCGGCCGTCCGGGCAGCGGCCAGGATCTGGTCGTTGAACTCGATCAGGGCGTCCTGGAAGGCCGCCACATCGGCCAGGTCGGCGCCCGTCGCCGGCTCGTCGTGGAGCGCTCGCGGCAGCGCGGCCCCGAGCGCGTGGACCATCTCCGCCGTCATCGTCACGTCCCGGGACAGGAACTCGTCGGTACGGCAGGCCGACCGCTCCATGGCGAACCACCGGGGCCCGTGGGTCACCGCCGCCCGGCGCTGCCAGTGGGGCGAGGTGGTCCAACCGTCCTCCGCCGTAACGGCCGCGAACTGCTCCGCCAGGCTCGGGAACGGCGCGACCAGCGCCTGGAACGCGGCGTCCGGCTCCGCCGGCAGGTCGTCGAACCGGTCGTGGTCCAGCCCCACCGTCACGCTGCACAGGTCGTTGGCCGCGTCGTGGTGGTTGCGGAAGTCCACCACCTGGATCCAGCCACCGTCGAAGAGGTGGTGCACGGTCCCCCGTGACCAGGTCGTCGCCCGGTGGTAGTCGGCGAGCTGGCTGCACTCCTCGAACTTCCGGACGCCGCGCAGGTGGGCGTGCATCATCTTCGACCGCAACAGCAGCGGGCCGGGATCGCCGTCGGCGGTCGCCGCCCGCAGGGGTGACTCCTCGCCGCAGGCGTCCACCACGAACCGCGCGGTCACCGCCCGCCCGGAGCCGAAGGTCAGGTGTACGGCCTCGGGAGCCAGCCGGACCTCGGTGCTGGACGCCCGTTCCGGCAGCACCGACGCGCCGTACCGCACGGCCAGCTCCCGGGCGTACTCGTCGACGACCGGCCGGTAGAGGTGCCACTCGCTGTGCTCGCCCGGCACGTGGAACTGCACGGCGTGCGCCGGGTCATGCCGGCGGCCCGCCGTGTGGTGCAGGAAGGCGAGGCTCTTCTTGATCCCGCTGGTCGCGCGCACCGCGTCCGGCAGGTCCTCGAAGTGGGCGAAGGAGGCGATCTCCGGCACGTCGAACCGCTCGGCCAGCAGGTGCAGCACAGCGGTCGTGTACGGCACGGTGCTGTCGCCCGAGGGCAGCACCGTGTCGTCGGGCGAGCCGACGAGCAGGACCCGCAGGGCCTGCTTGGCCAGTACCGTGGCGAGCAGGCCGGTCGCCAGATGGCTGCCCAGGATCACGACGTCGTACGACACCGGGGCGTCGGGTTCGATGGTGGTCATACGGTCTCCTAGAAGATCTTTCGGCCCATGAGCTGCTCCTTGCCGGCCTCGCGCAGGAAGCCGAGCATCAGCCGTCGCACGTCCGGCGGCGCCTTGGTCGCCGCCCAGAGCATCGTCCGGCCGATCTTGAGCGGAGTCGGGTTGATGAACCGCAGGTGGCGGTCCTTCCAGCCCCAGTGGTCCGGCACGAAGGGCGCCCGGTTGAGGTGGTCGTAGAGCGCGTCGGCCGCCTCGTCGCCGGTGATCTTGCCGGCCTCGAAGTCGCCGCACTGCTTGACCATGTCCTCGAACAGCTCGCCGTAGCCCTCGTGGTCGGACCAGTGCAGGCCGGGGTTCTTCACCTCTTCCAGCTCGTTCAGATGCCGGTCGTCGCCGGTGGAGCGCCACCGGCGGTACGCCTCGTGGGCCCGGAAGGTGCCCGCGTTGGAGCCCCACGCCCAGATCCGGAACACGGCCGTCCACAGCGAGTAGTGCTCGAACGAGGCGTACGCGGCGTTGACCAGCTTGTCGTTGCCGTCGAACAGCGCCTGCTGGCGCGTGTTCACCCCCTCGAACCGGTCGGCCGAGAAGTCGTCGTCGCCGACCGCCCGCAGGATCCGCCAGGCCAGGACGTTGACCGCCTCGCAGGTGTTGGACAGACCACGGGAGAACAGCGGGTCGATGAACGCCGCGGCGTGGGCCAGCAGCACCCACCGGTCACCGACGGTGGTCTTCGACGAGTACTGGACCCGGTCGGTGCCCACCCACTCCCGCATCGGCCGCGCGCCCTCGAACTGCGCCTCCATGCCGGGGAACCGCTGCATGTGCTTCCAGAAGTCCTCCTCCGGCGACATGCCGGGCGTCTTCGGGTACATCCGCGGGTCCATCGTGAGGCCCACGCTGCACAGCGGGTTCTTCGAGTCCTTGTGGTTGTTGAACGCGATCACCCACGACCAGCCGCGCGGGAACAGGTGGTGGACGGTGCCCTCGTAGAACGGCACGGGCGGCTTGTCCGCCCCGGTGCGGTTGAACACCTCGTCGGTGGTCTTGAGGTCGATCATGTGGTTCCAGACGGCCCGCGAGTGGTGCTTGTACCGGCACGGGTCCTCGCGCAGCGCGAACTTCTCGGCCAGCGGGGAGCGGTAGCCGCTGGCGTCCACCACGTAGCGGCTGCGGAACTGCTCTCCCCGGGTCGAGCTGACGGTCACGCCGGAGTCGTCGAAGTCGACGTCGGCGATCGTGAAGTTCACCCGCGCCGTGCAGCCGTACTTGATCGCCGCGTGGAACAGGTACGCGTCGGTGTCCTGCCGGTACATGTGCGGCGTCTCGTGCAGCAGGCTCGGGAAGTTGAACATCGTGACCTGCTTCGGGTCCTGCGGCTTGCCCTCCTGGTGGTTGAGGAAGGCGAAGTGGTCCTTCTTGCCGTGCCAGGGCGAGATGATCTTCTGGCAGGCGGTCAGCGTCGCCAGGGTCATCAACTCCGGCACCTTGTACCGCTCGGACATGGTGCGCAGCGACACCAGCATGTTGGGGATGGTCGACTCCCCGATGGCGAACTTCGGGTGCGCCTTGGCATCGACCAGCAGCACCTTCGCGCCGTTGCGGGCCAGGATCGCGCCGAGCATCGAGCCGGCGAAACCCGCGCCGAGGATGGCGACGTCATAGGTGGCCTTCTCGGCCTCGATCAATTCACTCACCGTGCACTCCAATTTCCTCGGGTTACTTCGGCTCGGGAACGCGCAGCCGGGAGCCGAGCACCGGCCAGCCAGCGAGTTTCTGCTTGATCTCCTCGACCGGCTCGAACTCGCCCCGGGCGAAGCGCTTGCGCATGAAGAGGGTCAGGCCCTCGTAGGTGAGCTCACCGATCGCCGGCGGAGCGTCCCGCTTCGCCCAGCGCAGGGTGCCGAGCACCTTGGCCGCGGACGCGCCGGTGATCCGGATCGCCGGGTCGGCCAGGCCGAACGCCGGCGGCACGAACCGCGCGCTGGCGAGCTGGTCGCGGATCTGCTTGGCGACGTCCTTCGGCTCGGCCTCCCCCGCGTCGACGGCGCGCATCATCCTGCTGACGCCGGCCAGGAACTCGAGCACCTCGGCGTGGTCCGGGTCGTCGACCTTCGACCGGTCGAACTCGCGCAGCTCGACCCGCCACCACGGCCGTTCCATCCGCCGCAGCACGGCGGGGTCACGGGTCTTGGAGTAGAGCGCGTAGCCACGGTTGATCTCGAAGGTGGAGAGGATCTGGGTCAGTGCCCACACCCGGAACCAGGCGTCCCACAGGTCCCAGTCCCGGAACGCGATGTACGCGTTGTTGACCAGGTCGTCGTTGAAGTCGAGCTGACCCTGTTCGAGCTCCTGCACGTACTCGAACCGCTCGACGGCGAAGTCGTCGTCCTTGAGCGCGTCGAGCAGCCGCTGGGTCAGCGCGTTGATGATCTCCATGGTGTTCGACAGGCCGCGGGAGAACAGCGCGTCGACGAAGCCGGCCGCGTGCGACATGAGGCACCAGCGGTAGCCCACCGTCTTCTTCGGCGAGTACTGCAGGCGGCCCGTCCGCACCCACTCGCGCACCGGGGTGGCGTCGGTGAACTGCTGCGCGATGCCCGGGAAGCGGTCGAGGAACCGGCGGAACTCCTCCTCCGGCGAGCAGTCCGGCACCGGATGCATCCGGGGATCGAACTGCACCCCCACGCTGCACAGGTCGTTGGTGGACCGGGGGTGGTTGTCGAACGGGATCACCCACATCCAGCCGCCCTCGAAGATGTGGTGCAGCGTCCCCTCGTGCCACCGGGTCGGGTTGCCGTACGTACCGCGCGGGGCGAAGTCGTCGTACGGCCGCACACCGACCATGTGCGTGAACAGCGACCGCGAGTGGTGTTCCAGCCGGGTCGGCTCCTCCCGCAGGTCGAACTGCTCGGCCAGCGCCGAGCGGAAGCCGCTGGCGTCCACCAGGTAGCGGGCCCGTACCGGCGCGCCGGGACCGACGTCGAGCGTCACGCCGTCGTCGTCGACCTGCACGCCCGCGATACGCGTCTGCTGCCGGATCACGGCGCCGTACTTCGCCGCGACGGTGAGCATGAAGTTGTCGATGTCCTGCCGGAAGAAGTGGTTCTCGGTGTTCAGGATCTTCGGGATCTGGAACATGTTGGACTCTTCGGGCCGCTGCTGCTCGCCCGGCCGCTGGTAGACGAAGCCGAAGTTCCTCTTGACCCCGCCGGTGGTGTTGATGTTCGCGTACACCGACTCGAAGGTGCTCAGGTACTTGATCTCCGGCACGCCGTACCGCTCGCTGATCAACCGCATCGCCATCGACGTGTACGGGATCGTCGACTCACCGACGGCGAAGCGCGGGTGCGTCCCGGCGTCGATCACCAGCGTGTACGCGCCGTTGGCGGCCAGGCATGCCGCCAGGGTGGAGCCGGCCAGCCCGGAGCCGATCACCACCACGTCGAACATCCCGTTGTGCGCGGCCGCACCTTCCATCATGGACTCCTTATCCATCGGATTCACTTCGGCGCCGGGACGCGGAGCCGCTTGCCGACCACGGGCCAGCGCGCGATGAGGTGCTTGAGTTCCTCGCCGACGGCGAACTCGCCGCGCGAGAAGCGCTTCTTCATGAAGAGCGTCAGGCCGTCGTACGTGAGGTCACCGACGGCCTTGGGCGCCTTCTTGCGGGCCCAGCGCAGGGTCTTGCCGATCTCGAAGAAGTTGGCGTCGGTCCACTGGTTGTTCGGGTCGGCGAGGCCCCACGCGGGCGGCACGAAGTCCGCCTCGCGCAGCAGCCGCAGCAGCTCGGCGGCCGTCTCGCCGGACTCGGCCCGTCCCTCCTGCACGGCCCGGGTCATGTCGTTGACCTGCTGCAACAGGCCCATGACCGCGCCGTACGGCGAGTCCTGCGGGATGACCCGCCCCCGCCACCACGGCCGCTCCAGCGGGGCCAGCACCGCCGGGTCGCGGGTGTCCAGGAAGCGGGCGTACGCCCGGTTCACCTCGAAGGTGGCGATGAACTGCCCGAGCGACCAGATGCGGAACCAGGCGTCCCACAGTCGCCAGTCACCGAACGACGTGTACGCGTTGGCGACCAGGTCGTCGTTGAAGTCGAGCAGACCCTGCTCGAACTCCTGCATGTACTCGAACCGCTCGACCGAGAAGTCGTCGTCCTCGATCGCGGAGAGCAGACGGTGCACCAGCGCGTGCATCGTCTCCAGCGAGTTGGACAGCCCCCGGGAGAACAGCGGGTCCAGGAACCCGGCCGCGTGCGAGGTGAGGCACCAGCGGTAGCCGACCGTCTGCCGCGACGAGTACTGCAGCCGGCCGGTACGCGTCCAGTCCCGCACCGACCGCGCCTGGGCGAACTGCGGCTCGATGTCCGGGTACTGCGCGATGAAGCGGCGGAACTCCTCCTCCGGAGAGCAGTCCGGCACCGGGTGGATCCGCGGGTCGAGCTGGAGCCCGACGCTGCACAGGTCGTTGGTGCCGCGCAGGTGGTTGTCGAACGGGATCACCCACATCCAGCCGCCACGGAACAGGTGGTGCAGCGTGCCGTCGTGCCAGGGGCTGGGATGCCCGTACCGGGACTTGGGCGCCAGCTCGTCGTACGGCCGGATGCCGACCATGTGGGTGAACAGCGACCGCGACTGGTGTCGGAACCGCGTCGGCTCCTCCCGGAGGCCGAACTGCTCGGCCAACACGGAACGGAAGCCGCTGGCGTCGACCACGAACTTGGCCCGGAAGTGGCCGCCGGTGTGCTTCAGCGTCGCTCCGTCGTCGTCGATCTCCACGCCGGTGATCCGCACCTGCTGACGGACCGTGGTGCCGTACTTGGCGGCGACCGTGAGCATCCAGTTGTCGATGTCCTGGCGGTAGAAGTGGCTCTCGGTGTGGGTGACCTTGGGAATCGGGAACATGTGGGTCTCGCGCGGGTCCTGGCGCTCCCCCGGTCGGTGGTAGACGAACCCGAAGTTGCGCTTGACCCCCGACGTCGTGTTGATCTTGGACTGGACGCCCTCGAAGGTGGACAGCCACTTGATCTCGGGAACGCCGTACCGCTCGCTGACCAGCCGCATCATCATCGACGTCGCCGGGATGGTCGACTCGCCGATGGCGAACCGCGGATGGGTCGTGCCGTCGACGATCAGCACCTTCGCGCCGTTTCGGGCCAGGCACGCGGCCAGCATGGTGCCGGACAGGCCGGACCCGATGATCGCGACGTCGTACTCCGGTGTGCCGCGCGGATGATCAGTCATGTCGTTCAAGCTCCTTCATCGCTGTGGGAGCGGGCAGGTAGCCGGTCCGCACCATCCAGCGCAGGTAGATGTCGAGTAGGTCGTCGTCCAACGGCGGGCACCGGACGTCGGTGCCGTGCAGTTGTTCCTCGGTGTTGTCGACGGCGTAGTGGACGGCCTCCTCACCGCCGACCACGAACTCCTGGACCACCGGCATGACCGGGTGCAGCTCGTTCGTGCCGACGGCATAGGTCGCCTTGAGCGCCTGCCACCACTCCTCGACGGGTACGACCTCGACCGCGAAGCCGTGCCGACGCAGCGCGCGCACCACGTCCGCGAAGAGTGCCTTGTACGGACTCACCAGGTGGTAGGTGCCACCCAGGGCCGGGCCGTAGCGGGAGATGTGCACCAGCGCGCTCGCCACGTAGTCGACGGGCGTCATCTCCACCTTGATGTCGATGTCCGGCGCCAACCCGAGCTGCACGCAGCCCTTCATCACCCGGGTGGTGAAGTGGGTGGTCAGGCTCGCGCCGGTGCGGGAGTCGCCGAGCACCCGGCCCGGCCGGTAGATGTCGGCCGGCACGCCGGAGGCGCGGGCCAGCTCGACCAGCCGCTCCGCCGCCCACTTGGTCTGCACGTAGCCGGTCACCAACCGACCGGCCGTGGCGATGTCGTCGTCCTCGCCGACGACGTCGCGGCCGGGTGCCGGCAGGCCCCAGATGCCGTACGTCGACACGTGGTGGACCGCGGTCGGCCGGCCACGCGCGGCCAACCGCAGGACCTCCTCGGTGCCCGTGACGTTGTCCGGCCGGAGTTGCTGGTAGTTGTAGCCGAAGTGCACCCGGGCGCCGCAGTGGTAGATGCCGTCCAGCAGGTCGGCGAGTTCGTCGTACCGGTCGGCGGGCAGGCCCAGCCCGGGCTGCCCCAGGTCGCCCGGCAGCACCGTGATCCGGTCGACGGCGGTGGCCGGCAGGGGCAGGTAACGCTCCATGTTGTCCAGCAGCCGCCGCAGGCCGGTCTCCTCGTCGGCGCACCGCACCAGGCACCACACCCGGGCCGTGGTCGACTCCAGCAGGGTGTGCAGCAGATAGCCGCCGACGAAGCCGGTCGCGCCGGTCAGCAGGACGTTCCGGGGATCGCGCACCCGGGCCGGCGGGTCACCGGCCACCCGGATGTCCGGCGCGAGGCTCACGTCGCCCGCGATCCACGCCGGGTCACTGGCCTGGTCACCCGCCAGGTCGTCGCCGCCCTGGTCGCCGCCGGGCTGGCCGCCGTCCTCGGCGGACGCGTCGACGGACCGGTCGGCCAGCAGCCCGACGAAAAGGTCGGCCCATTGTGCCGGGGTGGCGAGGGTGAGCAGGTCACCGGCGCGCACGGTGAGGCCGAGATCCCGTCGGCAACGCCGGACGGCGTCCATGACCATGAGCGAGTCCATCCCGCTGGCCAGCACGTCGCTCTCCTCGTCGAGGGCCCCCGAACCGGCGCCCAGGACGTCGGTCGCCAACTCGACCGCGTACGCGCCGAGCGTCGCCCGTACCCGGCGCGGGTCACCCTCGGCACGCAGGCCGGCCACCAGCGGGGCCTCCGCGACATCGTCCGCGACCGGTTCGTCGGCGGTGATGCCGCGCAGCATCGGCCGCTCCGTGCGGGCCTGCATGACCGGCTTGAACACCGACCAGTCCACCGCGCACACCACCCGCTGCGAGGCGTCGCCGGCAGCGAGCGCCGTCAGCATCCGGATGCTCTGGTCGGCCGGCAACGGACGCAGCCCGGTGGCCTTCAGGAACGCCATCACCTCCTCGCCGAAGAGCGCGGAGGGCAGGTCCCACGGGCCCCAGGCGACGGACAGGGCCGGCAGGCCGGCGGCGTCGCGGTGCCCGGCCAGCGCGTCGAGGAACGCGTTGCCGGCCGCGTAGCTGGCCAGGTGCTGCGAGCCCCAGGTCGCGGCGATCGACGAGAAGCCGACGAAGAAGTCCAGTTCCGTGCCGCGCGTGAGCTGGTGCAGCAGCCAGCCGCCGATCACCTTCGGCCGCCACACCCGCCGGTACGCCGCGTCGGTGGCCGTGCGGGCGTACTCGGGCTCGGACACGCCGGCCGCGTGGACGACGCCGCGCAGCGGCCGGGGGTCGCTCTCCAGCGCGGCGAACACGGCGGTCATCGCGGCCTCGTCGACCACGTCGGCGGCGACCACGTCGACGGTGGTCCCCAACCGTTCCAGCCGCCGCACGGCGTCGATCCGCCGCGCGGCCTCCCCGGTCGCGTCGGCCCAACCGTCCCGCTCGGGCAGCGGTGTGCGGGCGAGCAGCACCAGGCGGCCGGCGCCGGCGCGGGCCAGCCATTCCGCGACGGTCAGGCCGATGCCGCCGAACGCGCCGGTGATGAGGTACGTGGCCTCGCCGTGCACCGGCGGCCGACGGCGCAGCGCCTCGGCCGGCAGCGGCGCGGGCGTCAGGCGCAGCGCGTACCGACGATCGGCGCGCAGCGCCTGCTGGTCGTCGTAGCCGTCCTCTCCGTCGGCGGGGCCGACGCGGGACGGGTCGCCGGCGATCAGCCCGCCCGTGGTCAGCGCGGCCAGCAGCGACTGGTCCTCGCCGGGTCGGCGCTCCGGGTCCAGGTCGATCGCGCCGCCCCACCGGTCCGGGTGCTCCAGCGCCAGCACCCGGCCCAGGCCCCACAGCGTGCCGGCGACCGGGGCGACCGCGTCCGGCGCGGCGGACTCGTTCGGCACCCGCAGGGCAGCGCGGGTCACCAACGTGAGTCGGGCGTCGGCGCACTCCGGGTCGTCGAGCATCGCGCTCAGGAGGGCGAGGGTCGTCAGGTCCGCGCGCCCCGCGTACTCCTCCAGGCTCACGGCGTCGCAGTCCGTCGACGAGGGCGCGTCCAGCCCGGTCAGGACCACCACGAGCCGCGGGCGGCCCGGGCCGGCCGACCAGGTGGTGACCAGTTCCCGGACGGCGTCGGGGTCGGGCCGGCAGTCCGGCCCCTGGCCCAGCACCGGCGGCGCCGCCACCGTCACGGCGGCGTCGCGCTCCCGCAGCAGAGCGGCCAGCCCGGTCACCAGCGCGGCATCCGCACCCGTCGGGTCGGCGACCAGCAGGTAGCTCTGTCCGGAGAGGTCGGCCGGCGGCTGCGGGGCCGGCCCGGGCAGGAGCGCCCAGGTCTGCTCGTAGAGCAGGTCGGCCGGGGCCTCCCAGTGCGCCGGCGCGGGCACCGGCGCGACGGTCACGTCCTGCGCGTACCCGATCGGGACGCCTCCGGCGTCGAGCAGGTCGACGGCGCCGGTCAGCGCGTCGCCGACCGCGCGCAGGGAGCCGGCGCGCACCCGCACCGCCCGTACGCCGTCCGGCGGCACGACGCCACCGGACGGCGCGGGCGTGCCACCGAGCGCGCCGCAGCCGGCCACCGTCGAACCGGTCTCCGACTCCACCCCGCCCGCCACCGCGACCGCCACCCGCGCGGCGTCGAGCACCTCGTGCCAGCCCGCGCCGTCCGGCACGGAGATCGCCGGTGCGGTCCCGGCGTCGGTGTCCACGTCGGGGTACGGGCGGTCAGCCGGCCAGCGGCGACGCAGCACCCCGCTGGCGTGGCGGATCCACGGCGCGGCCAGCGCCTCGCGGGCCGCCGTGGCCCCGACCAGCTCCCAGGCGGCCGAGCCGTCGTCCCGCGCCGTGACGGTGAGCCGCAGGTGGCCCCGGTCGCCGGTCGGGACCGACGTGTGGACGCTCAGATCCTCGGCGCACCGCCACCCGCCACCCAGGCAATCGGTGGCAGCCCGGACCGCCACGTCCAGCACCGCGCCGAGACCCGGTGCCTCACCGGGCAGCGCCTCGGGCGTCACCTCGTACGCCGGCACGGGTCCGGGCAGGCGGCGGCCGACGCCCGGGATCTCGCCGGCCACGACGGCGGCCCCGGTCTCCTCGGCGGCGGCCGGCGCGGACACCGGCGGGGCGACCGGCCCGACCTCGCGGAACCAGTAGTGCGCGCCGCGCCACGGTGTCGTCGGCAGCGGTACCGCCCGCACGTCCTCGCCCTCGTGGAAGGCCCGCCAGTCCGGACGCGAACCCCGCAGACTCACGGTCCCGACCGCGCCGAGCACCTCACGCAGGTCCTCACCGCCCCGCCGCAGCGTGGGCACGAACGCGCAGTCCGGCTCGCCGGCGAGGGAGCGGGCGGCCAGGGCCGTCAGCACGGGCGCGGGCCCGAGCTCCACGAAGGTACGCACGCCCGCTTCGTGCAACGCGCGCACCCCGTCGCGGAAGCGGACCGCGCCGGCCGCGTGCCGCAGCCAGTAGTCCGGGCCGAGGTCGTCGTCGCCGAACAGTCGCCCGGTGACGTTGGACGCCAACGGGATGCGCGGCGGGCGGAACGACAGGCCGGCCAGCACCGCCCGGAACGGCTCCAGCATGGGCCGGATCAGCGGAGAGTGGAACGCGTGCGACACGGCCAGCCGCCGGGTGCGGACGCCGTTGGTCGCCAGCCGTTCCAGGACGGTGGCCACATGCGCGGCGTTACCCGAGATCGTGACGTCGCCCGGCCCGTTGACGGCGGCGACGGCGACCGTGTCCGCGTACCCGTCGATCGCCGCGACGGCGACGTCCTCCGCGCAGCCCGCGGCGGCCATCGCGCCGCCAGCCGGCAGTTCGGCCATCAACCGCGCCCGCGCGGCCACCAGCGTCGCGGCGGCGGGCAGGTCCAGGACACCGGCGACGCAGGCGGCGACCAGCTCGCCGACACTGTGGCCGGCCACCGCGGACGGCCGCAGGCCCCAGGAGAGCCACATCTGGGCCAGCGCGTACTCCACCGCGAACAGCGCCGGCTGCGTGTAGCGGGTGTCGTCGAGCGGCGTCGGACCGTCCGCCCACAGCACGTCCGCCAACCGACGGGGCAGCTCGCGGTCGAAGAGCGCCGCGGCCTCCTCGAACGCGGTGCGGAAGGCGGCGTTGCCCAACAGCCCCCGAGCCATGCCCGGGTACTGGGCGCCCTGGCCGGTGAACAGCCAGGCGACCTTGCGATCGCGGCGGCGGGGCAGCGCGGCGGCCGTCAGCCCGCGCGGGTGGCGGCCCTGGGCGTACGCCGACAGGACGTCCGCCAGCTCGTCGGTGTCGGCGGCGGTGACCGCGAGGCCGTACGTCTGGACCGCGCGACCGACCTGCGTGGTGTAGCAGGCATCGCCGAGGGATGGCGCGTGCGGGCCGCGCAGCCACCGCGCGTGCCGGTCGGCCGTCTCGCGCAGCGCCTCCTCGGTACGCGCGGAGGCCAGGAACAACCCGTACGGCGGTTCAGCACCGGCCCGAACCGCGCCGGTCGGCGGCGCCGCCAGTACGACGTGCGCGTTCGTCCCGCTCGCCCCGAAACTGCTCACCCCGCCGGTGCGCGGGTGGCCCCGATCCGGCCACGGCGTGCAGGCGACGGGCACCCGCACGTGCAGAGCGGACCAGTCCAGGTTCGGGTTGGGCTCGCTCAGGTGCAGGTGCGGTGGGATCTCTCCGTTCGACATCGCGAGCACGACCTTGAACAGGCCGGCGATGCCGGCGGCCGGCTCCAGGTGCCCGATGTTCGTCTTCACCGAGCCCACCAGCAGCGGGTCGTCGGGTCGGCGGTGCCGGCCGATGACGGCTTCCAGCGAGCGCAGCTCGATGGGATCGCCGAGCGAGGTGCCCGTTCCGTGCGCCTCGACGTAGTCCACGCCGTCCGGCCCGACGCCGGCCTGCCTCATGGCCGCGCCGACCACGTCCTGCTGCGCGAGCGGGTTCGGCACGGTGAGACCGCTGGAGCGACCGTCGTGGTTGACCGCCGAGCCACGGACGACCGCGACGATCGGGTCGTCGTCGGCCAGGGCGGCGGACAGCCGCTTGAGCACCACGACACCGGCGCCCTCCCCGCGGGCGTAGCCGTCGGCCGACGCGTCGAAGGTCTTGCACCGCCCCTCGGCGGACAGCCCCCGGAACTTGCTCATCATCACGAAGCCGTACGGCGACAGCAGCAGGTTCACCCCGCCCGCCAACGCCAGATCGCACTCCCGCAGCCGCAGCGCCTGGCACGCCTCGTGCAGGGCGACCAGCGACGACGAGCAGGAGGTGTCCACGACCTTGCTCGGCCCCCGCAGTCCGAGCAGGTACGAGATGCGGCCGGCCAGGAAGCTGGGCTCGCCGGTGAGCTGGTAGAAGTCGACGTCGTTGATGTCGCCGACGGTCTGCCGGGCGCGTACGTAGTCGGTCGTGCTCAGCCCGAAGTAGACGCCGGTCCGCGAGCCGTCGAGCCGGTCGGGCGCGTAGCCGGCGCGCTCCAGCCCCTCCCAGCAGATCTCCAACGCGATGCGGTGCTGCGGGTCCATGCCCAGCGCCTCGCGCGGGGAGATCCCGAACGCCTCCGGCTCGAACCGGTCGACCTGGTCGAGGAAGGCGCCCCGGATCGTGTACGCCTTGCCCGGCGCCTCCGGGTCCGGATCGTGGTACGCCCGGGCGTCGGCGCGCTCCGGCGGGAACTCCGAGGTCGTGTCCACCCCGTTGCGCAGCAGGGTCCAGAACTCCTCGGGCGAGTGCGCGCCGCCGGGGAACCGGCAGGCCATCCCGACGATGGCGATCGGTTCGTCCAACCAACCGTCACGGCTGTCGGCCAGGCGACGACGCAGGTCCTCGATGGTGCGCAGCGCGTCGGCCATGAGCCGGCGGCTGTCCGGTGTACGCGAAGCGGTCGTCGACATCTCAGCCTCCCTCCGCGAGCGCGGCCGACAGCCGCGCGATCAACTCGTCCTCGGACATCGCCGCCAGGTCGTCGTCGGCGCCGTCCGGCACGCCGCTCACCGTGCCGTCCGGCACGCCGCTAACCGTGGTGGCCGGCCCGGTGGTCGCCGTTGTCGCCGGCCCGGTGGTCGCCACGCCCGACGGGGCCGGCGCGAGCAGCGTCAGCAGGTGATCGGTGAGCGCCGCCGCGTTGGGAAACTCGAACGTGAGCGTCGCCGGCAGGTCCACTCCCAGCGCGCGTTCCAGCCAGCCGCGCAGGCTCAGCGACATCACCGAGTCCATACCGAGGTCGAAGAAGCCCTGGTGGGCCAGCACGTCCACCCCGGACGCCTCGCCCAGCACCTCGGCAACCGCGTCGAGCACCGCCTCCAACAGGCGCTCGGCCCGCTGCTCGGCCGGCAGCGCCAGCACGACGGCGGCCAGCGGCGCGACCGGCGGTCCGGCCTCCTCCGGTCGGCCGTCGCTCGCCACGGATTCGACGCCCACCTCGGCCAGGAACGCGCGGTCGGCCCGTTCCCGGCACACCCGCAGGTACCGGGGCGCGTCCACGTCCGCCACCGTGACCTGGGTCAGGCCCGCCCGGAGCGCCACCTCGAAGGCCTCGCCCACCTCCACGCCGGCCAGCGGCCGCAGGCCGCTGTCGACCATCACCATCCGGTCCCGGCGGGACAGCTCGGCCGGGTCGTCGACGGGCATGAACCGCACCACCTGGACGGGTAGACCGGCCCGCTCCCGGGCCGTGGTCACCGCGTCGACCGCGCCCTCGGCGGCGGCCCGCGCGGCCATCCCGGTGGCCCCCCAGACCGCGGCCGCCGCGCCGGTCACGCAGAACAGCGGCGGCGCGAGGTCACGGGTCGCCAGGTCCAGCCGGTGTACGACGTCAGCCCAGCGCACGGCCGACGACACCGCGCCCTCGTCCAGGCTGTCGAGCGGGGCGGCCGGCGCGGGCATCCCGACGAGCAGCACGCCACCGAGCGGGGCGCCCAGCGCGTCCGGCGCCAGGTCGGCCGCGAGATCCGCCGCGCGGTCTGCCGTCGATCGTTCGTCCGCACCACGGTCTGTCGAGGATCGTTCGTCCCCGCTGCGGCCTGTCGCCGTGAGGTCGATGCGTCGCACCTCCACGCCGGCCGCTGCCAACTCGGCGAGCCGGACGTCCCCCGGAGACGCGCCGTCGGACGGCGCAGCGTCCAGCGGCGTGGCGTCGAGCGGCGTGGCGTCCCCGACGATCAGCCGGCGCAGGCCGCGGCGTACGAGCACGTCGACGAACGGTCGGCTGACCGGGTGCAGCGCGTCCGTCACCAGGTACCAGGCGTCCGGATCACAGTCGAGCTCGGGCAGCGCCGTCGGCAGCGGGTCCGCCGAGGACAACCGGGCCGCGTACCAAACCCCGTCGCGCCGGCACAGCTCGTCCTCGGCCGGCTGGCTTGCGGGCCCGCGCGGCGCTGTCAGCGCTCCGGCGAGCTCGGCGGCGTCACCGGGAGTCCAGCCGACGTCCTGCCGGCCCGGCTCGTCGCCCGCCTGACCCGGCTCGTCGCCCGCGTGGCCCGGCTCGTCGTCTGCTTGACGTGGCGCGGTGCCGAGCAGGTGCGGGTCGACGTCGACCAGACCGCCCCACCCGGGCGCCGCCTCCATGGCGAGCACCCGCCCGGCCGTCCACACCGCCGCCTGCGCCGCGTCCACCTCGCCGACGCCGGTCGGCTGGTACGCCCCGGCGGTGACCACACGCAACCGCCCGGGCGGCACGCCGAGGCCGACGCGAAGCTGACGGGCCGCCCGCACGACGCGCGCCACCAGGACCTCGACCGGCACACTGCCGGGCGCTGCCGCCGCGACCAGCACGATCCCGTGGTCTGGCGGAACATCGGCCCACGAGGGCAGATCGCCTTCCCGCACGCCGGCGGTCGACCTACCGCCCCGGTCGTCGTCGCGGCCCGAACCGGCGGACGGTGGCCGCCAGGTCACCTCGACGCCGGCGAGCCGCAGACCGTCGACCACCCGCTGACCCGCCTCGACGGATGCGTCCGTGAGCGGAACGACGAGCCACCGCCCGGCTGCCGCCTCCGGCGCGGGTGGCAGGACGCGACGCCAGCGGACGGTGAACGTGCGTGCGGCGCAGCGGTCCCGGACGTCGTCGGGCAGGGCGACACCGACGGACCCGCAGGCCGCCACCTCGGGTACGACGCTCGCGCCACCGTCGGCCGGCAAGGCCACGTCGGCGACGGCTTCCGTCGGGAGGGCCACGCTGGCAGCGGGCGCGGTCGAGGAGGCCACATCGGCGGCGGGCGCGGTCGAGGAGGCCACATCGGCGGCGGCTCCGGTCGGGTCCGACGTGTCCGCCCAGTGCCGGCGTCGTTGCCACGGGTAGCGCGGCAGCGACGCCCGGTACGGGCGACGACCGAACAGCCTCTCCCAGTCGATGCCGACACCGACCACGTGCAGCTGGGCGACGACGTCCAGGAATCCTTCCGGACGGCCCAGATCCGCCCCGACCGCCAGGAGGCTCGTCTCCCCTCCTTCGGCGACGGCAGCGGCGTCCGGTCCGGCGTCGACGGCGAGCCACACCCGCTCCCCCGCCGCCGCGAGCGGCGCGGCCAGCGCGTCCCAGCCGGCGGCCGGTGACCGCACGGGTACCGGGTGCGGACCGGACACCGGCCCGCCCGCCGAGGCCAGCCACAGCACGGGTGCCGCCGACGTGTCGGCGGGTGCCGCCACGGTGACCGCCGTGCCGTCGAGCGCCGCGCGGATCGCCCGCGCCCGGTCGAGCGCGCCCGCGGCGCACGCCGCTGCCAGCTCACCGGCGCCACGTCCGACGACCGCGTCGGGCCGTACCCCGTACGCCTCCCAGACGGCGGTGAGGGCGAGTTGGACGGCCAGGACGGCGGCGGGCTCGCCCCGATCCGCGGCGCCGGCGGTCAGCGCCGCACGCAGCGCGCCGTCGTCGTCGAGCGCGTCCACCGTGGCCCGGAAGGCGGGTTCGTCGCGATCGAGGGCGCGCCAGTCGATCTGCGCACGGTCCCCGTACACGAGGACCAGGCGCTCGGCCCCGCCGGACGCCGCGCCCCGGTGCGTGCCGTCGCCACCGGACAGCCCCGCGGCGAGGTCGGCGATCCCGCGACCGACCACCGCCAGCCGGTGCTCCAGGTGAGCGCGGCGGGCCGCCGCGGCGTGGCAGATGTCGCCGATGTCCACGCCGGCCTGCGCGGACAGTACGTCGGCGAAGCTCTCCCGCGCGGCGGCCAGGGCAGTGTCCCCGGCGGCCGACAGGACCAGGAGATGAGCCCGGCCGGAGATGATCGCGCCGGCCGTGGAGGACGGGGCGACGCCCGGCGTCAGGTGCCCGTTCTGCGACGCCGGGGTGGCTGGCCCGCTGAGCACCACGTGGGCGTTGGTCCCGGTGAATCCGAACGCGCTCACCCCGGCGACCCGGGGTCGCCCGCCGGTGGCCGGCCATGCCGTCGTGGACGTGGTGATCCGGACCGGCAGCCGCGCCCAGTCCACCTGCGGAGTGGGACGGGTGACGTGCAGGTGCGCGGGCAGTTCGCCGTGTCGCAGCGCCAGAGCGGTCTTGATGAGGCCGGCGATACCGGCGGCCGCCTCCAGGTGGCCGATGTTGGTCTTGACGGACCCGACCAGCAGTGGCCGGTCCGGCTGCCGCCCGTCACCGAGGGCACGGGCCATCGCCCGCAGCTCCACCGCGTCGCCGAGCACCGTGCCGGTGCCGTGCGCCTCCAGGTAGTCCACGTCCGACGGGGCGACGCCACCGGCGGCGAGCGCCGTGCGGATCAACTCCTCCTGCGCCTCGCCGCCGGGCACGGTCAGGCCGCCGCTCGCGCCGTTGTGGTTGACGGCGCTGCCACGGATCACGGCGTACACCCGGTCGCCGTCGCGCTCGGCCTGCGCGAGTGTCTTGAGCACCACCACACCGGCGCCCTCACCGCGCCCGTAGCCGTCGGCGCTGGCGTCGAAGGTCTTGCAGCGACCGTCGGGCGACAGCGCGCCCGCGGCCGACATGGCCAGGTGCACGGTGGGCCGGACCATCACGTTCACCCCACCGGCGAGCGCGACGTCGGCCTCCCCCGCGCGCAGGCTCTGCACGGCCAGGTGCACCGCGACCAGCGACGACGAGCAGGCCGTGTCGATCGCCAGACTCGGGCCGCGAACGTCCAGGAAGTACGACAACCGGCCGGCAGTGCCGCTGAAGGAGTTGCCGGTGCCGTAGTAGAGGTCGACGTCCTGGGCCCGCCGGGTGAGCAGTTGCTGGTAGTCGGTGGTGTTCATGCCGACGAAGACGCCGACGCGGGCGGACCGTCGGTGCTCCCGCGTGACCCCGGCGTCCTCCAGTGCCTCCCAGGCCACCTCCAGGAAGAGGCGCTGCTGCGGGTCCATGGCGCGGGCCTCACGGGCCGAGATCCGGAAGAACGCGTTGTCGAAGAGGTCGACCCGGTCCAGGAAGCCGCCCCGGCGGGTGACCACCGTGCCGGGTGCCCCGGGCCCGGCGCCGAGCAGCGCCTCGGCGTCCCACCGGTCCGTCGGCACGTCGCCGGTGGCGTCGACCCCGTCGGACAGCAGCCGCCAGAACTGCTCGGGACCGTCGGCCCGTGGCAGTCGGCAACCGATGCCCACGATGGCCACCGGCTCGGCCGTCCCGCGGACGACCGGTGCGACCGAAACGGCCGCCGCCGAGGCGATCGACGGTGGCTCAGTCGGGTGGGGCGGCTCAACCGGGCGCGCCGGCTCTGTTGGTTCGGCCGGAGGGAGCCCGCTGGGGAGCGCCTCGGCGACGAGGTGGTCGGTGAGGGCGTCGATGGTCGGGTGCTCGATGCCGACGGCAGCCCCGAGGACGGTCCCCAGCTCGCGTTCGAGCCGGCTGACGAGCGCCACCAGGGCGAGTGAGTCCATGCCCAGCTCGAAGAAGCCACGCCCGCGCGCCAGACGCCGGCCGGGCTCGTATCCGAGAGCCTCGGCGGCGGCGGCGTTGACCAGGGCGGCGATCCGCTCCCGCTCGACGGGTGTGCGGGCGCGGGCGCCGGTCCCGTTGGTGGCGTCGCGGCCGCCGATGCCGCTCCCGCCACCGCCGACGCCCGCGCCCGCGCCCGCGGCATCCGTACCGCTGGCAGTCGTACCGTTGGCCGCCGCGCCGTTGACACCGCCACCGTTGGCACCCGTACCGCCGACACCGGCCAACGTCTGCACGACGGTGCCGTCCGGCGCGATGAGGCGTACCTCGGCTCGCAGCTCGCCCAGCGCCACCCCGGCGACGCCAGGGGCACCCTGCGCGGAGCCGACGGAACCCGCCCCCACCGACTGCGGTGACGGCGAGGCGACGGACTCGGGGGTCGGCAGCCAGTACCGCTCCTCGGAGAGCCGGACCGGCGGCAGCGACACGTACCGCCGACCCTCGCCGTGCACCGCCGCCCAGTCCACCGCGACACCGGCGGTGTACGCCTCGGCGAGGGCTCGGGTCAGGCTCTCCACCGGCGGTCGGCCCCGCACCAGGCTGCCGATCGCCGCGCCACGACGGGAGCGCGCCACGAGTGACGCCGCCAGCGGCCCGGTCAGGACCGGGTGCGGGCCCAACTCCACGAAGACCGCCGGCCGCCGGGACAGCAGCCGGTCGATCGCCGGCCAGAACAGCACGGGTTCGCGCACGTTGCGGCCCCAGTAGGTCGGCCCGAACTCCGGTGCGACGCCGGTCGGGGCGACGCTGGACAGCATCGGCACACGCGGCTCGGCCGGTGTCAGCCCGTCGAGCCGGCGCTCCAACTCGTCGCCGTACGCCGCGACCGCCGGGCTGTGGAACGCGTAGTCGCCGGCCAGCGGCACGCACCGCACCCCGGCGGCGGTCAGGTCGGCCAGGAGCCGGTCCACGGTGGCTGCCGGGCCGGCGACCACGACCGAGCGTGGCCCGTTGACCGCGGCGATCACGACCTCGGCGTACCGCTCGACGGCGGCGGTGACCTCGTCGGCGGAGAGCGCGATCGCGGCCATCCGTCCGCTGCCGGAGGCCGGTTGCAACAGCTCTCCGCGCAGCACGATGACCCGCAGCGCGTCCTCCAGCGGCAGCGCGCCGGCGGCGCAGGCCGCGGCGACCTCCCCCATGCTGTGGCCCACGACCGAGTCCGGCGTCACACCCCACCGGGCCCAGAGCCGGGAGAGCCCGATCTGGATCGCGAAGATCGCCGGTTGGGCGAACCGGGTGTCGGACAACCGGCTGCCGGTGCGGCGGCCCAACTCCTCCAGCAGCGACCATCCGGCGATCCGCCGGGTCAGCGCGTCGCATTCGTCGAGCG
This sequence comes from Micromonospora sp. CA-249363, assembly GCF_050950185.1. NCBI lineage: Bacteria > Bacillati > Actinomycetota > Actinomycetes > Micromonosporales > Micromonosporaceae > Micromonospora > Micromonospora sp. CA-249363. Next base: position 4,231,153 of record NZ_CP192020.1, read on the forward strand.
TGTCTCGCACCGTCGGATCGGCGCGGTACAGGTCGAGACCCATGCCCGGGTACTGCGAGCCCTGGCCGGAGAACACCTGCACCACGTACGCCGGACCGTCGTGCAGCAATTCGCCGCTGACCGCGCCGGCGGACCGCGCGCCGGCCCGGTGATCGGCCAGCGCGCCGCGCAGGTCGGCGGCGCTCGCGCCGGTCACGGCGAGCCGGTGGGTGTGGTGGCTGCGCCGGGCGCCGACGCTGAACAAGAGGTCGCCGAGCTGGTCGGGCTCAGCGGTCGCGGGGTCGTCGAGCAGTGCCGCGTGTCGCGTGACCTGGTCGGCCAGGGCCGACTCGGTGGGGCCGGACAGCACCAGCACCGGCCACGGCACGGGCGCCGACGGCTGCGCCGCGCGCTCCTCTCCGGGCGCGGCGAGCACGACGTGGACGTTGCTGCCGGACAGACCGAACGCGCTGACGCCGGTGAGGCGGTGCGGGCTGGGGGACAACGCCGTACGGGTGGTGGGGACCGCCAGCCCGGAGTCGGACCAGCCGAACCGTGGCGTCGGCTGCGTCAGTTTGATCTGCGGCGGCACCACCCCGGTACGCGCGACCAGCAGGCCCTTGAGCAGGCCGAGGATGCCGGCGGCCGAGTCGAGGTGGCCGAAGTTGGCCTTGTGCGAACCGATGAGCAGCGGGCGCTCCGGCGCCCGCTCGGGACCGAAGACCGCCGCCAACGCGCTCAGCTCGATCGGGTCGCCCAGTGGCGTGCCGGTGCTGTGGGCCTCGACGTACTCGATGTCCGCGGGCGACACGTCGGCATCACGGAGCGCGGCGCGCAACAACTGCTCCTGTGCGACGGCGTTGGGCGCGGTGAGGCCGGCGCTGCGGCCGTCGTGGTTCGTCGCGCTTCCCTTGATCACGCCCCAGATCCGGTCGCCGTCGGCGACGGCGTCGTCGTACCTCTTGAGGACGACGACCGCGCCGCCCTCGCCGCGCACCACCCCGTCGGCGTCCGCGTCGAACGGGCGGCAGAGCCCCTGCGGCGACAGTGCCTGGATGCGTCGCATGTAGAGGGTGAGCTCCGGACCGACCATCAGGTTGACCCCGCCGGCCAGCGCGGTGTCGCAGTCGCCCGCCGCCAGGGCGCGCGCGGCGAGGTGCACCGCCAGCAGCGACGACGCGCAGGCGGCGGTCAGGGTCATGCACGGCCCGTTCAGACCGAACGTGTACGCCACCCGGCCCGAGCCGAAGCTGAACTCCTTGCCGCTGGCGTAGTGCGACCCCACGTGGTCGACGCCGAGGGTGCGGGCGTGCAGGACGGCGTAGTCCATCGCCAGGATGCCGAAGTAGACCCCGGTGTTGCTGCCGGCCCAGGCCGACAGTGGCACACCGCTGTGCTCCATGGCTCGCCAGGCGAGCGTCAGCAGTAGGCGCTGTTGGGGGTCCATCTCGCGCGCCTCGCGGGGCGAGACGCCGAAGAACTCGGCGTCGAACAGGTCGATGTCGGGCAGGAATCCTCCGACGCCGACCGTCTCGAGCGAGTCGGCGCCGGGCCGCCCGGCCGGGACGCGGCCGGTGACGTCGCGTCCCTCGTCCAGGACGCGCCACAGCGAGTCGAGGTCGTCCACGCCGCCGGGGAACCGGCAACCGACGCCCACCACCGCGATGTCGGTGGCACCTGCCCTGGCGGCTGAGCGACGGTCGCGGCGCATCCCCACGGCACCCCCCACGCGCATCCGTTCGGTGAACTGCAGCGGCCATTCCCCGCCTGATGATTTCCCTGTACGTTGAAGTACATCGGACGGGAAGCGAGATGTCAATGCTGATAGATCACGTCCTGGTTGCCGAAGAAGCACGGGACAACGGCCGTTCAGGCCCGCCGTCGTTGACGGTGTTCGGCTTTCCGGCCGCCGGTGGCTCCGCGTCGCATTTCACCAGGTGGAGCCGGTGGCTGCCGGCCGGAGTAGTCGTGGAGCCGGTGGAGCTGCCCGGGCACGGCACCCGCCGGCAGGAGCCGGCGATCGACGACTGGCCCCGGCTGGTGGCCGCCGCGTGCGACGCGGTACGCGACCGCCTGTCGGGTCCGTACGCCCTGGCCGGGCACAGCTTCGGCGCGCTGCTGGCGTACGAGGTGGCCGCGACGCTGCCGCGCACCGGCCCGGGCCCCGAGCTGGTGATCGCCGCGGGGCGCAACGGACCCACCGCCGGCCTCGCCCACCGCCCCCTGCACGCGTTGGACGACGACCGGCTGATCGAGTCGCTGGGACGTCTCGGCGGCACCCCGGCCGAGGTCCTGGCCGAACCGGCGCTGATGCGGCTCGCCCTGCCGGTACTGCGGACCGACCTGCGGCTGGCGGAAACCTACGCCCGCCCACCCCGGCCGGCGTTGCGGTGTCCGATCGCCGCGGTGGTGGGCCGCCACGATCGGATGGCCGACGCGGCGGGCGCGCTGGCCTGGCAGCAGGAGACGGTCGAACGCTTCGACCTGACCGTGGTGGACGGCGGGCACTTCATCCTCGACCATCCACAGGTCGTCGACGTGGTTACGGCGCGAGTGACCGAGCTGCTTCGGCGGGTGGGTCGACCCGGGGCCGGTACCACCAGCGGTTGACCCGCCCGGCCACCACCACCGCCAGCAGCGCGAGAACTGTCCCGGCCAGCAGGTCGACTGCGTAGTGCTTGCGCAGGTAGAGCGTGGACAGCAGCAGCCCCAGGCCGATCGGCAGGTACCACCAGAACAGGCGACGGGCGTCGCGCCAGAGGTAGACCATCAGCACGACCGTCATGGCGGTGTGCAGACTGGGAAAGAGATCCCGCGCCGGGCCCTGGACTGCGGTGATGGCGTCCAGCGCGCCACCGGTCGATCCCCCGTGACCGGGAAGCGGGTCGGCGTAGACTTCGGTCTGGTAGATGTGCGGACCCACTCCCGGCAGCAACACGTAGCCGGAGTAGCCGACGACCGCCGTGATGGAGATCGCGAGCGCGAAGTCGTGGTACTCGCGCGCACGGCCCCGCAGATACGAGAAGATCGCGTACGCCCCCTGGGACAGGCCGTAGCTCAGGTAGCAGATCGCCATGAACAGTGTCAGCGCCGGTGAGCCGAGGGTGTCGTTGAGCCAACGGCTGACGTCGCCGCCGAAGACCGCGCGGTCGAACTCGATCAGCGCCGGGTCGACGAGCGGAAAGTCGAGCTCCGGGGTGATGACGCGCAGACTCGAGTAGATCACCAGGCAGGACAGGAACGGCACCGCCGTCCTGGCCACCCCGCCGACGATCCTGGCCAGCCGCGCCGGGCCACCCGCCCGTGCCGCCGCGTCGAGCGTTGCCGCGTCCGAGGCGGCGGTACGCCGGCGGCGCGACAGCGCGATCCCGGCGATCAGCGCGCCGCCCAGCACGGCCGACGCGGCGATCAGCGCCCAGGAGACCGCGCCCGTGACGAGGGCGAGCCCGGCGACGAGCGTGAGAGCCACCGCGAAGAGGCACTCCTCCGGCCACAGCAGCGGATCGCGCCGGCCAGCGCCCCGGTCCCGTGCGACTGCCACGGGCCGGGGCGTGCCGACGGTCATGCCGTCTCGCCTTGAGGGGTCGAGGAGCGCCAGAGAACCGGGCAGAACTGCGGGTCGGTGTAGTCGGGCAGACCCGCCTCGTCACGTCGTACCAGCGAATCGTGGTTGTAGACCACGAGGTCGCCGTCGGAGCGGTGGAACCGCCGGTACCGGTTGTCACCGTCCTGCAGGTGCAGAGAGATGGCACGCCGGGGCCGCGGACTCCGGTTGGCCCCACTGCCGTGGTACGTACGGCAGTGGTGGAAACTCATGTGGCCCTTCGGGATGTGCATCGGGATCTTGTTGACCTGCGCGCCGTTGTACTCGGCGTTGTTGACGAGCAGATCCTCCAGCTCGGAACGGTCGCGCTCGGCGAAGTGCCTCGTGGTCTTGTCGTCGCCGCCGACCTCCTTCCAGGCGTGGCTGCCGTCGACCATCGTGATCGTGCCCATCTCCTCGGTGCACTCGTGCATCGGGATGAAGGCGGTCAGCATCCGCTCGGAGGTGCAGGTCTGCCAGTAGTGACGGTCGAAGTGCCAGGGCACGATGTTGGTCGGCTCACCGGGGCTCGGCGGCTTGAGGATCAACGTGCTCTGGAACACCCGGATCTCGGCCGCCTCCGCCAGCCGCGCCGCGACCGCGCCGATGATCGGCTTGCGCAGGATCGCGGCCACCTCGTCGCTCTCGTAGTGCACGTAGTCGTTGTGTCGCTGCACGTCGCCATGCTCCGGCTCCCAGTAGGCCAGCTTCGCCGGCCGCCGGGGCAACCGCCGGTCGCGGTGACCCGCGTAGAACCGCTCGCTGGCCTCGACGAGCGTGTCCACCTCGTCGTCGGTGAGCAGCTTCTGGCTGAGGTACCAGCCCCGCTCGGCGTACGACCGGACGTCCTCGTCGGTGGGCAGCGCGGCCCGCTCCTCGTCGGTCAGCGTGAATTCCGTCGTTGTCATCGCGCTCCTCTCATCGTTGATCCGTTGTGGTGACCGCCGCCGGGTCCGCCTCCCGGACCCGCGCCGTGGAGGGCGGACCGAACATCAGGCTGACGTTGTGTCCGCCGAACGCGAAGGAGTTGGACAGGACCGCGCGGGGCCGGACCGGACGCGCCTGACCCCGCACGTGGTCGAGATCGCAGGCCGGGTCCGGATCGTCCAGGTTGTGGGTCGGCGGCAGCATCCCGTACGTGACCGTGAGGGCCGTCGCCGCCGCCTCGACGGCTCCGGCGCTGCCCAGCAGGTGCCCGGTCACGCCCTTGGTGGAGCTGACCGCCGGGGCGTGCGTACCGAATGCGGTGTGGACGGCGCGGGCCTCGGCCACGTCGCCCCGCTTGGTGCTCGTGCCGTGGGCGTTGATGTAGTCGACGTCGGTGGGCGCGACGCCGGCGTCGGCGACCGCCCGGCGCATGCTCTGCGCGGCGCCGGCGCCGTCCGCCCGCGGCGACGTGGGATGGAAGGCATCGGTGGTGGCGCCCCACCCGATGATGTCGGCGTAGCCGGCGGCCCCGCGCGCGTCCGCGTGCTCGGCACGCTCGACGATCAGGATGCCGGCGCCCTCGCCCAGCACGAAGCCGTTGCGTCGCCGGTCGAACGGGCGGCTCGCCTGCGTCGGGTCGGACCAGCCGGTGGCGAGGGCCCGCGCGTTGGCGAAACCGGCGGTGCCGGTCGGCCCGAGCGGGGACTCCGCACCGCCGCACACGACCACGTCCGCGTCACCGGCCCGGATGAGCCGCAGCGCCTCCGCCACGGCGTGGGCGCCGGCGGCGCAGGCGGTCGCGATGCACGAGCTGTAGCCCTGGATGCCGAACCTGATGGCGATGCGGGCGGCCGCCATGTTGGGGAGGAAACCCGGATAGAGGTACGCGCTCACGGCGGTGCGGCCGCGCTCCTCCCGGGCCTTGGCCTGCGCCTCGTAGGTGGTCAGGCCACCCGCGCCGCTGGAGACGACAACGGCGACCCGCAGTGGGTCGACGTCGCGGCCGACCTCCAGGCCGGCGTCACGCATCGCGTCGTCGGCGGCGGCCAGAGCCATGATCAGGAACCGGTCGGCGGCCAGCACCTCGTTGGGCGGCAGCACGGTGGTGGGGTCGATGTCCGGGGCGATCCCGACCACCTCCGTGGCGGCGGCCGCGCCGTGCCCCACGGGCGGGCGCACCAGCCCGGAGCGTCCGTTGCAGATCGCCGCGAAGAAGTCCTCCACCCCCCGCCCGACGGGCGTCACCAGCCCCATGCCGGTGATGGTGGCCGAGGGTCGGGTCGATCCGGTCATGTCAACCGCCTTGTCCGCCGCCGGTCGGCGGCCTGGTCATCTCGTTGTTCGGCGTGAGCAGCAGGGCCGTCGCGCCGGAGGGCCGGGCCGGGTCGGTGTCGTGCTCCACGACGATCACCAGCGCCTCCGCCGCGTCCCCGTCGGCGAACAGGCCCTCGGCGACCGCCCGGCCCTCCCCGAAGGGATCGCCGGCCGGGCTGAGGGACACGACCGGTCCGGTCAGGGCCCACTCGGTGGCGACGTGGCCGAGAACCGAGTTCGGCACGGATTGGAAGAAGTACATCGGCGACACCCGCCGACCCCCGTCCACCTCCCCGGCGATGGCCGCCGCGGTGGCCTGGTCGGCGTACGCGCTGACCAGGACGACGGCGGTCGGCCCGGCGGCACCCGCGCCGGTGCGCCGTTGCAGGCAGCGACCGGCGACGGCCACGACGAGCGGAGGGAACGGCGAGGCGACGAACCCACGGACCGCGGGGGGCCGACCGGCGTCGCCGGGCTCGGGCCAGGCCGCGCGCGCCAGTTCGCGGACCGCGCCTGCGGCGGTGTCGAGGTCTGTCACACCGCCCCCAGCACCAGAGCGGTGTTGGCGCCACCGAACGCGAAATTGCAGCTCAGGGCGTACCGGCCCACCATCGGGCCGGACTCGCGCACCACCCGTACCGGGCACTGCGGGTCCGCCTCGGTGAAGCCGGCGTTGACCGGCAACCGGCCGGCGTCGAGGGCCAACGCGGTGACCGCGAACTCCAGCAGGCCGGACGCCTCCAGAGAGTGCCCGTGCACGGACTTGGTCGAGCTCACCGGCACCGACTCCACCGCCGCGCCGAGGCCGACGCGCAACGCGCTGCTCTCGGCCGCGTCGGCGCGTGTCGTGCCGGTGCCGTTGGCGTTGACGTACGCCAACTCCTCCGGTGTCACACCGGCCCGGGTCAGGCCGGCCCGGATGGCCGACGCCATCCCGGCGCCACCCGGGTCGGGTTGGCAGACGTGGTAGGCGTCGCCGGCCCGGGCCCAGCCGGCCAGCCGGGACCGCACCCGACCGCCCCGCCCCTGGGCACCGGCCGCCGACTCCAACACCACGGCGGCGACCGCGTCGCCCAGCAGCATGCCGCGCCGCCCGTTGCTGAACGGGCGTACGGCGCCGTCGTCGGCCAGAGCCCGGCCGGCGTCGAAGAGGGCCTGGTGGTCGGCGTCGACGAGGAAGCCCCCGGCGACCACGGCACGGTCACACCGACCCCGGGCGATCATCGAGGCGGCCTCGGCCAGCGCGGTGCTGCCCGCCACGCACGCCGACGTGTAGACCCGCGCGACGCCGGAGAGCCCGCTTCGTCGGGCGACGGTGGCGGCCAGCTCGGCCGGCCCGTTGCCCGATCCGCCGGCGCGGACCACGCTGGTGCCCGTGCCGGTGGCGAAGAACAGCGGGCACTCGGCGCGCCGGTGCGCCAACCCCGCGTCGTCACAGGCCTGCGCCACGACGGCGACCACCTCGTCGGTCAGGTCACCGGCGTCGGCGAGGGTGGCCGCCGCTCGTACCCGGCTACGGCCCGGGTCGAAGCGACGGACCTCGCCGAACGCGGGCTCTCCGGCCAGCACCGCCGCCAGCAGCGGCGCGGGGCCGCGGCCGTGGGCCGTCAGGAGGCCCAGTCCGGTGACCACGACAGTCGAGGGGGTCACTCCGACTCCGCCGCCGTCAGGGTAAGGCGACTGAGGATCTCCGCCGCACCGGTCACCGTGGACATGGCAGCCAGCTCGTCGTCGTCCAGGTCGAGGTCGAGGCCGTAGCGCCGCTCTATCTCGTAGACCAGCCGGGCGAGCTCCAACGAGTCGATGCGCTCACGCGAGGCATCGACGGTCCGGTAGCCCACGTCGGCGAGGATCGACAGGATCTCGTCGCGGCGATCGCTGTCGCCCACCGTCACTCCGCCGAAGTGGCCGGTGCGACGGGGGCGCTCCGCGCCGGCTCCGCACGCCCGGCCACCTCGGCGGCGAACCGGTCGAGCGTGTAGTCGGCCAGCTTCTCCAGCTCCTCGTCGGTGAACTTGACGCCGAAGGTGTCCTCGACGCGGACGGCGAGTTCGGCGACGGCCAGCGACTCCAGGTCGAGCCCGGCGGGACCGAGCACCGTGTCGCCGGTGACGTCGTCGACGTCGTAGTTCATCTGGGCCAGGGCATCGACGATGGACTGGCGAACCTCATCTGACATTGCTTGACTCCTCCCATGGAATGGGTCGTGGTGCGGATTGCGACGATCACCGGCGACCCCAGGGGTCGGGCGTCGGAGCATCTGGTCAGCACCGCTGCTGACCTGCTCGGCGTGCCGGCCGCCGACGTTGGCGTGGCACGGGACCAGACCGGCCGGCCGAGGCTCACCGGCGCGGCGCGCGGGTTGCACGCGAGCATCAGCCACGGACGCGGCGTGGTGGCGGTGGCCGTCTCCGTGGTGACGCCGGTCGGCGTGGACATCGAGCGCGAACGCGCGCTGCCCGGCGCCGCGTTGGCTCGGCGCTGGATGGCGCCGGCCGACGCCGACTGGCTGACCGACCAGCCGAGGTCGCTGCACACCAGCGCGTTCCTCTGGCTGTGGACCCAGAAGGAGGCCATCGGCAAGGCGCGCGGCACCGGCCTGCGCGGCGGCGGCCTCCGGCAACCGCTGATGCTGCCGACCGTCTGGCCGGACCCGCCGGGGTCGTTGCCGATGCGTCCCGTGCCCGGCAGCCAGGCCGGGGTGGCCTGCGGCGCCCTCCCCGACGGCCTGGTGCTGGCCGTCGCCGGGCAGGACCGACCGCGCGCGGACGACACGGGCGGCATCCGGCTGCTCATCGACCCACCGGAGGCGGCCGCGTCATGACGGCCTGTCGGCGGCCGGGCCACACACGTCCCGTTTCGGAGCGTCATGACGACGTCGGCTCGGCCGACGCGCTGCGCAACACGGCCACGTCGCGGACCAGCTTGCCGCTGGACGTACGCGGCAACTTCTCCAGGATCTGCCACCGCAGCGGTCGCTTGTACGGGGCCAGGACGTCCTCCAACGCGGCGTCCAGCTCGCGCCCGGTCAACGGCTTGTCGACAGCCGTGTACGCCTCGATGGCACCACCGTCGAACGTCACGACCGCCTCGGTGACGCCGGGCAGGTCGAGGATGGCCTGTTCGACTTCGGTGAGGTCGACCTTGAGGCCCCCGATGGACACCTGCGAGTCGAGGCGCCCGCGGATCGTGAACAGCCCTGTGTCGGGGTCGAGGGTGGCCGCGTCCCGGGTGCGCAGCCAGCCGTCGGACCAGCGACTCTCGTCGACGAGCCCCACGTACGGCGTGACGGGCCGACGGACCTGGAGCTCACCGTCGACGACCCGTACGTCGATCCCCGGCGCCGGGCGCAATGCGGGCCGGTGCACGCCGAACAGGTCGGTGGCGATGACGCCGACCTCGGTCATCCCGTACATGTTGCCCAGCACGGTGTCGTAGCACTCCGCGAAGCGCTCGGGGACGCCGGGCCGGACCAGCTCGCCCGCCGTGGTCATCCGGACGAACTGCGGCAACGGCCCGGCGGGGCGGCCGGCCATCAGCATCTCGAGGTGGACGGGCACACCGATCACCGTGGTCGGCGTGGAGTCCCCAGCGATGACACCCAACACGCCGCCCACCGTCATCCGCTCGGGCAGCGTGAGCGTGACCCGGGCGTGCAGGGCGTAGAGCAGGCCGCCGACCAGACCGAGCACGTGCGCCATCGACGCGAGCAGCACGAGCCGCTCGCCGGGCCGGGGCACGCCGTCGGTGAGGGTGTAGCGCTCGATCTCGGCGACGAGGTCGTCGACGGTACGGCCGATGACTTTCGACGGGCCGGTGGACCCGGAGCTGAGCTGGATGAGGGCGTGGGGTGTCGACGCCGGCCGCCCGGCCGGGCGCGCGATGACCGTCTCGTCGACGGTCACGAAGCCGCGCAGCGGCGGGAGCGCGGCGTCGACGGGTTGGACGAGGAACTGCGCGCCGACGCGCTCGAGCGCCCGCTCGACCTCGCCGCGCGACAGCCGGTGGTCGAGCAGCGTCACCTGGGCCCCGATCCGCCAGGCGGCGAGCAGGTTGGCCACGTACGCCAGCGAGGCGGGCAGTCGGAGCGCGATCGCGCCGCCCGGGCGCAGCCCGGCGTCGGTGAGCCGGGCCTGCCGGGAGGCCACTTCGGCGCGGAGTTGCGCCCGGGTGATCGGCGTGCCGAGGACGAGGCACGTCTCGTTGCCCGGCCCGGCCAGCAGGACGTCGTCGACCCAGCCCGTGCCGTGCGCGGGCAGATCGTGCCGCACAGCCGCCAGCGGCGAATCTATAGTGGACACAGGGCCTCCACGCTGCTCGAACGGCGGGCCGGCTCGACTCGACGGGTATGTACGTGCCGAACGGAGGAGTTTCCTCATCTGATGACATCCCGGTTCGATGAATTATATCGGCGCGGTCCTCACCGTCAAGCGCCCGCCGGACGGTGGCCACGTAGGTGACGCCCGAGGTGTCGCCGGCCAGGGCCAGGGCGGTGCTCGTCACCCTCTCCCTGGCCGCGTTCGCGTTCGTCACGACCGAGCTGCTGCCTGTCGGTCTGTTGACTCACCTCGCGTCCGAGCTCGACCGGTCCCGCTCGCGGGTGGGTCTGCTGGTCAGCGGGTACGCCGTCGTGGTCGTGCTGGCATCCGTACCGCTGGCCCGGATGACCCGGCGAGTCCCCCGTCGTCACCTGCTCGGCCTCACGATGCTCCTGTTCGCCGCCGCGAACGGCGCCGCCGCCCTCGCGCACACGTACGCCGTGCTGGCCGGGGCACGCCTCGGGACCGCCGCCGCGCAGGCGCTGTTCTGGTCCATCGCCACGGCGACCGTGATCGGACCCTTCCCCGTCGCGGTGCGGGGGCGGGTGGTGGCGCTGTTCGCGACCGGGGCGACGCTCGCCCCGGTGCTCGGCGTACCCCTCGGCACCTGGATCGGCCAGCAGGCCGGCTGGCGCGCGGCGTTCGCGGTGCTGGCGGGGGTCGGTCTGGCGATCGCCATCGCGGTGTTCGCCCTCCTGCCCACCTGTCCCCCGGCGGCCGGTGGCGGCGCTCGGGGCACGGCACCCGACGGACGACGCTTCGCGGTGTTACTGGCCGCCACCACCCTCGGTATCGGCGGCTTCCTGACTCTGCAGACCTACATCACGCCGTTCCTGCTCGACGTCAGTGGCTTCACCGAAGCGGCCCTGACGCCGCTGCTGTTCACCTCCGGCGTCGCGGGCGTCGTCGGCACCCTGCTCGCGGCCCGAACCCTGGACACCCGGCCGGTCGCCTCGCTGGTGACGTCGCTGGGTGTCGGTGCGGCCGCGCTGTTCGGCATGTACGGACTCGGCACGCTCCCGCACGGCGCGGTCGTCTGTCTCGCCGGGCTCGGCCTCGCCTACGCGGCGTTCGCCTCCGCCGTGCAGAACCGGATGCTGCATCTGGCTCCCGGCAGCACCGACATCGCCTCGGCCGGCGTCAGCACCGCGTTCAACGTCGGCATCGCCGGTGGTTCTCTGCTCGGCGGCGCCCTTCTGCCCACGTCGGGGGCACGCGTGCTCGCGCTCGTCGGTGGGCTGCTGACGGTGGCGGCCCTCGTGCTGCTCACACGGGATGCGAGCCGACGACGCTCGGGCTGAGGGCAGCGCGGTCCGACCGACTCCAGAAGGTGTCAACTGGCGGTCGTCAGCATGTCCACGTAGAAGGCAATCCCGCCCCGAGGACAAGGCTCCATGACCACAGAACACCACACCCGGCTCCAACCGGCTGCGCCCGACATCCACGACGCGCCGGCGCGGTCGGCCAGCGCGGCGCGGCCGGTTCCCCGCCCGGCGTTGACCCTCTTCGCGCTGGCGTTGGGCACCTTCGCCATCGGTACCGGCGAGTTCGGCAGCAACGGGATCCTGCAACTCTTCGCCGCCGACCTGGGCACCTCCATCCCGGTCGCGACGTACGCGATCAGCGCCTACGCCTTCGGCGTCATGATCGGCTCGCCGGCGATCACCCTGCTCGCGGCCCGCGCCAACCGCCGTACCCTCCTGCTGGGTCTGATCGCGTTGTTCCTGGTCGGCAACGTCCTGTCGGGCCTGGCCCCGAACATCGCGACCCTCGTCGTCTTCCGCTTCATCACGGGGAGCGTGCAGGGCGCGTTCTTCGGCGCGGGGGCGGTCGTCGCCGCGTACGTCTACGGTCCCGGCAAGGGTGGCAGGGCGTTCGCCACCGTGATGGGGGGCCTGACGGTGGCCACCATCCTGGGGTCGCCGCTCGGCACCCTCGTCGGCCAGCAGGCCGGGTGGCGGGCGACCTACTGGACCGTGGTCGGTCTGGGTCTGCTGGCTGGCGCGGCGCTCCTGGCCTGGTTGCCGCGCACCGACGACCTGCACGGCAGTTCGGTGGCGCACGAGCTCGCCGCCCTCCGACGACGGGAGGTGTGGCTCATGGTCGCTGTCGCGGCGCTCGGCATCTCCAGCATCTTCGCCGTCTACACCTTCATCGGGCCGTTCGTCACCGACGCGGCACGGGAGAGCACCTCGCTCATTCCGGTCGCCCTGGCCGTCTTCGGCCTCGGCATGGCGTTCGGGAACTACGTCGGTGGTCGCGCCGCCGACCACGACGGCAGCCGGCCGCTGATCTACGGCTTCAGCTACGTCCTGGTGATGCTCGTGGCCATCGCATTCACCGGTCGGGAGATCCTGATCCTCCTGCCGGCGCTGTTCGGCGTCGGCGCGACCATGATGTTCGCCATCCCGGCCATCCAGGTACGGCTGACCCAGTTCGCACCCGACGCGCCGACCCTCATGGGCGCGCTCAACCTGGCGGCCCTCAACCTTGCCAACTCGCTCGGCGCGATCGGCGGCGCCGTGGCCCTCGGCGCCGGGTGGGGAACCCTCTCCACGGTGTGGGCAGGGTTCGTCCTCACCAGCGCCGGACTGGTCCTCTACCTCACCACCGTCGGTCGGACCAGGCCAGCCGTCACGCCCGCGTAGTCGTCGACCGGCGTCGGCCACAGGTTGGCCGACGCCGGTCGCGGTACGCAGCCCGACAGGGCGAACGCGCGGTGTCCCCCGGCGATCAGTGGGCGGTTCCGTCCGCCTGGCCTACGGTGCCACGCAGCTGACTCCAGGGGCGGCCATCCGCGCCGGGAAGCCGGGTCGTGGCGAAGCGCTGGTCGACCTCGGCGAGCTGCTCCGGCGTGGGGTTCGGACCCAGGCTGCCGAGTTCCTCGAAGAGTTGCTCGTTACCGGCCGGCGCGCTGACGAACAGCAGCCTGCCGCCGGTCGGGGTGACGAACGTGTGGTAAGCGCCCCGCGGCACCACGACAGTGGTACCCGGACCACCGGAGAATTCGGCGCTGCCCACCCGGAAGTGGTACTCCCCTTCGAGGACGTAAGCGATCTTCATGAAGTCCTGGTGCGCGTGGGGTGGGTTCTCGCCGATCACGTCGTGATGGAACAGGAAGGCACCCAACGCCCCATCCACCTCGGCGCCCCGGACGAGGATCTCCGGCCGGTGCGGGCCGCCGAGTTCGATCACCTTCCCCTCGCCAGGCTGGACCGCCCACCCGTCCCGGCCCCAGATCGTTTGGTGTGTCAAGGCTGCCCCTCTTTCGTGTCGTCCACAGCGCGTCTACTCAACGCCGGGGCACACGATTTCCAGTGACCAACAAGTTACCGCTGGCCGCGGCCCTCGCTACGGTGAAGCCACCGAAGCCACCCGGCCGGAGATGTTGACCCAGTCAGTAAGGGTCCAGTCTTCGTCAACACCGGCCATCTATCGTGCGAGGGTGAGCACCGGAGACGCCGACGGCCCTGTCCTCGACGCCGAACAGTTCGACCGCCTCGCCGGCTACGGCACCGAGGAGGAGGTCCGCCAGGGTGAACACCTGTACGCCGCCGGCGACAGCTCCTACGACTTCTTCCTGCTGCGTACCGCGACTGCCGAGGCGGTCCGCAACGCGACCGCGTTGGAGCCCGAACGGCTGATCTACCGGCGGGGGCCGGGTGAGTTTCTCGGCGAACTGAGTCTGCTGACCGGGCAGCAGGTGTTCCTCACGGTGCGCGTCGTCACGGCCGGGACGGTCGTCCGGATCACCGCCCCTGAGCTGCGGCGCGTGCTCGCCGACCAGGTCGACATCGCCGACGTCCTGATCGAGACCTTCCGGGCCCGGCGTGAGCTGATGCGCGGCGCGGCCGGCAACGCCCTGGAGATCGTCGGTCGGCCGAACGTGGCCGAGTCGCTGGAGCTGCGGACGTACGTGAACCAGATGCTCCTCCCGCACGCCTGGCTCGACGTGGCATCGCTGCCCGGGCGGGCGCTGATGCGGGCGGAGGGCGTCGGCGAGGACGACCTACCGGTCGCGGTCACCAGCAACCGAGTACTGCGCCGCGCCACTCCCGGCACGCTCGCGGAGGCGCTCGGTCTGACCTACGCCGCCACGGCGCGCGATCCCGACCTGGTCGTGGTCGGCGCCGGGCCGGCCGGGCTGGCCGCGGCGGTGTACGGCGCCTCCGAAGGTCTCGTCACGGTGCTGCTGGACGGTACCGGCCTCGGCGGCCAGGCGGCCAAGAGCGCGCGCATCGAGAACTACCTCGGCTTTCCCGAGGGTGTCAGCGGGGAACGGTTGGCCCGGTTGGCGATGCTCCAGGCGTTGAAGTTCGGCGTCCAGATCTACGCGCCGTGCGCGGTGGCCGGCCTCGACGTCTCCGACGAGAGGCGTCCCGTCGTGGAGTTGGAGGACGGGACCCGGATCGGGACCTCCGCGGTCATCGCCGCCACCGGAGCGCGTTACCGACGTCTCGACATCGAACGGTGGGCGGAGTTCGAGCGCAGTGGCTGCGTCCGGTACGCGGCAACCGAGCTGGACGTGCGGGGGTACGACTCCCAGCCGGTCGCGGTGTTGGGCGGGGCCAACTCGGCCGGGCAGGCGGCGCTCTCCCTGGCCGCGCGCGGCTGCTCCGTGCACCTGGTGGTACGCGCGGCCGACCTCGGGGCGAAGATGTCGGCGTACCTGACCGACCGGATCCGGGCCCATCCCCGGATCACCGTTCACACCGGCAGCACGCTGCGGGAGCTGCACGGGGAGGACACCCTGAGGGCGATCGTCGTGTCGGAGGAGGGTGATCCCACGCGGCTGGACTGTCGGGGGCTGTTCTGCTTCATCGGTGCCGAACCGGAGTCCCGGTGGATGAAGGGCATCGCGATGGATGACAGTGGTTTCGTGCTGACCGACAGCCGACTGCCCTCCGGCACGCACGACGCGCCCCTGCCGTTCCAGACCAGCGCCGCCCGCGTCTTCGCGGTGGGTGACATCCGCTCCGGTTCCACCAAGCGGGTGGCGACCGCCGTCGGCGAGGGGGCCGGCGCGGTGTCCGCGGTCCACACCGTGCGGGCCCGCTGAATTCGCGGCCAGCCACCCGAGGCCCCGTCCGGCGGGCGGTGACGCCCACCGGACGGAGAGCGTTGCTCTTACCCGCCGTTGCGGCCGACCAGCGAGATCAACTGATCCGCGGCCGGCCCTGAGGATGCCGGGTTCTGGCCGGTCACCAGCAGCCCGTCACTCACCACGTACGGCTCGAAGTTGCCCGCCTTGGAGAAGTCGGCACCCTTCGCGACCAGCTCGTCCTCGACGAGGAAGGGCACAACCTTCGTCAGGCCCATGTACTCCTCCTCGCTGTCGGTGAAGCCGGTGACCCTCGCTTGCCGGCCACCAGAGACCCACCGTCGGGCGTCACGCAGTGCCGCAACACCCCCGGCGCGTGGCACACCAGCGCGATCGGCTTGCCCGCCGCGACGACCTGCTCGATCAGCTTGATCGAGGTGTCGTCCTCGGCGAGGTCCCACAGGGGTCCGTGGCCGCCCGGGTAGAAGACGGTGTCGAAGTCCGCCACGGAGACCGAGTCGAGCCGTACGGTCGTGGCGAGCTGGCGCTCCGCCTCGGTGTCCGCCGTAAACCGGCGGGTCTGCTCGGTCTGGAAGTCCGGCTCGTCGCTCTTGGGGTCCAGGGGCGGCCGTCCACCCTGAGGCGAGGCGAGCGTCACCTCCCATCCGGCGTCCCGGAACCGGTAGTAGGGCGTGGCCAGCTCCTCCAGCCAGAACCCGGTCTTACGGCCGGTGTCACCCAGCTGGTCGTGCGAGGTCAATACCATCAGAACCCTGGTCATGTCCCACTCCTTGAATCATCAGGCCAGCGCCGCCGTACGTCGCGTCGGCGGTCATACCCACGCTCCGGCAACTCAGACGCCGAAGGCGACGACCTCGAGCTGGATGTTGTCGATGTCCCGGAAGACGACCGTCGAGTAGAGGAACGGCTCCCTCGCGGTCTGGATGCCGGAGTGCGCGACGCCCAGGCTGTCCAGCCAGGCGGACCAGGCCTTCAGCCCCTCGCGCGTCTCGACGTCCAGGGAGAAGTGGTCGAGGCCGGTACGGACCTCGTTGAACTCCTCACCCTGGTTGCCCTCGTTGTGGTGCAGACCGATGGAGAAGCCGGTGCGCGGATCGATGACCAGCTCGGCGTACCCGGTCCACTCACGCCCGTAGTGCGGAAGCTTGCCGTCCGCGAGCGTGGCCTGGAAGACCTTCTGGTACCAGGCCACGCTGGCCTCGAGGTTCCGAACGGTGAAAGCGACGTGGTGCACGCCCTTCAACGGCGGTGCGGTGACGTCAGCCATGAGAACTCCTTCGTGTCGGGTAATGACCCGTGCACCTGGAGTTGTAGGCAACGCCACTTGAGGAGCAGTGGACAGGAGATGCATTGACGATGAGCGATTGACCAGGCGTCCACGATGGCTCTATAACGTTTGTACGGGTGGTGATGGATGTTGACCTGTTCGCCACGACCTGTCGGCGGCGGAGATCCGGCCGACATCCCCCGTCCACGTTCCAGAAGCCACCCGATGCCCACCGCCCGCGCGCTACGGGCTCAGCTGCACGGCCCGCGGCGACCCGCCCCTCGGAGACGGCATGACACGTCAGATCCCCGCCCGCCCCGCCCTGCCCCTACTGCTCATCCTCACCCTCGTCGCCGGCGTGTTCGCCGCACCGGCCCGACCGGCGCAGGCCGCCCCGGCCAAGACGCCGCCACTGACCACCCCGTGGACCAGCCAGGCACTGGCCGGGACGCCTCTGCCCGAATACCCGCGACCACAGATGACGCGTCCGGACTGGCTCAACCTCAACGGGGAGTGGCAGTTGCGGCAGTCCGGCACGGACGACGCCCCGCAGTTCAACACCGACCTGCCCGAGCGGGTCAACGTGCCGTTTCCCGTGGAGAGCGCGCTCTCCGGTGTCCAGCGGGCCGCCAACGACAACCGCAACTACCTGTTCTACCGACGCACCGTCACCGTCCCACCGAACTGGTCGGGCCGGCGGACCCTGCTGCACTTCGGCGCCGTGGACTGGCAGAGCACGGTCTGGGTCAACGGCGTGCGGGTCGGCGCACACACCGGCGGGTACGACGCCTTCACCTTCGACGTGACCCCACAGCTCAACGGCGGCGTCAACGAGATCGTGGTGAAGGTGTGGGATCCGACCGACACCCGGCAGAACGGCAGCCTGCCACCGATCGGCAAGCAGACCAAGCAGCCCAGCGGGATCTTCTACACCCCCAGCTCGGGCATCTGGCAGACGGTGTGGATGGAGCCGGTGCCCGCGGCGTCGATCAGCAGCGTGGACGTCTACCCGAACCTGGGCACCAACACCCTGCGGGTCCGGGTCTTCACGCGGGGCGACGTGAGCGGGCACAGCGTGCTCGCCGAGGCGTTGAACGGAAGCACCGTGGTCGGCTCCGCCACCGGCGGCTTCACGGACTTCAGCGTTCCGGTGCCCAACGCCCGCCGCTGGTCGCCCGACGACCCGTTCCTCTACAACCTGCGAATTCGCCTGCGCAACGCCAGCGGCGCGACGGTCGACCAGACCGCCCACTACTTCGGCATGCGGGAGATCACCACCGGCGTGGTCAACGGGGTGCTCCGACCGAAGCTCAACGGCCAGTTCGTCTTCCAGGTCGGCACCCTCGACCAGGGCTTCTGGCCGGACGGCCTGTACACCGCGCCGACCGACGCCGCCCTCGCCTTCGACCTGCAGAAGCACAAGGACCTGGGCTTCAACATGGTGCGCAAGCACATCAAGGTCGAACCGCAGCGCTGGTTCTACCACGCCGACCGGCTCGGCCTGCTGGTCTGGCAGGACATCCCGTCGCTCACCGCGCAGAACATCGACCCCACCGATGCGCAGCAGGCGCAGTTCGAGACCGAGGCACGCGAGATCGTCGACGAGCACCGCAGCTCCCCCGCGGTCGTCGCCTACACGCCCTACAACGAGGGCTGGGGCGAGCGCAGCCTGGCCGACACCCGCCGGGTGGCGCAGAACATCAAGAATCAGGACCCCACCCGCCTGGTCAACCCGCACAGCGGCCACAACTGCTGTCAGTCCCTCGGCAACCCCGGCAACGGCGACATCGACGACTGGCACGTCTACCTCGGTCCGGACTCACCCTCGCCGTCGAGCAGCCGCATCGCGGTGCTCGGCGAGTTCGGCGGCCTGGGCCTGCGCGCACCTGGCCACGAGTACAGCCCCAACGGGCAGTTCTTCGCCTACGAGTGGCAGCCCACCTCCACGGCGCTCACCGACCGGTACGTGGGGCTGGTGCAGGGCGCGCAGAACCTGATGCTGGGCAAGGGTCTCAGCGCCTCGATCTACACCGAGATCGCCGACCAGGAGGGAGAGTTGAACGGCTTCCTCACCTATGACCGGCAGGTGGTCAAGATGGACCAGGCGCGCGTGCGCGCGGCCAACACCGCCCTCGTCAACGCGTCCAAGACGATCGGCAGTTCCGCCCCCGTCGCCCTGCCGGTCGACACGCGGCGTTCGTTGCAGGTGACCACCCCCGGCTACACCAACCGGTACCTGCGCCACCAGAACAGCCTGGCGTACACGGAGGTGGTCGACGCGGGCAGTTCGGCGCTGCTCAAGAGCGACGCGACGTACACCATCCGTCCCGGCCTGGCCGACGGCGCCTGCTACTCCTTCGAGTCGGTCAACTATCCCGGTCAGTACCTGCGGCACCAGGACTCCCGGGTCCGCAACTCGCCGAACGACGGCTCGGCGCTCCTGCGGGCCGACGCCACCTGGTGTGCCCGCGTGGGGCTGACCGGAAGCGGCGTGTCGCTGGAGTCGTACAACTTCCGCGGCAAATACCTTCGGCACTACAACTCGGAGGTCTGGCTCAGCAACGGCACAGGCGGCGACGCCTGGAACAGCCCCGCGCTGTGGGCGGCCGACAGCACCTGGAACATCGCCGCCCCCTGGGCCCCCTGACAGCGACGGACCGCTCGGATGATCGGTGCGGGCCGGCGCAGAGCCGCCGGCCCGCACCGATTCACGTGTCGGCCCGCGCGTCGCAGAGCACGTCGAGATGCACGATCCGCGACGCGCCGTCACGGACCTCCTGCCGCTGGCCGCCGTTCAGGTCGTCGTCCAGGTAGTCGGAGAACAGGTAGGACGGTTGGATGCCGCCCGAGCCCAGCGTGAGCCCGGGGGCGGTCAGCAGCGTGGCCCGCAGCGCGAGCAGGGCCCGGCGAGGCGCCGACGTCAGGAACACGTCAACACTCCGGAGCAACAGCAGAGCCGACGGCCGGACGTTATCCGATCTTGCTGCTGACGGGGCTTACGCCCGACACCTCGGGCCGCAACAGCCCCGAAACTACCGGTTGAAAAACCCGGAACTTTCTGCGAGCCTGAGACATCGATCAGTGTGATATTTACATGATCCTTTCCCTGTATCGGAGGCGCCTCACCCGATCCGCCAGGCCGGTCCACGAGCCACCCGACCGCGTCCACCACCGCCCCTCACCGCCACCCCTCCCCCGCTGGTCAGGCAGCCCACAGCAACCCGGACGACGCACGCGACCGCCGGCCCGCCCGAGCGACCTCAGCACCGCGAGCGCAGCCAGGACAGCGGGGTCACCCACCCGAAGAGCAACCGAGTCACCCCACCCCCACCGGAGGATCAGCATGCTTTCCCGGCCCCGTCCCACCGGCCGTACCCGACTACGAACGTTCACTCTTTCCGGAACTGCCGCGATAATTGTGGCCCTGGTTGTATCGATGCTGCCCAACCTGGCTCAGGCCGCCGAGACGACCCTCGGCGCGGCGGCGGCCCAGTCCGGCCGGTACTTCGGTGCCGCCGTGGCCGCGAACAAGCTCGGCGACAGCGCGTACACGACGATCCTGAACCGCGAGTTCAACGCCGTGACGCCCGAGAACGAGATGAAGATCGACGCGACCGAGCCGCAGCAGAACAACTTCACGTTCGGCAACGCGGACCGGATCGTCAACCACGCCCTCTCCCGGGGCTGGAAGGTACGCGGCCACACCCTGGCCTGGTACTCGCAGCAGCCGGGGTGGATGCAGAGCATGGAGGGCAGCGCGCTGCGCAGCGCGATGCTGAACCACATCAACCGGGTGGCCGGTTACTACAAGGGCAAGATCTACTCCTGGGACGTGGTGAACGAGGCGTTCGAGGACGGAAACAGCGGCGCCCGTCGTAACTCGAACCTCCAGCGCACCGGCAACGACTGGATCGAGGCGGCGTTCCGCGCCGCCGACTCGGCCGACCCGGACGCGAAGCTCTGCTACAACGACTACAACACCGACAACTGGACCTGGGCCAAGACCCAGGCCGTGTACAACATGGTGCGCGACTTCAAGTCCCGCGGGGTGCCGATCGACTGCGTCGGCTTCCAGTCGCACTTCAACGCCAACTCGCCGTACAACAGCAACTACCGCACGACGCTGTCCAGCTTCGCCGCCCTCGGGGTGGACGTGCAGATCACCGAACTGGACATCGAGGGCTCCGGCACGACGCAGGCCAACACCTACCGCAGCGTGGTCAACGACTGCCTCGCCGTGGCGCGCTGCAACGGACTCACCGTGTGGGGAGTGCGGGACTGCGACTCGTGGCGCTCCAGCGGCACCCCGCTGCTCTTCGACTGCAACGGCAACAAGAAGGCCGCCTACACGGCCACCCTGGAGGCGCTGAACAGCGCGGGCCCCGGCACCACCCCCACGCCCACGACGCCGGGTCCGACCCCCACCGTCTCGCCCACGCCCAGCACGCCACCCGGCTCGGCCGGTCAGATCGTCGGCACGCAGTCCGGCCGGTGCGTCGACGTGCCCAACGCCTCGACCACCAACGGCACCCGGGTGCAGCTCTACGACTGCAACCGGCAGGCTAACCAGTCCTGGACCTACACCTCGGGCAAACAGCTCCAGGTGTACGGCACCATGTGCCTCGACGCCGCAGGCAGCGGCAACGGCGCGGCCGTGCAGATCTACAGCTGCCACGGCCAGACCAACCAGCAGTGGAACATCAACTCCAACGGCACCATCAGCAGCGTCCAGTCCGGACGCTGCCTGGACGTCTGGAGCACCGCGAACGGCGCCCAGATCCAGCTCTACGACTGCCACGGCCAGACCAACCAGCAGTTCCGGTACTCGTCCAGCTGACGATTCGGACACCCCGGGGCGGGCGGGCTCAGCACCTGACGAGCCCGCCCGCCCCTCGTCTCTTCACCACCACCACCCCAGGAGGTACCGACAGTGCGACCCGCAGATCACCCGCCGCCCCCGGCGGACACCCCTGTCGACCGCAGGCCGCCCGGCATCCGCGGACGGCTGCTCACGTTCGCCGCCGCCGGGATGGCCGCCGCGGTCGGGCTGCTCACCATCACCCTGGCGACCGGGTCGGCGTCCGCAGCCGACAACCCGTACCAGCGCGGCCCGGACCCCACCCGGACCAGCGTCACCGCCGTGAACGGCCCCTTCGCCAACACGTCGGTCGCCGTCCCGACCGAGTACGGCTTCAACGGCGGCCGGATCTACTACCCGACCGACACCAGCCAGGGCACCTTCGGGGCCATCGCGATCTCGCCGGGTTACACGGCGTTGTTCTCCGCCGAACTGGCCTGGATGGGACCGTGGCTGGCCTCGCACGGCTTCGTCGTGATCGGCATCGAGACCAACAGCCGCAACGACTTCGACACCGCGCGCGGCACCCAACTCCTCGCCGCGCTCGACTACCTGACGCAGCAGAGCCCGGTACGCGACCGCGTCGACCCGAACCGGTTGGCCGTCGCCGGCCACTCCATGGGCGGCGGTGGAGCGCTCAGCGCCGCCATGCGGCGTCCGTCGCTGAAGGCCGTGGTCGGCATCGCGCCGTACTCGCCGTCGTCGAACCTGGCGAACGACCGGGTACCCACCATGATCTTCGCCGGCCAGGCCGACACGGTGGTCACCCCGTCCTACGCCACCGGTCTCTACAACAGCATCCCGATCACCACCGAGAGCGTCTACCTGGAGGTCGCCGGCGCGGACCACGGCTTCATGGTCGGACGGTCGAACCCGGTGATGGTCCGGACCATGTTGCCGTTCGTCAAGATGTTCATCGACAACGACGACCGGTACAGCCAGTTCCTCTGCCCGCTGCTGGACAACAGCGGCGTGGTGACCTACCGCAGCACCTGCCCGCTGCTGCCGTCGACGCCGACCACCCCGACGCCGACCACCACCCCGACAGGCAGCCCGACACCGACCCCCACCGTCACGCCCACCACCCCACCCGGCTCCGCCAGCCAGATCATCGGCGCGCAGTCGGGCCGGTGCGTCGACGTACCGAACGCCTCGCGCACCAACGGCACGCGGGTCACCCTCTACGACTGCAACCGGCAGGCTAACCAGTCCTGGACCTACACCTCCGGCAGACAACTACAGGTGTACGGCACCATGTGCCTCGACGCCGCAGGCAGCGGCAACGGCGCGGCCGTGCAGATCTACAGCTGCCACGGCCAGACCAACCAGCAGTGGAACATCAACTCCAACGGCACCATCAGCAGCGTCCAGTCCGGACGCTGCCTGGACGTCTGGAGCACCGCCAACGGCGCCCAGATCCAGCTCTACGACTGCCACGGCCAGACCAACCAGCAGTTCCGGCTCGCCGCCCTGACGTAGCCGCACCGGGCGGGCTCGGCGTTCCGCCGGGCCCGCCCCGCCGTGCGGCCTTCGCGGCTCACGAGCCGGTCGGCGGCGCCGTGCTCTCGCGCACCACGAGGGTGGGGACGACCAACGGCAACGGCTGCGGCACCGTGTCGTCGATGGCCTGGGTGACCGCCGTGATGGCCCGTCGACCGACCGCGCCGAAGTCCTGCTGGATCGTGGTCAACGGCGGAATCAGGTACGCCGCCTCGGGCACGTCGTCGAATCCGATGACCGAGACGTCCTGCGGCACCCGCCGGCCACGTTCGTGCAGCGCGCGCAGCACGCCGATGGCCATCTGGTCGTTGGCGGCGAAGACCGCGGTGGTGCCGCGCATCTCGCAGATCCGCAGACCGGCGAGGTAGCCGCTGTGGGCCATCCAGTCACCCTCGACGGGCTCGGGCGGCCGGATGCCCGCCGCCAGCATCGCCGTACGCCAGCCGTCACGGCGGGCGCGGGCCTCGGCCCAGTTGAGCGGGCCGGACACGTGCACGATCTCGGTGTGCCCGAGGCCGAGCAGGTGCTCGGTCGCCATCCGGGCGCCGAGCACCTGGTCGACACCGACGGTGACGCTCGCCCTGGACAGGTCGCCCTCCACCACCACGAAGGGCACGCCGGACCGGGTCATCCGCACCACTTCGAGAGCCTCGTCGTTGCCGGCGATCATCACGACGCCCTCCACGCCGACGCGCATGAGGTGTTCGGTGGCGTCGCTGAGCGCCCGTACCGTCACCTCCGACAGGCTGACCGAGGTGGCGAAGTAGCCGGCGGCGCGGGCCGCGTCCTCGACGCTGCGGTGGATGCTCGTCGGACCGAACAGCGTCCTGGCCGTGCCGATGATGCCGATCATCCCGGAACGCCCCCGGACCAGCGCCCGGGCGGCCGTGTTGGGGCGGTAGTCGAGTCGCCGGATGGCCTCGAGGACCCGCTCCCGCGTCTCGCGCCTGATCGCGGGCGCGCCGTTGATGACCCGGGACACCGTCTGGTGTGACACGCCCGCCAGGCGGGCGACGTCCGCCATGACCGCCGGCCGGTGGGCGGTCGTCACCGATCTCTCCGCGTGAACTCGCACTGGCGGGCCGTCCGTTCTTCCATGGGTGGGGATTCTCGTCCGTTCGCGGCCGTCAATGTGAGTGGCGGGGCACCGCGCTGCCGCCGCCACCGACGAGGAAGTCGAGGTCGGCCCCGCTGTCGGCCTGGAGGACGTGCTCGCTGTACAGCCGTACCCAACCCCGGTCGGCGACCGGCGGCGGCGGCTTCCAGGCGGAGCGACGCTCGGCGAGTTCCGCCTCGTCGACCAGGAGGTCGAGGCTGCGGGTGGCGACGTCGAGCTGGACCAGGTCGCCGGTGCGCACCAGCGCGAGGGGGCCACCCACGGACGCCTCCGGCGCGACGTGCAGGACGCACGTGCCGTAGCCGGTGCCGCTCATGCGGGCGTCCGAGATCCGCACCATGTCCGTGATGCCGTCGGTGAGCAACCGGCGGGGCATGGGCACGTTGCCCACCTCCGGAAAGCCGGGGTAGCCGCGCGGGCCGGCGTTGCGGACGACGATCACCGTGTCGGGGGTGACGTCGAGGTCCGGATCGTCGGCGGCGACGACGTACTCCTCGATCCGGTCGAAGACGAGCGCCGGACCGGTGTGGGTGAGGAGGTGGGGGGAGGCGGCGGAGACCTTCAACACCGCCCCGGACGGCGCGAGCGACCCGCGCAGCACCACGGTGCCCGAGCCGGCGGCCTGGAACGGCGCCGCCATGGTGGCGATGACGTCCCGGTTCCAGCACTGCGCGCCGTCGACGTTCTCGGCCACGCTCCTGCCACTGACCGTGATGTGCTCCGTGTGCAGCAGCGGCGCGAGTTCCTTCATGACCACCGGGAGGCCGCCCGCGTAGGCGAAGTCCTCCATCAGGTACGCCCCCGACGGCATGAGGTTGACCAGCAGCGGGACGTCGGCGGTGAGGGTGTCGAAGTCCTCCAGCGACAGGGGCACGCCGAGGCGTCCGGCGATTGCGAGCAGGTGCACGACGGCGTTCGTGGAGCCACCGATCGCGGCGTTGACCCGGATGGCGTTCTCGAACGCCTCGCGGGTGAGCACCGAGGACAACCGCTGGTCCTCGCCCACCATGGCGACGATCCGACGACCGGCGGCCTGCGCGAGCGCGTACCGCCGGGAGTCGACGGCGGGTACGGCGGCGGCCCCGGGTAGCTGCACGCCCAGCGCCTCGGTCACGCAGGCCATGGTGGAGGCGGTCCCCATGGTCATGCAGTGACCCCGGCTGCGGGACATGCCGACCTCCGCCTCGGCGCAGTCGGCGGCGCTCATCCGGCCGGCCCGCATCTCCTCCGTGAAGCGCCAGACGACCGTGCCCGAACCGATGTCCTGGCCACGGAACTTGCCGTTGAGCATCGGGCCGCCGGTCAGCATCAGCGTCGGCAGGTCGACGCTCGCCGCCCCCATCAGCAGGCCCGGCGTGGTCTTGTCACAGCCGGAGAGCAGGACCACCCCGTCGAGGGGGTTGGCGCGGACGGACTCCTCCAGCTCCATCGCGAGCAGGTTGCGATAGAGCATGGTCGTGGGACGCATGAGGGGCTCGCCCAGACTCATGGCCGGGAACTCCAGCGGCAGGCCGCCGCTCTCCCACACGCCGCGCTTCACCGATTCGGCCAGGTCTCGCAGGTGGGCGTTGCAGGGGGTCAGCTCCGACCAGGTGGTGGCGATGCCGATCACGGGGCGACCGTCGAAGACGTCGTCCGCGAAGCCCTGGTTGCGCATCCAGGACCGGTGGATGAACCCGTTGCGGCCCTCGGCGCCGAACCACTGCCCGCTGCGCAGTGGTCTGTCTGTCGTGGACATCAGCACACCTCTCTGTCGTTCCTGGTGATCGCGCGGCGCGAGCTAGCGAAGGCCGCCGACGGACAGGCCGCCGCGCCAGTGCCGTTGGAGGCTGAAGAACGCGATGACCAGTGGGATCACGGACACCAGCGAGCCCAGGATGATGAGGCTCCACAGGGAGGTGCCTCCCGAGTTGTTCGCCGAGGCGATCCCCTGCCAGAGGCCGAGACCGACGGTCACCGGGAACAGCCGGTTGTCCGAGAGCATGGCCAGGGGCAGGAAGTAGTTGTTCCAGGACGCCACGGCCGACAGGAGCAGCACGGTGACCACCGCGGGACGCATCAGCGGCAGCGCGATCTGCAGGAACGTGCGCACCTCGCCCGCGCCGTCGACCCGCGCCGCGTCCAGCAGCTCGTCCGGCACCGCGTCGCGCGCGTACACGTGCATCAGATAGACGCCGAACGGGTTGAGCAGCGACGGCAGGATCACCGCCCAGACCGTGTTCGTCAGCCCGAGCCGGGAGAACATGATGAACGTCGGGATGACCAGGGCGGTGGCCGGCACCATCAGCGCGCCGAGCACGACGGCGAAGCTGAAGCGCCGCGCGGCGAACCGGTACTTGGCGAACCCGTAGCCGGCCATGACCGCCAGGATCGTGGCGCCGACGCCGCCGGCGATGGCGTACAGCGTGGAGTTCAGGATCCACCGCAGGTAGATGCCACCGTCGTAGGTGAAGAGCTGCCGGAGGTTGCCGAGGTAGTCGATCTGGTCGGTGAACCACATCGTGTTGCCGCCACCGAACAGGCCCGGCGCGTCCTTGGAGCTGTTGACGACGACCCACCAGAACGGCACCAGGAAGTAGATCACCAGGAAGCCGAGGAGGATCTGCAGAGGGAGGTAGCGCTGCGGCCGGCGGACGCCGGCGCGGACGCTGGTGTGGTCGGCCATCTAGAGGAAGCTCCTCCGCTTGCGGGTGAAGAACAGGAAGGCGTACACGCAGATGAAGACGATGCCGCCGAGCGCGAACGAGATCGCCGACCCGTAGTTGAAGTTGGCGAGCGAGAAGGCCTGCTGGTACGCGTACATGTTGGGGGTGAAGTCGGCCCCGATCGTGCCCGCGGCGAGGTAGCGCAGGATCTGCGGCTCGTTGAAGAACTGCAGGGTGCCGATGAGCGAGAAGACCAGGATCAGGATCAGCGCGGGCGCGATCAGCGGGATCTTGATGCGTGTCGCGATCTGCCACCGTCCGGCGCCGTCCATCCGGGCGGCCTCGTAGAGCGTCGGGTCGATGCCCTGCAGTGCCGCGTACAGGATGATCATGTAGTAGCCGGCCCACTGCCAGGTGACGACGTTGAGCAGGCCGTAGAAGATCAGGTCGCTGCTCAGGAAGTCGGGCGCGGTGGCGCCGAACAGCCCGAAGATGTCGGTGAGCGGGCCGAAGCCCTTGCTGTAGAGGAACCCCCACATCACGGCGCCGATCACGGTGGGGATCGCGTACGGAAGAAAGATCATGAGGCGGGAGAAGCGCGCGAACAGCGTGGTCACGGCGTCCAGGATGAGGGCCATCACGAGCGCCAGGACGATCTGGATCGGGATGGAGACGAGCGAGAAGCGGATGACGAACCAGGCGCCGGACAGGAAGCTCGGGTCGGTGAACGCCTTCACGTAGTTGTCGAACAGGACGAAGCTGGTGCCGCCGATCAGCTTCTTCTGAAAGAGGCTGAGGTACAGCGCGTACGCCAGCGGCGCGATGAGGAACGCCAGGAAGACGATCGCGAAGGGCCCGACGAAGAGCCACCCCATCAGGTGCTCGCGGAGGTGCACCTTGCCACGGATCGTGCGCGTCTCACTCGGTGGGCGCGGTGTGCGCTTCTCGGTCAGGACTGTCATCTGTGATCTCCGGAACGTGGACGCGGGGGTCGTGGGTGGGCCGGCCGACCACCGCCGGCACGGCCCACCCAGAGCGGTCACTGAACGGTGAAGCCCTGCTCCTTGGCGTACTTCGCGACGTCCTCCTGGAGCTTGTCGGCCGCCTGTGCGCCGGTGATCGAGCCCTTGATGACCTCGCTGATCTGCTTCGTCATGGCGTCCAGGTAGTACTGGCCGAAGGGCGCGTAGGCCACACCCTTGTAGGCCTCGGCAGCGGGCAGGTAGACCTCCTTGTTCGCCTGCTGGCCGCCGAAGAACGCCACCTTGAGGTCGACGAACGCGGGATCCTTGAGCGCCGTGAGGTTCAGCGGGAAGATGATCTGGTTGGTCCAGCCGTCGGTGAGCGACTCCTTGTCGGCGTAGAGGCCGTAGGCGACCTTCGCCGCCAGCTCCGGCTTCTTGGCCTGCTTGGTCACCGAGAAGGCCGACCCACCCCAGTTCACCTGCACGGGGTTGGCCGGATCCCACTGCGGCAGTGGCGCGACCGCGAACTTGCCGGTGTCCTGGCCCTTACCGACGCCCGCGCCGGTGAGGTAGCCCGGCGCCCACGCCGCCGAGATGTAGGTCGCGTAGTTCCCGTTGATCACACCGGAGATGTACTCGGGGGTGAACTGGTCCTGCGTGCCGACCAGGCCCTTCTTGGCGAGGCCGCCCCAGTAGTCCAGCACGTCCTTGGACGCCTGGTCGTTGAGCTTCACACCGATCGCCTTCGGCTGCGCCGGATCGAAGGTGAAGGGGGCGGCGCCCTTCTGGATCTGGAGCGCCATCAGGACCGCCGGTACGTTCGCGCCGAGGTCCCCGAACAACGGGCCGCCGGCGTCCTTCACCTTCTGCGCGGCCTGCTCGTACTCCGCCCAGGTCTTCGGTGGGGTGATCTGGTACTTGTCGAAGATGTCCTTGCGGTAGATCATGCCCATCGGACCACCGTCGACCGGGACGCCGTAGACGGCGTCGCCCACCGACACGTCCTTCCAGGCGCCCTCGCCGTAGTTGGCCTTGACCGCGTCGTAGCCGTACTGCTTGATGTCGACGAGCGCGCCCTGGATCTGGAAGGTCGGGATCCGGTCCGCCTCGACCATGATGACGTCGGGCGCGCCGGTGCCCGCCGAGATGGCCGTCTGGAACTTGTCGTACTCGTCGCCGCCCTGACCGACGTTGGTCCAGCACACCTGCACGTCGTCGTGCAGCTTGTTGAAGTTGTCGACGACGAGCTGGGTGTTGGGGTACCAGCCCCACATCGTCACGACCGGCACGTTCTGCTTGGTGATGGTGTTCGTGCAGTTGCTCGCGTCGCTGCCGCCGTCGTCCGAGGAGCAGGCGACCAGGCCGCTCCCGGCCGCGAGCATGGCCACCGTGGCGAGTATGCGTCTTCTCTTCATTGAGATGGTTCCCTTCGGAAGGTGGCGGTGCACAGACATCCATGCGCCGGCGGGCGCCACCGGGGCGCTGGGACCCCGCTCCCCGGTGGCGTCGCCCGGGCAGGCTCCTAGCGTTTGAACAGACGGGGCGCCAGGTCGATGAGGTTCTTCTGCCACACGTCCCAGCCGTGCGGCCCGGGGGTGACCCCGTCGAACTCGTAGCGGATACCGAGGGTGTCCATCGTGGTCAGCGAGGCCATGAAGCTCGGGTACACGAAGTCGGTCTGGTCACCGACGTACAGCCGGAGCATCCTGGTGCCGCTGTTGATGGCCGCGACGTCGACGCCGGTGGCGCTGCCGAAGCCGGCCGAGAAGGCCGCGACGTAGGCGAACTGGCCCGGGTAGGCCTTCAGCACGCCGAACGCCTGCCCACCGCCCATCGACAGCCCGGCGAGGGCCTGCTGGGACGGGTCGCTGGAGACGTGGTAGCGGGACCGGGCCGTCGGCACGATGTTGTCCAACAGTTCCCGGTTGAAGTTCGACGAGTTGCCGTTGCCCATCACGACCACCATGGGCGTGAGGTCGCCGTCGAGGAACTGGTGGTCGAGGATCTGCTTGGCGCGGCCCATCTCGACCCAGTCCGTGTAGTTCTGCCCGCCGCCGTGTTGGAGGTAGAGGACGGGATAGGGCTGGGCCCGCTGCGGGTCGTACCCGGGTGGGGTCCACACCAGCGCGGTGCGGTCCTGACCGGCCACCGTGCTGGTGTAGGTCATGCTCTCGACCTTGCCGCCCTGGCCGGCGGGCACGTCCGTGAGCAGTCGGGCCGCAGGGCCCGGCACCAGGAAGGTGCTCCACATCGGCTCCGTGGTCACCCTCGTCGGGTTCGAGACGTCCTTGAACGGCACCCGGTCGACGATCAGCCGGTAGTAGTAGAACCAGGGCTTCAGCGGCCCCACGGTCGCCCGCCACCGGTCGCCGTCACGCGTCAGCGGCACGCGCAACCAACTGCCCCCCGGCGCGATGTTGGCCCACACCGTGACGTGCTGGGCGTCCGCGAAGTCCGTGGTGGTCTCGAAGGTGACGAAACCGTCCTCGGTGACGAAGGGCGTCGGGGTGGTGCCGGCCGGCGGCGGCGTGAACTCGCCCGTGAACCGCCCGTGGCCCGGGCTCGGTCCGTGGTCCGACACGTGCCCGAACAGCCGGGGTACGAAGTCGACGAGGTTCTCCTGCCAGGTGGTCCAGTTCCCGCCGCCGTCCGGGTTGACCCCGTCGAACTCGAAGCGGACGCCGGCGCGGTCCAACGCCTTCGTCAGCCGGTAGGTGCTGTTGTGGGCCGGGTCGGTCACGTTCCCGGTGTAGAGCCGCAGCAGCTTGAGGTGGTTGAGCGCGGTGGCGTCCCTACGGTCGATCGTCGGCGCCGACGTGCCGGAGAACCATCCGACATAGCCGAACTGACCCGGCTTGGCGAACGCCGCCCGGACCGCCCGCGCCGCGCCGTCGCCGACGCCGGCGATGGCCTGGTGCGCCGGGTCACGCAGGACCCGGTAGTTGTCCGCGACCGCCCTGCGGAGATCCTTCAGCTCCCGGTCGTCCGCGCTGTCGGCGATCACCACCACCATCGGCTGCATCGCGCCCGCCGCCGAGAGGTTGTCGAGGATCTGCTTCGTGCGACCGAGGTCGAGCCAGTCGGTGGCGGCCACGCCGTTCCCCGACTCCAGGAAGAGCGCCGGGTAGCCCTTCGGCTTCTTGGCCGCGTACCCGGGTGGCGTCCAGACCAGGGCGGAGCGCTGCTCGCCCCGGACCCGGTAGGTCAACGTCCCGACCATGCCGCCGGTGCCGGCCGGGGCGTCGGCCAGCCAGCGCGCCGAGTCGCCCGCGACCAGGAAGGTGCTCAGCAGCGGGTCGGACGCCACGCCCGTGCTGTTCGTCGGGTCCTTGATGGTCTTGGTGTCGTCGGCGGTCACCTGGTAGCGGTACAGCCCGGGCGTCAGCGCGCCGAGCACGCCGGACCAGACGTCACCACGACGGGTCAGGCCGAACTCCGCCCAGGTGGCGGACGGGCCGAAGTTGCCCTCGACGACGACCTGCGAGACGGTGCCCAGATGCTCCTGGACGTACGCGGCCGGAACGGTAAACGAGGCGTAGCGGTCCGGGGAGACGTCCAGCCACGGCGTGTCCGCCGCCGCTGCCGGTTGCGGCGCGAGCAGGGCCGCCGCCATGGCGATGACTCCGGCGCTGAACACCGCCGTGAGTCGGCGTACGCCGAGGCGGGATGAGCGCCCGTGATACTGTGCGGTTGTCACGCTCCACTCCTTTCCTGTGCCGGCAGCGGATGCGACCCGCTGGCCGGCTCAACCATCGGTGGATCTCGCCGTGCGGTAGCGCTCACCTCCTTCGATCGCTCGCCGGTGCTGCGGTCGATTCGCGGACCACGAGGCTGGTCGGCAGGACTATCTGGTGCGGCTCGTCCCACTCGCCGGTCACCAGTGACTTGAGCATCCGCGCCGCCTCGTACCCGAGCTGGTACATCGACTGGTCGACTGTGGTCAGACCGGGTTCGGTCGACGCCGACTCCGGGATGTTGTCGAAGCCGACGACGGACAGGTCCCGCGGGACGGAGAGCCCAAGCTCCCTGGCGACCTCCAGGACCTTGAGGGCCATCCCGTCGCTCGCGGCGAAGATGGCCGAGGGCCGGTCCGCCCGTTGCAACAGGGCACGCGCCAACGGAACCGCCGACTCGGGATTGAAATCCCCCCGCTCGATCAACGTCGGGTCGACCGGGACGCCGGCGGCGGCGAGCGCCGCCCGGTAGCCCTCCTCCCGGGACCACGCCGAGGCGAGGCTGTCGCGCCCGGCGATGAACCCGATGCGGCGGTGGCCCAGGTCGAGCAGGTGCTCGACGGCGGTGGTGGCGCCGGCGAGATTGTCGGCCATGACCGAGGGCGCCGTCGCGCCGCGCACCGGGTCGATGGCCACGACCGGTGTACGGCTGCGCATCTCGCCCCAGGGCGTGACCACGATGCATCCGTCGGTGAGGGTGCCCGACAGGCGGGTCAGGTGCCGCTGCTCCCAGCCCTCCGAGTAGGACCCGTAGAGGTCGCTGTTGGCGTAGATGATGAGGTCGAAGCCGGAACGGCTGAGCGCCTTCATGACCCCCTTGAGCACCTCGGCCGTGTACGACTGGAAGCTGTGCGCCACGAGGCCGAGGACGTTGGTGCGGCTGCGCCGGAGGCTCGAGGCCACCAGGCTCGACTCGTAGCCAAGTTGTTCGATGGCGGTGCGGACCTGAGCGATCGTGCGGGCGCTGACGCCGTAGTGCCCGTTGACGACGCGGGAGACGGTGGCGGTGGAAACGCCGGCGATCCGGGCGACATCACTCATTGTCACCGGCGCATTGGCTTCGATCATGCCGCTCTCTCTGGACTGCAATCGTTATCGGTTACGTTTCCAGGATGTTGCCAACGTAACCGACCACGATTATGAACACAAGACCCTTTCATCCCGGCGCGAGCGCCGGAGCAAGGTCCTAACGGGAATGCGCAAGGCGGACTTCCCGCCGCGCAAAACCGCGCCATTTCGCGCGCGGGCTCTACCCGTTGACAACGGGACGGCACTCTCCGTCAGGCACCATTCCGGAGCGGGGGTGTTCCCTCCGGCGAGCATGATCGGTAACGTTTACATCGATCGCGAACGTAATCCACGATCATGGCGATGTCCAGAGCTCGCACCGACCCACCACCCCCGGGTCCCCGGCGCCGCGACACGGATCCCGACGTCGGAGGCCTCGTACGAGAGGAGCCCGCCCTGAACACCCACCGCGCCGCTCGACCCGTCCGGCCTCACGCACTCCACCGGGGAGGGCGGTCGTGAACACCGCACGCCTGCTCCTTGACCCGCGGCGACGTGTCGCATCGGTGCCGCGCCGGCTCTTCGGCTCGTTCGTCGAGCACCTGGGCCGCTGTGTCTACGGCGGAATCTACGAGCCCGACCACCCGAGCGCCGACGCGGACGGATTCCGGGGCGACGTGCTCGCGCTCGTCCGCGAGCTGGGCGTCACGACGGTCCGCTACCCGGGCGGCAACTTCGTCTCCTCCTACCGCTGGGAGGACGGCGTCGGCCCGGTCGAGAAGCGACCGGCCCGGCTCGACCTCGCCTGGCACAGTCTGGAGACCAACGCGTTCGGACTGGACGAGTTCATGCGCTGGGTCGGCAAGGCCGGCGTCGACCCGATCATGGCGGTCAACCTCGGCACGCGCGGTACCGCCGAGGCCGTCGACCTGCTGGAATACGCCAACCACCGGGGTGGGAGCCACCTCGCCGACCAGCGCCGCGACAACGGGGCCGTCGACCCGTACGGGATCAAACTGTGGTGCCTCGGCAACGAGATGGACGGCCCGTGGCAGGTGGGCCAGCGCAGCGCGACCGAGTACGGGCGACTCGCGGCGCAGACCGCCAAGGCGATGCGCCGCTTCGATCCCGACCTCGAACTGGTCGCCTGCGGCTCGTCCCACCTCGGCATGCCGACCTTCGGTAGCTGGGAGCGCGACGTGCTCACCGAGGCGTACGACGACGTCGACCTGATCTCGCTGCACGCCTACTACCAGCCGGTCGACGACGACCTGCCCAGCTTCCTCGCCTCGGCCGAGGACATGGACCGGTACATCGACGCCGTCACGGCCATCGCGGACTCGGTCGGCGCGATCCGCCGCTCGACCAAGAAGATCATGATCGCGTTCGACGAGTGGAACGTGTGGTACCAGTCGGCGGCGCCGTCCACGCCGCCCAGCGGCGAGGACTGGCCGGTCGCGCCGCCACTGCTGGAGGACCACTACAGCGTGGCCGACGCCGTCGTCGTCGGTGGCCTGCTCATCAGCCTGCTGCGGCACAGCGACCGGGTCACCGCGGCCTGCCAGGCCCAACTGGTCAACGTCATCGCGCCGATCATGACCGAGCCGGGAGGATCGGCCTGGCGGCAGACCATCTTCCACCCGTTCGCCCGCACGGCCCGGCACGCGCAGGGCGTCGTGCTGGACGTCCTGCGGGACGGCAGCACGACGACCACCGACCGCTACGGTGTCATCGACGCGGTGGACGCGGTCTCCACCTGGGACGACAGCACTGCGGAGATGACCGTCTTCCTGGTCAACCGGGTCGTCGACACCCCGGCCGAGGTGACCGTCGACCTGGCCGGCGCCCAGGTGGGCGAGATCGTCGAGTGCGTCACCGTGGGCGGCGCCGACCTTGATGCCAAGAACACCGCCGACGGCCCGGACCACGCCGAGCCGCGCCCCAACGACACGCCCCGGGCCGGGGACGCCGGCGTCCGGCTCACCCTCGCGCCCGCGTCGTGGACCATGCTGCGGCTGCGCGTCACCGACGTCACCCCGTAGACCCACCCCCGGCCGCGCACCCCCGGCTTCACCGAGGGGCGCGCGGCCGGGATTTCCCCACCACAGGGAGTACGGAGAATCGCGTCGACGGTCCGGCCAGGACCGACACAATTGCGTCCGAGAAAACGCGGCGACCGCCTGTCGAACAGGCGCGCGGATTCCCGCTCCGACCATTTCCGCGAAGGAATTCGCGAATCAGCCACGGGCGGCGTCGGAACGTACCCGCGAGACCCTCGGACACAATTATTCGACCGCTGGCGTCAGCCTCCCGTCGACTCGTCGCACAATGGCGGTGTACTCGTCGCGCAACTCCTCGGGAAGCACCCAGGCCGGGGCGTCCTGCCAGGCCAGCGGCCGGAGGAACCGTCGGATCGACGTCGCGCCCACCGACGTGTGCACGGCGTTCGTCGACGGCCAGGGTCCACCGTGGTGCTGGGCCCACGACACCCGGACGCCGGTGGGATAGCCGTCGAAGACGATGCGACCCGCGCGGGCGGAGAGCACGTCGACCAGCCAACGGACGACGTCGGCGTCGTCCTCGGGGCCACGGTGTACGGAACCGGTCAACGATGGCGGCACGGTGGCCAGCGCGGCGTCGAGGTCGGCGGTGTCGTCGTACCGGACCACGACCATCAGCGGGCCGAAACACTCGTCGGCGATCTCGGCGGTCAGTCCCGGCAGGTCGACCTCCAACAGCCTCGGCGCGACGGCGAAGCCCGCGCCGGCCTCGACCTGCGGCTGTGCCGAGACGCGGGCGCCGGCCCGCGCGAACTCCGCCGCCCGGATCTCGTACGCGTCCCGGATCCGCTCGTTCAGCAGAACCGCGCCGCCCGAGCCGGCGACCCTCTTGCGCAGACCGTCGACGAGCTGGTCACCGCCCTCACCGGCCGGCACGAACGCCAGACCCGGCTTGGTGCAGAGCTGGCCGCCGGAGGCGGTGAACGAGGCGAACAGACCCTCGGCGATCCCCTCGGCCCGGTCGGTGGCCGCGCCGGGCAGGACGACGATCGGGTTCACGCTGCTCAGCTCGGCGTAGAGGGGGATGGGATCGGGTCGGTCGTCGATGGCCGCCTGGATGGCGCGGGCGGCGTTGACCGAGCCGGTGAGGGCGGCCGCACGGATCGCGGGGTGCCGCACCAGGGCAAGGCCGGCCTGCTCGCCGTACACGATCCCGAGGACGCCCTCGGGGCCGCCCAGGTCGCGGACGGCCGCGTCGATCGCGGCGGCGGACGCGTGCGAGGTCAGCGGGTGCGACGGGTGGGCCTTCAGGACCGTGGGGCAGCCGGCGGCCAGCGCGGCGGCGGTGTCACCGCCCGCGACCGAGAAGGCGAACGGGAAGTTGCTGGCCCCGAAGACGGCGACCGGCCCGAGGGGTACGAGCATCCGCCGCACGTCCGGGCCGGGCCCGAGCGGCGTGTCGGCGGCGTGGTCGATGGCGGCCTCGACGTACGCCCCGTCGCGGAGCACGTCGCCGAACATCCGGAACTGGACGGCTGCCCGGGTGAGTTCCGAGTCCAGTCGCACCTGGGCCAGCCCGGTCTCCGCCTCGGCGGCCGCGACCAGGTCGGCCCGCCGGGCCTCGAGGGAGGCCGCGACCGCGTCCAGCAGCTCCGCCCTGCCGTGCCTCCCCAGCTCGGCCAACCAGCCCGTCGCCCGGGACGCCTGGCCGACGATCAGGTCCACCCGGGACTCGTCGGTCTCGGTGAGATCCGTCGCGCGACGCTGGCCGTCGCGCGGATCGACCGTGCTGACCACGTTCACAGCAGTCCTCTCCTTGCCAGATTGCCCATCAGGTCACGGATACCGAAGTGCCACGGCTCGCACTCCTGGGCGTGCCGCACCCGGTTGACCAGGGTGCCGAGCGCCGGGCAGCTGATCCGTACCACGTCGTCGACCTTGTGGGTGAAGCCCTCACCGGGGCTGCCCCGGTCCTGGATGGGCGCGAACATGGTGCCGAGCATCAGGGCGGCGCCATCGGGATAGTGGTGGTGCGGCCCGATGAGCTGCCGTACCAGGTCCTCCGGGTCGCGCGACATCCACGTCATCTCCGAGACCGCCTCCAGCCGGAAGTCGTCCACGCCGCGCACTTCCAGGCGAACCTCGAGTTCGCGTACTCGTTCCATGCCGAACCGGTCGTCGAAGAGCCGGATCAGGGGGCCGATGGCGCAGGAGGCGTTGTTGTCCTTCGCCAGAGGCAGCAGCAGCGCCGAGCGGCCCTCGATGTCGCGCAGGTTCACGTCGTTGCCGAGGGTGGCGCCGACGATCCGGCCACTGGACTGGACGATGAGCGTGATCTCGGGTTCCGGGTTGTTCCAGGTCGACGCGGCGAGCACACCGACGTCGACGGCGGTGCCGACGGCGGAGAGAACCTGCCCCTTGGTGAAGATCTCGGCGTCCGGACCGATCCCCACCTCCAGGTACTGACTCCACATGCCCTCGGAGACCAGCAGGCTCTTGAGCCGATCCGCCTCGGCCGAGCCGGGCTCCAGGTGGTGCAGGTCGACGCCGATGTCGGCGAACATCCGTTGCCGGATGTCCGCCGCGAGCGCCAGGTCTCCGCGTGCTCGCTCCTCGATGACCCGCTCGATCATCGAGATGGGGAAGGTCACGCCGGCGGCCTTGAGCGCCTGGAGGTCGACCGGGGTCAACAGCCAGGGCCGGCCAGGGTCGCGGGTCGCGACCGCCGTGTTGGCCAGGATCTCCCCGAAGTCCCCCACCCGCGCCCCGTCGAGCCCGGCCACGGTCGCGGCGGGGTCGGGCAGTTCGCAGATGTCCCGGACGGTCGGAAACCGGTGGCTCAGGTCGACGACCTCGCCGTCGCGGACGGCCACGGGTGTGGGGCCGCCGACGGACGGATCCCAGATCCGGCCGATCAGGACACTCCCCGCGTCGTCCGGCAGGGCCTCCGCGGCGTCGCCGACCCAGTCCTCGCGTCGGGGTTCGCCGGCGGTGGTCGGCGTGAGCCGCCCGTCGATGGTCTCAGGATGCGAGGGCACGTCGGTCGCCGTCATTCGTCGCCCCGGCGAAGCCGATACGAGCGCGCCGCTTACCCATCGTCGCTCCACCGTTACGAGTCGGAGTCAAGTTCATAAATTGCAACGATCGTAGCGACATGTGCAACGTTGTCAAGTGGAGATTGCGCATCGCGTCATCTACATTGCACATGATGCAACGGCAGCGGCGACGAGGTCGCCGTCGTCCTCGACCTGGGGAAGCCGCGCCGTGCGAGGGGAGACACAGCCATGGCGCAATCGATCCGCCGCGCGATCGACCTCATCCGTCGATCCGCCGAACGTCCGCTGTCCCTGACGGAGGCCGCGGACGTACTGGGCGTACACAAATCGACCGCCCTACGGATCCTGCACACACTGGAGTCCGCGCGCTTCGTCCGCCGTACCGGCGCGGGCACCTACGTGCTCGGCAGCGGGCTGATCGAGTTGGCGGACCTCGCGCTCGGCGCGATGGACCTGCGCCAGCCGGCCGCCGCGCACCTGCGGGCGCTGCAACGCGAGACCGGCCACACCGTGCACCTGGCACAGCTGACCGGTGACGAGATCATCTACATCGACAAGGTGGACAGCCCGGCGTTCGACGCCGTCAAGCTCCCCTCCCGGGTCGGGCGCGCGGTGTCGATCTACGCGAGCGCCGTGGGCAAGACCATCCTGGCGTACCTGCCCCGCCAGGATCGCGAGCGGCTGCTCTCCCCCGTCGTCTTCGAGAGGTTCACCAACACCACGTTCGCCGACCGCGACGCCCTCGACACCGAGCTCGCCCGCATCCAGGAACGCGGTTGGGCCGTGGACAACGGTGAGCACGACGCGTACGTCATGTGCGTGGCCGCCCCGATCAGAGATTCCCGAGGACAGGTCATCGCCGCCGTCTCGATCACGGCGATCGAGGTCATCGCAAGCCTCGACGAGTTGAAGGGCAACCTGCCGCTCCTTCTGGAGACCGCACGTCAGATCTCGTACGAACTCGGCTACCCTCGGCCCTCTGTCGCCCCGGGCGGCGACGCGGGGTCCGCGATATGAGCGCGCGCCCGCTGCGCGGTGTCGCCATGCCGGAGGCGGTCCAACTCGGCGAGGTACATCGCCTGCATGCGGTCGTAGTGCCGGACCAGCAGCGCGACCTCCTCGACGCTGTAACCCTCGACGAGGTGTTCGGCCCGCTCGGCGAACCGCTCGTACGGCCGCGTCAGCTCGGCCACCCGCTCCGGGCGCAGGGTGACGATCACCCGCCGACGGTCCGTCGGATCGCGTTCGGCCGTCACGTAGCCCGCCTGCTGGAGCCGGCGCAGCATGCTGGTCACCGCCCCGGTGGTGAGGTTGGTGCGCTCGGCGACCTGCCCCGCGGTGGCGGACCCGACGTCCGCCAGGTGGTCCAGGCACTCCAGGTCGCTCACGGTCAGGCCCAGCCGCTCCGCGATGGCATAGCGGAACACCATGGACAGCCGGGACATCTCCCGTCCGGCGCGCATGAGGTCGGCGATCGCGGACGCACGGGCCGGCACCTGGGACATGCCCGCAATCATGCCTCCGGCACGGTGACCCGGTGCAGCCGAGGTAACAGGCGGGTCAACACCCAGTGTGGTGCGGTCGCGCCGCCGGTGAGACGGCGCATCAGCCGGCCGGCGGTGTCGACGGCACGGAAGGTGTACGGCACCATCTCGTCCTGGTAGGCGGCGATCGCCTCCTCCACCGCCCGACCGGTCGCCCGCGCCTCGAGCAGCCTTCGGCCGAGCAGAGCGGCGTCGCGCAGTGCGGTGTTACCGCCATGGGCGCCGAACGGTGGCATCACGTGCACGGCGTCGCCCATCATCGTCGCCCGGGGCACCGCCCACCGCTGCGGGCGACGGCCGGTGGCGAAGAGGTTCAGCACCGTGGCGTCCAACTCGGCCGTGGCGACCAGCCGTCGGACGAGCGGGTGGAAGTCCGTGCTCATCCCGGCGGCCAGCCGCCAGAGCGCCAGCAGGTCGCCGCGCACGCCGATGGGAACCTCCTCCTGCCGGAGCAGCAGTCCCCACATGACGTAGTCGTCGCCGGTGGGCGCGTAGCTGCCCGGGGCCAGACGGGCGAACGCCTCACGTGGCCTCTCGGCGAACCGCATGGGGGTGAAGAAAAACGCCCGGCCGGGCCGATCGGCGATGGCCAGGACGCCGCTGCTGCGCAGCGCGTCCGGGATCATGCTCTCTCCGTTGCGCCGCAGGGGCGACCGACCGTAGATGCCCGCCATCGGCGCGCTCGCCGGGGCCGCGTCCGGCATGAGCTGCGCCCGTAGCGCCGACCCGACGCCGTCCGCGCCCACGACGACGGTCGCCGCGACGGCCCCGCCGTCGGAGAACCGCAGTCGCAGCCCGGCAGGGCCGCCGCTGTCCACCGCGACGGCCTCCTTGCCGTAGTGGATCCGCCCGTCGAGCCCGGTCTGCAGGATCGAGCGCAGCGTCAGTCTGTCGACCTGACGGGTGGCGTACGGCTCGTCCTTGAAGGCGATGGTGAACGCGTCCCGGAGTCGACTGTCGGTGAAGCGGAGGTGCCCGCCGGGCTCGTCGCCGGTGGTCAGCGCCAGGTTGTACAGCGGGCGGGGCAGACTCTCGCGCAACGCCGCCAACCCGTACCGGTCGAGGATGATCCGGTAGCCCTGCCGCCGGACGAAGGGGCCGGGGTCCCGCTCGTAGACGTGCGCGTCGATGCCGGCGCGCGTGAGGTACTGGGCGAGGCAGAGACCGGAGAGGCCGCCGCCGGCGATAGCCACCGAGAAGTCCGTCGATATGCCCACGCGGTTATCTTAATGACTAAGATGATTTCCGCAAGGTCGCCCGGGAACCACCGACGGCGATGGTCTTGTGTCCCAGCATGGAAAAGCGAGATCATCACGCATGCTCGACCCCTCGAACGAGGACGACGGGACCGCACCAACCGTCTCCACCCCGCGCTTCGTGGGTCGTGACCGGGAGCTGGCGGCCCTGCGGGGCGCCCTGGCCCGGCCGCCGGCGATCGTGCTGGTGGAGGGCGAGGCGGGGATCGGCAAGAGCCGGCTGCTGCGCGAGTGGCACACCGCGCCGACTCAGCGCACCACCCTGGTCTCGGTGTGCCCACCGCTGCGTGAGTCGCTGACGTTGGGGCCGATCGTCGACGCGTTCGGGGGGACAGACCGTCCGGTGTCGCGGCTGCGGCTCACCGCGCTCGCGGGCGCGCTACGGCCCCTGTTCCCCGAATGGTCCGCGAGCCTTCCGCCGGCGCTGCCGCCCCTGGACGACGCGAAGGCGGCCCGGCATCGCCTGTTCCGCGCCCTGGACGAGCTGCTGCGGGCGCTGCGTGTCGACGTCCTCGTCCTCGAGGACGCGCACTGGGCCGACGAGGTGACGCTGGAGTTCCTGCTGTTCGTCATCTCCCGACAGCAGTCCGACGGGCCGAGCCTCGTCATCTCCTACCGGCCCGAGGAGGTCGACGACGGCTCGCTGTTGCTGCGGCTGACGTCCCGGCTGCCCGCCGGTGTGACGCAGCTGAGGATCGCCCTCGCGCCCATGCGACCCGACGACACGGCGGCGCTCGTCTCCTCGATGCTGGACGGCAACCCGATCTCGCAGGAGTTCACCACGTTCCTGCACGAGCGGACCGGCGGCGTCCCGCTGGCGCTGGAGGAGTCGGTCCGTCTCATGTGTGACCGGGCCGACCTCGTCTTCCGCGACGGCCAGTGGGTCCGGTTGAAGCTGCGTGAGCTACAGGTGCCGCCGACGGTGCGCGACTCCACCCGGGAGCGGGTGAGCCGCCTGTCGCCCACGGCACAGCAGGCGTTACGCGCGGCGGCGACGTTGGCGGAACGGTCCTCGGTGGCGACGATCGCGATGACGGCCGGCCTGTCGCCGACCGCGTGCCGGAGCGCCATCGCGGAGGTGGCCAGCGCCGGTGTCCTGGACGGAGACGACCGCGGCAGGTGGCGCTTCCGGCACGTCCTGGCCGCCACCGCGGTCTACGAGTCGATCCCGCTGACCGACCGTAGACACGTGCACCTGCTGGCCGGTCGCGCCCTGGAGCACCTCCACCCACCGCCCGTGGCGCGCCTCGCCCACCACTTCCGCGAGGCCGGCGAGATCCCGTCCTGGGCACGGTACGCCGAACAGGGCGCCGAGCTGGCCATGGCCTCGGGCGACCACACCAAGGCGGTGGACCTGCTGGTCGACCTGCTGTCGTGGGCTGTGCTGCCACCGGCGGACCGGGCGCGGGTCGCCCGCATCGCCGGGGTCGCCGCGCTGGGCCGCCGGGAGAAGGTCGACCAGGTCTACCACCGGGTGATCCGTACCCTGCGCTCGGTGCTGGAGACCCCCGGCCTCACCGCCCGGCAGCAGGCCGAGATCCGCAATCCCCTGGGACGGCTCCTCATCACCGGAGGCGAGGCGCAGGCCGCCCTCCGCGAGCTGGAGCAGGCGGTCGCCAACCTCGACCACGACCCGGTCGAGGCGGCCCGGGCGATGACCTACCTCGGCTGGGCCTACGCCGGGCCGTGGCCGGCGTCCACCCATCGCCGATGGCTGGATCGGGCCGCCGACCTCGCCGCCCAGATCGACTCCCCGGCGGAGAGGCTGAACCTGGCCGGAAACCGCGCCGCCGCGTTGCTCATGCTGGGCGAGGAGGAGGCCTGGGAGGTCGTCGCGGACCTGCCCCTCGATGGCACGACCTCGACGGAGCGTCTCGACGTCGCCCGCATCCACACGAATGTCGGCACCGGCGCGTTGATCTGGGGCCGGTACGCCGACGCGGAGGACCACCTCGACGTCGCCCTGCGCCTCGCCGAGGTCGAGCAGGCGTCCCGGTTGCAGCACAACGTCCGACTCGAACAGGCCAACCTGGCGTGGTTCACCGGCCGGTGGGACGGCCTCGCCGAGACGAGCGCGGCACTGACCGACGCCGACCGGGACCGGCCGGCGCACTACCTGGGGAGCATTCGCCTCGCCGCCCGC
This sequence comes from Micromonospora sp. CA-249363, assembly GCF_050950185.1. Lineage (NCBI taxonomy): Bacteria > Bacillati > Actinomycetota > Actinomycetes > Micromonosporales > Micromonosporaceae > Micromonospora > Micromonospora sp. CA-249363. The sequence continues at coordinate 4,273,430 of NZ_CP192020.1, forward strand.
CTGGCGGCCGCGGCCGGGCGGCGGCGTGCCGCCGAGGAGCAGTTCCGGCTGGTCCTTGAGGAGTCCGCCCGTCTCGGCGCGGCCGACGACACGATGGAGGCCGCCGCGGCACTGGCGAGACTGTGGCTGGCCGACGGCAACAGCGGCCGGGCACTGCGGATCACGGACGAGCCGATGGACACCGTCCGGCGAAAGGGCGTCTGGGTCTGGGCGACGGATCTCGTCCCCGCCAGCATCGAGGCGCACCTCGCGGCCGGTGACCTGACGGCCGCGACACGCCTGGCCGACCAGTTCGCCAGAGGGCTGCGTGGTCGTACGGCGCCCGCGCCGCGCGCCGCGCTCACCGTGTGCCGTGCCCTGCTGCTCGCCGCCGGCGGTGACCACGCCCGGGCGGCGACGTCGTACGACCGGGCGGCGCGTGCCTGGAACGCGTTGCCGCGCCCGTACGACGCGATGCGCGCCCGCGAGCGTCAGGCCGAGGCGATCATCGCGCAGGGCCGCGTCGAGGAGGGTCGCGAGCTGTTGGCGGCACAGTACGAGCGGCTGTTCAGGCTCGGCGCCCGGGGCGACGCGGACCGTGTCGCGCAGCGGCTCCGCGAACACGGCGCCGAGGTCCCGCGACTGTGGCGCGGTGGCCGCCGCGGGTACGGGGACCAACTCTCGCCTCGCGAACTCGACGTGGTCCAACTGGTCGTCGCGGGAAAGACGAACCGGGAGATCAGCCGCATCCTGGCCAAGTCTCCGGCCACCGTGGACCAGCAGCTACGCGCCGCGATGCGCAAGCTGAAGGTGAGCAGCCGGACCGCGCTCGCGGTCAAGGCGGTGGAGGCCGGTGTGTTCGCCGAGGACGAATCCCTCGACAACGCCTCGTGAATTTTGACGTATCCGCCGGATAGCTACGGCCATCCGGCTCGCCGAGCATGAGTCCATGATCCATAGCCCATGGGCAATGCATGCCTGAGCGTCCCGTCGTGCCTGACGAATCCGCCCTCGAGCTCCCGCCGCCACCCGAGCGGCTCGGCGAATCGCGCGTCACCACGCGCGACGCCTCCGACGTACGCGACGCCGACGGTGCCGTCGACCACGTGAGCCACGACCCCTACCAACCCCTGTAGGCGAAGGACCCCGATGAGACTTACAGCCCTCGCGGCAACGCTTGCCGCAGCGGTCGGCCTGACCGTGCTCCAGCCGATACCGGCGTCCGCCGCCGAGCCGGACCCGGGCACGTCGGCCCGCAAGATCGCGCCGTCCCTGAAGGACCGCTTCCGCACGCAGCCAGCCTCCGACTTCTGGATCACGTTCGACACGAAGCCCGACCTCGGGCCGGCGAAGAAGATCGCCGACTGGACGGCCCGCGGCCAGTTCGTCTACGACGCCCTGACCGCCGCGTCGAAGAGTTCCCTGGCCTCCGTCTCCACCGACCTCGACCGGGCCGGTGTCACGTACACCCCCTACCCGATCGCCAACGCCGTACTCGTCAAGGGCGGCACCGAGAAGCTCGCCCTCGACGTGGCCGCAGGGGTGCAGGTCGCCGAGATCCACGCGACGCCGCAGGTCGCCCTGGTCCCGCCCGTGGAGAAGAAGCTCCCCGCCGACCAGGCGGCCCGACCCGCCGCCCCGAAGGCCGGCGCGGACGACACCGTCACGTGGGGTCTCGAGGCGATCCACGCCCCGCAGGCGTGGGCCATGGGCGCGACCGGCGCCGGCATCACCGTGTCCAACCTCGACTCGGGAGTCGAGTTCGACCACCCCGCGCTGTCGCGCCAGTACCGTGGCGCGAAGCCGGACGGCAGCATCGACCACAACTACAACTGGATGGCCACCCGGGGCTCGTGCACCGACGCGCCGTGCGACGACAACGGACACGGCACGCACACCATGGGTACCATGGTCGGCGTCGACGGCACCGACCACGTCGGCGTCGCCCCGGACGCGCAGTGGATCGCGACGAACGGCTGCTGCGAGAGCACCGGCGTCGAGTCGCTGCTGCGCTCCGGCTGGTGGCTGCTCGCCCCGACCGACCTTCAGGGGAACAACCCCGACCCGTCCAAGCGCCCGCACGTGGTCAACAACTCGTGGGGCCAGAACCTCGAGCACGACTTCGACGACTTCTTCCAGGCGATCGACGAGGCCTGGACCGCCGCAGGCATCTTCAGCACCTGGTCGTCGGGCAACACCACGCCGTACGCGGACTGTGACACCGTCTCCTCCCCGGGCGCCGCCGAGAGCGCCTACTCCGTCGGCGCCTACAAGTCGGACGGGACCCTTGCCCTTTTCTCCCGCAAGGGCGAGGGTGCGGGCGGTCGCATCAAGCCCGAGATCTCCGCGCCGGGTGACGGCGTGCGGTCGTCGTACCCGGGAAACAACTACGTCGAGATGTCCGGCACCTCCATGGCGGCGCCCCACGTCGCCGGCGCCGTCGCGGCGCTCTGGAGCTACGACCCGACCCTGATCGGGCAGGTCGACGAGACCCGTCGTCTGCTCGCCGAGTCGGCCACCGACGTCGACGACACCGAGTGCGGCGGCACCGCCGAGCTCAACAACAAGTACGGCGAGGGCCGGCTCGACCTCGTCCGCCTGCTCGAACTCGCGCCGCGCAAGGGCGGCACCCTGACCGGTGTCGTGACCGCCGACGGCGCCCCGGTCCCCGCCGCCGAGGTGACGATCAGCGGGCCGTTCAGCCGGTCGATCGGCACCGACAAGGACGGCCGGTTCACGACGAACCTGCCGGTCGGTGACTACCAGCTCACCACCAAGGTGTTCGGCTACCTGACCGCGACCGCCAAGGCCACGATCACCCTCGGCCAGGACACCTCCGTCACGTTGCCGCTCACGGCCGCCGCCAAGCACGACATCAGCGGTCGGGTCGTCGACGACAAGAAGCGGCCCGTACCGAACGCCGACGTCGCGGTCCGGGACACGCCGCTGAAGCCGGTACGCACGGACGCCAACGGCACGTTCACGATCGCCGCTGTCCCCGAGGGCACGTACCAGCTGACGGTCACGCCCAACTCCTGCTTCTCGCCCAGGACGCTCCCGCTGACCGTGGGCGCGCAGAACGAGTCGCCCGAGATCCCGGTCGGGCTCGTCGTCGACAAGGGCGGCTACAGCTGTGCCGTCACCGAGGGCGATTACCTGCGCGGCACCGAGCAGGTCACGTTCGGCAACGGGGTGTGGGCGACGGTGAAGCTGCCGTTCCCGATCGCGCTGTACAACGGCAGCCACGACACCCTCGGCGTCGGCCTGCGCGGCATCATCTCTCCGGACGGCAGCACCGGCCCCGGCTACGGCGGCGCGGGCGCCTTCCCGTTCTATATGGAGAGCCCCGTCGAGTTCGCCCCCGGCGGCGGTGTCTTCACGGCCGCCACCAAGGTCAACGGTGAGGACGCGTTCGTCGTCGAGTACCGCAACGCCAAGCTGTGGGCCTACCCCATCCGCTCGGAGTACACGGCCCCGGTCAACTTCTCGGCCACGTTCACCCGCTCGGGCACGATGATCTTCGGGTACGGCGACGGCGTCGGGTCCGACGACCCGGTGACCGCCGGCGCGAACGGCGTCACCGGCATCCAGGGCTGGGCCGGCGTCGACGGCATCCGGTTCTCCGACCACGCCCCGGTGCTGCGCGACGGGATGATCGTCACCTACGACATGCCGGACTTCGGGTACCTCGACGCGACCGTCGTGGACAAGAACGACGGGCTGCCGGTAGCCGGCGCCACGGTCTCCTTCAGCACCGAGGACGGGCTCGTCGAGACCGTCACGACCAACGGGACCGGTCTCGTGCACCGCCAGCTTCCGGTGGGCGGCTACACGATGACGGTCGAGGCGCCGAACTACACGACCGGGTCGTACCCCTTCTCGCTCGACAAGCTCTACGCGCAGGCGAAGATCGACGCGCGCCTGACCACGGGTGTCGCGGGCCTGAAGGCCGACGGCCTGGAGACGCTGCTGGGCACCGACCAGAACGGCGTCGGTTCGCTGACGCTCACCAACACCGGCTCCGCCCCGCTCACGTACACCCTGGGTGAGGCCGCGCGGCACCCCGAGCTCGACGCCGCCGGCGCCACCGCGCGTACCGGCAGGGGCGCGGCGAGCACGATCGACCTCGCCGGATGGAAGGCCGGTGCGGGCGGTATGCAGCCGTCCAGCACCGACAGCAGTGCCGCCACGTCGAGCACCGCGGAGGCGCAGGCGGCCGCCAAGGTCGGGGCGACCTCCGGCGGCGATGTCATCACCCGGCTCCCCATCCCCGGCAAGGTCGGGGAGAAGGTGCCCACCGGCGTCGGCTACGACGGCGACGTCTGGGTCCACGACTACGAGGCGCGCACCAACACGGCCTACACGGTGACCGGCAAGAAGACCGGCAAGGTCTTCGACGCGGCGTGGAACCCCGCCTACCGGGCTTTCGACATGGCCCTGGACACCAAGACCGGTGACATGTGCCAGATGGAGGACAGCCCGGCCAGCTTCATCCACTGCTTCAACCGGGACACCGGCAAGGAGACGAGGCAGATCAAGGGCGACTTCGTCACCTCGCAGCTGACCGGTCTCGCCTACAACCCGGCCAAGGACGTCTTCTACGTCGGTGGCCGGCGGAACGGCAAGATCGGCACCGTGGCCGGTACGTCGCACGACAACCCGGGCGCGCTGCTGTCCTTCTGCACCCCACCGCTGCCCGAGATCATCGGCCTGGCCTACAACCAGGCTTCGGACACGATCTGGTATACCGACCTCACCTCGAACCGGCCCACCCGCCTGCTGCAAGTCGACCCCGACGACTGCTCACTGGTGAACGCGTGGTGGTTCCCGGGCAAGAAGACGAACCAGGGCGGCGGCCTCGAGACCGACTCGTCCGGCGCGCTGTGGGCGGTCGATCAGGTCGCAGACGACGTCGTCCTCGTCGACGTCGAGGACGATCTGCTCACCGACCTGCCGTGGCTGTCGCTCTCCTCGACCGGCGGCACCCTCGCCCCCGGCCAGTCGACGACCGTCCAGGTCTCGATCTCGTCCAAGGGCGCCAAGCCCGGCGTCCAGGGCGCGAACATCGTGGTCCGGTCCGACTCCGGACGTCAGTCCAAGAGCTACGTTCCGGTGACGCTCACGACTACGAAGTACCAGGTCGGCGTCAACGCCGGCGGCGCGACGTTCACCGACGGCACCGGCTACGCCTGGTCCGCCGACCAACCGGCCAGCAAGAAGGCCTGGGGCTACGAGGGCAAGACGAAGGTCGCGTCCACGAAGGCCCCGATCGCCGGTACGACGGACGACCTCCTGTTCCAGTCGCAGCGCACCAGCGCGGAGAAGCAGCTGTTCTACCGCTTCCCGGACGCACCCAAGGGCACCTACGCCATCGACTTCGGGTTCGCCGAGATCGACAAGGCGGCCAAGGGCAAGCGGGTGTTCGACGTCCTCGTGGATGGAGCCCTGACGGACTACGCGTACGACCCGACCGCGGCCGTGGGGCCGAACGCCGCCGACTGGCGCAGGGCCGTCGTGCAGCACGAGGGCGGTCCGTTGACCGTGGAGTTGCGGGGCTCGAAGGGGCTGAAGGCCCCCAGCATCGCCGCGCTGCGGGTGACGCTCGACCCGCGGGCGGACACGGTGGCGCCGGAGCCCGAGCCCGAGCAGCCGGACCCGGGTCCGGTACCGGTGGCGCCCGCCGGTCGCTCGTACTCGATGAAGGTGACCGAAGGGCTCTACCGCCAGGGCACCCAGGAGTCCGGGTGGCACGGCGACGAGCTCTGCGGCCCGCTGTTCTTCGACTCCGACTACCTCCAGCCGTTCTACGACACCGCCTGGGACGGCGTGTGCGTGACGATGAACGGCGCGCTCACATTCGACCGCGTCGGCGGGTTCGGTGACAACACGCCGCTCCCGTCCCCGGACCCGATCGACGCTGTCTACCCGTTCTGGGACAATCTCGTCGTCGACGACGAGGCGGGCATCTACTTCGGCACGACCGAGGTGGACGGGGTCCCGGCGCAGGTCATCGAATGGCGCAACGTCACCTTCTTCGCTGACCCGAGCGCTCGGGTGAGCTTTTCGGTCACCCTGATCGCGGACGGACGGATCCAGATCGGCTACGGCGACGGCGTCGGCGGCGACAACCCCCTCACCAAGGGTTCGTCGGCGACGGTCGGCGTGGAGAGCCTGAACCGCAACCCCGCGCTCCAGTACGCCTTCGAACAGCCCATCCTGAAGGCCGGCCTGGGCCTGGAGTACACCCTCCCGGCAGCGGGCACGATCGAGGGCACGGTCACCGACAGGAACGACAAGAAGCCGATCGAAGGGGCGATCGTCACGCTCAAGGGACCGGCCGGTGAGCGGGTCATCACGACCGACGCGAAGGGCCGGTGGAAGGCCCAGGCGCTCGTCGGCGGGAACACGGTGCAGGTGGAGGCGCCGAACTACGTCACTGTCAGCCACCCGGTGACCATCACGAAGAAGGACCAGGCCGAGGTGGTCGACACGGCGCTGACCACGGGCATCGCCACCGTCGCCGGAGAGGACATCGACTGGCTCCTCGACAAGGGCCAGAAGGCGACGGCCGACGTGACCGTCACCAACACCGGTTCCGCACCGCTTGAGGTGCGGGTCAGCGAGCAGAAGCGCACCGACGACGGTGGGCACGAGGCCGCCGACCTGCCGTGGCTGACCCTCACGGGCCCGGCCGCGACCGGCCCGGTGACGCTCGCGGCCGGCACGTCGACCACGGTCACGGTGACGGCCGACAACGCCGGCATCAAGCCCGGCGTACTCGTCGGGGACGTGCTCGTGGCGTCCACCGCCGGCAAGGGCGAAAGCCAGCTCAAGCCGGTCCGCCTGGCGACGTCGGCGTACTGGAAGGGCGTCGACGCGGGCGGGTCCGGGTACGTCGACGCCTCGGGCTTCTTCTGGGCGCCCGACCAGGCGCTCGGCTCGCGGCAGTGGGGCTACGTCGGCGGAAAGGCGCACACCACCAAGGCCGACATCGCCGGTACGACTGACGACGCGCTGTTCCGCACCCAGCGGACCGGCGACACGTTCAGCTACGTGTTCAAGAACGCCCCCGCCGGCACGTACCGGATCGGCCTCGACTTCGCGGAGCTCGAGAAGGTCAAGGCCGGCAAGCGCGCGTTCGACGTGCTCGCCGACGGCAAGGTCGTGCTCTACGACCACGACGTGCAGGCGAAGGTGGGCGCGCTGACCGTCGACACGAACGCGGTCACGGTCGAGCACATCGGTGGCGATCTGACGATCCAGTTCACCCGGGAGAAGGGCGAGGGTGATCCGATCCTCAACGCCCTGAAGGTGCAGGAGGACCCGCGCCTGAAGAAGTAGCCGGCCGCAGTGTCAGGCCCCCACGGCAGCCTCGCCGTGGGGGCCTGACCTTGTCTGTCGACGTGGCGGCTCCGCCAGCCGATGGGGCACGTCACCAACCGGTAACCAACCGGGCATGACATTGACATATTTCACTGCCTGATCTAGCTTCGACGTCGAATCGATTCGACGGCCACTCGTCCCGCGTGGGCGGCGGGACCGGTGGTGAGCACCTGTGGCGTGGAGCCGGGCCGTGGGCACGTCGCCTCTTCATCCGCAGACAAGGAGATCCAGCTGTGCCACTTCGCAGACTGTCCGCCCCCTGGGTCGGGGCGGCCATGGCGGTCCTGCTCCTGATCGCCGTCGGCATGTACGTCGTCACGACCGTCGCTCCAGCATCCGCAGCCACCACCGCCGGCTGCGGCAAGGCGCCGGGATTGACCAGCGGCACCCACACCATCCAGAGCGGCGGAAAGAGCCGCAGCTTCATCCTTCGGCTACCCGACAGCTACAACAACACCTACGCCCACCGGCTGGCCTTCGGCTTCCACTGGCTGGGCGGCACCGCCAGTCAGGTCGCGTCGGGTGGGAGCGACGGCGCGCCGTGGGCCTACTACGGCATGCTCTCGCAGGCGAACAACACCACGATCTTCGTCGCCCCGCAGGGTCTCAACAACGGCTGGGGCAACGCCAACGGTGAGGACGTCACCTTCACCGACGACATGGTCCGCGTGATCGAGAACGCCCTCTGTGTCGACACGACACAACTCTTCTCCGTCGGGTTCAGCTACGGCGGCGCGATGAGCTACTCGTTGGCGTGTTCCCGACCGACGGTGTTCCGCGCGGTCGCGGCCATCGCCGCCCCGGGGGCGATCAGTGGCTGCAGCGGCGGCACCCAGCCCGTGGCGTACCTGGGAATCCACGGCATCAACGACAACATCCCGAGCGGCCGGTCGTTGCGCGACAGGTTCGTCCGCAACAACGGCTGCGCCGCACAGAACCCGCCCGAACCGGCGGCGGGCAGCCGGACCCACATCACCACCGCCTACTCCTGTCAGCCCGGATACCCGGTGCTGTGGGCGGCGTTCGACGGCGGCCACCAACAGGGTCCGGTCGACGGGTGCGCCGGCTGCGAGAGCGGCGCGCGGAGCTGGGTCAAGCAGGAGGTGTGGAACTTCTTCGCCCAGTTCGGTGGCGGCGCGCCGCCCACCACTCCCCCGCCGTCGACTCCTCCGCCGTCAACCCCGCCGCCCACCCAGCAGAACGTGCTGATCGTGGGCAGCCAGTCCGGCCGGTGCGTCGACATTCCCAACTCCAGCACGACCAACGGCGCCCGCGCACAGCTGTACGACTGCCACGGTGGTACCAACCAGCGCTGGACCCGTACCGCCAACCGCACGCTGACCGTCTACGGCAACAAGTGTCTGGACGCCAGCGGAGGCGGCAGCAGCAACGGCACCGCCGTCATCATCTGGGACTGCAACGGTCAGACCAACCAGCAGTGGAACGTCAACTCCAACGGCACCATCACCTCGGCGCAGTCGGGACTCTGCCTGGACGCCGTCAGTTCCGGTACGGCCAACGGGACGCAGCTGCACCTCTGGGCCTGCCACGGCGGCGCCAACCAGCAGTGGAGCACGCGCACCTGACTCTGGTGCACAGACGCGCCGCCCGGGCACGTTCCGGGCGGCGCGTCTGTGTCGGGTCATCCGGGTGGCCGACCGAGTTGGCCTCGCGCTGCGGCGCACCGCGCACCTCTCGGCCGGGTGGCCCGTTGCAGAATGCACTTCATGTCGGACGCCGACGCACGACGACGCTGACGACAACGCCAGCTTGCGGAGCAGCGCGAACAGCTCCATCGGGACGTCGCCCAGGGTGACCTGGAGGGCTTCGCTCTGGTACGTCCCGACGGGTCGCTGACGGCCGAGGTCGTCCACGTGCAGTGGCTGGACAACCACCCGGCAGGTCCCGATACCCACGTCAGGGTCTCGTTCGCGGACGGGTCGAACGTGGAGTTCGCATTCGAGCTCCCGGTGGTGAAGGTCAGATCAGCCGATCTGCCGGCGCTGAGCCGAGACGACGTACGCCGGGCAGCGCCCACCGGCTGGGGCGCCGACGCCGGACGATGGGATGCACCCTGAACCCGTGCCGTCGCCCCTTCGACGCCGGCACCCCCGCCTCCGGAACTTTCGTCCTGCCGCGACCGACAAACAGAGCAGCAGCCACCATCGGAGGACGATTTCATGCACACCATCAGCCCTCTCGGCGCACGCCGACGCTCGGCCGTCGCCCTCGCCGTCGCCGCCGCGCTCGTGGCGACCGGTGCGACCGGATGTGGATCGTCCGATCCGTCGTTGGCCGCGCAGCCAAGCGCGTCGGTGTCCGCCGGCGCTCCTGCTGGCGTGATCACGATTCGTGACCCGTGGGTGAAGGCGGCCGACAAGGGCATGACGGCGGCCTTCGGAACCCTGGTCAACGACGGGGACACCGATGTCACGCTGACCGGTGCCGCGACCTCGGCGTCCCCCATGGAACTGCACGAGATGACCATGAAGGACGGCAAGATGGTCATGCAGCAGAAGCAGGGCGGCATCGTGATCAAGGCCAAGAGCAGCCACGCCCTGGAGCCCGGCGGCGACCACCTGATGCTCATGAACCTCACCAAGCCCGTCCAGGCCGGCGAGGAACTGACCTTCACTCTCACCTTCGCCGACAGCAGGACCCAGCAGTTCACCGCCGTGGCCAAGCCGTTCACCGGCGCTCAGGAGAGCTACGCCCCGGGCCACGGCGAGCCCATGCCGGGCACGAACGCCACGCCGGAGATGAGCATGAGCCCGGCATCGTGACCGGTACGCCGCCCGTCCGCCCGGTGAGCAGGCGCAGTCTGCTCACCGGTGGCACCCTGGCCGCCGGAGGGGCGCTCGCGGGCGCGGGCGCCATCGCCGCGACTCGTACCGACCGAGGCGGGCGGACGGCCGCCGGCGCGACGCCGGTAGCGAGCGTCGGAAGCCTGGTGGAGCCGTTTTACGGGCCCCGGCAGGCAGGGGTGTCCACCGAACCGCAGGCCCACGCCTCGTTCGTGGCCCTCACCCTGCGGGCCGGCATCGACCGGGCCGCGGTGGTCCGGATGCTGCGGCTGCTCACCGACGACGCCGGCCGGCTCACCCAGGGCCAACCGGCCCTGGCCGACACCGAAGCTGAACTCGGGCTCCTTCCCGCACGCCTCACCGTGACGTTCGGCTTCGGACCGGGCCTCTACCGCGCCGCGGGTGCCGACGACCGGCGTCCCACCTCGGTCACCGACCTGCCCGCGTTCCGCATCGACCGGCTCCAACCAGCCTGGTCCGGCGGCGACCTGCTACTCCAGATCTGCGCCGACGACGCGATCACCGTTGCGCACGCCCAACGGGTACTGCTCAAGGACAGCCGGCCGTTCGCCACCGTCCGCTGGGTCCAGCAGGGCTTTCGCCGCAGTCCGGGCGTCGAGCCGAGCGGCCACACCCAACGCAACCTCTTCGGTCAACTCGACGGCACCGCCAACCCCCGCCCCGGCACTCCGATGGACTCAGCCGTCTTCGTACCCGACGGCCTGCCCTGGCTGCGCGACAGCACCACCCTCGTCATCCGGCGCATCAGCATGAACCTGGAGACCTGGGACCTCCTCGGACGCGCCGACCGCGAACTCGCCGTCGGTCGACGCCTCGACACCGGCGCCCCGCTGACCGGCAGCGCCGAGCACGACGAACCCGACTTCGCCGCCACCGGCCCCGACGGGCTCACCGTCATCCCCGACTTCTCGCACATGACCCGAGCCCACGTCACCGACGACCGGCTCAAGATCCTGCGCCGGCCCTACAACTACGACGGCGTCCCGAGCGCCGACGGCCACGCCGACGCCGGGCTGATCTTCACCTCGTACCAGGCCGACATCTCGCGACAGTTCCTGCCGATCCAACGCCGGCTGGCCGACCGGGACCTGCTCAACGAATGGACCACCCCGATCGGGTCCGCCGTCTTCGCCATCCCACCCGGCTGCCGAGCGGGCGGCTGGATCGGCGAGCAGGTGCTGGGGTGAGCCGCGTCATCCAGAGTTCGGTGATGACCGGACCACGGTCTTGTCCCCTGGTCGTACGGCTCGGCGCGGCGGCGCTCGCCGTCGTCGTGGCGATCCTCGTCCCGACGAGTCCGGCCTGGGCGCACAACACGCTGCGGTCGGCGGCCCCGGTCCAGGAATCGACCGTGTCGAGCGCCCCCACCGAGATCGTGCTCGAATTCGCCCAAGAGCTCGACCCCGCGTTCGCCACCATCGTGCTGACCGACGCCGCCCGGCGGAAGGTCCCCACCGGCCACGCGGTGGTCAGCGGGGCAAAGGGGTCAGTGCAGGTCACCGAGGCCCTGCCGAGCGGGACGTACACCGTCGCCTACCGGGTCGTCTCCACCGACGGGCACCCGGCCCAGGGTTCGTACCCGTTCACCGTGGCGAGCCCCGATTCCAGCGCCGCGCCGATCGTCGGCACACCGACCGACAGGGCGTCCGCGCAGGCCGAGCGCGGCCCGGGCGCCAGCGTCCTCGCGGCCGGGGCGGCGCTCGCCGTCCTCGTCGTGGCGGGCGCCGGGCTGCTGTGGCGACGGACGAGGCGTCGGTGATCGGGCCGCTCTCGCGCGGTCGCGTCACGGATGAGGGCGAGCCGCCAGTTCGCGGCGTGAGGTGATGTCGAGTTTGCGGAAGATCTTGCGTAGGTGGTAGTCCACCGTGCTCGGGCTGATGAACAGTTGTGCCGCCACTTCCCGGTTGGACGCGCCGTCCGAGACCCGGCGCGCGATATCGCGCTCCTGGCGGGTCAGTCGGCAGCTCGGGACGAAGCGATCGGTCGTGCCGCCGCGGTTCAGCCTGCCGCGCAGTTCGCGGCGGGAGGCGACGTTCAGCCTGTCGAACACTCCGCGCAGATGGTGTTTGACGGTGTGTGGGCTGATGACCAGGTGTCTGGCGACCTCGACGTTGGTGGAGCCTGCCGCCACCAGCAGGGCGATCTGTTCCTGTCGAGGGGTCAGTGCCGCACACGGAAGAACTCGGGCAGGCTCGGCTGGGGCGCGGTGCATCGTGCTCCTCGGGCGAGGGTTCGGGGTCTCGACGACCATCCGAACGCACCGCTGTGCGCGACGAGTGCAGGCTGAGTGCTCGCCCTATCGGCTCACGACGCGCCGCTCTTCAAGCTCAGTCGGGCCCGCACGTAAGCGACCATCGTCCGGTATGCCTCGGCCTCCTCGATGCCGGAGAACTCGATGAGTTCCCGGAAGCCGTTGTCGGCGATGAGGCTCTCGAACTGCTGGCAACCCTGTTCCGCGCGCGCCTGGTCGTCCAGGTCGAAGGCGGCCCGCGCGAGGATCGCCGCGATGGCGCACCGGGGACCGTTCGACTCGCTCACGCCCTCCGACAATCCCCACTCCGAGACCGTCACCGCTCGCTCAAGCCGACCGAGTCTCCACGACGATTCCGCGATGAGCTGCGCGTAGCGGAGGTTCAGATGATCGAGGTGCTGCACCATCGCGATGGCCAGACCTTCGTCCGCGACCCGTGCGCCGTCATCGAACCGATCGGACCTCAGGCGCGCTCTCGCGAGTGTCAGCAGCGAGACGGCGAGCAGCTCCTGACGCTCCGTACGCCGGGCAAGTGCCACGGATCCTTCGCCGTACGCGTTGGCCGCGTCGTGGTCACCACGCGACAACGAGAGCACGGCCAGGTTCCGCAGGACGTCGGCCTGTCCGGCGAGATCCCGGGCGCCTTCGAAGATGGACAGGGCTCGACGTAGGTATTCGTCGGCCGGCGGCAGCGGGGCGAACACCTCACCGACGGTACGGAGCAGCTCGGCCTCGATCAGCGGCTCGCCGAACGCGCTGGCCATGTCGAGGATCGCGAGTACGGTCGGTGTCCGGCCCGCAGGGATGGAGTTGTTGCCCGGCGCCGCGGCTGCGAGGACCATGGCCGCCGCGTCGGGCCCCAGACCGTGCGCGAGGGCCAGATCGATCGTCGCCCAGAGGGCTGGCCGTTCGCGCGTGTACCAGGCGGCCGCCTGTGACACGCTGTCGAACGATTCCGGCGTCACATCCGGCGGGACTGCGGTGACGGTGCCAACTGGCTGCCGATGGTGTCTCGCGTACGCGGCCCGGGCGGAGTGCAGATAGTGCATGACGAGGCGCCGCTCGTACTCCGGTCGCTCTCGATCCTCGTCGAGAAGCTCACCCGCGTAGGCCCGCAGCAGGTCGTGCAGGAAATACCGCCCGGACTGCGCCTCGTCGAGCAGGTTGGCGGTCACCAGTTCCGTGAGCAGCGTGCGGGCCCGCGCCCGACTGACCCCGGCGACGCTCGCCATCGACTCCAGCGAGACCCCCGGACCCGGATGGACGGCGAGAGCACGGAACACCTGCGCCGCTGATGGGTCGAGAGCCCGGTACGACCACGAGAACACCGACCGGACATCGTCGGACGAGTCTGCGCTGGACAACGCGTCGAGTCTGGCTGACGGGTCCGAGACAGCGGTGACGACCGCGCTCAGTGGCAGGGTCGGGTTGAGCGCCACGCGGGCGGCGACGATCGCCAGTGCGAGCGGCAGCCCGGCGCAGAGCGTGATGACCCTGTCCAACGAGTCCGGGTCCATGGTGGCGCGGCGGGCGCCGAGACGGTTGATCAGAAGCTGCCGGGACTCGGCTCCGGTGAGCCGGTCGACCTGCAGATAGCGTGCCCCTTCCCGGGTGACGAGGCTCGTCATCCGGTGGCGGCTCGTCACGATGACCAGAGAGCCTCGCGAGGCTGGCAGCAGCGGGCGGACCTGGTCGGCGTCGCGAGCGTTGTCGAGGAGGATCAGGACCCGACGACCGGCGAGGCGACTCCGGTAACGAGCCGCCTGGGCGTCGACGTTCTCCTGTGGTGTCGAGACCGTCGGCTCGCCCAGTGACGCGAGCAACGTGGCGAGCGCCTCCTGCGATGACATGACCCGTCCGTCCGGGTCCAGGCCCCTCAGGTTGAGGAACAACTGGCCGTCGGGAAACTCGTTGGCGATCTGGTGGGCCCAGTGCACCGCGAGGGCGGTCTTGCCGATGCCACCCATGCCGCCGAGCACGGTGATCACGATCGTCGCGTCGCTGAACGCGTCGGACAGTAAGGCGTCGAGCACGGCGGCCATGTCGTTGCGTCGGACGAAGCCCGCGACCGGCGGCGGCAGCTGGGCGGGCCGGGGAGCGTCCGGCGGGCGCAGCTCGTCCTGCGAGGTCCAGCCGCTGGCGAGCAGTTCCCGATACGCCTCCCGTAGTTCGGACCCCGGATCCACCCCCAGTTCATCGGCGAGACGTTGACGGGTCCGCTCGAAGACCTGCACTCCCTCGGCCCGGTGGCCGGTGGCCACGTACGCGCGCATCAGGCACGCCTGCAGCGCCTCGTCCAGCGGTGCCGCGGCGGCCACGCTCACCAGCGGGGTCAACGCGGCGTCGGCCATGCCGTGGGCCATCGCGGCCTCGCTGGCCGCGAGCGCCACCGCGACGCGTTCGCGTTCGATGGCCACGAACTCCGGCGAACGCAACGCGCCGGTCGGAAGGTCGGTGAACGCGGGGCTGCGGCCGAGCTCCAGTGCGGTCAGGTACGCCCGTACCCCGGCCAGGGCGTCCCCGCCGGCGAGCGCCTCACGGGCCCGCCGGACCAGCTCGCGGTACATGGCGAGATCGGAGGCCTCGGTCGCGAGGATCAGCCGGTAGCCCGTACCAGCCGGTAGAAGGTAGCGACCGGTTTCGCGGACGTCCAGGTCCGGTTCCAGAATCCGGCGAAGGTTCCCGACGTGCCGGTGGATCTGGTTGGCGGCGCTGGCCGGAGGTTGGTCGTCCCACACGCTGTCGACGATGCTGTCGAGGCTGACCGCGTCACCGCCGGCCGCGAGGAGCTTGGCCAGGATGATCCGCTGGCGGACCGGGCCGAGATCGACGTCCGAGCCGTCCCGCCGGCAGCCCAGACCGCCGAAGACCTTGAACTCGCAGTGGGACGGCGGCCCGTCCGGGAGCCTGCGGTCGGGCGTGGTCACGTTTGACATCCTAGGGATCAGAGAGTGGCGGCTTCGCTTTTCGGCCCAAGCCTGCGGCTTGTCCCGGGCTCGCCGCATCGCCCATCTCTCATTGTCTTTCCGGCGCCGACGAAGCCGGGGACTACGTGATTCGGGCGATTCGCGAAACGCTGCCATGTCCGTACCTTCGGCAGGGTTCCCAGCGCGGAACGCAAGCCCAAGGAGTACGCATGCCTCATGTCACCGTTGGCTCAGAGGGAGCCGACCCGATCGACATCTATTACGAGGATCACGGCGCCGGCAGGCCGGTGGTCCTCAGCCACGGCTATCCGCTGAGCGGGCGGGCCTGGGAGAAGCAGGTCACCGCACTGCTCGCCGCCGGTTATCGCGTCATCACGTACGACCGGCGAGGTTGGGGAAATTCCAGCCAGCCCGCCGGTGGATACGACTACGACACGTTCGCCAGCGATGTGAATGTGCTCCTCGAGACACTGGACGTACGCGACGCCATCCTCGTGGGTCATTCGATGGGAACCGGTGACGTCGCCCGGTACCTGGGTCGCTACGGCACCGGACGCGTCGCGAAGGCCGTGCTGATGTCGCCGATCCCGCCGTTCCTGCTGAAGACGGACGACAATCCTGAAGGCGCGCCGCAGGCGTTGTTCGATGGGTTCATCCAGGCCGCGCGAGCGGACCGGAACGGGTGGCTCAAGCAGTTCCTGGAGAACTTTTACAACTTCGACGTGTACGGCGGATCACTGGTCAGCGACGAGGCGTTCCAGGCCAGTCTGGCCGTGGCCGAGGCCGGGTCCCCGGTCGCTGCGGTGGCGTGTATCCCCACCTGGCTCACCGACTTCCGCGAAGACCTGGCCAAGGTCGACGTGCCGGTGCTCGTGATCCAGGGCGACAAGGACCGCGTGCTGCCCATCGGGGTGACCGGCCAGCGGATTTCCGCCTTCGTCGGGGATTCCCGGTTGCTCGTCATCGAGGGCGGGCCGCACGCCATTGCCTGGACCCACGCCGACCAGGTCAACGCCGCCCTGCTCGATTTCTTTCAGCAGTAAGGAGAAACCGTGAAATTGTCCTTCCGGCGCCGCCTCGTCTCCGTAGGCGTGGTCATCGGTGCCCTCACCCTGACCGGTGTCGGTGTCGGCACCGCACAGGCCTCGGCGACTCACCTCACGCAGTCGCGCCCCGCAGTGGCCAAGCCGACGGTCGTGCTCGTGCACGGCGCGTGGGCGGACGGGTCGAGCTGGGACAAGGTGACCGCCAAGCTCCAGCACGACGGCTACCGGGTGGTCGTACCGCCGAATCCGCTCACGGGCGTGGCGAACGACGCGGCGAACCTCCGCGCGTACCTGGACACCATCACCGGGCCGATCGTCCTCGTCGGGCACTCGTACGGCGGCATGGTGATCACCAATGCCGCCCTGGACGATGAGCGGGTCAAGGCCCTGGTGTACGTCGACGCGTACATCCCGGACCAGCACGACACCGTCTTTTCGCTGACCTCCGCCGTACCGGGCTCGGTCTTCGCGGGCGACACGTCCGCCGTCTTCGACCAGGTCGCGATCCCTGGTGCAACCGGCAACGTCAACCTGTACGTGAAGCCGTCGGTCTTTGGTACCGCGTTCGCCGGCAGGAGCATTCCCGCCAAGGACGTGGCGGTGCTGGCTGCCCGGCAGCGTCCACTGGCCTTCAGCGCGCTGGTCGAGGAGTCCGGCGAGCCGGCGTGGAAGACGATCCCCTCGTGGTCGGTGATCGGCAAGCAGGACGCCGTCATCCCTACCGCCGAGCAGGTCGTCATGTCCGAGCGGGCCAAGGCGCACAGCATCCAGATCAACGCCCCCCACCTGTCGATGGTCACCGACCCGGGTGCGGTCACCAACCAGATCGAGGCGGCCGCCAAGGCGACCAACTGATACGGCGGCCGGCCGTGGCACCGCACCGCGCGATGCCACGGCCGGTCGAGAAGTGGCCGCGTGGGCCGGTCCGGCCCACGCGGCCACTGCTGTCACGAGACCTCGTCAGGTGGTCGTCCGGGCCGCTTCCAGGATGACCTTGGTGACCTGGTCGGGATGCGAGATCAGGCCCAGGTGGCCGGCGTCGATCCGGGTGATGTCGGCCCCCGCCCGCTCCATCATCTCCTCCTGCCGGGCCGGCGGGATGACCCGGTCCTCGGTACCGATCACGGCCCACACGGGGATCGTCTTCCACGCCGGCTCGGTGGCCGGCTCCGTCAGGGCGTTCGTGGCCAGAGCGGTCTGGGTCACGGCGAGCACCTCCGCCTGCCGGCGAGGCAGACCGTTGGCGAAGCCGTTGATGAAGACCTTCGGCAGGACGTACGCGTCTACCGCACCTTCCGGTGCGCCCGGGAACGGCACCAGCCTGAAGACGCTCGTGGGGTCGGTCAGGGCCGGCTCAAGGATCGAGCCGGAGCCCGCGGTGAGCTCCTCCAGGGTCTCCCCCGTGTCCGGGGCGAAGGCGTCGACGAACACGAGGGCCTTGACGTTGCTGTTGCCGGTCGCGGCGTCGCTGATCACGAAGCCGCCGTACGAGTGGCCGGCGAGCACGATGGGACCTTCGATGGTGGACAGGAAGTCCTTCAGGTAGCCGGTGTCGATCGACGGTCCCCGGTTGGGTTGCGGCGCGACCTGGACATCGAAACCACGTGCCTGGAGCCTGCGGATCTCTCCGTTCCAGCTCGAGCCGTCAGCCCAGGCGCCATGCACCAGGACGATGGTTGGTCGGTCGCCATGTCCCTCATCGGGGGTTGGTCGCCCACCGCCGTCCGCGAACACGCTTGGGGTGCCTGAGCCGAGCACCGTCGCCAGAGTTGCGGCAACGAGCGCAGCGGCGATGACCTTCGGCCGACGTAGCGAGATTCCGAGCATGTCTGTTCTCCCTCGTTGGTCAATGGATGCCGAACGCGGGCAGATGCGTGTGGGGTCAACGCGGCCAGTCGGAGCCGCGACCGGTCGGAACCACCGCCGAGCGGCGCGGTGGCGGA
This sequence comes from Micromonospora sp. CA-249363, assembly GCF_050950185.1. Taxonomy (NCBI): domain Bacteria; kingdom Bacillati; phylum Actinomycetota; class Actinomycetes; order Micromonosporales; family Micromonosporaceae; genus Micromonospora; species Micromonospora sp. CA-249363. Next base: position 4,291,784 of record NZ_CP192020.1, read on the forward strand.
CCGCCTCCGATGCCGCGTTGACTGCATGATCGCCCGACCTCACGGTACGCACAAGGAGTCGTAATCACGGACGAAACAGGAGAAGCGCTCAGATTTGGCATTTCCAGTCGCCAGGCCCGTGGAGCCGGCGGGACGTCCCTTAGGTTTCAGCGATGCAGATCATCGAAGGGGCGGGTCGGTGGACCGCACCCGCCGGGACCGCCAACGACTGGATCGAACACCTGAGGGTGCCGGACCTGTCGGTGGGAACGTACTGCATCCCGGTGGGCGGCCTCGACGATCAGAGCCCGCACACCGAGGATGAGATCTACGTGGTCACCGCCGGCCGGGCCCGGATCGTCACCCCGGACGGCGCGACCGAGGTGGGCCCGGGTGCGGTCATCTTCGTGCCGGCGGGCGAGGAGCACCGTTTCGACGAGGTGACCGAGGACCTGGCGCTGTTGGTGGTGTTCGGTCCGGCGTACGGCTCGCGCGCTCCGGATCGGCGGGCCTGAGCCACGACCCCTTCCCCGACCACAGCGGCCCTGGCCGGGGTGCGGCAACAGAGCCGCACCCCGGCAGAGACGTCCATCGCGACCGACATCACGACGCCTGGCGTCGAGAGCCCTCGCGCATCGCGGAGCCTCAGCTCAGCAGCCGAGCCGCTTGGTCGACAGAGCGATGTCGTCGATCCAGAGGTCGAACTCACCCGGCGTCGTGCCGCCCTGGTAGAGCTGCCAGCCGATCTTCACCGTGTCGACGGTGGGCAGGACGAAGGGAACGTCGTTGCCGCCGTGGTCGTCCGTGGAGGCGGTCAGTTCCGGGTTCGCCACGCCGTCGATCCACACGGCGACGCGGTTGTCCGCCGCGTCGAACTTCCATTCGAAGCACTGCCAGGTGTCCTCGACGACGGGGGCGGACTCCCGCCAGTTGGTCCAGTCACCGGTCGGGCCTCCGTCGGCGCCGATGCCCCAGAACGTCCCGGGGACCGTGGGGGCGTACTGGCCACCGATCGGCCGCACGACCTCCGCGCTGCCGCTACCGGTCGCCTCGACGAGGGTGAAGTGCGCCCAGTCCGGGGCGGTGGGGAAGGCGTCGACGCGCAGGCGCATCCGGCCGTAGAAGCGGTTGCCGGGCGCGGCGAAGTCGTCGACGCGCAGGAAGGCTCGTCCGTTGTCGACCGTGTGCACGTGCAGCACCTGGTTGCCGCGGCGGGCGCGCTCGACGGTGAGCGTGCCGTGGCGGGTGTCGACGCCCCAGTTCAGCGTGCTGGGTCCTCCGACCGGCAGGCGCTCGAAGTCCTCGCAGAAGAGCAGGCCACGGGGGCACGAGCGCGGGGAGGCGTCCGACCCGGCGGCGGGAACGCTACCGGCGGCGGCGCCGAGGACCAGGGCGGCGCTGACCGCCGCGAGAAGGCTGCGCATGGTCATTCTCCATATCGACGAGTTTCGGTGGGTGAGTGCGGCCCAGCCACGACGGCGCCCGGGCCCGGAGCCGGTGGCTCCGGGCCCGGTCAGCGCTCGTGACGCTCAGGGACCGGTACGTGTCGACGGTCAGGGGCTGGTGCAGGAGAGGCTGCCGGGCGCCGCGCTGCTGCTGCCGTTGGCCAGGAAGCCGAAGGTGGTCGAGGCGTTCGCGCCGAGGGATCCGTTGTAGTCGGCGTTACGGACACTGACCGTCCCGCTGGTGCCGGTGTTGATGCCGTTCCAGACGTTGGCGATGGTCTGTCCACTGGCCAGCGTCAGCCGTACGGTCCAGCCGCTGAGGGTGGCGGAGCCGTTGTTGGCGACGGTGACCTCGCCCTGGAAGCCTCCGTTCCAGCTGTTGACCGTGCGGTACGTCGCGCTACAGGCACCCGGCGGCGGCGTGGTCGGTGGAGCGGTCGTCGGCGGAGCCGTCGGCGGCGGAGCGGTCGTCGGCGGAGCAGTCGTCGGCGGGTCGGTGATCGGTGGTGTGCCCGGTACGGTGGTGGAGGCGGCGTTGAGCGCGTTGAGAACGGCGGTGTACGCCGCCTTGGGGTTGCTGTTGCGGTCGAAGAGCAGCGGATTCTCGCTGCCGCGCCAGGAGTCGCTGTCCCGGATCCCCCACGTCGTGATGCCGACGCAGCGGGGGACGTTCATGCAGGCCTGGGTCAGGCCCTGGTACTGGCTGGTCGAGGCGTTGGTGACGTCCGCCTCGGTCAACGCCACGTCGACGTCGAGGGCCGCGAAGCTGGACAGCGTCTGCTGGAAGTTCCCCGGCAGCGAGCTGCCGCCGGTGAAGTGGGTCTGCAGGCCCACGCAGTCGACCGGGACGCCTCGGGCCTTGAAGTCCCTGATCATGTTGTAGACGCCCTGCGTCTTGGCGTACGTCCAGTTCTCGATGTTGTAGTCGTTGTAGCAGAGCTTCACGCTCGGGTCGGCGGCGCGCGCGGTCCGGAACGCCACCTCGATCCAGTCGTTGCCGGTGGACTGCAGGTTCGACGACCGCCGACTGCCGTTCTCGGCGAAGGCCTCGTTCACCACGTCCCAGTACGCGAACTTGCCCCGGTAATGGGCCATGACCCCGTTGATGTGGCTGATCATCGCGTTCCGCAGGGCGCTGCCGCTCAGGCTCCCCCAGAAGCTCGGCTGCTGGGCGTGCCAGGCAAGCGTGTGACCACGGAACCGCATGCCGCGCTGGGCGGCCCAGTTGTAGATCGCGTCACCGCGTTGGAAGTTGAACTGGCCGGGGTTGGGCTCGGTCGCGTCGGGCTTCATCTCGTTGACGGCCGTCATCATGTCGAACTCACGGTTCGCGATGGTGAGGAAGCCGGAGTCGTTGAGACGGTCCGACCCCATGGCGGCGCCGAAGTACCGGCCGCTGCGCTCGGCGGCGGCCTTCAGGGTGGTCCCGGGCGATCCGGGGAGATCAGCGCGGGCGAAGGTCGCCAGGGCCATCGAGGACACGGTGATCGCCAGGGCGCAGGCGCCGCCCAGGAGCAGTCTGGCGGGTCCCCTGGTCCGGCGTCGGGGTCGAGCGGGTACGTCGTTCATCTGTGCTTTCTCCTCGGTGTTCGGTCCGGTCCATTGCCCGACACGAGGCACGACTCGACGATCGACGCACGGCCGACGACCGGAGCACCGTGCTCGCCACTGGACCAGCACGCCGCGGGTGACGCCGAGCCGGCATCAAACCCCGCCGCGCCCGAAATCGGTGGCCACCGCCGGCTGCCCGGCCCGCCCGGTGGATGGCGAACACTCCGCGCCGTACGCCCTGCGGAGTGGCACTGCCCTGTCGCGATGCTATATCGAATCAGTTCGATCTGGGTGGTCGAGGAGCGCGGACGTTGGCGCGTGGAGCGGATCACCGGCGGGTTTGGCATCGACTCGGGTCGATGTAGTGTGGAAACGCTCCCACACCACCCACCAACCACCTGATCGAGGAGCCGAACATGCAGCGACGGCGACATCGCCCGGCCACCATGCTGGCCGGTCTGCTCATCCTGACCCTGTCCGTGCTTCTGGTACCACCCGCCTCGGTGGCCAGTACATCCCACGCCCGCGCGACACCACTCACCGAGCTGACCGTGGTGTCCGAGCGGGTGGCGTTCGGTCTGCAGCGTCCGATCGCGATCACCGGCCTGCCGGACGGTCGGATGTTGATCGCCGAGAAGAACGGCACCGTCCGCGCGTACCACCCCGACACCGGCCTGGCGGCCGAGCCGGTGCTCGACCTGACCGCCCGGATCGACACGTCCGACAACGAGCGCGGCCTTCTCGGCATCACGCCCGCACCGAACTTCGCGCGCACCGGAATCCTGTACGTGGCCTACACGAGCCTGCCGGCCGGCGCGCTGACCCTGGCGCGGGTGCCGCTCGGCGCTCCCGACCGGCTACAGGTGCTGCTCACGCAGGAGCACGCCGAGTTCGGCAACCACAACGGCGGCCAGGTGGCCTTCGGCCGCGACGGCTACCTCTACTGGTCCACCGGCGACGGCGGAAACGCCAACGACCCGTTCAAGAGCGGCCAGAACCTCGGCACCCTGCTCGGCAAGATCGTGCGGATCGACGTCAACCGCAGCTGCGGGGGCAAGCCCTACTGCGTACCCGCCGACAACCCCTTCGTCCGCACGGCGGGCGCGCGTCCGGAGATCTGGGTCTACGGGCTGCGCAACCCGTGGAAGTTCTCCATCGACCCGGTCGACAACTCCCTCTGGATCGGCGACGTCGGCCAGGGCCTGATCGAGGAGATCAACCACATCCGCCCGTCCCAGCGCGGCGCGAACCTCGGCTGGTCCTGCAAAGAGGGCACGCCGGTCTTCGATCAGACGCAGTGCCGGCCCGGCGTACGGCTCACCGACCCGGTCGTCGAGTACGAGCACTACATGACGGAGAACTGCTCCATCATCGGCGGCCTCGTGTACCGGGGGTCCGTCACCCCGGAGGCGCGCGGGACCTACATCGCGAGCGACTACTGCTCGACCCGCGCGTTCGCCGTACGTCCGAAGTCCACGGGTGGCTACGAGTCCGCCGAGATCGGCACCTTCCCCACCCAGCCGACGGCGTTCGGCGCCGACGTGAACGGCGAGCTGTACGTGCTCAGCGACCTCCCGGGCTGGCTGAGCAAGGTGCGGTTCGAGCGGGTCCAGCCCACCCCGACCGCGGGGGTGGCGAACCGCTGAGCCCCGACTGGAACCACACCGTGGTGGGCGGCCACGCACCCGTGGCCGCCCACCACGGCACGGGCAGAACCACGTGCGGTCAGCGCGCGACTGGTCCTGGTCGGCCACCACCGGCTCGCGGGCCCGGGAGGACGACGCGTCCACGGCCGGGAAGCCCGTGCAGTCGGGTACGCACCACCAGGTCGTGCAGAGCCTCCACGGCGGCCGGGTCGCTGCGCTCGGGCAGCGTCGAGGCGTCCCGGGCCGTCTCCAGTTCTGCGCGCAGCCGCGGCACGTCCACGGCGAGCCGCGCCGCGGCGTCTGCGGGGAGCGGGCCGTGCTCGGCCTCCCGTTTGGCGGCAATGAGATCCGGTACGTACGCCAGTCCCGTACCGAGCACACCGAGGTCCGTCTCCACCCGGCCGGTGCGCATGAGGTGGATCCCGGTGAGCAGGACCCGCAGTGTGTACAGCGCCGGCTTGAGCTGCCCGGTCCTGGCGTACAGCCTCTCCTGGGTGGCCGCGAATCCGAGATAGTGGTGCGCATGGTGACGGGTGACCAGGCGTGGCGCCAGGGCGACGAGCTCGGCGTGCACCGCCGTGGTGACGACCACCAGCGGCGACAGCAGCTGCTCCAGAACGTACCCGTTGCGGCTGGTCAACAGCTTGGCGAACTTCAGCAGGTCGTGGCTGACCACGTCCAACTCGACACCGTCCCGCACGCCCATGTGCTGCAGCGTCTGCGGACCGGTCCGCAACCCGACGACCTCCTCGGATGCGAGCAGGTGCACGGCCCGCAGATCCAGGTCGGAGTCGACCGAGGCGAATCCGTACAGATGCGCACCACTGACGGTGGCGAACAGCAGCGGGCGGGGCAGAGCGCGGGCTGTTTCGGCGGCCCACGGCGGCACCTCGATGGTCACGACAGGTTTCCTTCCCGCACGGCCGTGAGGAGCCGATCGACCTCGACCCGGTCCGGCTGATCGGGCAGCACGGTCGTGGCCGCCGCGTCGGCGAGCTCCCGGAACAGGTCCGCCGCCCAGGCGTCGACCTCCGCCCACGGCACCTCGCCCCGCCGCACCGCGAGCAGCCGCTCGCGTAGGTGCCGAACGTCGACCAGTACCTCCCCGGTACGCAGCACGTGGGCCCCGGCGACCAGCAGCCGGATCATGTGCATGGCCTGCTTGTGATTCGTCTCGCCGGTGCGCTCGCGGCGGGACGCCACCCGGTTGAGCTGATCCCGCGCGTAGTTGCCGTAGGTCTCGGCCACCCGCCTCGACAGGAACGCCTGCCGGGCCGCCAGCAAGCGTTTCCCGTCGTCGGTGATCCGCTCCACCAGCGGGGACCAGAGCACCTCCAGCACCGTCGGGTTGCCCTGCAGGGCCAGGAGACAGAAGCGTTCGATTTCCCAGGAGAACTGCTCCGCGGCCGGACCGTCGAGGTGGGTGGGCGGCTTCTCGAGGTGCCAGAACGCGCGCGTGGGCGCCACGTACACACCACGCCGGTCGCAGTCGGAACCCGGGCCCTGCAGCCCGTACGCCCGCGACCCGACCACGACGGCCAGAGCCGTGTGCCGCTCGACGAACTCGATCATGCCCGGGACGCTACCCAACGACGCCGCAGGGGCCCTCCCCGCCACCGCCGCGCAGGCCGCTGAGGCGGGCCACACCAGCGGACCCGGCTGAACCGTCCGGTCCGGCGTGGCGCACGACCTGACCAGTCCCGCGAACCCGGACGTACTCGCTCCGGCGGCAGTGGACGCACGGCACCATGAGATGCGGCACGAGCCAGGGAGGACGCGCGAGACCATTCCTGTAGTTCCAGGACGGGATACCGAATGACGCTCAACGACCTCGGCCCGCACCGACGCGGCTGCGGGCCGCTGCCACAAATCGCAGGGCAGGTCCAGACGAGGTGCGGTGCGACCGTCCAGGCGTAGCCGTGGGCCGCCGGTCGACGCGGACGCAAATTTCGCGCCCCATGCAGTGCAGTGTCCCGTCGGGTAAGCAGCCAACGCCGGCCTTCACAGGCAGACAATCCTGCGGTACCTTTTTGAAAATCCTGCCTAGTCAGGAGCGACATGCCTGAGACGCCAGAATGCGGCACGCAGCTCTCTCAAGTGGCGGATATTGCGGCCCGATTCGGCTGCGATGGCGACATCGACGAGCTCATCAAGGCGATCTTCGAAGCAATTCGCAACGACGGTCTGGTCCTGATCCGGAATCTCCCCCGTGATCCAGCCACACTACTGACCCTGGCGCGGAAGCTGGGCCGGCTGCAGCCGGCTACTTCACGGGCGGCCTCCGCTACCCCTGGCGATCTTGCCTACTGGATCGGCAACCTGGACGCCCACGAGACAGAGCGATGGTGGGGCGAGCTGCTGCCCCTGCACACTGCAGGCGCCAACGAGCCGACCGAGCCGAAGCTACACATGATGCTCATGTTGGACGCCGGCTCTGGCCTGCCAGACGCCGATGGAAACAGCGGTCAATCGCTGTTCAGCCGGGTTGATGACGCCATCGAGGAGTTGGGTCGCGTCTATCCGGAGAGGGCCGAGGAGTTCCTGGACGCGCTGCTGCACACAGCCGTGACGGCGGACTACATCCCCTACCTGCCGCCGCGTCCCGAACCCATCCTGCGTCGTTCATCCGCGGGAGGGTGGACGTTCCGCTACTGGATCGACATGCAGAAGTACGCCCGGCGCGATGGCTGGAGCGCCGATGAGCTCGACGCGTTGGATGCGTTCGATGCCGCTTTGAATGCGGTACGCGTCCAGTTGCCCCTGCACGCTGGCGACCTGGTCGTAGTAGACAACCATCGCGTCGCTCACGGCAGGATGCCATTCCCGCGGGAGCAGATAGACGGCAGTGGGCACCGAACGCCGAGCACCAGACGCGTCTACAACGTCCATCTGGAGGCCGATATCTGATCGCGCGGAAGGGTCGCATTCCGGCCGGCACCGCAGCCTCCAGTCACAGCGCGAACGCAGGTGGCCCTGCAGAACGGAGCAACGCCGTGACCAGTACCCCACCACCGCACGTAACGCCCCGAAGCTTCCTGATCCGCAACCCCAGGCACGAGATCACCGGCGTTCGGATGGGTGGTGATGCCCCACCGCTGCTCGACGTCATCATCGGCCTGACGAAGGGACAGACGACCTTCGAGTTGGAGTACGCAAAGGCCACCACGGCCGCCGAAATGGGCGTGTCCATGTTGACCGACGTCTCGTTCGAGGGCGATCCGACGCTGCGAAGGACGATCCTGCGAGAGCTCGACGTGGCCTGCCGTACGGTTCCGACCTACAACCTCTACGCCGCCATCCGGGCCGGCCAGCCGGCGCGGAGCGCTCTGCTCAGCATCCTGACGGAGCAGGCTGATGAAGGGGTCGACTACTTCACTCTGCACGCCTCGGCGACGCGGAAGCAACTCCTCACTCGCCGCCACCAGGAGCGCACGATCCCGATAACGAGCCGGGGAGGCGCGATGATGGCGGAGCTGATGCTGGCCCAGGAACTGGAGAATCCGATCCTGACCTACTTCGACGACATCCTCGACCTGTGCGCAGAGGCGGGCATCGCCCTCAGCCTGGCTGCCACCTTCCGCGTGGGCAGCGTGCATGACGTGTTCAGTGCCGCCCATATGGAAGAGATCATGATGCAGTCCGATCTGGTGACCCGGGCGCACCAGCGGGGAGTCAACGTGAGCGTCGAACTGATCGGGCACACCCCACTCGACCGGATCGCCGAACACTGCGAGATCGGTCATCATCACTTCGATGGAGCGCCATTCGGTGCGCTGGGGCCGCTGCCCACCGACATCGCGATGGGGTACGACGACGTCGCGGGCGCGGTCGGCGCGGCCACCGCGGTCATGCACGGCACGCCCTGGTTGGCCTGCCTGACCGCCGGAGAGCACACCTACATCCCGACCCACGCGGACCTCGTCCGCGCGATCAAGTACCTCCAGATCGCGGTTCATATCGGCATGCTGGGCCGGACCGGCGACACGAGTCGTGACCAGGCGATGTCACGGGCACGTAGCGAGAACGACTGGTCCACCATGTGCGAGATCGCGATCCATCCGAAGGACGCAGCCGACATTGTGGAGCGGCACGGCTACCGCGCCGGCCAACCGTGCTCCATGTGCCGGCGGTCCTGCCCGCTCGTCCGGTTCCGGGGGCTGGAGCGGCGGTATCACGGCGCTGATCCTGGCGCGATCGCGGAAATGTCCGCCCAACGCTCCACACAGTCGACATGGGCGGTCGATTAAAAGGGAGGTGCGTCATGGCTATTGAGGAATCCGAGCTCCGCTCGGTACTGGGCGAGTACGTGCAGCGTCATCCGAGTGAGCGTGAGTCACTAGCGCCGTTGCTCGACCATTCGGAGGGCCTTGCTCGTCTCACTTCGTCGACACATTTCGATGGTGGGCACCTGACCTGCGGCGCGCTGGTCGTGAACGCGGCCAGGCAGATCTTGGTGATCAGGCACCGCCGTTACCGGCTCTGGTTGCTGCCCGGTGGTCACATCGAACAGTCGGACGAATCCCTGCTGGCCACGGCGCTACGTGAGCTGTTCGAGGAGACCGGGATAACTGCTGCCGAGGTCGCCCCCTCCGCCCACCTCGGCACCCGTCCGCTCGATGTCGAGCTGCATCCGATACCGGCTCGCGCCGACCAACCGGCACACTGGCACGCCGACGTGGTCTTCCTCTTCGTCGCCGACCACCCGGTAGTCCGGCCGGATACGAGCGAGGTGCTGTCCTATTCCTGGTACGACCTGAAGAGCGCGCCGATCGGCCGGCGGGCCCACAAGGCGGGGGCCGCGCTGCGCGTCACCGCCACGGACGGTTCCTCCGAGGTAGTCGCTCAGCCATTTCCGAACGAGACGCCGCCGGCGATGTCCCGAGCCTGAACGACGGGTCCCTGGATTGTCGCGGCGCCGATGTTGTTGGACACCTGCCCGTCAGTCAGGGCAAGGTGCTGGCTGCGGTCTAGCCATACCCGCAGGGCGGCACCAAAGCCTGCGTCCTCCTCGGCCGCAACCGCGACCACCCTGGAGGCTTCCTCGATCTGCTGCCGATTCGGATTCGACCGGGCCCGCTCAAGCGCCGCTCCGACGGCCGAGGTCCGTCCGAATGTGGTCGCTACCCGATCGCTGAGCCAATGCCAAGCCTGCTCACCCGCGGCCGTGGCCGCACCGCTGACCAGCGGAGTGAGCACAGTGGCGACGGCTGCCGTGGTGATTGGTTCCATGATGTCTCCACCCGTCCGTCGATCTGGTGCCGTCTGTAAGTCTGGACGACATCGTCAACTGCTACGAATCTTGCTACGCACCGACTTGATCCGTGGCGAGCCGAGCTGCCGCAACAGGTCCAGACATTGCCGCCATGTCCGCCGGGCCGACCTGGTGTCCTCGACTGCAAGGTGAAAGTCACCGAGCAGGTCTAGGGTGGCGGCCTCCGACTCGATGTTGCCGAGCAGGTGATGCAGGCTCGCGGCTCGGGTCAGGTGCTCGATGGCTTCCGGGTACCGCCCAAGCGGAGCTAGGGCGTTGGCCAGGTGGTCGAGACTCACCGCCTCCCCGTGGGTGTCCTCCGCCGCCCGGAAGAGATCCGCTGACTCGGTGCAGTACCGAACTCCCTCCTCGAAGCTGCTGAGCCGGTTGAGTGCGATGCCGACGTCACGCAGCGCCCGGGCCTCCCGCGACCGGTTACCGATCCGGCGGGAGAGGTCCAGCGCGCGCCGGGCATGATGCAGCGCCTCCTCGAAACGTTCGAGCCGGTCGAGGATCACACTCATCGCGTGATGGCTTGCCGCCTGGTTAGGGAAGTCGCGGAGCCGCTCGCTGAGCACCAGCGCCCGCTCGTTATGTGCGAGCGCCTCGTCGTCGCGTTCGAGGCTGGTTAGGGCGCGTCCCAACCCACGGTACGCCTTCACCTGGCCTTGGAGATCATCCAAACGCACGGCGGCCTCAACCGCCGCCTCCTGCACCATCGCAAGGTCACGCCAGTCCGATCGCCAGTAGAAATACGTGTTGAGGGCCCACGCCAGTTGCCAGGCGTGCCCGTCCTCCCCGGAGCGCGTGGCCACATCGACTGCGGCGAGCAGGTTGGCCTTCTCGCCAGTGAACCACTCGAGGGCCTGCCGAATGTCCTCGATCACCACCGGTGACACAGAGTTACTGGATGGAATGACGTGGATGGGATCGCGTGCCGGGTCCAGCGCTCGATCAGCCCAGAAACTCGTGGTGAGGTAGAAGTCGAGCAATCGCCGAATGGCGGTGCCCCGCTCTTCGGCGGACTCGCCCGTCGCCGCGAGCCTCGCCGCGTACGTCTGAAGCAGGTCATGCAGCCGGAACCGACGGGCGAGATGCTCGTCGACGAGGTGCACCGCAGTGAGCTCGTTCATCAGCTCGCGTGCCTCGGCGAGGGGAATGCCAGCCAGACTCGCCACGCCGGCGAGGCTGATGTCGGCCCCGGTGTTCAGGCCAAGCAGGCCGAAGACGCGGGCCGCCGCCGGGCTCAGCGTGCGGTATGACCAGGAGAAGACCGCCCGGACGCTGCGGTCGACGCCGTCAAACGAGCTGAGCGGGTCTTCCCCGGAAAGATCCTGGGCAATGTCGCGCAGCGAGAAGTTCGGTCGGGTGGCGGCGCGGGCTGCGACGATGGCAACCGCCAAGGGCAGGCCAGAGCACGCCTCGACCAGCCTGGCGACGGCGTCGGGCTCCGAGGCGACCATCTGGCCACCCACGTGCTCAGCGATCAGCGCGGTCGCCTCGACAGGGGTGAGCACGTCGAGTTTCAACGGGCGGGCGCCCTCCTGCGCCACCAGGTCGGCCAGGTCGTTGCGGCTGGTGATCACGACCAGACAGCTCGGGTCCCCAGGCAACAGCGGACGGACCTGAGCTGAGTTGCGGGCGTTGTCGAGCACCACCAGCACCCGCCGCCCGGCGACGAGGGACCGAAACAGGGCCGACTGGGCGGCGACGCTCACCGGCACCTTGTCCGCCGCGACCCCGAGAGCGTCCAGGAACCCGCGGATCACCTCGGCGGGATCGACCGGGTCGGCGTCGGGCGCGAACCCACGGAGGTCTGCGTACAGCTGCCCGTCGGGGTAGCGGTCGGCGAGCTGTCGCGCCCACCTGAGGGCCAGAGCGGTCTTACCGATTCCACCGGCCCCTGATATCGCCGAAATGATAATCGTCCCGGTACTGTCGGGAGCGTCGAGCGCGGCGTCGAGCGCGGCGAGTTCATTCGTCCGGCCGACGAATCGGGACACCCCGGCGGGGAGTTGCCGCGGTATCGACCGGTGCCCGTGATCACCGTGAAAGTGCACATCACCGCCGATGGATCCCGCCTGCAGGACCGCACTGCCCGCCTGGCCGCTGAGATCGTTCCGCACGCCATCGGGCACCTCTAACGTGGGCGGATCGCCGGGCATTCGCACTCCTCCACAGGGTTTGACCATTGTAGCCATTCCCGGGTAAGCACCGGGCGGCCAGCCAGTCAGCGATAGCTCCACGGCCGGCAGGGGCACCGAGAACGACACAGACTGCAGGGAGTGATACGGCAGATTGCAGATTGAGCCAGGGCATTTGATGGCCTTCCAGGTAGTTGTTCACACGAACGCGCGACCCGGCCGAGCCTGGGACGGAACGAATGACCTTGACGGATCGAGTTCCGAGCCGCGACAGCCCGGCTCGAGCAGCGTTCCAGCGTTGCGGGCAAAGCAACTGCGCCGACGATGAGGGGCGCGAAGACGCGGGTGATTGTTGCGCCGAGGAGTGCGGCGAGGACCGACGTGCAGGGTTGGCAGCCATCGTTGCTGGTGGGACAGGGGCGGCCACCAGGCGCGGATGTCGTCCACACTCTGGGCGACGCCTGCGGTTCTCGGGATGCACGACAGACGCGGCCCTCGGCGCGTCGGCGAGCGGGTGCCGCCACCGACGTTGCTGCTGCTTGCCATGCTCGTACTGGCGCCTCCGCCACCCGTACGACCGGGTTCTGCATCGTGCTCCGTTCCGCACGGCGGGTGATCCCAGGTCGGGTGCCCACCTGGTCGGCGGATCACGCTCCTCCGCACCGCGCGCTGGGCCTCGCCTGATCACCGTGCCCACGGCACCTCGCCTGGCCATGCTCGCCGGCTTGCGCGTGACGACCGGTGGCTGCCGTGCCCGCCGAGGCACGGCAGCCACGCCGCCCGTCAGCCGTTCTGCTTCGCCTGGCAGGCCACGCAGAACTGCGCGTGCGGAAGGATTTCGAGCCGCTCGGCGGGGATGTTCTGGCTGCACTTCGCGCAGGCCCCGTAGGTGCCCGCGCTGATGCGGCTCAGCGCACCGGTGATCTGTTCGATGTTGCGCCGGGTCGCCGCCACCAGCGCGGCCCGGTTGTGGGCCTCGCTCGGGTCGCCGGTGTCCGCGTTGAGCTCGGTCAGTTCCCGCAACCGAGCCGTCTGCGTGGCGAAGTCTTCCGCCAGTGAGGCTCGCAGATCGGCCAGCCAGCGCTGGTCGACAGCTCGATGATCGACACTCATGGTCCTACCTCTACTTTCGAAGGGGAAAAAGAAAAGGGCCGAAGCTGGATAGCTTCGCCCTGGCGGTCGTTCGGTGATGCAACGATTCCGCGGGGGGCCTCGGCCGGTTCGCGCCGGGCTCATCAGCCGCGACGTGGGCGCGATGTGCAGCACGCGGACAACCGGCACCCGCAGGCCGACCAGCCGGCACGCCGCCGTCGCCACGTGGGCAGCCCCGATCGCCGTCACACCGGTGACGGCAGGAGAGCGGAACGTCACCGGGGACATGCCTCCACCATAGGCGGCGACCGCAGCGATGCCAACGTCGGACGAATTGTCGAACCCACGCCCTGCGTAGGGGCGTTTCACTCCTCCGGAGCGATCAACCGGTGGTCGGTGGAGTCGCGGACGATGATCGCTTCCACGGGGCACGAGTTGGCGGCGTCGAGGACGACCTCGGCCGGGGAGACGACATCGGCCAGCGGCGCCGAAACGCCGTCGACCAGGCGAAAATGCTCGGGCGCGGTGCCGGCGCAGATGCTCGTGCCGATGCAACGACCCGAGTCCACCCCGACCCGCCAGGCGGTGCTCACCAGGCCACCGGCATGCTGAGCAGGCCCCGTACCAACATGCCGCGCTTCCACGGCAGCTCTGCTTCCGGTACGGCGAGCCGCAACCCGGGCAGACGAGTGACGATGGTGGCTACCGCGACCTGCAACTCCATGCGGGCCAACTGGGCGCCGACGCAGTGGTGTACGCCGTGCCCGAAGCCCAGGTGCGGTTTCTGCTCGCGCTCGAAGTCCAGCCGGTCCGGGTCCGCGAAGACGGTACCGTCCCGATTCGCCGACGACAGTGAGCCGAGAACCGGCTCACCGGCCCGGACCAGCACCCCGCCGACCTCGACGTCCTCCTTGGCGTACCGGGCGAAGGAGGAACCGACGCCGAGCGGCACGTACCGCAACAGTTCCTCGACCGCGGCCGGCACCAGCGACGGATCGGCCCGCAGGCTGGCGAGCTGGTCCGGATTGTCCAGCAGGACGTAGACGAAGTTGGGGATCTGGGTGACCGTCGTCTCGTGGCCGGCCGCGAGCAACCCCGCGGCCAGCTCCACCAGCTCGGTCTCGCTGAGCCGGTCCTGATTCTCGTCGCGGGCCCGCACCAACGCGCCGAGCAGGTCGTCGATCCCCGGCTCGCGGCGGCGCTCGGCGACCAGAGCACCGATGTAGCCCCAGAGATTGTTCAGGTACTCCTGGATCGTCTCCTGCGGCAGTGAGGTCGTCGAGACGATCGCCTCGGACCAGATGTGGAAACGGTCGCGGTCGGCGTACGGGACCCCGAGCAGCTCACAGATCACCTGGATCGGCAGCGGCGTGGCGACGTGCTCCACCAGGTCGGCCGGCGGACCGAGCCGGAGCATGTCGTCGACCAACGTGTCGGCGATCTCCTGGGTTCGGGGACGCAGTGCCTCCACCCGACGTGCCGTGAACGCCTTCGCCACCAGCCGGCGCAGGCGGGTGTGATCGGGCGGGTCCATGGTCAGCATGCCGGTGTACTGCTGGCGCGGGGTGAGCCTGGGCTCGTCGCGGTGGACGGCTGGCGCGCGACCGAAGCGCACATCGCCGAGGACCGTACGGACGTCCTCGTACCGGGTGGCGAGCCACGCCTCCTCCCCGTAGGGGAGCTGCACCCGGGTCATCGGCTCGCTCTCGCGCAGCTCGCCGTAGGTCGGATCGACCACGAGGCGGTCCGGCACACTGAACGGGTACGTCCGCGCGGGCGGAACGGTTCGGCTCCCGGTGGTCTGCGCGCTCTCGGTCATCCGGATTCCCTTCGTCGAGACGGCGCGATCCGCAGGCCTGCGTCACATTCGCAGCGGCCTCAGGTCGCCTACGCCCAGGGCATGGATCAACACATCCCTACGCATCGTTACGGTTCAATGTCGGATCGTAGCGAGGCACATCGATGATCGCCATGGAGACCGCTCCGCCTCCGCGGGATCAACGGCACCGGCGTGGGATCGGCACCACGCACGTGACAGCAGCGAGCCGACCCTCTCACCCGTTCGCCGTGCCGTTGCTTCGGGACCGGATGACGGCCATTCCGCCGACCCGGGCGGAGATGCCCCTCGCGGTGGCGCCGGCGGTGGCGTAGACCGACGAGGGGCGGCCGGCGGTGTGCCCCTGCTCGACTTCGATGGTGCTGGGGCGGCCGGTCGCGAACAGGTGTGCGGCGAGGCAGCCGGCGCTGTTCGCGTTGACGACGTCCTCGCCGACTCCGACAGCCGGCGCGAACATGCGCGCGGTCGCTGCGTCGCCGGTCGGGGAGAGCGTGTAGACGAAGCAGCCGAGATAACCGAGGCGACGGCACTCCGCCGCGAGTCGACGGAGGTCGGGCCGCATCGAGAGCAGGGTCGGCAGCGTCGTCACCGGTACGAGCAGGCGCGGTGTTCCCGGTGAGGCCACACACGGGGCGTCGTCGGCGGGCACGTCGTGTGGCCTGATGCCCAGGGCAGCGAGGATGCGGTCGAGCCCTGCGGCGCTGCCGCCCTGAAGGTCCACCGTGCCCTGGTCGAACCAGACCTCGATGCCATCGTCACGCTGGATCGCGGTCGTGTCGAAGGTGCGGCCACCCGTCCGCTGACGGGCGCGGAGTTCCCCGGCCCGGCGGCGGTGCAAAAGGACGGCCTGCGCGGCTATGGTGCCGTGCCCGCAGTTGATGAGCTCGCCGTACGCGGTGAAGAACCGCACCGTCGGCGTGGTGTCCGCCCCGGTGTCGACGAACGCCGCGTGCGAGGTGCCGGCTCGCCGGACGATCGCCCGCCGAGCGCCGTCGCTGAGAGCGCTGTGATCGATCAGGACGGCGGTGGGGCTACCCCCTCCTCCGCGGCGCGTGCAGGCGTCGACGATCGTCAGGTCGTGGCCGCCGTCTCCGGTCATGTCGGGCTCCCGCCTCGGTGGCCGGCTCACCGTCGGTCAACCGCTGCCGCTGCCGAGAAAGGACGACAGCAGCTGCCCGAACTCACGCGGGTGCTCGATCGCCGGCACGTGGCCGCATCGACCGAACACGTGCAGACGGACGTCGGCCAGGTGTTCGAGCAGGGGTCGGGCGGCCGTATCGAGCGGGGTGACCCGGTCCTGGGCGCCGTGCACGAGCAGCACGGGCGCGCGGATCGCTGCCAGCGTCCGCGCGGTGAGGGTGAGGTCGTCGACCCATCGTGCCCTCGGCGCGGGGAACAGCGACGCGTACGCGGACGCCCCGTCGCGCATCGCCGCGGCACGGGCCTCGACGGCCGCATCGGTCACCAGCGTCTGGTCGAGGAGGAGGCGGCTCAGCATGTCCCGCGCCCCGTGCGGGTCGGCGGGGGCGGACCAGATCGCGTCGAGATCGGCCGACAGCGGCGCCCCGGGAGCACCCATCGTCGAGACCGCCACGACACGGGTGACCTGCCGGGGGCGCGCGGCGGCCAACGCCAGCGCCACGGCGCCGCCCATGGAGTGACCCACCACGGCGTAGCGCTCGACTCCCAGCGCATCCATCAGGCCTGCGGCCTGCTCCGTCCACAGCCGGAGTCCACCCCGATGTCCAGCCGGTACGGATGTATGGCCGAACCCCGCCTGGTCCGGAGCCACCAGGTGCCAGGACGTGCCCAGCGTCTGCGCCGTCGATGCCCAGGCTCCGGACCCGGTGGTGCCGGGTCCGGAGCCGTGCAGCATCAGCACCGCGGGCCCGGCGCCGCTCTCCAGAACGTGGACGGGTGAGGCGTCGACCGTGACCGTCCGATGTGCTGTCATCGGGGCAGGCCGGGTGCGCTCATGCCGATGCGGAGCTGACGGACTTCGAGAAGACCTCCATCATCGCCCTGCCGAACTGCGGCATGTCGGGCCATCCCCGGCAGGAGACGAGGTTGCCGTCCACGACGTCGGGCGCGTCGATGACCGTCGCGCCCGCGTTCTCCATGTCACCGGTGATGGGCGGGAAGCACGCCGTCTTCCGACCCTTCAGGAGCCCGTACACCGCTGGCACCTGCGCGCCGTGGCACACCAGGGCGATGGGGAGGTTGCGCGCGAAGAAGTGCTCGGTGATGCGCCTGACGTCGGCGTCGACCCGGATCCACTCGGGGGCGCGTCCCCCGGGGATGATGAGGGCGTCGTAGCGCTCGACGTCGACCTCGGCCCAGGGCACGTCGACCGGCAGCTTGCGCCCGTTCTTCTCCACGTAGGCGTCGGAGTTGGGGTCGAACTCGTGGATGACCAACTGAACGTCACGCAACGTCCGTGACGAGACGTCGACGTCCCAGCCGCCCTCCTGCACGCGGTAGTAGGGATACATGGTGTCGAGTTCCTCGGCGGCGTCGCCGGTCAGGAGCAGCGCTCTGGGCACCTGCTTCTCCTCGCATCTGGTGGCGGGTGGTGGAGATCCAATCCGATCCGATCCGGTGGCGATAGCATTCCTCGGCCCAGCCCGCCCGTCAAGCCTCTACCGCCACCGGGTCCGCGTCCTTGACCTCGTCGAACAATCGTCGGAAACGCTCGCCGGAGCGCACGATGTGCCGACGCATCGCGTAGGCGGCGGCGTCGGGGTCACGCGCGGCGATCGCGGCCACGACGTCCTCGTGCTCGGCCATGGCCAGGTGGGTGACCTGGGCGTCGTGGTGCAGCCGGAAGAGGTGCACGTGGCTGTGCAGGCGAGCGAGCGCCTCCCGGATCACCTGGTTCTCCGCGCTGAGGGCGACCAGGTCGTGAAACGCGGCGTCGCGGAGCCCGAAGGCGCCGTAGGCCGCAGGACCCTTGCCCCCCTCCAGCTCCGCCATCTCGTCCAGCATCCGGCGCAGTCCGGCCACCTGTTCCACCGAGGCGCGTTCGGCGGACCGGCGAGCCGCCGCGGGCTCGAGAAGCAGGCGCACCTCGAGCATGTCCTCGAACCGGTGGCGGGTGATCTGGGGAGGAATGCGGTAGCCGGCATGCGGCACTCGCACGACCAGCCCCTCGGCCTCCATGCGGTTCAGGGCGTCCCGGATCGGCGTCTGGGAGACTCCCAGCTCTCGCGCGAGGACGTCGATCGTGACGCGGGAGCCGGGCTCGATCCGTAGCGACATCAACTGTCCGAGCAGCGTGTCGTACACCTCGTCGGCGAGCCGGCCACCTGATCTTCCCACCGGGGTTCCTCCCGTCACGGCCTTACGGCCCCGCGCGATCATCGCTTCGTCGTCCATCGTGACGTGAGGTCCCTTCTTGCGCCTTTGCGACCTGTTGACATCAGTCACAACGCTGCGGCATGCTGACGCCCCCACCAGATCGTATAGGAAATGTGGGGGATGATCTTCATTCTCCACCTCGCGGCGCACCTTCGACGCCGGCCCCCACGACGGCCCGGCGCCACGCCTCACCAACCCGGCAACCGCTCGGCGAAGCACATAGCGAGGTTCTAGAAGTTCCCACCCAGAAAGCAGGCATAACATGCGCGATCAGAAGCGAATAGGACGAATGTCCACCCCCGGTCGGACGGTACGGCTGGCGACGGCGGCCATGCTGCTGGTGGCCGCGTCCCTGGCGGCGTGCGGCGGCGACAAGGACGACGACGCGAAGGCGAGCGCCCCCAAGGCGCCGGCCGCCGTGCCGGAGCTGAGCAAGGACCCGCTGACCCTCAGCTTCATCTGGTTCGACTGGCCGCCCGCCCAGGCACTGGAAGCCTTCGCGAACGCGGAGTACAAGAAGGAACGGCCGAACGCGACCATCAAGGTCAACACGGTGCCGAACGCGAACTGGCACGACGCGATGTTCACCCAGTTCGCCGCGCGCAAGACCGACTTCGACATCGCGATCCTGGACTCGCAGCACATCGGCGAGGCCGTGACGAACGGCAACATCCTCGACCTCACGGACTTCGTCAAGAACAACATCGAGGTGCAGGCCTACGACCCGTACCTCTTGGCGGCCTACGGCCAGTTCCCCCAGGCGGAGACCGGCAAGCGCGACGAGAACGCCAGCCTGTACGGGCTGCCGCTGCTCGGTGACACCTGGACGATGATCTACCGCAAGGACCTGATCGGCGACAAGCCGCCGCAGACCTGGGACGAGATGATCTCGGTCGCCGGGAAGTGCCAGGCGGACAACCCCGGCGTGAGCGGGCTGGCTTTCCACCAGGCCAACGGCTCCGACGCCGCGGCCGTCACCTACAACACGGTCAACGGCGTCTACGGCGGCAACCTCTGGGACCCGAAGGCACGCAAGATCCAGGGCGTCCTCAACGACGCGGCGGGCCAGGAGGCGATGGACGTCCTGGTGAACAAGATGAAGCCGTTGACCGCCAAGGGCTCCGGCAACTGGTTCATCGACGAGGTCAACGCGGCGGTCGCCCAGGGCAAGGCGTGCATCGCGTTCAACTGGATCGCGGCGAGCGGCGGCCTGCTCGACCCCAAGCAGTCGACGCTCGGCACCACGCGGGAGCAGATCCTCGACAAGCTGGGCTTCGCCACCCTGCCGACCCAGAAGACGAACCTGGTCCCCCTCGGCGGGATGGGGATGCACGTGTCGGCCTACTCCGGCGCGGCGAACCAGGCCGAAGCCCTGAACTTCATGAAGTGGTTCGAGCGGGCTGACATCCAGAAGAAGTGGGCCGCCGCCGGTGGCGTGCCATCGCGTACCGACGCGATCCAGTCACCCGAGTTCCTCAACGCCGGGCCGTTCAACAAGGTGTACGCCGACTCGGTGCCACGCATGCGGGACATGTGGAACGTGCCCGAGTACGCGCGCCTCGTCGACATCGAGAACACCAACGTGAACGCGGCCCTCAACGGCGCGAAGAAGCCGAAGGACGCGCTCGACGACATCGCCAAGGAGCAGCAGAGCGTGCTCGACTCGAGCAACCGCAAGGGCGGCGACGGGCTGTGAGTGACGCCCCCCTGACGACCGACCACCCCGGGCAGGTGGCGTCCGCGACGCCGCCTGCACCGGGTCGGTCCCGCCGGCTGAGCGACCGTGGGCTCGCCGTGGCCTTCATCTCCCCTGCGCTCCTGCTGTTGCTCGCCATGTCGGTGTTCCCGTTGCTGTGGGCGCTGTACCTGTCCTTCACCGACTACTCGGCGACCCGCGGTGGCCCGGCCGACTTCGTCGGGTTCGGCAACTACACCGCCATCCTGACGTCGGCGCAGGTCCACACCCGGGCCGTGACGACGGTGATCTACGTGATCGGCGCGGTCTCCCTGCAGACCGTGCTCGGTTTCGGCATCGCCTACCTGATCTCCCGGCGCACGCACGGGCGGGGAGCGCTGACCACCCTGTTCCTGGTGCCGATGATGCTGTCGCCGGTCGTCGTCGGGTTGTTCTGGCGCTTCATGCTCGACGCGCAGTTCGGCGTGGTCAACAGCATGCTCGGCTCGGTCGGCCTGGGGCAGGTGGAGTGGCTGACCAGGCAGCGGACGGCCCTGCTCTCACTGATCGTGGTCGACACCTGGCAGTGGACGCCGTTCATCATGCTCATCGCGCTCGCGGGCCTCAGCGCCGTGCCCAAGTACCTCTACGAGGCCGCCTCGATCGACCGGGCGTCCGAGTGGTTCAAGTTCCGCACCATCACGCTGCCGCTGGTGTGGCCACTGCTGCTCATCGCCGTGATGTTCCGGGCCATCGAGGCGTTCCGGCTGTTCGACCTCGTCTACATCCTCACCAACGGAGGCCCGGGGGTCTCCACCGAGACGTTGTCGTTCCACATCTACAAGGTCGCGTTCCTGGGCTTCAACACCGGGACCGCGTCGGCGTACGGAATCCTCATGGTCCTCGTCGTCATCGTCCTCACGCAGTTCTACCTGCGTTATCTGAACAAGCTCAAGGAGGACTGATGGCTGTCTCCGTCGACGAGGCCGTGTCCACCGGTCCGGCCGGGGATCACCCACCTCCCGCACGCCGCCGCGGTGGCCGAGGCCGCTCCGCGGTCGAGGTCGCGCTACTGGCCGTGCTGGCCGCCGTGATGCTTTTTCCGGTGCTCTGGATGATCGAGACGTCCTTCAAGGAGAACCGGGACGTCTATGCCATCCCGGCCAAGTTCTTCGACTTCGCCGTCACGCTGCAGCATTACAAGGACGTGTTCGTCGCTCAGGGCGACGGCCGCACGCCCGTGTCCGTCAGCTTCCTCAACTCCTTCGTCGTCGCCGGCGCCTCCACGGTGCTGGCCACCGTGCTGGGGGTCCCGGCGGCCTGGGCCTACTCACGCTTCGCCGTGAAGGCCAAGAAGGACCAACTGTTCTTCATCCTGTCCACCCGCTTCATGCCGCCCGTGGTGGTGGTGATTCCGATCTTCCTCATGTACCGCCAGGTCGGCCTGATCGACAACAAGATCGGCCTGATCCTCATCTACGCAGCGTTCAACGTGCCGTTCACGATCTGGATGATGAAGGGCTTCGTCGACGAGGTGCCCGCCGAGTACGAGGACGCCGCCATGCTCGACGGCTACACCCGTCTCCAGGCGTTCTGGCGATACACCCTTCCCCAGCTCGTGCCCGGTATCGCCGCGACGGCGGTCTTCGCGCTCATCTTCTCGTGGAACGAGTTCGTGTTCGCCATCTTCCTCACCTCCAGCGACAGCGTCCGGACGGCCCCACCCGCCATCGCCGGCCTCATCGGCGGCACCACCACCGACTGGGGCCTCGTGGCAGCCGCCTCCGTGGTGTTCGCCCTACCGGTGCTCATCTTCGCCTACCTGGTCCGCAAGCACCTCATCGCCGGTGTGACGCTCGGGGCGGTGCGACGCTGATGGCGGGCATCGAGGTGACCGCGCTGCACAAGCGCTACCCCGACGGAACGGTCGCGGTCGAGCAGGTCGACCTGTCCATCGGCCACGGCGAGCTGTTCGTGATGCTCGGCCCTTCGGGTTGCGGCAAGACGACGACGCTGCGGGCCATCGCCGGCCTGGAGAGGCAGACGTCCGGTGACATCCGCATCGGCGACACGCTGGTCAACGACCTGCGGCCCGCCGAGCGCGACATCGCCATGGTGTTCCAGTTCTACGCCCTCTACCCGCATCTGCGAACCCGCGACAACCTGGCGTTCCCCCTGCGCGCCGAGGGCCTGCCCAAGCAGGAGGTGCACGCGCGGGTCGAGGAGGCCGCCCGGCTGATGCGGCTCGGTCCGCTCCTGGACCGGCGGCCGCGCCAGCTCTCCGGCGGCGAGCAGCAGCGTGTCGCGCTGGCTCGCGCCCTGGTGCGGCGACCGCGCGCATTCCTCATGGACGAGCCTCTCACCAACCTGGACGCGGAGCTGCGGGCGGACATGCGCACGGAGATCAAGCACCTCCAGGGAGAGCTGGGGGCGACGATGGTGTACGTCACCCACGACCAGGTCGAGGCGATGTCACTCGGTCACCGGATCGCCATTCTCAACAAGGGCCGGGTGGAGCAGATCGGCACGCCGCTGGAGGTCTACGACCGCCCGGCGAGTCTCTTCTGCGCCGCGTTCATCGGCTCCCCGCCGATGAACCTGATCGACATCGAGCTGGTCGACGGCATGCTGCACGGTCAGGGCGGGCTGGTCCTCACGCCACCGTCGGGCCTGCCACGCGACCGTCGCCTGGTCGCCGGCGTCCGGCCGGAGGCGCTGGAAGTCACCGCGCCCGGGACGGAGGGCACGATCCCGGCCCGCGTGGTCTCGGCCGAGTGGCTGGGCGACGAAATCATCTACGTGGTCGACCACGGCGGTCAGCGCGACGTACGGGTCCGGATGCCACCGACCGTTCGCTTCGCCGCCGACGCGAAGGTCGGGCTGCGGCACACCGGCGGAACCCCGGCGGTCTACGACGTGAGCACGGAAGAGCTGGTGGCCTGATGGGAACCGTGGCAGCGCACGAGCTGCGCAAGTCCTTCGGCAAGGTCCAGGCCCTGGACGGGGTGACGCTGGATGTGCCGGACGGCTCGTTCTTCGTCGTGCTCGGGCCCTCCGGGGCGGGTAAGACGACGACCCTGCGGGCGATCGCCGGCCTGGAGAAGCTCGACGCGGGGTCGGTGCACCTGGACGGGAGGGACGCGACCGGTGACGCGCCGGCCGCGCGCGACCTGGCCATGGTCTTCCAGAACTACGCCCTCTACCCCCGACACACGGTGTACGAGAACATCGCCTCACCGCTGCGGGCCCGCCGACGGTCACCGAGCGAGATCGCCGCCGCCGTCGAGCAGATGTCGAAACTGCTGCACATCGAACGTCTGCTGCAACGTCGTCCCGCCCAGTTGTCGGGCGGTGAGATGCAGCGGGTCGCCCTGGCCCGGGCGCTGGTCCGCAGCCCACGGGCGTTCCTCATGGACGAGCCGCTGACGAACCTCGACCTCAAGCTCCGCGTCGAGATGCGCACCGAGCTCACCCGCATCCACCGGAGCCTCGGCGCGACCTTCGTCTACGTGACCAACGACCAGGTCGAGGCCCTGTCCATGGCCGACCATGTCGCGGTCCTCAAGGAGGGGAAGGTGCAACAGGTCGGGACGCCGACCGAGGTGTACGAGCGTCCCGCCAACCAGTGGGTGGCCGGGTTCGTCGGGAGCCCTCCGATCAGCCTGCTCGCCTGCCGCGCCGAGGGGGATCGTCTGGTCGGCGCTGATGGCTGGACGCTGCCGCGCCCCCGCTGGACCACCGCCGAGGACGGTCGTGCGCTGCTGTTGGGCGTACGCGCGGAGGACCTGTCCGTCGAGCAGCGCGGGGACGCGTCGTTGTCGGGAGAGCTCTACGGACTTGAGCCGCTCGGTGACCGGACGGTGGTCGACGTCCGGGTGGGAACGGAGATCCTCAAGGTCAAGGCACGACCCACCATCACCGGTACGCCGGGCGAACGGCTGTCGGTCACGGTCGACCTGGACCGCGCGCACCTGTTCGACGCGGACACCGGGCTGTCGCTGTCCGAGGCGGGGCGGTAACCGCGCCGGGCGGGGACGGCACCATGCGTCCGCACTGGCGGTACCGCCTCGGCGGACCCGTCGCCGCCCGGCGACCTCACCCCGCCGAGGGCGGGTGACCCGTCCGTCGACGCGCACCCGCGCGAGGGTGCGGGCACGCCGGACATCAGCAGGAAGATCACAGGAGGCGGCGCAGTGAGTGACCCGATGAACGTCCTGGCCCCCGAGCACCGGCGGCTCCGGATCGGCGACGCCTGGCGCGACGCCGCGAGCGGAGCGACCTTCGCCGTCGAGGACCCGGCCACCGGCAAGACCATCGCCGAGGTGGCGGACGCCGATGTCGCCGACGGGCTCGCCGCGTTGGACGCCGCGAGCGCGGCATCGGCGCAGTGGGCGGCGACCCCGCCGCGGAAACGGTCGGAGTTGTTGACCGCGACGTACCGGGCCCTGACCGAGCGATCCGAGGAGGTCGCCCGGCTGATAACGCTCGAGATGGGCAAGCCGCTCGCCGAAGCTCGGGCGGAGGTCGCCTACGGCGCCGAGTTCTTCCGGTGGTTCGCCGAGGAGGCGGTACGCGTCGAGGGGCGCTACAGCACCGCTCCCGCCGGTGGGTACCGGGTCCTCACCGTGCCGAAGCCGGTCGGACCGTGTGTCTTCGTGACGCCCTGGAACTTTCCGTTGGCCATGGGCGCCCGCAAGATCGCTCCGGCGCTGGCGGCGGGCTGCACGACGATCACCAAGCCGGCCGGCCAGACCCCCCTCACCATGCTGGTGCTGGCCCGCATCATGGAGGAGGTCGGCGTTCCCCCGGGCGTCGTCAACGTGGTGACCACCAAGCGTTCCGGCTCGGTGGTCTCCGCACTGCTCGCCGACGCCCGGACCCGCAAGCTGTCGTTCACCGGTTCGACCGAGGTCGGGCGTGTGCTGCTCCGGCAGGCGGCGGACAACGTGCTGCGTACCTCGATGGAGCTTGGCGGCAACGCGGCCCTGATCGTGTGCGCCGACGCCGACCTGGACGTCGCCGTCGGCGGCGCCATGGTGGCCAAGATGCGCAACATCGGGGAGTCCTGCATCGCGGCCAACCGGATCTACGTCGAGGAGCCGGTGCGCGAGGAGTTCACGGCGCGCTTCGCACAGCGGATGGGCGCGCTGGCGGTGGGCCATGGTCTCGACGACGGCGTGGACGTCGGAGCGTTGATCGACGAGGCCTCGGTCGCCACGATCGACGGCCTCGTCACCGACGCGGTCGAGCGCGGGGCCCGGGTCGTGGTGGGCGGTGAACGCCCCGACGGGCCGGGTCACTTCTACCCGCCAACGGTCCTCGTCGACGTACCCGACGACGCCCGGATGCTGCGGACGGAGATCTTCGGCCCGGTGGCGCCGATCATCTCGTTCACGTCCGACGACGAGGTGCTGGCGAAGGCCAACGACACCGAACACGGCCTGGTCGGATACGTCTTCACTCGCGACCTGGGGCGGGCGCTCCGGTTCGCCGAGGGGTTGGAGACCGGGATGATCGGCATCAACCGTGGTCTCATATCGGACCCGTCGGCGCCGTTCGGAGGCGTGAAGCAGTCCGGGATCGGCAAGGAGGGGTCGCACGAGGGCATCCTCGAGTACCTCGATCTCACCTACGCGGCGATCAACCTGCCGTGACCGTTCTGCTGCTCCGCGCTGTCGCCCCGTACATCACCGCCGACGTTCGAAAGAGGCACCGACATGCTTGAGACCGTCCGCGGACCGCGCCAGCTGATAGTCGGTGAAGGGGTCGCGCAGAACATCCCGCGAGTGGTGGCCGAGAGTGGCTCGCGAGTCCTCATCGTGACCGATCAGGTTCTGTTGGGGCAGCCGGGCGTGGCCGGGATCGTGGCCGCCGTACGGGAGAAGGTCGACGTCGTCGAGGTGTTCTCGGACGCCACCCCGGACGTGCCACTCAGCGATGTCGCCCTGGCCGTCTCGGCCGCTGCCCAGGTGGACGCCGACGTGATACTCGCGATCGGCGGTGGCACGGTGATCGACCTCGCCAAGATCGTCGGCGTCATCCGGCGGCACGGCGGAACGCCGCGCGACTTCTACGGCGAGTCGAAGGTGCCCGGGCCGACGATCCCTCTCGTCGCGGTACCGACGACGTCCGGCACCGGCTCGGAGCTGACACCCGTCTCGGTGTTGACCGACCCGGACCGCGCGCTGAAGGTGGGGGTTTCCAGCGTCCACATCGTGCCCGACTTCGCCATCGTCGACCCCGAACTCACCTACAGCTGCCCGCCGACCGTTACCGCCCACTCCGGCATCGACGCGTTCTGCCACGCGGTGGAGAGCTACACCGCGCGACCCCGGCCCCACGGACCGCGTGATCCGGTGGAGCAGGTCTTCCTCGGTCGCAACCCGGTCACCGACCACTACGCGCTGCTCGCCGCGGAGCGGATCGCCCGGAGCCTGCGTCGCGCGGTCCGGAACGGCGGCGACACGGAAGCCCGCGCGGACATGTCCTACGGGTCCATGCTCGCCGGGCTCGCCTTCTCCCACGCGGGCAACGCGGCCCCGCACGCTCTCCAGTACCCCATCGGTGCGGCCACGCACACGCCGCACGGCCTGGGTGTCGGGCTGCTCCTGCCCTACGCGCTGCGCGCGGCCAGGAATGCCGTCGACGACCGGTTGGCCGCCCTTGCCCGGGTGTGCGGGCTCGACGTGGCCGACGCCTCGGACACCGAGGCGGCGAAGGAGTTCCTCACCTGGCTCGACGGGCTGCTCGCCGACATCGGCATCCCGCCCACCCTGGCGGACATCGGGGTGGCACGCGCCGACCTTCCGCGCTTCGCGGAGATGGCCAGTGGCGTCACCCGTCTGATCCAGAACCACCCGGGTCCGACCGACACCGCCAGTCTGACCGCGATCCTCGAAGCGGCCTGGACCGGGGACCGGGTCTGACACGTCCTGACCCGCGCCGCGGTGACGTCACTACAGTGGCCGCATGACCGCACGTCCGCCCCTGGCCGAACAGTTCGACCTCCAGCCGCATCCCGAAGGCGGGTGGTTCCGGGAGACCTACCGGTCCGCCGTCGAGTTCGAGCCCGACGGGTACCCGGGCAGCCGGGCTGCCGCGACGGCGATCCTCTTCCTCCTCGAACCGGGCGACTCGTCGGCCTGGCACACCGTGCGGTCGGACGAGATCTGGTTCTGGCACTCCGGTGGTCCGTTGGCGCTGACGATCGGCCGGGACGGTCCGCCGACGATCCTGAGCGCCCGGTGCCCGCAGGTCCTGGTGCCGGCGGGCGAGTGGCAGTCCGCGACGCCGGCGGGTGACGAGCACGTCCTGGTCAGTTGCGTGGTGAGTCCGGGCTTCGACTTCGCGGACTTCCACCTGGCGTGAGCCCGTCGCCTCGTCCACCGGAATGCCTGCGGATCCTCAGCCGGAGCCCGCTGGACCACTAGCATCCGAGCGTGACTCACGTTGCCCGTGTCCGCAGGCCGTACCCGCTGATCGTCGCCCTGGCGGTCCTGGTGGCGCTCGGTGCCCTCACGGCCTGGGGCGTCGGTGACACGCTGGGGCTGAGCCACTCCCCCGCCGCCGTGCCGCGCGAGGAGGCCGTCGCCGCGCCGGTACGGACGCCCGCGCCGGTCCCACCGTTGGCGGCTGTCGTCGTACCCGACAGTCCGCGCCTCACGAAGGCCGCGACCGCCATTGCCGACGCGGTCGTCTTCCGGGGTCTGCCCCGGCCGGTGCTCGCCTCGGCCGGGGCCGCGACCACCGCGCCGGACACCGGTACGGCGGGCGGTGGCGCCCCCGACCTGTCGGCGGTACGCACGTTGCGGGCGGGTGTGCTGGCCGCCCTTGGTGGCACGCCCGAGTCGTACCGGCTCGACGTGCGCGGCACCGACCTGGTCGTCCAGGGCGGTGACGTCGCGGGCGTGGCGGCCGGGTTGTACCGGCTGGCCGACCGGATCCGCTCCGGCGTCGAGGTGCTGCCCGCGGCGGACACGGGTCGGGTGGTCGCCCCCCGGCTCGGCCTGCGGCTGACCGACGCCGGCTCGGTGGGCCGCGAGCCCGACCCGGTCGCCTTCGCCGCCGGCGACGACTACGGCCTGAACACCGACGTGGTCGCCGCGGCGGTGCTGCCCCGCGCGCCGTGGGTGGATGCCGGCGCGGTGGCCCGCATCGACGCGCAGTTTCGCCAGATCGTCGACCATTCGGTGGCGCAGGGATACAACGGGATCGTCGTGCCCGGCTTCCTGGAGTACGTCACGTTCGCCAAGGTCGGCGACGGACGCGCGGTCTACCCGCCCGGCGACCCGCACGTCGACCGGGCGCGGGCGATGGTCGCAGCTTTCGGTCCCGTCTTCCGGTACGCCGAGGACATGGGGGTGAAGGTCTTCCTGCTGACCGACATGCTCGCGGTGTCGCCTCCGTTGGAGGCGTACCTCACGCGAACCGTCGGCGGCCTCGATGCGGCCGACCCTCGTTTGTGGGCGGTCTACCAGGCCGGTCTGGCCGAACTGTTCGAGAGCATGCCGTTCGTCGACGGCCTGATGGTCCGTATCGGCGAGGGCGGCGAGGTGTACGCCGACAGCGGCTGGGACTACTCGTCCCGACTCGCGGTCACCACCGAAGCGTCCGTACGCGCGATGCTGCGGGCGCTGCTGGACACGGCCGGCCCGGCCGGAAAGGAAATCATCTTCCGGACCTGGACGGTGGGCGTCGGCGCCGTCGGCGACCTGCACACCAACCCGGAGTCGTACGCGCAGGTCCTCGGCGGTCTCGACGACCCGCACCTGATCGTGTCCACGAAGTACACCCTGGGCGACTTCTACAGCCATCTGCCGCTGAACACGACCCTGCTGGGTGGCGGGCACCGCCGCATCGTGGAGTTCCAGGCCCGGCGTGAGTTCGAGGCGTTCGGCTCGCTGCCCAACGACCTCGGCCCGTTGCACCGCCAGGCGCTGCGCGCGTTCCTGGCCGCCAACGGAAACGTCGAGGGCGTCTGGAACTGGACCCAGGACGGCGGACCGCTGCGCGCAGGGCCCATGTCGCTGTACCTACGCGCCGGGTTCTGGCAGCTCTACGACCTCAACACGTACGCCGTCGGCCGCCTGGCGTGGGACCCAGAGGCCGACACAGCGCAGGTCACAGCGGACTGGGCGTACCGCACATTCTCCGACGACCCGGCTACCGTCGCCGCGATCGGGCAGGCCATGGCGCTGTCCCGGCAGGCGGTCACCAAGGGCCTCTACATCGGTCCGTACGCCGACCGGTCGGTGCGGGCGCTCGGGCTGGAACCGCCGCCCATGATGTGGATCTTCGAGTGGGACATCCCGACGGGCGACTCCGCGGCGCTGGACAGCATCTACGCGGTGACCGGCGGCCGCGTCGACGAGGCGATCGAGGAGGGCACGCAGGCCGTCGTGCTGGCCCGACGCATGCGCGACCTGGTCGCCTCGACCGACCCGGCGACGTGGCGGAACCCCGAACTGCGCGGGCGCTTCACCGCGACGCTCGACTACCAGGTGGACCTTTTCGAGACGCTTGGCGCGTACCGGAGGATGGTGTTGCGGCACGCGCAGTGGCTGGACACGGGCGCCCCGACCGCCCGCCACGAGTGGCGGCTGGCAGCGGCGGCGTACCGCGACGCGCGCGACACGCACCGGCAGCGCTACGCCGCCGACCTGGACCTGCCGGCGTACAACTTCACCGCCGCCGACCTCGGGGCCCGGCGCGCGGACCGGGACCCGGCGATGGCCTGGGCGGCCCGGGCGCTGCTCGCGTCGATCCTGCTGGTGATGCTGCTCGGCCTGCGCGGACGCGGGTTCGGCGCGGCCGCGGCGCGCGGGCTGCTGGTCGGCGCGCTGCGGCCGTGGCGGGTCGCGGCGCTGCCGACGCCCCCGACGCGGGCGGACCGGGTGGTGGTGTGGCTGGTCCCGGCCGTGGTCCTGGTGGCGAGCCGGCTCGTGCTGACCTGGTTCGCCGCGCCGGCGCACCTGCTGGTCACCCTCGCCGGGTGGGCGCTGTTCGCCCTCGTCGTACGCCTCGTCGTCGGCCGGCGGGACCCGTTCCACCTGTGGGCCGCGCTCGGCGGCGTCGCGCTGCTGCGCAGCGTACTTCTGCTGGCCGCGCTCGCCGGGCGCGGACCCGGCGGTTACTGGTTCGCCTTCTGGACCGCGCCGGGTCTGCGCGCGGCGTACGTCACCGTCGCGTTCGCGGCGTTCTGCTGGCTGTTCGTGGTCACCGCGGTGGTCCTGCGGGACCGCTACGGCCTGCGCCGCCGAAGCGCCGTCGGGCTGACCCTCACCGCCGTGGGCGTGCCCCTCGGCGCACTGTCCGCCCTGGTCTGGACGGTGGGCCTGGAACGTGCGATGACGGTGTGGAACGACCAGATCGCGCTGCTGCCCTGGGGTCTGTCCCGCATCCTCGGTATCACCGTCCACCTCGGCATCCCCACCCAGCTCCCGGCGTACACCGCCGCCGCCGGCGTCGCCGTGGCCGCTGCCGGTCTGCTCCTGTCGGTTGCCCGCCGGCGATCCGCCTGACCGCTCCGCCGGCGGATCGCCGCCTGGTTCTCAACTCGTACCTCCCACCCGCGCGTCAGATCCTGGACTGGCGCGACGCCCGCCGGTAGGTGACCTACGTATGACTTTGGTGTCGGCGTTCGTACCGATCTGGATCCTCACCGCTGTCGGCTACGTGGCCTGTCGCTGGGGCCTGCTGGGCGAGGCGGTGGCATCGGTGCTCGGCCGGTTCGTGTTCCATCTCGCGATGCCGTCCGCCCTGTTCCTGGCCCTGTCCCGCATGCCGCTCTCCGGGTTCGCCGGCCGCTCGCTGCTCGCCTTTGGGATGAGCACCGCCGCCGTCGTCGGATTCGGTTGGGTCGCCGCGAGCTGGCTTTTCGGTCGCCCACCGGTCGAGCGGCCGATCTGGGGCATGGCCGCCGGGTACGTGAACTCGGCGAACCTCGGCATCCCGATCGCGACGCAGGTGCTCGGCACCGTGTCGTTCCTGGCGGAGGTGGTACTGCTGCAGGTGCTGGTGGTGACGCCCGTGATCCTGATCGCCCTGGACAGGCACAGCGACCCGGCCGGGCGGGTACGGGTCCGCCGCATCGCCTCCCTACCGGTCCGCAACCCGGTGATCCTGGCGTCGCTGCTCGGCGTGGCGTGCTCGGCGGCCGACCTGCGCCTGCCGTCGGCGGCCGACACGTCGCTCGCCCTGCTGGCGGGCGCCGCGGTCCCGGCCGCCCTGGTCGCGCTCGGCGCGTCGCTGCACCGTACGGCGGCGCCGTCACGGGCAGAGCCGACCGGCCCGGCCGAGCTGGCCGTGATCGCCACACTGAAGCTCGTCGCACAGCCGGTCATCGCGTACGCGGCCGGGCTGGCGTTACACCTGTCCGCGCCGCAGTTGCTCGCCGTGGTGGTGTGCGCAGGCCTGCCGACAGCCCAGAACACATTCATCTTCGGCCAGGAGTACGGCGTCGGCGAGACGGTGGCCAACCGCGCGGTGGTCGTGACCACGACCCTGTCGCTGGGCACCCTGGCCGCAGCGGCGACCCTGCTCGGATAGGCCCGTCGGCCGGCTCGCCGGCAGTGCCGAGACCTGACCACGTCGAACGGACTGGCAGGCGCCGCGAAGGACCGGGCTGCTGCGGCGTGGCCGGCCCTCTCGCAAGGGCCGGCCTCCGGTCGGAACACCGGTCGTGGCGGCGACCACGTCAACAGTCGGTCCAGCGCACTGGAAGCCGTCGGGCGATGCTGCTTATTCCACCGACGATGAGGCCGTCGTCGGCGATTTCCTCGGCGAAGTTGCTTTGGACGTCCGGGATGGCGCCAGGCAGGGTGACGAGCCGGTCGCCGTGATCGACGGCTCGGGTGCCGAGCACCGCGCCCTGACTGTTGACGTCGTTCGGCAAGCCCAGCGCTGGGTGCACGGCGGTGGCCACGCCAGTGCGCAGATCCCAGCGCACCCCGGTGCTGTCCTCGTCCTCGCTGCCGGTGCCGAAGCGGCCAATCGCCCAGTTCCCTCGGGCCGCGTGGACCCACGCCCACCGGGCGCCGGGCACGGTGAGTCGGACGGTCCTCCCGTCGGGATGGCGTACCCAGCCGGATACGCCGGTGCCGCCGACGATGGTGCCGTCGTCGAAGATCTCCACCACTCCAGAGCCGGGCGGAGTGTCGATCACCTCGACGGTGCCCGGCCGGTCGGCGGGCCAGAGCAGCGGCAGAGACGTCTCGGTCTCCTCGATGGCGCCGGCACCGACGATGTCACCGCGCGCGTTGATGCTGTGCGCCGTGACGTTGGCGACCACCGGCGGGACGGGTAGCCACTCCAGTCGCCCCTGAACGTAGCGCCAGGGGCGGTAGACGTCACCGACATAGGCAGTGCCGATGGCGACACCAAATCGATTGATGCTGTAGACCTGCGGCTCCGTCTGGAATTCAACGACGGTGAGGCGGGGTTGGTTCCAGACCCCGGGCCGCGTGGCCCAGAGCAGCAGCAGCGGCTGCCGATCCTCGCCATCGACTCGGTAGCCGGTACCGACGATGAACCGACCGGTCGGGTCGACCGCCCGAGCGTCGCCGTTCAGGTCCGCGGGCAGGGGCAGTGGTCGTAGCGTGCAGGCCGACACGGTTCGCGCCTGCGGCCCGGCCGTGGCGACGCCGGGCAGGCCCAGCGTCGCGACGAGGACGCCTACGCTCAGACCGGCCAGGAAACTGTTCCGAGAGATCCGGGTCATCTCAGCCTCCAGTGACGGGCGGTGGTGATGTGCTCACACCAAAGCACGCTGAGGCCGCCACCGGAAGTGCTCTGCCGGTGGATGTGCCGGGAGCCGGGTCGGGGCTGCCGTGCCACGTCGCGGCCCGGTCCGGATCGACCGGGCCGCGACGGTGATCCCGGCTGGTTGCGCCGGTCTCGCGGTCAGGGCAGCGCCTTGAGGAACGGGCCGTGGTTCAACCGGAATTCCCAGGAGTAGTACCGGTCCCAGTTGATCGACCAGGTCATGAGCCCTCGGAAGTTGGGGTTGGTTCCGCTGCGCGGGGTGTACGCGCCGCAGTTCTGGCCTCGGACCAGGCAGTTAACCGCCTGTTGCACGCCGGCCGGGGCGAGGTAGCCGTTGCCGGCGCTGGTGGAGGAGGGTGCGCCGAACGCCACCTGGTCCTCGCGCAGCGCGGGGAAGACGGCGTTGGCGTTTCCCGCCACGGGGAAGCCGGCCAGCAGCATGTCCGTCATCGCGATGTGGAAGTCGGCGCTGCCTATGGTGTGGTACTGACCGTCGAGCCCGACGATGGGGCCCGAGTTGTAGTCCTGGACGTGCAGGACGGTGAGGATGTCGCGCAGCGCGTAGATCACCGGCAGGTACGACCCGGCTCTGGGATCCTGGCCGCCCCACGGACCGGAGCCGTAGAACTGGTAGCCGAGCTGCACGAAGAACGTCTCCGGGGCCATCGTCAGCACGAAGCCGTTCCCGTAGCGCTGCTTCAACTCGCGGATCGCCGAGATCAGGTTCACCACGACCGGGGTGGTCGGGTTGCGGAAGTCGGTGTCGCCGGTGTTGAGGTAGAGGGAGTGGCCCTCGAAGTCGATGTCCAGGCCGTTGAGGCCGTACCGGTCGATGATCGCCGACACCGAGCGGACGAACGCGTCACGGGCGGCGGTCGTGGTGAGTTGCACCTGCCCGTTCTGGCCACCGATGGACAGCAGCACCTTCTTGCCCTGCTGCTGCTTGGCGCGGACGGCAGCCGTGAACTGGGCCTCGGTCTCCACGGTGGGGCACTCGGCGACCGGGCAGAGTTGGAAGCGGATGTCGCCGGAGGTGACGGAGGTGGGTTCGCCGAAGGCGAGGTTGATGATGTCCCAGTCGTCGGGCACGTCGGCCATCCGCAGGTACCCGGCGCCGTTGGCGAAGCTGGCGTGCAGGTAGCCGATCAGCGCGTGCTTCGGCAGCCCCGTGTTCGGCGGCGGGCTGGTGGGCGGTGTCGTCGTGGGAGGCGCGGTGGTCGGCGGTGCCGTGGTGGGAGGCACGGTGGTCGGCGGCGTCGTGGTGGGAGGCACGGTGGTCGGCGGTGCCGTGGTGGGAGGTGTGCCACCGGCGCATGGCGCGCCGTTGAGTGTGCAGTCGGCGGGCGAGCCGGAGCCGGTGGCCAGGAAGCCGAACGACGCCGATGCGCCCGGGGCCAGGGTGCCGTTCCACGAGCGGTTGGTGAAGGTGTGCCGTTGCCCGACGCTGCTGACCGTGGCGTCCCAGTACGAGCCGAGGGTGGTGCCCGCCGGCAGCGTGAAGGCGACCTGCCAGCCGGTGATCGTGCTCGACCCACCGTTGGTGATGGTGTAGCGGCCCTCCCAGCCGGTGCCCCAGTCGGACGTCTTGGTGAAGGTGGCCGTCGGGCCGGCGGCCAAGGCTGGATAAGCGAAGGTCAGGGTCGCCGCAGCGGCGGAGACCAGGGCCGCCAGGGCAGCCAGGAACGGTGTTCGTAATCTGCGCGCCATCCGGTCCTCCCGAGGGGTGCCCGGTCGAGATATCGACGGGAGGCTAATTATTAGGTTTGTTAACTGAAGATGTCCAGGGGTGGGCGCGGGACAGGCAGAGCTGAGGCCATCGATCCGAGCGCGTCCGAGTTGCGCGGCACCGGCACGTCGGCGACCCGCAGCATCGCGACAGTCCACGGCAGCATGGGTCCATGGCCGAGCGTATGCACCCCCACGGGCTGATCGAGCGTGCCGACAGCTGGCTGCTACCGGTCGGCGACGGCACCGTCACACAACTACGGATCGACTTCGCGCTCACGCTCGTGATCGAGTCGTGGATCGAGATCAGGATCGAAACCGAGTTCTCCTACGGCACACCCGGCGCCGAGCGCCGAATCGACCCCGCGTTGTCGACAGCTCTGGCACCCCTGCTCGACCGGCACCAGGCCCACATCACGGCCGCCGAGATCCGCAAGAGCGGTCGACTGACCCTGACCTTCGCCGACGACGTGGTCCTCGTCGTCGAGCCGGACGACCAGTACGAGGCGTTCACCGTCACGAGCGCACCGTCGTCGGGGGGACGGGGATTCCGCTTCGTCGCGACACCCGGCCGCGGACTCGCCCGCTGGTAGCCGGCGCACGGGAGTGACGGGGCAGCGCCGCGGCGGTCCGGTCGGCGCAGACCAGTCAGTTGCCGTCCATGCTGGACCGCGCGCGCCTCGCATCCAACTCCAGCTCCAGGGATCGGTGCTCGCCGGCCGAAAACCGGTCCCACCCGTTGGATCGGGGCTGGTAGCGTGCGCCGAACATGAAGATCACGGGGGAAATATCGATGAACCGAACTCGACTCGTCCTGACTGGTGTGGCTGTCCTCGCGGCGATCGCGATGTCCGGCTGCGACCCGCAGCCCACGACTGAGAACGCCGCAACCTCGCCGTCCCCGGCAGCCTCGAGCGCCGCCCCGACGAGCAGCCCGACCAGTGCCGCCACCAGTGCAGCGGCCAACGACGCGGCCACGGTGAAGGCCTGCGCCGACATCAACAAGGACATCAAGGACAACGCCGCAAAGATCGCCAAGGCCGAGAAGATCGGCCCGCCAGCCGGTCACTTCGCGGTCAGTGCTCAGTGGGCAGCCGGCTCGGTCGCGATCCTGGCCCACTCGATCGGCGCCAATGACGCCGTCACCGCCGCCTCGGAGAAGATCCAGGACGAGATGATGAGCCTGAGCGACGCGTACAACAAGTCCGCCGACGCCAAGCCCAGCAAGAAGGCCCTGGAAGCCGCCATCAAGGAGCTGGACACCGCCTGCTCAGCCGCCTGACCGCTCGACCACGAATCGGCGGTGACCCCGGGACGGTCACCGCCGATTCGCCTGTCCGTACGGCTTGCGGCTACTGGATCATCGTGTCGTAACAGCCTTCTAGGGTGTCGGCCATGACGTGGTACGAGGCTCTGCCGGCGGGCATCCCCGACGGCCGTTCGGTGATCCCGCAGAACGGGGTCACACCGGTGTACTGGCTCTCCTCCGGTCCGGCCGCGGCGGGAGACTGGTCCCGTTGGCGGGCCCGACATCAGCAGACCGGACTGTGGCCTCTGCTCGCACTCGACGCCCACGGCCGTGACGACCCCTTCGGCGTCGATGCCGAGTACGACCAGATCACCACCGTCGAGCAGCACGACAGCAACGCGTTCCTCGCCGAATGCTGGGAGGCGGTCACCGAAGACGAACTCGACGGAGAGGTCGACACCGAACTCGGCCACCTCGATCTGGTCGGCGCACGGTGGCCCGGCCTCACGCCCGCACCCGATCAGCAAGGACCGGTGGAACTCTTCGCCGACCAGTACGCCGACCTGCTCTCCACCGGCCGGGCCCGCCTGGCGCTCGTCCCCGCGACCGACGGCGCACACGCACTGACCGCAGTCGGTTGGACCGGCCCGCTCAACCACGACAACGACACCGCCCGCTTCGCCGCCGTTGTCCGCGACTGGCAGACCCGATTTGGAGCCACGGTCGTCGGCCTGGGCTTCGACATCCTGCACCTGAGCATCGCCGCACCACCGGTCACCCTTGATGTGGCGCTACGGGTGACCGCCGAACATATCGCTTTCTGCCCGGACAACATCTGGCAGAGCAACACCGACACGTTCCGCAAGTACGCCGAAGCCATCATGGGTGTGAACTGCTGGGAATTCTGGTGGGACTGATGTCGGGGGCTGCCGTCCAGCCGCCGGCCGCGCCTGTCATGACGAAGGCGTCGACTGTGTCGCGGAGCCGGTCGAAAAAGCCGATCAGATTCTCTGCTACCACCTCGAACAGTGGATCATCGCTGCGGTAGACATCGGCGACGATCTCGCCGGCAGGCAGCCGGTACACCGGTGAGCCGGTCGCCGCGCCCACCGCGAACAGGGTGCCACCGCCATCGCTGGCGAACACGAACACGTCATCGACGAACCGTCCCCGGATCGACGTGACCTCACTGCGAGCGACCAGGCTGGGTTCGTGAACGAAGTAGCCGTTGCCGATGTCCGGCAGGCTGACGTCCCGCACCTCCCGGTACCACGCAAGCAGATCAGCGGGCGGACGCACGCCCGCGAGCGAAGCGATCTCCCCCTCCCCCGCCGGGCCGCCGATCGTGTGCCGGTCCGGCGGGTAACCGAACCGGACTTCGAATCCCGGCAGCAACCGATCCAGCCGGGCCGTGACGTCCTGGCGCCACCGCCGGATGTACGACCCGTCCATCGACGACCGGACCCGCCCGTCATCGGTCGGCACGCCGGCGTCCGCCGGCCTGTACCGGTCGACGCCGGTCAACCGATGTCCCAGGAGGCCAGGTGCGCGTCGCAGTGCAGGCAGCGGAACAGGTACGCGGTCGGCTCACCACTGCGATCCATCCGCCGCAGGATCTCGTCGGCCTGATCCGCCGGCCAACCGAGCCGGTGCAGATCTTCCCCGATCATTTCCAACGCGTCGGGATAGGCGCGTAGCTCCACGTATCCGGCCGCGCCGAGAAATGCGGCGCCGTCGCCGCAGTGATAGAGCCAGTACGGCTGCTGCCAGGAGTGGAACCCCGGTGTGCGTTGCGTGACCTCCTCGACGACGGCGAACGGAACCTCTGATGGCACATCGACCGTGTCCGTGAACATGCAGGGGAATTCGGCGTACCCCGTCAACGCCCGCGCCGCCTCACCCGAGGCGATGCAGTGCAGGCACAGAACGTCGGCCTGCCGACCGTAGATCGGCCCCACGTACCGCCAGCCGCGTTCGACTCCACACAGCACACATGCCTCATCGGTGGAGACGGCGGAGCCGGTCGCCACCGGATCGGGGTGGTAGCGGAACAGCGGCTGTGTCACTCGTCCACTCCTGTCAGACCCGGGCCGCGCAGCCCCAGCCACCTCACCGCCTCATGCCGCGCGAACCGTATCGCACGATCGAACCTCCACCGCCGCACGGGCGAGCGCGCGTCCGACAACCCTCCTGTCGCCCTCAATCCCGGCGGACGGTGAAGTTCCTGCCCTTGTGAGCCCGCACCACCTCCGATACATAATGGGCAGTGCACTGAGCGCCGCTTCAGCGACCAATGTGATCCGCCGAATCGATGGAGGCCCGTCCATGGCGTTGACCCCGGCGACTGGGGGCGGTTGCGGCGAGTCGACGCCACGCTCACCGATTCAGTCGTCGATGCCGGTCAATGCCGATGTCGAGTGGGACAACTTCGACCCGCAGGCATATGTGCGTCACAACTACGCGGATCTGCGGTCTGACGATCGGGAGATCCTCTGCCGCATCCGCGACTTCTTCGGCGAGGCGGAACTCTCCGACGCGCGGTGCGTCGACGTGGGGTCGGGCGCAAATCTGTACCCGGCGCTGTCGCTGCTGCCGTTCGCGAGGGCCGTCGACCTGTGTGAATGGTCGACGGCGAACGTGAACTGGCTGCGCGGGCAGGTCGACAGCTACGACGAACTCTGGGACCCGTACTGGCAGGTGTGCGCGGAGCACCCGGCGTACGCGGCGCTGGCGGACCCACGTCGGCGACTGGCGCAGGTCGGCCGGGTGGTGCGGGCCAGCGTCTTCACTCTGCCGAGGCACGCCTGGAGCGCCGGCACGATGTTCTTCGTGGCCTGCTCCATCTCGGCGGACCGGGCCGAGGCCGACCACGCGATCAGTCGGTTTCTGGACGCGCTGCGACCCAGGTCGCCCTTCGCCGTCACGGTCATGCTCGGGTCCCTCGGCTACAGCGTCGGCCGGCGGATGTTCCCGGCGGTGGCACTGCAACGCGCCGACGTGGTGGCCACCATCGCGGCGGGCGCGTACGACCTGGACGTCCACGAGGTACGACCCAAGCCGCCGCTGCGGGACGGGTATGTGGGCATGCTGCTGGCGACCGGCCGTACCCGCGGATAAGCGCCGATGCGTACCGGTGGAATGCCTCGACATGGTCCTGTCGGCGCAGCATGGTCGGGGTGGCATTCCACCGCGCCCGATTGGCCGGATTGCCGACACGCGGCCATCGAAGCCTTTCAAGTGGCACTCGACCGGCCCGCTACCATGATGCTGTACGTCACCGTGGATCATCGTGGGCACGGCTACACCAGCGGTTTCGAGTCGACGACTACAACAGACGGCGGTGGATCATGCGGATGCAGCCGCGCCAGGAGATCCTCGACATCTGGCGGGCTACGGTTCGCAGTTGCTGGGCGAACGGTGAATGGCACTGGGGTGGCCGAAGTGGCAGCAACTCGATCAGCGACGCGGAACAACTGCTGACCCTGTTGCTCCCCGCGGCCAAGGTCCCCGTGCTGTCACTCGACGACCCGGACCGCGCCGACGAAGAGGTGATCTCGGCGCTCAGCCCGATCGGCGGCGCGATCGAGATTCCCCGTCGGCTGGTCAGCGTAATGATCGACTATTTCCGGCGGTACACCGACGACGCCGGCACTCCGATCTTCGGCGGTGGCAGTTACCTCACCCCGCTGGAGGGCGGCCCGGAGCTCACCGACGAGCAGCGCTCCCTGGACATCGTCGACTCGTTCGCGGTGTCGGTCACACTCACGCTGGCGACGATCGGTTTCGTCAAGGTCTACCGGGGGTCCACCCAGCGGCGCGACCTGTTGGCGCAACTCGACGAACTGGAAGCCATGGCGAGCGCCCGCCTCACGGCGGCGATGGTCGGACTGCTCCGCAGCTTCAGCACCTTCGTCTTCACCGCCAGCGACGAGTACGGCATTCGTCTGTGCGACATGGTCAACCAGGACGA
This sequence comes from Micromonospora sp. CA-249363, assembly GCF_050950185.1. Lineage (NCBI taxonomy): Bacteria > Bacillati > Actinomycetota > Actinomycetes > Micromonosporales > Micromonosporaceae > Micromonospora > Micromonospora sp. CA-249363. The sequence goes on from NZ_CP192020.1 coordinate 4,331,467, forward strand.
GCTACCGCGCCGCGAGCTGGTGGCGGCGCTGCGCGAACAGTTGCGGGACACGATGGCGAGCCTGCGTAGCGTGATCATCGGCTCGGGTCGGGTGACGGAGGACCTGGACAACAGCGAGATGCTGTTCGAGTGCGGCTGGTCGTGGGGGATCATCTCCGGGGCGGAGGAGGTCCCGACCACCGAGCCGATCGGCCGGCAGCGTGAGGGCTCCGCCGAGAACGCCCCCTACCTCTACTTCACCGTGATCGCGATGGACGCCATCGAGGACCTGAACTCCGAACGCACCCGGCTGCTCGGGTTGCTCAACGAGGAGCAGCAGCGGCTGTCCCGGGCGCTGCAACTGCGCTGGGAGCTCACCCGGACGTACTGGGCGACGGTGGCGACCTTCGGCAACCGACGACGGTGGCCCATCGAGGACATCCCCTGGCGGACGACCGACGGTGACCGGACCGACTACTACACGCTCCAGACCACGTCGCTGGCCGTGAAGGGCCTGATCGCCGTCGGGCGCGGCGGTGACGAGGAGCTCGGGCGGATCGCCTCGGTGCTGGTGGAGCTGGCGCAGCGGGCGCGGATCACCCGCCGTGCGTCGCCCGGCGAACCGGCGCTGTTCGTGCACGCGCCAGGCAAACGGGTGACCCTGAACGACGACACGTCCAAACCGATCATGACGTGGAACGTGAACGAGTTCTCCGTGGTGCTGCTACAGCGGGCGGCCGCCGTCGCCGGTCTGCTGAGCAACGCCCGACGGCGCAGTGAACTGCTCGAGCTGGCCGACGAGGTGTGGGACCATCTGCTGCTGCGGCGCATCCCGGACGGCCGGCACCAAGGGCTGTGGGACCACGCCGGTGGCGCGTTTCCCGGCCTGGCGCCGAAGCCGGACGCACCCTCGTGGTATCTGACCGAGCGGGTGGTGCAGGCTCTGGTCACCTCCGGTCAGCTGCTGTGGGAGCGGCCGTTCCCCCGAGCCGCCCGGCTGGCCGACTACGCGCAGGATCTCATCGACGAGGCCGAGTACCTCTTCGATCGGGAGCTGATGCGCGGCACCTTCGACGGCGAGGCGATGCAGCGCAGCATGCGCAGCATCCGCGCCAGCCTGGGCCGGGCACAGTTGCTGGTCGACGAGCGTCCCGGCACTGCGGCCGCTCTGGCGGCTACTCTTCTGTTGCTGCTCAACGACGTTGCCACCGGGCAGCAGAAGGCCAGCGAGGGGATCTGAATGCTGGTCTTCGTCACGTCACACAAGGGCGGCACCGGGCGGTCGGTGACCGCCGCGAACATCGCCTACCGCAGCGCATTGTCCGGCCACCCCACCTGCTACCTGGATTACGACTTCGGCTCGCCGACCGCCGGCATCACGTTCCAGATTCCGCAGGCCGTCAATGGTGTGGAGGGCGCTGGGCCCAATGGTGGCGGCCTGCACCGATATCTGCGCGGGGAGATCCCGTCTCCGGAGCAGTTGGACGTGTGGGGCACCTCGGAACGTGCCAGCCTGCGTCAGAGGCCCATCGGGTCCGGTCCGCTGGTGCTCCTGCCGGGGCAACGCAACGGTAGCGAGTTCGGTTTCACCAACGACATCGCCAAGCGCTGCGCCGAGCTCTTCCTCCGGTTGGAGGAGGAGTTCGACCTGACCCTGGTGGACCTCAGCGCCGGCCGGTCGTACGCCAGTCAGATCGCGCTGGCCGCCACCGCGACCTCGACCCTGCGCAAGGTCGCCGTGCGCTGGTTGGTCTTTCACCGGTGGACTCCCCAGCATGTCACCGCAGCGGCGGACCTGGCCTTCGAGGCGGGCGGGATCGTGGCCATGGGCAAGGAGTACGGCCACGAGCCGGACAAGCTACGGGAGTCGCTGCGCTTCATCCGTACGGCGGTGATCGACTCGCGTGGTCCGGAGGTGGGTCATCTCGGCCTGGCCCAGCAGGCCTTCCTGCGCAAATGCGACGCGGAGCTGTCGGAGCTGGCCCGACGACGAGGCGTCGGGCGTACGACGCTGCTGGGCGTGGTGCCGCTGGATCCGCTGCTGCAGTGGCGGGAGCAGCTGATCTCCGATCACGACGTGCAATCCAAAATTGCCAACGTCAAGACGGTGGACGCGTTCGTTGACCTCACCGAGAAGCTTTTCGACGAGACGGCATGGGACACCGCGTGATCGGCATGGATGTCAGGTTCCAGGAGGCGGCTGCGGTGCGGCGTACAGAGAGCGTGGCGTACTCGCATCTGTCCGTGGAGCTGGGGCACTTCTACGCGGAGGACTTCGGCGACGGGTGTGAGGAACTGCGGCGCAAGTTCGCGCGGATCGCGGACTGGTCCGCCGCGATCCCGGCTCTGGCCCGACGAGGGCTGCCCGCATCCCGGGAGCCGCGGATCAGCACCTGCTTCATGTTGGACGACTACTTCCACCGCTTCGGCACCCCCCGCGAGGTGATCCCGCAGGTGCAGAGCGCCGCGGCGGAGCACGGCCTGATCCTGGACTACGTGGCCCGGGAGTCCAGCTTCGCCCGGCACGACGGCGCCGAGCTGGCCCGGCTGGTGGTCGACACACTGGTGGTGGAACCACCTCGGCACACCACCGGGAGTCGTCCACCGCTGAGCGAGTCGGGTTGGCTGTCCAACGGCAAGCGGTCCCCCGGGCACGTCGACGCGCCGGCGATGACCCTGCCACGTCCGTGGTCTCCGCCGTTGCAGTCCGGCGATCCCCGGCACTCCATCTTCGTCGACATCGAACTCTGGTCCGACGAGCCGGACTCCCGGGTGTGGGCCTGCGCCCTGCTCGCCTCGGTCTGGCAGATGACCCGACTCGGCGTGCTACGGCATCGGGGCGAGACGATGACGCAGCCGCGCCGGCTCACCGGCGAACTGCCGACGGACTGGGACCAACTGCCGGCGATCGTCCAGCTGAACCCGACGGCCGCGCCGTTCTGCGCGTATCGCACGCTGACCCTGATGGGCACCGAGTACCTGCCGGTGGAACTGGCCGTACGCACCATCCTCGGCCAGGTGGCGGTGCCGCCGGCGGTCGCGCAGCAGGTCGCCAAACGCGCCGGCGGCGAGGGCCTGCACCTGCCCAGTGAGCTGGTCGACCGGCTCAGCTACGTGTTCATCAGCGACTGAGCGCTCAGCGCCCGCACGGCTCGTCGACGGTCACCCGGCCGGCCAGGTCACGAAGCAGAGCCATGTTGCTCACGCTGATCTGATCCCGGATCCAGTTGACCGACGAGTTCCACTGACGGCTGAAACCCGGTACCTGCTCCAACTGGTCCCAGATCGGCCGCAGCCGTGGGTGCACCCGCGCGCCGGGCAGCCACAGGTGCAGCAGGTGCTCCAACACCGGCCGCAGCCGCTCGACGTGCTCCTGCCCCGAGGCCGATCGGGTGACCGCGGACTCCACCAGCGAGGACAGGATGGTCAGCAGCCAGTCGTGCAACGCGAGATCTTCGCAGAGCCCGGCCACGGCGGCCGGCACGTCCTGCGGGTCGAGCACTAGTTCGACCGTACGCAGGGTGGGTGAGTCCACGGTGACCACCGCCGAGACGTCCCGGTTCGACCGCTCGTCCGCCTGCGCGGTCCAGCGCAGCCGTGTGCGCGCGGTACGCAGCGGCGGGCGTCGGTCCAGCAGGTCGGACATCTGCACACCGTCGAGCACCCGGCCGGTGATCGCCTCCAGGTTGAGCACGTCGGCGTTGGTGCCGTGCAGGAAGCCCGCGTTCAGGTCGGCGACGTCCAGCTTGCCGACCGTCTCGAGGACGCCGGGGTTGGCCAGATAGTGCGACCACGGCTGGCGGCGCTCGCCGGGGACGACGTGGATGACCGAGGAGGCCTGCACGATCCGGCCGCCGGTGATGATGGCCCGGGTAACGACCGCGCCCACCCCCCGCAACTGGCGCTTTCGGGCGCTCGGCAGCCAGCAGTCGACACCGGTACGGACATCGGGTGAGACCGCGTACAGCGACGGGCGTCGGGAGGTCAGCACGGCCTCGCCCTCGATCAGGCTGAGCACGTCGGAGCTCTGCTCCTGGGACAGCGCCGTGCTGTGCTGCAGAAGGCTGGTGTGCACCTCACCGACCGTGAGCATGGCTTCCTCCGCAACGCTGCCACCGACCCGCGCGCGTCCCGCGTACGCGGCTCGTGCTGATTGACGTAAACCCCTCGCGACCGGCACTGACACACTTCTCGAGTACGCGATTCGAATCGCCCGGACCCGTATCTGTTGATGGCCATCATAGGCACGGGGTCGGCGGGAATCCCATGTACCGCAGGCGTTCGGAGTGTTCGCACGGGTCGGACGGACGTGACACCGGCTGATATTTTCAATGTGCGGTCGCCGGCCACCCCCTGGAGTTTGCCGTCCATGAAGGTCTACATTTCGGCCACCCAAAAGGACTTGCTGGAATACCGCGCTGCCGTGCACGCCGTGGCCCGCCGTCTGGAGATCGACGACGTGGCCATGGAGGCCTACGGCGCCGACATCCGGCCGCCGCTGGAACGCTGCCTCGCCGATGTGCGCCGGTGCGACCTCTACGTGGGGCTGTTCGCCTGGCGGTACGGCTTCCGGCCGCCCGGTCAGGAGTCCTCGATCACCGAGTTGGAATACCGGGAGGCCCTCGCGGCAGGGAAGCCCTGCCTGGTCTTCCTGCTCGCGGAGGACACTCCCTGGCCGGTCGACATGATCGACCGGGACGCCGACTGGCAGCAGATCGTCGCGTTGCGTCGTGAGCTCAAGGAGCGCCACCTCTGCGCCTTCTTCTCCGGGGTGGACGACCTCACCGCCAAGGTGACCGCCGCACTGGCCGACGTACGCAGCGGCAGATCCCCGGCGCGCGAGCCCGCCGATCCGGACACCCACCTGCCGACAGTCGTCCGCAACCAGTACTACAAGCAGTTGTCGCTGCGATACCAGGCCGTCTCGGTGGACGCGGTCTCTCCGCGTCCCACCATCGGCTACCTCACCGTCGGACTCCCCAAGGTGTTCGTGGAGCCCCGCGTCCACGAGGACGCGCGGCCCGAGATGCCGCTGGCGTGGTGGCGGTGGGCCGGCTCCACGCCGGGCGGCGACGTCGGCGGGCTGCCCGGGGTGGTCAATCCGGAGGAGGTGGAGCGGCTCTGGGAGGAGTACGCCGCCAAGGACGAGCTGTCCTTGTTCGACGTGGTGTCCGACCCGGGGCGGCGCACGATCGTACTGCTGGGCGATCCCGGCTCCGGCAAGTCCGCGGCCGCGCGATACCTGGCATTGACGCTGGCCGGGGTCTGCGTCGAGCCTCGACTGAGCGCGCTGGACCGGTACCTACCCGTCCTGATCGAGTTGCGGTCCTACGCCACCCATCACGGGGACGGCCGGTGCGACGGCCTGCTCGACTACGTCGGCCACCGCCACCAGCAGGGACTGGCCGGTGTCGACCAGGACGTGCTGGAGGCGTACCTGCGCCAGGGCGGCCAGGCGCTGTTCCTGTTCGACGGCCTGGACGAGGTGTTCGACCCGGCGCAGCGGGAAGAGGTGGCCGCGCAGATCGCCACGTTCGCCAACGAATATCCGGGGGTGTTGACGGTCGTCACCTCGCGGGCGGCCGGCTACCAGCGGCACACCTTCGCCAACGCGGGCTTCGACCACTTCACCCTGGAGGATCTCGACGACGAGCAGATCGCGAGGTTCCTCGACAACTGGTACCGGTACGTGATGCCCACGCCGGCTGCCGAGGCAGAGCGGCAGCGGCGGCAGATCCTCGATGTGGTGGGCAGTTCCCGAGCGATGCGCGAGATCGCCGGGAACCCCCTGTTGCTGATGCTCATGGCGATCGTCGGCCGGGGTCACCCGCTGCCGCGCAACCGTCGCCGGCTCTACGCGCACGTCACCGACGTACTGATCTCCGAATGGGATGTGACCAAGCAACTGCGCGAGAGTCACGGCGACGTGCCGTCGCTCGACCTACAGGCGAAGCGTCGGCTGCTGCGTCACCTGGCGTACTGGATGCAGTTCCGCGAGTCCGGCCCCGCCGGAAACTACATCGAGTCCGACGAACTGGCACGCATCTTCCGGGACAACCTCGTCGCGTTCTACGGTTTCGAGAATGAGCGGGCGCTCGCCATGGCTTACTCGATGATCGACAAATTGCGGCAGCGAAGCTTCATCCTGGAGCGCTACGGCCTGCGACTGTTCGGCTTCGTACACCGCGCGTTCCTGGAGTTCTTCTGCGCCGAGGAAATCGTGGACAGATGCGAGCGCGATCCGACCACCTGGGGCCTCGATCATCTGCGTTCGTTGTTTCGCGAGCACTGGGCCGATCCGTCGTGGCGGGAGGTGCTTCGACTGGTCGCCAGCGCCCTGCCCGGTCGGATCGCCAACGAGCTGGTCACCCTGCTCGCCACCGAAGCCACTCAACCGTGGCCGCCACTGAACCTGACCGGGCCGCCCTGGAACCTGGTGCTGGCGGCGCAGTGCGTGGCGGAGGCGCCGCAGCCCGCCGAACTGGCCGGCGCGGGCGACGCCGTGCTGCGCCAGGTCGTGCGTCTCATCGAGCACGGCATCTCCGCCGACGACCCGAACCTGGTGGATCTCACCGAGCAGGAGCTGCTGTCCTCGATCCGGACGCTCGGCCCGGGTTGGCCGGGGCGGGAGACCTTCCTGCACTGGTACCGCCGCCGGGGTGTCCGCACCAGTTGGCGATCCGGTTCCGCCTTCGCCACCCGGATCGCGGCCGTGCTGTCCACCGCCGAGGAGCAGATGGAGGACCTGCTCGTCCGGGAGCTGGGGCAGGGCCGCGAGCGGCAGGCCCGCCTCACCCTGGTCGCCGGGCTGGCCGAGGCCGCCGGCCGCATCGAGGCCACCGGCGGCAACAGTGGACGATGCCGGGACATCCTGCTCGCCCAGGCGCAGGCCGAGGTCTCCACCGCGGTACGGCAGGCCGCCGTACGCGCACTGGTCGCCCACCTCGGCGCCGGCCTCGACCTCGTGGACGTGCTGTGCGACCTCGCCAACTCTCCCGATCTCGCGGTGCGGGCGCTGGCCGTGCAGTCTCTCGGCACCCGGTCCGACCTCTCCGACGACGTCCGTCAGGTGTTGGCCCGGGCCACCCGGGACGCCGCCGTCGCGGTGCGGCGAGCCGCCGCGGCAGTGCTCACCGCGCGCTGTGCCGACCTGACGGACGCACCCCAGACGATGCAGCGCCTGCTGGCCACCGACACCGACCCCGGTGTGGTGCAGTGCGTGCTGAAGGGTCTGCTGGCTCTGCCGGAGCACGCCGAGACCGCACGCACCACGGCGTTGCAGCGGGTCACCGGCGACTCGCCGGACGAGGTCCGGCGCTGCGTCCTGACCGAGCTGCTGCCGGAGCGACCCAGTCCGGAGAGCACCGAGCTGCTGCTGAAGCTGGCCTGCTCGGACACGTCCGCGCGGGTCCGCGTGGTCGCCGTGCAGCGGTTGGCGCTCGTACCCGACCCGGAGGGGCGCTGCCGGGCACGGCTGATCGACCAGATCGAACAGGACGAGGAATCCTCCGTACGGGCCGCCGCGGTCACCGCTCTGATCGACCGGGACCGCGCCGACGACACCGGATGGGCCGTGGTGGCCCGCGCGGCTCACGTCGACGAGGACGCGACGGTACGCCTCGCCGCGGTGCGCGCGCTGGCCGAGGCCTACCCCGACCACCGCACCGGGGAACTACTGCTGGAGAGCGCTCGACGCGACCCGACCGCGAGCGTCCGGCTCGCCGCGGTCGACCTGCTCACCGGGCGACCGCTGTTCGGCCACGCGACCCGGGACCTGCTCATCAGCCGCGCCTCCCAGGAGCGGGACCCGATCGTCCGGCTGCGGGTCACCCGTAGCCTGGCCCGTCTCGCCGACCCACCGGACGTCGAGGTGCGGGAGTGCCTTGCCGAGCAGGTCAGTCGGGACCCCGACCCGAACGTGCTGTGCGCCGCCGCCCAGGCGCTCACCCGCCACGGCGACGCCCCGGGCCTCATCGAGACACTGTGCCGACGGGCCCGCCGCGACAGCTACGTCGGCATCCGGTTGGCCGCCGTACAGACCCTCTGCGCGTACGGGAGCCCGGAGCTGGTGACCGACGTGCTGCTGGAATGCGTCGAGTCCGACACCGACCCGACCGTGTTCGATGCGGCCGTACGCTGTCTGACCGAGCAGGGTTCGGCGTCCATGGCGGTGACCCTGCGGCTCATGCGCCGCCTGTCGGACCAGGACCCGGCGATCCGCGCCCGTATCGCCGCCGCGCTCGGCGAGCACTTCGGCGCCGACCCGGAGGTCCAGGTGCTGCTGGTCGGGCTGGTCCGCGACGATCCGGCCCTGGAGGTTCGTCGCCGGGCCGTGGAGCAGCTCGGTGCCAGCCTGAGCGGCCGCACGGGGATACGGGACCTGCTGCTGCGGTTGGCCGACGACGATGACTGGGAGATCCGCCGGACCGCGCTGCTCGCGTTGACCCGCCACTACGACGGGGACGCCCGGACCCGGGAGGTGCTCGTGCGGCTCGCGCATCAGGAGGATGACGGCGCGGTGCGGCGGCTGGCCGGGCAACTGCTGGCCACGCTGCCCGACACCCGTCCTGACGACTTTCCGTGATCGATGCGGAGCTGTGGGTGCATCCGGGCGCGCGTCGAGCGACGATTTGATCGACCTCGTCAAATACCATGAGCTCATGACGGATCCGGTCGCGGGCTCGTCCCGCCCGACCGGCTGGAGCCTGCGAGTCCTCTTCGGCCTGATCGGGCTGGCCGCTCTCGTCCTCGGCTATGTGGGCTTCGAGCGCCTGCTCCGGGCGCGGCCGGACGTCGCCCACGATCCGTACGACGTGCTCTACTACGTCCTGCAACTCTTCGTATTCGGCGCCGAACCCTTCCAGAACGCCGGCCCCTACCCGTGGCAGTTGCAGGTCGCCCGGTTCGCCGCCCCGCTGTTCACGCTCCTCGCCGTGGCCGAGGCCAGTCGGCTGCTGCTGGCCGCCGAGAGTCGCCGCCTGCGGGCTCGGCGTGCGCGTGGGCACGTCCTGGTCTGTGGCGACTCCCAGTTCGCCCACATGCTCGCCGACCGGCTCTTCGCCGACGGTGAACGCGTGGTGGTGGTGCGCTCCGAGCCGTTCGGTCCGTTGGAGTACCGGTGGCGCCGGTACCTCGGTGTGGTCGGCGACCCGACCAGCCCCGAGGTGTTGCGCGGCGCCGGCCTGCCCCGAGCCCATACCGTCTACGCCTGCAGCGAGGACGACGACCGCAACCACGCGATCGCCAACACCGCCAACCGCCTCATCCATGACCGACGGCAGCCACCGCGGGTCTACATCCTGGTGCACGACTCGGAGATGTGTCTGTCCCTGCAGGCCCGACGACTCGGTGCCGCCGGGTCCAGCCGGCTGCGGCTGGACTACTTCCACGTCGACGACGTCGCCGCACGCGCCCTGCACCGGCACCACCCACTGCCCAGCGCGGGTGACCGACCAACCAGGATCCTCATCGCGGGCACCGGGACCTTCCGCCGGGCTCTGCTGGTGGAGACCGCCCGGCACTGGCGCGCATCCCGGGCCGACGCCCCCGCGGGCCACGCCGTGCCGCCCCTGCGGGTGGACGTCGTGGCGCCTGATGCCGGCACCGAGATCGCTCTGGCGTCGTCGCGTTACCCGTTCCTGGCCACCGTCTGCCAGTTGACCGCGTACGACCTGGATCTCGACGGCGTCGTCGGCCTCGGCCACGATGGCTACGACCGCATCTACGTCTGCGCGCCGGACGAGATCAGCGGGCTGCGGTTCGTGCTGGACACGCCCGCCCTGTGGCAGGGCGCCGAGAGCGCCGTGTTCGTGCCGGTCTACCGGCAGGCGGCGCTCGCGGCCGCCTTCCACGGCGACTCCCGTCACGACCTCCTCGACGAGGTGCACGGCAAGCTCCGTCTCTATCCGGTGCTCGCTCACGCCTGCGACGCCCGGCTGATCGCCGAGGACCTCACCGAGCGGTTGGCCCGGCTGATCCACGAGCGGTACGTCCAGGCCCAGCAGCGCGCCGGAGTACGACTCGGCGACGCCCCGGCCATGGTGGACTGGTCGCATCTACCCGAGTCGTTACGGCGGGCCAACCGCGCCCATGTCCAGGACATCGCCGCCAAGCTGTTGGATCTCGGTTGCGTCGTGGCGCCTCGGAACGGTGGCACCGGTGACGCCTCGGCCGCCGGGCAGGCCATCGACGACCGGATCGACGATCTCGCCCGCCTGGAGCACGAACGGTGGTGCCGGGAACGGCACGGGGACGGCTGGACGTACGGCGACCCGCGTGATGACGTCCAGCGGCGGCACCCCGCGCTGCGGCCGTGGAAGGACCTGCCGCCCGACGTACAGGAGCAGAATCGCGAGGGGATCCGGGCGCTGCCCGACGTGCTGTCCGACAGCGGGTTCGAGCTGATCCGGCTGGCGCCCCCGGTGCCCGCACAGCGCAGAGGCCCGAGAGATGCCGCCTGACCTCGGCCCGGTCCGCGTCGGCGTGACCGGGCACATCAACCTGACCCGCGACACCGAACTGCTCGTCGCCGACGCTCTCCGCGTCGAGTTGGGCCGGATCAGCGATCGGCCCGTGCACGGCGTGACCTGCCTGGCGGCCGGCGCGGACCAGGTCTTCGCGCGCACGATCCTCGAACTGGGCGGCACGTACGAGGTGATCCTGCCGGCCCGCGACTACCGGTTCGCGGTCATCAGCGCGGAGAACCGGCCGGCCTTCGACGAGTTGCTCGACCGGGCGGCAGCGGTCGTCCACACCGGTTTCGACCACTCGCACACTGCCGCCTACGTGGTTGCCAACCGTGAGCTGGTCCGACGGGTGCAGCGACTCGTTGCGGTGTGGGACGGCAAACCTGGCCGTCACCCCGCGTCGACCGACCAGACCATCGACTGGGCGGAGCGCCACGGCGTCCCGACCACGATTCTCTGGCCCGTCGGGGCCCGCCGAACGCCCGCCGAGGAATGACGCCGTCGGCCGGGTCGGTTGAGGTGCCCCCAGCTGCGCGCTATCCCCCGGAGCCCTCTTCCGCGCCGTCCGGGGTGATGGCGTCACCGCCCGGACCGGTCTCCAGGTAGACATGTTGGTGACCTTGGCCGGCATCGATGTTGAGCTGGTCCAGCTGGGTGGCAGCAACAGACCAGGCTTCCACCGCTTGGACCGCCTGCCGTTTCGCCAGTTCCGTCAGAGCCGCCCGTTGGGTGGACGGCCCAGTGACAGCGAGGAGATACGAGTCGACCGCCAGGGAGCCCTGCTCCACGGCGCTACGCAGGCCGCCACGTGCGACGTTGGTCGCGGTGGTGCCCGACGGAGGGTTGGCGAACAGCTCCGTTGCCCGCTGCATGGTCTGTCGCCACTGGCGGGCCTCTTCAGGACCGGCCTGCCCACTGCTTGGTGTCACCGTGCCCAGGACGGTGAGAACGGGAGAGATCTCCTCACGAAGGCGGCGGGCCGTCGCCGTCAGCTCGACGATCTGCTGACTGTCGCGCTTCGCCTCAGCCTCGCGCATGTCGGCGACAGTGGACTCGACGCCGTCGGGTCGACCGGCTGTATAGCCGGCAGCGCCTCCCAGCAGAGCGCACGCGAGCCCGACCGCCCCGACGACGACAGCGACACGTGCCATGCGGCGGCGGCGCGTGTCGGGCGCGGACAACTGATAGGAGGGCCTACCGGTACGGCGCGACACGACATCCCCTTGCGTCGATGGAAGCCTGGAGGCAGCCTAGCCGTGTCGACCGATGCCAGTCGATACTCCGCATGGGTCGCGCGCCGATGCCCGCACCGCGAGGGGCCGCCACCGGAGACGACCGGCTCTGCGGCCGTGACCCCGCTATCCGGTCCCGGCGGAGGCAACCACGACCTCGCAGTCCAGGTCGAGGCCGGCCCATGCGTTGCTCGTCGCCGCGACGGCCGGGCCAGCACCGCCCACGGCAACCGGTGCCGGAACAATCGGAGCCGGCCGTGATTCAGCTCGCACCATTTGCCTCTGACGTCAACGTGAGGTTCTAGCGTGGTGGCTATGCGAATCAACGGATCAACAGCTCTCGTGACCGGCGCCAACCGCGGCCTCGGCAAGGCCTTCGTCGAGGCACTCCTCGCCCGCGGCGCCACCGTCTATGCGACCGCCCGACGCCTGGAAAGCATCGACATCCCCGGTGCCGTCACCCTCCAGATGGATATCACGGACCCGGCGTCCATCGAGGCCGCGGCGGCTCAGGTGGGCAACCTCGACATCCTCGTCAACAACGCCGGCACCTCCACGGAAGCCCCGCTGCTCGGTCCCTCCACGGAGAACATCCGCAAAGACTTCGACACCAACTTCTGGGGCACTCTCAACGTCACCCGCGCGTTCGCGCCGAGGCTGGCCGGTGGTGCCATTCTCAACGTCATCTCGGCGCTGAGCTGGTACACCTTCGCGCCCGGCAGCAACGGCTACGCTGCCTCGAAGGCTGCGGAGTGGTCCCTGACGAACGGCATCCGGCTCGAGCTGGCCGACCAGAAGACCCTGGTCACCGCCCTGGCGCTGGCCATCGCCGACACGGACATGATGGCCGGCGTCGACGTCCCCAAGCTCCCGCCCCACGAGGTGGTCACCCAGGCCCTCGACGGGCTGGAAGCGGGCAGGATCGAAGTCATCGCCGACAAGCCCACCGCCAACGTCAAGGCCTCCCTCTCCGGCGATCCCGCCCTCTTCTACGCCGACATCATCGGCAACCTCTTCGCCTGAATGGCGGGGTCAGGGCGTAAGCCCGTTGTGGGGCCGGCTCCCGGTGCAGCCGCCCCGGCTGTTCCCGTCGCGTCGCGACGGTCGAGCTCTTTCGACCGGACCGCCCCGCACGCCTCGTAAGCAATCGGTAATCCGGCCCCACCTGGTCACAATGAGATCCGAAGGCTTGACTGGAACCGTGACTCGCCGTCTTTTCCGTACTCCTGTCACCTGGGTCGTCGTTGCCGTGCTCGGAGTCGGTGTCGCAGCAGCGTCCTACTGGTTCCAGCCGTGGCGGTTGTTCACCGACAGAGTCGTGACGGAGACCCTGTCCACCGCCGTCCCGCAGCCGTCTCAGTCCGTATCCGACGTCGCGGATGTTCCGGCCTCGCCGATCGTTCTCGCAGAGGGCACTTTCATCACGCACGAGCACGACACCAGCGGCACGGTCCGGATGATCCGCAACCCGGACGGCAGTCACCAGCTGGAGATCGCCGGGCTGGACACCAGCGACGGCCCCGACCTACGGGTGTGGTTGTCCGATCAACGGGTTCGCAAGGGCACCGCCGGCTGGCGGGTGTTCGACGACGGCCGGTACGCGGAATTGGGCAAACTCAAGGGCAACCACGGTGATCAGGTGTACCGGCTGGCGGCTGGGGTCGACCCGGCAGCGTTCCGCAGTGTCAGCATCTGGTGCAAGCGATTCGCCGTCTCGTTCGGCGCCGCGGAACTTGCCGCCGTCCCGTCGTAGCTGGATGCGTCTGTTCGCGGAGCCCGGAGGATGACCGTGCTCCGCGACCTCGTCGAGCGCCCGCTTCAGCAGTCGGGGCGAGCCAGCAGGTAGGCGCCGATCGTCACTGCCACAGCGACAGCAAGAGCCCACCAGAGATGCCGCGGACGGACCACCACCTGCCACCACAGCACGACCAGCGGACCGCCCGGAGACAGCACCGCTGGACGCATCCACCGGCCAGGGTCACCACCTCGCACCGCGCCAACCACGACGAGGACGCCAAGCATGAGGAGCGTGGCGAGGAGCGGCCCCAGGAACGCCCAGCGAAGGCGCAGGGAGTTCGCATCATCCGGCACGCGGAAACAGCAGGGGGCAACGCCACGTTCAGCCTACAACGAAGCCAGATCGTTGTCAGTCGGTCGAAAAGCCCTGTTGACCTGCGGTTTCGCCGCCATACCCTGGCTCGTCGTGATCAACGAAAACTGTTGGACCGCACTCTGGCCGGCCGCCGACTCCCCGACGAGCGACGGCCTCCCAGGCACCCCCAGGGTTGTCTACGTCCGGGGCAACCTCTGGTTGGACAGGCCGGCCGGTGATCCGGTGGCACGGGGCCTGGCGGGTAATCCAGCGGCACCGATCGACGTGCTCCTGCGTCTGCTCGACAACCACGCCGAGGCCGTTCCGGCAGCATTCCGGCGACGGGCCGACCTACCGCCCGCGGTCGTCGCGGCGGCGACGCGTCATCCCATAGCCCGAGTACGCGGCGCGCTCGCGGCCAATCCCCACGTCGATCCAGCGATCCGGCTCCGTCTCCTGGATGATCCCGAGCGTCGCGTCTTCGAACTCCTCCTTGAAGATCCGGACCTGGAATTGCCGGACGGCGCGTTCATGTCGTACCTGGACCGGCTCGTCAAGCAGTTCCGGCGTGATCTCATGACGCCCGCCGAGCTACACGGCGAGGTGATCGAGGTCGGGATACGCGACCGGCGGGCGGTGCGATCCGTCGCCACCCACCCGGAACCCCTCGTACGCGCCGCCGCGGTCAAACTGCTCGGCAGCCTGGACGAGACGTCCCGCGCGCAGTTGCGCGAAGCCTTGCTGCACGACGACGTACCGGAGGTAAGGGCGGCGACCGTCCACTTCCACGCCGAGCGGGAACGGGTACAGGAGCCTGCCGACCTGCCCGCCAATGGGTACGCGTACCGGGGCATGCTGAGCGACCTGCGGCTCTCCCCCGCGCTGATCGAGTACGTGCTCGCCGACCGGGACGGCAGGCAGGGCGCCGACGCGATGGCGACCAACCCGACCCTGCCGCCGGAGGTGGTCGAGGCGCTGTTCGACCACCCGTCGGCGGACGTCCGGCGCAGCCTCGCGCAGCGCGACGACCTGACCCGCACCCAGCTGGCGCGGCTCGCCGCGGACCCGGACGTGTCGGTGCGCACCGCCGTCTCCATCCATCCCGCGCTCAGCGAAATGGACCGCGCGGCGATCGACATCGACGTGACCACGGCACCATGGGACCGCCGAACCGACCACTGCTGGCACATTCGCTCGGCATTGCCGCCTCAATCACTGCCACCGCCGGCGGAATCGGTGCGGCTCGCCACGTCGGTCAACCCACTGCTGCGCCGGCGGGCCGCAGTCGATCCGCGACTACCCGCCGATGTCGTCGCCATGCTCGTCGACGACCCCGATCCCAACGTACGAGCCCTCCTCGCCCACCACCATCCGGCCGCGCCGCCCGAACTTCTGCTGCGGGTGTTCCGCGAGGACGAGCACCGCCGATGTGACCGTGGTCGGCTGCTGGCTCTGCCGAACTTCCCGGTCGCGACACTGGCCGGGTACGCCGACGACCAGGATCCAGCGGTCCGACGGCTCATCGCCCTCGACCCGGAGGCGGATCCGTCGCTCGTCGATCGACTCACTCACGACCCCGACGCGTCAGTGCGACACGCGATGGCGGCGTGCCCTCAACTACCGGTGGACCGCATCATCGAGCTGCTCGATCATCATGAACTGGCCGAGTCCGCAGCGGCGAATCCCGCACTGTCCGTACAGGTGATGCGAGAGCGAGTCGCCTCGACTGCCCCTGAAGGCGATGAGGCGGCTCAGTAGTGGTCATAGGTCTTCCCCGCTGATCACCAAACAGCCGAACATGTCGCCGAGGACACCTCGTTGGTGTTCCGTGAGCGAGTTGACGAACACCGCAACACCGACCTCTGCGGCCCGGCACGCCTGCGCGATCTCACGCGCCTTGCCTGGGCTGACCAGTGTCCGCCGCGAGAGCGGCGCGGCCATCTTGGCCGCACCGCCGTGCGACACCCCACGCCGCTGGACGTGCCGGCTCACCACCCGCCCGCCATGGCCCTCCACGGATGCTGCCAACACGTCCAGCTTCCGGCCGAACTCCTTGTCCTTCGCCGAGAAGAGGCCCACGAGCGCCACGTCGGCGCCCGCCAGCACTGAGACTGCCAACTCGCTCGGATGCCGCCGCATACGGCCATGCTGTCAGGCGGTCAGGCTGGCGGGTCATCTCGGAAGACCTGCTTCTGCACGCCTGGCCCCCAGCGCGTCGCAACGAGTTCGGGCCGAGGGCGGGTCGGCCTGGGAATCCAGGCGTGTTGTCTGTTATCGGGTGCCGGGCTGTCCCAGTCGGCGATCAGCGAAAATGGATCAGTGTCGCGGCCAGCTCCGTCGTCACACGCCTCCCGAACAACCATCGTTGGGTAAAAGCGCGTCTCCTGAGCCACCCCGCAGTCATCCGTGCGTGAGGCGACCAAGGCACCGCAGTCTCGGCAAGCCACGGACGGATCCCAACCTACCATCGACCAGCAGCCGGTGCGAACAAGGCCATGAACGATGCGTGTCCCGCGCACGTCGCCGGGTGAGAGAACGAAGGTGCCGGCGATCTGATCACGGCCGTAGGCGGCTGCGTCGATTGCATAGGTGCCGGGGTCCAGCAGTGGCGGGTTCACGTGGTGACAGTCCAGTAGCGACCAGTGTGGTCCATCCGGCAGGTCCACCATCCGGACGGGCACGCTCAGCGTGTTCCCACATCGGGCGCACCGGAAGCCCTCCACTGGCGCAGTGTGACACTCGGGCCAGGCGAATGCATCCGAGAATGAGGGACCATGGCGTTCGCCCGTCCGGCGAGCATGCGGGACGATTGCCCCTTCATCAGCGGCAGAGGCGAATGTGGCGGTATCTGGTGGTGGTGTCGACGCCGGTCAACAATGAGCCTGCCGGCTCAGGCACGACGGACGGAGGTAACCGGTGGAGCGATTCGCGGTCGTGGTCAGTGCCGGCTCGTTCAGATCAGATGACGGTGGTGCGATCTCGTTCCCTCATCGCTGGACACCCGAGGGCGTGACGGTCGAGGCGGACTTCACCGGAGCGCACCTGTTGCACCTCGCTGCGGCTGGCTGCGTCCTGAACGACATCTATCGGGAGGCCGGCGAACTCGGCATCCGAATCGACGGGGTACGGGTATCGGCCGAGGGAGGTTTCGACACGCGGACGTGGATATCGAGCGGCATCACCTACCAGGTCGAGTTGAGCTCCCCCGCGTCCGGCGACGAACTTGCCCTGCTGTTGGACCGTGTCGACGAGGTCGCCGAGATACCGCGGGCGATTCGAGCCGGGGCCACCGTACGAAGAAGCTGACTCGCCCCTTCGACGCACAGGTCCAGACCAACACGGGGCAGAAACCTGACCGGTCGACGGCCTTTCCCCCGTCGTGGGGAAAGGCCGTCGGATCACCGAGTCGGAATCAGGTGGTGGGGCGGCACAGCGAGTTCTGGTTGGCGCTACAGTCGGTCAGCTGCAAGGTGTCCACGTGCATCGTCAGGGTCGCCGGTTGCGAACCACCGGCCGGTGCCACCACGGAGATCTGCACGCTGGCCGCGTTCGACGGTGCAACCGCCTCGTAGGACCACTCCCACCAGTTCGACGTCAGGCCGAACGAGCTGCCGAGCGACGTGGACAGCAGCGTGCCGCCGGAGTTGTACCACCGCATCCGCAGCGCGGCGGTGCCGGAGTCGGCGCGTAGTCGGACGAAGAACTTGTAGTTGTGCCCGGCCGTCACGGACGGCCTACGGCTCACGCTGACCGACTTCTCGCCCGACTGCGGTGAGCTGACGAACTGCAACGAGCGACGGTTGTCGAAGTAGCGGGCCGAGACGCCGGCGTACGAGCCCTGCGGTGTCACCGAGATGGCCGCCCCCGACCCGGAGGTGGTGAACCCGGTGGGGTTCGAGGTGCCCGGCGTCTGCGCCTCGATGGTCCGTTCCTGTGCGGTCAGCAGGTCGTTGTTGGCACCGACGTCACAGCACACCGGCGGCGTGAGCAGCGGGTGAACCGCCGCATTGTTCGTGGTCGTCGACGGATAGTTGTCCACATGGAACCGGGCGCTGGTCTCGCTCGGGTCGTAGTTCTGGCGGTAGCCCAGGTCGAAGGCCCACCAGTCGCCGAAGCACATCATGATGTCGGGGCAGTACTGCTCGGCCTGCCAGTTACCGTTGGAGTCCTGCCAGACGTGCTCGCCCATGTAGGCGTGACCGGCACCAAGCAGGTGCGACACCTCGTGCCCGACGACCCCGCTGTCCCACGCCTCGACGACGGAAATGCAGCCGCTACCCCCCGTGGTCGGACACCAGTACGCCGAGTTGGATGGCGCGGGGAACTCGGTCAAAACCACGTACCAGCGGTTGCTGTCGTCGTACCCCTTGGCCGAAAGCTCGTTCGCGATCGACCAGAAGTCGGTGTTCGTGGTGTCGATCTTCACCGGCGTCACCATCGCCTGCGCGTACTGGTTGTACGTGCTGGTGGTGGTCGACCGGCAGCTCACCTTCACGTGCTGGTCGTAGTTGCTGGCCTGGTCGAACAGCCAGTCGACGCGATCCATGACGCGGGCGGCATGCTCGACGTTCGTCGCGTACTGGTTCCCGGTGGAGTTGTTCCACGCATAGATCACCTGCACCGCCGCCGGACTGCTGGCCGGCGGGCTCGTCGGATCGGTGGCGGTCGTGTCGCATCCCGCTCTGGGCAGGCTGGCGTTGTTCGGCTGCGCGTAGGGCAGGGTCGGCTCGCTGCCGAGGTTGGCGGCATGGACCGGCTGCCCGGACGACACCATCACCAACGCGGTCACGAGCAGGGAGGCCAACCCCAGTCGGCGACCGCGCCCAGACCAGCGTCCTTTGCCGAGCATGCAAATCCTCCCTTGGGTAGGTGATTGTCACGGCGTGTCATCGGGCATCCGGCTGACAGTTGCACCAGACCGATCGGCAATTTGGCCGCCATGCGGTGCTTCAGCGCTCTTCGTCGTGAGTGACCAATAGCGGCATCTCGCGGTGCGAAACAAGCTTTCGCGCCTCACGCCGTTCATCGATGAGGGTTGAAGCTAGCTCTGTTTCGATGTCGACCTCAAGACGACGATGCCGCTGTTTCTGTTCCGATCAGTCCCGAACAGTCTCGAACATGTCCCGGCCATTCGTCTGATCGCCCATCACCGGCGGCAGCCCGCCAGTGACGACGACGCGGACGCTGCCGACGCCCGCGGTCGGCTTCAAATCCGGCTGTCAAAGCCCGACGGTGCCAGGCATCATCATCACGAGGTCCTGGAGCGAGCCGGACCGATGTGGCTTGCCGCGGCCATCTCGTCACCACAATTGGCAAGGAGCAGACGATCCACAACCCCGACACGATCACCCTCTGGCGACCCACCGGACAGTCCGAACGTGACCTCGTGGCGGCGTCGGGGTGGCGGGCCTGGCCACCACGCCTGCCTGACCAGCCGATCTTCTACCCCGTACTCAATCGCTGGTACGCCACGAAGATCGCCCGCGAGTGGAACGTCCCCGCCGAGGGCGTCGGCTACGTGACCCGATTCGACGTCCAGCGTTCGTACCTGGACCGTTACGAGATTCGCCAGGTCGGTGGCCGAGACGTGGTGGAGTACTGGATCCCCGCCGAGGAACTCACCGACCTCAACGATCACATCGTCGGTGCCATCGTCGAGGAGGCCGAGTACCGCGGCCCGGTAGAGGACCAGGAGTTCGTTGACGCCGACAAGGCCCTGGGCCGGGCTCTGCCGGCCGCCTGGCGTACCTACCTCCAGAGGGAGTCGTGGTTCCGCCGCGGTTGGATGTCCAGCGGAGCCTACGTGTGGCTCAACTCGCCACGCGAGATGCTCGAGCTGCACGACGCATGGGACGCCGCCACCGACGAACATCCCGGCATCGCGATCATCGGCGGTGACGGCTCCCGTGAACAACTCGTGCTCGACCTGCGCAGCGACCCTGCACCGGTGCTCCTGGCCGACATCACCAGCGCTGGCTGGGACAGCGCCATCCGGCAGACCGACGATGTCAGCCGACTCGTCGACAGCATCGAGGCCGGCACCTTCGAGTTCCGCTTCGACGATTAGCCGACATCGGGATCGATCCCGTTGGCGTCCTCGGACACTCGTACCCTCCGCGCGTCCCTGGCTGGTTCGCTACTCGCGTCCGACCCAGGTCGCGATGCATGCCTCATTGCCCTCGGGGTCGGCCAGCACCCACCACTTCGGCGCGTGCGCGTCGGAGACGACGCGCCCGCCGGCGGCCACGGCGGCGGCAATGCGGCCCTCGGCCAGATCGTGCGGAACGGCGATGTCCACATGCATCCGATTGCGTTGCGGTCGCGCCGTCGCCATGGGTTGCAGCCCGAATCCGGGGCCCCGCCGCGCCGGATCGGCCAGGTAGTCGTCACCGATCTGCCGGTACCCCAGCAGCGCTTGCCAGAACGGCAGCACGTCCGAGGCCACCGCCGCATCGAGGGTGACGTTGATGAGCTGCACCGCGGTGGGGTCGGCGGGGATGCCCAGCGCCCGGGCGGCGGCCGATATCCGTCGCGCCAATGAGATGTCACGCCGCGACAGCGACACCGTGACGCCGGCATGGCGCAGGTCCAGGTTCAGGTGCTCCTGCTCGTCGCGGTCGACGAGCCGACCGATTTCTTCGACGAGGGCGATACCCGCCGGCAGCGAGCCGGTCCGGAAGTAGGCCGAAGCAAGGTGGTAGAGACATCGCCAGTCTTCGACACCGTCAGCGGCGTGGAAGCGACCAGCGGTGATCTGCGCCGTCACGTTTGCGGACCACGTGTCGACGGCGGGCCAGAGGCCCACTGCGGCTTCGCGATCCCCTCCGGGGACGGTCCGTCACGGCGTCCGCTCATCCCCAGGAGCGTACGCGGCGCTGGCCCCCCGTAAAGGGGGCGCACCTTGCCGGGTCAGCTGACGGCGTGAGGGGGCAGGCTCCACGCCGGATCGAGTCCGCTGGTGCATCGCTGATGTCTTGTAGAGCGTTGTCACCCGATCGGTCGATTTGCCTTTAATTGGAGGGTGGGCCCGGATGCTGGACGGGCCCCCGCTCCCCGATCGCTCGCTTATTTACGCCAACTTTCTTAATTTATCGAGCGTGCGTCCAGATTTTACCGATGTGTGTCCACTGTTGACCCATACAGAAGGCCGCTGCTACAGTCGATTCGCATTGACCTATGTGATCTTGTGCGGTCGAATGGGGGTCGCGCCGCTCGACGCTAGTGCGATCGAGCGCAAGGCAGCGAGGCTTGTCGCATCCATGCAGGTTAATACAACACGGGGAACATATGAATACTGACTCACTCTTGGCCGACGGGCCGGTCCTACCGGACAGCCCGCGGGTGGACGGCCTTCTCCGGTCCGGACCCGACGACGAGCGCCGCCTGGTCCCCGACCAGCCGATCACCCGGGCAACCCTGTGCAACCCGGTGGCGGAACGCCAGACCCGCCTGCACGCCGCCCGGGCTTCGCGCCGACGGGACTCTGGTGCCCTGCCTCCCACCCTCGCTGGCGGGTCTCACCACGATGCTGGTCGCATGGCGAACCGGCGCCCAGTTCACGATCCTCGACCGCTTGGCCGCTGCCGAGAAGTCCCCGGCGAGTCTCGTCGCCGAGATGCGGCGACATGCGCGACTCGGCGACGTCCCGCGCCCTGCGGAGCGGGTCGTGCCGATCGCTTCCGTCGTCCCTGTTCTGAGCCTGGTCGGTGGGCTGCGGTACGCGCTCGCCGCCCCGGTCCGTCTGATGCTCCCGGCGCGGGTCAGGGTCGATGCCGTGCTGGCCGCGATCACCGCGGAGGACCTGCCGACCACAGTGACCGGCGTCCCGCTCCAACCGCACCGGGCAGCGTCGCACGGAACGCCGCCGTCCGCTGACGGGCCTGCGCAGCGCGCCCTCCGAGGCACCCGAACGTTCACCGACAAACGACACACCGAATCAAGCCGTCGCGCCATTCCAACCGAAGGGAATCCGCATGTCTGCCGACGTATTCGCGTTTCTTGTCGACGCTCTCAAGAACATGAACTATGACACCTCTTCGGTGACTCGGGAAACGGCGTTGGGTGCCAATGGTCTGGGACTGGAGTCCCTGGCGGTCGCCGAGGTCTCCATTCAGGTGGAGGACGCCTACGGCGTGCAATTCGACGAGGACGAGGCCGAGCGGCTGGCCATGATGACCGTGGGTGACCTGGCGGACGAGATCACCGCGCGCAGGGAGCAGAAGTGACCGCTGCCGCGTCTCTGGACCGGCAGGGCGTCATTGAGATGCGGGGTCGAACCCGGGTGCCGGCGTGCTGCCCGCGAAGCATCCGGCCGTGCTGACGAACGTCCCCACCACATCTTCGAGGGAGCCGAGACATTGGACGTCAAGAAAATGCGGGCCGAGCTCGCCGCGGATCCGGCGCTGGGCACCGGAAATCTGCTGACCACGCTGATCGTGCGGGGTGAAGGGCTGGACGATCCGGCGCTGACCTTCGACACCCCGGTGGACGACCACCCGGCCTGGCAGCCGATGTCGCTGAACGAGCTGGAGTACCGGGTCACCGCCCGGGCCGCCGAGCTGCACCGGCTGGGCATCAGGCCGCGGGATCCGGTGGCGGTCTACGTCCGCGCCGCGGCCGACCAGGCGCTGAGTTTCCTCGCGCTGGCCCGGATCGGCGCCGTGCCGGCCCTGATCAACGGCAACCTCGACAGCGGTCTCGCCGCCGAGTACATCCGGAAGCGGCTGGCCTCGCCCGTGGTCGTCACCGACGCGGCGCACCGGCGAGCACTGCGCGACGGAGGGCTCGCCAGCCAGTCGATGGTCGACGTCGCGACGCTCGGCGGGGGCGACCCGCGGCTGGCGCCACCGCCGTTCCAGCACCACCCCGACGATCCGGTCGTCATCACCCACTCGTCCGGGACCACAGGTCTACCCAAGGCGGTGGCCCACTCGCACCACAGCCTCTTCGCGGCCGTACGGCACCGCCTGACCCTGCCGAAGGCGGCGGCGCTGGACCGGATGCTGGTGATCCTGCCGCCCGGGCACGCGGCCATGGTGATCGCGCTCAGCGTGGCGCTGTGCAACCACGTGGAGCTGGCGTTGTGCTCCCGGCAGGACGGCGCGTACGTCCTCGACCTGATTGAGAAGTGGCGCCCGATCAGCGTACTTGGCTTCTCGACGACGTGGTCGGACCTGGCCGGCGTCGACCTCACCACCCGGGACCTCAGCTCGGTGCAGGCCTGGTGGAACACCGGGGACTGCGCGCACGAGCCGCACATCCGTCACCTTGTCGCCGCCGGCCGGCGGTACGTGATGACGAGCGAGGGCGTGACCCAGAAGGCCGGTTCGGTCTTCATCGACGGGCTCGGCTCCTCGGAGATGGGTCATTCGCAGTTCTTCGTCACGCACACGCCGGACACCGACCGGTACCGGCGTTGCATCGGCCGGCCGCACGTCTACACGGACGCCGTGGTGTTCGACGACGAAGCCCGCGAGCTACCGGTCGGGCAGGTCGGCCAGCTCGGCATCAAGGCGCCCACCCTGTCGCTCGGCTACTGGAACGACTCGGAGCTGACCTACCGGACCCGCCGCAACGGCTACTTCCTCACCGGTGACCTGGTGTTCCGGAACGAGGCTGGCTACTTCTTCCACGTCGACCGGCTCGTCGACGCGGTCGACATCGGCGACGGCAACTGGGTGTACACCGCTCTCTCCGAGGAGCGCGTCCTGGCCTCCTGCCCGGAGGTGCTCGAGTGCACGGTGGTGGCTGTCGGTGAGCCCGGCGAGGTCCGTACGGTGATTCTGCTGACGTTGCGGAACGGCGGCGAGCCGGAGCCGGACCTGGTCGCGAAGGTGACCGCGGCGCTCGAACCCGCGGTGGCGGCGACCGTGACAGCCGTACTGACGGCGGACGACGGCGTGCTGCCGTTCGGTGCCACCGGCAAGGTGCGCAAGGCGTTGCTGCGCGACCGGCTCCTGAGCGGGGAACTGCTCGGGGCGGCCGCAGCGGTGGTGCGGTGATGAGCGCGCGTCCCGTCATCACCGGCATCGGTCTGTTCACCCCGGTCGGGCGGGCCGTCGACACGGTGTGGGATGCCGTCTGCTCCGGCAGGTCCGGCATCCGGCAGGTGCCCGCCGACCATCGGCTCGCCCCGGCCATCGGCTACGCCGGCTTCGCGCCGGAGATCGACGCGTCCGAGGTGCTACCCCCCGCCGAGGGCCGGCTCGTCGACCGGTTCGTGCTGATGGCTCTCGCCGCCGCCGCGGACGCGATGGCGGACGCCGGACTGACCGTCGGCACCGACGTCGACCCCGACCGGGTCGCCGTGGTCGTCAGCAGCGGTGCGGGCGGCCTGGACATCTTCGAGGAGCAGAGCCACGCGTACGCCGCCCGCGGCCGCACGGCGGTGAGCCCGTACATGCTGCCGGGCTTCCTGGGGAACATGGCGGCGGCCCGCATCGCCATCCGGTACGGAGCGCGGGGCTTCAGCTCCGCCATGTCGACGGCGTGCTCGGCCGGCGCGCACGCGGTGGTGGAGGCGTTCCGCCTGATCGCGCACGGGGACGCGGACGTGGTGATCTGCGGGGCGTCCGAGGCGCCACTGAACCCGACGGGCTCGCTGAGCTTCCGGCACGCCCACGCGCTGTCGATGCGGTGGCCGGATCCCACCGCCGCGAGCCGTCCCTTCGACGTACGCCGCAACGGTTTCGTGCTCGCCGAGGGCGCGGGCATCCTGGTGGTCGAGCGAGCCAGCGACGTGGATGCCCGGGGCGCGGCCGGATATGCCGACCTGCTCGGCTGGGGTGTCACGACCGACGCGTACCGGCCGACGACGCCCCTGCCGGATGGCGCCTGCGCGGCCAAGGCGATGGCCGCGGCCCTTCGTCGCGCCGACCTCCCACCCGGCGAGGTCGACTACGTCAACGCGCACGGAACCAGCACCAAGCTGGGTGACGTGGCCGAGGTCAAGGCGCTGCGCACGGTCTTCGGCACGGCACCGCCGGCGATCAGCAGCACCAAGTCGGTGACCGGTCACCTGCTCGGCGGATCAGGTGCGGTGGAGGCCGGGCTCACGGCGCTGGCCGTGTCCCGGGGAGTGCTGCCGCCGACGTACAACCTGGACGAGGTCGACCCCGAGTGCGAGGCGGACCACGTACGAAAGCAGCCGCGCACCGGCCGGGTGCGCAGCGCGATATCGAACTCCTTCGCCTTCGGCGGCCACAACGTGAGCCTGCTCATGGGTGAGGCCAGCACGCGCCGTCGTCGTACCGCGGGATAGCCGTCCACGATGGCCAGGAGACTACTGACCGCCTCGTCCGTCCGGACAGGCCTCAACATCGCGTCCTGGATAGCGCCGGCGCTCGCCGGCCACGGCGCGTACGTCACCTTCTGCAAGACCTGGAAGCGGGCGAACCTGCGGGTCACCGAGCAGGAGGTACACACGTCGGCCATCCGGGACGTCGTGGTGGTCGGGGGGAAGCGGGTCGTCACGTACCGCTGGGGCGACGGCGTGAGGCCGGTGCTGCTGCTGCACGGGTGGCGCTCGCGGGCGTCCCGGTTCGCCTCCTTCGTTCCCCGGCTGCTCGCCCTCGGGTACAGCCCGCTGAGCTTCGACGCCCCCGGCCACGGCCACTCGGGCGGGGAGGCCACCACCGTGGCGGAGTACGGCCGCGTCATCGACGAGGTGCAGCGACGTTTCGGGACCTTCGAGGCGATCGTCGCGCATTCGTACGGCGTGCCGTGCGCCCTGCTCGCCGTACGCAACGGTGTGCGGACCCGGAGACTCGTGGCCATCAGCGGTGTCGCGGACCTCGGGTTCCTGGTCGACGAGTTCCACCGGCGGCTGGGGGTCAACGAGCGGGTCGTGCGCCGCCTGCGCCGGCGCGTACAGCGGGAGGTCTTCTGGGCCGGGCAGGGCGCCGGGCAGCAGTCGCCCGGCGCGCGAGCCGAGGCCGGCGTTCCAATGCTCGTGATCCACGACGCCTCCGACACCACGGTCGGCATGGATCACGCGAACCGGCTCATCGCCGACTACGCCGGCCCGGCCCGGCTGCTCGTCACCGACCGGCTGGGGCACCAGCGCATTCTCATCGCCCGTGAAGTGGTGCAGGCGGTGGTCGAGTTCGTGGACGAGGCGCCGAGCCCGGCGTCGCTGGCTCTGGCGCCCGACGCCGACGACTGATCGTCTCCGGAGAGGACATCGTGCACTTCTCGGATCCCCTGACCAGCACCGTCGCCGACGAACTGGCGCGGTGCGGTGTCACCGACGTGGTCGCCTCGCCCGGCTTGCACTCCGGGGTGCTCGCGCACGCCGTCCACCGGTGCCCGGGCCTACGGCTGCACGTACGCATCGACGAACGGTCGGCGGCTTTCCTCGCGCTGGGGCTCGCCCGGGCGGGCGGCCGCCCCGCCGCCGTGGTGTGCACGTCGGGAACGGCGGCAGCCAACCTGCATCCCGCCGTGCTGGAGGCCCGGCACAGCCGCGTGCCGCTGGTCGTCATCACCACCGATCGGCTGCCTGCGCTGCGCGGCACGGGAGCCAACCAGGCGACCGACCAGGTACGGCTGTACGGGACGGCGACGCCCCACTACACCGAACTGCACACCGAGCCACCCACCACGGCCACGGTGCGGTACTGGCGATCCGCGGTGTCCCGGGCCCTCGGCAACTGCGTCCACGGGCCGGTGCATCTCAACATCGGCCTGCACGAGCCGTACGACGCACCGGCCCCCCTGCCGGACGAGGCAGCCCTCCTCGCGTCGACGCGCCCACCGGGGAAACCCTGGACCCGGGTCCGGCACGTCCCGGAGCCACCGCGCACGCTCGACGTACCCGCCCGCGGGGTGATCGTCGTCGGCGACGGCGCGAGCGATCCGGACGCCGCTGTCACCTTCGCCGAGGAGGCCGGGTGGCCGTTGCTCGCCGAGCCGCAGAGCGGCGCGCGCTACGGCGCCAACGCCATCCGGACGTACGGCGACCTGCTCAGCCATCGGGAGTTCCGAAAGGGGGCCGAGCCGGAGATGGTGATCACGATGGGGCGACCCGGCGTCCACCTCGCGGTTCTCGACTATCTCGATCAGGCCGGCGACCATCTCGTCGTCGATCCGTCCGGCGACTGGGCCGACCCCACCCGCGGCGCCACCGAGGTGCTGTCCCGGCTCGGTACGCCAAGGCTGCGTGCTCGGGATCCGGATTGGCTGCGCCGGTGGCAGGACGCCGACAAGGCCGCCGCGGGCGCGCTCGACGTGATGCTGGACCGGACCGATCTCAGCGAGCCGCGCATCGCCCGCGACCTGGTGGCGACGATCCCGGACGGGTCGCTGCTCTTCGCCGGGTCCAGCATGCCGATTCGCGATCTGGAACAGACCATGCGACCGCGTCAGCACGTCCGGATCCTCGCCAACCGGGGACTCAACGGCATCGACGGAGCGGTGTCCAGTGCGATCGGTGCCGCGCTGGCCCACCAGGCGCAGGGCGGCGGCCGGGCCTACGCGCTGCTCGGCGACCTGTCGCTGCTGCACGACCAGAACGGGCTCGTCACCGGCCTCGGCTCACCGCGGCCGGACCTCACCATCGTCGTGGTCAACAACAACGGCGGCGGCATCTTCTCGCTGCTCCCGGTCCGGCG
The DNA here is from genome assembly GCF_050950185.1 of Micromonospora sp. CA-249363. Classification (NCBI taxonomy): domain Bacteria; kingdom Bacillati; phylum Actinomycetota; class Actinomycetes; order Micromonosporales; family Micromonosporaceae; genus Micromonospora; species Micromonospora sp. CA-249363. The sequence goes on from NZ_CP192020.1 coordinate 4,358,846, forward strand.
GCCGAGCGACGACTTCGAGATGCTCTTCGGTACGCCGCACGGCGTCTCCTTCGAACAGGTGGCGGCCGCGTCCGGCTGGCCGTACACGCGGGCCGCCGGCACGGCCGATCTGCTCGCGGTGCTCGATGAGCCCGGTCCCCGGCTGATCGAGGTGGTCACCGATCGCCGGGACAATGCCTCGCTGCACCGGCGCCTCGCGGTGGCCGTCATGTCCGCCGTCGGAGCGGCCCTGTGAGCGGAGCTCCCACTCCACGTCTGCCCGCTGGGAGAAAATGATGTCGACTTCCCACGCTGAACCGGACCACACCGTGGCGGCGGTCCCGCCACGGGTACGACCGAGTGACGCCGCGCTGGTACAGAGCCTGCTCTCCGGGGCCTGGCTGGGCCAGGCCTGCTATACGGTCGCGAAGCTCGGCATCGCCGACCTGCTGGCGGCCGGTCCGGAGACCGCGCCGAACCTGGCCGCGCGGTGCGGCGCCGATCCGGACGCGCTGCTGCGCCTGCTGCGGGCACTGGCCTCCGTCGGACTCTTCACCCAGCGGGGACGCGAGACGTTCGAGCTCACCGGCGCCGGCTCGCTGTTACGCAGCGACGTGGCCGCATCCGCCCGGGCCAGCGCCATCATGCTGGGCGAGGAGGTGTTCCGCTCGTTCGCCGAGCTGCCGCACGCGGTCCGGACCGGCACCCCGGCCTTCGACGAGGCGTACGGGCAGCCCATGTACACCTACCTCGCCACTCACCCCGAGGTCGCGCGTACGTTCCACGCCGCCCTCGGGAGCCATCGGACGGTACCCGCCGCCCTGTCACGGTGTGACGTCGGCGGGGCCCGCACCATCGTCGATGTCGGTGGCGGCGACGGCGCGCTGCTCGCCGCCCTCCTCACCGGCCGGCCGGAGACCCGCGGCGTACTCCTCGAACTGCCGGAGGCGATCCGGCAGGCGAGTACCCGCTTCGCCGAGGCCGGTGTCGCGGACCGGGTGACACTCGTGGAAGGCAGCTTCTTCGACCGGGTGCCCGGCTATGGCGATCTCTACCTGTTGGCGCGTTGCCTGCACAACTGGAGCGACGACAGGGCCCTCGCCATCCTGCGGACCGTACGCGAGGCGATGCGGCCCGGAGCGCGCCTGGTGGTGCTGGAAAAGGTGGTCCCGGACGGCCCGGGACCGAGCCAGGCCAAGATCTTCGATCTGCTCATGCTGGCCATGGTGGAGGGGCGTAACCGGACCGACGGCGAGTACCGGGAGCTGATCAGCCGCAGCGGCTTCGATGTGGTGGCCGTACACCCGGCGTCCCGACACGATCCCCGGGCCGAGAGCGCCATCGAGGCCGTCGCGGTGTGAGACACCGGGAACTCAGCGCCGTCCTTGGACGATCAGGTGGTCGATGTCCACGCTCGACGAAACGAGGGAGGATTCATGCCGGAGATGAAGGCTGCGCCCGATGCCGAACGAGTGGCACTGTCTGACGCGATCCGCAGAGCCGCTGACCGCGCGGCAGCGGTGATCCGGGCCGCGAAGTCGCCGGACGCCATGGTTCCCGGGCTCAAGTGGACCGCCGGCGAGACCGCGGCGCACCTGGTGAACGAGTTCGTCGACTACACCGCGTACGCGCAGGGACGGAACAACCCCGCCGCGGGCGACCACCCGTCGCGGCGCAACGCCGAGGCGAACGCCGCGCAGCTGCGTGCCGATCCCGATCGTGACCTCGCCTCGCTTGCCGATCGGCTGCTGCCGGCGATGACCGGATTCCTGGCCGTGGAGCCACCGGCGCAACCGCTGATCGTCAGCAACGGCCTCGCGTTGAGCTGGTCGACGATGGGCTCGGCGCTGCTCGGCGAACTGGTCGTGCACGGGCTGGACATCGCGCGGGCGAGCGGACAGCCGTGGCGCATCGACCGGTCGGACGCGTTGCTGGTGCTCGACGGCGTACTGACGATGATGCCGCGATACCTGAACCCGAAACGCGCCGCGAACGTCCGCGCGAGTATCGAGATCAGGTTGCGTGGCGGCCCGCGCTATCTGGTGGAGATCGACCACGGGACCGCGGTGACCGGCAGGTCGACCGCGCAGGCCAGGCCGGACTGCTGGATCTCCGCCGACCCCGCCGCGTTTCTCGAGATCGGCTTCGGTCGTACCGGCCAGTGGGGCCAGATCGCCCGCGGCAGACTGCTGGCCGGCGGCCGCAAGCCCTGGCTCGCCACCACCTTCGGCACGGTGTTCAGCAGGCCATGAGACCTCGCGCCGGTCACCACCACGATTGATCGGCCGGCGGGATCGCCGCGCCGCCCCCGGTCCCACCCCTCGATCTCCCCCTTGCTCATTTCCTATCTACACGGTAGGAAAAGTAGGTGACTACCACGGTCCCCGCGCCACCTGCCGCGGAAACCTCGATCGGCGCGTCGGCGGTGACCCCTGACGCACTGGCGCCGCACGGCGGACGCCGCCGCCGGATCCTGCTCCGGCTGTTCGCCCTCGTCGTGCTCTACGGGCTGTGGGAGATCGCCGCCCGAGCCACCAGCAACCCCACCTTCATCCCCTCGCCCGGTGCGGTGTGGCACCAACTCATTCAGACCTCGACCACCCACGACGGCATCCGTGGTTACAGCGGACACCTGCTCATCGAGCACCTCGCGGTGAGCCTGCGCCGCATCCTGATCGGATCCGTCATCGGTGTCGCCGGCGGCGTGCTCCTCGGCGTCGTCATGGGAACCGTCGGCTGGATCCGGGTGGTCGTCGAACCGGTCGTCACCTTCATCCGGGCGCTCCCACCCCTGGCCTACTTCAGCCTCTTCATCATCTGGTTCGGCATCGACGAGACGCCCAAGCTGTGGCTGCTCTCCATCGCCGCGCTGCCCCCGGTCGCGGTCGCCACCGCGGCAGCCGTCTACTCCGCACCGACCGGGCTGGTGGAGGCCGCGCAGGCGCTCGGCGCCGGCCGCGCGCGGGTGATCCGCGACGTGGTGCTGCCCAACGCGCTACCGGAGATCTTCACCGGGATCCGGATCGCCGTCGGGGTCGCGTACTCCTCAGTGGTCGCCGCGGAGACGATCAACGGCGTACCCGGCATCGGCGGCATGATCCGCGACGCCCAACGCTACTCACAGACCGACGTGGTCGTCCTCGGTCTCTTCGCCATCGGCCTGTCGGGCCTGCTCATCGACGCCCTGCTGCGGACCGCCGAGAGCCGGCTGATCCCGTGGCGCGGCCAGATATAGGAGAAGAATAATGCGCAAGACTCTGGGCCTGCTGGCCGCTGCCACCCTACTGCTCACCACCGCCTGCGGAAATGGTGCCGCCAGTGGCGGCGGCGACCCCGACCGCAAGAGCATCCGGATCGCCTACCAGGCATTTCCGAGCGGCGACCTCATCGTCAAGAACCAGGGTCTGCTGGAAAAGGCGCTGCCCGACTACCAGATCACCTGGACCAAGTTCGACTCCGGCGCCAGTATCAACACCGCCTTCGTCGCCGGCAGCGTCGACATCGCGGCGATCGGGTCCAGTCCGGTCGCTCGCGGACTCTCCGCACCCTTGAACATCCCGTACCAGGTCGCCTTCGTGCTCGACGTCGCCGGCGACAACGAGGCACTTGTCGCCCGCAAGGGCTCCGGGGTCACCGACGTGAGCGGCCTGCGCGGCAAGAAGGTGGCGACGCCGTTCGCCTCCACCGCCCACTACAGCCTGCTGGCCGCGCTGGACCGCGCCGGTGTCAAGGAATCCGACGTCACCATCGTCGACCTGGAACCGCAGGACATCCTGGCCGCCTGGACCCGCGGTGACCTGGACGCCGCCTACTCCTGGCTGCCGTCGCTCGACGAACTCAGGAAGACCGGCACCGTACTGGTCACCAGTCGCGAACTGGCCACCGCCGGCAAGCCCACCCTGGACCTCGGTGTCGTCGCCACCGCCTTCGTCAAGGCACACCCGGCGGCCGTGGACGCCTGGCGTAAAGCCCAGTCCCAGGCACTGAACCTGATCCACGACGACCCGGCCGCAGCCGCGAAATCGGTGGGCGTCGAACTGAACCTCAGCCCCGAGGAAGCGCAGCGGCAACTCTCGCAGGGCGTCTTCCTCAAGCCCGCGGACCTCGCCAGCCCCGCATGGCTCGGCACCTCGGCAGCCAAGGGTCAGCTCGCCGACAACCTCGTCAGCGCGGCACAGTTCCTCAAGGACCAGCAGAAGATCGACGCGGTGCCGGACCTGGCGACCGTCCAGGCCGCCATCTACACCGAAGGGCTGCCGAATGTCCTCGGTTGACGCTGGTGGAACGGCCGCGATCGCCGTCACCGACGTCGAGCACGCGTACGGCGACGTCACCGCCCTCGGTCCGATCGACCTGACCGTACCGGCGGGTGAGTTCCTCGTCCTGGTCGGCGCCTCCGGCTGCGGCAAGAGCACCCTGCTGCGGCTGATCGCCGGCTTCGAGCGGCCCACCACCGGCGCGGTCCGCACCGCTGGTGCGCCGCCGGTCCCAGGGCGCGGCGCCGGCCTGGTCTTCCAGCAGCCCCGCCTGTTTCCGTGGAAGACCGTCGGCGGCAACATCGAGGTGGCCCTGCGCTACGCCGGGCAGCTCACCGACGGTGTCGACCGGCTACTCGCCCGGGTCGGCCTACCCGATGTGGCCAAGCGCCGTACCTGGCAGATCTCCGGCGGCCAGCAGCAGCGAGTCGCGATCGCCCGCGCCCTGGCCGCGGACCGCCCACTGCTGCTGCTCGACGAACCGTTCGCCGCGCTCGACGCGCTGACCCGGGAGCGCCTCCAGGAGGACCTGCGCGACGTCAGCACGGTAACCGGTCGGACGTCGGTGTTCGTCACCCACAGCGTGGACGAGGCCGTCTTCCTGGGCAGCCGGGTCGTGGTGCTCAGCCCGCGCCCGGGCCGGATCGTCCTGGACCTGCCCATCGACCTGCCGCGCACCGGCGTCACGCCGGACGACCTGCGGGGCCTGCCCGAGTACGCCGCGCTGCGCGCCGAGATCGGGCATGCCGTCCGCACCGAAGGAGCATCCACATGACGACCGTGCTCGTACAGCTCGACCTCGAACCGCTGGGACCGCACTTCGGCGCCCTGGTGCACGGGTTGAACCTGGCCACCGCCACCGACGACGAGATCGTCGCTCTCCGCGCCGCCCTGGTCGACCGCAAGGTGCTCTTCCTGCGCGACCAGCGCCTCGACGACGACGCGCAGGTGCGCCTGGGCCGCCGGATCGGCGAGCTGACCGCCTCGCATCCGGTCGTCGGTGGCGTCGACGAGGCCCATCCGGAGGTGTACGCCCTGGACAGCACCGACAACGGCTTCGCCGACGTGTGGCACACCGACGTCACGTTCATGAAACGGCCGCCACTCGGCTCGATCCTGCGCGCGGTCACCCTCCCACCGAGCGGCGGGGACACCAACTGGGCCGACGCGCAACTGGCGTACGACTCGCTCAGCGAGCCCGTACGCCGGCTCGTCGACAACCTCACCGCCGTTCACGACGGCACCCGCGAGTTCGGCTACTACCTGGCCCAACGCGGAGGCAACGTGTGGGAGGGCCAGCCGGTGTCCCGGCTCGACCCGGTCGAGCACCCGGTGGTCCGGGTACACCCCGAGACCGGGCGTCGGGGAATCTTCGTGAACCCCGGCTTCACCTCGTACATCGTCGGGGTCTCCGACGCCGAGAGCCGGGCCATCCTGGACCTGCTCTACGCCCACCTCACCAAGCCGGAGCACATCGTTCGACACCGCTGGCGCCCCGGCGACGTGGCACTCTGGGACAACCGCAGCACGGCCCACTACGCCAACCGCGACTACGGGTCCGAACGGCGGGTCATGCATCGCATCACCCTGCGCGGGGACATCCCGCGCGGACCGCAGGACCAGCCGCCCTCCTCCGGCATCTGAGCGGCGCGTCGACCGCGAGGCGGACGTCCTCAGTCCCGCCACTCCTTGGCGAGCAGCTCGTACGAGCTGACCCGGTCGCCGTGCGCGTGGGTGATCGTGGTGATCAGCAGTTCGTCGGCGGCGGTGACGTCCCGCAGGACGCGCAACCGCTCGACGACCGTCCCGGGCGACCCGACGAACTGGGTGTCGACCCGGTCGGCGACGAGTTGGCGGTCCTCGTCGGTCCACGGCAGCGCGGCAGCCTGCTCCGGGCGTGGAAAGGGAATCGCGCCGTCACCGCTGCGGATGCTGCGCACCCAGGGTCCGTACGGCGCGGCGAGTCGACGTGCCGTCTCGTCGGTGTCGGCGACGACGACGTCGGCGGAGACCACCACGTACGGCTGGGCCAGCACCGCCGAGGGCCGGAACGCGGCCCGGTAGGCGGTCACGGCATCGAGCACCGAGGAGGGACTGACGTGGTAGTTGGCGGCGAAGGGCAGCCCGAGCGCGCCGGCGAGTTGGGCGCTCTCCCCGCCGCTGCTGCCGAGCAGCCACACCGAGAGGTCGGTGCCCTCCCCCGGTACGGCGTGCGCGTCCAGACCGTTCTCGTCGGTGTAGTCGCCGCGCAGCAGGGCCAGGACGTCGGCCAGTTGGTCGGCGAAGGGCGGCGGCTGCGCGCCCGGTTGGTGCAGCAGCGTGTTGGCCAGCGCGAACCGCGGTGAGGTGAGCACGCTGGCGTAGGAGAACGGCGGCGGGATGAGCAGTCCGTCGACGACCCGGGCCTCGACGGGCGGCACGTTCGTGGGCGCGGTGAGCGCCCGGGCCGCCTCGACGCGCCGCTGCCCGGAACGGCCGAGCCCGAGGTCGATCCGCCTGGGGTACAGCGCGGCGAGGGTGCCGAACTCCTCGACCACCGACAGGGCGGTGCGGTGCCCGACCTGGACGGCGCCGGAGCCGACGCGGAGCACGCTGGTGGCCGCGGCGACCTGCCCGATGAGCACCGCCGGCGCCGAGCTGGCGACGCCCGCCGCGAGGTGGTGCTCGGCCAGCCAGTAACGGTGGTAGCCGGACTGCTCGACCCGGCGGGCCAGGTCGACGGTGTTGCGCAGGGCGTCGGCGACCGTACCGCCGGCGGGCACCGGCGAAAGGTCGAGGACGGACAGTGGCGTCGATGGCATGGTGGGGTTTCCCGTCTCTCTCAGACCGCTGGCGTGGCGGCCGGCGCCGGTGCGAAGGGGCGACTGGGGATCTCTCGCCGCAGCACCGGCGCCACCTCGGCCTGGAACAGCTCCAGGCTCTCTCGGTGCTGCTTGTCGGTGAGGCCGTCGTGATCTGCCTGGAGGTGCATGACCTCGTGGCCGAACTCCTCGTGGTAGCGCAGCACCTTGTCGACGATCTGCTGCGGGCTGCCGACCAGGATGGAGCTGCGTTCGATGGCGTCCTCGATGGTGGGAAAGACCGTCGGCAGGCCGAGCCGCTCGAACGCGGCGACCCGGGCGTCGAAGATCGGCCGGTACCGCTCGATCGCCTCCTGCGAGGTACGCGTGACGTAGAAGCCGGCCGACCCGGCGCCGACCAGGGCGTCGGCCGGGTCGTGGCCGTAGTGGACCCAGCGGTCCCGGTAGTGGCGGATGAGCTCGGCGTACGGCTCGATGGGGTTGGTGACGTTCGCGGAGAAGAGCGGGTCGCCGTAGCGGGCGGCCAGGTCGACGGACTCCCGGCTGGTGGCGCTGCCGTGCCAGACCCGGATGGGCTGTTGCAGCGGGCGTGGCCAGGTCTCGGCGTCGGTCAGCGACGGCCGGTACGTCCCCGACCAGGTGACCCGGTCCTCCCGCCAGAGCCGCCGGAACAGCTCGTAGCCCTCCCGGTTCCGGTCCCACTGGTCCTCGGCGGTGACGTGGAACAGTTGCGCCTGCGCGGCGCCGTTGCCCTTGCCGATGATCAGTTCGAGTCGGCCGCCGGAGAGGTGGTCCAGGGTGGCGTAGTCCTCGTACGCGCGGACCGGGTCGAGCAGGCTGAGCGTGGTGACGGCGGTGAAGAGCCGGATGGTGGACGTACGGGCCGCGATGTGGCTCAACACCACCGGAGGCGAGGAGGAGATGAACGGCCGCTCGTGCCGCTCGCCGACGCCGTACCCGTCGAAGCCGAGTTCCTCGGCGAGCACAGCCGTGTCGACCACCTCCCGGAACCGCTCGCTGGTGCTGCGACGCTGGCCGGTGACCGGGTCGGGCAGGTGGGTGATCAGAGTGATCAGCAGGAACTTCATGCGGGGACCGTCACTTCCGGCACGGGGGTCATGGGCGGCGTACCGCCAGGGCGAAGCAGCGCGAGTAGGGCAGGGTGTCGTACGGGGCGAACACCGGGATGGGCCGGTAACCCGCCTGCTCGTACCGGCGGACCGCGTCGGGCTGGCGGTCGCCGGTCTGAAGCACGATCCGTACCGCGCCGAGCTGACCAGCGGCCTCCCGGGCCGCGTCGAGCAGACTCCCGGCGATGCCGCGCCCCCGGTGCGCGGGCGGCACGTACATCCGCTTGAGCTCCAGGTCGGGACCGTGCCACCGCATCGCGGCGTGCCCCACCGGCGTGGCGTCGGCCGTGTACGCCACGCCCGTCCACGCCACCGAGCCCGGGCTGAGCACCTGGACCGTGGGGAGGTGGATCGGGTCGTCGGGGCGGTCGGCGTACCGGTGGCGCAGTTCGGCGGTCATCCCGGACCGCAGGGCGGTGGCGTCCGGGTCGTCCCAGCGCCGGCGGCAGACCGTGACAGGCGTGGTCACGCCGCACCGACGCGGCCGACCGGGCGGGCGGGACCGAGACCGAGGTGGTCGCGCAGCGTGGTGCCCGTGTACTCGGTGCGGAGGACGCCGCGTTCCTGCAACAGTGGGACGACCTGGTCGACGAACTGGTCGAGACCGCCCGGGGTGAGGTGTGGCACCAGGATGAACCCGTCGGCGGCGTCGGACTGGACGAAGTGGTTCATCCGGTCGGCGACCTGTCGGGGGGTGCCGACGAACGACTGCCGGCCGGTCACCTCGATGATCAGGTCGCGGATTCCGAGGCCCTTCTCCTCGGCCAGTGCCCGCCACCGCTGGGCGGTGGCGATCGGGTCCGGGTACATGCCGGTCCGGCCTCGGCTGATCGCGTCGGCGCTCACGTCCGGGTCCTCGGCGGGCAGCGGGCCGTCCGGGTCGTACGCGGACAGGTCCCGGTTCCACAGCTGCTCCAGCAGCAGGATCGCGGTCTGCGGGCTGACCTGCTGACGGCGGATGTGGTGGGCGCGTTCCTGCGCCTCGGCGTCGGTGTCGCCGAGCACGAAGGTGACCCCGGGGATGATCTTCAGGTCGTCGGGGTTGCGGCCGTGCCGGGCGAGCCGGGACTTGACGTCCCGGTAGAACTCCTGGCCGTCCTCCAGCGTGCCGTGCCGGGAGAAGATCGCGTCCGCGCTGGACGCGGCGAACTCCCGCCCGTCTGGCGAGTCGCCGGCCTGGAGGATCACCGGGTGCACCTGCGGGCTACGCGGCACGGTGAAGTGCCCGGCGATGTCGAACTGGTCGCCGTGGTGGGCGAACGCGCCGGGGTCCGCCTCCGTCACGTACCGGCCGCCGTCCTGGTCCCCCACGATCGCCTCCGCCGGCCAGGACTCCCACAACTCGCGGGCCGTCCGGACGAACTCGGCAGCCCGCTCGTACCGCAGGGAACGGTCGAGGTAACCGCCCCGGCGGAAGTTCTCCCCGGTGAACGCATCGGACGTGGTGACGACGTTCCAGGCGGCGCGCCCGCCGGAGAGGTGGTCGAGGCTGGCCAGCTGACGGGCCAGTTCGTACGGCTCGCGGAAGGTGGCGTTCAGGGTGCCGGCCAGCCCGAGGTGGCTGGTGACGCTCGCGAGGGCGGCCAGCAGGGTCAACGTGTCCGGACGGCCCACCACGTCGAGGTCGTGGATGCGCCCGCGCTGCTCGCGCAGGCGCAGCCCCTCGGCGAGGAAGAGAAAGTCGAACTTGCCGCGCTCGGCGGTGCGGGCCAGGTGGACGAACGAGGAGAAATCGATCTGACTGCCGGAGTCGGGGTCGCTCCACACCGTCGTGTTGTTCACGCCGGGAAAGTGCGCGGCCAGGATGATCTGCTTGGGCATGGCGGTCTCCAGGAGTCAGGCGGTCGCCGCGACGGCGTACCGGCTGGCCGGTCGGGGCAGGCCGAGCAGGTCCCGCAGCGTCCCGCCGGGATATCCGACACGGAACAGACCTCGGCCCCGCAGCGCGGGCACCAACGCACGGGTGATCAGGGTCAGGTCGTGGGGAAGCACGGCGGGTCGCAACCGGAACCCGTCCACACCCGAGCGCTGCCACGTGGCGATCAGGTCCGCCAGGTCGGCCGCCGTTCCGGTGAAGGTGGCCGCGTCCGAGCGGAACTCCTGGCCGTGCAGCTCGTCGAGGCGGGCGCCGCGTCGGCGGGCGAGGGTCGGCGACTCGTCGAGCAGGACACCCAGGTCGGCGAACACGCGCAGCGGCGGTTCGCTCCGGCCGACGGCCGTCTCGGCGGCCCGGACCTCGGCGACGATCGCGGCGGCGTGTTCGGCGTCGGTCGGGGTGACGAAGACGACGTCGGCGTGCCGGGCGGCGAAGGCGTACGGCACCGACGAGTGGGCCAGCGCGGCCACCACCGGCTGGCCCTGCGGGGATCGGGGCACGATCGAGGGGCCCTTGACCGAGAACCACCGGCCCACGAAGTCGATGTAGTGCAGTCGTTCCCGGTCGACGAAGCGTCCGCTGGCGACGTCCCGGATCTCGGCGTCGTCCTGCCAGCTGTCCCACAGGCGGCGGACGACCTCCACGGCGTCGCCGGCCTCCGCGAACAGGTCGCCGACGAGTCGGACGACCTCCGGGTCGTCGAGCCGGGTCGGATCCAGGGCGGGGATCTCCCGTCGGCCGAAGTGTCCGGCCTCGGCGTGCCGGGCGGAGACCCGGGGTCGCCAGCCGGCCCGGCCGCCGCTGAGGTGGTCGAGCGTGGCCACCCCGGTGGCGAGGTGGAACGGCTCGGTGTGGGTGGTGCTGGTGGTGGGCACCAGCCCGATGTGCCGGGTCAGCGGGGCCAACCGCGCCGCGATCTGCACCGCGTCGAGGCGTCCACGGAGCTGGTCGACCCGGCCGTCGGGGCCGTCGGGTCGCGTCGACTGGAGGTCGAGGCTGTCCTCGAAGGTGAGCAGGTCCAGTGTGGCGCGTTCGGCCTCTCCGGCGAGGGCGGCCCAGTAGCGGGCGGTCAGCGGCGCCGACGCGCCGGCGCGGGAGAGACGCCAGGCGGCGGGGTGCCAGCCGAGGCCGTCGAGGGCGACTGCAAGGTGCAGTGACTTCTCGGTCATGGGCGTTCCTCCTGCGGTCGGCCGGCGACGACGAGCGTGGGCAGCGCGTCGAGCAACGATCGGGTGTAGTCGTGTCGGGGGTAGGTGAAGACGTCGCCGACCGGTCCCTGCTCGACCACCGTGCCGTCGTGCATCACCAGCACCCGGTCGCTCAGGTGGTGCACCACCCCCAGGTCGTGGGAGATGAACAGCAGCGCGGTGCCGTCGGCGGCGCGTAGCTCGGCCAACAGGTCGAGGACCTGCGCCTGGACGGAGACGTCGAGGGCGGAGACCGGCTCGTCGCAGATGATCAGACTCGGTCGCGGGGCGATCGCGCGGGCGACGGCGACCCGCTGCCGTTGCCCGCCGGAGAGATGTCGGGGATGCCGGTCCAGCAGATCCGGCCCGAGGCCGACCCGGCGTAGCAGGTCGACGACGTGGTCGCGCCGGTCCCGCCGGTCCACGTCCGGGTCGAGGTTCTCCCCGATCACCTGGCCCACCGCGTAGCGGGGGTCGAAGGAGCTGAGCGGGTCCTGCGAGATCAGTTGCAGCCGGCGGCGCAACGGGCGGCGGGTCCGTTCCCGAACGGCGGACCACGGCAGCCCTTCGAAGGTGACGGTGCCGGCGTCCGGATCGAGCAGACCGGCGACGATCCGCGCCACGGTGCTCTTGCCGGATCCCGACTCCCCCACCAGCCCGAGCGTCTCGCCGCGTGCCACCGAGAAGGAGACGTCGCTGACGACGGTGTGCTCGCCGTACCTCCTGGTCAGCCCGCGCGCGTCGAGCACCCGGTCGTCCGGGCGGACCTCGCCGCGGGCGGGCAGGGCCGCCCGGACGCCCTCGACCGCGGCGAGGCGGCGGCCCCGCGACGACGCCGAGGGCACCGCGGCCAGCAACTGCCGGGTGTACGGGTGTTCCGGTGCCCGCAGCAGCCGGTCGGTGGGCCCGTGCTCGACGATGCGACCGTCGCGCATGACCAGCACCCGGTCGGCGACCTGGGCGACCACCGCCAGGTCGTGGCTGATCAGCAGCAGGCTCACCCCGGCGGCCCGCCGTTCGGCGAGCAGCCGCAGGATCTGGGCCTGCACGGTGACGTCCAGCGCGGTGGTCGGCTCGTCGGCGATGAGCAGTGCCGGCTCCCCGGCGATCGCCGAGGCGATCAGCGCCCGCTGCCGCAGCCCGCCGGAGAGCTGGTGCGGATACTGTCGGGCCCGCCGCTGCGGCTCCGGCAGGTGGACCAGGTCGAGCAGGTGGGCGACCCGGCCGGCCCGTTCCGTGCGGCCGACGATGCCGTGGGTGGTGAGCACCTCGCCGACCTCGGCGCCCACCGTCCGCAGTGGATCGAGGGAGACCAGCGCGTCCTGGAGGACCAGCCCGGCGAGGCGACCCCGGACCCGCCGCCAGTCCCGTGGGCGGTGCGTGCGCACGTCCTCCCCGGCCAGGTCGAGCCGGGCGGCGCGGACCCGCGCGTCCGGGCCGGCAAGACCGACCAGGGTACGGGCGGTGACGCTCTTGCCGGAACCGGACTCCCCGACGACGGCCACGCACTCGCCGCGCTCGACGGTGAAGCTGATCCCGCGTACCGCGGCCACCCGCCCGGTCGGGGTGTCGAAGTCGACGTGCAGGTCCTCGACCGCGACCAGCGGCGCCATCAGCGTCGCCGCCCGTCGAAGCGGGCCTGCCAGTGCCGGCCGACGACGGTCAGCGAGACCACCGTGGCGGTGACGGCCAGGCCGGGCAGGATGCTGATCCACCAGGCCACCTGGAGGTAGTTGCGTCCCTCGGAGAGCATCGCGCCCCACTCCGGGGACGGCGGCTGAGGGCCCATGCCGAGGAAGCTGAGCCCGGCGGCGGCCAGGATCGCCTCACCGAGCCCGATCACGGCGAGCACCGGCACCGGGCCGACCACGTTGGGCAGCACGTGCCGCAGCACCAGCCGAGGCCGGGACTGCCCGAAGGTGACGGCCTGTTCGACGAAGCCGGAGCGGCGGACGACAAGCGTCTGACCACGGACCACACGAGCGTGGTGCGGGAGGGTGGCGATACCGATGGCGACGATCAGGCTGACGGTGCCGGGGCCGGCGATGGCGATGAACAGCAGCGCCAGCAGCAGCATCGGAAACGCCGACAGCGCGTCGAACGTGCGGCTCAGCGCCTCGTCGGCGACCCGGTGCGTGAGGCCGGCGAGCAGGCCGAGCAGCACCCCGCCGGTCACGGCGATCGCGGTGGCGGCCACACCGATGGTGAGCGAGTGACCGGCGCCGTGCACCACCCGGGTCAGGACATCGCGGCCGAGGTGATCGGTCCCGAACCAGTGCCCGGCGCCGGGCGGACTCAACACGGCGAGCGGATCGGCCGCCAGCGGGTCGGCGGGAGCCAGCGCCGCCGGCCAGGCCGCGGCGACGACCAGCAGGACGAGGTACGCCCCGGCGGCGAGCAGGCCCGGACCCGGCCGGGACCGTCGCCGTACGACCGGTTCGGTCGGGTCGGCGAGGATCCGGGCGGGCGCTTCGGTGAGCGGGGTGCCCAGGGTGACGGTCATCGGGTCAGCTCCTTCGCAGACGCGGGTCGACCAGCAGGTACGCCAGGTCGGCGGTGGTGTTGACCACGACGTAGCCGGCGGCGGAGAGGGTGACCACGGCCAGCACCACCGGCATGTCCCGGGTGGTGACCGCGGAGAGGGTGACCTGGCCGAGGCCGGGGCGGCCGAAGACCTGTTCGACGATGACGGTGCCGCTGATCACGATGCCGAAGACCCAGCCGGCCAGACTGACCGCCGGCAGGACGGCGTGCCGCAACGCGTGGCGTACCAACACCGTTCGTTCCCGTACGCCTCGGGACCGTGCGGTGAGCACGAACGGCTCGTCGAGGGCCTTGTCGATGCCGTCGCGCAGCACCTGGGCGAGCAGCCCGGCGATGGGCAGCGCGAGGGTGACGGCGGGCAGCACCAACGCGGCGACGCCCTGGTCACCCGACACCGGGAAGAGGCCGAACCGGAACGACAGCACGCTGAGCAGCAGGAGCCCGATCAGGAACGACGGGGTGGAGACCAGCAGCAGTTCGGTGCCGGAGCTGAGTCGGCGCAGCCACGGTCGCCGGTTCCCGGCGGTGGCCACCGCGATGAGCAGGGCGAGCAGCACCCCGAGCCCGGCGGCGACGACCGCGAGCCTGAGGGTGGGGGCGAGCTGTTCGCCGATCACCTCGGTGACGGGTCGTTGCAGGAGGTACGAGCGACCCAGGTCGCCGCTGCCCAACCGCCCGAGGTAGTCGAGGTACTGCACGACGGCCGGCCGGTCCAGGCCCCACTCGCTGATGATCTCCGCGCGGATCTGCGGGGTGTCCGCGCCGTCGCCGACGATGTTGTCCACGGTCTCGCCGGGGGCGGCGAGCAGCGCGAGGTAGGCCGCGGTGGCCGCGACCCAGAGGACGACCAGGCCGGCCCCGAGCCGGCGGGCGACGGCGCGCACGGGTGGTCGGCTCATGTCACTTGCCGATCCACAGGTCGTACGCGCTGGCGGGCACCCCGGCGGTGGGCTCGAAGCGGACGCCGCCGACGCCGGTGCCGGCGGCGATCTGGTCGGCGGGCGCGTACAGCGGCAGCAACAGGGCCTGCTCGACGACGACCCGTTGCTGGAGTTCGGCGTAGATGCCGGCCCGCTTCGTCGGGTCCACGGTGGCCTGACCGGCCTCCAGCAGCTGGTCGATCCGGGGATCGTTGACCTGGGTGCGGTTGATGCCGCCCTTCGAGTGCAGCAGCAGGTTCAGTGCTGCCCCGGCGTCGGTGTCGGCCCGCGAGTTGTCGAAGACCTCGTACTCGTTGCGCTGGATGGCGTCGGTGGCGGTGCCCTGGTCGACGAGCGACACCTTCAGGTCGATGCCGGCGCTCTGCTTGACGGCCGCCTGCACGGCCTGCGCCAGGACGTCGCGTCGGTCGCGGACGAAGGGTGCGGACTGCACGAGCCGTACGGTGAGTCGTCTGCCGGCCTTCACCCGGTAGCCGTCGGCGTCCCGCGCGGTCCAGCCGGCCTGGTCCAGCAGGGTGTTCGCCCTGGCGGGATTGCCGCTGTACGCGCTGCCGTCGAGCCGCTTGTCGTAGAGCGGGCTGGACGGGCTGATGACGCTCCAGGCGCGGGTGGCGGTGTCCCGGTAGACCGACCGGAGCACGGTGTCCACGTCGACGGCCTCGCGGAATGCCTGGCGGACCCGCAGGTCGTCGAAGGGCGCGTGCGAGGTGTTGAAGTAGTACGAGTAGGCGGAGCCGGAGTTGAGCTCCCGGCTCAGGCGCAGCGCCCGGTTGCGGGTGACCAACGGCTGGTCGGTGGCGGGCACGCCCTCGATGACCTGAACCTGGCTGGACGTGAGCGCGCCGACGCGCACCGCCGACTCCTTCAGGAAGCGGTAGGTGACCTCGTCGAGGTAGGCGGGGCCGGTGTGGGTCGCGGTGGGCGGCGCCCAGTCGTAGCCGGGGTTACGCCGGTAGTGCAGCTCCTGACCGGCGACGTAGCGGTCCAGCACGAACGGTCCGGTGCCGACCACGTCGACGCCGCCGGCCTTGAGGTTCTTCGCCTCGCGCAGCGACTTGGGCGAGATCTGCGCGCCCTGCGGCGAGGCGAGGAAGTCGAGGATGAGCACGTCGGGGGTGGTGAGGGTGAGCCGTACGGTGCGCGGATCGACGACCTCGACGGCCTTGAGGTTGCGCAGTTGCACGGCGGCGACAGCGGGGGCGTAACCGGGTTCGCGGAGTTTGTCGATGTTCGCCTTCACGGCGGCGGCGTCCAGGGGCGTGCCGTCCGAGAAGGTGACACCGTCGCGCAGTGTCAGGGTGTACGACAACCCGTCCGGGGCGACCTGCCAGCCGGTGGCCAGCCACGGCGTCAGCTTGCCCTGCTTGTCGTAGGTGAGCAGGGACTCGAAGGTGTTCCAGACCAGCAGGCGGGCCTTGGCCTGGGCGTACTGGTGCGGGTTGAGGGTGATCGGCTCGGTCTCCACGGCCCAGGTGAGGCTGCCGCCGGAGCGGGGCTGGCCGGCGGCTTCGGCGGCCGGCGTGGCGGTGGTGGAGCACCCGGCGACGACGGCGAGCAGTGGGGCGAGCACGGCGGCGGCGAGGGTTCGCAGACGGTTGGCGGGCATGGCGAGGTCTCCTGTCCAGGCAGGCGGTACCGGGTACGCCGACACTCGACCCGGCGCGGTGGGCGCGGGTCGGTCACGGTGTCGGTGCTGATGGCTCGGCGGTCGGCTCGGCAGTGAGCCCCACCTCGGCGGGCCGGTGTGAGCGGAGTGCCGGTCAGGCCAGACAGGAACTCGACCACACCCGACCGAAGTCGATGTGGCCGCGGATCGTCAGCCGCAGCTCGCTGGACATGAGCCGAGTCCACTCGCCGCGCGGGACGGTGTCAACACATCGGTCGATGGATGTCGGCTATCGCACGTGGGGACGCCGATTCGTTGACGCATTACCTACTAAGGCTATAGGATTTAGAGGGAATGTGTCCGGTGCGTCGACCTGGACCCGCGCCGGGCCGGGACCGACCCACCGGGCACGTCACCGCGCTGCTGACGACGGCCGCCGGAACACCCCGGCCTCATGCGGTCAGGCGGCGGCGCGACGGGCCGTGCCGTCCGGGGCGTCCGCGAGGCCCGCGTAGCGACCCCGGTGGTAGAGCAACGGCGAGCCGACGTCGGCGTGCCGGAGCAGTTCCGGCTCGGCCAGCACGACCACGTGATCGCCGACGACCACCCGGTCGACGACCCGGCACACCAGCCAGGCCAGGGCGCCGTCGAGGATCGGCAGCCCGTTCGGCCCGGGCCGCCAGCGGGTCGGGGCGGCGAAGCGGTCGATGCCGCTCGTGGCGAACGTCTGGGCCAGGTCCTGCTGGCCGTGCGCGAGCAGGTGCACCGCCACGTGCCGCGCCTGCGCCAGCGTCGGCCACGTGGACGAGCCGAGATTCAGGCAGAACGAGACGATCGGCGGCGTCAGCGACACCGACGTGAACGATGTCGCGGTGAAGCCCACCGGCGGTGTACCGGGGGCGGTGACCACCGTGACGGTGCTGGCCTGGTGGCGCAGCAACCTGCGCAGCGCGTCGGCGTCGGCGTCGGTCGGCTCGTTGGTGGACGAGGTCATGGCGTTCCTCCCGAGGGGTGACGGCACGGAGCGCTAGGAACGGGCGGCGAGGTCGGCGGCCAGCCGCTCGAACGGGATCTTCTCGCCGGCCTCGACGGCGACCGGCAGCCGGTTCTCCGTCGGGGGCAGCGGGCAGGTCGCGAAGTCGGTGTACGCGCACGGCAGGTTGACGGCCCGGTTGAAGTCCAGGATCACCCGACCCTGCTCGTCCGGCGCCCCGACGGCCAGCGACCGGTTGGCCCCGTAGGTGGTGACGCCGGAGGTGGCGTCGGTGAACAGCACCGACAGGCTGCCGGGCGTAGCGCCGTTGAACGCGGTCAGGCTCAGCGACAGCCCGTCGACGCTGAACTCGATCCGACCGGGCGCGTCGTAGACGTGCTGGAGGCCTTCCACGGCAGCGCCGACCGTGGTCGGTCGTGGACGGTCGAACGGCACGAACCGCCCCTGGAACACCCACCGCTCGGCGGGCGGATGGGTGGCGGTGCCCCGGTAGTGCGTCCGCAGCGGGTGGTCGGGACGTCGGGGTCGGAGGATGTCGTACCCACCCCGCCGGGCCACCTCGAGGACGCCGCCGTCGATGTCCACGGTGATGCCGGCGCGCTCGGCGATCGGCCCGAACTCGTGCCGCTCCCGGACGCGGCGGCCGTCGACGACGATCTCCTCGTCGTCGGCGAGGGTCACCACCGGCCCCTTTGTCCCGGTGTGCCACGTCCCCGGCACACCGGGGAACCGCTGCGGCTCCCCGGTGAGCCAGTGCAGTCCGGCCACGGCGAGGAAGCCGTGGCGGTCCGCCCGCGCCTCCTCGTGCCGGCGATGCCACTCCTGCCAGTCCTCGGCGAACGCGCGACTGGATTGTGCCGCGTCGGCGGATCCGGACGGTGCGAGATCATTTGTCATGACCGATCCCTCTCGTTGGCGTACGACCACTCGGAACGGGGTGCGGAGGTGCCGGACGCGAGCCGGCGGGACGACAACCGGCGGGCAGAGATCCCCTGCTCAGGCCGGAAGGGCGGCCCGGTGACACAGCTGCGCGGCGACCCGCATCAGGTCGACGACCCGGCGGGAGGTGAACAGCCGTACCAGCAGCATGGGTCGATTTTCCTACCAATCAAGTAGGATTTCAAGTCTTTGGGTGAGCATCCTTGGAGGCGGACGGTGACTGAAACACCTGTGTCGAAGCGGTCGGCGCCACTGCGAAAGCTCGGCTTCCTGACCATCGGCCTGTTCGACGAGGCCGACCCTCGCACCGGCCACGAGGCGACACTTGAGCTCATCGAGTTGGGCGAGCAACTCGGCTTCGACAGCACCTGGGTACGCCACCGCCACCTCCAGTACGGCATCTCCTCACCGATCGCCGTACTGGCGGCGGCCTCACAGCGGACCCGACACATCGAACTCGGCACCGCGGTCATCCCGCTCGGCTGGGAGAACCCCCTGCGGCTGGCCGAGGACCTGGCCACGGTCGACATCCTCTCCGGAGGACGCCTCAACCCCGGGGTGAGCGTCGGGCCACCCATGCACTACGACCGGGTCCGCCGAGCGCTCTACCCGGACACCGCCGAGGCGGAGGATTTCACCTACACGCGGGTTCGACGGCTGCTCGACCTCGTTCGCGGCGAGCCGGCCAGCGACGTCGAGGGCTTCGAGGGCTTCGAGCAGTTCTCCCGCCGGGTGCAACCGCACTCCCCCGGCCTGGCCGCCCGGATGTGGTACGGCGCCGGCAGCCTCAGCTCCGCTCGTTGGGCCGGCGAGCACGGCATGAACCTGCTCACCAGCAGCGTGGTCAAGGCCGAGGAGTCCACCGACTTCGCCGAGATTCAGCTCTCGCACATCCGCGCCTTCCGCGCCCACCACCCGGACGGCGAACGCGCTCGCGTCTCGCAGGGGCTGGTCGTCATTCCCACCGACACCGCCACCTCGGCCCAACGTGCCCGCTACGAGGAGTACGCCCTGCAACGCACGCCTCGAACGGCGTCACCCCAGGGTCCGGCCCGGATGATGTTCGCCCCCGACCTCGTCGGCCCGTCGGAGCAGATCGCCGAACGACTGCTCGACAATGTCGCGTTCCGCGAGGTGGACGAGGTCGCGTTCGCCCTGCCCTTCACCTTCGCACCGGCCGACTACGCGCAGATCCTCACCGACATGGCGACCCGGCTCGGCCCCTTGCTCGGATGGCACCCCAGCCGCTGACGTGGGCTGGCCAGTTGAGCGAGGAGCCACGAATTCCCGTCCTGGATTTTCCCGGCGCGAACGCTCGACGTCGACCAGCCCGTCGCCGCCCGGACCATCGGCCCGGGCGGCGCATTCGGTCGAGCGGGAACCCGATCCGACGGTCTTCTATCCGTTTGCCAGCACACGGCTCCAGATGTCGTTGCATTCGGCGCAGACGGCCTCGGGGATCCATCCGACCCTCATGAGCCCCGCGAAGACCGCGCAGCCCACGCAGAACGCGAACACCGATTCAAGTGTCGCCGCCACGATCACCACCCCGAGGACGACGTACGCCGCGAGGTGCTGCCCGAACCCGAGCGCCAGCACCGCCGCACTGACGGACAGCACAGCGCCGATCCCCTGAGCGAACCGCTTGGGCGGCCCCGCGACGAGCTTGGCCCGCACCGGCAGCCGCGGCGTGATCACCCGCGTGGCGAGCAGGCCGAGTGGGCTGAGTTTGGGGCCGGTGAGCACCCGCGCGACAAACCCGTACGCGATCAGCGCGCTGATCCAGGGCCGGTCCAGCACGATCGTCACCGTGGACAGGATGACCACCCCACCGGCGACGAGTCGGGCGGACACCTCGTTCACCGGGTTGGGGAACCCGAACAGCGCGCTGGCCATGGCGGCACACTACCGACTATTCCTATAGATTGAGTATCCTTTATGGCCGGGGCGGACGGACCGGTCGTGAAGCTAGCGGACCTTCACGACGATCTTGCCCGCTGCCGTTCCCGCCTCCAGGTGGCGGTGCGCCTCGATGATGTCGTCGAAGCCGAACACTCGGTCGATCGCGGGTCGCAGTACGCCGGTACGGACGCCGGCGGTCAGGAAGGCCGCGACACGTCTGACGATCTCCGGGTCGGTCATGTCAGCGAAAGCCATGTACCGGTGAACGGTCAGCGAGGGGTTCGCCGGGAACGACGCGGGCCTCGGGTCCAGCCAGCCCACGGTGGCCAGGGTGCCGCCGAGCTTGGCGGCCAGGGACAGGTCGGCCAGGCCCGGACCCATGACAGCGTCCAGGATGATGTCGACGCCTTTGCCACCGGTGTGCGATCGAGCAGATTCGGCCACTTCCCCGCGGTCGGTGGCGACGACCGCAGCAGCACCGGCGGCAAGCAGACTCTCGTGCTTTGCGGTATGCCGGGTGACCGCGATGGGAACAGCACCGATCTGGTTGGCGATCTGGATCGCGGCGCGGCCGACACCACCTGACGCCGCCGTGATCAGAACATGGTCGCCGGGGCGCATCCCGGCCTTCTCGACGAGCGCGCCGTACGCGGTGAAGTACGCCACCCACAGCGCCGCCGCACCGAGGACGTCCAGACCGGCGGGACGGGGCACCACCCTGCTCGCCCCCAACGTGGTGTATTCGGCGTAGGCACCCTTGGTCTCGAAATCGGGGACGGCACCGAGGATGACCGGATCGCCGACCGCCAGCCCGGTGACACCGGAGCCCAGCGCGTCGACGACGCCGGTCCCCTCGATGCCCAACCGGGCGTGCGGCAACCGCACGGGCCGCGGAGACTGGCCGGCGCGGACCATCCGGTCGATCGGGTTGACCGCGAAGGCCTCGATCCGGACGCGCACCTCGCCCGCTTCAGGTTCGACAACCGGCTCCTCGACGATGCGCAGGACGTCCGGACCACCGATCTCGTCGAACACAACTACTCGCGGCATGGGTGGCTCCTTCAGCTATCAGTAGCGGTACGCCTTGGGACGCTACGGAGCCGACAGGAACCCGCTGGTAACTTTTGACCTCGTGCACAACGCCCCCGGACAGGTCTTCCTCGCCGACTGCCCAACCCGCCTGACGGTCGAGATCATCACCGAAAAGTGGGCCGTGATCGTGCTGTTCGCGCTCAGCCTCAAGCCGCAGCGGCCCAGCGAGCTGGCCGAGCTCATCGGCGGCATCTCGCGCAAGGTCCTCACCCAGACGCTCCGCCGTCTTCAGGCGTACGGCCTGGTCGAACGGCACGCGTACGCCGAAGCGCCGCCGCGCGTCGAGTACAGCCTGACCGAACTCGGAGGCACCCTGGTCGAGCCGATCAGGGCACTCACCGACTGGGCCCGCGACAATGGAGAGGCGATCGTCAACTTCCAGGAGAAGAAGCAGGCCTGAAGCAGGTGCCGGTCCTCTGCCAGCACGTGGTTGAGGTGCATGCCGGAAGCGGTCGCCGAGTCCGTTGCGGTTCTGGTGGACAGGCGCGGACCCCCTCCGGCCAGGCTGCCCTCGCGCACCTTAGCGACAAGGCCCGGACGGCGGCGCGACGTCAGGCCGTCTGCGCAAGGATGATGGTCTTGCCCGGCAGCTCCCCCGCCCCGACCTGGGCGTGGACGGCGGGCAGGTCGGCCAGCGCCACTCGCTGAGCGACCTGGATCCGCAGCTCGCCGGCGCTGACACGCGAGGCCAGGTCGGTGTCCGCAGATCCTGAACCAGGCCGCCGCGATGCTGGCGTTCCGCCGGTCGCCCCTCCGGTCACAGCCAGTCGTGTTCGCGGGCGTAGCGGGCCGCTTCGTGGCGGGTCCGGGTCTGGGTCTTGCGCATGGCGTTGGAGAGGTAGTTGCGCACGGTGCCCGGGGCGAGGTGCAGCCGAGCGGCGATGTCGGCCACCGAGTAGCCCTCGCCGGTGACCCGCAGGACGTCCGCTTCGCGGTCGGTGAGGGGGTTGTCCTCGGTGACGGCGAGCGCGGACACGTCCGGGTCGATCCAGCGCTTTCCCGCGTGCAGGGTGGCGATGACCGAGGAGATGTGCGCCGGTTCGGCGGACTTGCTGACGAAGCCCTGGACGCCCAGCTTCAACGCCTTGCGGAGCACGCCGGGACGGGCGTGCCGGGTCAGCATGAGGACCACCTGCTCCGGGCGCGTACGGCGGATCTCGGCGACCGCGCCGAGGCCGTCCACGCCCGGCATCTCCAGGTCGATGACTAGCACGTCGGGCTCATGCCGCAGGGTGGCCTCGACGGCTGTCCTGCCGTCGGACGCCTCAGCGAGGACGGTGACGTCGCCCTCCATGGGCAGCAGCGCGGCCAGGGCGCTGCGCAGCAGCGCCTCGTCGTCGGCGAGCACGATCGTGGTCATCGGCCGTCACCCCGCTCCGCGCCGGCACGCACGGCCGGGAACGTCGCCGCCGTCCGGAAACGTCCCTGCTGCTGTTCCACGCCCAGTTCCCCTCCGTCGCCCGCCACCCGTTGCCGCAGTGCCGCCAACCCCCGCAGCTCCGGGGGCGAGGTGGCGGTCACCCCGTCGTTGACGATGGTGATGCCCGACTCGGTGAGGGTGATCTGTACCTGGGTGGCCTGCGCGTGCCGCAGGATGTTCGTGGTCGTCTCGCGCAGCACCTGCCCCAGCAGTTCACTGACCCTGGCATCGACCTCCGACTCCCGGGTCACCCGCACCCGGATGCCGGCGGCCTCGAAGAGGTTCTTGGCGTTCTCGATCTCGGCGGTGAGGTTGAGCCGCCGCTGCGCGTACGCCAGTTCCTTGGTCTGCGCGATGGTGTCGCTGACCAGCGCGTACGTCTCCCGTAGCTCCTTCTCCGCCCGCTCGGTGTCGCGAGTCAGCAGCCGCTGCGCCAGGGCGATCTTCAGCTTGACCACGTGCAGGGTGTGGCCCTGGATGTCGTGCAGGTCGCTGGCGAACCGCACGCGCTCCCGGACCACGGCCAGCTCCGCCTCGCGTTCCCGAGTCTGTTCGAGTTCCCGGATGAGGTCGTAGAACCGCTCGCCCACGATGGTGAGGACCGTCACGACGATGGTGAGGACGGTCGGAATGAGAACGTAGGTGACCAGAACGTGGCCGATGTCGTCCCGCTGCACCAGCAGCCGCGCCACGCCGACCGCGGCGACATAGGTGAAGAGTCCGGTCAGCGCCAGCTTCCGCCGCCGCCGGACCTCGCGCATGGCGAGCGAGCCGACCGCACAGAACCCCCAGTAGGCGTTGGGGCTGCCGGTCACCAGAACTCCCAGTGGCCACACGACCGCGGCCACGACCAGGCACGGCCGCGCCACCCGCGCCAGGTCGTTGGCCGTCCACCGTTCGAAGGCCACCACCGCCGCCACGGCTCCGGGCGCCAGGACGAGGAAGTGCCACCAGGTACGCGCGTCGGTGTAGAGCAGGACCACCGCGGCGAACACCACCGGCGGCAGGGAGGTGGCGAGGTTGAGCCGGCGCAGCCGCCCCTGCGTCGACTCGGTGAAGCGTGGTGATCCAGCGGTCACCACATCAGTATCGGGCCGCCGGACGCCATGAACAGTGACACCACGTCACATGCGGTGATGACATGGCGCCACTGACGGGACGGCCGCGCCCGCGCTGTCATGGGTGCATGTCCACCACACCCGTCATCGAAGTCGAACGCCTGAACCTCGCCTACGGCGACTTTCACGCAGTCAAGGACCTCTCCTTCGAGGTACGGCCCGGAGAGCTGTACGCCCTGCTGGGCACCAACGGAGCTGGCAAGACCTCGACCCTGGAAGTCGTCGAGGGGCATCGCAACCCGACCTCGGGCACCGTGCGCGTCTTCGGGCACCGCCCCGACGATCGGCGGGTGGTACGTCCCCGGATGGGCGTCATGCTCCAGGAGAGCGGATTCTCCCCGGACCTCACCGTCCGTGAGTCCATCGGCCTGATCGGCCGGCTCACCCGGCGCACCGACGACGTCGACCGGGTGATCGACCTGGTCGACCTCACCGACCGGGCCGGCCGGAGGGTGTCTCAGCTGTCCGGCGGGGAGAAGCGCCGGCTGGACTTCGCCACCGCCGTGTACGGCACCCCGGAACTGATCTTCCTGGACGAGCCGACCACCGGCCTCGACATCCAGTCCCGCGACGCCGTCTGGGCGACCGTGGACCGACTCCGGGAGAACGGCGCCACCATCATGCTCACCACGCACTACCTGGAGGAGGCGCAGCAGCGCGCCGACCGGATCGGGCTCATGCACCAGGGCACCCTGCACCGCGAGGGCACCGTCTCCGAGCTGACCCACACCCTCCCCGGCGTGATCCGCTTCTCCCTCGCCGCGCCGGTTCCGCAGCTGCCGATTCCGGCCGTCGTCGACGCCGACGGGAACGTCACGGTCGAGTCCTTCGAGCTGCAGAAGGACCTGCACCTCCTGCTCGGCTGGGCGCAGGACCACGCCGTGGAACTGCGCGACCTGGCGGCGGGGCCGACCCGGCTCGACGACGTCTTCCGCGCCATCAGCAACTGATCCATACCTTCCCGAGGAGCGCCACCGTGTTGTCCATCGCCTCCAGCGAACTGATCCAGATCTTCCGCAATCGACTGGTGCTGATCACCAGCCTCATCATCCCGATCGCGGTCTGCGTGTTCTTCGTCCGCCAGCACGAGACGTACGCGGCCCTGGGGAGCCTCGGCTACATCGCCGCGATCGTGCTGTTCACCGTGGCCGCGTTCGGCCTCTACGCCACGGCCGTCACCACCCTGGCCTCGCGCCGCCAGAACCTCTTCCTCAAGCGGCTGCGTTCCACCGCCGAGGGCGACGCCGGCATCCTCGCCGGCCTGCTGCTGCCCGTCCTCGTCCTCTCCGTGGTGCAGGTGACCGCGATTCTGACCGCCCTGGCCGTGGTGGCCGGGGGGCCGTCCAACGTCGCACTACTGGTGGTGGCGGTCCTCGCGACGCTGGCCATGATGATCGGCCTGGCCCTGGCCACCGCGGGGTTGACGAACTCTCCCGAACACGCGCAGGTCACCACCCTGCCCGTTACCCTCGGTGTGATCGCGATGGCCAGCTGGGTAGGCATCTCCGGCACCGAGAACCTCGCCTTCCTCAAGCGGCTGCTGCCCGGCGGGGCGGCCACGGAACTGGTCATGAACGCCTGGAACGGCGGCGTCGCCGTCACCGACTCCCTGCCCCTGCTCGCGCCCACACTCGGCTGGGTCGTCATCGCCGTCGCCCTCGCCACCCGACTCTTCCGCTGGGAGCCCCGCCGATGACCAGCGACGTCCGGTCGTACCCCCGACCCTCGTCGAAGATCTCCTCCTGCTCCTGTTCCAAGAGCGGGACGCTCCCGCGGTCGCACCGCGAGATCCCGTGGACCTCGCCGGTGATCAGTCGAGCCAAGCGACTCGAACAGGGCGACTGGGGCACCGAGGCCGCCGCGGCCGCCGTGACCCGCACCGTGACGGCCACGGGTCGAGGCAGAGTCCTGAGTAGGTAAATCTTGCCGATGTGCGGAGGTCGCCAGGTTGGCACGATCGGTTCTGCCGGGCGTGGATCACCGCGGCTCGCTCATGCCCGGCGATCCGCTCGTCAGTGACCGCAGAAGGGCTCAACGATGGAGAACATGACGGACACCGAGGAGGCCGGCATCGACCTGGCCGCCCCGGTGCTCAGCCGTCACAGCGTCACGGTGGCCGCGTCGGCGGACATCGTGTGGCGGATCCTCACGGACATCGACGCGTGGACGACCTGGCTGCCGGAAATCTCGTACGCCCGCCTGGAAACGCCCGGTCCGCTCGCGCCGGGCTCCGTGTTCCGCTGGTCCGCCGGGGGCATGGAGATCGAGTCGACGATCGTTGAGGTACGGCCGCAGGAACGCCTCGTGTGGCGGGGATACGGCGACGGCCCCGACGGCGTCCTCGGCGTCCACGTGTGGGCGCTCACGTCGGACGGCGACGGGGTGGAGGTGTCGACCGAGGAGTCCTTCGCCGGTCCGCCCGTCGACGCCGATCCCGCTCCGTTCCAGGAGGGCCTCGACACCACCCTCGCCGGGTGGCTGGACCGCCTCAAGCGCACCGCCGAGGCGGCGACCGCCTCATGAAGAACCGTATGGTCGCCGTCGCGACGGCGGTGGTCGTCGCCGGCCTGGTGGGCGCCACAGGTGCGCCGGCCAGGGCCGAGGCCAGGGGTGACAGCGGCTCCGACCGTATGGCGCTGCGATGTGCGGGAAAGACCGTCGACACCACCGCGAAGATCCGCTACCGGACGGAGACGGTGATCGACGCGCCGCTACGGACCGTCTGGCGGATCCAGACCGACGTGGAACGCTGGCCGTCGTGGCAGCAGCCGGTCCTCTCCAGCAAGCGGCTCGATCGTGGCCCACTGCGTGCCGGATCATCGTTCCGATGGACGACGGAGGTGCCCGAGACCGCGTTGAACCCCGCCACGACGCTCGTCGTCACGTCCACCGTCCGGCAGCTCCAGCACCAGCAGTGCCTCCGGTGGGACGGCCCGGCGACCGGGGTGGGGCTGCGCATCGACGAGGGCGTCCACGTCTGGACGTTCACCGAGATCGACGGCCGGGTCCTGGTGCGTACCGAGGAGACATGGCGTGGTGGCCAGGTGGAGCAGGACGTCGATTTCTCCACCGCGGCTCTCGCCGGGGGCCTGGAGACGTGGCTGACCGAGCTGAAGACGCTGGCCGAACGGGAGTGTGAGCGGGGCCGGGGCTGACGCGACTCGACGGCCCCGCCGGTCCCGTACCGGTGGGGCCGTCTCGTCGCTCGGAAAGTCCGCGTCGTCAGCGGAGAAGTTCGCGCAGTTGCCGGCGTGAGGTGATGCCCAGCTTGCGGTAGAGGTTACGCAGGTGGGCGTCGATCGTTCGCGGGCTGACGAACAGCAGCGCGGCGACCTCCTTGGTGCCCGCGCCGGCGGCGACCTTGCGCGCGACGAGTAGCTCCCGTGCGGTCAGCCCGGCGAGCGGATCGGCGTCGTCGGCCAGGGTCGGCTCGCCGATGGCATCCAGTTCGCGGGCGGCGCGGGCGGCGAACCCGCGCGCGCCGATGGTGGAGAGCAGTTCGTACGCGGCGCGCAAATCCACCCGCGCCTCGCTACGGCGTCCGACACGTCGCAGCCACTCCCCGAAGAGCAGGCGGGCACGCGCGTAGTGCACCCGCAGCCGGCTTCCGGCGAACCGGTTGATCGCCTCGCGGTAGTGGTCCTGTGCGCCGAGCCCCGGGTCGAGCAGCGCACACGCCAACCGATGCGCGCCCGTCGTCCACGCGTTCGGGTTGACCCGTGCGACCTCCCCGATCCATTCGGCCGACTCCTTGGCCTCGTCGGGACGTCCGACGGACACGGCGGCCTCGACCAGCTCGTGGTGGAAGGCGGTGACGGCGTACGCGCCGCACCGGTGCTGGTCCCGCACCAGCAGCAACGCGTCGAGCGCCGCCTCGTGGTCACCGCTGCCGTTGCACAGCACGCCATTCGCGTAGTGCAGTGCGGTGGGGTTCACCTCCACCCAGCCACGCAGCTTCTCCTGGATCTCGCGGAACCGGTCGGTGTCTCCGCTCCAGGCCGCGAGCATCAGGTCGGACCCGACGAGATTGGAGGTCTCCGCGGCCTCGTCGACGGCACGCGCCTCGATGATGCAGACGTGCGCGTCGGCGAAGCGACCGACGATCGTCCGGGCAACCGCCTGGAAACGCAGCGCGTGGGGAAGGATCGCGTACGCGCCCTGCGCCCGGGCGAGCTCCACCTGCCGGTCGACGATCTCCTCCATGGCGTCGCCGTCCCCGATGTCGACGCTCAACACGCAGGCGCGCTCCATCCACCACGGATCCGCGTCGGCCGCTCGGCCGTGCTCCCGGAAGGCGTCGACCGCACGGCGCATCACGGGCATCGCCTCGTCCACCCGACGGAGGTTCTGCTCGATTAAGGCCTGCAACAGCAGGTCGACCGGACATGGCGGCTGCCGCGGGGGTACCCGTTCCCGGATGTGCAGGGCGAGCCGTCGTAACCTGCCGGGTTCGTCGACGCTGAACATGAGCGACGCGAAGGCTTCCAGGTAGGTCTCCCGGACGTCATCGGCCCCCACGCCGTCGGCCGCGTCGATGAGGGCGACCGTCGCCGGGATACTGCGCGTCACGTGATAGTCGATCGTGGCGCGCAACAAACGCGCGAAGCAGCGGTCGGCCGACTCCGGCTGGAGACGCTCCGCCTCGCCCACGAGTTCCCGGGCGGCAGAGGGCGCCCCCGAACTCAACCGTGCCCGGGCCGCGGCCAACAGACGGTACGCCTGCTGCGACCGGTCCGGTGTCAGTCGTGCCGCGCGTTCGAGGAACGCGGCCACGGCCGCGAATCCGCCACGGCGCTGTGCCCGTCCGGCCGAACGCTCCAGCTCCGCCGCTGTCTCCTCGTCCGGGCCGATGATCGCGTTCGCCCGGTGCCAGGCGCGACGGTCGGGATCGACCTCGACGTCCGTCCCGGCGGCGAGCGCCGCGTGTGCCTGCCGTCGGGCACCGCCGCCGGCCGAGCGGTAGACCGCGGAACGCGCCAACGGATGCCGGAAGTGCACCCGCGGTCCGGTCACCAACAGGCCGCTGTCCTCGGCCGCGACGAGATCCGCGGCGTCGAGGCCCTGAAGTGCCATGGCACGCCGCAGCAGTACGAGGTCGCCGGTCGGCTCCGCGGCGGCCAGTGCCAGAACAGAGCGCGTGGATGCCGGCAGCCGCAGGAACCGCCTTGCGAACCGGTGCTCCACGGTGCCGTCCCCGCCGTCCCCGGGTAGTCCGAACGGTCCGGTGTCGCGGGCGAACTCCACCAGGGCCAGCGGGTTACCGGCCGCTTCGGCGAGGATCCGCTGCACGATCGCCGCCTCATGGCCCAACGGTGTCCGATACCGCAGCAGGGTCAGGGCCTGCGAGTCGGTGAGCCCGCTGAGGGTACGGGCGGGTAGGCGACCGAGCTCCGACAGCGATGCCGTGTCACGGGCGGCGAAGACCATGGCGACCCGCTCTGCTGCCACGCGTGCCGCGACGAACGCCAGCACCTGCCGCGAGCCGGCGTCGATCCACTGTACGTCGTCGACGACGCAGAACACCGGCCGACGCCGACCCGCGGCACTCAGCAGGCCCAGGATGGCCAGGCCGACCAGCATCGGATTCGGGGCGGCCCCGGCGTGCAGCCCGAACACCGTGTCGAGCGCGTTGCGCTGCGGCGCGGGCAGCCCGGCGCGATGGTCGAGAACGGGCGCGCACAACTGGTGCAGGGCCGAGTAGGGCAGTTCGCTCTCGAACTCGATACCGCCGGCGCGCAGCACCTGCCATCCGTCCAGCCGAGCAGCGACCTCACCGATGAGCGTCGACTTGCCGATCCCCGCGTCGCCCACAACGAGCATCGCCCCACCACGGCCTTGCGCCGCGGGTGCCGTCACCGCGGCGATCTCGCCCAACTCCCTCTCTCGAGCGACGAACGCCCCTGGACCGGTATCGAGCCGATGGCGGGTAACGGTGCCAACTCCCCTCCAGTTGTCTGGCCCGATCGATGGTATCCGCGGCAGCTCACCG
Source organism: Micromonospora sp. CA-249363 (assembly GCF_050950185.1). NCBI lineage: Bacteria > Bacillati > Actinomycetota > Actinomycetes > Micromonosporales > Micromonosporaceae > Micromonospora > Micromonospora sp. CA-249363. Next base: position 4,388,620 of record NZ_CP192020.1, read on the forward strand.
ATCCGGTCGACCACCGCCGGGCGTGGGGTCGGCGCCCTTACGACCGCAACTCGAACAGCTCGAGCTGGATGCCGTCGGGGTCACGTAGATAGAGGATCTTCGTCCCGGCCAGCGGGCCCGCGTCGACGCCGTCGCCGTCCTGGAGCACGACCGGCTCGGCATTGACGTGCACGCCCCGCTCCACCAGCTCGCGGTGGGCCGAGTCGAGGTCGTCGACCTCGAAACACAGGTGCATCACCCCGACGTCGCAGTTACGCCCGGCGAAGGGCCTCGGCTGCGGGCTGTCGTACTGGATGAGCTCCAGCAGGACGTTGTCACCGGCCAGCGCGAACGACGCCCGCATCGACGCGTTCTCCACCTCGACAACCGCGCCGATCGCCGGATTCGCCGCCGAGATCGTCACACCGCTCGGCGCGATGCCGAGGACATCCTCGTACCACCGCACCGACCGCGCCAGATCGCTTACCGGCACTCCGATGTGGTGCATCCTGGTCACTCTGCTCATGATCCCCATCCTCAGGGGCGTACCCACGATTGTGGGAGTCACAGGTCTTCCGCGTACCGCTGGTACCACTCAGCCCCCGACGCGGATGGCGGATTATGGGGTGATGAGTGACCTCGGAGCGGCGTTGCGGGCCTGGCGGGATCGCACGGACCCGGCCGCGGTCGGCGTCACGAACGCGTCCCCACGCCGCGTCGCCGGACTACGACGCGGCGAGCTGGCGGCACTGGCCGGCATCTCCCCCGAATACGTGGCCCGCCTCGAACAGGGCCGAGCCGCGACACCGTCGGCGCAGGTGTGCACCTCGCTCGCCCGCGCGCTACGACTCTCCGACGACGAGGAGGCGCACCTGATGCGCCTGGCCGGCTTCGCCGCAGACCCGGACCGGATACCCCACCTGATCCCCAGCAGCCTGCATCGCGTCATCGACCACCTCGGCGACACCCCGGTGGCCGTCTACGACGCCGTCTGGCGGTTGCTGCACTGGAACCGGTTGTTCGCGGCCGTCTTCGGCGACCCCACGGGCGCGACCGCCGACGATCGCAACGCCCTGATCATCCAGTTCGAGTCCCGAAACCCCCGGGTCCGCCAGACCGACACCGAGCGCGCCTACTTCGAGCAGTCGTTGGTGGCTGACCTGCGCGCGACCAGCGCCCGCTATCCGAACGACCCCGCAGTGGCGGCACTGATCTCGCGCATGGCCGGGAACGACAGGTTCTGCCGCCTCTGGGCCCTTCGCGCGGTGGCCAGTCACGAGTGCGCGCACAAGACCGCCGTGCACCCGGACGTCGGCGCCATCCCGCTGGACGCCAACGTCCTGAGCACCCAGAACACCGACCTGCGCCTCGTCGTCCTCACGCCTCGGGCCGACAGCACCGCTCGGGAGAAGCTGGACCGACTGGGCTGATGACGCCGGTCCGCACCGAATCACGGGTAGGCAATTCCTACCGATGCGGTGCCGAAACCGGCCGTCGGAAGATCTGAGTGTCTGACATCTGGCCAGGACACTGAACGGGGAGATCCATGACCGCGCACGTCGACATCCGCACCGGCACGGCGACCGCCGACACCAAACCGACCCGCTGGCAGGACCGCACCGGGCGCGTGCTGATGGCGATCACCGCGGCGGCCACCCTGCTCCCGTTCGCCGAGGGCCTCTCCCGCCTCGGCAGCCTCCCCGACGACATGGTGCTGACGGAGTTCTGGCGGACGTGCGCGTACATCGTGTTCGCCGGGATGTGGGCCCTGCTGGCGGTCGCGCCGCGCAAGCAACGCGGCATGTGGGAACTCCTCCTCTTTCACAAGATCGTGGTCACCGTGCAGGCCGCTTTCGTCCTCGACATTCCGCACGCGACGCGGACCCTGATCGCCGACGGGCTCGTGTCACTGACCACCACCGCCGCCTACCTGCTGTGCCGGGGATGGCAGTCCTGGCGGCGCGGTGCGCTCGGGCCGGATGACAACCGCTGACCCCCGTCAGCCTCCTCTCCGCAGTGGATGGCAGTCGAGGCCGTGCGGGGATTCGAACCCCGGTGCGCGGCTTTGCAGACCGCTCCCTGACCACTCGGGCACACGACCGTGCGAGCCCCCGGCTGGAATCGAACCAGCGACGACGACATGGTGGACCCGACAGGACTCGAACCTGCCACCTCCGCTGTGCGAGAGCGGCGCTCTACCAGATGAGCTACGAGCCCATGCGTACCCGGGGCGGGAGTCGAACCCGCAGAATCTCCGCAGTCTGAGTGCGGCGGCTTTGCCAGTTTGCCCACCCGGGCAGGTGGTGCTGCGTGCCGACGCCCGGTGTCGATCCGGGTGCCTTCCCGTTATGAGCGGGACGCTCTGCCGTTGAGCTACGTCGGCATGGTGCCCTCGACAGGATTCGAACCTGCCCTGCACGGCCCCTCAGACCGTCGCCTCTACCGCTGGGCTACGAGGGCATCGAGCTGGGAGCAGAGGATTCGAACCTCTACGCGCTGGGTCAGAGCCAGCGATGCTGCCGGTTACATCAGCTCCCATCGCGGCCGGCGGGGTGATGGCCCGCCGGCCGGGTCAGCGCCGCGCCAACGACCCCCACAGCCCCGGGAGCGGGGCAGGAGGTGGTCGACCGATGCGGCCGGAGCAGTGGCCACACTGCCGGTTGGGCGAGTACCGCGCGGAGCCACCCGATCCGAGCGGCCTTCCGTCATGCGGCAGTTTGCGCTGGGCGTGCCTACGCCGACGCCCTACCAGCTGAGCTACAACCCCATGGTCCGGGACCGGGGTGTCGAACCCCGTGTCTCTCGCTCCCAAAGCGAGCGGGTCAGCCGTCTCCCTCGTCCCGGAGGTATTGCCCCCGGCCGGCCCGTTGAGCCGCCGGCCGGGGTCTTGCTCATGCCATCCACTGTGGAGTTGAGAATCAACAACGTCGCCGGCCGAAGCCGGGACGAGAAGCAGGGGCGACAGGACTCGAACCTGCAACCTTCGGTTTTGGAGACCGGTGCTCTACCAGTTGAGCTACGCCCCTGTGAAGTTGTCGCCGGTTAACGAAAAAGCCGCCCTGTCCCTGTCGGGGTGGGCGGCTTCGCAGCTTTCGCTGACGCTATTCGCGCCGCCACCCCGGCTTCCAGTTCTGCTCACTCGCGCAAAGGTCGTGGGCTTGCCCGACCGAGGGCAGCACGACACCGCCGCGCGGCATGAACCGCGTGTTTTCGGTGGAGGCGTACTGCAACACGGGGAACTCCCTGGGTTGGTCCGGTTGACCTTGCTCAATCAAGGTAAGCGTTACACCGTCCCAGGGGCAATGGATATTCCTGTCCGGGCGTCGGACTCGCATCCAGGACGTCGACAACCACGTTGGCCTGCGGTGTCTGGCCCCGACGACACACGCCGAGGGCTTCCTGGGCAATCCGACCAACGAGCTCAACAGGATCGGGCGGTAAATCGACCCAGTTACACTCCCCACCGTGCCAGATCGAGCACCGGTACCCAGCACGGCGACCACCGCAGTGGAATATGTGGCAGCGCTCCGCCAGCTGAAAGCCTGGTCGGGGCGCTCCTTCCGGGATCTGACCCGTCTGGCCCGGCAGAGAGGGCGGATCCTGCCCGCGAGCACCCTGGCTTCGGCGCTCGCTCGACCGACGCTGCCGTCCCTGGACATCGTGGTCGCCATCGCGGAAGCGTGTGATCTGCCGCCGGACGAGGTGGCCGAATGGGTAGGCCGGCGTCGTCAGCTGGCTCAGTTGGAGGCCGAGGCGGAGACCACCGCCGGTGCCGCCCCCACCAGGGCGGCCCTGGTCACACCGTATCTGCTGCCGAGTGGGCCGACCTCGTTCGTGGGGCGGAAGGCGGAACTGTCCCGGGCCGGGCACATCCTGCGCGCCGACGGGCAGGGCACGCGTACGGTAGTGATCACCGGCCCGGCCGGGGTGGGAAAGACAACCCTCGCGGTCCGGCTGGCGCAAGTGACCGTCGAGCATTTTCCGGACGGACAACTGTTCGCCGATCTGCGTGGCCCGCACCCCCGGTCGGGCGTCTCGTGGCATGTTCTCGGTGTCTTCCTCCGCGCCCTCGGCGTCAGCAGCCACTCCGTGCCCGCCGCGCTCGAAGAGCGCATCAACCTCTACCGCAGCCTGCTCGCCCAGCGAAGCGTGCTCGTCGTTCTCGACAACGCCGCCGCGGGCCGGGATGTCCAGGCTCTCATCGCCTCGGGGCCGAAGACCGCCACCATCGTCACCAGCCGGAGCGTCCTACCCGGGCTGGACGGCTCTCGGGTGCCGCTGAGACTGCTCAGCGAGCCGGAAGCGCTGGAGATGGTCAAACGCATGATCGGTGAGGAGCGGGTCGCCCGGGAACAGCCCTCCGCGTTCCAGATCGTCAACCGCTGCGACCGGCTTCCGCTGGCCGTGTGGATTGCCGGGGCCCGCTTGGCCGCTCGCCCGGACATGCCGCTGGGCGCTCTGGCCAGAGCGCTCGCCGACGAGCATCGAAAGCTTGATGAGCTGACGGTGGGCGATGTGGCGGTACGCGCCAGCATCGAGCTGACGTATGCGGCGTTGTCGAGCAACCAGCAGGAGGCGCTGTCGTATCTGGCGCAGGTCAACACGGGGGACGTCGCCCCGTGGGCACTCGCGGCTCTGATGGACACCTCGCCGGCCGACGCGACGAAGCTCCTCGACGACCTGGCGGAGTTGCACCTGCTGTTTGTGCGCTACACCGACAACGCCGCACCGCGCTACCGAATGCACGACCTGGTCGCCGCGTTCGCACGGGACAAGGCGGCGCAGATCCGCACGCCGGTCCAGACGGAGCGGGCACGGCTGCGGATGCTCGGCGGGGCGTTGGGCCTGGCGTGCGCGGCCGGCATCCGGATCAACACGGACTTTGACGAGGTGCCGTTCGCTGCCCCGCCCTGGTCGTTCAGCGATCAGACACGTGACGCGGTGCTGGACGACCCGCTCGCCTGGTTCCGGGACGAGTACGGCTTCCTCAAGACGCTCGCCGAAGACATGCTGGCGTCCGTGCCGCTTCCCGCAGCTGGCCTGATCGTGGCTCTGGCGCCATTCATGCAGCTGTCGGGCTACTTCGACGACTGGCTGCACCTGCACAGCCGCGCGATGGGGTCGGTGACTGGTGGCCCGGTCGGGGCCAGCCTGCGGCGCAACCTCGGTGAGTTGTCGACGATCGTGGACGACTACCCGGCAGCGGAACGCCATTACCGCGCGGCGATCGACATGCTTGATCCCTCCGACAAGGCGCGCATCGCCAGCACCTCGGCTGGGTTGGCCTACCTCTACCGCTTGCAGAGCAGGTATGCCGAAGCGGAGGAGCATTTCGCCAGGGCCATCCACCTCGCGGAGGAGGCCGGCAACGACAACTGCCTGATCTACGCGACGACCGGCCTTGGTGTCACGCTGATGGAGCAGGGACGCCGCGACGAAGCGGTGGCGGTGTTCGACGAGAGCCTGCGGCGCAGCGTGGTTATCGGCTATCTGCCGGGGCAGGCGCAGGCGTGGCGCTGCCTCGGGCAGATCAGTCGGCTGGGCGGCGACTACGCCGCCGCCGAACGGCACTACCGCACCGCCGAACGGATCAGCCTGTCGCTGGGCGACCAGTTGAGCGCGACGCACGCCCGGTGCTGGCTCGGTGACGTCCTCGTCAAACAGGGCAAGGAGGTCGAGGGCCGGCGCGTGCTGGCCGAATCCCTCTGGGTCTACCGTGCCGCGGCGAACCGCTGGGGGGAGGCGGCCGCGTTGCACTGCCTGGCCGAAGCTCAGTTGGCTGCCGGAAGACCGGACCTCGCCCGACGCCGTGCCGAGGTGGCGGTGGCCATCTGGACAGAGGTTCATTCGCCATACTGGCTGGCCACGGCCCTGGTCACGCTCAGCAGGGCGCGGAACCTTCTGGACCAGTCTGACCTGGTGAGACGACGGTGATTCAAAAGGCGCCCTCGGGGACGACCCCTGGGCAATTGGCGCGAATCGTCTTCGCGTTGCTTCGGACGCGACTACGGTCAGACCAGTGGTCGACCCCAGAGCGGTGGATGCACTCAAGGCGGACCCGACCCTGTCCGGGTTGAGCCGCTCCTTCGAGGCGTACTACGGCGACCCGGCGCGCGAGGCGGCGATGGACGCGTTCTACGCGCCCCTGGTTCGCCCAGGGGACCTGGTCTTCGACGTCGGCGCACACGTGGGCGACCGGCTCGGCAGCTTCCGGCGGCTGGGCGCGCGCGTGGTCGCCGTCGAGCCGCAACCGCTCTGCGCCCGGGCCCTGCGCGCCCTGTACGCGGGTGACGAGGGGGTGACCGTGGTGGAGGCGGCGTGCGGGCCGGGTACGGAGCCGGTGCGGCTGCACGTCAACTCGGCGAACCCGACGATCTCCACGGCCTCGGCGGATTTCCTGCAGGCCGCCGAGGGGGCCGGCGGCTGGCAGGACGAGATCTGGGACGTCGAGATCGAGGTGGCCGGAACCACGCTCGACACCCTGGTCGCGGCACACGGCGTGCCGGGCTTCGTGAAGATCGACGTGGAGGGTTTCGAGGGCGCCGTGCTGGCCGGGTTGAGCCACCCCCTGCCGGCGCTGTCCTTCGAGTTCACCACCATCGAACGGGCCCTGGCCGCGCACTGCCTGGACCGGCTCACCCGCCTCGGCTTCACCCGGTTCACCGTGGCGCTCGGCGACGAGATGACGTTCGCCCTCAACGGCTGGCTTCCGGCGGACGAGGTGGCGGCGTACCTGCGGGCGCTCCCCCACGAGGCCAACTCGGGCGACGTCTACGCCCGCGCCCGGCTCGCATGACCCTCACTCTGCCGGAAGGCTCGTCCGCCCCGGTCACCCGGATATTCGTACTCATGAGGTGGCCGATGGCAGCGCTGGTCGACGTTGTCCTGTCGGCAGGGCTACAAGCGTCCACTGGTGTAGAGGTAGTCCAGCAACCGGCCGTCGACCCGGTCCTGGAAGGTGTCGGCCACCGCCGGTTCCGGCTGTTCGTACTCGTAGCCGCAGCGCACCCAGCGATCCGGGACGCTGGCCACGTCTAGGTACCCCTCGTCGATGCTGCCCACCTCGAAGCCGGGCTTGCCGGCCGACTGCCAGCAGCTGAAGAGTTGACCGTCGGCGTTGACCACGGCGCCGTACCGACCTCCGGGCATCGAGCAGATGTGGCAGGTGGTTCTCATGCTGGGTCGGACCATCCGGAAGCCCGCCTCCAACGCAGCGATACTCCAACTCGCGAACGCTTCGCTCACCGTGTCGATGTGCCGCATGGTGTTGCGGTATCCGAAGCCCGCGTCGCCCACCCAGGCGAACGTGACGGTGCACCGGTCGGGGTCCAGGCCGGCGGCCAGTTCCCCGACGAGGTCGGCGATCCGGTCGACATTGTGGTGCGACACGTTCACCCGCAGATTCCAGTTCAGCCCGGTGACCTCGGTCGCTCGCGCGACGTTGCGCAGGATGGTGTCGAAGGTCGGGGCTCCAGACCGCTTGACCCGGATCTGGTCATGGTCCGCCCGGCTGCCGTCGAACGTCACCTGGACGCCGTTGAGACCCGCCGCGTACAGGTCGGAGGCCAGTCTCGGGCTCAGCAGTACCCCATTCGTGGTCATCGCGGACTGGTCGAGCCCGATCTCGCGCGCTCGGTTCAGCAGGGTGAGGCAGCCCCGGGGGTTCAGCAGCGGCTCACCCCCGAACAACAGCAGGTACAGGCGATCCAGTTCGCACTGACGCATCCGGTCGCGGGCGAACGCGATGATGCGATCGACGGTGCCAGTGTCCAGCCAGGCCCGCCGGATCCGCGGCGGCCGTGCGCCGCCCGCGTCGTCCATCCCGGTGTTCTGGAAGCAGTAGGCGCAGCCGAGGTTGCAGGTGGTCGTGGTGAGCACGGTCAGCGAGAACGAGACCGGCACGCGCGGCTGGAACGCGCCGATGCGGCGGAGAAAGCCGGTGGTCGTATCGTCCAGCGTGCCGTCGGGCCCTACACACTCGGGGCGCAGCAGGGTCCAGGTCTGGTTCCCGATGAACCACCAGCCATGTTCGCTGCGAATCAGTCGCGGCGCGTCGAGGTCATCCAGGCGGGTGCCGATCATGGTTCTTCCTTCCAGCAGTGTCCTGAAGTTGTTGGCCCAGCGGGGCCTGTAGGCCGTTCACAGCCGCCGACAGGCCCCGCCGTGCCGCATCCGGTCAGGCGCTCGGGCCGGTCTCGCGCTGCAGCGTGGCGTTCTCCGGCGCGCCGATCTGGATCCCGCAGGCGGCGTCCGCGATCTGCGCGGCGCTGCGGTTGGCGAGAACCCGGCTCACCTCCGGCGCCCCGATCTGGACGCCGCAGGCGGCGGCCTCCTCAGCGGAGACGTCCGGCCCCCGGTTGACGAGGATGCTCTCCAGCTCCTCGGCACCGATCTGAATACCGCACATGTGTCCTGCTCCCTTCTCCGGCCGGAGCGACTTCCCGCCGGTCTTCTCAACAGGTGGCGGCAGGGGCCGTCGCAGATACCGATCCGTCGGGTCCTCTCCCCGGTGAGTGCCGCCGCACCCCGCTCAGCGAGGATGTCCGCCATCTGCGGTTGTGCGGCGCGGCATCTCTCCGGCCGCCGGGCCGCACGCACGGTGGCGCCTCAGTTGTCCGGGCACAACCCGGTGCTCCGGATTGGCAGGGCGCTGTCGAGGTAGGTCGCGGCGATCCAGCCGGTGTCGCCGAGGACGGTCGTCCGGGCCCACGCCTCGTCGCCCTTGACGGCTTCCCCGAGGCGGTAACAGGTCACCCGGCCCAGCGTGCCATCGGGCACCTTTCGCAGCACCCGGTCACCGGTGGACGGGCCGGCACGCAGTGACACGTCGGGGCGGGCCTTCACCGCGACAAGCCGGCCGTCGCCGGGAACCAGGCCGTCCTGGAGTCCGCGGCAGGTGAGCGCCGACGAGCCGATCCACATGATGGTGTAGTCCTCGCCGGCGCGTCGCTGGTGGCTGGTGTCGAAGCAGTACGACGGGGTGTCCTGATCCGGCCCGATGCCCTGAGTCGCCAGGTCCAGGAGCGGGATCTGCTTGATCAGGAAGCAGGCGGCGGTGTCGGCGACCGCGCCGACGCGGCCACGGAGGACCGCGACCACGCCGACCGCCCACGAGTTGCGCCGGCTCTGGTAGATGCGCACCGCCAGCCGGTCCGTCTGGTAGGCGCATTCGACCGCGTCGTTGACCTGGCCAAGCCGGTCGGCGAAGCGGCCGAGGTTGTCGAGGAACTGGTTGACCTGGGGTCGCTGCCCCGGCACGATCCGTTGGGTCACCTCGCTGACCAGGTCGACGTACGGTAGGCAGGGGTTTTCGATCGAGGTGTAGCTGCCCTCATCCAGCTTCGGGAGCAGTCCGCCGCTGCGGGTGCCGGCCGGCGGACAGCCGCCACCTCCGGCGATCTTCGCGAGGCCGTCGGCCGTGCCGGGGCGGTTCTCGGCACCGCTGCTCGCCGCGCCGCCGTTCGTGCGGCACGCCGTCAGGAGACCGGCCGCCAGGGCGAGCACGGTGAGGCCGGCGGCGAGACGCGCCCGGCGTCGGAGCTTCTTCACATTGTGGTCAGTCATGCCTGCATGGGGAGCCGGGAGGCATGCTGGATACCTGCTGTCGGCGCGACTCTGGCGCGGTTGATTCAGCCGGCACCGAAACAGACGAAGCTCATGGACTGATTGCCGCTCACGGCCTCGGCCAGCGCGGCCGCCGACGGCCGGCCCGCGGCGACCGCCCGATGATAGGCCGCCATGATCTCCATGGCCCCCTCGTCGGCGACCCGGGTGACGCTCGCGACGACCGTGGCGGTGCCTGCGGCAAGCAGAGCGGTCGGCATGCCGAGCGCCTCGTCGCCGTGCCGCACATCGGTCAGGCCCAGGTCACAGCAGGACAGGACCACGGTACGGGGCGCGGTCCGCAGTTCCTGCACGTCGTACCCCATCAGCGGACCGCCGGCCAGCTCCAGCGTGGAGAACAGCGGGTTCTCGGTCTGGTGCTGCCCATGCGCGGCGACATGGGCGAGGCCGCCGCCCGCCATCGCCGCGAGTGCAGCCGTCGGGGTGGCCTCCGCCCCGGTGAGCAGGACGGCACCTCGGTGCAGCGACGCGACGGCGCGGGCCTCCGCCTCGCCTCGGGGGATTCCCGGACCCGCCACCACCGTCACCGCCGCCGACTCCCCGGCGGGCCTGCCGACGTTCAGGCGGCGCCGGGCGGCCAGCCAGACCCCGACCGACGGCGCCACCGTGACGGGCCGGGACACACACGCCGGCAGGGCGTGCCACGGCGTGGTCAGCAACAGCCCGGTCGGAATCAGCACCAGGTCCCGGTCGCCGACCAGCGGAAGTACCGGGTCGAGCACCATCGACTCCACCTGGTCGGCGTCCTGCCGCGTTGCGGCGCGGACCACCGCCGCCAGCCGGGCGGGCATGGACCGGCCCGCCTGCGCGTCCAGGTCGGCGCGTAACCGTCGTACCGCCTCCTCCGCCGTGCGGCGGTCGCCAAGCACCACCACCGACGTCGCCCGGTCAGTGACCACCAGCGCGCGCAGGACGTCCCCGGCGGCCACGTACACGACGAGCGCCGCGCCGGCCAGCTGCGCTGTCACGGCGGTCAGCGGCGCCGGCGTCGGCGGCGCCACGTCCCGGGAACCGGGCGTCGCCCAGGCCCGCTCCCGGATCACCCGCTGGAGCGCCTCCAACCGACTGTGGAAGGCCAGGGTCGGGCGGCCCGCGAGTTCCGCCTGCCGGACGCGGTGCTGTAGCTGGCGCAGCTCCTCCAGCGCCTCGGCAGCGACCGGGTCGTCGGGTGGCCGCACCGGGGGGAGCAGCAGCGCCTGGGCCCGGGCCCGCTCGGACCACCGGTACACGGCGTTGGCGGAGCCCTCTGCCAGCGCCGCGGCGAGCCCCGCCTCAGCCAGGTCACGGCCGTGCACTGCGGCCCCGGTCTGCAGGTCGGCGCAGCCGAACCGGGCGCGGTGCCGGTGCAGAGCGGCCATCCCGGCCAGCAGACTCCGCCGCGCCTCGGCCGACCGGCCGACCGAGGCCGCCACCTCCGCCCGGGCCATGTGCCAGAGCAGGCGCGTGTCGAGCCGATCGGTCCGCCGCGGTCCGGACTGTCGCCCGATCAGCTCCGCCGCCCGGCGGGGTCGTCCCGCGGCCACCAGCGCCCGGGCCTTGACCAGGCCGGCGAGCCGGGCATCCTCGGGGAGCCCGAGCCGGGCCAACCGGCCGGCCAGCACCCCGGCGCGCCGGGCCACCGTCGCCTGGTCGACCTCGCCGACCGCCTGGTCGGCGCGTAGCTCGAACAGGGCAGCCAGGGCCGCACGGCGGACGTTTGTACGGCCGAGGAACGCGGCGCGGGCGCGTCGGGCCCACCGCGCGGCAGCAACAGGTTCGCCGGCAAGCAGAGCCGCCTCCGCGCGGACCTGAAGAGCATCGGCGTACGTGTGTCCGAGCTGCTGCTGCGCCGCCCGCTCCACCGCGCTTTCGAGTTGCCGTTCGGCCTCGCGGTACAGCCCGGCGGCGACCAACGCGCGGGCCCGTTCCACGGCCAGGTTGGCGAGCCGACCCGGCGCGAGCACCCGGTAGTCGGCGTCGGACTGGGCGAACGCACGCAGCGCGGCGGGCAGATCACCGGCGATCACGTCCAGACAACCCAGGTTGGTCCGCGCCATGGCCACGTGCAGACCGAGCCCGTGCCGGGCGGCGACCTCGGCGCAGCGTCGCAGGTCGGCCCGGGCGAGCCGGACGTTGCCCGCCTCCAGGTGCACGAGGCTGCGATTGTTGAGCGCCTTGACCAGATCAGGCGGATAGGTCAGGTCGCTCAACAGGTCAATGGACTCGTCGTACTGGCGCAGCGCCTCCGCGTTGCGGCCACTGCGCTTGAGCAGCAGGGCCCGCTGGCCGAGCAGGATCGGCCGCTGCGGCGCAGCCACGAGCGCCTCGGCCTCGTCCAGCAGCCGGAAGCCCAGCTCCACCCGGCCGCGCTCGGACTCGGCCCAGGCGAGGCTGATCAGCAGGCGGGCGTGGATGTCGCGCAGGGCGGGGTGGCGCTTCGCCAGCCGCAGGCCCGCCCGCAGTTCCCGGGCGGCCCGCCCCGGCTGACCGGCGTCGCTCGACGCCAGGCCCGCCGCGTGCCAACGGGTGGCTCGGCGAGCGAGTGCGGCCGGGTCCATGTCACAGGGCGAGGGCCGGCGTGACCACCTGGGGCGCGTGCTCACCCCGCGCCGGGTGCACCACCACCTGCGCCAGGCCGTGCGGCACGCCGTCCAGCACAAACCGGCCGGACACGTCGGACTCCACCGTCTGGGACGGCTCGGGCTCGGGGTACCGCAGCTCGACCCGTACGGCGGCGCCAGGCGCGAGCCAGCCGTCGATTCGGACCAGGCCGTCGGGCCGGTCCATGATCGTGATCATCACGGTTCGGCTCTCCGCGTCGAATGTCAGGGTGCGGGTCCGTTCCGTGCCACGCACCGCGCCGACCAGCTGCTCCTCGCGCAGCCGAGCGAACTCCCGGTCGACGTCGTCGAGCGCCAGCACGAGGCGTACCCGGTCGTCGAGGTCGGACGGCGGCGGGTCGAGCCGGCTGAGAACTGCGGCGAGCTGGTCCAGAATCGCCTGGTCCAGGTCGTCGAGCGGCTCGCCGGCGGAATCTGGGGCGGTCACGTCGAGCTCCACGTCGAGTCAGCGGCCAACATCTCCCGTAGCTTCGCCAGGCACCGGCCGCGGGTCGGCCCGATGCTGCCGCGAGGCATGCCCAACGCCTCGGCCACCGCCGTGTAGTCGGGGCGATCGACGTGCGCGACGATCCGCAGCAGCGCCCGGCACCGCTCCGGCAGCCGCGCGACGTGCTGCCACAGCGCCCGGTCACGTTCTTCGGACAGCAGCAGGTCTGCCGGGCCGGGATCCGGGTCGGGCGAGGACTCCAGCCTCGCCGCATTATGCGGCGTCTGACGCTGGGCGAGCCCACGTACCCGCCAGGACTCCCGGCGGGCGGTGGTCACCAGCCACGCGGTGAGCGCGTTCGAGGACCGTATGGTGTGCAGTCCGCGTACCAACTCCAGCCAGGTCGTCTGGACGACATCGGCGGCCGCCTCGGCGTCGAGGCCCTGCGCTCGGGCGACGTGCCACAGCAGCGGGTTGAGGTCCCGGACCACCTCGTCCAGGGCGTCCCGGTCGCCCGCCCTGGCCCGGTCGAGACGCTCGCCGAGGCGTGCCGCGCGGTCGAGCGACGCGCCCGCGCGGTCCACCGGGGTCTCCGACAGATGGGACATGGCATCAGTCCGGAAGCCGCACGGGTGGCGGCACCAGCACGGGCGGCGGCACCAGCCCCTGGGCGAGCTGACCCGCGTACCGGGCCGCCGCGAACGACGTGCCGCTCCAGTAGGCGTAGGCGCCCTGAGCGGTGACCGGTGCCGTGGACAGGGGCATGAGGCTGACCGCGTTCGTGCCCTCGCGCCACTGGCGCACCCACACCCCGTGGTTGCTGTACGACGCTCGAGTGGTCGGCGAGGCGTGGGCCCCGACGCTGATCACGGTGAGAGTCGGGTCGGCCGCGAAGGCAGCCGGATAGACCGGACTGTCCGTACCGTCGTTGCCGGCCGAGGCGACCACCGGAACGCCCCGGTCCGCGAGGCGTTTGAGCGCGTGGCGGACCGGCTGCATCTCTTCTTCCTCGCCGGCCCCCGAACGGCCGAACGCGGTCAGCACGACGTCGACGCGCTGACCGTCGTCGACCCGGTCCGCCAGCCAGTTGAGCGCGTGTGCCGCGTTCAGGTCGCTGACCCGACCCGCGTCGCTCATCACCCGCATCGAGAGGATCCGCGCGTCGGGCGCCTCAAGACGGACCAGTCCGGCGAGGAAGGTGCCGTGGCCCCAATGACTGCCGAAGTCCGGCTGGTCGGTCTCCTCGCCGCGGCTCTCCTGCCCGGCAACCGGCGGGATGGCGCGCGACGGCCTCCATCCCTGGGCCTCCTCCCAGTACGGCTCGCCGCTCGCCTCCACGAGCCAGTCGTGCTCCCGCACCCCGGTGTCGAGCAGTGCCACCACGGGACGTCCGGCCGGTAGCAGGCTGGCCGGGTGCCGTATTGGCTTCGGCAGCATCACGTGGTCGGGCGCCGGAAGCCAGGCGACGGTGCCGTGCCCGCTCTTGCAGCCGCTGGCCCGGAAGTACGGGTAGAGATTCGCCTCCGGCCGGGCGTCGTCCTCGACGGTGGCGGCCGTGCACTCGTAGTCGGGCAGGCACTCCGGCACGTCAATGTCGGATCGGCCGGCCAGTCGGCGGCTGGCCCGGGCAACGGCCACCGGGTCACCCTCAACGGGCAGTTCGACCAGTTCGACGGCGGGCGGTGCGGGGGCGGCCGGCGGGGACAACGGCCGGCCGAGACCGGCCTCGGCCAGCAACCCGTTGAGTCGCTCGACCGTCTCCGGACTCTCCGCCACCCACGCGGGGACGAGCACGACGTCAGGACGGTAAGGGGGGCGCGACACCTGACCTCCCGGTGCTACAGCCAACTGACTCAGGACCGCCCGCGCGACGCGGGGCGGTGGTCACCAGCCCAGTTGAGCACGTTCCGCTGCCGTCGCCAATGGCCCGGCCGGCGCATCGACGATGGCCGTCCGACGTGTATCTCGGAGGTCGATCCGCTCCCCTGCTACAGATGGGCCTGGAGCGGCCCGTGCTCGGCCGACACCACCGTTCAGGAAATCACGAGGCCAGGCTTCGCAGGCGGTCTGCGACTACGAAGGCGGCGTCGTCCGAACCCTGACGCATCCTCGTGGCAGTAATAGCGTCGGCCAACGCGAGCAACTCCTCCGGTGGCAGGCTGTTCGCTCCCTGTACGGGCAATCTCACCCGGACTTCCGGGTTCGATGTGACGACCAGCAGTGACATGAAGCCTCGCCTGGGGCCGCCCTCCGCTCCGACATCAGCCTTGGACAAGTCCACCCACCGCGTACGGAGCAGTCGACGCTCCCCGAGCAACGTCCCGTCCAGCCATGCTCCATACGAGATCACAGCGACCATTGCCAAGCTGACCGCTCCTACGACGTAGGCCCCCAGGACAAGCACGGCAGAGATGAGGACGTGGGGTAGCAGCGAGCCCCACACGTTGATTGGGCTCTCCGTAAGCGACTCAAAGATCAAATCAAAGGCCACCCAGAGCAGGAACCCTCCGACCGCGATGAACGGCAAGCTGAACACGAAGGTCCTGGCCTTCCTCGCTGCGCCTGCACCCACCGACAGTCGAACCTTGGAACGTCGTCGCATGCCACCGATTCCTGTCTCGTCGAGGGCCAAGCAGATCGCGTGAGCGTCGTGCGGCTCGATGGTCCAGGTCAGGCTCCAGCGCCGTCGGTAGGACGGCGCGCGGCGTGGACCCGACCTGGCTCATTGCCCGACGTCGTAGGAGAGCCGCGCTCGCTCCACCTCGGGGAGGTGGGCATCGGCCCAGGTGGCCAGGTGCGCGAAGAGCGGGCCGAGGCTGGCGCCCAACTCGGTGATCTCGTACTCGACTCGAGGAGGCACCTCGGCGTGGTAGGTGCGCGCCACGAGCCCGTCACGTTCGAGTTGCCGCAGCCGCTGGGTGAGCACCTTCGGCGTGATGCTGGTCAACCGGCGTTGAAGCTCCACAAAGCGCTGCCGACCATATTCGTGCAGAGCCCACAGGATGGGCGTGGTCCATCGACTGAAGACGATGTCGACGACCGGCGCCACCGGACATGCCAGCTCAGGATCTGCCGACTGCTTCACGTGGCCTCCGTCACAAACCCATTACTATCCTCTAGGTACCTACTATGCCAACGCTACTAGCGTCTCCCCTCAGCCGTGCGAACGACACGGTCGAACTGGAGATGCAGACATGTTTGTCGTGGTAGGAGCCACCGGAAACGTCGGCCGTACGCTCTCGTCGATCCTCGGGGCGTCGGGTAAGGCTGTGACGGCGGTGTCCCGGGGCCGACGCCCACTCGTCGTACCGGACGGCGTTCGCCACCATCGCGCGGACCTTGAGCAGCCGGAGAGCCTTCGTCCGGCGCTCGACGGCGCCGAGGCGCTGTTCCTGCTCGTGGAGGGCGCGGGAGCTCATCTCGACATGCGCGGAATCCTGCGGGTCGTCGCGGCCGGTGGCGTGCAGCGCATCGTGCTGCAGTCCTCGCAGGCGGCGGGCACCCGACCGGATTCGCCGTCACATGCGCCACTGCGCGCCGTCGAGGACCTCGTCCGTGACTCCGGTCTCGGCTGGACGATCCTGCGCCCCGGCGGCTTCGCCTCCAACGCCATCGCCTGGGCCGAACCGGTCCGGGGCAACCGGATAGTCGCCGCACCGTTCGGCGACGTCGGCCTGCCTCTGATCGACCCGGCCGACATCGCCGAAGTGGCGGCCGCCGCCCTGCTCGACCCCGCACATGTCGGCCACACCTACGAGCTGACCGGCCCTGCCCTGAGTACGCCGCGCGAACGGGTCGCCGAACTCGCCGCCGCGCTCGGGGAGCCGATCGGCTTCGTGAACCAGACGCCAGACGAAGCCCGCGAACAGATGCTGCGGTTCATGCCGCCGGCGGTGGTCGAGGGCACGCTGGCGATCATCGGTGCGCCGACCGCTCGTGAGCAGCGGATCAGCCCGGACGTGGCCGACATCCTGGGCCGCGCACCACGCCCCTTCGCCGCCTGGGCCGCCCGCAACATCGACGCGTTCCGCTGACAGGTCGCGTTGCCGCGAGCCGCTCGCCTGCGGAGACAACGGTCTGCGACCGGCGGCTTCATCGGCCGGTACGGCGCTGATCCCCCGATCCGTTGACTCCGCCGACGGCGCTCAGGACGATCTTGCCGCGACGGGATCCACGCTCGATCGCCGCATGCGCCTCGGCCGCGGCGGCGAAGGGGTGAACCGCTTCGACCGGCACCGTGAACCGGCCCTGATCGACCAGTTCGGCCACGGCGCGCAGGCCGTGCCGGCCGTCCGGTTCACCGGCCAGCGCCCCCATCGACAGCCGTACGCCGTGCTGCGCCGCGGCGAAGTCGGCCAGGGTCACCACCGCCGCCGGGTCGCCGGTCACCGCGACCAGCTCGGCCAGCGATCCGGCGCCGGCCACATCCAGCGCGCGGTCCACCCGGGTCGTCCCGAGGGCGGCGAGCCGGTCGGCCAGTCCCGCGCCGTACCGGACCGGCCGCGCGCCGAGCCCGGCGAGGAACGCGTGATTGTCCGCCCTGGCGGTGCCGATGACGTGTACGCCCCGGCTCGCGGCGAGCTGGACTGCCACGCTGCCCACACCGCCGGCCGCGCCGTCGACCACGAGCGTCATCCCGGCTCGCAGGTCGAGCAGGTCGAGCGCGCGGGTGGCCGTCTCCACGCTGGAGCCGGCCGCCCCGGCCTGCGCCCACGACATCCCGGCCGGTCTGGGCGCCCACATCTGCAGCACCGCGAACTCCGCGCTCGCTCCGCCCAGGCTCGCGAGATCCACGGTGCCGAAGACCTCGTCCCCGACAGCCGTCTCGCCGCTGTCGTCGCCGAGCTCATCGACAGTGCCCGCGGCGTCGACGCCGGGAATGTGCGGCAGGCTCAGCCGGGCGCTCATCGGCGTGCGTCCGGAACGCAGGCCCGCGTCGACCGGTGACACCCCGGCGGCGCGTACCCGGATCCTGATCTGCCCGACCCCCGGCCGTGGCGCCTCGGCCTCGCCGAGGTGAAGCACCTCCGGACCGCCGAACCGGTCGTACTGCACTGCGAACATGGCTGTACCTCCCGCCGTACCGTAAGTCGGTGAACGGAACGCCCGTTCCGGCCAGGCCGAAGTGAGAGAGAAGCGGACGCGAGATGTCTCGGATGCCACGCTCGGACGCCCGCGTCAACCGCGACCGGATCACGGCGGGGGCCCGGCAGGCGTTCGCCGAGTCGGGGGTCGAGGCGCCGATGCGCGAGGTCGCCGCGACCGGATCACGGCGGGGGCCCGGCAGGCGTTCGCCGAGTCGGGGGTCGAGGCGCCGATGCGCGAGGTCGCCGCGACCGGATCACGGCGGGGGCCCGGCAGGCGTTCGCCGAGTCGGGGGTCGAGGCGCCGATGCGCGAGGTCGCCCGCCGCGCGGGCGTGGGGGTGGCCACCCTCTATCGGCACTTCCCCACCCGCGCGGACCTGCTCACCGCCGTCCTCGCCGAGCGGGTCGAGGCCTGCGGGGAGCAGATGCGCCGTGCCCTCGACGACCCGGATCCGTGGCGTGCCCTCTCCGGCATGATCCGGGCGTTCGCCGATCGCCAGGTCCACGATCGCGCGCTCAACGAGGCGCTGCTGGGGCCGGGCGTGGTCGCCGAGGCCTTCGCGGCCGAACGTCGGGAGCACACGCGGGCGATGAACGTGCTGATCGTGCGGGCCCGCGACGCCGGGCTGCTGCGCGCCGGTGTCGGCCCGGACGACGTGCGGGCCGGGCTGCTCGCGATCGCGTCGCTGCGCGGGCTGCCACCCGCGCGGCACGCCCAGGTCGCCGATCGGCTCGCCGGTCTGGTCCTGGCCGGGATGCGTGCCGGCTGACCGGCGCCGGCCGCGGGCCCGGCCAGGCCTTACGAGTCCTCAGGCCACCAGTGCGGGTCCAGGCTCTTGCCGTGGCCCTGGGGGCAACGTCCGTAGCCTGTGCTGGACACATTCCAGTGGTGGAAGCAGAACGGGGCGTCACACCGCTCGCAGAATCCGGCGTCGTCGTAGAAGCCGGCCGTCGTGACGGCGGCGTACCGGTACGGCTTGATGAAGGCGTCGGCGATACGGTGCGCCTCTGCCGGGTCCACTGGCCGTCCGGACCCGTTGCCCGCGACGATTCCGGCGTACAGCAGCCACCATTGCTCACCGCCGTGCGGCTGTCGGGCCGCGGTGAAGGCGTCGCGCTGCGACGGTCGCCAGCGTTGCCAGCTCTCCGGTTGGGCCGCGGGTGCGACGATTTCGATGTGGGCTGACGGTCGTCCGCACACCGCGCACGACGGTTCCGCGACGAAGCCTTGGGGCATGGGTCCCATCCTCCCCCATCCGTCGGCGAGCACCCAGTGGCCGGACGCCGTATGCACGGCGAGTGGGGTGGTTTCCCATCGCGGCGGTGCCAGCCAACGCCGTCACCGAGTCGCCTACCCGTCATCCGGCATGCGAGGCTCAAGCTCCGCAACCAACGAGCCACGCCGGGTGGCCGTCGGACACCACTGCCACAGCCGCCCAATTCCTGGCCTGACAGCACGGCATCCCCCACCCCACACCACTTGTGCCCGGAGGAACGCAGACAATGGACCACGCATCCCAGCTCATCCAGGAGCGGAGTGCCCCGCCGGCCACGCTGGTGATCTTCGGTGCGTCCGGTGACCTGACCCGGCGCAAGCTGCTGCCAGCGGTAGAGAGCCTGGCTCGGCACGAGCGACTCCCGGATCAGTTCGCGCTCGTCGGTGTCGCGCGCACGTCGATGACCGACGAGCAGTTCGCCGAGAGCGCGCTCGGGGAACACGCCCTCGCCAGCAAACGGCAACTCCAGGGCGGCGTGCGGTACGTGACCGGCGGTTACGACGACCCGGAGACCTACAAGCGACTCGTGGAGACCCTCGACGAGCTCGACGCACAGCGGGGCACGTCCGGCAACCGGCTCTTCTACCTGTCCACCCCGGCCGGCGCCTTCGAGCCGGTGATCAATGGACTCGCCCGCGTCGGGCTCAACCAGCCACGCGAAGGCTCATTCTCCCGCCTGGTCATCGAGAAGCCGTACGGGCGCGACCTGGTCACGGCCCGCGAACTCGACGGCGTCGTGCACAGCGCCTTCGACGAGCACCAGGTCTTTCGTATCGATCATTACCTGGGCAAGGACACCGTCCAGAACGTCCTCGCGCTGCGCTTCGCGAACTCGATCTTCCAGCCCATCTGGGACCGCTCCTGGGTCGACCACGTCCAGATCACCGTCGCCGAGACCCTCGGCGTCGGCAGCCGCGGCGGCTTCTACGAGGACGCCGGCGCGATGCGGGACATCGTGCAGAACCACGTGCTCCAGGTCCTCGCGCTGGCACTGATGGAGCCACCGGCCTCGTTCGAGGCCGAGGGCCTGCGCAACGAGAAGGTCAAGCTGCTGCAGGCGATCCGCCTTCCCACCGACCGGGACATCGCCGAAGCCGCGGTCCGGGGACAGTACACCCGGGGTGGCACCCGCGAGGAGTTGATGGCCGGTTACCGCGAGGAGACCGGCGTCGACCCCCTGTCGCGGACGGAGACCTACGCCGCCATGCGGCTCAACGTGGACAACTGGCGCTGGGCCGGGGTGCCGTTCTACGTCCGCACCGGCAAGCGCCTGCCGGCCCGGCTCACCGAGGTGGCACTGCAGTTCCAGCGACCGCCGCACCTGCCCATTCCGACCGATCAGCTCACCGGCCTCGAAGCTGACGCGCTGATCCTGCGGATCCAGCCGAACGAGGGCATCTCGCTGCGCTTCGGTGCCAAGGTGCCGGGCCACTCCTTCCGGGTCCGCACCGCCACCATGGAGTTCTCGTACGACCAGACGTTCGTCGAAGAGTCCCCGGAGGCGTACGAGCGTCTGCTCCTGGACGCGCTGATCGGTGACGCGTCGCTGTTCATCCGCAGTGACGAGGTTCAGCAGTGCTGGCGGATCGTCGACCCGATCATCGACCACTGGGAGAAGGACTACTCGCCGATCCCCACCTACGAGGCCGCCTCCTGGGGCCCGACCGACGCCGACCGGCTCATCGGCCGACATGGCCGCAAGTGGCGCAACTCCGCATGACCCTGCCACCACGGGTACGACCGCGGATTCGGCGCGCAGGGATGATGCCCCGTCGGCGCCGATCCGGCGATCCCGTTCCGTGCTCGCTCGCCGACGGGTAGCGGCCTGACCGGTCCCGGCGGGAGGACGCCGACGCGTCGCATCACCCCTGACTGCCGCTCAGGGGTGATGCGACTCCGCCGAGGACCGTGCGCCCAGGCCGGGCAGGCTCAGCGCGGCGCCGATCACGGCCGCGACCAGCGGGACGACGAGTGCTGCTCGGAAGCTGTCCAGGGCCCCGCGGCTCTCCGTGCCCACCACCACCGCGGTGACGAGGGCCAGGCCGATCGCCGCCCCGAACTGGAACGACATGGTCAGGATTCCGCTCGCCAGGCCCTGCTCCTGCTCGGCGACGCGGTCCGTCGCCGCGATCGTCAACGGCCCGTAGGCGAGCGCGAACGCGATTCCGAGCAACAGGAACGTCGGCACCATCGCGGGGAACGTCCAATCCGCCCCGAGCGGCAGGAAGGTGGCATACGCGGCCACCGCCAGCAGGAACCCGCCGAGCACGACCATCGGCGTACCGAAGCGGTCCACCAACTTGGGAGTCAACGTGGGTGCCAGGACGGCGTCCACGCCGATGATCGCGAGTGCCAGCCCGGTCTCCCACTCGGACCAGCCGCGCAACTCCTGCAGGTAGAGCACCGCGACGAACTGGAACCCGGTGAACGAACCGACCAGCAGCATCGCGCCCGCGTTGGCCCGCAGCAACGGACCGGAGCGCAGGATGCCGAGCCGGATCAGCGGCGCGGACGACCGACGCTGCCCGGCCACGAACACCGCGAGCAGGACCGACGCGGCGGCGAAGGTGCCGAGGGTGACCGCGACACCGACGTCCGGTGCACGGACCACCGCCACGACGAGCAGCATCATGCCGCCGGTCAGGGTGGCCGTACCCAGCACGTCGATGCCTCCCGCGCGTGCCGGACGGGGTGGATCGCGGGGAATCAACGGTACGGCCGCGATCAGAATGGCGGTGGCCACCACCACCGGCGCGAAGAAGACCCAGCGCCAGTCGACCGCGGTGAGCAACCCACCGGCCACCATGCCCAGCGAGAAGCCGCCGGCCGCCGCACCGGCGTAGACCAGGACAGCGCGGTCCCGGGCCCGCCCCTCGGCGAAGCTGGTGGTGATGATCGACAACCCGGCCGGGGCCAGGAACGCGGCGGCCACCCCGGTCACGAAACGGGCGAGCAGCAGCATCCAGCCCTCGGTGGCGAGGCCACCGACCCCGGAGAAGGCGATGAAGACGACCAGCCAGCCGAGGAACATCCGGCGGCGGCCCAGCAGATCGGCCGCGCGGCCGCCGAGCAGCACGAATCCCCCATAGCCGAGTACGTACGCGCTCACCACCCATTGCAACGACGAGGTGGACAGACTCAGGTCGGCACGGATCGAGGGCAGGGCGACGCCCATCATCGACACGTCGATGCCCTCCAGGAAGATCGCACCGCAGAGGACCGCGAGCAGAGCGGCCCGGTCGGTACGGGGCACAGGTGGCGCCACCATCAAGGTTCTCCTTCGGAAGTCGGTTCCTTCTTGTAACCGCTCCGATGCTCCGCCAGGATGGGTGACTGTGGAAGAAGGCACTTCAGAGTCACCGACTTACTGCCGCAGTACCGAGGGCTACGAGGACGCGTTCCAGTGGGACACCCGCGCCGACTGCGAGGTCCGGCACATCCTCGACCGCATCGCGGACAAATGGTCGCTGCTGGTGATCGCGTTGCTTGAGTGTCGACGGCTGCGGTTCACCGAACTGATGCGAGAGATCGACGGGGTCAGCCAGCGCATGCTCACGGTCACCCTGCGACAGTTGGAACGCGACGGGCTGGTGCACCGGACCGTCCATCCGGTCATCCCACCCAAGGTCGAGTACGAACTCACGCCGCTCGCCGAGACGCTGCAGCAGACGGTCCAGGCGCTGGTCACCTGGACCGAGGACCACCAGCGGGAGATCGTCGAGGCGCGTCAGGCGTACGACGCCAGAGCGGCCGCGGCGGCCAACGCCTGATCGTCCCCGCCGCCGGAGCCGACCCGGCGGTGGTCATCGGCTGGATTGCCGGGAACCCGGACCCGCCGCGCGTCCACTGCCATCGGGGAAGACCCAAGCCCGGCGAATCGGCTGCACCCATCGGGATGGTCTCTTAGGCTGCGTGGGCGGGCCGTCCGGTTCGACGCATGCGTAGCGACACCCCCGGTTTTCGCCGTCGTCGGCCAAACCCCGGCTACCGGTGAGGAGCAGCGGTGACCCACAGCGAAGGGCGTCGCCCGGAAGTAGTCGTGGGACTGGTGGCAACCCCGCCGGATCAGCCGGCCCGGGTGGCGGCGAGGCTCATCTCCGAGCTGACCGGCGGGCTCGTCGAGCGGGTGAGCGCGGACGTGCGGTGGACCGTCCGGGAAGGCTGGGGCGAGGTGGCGCCGCGTCGCGATGGCGGCGCGGAGGCGCTGCTCGACGATCTTGCCAGGCGGCGTACGGACGACCACTGGGACGTTGCCATCTGCCTGACCGACCTGCCACTGCACGCCGGGCGGGCACCCCTGGTCGCGCAGACCTCCGGCCGGCGTCAAGTCGGGATGATTTCCCTGCCCGCGCTGGGACTGCGCCAGATGCGCTCGGTCCGCGCAGCCGTCCCGGATCTGGTGGGCCAGCTGCTGGCCGACGGCTCCGACCACCGGGTGCCGGCGGCCGACCAGGCGCCGGCCGAGATGACACGGCACCTTCCCGCCGTCCGTCGGGTGATCGACGGGGCCGACCCCGGTGAGCGGCGCTACCTCGCCTCGGGGCTGATCGGCCGGGCGCGCCTGCTGACCGGCATGGTCCGCGCCAACCGTCCTGGACGGGCCCTGCTGGGCCTGTCCAAGCTGCTGGTCGGCGCGTTCGGCACCGCTGCGTTCGCGCTCACCACGGACACCATCTGGCAGATGGGCGATGCCCTCGGCGGACTCCGGCTGGCTGTGATCATGGTGCTCGGGTTGAGCGCGTTGGTGGCCTGGTTGATCATCGCGCACGACCTGTGGGAGAAGCCGAGCCGCGAGACGCCGGCCGAGCTGGCACGGCTGTTCAACCTGGGTACGATCCTCACTCTCAGTCTGGCCACAGCCGTGTCCTACGTGGTGCTGTTCGTGGGAACGGTGCTCGTCGGGGCGCTGCTGATCGACACATCGGTGTTCGAGCAGGTTCTACAGCGGCAGGTGAACGCCGTCGATTATCTGACGCTCGCCTGGATCACCAGCTCACTGGCCACTGTCGGCGGCGCGATCGGCTCAGGGCTGGAGAACGAGGAGACCGTCCGGGCTGCCGCATACGGCTACCATCCCCACCCCGGCGGCTGGCAGGACGAGAAGGGCAGCGAGCGGTCCGGCGGCGCGAGCTGAGCGGGGCCCACGCCGCCGGGGTCGCGCTGGGCGCGACGGGATCATCAGTTGGTGGGCTGGAAGACGGCTCGCACGCATCCGTCGAGTTTCTGTTTGAACATCTCGTAGCCGCGCGGCGCTTCGTCCAACGGCATGGTGTGTGTCGCGAGATGTTCGGTGACCAGTTCGCCGCGGGCCATCCGCTCCAGCAGCATGGGAATGTAGCGCTGTCCGTGCTGCTGTGCGCCGCGCAGCGTCAGCCCCTTGTTCATCACCGCTCCGAGCGGGAACTTGTCGACCAGGCCGGCGAACACGCCCAGGACGAAGACACTGCCGCCCTTGCGGCAGTTGTAGATCGCCTCCCGGGCGGCGATCGGGCGGTCGGACTCGATGCGCAGCTGCTGCTTGACCTGGTCGTACCAGAATTGCGGACCGTTGCTGTGCGACTCCATACCCACTGCCTCGATGCACACGTCGGGGCCCCGGCCGCCACTGCGCTCCAACAATTCGCCGCCGACGTCCTGCTGCTCGTAGTTCAGTGTCTCGACGCCGAGATGTGTCTGGGCCATCTGGAGCCGGTTGTCGAGTCGGTCGATCACGATCACCCGATCGGCACCGAGCAGCACGGACGCCCGAGCCGCCATCTGCCCCACCGCGCCGGCGCCCCAGACCGCCACGACATCGCCCGGTTTGACGCCGGCGAGGTCAGCGCCCATCCATCCCGTCGGCGCGGAGTCGGAGGCGAAGAGCGCGCGCTCGTCGCTCACCTCGTCCGGGACGGTGAAGGCGCCCTGGTCGGCGTAGGGGACGCGGATGTACTCGGCGTGGCTGCCGGCGAAGCCCCCCAGTGCGTGCGAGTAGCCGTAGCAGCCTCCGGGCGCCGCGCCCCAGACGTTCTCGGTGATCATCGGGTTCGTGTTCCCGTTGTCGCACAGCGAGAACTGTTGTTGCTGGCAGTACCAGCACTTGCCGCAGGATATGAACGAGCAGACGACGACCCGGTCGCCGACTTTGTGGTTGCGGACCTGCGGACCGACCTCGACTACGTCGCCGAGGAACTCGTGCCCGAGGACGTCACCGCGTTCCATGAACGGGATGTACCCGCCGAGCAGGTGCAGATCAGAACCGCAGGTCACCGTCCGACGGACCCGCACGATGATGTCCTGCTCGTTGCGGATCTGCGGGTCCGGCACCTGCCGCACCGCGAGCTCGTTGGCTCCCTCCCAGACGAGCGCCCTCACTGTCGTCCCTCCCGCCGGCCCTGTCGGGTGGCCATTCGCAGTGGTGTGTTCATCAGAGTCGGCTCGGTGGTGGGCGGATAGTCCGGGTGCAGGACCTCGCTGGTCTCAATCAGTTGCTTCGACTCTCGCAGCGCAGCCCGGACCGCCTGTTCGGGATCCCGGCCGGTCACCCGTTGGGCTGCGGCGACAACCGGGAGCCGGGCGCCGTCGCGCAGCCGTACGGCGATCTCGGTCCCCCGGCCGCCCGGGGCCGGCCGGACCTGGACCTCGACGGCGTCCCCGAGCCCGGCCAGCGGCTCGGGCAACCGGCCCCCGGGGGCGACATCACCCGCCGGTCGGTTCACCGTCGCCACGTGCCACCGCGCCCCGCGCCGCCGGGCCTGGCCCCGTTGCCACTGGTCGTCGCCGTCAGCCCCGCCGAGCAGGCGCCGGGCGACCATACCGCCGGCAACCGCGGCCGCTCCACCGATCAGCCACTTCATGTTCGCCCCTGTCACTTGATCTGCTCGCGGCTGCCGTCGATAATCGGCACCCTTCAGGGCAAACACTTTCATAAAGTGCGGATCGCGCAGGGGTATTCGTGACAGTCGCAGAATTCTCGCTGGTCAGAGCCCTACAACATCTCCAGCGGTTGCGGGCTGGTGGGTGGCGGGAACGCCGTGTCGAGCGCCGCGACGTCTTCCTCGGTCAGGTGCAGGTCGCGCGCTTCCGCGTTCTCCCGGGTGTGTTCCGAGTTGGACGATCGGGGAATGGCCGCGACCGCTTCCTGCCGCAGCACCCAGGCCAGCGCGACCTGAGCGGGCGTCGCCCCGTGCCGCGCGGCCACCTCCTGGAGCTGGTCGTGGCCGAGCAGTCTGCCCTGCTCGATCGGGGAGTACGCCATCACCGGGATCCGGTGTTCACGTAGCCAAGGCAGCAGGTCGTACTCGGGACCGCGGCGGGTGAGGTTGTACAGGATCTGGTTGGTCGCGCAGTCGTTCCCGCCCGCATCGAGCAGCTCGGTCATGTCGGACAGGTCGAAGTTGCTCACGCCCCACTGCCCGATGTCACCGGCGTCGACGAGTTCGGCGAACGCCTCGACCGTCTCCGCGAGCGGATGACTGCCGCGCCAGTGCAGCAGATAGAGATCGATATGGTCGACGCCGAGTCGTTGCAGGCTGCGACGGCAGGCCTGCACGGTTCCCTGCCGGCTGGCGTTCGACGGCAGCACCTTGTCGACCAGGAACACGTCATCACGCCGTCCGGCGATGGCCTCGCCGACAAGCTCCTCGGCGGCGCCGTCGCCGTACATCTCGGCGGTGTCGATCAAGGTCATGCCCAGGTCCAGGCCAGTGTGCAGGGCGGAGATCTCATCGCGTCGCCGCCCAGGGTGCTCACCCAGGTACCACGTGCCCTGGCCGAGCACGGGCATGCTCTGGCCGGACGGCAGTTCGATCGCAGCGGTAGGGAGAGTCATGTCGGCCTTTCCGGGGCCTCGGCGGCAGTTAATCAGTGCGTTACCCGCTTCGAGCGAGGGCAGTCTCGGAGGGCGGCCCCGCCCCGCGCAGACCCGGTCCGATCGGCGAGCGGACCGATCCGTCCACCCCTGAGCGAGCGTCGGTGACCTGTTTCCCGGTCCCAGCACCGGGAAGGCGGCCGCGAGCGAACGATGCGCCGTCGACGGGGCGGCGCCGCGAGGGAGAGGCCACCCGACATGGCGCAGAACCAGCAGCCACTGACCGGCAAACGAATCGCTTGTCTCGCCGCCGACGGGGTGGAGGACGTGGAGTACACCCAGTCCCGAGCCGCCGCGGAGCAGGCGGGCGCCGAGGTCCACCTGATCTCGTTGAACCCCGGCGAGATCCAGTCGATGAACCAGGACATCGACCCGGCCAACCGCTACCGGGTGGACCGGACCGTCAACGAGGCCAACGCGGCCGACTACGACGCCCTGCTGCTGCCGGGCGGGACGGTCAACCCCGACCGGCTCCGAATGAACCCGCAGGCCATGGACTTCGTCCGGGCGTTCTTCCAGCAACAGAAGCCGGTCGCGGCGATCTGCCACGGCCCCTGGTCACTGGTCGAGACCGGCATGGTGAACGGCCGGACCGTCACCTCGTTCCCCAGTCTGCGGACCGACATCCGCAACGCGGGCGGGAACTGGGTGGACCAACAGGTTCAGGTCGACAACGGCCTGGTCACCAGCCGCAACCCCGGTGATCTTCCGGCCTTCTGCGCCAAGATGGTCGAGGTGTTCGCCCAGGGCGAGAACGTCCGCCAGATGGCGAGGGCCTGACCCGCTGAAGGGCTCAGGACCCGGGGGATCCGACCGGGCCTGAGCCCGTAGCGGCGCATCCCGCCTGGGACGACCGAAACGCCACCGCTCCTTGCCGAGCAGCGGCTGCTGCTGGCGGTCGCGGCCTTGACGCCGGCTGAGCAGCGGGACAGGGATCCCCTCCGTACCGCGACCGATGCGCGGATTGAGGCGATTTTCGAGGGGTATGCGGGACCTCTGTGGGTCGCGTACCGGACTTCCATGAGCCGGAATGGCTCGGCCGGGGTGCGACCGGATGCGGAGGTACCCGTGACTCAACTAGCAAGCCGAGAGGCGGCCCGGTCCAGGGACGACGACGTGCGACGGCGAGGACGCCAGCTCGGCTGGATGAGTCTCGGTCTGGGGGTGGCACAACTGGCGGCACCGGACACGGTGCGCCGGATCAGCGGAGTGGACGACTCCTCGACCTCCCGGGCGATGGTGCCCCTTGTCGGGGCGCGGGAGCTGGTCCATGCGGCCGGGCTCCTGACGAGCCGCCGCAAGGGTATCTGGGCATGGACCCGGGTCGTGGGCGACGCGATGGACCTGGCCTCTCTCGGGGTGGCCATCGCCCACCGTAGCGGGCACCGCCGACGTCGCCTCGTCGGTGTCACTGGCGCCATCGTCGGGATCACGGTGGTGGACCTGCTGACCGCCGTACAGGCCACCCGCGCCAAGAGGATCGGTTCGGCGCCGGCGGTACGAGGCTCACGCCAAGGAGGACCCATGGAGCTGACAGCGACGACAACCATCCGCAAACCCGCACCCACGGTCTACGCGTTCTGGCGTGACCTGGACAACCTCCCCACGTTCATGGCACACCTTGAGCAGATCCGCGCCACCGGCGACCGTACGAGCCACTGGTCCGCCAGCGCGCCCTTCGGAAAGAACGTCGAGTGGGACGCGGAGATCACCGACGAGGCTCCCGGCGAGAAGATCGCGTGGCGGTCCACCGGGAACGCCGACGTGCCGAACGCCGGCACCGTCCGGTTCGTGCCCGCCCCGGATGGTTCCAGCACCGAGGTGCACGTCGTCATGTCGTACGACATCCCGGGCGGGGCAGTCGGCAAGGCGGTCGCCAGGTACTTCGGTGAAGATCCGCACCAGCAGCTCGACGACGACCTGCGCCGGCTCAAGCAGGTGCTGGAGACCGGGCAGGTGGTCCGGTCCGAGGGCGCCCCCTGGGGCAAGCGGGCCCGTAAGGAGTTCCCGCAGCGTCCGGCGCAACCGCTGTCGGACTCCGAGCTGGCGAAGGGGGCAGGCGCGTGAGGGCGAACACCTGGGCGGGTCGCAACAAGGTGAAGGTTCGTGACGTGCCGGACCCGAAGATCCTGAACGACCGCGATGCCGTCGTACGGATCACCTCCACCGCGATCTGCGGCTCGGACCTGCACCTCTTGGACGGGTACGTGCCCACGATGCAGGACGGCGACGTCATGGGTCACGAGTTCATGGGCGAGGTGGTCGAGGTCGGCCGGGGCGTCGACCCGGGTCGGCTGCGCGTCGGCGACCGGGTGGTGGTGCCGTTCCCGATCGCCTGCGGCGCGTGCGGGGCCTGCGCCGCCGAGCTGTACTCCTGCTGCGAGAACTCCAACCCCAACGCCGGCATCGCGGAGAAGATGTTCGGTCACCCGGTGGCCGGCATCTTCGGCTACTCCCACCTGACCGGCGGGTTCGCCGGCGGTCAGGCACAGTACGCGAGGGTGCCGTTCGCCGACGTCGGTCCGCTGAAGATCGAGTCCGACCTGACCGACGAGCAGGTGCTGTTCCTCTCCGACATCCTGCCCACCGGCTACATGGGCGCCGAGATGTGCGACATCCAGCCCACCGACGTGGTCGCCGTGTGGGGCGCGGGTCCGGTCGGGCAGTTCGCGATGGACAGCGCCCGGGTGCTCGGTGCCGCGAAGGTCATCGCCATCGACAAGGAGCCGTACCGGCTGCAGATGGCCGAACGAGCGGGCCACACGACGATCAACTTCGAGGACGTGGACGTGCGGTCCCGGCTGCTGGAACTGACCGGCGGGCGGGGGCCGGACAAGTGCATCGACGCGGTCGGCATGGAATCCACCCACGGTGCCGCGCACGTGCACGCGTACGACCGGATCAAGCAGGCGGTCCGCTCGGAGACCGAGCGTCCGCACGCGCTGCGGCAGGCGATCCTGTCCTGCCGTAGCGGCGGCATCGTGTCGGTCATCGGCGTGTACGGCGGCTTCCTCGACAAGTTCCCGGCCGGGGCCTGGATGAACCGGGCACTGACCCTGCGGACCGGTCAGTGCCACGTGCAGCGCTACATGAAACCGCTGCTGCAGCGCATCGAACGGGGGGAGATCGACCCGACCCGGATCATCACCCACACCCTGCCGCTCGACCAGGCAGAACGCGGCTTCGAGATCTTCAAGAACAAGCAGGACAACTGCGAGAAGGTCGTCCTCAAACCCTGACGCCCACCCGCATCCGGCCACCGCGAAACTTCCGGTGGCCGGATGCGTCGTCTTACCCCGAGACGCCCGGCCCACCGGGCGCCGAGCATCCCCGACAAGGTCGTCCAGCCGTTTGCCACCGAGGACCCTGGGTAGGCGCAGTCGGTGAGCGGGCCAGACGCAGACCTAGGCACCCGATCAGACACCAGCCGCGCCGTGGCGTTCAGCGACGCCATCTTCGCCATCATCATCACGTTGCTGGTCCTGGACCTCCGGGTGCCGGACGTACCTCCCGGCCATCTGCTGACCGGCCTGCTCGAGCAGTGGCCCTCGTACGGCGCGTACCTCGCGTCCTACTCGTACGTGGCCGTCGTCTGGCTCAACCACAAGGCGGCGTTCAACCGCATCCAACAGACCGATCGCGGCCTGCACTGGGTGAACCTGTTCGTGCTGTTCAGTACGGCGCTGCTGCCCTTTCCGACCGCCGTCGTGTCGCACGCGCTACAGGAGCACAACAACGCGGACCAGCGGGTGGCCGTCGCCTTCTACGCGTTGATCGGCGCGTTGCTGTGCGCGTCGTGGCTGGCGTTCTACCACTACCTGGCCCGGAACCCGGACCTGCTGAAGGACCAGGCCAAGGGCGGCTTCTTTCCCGTCGAGCGGTTCAGAGCCCTCGCCGGGGTCGTTCTGTACGTCCTCGCAGGACTGGTCGGCTATCTGTTCGCTCCCTTGGTCGGCCTGGCCATCTTCCTTCTCTTGCCCGTCTTCTACGCCATCACCAGCGCTGGCCTGTACCACTTCCGCCCGACCCGAGACATCACCCACCGTCCTCCGCCACCGACGTGAAGCAGGACGAGCCGTCCTGACATCCGCCGGCGGCGGGCACCCGCGGCAATCCGGTTCGAGAGGTTGTCCGAGGTGAACCACAGCGAGTCCATACACCTTCACCGCCGCGTCCGCCGGTTGCATCCCTGAGCCGTTTTGTCCATCGGCGCACGGGTAGACCGCCACCGGGTCCGAGCGGATGGGCCGAGGATCGAAGCGCATACCGATCGTGCGCCCCATCCAGTCCGTGAGTCAGGCGAAGCCCGAGGAGTGCGGATGGCCGAACCGGAGAGCCGGCACACGGACGCACGGGAGTCGCGCGCGCATCCGCGTGAGCAGGCTGATCGGCAGCGCGACGCCGGAGAAGGCGCGGAATTCGCCGGTCAGGGCCGGAATCTCGACGCCGCCGAGGGGCCAAGAGGTGTCGAGCCCGGCGAACGCCCGGTCGCCTCGAAGCGAAGTGGGCAGGGCCTTCCTCAACGGGCCGGCGGGAACAGCAGCAAGACGATGTCAGACCCGGACGTCGTCCTTCAGATCCCGCAGGTCAAGGTCGAACAGGTCTACGTCGAGGTCGACGATCTGGACGCCTCGGTCTCTCTCCGAGCCCGGCTCGGCAGCCTCCTCCAGTTGGACGTGGGGGTGCAGGCCCATCTCGGCACGGTGAAGATCGATATCAAGGGCGTCGAGGCCGAGGCGATGCTCGAGGTTCGGCTCGACGAGCTCCAGGGCATTCTCGACAGCGCCCTGCGCACAATCGAACGCAACCCTCAGATCGTCGAGTCGGTGTTGAAGACGGTGGACACGGCGGTGAACCAGGTCGGGCAGACGGCACAGGAGGCGCTGGGCCCCGATGGGCCGCTGTCGCAGACGCTGCAGCAGGCGACCCAGCAGGTCGGTCAACAACTCGGACAGGCCACCCAGCAGCTCGGACAGACCACCCAGCAACTGGCTCAGAACAGCGGAACCGCTGCTGGCGCCGGCCTGCAGGGTCTCGGCGGCGTGCTGGGCGGTTCTCCGACCCAGGCCGCCTGGCAACGGATGAGGAAATTCGTCAACAGCAGCCAGCCGCTGAGGCAGGTCGGGACATGGCTGGCAGGACCGCAGGGGCAACAGCCGCAGAGCTGATCACGTCCGGCCCGGTGGCATCGCAGCCGGCCAGGTCACCACGCATGCTCACGATCCGCTCAGTCTTCCGTTCCGGTCGAGGTGTGCGCCGCGCCGACCGGCTTGGATTGTGAGGACCCCCGCTGACGCAGGTAGATCGACAGGACGACCATGGTCGAGACAGCCAGCAGTTCGGACTCCCAGTTCTCCAGCGTGCGGTTCCAGAAGTCAGGCTGAAGCAGGTACTGACCCCAGGACACCGGATCTTGGAGGTTGCCGAGCTGCTGCTCGTTGTACGCGGCAACCCCGGAGATGGACTGGGCCAACCACGACAGCACGAAGCCCACTCCGAGGGCCAGTCCCAACGAGTGGGAGAACAAAGCCTGCCGTAGGCCACCGGCCTTCGCCCACGCCGGCGAGCTGGCGGAAGCGCGAGCGCCGACCAACTGGTCCTCGTCCGATTCGCGGCCTGCCTGGTCGAGTCCCCCGGATTCCGGTGATCCCTTCTGCAGCAGCCAGACGGTCAGGAGGATGTAGAGGAAGAACTGCAGGTACTCCGACTGCCAGTTCTCGGTGACGTTGACAGCGAAGCTTGCCGACGTGAGATAGCGGCCGAGTGAGATTGGTTGTAGACCCTCGTTGAGTTGCTGCTGGTTGAAGAAGGCGTGCCCGGCGAACGCCTGGCCCGCCAGGGCGGCGAGGAACAGGAGACCGAACACCAGTCCGAGAGAGTTCTCGTGCAGGAACCGTCTCACCGATGCAGCACCCCCAGCGCGGCGAAGTAGAGCAGGCCCACGACGATCACGAGCAGCAACAGCACGACCTGGGAGCGCATGACTCAACCTCCCCGTAGTACGCAGTCGTAGGGCTTGTCGTCACGGGCGGTGCAACCCGCGGCGACCACGCGCCAGCCACCGGGAAAGACGGAGAGGAAGACGGTGTCGCCGTCGAGTCGTACCTGCGCCTGCTGGCCGTACACCTCGCTGGCCGAGACCTGCCCCGGCCCGGGCAGGTTCTCGCCCAGGATCGCCTCGGCGCACGGCATGTCAACCGAGTGCTCCAGCCCGGCCGCGGTATCCGGCGCCAGGAGAGAGCAGGCGGCAACCCCGTCCTTCGCGACGACGGCACTCAGCATCCGCACGGCGACCTCGGCCGCCGCGTCACCCCGAGCCGTCACCTGGCTGCACCCCACGGTCAGCACCGCGAGGATCGCGCCCACCAAGGCCCACCATCTCGTTGGGCTGGCCGAACCTGTCCGGCCCATGACGCCTGGTCAGTGGGCCCTGCGCCGGACCGGCTCGCTCACACCAGGTCTGCTGGCGGCTTCGGCGAGGAACCGTCGATAGACCTCCTCGTAGCTGTACGCCATCCGGGTGGTCGAGAAGTTCTCCGCCACGTGCGCCACACAGTCCGCCGGGTCGAGCCGCTCCACGGCGCGCAGCGCGTCCGGCAGATCCTCGAAGCGTTCGCAGACCAACCCGGTCACCCCGGAGCGGACCAGCTCCGGCACCGCGCCCCGGGCAAGCGCGACCACCGGCGTACCCGTTGCCATCGCCTCCACCATCACCATGCCGAACGGCTCATCCCACCGGATGGGCATGATCAGGCACCGAGCCTCCACCAGCATCCGCAGGGTGGCCTCCCGGTCGGCGTTGAAGACCACCTCGACGTCCTCGCCGAGCATCGGCTCAATGACCTCGTCGTAGTACTGGCGTTCGGCCGGCTCGTTGCACTTGCCGGCGAGGAGCAGCGGCAACCCGGCCGCCCGGCACGCGCGAATCGCCACGTCCGGGCCCTTGTCGGGACTGAACCGGGCCAGCCACAGCACCGGCCCGCTGCCAGGTTCGGCCTTGTACGGGATGCTCCGGGGGTCCAAGGCGTTGTGCACCGTCGCGGTCCACGGCAGCCCCGGATTCAGCCGACGCTGACCGTGCGA
Organism: Micromonospora sp. CA-249363; assembly: GCF_050950185.1. NCBI lineage: Bacteria > Bacillati > Actinomycetota > Actinomycetes > Micromonosporales > Micromonosporaceae > Micromonospora > Micromonospora sp. CA-249363. The sequence continues at coordinate 4,422,545 of NZ_CP192020.1, forward strand.
GATGGCGATCAAGCCGACTCCGCGGTCGGTGTCACCGAGCACGTCGCCGTGCTCGCCCACCGGGTTGCCGTGCACGGTGGCCACGGTCGGCACCGCGCGACGACCGGCGATCAGCGGACCGACCACGGTGTGATCGTGAATCAGATCGAAGTCCGTCGCCCTGATCAGGTGATTCACCCGCGCCAGATGTGCCAACTCCGGCAGCGACTCGCCGAGTCGCGCGAACTGCACGTCGGGTGCGGTGGAGACGAAGCTGGGGGCCGCGGTGCCGTGCTGGTCGCCCGTGCCGAACAGGGTCACCGCGTGACCGTGCAGCACGAGGGCGTCCACCAACCCGGCGACGACCTGCTCCACCCCGCCGTAGCCTGGTGGCGGCACCGGCAACCAGGGTGGAACGACCATCGCGATGCGCAGGGGACGATCACGAGTGTGGGCGACTGCCTGGTCCATGAGTGCTCCGATCGGTTACCGGTACCCGCGGTCGGCAGCCGCCTTCCCGGCAGATGGCCTCAATAACTGGTCAGTCAGTGAAATCTCGGCTGACTAATCGATCACTCAGGGCTGCGGTCAGTTGATGAACGGTGCCGCCCACCTCCACGAAGCCGCAAATGGATCTTGCCCGCCCCTCCCCACCTGCCCCGCTACGGCCCGCGAAACCGGCCTGGGCGCCCGGATTGCGTGGGACTCTCTCGTCGCCGCAGGCAACGCGACACCCGGCTACGCAGGACGGTCACTCATCCGTCGACGCTCCGCTGACGCCGTCCGTCGTCGCGCCGCTGCCCAACGTCGTCGTGGGCGGCCTGAGTGGGGGCTCCGGACGACGCGCCACCAGCGTCGATTCTCGACGTCCACCACGCCCGCCCACCGAGCATGGGACGCCTACGCCGGTGCAATAACCGGATAAGACCCCTTCGTCATGGATCGCCGCGTTTACGATCGCTGAGCATCCCTACGGATCCAGGCCTTGGAGTGAGCCATGCCGAAGTCAGCGAGCACGGAGCCCGGCCAGGATCGACATGCGGCAATCCTCGCTCCGGCGACGTCCGGTGGCTATCCCGGGCCGCTGAGACGACCAGTGCCCGGCAACACCCTGCTCAGGCTGCTCGCCACGACCGACGCCAAGCAGATCGGCCTGCTCTACCTGACCTCCTCGTTCTTCTTCTTCATCGCCGCAGGGATCGAGGCGCTGCTCATGCGCGGCGAACTGGCCCGCCCGGGGATGCAGTTCCTCTCGCAGGAGCAGTACAACCAACTGTTCACCTCGCACGGCACGATCATGATGTTCCTGTTCGCCACCCCGCTCGCCTTCGCGTTCGGGAACTACCTCGTGCCCCTGCAGATCGGCGCACCCGACGTCGCGTTCCCCAGGCTGAACGCGTTGGCCTACTGGCTGTACCTGTTCGGCGGCCTGATGGTGCTCGGCTCCTTCCTCAGCCCCGCAGGTGCCGCAGACTTCGGTTGGACCGCCTACCCACCCCTCAGCCAGGTGGAACACACACCGGGGGTGGGCGGCAACCTCTGGGTCATCGGGCTGGTGCTCTCCGGCGTCGGCACCATCCTCGGGTCGGTCAACCTGATCACCACCACCCTGACCCTGCGCGCGCCAGGCATGACGCTGTGGCGAATGCCGCTGTTCACCTGGGCCATGTTCATCACCGCGTTGATGGCCATCGTCGTGTTCCCGCTGCTGTCGGCGACGCTCCTCGCCCTGCTGTCCGACCGCGTGCTCGACAGTCACGTCTACGACGCCGCCAACGGTGGTCCGCTGCTGTACCAGCACCTGTTCTGGTACTTCGGCCATCCCGAGGTCTACATCGTGGCGCTGCCCTTCTTCGGCATCATCAGCGAAGTGCTCCCGGTTTTCTCGCGAAAACCTCTGTTCGGCTACAAGGGCATGGTCCTGGCGCTCTGGGTGATCTTCTTCTATTCCCTGAACGTCTGGGCGCACCACATGTTCGCCACCGGCCAGGTCCTCCTGCCCTTCTTCTCGGCGACCACCTTCATCATCGCCGTGCCCACCGGAGTGAAGTTCTTCAACTGGATCGGCACCATGTGGAAGGGGCAACTGACCTTCGAGACCCCGATGCTGTTCGCCATCGGGTTCCTCGTCACCTTCCTCTTCGGCGGCCTGACCGGCGTGCTGCTGGCCAGCCCGCCGGTCGACTTCCACGTCCACGACAGTTACTTCGTCGTCGGGCACTTCCACTACGTCCTCTTCGGCACCATCGTCTTCGCCGCGTTCTCCGGCGTGTACTTCTGGTTCCCGAAGATGACCGGCCGACTGCTCGACGAACGAATCGGCAAGGTCCACTTCTGGACCATGTTCGTCGGCTTCCACACCACGTTCCTGGTTCACCACTGGCTGGGTAACCGCGGAATGCCCCGCCGCTACGCCGATTACCTACCGCAGGACGGGTTCACCACCCTGCACACCATCTCCACCCTCGGGTCGTTCGTGCTCGGTGGGTCCACGCTCTTCTTCATCTACAACATCTGGAAATCCTGGCGCTTCGGTGCCGCCGTCACCGTCGACGACCCCTGGGGGTACGGGAACTCTCTGGAGTGGGCGACAACCTGCCCGCCGCCGCTGCGCAACTTCGACCGCATGCCCCGGATCCGCTCCGAACGCCCCGCCTTCGACGCCAAGTACGGCACCCGGGTCGCCGACCTCGGCCGTGACCTGCCGCAACGCGCCGCCAAACCCCCACAGAGCATGAGCGAGGAGCTGCACCGCGAGAGACACGTGCCGGGGTCGCCCAGTGTCGAAGGCGCTCACCGCGGCCGAGGCGCGGCCGGCGACCAGCGGATCCCGCAGTCCGGTGCCCGCCCCATCGAGGTACCCGACCCGGAGCAGGCCCGACGACCGAGCTTCGAGCCGACCAGGGAGGCCGACGAGAACCCGCTGGACTCCCAGCGGGGAGAGGAAGCCCCGCCGCAGTGGCGCCACCCCGGCGACGCGGACGACGAGATGAGATGAGATGAGGAGGCCGGGTCGCCACCGCCCGCCTACTCCCCGTCGAGCAGCAGCAGACGGCCGCCCGTGCCGCCGGGGGCGTCACACCTCTGCCATTCAGGCGCTTTCGCCGTACCGTTCGCGTGTCAGCCGGTTGGCCGTCTCCGGATCAAGACCGCTGGCGCGGAGCAGGTCACTCGCCGCGACCCGCGTCTGGGTGACCAGGGTCTGGCTGAACCGGCCGGTGGCAATGTCGCCCGCCTTGCGGGCATTGCGCATTGCCGCCAGGACTGTCGCCCGCGCCCGCTGTGGATCACGGCCCGACACGCGTTCGGCTCGAAGGCGCTCGGTGGCGTCGGCGAGTTGCCTGAGTGTCGTGGTCAGCTCGGACGGCACCGCCTCGTCGTACTGCAACACAGTCGCGGAGGTACGCGCCAGATCCTGTGCGTCACCGATCAAGCGTGGGGCCTGCTCAGCGAAGTGGGCGAACTGTTCCACGTCATCTCGCCTGAGCCACCTCACCGGTGCCAGGCTCACCACCTCCTTCGCCCCGTCGAGTGCCTGCGACAGCCGTGCGAGATCGGGTCCCGAGTCCCGCAGGCGCTGCAGGGACGCGGTCGCCTTCTCGGCGTCACGCTCGTGCAGGGCGGCCGCGATGGTGCGGAGTTCTGAGCTGATCAGCTTGACGATCGGCGTGGCCGCCCGGTTGAGAACACGCATGGGGTTGACCGGAAACAGGAGCGTGACCACCACCAGCCCCACCACCCCGCCGATGACGGCGTCCAGGATTCTGGGCCACTCGAGGTCGGGATCCACCGGCGACAGGGTCGCGATCACGACTGCCGAAGCACCCGCGTGGGCCACGGTCGCGCCGCTGCCACCGGAGAGGATCAGCGCGAACGCGATCGCGATCCCGACCGCCAGACCGATCTGCACCGGTCCCGGGCCCACGCTGTAGAGCAGAGCGTCCCCGACGAGGATTCCGATCACCACGCCGGCCATCGTCTGGACGGTTCGTCGGACCCGCTGGCCGATTGCCGCGACGATCGTTCCGACCGCCGCGGACGGAGCGAAGACCGGCGAAGGGATGCCCAACACGTCGTGCCCGATGAACCAGGACAACGCCGCGGCCAGCGCCGCCTGCACCGTGATCGCCAGGATGACGTTCGCCAGGCGCAGCCGCACCCGCCACCCCCGACGCCCACGCTGGCGAGCCCGCTGTGCCGCCTGCCGCACCTCGGCCGCTACGGCGTCGGCACCGGAGGGCGGATCGCTCGAAGGTTCCTGGACACCGCGCATGGGGGTAACTACCCGAAGCCGCGACAAACAAGTCAGCGATCAGTGTCAGCGTCCGACCGCCCGCGTCGCCACGCCGACTATCAGTTCCACCGGCAGGTAGCCGTACGCCCTCGAATCGTGGCTGACGTGCGGGTTGTCACCCAGCACGACGACCATTCCCGCCGGTACGGTGTCGTGGCCGAGTCCGGCGAGCACCGGTACCCGTTCGACGGGCACCGGGTCGCCCGGCGCGGCGACGACGCGCTTGATGAGCAGGCGGGTGTCCGGCATGACGTACCGGACACGCTCCGGTTCGAATTCCGCGACGAGGTCCGGGTCGGCCCGGTCCGGGCTGCGGAACACGATCACCGCGCCCGCTCGCAGTCGCGTCACCGGCTGACGACGGACCAGCAGCCGGTCCCCGCCGTGGTAGGTGGGAGTCATGCTGCGGCCGTACACCGTGACCACGAGCAACCGGCGGCGTGCCCAGAGGGCACCGACCAGCGTGGGCACGACGACGAGGGCGGCCGCCACGAGCGCCGGGTTCATGCTCCGCTCCGCGCGACCTGGGGCTCGTCCCGGTATCCGGCGGCCTGCAGGCGAAACAACCGGGCGTAGCGTCCGCCGGCGGCCAGCAGGGCGGCATGGTCGCCGTGCTCGACGACCCGGCCGTTCTCGAGTACGGCGATGTGGTCGGCATCGCGGACGGTCGACAGGCGGTGGGAGACCAGCAGGCTGGTGCCGCAGGGGCGAGCGGCATGCAGCTCGTGCTCCGCCTCGGGGTCCAGGCCGGAGCTGGGCTCGTCGAGGATGGTCAGGTCCCGTGCGGTGCGCAGCAGTCCGCGTGCCAGCGCGACGCGTTGCCACTGCCCGCCGGAGAGCACCACTCCCGCGTCGGGGCCGTCATCGTCGCTGTCGCCGAAAAAGGTCCGGGTGAGCATGGTCCGGTACCCGCGTGGCAGTCGGTGCAGGACGCCGTCCACACCGGCGTCGCGGGCCGCCGCGGAGATCCGTTCGAGATCGTCGCGGGCGCTCAGGTCACCCATCGCGATGTTGTCGCCGGCGCTCAGGTCGTAGGCCATGAAGTCCTGGAAGACTGCGGTGACCCGGGCACGCAGCGTCGACGGGTCGACGTCGCGCAGGTCGACGCCGTCCCAGGTGATGCTGCCGCGGGTCGGATCGTAGAGTCGGCACAAGAGCTTCACCAGAGTGCTCTTGCCCGAGCCGTTCAGTCCGACCAGGGCCAGGGTGCCACCGGCCGGAATGGTCAGGTCGACGCCGCGCAGCACCCACGGATGGTCGTCGCTGTACCGGAACCACAGGTCACGCAGCCGGATCGCGTCGGCGAGCGGTGGCAGCGCCCTCGGCGTCGCCGGCACCGACAGGTCCGGCCCGGCGCGCAGGACGGCGACGAACTCGCCGAAGAGCATGCTCTGCGTGTGCAGATTGGCCGTGGTGGACACGACCATCGCCAGGCCGGACTGCACCGCGGCGACCGCGGTGACGAAGATCGACAGGTCTCCGACCGTCAGTTCGCCGCGCCGCGCGGCGAGCGCCGCCCAGACCAGCCCTCCGCCCGCCACGGCGGCCGACAGCACGGCCAGCACCAGGTGTACGCGGACCTCCCGCCGTTCGACCTGCCGGTTCGCCCGATCCACGGTGGCCCGTTCCCGCAGCATGAGGCCACGCAGGAACCGTCCGGTGTCGAACAGGCGGATCTCCTTGGCGGCCTGCACTCCGGTGAGCAGCTGGGAGTAGAAGAACTCGCGCCGGTGGTTGGGTTCCACCCGTACCCGTAGGGCGGCCCGGCGCCGCGACAGCGCCAGCTCCGCGAGCAGCATCGGCACCGCGGCGGTCAGCAGCAGCCCGGTCATCGTCGGGCTGATGGTCAGCAGCGCGCCGATGAAGCCCGTCAGCAGCAGCATGCCGCGGCCGAGCCCGAAGGCGCCGTCGACCAGGTCGCCGACGTTGTCGCTGCCCTGCCGCGCGAGCCGGATCCGGTCGAGGAAGGCCGGATCCTCGAACCGGGACAGGCCGACGAACCGGCCCGTCGCGGCGAACAACGTGTCGACGGCGGCCGCACCGACCCGTCGGTCGATCTCGTTGCGCAGGTAGCCGCCGAGCCGGGGCAGCGCCACGGCCACCACACCGACGCCGGCGAGCATGGCGACGACGGGCAGCACCGGCCCCACCCCGGTGAGCCGGTCGAGCAGTGACTTCATCAGCCAGGCCATCGCCACGGGCACGACCGCCTCGGCGACGGTGACGGCGAGGTACGCGACGGCCGTCCACCGGCCCGCACGCCACACCAGTCGGGTGACGTGGGCCGCTGTGGCACGGGCGGTGGGCGACCCCGCCGGCTCAGCCATGGGCGGCGAGCGGTCGCGACTCGGGCAGCTCCTCCATCCGGATTCCGCTGGCCGCCACGGTTCCGTCCGCGCCGACCAGGCAGAGCGCCGGGAATCCCGACACCTCGAACGCGGTGGCGACCGGGCCGCCCGGCTCCTCGACCACCACCCGGGCCACGGGCGCGAACATCGTGACGTACGCGGCGGGGTCGGCGTCCTCGGCGACGACGGCCAGCACCCGGTCACGGCCACCGGGGAAACGCTCGGCGTACGCGGCGAAGCGGGGGGCCAGCGCCCGGCACGGCGCGCACGACGGGCTGAAGAACCCGACGAGCGTGTCGCCGTCGAGCGACCCGTCGGTGACCTGTCCACCGTCGCGGGTGGCCGCGCTGAACGCCGGAACCGCACGGCCGCGTGCCAGGACGGGCACGTCGGGCATCACCGAGCGGGTCATCTCGGCGAAGCGCCCGGTGTGGTCCCGCAGCCGCCGGACGACACCCAGCATGAGCATGAGGTTGAGCAGGGTCAGCAGGGTCAGGATCACGACCGCCGCGGTGAGGTACAGCATGGGCTTCGTCTCCACGTCGTTGACGGATCGCAAGGGCTGGGATTCGACGTCCGGAGGGTGCGCCGCGCGCGGACGCCCGGCGCACCCGGTCGAGCTGCCGCCAGTGAGGTCAGCAGGTGTAACAGGCGGAGTAGGAGGTCGTGCAGCCCTCGTTCTGGCAGCACGTCCGGGTCGCCTTGCGGCCGTAGGCCTGCCGGGGCGCCGGGCAGTCGGCGCAGTAGGTGCTGGTGCTACAGGCCGCGGCCACCGGGGCGGCCGGCACGATGAGTGCCAGCAACCGGTCGGCGAGTCCTCTCATCACGGTCTCCTTTCGATCGTTCGAACCGTGTCCCGCACGCTGTCACGGCTCGCTACGAGGTCGCTGCGCGTCCGCTACGCGTCCGGTGGGTCCGGCGGCGGACCGCGACGCCGACGACGGTCGCTGACCGACGTGACGGAGTCGAGGCCCGACGGTCCGCGTCATGACCGGTCGAGCCCCAGGAGGTAGCCGACGTCCTGGGAGTGGATCAGCAGCAGGGCGGCGACGAGCGCGCCGGCCGCGGTGACGCACACTCCCGCCAGGGGCGGTTGCGCCCCGGACGACATGGTGGCGAGCACGCCGAGTGCCGCCGTGCCGGCCAACAGCACGTTGCGGACCAGCTGGGCCCGGCCCCACACCTCGGCCGTCCCGCCGAAGCACCGGCAGGCGACGCGGGCGCCGCGCCGCCGGGCGTCGACCATCGCGGCGGTGAAGACCACGACCGCGACGGCGGCGAGCGCGAGACCGGCGCCGGCGGTCGGTGACCAGGCCACCAGGCCCACGATCGTCAACTCGGCGACCAGCGTGGCGGTCGCCGCCACCGGGCGCAGCCAGGCCGGCAGCCACCGCAGCGTCTCGAGCGAGGTCAGAAACGCGCGAAGGGCGGCACGGCTGCGTACCTTACCGACCAGCGCGGCGAGGAAGGTGACGCCGACCAGGACACGGCAGGCGAGAGCGAGATAGGTCATGGGCCCTCCTGAACATAGGTCCGGCTCCGACCGGACATGCCGGCGCGCCGGCCCCACCATCGACCGCCCCGCTGCGTTTCCGCTGCGAATCCGCTACGCGCAGGTCCGTGTACAGACGACGTATCAACGTCGTCGCGCAGACTTGCCGCAGCGGACGTCAGCGGCGGACGGGGGTTGCGGTGACGCAGGGAGCGACAGTCCAGGTCCTGTTGTTGGGACCGATCGAGGTGCGGGTGGGTGGCCGGCAGGTGCCGGTGTCACCCCTGGAGCGGGCGCTGGTAGCCCTGCTGGCGCTGACGCCGGCCCGGACCGTGTCGACGACGGCGATCGTGGACGCGCTGTGGGGCGACAATCCGCCCCAGTCCGCCCGCACCCGTGTCCAGGCCCTCGTCTCGGGCGTACGCCGCAAGCTCGCCGGATCGGCGAACGCCTTGGCCACCCGCGCGCCCGGCTACGCGCTCGCGGCGCAGATCGACAACGTGCTGTTCGGCCGCCTGCTCGACGTGGGCCGTGACTGCGTGGCCAAGCGCGACGCCGAACGGGCGTGCGCCGCGTTCGACGAGGCGATGAACCTCTGGCGCGGCCCCGCCCTCGGCGGCGTCGACGCCCCGTACGCGGGGGTGGCCCGGGCCACGCTGAGCGAGGCGCAACTGCTCGCCGTCGAGGAGCACGCCGAGGCGCAACTCGCCTGTGGCCGGCACCGGGCCCTGACACCGAGCCTGGTCGAGTTCGTCGCGACCCATCCCTTCCGCGAACGGTCCCGGGGTCAGCTGATGGTGGCGCTCTACCGCTCGGGCCAGCAGTCCGAGGCCATCGCCGTCTACCGCGCCGGCCGAGACCTGCTCCACCGCGAGATGGGCGTGGAACCCTGCCCGCAGCTACAGGAGCTGCACCAGCGCATCCTGCGGCACGATCCGTGCGTCGCCTCGGCGTCGCATCACGGCCTACCCGGGCTTCCTTGAGTCGGCAGCGAGGCGGGCCCGCACCTCCCGCAGTTCCCGCCGCACCGCGTCGGCCGCCGGGTCGTCGGAGTCGCGGTACAGCCGCACCGCCGCCGACAGCTCGACGGCGGCCTGGCGATAGCTGCCCTGGTCGGCATGCACGCCGCCCAGCCCACGCAGCGCCCAACGCTCGTAGGTCCGGTTGCGCTGGCCCTTCGCCATCGTCAGGGCCAGTCGGTAGTGACGCAGCGCCGCTTCCGGCGCGCCGATCAACCGGTGCAGCTCGGCGACATTGACGTGGGCGTTGCAGGCGATGTCGTCGTCCCCGGCCTCGACGGCGTCGGTCAGCACGGCGGTGTTGAGCGCCAGCGCCTCGGCGTGCCGCCCGCCCATGCGGTAGGCGTAGGCCAGGTTGAGTCGGGCCACGCGGACCGCGACGATCCCGTCGGGCAGTGCCGTCAGGGCCGCCAACGCGGTCTCGAGGGCGTCGATCGCCTCGGCCGCCTCCCCCAGCTCACTGTGCAGGGCGCCGATGTTCATCGTCACGACTGCCGCGCCGTACCGGTCGCCGATCTCGTCCCGCAACGTCCGGGCCCTCCGGTACGCCGCCAGCGCGGCCCCGCTCTGCCGCAGGTGGCTGTAGGCGATCGCCAGGCTGTTGAGGATCTGCGCCTCACCCTCGGGCGCGCCGTCGACTGCGGCGGCCCGCGCCGCGGCCTCCATGACCTCCACCCACGTGGTACGCGAGGCACGGCGCATCAGCCAACCGGCGAGGTTGGCGGCCAGTTGCCAGACCGCGCGCGGATGACGCGTCGTCCAACGGCCGATCAGCGCGACGAGGTTCGCGCTCTCCCCGTCGAGCCAGTCGAGGGCGGCGTCGGCGTCGGCGAAGCGCACCGGGTCGCGGACGGCCTCCAGCTCGGGCGAGATCCGCTTCGCCGCCGGCCGGAGCAACGCCTCACCGGCGTCCGCCGCGGCCAGATACCAGTTGAGCAGCCGTCGCTCGGCACCGGCGTGCAACTGCGGCGAATCGTCGGCGGACACGTCCCGGGCGAAGAGCAGCAACAGGTCGTGCAGCGCGTACCGGTCCGGCCCCGTGGCCACGACCAGGTGCGTGTCGACGAGCTCGTCGAGCAAGGCCCGGGTCTCCCGGGGCGTCGACCCGACCAGCGCGGCGCAGGCGGCTTGGGACGGGGCTGGCCCGGGAAAGAGACCGAGCAGACGGAACAGCCGGGCCGCCGGCGCCGACAGCGCCCGGTACGACAGGTCGAACGCGGCTCGGACGGCGACGCTGTCCTCTTCGACGCTCAGCGCGCGCAGCCGCTGGTGCTCGTCGGTGAGTGCCGTGGCCATGGCGCCGACCGACATCTGCGGCGAGGCGCGCAGGCGGGCGGCAGCGATGCGTAGCGCGAGCGGGAGCTGGTCGCACAGTTCGGCGAGACGCCCCACGGCCGGCTCCGAGGGCTCGTGGCCGGTCAGCGCGCCGAGCAGTCTCCGACCGTCCCGGTCGGGCAGGGAGGCGATGCTGAGCATCATCGCGCCGTCGTGGACCACCAGGCCGTCGAGCCGCCGCCGGCTCGTCACCACGGTGATCGTGTCAGCGCCCGCGATGAGTGGTCGGACCTGTTCCGAGTCACGTGCGTTGTCCAGGATCACCAGGCACTGCCGATCGGAGAGGAGCGAGCGATAGAGCACGCTGCGTTCGTCCAGCCCGGGCGGGATGTCCGGCGCGGGCACGCCGAGGGCACGCAGGAGACGGTCGAGGGCGAGTTCGGCCGACAGCGGCGGCTGCGGACCGAAGCCGTGCAGGTCGACGAAGAGCTGCCCGTCCGGGGCGTGGTCGCGCCGGGCCGACGACCAGTGCACCGCGAGTCCGGTCTTCCCCACGCCCGCCCCTCCGACGATCACCGCCAGGGCTCCAGCGGTGGACGGGTCGTGGAGCATCCGGTCGAGCGCGCCGAGCTCGTCGTCGCGCCCGACGAATCCCGTCGCCGCCCGCGGAAGCTGGGCAGGCGCCGGAGGTCGCCACGGGACGGCCGGTCGGGGCGTGCCCGACACGGGCGGCTCGGCGACGATGCGCCCCGGTACCGGCTCCAGATCCTCGCCGAGCAGGATGGCCTTCTGCAGTGTCGAGATCGACGAACCGGGGTCCAGACCCTGCTGCTCGGCGAGCGTCCGGCGCAGGCGGTGGTACTGCTGCAGCGCCTCCTCGCGGCGTCCCTCGCGATAGAGCGCCAGCATCAGTTGCTCGCAGAACCGTTCGTTCAACGGATGCTGCGCCACCAACTCGCGTAGCGCGGGCAGCACCTCTGCCTCCGCACCGAGGTGGAGTCGACACTCGATCAGCATCTCGACCGCGCCGAGCCGCTGGTCGTGCAGGCTCGACCGCCACGCCGTGACGAAGGCCCCGCTGGCGTCCGCGAGCGCCTCGCCCCGCCAGAGGTCCAGTCCGGACTGTAGGCGCTCTGCCGCGGCGGCCCAGCGCTGGTCCATCGCGTCGTCCCGGGCGGCGCTGACCTCCCGCTCGAAACGGGACAGGTCGACGTCCTCGCCGTTCAAGGACAGTTGGTAGCCGCCGGCCCGACCGGTCAGGGTGGTCGTACACCCCGCCGTACGCAGATGCCGACGGAGGCTGTACGCGGTCGAGTGGAGTTGCGACCGCGCGCTCGCCGGACCCGACGGCCCCCAGACCGCCGCGCTGAGACCATCCATCGTGACCAGCTGCTCGGCGTGCAGCAGCAGGTACGCCAACACGCCGCGCCGCTGGGACCGGGGCACGCTGACCGGCGGCCCGTCGGTGCGGATCTCGACCGGCCCGAGAATGCCGAATCGCGGTGTCAGCACCGTGCCGCTTCGCCGGGCCATGCGGTCACCCGCAGTCGGCGGCAGGTAGTCAAATCTCGACTCCTCAACGTCATCGCCCGGACCGGAGCTGTCGTGCGCGCATCCACCGGCGACCCTATCCCTGAAACCGCCACGGATCGATGGAAGATCGCGGCAACCGGGTACGGACAGCGCGTCCAGCTTGTCGGTCAGGCGGTGGCCGTTGGCCCGCGAGGGTTCACCGACCCGCTCGGGTGCGCGCCGCCCGGACGGCCAGCACCAGCGTCGCCACGATCGGCGCGTAGACCAGCAGGGCGGTCACCAGACCCCACCACAGCCGCGCGCTGCCCAGCCCGGCGGCGAACCCGTCGGCCGCCCAGTTGGCGACGTAGCGCAGCAGCGGCAGGTAGAACAGCACGAAGTAGCCGGCGGCGAGCAGGCACCCGGCGAGCCAGACCCAGCGGAACCAGGCGCCCACCCGTACGTCGTGCGGGTCGGCCCGGTCCAGCTCGGCGCGCTGCCGCTCGTCGAGACGGCCGAAGGCCCGCCGCAGCAGCAGGGACTTGACCCGCCACAGATCGCGGCAGCCGGTCGCGGTGACCAGCACGGCGTACAGGTCGGTACGCAGGAACACCATGCACTGCCAGAGCGTGCTGGCCACCAGGACGAAGACCAGCGCCGGGAGGGGGCGAACCGGCCCGAGGACGAGCTGCCCGACCAGTAGCGCCGCGAGCAGCACCATGTCGATGGCCAGCCCGGCGAGCTGTGGACCGTAGCGCCGGCGGCGCGGCACGCTCCACAGTTGCGACAGGTCGGTCTCGAAGACCAGGAAGAACAGCCGCCGGTCGATGCCGAAGCGGGTCCGCAGGTCCAACGCGCGCGCGGCCAGCCAGTGCCACGCCTCGTGCACGGCCACCAGGGCGTACGTGACCGGCAACATGATCAGCAGGCTGGTGCCGAGGTCACCGGTCAGCAGGAGGTCGGTTGGCCGGGGCCAGAGGTCGGGGCGTACCAGGAAGCACGCCACCACCCCGATCGCGGCGGCGGCGTAGAGCACCCACGCCACCCGGGAGAACAGCGGCCGGACCAGCGCCGCCGGAGGGCCGGCGGTCCAGGAGCGTTGCTGTACGGCGGCGGTCGGCACCGGCGCGGACGTCTCGTCGGTGTCCACGAACCCCAGCTCGGTCAGGACGGCGATGAAGTCGTCCAGGTCCACCGGCTCGCCCGCGACCGCTTCGCCCCGTTCGGCGGCCTCGGCGAGCGTGGCCCCCTCCAGCAGCGCCCGGATGACGACGCCACCCACTGCGGGCATCGCGACGTAGGTGCCCCGTTCCGGGTCGCCGACGAGGACGTCCGTGCCCTCCTCGACGACCGTCAGCGGGCGCAGTCGTACCGTGCTCGTCGTGTCGGTCATGACGCGGTGGCGGCGGTGCGGGCGCCGGCCGTCGCGCACGTGGCGCAGTCCGGGTCGCGTGGCCACGGCTCGCGGCTGGGCCGGCCGCCCGCGGAGAGGTCCACCAGCACCTCGGCGCCCGCCGCGTACGGCGGTTCGTAGCCGGTCAGGTAGCGCAGCGCCTCGAACGCCACGAGGGACCCGACCAGCGCGGCCGACGGCCCGTTGGCGCGGTTGAGGCGGGGAATGCGGGCGCTGAGCCGCTGCGCGGTCATGGCGGCCGGCTCCAGCACGGACGCCTGGATGCCCCGACCGTCGCCGTAGGCGTGCACCCGGCACTCGTAGCAGGCACTGCGGCCCGGGTCGACGGAGAAGTAGATGAGCTGGGAGCCGATCATGCCGCCCCGGATCCAGGGCACCCCGGCGCGCAGGCACGCCTCGTTGACCCAGTTGTCGATCCGTTCGCCCTGGTCGACGCCGGAAACCACCAGGTCGACGCCGGGCAGCAGGTCCGCGATGTCGTCGGGGCCACCGATCCAGCGGCGTACCGCCTCGACGGTGATGTCGGAGTGGAAGGCGCGCACCCAGTCGGCGGCGCGGTCGACCTTGGTGGCGCCGAGGTCGGCCTCCCGGTACAGGAACTGCCGGGCGAGGTTGCGCGGCTCCACCTCGTCGGCGTCCACCAGGGTGAGCCGGCCGACGCCGAGGCCGGCCAGGTTCTGCAGGACGTTGGAGCCGAGCCCGCCCGTGCCCAGTTGCAGGACGTGGGCGTCGCGTACCCGCCGTTGCAGGTCGGCCTCGCTGGTCTCCAGGGTCGCGTGCAGCTCGAAGAAGGCGAGGTTGCTGAAGTCCCGGCCGGCCCGGGCGCGGTCGACGTGCCGGTCGAGATCCCGCAGCAACCGGAGGCCGTCGAGCGCGTCCAGCGCGTCGCTGAGGTCGTCGACGCTCACCTCGACCCCGTCGGCGGCCAGGGCGGCGCGTAGCTCGGCGAGCGTTCCCGGCTGGTCGGACAGCACGGTGAGCAGGCGCTCCACCTGGCCGTCCGGGTCGTCGAGCTGCACCGAGCGGCTCGGGTCGCAGACGACGACCAGACCGTCACCGACGCGCTCCCACTCGCAGGGCTTGAGGCCGACGCGCATGACAAACCTCCGGGTCCGAGGATGGTTTCACCGGGGTGGGCGGCCGCCGGCGAACGACGGCCGCCCACCAGGCTTGATCAGGAATCGGGCCACTGCGTGGTCTTCACCGACTCCACGGTGCGAACGACGATCTTCATGGTTGCCTCCTTCCATCTCGGCCCGACCGAACACCTCCGGAATCCCGTATGCCGTTTCGGTCGTGCACGATGAGAATGGCAACCGACGATGGTTCGTTCCGTTGTGGATTCGTTGTGACGCCGAAGGTGGCTGATGCTGTGCGGGTCTCGTGGTGAACGTGGGGGCCGAACCGGTCGGATACCGGCTGCTCGGCCCGGTGCAGGTCCTCGCCGGGGCACGACCGGTGGACCCGGGTCCGCCGCGACAGCGGTCGGTGCTGGCGGCGTTGCTGGTCGACGCGGGCCGGGTCGTCGAACAGGCCGCGCTGGTCGACCGGGTGTGGGGCGAGCAGGCCCCCGCCGACGCACGGGGCAGCCTACGGGCGCATGTCACCCGGATCCGGCAGGTGTTGCGCGAGGCGGCCGGTGACGCCGACCCGCCGCCGCTGGTGCACCGCTCCGGCGGTTACGTGCTGGAGATCGACGAGGATCGGGTCGACCTGCACCGGTTCCGTCGGTTGCTGCTGCGCGCCGGGGACACCGATGACGACCGGGAACGGCTGGCCAACCTGCGCGCGGCGATCGGGCTCCGGCAGGGCGTACCGCTGGCCGGCGTCGGTGGGGACTGGGCCGCCCGGATGCGGGAGAGCTGGACCCGCGAGCACCTGGACGCCGTGGTGGCGTGGGCGGACGCCGAACTGGGTGCGCACAATCCGGCCGTCACCGTCGGGCTGCTGGCCGAGCTGGCGGCGGAACACCCGCTCGTGGAGTCGCTCACCGCCGCGCTGATGCGGGCCCAGCACGCGCTCGGGCGCACCGCCGACGCGTTGCGGGAGTACGCGGCACTGCGGACCCGGCTGGCCGAAGCGCTCGGCGTCGACCCGGAACCGAACCTCCAGATGCTCCACCGGGCGCTGTTGCAGGGCGCCTCCCCGCTCCCCCGGGCCGCGCCGCCCGCCGGTACGTCGGCCCCGGTGCCGGCGGAGCTGCCCACGGAGGTCCGCGGCTTCGTGGGGCGCACCGACGCCCTGGCCGGCCTCGACAAGCTGGTGGCCGAGTCCACCGGGGTGGCGACCGGCGGCGTGCTCGCGGTGATCTCCGGCACCGCCGGGGTCGGCAAGACCACCCTGGCCGTGCACTGGGCACACCAGGTGGCCCACCGGTTCCCTGACGGCCAGCTCTACGCCGACCTGCGCGGCTTCGACCCCGGCGGGGTGCCGGTCCGGCCGGCGGCCGTGCTGCGCGGCCTGCTCGAATCCCTCGGCCTGCCGCCCGAGCGGATTCCCGCCGACCCGGACGTGCAGGCGGCGCGCTACCGCAGCCTGCTGGCCGGTAAGCGGATCATCGTCGTGCTCGACAATGCCCGCGACGCCGATCAGGTCCGGCTCCTGCTGCCCGGCACACCCACGTCGGCCGCGGTGGTCACCAGCCGCGACCGGCTCGCTCCCCTGGTGACCGTGCACGGCGCCCACCCGCTCGCCGTCGACGTCCTCGACCCCGACGAGGCCCGACTCCTGCTCACGCGCCGCCTGGGCGTGGACCGGGTGGCCGCCGAGCCGGCCGCCGTGCAGCAGATCATCGCCGCCTGTGCGCGGCTGCCGCTCGCCCTCGCCATCGTCTGCGCCCGCGCGCAGCAGACCGCGTTCCCGCTGACCGCGATCGCCGCCGAACTCGACGACGTGCACGGCCGCCTCGACGCCCTCGACGCCGGCGATCCGACCACCCGGGTACGCGCCGTCTTCTCCTGGTCCGAGGCCGCGCTGAGCGCCGACGCGCGACGGCTGTTCCACCTGATGAGCCTGCACCCGGGCCCGGATGTCGGCGCGCACGCCGTGGCGAGCCTCGCCGGGCAACCGCTGGCCCCCACCCGCCGCCTACTGCCCGAACTGGTCCGCGCCAACCTGGTCGCCGAGCCGGCACCCGGCCGGTACGCCCTGCACGACCTCCTGCGCGCGTACGCCGCCGAGGAGGTCGCCCCCGACGAGCGCCGGGCCGCGCAGTCACGGCTGGTCGAGCACTACGTGCACGCGGCGCACGCCGCGAACCGGCTCATCCTCCCGCACCGGGACGCCATCGCGCTCCCGTTGGGCCCGCCGCCGACCACCGACAATCCGGAGAACCTGGCCGACCGGTGGCAGGCGATGGCGTGGTTCCACACCGAGCGTCCCGCCCTGCTCGCGGCGCTGCGGCTCGCCGCCGCGTCGGGTCTCGACCGGGCCGCCTGGCAACTCGCCTGGGCGCTCGACACGTACCTCGAACGACGCGGTCACTGGTACGACCGCGACGCGGCCTGGCGGACCGCGCTGGAGTGCGCGGACCGGCTCGGCATCCCGGCCGCGCGTGCCGGCGCCCACCGCGGCCTCGCCCACACCGACCTGCGGTTCCAGCGGCTCGACGACGCGCAGGAACACCTGCACCGCGCCTTCGACCTCTCCGTGAGCAGCGACGACACGGCCGGGCAGGCGTTCATCCACCGCCTCTTCGCCTACCTGGACGGGCACCGGGAGGACTGGCCCAGCGCCCTGGAGCACGCCCAGCGGGCCGTCCTGCTCTATCGCGCGGCCGGACACGAACGCGGGGAGGCGTTCGGGCTCAACGCTGTCGGCTGGTGCCACACGCTGCTCGGCGACCACGCCACCGCCGTCGGCTACTGCGAACGCGCGCTCAGCCTCCTGCACCGGGTGGGCGACCGCGGCGATACGGCCGCCACCTGGGACAACCTCGGTCACGCCTGGCACCACCTCGGCCAGCACGACCGGGCTGTCGACTGTTACCGGGAGGCCCTCGGACTGTTCCGTGAGCTCGGCCACCGTGTCCACGAGCCGGACATCCTCACCCACCTGGGCGACGCCCACCTCTCCGCGGGGGACGCGGACGCCGCGCGGACGGCGTGGCAGCAGGCCCTGGACATCTTCACCGACCTCGACCACGCCCGGGGCGAGTCGGTCCGCGCCCGCCTCGACGCCCTGCCGTCCTCGGCGTAGTCCGTGCTCCGACCGGTACCCGGATGCCTATAGCCTCGCCACGAGACCCGGTACGTAGGGTGATGCCGCGGTGTTCAGCGTCAGATGAGGTGACAGCCGAGAGGGCGTGGAGGGGTTCGAATGCTCGTCGGGGTCGTCGTACACCCAACCAGGTCCCAGGCCGCTGAGACGGCGGACACGGTGTCCCGGATCTGCGCTGAGCACGGTGCCGAGTCGCAGACCCTGAACGTCTGGCGGGACGAGCAGAGCCCCGCCGACGTCCTGGCCGACCTGCCGCAGCGACCTCAGCTCGTCGTCACGATCGGCGGCGACGGCACTCTCCTGCGCGGATTGGCCGTCGCGGTCGAGGCCGACGCACCCGTTCTCGGCGTGAAGGCCGGCCGGGTCGGCTTCCTCACCCCGTTCGCCGCGACGGACCTGCCGAGGGTGCTCGGCGCCGCCCTGGCCGGACACGCACCCATCCAGGAGCGCATGCTGCTCACCCTGCGGGCGTCGCGACCGCTGCAGGTCCCACCGGAACTTCGGACTCTGCTGCGCTACGGCCGTGGTCCCGATGCCGTCCCGCCTCTCCCCCGGCCGAGCACGCCCGACGAGGTGGGCTGGGGTGTGCCGTTGGGCCTGAGCGCCCTCAACGACGTCGTGTTCGAGAAACTCGGCCGGGACCGGCAGACCAGCGTCGCCGTGTACCTGTCCGGGCGACTGTTCGCCACCTACTCCGCCGACGGCGTCATGGTCGCCTCACCGACGGGCTCCACCGCCTACTCCTTCGCCGCCGGCGGACCGGTCCTGTCGCCGCGCCTCAACGCCCTCGTCTTCACCCCCGTCGCCCCGCACATGGCGTTCAACCGCAGCATGGTCACCGCCCCGGACGAACCAGTCGGTGTCCAGGTGCTCCCTCGCTCGGGTCAGGTCACCGTCGTCGTCGACGGACGCGTACACGGGATCCTCGACCCCGGCGACTGGGTCGCCGTCTACCCCGCCCGCCGCCGCGCGAAGCTCATCGTCGCCGACGTCGACGACTTCTTCGGTCGCCTCCGAGACCAGTTCTCCCTCGCCGACGCTCCCGCCGCCCGCGCCGACACCGACAGCCAGCCGCCGATGCTGATCTACCGACCCGACCTACCGGTACCCGAGGACCTGCAACACCTGCACCTGCCGACCTAGAAACGCACTCCAGACCGAGCTACGGGGCCGACGTCCGCAACACGACGCCTCCCGGACAGCACGGCCCTCGTCAAGCCTGGCCTTCCCATGACCAGCGGCGGGCCCACCCGGCAAGGGGCGGGCCCGCGCGCGGGAGTCAGGTCAGCCGACGCGGCGGCGGCTCAAACGCCGGCGACGACCGACCACGCTGCTTCATCGGTACGACCGGCCGGCCCAGCGCGCCGATGATCAGCCCTCGTCTCCGCCCTCGTCCTCGTCACCGCCGAAGGAGTCGAAGACCTCCTCAGCGACCATCCCTCCGGCGAAGCCGAGCGCAGCGCCACCGACCACACCGGCGGCCATGGCGCCCATCCCGGGTCCACGGCGCTCGTGGTGTTCCTCGTAGTGCCCGCCGCCGTGCTGGCCGTAGGCGGCATGCCCGTACCCGGGGGGCGGAGGCGGCGGCGGGTAGCCGCCGGGAGCGCCGTAGCCGTGAGTGGGCTGGCCGTAGGCGGGCTGGCCGTAGCCGTGGTTGGCGCGCAGACCCTGGTACTGGTCGAGGGCCTGACGGACCCAGGTGTCCACCTGAGCGGCCCAGTCGACACTGTCGGCGTCGGCGTCGGCGTGGGCGGCGTGGTAGCGGCCGTACGAGTCGCTGCCGCCGGTGAACAGGCCGCCGCGCTTGTCGAACTCCAGGACGATGTCCACACCGTGCTCCGCCGCGACGAAGGTCAGCTCGACCTCGTTGATGCCGTGGGCGTACTGGGGTGCGGCGTAGTACTCGACCTCCTGGTAGAAGGGCAGGCTCTGGTGCAGGCCGACGATGTGCCCGCGTTCCAGGTCGGCGCCCTTGAACTGGAAGCCGAGCCGCCCGAACGCCTCCAGGATGCGCTCCTGCACCGGCAGTGGGTGCACGTACACCGGGTCGAGGTCACCCTTGTCGACCGCGCCGCGCACAGCCACCTCGGTGCGCAGCCCCATGGTCATGCCGTGCAGGGGCTGCCCGTACAGGCTCGTCACCGGGGTTTCCCAGGGCATCGGCATCTGCAAGGGCAGCGACAGGTGCTGTCCCGCGCGCAGATGCAGGCTCGCGGCCACGTGGACGCGGTGGAATTCGACCCACGCGTCGTACTCGTCGCCGGCACCGTCCATCTCCACCCGCGTGACCAGCCCGACGGTGATGTGGTCGATCTCCACGTCGTGGCTGCCGCCGGTCAGGTTGACCTGCCCGCCCAGCACCAGCCCTGGGCGGGTGTTCGGATTGGACAGCACCGTGTCGACGCTGGGCCCACCGACCCCGAAAGCGCCCAGCATCTTCTTGAACACCACTACTTCTCCCTCGACAGCCGCGGACGCTCCGACACGTGGCCGGCCGTGCAAATTCCACGCCGAACCCTTGTGCCGCAACGAGATCAACGGCCTCCATAATGGATGCCGTCGTGCCGGGAACGTAGCAACGCAACCTGAAAAGTAGCTGAGTGCATCCGCTCAGTTACCGTGAGGTAGGGTCGTGCTTGGGACCCCGCGCGCGGCCGGTGAGGCACGGCGCCCTGCCGATCCGGATCGTCGACGTCATGCCGCCACACCGTCCACAAGGGCCCCTCTCCCACACGGTCCGCGGAACCTTACCAGTTACGCGCCCGCAAATCGCTTTTTCGCGGTAGCTTGGCATCAAACGCGCAAGAATGGTCGATCATGGCCGATATGGCGGTTCGCGGCGGCGAGCCCTGGTTGAACGCCAACATCCGACTGGGAAGCGATCATGATCGCAGCTTTGAAGGGATTCACCCAGCAACTGATGCCGGTGAATGACCTGAAGATCAACACCGTCATCGGCGGCGCAGGCCCACCGATCCTCCTCCTTCACGGCTGGCCGGAAACATGGTGGGGATGGCACAGTGTGATGCCACTGCTGGCCGAGCAATTCAGCGCGGTGGCCATCGATCTGCGCGGCGCGGGCTTCTCCGACTGCCCGCTCGACGGCTACGACAAGGCGACGATGGCGCGCGACGCGCACGAAGTCATGGTTGCCCTTGGGCATGAACGCTACGCCGTGTGCGGACACGACATCGGCGGAATGGTCGCCCTCGCGCAGGCCGCCATCTATCGGGGGGCCGTCACCCACCTGGCCGTCCTCGACGTTCCGCTTCCCGGCTGGACCGGATGGGAGGCATCGATCGCCGGGCTCTGGCACTTCAGCTTCCATATGAACCGGGACCTACCCGAGCGCCTGATCCACGGCCGGGAGTACGACTATATTTCGACCTTCATGTCTGAGCGGTTCTACGATCACAGCACCTTCGATCCGGCGGACATCGACATCTACGCGAAAGCGATGGCGCTTCCTGGCCGTACCCGCGGGGGCCTGGAATGGTATCGGACCCTCACCGCCGATCATGCGGCCGCGCTCGAATACAAGAAGAATCCGCTCTCGATTCCGGTGCTAGGTCTCGGCGGCGATCAACGCTTCGGCACGCAGATGGTGCCGATGCTCAAGGAGTTCGCCGGCAACGTGACAGGCGGGTCGATCGCGCGGTGCAGCCACTATCTCCCCGAGGAACGGCCGGATGAGGTCGCGGCCGCTCTGATCGAATTCCTCAAGGCCAAGTGATGACCGCGTCGTCGTGGGCCCGGCGGATCGCGACACTGCGGGCACGTTGGGCACGCGATGGATCGATTGGATGAAGAAGGGAAGGCTGTCATGACCCCACCTGTCATTCGTGGCGTCAACCACATCGGCATCACGGTGCCGGACATTGAAGCCGCGAAATCATTCTTCGTGGAGGCTTTCGGCGGTCAGGTGATCTATCAGTCCTTCGGACCGTCGGATCCGCCACGGCAGGGACCCGAATTCGAGCGGGCCGTTGGCGCTTTCCCTGGAACGGTCGTGCGCGCGCAGGCGATGGTCAAGGTCGGAACCGGACCCGATTTCGAGCTCTTCGAGATGCACGGGCCCGAACAAGCCCAGCCGGTCCGACCGAGCGACTTCGGCATCACGCACTTCGGTCTCTACACCGACGACATCGACGCATCGGTTGAGCGCTTCGTGAGGGCCGGAGGCACCCGACTCACGGAGCCTCGCGCTATTCCCTATGCGACCGAAGAAGGTCCTGGAAACAAAGTCTGCTACTGCCGCACGCCCTGGGGCACGACGATGGAGTTCATCACCACACCGGACCGCATGCCCTATCACGACCAGACGGATCTACGCAGGTGGCAGGACGACTGAGCAGGGAATGGAAGGACGCTCGTGCATCGGCTGGCGGCGCCGCCCCGGCCGGCACCGTCGGCCCTACCTTCAAGCAGTTGATCGGGGCGACGACGGGGCCGCGCCTCATGCGATGCCCGACGGGCGTTCGCTGACCCGCTCGGCGATCGCTCGGCCCAGCTCCGCCGTCGTGCCGGTGCCGTGCAGGTCGGGGGTCAACGGCGCCTGTCCGGGCCCGTACGCCAGGACGTCCTCGACCGCGCCGAGCAGGTGGGCGGCGGCCTCGGCGTGGCCGAGGTGCTCCAGCATCATCGAGCCGCACCAGATCTGGCCGATCGGGTTGGCGATGCCTTTGCCTGCGATGTCGGGTGCCGAGCCGTGCACGGGCTCGAACAGGCTCGGGTGCTCACGCTCGGGGTTGATGTTGGCGCTCGGGGCGATGCCGAGTGTGCCGGTGCAGGCCGGGCCGAGGTCGGAGAGGATGTCCCCGAACAGGTTGCTGGCCACGACCACGTCGAACCATTCCGGATGGAGCACGAACTGCGCCGCGAGCGCGTCGATGTGGAACTTGTCGAGGCGGACGTCGGGGAACCGCTCGCCCATCGCGGCCACCCGCTCGTCCCAGTACGGCATGGAGATGGAGATGCCGTTGCTCTTGGTGGCGGACGTCAGGTGCCGTTTCGGGCGACGGTCGGCCTGCTCGAAGGCGTAGCGCAGGACGCGGTCGACCCCGACGCGGGTCATGATCGTCTCCTGTAGGACGGTTTCCCGGTCGGTGCCCTCGAAGATCCGTCCACCCACGCTGGAGTACTCGCCCTCGGTGTTCTCCCGGACGACGACGAAGTCGATGTCGCCCGGGAGCCGGCCGGCCAGAGGGCTGCGGACGCCGGGCATGAGCCGGCAGGGGCGCAGGTTCACGTACTGGTCGAAGACCCGCCGGAACTGCAGGAGGCTGCCCCAGAGCGAGACATGGTCGGGTACGACCTCCGGCCAGCCCACCGCGCCGAAGTAGATGGCGTCGTAGCCGCGCAGCGTCTGTTCCCAGTCGGGCGGCAGCATCGTGCCGTGCCGCTGCCAGTAGTCGGCGCTGGCGAAGTCGAAGCTGTCGAAGGTGAGCGTCAGGCCGAAGCGACGTGCGGTGGCGTGCAGCGCGTCGAGGCCGGCCGGGACGACCTCCTTGCCGATGCCGTCACCGGGAATGACGGCGATGCGGTGGGTGGTCACGG
This sequence comes from Micromonospora sp. CA-249363, assembly GCF_050950185.1. Lineage (NCBI taxonomy): Bacteria > Bacillati > Actinomycetota > Actinomycetes > Micromonosporales > Micromonosporaceae > Micromonospora > Micromonospora sp. CA-249363. The sequence goes on from NZ_CP192020.1 coordinate 4,445,652, forward strand.
CGTCTCCCGAAGCGCTGCCAGGCCGCCCTGCGAGTCCTCGAGCGCGATGCGCTCCGCGGCGGCGGAGTCGCCCGCCCGTAGCGCCCGGACCAGGGCTCGGTGGCTGCTGTATCGCTCCAGGCCGAACGTGTCGTCCTCCGCCACCCGTTGCAGAAGCAGCTCGCGGCGCTGCGGGCGGGAGAACACGCGGCTCTGCTCGAGCATCCGGACCAGCACCGGGTTGTGCGCGCAGGCGCTGACCGTGTCGTTGAACTGCTGCATGGTGTCGAGCAGCTCGGTGAGGTGCCGATCGACCGGCGCGCCCTGCGCGGACCGCTCTTTGAGGAGGATCAGCAGGTCGTCGGCGCGGTCGAGAATGCCGTCCAGCGCGTCGAGCTGCTCGGCGGTGGCGTGTCGGGCGGCGAAGCGGGCGACGAGGCCACGCAGGCCGACCTCCACCTCCGCGAGGTCGTCGATGGCGGCGTCGCGGATGGCGGCGACCAGCACGGTACGCGGCCCGATCCGCTCGATCAGCCCGTCGAGCTCCAGCCGGCGCAGGGCCTCGCGCACCGGTGTCGGGCTGACCGCCAGCCGCTCGGCCATGCCGCGCTCGGTGACCTTTTCTCCCGGCGCGAGTTCCCCGGTGGCGATCGCGGCGCGAACCTGTCGGTACGCCTGATCGGCGAGCGTCCCGGCTGTCGTCATGACCGCACTCTAGCGCATGACACAGCAACTTTGGTTGCAACTGTTGACGAGTTTGCTACAGCAATTTAACGTGACCGGGGACACAAGGAGGTGGACGTGTGTCCAACCGGCGGATCACGTTCTTCATAGCCCTCGCACTCTTCGCCCAGGAATCGACCTGGAACTTCTACGACAACCAGGTCCCCGTCCTGCTGCGCGAGCACGTGACGAGCGCGGCGCTCGTGGGCGCGCTGATGGGGATGGACAACCTGCTGGGCATCTTCATCCAGCCCTGGATCGGCAACCGGTCCGACAACACCCGGACCCGGTGGGGCCGGCGGATCCCGTACCTCGCGGTGGGCATGCCCCTGGCAGCCCTGGTCTTCGTCCTGCTGCCGTGGACCACGTCGCTGACCACGCTGGCCGTGGTGATGTTCTGTTACGCGCTGATCGCCAACACCACCCGACCGCTGGCGGAGTCGCTGGTACCGGACTTCCTGCCCCCGCAACGGCGCAGTCGGGCGAACGCCGTCGTGAAGATCGCGACGGCGCTGACCATCATCGTCGCGTCGCTCATCAGCCTGCTCGTGGTGGACGAGCATCCCAGGGCAGCATTCGTCATCCCGTCGGTGATCATGCTGGCCGCCACGTTCGTGCTGCTGGCCAACGTGCGCGACAGCCGGTCGGCGGCCTACCAGGCCGCCGTGGCCGAGGAGTCCTCCGCCGGTCCCGCCGCGGTCAGCCAACCGCTGCGGCAGATCGTCGCCGGCCTCTTCACCGACCAGGATCGCCGTCGGCTCCTGCTGCTGCTGACCGTCCTGCTCTTCGGCGGGGCATGGTTCGCCTCACGGTCCCTGATCACCCCGTACGGCATGGAGGCGCTGGGCCTGAGCCGCGGCGACGCGGGAGGGCTCACCCTGCCCAGCGGCATCGTCTACGTGGCCGCCGCCTATCCGGCCGCGCTGCTGGCCGAACGCTTCGGACGGCTGCGGATCATCGCCGTGGGCATCGCCGTCTTCGCCGTCGCGCTGGCGGCGGGCACCGTCGTGCGGACCGCCACCGGTACGGTCGTCGCGTTCTGCGTGGCCTCGGCCGGCGCCGCCGCCTTCACGATCAACGCGGCGGTGGCGCTGTGGAACCTGGCGCCGTCCAGCCGGGTGTTCGGCGCCTACACCGGCCTGTACGCGGTCACCTGGTACCTGGGCGGCTTCGGCGGCCCCGCCCTGATCGGCGCGGTGATCGACGTGGCCGGCTGGGACGGGATGCTGCTCTACATCGCCGTGCTCGCCGTACTCGCCATGCTCGTCGTCGTACGTCTCGAACGCCTGCAGCGTGCGCACCGGGCCGACCGGGCCGTCACCCTCACCGGAAGCGAATGATGTCGACAATCCTCATCACCACTGACTACCTCACTCCCGGCGACGAGGTGGACACCTACCTGACCGGCCTCGGCTTCACGACGCGACACGACCCCATGCGGGGACCACGCCGGGCGGAGCAGCTGATCGCGGCCCTGGCCGGCGTCGAGGGGGCACTGATCGCCAACGAGCCGATGACCGCGGAGGTGCTGCGCCAGGCATCGGACCTGCGCGCCGTCGTGCGTACCGGAGTCGGGTACGACTCCGTCGACGTGGCCGCCGCCGGCCGGCTCGGGATCAGCGTGAGCAACCTGCCCGGGATCAACGCCAACGCGGTGGCCGAGTACACCATGGGGTTGCTGCTCGCCCAGGTCCGGCGCCTGGTGCCGATGGCCGCCGGGGTGGCCGCCGGCGGCTGGCCCCGCACCGACGGCCACGAACTGCGCGGCAAGACGCTCGGCCTGATCGGGCGGGGCGCGGTGGCCCAGCGGGTGGCGCCGCTGGCCGCCGCCTTCGGCATGACGGTGCTGTGCACCGGCAGCCTGCCCGCGCCGGTCACCCGGGTCACTCTCGACGAATTGCTGCGCGCCGCCGACTTCGTGTCGGTCCACACCGCACTGACGCCGCTCACGCGCCACCTCATCGACAGCGCGGCGTTGGCCCGGATGAAGCCGGGCGCACACCTGATCAACACCGCACGCGGGCCGCTCGTCGACGAGGCCGCCCTGGTCGAGGCGGTCCGGTCCGGCCGGCTGGCGGGCGCAGCCCTGGACGTGGTGGACGTGGAGCCGCTGCCGGCCGACAGCATCCTGCGCGGCGTGGCCGGCATCACTGTCTTCTCGCACATGGCCGGGCAGACTGCCGAGGCCCGGCTGGCCGCGGGGATGGAGGGTGCCAAGGAACTCGTCGCCGCCCTCGACGGCCGGCCCGCCCACTTGCTCACCGAACCGAAGGAGCCGGCATGACCACCAGAACAGCGGACGCGGACGTGATGGTGATCGGCGCGGGCCTCGCCGGGCTGGTGGCCACGGCCGAACTCGTCACCGCCGGCCGGTCCGTCCTGCTGCTCGACCAGGAGCCCGAGCAGAGCCTCGGCGGCCAGGCGTTCTGGTCGTTCGGCGGGCTGTTCCTGGTCGATTCGCCGGAGCAGCGCCGGATGGGCATCCGTGACTCGGCCGAACTCGCCTGGCAGGACTGGCAGGGCAGCGCCGGCTTCGACCGCCCCGAGGACGCGTGGCCGCGGCGCTGGGCCGAGGCGTACGTCGACTTCGCCGCCGGCGAGAAACGCGCGTGGCTGCGGAGTCTCGGCGTCAAGATGTTCCCCATCGTCGGCTGGGCCGAACGCGGGGGCTACGACGCCACCGGACACGGCAACTCGGTGCCCCGCTTCCATGTCACCTGGGGTACCGGTCCGGGTCTGCTCGAACCCTTCGTCGCGATCGTGCGGGAGGCCGCCGCAGGCGGTCTCGTCCGGTTCGCCTTCCGGCATCGCGTCGACGCACTGACCGTCAGCGACGGCGCGGTGGTGGGCGCCTCGGGCCGGGTCCTGGAACCCAGCGACGCCGCCCGCGGCGCCGCCAGCTCGCGGGAGGAGATCGGCGACTTCGCCTACACCGCGCAGGCCGTCATCGTCACCTCCGGCGGCATCGGCGGCAACCACGACCTGGTCCGTCGCAACTGGCCGGCCCGGCTCGGTACGCCACCCGCCCACATGATCAGCGGTGTGCCCGCCCATGTGGACGGCCGCATGCTGACCATCACCCAGGACGCCGGCGGCGCCGTGATCAACCCCGATCGGATGTGGCACTACGTCGAGGGCATCCAGAACTGGGACCCGATCTGGGACGCGCACGGCATCCGGATCCTGCCCGGGCCGTCCTCCGTCTGGCTCGATGCGCGCGGACGACGGCTGCCGGTCCCGCTCTACCCCGGATTCGACACCCTCGGCACGCTCGCCCACCTGCGCACCACCGGCCACGACCACAGCTGGTTCGTTCTCACCCAGAAGATCATCGAGAAGGAGTTCGCGCTCTCCGGCTCGGAGCAGAACCCGGACCTGACCGGTCGCAGCGTCAAACAGGTACTCGGCCGCCTCCGTGCCGGCGCACCGGCGCCGGTGGAGGCATTCAAGCAGAAGGGCGCCGACTTCGTCGTGGCCGACCGGCTGGACGAGCTGGTGAAGGGCATGAACGCGCTCACCGACGAGCCTCTGCTGGACCCGCTCGACATCCAGCGCACGATCGAGGCACGCGATCGGGAGCTGGCCAACAGCTTCACCAAGGACATGCAGATCGCCGCCATCCGCAACTTCCGAAACTACCGCGGCGACCGGCTCATGCGGACCGCCGCGCCGCACCGGATCCTCCACCCGAAGGCCGGGCCGCTGATCGCCGTACGCCTGCATGTGCTCACCCGCAAGACTCTGGGCGGCCTGCACACCGACCTCGACGGTCGGGTGCTGGACGGCGCCGGCCAGCCGGTGCCCGGGCTCTACGCCGCCGGCGAGGCCAGCGGATTCGGCGGTGGCGGGATGCACGGCTACCGCGCGCTGGAAGGCACCTTCCTGGGCGGCTGTCTCTTCTCCGGCCGCCAGGCCGGCCGCGCCGTGGCCACCGTCGTCGGATGACCGGCTCGTACCCGCGAAATGAGGAAACCGTGACCCGCGACTGTGTACGCATTCTCGTGCCCTCCGGCATGCTCGGCTCGGGGTTCCCGCCCGAGATCATTGACCGTGGGCTGGAACTCGGTGCCGACGTCATCGCCTTGGACGGAGGGTCCACCGACTCCGGGCCGTACTATCTGGGCACCGGCACGGCCAAGACCACCGCGGCGGCCGTGGCCCGCGACCTGCGCCTGCTGCTCCGGGCGGCGGCGAAGGCGCGCATTCCGCTGATCGTCGGGTCGTGCGGCACCAGCGGCACCGACTCCGGCGTGGACTGGGTCGCCGGGATCGCCCGCGGCATCCTGGCCGAGGAAGGGCTGGGCCTGCGGGTCGCCACCATCTACAGCGAGCAGCGGGCCGCCGATCTCAAGGACCACCTCGACAAGGGCCGGATCCACCCGCTCCCGCCCGCCGGCGACCTCGACCCGGCGACGTTGGACAGCTGCCAGCACATCGTCGCGATGATGGGCCATGAGCCGATCGCTGAGGCGCTGGCGGGCGGAGCCGACGTGGTGCTGGCCGGGCGCGCCACCGACACCGCCCTGGCCGCCGCCTTCCCGCTGATGGCCGGTATGCCGGCCGGCCCGACCTGGCACGCCGCCAAGATCGTCGAGTGCGGCGCACAGTGCACCACGAACCCACGCTCCAGCGGGGTCTTCGCCACCATCGACGCCACCGGCTTCACCATCGAGCCGCTCGACCCGGCCGTCGCCTGCACGCCCACCTCGGTCGCGGCGCACATGCTCTACGAGACCGCCGACCCGTTCTCGATGCGGGAACCGGCCGGCACGCTGATGGTCGCCGACGCCACCTACCGGGCCCTGGACGAGCGGCGGGTACGGGTGGAGGGCTCCCGATTCGAGCCGGCCCCCTACACGAACAAACTTGAGGGGGCCCGGATCACCGGCTACGAGACGATGTCGTTCACCGCCATCCGCGACCCGCACATCCTCGGCCAGATCACCACCTGGGCACAGCTGTTGCGCAGGGTCACCGCAGATCGGGTCGCCCAGACGCTCGGGCTCGGCACCGACGACTACGCCTTCGACATCCGCCTGTACGGCTACGACGCCGTGCTCGAGGCGAAGGACCCGGACACCCGCACACCCCGTGAGGTCGGCGTGATGCTCCTGGTCAACGCCGCGGATCAGCAGACGGCCACCGCCGTCGCGAAGATCGCCAATCCACTCATGCTGCACCTGCCCACGCCCGACATGGACTACCTGCCCAGCCTCGCGTTCCCCTACTCCCCCGCGGAGACCGAGCGTGGGGCAGCGTACGAGTTCGTCCTCAACCACGTCGTCGACGTGGACTCGCCCACCAGCCTCTTCCGCATCCACCTCCCGGAGGACAGCGATGTCCGGTAACGCCCACCTCCGCACCGTCGCCGACCTCGCGCTGGAGGTTCGGTCGAAGAACGCCGGCCCGTTCTGGGTGACGATGGAGCTGTTCATGCGCGACGCCGCCGGGTACACCGTGGTAGCCGACCCGGGTTTCCTGGACGCGCCGCTGATCGCTCGCCTCTACGGCGTACCGGCTGACGCCATCCGCATCTTCCGGATACCAGCGCTGAACGTCGTCAAGATTTCGTTCCCACGGCCTGTGGCGCAGGGCAGCCTGCGCGACCGCGACATCCACGCCGGGCAGCACCATGTGCCCCTGGCCATGCTCCCGCTGCCGGAGTCGCACTGAGACCAGTGCCAACCGGGTCAGCGGGAGCATCCCGTTCACGAGCTGCGGTCAGGTAGAGGACGGACTCCGGCGGGCGCTGGTCACAAGCCGGTCGGCGAGCGCGGTGACGAGCCCGCGGAGTTCGTCCGGCCGCTCGATGACGAACGGCCGGTCGAGCGATGCGAGCACCGGGGGCAGCCAGTCGAGCCGCTCCGCCCGCAGTTCAACGCGCAGCCAGCCCGCATTGTGGACGTCTGCGTCTGCCGGCGACGGCAACTCTTCCACGATCGCGATGCTGGCGGGGAGTCGGGTACGGAGATGCTCCACCGTCGCCTGGATCCGCAGGGTCACCTCATACCGGTACGGCGCCGTGGCGAGCGCCGAGAGAACGCGCTGCGCGGGATCGGGTCCGGCGGGTGGCTCGAAGGAGCCGGGAAGGGTCCTCGCGTCGGTGATCCGATCAAGTCGTAACGTCCGGTCCTCACCGATCGCAGGGTCGGCACCTGTGACGTACCACCGGCCCGAATGGGCGACGAGTCCGTACGGGTGCAGCGTCCGTTCACCGCGCCGGCCATCGGCGGTGGTGTACCTGATCGACAACGGCTGGTGATGCCGCACCGCATCGGCGACAGCGAGGAGAACCCCCGTCTGCGGGGCGCCGAATTCGCCGGGCGGGGCCGTGAAGGCGAGGGCCTCGAGCACGGAGCCAAGTCGGCGAGCGAGGCGCTCGGGCAGTACCCGGCGGATCTTGGCCGCTGCCGTCTCACTCGCCGTGTCGGACGTCGTCGCCAACCCTGTTCGGGGACCGGCGATCAGGCCGAGCAGCACCGCGAGGGCTTCGTCGTCGCTGAGCATGAGCGGCGGCATGCGGTACCCGGGCGCGAGTCGATAGCCGCCGTGACGACCGCGTACCGACTCGACGGGCACATCGAGGTCAATCAGGTGCCCCACGTACCGCCGCACGGTGCGCCCGTCGACGCCCAGACGGTGGGCGAGTTCGGCCATCGTCCGGATGCCGCCTGACTGCAGGAGTTCCAACAGGGTAAGGACCTGAGCGGTAGGTCGAGCCACCTGCCGAAGTTACCGCGGATACTGGACCGATTCTGTCCGGTATCCGTTCTAGCGTGGCCATGCCACCTGGCTCCACCCGATCTAGGAGATCACCATGAACCTCGTCTCAGTCCGGATCATCACTGGTGATGTCGCACGCCTCGTCAACTTCTACGAACGGGTCACGGGAGTGCAGGCGGACTGGGCCACCGAGGACTTCGCTGAGCTACGGACCGCCTCCGGCACTCTCGCGATCGGCAGCACTCGCACCGTCCCACTCTTCGCGCCTGGCTCCGCTCAACCGGCGGACAACCGCAGCCTGATCATCGAATTCCTCGTCGACGACGTGGACAGCGTGCATCAGAAGCTGACCAGCGTCGTCGACGACTTCGTCAACGAGCCCACCACGCTGCCCTGGGGCAACCGGTCACTGCTGTTCCGCGACCCCGACGGCAACCTCGTCAACTTCTTCACTCCGGTCACCCCGGCCGCCATCGAGAAATTCGGTCGCTGAGGCCTCGCCCTGCGGTGTGCGGCTGGCTTTCCGTACCCGGGGGTTGCTCACTCCTGGCACGCGCCGCACACCGACACCGGCTCGGCTGGTCAGGCTGGGGCCGACAGGTTCACGACCTGGTAGGAGCCGGAGCGCACGTCGTCCAACAGGGCGGGACCCCTGGTGCTCCAGCCGAACGTGTCGCGTGCCCTGTGGGAGGTGATGCGCGCCGAGGATCGGAGCAACGCGGCCATCGGCCCCATGGCGTCCTCAGCCTGTTCGGCGGTGATCGAGGTCGGGGTGGCTCCGGTCAGGTCCGCGATCGCCTCGGCAAGGTCGCGGAAGGTGAACTGCTGCGGTCCGGCCGCGTTGTAGGTGCCCGCCACCGGGCGTTCCAGGGCCGTCAGGTACAGACGGGCGAGATCATCCACGTGCACCGGGGTCCACTCGTTGTCGCCGGCATCGATGTAGGTGGCCGCGCCCGAGCGGGTCGCGGCGTCGATCAGACTGGTGAGCAGCAGGGAGCCGCCCCGACCGTAGACCAGGCCCGCGCGGATGATGACGCTCTTCAGGCCCGCCGCCTCGCGCACCAGCCGCTCGCCGACGAGCTTGAACGGCTGCAGGCCCGGCTCCGGCAGTTCTGCGTCTTCGTCGCGGGAATGGTTGGGGTCGAGCCCGTAAACCAGGTTCGTGCTGGTGTAGAGGAACGGCTTGCCAGCGCCCGCCTTGCCCGCTCCACGGGTCAGCGCCTCCACGGCAGCGGCCTCTGTCCTGACCGTGTCCTCGCCACCGAAATAGTCGACTGCGGTGTGCACCACCGCATCGGCCTGCGCAGAAGCCTTCTCCAGGAGCGCGGTGTCGGTCAGGTTGCCGAGCAGAGGGAACGCGCCCGCCTCTGTCGTCCTGGCTGCCGATTCCGGAGACCGGGTCAGCGCTACCACTTCGTGGCCTGCCGCGACGAAGTGTTCGACGAGCACCGAGCCCAGGTAGCCGGTGCCGCCGGTGATGAGGATCTGCATGTTCTCTCCAGAGCCGAGCGAACGATGAAACGGATGGACCATCCGTTTGCTAACCGTAGCACGAACCGGATGGGTCATCCGTTTCACCGGCCTGAGCCGCCCGCCGGCAGGCCGGCCACCACGGTCTCCGCCTGATCGACCAGCGGCAGACGAAACGGTCGCATCTACTGCGGCGGCCCCTGGTCGACGGAGAGGCCGAGATGCGTCCCACCGGAGGCGTCGATCACCTGGCCGGTCACCCACCTCCCGGCGGGAGAGGCAAGGAAGGCGACCACGTCCGCGATATCCGCCGGCTCTCCGACGCGACGGAGGGCCGAGAGCCCGGTGACGACCTCGCGTAGCGCCGGTTGGGCGTCGAACCAGGCGAGGTTGTTCTCGGTGGCGGTCGTCCCGGGCATCACTGCGTTCACCGTGATACCCCGACCGCCCAGTTCCTGTGCCAGCGTGACGCTCAACGTGTTGATCGCGCCCTTCGTCATGGCATACGCAAGAGTGCCGGGAATCGCGACTCGGGTGGCGACGGACGAGACATTGACGATCCGGCCACCGTCGCGGAGCAGGTTCACGCCACGCTGGATCACGAAGAACGGCGCTTTCACGTTGATCGCGAACAACTCGTCGAAGTCATCCGGTCGTGCGGTGGCAAGTGTCGGCGTGGCCCCGCCGATCGCCGCGTTGTTCACCAGCACGTCGATGCCGCGCGGCACGCCGCGTTCGGCCAACCCGGCTTCCACGCCATCCCAGAGCCGATCGGCGTCACCCTCCACGCCGAGCTGCGCGCCGACCGCGAACGCGGCGCCACCCGCCTCGGTGATCTGCGCGACGGTCTCCTGCGCGGCTGACGCGCTCGTGCCGTAGTGCACCACCACCAGCGACCCAGCTGCGGCGAGCCGCTTGGCAATCGCGCGGCCGATGCCCCGGCTCGCGCCGGTGACGAGGCTTGTCGTGCCGTCCAGCGTTTCCATGATCTCCCCTTCGTTTCGGCTGTCGAAGCAGGAACCACGGTCCGACCCTCGTCGTGCGCCCGGCAACGGACTGAGGTATCGCGGCGTACGGTTGTTGCACTTCTTCATGCGGAGGAACGTCCGCGCCTACGCTCGGTTGATGCGCTGGGACGCCGAGGAGAAGCGACACCGGATCCTGGCCGCGGCACGGCGTGCCTTCGCCGAAAAAGGCGAGGACGTCACGATGGCTCGGATCGCCCGCAGCGCCGGTGTGTCCGTCGCCACCGTCTACCGGCGTTTTCCCACCCGGGACCGCCTCATCACTGACGCTTACGGCGATCAGTGGAACGATTGCGCGGCCATGCACGCCGAAGCCCTGAGCGACCCGGACCCGGCGCGTGCGCTGCGGGAACTGATTCGCACGCTCTGCGCATACCAGTTGAAGGACAGAGGTTTCACCAGGGCCTACGTCGAGGCCGTGGTCACCGGACGAGGGCTCGACCACGAGCGGCGGGAGACGGAACGCGTCATCGCCCGGTTACTCCAGCAGGCACAGGCGATGGGCACCGTCCGCGCCGACCTGACCGTCGCCGATTTCCGGCTGCTGATCGCCGCCCACCACGGCGTCGTCCTGGCCGGTGGGCCCGACGCCGCGCCGGCCTCCCAGCGCTATCTCGCACTGATGCTGCGCACGCTCCAACCCTGAAATCTCGCCGAAAGCTCGATGTCGATCAGGTGGTTCGTCCGTCGCCGGTCCGCGCGACGATCCAGAGAGCGAAACGGCGTACCCGCCCACCGTGGCCGTTGCAGCTCACGAACCGGGCGTAGGCGTCGTTTCTACCTACGCCCGGGGAGCTGGTAATCCTTACGCCTGCTCGATGTCCGAGAACAGCCCCTTGAACGGGACCTGCGTCCCCACGAGGGCGCCGAAGACATCGGCGGCAACGGTCGTCGCAACCGCTGCGGAGGCGTCTTCGTAGCTGTCGAAGTAGAGGTCGAGCGTCCGGTACGCCGGGGTAGCGGTGCCATCCTCCTTCGGCCACACCTTCGCAGACTCGAGTCGCTGCAGCTTCGGGAACTTTGCTGCGGCAGCCTTCACGTCCGCGTAGACCCGCTCGAAGTCGTCAGGGTTCGCAGGGTTGTCGATGATGATTGTGATCTTGGTAGGCACGGGAGTCTCCTCGAAATTGGGACGGAACTAGTGCTGCGGACCTGAATTCAGCGGCCGTAGGTCTCCAACAGCCGCAGCCACACCTCACTGACGGTCGGGTAGGCCGGAACCGCGTGCCACAGCCGGTGCAACGGGACCTCGCCGACGATGGCGATGGTCGCGGCGTGGATCAGTTCCGCGACGTCCGGGCCTGCGAGGGTGAAGCCGACGATCACCTTCCGGTCCTCGTCGACGACCATGCGGGCCTGCCCCCGGTAGCCATCGGCGTGCAGGGAAGCTCCGGCGACGGCCCCGAGGTCGTAGTCCACGACCCGGATCCGTAGCCCAGCCGCCTTCGCCGCAGCCGCAGTCAGGCCCACCGACGCGATCTCCGGGTCGGTGAAGACCACCTGCGGCACCGCACGTTCGTCGGCCGTCGCCACGTGCCGGCCCCACCGGCCGTCCTCGACCTTCTCGCCCTTCGCCCGGGCCACGATCACGTCGCCCACCGCTCGTGCCTGGTACTTGCCCTGATGGGTCAGCAGCACCCGCCGGTTGACATCGCCCGCCGCATACAGCCACTCGCCGCCGCCGACGACGCGCAGAGTGTCGTCGACCGCCAGCCAGGCGCCCGGCGCCAGCCCGATCCGGTCGAGGCCGATGTCCTGAGTGTTCGGTGTGCGGCCGACCGCCACCAGCACCTCATCAGCGTCGATCCGCTCGCCGGAGGCGGTCTCGATGTGGACGGCTCCGCTGTCGTCGCGGTTGACGGCGACGGCCTCCGCGCCGAGGCGTACCGACACACCGGCCTCGCGCAACGACTGTGTGACCAGTTCACCGGCGAACGGCTCCGCCGACGGCAACACACCGTCGCGGGCCAGGACCGTCACCGCAGACCCCAGGGCGGCGAACGCTGTCGCCATCTCGGCTGCCACGACGCCACCACCGATGATGGCGAGCCGACGGGGAACCGAACTGGCCGAAGCGGCCTCGCGGCTGGACCACGGCGCCGCGTCGCGCAGCCCCGGGATGTCTGGCAGCAGGGCGCTGCTGCCGGTCGCGACGACCACGGCGTGCCGCGCGGTCAGCGTCGTCGTGGCACCGTCGACGCCGGTCACCTCGACGACGCGGGCGGAGGTGATCCGCCCCTGACCGCGGTGCAGCGCGATGCCGGCCGACGCCAGCCACGAAACCTGACCGTCGTCCTGCCAGTGCGACGCGAAGGAGTCCCGCCGGCCCAGCACCGCAGCCGCGTCCAGGTCTCCCGTCACCGCCTCCCGCGCACCCGGCAGTTGGCGAGCCGCGCGCAACGCGGACGCGCTGCGCAGCAATGCCTTGGTCGGCATGCAGGCCCAGTACGAGCACTCACCGCCGACCAGCTCCCGCTCGACGATCGCGGCGGTCAGCCCACCCTGCACGACCCGATCGGCCACGTTCTCGCCGACCGGACCGGCACCGATCACAACGACGTCGTACTCGATGGCAGTCATGTCAGTTGCCCTTCGCGGCGCGGCCGAGACGGATGGCCGCGATGAGGAAGAAGATGGCGCCGGGAATGGCGTAGCCGGCAGCGCTGGTCAGCGACGGGTTGTCCGCGGAAGCACCGGCGATGAAGGACCCGCCAGCCAGTACCGAGATGCCGCCACTGATGATCATCGGCCACTGGCCGCCCATCCTGCGACGGGTGACACCGACGATCAACTGGACCAGACCGGCGACGATCGCCCACGCGCCCCACACCCGCAGGACAGCGGGAACACCGGACGCGCCTGCGACACCCACACCGACGGCGGTGACCAGGCTTACCGCGATGTTCACGTACAGCAGGGCCGGCGAGCCGGTGGTCCGCGACGAACGGAGGTCGTAGATGGCGGCGCCCACGTCGAACAGCGGGTAGAGCACGAACAGCGCCACCGCGAGCGGACCGATCTCCTTGGCGGTGGCGATCGTCACGCCGGCCCAGACGATGGCGAACGCGAAGCGGACGAAGTACAGCCGCCGCAGCGCGGAGGCCGTCTGGGAAATGCCGGGCGAAGCAGCAATGGTGGTCACGGGTGACCCTTTCAGCGGAGGGGTTTGGTAGACCGATCGTTCTGTCTGGTCCAGCATGACAGACCCAACCCGCATCGTCAAGACCGAACGTTCTATCCGCTTGCTCGGAGGCCGCTCGCTTCCCTCAGACCGAACGTTCTATCCGCTAAGATGGCGATATGGCGACCACAGCACCCGCTGCCCGGCCCTCCGAGGCACGCCAACGGCTCCTCGCCACGGCAACCAGGATCTTCTACTCGGAGGGCATCCACTCCGTCGGCGTGGACCGGATCATCGCCGAGGCGAAGGTGACCCGGGCCACCTTCTACCGGCACTTCCCCAGCAAGGACGATCTCATCCTCGCCTACCTGCGCGAGATCCATGAGATGGATCGCGGCGCGGTCGACGCGGTCATCACCACCAGCTCACGGCCGACCGCCCCGCTCCAGGCCATCGCCAACTCCATCGCTGAGAGCATCCAGTCCCCGGGGTTCCGTGGATGCGCGTTTCTGAACGCTGCGGCGGAGTATCCCGACGCGGCACATCCCGTGCGTCAGGAGATCATCGCCCACCGGCAATGGTTTCTGGACACGCTCACCACGCTGATGGCGCAGGTCGAGGAGGAGACGGCAGAGCCCGCCGCGCGGCACTTCGTCATGCTCCGCGACGGCGCCATGGCAGCCGGATGCCTCTTCGACCCCGCTCTGGTGTCCGAGACCTTCCTCCGCGGCGTGGAGGGACTTCTTCGCATCACCGCCGAGCGCCAGTCGACCGAATCCGCGGGCTAGCCCGCCGTCGCCCCGGACAGCGTCAGCACCTTCCCGTGGCGCAACAACACCCGCTATGCCGCCACCCGCCTTCGGCTCGGTCCGGAGACGGCAGCCGCCAGTGCCGGCGTCCGGCACGCGCAGATGGCTCGGGCGATCCTGCGGGGTTACGGGTTGGACGAGCCGGACGCGACCCATGCGGTCCGGATGCTGGGCAGCGTCTTCCACGGCTACGTCAGCTTGGAGCTGGCCGGTGGTTTCGAATACAGCGCTCCCGACGCGCTGGAATCCTGGGAGTGGATCGTGGATTCGCTCGACGCGGTGTTACGCAACCGCAGCACCCGCTGACCCGGCGACGCCGCACCACCGCGCGCGGTTCGCAGCGCGGCGCGCCGATGAACATCGAAACTTGGGTCGAGAGGCTTGAGGCAATGCCCACCGAACACCAGTGGATCACCACCCCGGTCACCGCGGGTCTCCTGCGCGGCTTTGTCGACCTGGAGGCGACCCCGCGCGGCGTACTGCCGCATCGGCTGACCGCTCGGGCGCGCCAGCAGATCCCCGATGACCAACTGGCCATGGCCGAGGCCCAGCCCTCCGGTGTACGGCTGGCGTTCCGTACCCGAGCCACCACCATCGAACTGGACACGCTGCCCACCAAACGGGTCTACCAGGGGTTCCCGGCCCCACCGGACGGCGTCTACGACCTGCTGATCAACGGCCGCCTGGCCGCACAGGCCTCGGTGCCCGAAGGCAACGTCCGGACGGTTACCAACATGTTCACCCAATCCTCCGTGCTGACCGAAGGACCGGCCGGCACCGCCCGCTTCGCGGGTCTGCCGGAGGGTGAGAAGGACGTCGAGATCTGGCTTCCACACACGGAGATCACCGAGCTGATCGCGCTGCGCACCGACGCGCCCGTCGAGCAGAGCCCGCCCAACGGAAGCAGGACCTGGCTGCACCACGGCAGTTCCATCAGCCACGGCTCGAACGCCGGTCACCCCACCGCCATCTGGCCAGCCCTGGCCGCTGCCGAGGGCGGCGTGCAGTTGGTCAACCTGGGGTTCGGCGGAAGCGCGCTGCTCGACCCGTTCACCGCCCGCGCCATGCGAGACGTCCCTGCGGACCTGATCAGTGTCAAGATCGGCATCAACATCGTCAACAGCGACGTGATGCGTCTACGCGCCTTCACCCCTGCGGTCCACGGCTTTCTCGACACTGTCCGCGAAGGCCACCCGACCACACCACTGCTGGTCGTGTCCGCCATCCTGTGTCCGGTCCAGGAGGACACGCCCGGTCCTCTCGTACCGGACTTCGAGGGCGGGGCTCTGCGGTTCAAGGCCACGGGCGATCCGGCCGAGCGCAGCGCCGGGCGGCTGACCCTCAACGTCATCCGTGACGAACTCGCCCGGATCGTCGAACAGCGCGCGGCCGACGACCCGAACCTGTACTACCTCGACGGACGTGACCTGTACGGCGAGGCGGACTACGCCGAACTCCCCCTTCCCGACGAGGTGCACCCCGACGCTGCAGGACATCGCCGTATCGCCGAGAACTTCGCGCGGCTCGTGTTCGGCGACGGCGGCCCCTTCGCCACCGCCTGACGTGCGCACACTCCCCCACCAGAGCAGGCTCGCTCCGGCCGCCGACGAGCGCCGGTACCGGCCCGGTGTTGGCACCAGCGAGGCCGGGCGGAGAGGTCAACGTGCCGGTCCGGCTGACCGTCACGTGTCGGCCAGATGCGGCGGAAGCCGCATCTGGCTATGCGACGCCGGGGGTGGGGACACCGGTCCGAACCGCCTCGATGAAGCTCTCAGGTGGCAGGTAGCGGTGCTCTTCGACGTAGTGGCCGATCAGCGCCGGTGCAGCGAAGTTCGTCCCGTCGGCGCCAGTGAGCCAGATCTCGCCGTTCCCCTGCGCAACATCGCGAGGGCGATCGTCGGTTGGAACCACGCGCGCAGGCTCGACCGCTGCCGGGCAGAACTGGCAGTAGTGGTACCCACGCATGAGCCGTACTGGTTCAGCGCCGAGCCGCACCAAGCGATCTCGCACGTCTCGCGGGCACGCTCCGGTGGGGAAGGGCTCGCTCGAATCCAGCCAACCAACGGCAAGAGCGTCCGGGGCGCCCGGGTAGTAGTCGTAGGGCGCCAGGTCCGGGATGTACGTCACGCGTCGATCATCGCAGGCCGGCACGGGTCGCGCGAACAACCGAACGACGGTGCGGGCCACCTCGGGGCGGCCCGCACCGTCATCGAGCGCCGGGCGCGTACGCCCGTCTGCCGGCATGGTGGGCCTAGAGGTCGGCCTTCGTCACGCGGGAGGATTCGTACGTCGTGGAGGCCCGTGCGAGACCCGGCACGGTGGATACGTCCTTGACCAGCATGCCGGTCGTGGCGTCGATGGTCAGCACTTCGCTGCCCTCGCCGCCGAACACGTCGGGGCCAGCGGTGATCGTCAGCGTCGCCTTGCCATGGGTGGTCGAGTTCTTGACGCTGACCGCCGAGATGGTGGACAGCAGACGCAGCACACCGGCCCGGACCTGCGTGTTGCCGTCGCCGGCGGACAGCGCTTGGGTGCTGTACGTCCACAGGGCGTTGTCGAAGTGCCGCTGAACGGCCTGCGGGCTGTACGGCTTCGGCTTGGCGTTGCCGCCCTTCTGCTTGATGATCACCTGGGCGTCCGCCTGCTGCTTGTCCCACACTGCCTTCTGCGCTGCGGGGTCGAGGCCCACCAGCGGATCCTTGGCTGCCGTGAGCATCTGGGTCCGGCCGTCGGCCGGGCTGCTGTCCGCCGCGGCGACGGCTGCCGTGAGCAGCGGAGCGTAACCCCCGTCCGTCATCTGGTCCTGGTCACGGGCGATCGCACGCTTGATGTCGTTCACGCTGTTGCCCGTATAGATCTCGTGGCCGTCGGTGTACAGCGTGTAGACGACCTGCATGGTCTTGGTGCCGTGGACCTGCGTCGCCTTCACCAGCCACGCGTCGCCCGCCGCCGGGGTGACCGTCGCGATGGACCCGGCCAGGGTCATCAGCGGCGCGCTCTCGGCCGACCCGTCGACGGCGGTCGAGCCCGAGGTGGCGGCTGACGGTTCCTTGCCGGCCTCCACGCCCCCGGTCGCCGACGAGTTGAGCACGACGGCGACGACTGCCGCCGCGGCGGCAACCCCCACCCCGGCGCCGATGCCCCATCGGCCCGCGATACCGATCCCGCGGCGGCGCTGAGCCGCCGGGCTGGAATCGTGGTCCCGCGTGGTGGTCGTCGTTTCCATGGTTGAAGTCGCCTCCATAGTCGTGTCCCCCGCTGATGTCGCGCCCAGCAGCCGCACGGTTTCGGGGTCGGCCATAGCCGCCCGCAGCACCGCCCGCGCCCGCTGGTACGCCTCCGGGCGCAGTGGTTCCGCGCTGCCCAACGCACCGACCAGATCGAGCTCGTCGGTCATCGGTGTCTCTCCTTCGCGCTGTTGCGGTCTTTCAGAAGCGCGGACACCCCCGGGGCGTCGCGCAATGCCGTCCTGGCCTGGCTCAGCAGCCGCCGTGCGGTGCCGGCCGGTATGCCGAGTGCCCGCGCGGCGTCGGCTGCGGTCAGGTCCTCCCAGGCGACGAGCCTGAGGACTTCCCGCTCTTCGGGTTTGAGCCGCGTCAGGGCCGACCGGAGCACCGCGCGGGCGTCCACGCCGAGGTCCACCGCCGACCACGGATCCCCGGTCGCGACGTCCGGCACGTCCGCGACCAGGTCCTCGGCCGGCCGGGACCGCCAGTAGCGCCGCAAGCGATTCAACGCCACCCCGTACAGCCACGGCCGCGCATCGTTGTACGACCGGTCGTACGATCGCCGCGACTCGAACGCCGCAACCCACACCTCGCCCAGGAGGTCCTCAGCCGCATCCCGCCCGGCCCGGCGAACGAGGTACGAACCGACGGCGGCCTCATGACGCTCGACCACCTCTACGAAGGCGTCGGCATCGCCGTCCAGCGACCGGCCTATCAAATCCGCATCCGAAGCCATGGCCCTCCTCGGCAAAGTCCGCGCTTCACCCTGACATTGCCGATCGGGCGGGAAAGCGTTCAGGCCCCGAGGTCCGACGGCAAGCGGTCGCCGTTGCGTCCACGCCACCGACCTGTCGCGTGCCGACGCGAAGACCGGTGTACCGGACCGGCCGAGCAGGTACGCGACCGCTCCGGTCGTCCGGCATGTATTTGCCGCGTTCCTCTAGGCTGGACGGACCCGGACGACCGCCCGGACCAGGAGGCACAGATGGAACCACTGGACCTGGCAAGCGTCGCCGTCGGGGCGCTGACCGCCCTTTCCACCGGCGTGGCCGGCGGGGCGGCGCAGCGGCTGCTCTCCGGCGCGGACCGGGTGGCCCAGGTGATCCGGCACCGGTTCGCCGGCGATCCGGGGACGCTGGAGGTCGTCGACGAGGTGACCACCGCGCCGACCCAGGCCGCCGAGGATCGGCTGACGCTGAGACTGGCCCGGCAGATCACCGCTGATCCGGAGTTCGCCGCAGCGCTGCGGGACGCGCTTGCCGAGGCCAACCCGACGATCATCCAGGCGAACGAGAGCGGCGCGGTCGCGGGCCGCGACGTGCGCGTCTCCGGCCGGTACGCTGCCGGCCGGGACCTGCACATCGGTGGCCCGGACGGCGGCTAGGCCCAGTCGCTCAGCGAATGGTCATCCGCGGTCGAGTAGTCGCGTCGCCGTGCTCTCCAGCATCGGGTTTCCCAACCGCCGGGCGTTCTCGATCAGCCGCTGCAGGGTGACCCTGGCCGCCGGGCCGGGCGCCTGGGCCTGGGCCTGGGCCAGGGTGAGCAGCACCAAGGATTCGCTGTGCGGCTCGTTGAGCTCCCGGAACCGGCTGGCTGACCGTTCCAGCCGCGGTAGCGCGCCGGCGACATCGCCGGACCGCAGGTCGAGCCGGGCGCGGTGGTACTCGGTGATGTCCGCCCACCGGAGATCGCCGATGTCGGTGAAGGTGCGGAGGGCCCGGTCGAGCAGAAGACCGGCCTCCTCCCGCACCCCCAGGTCCATCAGGCTCGCAGCCTGGTGCACGTCGGTGATCGCCTCCCAGAGCGAGAAGCCGAGCGCGGCGAAGATGTCCCGTGCCTGGCCGTAGAGGGGCAACGCCCGGCCCGGCTCGCCCTGCTGGCGCAGCGCGCTGCCGTAGTGGACCAGGCAGTTGCCCTCCCGGTGCCGGTCGCCGACGGCGCGGAACAACTCCAGCGCCCGCTCGAAGGCGACCCCGGCGGCGGGCCAGTTCGCCTGGTTGCGGTGGATGATGCCAAGGGTCCGGTGCGCGTACGCCTGCCAGCCCGTCTCCCCGGTCGCCTCGAAGTGCGTGAGTGAGTCGAGGACCACCTCGCGGGCGGCCTGGTTCTCGCCGAGCAACCGGAGCAGCACCGCGTAGATCAGTCGGGTCTCGGCCAGCGCCCCGGCGTCGCCCAGGTCCGCGAAATCGGTGATCGCGGCCTCGAGCTCCGCGCGCGCCTCCGCGTACCGGCCGAAGTCCCGGTAGGCGCGACCCAGGTCCCGCCGCGCACTGGCGAGCCGGACCTGGTCGCCGGCCCGGGTGCTGGCCTCCAGCACGAGCCGGTGCACCCGGATGCGGTCCTCGGCGAACGGGGTGACGATGAGCAGAGCGAGCATCGCGTCGGCGAAGCGGCCCACCCGATCCATCCGACCGTCCTCGGCGACCCGGCGCAGGCTGGCGAGGATCCCGTCCCGCCCGGCTGCGAACCAGGCGACCGGAGCCAGGGCGATCGTCCGGCGCAGCTCGGCGAAGTCGTCGTCCGGAGCGGGAGAGACCGGGTCGGCAGCGCGGCCGCCAGAGCCCTGCTCCCGCAGCGCGCGGGCGGCAGTCGCCACGAGGTCGAGGTAGCGGTCGTTCAACCGGGCCGCCATGGCCGCACGCTTGGCGGCCGGGTCCGTGTCGGCCAACTCGCGGGCGAGGTCGCGGACCAGGTCGTGCAGGCGGTAGAGAGGCTGGCCGGTGCCGTCCACGCGGGTGACGCGAAGGAGTTGCGCATGGACCAGTTGCTCGACCAGGCGTTCGCTCTCCGCCATGCTCACCTGTAGCAACGGGGCCAGCATCCAGCCGGGAAACTCGTCGCCGTCGGCGAGGGCGAGCGCCCGAAACGCCCGCTGCTCGCCAGGGTCTCGCTCGGCGTAACTGGTCAGCAGCGTCGAGCGCACCTCGAGGTCCCCAATCCGGAGTAGGTCGAGCCGGTTGGCCGCCGCCGCCATCCGTTCGGCCAGCCGGCCCATGTCCCAGTCGCCCCTGGTCTTAAGTTTCGCACCGGCGACGCGCAACGCCAGCGGTAACCTGCCGCACATCCGCACCAAGCGTGCCGCCTGGTCCGCGTTGGACGCGTCGATCTGCACCCGGGCGAGGCGGCCGAGCAGGGCCACGCTCTCCGGCTCGGGCAGCACCGGCACCTCGACCAGCTCAGCGCCGGGCAGGCCGGTCAGTGGCGGGCGACTGGTCACGATCGCGCCGCAGCCAGCGGTGGTGGGCAGCAGTGGAATGGTCAGAGCGGCAGAGGTAGCTCCGTCCAGCACGACCAGGACCCGGCGACCGGCCACCGCGGTCCGGAACTCCGCAACCAGCCGGGACTCGCTGCCACCATCGGCCGAGCGGCCCAGCAAGTAGAGGAATTCGGCGACGATGTCGGCGGTCTGCCAGGACTGGGTGCCGAGGGCCGCGTACAGGACGCCGTCGGGAAAGCGGTCACGGAGGCGGTGAGCCACCCGGACAGCTAACGCCGATTTGCCGATCCCGCCCGGGCCGAAGAGATTCACCACTACCGGGGCCGTACATTCCCCGAACATTTCTACGATGTCGCTAAACTCGTCCGTCCGATCAGCGAAGTCGGAGATGTCGAGTGGTACGGCGAATGGCGCGGGGCGTGAATCGGGGGCATTGTTGATCACCACATCACGTCCGGCTGCGTACTCGCCCCTGATGTGGGTGTCCCGCCCAGCGATTGCGCCGGAGCCTCGACTGTCCATCTCGGACAACAGGTTCATCCCTTCCGCTTGCATTCCGCGGCGCATCCGGCCATGGTCGATTCTGCGTTACGGATCCTTGCCCCAACAACGGCCGGAGGGCTGATGCTGGCACTGCCTGGTGGACCGCCCGCACTGGGACACGGTGAGCTCGGTGGCCGACCGGTGCTCACCGACGGCACGGCCGTCCGGCGAATGGTGACCGGACGATGAACGGTGTCGTCCTGTGCCTCGATGCCCACTACGTCTGGCCCACCTGTGTGGCGGCCCGATCGCTGGCCCGCACCTGGCAGGGACCGGAGCCGCTGCACCTCTACCTGCTCTGCGACCCCGGCGTACTGCCGGACTCGCTGGCGGCGCTGAGGGCCTCTGCCGCTCCGGCGAAGGTGACCGTCATCCAACGCGACTTCACCTTTCCCGACATGCGGATCGGCTACATCACGCCGATGGGGTACGCGCGGATCGTCGCACCGGACCTCATCGACGCGGACCGACTGCTCTACCTGGATTCCGACATGCTCGCCTGCGTCAGCGTGCACACCCTGCACCGGCCGATCGCGCACGACTATCCGGTCGCGGCGGCACGCGACCCGTACATTCCCGAGTTGGGCAGCCCGCACGTGGAGACCGATCGGTTCCCGCTGAGCGGCCGGGCGCCCAGCTTCCCGTACGTCAACTCCGGTCTGCTGGCCGTCGACGTGGCGCGCTGGCGGGCCGAGCGGCTGACCGAGCGGGCCGCGGAGCTGATCGCCAACCCCGACTGGCACCCCTTGTTCGGCGATCAGGACACGTTGAACTACCTGCTCGCCGGCAGGTTCGAGCTGCTTGATCCGCGGTGGAACGTGATGCCGGTCAGCGCCGTGCAGCAGCGGCTGGACTTCACCTACCACGGCGAGCGGTATGTGCCGATGCCGTACCAGTTGGAGCTGGAACGGGCACCGTTCATCATGCACTACGCCACCGAGGTCAAGCCCTGGACCGACGCGTTCCCCGGCGGCATGCTGCGCCGCCGATGGCATGCGGTGGCCGCGGAGGCCACGGCGCTGATCGAGGCCGCCGGTATGCCGGTCCCCGCGGTCAGCACGACGGTGCGCCCGGCGGATCCGCACTGACGGTCGAGCACTGCCTGACCCGCACCCGTGAACGGTCTCACCACATCGGCGTGCCGGGGTGCCCGGACCAGTCGGCGGCCCACGGCGGCGGCCGGGAGCCGTGGACAACGGGCGGGCGAGATCAACGGATCTCGCCCGCTCGCTGCTGTGCCCCATCCCCGCACGTTCCGGGGCGCCGGTGCCGACTAGCGCACCCGCAACTTCTGGTAGTTGGCGGCGTGGGGCCGGTAGGTCGGGTTACCGGAGTAGGCGGCGTGGACCTGATAGGTCCCGGGACGCAGGTCGGCGGTCCGCAGTTCGACGACCGCCTTGCCGTCCACCAGTGGTAGGACCTGTACGGTGCCGCCGAAGGTGACGGTGACCTCGCCGGTCGGGGTCGGAGCGTGGTGCTTCGGTCCGCCCGGCTCGACGCTCACGGTCAACCTGAACGTTCCCCCTCGAACGACCGACGCCGGCGTGGCCTTCGCCTTGACCTTGACGGCGGCCGGTCCGGCGGGCACCTCGAACGACGCCGTACCCTCCGACGCCTTCAGGTAGCCGAATCCGAGGTACTCGGCCTTGAGCGCGCGGGTGCCCGCCGGCAGACCCGCCGGCAGCGTGACAGTGGCCGCGCCGTCGTCGAGGTGGGCGAGCGTCGACCACGAGCCGACGCTGAACCGTACCTGACCGCCGGTCTCGAACCCGTCGGCCGCCGTGACCGTCGCGGTGGCCGTGGTCGTCTGGGCCTTGCTCGCGTACGGCGCGACAGTCACCTCGGTGGTGGTCGTGACGTCGCTGTTCGGGATCCCGCGGATGTCGTTCCACTCGCGGACGGTCAGTGGGATCACGGTGCCGTGACGCGGACGGACGACACCCGCGTTGGTCATCGTGATCGCCTTGGCGTTCCACGTCGGGGCCTCGATGTTCTCGTGGCACGCGGCTTGATATCCGCCGCCATTGGTGTACCGGTCGCCCCAGAGGTAGAACTGGCCGGGGCAGGAGGTGTCACCGGGGTTCGCCTTGAAGATGACCGGTCCCTCGTACCCCTGGTTGGGGACCCACGTCGTCCGCCCCAGCGCCGGCGCGACCAACGTCCAGTTGTCGAGGTTGCTGTCCAGGAAATCGGTGTGCTTCTCCGAGAAGATGTCCGAGCCCTGGTTGCCGGCCTCGTTCTTGGTCACCCGGTAGTAGTGGTCGCCGACCCGGATCGCGGTGGTGTCGATCCGCGACAGCGGAGCGGGGTCCTGCCAGACCCGGGGAGCGGAGAACGTCTTGAAGTCCCGCGTCGTGGCGTACCACATCTGCGCGTTGCCCTGGCCGGTGCGGTTCACCGGGTCGCTCCACAGCGACTGGGCCCAGAACACGACGTAGGCGCCGATCTCCTCCACCCACAGCGACTCCGGAGCGAAGGCGTTGCCCGCGTTGTCGGGCGCGACCTTCACGTGCCGCTGCGGGGTCCAGTTCACCAGATCGTGCGACTCGAACACCTCGATGTACTGGGTGTCGTTGATCGCGTAACCACCCTGGTCGTACCAGTTCAGGTCGGTGGCGATCATGTAGAACGTGTCGCCGTCGGGTGAACGGACGATGTGCGGGTCACGAAGGCCCTGGTCGCCCAGCTGCGAGATGAGTGACGGCCGGCCGCCGGTCAACCCGGTCCAGTCCAGAGCGGTGTTCCCGTTGGACGTGGCGAACATGATCTGCTCGCCGTCGGCGATTCCCTCGCCCTTGAAGTACCCCATGAAGTACCGCTCGTACTCCTCGGAACGGGGCATGGCGGTGATGGTCACCGGGAACGACCTGGTCCGCGAGGCCGTACCCTTGGTGATTGTCGCCGTCAGGGTGCCGGCGACGTCCGCGTGGCCGAAGGCCGGGCGGGTCACCTCGCCCGTCGGCGTGACGAGTGTGGTGGTCGACCTCCAGGTGATCGTCGAGCCGAACTCGCCCTTCGCGGCGAGGTCCAGGTTCCCGCGTACGTCATCGGTGCCCGGCAGGGTCAGGTCGAAGGTGTCGCGGTCGACCGCCTGCGCGTCGTCGAACTCGGCTTTGACCACGACGGGGATCTCCCGTGTGGTGACCTCCTGGGCACCCTTGCGGACAGTTGCCGTGAGCGTGGCTGTCGCGTCGGGTTGCCCCTGCGCCGGCCGCTTGATCCTGCCGGTCACTGCGACCTTGCGGGCGCTGGCGACAGCGGGCGGGGTGTAGACCTCGACGACCGACGGGTCCGAACTCGTCCAGGTGATGGCCGAACCCGCCACGGAGCCCACCTTGGGCAGAACGATGTCGCGTACGACCGCACTGGTCAGGCCGAGGTCGATGGCGGCGGCGTCGGCGCGGACGCCCTCGGAGACGGTCCTCTCCGCCCGGGTGAGTGTCTCGTCGAGACCCAGTGCCCGGTCGTAGACCCGGAAGTCCCGGATCGTCCCGCGGAACGAGTAGTGACCCGACGTCTGGGAGCGACCGAGGAAGTTGCAGTTGGTTCCGGCAGAGCTCACCGACGGTGGCGTGGTCAGGTTCGTCGACGTCGCGTGCGGCACACCGTCGAGGTAGAGGCGGCCGGCCCAGCTCGTTCCGTCCGGGTTCAACGACTGGGTGTAGGTGACATGCGTCCACGCTCCTTCCCGCATGCGGACCCGGTTCTGTTGCAGGTTCGCCGGCCCCACGGCGACGCGGAACCGTTGGGTGTTCGACGCGAAGATCGAGCCCTCGGCGCCGCTGTCGGCGTCGCAGGAGCCGGACTTGCGGCCGAAGCTCCACATCTGGTGCTCGCCGACGTTCGCCGGGTCGATCCACACGTCGTAGTCGACGGTGAGGTTGGACATGCCGGCGGTGATGTCGTTCGGCAGTCGCACGTACGCGCCGTCGAGCGCGCCCGCGTAGTCGTCGGGGTTGAACCTGACCCCCTCGCCGGTCAAGGTCGCCTTTGCGGGGTTCACGAGCGTGGCGTTCGCCGCCGAGCCCGCGCTACCCGAGTTGACCAACGTCGTTCCGCTGGTCTCGTCGAGCGCGAAGTGATGCACCAGACCCTCATCGAGCCGCTGCTCGGCAGCGTGCGAGGGTGTCGCGCCGATCGGAACCGACAGGAGTGCACCCAGTGTCAGGGCCACGGCACCTCTGCCCTTCCGACTCGGTCCGGGACGTGACCGTGGCTGTCGCAGTCGCATTGGTCCTCCTTGGCTGGCGTGGTGGTGGCGCGCTCCGAAGTGGACGAAGGGTGTAAACGCTAACTACGGCCTGTGGTCGAGTCAACGCGATCCGTTCTGGGCAAACGAATCAGGCCAGGGGTAGCCATTCGAGCGACGTCGTCATCTCGGCGAGGATCTCCGGCACCGGCGCCACGCCGATGCCGAAGCCGTCGGGCACGGCGAGGTGGCCGTCGTCCAGGACGAACGGCTCGGTCAGGTCCGTGCGGTAGTAACGGCCGGAGGCGGAGGTGTCCCCGGGCAAGGTGAAGTTCGGCAACGCCGCGAGCGCCACGTTGGCCGCTCGACCGATGCCGGTCTCGAGCATGCCGCCGCACCACACCGGTACACCGTGGGCCGCGCAGACGTCGTGAATGCGCTTGGCCTCGAGATAGCCACCGACCCGACCCGGCTTGACGTTGACGATCTGGCACGCGCCGAGGCGGATCGCATCCGCGGCGGCACGCGCCGAAACGATCGACTCGTCGAGGCAGATGGGAGTGCGCACCTGCCGCGCCAGCGCCGCGTGGCCCAGGACGTCCTCCTCGTCGAGCGGCTGCTCGATCAGCAGCAGCCCGAACGGGTCAAGCGCGGCGAGCAGCGCGACATCCCCGAGCGTGTACGCGGTGTTCGCGTCGACCTGCAGGAGCACGTCGTCGCCGAAGCGTTCCCGCACCGCGCGGACGGGCTCGACGTCCCAGCCGGGCTGAATCTTCAGCTTGATCCGGAGGTAACCCTCGTCGAGGTAACCCTCCACGTCGGATAACAGCTCGTCGACCGAGTCCATGATGCCGACCGAAACGCCGGCCGGCACCCTGTCCCGCACCGCACCGAGCTCGCGCGCCAGGCTCCGGCGACCGGCCCGCAACTCTGCGTCGAGCACCGCTGTCTCCAACGCCGCCTTCGCCATCCGGTGTCCCTTGAACCGATGCAGCGTCGGGCCGACAGCGGTCGCGTCGGCAGGTGGCCGGGCAGCGAGGGCGGGGATCAGATAGCGACGCAGGACGTCCGCGGCGGCCTCGACGTACTCGCTCGAGTAGAGCGGGTCGGCCATCGCCACGCACTCTCCCCAGCCTTCCGCCTCGTCCGTGACCGCACGAACCAACAGGATGTCCCGGTCGTGTTCGACCCCGAACGACGTCCGAAACGGTGCCACCAGCGGCATGCGGACGCGGCGCAACTCGATGCCGGTAAGTTTCATCCATCTCTCCTCGTTGCACTGTCACGCCTCAGCAGGTACCAGCCCGCCCGGTCGAATCCGCGGACCGTCGCACCTTCGGCCAGCAAGGAGCCCAGCACCTCGCGCATCGCCCGGCGCCACTGGCGGGCGGTGGCCGGGTCAGCCACGCGCAGCTTCTCGATGTCCTCGGGGGTGGCCACGAGCAGGTCGTCGCCAGTGGTGCTGCCGATGACCGGCGCACCGTCGGCATCCCGGTCCAGGGCCACCGCCGCACCGGCTCGCCGCCGGGCCGCGGCGTCCCATCGGCGTACGCTGCCAGCCGACGCCTGCCGTACCTCGGGGTCCGTGAGATTCCAATGCAGAAGCAGGCGGTCGGTGTCGTCGTCGCCGTTGATCCGGTCATGCATGCTGCCGTAGAAGTTCGTCAGGTAACGCGTCGGCGTTGCCGCCAGCTTCACCAGATTGAAGTACGCGTTCCGGCCGACGAGCGGATCGAACGTCCACGCGATCGTGGTCGCGCCCTGCCGCAGCGCCCAGGCCCGCTGGTGCAGCTTCAGAGCGTGTCCCACCCCGCGGCCCAGGACGGTGGCCGATACCCCGGCGATGTGGCTGTGCAGTTCGCGGCGCTCGGGGGCGGCGAAGAAGCCCACGCACGCCCCGACGAGCTCACTGCCGTCGAACGCCCCGGCCACATAGTTGCCCGACAGGCTGAAGGCGCGCAGAAGCTCGGGCGTCATCGGTGGATTGTCCGAAGTCCGTTGCCAGATGCTGATCAGCAGCCGGTGCACGGCGCGCAGGTCGTCGAGCTCGGTCAGTGCCGCGATGCGGACCCGAGCCGCCGCCGCGGCGGCCAAGGCGTCATCCCCGGGGGTGCTGGTCACCGCATAGGCCTCGGTCACGGCTGCTCCAACAGGGCCCTGGTGAGCGCGGCCACCAACGCCGCCCGGTGCGGGATCTCCGCGACCACGACATGCTCGGAGTCGGCGTGAGCCCCGCCGCCGACCGCCCCGAGCCCGTCCAGCGTGGGGGTGCCCACGCCAGCGGTGAGGTTTCCGTCCGACGCGCCCCCGACGGCAGCCCGCCCGGGTACCGGCAGACCGATGTCTCGCGCCACTGCGGCGGCCCGTCTGTACAGCGCCTCGGACGCCGAAGGCGGCAGCGGCGGCCGGTTCGGCCCGCCCTCGACGCTCAGCCGGGCGCCCGGAACGGCCGGCCGCAGCTCCCGCAGGGCGAGATCGACCCGTCGCTGCTCGTCGATGTCACGCACGCGCACGTCCACGACGAACGTGCCGCTCGCCGGAACGGTGTTGCCCGCGCTGCCGGCGGACATGGCGGTCGGCACCACACTCGTACCTCGGCTCGGATCGGCCAGGGCGAGAACGGCGAGGATCTGGTGGGCGACCTCGACCCCGGCGTTGATACCACGCTCCGGTTCGAGGCCGGCGTGCGCGGCGAGTCCCTCGACGTGCACGACGTAGCGGGACATGCCCTTGCGGGCGGTCTTGAGAGCGCCGCGGGCGGCGGAAGCCTCCAACACCAGAGCCGCGGCGGCTCCCGCCGCCTCCTGTTCGATGAGTGATCGGGAGCTCGGCGATCCCAGCTCCTCGTCGCCGGTGACGAGAAGCGTCACGCCGTCACGGTCGTCCAGCTCGGCAACCGCGTGCAGTGCCTGGACGATGCCGACCTTCATGTCGAAGCAACCCGGTCCGCGCAGGATCCCGTCCGTCACCTCGTACGGCCGGTCGCGCAGGGAGCCGATCGGCCAGACCGTGTCGTGATGACCCAGCAGCAGCACCGTCGGCGGCCCGGACCCGAAGCGCCACCGCAGGTGGGTGTGTCCGTCGAGAACGATCTTCTCCGGTGGCACGCCGAGCCGCCGCTGCCCGACGGCAGCCAGGACGTCGGCGCTGCGGGCCACGGCGGCGAGGTCGGCCGATGGCGACTCGCACCCGACCAGCTCGGCGATGTCCTCCAGCATGTGCGGCAGACGACGGACGAGGCGTTCCCGCAGGCTCATCTCACGTCACCTTCGGCGTGGCGCGAACGCCGAGATGCAGGTACCGCTCCCCCGTGGACAGCCGGTAGAACGTCACCGGCATCCACGAGTCCCGGTCCGGCAGACGGATCGCGAACAGATCCGTGCCGACCGCGATCAGAGCTAGTTCCTTTACGGGATCGGGCGTCAGCTCGGCGAGCGGGCCGGTCACGGTCATCCGCAGCACCGGGCCGTCCGCGCCGTCGAGAACCTCCAGCCGAGTGCTCGCTCGCTCGTACGTGCCCAGGTGCGGTGTCACGTCCACCGACACCGGCTCGGCGGGCGGCGTGAACGGCGGTGGCATCGTCACGCCGGCGATGTCGGCGAAGACCTCCCGGTACAGATCGCGGTAGAGGTCCCCGGCGCTGCCACCGTTGGTCAGCAGCGCCACCACCATGTTCTGCTCCGGCAGCAACCGCAGAAAGGCCGACTGCCCGATGGTGTTGCCGTCGTGGCCGATGAGCCGCCGCCCGTCCCAGCCGAAGCGGATCCAGCCCAGACCCCACGAGTCGCCGAGGGTGTACCGGTCGGGCAGGTCGACCTCGTGTGCCGCCATCGCCGCGGTGCTGCGCTCGCTGAGCACGCGGGTGCCGTCCTCCGCCACACCCCCGGTGAGGTGCATCCGGGCGAAGCGCAGCAGATCCGCGACGCTGGCGTTGATGAGGCCGGCCGGCCCGAGCGCACGCGGGAGCATCCACTGCGGGACCCGTTCCGGGCCGTCGGCGCTGTCGGTGTGCCCGCACGCGGTCCGTTCCAACAGGGCCTCCTCGGGCAGCGTGCTGGTACGCGCCAACCCGAGCGGCTCGGTCAGCCGGGTCCGGACGGCGGCGTCCCAGGTCAACCCGGTCAGCTTCTCGATGACGAGGCCGGCCAGCACGAACCCCGAGTTGCAGTACGACCAGGTGGCGCCAAGCGGGTGGTTCTGCGCCTCGTCGCGCAGCCTTGCCACGTACTTCTCCAGACAATCGTCACCGCGGCCGGTGTCGGTGAAGACGTCGCCGTCGATGCCACTGGTGTGGGCGAGCAGGTGCCGCATCGTCACCTGCTGGGCCACCGTCGGGTCCGACAGGGCGAGTTCCGGCAGCACCCGGACCACCGGATCGTCGAGATCGAGTAGCCCCTCATCCACCAACTGCATCACGAGGGTTGCGGTCCACACCTTGCTGATGGAGCCGATCTGGAACACCGAATCGGTGGTCGTCTCGACGCCGGTGTTCACATTGAGAACGCCGTACGCGGCCTCGACGAGTTCGTCCGGTCCGTCTGGGCGCAGTCGCAAAATGCCGAGCGTGGCGCCGGGAACGCGGTGCTGTTCGGCGAGCGCGGCCAGGCGACGCTGCCAGAGTTCAACGTTGATGTCCGTCGACCTTTCTGTCCGGGTGGCGGTGCAGCCAGTCGGCGACGCGCCGGTTGTCGTCGAGGCGGTGCGACGGCCGGGCGCAGGAACGCCACCCGGCTTCCATCCGGCGACTCTGGTACGAAGCTTGCCGGTCACCGCGACCGCTGTCTTGGTGCAGCGGCACGAGACGGGCACGCCGCTCTCGTCCGGACGACCAAGATCGGCTGTCAGAGTCCGAAGACGCGCAGCTGGAGCATTACGCCGAAGCGCGCGTGCGGATCGGTCAGATCCAGGCCGCCCAGCTCGGCGAGACGCCGCAACCGGTACCGGAACGTGTTGGGATGCACGTGCAACGCCGCCGCCGCCGCGACCACGTCACCGAACGCGTCCAGCCAGGCCGACAGCGTTTCGACGAGGCTGGACTGGTGCTCCGCGTCGTACGCGATCAGCCGCGCCACCACGCCGCTGGGTGCGTCCCCACGAGCCGCGATGGCATCACCCATGTCGAGCAGCAACGCCTCGGTGTACACGTCGGCGAGGTGAGCGACCCGACGCGAGCCGCCCCGCCCGGCGCACAGCACGCGAAGCGCCCGGTCCGCGCTGGTGCGGGCGGCGGGCAGGTCGGTGGGTGTGTTCGCCACCGGGCTCACACCGGCCAGCGCCGGCAGTCGGGTGCCGATCCGATCGAGGAACCCGGCGGTCACCCGGGCCGCCTGCTTCGCCGGCGCGTCGCGGCCGACCGGCAACAGCCCGTACGTCACATCGCCGAGCAGGGCGACCGCACTGGCCGGATGCACCGTGCCCAGATGCATCGCCAGCGCGTCTCCGAGGCGCTGGCGTTGCGCGACGACCCCGGATCGGTCGTCGACGCCCGGGGTGACCCGCTCGGTCGGCGCGAGCGCGAGCACCACCAGCGGCTGATCGGTGAGCCCCAGCCGGGCCAGGGCCTCCCGAGCGCCCGAACCGCCCTCCAGCGCTGTGCTGACCAGGTCGGTTCGCAGCCGCCGTGCGACGTCCGCGCCGGCCCGCAACCGCAGCAGGTGCAGAGCGACCAGTTTCGCCGCGTCGCTGAAGGCACGGGACCGGTCCGGGCTCAGCGGCTTGCGTACGGCTGCCCAGATGGAGCCGAGGAACTCGTCGCCGGCGCGGACCGCCACGGCGACGCGCGGCACCAGGAAGGTGGCCATGCTGGGCAGCGGTGCCACGAACACCGGTTGCTCGCTGTGGTGCACGTCGTGGATGACGCCGGATTCGGCCAGCAGTCGGGCGTACCGTTCCGGCACCTGCCGACCGAGGATCGTCTCCACCCGGGACTCGTCGGCCTCCTCCTGACGCCCGGAGAATGCCAGCACCCGTGAGTCCGGATCCTCGATGGTGACCGGCGCGTCGACAAGGGCCGCGACCGCGTTGGCCACCGCGAACAGATCGCCGCTGGGCATCCCGCCGAGAGTCTCCGGTCCGGCGTCGCCGACGTCGCCCTGACCGAGCATGGACCGCAGCAGGGCGGCGAGCTGCGCCCAGGATGCGCCGCGGGTCAGTGCGAGCAGCGCCACCCCGGACTCCTGGGAGGCCGATCGCAGGCTGTCGGAGTCGGCCAGGGGACCCCGGACCACGAGACCGGCGGCGCCGTGCGTGCCGAGCGCGCGCAGCAGGTCGGCGATCTCGTGGACTTCCCGCAGGCCGACGCCGAGCACCAGGGCGTGCGGCGGCAGAACGAGCTCGTCCAACGGGTCGTGGATCGAGACACCGCCGATCGGCGCACCGGCGTGCGAGTCGCCGTGGACCAGATCGAGCAACGTGGCGCCGAGGTCGTCGAGGATCCGGCCCAGGCTCGCACGAGGCTGCATCGAGTGACTGCCGTCCTGTCTCGGCCGGGGCCTACGCCCCGGCGTGCGGAATCGCGGCGAGCAGGTCGCGGGTGTAGGGGTCCCGCGGATCCATCAGCACGTCGTCCACCGGGCCGTACTCCACGATCCGGCCCTGGTGCATGACCGCCACGAGGTCGCTGACGTAGCGCACCACCGCGAGGTTGTGCGAGATGAACAGCATTGTCAACCGCATCCGCCGCTGCAGGTCCCGGACCATGTTGAGCACGGCACCCTGAATGGAGACGTCCAGCGCGGAGGTGATCTCGTCGGCCACCAGGACCTCGGGTTGCCCGGCGAGCGCCCGCGCGAGCGCGACCCGCTGCCGTTGACCGCCGGACAGTTGACGCGGGCTGGCGGTGGACAGTTCGGGCGGCAGATCGACGAGGTCGAGCAGCCGCGCGACCTCGGCGCGGCGCTGCGCCGTGGTGCTGCCGCGGGGCACGGCCTCGGCGATCGACGCGCCGATCGCCATCCGGGGATCGAGTGCGGAGTACGGGTCCTGGAAGACCATCTGCAGCGGACGTCGTCCGCGCGCCCGAACCGCGTCCAGCGGTTGCCCGTCGAGCAGGATCCGGCCGCCGGTGACGGGCGTCAGCCCGGCTGCGGCGCGGGCCAGTGTCGACTTGCCCGACCCGGACTCGCCGACCAGGCCGACGACGGCTCCGGCCGGCACCGTCAGGTTCACACTGTCGACCGCCACGGTCCCGCGGCGGCGGGTGCCGAACCGCACGGTGACGTCCTCGAAGACAAGCTCGGGCATGTCGGCCTCACCCGACCCGGGGTGTGGCGCGGGCGCCGAAGTGGACGTAGCGCTCCCCGCTCTCGATCTGGTAGAACGTTGCGGCCATCCAGTTGCCGGTCGTCGGGTCCTGGCAGACGAACAGGTCCGGAGCGACCGCGACCATGCGGTAGTCGACGTTCTGGTCCTTGAGCACCTCCGCGAGCGGCCCGGTCACGGACACCCGCAGGATCGGGCCGTCCCTGCCGGTGAGCACCTCCTGCCGGATGCTGGCCCGCTCGTAGAGTCCCGCGTACGGGGCCACGTCCATCGCCACCGGTTCGTCAGGTGGTCCGAGCGGATGCGGCACGGCCACCTCGGCGATCTCGGCGAAGATCTCCCGGTACAACTCCTCGTACAGTCTCGCGGCGTTACCGCCGTTGGTGAGCAGTGCCACGGCGATATTCTGCTCGGGCAGCAGGCGCAGGAACGCGGCCTGGCCGATGGTGTTGCCGTCGTGACCGATGACCCGGTGACCGTCCCAGCCCATCCGCTCCCAACCGAGCCCCCAGGAGTCACCGACAGTGTGTTTGTCGGGGAGTTCCACCTGGTGGGCGGCCATCGCGGTGGTCGAGGCAGGACTGAGCACAGCGGCGCCGTCGGCGGATCTGCCACCGTTCAGGTGCATGCGGGCAAAGCGGAGCACGTCGGCGACGGTGGCGGTGACCCCGCCAGCCGGGCCGGCGGATCGGGGGATGCCCCACTGCGACGCCGGTTCCGGCTTCCCGTCGGCGCCGGGCAGATGGCCGACCGCCGTACGGAACAGCAGCGCCTCCTCCGGCAACGTGACGGTGTGTGTCAGCCCGAGCGGTTGGAACAGCAGCTCCCGCAGCGCCGCGTCCCAGGTGTCGCCGGTCAGCTTCTCGACCACCCTGCCGGCCAGCGAGTACCCCGAGTTCGAGTACGACCAGGTAGCGCCGAGCGGGTGGGTCAGGGCGGCGTCGGCCAGCAGCGCGACGTACTTCTTGAGGCAGTCGTCGCCGCGGCCGGTGTCGGTGAAGATGTCACCGTCGATGCCGCTGGTGTGCGTCAGCAGATGGCGCATCGTCAGCTTCCTGGTCACGTCGGCGTCGCGGAGCAGCAGCTCCGGGAGCACGTCGACCAGCGGCGCGTCGAGATCCAGCAGCCCGTCGTCGACCAGCCGCATGACCACGGTCGCGGTCCACACCTTGGTGATGGACCCGATCTGGAACAGCGAGTCGGTGGTGGCCGCCACGCCGGTCGCCCGGTTCAGGACACCGTAGGCGGCTTCGGTGACGGTGTCACCGTGCAGGATGCCCACGGCGGCGCCGGGGACGCCGTGACGTTCTGCGATCGTGGCGAGCCGGTGCTCGAGGTTCATCTCAGGTCTCCTTCCGAAACGGTGACAGGTGCCACCGCCAGCGGTGCGCGGTCGGCGTGCCAGCACGCGACGCGGTGCGCGGCGCCGTACTCGGCCAGTGGCGGGTTCTGCTCGTGGCACTGTTCGGTGGCCAGTGGGCAGCGGGGGGCGAACGGGCAGCCGGCGGGTGGTCGGCGCGAATCAGCGGGGCGGCCGGGAATCACGGCGAGTGGTTGGTCCCGGTTGGTTTCCATGGTGGGCACGGCGGCGGCCAGCGCCCGGGTGTACGGGTGCCGCGCGTGGTGCAGCAGCGCCGGGCTGGGCAGGTCCTCGACGATATGACCGGCGTACATGACCAGCACCCGCTCGCACACCTCGGCGACGACGGTGATGTCGTGGCTGATGAACAGGAGAGCGGCCTGGTTGCCGCCGCGCACCTCGGCCAGGAGTTCCAGCACCTGCCGTTGCACTGTCACGTCGAGCGCCGTGGTCGGCTCGTCGGCGATGATCAACGAAGGCTGGGCCATGATGCCCATGCCGATCATCGCCCGTTGGCGCATGCCGCCGGACAACTCGTGCGGCAGTTGTCGGGCGCGCCGGGCGGCAGCGGGGATGCGTACGGCATCGAGCCGTTCCACCGCCCGGTCCCAGGCCCTGCGTCGGTTCATCCGCTGATGCCGTTCGGCCACCTCGGCGAGCTGACGGCCGATCCGCTGGATCGGATTCAACGACGTCATCGGGTCCTGGAAGACCATCGCGAGCGAGGTGCCGAGCAGGCGGCGCACCGAGCGGGAGTCCTCGGCCCGCAGGTCGGTGCCGAGGAAGTCGAGCCGGTCGGCCCGCACCAGGCCCGGACTCTCCACGAGCCGGGCGATCGCCAGCGCGGTCAGGCTCTTGCCGGAACCGGACTCACCGACGATGCCGACCGACTCACCCCGTCGCAGCGTCATGCTGACCCCGCGTACGGGAGTGACGGACCCCGTGTCGGCCGGGAAGGAGACGCTGAGGTTCTCGACGGCCAGGACCGTCGGCTCTCCCCTTGGTACGACGGGAGCCAGTTCCGATGCGGGTGGGCGCCGGAGGCCGTGCCGGGCGTCATGCGAGCTGAGTGCCCGAGCCGCGACCTCCCCGGCGAGGTTGAACGCCAACGCCGCGACGACGACGGCGAGCCCTGCCGCCAGCGCCCCTGCGGGATGGATGTAGATCTGCGTCAGGCCCTCGCCGAGCAACCGCCCCCAGTCGTAGGACGGTGCCTGCACACCCAGCCCGAGGAACGACAGGCCGGCGAACGCCAGCAGCGCGCCGCCGGCGGCCGATGTGGCGGTGACCACGAGGGGCTCGGCGATGTTGGGCAGCACGTGCCGAAAGAGGATCCGGACCCGGCCCACTCCGGCGATGCGGGCGGCGGCGATGAAGTCGCGCCCGGAGACAGCCGCGGCGAGCGTCTGGGTGAGCCGGGCGAAGCCGGGTGCGGTCGCGAACCCGATGGCCAGTACGGCGCCCTTGGCCCCGACCCCGAAGATCACCGCGAAGAACAGCGCCAGCAACAGATTCGGGAACGCCACCGCGATGTTGACGAGCGTGCCGATCCAGCGCCCGACACGCTTCCCGGCCAGCGCTGTGGCCGCGCCGAGCAGCAGGCCGATGGCCACGCCGATGCCGGTGGCGGCGAGCGCCAGGCCGACGGACAGCCGGGTCGCCACCAGCACCCGGGCCAGGATGTCCCGGCCGAGCAGGTCGGTGCCGGCCGGGTGCCGGGCGGACGGACCCTGCAGGATCTCCGCCGGCACCACCGTGTGTGCGCGGGCGTGCCACAGCGGGTACGCCAGCACGGTGAGGCCGAGCACCACCGCCAACAGCAGTACGGCGAGGATTCCCAGCGGACTGCGCAGCACCGCCACCCACCGTCGCGCCGTCGTCCCCGCCATGGTTCAGCCCTCCCGGATCGCGGAGCGCGGGTCGAGCACGGCGAGGACCACGTCGACGGCGAGGTTGACCAGCAGCACGCCGGCCCCGTAGACGAGGACCACGCCCTGCACGGTCGGATAGTCCTTGGCGAGAATGGACTGGACGATCGTGCCGCCCAGTCCCGGCCACGCGAAGATGTTCTCCACCAGCACGGTCCCGGCCACCAGTGAGCCCAACAGGAGGCCGCCGATGGTCAGGGCAGCAGTCAGGGCGTTCGGCAGCGCGTGCCGCAGGTAGAGCAACCACGGCGGCAACCGCTTCGCCCGGGCCGTACGGATGTAGTCGGCGTGCAGCACGGTCAGCAGTTCCACGCGGATGATGCGGGCCAGCACGAACGCCGGCCCGACGGCCAGTGCCACCACGGGCAGCACGTAGGAGCCGGCCCCGGATCGTCCGGCCACCGGCGCCCAGCCGAGCTGCACGCCGAACACGAACACCAGGCCGACCGCCAGGAGGAACTCCGGGATGGTGGCGGCCACGATGCCGGCCGAGGTGAAGAGCCCGTCGGCTGCGCGACGCCCACTTCGGGCCAGCACCGCCATCACCAGCCCCAGCGGTATGGCGACGAGCAGAGCCACGGAGAACGCCAGCGCCGCCATCGTGACGGTGGAGACGATCCGGTCCCCGATGACGTCGGCCACCGGCAGGCCCGAGGTCATCGACGTACCCAGGTCCCCGCTGAACAGACGGCCGAGAAAGTGCACGTACTGCAGCGCGAGCGGGTCGTCCAAGCCCATCTGCGCACGCCGCTGCTCGACCAGTGCGCTCGGAGCGGTGGGGCCCAACGCCGCCCGGACCGGGTCGCCGGGCAGCGCATGGATCATGAGGAACGCGGCGCTGACCAGGACCCACAGTGACAGCAGCAGTCTTCCGGAGCGGCGCAGCGCGAACCGGATCCACTGGTTCTCGGCCAGGGCGGTCACGGTCGTCGCGGTCACGCTGGTGATCCTCAGCCGAGCATCCGGATGGACGTCGGGTCGACGTCGCCCGTCGAGAGGTCCAACTGCGATCCCCGGGCGTACACCGGCACGTTGGAGTTGGCGAACGGCACCAGGTCGAGGTGCTGCAGCAGAGCCTTCTCCGCCGCGGCCCACTGATCGCATCCGCCGTCACCGGGGGTCCTGGCGGCGGCGGTCACCGCGGCCACGTAGGCGTCGTTGCGGACACTGGCGAAGTTGCTGCCGTTCGGGGGCGTGGGACCGGAGAAGAACGGCACCAACTGACTGGGCAGTGACACGCCGATCGGGAACATCGCCACGTCCCAGGCGAACTGGCCGGACGCGATCTGACCGATCTGCGTCTCGGTCACCGACTTCAGCTCCGCCTGTACGCCGGCGGCGGCCCACTGTTGCTGCACGAGCTCGGCCGCGGCCTGCGCACCCGGACCGGACGACGTGTCGAACGCGACGGTCAGCTTGACGGGCTTGCCGTTCGAGGCCGCGGCCACGGCCGTCTTCGCCCCAGCGGCGTCGAACGTCGGAAGGTTACCGGTGACGGTGTCCTGCCTGCAGGGGCTGGTGGCGGGGACGACCAGCCCGGTCGGCGGGCCGCCGCGCCCGCTCGCGAACACCTGCCGAAGCTGGGCGAGGTCGAGGGCCTGCACCAGCGCTCGGCGCACCTCCAGCGCCGCGGTGGGCAGGCCGGGCTTCTGGTTGAACCACATCTCGCCGGTCGGCGCCATGATGTCGCGCTTGAGGTACGCGGCGCCCTGCAACCGCTGGCCGTCCGGCCCGGTGAAGCGGGCCGCGTTCACCTCGCCGGAGAGCATCAGGTTGGCGGCGGTGGCCTCGTTCGCGACGACCCGAAGGACCACTTTGTCGGGCAGCCCGGCCTGGTCCGCCTTGAAATCGCCGGGCCCCCACGCGTATTCCTTGCGCCGGGTCAGCGTGTAGTGGTCGTCGGGAACCGCCTCGGTGAGCGTGAACATGCCGGAGCCCAGGGCGTTCTGCTTGAGCTTGGCGCGGTCCGTGAGCCCGCTGTCGCAGACGATCGGCAGGCCGCCCAGATTGCGGTCCAGGAACGCGTCCGGGGCGGGCACCGTCACGGCGACGGTTCCCGCGCTGTCGTCCGCCGTGGCTCTGGCGCCGGCCGGGACGTAGGTGCCGATCCGCGTCGAGCCGTTCTTGACGTCGCCGACAAAGTTGATGTTCGCGGCCACGGTGCTCGCGGTCAGCGCGCTGCCGTCGGAGCAGGTGACGTTCTTGCGCAGCGTGAATGTCGCCGTGGTGCCCGCCGACTCCCACGACGCGGCGAGACCCGGGAGCAACCGCCCGTCCGGAGCGAACCCGAGCAGCGAGTCGTACAGGAATCGGCCGACCTGGCCGGTGACCGACAGGGAGGTGAAATGTGGATCGAGGTTTCCCGGGTCGCCAGGCAGAGCCATGACGAAGGTCTTGCCGTTGACCAGGCTGGTTCCGCCGCTGTCGCCGGAACCGCCACCACACGCACTCATCGTCAGAACGGCCGCGCCGAGCACCGCCGTCAACCCAAGAGCCTTCATCGCGCCGCCTCCACCCACCTACGTGTCCGGCAAGACTGCCGAGCGCCGCGCCCGGTTGTCTTCGGTGCCCCCGACAACACGACGCCTGCCGATTCGTCGTCGGCGACGACAGCGACCGCTGGGTGCGAGGTGGTGGAAGGGTGGACAGGAATCGCGGCCCGGTCTCGTCGCACCGCACGAAGACACCTGTGGCTTCCGGCGGCACGATGGTTGCTGGCACGCGAGCCACCGGGTCAGCCGTGACCCGGTCGACGTCGCCGAACAGCCAACGGTGAGGAGCTGATCAGATGTCCGTGGTCGACGCCGCTCTGCGTGCCATGCCGGTGATCGACGGGCACAACGACCTGCCGCTGGCGTTGCGGGCACGGAGCGGCTATCGGGTGACCGGCCTGCAGGAGCGGCCCGAGTTGCAGACCGACCTGACCCGGCTGCGCGCCGGTGGGGTGGGTGGGCAGTTCTGGTCCGTGTACGTGCCGTCGGACCTCAGCGAACCGGACGCGGTCGTGGCGACCATGGAGCAGGTCGACGCCGTGTACCGCCTGACCGCCGAGTATCCGGACGAGTTGGCGATCGCGTATTCGGCGCGAGACGTGGAGCAGGCCCTGAGTGCCGGCAGGATCGCCTCTCTGATCGGCATCGAGGGCGGACACAGCCTGGCCTCCTCGCTCGGGGTGCTGCGCTCCTTCGCCCGGCTGGGGGTGCGCTACGTGACCCTGACCCACAACCACAACACCTCCTGGGCCGACTCGGCGACCGACCGGCCCGGCGTCGGTGGCCTGAACGACGAGGGCCGTGCGATCGTCGCCGAGATGCAGCGCATCGGAGTGCTCGTCGACCTGTCGCACGTGGCGGAAACGACGATGCGCGCGGCCCTGGCCGTCGCCACCGCTCCGGTGATCTTCAGCCACTCGTCGGCCAGGCAGCTCACCGAGCACAGCCGCAACGTGCCCGACGACGTCCTTGTCCGACTAGGGGACAACGGCGGCGTGTGCATGGTCTGCTTCGCGCCGCCGTTCGTCTCCGGCCAGGTCGCCGAGTGGCTCGCGGCGGCGACCGAGCAGTGGCAACGGCTGGGCCTGTCACCGGCCCAGGACGAATGGACGCGCGCGCCGCGCCCCGGCGAACAACTGCCGTCGTCCCTTCCCGCCGCACCCGCGTCGTCTGCCTTCGGACTGCCCGGCGTCCCGACCGACGCCCCTGAACCCTTCCGGGCCTGGCTGACGGCGCATCCCCGGCCGGAGGCCACCATCGCCCAGGTCGCCGACCACGTCGACCACGTTCGCGCGATCGCCGGGATCGACCACGTCGGACTCGGGGGCGACTACGACGGTTGCGATCGCCAGCCGATCGGCCTCGAGGACGTGTCCGGCTACCCGCGGCTGCTGAATGAACTCGGGCAGCGCGGCTGGTCACAGGCCGACCTGGAGAAACTGACCGGCCGGAACATCCTCCGGGTCCTGCAGGCGGCCGAGGACGCCGCCGACGAGATCCTCTGGCCCCGCTCCCCCGCCCGCTGAGGCACCGGGTCGCACGCGCGGCTGAAGACCTCCACGTCCGCGAGGACCACCTCCCGGACAGGACTCGACACGAGAGCTGGCCGCGTCGGCGCCAGGTAGAGCTCCGTCGGTGAATTGCTCTGTGCAGAAGGTGCGAAAGACGGAGGAAAGTATGAATCCCGACAGGCACCGGAGTTGAACCGTCCATAGGCTCTGACCAGGGAATTCATCCCTGCACCACCGCCGGTAAGGCGTCGGATTCCGCCGAGGAGCCCGTCGGTGCCTCTGATCAAGGAAGTGCCTCTCATGCACCGTACGCTTCGCCGAGGGCTGCTCTGCGCCGCCACGATGGTGGTCACCACCGTCGGGATCACCTCGACACCGGTCGCCGCCGCCCCACCGAGCCACAGCACGACACACGGGATCCCGTCTCAGGGCCTACCGTCGTTGCGCACCGGCGCCTGCACACCGCTGTGGGACCTACTGAACGTAGGCGGGCGCAACGGCCTCGTCGCCATCGGCCTCACCGCCGATCAGCAACTGATCAAATTCGCGGCCAATCGCCCCGCCCTGGCCTGCACCATCGGACCCGTCGACCTGCCCGGCAGCGAAACCCTCATCGGCATCGACTTCCGCGTCCAGGACGGGAACCTCTACGGCGTCGGCAACACCGGCGGCATCTACGCCCTGAGCACCCGCACCGCCGCGGCTACAAAGGTCAGTCAACTGACCGTCGCTCTCAACGGGACGGCGTTCGGCGTCGACTTCAACCCCGCCGCCGACCGACTCCGAATCATCAGCGACACCGGCCAGAACCTGCGCCACAACATCAACCCCGGAGGCACGACGCTCGTCGACGGCCCTCTCACCTACCCGCCGGCCACCGCCGCCGTCGGCGTCACGGGCGCGGCCTACACCAACAACGACCTCGACCCCACCACCGCCACGACCCTGTTCGACATCGACACCGCCCTGGACCAGGTCGCGCTGCAATCGCCCGCCAACTCCGGGCAGCTGGCCGCCACCGGCTCACTCGGAGTCAACGCGAACCTCCAGGCAGGCTTCGACATCCACAGCTCTCTTCGTGGTGGCCGCGCCGTGGCCAACAACGCCTACGCCGTGCTCAACGGCATCGCCGGCAGCCGGATCTACCGAGTCGACCTCCTCACCGGCGAGGCTCAACCGACTGGCGGTTTCAACGGCCACGTGGTCCTTGATCTCAGCTTGTTCCTGCGACAGTGACCGGCCGGCACAGGAAGGGCGTCTTGGCGGGCGGTGGTCATCGCCGGCCAAGGCGTCGCCTTGCCACGCCCCAGCGCCCTGGGGTTGCGCGCCGATCAGTGGGTACGTCTGGCCGATGACCCCCCGCGTCAATCGAGGCGGAAGCTTGCGAGCGCCAGCCGTTGGATGGGCTCGTTCGCCTCCCACAGCCTGTCCTGGGTGATCCAGGACAGGCTGTAGGCGCGGATCCTGCTGTCATTGACCAGCAGTCGGCGGGCGTGCAGCCGCGTACCGTCGGCCTGCTCGCAGGTGTACTCCCACTCCGCCGCGCCACCTGGGCGGATGACCGGCCCGATGCTGATCCTCCGGTAGCCGGGCAGCGCCCCGGTTGTCAGCACGTCGCGCTCCTCCGCCTCCCACCGCCTCGACGGTATGGGTGACGCTTCGGCGGCGGGGTCGACGGCGACGGCCCGCACCTCGGCAGGGTCGCGGAGGCAGACAATTTCCCCCTCGCTGTGCCGAAGCCATCCCTCGGGCACCGCCAGCAGAAAGCCGGCAGGGTCCTGATGCCACGACCATCCGCCCGGCAGGGCGTACGGAGGCGGTCCCGTGGGCTCCCGCAGAGGCTCGGCGTCGCCGGAGGCGTCGTCGTCCAAGCACGGGTGGGCGGGCGGCGGGGCGTCGGTCGATTCGACAGTGCCGGCCGCCGCGCCGCCCGCCTCGATCGCCGGCACGCTGTCCCGGCGGAACAGGCCGTTGCTCAGGGCGCCGGCTGCGGTGACGACGACGACCACGACCGACAGCAGGCCCGACACGGCGCCGACGAACGCCCAGCCGGTCGTCCGATCGCGGGTTGTCGACGCCCTGGTCGTGATGACCGCGGTGTCGATCGCATCCTCGGCCATCGGGACCGTCGGCGCGGCGGTTCGCGACCGCCGCGGCGGCTGGGTCGACATCCGCCACCAGCGCCTCGCCCGGGGCACGGGCTCGATCGGTACGGTCGCCGCGGCAACCTGCTCCAGCAGGGCGCGGGCCTCCTGCACGGCCAGACGCTGACGGGGATTGCGCAGCAGAAGACCGGTGATCGCCGGTTCGAGCGGCAGGACGCTCATCCGGTCCGGCGCCTCGGTGGCCAGGGCGGAGAGCGTGGCCAGCGTCGAGGCCCGGGTCCACGGTGCGCGGCCCTCGGCGGCCAGGTAGAGAGTCGCGCCGAGCGCCCACAGGTCGGAGGCCGGGGTGGCCCTGCCATCGCGAGCACGCTCCGGCGCGACGTACTGGATCCTCGACAGGCTCGCCGCGCCGACGGTCGCCGGACTGTGGCTGTCGAAGATCGACAAGCCGAACCCGCCGAGCATGACCCTCCCGTCGTCGACGAGCAGCACGTTCTGCGGACAGAGCTCGCGATGCACCACTCCCATCCCGTGTGCCGCACCCAGTGCGGCGAGCAGATGCAGCCCGACCCTCGCCACCTCGGCCGGCGCCAGCGGGCCGTCGGCGGCAACCACCTCCGACAGCGACCGGGAGGGCACGTGCTCCATGACGAGCCACAGGTACCCGTCGGCGCTCAGCACGTCCCACATCCCCATCACGCCCGGATGGTCCAGCCCGGCCAGCCCACGAACCTCGGCCAGCGTTCGCTCGTGCAACCGGGACCGTTCCGCGTCGCTCGCCCACCCCGGCACCGCGATCCGCTTCAGCGCGACGTCCCGGCCGAGCAGCTCGTCGCGAGCCAGCCACACGCGCCCCGGCGTGGCGGTGTCAGCAACAGGCCGGAGCTTGCGGTACCGGCCGGCGAGCAGCGCGTCATCCATGTGAGTGATTCGGAGCGGTCCACCGCGCGGATGGGCTCTTCGGGGACGCGACGACGCGACACCCGAGCCCGACGTTGCGCATCACGCGGAATGAGCGTGCGCGAGGCGCGCGTAGACGATGACGTTGTCGCGGTAGTGCTGCGTGCTGTCATCGAACTCCCCACCACAGGTGATCAGACGCAGCGCCGCGTGGTCGGTC
Organism: Micromonospora sp. CA-249363; assembly: GCF_050950185.1. NCBI lineage: Bacteria > Bacillati > Actinomycetota > Actinomycetes > Micromonosporales > Micromonosporaceae > Micromonospora > Micromonospora sp. CA-249363. The sequence continues at coordinate 4,488,454 of NZ_CP192020.1, forward strand.
GACCCGTAGACCTCGTCGGTGGGAAAGCGGTCCTTCGGGTACTGCTCGACCTTGGTGACGGTGAACATCGCGGTGCTGCCGTCCTGCCGGTCGACCGTGACCGCGGCCCCGACCTTGAGCCTGGCGAGGTCGAAGAACGTCCCTCGGTGACCCTTCCAGTTGACGTGGCCGGCCAGCACAGCCGGGCCGAGCGCACCGGGCGTCGGCGCCTTGGTGAACCAGCCCACGTCGGTGGCGCTGTCCGGCACCTGCATCGCACCGTCCGCCTGCAGGCCCAGGGCGACCGTCGCCGCGGCGGCCTTCAGTGAAGGGATCGACACCCGCACCGGCGGTGAATCGACCATCAGCGGGCCCGAGGTCAACTCCCCCGGCCTGGTCGCCGGGACCGGCGACGCGTTCCCGGCCGGTGCCGAGGCGGACGCGTCGGGTCGTGGTGGGTCGCCACCCGGGTCGGCGACCGCGAAACCGATCGTCACGGCCGCCGTCGCGGTGAGAATGCCGGCCACCGCCAGGAGCGCGAGGCGCCCCCGGCGGTGGCCGGCCGGCACGTGTGCATCGCCGGTGTCTGTCATGGACACGCCCTCGCCTCAGCGCTCGCCGGCGAGCCGGCGGCGCGCGACGACCGCACCGGCGGCGCCGAGCAACGCCAGACCACCCACGGTGTACGCCATCATCGGCGATCCACCGGAGGTGCTGCCGTCACCGGTGGCGACACCACCTGCGGGTACGGAGCCGGCGGCCGCACCGCTGACCATGCCGCACGTCGCGGGGTCGGTGGCCTCGGCGGGGATCCCGTTGACGCCGATCGACTTGGCGAACGTCGACTCGCCGAGCGCCTCCATGTCGTACTTGCCGTTCTTGTTGGCGTCGATGCCGTGCTGCACGACATGCAGGTCCTTGAGGTGCGCGATGGTGCCCTTGGGTAGCTCGGCGGCAGGGATGGTGCGCTCGTAGCTGAGGTTGCCCTGCGCGTCGGCCTTCGGCATCCGATCCACCGCCAGTCCGCTGGCCTTGGTCGTATCGCCGGTGGTGGTCAGCGAGATGAAGATGTCCCCGTACATCTTCAGCCCCTCTTCGGTGCTGACGTAGCCGTTGCCGTTGGTGTCGGCGGACTTGTCCGGGCAGTGGAAGTCCATGCCGTTGGCCGCGCCGTGCACGTGCTGGGCGTGCGGCGAGTTCGGCGTCATGCCCTTCGACCGGATCATGACCTTCAGGTCGCCGCCGCTCGTCGCGGTCAACGTCGCGGTGCCGGTCGCCCCGGTCTCGTTGAGGTCCTGCAACTGGACCTGCACGCTCTCGTCGGCGTGCGCGACGCCCGGGAACGCGAGGACCAGTGCGGCCGCAGGGAGGGCGAGCAGGGCTCGGGACAGTCTCACAACACATCTCCGTCTCCGCCGAGATACGGCGTTGGTACTCACGTACGGTCAGGAGGGATTCGTGGCGTGACGGTCGCCGGATGGGCGCCGGACCGGATATTTCCGGCCGGGCAGCAAGCCGCTCATCTGTTGAGGTCGTGAGCAGTCCACGGAGCGGCCCGCGCCGAAGAACAGGCATGGCCTTTGACCTTGACCACTACAAGCACGCCGCTGCCAAGATCGACGATGGTGACGTCGACTACGGCGGCTTCCGAGACCGTCCGCTCTCGCCGGCGGCGCTGCGTTGTCTGCGGTACATGTGCGACATCGAGAGCCACACCGTCTGCTACCTGCGGGATCTGCTTGTCACCCCGTCGCACGCCGACCCGGAGGTCACCACGTTCCTGACCATGTGGGCGTACGAGGAGTACTGGCACGGCGAGGTGCTGGCAAAGGTCCTCGACGCCCACGACATCCCGACGGGCAACGCGCACATCGCCGCCGTCCGGGCCGGGCTCGGCTGGCGCGACCGCTGGGCGCCCATCCAGCAGGCGCTCGCCGCCAACCTCGTCGGCGTCGACTTCGTGGCCGTTCACATGACCTGGGGTGCGGTCAACGAATGGTCCACCCACGCCGGCTACTCCCGACTCGCAGAGCGTGAGCAGCACCCCATCCTCTCCGACGTGCTGGGTCGCATCATGCGGCAGGAATCACGGCACATCGCCTTCTACGCGACGCAGGCTCGGGACCGGCTACTTCGGTCGGCGCGTGCCCGGCGGCTGACCCGATTCGCGTTGCGCAGGTTCTGGGCACCGGTCGGCTCCGGGGTGATGCCCCGGGCCGAGACAACGCATCTGATTGGCTACCTGCTCGGCGGCGCTTCTGGTGCGACGGTCGTTGACCAGATCGATGAGCGTATCCATCGGCTTCCAGGCCTCGACGGTCTCCGACTGGTGCGGCGGGCAGCCGAGGAGCACGGCGTGGCAGAGGTGACGAACGGCATCGCAGCGTAGCGAAGCTGGGCCGCCGCGACGGGCTGGATACCTGCACGGCGGCCAGCAGTGGTGGAGGTTGAGCCCGGCCACAATGGCGGCCGCCCCGACCACGCCGTGAGCGCTGAGCAGACCACGCTGGCGCAGCTCCTGGGTCAACCCCGCCGGCCCGGACCGGAAGAGGGCCGATCCCCGCGCCCGGCTGGTCGGCCGGCAGCGATCCGGCCACCGTGGCACGCCTGGCGCGCTACTGGGCTGACGGCTTCGACTGGCGCGCCCAGGAAGCCGCCATCAACGCCCTCCCGCAGTTCACCGTCTCGATCGACGGCGCACGCGTACACCTGGTGCGGTTGCGCGGCGAAGGCCCACGACCGATGCCGATCGTGCTCACCCACGGCTGGCCCAGCACGTTCCTGGAGCTGACCCAACTCGGCGACCGGCTCGCCAACCCCAGCCGCTACGGCGGCGACCCCGCCGATGCGTTCGACGTCGTGATCCCCTCACTGCCCGGTTTCGCGTTCTCCGAGCCGAGGCCGGGGTGGCCCGCCGAGCCGCCCACGCACGAACTGTGGCACACCTTGATGCGTGACGTCCTCGGGTACGAGCACTACGGCGCGCACGGCGGCGACCTCGGCGCTGGCGTCAGTAGCCGACTCGCCGCGGCCCATCCGGAGTCGGTGGTCGGCGGGCACGTGCTGGCCGCGATGAACCCGCCGATCGCAGAGGGCGAGCAGCTCAGCCCCGAGGAGAGGGCTCACGTCGCGCACATGGCGCAGTGGTACGCCGAAGAGGGCGGCTACGAGCACCAGCAGCAGACCAGGCCGACGACTCTGGCTCACGCGCTGAGCGACTCGCCCGCCGGTCTGCTGGCGTGGATCGTCGAGAAGTACCGGGCCTGGACCGACTGCGGTGGTGACCTGTCCGCCGCGTTCACCGACGACGAGCTGCTCACGCACGTCAGTCTCTACTGGTTCACCAACACGATCGCCACGTCGTTCCGGCCCTACCTCGAACACCACCTGTTCGCCCGCGACTCGTGGCAGCGGGTGGAGGTGCCGACCGCAATCGCCGTCTTCCCGTTCGACCTGAGCCAGCCCCCGCGTAGCTGGGTGGAGCGTAGCTACCACCTCACCCGCTACACGACCATGCCGCGTGGCGGACACTTCGCCGCCCACGAGCAGCCGGAACTCCTCGCCACCGACCTCACTGAGTTCTTCCGCGAACTGCGCTGACCGAAGCGGTGGCGCAGGGCTCGGTGCCGCAGCGGCAGCGCCCATAAACAGTTTTGACCGTGCAACTCATCGATGGCTGTTAACCGATCTGTCGCTGTCGACGCATCCGCTCCTACCTTTTCCGCGTACCCCTCCCGGTCTCGCCGTCGTCCGGACGCGACACCCAGGGGCGGTATCTGGAGGAGGAGATCACCCGTGTCGCTACGACTCGTCGCCGCCGGTCTCACGCTCGGCATGGCGCTGGCCATCGTCGGCGTCGGAGGCCCCGCCCAGGCGGATCCGACCGGCGTCATCCGGAACGCGGACACCCCGACCGCGGTGGCCGGCCGCTACATCGTGACCCTGAAGGACACCGGCCTCGCCCGCACGGTGCTGGACGACCGTGCCCGCGAGCTGACCGGCCGCTTCGGCGCCCGGACCCGCCACGTGTACGGCTCCGCGCTGACCGGCTTCTCGGCCGACATGTCCGCCAGCCAGGCCGCACGCCTGGCCGCTGATCCGGCCGTCGCCGCGGTCGAACAGGTACAACGCATCCAGGTCTCGGACACCCAGAGCAACCCGCCGAACTGGGGCGACGACCGGATCGACCAGCGGAGCCTGCCGCTGGACCGCTCCTTCACCTACCCGTCCGGTGCCGGCCAGGGCGTCACCGTCTACGTCCTGGACACCGGCATCAACGCCAACCACACGGAGTTCACCGGCCGGGTCCGGCAGGGCACGGACATCGTCGACGGCGACAGCACCCCGCAGGACTGTCACGGGCACGGCACGCACGTGGCGGGTACGGCCGTGGGCAGCACGTACGGTGTCGCGAAGAAGGCGGCGGTGGTGTCGGTACGCGTGCTCAACTGCCAGGGCAGCGGGACGAACGACGACCTGATCGCCGGGATCAACTGGGTCCGCGCCAACGCGCAGAGACCGGCGGTGGTCAACTACAGCATCGGTTGTGGCAGCCGGTGCTCCAGCCAGGCGATGGACAGCGCGGTCACCAACCTGATCGGTTCTGGCGTGCAGTTCGTGCAGGCGGCCGGCAACTCGTCCGACGACGCCTGCTACTACAGCCCGCAGGCGGTCGCCGCAGCCGTCACGGTCGGCAACAGCACCAGCTCCGACGGCCGCAACAGCAGCAGCAACTACGGCTCCTGCCTCGATCTGTTCGCCCCCGGCACCAGCATCGTCTCCGCCTCCTACTCCAGCAACACCGGCAGCGCGACGATGACCGGGACCTCGATGGCCTCGCCGCATGTGGCCGGCGCGGCAGCGCTCTACCTCGGGGCGAACCCGTCCGCCACGCCCGCCCAGGTGCGGACCGCGTTGGTGGAGAACGGCACGACCGGCAAGATCACGAGCGCGGGCAGCGGATCACCGAACGTCCTGCTTCACACCGGCTTCCTCGGCGGCACCGACCCCGAGCCCGGCGCCCCGACGGTGACCGGACCGGGCGACCAGACCTCGACCGTCGGTCAGGCAGCCGACCTGCAGCTTCGTGGCAGCGGCGGCACCACGCCCTACACGTGGACCGCGTCCGGGCTGCCGGCCGGGTTGTCGATCGGCAGCACGACCGGACGGATCACCGGCACCACCACGGCGGCGGGGACCTGGACGGTGACCGTGACGCTCACCGACGCCGCGTCGCGCACCGCCACCACGACGTTCCGCTGGACGGTGACCGGCGGGGGCGGTGGCTGCACGCCAGCTCAGGTGCTCGGCAACCCGGGCTTCGAGAACGGCACCACACCGTGGACCGCCACGGCGAACGTCATCGGCACGTGGGCGGCACAGCCGGCCCGCACCGGCAGCCGCAACGCGTGGTTGAACGGCGGCGGCACGGTGCAGACCGACACCGTCTCGCAGCAGGTGACGATCCCGGCGGGGTGCACGACCGCGACCCTGCGCTTCTGGATCCGGATCACCACCGCGGAGTACGAGAACCTGGCGTACGACAATCTGACCGTCACCTTCGGCGGCGCCACCGTGGCGCGCTACTCCAACCTCGACCGCACCAACGGGTACGTGGAGAAGGTGGTCCCCCTTACCGGTTACGCCGGCCGGACCGCTGCGCTCACGTTCACCGGCGTCGAGGACTGGTCGTACCAGACCAGCTTCGTGCTCGACGACGTGACGGTCACCGTCGGCTGACCGGCACCTGAGTGGGAGTGGGCGGTGCCACCGGGCCGTTCACTCCCACTCCCAGCGCATGCCCACGATCCCGGGCGGGATGTCGGAGGCGATCAGGTGAGCGCCATGGGTGGAGCCGATCCACGCCTCCCAGACACCCTGGTCGGGCGCGTCCAGACCACGGCGCTCGAAACGGTGGCAACGGGCCGGAACCGCGTCGTGGTCGAACTGCACCTGGAGCACGTACTCCCCCACCCGCGTCGAGAAGGCCCGGTAATAGTTGTCCGTGGGGCGCTGCGAGTCGCTGTGGAACTCGTACTCGACGACGACCGAGTCGCCCTGGGCCAGCATGCGGTCGAAGACGATCTCCGCGACCAGTAGGCCCGAGCCGGGATCGGAGCGGACCCGGCCGATCCGGCAGTTGCGTACCGCCTCGATCCGGGTCGACGCGGCCGGGTCGTCGGTGCGGAAAATGCCCACCGTCCGCGAGACCCGGTCGGTGTTGGCCCGCAGCACCTGACGGCAGGCGAGACTGATCTCCTGGCGACGGACGCCGACCTGGTACAGATCGTGCAGACTGAGCCGGGTCAGCTCGTGGTAGTGCCAGCGGTCGACCTCGGCGATCATCCTCGCCAGTCCGGTGCGGTCGTGGAACAGGCGGTCGATCTCGATCGTCCCCGGTGGCTGACTCAACCACCGGCCGCGAGGCCGGCGCGGCCCGAGCTGCACGATCAACGACTCGGGCGGCAGAGCGAGGATCTTCTCCAGCAGCCGCACCGCCCGGAGCGACTCCGGGCGTTCCGGACGGCTACGACCCCGTCGCCAGTAGCTCAACGTGGTCAGACTGACGCTGACCCCCGCCGCCGACAGCCGTTCCTGTATCTCCTCCAGCTTCAGTCCACGATCCTCGATGGCGAGATGGAGAGCCGCCGAGAACGGGCCGGTCCGTAGCGCGTGCGCCAGGTCCCGGCCCAACTCCGTACGGGGCTTGTCCATGCTGGCGAGTATCGCCACGCACGGGTCGTCGCGCCACCTCGGAACTCGATGGTCCTCCCCCGCCCTCGCTGATGGGCGAAGGGCAAGACCGCCGTGGATCCGTTCAGGGCGGCCGCGACCTCGTGGCGACGTGCCCGAACTGGTCCAGCCCGTCGCCGTCATGCTGGCCGGCGCCGTTCCCTTCATCGAAGGCGCGGGCGCACCGCCGGTCGGGCAGGCGAGGACTCTGCCCGACCGACGGTCCGGCCCGGGTCAGTCACCAGCTCTCAGGGCATTGAGCACGGCCGTCACCTCGGGGCGTGACGCGGCCGGTCGCCGGACCCCGGCAGTGATGCGCCGGGTCAGCGGCGGGCTCAGCGGTCGGGTCACCACCCGATATCGCGGGTCCACCGCCAGCTTCGGCAGCATGGTGATCGAGCGGCCGTTCTCCACGTGCTGCAGCGCCAGCATGTAGTTGTTGAACCGACAGATCACCACGGGCTCGAAGCCAGCCTCCCGGCACAGCCGGGTGGACAGCTCGGACATGTAGGAGCCGGCGACGTCGAACGTCCAGCGCTGCTGCGCGCACGCCTCGAGTGCGACCGACTCGGCGCTGGTCAGCGGATGCTCCGGGGGCAGCACGAGCACGATCGGGTCGGTCGCGAGCGGCACCAGGTGGATCTCCGGAGAGAGCTCGGCGCCGGCGAAGTCGGCCGTCGTGATGATCAGATCGACGTCGCCGCGGCGCAGCGCCGGCATGCTCTCGTGCGGCTCCAGCTCCAGCAACACCACGCTGACGTCCGGGTGGCGGGCCGCGAGACGGACAAGTGCCGGTTCGGCGAGGGCCTGCACCGCACTCTGGAACGCGGCCACGGTGACCGTGCCAGCCGGCTCGTCGGCCAGGCGGCGCAGCTCCGCCTCGGCTGCGTCCATCGCTGCGAGGATCTCCCGAGCCCGGCCGGCGAGCAACATTCCGGCCGCCGTGAGCCGCACCCGCCGCCCGGTGCGTTCCAGCAGCGCGGTCCGGGTCTCCCGTTCGAGCGTGGTCAGCTGCTGCGACACCGCCGACGGGCTCAGGTTGCCGCGCTGCGCAACGGCCCGGACGGTGCCGTAGGTCGCCAGGTCGGCGAGCAGGCGCAGCCGCCACGGATTCAGTGTCATGACCGCCGACTGTACGGCTCTGCTTAACAGCGACAGCGGAAATGTGCGATGGACGTGTCTGTTCGGGCTGCCTAGCGTCGGTCCATGGCTGATTCGTTCTGGTCCGACGCCGACCGTCACCTGGTCCGCTACATCGGCGCGGGCAGTTTCGTCCGCGAGATCATCGACCGCGCTGAGGGCAGTTTCGTCTTCACCGCCGACGGCCGCCGCCTGCTCGACTTCACGTCGGGGCAGATGAGCGCAATCCTCGGCCACTCCCACCCGGCCGTCGTGGCCACGATCCAGCGGCAGGCAGCCACTCTCGACCACCTGTTCAGTGGCATGCTGAGCCGGCCCGTGGTCGAGCTGGCACGCCGCCTCGCGGGCTCGCTGCCTGCGCCGCTGGACAAGGTCCTGCTGCTCACCACCGGCGCGGAGTCCAACGAGGCGGCGATCCGCATGGCGAAGCTGGTCACCGGCCGGCACGAAGTCATCTCGTTCGCCCGGTCCTGGCACGGGATGACGCAGGCCGCGGCGAGCGCCACCTACAGCTGGGGGCGCAAGGGGTACGGGCCCGCGGCGCCCGGGAACTTCGCCATCCCCACGCCGAACGCGTACCGGCCCGACTTCACCTCTCCCAGCGGCGAGCTGGACTGGCGGCGTCAGCTGGAGTTCGCGTTCGAGCTGTTCGACGCCCAGTCGGTGGGCAGCCTGGCGGCGTGCATCGTGGAACCGATCCTCAGCTCCGGCGGAGTGATCGACCTACCGCCGGGATACCTCCTGGCGCTGCGCGACAAGGTGCACGAGCGGGGTGGGCTGTTGATCCTCGACGAGGCGCAGACCGGTCTGTGCCGCACGGGAGAGTGGTACGCGTTCCAGCGCGACGGCGTCGTGCCGGACATCCTGACCCTGTCCAAGACGCTCGGCGCCGGCCTGCCGCTGGCCGCCGTGGTGACCAGCCCGGAGATCGAGCAGACCGCGCACGAGCGTGGCTTCCTGTTCTTCACCACGCACGTCTCGGACCCGTTGGTGGCCGCGGTCGGCAACACGGTCCTGGACGTGCTGGAGGCCGACCGGCTCGACGAACAGGCGGCGCAACTGGGCTCGTACCTGAGCAAGGGCCTTCAGGAACTCAGCCGACGGCACCCGGTGATCGGCGACGTACGAGGGCGGGGGCTGCTGATCGGGCTCGAGCTGGTCAGCGACCAGGAGTCGAAACGGCCGGCCGACGCGCTCGGCGCCGCAGTGACAGGGCGTTGCCTGGAGCTGGGCCTGCACATGAACGTGGTCCAGCTGCCCGGCATGGGAGGCGTCTTCCGTATCGCGCCGGCGCTCACCTCCACCCACGCCGAGCTGGACCTGGGCCTGGAAATCCTCGACCGTGCACTCGCCGACGTGGTGCCGCAGTTCATCCGCTGATAGACCACAACCAGAAACGCACACGGTGCGCGCCGCAGTGGACCTCGGCGCGCACCGTGGGGCGCCGGCCGCCAAAGTCCTCCCTGTTCGGGCTCTGGCCTGCTCGAACAAAGGCGAACAGTTCAGGACACGTTCGGCAGTTGACCTGCCCGTTGCGACACCATCAAGCTATTGCTGACCCAGCATTTCGCCGACGTCATTCCGATGAGGCTACCGGCGCAGTCCAGGGAAGGGTTAACGTGATGCGGCGTAGAATCGCTCAGTCCATGGCGCTAACGGTCACGGCAGTCGGCTTGTCGGTGGTCGGATACTCGACACCGGCGATGGCATTGCCATGTGGCGTCAGTGGGCCCGACGTCGACAGCAGCCCTTACGGAAAGTATTTCCTGCGGAGCGTCTCTCTTCGCAATGGGCCGGACTGGTCTTGCGACGTTATCGGAACCGCCACGACCGCCAACACCGTCGACTACCATTGCTTCGTCATTGGAGAGACTGGAACCTGGACTTACCTGCGAACGGCGACGAACAGGTACGGCTGGGTCTGGGACGAGTACCTGCAGGACAACGGTTCTCAGGTGCACTGCAGCAACGGCTAGAGGGTTCCCGGCAGGTCAGGCCCTCCTGCCATCCATCCCGCAGGGGCGCTGCGTCAGACGGAGCCTCAGACGAGGCTGCACGTCGCGAGTTCCCGTATCTGATGGTTTGCTGACTTGAATTAACATCCAGGGATGTCGTCAGCTGACCTCACCCCGGCACAGTGGATTTCCATCGCTGTCTCGGTGGCCGCCTTGGGATTCTCGATCGCATCGTTTGTAGCCAACTACCGCCTCGCACGATGGGTCGCTGAACGATCCGGCAGGCTTCAGCAGGTGAGGCTCGTCGCCCGCGACCTTGAAGACGGCGGCGGTTTTAATCTCGTACTAGCGAACGGACCAGACGACCTGACGATCGCCGAGTTGAAGTTGAGGATGTTGTTTCAGTTGCCCAATGATGGCTCTCTCAAGGCTCGGCGTGTGTCCGTCCTGATATTTCCTAGAGACTTTTCCTTGCTGGGCATCACCGGCCCGGAACTGCCGTGCCGGATCAAGGCGTATGACCAGCAGGTCTGGCACCTTCCCAGCACGGGAGGCATGGTCGAAGGGGCCCTTGCAGAGTACTGCTGGGAGGGACGCACGTCGACGGGAGAGGAGTTCGCCTCCCGAAAGCTTCGTATTGGGCTGTTCGATCGAGGAAGCTGGTTCCACAGCACTCGTGTGTTTGACGCGCCGATTACCGAGCAAGATCTCCGTGAGATGATCAATCGCTATCCATTGCTCATAGATCTGTTCGACAGGCACAAAGCGGGACAGCTTGATACAGCACAGTAGTCAGCCGTCCGCGGCCGCCACACCCGACATGACGTTGCCGACGGCTTTGTCCTCGACGGCTTCCCCAACCATGTCGTCAGCGCGGTGGCGCTCGACGCCCTGTGGCCCGACCTCGGTACACCCCTCGACCGGGCAATCGACCTCGTCCCACCCGACGCCGATGCTCTGCGCCGCCTGGCCGACCGTCGCACCTGCCTCGGATCCGGCAGAACCTGGCACCCCAGCTCGCCGCCCCCACACGGATCGGCGTCTGCGACGGCTGCGGAGGCAGTTGTTCCCACGCCCCGCCGAAGCCCTCACCGCATCAGCGCGGGCCTGCAGCCCTACCGACCATCCGCAGTAGGCACGCTTGACCACTACCGCGCATTGGGCAAGCTGACCTCCATCGACGCCGCACCATCCCCGGCCGAGACCACCACTGGAGCGCTCGCCTGACGCGGCGACCACACCGTCCTCGTGGGAGTGGGCATCCGGTTCGGCATCCAGCGGCCCTGGCGGGCCGTGGCTGTCGGAATCCGGTCACCATCGATGAGCCGGTTCGTCGACGCTCGGGATTCGTGTTGACGAAGGGCCTGACGACAGCCATCGCGAGATCGGCTGATTACGGCCAGTCATCTGGGCCCCGGAGGCGATTGCGCGCCCGGCGGCACGCGTGTATTTATGGATGCCTGGAGGACCCAGCGACCTGCTCCGAGACCGCGCCTCCGTGTCCGTCTGAGCGTGTCCGGAGGGGTTGTGACCCTAATTTTCGTCAGTTACCGGCCAGACGAGGACGGGGCCTATGCCGAGGCCCTACTCGCTGACCTGTGTGACGCGGTCCGGCTACTGGATGGAGGGGAGCGGTCGTTACGGGTCTTCCTGTCCACCGACCAATCGGTGATCGGCGACGATTGGAGCGCGGGGGCCCGCGACGCGCTGACGGACTGCACCGTGTTTCTCGCGATCTGCTCGCAGCGATACTTTCTGACCGAGCGTTGTGGACGCGAGTGGTGGACCTTTCAGGACCGGCTGGCGCAGCACGAGACGATCACCGGTCGCCGGCCCCGAGCGCTTGTTCCGGTCGCGTGGGGCGACAGTGGGCTGCACGGTGATCTGCCAGCCGACGGGTTCGCCTCCGACATCGCCCGACATGACGATGTCCGGGCTCTGGTGCGGCTCAGGAGCAACCGGTCCCGGTATCGGGAGTTGATCGATCATCTCGCTCGGCACATTGTGGAGGTCAGCCACAATGATCCGGTGCGTTCCACGGCGGCGCTGCTTCCCTACCGAGTTACCCCGAACGCCTTTCGGGTCTTCGATCGTCGCCACAGTCACCCGGCCGTGAGCGGACCCGGGTCCTCGCCTCCGGCGGTGCGGTTCGTCCTCGCGGCGGGTCGGCGTGACGAGATGGCGCAGGTGCGGGCTGATCTCACCTATTACGGTGCCCACCGCACCGACTGGCAGCCATACCGACCGCAGCGCTCGGACAGCATCGCCGTGCAGGCGCAGACCGTCGCGGCGGATCATCTCTTCCACTCGGATGTCGTCGACAATATCGAGGACATCGTGGAGGTCCTGGAGCGGGCGGACGGTGATGACGAACTGGTCGTCATGTTGGTCGACGCGTGGGTGGTGCGGCTCGCCGCGCATCCCAAGGCGCTCCGCGCGGCCGCACGGCACCGCGATCCGGCCGTGGCGATGGTGGTGCCACTCAGCGTGACTGATGCCGAGACCACAGGTGCTCGGGAACAGCTGACCGCTGCGCTGTCCCGACTACTCGCGGCCCGGTCGGCTCGGTCGGGACCGGTGCTGCGGGTCGGGCCTGAGTCGGCCGACGAGTTCGAGCAGGAGGTGGGCAGCATCCTGGAGGCCGCGCGCAACCGTACGTTCCGGTCCGCGGATGTCCGCAGAGTCGCCCCTGGCGCTCCGGCCGGCAGCCGTCCGATGCTCGACGCGCCTTGACCCGCATGTCGGCCGGCGACGGGTCCGGCCCCGAGGTTCTGTTCTTCGTCAGCTTCGCCGGGGTGTACCAGGCCGACAGTGAGTCGATCACCACCTTCTTCGAGGATCTGCGTAACGAGGTGCGGGCGGCTCGTGGGACCCGGTCGGACGATCCAGCCGGCTTCCTCAGCATCGTGAGCCTGGGGCTCGGTTCAGACTGGTCGGATGGGATCCGGACGGCTCTGGGCACCTGTCAGGTGTTTCTCGCGCTGTGCTCGCCCGGATATTTCGGCAGCGCCTCATGTGGCAGGGAGTGGAGAGCCTTCGCCGACCGGCTGGCTGTCTATCGTCGGTCGACCGGTCGGTCGGCGCCCTCGCTGCTTCCGCTTCCCTGGCGACCGACGCCGATCCCGCCGCATCTGACGGACATCCAGAACACCGATTCGATTCTGCCGGCCGTGGTGTTCGACAAGGGTCTGTTCCGGGTCATGCGGCAGGCCCGGTACCGCGACGACTACGATGAGTTCATCGCCGAACTCGCCGGGTTGATCGTGGAAACGGCGCGGGAGCACCCCATCCCGGCGTCGCGGCCCGGCACCCACTTCGACAAGCTTCCGTACGCGTTCCCTCTCGTCCCCAAGCCCCGCGACGGCACGGACGCCGCGCGGGCCGATTCCGACCGTGGCGCTCGACGTCGGCCATCCCTCGACGACACCGACGAACTTCCCCGCCTGCACGGCAGTTGACGGCGTCAGCGATCCTGAAGGAGATCCCGGTGCCCAGTACCAACCCAGCGTCCGCCACCGGTGAGCCGCGGCAGGGACGCATCATCACCTTCTACTCGTACAAGGGCGGCAGCGGCCGGACGATGGCGCTGGCCAACACGGCGTGGATTCTGGCCAACAACGGCTTCAAGGTCCTGGCCGTCGACTGGGACCTGGAATCGCCCGGTCTGCACAGGTACTTCCATCCGTTCATGAAGGACCAGAAGCTGCGCCAGACCGAGGGTCTGATCGAGTTCTTCCAGCGGTACCGGGCGGCCACGGTCACACCCGACAGTTCACCGTCCTGGTTCGACGAGGTGACCCGGCTCGGCAGCGCCACCATGTCGCTGAACTGGGTGTTCCCTCAGGGCGGGGTGCTGGACTTCATGCCGGCCGGTAAGCAGGACCAGCGATACTCCGCAAAGGTGTCGAAGTTCGACTGGGACCACTTCTGGCAGGAGCTCAACGGCGAGCGATTCATCGACGCGCTGGCGGCAACGATGCGCCGAGAGTACGACTTCGTCCTCGTCGACAGCCGGACAGGGCTCAGCGACAGTGCCGGGATCTGTACCGTCACGCTACCGGACACGGTCGTCGACTGCTTCGCTCTCAGCACCCAGAGCGTCTCGGGGGCGGTCAGCGTCGCCAGATCGATCGCCCGCGCCAAGGAGTCGATCAAGGTATATCCACTTCCTGGAAGGGTCGAGCCTTTCGAACAGGCGAAGCTGCAGCGGGGCCGGGACTACGCGCAGCGCAAGTTCCGGCAGTACGTCGACGCGCTGGGAGTCGAGCCGGACCGGTACTGGCGCGGCGTCGAGGTGCCGTACAAGCCTTACTACGCATACGAGGAGATCCTGGCGGTCTTCGGGGACCGTCCCGGCGAGCCCAGCACACCGTTGTCGGCGTTCACGGCGCTCGCCGGGCTGCTGGCCGGCCGCGACCTGACGGTCCCCGAAATCCCGGAGCAGCAACGGCTGTCCGTGCTGGCCCGGTTCGAGCGGACGGCCAGCGCTGGTCCGCTGCGAGTCGTGGTGCACTACGCGGCCATAGACCGGATCTGGGCCGAGTGGATCGGTCAGGAGCTGGGCCGGATTGGTCACGTGTGCGTGCTCGTCGGGCCGACGGTGGGCCCGGCTCCGGAGCTTGGCGACGTCGACCGGGTCGTGGCGCTGCTGTCCACCGCCGGGTTGACGTACGAGGACGTCTCCCGGTACTGGCGCCGGGAGATCGACCGGGCCGATCTACGCCAGGACGAGACCCTGGTGTTGACGCGGCTGAACGGGCCCGCGCTGCCGGTGCCGGCCGCGGTGGCCGGCACCGCCGACGTCGGCAATCGGCGCGTCGACGACGCGGCGCAGGAAGTGTTCGGCGCCCTCGGCATCCGGTACTACCCCCGATCCGCCGCCGTGGATCAACCCGGCATCCGTTATCCCGCGCAGGCCAGTCAACGGTTCCGGGTACCGACCCGGCGGAACCTCGCGTTCGTCGGGCGCGACGAGACGTTCGAATGCCTGCGGGATCGCCTGCTGGACATCAACGGGGCGGCGGCCGTGGCACTCACCGGCATGAGCGGCATCGGCAAGACGCAGATCGCGTTGGAGTACGCCTACCGTTTCGCGGCCGCGTACGAGGTCGTGTGGTGGATCTCGGCCACCAGCGCCGAAGAGGTGAGCGCCGGCTTCGAAGGGCTGAGTGAGGAGCTCGGGGTGCCGCTCGAGCAGGAGGGGGCGGGCCGGCTCGAGGCGGTCGCCCGGGCCCTGCGGGACCGGGGCTCCGGTGGCCGGTGGCTCGTCGTCCTGGACAACGCCGATGACCCGGCCGAGTTGGCCGACCTGATCCCGACCGGGGCCTGCGACACGATCGTCACCACCCGCAACCAGTTGTGGTCCCGAAGCACAAGCGAGCTCCAGATCGACGTGTTCGACCGGTCCGAGAGCGCGGCACTGCTGGCCAGGCGTGGGGCGCGACTTGACGACGAGGATTCATCCGTGCTGGCGGAGCGGCTCGGGGACCTCCCGGCGGCGATCGAGACGGCGGGCTACTGGTTGGCCAGCACCGCCGGCAGCATGGCGGACTACCTGAGGCTGCTGGAGCAGCACAGCGTCGAGGCCCTGCGGCTGCCCGAATACGACACGCCGGTCACCGCGACGTTCTCGGTGGCGATCAAATCGCTGCGCGACCGCAAGCCGTCGGCCGCCCAGCTCGCCGAGCTGTTCGCCTTCTTCGCGCCGAACCCGATCCCGACAGCGATCCTGCGATCCGAGCGGATTGCATCGAGGCTCGCAGCGCAGGACGCGGCGCTGCGCGATCCGCTGCTGCTCAGCACCCTCATCCAGGACATCGGCCGGTTCGGACTCATCAAGTCGGACCCGGCGAACCACAGCATCAGCATGCATGTGCTCACCCAGCAGGCGATCCGGCACAGTCTCGGCCCCGCCGAGCTTGCCGAAGCCCGGGCCATCGCCCAGGAAGCGCTCGCCGACATCAACCCCGGAGACGCCGACAGCGCAGAGAACTGGCCGCTGTACGAGGCGCTGCTGCCGCACGTGCACGCTCTCGACGCGGTGTTCTCGACCTCGGCGACGGTACGGCAGCTGATCATCGATCTGGTTCGCTACCTGCGTCTACGCGGCTACTATGCGGCCGGCGAGCACCTTGCCGATCGCGCGCTGGCGGCATGGGGGGAACTGTTCCCGGATCCCGACGATCTGATGACGCTGCTGCTGCGCTTCCAGTACGCCAACATCCTCGGCGTCACGGGCCGGACGCAGCGCGCGTACGAGATCGACACCGAACTGATGGACCAGTTGGCGCGGGTCGTCGGCGAGGACCACCCGTACACCTTGATGGTGGCCGGCAGCTACGGGCGGGATCTGCGTCAGCAGGGCAGGTGGGCCGACGCCAAGGAGCGGGAGTCGCGCACGTACGAGCTGATCCCGACCGTACTCGGCGAGGACCACCCACGGACTCTGATGGCCGCGCACAACTACGCCCTGACCATGCGCCTCGCCGGCGAATACGCGCAGGCGGAACGGCTGGACCGGCAGACGCTGCACAAGCGCCGCCGGCTGCTGGGCGAACGCCACCCGTTCACGTTGTCCAGTGCGGATGCCTACGGCACGGACCAGCGCGACAACGGGGACCTTCGCGGCTCCCGGATGACCCTGGAGGTGACGTGGAAGGCCTACGAGGAGGTCCTCGGCGAGGAGCACCAGGACACCCTGCAGGCCATGCGGAACTACGCGACGACGCTGCGCTGGAACAACGAGCCGAGTCTCGCGGCGAGCCTGCTCGACACGGCGCTGCCGCGCTACGAACGAGCCTTGGGCGCCACGCATCCCGCCGCCGTCGCGTGCCGGCTGGAACGAGCGAACGTGGCTTCCGACCTCGGTGACGACAGCCTCGCCCGACGCCTGGCCCGCGACGCCGAGGGGGCCTACCAGCGGCTGTTCGACCGGAAGCATCCGCTGTATCTGGTGGCGTTGAACAATCTCGCGGTCTTCACCCGCCGCTGCGGCGACGTCCCGGCCGGTCGCGCGATGGCCGATCAGGCGGCCGCGGGATTTCAGGAGGTGCTCGGCCCGACGCACACCATCACGGCGCTCAGCCTGGTCAACGTCGCGAACGCCGCGGCGGCCGACGGCGACGGCGAGTACGCGCGGCGGATGGACACCCAGGCGTACGAGATCCTCCGGGAGGCGCTGAAGCCGGAGAACATCGCCCGGATCGGCGCGCGGGTGAACGTGACTGTCGGCCGACTCGACGGCGGCGACTACGACGAGTCCGCCTGGAGCGACGCGGTGGCTTTCGCCGCGGAGGTGTTGGGCAACGACCATCCGGTCACCAAACGTGGCCGGGAGATGCTCCGGGTCGACCTCGACATCGAGCCGTTCGTGCTCTAGCAGGTACCGCCGTCGGTGCGGCCGCCCGGCCCGCGGCCGCACCGGCAGCGGGCCGCCTGTCGGACTCGGCGGGGCAGGGACCGGCCCTGCTCGACTTCGGACACTCCCATGGTCGCCATCGGGGCCGGATGAAACCATCACCCGACGGTGTACGCGACATGCGAGAATCGTTACGGTGCCTACGCTAGCTGGGGTGCAAATGAGCGATGAATCGGTCGTACCGGACCACCTCGATCTGCCGGACGTGACCGCCGAGAGCCTGAGCCGGCTGATCAACGACGACGATCCAGAGCTGTCGGCGCGGATCCTGGAGTTGACGACCATGTTACGCACCTCGAGGGAGGTGCGACTCGCCGGATGGAACAGCTTCCTCGATTCAGCAACTCCGTCCGACTGACCGCCCCGCAGTTCGCCCAACTGGCCGCCGGGCACTCCGCGGTCGACGGCATCGCCACCCTCCAGGCCGCACAGCTGAGCCGCAGCATGCTGCTGGTGAAGTGGCTGGCCGGTGCGGATCCGGCCCTTGCCCGGGCGGCCATGTCGCTCGCGACGGCGCAACGGACGTGCCGGCCTGCCGCGAACGCCGTCCTCGCCCACCCGTGGCTGAGCGTCTGGGCGGTCCAGCGGCTACGCGGCGGCGTCACCGACCGTCCCGACTATCTTCCGTACGCGGCGCTGGCCGCCACGCTGGCCACCGGAGGCGTTCCCAGGGTGCCAGCCGGACACCTGGGCGTCGTTCCGGTGCCAGGCGCGGGCGCGTGGCGGATTGGCCGGCGACCGCGGTCCCGGTTCGACCGGTCCGGGCCGGACTGGCTGCCGCTACGCCACGCCGAGGCCACCCATCAGAGTCTCACCCTGCGTCTCGCGGTGGACGACATCGACCCGTACCGCGACTGCTACGGGCGCCGTACGTCGCCCCGGCTGACGGAGGCCGCCTTCGCCTCGTGGTCGGCCAACCTGGCCGAGGCGTGGCGACTGCTGACCACGTTCGCGCCCGGGCACGCCGTCGAACTGGCGGCCGGGCTACGGATCTTCGTGCCGCTGGCCGACTACGGCGACGGGCAGCACAGCGTCACCCACGCCGACGCGTTCGGCGCGTTCGCGGCCAGTTTCGATCTGACGCCCGCGGACCTCGCGATCACCATGGTGCACGAATTCCAACACAGCAAACTGAGCGGCCTGCTGACACTTGTCAGGTTGTTCGACGACGCCGATCCGATGCGCTACTTCGCGCCCTGGCGCGCGGGTCCACGACCGATCAGCGGTCTCCTGCAGGGCGTGTACGCCTTCACCGCCGTCGGCGAGGTCTGGGCCAGCCTGCGCGAGCATCCAACGCTCGGAGACGGAGCCACGCGACAGGTCGCACTGGTTCGCCTGCAGATCGATCGAGGTATCGGCGAGCTGCGGCGGGCGCTCAGCCTCACCCCGGCCGGCCACCGGTGGGTTGACCTGCTCACCGAACGCAGCACCAGGCTGATGGCCCTGGAGGTGCCGCCCGACGTCCACGAGGAGGCGAGCCGGGCGTTGGCGCGCAGCGAGCGGGCGTGGCTCGCGGGCCGCCGCTGACCGCGATCGCCCCGGGCGGACACACCTTGGATCGGGTACGCGACCAACCAGGGCCTTGCCTCCCCGGACGTCCCCGGTGAACCTTGAAGCACGGTCGAGCGGCGAGCCGGTCGTCCGGATTCGCGCGGCAGGGCCGGAGGGAGCGCGGTGCATCCGTTGCGGGCAGGTCACCAGCGGGGAGTCTGCTGCGTCGTGGCCGCCGCCGGTTATGGCAAGACCACCGCGTTGCGCCGCTGGTTTCCTCGATCGGGCGCCCGTTGGTGTCGAGGGGACGACGCACCCGTACGCCAGCTCGTCGCCGACGCCGTCGCGGCCGGCGACCGCCTGGTCGTGGTCGACGACCTGCCGCCGACCTCGGCGGAGCAGCTGCACCATCTGATCGAGGAGATCGCGCGGTGGGCCGATGACGTCACCGTCATCCTTGCCTCGCGGTGGCCGCTGTCCGCACCGTCCACACGCCTGCTCGGCAGCGGCCTCTGGACCGAGCTGGGCCCGGCCGACCTGGCGCTGTCCCCGCAACGGATCGCCGACCTGATCGCCGAGGAGTACGGCCTCTCCGCGCCGGACCTTGCCGACCGGCTGTACGCGGCGACCGGCGGCTGGCCGGCGCTCGTCCATCTGTCCGCCGAGACTCTGCGGCTGGGTGGGGTGCCGCCGGGGCCGCTCGCCCCGATCCTGAGTGAGCCCGGTGGGCCGCTCGCGCGGTACGTCGCCGACGAGGTGCTGGCCGCGCTGCCCGCGGAGGCGAACCGGCTGCTGCGGCAGGTCGGTGCGCTGACGCCGGTGAGTGTGGAGCTGTGCCGTGCGCTCGGCCACCGCGGCGCCCCGCGCGTCATCGACCGGCTACGCCGTACCGGCCTGCTGACCCGGACTGCCGAGGCCGTGGCCGGGCCGGGCGCGCCGGCACCCGAAGAACTCTTCGTGCCGATCGTCGTCGAGACCGCCCGGCACGGGCACCGAGCACCGACCGCCGATCAGCTCCGCGACACGGCCGCCACCGCGGCGGCCTGGTACGACGAGCACGGACAGCCGGTCGCCGCGGCCCGGGAGTACCTGCGGGCCGGGGACCATGCGGCAGGCGCCCGGGTGCTCGACGCGCACGGCGACCGGATGATCGCGGCAGGTCGCTCCGGCGCGGTGGCCGAGCTGGTGCGCATGCTGCCGGAAGGGCATCGCAGCCGCCGGCTGCGCCTGCTGCTCGGCGACGCGTTGCGCACCCTCGGCGACCTCGGCGCGGCCACCCGCGAGTACGACGCCGTCGCCGAGGACGCCTGGGACGCCGGCCTCGCTTGGCGGCTGGGCCGGATCCATTACCAGCGGGGGGACGCCCGGGCGGCTCTGGCGATCCTCGGCCGGCCGCTCGCCCGGTCCGCCCCGCTCAGCGATCGGGCGTTGCTGCTCGCCTGGACCGCCCACGCGCACCTGCTGGCCGGCGACACCGACGCCGCCACCGCGTGCGCACGGCAGGCGCTCGCCGTGGCGACCAACGCCGGTCAGGACGACGTACTGGCCTCCACCCACCTCAGCGTCGCTCTGTGCCTCAGTGTGGCCGGCGACATCGCGGGCAGCGAGGAGCACTTCGCCCTGGCATTGCCGATCGCGGAACGCATCGGTGACGTCCTGCTGCTCACCCGCATCCACACCAACCGCACCCACCAGTTCCTGCGTACCGGCCGGTTCGCCGAGGCGCTGACGATGGCCGAACGGTCGGCCCGGTACGCCGCGCTGGCCGGCGCCCCCAGCCTGCGTGCCATCGCGACCAGCAACGAGGCGGAAGCGCTGGCGATGCTCGGGCGGTACGACGAGGCGGTGCAGCGGTACGAGGCGGCGCTGGGGTTCTATCAGCAGAAGGGCTCCCGACGGTTCATCCACGCGCTGCTCGGACTGGGTGAGCTGTACCGTCGGCGAGGCTGGCGCGAGCAGGCACGCGCCGCGTACGAGGAGACGATCCGGGTCACCGAGGAGACCGGGAACGCGCACGTCCTGGTGTCCGCGCTTGCTGGGCTGGCCCTGGTGCGACTGGACGACGACGTGCCGGCGGCGGCGCGCTACGCCGATCGGGCCGGTCGGGACGTCGGGGACGAGATCGCGGCACCGGCACTGCTGGCCCAGGGCTGGGTCGCGCTCCGGATGGCCGCAACGGACCGGGCCGCCGCGCTCGCCGGCGACGCGGCTCGCATCGCACGACGTCAGGGGGACCTGGCGGGGTTGGCCGACGCGCTCGAACTGCGGGCCGCGGCCGAGCAGGACCTCGGGCGGGCCCGCGAGGCGCTGCGTGAGGCGTACGCGATCTGGACCCGAGCCGGTGCGGCGGTCGAGGCGGCCCGGCTGCTCGTCGTACTCGGACGGTTGCCCGGGGCCGACATCGACGACCGGCTGGCCGGCCTGCTCGCGGGCGAGCAGGTCGCTCTCGCGGGCGCCCTGGTGGATCGGACAGCGAGCAGCTCCGGCGAGGGGGCGCCCGGTGCCGGGCCGGTCTACCAGCGGGTGGTGATCCGGGCCCTCGGTCGGTTCGAGGTGCATCTCGACGGCCACCCGGTGCCAGCCTCGCAGTGGCAGTCCCGCAAGGCGCGTGATCTGGTCCGTATCCTCGTCGCCCGGCGCGGCCGGCCGGTGCCGCGGGGCGAACTGTGCGAACTGCTCTGGCCCGACGACGACCCGGATCGCACCGGGCACCGCCTGTCGGTCCTGCTCTCGATCGTCCGCGGGGTGTTCGACCCGACGAAGACGTTCGCTCCCGACCACTTCCTCATCGCCGATCAGGCGTGCATCGCGCTCGACGTCGGTCGGTTGCGGGTGGACGTCGAGGAGTTCCTCGCACACGTCGCGCACGCGCGTCGCCTGGTGGAGCGGGGGGCGCTGGACCAGGGGCGGACGGTGCTGCTGTCCGCCGACCGGCAGTACCGCGCCGACGCGTTCGAGGACGAGCCGTACGCCGACTGGTCCGGCCCGCTGCGTGAGGAGGCGCGGGCGGCGTACCTCGGCCTGCTGCGCCTGTTGGCCCAGGTCAGCCGGGCCACGGCGGGCCCGGCTGCGGCGGTGCCGTACCTGCTGCGACTCCTGGAACGGGATCCGTACGACCAGCCGGCACACCGGGCGTTGGTGCGCGCGCTGGTCGCCGGCGGCCAGCACGGCGAGGCCCGCCGGGCTCTCGCCCGGTACCGCGAGGCGATGCGGGTCATCGGGGTGCACCCGCCGGACGAACTCATCCTCGCGCCGGCCCGGCAGCCACCGGCCACCGTTCGCCAGCGGTCACCGGCCGCTGCCAACGGCCGGCGGGGCCCGGCACCCGATCGCGGGCGTTGACGGCCGGGGGCCGCCGCCGGGCAGTGGGACAGCGGCGCCCCGAGCGAGGTGGTCGGCCGGCGTTACGGCGACCGGTCAGTGGAAGACGGCCGATTCCAGGGCGGACACGGCGAGCGAACCCTCACCGTCCCCCGCGGCGTCGGCCCGGGCGGCGGCTGACCCCGGCAACTGGCTCGCCCGGACGGCCTCGGCGCCCGCCTGGCGGAGGTTCGCGCTGGGAACAAGCGCGCTGAGGAAGAACGGTCCCGCGCCCGTCACGCGGGCGTCGACGCCGTACACGTGGGCGTCCGGAGCGGCGGGCGCGGTGCCGACCGTCTTCGGCCAGGTGCCGTCGTACCCGGTGGCGGCCTCGACGCGGACGCCGGGCGGTCCGGTCGGTTGCGTGGGCTCCTTGCAGACCCCGACGGCGGTGAGAGCAGCCGGCTCGGCGGTGCCGCCCGTGTGCACCCGCACCGTCCGCAACCCGGGACCGAAGGAAACCTCGTCAACGTACGTCTGGTCCACCGGTCCTTCGGACCGGAAGCCGGTGCCGACCAGCCGGGTGTCGCCGGGGCAGCTCACCTCCACCGTGGACGCCGATCCGACGGTGGCCGTCGTGCGCACCGGTGGTCTCGTCGACCAGTCACACGTGGCATAGGCCACCACCGACCACGCGCTCGCGTGCCCCGTGCGGGCGGTCGCGGTGACGGTCACCGTGGTCAGTTCCGCGTCGGGCTCCATCGCGGTCAGCACGACACCGCCGTTCCCGTTCACGATCCGAGCGCCCGCCGCGAAGACGGATCGCATCCCCGGGCAGCTCGCGGTGACGACCTTTGTCGCGCTCGCGTCGTTGTCGCTGACCTCCTCGACCCGTACCGGTGCGAGCCCTCCCGCGTGGGCGGGCCGGTCCGGTGCGGCCGCCCCGGCCGCCGTACCCAGCACGACGGCGACCGCGCCCGCCCCCGTCCGTCGTGCGATGTCCATCGTGCGCATGTCGCTCCCTCGCTCTCGTCGACCCCGGCCGGGTCGAACGGTGGTTGGTCTCGGCGGCCCGGTCGGGCCGTTCATCGCCCATGCTCCGGTCGGACCTCAGGGTGGCGTCATGGTGCGCCGGCTCCGAGCCGCCACCCGGAGCGGATCGTGACGTGACCCTGACGCCCCTGCCGAGACTCGATGTCGAGCGCCGCAGAGGCCGCGGCGCGACCAAGGAGGAAGACATGCGTTTCAGCAGGACAGCGACCCGGCTCCTGGCATTGCCCGTGGTGTGCGCACTCGGGCTGATCGCCGCGAGCCCGGCGCAGGCCGCGGTACAGCGGACCGACCGGTTCTCCATCACCGAACGGCACTTCGACTTCGGCGACGACGTGCTGGGCAACATTTCCGGTGATCCCAAGGCCGACGGCCGGCTGGAGTGGGATCTGGTCAACGGCACCTGGGCGCCTCGGCTGCTCGGACGCATCTACATCAACAACGCGTCCGGCGAGTGTGTCCGGGTCCAGATGGTCGTCACCTACCAGAACGGTGTGGTGGTGCCCTACACCGACAACGCGTCGGACTTCTGCGCCCCGAACGGAAGGACCTGGTACAGCGACGTCGACTTCACCCCGGTCAGCTCGGCGTACATCGCGAACGTCGTCGTCACGCTGCAGAGCGCGCCGGCGGGCGGGTGGTCCTTCTCGACCGAGGGGGCATCGGCGCCGTACTTCGCACCGTGGTGGCTGCCATAGGCGTACCCGGTCACCGGGTTGATGCGGCGGTCAGCGACCAAGGCGTCAAGGAGTGCCCCTGCATCGGCGAACGCGTCGAGCAGGGGCACTCCTGTCGTGACCAGATCGTCCATTGACCGGCCGCGCCGGCCGGACGCCGAGGATGGCGGCTGCGGGACGGGCGGATCCTTCAGCCACCATCGGCCGACGTCGGATCAGGCGGGGAATCGCACGCCGACCAGCCGCTCGGAGACCTCCCAGAGTCGGTGGGCGTCGTCGTCGCTGCGCAGTGGGGCCCACAGCTCGCGCTGCGCGGGCGCGCCGCCGATGTCGCCGAAACCCTTGGGGCCGAAGAACTGTCCGCCCCGGGAGTCGGGGCCGGTCGCGGCGAGCAGGGCTGGCAGTGCCGCCGAGGAGACCGTACCGGCAACGCCCAGGCGGGACATCAGACGAATCATGCGGACCGAGGTGGTGTCCTTCGGGCGGCCCATGCCGGGTTGCGCGGCGAGCAGATTCGTCGGCGACACTCCTGGGTGGGAGAGATTGCTCGTGATTCCCCAGCCGGCCGCCGCGCTGCGGTTCTGCAACTCCAGGGCGAACAGGCCGACGGCGATCTTGGACTGCGCGTACGACTTCATTGATTCGTAGCCGCGCTCCCAGTTGATGTCGTCCCAGTTGACCGCCCCACTGCGGGCGGCGATGCTGGTCTGGTGGGTAACCCGGGCCCGGCCCTGCCGAAGCAGCGGCAGCAAGCCCTGGGTGAACGCGAAATGGCCGAGATGATTCGTGCCGAACTGCAGTTCGAAGCCGTCCCTGGTGAGCTGGCGGGCGGGCGGGTTCATCACGCCGGCGTTGTTGATCAGGATGTTGACCGGACGGCCCTCGTCGACGAGTTGGCTGGTGAGAGCGGCCACCGACTCCAGCGATGACAGGTCGAGCGCGGGGGTGCTGAGCCTGGCGCCGGGGGCGAGGCCGCGGATGCGATCGGCGGCCTGCCGCCCCTTCGCCGGGTTGCGGACCGGCATGATCACCTCTGCGCCGGCCTGAGCGAGACGGCTGGCGATGACGAAGCCGATTCCGTCGCTCGCGCCGGTCACGACGGCGAGCTTGCCGGACAGTTCCGCGATGGTGAGGTCGATGCGGCGGGCCATGATCGGTCTCCTCGGGTCGGCCGATAGGGGTCGAATCGGCGTGTGCGATGCGATCGTCGCGGACCACCGGCGGCGGATTCAGGGCCTCCCGAGCCACGGATCGGCGATCCCACGATGAGCGTCACCGCCGAGCACGGCGAGCAGTTGGAGCTTCTCGTAGCTCTCGCTGCCCGGGACGGCGGTGAAGATGTGCAGGTAGTGGGATTGCCCCGGGTCGACGAGGGTCTGGCAGTTCAGCTCCAGTCGCCCGAGTTCGGGGTGCACGAAGTTCTTGCCGTCGTCCGGGCGCAGGCCGACCTCGTGCTGCTCCCACAGTTTGCGGAACTCCTCGCTGTGCTCAAGGAGCAGCTCGGCGAGCTGCGCCGCCCGGGAGCCGGGGCCGCGCAGCGTCGCGATCTCCCGAGCGCCTGAGGTGAACATGCGGGACAAGAAGCCGTGGTCCTCGGGCGCGTACATCCGGCGGGTGGCCGGGTCGGTGAACCAGCGGTAGACGATGCTGCGTGCCGGGCCGGTGTAGCCGGTCGTGTCGCCGGTGAGGGCGACGCCGAGCGCGTTCTGCCGGAGCGTCTCCCCGAGTTCACTGACGATCTCGGCCGGGGTGTCGTCGAGACGGTCGAGTACCCGCAGCAGGCCGGGACTGATGTGGTCGCTGGTGGCGCCACGCGGCGGAGGGCGGTGCCCGGCCAGCCGGAACAGGTGGTCCCGCTCGTCTAGCGACAGGTGCAGGCCCTGCGCCATCGAGGCGATCATCTGCTCGGACGGGTGCGGCCCGCGCTCGCGTTCCAGCCGCGAGTAGTAGTCGGTCGACATGTGACAGATCGAGGCCACCTCCTCGCGCCGCAGGCCACTGGTCCGCCGACGCGGTCCGCGCGGGAGACCGACGTCCTCCGGTTGCAGCGACCCCCGGCGGCGCCGGAGGAACTCGGCCAGACCGGCCCGGTCGATCGTCATACGCGCTCCCTGTCTCTGTCCCGCCTCATTCCTACCGGCCAGGTGACCGGCTCAGCCACGGATCGCCGATCCCCCGCTACGGACGTCCCGGTAGCGCAGCGGTCGGCGGGGGCAGTCAGCGCTGACTGCCCCCGCCGAGCCGCACCGACGAGGCGAATTGCTGCCCGGGCTCGATATCGTCAGATCGCGAGCGGTTGGCTGGTCACAGGAACTCGCTGCGGTAAGTCGAGGCCAGTTCGGCAGCGCGGCGGCGGCGTTCGGCGAGTTCGTCTGGTGCGAGCTGCGGCGGCGGTCCGTTCTTGCCCGCGACGACGTCGCCGATGCGGGTGAAGTACTCGTCCTGCCCGGCCGGGGTGCACATGCAGAGCATGTGGGCCGGCGCACCGGATGTGTTGCGGAAGTTGTGCGGTGCGTTGGCCGGGATATTGATCGTGGAGCCGGCCCGCACGACGTGCTTCTCGCCGCGGAAGGTGAACTCGATTTCACCCTCAAGGATCGTGAACATCTCCTCGAAGTCGTGCCGGTGCGGCGGCGGGCCGCCTCCGTCCGGGACGCGCATGTCGATAAGGCAATAGGCGCCGTTGGTCTGCTCGCCCGTGATCAACATGCCGTAGGTGTTGCCCACCAGGGAGATGTAGGTCGTGTCGGGATCGTCGGGGTTTGCCACGGTCAGCGAGCGGGTGGGATCGTCGTCGGGAATCATCGTGATCGTCTCCTGGGGTGTGCGGTCGGTTCTACAGCCGCGGCTCGTACGCCTCGACCACCTGCACGCACCGGTGCAGGGCAGCCGTCATGTAACGGCGCCACAGAGGGGCGAAGGGGCCGGCGAGGACAGGGCGTCGGCCTGGGAGCGGCTTGAACTCGTACGTCCAGCGGATGAGGGTGCCGTCCCCGTCGGGGTTGAAGTTGAACTCGCCCCGCACCCCGGCCGCGAGGCGAGAGAGGACGTTCGTGAACCCGGTCAGCTGGTACGCGAAGATCGAACCCTCCGTGTACTCGGTCAACTGCTCGTTGGCCTGTGACCCGTCCTCGAACTGCGGGTTGCGGGTAGGGCCGACGTGATCCCAGGCCTCGGTCTGGTTGGCCACGCCCGTGACGCCGGGGAACGGCCCGACCCGGTGGAAAACGGTCGGCAGGTCGATCGGCGCGATCACCCGGAACGCCGTGGCAGGCGCCACCGAGGTGCGTTGTTGGACCGTGATCGAGACCGTACGGTCGGTCGGACTGATGAGCAGCGGTATGGCCGGAGTGCCTGACGGGTTCGTGCGGTTGTCGGTCATCGGGGCCAGCGCCTCGATGATCTCGAGATCAGAGACAGAGACATGACTGTTCCTCCGATGGGCGTGTCAGGCCGTGGGCGCGAGGATGACGGTCTTGCCCGGCAGCTCGCCGGCACCCGCTCGGGCATGGAGTGCGGGCAGGTCGGCCAGCGCCACCCGCTGGGCAACCTCCACGCGCAACTCGCCGGTGCTGATCCGAGCGGCCAGGTCGGCGAGTTGGTCGGCGTCGCTGCGGACGAACAAGTCGATGCCACGCACATTGCGCGTCTCGTCGGAGGGAGCCGGCATCCAGACCGTGGTGTTGACCAGGGTGCCGCCGTCCCGGATCAGCGTGACCAGCGCGGCCAACTGTTCCGGGGAGACGGGCGCGAGGTTGAGTACGAGGTCGACCGGCTCGGTCACCGCCGCGGTGAGGTCGGTGGTGGTGTGGTCGATCACCTCGTCGGCGCCGGCAGCCTTGACCCGCTCGGCGCTGCGAGGGCTGGCCGTGGCGATCACGTGGGCACGGACCTCCTTGGCCAGCTGCACCGCGTATCCGCCGACCGCTCCGCCGGCGCCGTTGATCAGCACCCGCTGACCGGTGACCAGCTTGCCGTGGTCGAACAGCGCCTGCCACGCGGTCAGGCCCACCAGCGGGAACGCCGCCGCGTCGGCCAACGGGAGGTTCCTGGGCGCCCCCGTCAAGATCTCCGCCGGCGCGATCACATACTCAGCGGCCGCCCCCGTCCCCGTCATCGGCAGGAAGCCGACGACCTGGTCACCTACCGCGACGTCGTCCACGCCGTCGCCGAGCGCGTCGACCGTTCCGGCGACATCGAGACCGGGAGTGTGCGGCAACTCCACCGGGATCGGACCCTGCATGTAGCCCGCGCGGATGTTGCCGTCGACGCCGTTGAACGACGTCGCGGCGACACGGATCCGGACCTGCCCGGCTCCGGGGGTGGGCTGCTCGACGTCCTCGTAGCGCAGGACCTCAGGACCGCCGAACTCGTGGAAACGCACTGCCTTCATCGCTGAACCTGCCTCTGTGAGCGCCGTCGATGTACTTCGCACATGAAGCGACTGCGGGGCAGAGATGCTCCCTGCGGTCTGCTTCGAGTTGCGAAGGCATCCAGCCCCGCCTCACCGGAGCCGCCCGGAGGCAACCACTGGTTCCGCGTTCGCTGGAGACGTCACTGACCTTCACAGGATCCGGCGCGGTTAGCCTGGGCCAGGCTGGCCCACCTTGATGATGGTCGGTTCCCCGGCGGCATCGACGATCTCCGTGAGACGCGCCGCATCAGCCGAGCCCGGCGCCGCGGTGAGCATCAGAGCCGCCAGATCGTCACCCGGGATGGCGAGCAGACTGCCGACGAGCGTGACGGCACCACCGTCCGGATGAATGAACGCGGCACTGCTCTCGTAGGCTGCCACCGGTCGCGGAGCGCGCCACAAGGCGTCGAACAGGCGGCTTCGGGTCCGCATCTCGTCCACCAGCGCGGCAAGCGACGCGTCGGCGGGATAGCGCAACCGCGCGCTCTTCAGACGGGCAGCGAGGATCGCCTCATGATCGGTCGCGTCACCCGTGGACTGCTTGAAGCCATTGAACGGATCGCAGAACGTACGCCACGCGATGTTCCATTCCCAGGGTTGCCCGGTGAGATCCCAGTGCCCCAGGGCCATGAACGCGCTGTTCACGGCGACGAGATTCATCGCCGCGTCGGAGACGAACATCGGAGTGTCCGTGAACCGCTCCAGCAGCCGTGTCGCGCCCGGACCGATCTCGTTCGGCACCTGCCCGTCCGCAGCGGCGTACCCGGCCAGCGCGCAGAGCCGCTCGTACTCGGCCCGCCCGAGCCGTAGTGCACGGGCGATGGCGTTCACCACCCCGGCTGACGGATGGCTGCGCCCCTGCTCCAGCCGGCGTACGTAATCGGCTGACATCCCCGCCAGCTCGCCGAGTTCCTCCCGCCGCAACCCCTGGACCCGCCGACGACCGATCGGCAGCCCGACAGCCGCAGGCACCGTACTTTCCCGCAACTGGCGCACCGCAGCACCGAACTCGTGACGTTCCACAGCCCAATTGTGCCCAGACAGTCCAGACGACTTGGCCAGCGGGCGACCCAGCCGCTCAACACCACGGCCGGCTCCCCCGTGTTGCCGAGGGCAGACACCTGCGGAGGAGCGCACATGGCGTGAGATTCACAGCGAGGTGCGCCGACTGCGACAGCTCATCACCTCCGGCGACGTCGAACGGGCATGAGGGCTGTACGACTTCGAGTGACAGCGAGGCTGGGAAGCGGTAGCGGAGAACGCCTCATGGGCGCGAGGTGCCAGGAGCGACGCGCGGGATGCACGACGAGCAGGTCATGCCTGATTCACTCTTCGTAGTCTGCACGGGAGACCGCGAGGTGCCGAGCGGCATACCCGATAGCTGCGGCAGGAGCGCCGTCAGTAGCACATCCGGACGTTCACAGTCCCTTGACTACGGGCGGGCCGCTCTCGAGGCGTACGAGCGCAGTCCATTGCCGGGCTATCGCGGACGAGGGGTCGAGGCCCTCGTCTGATCGCGCGCAGAACGGCAGCCACTGCCAATCCTCGGCTCCCGGACAGGCCAGGGGGATCCAGCGGATGAGCAAGTCCTCGAAGGAGGTAGCCATCGTCCACCCGTGGCCTTCACCGTCGTCGTGGCTGAGGTAGACGACTCGGCCGTGCGCGCCATCGTCCAAATCCAGCGCCAGGTAGTCGCCGTTGCCGACCTCCATGAACGGCAGCTTGTGATGCCAGACCCTGTCGTAGGAGTCACTTGGGTCCGGGAACACGTCGTCAACCCATCCTCGGACTGCTGTCACCAGATCGGGCAGACCATTGAGTGACCAACACAGGTTTCCGGAGAAGATCTCGCCGAACGGACCGGGGAAGGTGTGCTCAGCCGGCGCGAACCAGGCGAACTCCACCCGGCTGGCGACGGTCGTCAGGCAGTGGCGCAACGACGTCGGCAGCTTGCACCCCAGTTGCTCCTCTACCGCATCGACCTCTTCCGGCGAAGCCGGCGCATCGACCACCAGCGGTCGGGTGTCGAAACCCTGCGCCGCGAGAGAATCCAGGATCTCCGAGAGCCGGCCGACTGCCACCGTCGCGTTCACGAGCGAAGTGTGCCACTGTCGCCGATTCCCAACACCGGTCCCCGGACCAGCGCGCGACTCGCGGCAGAAGCGGACGTCGAGGCGGCACCCGCGCCTGGCACCATGAGCCAGTGGGCAGCTCACCCGTGCAGCGTCATCCGAACGACGATCCTTCTCTGTCAGACGATGAGCTGGTTCGTCGGCGAGTCGCCTGGTTCGACACCTACATCGCGCAGCAGAACGTCCTGGCCCCGGCCAGAGACGCCTCTCCCTACACCTGTCCATGCTGCGGCCACGCCACCTTGTCGGAGCGCGGCGGGTACGAGATCTGCGATGAGTGCGGGTGGGAAGACGACGGACAAGATGAGCACGACAGTGCTGCGGTAAGGGGTGGACCAAACGGGAGGCTGAGCCTCGATGCCGCGCGCGCCGGGTACATCGCCGGTGGCGGGATCAGGCAGGCTCACCGACCACCGTGTGAGCCGGTCTAACGCGAACGGAACACGTGCGCCAAGGCGGGGTCGCATGATTTGCCTCCCCGCACGACCGCTCAGCGGCTTGTTGGGTCGCTAGTTGACCGCCCTGCCGTTGACCCGCTTGCGGGGTAGCCAGGCGTCCAGCGTGTGGGCTAGCGGTTCAACGAGTCGTTCACCAAACACGCAGAGTGACTTTTCCCATGGGTGACCGAACGTTCCGCAGTTCAGGTCTGGCGTGAGGAACGCAAGGATCGACGTAGGGCGAGGCTCCCGGTAAGTCAGCAGTCGACCAAGATCCGATGCCCCAACCGGAAGCCTCGCTGTTGTCCTACCCTGCCGCGATTCCCCTGTCCGACCGCACCCTCATTTGCCTCGCTGACCTGATCCGCAACCACGCGACGCAGGTGGCGAATCTCGCAGCGCTTGGCTGGCGTTTCAACAAGTTTGACCCGAGTACCAGGCGTTGGATACGGCGTTGGCGCCGCCGATGTCCCACGTTCCCGGGCCGATGCACCAGGTCCAGTCGGCGCGGGGCCACGTCGCGTCGACGTAGATGATCACATGGGTGCTCCCGCAGTGGTTGTACCAGGCCGTCACCGCGTCTTCGTAATAGCCGCAGACCTGCGCGGCGACGTCCTCGCTGCCGGGCTTGGCCTGCTCCGAAACTGCGGTGGTTTCGGCTTGGGACAGGCGGGAGGTGGTGCCCGAACTTGCCTGTGCCACGGTCCCGGACAGGGTGAGTGCCCCGAGGATCGCGGTCACTGCAGAGATCCGAAACGCCGTTCTGTACCACATTCTCACAATGGTCTCCTGTCAGCCGCCGCTGCGGCCTAGATGATGCTGCTGGCTGCATGAAGTGATCGATTTACTTCCTCGCGCTCCTTCCATCGCAAAAACACGGACCGATGTAACACGCCCAAGTGAACCTTTTCCCGTAGCCCGGAATCAGATTCAACCCTGACTGAGCGGACTTCCTGCGATAAGAGTGCAGGCCACAGCCGGGGCTGTCGTTACTGGTACGCGCACAAGTCTTTAGTCTGCGCGTACTCTCGCGCACTGCTCGCGGAACTGGCGTGGCGAAAGGCCGTAGGCGCTGCGGAACGCCTGGCTGAAGTGCGCCGGGCTGGTGAACCCCCACTGGGCGGCGATCGTGTGGATCGGGCGCGCGCCTAGTTGGGGGTTGGCGAGGTCGCCTCGGCACTGCTCCAGGCGACGCTCGCGGACCCAGCCGGCGACCGTGCGCCCTTCCTCGTGGAACAGCTTGTGCAGGTATCGCAACGAGATGTGATGCGCTGCGGCGATCGCGTTCGGTGTCAGGCGCGGATCGCCCAGATTCTCTCGGACGAAGGCGTGGATCTGAGCCATCAACGCTCGCCGTTGGGTGTGGGAGGGCACCGCGCTTTGGACATCCAGCGCGTTGGCCAGTGCCGCTGTCAACACGTCAATCGTGAGGGTGGACAGCCGGGCGGCGTCCAACGGACTGAGTTCGTCCATGTGCCGGGCAAGGCGCAGCAGGAATTGTGAAGATAACGCCCCGATGCCCTGGGCGCCAGGGATGCGAACTGCGCTCAGGCGCCGCAACTCCCGAGGCGGCAACGGCAGTAACGAGCGCGGGAAGCGCAGGAGCAGCAACTGACTGACTGGCGCATCTGGGGTGAATTCGGCCACGTAGGGCCGGGAGGTGTCATACAGTATCAGGTCCCCCACGCCGAAATCTGTGCGCTGGCCGTCTTGCGTGATCATGCCGCCGCCGCGCACAAGGCAACCCAGCTTGAACACCTCTGGATCGGCCTGCCGAATGAGCTTGGGAGTACGGTGGACCGAGTGCGGCATCGTGGTCATCAATGTCGCCTGCACGGGACCGAACTCGCTGATTCCGACCTGAGCCCGAAATCCGGGCTCCCACTGCGATTCACAGCGCAAATCGTAGGGCACCCAGAGCTTCGTGTTTACCTCGCGCCAGAAGGCGAACCCGTCTTCAACCGGGACCTCCGTGGTGCTGACTACGTCCATGACTCACCTTCGCGCTGTCGCTACAGGGGTCAGACCACGATAGCTTGGCGTCGATATAGCGGCGCTGCGATGTTATGGTGCGGCCAGGCATTGAGGGCTCTTCATCGTGATGGGCCTGGTCGCGATGGGTGGCAGGCAGCGTGTGTCGACATAGGACGAGCCTCCACCGAGATCGGACTTCGACGCTTGGATCACCGAACTCCTCGTCACGAAATCAGACCCCGACGGCGAACCGGCGTGGGGGCGGCCGCCCGGCCGACGGCGGAGTGGCGCCGGCATATGGCGGAGATTCAGTTCTACGGCTCGGAGCAGGTGAGCGCGGCAGCGCTGCGGGTTAACACAACGCTGGACGTAGTGGCGATGAGAGCCTTCAAGCTCGACCACCCCGAGAACACGATCGGTCTCGTCGAGCAACTCCCCGACAAGTTGGTTGCGGCCATGCGGAAGGATCTTGGCCTCGCCGAAGGTGACGGCACGGACCTCAGGCACGTCGACCAACAGGTCATCGGGGAACTCATTCGCGAGCTGACTCGACGACCCAGAGGGCGATAGAAGGCTTGCTCGAAATTGCTGCGGGTGTCGAGTGGCGCAACCGGTGGCACATCATGAGCCGCTGGGACGGACCGACAAACGCCCGTCCGGCGCGACCGTCGTCGAGCGGGCCGTGGACTCCCCACGCCTATCTGCGATACCTGGTCGACCAGGCCCGCGCCGACCCGCTCGTGGTCGCTTCCCCTAACGCCAGCACGTACGTCGAGTCTGTCGTGAAGACGCGATACGGGTGGTCAAGCGAGCTTGACCACCCGTACGTCAGATGCAACAGGGATGCTTCAAATCGGTGTCCGAGGGGCTACACGACCCATTGCCCCACTGCCGCTGATCCTCGACGCAACTCTGAAGCTCACGCAAGCCTAGCCGTGGCGGCGGCCTCTTCGGGTAAGCCGAAGAGGCCACCACGGAGGATGCGCTGGTCAGCGGCTGGCGCATGGCATTTCAGCAGCATCTCGGCGCGCTAGCACCCGAGGATGCCCGAGCGGTCGCCGACATGGGTTCTCGGGGACGGTGGCGGGGCCTAGGCTGTCGTCGCCGGTCTGGCTGAGGCACTTGGGGTTGCGGTGAGTTTTGACCTGTACGTCTGGCACGAGGATCAACCGGTCACTGCGGCCGAGGCGCGAGCAAAGCTGGAGCGTTGGAGCGACGGCGGACAAGAAGTCTTCGCCGCGCACCCCGCCGTAGGGCGGTTCTATGACGCACTGCTCGATCGCTTCCCACCGCTGGAGAGTCTCGGCAATGATGACATCGACCGGCTCGGAGTGTGGAGCATGACTCCCGAGCGTTCCGACGCGATTCTGGCCGTCTCGTGCGTCTGGTCTCGAGCGGACGAGGTCGGTGCCGCCGTCCTGACGCTCGCCGCCGAGCACGGCCTGATCTGTTACGAACCGGGCTACCACGTCGTCAACCCGAACGCGCCCGGCCACGCAGCGCTCTTTACGCTCTCGTCGCAGAGCCTTCCGACGATGCCCGACCCCGACGCGGGCCGATTGGAATGGATCATCGGCCAGGTCGGCGAGAACAACCGCTACGTGATCCTCGAACGCGCCGACGCATCATTCGTCCAGGTTGGCTACGGCAACGCTGCCGGAGTACCCGCCGGGACATACGCACTGGAATATCAGGAAGGTTCCATCGACCGACACTTCCGCTGCCAGACCACCGACCGCGAAGCAGCCCTGCGGCTCTTGCAGGAGTTCCGAGCCGGCGACGAGAGGTGGAAACGCCGCCACCTGTGGGAACCACTCTGACCAGTCCCCAACTGCCCATCCAGCCATGACGAGTGTCCGGACGCGTACGCACGGCAGCGCCCCACCGCACTGAGGCCCGCTCGGCGGCATCGCGGTACGCCTCAAGTACAAGCCTGAAGGCACGCACCTCACTCGGCATGTGCGGACGCCGCCCTACCGCCTTCGCAGGGGGCACCGACGCTGACGCCTTCGGGTCCGCCGAAGGCGCCAACATAGAGCACGCGCTGGCCACCGCGTTGGGAATGGGATCGGAGCCCTTCCAACCTGCTCCCACAGCCCCGCCATCACAATCGTCCTCTCGGATGCCGCCCCCTATCAGTGCATGACAGGCTGTCCGACATGGGCCCTGCCGACCATCGTCTCCATCTGAGGCTAAGGATCAACAACGGGCTGCTCCTCGTGCGTGACGGTGCCGGCACTTGGCTAATCCATGGCGCCGCCGACGGGCTGGTCTACGCGGCCGGGGGACCGCGGCGTGTGGCTGTTGCCACTGCTGGAGCGCACCCCGAGCGACGTTAGTGCGGAGCTGTCTGACGTGCCTGTCGCCGAGACACCGCTTCCCGCCCTCGTGCAGTTCGCGCTCACCGCATGGCGAAGCTACTGGCCGACACTGGCACTCGATTGGTTGGACGCCGGCTGGCCCACCCGGGATCTGCGCGACGTACTGGCCGACATGAAGGACTCACGCGAACTCTCCCAGCCGCTTCGCCACCGAGCACTTCGCCTCTGGCACGCCTCGGCACCTGCCTGACGGCCTGACAAGCCTGCGGCAACGTAGAGCCGCAGGCAGGGGTGGGTGCAGTTGAGCGCCTCTAAATGCCGTTGGACGCAGTTCAAGGCCGTTCAGGGCACCCCGCTGCTTCCAGCCTGCTCCCCCAACCCGGCTCGCACCGGCTCGCCGACCGCCGGCCGTCGAGCGCTCGTAAGCTGCCGGCCCAGGGCTTTGGCTGGCACCAGCGCTGGCCCTCACAGCTGCATCGGTTGACCCGGAAATACCCTCACGATCGCCGCGCATGTCGAAGGCATGTGGGGACACCCTGCGTTGGTCCGGGCACTACACCTGGAGGCCGGCCCGCCGCACGCACGGTGCCGGTACCCGTCACTGAGCCCAGGGGTGGCGGAACGGCCGCCCTCCGTCGGTCGTCGGTAACGCTGCAATTCTCGCAACCCAATGGTCGACGTAGGTCTTAACTCCCTCGGCATTGCGCGCAATGGTCAACCAGTCCCACGCAGCGTCGCGAATCTCCCGCTGGGCGATCATCTCGGTGCCATCGCCGTAGTCGAACGGGTAGCCGTCAACAATGTCCGACAAGTCCCCGTAGATGTTGTACAAGCGGCCAACGTGGGCGGGGGGCAGGTCGATCAGCGCACACATCAGCTCCCCGACGACCCTCACCGGGTCTTCTCGGCCCCTCAGCACTCGATGCATGTATCCATCGATGAGGTCGATCACAGCAGCCAAGGAAGACGATACGGCGTCGGTCACCCTCCCATGGTCGCTTGCCGTGTCGCCCGCGCCG
This sequence comes from Micromonospora sp. CA-249363, assembly GCF_050950185.1. Classification (NCBI taxonomy): domain Bacteria; kingdom Bacillati; phylum Actinomycetota; class Actinomycetes; order Micromonosporales; family Micromonosporaceae; genus Micromonospora; species Micromonospora sp. CA-249363. The sequence goes on from NZ_CP192020.1 coordinate 4,524,492, forward strand.
CTCCTGACCCCAGTGGCGCAACGACGTCGGCAGCTTGCATCCCAGTTGGCCCTCTACCGCATCGACCTCTCCGGGCGAAGCCGGCGAATCGACCACCAGCGGTCGGGCGTCGAAGCCCTGCGCCGCGAGAAATTCCAGGATCTCCGAGAGCCGGCCGACTGCCACCGTCGCGTTCACAAGCGAAGTGTGCCACTGTCGCCGGCTCCCGACACCGGTCCCTGGACCAGCGAGCGACTTGCGGCAGATGTGTGCAGGTTATGGCCGATGTGCTGCGAGGTGCTCGTGAAGTCGACTCACCGCTCCCCACAGGTAGTAGGCGGGGAATCCTCTCTGTAGCCCGGACCGATAGATCCCAACTCCTGCGCCTGGCAGAGCATCGCCGAGGTGCCGAGCCTGAACGGCCTGGGCCTTGCGGAACAGCTCTCCGATGGTGAAGGCATTGCCGTTGTCCGCGGTAACTCGAACCCCCGCCTTCGTACCTCCGCCGGGTCCGAACGGCAACAAGTAAACCCGGTATGCACTCAGCACTGCCCTAGCGTCGGTGACCCGATCGGCATCGCCCGAGGACCACGTCACCGTCACATCCTGCACGGCGGCGAACGGCAGGTCAGGCCGGTGCACCGCCATCTCGGCGGCTGTCAAAGGTGCCGTTCGCAGATGTTTCGCCTTCTCCAGCACGGTGGACACAGTGGTGACGTAGTAGCTGATGTGCTGGCGCTTGATCGCTGCGAGGTCCGCCAATCCCCATGCCTCGAGGTGTGGCCACCAGGCGTCATACATGACGACATCGCTGTCGCAAAGAAGCACGCGGTTCGGTCTTTCGTCGTGCGAGAACCGGAACACGGCCCCCGGCTCGATGTCGACTGCCTCCATGAGTGCAGCGTAGCCGCCTTGGATCTGAACCCGGGTCGCCTGCCTGCTCGCGATGCGCTGCTCTCGGCAGATCCGCGCGTCGGCTCGTGGAAGTTGGCCGTGGATGCCGGCCAACCGAGGTGTAATGATGGCCTTCATTCCCCGGTCATCACCACCTCGGGGGAATCCAGCCGCCACACCAACCCGCGCCTGGGACAATCGTATCCGATGATCAGCAACAGCTCCGGCATACAGGTCGGCGACGGCAACACTCAGCACAACCACTACTACGGGCTCCCCACCCACGGCGTGCCGCTGACGGAGTGGTGGAACGACACATGGTTGCCGTTCACCGACGCTCCCCTCGGCGCGGAGATCGTGCTGGCCGGGCGCCAGGAGCAGGCCGCCGCCCTGCGGGCCACGCTCGACACCGGCCCGGCCGTCGTCGAGGTTGGGGGCGAGGTAGGCGCGCTGGAGCTGAAGGCGTTCATCGCGGCGGCCCTGAACGGCACGTCGCTGGGCGATCGCACGCTGCTGATCGACGGTCAGGCGGCCCTCCGCGCCCACCTGGCGGCGCAGGAGCCACGGATCCTGGCCGTGCCGACCAGCCTGCCGCTGAACGAGATTCCGCTCCGGCGCCCGCACACCATCCTGGTGTACGGCAAGCTCGTCCCGAGCCCGGCCGTGAAGGTGTCCGCGCTTGACGAGGAGGAGGTCGAGAGGCTCCTGTCCGCCCCGATCGAGCCGGACCGGGCCCGGTCCCTCGGCGTCCTGGCCCGGCGTGGGCTGGGCCAGCTGTGGCGGGCCCTGGCCAAACACCGCTCGCTCGCGATCCCGCCCTGGGCCCGGTCGGCCGATGTCCGCCTCCGGCGGCTGGCGCTGTTGGGCGGCTGGCGCGGCGATCACGACGGCGATCGGGCGATCGTCAGTGAGTTCACCGGGGTGGATAACGCCGAGATCGCCGAGATCGCCGCTCAGGCGGCCGCGGACCCGGACACGGCGATGCTCGGGCACCTGGGTCAGCGGTGGTACGTGCAGGCGCCCGAGGACACCATCGTCCTGCTGGCGCCCAGCTTCACCGAGGAGGATTGAACGGCATTCGCCGGCCTGGCGGTCCGCGTCCTCACCACGCACGGCGGGTCGTTGGCGATCCGACGCGGCATCGCGGAGTCGCTGGTCGTCCTCGCGGTCTGCGGTGGTTCGGCCGACCTCGTGCACCGGGTGGTGCGTGAGGTTTTGAGCCAGGCGAACGTCTCCCTCGCGGACGTGCTGACGTATCTGGCCGAGGCATCCCCCACCGCGTTCCTCGACGCCGTGCGGACCGGCCGCCCCTCCTCCCGGGCGGCCCTGGAGCTCCTCGCCTGGCCGACCGAGCATTTCGGCGGTGCGGTCGAGGCTCTGGCCCGGATGGCTGCGGCCGATCCGGGCAGCGATCAGCCGGACCGGCCGGGCGCCTCGCTCGCCGAGATCTTCGAGGTCACACAGCCCCAGACCAACGCACCCCGACCGGTCCGACTGCGAGCCCTGAAGCGGATGCTCCGCGACCAGCCGGAGGTCGCCCGGACGCTGCTGCTCGACCTGCTCCGGTCGGCCCGGCACGGAACCATCGGTACGCTCCACCCGACGCCGCTCCTGCGGGACTGGCCGACACCGGGGGCACCGCCTCCGGCTGAGACCTACGCCGCCTTCCGGGACGTCGCCAGCCTGACCCTGGACGACCTCGACGACGATCCGGAACGCTTCCTCGCCCTCATCCCGCTGTCCGACAACCTGCCCGACGACCAGCGCTCCGGCTTCGTGGAACGGCTGATGTCCCTGTCCGGTTCGGTCGACGAGCAGGAGATGCGGCGGCGTCTGTCTGAGGCGCTCCGCGAACTGATAGCTCTGCACATCGACGTCGGCGACGCACCGTGGGCGATGTCGGCCGACGAACTCGCGCCGTTCCGGCGGGCCGCCGACGCGCTCGCACCGTCGCAACCGGCCGACCAGACGTTCTGGCTGTTCGGCGACCGGTGGCCCCAGCCAGAGGGCGTCACGAGGAGACGGTCCAGCGCGGAGTACTTCACCGAGCTGTCGCGGCTGCGGGCCGAGGCGGTGGCCCGGATCCTGGCCTCCGGTGGTCTCGATGCGCTGGTAGCGCTGGCCGACCGGACCGGGAACGGCGACCTGATCGGGGCCGCCCTCGCCCAGTCGCCGTCCACCGAGCACGACGACATGCTGCTGACCTGGCTGTCCGAGGACCGCCCGGCGAGCCGGCCGGACATCGCGTTCGAGTACTTCGCGCTGCGGATCTGGCGCGGCGCCGACTACCTCGACCGCACCTCGGATCCGACTGCGCGGGCGAGGCTGCTGCTGGCGCGGCGCGATCCGGAGAACACCGATCCCGGTCCCGAGGCGGCGGCCGTCTACTGGCGCGAGTTCGGGGTCAACGGCCTCGGCCCGGAGTTCACCGGTGTCGTGAAGGCGGTGGCCGGCCTGATCAGCGTGGGCCGGTTCGCAGCGGCCCTGGATTTGATCGCGATGTACGCCGAACAGGTCGGCACGCGCGAGATCGCCGTCGAGGCGGCCACCGCCTGCGAGGGATTCGTCCGGTCGGCGGAGGACGACCGCCGGCTTTCCGGATACGACCTGCAGATCGTCGTCGAGCTGCTCCAACATCACCGGGACGCGCTCGGGGCGCATCGGGTGACCGAGATCGAGCTGAGCCTCGTCCCGCTCCTGCGCTACGACGCCCGTACGCCGACAATCCACGCCCGCCTCGCCGAGGACCCGGCCTTCTTCGCCGAGCTCGTCGAGACGGCTTTCCGGGCCGAGGGCTCCGCCGAGACCGTCGACGATCCCGACCAGGTCGCCCGGATCCGCGCCATCTCCCAGGTCCTGCGCTCCTGGCGCAGCTGCCCAGGCACCGGCCCGGACGGGACCATCGACGCCGAGGCCCTCGCGGGCTGGGTCGAGGAGGCGAGACGACGGCTGTCGGCCTCGGGCCGGCTGCGCCTCGCCGACGGGAAGATCGGCGCCGTCCTCGCTTTCGCCGAGCCGGACGAGGACGGCTCGGTGCCATCGCTGGCCGTGCGCGAGGTGCTGGAGGACGCCGGCAGCGACGCAATGGACAATGGTCTCTGGGGTGGTCTCTACAACCGGCGCGGGGTGACGTGGCGAGGCGCCCGGGACGGCGGCGCTCAGGAACGGACGCTCGTCGAGCGTTATCGGGAATACGAACGACAGGCCGAGGGCTGGCCTCGGTCGCAGCGGATCCTCCGGCAACTGGCCGACACGTACGAGCGGGAGAGCCGCGAGCAGGACCACGATGCCGAGGTCCGGCGCCGCGGGATCGAGTGGTGACGATGGAGATGGCGTGGACCCGATCGACGTTCTGATCGTCGCGGCGATCCCGCTGGAGCACGAGGCCGCGAAGGCCGGCTTGAGGACTGGACGCTCTGCGACGAGGACGACCCGCATCCCTACCTCCGGGGCGAGTACCGATGCTCCGACGGCCGGCGGTTGTCGGTGGCGCTCGCCCGGCCGGTCCGGATGAGCGGCCGCCCGACCGGGACCTGGGGTTCTACTACGCTGGGCGGCGAGTGAGCACTGCGATGGCGCGGAGGAACCCATGGCCGGCGGGCATGTCATCCTGATCCACGGTATCTTCTCGTCTCCGAAGACGTGGGACAAACTGCACGCGACCTGGGCGGACGACCCCGAGCTGTCCGCTTTCACCGTGCACCGCTTCGGCTACGAGTCGCCGAGGCTGCCGCGGATCGGCGCGCTGACCCGGATTCCGGACTACGACAGCATCGCCCAGTCGCTGCGGCCGTTTCTGAGCGTGTACGCCCGGGAGGGTGACATCAGTTTCGTCACCCACAGCCAGGGCGGGCTGATCCTGCTGCGATTCCTGGCCTGGATGCTCAACGAGGGCCGCGGCTGGGAGCTGGCCCGGGTCCGGTCGCTGACCACGCTCGCCTGCCCACACGAGGGTTCCGACTTCCTCGCTTCGGTGCGCGCTTTGGTCGGGCGCCGCTTCAATCCGCAGGCCGAGGAACTCAAGATCTTCGACCGGAGCGTGGCGGCGTCCCGGCGGACCGTGCAGAACCAGATCGTGCACGCGAGCATGGTCAGCGACCGCGAGTGCCCGATCCCGCTGCACGTCTACGGCGGCAACAGCGACAACATCGTCAAGCAGGTTCCGGCGCAGGGCACCTTCCCGGACACCGCGATGCTGCCCGGCGACCACTTCAGCATCCTCGACCCGGCGCATCCGGGCAGCCTGACTGCGGCCGTGGTCAAGCTCCACCTGCTGCAGGATACCGCCGAATCCCGGCCGGCCACTTCCGCGCCACCGCCCGCCGCCACGCCCGCCTCGGGCGCGAAGTTCAACGTCACGATCAACAACAGCCGGGACATAACGGTCGGTGACGGTCACCAGGCCACCCGGCACTACACGATCGATGACTGAGCAGTACGACGTTCGCGTCAACGATTCGTACGGCGTGATGACCGGCTCCAACAATTCGATGACGGTGAACGTCCAGCAGGCGATCGCGCCGGTCCGCTGGCCGGTCACTTACGGGCGGGAACCCGCCACGATCAAGGGTGCCGTCGACCGGCGTGGCCGGCTCGCCGGCGCGGTTTCCGAGGGCATGCCGATCGTCTTGGTCGGTGACGGCGGTGTCGGCAAGACCGAGCTAGCCGCGCAGGAATTCCGCGCCCATCGCGCCCGGATCGCCCTGTGGGTGACCGCGACGTCCCGGACATCGGTTCTCAGCGCCTACCGGTCGGCGGCCGGGAAGCTCCGGCTCGACCTCGGCGGCGACGACGAGAGCACCGCCGACGAGCTGCTCGGCTGGCTGGCCCGCACCGACGAGCCCTGGGTCGTGGTGCTCGACGACATCGCTCACCCGGCGGACGTGCACGGCCTGATCCCGCAGGGGCTGGCCGGCCTGACGCTGCTCACCACCCGGTGGGACACTTCGGCGGTCGATGCCGTCGCCACTCGAGTCGACGTCGGTGTCTACACGATCGAGGAAGCCGCGCACTTCCTGCGCAACAAGCTCCGCTCGCTCAAGATCCCTGGCCTGCTGGACGCCGCCACCGAGCTGGCCGCCGAGCTGGGCCACCTGCCGCTCGCCCTCGGCCATGCCGCCGCGGTGCTCCGCGAGGATCGGCTGACCTGCGCCGCCTATCTGGCCAAGCTCCGCTCCCCGGAGACCATTGCCGAGCTGATGCCGCTCGACCCGCAGGAGGCCGGCATCCAGTACCAGACCCCGGTGGCCGCCGCCTGGCAGCTCGCCCTGGACCGCGCCGACGCCCGGCACCCGGCCGGCCTCGCCCGCCCGCTATGGTCGGTGATCTCCTGCCTCGACTCGAACGGCATTCCCGAGGGCGTGCTGCTCACCGAACCGGTCCGGACCCGGCTCAGCGCCTCGCAGGGTGTCCCCGTCACCCGCACCCAGGCGAAGAAGGCCCTGCACAACCTGGCCGCGCTGAGCCTAATCCAGCTCTCCCCCGGCACCATCCGCACCCATACCATCCCGCAGCGCGTCACCCGGGAGACCCTGGGGCCCGGCCTACTGCACCTGTCCGGGCGCCTCGCCGCGGACGCCCTGGCGGATTTCTGGCCGGCCGACGAGACCGATCGGGCGACCGCCGACCGTCTGGCTGCCAACATTGACGTGCTCCGCACGGTGTGCCCTGAGCCGCTCTGGGAGCCCGACGCACACGCCCTGCTCTTCAGCCGCGGACGCATCTTCGGCAAGACCGGCCGGCCCGCCGAGGCGGCCGGATACTTCCGCGCCCTGGCCGGGGAATGCGCGGACCGGCTCGGCCCGGCGCACGAGGACACCCGTCTGGCCCGGGAGGAGCAGGCGGAGTGGCTGGCCGAGGCCGGTGACTACGACCAGGCGGTGGCCGTGCTCCGGATGCTGCTCGCCGAGTCCGGCCCGACGGCGAGCCTGGGCCTGCAGCTCAGGCTCGCCGGTTACCTCGGGCACGCCGACGATGCCGCCGCGGCTCTGACCCTGCTGGACCGGGTGGTCGGTGAGGCGGCAGAGCGCAACGACGTCGACGCGCTGCACCTGCTCAACCTGCGCGCCGAACGGGCTCGCTGGCGAGCTGTCGCCGGCGACCCGGAGCGAGCCCTGGCCGAACTCGGGGACCTCCTTACCGCGCTACGAGCCATCCGAGACCCGCGATTGGCGGAATTCGGGGTCCGGTCCATCATGGCTGAATGCCGAGAAGTCGCCGGTCAGCCGGCCGCGGCCCTGCGGGAGTGGCGGTCCCTGGCCGAGGAGGCGACCCGTGAGCTGGGTCCGACCGACGCGACCACTCTCACCATCCGGCATCGCCGGATCCTGGCCGAGGCGACGGCCGGCACCGTCGCCGCCGCCGCAACGGAGCAGCAGCGGCTGTACGACGATCTCTCCGCCGTGTTCGCCCCGGAGGCTCCCCGGCTCATCCGCGCCCGCCTGGACCTGGCCCGCTACCAGGGCCGGGCGGACAGCCCCGGCCGGGCGGTCGAGGAGTTGACCGAGGCGCTGGCCGACGCGCGCCGGAGGGCTCGCCCGGAAGCCGAGCTGTACGGCATCCGGGAGAGCCTGGCCAAGTGGCGCGGGCGGAGCGGCCAGCCCGACCTCGCTCGCCGCGACTATCAGGAACTGCTGGCGGACCAGCGCGCGGAGCTGGGCGAGGAGCATACTTCGGTGCTGCTCAGCAGATACCAGTTGATCTACTGGTCCGGTGTCGCGGACCAAGATTTGTTCACCATGCGACAGCCGCTTCTCACCCTGCTGGAGGACGCCCGCCGGTTCGTCGGCGATGATCATCCGATCACTACCCGGTGCGAGATCCAACTTCTCACGCTGCGCCAAATCGACGGCGATGACGTAACCCCGGAAGCCGCCGCCTTGCTCGACCGCCTCACCGCCCGCGGTGAACGGGATACCCTAGACGGCTTCACCCTCCAGAACGCCTTGCTCGCCGACCGCCTGTCGCGGGGTGACCTCGAGGCGCTGCGCGAGTGCCGCCGCCTCCTACCGCTGGTCGAGGCCCGTCATGGGCCCGGGCATCCGATGGCTAAGGCGTTGCGCCACAACATCGGCAAGTTCACCCCCGAATCCCTCGCCCGGGGTGGCCGCATCGTGCACAACAAGAACGGCTGGACCCGCTGAGCGCAGTGGTGGCGCTCGCGGCGGAGTCGGCTCGGACGCTGCCGGCGCATGAAGCCAACCGGCACCTGGCGGCAGTCACCGCCGAACTCGGCCCCGCAGAACCAGACTTGGCAACTGCGGTGGAGCTGATCGATCATCTGTTGCGACTCCCGAATCGGGGCACCACCTTCACGTCCGACCTTCACGCTATGCAGCTAAGTCAGCAGCACTGCCGCCGCGGATCGCGGCAGATCAGTGCGCAGGACGTCGGACGCGCATCAGTGCCGCGCTGCACCTTCATGGGTAGTGCTTTCCTGCGGACGAAGTGCGGTCAGCGGGCTGTCGAGTTGACCCCAAGCCCGCGCGCTAGCGATGTGGTCGATGTAGTCAGGATTCGACACGACAACTTGCCCCCGTCGGTACCACTCCGCGATGCGCGACCAGGATCCAGAGAGCATCGCCGGCTGCTGCAGCTCAGCAACAACATGGTCATCATGTGCGACCACGACGCTTGGACCATCGAAAGTGACACGGAGGTCCTCCTGCTCACGGCCCCGACGAGCGTCCTGACCCGCACAGCAAAAATCCCCGCCCAACGGGACGGGGATCACGCAAAACACGAACAACCATCACAGTTCGTGTGGAAACAACGTGTCCGAGGGGCGACACGACACGTTGCCCCACCGCCGATGCTACTCATGGCAACTCTGAGGCTTGCGCAAGTCTAGCGACGCTAAGTAGATCCGGTATCCAGCGAAGGCCATGATCGGCCGGCGCGCGCCAGGCGAAGACGTGCACGAGGAGTCAAAGCAGCCTTAGCGTCGGACGCGAAGGCCTCCTAGTTGCGGAGCGGTTCCTAGACAGCTCCACTCCACAACCGGAGTCCTTCATCATCACGTCTATCTACGCCGTGTCGTCACACCACCTCAACCAACCTGCCTGGGCAGTACAGCTAGTCAGGCGGCTTAGAACCGAATAGGCGCAAGACTCGAGACCCCTTAACCACGCCCGACGACCGACTCGCCGCGCCCGCCTCGGGGTGAACCCGGTTGCGGGGGCCACCGACGGTTGTCGTCTGCTGCCGGTAACCCTCAGCCCATGCACGTTGATCGGGCTCCAACCAAGTCCCGTGCCATCGGTTACCAGCGCGATCGCTGCCTGTCTGCTGCTTCCATGGTCCGTCCCCTGTCGCCAACAGACGTGTCCCTTAAAGGGACCACATGGCGAGGGCCGCGACAGTAGCTGCCACGGCCCTCTTCGACCTGGGTGCGGCCACTCGACCGCAGGGACACCTCGTACCGCCATGGATTAGGGCGGCCCCAGGAGTTGCTAGGCCATTATGCCCTTGAACCCTCGTCGGCGGGCAGACTAGCCATCATGACATCCATCGTGGCTTGGGCAGCGGTTGATGCGCGAGCCGTCGCCTCGCTGTATATCGCCTCAGACAGCCGCATTTCAACGCCAGACGGGGCAGGCTGGAACCAGGGCCGGAAGGTCTTCGCATGCGCTAACAGGCCCCACATCTTCGGATACTGGGGGGATGTGTTGTTCCCAGCTCTAGCCATCCCGGTACTGGTTGATCGCCTCGACCACGGCCTACCAGCAGATGACCAGGGAGCTGCACCTCTCGACTTTGAGCAGGCCGTCCGCCGCCTCTGGAAGGATTACCCAGCTCACTGGCGAGCCGACCTCGGCATCATCCGGGGGTATCGGATAGGCCGAGGTATGGACTGCCGCTTCATGCTTGAAATACTGACCTACGAGGCACGTAAGGACGCCTGGAAGACCAGAGCCGTGCCAGTGCCAGATCATTCGTCGTTCCTGCACGTCGCAGGCAGCGGAGCGAAGGCTGTCCACGAGACCCATGAGCTCTGGCTGGCAAGCACGTCAGCCGGAACGAGCAGAGCAGCGTTCAGCACGCTCTGTGAGTCGCTACGTCGAGGGACCGATCCTCGGTCAGGCGGAGCGCCACAGCTCGCCGGGCTGTACCGCATAGGTGCGGGCAAGTTATTCGGCGTTGTGGTTGGCAACCAGCGCTACTTCACGGGATCACATCTGCCGGGAGACGAGGTACCTGCCGCCGTAGAATGGCGTAACGAACTCTTCGAGCGGGTTGATGGTGCCAAGAGGCGACGTCTTCCGGGCGCGCAGCACCATGCGGCACGATAGCAGTCGGCAGGCGCCGGGCACTAGGCGGATCGGTCTCCCGTAGCTTAGGTCCGAGATGCTCCTGGTCCTCGAAGTTCTGGGCGCGATGCCCGGCGGAGTCCGTTCGCGTCTGCGACCTCGGGCGACTCTCCGTGCCCGAGCGTCGGCGGCTGTCCTCGTGACAACACGTTGCTGTCGTCGCTGCTGTCGCGTCTGCTACCTGCCGAACAGACGCCAGTCCTCGTCGCTCGCCTGCCGCGACCTAGCCCACAAATGGCTGTGAACCGCCTCGGATCTTGTAGAGACTTTGAGCTACCGGGGAACGTCACCAGAGCCAGTTTTCACAGGCGGCATTGACAAAAAACAAGGTCAATTTGGTAAAGCCCGGCCGACACCGTCACACTGACGGTGTCGCAGGGTGCTGCATGGCGGGAGTGGTGTCATGGGTTCATCGTCTGGCTCTGCCGGTAGGGCACGGGTAGGTGGCACCACGCCGGGGCGGGCAAGCGTTCCCGTGTCCCCCGCCTTCGGCGCGGCGACAGTCGGCAGGGCGAACCTGGGTAGCGCCTCCGCTCCTGGCGCGGCGACAGTCGGCGAATTCCGCGCCCGCATTCCTGGTGTGGATGGTCCAGGCACGGCGGCAGCCCGCAGTGCGAACGTGGGTAGTGCGTCCGCTGGCAGGGCCAGCGTTGGTGGCAGGGCCACGCTTGGGGGCGCTGCCGTCGTTGGGGATAGTGCCAGGAGGCCCGTCCGGGCTAGCCTCTCCTTCGAGCCCGATAGCTGGGCCAACGTCGGCACGATGCGCTCCTCGGCCGGCCGCCAGTTGCGCGGACACACGATGGACGCTGTCGCGCAGTTCGTCAGCCAGCAGATCGGGCTGGCAATCAAGCTGTCACTCCCCGCGTACGCGGTGTTGGCCGCCGTAGACTGGTACACGGGTGCTACCAGCGAGGACTACTACTGGCGCGGGTTCATCTCGGACCAGGTGACCGCGATTAGTTTCGCCCTGGGCATCTTTGGTGCGGTGATCGGGCTGGCCGGGCTGCGTGCAATTCTGATCAGTCGCAGCTAGCCCGGCTGCTGAGGGTCGACCGGCCAACGGTGCCACACGCGGTGCTTGGAGCCCTCGGACTGAGCTTCCCCCGGTTTCCCGGACCAGTTTTGTCGAACGTGTCGACGTCGCCTTGGATGAGTAGGGCGCCGGCCAGGACGGTCCGGCCGAGCGGGAGTATGCGCGACCAGACCGATCACGGAGCTCGCGCGGCGCCGGAAGGTCGTCCTTGAGAGCGGCGGGCCCAACCGGAGCCGGCAGCGCCAACGCCCAGCACGCCATGGCACCGCATGGAACCCGCATCAGAGTGATCATCGACGGGATCCGGTAGCGGGCACGGACCGCATCCCGGCGGGATATGCCCGCGATATGTCGGCGTGGCAAGCGCCGGGCTGCGACCTCCCCGCCGCCGCCTGCACAACCGGGTCCAGACCATTACGGAACCGGTTCGCCGGCAGCTAGGGAGACCCGCGGCGCTCAGGGCGCCGACCAGGGGGCCATGGCCAGTTTCGCGGTATCGGTGAGCTCCGCCGCCGTGGCGCCATCCCGGGCGCACTGCGACATGCCGTGCATGACGGCCGTGAAGTACGCGGCGCGTCGAAGGCGGTCGACTCCCTGGCCAGGGTGGCCCAGATGAACTCGCACCAAGATGCACGCGCGGACGTACTGGCGGCGGCGATCACGGAACCGGAATGGCACGTTGAATCGCTGGTTCTGCTAGCAAAGGCGTCGCTCAGCTTCGGGAAGCATAGCCGCGCGGCTGCCCTTGCTACCGCCACGAAGCGTCCTTGCCGCGCCAACGTCCAGCTCGCTCCTCACGCGCGGAAGCTTGCTGCGCTTGCCAGAGTCAGGTACAGCCGGCGGCAGCCCGGAGAAGGCTGCACAGCTGTCCGATGCCCTCGCGATTTTGGCCAACGCCAGCGCCTCGTCGTACTCGAGAGCCAGAGGTGCAGGTGGAACAGGTGGCCGTCCTGGCCTTCGTCGGAGAGGTGGACCGGGCAGAGGCGCCGGCACGCGCTATCCATTCGCCCTGGATGAGGGTGCACGCCGTTTCCAAGCTGGTGCGAACGCTAACCGAGGGCGGTGACTTCGCCCGTGCTGGGGCCTTCGTCCTCGGTAACCCCCACCGAGGGAACAGTTGAAGCCGGCCGGCGCTGATGCGTACCGCGATCGTGCACGGCGCCTACGAATTGGCCGCGAGATTGCTTGACGCGCTCTCGGCTTCGCCTGAGGAGCATTGTCATCTGCTGGCCTCTCCCGCACGGTCGGCTACCGCAGGCGGGGGCTCGACAACGTGCCGCCGAACTCGCCGCAGCCGCGCTAGACCTGGCCCGCCTGCATGCGGGCGGCGAATATTGGGACTCAGTAGCGCGGTACGCGGTGGAAGCTCTGGCTTGGAGCCGCCGCTTCGACGCGGCCGAGGAACTGGCCCGCGCGACGCAGCGCCCTGTCGGGATCGCCGCCGCGACGCTACGCTCCCATCCCCAGCCGAGTCACCGTCGAGATTGGCGGTCTCGTCAGTCACCAATCCTTATAACGATCGCCGCCTGAGGTCGGCCGCAACAGGAACCGGCATGCACAACCACGAAGGTCGGCGGGGGCCGACCGCCGCACACCATAGTGACGACCTGGCAATCCTCAGAGTCGACGTCAGCGTCCTATGCGGAGTCCCTTCGTCAACACGAATTCAAGAAAATCATTAGAGTCGAACTGAATACTACCGTCCTCGTGGTCGAGGAAGCTCACTTGCTCGCGGCACACGCCATTCTCGGATACGAACCCCCACCAGTCACCAGTACCGACCGGCGCAACGGCTACGAAGCCTGGAACAGCATACGCGTCCTTATTCACCGACAAGAGATCCTCATTGCGGCCATCTGGCGATTTCGCGGGCAGTAGCTCCACGAAAGAAAAAACACCGCCGCCAAAAACTCGCATGAACATCCTGTATTTCGCGGGCAGCCGAGTCCCTAGTTCCGCCTCGACCGCATCAAGATCCTCGTCCGTTGTCGTCCAGGAGTCGAAGAGCTGAAACCCAGGAGGATACAGCCTATCCGCCCGTTCCGCACGGAAAGATTCAACCTGGGCTTCAAACTCTTCGAACTCCATCGCCATCTCCTTATCGCAATTTAGTCAGACCAGTTTTCGAACCAGATCTCAGGGTCATAGTGTCCCCAACCCTGCTCCTGCGAGCGATACCACCAGTGTAGTTTCGTGTCCTCCGCTCGCATCGTCGGGGTAACACCCTGATTGACCGCGTTCGGATGCAGCAACGATCCAGTACCTCTATGCGTGACCTGATCGACTTCATGAATTGGCGAGCCCGGCATTTGGTCCGCGTGGTGAATCTCAATCCGGTCACCCAGGTGATTCGGGCGCAGGCCGTGCGAGCCTCGACCAATATCACCACGGGTCCATGGCCCCTCGACTCGGATTGGCGAAACACTAGGACCCGCTCCGGTCGCCGGGAAGCAACTGCAACTAACACCCGGAGGCGTGCTGCCGCAGTTGTGCACGAGCACCGGCGCGTCGGCAGCTATCACATAGTACGTGTGAACGTCCGCAACGGTGAGATCGCGCATACCTTGGTTGCCCGTAAAGTTGCGGACCTTCTCAACCGTCACGATTCTGCTGTCCGCAGTGCGGAGTCGCTCGTCTCGCTGCAGTTGCGCGGCGTCGATCCAGTCCTCTCGGCTGTCGCTCCAGAAGGGGTGGTGTTGCGTGGTGTGCAGAGTGTCAAGCCCGCCGTCGCCGGCTTTGAGGGTTAGGTCGGTAAGGTCGGTGTCTTGGTTGGCGTGTAGATCTATAACCGGTTCTTTGGTGGTGTCGCCGGTTTCTGGATCGGTAGCTAGGACGAGATCGCCCGCGGCGATCTCGCCGATGGCACGGTGGGTGCCGTCTGCAAGCAGCACGGGCGTAGTGGGCGCGAAACTGTGCACACAGCCTTTGGCTCCGGCTTTGAATCCTGTTCGGGCACCGGCTGCTACGGATATCGCCCCGATGCCTGATTCGGTCCAGCTAGCGGCCGCGGCTTCGTAGTCTCCGTCAGCCGCGTGTTCGATAGTGGCTGCCCAGCCTTTATAGATACCCACGATCCCTAGCGGCACGCCAACGATGGAGGACACGTAGTTAGAGACGAAGGTTTTCCCTGCGTCGATGAAGGCATCTTGGACGGACATCTTGCCGTCCTTGACGGCGTTGGCGTTGTTGTAGACGGAGGTCCATCCGTCACCGATCCGTTTCGCCGTGTCGCGGACCGGGTCTACCACTGCGCGCTTAGCGCCACTCAGGAAGCCGCTGCCAATCGAGCCCCAGAAGCTCTTCTTGGCCGGTTTGGACGGTGCCGCGGTGACGGCGGGTGGCACGTACTGGCCGCGGCCGTCGTTGATGATCATCAGGCCATCGGGGTCGCTGGCCGTGACTGGTGCGTTGTTTGCGTAGGCGTAGCCGTTCCATTGCTGGAAGTCGGCTGGGTCTATCAGAGGGTCGGCGCTGATGAATTTGCCGATGGCGGGGTCGTATTCTCGGGCACCGAGGTGGGTAAGACCTGTGGGGTCTTGGGTGCCGCCGACGAAGCCCTTGTCCAGGGCGATGGGCCAGGTGTTGGGCGTTGCGCCTCGCTGCCCGCCGAACGGAAGGCTTCGGCGTCGGGTGGCGCTCAGGTCGCCGTTGCTGATGGTGGCTTCGGCGGTGCCGTGGTGATCGCTGACGATCCAGTCGAGGCTGCCGGCAGAGGTACGGACGGCGATGAAGCCGTTCACCCCCGGGTAGTAGCGGGTGCCGGCCGCGGCACCGGTGGGGGATTTGCGAACCTCGGTTCCGCCGGGTAGGTAGAGGGACGCGGCGCCGTTGGGGTCACGGCGTATGAGGCGGTTGCCGTCGGCGTCGTAGATGTAGCTGGTGGCACCGCTGCTGTCGGTGGATGTGGCGAGTTTGCCTTCGGAGTTCCAGGCGAGGGTTTGGGCACCGGTGGGTCCGGGTCGGGTAAGGGTGTTGCCGGTCATGTCGTAGGTGAAGGTTTCACTTTTGGACGCGGGGCCAGTGGTGTTGATTGTGGAGACCGCGTGGGGATGCGTGCCTGTAGCGCCACCCTGGTCGGGGTAGGTGTAGGTGCGGATGGTGGACGTGCTGGCGTGGAAGGTCTCTTGGTGCCGGTTGTCGGTGCCGGGGTGGTAGCTGTAGGAGTGCCAGTAGGGTGCGGGACCGCCGAGGTTAGCGACGCTGCGTTGGCCGGGTGCGCAGTCGCCTGTGGCGGGGGTCCATGCGTTGGTTAGGCGTCGAAGGTAGTCGTAGTCGTAGCACTGGGTGTCGGTGCTCCCACCGTCTGGCGCATCGTTGATCTCGGTGATGTTGCCGGCGTCGTCATAGTCGTATCCGAAGTTGAAGAGTTCGGGTTTGCCCTCGGGAGTGCCGTTGGTGTTGGTTGTGCGGCCGGTGTTCTCGTCGATGGTGCTGGTGATCCAGGTCCGCTTGCCGAAGCTGCCGAGGATTTGCTGGTTGAGTTGGCCCAGCTTGTTGTACAACGCGTCGGTGAGGTAGCTCTGGCTTGCCGATTGGACGCCGTTGAGTAGGCCGACCTCGCTGTAGACGTAGTTCAGTTTTTCTTTGGCCAACCCGGCGGCGGCGGGAGCCTCGGCGGTGGCGAGGTCACCGTTGGCCCGGTAGGTGGCGGCGTAGCTGTAGGTGCAAGGGGTCAGTGTGCCGGCGGCGCAGAGGCTGCCTTCGGTGGCGGGGATAGTGACAGTGGTGGTTAGGGGCCGACCGTAGGTGTCGTATTCGGCGACTTCGTTGATGTAGGCGTTGGTGGAGCCAGCGGGCTCGTAACGCTTGGAGGCGGCGGGTTTGCCGATGCCGTATCGGACGGTGTCGTAGGTCCACTCGGCGCGCAGGGGGCCGACGGTGGAGTTGTCGCGGATGCTCGTCTTACGACCGAGGGCGTCGTAGGTGTAGGCGAGGGTTTTCTGCTCGGCGTCGGTGGTGGTGAGCAACTGACTGAGTTTGTCGTAGGTGGAGGTGGTGACGCCACGGTCGGGGTCGTCCTCCCGGATTTTTCGGCCGCGCTGGTCGTAGGTGTAGCGCCAGGTGTTGCCCGCCGGGTCAGTGTGTGAGGCGAGTTCGCCGCGGTCGGTGTAGCTGTAGCGCGATGCGTCGAAGGTGGCGGGGTCGTCGCTTCCGGCGTTGGTTCGGTCCTTGTACTGGCGCAGGGTGGTGGTCTTTTGCCGGGCGTCGGTGATGATGGTCGTCGCGGTGCCGCCGGCTGGTGGGATCGTGCTGGTCTTTTCGCCGTTGTAGACGGTGGTGGTGCGCCATTTCTCGTTGGTGCTCTCGTTGACGCCGACCTTGAAAATGGCGTCGGTGAGCCGACCGGCGCCGTCGTAGATGTTTTGGGTGAGGGCAGGGATCGCGGGGGTGCCGGAGCCGTCGTAGAGGGTGGTCTCGGGGGCGGCGTTTGACTTGTCGTAGTACGGGCCGGCGCTCCAGTCGAGCAGGCCGCGGGAGTCGTAGACGGTGTCGGTGAGGGTGCGGCCGCCGCGTGGGGCTTGGGTTTGCACCTGGCGGGCGCGCAGGAGTCCATCGAACAAGGTGATGGACGTGTGGTAGGTGCTGTTGCCGTATGGCATCAGTGTCTTGGTGGTGACGGCTGTTGGCGCGGTGTTGCGGACCTGATAGCTGTATTCGGTGCTGGGCCCGTTGGGGTAGGTGCTCTTGGGTCGCCCCGGAAGCCACGCCTTGATGAGTCGTCCGAGCCCGTCGTAGGCGAGGTCGGTGCGGATGTTGTTGGGGTCGAGGACTGAGGTCGGCTGTTGCCAGGCGGTGGCGTAGGTGGTGGTGGTGGCCTGTCTCAGAGGGTTGGTGGTGACGATCGAGGTTACGGGGCCGCCGCTGGCAGGGATGTAGGCCGTGGTGGAAGTTTGGTCGAGTGCGTCGGTGCTCTCGGTGACTCGGCCGATCGTGTCGTACTTGGAGCGGCTGGTTGCGACCCAGTTGGGGGTGCTGCCTGTCCAGGAGTCGATTTCCTCGACCTTGGCTACGTTGCCCTGCACGGGCAGGTCGGTGTCCCAGTTGTTTGTCTCGGCGTCGTAGGTGGTTCGGGTAGAGGAAATCATGTCACCGGGCAGTGTCGCGGTGGTGGAACAGCTCACCCCGACCGTCTCGGTCTTCTTGGACTGATTGAGCATCCAGGTGGTGGCGTTGCGCGCGTACCACGTGCGGACGCACACGTCGTCGTCGGCTGTTGATTCGTCGCCGAGGTCGTCGACCTGTGTGGGCAGGTTGTCGCTGTTAACGGTGGTGACTGTCTTGGTCCACCGCGTGGTGCCGTTGGACAGCTTGGTGCGTTTGCGGAGGCTGCTGGTGTAGGTCATCCAGGCCTTGAGCCGGCCAGAGGTCGCGGTGGGGCCTTGCAGAGCGGGGGTGGTAATCGTGCCGGAGATCCATGTTCCGCCGGCGCCTAGCAGCGTGGTCTCTTCGCGGGTGAGTCCGGCGTAGGCTTCGTGGTCTTTGACCTTGACGCCTTGGGAGTCGGTGATCCACTCGTCCCGGGTGCCGGTGGGTTGCTTGTCGCCGTCCATGCCGCGGAAAAACAGGTATTCGGTGGCGGATTGCACGCCGGATTCCAGGCCGGTGCGGACGCGAACTTTGCTATAGCCGCGGAACTGACCCCAGGTGCGCTTGTCCTCGTCGACGAGCTCGGAGTCGTCGTAGTGCCATGCGGGGGTGTCGAGGTAGTCGTAGTTGGTCTGCTCGTGGTCGAAGCCGCCGGCGTTGTCGTAGGTATCGATGCGGGATACGCGGTAGTGGTGGAACCAGTCGAGGGTCGGTTCTTCACCGTCGGGGGCGTAGTACTGGGGATAGCAGCGTTTGCTGTTGGCATGGGCTGTCGGAAGAGCGGTGCGGCGGCATTCGGGCGGCGAGTAGGTCACGACGATCTGCGCGCCCGACTCGGTGGTGACGGTGGTGATGCGGTAACGGAAGAGGTTCGACCGGCCGTCAGCCATGGCGTCAACACGATTGGCGAGGGCTTCGGCACCGGGAGCGAAGACGATTTCCGGATCCGTGGACTCAGTGCCGCCGGCGGTAGTCACCTTGCCGGTGCGGGTAATGCCGGCGAGCCACATCGGCTGGCCCTCGCTGGCCCCGGACTGTAGGTAGGTATGCCGCAGGGTCCACCAGGTGACGTCCTGGTAGGTGGTGCCGGAACCGCTGTAGACCTGCGCGCGGATGCGGGACAGACGCTTGGCGGTCCAGAACGTCGGGGACAGCTGCTCGGCGCACGGCGCGGCGGAGCAGTACTGGTCCCAGGGGGTGTCCAGCCACGACGCCGTGACCGGGTTGTTTCCGGACCAGCAATTGCTGGCGCAGCGATCGGCGGTGTCGAAAAGAATCTGTGCGGCGGGCAGGGCGGTGGTGGGAGCGTCGGTGCGGCTGCCGTACTCGATGCGGGTCAGGTAGCCGCCTCGGTCGTACGTGGTGCGCTTGTCCTTGTCGCCTTCCCGGCCGTAGGCACCGGTCTCCTTGTCGTAGAAGTAGGTCATCGTGTTGCCGCGCGGGTCGATGAGAAGGTCGAGGTTCCACCGCCACGCCTGGGTGGTGCGCGATGCGGCAAAGCCGGCCTTGTTGTAGCCGGGTTCGTCAGGGTGGTTGCCGTAGACCGGAACGGTCCACGTCGAGTTCGTAGCGGTGGCCGCGGACGAGCCGCCCTGGCCATGCTTGCAGCCAAAGAAGTACTGGGTGCCGTCGGGCTTGGTGAGCTTCCAGTACCCGCCGTCGTTGTCGCAGATGCCGAGGCCCGCGTCGGTCACCAGTTCGATCTTTGAGCCGTCATCGGCCGTGGCCTTCCACGTGTTGCCGCTCGATTTGACCAGCTCCGTGGCCTGCCCGTTGAAGGAGATAGTGGCGTTGCCGTCCGGCTTGTACCAGCACAGGTCCCCGCCGTACACGCTGCTGTTGTTAGCCGCACCGCCTCGGATGTCCTTCTTGTCGTCGGCGCACGGCTTGTACTGGCGCTCGATGAAGCCGGGCCACATGTCCCAGCCGTCGCCGATCCACGATCCCTGGTTGTTCGTGCCGCCGGACAACCCGTCTACTGCACCGGAGGAGTACGACAAGCCCAAGTCCGGCTCGGGTCCGCCCATCGCGGGCGCATTGGTGAGTGGATATGACCACGAGAACGCGCCCGTCTGGGGTGACACCTGCCAGGTAGAGGCCGGCTTCAGGCTGGTCGCGGTGTAATTGCCGTTGTCTCCGGCCGGGGCAGCGGCCAAGGCGATGGTGGTGACGCCAGTGGCCGTGAGGGGCACGCTGGTATACACCGTTTGCGCTTGGGCGTTGTTGCGCGCCTTCAGTGGCTTGCCGTCGCTGAGGCGGATGACATGAAGCCGAGATGCCCAGTCACCGCCGTAGGCGTGGGCGAATGCCGAGTAGTCGAACGTCACGTCGACCGCGCCGATCTCCCGACGACCATCTGCTCGCCCGATGCTAGCCACCAGCCCGGACACGCCGGCACGCTGCGCGGTCGTCCGGTCGGCGACTTCGACCGTGACGCGGCTGACCGGGACGGCATCGTGGCCTGCCGCCTCACGAGAAGCGGCACCTGGCGTCGTTGACGCTCGCACCCGAATTGGAAGCGCCCCCGCCGGGTGGTCGCCACCGGCAGTGCGGGCGGTGCTGTCCGTGAGGTCGACCGTTACCGAGCCGGGGGCAGGCCACGCCACCGCCGTCGGGTGCGCCTCGCGGCTACCGGCCGTCCAGGCCTGGCGGACGGCGTGCTTAGCCGGTGCGACCGCCACACCGGTGACGTCACGGGGCACCGGTGGCTTCCAGGCCTCCGCGGCCGGTGCCATTGAGCTGGTGGCATGTATCAGGGTCGCTGTCAGAACAACAGACAGGGCGGCGGCGATGCCGACGCGAGCAGTGGGGCGCCGACGGTTCAAGCGGTGAGCGGCAACGGCAGGTCTCACGGGGGATCCTTCCGGCGAAGAGGTAGCAGACGCGGCGTGAAAGCGGTTGGCGGTCACTGGAAGGCGTGCTCGCGAATCTCGGATTCCATCCACACGCGTTGCGCGGCGTAGATGTGGTCAAGGTCCCCGACCCACCGCTCACTGGTGCCCGCAGCGCGGCCCATCGTGTACGCGCCTGTCGCAGACCAGGCGCCGCTGAGGGGGGTGCTTACCTCAGATCCGCCAATCGCTGCCGTGCCATTGACCGCCAAGCGGATGGTTCCGGTTGGCATGTCGAGTATGCCCACGAGGCTGACCCAGTCACCTTCGACGACATAGTCGGTAGTGCACGCTTGGCTCTGCTCGGGCGACGCCGAGTCAGTGCGGGCCACGGTAAAGCACCACGCCTGGTCGGTGACAGCGTCGCCGTCAAGATCAACGTCGTTGCGGTAGCCGAGCCGGAACATCGCGGTGCTCGAGCCGAGCTGCGCAACGGCGGTACGAGGTGCGGTCAAATCGGTTAGACGTACCCAGGCGGCGACGGTGAACCCGGCAGAGTAGGTGGTATTCAGTACCGGAGAGGTGGTGGTCAGGTCACCTGTGCCGTCGAGGGTAACCGCGCCGTCGCCGACCCTGCCGGGAACCAACGGACTCACCCCGCTAGCACTGTGGGCAGCTGGGAAGGTTGCCGGCATGGACGGTGAGCTACCTGCAGGGTCTTGGTCAAACGACCAAGCCCAAGCGCCGCTGCTCGGAGTGACGAGGAACTGGTAGACCCGTGGGTCGGACGTCGCGCCGGCAGAGTTGCGTGACTGCACCGACAGCACGTTCACCCCGTCGCGGGTCGGGGTGATGGCTTGGGCTGTGGTGGTGCCGGTGACTTCTCGCAGCGACAGGTCGTCCCAGTACACGGCCTTGCTGGTCTGACCGGTCGGGAAGCCGTTGAACAGGCGCACGAACGCTTCGGTGGCACCGACGGGTACGGACATCACCAGGGACAGCTGCTGCCAGCCGTCCACGATTGATGCCTTCGCCGAGGGCACTTCGACGTAGATGGAGCCGACCTTGTAGACGGCGACGATGCGCAGTCCCTGGACACTGCCGATCGTGCCGGACACGCCGAGGCCCGTCGCGGCGGGCACGTAGATCCATCCGGTGATCTGGTACCGCTTGCCTGGCTGCATGCCCAGGCGCATCGCGCCGTAGTCCCCGCCAAGGGCGGCGAAGGTACCGCCCAGCGGCCCGTTGGAGGTGCCGGACGTCGCGGGTGTCATTTTCAGGGACTGGCTGCTGTTGTGCCCGCGGGTCGTGTCCCGCGTGATGTCGGCGTTGAGGCCCTGGAACCCCGTCAGGTCGGTGGACACCTGCTGCTGATTTGCCGTCAGCATCTGGCTCTGCGCGGTCCCGGCAGGCACGGTCACGGAATCGGCGCTGTTGAGGCTGTAGATGAACTCCTGCACGTCGCTGCCGCCGTTGGGGCCGAACGTGAAGGTGCCGGACTGCCCTGGGCCGCCGTTCCACGTGCCGGTGGACAGTTCGGTGTAGGGGGTTCCGGTCACCGTGGGCAGGGATGGATCCTGGGTGTTGACCGTGAACGTGAACCACCCCGAGTAGGCGCCACAGACGCGGGTATCGCAGCCACGCACCCGGAAGTGGTACGTGCCGTCGGGCAAGCTAGTGCCGGAGACCGGGACGACGCGCCAAGGTCTGGCGCTGCCGGACGTGACGCCTGTGACGGTGGTGCCGGACTTCGCCTTCAGGGTGGTCTTCGCGTTGTCGTAGACCTCGTACTCCGCCCGCAGCACTCCCCCGTCGGGGTCCGACACCACTGCCGACAGGTTGGGGCGTCCCGATCGCACTACCGCAGGGGATCGGCACGCGGAGTAGCACGAGTCGACCGCCAGGGCGGTCGGCACGTTCGGGGTGCGGTTGTACTCCATCACCACGTACGGCTTGCCAGATGAACTCTCAGAGGAGTTGAACTTCTTCCACCCGCTGTGGTTCGACTCGCTGCTAGCCCGCAAGCCCACGTTCGCCGTGCTGTAGCCGCCGCTGAGGCTCGTCTGGAAGGTCTTCGTCACCGAGGCGGACACCTGCCCGTCCGCGCAGCTGGAGTTGTAGCCTTTCGTTCCGGTTGATTTGCCGTCGAGCTCTCGCCAGGCCGGTTGGCTGCCCCAGCGCACCGATGAGCCGACCGCGTCGACGCGCCAGGTCTGCCATTCCGCTGCGGCGCACTGCCAGGAGTGGGAGTTCCACAGGAACAACTCGGCCGACACCACGGTCGCCTTGGCGTACGTGTCCAGGCCGTAGAAGCTCAGGAACGAGCGTGCGAGGCAGCCCGACGCGCAGCCCTCGTCGGCGTCGTCGCTGTATCCCAGGCGCAGCTCGTCATCACCGGACTTGTCCGTGTTCGCGATCGTGTTCTGGACGTAGCCGTCGAACCCTGGCCTGAGGTTGACCGACGGGTCGATGGTTACTGGGAACGTCAGATTCGGGTCCTTGTAGAACGCGTCGTCTGTCGTCAGAACGAGATTGGTCCTGCCGTCCACCACCTCGGTCGAGACGGCGACATCGGCGCGGTGCAGCGGTTCCCCGCCCTGCGAGACACGGGCGTCCCACATCTCGCCCTGCGACACCGTCACCGAAGTCTCGTCGGGGCTCGTATCGGTAAGGCCGGCGACACGGCGTTCGTCGTCCCCAACTGACCATGGCATCGCTACCGTTGACAGCGCAGCAGCCGCGTTCGCGGTGCGGACGAGAAACGAGTACCGAAAGCCCGTGGACGTGGCGACGACGATCAGGTCGACGTCGGGCTCGACGTTCGGGTACACCGCCCGGGCACCCTCGAGCTGCGGCTCCGGTAGGGCACCCGGCCAACCCAACGTCGTGCGCTGCGCACCGTCACCGACCCGTACGAGCGCGTCCGTGTCAGCCGACCGCCGACCTGACAGCCACAGCCCGTACCCGTGAGCCTTCGGAGCCACGGAACCATCCGCCCGACGCTCTAACGTCAGATCGACATCCGTCCAACCACCCTCCGGCGTAGCAACCCGCACGGGCGCCGACTGCATCTCCGCACGGAAGGTGCCGCTCGGCTGCGCCCATACCAACGTCGTTGGTGACGTCAACCCGGTCACCAGCACCGGCTTACGTGACTTGTACGCCAGCGCCATCGCCGACGTCTCGTCCGCCGCCTCCAGCGGCCCCGACGCCTGAACCCCGGATGCCGCCACTGCCGGGGTGGCACCGGCAACTGTTGGGACGAACAGGCCTGCGGTCACGACCGCTAGCACCGCCAACCCTGCCAACCAGCGTCGACTTGCCGCTGTTGGACCCGACGCCCGGCGCGCACCGACCCACGAACCCATGCCAACCCCCGTGATCATCAAGCGAAGCGAGACGACACTAGAGATCATGAAAAGCCCGCGTAAAGAGCCATCACAAACTGTCAGCACCAAGTAGCTGAAAGGGCATCCAATCGGACGAGGCGATCACTGTCGGCAACGGTTGACCGAGCCCCATGGGTCAACCGGCCGGGCTGAATTTGACAAGATTTCATCTGTTCGAGCATTCAAGTCGATCGTGAATTCACTCGTTACAGGCGCTTGCCGGTTGTCGTTGCTTGCAAGACCCCTTGTCGGCGAACGCAGCCACCTTGACCTCGTCATTGACTGTCGGAGGTCGGCGTCGGGCCAAAAGCGGCTAAGCGATGACCGTATTTCGTCACTGACTGTAGCCACAGTTCGGGGTTTCGGGTGCAAATGGCGTGCAGACCCACAGACCGGTGCCAGGTTCGCTCGCCCTGCAGCCGCTATGGGACCTACCATTATCTAAGAAAACGACGTGCGCCTACCATCCGCGACCCATCTACCAGCGGGTTTGTGGTGTCGATGAGACGACACATCCATGACCTACGGGCGGTGATGCTCAGCGCCACTCTGGAGCTTGCGCAACTCTAGCGGCAGTGATGGCCTCTCAGAATTCGACAAAAAGGCGGTCAGCACCGAAAGGACTGGTCGAGACGCTATCCGGATATGCGTCGCCGGTTGACAGTACCGCGCCGGACTTCACAGCCGCCCACTCCGCGACGCTCCACAGCGCACCGGCAAGCACGGCGGCGTCAGAGAACCCAAGACGCCGGCCGGCTCCAGCGATCCTGGGAGCAGGGCGCCCTTCACCCTCCGCCATGAGCCACGCGCACCGATCGACCGCATCACTGCGGCGAAGCCCTCGCATGAGTGCCCGTCGGTGAGCGCTCGGGGGCAGGGCAGACACCGACAGCATCCTCAGCCAGCTCGACTACCAGCAGAAACGACCCGAGGTCGCCGCCCTGAGAAGCCGTACTCATCCGCCACGTAGGCTACGCGCCGTTGATCATGGCTGGTGCCTGCCAGCCCACCCCAATCAGCTTGGGAGGAAAGGGCCACATGAAGACGCGACGGGCGATCACCGGGCTGGCACTCGTCATGACGCTCAGCTTCGCGGTTGCCGGCTGCAACAACGCCACCGATCATGCCGACGCGGACGCCATGGCCCCCACGGCGGATGCACTCGACTCGTTTGCCGATGCGATCCGCAAGCTCAATATGGAACCTTTCAAGGTCAACAGCAAGACCGGACTCGACGGCGTGGAGTTCAGCGGGGCCGTGGATCCAACCGCCAAGAACGTGTCGATGACCATGTTCACCGACATTGGCGAACAGGGCATGACAGTTAACTTTGTCCAGCTGGGCAGCGCTGTGTATGTGAGGCTGGCGGGCGAAGTGGAGCTGTACAGCGGAACCCGCATGCCGACCTTGCCGGACAACTGGATGCACATCGACGCAAGCAAGGTGGAAGAGGGCAGCACCCTATCCAGCATGGTCGGTGGCGACCCAGCCGGCGTCAATGACATCGTCAAGGCCGCGACTGACGTCAAGCGCAACGGTAAGCTCGATTTCACTGGAACGTTCGACATCACCACGTCGCCCGGCACCCGAGGGGACCTCTTCAGAAGGTTCGGGGAAAAAGCCAAGAATGTTCCGTTCAACGCCAAAGTCGACGACCACGGCCGACTCACTTACGTATTTATCAACCTCAGCGCCATTGACTCAGGCTTCATCGGAGGAATCACGGCGACCTACTCCGACTTCGGCGTCCCGGCCGCCGTCGAAAAGCCCGCTACCGACCAAGCCGTCGAAGCGCCCGCAGTGGTTGTCAAGGCGTTCGCCGAGACGTACAACTGAGCCTGGAGTGGCCGCATGTCCTGCCCCGGCCCCTGCGGGCGCCACGGTGTCGTTCATCCGGCAGACCGCCAATCCCTACCGCAATCAGCAATCCCTCTGACCCCTAGGGGCGCGACCGGACGGACGCCCTGACTCAACCGATCGTAGCGCTGCGCGGTGCGCGGTCCGGGGCATGTCCATGCACCCGACGTTGGTCAGGGACTGCGGGCTGTACTCGCGCAGGGCGAACCAAAAGCCGTCGTCGTGGAACGGGCAGCTCACGCACGACGGACTTCGGGGTGTCCGCGAGGCCGTGCGCGGCCAGGAAGCGTGGGGCAGTCGGTACGTCGCCGGCCGATGTGGAGCAGCGGGCGCACGCCGTGCATGTCGGCGACGTCGGAGTCGCGGGCTCGACCGATCTCGTCGAGGCTGATCCCGACCGCGACCTCTGTCCGGCCCCCTGCCGGGGCGCGCCCATACGGCTACACCCTGCAGGACCTCGGCCCCCACCCCAACCCGGCGAAGGCAGCCGACGGCAAACACCTACGCGGCCTCACCCCGCCCCGCAGACCGCCCAAATCTTCCGCCAAATCTTCCACGAGTTCCTCACCGGCAGCGGCCTCTACGCCATCGCCGAAGCACTCACCAGCAACCACGTGCCCTGCCCCTCCGCACACGACCGGGCCCGCAACCCCCACCGCAGCGGCATCGCCTGGTCCAAAAGCGCCATCCGCGTCATCCTCACCAACCCCCGCTACACCGGACGACAGGTCTGGAACAAACAACGCACCGACGAGGTCCTCCTCGACGTCAACGACGTCGCGCTCGGCCACACCGACGTCATGCGCTGGAACCCGCGGGACAAGTGGGTCGTCTCCAAAGAGATCACCCACCCACCGATCATCGATGAGGCCACCTTCGAACAGGCGCAGACGCTGCTCGCACGACACCGGTCGGGCCTGGACCTCCCGCAACGGCAACGCCGCGCCCGCAACCCGTACGTCTTCCGCGGCCTGATCCACTGCGCCGCCTGCAACCGGCGCATGCAGGGCCAGCACAACCGCGGCGCCGCCTACTACTTCCCCCAGGAATACCCCCTTGCCAACGACGTCTCCCATCCATCCTCGCAACGTCTACCGCCGGGAGGAGACCCTCACCGATCCACTCGACACCTGGCTCGCTACCGCGTCCACCCCGACCACATCGAGAACACGGCCACCGCGATGGCAGACGCCCATCTGGCGACCAACCAACCCCCGCCATCACCGCCGCCCGCGCGACCATCACCGACTGCGACACGAAACTTCAGCGCTACCGGGCGGCCCTCGACGCCGCAGCCGACCCCTCGGTCGACAATAAGTGGATAGCCCAGACACAGGCCGGACGGACCCAAGCCGAACGGAGCTGCACGCAGGGAGCACCACCACGCACAGGATGAGCCGAACAAAAATCACGGCCCTGGTGGACGCCCTCGGCGACATCACCACCGTGCTCCGCGACGCCGATCCCGCCGACAAGGCCGAGGTCTACCGGCAACTCCGTCTCCGGCTGAACTACCAGCCCGAAACGCAAACGGTGCGCGCCGCAGTCGATCTCAGCGCGCACCGTCAGGCATTGGTTTGTGTCCGAGGGGCTACACGACCCATTGCCCCACCGCCGATGACGCTCGGCATCACTCTCAAGCTCGTGCGGGTCTAGCTGCGATGGTGACGTCTTCGGCTCCGCCGAAGACGTCACCATCGCTACAGGAGTGCGTCCGTCCGTCGTCATACAACGCTGACGGTGTCCGCGTCGACCGAGGGTTACAGCAAGCTGCGGATCGACCTGTGCAGGCTACGCGCGTTACGGAGGACCTCGACGTCGGTCAGGGCTCGGTCGTGGGCGGCCTGCCGCAAGTCGTCGCCGGCTAGGTCGAAGGCACCGTCGCCGGTGTTCTAAATGCTCCCCCAGAGCAGGGCCGGGCCATCGGCGCGGCGTAGCACCGGCACCATGGACCCGAGCAGCACACCGGCGACGGTCCGTGGATAGTGCGGGGTTCCGGACGACCGACGCAGTCGCCTGCCGGTGGCCACCGCGCCGCGTCGGGAAAGGCACCTCACCGGCCAGGGCCGGAGCGACCAGGCCGTACACCACTCGCGTAGGCCGGCCTTGACGTGATGCCCGCCGGAGAGGTCAGTGCCCTGCGGAGCGTACAGCGGCGGCCGTTGGTAGCGGGCGGCCACGAGTCGGCCCAAGCACGCCGGGACCGCAGCCGCCTAACAGCCTGGTGTGTGGCGACAGTTCTACCGCCTCGGGCGGGCGACGCCTCGACACCAGCGCCAGCGGACTACCGGCGATGCTCAGGCGCGGAAGGGTCCCGTGATGGCGAAGGTAGTGCCCGGCCAGTAGCAGTTGACATACAGAGTTCGCCCGTCGGCTGAGAAAGACACACCGGCAAACTCGCCGTACGCCGGCGCCGAATCCGTCCCGACGTTCTGCCGGTTGCGCGCGAACAGGTACGGCTTACCTGCTGTGGTGGTGCCCATCAAGTAGTTCTCGCCGTCGCCGTCCTGACAGAGCATGAGGCCGCCGAACGGCGTCACGCAGATGTTGTCCGGCGTCTCGAACAACTGGTCCTCGGCGCCATTGCCGTGCAAGACCACCACGAGGGTCAGGCGTCGGCCGCGCGGGTCATACCGCCAGACCTGACCTTGGTGGACGCCAGCGGAGCCGTTCTCCCGACGGGCGAACGAGGAGACGAAATAGGCGGCGCCGTCCATGCCCCACCAGGCGCCCTCGAGCTTCTGAGCATGGGTGACTCCTGCGGCGCCGTAGTCCTGGAAGCGGGTCGGAGTGGTGGTCGCTCGGGGATCCGGCACGTCGATCCACTCGATGTTGTCGAAGGTGACATTCGGTTGCTGCACCACCGACAGATCCGGTACGCCCGGCACGCGCATCACCTGGAGAGTCCCGCCAGCGCGGAGACTGCCGTGACCGCCAAGTGGCAGGTGGGGCAGAAAGCGGTAGAAGCAACCAAACTTCTCCTCCCAGGCGTCCTCGGTCTCGTAGATGACACCAGTGACGGGATCGACGCAGACCGCCTCGTGGGCAAACCGTCCCATGGCGGTCAGCGGGGTTGGTCGCTCGTTACGGACGTTGTGGTAAGGATCAACCTCGAAGATCCAACCGTGGTCGACCTCGTAACCCTCCTGGCCTCGGCGGCTCTCGGTCTCCTCGCAGGTGAGCCAGGTCTGCCAGGGGGTCGCACCACCGGCACAATTCACGGCCGTCCCCCCAAGGCTGACATACTCGTCGACGGCTCCATTCGGTCGCACCACGATGGTGGTGGTTCCACCGATCGCCGCCGGGTCGAAGGTCAACGCGGCCGGTGCCCGTACCGGCGACTCCGCGCTCTGGCGATTCTCGTGGTTGCGCACCAGCCGGCGGTCCCCATGCCGGCTCTCGAAGACGCACATTCCGTCGAAGTTGCCCGGCACGGTGCCGTCCCGCATCCGGTCGCCTTCGCGGGACAGGATTCGGTAGCGAAACCCCCGAGGCAGGTCGAGCAACCCCGAAGGGTCAGGCAGAAGTTTGCCGTACCCGCTGCCGTGGTGCGCCAGGGCGGGCGCACCGCTGAAGAGCGCGTCAATGGTGCCGGACAGCGCGACTCCCAGTGCCCCAGCGCCGCTCGTGGTCAGGAACTGTCGTCGATCGAGGCTCATGATGATCTCCCTGCTGAAACGGACTCGGACGGGTTTGTCATGTCGCTCTACGGAGCTCGCGCTAATTGGGTATGCCCAGCCGCGAACGCCCGGCGGTGAGCCACGTCGGTCGCCAACCCACAGGTTCGGCGGCTCATCGCATGAGCTCTTCGACAAGGTGCTGCAGGGCACTCGGGTCGAGTTTGCCGCTGGACAGCCGGGGCAGCCGGTCGACGAAAACGATCCGGCCCGGTCGCATGTAGGAGGGCAGAATGTGCCCCAGGTGCCGACGCAACTCCAGTTCGCTGACGATGCCCGCAGGGCCACGAACCACCGCACAGACGATCGTTTGTCCGTAGGAAGAATCGACGGCTATTACTGCCGCGTCCGTGACTCCCGGGTACGCCGTCACAGCTGTGATGATCTCGCCAGGATCGATCCGGAAGCCGCGCACCTTGAGATATCCGCCGTTGCGCCCGGCGAACTCGAGCATGCCATTACCGAGATGGCGGACCATGTCACCGGTGCGGTACCAGCGCTGTCGATCCACGGCACAGAAGCGATCTTCGGTGAGCGCTGGATCGCGGAGATAACCCGCGGCGATGCCGGGCCCGGCCAGCCACAACTCCCCGATCCCGTCGGTGGTGGGCTGATGAACCCGGACGCTGACGCCAGGAAGCGGGCGGCCAATGAGCGACCGACGCTCACGCTCGATGTCATCGGCGGTCACGCGGTAGGCGGTCGCGTAGATCGTGGCCTCGGTGGGGCCGTATACGTTCCAGACCTCCAGTCGGCCGTCAGCCACCGACCTCAGGAACGGCTTGAGGGCGGCGAAGTCCAGACGCTCCCCGGCCAGCAGCATCCGAGCCAGACGGTCGGGAACGCCCACCTCGGCGACATGTTCGGCGAATACCCGGCAGGCCGTCGGCGTTTGGCAGAGCGACGTGACGCCGCGTTTGGCAAGCAGCGAGTGGGCCAGGCGCAGATCCATCTGCGCCGCTCGGGGTACGACGTAGAGTTGCGCGCCGAGCGATAGCGGACGCCAAACTTCCCACATGGACACGTCAAAGGTGAAGGCGTGGAAGCAGGCCCAAATGTCGTCAGCTGTCGAGGTGTCCCACTCGCCGGCGCGTTCGATCAGCGAGAGGATATTGGCCTGGGTCACCACGACGCCCTTCGGGTCGCCGGTAGATCCGGAGGTGAACAGGATGTAGGCCGGCGCCGACGAGGCAGCAACCGAACCGGTGCTGACGGCGCCCTCGGCCGCGTCGGCGGAGAAGTCCACCCGGACCAGCGGTATGTCAAGCCCCCGCAGCGCCGCCTGACCGGCCTCGTCGACCAGCGCGGCACCGGCGTCGCAGAGTTCCAGCGTGCGGCGCAACCGCGGTACGGGCGAGTCCGGGTCGACCGGAACCGGCACGGCACCCGCCGCGTACGTCGCGAGCAGAGCGAGTACCCCCTGGATCGTGTGGTCCGTGCTGACCAGGACGGGCCGACCAGCGACGATTCCGGCGGCTCGCAGCGCCGCCGCCACCTCCGTGCATTGGCGCAGGGTCTGGCCATACGACAGCGTTCGGTCCTCGTCGACCAGGGCGGTCGCGTGTGGCACACGGCCGGCGATGGCGCAGAACAGTTGCCAAAGGTTGCTGAAGGCGTTCGGCATGGTTCCCGCTTAGCTAGGGCGTCGGGAAAGCAGGGCGACCATTTCGGCAACGGTGGGCGCCGCGAAGATCTCCCGTACGTCGATCTCCACGCCGAGCGTCTTCGTGAGCTTCTCGGCCAGGCTGAGCGCGGTCAGGGAGTGGCCGCCAAGAGCGAAGAAGTTGTCGTCCGGACCGATTCCTGCCAGTCCCAACACCTCACCGAAGAGACGACCGACGACCTGTTGAATCTCCTCCACCGAGCCTGCTGCTCGCACCGCGGAGTGCCCCGGGGCCTCGACTGTTGTCGCTGCGACCGGAGGTGCCTGCGGGAGCGTTGGTGCCTCGACTCTGCTCGTCGGCTGCTCGACGTACCGGGTCGCGAGGTCGACGTAGTCGGCGGCCATGAGCTCGATGCGGTCGCGGTCGAACAGGGTGTCGTCGTAAACCCAGACCAGGGTGACCGTCGTCGGGCTCTCCAGCACATGGAGCTCAAGGTCGAAGCGTGCGCGGATCCCGGGTATCTCTAGCGCTTCCACCCTTAGACCGGTCAGCGACAGCGGCCGGTCAGACACCGCTTGCAGCGCGAACATCACCTGGAACAGTGGCGTGACGTCCACCCGCCGGGACGGCGAGACCGCCTCGACGACCTGGTCGATCGGAGCGTCGCGGTGCCGCTGAGCGTCGAGCACCGTGCGGCGGACCCGCGCCACGAGATCGCAGAGCGCCTCGCCTGTCTGTACACCGACCCGGACAACCAGGGTGTTGACCAGGAAACCGACCAGTTTTTCGAACTCGACTCGAGGGCGGTCGGCAACCGGGGTGCCGATCGCGATGTCCTCTTGACCACTGTGCCGGGTCAGGAGCGCGGCGAAGAGCGCGAGCAGCGCCATGTAGAGCGTCGTGCCGTCAGCGGCGCCGAGCTCTTTCAGCCGTACGGTGACTGCGCTGGGGAGCGGAATGCGGACGACCCCGCCCGGCGCCGCGACCCGGGCGGTCCGCGGCCGGGCGGTGGGAAGGGTGAGGACATCGGGCAGACCCGCGAGCTGCTTGACCCAGTAACCGACCGAGTCGGCGTGTCCAGCCGTCTGGTAGCGCACATAGTCCGAATAGCGCGCTGCAGGCGCCGGTAGCGGATCGGGCAGCCCAGCGTGGAAGGCGGCGTACAACCTCGACATCTCGTCCCGCAGGATGGCCTGTGACCAGCCGTCAGAGGCGATGTGATGGACCGTGAGCACGAGGACGTGCTCCTCCGGCGAGAGCCGCAGCAGGCGACAGCGCAGCATCGCACCGGCGCTCAGGTCGAACGGCTGATGCCATTCGCCGAGCAGCGCGTTGGACACCCGCTGCTCGCGTAGAGCCGGCACGAGCCCACTGATGTCTTCGACGCGGATCGGCAGGTGCGTGTGCGGCATCGTCTCCTGCACCGGGTGGCCGTCGACCACGCGGTACCGGGTCCGCAGCATCTCGTGCCGGCGCACCAGCGCGTTGACCGCTTGTTCCAGCGCCAGCTCGTTGAGCTTCCCGAACAGCCGGTACGCCTCCGGAATATGATACTCGGCGCTGCCGCGGTGCAGGCGATCCAGGAACCACAGGCTTTGTTGCCCGGCTGACAGCGGAGCGGTGTTCGACGGTGCCTCGTCGGATCGGGACGCGCGTGTCATGCACGAACCCCTCTCGGTGGGACTAGAAACGACACATGACGGTGAATGGATCGGTGGCGATCGTCGGGGCGGGCATCGTCGGTGCCGTAGCCGCTCGCTGCCTCGCCGAGGCCGGCGTCGACGTGGTGCTCGTCGAGGCCGGTGGTGCGTTGGCCGAACAGCCCGGCACACACCTGCGGAACCTGCCGTTGTGCCGCACTGACCGCAGCTTCCACTTCGACCTGGTTCGATCGTGCCTGCGGCCGGCGTCGGTGCGCCGCGCCGAGGGGTTCGCTCCGCGTCCTTCGGCACCACCGATGCCTGCCGGCTACGGCATCAATCCCGCGCAGCCGCGGCGGGGCAACATGCTCGGCGCCCGGCTCACCACCGTGCACGGCGGCATGGGTGTGCTGTGGAACTGCGTATCCCCACGGCTGCACCCATCGATCGAGCAGTGGGCCGGAATCCCGGCCGATTCCTGGGAGCGGCTGTACGAACGAGCCGAGCGGCTGCTCAGTGTCGGGTTCGAGTCGACGGCCGGCTCGGCTCGGCAGGAGTATCTGATCCGCCGGTTGGCGGAGGTGTCGACGCCTCGTCCAGCGCCGTTGGCGGCCCGGCTCAAGCCCGATCAGCCAGGCGCCGTGCGGTGGACCGGGCCGGCGGAGACGCTGGCCGACATCGCCTCCATGACAGCCCGAGCCCGGATCCGTATCCTGGCCAACCATTCGGTGACCGGCTTGGAGTTCACCTCCGGCCGCGTCACCGCGGCGCGGGTCGTCGACCTCGATGCCCGCAGCACCGGCGTGGTGCGGGCCGACTCGTTCGTGATAGCTGCCGGTGCCGTGCGGACGCCGGCTCTGCTGTGGGCCTCGGGGATCGGGCGCGGGGACGCGTCGCCCCTGGGGCGATATCTGGCCGAGCACCCGCTCGCCTATGCCCAGGTGGTGCTCGATCCCGAGTCGCTCGGAGATGACCGAGACGCCGCGGGCCCCGACCCCTGCGTCGTCATTCCGGTGAGCGCCGATCGGCCATTTCACTCGCTGCTCGTCTGCGACGGCTACGACGCGCAGGCGTTGGAGGGACGACTCGACGAGCGATTGATTCTTTCGCTCTATTGGTACGCGGCCATGGAGTCCCGCTTCGAGAACAGGATTGCCTTCGGCGCGGGTGGGACCGATGCGCTGGGCTTGCCACAGCCGACGTTCGAATACGTTCTGAGCGAGGGTGACGGTGACCGGCTCCGGGCGGCGCTGGCGGAGTTGCGTGATGTCGGCGCGCTGCTGGGCCCGTTCCTGCCGGGTCGGCCGCCGCAGCTCCTCAGCCCCGGCAGCTCCATGCACCTGCTGGGCACCACTCGAATGGGGCTGCCCGGCGACGCGCAGAGCGTCGTCGACGACCACGGCCAGGTCTGGGGATTCGACAACCTCTACCTGGCTGGCACCGGGTTGCTGCGTACCGCGGGCGCGACCAATCCGACTCTGGCGGCTTGCGCGCTCGCCGTGAGGACAGCTGAGCGGATCGTCGGCGGATGAGCCGGAGCGGTACCTCATTCTCGACCCCCGATGATCGTGCGACGAAGGGCGGCGCGGTCGTACTTGCCATTCGGAGAGCGCGGCAGCTCGGAGACCGCCACGGTGGTCCCTGGGATCTGATAGCTGGGAAGCAGCTCGCCGAGCGCCTCGGTGAGCCGCTCGGTGTCACACGGTGACGTCACGACGAGGACGATCCGCTGACCGAGCTTCTCGTCCTCGACGCCGAACGCGACGGCCTCGGTAGCCAGGCCCGTGTCGAGCGCCGCCGATTCAACCTCGGTCGGACTTACCCGGTACCCCGAGGTTTTGATCATCTCATCGGTCCGGCCCACGAGGTAGAGGAAGCCGTCCTCGTCGCGGTAGGCCGTATCACCCGACCAGACCGCCACGTCGCCCGTTAGACCGGGGCTGCGCGGCGGCACCGGACGGAAACGCCGCGCGGTCGATTCCGGACTGTTCCAGTAGCCTAAGGCGACGGTGGCGCCGCGGTGCACCAACTCACCGTGCTCACCCGGCTCGCATTCGGTTCCGTCCGGCCGCAGAATGCGTACCTCAGCGTTCGGGATGGCCTTACCGATCGACCCCGGTCGCCGGTCCACCTCGGCGGGCTCCAGGTAGGTCGAGCGGAACGCCTCGGTCAGCCCGTACATGAGAAATGGCTTGGCGCGCGGGAACTGTCGGCGCAGAGCGTCCAATGTGGGCCTCGGCATCGCGCCACCGGTACTGGCGAAGTAGCGCAGGTTCGCAACGGCTTCGGTCGGCCACGCAACGGCAGTCAGCTCACGCCACATCGGCGGCACGCAGGTCAGGCCCGTGACCCGGTGCCGGCCGCACAGCTGAGCCACCTGACCGGGACGCAAGTAGGTGGCGAGGACCAGGTGGGCGCCCACGGCGAAGGTCGTGGTGATCTGGCTGAAGCCGGCATCGAAGCTGAGCGGTAGAGCCGACAGGATGACGTCGTCGGCGCGATGTGCCAGGTACCCTGCGACGCTCTCGGCGCCGGCGATCAAGTTCCGGTGGGAGACGACGACGCCCTTGGGGGATCCGGTGCTGCCGGAGGTATAGAAGATCGCCCCGGGATCCGTCTCGATCGTTGCGGAGTCGGCCCTCGCCGTTGCGGTGTCGTCGCCGCCGGGTAGCGCATCGGCCGTGATGCTGTCGAGCATCACTATCTGCTCGACGCGGTCTCCGCATGCCACCAGTGCGATCGACAGGCGCTCGGCGACGGTGATGAGCACCCGGGGCGTGCAGTCAGCGACCACGTGGGCCAACTGGCGCTCCTTGAACTGCGGATTAACCGGCACCATCACGCCGCCGGTCGCAGCGACGGCAAGCATCGCGACGACCGTCTCGATCCGCTTCTCGGCGTAGATCAGCACGCGATCGCCCCGGCAGACTCCTCGGCGACGGAGTCCGTCGGCGACCCGGGCGACCCGCCGCCGCAAGGCCGCATAGGTGATGGTCTCCAAGCGGTAGGTAAGCGCGGGATGATCATCGGCGCCTCGGTTGGCTAGGTGGTCCACGCGAAGACTCGGACACACTCGCAACTTGCCACAATGGCCAATGTGCACGTCCGCACGCCCATCGTCGATGTCACTGAATCGGAATGATCATTGACTACCCCACCGCGGAGTGCACCCTGATGATCTGCAATGTGCCTGGCTGAAGGAGAGGTGATCTAGCCGTATCGTACGTCTAGACATAGTCGATTGCCAACCCCTCTTGACGGCCTTAAGGGTGCCTGCTAGCCTCGGATAAGCGACACGTATTACGTATGACCAATCTTCCCGGAATGTTCTTCCAACGGGTGAGGGGCTCATTCTATGCACGTGGGATTCGAAGCGGCTTTCCAGAATCTGACAGGAATGCCCGATGACGTTTTCCTGCGTAAAGAGATATCGGTCTGCGTAGACGCCGAGTCCTATGGATTCGATTCGTTGTGGGTTACCGAGCACCATTTCAGCGACTACGGGCTGATCGGCAACCCATTGCAACTGCTGTCTTATGTCGCCGGCCGTACCGGCACCATCAAGCTTGGCACCGCCGTGCTCGTGCTGCCGTGGCACGACCCGCTGCGCCTGGCCGAACAGATCCTGCTCGCCGACCACCTCAGCGACGGGCGGCTCGTCGTCGGCGTTGGCCGCGGCCTCTCCCGCGAGGAGTTCGAGGGCCTACGCGTGCCGATCCAGGAGTCTCGCGTCCGCTTCGAGGAGTGCGCCGCGCTCTTGCTTGCAGCGCTCGAGACCGGGGTCATCGAAGGTGGCGAAATGACGCGACAACCCCGCCGTGAGCTGCGGCCTCGCCCGTCTCGCTCGTTCTCGGGAAGGATCTTCAGCGCCTCAGTCTCGCCCGAGTCTGCCCCACTCATGGCCCGGCTCGGCCTCGGGTCGATGCACATCATGGTCAAACCGCTAGAGCTGATCGCTCAGGACGTTGATCGGCACCGGCAGACCTGGAGCCAGGTCAACGGCGGATCGGCGCCACGGCCGCTGCTGTCGGCCAACGTCGTCGTGGACCCCAGCCGCGACAGAGCCCTCGAACTCGCCAAGAAATACCATCGGGCCAGTCACCGCCTCGCGGTCCGCCATTACGGGATGGGTGACCCCGCGTTCGGCGGGACGAAGAGCTATGAATTTTACCGAGCCATGCGGGACTCATCCGAGCCGGATCTGGACCTGCCACCCGCCTCCGTCATTTACGGCACGCCCGACGACGTGCTGCGGCGTTTCGAGGAATTGCACAAGGCGCTGGACTTACAGGGAGTCCTCACCATTTTTCACGGCATGCCCGAGGAGGACGGACTTCAAAATATTCGGCTCTTCGTTGACAACTGCCTGCCCGAGCTGAAGAGCTGGCCGACCGAGAACACATTTTAGGTGGACCAGTCATGATAGACACCTCCGTACCCGGCGACGCGAAGAAGACCGTCAGCGAGTACGTCGCCCAGTGGCTGTCGGTAAACGGAATTTCCCGGGTCTTCACACTACCCGGTGGAATGATCGCACCGATGTTGGACGCGATCCACCGTCGTGCCGGCATCGAGCTGATCACCATGCACCACGAGCAGGCGGTTGCCTTCGCGGCCGACGGGGTGGGCCGCTTCGCTGGCGCGCCCGGCGTCGCGTTCGCCACCGCCGGTCCCGGCGCCACGAACATGCTGACCGCCATCGCCAGCGCCTACCTGGACTCGGTCCCCGCCATCTTCGTCACCGGACAGGTGCAGAGCTACCTCCTGAAGGGCGACCGGCCGATCCGGCAGTACGGCTTCCAGGAGTGTGACGTTGTGGCCATGGCCGCACCGGTCACCAAGGCGGCCTGGCGGGCCGGCTCCGGTGACGAGGTCCCGGAGCTGCTCGACCGGGCGATGCGGCTGGCCGTCGACGGCCGTCCCGGACCGGTTCTCGTCGAACTACCGTCCGACGTGCAGACCATGAGCGTCCCGCCGCAGGCCGCGCCGCGACGCGTCACCGCCACCGCGCCGTCGGCCGTCGACCCGGGCACGATCGCCGAGGTACTGCACGAGCTGACCTCGGCGTCGCGCCCCCTGGTGCTGGTCGGGGGCGGTGTACAAGCTGCGGGGGCCGCCGAGCCCGCGCGACGCCTGCTGCGACGCCTCGGGGTACCGGTGGCAGCGTCGGTAACCGCGCTGGACGTCCTTCCCTCCGAAGATCCGCTGCGCCTCGGCATGATCGGCATGTACGGGAACCGCTGGGTCAACCTGGCCGTCTCGGAGGCCGACTTCGTGCTGGTCCTCGGCTCCCGTCTCGACTTCGGCACCTTGGGCGCCGACGTCGCGGCCTGGGGCCGGGGCCGCCAGGTCATCCAGGTCGACTGCGACCCCGGGGAGATGCGGCGGGTACGGAAGGCTCGGACGATCGTCGCCGAGCTGCGTAGTTTTTTCGACGCGGCGCTGACGGCGTCCGACGGACAGGTTTTCCCGAACCACGACGAGTGGCGCACGCACATCGACCGGACCCGGGCGCAGCGGCCGGACACCGAGGAACTCACCGGCCACGCCGGGATCAACCCGAACGTGCTGATGCGACAGCTCTCGGCGGCCTCGCATCCGGCGGCGGCGTTCGTGATCGACGCCGGCCAGCATCTCTGGTGGGCCTGCCAGTCGCTCCAGCCCGCGCAGGGGCAGCGGCTGCTCCCCGCCCTGGGGCTCGGGCCGTGTGGATGGGCGTTCCCGGCGGCCATCGGCGTGGCCTGTCACGCACGTCGGCCGGTGGTGGTCGTGGCCGGTGACGGCGCCTTCCAGTTCAACATCCAGGAGTTGCAGACCGTCGCCCGCGGCCAACTGCCGATCAAACTGGTCATCGTCGACAACGGGGCGCACGGGTCGGTACGGCAACTGCAGGAAGAGGCGTTCGAGGGGCGCTACCCGACGACGGTGGAGGGCTACGACGCACCCGACTTCGCGCGCGTGTCCGAGGCGTACGGCATTGCCAGCCGGTCGGTCTCCCGGCCGGAGGAGGTGCCCGACGCACTTGCCTGGCTGTGGCGTGACGAGAGCGCGCCGGCGCTGCTGCACGTTCGGATACCGACGGAACTCAACGTGTATCCCAACGTGCCGTTCGGCGCTGCCTTGACGGTCATGCGGTCACAGCCGGGCCGGTGAGTCGCGTCGTGACCACATCCGAGCCGAAAGGTCAGATCATGCTGGATGCCCGCACCAACCTGCCGACGGCGCAGGACGTGGCGTTCTACCAGGAACACGGCTGGTGGGTCTCACCGAAGATCATCCCGGACGATGTGCTCGAGACCGCCGCGCTCGGCGCCGAGCGGCACTACGCGGGCGAGCGCGACCATCCCATGCTGATCAACGGCGGCTACCTCGACTGGCAGGCCGAGCACGGCAACACGATACGTCTCAACGATTACGTGTCGTTGCAGAACGACGACATCCGCCAACTGCTCGAGCTGCCCATCGTCGCCCAGACGGCGGCTCTGCTGTCCGGATCCCGCACCATCCGGCTCTTTCACGACCAGCTCATCTGCAAGCCGCCGGGGCTGGACATGGTCGATTCCGTTGTCGGGTGGCACGTCGACGCGGCGTACTGGAAGACCTGTTCGTCGCGCAACATGCTGACCGCCTGGATCCCGTTCCAGGACTGCGACGGCGAGACCGGAGCGCTGTCGTTCCTGGACGGCAGCCACCGGCGGACCGACACCGAATGGATGCGGACGTTCAACGAGCACGACATGGCGACGTTGGAGCACTCCATCGGCGGCGTCACGCCGGCCAAACGGGTACAGCTGCGCCTGCGACGCGGCCAGGTGAGCTTCCACCACTGCCGCACGATCCACGGTAGCGAACCCAACCGCAGCGCCGACCGGGACCGCCTCGCCCTGGCGTTGCACTTCCAGGACGACAGCAACCGGTACGTCACCCACTTCGAGGAGTCCGGGCGGCGCACCGTGCACATCAATGACCTGCTGTGCAGACAGGACGCCGACGGCAATCCCGACTACTCGGATCCGGCCATCTGCCCAGTGCTCTGGTCAGGGCCGTAGGACCGCCAAGCCATCCACTCCTGACCAGTCTCGATCCAAGGGGAATGTCTCAGTGACGCAGACCGAAGGTATCGCCGTCCGGCAGGATCTGGCCTACTGGGCCGACCGGCTCCGCAGCGCCGTACGCGATGCCGGACCGCCGCTGTTCCGCCGCCGCTCGAAGATCTACCGCCGCCGAAGCCAGCGCATGGAACTGCCGATGGACGTGGGTGTCACCGACACCACCGACCCCGAGCGGGCGCGGATCACCTGGCTGGCGACCGTGGCCGCCGTGCTATGCCGCTACAGCGGGTCCACCGAACCGCAGACGATCGTGATCGGCTGCGTCGTCGACGGCATCGCGCTGCCCGTGGCGGTGACCGTGGATCCGGACGATTCGTTCGACACCATCCTGGCCAATGCTTCCTCGGCGCTGGCCGAGGCGTCCGCGCACGCCCACTTCGTGGACAGCCTGCTCGGTGAACTCGGCCTCGGTGATGTCACCAACCGCAACCCGCTGTTCGCTGTGCTGCTGAACACCGACCCGCAGGTCGAGGCGTTGCCAGATACGCGGCACGACGTCTCCGTGACGGTCACGGGTACGGGCCTGTTCCTGGAGTACAACGCCGTCGTGCAGGACACCGACACGGTCACCCGGTTCGGCCGGCACCTACTGCGGTTCCTGGCGGCGGCGTCCCGGACCGCCGACGCGACGCGCGACGTCGACTACCTCGACGACAGCGAGCGCCAGCAGATCATTGATGTCTGGAGCGGCGGACCGGTCTCGACCATTGACCTGCGCACGCTGACCGACCTGGTGGCCGAGGCGGTACGGCAGCACGCCGACGCCGAGGCGGTCGTGTCCGACGATGGCACCTTCACCTATCGGGAGCTCGACGCGCGCGCCAACCGTCTGGCACGGCACCTGGTCGAGCGCGGCGTGCGTCCGGGATCCCGCGTCGGGCTCTGCCTTGCCGCCTCGGCGAACCTGCTGATCGCAGTCCTGGCCATCCTGAGGGCCGGCGCGGCTGTGGTGCCGGTGGTGGCCACGTTCCCCGCGCGGCGCAACCAGATGGTGATCGAAGACGCGGGCATGGAACTGATGGTCACCCAGTCCCCTCTCGCCGGCCTGTTCCCCGCGCCCGGCCCTGATTTGATCGAGCTCGACCGGGCGGCGGCCGAGGTCGACCGGCAGCCGGACGCCGCGCCAGAGATAGAAATCGCCGCCGACGACCTCGCCTACGTCATGTACACGTCGGGATCAACGGGACGACCCAAGGGCGTGGCGATGACCCACCGGACCCTTGTCAACCTGGTGACGTGGCAGCGCGACCGGGGTGAGGACCCGGCCGGCCGGCGCACCATGCAGCGCACGTCGATCGGCTTCGACGTCAGCTTCCAGGAGATCTTCTCCACGCTCGGCTTCGGCGGCAGCCTCGTGGTGACCCCGGACGATGTCCGCGACGATGTCTCACAGTTGCCCCGCTTCATCGAGCATCACCGGATCGCCCGGGTGTTCCTGCCCCCGGTGAGCCTGGATCAACTGGCGGTCACCGCGAACACGGCCCAACTCGGCCTGCCGATGCTGCGGGAGGTCGTCGTCGCGGGTGAACAGTTGCAGATCTCCATGCCCGTGCGGCGGCTCTTTCATCGGCTCGACTGTCAACTGGACAACCAGTACGGCCCAACCGAGACTCACGTGGCGACCGCGTACCGACTGACGGAGGCGAGCACGCGGTGGCCGGAGACACCACCGATCGGCCGGCCGATCGGCAACGTCCGGGTCTACCTGCTGGATCCATGGGGAGCGCCGGTACCGGCCGGTGTACCAGGTGAGATCTACATCGGTGGCGTCGCGCCGGCTCGCGGATACCTCGACCCAGCCGCCACCGCGGAACGCTTCAGCGAGGACCCGTTCCTTCCCGGTGGCCGCGTCTACCGCACCGGCGACCGGGGCCGCTTCCTGGCCGACGGCACGATCGAATTCCTCGGGCGCCTGGATGACCAGGTCAAGATCCGCGGCTACCGGATCGAACTCGGCGAGATCGAGGCGAACCTGCTGCACCTACCCGGCATCCGGCGGGCCGCCGCCACCGTGCACCACGTGGAGGGGCTTGGCCGCCAGCTCGTGGTCCACGTCATCACCGAGACGGACGGCGAGCCCGCGGCTTCCCGTATCCGCCAGCTACTGCTGGAACGCATCCCGGACCACATGGTCCCTGCGACCGCGGCGATCGTGCACACCACGTCGCTGCCGTTGACCCCGACCGGCAAGGTCGACCGCAAAGCCCTGCCGCCGCCGGCCGAGGCGGCGCTGACCTCGGGCAGCGTATCCGCGGTCGGCGAGACCGAGGAGGTGATCGCGGAGATCTGGTCGGCGGCCCTACGCCGTCCGGTCGGTCGCCACGACAACTTCGTCGACCTGGGTGGACACTCCCTCATCGGGATTCAGGTCGTGGCTCAGGTCAACGAGCGGTTCTCGGTGGCGCTTCCGCTGCGCAACCTGCTGCGCGGCACGACCGTGGCGACGGTCGCGAAGGAGGTGGACGCTCAGCGGGCCGCGCGGGGCGGCGGGACGAAGGTCGCCGGGCCGGCTGTCACGGAGCAGCCCGTCACCGTCCCACAGATGCGGCCCCTGAGCATGCCCGACGACCGCAGTGTCGTTTGTCTGCAGCCCGCAGAGACCCGTTACCTCTACCGCGACGTGTTCGAGCACCGTACGTACGACCGGGGTGGCATCCGCTACCCCGATCACGGCGTGATCTTCGACGTCGGCGCCCACATCGGACTCTTCACGCTCTACGCCCTCGACCGGGCGCCCAATGCCCGGGTGTACGCGTTCGAGCCGTGTCCGCCGCTGTTCGAGGCGCTGCGCATGAACACCGAGAAACTGTCCAACGTGCAGATCCTGCCGTACGGGCTGGGCGCCGAGGCGGACCGCAAGGAACTGACCTTTTATCCCAACCTGACCGGCATGTCATCGTTCCACCCTGACGACGCACAGGAGCGCCGACTGCTCTCCGGCATCCTGGCGAACCTGTCACGCCTCGGCGAGGAGGCCAGTGGTCTGCTGGCGGGCTCTGGCGAGTATCTCGACGAGCGCATGCTCGCGACCACGTTCATCGTGCCCAGACGGACGCTCAGCCAGGCGCTCGCGGAGACCGGGGCGGACTACATCGATCTGCTCAAGATCGACGTGCAGAAGGCAGAGCTCGAGGTGCTCGACGGTATCGCCGAGGCAGACTGGGAGCGCATCGGCCAGATCGTGGTCGAGGCGCACGACCTGGACGACCGGGTCGCCACCATCGCCGCGCTCCTGACCCGGCGGGGCTACCGGGTCACCACCGAGCAGGACCCGTTGCACGCCGGCACCCCGGTGCACTTCGTCTACGCGGTCCGGCCGTGACGCAGTACGCGGCCACCGATGTCCGGACCGACGGGTCCGGGCAGCTCACCGCCTCGCAGCGGGAGATCTGGGCGTTGGCCCGCCGTACGCGGGAGCACGCGGCGCTGAGTTTGAGCTACGCGCTGCTCATCACCGGTCCGCTGGACGTACCCGCGCTGACCGGGGCATTTGACGACGTCCTCCTGGTGCACGAGCCGCTACGGACCCTCTACCCGGCCGTGGCCGGGGAGCCGGCGGCGGTGGTGTTGGAACCGGCAGCGGTCGCCGCTGCTCTCGATCTTGTTCCGAGGACCGTGCCCGGTCTGGCCGACGCCGGCCGGATCGCCGACGAGCAGCGAAGTCGCCGCTTCGATCTGTCCACCGAGGTCCCGATCCGAGCGGCGCTGCTGCTGATCAGCCCCGGCGCCGACAGCGACGCGCCGACGGCGGAGCCGCACCACGTTCTGCTGCTGACGTTGCACCACATCGCCGCCGACGGCTGGTCGTTGCACACGCTTGGTCTGGCGTTGAGCAAGAGCTACGCGGCCCGGCGCGACGGCCGGCCCGCTGCGCTGGAGCCAGCGCTCATCGACTGCGGCGAGCATGCGCGCGACCAACAGGACTGGTTGGCGAGTGCCGCCGGCGCTCAGGAGGTGGACTGGTGGCGGGCCCGCTTGCGGGCCGCCAGCCCGCGCTGCGGTCTGCCCTCCTCGGCGGCGGCGGACGGCACCGGCACGCGGCTGCGCCGGCAGGTCGTCGCGCTGCCGGACGACCTCGTGAACCACATCCGCGAGGTGGCCCGCCACGCCGTGGCGTCACCGTTCGTCCTGCTGCTCGCCGCTTTCAAGGCGCTGCTGCTGAGCTGGACCGGCGTGACCGAGCCGATCGTCGGCACGCTGGCCGCGAACCGGCCGACCGCACCCAGCGCAACGGTGCTGGGTGCTCACTACAACCCACTCTTAACGAGCACCGACCTGCGTGGTGACCCGTCACTGGCCGAATGCCTGCTGCGCACCTCCGCGACCATGCTGGCTGTACTCGATCATCAGCGACTGCCGTTTCCGGCGTTGCTCAACCGGCTCGGCACGGAACTGAACTGGGCCGACGCAGCTCCGCCCGAGGCGATGTTCCTCATGGACCGCTATCCGATGGACGCGCTGCGTCTCGCCGGGTGCGACGTCATCGGCCTGTACCTCGACGACGAGACCACCGGCGTGCCAGCTGCCACGCCCGCCCGGCTGACGTTCTTTACCCGGGAGGTGAACGGCGCGCTGACGTTGTCTGCCCTCTATCCCCCGGACGCGCTCAGCGACGGTGCCGTCGCCCAGGCCCTGCAGGTCTACCAGGAGATCCTGATCGATCTCTGCGAGAGTCCGCAAACGCCGGTGAGCACGTACGCCGCCCTGTTCGGCGAGCCGCTCCCGGATGCCGTCCGGCCGGCACCCGGAGAGCTCACCCTCCGGCCGGTGACCGAGTTGGCGCCGGTCGAGGTGCTCAGTCCGGTGGGGGCATGGTCCCAGTGGTACGAGAGGAGGTCGCCTTGAGGCTCGCCGACGCCCAGGCCGCGCTGCTGCCCAACGAGGAAGACGTTCAGTTCTACCAGGAGCACGGGTGGTGGATCTCGCCACCGCTGCTCACCGCAGAGGAAATCGACGACGCCCGATTCGGCGTCGAGCGGTACTACAGCGGCGAGCGGGATGCGCACCTGCTCGTCGAGCTGGGCACCGACTGGAACGAGAGCCGCGGCAATACACTGCGGCAGAACGACTACGTCTCCCTTCAGGTCGAGGAGCTACGCCGGCTGGTCCACCATCCGCTGATCGCGGCGACCGCGGCCACCCTTGCCCGCACCCCCACCGTCCGCCTCTTCCACGACCAGCTGATCTATAAACCACCACAGTTGGCGGCGGAGCAGAGCAACGTCGGTTGGCACACCGACATCGCGTACTGGAAGACCTGCTCCTCCCGCGAGCTGATCACCGCCTGGATCGCGTTTCAGGACATCGACGAGGACCTGGCGCCGATGCAGGTGCTCGACGGCAGCCACCGTTGGGCCGGCAACGACCAGTTGGAGTACTTCCACGAGACAGACCACCGGGAGATCGAGAAGCGGATAAGCCGGCCCGGGGGCAGCTTCGAGCCGGTCTCCCTATTGATGCGACGCGGCCAGGTCAGCTTCCACCATTGCCGCACGATCCAC
The DNA here is from genome assembly GCF_050950185.1 of Micromonospora sp. CA-249363. NCBI lineage: Bacteria > Bacillati > Actinomycetota > Actinomycetes > Micromonosporales > Micromonosporaceae > Micromonospora > Micromonospora sp. CA-249363. The sequence goes on from NZ_CP192020.1 coordinate 4,569,404, forward strand.
GGCAGCCGGCGCAACGTCGCAGATCGTCCGCGGATCGCGCTCGCCGTACACATGCAGGACCACACGAACCGATACGTGCCGAACACGGACGAGAAGGGGAACCGGCTCTCGCACGTCAACGACGTGTTGTGCCGCCTCGACGAGGCCGGCAATCCGGACTACTCCGATCCCGAGATCTGCCCGGTGCTCTGGGATGGGGAGCAGTGATGAGCGAACGTAGCACTGCCGAGGTGCGGAGCATGATCGGCGGAATGTGGCAGGAACTGCTCGATGTGGACGACGTGGGGCCGCAGACCCGACTGCTCGAAGCCGGCGGCAACTCGCTGATCGCCACCATGCTCGCCAACCGGATCGAGCTGACGTGGGGGTTTCGGCCCTCCATGGAAATGCTGCTGACCTGCACGTTCGATGAGTTGTGCAAAGTGTGCTCGGCCTGATGCCGGAACCGAACCCTCGATCCTGGCGTCGCCGGCTCGCGGCGTACTGCCTGCATCACCGGCGTCTGCTGCTCGCGCTGCTGGTCGGCGTAGTTGTCGCCCAGGTGTGCTCTGCGGCAACCCCGTTGGTCGTGCGGGCGGCAGTGGACGACCTGATCGCCGGGGTTCGCAGCCCAGGCGTGTGGTGGTGGGCCGGGCTGCTCGTGGGACTCGCCGTCCTGGGGTACGCGATCAACCTCCTGAGCAGCTACTACGCCGGTCGGCTCGCCCTGGACGTGACGCACGAACTGCGTACGAGCGCGTTCGACGCGCTCGCCGCCCTGGACGGCCCAGGTCAGGACCGTCTGAGCACCGGTCAGCTCGTCAGCCGTACGGTCGCCGACCTGGCCCTGGTGCAGGGGGCCATCGCGGCGCTACCAGTCCTCGTAGGCAATGGGCTGCTGTTCCTCATGATCTTCGCCGCGATGGCGGTCCTGTCGCCCTGGCTGGCGCTGTTCGCAGCGGCTATGGTGCCGGCGTTGTGGTGGATGGCGCATCGGGCGCCGGGCCGCCTGTTCCCGGTGACCTCTGCGGCGCAGCAGCACACCGCCGAGGTCACCAGCCAGGTCGAAGCCGCGGTGTCGGGCGCCGTCGTGGTCAAGGGCTTCGCCCAGGAGGCGCGCGAACTGGCGCAGCTCGAGGAGCAGAGTCGAGCCCTGTACGCCGCGAACCTGACGACCGCCCGGCTACAGAGCCGGTACTCGGCGGCGCTGCAGGCGGTACCCCTTGTCTGGCAGGGGGCGCTGCTACTCCTCGGCGGCGGGCTGGCGATGTCGGGCCGGCTGAGCATCGGCACCCTGCTCGCGTTCTGCGTCTACCTGAACCAGGTGATCAGCCCGCTCCGCGGCCTGACCCCACTGCTCACCGTGACGCAACAGGCCAGAGCCGCCACCGAGCGGGTGCTGGCCGTCATCGACGCGACGCCCGAGGCCGATGAACCCAGCAAACCAGTTGCCCTGCCACCCGGGCCGCTGAGTGTGGAACTCCGTGACGCGTGGTTGGCCTACGGGGACGACCCGCCCGCGCTCAAGGGGCTGACGCTACGAATCGAGGCTGGCGAGACCGTCGCCGTGGTCGGCACGGCCGGCGCCGGCAAGTCCACCCTGCTGGGACTGCTCGGCCGGTTCTACCGGCCAGACGCAGGCACGGTGCTGGTAGGCGGCGTCGATCTCACCCAGGTTCGGCCGGCAGAGCTGCGGGCCCGCCTCGGCCTGGTATTCGAGGACGACTTCCTCTTCGACGACACGGTTCGCGCGAATATCGCGTTCGGAAGGCCTGCCGCGGGGATGCGGCAGATCGAGGCTGCGACACACGCGGCAGCCGCTGGCTTCGTGACCCAACTGCCGAAGGGTTACGACACCCCGGTCGGCGAGCGCGGCGGGCGCCTTTCCGGCGGACAGCGCCAACGGGTCGCGATCGCCCGGGCGATCCTCCCCGGACCGTCTCTGCTGATCCTCGACGATGCCACGTCCGCGCTGGACCCGGAGACCGAGCGCCGCGTCCATACCAATCTCCGCAAAGCAGCGCGCACCACCATTTTCATCACCCGCCGACGTTCGATACTGGAGGCGGCGGACCGGGTGGTGGTCATGGAGGACGGTCGCGTCATAGACGCCGGGCCGCTCGCCGAGGTCGAGCGCCGCTGCGCGGCCTTCCGATCGATCTTCGCCTCCGCCGACAGGCGGCTGGCCGTCCCACAGGATCCCTGCGACAGCGCGCAGTCCGAACCCGACACCACAAATCTCAAGGCCGAGCCCGTCGACGCGTCACTCCCCCACGATCCGCCCTCGCTGCGCCTGGCGGAACTGCTCAATTCCGTACGCCTGCTGCTGGCCGCAGCGTTTGTCCTGACCCTCCTCGACATCGGCGCCCGCACGGCGATCCCCGCACTGCTTCGCGAAGGCGTGGATCGGGGCATCCGGGCAGGCTCCCATCCCGTGCTGCTCGTTATCGCGCTGCTGGTGCTGGTGGTTGCCGGCGTGAGCTGGCTGGCGGCGATGGGTGGTGCGACGGCATCAGCGCGCGCCGGTGAGGAGGTGCTCATGCGACTGCGCGTCCGCGCGTTCAGCCAGTTGCAGCGGCTCGGGCTCGACTACTACGACAGTCAGCCGACCGGGCAGCTGCTGACCCGGATGACCACCGATGTCGACGCGTTGGGCGACTTCCTGCGTTCCGGTGTGCCAGTCGCGTTGGTCAGTACGGCGATGCTGGTGACGGTCTTGGCCGCGCTACTGACCATGGATGTGGGGCTGACGCTCGTGCTGGTCCTCGCGCTGCTGGTCGCCGCCCTCGCGACGTGGCTGTTCCGAGCGGTCGCGATGCCTGCCTATGCTGCGGCCCGGCGTCTGGTGGGAGCGCTGAACACCACGTTGCACGAGGTGATCACGGGTCTGCGCGTGGCGCAGATCTACGGTCGGGTCGGAGATCTCCGCGATCGGTTCGTCACGGCGTCACGCGGCTACCGGGACTCCCGGTTGCGGGCCCACCTCCTGATCAGCGTCTACCTCCAGTTCATCAGCCTGCTCGGCGATCTCACCCGGGCGGCTGTGCTGCTCGTCGGGGCAGCCCGGCTGGCGAGCGGCGACCTGAGCGCAGGTGTGCTGTTCGCCTTCTTCCTCTACATCGGTCTCGTCTTCTCACCCGTGCAGGACCTCTCCCAGGTGCTCGACCGCTATCGGCAGGCGGCGGTCGGCTTCACGCAACTACGCACGCTGATGCGAGCGCCGGTGCATCCTGCGAGGGCATCGAATCCGCTTCCGGCTCGGCGACCGGCCACCGAGATTCGGCTGTGCGGAGTCAGCTTCACCTATCCCGGTGCCGTGCGACCCGCACTGGCCGACGTGGAACTCACCGTGCGGGCAGACGAGACCGTGGCGCTGGTCGGCCGCAGCGGGTCCGGGAAGTCGACCCTCATCAAACTGCTGGCCCGCTTCTACGACCCCACCGTGGGCAAGGTCCTCGTCGACGGCGTCGACCTGCGGCAGGTCGACCTGACCGGACATCGGCGGCGGCTCGGCATCGTCGCGCAGGATCCGTACCTGACGGCCGGAGCCGTGCGTGACGCCATCGCGTACGGACGCCCGAGGGCATCCGACGCAGAGGTCGAGGCGGCCGCCCGGAGGGTGGGCGCCCATGCCATGATCGCCGGTCTCGCCGGCGGCTACTCGCACCCCACCGGCCAGCGGGGACAGGGGCTGTCAGCCGGGCAGCGTCAGTTGCTCGCTCTGGCCCGCGCCGAGCTGGTACGGCCAGATGTGCTGCTGCTTGACGAGGCGACGGCCGCGCTCGACCCCGCTGCGGAGGCTGCCGTGCTCGACGCCATGGCACGCCTTGGCCGGAGCCGTATCACGGTGGTGATCGCGCACCGGTTGGCCACCGCAGCTCGCGCCGACCGAATCGTCGTCCTGGACGCCGGCCGGGTCGTCGAGACCGGCCGGCACGACGACCTGCTCGCGGCCGACGGACACTACGCACGCCTGTGGGCGGCCCAGGCGGCCACAGGCTTCTTCGCCGACACCGACATGACCGATACCGACATCCTGGAGCCCGCATGGCCCACTCAGCGATCGTGATACCCGTGCCGGCGCTGGAGCCGCTCGTCCGCCCCCGGATGCAGCGTGCGCTGCCCGGATTCGTCTTCGCCGACCCGAACTCCGTTCACGCGCACGTCACGGTGCTCGGCCCGTTCGTCTCGGCCGAACAGGTTGGCGCCGAGCTGCTGGACCGGCTGCGCGGCATCTTTGCCCGGACGAGGCCGTTCGCGTTCACCGTTGCCGGCACCCGACACACGTTCGAGGACGGCACCGTCTATCTGAAACCAGAACCCGCAGAGCCGTTCTGTGCTCTCACCGACACGCTGTGGCGGGCGTACCCCGGCTATCCACCGTATGGCAGCCCGAGCACGGCGCCGCTGCCACACGTGACTCTCGCCTACGGGTGGGCGCCCAGTGTGGGCGACGTGGACGAGGCGGAGCCCGCCTTTCCTATCCGGTGTACGGCAGCGATGGCCTGCCTCAACTGGTACGAGCCCGGCAGGTCCACGACGATGGCGAGCTTCGTCCTGGGCGGGGCTGAAGGGGCGGCAGTCGCATGACCGACGACATCCTGGACCCCGGTTTCGAGCAGATCCTCCGGCGAACCGTGCCACTGCTCGGCGACGGGCAGCTCACCCCGGAGACCGACCTGCTGGCGGCGGGCCTGGACTCGCTGGCAGCCGTCCAGCTACTCGCAGAGATCGAGGAGACGTACGACGTAATCATCCCCGACGAGGACCTGCTCGGCGACATCTTCGCGACACCCCGCGACCTGTGGAACGTGGTCCGGCGGCACCAGGATGCTGCGTGACCACGGCCGAGACCATTCCCATCGAGGTCGCCCCGAGCGACGAGGCACTGGCGGTCGTCGTCGAGCGCGCCCAGCGGATCCCCGATCGGTACCGCGCCTTCACCGAGTCCCGGGAGAGCGCCCGTCGGATCCATCGAATGCCCGACGTGCTACTCGCCCGACTCCTCGCCCTCGGCTTCCCGCACGGCACCGACGGGGCGGAACCAACTTTCTACACAAATGACCTGCGCAATGCCTGCGAGGAGCTTCGGCTGCCCTCGCCGCACCGCAGCGCCATACAGCTGATGGGCGCGGCGCTCGAAGCCGGCGCGGCGGAGACGGTAGTGCAGCGCACGATCGATCTGCACAGCCGATGCCCCGCACCTGCACACGACGGAGCCTGCGGCTTCAACCTGTCCCGCTCGATAAGCAGCAACATCCAGGTCACGATGCTCACGCCGATGAACACCGGCCACTACCGCCTGACGGTGGCGCTGCCTGGCGGCCGGACCAGCCACTTCACCGGCGCGCACCGCGAGCTGCTGGCAGAGCTGGACGACGTGAACTTCGCGCGGCTGCCGCACGCGCTCGCCGACGACCCGGCCTTCCTCCGTGACGCGAAGCTTGCCGACTGCCAGTCCGGCGCCCGGTTCCTTGTAGACAAGGCTGCCTGCTACGGAATATCGGCCCGGATGGCGTTCGGGGTACTACTGACCCAGCCCTTCTCCACCACCCACGCCTGGGCAGAACTCAAGGTCGACGGCGAGTGGCTGGTGTCGGATCCGCTCTCACTGGCCGTCCTGGCCCGGTGGGGTGTCCTGGACACCGCCGTCTGGCCACCGTACCGCTCGCCGCACGGCAGCCACTGGAAGCTGGGCGACCGCGTCAAGGCGCTGGTACGGCACGGCGCCCGGCCGGCTCCCACCTCGATGATCACCCGCCATGGCTGAGCAGACCAGGCAGTCGCTCGTCGCCACCTACGGCAGCCCCCTGTACGTCTACGACTTGGAGCGGGTAGACCGGGCTCACGCCGATCTGCGAGCGGTACTGCCCTCGCCATCGACGCTGCTCTACTCGATGAAGGCCAATCCGCATCCCGCCATCGCGAGGCGGTTGCGGCAGGCCGGTTGCCGGTTGGAAGTCAGTTCGGCAGGAGAACTCGCGGCCGCTCTCCTGGCGGGCGCCGGCGGACAGGAGCTGCTCTACACCGGTCCCGCCAAGCCGCTCGCCGAGCTGGAACACGCGGTCGCCGCTGGGGTTCGTGCCTTCTCAGTTGAATCGTTGACGGAGCTGGAGCGTCTCGGGCAGGCGGCGGCACGGCAGCGCGCCGATCTGACGGCGTTGCTGCGCGTGAATGGGCAGGGCGCCACCGGCGGTTCGGGCCTGCGGATGACCGGTATCGCCTCGCAGTTCGGTATCGACGCCGAGACCCTGGCCGCGCACTGGTCACCCGAACGGATGCCCGAACGGGTGCACGTGGCTGGGCTGCACCTGTTCCCGGTCACCAACGCCCGCAGCGAGGAGCAGCTGCTCGCCGAGTTGCGCGCCGCGATCGACACAGCGGCCGAACTCGCCAGGACCTGCCGGCTCGAACCCGCCGTGATCGACCTCGGCGGCGGATTCGGCGCACCGTACGCGGCAGCCGGGTCCCGGCCCCGCTACCCCCGGCTGCGCGCCGAGGCGGAGCAGCAGCTCGACGCCAGCTTCCCGGGTTGGCGTGCGAGCCGTCCGGAGGTGATGTTCGAATCCGGCAGGTATCTGGTCGCCGAGTCCGGCACCCTGCTGACCACGGTTATCGACGTCAAACGTTCGCGAGGGAAGACGTACGCGGTGTTGGACGCCGGAATCAACGTCCTCGGCGGGATGACGGGGCTGGGGCGGCTCCTGCCGATGCGGGCTATCCCGACGGAGTCTGCCGAGACTGCGGACGACGTGGCACGCGTGGACCTGGCTGGACCGAGCTGCACTCCGCTCGACGTGCTCGGTCGCGACGTTCCCCTACCGGACGCCCGTCCCGGCGCGATCCTCGCGATTCCCAATGTCGGCGCGTATGGACTCTCCGCCAGCCTGAACGGATTCCTCAGCCGCCCGCTGCCCGCGGAGGTGCTGCTCTCCGGCGGCCGGGTGGTCGCAGCCAGCCGCTCGGAGATGCGCCGTGTCCACGCGACCTTCGGCGAAGGAGCGCCTCGATGACCGCTGCCACGTTGGTGGAACTCGTCGCGCGCGCGGTCCGCGACAATCCGGAACGGACGGCGCTCGACTTCGCTACGACGATCGTGACCTATCGCGAGCTGTGGAAGCGTTCCAGCGCCATCCGACGCGGCATCGTGTCCGGGGAACCGATCGGATTGGTGGCGGCCAAGTCGCCGTTCACCTACGCCGCCTACCTGGCGGCGCTCCGGGCCGGGGCCCAGGTCGTGCCGCTGGACCCGCGACACCCACCGGAGCGAGCCCGCCAGTTGCTCCGGTCGGTCGGCGTTCGCCGCGTCCTCGCCGAGAGGGCCGATACATACTACCTCGGCGGTATCGGCACAGTACCGGTCGACCTGCCCGACTCGATGTCCGAGGCGGACGCTGGCGGTCCGGCGCCGGACACCGTCGCCCTGGTCCTCTTCACCTCCGGCTCGACCGGCACACCCAAGGGTGTTCCCCTAACCCACGGCAACGTGCTGGCCTTCCTTCAGCACGACATCGGCCGGTACGAGGTGACCCCCGACAGCCGTCTGTCCCACACTGTGGATCTCACCTGGGACGTGTCCCTACTGGACATCTTCGCCGCCTGGGGAACGGGAGCGGCCCTGATCGTGCCGGTCGGGTCGGAACTCGTCGCCCCGGTGCGCTACGTCCGAGAACGTCGCCTCACCCACTGGTGCTCGGTGCCTGCCGCGGTGACCGTGGCCCGCCGCCGCGGGACGCTGACCCCCGGCGCGATGCCCGGCCTGCGGCAGTCCACATTTCTCGGTGATCAGTTGACCTGGCAGCACGTCGACGCCTGGCAGTCGGCGGCGCCGAACAGTTCGATCGACAATTCCTACGGCCCCACCGAGGTAACCGTCGGCTGCACGTCCTACCGGGTACCGACCGATCCGGCCGATCGGCCGGCGACCAGCAACGGCACCGTGCCCATCGGGAGGGTCTACTGCCACCTCGAGGGGCTCGTCCTGGGCGCGGACGGGCAACAGGCCGACGAGGGCGAGTTCTGTGTTCGCGGGCCGCAGCGCTTCGGGGGTTACCTGAACCCGGCGCACAACGTCGGGCGTTTCCTCGGGCCTTCGGCAAAAACCCTGACCGCGGAGCAGTGGTTTCGCACGGGCGACCGGGTCCGGTGGGAGCACGGTGAACTCGTTCACCTTGGCCGCCTCGACCGGCAGGTACAGCTCGGTGGGCGGCGGGTCGAACCGGGCGAGATCGAGGCGGTGCTGCGCCGGCAGGCGGCAGTCGAGGACGCGGTCGTCGTCGTGGAGCGCGATGAGCGTACGCTCTGTGCCGTTTACACCGGCGTCCCTGACGCCGCCTCTGCCCTGCGCCGCGCGCTGGGCGAACTGCTTCCGCCGTACATGGTGCCGGCCCGGTTCGTACGACTGTCGAGCATGCCGCTCAACGCCAACGGCAAGATCGACCGCCAACGCCTGGCAGCGGAGGTCAGCCGGTGACGAGGTCGACCAGACGCGGCCCCAGCGCCGCTGCGAGGCGGGCATCGTGGTGGCGCAATTCGGCCACGAAGGCGTGGGTGGCGGACCTCAGGGCCCGAGACAACTCGGGGTTGTCCAGGCTGCGGACCAGCGCCTCGCGCAGCGGTGAGCTCGCCTCAGCCGGAAGTCGGTCGGCTCCCTTGAGAAAGTCGCCCGGATGACCGAGTCGCTCAGACATCAGAGTCAGTGTGTTGTCGCGCAACGCGCTGATCCAGTATTCAGCCTGCCAGGCTGCCGAGCGGTGGATGCAGACGTACGCGTGCAGCACGTGATGCCAGCAGCGGCCGGCGAGGTGATCGGTATCGGTGACCGCCGGCTTGCGGTCCACGCTCTGACCGAAGAGCACCTCGAACGCGCCGTTGCCCACCGGCCCGAACGCGCTCACCGGAGTGAAACCGAGGTCGACCTCGAGAAGGTCGCCGAGCAGGAACGCGCGGTAGGTGGCCGGCCCGGCCACCAGGTCGAAGTGGTGAACCGCGCCGAGCTCGCGGTAGAGATAGCTGGTCCAGTCGACCAGGACGTCCATGGTCGCCCCGCCGCTCACCCCGAAGAACAGGTCGATGTCGGACCAGGCGTCCTCGGTCTTGTGCGCCGCCGAGCCGGTCAGGGCAGCGGCAGTGATCCTGGAATCCCTTTGTGCGCGTTCGATGAGCTGACGGCGGACATCCGCCCGGCTGTCCAACGTGAACATGGGCGGATCGTATCAGCGACACGGAGGTGCAGAACGGGATGAAACTAGCTGTCGAACGACGCCCGTATCCGTTGGACTTCGTCGGCGACCGATCCGTCTCGACACATCTCAGCTGGGGACAGCAGTGGGTTTGGGACGCCTTGTCCAGCCTGTCAGACGGTCTGCACATGTGCATCAACATCGTTCAGCCGATTGCCGGTGAAAACCGCGTGTCGCCGGACCATGCCGCACGGGCGGTGGCCTCGCTGGTCAACCGCTTCGAGGCCCTCCGGACGGTCTTCGTCGAGGACCGGGACACCGCGATGGGACTGCGGCAACATGTGCTCAGCTCGGGAACCGTTCAGATGGAACTGTGGACGGTTCCCCGATTCGACCAGGAAGCCTCCACGATGCTCTCCGCCGAACTGGCTGGCATCGACATCGGGGTGCATGAGCTGCCGATCCGTGCCGTGATTCTCGCCGAGAAGGACACCGTACGGTTAGTGGCGCTGCGGCTGAGCCACATGGTCGCCGACATGTGGGCGGCTGCGCTCCTGCGTACGGAACTGCAGTGCGAACTGGGGCTCGTCAACTCCGACGAACGGGCCCCGCGTGCCTCCCAGGACTGGCAGCCCGCGGACCAGGCGGACTTCGAGGCCAGCGAGGCAGGCGTCCAGTTGTGCGACCGCTCCCTACAGCACTGGCGCGACCAGATGCGCCGGTTCCCCGCAACGCTGTTCTTCCGTCCGTCCGCACCTCCCGACTCGCCTCGCTACTGCGAGGGCAGGGTGACTTCGCAGGCAGCCTTCATCGCCATCCACCTCCTGTCCCGTCGGTACGGCGACTGCTCGCCCGCAGTCGTGCTGATGGGTGCCGTCGTCGCGCTCATCGGCGCCTGGTCCGGCACGGCAAGTGTCGGGCTGCCCGTCATGGTGAGCAATCGGCACATGCGGAGATCGCAGGGCCTCGTCGGCCAACTGGTGCAGATGGCCGGGCTCTGCGTCGAGGTCGCGGGACGCCGTTTCGAAGACATCGTGCGCTCCACCGCCCACGCGTCCCTGGTCGCATTGCGCCACGGCCAGTACGACATTCCGCGCTACCGCGAGCTACAGGACGAGATGGCGCAGGAGCGGGGCGGCTTCGAGATGAACAGCTGGCTCAACGTGCGGGTGTGGGGTGACAACCCGCCGAGGCTGTCGGATGACGGCAGAACCCACCAGGCAATAGTCGACCTGACTGACGAGACCAGCATCACCTGGAAGGAGGGCTTCGAGATCTACAACGTGAAGTTGGGAGTGCTGGCCGATATGGCGAACGGCGTCGCGCGCCTCACACTCCGCACCGACACCACCGCGATCCCTCGGCACGACGTTTCGGCCCTGCTTGACAGCCTCGATCCCTTGTTGATCGCAGCACTTCGCGAGAAGGGACTGGATCAGGCAGCGGTGGAGCGGATTGTCGCCCGCCCTCGATGATGGCCACCGGACCTGACGCCGACGGGTGGGGCGCTCTCGGCGTGAGCGCTGCGAAGCGTACGTCGGCTGCGCAGCAGCACCGCTGCGGCCGAGAGCGTGCTGGCGATCGTCGCTGCCGCGACGCTGGCGGGCGACGGAATCTCTGGCTGGCCAGCGGCATCCGGCGAACAACACACCGACGGGTGCCCCATCCGCACCGGCGGCGAACGCGAGGACGAACGCGAGCGGGGGTACGCCCGGCGAGTGGATGAGGTCGTGCATCTGGTCCGCAAGAGACCCGGACAGGATTGCGCTCGCGGTCATGCCACGACCCTCTGTCCTCGCATCCGGCGAGCCGAGAGCGGCGGGCGGGTGGAGGCCGACCTGGTGCCACGTCTCAAGGACGTGGCACCACTTAGCGCCGTTGCCGAAGCGCCGCCAGCCGGGCGGCAACCCACCTTGGTGACCGCCGGCGGCGATACTGCCGAATCTCCTCCCCGAGGGCACCTCCCATGGCCACGGTGAAGAGGCTCCAGACAAGCAGCCCCACACCGAACGCCTTTCCGTTAATCCGCGTGATTACACTCACGCCACCCCAGGTGGCCAACGCCGCATAGACCAATATCCAGGTCAGAGGGCGACGCCGCGAGCAGGTTTCCACCATCTCCATCCCCCGCCCGGCTTCGTGCCAGACTTTCGGCCCTTCCGGCAATTACTCATGTACGGACTGCATCTTGGGTGACTGGCACTGTCAGAAAATACGTCCCATCTTCCGGCGGTTTTGCGCATCCTGCCAGACTTGCTCCGCGCCCGTTGCGACGCCAGCACATTTGGCAGCGGCACTCCATCCCGGACGGCAGGTCCTCCACCAACTCTTGGCACCCATCCGCCCGGCCCGATGGACGCTGCCGCTTGCGGTATTAGTCGCCGAGCAGGGCGGCACACGCTTCCAACGCCGCTTGCTTCGCCTTGGCCATCTCAGTGCGCAGCTCGGCGTCCCTGGCTTTGTCATGGTTCCCACGGACCGTGATCACCGCAGTCTGAAGAGCCCGCCCAGGCGTGGCGAGATCGAGGTCGCGCGACCCTGCCATCTGGGCAGCTGACAGGTACATCTGGTCATCGGTGGCGCCCTCCCGCGCGGCGATGGCGAGGTTCTCGCAACCGTTTCGCCCGGCGAAATCGAGGATATCCGTGGTGGATGGAGTTGCAGCCGGCTTAGCTACCGGCCCTCCGCCACCGCAGGCGGCGACGGTCACGAGTAGTACCGCCGCCACGGACATGGCTCGACACCTGATCATGGGCGCAGAGTATCGGGCGGTGGACTCGCCATGCTGCCCAGATCGTCAACAAGTGACTTCCTCCGCTGGCCACCAGTCGAGGTAGCTGTTCGTGGTCGGGCGTCGGCGCCAGGAACCGGTGTACCCGGCAAGCCATGCGGCCGCCATTGCTGGCTTGCGCACGGCGCGTACAGCATCCTCCTAGGAGGATGGCCTCCGGCAACCTGTCGCTCGGCAGTTGCGTTGCGGCGCGGCTTGTCGTCCTGCTTGACCGGATCCGGTGAGCTTGTTGTTCGGCTGTGTTTTCACCAGTTGTTCGAGTGCGGCCATCTGCGGTCAGAACCTGACAGCGATGATCAGCGAAATGGCCGCTCTTCGATCTCTGGAGTTCTGATGCGTCAATTGCTGGCCTTGGCGACGGCCGTCCTCACCGCTACCTCGGTGCTCCTCTCGCCTGCTCGGCCCGCTCTGGCCGCATCTGATGGCACCGTGACCGTCGCGGCAGTTTCGGTCACGATCGGGTCCGACATCCGGTTCAGCTACACGACGCCGCGCCCCACCGCGACCAACTGGGTGGGGCTCTACGCTGACCCCGGCAACGGACCCGTCCAGGAAAAATACGTCGGCCCGTCCACCACGTGGGTCTACACACCGTCGGCAAGCGGCTCCGGCACGCTGCCCACCGCAGGCCTCACCCCGGGTACGTACATCCTCTACTACCTGTACAACGACGGGTACACCTGGCTGGCCCAGCCGGTTCCGATACGGCTGACCGCTACCGGCGCCCCGCACTTCCCCACCGCTGCGTTCACGCTGCGCAACGCCAAGGTCGGCACCGCCTATTCGGCAACGGTCGGCGGCCTCGTGCGCGGCGACACCAGCGGCCTGACTGTCGCCAAGACCTCCGGACCCTCGTGGGCGACGGTCTCCGCCACTGGCGCGATCACCGGCACGCCGCCCACAGCAGGCACCACGACGCTCGGCCTGCGCGCCACCACCGCCGCGGGCACTACCACCGCCACGGTGACCATCCGCGTTCAGTCCGGCGCGCTCGTCCCGCAGCTACGGGCGCTGAGTTGGAACCTGTGGCACGGCGGCACGGCGGTCTCGAATGGGCTGGAGAAGGAGCTCACGTTCCTTCTCGAAGGTGACGTCGACGTGGTCGGCATTCAGGAGAACGAGGGCGGTGCCGCCCGTACGCTCGCCGCCGCGCTCGGCTGGTCGTACTTCCAGGACGCGGACACCGCGGTGCTGAGCCGCTACCCGATCACCGCTACCACGCCCACCGTGGCCGGCTCGGCCGTCGCCGCCACGATCAACCTGGGCTCGCGCAGCCTCCGTCTCTGGAGCGCGCATCTCGGCTACACCCCATACGGCCCTTACGACGCCTGTTTCGGCCGCCTGAGCGTGCAGCAGTTAATCAGCCGGGAAGCCTCTTCCGGCCGCACCGGCCAGATCAACAGCATCCTCACCGCGATGAAAGCCGACCTGGCCGCGTCTGCGACCACGCCGGTCCTACTGACCGGCGACTTCAACGCCCCGTCACACCTGGACTGGACGGCCACGAACTCCCGCTGCGGCTACGGCGCCGTTGCCTGGCCCACCTCCACGGCACCCGCCAACGCCGGCATGGTCGACTCCTACCGCCAGGCCCGACCCGACCCGGCCCGGGATCCGGGCAACACCTGGTCCCCGGTCTACAAGACCTTCACCGGCGGATACGGCTACGACTCCCACCGCGGCGACCCGGAGCCTCAGGACCGTATCGACTTCATTCACTACCGAGGTCCGCTCACCGTCCTGTCCTCCGATGCATTGTGGACGGGTACCCCGTCCCAGTCCAAGCCGTCCGCCAACGCCTGGTCATCCGACCACGCCGCAGTGCTCACCACGTTCCGCGTCAACTGAGCCACCCAACGGCCGGATCGCCTCAGTCTTGGCGGCAGCGCCGGCTGCTGGCAGTCCTACGCCAAGACCAGCGCCCGGGTCATGAGAACGATACGCGGAGGGGGCGATGCAGGCCGGATAAGGCGTCTACCTCGGCTCAGCCGTCCGCAGCGATGGCCGCCACGCGGCCGAGTGCTGATCGACCGGTAGCTCGATCTCCCGACGCCGTGGACTGATGAGCGGGACCGGTGCCGGGCGGCGGGGCGCTCTGACAGGTTGAGACTCCGTCGCAGACCGTCGAGGCGTGGCGATCCTCGCCGACCGCTCGCTGGCCGCTCTGGCTGATCGCTGATACGTTTCGCGCCACTGCTCAGGGCCGCCAAAAGGCGTGAGAGCAAGGGCGTCCAGCACCGCGATAACGTCAATTCTGCTTAGTCGTGGCCGGCGCCGATGTGCCGCAGGCGGTGGATGGGAACGCCCGCGGTCACCAACTGTGTGGCGATGGCGCTCGACGGGTAGTCCAGGAAGACGGCGACGTGCTGGTCATCGCCGAGATCACAGGCGGCAGCGAATGTGCCGATGTTGATGGGGTCGAGTCCGTAGACCTCGCGCAGGTCGACGACCAGACGCATCGGCCGCTCATGCCGGATGACCCGCACGACGATGTGGCGCAGGTCGACCGCGTCGTCGGCGTCGAGCAGGCCGCGTGGCCGTATGACAAGGGTGCCGTCCGAGCTGGTGTCGACGTCGACCGTGGCGCCGGCCATCGCGCTACCTTCCGTCACCTGATGTTTCCAGAGTTGTCAGGTTAAGGGCTGGAAGACGGGCAGTCGATCCGCAGGGGCGAATGTTCACCCGGTCACGGTCGGATCACGACCGCGGCCGTGATCAACGCGGCGGCCACCGTCCGGCTCAGCCACAGACACTGTCGGCGCACACCTGGTCGCCATGACCGAGGAACGGGTCACAGAGGATGTGCGCGGGGGCGACGAGACGGTTCACGTTCGCAGCGACGGCGATGTCTGGGAGGCTGACGGTGGGACCGTTGCGCGTTTCCTGGGGGCTTCCCTGCGTGATAGCCCCACGGCGAGCTGCGTCAGCGGGATGGCGCAAGCCTTCGACGAGGTCGATCAGACCAGCGCGCGCCTGGGATCGGGCGGCTCACGCCTCTTCCCAGGCCCGGGCCGCGCATCGCGCCAGTGATCGAGCGTCAGCTACTCGCCGCGCAGACCGTTGCCGTTTCGTCGGATGGCCGCCCGGGGCCGCATCGCCTGCCAGAGCAGCCGGTAGAACTCGGCGTAGGTGCGCTGCACGTGCTGGCCGTACCGTCGGGTCTCCTCGTGCCGGGCCGGCAGCTGGTTGATCGGCACGCTCATCGCTGCATGGTGCTCGATGTGCAGGTTGTTGCCGTTGGTGAACCAGGTGCTCAACCAGCTGCCCCGGATCGAGCGGGTGTTGCGTAGCACGTCGGTCGTGTCGGTGTCGCAGAGCAGATGCTCGGGCAACTCGACGAGAAAGTGCAGGGGCACCGCCACCAGCAGCGGCAGCACCCACAGCCGCAGCGGGTACGCCCCGTACCCGGTCGCCGCCAGTCCCGCGGCGGCCAGCAGCACCACGCCCAGCAGCAGGTGTTCGGTGACGATGCGCCGTCGCATGGCCGGAGCGAGGTCACCGTGGGCGTAGCGCCAGCGCCCGGTGGCAGCGCGCAGCATGTCCCACCCGACGCGGCCGAGCCGCGGGTAGTCAAGCAGACCGCGCACGAGCACCCAGAGGGTCAACGGCCGGCGGGTGTCGAAGCCGAAGAACTCGGTGTCCTGCGGCGTCCCCAGGTAGCGGTGGTGTTGGAGGTGCCGCACCCGGTAGTGCGAGTAGACCACCAGCAAGGGGAGACCCAACGGGACACCGACGAGCCGGTGCGGCGACGAACGGCGGAACGCCGAGTGGTGCAGGCACTGGTGCTGCAACTCCACCGCGTGCGTGTACATCGCGGCGAGCAGCAGCACACCGGCCACGATCGCGACGGGTTCGGGACGCAGGGCCAAGGCGGCGCCGGCGGCGGTCAACACCGCGAGCACCACCAGTTTACCGACGAAGATGCGCTCGTCGGCGCGGCTCACCCGTCCGCGGCGAAACAGCATCGTGGGTCCGTCGGCGACCGGGGCGGGCAGCCGGACAGCGGCGGGCGGTGCGGTGATCGTCATCCGAAAGTCTCCAGGTAGGGCGGGGCGCTCAGCGTCCGCTGAGCAGCACGACGTGGGTGCCGGCGGACAGCCCGTCCGGCGCTTTCGCGCAGGCCAGCAGCCCGGCGAGGGCGACCGCACCGGCCGCGGTGGGGTACGCGCCGTAGCCAGCGAGCAGGTCCCGGGCGTGCTGGAGCTGGTCGTCGTCGACTCCGTGCACCGCGCCGCCGGTGTCGGCGATGGCAGCCATCGCCTGCGGACCCTGCAGGGCGTGCCAGTTGACGAGTGGCTGGTTGTGGTCGGTGGTGGTGACCCCGTCGGACGGGAGCATCCGGTAGGGGCCCGGCCAGCTGGTCACCACCGGGTTGTTCCCCGCTGAACAGACGCCCTGCAGCACCGTCGGCCAGCCCCAGTCGACTAGTCGCCTGTGCACCGCGATGACCGTGGTGCCGTTGCCGACCGGGATCCAGAGCTGTGCCGGAGGCTCGTCGAGTGCAGCGCCCAACGCCGCGACCACCACACCGTGCCCGTCGAAGACCGCGTCCACGTACGGGCCGTCCACGTTGCCGTCGACCGCACCCGGCGCACGGGCCAGCCGGCGGGATTCGTCGACGGCGTCCTCGTAGCTGCCCTCGACCAGGTGCACACGGGCGCCTGCGGCGCTCATGAACTGCCCGCCGTCACTCCACCCGGCGGGCAGTACGACCGTGCAGGTCAATTCGGCCGCCCGGCAGGCCATTGCCATCGCCCGGCCGTAGTTGCCGCAGGTGGCGACAACCACCTCGGTGCGTCCCTCGGCGACGGCGCGGGCCACCACTGCACGGGCGGCCGGCTCCTTGTGGCTGCCGGAGGCGTACCGGGTCTCGTCCTTGATCAGGACGCGGACGCCGGGCACCAGGCCGGCCCCCTCGATCAGTGGGGTGCCGAAGGCGTCGGTGGGCGCGTCGACAGGCGCCAGACTGACCATGGACATGCTGCTCCTAGGGTGAAGAGGAAATGGTCGGGGTCAGGACCGGGCGACGGCGGCGAGCTGGGCGTCGGCTTGCCGCTGGAGGTCGTCCCGGTCGCCGATCTCGGCGGGCGGCAGGGCGTCGGGCAGGTCGTCCTCGATCAGCCGCAGGGTGGGGTTGCACCAGCCCCGGACCGCCCAGCCGAGCTGGAGCAGCCCACTGAGCACGACGAGCAGGGCAAGACCGCGGCCCGGCCCGGTGCCGAGCACCGAGCCGGCCGTGTCGGCAAGCGCGCCGCCCGGCTCCAGCAGCGGTTGCACGTAGTGGTCGGCAAGCGGACCGACCACCAGGTAGCCCAGAGGCATGGTCAGCATCATCACGGTGATGAAGATCGACAGGACCCGCCCCTGGAGGTCGAAGCCGACCTTGGTCTGGATCAGCGCGATCCAGTGCCCGTCGATCAGGGACTCGGCGAAGGTGAGGGCGAACATGCCGACCACCGCGAAGACCGGGTTGACCCCGATGCCCACTACGGCCATCCCGATGCTGGCCACCCCCATGAACAGGATCATTCCGGTGGCCCGCCGTGGGGTGCCGCCCCAAAGGCCCATGGTGAGGCTGCCGAGCAGGCCACCCATCCCGCCGGCGGACAGCGCGAGGCCGAGCGCCACCGAGGACTGCTCGATGAGCAGCATCGGGGTGATCACGGCGAAGCCGAGGGTGTAGAAGGCGTGGTCGATGACGAAGAACCGCAGCGCGGCCCGCAGGCCGGGTCGGCGGGCGATATAGCGCCAGCCGTTGGCCACCTCGGTGCGGAAGGTCTCCTCCCGGCGGCGGAAGAGCCGGTCGGGGAAGCGGACCAGCAGCAGGGTGAGCGCGCCGACGCAGAACGTCGCCACGTCGATGAGGATCACGCCGCGGATGCCGATGACGCCGATCAGGCCGGCGCCGAGCATCGGGGCGAAGACCAGACCGACGCCCACGCCGAGTTGGCTGATGCCGTTGGCGTGGCCCAGGTAACGCTTGGGCACGAGCTGCGCCACCGCCGCCAGGTAGGCCGGGCGTTGGAACGCGCCGGCCAGCGAGGTGATCGACACGGCCAGGTAGATCTGCCACAGCCGGAGCCCGCCGCCGACGGTGACCAGCAGCACCAGTGCGACCATGGCAGCTGCCGCGACGGCGTCGCTGGTCAGCATCACCCGTCGCCGGTCCCACCGGTCGGCGACCGCGCCGGCGACGGGCCCGGCGAGGATGCCCGGCAGCATGCCGACCGCGCTGACCACTGCGAAGTCGGTGATCGCGCCGGTCTGCTGGTAGACCCAGATGCTCAGCACCAGCGTGCTCAGGCCGCTGCCGACCATCGAGACGAACTGTCCGAGCGCGACCGCCGCGAACCGCGCCAGGCTGGGCGCCGGTCCGCGCCGCGCCGGCCCGCCGGTCGGCGCGGGCGTGGCGGCAGGCACCGACGCGATGTCCGCCGACACGACCGTCCGCGAGGCGTGCGCCACCAGAGCCTCGGCCAGAGCCACCGCGTGGGTACGCACGAAGAAGTGCCCGGCCCGGGGCAGGACCACCAGGTCGACCCGCTCGGCCACGTGCGTCCACTCCTGGTGGCGTTCCTGGTACAGCTCGGTGACCCGGTCCCGCTCCCCGATCACGCTGAGCACCGGCGCGCGCAGGCGCGGATGGTCCGGATCGCGGTACGCGGCGGTGTAGAACTCCTCCGCGTCCCGCGCGTCGTGCCGCACATTGCGCAGCACGAACGCCTCGTCAGCCGGGTCCGTCAGGTCGGTGAAGCCGCCGCGGGCCCGCAGGTACGACAGATACTCCCGGTCCGAGGTGAACCGGTCGGTCGGCACCAGCCGGTAGAACCAGTCGAACAGCCGGCCGGGAAGCCGGGCGGTGGGGAAGCTGGCTCCCAGTCCCACCCCGCGCAGGTCCACACCCTCCTCCTCGGCCCGCCGGGCGATCTGGAGGGTGACCGCGGTGCCCAGGCAGTGCCCGTAGAGCAGCACCGGGCCGGCGATGTCCCGCAGCTCGGCTAGCACCCGCTCGGCTACCTCGGCGCCCGGCTGCGGCGCCTGCTCCGGGCGGCTGCGGTCGTGACCGGGCAGTTCCACGGCGTACAGGGCCCAGCCGGTGGGCAGCGCGTTGGCCAGCGGCTGGTAGGAGATCGCGCTGCCGCCGGAGTACGGCACCGCGACGATCGTCATCCCGCCGGTGGACAGGTCGGCGTCGGCCGGGGTGAGCCGGTGCAGCAGGCTGTCAGGTCGAACCGTGCCGGCGGCCCGTTCGTCGAGCAGCGCGGCCAGTGCGCGGACGGTGGGGTGCTGGTACAGCTCCACCAGCGCCACACCGGAATCGATCCGGCGGACCAGCCGCAGCGCGGCGAACGAGTCCCCACCGAGGGCGAAGAAGCTGTCGTCGATGCCGACGGCGGCGCGGCCCAGCTCGGCGCACCAGGCGTCGGCGATTCTCCGCTCGGTGTCGGTGCGCGGGGGTGTGCCGGTGGCGTCGGCGTCGATCTCCGGCGGTGCGGGCAGCGCCCGCCGGTCGAGCTTGCCGTTGGGGGTCAGCGGTAACGCGGGCAGGGTCAGCAGTCGGGCCGGCACCATGTGCGCGGGCAGGCTCGCCGCCACCGCGTCGCGGATCGCCAGGTCGTCGAGCGTCACACCGGGCCGGGGCACCAGGTAGGCGATCAGCCGGGCCAACCGGTTCGATCCCTCATGGACCGTGGCCGCGCACGCCAGCACGTCGGGCAGAGCGGCGATTGTCGCCTCGATCTCGCCCAGTTCCACCCGGTAGCCATTGACCTTGACCTGGTCGTCGAGGCGGCCGAGGAAGTCCACGGTGCCATCCGGGCGAAAGCGCGCGCCGTCGCCGGTGCGGTACATCCGCGCCGGGGCGCCAGCGTCGGCCGGGGCGTACGGGTCGGTGACGAAACGCTCGGCGGTCAACTCGGGTCGCTCGTGGTAGCCGGTGGCCACCCCGACCCCACCGAGGTACAGCTCGCCGACCACCCCCACCGGTACCGGCTGCCGGTTCGTGTCCAGCACGTACACGCGGTTGTTGGGGAACGGCCGGCCGATCGGCAGCGGCGCCTCGTCGGGCAACGCGTCGACGTCGCCGTCGAAGTAGACGTTGTCCACGCTGACCTCGGTGACGCCATAGGCGTTGACGACCCGCCCGTGCGGGCCGACCAGGTCACACGCCTGCCGGTACTCCCGCACGTGCCACTTCTCGCCGCCACCGATGAGCAGCCGGACGAAGTCCAGCCGTTCCCCCGCCTCGGCCGCGTACGCCAACAGGGTGCGCAGCACCGCCGGGACCAACTCGGTGCACTCCACCCGTTCCGCGCGCATCAGCGCGTACAGGGCGGCGGGGTCGAGCAGGGTCTCCCGGGGCACCACCACCAGTCGACCGCCGGTGCAGTGCGCCCGCAGTGTCTCCCCGACGAACATGTCGAAGGAGAAGCTGGCCGCCTGCTGGTAGGTCCAGCCAGGTGCGAGGTGGTAGGCCCGCTGCCACATCGCGGCGGCGTGCACCAGGTTGTGGTGGCTGACCACCACCCCTTTGGCGCGGCCGGTGGAGCCGGAGGTGTAGATGACGTACGCGGGATCGGCACCGGAGGTGACCAGTGCGAGATCGTCGTCGTCGGCGGCGGTGATCCGGTCGGCGTCGCGGTCCAGGGCGAGCACTCGCGTCGGCGTTCCGGCGGCCGGTGCGGTGGCCAGGTCCGAGCGGGTGACCAGGACGCCAGCGCGGCTGTCGTCGATCATGTAGCGCAGCCGGTCGGCCGGGTACGCCGGGTCCAGTGGCACGTAGGCGCCACCGGCCTTGAGCACCGCCCACATGGCGACGAACAGCTCGACGCCCCGGTCCAGGCAGATCGCCACCCTGCTGCCCGGCAGCACTCCGTCGGCGCGCAGCACCCGGGCCAGCCCGTTCGCCCGGCGGTTCAACTCGGCGTAGGTGATCGTCTCGTCTCGCCAGGTCAGGGCGGGGGCCTCCGGGCGCTCCGCCGCAACCCGCTCGAAGAGTTGGTGCAACGCGGTGGCGTCCGGCAGCGGCGCGGCGCTGTCGTTCCAATCGTGCAGGATCCGCCCGGTCTCGGCGGCGGTCAGCATCGGCAGCCGGGTGACTGGGGTGTCCGGCGTCGCGACGGCGGCGGTCAGCAGGGTGAGCAGATGGTCCAGCAGGGCGTCGACCCGTTGCGCGTCGAACAGTTCGGTGGCGTAGTCGATGCTGAGCACCGGGCCGTCCAGCGGGAAGTCCAGACCGACGGCGAGGTCCACCATTGTCGCGGCCGGCGCCACCTCGCCCGCGTACCGCAGGCCGGCGGGGGTGGGCACCGGCGTGTTGTGCACGGTGAGCATGACCCCGGTAAGCCGGTTGCGGTTGGCCGACGCCGGCCGCCCCGTGGCCGCGATGATCTGTGGCAACGGCAGGTTCTGGTGGTCCAGGTCGGCCAGGACGGTCGCGCGGACCCGTCCCAACAGCTCGGTGAAGGTGGGCTCGCCGCTGACGTCGCCGCGCATCGGCAGGATGTTCAGGGCCGCGCCGATGACGCTCTCCAGCTCCGGCCGGTTGCGGCCGGCGGCCGGTGCCAGCACTGTCACGTCGGTTCGCCCGGTGTAGCGCGAAAGCGTGGTCTGCAAGCCGGCGAGCAGCACCATGAAGAGGCTGGCCTGGTGGGTCCGTCCGTAGCCGCGCAAGGCGTCGAGCAGGGCCGGCTCGACCCGCCGGGACACACGGCCGGCCGCGAACGAGCGCACCGGCGGGCGCGGACGGTCAGCGGGTAGCTCCAGGTCAAGATCCGCGTCGGCGAAGCGCCTGCGCCAGTAGTCCGCCAATGCCGGATCGGCCGCGCCCTCGACGCGCGAGCGGACCAGGTCGGCCAGCGCCGTCGGCGCGGCGGGGGCGCTGTCGGACGGTGCGGTGTCGGAGGCGCCGGTACGCGTGATCCGCTGGGCGTACCGCTGCGCCAGCTCGTCACCGAACACGCTGACCGACCATCCGTCGAAGACCAGGTGATGCACGACGAGCAGGAGTTCGTCCGTCGACCCGTCGCGGATCAGCAGGGCACGCGCCAACGGTCCGGCGGCCAGGTCGAACGGCTCGCGCACGGCTCGGTCACGGGTCTCTGCGGCACGCTGCGCGCGCTGCGTCACCTCAACATCGCGCAGGTCCACCTCGACCAGCGGCAGCCGGCCGGCCGGCTCGACCCGCAGTCGCGGGTCGCCGTCGACCACGGGCACCCGGGAACGTAGGGCCGGATGCTGCCGCGCGACGTCGTCCAGGCTCGCCGCGAGCAGGTCGGTGCGGGTCCCGGTGGGCAGCAGGTAGCGGATGCCCAGTGTGTGTGCGGGCAGGTCGGCGCAGACCTGCTCGGCGATCCAGAAGTCCTGTTGCAGCCCGGCGAGGGGCAACTGCACCGCGCCGTCGGCTTCCACGGTGACGACGGAGGCAGGCGGGTCCGCAGGGGCGGCCATTGCCCGGGTACGGATCAGCGAGGCGAGCCGGGTCGGCGTCGACGCGGCGTAGAGCTGGGTGAGCGTCACATCGACGCCGTGGTCCAGGCGCACCCTGCTGAGCAGACGGATCGCGTCGAGTGAGTCCGCGCCCAGGGCGAACAGGTCGTCGTTCGGCTCGACCGGCACGCCGAGTAGCTCGCTCCACCGGCCGGCCATGGTCACCGACATGTCGTCGGTGCACCCGGCAGGGCCGGGGGTGCCAGGGCTTGTGGAGGTGGGCAGCGGCAGCCGGGCCAGCGCCCCGCGGTCCACCTTGCCCTGGGCCGTGAGAGGGAACGCACGGTGTGCGAGGACCGCCGCCGGCACCAGGTGCGTGGGCAGGTCGATGCCGAGGCGGCGGCGCACGTCGACGGCGTCGACAGTGGCGCCGTTGGTCACCAGGTGTGCCACCAGCCGGGGCTTTCCGGTGCTCTGGTCAACGAGCACCACCGCGTCGGAGACCTCGGTCAGCCGACGGACCGCCGCCTCGATCTCCCCCAGCTCCACCCGGAACCCGCGGATCTTCACTTGCTCGTCAAGGCGGCCCAGGTAGACCAACTGGCCATCGGGCAGCTCGCGGACCCGGTCGCCGGTGGCGTAGGTGACCCGCCCGTCACCGTCGACCGGGAAGCGCTCGGCGGTCAACTCCGGCCGGTGCAGATAGCCAGTGGCCACACCCGGCCCGCCGATGCGTAGTTCCCCGGGCTCGCCCGGGGCCACCGGAAGGCCCTCGGGATCGACGACGGCGCAGGTCACTCCAGACAGGGGGCGGCCGATCGGGACCGGCCCTGCACCGAACCACCCCGTCAGGTCGGCGCAGGTAGCCACGACGGTCGCCTCGGTCGGGCCGTAGGTGTTGAGCAGCCGGACCCCGGCGCCCACCTGGGACTGCCAGCGGGCGACCGCGTCGGCCTGCGCCGCCTCGCCACCGATGATCACCAGCCGAACGCCGGACGGCAGCGACGCCTCGCCCCTGTCGATCGCTGCGACCACCTCGTGCCAGTACGCGGTGGGCAGGTCCAGCACGGTGATTCCGTGCCGGGCGCAGTGCTCCAGTAACCGATGAGGGCTGCTGATCGCTTCTTCGTCACGGATCACGACGGTCGCCCCGGCGGTCAGCGGCGGGAAGATCTCCTCGACGCTGGCATCGAAGCTGAGGGAGGCGAACTGGAGTACCCGGTCATCGGGCCGCAGGTCGTAATGCTCCCGGGCCATCCGGCAGAAGTGCTCGAATGCCCGTCGAGGCACGCTCACGCCCTTCGGACGGCCCGTGGAGCCCGAGGTGAAGATGACGTACGCGGGGTCCTCGGGGGCCGGCGTCGCCACGGTGACCGATCCGTCGCCTTCATCTGTCGAGTCGGCGCTGATGGCGAGCTGCGGTGTGCCGGCCGGTAGGTTCACCTGGTCCTGGTCGGTGAGCACCAGGGCGGGTCGGGCGTCGGCGACCATCAACGCCAGGCGGGCTGGCGGATAGGTTGGGTCCAGCGGCAGGTAGCCAGCACCGGCGCGGAGCACCGCCAGCATCGCCACGATGGCGTCGCGGCCCCGGGGCAGGCAGACGCCGACCAGGTCGGCCGTGCCGACACCCTGCGACCGCAGCGCCGTGGCCAACACGTCGATCCGCCGCACAAGGTCCGCGTAGCCGAGCACGCCGGTGTCGTCCCGCAGCGCCGGCCGGTCCGGTGACCGACGGGCGTGCCGCGCGATCTCGTCGAGCACCCCGACGGATGGCTTCGCCGCCGTCCTCTGCTGCGCGACGACGGTGCGAATCGCCTCGGGTGACCGGACAGTGGGGGTGACGGACACGAATCTCTCCTCGACCTTCGCGACGTCCAGCGGACGGCGCGGACACCGTACGAAGATCGACCGGCCGTCCGGGTCACCGGAAGGCGAACATCAGCCCACTATCAGGATCGTTTGCAGTGATCGCGTACGCCCAGGTCAGCCCGGTAAGAGCCGACACCGCAAGCCGATGACCGGCGACTGTCCGGGAACGTCGGTTGACGTCCGACATTCACCCGCCGTTTGCCGTCGACCGTTCCGCCGGGGCGGCTGCCACCGCCCCATCCGGTCCCTCCTTGGGGCATCCCTCGCTGCGACCTCGTCCGCAATGAGTCTTCCAACCTGATCTCGGGGTCGTAGCGGGTGTCTGCCTGATCGGCAATGGATGCGATGCTTTAGGTAGGACAGCGGTCAACAGAACCGAAGCCTCGGCCGGGAGCATCGGAATGCTGTCCGACCCCGCCACGGCCCCGTTGTTCAGTGGGGCCCTGAACCACTTGCCCACCGCAGGCGCAGCCACCGCAAGCAGCGCCGCCCTGGCTGATCTCGCAGCGGCGAAACCCACGCCCACGATTGCCGATGGCGGCGATGATCCTAGAGATGCCGGTGCACATCCGGCTGGCTACGCGTGTTTGGGCGCGCCCTAGGCATAATGGTGATCATGGAAAATGATCTATTGCTCGCGCATCGTGCTGCTCTTGCCGGCGCCGCAGTGGGTCTGAAGTACTTTGCCACCCTCGCTCAGCTGCCCAGGGAGCTGAAGTCGGACGGCAGCGTGGTGACGGAAGCTGATCGCGCTGTCGAAGCGGCTATTCGGAAGGTGTTGGCCGATGCGCGGCCCGACGATGCCGTCCTCGGCGAGGAGGAAGGACAGAGCGGTCGGGGCAGTCGCCGTTGGATCGTTGACCCGATCGACGGGACCGCTCTGTTCATCGCTGGTGATGACCGTTGGCTGGTGCTCGTCGCGTTGGAAGAGGCTGGCGAGGTCGTCGTCGGCGTGGCAGCGGTACCCGCTCAAGGGAGCATCTGGTGGGCGCAGCGGGGCGGCGGAGCTTTCCGAGCGGACTTCTCCGGACCGACGACGAGCGACGGATCACGGTCGACGCTGATAGACGGGATGCCTTACGCGGAAGTCGACTCGGGGTGATCCCCACCGACGACGAACTGGTCCCGGCGGAACGCGAGTTGATAGCGCCGCTGAGCATCATGACATCGACCGTGCCATGGAGCACCCACGCCGCGCTACTGGTGGCGAGCGGGCAGCTGGACCTCGCAATCCAGGCTCGAGGACAGGTGTGGGACTACGCAGCTACCTCGCTCATTGTCGAGGAGGCGGGCGGACGCTATAGCGGGCTCGACGGGCAGGCAAGGCCCACCCCCGGGCCAGCTCTATTCGCGCGTAGCGCTCCCATGCATGCCGCAGCACTCGAAGCCCTCAGGGCCGGCGCTCGCCCATCGGCCGAAGGCCGTTAGGCAGCTTGCTCGATCCTTTGCCAGGTCGATGGGTCCGACAAACCTGTCCGATGGGAGCGCTGGATGCGACGCCCTGGTGTCGACGTCGACCATGGCGCCGGCCATCGCGCTGCCTTGCGTCGCCTGATGTGTCCCGAGTCGTCAGGTACAGGCTATGCGACTGTCGAATGATCCGTTGGCGCGAATGTTCATCCGGGCACGGTCAGGCCACGAACCCGGCCACAACCAGCCCCGCGACTGCCGTCAGGCTCAGCGCCAGAAGCACCCCGGTCAGCCGGTGGTGGAACGTGGGATTGCGGGCCAGTGGTTGCTGCAGCGCCGTCCAGGTTGTCCCGCCAAGCAGCGCCAGCGTAAAGACCACCAAAATGATCATGTGCACCAAACCAGACGCTGGCTAGTTGATGCCTATCAACATCCCAGCAGGCGCGCGCTGAGGCAGGTGCGCGATGGTGAACGTTGCGCGAACAACCGAATGTCGCGTCGACGTTCGGAGCACCGCCCGCAGAGACACATGACGACATGCGAGGTGCGCGATGACCAGACCCGCAAGCCACTGGCGGCATGTCGTCCCGGACGTCGCCCTGCAATGCAGATCGGGACGCGTCGACAGCGGCTTGCGGACGTGGACCAGCCAAGCTTTCACTCGCGTCCATGAAGCCTGTGACTACCTAGCAACGGCCAGGCGGTTCAGATCCGCAGCGGCGACGCGTAGAACGAACCCTTCACCCGGCATCTCGTGGTGCGGGCGCGAGCAGCCGCAGAGGCGATACGTCGGGCAATGGCCTGGCGTCGGGGCTGGGTACGGTGCGAGGCAGCAGTGCGGCGAGACCGGCGCGCGTGGCCAGCACGATCAACCGGTCGGTGCGGACCAGTGGCCGGCGTTCCGGCAACGACCAGATGGTCTGTCCCGCCCGTCCGGTCCGCATCGCGATCACCCACACTCCGCCGGGCCGGGTGACATCGCCGTAGTACCGGCCCTCGAGTTCGGACCCGGCGCCGACCGGGAGTTCGGCCACCAGCAGCACCCGGCGACCGACCGAGACGGTGTCGATGACCTGCCGGCCCACCATGGCGGCCGCGAACGCCGGCGCCGCCAGGGACGACACGCTGCGTGACTCGTTGATACCCAGAATGCGCTGCGTACGCTTCGCGAAGCCGTCGTCGAACAGCCGTAGCACCACCCGCAACGGGGCTCTGGTTGCCTCCGGCCGGCCCTGGTCCGTCTCATGCACCGACCGCCCGGACAGGGCGGTCTCCAGGTTGGTGACGTCGTCGGCGGTCAACACCACCAAGGCGCGGCAGGTGTGTACGGAAGCGGCTCGTAACGTCTCGAGGCGGGTAGCGTCGCCGACGATCACCGGCAGGCCCAGCTCACGGGCGACACCGATGCCGCGCGCGGACTCCGTCCGGTCGACGGCGACGACGGGGATGCCGAAAGCGTGCAGTTCCTCGAGCACCCGGGTGCCGATGTTGCCGAGCCCCACGAGGACGACGTGGTCATCTATCGACTCGGTCATGCCGCCGGCGGCGACCGCGAGCCGGGCGCGCACCAGCGAGTCCACCACCAGGGCGGTGACGGTCGGAAGGAGCGCCACTCCGGTGGTCACCAGCACCACCGCGGTCACCTTTTCGATGAGCGCAGCGCCCGAATCGGCCTCGGCGCCTCCCATCGTGGTCAACAGCGCCAGGTAGAAGGCTTCCGCGAGATTCACACTGCGGGTGTACGCCAGCAGGACGCTGGCGGCGGTGAGCAACGCGGCTGTGCCGGCCAACGCCAGCCGCAGATTGCGGCTGAACACCAGTCCGAGGGCCCGGAACAGGCGTGGCCGGCGTCGCGGAGGCTGCACGCGGGGCCGCCCGTAGGCGCGGACCAACACCAGGTCGGCCGAATCCTGATCCGCCGGAAGGACGACCGGCTCAGGGCCGGTCGTGCGGGCCAGGCCGCACACCACATCCGCCTCGGCCGGGTCGACGTCACTGCGCATCGCCGTACGCAGAAGCTCCCCCTCGGGCAGCCGCAGGTACGTCGGCGTGGCGTCTCCGAGCGTGGCGGCGACGAACGCCGGTGCGGCAATCTCCGATCCGGAGAGCACGGCGCAGTCCCCGAGCATCGCGGCAACGCCCTCGCCGAGCACGGGGTTGAAGAGTCGCACCACGAGCCGGACCTCCGGGGCCAACTCCCGCGTGATCATGGCGGCATCCACGTTCATCACATCGTCGGCACCGACGAACGCCACGGCGGCGGCCTCCCGGACCCCAGCCTGATCGAGCACCTCCCCCGTCAGGCGCCGGGCAGTGACGATCTCCGGCTGTCCCTCGGCCGTCGTGAACTCCGCGGCGACGTCGGCAACGTCAGATACGTGTTTGTCGCTCACCGGTAGTACCACAGTGACCGCGACGCCGTAGCGGTCTGCCAGCTCGGTGGTCAGACGACGAGCCACCGCGCCGTCCCCGCACACCACGAACCGCTGCCGCGCCGGCTCGGCGGTCGCGCTCTGCGGGGTGTCTTCGGACACAGCCAAAGGGTAGACCGGAGTCGCACGTGGACCGGGTTGCCCAGCCTCAGCCCTCGATCGCCTCAGCCCGATGCTCCGCCCCAGACTCGAGCCACTACAGGAAGATTCGCATGATCGCTTTGAGCGCTGATACGCCTGCTTCCGAAGGTGAACTTTGGGCAAACGGACGAATGTCGGGTAGATGCTCGGGGCATCACTCGCGCAGCCGCTGAAGACGACGTGCGAGGTGTGTGATGACCGAACCCGCAGCCAGTGACGGTCTCGTTGATCCGGAGATCGCGTTGGAGCGCCAAGTCGAGACGCTGAAACAACGATTCCCGGATGCTGACGAGGGCGAGATCTCCACCCTCGTTCACGAGACGCACCAGCGTCTCAAGGATGGGGCGAGCATCGACTCGCACCTGGTAGCCCTGACCGAGAAGCAGGTGACGGAGGAACTGCGCGCCGGCGACGGGACCGTGCACATCCGTAGCGACAACCCGGCCTGAGCACAGACGCGTACGTGGTTGGCCGGCGACGCGTCGCACCATTCGACCTTTGCGCAACGGATTCCTGTGGTGGTGGACACGAAGCGGCTGCTGACCCGTCCCTCCAACGGGGTGCGACGTAGCGTTGAGGACTGCCCAGGGCCGGTCCGCATACCGCACGCGTGGGCGACGCCGATCCACACGACGAAAATGGTGAACGCCGGGTGCCCGTGACGAGTGAACCGCAGGTGGTCGCGCTACCGCCGACAGCCAGCGCATCGACGATTCCTGCCGTCTTCCGATCCACCCCGGCCGCGGCCCGCCGCACGCTTGTCGACATCTTCGACGACACCGTGCGCATCCACGCCGACGCATGGGCGCTCGACAGCGGCGCCACGGCGCTGACGTACCGCGACTTGGTCGAGGAGGTCGCGGCCGTCCGGACGTCACTCTCCGAACACGGCATCGGTGTCGGCGACCGCGTGGGCATCCGGATCTCATCCGGTACGACGGAGCTGTACCTGGCGATCCTCGGTGTCCTCGCGGCCGGCGCCGCCTACGTGCCGGTCGACGCGGACGATCCCGAGGAACGCGCCGAGCTCGTCTTCACCGAGGCCGGGGTCGTCGCGGTGCTCGGTGACGGTTTGACAGTGTCGCTGCGCCACACCCCTGCGGGCCGGATCGGCCGGCCCGGTCCGGACGACGACGCCTGGATCATCTTCACCTCCGGCTCGACGGGCACCCCGAAGGGTGTGGCGGTCAGCCACGGCGCGGCGGCGGCATTCGTGGACGCCGAGGCGCGGCTGTTCCTCACCGACGAAGCCAGCGAGGCCATCGGCCCGCAAGACCGTGTCCTGGCCGGGCTGTCGGTGGCGTTCGACGCGTCCTGCGAGGAGATGTGGCTGGCGTGGCGGCACGGCGCGTGTCTGGTGCCGGCCGCGCGGTCGCTCGTGCGCAGCGGCGTCGACCTCGGTCCGTGGTTGGCCGAGCAGCGCATCTCGGTGGTGTCGACGGTGCCGACGCTCGCAGCCCTGTGGCCGGTCGAGGCGCTGGAGGAGGTCCGGCTGCTGATCTTCGGTGGGGAGGCCTGCCCACCGGAGCTCGCGCAGCGCCTGGCCGTCGAGGGCCGAGAGGTCTGGAACACGTACGGACCGACCGAGGCGACCGTGGTCGCCTGCGCCGCACGAATGACCGGCGAGGGACCGGTACGCATCGGGCTGCCGCTGGCCGGCTGGGAGCTCGCCGTGGTCGACGCCTCCGGTGCCCCGGTGGCGATGGGTCAGACCGGCGAGCTGGTGATCGGCGGGGTCGGGCTCGCCCGCTACCTGGACCCGGGAAAGGACGCCGAGAAGTTCGCGGCCCTGCCCGCGCTCGGCTGGCAGCGGGCGTACCGCAGCGGTGACATCGTCCGGGCGGAGCCCGAAGGGCTCCTGTTCGTCGGCCGCGGTGACGAACAGGTGAAACTCGGCGGACGCCGAATCGAGCTGGGTGAGATCGACGCTGCACTGCAAGCGCTGCCCACCGTCGCCGGTGCCGCCGCGGCGGTGCGCCGCACCACCGCGGGCAACCAGCTGCTGGTGGGGTACGTGGTACCGCACGACGAGGCGACGTTCGATGCCGCTTCGGCGGCACTGCGGATTCGCGAGCAACTGCCGGCCGCGCTCGTGCCGCTGCTGGCCGTGGTGGACGCGCTGCCGACCCGAACGTCCGGCAAGGTGGACCGCGCCGCGCTGCCCTGGCCGTTGGCGACCCCGCAGGAAACCGCGGGTGAGCTGACCGCGACGGAGGAATGGCTCGCCGACGGTTGGGCCGAGATCCTGGGCGTACGCCCCACCGAGGCGGACGCGGACTTCTTCACCCACGGCGGCGGCAGCCTGAACGCGGCGCAGCTGGTGGCGTGGATCCGGCGTCGACACCCGCACGTCTCGGTGGCCGACATCTACCTTCACCCGAAACTGTCGCGGCTCGCGGCCGTGCTCGACGCGCTCGACACCACCGCGGCGATGCGCCGGGACGTTCGGCCAACGCCGAGGCGCGCCGGGCTGATCCAGGCCGCGTTGATGGTGCCGATGCTGGCCCTGGTCGGGTTGCGCTGGCTGACCGTCCTGGCCGCCCTCGGCAACGTGCTCACCCTGCTCGCACCGGCGCCCTGGGCACCGGTCGTGTCCTGGTGGTGGGTGGCGCTGGGCTGGCTTCTGCTGTTTAGCCCTCTCGGCCGGATCGCTGTGGCCGCCGCAGGAGCGCGGCTGCTGCTGCGCGGGGTACGGCCCGGCAGCTACCCGCGCGGTGGCGGTGTGCACCTGCGGCTGTGGGCCGCCGAACGCCTCGCCGACCTGACCGGCGCCACCAGCGTCGCCGGAGCATCCTGGATGATCACCTACGCCAGGGCACTCGGCGCGCGGATCGGCGACGACGTCGACCTGCACTCCGCGCCACCGGTGACCGGTCTGCTGAAACTCGGCCGCGGTGCAGCGATCGAGCCGGAGGTCGATCTGTCCGGCCACTGGGTGGACGGCGACGTCGTTCGCATCGGCAGGGTTCGCGTTGGTGCGGACGCCCGGGTCGGATCCCGCAGCATCCTGATGCCGGGCGCGCGGATCGGTAAGGGCGCCCGGGTCGCTGCGGGGTCGACGGTGGCCGGGGCCGTGCCGGCGAACCACCACTGGGCCGGCTCACCGGCCGCCGCCGCTGGCGAGGATTCGGACGGGTGGCCCGGGCAACGTGCCCCTCGAAATCGGATGGGGGCACGCCTCTGGCCGTTCGCCTACGGGATCACCGCCCAGTTGCTGGGGCTGGTTCCGGTCGTGGCGGCCCTGCCCGCGCTTGCAATGCTCGGTTGGACGCTCGCCGTCCGACCGACGGTCGGCACGGTGCTGGCCGCCGTCGCGCTGGCTTCCGTCGCCTACGTCGCGGGCTATGCGCTGCTGGTACTCGGAGCCGTCCGGGCACTGAGCATCGGTCTTTGCGCCGGGTATTACCCCGTGCAGGGGCGGGTGGCGTGGCAGGTCTGGGCAACCGAGCGGCTGATGGGGATGGCCCGGGTCGGGTTGTTCCCGCTCTACGCCAGCCTCTTCACACCTGTGTGGTTGCGGCTGCTGGGCGCGAGGGTGGGGCGCGGGGTGGAGGCATCCACGGTGCTCGCGGTGCCGGCGATGACCACCGTCGCCGACGGGGCCTTCCTGGCCGACGACACCATGGTCGCCACCTACGAGCTGAGCCATGGATGGCTGCGCATCGCCCCAGCCCGCATCGGTAAGCAGGCATTCCTCGGCAACTCCGGAATGGCGGCCCCCGGGCGTTCGGTGCCCAAGCGTGGGCTTGTCGGGGTGTTGTCGTCGGCGCCCTTCAAGGCGAAGAAGGGCTCGTCGTGGCTCGGCGCGCCGCCGATGCCGCTGCGCCGGACCGTCGAGGCCGCCGACAACAGCCGTACCTTCGAGCCGCCGGTCCGGCTGAAGCTGGCCCGTGCCGCGATCGAGCTGTGCCGGATCGTTCCGGTGATGTGCGCAGGCGCCCTGGCGGTCGGCGTCCTGGCCATACTCGCGTTTGTCTGGCGGGCTGCCGGTTGGTGGGCTGCGGCGGCGGCGGCCGGGCCGGTGCTGCTGGCCGCGGCGATCGCCGCCGCCGCCATCGCCACGGCCGCGAAGTGGCTGCTGGTCGGACGCTTCCGGGTCGCCGAGCGCGCGCTGTGGACCTCCTTCGTGTGGCGCAACGAGCTCGCCGACACGTTCGTCGAGGTTCTGGCCGCGCCGTGGCTGGTCCGTTTCGCAACCGGCACGCCACTGCTCACAGCGTGGCTGCGTACGCTCGGTGCGAAGATCGGCCGGGGTGTCTGGTTGGAGACCTACTGGCTGCCCGAGTACGACCTGGTGCGCCTCGGCGACGGCGCGACGGTGAACCGCGGTTGTGTGGTGCAAACCCACCTGTTCCATGATCGTGTGATGAGCATGGACGAGGTGACACTGGGCGCGGGAGCCGCGCTGGGTCCGCACGGCATCGTTCTGCCGGGTGCGAGCATCGGGGCGCGGACCACGGTTGGGCCCGGTTCCCTGGTGACCCGCGGCGACGCCGTGCCGACCGACACCCGATGGTGGGGTAATCCGATCATGACCTGGCCTGCGCCCGCTTCGCGGCCGGCATGAACCCGAAGGCGTCGACGTTGCGCGGTGCCACGCCCGGTGCCGACAGCTCCCACGACTCGTACCTGCCCGAGCACGGCAACGGCGGCTACCAGGTACGGCACTACGACCTCGACCTCGACTACCGGGTCGTGTCGAACCGTCTCGCGGGCCGGGCCGACATCACCGCGGCGGCCGTGCAGACGCTCTCACGATTCACTCTCGACCTCGGTCGGTTCCGCGTCCACGACGTCCAGGTGGACGGGCGTCCGGCGAAGTACCTGCACCGGCCAGGCAAACTGCAGATCAAACCCGAGCGGCCGATCGACGCCGGAGACACCTTCCGGGTGCAGATCCGGTACGCGGGCAAGCCGATGCCCATCTCCGGCCGATGGGGCGAACTCGGGTGGGAGGAACTCACCGACGGGGTGCTCGTCGCCAGCCAGCCGAACGGATCACCGTCCTGGTTCCCCTGCGATGACCAGCCCGCCGCCAAGGCCACCTTCCGGGTCGCGGTCACGGCACCCTCTCCGTACATGGTGCTGGTGACCGGTGATCTCGTGCTCCAGCAACGGGGCGCGAGCGGCACGACCTGGGTGTACGAGCGGCGCGAACCCACCTCGCCGTACCTGATGAGCGTCCAGATCGGACGCTACGAGGTGGTGGACCTGGCTGCCGGTGCGGTGGTGCAGCGCGCCGCGATCCCGCCGGCGCTGCGCGGGAACGTCGCGCACGACTTCGGCCGACACGGCGAGATCATGTCGGCGCTGCAGCGGCTCTTCGGGCCGTACCCCTTCCGGGAGTACGTCGTCGTCGTCGCCGACGACGACCTCGACGATCCCGTCGAAGCGCAGGGCATGGCCGTCTTCGGCCGAAACCACGTCGACGGGCGGCGCACGCACGAGCGCCTTGTCGTGCACGAACTGGCCCACCAGTGGTTCGGCAACAGCCTCACGGTGGCGGACTGGCGGCACATCTGGCTCAACGAAGGTTTCGCCACGTACGCCGAGTGGCTGTGGTCCGGTGTCTGCGGTGACCTGTCGACAGACGCCCTCGCCGCACAGTGGTACGCGTGGGTCGCGGCCCGCCCGCGCAACGTCGTCGTCGCCGACCCCGGCGTCGACCGGATGTTCGACCCGCTGGTCTACAAGCGTGGCGCGCTCACGGTGCACGCCCTGCGGAAGAACGTCGGCGACGAATCGTTCTTCGCGCTGCTGCGAGCCTGGGTCGCCGAGCACGCACACTCGACGGTGACGACCGAGCAGTTCCGGATGCACGCCCAACGCTTCGCCCGCGAGCCCTTGGACAACCTGTTCGCCGCCTGGCTCGACAGCCCGGCGCTGCCTCCAGCACCTCGCTGACCACGCCGGATGGGACCACCTCCCGAAACCGGGTGTCGGTCCCGGGTAACCGAGACGGCCGCCTGCGGCCGCCCACCCGCGCCGGGACCGGCACCTCGTCGGTCAGGGTCGAAGCCACCAAGGGCTGGTGTAGGCAACGGCGAAGTCGTTACACGGGTGACCGGCTGGGCCGGGGGTGCCGTTGGGCAGGGACGGGTCGGAGATCCTGAGAACCACCCAGTCGCCGTCGGACACGTTGAGCGGGACGGTGAAATCGGTGACCTGACCGTTGACGGTATCGACGATGTCGACGACGCTCGGCGCCGAGGTGCCGGGACGCAGAACCTGAACCCGCAGGGGCTTGCCGTCCCAAGCCGAGCCACGATCCAGATCCAGCAGGAACCGGACGTCACCCGAGGCCACGTTCAGCACCCCACCCATACGTACACCATTGGCCGTGGCGTCTACCCGTAGCCCCGAAACGCGCGTGGCGAAGGAACGGCGGGCCGCCATCGCCTCGAGCACCGCGGCGCGGGTGTTCTCGGCGACCCACAGCCCGCTGCGACCCTTGCCCTCGTGAAAGCCCCAGGTGGTGCCGTGCTCGTCGGTGACGCCGGTCAGAGCCGGCCGCCAACCGGCGTTCAGGCACGCCACCAGCGGTGACGTCATGCCGGACGACCAGCCCTCGAAGAGGAAGTCGTCGGTGCGGTTGAACATCTCCAACCCCACGAGCTGCTCACGGACCGAGGCATTGAAGGAGAAATTGTTGAACCGGCCCGCCTCGCGACCGGGGTGGTTGAAGCTTGCCAGACCCCCGGGCCGGCCGGCGAGCCAGTTGTACAGGCTGCCAGGGCTGCCAGCCCGCAACAGGTCAGCGAAGTCGGAGGTGTTCCAGACGTTGATGTGCCCCTGCAGCGGATGCGACCACTCGAACCCGCGGATCGCGGTGAACTGACCCGGGTCGTTGGCCGCATTGGCCAGGTCACCGGTGGCCCGCCACTCGGACGAGCTGAGCCCATCAATGGAGAAAAGCGTCGCATGATCGGTCAGCGCGGCCACGTCGAGACCGGCCTCGCGCATCGAGGCGAACGCGGCCTCGGCGCTACCGTCACCGTCCGACATGACCGTGTGGTTGTGCATGTCCGCATGGACCAACGTCGTACCCTGGGTGATCAGGGACGACCGGCCCGCGCCAACCGCCGCGGTCGGGGCATCGGCGACCCTCGTGCCGGCCGCCCGCGCCGCGCTCGGCAGCGCGGCCAGCATCAGAGTTCCGCCGGCACCGGCCAGAAGCGCCCGTCTGCCGAAGCCTGCGGGGAGGACCTCAACCTGGCCGTACGGCACCACCTCGTCGTCGGATCCATGGTCGTGATGGCAGTGCTGTGGGTGATATCCGGTCATGCATATATAGGGGTTGATGGACCTAGCTGAGACGTCACACGGAGCCCTCGGTGAGACGAACAATGCAAGACGTCTCGTACCGCGTCCACCTCACCATCGATGGGACCTGTACGACGGCCAGTAGTCCAGCCCCTCCCCGTCCCAGTCGGGCCGAATCCTGTCAATCCGAAGCGTCGGGTCAATGAGCGCAGGCTCGGTCCCACCATTGGGAGCCGTCAGATGCCTGCCGACATAGATCAAACCGGCTCTTCACAGACGAAGGTGTAGTTGCAGCCTGAATCCACCGGTCTCGAGCAGGGACCTCGCGACGTAGTTGGCCAAATTACGGAATCCAAGGGCGGAGCCGCGGAGGTGCTCGAGCCGGCCGTTGATCGCTTCGGTGGGACCGTTGCTCGTGCCGGGTCGGTCGAAGTAGGCGAGCACATCGTCGGCGCGCTTCTTCAACGTCCGGCCCAACGTAACGACCTCGACGAGGGCCTGGGGGACATCGGCGCTGATGGACTCGATGAGCTTGACCATCAGCTCGCGGCCACTGCCCCGATGCTCATGCCGGTAGGCCTCGATCATCCGCTGGTAGATGCCCCAGGTTGCCTCGACCTCGACATGGGCGTCGTCAGCGAACAGCGCCGTGAGCCGTGCAGCCTGTTTGTCGGTGAGCAGCCCGACGCCGCTGTGCAACGTCCGACGCGACCTATAGAGCTGGTCGTCCTTGAAACCACGATGACCGTGGATCGCCAACTGCACCCGGCGCCGGCATCGGTCCAGCGCATCGCCAGCAAGCCGGACTACGTGGAAGGGATCCATCACCGCGACCGCTTCCGGGACTTCCTCGGCAGCGGCGGTCTTGAAACCGGTGAATCCGTCCATCGCGACGACTTGGACTGCGTCGCGCCAGGCGTCGGGACGACCTGCAAGCCAGGTCTTCAAAGTTGCTTGGAGCGGCCCTCGATCATATCGAGCAATCTGGCTGGGCCGTTGCCGTCGCGGACCGGAGTGAGGTCGATGATCACGGTGACGTACTTGTCGCCACGGCGAGTGTGGCGCCAGACGTGCTCGTCGACGCCGATGACCGACACATTGTCGAACCTGGCCGGATCGTTGATCAGCAGGCGCTTGCCTTCCGCTAGGACCGCGTTGATCGCGGTATTCCACGCGACGCCGAGCCCTTCAGCGACCCGGGCGACGGTCAAGTGCTGAACCACGATCCCTTCGAGTGCCCACCGCAGACCTCGGCGCGAGAGCTTCGACTGCGGCTCGGCAGCGAGACTGGTGTCTTGACGCCACACATGCCCACAGCCTGTGCAGCGGTAGCGGCGGATGGTGACCACCAGTGTGGTCGGCCCAGCCAAGAGGTTCGTGTGCGGGTTCTCGCGTGACGGAGTCCCGGGAAACGCCTGCACACCCGCAGCGGCGGCACCATCGGTCCGGCCCGACGACTCGGCATGCGAGGACAGCGCGATCGGCCTCGAAGCGCTGTCCGATCGCTTCGAGGCCGAGTTCGTCGAGCCGGCAAGATGTCAGATCAGGACCACCAAATGCGCTGTCGATGGTTGCCCCAGACACCGGCTTCGGATGGTGACGCGGCCTGATGACGCGGGCTTACCAGCTCACTGTCCCGTTGACGTCAACGAACGTCCCCGTGGCGCCATCGAAGGACAGGGCCGCGGCTTGGACGATCACCTCAGCAGCTTCCTCGGGCGTGGTAGGCGCCTGCTCCTTGTTGGCGGGGGTGAGGTCGGTCTGCACGAAGCCCGGACACACTGAGGTCACCTTGATCGGGGTGTCGGCCAGGGCCTTGGCTAGCACGATCGTGATGGCGTTTAGCGCCGCCTTGGAGGACTGGTAGGCCGGCACGACCATGGAATACCACGGGGAGTTGGGATCAGTCTGATGCGCCAGGGAGCCCACCGCGCTGGAGACGTTCACGATCCGACCAGCCGAGCTCTTGCGGATCAGTGGCAGGAATGCCTCGATCACGGCGACCGGGCCTAGGACGTTCGTCGCGTAGGTCTGTTCGAACATCGCCAGGTCGAGGGTTTCCTTCGGGTCGGCGTGGGTTGCCTCGGGCAGGATTCCAGCGTTGTTGACCAACACGTCGAGATGCCCGAACCGTTCCGACACGTCGGCAGCCGCGGCGCGTACCGAGGCGGCGTTGGTTACATCCATGGTGAGGTGGCTGACGGAGAAGCCCTCACGAGACAACCGGTCGGTGGCTTGCTGGCCAGCCTCCGTGTTGCGTGCGGCGACGATGACGTGGCCGCATTCGCGCGCCAGCCGACGAGCGGTTGCCAGACCGATGCCCTTGTTGGCACCGGTGACGAGCGCAATCTTCATAGTCAGAACTCCTCCGTAGACGCCATCGCGACCCCGTCGGGCGCCGCACGAAGAAGCACATCAGCCACCCGTCGCAAACGCTCGCGAGAATCGGACGTCACGATCTGAGGAGCTTGCTGCCCCGTTCCGGAGGCCTCGCTACACCCCCAAATGCGAAGAGCCGCGTTACAGCGAAGGCAGTGGCAAATCCCGTCTGGACGCCGATCGGGGCCGAGAGCGTCCAACACGGGAGGTCGCCACCCTTGGCTCACTGTGACGTCTGCTGTCTGCGTCTGAAGCTGGCGAAGATCAAGACTTTGCCGAAACATTACGGTGAAGAGACGTACGGCTTGTTCAGCTACGGCGCCCAGAAGGAATGCAATGGCTCGGGAACGACTCGTCACACTACGGATCGTGATATCTCAAGACAGTGCAGGGGTCCACGCAGCCGTCAGATCTGTCCATCCTGCCGTCGCACGTCCCGAACGCTGAACAGGAACGGCAAATCCCCGAAGCACCTCTCCCCCGACGGCACCAACTGTTCAATGTCCGAGGCGAACAACCGCAGATAGGATTCTGAGCAAGCGCCGCGCTTTACGGTCACGTTTCACGCGCTTTCGGCGAACAGGTGAGGATCCTACTTAAAGGCGTGAGCCATCGAAAGTGATCACATTGACCCGCCGCGCCGCCAGGGTCCGAATCATCCGAAAAGTTCGCGGATGACTCCCATTCCTCGTGGCGAGATCGCTTCGTCAGGGTAGAAGTCGGCGCACAGACGTATAGCGTCGTCCACCGTCGTTACCTTCGCCAGCGCCGCCAGGGTGCCAAGGTCGTCCACGTCGCGGGTTCGCGCCGCGAGCGCCTTCATTGCGAAGATGTGCTCCGGCGAGGCAGCCATCACGCGCAGGCCAGCGTGGTCGAAGACTCGCCGCTTGCCCGGGTCGTCCTTGCCGGACATGCACGCTAGCCTGCTCGTTGAGCCACCACGGCGGTAGGCCCAGTTCGTCGGCCACTGCACGCGCCTCATCGAGGACGACTCCGTGCGGAACGAACATCGCGTCAACGTCCCGGGTGACCCGCTTCGCGTCGTAGGCGAGCGCCATCGCGGCACCACCCACAATAAAGATGTCAGCGACGACTCCGCGGCGGACAAGCCGGTCGCCCAGGTGAGCGAAAGCGCGTTCGAGTTCCGCGCGCCCCATGAGGACGCCGTCTGATCCGCTCACGCCGCAGCCAGGTCGTGAACGGACAGGTACACACCGTGCTTCCGGAATGCAGCCGGGGCCCATGCCAGGGCGTCGGCCCGGTGGATGGCCAGTTCGGCCGGGAACCATGCCCGGCGCAGAACACGTGCGTCGACCCATGCGGGCGGGGCAAGATCTGCCTGAGCTAGCAGGTGCTCCGCGAGCGCGGCAAGCAGCGCGTCCCACCGTGGGTCTCCGGTTAGCCCGGGCTCATCTCGCAACAGGTCGACCCTGGTTTCGGCGGGTTCCCAGCGGTACTCCTCCAAAAACTCCCATACGAGTTTCCAGCGAGTCTGGTCGGTGTCCGCGGATGCCAGATGGGTGGCCAACCTGGCCAGACTCATCGGTTCGTAGCTGGTACCCATCGGGCGAGCCTCACCTTCGAACCGACGGCTGCATCCGTTGCAGACTATCGCGGCGCCGCCCGCGAACACTGCAAAGGTGAGGTGGCGATGGGTGCCCGATTTCGGGCCGCGCCCCTGCTCGGAGGGTTCACTCATACTGCCCGCACGGCCTCACCCTTGTGATCTTGGTTGTAGGCAGCGCAGTCTGTGACGTTGCCTGTCAACTAACAGGGGGTCCATGCGAGCGTGACTCTCAGTCAGGATGCGATCGAGAAGACGACGCAGTTGGTCGAGTTTCTCGCTGAGGTGACGGCCGCAGTCGAGCGGAACCCAGTTGCGACATTCTGGAAGACCCGGACGCTCCTGAACCCGTCATCCGGCTCGATGCCCCACCGCGGGGCGCTCAGTAGATGCGCTAGCCCTGCCGATGATGTGATCACCGGTGCCACCGGAGTTGCTGGACGAGTGGATCGACACGGACTCCATGGGCGGGTTCGCTGGTTCCGTACCACGCCTGCTGGACGCCCGACTGAGCGGCGCTGACAGTCGCGAGGCGCCGCCTGGGCGGATTGTGCGTGCTTCCGACGCTTGGGGTTGAGCAATGGCAGGCATGGCGCGACGAGGCTCGACGCCTGCACGCCGTTGGGCAGTGCAGCAGACCCAGGCACCCCGCCAGCAAGGGCGCTCACTGCAAACGGATGGGTCCGCCGGGAGTGAGGAAATGGCGCGGGCGACGCTGCGGAGTAACGGCTTTCAGCGAGCCGCACCAAGGTCGCTCGTAGCCAGTACCTTCGCTCCCGGCGGCACCGATCGTCACGTACGCATCGCCATTGTAGGAATACTCCCGCAGGAGGCGGGCTACGGCGCGGCGGGTTGATCTGTCGAGATCCCGCCACACATTCTATTAGATCATCTTCTATGGAAGTGTCAGACCCTGCTCCTACATTCCGAAGGTGCGTTCTGACGTTCGCGATCTTGGTGGGGGTTATGGCGGCGGGTAGGTCGAGCAGCAGGACCGGCTCTGGTGGCGGCAGGATCGCTGGCGTCGTTGGGGCAATGCTTATCCTTCCTGGCCTAGTGATGCAGCTGGCTCAGGACCATCCCGTCATCCTCGCGCTATTCGTTCTCACCATCGTGGCTGCGTTCGCTGGCGCGTTCTACCTCAAGGTCGTCAAGGCCCGGCGGCTGGATGGGGCTGGCCGGTCATGGCCGACAGCGCGATGGCCACGTCGTGCAAATCCGCCCTGATGTAGGTGGTGGTGGAGGAACAAGGACTGTCGGTGTGTCCGGCGTAGGCGCGGGCAATGCCGTAGCCGAAGTGCCGTTCCACCCAGGTCAGCGTGGTGTGCCGCAGCCAGTGGGTCGAGATGCCATGCACGGCTACCCAGGGCAGGCGCTCACCCAACCGTTTCCACAGGTGGTCGTAGCGGCGGCTGGTGATCGGTTGGCCGTTGCGCGCGCGCAGGAGCGGATCGGCCGGCAGTACCGCGCCGCGAGCGTCGGCGTGCTCCCGCAGGTGTCCGGCGAGCTCGAGGGTGATGGGCTGCCAGCGGACAGTGGATCCTTTCTCGGTGAGGCGGACGAGCCCGTTGGTGGTATCGAGGTCGACCAGCCGTAGGGCCAGGGCGCCGCCGCGCCGGCACGCGGTCTCGGTGTGCAGGCGCAGGAGCAGCGCGTCGAGGATGACGTCGTTCCCGCTGGTGCGCGCCATCGAGTTGATCTCCTCCAACTCGTGTGCGGTCAACGCACGGCGGGTGCCGGGTAAGCGTCGGGGTTTCGCGACGCGGTGCGCGGGGCTGGCGGCGGCGTCGATCAGCCCGTCGGCGATGGCACGTCGGTAGAACGCGCGGGCGGCGGCTATGAGGTGCTCGCCGGCGTGCCGGCCGTTGCGGCTGTTGCGCCGCGACACGGCGCTGGCGATCATCGCCTGTTTCAGGGCCTCGACATCACTGGCGGTGACGGTGTCCAAGGGCCGCTCGGGCCACGCGGCGGCTATCCGGTCCCAATAGGTGCCGTAGGTGCGGCGTGCTCCGGGCCCGGCAGCGGCGACAACACGGGGCAGGTATTCGGCGACCGTCGGCAGGACGGGCGGCGTCGTGGGGTGCGATTGCAGATCGGCCGTCGTGACGCCCAGGTGAGCCAGAACCTGGTGAGCGGCAGCGATGGCGGCGGGGTCAGCGGTCATTGTCGGCTCCCGCCAGGTGCGTGTGCAGGTCGGCGAGCAGGCGTACGACGGTGCTGACGGGATGCACGACGAGCAGGTCGTGCGCAACGATGGCGGCAAGCAGCACGGGTTGACCAGGCTCGATGCGGCACATGTGCCGGGCATTCGCCGGCAAGGGTAGGTCCCCTCGGCTGCCCACCTGGTGGAGGCCGTCGCTGGCCGAGCAGATGACGAGCAGGCCGTGGCGCGGCTGGATGTCGAGGCGGTGGTGCGGGGGCCAGCCCAGTGCGCGCAGGAGGTGCTGCGCGCTCACCCGGCCACAGGGTGCCGGAAGAGCCATCCCCAGCACCAGGCTGGCGTCGGTAATCGCCGGTGGGCAGACTCGGGCAGGTAGAGCGGGCATCGGCATCGTGGCTGAGCGGGGACGCGCGGGCAGGACAGCGGGTACGAGTGGACCGACGAGGTGTTCCTTCGGCCGGATATGTTTTGTCATGACCGCACAACGACATTCAGGCAGTACGTGACGACGCACGATTTTCTCGCCAGATCTGCGGTTGGGGCGGCCTCGGCCCTTCGAAGGTGTTCACTTCCTCGCCAGCTACGCCGCCAAGACCATCATCCTCACCTTGGGGCGAGCGGGCCCGGCCGCCGCTCAGGCGATCGCGATGGTGAGCAGACGGCGGACGTCGGCGGAGTTGGCGATGATGACGCCGGGGGGGCCCGGCACGGAAGGGTCCGCAGTTGCGGTCGCGAGCAGGATGTGGGCCGCCCGCCGCAGCATGTCGCCGGCTTCCGGAACGGGCGTACGCAGATGGAAGGCGCCGGTGCCGGTGGGGCCCCCGTGCAGCAGGAAGGCCATGCGCCACAGCGCAGCGGCCGCCGAGTGGTCGGTGGGGGTGGTTGAGGGATCGGTAAAGTCCTTGCGGTACTGACGCCACGTGCCGCTCAGCGCCCGCTGGACACGGTGGTAGTCCCCACGCGGGACGCCTATCCAGCAGTCGCCCGGCTGACCGGCCACCACCGGCCAGGTGAGACCGGTCAGGACGCGGACCAGACGACCGGCCACCAGGTCGTCGCCCGTGTAGGCGATCGGCAGGTAAGACGGACCACCGCGGCGTGCCGCTTTGTCGAGCTCGGCAGCCTCACCGCCGCGTGGGCGCAGGCACTGCCAGGCGAGCGTCGCTTCGGCGAAAGGATGTCGGCCCACGGTGCCTTGAGCCAGCGCGGACAGCACGCCGGCTACGCCGGCCCGCCGGGACGCGTCATCGGTACGAAGCGACTGGCCGGCGAGCCAGGCTCGGACGGGCGCGGTAGCAGTAACGGTAGCCGTGGTCATGGCAGCGGCCCTTCCTGGATACGCAGAAGAGATGTCAGGGGATAGGGCGTTCGCCCAGGATTTGGGTCTTGCGGACCCGGTAGGCCCAGACGGTGACCGACGTGGCGGCCAGCTCGCCGGTTGGGGTGAATGCGACCCTGGTGGTGATGCCGGGCTGGTCGTAGGTCGACACGTACGCGGCCATTGAGGAACGGCTCAGATGGTGTGAGCCGATTCCGCTGAGCAGGACGGTGGCGGCGTCATAGGCCTCGGCGCTGTAGGTGCCCGGGTCCAGTCCGTCGAACTCGGCCTGGTACTGCTTGATGAACGTGCCCGGCAGCGTCTCAGGGG
Organism: Micromonospora sp. CA-249363; assembly: GCF_050950185.1. Lineage (NCBI taxonomy): Bacteria > Bacillati > Actinomycetota > Actinomycetes > Micromonosporales > Micromonosporaceae > Micromonospora > Micromonospora sp. CA-249363. The sequence continues at coordinate 4,612,651 of NZ_CP192020.1, forward strand.
GCCGGCACGGGCAGGTGATGACCGCTCCCTGGGCGGCGCGCTCGCCTGCCGTGAGGAGAAAGCCGTCGTCCTTGACGCCGTCGCCGGCGACGAAGGCTGCGCTCACGCGGGCCGCCCGTACCTGGCGGAGTAGGCGCCCGGCGTCGTCGTAGTAACCGCCGAAGAAGATCACGTCCGGCTCGGCCGCCCGAATCCGCGCGACCACGGCGGTCAGGTCTTCCTGGGCGGGAAGCACAGTGCCGGATTCGACGACTCGGTCCCCGAGGACGGCGATGACCTCGCTCGCCAGGCCGTGCCCGTACGCTCCGGTGTCGTCGATGACGAAGACCTTGCGCGCCCCGAGCACACCGGCGATGTACCGGGCGGCGGCCGGACCCTGCTCGGCGTCGTTTCCGATCAGACGGTGGAACGTTGTCCAGCCCCGCGTGCTGAGGCTCGCCTCCGTCGCCGACGGGCTGATGCTGGCGATGCTGGCCTGGTCGAGCAGCGGCACCGCCGCCTCGGACTCACCGGAGAAGGCCGGACCGACCACACCGAGGATCCGGGAGTCGGCCACCACCTGCTGGGCGGTGGCGGGCGCGCGCTTCGGGTCAGCCAGGGTGTCGAACGTGGCCAGCTGCACGCCGCAGCCGGGATGGGCGGCGTTGTACTGATTGAGGGCCAGCCGCACGCCGTGCTCGACGTTGCGGCCCAGGTTGGCCGAGGGGCCCGAGAGCGGCCCGAAGACGGCTATCCGGGCCTCGCACCGCGGCACGTCGACGCTGGAGGCGTCCTGCCGCTCGCTACAGGCGGCGATCGGCAGAACGAGTGCCAGGACTGTCAGTGCGGCCGCGCGACCCATGGCGCCTCCCGTACATGATGTTGTGAGACATCGTGGACGGAGAAGGATGATGTTTTCGTGATGCTCCAATGCCGCAGGTCGCTTCCGGTCGCCGTCGCCGCGATGCTGGTCCTGGCCGGTTGCGGCACCACAGCGCCGACCCCCGTGGCGACAGCGACCACGGCCGCGCCACGGGTCGCCGGCCTCTTCGCGATCACCACCCGGACCGAGGGGAACATCGTGATCGACGGCCGCGGTTACGCGCTGTACCGGTCGGTCGACGACAGTTCTTCGCCGCCCCGATCCGCCTGCACGGGCCCCTGCGCCGACCAGTGGCCGCCGGCGTCGTGGGCACCTGACCTGCGGTTGGAAGGGATCAACCGGGAGCTGGTCGGGACCTACCGGCGGCCCGACGGCCGGCTCCAGCTGACGCTGGGCGGGTGGCCGCTCTACGAGTACGCGGGTGACCGGACGCCGGGCGAGACGAACGGGCGCGGGCGCGACGGGCGGTGGTGGCTCGCGCGACCGGACGGCTCGTTATAGGTTCCCGCTGTGCCGAGGAAGGGTGAGCACCGCCAGCGTGCCGCCGGTGGGCACAGCCTCCAGCCTAAGGTGACCGCCGTGTTCCAGGCCGACCCAGGCGGCGATGCTCAGGCCGAGGCCGATCCCGTCGGCTGCCCCGGTGGTGAAACGGGCCGGGTCGCTGTCGCCGATCCCGGGACCGTTGTCGGAGATCCGCACCTCGCCTGGGCGTACGGTCAGGCGCAGGGCGCAGGGTTCGGCGCCGATGCGGCCGTGCCGCAGTGCGTTACTCACGAGGTTTTGCAGCGCTATCCGGATCAGCGTCGGGTCACCGTCGGTGACGGCAACAACGGTGTCGACGACAGCGGTGTGCGGCGGGGTGACCAGTTCGCCGACCACCTCCTCGGCCAACTGGTCGAGGCGGAACGGCTGGCGTTGCAGTTCCCGCAGACCGGCCACCAGGCGGGCTCGGGTGAGCAGCACGTCGACCGCTGCCGACAGCCGCTCGGCCGAGCCCAGCACCTGACGCAGGGCGTCCGGGGGTTTCTTCCGCTCCGGGTCGGTCAGCGCGGCCTCGGCGGTCGCCCGGATCACGGTCAGCGGTGTACGCAACTCGTGGGCGGCGTCGGCCAGGAAACGCTCCTGCTGGGTGAGTGCCTCGGCCGCCGGCCGGGTGCCACGGCGGGCCAGCAGATGGCCACCGAACCCGGCGACGAGCATGAAGACCACCCCACCGACCAGGAGCCAGGCGGCCAGACTCCGGTGGGCGCGTTTTCCCGGCCGTGGGTCGCCGACCACCACCACGGTGCCGGCGACGGCCCGCGTGACAGCGTGGCGGAACGGAACGGCTAGCAGGCGTACCGAATCGCTGTCCACGTCCGGCACCTGGAGCGTCCGGCCGGCACCGGTCCGCCACACCTCGCGGGCCGGGGCGAGCAGGTGGTGGGACGCGATGATCGGCAGCCCGGCCGGGTGGGCGAAGACCAGCGTCACGTCGGTGCGCATGCCCTCATAGACAAAGACGCCGGTGGAGCCCTGCCCGGCCGGGTCGGTGAAGAGGTTGTGCAGACGCAGCACGCCCGACTCGTACGTGAGCAGGGCGACCGCCGTACTGGCCGTCCGTTGCATCTCGGCGGTCTCCACCTGGGCGCGCTGCCGGCCGTCGATGACCAGGGCGACCGCGCCCATGCCGGCGAGCCCGGCCACGTTGAGCACCAGCAGCAGCACCGTCAACCATACCCGCAGCCGGACCAGCCGAGCGGCGGTCTGCAACGGGACCGGCCGGCGTCTGGATCCGGCGCTGGACGGCCTTCGCCGCCGGACGGCCGCCAGCAGCCGGGGAGTCACCGGGCGGACAGCAGGCGGTAGCCGGCGCCCCGCACGGTGACGATCACCGTGGGCTCACCGAGCTTGCGCCGCAGTTGCGCGATGATCACATCGACCACGTTGGACGCCGGATCGGCTGCCTCGTCCCAGCAGTGCTCGATCAGGTCGGTACGGCTGACCACGGACGGATCGTGGACCATCAGCATCTCCAGCACCGCGAACTCCTTCGGCGTGAGGATCTGCAGGACGCCGGCCCGGCGCACCTCGCGGCGGGCGACATCCATCTCGATGTCGTCGCGGCGCAGCACCGCAGGGTGGATCACGCCGCCGCGCCGGCACAGCGCCCGGACCCGCTGGATCAGCTCATTGGTGAAGAACGGCTTGGACACGTAGTCGTCGGCACCCGCCTCGAAGCCGTCCACCCGATCGTGCGGGTCGTCCAACGCGGTCAGCATGAGCACCGGTACGGTCATCCCCCGCCGCCGCCGGTCGTGCAACGGCCTGGCCGAGTCGCCGTCGGTCAGGATCCGGTCGAGGACAACGCAGTCGTAGGCATTGACGCTCAGGTTGACGTCCGCGTGCCGCCAGTCGGCGGCCTCGTCGACAGCGAGGCCGGCCGAGCGCAGGGCGGCGGCGACCGCCGCACGCACCTGCGCGTCGTCCTCAACGACCAGCACCCGCATCGCTCACCGCACCGCCGACGTGCGGGTCAGGACGCCAGCAGCAGCCACTTCTGATCCTCGTCCGTCTTGTCCAGGTCCCACTGCCAGACCAGGTAACCGTTCCAGGTGCTGCCCGCCATCGGCGGCTTCTTGTCGTCGCCGGACAGGTCCAGCACCTTGCCGGAGTGGCGGTTGGTGATCCACACCTTGCCGTTGCCGGCGTCCGACAACTTCCACTGGTGGTTCGGGTTGTCGGGCTTCTTGTCCGCGACCACCAGATAGGCCTGGTTGGACATGGAACCGTTCTCCACCGCCAGCGACTTGTGCAGGAAGTTGTTGGTGATGGTCACGTACCCGCTGACCGGAGCGGGGGCGATCCGCCAGTACTGGTCCTTGCCGTGCGTGTTGGCCCACAACTGCACCCGGGTACCGGACTTCGTCGCGGCCACGTCCGTGCCGGGGACTTCTACGATCGCCCCGGCCCAGGCGTTCTGGAGCTGGTAGGTCCTGGCCGGGTCGTACAGCTGCTTCGGCGCGGCGGGTGCGCCCGAGGGCGGCGGCGGCGCCGGCTGCCCCGACGGGGGTGGGGACGGGACTGCGGAGCCGGCCGGGCCGGACGCGGGGGGCGACGACGGGGCCAGCGACGGGCTCGATGCCGCGACTGGAGGTTTTACCTGGTTACCGTTCAGCTGCAGGACCTCCCGGTACATCGGCTCGTACGCCGGCACCAGGTCCGCCAACTGGGCGACGGAGGTGGGAGGCAGGCCCCCCGCCTGCCGGATCGTGTTCGCCCCCCACTGGAAGGCGCCCAGTGACAACCGATAGGGGTCGGCGCCGGTGAACCCGGAGAACTGGTTCGTCAAGTCGCACATCGCCGAGCCGAGCACGGTGATCGCGTCGGTCGGATTCCACACCGAGTCGCTCGGTCCGGCGTACTGCGTCCACATCTCCGGGCTGAACTGGGCGATGCCCTGGCCCTGCTCGGTACGCAGGTTGCCGTCGAAGTTGGAGGCCGCGCGCAACTGGGCGGCGATCCGCACGGGGGTAACCTCGGGGCAGACGCTGCCGGCCCGGTTGATCACCGGAACCAGAGCGGCCGGCAGCAGCGAGGTCCGCGCCGGGATGGAGACGGGTTTGGGCGACGACGGTCGGGTCGGCGACGGCGCCGCCTTGGGCGCGTTGGGGTCGAACTGCCGCTGGTCGGCATACCAGGAGGCGTAGCCGGTGGCGTCGTCGACGAACGTCTTCTGCGCGGCGGGAACGTCCTTCGCGTCGATCACCGCCTTGATGCCGCCGCGCTGGGCCGCGATGGCCGGGCCCCACAGGTCGCCCTTGAAGCCGGCCTGGCGCAGTTGGCCGACCATCTCGCAGGTCTCGTGGGCGAGCGCGAGGATGTTGTCGCGGGTGTCGTCGCGTTGCGCGTTCGCCCGCGGCTTCCACCGCGACCAGCGGCTGTCGTCCATCCCGGCGATCGCCGGCCCGGTGACGCTGGTGCTGAACCCGGTGAGGGCCATGAGCTGGCCGGCGACCCGCGGTGCGGTGAGGGTGGGGCAGGACGTGGCTGCGGCCACCACCGTCGGTAGCTGGCCGGCGGGCACCGGTTTGCCGGGCAGTTGGCCGGCGGCGGCGATCGCGGGCGGCACCTCGACGGCGACCCCGATGAGCAGCACCACCCCCACACCGAAGGCGGCGAGCTCCATGCGGCCACGTCTCTCACCGGTCAACAGGCGTGCGGCGCGTGTGAAATCCCCTCGACTCATCACGCTCGGCACGACGTACCCGGGCCCGGTGGCGTTCAGCCGGTCGGGCAGAATCTAGAAGAGGTCGCGTCCCACCGTCAGGAGCTTGCCGAAGACGCCGAAGACGCCCATCGCCAGCGGGGTCAGCGCCATCGTCGCGGTCGCGCCTAGGACGTCCGCGGTGGAGCGTTTACGGGGTCCGAAGCGGCCCGGCCCGCGGGACGGGATGGTGTCCGGTTGCGGGGTCAGGACGCACAGGCCCACCCCGGCCACCACCACCGCCGATCCGACCAGGACCAGCATCACCGACGCCGTGCCGGGACCCGCGCCGAATTCGCGGACCAGGCCGAGCACCAGAGCGAAACCGCCGATCGTGAGGGCCAGGCTGAGCGCGATCACCTCGCTGGTGAAGGCGCAGTGCCGGGCCCGGATCAGCAGTGCCAGGCAGACCGCGGCCAGCAGACCGAGCGCGAAGGGATTCGGTCCGATTCCCAGGATCGGCAGGGCCACCGCGAGCGCCAGCACCGGACCGGCCAGCACCGCGGCCAGCACCTGACGGGACTCCCCCACCAGTTCGACGGTCGCGTCGGTGAGGCCGGTCCTGGTGGCCTGGCGGCGCCCGCCCCAGGCGGCCACGAACGCCGCCAGTCGGCGGGCCAACGCCAGCACGGCCATCGCCACCACAGCGGTCACCGCTGCCGCGCCGAGGCGGTCGGCGGCCAGGCCACGGATCAGGACGGCGGTCGCCAGGGCCAGGGCCAGTTCGATCTCCACGATGAGCAAGGCTCCCTCGGCCAGGGTGGCGAAGGCGAGCAGGCCGGCCAGATTGGCCGCGACCAGTCCGCTCTCCCACGGGTAGCCGTCGGTGGTCAGGATGCGGCCGGCAAGCACACCGCCGGCGGCCAGCACCGGAATCGCTGTCGCCGCGACGGTCAGGCGCAGCCCGTACGGGACGAGGCCCTTCTGCTGAGTCAGGCCCCACGAGCCACCGATCAGCAGGAGGCCGACAACGATTAGGGCTATCGCACCGGCCGCGCCGCCGTCCGTGTGCCACGCGAGCAGGGCCGCCGTGCCGACCAACCAGAGCAGACCCGCGGCGATCGCGGCCGGCCCGGCGTGCAGCTTGGTCGCGCGGTGGCGGTGGGTCTCCTCCGCCACCACCTCGTCGACCTCGACCACCACCGGGGAGTCGGCCGGCTCCCCGGCGGTGTCCCTCAGGTAGAGCACCTGGCCGTCCACCACGCCCGCGCCGGCCAGCGAGGTGTCCAGCGGCAGCGCCGCCGCGCCGGCCGGGGCGAGCGACCACACCGGTGGCATCACGTCGTTCGGGTCCTGGCCGCACAGGGTCGCCAGGCGCCCGGCGTACTCGCCGACAGGGGTCCACGAGGGCACGGCGACGTCGACCCGACGGCGGGTCCCGACCACGGTGATCCGGCTCTGCTCGCTCATTCGTCCTTCTTCTGTTCGCCGTCGGTGGGCTCGTCGGATACCGCGACCTGGATCAGCCGGTGCGGCTTACCCCGGTTGACCAGCACACCCCGGCCCGGTGGGCGCGACGTCGCGCGCAGGTCGCCCAGGATCACGCCCTCGCGCGGGTCGCCCGAGAGGACCAGGCCGTTACCGCCCATGTCCCGGATGCGGTTGGACACCGGGTCGGTGACCGAGCGGGAACTGCCGCTCACCCGGCGAGCCAGCAGCATGTGCAGGCCGATCTCGCGGGCCTGCGGGATGAACGCCGCGAAGGGGCTCATCAACCCAGTGGAGCCACCCGAGACCAAGTCGTAGTCGTCCACCACGACGTAGAAGCGGGGCCCCTCCCACCAGGACTGCTCCTTGAGTTGCTGGGGCGTGACACCGGCCGGGGGCAGCCGCTCCCGGAGTTTGTCGGCGACCTGCCCGACGTACGCCTGGGCGGTGGCCGGATCACCGGCGTACGCGCCGAGGTGTTCCTTGGGAACGGCGTCCAGCAGGGAGTGCCGGAAGTCGAACAGCACCACCCGGGCGTCCCAGGCCGACTGGCGGCTGGTCAGGCCGTTAAGGTACGTCCGCAGGAACGTCGACTTACCGGAGCCGGCGTCGCCGTAGATCAGGAAGTGCGGATCACCGCTGGACAGGTCGAGGTGGACCGGCTTGAGGTCGTGCTCGGCGACCCCGATCGGCACGGCGGTCGGCGGCTGCTTGCGGTCGACACTGAGTTGGCGCGTCCGTACCAGGGCCGGCAGGCGGCGCACCTTGGGCGCAGGCCGACCGGACCAGCCCGCGATGATCTTGCCGAGCACGTCCTCCTGCGCCTCGCGCAGGCCCTCGGCGGTGTCCCGCCCGTCCAGCCGGGGCAGCACGAACTGGCAGTAGACGCCGGGCGACATCAGGCCGCGACCGGGAACGTCGCCGGGCAGGCGGGCCGCCGCGCGGCGTGCCACCTCGGACTCGCTCGGGTCGTTGAGCCGCAGTTCCAGCCGGGTGCCGATGCTGTCGCGCAGGGCCGGGCGGATCTCGTTCCAGCGGCCCGAGGTGAGCACCAGGTGCACGCCGGCGCCGAGGCCACGGGAGGCGATCTCGGTCAACGCCGCGTCGGCCCACTCGTGTTCGGCGCGCATCGCGCCCCAGTTGTCGACGAGCAGGAAGACATCGGCGGCCCGGAGCCCGTCGGGCAGTTCACCGGCGCGGCGCTTGACCCGGAAGTCCTGGATGGACTCCACGCCCAACCCCTGGAACAGCCGCTCGCGCTCGACCACCAGGCCGCGGATCTCGGCTACCACCCGGCTGACCAGCTCCGGATCGTTGCGGCCGGCCACCGCCCCGACGTGCGGGGCGCTCGCGTACGGCGTCAGGGTGCCGCCGCCGAAGTCGATGCAGTAGAACTGCATCTCCTCGGGGGTGTGGGTGAGCATCGCGGCGAGCATGATCGTCCGGAGCAGGGTGCTGCGGCCGGTCCGCGGCGCTCCGACCAGGGCGAGGTGGCCGTGCGCCCCGCCGAAGTCCATCATCAGCGTCTCCTGGTCCTGCCGGATGGGCAGGTCGACCAGGCCGATCGGAACGCTCAGGGAGCCGGACAGCGGCCAGTGCTTGGCGTTGTAGCCACGCTCCGGCAGGGCGGAAACGGTGCCGACGAGGTGGTCCAGGGCCAGCGCCTTGGGCAGCGGCGGCAGCCACACCTGGTGCACCGGCTCCATCGCCTTCATCCGGTCGACCACGACGGCGAGTTCGGTCGGACCGTCGCCGCCGCCGTCGCCGTCGGACGTCGGTGGTTCCTCGGGTTCGGCCTCGGCGGGGGCGCCGAGCGTCCGGATGTCGAACGGCACCACTGTGTCGTCGACCTTGCCGGCCGCCGCCCAGCGCTCCTGGGCCGAGACGTACGTGGAGGAGACGTGGGCGACCCGCAGCCGCACGTAGATGGACTCGTCCACCTTGAGGTAGGCCGACCCGGGCACCGGCGGTAGCTTGTACGCGTCCGGGGTGCCGATCACGCTGCGGCTCTCGGCGGCGCTGAAGGTGCGCAGGCAGATCCGGTACGACAGGTGCGAGTCCAGCCCGCGCAGCCGGCCCTCCTCGAGCCGTTGGGTGGCCAGCAGCAGGTGCATGCCGAGCGACCGGCCGACCCGGCCGATCTGCACGAACAACTCGGTGAAGTCGGGCCGCCCGGACAGCAGCTCACCGAACTCGTCCACCACGATCAGCAGGTACGGCAGCGGTTCGAGTGGGCTGCCGTCGGGCTTGGTGCCGCCCTTGGCTCGGCGGATCTGATACTCCCGGACGCTGTCGATGTTGCCGGCGTCGCGCAGCATCTGTTGGCGGCGCTGCTGCTCGCCCATCAGCGCGGCGAGCACCCGATCGATCATCGCGACGTCGTCGGCCAGGTTGGTGATCAGGCCACCCACGTGCGGCAGGCCGGCCAGCGGGGCGAACGCGGCGCCGCCCTTGAAGTCGATCAGCACGAAGCTGAGCAGCTCCGGCGAGTGGGTCAGGGCCAGACCGGTGGCCAGCGTCCGCAACAGTTCGCTCTTGCCCGAGCCGGTCGCTCCCACGATCAGCCCGTGCGGTCCGGAACCACCCTGCGCCGACTCCTTCAAATCCAGCACCACGGTCTGGCCGTCGCCGTCGGTGCCGATCGGCGCGCGCAGCATCCGCGGGTCGCCCGCCGGGACCCAGTGCCGGACGATGTCGGCGGTCAGCACGTCGCCGCCGAGGACCATCTCGGTGAGCGACGTGGTGCGGGTGAGCACCTGCTCGCGTTCGTCGGAGAGCCGCAGCGGGGCCAGTTGCCGCGCGATCAGCTCGGCCAGGCCGGGCGTGACGGTGTCCGGCAGGCATCGCTCCGCCGGGACGACCACGAGGTCCTTGCGGCCCTCCGGGGTCAGCCGGCCGTCGTCGGCGATCCGGATGCGCAGGTCGACCCGGCTGGGCTCGTCGGCCTCGCGCTCGACCAGGAAGACCAGTGTGATGCCGCTCTGCGGGCCGGCCGCGGCGACCAGGGCGGCCAGGATGTCCGAGCGGCCCCATTCGGAGACCGGCGCGAACCCGGTCAAGACCACCACCAGCCGGGGCAGGTCGGCCGGGGCCTGACGGTCACCGAGCGTTCGACGGTTGCCGGCCAGCTCGACGCGGCGGCGCAGTGTCTCGTTCAGGAAGGCCGCCAGCCCGGCCGGGTCGGCGGCGACCAGCGACACCACGCCGGCGGTGCCCCGCGCCCTGGGCTCGATCGTGTGGGGTAGCCACTTGGCCCACTGCCAGCGATCGTTGTTCTCCTCGACCGGTCGCTCGCCGCTGGTCTCCACGGCGATCAGCACGTCGTCCGGAGCGTGCAGAGTGGCGACCTGGCAGAGCAGTACGCGCGCCAGGTTCTCGGTGTCGAGGGACGGGCCGAGCAGGCTGACCACACCCGCGTTGCCGAGGTCGACCACCATCGGCTGGCCCTCGACCCGGCCCAGGCTCTCGACCAGGCGGCGCGCCGAGCGCAGCGACTCCCAGTCGTAGTCGGCGATGGGGTCCATCTTCGGGTCCATCACCATGGGCGACGCCAGCCGCACGAGGCCACGACCCAGGCGTACGCGCAGGAAGTCCTCGTCGCTGCGACGTCGCTCCCACACCCGGTGCCGGTTGGCGCTGATCGAGAACAACCGGGACGGCTCCGGGTTGGCGACGGCGGCCACCTGCCGCTGCGCGACGGACACCTCGCGGGCCTGGTCGCGGGCGAGGCTCAGGTGTGCCCGGTAGCGGAGGCGCTGTTTGCGGGTGGCTTTGCCGGTGGCGCGGCGCTGGCGCATCCGCAGGGCGATCACGGCCCCGGTCGAGGTGAGGAAGAACAGGACGCCGATGATGATCAGCGCCGGACGGCCGAACGTCACCATGTACGCGGCCATGCCCACGCTGGACAGCAGCGGCAGCACCAGATTCCAGGCGCCGCCGTCCGGGCCCTCCTCCGGCACCTCGGGCGGGGCCGGCACGGTGTACTGCTCGGTCGGCAGCTGCGGCAGCAGCATCCGGGCCGGCCGGTGGAACGCGAGCCGGGTCACCGCGGGTCCCCCTCGGGCAGGTCGTCGGCGAGCAGCGTGCTCAGGTCGTCGTCGGCCGACTCCAGCAACTTGCTGATCCGACTGGCGTGCCGCTCGGTCATCAGTTGGAACACCTTGCGGGCGAAGCGGCCGTTGCCGAAGCCCTCGCTCCGGGGCTGGCTGTCGAAGTAGCTCATCAGCGCGGCGCGCGCCTCGGCGTCCAGCTCGTACTGGAACTGGCGGGCCTGACTCTCGACGATCTCCACCAGTTCGTCGGACGAGTAGTCGTCGAAGGTCAGCGTGCGGGAGAAACGCGACGACAGGCCGGGGTTGGCCGCGATGAAGGTCGTCATCTGGTCCGGGTAGCCCGCCACGATGACCACCGCCTCGTCACGGTGGTCCTCCATGAGCTTGACCAGCGTGGCGATGGCCTCCTGGCCGAAGTCGCTGCCGTTGCCCGGTGGAACGAGCGAGTACGCCTCGTCGATGAACAGCACCCCGCCCAGCGCCCGGCGAAACGCGGCAGTCGTCTTCGGGGCGGTGTGACCGACGTACTCGCCGACCAGCGTGCCGCGGTCGACCTCTACCAGGTGGCCCTTGGCGAGCATGCCCAGCGAGGCCAGGAGCTGGCCGTAGAGGCGGGCCACTGTGGTCTTTCCGGTGCCCGGGTTGCCGGCGAAGACCAGATGCCGCGACAGCGGCGGCGGGGCCAGGCCGGCCTCGCGTCGGCGCTTCACGATCTGCACCAGGTTGACCATCGTGTTGACGTCCTTCTTGACCCGCTGCAACCCGACCAGGTCATTGAGCTGGGCCATCAGCGACCCCAGGTCGGCCTCGGCCACCGTCGCCCCGGTGCCCGACGCGCGCGCCGCGACCGGGGCGCCGAGCACCGCGGGGAGCGGTGCCGACCGGAGCGACGGGTCGGACTGCGGGATGGTGACCTGCCCGACCGTTGTGCTCCAGCAACCGGAGAACGTCGCCTTGGCGCCGTCGGCCAGGTTCAGGTCCTCGTCGACGTCGTGCACGTGCAGTCGGTGCAGGAGCGGGTCGGCGCCGGCTCCGACGAAGACGGCCGGGTAGCGGGTCTTGGCGATGTCGCAGTCGATCAGGCGGCCGTGGGCGCCCTCGGCGGCGTACACACCGTTCTTGGCGCAGCCGGTGATGGTCAGCCCGCGAATCTCCGGAGCGGCGCCCTCCCAGATCGCCACGCCGGTGCCCTCGATGCTGGTGAGCGTGCAGTCCTGCAACATCGGGGTGGCACCCGAGTCGACGAGCACCCCGGTTCCGCCGACCGCGTCGACGGTGCACCCGCGGGCGATCATCGAGGCGCCCGGGGCGATCTCCAGCCCGCTGCGCCGGACGTCGCGGATCGTGCAGTCGGCCAGCAGCGGACGGTGCGGGGTGTCGACCCGGACGCCGACCTCGGAGCCGGTGACAGTGACCGCCCGCACGACCGCGTCGGCGTTGCCGTCGACCTGCACACCGCCGTACCCGGCGCCGGAGATCTCGCCGCCCGACATGCGCAACAGCGCCCGGTCGGACGCCCGGACGCCGAACTCGGGTGTCTCGGCCACCGCGCAGTCGAGCAGCGCGGCCACCGCCGCACCGGTCAGGTGCACGGAGCTGTACGCCGAGCGACTCACCGCGACCCCGTCCATCAGCACCCGCGTCTCGTCCGCGGCGAACAGCCCGTTGCCCGCCGAGTCGGCCAGCTCCCCGCCGCTGACCCGCACTTCGGCTCGACCGCGCAACGCCAGCGCGGTCTGCCGGCCGGCGCGCAGCCCGGTGTCGGACAGGGCCACCCGGGCGTCCTCCAGGGCCAGCACACCGGCCGCGCCGCTGTGCTCGATCGCGGTTCCGATCAGCGCGACCTGACCGTCGCCGCTGACCGCGACGCCGGTGCCGCCGGACCGGGTGACAGTGCACCGTTCGGCCCGGACACCACCGACCGCGCCCTCCTCGCCGGCCCGGGCCTCGCCGCCGTGCTCCGGCCGCAGCGGAACCCACCAGGCCGACCCGAACGGGGCGCTGCCGGTCACCCGCAACCCGTCGGCCACCGCGTCGTGCAGCGTGACGCCGACCAGGCGGGCCCGCCCGGACCCGGTCACCTCCACCGCCGGGCCTCCGGTGTAGCCGATGTCCGCGTCGGTCAGGACGATCGTGCCCGACGCGGTGGCCAGGACCCCCCGGCCGGAAACCTTCTGCACCCGGAGCCGGTCGAGGACGACTCGTGCCGTGTCCTGGACGACCACCGCGTCACCCCGGATCTCCTCCAGCACCAGCCCGGTCGCCTGCACCTCGGCACCGCCGGCGGCCCGGACAGCGGCGCCCACCGCACCGGAGACCCGGCAGTCGAGGAGGCGGGCCGCGGCACCACCCCGGACGTCGACCGAGCCGTCGGCGATCTCGGCGGACTCCAGCGTGAGGCGGCCGCCGTGCACTGCCACCGTCACCCCGTCAGGGCCCGCTCCGCGCAGGGTCAGCCCGTGCACGGCGGCGTCACCGGCGCGTACGGCCACCGCCGGGCCCGTGCCGGCGACCAACTCCACGGTCCCCTCGTCACCGTCGGCCAGCAGTGTCAACGACTTGTCGATCACGACGTGCTCGTGGTAGATCCCGGCCGCGATGGCGATCACGGTGCCGTCCTGGGCCGCCCGGACGGCCGAGCCGATCGTGCGGTGGCGGCTCCACACCCGGTTGGAGACGCGTTCCATCCGGGCACCCGCGGACACTGCGGCACGCCGGGACCCGGTGTCGCTCACTCCGCACCCACAGCGTTCTGCACGACCAGCTTCCCCTCCGTCGAGGTCCCCGTATCGGGGTGCCCATCTGCACGACGGGGACGCCGTCCACCGCGTTCAGCCCAATTCGCCGGAACCGTCGGTCGAGGTCGGCGTCGTCGGCCCGATGGGCGGCGGTCAGGATGCCCGCAGGCGGTCCAGCACGGAGGAGATCGCGCCGGTGCGCTGCGCGGCCTGGTCCTTCAGCTGGGCGGTCGCGTCCCGCAGGGCGGCCAGCATGAGGGCTTCGACCTCGTCGGCCGGGTTGTCCTCGAGCACGTTCGGGTCGAGGTGGACGGAGAGGAACTCGCCGGCCGCGGTCATCGTCACGGTCACCTGCCCGTCGGCCGCGACGCCGGTCACCTCGGTCGCGTTCATCGCCTCCTGCACGTTGGTCACCTCGGCCTGCAACGCCAGTGCCTGCTGCCGGAGATGGTTGAGCTGCTCCTGGTTGATCGACACGACAACTCCTGTCCGTGGGTACCGGCCGCCACCGTGCCACCACCGTGCGGGACATCGGATAGTCCCGGATTCGGGGATGGCGGTCAGGTCAGCAGGTCACCAGCGCGACGCCGATGACGCTCAGGGCCGCCCGATCCTCGTCCGAACCGACGACACGGGCGACCAGCGCCTCCCGGACGACCTGTCGCGGCGGATACGAGAGACGCCAGTGCCTGTGGATGAGCCCGGTTCCCGCCTCCGCTCTGCCGGTCAGCGCCAGGTGGACGGCGCGGGCGGCGTACGCGACGGGCATGTCCCACTCCGGGTGGGCGGACACCCCGCGGAAGAGCCCGCTCATCGCGCCCAGAGCCCCGGGCGGCGCCGTGCGGATCGCGTCGACCAGGATCTGCGCGCGGACCTCGGGCGAATCTTCGTCGAGGAAGCGGAAGCCCTGGTCGAGCCAGTCGGTGCCGTACGCGGCCAGGGTGTTGAGCGACCACTCCAGCTCGGCCTGCTCGCCCGCGAGATCCGACCCGAACGGAGTGTCCGGCTCGGCCGGCGGTTCGGAACCGACCCGCTCGTAGAAGCCGTCCCGGTACTGCTGTCGGGCGTCGGGGCGAGGCTCCGGCTGCACGGTAGCGGGCTGCTCGGCCGGGCGCGGCGGTGTCATCGGGGTGAGCTCGACCGGCGGCAGAACGCTCGGCACCAGACCGATCCCGTCGGTGCCGGAGGTGGTGCTCGGCGCACCCGTCGTCCCGGACGTGGTCGCCGCGGCCGGACGGATCGCCACGCCCACCGCGGCCTTCTGCGCGGAGCTGGTCAGGTACGCGATGCCCGTCGCGATCTTCCCGGCCGCCTCACTCACGAACCGGACGCGCAGCGGGGCGTCGACGGTGAGCCGCTCAGCTCCGGGTAGCTCGTCGAACCGGCGGGCGGCGTCAGTGAGCGCGTCGGCCAGGCGCCGCTCGTCGGCCAGGCGCTGCGGGAGACGGCGCATGATCTTCTCGACGCGCGCCGTGGTCCGGTCGGCCGCGCGCCCACCCAGCGCCGGTTCGATCACGGCGGCCTCGCGCAGCCCGGCGGCGATGAGCGTCTCGATCTCGGCCTCGACCCGGCGCAGGGCCGCCGCCTCCGCCGGATTCGCCCGGCGCTCCGCGTCGAGTTGTCGCCGGACCTGCCGGCCCAGCACGTCGAGCGGAGTGCTGCCGGCTCGCCGCGGAGTGGCGAGGCGCTCCGCGGCGTCCCGACCCCGCCTGATCACCTGCGCGATGATCTCCGGCTGCTCCTTGTCCACGGCGAACTCGGCCTGCGCCAGCCTCTGGTCCGCGTCGGCCCAACGGAACTGCCGGTACACCCGGTCGAACACGTCCAGCGCGGCCATCTCGGCCTCGGCCGCCAGCCGGTCGTCGACGCCGGCCGTCTCCCGGTACGCCGTGGCCGCCCGCTCCGCCACCTGCGCCCGGGCCCGCGCGACCGACACATAGCTCGGCACGGCCGCGAGCAGGTCGGATTCGAGCTCGGCCCAACGGCCGAGCCGGGCCGGGTCGAAGGGCCCCGAGTGCAGCAGCCGCTCGATCGCGGCGCTGGCGTCGGCGGTGAGGTCGGCGGCCGCGGTGTCGATGCCGTCCGCCGGCAGGCCCGCCCGCGTCCCCTCGGCCCGCAGCCGCTCGACCGCCGTACGCACCCACCCGGCCTGGCGCTGTCGCATCACCTGGGTCCGCAGGTCGGTCCAGTACTGCCCGGCCAGCTCGTCCCAGCGCCGCGACGCGGCCTGCCAGTGCTCCGAGTCGACGGCGGCGCCGACGGACACGGCGTAGTTCCACACCCGGTGATACAGATCGGTCAGATCGCGGACCACCCGGTCGCGCCAGATGGTCCGCTCGTTCCGGGACAGCCCGTCGAGCGTCCGGAAGCGATCGAGATCCTGCTCGTCGACCTGGTCGCGGATCTGGTCGGTACGCTCGGCCGAGACGGTCACCTCGGCGGCGAACCGCTCGGCGAAGTCCGGCATCCGCTCTGCCACCTCGCCCGCGGTGGCGACCCGATTCCGGTACTCGGCGAGCAGGCCGGCGGTGACCCGCTCGGCCTTCTCGCCGAACGCCACCGGATGCTGCTCGCGGACCGTGGACAGGCGCGCCAGCGCGACGCCGAACACGTCGGTGTCGGCCTTCTCCCCGGCCAACCAGTCCTCGTACGTGTCCGGGTCCACACCCCGGACGGTGAGGTGGTCGCGCAGTCGATCGGCCCGGAACCTGTCGGCGACGGCGGCGGTGTGCGCCAGGTCCGCGCCGGTGTCCACCGCGATCCGGTGGAAGTCCTGGGCCGCCCCGGCCAAGACCTGGCCCATCTGGTACGCGGAGTCCAACTCGATGCGGATCCAGTGCAGCGCCGCGGTGAGGGCCTCCGGCCAGCCGTCCGGCCCCTCGTCGGCGACCATCGTCGACACCGCGCTCAGTGCGCCCAGGTAGGCCACACCGGAGGCGGACCGCCCGGGCCTCTGGTCCCGGACCACCGTCGTCCAGTCGCCGAGCAGCCGCTGTTGGAAGCGCTCGCGATACCACTGCTGGTGCGGCAGGCGAGGGTTGTCGCGCTCGTTCTCGCCGTGGTCGTAGACGACCGCGTCGACGACCCGATCGAACCAGCGGTTGGCGCTCGACACCACGCTCAGATCCTCGACCAGCCGGGCCGAGGCGATGTCCAGGCCGACGGCCCAGTCGGAGGTGGGCACCCACTCGGCCTCGCTCCCCGCCGTACCTGCGGCGGCGCGCGCGGAGTTCAGGTACGACGCACGCAGCCGTGCGTGGTCCGCCTCGCTCAGGTAACGGCCCCCGAACAGGTCGGCCCGGCGGAAGTCGGCGACCGTCCGCGCGAAGCTCTCCCCGGCGAGCTCGTCGACCCGTGGCGTCTCCGTCACCTCGGCGGTGACCGGGGCCGGCGCGATCGGTTCCACGACCGTCACCCGCGTGGCGATGAACGCGGCGATCATGGTCAACTGGTCGTCCCGGCTGGCCAGCGACTCGCGTACCGCCAGGAAGTGTGTCGCGGCCTCGTCGGCGATGTCGGCCTTCAGCCGCGCGATCGTCGCCTCGTCGAGACCCGCGGCCAGCTCGGGCCTCGCGGTCAGGTGGGCCGCGAACCGCGCGTCCAGGTCCTCGTTCCGGGCCCTCAGGTCCCGTTCCAGCTCCAGGTAGGAGACGTACGCCGCCTCGGTGCGCGCGTAGATCTCGTCCAGTTCCGCAAGCTGCTCCCGAAGGGCGGCAGTCGCGGTGACCGCCGGGGGCGCGGCGCTGACCGTGCGACGGACCACCGTGCCGTCGGACTGGATGACCTCGACCTCGGCGATGCCCTCCTCGGGCTTTGTCGTCGGCACGGCATCGGTGACCTGACCGGCGGGCGTCGGCTGCTGCTCGGGCGTCGGCTGCTCGGCGGGCGCGGCAGGTTCCCGGAGGCGTTCGAGGCGGCCCAGGAGTTCGGCGTCCACGTCGACGCCGCCGCGCACCGTCCCGGTGCGCCCCTCGGCCTCCGCCATCCGGCGGACCTCCTCGTCCACCTGGCTCTCGTCGCGGGACGGACCGGGCCGCAGGTGGCCACCCGCGCTCGGGGCAGGATCGGGAATGCTCGGCATCCGCTGGACCAGGTCCTCGACCGACCGGGGCTCCAGCGTCAGCGGGTCGTGGGCCGGGACGGTCAGACTGTCGCCGTCGAGGAGGACCGCGAACTCGTCGGCCTCGAGGTCCTCCGGCCCGGTCTCGTCGAGGCGGCCGTCCTCCGCCGGCGTGACGTCCTCGGCCGGCCGCACCGGACCGGCCTGCTTCAGCGCCGCCACCCGGGCATTCATCGTCGCCACCGACAGACCGGCGAGCGCGCCCTCCAGGGCGGTGCCGTCGCGGGTGTCCAGCGCCCCGATCATGGCTTCGGCCGCCCTGGTGACCTCGTCTGGGCGCAGCCCCGTCCCGTCGGTCACCGCCCGAACCCACGCCCAGACCATGTCGGACAGGTCGGTGTCCTGCATCGGAACGGTCGGCCACGTGTCGACGGGCATGCCGTCCTCGGCCACCCTGTGGTATCCGGCTGCGGCGACCCGCTCGGTCCACGCGATCTCCTGCTCCGGTGTACGCACCTCGGCCAGCTCACTGTCGAAGGCCCGGGCCTGCTCCAGCCGGATGGCCGGCACGTTGTCCCGCAGGATTCGGTAGCCATGGCTGGGCACGTACCTCTTGAGGTCGGTCAACCGCTCGTCTACCGCGGTGAGGAGCTTCCGGTCCCGTTCCTGCTCGGTCAACCTGGCCTCGGCCGCGTCGGCGTCGGCCTTCGCCCGCGCCGCCTCCGCCTCGGCGGCCAGCTCGTCGCGGCGGGCGTCCAGTTCCGCGTACAACCTGTCCAGTTTCTCCACCGTGCCCGCCCGCGCTATCGCCTCACGGAAGCGGTCCCGTTCGGCGCGCGGCACGATCGCGTACTCCTCGGCGAACGCGTCCAATTCCTCGTCGACGCCGGGCTCACGCGGGTTCGGCAGCGGATCCCCCGCTGCCCTCGGCTCGGTCGCGACCGCGGCGCGCATCCTCTCGCGCACCTGCGCCCGCTTCTCGTCGTCGTCCCGCGCGGTCAGCCACTCCGCCCAGAACTTCTCCCGGACGTCGTGGGGCAGCGTCCTGGCGTCGTCCCGGAACCACTCCTCCGCCTTACGCCGCCACCGTGCCTCGATGTCCGAGTGATCCTCGGCGGGTTGTCCGGCGAGCCGGGTCAGACGCCGCCGTAGCGCGGTGTCGGTCAGCTCGACCGGCCCGGGGACCGGCTCGGCCAGATGCGTGACGGACGGCAGGTCCGGCGCGACCGGGGCACCGGAGCCCCGGTGGTAGAAGCGGTGGACCAGGTCACCGAACGCGCTCGGCGACACGCGGGACCCGGCCGCCCCGGCCTCGTCCCACAGACGTCGAGCGCCGGACACCAGCCGGGTCAGCGCCGCGTCGTTGGCCCACCGGGTGGTGACCACCTCCACCGCGCGCGCCGCCAGCTCGGCCTCGGCGGTGCGCCCGTCGGCGAGCCGTGCCCGCCAGTGCGCGCGCTCCTCCTCCGGCAGCATGGCGATCTGCGACTCGCGACGCTCGACCGGCGTGCCCCGGTCGCCAGGTAGGGCCAACGCGTCCACGATCGCCTGGACCTCGACCGGGTCCTGGTCGGGGGCGGTGAGCAGACGGTTCTGCAGTTGGCTTTCCGGCAGCGCCCGCCGCGGTGACCCGTCGGGCCGCGTACGTGACAGCCAGGCGGCCACGTCGACGGTGGCGCCGTCGCCGAACGCGTCGTGGAACCGGCGCACGTACCGGCGCTCGAAGTCGCCGTAGATCCGCTCCTGCACCGGCCGGCCGAACCGGGACCCGACCTGGCTCGCGTACTGGTTGAGGGTGGCCACCGCCTCGGCGTCACCGGCGCGCAGCAGCGCGTCCCGGACGGTCTCGGCATGGACCCGCCCGACGGCCCGTCCGAGCTGGGCTTCCAACACGGCCAGCACACCCGTCAGCGCGCCCTGGGCGTACTGCCGACCGGCGAAGCGCTCGCGGGCGTCCCGGGCCAGGTCACGGATCTCCCGGCGGGCGTCCCCCGACACCCGGGACAGTGCCTCCGTCGGATCCAGCCCGTGCCGGACCGCCTCCGCGGCGCCCTTCGCGGCCTCCGCGTCGACAGCCGTCAGCGCCTGCTCGGTCAGCGCGGCCGCGCGGGCGGCGAATGCGGCCCGCGCCGGCAGCTGATCACGCAACTCCATGACCGCTCGGCTGACCCCGGTGAACCGTGCGGCGTCCACCCTGGGCACGTTGGCCACGAACGGCGTGGCCCGGCTGTCCACCAGGGACTCCGCCTCGCGCTGGACGATCCGGACGGCGTTGCCCATCTGGTCCGGATTCAGGCCGGCGGTCAGCGGCGAGCGGGGCAACGCGTCCGGCTCGGTCAACCGGTACATCGCGTCCAGGACGACCTGTGTCTCGTCGAGGTAGTCGAGCCGCGCGTCGATGGCGTCGTCGAGCACCCGGAAACTGCTCAGCGCCGTGGTCGTGGTGCCCTCGAGATCTTGCACGGCCGCGTCCATCCGCTTCGTCCACCAGCGGACGTACCGGTCGTGACCGGCGGCGACCGCCTCGGCCCGGGACCGGGCCACACGGTCCGGGTCGGCCTCCATCCGGGGACGCTCGGCCACCATCTCGTCGAAGCGGGCGGCGACCCGGGCCGCGGCGATCGGCGCGGTGCGGTGGATGGCCCGGTAGACGTCGAGCCGGGCGATCTGGCTGCCCAGCGCGGCCGGCGCGTAGTCCCAGGTGCGGGTGTTGCGGAACGAGGCCAGCCGGGTCTCGGCGTCGCGGGTCCAGTGCCGCAGCGCCTCGTTGTGGTACGCGATCGCCTCGGGGTCCTCCGCCTGCCAGCGCTCGAACGCGGCGCTCGCGACCGCCTCGATCTCGTTGCGGCCGATCTGCTGCCGCAGGTCGTCGGCGAGGTCACGCAGAAGGTCGTCGTACCGCTCCTGCCACCGCTGACGTTCGGCGCCGGTGGGGACGCGGACATCGGTGAACGCGTCCGCGAACGTCTCGTTGACAGCACGGGCCGCGGCTGCGCCGAACCTTTCGAACTGCTCGACCAACTGGCGCTCGGTGATCCGGCTGCCCGCCGGCAGGTCGTACCACACCCGGACGAAGGAGGACTCCAGATCGGGCAGCGTCCGATCGACCACCGAGGCGTGCGCGAGCCTGTTGAACAGCCTCCGGATCAACTGGTCACGGACGCTCAACCAGGATTCCACGCGCTCCGGGTCGCTGAAGCGCATGATGTCCGGCGGTACGGTCTCGGTGGCCGGCTCAATCACCGGCGGCTCGTCCTCGACGGTCGGTCGCGGCGGGCGTGGCAGGGTCCCTGCCGGCGTGTTTTCCGGCGCCAGCAGCTTGTTCCGCAACGCCTCCAGCCGCGCCTCCAACGCCCGCGCCGCGACCGGATCGACCGGCCCGGCCGGCGTACTCCCCGAAACCGGCGGCTCCGACTCGGCCGGCTTCGCCCGCAGCGCCTCCCACCGCGCCTCCAACGCCCGCGCCGCCGCCGCGTCGACCGGCCCGGCCGGCGTACTCCCCGAAACCGGCGGCTCCGACTCGGCCGGCTTCGCCCGCAGCGCCTCCCACCGCGCCTCCAACGCCCGCGCCGCCGCCGCGTCGACCGGCCCGGCGTCAGCCGGCGGGGTCGGACGCTCTGGCGGCGTCGGAGAATCCGGCGGTGTGCTCGGTCGGCGAATCGCGGGCTTCGGGGCTGGCGTGACCAGCGGGCCCTCACCCTTCTCGGCCACCGCGGCGCGGGCAGCCGCCTCAGCGCGGGCAGCCTCCGACCCGGCCGCCTCGGGCCGGGCCACCTCCGGCCGGGCCACCTCCGGCTGGGTCTGCGGGCTGGGGTTCGCGGTGGCCTCGACGGGACTGACCGTAGGGCTGGCGGGCCCGACGGCGGCGGCCTGCTGCTCCGCGCGGATCGCCTCGTTCAGGCCGTTCCTCGCGTCCCGGGCAGCGGCCGACGCGCGCGCCTGCGCGCCTCGCACCGCCGGTTCGCTCGCGTCGAGCAGCGCCTGCTCGTGTTGCAGGATCGCGGTGCGCTCAAAGTGCGCGAGGGCGCGGTCCCGAACCTCCAATCCCTGCCGCTGCCAGGCCGAGAGGCTCTTCCACCGCTCGTGCAGGGCGTCGTACGCGCCCAGCCACTCGCGCAGCGTCCCGCCGCCGCGCGCTGGTTGCGGCGTCGGCAGCGCGTCCAGGCGTCGGGCCGCCTCCCGCAGCTCCCTCATCAGCGCCAACGTCTGGTCGCCGATGTGCTCCGGGTCGATCGTGCTCGGCGGCGGTGTGCTCGCCGGCGCCTCGTCCCGGTGCGCGCGAACCAGGTCCCGGTGGGTCGGGTTCTCCCTCGGGCGTAGCGAGGCGAGCCCCTCCTCGCGGTACGTCTGCAGATCGAGCGCGTCCCGCACCGCACGGTCGTAGTTTTCGATGTCGTGCGCGCCTGCCCCTTGGGCGAAACGCTTCGCGGCCAGCACCTGGGCCTGCTTCTGGGCGGTGTCGATCGCCTGGTCCAGCGGTCTCCGCAAGGAGTCGATGGTGGACCTCTCCGCGGTGATGTCGCGGAGGTTGCCGGCGGCCTTGGCCACCCGCGTGTCGGCGGCGAGCCCTTCGGGGGTCACCTCGACGCCGAGGCGTTGCAGCTGCGCCGCCCGTTCGGGGATGCTGGGGAAGCTCGGCATCGGCTCGCCCGGGTCGACCTTCGCGCCCACGTACTGCCGGTGGATGCCGGCACCTACGGCCTGCTGCTGCTCGTTGATCTGGTCGAGCACCCCGTTCAGCCGCTGAGCGGAGGCGTTCCTGGCGTCGACGTCGGCCCGCATCCGCGTCAGGTCCTCCGACCGGACCGCGCCGGAAGGATTGGGGGTACGCGCCTCCGGGCGGGGCGCGTCGGGTCCGAAGCGCGCCGCGTGTTCCTTCTGGATCGGCGCACGGGCGGGCGACTCGGGATTGCGGTTCACCCACTCGTTGGCCCGGTCCAGCTCGCCGTCGGAGAGCTTCCCGACGTGCTGGTCGACTGTCTCGGCGCCCGGCTGCGGTTCGTTGCGTGCGAGGCGGGCCACGTCCTCGGCGACGTCCCGGCCGGTCCGCGCCGGCTCCACCGGCCGTCGGGCGGGCGCGAAGGAGTCGCCATCGGGGGGCAGCCTCTCCCCGAGCGTGGCGTCCAGGTCGGCTTCCTGCTTGGCCATGGCGTTCCACGCCCGGTCGCGCAGGCTTCCGTACGGGTTCTTCGCGGGCAGCGGGTCGCTTCCGGCCCCGTCCGGACCCTTGACCTCGGGCCGCCCGACCCGCTCCAGGCTCTCGACCTCCGCCGCGACACCGTCGCGCCGTTCCTGCCGGATGGCAGCCATCTCCCTGCCGACGCCGTCCATCGGGGTGTCCAGCGACGTGGGTGTGACCAGATCTCGGGCCGGGTTGGTTTCGGTGAAGTGGGCCGTGTACGCGGGCGGCCGGCCCTGTGCGTCGTACGGCGGCAGGTCGAGGATGCCGTCGGTCTCGTCGTAGGCGGGCGGCCGGTGGATCGGATCGGGTTCGGCCCGACGGCCGGTGGCTCCGGCAACGTCCAGGCGGTACTTCGAGCTCTCGCCGATCGGCAGGTGGTGGACCTCGGGACCCTTCACCCCGAACTGCTCCGGACGCATCACGGCGCCAAGCAACTCGTCAAGCTTGCGCGAACCGCTCAGCACGGCCCCCGGGTCGAGCGGCGGCGTCTCCAGCTCGACGCGGTACACCTGCAGGGGCCGTTCCAGGTCGGTCAGGCGTGCGTCGATGAAAGCTTCTTGATCCCGCAGCCAGCCGGCCGCGTGGCGGTCGAGGGACTCCAGGTTCGGCATGGCGCGCTGGTCCACCGGGTCCGCGCCCCACCGCGCCAGGTAGGCGTTACGGGCGTCCCCCATCAGCTCGGCCCGGGCCGCGTCGATCCGGGCGATGTCCGCGTGGGTGCCGTTCCGCTGCTCGACCATCGCGTCGAACCGCCTACCGGCCGCCTCGGCGGCCCGATCGGCGCCCGCGTACGCCGTTACGTAGCCGTCGAAACTGTCCTCCAGCGTCCTGAGCTCGTCGCCCAACCGCCGGAAGTCACCGGTCCGGGCGGCCTGCTGGACCAACCCGTTCGCGTCAGCGATCCACGACCGCAGCGCGTCGCCCCGCACGTCCAACCGCCCGGAAGGCGCACCTGCCGGAGCATCGCCGAACCTGCCTGCCAGCCGGCTCACCGCCGCGTCCACGTCGGCGATGGCACCCTGCACCCGGGTGTCCGTGGGCAGGTCGTCGAACGCTCGCAGCTCGCCGGCCCGGGCGTCGTCGACGCCGGCGCGCTGGCCGCCCACGTTCCGCACCGCCGCGGCGGCGTCCAGGTCCAGGTGCGAGACGTCATCGGGGCGCACGGGTACGGCGACCGGCGGCACCTCCTCGTGCGTCGCCGACCTCAGCTCCGGCTCCCGTGGACCCACTGGCGTACCGCCGCCCGGTGGGTTGTCTCCGGGCGGTCCGCCCGGTGGGCGCGGTAGGGGGCCGTGCGGACCGGCGGCGTCCGCCCCCCGCGACGAGAGCCACTGGCGCGTCTGCAGGCGCGACCCTTCGCTCGCCCCGTGCTCCTGCCGGAACCGATGCACCACGCCCTCGGTGAATTCACCGGTGATCCGGTCGAACGTCCCCTGGCCGAGGTGGACGCCCCGGCCGCCGAACTCCGCGTCGATCAGCTTCCGGGCGCTACTGACGGCGGTCTGCATCGCCGCCTCGTCGATCGTGTCCCGGCGCACCTCGTCGCTGATGAGGTCGGCGCGATGACGCAGCGACTCCAGCGCCTCGTCCACCGCGGATAGTTTGTACCCGGCCTTCCCCACCCGCGTGATCTGCGCATCGAGAGCGTCGGCCAGCTTGCCCTCGGCAGCGGCGACGCCCCGGTCGCCCGCGCCGAAGGAGGTGAGGCCGCGTTCTACCGCCGCCAGCTCGCCCTGACGGGCCGAGAAGCGGAACGAGGCGCGGGCGTCGTCCAGGAGTGAGCGCGCCGCGTTGCTGAACTCGATCCGGGCTGGGGCCTGCTCGACGAAGGTCCGGATGCTGCGTACGGCGACGCTGTACTGCGGGCGGACGTTCTGGGCGAAGCTGCCGGCACTGGCGTCGGCGATCTTCTCCGCCTGGACAAGCATCGGATGCTTGCCGACACCGTCCGGGTGCAGGCCGAATCTCTCCGCGGCCCAGTCCAACCGCCCGACGCCGATGTCGCGGCGCAGCGACGTCATCAGGTCCTGCATCGGGCCGTGCTTGCTGCCCTGGATCCGCTCCAGGTAGGTCAGGCGCGCGTCGATGGTGCCCTCCCGCTCCCGCAGCCAGCTGGCCGCGTGGCGGTCGAGGGACTCCAGGTTCGGCATGGCACGGTGATCCAACGACTTCGCGCCCCACCGTGCCAGGTAGGCGTTGCGGGCATCCCCCACCAACTCGGCCCGCGCCGCGTCGAGCCGGTCGATGTCCGCGTGGATCCCGTTGCGCTGGTGGAGAATCGCGTCGAACCGCTTGCCGGCCGCCTCGGCGGCCCGGTCGGCGCCCGCGTAGGCCTTCACGTAGCCGTCGAAATTGCCCTCCAGCGCCCTGAGATCGTCGTCCAACCGCCGGAAGTCACCGGTCCGGGCGGCCTGCCGGACCAACCCGTTCGCGTCGGCGGTCCACGACCGCAGCGCGTCCCCCGGCACGTCCAACCGGCCGGGAGGCGGGCCCACGGGATCGTCACCGACCCTGCCGACCAACCGGGTCACCGCCGCGTCCACGTCGGTGATCGCACCCTGCACCCGGATGTCCGTCCGCAGGTCGTCGAGCGCCTTTCCGTACGCGTCGGTCCACGACGCCCTCTCGGCCGCGGTCGGCGGTCGACCCTCGTGGAACGCGCGGTCCATGACCTCGCCGAACCGGACGGAGACACGCTCGGCGAAGCCGCTCTTCAGCGCGGCGGCTCTGGCGTCGTCGACGCCGGTGCGCTGGCCACCGACGTCGCGCATCGCCGCCGCGAAGTCACGGTCCAGGTCGGGGAAGGCACTGTCGATGCCACGTGCAGTGTTGATCCGCTCCCGCAGACCCGCCTGAAGGTTGGACGAGACATCATCGGGACGTACGGGTACGGCGACCGGCGGCACCTCCCCGTGCGCCGCCGACCCCCGGCCCGGGTGGCCGGTCGAGCCGCCCTCGGTGTGCCCGGACCGCGGCGACGACACCGACGTCTCGGGTGCGGCGCCGGGCGGGGGCGCGTGGCGGGCGAGGCCCGCGGCGTCGCCCTCGGGCAGGTGCGGCACCTGCGTCCTGGGCCCGGTCGTCCCGGTGTCGACGGGCGGGTTGCTGCCCGACTCGGGGGTGTGCCTACCCGTCTCTTGTCCGACGCGTGGCTCGGACTCCATCCCCCGGGGCGCGCTGGGCGTCGGCGGCTCGGTGCTGCCCGAGCGAGCGCCGTGCGGCTCGTTGACCCGTGGCTGCTCGACGGCGTCCCTGGAACCATTGGGGATGGTCCTGGGCGGTTGTCCGGGGTTGGGATCGGCCGGCAGGTTGTCCGGAACCCGCGGGGGCTCGGAGCGGACGCTGGTGATCGGGCGGGCATCGTCCTCGTTCCCCGGCCTCCTCGGGGTGTTCGTGGGTGTGACGTCGCCGTCGTGGCTGGTCCGCGGCGCGGAGTTCGCGGGAGGCGGCGAGGTCGGCGCCTGCGACGGATCGCGGTTGGGGGCTGGCTGGATCGGCGCGTCGCGGGGCTCCGGTGGGGCCGCCGGCTTCGTCGACCCGGCTGGCGGCCGGCCGTTCTCGCCGACGACGCCGGGTGGCACGTTCTTCGGTGGCCCCTGCCCGTCCGGGGTCGTCCTGGCCAGTGGCAGCGGCGCGCCGTTGTCCGGCAGGGCATTGCCTTCCGGAGTGGAGCGCAGATTTCGGGTACCGGGTGAGCCGGCGACCGGGTCGCCCTTGACGGACGAGCTCTCGCTCACCTTCACGCCGGCGCCCGGCCTGGGTACGGCGTCCAGGTTGAGTGGGGTGTTGCGCAGGTCGCCGGCGTTCACCGAGATCGTCTTGGGGCCGATCGAGCCGGGCCGGACCGGACCGTTCCCACCGATCATCCGGGTGGCGGCGGCGCCGAACTCGTCGGTGCCGCCGAAGGTGCCGTTGTACGAGTCGATCGGCCCGGGCGTGACGGCTCCGTCGTTGAGGTTTACCTCGGCCGGTTTGACCTGTCCCGGGTTGATCGCGCCGTCGCCCTTGACCGGAATGTTCTTGAGGCCGACGGCGGCCGGGCTCAGCGAGAACAGCCCACCGGTGAGCGCCGCGACCACGATGTTCACCCACTCGTGCTGTGACAGGGTGAACGGCGTGTTGGTGGCGGCCGAGGCGATCACCTCGACCAGCACGTCCACGTTCCACTGCAGGTACGCGAAGGCCAGGGCACCGATGGTGAACTCGAAGGTGATGGTGAGCAGGGTGGCCGCGACAGTCGAGGCGATCTCGAGAGCCGCCATGATCGAGGCGACGATGGCCTCGGCCATCGCCGCGATCACGGGTGCCAGAACGAAGCCGAGGATCATTCCGGCGATGAAGCCGAGAACGGTGGACAGGAGGAGGATGAGGAAGCTCTTGGCCTCCTCGGCGAGCCTCTCGCGGATCTCCTCGGCCATCCTCCGGAGTCGGCGGGCCCACCGCCGGGCCAACTCCGCAGTGTTGGCGACCTGCCTGGAGACCTGCTGGAGCATCCGTCCGGCGGCGTTCTGGGCCGCGCCATTCCACTCGAGGTGTTCGGTGGCGGGCGTACCCACGACACCGGGGAAGGACGTGAGCGGGTCCTCGCTGAGGCTGCCCATCGCCAGCACGTCCGCCGAGTCCTGGCCCGGTGCGAACGTGGCCCGAAGGGTCTCGAGTTCGGCGGCCTTCTTGTCCCAGACGTCCGCCAACTGGTCGAGGAGATCCGGATCCGGGTGATGCAGGCTCACCCGCTAGAAGGTCTCGGTGATCGGACCGAACAGGCGGTCCTCGTTCTTCGGGGGTTCCGGCGGCGGAGGCGGCTTCTGGTCGTTCGAGGCCTCGGCCTCGTCGTCGAGTTCCTCCGGCGGAAGCGGCTTCCAGTCGATCGCGTTGGCGAAGTCCTCGAACATTCTGGTGTTCGTTTCCTCGACACTGCTCATTACCGATGCGGCGCTCGCGGCGACGGACGACATCTGCCCGATGACGCCGGGCGTGTCACCCAGCGGCTGGATCTTCTGCCCGAAGAGGCGCTTCTGGACCTGGTCGAGCTTGTCCTGGAGCTCCTTGGCCGCGTCCGCCGAGTCGCCGATCCACGACAACTTGAGCCCGTCCCAGATCTGGGCGATCGTGTCGAACGCGCCAGCGATGGCGTCCAGTTTCGCCGGGACGCTCCCGTACGAGTACCCGCCTTCCGACCCGGATTCGTCGATGTTGCGCAACGGGTTCTTGATGAGCGTGTCGGTGTCGTCGCCGGTGGGGACGTGCATGGTCCCGTCGTCGTCGATCCACAACCCCCGGGGCGGGACGTTGACACCCAGATTCGTCCTGCTGCCGCCCGGGATGCCCTCGGGGACGACGAAGTCGAGCGACCGGCGGTAGAACGTGGCCTCGTAGACATCGATCGGGTACATGCTGATGACCTGCCCGCCGTCGTAGTTCGCGGGCGCACCTTCCTGCGGGTTTCCGGCCACGAGTCTCTCCCGGCAGGCATCGGAGTCTGCGGACCAGCCGACCGTAGCAGCGACACCAAGGACAACCGTCAGCCTCGGATCGGTGCACGTCACGGGTCCTGGAAAACGGGACGTTGGCCGGACGCGTCGGCGTTGGTAATAGTCGACGGATGGCGGACGAGACCCTCCAGGACCCCGGCCAGACGGGCTACGGTGACGAATACCTCACCGACAGCGAATTCAAGCTGCCCACGGTGTCGGTGGCCGACGGCTTCGACCCGAGCAGCCTGGACAAGACCCTGTCGCTGACCGGCGACAACGTGATAAAGCTGTCCGACGAGGCGCCCGGTTCCGGGCCCGAGCCTGACGTGCCCACGACGTCCTACCTCAGGGTGCGACCCAGCGACATCAAGGATCTGGAAAAGACCATCATGATCGAGCTGGACAGACAGGTCGGCGACTACCCCGCCTTCAAGGACCTCATCCTGAACACCGCGGGCTGGATATTCCTGGTCTCCGACCCGGAGGAGATGAAGGCGTACACGACGACCGCCAACGGTCAGGAGGGCGGCAGCTACGGCGCCCCGTACAACCCGGAGAGGGAGGCGCAGTTCAAGGACCCGAACCCGGAATCCACCCAGGCGGTCGTGGACAGTCAGAACGCCCTCGTCCGAGCCGTCGCCGACGCCTATCAACTGGTCGGCCAGATGACCGCGGTGCTCAACAACGCGGCCCAGAACTACGTCCACGCCGACAAGGTCGTCTTCGAGGACGGCACGAACGTCGACGACGTCCTGAAGCCGCCCACGCCCAGCTACCCCGTCGACTGACGATGGCCACCAAGACCCTCGCGGACGGCACTGTCGTCGAATACGCCGACGACGGATCGGTGCTCCGGCAGACCTCGCCGGACGGCTCCGTCTACAGCGGCTTCGACGCCGATGGTCGCGCACACCACCTGGAGATCCCCGGTTCGGCGGGTCAGCCGGCGAAGTCGGCGGCCATCACCTACGACGGTGACCACACCATCTACACGTACACCGACCGGTCGGTCGTCACCTACGACGGCAGCGGCACGGTCCTCGAGGAGAGGACCGCCGACGGCAGCGTCTACACCAGGTTCGACGCCGACGGCAAACCCCATCACGTCGACATTCCCGCCAAGGACGGCACCCCCGCCAGCTCCGCCGACATCGCCTACCACGGCGGCGACACGGTCTACACGTACGCCGACGGTACCGCTGTCACCTTTGACAGCGCCGGAACGATCCGGGAGGAGAAGACCGCCGACGGCAGCGAATACACCGAGTTCGACGCCGCGGGGCGACCGCACCACATCGAGATCCCGGCCGGGAACGGCGACCCGGCCTCGTCGGCCTCGATCGCGTACGACAACCCGTACACGATCTACACCTACGCCGACAAGACGGTGCTGAGGTTCCAGACCAGCAACAACGAGTTGGTCAGCCAGACGATGCCGGACGGCACCGTCTACACGAGGTTCGACGCGAGCAACCGGCCACAGCACGTCGACGTGCCGCCGTTCGGAGGAAAGCCGGCCACCTCGGCCGACATCGCGTACGGCGACGGCACGGTCATCTACACCTACGCCGACAAGACCGTGCTCACCTACGACGAGGCGACCAACGAGCTGATCACGCAGAGGACGGCGGACGGTCTCGTCTACTCGCAGTTCGAGGACGACAAGCCGCGGCACGTCGAGATTCCGCCGACCGACGGCAGGCCGGCCACCTCGGCCGACATCAGCTACGTCGACGGCCACACCGTCTACGCGTACGCGGACGGGCCGGTTGTCACCTACGGCGCGGACGGCACGACGGTCCTCAGCGAGAAACTGCCCGACGGCACCGTCTACAGCGAGTTCGAGGGCGGAAAGCCGCATCACGTGGAGATGCCGTCGGCCAACGGCAACGCTCCCACCTCGGCCGACATCACGTACGACGGCGGCAACACGATCTACACCTACCCCGACGACACGGTTGTCACCTACGGGCCGGACGGCACGACGATCCTCAGCGAGACGATGTCGAACGGGATGGTCTTCACCCGCTTCGACGCCGAGGGCAACCCGCACCACATCGAGATTCCGCCGATTGACGGGAAGCCGCCCACGTCGGCGGACATCAGCTACGACGGCGGCAACACGATCTACACGTACCCCGACAAGACGGTCGTCACCTACGGGCCGGACGGCAGCACGGTCCTCACCGAAAAGATGCCCGACGGGACCGTCTACAGCCGGTTCGACGCCGACGGCAACCCGCAGCACGTCGAGATTCCCGCGCAGAACGGACGGCCCGCCACCTCGGCCGACATCACGCACAACGACGGCCAGGCGACCTACACCTACCCGGACGGGACGCGCGTCACCTTCGACTCGGCGTCCGGCGAGCTGGTCAAGCAGCAGATGCCGGACAACTGGACGATCTTCTACACCGACGGCAAGCCGACGAGCGGGTCCAACTCGTCCAGCGGTGAGACCCTCACCATCACGTCGGACGGTAAGGGCGGATCGATCTGGACGTACTCCGACGGCGGCCCGAAGATCTGGATGAACGCCGACGGCAAGCCGTACAAGGAGGTGGCCAACGACTGGACGTTCACGACGTTCGACTCCCAGGGGCGGCCGATCGACGGCTATCTCCGCGATCGGGACGGCTCGATCACCACCGTGCACGTCGACTACGACGTCAACGGCGCCGGCGACACGAAATGGATCTACACCCACGACGGCGAGACCACGACCGTCATCATGAACCCGGAAGGGGTCCCGCTCTCCCAGACCAACCCGAACGGCGTCACGTTCACCTACGAGGTCGGGATGCGGGAGCTGCTCGAGGCGATCCAGAAGGTGTCCGACCAACGCGACATCATCAACGAGAATCTGCGGGCGATCGGCAACCAGTTCCTGACCATCCACGGCACCCTGTGGCGCAGCCCGGGCAGCGACCACTTCCACGGGCACGTCGACGACTTCATGAATCTGTCGCGGAGCGTGGCGAGCGTGCTGTCCGAGGCGGTCCGGCGGATGCAGCTCTCGTACAACAACTATGTCGACGTGGAGAAGTCGGTGCTCACCACCCTGACGCCGATCCCGGTGGAGGGTTCCTCGACGACCGGCTTTCAGACGCAGTCGTCCGAGCCGCCGGAGTTCAGTCTCAACCTCGGCCCCGGACCCGCGGTGAACATCCCACCGCGTACGGCATCGTGAGGACCGTCCCCCGGTCCGGGCTGGCCCGACGTCCACGTCCAGGGATGTCGGTGTCCCGGAAGCGGCCACTGTCGGACGCGGGCAACGACATGCGAGAGTCGGCGGCGTAGCCGGGGTCGCCCCGGAGGACTCGGACGAGACGTGGCGGGAGAGGCCGATGGCGCAACCGATCGGAATTACCTTTCAGATGCTCCAGGAAGGCAACAAAGCGTGCCTGCAGACGGTGACCGACGTCAGCGGTGAACTGGCCAGCATGCGCTCCTACGTGTCCGATCTGGCGGCGCAGTGGCTCGGCGCTTCCTCGAAGCAGTACCAGAACCTGATGAACGACTTCGACAGGTACGGCCAGATGCTGAACGACTCGCTGACCGGCATCGCGGACGGCTTGCAAGGCAACTTCCACAACTACACCACCACCGAGGCGGCCGTTGAGTCGCAGTTCAAGGACGTCAACGAAGCCCTTCCCCAGGCGAATCTGAACTGACCGAACGAGCCGACGGAGGACCACCATGACCGACCCCACGGGCAGCAACCTGCGGGTGCCACCGGAGCTGGAGTCAGCCGGCAGCCGGATGGCGAGCTACGCGGAGACCATCGAGAGCCAGCTCATCGCACTGCGGAACAAGCTGGACCCGTTGAAGGACTACTGGCAGGGCCCGGCGCAGTCCTACTACCAGGATCTCCAGCACGAGTGGAATGTGGCCGCCGACGGCCTGCTCGGCCCGAACGGCGTGTGCGGTGAGATCGCCTCCTCGCTGAACCTGGCCTGGAACAACTACACGGACTGCGAGTGGGCCAACGTGAAGACCTGGACCACCTCGGGCGGGCGCTGACCGCGGGCGGGAACGCCGGCCATCCCCCAGCCGGCGTTCCCGCCCGCGGGTAGCGTCACGAGTCCGGGCATTCCAGGACCGCTGTGGCTACCGCACTGATGTTCTCGAACTGACTCGGCTGTTCCCGGGCCAGCCGGGTGAGCCGCTCGGTCCAGTTGCGTCGCTCCCGACTGGCGAGGCCGGGGAGCCTGCCGCGCAGCTTCCGGACGGCCTCCGTCGCCTGCTCCCTGGTGATCTCCCCGGTCATCAGCCGGCCGAGCGTCGTGGTGACCGTGTCGCTCACCGGGTCACCCAGCCCCGTGCCGGCCAGCGTGGCGAGGTGCGGCAACGCGTCCAGCACCCGTGCCGTGTCCGGTAGGCCGAGAATCGGGTCGAGCACCGCGCCGTACTCCCGATCGGCGGCCGCCAGATATCTCATGGTCTCGTCCAGCCGGTCCTGCCCGGCCAGGTGGAGGAGGGCGTCGTGCCCGGCGTACCCGCCGACCTGGGCGGCCCGCGCCGCGACCTCGGCATGTTGGGCGACCAGTGCGGGCCCGGGGCTGGCGACCAGCGGCCGCAGGCCGGCGGTGAGTGGCTGAGACAGCAGCGTCGCCACGGCCGCCGTCGGTGCGGCGAGCGCGGCCCGGCGACCCCGCCCGGCCGCTTGCAGCGCCTCCCCCGTAATCTCCTCGGCCGCCGGGCCGTGCGTCCCGCCCGGGTGGCGAACAGTCCACGGGATGCCGAGGAACAACGTGTCCCCGGTGGCCGCCCCCGGATCCTGCCGGAACAGCGACGCTCCGGCCCGGTCCAGGATCGGCAGTAGCGCGTCCGGCGTGGTCCGGGCAAGGTTCACCAGCGCCGGCACCACGCCGTCCCAGCCGATCTGGTCGATCCTCCTCTCGGCTGCGGCGACCACCCCGTCGGCCAGTGGCCGTCCGGGCACCGGCGGGCGCAGCACGAGCACCGTCTGATCGACCGTGGACGCGGTGAGGATCAGCCGCCGCAGGTCGTCGGTGAGTGGCAGCGGCTCGCCGACCGCCTCGACCGCGCGCCGGGCCCCGTCGGCGATCGTCCACTCAGCCAGGACGTCCACCGCGTCGCGGCCGAGCACGGACCACCCACCCAGGACCGCGCCACGCAGCCGGGCCATCGCCTCGGCGACGGTGAGGCCGGGCGGCGACGCGACGCGGACGGTCGTGGCGCCCAGCGGGGGCCGGCCGGGAGCGGCCGTCGCCGGGTCGAGAACGGCCAGCGCGCCGGTTCCCGCGTGCCGGGTGACGAGGTACGGCTGGTCGTCGGCCAGGAGCAGGGCCACCGCCTCGGGCGTCAGGGCGGACAGGCGGGCGGGCACGGCGGCGTACCCGGGAACCCGGTCGGTGGCCGCCACCCCGAGCGCGGCCGCGGCGGCGTCTCCGACGGGCAGCGCGTGCGCCCGGATACCGGTCAGCACCTCCGCGAACGCCGCCGCGACGAGTGTCGGGGACAGGTTGATGTGCACGCCGTCGTCGGCCAGGACGATGCGGGCGGACGGGTTGGGCTTGGTCAGCGCCTGCGCCACGACGGATTCGGGCAGACTCGCGTACGGGTCGTCGACCAGCGGGTCGATCGGGTGGACCACTACCGAGACGGCGTGTCCGGCGGTGGTCGGATCGCCGTGGCCGTCCAGGTACTGCACGCGGTGCCCGGACGCCTGCGCGTCGACAGCCTCGCCGACCAGATCGGTCAGCCACGCCAGGGTCGGCAGCCGGAGCTGGTCGGCACGTCGGGTCAGCTCGTCAAGCGTCAGGCCGGCGACGAGGTCGTGGGGCAACGCGATGACCATACGGTCGAGTGCCGCCCGGGGTTGCCGGGCGAGGAAGCCGGTCAGTCGTGTCCAGTCCAGCACCGCCTGCCCCGTCGGCACGACCGGCGCCAGCCCGCGCGCCGGCGGCGTCGCGTACGCCCCGGCGATCGCCGGCGCATCGCCCGGGAGAACCGGCGCAGTGCCGATCAGCAGACCGCCGGGGCCGAGGGCGATCCGTCCGTCGGCGCAGAGTTCGCCGGGCGACAGTACGACCATGGGTAGCTGGATGGTCATCAGGTGCTCCCGCGAGCGGAGTCGAGCGGAACGTCAGGTAGGGACTGGACAGACCAACATGAGGTGAATAGAGTGTGGACAGTCCGAACCCAGGGCGGGTCTTACCGCAGCCAGTTGTCGTCCGGGGCTTATTCGCCATGGGCTGGTCTACCAATCAGCAGTTGCTGGCCAGCCTATCGGAGAAGACGCGCAGCAGCGCCACGATCTCGGCGGGCAGATCTGCCTCCAGATCCTTCAGCCGCAGCAGCCACAGCCATTTGTCGGTAGCCGTGATCACACAGCCCGCGATGAGCGCCAGAGCCTGCCGGTAGTTCTCGGCGGTCAGGTCGTCCGCCCGCTCCGGCGCGATGTCGAGCAGCAGGCCCACCGCCCGCAGCAGGATGGCGTCCGCCCGGCCGGTGTCGACCTCCGCGACGCCCGGCGGGGGCCCGTCGCGCGCCAGCCGTCCCTCGGCGAGAGCCGCGGCCTGCGCGATGGTGATCTGCCGGTCCACCATCGACCGCAGCAGCCGGGTGGTCGACTCGCCGCGCTGCCGCACGTCGGCTGCGGGGTTCAGATGGTCGAGCGCGACTGTCAGCTCGGGCCGGTCCGCCAACTCCAGCACGACCTGATAGGCGCGCAGTTCCCGATTGCCCGGTTCGGCACGCACGAGCCGGTCCAGCGCGTCGCGCACCTCCGGCGTGCGCAGGTCCGCACGCTGCTCGCCCAGGTAGACCGACGCCGCAGGCCAGTCCTTCGCGGCCAGCCAGGTGGCCAGCTTCGGGGGCACCGGCGGGACGTCGAGTGGCACGAGGCGGCCGGCGGCCTGCGCACTCACCGCCTGGCCGAGCGGCAGGAGTGGTCCCGGCGCGACGCCGGGCGGCCCGGTGACCTGCCAGGCGGTGTCCATCCCGGCGCTCACACCGGTGACCGAGACGACCCGGTAGGTCTCCAGCAACCGGCTCAGGCCCTCCGTGGCTGCCGTCGTGTAGACCACCGGTTCCACCTCGGCGGCGGCGTACCGGCGCAGGGCAGCGCCGAGCGCACGCAGCTCGCTGTCGAGGGGTGAGCCGGTGGACACGTCAGTGGGGAGGTTCTCCCGCTGGGCGGCCCGCGCCTGGGCGGCCCGCTCGGCAGCGGCCCGCTCGGCGCGTTCGGCGCGGGCCAGGGCGTCACCGTTGATCAGGATCGCCGGGGCGTCGCCGGCCCGCGCGGCGGCCAGCATCGCCCGGAGCGCCGCCTCACGACCGGCCCATCCAGCCTCGTCACCGATCACCAGGACTCCCTCGACGTCCCGTGCCGCTCCGGGAGTCTTCAACGCGTCGATGATCTGCTCGCGCAGCGAGGCGGTCCGGGGCGGATCGACGATGGTTGCCGAGACTGCCGCCTCGCTGATCCGTTGCAGCACCACGCCGGGTCCGGCCGGGTCCGTTACCTCGGTCGAGACCCCGATGTACGCGTGCCGGAACTCGTCGACCAGCCGCCAGTGCTCCTGGGCCAGTTCCCACCACGTCCGGCCGGCATCGTCCCAGGCGGTCAGCAGGTCGGGAAGCCGCTTCTCGTGCCCGGCCCGGGCCGTCGGGTCGTCTCTGGCCGCCTGTGCGGTGTAGCGGGCGTCGTCCAACGCTTCGGCCGCCGTGGTGAACGCGTTTGCCGCCGCGGCGAGCCGTGCCTCCTGCTCGGCGACCGCCGAGAAGGCGGCGACGCGGCCGGGCTGCTCGGAGCCGGCGCGGTCCGGCTCGGCCGGCAGGTGCATGGCGATGCGGGCGTCATGCAGGCCCATCCGCAGCCGCACCATGCTCCGCTCGGCCGTGTCCGGACTGATCACCAGGCGCGGGCCGGAGAAGACGTCCCAGAGGTGCCGGGGCAGGGTGAGGGTGACGACAACCCGGCCCAGGTAGTCGACAGCGGCCGAACGGCTCTCCGGCTTGACGTTGCCGAGCAGGCCGCCGGTGACCTTCTGCGTGTCGTCGAGGATGTGGGCGTCGCCGGACACCGCGCCCGGGCCGCCCAGTCCGACGCCCTGGCCGGCGTCCTCGGCGTAGCCCCGACCGAACAGCACCCGTGGCGTCCGCAACGCCTGGTCCCGCTGGTTGGTGGTCGCGCTGACACCGCCGCTGTTCTGCCGCGCGTGTTCGCGGAACACGGCCGAGCTGAGGCCGCCCAGCGAGGCGCTCTCCGGCAGCAGCCGGACGTTGATGCCGACCTTCTGGCCGAAGATCTGTGTGCTGGTCACGGTGGGCAGGTCCAGGCCGTCCGCCGACAACATCTTCGGTACGCCGGGCAGCAGCATCTCCGCCGTGATGCTCTCGTGGATCAGGTGGGTGGGGGCGTACCCGGGTTTCGCCAGCCTCCGGGCCTCGCCCTGCAGCAGCGCGCCGACAGTGGCCTGGATGGCCGCGACCTGGGTCAGGTCCTCGGCGACGAACCGGGCCGGCAGAGGCATGCCGTTGCTGAGCGACCATCCGGGCGGGAGTTGCGCCGGTGCCGCGACCCGGTAGTGGGCCGGGGCCCTGATGGTCGTGCCCGGCGCGTAGGCCAGGCGCAGGTCGCCGGCCCAGCGGTCCTGGGTGACCTCGTCGTCCACTGTCAGCAGCGGATTGCCGATCTGCTCACCCCTGTCGAAGACGACGAGCGAGAACCGGACGGGCGTGGTGAGCCGGGCCTTGACTCCCCGGCCCGAGCTGAGGTCGCTGCGCAGGGTCTCGCTGCCGGCGCTGGCCGCGTTCGCCACCTGTCTGCTGTGCCCGACCGCGTCGCCGAGGCCAGCGGCGAGGTTCTCGCCGCGGTGGTTGCTGATTCCCGTTCCGGACACGCCGGCCGTGATCGCGTGACCCTGCGCCCGTTGGACCTCGCGGCTCGTCTCCGCACCGGAGACGAACTTGACGTCCAGGTCGTCGTGGTCGGCGAGGAAGCCGTCCAGGCGCGGCGGTCCGAGTGGCGTCGCGATCAGCCGGGCGTCGCGCGGGTGCTGGGTGAGCCGGCTCGGCTCGATGTGCAGGACGTCGGCGCCGCCGTCGGCCATCGACGGCAGGTGCCGGGTGATGCCCTCGGCGCTGGTCAGGTATCGCAGCCGACGGCGGTTGAG
Source organism: Micromonospora sp. CA-249363 (assembly GCF_050950185.1). NCBI lineage: Bacteria > Bacillati > Actinomycetota > Actinomycetes > Micromonosporales > Micromonosporaceae > Micromonospora > Micromonospora sp. CA-249363. Next base: position 4,649,839 of record NZ_CP192020.1, read on the forward strand.
CATGGGGTCGTGCAGGCCGTCGGCGGTCAGCGACTCCGACAGCGTCCTGGCGGCCTTGATCGTCGATCGCGTCGCTCGGCTCTCCGCCCGAGCCGTGCGGGCGGCCGCCCGGCCGTTCGCGTCCCAGAACGTGATCGCGCTGGTCAGCGCCTCGGTCCAGCTGGTACCGGGCGGGGGGTCGCGCGCGACGCGGGCGAGTTCGCGGGCCACCCGGTCGCTCAGGTCGGGCGCGTCGCGCGGGTTCCAGATGCCCGAGCCGAGGCTGACGCCGTCGGTCAGTCGCACCCGTGCCCGGGTCGCCGGCTGCCACGGGGCGCCGGCCCGGCCGGAGTCGCCGTCGAGCCGGTCCAGGAGACCCAGCTCGTCGGCCACCGCTGCCGGCAGCCGGAGGTAGATCGCGTTACGGACGATGCCGTCGCGCCGCGCCCACTTGACGTGGTGCAGCCAGCTACCGGTACGCAGCGAGCTTGGCCACCACCGGAAGCGGTGCGGGTCCGTGGTGATCTCGGCGGCCACGCTCAGCCGCATGTCGAACCTGACCAGGTACGAGCGCACGGTGGCCTTGCGGTTGTTGCGGTTGCGTTCGATCGCGCTGAAGACCGTACGGCCGGTCTGGGCGGACCGGGCCCAGAGCAGCCGCTCGACCGCCGCCGCGAACAGGGTGCCGCCGCCGCTCGTGCTCGTCTCGACGCTGCCGGACTTCCGGACGTTGACACCGCCCACGGCTCGGGCGACGATCTGCTGCTCGTTGGTGCGCACGCTGTCGCGCTCGACCGAGCTGACGGTGGCCGTCTCGGTGGTGATCGTCCCGTACGCGGCGAGGACGTGCGCGTTGAACAGGGACGCGGCCATGGCCAGGTCGCTGGCGGCGCCGTGGTCCCCGGGCGTGAACTTGTCGAACTGCCAGTGCCCGACGAGCATCGCGCGGACGGTGGCGGCCTGGACCTCGTCACCCAGCTCGCCGATCAGTCCGGCCCAGACCGGCATCCCGTCCCGCATCGCGTCGACCCCGCGCAGACCGTGCAGCTTCGTGCGGGAGACCCGGCCCGTCGTATACCGCTGCAGGTCGAGGAAGGCGTCCTTGGCGAGGTCGATCAGGTGCGCGCCGGCCGGGAATGCCTCCACCGACAACCAGTCAGTGATCCGCACCCTGCCGCTTCCGGCGTCGGCCGGCGGGAGACCGTCCACCCAGTCGCGCAACGTCCCCAGCGGCAACTGGGTCCGGCGGTGCACGCCCAACGGGTCCGGCCGCGGTTCGAACACGGCCGGGGCGTCGATCGCCTCGGCGAGCACGCTCGACCTGTCGAACAGCACCGTCACCGGTTTTGTCTCGACCATCCGGAAGCGGGTCATCGGCCGGCCGCTGGGCCCAGGCGCCTGCTCCGCGGTGACTGCGCGACTACCGACGCCCGGCCGCGGCAACCGCTGCCGGTAGACCCGGCCGACACGCAGGCGCGCGTGCCTGTCCCAGGCCACGTGCCTGCTGTACGCGTACACGTCGGCGGTCAGTTCGAGGTTGTTGTCGAAGGCGGCCGAGTCCGGGGTGCCGCCATGGAGGCGGATCTCCTGCCCGGCGCGACTCGCCCCGCCCCGCCGGCCGAGCCGGAACCGTCCTTCGGCGGATCCGCCGAGCGACAGCGCGGCCGTCACCGATCCGAGGAACCGCAGGATCACGCCGCCTTCGACCGCACCGATGATCCGGACCTGACGTCCCGCAACGACCTTGTGCTGCTCGCCGTCCACCCGCACGGTGCGGACCGCGACTCCCTTCTCGATGCCCCGGTAGGTGAACTGCCCGGTGTAGCGCTCCCGTACGTGGATGACGATGTGCCGGCTGCCCCACTTCTTCGTCCGGGTCAGTTCGATGACCTGGCCGGCCTTCAGGCCGCTCCCCTGGCCCTGCCGTCGCCCTGCCGGGGTCAACACGCGGTCCAGCATGGACCGGTTGTGTTGCCGCTCCAGGGCGGCGCGGCTGCTGTACATGTGGCGGATCCGGGTCGGCTCCTCGAAGCGGGGCAGGAAGCCGCCCTCGAACCGGCGCACGAACTCCTGCACGTCGAGCGAGAACTGGAGGAACTGGCTGAGCCCCTGGGTCGTCGACCGACCGCCGGTGAACGCGTACGGCGGGACGTGCGGGCCAGCGGCGGCCGGCTGTTCGGGACCGGCCGGCTGCTCGGCTCCGGCGCCGGCCGCCCTCGGTTTCATGTGCCGCAGGTCGGCCGTCGGCAGGTGGCCGAGCACGACCAGGCGCAGCGTGATCGGGCCGACCGCCCCGGTCGAGCCCATCCGGGTCATCGGCAGCTCGCGCAGAGCCGGGGTCACTGTGACGTCGAACCGTAGCGCGACAAGCGTGTCCGGGATGTCCTTGAACTCGGTGCCGGAGCGGGACTGGCTACTCGACGAGGCGGAGGCGGCCATGGACCGGACCAGGCCGCCGAAGACGCGGAACTGGACGTACCCGCCGATCAGGCCCCAGCGCAGCGGCACCACGGACACGCCACCGCCGACCCGGCTGGTGTGGGTGACCTTGCGCGTCGCGTGCAGGCCCGGCTGCGTACGGAAGGAGGCCTTTGCGATGTCACCGATCGGCGTGCCCGCCGGTACGGTCGCGGTCAGCTCGAGGCTGAGCGCGTGGGCGCCGTGGCGGCTGCGGACGGTCGGTGGGTGCGCGCCGCCGTCCAGGGACGGGATCAGCAGGCTCAGGATCGAGCGGCGGTCGAGCAGGTCGCGGACGTTGTTCGCGCCCATCGTGCCGGGCTGGACGGTCCCGGTGGTATAGAGCCGGTTGATCAGCTCCTCCTGGACGTCGTGCCAGCCGGTCAGGCCGGTCCCGTCGTCGGCGACCTCGTCGGCGAAGCCGGCCCGCAGGATGCGCAGCGGCGTGAACTTCTCCACCAGCAGCGATGTCAGGTGGGCGCCGATCTCGAACTCCTGCTGCTGTCCCGGCGTGACGACGGCGATGTCGTCGACCGCGCGGTAGTGCACGGTGGCTGTCACCGGGGTCCCCGGCGTGGCGTCCGGCGGCGTCAGCGGCCCGCGGACGTCGGTGACCGACACCCGGAACATGGTCGGCGCGCCGACCAGGTGCGAGCGGCCGCCGCTGCGGATGTTGTGCGAACTGGTCAGCTTGGAACTCGCCTCGATCGACTCGATGGGTCGGGAGAGCACGCTCTCGACAGCCACACCACCCCCGGGGCCGAGCCGGCCGGGCACTAGGGCGCCGACGCCGATCGAGCCGCTGACGCCCACCGTGGCGACCGACCTCTCGCCCAGTGCGGCGTCCAGTCGGGTGTCGTACTTGGCGTGGTCCTCCTCCTGCGGCACCCGCTCGGCGTGCGCATCGTCCCGGTCCGGCCTGATCGACACTCGGTGCCAGTGCAGGGTGCCGTCGCGGACGTCGAAGCTGCGCCCGTCCGGGAAGAACGAGAGTGGGTCCTCCCGTAGTGCGGTGGTGAGTTCGGACAGGTCGGGAACGGTCAGCAGCGCACCCGGCAGCGCGTGCCGCCAGGTGGCGTTCATCCGCCGGATGACGGCCTCGCGGACACTCGTGGTCAGCCCCTGCACCAGGTCGTCGAGGTCGGTGATCGAGTCGACCTCGTCGAGCAGTTCCGGCATGTCGGCGTACAGGCCGGGCAGGTCTGTCCGCCGGCCGGACTGCGCCGCGCCGGGGTCGAAGGGCGCGACAAGGCCCGGTTCTTCGCCGACCAGCCGCAACAGCCTCTCGGTCGTGACCGGCATGGCGGAGGCGGTCAGTCCGGCACTGTCGGTGGCGTCCGGCAGGCCGTGCCGGACGAGGTGCACGGCGGCGGCGAGCGCCGGCGGCGGCACCGGCCGCCCGGCCAACCGGTCGAGCAGATCGCGCAGCCGACGGCCGGGGTCGAGTTCGGCACCCCCGGCGATCTCCACCGCCACCCGAATCGCTTCGCGGGCAGCCACGTGGGTGGCCGGCAACACCCGCACGGCTGTGGCGTCGGTCCAGCCGGTCTCCCGGCCCTGATCGTCGATCGGCACGAACCGGCCGTCCGGTACGCCGCCGGGCGGCCCGGGAATCCGGTCGATCGGCACCTGCGCCTGGAGCCCGTAGACCTCGGCGTATCGCAGAGCGGGCGCCGGGTCGGTGGCCAGCGACTCGGCCACCGGCCCGTCGGACAGCGCGCCCGGCACCACTACCAACTGCTGCCGAAATGCCTGTCCGTCGAAGAACCGCTGCGCCAGGGCCGAAAACGGCTCCTCCTCGAGCAGCACGACCAGCCGGGCATCGGCCGGCGTCGGCAGGTCGATCGCCCGCTGCAGCTCGGCCGGGTGCTCGACCTGGGTCATCGACCGACCGGTCAGCACCAGGCCGCCGGCCGGCAACGGGATGACCTTGATGTCCGGACACCCGTCACTCCTGGGAGCCGTCATCGCCTATCTCACTTGGCGGCAGGCGCTTCCTGTGGAACAGGCCACGGCGGCGCCGTGGTCTTCTCGTCGTCGGCGCCCGCGGTGTTGGCGCGCAGCAGCCGGCGCATCCGGACCACCATCAGCACCAGCGCGCCGAGCAGCACCAGACCGATGACCAGCAGCAGGACGACCCGCCCGGTGCCGGAGGTCACCGACGGCCCCCGGTCGGGGCCACCGACGTCACTGGCCACCAGCGCGGCGGTGACCGCGGCCGCCGGGTCCATCATCTTGACCCCACCGGTCCCGGCCTGAACGGTCTGCGCGACACGCTTGGTCACCTCGCCGGCGGGCAGGTTCGGGTACGCGGAGCGGATCAGCGCCGCCTCGCCCGCCACGAAGGCCACGGCGTACTGGGTGCCGGTAGCCTGCACCACGCCGTCGCCGGTCATCCCGAGCGTTCGCACCCGGCCGCCGGGGGCGTGCACGTCCACCGACCCGGGCCGGTACGACGCGATCGGCTGGCCGTCCTCACCGACACCGCCCACCCGCAGCGTGCCCTCGGGTGGCAGCGTGGTCCCGGCGGCGGCCGGTACGCCTTCGGCGGGGGCGGCGCAGACCACCACGACGTCGTGCTCGACCGCCTCCTTGATCGCGGCGACGACCGTGGGGTCGGCGGTGTCGACGTAGGCGCCCAGGGCGATCACCGTGGCACCGGACGCGGTGGCTACCGATATCGCTGTCGCCTCGTCCTCGGCGTGCGCGTTGGCCGCGTTGGTCACCACACGAATGGGCATGACGATGGCGTCCGGCGCGACGCCGCCCAGCGCACCGTCCTTACCCGGTTGGGCCACGATGATGGCGGCCATCCCGGTGCCGGTTCCCAGGCAGTCGATGTCGCCGCGACCGTTGCCGGAGACCACGTCGACGCCCTCGGTCACATGGCCGGCGAGCGGCGTCAGACTGCCGTCCACACCGGAGTCGATGATGGCCACCAGCTCGCCCTCGCCCTTGGTACGGGTCCAGGCGGTGGAGGCGTTCACCATCTGCCGGGCCCAGTCGGGGGCCTTACCGGCCGGAGTGCCGGTCGCGCAGCCCGACCCGGCCGGCTTGGTCGCGGGGGGTGGTGCGCTGGGGCTCACCGCCGGTTTACCGCCTTGGCCCTGGTTCGCCGGAGGTTTCGGGTTACCGGACGATCCGCCGTTCGCCGATCCACTGGGTGCGGGCGTCGGCATCGCCGTCGGCAGGACGCCGTTCTGGACGCCGGCACCTACCGCATCCCAGGGCAGCACCACCCGCCAGCCGGGGTTGAGCTTGGCGGGATCAGTGAGCACCTTGCCGTCGGCCTGTTCGCGGCCGATGTTCAGGTTGAAGATCTCGACCGATCGCGCCTGCGAGCCGAGGAAACGGGTGGCGATCTCGGAGAGGTTCTCCGGGGAGCCCTGGTAGGACGTGGTGACCGTGTAGTACTTCACGAAGGAGTCGTCGGCGCGGGCCGGTGACACCGCCAACGCCGTCACCATGGCAGTGATCCCGGCCACTGTCGCGGCCGAGCGAATCCGGCGCCTGATGGTCATGTACGTGTCCCCTTCACCGGCCCGTTCGGTGGTTCCGCAGTGGACGACGAAACCGGACGCGATTGTGTTCAACTCCATGGTCGATTGCCTCGGGGCGTGACCACGAGAGCGCTCCCATGCCGGCGGTCGTACTGTTTGCGGACGTTGTTCGGCTTGGGTACCGTGTGGCCGTCCGCGCTTCGGCATTGCCCCCAAGGAGTCCGAGCGGTGCACAGCAACTCCGCTCCGGGTGTCGACGGCGAGCCCACCACGCCCGCCCTCGTTCCCTCGGGGCCCGCCGACGATTCGTTTCGACGACTCCTGGGGAACCCGCCCGATCCGGTGACCCGATTCGGCTTTCGCCACTGGCTCGGCCTGCTGGCGCTGGTGGGCACGACCGCTGTGGCCGCCGTCGTGATGCCCACCGTGCTCACCACGGCCGCGCCCGACGCCGACCGCCCGGTGGCGATGCCATCCTCCGTCGCGCCGTCGGCGGTTCCGCCTCCTGTGGCGCTGCCGTCCGCGACAACGTCGTCTCCGAACGCGCGGGCACCGAGCCCCGGGCCGGCCGGCACGGCGGACGACCGCGGCAGCACCGCGTCGGCGCCCGGTACGACGGCCGCTGCCACCGCCCGGCCTCCCACCACCAGGCCGGCCCGACCCGACCCGGGCCCGGGCGGGACGACGGAGAGGTTCAGCGGCATCACCGTGGAGGCGGAGACCGGCTCGCTGAGTGGGGGCGCGTCGGTGACCGCCTGCGCCGCATGCCGGGGCGGCGCGCGGGTCAGGTACCTCGGCCGGGTCGACATACGCGTCACGATCCCGACGCCCGGGGCGTACGACGTGACGGTGTTCTATGGGGTGGTCGGCGCCCGGAAGCTGGACATCTCCATCAGCGGCGGCTCGCCCATCCCGACCCAGACGGTGAGCGGCACCAGCTGGAGCACCCCGACCAGCGTGACCGTGCGGGCCACGCTCCCGGCCGGTCCGGTCGACATCGGCCTCCATGCCGCCGCCGGCAACGCGCCCGACATCGACGCAGTGGCGATCTCCTGACATGGCCCGACTCGCCGCCGCCGGCGCGGTGATCCGCGCGGTGCTGATCGGTCGTCTGGTCGTCCTGATCGCCACCATCCTGGCCAGCATCCGACTGGTCGACGACCCGCACCGTCCGGCGCTCGCGTTGGCCCTGGTCACCGGCGTCACCCTGGCGCAGCTCTACGTGATCAGCCGGCGTCCGGACATCCTGCGTCGCCGGCTGACCGTGCTCGCCGTCGAAGTGATCATGACGCTGTCGGTGCTGGTCGTCGGCGGCCCGGGCTTGGCCTTCTTCGGTCACGCCCTGGGCACCTGCCTGATCGCCGGTGCCCTGCTCGGCGTCGACGGGCTGCTGCTGTGTCTGGCCCAGGCCGCGCTCGGGCTGGGCATGGTCACCCAGATGTCGCGTTCCCTGGGGCCGGACGCCCGCTCGCTGCTGGCACCCTTCCTCATCGCCATCCCGGTCGCCGACATCGTCGCCGGCCTGGCCGCTGGCGCGCTGACCACCGGCCTGACCCGCTACATCGAGCTGTCCGTCGAGGTCGCCCAGGCGGCGCAGCGGTCCGCCGCCACCTCGGAACGCGCCCGCCTCGCCCGCGACCTGCACGACTCGGTGGCCAAAACGCTGCGTGGGATCTCGTTCGCCGCAGTCGCCCTGCCGTCGTCGCTCCGTCGTCACCCCGACCTGGCCGAGCAACTGGCGGCCACAGTGGTGACCGGTGCCGAGACCGCGCAGCGGGAGGCCCGGGAACTGCTCTTCGCCCTGCGCCGAGACGTACCCGACAATCCGTTCGTGGACACCGTGCGGAACGTCTGTGCCGACTGGACGACGACCAACCGGGTGCCGGTGTCGCTCGACCTGGCCCAAGTCGAGCCGACGCTGGCGGCCCGCTACGAGCTAGCCCAGATCCTGTCCGAGGCGCTGCGCAACATCGCCCAGCACGCGGGGGCCAGTCGGGTGCGCGTCGAGCTGACCGACGAGGGCGGCTGGATCCGGCTGAGCGTTCACGACGACGGCGTCGGCTTCGTCCTGCCGCACGACCTGTCACAGCTCGCCATGCGCGGTAGCTTCGGGGTGGTCGGCATGTCCGAGCGGGCACGGACCATCGGCGGCCGACTCACGGTGACCTCGTCCGCCGGTGGCGGCACCACCGTCGCGGCGACCACGCCGAGCGCCTCCCACATGGAGCCGGAGGTGGTCGACCGATGATCGATGTGCTGATCGTGGATGACAACCCCATCGTGCGCATGGCGATCCGGACGTTCCTCGCGACGGCCGACGAGGTACGGGTGGTCGGCGAGGCCTCGGACGGCCGCTCCGCACTGGCCACCGCACAGCGACTCCGCCCCAGCGTGACACTGCTGGATCACCGGATGCCGATCGCGGACGGGCTCAGCGTCGTCGCCCTGCTGGCCGAGCACTCGTCAGTGCTGGTGCTGACCAGCGACTCGGACCCGCAGCTGATCGCCAGCATGCTGCGCCGCGGCGCCCGCGGCTACCTCGTACACGGGGAGTTCGACCCACCCGAGTTGCTGCGCGCGGTGCGCTCGGTGGCCGCCGGTCACGGCTGGCTGTCCCCTGCCGTCGCGGCGGTGACCATCTCGGCGCTGCGGGAGCAGGCAGCCGGCGAGCGAGCGGACGACGAACGGGCCGACCGGTTACGTCGCTCCCGGGAGGGCTTCGGGCTCACCCGCCGCGAGCAGGACGTTCTGGACCTTCTGTGCGCGGGGCACTCGAACGCCGCCATCGGCCGCCGTCTGATGATCAGCGAGAAGACCGTGAAGAACCACCTCAACCACGCCTTCGCCAAGCTCGGCGTGCGGAACCGGACCGAGGCGGTGCTGCGGTGGTCGGGGCAGCAGAACCCGGCCCGCTGATTCCCGACAGAAGCCGGACGCCGTTGAACCCGCCGGCCCACAATTCCGTCGTGTAAACAGCGGCGGAACCTCCGCTGCGGCCGATGCGTTCGCAGCGCGCCACCACACGAAACCGAACGGCATGCATTGACCATGGCCTTTGCGTCGGTTGACCCGGCCGCCGGACCGCGCCGCGGCCCGATGTCCGCTCCCGATCCGTCCGGCCCGCCCGGGAGCCCGATAGACGTCCTCGTCGCGCACCCGGAACAGAGTGGCCGGGACGTTCTGCATCGCCTGCTCGACCGAGGCGCCGGGTTCTCAGTGGTGGCGGTTGCCGGCACCGACGCCGCCGCGAGCGACGCTGTCGATCGACTGCGTCCGTCGATAGTGGTGATCGACGACCGGATGTCCAACTGGCGGTTGCTGGCCCGGCGCGCCCGGGTCGTTCTGCTCACGGGCGAGACCGACATTCACCGGCTCGGCACGATCCTGAGCGGCCCGGCCTCGGCCTACCTGACCTGGAACCACTTCGACCCGGTCGACCTGCTGGGCGCGGTCCGAGCGGTGGGTGACGGCTTGGCCTGGCTCTGCCCGGTCGCCGCCTCGGCTGCCGCCGCCGCGATGCGTGGGGCGGAACTCCGCTAACCGGTGACGTTTCCGCCGATGATCTCTCGTACGGTGCGCAGCGCGTAGAAGGACCGCGAGCGTACGGTGCCCTCGGGGATTCCGATGGCCTCGGCGGCCTCGGCCACCGACGCGTCCCGGTAGTAGAGCGCCACCAGGACCGTGCGGTGTTCCGGGGTGAGCTGGAGCAGCACGTCCCGCAACACGGCCCGCTCGACCAGGCTGTCGAAGGTGTCCTCGGGGGCCCGCACCCAGGTGACGTCCTCCCCGCACACCTCGACCGGCCGCGACTGCCGTGCCCGGGCGGCGTCGATGGCCAGGTTGCGGGCCACCGTGAACAGCCAGCGGCGGACCGAGATCTCGTTGTCCGGCAGCTCGGACATCTTGCGCCAGGCCCGCAGCATGGTCTCCTGCAGCAGTTCCTCGGCCGCCTCGGCATCCCCGCGGGTCTGCCGGAACAGGAACCGGCGCAGTGGCCGGACGTTGGCCGTGAAGATCTCCCGCATCCGGCGGTCGTCAGCGGACGGGTCGGATCGTTCGGCCGGATCGTCTCCGAGCCTCCGGTCGACAGTGGCGCATGCGTGCCCAACCATGAGTGGCCTCCTCGCCTGGATCGGTGAGGACGCTAACGATCACGTGGGTCCCGGTTCCTGAGCCGAAAGGCCCAGAAGGGCCCAGGTCGAGCCCCAGTTCGCGTGAATACCGGCCGGTAACGCCGAACCGTTATGAACGGCTGTGGTCAGCGTCGGTTCTTATTCGACGCGGTTCTCATTCGACGCGGGCGAGGAAGTCGGCGAGCGTCACCCCGTCGAGACCCTCGACCACTTTCCAGCCCGACCGGCCGGGCGCGAGTGTCTGGAGCACCGTCACCTTGTGGAAGTCGCGGCTGTGCAGAACCAACCCGATGCCCTTCTGGTCCAGCATCGCCGCGGTCGACCGCACCGACTGCAACGGCGCGAGCTGAGCGGCAGCCGCGCGTACGTCGATGGCCTGCCGCCGGGGGACCCGCAGTCGCAGCAACCGGTGCCCGGCCTTTGCCCGTGGCTTGGCCGCCAGGATCGCCAGGGTGCCACCGTCGGCAGCCACCCGGGGCCCCGGAAGCAGGAGGTACGCGGTGCCGTCGGCCGCCCGCGGCCAGCGGGGCACGTCGGCCGGCAGCCCCTCCACCCCGTGCCGCGCGCCGGAGCAGCGCAACCGCAACGGCTGTTGGCCGTCGAACGGCGTCTCCGGCCGGTAACCACCGTTCGGATCGGGTAGGTAGCCCGCCACCACCCGGGTGCGGTCGAGCAGTCCTCCGGGCAGCAGGTAGGACTCGCGGACGTTGAGCAGCAGCTGGAGCGTCGGCGGAACGTGGACGTCGATCGACGACAGGTCCACTGCACCTGCCGGGTCGACCCGCACCCGGACCAGGCTCTCCCCCGGTCGCAGTGACTCGGCGGCGGGTGGACGCAGCAGGCCGACCGCGAACAGGTCCGGAGTGGGCAGCCCGTCCTCCACGACCCGCTCCGGGCTGGTCCTGGCCACCACGTAGAGGTCGACGGGGTCGGCGTTGACCCGGGGGCGGTCGCTGAGCCAGTAGATGCCGTGCCGGAGACGCAGGCGCGCGGAGTGCAGTTGCGGCGTCGCCCCGGCGGGTGGCAGCGGACGCGGGGGCGGGCCGGACGTATCGGGTTCGTGGCGGTCACCGGTTGCCGGAGCCGTCGCCACACCGCTCGGAGCGCGGTCACCGGTCGCCGGATCCGTCGCCGCGCCGCTCGGTGCGCCATGCCCGTTCGCCGGAACCGTCGCCGCGCCGCTCGATGCGCGGTGACCGGTCGCCCGCGCCCAGTCGTCGCGGCTGGTGGCGGCGAGAGGCGGATCCGGTTCGGTCAGCGGCAGTGGGCCGGCCGGGGCCTCCGGCACCGCTCGCCGGGAGACGGCCGGTGCAGGTCGGCTGACGCCGGTCGGGGCGGGCACCAGGATGCCGTCCACCGAACGCCACCGGGTGTGGTCCCCCGGGGTCAGCCTCTCCCAGGCGCGCGGGCGCCCCCGGCCGTCGACCGCCTGGGGCGCGCCGCCGGTCACGGTGAAGTCGGCTTCCGGTGGGAGCACCCAGACCTCGGCCCGCAACTCCTCGGAGAGGCGGCGTCCGTAGTGGTGCAGACGGGCGGCGACCGTCGCCGGGTAGGTGGCCAGCAGCATCAGGTCCTCGCCCTGCCAGCCGACCGACCGCAGCACCACCTGCAACTCGCGGGGGCCCACGACGTGCGGCCCCGAGGCGCCGTACTGGACCGCCCAGCGGCCGTCCGGCACCACCGTCAGGTCCACGGGGAAGAGGCCGTCACGCCGCTTCAGCGCGGCGTAGCGATCGCTGGCCCCGCGCCAGCGGCCGGGTTCCACGCTGATCAGCGGAGCTCCGTCGGTGGAGATGGTCAACACCGCGCCGGCCGGCGACAGACGACCGTCGGCATCGGATACGAAGCGCGGTGGGCCCGCCAGCGAGGGGACGTAACTGCGCCAGGACGACGGGCCGCCGTCCCGGCCGGTCGCGCTCAGGTCACGGCAGCTGTCCAGCACCTCGGTGGTGGCGTCCGGGGCCGGCGCCCAGACGATGGCACCCGTCGTCTCGGCGAACCTGCGCAGGTTGTGGTCCAGCCGACCCTGCTCCGTCCGGTCCGACGGCCAGGTGACCCACATGCGGACCTCGGTGCCGTAGAGCGGCAGCTCGGCCAGTGAGGCGGCCAGGCGACGACCGTCGGCCACCTCGTGCCGGCCGGTGTAGTCGCCGATCACGAACCCGCCGGACCGCACCACGGCACCGATGGTGGTCAGCTCCGCGTGCCCGGCGAGCAGCGTCGCCGCGGCCGCCCGGCGGGCCACAAAATCGGCCCGGGATGCCAGCATGACGCCGCCCGGGAGCGGCAGGCGGACGGGGCCCGTACGCTCGCGCACCGTTCCGTCGCTCGTGTCGTACCAGCCGGGCAGCTCGGTGGCCATCGACGGCGGCTGCACCACCTGCCAGTCCGCCCGGCGGCCGGTGACGGCGTCGACGAACGTCGGCTCGGCCGAGTGCACGGCCGACCAGCTCGGTTCGCTCCCAGCCGGGGTGATCAGCACGTCCCGGCCGAGCAGGGCGGCCAGCTCGTCGAAGATCGCCCGGTGCCGGCCACCGCCGGCCAGCAGGATCCGGACGTCGTCCCCCGCTCCTCCGGTACGCCGGACCAGCTCGGCCAGATCACCGGCGTCCAGCGGTTCGGCGCCTCTGGGCGTCCGCAGATCACCGTCCGGACCGGGCACGAGTTCCAGGTCGAACAGGCCGTCCAGCCGCCGGTGAGCGGGCCGGGACGCGTTCGCCACGAGCGCGGGCGGCCGTCCGGCCGTCACGCCCGCCCCGGTCGGGCCGCTGGCAGTCTGCACACCTGATTCGACGGATGAACAGGCCGTCTCTTCTCAACCGATCCGGGACCGGATTGAACACCGCGACCGGAGTGCTCGTCGTCGTGGGCAAGGGAGGTCGTCGTGGGCGAGAGTCTGGTAACGGTTGCGATCGTGTGCGAGCACCCGATGGCACGGGCCGGCCTGGAGCAGGTGGTGCGGAACTGCCCCGGGGTGACACTCGGCGTCTCGGTGGCGACGGCGGAGGGACTGAACCAGGCCCAGCCGACCGGTGAGGCGCAGGTCATCGTCATCGACCTGCCGCCCGGCCCGTACCGCCCGGTCCTGGAGATCGTCGCCAAGCTGGCAGTGATCGGGTGGCCGCTCGTGTCGTCCACGTGGGACCAGCCGCCCACCGCGCTGGCCGCGATCCGGGCCGGCGCGCGCGGGTTGATCACCCGCCGCTCCGACCAGCGCTCCGTCACGCACACCCTGCGTACGGTGGCCGAGGGCGGTGTGGCGGTGGCGCAGGACCTGTCCGAGCGTTTCCTGGCCGAGGTGTCGGGGGCAACCGAGGGCGACGACGGCGGGCTGGCCCCGCGTGAGGTGGAGACGCTGCGCTGGATCGCGCTCGGCCTCACCCACACGCAGATCGCGACACGGATGGGGCTGTCACCGGCCACCATCGACACGTACGCCAAACGACTGCGCGCCAAGCTGAGCGTCAGCAACAAGGCCGAGCTGACGCGGGTCGCCATCGAGCTGGGGCACCTGGCTCCGGAGCAGCGGCGCCGGTACCCCGTCCGTTAGGGCAGCCCCACCCGGACGGACCAGCGCGACGGGGTGACCTCTCCGATCACCACAGGGGTGGGGCCGCCGGACGCGCGCGAGAGGCGGGCGGCGGCGATGTCCGGGCCGCTCAGGCGTCCGCAGACGACTATCCCGGGCGACTGCAGGCCACGTGTGTCGGCCATCGTGGGCACCCGCCGACAGCCGTCGGGTAGCGCCTCGCCGAGAACATCGTCACCGACCACGGCGACGCCACGGCCGTTGTCGAGGAGCTGACGGATCAGGCGCAGGGCGTACCTCTCGCAGTCCGGTAGGTTACCGGTCACGGTCAGCACGTCGGGGCAACGACCCAGGTCGACATGGAGACGCTGGCCGTCCCGGTCGCCGAGCACGACCCCGAGCGTGGCCGCCGGGCCCGCCTGACCGACCAACCGCCAGTCGTACGGCCTGTCCGGACCGTCACCGGCGACACCGACCAGGGAGACGGCGACGCGGTGGCCGTCGACGACCAGGTCGGCGGTGAGGCCGTCGGGCGACAGTCCATCGGACGACGGGCCTTCCGACGGTGGCCCCTCCGGCAGCGGCCCTCCCGGCAGCGGACCTTCGGGGGGCACGTTCTCGGACTGGGTGGTCGAGGGCTGACCGGCGTCGGCTTGGCCGGTGCCGGGGGTGGCGACATCGTCGGCGGAGGAGCGCGCGGCGGTGAGAGGCGCACCTGCTTCCGGCACCGCTGCGGACGTCGGCTTGTCCACCGGCGTCGGCCCCTCGACCGGCGTCGGTGTTGCGGCTGCCTTCGGTGCTGCGGCTGGCGTCCGCTTCTCCGCCGGCGTCGGCTTCGTGACGGGCGTCGGCTTCACGGCCCCCGTCGACGTCGTGGCCGGCGTCGGCTTCATAGCCGCCGTCGACGTCGTGGCCGGCGTCGGCACCGTTGTCGGAGGCGATGTCCCGGCCGTGGGCGTGGTATCGGTCGGGTCCGCCACGTCGGTGGCGTCCGCCCTGTCCGCCGGCTTCGTACCGGACGGCAGACCGTGCGGTGGCGGTTCCGCGCCGAGGGCCGGCCATTTCCCGCTCGCGAGCCGTTCGGGTGGGCCCGACCGACCGGTGACGCGGACCGTCGGCGCGGTGGCCCCGTCCGCACGCTCCGCACCGGCCGGTCGCGCCGACGCGGGCGTTGTGGTCGGTGTGTCAGAGGACTCGGCGGAGACGGCCGGCCCGGAGGAGAGCGCGGGCCCGGACGACACGTCCGGCTTGCCGGACAAGATTGGTACCACCAGGTTCTCCGTCGGTGGCGGCCCGGCGTCCGCAACGGCAGCCGTCGGCACGGCCGTGACCGGGGCCGATGCCACATTCCTGCGACGGCGGCCGTGCAACCCGATGACCAGCATGATGAGCAGCACGATCGCCAGCGCCATCGCACCGAAGAGGAGCATCGGATCGCGCTCCCCCGGCGACGCCGGAGCCGCCCCGGTGTCGGGCGACGTCGGGGCGGGCCCGGACGGCGGTGGCGTGGCCGCTGAGGGGATCGGACCGGTACGTACACCAGTGCCCTTGGCGTCGGCGGGCAGGACGAGGATCCAACCCGGCTTCAGCACCAGCGGATCGGTCAACCGGCCGCCGTCCGGCTGGAGGCGACCCTCGTTCAGGGCGAAGATCTCCGGGGAGCGGCTGCCGTTGCCCAGGGCGCGGGCCGCGATCTGGTAGAGCGACTCGCGTTGTCCACCCGAACCGCCCGACACCACCCAGTACTTGTCGTTGGTCGACGGAGCCGCCGCAGCCGGTGCCGGGTGCGGCGTCAGCAGCGCGGTGAGCAGCGCCAGCAGGAACAGGATGGCGCGGCGCTCAGCCACCGCAGGTCACCTGCATGGCGGAGACGGCGATGCGATCGCCCGCCCGCTTGGGCACACCGCTGTTGGTCAGTCGGACCGCGAGTTCGCCGCCGCGCAACGGGAACGTGCCGCCGTCTACCCACCGGCCGGAGCTGCCGGACTGGTCGAGGGTGAAGTTGGCGTAGGCCGTTCCGGTACGGCCGGACAGCACCGCGTACTGTGCGGCGGTGGCCCAGGTGTCGGCCGGCGAGCTGCTCTTGGGCACGTACACCTGCACCCGGCACTGGCTGCCGGTGCTCGGGGCGAACCACCACTGGACGTACTGCCCCGTGTCCTTGTCGCTGCCGGAGAGCGGGATGGTCTGGAAGGTGCTGTTGCACCCGTTGGTCGCCCAGCCGCCCTGGGTGACGGTGCGCCACTGCGTCGTCCGTCCGTTGGCCTCGAACCCGTGGTCGGCCGCGCCCGCGCAGCCCCAGCCGGCGAACGCGGTGTAGGAAGGCACCCGGGCCTTCCCGTCGTTGTCGCCCCGGATGAGGCCCCAGAACACCCCGACCAGCAGGGTCAGCAGCAGAACCACCGCGGTGACCGTGATCAGCGTGGGGAACGTGACAGTACGCCGTTCGCTGGCCGGCACCGGGCCGGCGTGCTCGACGAACGCGGCCACGAACTCGCTGCGCAGGCGCACCGCCCGCCGGGCCGGGGTCTCGACGGGTTCGCTGGTATCCATCATCAGTTCCGTACGACGGACCACGGCCCGGCCGTGTTCACCCGGCCACGGTCACGGACAGTCGATAATCGCCTCGACGACCCACGTCAGCGTCTGCACATGTTGCGGCAGCACCCGGGCCACGTCGTTCAGCGCGGTGACCCACTGGCCACGGATGGCCGGTTCGTTGACCAGCTGTCCGGCCAGCGTGAAGATCCTGGAGCGTGCCTCGGCCTGGGTCATCGCCCCGGCGAACAGCGTGTCCATCACCGTCGTGATCGTCATGCTCACCTGGTCGTTCAGGCCGTGCGCGGCGAGCGCGGCAAGCTCCGGCAGCATCTGCCGGACCTGGATCTCCCGCTCGGCGGGGGTGGCGGTCTCCGGCACGGCACGCAGCGGGTTCAGCACCGCGCCCGGCGTCGCCGGTTCGGCCAGATAGCGGAGGGTGCCCTCCCGACCTCCGACGTGGTCGAGGTTGAGCAGGGCCGCCTGCGGCCGGAAGATGGTGGTCAGGCCGGCCAGCGCGGTCGCCGCCGGCCGCTGGTCGCTGCCGAGACCGCGTACGTCGTTCAGCAGCCGGACGAGATCCTCCCGGCCCGCGGTGAGAGGCGTGGTGATGAGCGCGGAGAGCTGGTGGGCCGGCGCCTCCACGGCAGGGGCCGGATTCTCTCGTACGGCGTCGACGATGGCGGAGTCGTCGAGTTCGTCGGCGACGACCACGACCTCGTCGTCGGCCGCGCCGGGCGTGCGTACCGCCCAGGGCGGTGCGCCGAGGTTGAGCCCGCCTCCGGTGGACATTCCCGGGGCCTGGTAGACGAGGTCGGCGTGCAGTCTGTCGAGTTCGGCGCGCAGGTCGGCGGTGACGGTGCCGTTGGTCACCACCAGCGGCACGTCGCCGTCCAGCGCGTGCACACCGACGCGCGCCGCGAGGTCGTTCGACACCGTGAGCGGCATCGGCTGGCCCGGGCGGTCCACACCCAGCACGACCAGCGAACGGCCGCTGAGCTCGGCCAGTTTCATCACGCCGCTCTGGAACGTGTCGTCGTCGATGCGCTCGTGCGCGGTCCGTCCGACCGCCGGCAGGCTCTTTGTCGAACCGATGACCTCGACGCTGTGCTCGGCGTCGTTGTCGTCACGCCACTGCAACAGGTGCTGACCGTCGGTGGTCGCCGACGCCCACGACCGGGTCGGGGTCGTCGCGTAGAGCTCCTGCCGGAGCCCGTTGAGCAGGCCGAGGAACGACTGCTCAGCGGAGGCCTGGCCGTAGCGGATCCGGTCGGCCCCGTTCGGCAGCAGCCCCGGGGCGCCGGTGGCGACGTCGACCTGCATCAGGCTCTCGGTGAGCGGGTCGTGGGTCACCTCGAACAGACCGACACCGTTGCCGTGCTCCACGACGACCAGCGCGGAACCGCCGCGCGGCAGGTCGCGTAATCCGGCGCGCAGCTCGGCGTACCCCTCAGGGGTGTGCACCTCGGTGACACCGGCCAGTTCGAAGGCCCGGTCGCCCAGCCGGTCGGGCGCCACGACCGGGTCGGCGGCACCGCCGATCGGGCCGCCCGGTAGCCGGCGCAGCATCTGGGCGACCAGCCCGGGCGCCTGACCGAGCTGAATGCCTTCCGGCGTGTGCACCAACCGGAAGAGCCGCTGCGCGGTGGTCAGCGGGACGAGGTTGTCGTCCACGTCGGCGTACGCGTCGGCACCACGCCGGTTCAGCGGCTCCACCTGGACGAAGTCGGCGTCGGCCGGAGCGACCGGAGTGCCGGTGCGGTCGAGGTGGCTCACCCGGTCCGCAGCGCCCTCCAGGGCGTCCGGCACCTCGTCGAGCAGCTGCGCCACCGGGAACTGCACCGGCATCCGCAGCTCGTCGGCGTGGCGGCCGAGCTCGGACAGGCTTCGCGGACCGACCACCGCGGGCGGTAGGTAGAACACGGCCTTGTCCAGCGAACTGGACGGCTGCATGTCCAGGTAGGTCAGCAGGTGCGGCCAGTCCAACACCGGCGATTTGAGCGGAACCAGCGTGGTCAGCCCCGGGTTGACCGGCCGGGGCCGGGCCGCCGCCGCCGCCAGCTCGTCGCCGGTGACCAGCCTTGACCCCAGCAGGAGCGCGTCGCCGGTGAGCGCGATGCCGTCGGCGCAGAGTTCCGGCGGCGCGGTGTCGGGAAAGATCATTCGCAACATGCTGTTCTCCGGCTCAGACGCAGTTGGACAGGGTGGTGGCGAGCAGGTCGAGCAGTCTCCGGTGCGGGTCGGCCTGCTCCGGCCCGAAGACACCGGGCCGTCCGTCGGCGGCCAACAGGTCCCGCAAACCGGCGATCCGCAGCACCCACAACCACCGGTCGGTAGGCGTCACCACGCAGGTCTGCAGCAGTGACTCGGCCAGCTTGAACGGGCCGGCGGGCTCGGCCCAGTGCTCCCGCGCCTCCTGTGGGGTCATCGCCAGCACCGCGGCGACGGCGGTGAACACCCTGGTGTTCGTCGCGCCGCGGTCCACTGTCGACGTCTCACTGTCAGCCGCGACGAGCGCCCGACTCAGCGCGACCACGGCTAGGCTGCTCAACTGCCCGGAGTAGAGCAGCCTGAGCAACGTGTCGTTCCAACCGCGCCGCAGATCGTAGGAGCCCATGTCGTCGAGGAACTCGGTGAGGAACCGGGGTGCAACCGGACCGGGAGGCGGAGCAACGGCCACGTGGTCCACGCCCAGCTCGTTGCTCGTCGCCGCCGGCCGCCAACGCTCCAGCACCTCATCGCCCACGCCACCGAAACGCTCGGCCGCGTCCAGCACGACCTGGTACGCGGCCAACTCGCGGTTGTCCGGGTCAGCCACCCGCATCGTGTCCAGTGCGGCCTTCACCTCCGGCTCACGCAACTCACTCAGGTGCTCGGCGAGGTAGTCACCGGCGGCGGCCCAGCTCGGCTGCGCGAGCCAGCCGCCGAGCACCTCCGGTGGCGTCCCGGCCGGCCGCACCGCAATCTCCCCCGCCCGAGCGAAGAGATCACCGGTCAACTGCTCAGCCTCGAGCACCGGCTCAGCGACGTCCGGGGCGATCACCTGCCAGGTCGAACCAAGGTCGGCGGGCACCCGGACGATCTGCACGACACCCTGACGGCGCAGAAGCGTGGCCAGCGCGGCCGACCCACCGGTGGTGACCACCACCGGCGGAACCGGACTCGCGGCCAACACCGACCCGAGCGTGGTCAGGTCGACGGCGTCGCGTGCCGGGTCGCCGTAGCGAGACAGCAGGCTGGTCAGCGCCCGCAGTTCGGCGCCTTCCCAGGCCGGTTCGGCCCGGGTCGACGGGGCTGGCCCGGCCGGCTGGGGCAGACTCTCACCGCGGATCAGCGTCACCGGCCGGCCGGCCGCCGCCGCGAGGTCGGACACCGCGGTCACCAGCCGCTCGGCGGACGACCACGACTCCTCCGTGCCGATCATGGTGAGCCGCCCGCGCATCCAGGCGGCCTGGCCCGGCTTACGGACGGTGTGGTCGACCGGCTCCGACCTCCAAGCGGCGACCACACTGGCCACCGTCGGCAGTGCCGCCGCCATGTCCGGCACCTGGGCGCGCACGACGCCGAGCGTCTGGTCGAGGGTACGGAGCAGGTTCTGGTACATGTCCCCGACAGCGGCCGACGGCAGGTTCCCCTTGCCCAGCAGCGCGCTCTGGAGTTCAGCGGCGCCTGTGCGCAGGTTCTCCACCAGTGCCAGCGTGTCGGGGTGCTGGGCCAGCCGCGTCTCCAGGGTGCGGCCGAAGCCCTGGGTGAGGTCGCTGCGGATGCCGGCGGCGACCCGGGACATCTCGATCCGATCCGCTGGCGCCTCGACGACGGGCGGCCCGGCAACCTGTGCCGACAACGCCACATGCACCAGGACATCGCCATCCCCAACGACATCACCATAAGCCGGCGGCGGATCCACAAACGCCCCGAAACCCCCACCCTCAAGCGCACCAACAAACAACAACGGCGCACCGGCCGGACCAACCGCCACCCCAGCCGACTCACCCGCACCCACCACCACCAACCGAACACCCAACCCAAAACCAACAGCCGGAACCACCACCTCCGCCGACAACAACACCCGCAACCGAGAATCAGCCAACATCACCTCATACAACTGCCTGGGCGACAGCCCGTCGTTTATTAGCCGCCGCAGCAAACCCCCTGCCGAATACTGGCCCTCGTTCTCCAGCGCATACACCAAGAACATTATGTCAGGTTCATTCACGTGTGGATTCCACAACTCACCGGCTGCAGTAAGCCCCTCCCGAGCGTCGAGGTCCAGCAGGGACACGATTGCCCCCAATATTTTGGACTGCGATAGCGGCTCAACGACTGCCTCCCGAACCCGGGTTGCCACATGTCGCCACAGACTTCCGACGTCGCTGACCCCAGCCGGCAACGCAACGCCCTGCAGCCGGGCGGCGGCCAGCACCGCCACGGCCAACGCATCCGGCCCGATTGCTACCGCCTCACCAACCAGCCGGGACAGCGCAGGCGGCACGAGCACAATTTCCGCTGTGTGCGATGGGTCGCTGTCCGAAGCCGCGACCGGCACCTGGCTCGGGACAGGGCTCGGGACAGGAGTCGGTGTGTCGTTCCGAGCGGCTTCGGCTTCCTGAGCCAAAGCGGTTCGCCGGATACTGGCCGTGGTCAGCATCGCCAGCGCGCGTAGCCGATCTTCCGGGAACACGGCGAAGTCCGCCGCAGTCCTACCAGCCGTTTCCGGCGTGCGTCGCAGCAACGGAACAGCGTGCTCGCTCCGGCTCCAACCGAGGACGGCCAGGCGGGGCTGCGGGTCGTCGTCCGCCAGCGCCAGTAGTAGTAGCTGGTGGGCAGCCCTGTCCAGGTGGATAAAGTGGTGGATGAGGTCGTCGTTTACCCGCACCCGGGTTAGACCCGCGTCTACCACGAGGCTAACGATGTTGAGGCCGTCTCCAGCGAGCACCCCCAGCAGCTCTTCAAGGGCTAACCACTTCGGTTGTTCGCCGTCCAGGCGGAAGGTCACCCTGAACATGCGACCGCCTGTCCGAGTCACATCGGCCTGAGGAATGTCTCGGATAAGGTCGATAGGCTCGGCTCCGCGCGCCTGAAGGACAGCCTCGACTGTCACGTTGCCCTGGAATTGGACCCTTGTCAGGAGAGGAAACGTCGTGCGACCAGCCGCGGCTACCCGGTCGGACAGTTGCTGGATGTTCTCCAGCAACTCGGCGTCGTTTGAGGATCCGTTAATGATCCGGTCGAACCGTTGGTTGAGATAGGACAGGGACTCGGCGGAGAGCCAGTCGTCGAGAAGTTCGCGGGCGGCCTCGGTCGGCTCGTTCAGGACCGCCAGGTTCCTGTGCCTGGTCTGATAACTGCGCTCCTGCAACGCCCAGATCTGCTCCGGCCGGATCCCATACCGCGCCCGCAGGCCGTCAGCCCAGTCCACCGCCTCACGGGCCAACTGCTGCGCCGGACCCCGCTCGGCCGCGAGATACACCTTCGGCGACACATCGGCAGGCTGCACCACCGAACGCACATATACGTTCAGCAACCGCGGATCACCCAGAGCAGCAACCCCGGGCAACCCGAAAACCTCCCGCGCCGCCACCAGGTCAACCTGCCCCCCCACAGCGGTATCCGCCGACTGCCGCAGATCCGACGGAATCCACTTAGCGCCCACCGCCGCTTTCACTTGAGCAGCCAGACGCGGCACCCCCGCATTACCCGGCGCCTGCCAATCAACCAGGCCCAGCGCGTCGAGAACATCCGACACCGCCGTCAACAGGTCCACCTCGGTGTCCAACACCGACAACAGGCCCCGCACATCCTGCGACTCACCAGCCCACACCAACGCGAAATCGCTATCAGGAGTCCGCAACAACGACGACACCACCAACAACCGACCGGCCTGCTCCACCCCCCACCGCGCAGCCACCTCCCGCACATGCGCGACCACCGGCACCCGCCCCGCGTCGAGGCTGAAACTCGTCACCCACTCCGCACTGAGACCCCCCAACGACACACCCACCCGCCGCAGGTTTTCCACATCCCAACCAGCCCCAGGCTGGCGCCGCTCAAGCTCCGCCCGCATACCCTCCAGCCGCCTAAGCCCGGACAGCCCGAACGCCTGATCCGCCGCCGCCAACAGATCAACCTGCGTCCGCTCAGCCGAATACGCCAACTGCGACAAATCCGACGGAACCCGCCCCGCGTTCACCGCCACCCGCGCCACCAGCTCCGGCACCCCCGAATACACCGGCGCCCGCCAACCAGCCCCGACTAACGCATTGGCAACATCCGACACCGCTGTCGACGCGTCCGCCTCGGTGTTCAACACCGACAACAGACCCGGCAGATCCTGCGACTCACCACGCCACGCCGACCCGAAATCGTCAACAGCGGTCCGCAGCAACGACGCCACCATCAACAACCGACCAGGCCGCTTCACCCCCCACTGCGCAGCCACCCGCCGCACATCCTCAACCACCGGCACCCGACCCACCACCAAACTGAAACCCCTCACCCACTCCTCACTCAGATCCCCCAACAACGCACCCACCCGCCGCAGGTTCACCACATCCCAACCACCCCCCGGATCCCGCTCCTCAAACTCCGCCCGCAAACCCTCCACAACCGCGAGCCACGACCCCAACTCAAACCAAGACCGACCCAACACATCATTCAAAAGCCGCCCGCTCACCCCCAACACCGCCGAATACCACACCTCCGCCGCCGCTCGCATACGAACCGAATCGCCGAGATCCCCGAACGTCAACCCGAAATCACTCATAAACGCGCCCCGGCGGCTCAGCTTTGCCGGGAACCACTGACCCAACGCCCCAAGCTGATCAGCGACGTAAGAACTGAAATTCTTCACGTCGTGCACAATTGGCGCGTTCCCGGACTCCCAGAGTGTCCGCGCCATTCGCATCAGCCGCGCCGGACGGATATCGGTCTTGCCGGCGGCGACCGCTATGCTCTTCAGCGCCGATTCATCGATCACGTCATCGCGGAACTCGTTCACCGCCTCGACGAAGCCGGCCAGCCAGCCGGCGTCCCGGGGTATGCCGTTGAGCAGCTCGGCGATCGGAAGGTTTCTACGCTGGCCAAGATCCAGCGCCGCCAGCAGGTCTGCGGCTGCGGGGCGCAACTGGTCGAAATCGACCTCGGCTATCGGATGTCCCAGACGCTCGGCCACGTCGAGCGCAAGCAGCCAGTCCGGATCGCTGATTGCGTGCCGATGCTCCGTCGCCGGCCGTTCGTCGAGCAGCTCGTCGGGCAGCCCCGTGCGGATTGACAGCTCAGTTTCGATGAGGGACGCCCACTCGGACGCAGTCGCCCCATCCAGGCTCTCCAGGATGGCGGCCAGCGTATGACCCAGATGTTGGGCCATCTCGAGAAGCCCATCGGTGAAGTGTCGGGTCAGGATCTTGAGCGGTCGGTCCAGGCTCTCCGTGGCCCGCAGCACGCCGTCCGCAGCCAGGCGGAGAGCGTCGATGGCCAGCCCGAAGTCTCGGCCCACGATCGAGTTGGCCGGGATGGCGTCCCCATCCACGCGGCGCAGCCGGTCCCGCACCGTGTCCGCCTGGTCGCTGCCGAGATCGGCCGATCGATGAAGCTCCAGAGCCAACCGATGAATATCCAGAGCCGCCTGTCCGGCATCGCGCGTCGCCGTGATCCGATTCTCGGGATCGTCATACGTGAACTGGCTAACGGACGAGGCCACCCGCACCGCCAACAAGAGGACTTTGCGGACAGGACTTTTCTTTGGAAGCGCCTGATCGATGGTGTTGAAACTGCCTGTTACCGCTCTACTAACTTTACCTACTAGCGCGAAACTCTTTACCCTCTGCCAAGAAGCTGGGTCCAGGTTGTCGCTTTTTTTCGCTAGGTGGCGTAGTTCGGTGAGGAGGAGGAGGCCGTTGGGTCCGTTGCCTTGGGCGCCGACCCAGAGCAGCGCTTCCAATCTCCGGTCGTCGTAGCCCGCCAGGAATTTCCGGATAGCGTGGTTCAGTTGGTCGGTGGATGGCCGGTACCGCTCGTCGAGGGTTGTGACTCGGGCCAGCAACGGCAGCAGGGGTCGGAGGAGCGACACGTCGACGCGCAGGCCGATCGCGAGTTCGGCCACATACGCTGGATCAGCGCCGTCAGCGAGGTAGGCCGTGTGGACCACGTCGTGCGCGTCGGGCAGCACACCCGTTCGTCGGGCCAGTTCCCACAGCCGGTCGGCGCCATTCTCGCCGAGCCCGATCCGGTCCGCGGTGACCGATACCCTGGCGCGCTGATACTCGGATTGCTTCCACAGGCGTTCCCATCCCGCGACGACCGCTTCCGGCGCCGGCGCCGCCGGCCACCCGAACACCCATTCCCGCACCCGTTCCGGCCGCACGTGCGGCAACGCCGCCGCCACCAACCGCACCGCGAACCGCTGCTCACTCACATCCTGCGAATTGAACAGATGACCCAACTGCTGAACGAAGAACCCGAGCCGGGAACTGTTACGCAACCACTCACCGATCAACGGCTCATCGAACCCATACTCCGTGACCAGACGATCACGCAACGCCTTGCCGAACACCTCACCCTGCCGACGCACCGCCAACACCCGGTCCTCAACCGGCAGACCGTCATCCACCTCCCGCACGTGCAGATCCGCGACCAACCCCGGCCACCGCGACACCACAAAGAACACATCGAACGGCGCCACCCCCAACACCCGCGCCGCCGACTCCACCGCACCCGAACCCGTCAGACCCAACCCCGACGCCATCTGCGCGACAGACAGCGAATGACGCTCCTGACTCGCCCACACACTCAACAGCGCCAACTCACCCGGCACCCGCGCCAACGGCACACCATCACCACGCAACCGATGCAACTGCGCCCGCTCACCAGCGTCCAACCCCAACCCCGACGCCAACCGCACCACATCACTCAAATCAAACCGATCACGCACCCCCTCCCCCGCCAACGCCGCCACCACACGATCAACCCACGCCACCCCAGACGGATCCACCACCGCGCTGTCCCCAGCGACCCGATCCAACACATCACCCACAGCAGCCACCACCTGCTCCGGATGCAACCCCAAATCCCGCGCCACCGCATACGCCGGCGCCGACCCCACCACCGGCACCCCACCCAACACCTCCGACAACCCCACCAACCGCCGCACACCAGCAGCGTCCAAACCCAACCCCGACCTGACCCGATCCACCGCGACCCGATCCACCACCCCCGCAGCCGCCACCCGCTCCGCAGCCACCTGCGACAACCCCACACCCCGCAACCACCGCACCGACGCCAACTCCGCATCGGCATGCACACCACCGGTCAACACCGCCACACCCGGCGCCTTCACACCGACCAACGCCCCACCCCGGCGAAACACCTCATCCACCGACACCAGCAGGGAACGGAACTCCTCCCGCACCCCCGCCATCTCATCCGGGCCCACCACACCCAAACGCGACCGCAACCGATCCACCCACCGACCCAGACGATCCAACCCGTCAAGGCCCACACCCACCGCATCCCCCATCGCCGCAGCCCGCAACAACCCAGCCCGCAACGACCCCCCCACACCCAAACCCGCCACCGTCAACGACGCCACCGCAGCCCGCAACCCCACCACGCCGCCCGGCACCACACCACCGAACTCCACCGCCAGGGCACGATCACGAGCAGCCACATACACCGGCTGCGGATCCACCAGCCCCGAACTCTCAGCCTCCTCAGAAAGCCGCCCCGCCAACTCCACCCGATCAACACCAAGCACCCGAGCCACCGCCGTGAACTGCTCAACACCCGGCCGATCAAGACCCAAATCAACCGCAATCCACAAAGCCGACGCCTCCGGCACACCATCACTCACCAACCACCGATACGCATCCGCAAACCGCGCCAAACGAGCAACCGGATGACCACGCACACCATCCACCACCACGTCGACATCATTCGACACCACCGAATCGACATCATTCGACGCCACCGAATCGACATCATTCGACGCCACCCACTCGGCACCATCAGGCACCACGACCTCGACACCATCAGACGCCACGACCACATCCAACGCGACGACGTCGAAACCCTCCTGATAAACCTGATCCACCAACAAGAAAAGATCGTGGAACGCCTCACGAATCGTCCGCACATCAACCGACGAACCCATATCAAACAACCGCCGCAAAAGGCCGACCTGCTCACGGAAACCATCCCGCAAACCAGCCACCACATCACCAACAACGCCACCCCCGATCAGCCCACCCCCCGCCGACCGCTCACCACCCCGCCGAACACCATGCTCCAACACCAACAACATCGCCGACAAACCATCACGATCCCCCGGCACAAAATGCCGAAACCCCAAAGACGGCACCGGAACCGACAACGCCACATGCACCTGGAGAGACAGTGGCCCCGGGCCTACCGCCTGGAACGTGCCGGGCGCGCCGGCCGGGCCTTCGGCGATGACCAGCGTGCGGGGCTGGTTGGGCCGCGACTGCCGGAGATAGCGGCCGTCGGCGGAAAGGACCAGCAAATTGACGTCGAGGACCGTGCTGACCACCTTTTCGACGAGCGCCGGCGGAAGCAGGCGACGCAGTCCCGGTCGGATGAGGGCGTGGGCGACCAAGTCGACGGCGCCGAACGGCCCGGTCGCCGCGATGACGGCGAGCAGTCCGGCCCGATCCGGGTCGGCCACCGACGCCCGGTTGCGCATATCCCCGAGGAAGCCGTCGGTACGAGCGTTGAACGCGGCGATCAGTGCCGTGCGGACAGCGGCTGAGCTCGACAGGGCCTCGTCGGAGACCTGGTTCGTCACCCGGGCCAGATCTCGCACCGTGTCGTCGTCAAGCATCCCGACGTACAGCGCGCCGGCATCCTGGTCGCGGAGCTGAGCGGCGAACGCAACCCTTCGGATCCTCATCTGGTCGGCAACGTGCGCCATCAGCGTGGCAGGGCTGGTCATCCCTACCGGCAGCGAGCGCTTCTGCCGGCGAGCGCTCTCCACAATCGCCTCGGCAACCTCGCCGCCGGACGTCGTCGTCGGCGTGACCTGCCAATTCGCCTGCCGGACCCACCACGGCGCCGGTGGTCGCAGACGATGAGCGGTCATCGTCGCGGCCAGCATGGCGGCGAGGCGGGTGTTCGGGTCCGAGAAGGCATCGAAGTGAGCAGGCGAGGGTTCGAAAGCACCGGTCGGTGCTGGCAGCCGCATCGTCCGGTGCCCGGTATAGACCGGTTCCCGGCCGAGGGCCCGCAGGGCGTCGGTGCGCCCGTCCTGCGCCGCGCGGACAGCCCACACCAAGGCTTTCACCTCGGTGAGGGACAGGTCGCCGAATCCCTCGACGGCGACCTTGCGGTTTCCACGGACGCCAGACGATGAGGCCGCGATGACGATCTGCGCGTCGCCGAGCACGTCGCCCGGCTTCAGGTACGGCAGGGCCTCCTCGAGCGGACGCCAGCCGCCGCGTAGGTCAATGGTCATCGTGTACGGACCGCGCCTGGTCGGGGCAGCGATTCGGATGTGGTTCTGGGTGCGGAAGTCCTCACGGAGTTGTCTGCCGCGCTCGGTCGTCAGGGTGACCTCCACCCTGGTCCTCGCGGGAGCAGGCTGGGAAACGGCTGGATCGACGACGCGCCCGGCCAGCGTCATCGCATCGATAGTCGACCGCACCCGGGTGAGCTGCCTGTGGTTGTTATCCCACACGCTCTTGTCCAGCTCCCGTGCCAGTGCGTCGGGTGAGCTGCCGTACTGCCGGCCGTCGGCCAGGTCGGAGGATTCCCGCGCATCGATGTCGTTCTCGATGGTGCCGAGGCTCCGATTGATGGGTCGCAGGCGATTGTGGATGTACACGATCCTGTTCAGCGGGATGCCGAACCCGTCGAGTTGCTCTGCCCACGTGCTGAAGGCCGCAGCGATCCTCTCCGGGGTGTCACCGGATGTCCGCATCGACGGCACCGATTCGATGAACACGACGATCGCGTCCAGCAAGTCCCGTCGAGCGTGCTCCGGCATCCTTATCAGCAGACGATTGGCCACGCTCGCGGTGAGAACGAGCGCGGACGGGGACAACGTGGCCCGCTCGGCCAGGTTGACGATGTCGATGTGCCACCTTGCCCGGGCCGAGAACAAGAGCAGATCAACCAGCCACCGCCGTGGCGCGAGGGCGCCCGGCGCCACCAACGTGGCGGCGTGCTCTACGGCCGCCGCGCGACTCGTCCCATTGTTGAGGGCGGCGCGGACGTCCGCCCGGCGCAGTTCACCGGCCAGCTCCCGGTGGTCGACCTGATGCCGCGCGGCCAGCAGGAGCAACCGCGGTGGGTCGACGATGCCGTGCGCCGCGGCGAATTGATCAAGTTTGGTGGGCAGTTCGCCGATCAGGACGCTGTGGCCGCGCAGCACGTACTCACTGATACCGAGCCTCATAGCCAGCCGGCGGATATCGGCGATGCTCCAGCCCGCGTTCGGAGCCCGACGTTCGTGATAGGCGCGCAATGATTCGATCTGTTCCACCCGGTTCGACTGCGCTGACGGCGAGGGGTGGCGGTCCACCATGAAAGCGGTGACGCCCAGCCCGATAGCCGTCCACCGGTAGCCGTCCTCGCGCAGCCCGTCCCGCGCCAATGCCTCTATCGTCAAACCGTTGTCCGCCAGGAACGCGAGCCGCACGTTTCTGGCCGTGTCGGGCAGCGGAAGTCGGTCCAGGGCACTCCTGATCTCTTCGTACTTGTCTCCAGGGTCGAACTCGGCGACTTCCAGGTCGGGCACCACCCGCAGCAGCATGCGCGCATCGGCGAGCACGTGCAGTGCGGCCGCCACCGAGTTGATCGCGCGGACATGGGACGGAGTGAAGTCTCGCTCGACCGCAAGATGCAAGAACTCGGCGTACCGGAGACCCTCGCCGTTGCCACTGTTGAGCAACGTCTCCGGACGGTCGTGATTGGGTAGGAGATTCAGCTCGAGCCGGCGGATCCACCAGTACGCCAGCACCAGCCTGGCCTCGCCCGGGCGAATAAACCCATACGGCGTATCTCTGGCGAGGAAGGACTTGATCGCGGACGCCAACTCGACGGGGTTGGCCCGGTGCTCGACCGTCATGGCCTCGTTGATGCGGAACACCTCACGGAACGCGCCCAGTTCGTCCGGCAGCACGCCGAGCCGGTCGGCCACTTCGACGACAGCGGGTCGGCTCTCGTCGGACAGGCCAAGAAGGTACATCGTGCGCGCCAGCCCGTCAGCCGGCACGTCCCTGTAGGCGGGCACATCCGCGTCGCGGTAATCGGGTGGGGCCGCGACCGGGGTCAGGGAATCGGGCACCAGCCAGTCCAACGTATCCATCACGTCGCCCGGCTGGACCTTGCCCAGCAGATCCGAGAGGTGCCGTCCGACGATTTCCCGCGACGCCGAAGCCAGCAGTTCGTGGACGTCGAAACCGAGCACAACGCTGGCGCGCAACCACATCAGCGGATTCTGGATACCGGCATCGGCCAGGTTGTCGAGCACGCGGTCGGCGAACTCCCTGCCTGCCCTGTCGGTGTGCTGCTCGGTGATCGACGTCGGGAGCATCCAACCGTCGATCAGATACGCCAAATCGCCGGACCGCACCCCCAACGCGTCCGCTGCGGCCCGCACCGCCTCCTCGCCGGGCAGGAGGAGATGTTCGGCAAGCTGGGCGTGCTCCAACGACCGAGCCCGCTTGTAGTTCCAAGCGGTCCGCTCGAACAGGTCGTCTCGCACGAGATCGAGCAGGACCGCCGGCACGTAACGCGCCCGCAGATCGCCCAGCATCGACCGGACGTCGGTCCGGTCCGCCGGCTGCAATCGCGCGGTCAGCCGAATCACCGCGTGCAGATCCGCATCGGTACGGACGCCGGCGCCAGCGAGACGGTCGCGCAGCTCGGGCACGACGGCGTCGCGGTCCAGCCCAGGCAGGAGATCGCCGACCCCGTCGGCGATCGTCACGGGGTTGAGGGCGAGGTCGCGGGTAGCCGCGTACAGCGGCTGCGGATCCGGCAGTCCGAGGCGCGCGGTCTGCTCGGTGAGCTGCCGCGTCAAATCGACCCGGTCGAGGCCGAGCACCCGGGCCAGCGCCGTGAACTGTTCAACGCCGGGCCGGTCGAGGGCCAAGCCGAACGCGATCCACTCGGCCGACGCCTCCGGGACGCGATCGTTCACCAGCCATCGGCGCGCCTCGGCCTGCGCCTCGGCGGCCCGCGTCAGATCGGCCACCGGGTGGCTGCGGACACCAACCGGCGCGAGGACGTCAACACCATCTTGATAGAGCTGATCGATGAACAGGAAGAGGTTGTGGAACTCCTCGCGGATCGTCTGTAGGCCGACCTGCGAGTCCATCGCCAGCAGGGACCACAGGGAGTCGATCTGCTGATCGAGGTGGTCGCGCATGCCGGTCGCCGAACCGGCAGTGGCATCGCCCTCGTTTGCGACCCGGGTCAGCCCGTCCCGCAACGGCTGATCGCTGCCGCGGAGACCGCTGTGCTTCAACACCAACAGCACCGCGCGCAGTCCGTCCCGAACCTCGGGTACGAAGTGGCGGAACCCCAGAGACGCCATCGGGATCGACGGCGCCATGTGCACCAGGACGTCGTTGAGGGGCCGCCCGTAAACCTCGTAGAAGTGTCGGTCTTCGCTGGGTGTCTCGCCGATGACGAGCGTCCGAGCCCCCCCGGGCCGCGTCTGCCGGACGACGTGACCGTCTGGAGACAGCACCATGAGGTTGACGTCCAACGCGGTGCCGACGAGCCGCTCGACCAGGTCACGAGGAAGTCTGCGCCGCAGGTTGGGCG
Source organism: Micromonospora sp. CA-249363 (assembly GCF_050950185.1). Taxonomy (NCBI): domain Bacteria; kingdom Bacillati; phylum Actinomycetota; class Actinomycetes; order Micromonosporales; family Micromonosporaceae; genus Micromonospora; species Micromonospora sp. CA-249363. The sequence goes on from NZ_CP192020.1 coordinate 4,680,759, forward strand.
CCGGCAGCGCCTCGCCGATCAGGTCGACGGCGCTGAACGACTCGGTCTCGACGAGAGCGGTCAGCAACCTGGCCAGGTCCGGGTCGGTTACTGGCGCGTTCTGCCGGACTTTACGGCGGAGCATGTCCGAACGGGTCCGGAACGCCTCGGTGAGCGCGTCGCGGGTGGCGGCGGGGTTGGCGAACGTCTCCTGTGGGAGCTCGACGACGCGGGCCAGGTCAGCCGCGGTGGCATCGTCGAGCATGCTGACGTACAGCGTGGCGGCATCCCGATCACGAAGTTCGCCGTACGCCGTCCTCCGTCGAGCCAGGTCCTGAGCCGTGTGCGCCATCAACGCGGTCACGTCGGTCACGCCCGGCGGCAACGAGCGGCCCTGCCGGCGCGCGCTCTCCAGCACCGCATCGGGCAGTTCGTCACCGAGTGACGACGTGGGTAGCCCGCTCCGCAGCCAATTCGTGGTGGCCTGCCGGGCCCACCAGTGCAGTGGAGGGCGCAGCCGGTCGGCCGTCATCGTCGCGGCCAGCATGGCCACGCGACGCGTCTTTTCGCCGGGAAAGACCCCGAACGAGGCGGCCGACGGCACGAAATCCTCGTGCGGCGGGTGCAGTTGGAGCAGGCCCGATGGCGCGGTGCTCACTTGCCAGCCGAGAGCCTCCAGGGCGCGCGGTGCGCGCGACCCCATCCCGGCTGCGATGATCATCGCCGAGGTTTCGGTCTGGGACAGCCGGCCGAATCCCTCGACGGTCAGCTTGAGCGCCGGGTCCGGCACCGTGATCGATACTGTCCCGTGTAGTTCGTGTGCGGGCAGGAACGGGAGCACTGCGGCGAGTCCGGCCCAGCCGCCATCGAAACTGATGGACATCGTGCGCAGCTCGGGGTCGGACGCGTCGGCGAATTCGATCTCCTGACGTCGCCGAAAGCGGCTGTGCAACTCCTGGGCCCGCTGGGCTTTCAGCGTGACGGTCACCGTCGCTCCCCGAGGCGGGCCCTGCGCGACGATCGGCTCGGTGCTACGTCCTGCCAGCGCCATAAATTCGGTGAGCAACCGGACGTATTCGAGCTCTTGCCGCAGGTCTCCGCCGACCGACGGCTCGTTAAGTTCTTTCGTCAAATTCTCCGGGGACTCGCTGAGGAGCAAGCCGAAGGCGAGGTCCCGGGCCGCCCGCGCGTCAACGTCGGTCTCGATGGTGCCGAGGGTCCGCCCGACCGACCGGAGCTGCTCGTGGGCCTCTGCGATCAAGTTCGGCCCGACGCCGATCGTGGCCAGCTGATCCGCCCATGCGCCGAAGGCGTCGGCGATCTCGGCTGGGCTCCGGTCGGTGCCTCCGTCCGGCACCGACTCGATGAATGCGACTATCGCACCACGCTCGGCCTTGGCGGCCGGCCCGGGCAACGCCCTGATCCGGGTAAAGGTTTCCACGAACGCGGCCGGGTACAGCCCTGCCTGCCGGGCCATCTTGATGATGTCCCTCGGCACAGCGCCTTCGTTGACAGCGAGCCGAACCAGATCACTCATCCACCGTTGCGGCGTGACCGCCTCCGGTTTAATCAAGGCTCTCGCCGCCGCCACCGCCGACGCCCGGTTCGCCCCGTGGTTGAGGGCGTCCCGGACGGTGGCCCGGCGCAGCTCGGCGTGAAGCTCCTGATGGCCGACCCGGAGCTCGACGGCCAGGCGGAACAGCCTCGCCGGGTCGTTGATGCCGGCCCTGGCCGCATCAACGGCCAAGGTATGTGGCACCAGTCCGGTCAGCACACTGTGGCCCGCCAGCTCGAGTTCGCTGATGCCGAGACGCGCCGCCTGGCGTTTCAGATCGACCGACAGCCAACCTCCGTTCGGCTCCCGGCGTGCGAGATCGACGCGCAGCGCATCGTTAAACTTCACCCACTGCTTACTCAAATCACGCTGCCGCAGCTCTACCACGTCATCAACCGTGATCCCGAGCGTGCCGGCCAGCCACTGATCAGCGGCCTCTGCCAGGCCGGCCTGCGTGGGGCCGTCGACCGTCATGCCGAGGTCGGCCAGGAGCATGAGGCGGGCGTACGGGTTGAGGGTGCCAGGAATTGGCAGCGAGGTCAGGTGTTCCTCGATCATCTTGCTGCGTTCCTGGGCGCCGATGCCTCCTGGCATCAGGTCGGGCGCAACCTGCGCGAGCACGCCCGCGACGGCCAGCGAGCCGAGGCCGTCCGCGACCTCGTTGATGTATCGAACCTGGCCCGACGGCAGGTCGTGCTCGACGGCGTGGCGCAGGAAGGCGGCGTAGCGGTAGCTGTCGGGGGTGCGGAGGATCGCCTGCGGCTTGGCGGCCGGCACGTCGAGCTTGCTCAGCCACCAGTGCGCGAGCACCAGGTCGACGTCGGCCGCCAGGTCGGTGGTCGCTGTCGCCGGACCATCGGTCGACGCCAGCACCGCTCGGGCGTGTCGGTCCCACTCCGCCGGGATCGGGTCCTGCTGGCTTCGCGGAAGCTCCGCCACCGCCTCGGACAATGCGGCGGCGATCTTGCGTGCCTTCTCGGCGAGCCAGGCGACATGGGTGTTGTCCGAGCTGACTGCTATACGGAGCGCAGTAATCGCGACGCTGAGCCCGGAGCCGTACACGGCCACCGTGTCCGTCCGGGGCACCACGCCGTCGAGTTCTCTCAGCCGCTTGATGTCACGGTGCAGTTGGTCCCAGGGCAGGTCGGGCTCATGGCGGGCAACCGACGGCCGGTGAACCTGCTCGTTGGCGGTCTCGATCGCCTGTTCGGCGAGATGAAGGGCCTCGGCGGCCGCGGCGTCAGGCCGCTCCGCGATGGTGTCGGCGATTCGGTCGAAGCCCACGAGGTGCTGAAGGAACATGTTGAACGGTCGGGCATTCCGCCACTGGGCGCGCAGGTCGTGTTCGCCCACGTGACTGTCGATCCAGTGGACGTAGGTCGCGGCGGTGCCGACGTGTTTACGGAAAGCCTCTCGTTCGCCGTCGTCGAAGGGCGTCGCGGCGATGCGGTGCATCTGGGCGAGGGAGTAGCCGGCTCGGCCCGGTCCTCGGGCGAACAAGCGCAACTGTTGGGCGGCCGCGTCCTCGGTTTCGACGCCGAGGAACGACCTGATCGCCGCCGCCAACTGCGGGGCATCGGCCCGTTGGGGAAGCGGGGCGGCGGCGTTGGAGCGGAACACCTCCCGGAAGACGCCGAGTTCGCCCGGTGTCACCCCGAGTCCGGCGGCCACCGTCGCGACGAAGTCCACGTCGTCTGGCAGACCCAGCAGGTACGCCGTACGGTTCAGGCGCTCGGTGGACGCGACGTCGTGCGCGGATAGGGCCTCGGTTGGTGGCCGCCGGGCCGGCACCAGCTGGGCCAGCGTGGGCGTCAGGTCGCCCGGCCGCACACCGCCCAGCAGATCCATGAGGAGCCAGCCCACGTCGTCGCGTGGCGTCGGGGTCAGCAGCTCGTGGACGCCGAAGCCGAGAGCCACAGAGGCCCGCAGCCACGTGCGGGGCTCTTCCACACCGGCATTGGCGAGCGTCTCCACGACGTACCTGGCGAACCGCCTGGCGGTAGCGCCGGCAACCGGCCCCTGCGCCGCGTCGTACCCCGGTGGCGGCGTCTTGAGGAGACCGGCGAACATCGGCTCGTGTTCTACCTCGTTCTTGAGGTAAATGAGGTCAGAGGGCAGAACGTTCAGCTCTTCCGCGACGATCCGCAGGTCGCGGATGCCGGCGAGGCCGAGTTCCTCGGCGACCACGGATGGCGCTTTATGCTCCTGCGCCTTCAGGTTGTCCAGGGACCGATTGACCAGGTCCGTGGGTGCCAGGTTCAGCAGGGTCGGCGAAACGTGGCGCCCGGCCAGGCGGCCGAGCTTCGCCCGGAAGGCATCCCGTTTTTCGGCAGTGGACGGGGCGATCCGGGCTGTCAGTTCGATCACGGCCGACAGGTCCGCGTCGGTGCGGACCCCCGCGTCGGCCAACCGACCGCGCAGTCCGGCCACGACGTCGCCGTCGAGGCCGGAAAGCAGGTCACCGACCCCGCGGACGATCGTGTCCGGGCGCAGGGCGAGGTCGCGGGTCAGCGCGTACAACGGCTCCAGGTGTGCCCGGCCGAGCTGCTCGATCTGCCCATTGATCTGCGTCATGAGGTCGGCGGGCAACAGGTCGAGCACGTCGGCCAGGGCCACGAACTGCTCGGCGCCAGGCAGATCGAGAACGAGACCGAAGGCGATCTGTTCGGCCGCGTCCTCAGATACCTGCTCCTCCTCGAGCCACCGCTGCGCCGACGTCCCCCGCACCAATTCCTGCACCGGGTGACTGCGGATGCCCGCCGCGGTCAGGTGACCCCGAAGTTGGTCGTACTCGAGCAGGTAGGTGAGCAGCGTGTTGCGCGGCTGGCTGGTCCCCATATCGATCGGCTCACGTAGGTGGGCCAGGAGAGCCTCGACAGTGCCGTCGGTCGCGCTGAGCGCCTCCAGCTCGGCGGAGCGCATGTCAGCCCAGCGGAGGAAGCGCCGCTGGGCATCCGCCATGGCATTCCTGGCACCGCTGGTCGACTGCGGGACGAGCCCTTCGAGATTAAGCCCGGTGGCCTCGGTGAAGGCCATCATGACGATCGGGTCGGCGCCGGGCAGACCGGACTGGGTCGTCGCCGGAGACGTCGACGTCCCGGTGGCCACAACGCCGGTTCCGGCGGTCGGAGAGTCGTCGGCTTCGCCGAGGTCGTTCTGGTTGACCAGGTCCTCGACCGTGCCCAGCACGTACCGGACCAGGCTGACCGGCTCACTCCAGGTGGTGAGGCCGCGTAGCCGGGACCGGGTCTGCCCGGTGACCCTGAGCAGGACGACCCGGTTGACCAGCAGGTTGGGCGTGCCGTCCGAGCTTTTGTGCAACCCCGGCATCCGTTCGCCGAGGTGGCCGGACGGGTTACGGTCGGTGGTCGACTGGAGCGGGTCGCCACCGGTCATCGTCACGTTCAGCGGGTTGTACCCGAGGGTGCTGATATTGCCCGGTGCGTTCTTGTACTCCTCGCCGATCTGGTCGCGACTGAGCCAGCGGTTGGAGCCGCCGGAGACGTTACCCAGCAGGTTCTGGGTTGCGCCCTGGCTCTGCGTGTACGCCGCCGCACGGGTCTTGAAGCGTTCGAGCACGGCCTTCCCGTTGTGCCCGATGACGTACGGCTGGTCGTCGCCCTCGACCTGGTCGGTGGAGGGCGCCCACCGGGTTGCCGCGATCGGCTCGACCAGGACGGTGCCGGAGTACTCGAAGGGATTCTTGGCACTACCAATAGTGAACTCGCGTTCCGCCCCTTCGGTCGAACCGAGCAGCCGGTGCGCGTTGATCTCACCGGTCGTGCCGGCGAAGTACTGCTGGATGTCCTCCGCCCCGTCGCTGTCGGCGGCGATCGTCGGCAGCACCTGCTTGGTGACAGCGACGAGGACATCCTGGGCGTTGAAAAAGCTCATCCGGTCGAACTCCGGCAGGGAGGTGTAGGGCAGCAGGTCCGCGACCGCGTCCCGCAGGACGGTCTCGTCGATGTCGGCCCGAGCCTCGTGATACCAGTCCGGCGCTTGCGCCCGAATCGGGGCCTTCGTGGTGTCCTGTTCCGCCACCCTCACGTGGGCGTCACCGTCGACCCAGGTGAAAGGGTTGTCGGACACACCCGTGAGCGTCCGACGAATGGTCGGGCCAATCCAGTTGACCAGGTCTTTCGACGGGTCGAAGACCACCCGGACGGCCAGTTGGACGGGCACCGGGATGTCGACGTGGGTGGCGGAGTTCCGGGTGGTGTGCCGATCGCCCGAACTCTTGTTCTCGCCCTTCGCCTGGTTCCGGCCCGAGATCCCACGGACCGAGGCGTTGACCACCTCCCAGCGGACGTCCTCGCTCTGGCTCGGGGCCAGTACGGTCCCCCCGGAGGCGCCTCCCTGTGCCCAACTGCGGGCGCTCTCTTGGCCCTCGCCCTGTCCGAGCACCGCGTGTGTCTCCGTGCCGGCGTCGCCCTCCTGCGGGATCCGGCCGAAGAGCTTGCGGGTCTGTTCGACGGTCTCGAATCCGGGAGCCGGCCTGGCGTACAACTCCACCCGGCCGCTGATCGTGCCGCCATCCTTGGTGGCGGTGAAGGTGGCCGACAGCAGCCTCGTGTGGGTGCTACCGACACCGGCGGAGAAGTACCGGCTCATCGCCGAATTGATCACGTGCGGTTTGACGATGTTGGCCAGGTAGGTCCAGACCACCCCCGCGTACGTGCGCGAGCCCGGCCGGGTGATACCCGGGACCTGCGCCTCGGCCGAGCGCACGCCGGCGTCGAACAACGCCCGGTGTTCGGTCGGCACCACCTCGGGAAGACCGGCGGCTGCGAGGGTCGAAGGATCCCCTTCCCCCATCTCCAAGTCGGGCCAAACCGGCTCGACGCCGGCCGGGTTCGGCGTCAGCCACGCCCGCAGCCGAGGAATCAGCGACCGGCCGGCAACGGCCGGTGGTTCGACCCGGCCGCTCTCCTTGAACCCTGTCACGACGGACTCGCCGAGGCCGCGACGTTCGACGATCCGGCGCGGCGCGAAGCGCACCGTGGGATCGTTGACGGGGTATCGGTGGGCGAGACGCATCACGGTGTCCCGCTCGGCCTGCTCGGCTGCCGCGTCGAGCCGGGCCTCCAGGACGGCCGGCAGATTCTCGATCACCGGGCCGTCCCCGCCGATCGCCCGCATCGCCCGCCACAGGTCGGTGAGCTCGGCGAAGTTAAGGTACGCCTCGATCGCGTCCGGGACGTCCACTGCCGCCTCGGCCGAGCTGGACAGGTTCGCCGCCAGCTCGACGAGCGTGGTGCCCAGATTGTGGAAGCCGCCGTCCATCCGGCCGACAAAGGTCAGCGGAACCGAGACGGCGTAGTAGGGCCCGTCGTACGTCAGGGTCCGTCCGTCCGTCGCGTCCTGGTTCTCAGACCGGGTGCGCGACCAACCAGCCGTCCCGCGACCGCCGTACGTCGTGTTGAAGATCGTGTCGTCGCTGGGGAGGAAGACGAGCTGCCACCCACCGTCCGCCTGGGCCATCCACCGCACGGTGCGGGATCCCGCGTGTCCCTCGTGGACTCCGCCGGTGAACTCGAAATACCCGGCCGGCTCGGGTCCGCCGGCGCGCGCCGGCACGAAACGCGGCCTGCCGACGTACGCCTGCAGCTGCATCGCGCCGTGCGACTGGGAGGCAGCGCCAGTCTCGATCTGGTTTTCCGTCACGTACGCGTGGTTCAGCATCGCGTCCCTGTTCACCAGCAGCGCTGCCGGTTTCAGGAAGGCCCGCCGGGCATCAGCCGAGCGGGAGCCGTACGCGGCCGGGCTGGGCGCCGTCACCGTGCTCCAGAGCCGGGACTTGGGCCGACCGAAGACGTCGACGGCCAGGCGCTGGAAGAGATCGTTGAGCGCCGGCGAGCCGGCCACCCCGACTGCCGCGGTGAACGAGCCGAAGAACTGGTCGGCCCGCCGGCTCAGGCCGGCCCGATCGCTGTCGGTGACCTCGCGGATGACGTACGGCGGCGGAGGTGGGGCGATCTCGCCGTGCCGGACGACAAGCTCCGGCACCCAGGCCCGGGCGGTGAGGTCGGGCTGGTTGGCCCGGACGCCGTCCGGATCGCGCTCGGAGGTCCAGAACGGTTCGTCGCTGTCCTCCCGGTACATCCGCGCCGTCAGCGACCGCTTGACCCGGAAGGCGTGGTTGACGCCGGCCGGCGACTCGATGATCGTCTGACTGTCGAACGAGGCGCCGCGCTCGCCGGTTCGACGGTGGCCGCCCTCGCCATGCCCCGGACCGAGGCTGGCGATCACCGCCGGAAGCGACGAGTTGTGGGCGCCGATGGTGACGTCCACCCCGCCCCGAAGCCCGACCGACCCGTCTACGATTCCCGTGCTGGTTAGGCTGACCTGACCCTCCGATCCGGCGAAGATCTTCCCGGTCCGGCTGGCACCCTCGTGCGTCGCCGGTAGGCCGTCGAGCGTCGCCGTCGTCCACCGTACGGTAATGCGGTCGACAGTCCCGGTGTTCGGGTTACGCCGTTCGAAGGTCGGCCAGGTTCCGTGCCCATCGAGCTCCGCCCAGTGGTTCTCCCGGTACCCGGTCTCGGTGACCCGCAGGAACTCGCGGTAGTTCTTCAGTTGCTGTTTGGTGGCGTTCGCGCCCATCGCGACGAACCCCTCGGCCACGAGTTGGTCCAGGACCTGCCGGTCGATGGCCGGGTTGTCCACGACCAGGTTGGACATCTCGGTGTGGCCAATGCTGCCGGTCCCGCCGTGCTCGACAGCGGCCGGCGGATGCAGCCGGTCGTCCGCCGGGCCGAGGTGCAGCGGGATACGCCGCACCCGACCGCCTTCCCCGTCCTGGGCGTGGCCGGTCCAGACGACCGGGGCGCTATCGCTCAGATCCATGAGGTGGGCGGTGATCTCGACGTCGGCTTCCTGAACCTGGTTCGGATACATCACCCCCTTCTCGTCGGTGCCGCTCTCCCAGCCCTTCAGCACGGCGGACGAGCCGCCGGCCGCCATCGAGTGCGTCGCACCGGTGGCCCCGCTGAGCCGGAACAACGGGGTCGCGAAGCTGTAGGCGCCGTAGGTCGACGTCCTCGGTAGGCTGGCCGGCACCAGGTTCGCACCCCCGCTGAAGCCGATGTCGACACCGTTGCGCAGCGCCGCCGTACCGGACAGCCCGGACCCGTCGGTGCGGTAGGCCTCCATGCGGGCTTTGGGCGCGACGGTCAACGTTCGACGCGGCACCGGGCGAATCCACAGCCGCAGGTGCCCGACGGGCTCGCCGTTCCGGTCGGTCAGGAGCTCGGACAGCAGGCCGGAGGCACGGTGGGCCTCGTGGGCGCCCCTGATGGTGGACTGGTCCAGCAGATCGAGCAGGGCTCGCTGCCCGTCCGGGTCGAGCTGGTCCAGGACGGGTATGCGCCGGCGCAACTCGCGTTCGATGGCACCCGGATTGTGCAGGCCGTCCAGGAGGACCAGCCGGTCCTGGGCGAGCGCGTCCCGCTGCTCGACGGCCGTTTCGGGAAGACTCTCGATCGGTCCCCGAGGCCGGGCGATGTGCTCCGGGATCCAGATCTCCACCGGCTCCGCCGTGGTGAGCGGATAGCTGGTGCGTACGCCGGTGTCGTCGTCGAGCGTGTTGCCGGCGGGTGCGACCCGCACCGTCCACGTTGCGTCGTACGGGTGCGGGTAGTGCGGTTCGCGCAGCCGGAGCATGAACGACTGGACGCTGCGGTCGGCGACCGACATGGTCCGGGTCGACTGGTTCCACGTCACAGTGATGTTCCCACCCCCGGCCAGGGCCCGGGCCGCGCCCAGAGCCGCCGCCAGGGATGAGAAACGTTTACCAAGGCCGCCCAGAGTGCCGAGCGAGGGGGCGAGGTCCCGGTTGTTGCGCGCCGTGTACCGGGAGGTCGCCCCGACGGAGCGCTCCTCTCGGCTCTGCCCCTCCAACTCGCTGATCTCGCGCCCGGCCGGCTCGTTCAAGGGCCGCTTCAGCTCCACCCTGAAAGTGACCCGGACCGCGCTCGAACCGTCGCCGATGACGTACGCCTGGCCGTCGGGCGTAGCCGTGGTGGCTAGCCGCCTCAGTGCGTCCTGACCGGCGTGGGTGCGTACCTCCTGCTCGATCGCGGCCCGCTGGGTGGCCGAGATGTCCGGGTGTTCGGCCCAGTAGTTCTTGAGGGTGTTGACGGCCAGTCGTTCGACCCGGTCGGCGGTGCCCTGCGTCACCACGATCCGACTGTTCACCGGAACGATGACGCGGGGGTCCCTGAGGTCGGTCAGGTCGGCTTGCCGGTTGCGCCGTTCCTCCCATTCTCCGACTGTCGTCCGCTGCGCGTGGGAGATGTCGCGAGCGCTGGCCAGCCGGGGCTGCGCCTCGGCGGCCGTTGCGGCGTGCCGGCGCTCGTCGATGGTCAGGTCCCGGATGCGGGTGTCCAGGTCGGCCCGCCGGTCCGCCAGGACCCCTAGCCGACCCTCGGCGATCTCGATCCGGCTACGGGTCATCTCCGCACGGGCGTCGGCCTCACCCCGCTCCGCCGCGTGTCGATCCGCCTCCCGCTGCTGCCGGACCCGGGTGTTCTCCAGCCGTCGGGCCTCGATGGCGAGGTTGTCGAGGGTGTGCTCGGCGGACGTCACAGCGCTTTCGGCGTCAGTCAAGGCGCGACGGTCGGCGGGGGCGGCTTCGAGGGCCGCCCGGGCCGTCGCGACGGCCGCGCGGAGATCCGGCAGTCGGGCCTGAAGGTCCTCGGTGGCCCCGGCGGTGGCCCGGATCCGTTCCTGGACGTCCGCGACCTGCTGCCGGGCGTCGTTCGCGTTCGCTGTCGCCTCGTCCAGCGCCTGTTCGAGACCGGGCAGCTCGGCGGCCCATCCACGCCGTACCTCGGTGAGCCGCCGGATCCGGGTGTCGAGATCCGCCCGCTGCCCCTGCCGGTCGGCCAGCTCGACAGTCACGGCGGCGCGCCGCGCCTGCGCCTGCGCGAGTTCGCGGTAGACAGTGGACAGATCTGTCGTCCGCGCGTCAAGGTCGGCACGCGCCTCGACAAGCCGGTCGTACACCTGGGCGGACGACAGGGACAGCTCGACGTCGCGCCCTCCCGGGGTGACGGCGGACAGTTCCCCGGACAAGCCGCCGCCCGTGTCCACCGCCGCGACGATGTGGGCTTTCAGTGGGGACGTCCGCGGCCGCGGCAACCGATCGTCCCGGACGAGGGTCGCCAGCATCGACGCGACCACCGACCGGTCGTCCGCCGGTCGGTTCAGCGGCGTGAGCAGCGTGCTCCGGGTCGCGTCGTCGGGCCAGGCCAGCTCGATGTCGTCGACGCCGACACGCAGGTCGGACAGCAGCCGGAAGAGTCGGCCGGGATAGTTCACACCTGAGCGGCGCGCGGCGGCGGCCCAGTTCGTGGTCAGGTCGCCGGTGCTCAGACGGTGACCCGCCAACCAGATCCAACTCACACCGAGTTGGTCCGCGCCTGCTCTCAGGGCGTCTCGGGACGGTCCGTCCGGCCCGCCCAGGTGGACGAGATCGTCCTCCAGGTCGGAAAGGGTGAACCAGGGCTGTGCGGCCAGGCTCTCGGCGAGCGCCAGCGGAACTCCCAGGGATTCCGCCAGCCAGTGCGCCAGTTCGGTACGCGCGGTGATCGGGTCGCCGACGTCGTCGAGGCTCAGGCCACGGTCGGACAGGAAGGCGAGCGCCGTCGACGGCTCGGCCAGGCCGGGAGCGACGTCGTTCAGGTCGCCCAACCGTTCCCTGATGGCACCGACGAGGTCGTCGAGGCCGCCCCGGTGAGCGGCCATTACCTGCCGCACCGGTGCCAACTGGCTGGGCGGCACCGCGAGCGCGGCGGCAAGACTCTCCGCCGGGACACGGTCGGGAGATCCCCAGCCGGCGAGGATCAGATCGGCCACCGCGGCGACCGCCTCCGGCTCACCCAGACGGTCCGCCAGGGCCGACGGCATCTCGTCCGCGAGCTCGTTCAGCAGCGTGTGCCAGGCTGCCAGGTCGGTCGGGATCGGCCGCGCGGCCGCCTTTTCGAGCAGGTGCAGCAGGACCGGCAGCGGATATCTGCCGTCCTCGTCATGGGCCAGCCGGATCAGGGTGGCCAACGCGTCGTCCGCGTGCATCGGCAGGACATCCGCCGGCAGGACGTCCGCCGCGAAGCCCACCAGCGCGGAGTGCAGCGACCGCGGAGAGGGACCCTCGGCCCGGACGTGTTCGAGGACCGGCGCCAACCAGTCGAAGTAGTCCTTCGGCACCGTGGTCAACGCGCGGACGGCGTCGCTCAGCGCGTCACCCGGAGTCCGCACCGTGTAGACCTGGACCGGCGGAAGCGTCGCGACCGCCGGGGCGGCGGCAACCACCGGCGCAGGCGTCTCGGCAACCGGCGGCTCAGGCGTCGCGGTCGTCGGGGCGAGCACCGGCGGCGCGGCGTCCACAGGGGACGCCGGGTCCACCGGCGCGGGCAGCGGGACCAGATCCTCGGGTGCGCTGACCCGGCCGTCGCTGTCGATCAGCAGGATCCGGGTGTCGTCGCCGCCCAGGTAGGCGGTGCGCAGCCGGTCGACCGCCGGTGCGTATCGTTGCGGCACGTCGGCCTCGGCCGTCGCCGGGTCGTACCACCACAGGCCGTCCGCGTCCGAGGCGACCAACGCGCTCTCCCGCGGCCGGCCCGGTGCCGGCACGTACGACACCAGCGCGGTGGCACCCGGATGACCGGTCAACGCGAGCAGCGTCCGGGCCGCGTCGGCGACCACCGGCTCGCCACCCACCAACTCGTGCAGGGCCGCTTCGGTCACCGGCATCGGCGATGACGTCAGCGTGGTGGCGTCGAAGCCGGCCGGCACACCGTACCGGGCCAGGTAAGCGGCGGCGAGTTGAGCCGCGGCCGGTGCCCGCCCTGGCAGTCGGACACCGAGCCAGCCGAGATCGGCGAGGAAGCCCTTCAGTCGGGCGGGAGAGGGCGGAAGAGGTCCGGTGGCGAGCGCCGCCGCGTCCCGGATCGCCGCCCGGGCCGCCACGTGCGGCCACGGCAACACGCGCACCGACACGGCAGCCGCGATCGGCGTCTCCCGACCCGAGGCGTCGACCGGCACGAACCGGCCCTGCTGAACGTGCTCGGCGCTCGGACTGACACGCCCGGCCGGCAGCTGGATCTGGGTGCCGAGGCGGTCGACGACATGTTCGGCGTCAACCGGCGCGATCACAGCGGCGCCGGCATCGACGAGATCCCAGGGCAGCACCACCAGGCGGTCCCGCCACGCCTGACCGGCGAGGAAGGCGGGCGCCACACTCGTCGCCGCGTCCGCCTCGGCCAGGACCATGAGTTGCGCGTCGCCCGGCGCGATCGCCTCCTCCACCGCCCGCAACGGCCCCGGATTCGCCTGCTGCGTCAGGGCGCCGGTGACCACCAACACCTTCGGCCCGGAAAAGTACATCCGGATCTGCTTACAGCCGTCGAAGGCCATGGTCCCACCCTCACCACTACGCCGAAAAACTGCTCATGTTCTTCGACGGCTCGGCGTCGCCGCCTGTTCATCCGGCCCGGCAAGGGCCGGACACAACCGACGGTCACCAGGGGCATGGGCACCACGCCGTTTCGCCCCCGCCTCACGGCGCGCGGCGAGGTCAGGTCGACGACGTCACCGAGCGCGACCAGGCCGACCAGACACGCACCGCTGAGTCACAGCGATCCGCCCACCGGGCCGCGGAAGACGCCTCTCAGGGCGAGGCGATATACGAACTCATCAGCGTGATGGCAACGGCAAGTATCAGAGTGTTGAACACAAAAGCCATCAACCCGTGCGTGAGGACCTGCCGGCGCACCCGGCTGCGGGTGATATTGACGTCCGTCGTACCGAAAGTGGTACCGACAGCGATCGCGAGGTACAGGAACTCGGTGGTGTTCGGCTCCTCGTCGCCGGGAAAGACCAGGCCGCCCTTCTCGGCATAGAGCCGCAGATAGCCGATGCCGAAGCCCACCTGCAGCACCAACCAACAGGTCACCACCGCCACACCGCAGACGACCAGCACCACCGTCAGAGATGTCTCAAGCTGGCGAGCCTGCGGCATCGCCACAACTGTGGTGACCAGGGCGACCGACGCGGCAGCCTGCGAGAACTGCTCCGGCGTGGCAATCAACAGGCGATCGGCCAGGCTGCGCCGCCGGGCTGCGACCGCGATCGCCCGCGACTCCTCCGGCGTACGACGACGAAAGGCCCACCAGGTGAGCACCAGATACAACGCCGCATACAGGTCCCAGGCGGCCAGGAACTTCACCAGTACGTCGCCCGGGACGAACACACCGAAGACAACGACCGGCACGGACAACAGCTGCCGCGACCACTCCCGGGTCCACCAGGGCATTGTCAGTGCCTCTCACGTCGCAGAGCGATCCTCACACCGCCGCGGGTGAGCTCCCGCACCATCTCGTGTTCCCGCCACATGGTCAAGTCGGTGTGGTGACGCAGGCCGCCAGGAACCTCGTCACAGCGGCCGCCGCCGGCTCGCGGATCCTCTCCGAGGAAATCCCTCTCTGACGGCCAGACAGGCTCGCCGGCGCACCCCGGCCCGAGGGGGCCGCTACGTCCTGGGTGACCAGCCTTGACCCCAGCAGGAACGCGCCGTCGTCGCCGGTGAGCGCGATGCCGTCGGCGCAGAGTTCCAGCGGCGCGGTGTCGGGAAAGATCATTCGCAACATGCTGTTCTCCGGCTCAGTTGCAGTTGGACAGGGCGGTGGCGAGCACGTCGAGCAGTCCCCGGTGCGGGTCGGCCTGCTCCGGCCCGAAGACACCCGGCCGCCCGTCGGCGGCCAACAGGTCCCGCAAACCAGCGATCCGCAGCACCCACAACCACCGGTCAGTAGGCATCACCACGCAGGTCTTCAACAGGGACTCGGCCAGCTCGAACGGCCCCGCGGGCTCGTCCCAGCGCTCCTGCGCCTCCCGCGGGGTCATCGCCAACACGACCGCAACCGCGGTGAACACCCTGGTATCCGTCGCACCGCGGTCCACCGTCGACGCCTCACCGTCGACCGCGACGAGCGCCCGACTCAGCGCGACCACGGCCAGGCCGCTCAACTGCCCGGAATAGAGCAGCCTGAGCAACGTGTCGTTCCAACCACGCCGCAGATCGTAGGAGCCCATGTCGTCGAGGAACTCGATGAGGAACCGGGGTGGAACCAGACCCGGAGGCGGAGCAACGGCCACGTGGTCCACGCCCAGCTCATTGCTCGTCGCCGCCGGCCGCCAACGCTCCAGCACCTCATCGCCCACGCCACCGAAACGCTCAGCCGCGTCCAGCACGACCTGGTACGCGGCCACCTCACGGTTGTCCGGATCAGCCACCCGCATCGCGTCCAACGCCGCCTTCACCCCCGGCTCACGCAACTCCCTCAGGTGCTCGGCCAGGTAATCACCAGCAGCGGCCCAACTCGGCTGCGCCAGCCACCCGCCGAGCACCTCCGGTGGCACCCCGGCCGGCCGTACCGCAATCTCCCCCGCCCGAGCGAAGAGCTCACCAGTCAACTGCCCGGCCTCGACCACCGGCTGCGCGACGTCCGGGGCAATCACCTGCCAGGACGAACCGAGAGCGGTCGGCACCCGCACAATCTGCACGACACCCTGACGGCGCAGCAGCGTGGCCAACGCAGCCGAACCACCAGTAGAGACCACCACCGGCGCAACCGGACTCGCGGCCAACACCGACCCGAGCGTAGTCAAGTCAACGGCATCACGCGCCGGGTCACCATAGCGGGACAACAAGCTGGACAGCGCCCGCAACTCGGCGCCACCCCAGACCAGCTCGGCCCCCATCGACGAGGCCGACCCAGCCGGCTGAGGCAAACTCTCACCCCGGATCAACGTCACCGGCCGGCCGCCCGCCGCCGCGAGGTCCGACACCAAGGTCACCAGCCACTCGGCCGACGACCACGACCCCTGCGCGCCGATCATCGTCAGCCGCCCGCGCACCCAGGCGGCCTGACCCGGCTTACGAACAGTGTGATCAACCGGCTCCGACCTCCAAACGGCCACCACACCGGCCACCGTCGGCAACGCCGCCGCCATGTCCGGCACTTGGGCACGCACAACACCAAGCGTCTGATCCAGAGTACGGAGCAGGTTCTGATACATATCCCCGACAGCAGCCGACGGCAGGTTCCCCTTGCCCAGCAGCGCGCTCTGAAGTTCAGCGGCACCCGTGCGCAGGCTCTCCACCAGCGCCAACGCATCCGGGTACTGCGCCAGCCGCGTCCCCAGGGTACGACCGAAACCCTGCATGAGATCGCTGCGAATGCCCGCAGCGACCCGGGACATCACGATCCGATCCCCTGGCGCCTCGACAACGGGCGGCCCGGCAACCTGAGCCGACAAGACCATCGGGTCAGCGGACCCGGCCGGCACCCGCGTGGCCCACCCGCCGTCGCGTGCCTCGAGGCGCAGTACCGGCGCACCCTCCGGGCCTCGGAAAGCGGGGAAATGATTCTCGTCAGTGATGAGGACCAGATCGATGCCCAAGACCTCGGCGACGGTATAGGCCAGGAACTGCGGCGGCAGTGCAACCCGCAGTTCCGGTTCGATCAGCATCTGGGCGTAGGTCTCGGCGGTCGAGGGCCTGTCCGCGACCACTTGCCGGACCAGGGCTGCACCTGCGTGGTGGTTCTCGTTCTCCAGGTCGTACGCCACGAAATCCAGTTTCGAGAGGACGAGCGTGAAGTCCGCCCTCGGCGGCTCGTCGTCCCACAGAGCCCTGGCCCCTTCGATCGCCGCCCGTGCGGGATCGTCGAGCAGGTAGGAGATCAGCAGCTCCGACGTCTCGCCAAACGGCGACTTGCCGACGGCGCCGTCACGGACTTGGGTCGCCACGTGCCGCCACAGGTTCGCGGCGTTCACGTCGGCTGGTAGCCGTACGCCATTTCTCGCGGCGGCCATCAGCAGCACCGTGGCAAACGCGTCCGGCCCGGTGACGACTTCTGTGGCGATCAGGGCGGGTCGCGGCCGGAAGTGGTCCATGGCGACATCGAGCATCTCGGTGTCGGCATCCTCCCCCACCGCAGGGTTGGGGTCGTCGATCGACATCGCCTCACCCTTCGCGTTTGCCTCCGCCGCCCCCCGCTGTGCTCGCCGGATCCGAGCGGATTGCCGGCCCTCCGCCGCTCGCCGCGCCTGCGCCGCTCGCCGGGCTTCCGCCGCTCGCTGGGCCTCCGCAACTCGCTGGGCTTCCGCCGCTCGCTGGGCTTCCGCCGCTCGCTGGGCCCTGAAGGGTCGGCTGAGCTGGGCTGCTCTGAGCATGGCCAGCACGCGCAGCGGGCGGTGCGGGATCGCGGCGAAGTCCGCCACGGTCGTGCCGACTGTCTCCGGAGTTTGTGCGAGCGCCGACTCCGGGCCCGGGATCAGACTCCAGCCCACGGGCGTGAGGCCTTCCAGCGTGCTCTCCGGCATCGTGAGGGCCATCAGCAGGAGCTGTCGGTTGCCCCGGTCCAGGTAAACGAGGCCGTCCACGCGTACCTGGCCTGGGGTCCGTTCCACGGCGGTATGGACGACTCTGACGTTCGGACCATTCGCTGCTTTCATCACTGCCTCGACAAGCTCCCAATCAACGCGTTCGTCGTTCAGGTCGAGGCGCACTCGGAGCTGTAACGGCTCGCCCTCGCTGTCGTCGGGAACAACGCGGCCGTCACTCGCTGTGTCCGTCATCGCCTCGGAAGGCAGCTCAACTCGTTCGTCGTTCGGGTCGAGGCGCACTCGGAGCCGTTGAGGCACGTTCTCGCTGTTGTCGGAGACCATGCTGTCGTCGGAGACGACGCTGGCGGCATCGTCGCCCCCGCCGATGTAGACGCCAGGTCGGTCACCGATAGAAAAGACCTCCTTGAACGCGTCTTCGTCGAGGTCCATCGGCTCAAGAACCAACCTGATGGTCGCACCGCTCGGCGGCCCCAGCCAGGAAAGTCCGCGAAGCTCGGTCTGTCCAGCCGCCGCCACCCTGTCGTAGAGGTCCTGGATGTTGTTCAGCAGCTGGGCGTCGTCTGAGGATTCTTCGACGATCCGGTTGAGCCGTTGTTCGAAGTGCTCGTCGAACGCCGCGGAGAGCCAGTCGTCGAGAAGGCCGCGGGCGGCGTCTGTCGGCTCGTTAAGGACCGCCAGACTGCGCCCCGTCTGATGACTGCGCTCGTGCAACGCCCAAATCTGCTCCGGCAAAATCTGAAAACGCTCCCGCAAACCCTGAGCCCAAGCCACCGCATCAGCAGCCAACTGCCCGACCGGAATCCGCTCGACCTCACGGTACGTCTTCGACGACACGTCAGCAGGCTGCCCCACCGAACGCACATACGCGGCAAGCAACCGCGGATCACCCACAGCCGCGATCCCGGACACCTCGGACGCCTGACCCGCCGCCTCCAGCAGATCAACCTGCCTCCGCCCAACAACACGCGCCAACTCCGAAAGATCCGACGGAATCCGCTCAGCCTGCACCGCCACCCGCGCGACCAACTCCGGCACCCCCAAATAAACCGGCGCCCGCCAACCCGCCCTACGCAACTTCAGGACAACACCCGACACCGCCGTCAACAAATCCGCCTCGGTATCCAACACCGACAACAGAGCCCGCAAATCCTCCGGCCTACCAACCCACGCCGACCCGAAATCCTCAGGAGCCGTACCCACCAACGACGACACCATCAACAACCGATCCGCCCGCGTCACCCCCCACCGCGCCGCCACCCCCCGCACATCCTCAACCACCGGCACCCGACCCACAGCCAAACTGAAACCCGTCAACCACTCCTCACTCAAACCCCCCAACGACACACCCACCCGCCGCAGATTCACTACATCCCAACCACCCCCCGGATCCTCCGCCGCACGCTCCGCCCGCAAACCCTCCAACACCCCAAGCCACGACTCCAACCGGAACCATCCACGCCCCAGCACCTCGCCCGCAAGCCGTTCACCCAACCCCAACACCGCCGAATACCACAGCGCCGCCGCCGCCTCAACACGAACCGCATCCTCGAGATCCCCAAAAGTCAACCGGAAATCACTCATAAACGCGCCCTGTGCACGCGCCTCACCCTTGAACAGCTCTTTCAGCACATCGAGCTGTTCTAGGACGTACTCGCTGAATCTTTCCGGGTCGTCAAGGGCGGGTCTCGGCTGGCTTCCTCGCCGCAGTGTCATCCGCGTCAGCCGCGCTGGACGAATGCTCGCGTCGCGGGCGGCGCCCTCGATGCTGACCAGAGCTGACTCGTTGAGGACGTCACCGAACTCGTTGACCGCCTCGGCGAAACCATTCACCCAGCCAGGGTCGCCCTTGAGGACATCGGGCAGGTGCTCCGGATGGATCGTGCGGTGAACCAACTCCAGCAACTGCGGTACGTTGACAGCACCGGAGTCGGCCACGATGGACTCCGCACTGGTGACCGGGACGTTGAAGCGCGTCACCCAGTAGGAGTTGGCAAGCAACAGGTCGGCATCGCTGGTCACCGGACGGACGAACGGCCACCTGCCCCGCGAGTCCGGTTGTAGCTCGTCCTCTATCCGGTTCGCCCACTCGGCCACGGTCGCCCCGTCTTGCTTCAGTAGGGTGGCGGCCAGCACGTGGGCCATCTCGGTGGCCACGCCGAGAAGCTGATCGGAGAGACGGCGGGCCAGGATCCGTAGGGGCCGGCCCATTTTCTCGATGGCCCGCAGCACGCCGTCCGCGGTCAGCCGAAGAGCATCGATGGCCAGCGCGAAGTCGCGGCTCTCCGGCGAGAACATTGGTAGGTCGTCGCTGTTCAGGCGGCTCAGCCGGTCCTTCACAGTATCCGCTCGATCGCTGTCGGGATCGACCAACTCATGAACCCTGAGGGCCATCTCCCCGACCCGGCGAGCATCAGCCATTCGGACATCGGCTGGGCTCCCCGCCGCGACCCTGCCGGCGCCATTTGCAGTCTCGACGGCCCCGACGAGGACACCCATGACGTCAACGGTCGAGTCGGTCGACATGACACCGTTCTGAAGCGCTCTGCTCGCATGTCGGATTCCGTTGAGGTGTCCGGTGATCCGAACCTTGCTCTGTACGAAATGTCTGGTGGTGGGATTCAGCGCATCAAGGCGGTGTCCGAGGTAGCGGAGTTCGGACAGGAGGAGGAGGCCGTTGGGTCCGTTGCTCTGGGCGCCGTTCCACAGCAACGCTTCCAGCATCCTGTCGTCGGCGACGCGCAGGAGGAATCGTCGGATGGCCTCGACCAGTTGGTCGTTCGACGGCCGGTATTGCGGCTCCAGTGCCGCGACCCGGGCCAGCAACGGCACCAGAGGCCGCAGCATCGACAGGTCGACCCGCAACCCAGCCGCGATATCGGCCACGCCGGCCGGCTGATCGTCACCGGCCAGATACGCCGTGCGCAACACCTCCTGCGCATCCAGCGCCACACCCGTACGCCCGGCCAACTCCCTCAGCCGATCAGCGCCACCCTCACCCAGCCCCACCCGACCGGCGGTCACCGATATTTGCGCGAACTGATGCTTGGCCTGAACCCACCAGCGTTCCCAGCCTGCTCTCACTGCCTTCGGAACCGGTACATTCGGCCAGGCGCGCACCCAATCGATTACACGCTCCGGCCGCACGTGCGGCACCGCCGCCGCCACCAACCACACCGCAGCCCGCTGCGAACTCGGATCCGGCGAAGCAAACAGATACCCCAACTGCTGAACAAAGAATCCGAGCCGGGAACTGTTCCTCAACCACTCACCGATCAACGGCTCCTCGAACCCCTGCCCGATCAGACGATCACGCACCGCCGCACCGAACACCTCACCCTGCCGGCTCACCGCCGACACCCACTCCTGACCCTTCAAACCCGGCGCGGGCCTCTGCACCGACACATCAGCGACCAACTCCGGCCACCGCGACACCACAAAAAACACATCGAACGGCTCAACACCCAACACCCGCGCCGCCGCCACCACCGCATCCGACCCAGTCAGCCCCAACCGCTGCGCCAAGTCATCATCATCCAGCGAATGACGCTCCCGACTCGCCCACACACTCAACAACGCCAACTCACCCGGCACCCGCGCCAACACCGCCAACGGCACACCATCACCACGCAACCGATGCAACTGCGCCCGCTCACCAGCGTCCAACCCCAACCCCGACGCCAACCGCACCACATCACTCAAATCAAACCGATCACGCACCCCCTCCCCCGCCAACGCCGCCACCACACGATCAACCCACGCCACCCCAGACGGATCCACCACCGCGCTGTCCCCAGCGACCCGATCCAACACATCACCCACAGCAGCCACCACCTGCTCCGGATGCAACCCCAAATCCCGCGCCACCGCATACGCCGGCGCCGACCCCACCACCGGCACCCCACCCAACACCTCCGACAACCCCACCAACCGCCGCACACCAGACAGATCCAGATCGAGCGCAGACCTGACCCGATCCACCCCGACCAAATCGACCACCCCAGCAGCCGCCACCCGCACAGCAGCCACTTCCGACAGCCCCACCACCGCCCGCAGCCACGCGGCGGAAGCCAACCGTGCACCGGCATGCACACCACCGGTCAGCACCGCCACACTTGGTGCGGACCTCCCCAACACCGCACTACCCCGCTCATACGCCTGATCCACCGAGGACAACAGGAGGAGGAACTCCTCCCGCACCGCCGGAAGCCCTTCCGGCGTAACCTCATCCAACCGCGACCGCATTAAATCGAACTGCTGACCCAGGTGATCAAACATCCTCAGCGCACCATCGGCCGCCTCATCTCCCACAGCCGCAGCCCGCAACAAGCCGGCCCGCAACGACTCACCAGCGGCAGAACGACCAGCCACCACCAGCGCAGACCACGCCGCGCGCAATCCGTCCACATTCAGCGGAACTAGATGACCCAGCCCCAGAGACGGCGACGGAACCTCCGACACCACATGCACCTCGACATCGCCGTCACCAGCGATGCCTCGCCGATCATCGCCATGCGGCGGCGGATCGCGCTCCTCAACCCCCACGCCCGACTCGGCCACCGCGACGACCGACTCATCGACATACCCCCCAAAACCCCCACCATCGAGGGCCTCGACGAACAACAACGGGGCACCCGCCGGACCGACCCCCATCCCCACAGACTCGCCCGCAGCGACAACCACCAGATTGATGTCCAGCCCATGTCCGATGGCCTGGGCCAGCACCTCCGCCGGCACCAAGGTCCGCAGTCGTGCATCGGCCAGCATGGCGCCGTACGTCCGCTCGGCTGACAGCCCACCGGCCACCCGCCGCACCAGAGCGCCTTGCGCGTACCGCTCCTCGTTCTCAAGCGCGTAAGCCACGAAACGGAGTTCGTCTCGACTGGCCAGGATGTCGTGCAGCCTTGCAGCGCCTGACGGGTGCCGGAGTTCCCAGGCGCGTACGACCGCAGCCCGGACTCGCTCGTCGAGCAGGTAGCCGACCGCATCCGCGGTCGAGGTACGCATCGACGATGCCCGGCTGACGCCGTCCCGGATTCCGGTCGCCAGGTACTGCCACAGGATCTCCGGATTGGTGACCTCGGCAGGCAGCCGCACATGCTGCCCATTCGCGGCTCTCAACACCGCGATGGCCAGCGCATCCGGCCCGGCGGCTGCCTCGTTGCCGCTCGGCCGGGTGAGGTTGGCCGGCACCGGGATGACGTTGGGGACCTGGAACGAACGATTGTCCGGCTCCTCGGGCGGCACGAGACTCCGACGCTCAACCGCCGTCGTTCCGGACTCGGAGACCGTCTCGCTGTCGACGGACCACGTCCGAGTCCTCCGGAACCCAACGGTGGTCTGGAACATCGACTGCCGACTTTCGCTCTCCCGCCGGGCCCGGGCCGCGCCGAGCATCGCCAGCGCGCGGGTCGGACCGGCGGGGAAGACGTCAAACTGCTCTACTGTCGTGCCGGCCGTTTCCGGGGTCCAGTTGAGCTGTCGCTCCTGGTTCGCGACCCGACTCCAGCCGAGAACGCGCAGCCTCTCGTCGGAGTTACCGCCCATTGTCAAGGCCAGAAGCAGGAGTTGCTGGGCGCCCGGGTCGCCGACGAGAGTCTCGGCCTTGATGCTGAAGTGCTGATCGCCCACCTCGACGCCGAGGCGGGAGGGATTGAAGTGGGCGGCCACCCGCAACACATCGCCGAGGAGTGTCCAGCTCGGCGCGGCGCCGCGCAGGGCCAGGTCGATGTGAATCCGTTCCCGGCCGTCGACGTCGTCGGTGGTCACCCGGACGTCGGTGCGACCGCCGACGAGCACGGAGAGATCCCGCAGCTCGCCAAGACGATCCTGATACCGCTGAAGTGGTATCGACACGCGCACGTCGGCCGGCAAGGTCAGCCGGGGGAGGCCGGGCATCGCCGACCGACCGGCCGCCGCCACCCGGTAGCCGAGATCTCGGACGCCGGCAAGCAGCGCGGCGTCGTCGCCGCGGAACCTCTCGGCAAGGCCACGCAGCCGTTCCTGGAAATGGTCCGGAAAGGCGGCGGCACGCCAGTCGGCGAGCATCCCCCGGGCGTGATCCGTGGGCTCGTCCAGCAGTCTCAAGGTGTGGTGGGTCTGTCTACTCCGCTGGGCGAGCGGCAAGATTTCCTCAGGCGCGATCTGGTACTGCTGCCTCAGCCAATCGGACCAGGCAAGCGCATCCTCGGCGAGTTGGCCGGCCGCGGACTGCCCCGCCTGCGCATGGACGCGCTTCGTAGGCGCGCCGCGTGATGACGGTGACGAATTGAGGTAGGTGGCGAGGAAGCGCGGATCGGCGAGGGCTGGATTCTGGGACCGAGCGAAGGTCTCCTCGGCGGCGCTGAGAAGCTCGGTTTGAGCGTGGCCGGTATCGACCAGCGATGACAGACCTTCCGGCAGCCGTTGACTGTTGGTAGCGACCAGGGCGAGCCGGGCCGGCACCATCGCGTAGGCCGGCGCGCGCCAGGCAACATTTTTCAGACGGTCGACCACCCGAGTCACCGCAGCAAATCTGTCGGGCTCGGTGTTGAGAACGGACAGTCGCTTGCGCAGGTCTTTCGGTTTACCGGGCCACGCCTTGCGCAAGTCCTGTGGGTCGATCCGCAACAGTGCGGACACCATGAAGAGCCGGTCGACGTGCTTCACCGCCCACTCTTCGGCGATCGCTGCCACATCGATCGGCACTCGGCCGACGTGCAGGCTGAACGTGGTGATCCATTCCTCGCTGATGTGGCCGAGGAGGGCGCTGACCCTGCGGATGTCCTCCAGCGCCCAGCCGCCGGCCGGGTCCCGCTTGGCCCGCTCCTCCTGCAATCCCTCAAGAAGTTCGAGCCAGCTGTCGAGTTCGAACCACTCTCGCCCTTCGAGCTGCGCCGCCTCGGGCCCGCTCAAACCGAGAACCGCAGCACGCCAGTGCCGGGCTGCCGCGGCGACCCGATCCGGGTTCTCCAGGTCGTCGAAGGTCAACCCGAAATCGCTCATGAAGACGCTCACGCGTTCTTTCGCGACGCCGGACAGCTCTACCGCGCGTTTCATCTGGTCGCCGAGATATGCCTGCACGTCCGCTACGGTGTGCATGCCTGGATCACCCGACCTCCACCGCGGCCGCAACAGCCGGATCAGCCGGGCCGGACGCGTTGCGGTGGCGATCGAGACCGTCGTGACCACGTGCAGCGCTGCCGCGCTCACCGTGTCGCTTCCGAAATCCTGCACCGCCGCGGCCTTCGCCTCGGCGTAACCGGACATCCAGCCGCCATCCCCAAAGAGCGCGTCGAGCAGGCGCAAAGGTGCGATGCCGGTAATCCGGGACTGCTCCGGCACCTCTGCGACGTCGATGGACTCGGCGCGGTTCAATGCCCGCCTGATCTGGTAATCCGCAATCCCGAGTTGACGAGCCCAGTACGGCGTGAGCAGTTGATCGACATCGCCTCGCACCGACCGGCCGGGCACCGGTAGGTTGCCGTTCTCGTCCGGCAGCAACTCGGCGTCGATGAAGGACGCCCACTCCGCCGCTGTCGCTCCGTCTTCGGTTCGGAAGCCTAGTGCCAGTAGGTGAGCCAGTCCGTTGGCGATCTCGCCGAGCTGGTCGCCGATCTCCCGTGCCAGGATCCGCAGCGGCCGGGCCTCCAGGCTCTCCGTGGCCCGCAGGAGGCCGTCTACGGCCAGTCGGATGGCATCGATGGCCAGCGCGAAGTCGCGGCCCTCCAGCGAGATCGTCGGCAGCTCGTCGGCGTCCAGCCGGCGCAGCCGGTCGTTCACGGTGTCCGCCCGTTGGCTACCGACGTCGGCGATGCTGTGGATGAACTGGGCCGCCCTTCCCGCAGTCCTTGCCGCCTCGAGCCGCTCGTCGCCGGGTTCCCCCTGTGCGACTTGTGTGCTGGAGGTGGCCAGAACCTTGATCGCGTTGAGTATCTCTCGGACAGCGCTGTCCGGCGGGAGAGCGCCGCGCATCGCCTCGACCGCTGACTCGATCAAGCCTTCCCGGCTCTCCACCCGTAGCAGATGGTCCCCCCCATGGCGGGACATGGAGGTCACGTCGCCGCTTCGTCCTGCCAGATGGCGTAGTTCGGTGAGGAGGAGGGGGCCGTGGGGTCCGTTGCCCTGGCTACCGTTCCACAGCAGCGTTTCCAGCAACCTGTCGTCGTCGGAGTGGACGTCGATGCGCAGGAATCCTTGGATGTCTTCGATGAGTTGGTCGTTCGACGGCCGGTATTGCGGGTCCAGTGCCGCGACCCGGGCCAGCAACGGCACCAGAGGTGACAGCAACGACACATCGACCCGCAACCCGATCGCGACATCGGCCACGTCCGCCGGATCATCACGACCAGCCAGGTACGCCGTGCGCAACACCTCCTGCGCGTCCGGCGTCACACCCGTACGCCCGGCCAACTTCCTCAGCCGTTCAGCGCCACCGTCACCCAGCCCCACCCGAGCGGCGGTCACCGGTAGCTGATCGGCCCGGTGGGCAAACTGCTCCCGCCTGCGCTCGAATGCCGCCTCGATCAGCGCGTGCCGGGGCGCATCCGGCAGCACAGACAGTTGATCGATGATGGCCGCCGGCCGCGCTGTCGGCAGCGCCGCCCCGACCAGGAGCAAAGTGTGGTGGTTGGAATCGGCGGCCGATCCGGTGATCAACTTACGGAGGTACTGGACGAAGAACCCGAGCCGGGAACTGTTCCTCAACCACTCACCGATCAACGGCTCCTCGAACCCCTGCCCGATCAGACGATCACGCACCGCCGCACCGAACACCTCACCCTGCCGGCTCACCGCCGACACCCACTCCTGACCCTTCAAACCCGGCGCGGGCCTCTGCACCGACACATCAGCGACCAACTCCGGCCACCGCGACACCACAAAAAACACATCGAACGGCTCAACACCCAACACCCGCGCCGCCGCCACCACCGCATCCGACCCAGTCAGCCCCAACCGCTGCGCCAAGTCATCATCATCCAGCGAATGACGCTCCCGACTCGCCCACACACTCAACAACGCCAACTCACCCGGCACCCGCGCCAACACCGCCAACGGCACACCATCACCACGCAACCGATGCAACTGCGCCCGCTCACCAGCGTCCAACCCCAACCCCGACGCCAACCGCACCACATCACTCAAATCAAACCGATCACGCACCCCCTCCCCCGCCAACGCCGCCACCACACGATCAACCCACGCCACCCCAGACGGATCCACCACCGCGCTGTCCCCAGCGACCCGATCCAACACATCACCCACAGCAGCCACCACCTGCTCCGGATGCAACCCCAAATCCCGCGCCACCGCATACGCCGGCGCCGACCCCACCACCGGCACCCCACCCAACACCTCCGACAACCCCACCAACCGCCGCACACCAGCAGCGTCCAAACCCAACCCCGACCTGACCCGATCCACCGCGACCCGATCCACCACCCCCGCAGCCGCCACCCGCTCCGCAGCCACCTGCGACAACCCCACACCCCGCAACCACCGCACCGACGCCAACTCCGCATCGGCATGCACACCACCGGTCAACACCGCCACACCCGGCGCCTTCACACCGACCAACGCCCCACCCCGGCGAAACACCTGGTCCACCGACACCAGCAGGGCGTGAAACTCCTCCCGCACCGCCGGCAGCGTCTCCGGCGTAACCTCACCCAACCGCGACCACACAACGCCCAACTGCCGACCCAGATGATCCAAGCCAGCAAGGCCCACACCAACCGAGTCCCCCGCCGCCGCAGCCCGCATCAACCCAGCCCGCAACGACCGCTCCACACCAAAGCCACCGCCCACCACCAACTCCACCACCGCAGCCCGCAACCCAGCCAGACTCCCCGGCACCAGAGCACCGAACTCCACACCCGGCGTCGGAACCTCCGACACCACATGCACCTGGAGAGACAGCGGCCCCGGGCCTACAACCCGGAACGTGCCGGGCGCGCCGGCCGGGCCTTCGGCGATGACCAGCGTGCGGGGCTGGTTGGGCCGCGACTGCCGGAGATAGCGGCCGTCGGCGGAAAGGACCAGCAAATTGACGTCGAGGACCGTGCTGACCACCTTTTCGACGAGCGCCGGCGGAAGCAGGCGACGCAGTCCCGGTCGGATGAGGGCGTGGGCGACCAATTCGACGGCGCCGAACGGCCCAGTCGCCGCGATGGCGGCGAGCAGTCCGGCCCGATCCGGGTCGGCCACCGACGCCCGGTTGCGCATATCCGCGAGGAAGCCGTCGGTACGAGCGTTGAACGCGGCGATCAGTGCCGTACGGGTAGCAGCCGGGCTCGTCAGGGCCTCGTCGGAGACCTGGTTCGTCACCCGGGCCAGATCTCGCACCGTGTCGTCGTCGAGCATCCCGACGTACAGCGCGCTGGCATCCTGGTCGCGGAGCAGGTGGGCGAAACCCACCCGCCGGATTCTCATCTGATCGACAACATGGGCCATCAGCATGGCCGTGCTCGTCATCCCTGCCGGCAGCGAGCGGTCCTGCCGGGGGGCGCTCTCCAGGATGGCCTCGGCGACCTCGCCGGCGGAGATCGTAGTCCGTGTGGGCTGCCAGTTCGCCTGCCGGACCCACCAGGGCGCCGGTGGTCGCAGACGATGAGCGGTCAGCGTCGCGGCCAGCATGGCGATGGCGCGGGTGTTCGGGTCCGAGAACGCGCGGAACTGAGCCAGCAGGGGTTGGAAGGCGCCGCTCGGTGCGGGTAGCCGGATCGCCCGGGGCCCGGTCTCGATCGGTTCCCGACCGAGGGCCCGCAGGGCGTCGGTGCGCGCGTCCCGCGCCGAACCGACAGCCAGCACCAGGGCTTTCACCTCGGTGAGTGACAGGTCCCCGAACCCTTCGACGACGGCCGTGTGGTCAAGGCGACCGGATAGGCGGGAACCGACGGTAATCAGCGCGTCGCCGACGGCGGCCGGCTCCAGGAGTAGGAGTCGCAGGGCCTCGTCGAGCGGACGCCAGCCCTCGCGTAGGTCGATGGTCATCGTGCTCCGACTGGGCGTGGTCGCGTCAGAGAATCTGATGTGCCGGTGGGGCCCGATAACCACGCTGACGTCGATGGCGCGTGCGGTGGTAAGGGTGACGCTCACCGTGGTCTTCTGCGGCGGGTCCTCCTTGACGAACGGATCAACGACGCGCCCGGCCAGCGTCATCATGTCGACAAGTGAGCGCACCCGGGTGAGCCGCCCGAGGTCGTCTTCTGTGGGGATCTTTTCCAGCTCATTCGTCAGCATAGCGGCTGAGCTGCTGTAATAGCGGCCGTGGGCCAGGTCGGAGGCTTCCTGGGCATCGATGGCGTTCTCGATCGTGTCGAGGCTCCGATTGATGGGCCGCAGGTGCTCGTGGATGAACTCGACGCTGTCGAGCGGGATACCGAATCCGTCGAGCCGCCTTGCCCACGTGTTGAAGGCCGCAGCGAGCCGATCCGGGGCGTCAGCAAGGGTCCGCGTCGACGGCACCGATTCGATGAAGGCGACGATCGCGCCCAGCAACTTACCTCGGGCATGTTGTGACACGTCGGTCAGCAGACGATCGGCCGCCAGCGCGGTGCTCGCGAGCACGGGTGGGGGCAGCGCGGTCTGCTTTGTCAGGATGTCGACGTCGGCGGACCCGCCGCCTGGGCGGACAGTGAGCAGAAGCAGGTCACTGAGCCACCGCCGTGGCGCGAGGGCGCCCGGCGTCACCAGCGCGGCGGCATGCTCTACGGCCGCCAATCGGCTCGTCGCATCGTTGAGGGCGGCGCGCACGTCCGCCCGACGCAGTTCGGCTGCCAGTTCCCGGTGGTCGACTCGCAGCCGCGCGGCCAGCAGAAGCAACCGCGGCGGATCTTCGATGCCGTTCGCCTCGGCGAATTGTCGGATTTCGTCGGGTAGCGTGCCGATCAGGACGCTGTGACCGAGCAGCACGTGCACGTTGATGCCGAGCCGCATCGCCAGCCGCTTGACACCGTCGGGTGTCCAGTCGGCGTTCGGTTCCTGGCGTGCGTAATAGGCACGCAGGGACCGGATGACTTTCAACCAGTCGCGCTGCGCCGACAGCGACGAGAGGTGACGGATCAGTTCGTCGGCGGTAACGCCGAACCGGCTAGCCATCCACCGGTCGCCATCCTCGCGCAGCCCGTCTCGCGCCGCTGCCTCGTCGACCGTCAAACCGTTGTCGGCCAGGAACGCCAGCCGCGCGGGTCCGCCCATGTCGCGCAGCCGGAGGCGATCCAGGGCGCTCTTGATCTCCTCGTACTTATTGACGGGGTTGAACCCGGCGACTTCCAGGTCGGGCACCACCCGCAGCAGCGTGCGCGCATCGGCCAGCATGTCCAGTGCGTCCGCCAACGCGTTGATCGCTTGAACTCCGGGCGGAGTGAAGTCTCGCTCGACCGCGAAGCGCAGGAACTCGGCGTAACGGAGGCCCCCTCCCTCGACATCGTCGAGTAACGTCTCCGGACGTTGACCGTTCGGGAGGGAGTTCAACTCGAGCCGGCGGATCCACCAATGGGCCAGCACCAGTCCGGCCTCGGCCGCCGAGTCGTCGCCGACCGCCACCGAGCCGAGCACCGACACCGCCTGGCTGTCCCAGTCACGCGGGACCAGGCCTTGACGTACGTGCTGCTCTGCGGACAGCGCCTCAGCCAGTTCGGTGGCCAAGTGTTCGAGCTGGTCGGCGAACCAGTTCCCCCCTTCTCGTACCTGGCCGTCGTCGCTGGCCGTCGACCTCAGCGCCTGGGCCGATACCCGTAGCCTGGCTTGGAGAGCGGTGACCTTGTCGTCACTCGAGGACTCCACGCCGAGCGCGATTTTCATGTCGACGGCGACCCGACGGGCTTCGCGCGCGAGGTCGACCACGGCGACCGCTTGCCACCCCGAGTACGCCATCCGGCTGTCGGAGATGGCAGTGGTCAGGGCGACAATGCGCTGGAAGTGCTCTTCAAAGCGTAGGGACCATTCGTCGTGGAAGTCGTGCCTCGCCAACTGGTGCATCTGCACGAGCGAGTAGCCGGCCGGGCCAGGCCCGCGCGCAGACCGGCGGATCAATTCAGACGGCGCGTCTCTAGCGAGAAAGGACGTGATCGCGGACGTCAACTCGACGGAGTTGGCCCGGTGCTCGACCGACATGGCCTCGTTGAGGCGGAACACCTCACGGAACGGGCCTAGTTCCTCCGGCAGCACGCCGAGCCGGTGGGCCACGTCGACGACAACACGTCGGCTCTCGTCGGAGAGGCCGAGAAGGTATATCGTGCGCGCCAGTCCGTCGGCCGGCACGTCACTATAGGCAGGCACATCCGCGTCGCGGTAATCGGGTGGGGCCGCGTCCGGGGTCCGGGGGGCGGGCACCAGCCAGTCCAGCGTCTCGATCAGGTTGCCCGGCTGGACCTCGCCCAGCAGATCCAGGAGACGCCATCCGACAATCTCCCACGACGCCGAAGCCAGCAGCTCGTGGACGTCGAAACCAAGCACCACGCTGGCGCGCAACCACATCCGCGGATTCTGGATGCCCGCATCGGCCAGCTTGGCGAGCACACCATCGGCGAACTGCCTGCCTGCCTCGTGGGCGTTCTGCTCGGTGACCGCACTCGGGAGCATCCAACCGTCGATCAGATACGCCAGATCGCCGGGCCGCACCCCCAACGCGTCCGCCGCGGTCCGCACCGCCTCCGGACCGGGCAGGAGGAGATCTTCGGCAAGCTCGGCGTGCCCCATCGACAGAGCCCGTTCGTAGTTGCGAACGCTCTGCACGACCAGGTCGTCTCGAACGAAATCGAGCAGGATCGCCGGCACGTCCCGCTTCCGCAGATCACCCAGCATCGACCGGACGTCGGTCCGGTCCACCGACTGCAATCGCGCGGTCAGCCGAATCACCGCGTACAGATCCGCCTCGGTACGGACGCCGGCGCCAGCGAGACGGTCGCGCAGCTCGGGCACGACGGCGTCGCGGTCCAGCCCGGGCAGGAGGTCACCGATCCCGTCGGCGATCGTCTCGGGGTTGAGGGCGAGGTCGCGGGTAGCCGCGTACAGCGGCTGCGGACCCGGCAGTCCGAGGCGCGCGGTCTGCTCGGTGAGCTGCCGCGCCAGGTCGACCCGGTCGAAGCCGAGCACCCGGGCCAGCGCCGTGAACTGTTCAACGCCGGGCCGGTCGAGGGCCAGGCCGAACGCGATCCACTCGGCCGACGCCTCCGGTACACCATTGTTGACCAGCCACTGGTACGCCTCGGCGGCTCGCGCCAGATCGGCCACCGGATGGCTGCGGACACCGACCGGCGCGAGGACGTCGACACCGTCTTGGTGGAGCTGATCGATAAAGAGGAAAAAGTTGTGGAACTCCTCACGGATCGTCTGTAGGCCGACCCGCGGCTCCATTGTCAGCAGGGTCCCTAGAAGGTTGACCTGCCGATGGAGGTTGTCACGCACGCCGGTTTCCGTATCGGCAGCGGTGTCGCCTTCGGCGGCGGCCGAGGTCAGCCCGTCTCGCAACGATTGTTGGCTGCTGCCGAGACCGCTGTGCTTCAACGCCAACAGCACCGCGCGCAGTCCGTCCCGATCCTTCGGTACGAAGTGGCCGAGCCCCAGGGACGGCGTCGGAATCGACGGCGCCATGTGCACCAGGACGTCATTGACAGGCGGCCCGTAAACCTCGTAGAAATGGCGGCCCTCGCTGTGTGTCTCGCCGATGACGAGCGTCCGGGCTCGCCCGGGCCGCGTCTGCCGGACGACTTCACCGTCTGGCGACAGCACCATGAGGTTGACGTCCAGCGCGATGCTGAGTAGCTGCTCGACCAGGTCACGAGGGAGTCGGCGCCGCAGCATGGGCGTCCGCAGCGCCTCACCGATCACGTCGACGGCGCTGAACGACTCCGCCTCGACCATCGCGGTCAACAACCTGGCCAGGTCCGGATCGGATACCCGCGCGTTCTGCCGGATGTCGCGACGGAACATGTCGGAACGAGCCCGGACCGTTTCGGTGAGCGCGTCACGGGTGGCAGCGGGATTGGCGAACGCCTCGCGTGGAAGCTCGACGGCGCGGGCCAGGTGGAGGGCCGTGGCATTGTCGAGCATGCCGACAAACAGCGCACCGGCATCCAGATCGCGAAGTCCGCCGTAGGCGGCCCTCCGCTGGGCCATGTCACGAGCCGTGTGCCCCATCAGCGTGGCCACGTCGCTCACGTCCGGCGGCAACGAGCGGCCCTGCCGGTGTGCGCTCTCCAGCACCGCATCGGGCAGTTCGTCACCGGGTGCCGACGCGGACAGCCTGGTCCGCGGCCAGCTGTCGGTGGCCCGCCGGGCCCACCAGTCCCGTGGTGGGCGTAACCGGTCGGCCGTCATCGTCGCAGCCAGCATGGCCACACGACGCGTCTTGTCGCCCGAGAAAGCCTCGAACAAGGTCGCCGACGGCTCGAAGGTCGCGAGCGGCGGGTGCAGTCGAAGCAGGCCCGATGACGTGGTGTTCACTCGCCAGCCGAGAGCCCTTAGGGCGCGCGGTGCGCGCGTCCCCATCCCGGCTGCGATGATCAACGCCAGGGCTTCGGTCTCGGATAGCTGACTGAATCCCTCGACGGTCAGCTCGACTGCAGGGCGGGCCGGACGCGGAATTGTGATCGATACTGTTCCGGACAGTTCGTGTGGAGGCAGCCGCGGAAGTGCCGCAGTGAGGGCCCTCCAGCCGTTGTCGAACCCGATGGTCATCGTGGCCAGCTCGGCAACGGGCGTGTCGGCGAATGTGACGTCCCGCATGCCCCAGAATCTGGCCTGCAACTCCCCGGCCAGCTGCGTGTCCATAGTCATGGTCACCGTCGCGCCCCGAGGCGGCCCCTGCTCGACGATCGGCTCGGCGACACGTCCGGCCAGCACCATCAACTCCGTGATCGTCCGAACATGAGCGAGCTGCCGCTCGAGGTCGTCGTCCGCCAAGGGCTCGTTGAGCGCTGCCGTCAACTGCTCCGGGGAACTGCCGTACCGCAGGCCGCGGGCGAGGTCGACGGCCTCCGCCGCGTCGACGACGGTCTGGACCGTGCCCAAGGTTCGCCCGATCGTTCGGATCAACACGTGGATGGGTGCGATGGCTTTGGGTCGAATGCCGAGTGCGGCCAGCTGATCCGCCCACTCTCCGAGGGCGGTGACGATCTCGGTTGGGCTCCGGTCCGCGTCTCCGGCCGGAACCGACTCGATGAACGCGACTATCGCACCGCGCCCGGCCTCGGCGGCCGAGCTGCGCAACGCCTTCATTCGAGTCATGGTCTCGACGAACGCTGCCGGATACAGCCCCGACCGCTGCGCCAACTCGACAATGTCCATCGGCACGGCACCTTCGTGGGCGACGAGCCGGACCAAGTCGCTCATCCACTGTCGCGG
Source organism: Micromonospora sp. CA-249363 (assembly GCF_050950185.1). Taxonomy (NCBI): domain Bacteria; kingdom Bacillati; phylum Actinomycetota; class Actinomycetes; order Micromonosporales; family Micromonosporaceae; genus Micromonospora; species Micromonospora sp. CA-249363. The sequence continues at coordinate 4,714,027 of NZ_CP192020.1, forward strand.
CGCGACCGCATCCGGACCGATCAGGGCCCTCGCCGCCGCCACGGCCGACGCCCGGTTCGCCCCACTGTTGAGGGCGTTGCGAACGTTCGGTCGGCGCAGCTGGGCATCCAATTCCTGATGGCGGACCCGGAGCTCTACGGCCAGGCCGAACAGCCTCGCCGGTTCGGTGATGCCATACGCGACGGCCTCGTCAGGCAGGTGCTGTGGCACCAGACCGGTCAGCACACTGTGTCCCACCAGTGCGTACTCGCTGACGCCGAGACGCGCCGCGAGACGATAGAGGTTGACGAGCTCCCAACCGCCGCTCGGCTCCCGGCGTGCAAGATCGGCCCGCAGCGCCTCGACAAGCCCTACCCAACGGTCGCTACCATGACGCCGGAGCTCAGCGAGGTCGTCGGCGGTGATCCCGATGCCGCCGGCGAGCCATCGGTCAGCCGCCTCCTTAAGACCTTTCTGCCGCGGAGCGTCAACTGTCATGCCGAGGTCCGCCAGGAACATGAGGCGGCTGGACGCGCTGAGATCGCCGAGCGGCAACGCGTTCAGATGGCTTGCGAGAAGTGCGCCTCGTTCCTGCGCATCGACGTCTTCCGTTGCCAGATCGGGCACGACCTGCACGAGCATGCGGGCACTGGCCAGCAGGTCGAGATCGTTCGCGACCTCGTTGATGTACCGAACCTGGTCCGACGGCATGTTGTTCTCGACGGCATGGCGCAGGAACGCGGCGTACCGATAGCCGTTGGGGGTCCTCAGGATCGCCCACGGCCCGGCGTCGCGCACGTCGAGCTCGCTCAGCCACCAGTGCGCCAACACCAGGTCGACGTCGGCCGCCGGGTCGCCCACTGCCGCCGGATCCCCGTTCGCAGACGTGAGTGCCGTGCGCGCGTGCTGGTCCCACGCCGCCGAAGTCGGGTCCTGCTCGGCACGCTGAAGAGCCGACACCGCCTCGGCCAATTCGACGGCGATCTCGTCTGCTTTTCCGGCGAGCCAGTTGACATGGTCCTCGTCTACTTTTCTGGCGAGCCAGTTGACACGCTTCTCGTCCGACTCCTCGTCCGACTTCTCGTCCGGCTCCTCGAGTGAGCTGATTGCCATCCGGAGCGCCATGATCGTCACCCGGAGCCCGGAGCCGAACACCGCAACCGTGTCCATCCGGGGAGCGACGCCGTCGAGCTGGTGCAGCCGTGCGAGGTCGCGACTCACCGGGTCCCAGGGCAGGCCAGGCCCACCACTGGCATTCGACGGCCGGTGGACCTGTTTGTTGGCGGTCTCGATCGCCGTCTGGGCTAGGTAGAGGGCCTCGGCGGCCGCGGAGGCGGGTTGCTTCTTGATCGTGTCGGCGATCCGCACGACGCCGCGGACGTGCTGAAGGAACAGCTCGATCGGCCTCCCGTTCTTCCATTTTATGGACAGCTGGTGCTCGGCCACGTACTCGATGATCGCGTCGGCCACCGTTTTGGCGCGGTCGCGGTAGGCGGCGAAAGCGTCGTCATCGAACGGCGACTCGACAATGCGGTTGATCTGGGCGAGGGAGTAGCCGGCCCGGCCCGGTCCGCGGGCGAACAGCCGCAACTGCCGGGCGGCAGCTTCGTCGGTTTCGACGCCGAGGAACGATCGGATCGCTTTCACCATCTGGTCGGCGTCGGCCCGCCGGAGCAGCGGGGCGGCGGCGTTGGAGCGGAACACCTCCCGGAAGACGCCGAGTTCGCCCGGTGTCACCCCGAGTCCGGCGGCCACCGTCGCGACGAAGTCCACGTCGTCTGGCAGACCCAGCAGGTACGCCGTACGGTTCAGGCGCTCGGTGGACGCGACGTCGTGCGCGGATAGGGCCTCGGTTGGTGGCCGCCGGGCCGGCACCAGCTGGGCCAGCGTGGGCGTCAGGTCGCCCGGCCGCACACCGCCCAGCAGATCCATGAGGAGCCAGCCCACGTCGTCCCGTGGGGTCGGGGTCAGCAGTTCGTGGACGCCGAAGCCGAGAGCCACAGAGGCCCGCAGCCACGTGCGGGGCTCTTCCACACCGGCATTGGCGAGCGTCTCCACGACGTCCTTGGCGAACCGCCTGGCGGCTGCGCCGGCAACCGGCCCCTGCGCCGCGTCGTACCCCGGTGGCGGCGTCTTGAGGAGATCGGCGAGCATCGGCTCGTGCGTCAGATAGGTGAGGTCAGAGGGCAGAACGTTCAGCTCTTCCGCGACGATCCGCAGGTCGCGGATGCCGGCGAGGCGGAGTTTCTCGGCCACGAATGAGGGCGCCTTATCCTCCTGCGCCTTCAAGTTTTCTGTGGACCGATTGACCAGGTCCGTGGGTGCCAGGTTCAGCAGGGTCGGCGAAACGTGGCGTCGGGCCAGGCGGCCGAGTTTCGCCCGGAAGGCCGTGCGTTCCTCGGCAGTGGACGGGGCGATCCGGGCGGTCAGCTCGATCACGGCCGTCAGGTCCGCGTCGGTGCGGACCCCCGCGTCGGCCAGCCGACCGCGCAGTCCGGCCACGACGTCGCCGTCGAGGCCGGAAAGCAGGTCGCCGACCCCGCGGACGATCGTGTCCGGGCGCAGGGCGAGGTCGCGGGTCAGCGCGTACAACGGCTCCAGGTGTGCCCGGCCGAGCTGCTCGATCTGCCCATTGATCTGCGTCATGAGGTCGGCGGGCAACAGGTCGAGCACGTCGGCCAGGGCCACGAACTGCTCGGCGCCAGGCAGATCGAGAACGAGACCGAAGGCGATCTGTTCGGCCGCGTCCTGGGGAACCTGCTCCTCCTCAAGCCACCGCTGGGCCGATGTTCCCCGCACCAGGTCCCGCACCGGGTGACTGCGGATGTCCGCCGCGGTCAGGTGGACCCGAAGTTGGTCGTACTCGAGCAGGTAGGCGAGCAGGGTGTTGCGGGGCTGGCGGGTCGCCGCGTCGATCGGTTCGCGCAGGTGGGCCAGGAGAGCCTCGACAGTACTGTCGCTCGCGCTGAGGGCGTCCAGCTCGGCGGAGTGCGTGTCGGCCCAGCGGAGGAAGCGTCGCTGGGCATCCGCCATGGCATTCCTGGCACCGCTGGTCGACTGCGGGACCGGCGGAAGCGTCGCGACCGCCGGGGCGGCGGCCACCACCGGAACAGGTGTCTCGGCAACCGGCGGCGCAGGCGTCGCGACCGTCAGGGCGAGCACCGGCGGCGCAGGCGTCGCGATCGTCGGGGCGAGCACCGGCGGCGCGGCGTCCACAGGGGACGCCGGGTCCACCGGCGCGGGCAGCGGGACCAGATCCTCGGGTGCGCTGACCCGGCCGTCGCTGTCGATCAGCAGGATCCGGGTGTCGTCGCCGCCCAGGTAGGCGGTGCGCAGCCGGTCGACCGCCGGTGCGTATCGTTGCGGCACGTCGGCCTCGGCCGTCGCCGGGTCGTACCACCACAGGCCGTCCGCGTCCGAGGCGACCAACGCGCTCTCCCGCGGCCGGCCCGGTGCCGGCACGTACGACACCAGCGCGGTGGCACCCGGATGACCGGTCAACGCGAGCAGCGTCCGGGCCGCGTCGGCGACCACCGGCTCGCCACCCACCAACTCGTGCAGGGCCGCTTCGGTCACCGGCATCGGCGATGACGTCAGCGTGGTGGCGTCGAAGCCGGCCGGCACACCGTACCGGGCCAGGTAAGCGGCGGCGAGTTGAGCCGCGGCCGGTGCCCGCCCTGGCAGTCGGACACCGAGCCAGCCGAGATCGGCGAGGAAGCCCTTCAGTCGGGCGGGAGAGGGCGGAAGAGGTCCGGTGGCGAGCGCCGCCGCGTCCCGGATCGCCGCCCGGGCCGCCACGTGCGGCCACGGCAACACGCGCACCGACACGGCAGCCGCGATCGGCGTCTCCCGACCCGAGGCGTCGACCGGCACGAACCGGCCCTGCTGAACGTGCTCGGCGCTCGGACTGACACGCCCGGCCGGCAGCTGGATCTGGGTGCCGAGGCGGTCGACGACATGTTCGGCGTCAACCGGCGCGATCACAGCGGCGCCGGCATCGACGAGATCCCAGGGCAGCACCACCAGGCGGTCCCGCCACGCCTGACCGGCGAGGAAGGCGGGCGCCACACTCGTCGCCGCGTCCGCCTCGGCCAGGACCATGAGTTGCGCGTCGCCCGGCGCGATCGCCTCCTCCACCGCCCGCAACGGCCCCGGATTCGCCTGCTGCGTCAGGGCGCCGGTGACCACCAACACCTTCGGCCCGGAAAAGTACATCCGGATCTGCTTACAGCCGTCGAAGGCCATGGTCCCACCCTCACCACTACGCCGAAAAACTGCTCATGTTCTTCGACGGCTCGGCGTCGCCGCCTGTTCATCCGGGGCCCCGCAAGGGCCGGACACAACCGACGGTCACCAGGGGCATGGGCACCCTCGCCGTTCCGCCCCGCCTCACGGCGGCGCACGGCGAGATCAGGTCGACGACGTCACCGAGCGCGACCAGGCCGACCACAGGGCGGTGTAGGCGCCGTCGCGGGCGATGAGGTCGTCGTGCGTACCGGACTCGACGATAATTCCGGCTTCCACCAGGGCGATGCGGTCGCACGCACGGGCCTGGGTCAGCCGGTGCGCGATCACCACGGCCGTACGGCCCTCGATCAGCGCCGCGGCCGCCCGGTCCAGGTCACCGGCACCCGTGCTGCCGGCTTCGGCGGTCGCCTCGTCGAGCACGACGACGGGCGGGTCGCGCAGGAGCAGCCGGGCCAGCGCGAGGTGCTGCGCCCGCGCGGGTGGCAACGGGCCGGCTGCCGTGTCCAGCAGGTCGCGCGACGCCCAGTCGCGCGCGCCGACCGCCGCCAGGGCGCTGAGGAGGCGGTCGTCGTCGGCGTCCGGCGCGGCGTAGGTCAGGTTGTCGCGCAGGGTGCCGGTGAAGACGTGCGTCTCCTGCGACACGAGGCCGACCCAGTGGCGCAGCACGGCGGGGTCCAGGTCCGCGACGCCGACCGTGGTGTCCGGGCCGGTCAGCGTGATCCGGCCGGCGCGGGCGGGGAAGGTGCCGGCGATCAGGTTCGCCACTGTCGTCTTGCCGGCGCCGCTGCCGCCGACCAGCGCCAGCGAGGTGCCCGCCGGCACGTCGAGGTCGATGCCGGCCAGGACGTCGGGTTCCCCGCCGTACGCGTGTCGCAAGCCGCGGACCGTGACCGCGACCGTTCCCGGCGTGCCCGGTCGCTCCCGCCTGCCAGCGGCGGGCGGAGGCACCAGCAGAACTCCGGCGGTACGCGCCAGCGAGGCCTGGGCGCGCTGCACGTCGTCGAAGGAGAGAAGCAGGGTGCCCAGCGGTGTGAACAGGCGGTGGAACAGCAGGGCGGCTGCCGTCACCGCGCCGACGGTGACCAGGTCGGCGCGGACCAGCCAGTAACCGGTCAGCAGGACGGCGGAGAGCCCGATCGCCTCGGCCGCGTTCATGCTCTTGCTGAACCACAGGAAGCTGCGGGCGGCGCGCAGGGATGCCGCCAGGTTGTCCCCCGACGCCGTGGCCAGCCGCCGGGTCTGGAGCGCGGCCATCCGGTACGCCGACACGGTGTCCCGTCCGGCTAGTGACTCCAGCAGAACCCGTCCGCGCTCGGCGGCGAGGGATCGCTCCTGTGCGTAGAGGCGGGCTGCGCGCGGCAGGTAGGCACGCAGGCTGAGTGCGTAGATCGGAAAGACCACCAGGAAGGCGAGCGCCAGCCGCCAGTCCAGGGTCAGGAAGCCCGCGACGGACAGCAGGACGGTGATCAGCGCGCGCAGGACCTCGGCCACCAACGGGACCGAGGTGACGACGTTCTCCAGGTCCTCGGTCACCCGGGACGCCACCTCGCCGCGGCCGGCGTTCTCCAGTACGGCCGGCGGCAGCTCGAGGGTGCGGTGGACCGCCTGGGCGCGCAGGTCCGCCGCGACATGCGCGCCGAGGTGTTCGGTGGCGCGTAGTGCCAGCGCGGTGGTGGCGGCACCGGCCAGGACGACCGCGCCGAGCCCGGCTGTCAGACCGGTCGCGTGCGGTGCCCGGCCGGCGCGGACCGCGTCGACCAGCCAGCCCAGGAGCAGCGGGGCGGAGACGGTGGCGGCGGCGCTCAGCGCGGTCCAGAGCAGGGCGGCGACGACCGCGGCTCGATGCGAGCTCAGGACCCTGGCGAGCAGAGTCAGGCTCTGCCGGCCGGTGGCGATCGGCAGCGCCGTCATCGCAGGACCGCCGCGGCGTATTCGGCGTCGGTGACGAGTTGGTCATGGGTGGACACCCGCGAGGTCCCGAGGCCGGGCAGAAAGGCGACGCGGTCGCAGCGGGCGAGCAGCGTGGGGGACGTGGTCACGAAGACGGTGCTGCCGCGGCCGTCGCCTCGCAGGGCGGCCAGTCCCGCGCCGACCCGGTCTTCGGTGACGGCGTCGACTGCGGTGAGCGGGTCGCGCAGGATCAGCAGCGACGGCTGGGCGGCCAGGGCGCGGGCGAGCGCCAACCGCTGGCGTTGCCCGCCGGAGAGGTTGGTGCCGCCGTCGAGCAGTGCCGCGGTCAGGTCGCCGGCCTGTGCCGCGCCGAGGGCACGACGCAGGGCGGTCGGATCGGTGTCGCGGCCGGTGTCGAGGGCCTCGCCCACGGTACGGCCGAACAGGTGCACCAGGTGCGGCTCCACCAGTACGTCCGGGTGTGTCGCCGCGAGGGAGTCGATCAGGGCGTCGGCGGAGTCGGGGGCGGTGGCGACGACTCCGAGCAGTTCGCCCTCTCGTACGGTGAGATCGCAGGTGGCGTTCGTGTCCGCCGGGTCGCCGCGGCTCGGCGGCGCCGCGTCGAGCAGGGCGGCGATGCGGACGGCGCTGGCCCTGGAGATCGCCAGTTGCTTGATGCCGGCGGCGATCCGGTCGACCGGCTCGCCGGCGAACGCGACCATGGCCACGACGGTGACGAAGCCGCCGACGCCGATGCGCCCGGAGAGCGTCATGGCGGCCGCGACGGCGGTGGTGCCGACCAGCACGAGGCCGCTGACCATCGCGCCGACGCCCTCGGCGGCCGCTGCTGCCGTCGCGCTGCGCAGCGCCGTGTCGCGGGAGGTCAGGTTCACCGTACGGTAGCGGCGGACCGCCTCGGAGACGCCACCGAAGCCGCGCAGCGGTCGCAGGGCCTGGACCAGTTCGGCGGCGAGCGCGGCGGCTGACCCGGCGGTGTGCTGCCGGTCGGCGATCCTCCACTCGAGCAGGGGGCTGATCCGGCTGACGGCCAGCCCGAGCGCAGGCGCCCCCACGGCGATGCCGAGGCCGAGCCAGGGATCGATCGACAGCAGCACAGCCACCGTGACGAGCAGACCGGCCGCTCCGGAAACCAGCAGCACGGCCGCCCGCAGCACCTCGGCGGTGGACTTGGCGTCGGATACCAGGACCGTCGACAGGTCCCCGGGAAGCCGCTCCGCGCCGGCGCCATCGGCCAGGACGCGGCCGGCGGCGCGGACCCGCAGATCGTGGGCTTCCCGCGTGGTGGCGGAGGTCAGCCGCCAGTAGTTGACCCCACCGCCGGCGGCCAGCACAGCGAACAGAGCCAGCACTCCCCCGACAGCCAACACGATCGACATCGGCGGACCACCGTTGACGGCATGGTCGATGGCCAGTCCGATGGCCAGTGGGATCAGGGCCTCGCAGATCTGGTGCCCGGCCGACGCGGCACAGGCGAGCGCGAGCGAACGCGCCCTGCGGCGCAGAACGCCCGTGAGAACGGGATGCATGACTCCGGACGCTAGGAGTCGGCCTCGACCGCTCCCAGCCCCTCGGCAGATGCCGAATCCTCGAACGTCGCCAGGAGCATGTCGCCCTCCGGCCGGCGCGTGTAGAAGACCTGCCGCCCGAACCGCGCCCGGCTGACGGCGCCGGCCTGTCGCAGGACGGTCAGGTGCTCGGAAACCGTGCCGGACGACAGGCCAAGAGACGCGGCCAGGCTCGTGGTGGTTGTCGGATCGGTCAGGGCACGCAGCACCGTGGCTCGCCCGGAACCGATCAGCCGGGCCAGCCGGTCGTGCTCGCCATCGGGAGGTGCCGGATGCTCGGCCAGCGCCGCCGCCCCCCGGGCCTGGTAGGTCACCATCAGGATCTCGGGGTGATCGGTCGAGCAGGTCATCCTGTTCTGCAGGAGCAGCACGGGCACGAGCACCAGACGCCGCCCCCGCGCATCGAGCACCGAGTCGTGCTGCCTCGACAGCGACAACACGGGCCGCTCCCACCACGCCGCCCCGCGCAGACCGGTCAGCAGAGCCTCGGGGCCGGCCACGGCAATCGTGCGGGCGCGCAGAAGCACCTCCTCGTCGAGCGCGGCCCGCATGGCCGGCCAGTGCACGGCGGTCGTCAGCTCCCAGAACGCGGCCAGCGCATCGCCCAGCTGGCCGAAAGCGCGATCGGGGTCGTCCAGGTAGGGCGCGAGAAAGCCGGGCAGCTCCTGCGGGTAGTGCTTGGCGAACTGTTCCCGCACCACGACGGGCGGCGTACGGCGCAGCTCGTCGAGCTGCTCACCGAGGGTCGGGTTCGCCGCCGACGGCACGGGCGTGAACACGTCCGGGGTCGGCCTGTTGTGGCTCTCGCCGTACAGCTGCGCGTAGACCTTCAGCGGGGCCGTCTCGGGGACCGTCCGCAGCACCTCGCGGGCCCGTTCGACCCACGCCGTGTACGGCCACGGCGCGGCCCGCCGAACCCGCTCGCGATGCACCATGTCCAAGCCGCTGACCAGCTCGGTAATCGGGCTGACGGCGATCCGGGTACGGTCGATCGAGGAGTCGTCGAACTGGATCCGGATCACGCCGGGAGCTTAGTACCGCGAGGAGAGTGAGCGAACCGGGTGTGGTCGGCCCCGGTGGCCGAGGTCACCCGACCCGCTCGCGCCGGCCAGGACGGCGATGAAGCCCACCCCCGCCCTGATCACATGGTGCAGAGGCGGGCGTGGCGGAGCAGCGCCTCCACCCTCGGCAGGGTTATCGGAGGCCGACGCGGCTCCCAGACACGCACCGATCCTCACGCCGTCGCGGGTGAGCTCCCGCACGATCTCGTGTTTCCGCCACATGGTCAAGTCGGTTGGTGATACAGGCCGCCAGGAACCTCGTCACAGCGGCCGCCGCCGGCTCGCCGGATCCTTTCCGAGGAGGCGCCTCTCTGACGGCCAGACAGGCTCGCCGGCGCACCCCGGCCCGGGGGTGCCGCTACTGGTCAGGATTACGACGGCGCTCTTGGATTGTTGAGATGTGCTGCTCGGCCCAGGCCCGGACCGCTGCCAGCGGGGTGTCCAGGGAGAGACCCAGGTCGGTGAGCGCGTAATAGACGCGCGGCGGCACGCTCGCCTCGACCCGGCGGGTGACCAGGCCGTCGCGGCCCAGGCTCCGCAACGTCTGCGACAACATCTTGTTCGACACCCCGGGGGCGCGGCGCCGGAGCTCCGCGAACCCGAGCTCCGCCGGATGGTTTTCCGCCAGCACCTTGATCAGCATCGACGTCCATTTGTCGCCGATCCGGTCGAGCAGCTGCCGGGTGGGACAGGCCGGGCTGAAGAGATCCCCGGTTACCCCGGGCTCACCAGGTGACGCGAAAGTGCCGTCTTGCCAATTCATCCGGCATCTCCCAGGTTAAGTAGGTAACCAATGGTAACCAGCAGGAGGCACACATGGAGTTGCGCAGGATCCGGACCAACGGCACCGAGTTGAACGTCGCACTGGATGGCGCGGGCCCACCGGTGCTTCTGATGCACGGTTGGCCACACACCTGGCAGGTCTGGCGCGAGGTGCTGCCGTTGCTGGATGGACGACGCCGCGTCATCGCACCCGACCTGCGAGGGCTCGGCGACAGCGCTCGCGCGCCGGACGGGTTCGACGCCCTGACCGGCGCCGGTGACATGCTCGGCCTGCTCGACGCGCTGGGGGTCGAACAGGCCGAGGTCGTGGCCTTGGACGCGGGCGTGCCCGCCGCCTTCCTGCTCGGCACCCTGCACCCGGCCCGGGTGCGTCGCCTGGTGCTGATGGAGGCGACGCTGCCTGGTCTGCCTGGTGGCTTCCCGGCACCACCGTGGTGGTTCGGCTTCCACTCCGCCCCTGGGCTCGCCGAGACGGTGCTCGAAGGCCACGAGGCCGAATACCTCGACTGGTTCCTCGAAGCCGGCACCTTCGAGCGCCGGGGAGTACCCAAGGAGATCCGGGACGCCTTCGTCAGCGCGTACACCGGTCGTGAGGCGCTGCGCTGCGGCTTTGGCTACTACCGGGCCGCCGAGCAGAACGCGGCGACAATCTCCGCGGCCGGCCGGCTGACCACGCCCACCCTGACCGTCGGCGGCAACACCGTCGGCGACCTGCTCTATCGGCAGCTCACCCCCGTTGCCGATGACCTCTCCGGTGAGCTGATTCCCCGCAGCGGCCATCTCGTGCCACTGGACCGCCCGGACGCTGTCGCGCAGTTGCTTCGCATCGACCCCGCCCCGTCCCGATAGCCAAGCGGAATCCGGCTGGGTGGTTGACGGTCACGCCCCACAGCTCGGCCCGCGGACGCCATCGCCCGCCAAGTCGGTGACCGGAAGCATCCGCCGATCAGAATCACGTTCGATGTCTAGGAACGTTTTCGAGAAGCATGACTGCTCGCCAAGCTGGCGTGAGACACGCGGTGAGCGTTCGGTTACGCCAAGACCATAGACTCCGGCTACTCTCGTGTCCTGTGCCGGGAAGGCGTCTGGGGAGGGCCTACCGATTGGCGACCAACTCACGACACGTCGCCGGTCCTGACGGCGACGATTCGCAGAACTTCGACGTTGAGGTCACCGACTCTCGGCGGGCGATGGCCTACCTGGTGGCGCCGGGCTCGGACGACTACATCAGGATCATGTCGGTGCTCGAGTCGTCGGTGACCGACCTGACGCCCGCCGAGGTAGCGCTTCTGGTCTCCGCCGATGGGCCGGTCCTGCCCGAGGGCGTGGTCCAGCAACGACTCGACAAACTGAAGGACTGGACGGCGGCTACCGGGCGAGCGGATCCCTCGAGGATCCGGCGACATGCCGACATTCTGGCGCGCAACTGGCGATGGACGGCCACCCCGGCCGGCCGTCAGGTACACCGCTTCTACACCTCGGTGCTGGCCGCTACCCCCACGATGCGGGAGATTCCCCTACCCAGCCTGGCTCGGATCGTCGAGTCGATCGAACAACTGGCTCACGAGCTGGCCCTGCCCCGCCGCGACGACGGCAGGACCGCGGAACTCATCGGGCGACTGTTCACCGCCCACGACGATCTTGACGCATCCCTGGTCGGCGCGGAGGACAGCCTGTCCGGCCTGGCCGACCGGTTCGACCTGGACCGCGACGCGACAGCGGAACTCAAAGGACTGCTGGTCGACTACGCCACCCACGTCGCCGGTGAACTCGAACGCGGCGCCCAACACGCCCACGACGTGCTGAACCGGCTGCTGCGGCCGCACTTCAGCGTCCTCGCCGACATCGCGGTGGCTCAGTCGCAGGCCCGGGCACTGATCGAGCGCGGGGCGCTCACCGCGTCCAAGGGTGGCCGGGTCGCCGACTGGGACGGGCTGGCGGCCTGGTGTGACCCGCACACCGGACGGTCGAGCCGGTTCGCGTTGCGGCTGGTCCGCGCGTTGCCCGGAATGCACGCCAACCTGCGCCGTCTGCACAGCTCAGCCGGGTACGCGACGGGCCGGGCACGGGCGTTGCTGTTGGCCAGGGCATGCCTTGATCCCCGGTACGGCACGGCGATCCTGCAAGCAGCCACCGGGGATCATCCGTGGCGCAAGCTGTACGGGGAAGCGGACGACGCCGACCTGTCCACCAACCCGGGATGGCGTTCCGGGCCGCTGGTCGAGCTGCCCGAGCTGCTGCGCACCACCGGCCGCACCGGCGCTCGCGGACGTGCCCCGGCGGCCCGCGACGACGCCGCCGCCCGGGCGGCGGTACAGGCGGCTCGGCAGCAGCGGATGGCCGAGCATGCGGCGGCGATCGAGGAGATCCTCGACGGAGCGCCGGGCGGCGTGTTGTCGGTGCGTGCCGCGCAGGTGGCCCTGGCCGCGCTGATGACCGCGGTCCGGACCGGTCTCGTGCCCGGCACGAACGACCGGCGGACCGGCACCCGCGACGGACTCGCCTGCACGCTGTTTCACACCAGCTCCGGCACCGGGTTGCTGGCCGCGCCGACCTGGCGGGTCATCCTCCCCGGGCGCTTTCCCGTCTTCCACCTGCCGGGCCAGTGGGTCGGCGCGCCCCGGCCGACCAGCCCCGACCCGTCCCGCCACGTCTCGGCCAGAGTCGAGCAGATTCCGGGTGCGGCATGACGACCGGCGCGAAAGCGTGGCGGCAACGCCGGACCGATGCCCCGGAAACCGCTGCCGAGACGGCCTCGGTGCTGCGGCAGCTCATGGTCCAGCCTTGGCTGGTCGCGGGCCGGGACGACGTGGCGATCGCGGCCGTACGCCGAAACGAGGCAGCGATCCGTGAGGTGCTCGGGCGGTTGGGCTGGGTCCTGGTAGCCGAACGGGACTTCGTCCGGTTGCGGAAATCTCCCCCAGTGCGCCGTGATGCCTGGGCCTCGACCGGGCCCACCCCCTTGACCAGCTCGTGGTTCTTTCTGCTGGTCGCCGCCGCAGAGTCCCTGCCACCGCGGGTGAGCATCGGACAGCTGATCGCCGCTGCCCGCAGCGCCGCCGCCGAGGCCGAGATCCCGGCGGCCGACGACATGCCCCAGCGGTACGCGATCCTGGCCGCCGTCAAACTTTTGGAACAGCGCGGCGTCGTGGAGAGCCTCGACGGTGATCTCAACCTCCTGCTGCGCGAGGACGATCCGCCGGTGCTGCTGGCGGTGCACCACCATCGTCTGGTGCACGTGATCGCGAACTTCGGTACGGCCGACCCGGTTGCCGACCCGGCGGGCTGGCTGCATCAGGTCGCGCGGGAGAGCGATCCGGCGCGGCGGATGCGCCGAAAGCTCGTCGACGACACCGCCGTCTACGCCATCGACCTGGACTCCGACGAGGCCGACTGGCTGTCACGCCGGGTCCGAAGCGACGATGGCCTGCCGCTGGCGGAGGCTTTCGGCCTGCATTTGGAACGCCGGGCCGAGGGTGCGGCGTTCGTGGTGCCGGCCGACGCGTTCCGCTCCCGCGACGCGCTCGGCGACCGGCCGTTTCCCGGCGGCGGCACCGTCGCCCACGCTGCGGTGTTGCTCTGCGACCTCGCCGAGTCCGACGGGGTGGTCGCCGCCGAACGACCCGGCTGGCGCGGCATCGCCGACGACGACGTGCTGCGCCAATTGACGACCTTCGCCGCGAAATACGCCGGGCAAGGCTGGGCCGCCGAACACGTTGCCGCACCGGCCGGGCTGGCGGCCGAGGTGGCGGCGCTGCTCGCTGGCGTGAACCTCCTGCGTGTCGACACCGGCATGTGGTGGTTCGCCCCGGCGGCGGGCCGCTGGGAGCGGCCCCGCGAGCCACGGCGCGGGCAGGCACGCAAGGACAGTCATGGCCTCGGTTGACGAACTGTCGCTGTTCGGCGACGACCTGGTGGCGCCGGCCGGGCACCCGCAGCGATTCACCACGCGGTGGCGGCTGGTCGGCGCCGGCTTGTCGAACGTGTGGCGCTACGGCGATCTGCTCCTGACCGCACCCAGCGGCCGGCTGTTGCTGCGCGGCCCGAACGGCACCGGCAAGACGACCGCCCTGGAGGCCCTGTGGCCGTACCTGCTGGACCTTAACGCGCAGCGGCTGGCGGCCGGCAAAGCACGGCCGACCTCACTGGCACTGCTGATGCGGGAAGGCGCCGACGGTCACCGTCGCCGCTGCGGATATCTGTGGCTGACCTTCGCGGCGCCGGGCGGTGACGGCGTCCGCTCCTACGGCGTACGGCTGCTGTTCAGTGAGAGCGGGTCCCCGGCGGTCCGGGTCGTGCCGTTCACCGCTGCGGGCGTACCGCTGAAGGACTTTGCTCTTTATGGCCCGAACCGGGCGGCGCTGTCGAACGAGCAGTTCGGCGACACCATCGCCGCGGCAGGTGGCACCGTGTTCGACGATGAGGATTCCTACGTCGCTCACCTCGCGACACATGTGTGGCGGACCGCCGACCGACCGCTGATTGAACTCGCCAACCGGGTGCGTGCGGTGCGCAATCCGAGCCTGCTCGGCGACGTGTCTCCCAAGGCCGCCGCGGATGCGCTCCGGGAAGCGCTGCCCGGCGTATCCGACGAAGTGGTCACCGCCACCGCCGAAGCACTCGCCGAGTCCGAGGCAACCCGGGCGGCCTTCCAACGTGACCGCGACGCCGCCTCCGCGCTCGAACGTTTCGCCGAGGCGTGGGCCGGACACGTCATCGACGTTGTCGGCGGCGCCCACACCGCCGTGACCTCCGCGCGGCGTGCTGTCCGCGACGCCGAACGCAACCTGGCCCGGGTGGCCAGCAGCGAGCAGGCAGCGATCGGGGACCACGAGCATGCGGTGGCCCGAGGGACGGACCTCGAACGTCAGGCCGCCGAGCTTGACGTGATGATTCGTGCGCTGGAGGAGTCCGAGTCCTATCAGGCCGCTGGTCGGCTCGCGGAGATGCAGAAGCGGGTCGATGCCGAGAACCGTGCCGCGGCTGCGGAGCGATCCAAGTTCGCCGAGTCCGTGGCAGCGAGCAGGTCCCGGGCGGAGAACCTGCGGGCAACGGCCGCCGAGATCATCGCCGACCTCGACGACCTGGTGGGTGAAGCCGCCGCCGTCGACAACCGTGCCACTCCAGATCATCCGCTACTGACCTGTACCAGCAACCCACGGGCCGTCTTCCACCTCGACGAGACATCCCTGGACGCCGGTCAGACCGCTGTCATCCGGGCCGAGCCGGCGCGAGCCGCGACTCTCGCCGCTCTGTGGCGCGAACTCGCCGCCGGTCACCGCCGCAGCGGCAACGATGCCGGGCTCGCGCTGACCGACCGGCGCGAGACCGATGACGCCGAACGCGAAGCCGCCGAGCAAGCGCCCGTCACGGCCCGCGCTCGGGTGGCTGCCGAGGCCGCTCAGCGGCAGCTGTCCGCCGAAACCGCAAAAACACGGCGGGCGCTGCGCGACCTGGCCGATGCCATCGACACCTGGTACGCCGACCATCACGAACTGGCAGTCTTGGTCGGTGCCGGATGGTGCCGCGACGACGCCGACCTTCTCGGCGCTGACGAGCCCGCCCAGATCCTCACCAACATCGACGTCATCGCCCACACCGTCAGGCAGGCCGGCGTAGCCGCCGTTGCGGATTTGACGCACCGCGCCACGGTCGCCGGCGCGGAGGCGACTCGTCTGACCAGGACTGCCGAGGAACTCCGCGGCGAAGCACGCACGCTGCGTGGCGGCAAGCTACTGCCGGTCCCCCGGCCCGAGTGGGCCGGTCCGGCACCCGACGGCCACGCCGTGGCCGACGCGGTCGACTGGCACCCGGCCGTCATCAACCCCGCCGAGCGGGCATTGATCGAGACCGCGCTGGCCGCCAGTGGCCTGCTCGGCGCCGCGCTGCACGCCGACGGCGTACGAACCGACAGGTGGCACGTCGATTCGACCGGTGAACCTGTCACCCCGAACCTCGCCAGCGTGCTGATCATCGACCCGGACCATCCCCAGTCCCAGATCGCCGAACGAGTGCTGCATCGCGTTGCACTCAACGACACCAGCACACCGTCGGCCGGACTGGTCATCGGCCGCGACGGCACCTACACCGCCGGACCCGTACGCGGCCGGCCACCTCACCTGGCGACCGCCGAGCACGTCGGCGCGGCCCAGCGGCGTGCCGCCGCCCTCGCCCGCGCCGACGCCCTGGACGTCGAGGCGGCCGGGCTCGATGCGCAGGCCACCGAGCACCAACAGAGCGCTGAACGTGTACTCAGCGACGCCGACCGCGTGCGGGCGGCACTCAGCGACTTCCCGACAAGCACCGCCGCCGGCCGGGCCGAGGCCACCCGCGCAGCCGCCGCCACCCAGGCGGGCGAAACCCGCCGGGACGCCGACACCGCAGCCGAACTCGCCGCCCAGCTCACCGAGACCGCAGAAGCGTTGCGTCTCGCCTGGGAACAACGAACCCGCGCACGCCATCTACCGATCGGCATCGTCGAGCTCCAACAGCTTCGCGCCGACGGCGAACGCCGCGCCCGCGACCTCGACGCCAAAGCCAAGAAGCTACAGCAACGCCTGATGCCCCGACTGGACCGGCTTGCCGCCACCGCCGGCGAGGACCAGGAACACAACGAACGGCTGAACCGTCAGCACGCCGACGCTGCCGTCATCGTCGAGCGCGCCACCCGACTGGCCGCCGAGCACGAAGCACTGGTCCGCGCGATCGGCCTCGACGCCGCGACCACCCTGGCCCGCCATGCCGAGGCGAGAGGCCGCCGCGACAACCTCGAGGGTGAGCTGGGCGCTGCCGCAAAAGCCGTGACCGAGGCAGAGAACCGCGTCCGGGAGCTCGGCTTCGAGAAACGAGGAGCCGAGCAACGCGTCGAGGACGCCGGTCCGCCACTGGCGGCAGCGTTGCGCCGGGTACGGGTGCTGCTCGACGTCAACGGAGTGTCGGCGCTGCTGTCGGTCCGGCCGGACCAAGACGATCTGATCGACGCGCTCGGATCCGCCGTCGCCGGTAAGCGCACCGTCGGTCGACGTCTGCTCCGCGAGCGCTACGACACCTGCCGTGCCGAACTGGCCGGCCTGTGGACGCTCGACCCCGGCGACACCGTCGAAACCCTCGACACCTACCTGCTCACCCACGACGGTGCCGGCTACGCCCCACCGGACGCCGCCGACGCCGGCCGGCAACTGCGCGACCGCGCCCAGCAGGCCCTCAACCGCGCCGAGGAATCAGCGCTCCGCGACTTCGTGATCGGTCGCCTGCCCCTGGCCATCGGAACCGCGTGGGTCCACATCGAGGACTGGGTCCAGGCCGTCAATCGCAAAATGCGCAACGCCTCCGCGTCGTCCGGTGTCGGCGTCCGCATCGCCCGCTCCCTGTCCAAGGCCCTCACCGCCGCCGAAGCCACCGTGCACCGCCTCGCCTGCACCCGCACCACGCTCACCGCCGTCGAACAGACCGAAGTTGGCGAAGCCCTGCAAGCCCTCATCGCGGCAGCGCCCGGAGCGACCATGGCCGAACAACTCACCCATGCCATCGACGTCCGGCAGTGGCTCGACATCTCCTACGAGATCGTGCGCCCCGACGGCCAGGCACACCGCTGGACTTCCAAGACCGGGCTGTCCGGCGGCGAACGCCGACTCGTCGTGTTGGCCCCCATGCTCGCCGCCGTCGCCGCCTATTACGATCAGCTCGGTCCGACCGGGCTACGCCTGACTGCCCTCGACGAAGTTCCCGCCGAGGTCGACGAACGCGGCCGCGAAGGCCTCGCCCGATACATAGCCGAACTCGACCTCGACCTGATCTGCACCAGCTACCTGTGGGACGGCGCACCCGGCGCGTGGGACGGCATCGACGCCTGGGACCTCGAAGCCGGCCCCGACACCACGGTGGTCGCCTTCCCGATGCTCGTCCGCGGACTCCACCGGCTGCCCGGGGACCCCGCGTGACCCCGCAATGCCCCTGGTGTGCGGGCGACTGCGCCGGCGTCGACGACGCGCCCCTGCGCGGCGAGAACCTGGACTGGCTCTGGCAACGGCTCGCCGACGTCGGTGACCGGCGCGGCGACCAGGACCTGATCACTGGCACCGCCGCGGTCACCGCCCCGGCCGACGCCACGCAACGAGCCGCCGTCACCGGGCTGGTGGGCGGCCGGACAGCGCGAGCCGGACAAACCATCAGAGTGGATCTGGGCGCACTCACCGCCCGGCTGCAGGCTCACGATCCGCGCCTGACGCCCGGCATGCTCGCCGCCCACACCGCCGCCCGCAGCCTCGGCGAACGGATCCGCGGCAATGCCGAACGCCGAGACGCCCTCGAACGTTTGCGACGACACACCCTCAACGCCATCGACAGCGAAGGCGAATTCTGGCCTGCCCTGCACCGAGCCGGCTGGGTCGCGAGGCTGCTGGCCGCCGGCGACCGTGAACAGATCGTCGACCAGGCCGCGGCAGTCATCGCCGCCCTACCCGCACCCGGTGAACGGCTCGACCGGCGGCGGCTGGCTGACACCGTCACCGGCTTTCCGCACGCCCTGGACAGCGGCACCCTGCCCGGACTGGTCCTGGCCATCCTCACCGCCACCGGCCGCATCCCCACCGGGCTGCCACCGCGTGCCGCCTGGGCCGCCGCCGGCGTCGACTGCGACGACCTCACCGGCGGATTACTCGCCCTCGGCATCCACCCGGCCGGCTGGTCCCTGCCCGCCGGCACCGTCGCCACCATTCCACCGCGCGAGCTCGCCCACTGCACCTGGCCCGAACCCCCGCAGCCCGGCGCCCGGGTGTTCGTCACCGAAAACCCTTCCGTCGTAACCGCCGCCGCAGACCTCGGCGACGGCGCACCAGTCCGGCTGCTGTGCACCGTGGGCACACCGTCCGCACTGGAAGTCGATGCCATCGGACGACTCGCCGACGCCGGCTGGCAGGTAGCCGTCCGCGCCGACTTCGACCAGGCTGGACTGCACCACGTGGCCGCCCTGCTCGCCGGCATCCCCTCCGCGGTTCCCTGGCGGATGACGGCAGCCGACTACTTGAGCAGCCTCACCAGCCCCGCGCACGGACGGACCCAACTGGATACGGCGACCATGCCCGCGACAGCGTGGGATCCGAACCTGCGCGAGGCGATGACCGAGTCCGGCTGCGCGGCGTACGAGGAAAGCCTCATCGATCAACTCCTGGACGACTTACTCAAGCACTGAGCGGCGGTCTGATGGGTTCTTGATCGAGCCACTGGTCGTGCAACCACCAGCATCTCCCATCCGCCGTCCATTCATCGACGGGTGGCGCGTGAGCGTCGCACTGATGCTCTTGGTCGCTCTCGGAACATCGGCTGCATCAGCTCCAGCTCGCCGGTTCGCTGGAGGAGGCGAGCAGGTTGTGCGGGACGATGGCGGCGAGCAGCACGGGCTGGCCGGGCTCGATGCGGCACATGTGGAGGCCGTCGCTGGCCGAGCAGATGACGAGCCGATGACGAGCATGCCACCAGATGGGCAGCCAAGGGGTGCCGGGCATTCGCCGGCAAGATCGTGTCATGACTGAACAACTTCATCTAGCGCGGTACGCGACGAGGCGCGACACGTCAGGAGCGGCGGATGCCCTTCACCTGGGTAATGCCGATATTAATCTTGGATAAAGCGGAAAGCATTGTATGATTGGCGACATGCTGTATCGCACCCCTGCGCTCGCCGACGATGACAAGCGCGTGCTTGGCGAACTGGACACGATGCGGGACAACCTGCGGTATCAGATCGCCGAGCCGCACCGCTGGACCGGACAACTCCGACGCACCCTGATCGCCCACGCGATCCAGGGGTCCAATTCGATCGAGGGCTACCAGGTGTCCCTGGACGACGCCGCTGCAGCCGTCGCCGGCGACGAACCGGTGGAGACGAACCCGCAGACCTGGGACGTCATCATTGGTTACCGGGACGCCCTGACTTACGTGCAACAACTTTCCCGCTCACGCGAGTTCGCCTGGCAGCACATGCTGCTCAATGCACTGCATTTCATGATGCTCCGGCATGAGCTCGGTAAGTGGCCGGGTCGCTTCCGTCCGGGAGACATCCACATCGACGAGGCGCACACCGGCCGACGCGTCTACACCGGGCCAGACGCCGACGACGTTCCGTCGCTGATCTCCGAGCTGATCGACTGGCTGGCCGACGGCGAGCCGGAGACCCCGCTGCTCGTGCGGGCCTCCATGGCTCACCTGAACCTGGTCAAGATCCATCCCTGGCGGGACGGGAATGGTCGGATGTCGCGCTGCCTGCACACCCTCGTACTCGCCCGCGACGGTGTCCTCGCCCCGGAGTTCTCCTCGATTGAGGAGTGGCTCGGCGTCGGCCGGAACACCTACGCCTACTACGACGCGCTCGGCGAGGTGGGCGGCCCGACCTGGCAGCCTGACAACGACACCAGCAGGTGGATCCGATTCTGCCTAAGCGCGCATCACCAACAAGCCCAACTGGTCCGGCAACGCCTCGACCAGGCCGCGCAGCTCTGGGAACTGCTCGACACCTGGGTCCGACGCGCAGGCCTACCCGAGCGGGTGGTCAGCGCCCTCTACCTGGCCGCCACCGGCGGTCGAGTGCGCCGCACTGTCTATCAGCGCGATGAAAGCCTCACCGACGACCAAGCAACCCGTGACCTTCGCGCCCTCGTCCGGGCAGGCATGTTCGAACAGCACGGCGAAACCCGAGGCAGGTTCTACCTCACCTCGCCGATACTGCGCGAACTCGCAGCCCCCGCGCTGCGCCCCAAGGAGATCATCGACCCGTACCGACACTGAGGCGCAGACCCGGCATGCCACCACCGCGAATCTGCGACGTCAGCGCGCCGAAAAGACACCATTCCCGGTCACCGAATCGGACAGATGCAGCCAATTGTAGCCAGGCGGCCGCTTCCAAGATTTACAACATTTGGGTCTGAATAATCCCAAATAGGACAATCATTCTGTCCTATTTATCGTGATTTTCCACGAAATTTGGTGTCCGAGGGGGGACTTGAACCCCCACGCCCTATACGGGCACTAGCACCTCAAGCTAGCGCGTCTGCCATTCCGCCACCCGGACTTGCTCGTTCAGCCTACCTCGCCGACCCAGATGATCTTGCATCCGAAGGCCGGCCCAGCGGGCCGCACGGGGAGTTACTGTACACGGCACTCGTGGATCATGCACATCACCCTCCCGTCGCTGCTCACACCACCACCCAGGGTCACCAGAGTCGGCGTCAGCGTAGGCCCGGGTAGCGTCGACGGCCCGGTGACGGCAGCATTGCCCTGTGTCCCATCCCTCTCCCCTGGCCGCCGTACAGCAACGGGCCCTCGCGCTGCGCGCGGCGGGCGACCACGACGCCGCCCGGCAGCTACTCGCGGACGCCGTCGGGTCCGCCCGTCCGCCGTACGGCGAGGACCATCCCGAGACGTTGCACACCGCTCACCTGCTGGCCCGCCTGCACCGCGAGGCCGACGACCCGCTCGCCGCCCGACGGGTGCTCGAGGAGGCGTTCGCGGCGGGCGAGCGGCGCTGGGACCATTCCGAGCCGACGATGCTCGCGCTCGCCTTCGAGCTGGCGGAGGTCGCCGAGGAACTGGGTAACAGACACGAGGCCCGCCGCAACTACACCAGGGTCGCCAGCGCCGGGCCCGCGGTGCTCGGGGAGAACCACCCGGTCGTACGCGCCGCCCGTGACTACCTCGGCGAGGCCGGCCCCGCTGCGGAGCAGCCGTACGTCGGGCCGCCGACCTCCCCCGCCGGCATCTCAGCCGACTCCGGGGCACGGTCGGCGCTCTCCGGTCCGACGCTGTCGCTGGCAACCCTGGCTGCGATGCGCCCGGCGGCGAGCGATCCGTCGCCGCCGGCCTCGCCCTGGGCGCCGCAGCCTTTCCCGCCTCCGAAGGCTTCGACGCGGCCCGCGTCGGCCGTCCCTCCGGTACCGGCCGCGCCGCCGATGCCGCCCCGCCAGCGGGTAGAGCAGCAGGCGGCCACGCCCCGCCCAGGGGTCGCGCCAACGTCTGGGGTGGCGGCCCAGCCCGCGCCACACGTGCGGCAACAGCCTCCACCCACGCCGCCACGTCAGTGCACGGATGACGCGCCGATCCGCCCGGCCGCCAGCGGGCCGCAGACACCGCCCACCGCCGCACCGCCCACCGCCGCACCGCCCACCGCCGCACCGCCCACCGCCGCACCGCCCACCGCCGCACCGCCCACCGCCGCACAGCGGCCGACCGCGCCGACTTCCGCCGCTCCGCACACCAGCCCGCCACCAGCGTCGGTGCCGGCGCCGCGGTGGGATGACCCCACGATTCAGGTACGGCAGATCGAGCCCCTCCTGGCCGAGGAGGCGGCTCGACTCGCGGCGGCAGGTCCGAGCGGCGCAGCCGTCACGGCAGCGGGTACGACGCCGTCCGGGGCGATCCCGACGACGAACAGTCCGGCGGGCACGTCCACCCACCACGCAGCCGGCGCGACGCCCGCCGCACCACCGCTGCCCGTCTCCGGACCGCCCCTGCCGTCGGCGCCGACCTCCGGACCACCCGCACCCGGCCGCCCGGTGTCGGCCCCACCCGGGTACGACCAGCCGGTCTCCGGGCCGCCCGCCCGCCCTTATCCGGTGTCCGGTTCGCCCTCCACCCCGGTGTCCGGTCCGCCCAGCCACGCCTATCCCGTATCCGGTCCCCCGGCCCCGGCCTTCCCGGTGTCCGGTCTCCCGCACCCCGTCTCCGGCCCCCCGGCCTCGGCCTTCCCGACGTCAGGACCCCCGCACCCCGTCTCCGGCGCGCCAGCCCCGGG
This sequence comes from Micromonospora sp. CA-249363, assembly GCF_050950185.1. Taxonomy (NCBI): domain Bacteria; kingdom Bacillati; phylum Actinomycetota; class Actinomycetes; order Micromonosporales; family Micromonosporaceae; genus Micromonospora; species Micromonospora sp. CA-249363. Next base: position 4,736,355 of record NZ_CP192020.1, read on the forward strand.
CTTCCCGGTGTCCGGACCCCCGCACCCCGTGTTCGGTCCCCCAGCCCCGGCCTTCCCGGTCTCCGGCCCTCCGGCCTCCACCTTCCCGACGTCCGGACCCCCGCACCCCACCTCCGGACCCCCAGCCCGGCCGTTCCCGGTTTCCGGGCCGCCCGGTTTCTCCGTGTCGGCACCACCTGGCCGCAGCCAGCCCGTCTCCGGACCACCCGGCCCGCACTACCCCGTGTCCGCGCCACTCGGCCACGGCCAGCCGGTGTCGGCGCCTCCGGTGAGCGCACCGCCGTGGGGACTGACCGCTCCGCCCTGGAGCAGCAGCGCGCCTCCGCAACCGCTACCCACGTCCGGTACTGACGCCCCTGAGTCGGCAGATGTTCAGTCCACAGTCGCCGACGTCACGCCGGGTTCGCCCGTCACCGCGGGCGGCCCGACAAGCGTGCCCGAGCGGCCCGGACCGGGCGGCGGAGTCGTCGAAGCTGTCCCGACCGGAGCCGGCGAGGTGTCCGGCTTCGCGTCCGCGTCGACGGAGGTGTTTCCGGCCGTCGGGCCGGCGACTCCCCAGTCGGGCAGGCCCGACGTCGGCGTGCCGGGCACGTCGGCCTGGACAGCGAACCCCGGACCGGCCCCGACGACGTCCGCCGCCCCGCTTCCGGGCGGACCCAACGGGCCAGACCACGTCCCGGGTGGACCGAACGGGCCAGCCCCCGTTCCGGGTGGACCGAACGGGCCAGCCCACGTCCCGGGTGGACCGAACGGGCCAGCTTCCGTCCCGGGTGGACACGGCCGCCCCGGGTCCTTCGCCGGCGGGCCTGGCGGCTCGGCGTCGACTCCGGTGGACGACCTGGTCCCGGGCCTCGGCGCGCCCTACGACCCGCCGGGCACGCCCGGCTACCCGGCCGCCGAGCAGTACCCAGCCGCCGAGCAGTACCCGCCCGCCGAGCAGTACCCGGCCGGCCGGCAGTACGCGGCGCAGCACGTCCCGGCCGGCCACGAGGTGTACCCGGGGCAGTACTACCCGCAGGAGGCGTACGCGCCGGCGTACACCGATGGGGCTGGCTCGACGGGCCGCAACCGGGCGACGGTGATCGGCGCGGCGGTGGCCGCCGGGGTTGCCCTGGTGGCGGTCGTGGGCCTGGGCGCGGTGGTGTTGAGCCGTGACGACGCGCCGCCGCCGTCCGGGGCACCGGTGACGGCGGCGCCGGCGACGACCGGTCCCCCTCCCGGCGACCTGAAGCTGCGCGACGACGCGGTGACGATCACGTTGAGCTGGACGGATCCGTCCGGTGGCACGGTGCCGTTCATGGTCGCCGGTGGGCGGGCCGGGTCGGCGCTCGGTGTGATGGCCACCGTGGAGCCGGGGCGGACCAGCCACACGGTCAACGGGCTCAGCTCCCGGGTGGACTACTGCTTCACCGTGCTGGCCGTCTACTCGACCGACAGCTTCGCCACGTCGGGTCAGGTGTGCACGGTTCGTGAGCGGTCGACACCGCCGAGCTGAACCCGCACGTCGGACCTGGTCTTCATCGGATTGACGATTGTGGAGTTGAGCTGGGCGTCCACCGCGCACGCTCGGTATCCACAGGGGTGACGGTGCGGGTTCCCCCGTTCCCGGCCGGGCCATATGATGGCACCCGGCTCAGGGGAGGGGTCGCCGCGAGGCGTACGCCACCTGCCACGACTCAGGGAAGGCAGCCGGCTGTGGCCAGCATCGACGACGCCGAGCGGACCGACGCCCCCCGATCCCGATCCCGGATGCGAGGCGGGCTCGTGACCGTGGGCACGGTGACCGTGCTGCTGGCCGCCATGGGGCTGACGGTCCTGGGGCTGGGCGCGGCGGACAACGCGGTGGCCAACTACGACGCGAGCTCCTGGCTGTGGAGCGGGGTGCGCAGCGAGCTGGCCCGGGTCAACGGGGTGACGGCCCGGGTGGACACCCGCACCGAGATTCCAGGCGCCCGTCGGCACCCGATGCAGGTCGCCCAGACCGACCGGCTGCTGATCCTGCGGGACCTGCAGACCGGGCAGATCAGTTCACTGGACCTGGCCACGTTGCAGCTCACGGCGACCACCCCGACCACGCCGGGCCTGGGTGTGAGCGTCGCGCTGCACGAGGACGCGGCGTTCGTCGTCGACGCGGTGCAGGGCATCGTGCGGCAGCTGGACCCCCGGTCGTTGAGCCCGGTGGGTGAGCCGGTGCGCTATCCGCCGGGCATCACCGGCGGCGCGTTCGACGGTGAGGGCCGGCTCTGGATCGCGGTGCCCAGCGAGGGCACGGTCTCGGCGGTCACCGCCGCGAAGCTGCCGTCCGCGCCGGCCTCGGCCGCGCCGGCGGGCGCAGGGCTCAGCCCGGAGCGGGTCGAGACGTACGACGTCGCCGATCCGAGCCACGAGTTGCAGGTCTCCACCCTGGACGACGGGGTGGCGGTGCTGGACCGGACGGCCGGGAAGCTGGTGCGGGTGCAACGCGGCGAGGTGCGTCCGACGCCGTTGACGCTGCCCGGCCGGGCGGCGGTGCCGGCTCGCACGTCCGGGTCGCGGGTGCCGGTGACGGTGCCGGCCGAGCGGCGGGTGCTGGTGGTGGGTGACGCCGGTGCGGAGCGGACGTTCACGGTGCCGGGCAGCGGCGAGCGGCTGAGCCCGGCGGTGGCCTGGGCCGACCGGTTCTACTGCGCCGACGAGGCCACCGGCACCATCTACTCCTTCGACGCGGGCGGCCAGTTGGTCGACACCATCAAGGGCAAGGCGACCGGCCCGCTGGAGATGGAGGTGCGGGAGAACCACCTCTTCATCAACTCGCCCGACTCGGCGACGGCCCGGGTGGTGGACGACAAGCACCAGGTGCGCGAGGTCGACAAGTACGCCAACGACGTGTTGGGCGGTGACCCGCCGCCGGCGCCCCCGCCGCCGCCCCCGCCGAAGAAGCCCCGGGTGAGCAAGCCGAGCGCGCCGCGCAGCGTCACGGCCGCCGCCGGCAACGCCCAGGCCCGGGTGAGCTGGCGGCCGGCCGCCGCGAACGGCGCCGAGATCATCAAGTACGTCGTGCAGGGCGCCGGTCAGCGCCTGGAGGTGGGTGCCAACCAGCGTGCGGTCGAGGTGAAGGGCCTGACCAACGGTGAGACGTACCGGTTCGCCGTGCACGCCGTGAACGCCAAGGGTGACGGCCCGCCGCGCAGCAGCAACCCGGTCACTCCGACCGCCGCGGTCCCCGATCCGCCGGCCAGCGTGACGGCGCAGGAGCGGCCGGACGGCACGGTGGTGGTGAAGTGGCCGGCCGCGAACGCCCAGGGCAACAAGATCGCCAAGTACGCGGTGACGGCCACGTCGGCGGGTACGAACGCGCCGGCCGGCGAGTCGACCAAGACCGAGCTGGTGGTGCCGGCCGGTGAGCTGGAGTACGGCACGCAGTACGCGTTCACCGTCGTGGCGGTCAACGACAAGGGCGCCGGTTCGGCGGCCTCGCCGGTCAGCAACACGGTGGTGCCGTTTGCGGCGCCGGGTCGTCCGCTCGACCTACGGGCCGGCACGGTCGCCGAGCAGCCGGGCGCGGTCACGGTGCAGTGGTCGCCGGCCGAGGCGAACGGCCGGCCGGTGACGAAGTACCAGGTGGACGTCGGCGGCAGGACCAGCGAGGTGACCGAGACCCGCACGACCGTCACCGGTCTGGGCAACGGCCAGAACGTCACGGTCAAGGTGAAGGCGGTCAACGAGGCCGGGCCCGGCCCGGAGGCCACCGCCACGGCCCGTACGGTCGCCGCGCCCCGGATCACGGTCACCGGTTCGTCGGCGACGGCGACGGGAGCGACCGTCACGTTCACCGTGGACGCGGGCGGCGGCAAGGCCACCTGCTCGCTGAGCACGTCGGGTGAGCCGACAAAGGCCGGGGCCTGTTCCAGCATCACGATGTCGGGCCTGACGCCGGGAACGGCGTACACGTTCACGGTGACGGCGAGCAACGCCGCCGGCAAGACCACCGCGACGAGGGCGCAGAAGACGCAGCCGCTGTACGGGATCGCGACGTGCCGCAACGGTGCCTCCGGCCCGGAGGCGAGCTACTGCACACGGGAGATCCCCAACGCGCGCAACGGCAACGAGATTTTCGAGGTCCCGCGGCAGGACAACGACCGCCAGGCCGGCTGGGTGCCCAACGGTGAACGCCTGCAGGCCTACTGCAAGAAGTCGGGCGAAGAGGTCTACGCCTACATCTACAACAACGACAAGCGCAGCACCTGGTGGGTGCAGGTCAACTACGACGGGAAGAACTACATTCCCTGGGCCTGGCTCAACCTGGAAGGCGGCGACAACATCAACGTCCTGCCCACCTGCTGAACCACCAGGCGAGGAGCACCACCGACCGTGAACACCCACGAGCCGCTCACCCAGCCGGAGGTGCAGGGCTTCGCGGCCCTGGCCGCCCGGCTGGCCGAGAACGTCAACGCGGTGGTGCTCGGCAAGCCGCAGGTGGTCCGGCTGGCGTTGACGGCGCTGTTCGCCCAGGGGCACGTGCTGCTGGAGGACGTGCCCGGGGTCGGTAAGACGACCCTGGCCCGGGCCATCGCCGCCACGGTGCAGGGTCAGTGGCGGCGCATCCAGTTCACGCCGGACCTGCTCCCGTCGGACGTCTCCGGCGTGACGATCTTCAACCAGGCGAGCCGGGAGTTCGAGTTCCACCCGGGGCCGGTGTTCGCCAACATCGTGATCGCCGACGAGATCAACCGGGCGTCGCCGAAGACGCAGTCGGCGCTGCTGGAGGTGATGGAGGAGCACACGGTCACCGTGGACGGGGTCCGGCACCCGGTGCCGACGCCGTTCCTGGTGGTGGCGACGCAGAACCCGGTCGAGATGGACGGCACCTACCGGCTGCCCGAGGCGCAGCTCGACCGTTTCCTCGTGAAGCTGTCCGTCGGCTACCCGGACGAGGCGGTCGAGGTGGAGGTGCTGCGCGGCGCGACGGTCCGCTCCCCGGAGGCGCTCGTCCCGATCACCGACACGGCGACCGTCGGGGAGATGGTCAAGATGGCGCGCCGGGTGCACATCGCCGAGCCGCTGTACGCGTACGCGGTCCGGCTGGCCGCCGCGACCCGTACCCATCCGCAGGTACGCGTCGGGGTGAGCCCTCGGGGTGTGATCGCGTTGACGCGGGCGGCGTGCGCGTACGCGCTGATCGACGGGCGGGGCTGGATCATGCCGGAGGATCTGAAGGCGCTCGCCGAGCCGGTGTTCGCGCACCGGCTGCTGCTGACTCCGGACGCGCAGGTGCGCGGCATGACCGCCGCGGAGGTGCTGCGCCAGGCGGTCGCCTCGGTGCCGGTGCCGTTGCCGTCGGGGCAGCCGGCCCCGGTGCAGGGCTGACCGGCGGCAGCGCCATGGGGATCACCGCCCGCGGGGTCGGGCTGCTCGTCGCCGCCGTCGTGTTGCTGGGGGCGGGGTTTCGCTTCGCGTACCCCGAGTTGACGTTGCTGGGCGCGGCGGCCGGCGCGGCAGTCGGCTATGCGGCGCTGACGGCGGCCTGGCGGCCCCGGCTGGTGGTCGCGCGCCGGGCCGATCCGGACCGGGTGGCGCGCGGCGAGCCGGCGAGTATGACGCTGACGGTGCGCAACGCCGGCCGGCTGCGCTCGGCGAACCTGCTGGCCGAGGACCGCTGCGGCACCCGCGCGGTGCCGGTGCCGCTGCTGCGCCTGCGTCCCGGTCGGGACACCGAGGTCCGCTACGACGTTCCGACCGACCGTCGTGGGGTGGTGGCGGTCGGTCCGCTGCGGGTGACCCGGCGGGATCCGCTGGGGCTGGTGGCGCTCGCGCGACCGTACGGGGAGACGGCGCCGGTCTGGGTGCACCCTCGGATCCACCCGCTGTCGGCGGTGCCGACCGGCGCGGGACGGAGCCTGGACGGGCGGGTGGACGGGGTGCCGCACGGGTCCATCACGTTCGACTCGCTGCGGGAGTACGTGGTCGGGGACGAGCTGCGGCGGGTGCACTGGCGCACGAGCGCGCGGGTCGGCGAGCTGATGGTGCGGGAGAACGTGGACACCAGCCTGCCCAGTCTGGTCGTCCTTCTGGACAATCGGGCGGCCGCGCACCCGCAGCGCACGGGCGGGGTGGCGGAGTCGTTCGAGTCCGCGTGCGAGGCGGCGGCGTCGGTCGTCATCGCCGCGCACCGCGCGGACCTGCCGGTGCTGTTGCTGCTGGTCGACGGGGAGCGGGCAGACGGTGGGGACGCCGCCCCGCTCGGTCCGCTGGACCGGCTCGCCGCCGTCGACCTGTCGAACGAGGCGGACGCGTTGCGCGCCGTCACCACCCGACTGCGCCAGGAACGGCTCGGCGACACGCTGGTGTTCCTCACCGGCCCCGGTGGGCGGGACGGGTTGGGTCATGTGGGCGCGCTGCGCGGCGCGTACCCGTCGGTGGTGGTCGGGGTGTTCGGCGCGGCCGAGCCGACGCCGGCGGGCACGGCCGGCCTGGTGGTGGTCGACGCGGCCGACGGCGCGCAGTTCGCCGCCGAGTGGGACGGGGTGCGGCGGTGGTGACGGGCATCGCGCCCCAGCGCGAGGCGCAGAACGCGACGGCGGGCGGCCCGAGCGCGGCGGGGCGGGCGGTACGCGCGCTGCGGGCGGCCGTCGTGCCGCTGACGCTGATCGTGCTCGTCGCGCTCGCCGGGGTGGCGCTCGGCCGGGTGTACGCGGGCGACCTGCTGACCCGGCTGGTGATCGGCGCGGCGGTGGGTTCGGTGCTGGTCAGCGTGGCCGCCCGGCGGTTGCCGTCGTGGCTGGTGGCGCCGGTGTCGATGGCGGCGCTGGCCGGGTGGACGCTGTGGTCGCTGCGTCTGGCCGCCGCCCGCGCCGACCTGCCGGGCAGCCTGCTGGAGGTGAGCGCCGACGCGGCGCGCAACGGCATCCCCCGCCTGCTCACCGCGATGATCCCGGTGGAGCCCACGCCGGACACGGTGCTGGTGCCGGTGGTGGCGGCCTGGCTGGCCGGTCTGGCCGGGGCGGAGGTGGCGTTGCGCACCGGCCGGGTGCTGCTCGGCTACCTGCCGGCGGCGGGGTTGTATGCCGCGGCTCTGTACGTGGTCGGTCCGAACGCCGAGCCGGCGATCGGGGCGACGGTGGCGTTCGTCGCGGTCGCGGCGGTCGGGCTGGCCGCGCCGACCGGTTCGTCGCCGGCCGGCGGTGATCCGGCGGCCGGTCTCGCCCCGGGGGTACGCGCGGCGGTACGGCTTCGGCTGGCGGTGTCGGCGGCGGTCGGCGTCGTCCTGGTGATCGGTCTGGTCGCGCTGCTCGGCCCGGTGGTCGCCGGTCAGGTGGATGGGCGGCCGGTCGATCCGCGCCGCTACGTGGAGCCGCCGCAGGTCGAGACGCTCGACGAGAACCCGCTGATCCGGATCTCGGGGTGGGCGCTGCATCCGGAGCAGAAGCTTCTCGACGTGAGCACGGAAGGCGTCGCCGCACCCGTCGAGGACACGGACGCCGCCGGCCGGGTGCGGATCCGGCTGGCGGTGCTCAGTGACTACGACGGGATCACCTGGCGGGTCGGCGCGACGTACCGCAACGCGGGGCGGATCCTGCCGGCCACCGCGCCGGCCCGGGACAGCACGGTCGAGACGGTCCGGCAGCAGATCACCGTGGCGGAGCTGACCGGGCGGCTGCTCCCCGCTGTGGCGACGCCCCGTGAGGTCAGCGGCGCGCGGGTGGCGTACGACCCGGCGACGGGGACGCTGATCCGGCCGGAGGGGCTGACCCCGGGGCTGCGGTACGAGGTGACATCGGTCCGGGAGCGCCCGACCAACAACCTGCTGGCCACCGCGAACGTGCCCGCCGGCGAGGAGGTGGCCCGGGTGCTGCGGGTCGCCGACGGTGTGCCGGACCCGATGCGCCGGCTGGCGACCCAGCTCGCCGAGGAGAACGGCGCCCCGTACGCGCGGGCGGCGGCGATCGAGCAGTTCCTGGGCGAGCACTACCGGGTGGTGGCGGACGCGCCGAGCGGGCACGCGTACCCGAACCTGGCCTTCTTCCTCTTCGGCCCGCGCAACGGTGGCGGGCAGCGGGGCACGTCGGAGCAGTTCGCGGCGGCGTTCGCGGTGCTCGGCCGGCTCTCCGGGCTGCCGACCCGGGTGGTGGTCGGTTTCTCCTCCGGTGGTCAGGGACCGGTGCGGGCCGGGGACGCGTACGCCTGGCCGGAGGTGCTGTTCGACGGGCTGGGTTGGGTGGCGTTCGACCCGCTTCCCCGCCCGGAGAGCGAGCCGCGGCCGGTGGAGGAGGACTTCCGCCCCACACCCGAGGACCCGCCGCCGTCGGAGGTGCCCGCGCCCACCGCGGAGCCGACCGCGTCGCCGGAGCCGGTGGCCGCTCCCGACGGGCCGCCGGCGCGCGATGGTGTGTCCACGCCGGTGCTGGTCGCGGGCGGCAGCGGGTCTCTGCTGGTGGTGGGGGCGCTGCTGCTCACCCTGCTGGCGATGCGTCGATCCCTGACCCGCGGCCGGCTGGTGCGGGGTGATCCCGGCCAGCGCATCGCGGGCGCCTGGCGGGAGGTGACGGACGCGTTGCGGCTGGCGGGTCGGCCGGTCGGCGACGACCTGGCGGCCACCGAGGTGGCCGGACGCGCCCGACAGGCTCTCACGGACGCCCGGGACCGGCGCGCGGACGGTTCGCGCTCCGGCGCGGAGGCGGTGCACGACCCGGCCGTGGACGAGTTGGCGACGCTGCTCAACCAGGTGGGGTTCGCCCCCGGCACCGCGACGGCCGACCAGGCGGACCGCGCCGCCGAGGTGGCCACCGCCTACGTGACGACGCTGCGGGCGGCCCGTCCCTGGTGGCGTCGCCTGCTCTGGTCGGTCCACCCCGATCCCCTGCGCCGCGCCCGCCGCCTCCGGCGTTGATCAAGAGGTTCGCGTCATCGGTGGGCGTCCTTCTGACGCGAACCTCTTGATCAACTCGGAGACTGCCGGCCCTCCGGGCTTGACCTTGACGCTGCGTCAACCCTTCATGCTGCCTGCCATGAACAACGCGTCAACAACCCCGGAGCTCCGGGAGCCCGCGATACGGGTGCAGGGACTGGAGAAGTCGTACCAGGAGCTGCGTGTGCTGCGCGGCGTCGACCTCGCCGTCGCACGGGGCAGCATCTTCGCGCTGCTCGGCTCGAACGGGGCGGGCAAGACCACCATGGTGCGGATCCTGGCGACACTGCTGCGGGCCGACGCCGGCACCGCTCAGGTCAACGGCTTCGACGTCACGACCCAGGCCGCCGACGTCCGCGAGTCCATCAGCCTGACCGGCCAGTTCGCGGCGGTCGACGAGATCCTCACCGGGCGGGAGAACCTGGTCCTGGTCGCCAAGCTCAGGCACCTCAAAGGAGCGGGCGCGATCGCGGACGACCTGCTGCGCCGCTTCTCGCTGACCGAGGCGGCCAACCGGAGGGTGGCGACGTACTCCGGTGGCATGCGCCGTCGTCTGGACATCGCGATGAGCCTCATCGGGAACCCGCCGGTCATCTTCCTCGACGAGCCGACCACCGGGCTCGACCCGCAGGCGCGCATCGAGGTGTGGCAGGCCGTCAAGGAGCTCGCCGAGGGTGGCACGACCGTGCTGCTCACCACCCAGTACCTCGACGAGGCCGAGCACCTCGCCGACCGGATCGCGATCCTGCACGAGGGCCGGATCGCCGTCGACGGCACCCTCGACGAGCTGAAACGGCTCCTCCCGCCCGCCCAGATCGAGTACGTCGAGAAGCAGCCGACCCTGGAGGACGTCTTCCTCGCCCTCGTCGGCACGACCGCAGACAAGGACCACTGATGAACAGGCACTTCCTCGGCGACACCGCCGTCCTGCTGGGCCGTTCGCTGCGGCACATCGGCCGCAGCCCGGACACCATCATCACCACCGCCGTCATGCCGATCGCGTTCCTGCTGCTGTTCGTGTACGTCTTCGGCGGCGCGATCGAGACCGGAACCGACTCGTATGTGAACTACCTGCTGCCCGGCATCCTGCTCATCACGATCGCCTCGGGCATCTCGTACACGGCGTTCCGGCTCTTCCAGGACCTGCAGGGCGGCATCTTCGAACGCTTCCAGTCCATGCCGATCGCGCGTTCGGCGGTCCTGTGGGCGCACGTGCTCACCTCGCTGGTCGCCAACATGATCTCGCTCGTGGTGGTCGTCGGCGTCGCCCTCGTCATGGGCTTCCGCTCGGGCGCCGGGGTGCTGGCGTGGCTCGCGGTCGTCGGCATCCTGCTCCTGTTCACCCTGGCGTTGACCTGGATCGCCGTGGTCCCCGGCCTCACCGCCAAGTCCGTGGACGGCGCGAGCGCGTTCTCCTACCCGCTCGTGTTCCTGCCGTTCGTCTCCTCGGCGTTCGTACCCACCGACACCATGCCCGGCCCGGTCCGGGCGTTCGCCGAACACCAACCGGTGACCTCGATCGTCAACGCGATCCGGCGTCTGTTCACCGAGCAGCCGGTGGGTGCCGACATCTGGGTCGCCCTGGCCTGGTGCGTCGGCATCCTCGTGGTGGCGTACGTGTTCGCCACGGTCTCCTACCGTCGCCGGATCTCCTGAGACGGCTCGGACCGAGGGCGGGCAGGATCAGAGCATGCTGACGATCGGTCAACTGGCCGCGTACGCGGGCGTGACGACGCGGGCGGTGCGCCACTACCACCAGGTAGGGCTGCTGCCCGAGCCGGAACGGGACGCGTCGGGTTACCGGCGGTACGGCGCCAAGGCGGTGGTGTCGCTGATCAGGATCCGCACCCTCGCCAACGCGGGCGTGCCGCTGTCGCAGATCGCTCGGATGCTCGAAGCCGACGCGTCGATCTTCGCGGAATCGGTGCGGCGGATCGACAGCCACCTGCGCGACGAGATCGCCCGACTCGAGACCAGCCGTCAGCAGATCGCGCGGCTCACGGCCGGCGACAGCCTCGCGCTCGCACCGCAGGTGGTCGCCTATCTCGACCGGCTGCGGGAGATCGGGGCGTCGACGCGGATGGTGGAGGCCGAACGGGACGGGTGGATCCTGGTCGCGGCCCGCTGGCCCGATCTCGTCGTCGAGTGGATGCCCTCGAAGCTCGCGCAGCTCGATGACCCGCGCGTCGTCCGGCTGTATCGGGTCCTCTCCGAGATCTTCGAGAGCGACACGGGCGGGGACGCGCTACTGGAGGAGGCCGCCGACATCATGGCCGCCCTCGCCGAGGAGGCCTACGCTTCCGGCGACGTCCTCGACGATGGCATGCAGGGCGATCTGCCCGACCTGCTGGACGCGTTCGCTGTCGAGACCGACCAGCGCGCGGAGCGACTGCGGGCCTTGATGCGCCAGCGCGGCTGGTCCGGTTGGACTCGGATGGAGCGGCTGGCAGAGCCGCCCGACCGACGCGACACGTGACCGACGATCTCGGCCCTGGTCCGGCACGCCCGGCCGGACCCGAGCCGGGCCAGGGCGGGCCGGACCCGGGCCGGACCAGGTCAGGTCGTCAGGCGGCGGATGAGTTTGCGCATGCCGGCCTGCCAGCCGTCCGGGTCCTCGGCCCGGCGGCGGGCGTAGTCGGCGACCTCCGGGTGCGGCAGGATCAGGAACCGCTCCTCGGCGAGCCCGGCGATCGTCGCGTCGGCGACCTGCTCCGGGGTGAGCACCGCACCGGAGGCGGTGATCACCCGGGCGCCGAGGTGCCCCTCGGCGATCCCGTCGGCGAGCATCGGGGTGTCCACCCCCTGCGGGCAGAGGGCGCTGACCCGGATGCCCCGGTCCCGGTAGGTGATGGCCAGCCACTCGGCGAAGCCGACCGAGGCGTGTTTCGTGGCGGTGTACGCGGCGTCGCCCACCGCGGTCAGCACCCCCGCCGCGGAGCAGGTGTGCAGCAGGTGGCCGCCACCGCGGGCGAGCATGCCGGGCAGCGCGGCACGGGCCGAGTAGACGTGGGCGAGCACGTTGACCCGCCACGCCCGGTCCCAACCCGCGTCGTCGACCTCGACTCCCCCGCCCGTGGTGACCCCGGCGTTGGCGCAGAACAGGTCGATGCGGCCGAACCGTCGTTCGGTGTCGTCGACGAGCGCCCGTACCTGGGCCTCGTCGGTGACGTCGACGGCGGCGGCGTGCGCCACCGGGCCGATGCCCTCGGCCACGGCGCACGCGGCCTCGGCGTCCAGATCGGCGACGACCACGGCGGCGGCGCCCTCGGCGGCGAAGCGGCGCGCGAGGGCCGCGCCGATGCCACCGGCCCCTCCGGTGACGACCACGATCCGGTCGGTCAGGTTCACGCGGACACTCCCGTCGGCTCGGCGCCGAGTTGGGCGATGAGGGTCGTCAGCGCGGCCGCGCCGCCGGCGGTCACCTCCGGGGTCGGCAGCAGCGCGAGGATCGGCACGTCCACGCCGGCTTCGGCGTAGCGACGCGCCTGGGCACGGCAGCGCTCGGGTGAGCCGTGCAGCACCAGGGCGTCGACCACCTCGTCGGGTACGGCCGCGCTCGCCGCGCGGCGGTCACCGGCCGCCCACGCCTCCCACATGGGCGCGAGCGTCCCGTCGCGGCCGAGCCAGCGATGGAACTCGGCGTACGCCGGGACGGTCAGGTAGCTGGTGATGAGCCGGCGGCCGAGGGTGCGGGCGTACGCGGCGTCCTCGGTGGGGCAGACGAAGATCCGCGCGGCGACCTCGAAGCCGGTCCGGCGCTCGCCCAGCTCGGCGAGGGTTCGCGGCACGTCGTCGGCGCTGAGCCAGTTGAGGATGACCCCGTCGGCCTCGGCGCCGGCCAGCCGGAGCATCCCCGGGCGCAGCGCGGCGAGCAGGATCGGCGGCGGCGCGGTCGGCGGGCGTTCGAGGGTGAACCGGCGCACGGTGAAGGTGTCGTAGACCTCGTCCACCGTCTCACCGCGCAGGGCGGCCCGCAGGAAACGCAGCATGTCCCGGGTACGCCGGAACGGCTCGTCGAACCGTGCCGCGTTCCAGTCCCGCACCAGCACCGGGGAGGACGCGCCGATGCCGAGCGCGAACCGGCCCGGCGCCGCCTCGGCGAGCGCCGCCGCGGTCATCGCGAGCAGCCCGGGGCCACGGGTGAAGACCGGGGTGATCGCGGTCCCCAGCCGTAACTGCGGCTGCCACGCCGCGGCGAGGGCAAGCGGGGTGAACGCGTCGGTCCCGGCGACCTCGGACGACCACACGTCGGTGAACCCGGATCGCTCGAGGGTCGCGTAGACCGCCTGGTGGTCGGCCAGTGGGACCCCGCCCAACGGCACCGTCATGCCCCATCGATTCGTCACCGGTCGATCCTGCCTGGTGACGGCGCCCCTGAGCAAGATCCCCTTAGTGGGCCTAATCGCCGGTTCGCCGCGCCGCCGCCGACGGAGGTGTTACCACTGCGAGGTGGACCGGAGCACCGGCGCAGGCCGCTGACCATGGGTTCCAGGGCGGCAGGACACCTGGAGCCGGTTCCGGCGGCGGCCGCGCCCGGTCGGGCGACGTTCCTGGAACTCTTCTTCGACCTCGTGTACGTCTTCGCGCTCACCCGGATCTCCGCGCGGGCGTTCGAGGATCTGAGCCGGGAGCCGGCCCGCGACCACGCCGCCGCGGCGATCACCGGCAGCGGCAAGACGCTGCTGCTGCTCCTGGCCCTCTGGGCGGTCTGGCAGGGCACCGCGTGGACGACCAGCCGCTACGACCCGTACCGGGCGCCGCTGCAGATCGTCGTGTTGACGGCGCTGGTGAGCAGCATGGTGATGGGGGTGGCGATCCCCCGGGCGTTCGGCGAGACGTCGCTCATGTTCGCCACGGCGTACGTGATCGCGCAGTTGACCCGGCCGGTGATCCTGTCGATCGCGTTGGGGCCGCATCCGTACCGGCGGCTGAAGGTGCGCATGGCGGTGATCTTCGCCGCGACGGGCGTGCTCTGGATCAGCGGGGCGCTGCTGCCCGGCAACGCGCAGGTGGTGCTCTGGTCGGTGGCGCTGGCCGCCGAATACCTGGCCGCTCGGTGCGGCTGGCCGGTGCCGGGGCTGGGCCGCTCCACGGTCTCGAAGTGGGAGATCGCCGGGGAGCATCTGGCGGAGCGGTACCAGCAGTTCTTCCTCGTGGCACTCGGCGAGACGATCCTGGTGGCCGGTTTCGCCTACAGCAAGGGCCCGTACGGGTCGGGGCACATGGCGGCGTTCGCGTTCGCGGTGGCCACGTCGATCATGCTGTGGCGGATCTACGTGCAACGCGCCGGGCAGATCCTGGCCGAGGCGGTGCAGACGGCCCGTCACCCCGCCAACATCGGCCGCTCGGCGGCCGACACTCACCTGATCATGGTGATCGGTCTGGCCGCGACGGCGATCGGCTACGAGCTGGTCATCGAGCAACCGCTGGGCCATGCCCCGGCGCCGTGGGTGGTCATGGTGCTCGGCGGACCCGCGCTGTTCCTGACCGGTCGGGCCCGCTTCGAGTACGAGGTCTTCGGGCGGGTCTCGCCGTCGCGGTTGATCGCCATCGGAGTGCTCGCGGCGGCGGCCGTACCACTGCTGTTCCTGCCGGGGGTGGTCGCCACCGCCACCGGGACGTTCGTGCTCGGTGGCGTCGCGGTCGCGGACGCCCGCCGGGCGCGCGGCGCGCCGCCGGAGGCCGCCGCGACGCCGTTCTGAGGCATCGGGGTACGCGAGCACGCGGGCTAGTCTCGGCGGGTGACCTTCTCCCTCGTCGCCCGCTCCGCCGACGGCCGCCGGCACGGAGTCGTCGTGGCCAGCAAGTTCCTCGCCGCCGGGGCGTTGGTGCCGGCCGCCGCGTCAGACGTCGGCGCGCTGGCCACCCAGGCGCACGTCAACCTCGCCTACCGTCCGCAGGGGCTCGCGTTGCTGCGCACCGGGGTGGCCGCCGCCGACGTGGTGGCCGGCCTGGTCGCCGCCGACGCCGAGCGGCAGCACCGACAGCTCGGCGTGGTGGGCGTCAGCGGGCCGGGGGCGAGCTGGACCGGCCCGGCCTGCCACCCGTGGGCGGGCGGGCGCGTCGGCGACGGCTGGGCCGCGCAGGGCAACATCCTCGCCGGCCCCGAGGTGGTCGACGCGATGGGCGAGACGTGGCAGGGCGCCTCGGCGCTGCCGTTCGCCGAGCGGCTGGTCGCCGCGCTGCGGGCCGGTGACGAAGCCGGCGGGGACCGGCGCGGCCGGCAGAGCGCCGGCCTGCTGGTGGTCGAGCGCGGCGGCGGGTACGGCGGCACCAGCGACGTGGTCGTCGACCTGCGGGTGGACGATCATCTGGACCCGGTCGCCGAGCTCGGTCGGCTGCTGGCCGTGCACACCATGCTGTTCAGTCGGCCTGACCCGGCGACCCTGCTCGACCTGAGCGGCGCGGTCGCCGACGAGGTGGCGGCCCTGCTCACCGGGCTGGGTCACCCGGTGGGCGACGCCGGGCCGGAGGCGGCGCTGGTCTCCTGGGCGGGGCTGGAGAACCTGGAGGAGCGCCTGGTGCCGGGGCGGATCGACCCGGTGGTGCTCACCCACCTGCGGGGCGTCGCCCCGCACGTGCCCGCGCCCCGCGTCGGGGCCTGATCGCCGGACGTCCGCCCGGTCAGCCCTTCACTCTGGGCACGAGCCGGTGCACGACGGTCAGCGCCAGCGCCATCACCACGGCCATCGTCCCGGCGATGCCGGCGGCGCTGCCCGCGTACCCGGCGAACAGGGGTCGGCGGGCCAACTCCTCCGGGCCGGTCCCGCGCAGATCCACCAGCCAGGTGAGCGCCAGCCCGGAGGCGATCAGGGCAAGCACTCCGGCGACGCCGAGCACGGCGGCGGCGAGGCGGTGCGCGTCGCCGGGCTCGACCTGGGCCTGCTCCCGTTGGGTGATCAGCAGGAGCAGCCCGGCCAGCGCCGCCCAGACACCCACCACCAGATAGGCGGCGACCGCGTCACTGGGCCGGTGCCACCCGGCGGAGAGGGTGGCCACCCCGGCGACGGCGGCGTAGAGCGCGCCGACGAAGGCGCCGACGGCCCGTACCTTGCGCGGCAGGACGAGCATCAGCGCGACCGCCACCGACGCGGCCACGGCGGTGTGCCCACTGGGGAGGCTGTTGCCCACCGCGGCCCGGTCCGGGTCGACGCCGAAGTCGGGCCGGTTCAGCCCGTACTTGAGCAGTTGGGTGGAGACATTGGCTCCGGCGATGAGCAGGGTCGCGGTGACGGCCAGGGCGATCCGCCCCCGCATGAGCGCGATGAAGCCGATCATCGCGGTGGCGGCGAGCAGCGACACCACCGACATCGCGTTCAGGATCCGGTCCACCGGTCCGTCGATGCGGTCGTGCCCGATCTCGTTGCCGGTGAGGGCGACCGTGTCGACCCACTGACCGATCTCGGTGTGCACGGCCACCCGCCACACGGCGAGGAAGGCAGCCGCCTGGACGAGGGCCAGTACGACCAACCAGACCGCCGTCCAACCCCGTGCCGTCGCGCGCATCCGCACACCGTAGCGGCCGGTCCGGGCCGGTCGGTCGGTGGCCCACCGGCTGGTGGCGGTTAGGTTGTGGCGGGGGTGAGGAGGTGGCGGTGAGCGGTACACCGGAGCGGGAGTCCGGGCAGGTCGGGCCCGGCCCGGCGCGGGTCGAGTCCCTGGCGGATCTGCTGGGCGGGCGACGGGGCGCGGTGGACGCCACCCTGCCGCCGGTCGCGTTCGCCCTGGGCTGGCTGATCGGCGGCGAGTCGCTGTGGGCCGGGGTGGGCGCCGCGCTCGCCGTGGGCGTCGTCGTGGCCGGCGTACGACTGCGGCGGGGTGACCGGCCGCGCTCGGTGCTGATCGGTCTGCTCGCCGTCTGCGTCGCGGCGCTGATCGCGGTGCGTACCGGCCGGGCCGAGAACTTCTTTCTGATCCAGGTGCTGTCCAACGCCGCGAGCGCGCTGGCGTGGGCCGTCAGCATCGTCGTGCGCTGGCCGCTGCTGGGCGTGCTGGTCGGCGCGGCGCTGGGCCAGCGCGCGCGGTGGCGACGGGATCCGGCGCTGCTACGCGGGTACGGCCGGGCCAGTTGGGTGTGGACGGCGACCTACCTGCTGCGGGTGGCGGTGTTCGTGCCGCTCTACCTGAGTGGACAGGTGCTCGCGCTCGTGGTGGCCCGGATCGCGTTGACCTGGCCGCTGGTCGCTGCGGCGCTGGCCGTGAGTTGGATCGTGTTGCGCCGGTCGTTGCCACCGGAACACCCGGGGTTGCGTCATCCGGTCGCCGCGCTGCCGGACACCGCGCCGCGACCCGAGGCAGAGGCATAAAAAAGTGGAGAGGCCGCCACGGGGGGAGCGGCCTCTCCGGTGACGTACGTTACTCCGTCAACGTCCTTGGTGTGATCCCGTGACAGCCGGAATTTCTGGGCTTTTTCGCGGCAGTCTTCAGTCCGGGCGGTGGGGTGGGCCGGTCGACCCGCTGCGTTGACCAGATGACCGGCCCACCCCGGCCTGACCGTGGGTGTCAGGCCGTCCGCCGGCCGGGTCCCGTCGTTCCCCCGGACCCGGCCGAACCCCGGGGTGGGCGGGGCACTCCACCCACCCCGGGTTGCTCTCAGCCGTTCGGGAACAACGTCCCGTAGTCGGCGTACGCCATGGCCACATCGGCCTGCGCCCAGAAGCGGTGGTAGTTGAACGTGGGCTCCGGGCCACCGTTCAGGTACGCCTGCACCTTGGGCCAGTCCGGGTCGTTCTTGTAGAACGACCGGATGTCCAGGAAGCTCTTCCCGGCGGCGATGGCGTCGCCGTTGGGCATCTTCCCGGTCCAGCCCGGCGGGACGTAGAGGCCCTGACCGGTGGAGGCGTCGTAGACGTCGTCGAAGCGCTTGTAGTCGCCACGCGTCTCGGTGGTGGAGACACCCTTCGAGTCACTGGCGGCGTCGAGCGCGTCGAGCAGACCCTTGGCGGTGGTCTTCGCCGCCGCGTTGCCCGACTTTGCCGCGTACGCGATCAGGATCCGGGCGTAGGCGGCGGCGACGCCGACGTCCTGGCCCTTGCTGATCACCTCGACGTGCAGGTTGGTGTTGGGCTGCGGGCTGCTCGGGTTCCAGGTGGTCGGCTGGCCGGTCCACTTCATGTCCGACGGGATCGACCAGTTGGTGCCGAGCGTGGTGTTCGCGATCGCCCACGGCACCCACTTGTCGAGCAGCGCCTTGGCCTTCGTGTTGCCGGTCTGCAGGTACAGCTCGGCGATCCGCTGCATCGACCACGCCTGCATGCCGAACCACTGGTTCGACGGCGGGTCGTTGTAGACCGGGTCGACGTCGTAGAACATGCCGTAGAAGGTGCTGGTGCCCGACGGCGGCTGGGCGTAGCTACCGTCCCAGCTGTTGGTCGCGCCACCGGCGATGCCGCCCTCGGAGGACTGGAGCCAGGTGTAGAACTCCAGCTGCCGGTCGAAGCTCTTGGCCCAGTCACTGGCGGCGGTCGCCGACTTCGGCGCGAGCTCCGGCGTGTTGGTCAGCGCCCAGGCCGCGAACGGGTTCTGGTAGCCGAAGTGGTTGTGGCTGGAGCCGATCCGCCAGGACCAGTTCTGGCTGGTGTCGTACGCGCCACCCCAGGCGTAGTACCAGGACAGCAGGTAGTGCGCCGAGTCCCGGCCGCTGCCGGCGGGGCAGGTGCTGGCCCCGACGCAGTTGCCGATCTTCTTGAAGTACTTGTCGAACATCGCGTACCGCAGGTAGTCGCCCATCTTGGCGGCCTTGGCCACGGTGGCGGCGACGTCGGCCTGCTTGCCCTGCGCCTTGGCCCAGGTCAGCGCCCAGTAGGCGGCCTGCACCGCACGGGCGTCGGCGTCCGGGGCGTTGGTGTACTTCCACTGCTTGGCGGGGGCGCCGGTGTCCTTGACGAACAGGTCGAGGTAGCCGTACTGACCGCCGTGCTTGAAGGTGTCACAGGAGGGCTGCGGGATGGTCTCCCACACCGACTCCTGGGTGCCCCGCTGGAAGGTGTTGATGTACGCCGGCTTGGTGGTGCCGTCGCCGCAGCGGCCGAAGCCGTACGTGTTGTCGACGTCCATCAGCCAGTGCATGCCGTAGATGTCGCCGGTGCCGTAGGTGGACTGCAGCTCCGAGCGCAGCGGGTCCTGCCCGACCGAGATGTTCGGGTTCAGGGCCGACGGGTACTGGCTGGGCAGGTTGTACTCCGCGGCGTACTGCGGGGTACCGGCCGAGCCGGAAGTCGGCTGGTCTGAATGATTCGGAATAATATATTTTTCCATCACCGTCCAGGCGTTGTTGAACGGCGCCCAGTTCTGGGTGACGCGGCCGTACTGGGCCTCCAGCCAGATCCAGAAGCTGAACGCCTCCGAGGTGGTCTCGTGGCCGTGGTCGGGCGCCTCGACGATCAGCGTCTCGACCGAGTGGTACGGCACGCCCTCGGGGCTGAAGTAACCCGAATTCTTGATCTTGCCGTACTGGTCGAGGAACTTCTTGATGTAGGCGTTGTCGCCACCGGGGGTGTCGTTGTCGATCTCGGTGGCGGCGACCGCCAGCGAGGCGAGACCGGTGGCGGCGGCGGTGATGGTGGCGCTACCGCCGACGGTGTCGGTGTCCTCGGCTGCGGCGACCGTGACGGTGACCCCGGTGTTCCAGTTGCTGGGGGTCAGCGTGACGGTGCTCGGCGAGACCGTGATGTCGCTGTCACCCGAGGGGGTCAGGGTGACCGGCACGCTCGTCGTCGGCGCGGCGCTGAGCTTGAGGTTGAAGGTGGAGGTGCCACCCTCGTTGACGCTCACCGCAGACGGCGTGGCGACCAGCGTCGGGCCGCTGGCGGCGCCGACGGTGAACGACTTCTCGGCGACCCCGATGCCGTTGGCGTTGTCGTACGCCTTGGCCTGCACCGTGTAGCTGCCGGCCGGCAGGTCCTCCTGCGTGTAGGAGTACGGCGCGGTGGTGTCGGTGTTGATGAGCAGGCCGTTGCGGTAGAACTCGACCTTGCTGATCGTCCCGTCCGAGTCACTGGCGGTCGCGGTCAGCGGCACGTCGGCGGGCGCGGTGAACGGCCCGGAGGGCAGGCTGAGCGAGACGCTCGGTGGCTGGTTGGCCGGGGTGCCGTTGCAGGGGGTGCCGTTCAGGGTGAACGAGGTGGGCTTCGGGTTGCTCCCCGTGTGGGAGCCGTTGAAGCCGATGGTGGTGGAGGCCCCGGTGCCGAGGTTGCCGTTGTACGACTCGTTGGTCGCGGTGACCTCGCTGCCGGACTGGCTGAACCGGGCCGACCAGCCCTGCGTGACCCGTTGGCCGCTGTTCGGGAAGGTCCACTTGAGCGACCAGCTGCTGATCGGGTCGCCCAGGTTCTTGATGGTCACGTTGGCCGTGAAGCCGGTGTTCCAGTCGTTGGTCGCGTAGACCACGTCGCAGGCCGGTGCGGCCTGAGCGGCGCCAGCGGGCAGGGTGACCCCGCCGACGGCGAGCGCGGCGGCGGCGAGGATCGCCACTCGACGGCGTCGTGCCAGATGTCTCATGTGCGCGGTGTCTCCTCGGACCAGGCCGGGTGGTTCCCGGCGAGGCGCCTGCCCGCAGGTGGTGGTACGCGGGGGATTCGAGGCGCCCGGGAAGGTGGTAGCCCCGGGCCCGGCCGGGGTGCGGCGATGCGGCTCGCGCGGGAGGGGGTCCCGCCGGCTGCGCTCGGGTGCCGTGACCGGAGGTGGTGCTCCGGCTGCCCTCGGCGGTCCCGCGTCCACGCGATCTGGCTCCTGTCGCGCTGAATCGACAGTGTGCCATGGAAGCGCTCCCACAACAAGCGCACAGCGAGCTGGTTCACCCACTTGTTTCGATCTCGTTTTGGGTCTTTCACAAAGGCGTGACGGGCGTTACAGTCGCAACATCGGTCGATGGGAGCGCTTCCATCGACAAAGGTTCCAACTGGAAGATCGCCGGGACCGTCCTCGTGGCGGGCCCGGGGAACCATCCGAAGGCCGACGGCGGGCCAGCCCGGACGCCGCCGTCAGCCATCATCCCGCCACAGGGAGGGAGGTGGAACCAGAGCCACTCGCGTGGCCCGGCTCCCGCGCGACACGCACGGCAGGACCCAATTCCGCCCGTGTGTGTGCAGTTACGGTGGGGACGGGGGTTGCCCTCCCCCGTCCCCACACTAAACCCCCGTACACGATGGGAAAAGAGGCCGACGGGACAGGCGCGAAGCGCCGCC
Source organism: Micromonospora sp. CA-249363 (assembly GCF_050950185.1). Taxonomy (NCBI): domain Bacteria; kingdom Bacillati; phylum Actinomycetota; class Actinomycetes; order Micromonosporales; family Micromonosporaceae; genus Micromonospora; species Micromonospora sp. CA-249363. The sequence continues at coordinate 4,757,424 of NZ_CP192020.1, forward strand.
CGGTCGGCCTCGTTCGCTGTCCGGGGCCCTCACCCGCCTCGACCCGCCATCGTCGGCCGCCATGACGGCCGGCTCACCGGGTCGAGCGCTTCTGGCCTATCCTGGGAGCGCTCCCGAACCTGGCGGTGGCCCCGTATCCACGAGGAGAATCCATGTCGATACCTACCGGGCCCGCCGGCCCGCTGCGCTTCCCCCGCGACTTCGGCTGGGGCGCGGCCACCTCCGCCTACCAGATCGAGGGCGCCGCCAAGGAGGACGGCCGCGGTGAGTCGGTCTGGGACACCTTCAGCCGCATCCCCGGGCGCACCCGCAACGGCGACACCGGCGACGTGGCCGCCGACCACTACCACCGGTACGTCGAAGACCTCGACCTGATGCGTGACCTGGGTCTGCGCAGCTACCGCTTCTCCATCTCCTGGCCCCGCATCCAGCCCGACGGCAGCGGCGCGCCCAACCAGCGTGGGCTCGACTTCTACCGTCGCCTCCTCGACGGGCTGCACGAGCGGGGCATCGCCCCGATGGCGACCCTGTTCCACTGGGACCTGCCGCAGGCGTTGCAGGACGCCGGCGGATGGGAGTCCCGCGACACCGCCCTGCGCTTCGCCGACTACGCCGACGCCGTCTTCAGCGCCCTCGGCGACCGGGTGCCGGTCTGGCTCACCATCAACGAGCCCAAGACCGTCGTGCAGAACGGCTACCTCACCGGCCACCACGCGCCCGGCCGGCAGGACCCGGACGCCGCCTACCTCGTCGCCCACCACCTGCAACTCGCGCACGGCCTCGCGGTGCGCGCGCTCCGCGCCTCGGACAGCACCAGCCGGATCGGCCCCGCGCTCAACCTGCACCCCTGCTACCCCACCGACGACTCGGCCGAGGCCGCCGCCGCCGCGCACCTCTACGACGGCTACGAGAACCGCCTCTACCTCGACTCGGTGCTCAAGGGCAGCTACCCGCAGGACGTCCTGGCCGACCTGGGCCCGCAGAGCCGCATGGTCCGGGGCATCCGCGACGGCGACCTCGCGGTGATCTCGTCGCCGGTCGACCTGCTGGCCGTGCAGTACTACACGCCCATCTACGTCGCCGCCGACGGCCGCACCGAACACCGCTGGCCCACCTCCGAGGCCGGCTGGCAGCAGATCTACCCCGACGGGATGTACGACATCCTGACCCGGGTCACCCGTGACTACGGCCCGATCCCGCTCACCGTGACCGAGAACGGTCTGCCCACCCCCGACACCCTGGCCGCGGACGACACCGTCGACGACAGCGGCCGGATCACCTTCCTGCGCGACCACCTGGCCGCCGCGCACCGCGCCATCGGCGACGGGGTGCCGCTGGAGAGCTTCCATGTCTGGTCGATGCTCGACAACTTCGAATGGGACGAGGGATTCGAGCAGCGTTGGGGCCTGGTCTACGTGGACTACGTGACCCAGCGGCGCGTGCTCAAGCGCAGCGCCCACTGGTACCGCTCCGTCATCGCCGAGGGTGGCTTCTGAACTCCTCGCCCGGACGGCCGGGCCCGGACGGCTCGGCTCGGGTGAGCCGGTGACCGTCCGGGTCACGGCCGGAAGACTCAGCGGGGCAGCGCCTGCTGCAACTCCGCCCGCAGCGCCGGGGTGAGCATCTCCCCCGCCTGCTTCGCCAACCGCGCCATCTCGTAGCCCACCACGCCGATATCGGCGTCCCCGGCCGCGAGCGTGGCCAGGATCGACCCGTCGCGCACCTGCATCACCAGGAAGTAACCCCGGCCCATCTCGACCACCGTCTGCTTGACGATGTCGCCGTCGAACATCTGCGCCGCGCCCGCCGTGATGCTCATCAGCCCGGACGTCACCGCGGCGAGCTTGTCCGCGTGGTCGCGGGGCAGATGGTCGGAGATCGCCACCAGCAGCCCGTCGGAGGAGACCACCACCGCGTGCGCCACGCCCGGCACCCGCTCCGCGAACGCGCTCACCAGCCAGCTCAGGTCACGTGCCTCCTGGCTCAACGTCGTCACTGTCGTCGTCCTCCTTCGTCGTGCCTCCACGAGGGTGGCACCGGTATCTCGGTGGTGTCCTCGGCCTCGGCACGCCGTACCCCGCTGTAGAGCCGGGAAAGCATGCCGCCGACCGCGTCCGGGTCGAGGTCGGCGCGCGGCGGCGACGACTCCGGCTGGGCGGGGCGGGTGACCGCGGAGAGCTGCGCCATCGGTACGCGCACCGGAAGGCCCCGCTCGTTCGTGCCGGCCGTCACCGGAGTCGCAGGGGGCACGGGCTGGGCTGGGGCGACCGGACCGGTCGTCGGCCCCTGCCGGGACCACCAGCCACCGCCGTCGCCCGCGGAAGCGGCGGCCGGGGCCAGCACGTCCTCGGCGCGTACCGGCACGGGTCGGGTCTGGCGCGGCACGGCGGCGGCCGGCGGGCGACCGGCCACCGGAAGGTCCAACGGCGCGGTCGCCGGCCCGTGGACGCCGGCCGACGGCGGCACCCCCGGCCCACGCTGCGCCGCGGCGCCCCGGGCGGCGTTCGACGCCAGCATGCGGGCGGGCGCGGGCGGATCCAACTCGACCGCGCCGCCGGGCGCCAGCAGGGTGGCCGGCAGCACGAGCCGCGCGACGAGGCCGCTCTGACGTCCTTCGAGCTGCACGTTCACACCGAGCCGGCTCGCCAGGTGACTGACCACGAACAGACCCATCCGCTCGACGGCCGCGACGTCTGCGGCCGGCGGGCTGGCCAGCACCGCGTTCGCCTCGGCAAGTGCGGACGGGCTCATGCCCAGACCGTCGTCGACGATCTCGATGAGCGCGGTGGACGCCTCGACCCGGGCGGTCACCACGACGAACGTGTCCGGACGGGAGAAGGCCGTGGCGTTCTCCAGCAGCTCGGCCAGGAGGTGCACCAGCTCGCCGACCGCGTGCCCGACCACGTTCACGACGCCCATCGGCTCCAGTCGTACGCGCTGGTACTGCTCGATCTCGGCGGCGGCGGCCAGCAGCACGGTGCCCAGATTCACCGGACGGTTCCACCGGCGGGTGGAGTCCGTGCCGGCCAGCACCAGCAGGCTCTCGTCGTTCCGGCGCATGCGGGCGGCCAGGTGGTCGAGCTTGAAGAGGTTCTCCAACTGGTCCGGGTCGCTCTCCTCCCGCTCCAGGTCGTCGAGCAGCTCCAGTTGCCGCTCCACCAGCACCTGGCTGCGCCGCGCGAGGTTGACGAACATCGCGTTGACGTTGCGACGCATCAGCGCCTGCTCGACGGCGACCGTCACGGCGCTGCGGTGCACCGCGACGAACGCCTCGGCCAGCTCACCGATCTCGTCGAGCGAACGGACGACGGCCGGGGCCACGTCGATGGTCGGCACACCACCGGTGACGGTGCGCAGCCGGTCCAGCGCGTCGGGCAGCTCCACCTGGGCGATCCGCAGCGCCTGGCTGCGCAGCAACCGCATCGACCGAGCGACCGACCGCCCGACCAGCAGGGAGATCAGCAGGGCGACCAGCAGCACCGCCACGACGCCGCCGACCACCAGCAGGGTGGTACGGAGCTGGCCGCTGCTGGCGTCGTCGGCCTGGCGCACCGCGTCGTCGAGCACACTCGCCTCGACCTGCCGCAGCAGCTCCTGGCGTTGCTGGCTCGCCGACCACCACTGCTCCGAGGGCAGCACCTCCGGCGCCGCGTCGCCGACCGGCAGGCTGCGCTCCTCCAGGCGGGTGGCGACCTGGAACCCCGGATTGACCGAGGTCTCGTCGTACCGGCGGATCTGGTCGCTGGTGGCGGACACCCGGAACGCGCCGAGCGCGGTGAGCTGCTGGGCGCGCAGGTCGGAGAGGATCACCCGGTCCTCGGTGCCGTACCGGCCGGCCCGGCCGGCGGCGTAGAGCTGTGCGCGGACCCGGGAGGACAGCTCCTTGACCCGGGCGATCTGCACGTAGCGCAGCACCGCGTCGCTCAACCCCGGCCGGTCCTGACCCGGCGTCGGCTCGGCGAGCAGGTCCAGCAGCGCGTCGACCGCCCGGTGGTAGTTGCTCAGGATGGTGTCGTTGCTCAGCACCGCCGGCGGGATGGCCGGCCGGATGTCGACCACCTGGTCGTACGCCTCGAGCACCTCGGAGAAGGCGACCCGCCAGGAGGCGTCGGCGTCGGCCAGCGGCTCGGCCGCCCGGCGCAGGTCCTCGACGGCGCGGTCGGTGGACGACTGCAACGGTCGCAGCGCCGTGGCCGCCGCCTCCCGGTCGCCGTTGCGGCGCAGCTCGCCCAGCTCACCCGCCGAACGGTCCCGCTCCTGCTGGAGCTGGTCGACCACGGCGGTGATCTGCCGGCCGATGCCGACCTGGCGGGAGAAGTCGTTCAACGTGGCCGTACGGCCGACCAGCGCGCTGGTCTGCACGCCCGCGAGCACCAGGAACGCCATGGACGGCACCAGCAGGACGGTGGCCAGCTTGGTGCTCATCCGCCAGTCCCGCAGCCGGAACGGCGAGCGGCGTCGATGCGGAACGACCCGGACGTCGAAGCGACGCCGACGGTGGTTCGACACCGCACCGATCGACGGGTCGGGACCTGCCGCCACCCTGCCTCCTCCGTCCTGCCGCGTCCACCGCGACCCGGGGAGCGGAGTCCATCCAACCAGGCTCGCTGGCACTGTCAACGGCCCGGGCAGGGCGAAAGTTCAGGAAGGATACTGCGGGTGGGAACGTCCTGTCGTGGTCGGTGAGACCAGTTCGTCCGTCCGGCCGATGTCGGCGAGCGCCGCCGCCGCATCCAGGTGCCCCAGCGCCACCAACGCCGCTCCGGTCGCGCCGATCTCCGGGTTTCGTTGGTGCGACACCGGCCGCGGCGCGAGCGCGGAGGCGAACGCCTGACGCCACCACACCGACGCGGCCACCGCGCCGCCCCCCAGCACCACCCCGACCGGTTTGTCGACTGTGGATTCCAGCACCGCGAGGTCCTCGGCGACCAGCCCGCACAGCCCCTGCATCAGTCCGGCCAGGATGTCCACCGCCGTGGTGCTGAAGCTCAGGCCGCGCAGCTCCCCGGTGCCCGCCGGGGCCAACCCGGGCGCCCGGTCGCCGCCGAAGCGGGGGTCGGCGGGTCGGCCACCGCCCACCGGCACCAGCGCCAGCGCCGCGTCCAACTCGTCCCCCAGGGGCAGCCGCAGTTCCCGGTTCGCCCAGGCGAAGAGGTTGCCACCACTGGAGTACGCCGCCCCGGTCACCACGTGGTCGTGGTCGACCCGGTAGCGCCAGAGACGCTCGGGCAGCCGCGGCATCGGCTCGCCGGCCGGGATGCGCTGCATCAGGCGTACGGCGGCGGAGGTGCCCACCGTGACGGCGGCCCGGCTCGGGTCGGCGCAGCCCGAGCCGACGTTGGACGCCCCGCCGTCGCCCACCGGCGGCGCCCACCGGGCCTCGGCCAACTGCGGCCAGCGGCGGGCCCGGTCGGGGCGGAGCCGGCCGTGCCAGTCCAGTTCGCCCAGCGGCGGCAGGTCGCGGGGCCGCGCGCCGGCCAGCGTCAACGCCTCCTCGTCCCAGCGCAGGGTGACGAGGTCGAGCAGGCCCGTGCCGGAGGCCTGCGAGATCGACATGGGCGCCGTCTGAAGCAGTTCGCCCAGCACGTATTCCGGGAGGCCGACGAACCGGGTGATCGGCGTGCCCGACTGGTCCCGCAGCCAGGGCAGGCGCACCGGCCAGTAGGAGCGGTGCCACCAGCAGCCCGTGCGTTGGTGGAAGCCGTCCGGGTCGGCGGGGCCGGACGTGTCGCCGACCGGCGCGGGTCGGGTGTCCAACCAGGTGACGACCGGGCCCAGCGGGGTGCCGTCGCGGTCGAGCGGGAGCACCGAGTGCCACTGCGCGGACGTCGCCACCATGCCCACGTCGTGCAGGTGCCCCGCCTCGGCCAGCTCGTCCAGGCACTCGACGAGGCTGGCGAGGTAGTCGGGGCCGGAGAGGGTGCCCGTGCCGTCGTCCCCGATGGCGAGTTTGACCTTCCGCCGGGCCAGGGCGCCGGGCAGCGGCCGGGTCTCCCCGTCCAGCACCAGCCCGCGTACGGAGGAGGTGCCCAGGTCGAGCGCGAGAATGTTCATCGCCGGTCAAGTTACCCGGTGCCGGCCGCGCCGGGACGAGGGTCCGGCCCGGCACACCCGTACGCCCGATGGGGTCCCGGGTGAGGCCTCGACCGCGTAAGGTGATGCGCATGCTCGCGCACCCAACCTCCTGGTGGCCCGCCGACCCGGCGGCCACCCCCCGCGCGTAGCTCCATCCACGCGGCCGCCACCGAGGCGGCCGCCGGATCTCCGGCCCGATGGCCGCCCCGCTGGCGGCGCCCGGCGCCCACGGAGACCACGATGACCAGCCTGCCCCGCCTGACCGACCTGCTCGCCGCCATCTCCCGCGGCGACGATCCCGGCCCCTTCGCGCTGCTGCGCCGCGAGGGCGCCGACGACCTGGAACTGTTCACCGGCCCCGTCGCCACCGTCGACCGGCTGGCGGACATCCCGCTGTCCCCGGGCCAGCCCGGGGCGCGGACGTTGGCCCTGGTGCCGTACCGGCAGATCGCCGAGCGCGGTTTCGCCTGCGTCGACGACGACGCCCCGCTGGAGTGTCTCCAGGTCCGCGAACACGGTCGGATCCCGCTGGCCGAGGCGCTGGCCGCGCTCCCCGACGAGCCGGTCCGCACCCGGGACGCCGCCTTCGACGTCAGCGACGACGAGTACGCGCGGATCGTGCAGCAGGTGCTCACCGACGAGATCGGTCGCGGCGAGGGCGCCAACTTCGTCATCCACCGCACCCTGCACGCCACCGTGCAGGGGACGCCGTTGGTGGCCGCGTTGGCCGCGCTGCGCCGACTGCTGGTCGCCGAGCGCGGCGCCTACTGGACGTTCGTGGTGCACACCGGCACCCGGACCATGGTCGGGGCCAGCCCGGAACGGCACGTCAGCGTCGACGACGGGCTCGTCATGATGAACCCGATCAGCGGCACCTTCCGGCCGACCGGCGACACCCCGGACCGGGCGGCGCTGCTGCGGTTCCTCGCCGATCCGAAGGAGATCGAGGAGCTGTACATGGTGCTCGACGAGGAGCTGAAGATGATGGCCACCGTCGCCGAGCACGGTGGTCAGGTCATCGGCCCCTATCTCAAGGAGATGTCGCACCTCGCCCACACCGAGTACCTGCTCGCCGGTCGGGGCACCCGCGACGTGCGGGAGGTCCTGCGGGAGACGATGTTCGCCCCCACCGTCACGGGCAGTCCGATGGAGAACGCCTGCCGGGTGATCGCCCGGCACGAGCGCCGGGGCCGGGGCTACTACGCGGGAGTGCTGGCGCTGCTCGGCCACGACGACGCCGGCCGGCAGACGCTGGACGCGCCAATCCTGATCCGTACCGCCGAGATCTCCCCGTCCGGCCGGCTGCGGGTGCCGGTGGGCGCCACCCTGGTCCGGCACTCGACGGCGGCCGGCGAGGTCGCCGAGACCCACGCCAAGGCGGCCGGGGTGCTGGCCGCGCTGGGTCTCGGCCCGGCGGCGTCCGCCGGCGAGCGCGGGCCGGTCGTGCGGCTGGCCGACGACCCGGAGGTACGCGACGCGCTCGCCGCACGTAACACGCCGCTGGCCCGGTTCTGGCTGGACCAGCGGTCGCCCGATGCGCCCGGGCTGCCCGGGCTGGCCGGCCGGCAGGTCCTGATCGTGGACGCGGAGGACACCTTCACCGGCATGTTGGCGCACCAACTGGGCGCGTTGGGCCTCGCGGTCACGCTGCGCCCGTGGCACGTCGGCGGGCCGGTCGACGGGTACGACCTGGTGGTGGCCGGGCCCGGTCCGGGTGACCCGGGCAGCCCGGACGACCCGAAGATGGCGGCGCTGCGGGACCTGCTCGGCGAGTTACTGGCGACCGGTCGACCCACCCTCGCGGTCTGCCTGGGGCACCAGGTGCTGGCCGGGCTGCTGGGGCTGCCCCTGCACCGCAGGGACGCGCCCTACCAGGGGCTGCAACGGGAGGTGACGCTGTTCGGTCGGTCCCGCCGGGTGGGCTTCTACTCCTCGTTCACCGCCCGCGCCGAGGTGGACCGGCTGGACACCGCGTACGGGACCGTGGAGCTGGCCCGGGACGTCCGCGACGGATCCGTGCACGCCCTGCGCGGGCAGGGCTTCGCCGGGGTGCAGTTCCACCCGGAGTCGGTGCTCAGCCCGGACGGGTTGACCGTGCTGACCGAGGTGTTGACCGACCTGCTGCCGGCATCACGCCCGGTCGGCCAGGGGTAGTCCTCGGCTCGTCCGGCATGGTTGTCGTCGTCGCGGGGTAGGGCTGGTACGACCGGTGGTGCGAGCGGGCCGAGAGCCCCCGCCCGCGCCACCGGTCGCCGTCGTGCTCAGGCGCCCATGCCTTGCTTGAGCGCCGTGCCGATCAGCACCGCCCGGCGGGCGGTGAGGGCGCAGGCCTCCAGCGCCACCGCGTCCGGGGCGATCTCGCCGTTGTTGCTGGTGTGCGAGGGGCCGTACGGGTTGCCGGCGATGAACTGGCTGGAGTCGGTGTAGCCGGGGGGAACCACGACCCCGCCCCAGTGGTAGAAGACGTTGAAGAGGGACGTCAGGGTGGTCTCCTGGCCGCCATGCGACGTCGCCGTGGAGGTGAAGGCCGCGTAGACCTTGTTGGCCAGCGCTCCCTGCGCCCACAGCGGGCCGGTGGTGTCGATGAACTGCTTCAACTGGGCCGCGATCATGCCGTACCGGGTGGGCGATCCGAGGATCGTCACGTCCGCCCAGGCCAGATCGTCGATCATCGCCTCCGGGACGTCCTGGGTCTCCAGGTGGTGCGCCTGCCAGCCGGAGTTCGAGCGGATCGCCTCGTCCGGCGCCAGCTCGCGCACCTTGCGCAGGCGTACCTCCGCGCCGGCGTCGCCGGCGGCCTCGCACACGGCCTGCGCCATCTGGTAGGTGATGCCGGTGGCGCTGTAGTAGATCACCGCCACCTTCGTCTGGGCAGCCATCAGAGTTGTCCCCTTCTCGTCTCGGGTCAGCTCCCGCGACTACCCCTGCGGCCCGGAGACAAACGACAGATCGCGGTGTACCGGTCGTCCGGGCTCAAGTTTTCCGCAAGTTCCCGGACGTTCCGATCCGGCCGCCCGCGCGGACGGCGATCCTGATGCCATCCGGTGTCGGCGTGCGAACCCGCCGCCCCCTGGCACCGGCGCCTGAACGGGGGATCGCGCTCCGCCGGCAACGGCGCCGGCGTAGCGCGATCAGGGGTCCGCCGCTTCCGAGGACCCGCCCGGCCGCTCAGGCCGACCGGCCGTTCAGCGGACCAGCGTCGTCATCAGCCGGTCCAGCTCGGCTGCCGGGTCGGCGGTGAGGCCGGTGTGCACCGGGCCAGCCTGGATCATCGTGCTGCGGGGCGCGGCCAGCCAGTGGAAGCGCTCACCGAGCCGCATGCGGGTGGCCGGCCCGTCACCGGAGCATGTCCGGTCCAGCGACTCCAGCACCGCGGCGACGGCCGGCAGGTCGACGTCGGGCGCCAGGGCGCGCGCCCGGTCGGCGTCCAGGTGGGTCCGCGCCGCCAGGAAGTCACGCTGCTGGCAGTAGAGCAGCACCCCGACGTTGATCTGCTCTCCGCGCTCGACGCGGGGCACCAGCCGGATGACGGCGTACTCGAAGGGGTGCCTCACGCCGCGCTCCCCGCCGGTAGCCAGTCCGCCGGGCGGGCGACCCGCCGCGACAGGTGCGACACGTACGCCTCCCGCGCCTCGTCGGCCGAGTCGAAGTCGGCCGCGGTCAGCCACTGGGCCGGCACCAGCTCCAGCACCTCCCGCAGGAGGTCGGGGGTGATCCGGGCGGCCAGCTCGTCGTTGGCCTCGGCGACGCGGTCGGCGTACGGCGCGAGCACATGGTCCTCGGCACGGTAGGCGCGGTGTACGGCCGCGTCGGCGCGGGGCCAGTTGTGGTGGAAGTACAGCGAGGCACCGTGGTCGATCAGCCACAGCTCCCGGTGCCAGATGAGCAGGTTGGGGTTGCGCCAGCTCCGGTCGACGTTCTCCACGTACGCGTCGAACCAGAGCACCCGGGAGGCGAGCAGCGGATCGACGGGGTGCGCCACCGGGTCGAAGCCGAGCGCGCCCGGCAGGAAGTCCATCCCCAGGTTGGCGCCGCCGCTGTTGCGCAGCAGCTCCTGCACCTCCTGGTCGGGCTCGGCCCGCCCGATCACCGGGTCGATGTCGAGGACGACCAGCGGCGGCACCCGCAGGTCCAGCCGGCGGGCCAGCTCGCCGCAGATCACCTCGGCGACGAGCGCCTTCGGCCCCTGCCCGGCGCCGGTGAACTTCGCCACGTACGTGCCGAGGTCGTCGGCCTCGACGACGCCCGGCAGTGAGCCACCCTCCCGCAGTGGGGTGACGTAGCGGATCGCGGTGACCTGGCGGAGCACGCCGCCCACCCTACTGGGGGGGCCAGCGCCACGCCCTGGCCCCCACACCCGGGCGCACGTCAGTCGAGCTTGTCCCGTAGGTCGTTGACCTGGTTCTGGAGGCGGTCCACCGCGTTCTCGTTGTTGACGAACGTGGTGATGCCCGCGGCGAGGCCCAGGCCGATCAGGACCGCCAGGATGCTCAGCACCAGGCCGCCGATGGCCACGCCCCGGCCGGTCACGCCCGGCCGGCGGGCCATCTTCAGCCCGACGATGCCGAGGACGATGCCGATGATGCCGAGCACCAGCCCGACCCAGGCGAGGATGGCGGTCAGCACGCTGAGCAGGCCGGCCACCCCGAAGACCAGAGCGAATGTGGCGGCCGCGCTGGTCTTGGCCCCGGTGGACGCCCGACGGGCCCGAGAATCGGCAGGCATGCCGGCACCCCGGGCCGGTTCGCTTGCGGCAGTCATGGGACTCCCTTCCGTACGCGCGGCGCGCGTACTTCCGGCCGGGCGCATTCCCACCGGCGCGGCGGTTAACCGTGCGTGTCGGTGGCCGGGCCTAGGCTGCGGCGTGGCGACCGGAAGGGGTGCGATGACTGCCGACCTCAGCGCGACCGAAGCGCTGGCACTGCGGATGACCAGCCTGCTGCTGCGCCCGCCCGTCCGGCCCGGCACCGCCGCCGAGGTGGTCCAGTGGTTCGGGGCGATGCAGGCACAGGACCTGGCGAGCGGCCTGTGGTCGCTGGGCGCCCGACTGCCGGGGTGGACGGCGACCGACGTGCAGGCCGCGCTGGAACGCCGCGAAGCGCTGCGCACCTGGCCGATGCGGGGCACCGTGCATCTCGTACCCCCCGCCGACGCGCGGTGGATGCTGGAGCTGACCGGCGTACGCTCGCTGGCCGGCGTGGCGAGCCGCCGGGCACAGCTCGGCCTCACCGAGGCCGACGCGGACCGGGCGGTGGACGTGCTGGGGGCGGCGTTGACCGGCGGCGGCCGACTCACCCGCGCGCAGTGTCTCGCCACCCTGCGCGAGGCCGGGATCGGCACCGACGGCCAGCGCGGCTACCACCTGCTCTGGTACGCGAGTGTGCGCGGGGTGACCTGCGTGGCGCCCACCATCGGCACCGAGCAGACCTTCGCCCTGCTCGACGAGTGGGCGCCGGAGCAACGCCGCCCGGAGCGGGACGAGGCGTTGGCGCTGCTCGCCCACCGCTACGTCCGGGGCCACGGGCCGGTCACCGACCGCGAGTTCGCCGGGTGGAGCGGCCTCACCCTGACCGACGCGCGGCGCGGCCTGACCGCCGCCGCCGACCTGCTGAGCACGGTACGCGTCGACGGCGAGCCGATGTACGTGGACGCGACGCTGGCCCACACCTCGCGGGCCCCGGCGGCCGAGGTGCTGGCGCTGCCGGGCTTCGACGAGTACCTCCTCGGCTACCGGGATCGCACGCTGATGCTCGACCCCGCGCACCGGGCGGCCGTGGTACCGGGCAACAACGGCATCTTCCAGGCCACCGTGGTCCGCGCCGGTCGGGTGGTGGGCGTGTGGAAGCGCAAGGTCGGCCGGCGGGCCGTCACCCTGACGGTACGGCCGCTGACGGCCATGACCACGGGCGACCGGGCCGACGTCGAGCGGGCGCTGACCCGGTACGCCGACTTCCTCGGGCTGGCACCGGCGTTCGACTGGCCCTCCTGAGTGGTGGCCTACGTCCCGGCCGGGTCGCGGGTGGCCCGCTTGCCGCCCGGGTCGGCGGCGGTGGCCCGGCGGGGACGGGCGGCGGTGAGCAGGTCGACGATCCGGGTCACGCCGGGGTCGGTGCGGATCTCCGCGACGCTGGCCGGCAACGGCAGCCGCCAGTTGGGATACTCGTCGACCGTGCCCGGCATGTTGGGTTGGCGCACCTCCCCCAGCACGTCGTAGAGGGACACACCGAGCAGTCGGGACGGGCTGGCCGCGAGCGCGGCGTGCATCGCCGCGACCACGTCGCCGTCGTCCGGCTCCGCACCGGCGTCGGGCGACTCGGGCAGCAACGACTCGGCGCGCAGCATCGCCAGCAGCCGTTCGCGGTCGGCGGCGGCCCGGGCGCGTTCGACGGCCACGTCGGTGCTGAGCAGCTTCAACTCGTCGCGCACCCGCACGTGCTCGCCGGTCAGGAACCCCGGGGCGGTCGGCAGGTCGTGGGTGGAGATCGTCGCGAGGGCGTTGCGGGGCCAGCGGGTCGGCGGAGTGAACGCGCCGTCGTCGTCCCGGGCGAACCACAGCACGGTCGAGCCGAGCATGTTGCGCCCGCGCAGCCCACGCGTCACCGCGGGCTGGACCGTGCCCAGGTCCTCGCCCACGACCACCGCGCCGGCCCGGTGCGCCTCCAGTGCCAGGATGCCGAGCATCGCCTCGGCGTCGTACCGCACGTAGGTGCCCTCGGCCGCCCCGGCGCCCGGCGGCACCCACCACAGTCGCCAGAGCCCGGCGACGTGGTCGACCCGCAGGCCGCCCGCGTGCCGCAGGGTCCGCCGCAGCATGTCCCGGTAGGCCGCGTACCCGGTCTCGGCGAGCCGGTCCGGTCGCCACGCGGCGAGTCCCCAGTCCTGGCCGAGCTGGTTGAAGTCGTCCGGCGGCGCGCCGACCCGTACCCCCTGGGCCAGGACGTCGGCGAGCTGCCAGCCGTCCGCGCCGCCCGGGTCGATGCCGACGGCGAGATCGTGGACCACGCCGACCGGCATGCCCGTCGACCGGGCCGCCGCCGTCACGGCGTCGAGCTGCTCGTCACACAGGTGTTGCAGCCAGGCGTGGAACGCCACCCGGTCGGCGAGCTGGCGACGCTGCTCGGCGACCGCCGGCGCGTCCGGGTGGTGCAGCTCCGCCGGCCACGCCCGCCAGTCGTTGCCGTGCCGCTCCGCCAGCGCGCACCAGGTGGCGAAGCTGGTCAGTGCCGGGTCCGCGTCGAGGTCCACCGCCGGGGCGTACGGGTGCAGCAGCTCCAACGCGTGCCGTTTGGCGGTCCACACCTCGTCGTAGTCGATCAGGTCACCGCGGTCGGGGCGTAGCGCGTCGACCACCGCACGGGTCGCCGGGTCCGCCGTCGCGTACGCGGTGGTGTCACTGACGCGCAGGTAGAGCGGGTTCACGAAGCGTCGGCTGGCCGGCGAGTACGGCGACGCGGCCACCGGGTGCGCCGGCCCGACCGCGTGCAGCGGGTTGAGCAGCACCAGCCCCGCGCCCGTTCCGCCCGCCCATCCGGTGAACTCGGCCAGGTCGCCGAGGTCGCCCATGCCCCAGGACCGCTCGGAGCTGAGCGCGTAGAGCTGGAGCATCCAGCCCCAGGTGCGTGGCGGCACGGGCAGCCGCCGGGGCACCACGACGAGGGTCACGTCCCGCCCGTCGCAGGCCAGCCGGTGCCAGCCCAGCGGAAGGTCCCCTGGCAGCTCGCCGTCGACCGTCCGACGACCACCGTCCTCCAGGGACACCACGCCCGGGCCGGGCAACGCGCGGGCCCTGCCCTCGGTGAGCACCACGGTCGGTGGCAGCGCGGTCCGGTCCACCGCGCGGGCGGCGGTGAGCGCGTCGGCGATCGCGGCGGGGCTGGTGGCGTCCACCCCGAGCAGCCCCAGCACGCCCACGACGGTCTCCGGCGCGACCTCGACGCGGCGGTGCCGCCAGTCCTCGTACCAGGTGGACACACCGTGCGCGGTGGCCAACGCGACAAGTCCCCGATCCATCACCAGTTCACCCTGCCACGCCACCCCCCACCCCGCACCCCACCCCGCCCCGCTCCCCACCCCCTCCCCGCCCCGTCGATCTTGCACTTTCTGCTGCGACATATGGGATCTTTCCCGCCATGTCGACAACACAAAGTGCAAGATCGACGCGGGCAGGGACGGGGACGGGGCGGGGTGGGGACGGGGCGGGGGGCGGGGCGGGGGGGGGGGCGGGGGGCGGGGCGGGGGGCGGGGCGGGGGGCGGGGCGGGGGGGCGGGGCGGGGGGGGTTAGTGGGACTTGTCGAGGGTTAGGTTGCGGCCGGTGTTCGGGTCGAAGAGGTGGATCTTGTCGAGGTTTGCCCAGACTCGGCGGGACTGGCCCTCGGTTGCGCCGGACTCGGCGGACAGCCGGGTGACCAGGTTGCCGCCCGCGCCCGCGAAGTCGCCCGCGCCCGCGTCCGCGGCCAACTCCTCCAGCTCTGCGGCGCTGGCCCGCTCGCCCTCCACGGTGAGGTAGACGTACTTGTCCGAGCCCATCGACTCGACGATCTCCACCGGGGCCTCGAACTCCAGTCCCCGACGGCGAGCCTCCTCGTCGACCAGCTCGGCGTCCTCGAAGTGCTCGGGCCGGATACCGAGGATCAGTTCGCGGGGCGCGTCGGCCGCCTCCAGCTCCCGGCGCACCCGGTCGCCGAGCGGCACGTCGCCCAGGGCCGTACGGAGGCCGCCCTCCTGCACGGCGGCGTGCAGGAAGTTCATCGACGGCGAGCCGATGAAGCCGGCCACGAAGAGGTTGCGGGGGTGGTCGTACAGCTCCTGTGGCGGGCCGACCTGCTGCACCGCGCCACCCCGCATGATCACCACCCGGTCGCCGAGGGTCATCGCCTCGGTCTGGTCGTGGGTGACGTAGACGGTGGTGGTGCCGAGCTGCTTCTGCAAACGGGACACCACCGTACGCATCTGCACGCGCAGCTTCGCGTCGAGGTTGGACAGCGGCTCGTCCATGAGGAACGCCTTGGGCTGGCGGACGATCGCCCGGCCCATCGCCACCCGCTGCCGCTGACCACCCGAGAGGTTCGCGGGTTTGCGGTCCAGTAGGGCGGTCAGCTCCAGCACCTTTGCGGCTTCGTCGACCTTGGAGTTGATCGTCTCCTTGTCCAGCTTCGCCAGCCGCAGCGGGAACGCCATGTTCTCCCGCACGGTCATGTTCGGGTAGAGCGCGTACGACTGGAACACCATGGCGATGTCCCGGTCCCTGGGGGCCTTGTCGTTGACCCGCTGACCGCCGATGCGCAGCTCGCCGGAGCTGATGTCCTCCAGACCGGCGATCATGTTGAGAGTGGTGGACTTGCCGCAGCCCGAGGGGCCGACCAGGATCACGAACTCGCCGTCGGCGATCTCCAGGTCGACCTCCCGCACGGCGACGGTTCCGTCCGGGAAACTCTTGCTCACCTTGTCGAGCACGATGTCAGCCATGACTACCCACCTATCCCTTGACGGCGCCGGAGGTCAGACCGGACACGATGCGGCGCTGGAAGAAGAGCACGAACAGGATGATCGGTACGGTGATCACCACGGCGGCGGCGCAGATCGCCCCGGTGGGGTCCTCGAACTGTGACGCGCCGGTGAAGAACGACAGCGCCGCCGGCACCGTGCGGGACCGCTCGGTGGAGGTCAGCGAGATGGCGAACAGGAAGTCGTTCCAGCAGAAGATGAAGACCAGGATCGCCGTGGTGAACAGGCCGGGGGCGGCCAGCGGGGCGATCACTCGCCGGAACGCCTGTGCCTGGGTGGCGCCGTCCATCTTCGCGGCCTTCTCCAGGTCCCACGGGATCTGCTTGAAGAACGCCGACAGCGTGTAGATCGCCAGCGGCAGCGCGAAGGTGATGTACGGCAGGATCAGCCCGGGCCAGGTGTCGAAGATCCCGAGCTGCCGCTCGATCTCGAACAGCGGCGACACCAGTGACACCTGCGGGAACATCGCGATCAGCAGCGAGATCCCGACCAGCAGCTTCTTGCCGGGGAAGTCCAGCCGGCTGATCGCGTACGCGGCCATCGCGCCGAGCACCACCGCGATGAGCGTGGCGATCAGGGCGATGCCGATGGAGTTGACCAGCGCTCGGACGAACTGGTCGGTGTCGAAGATCGTCCGGTAGTTGTCAAGCGTCCACTCCCGGGGGATGAACTTCCCGTCGGTCAGGGTGGCCGGTGTCTTGAACGACAGCGAGGCGATCCACAGCACCGGGACCAGTGCGAAGACGACCACGAGGACGTCCAGCAGGCCCCACCGCAGTTTCGCCCGGGTGGTGGTTTCGACAGCCATGTCAGCGCCTCTCCCCGTCGTCGCTACCGGGGGCAGCGGTACCGAACAGCTTCACGAAGACGAACGCGATGATCGCCACGGTGATGAAGACCAGTACCGACATCGTTGAGCCGATGCCGAGGTTGAGACCCCGCAGCAGATTGTTGTAGGCGAGCATCGACACCGACGAGGTCTCGTTGCCGCCGGCGGTCAGCACGAAGATGTTGTCGAAGACCCGGAACGCGTCCAACGTGCGGAACAGCAGCGCCACCAGGATCGCCGGCTTCATCACCGGCAGCATCACCCTGGTGAACTTCTGCCAGGCCGTCGCGCCGTCGGTGGAGGCGGCCTTGAGCAGGTCGTCCGGCACCAGGGCCAGCCCGGCCATCAGCAGCAGCGCCATGAACGGCGTGGTCTTCCAGATCTCGGCCAGCATGATGATCGCCAGCGAACTGGCCCGCTCGGTCAGCGGAGCGCCGTCGCTGAACAGGTCGGCCAGGTAACCGGTGCCGGGCGTCCAGGCGTACCGCCAGGAGAAGGCCGCGACCACCGTGACGATGCCGTACGGGATGAGCGCGGCGGTACGGACGATGCCGCGCCCGACGAGCGTACGGTGCATGATCAGCGCCAGCCCCATGCCGAGCACCAGCTCGACGGCCACGGTGACCACTGTGATCAGCGCGGTGACCCCGAACGCCGTCCACCAGAACTCGTTGGTGAGCACGGTGACGTAGTTCTCCAGCCCGACGAACTCGCGCTGGTCGGGAAAGCGCAGGTCGTAGCGCTGCAACGACAGCCAGACCGAGTAGATGATCGGGTACGCGGTGACCAGGACCATCACCAGCGCGGCGGGCGCGCAGAGCAGCCAGCCGAGCCGGCGTTCGGCCTTCTTGTTCTCGCTCAACGGCGCCTTGCGGCCGCCTCTGCGCTGGGTGGGCACGGTGGGGGTCGGACGGGTCTCCTCGGCGGCGACGTCCGCCCCGGCCGGTGTGGCGTTGACGCTCATGGCAGCACCCCCTTCGATTCCAGGGCGTCGGCGATGGCGCCGCGCAGCTCGTCGGCGGTCTGCTGTGGGCGGATTCCGGACGGCGGCGACAGGATCGCCGACATGACGGTGGAGATGCTCTGGTAGGCCGGGGTCAGCGGACGGGTCGCCGGGTCCTTCAGCTCCTCCAGGATGGTGTCCTTCATCGGGTACGCCTCGGTCATCTCCGGCTCGTCGAAGACGGCCTCGATGGTCGGTGGCACGCCGTCGTTGATCGCGGAGAACTTCTGGTGCTCCGCGCTGCGCAGGCACCGCGCGGCCTCGAACGACAGCTCCGGGCGCTTCGAGTACGAGCTGACGGCCAGGTTCACCCCGCCGATGGTGACCTTGCTGGGGGTGCCCTCGTCGACGCCCGGCACCCGGGCCCAGCCGACCTGCTTGGCCAGCTCCGGGTTGGCCTCCTGAATGGCCGGGTACACGAACGGCCAGTTCACCTGGAACGCGCCGCCGCCGGACTGGAACTCCAGCCGGACCGGGTCCTCGGTGGCGTTGCTGAAGGACGGTGAGGTCACGCCCGACGTGGCGAACCGCTGCAACTGCTCCAGCGCTCGAACCGTACCGTCGTCCATCACGGCCTTCTTGCCGTCGTCGGAGAGGACCTTGCCTCCGGCGCTCTCGGCGAGGGTGTTGTAGAGGACGACAAGGCCCTCGTACTGCGCGCCCATGGTGAGCACCTGGTACGGCTTGCCCTGCTCCTTGAGCTGCCGGGCCGCGGTGATCATCTGGTCCCAGGTGGTCGGCGGCTGCGGCACCAGGTTCTTGCGGTACCAGAGGAGCTGCACGTTCGTGTTCTTCGGCGCGGCGTAGAGCTTGTCCTCGTAGCGGGCGGTCGCCAGCGGCCCGGCGAGGGTGCCCTGCTCGACCTCGGCCTTGTCCTGGCCGGTCCACTCGCGGATCCAGTCGGCGCTGGCGAACTCCTGGGTCCAGGTGACGTCCAGGCCGAGGATGTCCATGCCGGTGTCCTCGGCGGCGAGCCGTCGCACCATCTGCACCCGCTGGTCGTCGGCCTGCCGGGGCAGCACCCGATAGACGATCTTGTACCGCCCCTGGGCCTGGTTGTTGCAGTCGTCGACGACCTTCTGAAGGTTCTGTTCCGGCGGGTAGTACAGGTTGAGCGTCGGTGGGCCACCACTCTCGTCGGCGCCGCACGCGGCGAGCGGCGCGACCAGCGCCAGCGCGGCGGCCATCGCTCCAACCCGGGCCACCGGGCGACGCCGTTGTCGGGCCGTATCGGGGTCCGTCATCGCCCTCCCCCTCTCTTGGCACAACAGGCCGGGGAGGGCATCCGTGCCCCGGCGCACGGTGAGCTGGCTCCGAGCCCAGGAGCTGCGAAAACGCCCCGCTCGGATACTCCGTGCGGCTACACTGCCCCGCTCGCCGCGCCGCGAAACCTGCCGGCAACACGACGCGCCAACCCCCGACCAACAACCAACACCCACCCCCAACCCCCACCCCCTCTCAGCCCTGGTGATCAAGAGGTTTGCGTCAGGAAAGACGTCTTTCCTGACGCAAACCTCTTGATCACCGGGAGCGGGCCGGGTGGGCGGGCGGGCCGGGCGGGCGGGGGTGGGGTGGGGTGGGGTGGGCGTCAGCGTCGCGCTCGCGCCCGGGAGAGGCCCAGCGCACCGACCGCGCTGAGCGCCGGCAGGATCCGCACAACATCCCTGTTGTTGCTGCCTCAGCGCCGCCGGAGGCAGCAACAACACCGAAACTGCGCGGATCTCGCGGACGCCACGCGGTTCGTGACCCCACCGGCGACCCCCGGAGCAGGCATGCTGGTGCGATGATCGCACGCTTCAAGGACCTTTGTCTGGACGCCGCCGACCCGCTCGCCCTGGGCGGCTTCTGGGCGCGGGTGCTCGACGCCGACCTGGCCGACGCCGGTGACGGCGACACCAGGATCGACCCTCGTTCGGCGCGTTCGGACGCCGAGTCGATCTGGGTGAACCGGGTTCCCGAGCCCCGGGTCGGCCGTACCCGCGTACACCTGGATCTGCGTCTTTCCGACGCGGACCCGGCGGCGCTGCTCGCGGCCGGCGCGCAGTCGGTGCGCGAGCCGGACGGTGACGTCGGGCGGTGGGTGCTGGCCGATCCGGAGGGCAACCAGTTCTGCGTGCTCCCGGCCGGCGACGGGACCCGGCCGGGCCCGGTCGAGCTGGTGGTGGCCGCCGTCGACCCGGCGGGGCAGGCGGCCTGGTGGGCCGGCGTGCTGGGCGGCACGACCGGGTCCGGGCCGAACACCGCGTCGCTGCACGACGCCGCCGATTTCCCCTGGCAGGCGTGGGTGTTCGACGGGGTCGACGAGCCCAAGGCCGGCAAGAACCGGATGCACTGGGACGTGGAGATGACTGCCCCGGAGCCGACCGCGCTGCTCGACGCGGGCGCGACGCTGCTGCGCGAGCCGGTGGACAGGGCGCGCTGGTGGGTGCTGGCCGACCCGGAGGGCAACGAGTTCTGCGCCTTTCCGCCGTCGACCACCGGGTGAACGACCGACTACCGAGGGCGCGCGACGTGCACTAGCGTCTTTCCCAACGCCGCAGCCAGCGCGTTCGCCGCCGCCGTCGACACGCCTCCGGCCGACCCAGCCTGCCCGATCGGTTGGTTATCGCGGGAACGCCCTTCCGCCACTGCACCGGTTCGGCAGGATCGTCCCCAACGAGGGAGGTGCCGCCGTGCAGGACACCCGCGCTCTCGCCCTGACGTTCGAGGTGAGCGGCCTGCCACCGGTCAAGACCGAAGCGTTGTCCATCTTCGCCGCCGGGCACCGGCAGGCGACGAGGGTCCGCACCCTGCTCCAGGCCGCCCTGGGCGCGGCCCAGCGCACCGGCTGGACGCCGTTGCCCGGGCCGATCGAGGTGGACGTGGTTCTGCGTTGCCCGCCCGGGCACCGTACGTCCGACGCCAGCACACTGCTCGGCGGCGTCTGCGCGGTGCTCCAGGACAAGAAGCGCGTGTCCACCATCGGCCTGGCGCATCTCGGCGTCCTGGTGGATGTCGCCCTCTACGACGACGACCGGCAAATCCGCCGGTTGTCGTACCACGAGGAGCCGGCGGAGGACTTCTCCTACCAGGTGCGGGTCGCCGCCGTACCGACCGGCGTTTGACCGACGGCCGCGGTGGGGTATCGCGGACGCCGACGAAGGGAGCACCGATGTCGGAGCCACATGTCACGCTCGACCCGCGCGGGCTCGATCCTGTGCAGCAGAAGCTGCGCGGCCCGTTGGAGGACCAGCTGACCTCGGCTCTCCAGGCTGCCACCGACCGGGTCCGCGACAGCTACGCGGGCGAACCGGTCGAGCAGGTGTGCCAGCGGCTGTTGGACGAGACCCGCTCCGGGTTGCATCCCGACATCGCGGCCGGCTTCAACCCGGACATGGACGAGTTCTGCCGCGTGGCGATCTCGATCGTCCGCGGCAGCACCGGAGAGCCGGACGCCCACCACGCCGGCGACGGCCGGCACCGCGCCTAGGCACAGCGATCCGGGCGGCCGGGTCAGGACCGGGTCCGCAACTACCCGGCCCTGACCCCCGGCCGTCCGACGGGGGAGCGGACAGCTCCGGCATATCACCGCGCGCGTGGGCGCGGCACGACGCCACGCGGCTCGGTGGGGAGGCCCGGCCGCCCTGCACTCAGCTCCACGGTGCCCACCTGTCGGACGCCGGTGCGCCCCCGGCACACCCCGAAAGGCCGCGAGCGCCGGCCCAGGCTAGGCGGATCGCGCCGGGCCGGACAAGCGTTGCCGGGCCGGCCGCGACGTGACTGATCTCAAGGGCGAAAAGCGGCACCTACGCGTAACGCGACCATGATCGCTGACGCTGTTCGGATTCGACGGTCAGAAGTGGTCCAGCAGGTCCCGGAAGGCCGCGAGCCGCAGTACGCCCGTGTCGGTCGGGTCCAACTCGTCGTTCTCCAACACCCAGGTGTTCTCGTTCGGGATGAACACCGCGTTCAGCCCGGCGGCCCGCGCCGGCAGGATGTCCGACTTCGGGGAGTTGCCGATCATCCACGCCCCGGCCGGCTCGAACCCGTGCTGACGGACCAGCCACCGGTACGTGTCGACGTCCTTCTCGGCGACGATGTGCGCGGCCCCGAAGTGGTGCAGCAGACCGCACGCGTCCAGCTTGCGCTGCTGCTCCTCCCGGTCGCCCTTGGTCAGCAGCAGCAGCTCGTGCCGCTGTGCCAACTCGTCGAGCGCCTCGGCCACACCGGGCATCAGCTCCACCCGGTGCTCCACCAGCGCCAGGGCGAGCCGGTCGATCTCCTGGCGCTCGGCGTCGGTGGCCGGCCGTTCACGCAGCCGCTCCAGGCACTCGCCGAGACTGCGCAGGAACACCTTGCTGCCGTACCCGTGCGCCACCGCGTTGGCCCGCTCGATGTCGTCGAGGATCGCCCGGATCTCCGTCCGGTCCATCGTGGGGTGGTCGATCCAGGCCAGGAAGTCGTCGATCACCCGCTCGAAGACGACGTTGTTCTCCCACAACGTGTCGTCCGCGTCGAAGATCAGCACCTGTGCCCGTCGGCGGGCTTCCTGGTCCACGGTCATCCCGACCCCTCCTCGCGATCATGATCGTGCGGACGCGACTCTAGGGCATGGCGTATCCCGCACCCACCGGGTTCTCGCTCGTCGGGCAGGGCCACCACAGCAGCCTCTCCGTGATCATCGCTTCCCGCTCCTCCTGCGCCTCGGGGCGCAGGCGACCACCGCGGGTGAGCATGACGACCCCGTGCAGCAGGCTCCAGCCCACCTCGGCGAGCGTGTCCGGGTCGCGCCCCTGCGCCAGCGGGAGCAGCGCCGCCCGTAGCGCGGCGAAGACGGCTCGCGGCGCCGCCGGCACCCCGGCCGCGCCGAGGCCGAGGTCCGGGGTCAGCGCGAGCATCGCGTCGTAGACAGCCGGATTGGCGTACGCGAAATCGAGGTACGCGGAAGCCATCACCGCCCACGCCCGTTCGGGACACGGGTTGTCGGCGTGCGCCGCGGTCAGCGCGGCGGCCAGGTCGGCGAAGCCGTGCACCGCGACGGCGGCCAGCATCGCCTCCTGGTCGGCGAAGTGCCGGTAGAGGTCGCCGATGTCCATGTCGGCCCGTTCGGCGACCCGCCGGACGCTGAGACCCACCCAGCCCTCGGTCTCGGCCAGCTCGCGGGCGGCGGCGACGATGAGCAGGCGACGCTCGTGTTCGATGGCCTCGGCAGGTACGGACACCGGCCGAGCGTAACGAGCCGCACTGTCCGCACCCGCCTCGTGACGGATTGGTGACTGATCGCCTGCTCCGGGGCCACTCGCTGCCGTACCCGGAGCTCGTTCGTTAGGTGATCAGGTCACCGGGACGGGAGGGCATGTGGTCGTTCGACGGCGTCCGCCCGCCGAGGCGGTCGGCGGGTGAGGGAGATCCCTGGTGGAGGGCTGGTGCGCGGCGCGGGCACCCGCGAGCGAGCCACCTTCCTGGAGCTGTTCCTCGATCTCGTCTTCGTCTTCGCCCTCACCCGGATCTCCCTCCGACTGATCGACGACTTCACCGGGGGCGAGCGTGGCGAGTTCGCGGGCCTCGGTCAGGCGCTGGTGCTGTTGCTGGCGCTGTGGGCCGTCTGGACGTTGACGGTCTGGTCCACCAGTTGGCTCGACCCCGAGGCGATGATCGTCCAGGCCGTCATCGTCATCACGATGGCGGGCGCGATGACGATGGCGGTCGCGGTGCCCGACGGATTCGGCGCGCGGGCCTCCCTCTTCGCCATCACGCTCGTGACCCTCCAGGTCGGCCGGGTGGCGTACTTCCACATCGCCGGGCACGGCCGGCCCGATCCGCAGCAGTCCATCCGGATCATGTTCTGGCTCGGCCTGAGCGCGCCGTTCTGGCTCGTCGGCGGGCTGGTGAACGACGGCACGATCCGTGGTTGGCTCTGGGCCCTAGCGGTGCTGGTCGACCACACCGGGTCGTACCTCGGGTGGCCGACTCCCCGACTCGGCGCGCAGCGGCTCGGCGTGCAGGGGATCGCGGCCGAGCACCTGGCCGAGCGGTACCAGCAGTTCCTGCTCATCGCGCTCGGCGAGGCGATCTTCGTCATCGGGCTGGCCTTCAGCGGCAGCAGCTTCCACGCCGCGCAGACGGCCGCCTTCGTGCTCGCGCTGTCCACGACCGTCCTGCTGTGGCGGATCTACTTCCACCTGGCCGGCGGGACGCTGGACACCGCCATCGGCACCTCCCGTGACCCCGCCCGGCTCGCCACGCAGATGGCGTTCGCGCACCTGGCGATGATCGCGGGGATCGTGCTGACCGGCGTGGGGATGGAGCTCTACATCACCGAGCCCTTCGGCCACCTCCCGGCCGCCTGGCTGATCGCCGTCCTCGGCGGCCCGGCGCTCTTCCTCGCCGGCCGGGCGGCCCTGGAGTACCAGGTGTTCGACCGGGTCTCCCGATCGCGGGCGCTCGGCCTGCTGGCCCTCGTCCTGCTGGTGCCGGTGACACTCCCCCTGCCGCCGCTCCCCGCCGGCGCGGCCGCCGCACTGGTGCTGCTGAGCGTCGCCGCTGTGGACACCCGACGATCCCGTCACCGGCCCCGCGAGGCCTCCATGCCACCGTTCTGACCGGCGGCGTCCCTCACCGGCGCAGCGCCGTGGCCTGGCGCATGTGCGACAGCTTCTCGGGATTGCGGACGGCGTACAGGCCGGTGACGAGACCGTCGTCGACGCGCACCGTCAGGACGGTGTCGAGTTCGCCGTCGAACCGCACGATCAGCGCCGGACAGCCGTTGACCTCGGCCGGGTGCAGCGACAGCGTGGCGACCTCCACCTGCCGCGAGGCCAGCAGACGGGCCACCTTGTCCGCGCCGACGACGGGCCGCAGCACGGCCTGCTTGATGCCGCCGCCGTCTCCCAGCAGGACGACGTCGGGCGCCAGGATGTCGAGCAGGCCCTGCACGTCGCCCAGATCGACAGCTCGTTGGAACGCCTCCAACGCGCGCCGCGCCTCACTCGCGGAGACCGGGCCGCGTGGTCGGCGCGCGGCGACGTGTGCCCGGGCCCGGTGGGCGATCTGGCGGACGGCGGCAGGGGTCTTCTCCACGGTCGCGGCGATCTCGTCATAGTCCAGTTCGAACACCTCCCGCAGCACGAACACCGCCCGTTCCGTCAGACCGAGCGTCTCCAGCACCAGCAGCATCGCCATCGACACGTGCTCCGCCAGCTCGACGTCCTCGGCGACGTCCGGCGTGGTCAGCAACGGCTCGGGCAGCCAGGAGCCGACATAGGACTCCCTGCGCCGGCCGATCGTCCGCAGCCGGTTGAGCGACTGGCGGGTGGTGATCCGGACCAGGTAGGCGCGCTGGTCCCGTACCGCCGCGTGGTCGGCGTCCGCCCACCGCAGCCAGGTCTCCTGGAGTACGTCCTCCGCGTCGGCCGCCGAGCCGAGCATCTCGTACGCCACGGTGAAGAGCAGGTTCCGGTGCGTGACGAACGCGTCCACGGCGCGATCCATGCGCGACTCCTGTCCTCGATGTCGGTTCACCACCACCCGACACCGGTCGACGCTCTCCTGTGACACCACGGGCCTGTGCAGCACATCACCCGCCGAGGTGAGTCACAGCCACCGGGCCGACGGTGTCTCCTGGGCGACCCCAACAGGAGGGAACGTTCATGAACATCGCGCTGTGGATCGCGGCCGGACTACTGGCCACGGTGGCGTTGGCCGGCGGCATCACCAAGACGTTCGTACCCCGCAAGAAGCTGGCCTCGCACCGCGGCGGCGGGTGGACCGGAGACGCCAGCGACGGCTTCGTCAAGACCCTGGGTGTGCTCGAACTCCTGGCCGCCGTCGGCCTGATCCTGCCCGCCGTGCTCGACATCGCGCCGGTCCTCGTGCCGGTCACCGCCATCTGCTGGGTGCTGCTGATGGTTGGCGCGATGATCACCCATCTGCGCTACCAGGAGGCGAGGTTCGTCGCGGTGAACCTCGTGTACCTCGCCCTAGCCGCCTTCGTGGCCTGGGGCCGGCTCGGCCCCGAGCCCTTCACCGGCTGACGTTCACTGGATCTCCACACCGCCTCGCTAGCCTGGCCCGATGACATCGCCTCGGCGCGCCCGACGTCTTCTCCTGGCCGGGCTCGGCGTCGTGGGCCTGCTGGCCTGCGGTTGGGGCCTGTGGTTCGCGGCGCTGTGGGCGTTCGGCGACGAGGGCTCGTTGCCGCCGAAGTGGCGCATCCCGGACGTACCCGCCGGGGCGACGGTCGTCGACGAGAGCGAGACGTGCGCCTCCGGCGGGTGCTCCTGGCAGGTCACGCTGGCGCCTCCGGCCGGGCAGTCTCCGCAGGAGCTGGCCGACCAGATGGGCCTCTCCAAGTCGCTGAACCTGCCACCCAAACTGCTCGATCCCGGTTCCGTCTACGTGGTGGCCGAACCCCGGAACGGCCAGTTGGTGATCCACGTCGGCTACGAGTGAGCCCGGCAGTTCGAGGCCTGCTCGGCGCCCCGCACCCGCACCCGCACCCGCACCCGCACCCGCACCCGCACCCGCATGATCGTGCTCGATCCAGGATGTAGTGGCCTCCGGCGCCGAGGACACCACTACAACAGGGATCGAGCGCGATCATGCCGCGCCTGCCGGCAAGATCCGCACAGTTTCGGCGATGTTGCTGGCTCAGGCCGCCGTGATGCAGCAGCATCACTGAAGTTGCGCGGATCTTGCGGCGCAGCAGACCTTGCAGCGCGGCAGATCTTGCGGCGCAGCAGACCTTGCGGCGCCGCGGATCTTGCGGCGCCGCGGATCTTGCGGCGCCGCGGATCTTGCGGCGCAGCAGACCTTGCGGCGCCGCGGATCTTGCGGCGCAGCAGACCTTGCAGCGCCGCGGATCTTGCGGCGCAGCAGACCTTGCAGCGCCGCGGATCTTGCGGCGCAGCGGATGTTGCGGCGCAGCGCGGCAAGGGTGGGGTCAGCGGCGACGGCCTACGAGGGCTGACAATCAGCCCAGGCCGCGCTGCCGGGCGAGCAACTCGACGGCGTCCTTGGCCTCCCGCAAACCGACACCGGTTGCCTCCCGGTATGCCTTGATGGCCTGGATCTTGCGGCCGGCGAGCAGCTCTTGCAGGACCGCCCCGGGGGCCTCGAGTTCCGGCTCGCGGATGTCGAGATGCGCCATGATCAGATCCAGCTTGCGCTCGACCACGGCGAGCCGGCGAGCCAGCTGAGCCGCGTCGGAACGACGGCCACCCCCGGCGACCAGGAACACGAGCACGAGCGACAACACGACGGCGATGGGCACTGTCCACTCCATAACGCGCCATTGAACACCGACGCGGGTACTGACACCACGCCCGCTTCGGGTCCGATGGTCAAGCCCGTCCGGCATGCGTGATCTTTCCGGCCGGCCCGGCATGGCATCCGCGTCATCCCGCACCCTGATCCGCGCACACCCGCACACCCGCACACACCCGCGCACCCGCGCACCCGCGCACCCGCGCACCCGCGCACCCGCATGATCCGCGCACTTTCGGTGAAGTTGCTGCTTCCAGCCGCCGTGATGCAGCAACATCGGTGAAGTTGCGGGGATCTTGCGGGTACGGACGCGATCATGGCGGGCAGGGCACCGTCAACGGCGCAGGGTGAGGATCAGGTCGGCGACCAGGGCGGTCCAGCCGGTCTGGTGCCAGGCGCCCAGGCCGGCGCCGTTGTCGCCGTGGAAATACTCGGGGAAGGCGACCAGGTCCCGCCAGTCGGGGTGGGTCTGGAACAGGTGCGCTGCCCCGTAGATCGGTCGACGGCCCCAGTCGTCCTGCGTGAACAGCGAGATCAACCGTGCTGACAGGTCGTCGGCGATCTCGTCCAGCGAGAGCTTCACCCCCGAGCGCGTCGGATACTCCACCTGGAGGTAGTCCCCGAAGAACGCGGCGTAGTCGCGCAGCGCGCTGATCAGCAGGAAGTTCGTCGGCATCCAGATCGGCCCACGCCAGTTCGAGTTGCCGCCGAAGAGGCCGCTGGTCGACTCGGCCGGCTCGTAGCCGACGGAGAACTCCTGCCCGCCCAGGTTCACCGAGAACGGCTTGTCCAGGTGTGCGCGGGACAGCGTACGGAGGCCGAAGTCGGAGAGGAACTCGTCGGTGTCCAGCATCCGGGCGAGCAGCCGGACCACCTGTTCCTGGCCGACCATGGACAGCAGCCGCTGTTGGCGACCGTCCGGGCCGATTCGTCGGGTGCCGATCACCTGGGCGTACTCGGGGCGGTTGGTGAGGAACCAGCGCAGCCGCGCGCCCAGCTCCGGCAGGTGGTGCAGGGTCTTGGCGGTGAGGCGGGTGGTGGCGGCCAGCGGCAGCAGCCCGACCACCGAACGGACCTTCAGCGGCACCTTCGTGCCGTCGGCGAGCCGCAGCACGTCGTAGAAGAAGGCGTCCTCGTCGTCCCACAGCCCCTGCTCGTACGCGGCGGCGGCGATGTACAGGAAGTGCTCGAAGAACTTGGTGGCCGTGTCCACCCAGGTCCGGTCGTGCTCGGCCAGCACGATGGCCATGTCGAGCAGGTTGAGCGCGTACATGGCCATCCAGCCGGTGCCGTCGGACTGCTCCAGCACGCCGGCCACCGGCAGCGCCGCCGAGCGGTCGAACGGCCCGACATTGTCCAGCCCGAGGAAGCCGCCCTCGAAGACGTTGTTGCCGCCGGTGTCCTTGCGGTTGACCCACCAGGTGAAGTTCAGCAGCAGCTTGTGCATCACCCGGCCCAGGAACTCGAAGTCCTTGCCGCCGTCGATCTCGAACACCTTGAGCGCCGCCCACGCGTGCACCGGCGGGTTCACGTCGCCGAACGCCCACTCGTACGCCGGGATCTGCCCGTTGGGGTGCAGGTACCACTCGCGCAGCAGGAGCAGGATCTGCTCCTTGGCGAAGCCCGGGTCGACCCGGGCGATGCTCACGCAGTGAAAGGCCAGGTCCCAGGCCGCGTACCAGGGGTACTCCCAGGGGTCGGGCATGGAGATCACGTCGAAGCTGGTCATGTGCCACCACGCGCTGTTGCGCCCGTGCCGACGCCCGGCCGGCGGTGTCGACCCGGGGTCGCCGTCCAACCAGCGCTTGACGTCGAAGTGGTAGAACTGCTTGCCCCACATCAACCCGGCGATGGCCTGCCGGGCCACCAGCGCCTCGTCGGCCGTGGCAGCCTCCGGGATGACGTTGGCGAAGAACCGGTTCGCCTCGGCCCGCCGGGCCCACACCACCGACTCGAAGCCGTCGCGCAGGTCCGCCGGGGGCGGCGGGCCGGCGGCCGGGGGCGACGCGGTACGGGTCAGCCGCAGGCGGATCTGGCGCTGCCCGCCGGCCGGCACATCGAGCACGTAGTGCAGCGCGCCCTTGGTGCCCTCGCGAGCCGGGTTGACCGTGGGCGCGCCGTTCACGACGTGGTCGTTGATGCCGTCCTTCGGGTACGGCGAGCGGCCCGGCAGGCCCCAGAGCCGTTCGGCGTTGGTGTCGTTGTCGCAGAGCAGCGGCACCGGGCCGCCGTCGCCCTCGAGCAGCAGTTGGCCGAGCACCCGGTGCTCACCGACCAGCCGGGTGCCCTCACCGGTCAGCCGGGGAATCCGGTCGCCGCCGGGCAGTCCCCAGGCCCAGGTGTTGCGGAACCACAGGGTGGGCAGCACGTGCAGTGTCGCCGCCTTGTCGCCCCGGTTGGCGACGGTGATCACCATGCAGAGGTCGGTCGGGGACGCTTTCGCGTAGTCGACGGTCACCGCCCAGTACCGGTCGTCGTCGAAGATGCCGGTGTCCACCAGCTCGTACTCGGTGTCGTCCCGGCCGCGCAGCGCGTTCACCGCGACGAGTTCGTCGTACGGGAAGGCCGCCTGGGGGTAGTGGTAACGCCAGCGCATCCAGGAGTGCGTCGGGGTGCTGTCGAGGTACCACCAGTACTCCTTGGCGTCCTCGCCGTGGTTGCCGCCGTCGCCGCCGAGGCCGAACATCCGCTCCTTGAGGATCGGGTCCTTTCCGTTCCAGAGCGCCAGCGCGAAGGCGAAGGTCTGCCGGTCGTCGCAGACGCCGGCCATCCCGTCCTCGTTCCACCGGTAGGCTCTGGACCGCGCATGGTCGTGTGGGAAGTAGTCCCACGCCGTACCGTGCTCGCTGTAGTCCTCCCGTACCGTCCCCCACGCCCGTTCGGACAGATAGGGACCCCATGCACGCCAGTCCTGCTCACCCGAGTCCGCCTGGGCGAGCCGGAGCCGCTCAGCGTCGGGTGGCGAGGCGTCGGAGGACGATCCGTCAGTGATCACGTGCACATCTTTGACGCCGCCGCGGTACTTCACCACAGCGGCCATTCTCGCCGTGGCGTGTTACACCTCGGCGGCGGTGGAGGAAAGTTGATCGACATTCGTTTCGGCCCGCAGGTCTGTGGCGACCTGACCAGCGCTTCCAGCCGGGAGTGGCTGGTGCCCGACGGCCTCGGCGGGTACGCCATGGGCACCGTCGGCGGGTTGCGGACCCGCCGCTACCACGGTCTGCTGGTGGTGCCGGGAGATACTCCAGCGTCCCGTCAGGTGGGACTGGTCAGTCTCGACCCGGCCGTCACCCTGCCGTCCGGGGCGCGGGTACGCCTCGGCGCGCACGAATGGTCCTCCGGCGACGTCGACCCGCGCGGCTTCGAGCTGCTGGAGCGCTTCGAGCTGGTCGACGGGCTCCCCCGCTGGCGGTGGCGGATCGGCGGGGTCGTGATCGAACGCGAGCTGGCCATGCTGCCCGGCCGCTCCTGCGTGGCCGTGGTGCACCGGCTGGTCGCCGGCGGTCCGGTACGGCTGGAGCTGTCCGCCGCGTGCACCTGGCGCGACGCGCACGGCGAGCGGCGGGCCGACGGGCCGACTCCGCAGGTCGAGACCGTCGCCGACGGCGCGGTGGTCGAGGGCGCGTACCGGCTCGCCGGTCCGGGCTGGGCACCGGAGGGGCAGTGGTGGCTGGGCGTGCACCACCGCGAGGAGGCCAACCGGGGCCTGCACCCGGACGAGGACGTCTGGTACGCGGGTCGCTTCACCGGGGAGCTGGAACGTCCCGGCGACACGGTGTCGGTGCGGGCCTGGGCGGGTCGGCTGGACGAGGAGCCGCCGCCGGCCGACGAGATCGTGGCGACGGCCCGACGACGCAACCGGCAGTTGGTGGCGACGGCCAAGCCGGCCGACGACGTGGACGCGACGCTGGCGCTGGCCGCCGACGCGTTCGTGGTCCGAACCGGGCAGGCGGCGGTCGACGTGGTGGCCGGGTATCCGTGGTTCGGGGCCTGGTCGCGCGACACGATGATCTCGTACGAGGGGCTGTTCCTCTGCACCGGTCGGGCCACCGAGGGGCGGGAACTGCTGCGGGCGTACGCGGCGACCCTCTCCGAGGGGATGCTCGCCAACACGGCCGACACCGGCCGGGTGGAGTACAACACCGTCGACGGCACCCTGTGGTTCCTGCACGCGGTGAGCCGGCACGTGACGGTCACGGGCGACACGGATCTCGGCGACGAGCTGCTGCCCGCGCTGCGTACGGTCGTCGACGCGCACGTTGCCGGCACCCGGTACGGCATCGCCGTCGACCAGACCGACGGGCTGCTCACCCAGGGCGCCCCGGGCACCGCCCTGACCTGGATGGATGCCCGCGTCTACGGCGTCCCGGTCACCCCGCGCACGGGCAAGCCGGTCGAGGTCAACGCGTTGTGGATCAACGGGCTGGCCGGGCTCGCCGAGTTGACCGAGCTGGCCGGGCACGACGCGGGCGGGTTGTGGCGACTGCACGCGCAGGCCACCGCCTCGTTCCGGGAACGGTTCCCGGCCCCGACCGGGTGGCTGCACGACGTGCTGGACGCGCCCGCGCCGGCGTACCCGCTGGGTGGGGCCGCCCTGCACGACGACGACGCGCTGCGGCCCAACCAGTTGCTGGCCTGGTCGTTGCCGTTCGCGCCGTTGGAGCCGGACGAGGCGACGCTGCGCCGGGTCGCGAACGGGTTGCTCACCCCGCTCGGACCGCGCAGCCTCACCGAGGATGCGCCCGAGTTCGTGGGTCGCCATCGGGGCGGCCCGGCCGAGCGGGATGGCGGCTATCACCAGGGCACGGTGTGGCCGTGGCTGCTCGGGCCGTACGTGGACGCCGCCCGCCGGGGCAAGATGTCAGTCGATGACGTATTGATTGGTATTGAGTCCCATCTGACCGAATATGGGCTAGGCTCGGTAAGTGAGACGGCCGACGGTGTCGCGCCGCACTCCGCGACCGGCTGCCCGTTCCAGGCGTGGTCGGTGGCCGAGCTGCTGCGGGTGCGCCGAAGAGGCCAGTAGCGCTTTACATGACCGCAACGGCGGTGTCTCCGCTGGTTATCTCGGCGCCGGCAGGATTGGCCCCGATCCAGACGCGACGGCGACATCGACTCCGGTGTCGGTCGGCGCGCGCCCGGGGACAACTCAAAGGGGGCCGCATGTCACCCGATGCCCACGTGATCGACATCAACCCCGCCCGCCAGCTACGGGTGCTGATGCTGTCGTGGGAGTACCCGCCGGTGCTCGTCGGCGGCCTCGGCCGCCACGTCCACGCCCTCTCCGTGGCCCTGGCCGCCGCCGGGCACGAGGTCACCGTCGTCACCCGCCACGCCGAAGGCGCACCCCTGGAGGAGTACGCCGACGGCGTCCGCATCCTGCGCGCCCCCGAAGACCCCGTCGCGTTCCCCCTCGCCACCGGATCGCTGCTCGCCTGGACGATGGCCTTCAACCACACCCTCACCCGCACCGCCCTGCGCGCCACCCAGGCCGGCACGTACGACGTCATCCACGCCCACGACTGGCTCGTCGCGCACACCGCCGTGACCCTGTCCGAGCATCTGGACCTGCCGCTGGTCACGACCATCCACGCCACCGAGGCGGGCCGGCACCAGGGCTGGCTGCCCGAGGAGATGAACCGCACCATCCACGGCGTCGAACACTGGCTCAGCGGGACCTCCACCCGCGTGATCACCTGTTCGGGTTACATGCGGGACCAGGTCAGCGCGCTGTTCGACGTACCGGCCGGGCTTGTCGACGTGGTCCCCAACGGGGTCGACGACCGGGCCTGGCGGGCCCGACCACGCGCGGTCGCGTCGGCCCGCGCGCGGTTCGCCGCGGACGGTCCCCTGGTCGGGTACGCCGGCCGGCTGGTCTACGAGAAGGGCGTCCAGCATCTCGTGCACGCGGTGCCCCGACTGCGCGAGCGGCACCCCGGGCTGCGCGTGGTGATCGCCGGCGACGGTCCGTACCGCCCCGAGTTGGAGGCCGAGGCCCGTCGACTCGCGCTCGGCTCGACCGTCCGCTTCACCGGCTTCCTCGACGCCACCCAACTGCCGGCGGTGCTCGGCGCCACCGACGCGACGGTGGTCCCCAGCCTCTACGAGCCGTTCGGCATGGTGGCGCTGGAGGCCGCGGCGGCCGGGGCGCCCCTCGCGGTGGCCCGTACCGGCGGCCTCGCCGAGATCGTCGAACCCGGCGTCACCGGCGTGACGTTCCCGCACAGCGACCCGGTCGCCCTCGCGGGCGCGGTCGACCGACTGCTCGGCGACGAGGTCTTCGCCCGGCGGGTCGCCCGGCGGGCCCGGACCATGGTCGGCGAACGCTACGGATGGACCACCATCGCGGCCCGCACCGCCGCCAGCTACGCCGCCGCCCGTCGCGACCACGGCCCGCTCCAGGCTCGCCGGGCCGCCGCCCGACTGGCCGGCGGACGGGACCGGATCGCCATTCCGGAGGGCAATCTGCTCGCCGCCGCCGACCACGCCGCCTCGTGAGCTAGGTCGGACGACCGATAGGTACGTTCCGATCCGCTGGTTAGGGTGTACACCGGACAGCGGCTGAGGAGGAGCGTGCGCAGGTGCTGATCGCCGGTCGGTACCGGCTGCTCGACCTGGTGGGCCGCGGGGGCATGGGTCGGGTCTGGCGAGCCCGCGACGAGATGCTGCATCGCGAGGTCGCCGTCAAGGAGGTCGTACCGCCGAACTGGCTGGCCGACAACGAGCGGGCCGAGCTGCGCTCGCGCACGCTGCGCGAGGCGCGCACCGCGGCCCGTCTCAACCACCCCGCCGTGGTCCGGCTCTACGACGTCGTCCAGGTCGAGGGCAGTCCGTGGATCGTGATGGAGTACGTACCGTCGCGCACCCTGCAGGACGTGCTCGACGCCGAGGGGCCCCTCGATCCGGTCCGTGCCGCCCGGATCGGCCTGGCCCTGCTCGACGCCCTGGAGGCCGCGCACGTCGCCGGGGTGCTGCACCGCGACATCAAGCCGCAGAACGTGCTCGTCGCCCACGACGGCCGGGTGATGCTCACCGACTTCGGCCTGGCCACCTTCGACGGCGGGGACGGCGCGATGACCCGTCCCGGGATGGTGCTCGGCTCCCCGCAGTACGTCGCCCCGGAGCGGGCCGCGGAGGGAGTGTCCACGGTGGCCGCCGACCTGTGGTCGCTGGGCGCCACCCTGCACGCCGCCGTGGAGGGCCGCTCCCCGTACGCCCGCAGCAACGCGATGGCCACCCTCAGCGCGCTGGCCGCCGGCCCACCGGACCCGGCGCCGCACGCCGGTCCGCTCGCGCCGGTGCTCGACGGGCTGCTACGCCGCGACCCCCACGACCGCCTCGACCACGACGGGGCCCGCCGGCTGCTCGCCGCCGCCACCGGCCGCACCGACCCGCCGGACGGTCCCCCGCACGCCACAGCCGGGCCCGACGCCGCTCTGCCCACGCCAGGACCGACCGGCCCGACAGCGCCGACCAGCATCGCCGACGTGACGAGCGTCCCCGGCCCGACCGGTCCTACCGCTGCGGCCAGCGCTCCGGCCGCGACCGGATCGCCCGCCCGGGCGGCGTCCACTTCCGGGGAACCGGCCGCCCCCGCCAGCGGGCGACCCACGCCCGACGCGCCCGGCAGCGGCGTCGGCCCGCCCGGAGCCACCCCCTCCGAACACCGCACGAACACCGACCCGGATATCCGGCAGCGGGAGGAGCCCGCCATCCCCGCGGCAGCGCGAGCGGCCCGCCGGCCGGCGGCGCGGCGGGCGGCGCTGGTGGTCACGGCGCTGCTCGTGGCGGCCGCCGCCGGTGTGGGCACCGCGCTGGCCGTGGCCGGTGACGTCCCGACCGGCACCGCCGGGCCGACCACCACCCCGACCACCGGCCAGGTGGACGACGGTCGAGGGCCGGACGGGGAGTACGGCGACGACCGGGGCGGCCCGCACCGCGGCGGCCCGGGTCGGCCGCCGCCCGGGGGCCGTGACGTGCCCCCACCGCCGTTTCCCTGCGTCCGCCCGGACGTCGTCGGCGCACCGGTCTCGGTCGGGTCACCCGCTGCGGGCGAGCGGTTCCGGCCGCCACCGGGATGGGTGTGGCACTCCGACACCACCGGCTTCCGGGTCTCCGTCCCGGCGACCTGGTACTACTCCCGGGAGGGCACGGTGGCCTGCTTCCAGGACCCGGCCACCGGCCGAGCGTTGAGCGTCGCCGAAGGCGGTGCGGCCGACCCGATGACCCGGCTGCGCGCCGCCCGCGACGAGGCCGCCCGGGCCGGAGCGCTGCCCGGTTACGAGGAGATCCGGCTCGCCACCGGCGACGATGACGCCGAATGGGAGTGTCGGTGGGTCGCCCCGGACGGCCCGCGAATCCACGCCCGGCAACAGATCGTCGGCGAGTCGCGCTGGACGCTGGGTTGGATCACCGACGACCGTGACTGGGCCACCGCCGACGGGGACTGGACCACGGTGCGAAAGAGTTTCCGACCACCCCGCTGACCTGCGCCGTATGGCCCTGCTCAGCCCTCCGTCCGGCGTGGATCGAGGCCGCTCAGCGGATGAGAAAACCGGCGACGGTGGCTATCGTGTAACTCAGGGTGACCGAGGGGGAGCGGCCGTGCAGCAGTTGCTGATCGCGGGTCGGTACCGGCTGCTCGACCTGGTCGGCACCGGCGGGATGGGCCGGGTATGGCTGGCCCGCGACGAGATGCTGCACCGGGACGTGGCGGTGAAGGAGGTCGTACCGCCGGCCTGGCTGGCCGAGGCCGAACGCGCGGAGCTACGACTGCGGACGCTCCGCGAGGCGCGCACCGCCGCGCGGCTCAACCACCCCAACGTCGTCCGGCTGTACGACGTGGTGCACGACGGTGAGAACCCCTGGATCGTGATGGAGTACGTCGCATCCCGGTCGGTGCAGCAGATCATCAACGCCGAGGGCCCGCTCAACCCCGCCCGTACGGCCCAGATCGGGCTTGCGGTACTTGCCGCGTTGCGGGCCGCGCACACCGCCGGTGTCCTGCACCGCGACGTGAAGCCGCACAACGTGCTGGTCGCCGACGACGGGCGGGTCGTGCTCACCGACTTCGGCCTGGCCACCTTCGACGGTGGCGACGGGGCGATGACCGGCCCGGGCCTGGTGCTCGGCTCTCCACAGTTCGTCGCACCGGAGCGGGCGCGTGACGGTGTGTCGGACCCGCGTACCGACCTGTGGTCGCTGGGCGCGACGCTCTACGCGACGGTCGAGGGGCAGTCCCCGTACGCCCGCTCCAGCGCGATGGCGACGCTCAGCGCGCTGGCCACCGAGCCTCCGGACCCGATGCGTCGGGCCGGCCCCCTGGGCCCGGTGATCAGCGGCCTGTTGCAACGCGACCCCTGGCGGCGATTCACCGCCGCCGAGGCCGAGCCTCTGCTGCGCGCCGCGGCGGCGGCCGACCACGACCGGCCCACGCCGGCACGGTCCACCGCGGTGGCGGCGGTCCGCGGCGCGGGCCGGGCCGCCGGGTCCGCCCCGGTCCCCGCGAAGGGTCCCGCGCCGGGCGCGGCGACACCGGTCCACCGCCCGACGGACCGCGCCGTGGGCCGACGCGGACGGCTCATCGCCTGGGGCGGCGCGGCGACCGCGGTGGCCCTCCTCGTCACCGGTGGCGTCACGGCGGCGCTGCTGCACCGCCGGGACGACCGCACGCCGCCGTCCGGCTCCGGCGGGGGCGCGACCGCCACCCGACCAGCCGCGTTCGCCTGCGCCACACCCCCGCCACCGACCGCCACGCCGGTGCCCTCGGTGCCACCACCGAAGGACGCGCGGTACGGGCTGCGCGACGGCTGGACCTGGCACGACGACCCGACCGGCTTCCGCGTCGCCGCGCCGGTGGCCTGGGCACGGTGGACCGAAGGGGCGGCCACCTGCTTCCGCGAACCCAGTGGGGCGCGGGTCCTCAGCGTCGAGGCGGGGCCGCTGCGCACCAACCCGGTGGCGCACTTCGACGCCGAGGAGAAGCGGCTCCTCGGCGCCGACGCGCTCCCCGGCTACCGCAAGGTGGACATCTCTCCGCTGGACGTCTTCGACGGCGGGGCTCTCTGGGAGTGCAGTTGGGAGAACGCCGCCGGCGAACGGGTGCACAGCATCCGGCTGCTCGCCAACACCTCGGCCGGACGCGCCTACACCGTCTCGTGGTTGACAAAGGAGTTCGACTGGCAGGTCAACGCGGCATACTTCGTGATGATCCGGCAGAGCTTCACGCCCACCCTCTGACACTGTCCGTTGTGGACGAGTCAACTGACGCCCCTGCGACACCGACGCTGGCTACAGTGGCGTAGTTTTGGCGCTCAAGATCCCTGGGGAGGGTGAGCCGAAGATGATGGGACCGTCGCACGCGCTGTCCGGCGCGGCGGTATGGCTGGCCGGGTCCTGGGCGCTGGACCAGTTCGCCGACTACCACCAATCGCCTCTGGCGCTGGCGGTGGGCACGGCGGTGTGTGCGGGTGGGGCGCTCTTCCCGGACCTCGACCTGTCCGGCAAGGTGACCCGCAACCAGGGTGGCGCCACCGTCGCCCGTACGTTCGGGGTCTTCTCACTCTTCGTCGCCGAGGTGATGGAGAAGATCTCGCTCGGCGTCTACTACGCGACGAAGCTCAGCAAGGATCCGCGTCGCAACAACGGGCACCGGACGCTCACCCACACGCTCCCGTTCACCCTGCTGGTCGGCTGGGGCACCACCGCGCTCTGCGCCGCGTACGGCAAGTGGGCGGTGATCACGATCCTGTTCTTCATGTTCGGCCTCGCCCTGCGCGGGCTCTTCGACGAGTGGGCCGAACGGGCCGGCTGGGTGATCGTCACGCTCGCGTCGGCCGGAGCCGCCTGGTTCACCTTCGCCAACCTGCCGGGCGGGCGGGGTTATCCGCTGATCGGTACGGCCGTCGGGGTGGGCTGCTTCGTGCACATCCTCGGCGACATGATCACCAGGGCGGGTGTGCCGATCCTCTGGCCGATACCGATCCGCCGCCGCATGTGGACGATGATCGGCCTCCCGAACAGCATCGCCCTGCGCACCGGCAGCAAGACCGAAGTCGTCGTCCTGCGCGCCGTGCTGACCGTGGTCGTGGTGCTGGCCACCGCCGGCCTCATCGCCCCCTCAGTCCTGCAACGCCTCAACATCGACGTCTAAACCGCGCCCCCGCCCGCGCCCGGGCGCGCCGCGCCCACCGCGCGCCCCGGGCCCACCGCGTCGATCTTGCACTTTCGGATGCCGATCCGCCCCATTTCGCGTCCTATGTCGCCACAGAAAGTGCAAGATCGACGCGATGAGAGGCGTCGCCGATGTCAAGATCGTGCTCGATCCAGGATCCAGTGGCCTCCCCGTCACGCCGACACCACTGGATCCTGGATCGTGCGCGATCATGCCCAGGCTGGCCGGGCGAGGAGCGCGCGGGACCCATCCAGTCGCGCCGATCTTGCACTTACTGTTGACGAAATGTTCAGTATGGCACTCTTTGTCGGCACAGAAAGTGCAAGATCGACGCCACGGATCGCCGCGCCCCGCGCCCCGCGCCCCGCGCCCCGCGCCCCGCGCCCCGCGCCCCGCGCCCCGCGCCCCGCGCCCCGCGCCAAGATCCTCACAACATCACCGAAGTTGCTGCCTCAGACGCGCGGGAAGCAGCAACATCGGTGAAGTTGCTGCCTGAGACGCGTCGGAGGCAGCAACATCCCCGATATTGCTGCCCGCGGCACGCCCTTGGCGCGCCGAGACTCGGCCTGGCACCCGCTTCGCGCGGCGTGGGCGTGCCCTGGGGTCGTCTGCGGATCGCCGACGCCAGGCACGCGGGACTTCTTTTCGACATCGGCTATTGACGGTGCCGTAACACGTGACCTAGCGTCTGTCGAAGCGTTTCGTCGAAACGCTTCGACGATCTTCCGGAAGCGATTCCACTCCGGGCCGGAGGAGGTGCACCAGTGGCCACGATGCACGACGTCGCCCGCCTTGCGCAGGTCTCGGTCAGCACCGTGTCGTACGTGCTCACCGGCGCCCGGCCGATCTCCCAGGCCACCCGCGCCAAGGTGCTCGCGGCCATGGCTGAGCTGGACTACCAGCCCAACGCGATGGCCCGAGGGCTGGCCAGCCGGCGTAGCCGCATCCTCGGCCTGCTGATGCCGATGGACGAGCGTGGTCTGGGCGCGACGGAGACGGCGTTCGTCACCGGCGCCGCCGCGGCGGCCAGCGCCGTCGGCTACCACCTCGTGCTCTCGCCGGTCGGTGGCGGAGACCTCGACGACCTGCGACGGCTCGCCAGCCAGCGAATGCTCGACGGCGTCGTGCTGATGGAGGTGCAGCTCGCCGACGAGCGGGTCACCGTGCTCCAGGAGGCGGGGGTGCCGCTGGTGCTGATCGGGCGTACCGGCGATGCCAGCGGGCTCTCCTTCGTCGACATCGACTTCGAGCAGACCGTGCGGGAGGCCGTCGCGCACCTGGTCGGTCTGGGGCACCGCCGGATCGTCTACGTCAACCACTCGGCCGCGACGCTGGCCAGCGGTTACGGGCCGGCGTTGCGTACCCGGGACGCCTTTGTCACGGCCATGACCGGCCACGGCCTGGAACCGATCATGATCCCGGCCGAGGACAGCGCCGCCGGCGGACGGGCGGCCCTGGCCGCCGCGCTCGCCCGCGCCCCGGAGCTGACCGCCCTGCTGGCGATGAACGAGACGGCGCTCTTCGGCATCCTCGGTGAGCTGACGGGGCGTGGGCTGTCGGTGCCCGACGACGTATCGGTGGTCTCGATGGTCACCTCGCCGCAGGTCGCCGAGCTGGCCACCCCGGCGCTGACCGCGATGACCTCGCCCGGGTCGACCCTGGGCCGGATCGCGATCGAGGCGCTGGTACGCCACCTGGACGGGGCGGGCGACGAGCGCCACCAACAACTGCTGCCGTGCGTGCTGGAGGTCCGAGGTTCGACCGCCGCACCGCGAACAGAGTGACCCCATGGGGTCTGACCAGTGAAAACGGCCCGCCGCCGCGCGGCAACGCGACGACGGGCCCAGTGAGATACCGGGCTCGATACTCACCGAGGAGGATAGCAATGCAGCGATTCCGCCGGATCGTCGCGGCGATCGCCCTGGCGGCGACCGCGACGACCACCGTGGCCGCCTGCGGCGGCGGCGAGAGCGAGGACGACAGCGGGGCCAAGACCCTCAAGCTCTGGCACTACGAGAGCGAGAACAGCGCCATGGGGGTCGGCTGGGACAAGGCGATCGAGATCTTCAAGGCCGAGCACCCGGGCGTCGAGGTGCGCTTCGAGCGCAAGGCGTTCGAGCAGATCCAGCAGAACGCCGGCATGATCATCAACTCGTCCGAGGGCCCGGACATCATGGAGTACAACAAGGGCAACGCGACGGCCGGCCTACTGTCGTCGCAGGGTCTGCTGACCGATCTGAGCGCCGAGGCCGACAAGCGCGGCTGGGCCGGCAAGCTCAGCCCCAGCCTCCAGACAACCGCCCGGTACAGCGACAAGGGCGTGATGGGGTCGGGCAACTGGTTCGGCGTGCCCAACTACGGCGAGTACGTCACGGTCTACTACAACAAGGACCTGTTCGATCGCAACGGCGTCAAGGTGCCGACCACGCTGGCCGAGATGACCGCCGCGATGGACACCTTCGTCAGCAAGAAGATCACCCCGCTGGGCATGGCCGGCGCGGAGTACCCGGCCGGGCAGCTCTTCTACCAGCTGGCGCTCTCCAAGGCCGACCGGCAGTTCGTCGACAACTACCAGCTCTACAAGAACCCGGTCGACTTCAAGGCCGACCCGCTCAAGTACGGCGCGGACACGTTCGCCGAGTGGGTGCGCAAGGGTTACGTCGCCAAAGACTCGGCGAGCCTCAAGGCCGAGGACATGGGCACCGCGTTCATCGCCGGCAAGACTCCCATGATCGTCTCGGGTAGCTGGTGGTACGGCCGGTTCAAGACCGAGATGAAGGCCAACTGGGACACGTTCCTCTTCCCCGGCAACACCCTCAACGCCGGGTCGTCGGGCAACATCTGGGTGGTCCCGTCGAACAGCAAGGCCAAGAGCCTGGCGTACGACTTCATCGACATCACCCTGCGCCCCGAGATCCAGGACCTGATCGGAAACAACGGTGGCGTCCCGATCGCCGCCGACGCCTCGAAGATCAGCGACCCGAAGGACCGCAAGCTGATCGAGGACTTCAACACGGTCAGCAAGCAGGACGGCCTGGCCTTCTACCCGGACTGGCCGGTGCCCGGCTACTACGACGTGCTGGTGGGCGGTTTCCAGGGCCTGATCAACGGATCGAAGTCCCCGGACCAGGTGCTCGACACGATCGCCAAGCCGTACGCCGATGGCGTCAAGGAGATCACCGGCAAGTGACACGGCGAGCGGCGGGCGCGACCGACACGATTGGCGCGCCCGCCCGGCCGGGAAGGATCTTCCATGGCAGTCTCCGAGACCGTCGCCGCCGTACCCCCGACGGCGACGCCCACCCCGCCGACACCCCGCCGCCGACCGCGCGGCCGCGACGCGGCGTACTGGCTCTATCTGATCCCCGGCGCGGCGCTGTTCCTCCTGGTGATCGGCGCGCCGCTGGTCGGCACCGGCTACCTGTCGCTGACCAGGTGGTCCGGCATCGGCGACCCCACCTTCGTCGGGTTCGACAACTACCAGCGGCTGCTGGACGACGACGTGTTCTGGGCGTCGTTCCGCAACACGGTGGCGATGATCGTCGCGATGGTGGTGGTGCCGACCCTGCTCGGGCTGCTGCTCGCCTCGGTGCTCTTCGACGTCATCGGACGCCGCTTCAAGCCACGTACGGCCGCCGCGCTGCGCGCCGCGTTCTACCTCCCGCAGGTACTGCCCGTGGTGGTCGCCGGCATCGTGTGGGGCTGGATCCTGCGCCCCGACGGCGCGTTCAACAGCCTGCTCGACGCGGTCGGTCTCGGCGCGCTGCGCCACGACTGGCTCGGCGACCCGGACACGGCCCTGCCGGCCGTGATGGCGGTGATGATCTGGGTGCAGATCGGCTACCCGGTGGTCGTGTTCATGGCCGCGTTGCAGCGGGTGGACCCGGAGCTGTACGAGGCGGCCGAGGTCGACGGCGCGAACTGGCTGCACCGGTTCCGGGCGATCACCCTGCCGCAGATCCGGCCGGAGACCTTCGTGGTCGCCCTGACCTGCACCATCGCGGCGTTGAAGGTGTTCGGGCCGATCTTCGCGCTCACCCGGGGCGGCCCGGAGAACGCCACGAACGTGCCGTCCTACTTCGCCTACTACAC
This sequence comes from Micromonospora sp. CA-249363, assembly GCF_050950185.1. Classification (NCBI taxonomy): domain Bacteria; kingdom Bacillati; phylum Actinomycetota; class Actinomycetes; order Micromonosporales; family Micromonosporaceae; genus Micromonospora; species Micromonospora sp. CA-249363. The sequence goes on from NZ_CP192020.1 coordinate 4,799,344, forward strand.
CTTCTTCAAGAAGCTCCAGGTCGGCTACGGCTCGGCGATCTCCACGGTGCTCACACTGATCATCGTCGTGGTGGCCGGAGTCTTCATCTGGTGGCAGGCGCGCGCCGAGCGCCGGGACCGGGGGTTCTGACATGGCCGTGACGCTCATCCCGGCCCCGACGCCGGTCCGCCGGCCCGCCCGCGACCGGCACCACCGCGGCGGAAGCCGCTGGGTTGTGCTCGCCCTGGTCACCGTCGGCGCGCTCGTCATGCTGGTGCCGTTCGCGTTCATGCTGCTCAACGCGTTCAAGTCGCCCGGTGACTACTCGTCGGCCGGGCCGCTGAGCTGGCCCAGCGAGTTCTACACCAAGGGCCTGCGAACGTACTGGAACGAGGTCGACTTCCCGCTCAAGCTGTGGAACTCGGCGCTCATCGCCGGTTCCGTGGCGGTGTTCGGCGTCCTCGTGTCGCTGCTCAACGCGTACGCGCTGGGCATCGGTCGGGTCCGTGGCCGACTCTGGATCGTCGGACTGTTCCTGCTGGCCAACATGCTGCCGCAGGAGGCGCTGATCTACCCGCTGTACTACGTGGCGAAGGAGGTCGGCCTCTACAACACCCGGCTCGCGGTGATCATCATCTTCACCGTGATCCAGAGCGCCTTCGGCACGTACCTGCTGG